>NZ_CP013949.1:1047500-5847500 GCF_000296215.2 Bradyrhizobium sp. CCGE-LA001 | reverse complement strand
GCCGTGAAGCCGTTTGGTTGAAATGACCTTAATTTGCGCGGAAGCCGCGGGTCTCGCCGGAACGTGCAGGTCTTCACCTGCCGCGATGCGGGATGATGGTTGCTGACACCAGGTTGTCAGCAGCCCTGGACTATCCATGATGGGCAACGGAGGTTCGCATGGTCAAAACAGCGCTCGACAACTTTCCAAGGCCGCCCTGCGCCGAACTGCTGGGCTGGCGCCTCCTCGATGCGCGCCCGCAGGAGGGCTGGATCAGGCTCGGCTTCGACGGCAAGCCGGAGTTTTGCAACCCCGCAGGTTTCATCCAGGGCGGCATGCTCTCGGCGATGCTTGACGACACGATGGGGCCGGCGGTGCTGGTGATGAGCGACGGCCGGCTTTACACCACGACCATCAGCATGACCGTGAATTTCCTCAGTCCGGCCAAGCCCGGACCGATCATCGGCGAAGCCCAGGTGACGCAGCTCGGCAAGACCATTGCCTTTGTCGAGGGCAAACTGATGTCGGAGGACGGCACCGTGTTGGCGACAGCGAGCGCGACTGAGCGATTGCTGGAAGCGGCGAGGGTGGTGAAGTAGACGACTTCGACGCAGGCTCGCTTCCTTCTCGCCTTGTGGGAAAAGGTGGCGCGAAGTGTCGGATGAGAGGTGTGTCTCAGCGATTCAAACTGGGAGACGAATGAGCGGAGACATACCCCTCACCCAAGTGAGGCCGTGTCTACCGGCGTCGCTGTCCTCTCCCGCAAGGGGCGAGCACAGTCATGCGCACCTCGCCTTGTGCAGAACTCACGTCCTTGCGCGCGCGTACTTGCTTACAATCGCCGGCTTCGCATTCAGCGCTTCCACCTGGAATCCCGCGACGCGCTTGTAGTTGGCGGCGATGTCTTCCAGCTCCTGCTGCGACAGCACGTCGGTGACGACGTCGTAGCCGTCAGGCGCGCGCTCCTCGACCAGCTGCATCACCTGCTCCGGGCCGTTCTTGCGATTGAGCAGGACGAGGTCGGTGGTCGCGGGCCGCCGCTCGGCTTCGTAGGCGAGCAGCGCGGCTTGGGTGGGTCCATGCACCAAAATCTCGCGCGTGATGGTGCGGGCATCGAGGATCGCCTGCGAGGCGCCGTTCGAGCCGATCGGATACATGGGGTGCGCGGCATCGCCCATCAGCGTGACCTTGCCGAACGTCCATTGCGACACCGGATCTCGGTCGACCAGCGGATATTCATAGGCATGCGGGCAGTTCCTGATCAGGCCGGGCACGTCGAGCCAGTCGAACCGCCAGCTTTCGAACCAGGGCAGAAACTCCTCGAGGCGCGCGGTACGGTTATAGTCTTCGCGGCGCCATTGATAGGTCGGCGGCATGTGGCGCTCGGCGACCCAATTGATCAGATGATTGCCCGCTTCGTCCGGCGCCTTCGAAATCGGATAGCAGACGAATTTCAGGATCTCGTGCCCGGCCATGATCATGGTGCGGCCAGTGAGGAAGGCTTTCGCCGGCGTGACGCCGCGCCAGAGGATGCGACCGTTCCAGATCGGCGGGCCTTCGCCGGGATAGAGCTTTTCTCGCACGGCGGAATGGATGCCGTCAGCGGCAATCAGGATCGCGCCATCGTAGCCGCCTGCGGCCTTGCCGGTCGCCCTGTCGATGAAATCGGCGTGCACGCCATCGGCGGTCTCGGTCCAGCCGGTGAGATGATGGCTGGTGAGGATGTTCTCGCGGCCGAGCCGCTCGACGGCAGTGTCGAGCAGGAGCTGCTGGAGCGTGCCGCGATGGATCGAGAATTGCGGCCATTTGTAGCCGGCTTCGAGGCCCCGCGGTTCGCTCCAGATCGGCTTGCCGTGCTTGGAGAAATAGGCGAGCTCGCGCGTCCGCACGCCGCTGGCGTCCAGCTTCTCCATCAGGCCGAGCTCGATCAGCTCGCGCACCGCATGTGGCAGCACGTTGATGCCGACGCCGAGCGGCTTCAATTCCGCGACGCTCTCGAACACTTTTGCGGGAACGCCGATCCCGTGCAGGCTCAGCGCAAGCGTCAATCCGCCGATACCGCCACCGGCGATGAGTACGGTCATGAGAATGCCCCTCCGATTGGAGGCGTCTTCGCACAGGCGGGCGGCGGTGGGCAACTGCGAAGAGGATATCGTGCTATGGACCTCGGGGGCGACAGCCGTTATTTTCCGGCTTTCCCATGAGGTCCGACATGCTCAAGCTCTACTACGCCACCGGCACCTGCGCGCTCGCCACCTACATCACCCTGGAGGAGGCGGGCGCCGACTACACGGCCGAACGGCTGAGCTTCAAGGACAACCAGCAGAACAGCCCGGCCTATCTCGCCATCAACCCGAAGGGCCGCGTCCCGGCGCTGGTGACCGATCGCGGCGTCCTGACCGAGACGCCGGCGATGCTGGCTTACCTCGCGCAAGTCTTCCCCAAGGCGAAGCTCGCGCCGCTCGACGATCCCTTCGATTTCGCCCAGGTGCAGTCGTTCAATTCCTATCTCTGCTCGACCGTGCACATCAATCACGCCCACAAGATGCGCGGCGCGCGCTGGGCGACGCAGGAAAGCTCGTTCGCCGACATGAAAGCGAAGGTCCCGCAGACCATGGCCGCCTGCTTCTCCCTGATGGAGCAGAAGATGTTCAGGGGGCCTTGGGTGATGGGCGAGCAGTTCACGATCTGCGATCCCTATCTCTACACGCTCTCGACCTGGCTCGAAGGCGACAGCGTCGACATCAATGCCACGCCGAAGATCGCCGACCATTTCAAGCGCATGTCGGACCGGCCTGCGGTCCGCAAGGTGATGGAAGCGCAGAAGGCGTAGGGAGCAGCAAAGCTCTTGTAGGGTGGGCAAAGGCGCGCAGCGCCGTGCCCACCATGCTTCCAAGATTGCCGCACAAGTGGTGGGCACGCTTCGCTTTGCCCACCCTACGGGAGCTTGCGCTTGGCTTGCTCCAATTCCCGTCCCGTCTCCAGCATCAGCCTTCTCAGCCAGATCGAGCCCGGGTCCATCTGCGCGCGGGTTGGATGGAACATGAACTGCTCGTCGATCCCCGGGTCGAGCGGCGGCGTCACCGTGACGAGGCCGAGTTGCTTCGACAGCGCTGCGATCAGCCGGCGCGGCACGAAGGCGACGAGATCGGTGCGGGCAGCGACGTGCAGCGCTTCGAGATAGCCTGACACCACCAGGGCGATGTGCCGCTCGATCCCCTTGGTGCGCAGCCAGGGGTCAATCAGATCCTCATTGCCGCCGCGAATGATCACGCCGACATGGCGGGCCGCCAGGAACGTCTCCCGCCGCTTCAGCTTCGCGCCGATCGGATGGCCGCGGCGCACGGCCAGCGCGTCGCTGTCGGTATAGAGCAGCTGGCGGTGGAAACCCTTGAAGGCGTTGCCGATCGAGATCACGAGGTCGATGGTGCGGGCGAATTCGGCATGGAAGATCGCCGATCCGCGCCACGGCACCACGTCGATGCGGACGTTGGGGGCGGCGCGCGTCACCTTCTCCATCAAGGGCGGCATCAACAGCTCGACCGCGAGATCCGGCATCATCAGGCGGAATTGCCGCTCGCTGCGCGCCGCGTCGAAATCCTCCGGCACGAACAGCCCGCGCACCTGGTCGAGCGCCTGCGCCAGCGGCACGCGCAGGGCCAGCGCTCGCGGCGTCAGCTCCATCCGTGCGCCGGTGCGCACCAGCAGCGGATCGCCGAAGATGTCACGCAGGCGCTGCAGCGCGTGGCTCGTCGCCGGCTGAGACAGGCCGATGCGCATGGCCGCGCGGCTGACATTGGCCTCGCGCAGCAATGCGTCGAGGGCGGTCAACAGATTGAGGTCAAGCGAATTCAAATTCATAAGGTGAATAGATATCATGCTCTATATCGATTTGAAGAATGCCAATTGTTCGACGATCATCTCGGCGTTGTCACACAAGGAGATGCCGCCATGAGCGCGAGCACCAACAAGAAACTGCTGCAGGATATCTTTGCCGCGGCCGCCGACCCTGATCCCGCCGCGCGCGACCGCGCGCTGTTCACCGCAAGCCTCGCCGACGACGCCCAATGGATCGTGACCGGGCAGTATTCCTGGTCGCGCACCTTTGCCGGCAAGGAGTCGATCCTCAACGATCTGCACGGCTATGTCCGCACCCGCCTGCGTGACCGCACGCGCACCGTCGCCGATCGCTTCATTGCCGATGGCGATATCGTCGTGGTGGAAGCCAAGGGCGACAACGTCACCCCCGCGGGCGTGCGCTACGACAACGACTATTGTCTCGTGTTTCGCCTGGAGGACGGCAAGATCAAGGAGATCCGGGAATATTGCGACTCGATCCTGACCGAGAAGGCGCTCGGTCCTTTTCCGCAGGCACTGCTGAGGCCTGCGAGCTGAGTGGATCGCATGCAGAGTCCGCCGACCGATCTCATCCTGCACAGATGTCGATGCTCGTGCGCGCCTGGCAGGCGCTGGCCGGGACCGTCCGTATCAGGCGCGAGCGGTCCCGGGCTCGGTATCAGCTCGCCGCGATGACCGAGCGGGAGTTGCTGGACTTTGGGATGACCCGGGCGGAGATCGTGTACGAGCTGCATAAGCCCCGGCGGAGGAAATGACGAGGGAGGTGGCCGGTCCGGCGGAACCTTTTGGGTTCCGCCGGCGTTTCCTTCGCTTCCGGGGCAATTGCGCCCCCGGCATCGCGCGCGTTTGGGAATTTCATGCTGGTTGGGGCTTCGGACGTTTCGACACGGGTGGGCCGCAGCTTCCCAGGACTCCGTGATCGACTGAGAGATGCGACTGCGGCTGCTCACCGGGAGCTCGATGCGCAGCTTTCATCGTTCGATCTGACCGTCGTGGCGGGCTATCGTCGCTTTCTTCAAGCCAGCGCTGGCGCGCTACTTCCGCTTGAAGCGGCGCTCGTCGACGCAGGCGTCGCCAGCATGTTTCCGGATTGGCCGGAGCGGTCGCGTAGCGCCGCGATCGCGGCCGATCTCGGACGGCTCGGCAGTGCCGCGCAACCCACCGTGTCCGTGCCGCCGCTGACGTCCGGCGGGATGCTCGGCACCATGTATGTGCTGGAAGGCTCCCGGCTCGGAGCCAAGTTCCTGCTGAAGGAGGTCGCCGACGCCGCCGACCCGCGCATCACGGAGGCGACCAGCTATCTGAGCCATGGCGCGGGCAAGCGGCTCTGGCAGAGCTTCCTGTCGAAGCTGCAAAGCGAAGAGGTCAGCGACGAGGATGAGGTGATCGAAGCGGCGCGCGCGGCCTTCGCGGCGTTCGAGCGGGCGGCGGACCGGGCATGAACGAGGCCGTCAATCTCACCAATTGCGATCGGGAGCCGATCCACGTTCCCGGCAGTGTGCAGCCCTTCGGCTTCCTGCTCGCGGTGCTCTCGGACTTCACGATCTGCATGGCCTCGGACAATGCCGGCAGCTTCCTCGGGGCCGACGTCGCCGATCTGTTGCAGCGGCCGTTATCGAGCGTGATCTCGGAAGCGGCGGTCGAGACGATCCGCAACCGTGTCGATCATCTCGCAGGGCCGGACGCGACCGAGCGTCTGTTCGGTGTCGAGCTCCAGGCCGGCAAGCCGCTTTACGATCTGTCGATCCATTTCTCGGGCGCCTATCTCGTGGTGGAAGCCGAGCCCAGCGTCAACGAGCCGGGCGTCAATTCCGGCGAGCTCGTGCGCCTGATGCTGGAGCGCATCCGCAAGACGCGCGGCATGACCGATCTCGCTCGCGAGGCGGCGCGCCAGCTCAAGGTGCTGACCGGCTTCGACCGGGTGATGGTCTACCAGTTTCACCCGGACGGATCGGGCGAGGTCATCGCCGAGACGGCGGAGGCCGGGCTCGAATCGTTCTTCGGCCTGCGTTATCCGGCTTCGGACATCCCGCGGCAGGCCCGCGCGCTCTACCAGCGCAACTGGCTGCGCATCATCGCCGACGTCAATACCCGGCCGGCCGCGCTGGTGTCGACGGCCACGCACAATGCCGGACTGCTCGACCTCTCGATGAGCGTGCTGCGCTCGGTGTCGCCGATCCACATCGAATACCTCCGCAACATGGGCGTCGCCGCCTCGATGTCGGTGTCGATCCTGCGCGACGGTAAGCTGTGGGGCCTGTTCGCCTGCCATCATTATTCGCCGCGTTACATCTCGTTCGACAAGCGTACGGCGTCCGAGCTGTTCGGCCAGATGTTCTCCTGGATCGTCGAAGGGCGCGAGCGGGAGGGCGACGTCGCCTATGAGGCCCGCGCGCACCAGGTGCAGGAGCGGCTGATTGAGATCGCAGCCTCGCACGAGCACAGCCGGCGCGCGATCGTCGATTTTCTCGGCGACTATCGCAAGATGATCGCGTGCGACGGCGTCGCGGTCTGGTCCGACGACAGGATTGCATGCGAGGGTGAGACGCCGACGGAGGACGAGGTGAAGGACCTCGTCGCCTTCATCAACCGCACCTCGCCGGGCCGGATCTTCGCCAGCGCCGAGATCGCCAAGGTCTACGCCGCCGGTGAGGCCTTCCGCGACCGCGCCGCCGGCTTTCTCGCCATCCCGATCTCGCGCACGCCGCGCGATTGCCTGATCTTCTTCCGCCGAGAGGTGACGCGCTCGGTCAACTGGGCCGGTGCTCCCGACAAGGTCTATGACGAGGGCCCCAACGGTCCCCGGCTGACGCCGCGCAGAAGCTTCGAACTGTGGCAGGAGACCGTGGCGGGCCAATCGAAGCCGTGGTCGGTCGCCGACATTCGCATCGCCGAGAGCCTGCGCGTCACCCTGCTCGAGGTGATCCTGCAACTGTCCGACCTCGCCGCGCGTGAGCGGCGCGGCGCGCAGGAGCGGCAGGAACTGATGATTGCCGAGCTCAATCATCGGGTCCGCAACATCCTGAGCCTCGTCCGCGCGCTAGTGGCGCAGAGCAAGGACACCGCGACCAGCATCGAGGAATTCGCCAGCGTTCTCGGCGGCCGTATCCAGGCACTGGCGCGCGCGCATGACCAGATCACCAATCTCAATTGGGCACCGGTGGCGCTGCGCACCCTGGTCGAATCCGAGGCGGGCGCCTATCTCGGCTCGCGCGCCGACCGCGTGAAGATGGGCGGCCCCGACGTCGCGCTCGATCCCAAGGCTTTCGCGACGCTGGCGCTCGTCGTGCACGAGATGATGACCAACTCCGCCAAATACGGCGCGCTTGCCGATTCCACCGGCAATGTCGAAGTGGTCTGGCGCCTCGATCCGTCTTCCAGCCTCGTCATCGAATGGAAGGAGAGCGGCGGTCCGCCGGTGCAGCCGCCCTCGCGGCGCGGCTTCGGCACGACGATCATCGAGCGGTCGGTGCCGTTCGATCTCAAGGGCGATGCCGAAATTCGCTTCGACCTTCTGGGTGTGCACGCGAAATTCGTCATTCCCCCCAATTTCGTCCAGCTATTGCCGTCCATCGCGGGAGCCGCCATGCGCATTGAAGAGCAGAAATCCGCCAAGCCCAGGATTTCCGAGACGGCCCTGATCGTCGAGGACAACCTGATCATCGCGATGGCCGCCGAGGTCATCCTGCTCGACCTCGGCGCCCGTCACGTCGACACCGCCGCGACTGTCGATCAGGCGCTGCGCTCGATCGAGCGCACCCGGCCGAGCTTTGCCCTGCTCGATCTCAACCTCGGCAGCGAGAGCAGCATCAAGGTGGCGCACAAGCTGAAGGAGATCGGCGTGCCCTTCATGTTCGCGACCGGCTATGGCGAGCGCGCGCCGCTTCCGGCGGAGCTGGCCTCGGTGCCGGTGGTCCAGAAGCCCTACACGCTGGAAGTGGTCGAGAACGCGCTCGGGAAATTGCAGCAGGTTAGCGCCGGGTAAACCTTCGTGGGCCGAACTCTGCATGGCGCTGCGGATTTCTGCTCGGCTGTGCACGGCTGCCGATAAAAATCGGCACGTCTTGTGCGGGCCGGTCCTGCGCGCGCGAACAATTTGAAGGTTCAATTAACGAGTGTCCCCCATTGTGCCGCGGTGCAGCGTGAGTCGCATCGACGCGATGTGAGGCTGCCGGGGTGGCCGCGACATCGCCGGAATCGTTCGGCCGCTCGAAGTGACATGCATCTGGGTGGACAGTGGGAATGGCGAAGTTTCGTTTGCGGATCAGGGGACGCCTGTACGCAGGCTTCATGGCCCTCGTGGCGGTCGGTCTGGTGATGGCGGTGGTTGCCGTCTGGAATTTGCAGGCGGTGCAGGATCAGGTTGCAAGACAATCCGCGCTGTCGGACAGCACGGCGCGCGTGCTGGAGATCTCGACCCATCTGCAGGCGATCCAGCGCGCCAATCTGCGCTACGTCTATGACGCCAATGAGTCCGCCATGAAGGAAGCCCAGGAGCGGGAAGCCGCGGCGACCGAGCTGTTGCAGGTCGCGGCGAAAGGCGCGCTCTCGGAGGAGCGGAAGAAGCTCTACAACGGCCTCATCGACGACATCGCCAAGATGCGGCGCCTGCGCGACAATCTCTCCGACGCCGTCAATGAAGCGAGGACGGGCAAGGCGTCTCTGCTGCCGGGCGGAGAGGAGCTGGCGGCCAAGATGAGCAAGCTGGCCGATACGGCGCGCGCCGCCGTCGATGAAGACACCGCGGCCCTGGTCGCGGACCTCGAATCCAGGGTCCTCCTGGTCCGGATCGCGAACTGGCGTTTCCTGGCCTTGCGCGATGCGCAGGGGCCGGCCAACTTCAGGGCGAGTGTGGACAGGGCGGCACAACGGCTTTCGGCGCTGGAAAAGAGCCCTCAAGCGACGGAGTTGCGTGCCACGCTCGCGCCCGTGAAGACCTCGCTCGGAATCTACAAATCCGCATTCGAGACGACCTCGGCTGCGATGCTTCAGGCCGACGAGATCTATCACAAGAGCCTCGCCCCGCTGATCGTCGACAGCATCGCCAGGCTCAAGGCCGCGGAAGCGACGCTGAAGACGGACTATCAGGACTCGCGCAGCCACGCCGAGGCCGTGATCGCGAGCACGACGACCGTTCAGGAAGTCGCAGGCGGTCTCGCCATCCTGTTCGGCGGCATCGTCGCCTTCCTGATCGCCCGCAGCATCGTCGGGCCCCTGGCCTCGATGACGCGCGCGATGGGGCAGCTGGCCGGCGGCAATCTCGCGGTCGAGATTCCCGGGCGCGGCAAGGCCGACGAGATCGGCGACATGGCCAAGGCGATCCAGGTGTTCAAGGACAACATGATCGACACCGAGCGCATGCGCGCCGAGCAGAGCGAGCTCGAGGCGCGGCAGGCCGAAAGCCGCAAGCAGGACATGGTCAGGCTCGCCGACCAGTTCGAGCAGGCCGTCGGCGAGATCGTCAATACCGTGTCGTCGGCATCGAACGAGCTCGAGGCCTCGGCCGGCACGCTGACCACGACCGCCTCGCGCGCCCAGGATCTGTCGACCGAGGTGGCCTCCGCATCGCAGGAAGCCACCGCCAACGTGCAGGCAGTCGCCTCGGCCACCGAGGAGCTGTCCTCCTCGGTCGGCGAGATCGCCCGTCAGGTGCAGGAATCCGCCCGGATCGCCGGCGAGGCCGTCGGCCAGGCCAGCAGGACCAATGACCGCGTCGGCGAGCTCTCCAAGGCGGCGGCGCGGATCGGCGACGTGGTCGAGTTGATCAGCACCATCGCTGGCCAGACCAATCTCCTCGCGCTCAACGCCACCATCGAGGCCGCGCGCGCTGGCGAAGCCGGTCGCGGCTTTGCCGTGGTCGCGACCGAGGTCAAGGCGCTGGCCGAGCAGACCGCGAAGGCGACCGGCGAGATCGGCCAGCAGATCGCCAACATCCAGGCCGCCACGGAGCAGTCGGTCGGCGCCATCAGGGAGATCAGTGGCACCATCGAGCGGCTGTCCGAGATCTCCGCGACGGTCGCGGCCGCCGTGGAAGAGCAGGGCGCAGCCACGCGGGAAATCTCCCGCAACGTGCAGCAGGCTGCCCAGGGCACCCAGCGCGTCTCGACCAATATCGGCGACGTGCAGCGCGGCGCCTCCGAGACCGGCTCGGCCTCCTCGCAAGTGCTCTCGGCGGCGCGGTCGTTGTCGGCCGACAGCAATCGCTTGAAGATCGAGGTCGAGAGGTTCCTCGAGACGGTCCACGCCGCCTGAGTTCTAAAAGCAAGAGGCCACGCGCATGCGCGTGGCCTCTAACAACGTCCCGGCGCGATCAGGCCACCTTGGTGGTCATGTGCTTGAACATGTTGGCTCGCGCCTCGTCGTCCATCTCGGCCTTGAAGGTGAACTTGTCCTTCAGCGCGACGGCGCGCGCGGCCGCCGGCCGCGCCGAGATCTCGTCCACCAGCCGCTTCACGTTCGGGTACCGCGTAAAGGCGTCGTCGCCGAGCTTGAACGGCACCATCCGTGCCCAGCCCCACAGCGCCATGTCGACGATCGAATAGCTGTCGCCGACCATGTAACGGCGGCCGTTGAGATGGCCGTCGAGAATCCTGTAGTGGCGGTCGGTCTCGTACTGGTAGCGGTTATGGGCGTAGTCGTGGTTCTGCTCCTTCGGCGCAAAGTGCTTGAAGTGCACCGCCTGCCCCGAATACGGCCCGACGCCGGTCGCAACGAACATCAGCCAGGACAGCGTCTCGCCGCGCACGCTGGCGGGGGGCAGAAACTTGCCCGTCTTCTCGGCGAGATAGAGCAGGATGGCGTTCGAGTCGAACACGATGGTGCCGTTGTCGTCGATCGCCGGCACCTTGCCGTTCGGATTGATCTCGAGGTAGTCCGGCGTGAACTGCTCGCCCTTGCGGGTATCGATCTTCACCGGCTCGTACGGCAGTCCCGCCTCTTCGAGATAGAGCGCGACCTTGGTCGGGTTCGGCGATCCGTTGAAATAGAATTTGAGCATCGATCTCCCCAATGTTGTTGCCGAAGCGGGCGCGGTGTCATTGCCGCGGTCCCCACTTGCCCGAACCTGCTCCGCGAGAGCAACCGCCGAGTTTGCCGGGCGGTATCTGCGCGGTGCGCAGATCAGGAGGCGTAACAAAGGCCGATGGCCGCCGTAATGACCATCGCTGCGCCCACGGCCTCCAGCCGCAATCCGAGCCTCGCGGCGAGATGCATGTCCGACGCACGCGCCTTGCGCTCCGATCCGCGCGCGTAGCCGTGCACGATGACGTCATGGTTGAAGTTATCGTGCGCCTCGTTGCTGCTGGCGAGTCCGACGCAGACCACGAGCACGCCGAATAGGGCGAGGCCGAAGAAGCCTAACAGCGCGATCAGGAACATCGGAAACATGCCGAGCAGGAAGATCGGCAGCAAAGGCACCAGCAGCAATGTCTCGGACTGTCGTCGCATGGGAGCCGGACCGGGACGGGACTGATCGGTAAAATCTAGTCCTGCCTGGCGCCTCCTTCAAGATGCCGTAGGGTGGGCAAAGGCGCGGAGCGCCGTGCCCACCGGCACTGCTTCCATCTGGATGGACGGGGATGGTGGGCACGCTTTCGCTTTGCCCACCCTACGAGATCGCGAAAGCCGCTACTCCGCCATGCCGGCGCGGATCTCGGCGCGGAGTTCGTCGATCAGCTTGAGGCCCTTCTTGGTCTCGACATGCCAGAAGGTCCAGCCGTTGCAGGCTTGCGAGCCTTGCGCCACGGCGCCGATGCGGTGGATCGAGCCGACCTTGTCACCCAGCATGATGGCGCCGTCGGCGCGCACCAGGGCGCCGAGCTTCTTCTTGGCGTCGAACAGTTTCGTGCCGGGCATGATCATGCCGCGCTCGATCAGCTCGGAGAACGCCACCCGTGGCGCTTCGCGCGCGGTCATGAATGGGGCGAGGCTCGCTTCCGGCAGCGGCTCGACCGCGGCGATGCGCGCTTCCGCGGCCTTCGCATAGGTCTTGTCGCGCTCGAAGCCGATATAGGAGCGGCCGAGACGCTTGGCGACCGCGCCCGTGGTGCCGGTGCCGTTGAAGGGATCGATCACGAGATCGCCGGGCTTGGAGGAGGACAGCAGCACGCGCGCGAGCAGGCCTTCCGGCTTCTGCGTCGGATGCACTTTCTTGCCGTCGGCGCCCTTGAGGCGCTCCTCGCCGGTGCACAGCGGGATCAGCCAGTCGGAGCGTGCCTGCACGTCCTCGTTGGCCGCCTTCAGCGCCTCGTAATTGAACGTGTAGCCCTTGGCCTTCTCGTCGCGCGCGGCCCAGATCATGGTCTCGTGCGCATTGGTGAAGCGGCGGCCGCGGAAATTCGGCATCGGGTTGGTCTTGCGCCAGACGATGTCGTTCAGGAGCCAGAAGCCGAGGTCCTGCATGATGGCGCCGACGCGGAAGATGTTGTGATAGGAGCCGATCACCCAGATCGTCGCCGACGGCTTCATCGCGCGGCGTGCGGCAAGCAGCCAGGCGCGGGTGAAATCGTCATAGGCGGAGAACGAATCGAACTTGTCCCAATCGTCGTCGACGGCGTCGACATGGGATTCGTCGGGGCGCTTCAGGTCGCCCTTGAGCTGGAGATTGTAGGGCGGATCGGCGAACACGAGATCGACCGAACCAGCCTGAAGCTTCGACATCTCGGCGACGCAATCGCCGAGGATGATGCGATGCGAGGCGGACTCAAAATTTGTGCGGGGCGCCCTTGCAGACGCCCCGCGACGCGACTCTACCATGACTCAAGAACTCTGACTCAGGCGACGCTGTCGGCGACGCGGGACCAAACAACCGACTGACCGTTACATTGAAGCGGCAAAGTAAAAATCGACTTAACCCGCCGCTTTCGTGGGCAACACTCGCATCGCGTTCTGCGTGCATGTCGTCGTGCGCATACGCCGTGTTTTATAGTGTATTTCGCGGTTGCTCGCGTTGCGGAAGCAATCATGGCTCCAAAAAGGCTGCAAATTTCTCTCGGAAAAAATTGCTCGACCCTCGGAAAAATTTGCTGGCACCGGCATGCTGTCGCACTAGGCAATTTTTGCCGGCCACGATATTGATAAAAGCAACGGAAATTTTACGTGTGTGGCGCGTTGAGCTTTGGCGTCGATGCGCACCGACGAACTTGAACCAGGGACCCCGAGGGGAAGGCCGCCATGCGTTACGATGACTTCCGCCGCAGCGACGACATCGAGGATCGTCGCGACGAAGGTGGTGGCTTTGGCGGCGGCGGAGGCGGCGGGTTCGGCCTGCCCATGGGCGGCGGCGGGCTCGGCATCGGCACCATCATCATCCTCGGCCTGGTCGGCTATGCCTTCGGCATCGACCCGCGCATCCTGATCGGCGGCGCCGAGATCCTCACCGGCGGCGGCCATGCGCCGACCTACCAGACCGATCGCCAGTCCTCTTCCGGCAAGCGCGGCGCGCCCACCGACGAGATGGGCAGCATGATCTCGGGCATCCTCGGCGAGATCGACGACCGCTGGACCGAGATTTTCCAGGCCAACGGCCAGACCTATACTGGTCCGAAGATCGTGCTGTTCCGCAACGCCACCAATGGCGGCCGCTGCGGCATGGCGCAGTCGGCGATGGGTCCGTTCTATTGCCCGCCGGACCGCACCATCTTCCTCGACACCAGCTTCTTCCGCGAGGTCGAGACGCGATTCCGCGGCTGCTCCGGCAAGTCGGCGTGCAATTTCACCACGGCCTACATCATCGCGCACGAGGTCGGTCATCACATCCAGAACCTGCTCGGCATCATTCCGCGCGTGACACGCCTGCAGCAGCAGGCCGGCAGCAAGGCCGAAGCCAATGCGCTTCAGGTGAAGGTCGAGTTGCAGGCCGACTGCCTGTCCGGCGTCTGGGTCAACCGCGAGGCCAAGAAGCGCCCGAACTTCCTCGAGCCCGGCGACATCGACGCCGCCCTGTCCACGGCGAGCGCGATCGGGGACGATACGCTGCAGCGCCAGGCCACGGGACGCGTCGTGCCGGATTCCTTCACCCACGGCTCGGCGGCGCAGCGCAAGCAGTGGTTCATGACCGGCTATCAGCAGGGCACGGTGCAGGCCTGCAACACGTTCGGCGGTGGGCAATAGCAAAGTCTCGTGCCCCGGACGCGGCGCAGCATGGAATGCTGAGCCGCTGAGCCGGGGGCCCACAGCCTCGGTTTCAAGCCAATGGGTCCCGGCTCTGCGAAGCAGCGCTTACGCGCTGCATCGCGTCCGGGACACAAGAGGATAAAGCACAATGGCCTCCATCGACGAGACAAAGCAGTTCATCCCGCTCAACATCGCGGTGCTCACGGTGTCGGACACGCGCGCGCTCGCGGACGACAAGTCGGGCCAGACGCTGGCCGATCGCCTGACCGAGGCGGGTCATCAGCTGGCCGCGCGCGAGATCGTCACCGACGATGTCGAGGCGATCCGCGCCGTGATCCGCCGCTGGATCGCGGATGCCGGGGTCGATGTCGTCATCACCACCGGCGGCACCGGCTTTACGGGACGCGACGTCACGCCGGAGGCGATCGAGCCGCTGTTCGAGAAGCGCATGGACGGCTTCTCGATCGCGTTCCACATGCTGAGCCACGCCAAGATCGGCGCGTCGACGATCCAGAGCCGCGCCACGGCGGGCGTCGCGGGCGCGACCTATATCTTCTGCCTGCCCGGTTCGCCCGGCGCCTGCCGCGACGGCTGGGACGGCATCCTCAAGGCCCAGCTCGACTACCGCACGCGGCCCTGCAATTTCGTCGAGATCATGCCGCGGTTAGATGAGCATCTGCGAAGGCCGAAGGCGCAGGGCGCGACGGTTTGAACACGAGCTGGCGCGGATCATGTTGATCCGCACACGGACGATTAGAGGAGCGAACGATTCGCATTGATGTGCCCTCGCCCCTTGTGGGAGAGGCAGCTCCGCTGGTAGACACGAGCTCGCTTGGGTGAGGGGTTCTCTCAGCGCACGCCGTGTGGATAGATACCCCTCATCCGGCGCTTCGCGCCACCTTCTCCCACAAGGGGAGAAGGAAGTAAGTGCCTCGATCAATTAAAGATCCCGCTCCCAGGTCTCCCCAACCAGATCCTGCCCGAAGCTGCGATGCGGCTCGGTGGCGACGAGCTCAAAGCCCGCACTCTTGTAGATGCCACGGGCGGCAACCAGGATGCTCTGCGTCCACAGCGTCATCCTGCTGTAGCCTCTCTCGCGGGCGCCCTGGATGCATTGCTCGACCAGCGCTCGGCCGACGCCGAGCCCCCGCGCTTTCCTCTCCACCTGCAACAGGCGCAGCTTGGCGACCTCGTCGCTGGCCTTGACCAGAAAGACCGAGCCGACGGGCTCGCCGTCCACTTCCGCGATCCAGCAGTGCTCGCGCGCCGCGTCGTAGTTCCTGATGAACTGCGCGCAGATCTCGGCGACCAGCGCCTCGTAGCTGACGTCCCAGCCGTAGTCCGCAGCGTAGGCGGCGCCCTGTCGCGAGATGACCCATCCCATGTCGCCCACGCGGTGGCTGCGCAGCATGAAAGCCGCGGGCTGGCTTCGACGTTGCTCCAGCACGGCCTCGATGGTCGCCATCGCCTGAGTCAGCCGCGTTGCGTCGTCGGCCGAAAGCTGAGCCAGCATGGCCGCAACTTCATTTTGCGAGCCCAGGTTCAGCTTGGCAAACGCCTGGCGGCCCTTGGCGGTGAGGCTGAGCTGGTATTGCCTGCGATCGGCGGGCAGGGGCCTTCGCGTGATAAGCCCCTTTTCGTCGAAGCTTTGCACGATGCGGCTGAGATAGCCGGGGTCGAGACCGAGCTCGTTGCCGATCTCCTTGGCTGCGATGTCATCCCGATGGGCGAGCTCGTAGAGCACGCGGGCCTCGCTGAGCGAGAACGGGCTCTGTCCAAGGTGCTGGTCGAGTACGCCGAGCTTGCGGGTATAAAAGCGGTTGAAGGCGCGAACCGCTGCGATCTGGTCGTCGATACCGTTCATTGCCATGAGATCACCTCGATACTTGCCATTGTCAATTAATTATTTGACTTTGGCAAGTATCTGGCGCTCTCACCCGGCCATGACGATCCGGCTGCGCAGCATGGTGCGGGATGAGCGTCCGAGCCGGCGGAGCAGCCGTGCCTCGGCGCGGCGGGCCTGCGGTGGGTATCCGCCGAGCCGGTCATAATGATCGCGCGCGATCAAAAGCCCCTGATCGCCGAGCGGGCCCACGAGCTTGCGGGCTACGGCGCGGAGAATGTCGCGGACTCCGGTGTCGGCATAAGGTGAGCGCGCATAGCGAAACACCGCCGCGCGATCCCGCCCGCTCGCCGAGACGGCCTGGATGAACTGGGTGGTCTCCTCGATCCAGCCGGTCTCCAGCACAGCGCCGGCCGGCAGGAACATCAGCCACGGCGAACGGGCCTGGCGTGCGCCGGCGGCGAAGGCGGCAGCTTGGGAGGATGGCTCGATGCCGATGAAACGGCAACCGGCAACGTCGGCGACGCGTTCGATGACGCCATTGCCGGCGCCATCGACCAGGAGGACCTCGCGGATGATGCCGGCAGCCGCGCCGGGAACGAGCGCGGCCAGCGTTGCGACCGCCGTCTGCTCGACGCCCTCGGTTGGAATGATGACGCTCAGCATGATTGAGACTTCAATGTCTGCAATTCGGGAGAAGCGTAGCTCTTCATGATGTTGTCATAAACACGTGACGCTGCCGAGTGCAACTTTCCGGCGGTGCCTCGGCATGCAATGGTAAACTCCGTCGTAGCCGAATATGTCGTGCGCAGGATGAGATTCTGCCGAATGTTTCGGCACGAGTTCATCCGGACCGTATTAATCCGGACGACCGTGGAACGACCGGGCTCGTTTGCAATCGTACAAGGAATGCATCGGCTACAACGCACCGGCGAACGGGAAGAGCATACGATTTGTGCCGACGGAGGCTTTGCATGAACGCCGATCACCTTGCCGCCAGCGCCGCAGCCGCAACGCCGAAGCAGGACGCCGCGCCGACGTTGCGGATTCGCGCGCTGATGCTCGGCGACCGCATCAACGCTTCCGGCCTCGAGCTCGGCACGTTGGTGTCCTCGACGCCGGCCGCCTTCCGCGTCCATGCCGGCCTCGTCGTGATCTTCCGCTACGGCGTCGTGGTGCTGATCGGTCTTTTGCCTTCGGAGGAGAAGGTCGTGATCGACAGTCTGAAGTCGCGCGTGATCGGCGAGCTCAGCCCCCATGAGGAGGAGACCGCGCAGGCGCAGCTCTGCAAGGATGAGAATGCCGAGGCGATCCAGCCGGGCGGTCCAATCTGCCTCGCCAAATTCTCCGACGACCGCCTGCTCCTGATCGCGGACGCGCTCGCCAAGAGCACCTCGTTGGCGCGCGACGAGCGGCGCGTCGCCGCGGTCTTCGACGTGATCGAGCCGTTCGCGCGCATGCTCGCCGAGCAGGGTCGCACGCCGCCCGGCCGCAAGGGCATCCTGCAACTGATCGGAAACGCGCTGCTGGTGCAGCAGCGCGTCGCCGGCCGCGTCGCCGTGGCCGAAAAACCCGACGTGCTCTGGGAGAAGCCCGAGCTCGATCGGCTCTATTCACGTCTCGAGGACGAGTACGAGCTGAAGGAGCGCCTCGACACGCTCGAGCGCAAGCTCGCGGCCGTGTCGGAGACCGCGAATGCGCTTACCGACATCATCGACACAAGGCGCTCACTCCGCCTCGAGATCGCGGTGGTGGTGCTGATCGTCATCGAGGTCGTGATTAGCTGTTACCAGATATTGACGGGCACGCATTAGTTCGGACTGCGTATTCTTGTGCCCTCTCTCCTTGCGGGAGAGCAGCAGTGCCAGGTGCCTATCTCATCATGATCGCAACACTGCCGCGCAATGCCGCGCGATCGTCAGTTCCTCGTTCGTCGGAACGATGAACACCTCGACGCTGCTATCGCCCCGGCTGATGCGCTCGCGCCCCGCATCGTTCGCAGCGGCATCGATGCGCACGCCGAGCCAGCCAAGACGCTCGCCGATCGCGCTACGGATCTCCTTGGCATGCTCGCCGATGCCGCCGGTGAAGACCAGGCAGTCCAGTCCACCGAGCGTGGCCGCCATCATCGCGATCTCTTGCGCCGCGCGGAGGACGAAGAGGTCGATCGCCTCGCGTGCCGCAGCCGTGCCGCTCGCGAGCAGCGTGCGCATGTCCGCGGAGAGACCGGAGACGCCGAGCAAACCGGACTCGTGATAGAGCAGCTTCTGGACCTGCTCGACGGACATGTTCTCGTGCTGCTGCAGATAGAGCAGCACGCCGGGATCGATCGTGCCGCAGCGCGTGCCCATCACGAGGCCGTCGAGCGGCGTCAATCCCATCGTGGTGTCGACGCTGCGGCCATCGCGCAGGGCGCACAGGCTCGCGCCATTGCCGAGATGGGCGATTACGGTGCGCTTTGCAACGAGGTGCGGCGCGATCTCGGCGAGGCACCCGGCGATGTATTCGAAGGAGAGGCCGTGGAAGCCGTAGCGACGGATGCCGCGCTGCTCCAATTGCCTGGGAATTGCGAAGCGGCGCGCCGTCGGCGACAGGCTGTGGTGGAAGGCGGTGTCGAAGCAGGCGACTTGCGTCAGATCCGGCCGGATCGCCTTGATGCTGCGGACCGGCTCCAGACAACGTGGTTGGTGCAACGGGGCCAGCGGCGCCAGTGCCTCCAGCCTGGCGTAGACCTCGTCCGTCAGCGCCACCGGTCCGGAATAGTCCGGCCCGCCGTGGACGATGCGGTGACCGACCGCGCGCAGGCGGTGCTCGCCGAAACGCTCCACGATGAACGCCAGCACGTCGAAGAACAGATGGCCGCTGTCCCCATCCGACGCATCCTTCCGCGTCTCGAACAAATCCTCGCCCATAGGGCTCTTCACCACGAGCCTGGGCGTTGCCTCGTGCTCGTCGAGCAGGCCGCTGCAGAGCAGGGCGGGGCCGGATGCCGCGAGCTCGAACAGGCTGAACTTGATGCTCGACGAGCCCGCGTTGAGGACAAGGACCGTGTCCGACATGGCTTCAGTCGCCGGCTTCGGCCGGCGTGTTGCCGCCGGAACTGTTCGGCCAGACCCAGCCCTGAACCTCGGGCATGTCCTCGCCGTGCTCGCGGACATAGCGGGCGTGCTCGATCAGCTTGTCGCGGAATTGCTGCTTGATCCCCGCCGCTTTGGTCGCGAGACCAGGCACGCGCTCGATCGCCTCGATGGCGAGGTGGTAGCGGTCGAGCTTGTTGAGCACGACCATGTCGAACGGCGTCGTTGTGGTGCCTTCCTCGGCAAAGCCGCGCACATGCATGCCGGCATGGTTGGTGCGATTATAGGTCAGCCGGTGAATGAGATAGGGGTAGCCGTGATAGGCGAAGATGACAGGCTTGTCCGCTGTGAACAGGCCGTCGAAGTCGCGGCCGGAGAGGCCGTGCGGATGCTGTTCCCTCGGTTGCAGCGTCATCAGGTCGACGACGTTGACGACGCGGATTTTCAGGTCCGGCAGCGCCTTGCGCAGGAGGTCGACGGCGGCGAGCGTTTCCAATGTCGGCACGTCGCCGGCGCAGGCCATCACGACGTCGGGCTCTGCACTCGCATCCTCCGTGCCCGCCCAGCTCCAGATGCCGATGCCGGCATCGCAATGCGTGGCCGCATCCTGCATCGACAGCCATTGCGGCGCCGGCTGCTTGCCGGCGACGATCACGTTGATGCGGTTGTAGGTGCGCAGGCAGTGATCGGCGATCCACAGCAGCGTGTTAGCGTCCGGGGGGAAATAGATGCGGACGATATCGGCCTTCTTGTTGGCGACGAGATCGACGAAACCAGGGTCCTGGTGGCTGAAGCCGTTATGGTCCTGGCGCCAGACATGCGAAGTCAGGAGATAATTGAGCGAGGCGATCGGGCGGCGCCACGGCAATTCGCGCGTCACCTTCAGCCATTTGGCATGCTGGTTGAACATGGAATCGACGATGTGGATGAAAGCCTCGTAGCAGGAGAAGAAGCCATGCCTGCCGGTGAGCAGATAGCCCTCGAGCCAGCCCTGGCAGAGATGCTCGCTGAGCACCTCCATCACACGCCCGTCCTGCGCGAGATGCACGTCGTAGGGCTCGGTCGGCTCCATCCAGACGCGTTCGGTGGCCTCGAACACCGCGTCCAGCCGGTTTGACGCGGTCTCGTCCGGGCCCATGATGCGGAAGTTGCGCTCCTTGGCGTTGAGGCGGATGACGTCGCGCAGGAATTTGCCGAGCTCGCGCGTGGCTTCGGCGATGACGCCGCCGGGCTGCGGCACCTCCACGGCGAAGCTGCGGAAGTCCGGCAGTTTCAGCTCTTTCTTCAGGAGCCCGCCATTGGCGTGCGGATTGGCGCCCATCCGCCGCGGGCCGTCGGGTGCCAGCGCCTGAAGCTCGGGAATCAGTGCGCCGCTCGAGTCGAACAGCTTGTCCGGCTCGTAGCTGCGCATCCAGTCTTCGAGCACTTTAAGGTGCGCCGGGTTGTCGCGGCAGCCTGAAACGGGAACCTGGTGCGCACGCCAGAAGCCTTCGACCTTCTTGCCGTCAACCTCTTTCGGCCCGGTCCAGCCCTTGGGACTGCGCAGCACGATCATCGGCCAGCGCGGCCGCTCGATCGTCGTGCGTCCATCGCGGGCATGCTGCCGGATCGAGCGAATGCTGGCGAGCGCCACGTCGAGCGCGTCCGCCATGGACTGGTGCATCAATCTGGGATCGTCGCCTTCGACGAACAGCGGCTCGTGGCCGAAGCCGCGGAAGAGATTGCGAATTTCCTCGTCCCGCATCCGCCCGAGCACGGTAGGGTTGGCGATCTTGTAGCCGTTGAGATGCAGGATCGGCAGCACCGCGCCGTCATGGGCCGGGTTGAGGAACTTGTTGGAGTGCCAGGACGCAGCGAGCGGACCGGTCTCTGCCTCGCCGTCGCCGACGACGCAGGCCACGATCAGGTCAGGATTGTCGAAGGCGGCGCCATAGGCGTGCACCAGCGCATAGCCGAGCTCGCCGCCCTCGTGGATCGACCCTGGCGTCTCGGGCGCCGCGTGGCTCGGAATGCCGCCGGGGAAGGAGAACTGCCTGAACAGCTTGCGCAATCCGTCCGCATCGCGGGCGATTTCGGGATAGATCTCGCTGTAGCTGCCTTCGAGATAGGTGTTGGCGACCATGCCCGGGCCGCCATGGCCGGGGCCGCAGATGTAGATCACGCTGAGGTCCAGCGCGCGGATCACGCGATTGAGATGGGCATAGATGAAGTTCAACCCGGGCGTCGTGCCCCAATGGCCGAGCAAGCGCGGCTTGATGTGCTCGGGCCGCAGCGGCTCGCGCAGCAGCGGATTGTCGAGCAGGTAGATCTGCCCGACGGAAAGGTAGTTCGCAGCGCGCCAATAGCGATCGAGCAGATCGAGGTCGCTGCTCGCCGCTCGCGATTGTTGTTGATTTGTCATGTTGTTGCCGACCTTCACCCAGCGATCGTCACCAACTTTGTTCCGGCGCGATCGATCCGTGACGGGCATCAAACGAAATCGGGGTGACGCAGGTGTTGCGGCAGGTCAAAGGCGTGCGCCCGTAAGGTGGGCGCTACTGTGCATGGGGTTGTTTTAACGCTTTTTGGTTTGTGTTCTTGATTTGTTCCGGGCTCGTGCTATCTTCGCGTCATGAGTCCAGCGTCCTCTCATGCTCTCAAGCACCCGCCGGTCAAGGCGCCCTCCGAGCCGGCGGGTGCGGACTCTGATTTACCCGCGGACTTTCCAGAACTTGGCGTTGCCATCGACCGCACGCGCAGGCGAGGGCGGGGTGCCCAGTCCAACGCCAGCGGCCGCTATGAGGCCGAAGCGCGCGTCGCCTTCGACGATGGCTGGCAGAGCCTGGAAGAGCTGCCGCCGTTCAAGACCAGCGTCGCCGTCGACACCTCGCGCAAGGTGATCACCCGCAACGATTCTCCCGACATCGGCTTCGATCGCTCGATCAATCCTTATCGTGGCTGCGAGCACGGTTGCGTCTATTGTTTCGCGCGGCCGACCCACGCCTATCTCGGCCTCTCGCCCGGGCTCGATTTCGAGTCGAAGCTGTTGGCCAAGCCCGATGCGCCGGCGCTGCTGGAGAAGGAGCTCGCCGCGTCCGGCTATGAGCCGCGCATGATTGCGATCGGCACCAATACCGATCCCTATCAGCCGATCGAGCGCGAGCGGAAGATCATGCGCGGCATCCTCGAAGTGCTGGAGCGCGCCGGGCATCCCGTCGGCATCGTCACCAAATCGGCGCTGGTGGTGCGCGATATCGACATTCTTTCACGGATGGCCGAGCGCAATCTCGCCAAGGTCGCGATCTCCGTCACTACGCTCGATCCGAAGCTTGCACGCACCATGGAGCCGCGCGCCGCGACGCCGCCGAAGCGGCTGGAAGCGCTCAAGCAGCTGTCGGACGCCGGCATCCCGACCACGGTGATGGTCGCACCCGTGATCCCCGCGCTGAACGATTCCGAGATCGAGCGCATCCTCGATGCCGCCGCCCATGCCGGCGTCAAGGAAGCCGCTTACGTGCTGCTGCGGCTGCCGCTGGAGGTGCGAGATCTCTTCCGCGAATGGCTGATGGCGAACTATCCGGACCGCTACCGTCACGTCTTTACGCTGATCCGCGACATGCGGGGCGGCCGCGACTACGATGCGAAATGGGGCGAGCGGATGAAGGGAACCGGCCCAATGGCCTGGACCATCGGCCGCCGCTTCGAGATCGCCTGCGACAGGCTCGGCCTCAACAAGCGGCGCTCCAGGCTGACGACGGATCACTTTGCGCGGCCAAAGCGGAACGGCGATCAGCTGAGCCTGTTCTGACCGGAGAAGTGGAAGAGCTCGCATGGCCAAGGAACTCATCGTGCCGGTACCGCGGCTCACCGTGATTACGTTAGGTGTGAGCGACATCCGCACCAGCATCGCCTTCTACGACGCGCTCGGTTTCTCGCGCCGGATGAAGGCAACCGGCGAAGCCGTCGCCTTTTACGATACCGGCGGTCCGGTGCTTGCCCTGTTTCACTGGGATCAGCTTGCTGCTGATGCCACCTTGCCGGACAAGCCGCGGCCGCAGGCCTTCCGCGGCATGACGCTCGCCTGGAATTGCCGGACACGCGAGGAGGTCGATACCGTACTGGCTTTCGCGGTCAGCAAGGGAGCGCGGCTGCTGAAGGCTGCGGGCGAGACCGATTACGGCGGCTATTGCGGCTATTTTTCAGATCCCGACGGTCATGTCTGGGAGGCCGTGGTCGCGCCCGGCATCGAGGTGGGTGAAGACCGACGGGTGCATCTGGCAGCGTAGGGCCGGCCTGAATAACGGGAATTATCCTGGGTTCCCGGTTGCGCTGGCCCGGCTGGTTGCGCACGATCCCGGCCATGATTCGGGACAAGTCTGTCAGGAAGCCGGCCAGGGCCGCACCAGCAAAGGATGCTGCGACGAAGGCTACGCCTGGCAAGGCAGCCAAAGCTCCGGCTGGCAAGAAAGGCATCATCGCCATCGCGCCGCCGAGTTTCCGCCGCGAGCGCGCGCTGATCAAGCGCGGCGTCTGGCCGGTGGCCGGTTGCGACGAGGCCGGCCGCGGCCCGCTCGCCGGTCCCGTGGTGGCGGCGGCGGTGATTCTCGATCCCGATCGTATCCCGCGCGGCATCGACGATTCGAAGCGGCTGACCGCCGAGGAACGCGAAAAGCTGTTCGACAAGATCTGCGCCACCGCGCAAGTCTCGGTTGCCGTCGCCTCGCCTTCGCGGATCGACCGCGACAACATCCTGCGCGCCTCGCTATGGGCGCTCAAGCGCGCGGTGGTGGCTTTGCCTGAACGGCCCCGGCACGTGTTCGTCGACGGCCGCGACCGGCTCGACACGGAATGCGACTGCGAAGCCGTGATCGGCGGTGACGGCATCGTGCTGTCGATCGCGGCGGCATCCATCGTCGCCAAGGTCACCCGCGACCGGCTGATGTGCGCGCTGGCGCAGGACTGTCCCGGCTACGGTTTCGAGCAGCACAAGGGCTATGCCGTCCCCGAGCATCTCGACGCACTCGACCGTCTCGGCCCCTCCATCCACCACCGCAGCTTCTTCGCCCCCGTCGCCGCCGCCCGCGCCAAGCACATGCCGTGGACGGTCGAGCCGGTGCACGACCTGTTCTCGGTGACCGAGGTCGAGGTGCGGGTGGAGGCGAGCGTCGAGACCAGTGCCGCCGCAAATCTCTAGCTGATCCCGGTACAACTTCTCATTCGTCATGGCCGGGCTTGACCCGGCCATCCACGTCTTCTGCTGCCGCTCCGAAATACGTGGATGCCCGGGACAAGCCCGGGCATTACGACGTGCGGCGGTTGCCACGACCCGCAGCGCCCTTTATCAAATCAGATGTGAGCGAATAGGGCCGGCTGGACGGGTTGGCTGCATCTTTCGGACGTTGCATGCGGTTTACCTCCCTGGTCATCGAGCTCATTCGCGCCCGGCCGCGGCTGATCGTGTGGATCGCCGTGCTGCTGCAGGCTGCGATGTGGCTGTTCGTCGCGCTGGTGTTCTACCGCAGCCCGCCCGGCACCCTTGCGACGCTGCTGGCCTTCGGCCGGGAGTACCAGGTCGGCACCGATCTCGGCCCGCCCTTGCCGATCTGGCTAGCCGACATCTCCTATCGCGCCGCCGGCGGCCACATGCTGGGTGTCTATGTCCTCGCCCAGCTCTGCGAGATCGCGACCTTCATTGCGCTCTATTATCTCGCCCGCGCCGTGGTCGGCTCGCAGCAGGCGGTGCTCGCCGTGCTCTTGACCATGACGGTGCTGGCCTTCTCCTCGCCTGCGCTCGATTTCGGTCCGCTGGTGCTGGCGCGGCCGCTCTGGGCGCTGTTGCTGCTGCACTCCTGGCAGATCATCGGCCAACGCCGCGGCAATGCCTGGTTCGCCTGGTCGATCGAGGCCGGCCTGCTGTTGCTCACGACGCCTGCGGCGATCTTCCTTCTCCTGCTGATCGTCGCCTTCGCGGTTTCGACCGCCGGCGGTCGCAGGACGCTGCGCGGGCTGGATCCGCTGTTCGCATCGATCGTGGTCGCCGTGCTGGCGCTGCCCTACGCGGTCTGGCTGATGCGTGCCGAGACGTTGACGCTGCCGGCCTTGCCGCAGGCCTCCGAGCTCAACGCCCGCGCGCTGCACGCAGCCTGGCTGCTTGGTGGCCTCGTGCTTGGCGCGGCGGCGATCCCCGCATTGACTTTCCTCAACACCGGCCTGTTTGCCGGTAAGGGCGAGGAGCCGCCGATCATCTACCGGCCGCCGGTCGCGCCGCTCGCGCGCAATTTCGTCTATTTCTTCGCGGCCGCGCCCGCACTCGGGGCGGTGCTGATCTCAGGCTTGCTCGGGCTGGAATCCGTCGTCGGCGGCGCCGCCGTTGTGCTGTTGATGTCGGGCCTCGCCGTGGTCGTTGCCGCCGGCGATCTGATCGCGATGCGCCGCGCGCGAATGCTGCGCATGGTGTGGGCCGCCGCGGTCGTCG
Organism: Bradyrhizobium sp. CCGE-LA001; assembly: GCF_000296215.2. Taxonomy (NCBI): domain Bacteria; kingdom Pseudomonadati; phylum Pseudomonadota; class Alphaproteobacteria; order Hyphomicrobiales; family Nitrobacteraceae; genus Bradyrhizobium; species Bradyrhizobium sp. CCGE-LA001. Next base: position 5,822,176 of record NZ_CP013949.1, on the reverse strand, counting down.
CGCCTGCCATCGGCGTCGTGCTCGCCGTCCTGCTCATGCCCTGGACCGGCACCGGGGAAATCGCGACCTCGATACCGGCGCGCGCGATCGCGGATTTCTTCGACGAGAGCTTCGCGCGTCGCACCAACCAGCGCCTGCGCGCGGTCGCCGGCGAGACTCAGCTTGCGAGCCTGATCACGCTGCATTCCGGCCGGCCGCATCTGTTCATCGACGCCGATCCTGCGCGCACGCCGTGGATGAACCAGACCAAATTCAGGGAAACCGGCGGTGTCGTCGTCTGGCGCGCCTCCGACACTGCCGGCACGCCGCCGCCGGAGATCCTGAAGCGCTTCCCCGACATCGTGCCGGAAGTCCCGCGCGCCTTCGAATGGCTGGTCACCGGCCGCCAACAGCTCCTGCGCATCGGTTGGGCGATCGTGCGGCCGAAGGGGACGTAGCGCGCTCTCTCGGTTGTCATTGCGAGGAGCTCTTGCGACGAAGCAATCCAGGATATCTCCGCGGAGGCACTCTGGATTACTTCGCTGCGCTCGCAATGACGGAGATGGAACGTCACGCGCCTTGTGCCAGCGCCTTCGCGATCGACCGCAGATCCTGCCACGCCAGCCGTTTGTAGGCCGGCGAGCGCAACAGATAGGCCGGGTGAAACGTCGGCAGCGCGCGAATGGTGCGCTGGCCGGTGTCGTAGTCGAACCAGCGGCCGCGCGTGCGCATGATGCCGTCGCGCGTCGACAGCAGCGTCTGCGTCGAGGGATTGCCGAGCGTGACCAGCACATCCGGATTCACCAGCTCGATCTGACGCTGGATGAAGGGCAGGCAGATCTGAGTCTCCTGCGGCGTCGGCGTGCGGTTGCCGGGCGGCCGCCAGGGTATGACGTTGGCGATGTAGGCGGTGGTGCGGTTGAGACCTATGGCGCCTATCATCAGATCGAGCAGCTTGCCGCTGCGGCCGACGAAGGGCAGCCCTTCGATGTCCTCGTCGCGCCCCGGTGCCTCGCCGACGAACATGACGCGCGCCTTCGGATTGCCGTCGGCAAACACCAGCCGCGTGGCGGTGTGCTTCAGCGCGCAGCCCTCGAAGCTCTGCATCAGCTCGCGTAACGCCTCCAGCGTCGGCGCGGTGCGCGCGGCCTCGCGTGCGGACGCGATCGCAACGTCCGGTGCAGGGGCGCTCTCGCCGCGCATGACCGCGGGCGCTGCGACCGGCCGCGGTGCCTCGGCCGGAGCTGCCGCGCGCGGCGGCGGCGGCGGAGCATCCAATTCCGCCAGGCGGTCGATCGGTTCCTCCGCGAGCGCGCAGTCGACCCCGGCCTCCAGATAGAAGGCGAGAAGCTCGCGGACGGTGGGTGCGGGTTCGGGGATCATGGGAAAGTCTGACTATTAGTTCAGTTTAAGGCGCCTTGCACCCCCTTGCACCCCGGCGAAACGCATTTCCGAGGTTGTCCTGCCCGGAAAAATCGGAAACAAGAGGGCGCAAATGACCAAGGACCGTCTCAAGGGCTGAGATCAGATGAGCACCGAAGAACTTCCCCCGCGCGAATCCATGGAATTCGACGTCGTCATCGTCGGCGCCGGCCCCTCAGGCCTGGCCGCGGCGATCCGGCTGAAGCAGCTCAATGCCGATCTCAACGTCGTCGTGGTGGAGAAGGGCTCCGAGGTCGGCGCGCATATTCTCTCCGGCGCCGTGATCGATCCGGCCGGGCTCGACAAGCTGATTCCGGACTGGCGCGAAGATTCCGATTGTCCGCTGAAGACGCAGGTGAAGGACGACCGCTTCTTCTGGATGACGGGCGCCGGCGCGATCAAGCTGCCGAACTTCATGATGCCACCGCTGATGAACAATCATCACTGCTACATCGGCTCGCTCGGCAATGTCTGCCGCTGGCTGGCGCGCAAGGCCGAGGCGCTCGGGGTCGAGATCTATCCGGGCTTTGCCGCCGCCGAAGTGCTCTATGACGAGGAGGGCAAGGTCAAGGGCATCGCCACCGGCGACATGGGCATCGGCCGTGACGGCAAGCCGAAGGATTCCTTCACCCGTGGCATGGAATTGCTCGGCAAGTACACGCTGTTCGCCGAAGGCGCCCGCGGCAGCCTGACCAAGCAGCTCATCAACAAATTCGCGCTGGACGCCAAGAGCGAGCCGCCGAAATTCGGTATCGGCCTCAAGGAAGTCTGGCAGATCGATCCGGCCAAGCATCAGAAGGGAATGATCCAGCATTCCTTCGGCTGGCCGCTCGACATGAAGACCGGCGGCGGCTCGTTCCTCTATCACTACGACGACAATCTCGTCGCCGTCGGTTTCGTCGTGCATCTCAACTACGACGATCCCTATCTGTCGCCGTTCGACGAGTTCCAGCGCTTCAAGACCCATCCCTCGATCCGCGGCACGTTCGAGGGCGCCAAGCGGCTCGCTTACGGCGCGCGCGCCATCACGGAGGGCGGTTATCAGTCGGTGCCGAAGCTCAGCTTCCCCGGCGGCGCGCTGATCGGCTGCGCGGCCGGCTTCGTCAACGTGCCGCGCATCAAGGGCGTGCACAATGCGATGGGTACCGGCATGCTCGCGGCCGAGCATGTCGCAGCCGCGCTTGCGGCCGAGCGCGCCAATGACGAACTGATCGAATACGAGAATGCCTGGCGGTCCTCGTCGGTCGGCAAGGACCTATTCCTGGTCCGCAACGTCAAGCCGCTGTGGTCGAAGTTCGGCACCGTGCTCGGCGTCGCGCTAGGCGGCTTCGACATGTGGTGCAACACGCTGTTCGGCGCGTCGCTGTTCGGCACGCAATCCCATCTCAAGCATGATCGTGCCACGCTCGATCCAGCCAAGCAGCACGCGCCCAAGGACTATCCGAAGCCCGACGGCAAGATCACGTTCGACAAGCTCTCCTCGGTGTTCCTGTCCAACACCAATCATGAGGAGGACCAGCCGGTCCATCTGAAGGTGACTGACATGAACCTGCAGAAGACCTCCGAGCACGACGTCTATGCCGGTCCCTCGAACCGTTATTGCCCCGCTGGCGTCTATGAGTGGGTCGAGGAGGGGACGAGCCCGCGCTTCCAGATCAACGCCCAGAATTGCGTCCACTGCAAAACCTGCGACGTGAAGGACCCGAACGGCAACATCACATGGGTTCCTCCGGAGGGGGGCGGCGGCCCAAACTACGAGGCGATGTAGGCCCAAATCCCGTCCAGCCAGGGCCAATGTGACCAAGGTTACGCGGCCCCGGTCATGTGCGCACGTTCGCGTGAGAACCGGACTACGGAAGCGGCCCGCGGCCACGATAAGGCCATAGTAGCGGCGTCTTGGGGCGCTGTTGGCGGATTCACCTGGCCGATTTGGGGCGTGCGGCGGTGATCGCCGGTCCGAATCCTTGCGGCGAAGCGCCAAAAGCGGCATTGTCGGCCTGACGGTTCCGGGTCCCGATGCCACCGGCCGCGTTCGCATGCGATACGGCCCTCTGCTGCAAACCCAGGCACTACCAACTCAAGGCGAGCCCTGATGTTTTCAAATCGTTTCAACCGCTGGACTGCTGCCGCCATCGCCTTCATGGGCACCGCGCTCGTGGCGGTCCCTGGCGCGGTCCTGGCGCAGACGCCGGATCACCCGGAGAACACGGCGGCGCAGTTTCCGACCCGAAACGATCTGAAGTCGCTGACCGGTGCCGGCAGCTATCTCGCCGCCCGCCACGCCAGTGTCGAGCGTGACGCGGCCTCGGCCGCCGCATTCTATCGCTCCGCCTTACGCACCGACCCGAAGAACAACGAGCTGCTCGACCGCGCCTTCATCTCGTCGGTCGCCGACGGCGACATCGAGGAGGCGGTCAAGCTCGCCGAGCGCATCCTCACCATCGACAAGACCAACCGTGTCGCGCGCCTCGTGGTCGGCGTGCACGATCTCAAGCTGAAGAAGTACGCGTCGGCGCAAACCAACATCAACCAGTCGATCCGCGGTCCCATCACCGATCTCGTCGCCACGCTGCTGTCGGGCTGGGCCGCCTATGGCGCGGGTGATGCCAAGGGTGGTGTCGCCACCATCGACAAGTTGACAGGTCCCGAATGGTACCCGCTGTTCAAGGACCTCCACACCGGCATGATCCTCGAGCTCTCCGGCAAGGAGAAGGACGCCGGCACGCGCTTCGAGCGCGCCTACAAGCTCGACGATTCCATGCTGCGCGTCACCGAAGCCTATGGGCGCTGGCTGTCGCGCAACAAGGATTCCGCCGCGGCGACCAATGTCTACCAGGCCTTCGACAAGAAGCTCGCGCGTCATCCGCTGATTCAGGAAGGCCTGCGCGACACCAAGGCCGGCAAGAAGATGTCGCCGCTGGTCGATTCGGCGCAAGCGGGCGCCGCCGAAGCGCTCTACGGCATCGGCGCCACGCTGACCCGCCGCGGCGGCGAGGATCTGGCGCTGGTCTATCTTCAGCTGGCGCTCTACCTCCAGCCCAGCCATCCGCTGGCGCTGCTCTCGCTCGCCGATCTCTATGAGTCGGTGAAGCGGCCGAAGATGGCGATCAAGGTCTATGAGCGCGTGCCCGCGTCCTCGCCGCTCAAGCGCAACGCGCAGATCCAGCTGGCCATCGACCTCGATTCCGCCGACCGCACCGACGAGGCGATCAAGATCCTCAAGGGCGTCACGTCGGAGGATCCAAAGGATCTCGAAGCCATCATGGCGCTCGGCAACATCGAGCGCGGCCGCAAGCGGTTCGGCGATTGCGGCGCGACCTATTCGCAAGGCATCGAGGTGCTCCCGGCCGGCAACGACAAGGCCAACAGCGTCTGGTACTATTATCGCGGCATCTGCGAGGAGCGCTCCAAGCAGTGGAGCAAGGCCGAGGCCGACATGAAGAAGGCGCTGGAACTCCAGCCCGACCAGCCCCACGTCCTCAACTATCTCGGCTATTCCTGGATCGACCAGGGCGTGAATCTCGACGAAGGCATGAAGATGATCAAGCGTGCCGTCGAGCAGCGTCCCGACGACGGCTACATCGTCGATTCGCTCGGCTGGGCCTATTACCGCATCGGCAATTACGAGGAAGCGGTGAAGAACCTCGAGCGCGCGATCGATCTCAAGCCCGAGGATCCCACCATCAACGATCACCTCGGCGACGCCTATTGGCGCGTCGGCCGCACGCTGGAAGCCAAATTCCAGTGGTCGCATGCGCGCGATCTCAAGCCCGAGCCGGAAGAGCTGCCGAAGATCGAGGCCAAGATCGCCAACGGCCTTCCGGACGACAACTCGAACTCTTCCGCGGCGCAGGCCGAGAAGAAAAAGGACGACGGCAGGGGCGGCTGAGCTGGCGCATGATCCGGAAAAGTATGTAGCGGTTTTCCTCGCGACAAACGCTGAACGCGTTTGCGCGGAGATCATGCGCAACGAGAATCTGAAGTTGGGGGCGTGTCGCCGATGTCGGCGTTGATTGAAGAGGGGCGCGCGAAGGTCAATTTGAGCCTTCGCGTCGTCGGCCGTCGTGCCGACGGCTATCATGATCTCGAAAGCGTGGTCGCGTTTGCCGACTGCGCTGACCGGCTGACGCTGGAGCCGGGCGGCGAGCTGAAGCTCATCACCACCGGACCGTTGGCTGCGGCTTGCGGCGATACCGCCGACAATCTCGTGATCAAGGCCGCTAGGCTTCTGGCCGAGGCCGTTCCCGGCCTGAAGCTCGGCGCCTTCGCGCTCGACAAGGTGCTCCCCGTCGCAGCCGGCATCGGCGGCGGCTCGGCGGATGCCGCGGCGGCGCTGCGGCTCCTGGCGCGTCTCAACGATCTGCCGCTCGATGATCCCCGCATTAAGAAGGTCGCGCTCGCGACCGGCGCGGACGTGCCGGTGTGCCTCGTCTCGCGCGCCTGCGACATGACCGGGGTCGGCGAGCAGCTGTTGCCGCTGGCGCTGCCGAGCATGCCCTGCGTCATGGTCAATCCGCGCGTGCCCGTCGCGACCCAGGACGTGTTCAAGGCGCTGGGCTTGCGCAACGGCGAGCTCTTGGTCGGCGTCACCGACGTCATCCGCGCCCCGGCCTGGCCGGAGGAGGGCGGCTCCATCGCCGATTGGATTAAGGTCCTCGAAACGGTGGGCAACGACCTCGAAGCGCCCGCGATGCGCATCGAGCCGGTGATCGGCGAGGTACTGGAAGCCTTGCGCGATTCCGCCGGCGTCAAGCTCGCCCGCATGTCCGGCTCGGGTGCGACCTGCTTTGCCATCTATGGCGCGCCGGCCGACGCCCATGCCGCCGCCGAACGGACCCGGCGCGATCACCCCGGCTGGTGGGTGCATGCGGGGACGTTGAGCTAGGTATTTCCCGGCAACGGTGCCGTAGGGTGGGCAAAGCGAAGCGTGCCCACCACTCCTATTCTCCAACTTGGATGCATGGTGGGCACGGCGCTGTGGCGCCTTTGCCCACCCTACGGCAGGTGAGCTAGCCGTTGCTTTCCGCGTCCAGCCCGAGAAACCGCCGGATCTCGCCCAACACCTCCTGCGGCTTGTCATGCTGCAGCCAGTGTCCTGCGCCGGCGATGGTCGCGATGCGCGCGTTCGGGAAATAGCGCTCCAGGCCTGCCGCTTCTGCGCCTGCCAGAAAGCTTTCGCCGGCATTGAGCAGCAGCGTCGGGCAGGCGATGCGCGACCACAGCGCGACGTGGTCGTCCGGCCAGAGCCGGTGCGGGGCGCTGGCGCGCTGATAGGGATCGAACTTCCAGCTATAGGTGCCGTCCTCGTTCTTCCGCGCGCCATGCGTGGCAAGATGCAGCGCGAGGTCGCGGGCGAGGCGCTTGTTGTGGAGCATCATCTGCGCCGCGGCATCGTCGAGGGTCGGATAGCGGCGCGGCGTGCGGTCGTGCAGCCTGTCGAGCTGGGCCACCCATTTGCCAATGCGCTCATGCACAGGCGGTTTTTGTGCATCCGGCGACATGGTCACGCCGTCGAGCACGACCAGCTTGGTGACCAGCTCGGGGAACGATCCTGAAAAGATCAGGCTCACCATGCCGCCCATGGAATGGCCGATGAGCGTGACGTCAGGCGCCGCGATGCTGCGGATTAGCTGCGCAAGATCGTACACATACTCCGTCAGCGCGTAGCTGCCGCCTTTGGTCCAGTCGGAATCGCCGTGACCGCGCAGGTCCGGTGCGATGACATGGAAATGCGGCTGCAACGACCGGGCGATGACGTCCCAGCTCCGGCAATGATCGCGGCCGCCGTGAACCAGGATGGCGACGGGCGCGCTTTCGTTGCCCCAGTCCGCGTAGTGCAGCCGCAGGCCGTGCGACTCGTAATAGCGGCTTTGTGGCTTGCTAGCCATTTGCCGGCCGCCGCGCCAGCGCAAGTGAAAGGCCGAGGCCGGCAATGAAGACGCCGGAGGATTGCGTGAGACGCCGCATCAGATGCGGCCGTCCGATCAGCTGTGCGCGCGTTGCCGAGGCCATCAGCACCACCACGACGTCCGCGAGGGTGTTCAGGGCCACCGAGATCGCACCGAGCACGATGAATTGCAGCGTGGGGTTCGATCCCGCGGGATCGAGGAACTGTGGAATGAAGGCGAGGAAGAAAGCCGCGGTCTTCGGGTTCAGCGCCTCGACCAGCACGCCGTCGCGGAATGCGCGCTTGTCGCCGATGGGCTCGCCCGCGAGCGACAGCGCGCGGCCGGCGTTGCGAAACGTCTTGATGCCGAGCCAGACCAGATAGAGCGCGCCGACGAACTTCACCGCCGCGAACAGCTCGGCGCTGGCCAGGATGATCGCGGAGATGCCGAGGCTGCCCGCGACCACGTGAACCAGTCCGCCCAGTGCCGTGCCCGCGGTCGATGCATAACCGCTGGCGCGCCCCTCCGACAAGGTCCGTGCGGCGACATAGAAGATGCCGGGGCCGGGAATGGCGGCAATGAGGACAGCGGCGGCCAGGAACAGCCAGAAATTCGGTTCGATCATGCTGTTTTGGTAACGAAGCCCGCCGCGATTGCAAGGCCTCTCGTTCAAAGACCTCCGTTCAGCCGATCCGGCGGAAGATCACGCTGGCGTTCACCCCGCCGAAGCCGAATCCGTTGGAGATGGCATGCTGCATCGGCATCGGCCGCGCGCTGCCTGCGACGATGTCGATGCCGTCCGCGCCCGGATCGGGGTTTTCGAGATTGAGCGTCGGCGGCGCGATCTGGTCACGCAAGGCGAGCACGGTGAAGATTGCTTCCAGCCCGCCGGCGGCACCAAGCAGATGGCCGGTGGCCGATTTGGTCGCGCTGACGGCAATGCCGCGGTTGCGGCCGAACAACGCGGCGATGGCGCCTAGCTCGCTCTCGTCGCCGGCCGGCGTCGAGGTCGCATGCGCATTGAGGTGCTGCACATCCGCGGGCGCAAGCTTCGCCTGCCGTAGCGCGATCTCCATGGCGCGACGCGCGCCGTCACCATCGGGCGGGCCCGACGTCATGTGATAGGCATCCGCAGTCGTGCCGTAGCCGAGGATCTCCGCGATCGGCGTCGCGCCGCGCGCGAGCGCATGGTCCAGTGCTTCGATCACCAGGATGCCGGCGCCTTCGCCCATCACAAAGCCGTCGCGGTCGCGATCGAACGGGCGCGAGGCGCGCGCGGGCGCATTGTTGAAGCCGCTCGACAGCGCGCGGGCCGCCGCAAAGCCGCCGAGGCTGACGATATCGATGCAGGCCTCTGCGCCGCCGCAGATCGCGACATCGGCTTCGCCTGATCGGATCATGCGCGCGGCATCGCCGATCGCCTGCACGCCGGCGGCGCAGGCCGTGACGGGCGTGCCCAGCGCGCCCCTAAAGCCGTACTTGATCGAGACATGACCGGCGGCGAGATTGGCGAGGAACGAGGGGATCGTGAAGGGCGAGAGCCGGCGGACGCCGCGCTGCTCGGTGATGCGCACAGCCTCCGCCATCGCCGGAAAGCCGCCGACGCCGGAGGCGATGATCGTCGCGGTGCGCTCCAGCGCGCTCGCGTTCTGCGGCGTCCATCCGGCCTGCGCGACCGCTTCGGCAGTGGCGAGCAGCGCGAACAGGATGAAGCGGTCCATCTTGCGCTGGTCCTTCGGCGCGGCTGCCTGAGCGGGATCGAAGCCGCCCTCGGCATCATCGGCCTTGTCGGGCACGCGTCCGGCAATACGCGCCGGCAGCGCCTGCGCCCATTCGGGCAACGGCCGCAGTCCGCTCTGGCCCGCGAGCAGCCGCCGCCACGACAATTCGACACCGCAGCCGAGTGGCGACACCGCGCCCATTCCCGTCACGACGATACGACGCATGTCAGTCTCCAGCCGGCGCGATGGCCGGGTTCATGGCTTTGAGCGAAGCGAGGCGCGCGCGCATCCCGCGGCTGGCGCGGGGGCCTGCGACCACCACCGCATTGGCGAGCGTGATCGGCCGCATGTCGACGGCATCGACCACGACCGGATTGAGCGGACGGACGTCGCTGCGGTTCGCCAGCAGGATGGATTCGCCTTTGGGTGCGAGATGCTTGTTGCCCCAGGCGAGCAGCGCCACGATCACGGGGAAGAAGTCCCGCGCCTTGTCTGTCAGCACATATTCGTAGCGCGGCGGTCGCTCCTGATAGCGGCGCCGGACAAACATGCCGCTTTCGGTGAGATGCGCAAGCCGCCGCGACAGGATGTTCGGCGCGATGCCAAGGCTCTGCGAGAACTCGTCGAACTTCGTCGTACCCTGAAACGCATCGCGCAGGATCAGGATGCTCCACCATTCACCGACGGTTTCCACGGCGCGGCCGACGGGGCATTCGAGGATCGAGGGAGATTTGGGTTGCATGGGGTGGAACGTAGGATAGTAACTTGCAAAACGCAAGTCACCAGGCGGCAAGCTGCGAGGCGCGGAGCAGTAGCTTCATTCTGAGAATGCGAGTTGGGGAAAGGGTTGGCGCACCTTGTTCCGTCATTGCGAGCGCAGCGAAGCAATCCAGACCGCTTCCGCAGCAAGATTCTGGATTGCTTCGTCGCTGCGCTTCACGCAATGACGGCTGATGCAGTCGCGACGACTTCAACGGCGTCGTGCCGGCGAAGCGCCTAATGCGACCGTGCCAGGCAAAACGCCACGACCTGCTCCAGCGCGCTCTTCATCGGCGAGGAGGGGAACAGCGCCAGCGCGTCGACCGCCATGGCGCCGTAGTGCTGGGCGCGGCTCAGCGTGTCCTCGAGCGCGCGGTGCTTGTTCATCAAGCCGATGGCGTGGTCGAGATCGGAATCGCCGATCTCGCCGCGCTCGAGCGCCCGGATCCAGAAGGCACGCTCGGTGTCGTTGCCGCGGCGGAAGGCGAGCACGACAGGCAGGGTGATCTTGCCCTCGCGGAAATCGTCGCCGGTGTTCTTGCCGAGCTTTGCGCTTTTGCCGCCGTAGTCGAGCACGTCGTCGACGAGCTGGAAGGCGATGCCGAGATTCATGCCGACCGAACGGCAGGCGGTCTGCTCGGCCTTCGGGCGGTTGGCAATCACGGGGCCGACCTCGCAGGCCGCCGCGAACAGCTCGGCGGTCTTGCCGCGGATCACGGCGAGATATTCATCCTCGGTGGTCGCCGTGTTCTTGGCGGCCGCAAGCTGCATCACCTCGCCCTCGGCGATGGTGGCGGCGGCCGCAGAGAGGATGTCGAGCGCGCGCAGCGAGCCGACCTCGACCATCATGCGGAAGGCCTGGCCGAGCAGGAAGTCGCCGACCAACACGCTCGCCTCGTTGCCCCAGAGCATGCGCGCCGACAGCTTGCCGCGGCGCATCTCGCTCTCGTCGACGACATCGTCATGGAGCAGGGTGGCCGTATGCATGAACTCGACGGAGGCCGCGAGCTTGATGTGGCCGTCACCGGTGTAGCCGGCGAGGTTGGCCATGGCGAGGGTGAGCATCGGCCGCAGGCGCTTGCCCCCGGAGGAGATCAGATGGTTGGCGACCTCCGGGATCATGGTCACGTCCGAGCCGGTCCGCGACAGGATCGTGGCGTTGACGCGCGCCATGTCAGGGGCGACAAGGGCAACCAGCTCTTCGATCGACGCGCCGGGAGTTTCGAAAGGTACGATGACGGCCACGCCGGTCTCCAATATTTGCCCCGGAAGGGCTATTCTGATGGAAAGACAATAGAAACTGGCGGCGGATGCGGCAAGGGCCGCAGAACCATTGACATTTGCCGCTGCCCCCTTTTTCAGGCAGGAGACCTACGTTTTGCGTGAACTGGTGCGAACCAACGACATGGTGCTGGTGTCGGCGATCGGCGCGCTGCTCGACGGCGCCAACATCCATCATCTGGTGCTCGACCAGAACATGAGCATCATCGAGGGCTCGCTCGGCATCCTGCCGCGACGGATCCTGGTGCATGAGGATGACGCCGAGGAGGCCAGGGCGCTCCTCACCGAGGCCGGCCTCAGCCACGAATTGCGCGGCGATGATTGAGGCCGCAGCTGACATCACCGAGGACGCTTTTCTTGGCGGCCAGCTGCGGCTGAAGCAGAAGCGGAACGGCCATCGCGCCGGGCACGACGCCATCCTGCTCGCGGCGGCCACTCAGGCCAAGGCAGGCGATCATGTGGTGGATCTCGGTGCCGGCATCGGCGCGGCGGGCCTTGCGCTGGCCCGGCGCGTGGCGGGAATCCGCCTCAGCCTGGTCGAGATCGATCCGGAACTGGCGGAGCTCGCGCGCGCCAATGCGGCGGCGAATGGAATGACGGCCAAGACGGTCGTGCTCGACGTCACCGCCGATGCGCAGGCTTTTGCGGCTCATGGGCTCGGGCCTGACAGCGCCGATGTGGTGCTGATGAATCCGCCCTTCAACGACCCGGTGCGACATCGCGGCTCGCCGGACCAGGCGCGCCATAGCGCGCATGTCGCGACGGAGCAGACCCTGCATGCGTGGGTGCATGCGGCGCGGCGGATTCTTCGTTCGAATGGTGTGCTGACGCTGATCTGGCGCGCGGATGGGATCGCGGACGTTCTGGCAGCGCTGTCACGCGGCTTCGGCAGCCTGTCGGTCCTGCCGGTTCATGGCGAGGCGGGACGGCCGGCCATCCGCATCCTGGTGCGCGCGGTGAAAGGCGGCCGGGCCCCGACGCGCCTGCTGCCGGGGCTCGTGCTCAACGACGAGTCACGCGTGCCTAATAACGAGGTGAAGGAGATTTTGGAGGGGAGAGCGGTCTTGCCGCTGGCGGAGCCGTGACGGCTTACTGCGGAAGCGATTCCGACTGCTGCTCTTGCGGCGTCGTCAGGCGGATCGCCATGAACAGCGCACCGATCAGCAGCATCAGCAGATAGATTTTCATGGCGTTCTCCACTGCCTCATTGCAGCCTCCCAACGGAAAATCTGCAAAACACGTTCCAGGCAATTCCAATGACAGTCGCGTGATAAGAAATGGTTAAACAGAGGTAACGGCATGGCCGAACAATTGAACGATCGTGAGAGTTCCGGCCTGGCCGACAAGCTCATGCAATATCTTCCGGCGCGGTTCCGCCCGGGCACGGCGGTGGTGCCGGTGATCCGCCTCTCTGGCGTGATCGGCGCGGTGACGCCGCTGCGTCCGGGTATGACGCTCGCGGGTGTCGCGCGCGTGCTGGAGCGGGCGTTTTCCTATCGCAACGCCAAGGCGGTGGCGCTGGTGATCAACTCGCCCGGCGGCTCGCCGGTGCAGTCGCGCCAGATCTATCTCCGGATCAAACAGCTCGCGGCGGAGAAGAAGCTGCCCGTGCTCGTCTTCGTCGAGGACGTTGCCGCCTCCGGCGGCTACATGATCGCCTGCGCGGGCGACGAGATCATCTGCGATCCCTCCTCGATCCTCGGCTCGATCGGCGTCGTCGGCGGCAGCTTTGGTTTCCAGGACGCGATCAGGCGGCTCGGCATCGAGCGGCGCCTGTACACCGCCGGCGCGCACAAGGCGATGCTCGATCCGTTCCTCCCGGAGAACCCGGATGACGTCGCCAAGCTCAAGGCAATCCAGCGTGAGATCCACCAGATCTTCATCGCGCTGGTCAAGGACAGCCGCAGCACGCGGCTGAAGGGCGACGACGACACGCTGTTCACGGGCGAATACTGGGCCGGCGAGAGCGCGGTGGCGTTGGGACTGGCCGACAGCATCGGCGACCTCCGCTCAACTCTTCGTGCCCGCTATGGCGAGAAGGTTATCACCCCCGTGATCGCCCAACCGACCGGTTTGCTTTCCGGCCTGATGGGGCGGAAATCGCCGGGCGCGGGGCAGCTTTCGGCTCTGGAATCAATCGCCGGCCTGCCGGACGAGCTGATCTCGGCGGTCGAGACGCGGGCGATTTGGGCGAAATTCGGGTTCTAGGCAACGCCCTCCCGCGCCATTTGGCCCGGGCGGCGCCAATTGCGGCGCAGGTCCATCTGCGCAACAATGCGCGTGGGGGCTGAGCATGAGACAAGGATCGACCGATGCCGCCGTTCGTCGCTTTCGCGGGCGTCCTGGGCGGGCTTGCCGTGGTCCGCTGGGCCTACAAGACCGCACTCCGGATCAACCAGGAGCTGGAGGAGATGCGCCTGTCGCGCGTCGCCGAGGCCGCCCCCATGGGGGACATCAAGACGCTGAAGCGTGACCCCGTGACCGGAGCCTACCGGCCGGGGTAGCCGCTGCACAACCGCTGCCGTAGGGTGGGCAAAGCGAAGCGTGCCCACGAGCAGCATCGGATTGAACGATGGTGGGCACGGCGCAAGTGCGCCTTTGCCCACCCTACGACACTCCCGGGACGATGGGCTGATTGGCCCGAATCCGCCCCCTTCGCCTTGATTCCCACCCCCGCCGTCGATACGGTCCCGCGCGATTCAACCCCCCGCGAGAGCCCGATCTGACGATGGACGCCTCCTTGCCCGCCCATATGCGCCCGGAACGGTCGTTCCAGGGCTTCATCCTCGCGCTCCAGCGGTTCTGGGCCGAGCAGGGCTGCGTGATCCTGCAGCCCTACGACATGGAGATGGGCGCGGGCACCTTCCATCCGGCGACCACGCTGCGCGCGCTCGGGCCGAAGCCTTGGAACGCCGCCTATGTGCAGCCCTCGCGCCGGCCTAAGGATGGCCGCTATGGCGAGAACCCGAACCGGATGCAGCACTATTACCAGTTCCAGGTCATCATGAAGCCGTCGCCACCGAACCTTCAGGAGCTGTACCTGAAGTCGCTCGCCGCGATCGGCATCGATTCCGCCGTGCACGACATCCGCTTCGTCGAGGACGATTGGGAAAGCCCGACGCTGGGTGCCTGGGGCCTCGGTTGGGAATGCTGGTGCGATGGCATGGAAGTCAGCCAGTTCACCTATTTCCAGCAGGTCGCCGGCTTCGAATGCGCACCGGTTGCCGGCGAGCTCACCTACGGGCTCGAGCGGCTCGCGATGTATGTGCAGGGCGTCGACCGCGTCTACGACCTCAACTTCAATGGCCGCGATGGTGATCAGAAGGTCACCTATGGCGACGTCTTCCTGCAAGCGGAGCAGGAATATTCCCGGCACAATTTCGAGTATGCCGACACCGCGATGCTGTTCGAGCAGTTCAAGATGGCCGAGGCGGCCTGCCGGAAATATCTCGACGCCGGCTGGCGCGAAGGCGGCAACAAGAAGCAGCATCTGATGGCGCTGCCGGCCTATGACCAGTGCATCAAGGCGAGCCACGTCTTCAACCTGCTCGATGCGCGCGGCGTGATCTCCGTGACCGAGCGGCAGAGCTACATTCTGCGTGTGCGCGAATTGGCAAAAGCCTGCGGCGAAGCCTGGATCCATACTGAAGCGGGCGGAGCGGCCTGATGCCCGATCTTTTGCTTGAACTGTTCTCCGAAGAAATCCCCGCGCGCATGCAAGGGAAGGCGGCCGACGATCTGCGCCGCATGGTCACGGACAAGCTGGTCGCCGAGGGCCTCGTCTATGAAGGCGCAAAGGCGTTCGCGACGCCGCGCCGCCTTGCGCTGACCGTGCACGGCATTCCCGCGCGTCAACCGGACCTGAAAACCGAACGACGCGGGCCTAAGGTCGGCGCGCCCGATGCGGCCGTGCAGGGCTTCCTGAAGGCGACAGGTCTGAAGTCGCTGGATGAAGCAAAAATCCAGCGCGACCCCAAAGGTGACTTCTACATCGGATTGATCGAGAAGCCCGGCCGCGACGCCATCGACGTGCTCGCTGAAATCCTGCCCGTGATCATCCGCACCTTCCCCTGGCCGAAATCGATGCGCTGGGGCGCGCGCTCCGGCAAGCCGGGCTCGCTGAACTGGGTGCGTCCGCTGCACGCGATCACCGCGACCTTCGGGCCCGAGACCGAAGAGCCCGATGTCGTGAAGTTCGAGGTGGACGGGATCGAGACGGGCCAGACCACTTACGGCCATCGCTTCCTGGCGCCGGCGCCCATTCAGGTGCGCCGGTTCGAGGATTACGAGGCGAAGCTTCTCGCGGCGAAAGTCGTGCTTGATCCGGAGCGACGCAAGAACACGATCCTCACCGACGCCAAGCAGCTTGCGTTCGCGCAAGGATACGAGCTCGTCGAGGATCAGAACCTGCTCGATGAAGTCGCCGGCCTCGTCGAATGGCCGGTCGTGCTGATGGGTTCGTTCGAGCGGGAGTTTTTGGCGACGCCCGCCGAAGTGATCCGCGCCACCATCCGCAACAACCAGAAATGCTTCGTCGTCAGCGATCCCAAGAGCACTGACAAGACGGGCAAGCTCGCCAACAAGTTCATCCTGGTCGCCAACATCGAGGCGACCGACGGCGGCAGCACCATCATCGCCGGCAACGAGCGCGTGATCCGCGCGCGGCTGAGCGATGCGAAGTTCTTCTACGAGACGGATCTGAAGACCAAGCTCGAGGATCGGCTGCCGAAGTTCGAGCAGATCGTGTTCCACGAGAAGCTCGGCACGCAAGCGGAACGCATCAAGCGCATCGAGCGGCTCGCCGCGGAGATCGCGCCGCTGGTTGGCGCAGATGTCGCGAAGGCCAAACGTGCTGCGCAACTTGCAAAGGCGGATCTGCTGACTGAAGTCGTCGGCGAATTCCCGGAGGTGCAGGGCCTCATGGGGAAGTATTACGCGCTGGCGCAGGGCGAGGATGCCTCCGTCGCCGCAGCCTGCGAGGAGCATTACAAGCCGCAAGGTCCCGCGGACCGCGTGCCGACCGATCCGGTCAGCGTCGCCGTCGCGCTCGCCGACAAGCTCGATACACTCGTGGGTTTCTGGGCCATCGACGAGAAGCCAACGGGCAGCAAGGATCCTTATGCGCTGCGTCGCGCGGCTTTGGGCGCGATCAGGTTGATCGCCGAGAATTCGTTGCGTTTGTCGCTCATGAAGGTGGCTGCGTCCGCGTTCGCTGGTCTGTCGGTGAAGCCGGCCGATGCGCAAAAGCTTCCGAGCGATTTGCTCGCCTTCTTTGCCGATCGCCTCAAGGTCCAGCTCCGCGAGCAGGGCGCACGGCACGATCTCGTCGATGCCGTGTTCGCGCTCGGCGGCCAGGACGATCTCCTCATGATCGTCCGACGTGTCGAGGCGCTCGGTAAATTCCTCGATACTGACGACGGCAAGAACCTGCTCGCCGGCACCAAGCGTGCCAGCAACATCCTCTCGATCGAGGAGAAGAAGGACAAGCGCAGCTTCGGCGGCGCGCCGGATGCTGCGCTCTACAGCCTCAATGAAGAGAAGGCGCTGGCGAACGCGATCGGCGAGGTGAAGGCGGAAGCAAGTGCTGCCGTCGCCAAGGAAGATTTCGCTGCGGCCATGAGCGCGATGGCAAAGCTGCGTCCGCCGGTCGATGCGTTCTTCGACAAGGTTCGCGTCAACGACGATGATGCGAAGGTGCGCGAGAATCGGCTGAAGCTGCTGAACGAGATCCGCAGCGCCACGCGTGCGGTGGCGGATTTCTCGAAGATCCAGGATTGAGGCGCGGGTATTGCGGCTCTCGTGCCCCGGACGCAGCGCAGTGCGCCGCCTCTTCGCGGCGTGATGCGCTGCAGAGCCGGGGCCGATATTGGCCGCGTGCGCGGGGCTTCTGGGTCCCGGGTCGCGCTTCGCTTGCCCGGGACACGAGAGTAACGCCACAAAAAAAGCCCCGCCCGGCGGGGGGAGAACCGGGCGGGGCCTGATGTCCGTTTCTATACTGCTCGCGCCAGCCTGACGTGACGCGCCGGACATCTAGTCGATCTCAGTTGGTCTCTCTCAGTCGATCACCTCGACGATGCGGCGAGAGCGCGGCTCGACCAGCACCGTCTCGCCGTTCACGACGGTGTAGCGATAGGTCGTGGCGCCGAAGCGTTGCGGCACGTCATAATAAGTCACGCCGACCTCGGGTAAGGTGGCGCCGACCACCACGCGATCCGGGACACGGAAGGCCGGCACACGTTGTTCGACGACATAATCGCGGAAGGCCAGCCGCTGATCGGCCGCAATGGTCGGCTCACTGTCGACCACGGCGGGCGCGCGTCCGACGGTCACACCGCTTTGCGCCTGCGCCGCAAAAGGCGAGCCGATCGCGGCCGCGAGCGCTGCAAGAGCAAGAATCCTGTTCCGCATGGACAACTCCTTCGACGTGATTTTTCGGATGCGCCAATGGCGCGATCGCTTGCCAATGCATGCGACTACGCAATGTTCCGGCAAACGCCCTGCCGCATCAGCGGCAATTTCGGGCAGTTTTCGTGGGGCCGGGAACCCGCATCGGCCTTGCGCGTCTCCACTCGCGGAACCGGGATCGCTATGATCCGGCAGCGATTCGTCTCACTCACAGAAAGATAATTCATGCACATCACCGTCGCCCACATTTCGCCGATCCTGTCGTTGATTGCGGGCGTGCTCATCCTGATCATGCCGCGGCTGCTCAACCTGATCGTCGCGATCTTCCTCATCGTGAATGGCGCGATCGGGCTCGGGCTCCTGAAGTGGCTCCGCTTCTAGGCGGTTTCACTTTTCGGAACTGTCCGTCTTGCGCGGGCCCGCCCAAAATGGTGTAAGGCCCGCGATTTCCCATTCCTCTCGCAGGTTGTGTGCAAGCTATGGCCAAAGCCGCCTCGAAGCCGAAGAAAATCCCAGCGAAAATGCCAGTGAAATCAAAGTCCTCGGCCGCCGCTAAAGCTGCGCCGCCGGCCCGCAAGGCGCTGGCTAAGAGCGCGCCGAAGCCGGTTGCCAAGCCTTCTGCAAAGCCCGCCGCCAAGCCGGCGGCGAAGGCCGTGACCAAGGCGGCTGCGCCGAAGGTCGCTGCGAAGCCCGCGCCGAAGAAGGCTGCGCCCGCCAAGGCCGCGCCGACGGCGGCCAAGGCCGGCAAATGGGTGTACACGTTCGGCGACGGCAAGGCCGAGGGCCGCTCGGAGATGCGCGACCTGCTCGGCGGCAAGGGCGCCAACCTCGCTGAGATGGCCAATCTCGGTCTGCCCGTGCCTCCCGGCTTCACCATCCCGACCTCGGTCTGCACCTACTTCTACGCACACGACAAGTCCTACCCCAAGGAGTTGCAGTCGCAGGTCGAGAAGGCGCTGGACCATGTCGGCAAACTGACGGGCAAGGTGTTCGGCGACACCGGGAACCCGCTGCTGGTCTCCGTGCGCTCCGGCGCGCGTGCCTCGATGCCGGGCATGATGGACACCGTGCTCAACCTCGGCCTTAACGACCAGACCGTGGAAGCGCTGGCCGAATTGTCGGGCGACCGCCGCTTCGCCTATGACAGCTACCGCCGCTTCATCACCATGTATTCCGACGTGGTGCTCGGCTTCGAGCATCATCACTTCGAGGAGATCCTCGACACCTTCAAGGACAGCCAGGGCTACACGCTCGATACTGACTTGTCGGCCGACGACTGGGTCGAACTGGTCGGCAAGTACAAGGACGCGGTCGCGCGCGAGATCGGCAAGGAATTCCCGCAGGATCCGCACGACCAGCTCTGGGGCGCGATCGGCGCGGTGTTTTCGTCCTGGATGAATGCGCGCGCGGTGACCTACCGCAAGCTGCACGACATTCCGGAATCCTGGGGCACCGCGGTCAACGTGCAGGCCATGGTGTTCGGCAACATGGGCGAGACCTCGGCCACCGGCGTTGCCTTCACGCGCAATCCCTCCACCGGCGAGAGCAAGCTCTACGGCGAGTTCCTGATCAACGCCCAAGGCGAGGACGTGGTGGCGGGCATCCGCACGCCGCAGGACATCACCGAGGATGCACGCAAGGAGTCGGGCTCCGACAAGGCGTCGATGGAATCGGCGATGCCGGAGGCCTTCAAGGAGCTGACGCGAATCTACACGCAGCTCGAAAAGCACTACCGCGACATGCAGGACATGGAGTTCACCGTCGAGCGCGGCAAACTCTGGATGCTGCAGACCCGCGGCGGCAAGCGCACCGCCAAGGCCGCGCTCCGCATCGCGGTCGAGCTCGCCAATGAAGGCCTGATCTCGAAGAAGGAAGCGGTCATCCGCATCGATCCGGCCTCGCTCGACCAGCTGCTGCATCCGACCATCGATCCCAATGCCAAGCGCGACGTCATCGCGACCGGCCTGCCGGCTTCGCCGGGTGCCGCCTCCGGCGAGATCGTGTTCTCCTCGGACGAAGCGGCCAAGCTCCAGGGCGACGGACGCAAAGTCATTCTGGTCCGCATCGAGACCAGCCCGGAAGACATCCACGGCATGCATGCCGCCGAGGGCATCCTGACGACGCGCGGCGGCATGACCTCGCATGCGGCGGTGGTCGCGCGCGGCATGGGCAAGCCCTGCGTCTCCGGCTGCGGCACCATCCGCGTCGATTACGGCCGCGGCACCATGAGCATCGGCTCGCGCACCTTCAAGACCGGCGACGTGATCACTATCGACGGCTCGCTCGGCCAGGTGCTGGCCGGCCGGATGCCGATGATCGAGCCGGAACTGTCCGGCGAGTTCGGCACGCTCATGACCTGGGCCGACCAGGTCCGCAAGATCGGCGTCCGCGTCAACGGCGACACGCCCGATGATGCGCGCACCGCGATCAAGTTCGGCGCGGAAGGCATCGGCCTCTGCCGCACCGAGCACATGTTCTTCGAGGAGACCCGCATCCGCACGGTGCGCGAGATGATCCTCTCCGAGGACGAGCAGTCGCGCCGTGCCGCGCTCGCCAAGCTGTTGCCGATGCAGCGCGCCGATTTCGTCGAGCTGTTCGAGATCATGAAGGGCCTGCCCGTCACGATCCGCTTGCTCGATCCGCCGCTGCACGAGTTCTTGCCGCACACCCATGCCGAGGTCGAGGAAGTGGCGCGCGCCATGAACACCGACCCGCGGCGCCTCGCCGACCGTGCGCGCGAACTCTCGGAGTTCAATCCGATGCTCGGCTTCCGCGGCTGCCGCATCGCGATCGCCTATCCCGAGATCGCGGAGATGCAGGCCCGCGCGATCTTCGAGGCTGCGGTCGAGGCGCAGAAGCGCACCGGCAAGGCCGTCGGCCTCGAGGTGATGGTGCCGCTGATCGCGACCAAGGCGGAGCTCGACCTCGTCAAGGCGCGGATCGATGCCACCGCGCAGGCGGTGATGCGCGACACCAACACCAAGCTCGCCTATCAGGTCGGCACCATGATCGAGCTGCCGCGCGCCTGCCTGCTCGCGGCCGAGATCGCGCAGTCGGCCGAGTTCTTCTCGTTCGGCACCAACGACCTGACGCAGACCACCTACGGTATCAGCCGCGACGACGCGGCGAGCTTCCTCGGTCCCTACGTTGCGAAGGGCATCCTCTCGGTCGATCCCTTCATCGCGCTCGATCAGGAAGGCGTCGGCGAACTCGTCAAGATCGGCGTCGCGCGCGGCCGCAAGACGCGCCCGCAGCTCAAGGTCGGCATCTGTGGCGAGCACGGCGGCGATCCCGCTTCGGTCGCCTTCTGCCACCAGATCGGCCTCGACTACGTCTCGTGCTCGCCCTACCGCGTGCCGATCGCGCGCCTCGCCGCCGCGCAGGCCGCACTCGGCAAGGCCGTCGCGAGCCAGGCGTAAGACGCATTGTAGTGTTGAATGCGAAAGAGGCGGGGCCAAGCCCCGCCTCTTTCATTTCGTGCAACGCTCTCACCAAACGTCATTGCGAGCGCGCGACACTCGGTGTCATCGCCCGGCTTGACCGGGCGATCCAGTACTCCGAGACAGGAGTGATCTACTCGAGAGGCCGCGGCGTACTGGATGCCCCGCCTTCGCGGAGCATGACAGCTGCGGAGGCGCCTTGTGAAACGCTAAAACAGCGGAAACCCCACGCGTCCCGTAATGACACGTTTCGTCAAGAGTTCCTTCACCATTCGCGTTGACCGGTTGTTTACCGCTTTGGCTCGTGTAGCATTTACCAATACGCTCAATCTCCCCGTGAAAACACCCGTACTCGCTTGAGTGTGCCGTGCGCGCAACGCGGATTAACGCCCCGGCAACCTAAATTGGATACTTACGATAAAGATCGAATTGCACGGATGTACTGACGTTCGGTCTTTCTGGCGTAAGCGTAGCGTGAGCGTAACGATGTCAGTGTTGCGTAACCATCCGAAGGGCGCGCGGTTCGCGTCCTTCGGCATCGGTCTCTGCATCTTCGCATTGATGCCGAGAGAGACCGGCTATCAGGACATTGCCTCGCTCTTGGCACGTCAACCCGGCGTCGCCGAGCGGTGGCAGAAGCAGGTCTTTTCCGCCGCGTCCTCCATTCAGCTGGCAACTTACAGCTTCTCCCGGCCCATTGGCACTTCCGTTCCGCAGAGCGCGATGGTTCGTCTCGCGAGCATCGATGGCCGCGACGTCACCGGCGCGATCAGCCGCAATCCGGCGCTGCAGGCGCCGCCGCGCTACCAGGCCGCCGATTTTCCCAAGGTCGACCGTTCGATGAAGGGTGATCGCCTCGCGATCGCGGCGCCGACAACGTCTCCCGACACGGCTGCGCCGTCAGCGCCCGCGCAGGAAGATCCCGCGACGTCGAACAGTTCGGTGTTCGGTGCCAAGACCGCGGCGTTGCCGCAAGCGATGTCGCCGGAAACCGCAGCCGCGCTCGATCCCGAGCTCCAGGAAGCGCTCCGCGCGCCGCCGCTGCCGCAATACACCAATGCGCCGCAGGCGAGCGATGCCGCGCGCGCGTTCGCGGTGCAGCCGCTGGAAGCGCTGAAGCGGGCCACCGCGCCGGCCGCGCCCGCACGCGATCCCTTTAGCGTCAAGACGTCGAACCTGTTCTTCGGCAGCTCCTCGCTCGGCGGCAATCTCGAAAGCATCGAGAGCTGGCAGCCTGGCGCCGAGCCGCTGATCGTGACGCCCGATCCCGACATGAAGGTGACGGCCTCGCTGTCGCCGCCAACGGCGGAAATCGCCAAGGACATCGAGAGCGGCGAGAGCGTCGCGCCGAAGGGCGAGGTCAATGCCGACAACCAGCGCACCAAGTCGCCGGCGGAGCGGCTCGCGCTCGACGACAAGTCGCGCGCCAAGTCCGAGAAGTGCCTTGCTGAAGCCGTTTATTTCGAGGCCCGCGGCGAAGCCGTGCGCGGCCAGATCGCGGTGGCGCAAGTGGTGATGAACCGCGTGTTCTCCGGCAAATATCCCGACACCGTGTGCGGCGCGGTCTATCAGAACAAGCACCGCCATCTCGCCTGCCAGTTCACCTTCGCCTGCGACAACAACACCGACGTGATCCGCGAGCCCGAGATGTGGGAGCGCGCGAAGAAGATTTCGAAGGCCATGCTCGACGGCCAGATCTGGCTGCCCGAGGTCGGCAAGTCCACGCATTACCATGCCTATTGGGTGCGCCCGTCCTGGGTCGCCGAGATGAAGAAGATGTACAAGACCGGCGTGCACACCTTCTATCGCCCGCGCAAATGGGGCGACGGCAGCGAGGCGCCGGCCTGGGGCACGCCCGCACAGACCGCGGCGCTCTCCGCCGAGCTCGCGCAGGAAGCCAAGAGCTCCGCGGAAATGGGCGAGCGGCGGTAGTGATCGTCATGCCCGGGCTCGTCCCGGGCATCCCCGTTCTTCGCAGCGCATGGCAATCCGTGGATGGCCGGGACAAGCCCGGCCATGACGAGAGAAGTTCCCTTACGCTTCGATATCGAGCGCACAGTCGAAGTTCGGCGCCGAATGCGTCAGCGCGCCGGCGGAGGCGTAGTCGACACCGGTCGCCGCAATGGCCGCGATCGAGTCCAGCGTGACGCCGCCGGATGCCTCCAACTCGAGCCGCCCCTCGTTGAGCCTCACGGCCTCACGCAGCGTGGCGAGGTCCATGTTGTCGAGCAGCACCGCGTCGGCCATTCCGGTGGCGAGCACCTCGCGCAGCTGCGCCAGCGTGTCTACCTCGATCTCGATCTTGACGAGATGGCCGGCATGGGCGCGGGCGCGCTCCAGCACCGGGCGGATGCCGCCGGCGACCGCGATGTGGTTGTCCTTGATCAGGATCGCATCGTCGAGGCCGAAGCGGTGATTGAAGCCGCCGCCGCAGCGCACGGCATATTTCTCCAGCGCGCGCAGGCCGGGGGTCGTCTTGCGCGTGCAGCAAATGCGCATCCGCGTGCCTTCGGTGCGGGCGACATAGTCGGCCGTGAGCGTCGCGACGCCGGAGAGGCGCCCGACGAAGTTGAGCGCGGTCCGCTCGGCCGTGAGAATGGCGCGCGCGGGCCCTGACATCGTCAGCACATGCTGCCCACGGGCAACGCGTGCGGCGTCGCGGACATGCGCGCGCACCTCAATGTCGGACGAGAGCTTTTGCAACGTCGCCAGCGCCAGCGGCAAGCCGGCGATGACGCCGGACTGCCGCGCGACCAGGATCGCCTGCGCCGTCGTTGCTTCCGGAATCGTCGCCAGCGAGGTGACGTCGCCGGCACGCCCGAGATCTTCGTCGAGTGCGCGCTGCACGGCCGCGTCAACCGCGAGCGGGGAGAGGAAGGCGTCGGGATAGAGCAGTGAGATTGCGGTGATCATGAGAACTCCGTCAGGCCATCAGGGGTTGCGCGATGCGCGGTGTTGAGCGATCGGCGAGGCCGTCGGCGGCCTCGCGCATAGCGGCGAGCGTGGTCATCGTTCGCTTCGCCAGGGCAGGGAGTTCAGCCGGGTGATCCAAGCGGAAGTGCGCGCCGCGGCTCTCACGCCGGATCCAGGCCGCGGCGGTCACGAGCAGCGCAGCCGCTGCCATGTTGCGCAGCGCGATGCTCGCAGCCTCGCGCTCGAGGGCGGCGAAGCTGCGGACGGCATCGGTCAGGCCATCGTCGTCGCGGATCACGCCGACCCGTGCACTCATCATCGTCCGGAGCCGTTTCACGGCCGCAGCATCCGGTGCGGCGCCGTGCGACGTCACCAACGCGTCGGGAAGCCGGGCAAGCGAGGGGACGGCACAGCCGGCGATGTCCTCGGCAATGCGCGCGGCATAGACCACGGCTTCCAGCAGCGAATTGGAGGCGAGCCGGTTGGCGCCATGCGCGCCGGTGCAGGACACTTCGCCCGCCGCCCAGAGCCCGTCGATCGAGCTGCGGCCGCGCGCATTCACGGCAATGCCGCCCATATGATAGTGCGCGGCGGGCGCGATCGGGACGGCCTGGCTGGCGGGATCGATGCCGGCAGCAATGCAGCTCGCATGGACGGTCGGAAATCTTTCGGCGAAGCGCGCGCCCAGCGCCTGCCGCGCATCGAGGAACGCGCCTCGCCCGGCCGCAATCTCCGCGAACACGCCGCGGGCGACTATGTCGCGCGGCGCGAGCTCGGCAAGCGGATGGCGTGCCGTCATGAAGCGCTCGCCGCGGCCGTTGATCAGCGTCGCGCCTTCGCCGCGTAGTGCCTCCGTTGCAAGGGGCGCGGGATCACGCCCGGCCATGATGGCGGTGGGGTGGAACTGCACGAATTCGGGATCGGCGATCACGGCGCCGGCGCGTGCGGCGATCGCAAGGCCCGAGCCGCCGGCCTCGCGCGGATTGGTGGTGACGGCATAGAGATGCCCGAGGCCGCCGGTGGCGAGCACGATCGCGCCCGAGGCGAGGAGGATCGGCCGTGCGGTGGGATTGTCGGCATCGCGCAGCTGAAGACCGGTGACCGCGCCATCCTCGGTCAACAACGCTTCGGCGGCGAAACCTTCGATGATGCGGATCGACGGCGTGCGGCGCACGGCCTCGCTCAACGCGGCGATGATCGCGGCTCCCGCGCCGTCGCCGCGCACATGCACGATGCGTCGCGCCGAGTGCGCCGCCTCGCGCCCCATGGCGAGCCTGCCTTCGAGGTCGCGGTCGAATGGCACGCCATAGGCTAGCAGATCATGAATCCGCGGCCCGGCCTCACGCGCGATGCCGAGCGCGACCGCTTCGTCGACGAGGCCGCCGCCGACCGCGACGGTATCCGCCGCATGCGCTTCGGGGCTGTCGCCTTCGGCCATCGCCGCCGCGATGCCGCCTTGCGCCCATGCCGATGATGCGCCCCGCCCGAGCGGCGCGGCCGAGATCAGCGTCACTGGCCGCGGCGCCAGCTTCAGCGCGCAGAACAGCCCGGCGAGGCCGCCGCCGACGATGACGACGTGGTCGGTGCTGCG
Source organism: Bradyrhizobium sp. CCGE-LA001 (assembly GCF_000296215.2). Lineage (NCBI taxonomy): Bacteria > Pseudomonadati > Pseudomonadota > Alphaproteobacteria > Hyphomicrobiales > Nitrobacteraceae > Bradyrhizobium > Bradyrhizobium sp. CCGE-LA001. Next base: position 5,796,777 of record NZ_CP013949.1, on the reverse strand, counting down.
GGTGAGGTCGTGGATATTGTTGGCCATGATATTTCCTCTTGCTACGCAGTCGTCCCCGCGAAGGCGGGATCCATAATCCCAGGGAGTAGTTGCGACGCGAGCTCATCACCACGAGTCATCGCCAAACATCTGCCTGTGGTTATGGGTCCCGGATCTTCGCTCCGCTTCGCTGCGCTTGTCCGGGACGACAGCTGTGGTCGTTGCTGCGCTTCGTACTCAGTTCTTCAGGTTGATCATCCGCTCGACCGATTGGCGCGCGCGGCTCGCGAGCGCGGGATCGATGGTCACTTCCTCGCGGAGCGTCAGCAGGCTCTCCAGGATGTTGGCGAGCGTGATGCGCTTCATGTGCGGGCAGAGATTGCAGGGGCGCAGCATCTCCACATCGGGCAGCTCGGCCCGGACGTTGTCGGCCATCGAGCATTCCGTGATCATCACCAATCGCCGCGGCCGCTTGTCGCGCACCCAGCTGATCATGTGCGCGGTCGAGCCGGTGAAGTCGGCTTCCGCCAGCACGTCCGGGGGGCATTCGGGATGCGCGATGATCTGCACCGTGGGATCGGCTTCGCGGAGGCCGCGCAGCTCGTCGCCCGTGAAGCGCTCGTGCACCTCGCAGGCGCCCTTCCAGGCGATGATCTTCACGTCGGTCTTGGACGCCACGTAGGTCGCGAGATAGCGGTCGGGGAGGAAGATCACGCTCGGCGCGTTCAGGCTCTCGACCACCTGCACCGCGTTCGACGACGTGCAACAGATGTCGACCTCGGCTTTCACCTCCGCCGAAGTGTTGACGTAGGCGACCACAGGCACGCCAGGAAACTTTTCGCGGAGCAGGCGCACGTCGGCCCCGGTGATGCTGGCGGCGAGCGAGCAGCCGGCTCGCGAGTCCGGTATCAACACCGTCTTGTCCGGGTTGAGCAGCTTCGAGGTCTCCGCCATGAAGTGCACGCCGCACTGCACGATGATGTCGGCCTTCACCTTGGTGGCTTCGACCGCGAGTTGAAGCGAGTCGCCGCCGATGTCGGCAACGCAGTGGAAGATCTCCGGCGCCTGGTAATTGTGCGCGAGGATCACGGCGTTCCGGGCGCGCTTCAGTTCGTTGATCGCCTTGATCGTCGGTGCCATCAGCGGCCATTCGATCGGTGGGATCACGTGCTTCACGCGCTCGTAGAGGGATGCGGTGGCGCGCTCGACCGTTGGCGTCCAATCCAGTGAGGGCGTCGGCAGGGCCAGTTCGGGCCGGCGGGGCGTGGGGGGAGGGACGCTGTTGACGGTCTGGCCCTGCGGCCGGTTGGCGAAATCGTCGGGGCCGTAAATTCCAGTGATCGGCATCGAAGCCTCCCTCAGATACAATATACTCAATATGAGTATATCTAAAGCCCGAATATTCCGACCTGCAGGCCGGAGCAGATAAGATCAGGAGTTAGATATGCTCAACGTGAGTAAATCAAAGGTAACATGCTTCCTGGGTGCCCGCTAGGGGCTGCCACACACATTCCCGTCAAGTCGCCGGCCTGTCTCGGACCGGACGCAGGAAACGCAATGCTCCCGCGGCAGCCCTTCTTGGAATGCAATCGTTTTCAGCTTGGGATTTTCATGCAGATGCATTAAGTGCGTCGCTGGGGCTTGCTATCCGCGGAGCCGCCAGCGACAGACGAGGAACACCATGTCGACACAGGTAGGCGAGCTTCAGGCCTCACGTGCCTCCAATTGGCGCACCCCGGCTGTCATCATCCTCTGCGGCTGCGCGATCGGCATGCTCGGCTTCGGTCCGCGCTCGGTGCTGGGCTTCTTCGTGCAGCCGATGAGCCATGAGTTCGCTTGGGGCCGCGACGTGTTCGGCCTTGCGATCGCCGTCCAGAACCTGCTGTGGGGCCTCGGCCAGCCCGTCGCGGGAGCGGTCGCCGATCGGTTCGGCCTTTTCCGCGTAATGTGTGTCGGTGCTCTGCTCTATGCCGGCGGCCTGCTCATGATGCGCTACTCCTCGACGCCGCTGTCGCTCGACATCGGCGCCGGCGTCATGATCGGCTTCGGTCTCGCCGGCTGCTCGTTCAATCTGGTGCTGTCGGCGTTCAGCAAGCTCCTGCCGGCCGAGAAGCGCGGCCTTGCGCTCGGCGCCGGCACCGCGGCGGGATCCTTCGGACAGTTCCTGTTCGCGCCGATCGGCGTCGCGCTGATCGACAATTTCGGCTGGCAACAGGCGCTCTCCGTATTCGGCTTCCTGATGCTGCTGATCATCCCGCTATCGCTGGCACTCTCGACGCCGCCGGTCGCGAGCACTGCCAACACGACGCCCGCGGACGAGCAGACGTTCACGAGGGCGCTCGCAGAGGCCTTCGGCCACCGCTCTTACGTGCTCTTGGTGCTTGGCTTCTTCACCTGTGGCTTCCAGCTCGCCTTCATCACCGTGCATCTGCCCGCCTTCCTGGTCGATAGCGGCATCACGGCGCAAACCGGCGGCTGGGTGATCGCGGCGATCGGCCTGTTCAACATCGTGGGCTCGCTCAGCGTCGGCTACCTCCAGAACTCGCTGCCCAAGCGCTACATCCTCTCGACGATCTACTTCACCCGCGCGCTTGCGACGCTCGCCTTCATCTCATTCCCGATCACGCCATTCTCGGCGATCGCATTCGGCGCGGTCTCGGGCCTGACCTGGCTGTCGACGGTGCCGCCGACCTCCGCGCTAGTGGCGCTGATGTTCGGCACGCGCTGGCTTGCGACGCTCTACGGCTTCGCCTTCGTCAGCCATCAGGTCGGCGGCTTTCTCGGCGTCTGGTTGGGGGGCATCGTGTTCGAGCGCTTCGGTTCCTACACGCCGATCTGGTGGCTCTCGATCCTGTTTGGTGTGCTCTCCGCGCTGATCAATCTTCCCATCGTGGAGAAACCGGTTCAGCGGGCGGTTGCGCAGCCTGCCTGATCGGCTAAACATTCCCGACAAACAAGTCAGGGAGTTCAGTCGTGGGCACATTCAAGGCAATCCGGATCGACAAGGCGGATAAAGGCACTACCGCCGCTCTCACGCAGTTCGACGAAGCCGAACTGATGGACGGTGACGTCACCGTGCGCGTGGAATGGTCGACGCTGAACTACAAGGATGGCCTCGCGCTCACCGGCAAGGCGCCGGTGGTGCGCCGTTTCCCGATGATAGCCGGCATCGATTTCGCCGGCACGGTCGAAGCGTCCTCGCACCCGCATTGGAAGGCGGGCGACCAAGTGGTTTGCACCGGCTGGGGCATGGGCGAAACCCATCTCGGCGCCTATGCCGAGAAGGCGCGGGTGAAGGGCGATTGGCTGGTCGCGTTGCCGCAGGGCCTGTCGGCGCGCGACGCCATGGCGATCGGCACCGCCGGCTTCACCGCGATGCTCTCAGTGCTGGCGCTGGAGAAGCACGGCATCTCGCCGAAGAGCGGCCCTGTCGTGGTGACGGGCGCGGCTGGCGGCGTCGGCTCGGTTGCGACGGCGGTGCTGTCGAAGCTCGGCTACCACGTCATCGCCTCGACCGGCCGTGCCTCGGAGGCCGACTACCTGAAACACCTGGGTGCAGCCGAAGTGATCGACCGCAACGAATTGTCGGCGCCGGCAAAGCCTTTGGCCAAGGAGCGCTGGGCGGGTGGCGTTGACAGCGTCGGCTCGACCACGCTCGCCAACCTGCTGTCGATGACGAAGTACGGTGGCGCGATCGCGGCCTGCGGCCTGGCGGCCGGCATGGACCTGCCATCGTCCGTCGCACCGTTCATTTTACGCGGGGTGTGCCTTCTCGGCATCGATTCGGTGATGTGCCCGATCGAGCCGCGAAAGGCCGCCTGGCAGCGCCTTGCGTCCGATCTGGATCGGACGAAGCTCGCTGAAATCACTAAGGAAATTTCGCTTTCCGAGGCGCCTGACTGGGGCGCGAAAATCCTCGCCGGCGAGGTCCGCGGCCGTATCGTGGTAAAAATTGTCTAACGGCGTTCAGACTTTACCAACCAACCTGCTCCAATGTTGCCATGGTTGGTATGGTAAGCAGCGGGTAAAGGAAGATACGGCATCGCCCGCTGCGGGGGTTGGGTTCGGAGTAGAGCATGCTTGCGCGTATTGTGTTGGGGGCTGTCACGGCGGCAGTGACGTTTGCGCCGGCCATTGCCGGAAGCATGAATGCTGATGAGGCGCGCCGCTTCGTCGCCGGCAAGGTGTTCGCCTTCACCTGCTTCGATGGCACCCGCGGTGCGGGCCGCATTCTCGACGACCTCGGCGCTGCCGGCGCCGTGCAGTTCTCGGGCGCGGGCCCGGTCAAACATCTCCGCCTGCCCGGCAACACGCTCCAGATCCGCGGCCAGAACGTCTGCGCCTCGATCAAGGGAATTCCGTTCGAGCCCTGTTTCAACCTTGAAAAGACCGATGATCGCAGCTTCCGCGGCTCGGTCTCCGGCATGGGCTTCGCCTATTGCGACTTCCACCATCAGGGCGGCAATCAGATGCTGATGGCGCGCGCCGCCGCGCGTCCGCGTTCGCTGCGCTCTTCGGAGCGTACCGGTTCGGTCCCTGCACCGCACACCGAAGTCGCCGCGCGCGTCGAGACGCCGCGTGTCGAGAGCGGTCGCCTTGAGCCGGTGAAGGCGGAAGCCAAATCGGAAGCCCCGAAGATCGAGGCTCCGCTGGAGCTGCGCCGCTCTACGCAGTGAGTCGGCTGCGGACCGTTCCCGCACACTTTTCCCGTTGAAGACATCGATCGAGCACGGAGTCGCCGCGCCGTAGTCGTACGGACGGCGGTTTTCATGCGTTGGTAGCTGTTCGCGTCCCAGTTTGCGTACGGCCGAGGGACGCGGCCCTACGCAAGGGTTCAACGATGTCGCTGTACTTCTTCCGCATCAGCACCGGCCGTTATTCCGGCGCCGCCGATCAGCCCTACGAGTTCGAGGACCGCGCAGCGGCCTGGACCGAAATGACCGAGGTCTGCGCCAATCTGCTCGGCAGCATCGCCCGCGGCCTGAAGCCGAATGGCGAGTGGCGCATGGAGCTGCTCGACGAAAACAAGAAGCCGGTCTTCTGTATCAGCCTCGTGGGAGAAACCGTGATGCGGTAGAACGAGGCCTCCATCGCTGCTTGTGATCGACTTGTGCAGCGCACGACGATAGAGACGGGGGCTGGGCGTCCTCGCAGGTGCTGTCCCCGCGCAGATGTTTCTGGCGACAGCGATCGACTGAAGGTCGAGGGTTGGCCGGTGTCCCGCGGCCCGACCGTGGCGTCTCTCAACAGAAGGTCTGCAACCGACGCGCGTGATGGCGCCGCGGCAGCGCGCATCCGTACTGCCGTGCCGCGACAGATTCGCGCAGGGTTAACCTTCCGGAAAAGCGATGTAGGCATGATCTCTGCAATTGTCCGGGCGCTGAGTCGTCCTACGCGTATTGCGTCTTCATCGTTGGAGCACATTCATGAGCGGCATTTCCATTCGCCTCACCCATAAGGTCATGGCGATCGGACTTTTCGGCCTCGTCGGTCTTGCCGCCTTCGGCGCGATCTATGAGATCGGCAGCCTCTCCCAGGATGCGTCCCGCGAAATTGCCAACCGTGCCCGCGCGATCGCCGATCTCAACAAGCAGCTCTCGATCGAGATGCTGGAAGCGCGCCGCAACGAGAAGAATTTCCAGCAGCGGCGGAACGAGAGCTACGCCAAGGCGCATGGTGAACTGATGGGGCAAATCAACCGCGATTTCGAGGAAATGGAGCGGCTGACGGCGGCCGGCGGCATGCGTGCGTTGTCCGACAAGATGAAGCAGGCCCACGCCGGGTTCAAACGCTACGCCGCGGACTTCGGTGCACAGGTGACGGCCGAGACCAGGCTCGGGTTGAACGAGACGCTCGGCCTCTCCGGTTCGCTCCGCACCGCGGTGCACGACATCGAGGTCAAGCTGAAGGAGATCGACGATCCCCGGACGACGAGCTGGATGCTGATGATGCGCCGGCACGAGAAGGACTTCATGCTGCGGCGCGATCCCAAATACGTCGCCGAGGTGAAGAAGGCCGGAGTTGAATTCTCCAAGGCGATCGAGGTCGTGGCCGTCCCGACGGCGGTGATGCACGACGTCACGTCCAAGCTCCAGAAGTACCAGTCCGAGTTCGCGGCTTGGGCCGAGACCGCGCAGCAAAGTGCCGCACTCGATGCCAGCATGATGAAGACGTTTCGCGATCTCGAGCCCATGATGGTCGAGGTGCGGACCGCGGTCGATGCCATGTACAGACAGGCCGACGCCGCTGAAGCGGCGACCCGCGAGGCCGTGCGCTTGTGGATGGCCGTTGCCTTCGGCGTCACCCTTGTCGCGCTCGCCGTGATCGGCTTCGTGCTCGGCCGCTCGATCTCGAAGGCGCTCGGCGCCATGGTAGGGGCCATGACGCGGCTGGCGCGCGGCGAGCTTTCGATATCCGTTCCCGGTGTCGGACGCCGCGACGAGATCGGCGAGATGGCCGGCGCGGTCGAGGTATTCAGAACCAACATGGCGGACGCCGAGCGGCTGCGTGCCGAGCAGGCGGAGGCCGACGCACGCGGGCGCGAACAACGCAAGGCGGACATGCGGCGGCTCGCCGACGCCTTCGAGGGCACGGTCGGTGAGATCGTCGAGACCGTGTCGTCGGCGGCAACCGAGCTTGAGGCGTCTTCCAACACGTTGACGCAGGCGGCCGAGCGCGGCAACGGGCTTGCCACGACTGTGGCAGCGGCCTCGGAGGAGGCCTCTGCCAACGTGCAGTCGGTGTCTGCGGCGAGCGAGGAGATGACCTCCTCGATCTCCGAGATCAGCCGTCAGGTGCAAGAATCGGCGCGAGTCGCCGACGTTGCCGTGGACCAGGCGCAGCGCACCAATGCGCGGATCGCCGAGCTGACGAAAGCGGCCGGCCGCATCGGCGACGTAGTCAGTCTGATCAATACCATCGCCGCCCAGACCAATCTGCTGGCGCTGAATGCCACGATCGAGGCGGCCCGGGCAGGCGAGGCGGGCAAGGGCTTTGCCGTCGTGGCCACGGAAGTGAAGGCACTTGCCGAGCAGACTGCGAAGGCGACCGGCGAGATCGGCCAGCACATCGGCGCAATCCAGGCTGCGACGGAGGACTCCGTCGGTGCGATCAAGGAGATCGGCGACACCATCGCGCGCATGTCCGAAATCTCCTCGACCATCGCCGCTGCGGTGGAGGAGCAGGGCGCGGCGACCCAGGAGATCTCCCGCAACATCCAAAATGCTGCGCATGGCACCTCGGAGGTATCGGAGAACATCGGTCAGGTCCAGCGTGGTGCCGGCGAGACTGGAGCGGCTTCGGCGCAGGTACATTCGGCCGCACGGTCTCTGTCGCAGGAGAGCAACCGGCTGAAGAGCGAGGTGACGCGTTTCCTGGAGTCCGTGCGAGCGGCGTGACGCTGGTTGCGTCGTTACTGCAAACCATCACACGGGGCCGAGATCTGTGCGGCTGGTTGCAGAAATGGTGACTGCCCGGCGGTGTCCCGTAGTTTTACGTAGGATCGTGTTAACGACTGCTTGCGACAATGCGGCGCAATCTTACGGGATAAGAACCAGCCAGCATTGTTGAACTGATCCCCGCCCGGTCGTCCGTCATGACGCCTGAGGCGCGGGTGACGTGCGCGTTGCCGGTATCATCGGGATTTGTGTGATGTCGAAGTTGTCGATCGTTTTCAAGCTGCTGACCGTGCTGTCGGTCCTCGTGCTCTCGCTCGCCGGAGTCGGCGTGATGGCGATCGGCACGATGCAGAACATCAACGCCCACACCGTCGAGATCGCGGAGAGCTGGCTGCCGAGCGTGCGAGCTCTCGGCTCGATGCGCGCCGACATCAACGAACTGCGCGTCGCGCTGCGTCTTCATCTGATGCAGGACACCGCCGAAGGCAAGGAGGCCGCCGAGAAGCGGCTAGCAGGCCTGCGCGAGCGCATCGAGAAGTCTCGCAGGGTCTACGAACCGCTGATCAACGCTGCCGAGGAACGCTCACTCTACGAGCAGTGGACCAAGGCGTGGGCCGAGTACCTGAATGGCGTGCAGGAGGTCATGGCGCTCTCGCGCAAGAGCATCGGGCGCTTCCCGACCGACGCCAACGAGATGTTGCAGACCAAGGTGGCGAAGATGGCCCAGGCTGCCGATCCGCTGCTCCAGAGAGGCATCGAGCTCAATAACAAGGGCGCCGAACTGGAGACGAAGCAGGCGGCTGACAGCTACGCCTTGATCTTCCGCGTGCTCGTGGGCGTCATCGTCGCGGCCGTCGTGATCGCGATCGGCGCGGCCTATTATCTCGTGCGCGACGTCTCTCGCGGCATTGCCTCGATCATCCGTCCGATGCAATCGCTCGGCGAAGGCGACCTCTTGGCCGAGGTGCCGCATCGCGGCGAGAAGACCGAGATCGGCGCGATGGCCGATGCGCTCCAGATCTTCAAGGAGGCGCTGATCGCCAAGAAGGCCGCCGACGAGGCAGCCAGGCTCGACGCCGAGGCCAAGATCGAGCGCGGCCGCCGCGTCGATGCCATCACCCGCAAGTTCGAAGCCATGATCGGCGAGGTCGTCGGCACCGTCTCCTCGGCCTCGACCGAGCTCGAGGCATCGGCGTCGACGCTGACCAATACGGCGCAGCGCGGCCAGGAGCTTGCGACCGTCGTCGCAGCGGCCTCCGAGGAAGCCTCCACCAATGTCCAGGCCGTGGCCTCCGCCTCGGAGGAACTGTCCTCCTCCATCACCGAGATCAGCCGCCGCGTTCAGGACTCGGCGCGGATGGCCGCGGAAGCCGTCGAGCAGGCGGCGCGCACCAACGAGCGCGTCAACGCGCTGTCGCAGGCCGCCGCGCGCATCGGCGACGTCGTCGAGCTCATCAACACCATCGCAGGCCAGACCAACCTGCTGGCGTTGAACGCGACTATCGAGGCCGCGCGCGCGGGCGAAGCCGGCCGCGGCTTCGCGGTCGTCGCGTCCGAGGTCAAGGCGCTGGCGGAGCAGACTGCGAAGGCGACCGGCGAGATCGGTGCGCAGGTGTCGGGCATCCAATCCGCCACCCAGGAATCGGTCAGCGCCATCCAGGAGATCGGCGGCACCATCGAGCGGTTGTCCGAAGTGTCCGCGGCGATTGCCGCCGCCGTCGAGGAGCAGGGCGCGGCGACGCAGGAAATTTCCCGCAACGTGCAGCAGGCCTCGGTCGGCACGCAGGAGGTCTCGGCGAACATCACCGACGTGCAGCGCGGTGCGTTCGAGACCGGTGAGGCCTCGGTCGAAGTGCTGTCGGCTGCGAAGTCGCTCGCGACCGACAGCACCCGCCTGAAGGTCGAGGTCGCGCAGTTCCTGGAATCGGTGCGCGCGGCCTGATCCCTTAGCTGCTCGCCTGCGGCGCCGGCGGCGGTGCGATCTGCCGTCGGAACAGGATGCGCTGGTAGAGCCAGCCGATCGCCACCAGCACGACGCCGAGGCACATGAACGACAGCGCGCGATAGACGCCTGTCAGCGTCGACATGTCGATGACGAAGGCCTTCAGGATCGTCAGCGCGATGACCGCGGCGGAGGCGAGCCGCGCGCGCTCCGAATTGACGAGGATGCCGACGCCGAGCAGCACCACGCCGAAGGCGAGCCAGCCGATCGAATAGGTGTATTGCTCCGCGCCCGTGGTGCCGCCGTAGAGCAGGACCGGGCCGTGATAGAAGCGGCGGATCTCCAGGGTCACATAGCTGAGTGCGAACACCAGTGCGCCACCTGCAATCGTGTTGGCGTAGGCGACGGAGCGATGTCCCGCCACTGCATAGGACAGCAGCAGCATCAGCACGGCCGGCAGGGCATAGCCGAGCAGCAGCAGGTTGAACACGAGACCGCCGACGTTGACGCCGGAGAACAGCAACGGGTTCTCCAGGATCAGGAGGCCGAACACGCTGATGACGCCGGCGATCGCCGTGAGCGCGACAGCGCCGACATTGTGCACGAGGCTGCCGCTGCGCAGCCGCAGCCGTTCCAGCCCGATCGCCATCGCCAGCGTGATGCAAACCTGGAGAGCGAATTCGAGCAGCGAGGGGACCGCGGTCATGCGGCCGCCGGTCGCGAAGTGGCGGATCTCCATGAAGGCGAGCAGCGCGGTGAACAGGATGGCCGCTGCCTCGACCACGCGCAGCGGCGCGTCGTCGGCGCGGCGGCGCAGGAAGATGCTCGCGCCCCAGAACGATGCCGCCGGGAGGCCGTAGCCCCACAGCAGCCAGTTGAAGACCGGCGTGGTGCCGACGGCATCGCCGACGATGCGCGGATCGTAGCCGATCCGCGCAGTGACGATCGCGGCGAAAATCGCAGCTAGCCGGCGCAGCACAGGAATCGGCCGCTGCAACGAGATCCAGGCCGTACCGAGCGACATCAGCGCGAGCGCGATCGTGAGCCAGCCCTTCTCCAGCGCGAAGGTCAGCGCCAGCGCCAGCGCGCCGAGCGTGCCCGTGGCGAACAGTGCGATGGACGTGGCGAGCCCCGGTCGGTCGTCGCGGCGCGAGAGGGCTTCGGTCGCGGCGCCGAAGGCGGCAGCGAGCAGCACGGCGAGGATCGCGAACGGGATCGAACGGTCGAGATGGGCGATGCGCGCATAGAGCGCGACCAGGATCGCGATCGGGGTTGCGACCGCTGCCGCCGACCACACCACCGGAATGACGGCCGAGTTCGACCGGCCCTGCGCCAGGAAGCCGGCAATGCCGAAGCCGGCTGCGAAGACCGCAGCCGTCACCAGATGCAGCGTTACGGAGCCGTCGATCGCCGTCGGGCCGACACCGGCAATCGGGCCGCCCGGCAGCACCAGCATGTCGGGATTGGCGCGCACCGCCCATTCGGCGAACACGATGAAGACGGCTGCACCGGCCGCGCCCAGCGCACCGGTCGCGGCCGGCGCGCGCCAGGCGACGAACAGTGTTCCGGCGACCAGCAGCGCGAAGGCGATCAGCGCTAGATCGGCATGTGCGCTCGACAGCACGATCAGCATCGCGCCGAACAGATAGGCGCCGAGCGAGCTCGATGACACCGGCTCGATCTCGCCGTCCTCGATCGTCGGCCCGAACATGAAGCCGCAAACGACGAGCAGCGCGGCCAGCACGAAGCCGGCGATCACATGGAAAGCGTGCGGCGCGACCTGAAGCTCGCCAGTGTCGAGACCGGGGAAGGTCCAGAGCACGGCGAACACGATCGTGGTCACAGCGAGCCAGCGCCACAGCCGGATGCGGGCAAGGCCGAAGCTCGCGGCGGTGACGATGGCGAGATAGATATAGAGCGCCCAATAGTCCGGCTTGCCGCTGGAAACGAGGATCGGCGTCACGAACGCGCCGACGACGCCGAGGCCCGCGAGCGCCGGTCCGTGCAGAAGTGCGGCGGCCAGCGTTCCCATCGCGACGATGCCGAGCAGCACGAAGGCCGTCGCAGGCACGAGGAAGCCATAGAGCGCATAGGCGGCATAGATGGTGGCGAACGCCACCGCCGTTCCGGCCGCGGTGAGGATCGCCGGGATGTTGGCGATCGGCAGCGCCTGGATGGTCGAGATGCTCTCCTTGCGGCGCGTCCATTCGCCGGCACTCAGCAGCGCCAGCGCGAACAGGCCGCCGAGGAACACGCGCACGCCGGGGCCGAGCAGGCCGGCCTCGATCGAATAGCGCACCATGAAGAAGCCGCCGAGCGCGAGCGCAAGCCCGCCGATCCACACCACCCAGCGCGTGCCGAGCCGCTCCTCGAAGCCGGGGGCAGGCGCGGGCAGTGGCGGCGGTGGTGCGGCTTCAGGGCTCGCCTCAAGCGGCGGCTCAGCAGCTTCGGTGATGGACGGGGCCGGCGCAGGCTCCGCGTCGGGCGCCAGCGGCGGCGGCTCTGCCTGCGTTGGTGCGGGGGTCTCTGCCTGCACCCACGCAGGCACGGGCGGCGGCTGCACCGGCCGCTGCGCGTATACCATCTCTTCGAGCGAGCTCAGCCGCCGCCGCAGCTCGGCCGCCTGGCTCGAGGCCTTGATCGCGATGAAGAAGGCGGCGATCGCAATGATCAACGCGAAGACGTCAAACGGGCCGTCGAACATGAAGCCTCCAGGCGACCGGCGGGGAGGGCGGTCGCGAATCCTTGTCTAGCGCCGGGAGCGCACGCGCAAGCCCGGCGCGGGCCGCTCCTGGAGCACGTCCCGACGGAAGCGATAGAGCGCTGCCGGGCGTCCGCCGGTCTGTGTCGACATCACCCCGGTTGGTTCGACCAGGGCTTCCATTTCGACGAGGCGCCGGAAATTCTGTTTGTGCAGGTGCCGGCCGGAGATGGCCTCCACCGTATGCTGCAATTCGGTGAGTGTGAATTCGGCGGGCAAAAGTTCAAACACCACAGGGCGATACTTCAGTTTTGCCCGCAGCCGCGCGATCGCCGTGGCGAGAATCCGGCGGTGGTCGAACCGCATCGAGCTCCCGAGCGCGGGAAGCGCCTTGCGCGCTAATGCCGCAGGGCGGCCATCGCGCCGTGCCTCCTCGATCAGCCCCGCCTCGTACAGGAGCTCGTAGCGGTCGAGCACGCGCTCCTCGTCCCAGGGCGCACCATCGAGACCGAAATAGAACCGCACGCGATCCTTGCGCGGCAGCGCGCGCGTCGTCTCCGGCGTCTCCTCCTCAGCCCATCTCGTCAGCGCCGGAATGATGTCGCGGGCGATGATGTCCGGCGGCTCCTGGCGCCAGTCCTCCCAGGGGAAGAAGCGGTACCATGGCTCGAAGCTGGCGCTGGTCGCTGCGAGCTCGCCGCCGGTGGCACGCGTCAACGCGAGATAGCCGATCGAGACCATGTGCGCGCCGGTGTCGCCGGCCTCGGCATGACGGCCGCGATCGCCGAACGTGTAGAGCTGCTCGACGTAGCCGAGACGCAGCCCGGTCTGCTCCTCGACCCAGGCGCGCAGGCCGATCTCGAAGGTGCGATGGGCCAGCGCATCGAACGGGCCGAACGGCAAGCCGGCAAGCCCGTCACTGCCGCGAGCGGCGAGGATCAGCGGCTCGTGGTCCTCGATCGCGACGATCGCGGCCGTGAGGCCAATTTCGATCGGCGTCAGCAGCGTCTCGCTCATGCGATGATGGTCGCGGATGTTGCGAGAAAGATATGCCGGTTGATCGCGGCGAGCTCTCCGCAGGTTCGCTGCAACCTCTCCCGCTTGCGGGAGAGGTCGGCGCGTAGCGCCGGGAGAGCGCTTTCTCCTCTAGGGGACTGTCCCGTTGCGGAGAGACCCTCTCCCCAGCCCTCTCCCGCAAGCGGGAGAGGGGGCGCACCTGTGCTGTGGCGCGCAGCGGTCATTCGAGCTCGATCACGAAGGGGTGGCCCTCGACCATCATCGCGCCCGGGCCCATCTCGTCGAGCGCGCGCAGCATCCGGCCGTTGCGTCCCAATGCCCGATCGGCGAGGCTGACGATGCGCCGGTTCGGCGAGGCGATCGGCGAGGCTGCGCGGATCTTGCGGGCGATCTCGATCTCGTCACGATTCGGGTTGAGTGCGCACACCGCTGCAAACGCGCTCGCGGTGGAGCGGCTGATGCCGGCGTAGCAATGCACCACCAGCGGCGCAGAGCGATCCCAGCCGCGCACGAAATTCAGCACCTGCTCGATATGCGTCTCGGACGGCGCGACGAAGCCGTCCATCTCCTCGGTGATGTCGTCCATCGACACCTTGAGATGGTTGGCCGGCAACACCGACACCGGCCGCGCCACCTGCTCGACATTGGCCATCACGGTCAGCACGTGGCTGGCCTTGGTGAGGCGGACAGTTTCGGGAAGCGCGGCGAGGGAACAGACGTGGATCATGGTGGACCTTTTTGCCGCGGATTATAGCGAGCGATCGTAGGGTGGGCAAAGCGAAGCGTGCCCACCACTTTCGTCGCAATTAGGAAAAGTTGGTGGGCACGGCGCAAGAGCGCCTTTGCCAACCCTACGGGGCAACGAAGGAATGATGCTACGCGAACACCGCGCCGAACCGCTCCAGAAACTGCTTTTCGGCCCGCGCCGCGGTCCAGGGCGTGAGGTAGTCGCGCCGAACGCTGTCGGAGAGGTCGGGATCCTTGCCGAACAGGCGCCGCGCCTCGCTCTCGCTGAAGCCGGCAAGCTCGGTCGCTTCCAGATAGGCCGCGCCGCGATCGGCGGCCTTGATGGCCTGCGTGATCTCGTCCGGCAGCTCCGGCGGCAGGCCGAAGCGGATATGGATGGCGCCGAGCAGGCGTTTCTCGACCGCCTTGTAATGGCCATCGAGCACCGCCTTGAACGGAGAGATCATGTCGCCGATCACATATTCGGGCGCATCGTGCAGCAGCGCCGCAAGCCGCATGCGCTGATCGACGCCCGGCATCTCGTGCCGCATCACGGTTTCCACCAGCAACGTGTGCTGCGCGACCGAGAAGATATGTGCGCCTGTCGTCTGCCCGTTCCAGCGCGCCACCCGCGCCAAGCCATGTGCGATGTCGGCGATCTCGATATCGAGCGGAGAGGGGTCGAGCAGGTCGAGCCGCCGGCCGGACAGCATGCGCTGCCAGGCGCGGGACTGCGCATCGTGCGCGGTCTTCTTCGCCGTCATTTGTCCCTAAGGCGCGGCTTGCGCTGCGTCTTGCCGCAGGTCGCGTGGCAATGGCAGTCGACGAGATGGTCGTTGACCATGCCCGTCGCCTGCATGAAGGCATAGACGATGGTCGGGCCGACGAACTTGAAGCCGCGCGAGGACAGCTCCTTGGAGATCTGCACGGACAGCGGCGTCGAGGCCGGCACGCTCGCGGTGGTCTTGAAATGGTTGACCTTGGGCTTCCCGTCCATGAAGTCCCACAGCAGCTTCGAGAAGCCGGGTCCCTTCTCCATGATACCGAGATACGACTTCGCGCTCAGGATCGTGCCGTCGATCTTGGCCTTGTTGCGCACGATGCCGGCGTCGTTCATCAGCGCATGCACCTTCTTCTCGTTGTAGCGCGCGATCTTCTCTGGCTGGAAATCGTCGAAGGCTTTGCGGAAATTGTCGCGCTTGCGCAGGATCGTGATCCAGGACAGGCCGGCCTGGAAACCGTCGAGGATCAGCTTCTCATAGAGCGCGCGGTCGTCATATTCCGGCACGCCCCATTCGGTGTCGTGATAGGCGACATATAGCGGATCTTCGCCGGGCCAGGGGCAACGCGTCTTTCCGTCGGGATGCAGGCGAGGGGCGCGGCTCATGCGATGGGTTGCTTGGTTGGAATGCGCACGCTCTCGGGTTCTGCGAGCGTCAGTTCGAGGCCGCCGGCGGTGAGCGGCTGGCCGGCGTCGAGAGCGTCCGCAACGCGGTCGATGCGCACCAGCGCGATGCCTTTGCCGCCCGCCGTCGAGCCGATGGTGCCGACTTGCTTGTCGCCGGCGAGAATGGTTGCTCCGGCCTCGGGCGAGGGACCGTCAAGCAGCACCTTGACGCTGCGGGTGCGCGCGGTGCCGCGATGCTGCATGCGCGAGACGACCTCTTGGCCGACATAGCAACCCTTGTCGAAATCGACGCCGGCGAGCCGGTCCATATTGGTTTCGTGCGGGAACGCGTCGCCGTACATGAAGTCCAGCCCGCCGCGGGGAACGCCGAGCGCGATGCGGTGGGACTCGTACTCGGTGGCCTCGACGAGCTCTGCGCCGATCAGGTCGGACAGCTTCTGCCCGAGATCCTCGGGGATCAGGATGCGATAGCCGAGCTCGCCATTGCGCGGATCGGCAAAGGCAAGGTCCGGCTGCGCCGCGAGTGGGCCACCCCAGGCTGCGAGCACGCCGAGACTGTCCGACAGGTTTTCCACCGTGACCTTGGCGCGCAGCTTGTAGAATTTCAGCTTGGTGGCGAATGTTTCCGCCAACGCTTTCGGGCAGTCGATCAGGAACCCGCCGCCATGGCCGGCGGGCACCTCCGTGATCAGGAAATCCACGACGATCTTGCCCTGCGGCGTCAGTAACGCACCGAATCGGCCCAGGCCCGGCTTGAGCCTGTCGAGGTCGGTCGTGATGAGGCCGTTGAGGAAGTTGCGCGCATCCTCGCCCGCGACCTTGACCACGCCCCGGTCGGGAAGAAACGCTGATTTCATGCGAAAATCTCTTGCGACATGTTGCTCCGGAACGTAAGCCCGCAAGGCAAAAACGACAAGACCTCGAGCCCTGCGCTTGGGGATGAGAGAGGCCCTTTGCCATGACCCAGCGTTTCGACGTGATCCTCAAAGGCGGCACCGTGGTCAACCAGGACGGCGAGGGTGTTCGCGATATCGGCATCAGCAATGGTCACATTGCCGAGCTGGGTCCGCTGTCGCAAGGCTCAGCTGCCGAGGTGGTCGACTGCAAGGGCCTCCACATCCTGCCCGGCGTGATGGACACGCAGGTGCATTTCCGCGAGCCCGGGCTGGAGCAGAAGGAAGACCTCGAGACCGGCTCGCGCAGCGCCGTCATGGGCGGCGTCACCGCCGTGTTCGAGATGCCGAACACGTCTCCATTGACGGTGACCGAGACCACCTTCACCGACAAGGTGAAGCGTGCCCATCACCGCATGCATTGCGATTTCGCCTTCTTCATCGGCGGCACCCGCGAGAACGTGCAGGATTTGCCGGTGCTCGAACGGGCGCCGGGCTGCGCCGGCGTCAAGGTTTTCATCGGCTCCTCGACCGGCGCGCTGCTGGTCGAGGACGACGAAAGCCTACGCCGCATCTTCCAGGTGATCCGCCGCCGCGCCGCCTTCCATGCTGAGGACGAGTATCGCCTCAACGACCGTAAATCGCTGCGCATCGAGGGCGATGCGCGCTCGCATCCGGTCTGGCGCGACGAGACCGCGGCACTGATGGCGACGCAGCGGCTGGTGAAGCTGGCGCATGAGACGGGGAAGCGCATCCACGTGCTGCACGTATCCACCAAGGAGGAGATCGAGTTCCTGCGCGATCACAAGGACGTCGCCTCCTGCGAGGCGACGCCGCATCATCTCACGCTGGTCGCGCCCGAATGCTACGAGCGGCTCGGCACGCTGGCGCAGATGAACCCGCCGGTGCGCGGCGCAGATCATCGCGCCGGCATCTGGCGCGGTATCGAGCAGGGCATCATCGACGTGCTCGGCTCGGATCATGCGCCGCATACGCTTGAAGAGAAGTCGAAGACCTATCCGGCCTCGCCCTCGGGCATGACCGGCGTGCAGACGCTGGTGCCTGTCATGCTCGATCACGTCAACGCCGGCCGGCTATCGCTGGCAAGGTTCGTCGATCTCACCAGTGCCGGCCCCGCGCGTCTTTACAACATGGCCTGCAAGGGCCGTATCGCCGCCGGCTACGATGCCGACTTCACCATCGTCGACCTCAAGCGCAGCGAGACCATCACCAACAAATGGGTGGCGTCCAAGGCCGGCTGGACGCCCTATGACGGCGTGCGCGTGACGGGCTGGCCCGTCGGCACCTTCATCCGCGGCCGCCGCGTGATGTGGCAGGGCGAGCTGGTGACGCCCTCGCAAGGCGAGCCGGTGCGCTTTCTGGAGACGTTGAAGCAGTGAAGCGCGAGGTCGAGCTTCGTATTCCGCCGTCATGCCCCGGCTTGACCGGGGCATCCAGTACGCTAGGGCAATAGCTGGTACACATCACTGCGGCCGCTGGGATACTGGATTGCCCGCCTTCGCGGGCAATGACAGCGTTCCCACGATGCGTGAGCTATAATTGGGAGAAAGCATGACCATGCCATCACCCCTGATCACCACCGAGCAGCTCGCCGCCATCCTCGGCGATCCCAATCTGCGCCTCTACGACTGCACGACCTACAACGAGCCGGTGCCGCCGGGCAGCGACGTGCCCTATCGCGCGGTGCCGGGCGACAAGACGTTCGCCGCGGGCCACGTCCCCGGCGCCGATTTCCTCGATCTGCAAGGCGAGTTCTCCGACACCTCGGCAGAGCAGTTCTTCATGATGCCCGATGTGGCTCAGCTCGAGGCCGCCTTCGGCCGCCACGGTCTCGATGCGGGCAAGATCATCGTGCTCTACAGCATCGGCACGATGATGTGGTCGACGCGGTTCTGGTGGATGCTGCGCTCGCTCGGCGTCGATGCGCGTGTGCTCGATGGCGGTTTCGACAAATGGAAGGCGGAGGGGCGGCCGGTCGAGACGGGCGCGCCGAAGGGATATCCGGCGACGACATTCAAGGCCACACCGCGCCCAGGCTTCTTCGTCGACAAGAACATCGTGAAGGCGCGGATCGGCGATCCCGCGACCGTCATCGTCAACGCGCTCGGTCCGCAGTTTCATCAGGGTCTCGAGCCGAGCCGCTACGGCCGGCCCGGCCGCGTTCCCGGCAGTATCAACGTTCCCGCCGCGACGCTCACCAATGCCGACAAGACGCTGACGACGCTTGCGGATGCCGCGGCGAAATTCGCGGCCCAGGGCGTCACGCGGGATAAGAATGTTATCCTCTATTGCGGCGGCGGTATCTCGGCCACGATCGATCTGCTGCTACTGACGCAACTCGGCTACGACAGGCTGACGCTCTACGATGCCTCAATGGGCGAGTGGGCGAGGGATCCCGCGCTGCCGATCGAGGCGGACTAAGGGGACCCGCCAGGAGAGCGCAAGAAAGTCGGGAACCTTTCCCCTGGGCTCGCATCCAATGTCTGGATGAAGGGAAACAGGTGATCGCCCATGCAACGGACCGTAGCCGGCCTGTCCGCCGATGCCAGGACACCGGAAGCCGAGCTGATCGATCGTGCCCGGAGCCGCGACGAGGCGGCGTTGCGCGAGATCATGCAGGCCAACAACCGCAGGCTCTACCGACTCGCGCGCGGAATCCTGCGCAGCGACAGCGAGGCGGAGGACGTGGTGCAGGAAACCTACGTCCGCGCCTTTACCCATCTCGATGGCTTCCGCGGCGAATCTGGATTGTCGACCTGGCTGTCACGAATTGCCATCAACGAGGCGCTTGGCCGGGCGCGAAGTGCAAAGCCTCAGGTCGAGTTCGACTCGGTGTCCGAAGCTGCGCTCGAGGCACAGATCATCAAGTTTCCCGTTTCTCCCGCAGGCGATCCGGAAAGGACCATGGCCCAACGTGAAATCCAGCGCGTCGTCGAACGCGCCATCGACGAACTGCCGGATGTCTTCCGCATGGTATTCGTCGCGCGCGTCATGGAGGGCATGAACATCGAGGAGACCGCCGATCTGCTCGGCGTGAAGCCTGAGACCGTGAAGACGCGGCTGCATCGCGCCCGCACCATGCTGCGCGAGAATGTCGAGAAGGAGATCGGTCCGGTGATGATGGATGCGTTTCCGTTCGCCGGCTGGCGCTGCGAGCGCCTGACCGCGTCAGTGCTGAAGCGGCTCGGCATTGGCGGCTGAAATTTTCGGGAACGTTTACGCGAAGATCCCATCCAACGCCTGTGAAGCAACGCCGGCAAACCGACCGGCAGCACAGGAGTGTCAAGCATGTTTACCCGATGGAGCGCGGCCATCGCCGCAGCAATTCTGTTGTCGAGCCCGGCGCTGCTTCGAGGCGCGAACGCCGCCGACAAGCCCACCGATCCGCAGATTGCCCACATCGCCTACACTGCGGGCGTGATCGACATCAACGCGGCCAAGCAGGCGCAGAAGAAGGCCAAGAACAAGGACGTGAAAGCATTTGCCGAGGACATGCTGCGCGACCACGAGGCCGTGAATAAGCAGGCGCTCGCGCTGGTCAAGAAGCTGAACGTCACGCCCGAAGACAACGACACCAGCAAGGCATTGTCGAAGCAGGCGAGCGACAAGCTGGCCGAGCTCGACAAGCTGGACGGTGCGGCCTTCGACAAGGCCTATGTCGCGAATGAGATCGCCTACCACAAGGCGGTCAACGGCGCGCTGGAGACCCAGCTCATTCCGTCTGCCAGCAATGCCGAGCTGAAGAGCCTGTTGCAGACCGGCCTGAAAATATTCCAGGGCCACCAGCAGCACGCCGAGCACGTCGCGGCCGAGCTGAAATAGGGAGCGCAAATGAGACCAGGACGCCTCGCTGCGACCGCGCTCGCGGTCGTCTTCCTGTCGATGACCCTCCCGGCGCACGCCGCGACTATCGAGATCACGATGGAGAATCTCGTGATCTCGCCGGCGGAGGTAACGGCGAAGGTCGGCGACACCATCTCATGGATCAACAAGGACGTCTTCGCGCACACCGCCACGGCGAAGAACGGCGATTTCGACGTGACACTGCCGGAGAAGAAGTCGGCGACATCAGTTCTGAAGAAGGCCGGAATGGTCGAGTATTACTGCCGCTATCATCCCAACATGAAAGCGACGCTCAAGGTTGAGCCGTGAAGAGGAGGGCGCGCGTTCCCGGCTCCATCGGGAACATGTCCCGGTCATCGCGAGACTAATGCTCGTCTGCGTTCGATCGCTTCCGTGCGATAAATGCGGCAGACTTCGCGACGCCTTTCGCAAAGTCATTCATCCGTAGACTGGCCCCGCCCATGTGGCGGGGTCATTTTCGAGAAGGGCTTACTACTGCCTTGCGAGGCTGACCGAGAATTCGCCGTTGCGGATGCGGCCGGGAAAGCCCTCGACGAATTTCGCCACCGCGTCCTCGCCATACGTTCCGACCAACTCGGCAAAGGCCGCGAACAGGCTCGCCTGCGCCAGGCAGTCGCCATCGACGCCGTCATGGCGCGCTTCGGCCCAGGCTTCGTTGAGATAGCTCAGTGCGGCCTGTTTCTGCTCGTGATCGGGCAGTGGCGCGCGGGCGGGGGCGTAGGAAATCGGCTGGCTCATGAAACTCGGTCAGGGCTGGGGCGCGATCCACGGCGATGCGCTGTGCGAGAGGTGTAGCACGGGCGTTAACGACCGCTAGGCCACATCTTTAAGAACGGTTAACGGCTGTGAACAAAGTCGATGACAGGGTGCCAGCCGCACGCGCCACAGCCCAACCCTCATGGTGAGGAGCGTGCGAAGCAGCGTCTGCCCGCGGCCGGAAGAGATGAGCTCAGTTCGCGTAGCGCGCCGTCAGATCCCGCGAGATCTTCGAGCCTTCCTCGATATAGCGGCGGATCGCGACCGTCGCCGCCGGCGTGCAGCTCCGGTAGGTCTGCTGAAAGCCGTTATAGCCGCGGTTGAAACCGGCGATCATGCGGGAGCGGCGCTCGCCCGAGGGTGTTTCGGCATCGATCAGCGCCTGCATCTCGTTGCGCCATTTGTTGCCCTCGTTGGACCCGCAGATGCCGCGCAGATAATGCAGCCCGCCGAGGATCTCGGCCAGCCGCTGCAGGTCGCCGTCAAACGGCGCCGCCACGCCCTGGGCCCGGGCAGGCACGCAGGCGCAGGCGAGAATCAGGGCAAAAATGGCCAGAAATCGCGTGAACATCGGCGGCTGTATGCCCCCTTGGGGCGGTGGACGCAAGGCGGGGCGTCAGGGTCCGATCAGACGCGCAGCGGACTGGATGACCTCCTCCAGTCCTCCGGTCAGCTTGAGGTCGCCGAGGCCCGCCAGGGCATCCGGGGCGATCCAGCGGTAGTCGTCGAGCTCGTCGTTCAGAGCCGGCTCCTTGGCCACCCAGCGGGCGGCAAAGGACATGATCAGATAATGGCCAGCACCGGCCGAAGCCGGCAGCACCTCGCGCCAGCCGGCAAGGCCGACGATGTCGATGGCAAGCCCGGTTTCCTCGTCCACTTCACGCAGCAGGGCCTGGTGCAGCGATTCGCCGAATTCGACCCGGCCCCCGGGCAGCGAATAGAACCCTTTGGCGGGCGAGCGGGCGCGGCGGGTCAGCAGCACCTTGCCGTCGCGGAAAATCGCGGCACTGACTGCGATCTGGGGATGGGATGGCTGAACTGCCGATACCACGGCTCAGTTCGCCATGATGGTGTCGATGTCGGCCTCCGCGCCGCCATTGATGATGCCGCCGCAGGCCGCGATCAGCGGCTTGACCCAGGCCGTGGCCTGCTCGGCGAGCCGCACGCGCGTCGTGTCCTTCTCGACCTCGCGCATGGCCGAGCCGACCGCGGTCAGGATCGAGGTCATGGTGTCCGTGATATGATCGAACTGCGCGCGCACGCTGGGATCGGCCTTCTCATAGGCTTCGATGGCCAGATCCCGGGCCTTGAAATTCGACGCCGTGAAATGCTCGGCATAGGACAGCGGCGACCAGGTCAAAAAGTCTTCCGCACATTCCGGCATGTCAGGGACCATTTCCAGCAGCATCACCGCTTCATTGAAATGATTGAGATAGTCGGTGGCAAGCCCGGTCCGCGGGTTGATATTGGCCACGCGCAGCCGTTCGGCCCAGGCGGCCGCCTCGGGGCCCGTCTGTACATGCGTCCGCGCGGGTTGGGAGGCCATTGAGCTCATCGGCCGCAGTGTTAACGTTCGGGGTTAAAAGGACCTGAACGGACCCTATATAGACGGCCTGATATAGACGGTTTGGGATGTGTGGACGCTTCGTCATAACTTCGGCCCCCGCGGCTTTGCGGCAACTGTTCGGCTATGTCGAGCAGCCCAACTTCCCGCCCCGGTACAATGTCGCCCCGACACAACCGATTCCGGTCGTATGGATCGAGAACAGCGCGCGGCATTTCCGCCTGATGCGCTGGGGCCTGTTGCCGACCTGGGTCAAGGATCCCCGCGGGTTCACGCTCCTCATCAACGCCCGCTCCGAGACAATTCTAGAGAAGCCTGCCTTCAAGAAGGCGATCCGACGGCGGCGCGGGCTGATCCCCGCGGACGGCTATTACGAATGGAAGACGGAGGGCGGCCGCAAGCAGCCGTTCTTCATTCACCGCGCCGACGGCGCGCCGATCGGTTTCGCCGCGGTGTTCGAGACCTGGATGGGGCCGAACGGCGAGGAGCTCGACACGGTCGCGATCGTCACGGCGGCGGCGGGCGAGGATCTCGCCGCGCTGCATGACCGCGTTCCCGTCACCATCAGCCCGCGCGATTTCGAACGCTGGCTCGACAGTCGCGGCGACGAGGTCGATGCCATCCTGCCGCTGCTGACCGCCCCGCGCATCGGCGAGTTCGCCTGGCACCCGGTCTCCACCCGCGTCAACCGCGTCGCCAATGACGACGAGCAGCTGGTGTTGCCGATCAGTGCGGAGGAGATGGAGGCGGAGGCCGAGGCGGCCAAGCCGAAGAAGGTGGTGCGGAAGGTTGCGGCGAACTCGGCGGATGATGGGCAGGGGTCGTTGTTTTGATCACTGGTGCCGTAGGGTGGGCAAAGCGAAGCGTGCCCACCATCGCGCGCCCAGCACATCGTGAGATGATGGGCACGGCGCGTTGCGCCTTTGCCCACCCTACGGCGGCGGAGTTTTACACAATCTCCCTCGCCCTCAGCTCCGCGATCTCCGCAGCATCGAGCCCCAGCTCGCCCAGCACCGCATCCGTATCCGCCCCGAGCTCCGGCGCCATGCGGTCCAGTCTGCCGCCGCCATGGGCGAGCTTGAATCCGCTGCCGGCGAAGCGCAGCCGGCCGTAGGGCGTATCCAGCTCTTGAATGGCACCTCGCGCGGCAATCTGCGGATGGTCGATCACCTCCTCGACCTTCCAGATGCTGGCGCAGGGCGCGCCGGCGTCTTCTAGGATCGTCTCCCATTCGCGCGCCGGTTTTGCCGCCAGCGCCTCCTCGATGATGGCGCGTAGCGCCGGCTCGTTCTCGTTGCGGGAGAACCAGTCGGCGAAGCGTGGATCGGTCAGCGTGTCCTCGCGGCCGAGCGTCGACATCAGCGCGCGGTATTGCTTCTCGTTGTTGACGGCGAGCAGGATGTGGCCGTCGCCGCACTTGAACAAATTCGCCGTGGTCCTGCGGCTCACCGCCTGGTTGCCTGACAATTGCTGGCGATGGCCGGCGACCGACCAATCCGCGATCTGGCCCGAAAGGAACGCCAGCGTCGCCTCCAGCATGGAGACGTCGATCAGCTGGCCCTTGCCGGTGCGGTCGCGCTGGTACAACGCGCTCGACACGCCGAAGGCGGCCGTCGCGCCCGAGAGCACGTCGCATACCGCAAAGCCGGCGCGCGTCGGCCCGGTCTCGGGATGGCCGGTGATCGCCATGATGCCCGACAGCGCCTGCATCTTGCCGTCATAGCCGGGCCGCAGGCGGTCGCGTCCGGTCTGGCCGAAGCCTGAGACCGCGCAATAGATCAGCTTTGGATTGATCGCGGAGAGCGCCTCATAGCCGATGCCGAGCTTGTCCATCACGCCGGGGCGGAAATTCTCCATGACGACGTCAACCTGCGCCGCGAGCTTCTTCACGATCGCGATCGCCTCGGGCTTCTGCAAATCCAGCGTCAGGCTGCGCTTGTTGCCGTTGACGGCCTGGAATGCCGGCGCGAGGCCGCGCTCGGCCCATTCGCGTGAGAGCGGCGTGCGGCGCATGTCCTCGCCCTCGCGCCGCTCGACCTTGATGACGTCGGCCCCCAGCAGCGCGAGCTGGTAGCTCGCATAGGGGCCGGCCAGCACTTGCGTGAAGTCCAGGATCTTCACGCCCTCGAAAGGTCGCGTCACGTCGCTCTCCCAGCTTGTTCTGATTGTTG
Organism: Bradyrhizobium sp. CCGE-LA001; assembly: GCF_000296215.2. Classification (NCBI taxonomy): domain Bacteria; kingdom Pseudomonadati; phylum Pseudomonadota; class Alphaproteobacteria; order Hyphomicrobiales; family Nitrobacteraceae; genus Bradyrhizobium; species Bradyrhizobium sp. CCGE-LA001. Next base: position 5,772,338 of record NZ_CP013949.1, on the reverse strand, counting down.
GACGACGTCAGGCGGCGCGGTTGCCGCGCGCGATCTCCTTCTGCTTGTCGAATTCTGAGCGGCGGCGCGCCAGTTCCTCGGGCGAGAGTTGCGCGACGTTGTTGTAGTCGAGCTTCCAGGACGCGTCCTCGCTCCAGCGCAGCGGCGACTGCATCGTCGTCTGCGGGCCGCTCGCGCTCTCCAGCAGTTTCAAGGCCAGCTCGAGCGTCTGCGCCTGCGAGGCGATGTCGTGCGGCTTGCCGGCGGAATTGCCGAGCGGGAAGTCCGAGAACAGGAAGCGCGGCACCGCCGCGTGCTCGATGATGTCCTTGGCGCAGCCCATGATCACGGTGGCGATGCCATTTCGTTCCAGATGCCGTGCCACCAGCGCCGTGGTCTGATGACAGACCGGGCAGTTCGGCACCAGCACGGCGACGTCGACCTTGTCGGCCAGGCAGCGCGCCAGGATCTCCGGCGCGTCGGTGTCGAGCGTGACCCGATGGCTGCGGTTGGTCGGCGCGCCGAAGAAGCGCGGGGCGACCTCGCCGATTCGCCCCGCAGCGCTCGCTTTCAGCAGTTGTGGCAGCGGAAACCAGGTGCCGTTGTCGGTCGCCGCGGTGTGCTTGCGGTCGTAGCCGATATGCGAGATGCGCAGGTCGTGCGACTTCGACGTGTCGCCGTCATAGACTTGGTAGAATTTCGCAGCTCCATTATACGCCGCGCCCGGTCCCTGGTCGCCCTTGGCGGGATCGAACGGCGCAGCGGTGGTGATGATCGTCACGCGTGACTGCGACAACGGCTTCTTCAGCGGCTGAAACGGCGCTTCGGTGTAGTGCGCCCAGCGATACGGCGTGGTGTAGCCGATCGCCGCGTAGTAATCGCGCGTGCGCTGCATGTAAGGGACGGGAGCATCATAGTCGGGCGCAAAGCCGAATTCGTCGTCGCGCGGAGCGGACATGGGCGCGTCTCCTGGTTCTTGGTTGGAGCCAGAGTAGAGATAGTTTTCGCGTTGCTCAACGGGGGCGGGGGGGACGCAGGCCTGAATTGCAGATGTGGATGGTGCAGCGTCGGCGCTGCTCCGCGAACCGACGGTAGAAAGTCCTCGCTGACGACGAGCGTGATTCGGGATCGCTAGTTGCGAGTAGCGATCGGTTGCGTGCCTTGTTGGCCGGATATCCTGGCACGCCATCGCTCTTCAAAGGTGTCGGCTTCTTCCAGTGCCAACGCTTGCGCATCTAAGGGATTGCCGGGCTTGCCAGCTATGACAACGCCATCAGCTTTTTCGCGAGAACTGGGTCCGGAGGAAGCCTCTGTCGGCCACGCCAGCAATGATTTCGAGAGCATGGGCTTGCCCGCGTACCAGCACTTTCGTCCGTCGATGAGACGATAGGACCACCATTGCCCTTGCGGATTTGCCGGCATTGCAGCGGCGCATTGCTGCTTAGCATGCACGCTTGTCATGTCGAATGATGAGAGCGCAGCAGTGCAAACGGCCAAAGCAAACGATTGAAGTGGCTTGCTCATGAGCAACTGCCTTGCTGCTGCAATCGACCTACAGCAACAATCAAGGCGGGGCATTCGAGAACTTCCACCAATTTTTCAAGGATGCACGCATTATCCTTGTGGCAGGGCCGTAGGTATTCTTCCAATATGAGTTGCGCTTCGCTAATCGCTTGCAGTGCCAATTGCTGATCAGTCATCCTGCTTACTCATCAACTAGTTGCGCTACGCGAATAGCGGACGCAGAAATCAAGTCAGCTTTGCGGAATATCCCCGCTCTTTTTTCACTTTTTGTTTCAGCTTCCGGCTTGCGGCGGTGGCCAGGTACCGCTCGCCTGGAGCAAAGCGGCCGTCACGCTAGGAACATCGGCGTCCACGTTCTCGCAAGTTCACCTGAACACGTGTAGCGCCACATATTGCAGCAGCATGATCGCCTTGGCGTCGATGATCCGTCCGTCCGCGATCATCGCCAGCGCCTCGTCGATGCCGAGCTCCAGCACCTCGATGTCCTCGCCCTCGTGTTCAAGGCCACCGCCGTCGCTGACGCGCATTTCCGGCTCGTATTCGGCGACGAAGAAGTGCACCTTCTCGGTGAGGGCGCCGGGGCTCATGAACGCTTCGAACACCTTGTGGACATGGTGCAGGCGAAAGCCAGTTTCCTCCTCGGCTTCGGCGCGGATGCGCATCTCGGGCTCGGCGTTATCGAGCACGCCGGCGGCCGCCTCGATCAGGAGGTCGTCATAGCCGCGGATGAACGCCGGCAGGCGAAACTGCTTCACCAGGATCACCGTGCGCCGCGCGCGGTTGTAGGGCAGCACCGTGGCGGCGTTGTCGCGCTCATAGGTCTCGCGGTGCTGCGTCTGCCACTCGCCATTGGCGCGCCGGTATTCGAACGTGGTGTTCTTCAGCGGCGTCCAATTGTCGGAGAGCACGCGGACGTCCTTGATGCGGACGCGATCGGAAATGGTCATGAGCGGGATCTCAGTTACTTGGCGTGGTCGCGCGGCCGTCGAGCCACTTCTGGAACATCACGGACGTCGAGAGCTCGAAGCCCAGCGATCCGTAGAACGCGTTGGCCTGCGCATTCTCGCGCCGGACCAGGAGCTGGAGCTTGGCGATGCCCGCACGCCGCAGCCAGTCCTCGGCGGCGGCCATGATGACGCGGCCATAGCCGCACTTCTGGCAATCGGGATCGACCGCGACGTAATAGACCCAGCCGCGATGGCCATCATGGCCGACCATGACGCTCGCGACGATCGCGCCGTCGTCGCGGCCGAGCAGGATTGTCGAATTGTCGCGCCGCCGCGCCAGCGCGATGTCGGCATGCGGATCGTTCCAGGGCCGCGTCAGGCCGCAGCGCTGCCACAGCGCAACGACGTCCTCCACGTCGGCATCCCCGATCGCATCGATCGCGAGCGCGCTCACAGCACCTTCCCCGGATTCATGATGCCGTGCGGATCGAGCATCGCCTTGATCGACCGCATCAGTTCGATCGCGGTCTTGTCCTTCACCTCCGGCAGCTCGTCGCGCTTGAGCACGCCGATGCCGTGCTCGGCCGAGATCGAGCCGCCCATGCGCAGCACGATCTCGAACACCACCGCGTTCACATCGTGCCAGCGCGCCAGATAGTCGGCGGTGTCGGCGCCGACCGGCTGGCTGACATTGTAGTGCAGATTGCCGTCGCCGAGATGGCCGAACGGCACCGGCCGTGCGCCGGGGATCAGCTTCACCACGGCGGCATCGGCCTCGGCGATGAAGTCAGGCACGGCGGCGATCGGCACCGAGATATCGTGCTTGATCGAACCGCCCTCCGGCTTCTGCGCCGCCGACATCTCCTCGCGCAGCTTCCAGAAATCGTTGCGCTGGGCGAGGCTCGCCGCGATCACGGCGTCGTCGACGATCTCCTCCTCCATGGCGCGGGTCAGGATCGTCTCCAGCGGCGTGCGGGCGTCCTCGCCGGGCGAAGACAATTCCATCAGCACGTACCAGGGATGCTTTGCGTCAAGCGGATCGCGCACGTCGATGCCGTGGCGGACCGAGAAGTCCACCGCCATCTCCGAGAGCAGCTCGAAGCTCGTCAGCGCGTTGGCGGCTTCGCTTTGCGCGATCGTCAGCAGCTTGAGCGCCGCCGCCGGCGATTTCAGGCCGACGAAGGCCGTCTCGATCGATCGCGGCTTCGGAAACAGCTTCAGCGTCGCCGCGGTGATGATGCCGAGCGTGCCTTCCGCGCCGATGAATAGGTTGTGCAGATTGTAGCCGGTGTTGTCCTTCTTCAGCTTCGAGAGCGTGTTCAGCACGCGCCCGTCGGCGAGCACCACTTCCAGCCCCAGCGCCATCTCGCGCGCCACGCCATAGGCCAGCGCGGCTGTGCCGCCGGCATTGGTCGAGAGATTGCCGCCGATGGTGCAGCTGCCCTCGGCGCCCAGCGACAGCGGAAACAGCCGGTCGACCTCCGATGCTTTCTGTTGCGCGATCTGCAGCACCACGCCGGCCTCACAGGTCATGGTGTTGGAGGCGGTGTCGACCTCGCGGATCTTGTCGAGCCGGCGCAGCGACACCACGACCTCGCCATTGTGCGGCGTCTGGCCGCCGACCAGGCCAGTGTTGCCGCCCTGCGGCACCAGCGCGATCCTGTGCTGCGAAGCGAGCTTGCAGATCTCCGAGACCTCGGCGGTCGAGCCCGGCCGCAGCACCAGCGGCGAGCGGCCGTGGAACAGATTGCGCTCCTCGGTGACGTAAGGCGCGATGTCGTTGGCATCGGTGATGGCGTGGCGGGCGCCCACGATCTTGCGAAATTGGTCGATCAGCTCGGGCGCAAGCGGCGGGATGGCAGGCTGATTGATCATTGTCTCTTCTTCGCTCTCATCTTGCCGCGGCAGCCCGGCGCAGCCGGTCATTGATCGCTTCGCCCAGGCCTTCTTCCGGAATGGCCATCACCGCGATCGCGCGCGGGCTCTTCGCATCGAGGGCGCGAAGATAGCCGAACAGATTGGCGGCGGCTTCATCGAGATCACCTGTGGGCGACAGATTCATGACGGCTGCGGCGGCCTCGATGCCCGGCATGCGATCGGGCCCGAACGCCAGCAGCGCTTCGCCCGGGGCAACCTCACGTGCATTGAGCCGCACATGGGCGCGCGGCGCGTAATGCGAGGCCAGCATGCCCGGCGCCAGCGGCTGGCTGTCGTCGCTCTCGGCTTCCGCCGGCGGCCGCGCCAGCGGCGCGCCGAGCACGGCCTCGATCCGCTCGCGCGACAGGCCACCGGGGCGGAGCAGCGTCAAAGTCTCGAAGCAGCCGACAATGGTCGATTCGACGCCGACCTCGACCGGCCCGCCATCGACGATCAGGTCGATCCGCCCCGATAGATCACTTTCGACATGGGCGGCCAGCGTCGGCGAGACATGACCGGAGATGTTGGCGGATGGCGCCACCACGGCTCCGCCGAAGGCACGCAGGATCGCCTGCGCCACGGGGTGGGCCGGGATGCGGATCGCGACCGTGTCGAGGCCGGCGGTGGCAAGGTCCGCGACGGGGCAGTCGTCCGTCTTCGGCAGCACCAGCGTCAGCGGCCCCGGCCAGAAGGCTTCCGCAAGCGCTAGGGCGCGCGCATCGAACCGCCCGATCCGGCGCGCGGCCGCGAGGTCGGCGACATGGGCGATCAGCGGATTGAACGCCGGCCGCCCCTTGGCGGCGTAGAGATGGGCGATCGCGGCGGCATTGGCGGCATCCGCCCCGAGCCCATAGACCGTCTCGGTCGGAAACGCGACCAGCCCGCCGGCCGCGAGCACGCGGGCAGCCGTGGCATCGGCCGCCGCGCCGGCCGGTAAAATCAGCGTTTCAAGACCCGTTTTCACAGGGATAAAATTCCTCTAGCCCGCCGCTTGCGGTGCGCCAAACCCGACGCTATAAGCCGCCTTCTTGTCGGAGTGTGGCTCAGCCCGGTAGAGCACTGCGTTCGGGACGCAGGGGTCGCAGGTTCGAATCCTGCCACTCCGACCATTCTTCCAAAAGTTGACGTTTTCCAGAGACTTGGCGGGCCGGCCGCCGGGGCCTCGGGAGCGCCTTTCTGCAACGATTTTCGAGGCGGGTCCACGGCCGATTTGGCCCAAGCAGGGACGCCTGTGCGCGCGGCATGGCTCGTCAAGCGACGATCCAGATCGGCCGGCGCTTGATGCCCGAAACTGATCTTCGTCGGCACCGGCCTGGATCGATTTCTGAGCCTTCTTGACGGCTTTGAGAAGGGTATCGTCAATCCGACTCTGCCATTCGCGCCCCGAAGCCTTGAAATGCTCGAGGACAACCGGGCTCAGTCGCAGCGAAACCAGCTTTTTTTGTACGTGCCTTGTTGGGGCCTTTACAGGGTCGCCATCGGTCAACGGATCGAGCCGAGCTCAACGGTCTCGCGTTTACCCGGTAACGTTCCTCTTCCGGCAAACGCTACCGCCGCGCCACCACGACGCCCACCAGAAACGCCACCATCAGCGACGGCAGCGGCGCCTCGCGCACCATGCTGCGGACGATGTCCGGCCAGTGCTGATCCGGGACGAGCTTTGGAGATCTGACCTCGGCGAGCGGCGCCATGCCCCACTCGGAGGCGAGCTCGGCGATCTCGCTTTGCGCCAGGCGCACGCCGTTGCGGACGCGGAAGATGGCGGCTTCCGATCGGTCGCGCGGCGCGAGCGCCATCAGCGTTGCGACGGCGGTGCGCAACGTCATCTCGCCATAGCCTTGCAGCCTCACCGACTCCTCGGGATCGGACGTCATGCGAAATCCCTCGCGGGCGCGAAGCGTCACGATTTACGCCAGGCCCGGCATGGAAATGGTGATGCGCGACGTTGGTTCCGCCGGGGTGAAGCGAATCGCGAAGGATCGGATTATTTCCGCAGCAGCTCGCTCAGGGCCGCCGTCGCCTCGGCACAGCGGATGTCGTCGATCTCGCGCGACAGGCTGAGTGCGCTGGCTTTCAGCTCTTCCACCTTCCAGCTCTCGGGATGCTGGCTTTCCAGCTGGCCGAGCCGCTTGTTGAGGTCATCCAGTCTCGACTGGAGCTGCCCGATGCTGGCGGCCCCATTCACTTTCCAAACGCGTTGTGCACGCATCGTCGTTCCCCTGATCGTCTCACGGCCTTGTGAGAGCGGTTCGTGGCCGGATTGGGAGTTTCTTTTGTTCGGCTTCAGACAGTTGGGAACCGTTGCAAATTCGCAACGCGGTCCTGGGTTGGACCTCTCCTCGCACTCCCCTGTGTCGCCCTATCAAGACATCACCATAAAAATATTCACATTTACCGAAATTCGGAAATGACGTAGTGTCGGGCGCAGCGTTACAAGCGCGACGCGCGTCTTCGACGCGCTAAGGCGTTGCAGCTTGTCCGGCACGAGGGCGCATCAATGACCGCGCTCGCGGTCGCCCATCGAGGGCCCCCTATGCGGTGGCCCGGCTCTTGCTCGGCAGTATGATGTATCTGTATAAACATCATACTGGGGGTGCCGTGAGTTTGTCAGGTGGTGTTGCAAGGCAAGCGTTCGAGCCCGGCCCGATCGCGCATCATCCTGCTCCATTCGCGGATGATGCGCCTCGCGCCGGGGCCGGACCGCTGCAATGCGTTGATGAGCGAGCAAGGCGATGTTGCGCGCTGTCGGTCCTGGTCGCCGCCGCGCTCCTCGGCGGCGACGGGGGCGCATCTGCACAGCAAAACGGCGCCTCGCGCGAACTGCCGCCGGTTCAGGTCATCGGCAGCGAGACGCAGCGTGTCCGAAAGCCTCCGCCATCGCGGCGTGCCAGCAAGCCGGTGCCCTTCCGAAGCCGTAGCCTTGCTGATCCGGCAGCGACGCCGGGATCGGACCCGGCCGGTGTCGCGTCCGGCCCGAAGCACTCTCCGAGCATGGCGAGCGAGGTGATCGTCACCGGTGCGGAGATCAACGCGCGCCCGGTGACCCGGCCGGGCGAAGTGCTGGAAGCCGTGCCGGGGCTGATCGTGACCCAGCACTCCGGCGAAGGCAAAGCCAACCAATATTTCCTGCGCGGCTATAATCTCGACCACGGCACCGATCTCGCCATCTATGTCGACGGCGTCCCCGTCAACATGCGCACCCACGGGCATGGCCAGGGCTATGCCGATCTGAATTGGCTGATCCCGGAGACCATCGCCGCGATGGATGTGCGCAAGGGGCCGTATTTCGCCGACGAGGGCGACTTCGCCTCCGTCGGCAGTGTCCATATCGGCCTGATCGATCGCACCGAAAAAGGCCTCGCGCAGGTGACCGCCGGCAGCTTCGGCTATCGCCGCCTGCTCGGCATGGATTCGGCGCAGCTCGGTGACGGCGCGCTGCTCATTGCCGGCGAGCTCGGCACCTATGACGGGCCCTGGGTCAATCCGGACCAGGTGCGCAAGCTCAACGGTCTCGTGCGCTACAGCCAGGGCACGGCGACAGACGGCGTCACCGTCACCGGCATGGCCTATGCCAACAAATGGAATTCCACCGACCAGGTGCCGCAGCGCGCGATCACCAGCGGCCTGCTCGACCGTTTCGGATCGGAGGACAGAAGCGACGGCGGCAACACCAACCGCTTCGCGCTCTCGGGACGCATCGCGCAGAGTGACGATCTCGGCTCGTGGAAGGCGAATGCCTATGTCGTGAAGAGCCAGCTCGATCTCTTCAACAACTTCACCTATTTCCTCAGCGATCCCGTGCTCGGCGACCAGTTTCACCAGCACGACGACCGCCTGATGGCGGGCGCCAACATCTCGCGCACGCTCAACGGTTCGTTTGCGGGCCTGCCGATGCAGACCACCTTTGGGCTGCAATCGCGCTATGATGCGATAGACCTCGCGCTCACGAACACGTTCCAGCGCGGCTTCCTGTCCAACATCCGCAGCGACAAGGTCGGCGAAGGTAGCGTCGGCGTCTATGCCGAGAACACCGTGCGCTGGACCGACTGGCTCCGGACGACGGCCGGCTGGCGCGGCGATTACTATGCCGCCGACGTCACCTCGCTGTTCAATTCCGCCAATTCCGGCAAGGTCGATGCAGCGCTCGGCAGTCCGAAATTCAGGATGGTGCTCGGCCCGTTCAATCGGACCGAATTCTTCCTCGGCGCCGGATACGGCATGCATTCCAACGACGCCCGCGGCGCCACCACGACCGAAGATCCGAGCGATCCCGCGACGCGGCTGACGCCGTCGCCGCTGCTGGTGCGCACCAGAGGCGCCGAGATCGGCGTCCGCAGCAGGATCATTCCCGGCCTCGACACCGCGCTCAGCGTGTTCGTCCTCGATCAGGATTCCGAGATCCTGTTTGCTGGCGATGCCGGCGACACCGAGGCAACGCGCGCCAGCCGCCGCTACGGGTTCGAATGGACCAACCACTACAGGCCGGCATCCTGGATCGGCATCGACGCCGATCTCGCAATGACGCATGCGCGCTTTCGCGGTTACAACGCCGCGCAGGCGGAGGCCTATGCCGAGCTCGCCGGCTATCCCGAGGCGCAGATCGGCAACGCACCCGGCAATTACATTCCCAACGCGCCGCCGATGGTGGCATCGGTCGGCATCACGCTCGGCGAGAAGACCGGCTGGTTCGGCACCGTGCGCTGGCGCTATCTCGCCTCCAGCCCGCTGACGGAAGACAATGCGTTCCGCTCGGCCGCGACCAGCATCTTCAACGGGCGCCTCGGCTATCGCATCGAGAATGGCTGGCGCGTTCAGCTCGACGTGCTCAATCTCTTCAACACGCGTGCGAACCAGATCACTTATGCCTATGGCTCGCTGCTCAAGACCGACACGCTGTATGGGCTCTGCACGGCTGGCGCCGCGCCGGCCGCGGTCTGCCGGAACGGCGTCATGGACTACGTGCTCCACCCGGTCGAGCCGCTGACGATCCGCATGACGGTGGCGGGGGCGTTCTGAGAAGCGTGCCGGATGGCCCTGCCGGTGTGGCGCTCCGCTGAGCGGCTAGACATTCGTTCCAGCGGAACGTCCGACAGATCGTAGCGCACAGGAGACCGGCGTTTGCGGCAGCCCTGATCTCATGACATCGGGACGTGGAGCGCTATACTGCCACCACGACCGGAACAAGGATCAGACGATGGACGATACGATTGGCTTCCCCGACCCCGGCCTCGACCTGTCCGACGGGTTCAAGCCGCACACCTCGCATTGGGGCGTGTTTTCGGCACGCAATGGCAAGGCCGGACTCGAGGTGAGGGCCTATGCGGGCGATCCCGATCCGAACGGCATCATCGACAATTTCCCCGGCGCATTGCGCCACCAGGCCCGCATTGCCCAGCCGGCGATCCGCCGCGGCTGGCTCGAGCGCGGTCCCGGTCCGGACGATCGTCGTGGCCGTGACGAATTCGTCTCCGTCAGCTGGGACAAGGCGCTCGACCTGCTCGGCGACGAGCTGATCCGCATCCGCGACACAAGCGGCCCCGGTGCTGTCTTCGGCGGCTCCTATGGCTGGTCGAGCGCGGGCCGTTTCCATCATGCCCAGAGCCAGGTGCATCGCTTCCTCAATATCGCCCTGGGCGGCTATGTGCGCTCGGTCAACACTTATTCCTCCGGCGCGTCCTCGGTGCTGCTGCCCCAGATCCTCTGCGGATACGAGGACATCACCAAGCGCAACGTCACCTGGGAGCAGATCGCTGCCGATACCGAGATCGTGCTGGCGTTCGGCGGCATGGCGCTGAAGAACTCGATGGTGGCCGGCGGCTCGATCAGCAAGCATGTCGAGCGCGGCGCCATGGCCGCGGCGCGCAAGCGCGGCTGCGAGTTCGTCCTGGTCAGTCCCCTGCGTGACGATCTGCCGATCGAGGCCGGCGCCGAATGGATGAGTTGCATACCCGGGACCGATACCGCGCTGATGCTCGGCATCGTCCACACGCTGGTCGCTGAGAACCTGCACGATCAGGCCTTCCTCGATCGTTACACGGAGGGTTGGCCCGTGTTCCTGCGCTATCTCACCGGGGAGAGCGACGGGCAACCCAAGCACGCCGACTGGGCCGCCGCGATCTCGGGCGTCGACGCCGACACGATCCGCAAGCTCGCGCGCCGCGCCGCCGGAAAGCGCGCGCTGATCACCGTCTCGCATTCGCTGCAGCGCGCCGAGCATGGCGAGCAGCCGGTGTGGATGGGCCTGGTGCTGGCGGCGGCGCTCGGCCAGATCGGCCTGTCCGGCGGCGGCTATGCCTATTCGCTTGGGGCGATCGGCTATTACGGCCGGCGCGTCAACGACGTGCCGGGGCCGACACTGGGGCAGGGCCGCAACGGCGTTGCCGATTTCATTCCGGTGGCGCGCATCGCCGACATGCTGCTGGGTCCCGGCAGCACCTATCGCTACAACGGCGAGACGCGCACCTATCCGGATATCCGCCTCGTCTACTGGGCCGGCGGCAACCCCTTCCATCACCACCAGGACATCAACCGCCTGCGCAAGGCGTTTGCCAAGCTCGACACGCTGGTCGTGCACGAGCTCGGCTGGACCGCGACGGCCCGGCACGCCGACATCGTGCTGCCCGCGACCATGACGCTGGAGCGCGAGGACATCGGCTATTCCACCAACGATCCGCTGATGGTCGCCATGCACCGGATCGCCGAGCCGTTCGGGCTTGCACGCGACGACTACGATATCTTCGCCGATCTCGCCGAACGCCTCGGTGCGCGCGAGCCCTTCACCGAAGGCCGCACCTCGCGGCAGTGGCTCGAGCATCTCTATGAGCCGACCCGCGTCTCGCTCGCCAAGCGTGGTCTGGAAGCGCCCGGCTTCGACGAGTTCTGGCAGCGCGGCAGCCTCGTCGTGCCGCAGCAGCCCGATGACGGCGGCCGGCTGCGGCGTTTCCGCGAAGATCCGGTCGATCATGCCCTGCCGACGCCGAGTGGCCGCATCGAGATTTTCTCGGCGAAGATCGCGGGCCATGGCGACGCGGATTGTCCGGGCCACCCGGTCTGGCTGGAGAAGACGGACATGCCGAAGCCGGAAGCGCCGTGCTTCCTCGTTGCCAACCAGCCGGTGACGCGTCTGCACAGCCAGCTCGATTTCGGCGGGCATTCGCTCGGCTCGAAGCATCGCGGCCGCGAGGTCGCGCGCATGAATCCGCGTGATGCAGACGCGCGCGGCATCAAGGACGGCGACATCATCCGCCTGTTCAACGATCGCGGCGCCTGCCTTGCCGCCGTCCACGTCACCGACGGCATCGCGAGCGGCGTCGTGCAGCTTCCGACCGGCGCCTGGTACGACCCCATGGACCCCGAGGACGACGCGCCGCTCTGCGTTCACGGCAATCCGAACGTGCTTACCCGCGACATCGGCACCTCGTCCTTTGCACAGGGGTGCACGGGGCAGTTGACGTCAGTGGAGGTCGAGAAGTTCACCGGCAATCTCCCGCCGATCCGGGCGTTCGATCCGGTATAGCGGCGATGGTCGCTCTTTGGCGCTGGAGGGTTGCAAAAGCTTGCTGTGCGGTCACGCCGATGTCGCCTTTCAACGGTACGAGCGCGGGGGCCCAAATCTAACCAGGAGAACCAGGATGATCCGCAAGGCAACAGCAGTATGGAAGGGGACCGGTCGTGACGGCACGGGCCAGCTCTCCAGCGAATCCGGTGTGCTTGCGCACACGCCCTATTCGTTCAAAACCCGCTTCGAGAACGAGAAGGGGACCAATCCGGAGGAGCTGATCGCCGCGGCCCATGCCGGCTGTTTTACGATGGCGTTGGCCTTCGGCCTTCAGATGGCGGGTTTTACGCCGGAGGAGCTCTCGACGGAGGCCGCCGTCACGCTCGAGCCGGAAGGCAAGGGCTTCAAGATCAGCAAGTCGGCGCTCACCTTGCGCGCGAAAGTGCCGAATCTCGATGATGCGGGCTTTGCGAAGATCGCCGGTGAGGCTGAGAAGAACTGTCCGGTGTCGAAGGTGCTCAACGCCGCCATCACGCTCGACGCCAAGCTGGGCTAGCGGCGAGCTCTCGTGTCCATCCGGTTCTGAGAGGCGGAAGCGGCCGAAGCTTGGGCTCGCGAGAGGAGCCGGATGGACAAAGACCCGTCTTTCGGCCGGGCACCCGAAGGCATATATTCTCTCAGAACGGACGGAGCGATCAACAGGGAGCGTCAGATGACGACAGAGCGCGCAGTTTTGGCCGGAGGCTGCTTCTGGGGCATGCAGGATCTGATCCGCAAGCAGCCCGGTGTGATCTCGACCCGCGTCGGCTACACCGGCGGGCATGTGAAGAACGCCACCTATCGCAATCACGAAGGGCACGCCGAAGCCATCGAGATCATCTTCAATCCCGCTAAGACGAGCTTCCGGACCATGCTGGAGTTCTTCTTCCAGATCCATGATCCGACCACACTCAACCGTCAGGGCAACGATCTCGGCACGAGCTATCGTTCGGCGATCTTCTACACGAGTGATCAGCAGAAGCGGATCGCCGAAGACACCATCGCCGACGTCGAGGCGTCTGGTCTGTGGCCCGGCAAGGTGGTGACCGAAGTCGCGCCCGCAGCAGAGTTCTGGGAAGCCGAGCCCGAGCATCAGGATTATCTCGAACGCTATCCTGCCGGATACACCTGTCACTTCATCCGGCCCGACTGGAAGCTGCCGCGCCGGGCAGTTGCTGCCGAAGGCTAGGCCGAGCCGTCGTGCGGTCAGTGCGCAGCCCGGCCATGCGCAATCGGGTCGTGGGCAACGCCGATGTCGGCGATGCCCATCGCCTCACGAGAGCGCGCGTGACGACGCCGGCGATCGATCAGGGCTGAGCGATCCGTGAGTTCTCTCAGGCTTCGACGCGCGATGTCCGGGCCTGCTCCCGCGTGACGATGCCCGCCGCCAGCGTGACGAGACCCATCAGCGCCGCCAGCAGCCAAAACGCCATCGGCAGCCCGCTGACGCCGGCAACGAAGCCGACGCCGGCGGGACCGATCAGGATGCCCGCATAACCGGCTGTCGTGATTGCCGCGACCGCCAGCCCCGTGGGCATGGCGGTTTGCTTGGCCGCCCCGCGGAACAGGACCGGCACGAGGTTCGATGCGCCGAGGCCGATCAGCAGGAAGCCGGCCATCGCGACCGCCGCCATCGAAGCCGTGAGCAGGACCACGAAGCCCGCGATGGCGATCAGGCTTCCCCACAGCAGCGTCGCGCGGTCGCCGATGCGCGCGACGACGGCGTCGCCGCCGAGCCGCCCGATCGTCATCGCGATCGAGAACACGATATAGCCGGCGCCACCTTGCGCCTCCGAGACGAGGCCTGCGCCGATGACGAGCAGCGCGCCCCAATCGAGCATCGCGCCTTCGACCAGGAAGGTGATGGCGGCCAGCAGCGCGAGCAGCAGCACCGATCCATGCGGCAGCACGAATAGCGGCCCTTCCTGGGCCTGGGCCGACCGGAGCAGGCGCGGCCAGGTCACCAGCATTGCGATCAGCATCAAGGCAGAGCAGATCAGCGTGCAACTGAGCGCGCCCAGCTGCAGCGAGAGCAGCGCCGTCATCAGCGCGGATCCGGCGAAGCCGCCGATGCTGAACAGGGCGTGGAAGCCGGACATCAGCGGACGAGCCGCGGCGCGCTCGACCTCCACGGCATGGATGTTCATGGCGACATCGATCGAGCCGAGCGCGGCGCCGAACGCAAACAGCGCCAGCGCCAGCGCCGCAGGCGAGCTTGCGATCGCGAGCAGCGGCAGGACGACGGCGAGGCCGAACCCGCCCGCGAGGATGATCGGCCTGCTGCCATAGCGCGCGCTCAGCACGCCGGTCAGAAGCATGGCGAGGACCGATCCGATGCCGAGGCTGAGAAGCAGCAATCCGAGGATGCCGTCGTCGACGCCGAGGCGCGACTTCGCGAACGGCACCAGCGGCGCCCAGCATGCGATGCCGAAGCCTGCGACGAGGAAGGCGAGCCGGGTCGCGAGGCGCGTCGCCGGCCGGTCGGCAGAAAGCATGGGAACTCCAGGGAATCAGGGAGGGTGGGATGCCTTCAGGAGCCCCCGAATTGCCGCGCCTTTATGTCCGCGGCTGCCCGAATCGTCGCAGCAGGCATCTCGATGCGGAATGGCTGCCGCTGGGCAAAACACCCGACCCATTTGCGCGGTGTGAGTGTCAAGCCCCGCAGCGAGAAATATTCCACTTTTACCGAAATTCGGAATTGACGTATGGGTCGTTCATCCCGGCTCACCCTTGAGGGGCGGTCATGTTGTCGTGTGATCGCAGAGCCGGGCTTGCGGTGGACGCAGCAGCGTCGTGCGCGAAAGCCAAGGGCAGGGCGGATTGCTCTTCGTGAGCCCTTCGCATCGCGTGGACGAACGGCGCTGTCAGGTTCGTCGCGTCATATTCCGAGGGTAACGTGCACAACGCCCGCGGACCCTGTGGCGCCAACGAACCGTGCGTACGGCAAAACCGTGTGGTCCTGGCCGTCGTTGCTACGGTCAAGCTCTTGCGGATGCGGCACTAGCGTCAACCGGCGCAGGGCCGGTGAATTCCGTGAGGGCGAGGGAGGCCAGAAAGAATTCGGCTCCCGGGAGAGCGCGGCATAAGCCGTCCGACCATCGCGCAGGGAAGGCCGTGTGTTGGGCTTCACCTGTATGCTGCTGTGCGGTTTTCTGCGCGTGCCTTTTGCGCAGCGGACCGCGGGTGCCGCCGGCACCCGGCCTTCCCCGCACCCTCTTGGATATGAGGGTGCGTGACCAAGCAAAGCTCGGGCGGATTGCGCCGCGAGTCTGCGAAGGCGTGTCTGCTGCATACTGCTGTCATCGCCCGGCTTGACCGGGCGATCCAGTACTCCGAGAAAGTTGTTATTGAGCCGAGACGCCGCGGCGGACTGGATTCCCCGCCTTCGCGGGGAATGACAGCGGTAGTTGGAGAACCGACGCTGCCACCTCACACTGTGTCATGCGAGGAGCGAAGCCACGAAGCAATCCAGAATCCCTCCGCGGAAAGACTATGGATTGCCCCCGCCTTTCAAAGCGTTAGTGGACGAGTCGCCGCGCTCGTAATGACGATGGGGGGAACGATGGTGTGCGGCAGGCCAGAATCAGAGCTCCACTTCGCTCGCTATGAAGCACCTCGCCAGTCGATCGTGCGTTCGTGAAAACGCGTAAAGCTCGTCTTGTGTACAAAAGTGGACAGTCGCTTCCGGATATCGGATAATGCACGCCTGAAATTGCAGGACACTGTGGCCTGCGTTCGGGCTTCCACAGAAGGGACTTCCCGATGACCCAGCCAGGCGCCTATGGACAGAGGCTCGGGCACTTCCTGCGTTTGACGGAAACGCCGCCCGCCTTGGTCACGCGCTCGCTGCGCGGCACCGAGCTCGCGGTGACCGAAACCCGGAATGATCGCCCGGTGCGAGGTCTGTCCGGTTCGTTTGCCGCCGAAGACGCCTTTCTTGTCAGCCTGAAATTACAGGATTACCCGGATTGCGAGCTTTGGGATGACGGCAAGTGCATCATGAAGGCTGACGTCCACGCCGGCACGACTTATCTTTACGACCTCAAGCGCGATCCGCGCTATGTCATCGACAAGCCGTTCCACTCCCTGCACTTCTACATTCCACGTTCGGCACTCGACAGCATCTCCGAGCAGTGCCATGCGCCGCGGATCGACGAGCTCGATTGTCGGGTCGGCCTTGGACACGACGACGAAACGATCCGCCACATCGGCGCATCGCTGCGGAAAGGCCTGCGCAGACCGGACGAGGCCAACCAGCTCTTCATCGATCACATGATGCTCGGGCTGACCGCCCATGTCGCTCAGACCTATGGCGGGCTTGCGCCGAGATCCGAGCCCGCGCGGGGTGGCCTTGCGCCCTGGCAGGTGAAGCGCGCTTGCGAGAGGCTGGAATCCGACCTCGGCGGCAAGCTCTCGCTCCAGAAGATTGCGGCTGAGCTGGATCTCTCGGTCAGCCATTTTTCCCGCGCATTTCGCGTCTCCGTCGGCTTGCCACCGCACCAATGGCTGCTTCATCAGCGCGTCAAGGCTGCCAAGCAGCTGATGACGGTTCGCGACCTGCCGCTGACGGAGATCGCGATCTCGGCCGGGTTCGCCAACCAGAGTCACTTCACGCGCGTGTTTTCCTCGATCGTCGGCGCCAGCCCGGCCGCCTGGCGCCGTGAGACGCTCGGCGCTTCGCGCGCGGGGGCGTGAACCTCAGCGTCGTTTCGCCAGCGAAATGGCATAGCCGGTGCGCCGCGCCGCAAAGATCTCGTCCGGCGGGTGGCCGATGCCGTCGGCAAGATTGACCGGGTCGAAAATCGAGGCGTCGCAGGCCTCGTTCGGTTCGAATGCCGTGATCACGATCGTACCCAGGCGCACCTCTTCACGGCTGTCCTCGTCCGGCCAACGCACGGTCACGTCCATGACCGGGTCGCCCGGACGGTCGAGCAGCGCCATCACGTTGAGGCGAGCATCGCCCGTGGCAATCCGCCCCTTCAGGTCGTGGTGCAGGAAGTCGGCCGGCATCGTGTCGGCTTCCTGTTCAGTCAGCGTGAAGTCGTCGCCGACGGGCGCGACCTTGAACTTGATGAAGCGTGTCTCGCCGTTCGTGCTGGTGGCCGGAAAGGCGTGCACGCCCCAATAGGTCGTGCCGGCAAAGCTTCCGGGCAGCTGACGCGCGGCGACATAGTCCGCCTGATTGAGCGTCTCGGGATTGGCCGACGAGAAGGCTGCGATCCTGGCCTCGTTCAAGGGGGGAATGCGTGCTTCGAGGAAGGCCAGCATCTGTTCGAGTGTCCTCGCGAAATGCACGGGCGCGCTCTGTGTGAGGATGTCGGACCGATGAGCCTCATTGCCGAGCCTGAAGCTGAAGCCGCGCAGCACCTGCCGGTTGGTGTCTGCCACGTCGGGATTGCCGCCGCCCACCGAGAAACGGGCCAGCACGCGCGATGGTCTCGTAAAGCTCCGCGATCGCGTGACGTTCCCCGCTTTGTCCGACGGGGTATAGGTGCCGCGGACGCACCAGCCTTTGGCGAAGCTCGCGCGCACGTTCGTCGGACGGCCGGCGACGGCCTTGAGGGCTTCGACGATGGAGGCAGGCGTTGCGGCGCCGTTCGGGCTCTCTGACAAGACGGGTCTCTCGTGCGTGCCCCGAGCCTAGGCATGCCGCGCGTCCTGCGTCTTGTTCAAATCAGGCGCGATTTGCCTGATCAGGCCATAATCGATCACGCAAAAAGTAGATAAGCTAGCCGCCGAGAATGCGGCGGCAGGCGTCGACGAACACCTCCGCGCCGGTGACGATATCGGAATCCGCTGTGTTCTCGGTCCAGTGATGGCTGATGCCGCCGATCGACGGCACGAACAGCATGGCCGCGGGCATGATCGTTGCTAGCATTTGCGCATCGTGGCCGGCGCCGCTGGGCATGCGGATGGATCGTCCGCCGGCGAAGGCCTTGCTTGCGGCTTCGATCGTATCCTGAAAGCCGGAGTTCATCATCGCAGGTGCGCCGGTGCGCAGCTTCGTGACGGTGACGGTGCAGGGGCCCTTCGCGTTGACCTCGTCTACCATAGTCCGCAGCAATTGCTCCAGCCGCGCGATGACGGCGGGATCGTCATCGCGGATCTGGAACAGCATCTCTGCGCCGCCCGGAATGATGCTCGGCGCGCCCGGATCGAGCGTGATGCGGCCGGTGGTCCACACCGTCCGCGGACCGCAAGCATCAGGGAAACGTTCGTCGATCGCGACGCAGAACTTGGCCAGCGCCAGCCCCGCATCCTTGCGTACGGCCATGCGCGTGGTGCCGGCGTGGTTCTGCTCGCCGGCGAAGTTGATCCTGTATTGCCAGATGCCGACGATGGAGGTCACGACGCCGATCGCGAGGCGGCCGCTTTCGAGCGTGTCGCCCTGCTCGATATGCGCCTCGAGATATCCGACGTGCCGGCCCGGCTCGGCGGTGACGCGCGCCCGTCCGGAAAGACCCATGTCGGCGAGTGCCTCGCGCATGGAGCGGCCGCTGGTGCGGTCGCGCGCGGCATCGATTTCGGCCTCGGTCACTTGCCCCACAAACGAGCGCGAGCCGAGGAAGCTGCCGAAATGCCCTTCCTCGTCGCACCAGCAGGCGACTTCGACCGCGCCGTTGAAGGCGGGATCGGCATTGAGCACGCGCGCGGCTTCCAGCGCATAGATAACGCCGAGCGGGCCATCGAGCCAGCCGGCGTAATTCTGGCTTTCCAGATGTGAGCCCGCGAGCAGTTTCGGTCCCGGCTTCGTGCTGGTGCCGAAGACGTTGCCGATGCCGTCGATCGCGGCGGAGAGGCCCGCATCGGGCAGCTTCTGCACCAGCCAGTCGAGCGACTGCCTGTGCGGCTCGGAGAAGGTCGGCTTGTGCACGCCGGTCTTGTAGGCGCCGATGGCGCGGAGCGCGTTGAGGTCGGCGAGGACGCGCGTTCCCTCAGTGCGGGGCGGAGTGTCAGGCATGTTCGGCAACCTTCAGCGCCTCGGTGCGGATCTCCTCGACCAGCCGTTCCTTGAGCTGGACGAATTCCGGCGTGGTCTTAATCTTGTAGGAGCGCGGATGCGGCAGGTCGACATTGATCTCGGCCTTGATCCGGCCGGGACGCGCGCTCATGACGATGACGCGGCTGCCGAGGAAGATGGCTTCCTCGATGTCGTGGGTCACGAACAGCACCGTCTTCTGGTCGCGCTCCCAGATCCCGAGCAGCATCTCCTGCATCAGGGCGCGGGTCTGGTTGTCGAGCGCGCCGAAGGGCTCGTCGAGCAGCAGGATCTTCGGATCATTGGCGAGCGCGCGCGCAATTGCGGTGCGCTGCTGCATGCCGCCGGAGAGTTGCTTCGGCCAGTGGTTCTCGAAGCCGGCCAAGCCGACCTGGCGGATGAAGGCGTCGGCGATCTTGTTGCGCTCGCCCTCGGCCACGCCGCGCTCGCGCAAACCAAAGGCGATGTTCTCGCGCACGGTCAGCCACGGGAACAGCGTGTAGGATTGGAACACCATGCCGCGATCGGCGCCCGGGCCGGTCACCTCGCGTCCATCGAGCGTCACGCGTCCGCTGGTCGGACGGTCGAGGCCGGCGACGATGCGGAGCAGCGTGGACTTGCCGCAGCCGGAGGGTCCGAGGATGGTGACGAAGTCGTTGTTGCCGATGACCAGGTCGGTCGGCTCCAGCGCCTTGGTCGGCGCGTTGCCATGGCGCGCAGGAAAGGTGCGCGAAACCTGTTCGATCCTGAGCGTCGTCATGCGAGCTTCCACGGAAACAGCCAGGCGTTGAACGCCTTGAACAGGAAGTCCGAGATGAGGCCGATCAATCCGATCACGATGATGCCGAAGATGATCTGGCCGGTGTTGAGCAGGGCTTGGCTGTCGGTGATCATGTGGCCGATGCCGGAGGACGAGCCGATCAGCTCGGCGACGATGACGTAGGTCCAGGCCCAACCCAGCACCAGCCGCAGGATCTCGGCGATCTCCGGCGCGGAGGAGGGCAGCAGCACCCGGCGGATGATGCCCCGGTCGCTGGCGCCCAGCGTATAGGCGGCTTCGACCAGGTCGCGCCGCGTGGCGCCGACGGTCACCGCGACCATCAGGATGACCTGGAACACCGAACCGATGAAGATGACGAGCAGCTTCTGCAATTCGCCGATGCCGGCCCACAGGATCAGCAGCGGGATGAAGGCGGAGGCGGGCAGATAGCGTGCAAAGGAGACGAACGGTTCGAGGAACGCTTCGACCGGCTTGTACGCCCCCATCAGCACGCCGAGCGGCACCGCGATGATGGCGGCGAGCGCAAAGCCGCCGACGACGCGCCAGATCGTCATGCCGATGTCGTAGAGGAAGCCGTGCTTGGTGAGCAGCTCGACGCCCTCCTGCACCATGGTCAGGGGATTGGCGAGGAAGGTCTTCGACACATGGCCGCCGATCGTCGCCCACGACCAGAGGGCGACGAACAGCACGAAGAACGCAAGGCCATAGGCCGCGCGCTGCCTCGATGTAACGGGGTCCAGAGGACGCATCAGACTATCTATCCGAGAGATCGATTCAGCCGCCGGTCCCGCGATTGCGCGGAACCGGCGGCTTGACGAAGTTTACTTGATGAAGCTCGCGTCGTAGAGGTCTTCGACCTTGGGTGCGGCCTTGATGATGCCGATCTCGAGCAGCAGCTCGGCGGCCTCCTTGTTGAAGGTCAGGAAATCGCCGGCGAAGAATTTCTGGTTCGCGGCCTTGTCCTGCCAGCGCAGATATTTCGCCGAGTTGCCGAACTGCTCGCCGGTCTGCTTCACGTCGGCGCCCATGATCTCATAGGCCTTGGCCTGGTCCTTGGCGATCACCTCGAGCGCCTCGAAATAGCTGTCGGCGAGAGCCTTGGCGGCCTTGGGATTCTCCGTCAGGAATTTCGGCGTGCAGCCGAAGGTGTCCATCACCATCGGATAGTCGAGCGTGGTCGCGATGATCTTGCCCTTGTCTGGGGCGGCGCGCACGGTCGAGAGGTACGGCTCATAGGTCATCGCGGCATCGTTCTGGCCGGAGACGAAAGCCTGCGCGGCCGCAGCCGGCTCCAGGTTCACCACGGTCACGTCCTTCGTCGTCAGGCCGTTCTTCTTGAGCATCCAGGAAAGCGCGAAATACGGCGAGGTACCCGGCGCGGAGGCTGCGACGGTCTTGCCCTTCAGGTCCTTGATCGCGGTGACGTCGTTGCGCACGGCCATGCCGTCGGCGCCATAGCTCTTGTCGAGCTGGAAGATCTGCTTGGTGGCAACGCCGTTGGCGTTCCACGAGATCCAGGTCTCAACCGTGGTCGCCGCGCATTGGATGTCGCCGGAGGCGATGGCGAGATGCCGGTCCTTCTGCGGGATCTTCTTGATGGTGACGTCGAGCCCGTTCTTCTTGAAGATGCCGGCCTCCTTCGCGAGCGTCAGCGGCGCAAAGCCGGTCCAGCCGGAGATGCCGACGCCGACCTTGACGTCGTCGGCGAGCACGGGAGTGGAGGCCGCAAGGGCAATGATCGTCGCAAATACTTTTGAACTACGCATGTTTGTCGTCCTCTTGCCGATCGATGGATTGACGTCCTGTTGATCATTCTCGGTCCGTGCGGACCGTTGCCCGAAGCATTGCACGAATTGTGCCGACATTCTCCTCTCAGCCTCCCTTGAATCGGGCGACAAGGCGGTGAGAGTCACCGGGATAGAGCAGGCGAACCGCGGTGATGGTCCGCGCGCTGCGCCAGGTATAGCGGTCGATCACGAGGCAGGGGGCGCCGACGGCGATGTCGAGCGCCTCCGCCGTGCGATCGTCCGCAACGATGGCACTGATCGTGTGCTCGGCCTCCGTCCATGGGACATGGTGAAGCAGCCAGGAGCCGGGCGGCTCGCGCGCAAAATCCGCGGTTGCGGCATGCGGCACGGACGCAAGGTCGATCAGCCTATCCTCGATGGCGAAGGGCACGTTGTCGGCGCTGTGCCGGCAGGCGATTGCGACCACCTTGCCGGCTTTCTTGACGCCGAGGCGATCGCGGTCGGCAGCGGTCGCCGCGCGCAGCTTGCGGCCGATCAGCTCGTAGCCGTAGGAGCGGCCGAGCCCCGTGATCTCGGCGCGGATGTCGGCAATCTTGAGTACGGCAGATTGATGCTGCGGCCGGCGCACGAAGGAGCCGGCACGCCGTCGCCGCTCGATCAGATCGGCTTGCGCCAGCTCCGACAGCGCCTTGTTCACGGTCATGCGCGAGCAGCCGTAACGCGCGACCAACTCGTGCTCGAATGGAATGCGATGGCCCGGTGGCCATTCGCCGGTCAGGATGCGCTTCTCGATGTCGGCGCGGATTCGCTTGTACAGCGTCGGCTTGTCGCCATCGGTTACGAGGCTCATGCGACGAGCCTCCGCACTGCCGCGTTGAAACCCTCGCGCGCGGCTTGACGCAGCCTATGCCGGCCGCCTTCAACGACCTTGCCGCCGCCGGCCCAGACGCAGTCGATCGCGCCATCGCCTGCGGCGAAGATCCATCCGTCGATGGCTGCATCGCCAGTGCGTTCCGCCAGCGAAGGATGCGTCGTGTCGAGCGTGACGATATCGGCGCACGCGCCCGGTGCGAGGCCGACCATCGGTTGCGCCAGCGCTCGCGCGCCGCCCGCAAGAGCATGGTCGAATAGCGTGCGACCCGTGGAGCGGCCCGCGCCACTGGAGAGCACGTTGCGCTGGCGGTGCTTGAGGCGCTGGCCATATTCGAGTTGGCGCAATTCGTCGGCGACGCCGACCAGCACGTTGGAATCTGTGCCGACACCGAACGCGCCGCCGGCAGCGAGAAACTCGCGGGCCGAAAAGATGCCGTCGCCGAGGCTTGCCTCCGTGATGGGGCAGAGACCCGCGACAGCACTGGTCTTGGCGAACGCGGTGACTTCCTCATCCGTCATGTGCGTGGCGTGGATGAGGCACCAGCGCCGATCGAGCGGCGCATGCTCCAGCAGCCATTGCACCGGCCGCCGTCCCGACCAAGCCAGGCAATCCTCGACTTCCTTCACTTGCTCGGCGGCGTGAATGTGCACCGGCCCGCCATCGGCAAGCGGGATGATCGCCGCGAGCTCGTCGGGTGTCACCGCGCGCAAGCTATGCGGCGCGATGCCTATATTGGCGCTCGGCAAACCGCTGATCGCCTTGCGCGAGGCGGCCATGAGCGCGGCGAACTGATCGACCGAGCAGATGAAGCGCCGTTGGCCCGCATGCGGCAGCGCGCCACCAAATGAGCCATGCGCATAAAAACTCGGCAGCAGAGTCAGCGCAATGCCGGAAGCTTCGGCAGCCTGTGCGATGCGCGCGGCCATCTCGCCAAGGTCGGCGTAATGGGCGCCGTCGCGATCATGATGCAGATAATGGAATTCGCCGACGCGGGTAAAACCCTGCTCCAGCATCTCGACATAGAGCAGCGTTGCGACGGACGCGACGTCGTCCGGCGTCATCGCCAGTGCGAAACGGTACATCGTCTCGCGCCAGGTCCAGAACGTGTCGGTGCTGTCGCCGCGCAATTCGGCGAGGCCCGCCATGCCGCGCTGGAAGGCGTGGCTGTGCAGGCTAGCCAACCCCGGAACCGCAAGTGCGTGGCGCTCGTCGCCGGCGGCCGGCGGCACGCCCGGCGTCACCTCCGCGATCGCGCCGGCGGTGATCACCACCTGCACGTCATTGGCCCAGCCCGAGGGCAGGAGCGCGGAGGTGAAATGCAGTCGGGTCATGATTACACGCCGGCTGGACAGAACGATCCCACGATTATATGTCTAGACATATAAGTCAAGCATCCCACGCGAAGGGACCGTTGCATGGCAGAGCGCTTCGACCGGATCTGGCACAATGCCCGGCTCGCCACGATGCGGGCCGACCGTCCCGATCTCGGAGAGATTGAGCGTGGCCTGATCGCCGCGCGCGGCGGCCGCATCGTCTATGCGGGTGCGCAAGCTGATTTCCCGGCAAATTCTGATGCGGCCGAACGGATCGACTGCGGAGGACGTTGGATCACGCCGGGTCTTGTCGATTGCCACACCCATCTCGTCTATGGCGGCAACCGCGCGCATGAATTCGAGCTGCGCCTGAAGGGCGCGAGCTACGAGGAGATTGCGCGCGCCGGCGGCGGTATCGTCTCGACGGTGGCCGCGACACGCAAGGCGAGCGAAGCCGAGCTTGTCGCGAGCGCGTTGCCGCGGCTCGACGCCTTGATCGCCGAGGGCGTCACCACGATCGAGATCAAGTCCGGATATGGGCTCGATACTGCAACCGAAACGCGCCAGCTCGCCGCGGCGCGCAGCCTTGGCCGGGAGCGGCCCGTTGCGATCCGCACGTCGTTCCTGGGGGCGCACGCGCTGCCGGTCGAAGCCAATGGCGACAAGGATCGTTACATCGATCTCGTCTGCAACGAGATGCTGCCCGCCGTCGCGAAGGCCGGCCTTGCCGATGCCGTCGATGCCTTCATGGAGGGCATCGCGTTCTCGGCCGAGCAGACCGCACGGGTGTTCGAGACGGCGAGGCAGCTTGGACTGCCTGTCAAACTCCATGCCGATCAGCTGTCGAACCTAGGTGGTGCTGCGCTTGCGGCGAAATTCTCCGCGCTCTCGGCCGATCACCTCGAGCACACCGACGAAGCCGGCGCAGCCGCGATGGCGAAGGCGGGTACCGTGGCGGTGCTGCTGCCCGGTGCATTCTACTTCATTCGCGAGACGCAGAAGCCACCGGTCGAGACGTTCCGCAAGACTGGCGCCTGCATGGCGCTGGCGACCGATTGCAATCCCGGCAGTTCGCCGCTGACCTCGCTGCTGCTCGCGATGAACATGGGCGCGACGCTGTTTCGGATGACGGTTGCCGAATGCCTTGCCGGCGTCACCCGCGAAGGCGCGCGCGCTCTCGGCGTGCTGCAGGAGACTGGTACGTTAGAGGCCGGCAAATGGTGTGATCTCGCCATCTGGGATATCGAGCGGCCGGCCGAGCTAGTCTATCGCATCGGCTTCAACCCGCTGCAACGCCGAGTATGGAGGGGGCAGTGACAGGGCAGGGCGCGACCATCGTCGTCAAGCCGGGAACGTCCAGTCTCGACGATCTCGCGCGCGTGCTCGAGGGAGCTTCCGTCGTGCTCGATGCCTCGTTCTGGCCGCGCGTCGAGGCCGCGGCGGAGATCGTCGCGAAGGCGGCGCGCGCCGACGCGCCGGTCTATGGCATCAACACCGGCTTCGGGAAGCTGGCGTCGAAGCGCATCCCGCCCGATCAGACCGCGCTGCTCCAGCGCAATCTCATCTTCTCGCATTGCTGCGGCGTCGGCCAGCCGACACCCGAGCCGATCGTCCGCCTGATGATGGCGCTGAAGATCGTCTCGCTCGGCCGCGGCGCCTCTGGCGTGCGCCGCGAGGTGATCGAGCTGTTGCAGGATATGTTGACCCGACAGGTCTACCCATTGGTGCCACAGCAGGGGTCAGTCGGCGCCTCCGGCGATCTTGCGCCGCTGGCGCATATGACGGCCGTGATGACCGGAGAAGGCCAAGCGATCGTTGACGGCAAAATTGTATCCGGCGCCGATGCGCTCAAGGCTGCCGGCCTGGCGCCACTGACGCTCGGCCCGAAAGAGGGGCTCGCGCTGATCAACGGCACGCAGTTCTCGACCGCCTACGCCATATCAGGCGTGCTGCGCGCATTCCGCCTGGCGCGTGCCGCGCTCGTGACCGGTGCATTGTCGGTGGACGCGGCGATGGCCTCGACGGCGCCGTTCCGTCCCGAGATCCAGGCGCTGCGCGGCCATGCCGGGCAGATCGCTGCGGCGGCGACGTTGACGGCGCTGCTCGACGGCAGCGACATCCGCCTGTCGCATCTCGAAGGCGACGAGCGCGTACAGGATCCCTATTGCCTGCGCTGCCAGCCGCAGGTCGCCGGCGCCGCACTCGACCTGATCACGCAGGCGGCGCGCGCGCTGATGGTCGAGGCCAACGCTGTCACCGACAATCCGCTGGTGCTGGTTGAGACCGGCGAAATCGTCTCGGGCGGCAACTTCCACGCCGAGCCCGTGGCCTTTGCCGCCGATGCGATTGCACTCGCGCTCTCGGAGATCGGTGCGATCAGCGAGCGGCGCATCGCCACGCTGGTCGATCCCGCGCTCAATTTTGGCCTGCCGCCGTTCCTGACGCCCGATCCCGGCATCAATTCCGGCTTCATGATCGCCGAGGTGACGGCGGCCGCGCTCTATGCCGAGAACAAGCAGCGCGCAGCTGCCTGCTCGATCGATTCGACGCCGACCAGCGCCAACCAGGAAGACCATGTCTCGATGGCTGCACATGCCGCGCGGCGGCTCTCCGACATGTCCGACAATCTCGCCGCCATCCTCGGCATCGAGCTGCTCGTGGCCGCCCAGGGCATCACGCTGCGCGCGCCGCATGCGACCAGCGCGCCGCTCGCTGCCGTCATTGCCAAGCTGCGCGAGCACGTGCCCGCGCTCGGTGCCGACCGCTATATGGCCGGCGATCTCGCCAAGGCAGCCGCCTTGATCGAAGCCGACGCGCTGCCGGCGATCGCAATCACCGCGCTTCCATCCGATCCGTTTCCGAGACTTGATTAAGAGGTCCGCATGAACCGCCGACTGGACAATGACCGCATCATCCGCGCCCCTCGCGGCAGCGACATCAGCGCCAAGAGCTGGCTCACGGAAGCGCCGTTGCGCATGTTGATGAACAATCTCGATCCTGATGTCGCGGAGCGCCCGAGCGAGCTAGTCGTCTACGGCGGCATCGGCCGCGCCGCACGCGACTGGGACAGCTTCGACCGGATCGCGGCGGCCTTGCGCTCACTCGAAGCCGACCAGACGCTGCTGGTCCAGTCCGGCAAGCCGGTCGGCGTGTTCCGCACCCACGCCGACGCGCCGAGGGTGCTGATCGCAAACTCCAACATCGTGCCGCATTGGGCGACGCTCGATCATTTCAACGAGCTCGATCGCAAGGGCCTGATGATGTACGGCCAGATGACGGCCGGCTCCTGGATCTATATCGGTAGCCAGGGGATCGTGCAGGGCACCTACGAGACCTTCGTCGAGGTCGGCCGTCGCCACTATGGCGGTAGCCTCGCCGGCAAATGGATTCTCACGGCCGGTCTCGGCGGCATGGGCGGCGCGCAGCCGCTGGCCGCGACCATGGCCGGCGCCTCGATGCTCGCGGTCGAATGTCAGCCGAGCCGTATCGAGATGCGGCTGCGCACCGGTTATCTCGATCGCCAGGCTGCGACCCTCGACGAAGCCCTCGCGATCATGGCAGACGCCGCGCAGACAAAGAAGGCGGTCTCGGTCGGCCTGCTCGGCAATGCCGCGGAGATTTTTCCGGAGCTGGTGCGCCGCGGCGTCAGGCCCGACATCGTCACCGACCAGACCAGCGCGCACGATCCGATCAACGGATACTTGCCGAAGGGCTGGACGCTGGCGGAATGGGAAGCCAAGCGCGGCTCCGCTCCGAAATCGGTCGAGCGCGCTTCGAAAACTTCGATGGTCGAGCATGTCCAGGCCATGCTGGATTTCCACGCGCAGGGCATCCCGACGCTCGACTACGGCAACAACATCCGCCAGATGGCGCAGGACATGGGCCTGAAGAACGCCTTCGATTTCCCGGGCTTCGTACCTGCCTATATTCGCCCCTTATTCTGTCGCGGCGTCGGGCCGTTCCGCTGGGCTGCGCTGTCGGGCGATCCCGAAGACATCTTCAAGACCGACGCCAAGGTCAAGGAGCTGATGCCTGAGGACAAGCATCTGCACAATTGGCTCGACATGGCCAAGGAGCGCATCAAGTTTCAGGGCTTGCCGGCGCGGATCTGCTGGGTCGGTCTCGGTGATCGCCATCGCCTGGGCTTGGCCTTCAACGAGATGGTGGCGCGCGGCGAGTTGAAGGCGCCCATCGTGATCGGCCGCGATCACCTCGACAGCGGTTCAGTGGCGAGCCCCAACCGCGAGACCGAGGCGATGAAGGATGGGTCGGGCGCGGTGTCCGATTGGCCCTTGCTCAATGCGCTGCTCAACTGCGCCAGCGGCGCGACCTGGGTCTCGCTGCATCATGGCGGCGGCGTCGGCATCGGCTATTCCCAGCACGCCGGCATGGTGATCGTCGCCGACGGCACGCCGGAAGCGGCCAGGCGGATCGAGCGCGTGCTCTGGAACGATCCCGCCAGCGGCGTCATGCGCCATGCTGACGCGGGTTACGACATCGCGATCGACTGCGCCCGCGACAAGGGGCTCGATCTGCCGAGCCTTGCGAGGTAACGCCTTCAGTCGCTCTCCAGGAGCCTCGGCATCGTCGTCTTGGCGCCGTCCATGAAGGTCTGGACGGCGTCGCGGACAATCGCGTCGAGATCCGGCGGGATCGGCGTCGCATAGATGAATTTGCGGATGGCGAGATAGAAGATGCGGCCGTGCAGACCCCAGAATAGCTCGGTCTCGCGTTCACTCAACGAGTGTGCTTTCGCGTCGGGCAGCTTCAGTTCATAGCGCAACTCGCCAGCGGCGGGCTCGATGATCTCGCGCCTGACGATGTCGAGATAGCGGCCGGTGATGCCGAACGATTTCATGCCGGAGAAGACGAAGATCCGCACCCAATTGTACTCGAACACGCGTTCGACATAGTCGAGATAGAAACGCGTGAGCCTGGCCTCCAGCGGCAAGGTCCGGTCGCGGATCATCGGTCCCCAGTCCGGCGACCAGCGGCTGAGATAGACCTCCTGGTAGACCCGCTCGATCAGCGCTTCCTTGCTCGGGAAGTGGCGATAGATCGCCGAATGCGTAATGCCCATGCGCTTGGCGAGCTCGCGGGTCTGGCCCTCGAAGCCGCGCTCGGCGAAGAAGCGGATCGCTTCCTCCACGATCGCGCGCTCGCGATCGGCCGCACGCATGTTGCGGCGCTTTGGCGCAGACTTGCTGCCTGTCTCGGTCCGCTTGCGAACCGCACGCTTCGAAGTTTTCTGCGCTTTCCGGGCCATTTCGTCGCTGAATCGAACGTCTTGCCTCCTTCATAGCCCAAGCTGGTTTTGTGACCAAATGGTCATTTCCTGTTGACCGGCCTCCGGCGCCGTGTCAGGATTTTGAGACCAGGTGGTTACAAATCTGGCATCCCGGCTGATGAGCCGACGGATATCGGGGAAACGGCAGTGAAGGCGAAGGCTTTCAGCTATTTTCGTGCTGCGACGATCGACCAGGCGCTGGACGCTCACGCGCGCGCCGGGGACGATGCGCGCTTCATCGCCGGCGGCCAGAGCCTCGTCCCGGCGCTGTCGCTGCGGCTGCAGGCGCCGCGGCTATTGATCGACATCACCCATATCAACGAGCTGCGCGGTGTCACGCGCGAGGGCGGCCACTTGCGCATCGGCGCGCTGACGCGTCATTGCGAGATGCTGAGCGAGCCGTTGATCGCCGAATTCGCGCCGCTCCTGCATGCGGCCGCGCCCTTCGTCGCCCATCCCGCCATCCGCAACCGCGGCACGTTCGGCGGCAGCGTCGCGCTGGCCGATCCCGCATCCGAATTTCCGGCGATGACCCTGGCGCTGGATGCCGAGATCGAAATCGCAGGCCCTTCCGGTCGCCGACGGGTGAAGGCGGATGATTTTTTCCTCGGCCTGTTCGAAACGGCTTTGCAGCCGGGCGAGCTGATCACCGCGGTCCATGTTCCGCTGTTTAGGGCCGACCAGCGCTTTGCATTCGACGAGCTGGCGCGACGGCGTGGCGATTACGCGCTGGTTGGCTGCGGAATATTGGCGACTTTCATCGACGACCGCATTGACGACATCCGCATCGCGTTCTTCTCCGTCGGCGACACGCCGACACGGGCGAGGAGTGCCGAGGCGGCGCTGATTGGCAAAGGACTCGATGCCGACCGTATCGCTGCTGCACAAGCCGCGCTCGAAGGCGATCTCGCGCCGCCGGAGAGCGACGAGGTGCCGCCGGCGATGCGGCTGCATCTCTCCCGCGTGCTGCTCGGCCGCCTGCTCGGACGTCTCGGCGAGGGCTCATGAGCGGCTTCGAGGACAGCCTGCTGGACGAGGTGGACGAGACCGTCCGGATTCGCCTTGTCGTCAATGGCCGCAAGGTTGTCTGCGAGGTCGCGCCGCGTCACACGCTGGTCGATTGCCTGCGCGACACGCTCGAGCTGACCGGCACGCACGCCGGCTGCGAAATGGGCGCCTGCGGAGCCTGCCTGGTGCAGCTCGATGGCCGCGCCGTACATTCCTGCCTGGTCTTCGCGGTGCAGGCCGACGGCGCGACCGTCAACACGATCGAAGGCCTCACCGAGAGCGGTGTGCTCGCCGAGCTCCAGGCCGAATTCCACCGTCGCAATGCGCTACAATGCGGCTTCTGCACGCCGGGCATGCTCGTCAACGCCCATGAACTGCTTTCGCGGGTGGCACAGCCGAGCCGCGAAGAAATCCGCGACGCGCTGTCGGGCAATTATTGCCGCTGTACCGGCTATGAAGCGATCATCGATGCGATCGACACCGTCGCCAAAGCGCGCAGTGAGAACGGAGGCGCGACATGAGCGCACCGCTGACCTCCCTGGATCGCCCGAACTCCTATATCGGCCGCTCTGTGCCGCGGCCGAACGCAAAGCGCCTGCTCGCCGGGCGCGGGCGCTATGTCAGCGATCTCCGCCTGCCGCGCATGCTCCATGCTGCGTTCCTGCGCAGCCCGCATGCGCATGCTAGGATCGTCGCGATCAATACTGACGAGGCGCGCACGCTCGAAGGCGTGCATCTCGTCGCGACGGGTGGAGACCTTGCCAAGATCTGTACACCTTGGATCGGCACGCTCGACCATTTCAAGGGCATGACCTCGGCACCGCAACTGCCGTTGCCATTGGATCGCGTGGTCTGGGCGGGTCAGGCCGTGGTCGCGGTCGTCGCCGAGAGCCGCGCGATTGCCGAGGATGCGCTGGAGCTGATCGAGGTCGACTACGAGGACCTTCCTGTGGTCGTCGATATCGACAGCGCGCGTGAGGCCGGCGGCCCGCTGGTCAATCCCGGCAGCGCCAATAACACCTGCTTCCGCAGCCAGCTCGACAACGGCACCGTCGACGACGCATTTGCAAACGCCGCCCACGTCGTGGAGGAGGAGTTCTCCTTTGGTCGCCACACTGCGGTGACGCTGGAGCCGCGCGCCATCGTCGCGGATTACGATCCGGCGGCCGGCATGCTCACCGTGCATCACGCGACGCAGACGCCCTACCAGTTCCAGGATCTCTATTCGCGCCATTACGGTATTGCCGAGGCCCGTGTTCGCGTGATCGCGACCGACATTGGCGGCTCCTTCGGGATGAAGCTGCATGTCTATCACGAAGACATGGCGGTGGTCGGCCTTTCGATCCTGCTCGGCCGTCCGGTCAAATACGTTGCCGACCGCATCGAGTCCTTCGTGTCGGACATTCACGCCCGCGACCACCGCGTCCGCGCCCGGATGGCGCTGGATTCCAGGGGCGAGATCCTGGCAATGGACGTGCTGGACCTAACCTCGATCGGCGCATTCTCGACCTATCCGCGCACCAGCGTTGTCGAGGGCAACCAGGTGATCCGCCTGATCGGTGCGCCCTATCGCTTCAAGAATTATCGCGCCACGCTGGAGGTGATCTTCCAGAACAAGGTGCAGACCAGCCAGTACCGTGCCGTCGGCCATCCGATCGCCTGCGCGGTCACCGAGCGCCTCGTCGACTTGGCGGCCGCGAAGCTCGGCCTCGATCCCTTTGCCATCCGCGCGCAGAACGTGATCGCGGACGATGCCTATCCGCAGACCTCACCGACCGGCTATCGTTTCGAGGCCTTGTCGCACCAGGCCTGCCTCAAGCGTCTGCACGAGCTGATGAACTATGGCGCGCTGCGTGTCGAGCAGGCGGACTTGCGCAAGCGCAGCGTCTACCGCGGCATCGGCATTGCCACCTTTGTCGAGATCACCAATCCAAGTCCTGCGTTCTACGGCGTGGGCGGCGCGCGTATTTCGTCGCAGGATGGGGCGATCCTCAGCCTGACGCCGTCGGGCGAGGTGCGCTGCCTGATCTCGGTGACCGAGCAGGGGCAGGGCACCGAGGCGATCATCAGCCAGATCGTGGCCGACCAGCTCGGCCTTGCGCAGGAGCACGTCAAGGTCATCACCGGCGACACCGAGGTGACGCCGCATGGCGGCGCCACCTGGGCCTGCCGTGGGGCCGGCATCGGCGGCGAGACCGCGCTGCAGGCCGCGCGTGCGCTCAAGCGCAACATTCTGGAGATCGCCGCGCTGATCCTTCAGGAGCAGCCGTCGGCGCTCGACATCATCGATGGTGAAGTGGTCGACGCCGGCACGCGGAACCAGCGGCTGCCGATCGCGGAGATCGCGCGCATCGCCTATTTCCGCTCCGACACGTTGCCGCCCGGCACGCAGGCGCAGCTCACCGTCAGCCACCATTTTGCGCCGCAGGGCTATCCCTTCGCCTTCACCAACGGCATCCAGGGCTGCTCGCTCGAAGTCGACGTCGAGACCGGCTTCGTCAAGCTCCTCAAACATTTCATCGTCGAGGATTGCGGCCGCGTCATCAATCCGATGCTGGTGGACGAGCAGCTCCGCGGCGGCATCGTGCAGGGGCTGGGCGCGGCGCTGTTCGAGGAGTGCCGCTACAGCGAGACCGGGCAGCTCATGAACGGCTCGCTTGCCGACTATCTCGTGCCGATGCCGATGGAGATGCCCGACATCGTCATCGCCCATGTCGAGACCCCGACTGCCGACACCGAGCTCGGCGCCAAGGGGGTTGGCGAGGCCGGCACGGCGGCGGCCTCCGCCTGCGTGCTCAACGCCGTCAACGATGCGCTTGCGCCGTTCGGCGCGACGATCAACGCCGTCCCGATTACGCCCGCAAGAGTCCTGAAAGCCCTGAAACGATTCTAGAAAAAAGACAGTTGGAGGAAATCATGCCTAAATCCGGTTCGACCCTGCGGATATCCCGCCGCACCGCGCTCGCCGGCCTCTCGGCCAGCGCAGCATTGCTCGCCATGCCCCGGCTCGGCCGTGCCGCGGACGAGACGATCCGTATAGGCTTTCCGACGCCGCTGACAGGCCCGTTCGCGGCGGAAGCGCGCGACCAGGTCAAGTGTGCCGAGCTCGCCGTCAAGCTCGTCAACGACAAGGGTGGCATCGGCGGCCGCAAGGTCGAGCTGCTGGTGCGCGACGACAAGCTCAATGCCGGCGAGGCCGCGACCCGCACCCTGGAGCTGATCGAAAAGGACAAGGTTCACGCCGTGGTCGGCGCGCTCTCCAGCGCGGTGCAGCTCGCGGTCAACGAGGTCACCCGCGCCCGCGGCGTGATCTACGTTTCCATCAGCCAGTCCGATACCATCAACGAGGCCAAGGATTTCAGCAAATACACCTTCCACGAGGCTCTGAACCCGCACATGACCACTGCCGCGGTGGCGCGGCAGACCCTGAAGAAGGGGATGAAGGTCGCCCATCTCGTCGCCGATTATGCCTACGGCCATGAGATGCTGCGCGGCTTCAAGCGCGCGCAGACGGCGATCGGCGCGGAGAGTGTCGGCGAGATCCTGCATCCGTTCGGCGCCGCTGATTATTCCACCTTCATGCCGCGCCTGATGTCGATGCGCCCGGATGTGCTCTGCATCTCCAATTTCGGCCGCGACCAGGCCAATGCGATCAAGCAGGCCGTGGATTTCGGCATCAAGCAGCAGATGAAGATCGTCGTGCCCGTCATCCTCCACAACCAGCGGCTCGCGGTCGGTCCCGACGTATTCGAGGGCGTGGTCGGCGGCGCCAACTATTATTGGGGCCTGGAGACGCAGAGCAAATCAGCAGCCGCCTTCAACACGGCGTTCAAGGCCGCCAATGGCGGCGCGATCCCGACCGACTACGGCGCCTACGGCTATTCCGGCGTCGGATCGCTGCTTGCGGCCATGCAGGCCGCGGGCGGTACCGATACGGACAAGGTCATCGATGCCCTGGAGAAGCTGCAATATGATCTGACCAAGGGTCCGCAGCATTACCGCAAATGCGACCACCAGTCGGTGCAGTCGGTGCTGGTGCTGGAGTCCAAGAAGAAATCGGCCATGGCTGGCGACAACGATCTGTTCGCGATCCTCGCCAACGACGCCGGTTCCGATGGCATGCTGCGGACCTGCAGCGAACTCGGCCACGCCACTTAAGACTGAGACGATGGATCTGTCGCTGATCATCATGCAGCTTCTCTCCGGGATCGCCCTTGGGGCGGTCCTGGTGATCACTGCGCTTGGCCTGACGATCGTGTTCGGCATGCTCGGGGTGGTGAATTTCGCCCATGGCGCGCTGTTCATGATCGGAGCCTATGCGGGCCTCTATCTGGCATCGCTCACGGGGAGCTTCTGGTGGGGGCTGCTACTGGCTCCCATCCTGATCGGCGCCTTCGGCATGCTGATCGAGTTCGTCCTGATCCGCAGGCTCTATGGACGCTCGATCGACGATCCGCTGCTGCTCACCTTCGGCCTCAGCTACATCCTGGTCGAGGGCGTGCGCATCGTGTTCGGCAGCGACGGCATCCCATTTCCGACCCCGCCGCAACTGATCGGCGTGCTCGATCTCGGTATCGGCTTTTTTCCGCGCTACCGCCTGTTCGTCATCGTGCTGGTCGCAGTAGTGTTGCTTGCGCTCTGGCTGACGTTGGAGAAGACCCGCGTCGGCTTGATCGTGCGGGCCGGTGCGCGCGACCCCACCATCATGCAGGTGCTCGGCGTCGACATCGGCCGGGTGTGGCTCGCGATCTTCGGGCTCGGCGTTGGGCTGGCTGCGCTTGGCGGCGTGCTCGCGGGGCCGATGCGTAGCGTAAATCCCGAGATGGGGTCCCTGGTGCTGGCGGAAGCGTTCGTCGTAACCGTGATCGGCGGCCTCGGCTCGATCGTCGGTGCGGTCGTGGCCGGGCTCATGGTCGGCATTTCCATCAGCCTGGTGGCGCTGTTCGCGCCGGAGATGGCGACCATCGTCATGTTCGCGCTGATGGCGGTGGTGCTGCTGATCCGCCCGCAGGGTCTGTTCGGCGTCAGAGGGAGGACGGCATGACGTCATCACCGGGCGGCCAAACTCTCGCCAAATCTGCACCGGGCGGATTTGACCGTATTCTCGACCACCGCGTGCTGCTCTCGATTGCGGTGCTCGCCATATTGCCCTGGCTGCTGCCGTCCAAGGCGCTGGCGGTCAACGTCCTGATCTACGGCGTCGTGGTGATGGGCTACAATCTGCTGTTCGGCTACACCGGGCTGTTGTCGTTTGGCCAGGCCGCGTTCTTCGGTGCGGGCGCCTATTTTACGGGGATCGCGATCGGCCGATATGGCGTGCCCTGGTTTGCGGCGGTGGCGATTGCGGTGCTGCTCAGCACCTGCCTGGCAGCCCTGATCGGCATCGTCTCGACGCGCACCCGTGGCATCTACTTCTCCATGGTGACGCTCGCTTTGGCGCAACTCGTCTACTATGTCGCGCTCCAGGCGGCCTCCTTCACCGGTGGCGAGAACGGACTGCGCGGCTTCACCGTCGACCGCATCAGCCTGTTCGGCCTTCAGGTCAACTTCCTCGATCCTGTCAACAAGTACTACGTGCTGATGGTCTTTGCGGCATTGGCGATGTGGTTCCAGTCGCGCATCCTGAACTCTCCATTCGGCGCCGTCATCGAGGCGATCCGCGAGAACGAGCAGCGGGCGCGGGCCTGCGGCTATGACGTCGAACGCAGCAAGCTGGTCGTGTTCATGCTGTCGGGCGCGATCTCATCGCTCGGCGGCTGCATGCTGGCGCTGCATCTATCGATCGTGCCGCTCGACATCCTGCACTACCAGACCTCGGGCATGATCGTGATGATGGTGCTGCTCGGCGGCGCCCGCAGCT
The DNA here is from genome assembly GCF_000296215.2 of Bradyrhizobium sp. CCGE-LA001. NCBI lineage: Bacteria > Pseudomonadati > Pseudomonadota > Alphaproteobacteria > Hyphomicrobiales > Nitrobacteraceae > Bradyrhizobium > Bradyrhizobium sp. CCGE-LA001. The sequence continues at coordinate 5,736,584 of NZ_CP013949.1, read as the reverse complement.
TTTTCGGACCGTTCGTCGGTGCTGCCAGCTTCCTGATCCTGGAGGACGTCATCTCGCTCTGGACGCCGCATTGGCAGATCTTCGTCGGCGCGATCTTCGTCCTGTTCGTGCTGTTCCTGCCCAAGGGTATCTGGGGGACGCTGCTGGATGCCCTTGGCTTCGGAAAGGCGCGGCCATGAGCGCCGAGCTGCTTCGGGCCGAAGGCATCGGCAAACGATTTGGCGGTTTCACTGCGCTTGAAGGCATCACCGTGTCGTTCGCGGCCGGCCAGCTGACCTCGATCATCGGGCCGAACGGCGCCGGCAAGAGCACTTTCTTCAACATCCTGTCCGGCGCGCTGACGCCGACGTCGGGCAAGCTGCATTTCAGGGGACGTGAGCTCAACGGCCTGCCGCAGCACCGCTTCGTGCATCAGGGCATTTCGCGGTCGTACCAGATCACGAACATCTTTCCGGACCTGTCCGTGCACGAGAACGTCCGCGTCGCGGCACAGGCGCTGACCGTGAGCTACGACATCTGGCGAAACCGCACCCGACTGACCGAGCTGAACGCGAGTGCCGATGCGGCGCTGGACGCGGTCGGATTGCTCGGCAAGCGCGGCGAACTGGCAAAATTCCTGTCGCACGGCCAGCAGCGCGCGCTGGAGATCGCGATCGCATTGGTATCCGAGCCGGAATTGCTGCTGCTGGACGAGCCGACCGCCGGCATGGGGCCGGAGGAGACCAAGGACATGGTCGCGCTGCTCGAACGCCTCGCAGAGAAGCGCACCGTGCTGCTGGTGGAGCACAAGATGAAGATGGTGCTGGGACTGTCGAAGCGCGTCGTCGTGCTGCACCACGGCCGCCTCCTTGCCGACGGTGCGCCGGACGAGATCAGGAGCAACCCGGAAGTTCGCCGGGTCTACCTGGGACAGAGTGAAGGCTATGGCTGAGACCGCGCTGCTCGACATCGAAGATCTCCATGCCTGGTATGGCGCAAGCCATATCCTCCACGGCATCTCACTGCACGTGAACGCCGGCGAAGTGGTCGCGCTCGTCGGCCGCAACGGCGCCGGCAAGACCACCACCTTGCGGGCGGTGATGGGCCTGATGCCGAAAGCTCAGGGCCGCGTGCGCTTCGCTGGCAGGGAGCTGTTGCCCCTGCGGGCGCATCAGCGCTTCCACCTTGGCCTCGCCTATGTGCCCGAAGAGCGCCGCATCGTTCCCGGCCTGTCGGTGCGCGAGAACCTCCGGCTCGGCCTCGTCGCCGCGGGCAGCGACGTCGAGGAGCGCGCGGCCATCGACGAGATCGCCGAAACCTTTCCGCGTCTGAAGGAGCGCCTCGACCAGGAAGGCGTGACGCTCTCCGGCGGCGAGCAGCAGATGCTGGCGATCGCGCGGGCGCTGATCGCGAAGCCCAAGATGATCCTGCTCGATGAGCCCTCCGAGGGCATCATGCCCGTGCTGGTCGAGGAGATGGGCGTTCTGTTCCGCCGCTTGCGCGACGAGGGCAAGACGTTGCTGCTGGTGGAGCAGAACGTCGAATGGGCGCTGCGGCTGGCCGACCGCGCAGTGATCATCGATCAGGGCGAGGTGGTGCATCAGAGCAGCGCGGCGGCGCTGCTTGCGGACACGGACATCCAGGAACGTTACTGCGCGGTCTGACGTCAGGCCACGACCTTGGCTCCGCCGCCCTCAAGACGAAGCCGTTCGTCCGCCAGATAGGCGCCAATCGCGTTGGCAGGCATGGGCTTGGCGAAATGATAACCTTGGATGAAGTCGCACCCGAGGCGGCGCAGGGTGTCGAGCTGCGCGCGCGTCTCGACGCCCTCGACGACGCAGGCGATCTCCATGTCGTCGCACAGGCCCGTGAGCGACTTGATGATCTTGTAGCTCACGGGATTGTCGTTGATGTCGGAAACGAAGCTGCGGTCGATCTTGATCATGTCGAGCGGCAGCCGGTGCACATGGCTCAGAGACGAATAGCCGGTGCCGAAATCGTCCAGCGAAACGCCGCAGCCCATTGCCTTCAGGGTCGCGACCGATTGCTGCGCGCGCACGAAGTCGAAGGTGACCGCGGTCTCGGTGATCTCGAAATCGATCCGATGCGGTGGCAAACCACTCTTCTCGATGATGGAGATCAGCGGCAGAATTCCCTCCGCCGCGCAGACGTCGTGGGCGGAGAGGTTGAACGACAGGCGGATGTGATCGGGCCAGGTCTTGGCGGTCGCGAGCGCGCGAACCAGCAGCGCCTGCGTCAGCGGGCGGATCAGGCCGATGCGCTCGGCGGCCGGAATGAAGTCCGCGGGCGAGACCAGTCCGAGGCGGGAGCTGTGCCAGCGCGCGAGGACCTCGAAGCCGGCGGTGTGCTCACTCATAGCGTCCACGATCGGCTGGAACACCAGATCCATCTCAGTGCCGAGGTCGGCGCTGCGGAGCAGATTCTCGATGACGCCGCGGCTGCGGATCTCGGCCTCGAGCTCGCTCGAGAAGATGACGGTGCGGCCGCGCAGATGGCGCTTGGCGTGATAGAGCGCATAGTCGGCGCATTCATAGAGTGCCTCCGACGTCGCCGCGGAGTTCGGGAACAGCGCGAAACCAATCGAGCAGGACAGCCCGGTATGAGCGGTGTCGAGCTGGTAGGGCAATTTGACCTGACTGCCAATGCGTTCGCCGAGCCGCATCAGATCGGCATCGTCGGGATCGCCGCACACAACGAGGCCGAACTCGTCGCCGCCAAGCCTGGCGAACTCCACGCGCTGCGGGCCAAAGCCCTTGCAAACCTCGCGGATGCGTTTGCCGGCCTCGATCAGGACACGATCGCCGACGGTGTGGCCGTAATTGTCATTGATCGGCTTGAAGCCGTCGAGATCGATGATTCCGACCGCGACGCGAACGCCCCTGCGCTCGGCATCGGTGAACGCGCTCGACAGCTCGGCGAAGAAGCGGCGGCGGTTCGGCAGCTCGGTGAGGGAGTCGAGATTGGCAAGGCGGAAGTTCTCGTCCGAGAGCGCCTGCGTCGCCGCCTGCTGCGCGAGCAACGACTTGCGGCTCGCGACGAGATCGGCGAAGTCGCGGTAGTAGATGAACAGCACCGTCACCATCGCGCCGGAGACCAGGAGATTGTTGACGGCGATCGCTTTCAGCGTCGGCTCCCCGGTGGCGAAGAAGAACAGCACATAGGGCACGTCGACGATCAGCGTCACGATCAGCGCCGCCGAACGCAGATGCATCAGCGAGAAGATGCAGCCGATCACGGTGACCGCCATGTAGAAGGCGACTTGGCTCTTGGCGAAGGGATCGCCGTAAGGGTAGAGCGCGAAGGACCAGACGGTGAAGCCGGCACCGATCGGCAGGGTCAGCCAGTTGGTGGCGCGCAGATTGCGCAAGATGTCGGCGTCGCTGCGCACGAGGTGGCGTTGACGCAGCCACCAGTAAGTGCGCAAAGCCGCGAGCACGGTGAGCACGCTCGGCACGATCATCGTCAGCCAGTCCGGCGCCACGTTCACATAGGTATAGGCGACGGCGATCGTGTTGCTCATGAGGATGAAGTAGAGCAGCGGGACCTGCTTGGAGAAGGCGTCAAACTGCGCGCGCATCAAGTCCGGATTGTCGGCCGGAACGCGAAACAGCCGTATTGCGGCGGCCAAATGAGATTTCAAATCGGCAACAGGCATTGAAATACGAGTCCCGGATCCCTGAAAAAACGCCGGCGATCTTGCACGGCCCGGGTAAAGGGCACGTTAGATCGGGTTCCGTCGGACAGGGCTGCGCCGGTTGCATGAGACCGCGGGGGCCCTAGAACCGTGCAATGGTGATGCTCTGTTAAGCATGCCGGGCGCCCAGGTCGGACGCTTCGGCTGCGTCAGGTGGTTTGCGGCTACGTCCTGCTAACCATGCCCGGCGCAGCGTATTGTCGCACGTCAGCGGCCCGGGCTGACGTGCTGGTTCGCCTCTCTGCGCTGGGAGGATGAAACGTGGTCGCCGCTATTTCTTGTCCAGCGCCGCGGTCTGCTTGGCCAGCTGCTTGTCGAAATCATCGGAAAGGCCGGCGATGTAGGTTGCGAGCTCCCCCGGCTTGACGAAGGGATTCGGTACGCCGTCCTTCATCTCCGCGCGCTTGGCCTGCATGCCATAGACTTCGGGATGAGGCCCGAGCAGCACGTCGATCTTCATCGCCTTAGCCTTGGCGTAGGTCGCGCGGTAGTCGTCGACGATGCCCGGATAGGTCGGCTGCCCGACCAGCCTGTTCAACGCCACCGTGCCGCTGCAGAAGAACAACACCTCGCGGTTCTGATCGCCGTCCTTGACGCTCATCTCCCAGCTCGTACAACCCGGCGAGTGGCCGGGCGTTGCGTGAGCGGTCAGCGTGACATCGCCGAGCGTGACCTTGTCGCCTTCCTTCACGGTGCGGTCCACCTTCACCGCGGGAAAGGCGAGGTCCTGGTTTTTTTCGTCGCCGGGATAGTAACCGCCTTCGAGCAGCGGCTTGTCGCGCTCGCCGGCCACGAGCTGCGCACCGGTCTCTTTCTTGATCTCGGCGAAGCCGCCGGTGTGGTCGAGATGCGCATGCGAGTTGAGGATGAGTTTGATATCGGAAACCTTGAAGCCGAGCTTGGCGATGTTGTCCTTGATCATGCCGGTCGACTGGGGCATCGCGGTGTCCATCAGGATCAGGCCCTGCGATGTCTTGATGACGTAGACGGCAATGCCGCCGGTGCCGACATAGTAGATGTTGCCGATCAGCTGGAACGGCTCGAACGGTGCCGTCCACTTCTGCATGGCCGCCGCCAGGAAATCCTTGATGGTCTGCGCCTGCGCGCCGGTCGTAAGCAGCACGATTGCGCATAGTGCGGCCGTGAGCCTTCTCATGGTTCATCTCCCAGATTGTTCTTGTCGTTTCGATCGGGCGCGGACGTCGGTGGCTCGACCGCTGCGCAAATTACTTCGTGGCGGACGTTGCGGGCAACTTCGTGTCTGGAGATATCTGATGTGCCGCGCGAGAATAACGGCAAGTCGGCCGAAGGCGCTACGAGCAACTTGGCGCCCGATCGCCACGGGGGTAACCGTCTGACGCGGCCGTTTGCCCGCCGCGAGGACGGGTTGCGCGATGCAGAAGGCAATCCCCAGCACTTCGCGCGCTGATGGTCGCAGAGGAAAGGATCAGGCGAGCGCGGCTTGGCGTTCGCGCACGGGCTCGCGGACCCGATCGGGTTTCGCAGGCTCTGCGAGACGCGTAAAATTGCGCTGGCTCGCGTGCACGGGCGCCTCGACGATGACCCCCTCGCAGACGATCTGCCCGCCGAGCATCTTGAACTCCAGCTTGTCGTAGCGGGGCATCGTCTCGCCCGGCGCGGGCGGCAGCAGCCCGATACTGCCCTGGATGTTGAGCGTGGCATCGCCGGTGCCGTGAAGACGAGGATTCCACATCCTGACGCCGGTTTCCGCCCAGCGCTGCCGGATCAGTGCGGCGCGATCGGCGGGTTCCGCTGGGCGCGCCCGAACGTTCCGCACGTTACGTGCTTCGGAAGCGGGACTGACAGGGGCGGGGGGCTCGATATTCGTGACGGCGGCGTCTGGTTCGGCAGACCGAGCCTCCGCATCGATGGTTGCGGCGGCCGGAGGATCATTTGCTGGGAGCGGCGTAATCTCGACGTTTGGAGAAGAGCCGCCGTCGGAGCTGGCGTCCGCCGCAACGCTGTCGGCGTCGACTGCGGGGATTTCGTTGACCAACGGATCGATGGCTGTGGAGACGACGAGCGAGGGACCGTGCTCGGCGACGGCGTCGGGAACTTCCTTCAGCGCGGTCTCGACCCTGGCCGACGAAAGCGGCAATACCTCTGCAACGACGGGTTCAAACGGAGTCGGGATATCAGAAGAGATATCGGTGACGACATCGGCAGCTGCGACTGGCTCGTGCGTGAGATCCGGCGGTGAAACCGAAGCCTCTTCGACGGCAGGCACCGCCAAAACCGCCTCGGCCTCTGTCGGCGACTCTGGAGCTGAAGCGTCGTTGGCGCAAATGTCGGTCGACGGGCTCTCCGCGACGGCACAAACAGCCGTGTCATTCTCCGCGGCCGGCGGAGCCGCAACCGCGAGGTCAGCCCCATCATGCTGTGGCGCCACGCCGATATCTGCGACTGGAGCCGGCGCAGTTTCCACGACGTCGACAATGGTGGCCGGACCAGCTGCGGCACTCGGCGCGATGTCAACACTGCCGCCGCGCGGTGAAGACCGAAGCCGGGTGAACGCCCATTTCACCGCAGGGATGCGGCGCAGCAACGATATCAGTCTCGAAAGCACTGGGAGTTGTCCAAGAGGTACTCGGCGTGAGGCAATCGCTGATTCGCCAGCAATGTGAAAAACTGCCCCGGCCGTCACACCGATGTCAATGTAGGTGGGACCAATTGCAGAACATCGGTGCATCGTGAGGAGTGGTGCGCGATGCTGGCGTGATCATCGCTACAGTGCGTTCCGGCGACATCATCGCGGCTGCTCTTCTGTCGAGAAGGAGCGAACGCGGGATCTCCGGGACATGCCCTAGGCGAGACTCTTATCGTCGACCTTGCGTCTGACATCGACGGCGACGAACTCTGACTGCCCAGAACACGAGCGGATGAACGAGCCGGCTCTCAGGGTGTCCTGAGCGTCATGAAGAATCGGCCGGCCACTGATCGGTCCCGCGCCGGGGAGAGGAGCCTCGGCCCCTCTCCAGATTTCGAGCGGGGCGCTTTATTTGCCTGCGCCTGCGCCTGCGCTCCCGCCGGCCTGGCTGCCCATGTTGTTGGTGTTGCTGCCGCCGGCCGATGGGGTCTGCGCACCCTTGCTGTCGCTGGCCTCGTTTTGCATGTTCGACGAACGGCCTGTCGTCATCCCCTTGGTGCCGGGCCCTCGCGACGAGGGACCGACGTCGCCCTGGCCGGATGCGCCGGGGGCGGGCTGTGTCTGCGCGACGGCGCCGCCGGTCGCCAGGGCCATGATGCATGCGGATGCCAGAATGATCTTTTTCATTGTCGTCTCCTTGACTTCACCTCGAAGACAACCTGCCGCTGCTGACGACGTTCCCATCGCCGCCGATGTCGGGGCCGTTCCGTTCAACCGCGACGAGTGAGGAACCTCTCGTGTGTTCGCATCAGCGTGAAAGTCGCCGGGATAGCGCGAGGTCTGCCTTGGGCTCAGTGCTCGACGTCGGCTGATGCAGAGACCGTCTCGGCCGCTCCGATGCTTTTTCGCCAATAGTGATCGATCTGGTCGATCAAGAGGAGCGGCAGCGGCACGTAGTTGAGCGTTTCGGCATGCGATCTTCCGCCTACGAGCGACCAGCGGACGAAGTCCATGGCAGCTGCCGACCGCTCCGGAGATTTCGGCTCCTTCGGCATCAGCACGAAGGTCGTGGCCGTGATGGGGTAGGCGTCTTCGCCGGGCGCGTCGGTCAGCACCAGATGGAAGTCCTTCACCGCTTTCCAGTCCGCACTGGAGGCTGCGGCCTTGAACGATCCTGCGTCGGGGATCACGAAATTGCCGGCGCTGTTCTGCACCAGGCCGAAGGAGATCTTGTCGAGCCGTTGCAGTGCGTAGGTGTATTCGAGGTAACCGATCGAGCCCGGAACGTGGCTGACCAGCGAAGCGACGCCCTCAATGCCGTTGCCGCCCACTCCGCGCGGCCACTTGACCGATGTGCCTTCACCGACGCTCGTCTTCCATCGTGGGCTGACTTTCGAGAGGTAGTTCGTCCAGTTGAATGTCGTGCCGGATCCGTCGACGCGATGGACCACGGCGATCGGCGCATTTGGCAATCTGATGTCGGGATTGATCTCGCTGATGGCCGGATCATTCCATGATTTGAGCTTGCCGAGATAGATGTCGGCGAGCACCTGCCCGGTGAAACGGATCTGTCCGGGCCTGACACCGGCGATATTGACGACCGGCACGACGCCTCCGATCACGATCGGGAATTGCATCGGGCCGAGCCTGTCCAACTCGTTGGGATCGAGGGGCATGTCGCTTGCGCCGAAATCGACGGCCTCGTTCTTAATCAAGTCGACCCCGATGCCCGAGCCGACTGCTTGATAGCTGACGGCATGGCCTGTCTTGGTATTATATGCGTCGATCCATTTGGCCATCACAGGGGAAACGAAGGTCGAGCCAGCCCCTTTGGTTTCGGCTGCCAAGCTTTGCGTGGCGGCCAGCAGAGCGGTAAGAATGACCGGGAGCTTGATGTGTTTCGTCATGGGTCTGACGCCTAGCAGCTGAGGCACGAAGCCAGTGTGGCCTGTCTCACAATCACGCCGAGAGGAATTCGCGCTGGCGATGGCGTAGCAATCACACCACAGCGCTGGCGTGCACCGCGTCATCCGATCGGGCGAGGTCGAGGTGGTCCGAGGTCTGCCGAGCTTGCCGCGTCTCCTCTGCGAGGGCGCTGGGGCGGGGCGCAAATTCGGGCAAACCGCTTGGCAGGCCGCCAAATCCTGCCCTCTAGCGACCGAATGGCGGCTTTATTCCCGCCTCGGATGCGTTAAGGAACAGGATCGGGTCGCGCCAGCCCAATGCCGGTGCTAGACCCTGACCAGGAACAATGGCCAGGCCACACTGGTACGGGCCGCAAGCATGAAGGATGTGACGCAATGATCCAAACCGTTGGCATCATCGGGGCAGGGACCATGGGGAACGGCATCGCGCAGGTCTGCGCGGCGGCTGGGCTCTCGGTCGTGATGGTCGATATTTCCGATGCGGCGGTGAACCGCGGCCTTTCGACTGTCGGCGGCAGCCTCGAGCGCCTGGTCAAGAAGGAAAAGATGTCGGCGGCTGACCGCGAAGCGACGCTCAAGCGCATCACCGGCACCACGGACCGGGCGAAGCTGTCGGATTGCGATCTGGTCATCGAAGCCGCGACCGAGAACGAGGAGCTCAAGGTCAAGATCCTGAAGGACCTCTGTGCAACCTTGTCGCCGCGCACGCTGGTTGCAACCAACACCTCGTCGATCTCGATCACGAAGCTCGCCGCAGCGACCGACCGCCCCGATCGCTTCATCGGCATGCATTTCTTCAACCCGGTGCCGGTCATGGCGCTGCTGGAGTTGATCCGCGGCTTGCAGACCTCCGACGACACCCACGCCAAGGCGCTGGATTTCGCCAAGCGCGTCGGCAAGGTGGCGATCACGGCCAAGAACAGCCCGGGCTTTGCCGTCAACCGCATCCTGTGCCCGATGATCAACGAGGCGATCTTCGCGCTTCAGGAGGGAATCGCGACGGCGGAAGAGATCGACGCCGGCATGAAGCTCGGCTGCAACCATCCGATCGGACCGCTGGCGCTTGCCGATCTGGTCGGTCTCGACACCATGCTGTCGGTGATGGAGGTCTTTTACAAAGGCTTCAACGACCCTAAATACCGGCCAGCCCCCCTGCTGAAAGAGATGGTCGATGCCGGCCATCTCGGCCGCAAGACCGGGCAGGGCTTCTACACCTATAACGCCTGATGAAGGCACCGGCGGCGGGTCTCAGCGTCCGCCGCCAGATCCCGCAATTTGCGCTGCGACAAAGACGCCGTGCGCAATTGGCCCGACAATGCTGGACGGGCGGCTCGCGGGAACAATCGAACGGATAACAGAGGACATGTCAGATCGACTGAAGGCCGAGCGCGAGGCGGCGGCTGCGCGGCGGAACCTGCTGACCCAGGATGCGATCGAGCGCACCGGGATCACCGAGGAGATGATCGGGGAACTCGTCACTCGCTTCTACGGACGCGTGCGCGAAGACGCACTGCTCGGTCCGGTCTTTGCGATCGTCCAGAACTGGGACGAGCACCTCGCTAAGCTCCGGGATTTCTGGTCGTCCGTCGTGCTGATGAGCGGCCGCTATCATGGCTCGCCGATGCGGGCGCATCTGCCGCTGAGTCTGGTCGGCGATCATTTCGACCGCTGGCTCGATCTGTTCGAGCAGACCGCACGCGAGGTCTGCCCGCCCGCGGCGGCCGCGCTCTTCATCGACAAGGCGCGGCGCATCGCCGACAGCTTTGAAATGGCATCGGCAACCGTCGCAGGCCGTATCGCATCGCCGCGTCACGTGCTCCGGTCGTAAGGCGATCTGCGCCGCTTTTGCACTGCGCACCGAGAGCGCGGTGCACCAATTCCAACATCATTGGCCTGATCTGCAAAATCGTCATGCTGATCGCGCGGTGTGACGTTGAAATTGCAAAAATGCCTTTGAATGCATTTATGGTCCCGCAATCAAAGCGAGCAAAGCCATATTGATGCACTGCGGCGCCAATTCTTCGCCTTGTTTTCGGCAGAGTTCCAGCGCCTGCTATCGGGCATGTCGAGCGCACCGTTCAACGACCCTTCCTCATCATCATCCGATCATGACGCGGAACTTGAAGCCGATGCGGGCATCGAGCAAACGCGGCGAACGCTGCTGCTCGGCGCGCTTGCGACCACCGCTTGCCTCTGCTGTTCGCCGCCGGCGCGCGCGGGCGAAGATCCGCCCGGTTCGGACGAACGGCCCCAGAAGGGCGATGTGCTGGTGTTCTCGGAAGGCGACCAGGAAGGCAAGCTCATCACCGCATCCGATCTGAAGGCTGGCGGGCCGCCGGTCCATGCCTGGCCGAAGGATCCCAATACATCCGTGGTGCGCAGTGCCTCACGGCTCAACGAGATCCTGATCATCAAGCTCGATCCCGCCGATCTCGACGAGAAGACACGCGCGCGTGCCGTCGACGGCATCATCGCCTATTCCGCGATCTGCTCGCATGCGGGCTGTCCCGTCACCGCCTGGGTGAAGAGCGACGTCGGCGACAAGGAGGTGTTCAAGTGCATGTGCCACAACTCCGAATTCGATCCTCGCGCGGGCGCGCAGGTCGTGTTCGGGCCGGCACCGCGACGGCTTGCGGCGTTGCCGCTGGCGCTCGCTGACGGCGCACTCAGCGTCGCCGGCAATTTCATGGGAAAGGTAGGTGGCACGCAGCCAGGATGACGGCGGGTTGCGGGCCATGCCCGCGTCACGAGAGGCCGCATCCGCCGACGGGCGGACGACGGGACGAACGACAAGAAACAACAAGAACGACAAGAATTCACAACAAGAATTCAAACGGATGAAAAAGGGGAACGTCCATGAAAACTTCCACCAGGAAGCAATGGTTACTGTCCGGCTTCGTCGCCTTTACGTGTCTTGCTTCAACTCTTGCCTCGACCGTCGCCATATCAGGTCCGATCGAGAATTACTCTCCGGTCACCGCGCAGCGATTGGAAAATCCCGAGCCAAGCAACTGGATGCTCTACCGGCGCACCTATGACGGGCACGGCTATAGTCCGCTCGATCAGATCAACACCTCGAACGTAAAGAACCTCACGCCGGTCTGGACCTTCGCCACCGGCGTGGTCGAAGGCCATCAGGCACCGCCGATCGTCAACAATGGCGCGATGTTCGTGACGACCCCGATGGGGCAGGTGATCGCGCTGAATGCGAAGACCGGCGACGAATACTGGCGCTACAAGCGGCAGCTTCCTGACGATCTGTTCCAGCTGCATCCGACCAACCGCGGCGTCGGCCTGTGGGAGGACAAGCTCTACCTCGCCACCACGGACGACCACGTGGTCGCGCTCGATGCCAAGACCGGCAAGGTGCTGTGGGACACCAAGGTGCAGGACTACAGGAAGGGCCAGTACCTGACCCTGATGCCGTTGATCGTCGACGGCAAGGTCATCGTCGGCGGCTCCGGCGGCGAGTTCGGCGTGCGCGGTTACGTCGTGGCTTATGATGCCAAGGACGGCAAGGAGCTGTGGCGGACCTACACCATCCCCGGCGAAGGCGAGCCCGGTCACGACACCTGGCAAGGCGACGACTGGAAGAACGGCGGTGGGTCGGCCTGGATGACCGGCAATTACGACAAGGAGACCAAGACGATCTATTGGGGCATCGGCAACGCGGCGCCATGGCCCGGCGAAACCCATCCCGGCGACAATCTCTATACTGCATCCGTGCTCGCGCTCGATCCCGACACCGGCAAGATCAAGACCCATTTCCAGTATCATCAGAACGATTCCTGGGATTGGGATGAGGTCGAGGCGCCGATGCTGATCGATCTGCAACGCAACGGCCGCACCATCAAGAGCCTGGTCCATCCGGGCCGCGACGCGATCTTCTGGGTGCTCGAGCGCACGCCGACCAAGATCAACTATGTCGCCGGCTGGCCGTTCGTCTACACCGACGTCTGGAAGGGCATCGACGAGACCGGCAAGCCGATCGTGGATCCCGCGCACAAGCCGGTGATCGGCAAGCGCGTCGAGTTTTGTCCGTCGCTGTGGGGCGGCAAGGATTGGCCGTCGGCGGCCTACAGCCAGAGGACCGGGCTCGTCTACGTGCCTGCCAACGAGAATTTCTGCGGTGGTTTCACCGGCGAGAAAGTGCCGCTCAAGCCGGGCGAACTCTGGCTCGGCACCAAGCCGGAAGACATCGGCCTGAAGACGAGACCGGGCGCCGATCATTTCGGCGAGCTGCAGGCCTGGGACCCCGTCACGGGCAAGAAAGTCTGGCAGCACAACTTCCCCAAGTCGCAACTGTTCGGTTCAGTTACGGCGACGGCGGGCGATCTCGTCTTCGTCGGCGGGACCAACGACCGCAACTTCCGCGCCTTCCACGCCAAGACCGGCGAGCTGCTGTGGGAACAGAAGACCAACTCCGGCATCGTCGGCATGCCGGTGTCCTATGAGATCGACGGCACGCAGTACATCGCGATCCAGTCGGGCTGGGGCGTGGACGCACAGCGCATCCAGGATGCACTCGTGACCAACAATATCGGCATCGAAGCCAACGTGCCGCAGGGCGGCGTCGTCTGGGTATTCGCGCTGAAGAAATAGCTCCGCGGGCGGATCGAAAGAGGCGGAGCGATAGGGGGGTGGCGAATGCGGCGGACGGCAACGTCCGCCGCATTCTTGCTTGTGCCTTGCTATGCTGGCCGTCGCGCCTACTTCCCCTGCCTGTCGACCTTGTCCTTTTCCTTCTGGTTCATCTCGCGAATCTTCGGATCCGGATTGTGCTGGCCCGTCGTCTGGTTCGCCGAGGGAGGCTGGGCATTGGCGTTGGGCAGCGAGTTCTGGTCGGGCCCGGCCGGGCGCGTGGCCGTAGTCGGCGGGGCGGTATTGCCTTGGGCGAACGCGCCCGATGCGGTTAAAAGAAAGGCGCCCGACAGCGAGACTGCGAGCGCCTTTGAGATGTTGATCATCGATCTGCTCCTGTCAGATCGATGGAAACGGCGCGAGGCCGCTTGGGTTCCGACTCAGGCCTCCAATTGCTTGCCGATCGGAAGCGAGCGGATGCGTTTTCCCGTCGCCGCGAAGATCGCATTGATCAGCGCCGGCGCGAACGGCGGAACGCCGGGCTCGCCGACGCCGCTCGGCGGCGTGTCCGGCCCGGGCGGCACGATGTAGACGTTGGTCACCACGGGAGAGTCGTCCATCCTGACGACCTGGAAATCGTCGAAGTTCTTCTGCTGCACCTTGCCCTCCTTGAAGGTGATCTCGCCGTATTTGGCGAGGCTCAGCCCCATGATCGCGGCGCCTTCGATCTGAGAGGCGATGCGCTCGGGATTGACATAGGTGCCGCAATCGATCGCGGTATCGACCCTCGGCACCGTCAGCTTGCCCTTGTCGTCGACGGCGACCTCGACGATGGTCGCGATGTAGCTGACGAAGCTGCGGTGCACGGCGATGCCGAGGCCGTGGCCCTTCGGGACCTTCCGTCCCCACTCACCCTTTTCGGCGACCAGATCGACCACCTTGCGCAAGCGCGCGGTGTCGATCGGGTAGCTGTCCTGGGGCTCGCCGTAGTTCCAGAGGTCTTTCACCTCGGGCTTGACGATGCGCGGGCTCCCGATCAGCGCGAGCAGCGTCTCCTTCTGGTCGCGGCCGGTCGCTTGCGCAATCTCGCCGACCATCGATTGCACCGCGAAGGCGCGCGGGATGTTCGAGACCGAGCGGAACCAGCCGATGCGCGTGAATGCCGCGGCTTCCGGGTTCTCACAGGAGATGTTGGCGATCTCGAACGGCATGTCGACGAGGCCCATGCCGATCTCGAAGGGCGCCTGATGCACGGTCCCGGCGGCGAACGTCGAGGCGATGCTGGGGGCCACACTGCGATGGCGCCAGGCGATCACCTTGCCGCTCTTGTCGAGACCCGCCTCGATCCGCTCGACCGAGACGGTGTGCAGGAAGCCGTTGTGGATGTCGTCCTCGCGCGTCCACTGCACCTTCACCGGTGCGCCGAGCTCCTTCGAGAGCAGCGCGGCCTCGAGCGCGAAGTCGCATTTCGACTTGCGTCCGAACCCGCCGCCGAGCAGCGTGACGTTGACCGTGACGTTGGCTTCGGGAATGCCGAGCGTCTTGGCGACGTCCTCGCGGGTGCCGCCGGGGCTCTGTACCGGCGCCCAGATCTCCGCCTTGTCGCCCTTGACGTCGGCGACCGCCACCGGCGGCTCCATGGCGACATGCGCAAGATGCGGAACGTAGTACTCGCCGACAATGACCTTGTCGGCGCTCTTCAAGGCGGCGTCCGCATCGCCTTCCTTGCGCAGGACAAGGCCAGGCTTGCGGGAAGCCTCCTCGAGCTCCTTGCGGTAGGCGACAGAGTCGTATTTGCCGTTGGGGCCGTCGTCCCAGGTCAGCTTCAGCGCGTCGCGGCCCTTGATCGCCGCGCCGGTGTTGCGCGCGATCACCGCGACGCCGCCGAGCGGCTGGAATTTCGACGGCCACGGCCAGCCGCGCACCTGCATCACCTTCTCGACGCCGGGGATCTTCAGCGCCTCCTCCGGCTCGAACTTGACCAGCTTGCCGCCGGTCACCGGCGGGCGGGCGATCACGGCATATTTCATGCCGGGCAGCCGCACGTCGGCGCCGTAATGCGCCTTGCCGGTGGTGATGTCGTGGAGATCGACGATGCCGATCTGGCCCTTGCCGAGATAGCGGAAGTTCTTGGGGTCCTTCAGCTTGAGGCCTTCGATGCTGGGCACCGATTCCTTGGCGGCGTCGGCAGCGAGCTCGCCGAAGCCGAGCTTGCGGCCGCTGGCGCTGTGGACGACCTCGTGGTTGACCGCCTTGACCTCGGTGGCTGGTACGCCCCAGCGCTTCGCCGCGGCCTGCTCCAGCATGGTCCGGGCGGAGGCGCCGATCTGTCGCATCGGGATCAGGTAATGCCGCGTGCTGCGCGAGCCGTCGGTATCCTGGTTGCCGAACTTGACCTCGTCGCCATGGGCCTGCTGCACCTTGACCTTGGACCAGTCGGCTTCCATTTCCTCGGCCACGATCAGCGGCAGGCTGGTGCGCACACCGGTGCCCATTTCCGAACGATGCCCGACGATGGTCACGATGCCGTCCGGCGCGACCGAAACGAACACGCGCGGATCGACCACGACGCCGTGCGGCATCTTGCCTGCGCCGGTTTCATAGGCGAATGCCTGGCGCGACATCACGGGCGCGGCGAGCACGAAGCCGCCGGTGATGCCGAGACCTTTCAGGATGCTGCGGCGCGAGACCTTCTCCACCCTGATGTTCTTTTCGAAGCCGCGAAGCTTGCGGGGGTTGTCGATGAAATTCATGTCACACTCCCGTTGATGCGAGATGGACGGCGTTCTCGATGCGCTGGTAGCAGCCGCAACGGCAGATGTTGCCGGCCATCCCTTCGCGGATCTGGTCGTGCGAGGGCTTCGGGTTGTCCATCAGGAGGGCTGCTGCCTGCATGATCTGGCCGGCCTGGCAGAAGCCGCATTGCGGCACGTTCACCTGCCGCCAAGCCTTTTGCACCGGATGATCGCCGGTCGGATGCAGCCCCTCGATCGTGGTGACCTCGCGCCCGGCGACGTCGTTGACCGACGTGATGCAGGCGCGCACGGCCTGCTTGTCGACGATGACGGTGCAGGCGCCGCACAGGGCCTGGCCGCAGCCATATTTGGTGCCGGTCAGGCCGGCCTCGTCACGGAGGAACCAGAGTAGCGGGAGATCCGGGTCGCCGTCCCAGCTCTGTTCCTGGCCATTGATCTTCACCTTGATCATGATCGTCCCTCGCTCTTCATAAGCATGCCAAATTGAAATTGCGCCGACGCCGGTCGGCGACGGTTCGCGCGTCGTGTCGCCGCATTCTGCCGTCATCCCGCGCGGGCAAATCCCGAAAGGGGGCAGGAACGCTAATGGCGATGTTTGGATGGGCTCGATACCTCCCGTTTTTGTTCTTAATTGATTGAACTTCGCGCGGCATCGTGACGGCGCGATCGTAACAGAGATCGCTCCGGCTCGGCGTTCACAGCCGAGTGTTCACCAGGAAAACATTGCATCCATGGTTTGTCAAAAGCAGGGCGCGGCGGCATGCCGCGCGCTTGCGATGCGGGGGGCAGTCAAAAAAGCTTCGTCCGGCAGGAAGGCTGCACGGACGAAGCAGGATGCCTCAGTCGAGGGAGGGAGAACGTAGGCACCGGGAGCTTCAAGCAGGAAGCTGACGGTCCTGCGCAGTCATTCAGAGACCAGGACTGAGGAGCTGATGGTCCTCACATACGCGTGGTGCAGAGGCGGCGGCATCGCCGCGGCGGTCCCCGGACGGAGACCGATCCGGCTCGCTGGCGGTGGTCGGCGCCAGCGAGCGGGTTGGAGACTGGCGGAGGCTCGATGGCTCCACCCGAGTGGCCTTCCTAGGCGGCCTTGGCTTTTGCCACGTGGGTCGCGATCGCATCCATCAGCGGCGGCGACAGGCAGTCATAGGGCTCCAGCCCGATCTCCTTCAGCCGCGCGCGGATGCCTGCCATCTGCTCCGGCTTGACGCCCGCTTCGATCACCGAGGAGACGAAGGCGGCGAATTGCGGCGCCTGCGAGCCCTGCTCCTGGAACAGCTCGGGATGGATGAAGTCGAGGCCGTAGAACGGATGGCCCTTGTTCTCGATGCGGCCGTACATGTGCGTGCCGCAGGCCTTGCAGGCATAGCGCTGGATCACCGCGGACGCATCGACGATCTGGAGCTTGTCGCCGTTCTCGAGCACCGAGACGTTCTGACGCGGCACCACGGCGACGACCGAGAAGGTCGCGCCTTGCGGCTTCCAGCATTTGGTGCAGCCACAAGCGTGGTTATGCGCGACGTCGCCCTTGATGCCGACCTTGACCGGATGGTCCGAGCATTTGCAGACCAGCGTGCCGCCGGCGAAGCTGCCGCTGCCCTGTTTGAGGCCGTTGTCGATCGATGGATGGAGTGCAACAGTCATGGGTCGATCCTCCTTGGTGTGATGGCTTTCGAGCTAGAACACGACGACGGAACGGATGGATTTGCCCTCGTGCATGAGGTCAAACCCCTTGTTGATCTCATCGAGTTTGAGCACGTGGGTGATCATCGGATCGATCTGGATCTTTCCGTTCATGTACCAGTCGACGATCTTCGGCACGTCTGTGCGTCCGCGCGCGCCGCCGAAGGCGGTGCCGCGCCAGTTGCGGCCGGTGACGAGCTGGAACGGGCGGGTGGCGATCTCCTTGCCGGCCTCGGCGACGCCGATGATGATCGAGGTGCCCCAGCCGCGATGGCAGGCTTCCAGCGCCTGGCGCATCACCGTGGTGTTGCCGGTGCAGTCGAAGGTGTAGTCGGCGCCGCCGTCGGTGAGACCGACGAGGTGCTGGACGATGTCGCCGGTGACCTTCTTCGGGTTGACGAAGTGGGTCATGCCGAACCGCTTGCCCCAGTCCTCCTTGGAATCGTTGATGTCGACGCCGATGATCTTGTCGGCACCCGCCATCTTGGCACCCTGGATCACGTTGAGCCCGATGCCGCCGAGGCCGAACACGACCACGTTGGAGCCCGGCTCGACCTTCGCGGTGTTGACGACGGCGCCGACGCCGGTGGTCACGCCGCAGCCGATGTAGCAGCTCTTGTCGAACGGCGCGTCCTCGCGGATCTTGGCGACCGCGATCTCCGGCAGCACGGTGAAGTTCGAGAAGGTCGAGCAGCCCATGTAGTGGTAGATCGGCTTGCCCTTGTAGGAGAAGCGGCTGGTGCCGTCGGGCATCACGCCCTTGCCTTGCGTCGCGCGGATCGCGGTGCACAGATTGGTCTTCTGGCTGAGGCAGCTTTTGCACTGGCGGCATTCCGGCGTGTAGAGCGGGATGACGTGGTCGCCCGGCTTCACCGAGGTCACGCCGGGACCGATCTCCCGGATGATGCCGGCGCCTTCATGGCCCAGGATCGATGGGAAGATGCCTTCGCTGTCGAAGCCGTCGAGCGTATAGGCGTCGGTATGGCAAATGCCCGTGGCCTTGATCTCGACCAGGACCTCGCCGGCCTTCGGTCCTTCCAGGTCGACCTCGACGATCTCGAGCGGCTTCTTGGCTTCGAAAGCGACGGCGGCGCGTGTCTTCATCGGTAACTCCTCAGATCTTCGTAGAATGCCAGGACGTCGTCTCGGCAGTCCTGGCAACGTTCATTTATTGCCCATGCAGGCGTCTTCGGCCTTGGTGTAGGCCTCTGTCTTGTCTTCCTTCTTGGCGGGACGCTGCCGGCCCAAGGCTTCGGTGGAGCGGGCGCGCAGATAGACGTAGAGATCGTCCATGTAGCAGGCGACGTTCGGGTTGTCGCCGAAGGCCGGCATGACGTTTTCCTGCGCCGTGGAGATGTTCTTGCGACCGGATGCGACCACGCCGAGGAAGTCGCCATAGCTCATGCTCTTGACGGAATCCTTCAGCGCCGGCGCGTAGGTGGAGCCCATGCCGTCCGGGCCATGGCAGACGTGGCAGTCGGAATGGTAACGTCGGTATCCGGAATAGGTGAACCAGTCCACGGTGCCGTCGGCCGAAATCTTGTAGGTCGGGGTTCCGTCCTTATCGAGCCACTTTCCGTCGTCTTCCTTCTTCACAGCGGCCGGGTCGCCCGGACCGTCTGCGACCGCGATTCCGCCGGACGCAACGAAGATCATCATCACAGCAATGACAGAGCAGATTTTACGCAAGAGATTGTCCTCGGAAGGCGTTCGGTGGAGACGAGCCGGCGCGTGGAGTTGATCCACGCGCCGGAGCGATGCTGAGCGAGGCCTAGTTCGGCAGCGAGAACACGGTCAGCGTGCCGCCGAGTGCCGTGTAGTTGCTGAGGGCCGCGTAGCCGCCGACGGCGCCGAGACCTGCGGTCGGATCGGTCAGACCTGCCGCCAGACCGATGCCGGCCCAGCCGCCCACGCCGGAGAGCACGGCAACGTACTGCTTGCCGTTGTTCTCATAGGTGGTGACGTTGCCGATGATGCCCGAGGGAGTCTTGAACTTGTAGAGCTCCTTGCCGGACTTGGCATCGACCGCCTTCAGGTAGCCTTCGAGCGTGCCGTAGAACACCACGCCGCCTGCCGTTGCGAGCGCACCCGACCAGACCGAGAACTGCTCCTTGTTCGACCAGACGATCTTGCCGGTCTTGTTGTCCCAGGCGATGAAGTTGCCCATGTGGCTTTCACCCTGGGGCGGGTACATCGAGAGCGTCGCACCCACATAGGGCTGGCCCGCGGTGTAGCTCACCTTGAACGGCTCGTAGTCCATGCAGACGTGGTTGGTCGGAACGTAGAACAGCTGCGTGTCCGGCGAGTAGGCTGCCGGCTGCTCGTCCTTGGTGCCGAGCGCGGCCGGGCAGATGCCCTTCGTGTTCTTGTCCTCTCCGCCGTGCTCGGTCGAATATTGAGCGACGACCTTGGGGCGGCCATAGGTCGGCGAGTTCTTGTCCATGTCGACGCCGGAGGTCCAGTTCACCTTCGGATCGTACTTTTCGGCGACCAGCAGTTCACCGTTCTCGCGGTCCATGGTGTAGGCGAGACCGTTGCGGTCGAAATGGGTCAGCAGCTTGCGATTCTGGCCGTTGATCTGCTGATCCGTGAGGATCATCTCGTTGACGCCGTCATAGTCCCACTCGTCGTGGGGCGTCATCTGGTAGACCCACTTGGCCATGCCCGAGTCGGCGTCGCGCGCGAAAACGGTCATCGACCATTTGTTGTCGCCAGGACGCTGCTTCGGATTCCAGGTCGAGGGATTGCCCGACCCGTAATAGACCATGTTCAGTGCGGGATCGTAGGACAGCCAGCCCCAGGTGCAGCCGCCGCCAATCTTCCATTGATCGCCCTGCCAGGTCTTCAAGCTGGAGTCGGGACCGACCGGCTTGCCGAGCGACGTCGTCTTGACCGGATCGAGCTTGATCTGGTCATCCGGGCCTTCGGAGTAGGCGCGCCAGACCTGCTTGCCGCTCTTGAGGTCGTAAGCGGTGACATGGCACTGCACGCCGAACTCGCCGCCGGAGATGCCGACGAGGACCTTGTCCTTGACGACCAGCGCAGCCGACGTACCGGTCTCGCCCTTTGCCGGGTTACCGTTCGTCGCGCTCCAGGCCACTTGGCCGGTCTTGGCGTCGAGCGCGACGAGGTTGGTGTCCGCCTGATGCAGGATGATCTTGCCGTCGCCGTAAGCGAGTCCGCGGTTGACCGTATCGCAGCACATCACCGGGATGACGTTCGGATCCTGCTTCGGCTCGTACTTCCAGACAATCTTGTTCTCGTTGGCAAGGTCAATAGCATAGACCTTGTTCGGGAACGGCGTGTGCACGTACATCATGTTGCCGATGATCAGCGGGCCGCCTTCGTGGCCGCGCAGCACACCCGTCGAGAAGGTCCAGGCTACCTGAAGCTTCCCTACGTTCTGTGCGTTGATCTGGTTCAGCTTGGAATAGCGGGTATTGGCGTAGTCGCCCGCCGGCATCACCCAGTCTTTCGGGTTCTGCGACATCTTGATCAACTCGTCATTGGCTGAGGCGCTGCCGACGGCGAGAGCCGCCGCGGAGCCAAGATAGGTCGCCAGTAGCACCTTGCGCATAGTCATTCCTCCGTTGGTCTCGTTTATTGTTTCCGAAGCATTGCTTAATCACCGGGCTTCTCGTCCGGCGTCTGCTCGTGCAGGGCGGTCACGATTGGGACCAGAAACGATGCTGTGGTGTTTCCTCCTCCTGATGAGAGCCACGGGTCCACGTGCTGGAGCGGCCCGTTCTTTTTGTTCCTGCTGCAATCCCTAACGACTTCGCCACCGGGAAACTTGTCCAAGAGAGAAACCGGTTTGCTTGACAGCGCACGGGGGCGAAGATTTTGATTTTGCAGTAGCGAATTCAGCGGCTTCGTGCTGCCGCGGGGCCGCCTTCGACGCTCAGGTTCCCCTTGACGGCGCTGCAACTAAGGCGGAGGATTAACTTTCAAGGGCGGCAATGGAACGATGGCGCACGTTGCAAGAGACCGCTCAAATTCGAGGTAAACGTCACGCAATCACGGCTGAGGGCTCCGGTAGCGCTGGTCGCGATTCGCGTCGAATCTCCGGATCAAACCAGTGGCTGGATTAATGTCCGACACAATTCATACGCTCTCGACGACCGGAATGACGCCGAAGCGCCAGATCCAGAGTTGGATCGACGGGCTGACGAGCCTGTGTGGGCATTTCGATGTCGATCCGCTGGAGGCGTCTTCGCTCGAGGGGCGCATCGACTACACAACTGTCTCGCGCCTGAAGCTCTGCCAGATCGAAGTCAGTCAGCATCGCATCGCGCACACGCTGGCGCGGGCGAAGGCCAATGAACACCCTTACATCAAGATCCACTTCCAGACCTACGGCGTGTCCTATTTCGAGCAGGAAGGCCGCCACATCGAAATCAATCCGGGCGACATCATCGCCTATGACGTCTCCTGCCCGCATTCGATCATCAGTCCCGCCTTCACGCGTCACGACGTCGTGATCGTGCCGAAGGCGCTGCTGCGAGACCGCGGATTCCCGTCGCAGCGGATGCCGGCGTGCAAATTGTCGGCGAAGACCGGGACGGGCCGGATCGCCCATGATTTCGTCCACGCCACCTTCGACGAGGCAGCAAAACTCTCGGCGAACAGCGCGGTGGGCGTCGCCGATTCGCTGATCGACCTCCTGCTGCTGCCATTGCGCGAGGCCGACACAATGTTCGATCGTGTCGGGCCGGAGGCGATGTATGTGCGTGCGCAGTTCTTCATCCGCGAGCACCTGCGCGATCCGGATCTGTGCATCGACCAGATCTCGGCCGAGCTCGGCTGCTCCAAGCGTTATCTGCACATGCTGTTCTCCGAGCGCGGCACCACGGTGAGCGACTATATCTGGCAGGCGCGCCTGCAGAACTGTCGTCAGGAATTAGAGGCTCACGCCGGCAAGACCATCACCGACGTCGCGTTCTCCTGGGGCTTCTCCAGCTCATCGCATTTCAGCCGCGTGTTCCGGAAATATTTCGGCGTGGTGCCGTCCTCGATTCACAAGGCGCAGCAGGGCGCGGCGAGCTCGAACGAGCATTAGGCTGGTGCGCTGCGGCCGACAGGGGGCCTGTTACGTGCCGGCGGACGCGATGTCTCTCAAGCCGACGCGGCCATGTAGGGAATGCTGGCCACGAGAACGACCAGCAGCACCGCGTTTCCGAACATCCCGCTCCAGTGCAGCCGGCGCAGCCGACGCGGGGCTTCAGAATCACCAGCGTCCCTCGCGCTGAGTTGGTCGTCCATCCGCCGCATGAACCAAGGGCGCCCCCAGATCGCCATGGCTGCGATCAGGCCAACGCCCATCGCGGCCATCAGGCGCCCCTCGAGCAGCAAAGCCACCGTCCCGATGACGCCGGCGACGCGCATCACCAGAAAATGGGCGTTGAACATTCCGCGCAACAGCTGGGCGACGGGCTGGATATCGAGCCTGACCAGCAGAAAGGCGGGCGAGGCAAGCGTGAAATAGCTCATCGGAAAGAGCAGGATGATCATAACGGCGACGGCGACGGCATCTGGTGTCATGCGCTCGGCCTTTCCCGTCCGCGTCGGTCGGCGTTCCAGCGGCGGCGCACAATCTTAGCGCGAAAGCGCGTTTCCGACACTGGGCTTTAGTCGAACGCCGGCGCCGCTAACCAAACGGCGTCTTGCCCAAAGGTTCAGGCCGGCTCGAGACCCAGCGACTTTGCGCTCTCGATCCAGATCGGCAGCTCGCGCTGATACAGCTCGTTGGTTTCCTTGAAACCGATCGCGGGCTCGAGCACGAAAGTGGCGAGAACCTCCTTCACCTTCGGATCGTTGTTGGCGGCGACGCAGAACTCGGCCAGGCGGTCGACGATCGGCTGCGGCGTCGCCTTCGGCACCGCCCAGCCGGAGAAGCCGCTTACGGTGAAGAATTTCGACGTCGCGCCCTGCTCGGGGAGCGTCTTGACGTTCGGGATCGCGTCGACCTTCTTCGAGTGCACTGCGAAGACGGTGCCCCGGTCGCTTTGCAGAACCGACTGTGCAGCTGTGTAGCTGCCCATGGCAGCATCGAGGGTGCCTTCCAACATTCCCGTCCACATCGGGGCTTCGCCGCGATAGTGAACCGGCTCGATGTTGAGGCCATATTGCTTGTTGAGCTCGTTGATCGTCATGTGCGGGGCCGAGCCCGCACTGTAGGTGCCGAAATTGACCTTGCCGCTCTTGCGCGCGAAGGCGACGAAATCCT
Organism: Bradyrhizobium sp. CCGE-LA001; assembly: GCF_000296215.2. Classification (NCBI taxonomy): domain Bacteria; kingdom Pseudomonadati; phylum Pseudomonadota; class Alphaproteobacteria; order Hyphomicrobiales; family Nitrobacteraceae; genus Bradyrhizobium; species Bradyrhizobium sp. CCGE-LA001. The sequence goes on along the minus strand of NZ_CP013949.1, from coordinate 5,713,111 downwards.
CCAGCGTCTTGACGCCGGTTTTCGGGTTCGCAACCAGCAGGAGGCCGGCGCCGGGGATGACGCTGACGAGGGTCAGATCCCGGTCCATGTCGTAGCCCGGATTCTTCACCACCATCCGGTTCATGATGTAGGTGGTCGAGATCGAGCACAGGATGGTGTGGCCGTCGGGCTCCGCACGGGCGACTTCCGCCGTGCCGATCGCGCCGGAGGCGCCGGGTTTGTTCTCGACGACGACGGTCTTGCCGACCTGCTTGGAGATGAATTCGCCAAAGGCGCGCGCCAGGAGATCGGTCTGTCCGCCGGCCGGGTAGCTGCAAATCATGCGGATCTGCCGCGAGGGCCACGCAGCTTGCGCCGAAGCGCCGCGTGAGACGAAAGGCATCGCGAGTGCGGTTGTACCGGCAGCGACGAAGCGGCGGCGATCGAGTTTTGCGGACATGATTCCCTCCCGGATTTTCTCCGAAGGTACTGCATCAGACTGGCGCTGGCATGGAGGCAAGGCGAGACAGATTGGCGCATTCGAACGGCGGACTGCCTGTTTTCGCATCATATCGGCGGCCGCGCCTTCCGCATGAGGCGTAGCCAGACGATCTCGGTCAAGGCCACCGCGACGAGACCGAACGCGCCGCCGATCAGCACATTGGCGATGCGTTCCTCCGCGATGCCGCTGGCGCCCCCGGCAAAAGAGGCCGCGAGGGCGATGAAGAAGCAGCGCAGGCCGAAACCGACGACGTAGCGGGAGAACGAGATCAGGGTGAGGGTGGCCGCGAGCACCGCGAGCGCGTAGCCGACCCGGCTTTGCGGCAGCGCGATGCCGGCGAGGAGGCCGAGTGGCACGCCGACGAGCGCGCCGACCGCGCGCTGCTTCAGCTTGCCGGTCGAGGCGGAGAGGTCACCCACGATCACGCTTGCGGCCGACCACATCACCCATTGCCCCTGGGCGAGGTCGAGCATCTCGACCAGCGCCGCCGCGGCGAAGACCGCCATGGCGGTCGCGCTCGCGGGCAGAAGCCACTCGGCCGCGGGCGGCCCGAACGGGGCCGCACCACCGTTCTCTCGCCGCCGGTCATAGATCCGGATGGCGCAGACCAGCGCCAGTGCGATCGGCGAGGACTGAAGGATGATGCCGGCGTGACGCAATGCATCCGCGGCACTCGCGCCCTCCCGCACCTCGCAGGCGAGATAGACGGCGGGGATGAACACCCAATTGCCGAGCGTGCGGAAATCTTCGCCGTGGCGCGTCACGGCCACGGCAAGGAAGCCGGCGAGCGCCGTCAGCACGACGAATAGCGGCTTGATGGGGCTTGCGAGGAAGAGAGCGGCAAAGGTGACGAGAATGGCAAGGTAGTGCCATGCGATCGTTTTCGGTGCCAGTTGCAGCCTGAGCGCGGGAATGAGCAGCGAGACCGCGATCAGCCCGAGATTGAGCAGCGCCGTCTCGCCCGACGCGAAGTAAGCGGCGACGATCGGGCCGACGACGATCAGTGCCCGCAGGAGTTCACCGGACTTGATTTCGCGAGCGAAGATGTCGCGCAGGCCTGCGGCGGACGGGGCGTTCAAGGTGGCACCGAAGGTCGAATGAAACGCCGGCATCATACGGTTCATAGGTCCCGCAGGCCAGTCGATGCCATCATGGTACGCTAGCCGGATCGTCATTCCGGGATGTGTGCGCAGCACGCAGGCCCGGAAATCCAACAGGCTGCATGCGCTGTGACCCCTTGATTCCGGGGCCGCCCTGCGGGCGCCCCGGAATGACGACATCTCACCGCTGAATGATCTTCATCCAGACATCGCCGAGGATCGCAGGCTCGCGCGGCGGCAGATAGGTGAGCCCGGCCTGCTTGCCGAGTTCGGCGATCTTACCTTCCGCGGCGAGCGCCGTCAGCGCCTTGTTCACGGCCTCGATCAATGCGGGATCGCCGGCAAGCCCGACATAGCCGCGGTTGGCGCCGATCGGATAATAGTAGCCGGACGCGGTGATCCCCGTATCGGGGTGGGCGGCGCGATGGGCGTCGAAGCGCGCAAGGTCGATCAGCGTCGCGTCATGGTCGCCGCGCTGGAGCGCGCCGAGCAGGTCGTCGCGGCCGGGGACGAGGTGGGTGATGTCGTCGATCAGGCGCCCCTTGTCGAAGGTCATCAGGATGGCATCGCCGAGCGAGCCGCTTTCGATGACGAGGCGAAGGCCGGCGAGATCGCCGATGCCACCGATCTTGCGCCCCTTCGCCTTCGGCCCGAGCACCACCGCCATCGGCGAGTAAACATAGGGCTGGCTCGGTGCGAGCACGCCGAGTTCGACGCGGCGCCGCCTGTCGTCACGCGTGGCCCCGACGAAATCCGGCAGGCGCGCCGTCTTCATGCCGGGCTTGACCAGGGAATCCGTCGTCAGTGCGTAGCCGCCGACCAGCGCGCAGCGACCGTCCGAGAGCAGCGCGTTGGCCTCGAGCTGCGGGCTGGAATCTTCATCGAGCCTGCTCTCGAACCACTGGATCGTCAGCGGCCGCCGCAGGCGCTCGGCGACCGCCTGCGCCAGTAGCACGTCGAAACCCGCATCCGGCTTGCCCTTTTGATGCACTGATAGCGGCGGCCGGTCTTTGTCGAGACAGATCTTCAGCGGATCCTCGGCCGCGTGCGCAACGAGAGGCGCCGCCGCGAGAATCGCGGCAGCGCTCCAGACGGCGAGCCGACGTCTCATGGCTTTCTCCGGCTGGAGACAAAGGCCCAGAGATTCCCGATCTCGTCGTCGCTGAGGATGTCGGCCCAGGGCGGCATCTTGTTGTTCTTGCCGTTCTTCACCGTGGTGACGAAGCGCGTCTTGTCGTCGGGAATGGCGCGCAGGTCCGGCGTGATGGTGCCGGAATTCATCAGATTGGGGCCGTGGCAGTGCGAGCATTTCGAGGCGTAGGTCGACTTGCCATGGTCGATCTGCGCCTGCATGGAATTGCCGGTGGCGTCATCGGCGCGAACGGTCGCCGCAAGCGCGACCGACAGCACCGCGACGGCGGCGATCATCGCCGCCGTCTTGTGAGAAGTCACTTTCAGCATCGTACCCGTTGGCTACTGCTTGACTGCAAAGACCCACAGCGAGCCGCCGGGCGGCACCTGGGCCAGCCGCTCGTCGCCGGAGAACAGCGAATAGACGCCGCCATAGCCGCTCGTCACGGCGACGTACTGCACGCCATCCTGCTGCCAGGTCACCGGCTGCCCCTCGATGCCGGAGCCGGTCTGGAACTGCCAGAGCTTCTTGCCGGTATCGGCATCGAAGGCCTCGAACTCGCCGGTCAGCGCGCCAGAGAATACGACTCCGCCGGCCGTCGACAGCACGCCCGAGAAGCGCGGAATGTCGCTCGGCGCTTCCCATTTCGATTTCCCGGTCATGGGGTCAATGGCCTTGAGGTGACCGCGCGGCCCGTCGCCGTACTCCCAGAGGTCGGTCAGATCCATGCCGAGATACCATTCCCCCTGCTTGAAGGTGACGGGCTCGGTCTTGTACCTGCCGCCGAACGCGAGCGTGTTGGCATAGGCAAGGCCGGTCTGCGGATTGAACGACATCGGTTCCCAGTTCTTGCCGCCGAGGATCGACGGATAGACCGTGACCTTCTTGCCCTCGCGCGCGTCCTTCGAGACGTCAGTCTCGATCGGACGTCCCGTCTTCATGTCGATGCCGGACGCCCAGTTGACCTTCACGTAAGGATTGGCCGCCAGCAGCTTGCCGTTGGTGCGGTCGAGCACATAGAAGAAGCCGTTGCGGTTGGCGTTCATCAGCGTTTTGGTCGGCTTGCCCTCGATGTTCACATCGGCGAGCACCATCTCGGCCACGGCGTCGTAGTCGAACGGGTTGTTCGGCGAGAACTGGTAGTGCCACTTGATCTTGCCGGTCTTGGGATCCATCGCCAGCACGGAGCAGGTGTAGAGATTGTCACCGGGGCGCACTGCCGAGTTGAACGGGCCGGGATTGCCGATGCCCCAATAGATCGTGTTCAGCTCGGGGTCGTAAGACCCGGTGATCCAGGTCGAGCCGCCGCCGAGCTTCCAGGTGTCGCCCTTCCAGGTGTCGCCGCCGGGCTCGTCCGGCGAGGGGATCGAATGGGTGCGCCAGAGATGCTTGCCCGTCGCCGGATCCCAACCGTCGATGAAACCGCGCGTGCCGAACTCGGCGCCGGAGATGCCGGTGATGACCACGCCGTCGGCGACCAGCGGGGCCACCGTCATGGAGTAGCCTTCCTTGATGTCGGCCGCCTTCTGCCGCCACAGCTCCTTGCCTGTTTTCGCGTCGATCGCAATCACGTTGGCATCGAGCGTCGTACGGAATAATTTGCCTTCGTGGATCGCGACGCCGCGATTGATGATGCCGCAGCAGACGATCCGGGGCGTTTCGGCAGGATATTCGATCTTGCTCTTCCAGATCTGCTTGCCGGTCTTGACGTCCACCGCCATGGTCGCATTGTGCGTGGTCACGTAGATCACACCCTGATAGACGATGGGCTGGGACTCCTCGCTGCGATCGTCGTTGAAGGAGTAATTCCAAACAGGGACGAGGTTCTTGACGGTATCCTTGTTGATCTGTTTCAGCGTCGAGAAGCGCTGAAGATTGTAGCCCATCCCGTAGTTGAGAACGTTCGACGTATCGGTCACACCCTTGACCAGCTGGTCGGTGGTCTGTGCATACGCGCAAGTTGATACAAGCATGACGAGGCTCGCGGCCATCGCAAGGCGTTTCATCCGTTCCTCCCAATATGCGCGTCTTTGACGCTGCGGGAGCAACACTCCGCCCGAATGCAAAACGCGTCAATACGAAAGTCGTAAGTGCGACGCCGATATGTTGAACGGCAGATGCAGTCACCTGACAGAAACCTTACAAACCCCCTCACACTTGTGCGCAGGCGCTGGAGAAATTCCGCGGTGCGAGGCGGTCGAGACGGAAAGCGACGAGCTTGACGCGGGAGTTCCGCGAGTTGCGGCGCGCGCAGGTTGTAATTTCCGACTTGAACCGGGGCTCGTTGCGGACTTATGTCGGTTTGATCCCGCTCGAATCGAGGTTCTCAGGAGGTTTCGATGATGTCTCGTCACTCGGTTGCGCTTGCTCTCACGATCGCATTGCTGTCCGGTCCGGCCTTCGCGGCATCCGGTGGCGCGGTTAAGATGTTCGATACGGACAATGACGGCACGCTCGATCTCGCGGAGGTGAAGAAGGCGGCCACCGCATTGTTCGCCAAGCTCGATCCTGATCGCGACGGCACGCTGGACGCACGTGAGTTGCGCGGGCGGCTATCGGCGAAGGAGCTGGCCGCCGCCGACCCCGATCGCGACGGGACCCTGACGCTGGACGAATACCTTGCCGTGGTGGAGCAGCGCTTCAACGCGGCCAATCCGGATAAGGACGGAACGCTCGATGCAAAGGAGCTGAACGCACGGGCCGGCCGCGCGCTGGTGCGCCTGCTGCGCTGAGCGCCGCACTGCCGGGAGCTTAATTCCGGACCGAAGCTCGGAACATCAGGCTGTGCGGCCTGTTCTTCTCGCGATGTCCTGCTCGGCGCCGGGGCAGCGCGGCGGGAGAAGAGGAGAAGCAGATGAACACGAAACGTTCCGTTCTTGCTGCCTGCGCGATCCTGACCTTGAGCGCGGGCGTCGCCATTGCCGGCCCGTGCAACACCGGCAGCGCCAGCACCGACAAGGATGCCGGTTCCGGTCCGGTCACCGTGGGATCGGCACAGTCCCAGAGCTCGTCCAGTGAAACGGGTCAGCATCCGCCGACCAGCACGATGAACCGCGCCAGCAGCGGCGCGGCAGCCTCGTCGGAAGATGCACAGCGTCAGATGCAGAGCCAGCCGACCGCAGCGGAGCGGGCGGAAGGCGCCAAGCCCAATACGCAAACGGCAGGCAAGGACTGCTGACGCGGCGCTCGTCGTGCCGATTCGAGCGCGGTGTGTCGCGCGAAGTCATCTTGTTCAGCTCCGTGCTTGACCAAGAGCGAACTGGCTTTGCCCGAGAGAGAAATGCAGCCGCGAAGAATTGACACGGATGCGTTCGACATTTGAAACGGCGCTTGAACTGTGGGGGACCCAGCCCTAGGTTTTGCCCCGCGCGATGTCGCGCTCAATACCTTGGGAGACCCCGAATGGCTTGGAAAGCTCCGAAGATCGTGGAAGTGCCGGTGGGCATGGAAATCAACATGTACGCCTGCGCTTCGCGCAAGTAAGACTGACGACCTGCCGCGGCTTCGACGGCAAACGCCGCCGAAGCCGTGGCAGTGTCGGGCCGTCGCCCGCCGTGGTTGAGCTCGTGCTCTGGCGCTGACGTTAGCCGCACACACCTTCAATCCTCTCCATCAAAATCTCAATCGCGTTCTGCGGCACTGTGTTAGGCTCACGCCTGGTCAGCGCTGCATCAGGCAGCGCACGCCTTCGGGGCAGGGGATGGGCGGCGGGGCTTGCAAATTCGGGATGGCTCTTGCGTGCATGGCCGCGCTCGCTCCGGCCTGTGTCAGTGCTGAGGAAGGCTTCGATACCGAGCACATCTTCGGCTTCATGATCGGTACCGATATCGGCAATGTCGGCGAGCGCGAGTTTCAGACGCAGACGACGGGAGGCTTCGGCAAGGGCAGGGGCACCTATCGCGCGCTCGAGCACGAGGTCGAGATCGAGGTGGTACCGCTGCCGAATTTCCGCGTCGAAGTCGGAGGCACCGCCAGCCTGCACGACATCACCGGCGTCCCTGACATCGACGACCGCCGCCAGTTCAACTTCCAGGGCGCCTCGCTCGATCTGCGCTATCGCCTGCTCAACCGCGAGCAGGCGCCATTCGGCCTGACCGTCGCCGCAGAGCTCCACGGCAACCGCATCGACGAGACCAGTGGCGCGAAGGGACGGATGTACGGCACCGAGTTCACGCTCGCCTTCGACCGCGAGCTCGTCCCGAACTTCGCCATTGCTGCGCTCAATCTGATCTATCAACCGGAATGGGCGCGCTTCGAGATGGCGGGACTGTCCGAGAAGAGCTCGACGATCGGGGCCGCGTTCGCCGGCCTGGTCCGCGTGAGGCCCAACGTGCTGCTCGGCGGGGAGATGCGTTATTTTCGGCAATACGAAGGCATCGGCCTCGGCGAGTTTTCGGGCCAGGCTCTGTTCGTCGGTCCGACCGCTTATTTCCAGCTTTCCGAGCGCTCGCGGCTGACCTTGAGTTGGAGCATGCAGGCCTGGGGACGTCCGGCCGGATCATCCGCCAATCTCGATCTCGTCAATTTCGAGCGCCACCAGGCCAGATTGGTATTTGGCGTTAATTTCTAGTTGTGGGGCATGTCTCCTGCGCGCGGGCAGAGGGTGTAGAGCAGAGTTCCACACCGGATTTGAAACTTCCCCCTCCTTGGGACGTAGTTTTTCGTGTTAATCTCGATCGCCCATGCGAGAGGATCCCGGCATGAACCCGATTGACCTGGTGGTGACTGTGTGCGCGGTGCTCTCGCCTGCGACTTGCGAGGAGCAGCATCTGGTGTTCCACTATTCCGGGTCGCCGCGGCAATGCGCGATGGCCGCGCCCCCCTACATTGCGCAATGGGTCGGCGAGCATCCGAAGTGGCACGCGATAAAGTGGCGCTGCGAATACCCGCACCCGAACGACAAGGCATAAAGGCTCCAACGGAGAGCCGCGCTACTTGCTGCAGTCCTTCAGATCCTTGTCCGCGATCGAGAACACGGCATCGGCCCTGATCTCGATATCGCGGACAACGCATTGGCGTCCACTGGGATAGCCGACCTTGGCATCGTAGCGGCCGGGCTCGACGCCGACGATGCGCAGCCGTTCGTCGTGGTCGACCTCCTTGTCCTTGTCGTTCAGGCATTGGTTCGGGCCCCAGTCGGTCTTGCCGGCGGGAGCGAGCTGGAAGCCGGAGATCGTCTCCGCCGTCAGATTCCAGAGCCGGATGCCCTTGCCCTTGGCCTGCGCGGCGGCTTCGCCGGCAAGCGCCAACAATGCGATCAAAGCCAGAACCCAACGCATCAGCCAGTCCTCCCAAAGGCGCGCCTTCATTTCCTGATCAGGCGTTCGCGGTTCTTTGCCTTGTCGAAATTTTTGGCGCGGTCAAGGCCGTTCGGTGCGATCAGCTTCGCCGAGACGAGATCGGCGCCATCGAAATCGGCGTCGATGACGATGGCGCCGGTCAGATCGGCGCCACCGAGTTGGGCATTTTTCAGCGATGCACCGCTCAGGTCGGCGCCCCTGAGGACCGCGAATTCGAGGTCGACGCGCGACAAATCGGCGTTGCGCGCGTTCAGCCGTTCCAGATTGGCGGATCTCAGCACCGCGCGCATCAGCCCCATCGACTGGTTGCGCATGTCGGCGCCGAGATGCGCATCCGCAATCGACGTGCCGACCATGCTTGCGCCGGTGAGATCTGCCGTGATGCGCGCACCAGTCAGATCGGCGCCGTCGAGGCGAGCACGTGCCATCTGTGATGCGAACAAATTGGCGCCCTTCAGACTCGCGCCCGTGAGATCTGCATCCAGCAGCCACGCCTGATCGAGGATCGCCCCGTCGAGCCGGGCGCCGGCGAGTTTCGTCTTGTTGAGCCGTGCCGCACGGAGAATTGCTTTGGTGAGGTCGAGGCCACTGAGATCGAGCCCCGATAACCGCTTGCCGGTGAAATCGGCCGGCGCGCCGGCGATCGCTTGGGCTAGTGTGGCTTCGACCTCCTGCCGGCTCATCTCGGCGGAGACCATGGCGGGTGACGTCAGATCGAGATCGCGCATCATGTCCTGCGCGCGCGATGTTGTCGCGAGCAGAGCAAGGCCAAGCGCCGTCAGGGCGATCGTTCGCGTCATCAGCAGACTCCGCTGCGAGCCAATCTAGCACGTGCGTCGAGCGATTGCCTATGAGGCATCCCGCCCGGCGCGTTCGTCGCCTTCCTCTTGGATGCGTCGCGCTAGCCCGGCCTTGATTGCCGCAATCTCGGCTTCGCCCCGTGCGTCGCGCGGAATCGCGATCGGCACCTCCTGCACGATGCGGGTAGGGCGCGGCGACAGGAAGAGCAGGCGGTCGCCGAGCCGGATCGCGTCGTCGAGGCTGTGGGTGACGAGCAGCGTCATGACCGGACGGCTCGCCACCAGCGTTGCGATCTCGTCGCGCAAGCGGCCGGCGAGCGCGTCGTCGAGCGAGGCGAGAGGTTCGTCGAGCACCAGCAGATCGGGCTCGACCGCGAAGGCACGGGCCAGCGCTACGCGCCTGGCAAGGCCCAGCGACAATTCGCCGGGGAAATGGTTGCGATGCGCCTCCAGCTCCAGGATCCTGAACAGCTCGGCGAGCTTCGCATCGGTGACATCAGGCGCCGCCAGTCGCACGTTCTGCTCGACGGAGCGCCACGGCAGCAGCCGCGGCTCCTGGAACACCATGCCGATCCGCGCCTGCGGCGGGCGCGCGATGCGCCCCTGAAATTCGTGGTCGAGCCCCAGGATGATGCGCAGCATCGTGCTCTTGCCGCAGCCGGAGGGGCCGATCAGCACGCCGACCTCGCCGGATTGCAGCGCGAATTTGACCGGCGCCAGCACCTCGTGCGTTCCGCCCGCGGCACTCCTGAACGTCTTGCCTGTGATCTCGACCTCAAGCCGCACGGGGGCGCCACCGTGTTGCGCGGGCTTCGAACGGCTGCACCAGCAAGGTTTCGATGACGAGCACAACGGCGGCAAACGTCAGCGAATAGGCGAGCAGGCGCGGCGTGTCGAACAGCTGGAAGGCGACGCCGATCTCGAAGCCGACCCCGTTCGGCCGTCCCAGGAGCTCGGCGACCAGCACGATCTTCCATACCAGCGATAGGCCGGAGCGGGCGGAGGCTGCGATATAGGGCGCGAGCTGCGGCAGCACGACGTGGCGGAAGGCGCGCCATCGCGGCATCGCGAACACGCTCGCCATCTCATCGAGCGAGCGGTCGAGCGCGCGGGTGCCCTCGCGCAGGGTGACGATGGCCGTCGGCAGCTTGTTGATGGCGATCGCCGCGATCGCGGCGGCCTCGGTGAGGCCAGCCCAGATATAGGCGAGCACGATCACGACCAGCGCGGGCAGATTGAGCAGCAGGATCAGCCAGGGATCGCCGAGCCGGTCGGCGAGCTTCACGCGGCCCATCAGATAGCCGATGGCGCTGCCGAGCGACATCGCCAATGTGAAGGCGAGCGCCACGCGCGCCAGTGTCGCGCCGAGATGCAGGAACAACGCGCCGGATGCGGCTTCCGCGATCATCACCTGGAGCACCGCCGGCGGAGACGGCAGCTTTGCGCCGCCGGCGAACAGCGCGGCGATCCACCAGACTGCGAGGAGCAGGGCGAACGAGAGAAGACGCAGCACCTCAGTCTCCAGGGACCGCGTGATAGAAGGTGCCGGGATCGAGCTCGGCCGCCGGTCCCACGAGATCGCGGCCGCCGGTCTCCGCCAGCACGCGGTAGAGCACGCGCGCATCCGCCTCCTCGTCGGCAATGCTCCGGCGCGGGATGCCGTCGCGATAGCGGTCGCGGTAGGTCTTGAGCATGGCCGGATCGCCCGTGCCGGTGAGCGGCGCGATCTTGTCCCAGGCCGCGTCCGAGGTCACCAGCAGCTCCTTGGCCTTGCGCGTCATCGCGATGAAGCGCGCCACGGCGTCGCGATGACTTGCCGCCCAGTTCTCGTCGAAGACATAGCCGACCGCGGCGACCGCGCCCTTGGCGCCGAGCTTCGGCAGGATGTCCTCGATGCCGGCGAGCCGGCGAAAGCCCTTGGCTTCGAGCTGCGCGCAGAAATTCCAAAAATTGAGGCTCGCATCCATCTCGCCGTCGAGGGCCTTGGCGGCGATCAAGGGCGGGGCGCCATAGACGATGGTTGCCGCAGACTTCAGGTCGATGCCGTCCTGCTTCATGCTTGCCTGGAGCAGCAGCCAGCTCTTGTCGATCGCACCGCCGGCCACGGCGAGCTTGCGCCCCTTCAGATCCGCAAGCGTCTTGATCGGCGAATTGGCCGGCACCATCACCGCGCCGAGCGCACTGGAATAGGGATAGAAGGTGAGCTTGGCGCCGAGCGCGCGCTCGCGCGATACCCACAGCCAGTCCGACAGGATGATGTCGGCGCTGCCTGCGCGCATCGCGATCTTGCCGGCCTCGGTGCTCGCGAGCTCGGTGACCTGGAGCGACAGGTCGGCCTCCTTGTCCAGGCCGCTCGCGCGGATCGCGGCCAGCTCCCAGGAGAATGTTCCGGTCTTCTGCACCGCAAGGCGGACGGTCTCCGCGGCGCGGCCGGGTGCGGCAAGGGTCAACGCGAGCGTCGCCGCGAGCGCCAATGTTCGACCAGAAGCTCTCATCACCTTGTGAGCCGTTTCCTCTGACAGACTGCTTTTCAGGACAATACGCATAGCATAGCTTGGGCCGCAACCAGCGGGAGGATGCGCATGAAACTGGCGGGACAGCTACGACCGATTGTCGCCGCATTGACGGTATTGACGGCGACTGCGTGCGCGGCGCAGGCCGAGGAGGCCAACGATTATCCGACATCGGCGCGCGCGGAGTACGTCTATGGCTGCATGAAAGCCAATGGCGAGAGCCGGCAGTCGATCGAACAATGTTCCTGTTCGATTGATGTGGTGGCTTCGATCATGCCCTACGCGCGCTACGTCACCGCGGAGACCGCGCTCAGCATGTCCCAGGTGCGCGGCAATCTCGGCGTTCAGTTCCGCACCTCGGAGCAGGCGAACTCGGCGGTGAATGATTTGAGGCGCGCGCAGGCGGAAGCCGAGGTGAGGTGTTTTTGAGGTGCCCTTCCCTTCTCCCCTTGTGGGAGAAGGTGGCGCGGAGCGCCGGATGAGGGGTATCTCTCCAAGTGCTCAGGCGTGTGAGAGTATCGTTCGCGGAGACATACCCCTCACCCGTCTCGCCGCTATCGCGGCGATCCACCCTCTCCCACAAGGGGAGAGGGAGTCAGCGCAAGCCTCATTACGTCCCTGGCTTCTCCACGTCCCACTCGTTCCTGAACACGTGCCCATCCGTGTCCTTTGCCTCCGCGCGAAAGCGCTTGGCGCCGTTGGAGACATAGGTGAAGCGGAGGTTGGGGTCTTCCGAGATCGAGATGCCGCCTTCCATCGACAGCACGGGGCTGTCGTCCTGCGTCAGTTTGATCTGGTTCACGAAGAAGGCCGGGATATAGAGCTGCGTGACCTGGTCCATCTGCAGCCCGGAATTGTTGGGATGGCCGATCATGATCTGCGCCTCGCGCACGCGGCTCGCCGGCGCCTCCTCGCGCGCGAATCGCCGGTAGCGCATCTGGCCGAGCCGGGCCTTGGCTTCCTCGATGTTCTTGCCTGCGGGTGCGGAGCAGCCGCCGGAGGCCTTCACGTAGACTTTCGAGACATAGAGCTGGCCGTCGCTGAGCTCGGCGACCGCATGCACATCGGTGTAATTGTTGACGCGCACCCGCGTCGAGATCTCCGTGACATTGGCATCCGGTCCGAGCTCGAACTTCGCCGCCATCGGCGCGGGATTGCGGTCGATCACCAGCGTGATCGAGCGGATGCGCCGCGCATCGCCGGGCGACAGCTTGCTGCGCAAGGTCACCGGCACGATGGCCGCGTCCTCGGCGCGATACGGCATCTCGATGCCAATGACGGCGCTGCCGTCGTTCATCGGACGGTTGCTGAAGATGTCCTGCACCAGGCCCGGCCAGGGATCGTTGGCTTCCTCAGCCTGCGCCGGCACCGCGAGAGCGAAGCCGAGCAGGAGGGCGGTGAGGGTCAGGCGGCGTGTGCATACCGTCATGGTCATGGTCCTGCGGACGATACGTCGTTCGGTGCAGCCTAGCGCGCCTGCTACTCCCATTCAATTTCCGAGAATGCTGCGGTTGCGTTGCGGGAATTGTAGTCCTCGAACAGCTCCCATCGCGGCCGCTCCGCCGCCGCGGCCTTGTCGGCGGCGCTTCGAATCGGCTCGCCCTTCTTGTTCAGCGCGCGAACGTCGGACAGCAGCGTTGTCAAATAGCGCTGTTCATCGGTCAGCGCGGCAGGCCAGTCGCTCACGGGGCCGTGACCGGGAACGACGCGCAACGCCGGGATCGCCTCCATTCCCGTCAGCGTATCGAGCCAGCCGCGGATGCTGCCATCCATGACCGGAACGTGGCGGAGAAAGACGAGATCGCCGGCGAACAGGGTGTTGGTCGTCTCGTCGAGCACGGTCAAATCGCTATCGCTGTGCCCGGTCGGCCAGGCGCGCAGGGCCAGTCGACGCGATCCGAGATCCAGGTTCATCGTGTCCGAAACCAGCAGGGTCGGGGCGATGATCTTCACGGGATCGATCAGTTCGCGGCCCATGATGCGGCGGAAATTGTCGAGATAGAAGGGCCCTCGCGTCGCGAGCGCCTGCGGCAGCTTCAGATGGCCGACGAAGGTGGGGTTTTCGGCGACGAAGGCTGCATTGCCGAAAACATGATCGGGATGGCCGTGGGTGTTGATGACGTAGCGGATCGGCTTGGGCGTCTTCGCCCGCACGGCGGCCAGCAGCGCCTCACCCTCGCGCACGCTACCGCCGGTATCGATGACGGCCACCGCATTATCGCCCACGATGAAGCCGACATTGGCGATGCCGCCCTCGTTGTCGCGGGTCATCAGGGCGATGGTCCCGGAGTGTACGAAGATTCCCGGCGCGACTTCGCTCACAGGCAATTCGGCCGCCCCGGCGCGTGCTAGCGTCGCGATCCCCAGCAGGGACAAGGCCGAGACGATTGAAGCGGTGCGAGACACTTTTCTGCCTCAGTTGAACGGATTTGGCCCACTGCACTGCAACAAGAAAGCCAACACCAATTGGCAAAACATGGCGCGTCATGCGTTGCATGGATAACATTCAAACAAAGCGAGGAGGAAGCGCGATGACGGAGACCGGACGACATCGTCGCTGGTTGTTTTCACTGTGGGTCCTGGTTGCATCCTGCGTGGTCGGCGATGCCGCCGTCGCGCAGACGAGCGAGACCGGCGACCTCTCCTTCGAACTGGTCGATCCCAAGGTGCTGCGCGTCTGTGCCGATCCGCGCAACCTGCCGTTTTCCAACGAGAAGGGCGAAGGCTTCGAGAACAAGCTGGCCGAATTCCTGGCGGAGAAGCTCCAGAAAAAGCTCGATTACGTTTTCTTTCCGCAGGCCGCCGGGTTCGTGCGCATGACGCTGGGTGCGCATCGCTGCGACGTCATCATGGGCTTTCCGCAGGGCGACGATCTCGTGCAGGGCACCAATCCTTATTACCGCACGAGCTATGCGCTGGTCGCCAAGGCCGGCAGCGGGCTTGAGGACGTCGAGACGCTCGAGGATCCCAAATTGAAGGGCAAGCATGTCGGCATCGTCGCCGGTACGCCGCCGGCAACCAACATGGCGCTGGCCGGCTTGATGGGTGATGCAAAGCCCTATCAGCTGATGATCGACACGCGCTTCGACAATTCGGCGCAGGCGATGATCGACGATCTCAGCGCCGGCAAGATCGATGCCGGCGTGCTGTGGGGCCCGATGGCCGGCTACTACGCCAAAAAGGCCGGCGCGTCGTTCCATGTCACGCCGCTGGTGAAGGAGACCACCGGACCGAAGCTGGTCTATCGCATCGGCATGGGCGTGCGTCCCGCCGACCAGAACTGGAAGCGGCAGTTGAACAAGCTGATTCAGGAGAACCAGGGCGAGATCAACAAGATCCTGCTCGACTTCGGCGTCCCGCTGCTCGACGAGAGCAACCGGCCGCTCGGTGCGGAGACGGTCAAGAAGACGCCATGAGGCCGCATCTTGCCGTTGCGCTGCTTGCTGCCATTCTGGCAGGGCAGGGATCGGCGCAGCAGCAGGAGCCGTTCGAGCCCGAGGGCTATCGCACCGACCAATACCGCGCACCGGTGCCGGCGGCACTTGCCGGCGCACGCGTGTTGTCGACGGCGGAGGCCGAGGAGATATGGCGCGCGAAGAGCGGGGCCTTCGTCGACGTAATGCCGCGGCCGCCGAAGCCGAAGAACCTTCCCGAAGGCACCGTCTGGCGCGATGCGCCGCGGAGGAACATTCCGGGCAGCATCTGGCTGCCCGATACCGGCTACGGCATGC
Organism: Bradyrhizobium sp. CCGE-LA001; assembly: GCF_000296215.2. NCBI lineage: Bacteria > Pseudomonadati > Pseudomonadota > Alphaproteobacteria > Hyphomicrobiales > Nitrobacteraceae > Bradyrhizobium > Bradyrhizobium sp. CCGE-LA001. The sequence continues at coordinate 5,698,054 of NZ_CP013949.1, read as the reverse complement.
TGCCGCCGGCCATGGACGACTATCTCCAGCGCGGCCTCGCCCGCGCCTCGCACGGCGACAAGACTGCACTGCTCGTGATCTATTGCCTCGCCGATTGCTGGATGTCCTGGAACGCGGCCAAACGTGCGATGGCGTATGGATATTCCAACATCGCCTGGTATCGTGACGGCACCGACGGGTGGGAGGGTGCGAAGCTGCCCGTCGAGGACGCGCAGCCGGAACCGCGCCCGGACCAGTAAGATTGGATGCAGTGCCTGCCTCTCCCCGGAAGCAGGCAGCTATTTTTGCTTCTGCAACTTCGTCAGCGTACCCGTGCCGTTCGTCTCGGTGGCCGTATAGCTCACCCTGTCGCCGGCATGGACGGCGTCCAGCATTGCCGCGTCCTTCGCCTTGTATTCCTGGAGCGCGCCGGCGTTGCCTGTGCTGGCGCCGACCGTGCCTTTCTGCGTTTGCTGGATCGAGATGGTGCCGTTGAGCCGATCGATCCGCGTGATCATTCCGGTCATGTCTTCGGCAAAGGCGCTGGATGTCAGCATGGTGACGACCGCAGCGCTCCCGAGGATGAATTTCGTTGTTCCCATCAAGGCCTCCCGAGGTTGGATGTCTTGGGTTGACTTCGACAAGACATCCCGGAGCGATTTGGTTCCGCCGGATGGCGCGGCGAAAGGTTAACGATCGCGCTGATATCGCGGGAACTTTCCGGAGGCGTCAGTGAGGCTGACGCTATTCCATTTCCTGCTGGATCACGCGCCCGAGCGCGAACAGGCGCTGGTCGATCGTGGTCGGAACCTCGCAGACGAATCGCACCACTTTGTGACGATCCTCGAAAATGCGCGTCTTCCAGATCAGCTCGTTGCTGAGGGCCTCGACCTTGGCCTCATCGCGCGGCGTTGCGCCCTGGAGCGCCTGAAGCGCAAGTGTCTCCTCGCGGATCTTGTCGGCGGCCTCGCGTTGCTTGCGGCTGACGCGTTCGAGCCCGCTCATGACCTGGGAGCGCTGGGCGTTGAGCGTGTCGAACAGGCCGGCAAACAGCAGTTTTGCGTTGGCGGACTTGTCCGAGGCGGAGGCGGCGAGAAACTCCTTCACCGATTTCTCGGCCTCGTCCAGCGGCGTCTTGCGCGCCGACAGCTTTGCGACCAGTGCGCTGACCTTGGCGTCGTCCTTCCACTTGTTCTGGACGTCGTCGAGCGCCGGCCCGGCCCAGACGGCCGAAAGCGAAATCTCCGGCACCTTCGCCTGGGTGCAGGGCCAGTCCGGATAGCGCGGATCAGCCGCGCGGGCAGCCGCGCCCGACAGCGCAATTGCGATGGCAGCCAAAATCCAAGCCTTCATCCTTCGCCTCCCGCCGGTCCGCGTCGCGCCAGCCCACGCGACGGATCATAGGCGAAAATCGCACCGATCATGAAGGCGATTGTGCAGATCGCGACTACTGACAGTGAGATCCAGTTGATCTGTCCGTACAGCGCGAAGCGGATCAGCTCGACCGCGTGGGTGAACGGATTGACCTCGCAGAGATAGTACAGATAGGGGCTGCCCTCCTGGACCCGCCAGAGCGGATATAGTGCGGAGGAGGCGAAGAACATCGGGAAAATGACGAAATTCATCACGCCGGCGAAGTTCTCCAGCTGCTTGATGCCGGAGGATATCAGCATGCCGAGCGAGCCCAGCATCAGTCCGGACAGGATCAGCGCCGGCAGCACGGTGAGGTAACCCGACGGCGGTGGGGTGATGTCCCAGAACCAGGCGATCAGGAGGAACGCATAAACCTGGAGCAGCGATACGGCCGTGCCCGCGAGCAGCTTGCAGAACAGCAGGAACCCGCGCGGCAGCGGGCTCACCAGCAGCGTGCGCATATTGCCCATCTCGCGGTCATAGACCATCGAGAGCGAGGACTGCATGCCGTTGAAGAGCTGGATCATCGCCATCAAGCCGGGCGCGATATAGACCTCGTACAGGATGTAGGTCTCGTAAGGCGGGATGATGGAGATGCCGAGCACCTGGCGGAATCCCGCGGCGAAGATGAACAGCCACACCAGAGGCCGCACCAGCGCCGAGACGAAGCGCTCGCGTTGATGCAGGAAGCGCAGGCCCTCGCGCCAGACGATGCCGGTGAGGCAGGTCATGTACTCGGCGAATGAGAAGCCGCGCGGCGCCTCGCGGGTGGCGATGCTGCTCATGCGTTGCCTCCCGGCATGGTTTGCGCGCCGGTCAGGCGCATGAAAGCGGTGTTGACGTCCTGCGCGCCGGCTTCCGTAACGACCTGGCTCATCGGTCCCTGCGCCAGCACCTTGCCCTGGTGCAGCACGACGAGGTCGTCACCGGGCAGGATCTCGTCGAACAGATGCGTGGCCCAGAGCACGCCGATGCCTTGTTCAGTGACGAGCTGGCGGACATGGCTGATGATGTCGGCGCGCGCCTTGACGTCAAGGCCGACGGTCGGCTCGTCCAGCAACAGCAGCCGCGGCCGGTGCAGCAGTGCGCGGGCGATCTCCAGCCGCCGCATCTGTCCGCCGGAGAGGTCGCGCACCTTGCTGCCCGAGCGCTCGGCAAGGCCGATGCGCCCGAGCAGCTCGGCGCTGCGCGCGGCCGCCTCGCGCCGGCTGATGCCGTGGAGGGCTGCGTGATAGAGCAGGTTCTGCGTCAGCGAGAGATCGAGATCGAGCGTGCGCGGCTGGAACACGACCCCTAACAGCCGCAGCGCCTCGCCGGGGCTTTTGCTGATGTCGTGCCCGAAGATGCCGACACGCCCCGATTGGATGCCGAATAGGCGCGTGATCAGCGAGAACAGCGTGCTCTTGCCGGCACCGTTAAGGCCCAGCAGTGCCGTGAAGCTCGCCGGTAGCACGCGGAAGGAGACGTCGGTCAGCGCCCGCCGCGGGACGTAAGCATGGCTGACGCTGTCGATCGACAGCGCCGGCACCGTGGCCGCGTCCGGCCCCGGCGTCTCGCGCGGTTCAGCGGTCGGGGCAGGCATCGTCATGGCGCGATCGCGACGCCCCAGGGCAGTTCGCCGACCTGGATGGTCTTGATCACCTTTTGCGCGGCGACGTCGATGACGGAGACGTCGTTCGACACGCCGTTGGTGGTGAGCAGATATTTCTCGTCCGGCGTGAACGCCACGTGCCAGACCCGCTGACCGACCAGAAGATATTTCGTCACCTTGCGCGTGGCGACGTCGACCACGGCGATGCGATTGGCCGGGCCGAGCGCGACGAAGGCGGTCTTGTCGTCCTTGGTCATGCCGATCCCGACCGGCTGGATCGCCTCTTTCCGTAGGCCCGGGATCTCGAACGTGACCTTGCCGATCACCTCGTGTTTCCTGGGGTCGATGATCGAGACGGTCCCGCCGATCTCCGAGGACACCCACACTTCGGAAGAATCATGCTTGAACTCGGCAAAGCGCGGGCGCGCATCGACCAGCACGTTGGCGACGATCTGGCGCGTGGCCGTGTCGATGAAATGCGCCATGTTGGTCGTCTCGGACGTGTTGATCAGCGTCTTGCCGTCGGGGCTGATGGTCATGCCCTCGGGCTCGACGCCGACCTGGATGTCGCCGAGGCGTGCGCGCTTCTCGAGGTCGATCACGGTCACCGTGTTGTCGTTCTCGTTGGCGACATAGAGGATCTTGCCGGCGGCGTCCTGTGCGAACAACTCCGGATCGGGACCGGACGGCAGGCTGTCCACCACGGTCTGCGTCTTGGCATCGATCACCTGGATGGTGTCGTCGTCGCCGACCGCGACCATGACGAACTTGCCGTCGCGCGTGAAATCGATTCCGCGCGGGCGCTGGCCCACCTTGATGGTCTTGGTCACCGTCCAGCTGTCGGTGTCGATCACCGACACCGTGTTGCTCTTCTCGTTCGAGACATAGGCGATGAACGCGTGCGCGGGCGCGGCCGCCAGCACCAGTGCGGAGAGAAGCCCAACACGCCACATGCGCGACATCTGCATCCTCATTTCAGCTTGCATTTGCTTTCCGGACGATCGTAGCCGAGCGTGTCGAGCTCGGAGACCTGGTGCAGGAAACCCTCCTGCGGCGACACCGACACCACCATGCGGCCGTCGACCAGCAGGATCGGCTGGCGCAGCTGCAGATTCCAGTCGCGCAAGGTCAGCCGTGTCCCCTTGAAGGCGGCGACCGAGAAATCCGGGCCCTTGATGAAATCGGTGACCTTCTTGACGTCCCCGGAATTGGTGCGGGAGGTGGCTTCGCCGATCATGCGCACCGCCGTCCAGGCCTGCATGTCGAGCGCGGTCATGCGCCTCGCGTTCAGCTTGACGAAGCGGTTCTGAATCTGGAGGGCGCCCCATTGGTCCTGCGCCGCGTCCCAGCTGCGCGGCACGAGGCCGGCCGAGCCCGCGATGGGGCGAGGATCCCAGGTGCGATAGGGCAGGTAGGCGCCGAACACCTCGCTCTCGTCGGCCGCGACCAGTACGTCATAGGCCGGCGCCTGTTGCGTGAAGACAGGCATCTGGCGCTGGATCAGCGTGACGCCGGAATCCGTGCGGCGGGCGCCGCCTTTGTCCTCGAAGCTACGCTCCTGCACGATCTTGGCGCCGAAGCGCGTCGCGGTGCGCCTCAGGGCCTCGGCGAACAACTTGTCCTCGTCATGCGAGCCGACCACGAGCAGCCAGCGCGACCATTTCTTCCACACCAGATACTGACCGAGCGCGTCCGCCAGCATCGCGCGGGTGGGCGCGGTATGGATGACGTTGGCGCGGCAATCGGCCTCGCGCAGCCGCTCGTCGATTGCGCCGACGTTGAACAGCAACGTACCGCGATCGCGCAGCGCGTCCGAGATTTTCAGCAGCGCGTCGGCCGGCAGGTCGGCGATGATGAAGCCGTTCTTGTCGGCGAGGGCGGTTGCGGCCTGGACCGGATCCTCGCCTTCTTTGATGCGACGCTCCTCCAGCGCAAAGCGCTGATTGAGGAATTTCCCGGTGGTGTTGTTGTCCTCGATGGCAAGGCGGGCGCCGGCGACGCCGTCATTCTCCGCGGGCTGCTCCACCAGCGACAGCGTCGATCTGGTGCCGGCGACGCCGAGATAGCCGACGCCGATCGCGACGGGGTCGGCCGCGAGCGCACTCGTCGCGGCAACGCCCAAGCCGATCAGGCCGACCAACCATCGGATCATGTTTCCTCCGGACGATCTCTGCGGCTTGACCGCCGCTGGAGAATTGTCTCTGCTTCAAGCATGACCAATTTGCCAGGGCATGCAACCCCGCATTTCGTCCCCGCGCGCACGAGGATTGGAATCACGATCATGCGAGCGTTGATGTGTTTCGCAGCATTGCTGTTGACGGGCTCGGTCGCGCGCGCCGATCCGCCGAAGCTCGCCGTGTTCGATTTCGAGCTGATCGACACCAGCCTGCCCGGCGAGTTCTATGGCTCGCGCCCCGAGGAGGCGCGGCTGGAGCGCATCAGCGAGCAGCTGCGCAAGGAATTGGCAGAGTCAGGCAAGTTCCAGGTGCTCGACATCGCGCCGGTCAGGGACGCCGCCCGTCGCGCGAACTTGCAGGCCTGCGGCGGCTGCGACCTCAAGCTCGCAGGGCAACTCGGCGCCGATCTCGAGATCACCGGCCTCGTGCAGAAGGTCTCGAACCTGATCATCAACCTGAACATCTATCTGCGCGACGTGAAGACCGGCAACATGGTCGCGGCAGCCAGCGCCGACATGCGCGGCAACACCGATGAAGCCTGGACCCGCACGATGAGCTATCTCATCCGCAACCGGTTGCTGGCGCCGAATTACGGGCGGCCGCAATAGGGGGCTTACCCCTTCAATCTCTCTGCGTGCCAATGCAGATGATCGCCCATGAAGGTTGAGATGAAATAATAGCTGTGGTCGTACCCCGCCTGGCGCCGCAGCGTCAGGGGGATGCTTGCCTTGGCGCAGGCGGCTTCGAGCAGCTCCGGCTTGAGCTGCTCTTTGAGGAAATTGTCGGCCTCGCCGATGTCGACCAGGAAGCCGGAGAATTTCGCCCCGTCTTCGATCAGCGCCACCGTGTCATGGCTGCGCCAGGCGTCCTTGTTCGACCCGAGATAGCCGCTCAGCGCCTTAATGCCCCAGGGCACGAGCGAGGGCGCCACGATCGGCGCGAAGGCGCTTGCCGCGCGAAAACGGTGCGGATTGCGCAGCGCCACCGTCAGCGCGCCGTGGCCGCCCATGGAGTGGCCCATGATCGATTGCCGCTTGGCATCGACCGGAAAATTCTCCGCCACCAGCTTCGGCAGCTCGTCGGTGACATAGCTCCACATGCGATAGTTGCGCGCAAACGGCTCCTGCGTCGCATCGACATAGAACCCGGCACCCAGGCCGAAATCATAGGCGTTGTTGGCATCGCCGGGTACGTCGGGCCCGCGCGGTGAGGTATCGGGCGCGACGAAGATCAGGCCGAGCTCGGCGCAGGCCTTGCGGAATTCGCCCTTCTCGGTGACGTTGGCATGCGTGCAGGTCAGCCCGGAGAGGTACCAGACCACGGGCAGCTTGGCGCCGTCCGCATGCGGAGGAACATAGACCGAGAACACCATGTCGGTTCCGGTCGCCGCGCTCGCATGGCGATAGACGCCCTGCACGCCGCCATAGGACTTGTTCGTCGAGACAGTCTGGATCGTCATGCCCTTAAGCTCCGTGGCATCTCACTGCAATCAACAATGCAACGCTTGTGTGACCGAAATTTGTGGCGCCGTCAGGCAACGCCGCTGTCGATCGCCAGTCGCACCAGCTCGACCGAGGTCTTCACCCCGAGCTTCTGGCGCATGATCGAGGACGTGTTGGCCACCGTCTTGTAGGACGATTGCACCAGCCAGGCGATCTCGGACAGGCTCTTGCCGGCGCTGAGCAGCCGCAGGATCTCCATCTCGCGCGCGTTCAGCTTCGAGAGCGGGCTCTGCGCCAGTGCAGGTCCCGCGAAGGCGATGCTGCGCGCGATCGCGGTCGGCAGGTAGGTGCCGCCGCCGCCGACGGCGCGGATCGCCTCAACGAGGTCGTCGGGGTCGCCGGTCTTGGAGACGTAGCCCTTGGCGCCGCATTCGATCGCGCGCGCGGCGAAGGCAGGGTCGTCGTTCATGCTGAACATGATGATGCGGGCCTCGGGCGCGCGTTCGAGGATGCGGCGCGCGAGCTCGAAGCCGGAGACGGTCGGCAGGTTGATGTCGATGATGCAGAGGTCGGGGCGTTCGACGATGAAGACGCACTCGCCGTCTTCGGCGTCGGCGGCCTCCAGGATCTCGATCTCGCCTTCGTCGGCCAGCACGGCACGGCAGCCGGAGGCGACAATGGGATGATCGTCGACGATCAGAATGCGCATAGGCGTTCCCCGCGACAGCTTCGGACCTGTGCGCCGCAAGAAGCCGACCAGGCAAGACGCGTGCGCCTCATGTCGCCTCATGCAACCCGGCCGGGATTGCTGTACGTTTCCGATTAGATATCCGCCGCTTCGTCTCTGTCAACGTCATCGGACAGGCGGGCAAAACCTTCGCGGGGGCACCAGGCGAGACCAATGTGGCAAAATCTATCCTTACGCGGGCGCATCAACCTGCTGCTGGCGTTGCTGTTGGCCCTGGGGCTCGCCGTCAATATCGGCCGCCAGATCGCAGAGGCGGGGCCGCGCGTGCAGGCCGAGGACCAGAGCGTGATCCGGCTCGCGCGCGAGTTCATCGAGATGATCGTGGCGGACCTGAACGAGGCGCCGGATCCGGATGCGAGGCTGAACCAGATCGCGCGCGATCTCAGCCGCCTGCGCCACGTCAGCATCGCGCTCCATGACGGCGGCGGCCGTCCGTTGACGCCGCCTCGAACCGGGGCCGATGCCGACACGCGCGGGCCGCCGGCCTGGTTCGTCGGGCTGGTTCACCCCGAGCAGACCGCGGTCAGCGTGCCCGTCTCGATCCAGGGCAAGCCCGGCTCGCTGGTGATTACCTCGCATCCGACCGACGAGATTGCCGAGATCTGGGACAGCATCGTGACCCAGCTCGAGGTGGGCTCGGTCGTCGCATTGGTGCTGTTCCTGCTTATGACGAATGTCGTCGGCCGTGCGCTGGCCCCGCTGCAGTCGCTTTCCGAGACGATGCGCGAGATCGAGGGCGGGCACTATGACGCGCGGGTCACGCCGGGCGGCGCCCCCGAGCTTGCCGCGATCTGCGGCAAGCTCAATCATCTGGCGGCGGCGCTAGGCGAGGCGGTCGAGGACAAGCGGAGGCTTGCCGAGCGCGCGGTCTCGCTCCAGGACGTCGAGCGCAAGGAGATCGCACGCGAGCTGCATGACGAGTTCGGGCCGTATCTGTTCTCGCTGCGCGCTCATGCCAGCGCGTTGGCGAAGCTGGCGGACGGCCGCGAACCGAGTGCCGAAGCGGTCCGAAAGCATGGCAGCGCCTTGCTGGAGCAGATCAACGCGCTCCAGCAGTTCACCCGCCGGGTGCTGGAGCGGCTGCGCCCCGTCGGTCTTGCCGAGCTCGGTCTGCGTCAGGCGCTGGAATCGCTGCTGCGGCTGTGGCGGGAGTCGCATCCGGAGGTCGCGATCGAGACCACGATCTCGCCCGAGCTGGGCACGACCGGGGAGACCGCGGACCTCACCATCTACCGCATCGTGCAGGAGGCGCTCACCAACGTGTTCCGCCACGCCGGTGCGACCTCGGTCAATGTCGTCATCGAGCCCGCAGGGCAGCTCGGACGCGACGGCCGCTTTTGCGCGAGGGTGCGCGTCAGCGACAATGGCCGCGGCATGGAGCTGGGTCAGAAGCTCGGGTTCGGCCTTGTCGGCATGCGGGAGCGGATTCTGGCCCTGGGCGGTACGCTCAACGTCGTTTCCGGGGACGGCGGCTTGACGGTCGAGGCGCTGGTGCCGATGGCGGCGGCCTGATCGCGCCCGAAACGATCGGGAAAAATTCCCGATCTGATCGGGAAAACGGGTGTGGATACCGCCCGATCTTTTGTGGCTGGCGCACCCATTACGGCCGAATAAACTCGTCTGGACAAATCGGCGAAAAAATCAAAACAGCCGGTCGTTGCGGATGGGAAGGCGGGGATGGGCAAGGTTCTTTCGTTCAAGTTTCGTTTGTTGATGGCTTCGGTATCGACCGGGCTGGTCTCGGGTTTGGTCTATGCCGGCCCTGCCGGGGCCGCTCCGGACGAGGAGACCAACGTCCAGAACCTGCCGCCGGTCGAGGTGACCGCACCACCGCCGGCAACGCGGCGCGCGGCGCCGTCGCGACCGGTGGCGCGCATAGGCGCGCCGGGATCTGCCGCGCCGAGGACACGCCTTTACGTCTACCCGACGTCGCCGGGCACCGGCCGGGGTCTCGACGTCGACAAGGTCCCGTCGGCGATCAATGCCGTCGATGCCAGCCAGATCAGGCGCACCAACTCGCTGAACATCACCGATGCGCTGCGCGACAACATCCCCGGCGTCAACATCAGCGAGGTCACCGGCAATCCGTTCACGCCCGATATCGAGTTCCGCGGCTTCGTTGCGTCGCCCGTGGTGGGCACGCCGCAAGGCCTCGCCGTGTACCAGAATGGCGTCCGCATCAACGAAGCGTTTTCGGACGCCGTCAATTGGGACCTGATCCCAACGGCCGCGATCAGGTCGGTGACACTGGTGACCAACAATCCAGCCTTCGGCCTCAACGCGCTGGGCGGCGCCCTCAATCTGCAAATGAAAGACGGCTTCACCTATCAGGGCGCGGAGCTCGACATCATGGGCGGCTCGTTCGGCCGCATTCAGGGCTCGGCGCAATGGGGCAAGCAGGTCGATCAGAACTACGCGGTCTACGGCGCTCTCGAAGGCGTGCGCGACAACGGCTTCCGCAACTTCTCGCAATCGGAAGTCCGGCGCTTCTACGGCGATGTCGGCTACCGGGCCGGCGACAGCGAATTCCACGTCAACATGGGGGCCGCCAAGAACAATTTCGGCGCCAGCGCCACCGTCCCGGCCGAGCTGCTGGAGAAATATTGGGGCGCCACCTACACCACGCCGCAGACCACGTCCAACCGCGTCGGCTATCTCAACCTGACCGGAAAGGTCGACGCCACGCCGACCTGGACGCTTGAAGGCACCGCCCATGTGCGCAGGTTCGAGCAGAACATCGTCGACGGCAATCCGACCGACGCGGAGGAGTGCGCTGCAAATCCGGCGCTGCTCTGCTTTGGCGACGACACCTCGCCCGCCTACGGCGCCGGCGGCGTGCAGCTCGCCAATCCCTTCGCGCCGGGAACGATCCTCGGTGCGATCGACCGCGGCTCGATCCGTTCGTCCACATTCGGCGTGTCGGGGCAAGCCACGAACATCGATCAATTGTTCGGCCATGACAACCGCTTCGTGGTGGGCGCAACCTATGACGCCGGCGTCACGCGCTACAACGCCTCCTCAGAGATCGGCTCGATGGGAGAGAACTACGTCGTCAGCGGCAGCGGCGTTTTCCTCGGACCAACTCCTGCGGTAAATCCCGTCGCCGGCCCCGTCTCGTTGCGGACCGTCAATCAATATAACGGCCTCTACGCGATGGATACGTTCAACGTCACGGACGCCTTCGCCATCACGGGCGGCGGCCGCTTCAACGCGGCGCGGATCACCTTGGAAGATCAGCTCGGAACTGCGCTCAACGGCGACCATACGTTCATGCGCTTCAATCCGGTCATCGGCGGCACCTACAAGATCACGCCGGGCTTGACCGCTTATGCCGGCTATTCCGAGGCCAACCGCGTGCCGACGCCGCTCGAGCTCGGCTGCTCCGATCCAGCCAGGCCTTGTCTCATTGCAGCCTTCCTGGTTGCCGATCCACCGTTGAAGCAGGTGATCTCGAAGACGGTGGAGGCCGGCTTCCGCGGCACCACGGAGCTGAACATCGGCACGCTGGGATGGAAGGTCGGCGGCTTTCGCGCCACCAATCACGACGACATCATGGCGGTGCCGGTCGTTGGCCGGACCGGCTTCGGCTATTTCACGAATGTCGGGCGGACACGGCGGCAGGGACTCGAGGCGGAAGTTAACATCAAGTCGCCCACGCTGCAGTTCCAGGCGAGCTACGCCTTCGTCGACGCGCGCTACGTCGATCCGCTCGAACTCGGCTCGGAAAGCCCGTTCGCCGATCCGGCCACCGAGACCATCCAGGTCAGGCCCGGCAACCAGATCCCCGCGATCCCGCGCCACCGCGTCAAGGTCGGCATCGACTATGCCGTGACCGACGTGTGGAAGGTCGGCGGCAACGCGCTGTTCGTCTCGAGCCAGTACATTGTCGGTGACGAATCGAACCAGTACGCGAAGCTGCCTTCCTACACGGTCTTCAACCTCCACACCTCCTACCAGGTCGCCAGGAACGTCCAACTCTACGGCCGCGTCGACAACGTGTTCGACAAGCGCTACGTGACCTATGGTCAGTTCTTCGACCGCGATGCCTTGCCCAACTTCACCAATGGCGGCGCAGATTTCACCGACCCGCGCTCACTCAGCCCGGCGCGGCCGAGGGCCTTCTATGCGGGCATGCGGGTGACGTTCTAGGACGGGGCGCTGCGCAGCCTCTTTAACCGACCAGAAACCATCGCAAATGATCGGAAAATTTTAACGAAACGACTTGGCTACCTCCGCGTCAGTTCGTCGGAGGGCCCGTCCGATGACAGAGCGCCAGTTGAAAGAGCAGGAATTCCAGATCGCGCGTTACAAGCGTCTGGAGCGGGAAGTGACGGATCCGCTCGCCGCGTGTCTGCTTCACAGCATCATCGAGGACCTTGAAGCCGAACTGCGGCGAGACTTACCGGATTGGCACGGGCCGCGCGATTAACGCTTTCTTAGCGCTAATGATGCGGATTATCCGCTTGGGAACACCAACGGAGATGGCTCCCATGCTGAAGGACGGCACCTACGCGGCGTGGTACAAGACGCCACTCGATCAGGGGACCGGCATCGTCCACGTTGCCGACGGACAGATCTGGGGTCGCGACAGCCTGATGACGTATCATGGCTCCTGCCAGATCGACGGAGACCGCTTCACCGCCACCGTGTCGACGAGGCGTCATACCGACGGACGCGCGACGGTCTTCGGCAACGACGATGAGCTCACGCTGAACATCGAAGGAAATTGCCCCGGCAGGATCGCGACCTACACGGCGACGGCCGTGCAAGTTCCGGGAATGGTTCTCCAGGGCACGCTCATATTGACGGAGCAGCAGCAGTCCCCGGCGTCTGAACGAGCCGGCCAGATGCCGGCGTTCAACCCCGACAAGCTTCCGAAGTTGCCGAAGCGCTCGCGCTGAGTAATGTCACGCGGAAGATGACGCCCCAACCATTGGCCGGCTGACCCAGCGAGACGAGCGACATCATTTTTCCTCCGGCCAGCCTCGGGCGAGCGTCGCCGCTTGTTGCAAGGTGATGCGTCGCACCAGCGGATCTGCGTGACGGTGCACGAGCTGCCAATCGGTGCCATCCTTGCGGTAGATTTCGGTCACGCGCAGCGACCAGTCCTGAGCCGCTAATCCACCCACCTCGGCCCGCTGGCGTTCGATCAAGACGAGAACGACGAGCGCGTCCGATGCGTAGGTTTGCAAAATCTCGAGCTCGGTTTCACCTTCCCTGAAGTATTGCGATAGTTCGGCCAGACGCTTGGGGCTGGCGTCGAATCCCCGACTGGCAGGCCCGCCGAACGGCTGCATCAATGTGAAATCTTGCGCGATGCGGACAAGCTGGAGCCAGCGATCCATGTCGCCACGCATGAAGGCGGCATTCTTCTCGCGGGCGCGTTCGATGAGGCCGGCTATCGCGTCGTTCCCTGTGGCCGCATCGGCCGAAAGCTGAACGGTCAGCGGCATTGCAGCCGTAGCGGCCATCATCGAACGCCGCGACATCGTGTCCTGCGAGTTCGGCCATTTGTTCACTCCCGGCGGTGTCTCAGTCATGTCACGGCTCCTGATCGAACGGCGAAGGTGCCCTATCCATGAAGCCTTGATCTTGATGAATCCAGCGATATGATTTCAGCAATATGCTGAACCAAATTGATCTATCCAGGATCGACCTCAATCTCCTTGTGCTCTTCCGCGTCGTTCTGGAGGAACGTCATGTCGCGCGGGCAGCCGCGCGGCTTAGCCTGACGCCGTCGGCCGTCAGCCATGCGCTGGGCCGGCTCCGCCTGTTGCTGAACGACCCTCTGTTTCTGCGGACACCGAAAGGCGTCGTTCCGACGGCGCGGGCCTTGGAGCTTGGCGAGCCGGTGGCCGAGATCATCGCACGCATCGAGCAACTGATCGGCTCGGCTGCACCGTTCGATCCTGCGAAAAGCAGCCGCCGGTTCACGATCGGCGCTCCCGATGCCGTCCTGGTCTCGACATCCGCTCAGCTGTTGCGATCGATCGCGACTGTGGCGCCCCATATCGACGTCGGCCTGATTCACCTGATGCCTGCGCCGCGCGGCAGCGCGGTCGGACAGCCCTGGCAGCAAAGTCTCGACATGCTCGAAAGACTCGAGCTCGACATCGCAATGCTGCCGCTGCCGACGGTCTCACCCCGGTTCGAGGCGCGCAGGCTGTACGATGAGGATTTCGTGCTGGCCATGCGCAAGGGACATCCCCTGGCAAAAGCGCCGGCCCGCAGTTTGTTCTCGCAATCACAGCACCTGCTGGTGTCGCTCAGCGGTGAGGCGCGCGGCTTCGTCGATGAGATCTTGGCCAAGCGCGGCCTCGAGCGCCGCATCGCCTTGACCGTTCCCCATTTCATGATGGCGCTGGTCCAGCTTTCCGGGTCTGATCTGATCGCAGCATTGCCGCGCCGATTGGTGGATCACCATGCCGGTCGTTTCGGGTTGGTGTTCGCCGAGCTGCCTTTCACGCGCAAACCGGATACGATCCGGGCCATCGCAACCAAGGCGGCGATGAGAGACGCCGGCACCGCGTGGCTGATGCAGGTCGTAGTCGGTTCAATCGGATCAGGCCGGCCCTAAATCCGCCCTTTCTGAACCCTGGAACTGACGATCGTGCCTCGAACCAAGAGAAGTGGAGCAGCATCAATGTCGGACAAGGTCTCGCGTCGCCAGTTTGCCACGCTGGCGGGATTGTCCGCAGCCGGGATTGCAAATCCGCTTGAGGCGGCTGAGGTCAAGCCGGCACGGCCGCCGCGCGGCGGAAGCGGATTTCCGGCGGGCTTCGTCTGGGGTACCGCAACCTCGTCCTATCAGGTCGAGGGTGCCGTCAACGAAGACGGGCGAGGGGCCTCGATCTGGGACAAGTTCGTGCGCATCCCCGGCAAGATCGAGGACGGCACCACGGGCGATCGCGCCAATGAGCACTATCACCGCTACAAGGAGGACATCGCGCTCATCAAGGCGCTCGGCTGCAAGGCCTATCGCTTCTCGGTGGCTTGGCCGCGGGTGTTTCCGGATGGCGACGGCAAGCCCAATCCCAAAGGGCTCGACTTCTACAACCGTCTCGTCGACGAGCTCCTGAAGAACGGCATCGAACCGTGGCTGACGCTCTATCATTGGGACCTGCCGCAATCGCTCCAGGACCGTTTCGGCGGTTGGCGCTCGACCGAGACCTGCAAGATTTTCGGCGACTATGCAGCCTATATCGCGGAGCATCTGACCGACCGGGTCAAGAACGTGTTCACGCTGAACGAGAGCGGCCGCTTCGTCTATTTCGGTTACGGCATCGGCATCGACGCGCCGGGCGTGACGCTGCCGCAAGCCGAGGTCAACCAGATCAGGCACAACAGCGCGCTCGCGCACGGGATCGCAGTGCAGGCGGTGCGCGCCCACGGCCGACCGGGCACAAGGGTGGGACCGGCCGAGAACATCGATGCCTGCGCGCCTGCAATCGACACGCCGGAGAACGTCCGCGCCGCGGAGATCGCGCTGCGCGAGATGAATGCCGGGTATCTCAACGTCATCATGACAGGCGAGTATACCGACGCCTTCCTCAAATTCGCCGGGCCCAATGCGCCGAAATACACCGATGCGGAGTTGAAGATCATCTCCTCGCCGGTCGATTTCCTGGGCCTCAACATCTACGCGCCGCAGAACTACGTCGTCGCCTCCGACCAGGGCGCCGGCTTCATGCCGCTGCCGATCCCGAAATCATTCCCGCACATGAATTCGGACTGGCTGCGCGTCGGCCCCGAGACGATCTATTGGGTGCCGAAGCTCGCGGCCAAGATTTGGAAGACGGATGCGATTTATATCAGCGAGAACGGCACGTCCGGCGATGACGTCGTCACGCCCGACGGCAAGATCTACGACACTGATCGCATCATGTACCTGCGCAACTACCTGGCGCAGCTCCAGCGCGCCACCGCCGAAGGCGTACCGGTGCGCGGCTATTTCCTCTGGAGCCTGATGGACAATTTCGAATGGGTGTACGGACTGAGCAAGCGCTTCGGGCTCTATCACGTCAATTTCGACACCCAGGTCCGCACGGCAAAACTCAGCGCCAGCTTCTACCGCAACGTGATCGCGAACAATGCGGCGGGGGTGTAGCCGATTTTACGCGTAGCGGAAAATTCGGGTGAGAGGCGCCATCGTCGCGCATTGACTCCCCTCATCCCCTGATTCACAACGTCCTCAACGCTCATAACAAGAGGACAACGCCAATGGCTGACGCGCTGATCATCGATGCCTGCCGGACCCCGCGCGGCGTCGGCAAGGCCGGCAAGGGAGCACTCTCGGGCATTCATCCGCAGCAGCTCGGTGCAACCGTGCTGCGCGCGCTCGCCGATCGCACCGGCATCAATACTGCCGATGTCGACGACATCGTCTGGGGCTGCAGCGCGCAGGTCGCCACCCAAGGCGGCGATCTCGGGCGCATGTCGGCGCTCGATGCCGGCTACGACGTGCGCGCCAGCGCCGTGACGCTCGACCGCTTCTGCGGAAGCGGCATCACCAGCGTCAACATGGCCGCAAGCTCGATCATGGCGGGCGCGGAAGACCTCGTCATTGCCGGCGGCTGCGAGATGATGTCGATGGAGGGACGACGCGGCGGCGGTCCGATGATGATGGATTCCGGCAATCTGCGCCTGCGGGCGAGGCATCCGCAGTCGCATCAGGGCGTCTGTGCCGATGCGATCGCGACGCTCGAAGGCATCATTCGACAGGATGTCGACGCGCTCGGCCTGGAGAGCCAGAAGCGCGCCGCGCATGCGATGGCGAACGGTCACTTCAAGAAGAGCCTCGTCCCCGTCCACCGCGAGGATGGCAGCCTCGCGCTCGACCACGAGGAGTATCCGCGGCCGCAGACCACGATGGAGGGCTTGAGCAGCCTGAAGCCGGCATTCCCCGCGATCGCCGATTATGCGCTCGACGACAAGGGCACGACCTATCGCGGCCTGATCCTGCAAAAATATCCGGATCTCGACATCGACTTCGTGCATCACGCCGGCAACTCGTCCGGCGTCGTCGACGGTGCCGCGGCGATCCTGCTGGCCTCGCCCGCCTACGCCAAGGCACATGGTCTCAAAGCCCGCGCCCGCGTGGTGGCGATGGCGAACATGGGGGACTCGCCCACGCTGATGCTGAATGCGCCGGTGCCGGCGACGCGCAAGGTTCTGGCGAAGGCGGGCCTTTCCATCGACGACATCGACCTGTTCGAAATCAACGAGGCCTTTGCAGTAGTTGCGGAAAAATATATCCGCGACCTCAAGCTCGACCGCGACAAGGTCAACGTCAACGGCGGCTCGATCGCGCTCGGCCATCCGATCGGCGCCACCGGCTCGATCCTGATCGGCACCGTGCTCGACGAGCTCGAACGGCGCGATCTCAAGCGCGGTCTGGTCACCATGTGCGCCGCCGGCGGCATGGCGCCGGCCATCATCATCGAGCGCATCTAGCGCGAGCGGAGCTCGTCGCGCCGCCCGTAAGAACAGGGTGAGAGAGCCGTTGAGGCGCCGCAACACGACGTTCTAGCCTTATTTTTCAGGGTGAATCGCGACCGGCCTCGCACAAAGAGGCCGGTCGTCGCTTGTCGAAAGCCTCGAATCAGCTTTAGCAAGGTGGCTTGCGGGCCTTTGAAACAAGGCAAAAACCGCTGCCTGAGGCTCCTTTCACTCCGGAAGCAGCTAAAAAAGCAGGGTTTTTTGCTACAGAGGGCCAAAAAAGCCCGTAAAACCGCGACAAAACTGTGCAGAAGGCTATAGGCCTTCGCCGGTTGGTCTAATATGCAACCGGCAACGAATCAGAGGAGACACGATGCCGACCCAACTTTCCAAATCGCAGTTGATCGAAAAGATTGCGACTGCCACCGAGCTTTCCAAGCGTGACGTCAAGAGCGTCATGGAGACGCTGACCGACGTCGGCCACAAGGAGCTCAAGAAGAACGGCCTGTTCCTGGTGCCGGGCTTCGCCAAGTTCGTGGTCATCAAGAAGCCCGCGACCAAGGCGCGCAAGGGCACCAACCCGTTCACGGGTGAAGAGATGATGTTCAAGGCCAAGCCGGCCCGGAAGATCGTCCGCGCCCGCCCGGTCAAGGCCGCCAAGGACGCCGTGGGCTAACAACGCAAAGGCCCCCTCGCATGGAGGGGGCCTTTTGTTTTGGGGCTGCCGCGAGGGCTCGAGACGGAGGGCTCAACCCTTGCGGCGCTTCACCCGGACCGGGATCGGCTGAAGCCGCGGCTCGGGTCCTGCAAGCGGATCGCGCACCCGGTCGATGGCACGATCGAGCAGCTGGCGCAGCCGCTGCGTCTTCCGTGATCGCTTCGCTCTTTCCAGCAGTTTTGTCATCACATTACTCCGCTGCCTCGACCTTGGCCTCGGCAGGTTCGAGCGCTGCGGCGATGGCCTCGTCGACGCGCTCCAGCCAGATGAATTCGAGGTTGTCCCGCGCGCTCTGCGGGATGTCGTCGTAATCCCGCTTGTTGCGCGCCGGCAGCATCACCCGCTTCAAGCCGGCAGCGGCCGCAGCCACCACCTTCTCCTTGATGCCGCCGACCGGCAGTACGAGGCCGCGCAGCGAGATCTCGCCGGTCATCGCCGTGTCGCTGCGCACCGTGCGGTTGGTGAGCAGGGACGTCAGCGCCGTGAACATGGCGACGCCCGCGCTCGGTCCGTCCTTAGGGGTTGCTCCCGCCGGCACGTGAACGTGGATGTCGCTCTTCTCGAACGCTTGCGGATCGATACCGAGCTGCGTGGCTTTGCTCTTCACCAGCGTCAGCGCAGCCTGCACGCTCTCGCGCATGACGTCGCCGAGCTGCCCGGTCAGGATCAGGCCGCCCTTGCCGGGCACGCGCGTTGCCTCGATGAACAGGATGTCACCGCCGACCGGCGTCCAGGCGAGACCGGTGGCAACGCCGGGAACGCTGGTGCGCAGCGCAATCTCGCCCTCGAAGCGTGGTTGGCCGAGCACAGTGGCGATGTCCTTCGCCGTCACCACGACCTTCTCAGCCGTGCCTTCGGCGACCTGCACCGCGGCATGGCGGAACACCTTGCCGATCTCGCGCTCGAGGTTGCGCACGCCGGCCTCGCGGGTATAGCCCTTGACGATCAGCTTCAGCGCCTCCGGCTCGATCTCAGCCTGCTCGGCCGAGAGGCCGTTGGCCTCCAGCTGCCGCCGCACCAGATAGCGCCGGGCGATCTCCAGCTTCTCGTCCTCGGTGTAGCCGGCGAGGCTGATCAGCTCCATGCGGTCCAAGAGCGGACCCGGAATTTGGTCCAGCATGTTGGCGGTCGCGATGAACACCACGCGCGACAGGTCGAAGGGCACGCCCAGGTAATTGTCCCGGAACGTCCCGTTCTGCTCGGGGTCGAGCACCTCCAGCATCGCGGCGGAGGGATCGCCCTGCACGCCGCGGCCCATCTTGTCGATCTCGTCCAGCATCATCACGCAGTTGCGCGCGCCGGCCTTCTTGATGCCCTGGATGATGTTGCCGGGCAGGGCGCCGATATAGGTACGCCGGTGGCCGCGGATCTCGGCTTCGTCGTGCACGCCGCCGAGGCTGACGCGCACGAAGGGGCGATCCATCGCGCGAGCGATGGATTGTCCGAGCGAGGTCTTGCCGACGCCGGGCGGCCCGACGAAGCACAAGATCGGCGCCTTGCCCTGTGGGGCGAGCTTGCGCACCGCCAGATATTCGATAATCCGGCTCTTGATCTTCTCCAGACCGAAATGGTCGGCATCCAGGATGCGGCGTGCCTCCTTGATATCGATCGGCTTCTCCTCGGGCAGCGCCCAGGGCAGCTCGATCAGCCAATCGAGATAAGTGCGGACCATGCCGGCCTCGCCGGCAGCCTCCGGCATGCGCTCGTAGCGGCGCAGCTCCTTCTTGGCGTGCGCGTCGGCCTCCGGCGGCATGTTGGCCTTGGCGATGGCAGCCGTCAGCTCGGCGACCTCGGCCGCCTTGCCGTCGCCTTCGCCTAGCTGGCGCTGGATGGTCGCCATCTGCTCGCGCAGGATTGCCTCGCGCTGCCGCTCGTCGAAAGAGGCCTTGGTCTTCTGGCCGATCTCGTTGGAGATGCGCAGCACCTCCAGCCGTTCGGCCAGATGCTTCGACACCTTCTCGACGCGCAGAGCGAGATCGATGGTCTCCAGCACCTCCTGCTTGTCCTGCGGCTTGATGTCCATGAACGAGGTCGCCAGATCCGCCAGCGCGCCGGGCGCGCTGGTGTTCTGAAACATCGCCACCAGCTCGGGCGGTGCCTGCGGCAGCAGCTCGATCGCCTCGATCGCCTGGCGCTGCAGGTTCAGCGCGCGGGCCTCGATCTCCGGCGAGGTCGTGGTCGGCTCGGGAATCTGCTGGATGCGCGCGGCCGGGAACGGCGTCCCCGGCAGGAAGTCGAGGAGGCGCGAGCGCTGCACGCCCTGGCAGACGATGTGATGGGTGCCGTCGGGCGCGGTGATGTAGCGCACGATATTGGCGATGGTCGCGACGCGGTAGAGGTCGTCCGGCCCGGGCTCCTCGATCTCGGGGCTGCGCTGCAGGACGATGCCGACCGGCCGCTGCTCGCGCAGCGCCTGCTGCGCCGCGGCGATGGACTTCGGCCGGCCGATCGCGATCGGCGCGATGGCGCCGGGAAACAGCACCATCTCGCGCACGGGAATGATGATCAGGGCGTCTTCGGGGATATTCACGTCGGGGCCGTTCTGGGAATTGGTCTGTGCGGTATTCATCTGTTCGGTGGCCATGATCGACCTCAGGATTTGGCGAGGCGCAGCGCGACGCAGCCGTCCATCACGAAGCGGCTGATGGCGTAACGGCCGATGGGAAGCGCGATGCGCCGCTCGAAGCGGCCCTGCGGCAGCTCAAGGCGGTGGATGCGCGCGTTGCGAAGCTCCGGCGGAAGCGTGCGCTGGCCGGAGATGACGAGCACGCCGTCATGGATCACCGTCTCGACATTGTCCGGATTGACCCCGGGAAGTGCAACCAGAATCAGCAGTTCATGCTCGGTCTCAAGCACGTCGATCGGCGGCTCCCAGCAGGCTTCCTGGCGGCCGAACTGGTGACGCAGCCGTTCGGCGCGGGTCAGCTGGTCCAAGGCTTCGGACAGCATCCAGTCGAGGGGATTTTTGGGTTGCATGATGGAGGCTCGGCGGTGGGAAAGTCAGCATATGGGGCTGGTTCCCGGGAAATCCAGTGCGAGTGCGCGGACGTGCCATGCGCCGTCGCGCGGTTCAAAAAGCAAACGCCGCGGCATCGGCCGCGGCGTTCTGTCGTGGCAAGGAGACGCGGCATCAGGCCGCGGCGCGGTACTCGTCTTCCGCTTCGAGGTTGATCACGGACGTGGCGAGCTCGGTCAGCGTGTGATCGGTGGCTTCTTCCTCGTCCAGCGTCGCCTGGAGCAGCCTTGCCGCGTCCTGCATGCCGAGCTCCTCGGCCCAGGTGCGCAGTGTGCCGTAGCGGGAGATTTCGTAATGCTCGACCGCTTGCGCCGCCGCGAGCAGGCCGGCGTCGAGGGCGGGGGCTCCCTTGAACTCCTTCATGATCTCGGCGCCTTCGTCCGTGATGCCGTTGATGGCCTCGCACGGCTTGCCGCGCGCCGGCTTGCCCAGCATCTTGAAGATCTGGTCGAGCCGTTTGACCTGGCCCTGGGTCTCGCGCAGATGCTTGTTGAAGGCGGCCGCAAGCTCCTTCGAGTTCGCGGCCTTGGCCATCTTGGGCAAGGTCTTGATGATCTTGTTCTCGGCGAAATAGATGTCCTTCAGCGTCTCCAGAAACAGGTCGCTGAGCATCTTGGGCGCCTGACGCGGGCGGCGCGCCGCCGTCTTCTTGGTTGTCCGTTTCTTCGCTCGTTTAGCCATACGTCCTCCTCTTGAGGTGACACGGGAAGGCGTCGCCTTCCTCAATCCTCGGGCGATCAAAGCCCGCCGGAGAACGAAAGTTCCAAACTGCAACCGCGCGGGCTCAGGTCGGACGCTTGTAAGGGTCTTCCTGGCGCTGTCGCTCTTCCGTCGCGCGGTCGAGACGAGCCCGCTCGCCGCGCCTGAGGTGGCCGGCTTTCATCACCCCGTACACCAGGGCCCCGCCGAGCACGAACGCGCCGATGAACCAGAGCCAGAGCATTTGCCCCGAGGCGTGGCCCAGCAGCATGCCAACTCCGCTGTCGCTCATAGTCAGTCTCCACGGATGTCTATCTCTGATGACCTAAGTCGGCTGCCGAAACCTCGTTCCACGCGGCCGCCTCTGGCACGTCAGGCGAGATCCGGCAGGGGCTGTCGAGCAGGTGCGCCCCTCGGCTCTCCGCCCCGGGCGGTGAAGTCGCCCGCTTCGGTCGAGGTCCGCAGCCATTTCGTCACGTCAGCGATCGCTTCGCGCGGCGACCGACCGAATTTGCGCAGGCCACGGAAATATTCGAGCTGAAGATGCGCCGACGTGCCGCGTTTCGGGATGGTCTTGAGATGCTGGACATCGTCCTCGATGCCGAGATGCGCGATATCGGGCGCCAGCATGGCGATCACCGCCTCGAGCCAGCTGCGAAATGAAATCGGCTCGAACGACATGAGATCGATATAGGTGCCATCGGTTCCATAGCGCTGGGCGCGCCAGCGGTTCTCCTCGATCAGCGCGCGGTGCACGGCCGAATAGGTGGCGTTCAGATCGGGATGGTGGATGACGTGCCGGACCAGCGCGCGGAACAGCGCGGCGATCCCCACCGAGTCTGCAATGGCCGTGCAGCAATCCGTGATGCGCAGTTCGAGCGTGGGATGCTGGAGCGAAGGCCGTAGCGCCCACCAGACATAAGTGGCGTTGGGGACGATGCCGGCGCCGACCAATGTCTTCACATAGGTCTCGTATTCGGCAAGGTCGCGAAACATCTCCGGGAAACCGGTGCGGGGCAGGGCGTCATTGGCGGCATTGCGGTATCCCAGCAATCCCGTGGGGTAGCCGCACCAGAATGGCGAGGAGGTCGACAGTGCCAGCAGCAGTGGCAGGAAGGGCACCAGGCGGTGCATGATCTCGACGCGCAGGTCCGGCTCAGGCACCTCGACGTGCACGTGCAGTCCGCTGATGGGGTTGCCGAGGCCGACCATTCCGAGGTCGTTGATGACCTTGCTGTAGCGGCGCTTGCGCGTCATGCGTTGCTGCTGCGGCTGGGCCAGCGGATGCGTTCCGGCAGCGATGATGCCGACCCCGTGCTCCTTGCCGACCTCGGCGAGAACCGAGCGGTAGCGCGCGAGCTCGGCGATCGCATCGGCCGAAGATGCCAGAGGCGGGGTCGCCACCTCGATCTGGGATTGCAGGATTTCGGTGGTCAGCCGTTCTCCGAGGCGTTTCTGAGCCGCTGCCATGTAAGGCTTGGGCAGTTCGGACCGTGGGGCTGCGGATTGGCGATTGACCAGAAAATATTCTTCCTCGATCCCGAAGCGGTAGCGGTGCATGGCTTTAAGCTGCCCCTTGCGTCTTGGCTTGCTGGCGGACCGCGTCTCCGAATGAAGAGAGGATGCGGGCCGACGCATGGTCCGTGCTTGCCCAATAATCAGGATGAAACAGCGTGCCGAGCGCGAACGCGCCCGCGCCATCGACACTGACCGCCTCGATCGCGCCGTCCTCGGCGACGGCTTCCGCCACGAGACCCGGCGCCAGATCGCCGATCAGAAAGCTGTGCAGCGAATTCACGGTGATGGTGTCCGCGCCGCATATCCCGTGCAGGAGACCGCCCTTCCGCAGCGTGAGATTTTGCCGCAACCGATAGCGGGCGTCCTCATTATCGGCCTCAGGCGTGCCGTGGCGCCTGTCCTCGGGCAGATCATCCGGCTCTTTCACTAGCGTGCCGCCGAAGGCGACGTTCAGCTCCTGGATACCGCGGCAGATGAAGAGAGCGGGGATGCCCCGCGCCAGCGCGCGCGGGATCAGGCGCAGGGCGATCTCGTCGCGGAATTCATCGAACGGGCCGTCGCGCTTCTCGTCGACTGTTTGCCCGTAACGGGAGGGATGAACGTTGGTCTGACCGCCGCCGACGAAAAGGCCGTGGAGGCCATCGAGATAGGCATCGATATCGGCTTCCGGCGTCGCGGGCAGAATCCGCGGCACGGCGCCGGCGACGAGGCCGACGGCATTGACGCAGACGAGGGAGACAGAAGCGAGCTGCTCTCCGCGCGCGACCATGGAATCGGAGAGGATGCCGACCTGCGGTGCGCCGCTGCGGCCTTGCCACTGTCCACGCGAGCCGCTACGCCGCCATTGCTCGAGGCCGTACGCGACGGCATCGGCGGCGCTCCCGAATTGATGGATCGCAGCCTTGAGTTCTCGGACGTTTGTCCCTAATCGAAGCGCCCAGTGGCTGCAGGCAATCGGATCGTGCGGATCAATTCTGGAACGGGGTTCGTGCAATTGTCTTGGCCGCTTCTGTTCGGACGTTGATGCTCTTGCAAACGGCAATCAGCACGAATGGTTGCTCGGGTGGCGAGCGGCTTGATGTCTTTCCGAGCACGAGCGTTTAACTTTTGTTATGGCGCCTCGCGCCCTCCGACGTCGCGGTGTTTCCGCTCGCCATTCCGATGATGGCCGGCCCCCGGCGCGATCGCGACCACGCTGCTGCTGTCGGGGGATGCCGGCTATGGCGCGAAGCTTGCGATCATCATCGCGGTGGTGCTCTCGGTTTGCCTGCTCTGCATGCTGTGCTTCGTCTCAGCGGGCCTGATCGCGCGCACCCTGGGGCGCACCGGAAACGCCGTGCTCTCGCGCGTGCTCGGCATGCTGCTCGCCGCCTATTCGGTGCAGTTCGCCATCAAGGGGATTGCGGCCGTCCGGGCGAGCCTGCCGTAAGCTGCGACAATCTGGTAATTTGTTGATTTTACATTCCATTTCGAGAGGTGGCCGGTCCCTCGGCAAGATCGCGCGTGATCGGGTCGCTTTCGCTTGCACTGCCGCATGGCTTTGACGTACTTCCCCTCTGACAAACGTCCATCGCCAAGAAGCCGAGAAAAATCCAGATGTCGATGACAAAGGACGAGCTCGCCAAGAGACAGGCCGTCATCGACGCCTGCCGCCGCATGAACGCGCTCGGCATCAACCAGGGTACCTCGGGCAATATCAGCGTCCGACATGCGGACGGGCTTCTGGTCACCCCGACCAGCGTGCCCTATGACGCCATGACGCCCGACCAGATCGTGTTCATGGCGATGGACGGCTCCCATGCCCCCGATCGCAAGCCGTCGAGCGAGTGGCGTTTTCATCGCGACATCCTGAAATCGCGGCCCGACGTCAATGCCGTCGTCCACGCCCATCCGACCTATTGCACCATCCTGGCGATCATGGGCATGGAGATCCCGCCCGTGCACTACATGATCGCGGCCGCCGGTGGCGACACCATCCGCTGCGCGCCCTATGCCACGTTCGGCACGGTGGAGCTGTCCGAGCACGCGGTGCGGGCGCTGGAGGGCCGGCTTGCCTGCCTGCTCGACCACCACGGAATGATCGCGATCGGCAAGACGCTGGACAAGGCGATGTGGCTCGCCGTCGAGATCGAGACGCTGGCGCGGCAATATCACGGCTGCCTCCAGATCGGACAACCGCCGCTGCTCTCCAGCGAGGAGATCGAGCGGGTCCGCCAGCGCATGGCCGGCTACGGCCTGTCGGAAGGGTAGGACGGACAGAAGGTGTTCGTGCGGATCAGGCATCTCGTCGATCGCAAGGGAACGAACCGTATCATGGTTCGACTGCGCGCCCTGCTGCGCAGCAACGAGTTCTACTTGATCCCGCTCGCGCTCGTCATCGGCACGCTCGCGGGTGCAGTCGTGACGCTGATGGCCAAGCTTGCCCAGCTCGCGCATGTGGTGATCTACGGCATTCCCATCGATGTCCACCTGTCGGCTCACGAGAGCGTCAGTCCGTGGGCAGCGCTGATCGCGCCTGCGCTGGGGGGGCTCTCGCTCGGCATCATGGAATGGTCGCGGCGGCGCATGAAGATCTCGAACGCGGTCGATCCGATCGAGGCGAATGCGCTCCGCGGCGGCAATCTGTCGATGCGGGACAGTGTGGTGGTGTCGAGCCAGACCCTGATCTCCAACGGCTGCGGCGCCTCGGTCGGTCTCGAGGCCGGCTATACCCAGATCGGCTCGGGCATCGCTTCGCTGCTCGGCAAGTTCTTCAATCTTCGACGCAACGATCTGCGCCTGATGGTCGGCTGTGGCGCTGCCGCCGCGATCGCGGCGGCGTTCGGCGCGCCGATCACCGGGGCCTTCTATGCCTGCGAGCTCATCGTCGGCGTCTATGCGGTCGGCAGCGCCGCGCCGATCCTGGCGGCTTCGCTGGCGGGCGCCTTGACGGCGCAATGGCTCGGCGGCGCGCCTTATTCGCTGGAGATCCCGAAGGTCAGCGCCGTCGGCGTCGAGCAGTACCTGGCACTCATCGGCCTTGCGCTCATCACCAGCGGTGTCGGCATCGCCGTGATGCGCTCCTCGCCGATGTTCGAGCGCCTGTTCGTCTGGATGCCGGTCTGGCTGCGTCCGGTGATCGGCGGCCTCATCGTCGGCAGCTTCGCGATCATCACGCCGCAGGTCCTGGCAGCCGGCCACGGCGCGATGGTGCTCGACCTCTTCAATGACATGACGATCGGCCTGATCGCACTAATCATCGCGTTGAAGGTGACGGCCTGCCTGGTGTCGCTCGCCTCGGGCTTTCGCGGCGGCCTGTTCTTCGCCTCGCTGTTCGTCGGCAGCCTGATCGGGAAGTTCTTTGCGGCGGTACTGCTTCTGATCAGTCCGAACTTCGCGATCGATCCGCTGGTCGCGATGCTGACCGGCATGGCGACGCTCGGCGTCGCCGTCGTCGGCGGTCCGCTCACGATGTCGTTCCTCGTGCTGGAGATGACCCGCAACGTCGACGTCACCGCCGTGG
This sequence comes from Bradyrhizobium sp. CCGE-LA001, assembly GCF_000296215.2. Taxonomy (NCBI): domain Bacteria; kingdom Pseudomonadati; phylum Pseudomonadota; class Alphaproteobacteria; order Hyphomicrobiales; family Nitrobacteraceae; genus Bradyrhizobium; species Bradyrhizobium sp. CCGE-LA001. Next base: position 5,671,813 of record NZ_CP013949.1, on the reverse strand, counting down.
TGCTGGCCGGCTGTATCGTCACCTCGATCTGCGTCCGCTTCATGTTCGGCCACTCTTTCTCGACCTGGCGCCTGCATCTGCGCGGCGAGACCATCCGCAGCGCCAACGACGTCGGCTGGCTGCGCAACCTCACCGTCGAGCGCTTGATGCGCTCCGACGTCGGCAAGGTGCCGTCGACCACGACGATCGCCGCCGCGCGCCGCGAATTCGCGCTGGGCTCGCGGCCGGGGATCGTCATCGTCAACAATGCCGACGAATATGTCGGCCTCGTCCTGCTGCCCGATTTGTTCTCCAACGACCTCGACACCATCGCCGACGACATCCAGGTGATCGAGCTGGCGCGCCTGATCGACATCGTGCTGATCCCGGAAATGAACGTGAAGTCGGCCATGGCGGTGTTCGACGAGGCCGAGGCCGAGATGCTGGCGGTGGTCGATTCCACCGACAGCCGCAAGGTGGTCGGCTTCCTCACCGAGAATTTCGCCCGGCGCCGCTATGTCGAGGAGATCGACAAGGCGACGCGCGGCGTGCTGGGGTCGCTGTCCTAGAGCATGATCCGGAAAATTGTGAAGCGGTTTTCCGAAGAGATCATGCTGAAACAACAACCCAAAGCGCGATGATGACCGTCCCATCTCATCGTGCTTTAGGCGTGTTCTATCGGCCGGGCGGGGCCGCGACGAGGCAGGCCACGATCCGGCGGACCAGCGGCAGCACCATCAGCAGCGTCGGAAAGGCGACGAGCCACGACAACGCCCAAGCGCCGGGCCAGGTCGCCAGGAACGCCGGCGTTGCCCCTAGGCTTCGGAGCGTGGAAATGACCGACACCACAGCCGTCATGAGGATGGACAGTACAAAGGGCATCACGATCGGCGCGTAGCGCGCCGGCAGTTTGCGAACCGCAATCATCTGATTTCTTCGAGGAAAGGACGCGTCGAGCACGGTGAACCCTGGAAATGGCATCGATCCCGACGGCGTCGGTTGATGCGTTGGTTCACGTGAAACGCTTACGGCGACCGAAAACGGCGCGGCTGTTCATTAACCGCTCAGGTTGGATGGTTCAAGCTGGATCTGGTTGTTCGGTTTACAATCGTTCGAAGCGTGGCAGAACGCCGCGATCAGGAAACCATTTCAGTGGTTTGCGCGTTACGCACTGTTTGCCTACATATGTTTTGAGCCAGAACAGAGGAAGATCGAGATGAGTGATGGACCGATGATTTCCGCGGCCGGACGCAACACGGTCTTGGCTGCGTTCGCAGGCCTGGCGCTGCTCGCAAGCGCGGTGTCCCCCTCATCCGCGGCATCTTCGGGTTCGAGCCCGGCGGTGTCCGCAAAGGCTGCTGCGGCCCAGGCCTCCGCCACCGTTACCGATTTCAGCGCTGCCCGTCGTCGCCACTACCATCGGCGCGGGCCCAATGCAGCAGGCCTCGCCTTCATGGGCGCTGCGGCGGGCATTATCGGCGGGGTGATCGCCGAGCAGCGGCGCCGCGACTATTACGAGAACCGCTACTACTATGGTGGCTATGGCCCGCGTCCTTACTACGGCGGCCCCGGCTATTACGGCGGCAGTCCTTATTATTACGATCCGGGCTACTGACACTGGCCGTATCAAACGGCCGGTTCATGCCGCGCGGATCGGTTTCCATCGGTCAGATGCGCTTGTGGTTTGCAACGGGGTGGCGCTTTGCGCCGCCCTTTTTGATTGCGTCTGAACCCCTGCAGTCCTGTGTCGCCCCTGTCAATTCCAACGCGCAAAAATATTCCACTTTACCGAAATTCGGATTCGTCGTATGTGGTTCGCATCCCGGCTCATCTAGAGGGGCGGTCATGTTGTCGCGTGATCGCAGAGCCGGGTTTGCGGTGGACGCAGCAGCGTCGGGCGCGAAAGCCAGGGGCAGGGCGGATTGCTCTCCGTGAGCCCTGAGGCATCGCGCGGACGAACGGCGCTACTAGGCTTTGTCTCGCCTGTAAGTTTCCGGCTCTGTCGACGGAGCCCGGGAATACTGCGGCGAAATGGCGGGCCGTGCGTACGGCAAAACCGTGTGGTCCTTTCCGCAAGCGCTTTCTGCGGTCGACAGAGGGCTCTTAACCGACGGAAAACTAAAGCATTTATCCGGCAGCCGCCGATGACTCAACGGCCTGCTCGAACTGCTGGGCCCCAATAGGCCCTGGTTTCACATAGGAGCCGTCAACGAAAGCCGTCACTGATGGGCCATCCATTAGTCAGCCAAGGGCCAGAGCGGAATTGGCGCAACTTCCTCGGCCACCTGCTCGCACGTGCCAGGAGGCATTCATCGCATAGGCGTGAGAAGCTCGCCTTCGATCGACACGGTCTATCTGCCCTCCAGTGCGCGAACGGCGTTCGAGACTTGAAGTCGTCGCCGCAAATCCTAATTTCAGACGCTGCCGGGCGGTGTCCGGCGAAACGAAACTCATACAGAGGATGGAAGAGCCCGCGTTCATTGCGGGCCGTATTCGAGGGAAGTCACATGAGAAAGCTTGCTTTTGCAATCGCCGCGGCAGCAACGCTCCTCATCGGAACGATTGCGCCGGCTTCGGCTCACTGGCGAGGCCATCATCATCACTGGGGCGGGCCCGGCATCGGCCCGGCTGTTGCCCTGGGTCTGTTCACCGGAGCGCTGGCCGCCGCTGCGGCGCCGCCGGTCTATTATGCGCCGGTCTATGGTCCACCCAGGTATTATTACGGACCCCGATATTATCGGAGCGTTCGCTATTATCCGCCGGTCGACCCCTACTGGTACGCCTGGTAATCGCTTAAGGCCCGGTCTTTGGCCGGGCCTTATCGCTGCCCTGCAAACGTGATCGACGCGTTACGGGCGCCAGGAACAGGGCCGGAGGGAAAGGTTTCCTTCGCTACAACGCAGGTCCGGACGCGTCCCGGGCCCAATCGCGTGCGCAACATGCGCCTCGACATGCCCCGGTGGCGCAACAACATCGGACCTGCTCGCATGAACAAGAATGTCCGCTTCAATCTCGGCTATGCCCTTGCCGCAATCTTCGCGGTCTTCCTCATCCAGCAATTGATCTCGACGGCCAGCCAAATCGCCGTGATCCCCTACAGCGAATATCAGCAATTGCTGCGTCAGGGGAAAGTCGAGTCCGTCGGCATTTCCGACCGGACGCTGCAGGGCACGCTGAAGGAGCCGCTGTCCGGCGGCCAGAAGCAATTCGTCACCACGCGCGTCGACCAGGACGTCGCGCAGGAGCTGGAGAAACACAACGTCCGGTTCACCGGGCAGATCGAGAGCACGTTTCTCCGCGACCTCCTGTCATGGGTCATGCCCGTGCTGCTGTTCTTCGGAATCTGGTGGTACATCGGCCGCCGCATGGCCGAAGGCGGCGGGATAGGCGGCGGGCTGATGGCGATCGGCAAGAGCAAGGCCAAGGTCTATGTCGAGTCCAATACCGGCGTCACCTTTGCCGACGTCGCCGGGGTCGACGAAGCCAAGGACGAGCTTCGCGAGGTGGTCGATTTCTGACGAACCCGACTGACTACGGCCGGCTCGGCGGCCGCATGCCGAAGGGCGTGCTGCTGGTGGGGCCGCCGGGCACGGGCAAGACCCTGCTGGCCAAGGCCGTCGCCGGCGAGGCCAGAGTGCCGTTCTTCTCGATCTCGGGTTCGGAGTTCGTCGAGATGTTCGTCGGCGTCGGCGCCGCGCGGGTGCGGGACCTGTTCAAGCAGGCCCATGAGAAGGCGCCTGCCATCATCTTCATCGACGAGCTCGACGCCCTCGGCCGCGCCCGCGGCATCGGCCCCTTCGCCGGCGGCCACGACGAGAAGGAGCAAACACTCAACCAGCTGCTCGTCGAGCTCGACGGCTTCGATTCGCGCTCCGGTCTCGTCATCCTCGCCGCTACCAACAGGCCGGAAATCCTCGACCCGGCCCTGCTCCGAGCCGGCCGCTTCGACCGGCAGGTGCTGGTCGATCGTCCCGACAAGCGGGGTCGTATCGAGATCCTCAAGGTCCACATGAAGAAGGTGCGTCTGGCCGAGCACGTGGAGGCCGAGACGGTCGCAGCACTGACGCCGGACTTCACCGGCGCGGACCTTGCCAATCTCGTCAACGAAGCCGCGCTGCTGGCAACGCGACGCGGGGCCGAGGCGGTGAGCATGAGCGACTTCAACAATGCGGTCGAGCGCATGATCGCCGGCCTCGAGAAGCGCAACCGCCTGCTCAACGCCAAGGAGCGTGAGATCGTCGCCTATCACGAGATGGGGCACGCTTTGGTCGCGCTCTCGCTGCCCGGCACCGACCCCGTACACAAGGTCTCGATCATCCCGCGCGGGGTGGGCGCACTCGGCTACACTATTCAGAGGCCGATCGAGGACCGGTTCCTGATGACGAAGGAAGAGCTCGAAAACAAGATGGCGGTTCTGCTCGGCGGCCGCGCGGCCGAGTTGATCGTGTTCGGGCATTTGTCCACGGGCGCGGCCGACGATCTGCGCCGGGTGACCGACATCGCGCGCAGCATGGTGACGCGTTACGGCATGTCCGAGAAACTCGGCAGCGTCGCCTATGAGCGCGACCCCGGCAACTTCCTGGCAGGCGCGGACCGCCCCTTTCCAGGCCGCGATCGCGACTATGCGGAGGAGACCGCAGCGGCGGTCGACCGCGAGGTGAAGACGATCGTCGACCAGGTCTTTCAGCGCACCCAGGGCATTTTGAACACACGGCGGCCGATCCTGGACCGCGCCGCCAAGAAGCTGCTGGAGAAGGAAACCCTGGAGCAGAGCGACATCGACGCGCTGATCCGGGAAATGCCCAAGGATGGGCTGCGCGCGATCTGAGCTTCGCGACCAGCGAAGGGCATTCCCCCCGGTCTGCAAGAGAGGCTTTACACGTCCCGCTTCCGCCGGAACTCGGCTGGAAGCTCGATCATCTTTCGTTTTGTTGACGAACCGTTGGAGATCACCGGCAAAGCCGGGCCTTCCCTCTTGGGCGCTTCCAATCCCATGCCGGAATTGGACTGCCTGGCGTGCCATTCGATCAAGAGATGACCGGCCACCAACATCACGCCGGCACAAAACAGCGCGAGAGCTGCGCTGACGAGATCACGGTAATTGACCATCCCACGAACCGAGCATGCGTGTTCGCCGCGTCCTCTTACTAGGCAGCCAATTTGCGATCGCGCTCCGCTGCGGGAGCAGCCGACCTGGCGGCACCGATCTGTCGGTCATCGGGGCTCGGACACTCTGGTGCGTGGATCTCTGAAGCAACATGCAGCTCATGAACCGGCGGCCCGAGCACGGTATAGTCGAGCCCCTGGCATCGCGCATAACCAACCGCAGCGTCTGCGGATGGAAAGGACAGTTCCACCTGGGCAAGGGGATCGTCGTCCTCGGTCCAACCCATCAAAGGTTCGATCCGCAGCGCCGAGCGGCGTTCGAATAGGAGCTTCCACGGCCTTCTCCGCCGCACGGCTGAGGTCATGACGGAAGTCGCCGCTTCGAAGATGAGTGCGTGCGCGTCGGCCGGGAAAGGCAATCTCGTCGGCGGAGTCACGATCTCTCGCGCTGCAGCGGTTGACTGATGTTGATGGCCAACATTCATGGACCTCTCCACATACCAGACGCCCAGCTCCAATCCGCACAAGCTTCTTCCAAGCCATCCGGTGCATAACTGAGACCAGTGCACGCAGACCACCGCGCGCACGCAGCAAGGTAGGATGACTGCCTTGCGTTTCAAGAGACCAGCTGCCGCAGAGAAGAGACAACGAATCTCGCCGGCCAAGCGCCCGGTGTTTACCATCGACGAGCATCATTGGCGCTGGAACATTCCTTCCATTTTCAAATTCTAGAGGCATCACCGGCCTGAGGTATCCGAGCGCCTGATTGGGCTCAGCGAATCAGGGGGATCGGTGGTTCTGACCATCTTGCTCTTTGGAGAATTTGGACATGAGAAAGACCTGCGCTCAAATTGCTGTCTCGGTGAGGAGCGACCGATGCTGACTATCTCGTCGCTGCCTGCGATCCATTCCGAACGCGGGTTGTCCCGGTATCTGAATGAGATCCATCGATTTCCGCTGCTCGAGGCACCGGAAGAAATCGAATATGCGCGCCGCCTGCGTGACTGCGGCGATCCGGAGGCGGCTTACCGGCTGGTGACCAGCCACCTGCGGCTGGCGGCGAAAATCGCGCTTCAACATCGCCGCTATGGCCTCGCCGTCGCCGACCTCATCTCCGAGGCCAATGTCGGGCTGATGCTCGCTGTCAAGCGGTTCGATCCGGAGAAGGGCTTCCGGCTCGCGACTTATGCTTCGTGGTGGATCAAGGCCGCAGTGCAGGAGTACATCCTCCGGTCATGGTCACTGGTCAAGCTCGGCACCACGGCAGCGCAGAAGAAGCTGTTCTTCAACCTGCGAAAACTGAAGAGCAGGCTGGCCGTTGCGGAGGATGGCAATTTGCGTGCCGATCAGCTCAAGCAGATCGCCGGCAGCCTCAACATCAGGGAAGTCGACGTGGTTGAGATGGACGGCCGGCTGCGCGGCGATATCTCCCTCAACGTCTCGCTCAGCGCCGACACCGAGGGAGACGAGTGGCAGGATCGCCTGGTGGACCCCTCTCCCGATCCTGAAAGCCTGCTGCTGCAGGCGAGCGACCGCGAACGGGAGAGGACCGCTCTCGCCGAAGCCCTTGCCGCACTGACTGCACGCGAGCAGAGCATTATCAGGGCACGATATCTGGACGAACCGCAAAAAACTCTGGAGGAGCTTGCCGGCCAGTTCGGCATCTCGCGCGAGCGAATCCGGCAGATCGAGCAGCGCGCGCTGCAACGGATCAAAACAAAGGTCTGCGTCCTTCTGACAGAGCTCGAACCAATGAGGGCAAAAACTGCTGATTGGCCAGAAGGCCGATCAGCACCCGGCGCAGATGTCAGGGACAATACTCTCGGCCGAAAAGCCGGCGCTCCGGCGCCCATTGCGGCGCGGTCTCTCAATATCGCTGCGTGAGACCGCAGCGGAGCTGGTCGCAAGCTGCCGGGTGGGCACGGCCGAACTCCGTACCTCTCCGCGCGGAAGCTCCGTCTCCTTGGCTTGGAGGACGTTCACCATTCCCCACAAAGCAACTCCAACAATGACGCCTCTCATCTCCCATCCTCCTCCCTTCACTCGAGCGTGAGAGCTACTGCATGAGCAACGAGCGGCGCTGCGTCGCTTCGTTGCTCGCCCCTAGGCACGACTGCTCTCGGCAGCGCACGTCGATCGACAGCGGAGCGGCCCGGCGACCGCTCCGACGCCTCAGCTCATGGCGGGTTGTGGGCGGGCCTGATCGTGCGGAGTCGCGTCGAGACGAATACCCGATGGCCCAAGAACCGGTGAGAGCAGCGTATCCACCTTGATGGTGGCGTTGGTCCGCTCCCAGTTCGCCCACGGCATCGTGTCGAGGTATGGGATAGGCGGCAGCGTCAACCGTTCGAAAGTGTCCGCTGTGCTCCGGTCAGAGCTGGGGCTCTCGGCACCATAGGCTGCAAAGGGCACCAGCGAAAGGCCGGCACCGACGGCCATGGCCGCCATGTGCCGCAGCATGTTGCGGGTGTTCTCCGCGCAAGCGGAGAAAGCATGATTCTTGGTCATCTCATCCTCCTTTCGTTCGAAAACAGATCCGATTGAGCGTTTGGAAAAGAGCCCGGCCGTTCGGCCGGGTTCGCTCGTCTCAGAAGTCCATGGCGGGAGCGCTTGCTGCTTCCCCCTTCTTCGGCTTGTCGGCGACCAGCGCTTCAGTCGTGATGAGCAGCGAAGCCACGGAGGCCGCGTCCTGCAAGGCGGTGCGCACCACCTTGGCAGGATCGATCACGCCGGCCTGCACCATGTCCTGGTACTCGCCGGTCGCGGCATTGAAGCCCCACGTGTAGGTTTCGTTTTCAAGCAGCTTGCCGACGACGACGGAACCGTCCTCGCCCGCATTCTGCACGATCTGGCGGGCGGGCACCTGGATGGCGCGGCGCACGATGTCGACGCCGGCCTTCTGGTCGGCATTGGCGGTCTTGACCCCATCCAGCGCCTTGAAGGCGCGCAGCAGCGCGACGCCGCCGCCAGGCAGGATGCCTTCCTCGACGGCAGCCCGCGTCGCATGCAGGGCGTCGTCCACGCGGTCCTTGCGTTCTTTCACCTCGACCTCGGTCGCGCCGCCGACACGGATCACCGCGACGCCGCCCGCGAGCTTGGCCAGGCGCTCCTGAAGCTTCCCGCGGTCGTAGTCCGAGGTGGTTTCCTCGATCTGAGCCCTGATCTGCTGGCTCCTCGCCTCGATGTCCTTCTTGGCACCGGCCCCGTCGACGATGGTGGTATTTTCTTTGTCGATCACGACCTTCTTGGCGCGGCCCAGCATCTTCACGGAGACCTTCTCGAGCTTGATGCCGAGATCTTCGGAGATGACGGTGCCGCCGGTGAGGATGGCGATGTCCTCCAGCATCGCCTTGCGGCGATCGCCGAAGCCGGGCGCCTTGACTGCGGCCACCTTCAAGCCGCCGCGCAGGCGATTGACCACCAGTGTCGCCAGCGCCTCGCCCTCGACCTCCTCCGCGATGATCAGGAGCGGCTTGCCGGATTGCACGACCTGTTCGAGCAGCGGCAACATCGTCTGTAGGCCGGACAGCTTCTTCTCGTGGATCAGCACATAGGGATCATCGAGCTCCACCCGCATCTTCTCAGCATTGGTGACGAAATAGGGCGAGACATAGCCGCGGTCGAACTGCATGCCCTCCACAACCTCGAGCTCGGTGTTCAGGCTCTTGGCTTCCTCGACCGTGATCACGCCCTCGTTGCCGACCTTCTGCATGGCCTCCGCCAGGAAGCGGCCGATCTCGGTATCGCCGTTGGCGGAGATGGTGCCGACCTGGGCGATCTCGTCGTTCGAGGTGACCTTCTTGGCGTGGGACTTGAGATCGGACACGATAGCTTCCACGGCGAGATCGATGCCGCGCTTGAGATCCATCGGGTTCATGCCGGCCGCGACGGCCTTGGCACCTTCCTTGACGATGGCCTGCGCCAATACGGTTGCCGTGGTGGTGCCGTCTCCGGCGAGATCATTGGTCTTCGACGCAACCTCGCGCACCATCTGGGCGCCCATGTTCTCGAACTTGTCCTCCAGTTCGATCTCCTTGGCGACGGTGACGCCATCCTTGGTGATGCGCGGCGCGCCGAACGATTTCTCAATGACGACGTTGCGTCCCTTTGGACCGAGCGTGACCTTCACCGCATTCGCCAGTGTGTCGACGCCCCGCAGCATGCGCTCGCGGGCCTCGGTCGCGAACTTCACGTCCTTGGCAGCCATGGTGCAAACTCCTTTCTGTTCGATGACTGTCAGTTACGCCGCCTTCTTCAGCGTGCCGGCCTGTTCGGCCACGCCGAGAAGATCGCTTTCCTTCATGATCAAGAGCTCCTCGCCGTCGATCTTGACCTCGGTGCCCGACCATTTCCCGAACAGCACGCGGTCGCCGACCTTGACGTCAAGTGGCATGAGCTGACCGTGCTCGTTACGCCCACCCGGCCCGACGGCGATGATCTCGCCCTGCTGCGGCTTCTCCCTGGCGGTATCCGGAATGATGATGCCGCCGGCGGTCTTCTCCTCGGCATCGATGCGGCACACGAGCACACGGTCGTGCAACGGGCGGAAATGCATGCACATCCTCCTTGAGTAGGTTCAGCGATGTCCAAAATCCGGGTCCGGAACCGGCCCCCGGGCGGAAAACGACCTAGGGGCGGGTGATTTTCTGTTCAAGGGGGCTGAGCGAAAAATTTTTGGGTCGACTCGGCTGCTGTTTGCCGCCAGCCGCGCGGCGCTTACTCGGGGAGAGCCCTGCACGCTAGGCTGCCGGGTATTGGCCGGGGAGATTAAGGTCTTGAGATCAATCATCTCCCGGCTGGAATTTCGCATTTGGGGCAACCGGAACGTCGCCGGCGCCTCAGTGTGCGTCCGGTTTGCGCCCCATAGCAGCACTTGCCCGCCGTCCCTTGCCCCGGGACCGGTGCGGATCAAACTCATCGACCACATTCTGCCAAGCGACGATCTGGTCCTCGTACCAGACGCGGCGGTTCGGGCTGATGTAGGTGGACTTCGGAAACCGGCCTGCCTTCTCCATGCGGTACAGCGTGGTGCGGCTCACGGGGATGATGTCCAGCACCTGCTGCTCGTTGAGCATGCGGCGGGCAGCGGACTTGAGCGCTTGGTCGGGGATCATCTCGGTAGGTGCGGGCTTTGCTCTGGTCATTACGAACTTCCCTCAAGGCCCGGTGTGCCACTCAGTCTTCGTTCTTCTCCCCGTTTTGCATCAATTCGCGAAAACGGCGGATATCGAACTTGTCAGATCGCAAACCGAGCGGTCTGACCCTGCGACGGTAGTTTCGGGCTATAGCGCGCCCAATGACCTCAGGAGGATCTTCGGGCCCGGCCTGCTGCTCTCGCGTTCCCAAGGTGATCAATGGCTTCGCGGACAGGTCGGAGCCGTCGATGGGATAGCTCATCACCTGGTCGGCGATGGCGGCCATGAACGCAGCCCGCACCCGTTCATCGCCCCACCACGTCGTGCCGAAATCGCGCATCGCCTCGTGCGCCAAGAACAGGATCGCGTAGATCAGATCGAGCGTGTGACCATCGCCCTGGATGTCGAATGACATCTCCAGACGCTGGCGGATTTCCTCGGCAATCGACCGCTGGTTGAGCCCAGCGGAGCTATCAAGCTTCGCGCGGAGATCGTCGCCGAGGGTGATTTTGAACTGCTGCTGCTTCAACGAGGTAGCCCTTGATATGAATACATGTAGCCCTACAATAGTTGACATAAAGGGTCAACTGGACCAGATTAAACATGACGAATTCTGAAAGCACGACGAGCCACCGCGTGCTCGATCAGCGTTGGGACGGTCGCTCCACGTTCACTGTCGAAGAGGCGGGATGCGAAATTCTGGGCCTCTCGAAATGCAGTGCCTACGCCGCCGCGAACTCCGGCGAGTTGCCTGCCATCCGGGTGGGGCGCCGTTGGATCGTTCCGCGGCACGCGCTGGAACGTATGCTGAGCGGCTGACGAGGGGGCGAGTGGAAGTGATCGGGCGCTAACGGGAGAGCGCATTTGATTTCTATCGAGCAGATCGCTTCGGCCTGCGGCGATGCCAAACGAACGGCACGCGGCTTCATGTGTCGCTGCCCGGCCCACGAGGAGCGGGTCGGCAGCCTTTCACTCGGTTACAGCCAGGACGGCATCGTCCTTGTGCATTGCTTCGGCGGTTGCGATCAGAAGACAGTCATCGATGCTCTGAAGGGCCTCGGCGTATGGCCGGGCTCGCGCGTCGTTGCAGCGCGTAAGTCCGATGTCACGCCGGTGTCGAAAGTTGGCGGTTTGTGCAGCTCATCGTGGGCGGCAGGCATTTGGAACGCCTCGACCTGCGCGAAAGGCTCGCTGGTCGAAATCTATCTGCGACGGCGTGGCATCACGCGGTCGATCCCCTCTGCCATTCGCTTTCACCACGGACTGCGGCACCCGGAGGGGGCGCGCTGGCCCGCCATGGTCGCGTTGGTGTCCAGTGCAATTGGCGACGCGCCGAGTGCGATCCATCGCACGTTTCTCTCGCGCGATGGCACCTCCAAGGCGCCCGTCGACACCGCCAAGATGATGTTGGGTCCCTGCCGCGGGGGGATTGTTCGCCTTGGCGGTCAGGGCGACGTTCTGCTCGTCGGAGAAGGGATCGAAACTTGCCTGTCGGCGATGCAGGCAACGGGACATCGCACCTGGGCGGCGCTCTCGACTTCGGGCATGCGGATGCTCGCCCTCCCTGCAGATGAGCGGGATATTGTCATTCTGGCCGACGCAGATCGGGCCGGGGAGGCGGCAGCCAACGCCGCCGCGTCGCGCTGGGTCAAGGAGGGGCGTCGGGTTCGCATCGCGCGCCCGCCGCCGGGGAAGGATTTCAATGACCTGTTGGCTGATCGTGCGCTCAGCGTGACGGAGCCCCTGACGTGACCGCAGACGAAATCGTCGAGCTTATTGAGCATGCTGAAGAGATTTGCGGCCCTGCGTCGCGCGTGCTGACCACGAAGCCTCGGCTTTTGGTTGAGAATTGCAATCCTGATTTGACGGTCGCCGCGCTGCGGGACGCTCTCGCCGCAGCCGGCGGACTGTTCGAACGCGCCGTCCCTGTTTGCCTCGCGTTCGACCAGATTCAGGGTGGTGCGGTCGCGCAAATCATGACGCCGGATGCCCTCGTTCTCAAAGCTCATACGATCTCTCGTCCGTACGTCAGGAAGGAGCGGCGTGACGGCACGATTGTGGAGGTTGATGCTCGCTTGCCGCGGTCAGTGGCCACCATGTACCTCGATTGGCGGGGTGAATGGCGGCTGCCCCCGCTGAACGGCATCACTTCGGCGCCGCAGCTGCGGGAAGACGGGGCAATCAACAGCAACGAGGGCTATGACGTTGCTACGGGAATGTGGTGTGAGAACGTCCCCGATGTCGGCGTCTTGGTACCCGCCAAGCCGAGCCGCGACGAGGCAGCGGCGGCCATGCGGCGGATCCGCGAGACGTTCAGGACCTTTTGCTTTGCTGATGCCGAGATGATCGGGCCGGCTACCGGCGGCGTTGCGACGGTCGACACGTCCAAGCCGCCGGGACGCGACGAGTCGTCTTTCTTGGCGGCACTGCTCACCGCCGTGTGCCGGCCGAGCCTGCATCTTGCTCCGGGCGTGCTGTTGAGGGCTGCCCCCGTGTCGGGGGCCGGCGTTGGCAAGGGTCTGCTGGCCCGCTGCATCTGCCTTATCGCCTTTGGGCGGGAGCCGCACGCCGTGACGGCCGGTGCAAACGCCGACGAGCTTGAGAAGCGGATCTCCGCCGAGTTGATGGGGGGTAACCCCGCCCTGTTTCTCGATAACCTCAACAATATCGCCTTCAAATCCGATCTGCTCGCGACCGCCATTACGGAGCGGCCGGCGCGGGTGCGGCTGCTTGGTCAGTCGCAGATGGTGCCGCTGAACGCATCCGCGTTCGTGGTTCTGACTGGCAACGGGTTGACCGTTTCCGAGGACTTGGCCCGTCGGTTCGTGACGGTGGAGTTCGACGCGGGCAGCGAGGATCCTGAGCTGCGCCCGTTCTCGACAGACATCCGGCTCGAGGTGATGCAGCGGCGCACCGAACTGCTGGCCGCGGCACTCACGATCTGGCGGTGGGGGAGGACGGCCGACGGCATCGTACCCGGCCTGCCGACTGGTAGTTTTGCCCAGTGGGGCCGGTGGGTTCGCGACCCGTTGCTCGCTTTGGGCTGCCAGGATCCTGTCGCACGGATTGGCGAAGCAAAGCTGCGCGATGGCCGCCGTCAGGCCGTCGCGGACCTGTTCGCGATCTGGTGGGATAAGCACCAGCATCATCCCGTGGCTGTGCGTCAGCTGAATGATGAGGTTCGGCAGGCCTTGGACCCGCAGGGGCGCGGTCGCCAGTACCTCGCATCGCAAGTCGAGAAATTATCAGGGACGCGCATGGCCGGTTTTGTCCTCACCCGGCAGGCGGCCGTCGGCAAATGGGGCTCAGCTACGTACATGCTCACGAAAACGGACGGCGGCGAAAATCATAGGGACCATAGGGGTCATAGGGAGGGCAAGCTGCCGCCCGCGCCCGACATCGGCGCTGATAACCCCTATGCCCCCTATGGTCCCCATGGTTTTGGGGTCACGACGACTTTGTTGAATTCCAAGGAGGCAGTCGCGGAGCGCGAACAGCCGGTCCTGGATGCCGTCGCGGATGGCTCGCCCCGGTCGGAGCCAGCGACATCTCCGCAGGGTTGGAGTGCGCGGCTATGAGCGCGGCAGAAGCTCTCAAGGCGGCCGGCGCCGCCGGTATTCGTCTCGTGCTCGACGGGGAAGATCTCGTGTTGACCGCAGCCGAGGCGCCCCCGGACGAGGTGCTCAGCGGACTCTCCCGGCACAAGCCTGAAATTGTCGCACTCTTGCGGCCCACTCGTAACAGCTGGTGCGAGGTGGATTGGCGGGCCTTCTTCGACGAGCGGGCAGGTATCATCGAATTTGACGGTGGAATGAAGCGCGCGGACGCCGAGGCGCGCGCTTTTGAATGCTGCATCGTCGAATGGCTGGATCGCAATCAGGTCCGCTCAGCGCCTGACTGTTGCGTCCATTGCGGTCAGGTTGATGAGCTGGTGCCGTTTGGCACCGAAGAGTCTGGTCATGCCTGGCTGCATTCGCGTTGCTGGGAGGAGTGGCATGCGAACCGCAAGGCCACGGCAGCCGCTGTCCTGTCGTTCATGCTGATCGGGTGCCCATAGACCCCGGAGTTCGGGTTGGACGCACTCAAAGGCAACAGATGGAGAGCCATCCGATGACCGCAGACCCTTATGTTTTGCTGAAAATGTCAGAGGAGCCCGACTGCCACTTTGTTGCGTCGTGGCTCCTCAAAGCGGCAGAAGCCCAAGCCTCCTGGTCTGAGGTACTGGACAAGCCGGATAGCGCGCGTGGTTTGGAACTGCTCTACGCGGATGGCATTCCAGATGTGGCCGCCGCCGCTCTCGAACTTCTGGGTGAGCTTGAGCACCACCGTCACGTGGTTGCGCTCGATCTCTACCCCGACGATGGCGGTCTTTTCTGCCGCGAGTTGGCACTCCTTGTGCAGCTCGGTTTCTTCGTGCGTGACGGCGAGGGTTACCAGATCGCCATCCCGGACCAGGTTTCACCCGAGTTCGTATTGGCGGCTGCCGTGGAACTGTCATCTGCTGTGAGCGATCTGGAATATGGCGTTGACGTGCTCGAGCCCGAGCTCAAATTGGCCACTCTGTCACTCCGAGAAGCAATGGCCCTACGCGCAACGCTCTTGGCACCGCGTCGGACTGGCGTCGTGGTTCGGCTGGTTCCTCGTCTGAAGGATCAAAGTTAAGCTCGCGGCAGCCGACCATCTGCCGCCCGGTGCCCTGAAGGCGAGATACGTTTCGTCGGCGGCTCAGTCGCATCGACGGGATGGGGACGCGGCAGTTTCCGATTATTCCATCGTGCAGCGCGAATGGCTACGTAACCAGCAACCAGGATTCTGAAGGTGATTGTCAACCACCACCTCCACGGCACTAGTTCCATTGCGAATATTCTAATATTGTCAGGCTTTAACAGCAGTAGATTTAGGCTGCGGAGAAATTCATGGGACGACCGATCGGCAGCGTGAACAAAGAAAAGCCGTTCAACGATGCACTCCGGATTGCGCTGAAAAGTCGTCCGTTGGCGTTGCGCAGGGTGGCGGATCAGCTGATCGACAAGGCAGAAGCGGGAAATCTCGCCTACATCCGTGAGCTGATTGATCGTTTGGATGGTAAGCCGCTTCAGGTCTTTGACCGGCAGGACGTTCCGATCCACGAGCTCAGCGACGCTGAACTTTACCGCATCGCGGCTCGTGGGGGAGTCAGCCCGGACACGATGCTGCTGCTGCCCCCGGCCAAGGTCAGGTCGGACGAGCCGGGGTGAGAGGAATGTCGCCGGCGAAGTGCAGGCGGTTGAGCATTCTGATGACCTGAGTTGCCTGCCATTTGCCGCCTCGCGGCGTCGTCACACCTCGCTCGTTGAGGATCACTGAGATGCGCTTGGCGGGAAGAGCGCGCAGAGGCGCGATAATTGGACGGAGCTGTTCGGCGTGCAGGTCCGCTTCAGCTTTGCGGGATTGCCCGATTGCGGCATTGCCGAGCATCTGACCGCGAGCCTTGGCAGCCGCGAGGGCTTCCCTGGTGCGCTGAGCGATACGCTCGCGCTCCTTTTCGGCCACCGCAGCGTGAATGTGCAGCATGAAGGGATCCACGTCAGGTCCAAGCTCGGTGACGATGAAGGGGATGCGCTGCACCATAAGGCCGCTGATGAAATGAACGTCGCGGCTCAACCGGTCCAGCTTTGCAATGACAATCGGGGCTGCACCTGACTTGCCGCCGCGACCAAGCTTGCGAGCCTGTTTCATTGCCCCCGCGAGCTCAGGACGACGCTCCAGGGCGTCGGCGCCTTTGCCGGTCTCGATCTCGCGGTACTCTGCCTCGATGCTGTAACCATGCTGCGCGCAGAACGATCTGATGGCGGCTTGCTGAGCTTCGAGGCCCAGACCACTACGTCCCTGCTTGGGCTTTGAGACGCGAATGTAGGAAACAGCCGGTAGCATAGAATTTTTATCCTCCCCCAGATTACAAACGGTCGAGCGTCTGTCTGTAAACACAGAAAATCTAACGAGCGATTTTGCATTCCGAATCCCCTACCTTAGGCGAATCGATTTCACGTGAGACACGGCGCGTGCTCGAAGCGCAAGTTTGTCATGCGTCGCCTAGTAGTGAGGTCGGGCTAGATTTCCTGGCGAAGGGGGAGGGGGAGGAAAAATCTACAGAAAAGCATGCTTTTATTTGTGATTGTCGGTTTGTGTGCGGTCGGTGAATACCGGGGCGACGATATCGTCGTACTCGCGCCCGAGCACGAGCTTCACATGCGCGCAAGTCTGACGCGGAGGCTTGGCAGTCACGACAACACGAGATGGGCCGGTTGAGGGTGATTAGATCTGGTCGGTGAGGGGGAGGGAGACCTTCTAAGGCGCTGCAAGTGAATCCGACGTCCGCTTCTGGGAGATGAGCTGACCGGGCAAGCGGGAGGGTTTTGAGGCCGTTTTTGACCCAAGCAGAGTTGGGCGACGGTCAGTGGCCTGCTTTGGTTTGCCAGTGGCTCTGAGTAAGTTACTCAAGAATAATTACTTCCCGCTGCATATCAAAAGATAGGGACCAGACCCGCGGCTGTGTCATTATCCCTTCATCCCGGACCGGACCTTGGCTTTTATCCGTGACGAGAACGCGATTGCGCTCCCGCCTTCCTCCAATTGGAAAGGAGCGCGTTATGACGATCATTCGTCGGCGTCGTTTCAAACAAACTAAGTCACTTAAAGAACGGCTCCTCGAAGAGGCTCACACGCTCTTGGAGGAGGCTAGGTTGCTGCCACACGGACCAGTGCGAGACGCGGCATTAAAAAGAGCAAGGCAAGCAGAGGCAGCCGCTCACATGGACGATTGGCTTAACTCGCCCGGCCTACGTCCGCCGAAGAAGGACAATCTCCCGGGGCCGAAGTAAGCCGCCTCAGTTCGCGGCCTCTTTTGACTATGCCCTGACTTCCGCTTGGCCCTTGAGCCGTTCCGGGCTAGTGGGCCGACGGCGGCTTTTGACCCAAAGCAAGACGTCATCGTCTTAGCCATCGATGTGGCCCGAGCGTCAAGCGCCGCCCGTTTGCTATTTAACGAGCAACCAGACGGCTGGTGCGGAAACCAAGCCGAGGACCATTTGCACCAGCATGAGGCGGCCAAACTTACCCCAAATGCTAAGTTGAGAGAACTCGCGGTTCGGCATCTTGTCCAGCCAACGGCGGAAGCGAGCCAAGTGCGGTCCCAGTCCGCTTAGTTCCAGCCATTCCAGCATTTCAGGCCCTCTCAACCGAGATATTGGTAGAAGCGAGTTAATCCGAGCTTGAAGCCATACTTAGAATTGGGACTGGTGTCTCCTTGTGGCCCGTAGCTGACCTTCACGGCGATGCGAGGCCCGCTTTTGACCCGAAGCGGAAGTAGAATCACGCGGCCCGAACGCAATCTGGTTCATCGAACGCGAGGGCGATCACTGGCGCTCTAGCGCCAGAGCGACTGAGGGTTAAGATACTTTGGCACACATCTCGGGCGGCGTTGCATCCAACCATGCGCGCATCCAGTGGTCGTTAATTCGCGCTGTAGTTGGAGTTTTATGCAGGCAGGAGCGATCTTGAGTTGTTTGACGAAGTTTTGCGGAAACACACGGCTGCTACACTAGATCTTTAGGTAACTGGTCCTGTTCTTTTTGTGCCGACCAAACAAGTCAGCCAACTGCACATTCCGACGCAGGTTCCGAATCGTATTGATCAGGATGGAATCTGAAGGATAACGGGAAGGGCGCCGAAGCTTTGCTCACGTTCGCGCGTGGAGCGGACCAAAGTGAAGAACCGCTTAATTGAAGCTTAGTTGACGGAGGCTTCCAATGCTCTCAGCAATCAAATCGAACTCTCATGGTGCTCGCGAATGGGTAGTGAGGGCCGTGTCGCTCGTCGTCGTCGCGCGGGCAAACCTGCAGAACGGCGAAAAGGAGCAAAGGCGTCCACTCTGGAAGCATTTCGACGACACGCATCACTGGGATCCAATCGCGGAGGAATGGGTCCCCAACATTGACCGCTGATCTGTCGTCCGTGAACGTCAGTTGGCGTGCACGTTCACAGGAGGTCGGGCAGGCCTCGTCAGCTGAACGACGTTCTGTCGTTCGCGGCAACGCGAGCACCATCATCAGGAAGGCCATTATGATTATTGCCCGCAGAGGGCGATCTTAGTGCAAGCCCAGCTTGAAATATGGACTGGCGATGTTCACCTCACGAACGGTCGTACACCTGATCGGCGACCCTTGCCTGAAGCTGCGCCGGGCCAAACGCAATGGCTACTGGTGTTTCGAGTTCGATGACCACGGGTTGCTCACGACCAAGATGATGCTGGTGAAGAATCTTAACGACCTGGCGCTCGGTGCTTGGCTAAGTGAGGGCAGGACATTCGCGGCCGAGATGCGCACGAAACGCAAGCAGTGACGGCGACAGTCCGCCGTAGCTGCGAGAGCCGCTTATGGCCGAAGCGGACTAGCTATGGCGAACTGGCGATGTCCGGTCTTGAAGACTAAGCTGACACGGGCCTGCCTCCGCGCGGGCTGATCGGGTTTAAGAGTACACGCCCTAATAGACGAAGTGACATTGTTGGTTAACCGCGAAATTACGTAGTTTTGCGGGTTCATGACGCGTTCGCTTTTGGAAGATTATTCTCACGACCGCAGCTGCGTTTTGCGGGGCGTATCGCGAACGATTTGTGGCGGTATAGAAGAATTGTCTACGACGTCCGAAGAGTTCACCTTTGCCGAAGGCTGCTCCGCTTCTGGGACTGGGGCCGTCGTTTCTTCGAGCGGCCCAAGCGCTTTCCCATATGCACGCCAAACACGACTGTGTTTAGCATCGTGCGAGGCCACGCTGCGCCGGGCCGGACCGAGATCGTATATTATCCCCCAGCTAGGGTCCGCTTTTGGCCCGTGCCTGGCCTCTAGTCTTGCGCTGGGATATCTGCTTTCCGAAGCTGACCGGACGGGCATGAAAAGCGGCTAGGGCAGCTTTGACCCGAAGCGGACTTCGGCGCGCCACTGGAACTCGCGACCTCCCGCGTCTCAGGAATTCGCAGGCGGTTGTCGTGCCACGAGAACCGTGTTGAAGCATTGAAGAACCGTTTCGCGCTTTTGATTTCGCAGATGTAGCTGGTTACGGACCACGCCTCTGTCGGAATGCGACTTTGACACACGCTTCTCCAAAATTGCCACTTCAAGATCGAGATTGTCTCCTGGGCGCACCGGCGCGGGGAGCCTGAGTTCATCCCAGCCAAGCCCGGCAACGATACGAAGCGAATACGGCTGTGTTCTGCTCAACAAGGAAATAAGTATAGCAAACGTGTGTGCACTCGAAGCGATCAACCCGGAAAAGACCGAGCGTGCGGCAATCTCCTCGTTGGTGTGGAAGGGCAGCGGATCGAATTTTTGAGCAAATTCGATGATCTCATTCTTCGAGACGTGGTAAGGGCCAGCCGTCCGCAGTTTGCCAACCTCCGCCTCCTCGAAATATAAGATGGCCATTGGGGCCCCCTGGAGGACATACGCTGATAAGGCGACAGCTTATCCTTGCGGCCATCCAAAGTCAGCAGGTCTGCATATGGCCTGTAATCGACCTACACGGTGATGCTCGCTGAGGGCCGCTTCTGACCCGATGCGGGCTTTTGGCTCTGCACTCTGTTCTGCGCCTTTAGTGACGGGCTAAATGCAGCAACCTGACATTGTACCTTGGTACAATGACCGAAGAGACAATCCTCAAATACGATCCCTAATAGGTTGAAGGTGCGGCAGTTTGTGAGAGTTCTCATTCCGCATGCTGCTCGATCGGGTAGGGGAGCTTACCAATGTTTGTGCGCGTATCGGATCGCCGAAAGCCGACCACGCTAGGAGACATCGGCCTCAACAGTGCATCTAATCCGATTGTTAATTTGCTGGAATTTACATACCGGAAGGGGACCGAGATATTCGGCGAGAAGGAGCCCGCCGAGCATGTGTATCAAGTAAAGCGCGGAGCCGTTCGCAGCTACAAGCTTCTCTCGGACGGCCGCCGACAAATCGGAGCCTTTCACCTGATGGGCGACATCTTCGGTCTCGAGAGTGGCGAACGCCACAGGTTTACGGCCGAAGCGGTCGTCGAGACCACCGTGCGCATGATCAAACGTGAAAGTCTTCGAGTGGTAGCGGAATCAGATGCAGTGGTTGCGCGCAATTTGCTGAGCATGACCACGAGCAACCTGGAGCATGCTGAAAACCATATGCTTCTCCTGGGGCGCAAGACCGCGTTGGAACGCGTTGCCGCGTTCATAGCCGAAATGGATGAGCGAACCGGAGCCAGCACAATGTCGCTACCGATGAACCGCCGCGACATTGCCGATTATCTCGGTCTAACCCTCGAAACGGTCTCGCGCGCCGTCTCACGACTTCATCATGAGGGAGTTCTGGCGTTCGTGGGCAATACCCAGCGTGAGATGATCGTCCTTGATCGGCAGAAGCTTCGGAGCTTTGATACTCCGATCTAACGCTAATCCGGACGCAGTGTCTTTGCGCCTCGATTACTGCGCAGCAGTAGCAATTAGGAATGCAATCCATCGAAAAGAAAAAGGCCACCGGGATATGACCGGCGGCCTCCGCACTAAACGTGGTTGCTGGACGCGAAACTACAGATCGATGCTGACCGCGATATTGCGGCCCGTTAGTTGGGCAATCTTCATTCCGTCAGCCTGGATCTGCGCAAACTCCGGGTCCTTTGACACGGCTTCCTGCACTCTCCCGTAAACTTCCCAATTGGCGTAGCGCGTTGAGACCAGCAACTCGCCTGCCCAAGGGCCAGTATGGAAACGAGCCAGCCGAAGAAACTCGGCACCGTGTTTCTCGAAGATTTTCTTCGCTTGCCGTACAATCCCGGTCATTTCCTCGGCCTTGTCAGTTTTGAAGCGAGTGAATTGAACGATCGGCATTGGCTACCTCCATCGTGGTGTAAAATGTAAGAGGCATGTATCGAGCTAGGTTTGAGGAGCGAACCTCATCGCAATCTCGATGATTGTTAGTCTTCATCACATGAGCTTGGTTCAGGCTCCACAAGCGACAACAATTCTGCCCCTTCCTTTGGGGGGCTCGCATCCTTAGGTGAGCTGAAATCAGATCTGCCGCTCGGCCTCACTAGTTGTCGGGCTGACGCAGGCGTTTGTTGAGGTTCGCCGCTTGACGAAATCATCGTTGCAGGGAAAGAAGGCCCAACGTCAATATGCCTCCACGTGTCTGGCGGCGCAAAACGCACGAGCGGCTCTTAAAAAATCGAGTTCGCTGGCGGCGAGGACTTTTCAACAGAGTCGACCCATGCGGACATTCGCTAGCAGGATCTAGAGCCGGTTTGTTTGCCTATTCTTGCTCGCCATATTGTCACAGAGTGGTAAGCTGCAGACGCCGACGAGTGGATCCTAGTGGGGGCTCAATGAGACGGCGGGAGTTCATCCTGGTGTTGGGAGTCGCGGTGGCCTTTCCGGCGACCGGCCTTGCGCAACAGAAGAAGGTCTTTCGCATCGGCTATCTAAGCGCCCCCACCCGGGATTCAGTCCAGCGTCCGCTCGAGGCGTTCTTGCGAAGGCTGCGCGAACTGGGTTGGGTTGAAGGCGAGAACTTCATCATTGAATATCGATGGGCTGATGGAAACATCGACTGGTTGCCGGAGCTTGCAAGGGAACTGGTGGCGCTCAACGTAGATCTGATCGTTGCACCTGCCACCTCAGCGGTCCTGGCGGCGAAAAAAGCGACCAGCCGTATTCCCATCGTCATGACTTTTCCTACCGATCCCGTGAAGCTGGGAGTCGTTTCCAGCCTCAGCGAGCCCGGTGGAAACATCACCGGGACGACCGCCTCGGTAGGCATGGGAATTATCGGCAAACTTCTGGAAATACTGAAGCAGGCCGTTCCTCACATCACCGCAGTTGCGGTCCTTGGCAACCCGGCCGACGCGGGTCTTGCTTTACAGATGGAGGAGCTTCAGATCGCCGCGCACTCGTTGAGCATTCGCCTTCAATTGTTCGAAGCGCGAGGTCCTGAAGAGTTTGATCATGCGTTTGCCGAGATGGCGCTGGCCCGCATGGATGCCCTTGCAATCATGACATCTCCTTTCACGCCCCACCGCGCCAAACTCGCCGAACTTGCGATAGCGGCGCGATTGCCCGTTATAACATTCCTCCGGGAGTTCACTGAGGCCGGCACCCTGATGAGCTATGGGGTGAACATGTCCGATTTCATCGGGCGTGCTGCGATCTATGTGGACCGCATTCTCAAAGGCGCACGCCCCGCCGATCTCCCGGTAGAGCAGCCCACAAAGTTCGAACTGGTGATCAACCTAAGGACCGCGAAAGCGATCGGGCTCTCCGTGCCGCCGGCGCTGCTTGCCCGCGCTGATGAGGTGATCGAATAGGGTCGCAATTGCTGCATCGAATGAGTCCGCTTCTGGCCCGTCGCGTCAGGCCGCCTCTCACGTCGTAGTGTCCGAAGCTGGGGACAGACCGGACCTCACCGCGCGGGGGGCGGAACCGGCGCTTTTAGGCGCAAGCAGACATCGGGTCGAAAACCTACTGAGCAGATCGTCCAGCAGCTATGTCGTTGTCGATGCTTTTGCATCCGGCCGCCTCGCAACGAAACCACTGCTGATGCACTGAAGCACAGTCTCGCCCTTTTGGTTGTGCAAGCGGAATTGGCCACGAACGAGTCCTCTATCGAGCTTCGACTTCGACTCGCGCTTTTCCAAGGTGGTCGCTTCGAGATAGAGCTGGTCACCGGGGCGTACTGCGTTGGGCAACCGCAGCTCATCATAACCCAACCCGGCAAGGGCGCGGACCGGAGGCTGTAATTGGTTCGTCAACGAGATGAAGATCGCGAACGTGTGGGCAGCAGATGCCGACAATCCCTTGAAAACGGAGCGAGCAGCTGCTTCCTCATCGATATGGAAGGGCCTAGGGTCAAACTGCTTCGCGACCTGGATGATTTCGTCTTTAGAGACAGAATAGGGTCCAGCCTTCTGAATGTCACCAACTTCGATGTCCTCGAAATATCCGCTGGTCATCAGTCAATCCTCTTCGCGGCGGTTAAACGAAAGGAACGGAGGAACGGCATGAGATGGCCGACTTGGGCCACTATAGCCAAAATCACAGCGTCCGCTAATGACCTTGGCTGTGTAAAAATGCGAACAATCAAAAGCCGGCTAGAACCACTTTCCTCAGTTCGCCATTTCGCTTGAAATTGCTTGCGAGCATGAGCGCTAGATCGGCCCTCGACGAACAACTTGTCCTATCGCGGTCAACCCTCGTGGCGTTTTCACACAGCCAAGACCCGAAGCCGTCCATCTGCGAAGGCGCGGCTTAGTCGGCTTCTTGAGGAGAAGCGGACGAGAGTTCGCGTGGCCAGATACTTCCAAGTCTGACCCAAGGCGGACATCGCTTCTAGCGCAAGGTTGCTCGGCATGCTTTGATGCATCGGCCAAAAGCGAACATTGGGGCAAGCAAATGCGGTATCTGGTGTTGGGCGCGGGCGGCACCGGTGGCTATTTCGGTGGCCGCCTCGCCGAGAGCGGAGCTGATGTTACTTTTCTCGTCCGCGACGGACGGCGCAAGAGTCTTTCCGAGCGAGGCTTGCGGATCGAGAGCCCGTTTGGGGACGCACAAATGGCAGTCAAAACCGTGGTCGCGGCGGAGGTGACGCCGGTCTATGACGCGGTGATCCTTACCTGCAAGGCATATGATCTCGACACTGCAATCGCGGCAATCGCGCCCGCCATGGCGCCCAACGGTTATGTCCTCCCATTCCTGAACGGCATCGCCCATATCGACGTCCTGAATGAGAAATTTGGACGGCACCGTGTGCTTGGTGGCACGGCAAAGATACAGGCGACGATCATGCCGAATGGTGCGATCCGGCAGTTCAACGACTGGCGAACGCTTACCTTTGGCGAGCAATCGGGGGACATGACGGAGCGAGTGAAAACATTGGCCGCGCTGTTCGATGCTGCCAAGGGCGTGGAGGTCTTCACGGTCGCCGATATCGTTCAGCGAATGTGGGAAAAGCTGGTTCACCTCTCGACCGCAGCCGCCATGACCTGCCTTATGCGGGCAAATGTCGGTGAGATTGTCCGCACCCCTCACGGCCGTGCGCTGTTTATTGACCAGCTTCGATGTGGCGCTGCGATCGCTGCGGCCAACGGCCACGCGCCCAGCGCGGCCTTCATGAAATCGTGGGAGGAAACGTTCTCCCAGCAGGACTCGCAATATTCGACGTCGATGCTGCGCGACATCGAACGGGGCGGGCAGACGGAGGTGGAGCACATCCTCGGCTTCATGCTTGGCAAGGCGGCGAAAGCGAAGATACCGTGCAACACGCTGTTGCTCGCCTACACCAACATCAAGGCTTTCGAGCAACGACGCGCCGCGGGGCGCTTGTCCTGATTGCTTTACCGATGTCCGGAATTAACCCATTGCTGACCTTCGCCCCGCCGAGCCGCAATGTCTGCTTCCCGGAGATGAGCCGAGCAAGGTGAAGCAGCCTGCCAAGAGCAGCTTGTGACCCAAAGGAACTTGTCATCCGATCTCGTAGTACCGGCGTCAGGGCGGCCATGAGTGAGAAGTGCGTCGAGCTGGATAAGATCACCCGCTACAAAGCAATGCAGTCGCGGGTCGCAGGCAGGCTGGCCCTGGCGGGATTGGCCGAGCTGATTGCCGAGCTACTGGCAAAGAAGGCCGAACTCCACAGGGGAGGCGAGAAGTAGGAACGGCGCGCTATGCGGGACACCCGCGCGAGAACGGCGCCCCTCGATTAACAGCCGTTAACCAGAGCGCTTTGAATACATTCACATAAGGTTCATTGGCATCGTTCTATCCAGCCGCCTTCTCCCAATCCCGAGAGCGCACGCCATGAAGGACATGCAGGCCAGCCTTGATAAGCTTCGTGCAGATGCCGCCGAAGCAGCCTTGGTTCGCGACCTTGCAACGGAGCCGCGAAAGCGAGCACTCTACACCACTCTGGCCGATCACTTGTCCAAGCTGGCGGATGTGGTCGAGCAGGCGATCATGCAGGAGCGCATGCAGTCCTGAGAGGAGTGAAGGCGAGTGAACGTCGCCTATGGCCCGATGGCGAAGTCCAGGTTGGCTCAGGTATGGTCAGTGATCGGGGCACAACGGAAGTGACAGGGGGCCTTTCAAACCGGCGCTACTGACCTGTTGCGGACGCACATGGTTTCAACGTCTTAAGCGAGCGCAGCGGTTTTCGCTTGAATAAAGAAAGAGCGCGTTGAGGTGATGTAAGTAAGTTTGCAATCATGCGCCTCAGGCCCAGAAATCTCATAACGCACAAGAGCGACGGCCCTATCAGATGAGTTAGCGGGTATGGCCAGAGCATTTGTGGCTGTCTAACCGCAGCAATTACCCATGTGATTGCGATTAGGTGGTGGACCGCATCAAGCAGGCTGCCACCTTTCCTGCTTCGGAGTTGCAAGCGGTCCACGCAGACGGCTGTCCACGAAGCTATGACAAGAAAACCGTGACTGACGGGAAGGCGAATGCGACGCACCATGATGGGTATAGGCGTGGGGGGCGCTCTGCTTGTCGGTCCCTACGGCCGCTCGCTGGCCCAAGTATTCGACGACGTTGCACGGGAGATGAGACGCGCGAATGCCCTCCGTGACCGAAGAGTTTACCTATCCCGAGGCTGCTCGCGTCGAGGATTGAGGCCGCGTCTCTTTGCGCGGGCGGAGCGCCTTCCCTATTCACTACAAGTCTGACGAGCAGGACTGCAGTCCAATCGGCGCGCGTTGGAGGGATACCTAAAAGCATTCAAAGTCGGCTCATGCGAGTTGAGCTGATCATGCTGGCTTAAGCTATATAAGGCTGGTTCTGAGCTAGAGTAGACCTCGGTCTCCACGTTGGTCAATCACTCAACCAACACCTAATCGGCTCGCTTCCTACAATGAGCTCGGACAGAGCGGATGGAAAAGAGCGCTGAAATGCAAGGTCTCTTTGGCACTCCCGTTCGTGCAAGTACGCGAAGGATATCGCTAAGATGATCGATGTAATAACGGCTAAGTACGGCCACCGTTCGCCACTCATTGAGCACTCCGTAGCAGGAGGTTTGCAATCGTCGAACGCGGCTGATCGCCTCTGTCAGCGCACGAAATCGTCCATCGCGACTCCAATGCCCGTGTCAAGACTCTAGCGTAAATAGACAGCCCAAGCCGCTGCGTCCGAGACAACGCATCCGCCTCCGCCGCCGTCTTGAGGCCGGGCCCCAGTGCGTATGGCAGCCGTCGCCCATAACGCGCTGACGCGTACAGCGAGAAGCCGAATGATCGCCACGGACGATGGGTCCAATAACGTACCGTTTTCATACCGCCGCCGGGCGGCGTTGCGAGATGTGAATTGGTTCACGCCCCGGTGCATGTCTTTCGCTCGCTCGTGCGCTCAACCTGAGCAATGCTCGTGCGACACCACGCAAGTGGCCAGTTGCTGACCTTAGGTCAGAGCACGGGTGGTCCGCCTCCGATAAGTGAGCCGACTACGGTTGACGCGAGCTGTTGGGCGGGGCAGCCTTTGACCGAACCGCAAGTCGATATTCTGGACGCGACGCGGTTCGCGTCGGTCATTTTACGACGGACCCCATCGATGCCTACAGCCGACATCGTTCGGCCGACAGTATGCCTCGAGGGTCGGTATTTCGGTTCGAGACTACGTAGTCGATCTCACCATACGTAATCCCAATATCCATCAGCTCTTGATCACTCAGTTTGCAAAGATCGAGCCGCAGCTTCTCCAATTCCCGCCATTCCTGAAAAGCGCGCCACCCTTGCTTTAAAACGCCGACATTGCGTTGGTGCGGTATGGTCGTCTGGGCCAAGCGCTCTATCTGAAGAATCGTGCTCATTGCAGCACTCCTCGGGTGCCTTGTTTCCACCCCGACAAACTGCCATGATCCGACCCAGCACGCTTTTCGTGTTGCTTACATTTTCCTTTCGGGAGGCTTATTCTTTGCTTTCCGAGCGTTGCCGGGTCAAGCCGGAAACGCCTAAAGGGATTTCGCGTCTTGCGCTATCTCTTCGAAAGGTACGAGCTGGATTCCGGCCGTCGCGAGCTATACCGCGATACCAGCCTTGTTGCCCTGGCGCCACAGACCTTTGACTTGCTCGACTAT
Source organism: Bradyrhizobium sp. CCGE-LA001 (assembly GCF_000296215.2). NCBI lineage: Bacteria > Pseudomonadati > Pseudomonadota > Alphaproteobacteria > Hyphomicrobiales > Nitrobacteraceae > Bradyrhizobium > Bradyrhizobium sp. CCGE-LA001. The sequence continues at coordinate 5,644,476 of NZ_CP013949.1, read as the reverse complement.
CTCATCCGCAATCGCGAGCGTGTAGTTAGCAAGGACGAGCTCATCACGGCCATTTGGAAAGGGCGGTGCGTATCGGACGCCGCGCTGACGACCCGACTAAATGCCGCTCGATCCGCAATTGGCGATTCCGGGGAGAACCAGCGTCTGATCAAGACGCTGGCGAGGAAGGGCTATCGGTTCATCGGTACGGTGCAGGAAGCTCGCAGCGCTCCGGCCCTGACAGTACCCGATCGCCAGGAAGAAGCGGCTAAACCTGACCTTCCGATCCCCGACAAGCCGTCACTCGCCGTTCTCCCATTCACCAACCTAAGCTCCGATCCAGAGCAGGAGTATTTTGCCGATGGCATGGTCGAGGACATCATCACCGGCCTTTCACGGTCCAAATCGCTGTTCGTCATCGCGCGACAATCCACCTTCACTTACAGGGGCAAGGCTATCGACATTAGGCAAGTCGGGCGCGAGCTAGGCGTTCGGTATGTGCTCGAAGGTAGCGTGCGGAAGTCCGGCGATCGAGTTCGAATTTCCGGGCAGTTGATCGAGGCCACGAGTGGTGCCCATCTTTGGGCCGACCGCTTCGAGAGCCACCTGAACGACATATTCGATCTGCAGGATCAGGTGACAAGTAGCGTGATTGGTGCACTCTTTCCTCAATTGGAGCGGGCCGAGATTGAACGCGCAAAACGCAAGCCAAATGAAAATCTTCGGGCGTACGATTACTATCTTCGTGCACTTTCGAGCTTCTATCAATTCACACGCGAACATAATGTTGAGGCCCTCAAACTGACCAGGCTTGCCGTCGAGATCGATCCGGCATTGGCCGCAGCATACGCGCTTGGTGCCTATTGCTACCTGCAACGAAAGATCTTCGGCTGGACGATCGACGCGGATCAGGAGCTGAACGACACGCGCTGGATGGCAAGGCGCGCCATAGAGCTGGACAAGGATGATCCAATTGTCCTCGTAAGAGCTGGGCAGGCAATTGAAGCCGTACTTCACGAGGTGGACGAAGGCGTGGCCCTGGTCGTCCGGGCGCATGAACTGGACCCAAACCTGGCCATTGCACGGCTAACTATTGGCTGGGGACACATTCGCAGCGGCAACATAGAGGCGGCGCTCAAGCAGTTTCATGCCGGGGGGCGCTTAAGCCCCATGGATCCGTTTCTTTTTATGATGCAGACCGGGATCGCATTCGCTCACTTTTTGGCAGATCGATACGAGGACGGCTCATCGTGGGCCAAGCTAGCTGTGCTAGACCGGCCCAATTATCTAAACGCACAATTTATTCTGGCCGCATGCCTCGCAATGTCTGGAAGGGTCGGGGAAGCGCGGCTGATCGGTGCACGCCTCATGGAAGCGAGGCCCGCTCTGCGCGTGTCCACGCTCGTGCCTAAGATCACCAGATTTTATAGGCCGGACCATCTCGAAAAGATAAGGCAAGCTTGCGTCAACATGGGGCTAACACCGTAATTGTGTGGGCCTGTTCGGAAACGAATTGCATTTTATTCCATTCCCCGTGGACTGGTTGCATGGGTCAGTTGTGGCCCATCACCGCGAGCTCGGCCCGCGCTTGAGGTCGCCAATGAGACCGCTCGCGGCTTATTGCGGCGATCTGCTTTCGAACAGCCGCCCGCGTACCTCCTCCGACACAAAGCGCTCCGCCCGGCATGCCTCATAATCGTCACCGCCGAACTGGAAGTACTTTCTAAACACGACGCGCTGAGCTGTTGTATCGATGACAGCAATCCAAACAATCTGCACCAGCGTGCTCAGTGAGCTTGTGAATGATGCCGATAATCAAGATCGGCGTGCCGCTGCCACGCGGCGCGCAACCCATCGCGCAGCGCGGTCCGTCGACAATTTGCTGCGCAGGTGCAGGGCACGAGCTAAATGCCGCTCCGCTGTGACGACGTCCCGCAGCGGTCATGATAGCCCGCAATCGCTTTTTGTGCACGCCCGTCTAAGGCGTGGCCGGCAGTCACGGTACGGGTGAATAGGCCGGCTATGATGAGAGCGTGCAATGGGCCGGCATGGCGTATGGCCATGACTCGATTGCGGTGAACTTTAACCAAGTATCGATCGCTTACTTTCGTGCCGCTAGCCGGCATCGTCAGTTCAGATTGAGTCGCGTCAGATGTTCAAAGCGAAAAACAAAAACGTTAGAGGTCGGTAGGAGAAAGTCACTTACGTGTTAGCCATCCAAGGCTGTTTGAAGTGCTCGCATTGCAAGCGTCGATAAAGGGCGCAGTTTGCTACAACGCATCACTCCCGCTTATAGCACGTAGCTGCCCTCTCAGGTGATACTCCGACTTAACGCTCAGAGCGCTGCACGCGCTTTGAGCACGTCCACTCGTGGTCCTTAGCGGCAATCGCAGCATGGTGCGCCATGACCCTTACCGACCTCCACGGCGATGCGCGCTGAGAGCCGGCCCATCGCTGACCGACCCCGCCGCCTGCCGAATTTAAAGCTTGTGACCCTTTGCGCACCTTTAGACTCGTTTGCGCTACCTTAGCGAGAAGATGGGATGCGAATAAAGCCTCTGCGATGTGTCAAATGATACGATGGCACGTGCAGAGATCGCCCACACTGTCGTCAACACCGTACGGCCGTTGGCATTTACCGGTGCTGAGATCGCCTGTTGCGCTCCCGCCCTTCTCTAACGATGGGGGGCACATGGCTTTCACTCGCTCACTTCCGAACGACCTTACGCCAGAGCAGCGCCACGTTATCGAATTGGCTTTCAACAATGCGGTTCGAAAGCTCGCCCTGGTAGATCGTGACGAGCCGCTTTGCGATTCGCTCGCCAAGGCGATGATCGACCTAAGTAGGCGCGGCGTGACGGACGCATTGGCGCTCTCCGAACTTACTATTCGACGAATTAGAGCGTCGCGGCAGTAAGTTTCACTGCTTGCTGAGCAACTCGCACAGCCTGTCGTCCTGACGGGGGATCTGCGTCCCGCCCCCGAGCGGGCCTGCCTGCGTTGTTGTTCAGTGCAAAGCAACGACGGCTGCCAAGCCGAATGCAACGATGCAGGCGGCGGCCAAAGACCAAAGCGTTATGACGATCTCTCGCGGCATGAGAATCCAAATACATGTCGCGGCTGCGGGTTCCCGCCCGAAACTCGGACCTGCCTAGGCGCCCAACGAGGAACTCCAGCAGAAGCTTACCTGAGACCTGGCCCAAAGGGCTCGCGCGGCGGCCGCGGCTCTCCCTTTTTCTCCAATCAGCCGGGGTCGCCAGCTCAGTATTGGATTTCTGGAGGACTGGGGGGCGGCAGCCCATAATCTCTGGCACGCTTGGCAACTAGTTCGCGATAGGACTTCGCCTGTTCAAGGAGCTGCCTTCTGAAAGCCGGATCAGGCTCGCTTGCCCCCAAGGTTGCGAGCAGCGATGGCCCGGTCGCGATCTCGCATAACGCCGAAAAGCTGTGCCAGTGAACGGCCGCCGTTGAGCGTCATCAACAATGTCCGCCTTTACCAGCGAAGGTGGTGCCTCCAGCCGTAGTGGTGGCCACGGCCTCTGCCCCAACCGTAGTGATGCCCACGACCCCCGCGGCGGCCCCAGCCATGACCTCCGCCGTGACCGTGGCCCCCTTTGACCTGGACCGCGCTCGACTCAACGGAACCGATCGCATCCGGTGTTGCCGCGGGCATCGCCCAAACCGAGGGTGTGGCAATCGATGCAACGGCCAACGCGACAAAACCGGATAAGCTGACCCACTTCATGTATTCCCTCCAACCTTGAATAGAGCGTGGCTCTGACTGTTCCAAATCCTTCAACCGAAAAGATGGGAAAAAGTTGCAATCCCGGCGCGCTTGCTAGGATAAGCCATCTCGTCCGACGTCCGATGTAGGAGCCGATTGGGGGGCACGCACCTCTCGGCAGCGGCTCTAAGGAAAGGTCCCAACATTCGTCAGGACAGAGCAACCGGCGTTGTGCGACCACCAAAGGGCCTTTTTGGCGAACTGGTGCGAACAGTTTGGCACCTGAGCGGCAACCCGCCATCGGATCGCCTGAGTGGGGCGATCCGAGATTACGCGCACTAGCACGTTCGGCGGTCAGCTTTGTACATGGCCGCTGTTTGTTTCCCCCTCAAGTAGCTCTGACGGAAACCGTCGGAGTCACAGCGCTTGCTCGACCACCGAAAAATGCGGCCAGCGCGCCCAGAAGGAGGGCAAGGGCACCGAACAATGCGCCCTGCGATACACGCTTCGCCGCGGTGTCGGCCGCCTGCTTTGCCTGCTCTTTGGTCTTCGCTACCGTCTCCTTGTACTGCTGCTGATACTGAGCGATCTGACCTTTTGCCTCGTCTTGAGAGATGTTCTGCGCCTTTGCCAAGGCGTCCGCCGCCTTATCATTCGCAGCAGCCTGTTGCGCAGGGTCGCCATTTAGTGCCGCTCGAATAGCTGTCATCGCGGCGTCACGAAGTGCTGCAGGATCCTGGCTCCCAGAAGCGCTTCGCACTTTGCTTTCGATGGCCGCCATCGGGTCGGAAACATTATTCAGGGAGGGAGCTGCGGTCTGAACTGCAGTCTGAAATGTTCCGCCAAGAGCCTTACCTGCTCCACCAAGAGCCGAGGACGCGGTGCTGACAGCGCCACCGATCATGCCCGAGGCCGCCGACGAGAGAAGATAGACCACAGTGAGTGTCGAGACCGCCCAAGATATCAGACCGTGATAAGCCGTCGTCGATTGCGATGCTTTGCCGGAAAGCCGGCCAGCAATGTACCCGCCGAGCGCAGCGGTGACTATTCCCGAGACGACAAACCAAATCCCAGCACCGACCGACATTGAGCCCGCGCTAGGCGCGTCGCCTTGAGCGATATCCATCGTCGATAGACCGACGCCCAGCCCGACCATATTGAGGATAATCTGCATGACCAGCCCGATTACGGCGCCTGCGAAAACAGCGCCCCAAGCGACCTGATTCAGCATGATCGTGCGTATGTCGTCGGCAGGAGCGACGGCACTCCTCTGCGGAGAAGATCGATGATTCTGGCGAGGCGCTTCGGTTGCGTAGGCCATGATGTCCATACCTAAGAAAGGAGGGGTTCGTGCGCTAAGCCGGCGTTCATCATCATGTTCCTAATTCGAGCCATGACATCTTGCCTAAGCGCCACACTCCTACTCTTGGCCTGTGCCGTCACCCATTTGCTTGCCGACGTGCATAGCGCTGCCTCTCAAGCGGAGGGTATCGTAATTACGAAGCAAAGTGTCTTGCCGTAACGGCTCTAGCAACACGAATGACGACCAACACTCTTACACATCCCGTTTTTTGCCGCGCCTTATGCGCGGCGTTATCAAATGATGTCCCTCAGCCTGACTTCGGCATTCCCTTTACCGCCCAACTCAACATCCCGCGGCGAAATTCGAAGCACACGCAGCCAGCGCGCCGGCTCCCATCCGCAGCGAGGTCAACCGGAGCCCATCTGCGTCGGTGAAGGAGAGTCGCCGCAAACAAGGGCCTGCGCGGAACGCTGTTCGATCAGCCGCACGTTGTTGGCAACGCGCTCGAAGTCCTTCACCAACATGGTATTGCGGACAGATGCGAAATCGTCGGAGGCAACTCGATAGAAACCATTTCGGAGGGGGCTGACCCTTATGTGTTGCGGCCGATTATCCACGATTGGACGATGAGGAAAAGATTTCATCCTAAAGACCTGCCGCCGCGCTATCATTGACGTGTGGTTGAGCCGTCGCACGAGGGGCCGATCTCCTAATACAGTGGCTGTCTGATTCACGCTGATGCGCGGACCGCTGGATGCGCGGCTGCGAGACGTAGCGCAACTTTTCGTAAACCCTCTCGGGCTATTATTCCCAGGTGTGGATCATGAGGACTCACCCGATTGGTTCTTGCCGGCTTTAAAGAGTGGCTACGCCCGCTTGGCCGCGATGGATGGTGGGCGGAAATCGCATGCCTGAACCCAGCCGCTCGCCGGCATCCGGTCGAGTAGAGAGATCGGCTCGCATTGACGTAGCACTCTCAGGTGACAACGCCGCCCCGCCCGTAACTGCCGGCGTCGATTACCGAACCGTCGATAGGCATCGCGAATGACAAGTGATCGATCAAGAGGAGGCTCGCTTACTCGCTCTCATCGACCAGGGTTCAACCGCTGATGAGATGGCGCTCACTTGGACTGTTCGCGCCAAGCAGTGTACGCTCGTCTGTTGCGGTTCCGCAGACAGCAAGGTCGAGTAAGCAGAACGAGCGGGATAGCCTTCGAAGAGTTGACGGCCCATTCTCCCGGCGCGCATGTCCCAACCTCGCCGAGCCTCGCCCATTCGGTTTTCGCGTCGACGGCGACACGGTGCGCTAATCAGGGGCAGATCTATTGGTTTGTTGGCTGCGAGTACTTTGATCCGCTCAGGCGGATCTTGATTCGAACGGCGAAGTGACCATGCGATACAAAATCTATTCTGAATTGAATGGACGTGCGGCCGTCGAGTATCGAGAGACAGCTCAGGGAGCAGTACTTCGAGCGAATTGGTTGATAGATTTGGGCGCCGCGGGTGTCATAATCTGGGATCGCCAAACGCTGGATCGAGTTTACACGCCTTGGCAATTTGACGAGCTATTGGAGCCAATCTATCACGGCGCGCGGCTAATCGCGCGGTAAGGGTCACCTCAACTAGAGCGCGACGCGAACAGCAAATCCTCCTCAAATCCCCAGCAATCCAGTGGACGTCACCCTCATCGGGTAAGTTTCGTTGTCAGATTTTTCATTTCTCAGAATGGAATGAAACTGCATCCCGCGGCGCCGGACATGGTTCGGATGACGTGCCGATCTGCTCCAGGGCGGACACGCAAACGGGCGGGTCGCCTGTTGCCTGATCGGCCGTAGGCGAGGGATCAGTTGGCTCCTCGTTTGCCCACATGCACTCGTGCCAGCTCTCGCACAGAGGGCGATTGGCCTCTCTGATAAACGCTTCGCCTTAGGCGCTGGCCGCTGGGGGCTGCGCCGCCAAGATGGTGGTCATGCGCTTGCCCTGCCAAGCTCCTTGCCCAAAGCCTTTCCGTCTCCACCGGAGAGCGGCGTCGGTGATGCTTCGAGCCATACGGGACGCGAACTGTCAATCAGACAGGCTCGAAGGACGGCCAGCAGCCATCCTCCTCATACCGGCCAGTCCGATTTAGGCAGGTGTTGTTCAGCAGCCGTTGGCCGACCTCCTTCCAGATGGCGTGCTGCCCGTACAGGCGGACGGCATCGGCCTTCTGGATCTCGACAATGCGCTCGCATCTGCGGCAGGAGACGCGGAGAACGTGCTCCGGGATCTCGCTGAGGCGGAGGCTCGGCCTCGAACGTCCGGCATCAGCAGTGTGGACATGGGCATCGTCGAGGAGGGCGCGCCAATATTCTTCGGGCATGTCGTCGGGTGCGAGCGGACCCTCCCTCGCGGGCGCTCTACTTATTGATGCGGCTAGCTTTTCCATCTGTTTTGGGCTGGGCATGCGCCAACTCGCGGGTCGATCGGTCATGATGGCAATTAGAACATAATGAGAACAAATGTCGAGTCGGACCGAGTGAGACTCGTCGGAAAAAAGGTTCGGCGAGCTGGAGAGCCGATTAACCATTGCGCTTCCGGGCGAAAAAATTTTGTCCACACGTCTTGAAACTGCTCCCTGGCTTCCAATTTCCTTCGGCGTCGTTGCAAGGCGATCGGGATGCCGTTTGGGTCCCGCGACTGAGACGGGCACCGGTCGTGTCCGGTGCCGCTCGTAACCATTTTGCTCCGTGGAGGATCTGGCTATGCGCACTGTTGATTTTTCGCCCCTCTTCCGGTCGGCCATCGGCTTTGACCGCGTCTTTGATCTCGCCGAAGCCGCCCAGCGTGCCGGCGAGGAGACCTATCCCCCGTACAACATCGAGCGTCTCGACGAACACCGCTTCCAAATCTCGGTCGCACTCGCCGGTTTTAGCCCTGACGAGCTCGCCCTGACGGTCGAGCAAAACGTCCTGACGCTGGAAGGACACAAGAGCGAGAAGGAGGGTAAGACTTTCTTGCATCGCGGCATCTCGACCCGCAATTTCAAGCGCCAGTTCACGCTCGCCGACCACGTTGAGGTCAAGGGCGCCAACTTCGAGAACGGCTTGCTCGTCATCAGCCTACAGCGCGAGATCCCCGAAGCGATGAAGCCGCGTCAGATTGCAATCAACGGCTCCGAGCCAAGGAACGTGACGCAAATCGATTCCAAGGCGGCCTAAGGCCATCCTGCAGAACAGCGTTCAAGCCGCGCGGGTCTTCCCGCGCGGCTAGCCCTCAACTCGTCTTGAAAATGGAGGAAGCTATGCGGCTGACGACCGCTCTTCACGACCACGCTGTCGATCTCAACGCTATCATGCATCCCGTTACAGTCACGGAGATGCTCGATGAGAACCTCGCCCGCATCCGTGTACACCGCGACAACATACGTCGCTACCGCAACCTGCTGGAGACCCAGCTGTCAGAACTAGAGCGGCAATTCATCGAGCGGCGCATATCGGAGGAGAAATCAGCTCTAGAAGCGTTGACATCGGAGGTCTTTCCCATCGCTCTCACCTTGCCCCTCAGCAGGAGGATCGCAGCATGAGCTTTGAGATCGATAAGGATTGCTACGCCGAGTACGACATCTTGTTGAAGCCACGCGGACGCGGTCGTTGGAAGTGGGCCGTGAGCAGCTCTACTGGCGAAGTTGTGATGTCCGGCTCAGAGTGCAGTCGCGCGGCCGCAAGGTACAAGGCGGAGCGCGCCCTGTTTCTGCTGCTAAGCGCGAGCGCATCGCACAAGGCACCGGTAGGTAAGCCCGCCCGATTGCCTAGGGCTTTCGATGTCTCTGACCGGAGCCAGCCCACGATCTAGACCGGGCACAAGCGATACATGGCCTGTAGTAGGCTTCCACTCAGAAAGATCGTTCGGCGCGCTAATCCGCCGCTTTGTGCGATCATCGACGCAGGGGTGGGATACATCAAAAATATCATGCGGCGTGAAGTGACGCAGATCCTGTGTGAGGGCAAGGTTGCCAAGACAATCGTGCAGGCAGATGCGCAGAAACCATCGATAATTACGTCCTGGGCTGAAGCGCGCAGTCGCTCATACCGATAGATCTATTTTCGAATCCTTCCACCCGGATCCTATGCGATCCGCACCGCGGTGTCGCATGCGTTAGATCCAACCAACATTAAGGTCGAGATCACCTGCACGGGGGTGATAATATTGGCTACCCTGGCCGTTCAGAAGCAATCACAGCACGGATAAGAGGGGGCAAGATCAAGAACATCATGAATTTCGCCTGTCAGCGAAATACCAACTATCTGGATCACTTACGGTCTGTATCACGAATGGATGGCACTGAAAACAATCGACGAAGCCGCCTGGATCTCGCGATTGGAGTTGCGGGTAGCCACGGATAACCAAACCTTCACAACGCCAGCAGAATATTGAAAAAAGGAGATCTACGTCGAACTTACGGCGGGCAACCGGGATGAGCTACTCAAGCTAGTGACCTCCCAAACGATACAAATCGAGTTCGGGCCGGCGCAAGAGCGGATATCAATTTATCAGGATGACAAGACTCCGGATGGAGGGAATCTCGATAGTTTCATCGGAGATCTTGCGGTCCTTGTATCCAAATCAATCGGTGGCGGGCCAGTGCGGTCTTTCGACAGGCGATCAATGCTGGACGTTTGCGCCAACTTTAAGAGAACCGGGAAGTATTAGGATGCCCGCGGCATCGCTTCTAGCTATTCAATAGCCGATAACGGTGAGCCCCTAAGGCATCTTGATTCGCGTGTGTGAATACAAGGCGTCCGCAACACTGACTGTGTTTTCATAGTCTTGCGTCATTCGCATTCCCTCATCCAAATCGTTTTGAAAGGTCGATGCCGACGACCGTGATGTCCTCTACACGGGGATGCTCGCCAGTAATCGAATTCCAGTGGTTCCGCAGTGACTGGAGCAACTCATCAAAATCTACCCGTTCTCCAGACGGAAGTTGCCACCGCCGACCTTTCGTGCGGTTTACCAGCAGGAAGATGCCGCGCGCTGAACGATTATCACGCAAGTAGTCGCCTGACAGCTGACCTTCCAATCGTTCAAATAACTGAGGCCCCGTCCAGCGTTCCGCCAATTTCAGTTCAGACGGCACCGAAGCGTCAAACCCAGCTCCATGAAACCGGACGTCTGGACGTTTAGAGTCGGCCAGTTCTTCCTCTTGCGTGATTGTGTATCTTCCTCGGGCTTTTTCGCGGAGTTCATGCGCAAGGTAGTTGCGCATCTCCGTTTCCTCCTCGACCCGCTGAAGAACCCTTGCTACGCTATCATCGCCATTCTCTAGGTCATCCTGAAGGTCTAAGAGACGCAGTACAGCTATGTCAGCAAGCTCGCGATGGTTCGTTGGCGTGCGATCCAGATGTTGATGGAAGTCGCGTACTTGTGTTGGCAACCACGGAGCCAGGTCTGCATCCTGTTCTGCCTTGCCGCGCGCGAAAGATGCGAGCCATGGTCGCGATTCTGCTTTTGGATGCTGCGTTGCAATTTCAGATAACGCGACAAACGCTTCTTTGCCCGGAATTTGTTTGAGCAGATTAAAGAGTGCGTTTCGCGCGTCTTGCGCGTTGTCTCGCAATCCCGGCGAGTAAACGCCGGTCCCTGACCGGTTGATATCCTCGTCTTCGCGCACATAGGTTTGCATCAACAAGAAAAGGTCCTTCAGATGCTTGGGTGTACCGAAGCCTTGACGCGGGCCGTTGGTCGTCGACCGTCTTCCACCTAGCAGTCTGGTCACTAAGTTCATTGCAAACTTTGTCTGATCTACTGAATCCGCCATAGTCGATAGGTGGGCGGTTATATGCGGGATGGCTTGCTCTGGGTCCACGCCCGCCCAAACCGCGAACCATGTCGCGGTTTCTTCAGCAGTTACTGAGCATAGGACCTTGCATCGGGCGAGCGTTGCTAGGTCCTCATCTGAGATCGAGCTACTCCCCTGGACAATGGTCAAGAGCCTTCCCAAATTGAACTTATTCGCAACATTGGTCGTTTGCAGTAGATCCAGCATCGCAGGAGCAATTCGGTGCCAGGCCCATTGCCCAGACGAACTGAGGTCGCTCAGTAGGTAGTTGGAGTCTTCGTCGGGCTTCTCGGATGAGAGTTCACTCCTGATTTCGCTGAGAAGAAACTCGCTCACGATATCCGGATAGATCGCGAACAGCTTGGGAAACCAAGGAGGGAAGCCGTTCAACTCATGGGAGGCATAGCGGCAAGCGAGCAGCACTTCCTCCTTTGACAGACTGGACGGCCAATTGGGGGTTTCGGCCGCTTCGATGTCGAGGCCGGCGAGGCCGAATATGACAAAAATCGGCGTGGAATTCGTCGGAGCTCCCTCAGAGCGGAGTATCGGCCGGTACTTGCGCCAATAATTTGTAACGCCTTCGCGGTACGCCTGCGCCACCTCTTCACCGAAGTCAGGGACCAGTTCTCGCCAAAGCCCCACTGTCCATCGATTGGCCCTTTCGGCCTTCTCGCGGAGGCGCTCGTGCAGGTGCCATTGGGCGCTTGAGATGGCAGTCGGATCTTTCAGCTCGGGCGCGCGAACAAGCTCAATATTTGCGAGGATAAAATCCTTGGACTTTTTGCGGTTGTCGCGCTCCCGCTTCTCCCTCGCGGCCGCGCGTTTCTTCCACTTCTTCTCTTCCCGCTCATGCTCGGTTACCGGCGGATTGAGTAAATTTTCGAGTCGCTCTTCCAGTACGGCGTTGCCATTTACGAGCTCGCGAAGCCGATCCAGCCACGCGGGCGGGCGATTACCTTTGGCGTAAATATCGAATGCAAGGGTCAGGGCGACCTGCTTGTCGTCTTCATGATTTGATGCGCGAATCGCGTCTGCCGCGTAGGCGAAGTCTTCGACGCCGAAGTCCCAATAACCGAGCCCAGACGCCTGCCAAAAACTTATCAATCGATGCTTTTGCTTGACGTAGAACGCGCTTTTGCGCGTCGCTTGTACATCGTACCAAAACGCTGCACGATTAAGCTCGGCCCAAGCAGGCACCAACTTGCCGAACTCGGCTTTTACATCTCGAACGTCGTCATCCCAGTTTTTGGCGGCTTTGAGCTTATGAAGGATGCCGAGAGCAGGCTCCTGAATGGCCTCAGGTCGCCGCGCTCGGATGAGTCTCTCCACTGCGATTGAAGCAGGAGTAATTAGCCAAGACTTGCTTTTCGAGACGTCGCAGAAGCCCCTTTCGATGAAAGACGGCTCTTCCAACAAATGGCTCAGCCCCTCCGCGAGTTTCGGCAACAGCTCTATTGGTGTTGCTTTCATAAAGGTCGCTACCCCGTCCGTCAGTGAATCGACCGTAAATCGCTTCTTCGGCGCCGCTCTAGCCAACGCCTCAAGAAGCCACGCTGTTATTTCCGGTGTCGGGGCAGATGCAGTGACGATCTCGCTCAGCCAGTCGCGATTTAACACGACTGCTTCGCTCGCGAACCTCTTACGCAGGTCATCGAGATCTTCGGTCGTACCAACGGCGCGAAGAGCTCGTATGGCGGCCTCGCGTGCATATTTAGGAGTGGTGGAGGACAGCGCCAAAGCCTTCGCTTCACCCTTGAGCGCAAAGAGGCGTCCCAACCAAACCATCCTCATGAGGAAGCTGACCAGCTCCGCATTTGATGCGTACGCCTTGAGCATGGTGCGGATGTCGTCCGCCAAGTCTGGGTTGGCGAAGCGCTGAACCGCGGCATAGTCGAGTGCACTCTGGCCGGACTTTCCGGATGCGAGCTCCTGGCAAACCTCAGCTAGTGTTGTTTTACGCGTCGCGAGCGGCAGGGCGCTAGGGTCGCCACCTTCAAACAGCACCTCCGGCGCTATTCGGAGAATGCGGCCGCGGATGCGGTCGTCAAGAATGGCAAGCCATGGGAGCACGGGACGCATCGTGGGTACGACGACTTCCACGCCGTACTGAACACGAAAAAGGAGTGCTTCGACCTCCCGCCGTGACGACGATCGCTCCAGCAGTTGAGCCAGCCATTCCGCAGCTAAGAATTCGCGAACGGAGCGATGATGGAACCTGACGGTGCCGTAGATGGCCTCATCAAATATCGGACGAGAAAGGAGCGTCTGCTGGTCGCGATCGTTCCAGTCCGACAGGACCATCCGCACGGGAATGCCCTTCTTGTTATGGGAGCCATCCGGCACTTGGATCGTCGGCTCCTTCCCCAATATTGATGCCGCTGCGAGCAACCGTGCGCCTTCCCGAGCACGTTGGGCCGGAAGTGGCTGTGCCTCGCGATGATTTTGATCGCGCTCCTCCAGGCGGCGTTGAACGCTGTTCTGCATCAGTTCGAGCCGCGTACCGATGCGGTTTGCCTTCTTCCAAAAATCAAGAAGCTCTTCCAAGTCTTGTGGCCTGGTCGTGAACGTTTCGGCATCTGCCCGTTCGATCTCTTCGAGAAATGCTGCTGTATTCGTCACGCCTCGCGCCTGCGAGAATACTTCTATTTGTGATTTGGAGAGGTCATCGAGAGTGACAATTCGAAAGGCTGATGGCGTCTCTTTTTCCCGTGAACACTCGGTATCGAACGACGCAGCGTCGAGAGCGTCTTCTAGGGCGTCCTCGTCCGGAAGTTCGGGCGGGACGAGCTTGGTAGTGTCCGGAGCGAATGGGAGATGGCGCTGACAGAGTTCGAGATCAGTCCTAGCGCGCCAAGCACTCGTGCGACCAGTGAGAACGATGTGCACGCGGTCGGCCGCCGCCTGGATGCGGCGGCCAAGTTTGCGGATGGCTCGTTCGAAATCACCGGGATTGCGGAGCCGCGCCTCGTCTACGGAGTCGAGAAGCAGCCAACCTTCATCGGTTGACGCGAGCCACTCCGTGAATTCTTCGAAAGTGCCGACCTCGAATGCATCTTCAAAATCGTCGGGAATATGTTCAAGGCGCATGAAGAACGCCTTTTTCTCTTCGCCACGGAGGCCTTTTGCCGCCTCGCGTATTTCCTCTGTCTTGCCAGTGCCCGCTTCGGACAAAATGATCGTTCGATAGCCCATGAGGAGGTCGGCCCAATGCAAACGCGGGCCAACGAAGAAGGCTTGGTTGAGCTGGAAACTATCGCTATCGCGCGCATACTTGGCGAGTTCGTGGAAAGACCGTTCCAACTGGATGAAGTGATTTGAAGCTTTGCCCATGGCCCGACTCTACCAGAACGGGAGGGCTGCTCGATATCGCACCTACCATCGCCTGTGGACAGCTGCGATGACTCAGACAGCGGTCTAGGCGATTGTCGCACTTTAGCTCCGTAAGACTACGGTCCAGGCGCGGATGCTCTTGGGGACACAAATGAGGACACTGCGCCAGCACCCGATTGAATTCTCTTGAGTTTTCCGCTGGCGGCTTCCCTGCGCAGGGAAAAGCGAGGTCTGCCCGGGCGAGGCACCTGCAGGCTGCCACAGTTGGTCAGGCCGCGGTCTGCAGTCTCCTCTCGGTGGCCGTTGGTACTGGCGTGCCGATGATCCTCCTCAACTCGGCCGCGACGCCATCGAGCACCGCGCGCTTCTCCTTCATCCGCCTGGAGTGATTGTAGACCTTGCCGGTCACAGTCGGTACGATCACGTCACCCTTCTTGCTCACGGCATGATCGAGGCACTTCGCGATCCATGCGTCATCGAAACCGAGATCGCCGGCCAGGGTCGCCGCCGTCCTGCGCAGATCGTGCGGCGTGAACCGCTTGAGGCCGAGCAGCTCGCAGAGCCCGGCAGTCTTGGTCTTGTCCTTGTTCTTCTCGTGCTTGGTGCCACGCAGGGCATCGGCCATAGCCTTGCGGTGGATCGGTTGGCCCTTGTAGATCGGGCTCTCGAACACATACTCCTGATCGTCCGAGGTCAGTGCCTCCTTGATGATCTCAACCGCCAGATTGGACAGCGGCTGCTGGATGACCCTCCGCTTCTTGACGCGCTTGAGGGGCACGTCAAAACGCGGATGCTCGCCGTCGAGATCGAACAGTTCATCCCGGCGGGCGCTGAGCAGTTCACGAGAGCGGAGCATGGTGACGAGCTCGAACTTGAGCGCCAGCCGCGTCCGCCGATCATAGGGGAGGTCGTTGCAGTCCAGCCCATGCCAGAAGATCCTGATCTCGTCCTCGGAGAGGACGCGGGTGCGGGGATGTTCGGGGTCGAGCTTCGGCAGGTTGACGCAGGGGCTTGCCGTCACGTAGTCGCGGCCGGCCTCGGCTGCCCAGTTGAACAGGCCCGAGGCTGCCTTGCGCATATGACGCGCGTTGCTGACGGAGGGCTTGCCGAACTTGCCGGCGACGATGTCATTCGTGAGCGTGGCGATGTCGTGTTTGGTGACCTCCATGGCCAGCTTCTTGCCGAGGCGCGGGCGGAGGAAACGGTTGAGGTGGCTCGCCGTGTTTTCCCAGCTTTCCAGCCGGGGCCGCATCTCGCCGTCCGGCTTCTTGACCGGCGTCTTCATCCATTTGATGCGTTCGTCGATGGTCTCGGCGACGGTCTTGCCGCGCTTGGCTTTCGCGGTCTTCTGGTCGCGGAAGGTCTCGGCGAGAGCGTTGCCGCCCATGGCCTTGAGGCCGTAGACCTTGCTGCGGGCGTCCTCGACCGTGAAGGTCTCGGGATTGTAGACGCCCAGCCAGCCGGTGCGCTGCTTACCCGTCTGCCGGTCGGTGAACTTGAACGAGAAGGTCGCGACGCCTGCCGTGGTGATGCTGACGTAGAGGCCCGGGCACTTCCGGTCGTAGATCTTCGTCCGCTTGGTGACCCGCTTCTCGCACAGGCGGTCAGTCAGGATAACGCTGCTATTACATCCCCGCTTGCCGGCGGGGGAGGGGGTAATGCTACTATTCATGTGGTTTCGGCTCCTAAGGCTTGGGACCAAAGGGCTCGGCGTTGGGGCTTTCAGTTTGTCGTGCGGACACTGAAAGCCTTAGGGCCGGGCCCTTATTTTGATGAAGCCCGCTGAAACAGCCCGCATCAGGGTAATCAAAAAGTGCTTGTTCTAAAGGGTTTTCTTAGTTTCGGCGTGTTTCACCGAGTGCCAAAATATAGACGTGTGGTCCTGGCCGTCGTTGCTACGGTCAAGCTCTTGCGGATGCGGCATCTGCGTCAACCGGCGCAGGGCTGGTGAATTCTGTAAGGGCGAGGGAGGCCAAAGGGAATTCGGCTCCCGGGAGAGCACGGCATAAGCCGTCCGACCATCGCGCAGGGAAGGCCGAGTGTTAGGCTTCACCTGTATGCTGCTGTGCGGTCTCCTTTGCGCATTATTCGCGCAGCAGACCGCGGGTGCGAGTCGGCACCCGGCCTTCCCTGCGCCCTCTTGGCTTTAGAGGGTGGAGCGATCACGCAAAGCTCGGGTGAAACATGCCGCGAGGCTGTGGAGGCGTGTCTGTAGCCACGCACTCGGTGTCATCGTCCGGCTTGACCGGACGATCCAGTATTTCAGAGACGCTTGTGGTCGAGCCGAGAAGCCGCGGCGTACTGGATTCCCCGCTTTCGCGGGGAATGACAGTGGAGGTTGGAGAGCCAGCTATCGCTCCATACTCGTCATTGCAAGGAGCGAAGCGCCGAAGCAATCCAGAGCCGTCCCGCGGACGGATTCTGGATTGCTTCGTCGCAAGGGCTCCTCGCAATGACGAGTGGAGAGTACACGCACCATACTGCGCTCCCGTGCCCCGGACGCAGCGCAACGTCGCTTGGATGGCGCGCTGCAGAGCCGGGACACGAGACTGCGCCATCACGCCCCGCCTGAAGCTCCGTCGACACCGGCCAATTATTCAGCAATCGCCCCCGCGGCGCCGATGGACTTGCCCGCCGCAATCCGGTTCAATAGGGGCAATTGAGTTTCCAGGCGACAACGATGTCGAGATATCTGCTGGTCCTTCTGCTGATCGCCTCGCCGGCGGCGGCGCAAGTCAAGATCGCGCCGAAGGCCAATACGGCGCATCCCGATCCCTGTGCTCCGATCGGGCGCACCGCGGATGGCAAGCTGGTCTACTCCATGGAAATGCGAGACCCTGCCGGCGCCCTCCGCGCCGCCGCAGGCGGAGCTGAAGGAAGCACCCACGCCGGCCGCCGAGCCCGAGCCGGAGGTGCGGCGGAGTGGCATTTTCGGCTGGTCCTACGACCGCAGGTAGGGCCGCGCGCCCCTTGCGCGAAGCTGTCGGGAATGCTTTTTGCCGGAAACGACCCCGTGGGGCCTAGGCCCCCGACCCAGAGAGATGAGATGAGCAAACTCGTTATCCGCGCCGGCGATTTCACCTTTGATGCCCGTTTCGAGGAGCAGCTGGCGCCCAAGACCGTCGCCGCGTTCCGCAAGG
The DNA here is from genome assembly GCF_000296215.2 of Bradyrhizobium sp. CCGE-LA001. Taxonomy (NCBI): domain Bacteria; kingdom Pseudomonadati; phylum Pseudomonadota; class Alphaproteobacteria; order Hyphomicrobiales; family Nitrobacteraceae; genus Bradyrhizobium; species Bradyrhizobium sp. CCGE-LA001. Next base: position 5,627,182 of record NZ_CP013949.1, on the reverse strand, counting down.
CGCTGCCGTTCGAAAGCCACATCATCCACGTGCGCTGGAGCGGCGAGGGGGTGTGGATGCCGCTCGGCGATCTCGATTTCGGCGTCGGCTACGAGAACCACACGAGCTATCCCGCGCCCGGCCAGATCATCCTTTATCCCGGCGGCATCAGCGAGACCGAGATCCTGCTCGCCTATGGCGGCGTGCACTTCGCGAGCAAGATGGGCCAGCTCGCCGGCAACCATTTCATCACGCTGACCTCGGGCCTGGAGAATCTGGCGACGCTGGGCAAGAGCGTGCTGTGGAAGGGCGCTCTGCCGATCCGCTTCGAGGAAGTCTGAGTGGCTGACGCAAGCTACCCGCGCGATCTCCGCGGCTACGGCCGCAACCCGCCGCATCCGCAATGGCCCGGCAATGCGCGGGTCGCGGTGCAGTTCGTCGTCAATTTCGAAGAGGGCGGCGAAAACAACATCCTGCACGGCGATCGTGCCTCCGAAGCCTTCCTGTCCGACGTGCTCGGCGCGCAGCCATGGCCGGGTCAGCGCCATGCCAATATCGAATCCATGTTCGAATATGGTTCGCGCGCCGGATTCTGGCGACTGTGGCGCATGTTCACCGCGCGCAACTGGCCGACCACCGTTTTCGGCGTCGCCACCGCGCTGAAGCGCAACCCAGAGATCGTTGCGGCGATGAAGGAAGCGGGCTGGGATATCGCCAGCCACAGCCTGAAATGGATTGAGCACAAGGACATGACCGAGGCGCAGGAGCGCGCCGAGATCGCCGAATCCATTCGCGTCCATACCGAGGCGACTGGCGCAAGGCCCCTCGGCTGGTACACCGGCCGCTCCTCGATCAACACCAACCGTCTGCTGACGGAGGAGGGCGGCTTCCTCTATCTCTGCGACTCCTATGCCGACGATCTGCCCTACTGGGTCAAGGGAGCGAACGGCAAGCAGCTCATGATTCCCTACACGCTCGATGCCAACGACATGCGCTTCATCAACCCGCAAGGGTTTGCCGAAGGCGAGCAGTTCTTCACCTATCTGAAGGACGCCTTCGACGTGCTCTATGCCGAAGGCGAGACCGCGCCGAAGATGATGTCAGTGGGCCTGCACTGCCGTCTCGCCGGCCGGCCCGGCCGCGCCGCAGGCTTGATCCGGTTCCTGGACCATATCGGCAAGCACGAGCGCGTCTGGGTGCCGACGCGATTGCAGATCGCGCAGCATTGGCACGACAAGCACGCGCATCTCGCGGCCGATGCGTTCGAGATCGGATAAAGGTGATGTCGCAGATTTCCCTGGCCGATCTCAATGCCGCGAGCAACGCGGATTTCGTCGCCGCGCTCGCCAACGTCGTCGAATATTCGCCGTGGATCGCCGAGAAGCTTGCAGGCCAGCGGCCATTCGCCGGCATCAACCAGCTGCACGCTGCGCTGATGGCGGCGATCCAGAGTGCGGAGCCCGATGTGCAGCTGGCATTGATCCGGGCGCACCCCGATCTCGCCAACAAGACGCAGCGCGCCGCCGGCCTCACGGCGGACTCCACTGACGAGCAGAACAGCGCCGGGCTCGATAGGTTGTCGGACGCCGAATACGCCGCGTTCGAGCGCGTCAACAGCGCCTATCGTGAAAAATTCGGCTTCCCCTATATCGTCTGCGTGCGTCGGCACACCAGGGATTCCATCCTGCGCGACTTCGAGACACGGCTGCTCAACATCGCCAAGACCGAGACGCGCCGCGCGATCGAGGAGATCGGCCGCATCTCCGCGCTGCGGCTCGATCAGCTCGTCATTGCCGACGACAAGCTGAACGTGCACGGCCGCCTGTCGACGCATGTGCTGGACAATCACGTCGGCAAGCCCGCGTCCGGTATTCCGGTTGAGCTTGTCGAGCTGTCCGCGCTCGGTCAGAGCCGCGTCATTGCCCGCACTGTCACCAATGCAGACGGCCGCACCGATCGGCCGCTGATAGGCGGCCGCCCGCTGCCGATCGGCCGTTACGAGCTCCGCTTCAGCGTGGCCAAATATTACGCTGCGCGCAACGTGGCGCTGGCCGACCCGCCGTTTCTCGACCAGATCCCGCTGCACTTCGCGATCAGCGAGCCGGAGAGCCACTATCACGTGCCGCTGCTGGTCACGCCCTGGAGCTATTCGACTTATCGCGGCAGCTAGCTGCCGAACTTGTCGAGCAATGCCGGAAACAGCCGGTCCGGCTTGAAGGGCGGTGCAGTGAAGCGGATGCCGGTGGCGTCGGCGATGGCATTGCCGAGCGCGGCGGCGACCGGATTGTACGGACTCTCGCTCATCGACTTCGCGCCCAGCGGTCCGATCGTGTCGGTCGTCTCGGCGAAGAGAACCTCGGTACGGGGCACGTCGGCGAAGGAGGGCAGGTGATAGTCGCGGAACTTGGCATTGATGACCCGGCCGTCCGCGTCGATCGCCATCTCCTCGTAGAGCGCCGCACCAAGCGCCTGAGCGACACCACCTTCGACCTGCCCGCGGCATTGCATGGGATTGGCGACGATTCCTGCGTCTGCCGCCTGCACGCTCCGGAGAATCCTGAGCTCGCCGGTGCCCTTGTTCACGGCGACGCGGAAGCCCTGGACGTTGAAACCGACCGTACGCGGCGTGCCGTCGGAATGGCCGTGCGCTGCGAGCGGCTCGCCGCGTTCGCGCGCGAGCCTTGCCAGCTCGACGAAGGACATGCGTCGCACGCCGCTGACGACGGCCTCGGCTTCGAGCGTGCAACTGGCGACGTCGCAGAGCCAGGCGCTCGCGGCCGCGGCTTTCAGCTCGGTCGCGAGTTGCATGGCCGCCGCATGTGTCGCCTTGCCCGCGACGAACATGCCCGCGCTGCCATAGGCGCCGGTGTCGTGGCCGCCATGGGCGGTGTCGGACTGATGCAGACGGATCCTGTCGACGGTGGTCGCCAGCGTCGTCGCGGCGATCTGCCGGTGCACGGTGCTGGTGCCGTTGCCGAATTCGGCGGTGCCGACGGTGAGGTCGAAGCCGCCGTCGTCGTTGAGCGCGACCACGGCGTCGGCGAGATGGCCGGCCGGCGGCGCGGAATCGATCATGGTGAGAGCGACGCCGTCGCCGATCAGCCATTCCGGCGGCAAGTCCGGCTGCGGGCCCTCGGCTTGCATGGCGCGCTCGACGAGGTCGAGGCACTGGTCGAGTCCGTAGGAGCCATAGACGACGTCGTGAAACTCGGACGGCGGCGGCGACAGCATGGGATCGCCGGGCCTGACGATGTTGCGCCGGCGCATCTCGTAGGGGCTGATGCCGAGCTGGCTTGCCAGCTCGTCGATCGCAGCCTCCACGGCGATCAACGCCTGCGGCAGGCCGTAGCCGCGAAACGCTCCCGCCGGGACCGTGTTGGTGTAGACCGCGGCGCCATCGACCCGCTTGTTCGGGCAGTTGTAGACGCTGATGGACTCGGCCATCGCGTGGAACATCACCGGGCCGGCATGATTGCCGTAAGCTCCGGTGTTGGAGAGCACGTCGAGCTGGAGTGCGGTGAGCTTGCCGTCGGCATCGGCGCCGGCCTCGATGTGGACCCGCATCGGATGCCGCGTCGACGTCGCGATGAACTGCTCCTCGCGGGTCAGCTCCAGCTTCACCGGCCGTCCGGTCTTGAGTGTTGCGAGCGCCAGGATGTCCTCGACGAACATCTCCTGCTTGCCGCCGAAGCCGCCGCCGACGCGCTCGCAGAACACGCGGACCTTGTCCAGGGGGAGCTCGAAGATGTCAGACAGCGCGCGCCGGGTCAGGAACGGCACCTGGGTCGAGGTGCGGACGTTGAGCACGCCTGCATCGTCGAGCCAGGCGAGGCCGCCGTGGGTCTCCAGCGCGGCATGCTGCACACGATGACTGTGGAAGGTGCCCTCATAGGTGACGGCAGACGTGGCGAGCGCCGCTGCGACGTCGCCGAATTCGCCATGGGTCTCCGCGACGAGGTTGCGTTGGGCGTCGGCGACGCGGTTCGCGGTGGTGCGGTCGGGATGAACGAGGGGCGCGCCGGGCGCCATCGCCTGCTCCGGATCGATCAGTGCCGGCAGGATCTCGTAGTCGACCTTGAGCCGCCGGCACGCCTCCTCGGCCGCGGCTTCGCTCTCGGCGACGATTGCGGCGACCTTCTGGCCGACGAAGCGGACGACGTCATCGAGAACGCGGGTGTCCTCGGGATCCATCCAGTCCTTTTCATGTCGCGCGGTCGAGATCAGGACCGACGGCGCATCCTCATGCGTCAGCACGGCGAGCACGCCGGCGACACGAAGGGCGTCCGACTTGTCGATCGCGACGATCCTGGCGTGAGCGTGAGGCGAGCGCAGCAGCTTGATGTGCAACAGACCTTCGATTGCGGTGTCGAAGGTGTAGCGGGCCTTGCCGCGCACGATATCGGGACCCGCCGGCGCCGGCAGGCTGCGGCCGAAGGCGGCGCCTGCCTCGACGCTTCCCTCGACATTGGACTTGCCGAGGACCGCATCCTCGATCGAGCGATAACCGGTGCAGCGGCAGATGTTGCCCTTTAACGCGGTGCCCAGATCGGTGCGCTGCGCCTGGTTCAGCGAGGCGCAGGTCAGGATCATGCCGGCGGTGCAGAAGCCGCATTGAAAGCCTTGCGCGGCGAGGAAGGCCTGCTGCATCGGGTGTGCGCCGTGGTCGGCACCGAGACCTTCGATCGTGGTCACGTTGCGCCCCTCGGCCCGGAATGCCGGGATCAGGCAGCTATGCACCGGCTCGCCGTCCAGCAGCACGGTGCAGGCGCCGCAATCGCCGGCGTCGCAGCCCTTTTTCACCCCGAAATGGCCGAGCTCGCGCAGGAACGTGCGCAGGCACTGGCCGGCGCGCGGCGCTTGCGAAAACGCCTTGCCGTTGATCTCGAAGCTCATGACGGCGCTCCGGCAGCGAGCTCGCTGCGGATCTCCTCGGCGAGCCGCAGCGTCATGTGCTTGCGCCACAGTGGTTTGCCGTGGATATCGGTGTGGTACAGGTCGTCGGTGATCTGCTGCGTGATCGCGTCGCGAAGCCCGCCGGCGTCCGGCGCTTTGCGAAAGGTCAGCTGGATCGGCCGCACCGTTGATGCCGTCACCGTCAGCGTCAGCGAGCCATCCGGATCGAGGCTGCCGATCAGCAGCGCTGCCGAGCGGCCAACGGCCGCCAGCGAGATCTGGCGAAAGGCGGTGCGGCGCCTCAATGCAGCAATCGGGATATCGATCTGCCGGATCAGGTCGCCTGGCATCAGGCGGTTGCGCTGGTTGCCGGTGACGAAGTCGACGACCGGAATCCTCTGCTCGCCGCCATCGGCCTTCCAGACGGTACAGACGCCGTCGAGCGCCGACGTCAGCGAGATCATCGGTCCCGCCGGCAGCGACATGCAGAGATTGCCGCCGACGGTCGCAGTCTTCCAGATCTTGAACGAAGCGAGAAAGGCCCGGCAGCACTGGCCGATCAGCGGCGCTGCGAGCCAGTCGGACGGGCAGGCGAGACCATCGAGCTCTGCGATGGTGCAGGTGGCGGCGATCGAGAGGTGGCTCTCGGTGATCGTCAGCGCCGGCCATTTCAGATCGGTGAGATCGATCAACCGCCGCAAATGGACCTGCGGTTCCGAGAACAGCCAGGTGCCGCCTGCGAGCCAAGCATCACCTGCCGTCCAGACGGGTAGTTGCGCGCGCGTTTGCGGATGGGCGACTGCTGTGATGGTATTCAAGTCCATGGCTGTGCCAAAGCTTCCGCCCAGTGAATCGTACGGACGAGTCTTGCAAGACCGGAGCCAAGTCGCAAGGAACAAGTCGTAGCGTTCGGGCACTTGGCCGAATGCTCGTCGCGTGAATGTGAGGGGAAGTGGGATCATGAGCGACTTAAAGCCGATCTGGATCAAGGACCCTCTCGCCATCCTCGCAGACGGCGCCGAGCGTGGAATCGTCGTGAGGGACGGCCGCATCGTCGAGCTCGTGCCAGCCGGCGGGACGCCGGCGACCGCGGACGTCGCGGTGTTCCATGCGGGCGATCACGTCGTGCTGCCGGGCCTGATCAACACCCATCATCATTTCTACCAGACGCTGACGCGGGCGTTGCCGGCGGCGATGGACCGCGAGCTGTTCCCCTGGCTCCAGGCGCTCTACCCGGTCTGGGCGAAGCTGACGCCGGAAGCGCTCGAGCTCGGCGTCACCGTGGCGATGTCCGAATTGCTGCTGTCGGGGTGCACGACGACGACCGATCACCACTACGTCTTCCCGGCGGGACTCGAGGAAGCCGTGGATATCGAAGTCGCCGTGGCCAGGCGGCTCGGCATGCGTGTGCTGCTGACGCGCGGCTCGATGAACCTGTCGCAGCGCAACGGCGGTCTGCCGCCGGACAGCGTGGTGCAGGACGAGGACACCATTCTTGCCGACAGCGCGCGCGTCGTTGCCAAGCATCATCAGCGCGGCATGGATGCGATGGTGCAGATCGGGCTGGCGCCGTGCTCGCCGTTCTCGGTGACGACGTTGCTGATGCGCGCGACCGCCGATCTCGCCGACAAGCTCGACGTGCGCTTGCACACCCATCTCGCCGAGACCGAGGACGAGAACAAGTTCTGCGAGCAGATGTATGGCTGCCGCCCGCTCGATTATCTCGAGCAATGCGGCTGGCTCAATGCGCGGACCTGGCTCGCCCATGGTATATTTTTCAACGCCGACGAGATGAAGCGGCTCGGAAAGGCGAAGACGTCCATCAGTCATTGCGCCTGCAGCAACCAGCTGCTCGCGTCCGGCTGCTGTCCCGTCTGCGAGATGGAGGAGGCCGGCGTCGGTATCGGGCTGGGCGTCGATGGTTCAGCCTCGAACGATGGATCGAACCTGATGCAGGAGGTCCGTGCCGCCTTCCTGCTGCAACGCGCGCGTTATGGCGTCACGAAGGTCAGTCACAAGGACGCGCTGCGCTGGGCCACCAAGGGCTCGGCGGCCTGCGTCGGCCGGCCGGAACTCGGCGAGATCGCCGTCGGCAAGGCTGCCGATCTCGCGCTGTTCAGGCTCGACGAACTGCGCTTCTCAGGCCACGGCGATCCGCTGGCCGCCCTAGTGCTGTGCGGGGCGCACCGCGCCGACCGGGTGATGGTGGCAGGCAAATGGACTGTGATCGACGGCGCGATCCCGGGCCTCGATGCGGCAGATCTCATCCGCCGCCACAGTTCGGCGGCGCGGGCGATGCAGGCCGGATAGTTCCAAGGCAAGATAGAAAGAGGGGGCGACCACAAGTGCCGGGTGCTTCTGGCCACCCCCTCCGAACCTCCTCCGGGAGGAGCAGGTGAGTTAGTCAATGCAAGAAGCGTGCTACTTGCCCGGCAGCTTGTCTTCGATGCCCTTCACGTAGAAATTCATGCCGAGGATCTGGCCGTCGTCGAGGTGATCGCCGCCTTTGCATTCGACCGGCTTGCCATCGTGCCCAACGATCGGGCATTTGAACGGATGCAGCTTGCCGCCGATGATCGCGGCCTGGGCATCCTCGGCCATTTTTTTCACGTCATCAGGCATGTTGGTATAGGGCGCCATCGCGAACATGTGGCTGTCGAGGCCGCCCCAGGTGTCCTCGGACTTCCAGGTGCCGGCGAGCTCGGCCTTGACGCGCTCGATGTAGTAAGGGCCCCAGGTGTCCAGGATCGAGGTGAGCTGGGTCTTGGGCCCGAACTTGATCATCTCGGAATCCTGGCCGAAGGCCAGCTTGCCGCGTTCGCTGGCGATCTGCATCGCCGCCGGCGAATCCGTGTGCTGCATGATGACGTCGGCCCCCTGATCGATGAGCGCCTTGGCGGCATCGGCCTCCTTGCCGGGGTCGAACCAGGTGTTGGCCCAGATGATCTTGACCTTGATGTTCGGATTGATGGTCTGCGCCGCCAGGATCGTCGCGTTAATGCCGGACACAACCTCCGGAATCGGGAACGAGCCGATATAGCCGAGCACGCCTGCCTTCGACATCTTGGCCGCGATCAGGCCTTGAATGTAGCGGCCCTGATACCATTTTGCCGAATAGGTCGACATGTTCGGATTGCGCTTGTAGCCGGTGGCGTGCTCGAAATGCACGTTCGGATATTTCTTGGCGACCTTAAGCGTCGGGTCCATGTATCCGAACGACGTCGTGAAGATCAGCTTGTTGCCAGCGCGGACGAGTTGCTCGATGGAGCGCTCGGCGTCGGGACCTTCGGGCACGTTCTCGAGATAGGTGGTCTCGATCTTGTCGCCTAATTCCTTCACCAGCGCCTGGCGTCCGAGATCGTGCTGATAGGTCCAGCCGAGATCTCCGATCGGACCCAGATAGACGAAACCGACCTTCAGCTTGTCCGCGGCCGAGGCTGCACCGACACTCGCGGCAAGCAAGAGCCCGGCAGCCAGTGCAAGAAGCGATTTCCTCATCGTCAATCTCCAAACATCAGGGGGAAGCCACGATCCGCAGCATGCGCGCCCCATCGCGCACGCCGTGGAATGAAACTCAGCGGTCCGGCACGAACACCGTTCCGAGCGCGGCCGGCGCGGTCGAGCCGCCGGTGCGCGCACGGGCGATAAGGACCAGCACGATGACGGTTGCGAGATAAGGCAGTGCCGACATGAACTGCGAGGGAATGCCGACGCCCCAGCCCTGGGCGTGCAATTGCAGGATCGTCACTGCGCCGAAGAGATAGGCGCCGACGACGAGGCGGCTCGGCCGCCAGGACGAGAACACCACCAGCGCCAGAGCGATCCAGCCGCGGCCCGCGGTCATGCCGGGGATGAAGAACGGCGTATAAGCGAGCGGCAGATAGGCGCCCGCAAGTCCCGCGCAGGCGCCGCCAAACATCACGGCGAAGGTGCGGATGCGCAGCACGGGATAGCCGAGTGCATGTGCGGAGACATGATTGTCACCGCAGGCGCGCAGGATCAGTCCCGCGCGCGTGCGGTACAGGAACCACCAGACGCCGACGATGAGTGCGATGGAGAAATAGACGAAACCGTCCTCGCCGAACAGTACCCGGCCGATCAGGGGAATGTCGGTGAGGCCGGGAATGGCGAGATGCGCGGCCGGCGTGATGCGCTCGCCGACGAAGCCGGCGCCGATCAGGCCAGAGAGCCCGATGCCGAGGATGGTCAGCGCGAGACCCGTTGCGACCTGATTGACGGCGAGACCGAGCGTCATCAGCGCGAAGACGAGCGACATCAGCATGCCCGCGACGATGCCGAACAGCGCCCCGATGAAGATGGATCCGGTCAGCCAGGCGCTGGCAAAGCCGCAGGCCGCGCCGACGATCATCATGCCCTCGACGCCGAGATTGAGCACACCGGAACGCTCGGTCACGAGCTCGCCGGTCGCCGCAATCAGCAGCGGCGTGGAGGCGGCAAGCACCGCGAGGATGATGGCCTCAACCAGCGCCACGTGGCACCTGTCGGTTCGAGAACACCAGCTTGAAGCGGTACAGGATGAGAGAATCGCAGGCGAGCACGTAGAACAGCAGAATGCCCTGAAACACCTTGGTGACGTCCAACGGAATCTTCATCGCGATCTGCGCCTGCTCGCCGCCGATAAAGGTCAGTGCGAGGAAGAGGCCTGCAATTAATATTCCAAGCGGGTTCAGCCGGCCGAGGAAGGCCACGATGATCGCGGTAAAGCCGTAGCCGGGCGAGATGCCCGGCTGGAGATGCCCGACGGGACCCGCGACCTCGATGATGCCTGCGAGGCCCGCCAGCGCGCCCGAGACCGCGAAGGTCAGGATGACGAGCTGATCGGCATTGAACCCGCCGAAGCGTGCGGCCCGCGGCGCAGCACCGACGACGCGGATCTCAAAACCCTTGATGGTGCGCCCGAGCAGGATCGCGGCTGCTGCGACGACGAGCAAGGAGATGATGGCGCCGAGATGCAGCCGGCCGCCCTCGATCAGCAGCGGTACGGTGGCCACCGGATCGAACTCCGCGGTGGTCGGGAAGTTGAAGCCGTGCGGATCGCGCCAGGGGCCGCGCACGAGATAGTCGAGCAGGAGATCGGCGACATAGACCAGCATCAGGCTGGTCAGGATCTCGCTGGCGCCGAACTTGACCTTGCAGATTGCAGGGATCAGCGCATAGAGCGCGCCTGCGGCGGCTGCGAGCACGAGCATGACGGGGAGCACCCAGGCCCCGGCATCGGTCCCCTGCGTCTTCACCGCGATCCAGCTTCCTGCGACGGCGCCGATCAGGAATTGACCCTCGGCGCCGATATTCCAGGCGTTGGCGAGATAGCAGAGGGAGAGCCCGATTGCGATCATCACCAGCGGTGTCGCCTTCACGGCGATCTCCTGGAGCGAATAGCCGTCGGTCAGGGGCGCGATGAAATAGGCATGAAGAGCGAGCAGCGGATTCTTGCCGAGGATCGCGAACAGGATAACCATGGTCGCGATCGTGAGGCCGATCGCGATCAGCGGAGAGATCAGCGCGATCGTGTTGGAGCGCTCCGCGCGCTTCTCAAGCACCAACTGCATGCGCGGCCTCCCTCGGCTCCAGGCTGCTGCCACCCATGAGAAGGCCGAGCTTCTCGCGGCTTGCGTCGCCCGCTGCGAGCGGTGCCGAGAGCCGGCCGTGGAACATCACGGCGATGCGGTCGGCGATCTCCGCGAGCTCGTCGAGATCCTGGCTGGTGACGAGCACCGCGGCGCCTGCGCTTGCGAGATCAAGCAGCGCCTGGCGGATGACGGCGGCGGCGCCGGCGTCAACGCCCCAGGTCGGCTGGCTCACCACCAGCACCGCGGGGTTGCGCAGGATCTCGCGTCCTACGATGAATTTCTGCAAGTTTCCGCCGGAGAGAGACGCTGCTTCCGGATCGCGCCTAGCCTTGCGCACGTCGAATGTTTCGGTTGCGCGGTCGACCGCCTTCAGGGTGGCCGCGGTATCGATGAAGCCGCGATGGACCATGCCGCTGGCCGCATGGCCGGTGAGCAGTGCGTTCTCCGACAGCCTCATGCGCGGCACGGTGCCGTGGCCGAGCCGCTCCTCGGGAACGAAGGCGGCGCCCAGCTTGCGTCGCTGCGTGATCGAGAGATGGCCTGCGGCAATGCCCTCGATCACGATGGTGCCCGGATCCTTTGACAGGCGCTCGCCGGAGAGCGCGGTGAACAATTCGTCCTGCCCGTTGCCGGCCACGCCGGCGATGCCGAGGATCTCGCCGCCCTTCAGCTCGAACGAAATGTGTTCGAGCCATACGCCATGCGCCTCGGCGGGCGCCAGCGAGAGATCGTTGACGACGAGCCGCGGCACCGTGGTCTTGCGGCCGGATGCGGCCTTCACGTCCTTGATCTCGCTGCCGACCATCATGCGCGCGAGCGAGGCGGCGGTCTCGCGCCGGGGATTGCAGGTCTCGACCTTCCTGCCGCCGCGCAGGATCGTGGCGGTGTCACAGAGGCGCTTCACCTCCTCCAGCTTGTGGCTGATGTAGAGGATGGCGCGGCCGTCAGCCTTGAGGCGTTCCAGAACGATGAAAAGCTGGTGGGCTTCCTGCGGCGTCAGCACCGCGGTGGGCTCGTCCAGGATCAGGAATCTCGGATCCTGCATCAGCGCGCGGACGATCTCGATACGCTGGCGCTCGCCGACCGACAATTGCCAGACCTCGCGTTTGGGATCGAGCGGCAGTCCATAGGTCCTCGACACCTGCTCCAGCCGCGCCGAGATGTCCTTGAAGGCCTCCTTGCCATCGAGGCCAAGCGCGACGTTCTCGGCGACGCTCAGATTGTCGAACAGCGAGAAATGCTGGAACACCATGCCGATGCCCAGGCTGCGCGCCTTCGACGGACCGGCCAGCCGGATTGGTTCGCCCTGCCAGCGAATCTCGCCGGCGCTGGGCTGGATCAATCCGTAGATCGCCTTGACCAGCGTCGACTTGCCGGCGCCGTTTTCGCCGAGCAGGGCGTGGATTTCCTTCGGCCGGATCTCGATGTCGATGGAATCATTGGCGAGAAAATCACCATAGCGCTTGGTAAGGCCGATCGCTCGAAGCAAAGGGGGCTCGCCGGAATGGAGGCCGTTAGGCGTCTGATCTGACATTCGCTGATGCGCTTGCGTGGATGAAAGTGCCTCAATTGTGGGCCAGTTTGAGCCGTCGCGTAAGAGGTGAAAAAGCCTCATCCCTTGCTCAACGCTGCGGCAGTGCGGTGGTGCCGATGAGTCGATGCTTCGGGTTTGGACGATGGTTGCCGCAAATTATGAGCAGCCGTAGCAATCGCGCCTGCGAGCGGCGCCTGTTGCAAATTTATGACGGTTTGAGCCAGTTGGAACCCGTTATGCTTCCACGGCTGCCGATGGCAGGCACGGCGCGCGGGCGCATTCGCCCCAGCTGGTAGCGGTCGCCGGGTAATCTACTTCGTCCACACGCCGTCGTGCAGCGCTGCGGCCTCGTCCTCGAGCAACGGCCCAACCACCTCGGTCGACCGCTGCCCGCTGGCAAAGACTTCGCGGCAGGACAGATCGAGCGTTGGATTGTCCGGATGATTACCCGTGATACCGCGCAGGCAGTGTTCGCTGAGGCCGTAGACCACGCGGCCGATGCCGGCCCAGTAGATTGCGCCGGCGCACATCGCGCAGGGCTCGGCAGAGGAATAGAGCGTCGCCTTCGCCAGCATCTTCCGGTCGAGTGTGCGGCAGGCCTGCGTTGCCGCGAGGCGCTCGGCATGCGCGGTGCTGTCGTGATCCGGCATGTAGCCGTTCTCGGCCTCGATCAGCACCTTGCCATCCGCATCGACGACGATGCAGCCGAAGGGATGATTGCCATGGGTGAGGGAGCGGCGGGCGACCGCGAAGGACAGGCGCAGGAAGTGCTGGTCCTGCTCCGATGCACCGTCCATAGCTCCTCCGTGATCAATGTCCCGCCATGTGCCGGCCGACCACGGTGAGATCGGCCTCGCTGGTCCGTGCTTCATACACGAATTCGCCGTGGAACATCACCACCAGCCGGTCGGAGAGTTCGAGCAATTCGTCGAGATCCTCGCTGACCAGCAGCACCGCCGCGCCGCGGTTGCGCGCGGCCATGATCTCGGCGTGGATCTGTGCGACCGCCGCGAAGTCGAGGCCGAAGCAGGGATTGGCTGCGATCAGCACCTCGACGTCACCCGCGAGCTCGCGGGCCAGCACGGCGCGCTGGACATTGCCGCCCGACAGCGCCGAGATCGGAGTATCAGGCGTGCGGGTCTTGATCTTGTACTGGGCGATCTTGGTCCTGGCGTCTTCGCGGAAGGCGCCGCGATTGAGCCACCAGCCGCCGCTGGCGAAAGGTGCACGGTCGAACTCGCGGAAGGCGATGTTGTCGGCGACGCTCATGCCGCCAACGCAGGCGTTCTTCAGCGGCTCCTCGGGCAGCAGCGACATCTTGTGGCGTCGCATCTCCTCGCGGCTGGCGCGGTAGGGATCTCCGGCAACGCGGATCTCGCCGCTTTCGGCCTCGCGCTGGCCGGCCAAAACCTCGACGAGCTGGCGCTGGCCGTTGCCGGACACACCGGCGATCCCTACGATCTCGCCGGTGCGCACGGTGAGCGATACGTCATGGACGGCGATGCCACCGGCGTCGTCGAGCGCGCGGAGCTTTTGCAGCTCGAGCCTGGCTTGGCCAGTCTCGCCGGTGCGCGGCGGCTGCACCGTCAGCTCCTCGGCGCCGATCATGGTGCGGGCCATCGCATCCGGGGTGAGCTCGGCGACCTTGCCGTGCCCGGCGAGCTTGCCGCGACGCAGGATGGTGACGTCGTCGGCGAAGGCCATGACCTCGCGGAACTTGTGCGTGATCATCAGGATGGTCAGCTCGCCCCTGACGACCATGTCGCGGAGCATGCCGAGCATCTCGTCGGCTTCCGCCGGCGTCAGCACCGAGGTCGGCTCGTCCAGGATCAGGAAACGTCGCTTCAGATAGAGCTGCTTGAGGATCTCGCACTTCTGGCGTTCGCCGGCTGAGATGTCGGAGACCTTCGCGCTGAGCGGCACCTTGAAGGGCATCCGTGCGAGGAACGCCTCAAGTTCCTTCATCTCTTTCGGCCAGTTCATCACCGCCGGCACGTCGTCGCGCGCCAGCACGAGATTCTCCGCCACCGTCATTGCCGGCACCAGCGTGAAATGCTGATAGACCATGCCAAGGCCGAGGGCATGGGCGTCCTTGGGATTGGTGATCGCTTGCTCGCGGCCGCCGACCAGGATGTCGCCCTCGGTTGCGTGGTAGTAGCCCATGATGCATTTGACGAGGGTCGACTTACCGGCACCGTTCTCGCCGAGCAGCGCGTGGAACGAGCCCGGCCGCACCTTCAGCTCGACATTGTCGAGCGCCAGGAAATCGCCGAAGCGCATCGTCATGGCGATGGCGTCGACGCCGAAAGCGCCGGGCGGCGGCGGTGTTTCGCCGATGATCACGAAATCGCTCCGATGACGGCGTCGGAGGTCGAGACCGCGCCGAACACGCCACCCTGCATCTTGATCATCTTGAGCGCGTGGTCGTGGTTGCTCTTGTCGGTCGCGCCGCAGCAATCGTGCAGCAGCACGCATTCGAAGCCGCGGTCGTTGGCCTCGCGCATGGTGGTGTGAACGCAGACGTCGGTGGTGATCCCCGTGAGGATGATGTTGTCGATGCCGCGCACCCGCAGGATCAGCTCGAGGTCGGTGGCGCAGAACGAGCCCTTGCCGGGCTTGTCGATGATCGTCTCGCCCGGCAGCGGGGCAAGCTCGGGGATGATATCCCAGCCGGGCTCACCGCGCACCAGGATGCGGCCACAAGGGCCGGGATCGCCAATGCCGGCGCCGATCTGACGCGAACGCCAGCGCTTGTTGGCGGGAAGATCGGAGAGATCGGGGCGGTGGCCTTCGCGGGTGTGGATGATGTGGAAGCCCTGCTTGCGCATCGCGGCGAGCAGCTTCCTGATCGGCTCGATCGGCGCCCGCGTCAGCGAGAGATCGTAGCCCATCTTGTCGACATAGCCCCCGACGCCGCAGAAATCGGTCTGCATGTCGATGATGACGAGCGCGGTGTTCTCGGGGCGGAGATCGCCGTTATAGGGCCAGGCATAGGGCTCGGACTTGATGTAGCGCTCAGGCATGGTGTTGCTCTCTAGCGTGTGATCGACAATTCCGCCGGGGCTCCGGTCAGCGTGCGTTTCGGCGAGCAGGTGATGATCATGATCGCCAGCGTCAGGATGTAGGGCGCGGCGTTGAAGAGGTGATAGCCGGAGGTGATGCCAACCGATTGCAGCGCCGGCCCCAGCGCCGCGGCGCCGCCGAAGGCAAGCGAGGCCCACAGGCACAGCAGAGGATCCCAACGCGCGAAGATCACGAGCGCGACCGCGGTGATACCCTGGCCCGAGGAGAGGCCCTCGTTCCAGCTGCCAGGGTAGAACAGCGACAGGAACGAGCCGCCGATGCCGGCGAGGAAGCCGCCGACCATGGTGGCGCGCAGCCGGATCAGCGACACGGAATGGCCCATCGCGCGCGCGGCATCGGAGCTCTCGCCGGCCGTGCGGATAAGCAAGCCCCAGCGCGTGGTGCGGAAGGCCCAGTACAGGATCGGCGCGAGCGCGACGCCGATCAAGAACAGGACATTGACGCGCAGCGCGGCGCGCACCTGCGGAACGTCGCTCCACCAGCCGAAATCGATCGCGGGCAGGCGCGCCGCGGTGGGCTCGATCAGCGGCTTGCCGAGATAGAAGGCGAGGCCGGTGCCGAGCAGCATCAAGGCGATGCCGACCGCGATGTCGTTGACGCGCGGCAGCGAGCAGATGCCGGCGTGCAGCGCGCCGAAAAGCGCACCGGTGATGCCGGCGGCGAGCACGCCTAGCCACGGTGATCCCGAGAGATACGAGATGCCGTAGGCGCTCATCGCGCCCATCACCAGCGTGCCTTCGAGGCCGAGATTGATGCGGCCGGAGCGCTCGGTGATGCACTCCCCCAGGCTGACAAAGAGGAATGGCGTCGAGACGCGAATGGCGCCGCCGAGCACGGCGAGGGGGACGGTCCAGAGTCCGATCGATCCGTCTGCCATCAGGATTTTCCCTTCAGGAAACCGATGCGGCCGTAGAGCGCGTCGCTGGCCAGCACGAAGACGAAGATGATGCCCTGGAGCACCAGCACGGAAGCATCGGGCAGCCCCAGGCGGCGTTGCAGCAGGCCGCCGCTGGCGCTGATGCCGCCGAGCAGGATCGCGACCGGAATGATCGCAAGTGGATTCTGCCGAGCGAGGAAGGCGACGAGGATGCCGGTGAAGCCGTAACCCGCCGCGAGATTGGCGTTGGTGCGTCCTTGTACGGCGGCAACTTCGATCATGCCGGCAACGCCGGCGGCGCCGCCCGCCAGGAAGCAGATGGTCAGGATCAGCTTGTTGACGCCGAGGCCGACGATCTTCGCGGCGCGGATGTTGCCGCCGGCGACGCGCGCGGCGAAGCCGAACACGGTGTGATAGATCAGGATGTAAGCGGCGATGGCAGCGACCAGCCCGAACACCAGGCCCCAATGCACGTCGGTGCCGGGAATGGTGCCGATCATGTTGGCGGCGCCGATCTCGCGCGTCGAAGGCTTGTTGAGGCTGGCGGGATCGCGCATCGCGCCTTCGACGAGGTGGTTGAGGATCGCGAGCGCGATGTAGACGAGCAGCAGGCTCGAAATCGTTTCGTTGACGCCGCGATACTGTCGCAGGCCGCCCGACAGCATGATCCACAAGCCGCCACCGGCCACGCCGGCGCAGACCATGGCGATCTGCACGACGAGCGGCGGCATGCCCTGAAGCGCGAGCGCCGCGCTGGTCGCTGTCAGCGCGCCGATCAGCAGCGCGCCTTCGCCGCCGATGATGACCATGCCGAGTTGCGCGGGCAGCGCGGTGCAGAGTGCCGTCAGGATCAGGGGAGCAGCGCGCGTGAGCGTGTTCTGCCAGGAGAACCAGGTGCCGAACGCGCCGTAATACATGTAGAAATAGAGATCGAGCGGATTCTTGCCGGACATCGCGACGAAGATGCCGAAGACCACGAGCGCGCCGACGAGCGCCGCGCCCGGGATGAGGATGTACTCGATCGTCGCGCCGTGGCGCTGGAGAAAGCCGGGATCGGCGGCCGGGGCAATCGTCCCGGCCGCACCAGGGGAATCCGCAGCTTCGCTCGTCACGAAGTCGCTCCGAGCACGCCTTCGACGAGGTAGTCCATCTTTTCCAGCTCGGGATCCTTCTGGCCTCGATCAGTGCCGGCGGGAATCACCGTCTTGCCCTTGTTGTCGACCAGCCCGCCCTTGAAGATGGCATAGCCTTCGGCCGAGAGGAATTTGGCCTTGACCTCGTCGGCGTGCTTGCGCGCTTCGGCGGAAACAGCTTCACCATATGGCGAGGTCTTGACGATCTCCTCCTTGAGGCCGCCGCGGTAGAAGTTCGGAATGCTCTCGCCGCCGGCGATCATCTTCACGAATTTCGGATAGAGCGCTTCCCAATTCCACTCCGCGCCCGTGAGATATGCCTTCGGCGCGAGCGGCGACTGGTTGGTGTGGTAGCCGCAGACGAAGGCGCCGCGGCGCGCGGCGTTCTCGACCATGGTCTTGGGACCGTCGACATGGCAGGTGAGCACGTCGACGCCCTGGTCGATCAGGCTGTTGGTGGCCTCGGCCTCCTTGACCGGCATCGACCAGTCACCCGTGAAGATGACCTGCGTCGTGGCCTTGGGATTGGCGAGCCTGGCGCCGAGGGTGAAGGCGTTGATGTTGCGCAGCACCTGCGGGATCGGCTTTGCCGCAACGAAGCCGAGCTTGCCACCTTTCGAGGTGTAGCCGGCGACGATGCCGGAGATATATTGAGCTTCGTCGATGTAGCCGAAATAGCTGCCGGCGTTCTTCGGATCCTTGTCGCTCCAGAGGCCGCCGCAGTGCTCGAAGCGCAGCTTCGGGTATTTGGCGGCCATCTTGGTCACATGCGGATTGTAGTAGCCGAACGAGGTCGGGAAGAGCAGGGTGGCGCCGTCGAGATTGATCATGGACTCGATCGTCTTCTCGACCGCGTCGGTCTCCG
Organism: Bradyrhizobium sp. CCGE-LA001; assembly: GCF_000296215.2. Lineage (NCBI taxonomy): Bacteria > Pseudomonadati > Pseudomonadota > Alphaproteobacteria > Hyphomicrobiales > Nitrobacteraceae > Bradyrhizobium > Bradyrhizobium sp. CCGE-LA001. The sequence continues at coordinate 5,609,226 of NZ_CP013949.1, read as the reverse complement.
GGACCTTCTCTTCCTCGACGACCTTGAGCCCGGGAATCTTTTTCAGGGCGGCAGCGCCCTGCGCATGGGCCTGGTTGTAGCCGTAGTCGTCGCGCGAGCCGACATAGATGAAGCCGATGGTCGTCTCGGCCGCGAAGGCCGGGCGGATGCCGGCGGCAGCGCCGAGGGTCAGGGCCGCACCGCCTTGCAACACATGACGTCGTGAAATCCTGCCAAAATCCATTGCTTGCCCCCCTTGGCGGATGCCCCGCCTTGACCTCGCGGCTACCGCCGGTCTGGCGGCGCCCGGGATGAAGTGTCGCAAGCTTCGTGCCACAGGCCTCGGACGGCGGCTTCGAATTTAAGTCATTGATAACATTCGAATTCGATCGGTTGCTCGAATCCTCATCAGGAAGCCGGCAGATTAATTTCTGGGCAGTAATTCCCCATTGTATGCAATGGAGTTGAGCACTCTTAACTGTTTCGCGTGTGTGCACGCGGGTTGGGACTGTCGGCCGCTCGCCCTCATTCATGCTAACGACGCGTGGATCGAAACGGCGCCGGATGCGATCTTCGCCGGCACTGAACTTGTACCTACTGTCATCGGGACCGCCGTTGTCCCGCGAGATGGGAAGCCCGCCGAGATGGACGCTGGTAACGCCGCTCAGACGACATCGCTCGGCGAACAGATCGTGAGCCGCATCGACGAGCTCAGCGCGATCTCGGAGGAGGCGGGCAACCTCACCCGCGTCTATCTCAGCAACGAGCTGCGCGAGGCTGCGGACCTCATCCTGCGCTGGATGCGCGAGGCCGGCATGAGTGCGCGTCTGGATGCGATCGGCAATGTCTGCGGCCGCTATGAAGGCGAGCGGCCAGGTGCGCCCTGCCTGATGCTCGGCTCGCATTACGACACCGTGCGCGATGCCGGCAAATGGGACGGGCCGCTCGGCGTGATCACGGCGATCGCCTGCGTCGCGGACCTCAACCGCCGCGGCAAGCGCTTGCCCTTCGCGATCGAGGTCGTCGGCTTTGCCGACGAAGAAGGGGTGCGTTTCGCCTCGACGCTTCTCGGCAGCCGTGCGGTGGCCGGTACATTCGACGAGAGCGTTCTGAACACGTGCGACCGCGACGGCGTGTCGATGCGTGATGCGCTCATCGCGTTCGGTCTCGACCCCGATCATATCGGGGCGGCTGCGCGGTCGCGGCGCGAGCTGCTCGCCTATCTGGAGCTGCATATCGAGCAGGGGCCGGTGCTGGAAGCGCAGAACCTGCCGGTCGGCGTGGTCACCGCGATCGCTGGCGCGACACGGCTTGCCGCGCGGCTGACCGGCATGGCCGGGCATGCCGGCACGGTGCCGATGGCGCTTCGCCGCGACGCACTCACAGGGGCCGCCGAATGCATCGGGGCGATCGAACAATTTTGCCAGGCCGACACCGACGGGCTCGTTGGGACCGTCGGATATATCCACGCCACGCCCGGCGCGACCAACGTCATTCCGGGCGAGGTGTCCTTCACCATCGATATGCGCGCGCCGACCGACATGCATCGCAAGCGCGCGGTCGCCGAAATCGTCCGCCAGATCGAGGCGATCGCCGGGCGCCGGCAACTGAAGCTCCAGCTCGACGTCACCCACGAGAATCGCACCGCGCCTTGCGCCCCCTGGCTGAAGGAACAGATCGCGCAGGCGATCGTCGCGGAAGGCTTCGCTGCATTCGAGCTGCCGAGCGGGGCCGGGCATGACGGCATGGCGATGATCGACGTCGCCGATGTCGGCATGATCTTCGTCCGCTGCCGCGGCGGTATCAGCCATCATCCCGATGAGCATGTCGAGCTCGCCGATGCCGATGCGGGCGCGCGGGTGCTGCTGCGGGTGGTCGAGAATTTCAAGTCGCGGGAAGCCGGCGCTGGCTCGAACTGACACCCTGGAATCCGCTTGTCATCGGGGCGAGACACGAATCAGTCACACTTGTGACGGTGACCGGCGATCGCCGGGGATCACGATCAGGCGTACATGAACAGCGATATTTCCTTGCCGTCACATCGCGGAAACCGGTTTTATCAGGGCGTGACTGCGACCTTCGTCGCCAACGCGCTTCAGGCGGTCAATTTCCTCGGCGATCGATTCCTGAGGAGGTCGCCTCATTCGCTGTCGGCTATCGCGGATCTCTACCGGCACTCGATGGATAGCGCCTTCTCGGTGACAGAGGCATTCCTCGTCACCGGCGCGCCCCACGCCTCGGCCTATTATCCGCGCGACTTCGCCTGGTTCTATCCCGACGTGCTCGATCCCGAGACCATTATGGACTCGCAGGACGCGGTGCGGCGCGTGCGGCTGCTCGAGAAGAGCGTGCGCCTGCTGCTGGAGGCGGTCCGTGCCAACGTCGTCACCACGACCATCGTGCCGGCGGGGCGCGGCCGGTATCTCGGCGTGAACTATTTCTCGCGGCCTTCGGACACGCTGCTCGGCATCCTCGCCGGTCTCCGGCAGATGATCTCTGCTGAGGAGCGGGCGTCGTCCTATCTGGCAATGTCGCAATGCGCGCACGCCGGTCGCCTGCTGCTGGCCGAATACGGCGATGACCTGAAGCGCGCGATCCTCCAGCTCGCGAGCGAGCTGGAGCCGTTCGACGACGGCGGCACCAGATATCTGCTGTGCGACGCTCGTGGCCCGCGCTCTGCGGCAACGGACACCCGTGCCGAGCGCAGGCGTTTCGTCACCAATGCCTGCGTCTACACGACGTTCGTCTGGGGCGTGCAGCTCGGTATCGTCGGGGAGATCGAGCTGAAGCGGCTGCTCGGGCGCGAACTCGCGCAATACAAGCGGGACCTGCTCCGCCTGTTCGGCAAGAACGGCTACATAAGGCATTCCCTGGATGGTCGGGCGGGCACGCCCGCGTCCTCGGTTGCGCTGGACTTCGTCGGCGTGCATCGCGGCTTCTGGGATATGAGCGATGTCAGCGAACGGGCGCTGTTTGCGGCGACCACGAATCTGGTCATCGCCGAACCGCGGTTTCGGATCCCGAGCACGTTCCATTTCCTGGTATCGGCGGATAATCCGCGGACCAAGATGATCCACAAGGTCGCTGCGCCCGCCTATCAGGGGCGCTCCTCCTGGCCGACGTTCAACGTCGAGTTCGCGGATCGCATGCTGGACTACGACGAAGCCTCGGGGAGCGACACCTACCGCGCTTGCGCTCAAAGCATATTGAAGGACATTCGCACCGCGACCGAGGTGCACGGCGGATATCAGGAATTGATCTCCGAACAGGGCCTGAAATACCGCACCTGGGCGTACAAGGGCGCAGTGGCGCACTCCTGGTTTCCGCGCTTCCTGTCCGTCTGGAGGAGGGCGTATGGAGCGCCGCTACTTCGATGGAATGACTGACAGCCGACGAGGCTTGTCCCGACCAGAGAGGATCTATTCCGCTGCCTTCGCCGTCTTGCCGAACATCCGCGTTGGGGCCGGGAAGCCGCAGGAGGTGCCGTCGGTGACCTCGATCTGGTCTTCCCATGGCAGGCGATAAGTGCCCGCGACCATGTCCTGCATGAAGGTATAAGGGCAGTCCATTGCGCCGCCCTTCACCGCCACATAGCCGCGATGCCAGAGCTGGTAGATGTTGTTCTCCACGCCCGCAATTGATGCGGGCCTCGCGCACGAGATCGGGTCTTACCTCGGCGGTGATGATCTCATCGGCGCGGCCGGTCGTGCCGTGCGCCAGCACGCGGCCGTCGAAATTGACGATCATGCCTTCGCCCATGGAATCGAACGAGCCGTCCGAGCCGCACATGCAGACGTTGGCGGTGACCATCAGGTTCTGGAACGAGTTGGCCTGGTTGGTGAAGCGCCAGGCTTCGCGGATCGGTGCGGTGTAGCCCGCGGTGCGGATCATGATCTCCGCGCCCTTGTAGGCGCATTCCCGCGCCATCTCCGGGAACATGCCATCATGGCAGATGATCAGCGCGATCTTCGCGCCTCGCGGCCCTTCGATCACGGGGATGCCGATGTCTCCGGGCTCCCACGGCTCGACCGGGATCCAGGGATGAAGCTTCCGGTAGTAGAGCTTGATCTCGCCGTGCTCGTCGATGATCAGGCCGGAATTATAGGGATTGCCCTGCGGGTTGAACTCCATGATGGAGAAGCAGCCCCAAATCCGATTGTCGATGCAGGCCTTCTTGAAGGCCGCGACCTCGGGCCCATCGAGCCGGCACATGATCTCGGGATTGGTATCCATCGAGAGGCCGTGCAGCGAATATTCGGGGAATACCACCAGATCCATGGTGGAAAGATTGCGGCGGGCCTTGCCGACCATCCAGACGATGCGCTCGGTCTGCCTTGTGAGATCGGCAGGGGTCACGACGTTCGGCAGTTGCAGCTGCACGAGCCCGATGACGACGCCCTCGGGCGATTTGTTCAATCCACCAAGCCCGTTCATGACCAGCTCCCTCGCCGCATCCTGCGTGCCGTATTCTTACGGAAAGCAAATCCGATTTCGGCAGAGAGCAAAAGATGATCTTTCAGGCGATCGTGCCGACGCGCTACGCAGGGGCGGATTCGTCACGCCACGAGATCGAGCAACCGGCTTGAGCCGCGCACGAGCGCTCTGCGTCCGGTCGGTGTCATCTCCGGCAAGCCGTCATTGACGACGACGAGGCCGAGCGTGACGAGGCTTTCGATGAGGTAGGTCTTCGAGGGGCGACCGTTCGATGCCGGATTGCGAAGTTTACGCAGTGCTTCCCATTGATCCGGCGAAAGATCGAAGTCGACGTCGTTGCTCATGTTGCCTCAAACGATTATTACCGTTCGCGCGCCTCTGTTAGCGACGCTGCGTGAACACCGTGCGACGACAATGAGTCGGGAATTCGGTCGGCTGTTTAGAACTCCTCTTCACAAATTGCCGCACTTCATTGCGCCACAAGAGTTAAGATCGCTCGACTGCAATACCGTCCAGACCTCGATCACATATTGATGATTTAGGCATGTCTCGCGATGCGGATTGTTGCGCTGCACGGAAAGTGCTGTTGTCCCATTCTGCGTCGCAATATGCACAGAAATGATGAGACGGAGCATTCGGAAGTCTGTAGGTTTACTCGCGGCGATGGCTTCACAGGCAGGAGTGGAGTGCATGAACAGGCTGGTGGAAATTCGCAGTCAGGAATTCCTGTGCCGCGAGCGCGCAGCGCGCGATTTTGAGCGGCGGGTCTTCTGGCTTGCGCAAGCCCAGGAATGGGAGCAGCGCGCGCTCGACGAGATTGCTTATCACTTTCGGGAGTGCAATCTCGCCCAGGCCGAGTTGACCGCCAGCTGACTTCAGGGCCGGGCGTGATTGCCGATCACTGATAGGTGGCCACGATATCGGACACTGCGCGCTCGAGCTGCTGCGCGGTGGCACATTGGCGTACGACGCTGCAGAAGGTCGCGTAGCGCGGCATCTCGGAATCGCCAAAGCCCCAGGCGAGCCGTCCTTCGGGATTGAGCCAGACCAGCCGCTTCGAACGCTCGGAGATGCGGCGCAGGATGTCGGCGCGGGGGTCTAGATTGTTGCTGCGGGCGTCGCCGAGCACGATCACCGTCGTCTGCGGCGTCAGCGTGGCCATGAACTCCTTCTCGAAATCGACCAGCGAGGAGCCATAGTCGGAGGAGCCGAAGCCTACCTTGGACATGATCTCGGCCATCGCTTCTTCCGGGGAATTCTTCTCCAGGATCTCACTGACTTCGATCAGATGCGAGGAGAAGGCGAACGAGCGGACGTCGTCGACCACCTCGTGGAGCGAGTGGATCAGCAGCAGGAAGAAGTCGGCGACCTGGGCGACCGAGCCGGAGACGTCGCAAAGCGCGACGATCCGGGGCCGGTCGCGATGCTTGCGCTTCCATGCGGTGAGGAACGGAACGCCGCCCCAGGCTGCGTTGCGGCGGAGCGTCCGGCGAACGTCGAGGTGGCCGCGGCGCTGCCGCTTGCGCGGCTTCGAGTAGCGCTCGCGCAGCCGCCGAGCGATCTGGCGGATCAGGGCGCGCATCTCGGCGACCTGACGGCGCTCGATGCGCGCCAGCGGCGCGTTGCGCAAGATCTCGTTGCGGAGGTTCTCGGCCTCCTCCCGGGCGTAGAGGGCAAGTCCCTGGGAGACCGTGTCACGCACGGCTTCGCGCAGGGCATCGAGCGCGGCGCGCAGACGCTCGGCCAGCGACGGGTTGGTCGCGGTTAACTCCTCGAGATCATCCCGCAGGCGCTGAAGGCCCATGGCGTCGAGGATGCGGCTGGAGAAGATGCCGCGCTGGGTGGAGTAGCGGATATCGGAGAGCGAGGCAGCGCCCGAGGCACTGGCAATCGCTGCCGCGATCGCATTGCGATCCTGCGACAGCAGCATCTGCGCCAGCGGCCCCAATTCCTGGGAAGGCTGTCCGTCGCTGGCATCGTTTGTCGCGCCGGCGGAGGACTGTTCTCCGTCCGGCGACGCCTCGTCGGAAGCGTCATCGTTCTCGACCTGATCGTGTCGTGGTTCCGGCTGGCTGAAGAACAGATCAAAACAGTCGCCAAGCGCGAGCTTCTCGTCCTGAGACTTGGCCAGCGTCAGCAGCAGCGCATCGCGCAGGATGGCGCGGTCGGAGAAGCCGACCTGCTTGACCGCGCGCATCGCATCGATGCTCTCGGCGGGCGAGACGTGAACGCCGGCGCCGCGTGCCGCCCGAAAGAAACGATGTAGATTCTCGCGCATCGGCGTCAACCGAAGACGTTGGACCGTGCCGCCTTGGCAATGAAGCTCGTGACCTGCGGCGATGCTGCCTCGATATCGGCTTCGTACTTCAGGAGTACGTTGAGCGTGTCCTTGACGATCTCGGTGTCGAGTTCGGTGGCCTGAAGCAGCACGAGCACGCGCGCCCAATCGATGGTCTCGCTAACCGAGGGCAGCTTCTTCATGTCGAGCGAGCGAACCTCGTGGATGAAGCCGACCATCTGCCGGCGCAGTGTCTGCGAGATGCCGGGCACGCGGCTCTCGACGATGCGTTCCTCCAGCCTCTGCTCGGGAAAGCCGATGTGGAGATGCAGGCAGCGCCGCTTCAAGGCGTCGCCGAGATCGCGCTCGCTGTTGGAGGTGAGGATGACGGTCGGCGGCGTGATCGCCGAGACGGTGCCGAGTTCGGGGATCGTGACCTGGAAATCGGACAGGATTTCCAAGAGCAGCGATTCGAATTCCGCATCCGACTTGTCGATCTCGTCAATCAGGAGCACGCAGCCGCCCGGCTGCTCCAGCGCCTGGAGCAGAGGGCGGGGCTCGACGAATTCCTTGGAGAAGAACACGTCGCCGAAATCATGCAGCTGGTCGAGCGCGGCGTGCAGCGTCTGCGCGCCGCCGAGCACTTCGCCGAGCTTGTCCTTCAGAATCTGCGTATAGAGAAGCTGCTTGGCGTATTTCCACTCATACAGCGCCTTGGCCTCGTCGAGACCCTCGTAGCATTGCAGACGGATCATCTTCATGCCGCGCCAGGCGGCGATCGCCTTGGCGAGCTCGGTCTTGCCGACGCCGGCGGGGCCCTCGACCAGGATCGGCTTCTCGATCTGTTGCGACAGGTAGACGGCGGTCGCGATCTGCCGGCTCGCGATATAGCCTTGCGCGGCGAGGCCGCTCTCCACTGCCTCGATCGACGTCGAGGCCTTCTGATCAGCCACGAAATGGCGCTCCCAAAGGTCTTGCTTGAGGCTTGTTCTGCCTGCGTTCTGGGCAAAGAACAAGCCTCGTTTGGGAGACATCAGACCCGCGTGAAGGCGATTTTTCCGCTCAACGCAAATAGTTATGCGCTGGCGCGCGATCAGTGCCGCAGCAGCTCCGGCTTGCGGATGGTTTGTCGGAGCTCGGCGCCGCAATCGGCGCATTCATAGACAAAGTCGATCTTGGCGAGGCTCCAATGCGGTTCGACCTCACGCACGTACATCGGCAGGAACCCCATGCAGGTGGGGCAATTCACGGGCGCGATATCGACATCCTGATGATGCTGAACATAAGCTGGCATCTCGGCTCTCCTTCGCAGACGACGACTAAAACCCCGCGTCAACGCTACTGCCACTTGCGCCAGGCCCGTCATCAACTTTTCCGAACAGAGGCGGAACGGCGCGGGTTTGTCGTTCGCTGTGACATTCTTGTTACGTGTCTGTACTGTAACGGGCGGACCAAATGCCTATTTCAAAGGCCGAATCGATCGCTGAGATTCACTGCAACGATAAGGGAGCAAGCCCATGACGCATGCCATTCGCTTTCACAAGACCGGCGGCCCGGAAGTCCTGGTCTGGGAGGAGGTCAGCGTCGGCAAGCCCGGTCCGGGCGAAGTCCGCATTCGCCACACCGCCGTCGGCCTCAATTTCGTCGACATCTATAATCGCTCGGGCCTTTATCCGGCTCAGCTGCCGAGCGGGCTTGGCAGCGAGGCGGCCGGCGTCATCGAGGAAGTCGGCGCAGGCGTCACCGATCTGAAGCCGGGCGATCGTGTCGCCTACGGCGCCTCACCGCTCGGTGCCTATTCCGAGGCCCGGCTTATCCCCGCCGATCGCTTGTTGAAGCTGCCTGATGGGGTCGACGACAAGACCGCAGCGGCGATGATGCTCAAGGGGCTGACCACGCAATATCTGATTCGGCAGACCTATCGGGTGAAGGCCGGCGATACCATCCTGCTGCATGCCGCGGCCGGCGGCGTCGGCCTGATCCTGAGCCAGTGGGCCAAGCATCTCGGCGCAACCGTGATCGGCACCGTCAGCAACGACGAGAAGGCCAAGCTCGCCAAGGCGCATGGTTGCGACCATGTCATCATCTACACGCGCGAGGATTTCGTGAAGCGCCTCGACGAGATCACCGGCGGCAAGAAGGTGCCGGTCGTCTATGATTCCGTCGGCAAGGACACGTTCCTGAAATCGCTGGATTGTCTCGCGCCGCTCGGCGTTGCCGCGCTGTTCGGCCAATCCTCCGGCGCGGTGGAGCCGCTCAATCTCGGCCTGCTGGCGCAAAAAGGCTCGCTCTACGTCACGCGGCCGACGCTCTTCACATATGCCGCCAAGCGCGAGAGCCTCGTCGCAATGGCTGGCGAGTTGTTCGACGTGGTCAAGTCCGGCGCAGTCAAGATCGAGGTCCACCAGACCTATCCGCTGAAGGACGCCGCCAAGGCGCATGCCGATCTCGCCGCGCGCAAGACCACGGGATCGACCGTGCTCATGGTGTGATGTCCAGTCGGGCAGCGTGACACAGGCTGCTGGCTTCCGTCACGTCCGTTCGTGCTTGCGCAGATCCCAGGCGTGATCGAGGCTGGCTGCCTGGAGGTCGATATCGTCAGGTGCAATCTGGGGCAGGGCGGCTTCGGCCAGAAGCGTCTCGGTCACGTCTTCGACGGAATTCTCAGCGACTTCGTGGATGAACGAGACGTTTCGGTATTCGCCCGAAGCGATGCGGGAGATGACTTCGCGCCGCGTGATTTCGGGATCGACGACCGCCTCGCGGCCGCGCCGGCCATAGTCGATCATCACCACGAAATATTGCATGAAAAGAACCTGCCGCACGCCAAATCGAGTGTGCGGCAGAGTATTTCTGAAAAACAGAATGAAGTCAAGTATGATTTCCAAAAATCGGAAATCGGTGACTTCTATTTGCCTTTCTTGCGAGGGCGTGCCGACTTGGCGCGCAGCCGCTCGAGCTGTCCCTTGGGCATCGAGAGGCAGATCTCGCCGACCCAGTCGAGCTTCACGCCGACGATCGGCTTGGCATTGAAGCTGTTGAGATTGACGACGGACGGGCTTTTCCCGCGCTCGATGGTTTTCAAATAGCGCTCGCCGGTCTTGAGCCGGACCACGGCCTCTTCGCCGTAGAAGCTCGACAGCGGATGACGCTGGTCCTTGTAGACCACGATGACGTCGCCGCTCTCGTATTTGGGCAGCATCGAATCGCCCACGATCTCGAATGCGATCGTCTCTTCCATGATTGGGAAGGGCAGCGCGATGTCGCCGAGCCCCTCCGGCGGAACCTGTTCATAATCCGGTTCGATCACCGCACCGGCGCCGACGCGCCCCATGATCGGCGCGAGATTGAGCTCGAGATATTCCATGATCGGGATGATCTCCGAGGCCTTCACCAGCCGTTCGCCGCCGAGGATCTCCGAGACCGCGCCGGGCCGTACGCCCATGGCCGCCGCCAGGCCGCCCTTGCTCTTGCCCGTCTTTTCCAGGCCCCGCTCAATCATTGCAACGTCCAACATGGTGATTCCCTCGATTGCACCGTCTTGCTCTTGTAATCCGAAATTCGGAATTATTGCAATTATGAATATCAGAATTATCGCTTGACTTTAGTTTCGGAATACCGGAATGTGCTCGTCGCCACCCGATCCTGGGATCGGAGCAGGCGCATCACAGGACAGCAGCATGGAACCGGGCCATTGGCCGTCGGAGCACTCCGACGCGCTTCGCGATTATTTTCTCAAGGGCATGTCTTATGCGGAGATCGGAAGGCAGATTAACGCAAGGTTTGGAACGGCTTACACGCGCAGCGCGGTGGTCGGCCGTGCCAAGCGGCTCCGGCTCGTCGTCCCGCAATGGATGACGAGCCCCTCGCTCGCGCCATATTTGCCGGGTGAAGCACCTGTTTCGCCACGCCGCGCGGTGCTGCCGAACCTGAACGTGCCGCCGAAATCCGCAATGAAGCCTGCGGCGCCGGTGAAGTTGCGCTGTGTCGGCGTCCAGCCGCGCCTGATCCAGCTGGTCGAACTCGAATCTGCCGACTGCCGCTATCCCTATGGCGGTGACAAGGACGGGGAGGAGATCGCCTTCTGCGGCCATCCGCGCCAGCCCGGCTCCAGCTATTGCGCGCCGCATGCGCGTTTGACGCGCCGCTCTGGAACTGGGGCCGCACGTGTCGCCGGTCCCGTCGTACTGAGGCTGGTCTCTGCGGCCTGACCTCGTGCCATCCGTTCAATCGTCAAATTCGCAAGGAGCATCCGAGTGGCACGTGCCCGACGCAACAAGTCCTACAAATTGGCGACGATCTACGACCGGCGGTCCCGCGACGTGCCGTTCAATGGCGCGGTGGCCGAGGTCGAGATCGATAATCCGCTGGCGCTCGATCCCGGCGAGAAGATCGTCGCAATCCGATCGATCCGCAGCGATCCGCTCGGCCGGCTGCATGCGCATCACCAGATCGATGAGGCGCAATACCGCGGCGGGCGCGCCTTCCAGAACGATTGGGAAAGGGCGGAGCGAGGACCACAGGCGATGGATCCGACCCGCGAATATGTCGATGGCGCGCGCACGCGCGAGCCGGTCACCGAGAGCCAGCGTCAGGCCGTGCTGCGGCTGAACAGGGTCGAGCGCGAACTCGGCACCGACGGTGCGGCATTGGTGCACGACGTGCTGGTGCTGGGCTTGACGATGGATCAGATCGGGCAGCGTCGCGCCGTTCGCACGCAGCGCTGGAACGACTATTTTGCGCGGCGTTTTCGCGAATGCCTGGACCGCCTGGCGCTGATCTACGGATTCGCCACGAAAGCGGCGATCTCACGAGCGGAACAGCGCAAATGACGACGGCATGCCTGCGGTTTCCGCCGCGGGCATGCCGTCTGCCGATCACGGATGCGGTACGATCTTGTAGGGTGTCGTATAGGGTTCGACACGGAGCGAGGCGCTGGCCAGTAGCCCGATCTTGGCGGTCGGCGCCTGTTGCAATTCGCCGTTCGGGCCGCGATGCACGTTATACTGCCAAACGGAGAGATCGCCCTTCTGAGCCAACGCATGCGCAACAGCGCTCGCGTCGTTGCCGCCGAGCGCCTGAAGCTCTTCGGCCGACAATCCGACGACGATTTCGTCCTTGATGGTGACGATCTTGAACAGGTTCATCTTGGTCTCCTGCGCCCATGCGCCTTGGGTCGAGAGGATGAGAAGCGCGACCGCGGCGCCCTTGATGAGATCGCAGCGAGAAAGCATGTGGTCGTCCTTTGGTGGTGGCACGCGCCCAGATCATGAGTCTATCAGCCATGGCGCCGCGATCTGCGTGGCCGTTCCGCAACCGCTTTGTCGTTCGTGCCTGAACAAGGGTTCACCGGTGGAAGACAAATCGGGGCGCTGAACCTCGCTGGGAGCCCGTCAAAACGGGGTGCTCCAGAGGACTTAAGGAAGGCATCGTCTCTGGCGCTTTGCAAGTCGGTCGACTCACCGCGTCCTAGGGGGCGGGCAGCCGACGTTCATGTTATTGAGGATACAACCGCAGAAGCGCCACTCAACACATACGTGCATAAGCTGCCCGGCGCCAACTGCCTGCAAACGTCTATTCACATCGGAAACAAAGGCGAAACACTGAGCCGATTGACGGCAATCAAGTCTGTGTGCGTGATCGATGCCGCTTCTTGACGCAGGTGGGTGACGGCCATCGATATTCCTGTTATCCGGAATTGCCGGGGTGCGATGCGGACCGAGCATCGCTGCGAAGGCCGTTGGGCTTGCCGGAGGGGTTGTTCCTTGTCATACTTACAACCTGTTCGGCTAGGCCAACCGTTCCGGATACGGAGTTCGGCCTGTTGTCGAAGAAGCAGAGATCTGATGGTCGCCATTGCATTCGGTTGCGGCATTCGGTTCTCGCATGCGACTTCGACTCCGGAACGTGAAGGACCGATGCTTGCCATAGGTGCGAGATGAAGAACCTCAATTTCGCGGCTGAACTGCACCTCAAGCTCGGCGCACCTGCGACCGGTACCGTCGAAAGCCTGCGCCTGCTCCGCGCGTTCCTGAAGCTTGAGCCTCGGCAGCGTTTCGAGGTCATCAAGCTCGTCGAAGACCTCGCCACCGAAGAAGCCCTTCCCGAACATCCCTTGTCCTGAGCCAGGCCGCGCCGGCTCTTCGCCCTTCATTTCCGCCAGATCCGGCCAACCGGACTACGTTTGCTCCGGAGGCTGACCGCTGGAAGGCGGTTGGGCAAATGTGGTATTCAGTCAGAAAAAGGGAGGAGTGCGACCATGATCGAACCGAAGCTCGAAGTTCCGGCCGAACTGCGCGACTTGGCCGAAAAGACGATTGACCAGGCCGAAAAGGCCTTCGGCATGTTTTTCGAGGCGGCCACCAAATCGATGTCGACCGTTCCTGGCGCAGGAACGGAGGTTTCGAAGCAGGCGCTTGCTTTCACCGAGCAGAACATGAAGTCGGCATTCGAGCATGCGCGCAAGCTCGTTCACGCCACGGACCTACAAGAAGCGATGCGAATCCAGTCCGACTTCCTGCGCAGTCAGTTTACCAGCGCCGGGGACCATATGCGCCAGATGTCCGGTAGCTTCATGCAGTCGGGCAAGGGCAAGTCCTGATTCTGTTGGTGCCGCGCTGCGTGCCCACAAATTGGTCTTGCGCAGCGGCAAGATGCGCATTCTGCTCCGGGAGCAGGTCCATGACGGGCCACCGGATGGACTTCCATTCGCCGTCCGTCATCTTTTCTGCTGATCCCTGTCGGTCCTCCGGCAGGGATTTGCAGTTTTGGGAGACCCGCAATCGATCGGGACTCTAGCGGCGCAGCGATCCGATATAGGCCGCGATATTGCCGGCTTCGGTCCGGCTCAAAGGAAAGTTCGGCATCTTCGGGTGCGGATCGAGCAGGAGGAAGGCGAGCCGCTCCGGACTGAAGTCCGGCCTGCGTGCAACGGACGCGAAGGAGGGCACGTCGGCGCTCGCTTGCGCCTGGCCGTTCGCCACCACGTGACAACTCGCGCACCAGCGCTTGGCGAGGTCGGCGCCCTGCCCGGCGTCGGCGGCGAGGGCAGGCGATATGTCAAGGCCCACGATAGCGGCAAGCAACGGGCAGATTCGTCTCAAATACCGGTGCATCGAGCAGCCCTACATGCGTTCGCTCGCGGCCGAGGCGCTCATCCGCAGCACGATCCCGGAAATTGCGAGAGATCGATGCGGGCGATGGTCGACCGCAGCAGTTTGCGTATCGAACGATAGAGGTGCCGTACGAAAGCCGGCGTCCTTGCCGCGGGCAACCGTGGGCACTTCGTATCAAGACTTTCGGTATAATGCGACATGTGCCTCTCCGAGCTGGCGAGGCCCTTCCTATCCCGACTGGCCCGGAGCGGCCTTGATCTGCCGCAAATGGGCGTTCGGCTAATAGTCGCCGGGGTTCATGATCATCGGACTTTTCGTATCGGCTGGCGCGAGCGCGCTGCTGGCACTGTCGCGCAGGAAGCGGTCGAGCGTCGCCTGGATTTTCTCCTTGACGGCGTTGGGGCCGCGATCGCTCATCTCGCTGTGCTGAGCACCGGTATGGACGATGTCGATTCCGCGCGCTTTGGCCTCTTCCGGCGTCGGCAGCACGCCTGGATCGGTCACGAAATGCGGGTCCTTCGAGCGGAACGACAGGATCTTCATGTTGTCGCTGAGCACGAAAGGCACCCGCAGATTGTCGAGCGTGATCACCTTCGACACCAGCTCGGGGTGCTGGTGGGCGACGTACATCGAGACGTCGCCGCCGTTGGAATGACCGACGAGGGTGATGTGGTCGTAGTCGGCGTTCTCCTGCCGCCTCTTCAGCTCGCTCAGCACGAACAGAATGTTGGCCTCGCAGCGGATATAGACGTCACGGCGCCCGACATATTGCTGGCCGACATGGGTCATCAGCGGCGGATCGCTCGGCAGATCCTGCTGGATGCTGGCAACGAGATAGCCGCGTGCGGCGAGCACGTTGGCGAGAAAGGAATACTCGGTGGCCTTGACGGTGTTGCCGTTGCTGATGATGGCGAGCGGTAGCTTCCAGAGGCCGAGATTGGCTTTGGTCTCGTAGTCGCGCCGCACCGCGAGCTCGACCGAGATCGGCCGTTGGCGCGACGCGTCGAGCAGGGTCAACGTCTCATGACGGATCGCGAACCGGCTGACGACGAAATATTGGCCAACGCCAAGCACGCAGAGAAACGCCAGGATCGCAAACACCCTCTTCATGACTTCGTCTCAAATCACATTCCACTGAACATGGTCACCGGGAACTCGCGGTTCGAGCCACCGTGAGCAGCTTACGGGATTAAATTTAGGCAAGTTTGTGAGCCAGGCCGCGACGGCGCCGCATGTCGGGCGCCGCAGCGCCAAGGACTAGAGACAACCGGCCTTGCCGCGTTCGGGGCAGAGCCGCAGTGCGCTCGACAATGTGAGCAGGAAGCGCGGGCTGCGGCGCTCGTTGTCCGGCGCCCGGTAGCTTAAAGGGACGGCTACGCCGAGATCGGCCTGGAGATCGTCCGGCAGGAAGAAGCGCACGCCCACCCCGGCCGACGTCAGCGCCAGACCATCGCTCAAACGGTAGCCGTGGTTCCAGACCGCGCCAGCGTCGCTGAAGGCGTAGAGTTGATAGCCGGTCCAGTAGCGAAAATCGAGCTTCTGGTCGAAGCGCAGCTCGAGCGAGCCGGCAAGACCGTTGTCGCCGCTGATCTCGGCCGCGCCATAGCCTCGGCCGAAGGCGGCGCCGCCGAGATAGAACTGCTGTGACGTGAACAATGGCCGCGATGCCGTCTGGCTCGCCGCCGAGAGCTTGATCGACCAAGCGTCGTCGAGCGTCTGGTAGCGCGTGAACCAGAGGTTCAGCACCGAAAAATTGGACGACGCGCCGATGCGGGACAACAGATCGTCATCGAAATGCGAGGCCCCGAAGATGTCGAGGCCCTGCCGATAGCTCAGAGTCGCGAAATTGGTGCCGCCGAAGCGATCCTGAAGCCTGTAATCGGCGGTCACGCTCGCCGTCCTGATGTGGTCGTTGTACCAGGGGCCGTAGAGGTCGTGCTCGGAGACATTGCTGAAGGTCGCCGCCGCAGTCAGGATCAGCGAGGAAGATTGCGACTGCAACGGGGCGATGCCGGCACGCAGCTCGAAGGCCTCGGTCGTGGTGATGTCGCTGTCGAGGCGGCGCGTATCGCCGGGCCGGACTGCGCTGTACAGGACCGATGCACCAAGGCGTACGCCATCGACGCCGACCGGCGCATCATAGGACATCCGCGCGAAGCCGAGCTGGCGCGGATCATTGGCGATGGTCGACAGGTTGACCGCCAGCGTGTCGCCGGGCGTGAGATAGGAGTTGAAGGCACCGGTCGCGTAGGTCTGCCACGGCCCGACCGACGATGATCCGAGATTGTCCAGGCCAAACGACGAGAACACGTGCCAGGTCTTCAAATAGACGACGAGACGGAAGCGGCCGGTCGCGCCGCCAATCTCTTCCAGCGCGGTATCGGTGATGCGGACACCCGGCCTGCCATTGATGAGGAAAAGCTGGCGTTCGAGCGATGCAAGGCGCGACGGATGCTCGGCCAGGACCGGCCCGAGCATCGGCCTTACACCGAATTGTTCGGCGCCATCGCCCTTCAGCTCGGCTTGCACGATGGCGCCTTCGATCACCTCAATCCGGACACGGCCGTTAGCGATGTCCTGCGGCGGCACGATCGCCCGGCTCAGGTGGAAGCCGGCTTCGCGGTAGAGATCGCTGATCGCGCCGGCAATTGCGGCGAGATCCGCCTGCGAGACCTTCTTTCCCAGATGGGATTGATAGATTTCGGCGATGCGATCGCGCGAGACGGCGTGGGCGCCGACGACGTCGATTCCGCGGAGGACGAATTGCGGCTTGGTGTCACCACCAGTGTTCGGTTGCCCGACCGAGGGAAGCCTGACCGGGGGGCGGTTCAGTGTTTCCCGTTCGGTTTGGTTTTCAAAGTATTTCTCGGGCTGACGCGGGTCGAAACCCGGCTGGTTCGCCTGTTGTGCGAAGGACTGCGAAACTCCCGCAAAGATCGTTGCCCACAGCACCACGGCGGTAAGGAGATGCTGCCGCGCAGCACGCGCAGCGAACCCATCTCCGTAGTTTGACGGAGAAGTTCCCATCGGACGGTAAGGGTTCGTTAGCTGCATGATTTTTCTTAGTTTTTTATGGTCAATGATTGGTTAATGCGGCGCCTCCGCTGGTCGCGTCCCGCTAATTCTCTCTTGAGTGATTTCGGATACGCGTGAGGTCTGGCTGTCACGCGGATCGAGGGATCGTCATGTTCGGTAGAGTTGGAGTGCAGCGCGCCCTGCTGGCGGCGTTGATGCTGGGAATGGCATCCGGGGCATGCGCCGCCGAGAACGGCGTCTGGTCGGTGAGCAAGTCGACCGGCGAGGTCTGGGTCGCCGGCAGCGGCGCGCAGCAGGTGTCACTGACTCAGGAGGCGGCGCTCAAGCCCGGCGACACCATTCGTACCGGACGCAACGGCCGCGTGCTGCTCGTCCGCGGCGAGGAGACGATCCTGATCTCGCCCAACTCCGTGGTCGGCCTGCCGGCCGAGCAGAAGGAGGGGCTCTCGACCACCATCATCCAGCAGGCGGGATCGATCCTGCTCGAGGTCGAGAAGCGCAACGTCAAGCATTTCGAGGTCGAGACGCCCTATCTCGCCGCCGTCGTCAAGGGAACGCAGTTCAGCGTCACGGTGGGAGCGGGCAGCACCAAGGTCGGCGTGCTCCGCGGCCAGGTCCAAGTGTCCGACTTCAAGACCGGACAGATCGCTCAGATCATGCCGGGACAGGCGGCCACGGTGTTCGAACATGGCAAGCCCGGTCTCAGCCTGAGCGGTGCGGGCACGTTCAGCCCGATCGAGCAGGGCAAGCCGCGCGCTCCCACGATCGACCGCATTCCCGTGCCGAAATCCGGACTGACGGCGCCGCGCAATGCCGCCAGCGGCCATGCGATCCACGCGCTCGGTCCGACCGACAAGGGGACCAAGGCGGCCAGCCCGCCGAAGTCATCGCATCAGGCTGCCGGAGGCCATGTCTCCAAGCCTGGCGTCGTGCGCATCTCGACGTCGCTCGGTGAGGTCAAGCTGAATGTCCACAAGGCCACACGTGGGCTCGCCCACAGCGGCCATGCGCCCGGTCATGTACGCAGGGCCAACGCCAGCGCGGAGCCCAGCACCGTCTGGAGCGGTGGCAACACCAGCACCCCAGGGTCCAACAGCGCCGTCCAGACTGCGCTGACGACGAGCGGTGCGGCGTCGGCCGGCAGTGCGTCGAGTGCCGGCGCAGCTAGCGCCGCTGCGGCCGCAGGCGCTTCCAGCGACAGCCCCGGCGCGAGCAAGGGCAATTCCGGCGGCAACGGCAACAATGGCAACGGCAACGGAAATAACGGCAACGGCAACGGCAATAGCGGAAACAACGGCAACGGCAATAGCGGCCACGCCAACAATGGCGCCACTGGCAACGGCAGGGGCAACAACGGTAACGGCAATGGAAATGGCGGCGGCAATGGCAGCAATGGCCATGGCCAGGGTCATGGCAATAGACGCTGAGGCGGTGCCTTAGCGGCTTACCCGTTGCATCGGGTGCGGGGGAGGATCGGGTGAAGCGTTACCGACCGCATATTCTGGTTGCGATCGCGCTCGCGGTCGTGCTGTCCACGGGCTGGCACGGCGCGCTTCGCAATGCGATCACCGACCTCAGGTTTGGCTGGCAATCGCGTACTGCCAGCGGCAATGTCGTCGTGGTCGCGATCGACGCGCCCTCGATCGAGCAGATCGGCGTCTGGCCCTGGCCTCGCCGGCTGCACGCGGAGCTCCTCCACAGGCTGGAAGCGGCCGGCGCGCAGGACATTGCCTTCGACGTCGATTTCAGCTCGCCCTCGGATCCCGCTTCTGACGAGGCTTTCGTCAAGGCGCTGCGCGAGGTCGGTGGCTCGACGATCCTGCCGTCGTTCAAGCAGCCCGCGCCGAATGGCGGCGTAGCTCATATCAATCGTCCGCTGAAGCCATTCAGCAATCAGTCATGGCCGGCCGTCGTCAATGTCGCGATCGAACGCGACGGGCTGGTGCGCCGTTATCCGGTCAGCGAGAGGCTCGGCGATACCTTCGTGCCTTCGATGGCTGTGGTGCTCGCCGGGCAGGACGCCAATCGGCGGCCGCCCTTCCTGATCGACTTCGGCATTCGGGCGGCTTCCATTCCGACCGTCTCCTATGTCGACGTGTTGCGCGGCAATACCGCGGCCCTGGACAAGCTGAGAGACAAGAAGATCGTTGTTGGGGCGACGGCGCTGGAGCTTGGCGACCGGTTCAGCGTTCCGAATGGCCGCATCGTCGCGGGACCCGTGCTTCAGGCGCTCGCGGTGGAATCGATCCTCCAGAACCGGATGCTGCGCTGGACCTCGGACGCCGGCATGATGCTCGGCCTCGGCGCGATCTGCTTGTTGATGATCTATTCATGGCGGCGCTTTGCGCCGGGCATGCGCGTCGCGATCTTACTTGCTGCCGGCACGGCCGCCGAGCTGGTCGCGGTCCTGGTGCAGGCGAGATGGCCCTTCGTCATCGACACGTCGCTGTTTCACATCGCGATCGTCGCCTATCTGACGGCGATCGCGCTGGACGAGATCGAGTTCCGTGGCCTCCTGGGGCGCATCGCAGAGAGCCGCTTCCATCGCATCGCGATGTCGCTGGGCGATGGTCTTGTCTGCACCGACGAACAGCACCGGATCACGGTCTGGAATCCCGGCGCAAGCGCCATCTTCGGCTACATGCCGGCTGAGATGATCGGTCGCCCGTTCGAAACGCTGTGCGCCGCGCCGGCAGATGGCGAGGCGAGGCCATCCATGCATGACGCAGCGCGCCAGGCGCTCCTGGTTCCCGGCGGCGCCGTCGTCGTCGAGTTCGAAGGGCGACGCAAGAACGGCGAGACCTTCCCCGTCGAGGCGAGCTTCTCGGGCTGGCAGGGAACGGACGGCTTCCAATATGGGGCAATCCTCCGCGATATCTCGGTGCGCAAGCGCGAGGCCGAACGCGTCAAATATCTGGCCGAACATGATGCGCTGACGGGCCTTGCCAACCGCAACGTGCTGCATGCCTCGCTCACTGGTCTGATCACTGCGGCGGAGCAGCGGTCATCGAACGTCGTGCTGCTCGTGCTCGGACTCGACGGCTTCCAGCAAATCAACAACATGCTCGGCCACGCCGCGGGCGACCTCGTGCTGCGTGCGGTGGCCGAGCGTCTGACGATCGAAGCTGGCCTAGGAGCGATCGTGGCGCGCCTGAGCGGCGACGAATACGCCGTCGCGCTCGATTGCGCGGAGATCGGCGAGCCGACTGCCGAATTCGCCGAGCGGATTGCGCGCGCATTCGAGGCGCCTCTCGCAACGGCCACGCGGCAGCATCGGGTCAGGATCAGCCTCGGCGTTGCCGTCTATCCCGAAGGCGGACGCAACGCGGACGACCTCTTGAGCAACGCGCACCTCGCGCTGACCAAGGCGAAGCTGACGCGGCGCGGCGGCCATGTGATCTTCGAGAGCGCCATCAGGCAGGAGCTCGAAAGCCGCCTGGCGCTCGAGAGCGAATTGGCGCTTGCCGCCGATCGCGGCGAGTTCGAACTGTTTTACCAGCCCCAGATTCGCCTGGTCGACGGCAGCCTTATCGGCGCCGAAGCGCTCATCCGCTGGCGGCATCCCGTGCGCGGCTATGTTTCGCCTGCAGAGTTCATGCCGGTGGTCAACAGCTCTGCGCTGTCCGAGCGTGTCGCGAACTGGGTGATGGAAACCGCCTGCCGTCAGGCGCGTGCCTGGGAATTGTCCGGCAACGACGTGCGCGTCGCGATCAATCTCTCGCCTTCCCAGCTTCAGTCCGGCGATCTCGCGCATGCGGTTGCGGCACTGCTCGACACCACGGGGCTTACGCCCTCGCTGCTCGAGATCGAGGTCACCGAAGATATCCTGCTCCATGACGAAAGCCGCGTGCTCGACATGTTCAAGCGGATCCAGCAGCTGGGTGTCCGCGTCCTGTTCGACGATTTCGGCACGGGATATGCGAGCCTGAGCTACCTGAAGAAGTTTCCGCTCGACGGGCTCAAGATCGACCGGTCGTTCGTGTTCGGCCTGCTCGCGAACTCCGACGATGCCGCGATTGTCGGCTCCACCATCGGGCTCAGCAAGCAGCTCGGCCTCACGGTGGTAGCCGAAGGCATCGAGGACCGCGCCACGGCCGACTTCCTGGTGAGCATGGGATGCGAGGAAGGGCAGGGATATTTCTTCGGCCGCCCGATGCCGGCAGAGGCATTCGAGAAGCAGTTCCTGACGGTCGAGCTCGAAGCCGTCAGCGCGGCCTGAGCAGCCGGCTCAACGGCGGCGCGCGACTGCGACCCCGAACAGGAAAGCGACGAACAGGCTGGCGAGCGGCGCTTCGCGCGTGATCGCTGCGACGGTTGCGAGCGGCCGGCCCGGCTTTCGCGCTTCCTCGATCGCTGAGGTCAGCCGATCGACCGCTGCATGCAGGCCTCCAGCAACTTCACCGACCGTCCGCGACACATCCGTCGCTGCGTCGATGGCGCGCTCAGCCACGCCGGGTTGATGATTGGACTGCGGTATCTCGGTGCTCAAGCGCGACCTCCAAGCATGAGGATGGAGGCCGACACCTTTGGCTATCCGCGCGAGCGCTCGTTTTGAACAGCGGGTCTGACGACCTTTGGCTATCCGCGACAGGCGCCGTTGGTTTTACGGCGGGTGCCGGCCTTGGATGGGCAATTCAGCGCGCGGCATTTTGTTCCGGACTGATACTGCGACGGCGGATCTCCCCGGGAAACGACGGGTGCGAATCTCTGTTAGGCTGGCGGTGGCTTTGCTGATGTCAGGAGACAGCCGTGACCGATCGGACCGTAACGGATCGAACCCGGCGCATCGCCTTGCTGGGAGCGCCCATCGACATGGGTGCTTCGCAGCGCGGTACCTTGATGGGACCGGCGGCGCTACGCACCGCGGGTCTTGCGACACTGCTCGAGAGCCTCGATTTCGAGGTCGCCGATTACGGCGACCTTTCGGTGGCCGAGATGCGGGACTTCACCGACAAGCCGCCCGCGCAGGCCAATCATTACCGCGAAATCCAGCGCTGGACGCGCCTATTGAGCTGCAGAGGCTATGAGATCGCGAAAACCGGCGCGCTGCCGATCTTCCTCGGCGGCGATCACACGCTGTCGATGGGCTCGGTCAATGCGATGGCGCGCCACTGGCAGGAGTGCGGCCGTGAATTGTTCGTGCTCTGGCTCGACGCCCATGCCGACTACAACACGCCGGAGACGACAATCACGGCCAACATGCATGGCATGTCGGCGGCGTTCCTGTGCGGTGAGCCCGGCCTCGATGGTTTGCTGGGCGATGATCCGCGTGCCTCGATCACGCCTGACAGGCTCGATCTGTTCGGCGCGCGTTCGATCGACAAGCTCGAAAAGGAGCTGATGCGGGCGCGTCGGATCCGGGTCGTCGACATGCGCCAGATCGACGAGTTCGGCGTTGCCGTCCTGATCCGGCGCGTCATCGAGCGGGTGAAGGCAAGCAACGGCGTGTTGCATGTCAGCTTCGACGTCGATTTTCTCGATCCGTCCGTGGCGCCGGGCGTGGGCACCACGGTGCCGGGTGGCGCGACCTATCGGGAGGCGCATCTGATCATGGAACTGCTGCACGATTCCGGCGTGGTCGGGTCGGTCGACATCGTGGAGCTCAACCCGTTCCTGGACGAGCGCGGCCGCACCGCGCGCACAGCGGTCGAATTGATCGGGAGCCTGTTCGGTCAGCAGATCACCGACCGACCGACGCCGAGCAATGCGATTGCACCGGGCGAGTGAAGCGGCAGGCGGCTGGCGGACCCGCGAAAACGTCGGGCGGATTGAGCTTACCGAGTTGACCCGTTGCAGACGTCCCCGCATCTTCTGATGCAGAGGGCCTGGTGTGTGATCTGCGCGAGGTTTGATCTGAATCAAGCAACCGAAACAGCGAAACAGGCATGGCGTTTCGGCGTGCGGCATTCATAGCTCTTCACTAACTCCTCCAGTAAGGGGCCGCCTCATTGCTGGCCTCTTCAAATCCCAAACGCCGATCTCTGCTGCTGGCTCTCGGCCCGCCGCGTACATGGTTGTGGGCAGGCCGCAAATCTACGGGAGCGCGAATCGAATTGCTTTTTGTTATTGTGGGAACGCGAATCGGAGGCGCGATGCGAGACCCGAAAGCCAAAGAATGGTCGGAAGCCGAGCTTCGGCTCCTGATCAAGATGGTCAAACATCGCGCCAAGTCAGCGGAAATAGCCAAAAAGCTTCGAAGACATGTGGGGTCTATCAAGCGCACCGCTCGCGACCTTGGGCTTCTGCTACGAAAATGAACCCATTGGCGAGAGCGGCCTCGCAAATCATGCCGGCTACCCTGGGCCGCCTTTTGACCCGAAACGGTCGTTTTGACTTAAATCAACGCAAGCTAACCGGCATCTCCTTTCTTGCTCCGGATGAGGTACTCGGAGCCCAAGAGATTCAACGTCACGCCTGCGGTTCGTCGCGCGATGATCGCGACGAATGACCAGAAAGTGTTTCGCATTTATGGGCCGAACGGTAGCGCATGGAAGTGCGAACGCAATGGCGTCTCGCCTCGCATGCTCTGGAAACTGCTCGCGAACGAACTGATAGAGGACGAACCACAGACAGCCGTCACGATCGCTGTGCCCGCAACCATCCGCATGCGCCTGAGTAAGGTTGGGCTGGACATTCTAAAAGCGAGTTTAGACGGAAAAGCATGAGGCCAGTCGCCTCGGCTGGACGGTTAGGAGACGGGCAGCGCGCGAAAGCGATGCCGAAAACTCGCCTGGTTCGGATCGCCTGCCTGCACCGGATCGCGCCCAGAGGCCTTGAGCGCGACGAAATCACAGTGCATCGTCACCGCGCCTTTGGTTGTTGTTGGAGCACGATCCTGTCGGAGAACCGCTCTTTTCGGGATCGTGCCCTAGCGCAAGGGGCTGCAGTCCAGCACCTTGATCCTCCCGGCAGCGTCAAACGCCATAAGCGCACTCATCACGCCCGTGCTGGTGGCGTACGAAATCACGGTTCCGCGGTCCGAAGGGTTGAGATCGTCCAAGGTGCCTGCCGGATATTTTTGGAGGCGATCGGTCCAATAGGCACGAAGCGCCGCGCGGCCGGTGATGGTTTGGACGCCGCAGCAACCGAAGTGCACCACGGCATCGTCGGCATGAAGGTCCAGGATCGCTTCGATATCGCCGGCGCGATAGGCATCAAGCCAGTCGACCGCAACGGCCATCGGGTCATAGGGGATATTTGTCACTTGCTACCGTCCAAACTGCTCCAAGCCAGAGGAACCAAATCGACCGATTGTATTTTATTATCCCACCCGGCCACGGCCATATGCCGAAGGACTTAGAAACCGGGCCGAGGCAAACTCGATGTTGGACGCATCCGCCAAGCAGGGGATCCTCAAACCGATCCGGCTTGTGCTCTCTGACCGGCAACCGGTCGTCCTGCAGGGACTGAGGTCGATCCTCGGGACACTGCAGGACTTCGATGTTGTCGCGTCGACCAGCGATGGGACAAGCTGCCTCCATGCCATTCGGGACTTGTCGCCCGACGTCGCGCTTATAGCCGATACCCTGCCGGACCTGACGGCCTCCGATATCCTCGCGATTACGAAAGCCGAGAAGCTTTCCACGCGCCTGGTGTTCTTTACGGAATCCGACACCAACCACGCTCTGGCCGCAGCGATTGCCACCGGGGCCTGCAGCGCGATTTCGAAGTATGTTGCCCCCGGCACCATGCTGCGATCACTGCGGCTGATGGCGAAAAGCGGTGTGTCGCTGGAGCAATCCGATCTCTCGCCGACCGGCAAGGAGGCTGACCGCGACGGCAAGATCGAAAAGATGCTGGAGCTGTTGACGCCTCGGGAACGTCAGATCGTCCGGCTGGTCTCGGAGGGAATGTCGAACAAGGAGATCGCGCGGACGCTCGATCTTTCCCACGGAACCGTCAAAGTCCACCTGTATAATATCTTTCAGAAGCTCGAAATCACCAACAGAACCGTGCTTGCGACCATCTCGTTGTTGCAACGCACTTCGGGCTTCAGCGCGCTCGCTGTGGCCTTTCTGGCGTTCGCAATTGCCGACGAACTCAAGGCCGCGGACGCAAACGACATGCTTGGGCATGGCCATGGCCCCGGCCAGAGGGACGAGCACGCCGGATATGAGGTCTGGAAGAAGGCCATTCTCCAGCATCTTATCGTCTCAAAATCCGGCGAGGCGCCCGCGTCCACGGAGAAGGACTTGCTTGCCAAGGCAGTCCAGGCGACGGACCCTGCGGCGGCAACGGAAGCGCTCCGCGCGGCTGAGCAACTGCTGGGCTCGAAATTTTGGAAAGAGGGTGGTGCGGTCGGATCGGGCACGAACAATCTTCCTGCGCATCTTCTGGCGGCAATTGCCGCCACAGGGATTGGAGGCGTAGCGCCGGAACATCAAACCCCGCAGCTTGCTTCCAATTCGATGTCGATTCATGGAGGCTATGGCACCTTCGCCGCTATCGCCGGTGCGTTGATCTACGCCTTGAACGATCCGCAGCTCGCGCAGGCGCATGAGTCGGGTCAGGCAGCGATTGACGACCTCCTGGCCAACATTGGACACAATGCGACCACCACGTTAGCCGCGATCACGCACGTCGACACCAACCACGCAGAGAAGTCGGCCCCGGAATTCCCTGCGCGCGATGTCAGCCCCCATTCTTCCTTTGTGGTGCCTGCAAATAACGTCACGCAAGAAGGCGTCCAGGTCCAGGCGGGCCCGGACGCTGCGGGTCATACGCTCCAAAAGTCTATCGGCCTATCGGACGCTGGGCACGATTCCGGACCGGACGGATCTGGCCGCGACCAGTTGATGGGAGGCAACGTTGAAGACGTTGTCCATCGCGCTCCGATCGCTTCGAAGTCTGGGTTTTCCGATGCCGCCCCGGATGGCGCATCCGGGCCGGACAGGCTCAATCTTGCAGCTTTCGGGGCGCTTGCCTGGCTGCATCTGACGGCGGCAGCCAAATCCATCCCGCCGCACACCCTTGCCTGGATCTACGATCCCGCAACCAATCAAACGATCGTCTATGTCAACCCGACCGATCGTGCCCTTGATGTCGGAGATCACGGCCTGCTGGAATTCCATCTGCAGGGAATTGTAGCTGTCGCAGAGTCCGGCGGCACTCACCCCTCGGAAGGCGTTGCCGTCGCGGTCACCTTGGAGCAGCTCGAACAAGCGCTGATAACGGCGATCTCAACCGATGAGACTGGGCTGAGTCTCGACGACAGTCATGCGAGCGAGAGCTTGCCTGAGGCGGCCGGCTTTTGGAACGTTTCCTCCGATGACGGCTGGAACTTCCACGTCCCACACGTTCGAACTGGCTTCGGCACGTCGGCAAATTCCAGCGCTGCCAGGCGCGACTCGGCGGACACAGCGGAGGAGAGTGCCGGTGCGTCCAGCGTGACAGCCTATGGATCATCAACGCCTCCGGCCGTCGAAACTCTCACCTCGAAGAATGGACCGACGAATCCGAACGCCGGTGTTCCTTCGACCACGCAGAAGGAGATTGTCCCACCGGGCCTCGACACGGCCGGCAATGCCGGCCGCGGTAACTCGGACCACGCGTCGGACCGGGGACAGGCAAAGGGCGCGGCCGCAGAGAAGACGGAGTCTAAACCTGGTAACGGCGTCGGGAATGGCAATGAGCACCATCACGACAGTCCACCCGGGGCAGCGAAAACGGCAAAGGCCGGGGGCATCGAACACAGCAATTCGGGCCATTCAGCTTCCAACAAAGGTGCGGAAGCAGGCGAGAGCAACGCAACGACCGGCAACACAAAGGACGGTCACGCGCAGCACGCTGCGAAGCCGGGGTCCGGAAAGCCGGAAGCGACCGAGACGCCCGAAACAAAGGCCAAACCGGGTCACGGCGCGGGCCATGGCAATGAGCAACAATCACAGGCTGCGGAGACTCCGCCAGCAGCAGAGACGAGGGGCGCCGGTCACAGCAAATCGAGCCTCTCGGCTTCTAAGAAGGAAGCGGGAGCAGGCGAGAGCGATTCAAATGCCGGCAACACGGAGTGGGGTCACGCGCAGCACGCTGTGAAGCCAGGGTCCGGGAAGGCGGCGGCGAACGAGATGGCCGACACAAAGGCCAAACCGGGCAACGGGTTCGGCCATGGCAAGGAGAACTATTCTCAGGCTTCAGACGCGCCGCCCACCGTAGAGTCCGGCGCCGCAGACCACGGCGATTCGGGCCACCCTGCTTCAGCCAAGGGAGCGGAAGCAGGGGACAGCGACGCAAAGACCGGCAACTCAGAGAACGGTCACCCGCAGCATGCTGCGAAGCCGGGGTCCGCGAAGGCGGCAGCCACCGAAACGGCTGAAACAAAGCTGAAGCCGGACAACGGCGCGGGCCATGGCAATGAACACCCTGTCCAGGCTGCGGACACCCCGCCTGCTGCAGCGAAGACGGCAGAGTCCGGCGGAGCGGATCATGGTCATTCAAGCCATTCAACTTCTGCAGAAGGAGCGGAAGCGGGCAAGAGCGTCGCAACGAGCGGCAACAGTGACCACGGCAACGCGAAGCACGCTGCGGAGCCGGGGTTTGCAAAGGCGACGGACGTAGAGACGGCGGAAGCCAAGCCCAAGCCAGGCAACGGCGCCAGCCATGACGATGAGCACCAACAGGTGACCGCAGCAGACGGGTCCGATCACGGCCAATCGCAGCGTGATTTGCACGTTTCGGAGAACGGCGCAGCTGCCGGTAAGCAGCAGGCCGAGCACGATTCAACTGAACACGAATCCAATCCCGGAGAATTGCATCGCGATTTACGCGCCTCCAAGGACGTTTCCGCCACTGCCGAGCAGCAGGAGAAGGGAAATGGACCCGGAAGCCATGTCGATTCAGAGCAATCGCAGCGTGACTTGCACGAGGCACATTCAAGCGCCTCTGGGAACGAGCACGCGGGGTCGAGCCAAAAGGCTGACCGCACCGATCGAGTTGCCGCTGACGCCGCTCCCGCACAAAAGGCAGCTGCGTCCGAGCCCCGGGAGTCCTTTCATTTCAGGAATGATCCGGCAGAACCCAAACATTCAGATGATGCTGGAGTTGGCCACGGACCCGACACATTCGAACATGGTCGGCACGATGCCGGAGATCATGGACTGGCGCAGGATCTGGCAGCAGACTTGATCGGCCCTTCACACGCCGCGCAAAGCGCCTTTGACCACCCAAACGCCGCTGAGCACCATCTGCCGCATCATTGGCTTGTGTAGGTGACCGACGCCTTTAGACGATAAAGTCCGTCGCATGCAGGTCTGCCGTTTGGACGCCCTGCAGCGTTATCGTATCGCTGGCCGTCAGGTGGATGACCGCATTGCCCGCGCCGTCGTCGCTGATCAGGCTCTCCAGCGCAGTCCAATCCGCAAAGCCGTAGTCCTGGACGTCGATCAGATCGTGCTCCGCCGCCGTGCTGCCGACGACGCTGTTGCCCTGACCGAAATCCTGGATCAGATCCTGGCCCGAGCCCTTGTCGAACGCGAAGATGTCGCTGTTCGGTCCGCCCCACATCTCGTCATTACCGCCTTTGCCGTTCAGGACGTCCCTGCCGCCCGTGATCGAACCCGGCGCGGCGGGATAGTAGTGCCGGGCGTCACCAACCAGAATGTCGGCGTACGTTCCGCCCGTGAGGACGTCGTTGCCGCCCTCCGCGTTGCCGGACATGGAAAAGGCATCGCCGACCATCAGGAAGGAATAGTAGTGGAGGTTGCCGTGGAGATCGACGACGGTCAGGGTATCGTTTCCACCACGCGCATCTCCTGAGAGCTCATGCGCATCGCCGTACAGGTTTCCGCCTCCGGTCTGCGCTTCGTTCCCGATCGTGAAGATGAGGTTGTCGTTGCCGCCGCGCGCGTGATCGGTTAGGCCGCCGGCATCGCCGTAGAGAACTGCCGAGCCAGTCAGACCGGTCTGGAGAGCGAGCAGCGTATCATTGCCGCCACGGGTATCCCCGGACATGGCCCCACCATCGCCGACCAGCGTGTTCAATGACCGGCCGCCGAAGACGCCGATGACGGTGTCGTTGCCGCCCTGCACGTGATCAGACATGTCACCCCCGGCGTCGCCATAGAGTGTGAAGCCGTTCCAAATCGAATTTTCACTGTCGCCGATCACCGTGTCGTTGCCGCCCCTGGCATGGCCGGACATGGATTGAGCATCGCCGTGGACGATGACGGTGTTCAGCGAGCCCTCGATGTTCACCCTGAGTGTGTCGTTGCCGCCCTGGGAGCGATCCAGCAGGACCGCTGTATCGCCCACGAGAATGAGGGACGTCATGCTGTCGACGTCGACCGTAATGGTGTCGTTGCCGCCATGCGCATTGGCCGGAAAATCGGGATCGCCGAACAGGGTTTCGAAGCTCATTTCCGGGATGGACAGGGCGATCGTATCGTTGGGCAAACGGCGCATGGCAAATTCCATTCATCAGCGGAAGCACAGGGGATATCACTGGCGAAGCACGGCAGCCCGCGCTTCGACGACGAAGCTATCTCGGATTGATGACGGAGGTTTGCCGATAAACTGGACTTGATTGCGACCGGCGGTGGCCCGCCTCCGCCCCGGCCTTGCCGGCCGGAACCCCGATCGAGCGGGAACCCGAGAGCCGTGATCTGCATTAACCTGTGATAGGAAAATAGCGGATGCTTCGATGACAAGTGGTCGTTTCGCGAATTCCATGTCCAGTGCGCTTCGCCATCCCGGCGTGATCGCGCTCATCATTGCGGCGGTGACGATCGCAGCGATGCTGATCGTCGACCACGGCCCTTGGAGCCGAGCCAAGACCCAGCCGGCTCATCTCGCGATGTACGCAACCACGGGAGAGGCGGCGCGCGCCGCAGGTGCCGCGGTGCTCCCGACCGAGCCGAAGTCGCCGCTCGAGCCGGCGCGGCCGAAGACGTCGCCGCTCATCAATCCCGTGACGCCTTAGCTCTCGCGCGCCAGCGAACTCTCGTCAGCTTTTACGCCCGTAATTGAGCAATCCGCCGCTGGTCTTCGGTGGATGTGCGCGCAAGGCCTCCTCGTTGGGTTCGGTGCCCCAGCCTGGGCGGTCAGGCACGACCAGATGACCGTTCTGGATCTCCGGCTCGTGCGTGAAGAGCTCGTGGTCCCAGGCGAGGCGGTCGATATCGATCTCCATGATGCGCAAGTTCGGCACCGCGGCGCAGAAATGCGCGTTCATCATAGAACAGAGATGGCCGTAGAAATTATGCGGTGCGACGTTGACCTCGAACGCCTCGGCGGCATTGGCGATCTTCATGGACTGCCAAACGCCATTCCAGGGCGTATCGATGATCGCGACATCCATCGCCTGCTCATGGAAATAGGGCAGGAATTCACGCAAGCCGAGCAGCGTCTCGCAGGAGGAGATCGGGTGCGGGCTCTGCCGGCGGATATAGCCCAGCGCCTCCGGATTGAAGCTGTCGATCTCGATCCAGAACATGTCGAGGTCCGCGATGGTGCGCAGGATCTTCAGATAGCCTTCGGTCTTGGCGTTGAAATTGCAGTCGAGCAGGATATCCACGTCAGGGCCGGCGCCGTCACGGATCGCTTCCAGATGCATGCGCAGGTCGCGCAGGATCTTGCGATCGACGTTGATCTCGGGCGCGAAGGGTGAACCGAAGCCCGGGCGCCAGCCGTTCGGCTTGCCGCCGTCGTAGGAGAAGATGTTGGTCTTGAGTGCGGTGAATTTCTTCTCGCGGACCTCGCGGCCCATCGCCTTGACGCCATCGAGGCTCTCGATCGGCGGCTTGTACCAGGAGGGGTGATTGATCCGCCACGTCGCGCAATGCGACCAGTAGACTCTGACCCGGTCGCGGATCTTGCCGCCCAGCAGTTCATAGCAGGGCACGCCGAGACACTTCGCCTTGGCATCGAGCAGTGCATTCTCGATGGCGCCGAGGGCCTGCGCCACCACGCCGCCGGCGGCGGGCCGCGTCGCCGCGAACAGTTCGGCATGGATGCGTTCGTGCTGGAAGACGTTCTGGCCGATGACGCGGGCGGACAGGCGCTGGATCGCAGCGCCGACGCCGGGCGAGCCAAAGCCCTCGTCGAACTCGCTCCAGCCGACGATGCCGTCTTCCGTCGTCAGCTTGACGAAGTGGTAGTTTCGCCAGCCAGCGTCGCAGGCGAGGATCTCGAGACGTGTTGCTTTCGATGATGTGGTCATGGCGCTCCCTGGCCCCTGCTTGTTGTTCTTGTCGGTCCGCTCGCGAGCTCGGTCCCAGTCCGCATTGTTAAGCCAAGGCTTGGCCGCCGTGAAGCCCGACGAGGTGTCGCCAAAAGCAGCCCGTTTTGCCGCAAACCCCGTAGTTTCCGGTGGGGACAGCAGGCCCAATCCCACGTTTTTTGGCCACAATCGGGACCGACGATCTCGCCATGAAATTTCTGGCCATGATCTCGATTCTGGCGCTGCTCACGATGGGCGGAGCCGCCATTTCCGATCAGGTACTGACCGCCGATCAGCACGTCGCGCGAGGGGTGCAGTAGCGCGGCGCGCGTAAATCGTAAGGGTCAGCCGATCACGGACGAGCCGAGCAGGGCTAGGACGGCCAACGCCATCACCGCGGTGCCGAGCCAGCCCAACGCGACGAGCCATGAGCGGGCCCTGAAGCGCCCCATGATGGCGCGGCTCGAGACGATAACCATCATCATCGCCATGATCGGGACGGCGACGATGCCGTTGAGCACGGCGCTCCACACCAGCATGTGAATCGAATCGATCCCGGTGAAGCCGAGGCCGAAGCCGATGATGGTCGCGGCCGCGATGATCGTATAGAAGCCGGCCGCCTTTTCGGGCTTGGCCTCCAGCGTGGCGCGCCAGCCGAAGATCTCGGCGACGCCGTAAGCCGCCGAGCCCGCCAGCACCGGGATCGCCAGAAGGCCCGTGCCGATGATGCCGAGCGCGAACAGCGCGAAGGTGAAATCGCCGGCGAGCGGCCGCAGCGCTTCGGCGGCTTCCGTCGCCGAATTGATCTTGGTGACGCCGTTGGCATTGAGCACCGAGGCGGTGGTCAGGATGATGAAGAAGGCGATGCCGTTGGACAGCAGCATGCCGAAGATGGTGTCGACCTTGATGCGGTCGAGCTCGTGGTGGCCGCCGCTCGGCAGATCGCGCAGCGGCTTGTCGCGCTTGCCCTGGTTCATCTCCTCGACTTCCTGCGAGGCCTGCCAGAAGAACAGGTAGGGACTGATGGTGGTGCCGAGCACGGCGACGACCATCAGGAAATAATCGGCGCTGACATTCGGCGTGGGCCATACCGCTGCGAGCAGCGCCTTGCTCCACGGGATCTGCACGGTGAAGGCGGTTGCGACATAGGCGAACAGCGCCAGCGTGAGGAATTTCAGCACTGGCGAATAGCGGCGATAGGGCAGGAAGATCTGGAGCAGGGTGGAGCCGGCCGCGAAGATCAGCGCGTGTTCGTGATGGAGCCCGCCGATCACGAGCGAGAGCGCCTCCGCCATTGCGGCGATGTCGGCGGCGATGTTGAACGTGTTGGCGATGACGAGCATGGACACGAGCGCGAGCACCGCCCAGCGCGGCGCCAGCTGCATGACGTTGGCGGCGAGACCCTTGCCGGTGACCCGGCCGATCTGCGCGCTCACGAGCTGGATCGCGATCATGAACGGCGTGGTCAGAAATACCGTCCACAGCAGCCCGAAGCCGAATTGCGCGCCGGCCTGCGAATAGGTGGCGATGCCCGAGGGATCGTCATCGGCCGCGCCGGTGATCAGGCCCGGACCCAGTCTTTGCAAAAGCGTCGGCGCGGATTTGGTCGGCGTGAGGGCGCTTTTGCTTTTGCTCATCGACGTAGTCTCGGTCCGGGAAAGAACGGCATATCCCTAACAAATGCTAGCGACGGAACGAAAGTTCCCAAGACACGATCTGACGCGTTTCGGAATATACGAAATTGTGGTTGACCGTCGGGCAAAACGGTTGTATAAGGACATCATCGCCAGCGGTGGCCATGCAGGCCCGCCGGCAGTCCCAGCCTACTTCACGCTGACGAACATGCCCCAAGCGGCGGCCAGCGCCGCGCCGGTGAAGACGAGCACCGGATTGTCGCAGAACGTGCTGCCATATTTGCAGACGTCCGCGCCGAACTGTCCCAGCTCATGGCGGCCCGCTGAGTAGAACAGTCCCGACAGTCCCAGCAATGCAGCGGCGATGTAGTACATCGACGATCTCCAGCTTGCTCCCGCGTCCGACGAAAGCGCCTGTGCCAGCATGATGCGAAGAGCTTGCATCCTGCCGAATCCGGCCGGTTGCATTTGACTCAAATGATCGGCGCGGGAACTGCTGGACCGGTCGTCCATTAATGCAACGGATAACAAGACAGGGATCAGGCATGGGCATCGAACGGATGCACCCTCCGCGCTACTGGCTGATGCGGGCGGAAGAATTCCGCACCAAGGCGGATGCCTGCGAGTTTGCCGAAACGCGGGACACGCTGCTCAAGATAGCCCAGAATTACCTCGATCTGGCGCGCCGGGCGAAGCGAATCCGGACTGTCGACGACCTTGATGCGCAGATGCGGCAGGATACCGGCCAGGCGCAGGGCTGACTTCAAGCGAGCCGCGATAACACGTGTGATTGGAACTATTGTTCACTTTGGTACTTAGGAACCCGCATTGGTGAACTAAGAGATTTGAGTCGTGAGCGATCCAAGGGAAGCAGAGCATTTCGTGCCCGGCCGCCCGCAGCCGGGACCAACCTGTCCGAATTGCAAGACGCCGTCTCGCTATATAACTTCCATGCTCGACGTGAAGCGCGACAGGTCGGTCCTGATCTACCGCTGCGATTCCTGCCAAGAAGAGATATGGCGGTGAGCGCGTGTGCAGCCGAAACGGCTGCAACAGCAGCAGGAGAAGCGTGATGCAGGATTACCAGACGCAGCTCGAGAAGCTGCGCAAGGACGCCGCCGAATGTGCCCTGATCCGCGACCTCGCCACCGACCAGGCCAAGCGCGAGCTGTTCGAGCGGATCTCGAATCATCTGACGGTGCTGGCGGATCAGGTCGAGCAGGCGATGAATGACCGTACCAAAGGTGCCGTGGCCTGAGCTTTCCCGCACAATTACGGACCGTAGTCGGCCCGACGTGTTCCCGGGCCGGGCTTGTGATCTGCTGCGCTCATCCTTGGAATGGATGCCGCCGTGCTCTTGCATCCCCGAACGACGGAGCCGGTCATGCCGCGTTATTTCTTCGACTTGCTGGAAGGCGACATTCTCGCCGTCGACGAAGAAGGCCTGGAGCTGTCGAGCCTGCGCGCCGTGCAGGCCGAAGCCGCCAAGTCGCTCGCCGACATGGCCCGCGATGCCGTGCATAGCTTTCCGCCCGCCACCGGCCAGCAACACATGGCGATCGAGGTCCGCGACGTCTGCGGTCCGTTGATGCAGGTGAAGTTCTCGTTCGAAGTCGAACGGCTGCGGGCGTAAGCTCTTGTAAAATCCTGGGCAGGCGTTCGATGCAAAAAAGGCCCCGCAGCGCGGGGCCTTTTGTCTTGTGATCCGGTAAGGCTTATCGCCGCGTGCCCGCGCCGTAGAGCTCGCGCTCGCGGCCGATGTCTTCCGGCGACAGCGGCGGGCTTGCCGCGTCGAAATCGTTCCAGCCGGACTTCTGCCAGGCCGCGCTTCGCTCCTGAAGGTTGACGGACCTCTCGTGCAGCAGTGCATCGAGCCGGGCGCGATCGGTGTCCGCGACCCGCGCGGAGACCAGCGTGCCGCCGCGGCGAACGCCTTCCGCGTAGCGCGAGGCGTCTTCCTTCGACACGCCTGCCTGGGTCAGTGCGCCGACGATGCCGCCGGTGGCAGCGCCAGCGGCCGCGCCGACGGCGGTCGAGGCGAGCCAGCCTGCCGCGACGACCGGCCCGAGGCCGGGAATGGCGAGCATGCCGAGGCCGGCCAGAAGGCCCGCCGCGCCGCCGAGACCGGCGCCGATGCCGGCACCTGCGCCCGCGCCCTCGGCGCGATCGTCGGTGCCGTCGCGGTCACGGTCGACCTTGCCGCCGGCGCTGCCGCGCGATGAGGAGTACCAATTGTCCGAATTGTTGGCGACGAGGCTGATGTCCGAGTGCGGCACGCCGGCGGCCTCGAGCCGCGCCACGGCCGTCTCGGCGTCGGAATAATTGTCGTACAGGCGGGAGATGGTGGTGGTCATGTGATGTGCTCCTTGATTCTTACTTCTTGCCTGCCGGGTTCACGTTGCCCTGGAAGTCGACGCTGACGTCGGTCTTCGTGCCGGCCTTGTCGGCCTTGCCGCGCCAGACGCCTTCATTGTCCTTCTGCAGGCCGGACACGTTGGTGTAGCCGGCGTCCTCGATCCGCGACTTCGCCTGTCCTTCGGTAAAGCTGTTGCGGCCGGCAACGGGCTTGTTGGAGTTGTTCTGGTCGGAGCTGTTGACCGCGTTGTTTTGCGGTCCGCTTTGCGCCGGCTGCGACTGGGCGCCTGCGGGCACCGAAGCCAGCAGCAGCAAGGTTGCGGCCAGCAGAGTTGAACGTTTCATCTTGTTGTCTCCTGCAAGTGATTGTGCGGGCGACAACAAGTGACGGTCGAAAAGGTTGCTAATGTTTCCCGGTTGTTCGGTGCGGCGTTTCGGACCGCCACAAGGTGCAGCGGCGCCGTGTCACTTCGAGGCGTTCGTCGTCTCGCCCTGGCTGCGCGTTGCGGGCTCCCAGGGCGCGGGAAGGACGACGCGGATGGGGCGGGCTTCCGTGGCGCTTTGCCCTGCGACGGGCGCCTGATTCTTGACCGGCTCGGCCAGCGCGACCGCCATCATCGCAATCAGCATGGCCGTAGACGTCGTGACTACCCGCAGATCCAGCATCGATACCTCCTGTTTGCGCACCAACGCCGGGCCACGGCATTGGTTCGGGAGCGATCGGGAACAAGTGGCAATTTTTGTCGTTTGTAGATGACACGCCCGCACACCGGGCTGCTGGAGGAGGAGAGGACAAAATGAATATCAAGACGATCATTGCCGCCGCCGTGCTGACGTCGTTTGCGGCCCCCGCATTCGCGCAATCCTTCTACGTGGTGCAGGACGTCAAGACCAAGAAGTGCACCATCACCGAAGCCAAGCCGACCACCACGGAAACCACCGTCGTCAGCGGTGACACCGTGTACAAGACGCGCTCGGAAGCCGAAGCCGGCATGAAGACCGTCAAGGTCTGCACGTCGAACTGAGGAGGGCGATCGCGCAAGCGATCGACTGCGCAGGCCCGCGCGGAGCGATCCGTCGCGGGCCTTGCTTTGCGCGCTTTGGAACTTCAGGTCCGGCGGCCGATTGTCCTGCTTTGAACGCGGGAAACAGCTCCGATCATGCAATCACGCTATCCGTTGCTGAAGAAGTGGACAGCGGAGGAGCATGAGCAGTTGAAGGCCATGGCCGAAGCCGGCCGGCGGCCCGACGAGATCGCGCTCGCCCTCAATCGCAGCGAAGCGGCGGTGCGGGTGCGGGCCTGGCAGCACGGCATCGCGCTGCGCCTCGTGACATCGAAGCGCAAGAGCTGAGCGTCAGCGCGAGCGACTCAGGGGTCGCGTTCCTCACAGGGCCAGGGACAGGTCGATCTTCCCAAGACCCCGCACCGCAGGCAGCGACATGAAGCCGGGCTTTGCGAAATAATAACCCTGGAACAGGCGGATGCCGGCGGCGCGCAGCGTGGTGAGCTCGGCCTCGCTCTCGACGCCCTCGGCGAGCAGGGTGATGTCCAGCTCGCGGGCAATTCCGGCAAGGGCTGACACGATCACCTGCTTGGGCTGGCTGAGATGGATGTCGCGCAAGAGCTCCATGTCGATCTTGATCAGGTTCGGCTGCAGCCGCGCCAGCAGGCTGAGGCCGGCATAGCCGGCGCCGAAATCGTCGAGCGCGGTCCAGAACCCGAGCGCCTTGTAGGTTCGGATGATGTTCTCGACATGCTTGGGATCGCTCATCCGCTCGTTCTCGGTGAACTCGAACATCAGGTTCGAGGCCGGAAAGCGCGCGCGGCTCGCCGCCTGCAGCGACTTCTGGATGCAGGCGCGCGGCTCGTAGACCGCGTTCGGCATGAAGTTGATGGAGAGGCGCGCATGCGGATCATCGAACAGCTGGCCCGCGGTCTCGATCGCCATCACCCGGGCGTCCTGATCGAAGCGGTAGAGCTGCTCGTCAGTGAGCTGGCTCAGCACGCTGTGTGCACTTTCGCCCTCCGGCCCGCGCACCAGCGCCTCGTAGCCCCAGACGCGGTGCTCGGCGACGTCGACGATCGGCTGGAACGCCATCTTGAACTTGAACGGCAGCTCCGTGCCGTCCCCGCATCCCTTGCACGCCATGGCCACCAGCTCCCTTGCCTGAAGGCGGGAAGGTAGCGGCATCGGGGTTAAGGAAGAGCGAAGCGGCGCAGCCCGCTGGGCCGGCCCTCAGCGGTCAGTGCGCGAGCGTCCAATTGTGCACGTAAGCCCTCGCACGAAACACGGCTGAAACACTGCTGAAACCCGATTGTCTCGAACTCCCCGGCCGCGGCGCCCGACCAACGAAGCGAAAAGGAGAGACATCATGATCCAGATCGGTTCGAAGGAAGAAGTCGCGTTGCTGCTGGCCCTATTCGGCACCCACACCCAGCCGGTGCGGAGGCCGAAGCCGAAATCCCCGCGCGGATGAGGCAGGATGACATGCCGGGCCTGGCCGATTGTGTGAGCCTGCTGCGGCTCCTGATTGCGAGGGGGGATCCCCAGGGAATTCCGCTCGCCGAAAATGCCATCGAGCAATATCTCGCGGTGACGCCGGCGGCCGCGCGCGGGCGCGGGCTGTGCGTGCTCCAGCTCGATGCGCGCGACCAGCACGTCGCCGCCGTTGGCGTGCAGCGCTCCTTTGCGGAGACGATCGACGCCTATATCGCGCGCAAGCTGGCGGAGCAGTGAGCCTCGCAGGCGCGGGGCTCTGTTCCCAGAACCCGTTGATCCCAAGACAATTTTTTTCGTCCGCTAGAAACCTTTGCCCGCGCCGAACTTAACATAGGCAAAGGACCAGCGAAGATGCCCCGATACTTTTTCGATCTCCGCGACGGCAAGGGTACAGCGTTCGACGAGGAAGGACTGGAATTGGCGAGCCTGCGCGCCGTTCAGGCCGAGGCCGCCAAGTCCGTCGCCGACATGGCGCGCGACGCCGTGATCTCCGCCTCACCGGCCGACGGCAAGCAGAGCTTTGCGATCGACGTGCGCGACGAGGACGGCCCCGTGATGCACGTGCAGTTTTCTTTCGCGATAGAGAATTACAAGACGCGCTCGCACGGGCGCGATCATTGACGGGTGAACCGGGCCTGATGCTGCTGCTCGGGCTCCAACACCGCGATCTTGCGGCCGAGCTGCCAGACCTCGACCTTGCCGTGGCGCGTGAACTGCCGCGCGAAGGTGAGGGCGGAGGCGTCGGATGCCGCTTCGAACGCTTCGGCGGAACGGAAGACGCCGTTCTCGCCGACGAGATAGGCGCGATATTGCTGGCACTGGCTCATGTCGGCGCCCTCAGGCCCGGCGACTGCAGCCAGGCGTCGATCTGCATGGCGGTCTCGTCCTGCCGCGCCCGGCGCAGCAGCATCTCGCGGCGGCGCCCGGGCGACAGCGCGCGCGCTTCCTCGCGGCAGCGCGCGGCTTCGTCCGCGAGACGCTCGGCGAGAGTCTTGGTGTGTTTAAAGCGACGCCGTTTCAGCATGGCGCATCTCCCTTGCTAGAGTAGGGCGGGAGCGCAACTGGCGTTCTCATCACCGATAAATGCCACGGGCCTTGCGGTGATGAATCAACTCTACGACTTCGCAAGCACAGAGTCCCTATCAAATGATAGTCCGCGAACACTTATTTTCGGAAGCGAATACAGCGCCTTGAGCGTCTTACTCAATTTGAGCAGCGTGGTTCAAAGTTCACTTTTGAACATTCGCTATTGAACAAAGGCAGCTTGTGGTAGTTTACAGTCATCACCGGCCGAGGCTCTGCCCGTAGGCGTCGGTGGCTGAGAGACCGAGCGCGCTCCCGCCTGCAAAAGCGAAGGGAGCACGGCCATGCCGGGCGACAACCCGAACACACGTCATATCCACGAAGAGATCGCCGCCCTCGCGCGGCAGCGCAACTTCCTGCGTCAGCTCATCGCGCAATCCTGCGAGGTTCTGAAAACCCCGGTGCCCGACACGTTCCTGGGCCGCAAGACCCAGGAGCCTTTCCCGCGCGAGCCTACCGCTTCGCCGGAGCAGGAGCGCTGACGGTCAGCGCGATCGCGACCGCGGGGATAAGGCCATCCTGCAGCGTGCGGGTTTGCTCGGCCTGGGTGCAGATCGCCCACGCCGTATCCCGCTCACGCGCCAGCGCAGCTCGCAGCCGCTCGGCTTCGAGCAGGACGGCATCGGCGCGTGCCAGCAGGGGATCGGTCATTGCTCCCGGCATTCCGCTCCAACGCGGCGTCTTGCCGCTTGTTCCTGCGGGACGGGCGCTGCCTTGCCGCCCACGAAACCGTGACCCTCGCGTGAGGCGGGCGGGCGTAACGGGCCGGACGGGCGTGCCGTATCACCGGCAACCCGCGACGAAGGCGGGGAGCGCAAGGGGAAGACCACGTCCATGAAAGCAGAGTTCAACATCGCCGAAGCCGGCCACGGATCCTATCGCCCGCTCGCCATCCTGCGCTGGGTCATGGTGATCATCTTCGTCTCGTTCGGCATGCAGAAATTCACGCCGCAATCGGCGCAGGGCATCGCGCAGTTCATCGCCAGCAGCCCGTTCATCTCCTGGCTGCAGGTGTTCGGACTGCGCGGCGAGGCCTACTTTCTCGGCGTCACCGAATTCGCCATCGCCGCGCTGTTGATCGCCGGCGCCTTCTCGCCGCTACTCTCCGCGCTCGGCGCCTTCATGGGCGTCGTCACCTTCTTCGTCACCTTCTCGTTCTTCTTCACCACGCCGGGCGTCGTGACCTGGAGCCTCTCCACCGACCCGATGGCCTGGACGCTCGCCGGCGAATTCCTGTTCAAGGACATCGTGCTGCTGGCGGTGTGCGTGGTGCTGCTGCTGGCGTCGGTGAGGGGGATGGTGGAGAGGGGGACAAACGTCCCTTGACGTTGTTCCCTTTTTGTTCTAAGGTAGCAGAAGCTTCAATCTCTGGGTGAGACGAGCGTCTCGTCTCGAGCGTTCGGCGGGCTGTTCATGAGTAAGTTGTCTCTCGGTTTTGTTCTGTTGGACAGTCCGGTCACGCCGGACATGTCCGCTGTCGCGAACATCCTTCGCGCGCGACATCCGGATCTGATGACGGGGCCAGACGATCCTGGCGAGCAACACGTCCAGGCCAGCTCGCCGCTCATTCGCTGCGGCAACCAGCTCGTTGCCGTCATGTCGATGCCGGCGCCCCTTCCGGACGATACCGGCCTGTGGTCGCGCGCGGCCACGAATTGGCCGGAAAGCAAGGCCGTGGCTGTCAGGCATCGCGGCCACCTGATCGTCTCGGCCCTGGGAAAGGACGTGCCGCCGCTCACCGCCGCGCGAACCACCACCTCGGTGATTGGCGCACTGATCGCCGCCATGCCGGAAAGTTGCGGCGTGGTGTGGGACGGCCGGGTCGCCCGGCCGTCCGGTCTCTGGCTGGAATCCTCGAGCCGCGCCTTTGCCCCGTTTCCCGATTATCCCTTCACGCTGTGGGTGGACATTCTTCCCTTCCGGTCGGACCGGAAGATCGGCGCAATCACTGTCGGCTTGTCCAGTTTCGTCGGCCGCGAGATCGAGTTCAGGTCCGCCAGGCTGACCTTGCCGACAGTGATCGACAAGGTGGCCGGATTGTCCGCCTATCTGATCGAGCACGGCAACGTGGTGAAGGACGGCGACACCATCGGCGCAAGTGCGGAAGAGCGCATCAAGGTTCGGCACAGGAATTCGGAGGTTTTCGGCGATTTGCCGGTGTTCTTCTGTAGTGACGACTTGGCGGGCTCTCTCCAATGAACTGCTTCAGTCGCCGCATTTGGCGCTTGCGTGTCCCAAGCCGGTGGTTTGACACGTCGGGCAAAACA
Source organism: Bradyrhizobium sp. CCGE-LA001 (assembly GCF_000296215.2). NCBI lineage: Bacteria > Pseudomonadati > Pseudomonadota > Alphaproteobacteria > Hyphomicrobiales > Nitrobacteraceae > Bradyrhizobium > Bradyrhizobium sp. CCGE-LA001. Next base: position 5,568,392 of record NZ_CP013949.1, on the reverse strand, counting down.
CTGGCAGTATGGCATCATCGAAAGATTATAGATCGAGCCCCGCGGGAAACCGCGGGCTTTGTTGTTGGTCAGCTCATCGCGATCTCTGCCGGTTGGCGTTGAAGCACGATTTTCGCCCAGGCTCAGTCAGGAGTGACGACAAAGCATTTGTGTTGTGAAGCAATCCGCAGCGCGACGTCGCCGCCTCATAGATGGACCCCGACGGCGTATGTAAACGAGAGAAGGCGGATGGTACGTCCCCCTTCAGAGAAGCGCCCCGGCAAGGCAAAGGCTCGAAAGTTCTATTTGGTTGATCTGGACTTCAGGCTTCAAACCGCGCCGGGGTAAGATATGGAGAATCTCGCAGCTACCGCCGGTGCGCGAACTACTCATTCCGCCGCGAGGGCGCGGCTTCGTGCCTTTCCCGGAACCACCGCGACTCGTGATCGACAAGTCTCTCGGCCGCGATCCCAGGGACTGGGAGATGTTTCAGGACTACTGGCTTGTTTCCGACCGGATGAAGATCCTTCTCGAGACGCTAGATTCAGAGGGAGCCCGTTTTGTCAGGTGCGAGTCCCGATATCGAGACAATCGAGTGGCCCCTACATATTGGCTCTGCGATATCGTCCGGGTGCTCGATGCTGTCGACGAAGCGAACTCGGTTCTCAAGATCGAGTATCCGACGCCCGATTGGAAGGTCTACAAGTTACACGGAAGTAGCCTTGTGTTCAAAGAGGAGATTGTCGGGGCCGCTCATATCTTCAGGCTTTGTTTCTATCCAAGGATCGTCTGCGATCAGGCATTCAAGGATGCCTGCAAAGAATCGGCCGTTAAGGGCATCGCATTCACCGATGCAAGAAAGTATTGAGCTAATGCGCGGCTTCTGCCGATAGCTGTAAGACCTATTGTCGAGGTGTCGCCAATCTTTAAGCCAATCGTTTGACACGTCGGGCAAAACACTGGCAGTATGGCATCATCGAAAGATTATAGATCGAGCCCGCGGGATACCGCGGGCTTTATTGTTTGGCAGCCATCGGAGCCTTCGCCCGGTATTCGCTGCGACCAGGTTGTTCAACGGAAGCGGTCATGGCTGACGAAACAGGGATTTCTGTCGCGAAGCGCCCCAGAGCGCGAAAGCGCCGCTTCTATCGAATAGGTCCTGACTGGAACGGACGCAGTTCGGGATTGTGGGTGGAGGACGAGAGTATCCTTCCTCCTTATGAGGTAGCTCGTCTGCCGGCATCTCTCGAGCGTGTGCCTGTCGTGTTTGATAGATCCAGGGGCGTTTTGCCGCGTGACCTCGAACCCTGCTACCGCTGGTGGTTCATTTCGGATCGGACAAAGGTCGTGTTCGAAAGGCTTGATCCGGAAGCCTTTCGATTTGTGCCGTGCGATCTGCGAGTGGCGCCCGGTATCTATGATTGGTCGGGCTATTGGCTGTGCGATGTCGTCCGCGTCCTCGACGCACTGGATGAATCGCAATCGATCTTGGAGATCGGAATTCGGGACGATATCCGCTATCTCGATCATGGGCTGAAGTATTACGACTTCTCCTCCAGATGCAAACTGGTGTTCAGAGATGCCGAGATCGGGCAAGCACATATTTTCCATATGGCCTACGCCGAACCGACCGTCATATGTGATCAAGATTTCAAAGATGCCTGCAAGTCAGCGGGCCTCAAACGAATTAACTTCATAGACGTTTTAAAACTCTGAGCTTGCGTCGCCCCGTGCTGCGTAGCCCGATATTGTTCGCTCGCCGACAGCAGTGCATTTCCGGGGGATTAAAGGGCCGGCGAGGTTCGATTTACTGACGAATAGGTGAGACTTGGCCAGTCTCGCTTAGCGGTCTGCTCGCGTGCACAATTAGATGGCGGTTATTGCGTCGATACCGCGCCGCGCGATTGAAGATACTCGAGCCTGCATTCCCGGGCGACATATCAACGTTCCGTTGCCAAGCGTGTTGCCGGCACTCTGATTGAGCGTGTCGTCTGCAAAACCAAGCATCCAAAACCATTGCAACCCGATCTGAAGGTCGCGGGCTTTCGCTTTGCGATGTGCATGCGCGTCTCACGCGTCGACTGCTCATCGGCCGATCCTACCGAGATCGATTTCGCGAGGACGCATGTCGATATTGTCTGATCATCACATTATTCTCGATCGATTCAGAGGCCACGAAGCGTTCGATGATATAGACAAACAGACGTTCGACATCGATGGTCCCGAAAATCGCATCTACTTGCCAGCAGATCGGGAAGTCGCGGCAAAACTAGATGTGTCACCCCATCCCAGCAGACACGTTACTCCCTATAGCGAAAAAATTTCTAAAAAACTCGACAAAATCGCGAAGACTTCAAGCCCAGACGATCGGGTTCTAGAAATCAAGACTCTTATCAACGCAATACGAGTCGGTTTCCTCAACGGCGATCTCTATACAAATGTACCGATTGGCAAGACGCGAGAGGAGGTCGATCGCGGAATTGAGAAGGTTCTGACGGACCCCGAAGCTTACCTCGAACAGTATCCTGATCAACTCAGCGCTATCCGAGATCTTGAGAAGAGGGGAGCGAATGCCGGCCAGAAACATCTGATCAAATGGTTGCTCTATCTGGATCACCCAGAGAGAGAGAGGCTGCTGGATGAAGTGATCGCGGGCAACCCTGGCGTTAACATAACTGCAGACAACCGGGACCTGGACGGAACGAAGTGGCAGCGCAAGCCTTCGGCCCTCGATTCCACCGCGAATATTCTGCAGACGCCTGGTTCGACAGCACTCAACCCGCGCGACTTTCCGTCGCTGCCAGGATACAGTTCACCTTCTCTCGCTGGTCTGAATGAACAAGAAGGGTTCACACGAAGCGATCCGCGCTTCAATGGCCAACTGCCGGCCTTTCCTGCGCCTGGTCCAGACGAGAAACAGTTCGATCAACTGCCTCCAACTACGGCCACCTCAGTAGATCCTTTGGTTCTCCAATCCGATCCGGCGTCTGGAGCGTGGCTGCCGTTCTATGGAAATCCTTTGGCCGGCGGCTCATTCGTGGGGCAGAATCCTGTGCCTTTGTTGGCCGGAGCTGCGGCGGCCGGAGTAGCACTACCCTTCGTTCCCGGTTGGCTGCTTGCCTTTGGCAGCCTCTTTGCGCTCTCGAAAGCTGCCACCGCGCAGGATAGCATGCCGGCTACGAAGTTCGGTGCCGACACTCCTGGCGGAGGAGTGTTCTCAACAGGAACGACCGCGTCAGACACCTTGGGCAGCGGCCTCAAAGAAACGGATCACAGTAGCGGCTATTCGAACTCATCAACGTCCGGGCCGCAGGTTAACAGAGCTTCCTCCCTCGTTCCCGAGGCACACGCTAGCTCTTTCGCGGATCGCTTTGGCAATTGGACCAGCACGCCAAGTGGCACCGTGCCGACCGAAGGTCCGCCTGAAGCCGTACCTACACCCAGCGCGGGATCAGTCCCGCCTGAGGAAGTCCGGCGTCTGGCCCGTGTCAACGCATCGAACGCGGGCAGCGTGTTCACGTCGGGCAGTGCGCCGGTCCCGCATCTGCCTTCCACCGAACTCAATGAGAGGTTTGGCAGTTGGATTGTGCCAACAGCTGACGGCCGGCCGCCGGCGAGCAAGCCGATCGGCGCGTTCGCGGATGAGCCAAGCTACCTCATTCCGCCACCGATCTTCGGAGTGGCAGGCACTAGCAATCCACGCAATTACGCTGAAGAGTGGTTCTCGCGCTGGATACGGCCATTCATTCACCCTGAGTGAAGCCGATCGCGACGACGAGCATGCCATTGGAGATCGCCCGTTTGACACGTCGGGCAAAACACTGGCATGATGGCATCATCGAAAAGTTTGGATTAAGCCCGCGGCGCGCCGCGGGCTTCGTTTTTTGAAGCGTCGTCACGTCCTGCACTACGCCGCACCCGGCCCGAACCACTGCGTCAGCGCCTCCTCAAGTCCGTGCTCACTCTCATCTCCCACCCAGGCCACATGGCCGTCGGGCCGCACCAGCACGGCGCGTGGCGCTGCGACATCTCCGATCGCCGGCAGCTGCCATGGGCCGTCATAGACAGCGTCGACGACGGCGATGCGATCGGCCCAGCGCGCCGCCTCGCCGCCGCCGGGCTCGCCGAAATTGAGCAGCACGCCGCGCGCGCCGTGCAGCAGCGTGAACAGTGTTCGCGCCTCGCCTGCGACGATGAGATCGAGATCGGGCATGCGGCGGCCGAGCAGGGCGTGGCCTTCGCCGAGATCATAGGCGATGTCGAGCCCGCTCATCATCGCGCCATAACGCCGGCGGGGAGCGTCCAGGCCGAGCAACTCGGCGACGGTCTCGCGCGCGGCCTTGAGGCCGTCGTCGCCGCGGCGGAGCAGGGCGATCTGCGCCATGGTGGTCTTCAGCACGCGCGCGGCGACGGGATGGCGCTCGGCATGATAGCTCTCGAGCAGGCTGTCCGGCGAGATGCCGCGCACCACCTGCGCCAGCTTCCAGCCGAGATTGACGGCGTCCTGCACACCGAGGTTGAGGCCCTGTCCGCCGACGGAGTGATGGATATGCGCGGCATCGCCGGCGAGCAGCACGCGGCCCTTGCGATATGAGGTGGCCTGCCGCGCCGCATCGGTGAAGCGCGAGATCCAGGCTGGGTCGTGCACGCCGAAATCGGTGCCGTAGACGGCATGGAGGGCTTCGCTGAGGTCGTGCAAAGAGGGCTCGCCGCTGCGCGCGAGCGTTGCTTCGGTCACGACGACCAGCACACGGCCGCTCTCGGACTTGCTCAGGCCGTGAAAGCCGAGCGCGTCGTGACGCAGGCCGAACTCGGGCTGCTCGCGCATCTCGACCTCGGCCATGAGATTGCTCAGCGTCGGCGCGAAGCCGGCGAAGTCGATGCCGGCGGCCTTGCGCACCACGCTGCGGCCGCCGTCGCAGCCGACGAGATAGTTTGCGCGCAGCACCTTGCCGTCTGAAAGCGTGACGTCGACGCCGGTCTCGTCGTGCGCGACATTCGTGACTTCGGTGTTGCGATAGATCGGCACGGCGAGCTCGGCGGCCCAATCGGCCAGGATGCGCTCGATGTGGGCCTGCCGCAGCGCGAGCCCGTAAGGATGGCGCGTGGGGAGGTCGCTGATGTCGAGCCTGGTCCAGGCAAAGCCCGCGAGCTGGGTGATCTGGCCCTCGCGCAGGAAGCGATCGGCGATGCCGCGCTGGTCGAGGATCTCGATGGTGCGGGCGTGCAAGCCGCCGGCGCGGGTCTCGACCAGCGCCTGACTGGCGCGCCGCTCGATCACCGCGACGTCGACCTTGGCGAGCGCGAGCTCGGCGGCCAGCATCAATCCGGTGGGACCGCCGCCGGCGATGAGGACGGCATGATCGGCGCTCGCCGCGGCGTTCGCGCCGGCGCGATGGGCCTCGTGGTTCGAACGCGACCTTGGAAGCAGTATCGGCATGTCGTGACCCCCTCGATGTCGTTGGCTGGGTCACGGCTTCTACGGCAGGAACGGGGGCTTGAAGCAAGCCCCTTGCGCACTACATATCAAGCTGGGAGGAAGGTCGCCTTCTTTCGCGCTCGCCGCGTTGACACGTCGGGCAAAACACCGGCATAATGGCATCATCGAAAGAGTTTGGTTCAGCCCGCGCGGACGCTATCCGCTGCGGGTTTTTCTGTTCTGGGGCGTTGTTCTCTTGCGCTGTGTTCAGCAGATGCCGGTGGTTCGGTGCATGATGTCGGCGAGCTCCTCGAACGAGAACGGCTTGCGGATCATCGGCAGGCCGCCGCGCCGCGGCTCGCGGCCCGACAGCTGCAGCACCTTCAGCTCCGGACGGACGCGCCGCGCCCGCTCGGCCAGTTCATGACCGTCCATGCCGGGCATGTTGATGTCGGTGATGAGGATGGAGATGTCCTGGTTATGCTCGAGCCGGTCGAGGGCGTCTCTCCCGGCTTGGGCGCGGATGACCTGACAGCCGAGATCCTCCAGCATGTCCGCGATGACGTCGAGGACGGCGGGATCGTCGTCAACAACCAGGACAGTGTGGCTCATCTCACGCAGGTTCCTTCCAACGAAGGAACTAACGCGCCTCTCGCCAGGGTGGTTCCTTCAAGCCTAATCGTCCTTCGACAAATCGCCCGGCTTGGCGGGAAGGTCGATGGCGCCGCCTTCGCCCTGCGAGAGATCGCGACCTCTGTCCTCGGTCTCGCCGGAATCTTCGACGATCGTGTCGTGCATCTCGCGCGCCTTGTCGATGTGCGGCTTGTGATCGCCGCGCGGCGGGCCGGCTCCGGCCCGGTTGCGCGATGCCTGTCGTGACGTCGTCCTGGACATGCGTCGATCCTCCTGATCGACTAACTCTCGCGAGACCCGCAGGTTCGTTTGACACGTCGGGCAAAACACCGGCATAGTGACATCATCGAGACGAGTTTGGTTCACCCGCGCGGACGACATCCGCCGCGGGTTTTTTCGTTCTCGATTGCAGAATCGGACGGTGGCCCACGCATCACGGCCACGCACTTTGCTTGATACGCGTTCAGGGAGCGCCGATCGGCGTGCCGCCGTCCGAACCATTTGCTGGCCGTGCACGCGCGAACGTGCCGGCCCGCGGCGCTGGGGCTTTGCCCGCGCCGCTGCGGTCTCCGGAGCCACGGAGATAGGGTTCGCGCCCGAAACGATCGCGCCTCATCGCCGCGATCTGCCGCGCATTTTCTTCTTTGGGAGGAATGATGACCGCTTACCTGATTTCGCTCGCGCTCGCGGGTCTCGTCGCAATCGTGCTGTGGGAGACTTGCTCTTGATCGAGGAGGAGAGCGAGAGCGCGCCGGCGCGCTTGCCCGCGCCCAGGAAGACGTCGCGGGCGCGGACGCTGACCGAGATCCGCTCGCTGGCGCGCAGCCACACCAGGACCGCCATCCGTGTTCTCGTCGGCATCATGCGCAGCGAGGATGCAACGCCTGCAGCACGCCTCTCGGCGGCCAACGCCATCCTCGACCGCGGCTGGGGCAAAGCCGCGCAGCCGGTCGAGAACGGCGAAGACCAACCGCTCGAACTGGTTCACCGGGTCGAGCGCGTCATCGTTCATCCGAAGGATGGGAGCGACACGGAAGGCGAGAGCGAGGCCTGAGCTCGCCGGCGCAGATTCGGAATTTTCTATTTGTCGTTTGACACGTCAGGCAAAACACTGGCAGAATGGCATCATCAAGATTTAGTTGGTTCAGCCCGCGCCGTGCAATTGGCCGCGGGTTTTTCGTTTCGGTGACCCTTCCGCTAGTTCTTGGTCTGCTTGCTCGTCCGGCGTTGCGCCGTATAGGAACGCTGCACTTGGTCGCCGCAGTAGGACAGCTTTCGGCCGTCGCCGGTAAAGCGTCCATCCTGAGTTGAGCAAGCTAGCCGAAGCTGCGGATCGCGGCAACGGGTAGAACGAGCTGGCTTGCGTCTCTTGAAATGGAGAGCGCGCAGAAGCAGCTCGGAGGGCTTTTTGGACTTTGGCCGCCTTCTCTGAAAGCGCGGTCTCTCCTGACCTGAGCCAGACCCGGCAGGGACCACCTGGCATCCCTAACAACGAAGACTGGTCCGCGATGTGGCGCAGGCGCACCGGCCTGCCCTAGGGCAAGCGAGCGCATCCATTGTCCATTCTGAAAATTCCGACGGCGAAGATCTTCGAGCCGTTGCTGAAACCTGCGCGCTACAAGGGCGTTTACGGCGGACGCGGCTCGGGCAAATCGCACTTCTTCGGCGAGCTTCTGGTCGAGACATGCCAGGCCGAGCGCGGCACGCTCGCGGTCTGCATCCGCGAGGCGCAGCGGACGCTGGCGCAGTCCTCGAAACGTCTGATCGAAGGCAAGATCGCGAGCCTTCGCCTCGGCCACGGCTTCAAACTGTTCAGCGACAAGATCGAGACGCCCGGCGACGGGCTGATCATCTTCCGCGGGCTTCAGGATCACACGGCCGACTCAATCAAGTCGTTGGAAGGTTTTCGCATCGCCTGGATCGACGAGGCCCAGTCGCTCAGCGCGCGTAGCCTCGCGCTGCTGCGGCCGACGATCCGCGCCAAGGATTCGGAGCTCTGGGCGAGCTGGAATCCGCGACGCAAGAGCGATGCGATCGACGATTTTTTACGCGGGCGGCAGCCCGACGGCGCCGTCGTCGTGAAGGCGAACTGGCGTGACAATCCCTGGTTTCCGGACGTGCTCGGGGAGGAGCGGTTGCTGGATCAGAAGCTCTATCCTGAGCGCTACGATCACATCTGGGAGGGCGAATATGCCCGCGCCTTCGAGGGCGCCTATTTTGCTTCGCTGCTGTCGGAGGCGCGTGCCGGGGGACGGATCGGAAAAATCTCCGCCGATCCTCTGCTGCCGCTTCGCGCCTTTATCGACATCGGCGGCGCCGGTGCCGCGGCAGATGCCTTCACGATGTGGATCGTGCAGTGGGTCGGCAGCGAAAGCAGAAATCGGGCACTGGTACGAGCCGGACAAGCTGATGGGCTATTGCGTGGCGCTCTATTTCGCAAAGCTCCTGGTCTGGGACAAGGTTCTCGGCTTCGGCTCGACGGACGCTCTGGCGGGATTTGCGGCAATCACCGCCAATCTCGTGGTCTCCTTTTACTTCGCCAAGCGCGGCTTCGAGAACGTTGCAAGGATCATCAAGCGGTGAAAATCGTGAATGACGAAATCAGGGCGATCGTTGCTGAGACACTGGCCGAGCAGCACAGGCTCCAGCAGGAAAGCATCGATGCAATCGTGCTGAAGGCGGTGGCGTCGGTGCTGGCTTCTTTTGGAATTGAAGATGACGACCGGAAGGAGCTCCGAGCTGATTTTCAGCACCTGCGGCGCTGGCGAAAAAGCGTGGAGCAGGCGCAGAGCTACACCTTCAAGGCCGTCATCACGGTGATTGCGACCGGTCTGATGGGAGCGGTCTGGCTCGGTGTCAAAGTCGTGCTGGGCAAGTGAGTCTCGACGGCCGGACTTAAGATCCCCCACAAGGCTATCTCCATGTACAGAATTCGTACCGTCGATGCGGACGATGACGAGACTGCCGAGATCCTCGGCGATCTGCATCGGCTGACATTCTTCAATGGGGCCGCCATGCCGCAGTTCGGTTTGGGTGCGTGGTGGCTCGCCTATCACGATGATGATCCGGTCGCCTTCGCCGGCGTCGTGCCGTCGACGCATGCGCGAAACAGTGGATATTTTTGCCGGGTCGGGGTTTTGCAGCGGCATCGAGGACGGGGGCTTCAACTCAGGTTGATGCGGGCGATCGAGGCGCAAGGGCGGCGTCTGGGGTGGAATAGCATCGTCTCCGATACGACGGACAATCCGACATCTGCGAACAATTTCATCGAGGCGGGTTATCGGCTCTACGAGCCCGAGGCACCCTGGGCCTGGTCGCACACGCTGTATTGGCGAAAGCGGCTACGCTGAGCATCGCGGGCCCGTTTCCCGCGGCGCGGAACGTGACTTCCTCAAACGAGGAGGGCTACGCAAGACGCGCGTGGCCTCCGCACGCGCTGAGCATCTACCGGCCCGGCAGCCTGATAGGCTGCCGGGCCTTTTTTGCGTTTGCGGCCATGCGGGCGAAGCACTTGCGAACTCGGCGGCGTCGGGCTTTAAGTTTGCTTCTGCAGGAAATTCGGCGGCCACAAGCCGATGTAACGGAGCGCTATCGATGTCCACTAAGCCTCAATTGCCGGAACGTTCACCGCGTGCGACGGTAGCTCCGGCTGCGCTCGACGGTTTGCTGGTCGTCGATTTCACGCGTGTGGTGGCCGGCCCAGCCTGCACGCAGACGCTTGCCGATTTCGGCGCGCATGTCATCAAGATCGAGAATCCTGACGGTGGCGACGACACGCGTGCATATGAGCACGCCGAAATCGGCGGCGAAAGCGCCGCTTACCTCAGCCTGAACCGCAACAAGCGCGGGATTGCGCTCGACCTTGCCGTGCCGGAGGCTCGCGCGATTGCGCTCGACCTGATCCGCAAGGCGGATGTCGTCGTCGAGAATTTTTCCAGCGGGGTCATGAAGAAATTCGGCCTCGACTACGAAGCTGTCGCGCCGCTTAACCCGCGGCTGGTCTATTGCTCGATCTCCGCCTACGGACGCACCGGGCCGTTTGCTTCGCGTCCGGGCTTTGATCCGATCACACAAGCGGAAAGCGGCTTCATGTCGCTCAACGGGTTTGCCGACGGCCCGGCGGTTCGCACCGGTCCGCCGATCGTGGATATGGCAACGGGAATGTCTGCCTGCAACGCCATCCTGCTGGCGCTGCTGGCGCGGGACCGGCTCGGCCGCGGGCAGCATGTCGAGGTCGCGCTGTTCGACATTGCCATGGGAATGACCGGCTTCTACGGCATGGCCTATCTGATCAATGGCGAGAATCCCGGCCGGTTCGGCAATTCGCCGAGCGGATCTCCGACCGTCGGGGTGTATGAGGCCTCCGATGGGCCGCTCTACATGGCCTGCGCCAACGACCGGCTTTATCGCCGCTTGGTCGTCGAGGTGCTGAACCGGCCCGACCTCATTAACGATCCACAGTTCGCCACACGCAAAGCGCGCTCGGAGAACAAGGAGCTCTTGCGGGCAGCCATCGCGGAAGTCTTTGCCGACGATACGCTCGAGAACTGGATGGCGAAGATGAAGCAGGCCAATATCCCTGTGGGCTATCTTCGAACAGTCGAGGAAGGGTTCAATGCGCCCGAGGCGCGCGAGCGTCATCGCTTGAACCGGATACCGCATCCGACAGCGGAGTGGGTCCCTAACATTGAGCCGCCGATCGCAATGAGTCTGACCGGCGCGATCGATCCTGTTGCAGCTCCTCTGCTGGGCGAGCATACCAAAGCCGTCCTCCATGACTTGCTCGGTTATGATCAGCTTCGGATCACTGAGCTCACTGAAAAGGGTGTCTTTGGCACAGGCAAGGCGACGCCGGCTTGAGCACAAACGTCCAACGAGGTGGAGCATCCTCTCCCTCGGCTTGCCTTCAGGCAGTCTCCGCAAGGCCATTGCACAGCCTCGATGTTGCATCGGCTTGATTTGGCGGTGGTCCGGCCGCATAAATGTGCCAAAGCGAGGGACACCAATGGCGCCTGGTCGAGAGCCGAGCATCAGCGAGCCTGCCAGGCTGGAAGCCGGCGAACTCGCCTATGCGGCCATGATGGCCAAGGCACGGGCGCTCCTGCCGCGACTGCGGGAGCGGGCGGCGCGGACGGAGGAGTTACGGCACCTTCCGCCGGAGACCGAAAGGGATCTTCACGATACTGGCCTGTTCCGGATGCTCCAGCCGAGCCGGATCGGTGGCGCGGAGCTCGACTACGTCTCGTTGATCGATTGCGCGGATCTGCTCGGGCAGGCGGACGCGTCGGTCGCCTGGAATCTCGCCAATTTGGCGAGCCATCATTGGATGCTCGGCATGTTCGAGCCGAAGGCGCAGGATCTGGTCTGGAGCCGGGATCCGGACGCGTTGATCGCATCCTCATTCATTTTTCCGGCTGGTCGCGCCACAAGGGTCGAGGGCGGGTATCGGCTGCATGGCAGCTGGCCGTTCTCCTCGGGCGTTGCTTCCTGCGAATGGAACATGCTGGCAAGCGTCGTCTACTCCGACGACGAAGCCGACGGCATCGAGTATCGGATCTTTCTGCTGCCGAAGGACGATTACAAGGTGCTCGACACCTGGAACGTCGCGGGACTGCGCGGGACCGGGTCTTGCGACGTGGAGGTCAGGGATGCCTTCGTTGCCAACCATATGACGGTTGCTGTCGGCGATCTCGCCGGGGGCCCGACGCCGGGCAGCAAGGTCAATCCAAATCCGCTGTATGCACTCCCTGTCTTTTCGCTGTTTCCTTACGTTCTCTCCGGCGTTGCGCTCGGAAATGCGCAGGCATGTCTTGACGACTATGCGGAGGTCGCACGTCATCGCATTTCAACCTACAACCGGGCCAAGCTGAGCGATTTTCAAAGCACGCAGATCAAGATCGCGGAGGCCTCGGCGAAAATCGACGCCGCGCGCCTGATCATGCGCTCGGCATGTCTGGATGCCATGGCAAATGCGCGACGCGGTCATATCCCTGACATGGCGACCAAAACCAGATATCGGCGCGATGGCGCCTTTTCGGTGAATCTGTGCACCGAGGCGGTCTCCATGCTGTTTGCCGCGAGCGGAGCACGTGGCCTGTTCACGACGGGCGTGCTGCAGCGGCAATTCCGTGATGCGCATGCGATCAACTCGCATCTGGCGTTCAACTTTGATGCGGCCGGGACCAACTATGGACGCGTGGCACTGGGCCTGCCGTCCGAGAATCTGACGCTGTGAGGCCGGCCGATGAATGACCTGCCGAAGCAGCCGGCCGCTCCCGATCCAGCCAACGAACTCGCGAGCGACAGCTCGTCGATCGATCCCCGCGATTTTCGCAACGCGCTCGGCACCTATGCGACCGGCGTGACAATCATCACAGCCGCGGCTGCTGACGGAAAGCCCTACGGCCTGACCTGTAACTCGTTCGCATCGGTCTCCCTGAATCCTCCGCTGGTTCTGTGGAGCCTCGTCGTCTATTCCTCGAGCCTGACCGTGTTCCAAAACGCCAGTCACTTCACGGTCAACGTGCTCGGCGCTTCGCAACAGGCGCTTGCGAACAAGTTCGCCAAATCGTCCGATGACAAATTCACCGGCGTCGATTGGACGCCAGGGCTTGGCGGCGCGCCGGTGCTCGCCGACAGCGTCGCCAATTTTCAGTGCCGCTCGGTCAATCGCTACTATGGTGGCGATCACGTGATCTTTCTCGGCGCGGTCGAGGCTTACACCTACAGTGCGAAGGAGCCGCTGCTGTTCGCACGCGGGACGTTCGGTCGCTTTCTGGCCGACGACGAGCGCAAAAAAATCCCCTAACGCGGCTCAGCTCGCTTCGGACGGCTTGACGCCCGCTGACAGCTTGTAGATCTCCAGCGCGTCGGCCTCCGCGCCTCGCGCCGCCTTCGCCAGCCTGAAAAGTTGTCCCGCAAGCGAAGCCATCGGCACCGGTGTCGATTTCGCCTGAGCGACATCGGCGACTGTATCGAGGTCCTTGAGCATCGTGGCGATGTGGCCGAGCGGCGGGCTGTGAATGCCCTGAACCATCCGCGGCACGAAGAGCTGGAGCGGGATGGAATCGGCAAAGCCGCCAGCGAGCGCTTCGGGCAACCGGTCGGCGTCAATCCCCGCGTTCACGGCAAGGCGTGTTGCTTCCGCAAGAACGGCCATTGCGCATCCGACGATCACCTGATTGCACAGCTTCGTGGTCTGGCCGGCGCCGGTCGGGCCCATGTGAGTGAACCTGCGCGCCATGGACAGCACATAGGGCCGCACCCTCTCGATGTCGGCCGCTTCTCCGCCGGCCATGATCGCGAGTGTGCCTTCTTCGGCTCCCTTCGTGCCTCCGGAAACTGGCGCATCGATCCAGCCTGCGCGGTTCGCATCATTCAGTCGTGTTGCAAGGTCGCGGGCAGCGTCGGGATGGATCGACGAGAAGTCGACGACGAGCTTGCCGGCACCGGGAGCTGATGAAAGGCCCTCACGCCCGAAAATCACCTCTTCGACGGCGGCGGCGTCCGTCACACACATGAAGACGATGTCCGAACTCGCCATCACGTCGCGGGGCGTAGCGGCGGCAATTGCGCCGGCCTCGACGAGCGGGGCCATCTTGCCCTGCGAGCGGTTCCAGACAGTGACCTGATGGCCGGCCTTGAGCAGGCGGCGGGACATGGGCGTCCCCATGAGCCCGAGGCCGAGATAGCCGAGCTTCGCAGCATCTTGCGGGTTCGTCTTGCTCGCATCAGCCATAGGTTGTCTCCTCCTGTCGCGGCGCAACGCAGCGCCACCGTTCCCTTACCTTACATGGTGCATCGCTTGGCGAAACCGCCGAGCCCGCATGGCTTGCCTGATTGTTTGAACCATGAAACATTTGGGCCGGTCGGGTTGGGGGCGCCCATCGGCGCCGGAGCAGCGGAGTGAGCACCATGCGAACCGTTTCGAGGTGGATCCTGGCATTGGGGGCGGTTGCGGCCGTGTTCTCGGGCTCGAGCCCGTTGCGGGCGCAGCAGACGATCCGCGTCGGCTGGACGATCCCGGCCGAGGAATCCAAGTACTGGATGATGCGCCGCGCGGCCGAGTTTCCCAACATCGGCAAGGCCTACAACATCGAATGGACCCAGTTTCAGGGCACCGCGCCGATGACCCAGGCACTGGCAGCCGGCGCGCTGGATTGCGCGACGCAGGCCCCATTGTCGCTCTCAAACGGCGTCGTCGGCGGCAATCTCAAGGCCTATATCGTGGCGCAGCACGTGTTCGAAAAGCCCGGCGGCTTTTCGGTCTATTGGGCGGTGAAAGACGACTCGCCGATCAAGACCATTGCAGATCTCAAGGGCAAGACGGTCGGCATTTCCGTGATCGGCGGCGGAACACAGGGGCCATTCAACCTGCTCTTGAAACAGAACGGCGTCGATCCGGCCAAGGACATCAAGCTGGTGGAGGTCGGCTTTGCCGTCTCTGAAGACGCGCTACGCCAGGGGCGCGTCGATGCCGTCAACATGAACCAGCCGTTTGCCGCGCGTGCCGAAGCGAAGGGCGGCACCCGAAAGCTGTTCTCGCTGTCGGAGGCCATGCCGAACATCGTGCATATCCTGGAGGCCTGTCGTGCCGATTTCGTCGACAAGAATCCGGAAGCGGTCAAGGCCTATGTCCGCGACATCACGTCGGGCATGAGGAAGGCGCTGGCGAACCGCGAAGAGACCTTGAAGGTCGTCAATGAGGTTCTCAAGGCGCCCATTCCGGTGCTCGAGACTTATCTGCTCAAGGACAATGATTTCGGGCGCGATCCCGGTGCAGCGCCGAATTTCCCTGCAATCCAGAAGATGCTGGACATCTATGCGGAGACAGGGATGCTGCCGAAGCTGGATGCAGCGCAGTTCAGACACCCGACGATCGTCGCGCCGCTGGAGTAAACAGGCAGGCGAGTTATCGCGGGATTGCGGCGTTCCGGATCGTTCGGGACGCCATATGAAGAAGATGCACGCATGAAGAAATTGCGATCACGGGTCACCACTGATGGTCTCGACCGAGCTCCGCATCGTGCCTTCATGCGCGCAATGGGGCTCGATGACGCCGCGATCGCCAAGCCGATGGTCGGCGTCGTCAGCATGAAGGGCGAGCAAACGCCCTGCAACATGACCCATGACTTTCAGGTCGCCGCAGCCAAGACCGGCATTGAGGAAGCCGGCGGCACACCGCGGGAATTCTCGACCGTCTCGGTTTCCGACGGCATCAGCATGAATCACGAGGGGATGAAGTTCTCTTTGTTCTCGCGTGAGCTGATCGCGGATTCGATCGAGGCCGTCGTCCATGGTCTCGCCTACGATGCGCTGATCGGTTATGGCGGATGCGACAAGACGCTTCCAGGCGTGATGATGGGCATGGTTCGCTGCAACGTGCCGTCCATCTTCATCTACGGCGGCAGCTCGCTGCCGGGGCGCGTGGACGGGCGGACGCTGACGGTGCTCGATTCCTATGAGGCTGTCGGCAGCTTCATGACCGGCGAGATCGACGGTGCCACGCTTGAGCGGATCGAGCGCGCTTGCCTGCCGACGATCGGTGCCTGCGCCGGCCAGTTCACCGCAAACACGATGGGGATGGTCTCGGAGGCGATGGGCCTCACCATCCCCAACGTCTCGATGGTCCCCGGCGTCTACGCCGAGCGGGCACAGATCTCGCGGCGCGCCGGCCGGCTGATCATGGAGATGCTGGAACGCGGCGGGCCGCTGCCGCGTGACATCGTGACGCGGAAATCCCTCGAGAACGGCGCGGCCATCGTGGCCGCGACGGGCGGTTCGACCAATGCCGCGCTGCATCTGCCGGCGATCGCGAACGAGGCGGGCATTGCCTTCACCATCGATGATGTCGGTGAGGTTTTCGCAAGGACACCGCTGATCGGCAACCTGCGGCCCGGAGGCAAATACACAGCGAAGGATGTCTACGACATCGGGGGCGCTGCGGTGATCATTCGCGAGCTGATCCAGAGCGGTCACGTCGACGGCAGCTGCATCACCATCACGGGCCGCACACTTGCCGAAGAATATGGCGCGGCCAACGCACCCGATGGTGAGATCGTTTACGCGTCCCGCGCGCCGATCATGCCCGATGGCGGTGTGGCGGTGCTGAAGGGCAATCTCTCCCCGGACGGCGCGGTGATCAAGGTCGCGGGTTTGAAGAGCCAGTTCTTCGAGGGCGTGGCACGGGTGTTTGAAGACGAGGAAGCCTGCGTCAAGGCCGTTCGCGACCGCAGCTACAAGGCGGGCGAGGTCCTCGTGATCCGCAATGAAGGACCCGTTGGCGGCCCCGGCATGCGCGAGATGCTCGGCGTCACCGCGCTGATTTATGGGCAGGGCATGGGCGAAAAGGTGGCCCTGATCACGGATGGACGGTTCTCGGGCGCGACCCGCGGCATGTGCATCGGCTATGTCTCTCCTGAGGCGTTCGTCGGCGGTCCGCTGGCGCTGGTCCGCGACGGCGATAGGATTCGGATTGACGCGGCAAACCGGCGAATGGATCTGCTGGTCGACGAGCAGGAGCTTGTGGCACGCAGGCGCGATTGGAAGCCGCGGCCTCCGCGACACCGCGCCGGCGCGCTCGCGAAATATGCGCGACTCGTCGGACAGGCGCCGGGCGGTGCCGTGACGCATGAAGGCCCGGCAGAATGGCCGTGGTTCGAATGACGCGCCGCATTCGCGCGAAAGCGGCGGCCAGTCTGGCAAGTTTCTTGCTAAGCTCGTGGCGCTGATGACGGACATTCAGCGGAGTTGTCGCGCGATGTCCGTGCGCGAGTGAGGCGAGAGACGCGATGAAGGTATTGCCTTCGAGATCGAGCGAATGGGTGAGACCGGTGACGCCACATGAGCCGGCTTCTGCGATCATCGAGATCGACCGCGTCTCGCAGGTCTTTCAGACCTCGGCACGTAAGGATCATGTGGCGCTGTCGGGCATCTCGCTGACGATCGAGGAGGGGGCTTTTGTCTCCATCCTCGGTCCATCCGGCTGCGGCAAGTCGACCCTGCTCTACATCGTCGGCGGCTTCGTCAGCCCGACCAGCGGCGCGGCGAAGATGAAGGGACGAGCGATCACGGGGCCTGGTCCGGATCGCGGACCGGTGTTCCAGGAATTTGCGCTGTTTCCCTGGAAGACCGTGCTCGGCAATGTGATGTACGGACCGCGCCAGCAAGGCGTTCGCGCCACTGAAGCCGAAGCGCAGAGCCGGGCCTTGATCGAGATGGTCGGCCTCAAGGGCTACGAGAACTTCTATCCCAAGGAGCTCTCGGGCGGCATGAAGCAGCGCGTCGCGCTGGCGAGAACACTCGCTTACCAGCCCGAAGTGTTGTTGATGGACGAGCCGTTCGGCGCGCTCGATGCCCACACCCGGACACGCTTGCAGAACGACCTGTTGAACATCTGGGAACGTGATCGCAAGACGGTGCTCTTCGTCACCCACTCGGTCGACGAAGCCGTCTTCCTCTCCGACAAGGTCGTGATGATGTCGAAATCTCCCGGCCGCATTCGGCAGGTCATCGACATCGATCTGCCGCGGCCGCGCCGCCGTAACGAGCTGTTGCTTGATTCGCGCTACCAAAAATACGTCGTCGACATCGAGCGCATGTTCGATGAGAGCGACGAAACCGGCGCGCCCACATGATGTCTTCGGCTGCCATGGTCAAGCGCGCTGCCCCGGTGCTCGCCTGCATCGGATTGCTGGCGGTGTGGCAGATCGCGTCTCTCGCGCTGAAGAATGACAGCTTTCCCACGGCGATCGAGGCGATGCGGGCGATCCCGAGCATTCTTGGCGACAAGGAATCCCTGATCAACATCCTTGCCTCGCTCCGCCGCATGGCGATCGGGTTTGGCTTGGCCGTGCTTGTCTCGATTCCGCTTGGCCTCTTGATGGGACGCAGCGCTGCGGTCGCGGCCTTCTTCAATCCGCTGCTGATGGTGATTTATCCGGTGCCCAAGGCGGCCTTGATGCCGATCATCATGCTGTGGCTGGGCGTTGGCGACATCACGAAGACGCTGGTGATCTTCCTCGGCGTCAGCCTGCCCGTCATCTATCACAGTTTCGAAGGCGCCAAGGCGGTCGAGGAGAAGATGATGTGGTCGGGCGCCGCGATGGGACTCTCGCCGGCGCAGCGCCTGGTGCGCATCGTGCTGCCGGCGGCGCTGCCGGAAATCCTGACGGGGTGTCGTACCGGACTGGTGCTGGCGCTGATCACGATGATCACCAGCGAGATGATCGCCCGTCAGTCCGGCGCCGGGAACATCCTGTTCAACGCGCTCGACATGGGCCAATACGATACCGTCTTTGCGATGATCATCATCGTCGGTGCCATGGGAATCTGCCTCGATGCGATCTTCGAGCGGGTCCGCGCAAGACTGGTGCGCTGGTCCGAGCCTCAGTTCGACATGCCGCTGAGCTTTTCATGATGTCGCGCCTTGTCTCCCCAAATATCGTTCTTGGCATCGCCCCGATCCTGCTGGTGATCGCGCTGTGGCAAGGCCTGGTGTCTTTCGGCTTCGCGCCCGCAGTTCTGCTGCCGCCCCCAGGCTTCGTCTTCGGCCGCCTGCTCCAGCAGCTCGTGACCTCGACGTTTCAGCATGAGATCGCGGCGACCCTGATCCGGCTGTTTGCAGGATTTTCGATTGCGGTCGTGCTGGGTATCAGTCTCGGCATCGCGGCCGCCGCCAATCCGGCGATCAACGCCGTGGTTCGGCCGATCGTGCGCGTCCTGGCGCCTTTGCCCAAGGTTGCGCTCTACCCGGCATTGCTGCTGCTGCTCGGCTTCGGCCACGGCTCGAAGATTACTTTGGTGGCAGCCGATGCACTCTTCCCCATCCTGTTGTCCACCTATTACGGCGCGTCGACCGTGGAGCAGAAGCTGATCTGGTCGGCCATGGCGGCGGGAACGCCGCGCCGTGAAATCCTCTTCAAGGTCGTGCTGCCCGCGGCGATGCCGTCGATCCTGACGGGATGCCGGATCGGCCTTGTCATTTCCTGCATCGTGGTGTTTCTGGCCGAGATGATTACGTCGACGGACGGACTGGGTCATGCGCTCGTGACGGCGGCCCGGACTTTCCAGGCCGTGGACATGTTCGTCCCGCTGATCACGATATCGCTGCTGGGTTTGATCCTGAACGGCCTCTTGGGAGCCGTGCGATCGTACCTGCTCCGGGGCTTTCCGGAAGCGTAACAAACAAGAATTCAGAAGACCGGGAGAGAACCATGCTGGCTGATCGCATCGAAGCAAAATGGATTGATGCATTCTGCGAGATTTTCGAGCGATGCGCCGTCAAGGCCGGCGATATTGCGGCGATCCTGTCGGAAACCCAGTCACGCGCGCTGAATGTGCATCTTGCCGAGCTCGCTCTGTTGCGCATGGGCGCGCGGCCGTTTCACGTGGTGATGCCGACACCGCGCAACCGGAACATCGTCCCGGTTCGCTCGACCGGGGCGAGCGAGGCGATCCAGAAGCTTGGTCCGGTCGTCACCGCACTTCAGCAGGCCGGCTTCGTGGTCGATTGCACCATCGAAGGCCTGATGCACGCGGTGGAGACACCGGAAATCCTCAAGGCCGGCGCGCGGATCCTGGTGATCTCCAACGAGCATCCCGAGGCGCTGGAGCGGATGGTGCCGGATCCCGCGCTGGAAAAGCGTGTTCGTGCCGCCGCAAAGATGCTGCGCGGGACGAAGCGGATGCGGGTCACTTCCAAAGCAGGAACGGCGCTCGATGTCGACATGGTCGGGGCCTCCACAGTCGGCGTGTGGGGATGGACCGACAAGCCCGGCACACTGGCGCACTGGCCTGGCGGCATCGTCGTCAGCTTTCCCAAGAGCGGGACCATCAATGGCACGCTGGTGATGGCGCCCGGCGACATCAATCTGACCTTCAAGCGCTACCTGACTTCTCCGGTGAAGATGACGCTGAAGGACGATTATGTCGTCGAGCTGGAAGGCGAGGGCACGGACGCCGCAATGATGCGCCGCTATCTCGCCGCTTGGGGTGATCGCGAAGCCTATGCGGTCTCGCATGTCGGCTTCGGCATGAATCCCGGCGCGCGCTACGAGGCGCTGTCGATGTACGATCAGCGCGACACCAACGGCACGGAGCTTCGCGCCGTGTCCGGCAATTTCTTGTTCTCGACCGGCGCGAACGAGTTCGCCGGCCGCTACACCGCGGGCCATTTCGACCTTCCGATGATGGGAACCACCATCGAGCTCGACGGCGTTGCGGTCGTGCGTGAAGGTGTGCTTCAGGACGTTTTCGGCTAATCGCGTACGGGCGGCCGTGCCAGGCCGAAATGGCGGAGCAGGTCGACCATGGCCTTGAGTCGCTCGACACGGTAGGCGTCGACATCGAGGCCGGAATAGTCGAGGAAGCCTGAGCCCGTCCGCAGGCCGATCCGTCCCTCGTTCATGTTGCGCGAGATCACCTCCGGCGCCCGATAGCGATCGCTGCCGAGTGCGCCTTCGAGATAGCGGCTCGCGTAATACAGGATGTCGCCGCCGCCCCAGTCGATGAATTCGAGCAGACCAAGCACAGCGTAGCGAAAGCCGAAGCCGTAGCGGATCGCCTTGTCGATCTCTTCAGCGCTGGCGACGCCTTCCTCGACCATGCGGGCAGCCTCGTTCATCGCGAGGGCCTGGATGCGCGGGACGATGAATCCGGGAGTCGCCGCGCAGACCACCGGCACCTTGCCAATGCCTTCGAGCAGCGCCTTGACCTCGTCGATGATCGCGGGGTCGGTGGCCTGGCCCGGCGAGACTTCGACCAGCGGGATCAGATACGCCGGGTTGAGCCAATGCACGTTGAGGAAGCGGCGAGGATTGACGATTGCGCCGGAGAGATCGTCGACGAGAATCGTCGACGTCGTCGATGCGATGATCGTGTCCGGGCCAACTTGCTTTGACGCAGCCCCCAGCACCTCCCGCTTGAGCTCGACCACCTCGGGAACGCCCTCGAACACCATGCCGGCCTCCGAGAGCGCGGCGGCGCTTTGGCCAGCCGCGACCACCGAGACGCGCGCGATGAGCGGAGCAACGTCCGCTTCGGTCAATAACCCCAACTTCGACAGGCTGGCAAAGGTCCTTTGAACCTCGCCAAGCGCGTCCGCTTCCAGCCTGGTGAACTCCTCAGCCGAACGCGCCTTGATGTCGATCATCGTGACGCTGTGGCCGGCATAGGCGAAGGCGACGGCGATGCCGCGCCCCATCCGGCCGGCACCGAGACAGACGATATTGACGCGGTTGGTCATCGATCAGAATCCATTACGAAGCAGCGTCAGCAATTCGGCCTTGCCAAGATTGTCGAGCCCGAGCGTCTCGAGCGTACGGCCGCCTCTTGCGAAATCCTCGCCGCAGATCGCACTGCCGATCGACAGGAACGCCTTGGCCAGCGGCGTGTCCACGCCGGCAAGGCCGGCGACTGACACCAGCAGCGACAGCCCGAGCCGTAGGTCCTCGCGCATGTAGCGGTGTTCGGTCAGCACGATCCGTTCGCGCCAGTCGCCGGAATCCGTCAGCCGATCGTGGGAGCCGCGGCCATACATCCAGATCTCGCCTTCCCTAGCGTAGTGATGAGCGAGCGGGAAATGCGGCGCGCCATAGCCGAGCGCATCGCGCACCGCGATCCGTTCCGCGTCGAGCGCGTCGGTGACCCGGCGGATTGCGGCTTGCGTGCCTTCCTTGTGAATGTCCCAGCGCTCGAAATGTTCGATCGGACCGGCGTTCATCACGATCAAGGGCGGATGGATGATGGGACCTGCATTCATCAGCGCCCCTGACAGCGCGTCCCCGCAGGCTTCGATCACGTCGGGAAAAGCGCGTCCGATCACTTCGAGCGCATGCGGTGCCTGATCGAGCGGGAACACACCGACCGGCAGTCGCTTGGCGCGGATGGTGATCGCGACCTCGAACGGCCCGTGCTTGCGCGTCAGCCAGGGCAGCGTGCCGGTCTCGGCGAAGCTCGCCTTGGCAGCGTTGCCGGCATCCCGGGCCGCCTGGGCGAAGATCATCGAGCCGAACGTCGCCGGCGGCAGAAAGATGACCTGGCCGTCCCGCAGATGCGGAGCGAGCAGGCGGGCAATGTCCGGCTGTGCGAAGGCCGGCGCAGGGCAAAGGATCAGTTCGACGCCGCGAACCGCGTCAGCGATGTCGGTCGTGACCAGCGCGAGCTTCACGTCGTGGCGACCGTCGTGATCCTTGACCAGGATGCGCGCACCGGCAGCGCGATGCGCAGCAACCTGATCGGCATCGCGGCGCCACAGCCGGACCTCATGCCCCGACAGCGCAAAATCGCCCGCGGCCGCGAACGAGCCGTTTCCCCCACCCAGAACTGCAATCTTCAAGACGCTTCTCCTTGCACGCGCGACTGCGCATCAAGCTGCTTCAGCAGGAAATGCTGGACCTTGCCCAGCGCCGTGCGCGGCATGTCGGTGACGAAGACGATCTCGCGTGGAACTTTGTAGCGCGCGAGCTGCGCCTGGGCGTGCGTTCTGAGCTCATGCGCTTCGAGCCGCGCGCCGGATCGCGGGATCACATAGGCGATGGGGACTTCGTCCCAGCGCGGGTCCAGCCGGCCGATCACGGCGCATTCGCTGACATCGGGATGTTCGAGCAGGACGCGCTCGACCTCCGCCGGATAAACATTCTCGCCGCCGGAAATGATCAGATTCTTCTTGCGGTCGCGCACCCAGAAATAGCCGTCGGCATCGCACAGGCCGATATCGCCGGTCCGATACCAGCCGTCGTGAAGCGCATCGCGCGTGGCGGCCTCGTTGCCCCAATATTCGAAGAAGACGTTGGCGCCGCGCACCGCGATCTCTCCCGGTGTGCCCGCCGGCACCTCGTTGCCGATCTGGTCAATGACTTTCGCCTCGCAGTACAGGCCGGCGAGTCCGGTCGATCCAACCCGTGAGAGATCGCCGCCGAGGCGGGTGTAGACTGCGATAGGGCAGGTTTCGGTGGAGCCGTAGACCTGAAGCACGGGAACGCCGCGCGCGGTGAAACGATCGATCAGGTGCGGCGGTACGATGGTCGAGCCTGTCGCGACGGCCTTCAGTGATGAGAGATCGGCCACTGCCCAGCCAGGATGCTCGCTCACGGCATGGATGATCGCCGGCACCATCACCGTCAGCGTCGGCCGCTTCTGTTCGATCGCCGCGAGCGCCGTGTCCGGCGCAAACCGCGCGTGGATCGTGACGGTTGCGCCCAGCTGCAGCGCAGGCGTGGTCTGGATGTTGAGGCCGCCGACGTGGAAGAACGGCAGCACCGTCAGCACATGATCGTCCGAGGTCATGTTGTGCATGTGCTGGCTCATGACGCCGTTCCAGAACAGCGCCTCCTGCCGCAGCACCGCGCCCTTCGGCCGCCCCGTCGTTCCCGAGGTGTAAACGATGAGGAGCGGGCAGGAGAGGTCAGTGTGCGGGTTGCGGCCGCTGCCCTCGCTGCAAGCCAACAGGTTTTCGAATGTCGCGCCGCGCGGTGGGGCGAAATCGAGGCCGACGACGGATGTCTCAGGCGCGGTCCTTTCAAGTTCGGTGAGCACGCCTTCAAATGCCTGTTCGAGCACCAGGACCTTGGCGCCGGCATCGCTCAGAATGAACAGCTGCTCGGCCACGGCCAGCCGCCAGTTCAGCGGCACCAGCATCGCCCCCAGCCGCGCGCAGGCGTACAGCAGAACCAGGTAGTCGGGCCGGTTCAGGCTCAGGATCGCGACACGGTCGCCGCGGCCGACGCCCAGCTCTTGCTTCAGGGCGGTGGCGGTCCGTTCGATGCGCGCGGCGAACGCCGCATAGCTCAGCCGTTCCCCCTCGAAGGCAATGGCGGTCTTGTCTGGCGAAAACGCCGCGTTGCGATCGATCAGACTACAGAGGTCCACAATCAGTCGTCCGTCTCGCCAGCCTCGTAAAGTGCCTCGCGCCCGATGCGGTCGAGGCAGAGTTCGGCGGTCCAGGGCAGCATCAGCGAGCCGCAGCGGCTGTCGCGGTAGATCCGCTCCAATGGCAGTGACCGCAGCATGGCTTGGCCGCCGCAAGTGCGGATGGCGAGCGCGGCGAGCTCGTTGGCACCCTCCATCACCGAATATTGTGCGGCATAGGCCCGCAGAACCTGTTCCTTGCTCGGATTGGCGCGGGCTTCGGTCACAGCCTGAAACCAGATCGCCTTGATCTGCTCCAGCTTGATCTGCATCTGCGCCACCGCGATCTGCTTGGTGGGATACATCCTGCGCTTGACCGGCGGCATCCCTGGCACCTCGCCGCGCAGATAGCGCACGGTGAAGTCGTAGGCGGCTTGTGCGAGGCCCATATAGGTCGGCGACAGCGTCAGGAACATGTGGGGCCACCGCATCGCGGCCTGGAAATAGACGCCGCGCGGCATCAGCGCCGCATCCTCCGGCACGAACACGTCCTTGAACAGGAGCGTTCGCGACACTGTTCCGCGCATGCCGAGCGGATCCCAGTCGCCGACGACCGAGACGCCGTTCGACTTGGCCGAGATAGCCAAATAAAGCGTGTTGCGGCGCGAGGCCTTCTCGCCTTCCTCGATCTCGGTGCAGAGCACGCCATAATAGTCGGCGTGGCCCGAGAGCGAGGCAAAGATCTTCTTGCCGTTGACGATCCAGCCACCATCGACCGGCCTTGCCTCCGTGCCGAATGCGACTCCGCCCGCGGCCGCCGCACCGCCTTCGGAGAACGGCTGCGAATAGATCGCGCCGTCCTCGACGATGCGCTTGTAGTGAACCGCGCGCCGCCGCTCGTGCTCGGCGCGGGTGTCCGCGTCCATGTCGAGATCGTCGGCGAGGGGACCCGACCACAGGGTCGAGCAGACGTGCATATTCCAGGTCAGCGCGGTCGCGCCGCAATAGCGGCCGATCTCGGCCGCCGCCAAAGCATAGGTCTGGTAGTCGGCGCCGAGGCCGCCGTGCCTCTTGGGAACGGCAATACCGAGCAGGCCGACGCGATGCAGATCGCGATAGTTCTCGGTCGGAAAGATCGCTTCGCGATCGTACGTGGCGGCGCGGCCCGCGAACACGCTCTGGCCGATCTCGCGGGCGCGCGCGATGATCCCGGCTTGCTCGTCGCTCAGGCGGAATGCCACGGGATCGAAGATCGGCGCATCCAGCGCAACCTTCTCGGTCGTGCTCATGGTCTTGCTGACTTGCATGGTCATTGCGCGGTCACCTTACGCTTTGTTCGCGAGAGAGTTCAGGAACCGCCCAAGGGCCTCGTCGAAGGCGTCAGGGCGTTCGAGATTGGCGAGATGGCCGACGCCGGCAAGCTCGACATATTCGGCTGCCGGGATGTAGGTCGCCGTCTTCGCCATCATCGGCGCAGGCGCGTTGTTGTCTTTGGAGCCCGACAGCAGCAGCGTCGGGATGGAAATATCCTTGAGCGTGCTGCGCTGATCGAACCCCATCAATGCCAACATCATGGCGCGATAGCTTGCCTCCGGCACGCTTGCCATGCACTCGCGCGCAAGGTCCATTCCCCTTGGATCCGGATCGTCGCCGACCAGCTCCGTCACCAGCGAAGGCGCCAGCGACTTCATCGTCTCGCCGCGATCGAGCGGCCCGAGGCGGGCCGCAATGAACGATTTCTGCCAGTCACCATCGGCCTTGCCAAAAGCCGGGCTGGTCTGCGCCAGGACGACCGCGCGCGCCAGTTTCGGTGACTGCACCAGCCATTTCTGGACGATCATGCCGCCGATCGAATGACCGACCAGCACAGGCCTGCTTGCACCAAGCTGATCGATGAATTGCTGGAGCGCATCCGCCAGGGCAGCGATGCTGACGCTGGCGAGCGGCGCCGAACCGCCATAGCCCGGCATATCCCATGCGATGGCGCGGAAGCGGGTGTCGAATGTGGCAAGCTGACGCCGCCAAGCCCGCGCCGCGCCGCCAATACCATGCAGGAAGATCAAAGGTGTTGCGCCCGGATCGCCCGCGGCTTCGTAGGCGAAGCGTCCGTCTTTTGTTATCATTGGCGAAGGCTGCGACACGCGACATCCTTTTGCTTGGCCCCTTGATGCTAACAGGCTTGCGGGCGATGGGAAGTGATAATTTTAGGCTTAAAGCAATTTTCGGGCCGGGCACTGTGCCGGCTCTCGCCGAGTCGATCAGTGCTTTCGTTGCAAAAATTTGAAGGTTAAAATATATCGAGGAAACGATCTGCATCCCAGGGAGCCAGCGCATGTCCGGATTGCCGCATTCGCCGCACGCGCTGGTGACCGGTGGCGGTCGCGGCATCGGCCGCGCGATAGCTGCCTCTCTCGTCGATGCGGGCGCCACCGTTACCGTGCTCGGCCGGAATGCGGCGAGCCTTGCCGAGACCGTCGATGCGGGCGCCGCACATTCTGCGGCCGTTGCCGATGTCTCTGATGAGGCGTCGGTGAAGGCCGCCATCCTTGAAGCGAGTGCGCGCAAGCCGATCGACATCCTGATTGCCAATGCAGGCAGCGCTGAATCGGCGCCGTTCGCGAAATCGGACAGCGCGCTCTTCAGCCGGATGATGGATGTCAATTTCATGGGCGTCGTGCATGCCGTCCAGGCTGTGCTGCCAGGCATGAAGGATCGTCCCTACGGCCGCATTGTCGCGGTGGCGTCCACCGCCGGGCTCAAGGGCTATGCCTATGTCAGCGCCTACGTCGCCGCGAAGCATGCCGTTGTCGGCCTCGTGCGTTCCCTTGCCCTCGAAATGGCCGGAAGCCATGTGACCGTGAATGCGGTGTGTCCCGGTTTCACCGACACCGATCTGGTCGCCGGCAGCATCGACAACATCATGAAGAAGACCGGCCGAACCCGCGAGCAGGCGATCGCCGAGCTCGCGAAGCACAATCCGCAAGGAAAACTAATCACGCCGCAGGAGGTGGCCGACGCGGTGCTCTGGCTGTGCGGCGAGGGCGCCAGCGCGATCACCGGGCAGGCGATCGCGGTTGCGGGCGGTGAAATCTAACATGGCAATGCAGGCCCGGATCAAGACATCCAAGGAGATCGCATGAGCAGACCAGCCAATCCCGTCACCGTGCCGCTCGCTGATTATTCACCGCAGCATTTCCTGCTGGCCGTGGTCGAGGGCGTCGCGACAGTCACGCTCAATCGTCCCGAGCGGAAGAATCCGCTCACCTTCGAAAGCTACCGGGAGCTGACCGATTTCTTCCGCGCCTGCGCCTTCGACGATGCGGTCAAGACCATCGTCGTCACCGGCGCCGGCGGCAATTTCTCGTCCGGCGGCGACGTGTTCGAGATCATCGGCCCGCTCGTGAAGATGGACACCAAGGGGCTGACGGCCTTCACGCGCATGACGGGCGACCTCGTCAAGGCGATGCGGGCCTGCCCGCAGCCGATCGTGGCCGCGGTCGAGGGCATCTGCGCCGGTGCGGGCGCGATCATCGCCATGGCCTCTGATATCCGCCTCGCAGCCAGCGGAGCCAAGGTGGCGTTCCTGTTCAACAAGGTCGGCCTTGCCGGCTGCGACATGGGCGCCTGCGTGATCCTGCCGCGGATCATCGGCCAGTCGCGCGCCTCCGAACTGCTCTACACCGGCCGGTTCATGACCGCCGAGGAGGGCGAGCGCTGGGGCTTCTTCAGCCGGCTCGTCACGCCGGAGCAGCTGCTGCTCCAGGCGCAGGTTCTGGCGAAGCAGATCGCTGAAGGGCCGACCTTCGCCAATACCATGACCAAACGGATGCTGGCGATGGAATGGGCGATGTCGGTGGAGGAAGCGATCGAGGCGGAAGCCGTCGCCCAGGCACTCTGTATGACCACGGCGGATTTCGAGCGCGCCTTCGAGGCGTTCGCGAACAAGGTCAAACCGGTCTTCAGGGGCGACTAGGGCGGTCCTCTTTCCGGGAAGCCGCGACAGGGGGCTTGCGCGAAATTATTTTAGGCTTAAAATAGTTTCCGTGGCCGGGTGAATTGGCGAGGCTCCCATGAAAGTCGCGATCATCGGTGGCGGACCTGCGGGTCTCTATGCTGCGATCCTGCTCAAGAAGCAGCGGCCGGGCGCCGAAGTCACGGTGTATGAGCGCAACCGGGCCGATGATACTTTCGGCTTCGGCGTGGTGTTCTCCGATGCCACGCTGGACAATTTCGAGAAGCACGATCTTCCGAGCTACCGCCGCATCACCCAGGAATTCGCCTATTGGGACGACATTGCCGTGCACTTTCGCGGCACGGTGCATCGGGTCGGCGGCAATGGCTTTTGCGGCTGCTCGCGCCAGAAGCTGCTGCTGATCCTTCAGGAGCGCGCTCGCGAGCTGGGCGTCGCCCTGCATTTTGAAGTGGATATCGACAACGAATCCCGCTTCGCGGATGCCGATCTCATCCTGCTCGCGGATGGCATCAACAGCCGCTTCCGCGAGAAACATGTTGATCATTTCCAGCCCGAGGTCGATGTCCGCTCCAACAAGTTCGCCTGGATGGGCTCGACCAAGTCGCTCGATGCCTTCACCTTCATTTTCCAGGAAACCGAGTGGGGCCCGTTCATCGCCCATGCCTATCAGTATGAGGCTGGGCATTCGACCTGGATCTTCGAGACGGATCCGGAGACGTTCGAGCGGGCTGGGCTGACCGGGCTGGACGAAGCCCAGTCCGCCGCGCGGATGGCGGAGATCTTCGGCTGGTTCCTCGGCGGGCACCGGTTGCTGACCAACCGCTCGATGTGGCGCAACTTCCCGATGATCCGCAGCAAGCGCTGGGTGAAGGACAACATGGTCCTGCTCGGCGACGCCAAGGCGAGCGCGCATTTCTCGATCGGCTCAGGCACCAAGCTTGCGATGGAGGACGCCATCGCGCTGGCCGAAGCGATGGAGAAGGCGCCCAGCATCAAGGCGGCGCTGGAGGTCTATGAGCATGGCCGCCGCGAGGAGGTCGAGAAGACGCAGCATGCCGCCGACGTCTCGTTGGTCTGGTTCGAGCACGTCGACCGCTTCTGGGACTTCGATCCCGTGCAGTTCGCCTTCGGCGTGATGACGCGCTCCAAGGCGATCACCTATGACAATCTCAAGCTCCGCGCGCCGGACTTCGTGGCCGAGGTCGAGAAGACGTTCGCCAGGCAAGTGCGCAGCAGCGGGTTCGATGTCGACATTGACCGGCCGATGGTGCCGCTGTTCCAGCCGTTCCGCTTGCGAGAGATGGAACTCGCCAATCGCGCGGTGGTGTCGCCGATGTGCATGTATTCGGCCAAGGAAGGCGTGCCGACCGACTTTCACCTCGTGCATTACGGCTCGCGTGCGATCGGCGGCGCCGCGCTGATCTTCACCGAAATGACCTGCGTCAGCCGCGATGCCCGGATCACGCTCGGTTGTGCCGGCCTCTGGAACGACGAGCAGGAGGCTTCCTGGCGCCGGATCGTGGATTTCGTCCACGCCAATTCAGCCGCTAAGATCTGCCTGCAACTGGGTCACGCGGGCCGCAAGGGCGCGACCAAATTGATGTGGGATGGCATGGACCGCCCCCTGGAGCAGGGCGGCTGGGATATCTTGTCGGCATCGCCGCTGCCCTATTTCCCCGACAGCCAGGTGCCGCGCGAGCTCGATCGCGCCGGCATGAATGCCGTGAGGGACGCTTTCGTCGCAGCGGCCGAGCGCGGCGAGCGCTGCGGCTTCGACATGCTCGAACTGCACTGCGCCCACGGCTATCTGCTCGCGAGCTTCATCTCGCCCCTGACCAATACCCGCACTGACGAGTATGGCGGCTCGCTCGAAAACCGTCTGCGGTTCCCGCTCGAAATTTTCGAGGCGCTGCGCGCGGCGTGGCCGTCACACAAGCCGATGTCGGTGCGCATCTCCGCAACCGACTGGGCTGACGGCGGCATTACCGGCGATGATGCCGTCGCCATCGCCCGCGCTTTTGCAGAGGCGGGCGTCGACCTCGTCGACGTCTCGACCGGCCAGACCGTGCGCGACGCGCAGCCGGTCTACGGGCGCATGTTCCAGACGCCGTTTTCGGACCAGGTCCGCAACGAGGCGCGGGTGGCCACCATGTGTGTCGGCAACATCACCACGGCGGACCAGGCCAACACCATTCTGGCCGCAGGCCGGGCGGACCTCGTCGCGCTCGGACGTCCCCATCTCGTCGACCCCTTCTTCACCATGAAGGCGGCGGCCTGGTACGGGGCAAACGAGGCCTTCTGCCCGCCGCAATATCTGCCCGGAAAAGATCAGATCTTCCGCAACAGCGTCCGCGACCGGCAGGATCTCGAGGAGCTCAGAGTTAAGGCTAAGCCCAAGACCCGGGCCGAGCTCAAGGCGGAGGCGACAAAGCCGCTTGCGGCGGAGTGACCGCCCGTGCGACGTTAACCCATTGCCTGTGTTTCCAGTGGAGTTTGGGCGATGAAGGCGATTATCGTCGGTGGCGGCATCGGTGGTCTCACCACGGCATTGATGCTGCGCTCGCGCGGCCTCGATTGTGAGATCTTCGAGCAGGCCGACACCATTCGCGAGCTCGGCGTCGGCATCAACACGCTGCCGCATGCCATGCGCGAGCTGGCCGGCCTCGGCCTGTTGCAGAAGCTCGACGACGTCGCGATCCGCACCGATCAGCTCTATTATCTCAATCGCCATGGCCAGGAGGTTTGGCGCGAAGCCCGCGGCCTCGACGCCGGCCATGACGTGCCGCAATTCTCCATCCATCGCGGCCGCCTCCAGGGCGTCATCCATCGGGCGGTTGAGGAGCGGCTCGGGCGGGAGGCGATTCACACCGGCTGCCGGCTCGGCGCATTCACGCAGGACGAAGGTGGTGTCACCGCCTATTTCTTCGATCGCGCCGGCTCGCACGTCCGCACCGCGCGCGGCGATATCCTGATCGGCGCCGACGGCATTCACTCGCGCGTCCGCGAGACGCTGTTCCCGAACGAAGGGCCGCCGTGCTGGAACGGCCTGATGCTGTGGCGCGGTGCCCGCGACTGGCCGGTGTTCCTGACCGGAAAATCCATGATCGTGGCCGGTGGTCTCGATGCCAAGGTGGTGATTTATCCGATCGCGGAAGGATCGAGCCCGGCGAGCCGTCTGACCAATTGGGCCGTGCTGGTGAAGGTGGGCGAGGGCAACGCGCCGCCGCCGCGGAAAGAGGATTGGTCGCGGCCGGGCCGCCGCGAGGAGCTGATGCCGCACGTGGCCCGCTTCTCGATCCCTTATATCGACGTCAGGAGCTTGATCTCGGCGACGCCAGAATTCTACGAATATCCGACCTGTGATCGCGATCCCTTGCCCTATTGGTCGGCGGGGCGCGTCACGCTGCTCGGCGACGCCGCGCATCCGATGTATCCGGTCGGATCGAACGGTGCCTCGCAGGCGATCCTCGATGCGCGCTGCCTCGCCGATGCGTTGGTGCGCGCCGAGCATCCGCGCCAGGCGCTGCTCGAATACGAGAAGAAGCGCCTGCCGATGACGGCAGAGATCGTCCGCTCGAACCGGCGCGGCGGTCCCGAAGGCGTCATCGACGCTGTCGAGCAGCTTGCGCCTGACGGTTTCGACAACGTCGACAACGTGCTGAGCTATTCCCAGCGCGAAGCCATCGTGCGCGGCTACGCCACCAAGGCGGGCTTCGCCGCAGTGCCGGGTCTCGCGGCGGTGCGCGCCTGACGCGCGACGCTAGCCGCCGGGTGGCGGCGGCAGGAAGTGGATGTTGAACTCGGCGGCCATCGCCACCACGTCCTCTGGCTTCTGTTCCTTCATGTTGTGAAGGCCCCAGAACAGGTCGAAC
This sequence comes from Bradyrhizobium sp. CCGE-LA001, assembly GCF_000296215.2. Lineage (NCBI taxonomy): Bacteria > Pseudomonadati > Pseudomonadota > Alphaproteobacteria > Hyphomicrobiales > Nitrobacteraceae > Bradyrhizobium > Bradyrhizobium sp. CCGE-LA001. Next base: position 5,536,669 of record NZ_CP013949.1, on the reverse strand, counting down.
AGCTTTTTGGTCGGCGACACCCAGAACAGCACTTTGGCGGTCTGTTCCGACTTGTTGAAGATGCCGTGCGGCACGCCCATGCCGAGCCGGATCAGATCGCCCGCGGTTGCCTGCGATTCCGAATTGCCGAGCATGAAGTCGAGCTTACCCTCCAGCATGTAGAGATACTCGTCCTGGTCGGGATGGATGTGCGGCGGCACGAAGGTGCCCGGCGGCAGTGTCGCATGCCAGGAGAAGCTGTGCTCCGTCTTGCTTTTCGGCACATAGGTCTGGCCGAGGATGTTCCAGGAAATGCCCTGGATCCCCTCATTCGCCCGGGTGATGCCGGTGATTTCGCTGCTCATTGAAGTCCTCCCTTGACGCGACGCTCGGCTTAGTTCGCCGCCTTGCAATCCTTGGCATAACGGTCGCCGTAATTTTCGAACACCTTCTGCACGATCTCGGTCTGGAACTTGCCGTCCGGTCGCTTGGCAACCTTGGTCAGGTAGAAATCCTGAATCGGATAACCGTTGGTGTTGAACTTGAACGCGCCGCGCAGCGAAGTGAAGTCGGCTTTCTTGAGGGCGGCGCGAACAGCGTCCTTGTTCGACAGATCACCCTTCACCGCCTTGACCGCGCTGTCGATCAGCATCGCGGCGTCATAGGCCTGGAAGGCGTAGGTGCCGGGCACGCTGTTATAGGCGGCCTCATAGGCGGCAACGAACTTCTTGTTCTGCGGATTGTCGAGATTGGGCGCCCAGTTCGCGCCGCCGAACATGCCGACCGCGGCGTCCTGCTGAGCCGGCAAGGTGGATTCATCCACCGTGAAAGCCGAGAGCACCGGGATGGTGTCGGCAAGGCCCGCCTGCCGGTATTGCTTGACGAGATTGACGCCGAGGCCGCCGGGCATGAACGTGAACAACGCATCGGGCTTCTGCGAGGAGATCTTGGACAGCTCCGGCTGGAAGTCCAGCGTGTTCAGCGGCATGTAGGATTCCTCGACGATCTCGCCCTTGTAGTCGAGCTTGAAGCCCGCCACCGAATCCTTGCCGGCTTGATAGTTCGGGACCATCAGGTACATGCGCTTGTAGCCGCGATCCTGCGCGACCTTGCCGAGGATCTCGTGCACCTGGTCGTTTTGATACGACGTCACATAGAAGAACGGGTTGCAGTCCTTGCCGGCAAAGGTCGACGGACCGGCATTGGGGCTGATCAGGAAGGTCTTCGATTCCGTGATCGGCCTGTGGATCGCCTGCAGGATGTTGGAGAAGATCGGGCCGACCACGACGTCGACCTTGTCGCGCTCGAGCAGGCCCTTGACCTTGGTTACCGCCGCGTCCGGTTTCAGTTCGTCGTCCGCGACGATCACCTCGACATCGCGGCCGCCCATCTTGCCGCCGAGATCCTTCACCGCGAGTGCGAAGCCGTCGCGCACTTGCTGGCCCAGCGCAGCGGCAGGTCCCGACAGGGTCACGACCACGCCGAGCTTGATCTTCTCCTGAGCGAAGACAGGGCTCATCGCGGTGCCGAGCAGCATGGCGGCTGCGGCGAAGGTCATTTGCGTCTTCATGATCTGTCCCCTCGTGACGAACGGCTTGCGCTGCAAGCCCCGTACTGCAATCCAAGCTTATGCCGATGATGACCGCCGCGGCAAGCCGCGCTCAAGACATCGCATCTGCGGGCAGCGGCGCATGCAAGCACCGCGCCAATTATTTGAAGCCTAAAGAAATCGGCATGCGGTCGATTGTTGCAGCTTTGGACTTGCGGCCGGCTCCGATTTATTTGAAGCTCAAAACGTTGGGGAATCCGTGCGGGCGCGAATGCCGGCCGTGAGTGACTGCATCAACATGCTCGATTCCGAGACCAAGGCCGTCGAAACGCCAGAGGACCATGCCGAAGAGCTTCGGCTGTGGCTGCGACTCCTGACCTGCACGACCCTGATCGAGGGCGAGGTTCGCGGCCGGCTGCGGCAGCGGTTCGACGTCACATTGCCCCGGTTCGACCTGATGGCACAGCTCGACAAGGCACCTGACGGCATGACGCTGTCCGATGTCTCCAAGCGCATGATGGTGTCGAACGGCAATGTCACCGGCCTCGTCGAGCGTCTCGTGGAATCCGGTCATCTCGACCGGCGCACCTCGGAGACCGACCGCCGGGTCCAGGTGATCCGCCTCACGAAACTCGGGCGTGCCGAGTTTCGCAGGATGGCTGCGGAACACGAAACCTGGATCGCCGATCTCTTCGCCGACCTGACGCCGAAGGATGTGCGCGAATTGATGCGGCTCCTGGCCAAGACCAAGGCGTCGGCTCAGAAATCGGCCGCCCGCCGCCGGCCGTAGCCGCGCGGGCGACAGGCCACCTCAGCCCCATTGCCGCATGAAAAAGCACGCCATGCCCAAAATCCCCTATTGCGCCAAATTGTTTTAAGCCTAAAATGTTTTCCAGATCGTGCTGCCGGGTGCAATCCATGCTGAAAGGAGCGTGCGATGGCCAACGCCGCCAAGGTTCAAGTGTCGGGCTCGTGTGACGGCAATGCTGCATCGGCCCATACCGATACGTTTGCGCGGCAACATCTGCCGCCGCGCGAGCTCTGGCCCGAATTCATCTTCACGCGGCCGGAGCTGCGCTATCCATCGCGATTGAACTGCGTCAGCTATTTCCTCGATCGGTGGGTCGAGCAGGGCCACGGCGATGCGCCCTGCGTCATCAGTCCTGCGGTCGGCTACACCTATCGCGAGCTGCAGGCGCTGGTGAACCGCATCGCCAACGTGCTCGTCGACAAGCTGGGGCTTGTCACCGGCGGGCGTGTGCTGCTGCGCTCGGCCAATAACCCGATGATGGTCGCGACCTATCTCGCCGTCATCAAGGCCGGCGGCATCGTCGTCGCCACCATGCCGCTGCTGCGCGCCAAGGAATTGTCCTATCCGATCCAGAAGGCGGAGATCACGCTCGCACTGTGCGACGGGAAGCTCTCCGAGGAGATGGAGAAGGCGAAAGCCGCAGCGTCCGGCCTCAAGCATGTGGTGTATTGGGGCAATGGCACCCCGGATTCGCTCGAAGCGCTGATCGCGGATGCGAGCCCGGAGTTCAGGGCTGTCGACACCGCGTCGGAAGACGTCTGCCTGATCGCCTTCACCTCGGGCACAACGGGCGATCCCAAGGGCACCATGCATTTCCACCGGGACATGCTGGCGGTGTGCGACGGCTATGCGCGCAACATCCTGCGCGCCGAGCAGAATGATCGCTTCGTCGGCTCGGCACCGCTTGCCTTCACCTTCGGTTTTGGCGGCGTATTGTTTCCGATGCATATCGGCGCATCCTTCGTGGTGCTGGAGAAGACGACGCCAGACGACATTCTCAATGCGATCGAGCAGTACAAGGCCACGGTCTGCTTCACGGCCCCGACCGCGTACCGGGCCATGCTCGGCAAGCTCGCCGGCCGCGACATCTCTTCGCTGCGCAAATGCGTTTCCGCGGGCGAGACGCTGCCCAAGCCGACATTCGACGCCTGGCTCAAGGCCACCGGCATCAAGCTGATGGACGGCATCGGCTCGACCGAGCTGCTGCACATCTTCATCAGCGCGACCGAAGACGAGATCCGGCCCGGCGCGACCGGCAAGCCGGTGCCGGGCTATGAGGCCAAGATCGTCGATGATGAGGGCCACGACGTGCCTCCGGGCACGATGGGCCGCCTGGCCGTGCGCGGGCCGACCGGCTGCCGTTATCTCGCCGACGAGCGGCAGCGGAAATACGTCCAGAACGGCTGGAACATCACTGGCGACACCTACCTGATGGATGCCGATGGGTATTTCTGGTACCAGTCGCGTTCCGACGACATGATCGTGTCGGCTGGCTACAACATCGCGGGGACCGATGTCGAGGCGGCGCTGCTCACCCATCCCGCGGTCGTCGAATGCGGTGTGGTCGGTGCCCCGGACGAGGCCCGCGGCATGATCGTGAAGGCGTATGTGATTGCCGCCCCCGGCGTGACGACCGATGCGCAACTCGTCGCCGAGTTGCAGGAGCATGTCAAACGCGAGATCGCGCCGTACAAATATCCGCGTGCGATCGAGTTCGTGACGCAATTGCCCAAGACCGAGACCGGCAAGTTGAAACGATTTGCCCTGCGTCAGCTGGCGCAGGCCGCAGCGACGTCCTCAGGCGTCGCGGCGGAATGAGAGAAGGATAGAGAATTGTCCGTGACAACGCCCAAAGGTCCGCAGCTCGCGGTGCTGCCGGCGGCAGCCGAGCACGAAACCCGTCCGAAGGCGCAGGTCCTGCAGCCGTCCGGCTGGCCGCTGCCGAAGGGCTATGCCAATGGCATGGCGGCCGAGGGACGCATCGTCGTCACGGGCGGGGTGATCGGCTGGGATGCCGAAGAGCGTCTCGCGGACGGCTTCGTCGCGCAGGTGCGCCAGACCTTGGCTAACATCGCAGCGATCTTGGCCGAGGCCGACGCGCGACCCGAACACCTAGTGCGCCTGACCTGGTACGTCGTCGACATGGACGAGTACCTGGCCAATCTGAAGGAGCTGGGCAGGATCTATCGCGACATCTTCGGCGCGCACTATCCCGCGATGGCGCTGGTTCAGGTCGTCCGGCTGGTCGAGAAGGCGGCGCGCGTCGAAATCGAGGCCACCGCCGTCATTCCTCGCTGAGCCCGGCTCGCGATCGGGTCGCGCTGGTTAGCCCGCTTTGGCAAGCCTGTCGTCCTCGGGCGAGTTGAGATAGACGCCCGATATGGTGTCGACCCAGCAGAGATGGTCGTGCACCTTCTTCACGCCCGCAACGTTCTCCGCGGCGACGACCGCGGCCTGCCGCGTGCGCTCCTCGGTGATGACGCCGCTGAGGTGAACGATGCCGTCGCGGACGATGACGTTCAGCCCGAACGGGCACCAATCGTTCTTCTCCATGGTTTCGATGATGCGGCTGCGAATGTGATCGTCGTCCGCCGTCGGGTCCGGCACCTCGCGGGCGAGCCCCGCCACCGCCTGTAGCAGATTGGCGCGTGAGACGATCCCGACGACCTTGTCGCCGCGCACCACCGGCAGCCGCTTGACGTTATTGCGTTCCATGAGATCGACGATCTCGGCGAGCGCCGTGTCCTCGGTGATGGTCACGACCGATTCCGTCATCACTTCCGAGACCCTGCGGCCGTGCTCGTGGACGAAGTCGCTGGCCGATTTGCCCGGACCGAGGATGAATCTCAGCCACCGTCCGCGCTTACGTCCGGTGCCGATTTCGCTGCGGCGGATGAAATCCCCTTCCGAGACAATGCCGACTAGCCTGCCGGTCTCGTCCACGACCGTGAGGCCGCTGACATGCCGCTTCAGCATGATGTTCGCGGCCTCGACGATGCTGGTGTCAGGAGTAACCGAGATGACCGATCGGGTCATGATCTGATGGGCGCGCATCGGGAAGCTCCGCGAGTTCACACTGATATCGATGTGCGAAGCTTAGATCATCGGGAGAGGCTGGATTTGACGCAAGTCAAGCGGGGGCGAGCACCTAATCCTCAGGCTCCGGGTTCGGCGCGAGGTCCGAGGAGCGGAACGGCTTGGACTTGTCCAGCTTCCGGTAGGCCGCTGACGCTTTTCGCAGCAGCTTCTTTTCCCGCTTGCGGTCGTGGAAGCGAATGCCGGCTTCCGGGCCGGCGCCGTTCAGCGATGCCGCAAGCGCCTGCCCGCGCGCATCGTCGTTCAACTGCCCGAGGGATTTCTGTGCCTTGCGCAATTGCTTGAGAATCGACTTCTGCTTCGTCGCCGACCCATCGGCGAACAGATCCGCTAGCGATTCGACCGAATAGGTCATTCGCTTGTTGAGGAGCCGCAGCTTGTGCCGTTTCTCGACGTCGAGCTTGCTCAGTTTCCGGGCTTTCTCGAGCAGGGTCTTTTCCCACGCCGTCAGCCGCTCGGTCGCGTGGTCGGCGAGCGAGCAGCGGCGCAGTCGGATGGCTTCCTTGCTGCGGCGGGTCGACCATGAGCCGCTCTCGATCCAGGCCGAGGTCTGCTCGACCAAGCGGCGATAGCGCGCCGATTGCAGCGCGCGCGCCAGCAGGCGATGGCTCTCGGCACGCTTCTCGTCCCAGTGCTGGAGCTCGGCGATCACGGCGAGTTCGTCACCGCTTTCGGCGACGACACGCTCGATCGCCACGTCGAGATCCCGCACCATGCCAAGCTGACTGTTGAGCCATTTCAGTTCGGCCCAGACATGCGGCCGCTGCGGGTCGTCGACCATCGGCGAGAAAAATCGGATGGCGGTGCGAAGATGCGTCAGCGCGATCCGGATCTGGTGCAGCGCGTCGGGATCGCCGCGGCATGTGCCGTCGTGTTGGGCGAGCACGGCATCGAAATGACGGCGGGCGATGATCCGGAACGCCGTGTCGCAGGCCATGCCGGGACTGAGGCGGCCGGGGAGGGCGCTACGCCGCGTCGTCGGCATGGCGCGTGCGGCCGTCGAGGTCGTGCTGGGTCGCGCCATCCTTGCCCGCGTCAATCAGATTGCCTTATGCCCTCAGCAATTGCATCCCGGCAGCTCTGAAGCGTCCGCTCTGGCGCCCCGGATGCATCGATGCTCGCCCAACCGACACGGCCGATATTATAGTGCTCCTGCTGCGCGGCAACCTCTTGCGTGGCGTCGGATGCATCCCCCCGGCGGCTTCCGATCCGCGCCTGCCGGGTTGCGAGGTCCGCAACCAGGAATAGGCCGTTCAACGGCACGTTGCATTCGCGCGCCATCGCAGTGATCGCCTCTCGTTCCTCCTCGCGGGCGAATACGCCGTCGATGATCACCGAATGACCTTGCGCCAGCACCCGCCGGGCCTGCCGGGCCAAGGTGTCATAAACGCGGGCCGTGACATCAGGCGTGTATGCGGATGGCGGCAGCCGCTGCGTGTCCTCGAGCCCGAACATCTGCTTGCGAATGACGTCGCTGCGCAGCACGATTGCGCCCGGCTGTGGCGCGACGCTTGGCGCGAGCGCGCGCGCCAAAACCGTCTTTCCAGTGCCGGACAGTCCGCCGACGGCGATCAGCCGTGGAGCGGGAGGACGGATCAGCATGCGGGCGAGGCCGAAATAGCGCCGTGCATCCCCGAGGATGTCGGTATCTTCAGAACCTGGCGGCTTCAGACGTGCCAGTGCAACTTGCGCGCGGATCGCCGCCCGGATCGACATGAAAAGCGGCAGGGTGGAGAGCGCATCGAGATTGTCGGGCGGCGTCGCGGCGAAATATCTGTTCAGGACGATGTTGGCCGCGCGTGCCTGATCGTGGCGCAACAAGTCCATCAGCGTGAATGCGAGATCGTAGAGAACGTCGACAGTTGCTATTTGGGGATCGAATTCGATGGCATCGAACAGCACCGGCCGCCCGCCGATCGACACGATGTTGGCAAGATGCAGGTCGCCGTGGCAGCGGCGCACGAAGCCCTGGCGGCTGCGCTCTTCAAGCACCGGCCGGAGGCGCTGGAACATCACGTGCGAAGCCTCGGCAAGCTGCGCGATTTCATCAGCGTCCAAGCGATTGCCGGTTCCCAGGCCTTTGCTGTTGCCGTCGATCAGGCCGGGGATGGCGAATATCCACGCCTTGCCTTCGGCGCGCTCTGCCGCCGCATGCGCGGCTATGATCGCGTCGGCGGTAGCCAACGCGAGAGCCTCATCCAGCGGGCCGGCATTGGCCAGATGATCCAGCGTCTGGCTTTCGTCGAAGCGCGACATGGAGACCGCATATTCGATCGGCCGGCCGGGCCCGTCGATCTGCACCGACCCATCCGGCTCCTCCGTGATCGCCACCACGGCGTGATAGATCTGCGGCGCCAGCGGCCGGTTGATCCTGATCTCCTCCTCGCAGGCTGCCTTGCGCTTGTCGAGCGTCGAATAGTCGAGGAACGGAAATTTCACGGCCCGCTTGATCTTGAGCGCGCGATCGCCGTCGAGAAACACGGAGGCTGCGTGCGTATCGATCCGCCTCACCCCCGGATGCACGGCGGGATCGGTGAGGACCGCAAAGATCCGATCCTGGGTCGCAGACTCGTCCGTCATTCCTGCTGCACATCCAGATGCGTTGAAGCGGAGCGGGTCCGCAACGCAGTTAATTCCTAAAGCGAGATCGCGGCCAGTCCTTGACGCCGGTCAATCGCCGTCCCGAGCTGCCTGTCGCAATTCTGCTGCTTGACCAGGATCAACCGTCCCGACGAAACCCGGCCTATTCTGGTGGTCAAGGAGAGATCATTTGGGGCGGTGTGACGAAGACCGTCATTGGCCAGCCACCGTGATGGGTTATGATTTCACACGAGACTCGCAGTTTTCGCCCTGATCATCCACCATCGGAACCGCCAGCGACCGGGCGCATTTGCTTTCATGTCGACTTATCGCCTGAAAAACCTGCTGTCGCCTCGCTCTGTCGCGCTGGTCGGCGCAAGTGCCCGCCCGGTATCGGTCGGGCGTGCCGTCCTGGAGAACATCCGCAGGGCGGGGTTCAAGGGAGAATTTGGCCTCGTCAATCCGCGCCATGCCGAGATCGGCGGGATCGCTGCGGTGAAGAGCCTGGACAAGTTGCCTTTCGTGCCAGAGCTCGTGGTCATCACCGCGCCGGCGCGCGAGGTTCCCGGCATCATCGACCAAGCCGGACGTCGCGGCTCGGCGGGCGCGCTGATCGTCTCGGCCGGGCTCGGCCACGGTCCGGGATCCCTGTGCGAGGGCGCGATCGCTGCGGCCCGCAAACACGGCATGCGGCTGATCGGGCCGAACTGCCTCGGCATCATGATGCCCGCGGTCAGCCTCAATGCCAGTTTTGCCGCGCACATGCCGGGACCAGGCAATCTCGCGCTGATCTCGCAATCGGGCGCGATCGCGGCCGGCATGGTCGATTGGGCGGCGCAGCGCGGGGTGGGCTTCTCCGGCATTGTTTCGATCGGGGACCAGATCGACGTCGACCTTGCCGATCTGCTCGACCATTTCGCGATGGATCACAAGACCCGCGCGATCCTGCTCTACATCGAGGCGATCAAGGACGCGCGCAAGTTCATGTCGGCGGCGCGCGCCGCCGCGCGCGTGAAGCCGGTCGTCGTGGTGAAGTCCGGCCGCATGGCGCAGGGTGCGAAGGCCGCGGCCACGCATACCGGTGCGCTTGCCGGTGCCGACGCGGTCTATGACGCCGCGTTCCGCCGCGCGGGTGTGCTGCGCGTCTCCGACCTGCGGGAGCTGTTCGATTGCGCCGAGACGCTCGGCCGTGTCGAATCGCCGGCGGGGAAGCGCTTGGCCATCCTGACCAATGGCGGCGGCATTGGCGTCCTCGCCATCGATCGATTGGTCGAGCTCGGTGGAATTCCGGCCTCGATCTCGGCCGACGTCCGCAAGAAACTCGATGCCGCGCTGCCGCCGACCTGGTCCGGTGCAAATCCCGTCGATATCGTGGGCGACGCTGATGCTGCGCGCTACGCCGCGGCGCTGGAGCTGCTGCTCGCCGATCCCGATAACGATGCGGTCCTCGTCCTCAACGTGCAAACGGCGATTGCCTCGGCCGCCGAAATCGCTGCGACCGTGACCGAACTCGTCGGAAAATACCGTGATCAGCATCGCCGATGGGCGAAGCCTGTGCTCGCCGCGTGGGTCGGGGCCGATCAGACCATCATTCAGGCCCTCTCCAACGCGGGCATTCCCAATTACCCGACCGAGGACGATGCGGTGCGCGGCTTCATGCATCTGGTCCGGCACCGCGAGGTGGTGGAAGAACTGAGCCAGGTTCCGCCCGCGATGCCTGATACGTTCGTGCCGGACGCCCGAGCCGCCAGGCAGATCGTCACCGCGGCGATCGCGGACGGCCGCCAATGGCTCGAGCCTGTCGAGATCAAACACCTGCTCGAAGCCTACGATATCGCGATGGTGCCGACCTATGCCGCTGCTGATGTCGAGCAGGCGGTGGCCTGCGCGAAGGAGATATTCGCGCAAGGCGGGACCGTGGTGCTGAAGATCATGTCGCGCGACATCGTCCACAAGTCGGATGTCGGGGGCGTCGTCCTCAATCTGACCACGCCGGATGCTGTGCGCGCGGCCGCCACGGATATTCTCGATCGCGCGAGGAAGCTGCGGCCCGAAGCCCGCATCGGCGGCGTCATCGTGCAGGCCATGGTGGTCAAGGCGAAGGCGCGGGAGCTCATTCTTGGTCTTGCCGACGATCCCACCTTCGGAACCGTCGTCGTCTTTGGCCGAGGCGGGACGGCCGTGGAAATCATCAACGACAAGGCGCTGGCGCTGCCGCCACTCGATCTGCAACTCGCCCGCGACCTGATCGACCGCACACGCGTGTCGCGGCTGCTAAAGGCCTATCGTGATGTGCCGGCGGTGAAGCAAGACGCCGTCGCCATGGTGCTGGTCAAGCTGGCGCAGATGGCCGCCGACATCCCCGAGATCCGCGAATTCGATATCAATCCGCTGCTCGCGGATGAGACCGGCGTGACTGCTGTCGACGCCCGCGTCGCCGTGGGGCCGCCGCAACGGAAATTCGCCGGCTCCGGCCCGGCCAATTTCGCCGTTAGAGCCTATCCGTCGCAGTGGGAGCGCCGCCTCAAACTCAAGGACAGCTGGCGCATCTTCGTGCGGCCGTTGCGTCCCGAGGACGAGCCGACCATCCACGAATTCCTGCGTCACGTGACCGCGCACGATCTCCGCCTGCGCTTCTTCGCACCGATGAAGGAATTTACCCACGAGTTCATCGCGCGCCTGACCCAGCTCGATTATGCGCGCGCGATGGCCTTCATTGCCTTCGACGAGGAGACCAGCGAGATGGTCGGCGTCGTCCGGCTGCATTCGGACTCGATCTACGAGAGCGGCGAGTATGCCATCCTGCTGCGGTCCGATCTCAAGGGCAGGGGCCTCGGATGGGCCTTGATGCAGCTGATCATCGACTACGCGAAGTCGGAAGGGCTGAAGACCATCTCGGGCGACGTGCTCCAGGAGAACATCGTCATGCTCGAGATGTGCCGGCAGCTCGGCTTCGAGGTAAAGCCGGACCCGTCAGAGCCTGACATCTGCGACGTCAGGCTGAAATTTTGAGCGGAGCTTAGGACCCGGCTTCACCCGGCGAGGAGGCGGACTCCTTGGCCGTCTTCCGGAGATTCCTGACGATAATCGCGATCAGCGGCAGCAGCACCGGCACGATCGTGCTGAGCGGATGATGCACGGCACCCGACACCTGGGCCTGGAGCGCGCGCGCCTCGAGCTGGAGCGCTTCGATGGAGGCGTCATGAATTTCATTGGCGAACTCGATGTCACGCCCCGACGGAGCGCGGCCGGCGATCACGAACAGTACCGCGGCGATGACGAAGTTGACGGCGCCGAGGATGGCGGCCGCGGCAATCGCGCTCCACATCTGCACCAGCGCGAAATAGGCCGATAGCTCCAGCATCAGGAGCCCGAATGCCGCAATCAGCGCCGCGAAGGCGCGAAGGCCAAGCCCCATCGCCAGATGGCGCAGCCTGATGTCCGCGATGATCCTGTCGGTGCGCCACAGCACGCGCAGATGTTTGACGACATTCTCGGTATTCACCTAATGTCTCCTCAGCATGAAGCCGACCACCACGCCGAGCGCGAAGGCGGAGGCGAGCGACGTGATCGGCCGATCCGCAATCAGGCCCTGAAGCTGCTCCTGCTCTTGCTCGGCGGTCTCACCGAGTTCGGCGAGCGCCTCCTTGATCTGGTCGGCCAGCGCCTCGGCGCGATCTTTCGTGGTGTCGTAGATCTGCTCGCCGGCGGTGCTCAAAAGACGCGTGACGTCAACCTTCAGCGCGCGCAGTTCGTCGCTCATCCTGTCGCTGTCGAACATGGATTGGGTATCCTCGTTGAATGCCGGCAACCTAGGACCCGCGGCCGCAGCCCTGCTTGATTTGTGTCAAGGGGTGCGCTCCGGCCATCATCTTGAGACAGGTCAATCCGGCCGCCACATGCTGGCCTAGAAATGCCGGCTGAATGGGCACCAGTCGGCCCGATGAGGTGGAAGCGTGAACTCCGAACCGCTGTTGCTGGCAACGCCGTCCGGCGACCTGCTGAAATTGCGCCCGGAAGGGCCGTGGACCGCAGCGAATGTGGTGAGGCTCGAAACATTGTCCCGGTCGGTTGGGGCGGATGTCGAACGATCCAGGGCCGTGACCCTCGACATGTCCGGCGTCAGCGCGCTCGATACGCTCGGTGCCTGGGTCCTGGAGAAGCTGTCGCGCCGGGCTGCATCGTCAGGCAGATCGGCTGAATTCGTCGGCGTCGCCGACCATTTCAGCGGCCTGATGGACGAGGTGCGCCAGGTCAATCGCGACACCCCTGCGCCGGCGGCCCGGTCAAATCCGGTCCTGCTCAGGCTGGGCGATCTCGGCAAGGCAACTGTCGGTGCGCGCGAAGACATCACGATCTTTCTTCAATTGCTCGGCGCGTTGTTCATGGCCGTGATCGGCGTGCTGCGCCGGCCAAAATCGCTGCGGCTGACCTCGCTGGTCTATCAGCTCTATCGTATCGGATGGCAGGCGATTCCCATCGTCGTGCTGATCACCTTCCTGATCGGCGCCATCATCGCCCAGCAGGGATTCTTCCATTTCCGAAGGTTCGGCGCGGAGTCCTACACCGTCGATATGGTCGGCATCCTGGTCCTGCGCGAGCTCGGCGTGCTGATCGTCGCCATCATGGTCGCGGGCCGTTCTGGCAGCGCCTACACCGCCGAGCTCGGCTCGATGAAGATGCGCGAGGAGATCGACGCGCTCTCGACCATGGGCCTCGATTCCGTCGACGTCCTGATCCTGCCGCGTGTTGCCGCCCTCGTCATCGCGCTGCCGATCCTCGCCTTCATCGGGTCCATCGCCGCGCTCTACGGCGGCGGGCTGGTTGCTCAGTTCTACGGCGACATGGGACCGGCGATCTACATCGCGCGGCTGCATGACGCCATTTCCATCACCCATTTCGAGGTGGGCATCCTGAAGGCGCCGTTCATGGCGCTGGTGATCGGGATCGTCGCCTGTAGCGAGGGTTTGCGCGTGAAGGGCAGCGCGGAATCGCTCGGACGGCAGACCACGACGTCCGTGGTGAAGTCGATCTTCCTGGTGATCGTGCTCGACGGCCTGTTCGCGATCTTCTTCGCGTCGATCGGAATGTGACAATGGCCGAACCACAGCAGGAGTTCGCGATCCGCGTCCGCGACCTCGTGGTCGGCTTTGGCCGCCAGACCGTGCTCGACCGATTGTCGCTCGACGTCCGCCAAGGAGAGATCCTCGGGCTCGTTGGGGCGTCAGGCGGCGGCAAGTCGGTGCTGATGCGCACCATCATCGGCCTCATTCCGCGCCGGAGCGGTACCATCGAGGTCATGGGACGGCCCATCGATGGTCGAGCTCATGGCGCCGCCACGACATGGGGCATCCTGTTCCAGCAGGGCGCGCTGTTCTCGTCGCTGACGGTGAGACAGAACGTCCAGTTTCCCCTGCGCGAGAATCTGGTCCTGTCGCAGGAGCTGATGGACGAGATCGCGATCGCCAAGCTCGAGATGGTCGGGCTGCGGGCGCAGGACGCGGACAAATATCCGGCGGAGCTGTCGGGCGGCATGACCAAGCGCGTGGCATTGGCGCGCGCGCTCGCGCTCGACCCGCCGATCCTGTTTCTGGACGAGCCGACCTCCGGCCTCGACCCGATCGCCGCCGGGGATTTCGACGCGCTGATCAAGACGCTGCAAAAGACCCTGGGCCTCACCGTGTTTATGGTCACCCATGATCTTGCGAGCCTGACCACGGTCTGCGACCGCGTCGCCGCACTCGCCGACGGCAGGATCGTCGCGATCGGCCCGATGCGCGAGCTGCTGCAATCCGAGCATCCCTGGGTGCGCGCCTATTTCCACGGCAAGCGCTCGCAGATGCTGCAACACGAAATGAGATGACATATGGAAACCCGCGCTCCCTACGTCCTGATCGGCACCTTCGTGCTGGCTGCGATCCTCGCGGTATTCGGCTTCGTCTATTGGCTGAACAACACCGGCGGCATCGGCCCGCGCACGAACTACCATGTGCAATTCCAGGGGCCGGTGCCGGGCCTGCTGGTCGGTGCCGGCGTGCTGTTTAACGGCATCCGCGTCGGTGAGGTCAGCCAGCTCGGGCTCGCGTCGGATAACCCGCGCTTCGTCAATGCGACGATCTCGGTTGCCGCGGCGACGCCGGTGCGCGCCGACACCAAGGTCGGGCTCGATTTCCAGGGCCTGACCGGCGTCCCTGTGGTGACGCTGGAGGGCGGCATGATCATCGCCAAATCCGGCGAGCCGCTGACCCTGATCGCAGAGGCCGGCGCAGGCCAAAGCATGACGCAGGCCGCGCGCGACGCGCTGCGGCGGGTCGATACCGTGCTCGAGGACAATTCAGGCCCGCTGAAGGACACCATTGCCAGTCTGAAGACGTTCTCCGATGGGCTCGCGCGCAACACCGGCAAGATCGACGGCATCCTGGCGGGCCTCGAGAAGATGACGGGCGGCGGAACGCCCGCGCAGAAGATCACCTACGACCTGCGCACGCCGCAGAATCTGGGGCCGACTGGCAAGACGCTGACGGCGTCGCTGACCATTCCCGAGCCGACCGCCGTCGCGATGCTCCAGACCCAGCGCATGCTGTTCTCACCCAGCGGCAGCAATCCGGGCTTTGCCGACTTCCTCTGGGCCGACAGCATTCCAAAGCTGGTGCAGGCGCGCCTGATCGACAGTTTCGAGAATTACGACATCGCTCACGCGCCGCTGCGCACGAGCGATCTCGGGGCGGCGGACTATCAGCTCCTGATCGACATCAGGCGGTTCGGGATTGCCACCGACGTCGGCACGCGGGTCGAGATCGCACTGTCGGCACGGATCGTCGACAAGAACGGCAAGGTGATCGCCTCGCGCCTCATCGAGACCGGCGAGAAGCTCGACAAGGTCGAGCCCGCGTCGGCAGTTGCGGCATTCGATGTGGCCTTCGCCCGCCTTGCGAAGGAGCTGATCGGCTGGACCGTGCAGGCGGTGTAACGGTCGACCGCTTTGCGAGAAATAGTGGTGAGGTTCGCCGGATTTGATCTGAGTCAATCGCCTTTGCCACGGCGCAGTAAAATGCAGGTGCGTGGCAAATCGGCCGGGGCCGAGCCAAGGCCGACGCTTGGAGCGATGGATGAAGCCTTCCGTGGTCGCGATTGAGCCGAACGGACATGTCTGTGACGATTGCGCCGTCCGCGGTGCGGCGGTTTGCGCGTCGCTGGACGCCGCCGAACTCCGGGAGTTCGAGCATCTGGCACGCCGTGTCCGTTTCGACTCGGGCGAGACCGTGTTCTCCGAGGAGGACATCACCACCTCGTTCTACAACGTCCTGGAAGGCGTCATGCGGTTGTACAAGCTGCTGCCTGACGGCCGGCGGCAGATCGTGGGCTTCGCCTTGCCCGGCGATTTCCTGGGGATGAACTTGTCCGGCCGCCACAATTTTTCGGCCGACGCGATCGGTGCGGTGACAGTGTGCCAGTTCGGCAAGGCAGCTTTCGGCCGCTTCGTCGAGGACCGGCCGCAACTGCTGAGGCGGATCAACGAGCTCGCCGTTCGCGAGCTGAGCCAGGCGCGCGACCACATGGTTTTGCTCGGCCGCCGCTCGGCGGACGAGAAGGTCGCGACCTTTCTGCTCGGCTGGCGTCAGCGTCTGTCGGCGCTCGGGGGATCGCCGGATATGGTGCCGCTTCCGATGAGCCGCCAGGACATCGCCGACTATCTCGGCCTGACCATCGAAACCGTCAGCCGCACCTTCACCAAGCTGGAGCGTCATGGCGTCATCGAGATCCTCCATGGCGGCATCAGCCTGCGCGACGCCGCGCGTGTCGAGGCTCTGGCCGCAGCCTGACAAGCCAGCCTGCCGCAGCGCCTCAACGCAATCGACTTGCGTTGCCTGCAACTCTGCATCGATCCCAATGCATCGACGCATCCCTTGGGTACCCGGCCCGGCCCGAACACGGCATTTTCGCGGCATTTGCCTGAAATCGCGCCCGTGCTTTCCGGTTGAAAAGCCTGGTAACGTTGACTACGCAGGAACCCCAGTGCCTCGCAGTCTCAGGAGCCGCGGCGTGCCTCAGGACAAGACCGGCGATCCCCGACAGTCGGCGGGCAACAAACTATCGGTCCTGCGCAAGCACCCGATCTTCGCGGATCTGGAGCCGGAGGCGCTCGACCAGCTCTGCCGCTATGCCAAGCACACCACCGTGAAGCGCGGTGCGACCATCGCCGCCAAGGGCGATCCCGGCAACAATCTGTTCGCGGTGATCACGGGTACGGTGAAGATCTCCTCTTCCTCGCCGGATGGGCGGAACGCCATTCTCAATCTGATCGGTCCCGGAGAGATTTTCGGCGAGATCGCCGTGCTCGATGGCGCGCCCAGGTCGGCCGACGCCACCGCCAACACCAATTGCGAGCTTTATATTATCGATCGCCGGGACTTCCTGCCGTTCGTGAAGAGCCAGCCGGCGTTGGCGATGAAGTTCATCGAGCTGCTCTGCGCACGCCTGCGCTGGACCAGCCAGCAGGTCGAGCAGGTGATCCTCCAGAACCTGCCGGGCCGGCTCGCCAGCGCGCTGCTCGGTCTCACCGAGGAGCGCAAGCTCGACTCCGGCAGCGGCACGCTCGCCATCACGCAGCAGGAGATCAGCGAGATGGTGGGAATGACGCGCGAGAGCATCAACAAGCAATTGCGCGCCTGGGCCGGCCGCAACTGGGTTCGTCTCGAACACGGCGCCATCGTCGTGCTGGATACCGATGCGCTGCGCGAGCTCGCCGAGAGCGGCCTCGACGGCGCGTGAGAGCTCGAGCCTAATCGTCGATGATCGCGACCGCGCGGGTCCAACCCGCCGAGGCGCGTTCGATCTTCACCGGGAAGCACGAGACGGTGAACCCGGTCGACGGCAATTGATCGAGATTGTGCAGCTTCTCGAGATGGCAATAACCGATGTGCCGTCCCGCCTTGTGGCCTTCCCAGATCAGGCCTGCGTCTTTTGTCTCGGCATATTTCTTCGCGGTATAGACGAACGGCGCGTCCCAGCTCCAGCCGTCGGTGCCGGTCAGGCGGACGCCGCGTTCGAGCAGGTACATGGTGGCCTCATAGCCCATGCCGCAGCCGGAATTGACGTAGTCGGCCTGGCCGAATTTCGCGCCGGCGCTGGTGTTGACGACGACGATCTCCAGCGGCGACAGCGTGTGCCCGATGCGCTTCAGCTCTTGCTCGACATCGCCGGCGCTCGCCACGTAGCCGTCGGGCAGATGCCGGAAGTCGAGCTTCACGCCGGGCTGGAAGCACCATTCCAGCGGCACTTCGTCGATGGTCCATGACCGTTCGCCGCGGTTCATGGTCGGATGAAAATGCCAGGGCGCATCGAGATGCGTTCCATTGTGCGTCGACAGCGAGACCTGCTCGACGGCCCAGCCCTGGCCATCCGGCAGATCCTGCGCCTTCAGGCCATCGAAGAACTGCAGCATGCGCGGCAGGCCCTGCTGGTGATCGATGTACTGGATCGTCGGATGGTTGCCCGGCGGATCGGCCGTCACGTCGTTCTTGAGCGGCACCGAGATATCGATCAGCTTCCGCGGCATGGGCATTCCCTCAACTTCGTCCGCTCTTCCGAATATCTTGAGGGGCCTTCATTGCCGGCGTCAAGTCACGTGGCGGCGACGTCAGCCAGGTCCGCGTACCCGCCGTAGGACGAATTGCGCGGGAAATTGATCGATGCAACTCTTGCATTGATCGATGCTGGATTTGGCTTGGACAGAGAATGCCGGCCGCCCTAGGGACGACTTGGCGCTTGACTTCACGTCTGAAGTGGAGCGACCCAAGGCGGCCTGCAGGCGGCCCGACAACGATATAATCAATGCAATCAACCAGGAGGAAAGCCCAGATGAAGACGCTCACCGGTATCATCACCGCCGTTGCACTGGCGGTCTCAGCGCCCCTGGCGACTGCGCGCGATTTCCGCTCCGCCGACATCCATCCCGCCGATTATCCGACCGTCGAGGCCGTCAAGTTCATGGGCAAGCAGCTCGCGGCGGCGAGCGGCGGCAAGCTCGGCGTCAAGGTGTATCCGAACGGCGCCCTGGGCTCCGAGAAGGACACCATCGAGCAGCTCAAGATCGGCGCGCTCGACATGATGCGGATCAACGCATCGCCGCTGAACAATTTCGTGCCTGAGACCATCGCGCTGTGCCTGCCCTTCGTCTTCCGGGATACGCAGCACATGCGCACCGTCCTCGACGGGCCGATCGGCGACGAGATCCTGGCCTCAATGGCGCCCGCGGGCCTGGTCGGCCTTGCCTATTACGACAGCGGCGCCCGGTCCATCTACACCGTCAAGGCACCGGTCAAGTCGCTCGCCGACCTCAAGGGCCTGAAGATCCGCGTCCAGCAATCCGACCTGTGGGTCGGCATGATCCAGAGCCTCGGCGCCAACCCGACGCCAATGCCCTATGGCGAGGTCTATACCGCGCTCAAGACGGGCCTTGTGGACGCTGCCGAGAACAACTGGCCTTCCTATGAGTCCTCGCGTCACTTCGAGGCCGCCAAGTTCTACAATATCACCGAGCACTCGCTGGCGCCTGAGGTTCTCGTGATGTCGAAGAAGGTCTGGGACACGCTGAGCAAGGACGACCAGGCCATGGTCCGCAAGGCGGCCAAGGAATCCGTGCCCGTCATGCGCAAGCTCTGGGACGAGCGCGAGCAGGCTTCCCGCAAAACCGTCGAGGCGGCCGGCGTTCAGGTCGTCACGATCGCCAACAAGGCGGAGTTCGTCGACGCGATGAAGCCGGTGTACCAGAAGTTCGCCGGCGACGAGAAGCTCCAGAGCCTCGTCAAGCGCATCCAGGACACGAAGTAAGCACAACGGCGTCGGGTCCGGAGCCGCCGACCCGCGGCACCGGACCCCGGCGGGGAGGGGCGGGATGACAGATCCACACGTCGCAGATCACGAGCACGAGGCGGTCACCGGCCGCCCGTCCACCGGCTTGCTGTCGCGGATCAATGCGCCCGTCGCGCGCGCGGGCATGTATCTGTCCGTCACCGGCCTGCTCGTCATCGTCATCATCGTCTTCTACCAGGTGTTCGGACGTTACGTGCTCAACTCCAGCCCGACCTGGACGGAAAACCTCGCGCTGGTTCTCATCCTGTACGTCACGCTGATCGGTGCCGCCGTCGGCGTGCGCGATGCCGGACACATCGGCATGGACAGCTTGCTGGTGATGCTTCCGGATCACATGCGGGAGAAGATCGAGCTCTTGATCCACGTCCTGGTGGCCGTGTTCGGCGTAGCGATGGTCTACAACGGCTGGATCCTCGGCGCGTCGGTCGGAACCGTGCATATCCCCAATCTGGGCCTGCCCGAGGTGATCCGCTACGTGCCGCTGATCGCCTCCGGCCTCCTGATCGTTTCCTTTTCAATCGAGCACATCATTGCTCTCCTGCGCGGCGAAGAGGTGGTCCCCTCATGGAACTGATCATCCTCGGCGCCACCTTCTTCGGCTTCCTCATCCTCGGCGTTCCCGTCGCCTTCGCGATCGGTCTCTCGGCGATCTGCACCATCCTCTACGAAGGCCTGCCGGTCGCCGTCATCTTCCAGCAGATGATGTCGGGGATGAACATCTTCTCGTTCCTCGCCATTCCCTTCTTCGTGTTCAGCGGTGAGCTGATGCTGCATGGCGGCGTCGCCGACAAGATCGTGCAGCTCGCCAAGAATCTCGTCGGGCACATCCGCGGCGGGCTCGGCATGTCGAATGTGGTCGCGTGCACGCTGTTCGGCGGCGTCTCCGGCTCGCCCGTGGCCGACGTGTCGGCGATGGGCGCGGTGATGATCCCGATGATGAAGAAAGAGGGCTTCGACACCGACTACGCCGTCAACGTCACCACCCATGCCTCGCTGGTCGGAGCCTTGATGCCGACCAGCCACAACATGATCATCTATGCGCTTGCCGCCGGCGGCAAGGTCTCGATCGGCGCGCTGATTGCCGCCGGCCTCCTGCCGGCGCTGGTGCTGATGGTCTGCATGCTGGTCGCCGCTTACGCGGTCGCGGTGAAGCGGGGCTATCCCGCAGGAAAATTCCCGGGCTGGGCCGAGGTGTTCCGCTCGCTCGCGGCCGCGCTGCCAGGCCTTCTGATCGTCGGCATCATCCTGGCGGGCATCCTCTCCGGCGTGTTCACGGCAACGGAATCGGCGGCCATCGCCGTCACCTACACGATCCTGCTGACCTTCTTCATCTACCGCACCATGACCTGGAGCAACTTCCTGCGCGCCGCGGCCAAAGCCGTGAAGACGACGGGCGTGGTGCTGCTTCTGATCGGCGTCTCCACCATGTTCCAGTACCTGATGGGACTCTACGAGGTGGCCGACCTCGCCGGCGAGATGATGAGCAAGGTCTCGACGCAGCCCTGGATGATCTTCCTGCTCATCAACGTCATCCTGTTCGTGCTCGGCACGTTCATGGACATGGCGGCGACGATCCTGATCTGCACGCCGATCTTCCTGCCGATCGCGATGAAGGCGGGCATGGACCCGGTGCAGTTCGGCATGCTGATGCTGATCAACTGCGCTCTCGGACTCAACACCCCGCCGGTCGGAACCACGCAGTTCGTCGGCTGCGCCATTGGCGGCATCTCGGTCGGCGCGGTGATGCGCACCATCCTGCCGTTCTATGCCGCGCTGATCGCAGCACTGATGTTCGTGACCTACGTCCCTGCATTCTCGCTGTGGCTGCCCCGCCTGCTGATGGGCTACAAGGGCTGACAGCACCTGGGAGACACTATCAGTGACGGACTATCGCAAGCTCTTCGATCTCACCGGCAAGACCGCAGTCGTGCTCGGCGCCGCGTCCGGCATCGGCAAATCGTCGGCCGAGGCCTTGGCCGGGCTCGGCGCCCGCGTTGTCTGCGCCGATCGCGCGCGCGATGCGGCGGAAGCGACCGCAGCCGGCATTCGGGAGAAGGGCGGCTGGGCGGAGGCAGCTTCGTGCGACGCCGCAAGCGCGGCGGACGTCGGCGCGCTCGCGAAGATCGTGACGCAGAAATTCCCGCGGCTCGACATCGCCGTGACGACACCGGGACTCAACATCCGCAAGACCATCCTGGATTACACCGAGGAGGATCTCGACCGCGTCCTCAACCTCAACGTCAAGGGCACGGTCTTCTTCTTCCAGGCCTTCGGCCGTATCATGGTGGAGCAGAAGGGCGGCAGCATCATCGCCTGCTCCTCGGTGCGCGCGGTGACGATCGAGCCGGGCCTCGGCGTCTATGGTTCGACCAAGGCGGCGATCGGTCTTTTGGTGAAGGGCTTCGCCTCCGAGGTCGGCCATGCCGGCGTGCGCGTCAACGCTATCGCGCCGAGCATTGCCGAGACCGCGCTGACCGGCCCGTTCAAGCAGCGCCCCGACATCTACAATCTCTATGCCGGCCATACCGTGTTCAACCGCTGGAGCAGCGCCGACGAGGTCGCCACCGCAGTGGCCTATCTCGCCTCGGACGCCGCGAGCTATGTCAGCGGCAGCACGCTGTTTGTCGATGGCGGCTGGACCGCTGTCGACGGCCCGCCGACCGGGCTCACCCAGCTGCACAAATAGGGCAGGGGCGAGCTGGCCCGGGATTGCCCTGTGCGCAACGGTGGCGTCGTCTTCGCAGGCGCAGCAGGAACCTCGGGCGCGCGCGGAATGAGCAAAATCGCATGGGCATTGCCGGATAAATGCCCTCGGCTGGCAGGTATTTTGGTGTTACGAATCTGGCCATGAACCAGCACGCCAAGATCGAAATCCGCCATTCGACCTGCCCGCATGATTGCCCGTCGGCCTGCGCGCTCGATGTCGAGGTGGTTGAAGGCCGCAGCATCGGCCGCGTCCGAGGTTCGAAAAAGCAGACCTATACGGCCGGTGTCGTCTGCGCCAAGGTCGCCCGCTACGCCGAGCGCATCCATCACCCTGACAGGGTGACGTTTCCGATGCGCCGCGTTGGCCCGAAAGGCTCCGGGCAATTCGCGCGGATCTCCTGGGACGAGGCGCTCGACGAGATCGCGGACCGCTTCAACCAGGCCGAGCGCGAGTTCGGCGCGGAATCGATCTGGCCCTATTACTATGCCGGCACCATGGGCCTGGTGATGCGCGACGGCCTCAACCGTCTCACCCATGTGAAGAAATATTCGCGCTTCTATCAGACCATCTGCGCCAATGTCGCGCGCATCGGCTTCGCGATCGGCACCGGCAAGATCGCCGGCGTCGATCCCCGCGAGATGGCGCTGTCCGATCTCGTCGTGATCTGGGGCACCAATCCGGTCAACACCCAGGTCAACGTGATGACGCACGCCGCCCGCGCGCGCAAGGAACGTGGCGCGAAGATCGCCGCGGTCGACATCTACGACAACGACACCATGAAGCAGGCCGACATCAAGATCATCCTGCGGCCCGGCACCGACGGCGCGTTTGCCTGCGGCGTGATGCATGTCCTGTTCCGTGACGGCTACGCCGACCGCGCCTATATGGACAAATACACCGATTGCCCCGCCGAGCTCGAGGCGCATCTGAAGACGCGCACGCCGGAATGGGCTTCCGCTATCTGCGGCGTGCCGGTGTCGGAGATCGAGGCCTTCGCCAAAGCGGTCGGCGAGACCAAGCGGACGTTCCTGCGTCTCGGTTACGGCTTCACCCGCTCGCGCAATGGCGCGACGCAGATGCATGCCGCGCTGTGCATCCCCGCGGTGTCGGGCGCCTGGCAATATGAAGGCGGCGGCGCCTTCTTCAACAATTTCGCGCTGTGGCACTTCAACGAATCCATCATCGAAGGCCATGATGCAATCGACAAGACCATCCGCGCGCTCGACCAGTCGCAGGTCGGCCGCATCCTCACTGGCGATGCCGAAGCCTTGCTGGGCAAGGGTCCGGTCAAGGCCATGCTGATCCAGAACACCAATCCGATGACAGTGGCGCCGGAACAGGCGCTGGTGCGGCAGGGCTTTGCGCGCGAGGACCTGTTCGTCGTGGTGCACGAGCAGTTCATGACCGAGACCGCCGAGATGGCCGACATCGTGCTGCCGGCGACCATGTTCATGGAGCACGACGATCTCTATTACGGCGGCGGCCATCAGCACATCTCGGTCGGACCGAAGCTGATCGACCCGCCCGGCGAGTGTCGTTCCAACCATGAGGTGTTGCAGGCGCTGGCGCCGCGGCTCGGCGCAAAGCATCCGGGCTTCGAGATGACGCCGCGCGAGCTGATCGACGCGACGCTGAAGCTGAGCAATCACGGTGACATCGCCGGCCTCGAAGCCGATATCTGGCGCGACCTGCAGCCGGATTTCCGCACCTCGCATTATCTCGACGGCTTTGCCCATGCCGACAAGAAATTCCACTTCAAGGCCGATTGGGCGCATCCGCCATTTGGCCAGACCATGGGCGACTACGACAAGATGCCTGATCTGCCGGACCATTGGGCGGTGATCGAGCACGCCGACCAGGCTCATCCGTTCCGGCTCGCGACCAGCCCCTCGCGCAGCTTCCTCAACACCACCTTCAACGAGACGCCGTCCTCGCAGGCGCGCGAGGGCAGGGCAAGCGTGATGATCCACCCCCTTGACGCGGCTGCGCTCGACATCGCCGATGGCGATGCGGTGACGCTCGGCAACGGCCGCGGCGAGACCACGCTGATCGCAACACTGTTCGAGGGCGTGCGGCGCGGCGTGCTGATCGCCGAATCCGTTCATCCGAACAAGGGCCATATCGGCGGCCGCGGCATCAACATGCTGACCGGCGCGGATACGATCGCGCCGATCGGCGGCGCCGCATTCCACGACAACAAGGTCTGGATCAGGAAGGCTGTTTCCGTCTAATCGGCCATCCTTCGAGACGCCCGCCGTCGGCGGGCTCCTCAGGATGAGGACGGAGCGCGTGGCAGCCAATTCAAAGGGCACCGGCGCTGATGAGCCTCATCCTGAGGAGACCGCGAAGCGGTCGTCTCGAAGGACGAGGCGCTGGCTCAGGCGTCGCCGAGGAGCGTAGCTACATTTGCGGAGCGTTTCCTCAGGGCACGCACTCCGTCACACCGTACCCTACGAACTCCTTCGCGATATCGGGGTTCATCGCCTTCGCCTGCGCAATGTCTGTGGCGCCGTCGCCGCCGCTCTTGCGGGCGGCGATGCCGCGCCCGAACAGCGAGGACGAGGAGCGCGGGTTGCGCTGGATCGCGTCGGTGTAGTCCTTGATCGCCTCGGTTGTGCGTCCGAGCCTGAGGTTGACGAGACCGCGGCTGTCGAGGGCATCGCTCAGTCCGGGGTCGATCTGGAGCGCGCGATTGCAGTCGGCGAGCGCGCCTTGCAGATCGCCGGTCGCAGCCCGGGTCCAGCACCGGTTGTTCAGCGCTTCCGCATCGCCGGGCGCGCGGCGGATCACCGCGTCGAAATCCTGCATGGCGAGCGCGTAGGCGCGCTTGATCGCATAGACCTGGCCGCGCTTGTAGCGTGAGGCGACATCATTGGCATTCGACGCAATCTTGCGGCTGAGGTCGGCGATGACGGGATCTCTTGCAAGGTCGTCCGCGGTCGGGGCAGGCGCGGCTTGCGGCACCTCGCAGATTGGCTTTTGCGGCTCCTGTTTCTGCACGTCCGGCTTGGTTAGCGGCTTATCGTCCGGTGGCCGTGTGGCAGCACCCGCAAACGAGAATTCCGTCGTCAGCGAGGATGACAGCCAGGGCACCTGCTCGCGGTTGGTGGCGGCGACGACGCCGTTCTTGGTGTTGGCCAGAGCCTGCTCGGCGCTGATCTTCGGTGCGCGCATCTCGCGCAGCAGTTCGGCGACGAACAGGCTGCGGTCGGTCTTGCCGGTGGGCGCGACTGCACCGAGCGCGGCTGAGTAGAGCACCAGCGAATTGTTCGGCGCGATCGCGGGCGCGAGGCCCGCCGAATAGCGGCGGAAGCGCCGCTCGAACGGGTTGCGGCGGGAGGCGTCGATCAGCGCGATCTTGATCGCGGCACCGCGCGTGTTCATCTCGGCGATGATGGCGTCGAGGCTGAAGCCGTCGCGCGAGACATCAGGCTCGGTCCAGACCTGCGCGTCGACCGGCAGCAGATAGGTCTGGCGGTTGGACTGGATGCCGAAACCGTCGAAGAAGATCAGCGCCACCGCCCCGCGCTCGATGCGGGCATAGAAGCGATCCAGCGCCCGCCGCATGGCATCGCCCGTGACGTTGCTCTGGCTGTCGACGACGAAACCGGCGCGCTTCAAATCCTCAGCGACGTCCTGTGCATCGTTGGCGACGTCGCTGAGCACGGATTCGTTGTCCGGATATCTGGCGTTGCCGATCACCAGCGCGATCTTCGCGGCATCGGCTGCGCGGCTGGCGGTGCCGCCGCTCAGCATGACCAGGCCTGCCAGCAACAACAGAAATGCAGCGCGCATGAAATGGCTCATCAGCGGAATCTCCAGTCAGGATAGCGGGCACATCCCGTAGTTCAATCGACAAGCGAAGTTGCGCCCACACGCTATGATGACGGGCATCGCAGATTGCCCTTGCGCGCACTGCCCGACCTGCCGCAAATGGCTGCAAACGGGAGCAAGGAAGCGAGCGAGCCATGACCAACACCACTGGCGTCATCACCGAGAAGCGCGGGCAGGCGCTCTGGATCACCATTAATCGGCCGGAGAAACGCAACGCGTTGAACGGCGACGTGATCGCCGGCATCACCAAAGGCTATCGCGACGCGCATGACGACAAAGACGTCCGCGTCATCGTGCTGACGGGCGCGGGCGACAAGGCGTTCTGCGCGGGCGCCGATTTGCAAAATTCCGGCGCGGCTTTCGCGATGGATCATTCCAAACCAAATGTCGACTATGCTGATCTGTTACGTTTGTCACAGAACTCCACCAAACCGGCGATTGCGCGGGTCGCCGGCGTCTGCATGGCCGGCGGCATGGGCCTTCTGTGCATGACCGACATGGCGGTTGCGGCCGACCACGTCGTCTTCGGCCTGCCGGAGGTAAAGGTCGGGGTTTTCCCGATGCAGGTGCTGAGCCTGCTCCAGCGCATCGCGCCGCCCCGCCTCGTCAACGAATGGGCTCTCACCGGCGAGCCGTTCGATGCCAGGGCCGCGCAGGCTGCAGGCCTCCTCAACTACGTCGTGCCCACCGCCGAGCTCGACGCCAAGGTCGACTGGTTGATCAGCCGCATCGTCGACAAATCGCCGACCGCGATCCGCCGCGGCAAATACGCCATGCGCGCGATCGCCGCGATGTCGTTCGACGAGAGCATCGCCTACACCGAAAGCCAGATCGCGCTGCTGGCGATGACCGAAGACGCCAAGGAAGGCCTGAAGGCGTTCAGCGAGAAGAGGAAGCCGGTCTGGACGGGAAGGTGAGGGCGGAACTAGCCCCACGGTCATGCCCCGCGAAGGCGGGGCATCCAGTACGCCGCGGCTCATCCGTATCCTCGCATTGTCTCGGAGTACTGGATCGCCCGCCTTCGCGGGCGATGACACCTGGAGTTGGACTCACGCGCGCTCCAAGCTCGCAGTAGCATCTCACCCCGCGTTGGCCTTCAGCCCTGCCGCCTGGATGCCCGCAACCGCGCAGGCTTCGTCATTGTCGGAGGTGTCGCCGGAAACGCCGACGGCGCCGAGCAATGTCGCGCCGTCCATGATCAGGACGCCGCCGGGGACCGGCACCAGCGCGCCCTTGGCGATCGTGTTCACGGCATCGATGAAATAGGCTTGCTCCTGCGCGCGCTGGAACAAAGCGCGCGAGCCCATGCCCATGGCGAGGGCGCCATAGGCCTTGCCGTGCGCGATCTCGGCGCGCATCAGGCTGGTGCCGTCCTGCGCGGCGGCTAGCTTGAGCACGCCGCGTGCATCGAGGATGGTGACGACCAGCGGCTTCAGCTTCAGCTCGCCGGCCTTGGCGAAGGCGGCGTCGAGGATCTTGCGGGCGATGTCGAGCGTGAGGTCAGCCATGGCTGGGTTCCTTTGCAGCTGGAGAAGTGGAGTTGGTGTCGGCGCAATCGAGGCTCATCGCCAGCACGCGGGCGACGTGGAGCGCTTCGCGCTGGGCGCCGTCGTGGATCTGGTGCCGGCACGAGGTGCCGTCGGCAACGACGAGCGTATCTCTGTCCGCGCGCCGCACGGCCGGCAGCAGCGATAGTTCGGCCATCTCGATCGAGGCGTCATAGGTGTCCGCACCGTAGCCGAAGGCGCCCGCCATGCCGCAGCAGCTGGACTCGATGGTCTCGACCTTCAGGCCCGGCACGAGGCGCAGCACCTGCTCGACCGGCTTGAAGGCGCCGAAGGATTTTTGGTGGCAATGGCCGTGCACAATCGCTTTGTCGGCGATGGTACCGAGCGGCAATTGCAGCCGGCCGGCCTCGGCCTCGCGCACCAGGAATTCCTCGAAGGTCAGCGCGTGGGCGCCGACCGCCTTGGCGTCATTGTCCTTGCGCAGCGAGGCAAGCTCGTCACGCAGCGTCAAGAGGCAGCTCGGCTCCAGGCCCACGATCGGCACGCCGCGGGCGGCGTAGGGCGCGAAGGCGGTTACCAGCCGGTCGAGCTCCGCCCTGGCTTCATCGACGAGACCGGCTGAAAGGAATGTGCGACCGCAGCAGAGCGGACGGTCGCCGCTCGCGAGTTTCGGCAGATGCACGCGATAGCCGCCCGCCACGAGCACGCGCAACGCGGCCTCGAGGTTCTCGCGCTCATAGATGCGATTGAACGTATCCGCGAAAAGAACGATCTCGCGTCCTGTCTCGGAGCCGACGCTGTCAGCCGGAGGCACGAACACGTCGCTGCGGAAGGCGGGTAGCGCCCGCCGCGCGCTGATGCCGGCAAAGCGCTCGAACAGTCTTCGCAACAGCGGACTGTTGTTGCGGAGATTCGCCAGCGGTGCAAAGCGCGACGCGAGACCGGCATAGCGCGGGAGATAACCGACCAGCCGGTCGCGCAGCGTCAGGCCGTGAGAGCCGACGCGCGCGGCGAGCACCTCGATCTTCATCTTGGCCATGTCGACGCCGGTCGGGCACTCGTGGCGGCAGGCCTTGCAGGAGACGCAGAGCTTGAGGGTCTCCATCATCTCGTCGGAGGAAAGTGCATCGGGACCGAGCTGGCCGGAGATGGCGAGGCGGAGCGTGTTGGCGCGGCCGCGCGTGACGTCCTTCTCGTTGCGCGTCGCGCGGTAGGACGGGCACATCACGCCGCCTTCCAGCTTGCGGCAGGCGCCGTTGTTGTTGCACATCTCGACCGCGCCCTGGAAACCGCCGCCGGCACCGGGGTAGGCCGACCAGTCGAGCCTGGTCTTCAGCTCGCCGACGCGATAGTCCGGCTTGAAGCGGAACAGCGAGCGGTCGTCCATCCTGGGCGCATCGACGATCTTACCTGGATTGAGCACGCCGCCCGGATCAAAGCGCTGCTTCACTTCCTTGAAGTCGGCGACGAGACGCTCGCCGAACATGGTCCCGTGGAATTCGGAACGCACCAGGCCGTCGCCGTGCTCGCCGGAATGCGAGCCCTTGTATTCGCGCACCAGCGCAAACGCTTCTTCGGCGATGGCGCGCATCGCCTTGACGTCCTTCTCCAGCTTCAGGTTCAGCACGGGTCGCACATGCAGGCAGCCCTCGGAGGCGTGCGCATACATCGTGCCGCTGGTGCCGTGTTTGGCAAACACCTCGCTCAGCCGCGCGGTGTAGTCGGCGAGGTGGGGCAGCGGCACAGCGCAGTCCTCGACAAAGGAGACCGGCTTGCCCTCCTGCTTCATCGACATCATGACGTTGAGGCCGGCGGCGCGGAAATCGGCGATGCCGCTCTGCAGCGCCGGTTCTGATATCTCGACCACGCCGCCCCATTTGCGCGTGTCGTTGTTCCAGCCGAAGCCGAGATCGCCCATGAGCTCGCCGAGCTGCTTGAGCCGCATTAGGTTATCCGCCTGGTCCTCCTCGGCGAACTCGACCACCAGCACCGCATCCGGATCGCCCTTGATCGCGGCGGAGATGATCGGCCTGAACATCGCGATGTCGCGGCCGAGCGCGATCATGGTGCGGTCGACCAGCTCGACCGCGATCGGCTTCAGCTTGACCAGATGCTGAGCCGCGTCCATCGCCTCGTAGAAGCTGCCGAAATGGCAAACGCCGAGCGCCTTGTTGCGGATCACCGGCCACAGCTTCAGCTCCACCTTCGTGGTGAAGGCCAACGTGCCCTCGGAGCCGACCAAGAGATGCGCCATGTTGTTCGGCGCATTGCGCGGCACCAGCGCATCGAGATTGTATCCGCCGACGCGGCGCTGCACCTTGGGAAAGCGCGCCGCGATCTCCTCGGCCTCGCGCGCGCCGAGATCGAGCATGTCGCGGAACAGGGCGCGCGCACTGTCGCCGGCCTCGACATCGGAGAGATCGCGCGAGACCTCGCCGAAGCGGCTCAGCGTGCCGTCGGCAAGCGCCGCTTCCATCGACAGCGTGTTGTCGCGCATGGTGCCGTAGCGCAGGCTGCGGCCGCCGCAGGAATTGTTGCCGGCCATGCCGCCGATGGTGGCGCGCGAGGCCGTGGAGACATCCACCGGAAACCACAGGCCGTGCTTCCTAAGCTGCCGGTTGAGGTCATCAAGCACGATGCCGGGCTCGACCACGCAGGTCCGGTTCTCGACGTCGAGCGACAGGATCCGGTTGAGGTGCTTGGAGAGATCAACCACGAGCCCGTCATTGACGGTCTGGCCGCATTGCGAGGTGCCGCCACCGCGGGGGGTGACCTTCAGACCCTCGTCACGGGCGATCGCCATGGCCCGCAAGGCCTCGTCCATGGTCCGGGGCACCACCACGCCGGCCGGCATGATCTGATAGAACGAGGCGTCGGTGGCGTAGCGGCCGCGGCTGAAGCCGTCGAATAGGACGTCGCCGGTGGTTTCCGCGCGCAGGCGCCGTTCGAGCGAGGAGGCGTTCGTCATCCCTGATCCCGGACTGATCCAGCGAGCTGGCCCAGCCTTGCTGCGTTATCCATATCGGTTCTTGGTCGGTTATATTGTGAATTCAAAATGAGCAAGCTGGCCGTCCCTCAGGGCGCGGCTGGCGCGCCTTCTTCGGCCTCGGCGAGGTGCTCGATAGCCGCCGCACGCTTGTTGCGCAGGTGCTGGAACAGGATGTCGCTGAGCTCGCTTGCGGCCCGGCGGCGCAGGGCATCGAGGATGGCCTCGTGCTCGCGCATCGCCTCGGCCCAGCGCTGCCGCTTGCGGGCGAAATTGGCGGAGTAGCGGACGCGGCGGATCCGGCCGGCGAAATTGGCATAGGCCGTCTTCAGCGTCTCGTTGCGCGCGGCTGCGACGATGCTCTCGTGGATGCGCTGGTTGGCCTGGAAATAGCCGTGCATGTCGCGATGCAGATAGTGACCGTACATCTCGTAATGCAGCTGCTCGATCGCGGTGATTTCCGCATCCGTAATGGCTTCGCAGGCGAGGCGCCCGGCCAGGCTCTCCAGTCCCGCCATCACGTCGAACAGCTCCTCGAGGTCGTGCTGGTTGAGCTGGCGCACGCGCGCGCCGCGGTTGGGCAATAGCTCGATCAGGCCCTCGGCGGCGAGCACCTTGAGCGCCTCGCGCAGTGGGGTGCGGGAAATGCCGAGCATCTCGCACAGCTGTCGCTCGGGAACGCGAGCTCCTTCCGGGATGTTGCCCTCGACCACGTAGTCGCGCAGCCGCAGCAGGATCTCACCATGCAGCGAGGCCTCCTGGCGGTCGCCGCCATTAGCGGCGGGCGGGGCGATCGGAACCCCGCTGTCGGGAATCGTGGATTTCATTTGCAGCACACTAGTTTGGCCGTCTGGCCCCGTCGACGATCACAATCGAATACCAAATTCTGATTGAAAGGACAAAAAATGAATGCAAAATAGGACTTCAAAAGCCGGTCCGAACTGCCGACTGGGAGGTTTTCATGCATCAGGGACGCCATTTCCTGCAGATTCCGGGTCCAAGCCCGGTCCCCGAGCGCGTCCTGCGCGCCATGGACATGCCCGTCATCGACCACCGCAGCGTCGAGTTCGGCGAGCTCGGCCGTACCGTGCTCGAAGGCAGCCAGAAGATCTTCCAGACCCAAGCTCCCGTCGTGATTTTTCCCTCCTCGGGGACGGGGGCCTGGGAGGCCGCGATCGTCAACACGCTCTCGCCCGGCGACAAGGTGCTGATGGTCGAGACCGGCCATTTCGCCACGATGTGGCGGCAGATGGCCGGCCGCTTCGGTATCGAGGTCGATTTCGTCCCGGGCGACTGGCGCCGCGGCGCCGATCCGGTCGTGATCGAGGCGAGGCTCGCCGCCGACACCGCGCACGCGATCAAGGCCGTCATGGTCGTTCACAACGAGACCTCGACCGGCGCGACGAGCCGCATCGCCGAGATCCGCGCCGCGATCGACCGCACCTCCCATCCGGCGCTCCTGATGGTCGACACCATCTCCTCGCTCGGCTCGGTCGACTATCGCCACGACGCATGGAAGGTCGACGTCAGCGTCAGCTGCTCGCAGAAGGGGTTCATGCTGCCGCCCGGCCTTGGCTTCAACGCGATCTCGGAGAAGGCGCTGGCGGCGTCCAAAACCAACAGGATGCCACGCTCCTATTTCGACTGGGAGGAGATGCTCAAGCCCAACGCCAAGGGCTTCTTCCCCTACACGCCCGCGACCAATCTGCTCTACGGCCTGCGCGAGGCGATCGCGATGCTGCTGGAGGAGGGGCTCGACAACGTCTTCGCAAGGCATCAGCGGCTCGCGGCCGCGACCCGGGCCGCCGTCAGTCATTGGGGCCTCGAGATCCTCTGTCAGGAGCCGGCCGAGTATTCACCGGTGCTCACGGCGGTGCTGATGCCGCCGGGGCATGACGCCGACCAGTTCCGAAAGGTGGTGCTCGACAATTACAACATGTCGCTCGGCTCGGGCCTGTCCAAGGTCGCAGGCAAGGTCTTCCGCATCGGCCATCTCGGCGAATGCAACGCGCTGACACTGCTCGGTGCGCTCACCGGGGTCGAGATGGGCCTGTCGGTCGCCGGCGTGCCGCACCGCGCCGGCGGCGTCGACGTCGCGATGAAGCTGCTGGAGCAGCGCCCGCAGGGCAATGCCTCGCCGCATCTGAAGATCGTCGGCACCTAAGGGGTGGTCGCGATGGAAGGGATGGCAGGCGAGGGCAGGCCGGTCCGCCATGCATGGACGGACCCTTTCGAGAGGGGACAAGCCGGTCAAATGGTGCTATTCGGCGCCCACCAAACCAAGGCTAGACCGGGAAGGACGCCGATGACCGTGCATACTGGAAGGCATTTCCTACAGATTCCAGGACCGACCAATGTGCCCGACCGCGTGCTGCGCGCGATGGACATGCCGACGCTGGACCATCGTGGTCCGGAGTTCGCCGAGCTCGGTTTCGCGGTCCTCGCCGCGATGCAGCGCGTGTTCCGCACCAAGCAGCCCGTGATCATCTTCCCCTCGTCCGGTACTGGCGCCTGGGAAGCGGCGATGGTCAACGTGTTCGCGCCCGGCGACAAGGTGCTGATGTGCGAGACGGGCCAGTTCGCCGTGCTGTGGCGCGGCATCGCCGACAAGTTCAAGCTCGACGTCGACTTCATCCCAAGCGACTGGCGCCATGGCGCCGACCTTGCCGAGATCGAGAAGCGCCTCGTCGCCGACAAGCAGCATGCGATCAAGGCGGTCTGCGTCGTCCACAACGAGACCTCGACCGGCTGCGTGACTCCGCCGCTGGAGGTGCGCAAGCTGCTCGATCGCGTCAAGCATCCGGCGCTCTTGATGGTCGATACCATCTCCGGCCTCGGTTCCATGGAGTACGAGCACGACGCCTGGGGCATCGACGTCTCCGTCGCAGGCTCCCAGAAGGGCCTGATGCTGCCGCCCGGTCTCGGCTTCAACGCCGTCTCGGAGAAGGCGCTCAATGTGGCGAAAGCCAATCCCGGCATGCGCTCCTACTGGGACTGGCAGGAGGTCATCAGCTTCAACAAGCTCGGCACCTTCCCCTACACGCCCGCGACGAATTTGCTCTATGGCCTGCGCGAAGCCGTGAAGATGCTGGAGGAGGAGGGGCTGGAGAACGTCTGGTCCCGCCACAAGCGCCACAGCGCCGCGACGCGCGCCGCGGTCAAGGTCTGGGGCCTGGAGACGCAATGCGCCGATCCTGCCGCGCATTCGCCGGCGCTGACCGGCGTGCGCGTTCCTGATGGTCACGATGCCG
Organism: Bradyrhizobium sp. CCGE-LA001; assembly: GCF_000296215.2. Classification (NCBI taxonomy): domain Bacteria; kingdom Pseudomonadati; phylum Pseudomonadota; class Alphaproteobacteria; order Hyphomicrobiales; family Nitrobacteraceae; genus Bradyrhizobium; species Bradyrhizobium sp. CCGE-LA001. The sequence goes on along the minus strand of NZ_CP013949.1, from coordinate 5,503,493 downwards.
ACGCCTTCCGCAAGGTGGTGCTGGAAAACTTCGACATGTCGCTCGGCACCGGCCTGAACAAGGTCAAGGGCAAGGTGTTCCGCATCGGACATATCGGCCATTTCAACGATCTGATGCTGATGGGCACGCTCGCCGGCGTCGAGATGGGGCTCGATCTCGCCAAGATCCCGCACCGGAGCGGTGGGGTTTTGGCGGCCATGGACGTCCTGAAGGGGCGCGATGCGGTGCCGATGGCCCAAGCTCAGGTGGCCTGAACTAAATTGGAAGAAGAAGTGAGCGCGCGATGAACCTACCTGCGACGACGAACGAAGACCTGCTCTACTCCGTCCAGGAGGGCATCGCGCGGATCACCTTCAACCGCCCGCAGGCGCGCAACGCCATGACCTTCGCCATGTATGACCGCATGGCGGAGATCTGCCAGGAGATCAACGCCGATCGCTCGATCAAGGCGCTGATCCTGACCGGCGCCGGCGACAAGGCGTTCGCCTCCGGCACCGACATCTCGCAATTCCGCGCCTTCAAGACCGCGCAGGACGCGCTCGACTACGAGGCCCGCATCGACCGGGTGCTCGGCACGCTCGAGCAGTGTCGCGTGCCCGTGATCGCGGCCATCGCCGGCGCCTGCACCGGCGGCGGTGCCGGCATCGCGGCCTGCTGCGACCTGCGCATCGGCACCGAGACGACGCGGATGGGCTTTCCGATCGCGCGCACGCTCGGCAACTGCCTGTCGATGTCGAACATCAGCCGCGTCGTCGCGCTGGTCGGTCCCGCCCGCACCAAGGATCTGATCTTCAAGGCGCGCCTCGTCGAGGCGCAGGAAGCGCTCGCGCTCGGACTGCTCAACGAAATCGTGCCCGACGTCGAGACGCTGCAGCGCCGCGCCGACGAGACCGCAAAGCTCGTTGCCAGCCACGCGCCGCTCACGCTGGAAGCCACCAAGGAAGCGGTGCGCCGCATTCGCCGCACGCTGTCGCGCGAAGAGGGCGAGGACCTGATCCTGAAGGCCTATATGAGCGAAGATTTCCGCGAAGGCATGGACGCCTTCCTCAACAAGCGCACGCCGAACTGGAAGGGCAGGTAAGTCTCACGGGCTTCCGGCTTCGTCAGTCGAAAGTCATAGGCGTGGAATTGCCCGTCTGCTTGAACTCGTCAGGATTAGTCCGCACTATGCAGGGATAGAATTTTCCGCACCTACAACTCAAAAAACATCAGGGGACGAAACTCGTGCGAATTCCAGTGAAAGCCGTCGGCGCTGCGACGGCGCTGTTGTTGAGCACGCCGGCGTTTGCCGGCTGGGAACCGGCAAAGCCCGTCGAGATCGTGGTGGCCGCGGGCGCGGGCGGCGCCTCCGACCAGATGGCGCGGATGATGCAGGCCGCGATCCAGAAGAACAATCTGATGAAGCAGCCGGTGGTCGTCTCGCTCAAGGGCGGGGCATCTGGCGCGGAAGCGCTGATGTACATGAAGTCCAGCGACGGCGATCCGAACAAGGTGCTGATCGCCTATTCGCTGATCTACATGTTGCCGCTGTCGGCGAAGATCCCGTTCAACTGGCGCGAGCTGACCCCGGTCTCGGTGATCGCGCTCGACCAGTTCGTGCTGTGGGACAACAGCGCAGGCCCCAAGACGGTGAAGGAGTTCGTCGCGGCCGCGAAGGCTGCAAGCTCGCCGTTCAAGATGGGCGGCACCGGCTCCAAGCGCGAGGACCACGTGCTGACCGTCTTCCTGGAGCAGAAGACCGGCGCGAAATTCTCCTATCTGCCCTACAAGTCCGGCGGCGAGGCCGCGACCCAGTTGGTCGGCAACCACACCGAAGCCAACGTCAACAACCCGTCCGAAAATCTCGAAGTCTGGCGAGCGGGCCAGGTGCGTCCGCTCTGCGTGTTCGACAAGGAGCGGATCGCCTACACCACCAAGGTGACGGAGACGCAGTCCTGGGCCGACATCCCGACCTGCAAGGAGGAGGGCGTCGACGTCCAGTACCTGATGCTGCGCGCGATGTTCCTGCCCGGCAAGGTCACGCCGGAGCAGCAGGCGTTCTACGTCGATCTCTTCCACAAGGTGACGCAGACCGCCGAGTACAAGGAGTACATGGAGAAGCAGGCGTTGAAGCCGATCTTCCTCACCGGCAAGGACATGGTGCAATTCCTCGAGGAGGACGATGCCATCAACAAGTCGCTGATGACGGAAGCCGGATTCGTCGCGAAGTAGCGGTCTTCGCCTCTGCGCGCCGGCGGGAGAGGTCGCATCGCATCGTCGGATGCAATGCGGGTGAGGGGGCGCCCCGCGAGTCCCATTCTCACCGATCCCGCGGCGCCTCCTCTTCACCCCGACCCTCTCCCTGCTGGGGAGAGGGAAATTGAACGCACTCCGTTCCTGACAGAGCATGTCCCAAACCGATCTTGAAATCGTTGTCGACGACCCCACCGCGCCCGAAGAGGACTCCCCCTCCGTCGTTTCCTCCGGCACGATCGAGATTATCGTCTGCCTGCTGCTGCTGGCCCTTGCCGTCACGCTCGGCTACGACAATTGGCGCACCGGCGCGGCCTGGGATGCGACCGGGCCCGAGCCCGGCTATTTCCCGTTCTACCTCTCCATCATTCTCGGCGGCGGCAGCCTCTACGGCCTTGTCGCGGCGCTGGGCGCGCACCGCGCGGCGCGCGAGACCTTCGTCACGCGTGCGCAAGCCCGCCGCGTGATGGCGGTGTTCGTGCCGACGCTGCTGTTCTGCCTGGCGATGCAGTTCCTCGGCCTCTATGTCGCGAGCTTCCTGCTGATCTCCGGCTTCATGCGCTTTGTCGGCAAGATCGCGCTGTGGAAGTCGCTGCTCACAGCTTTCGTCTTCACGGCGATCATGTTCGTCACCTTCGATGTCGCCTTCGACGTCATCATGCCGAAAGGGCCGCTCGAAGCGGCCTTCGGACGCTAGGACGGGTCCGCGATGGAAGCTCTCGGTCTCCTGCTTCACGGCTTCGCCGTCCTGCTGACGTGGAAGACGCTCATGCTGATGATGGTCGGGCTGGTGCTCGGCATCTTCGTCGGCGTGCTGCCGGGCCTCGGCGGCCCCAACGGCGTGGCGATCCTGTTGCCGCTCACCTTCACGATGGATCCGACATCCGCGATCGTGATGCTGTCCTGCATCTATTGGGGCGCGCTGTTCGGCGGCGCGATCACCTCGATCCTGTTCAACATCCCCGGCGAGGCCTGGTCGGTCGCGACCACGTTCGACGGTTATCCGATGGCGCAGCAGGGCAGGGCGGCGGAGGCGCTGACTGCGGCGTTCACCTCCTCCTTCATCGGCTCGCTGGTCGCGGTGATGCTGATCACCTTCCTCGCGCCGATGATCTCCTCCTTCGCCTTGAAGTTCGGCCCGCCCGAGTTCTTCGCGGTGTATCTCTTGACCTTCTGCTCCTTCGTCGGCCTCGGCCGCGAGGCCAAGCACAAGACCGTCATCTCGATGTCGCTCGGCCTGCTGCTCGCCGGCGTTGGCATGGATACGGTGTCCGGCCAGTTGCGCATGACCTTCGGCTCGGCCGAGTTGCTCCGCGGCATCAACTTCCTGGTCGCCGTCATCGGCCTGTTCGGCATCAGCGAGATCCTGCTGACGATGGAGGAGCGGCTGGCGCTGCGCGGACATGCGGCGAGCATCTCGCTCCGCGTCGTCCTCGGCGTCTGGCGGGACCTGCCGAAATATTGGATGACGCTGCTGCGCTCCTCCTTCATCGGCTGCTGGCTCGGCATCACCCCGGGCGGCGCGATCGCGGCCTCTTTCATGGGCTACAATCTGGCAAAGCGCTTCGCCAGGGAGCCCGAGGGCTTCGGCAAGGGCCGCATCGAAGGCGTGTTCGCGCCCGAGACGGCGGCGCATGCCTCCGGCACCGCCGCCTTGCTGCCGATGCTGGCGCTCGGCATTCCCGGCTCCGGCACCGCCGCGATCCTGCTCGGCGGCCTGATGGTGTGGGGCCTCAATCCCGGCCCGCTGCTGTTCGTCGAGCACAAGGATTTCGTCTGGGGCCTGATTGCCTCGATGTATCTCGGCAACGTCGTCGGCCTCGTCCTGGTGCTGACGACGGTGCCGATCTTCGCCTCGATCCTGCGCGTGCCATTTGCTGCGGTGGCGCCGATGATCGTAGTGTCCTGTGCAATCGGCGCGTATGCGATCCAGAACGCGATGTTCGACATCTGGCTGATGCTGGGCTTCGGCATCGTCGGCTATGTCTTCAAGAAGATCGGCATTCCGCTGGCGCCGTTCACCCTGGCGCTCGTTCTCGGCAACCGCGCCGAGGATGCCTTCCGCCTGTCGATGATCGGCTCTGGCGGCAACCTGAAGGTGTTCTGGTCGAACGGGCTGGTCGGCTCGATCACCACGCTGGCGATCTTGCTGTTGTTCTGGCCGGTGATCGACGGACTGCTCGCCCGTGTCGGATTGACGCAGCGGGCTAAGGCGGTGCAGAGCTAGGAAAAAGCCTAGATAGTTCAGTTGTATAAGGGGATGTCGCCGTAGTCCTAGGCGGCACACGCCCCGATTGTTTTCGATTGTTGCGCGCCCGGCACAGCCCTCCGACGACTCTCCGCGTATATTTTCATCACGAAATTGTGCGGAAGGGGAATGTCCATGAAGCGGATTGTGATTGGAATGGCGACGGCAATGTCGCTGTTCGCGACGGGCGCGCTGGCCGCCGATATCGCGGCAAGGCCTTATGCCAAGGCGCCTATCGCCGATCCCGTCTGGAGCTGGACCGGCTTCTACGTCGGCGCCAATGGCGGCTATAGCTGGGGCCGTTCGCGCACCGACGTATCCTACTTCAATTCGGCCACTGGCCTCCCCATCGCACCTCCGGCCGGCTCCATCAGCAGTGGATCGTTCGACATGAACGGCGGCGTCGCGGGTGCCCAGGCGGGCTACAACTGGCAGAATGCCAACTGGGTCTATGGCATCGAGGGCGACCTGCAATGGTCGGGTGAGAGGGGCAGCTCCGCCTTTGTCTGCGCCGGCAGCGCCGTCTTCCCGATCGCCGGGCCCTGTCTTCCCGGCCTGACCTTCCTTCCGGCCGGCGCCGGGACGAACACGGTTCTGACGGTCGATCAGCACCTCCAGTGGTTCGGCACCCTCCGTGGTCGCGTCGGCATCCTGGCGACCCCGAAGGTCCTGTTCTACGGCACCGGCGGTCTGGCCTTCGGCGAGATCAAGACCACGGGCACCATGACCGGCTTCACCCCAGCTGGCGTAGCCATTGCATCGATCGGCACGAACTCGACGACGCGCGCGGGCTGGACCCTCGGCGTGGGTGTCGAAGGCAAGATCACGCAGAACTGGAGCGCCAAGCTCGAATATCTCTACATGGATCTCGGGCGCTTCTCGTCCGGTCCGTTCACGTTGGCACCGCTCTCCACGGTCAGTGCCAACGTCTCATCGCGCTTCACCGACCACATCCTGCGCGCCGGCATCAATTACCAGTTTGGCGGCCCGATCGTCGCGAAGTACTGAGAACAACAAAGGCGTCAACGAGAAGCAAAGCCCGGCTCGCGCCGGGCTTTGTCGTTTCCGATTTGGCTGCCGCGGGAGCAACGCGCGCGTCGTCTCGCGGTCCTCTTCCTTCGACGTCGAGCGAGACGCTCACACCACCTTGGCATCCCGGAGCTTCGCGATCTCGTCCGCACTGAGGCCGAACTCCTTCAGCACCTCGTCGGTCTGCTCGCCGAATTCCGGCGGCCGCGCCACCATCCGGCTCGGCGTGCGGGACAATGTGACGGGCTGGCCGACCAGGCGGATGTGGCGGTCATCGTCGCTCGGCACGTCCTGCGCGATGCCGAGATGCCTGACCTGCGCGTCCTCGAACATCTGGTCGATGGCGTAGATCGGCCCGCAGGGTACGCCCGCCTCGTTGAGCTCCCGGACCCAGGTTTCGGTCGACTTCGTCACCGTGCGCTTCTCGATCTGGGCATTGAGCGCGTCGCGGTTCTTGGAGCGGGCAGGGGCCGTCGCGTAGTCGGGATGGGCATAGAGCTCCGGGGCGCCGATCGCCTGCGCGCAGCGCTCCCAGATCCGCCCGCCCGTGGTGGCGATGTTGATGTAGCCGTCCGAGGTCCTGAACACGCCGGTCGGGATGCTGGTCGGGTGGTTGTTGCCGGCTTGCTTGGCGACCTCCTTCTCCATCAGCCAGCGCGCGGCCTGGAAGTCGAGCATGAAGATCTGGGCCTGGAGCAGCGAGGTCTGCACCCACTGGCCCTTGCCCGAGACCTCGCGCTCGAGCAGCGCGGTGAGGATGCCCATGGCGCAGAACAGGCCGGCGGTGAGGTCGGCGACGGGAATGCCCACCCGCATCGGGCCTTGGCCCGGTGCGCCGGTGATCGACATCAGCCCGCCCATGCCTTGGGCGATCTGATCGAAGCCGGGCCGCTTGTGATAGGGACCATCCTGGCCGAAACCGGAGATGCTGCCATAGACGATGCGCGGGTTGATCGCAGCGAGGCTGTCGTAGTCGATCCCGAGCTTCTTCTTCACGTCGGGCCGGAAATTCTCGACCACGACATCGGCCTTGGCGGCGAGGCGCTTGAACAGCGCGAGCCCGCGCTCGTCCTTCAGGTTCAGCGTCATGGCCCGCTTGTTGCGGTGCAAATTCTGGAAGTCGGAACCCCGTCGCGGCCCGCCCGGCTGCTCGCCGCCGGCATCTTCGGTCAGCGCGTCGATCTTGATCACGTTGGCGCCCCAGTCCGCGAGCTGCCGAACGCAGGTCGGCCCGGAGCGGACGCGGGTCAGATCGAGCACGGTGAAGCGCGACAGGGCTTCTGAGGCATGCGGAAAGGGCATCGTGAAAAGGCTCCGGGACGGATTGCGGGCCCACCATAGTGCCGAAAGACCGTGCGACAAGTCTGGGCCGGCGCGGATGCTGCCTGTCGAAATGCCATGGCTGGCGCGAAGGGATCAGCGCGACAGGCGCTTCAGTTCCGCGCGCGCCTGCTCGGCCAGCGGGGCGTCGCCGTGGCGCGCAATGAACAGCTCGAACGCCTCCCGAGTTCCTTTCCGACGCGCGGCTTCGTACTCTTCCGCCACCGCAACGGAAGGATCGCGAGCCATCGGCATGGAGGGCGCACGGCCCGCCTTGCCGCTGTCCTTGCCGCGGTCGTCTGCTTTGGCTTTCCCGCTCATGACGAACTGTTCTCCCATGGACAGACGATCCTGCCCGACGACCACCGCGAGGATCCCGAGGAGACCGGCTGAGAGGAAGCCAAGTTTCATCATTCTCCTCCCGATATCATCGCGTAGGCTGAACCTCGCGTTTCCGGGTCCGGCCCCGTACGATTACGGAATCGCTCGGCCCGTATGACTACTGGATGTGTTGGCTAATGCGCTCTTATGGAAGAGTGCCAGGCACAGGTGCCAAATTTAAGCCAAACGTTTACCTCTGAAGCTAGAATCATTCGTCCTTGCTCGAATCACGCGATGGGTAGTTCCGGAGATTTCCATTGGCCACCGCTGTCAACGTCAGTGCCACGAACAATGCCGAGATCGACGGCCTGCTGTCCGGCTACAAATGGTCCGGCGCGATCACCTACAGCTTTCCCGACGCGGCCAGCGACTATCCCAATCCCTATTACGGCGGCAGCGGCGAGCCGACCACCTCGGGCTTTGCCTCGACGCCCACCCAGATCCAGACGGCGATCAACTACGCGATCGGATTGATCCTCGGCTACACCAACGCGGACATCCAGTACGCGGGAACGAACGGCGCCGACATCATGGTCGCGCAGTCCCCGGCGGCCAACCCGACCGCCTACGCCTACTATCCCGGAAACTACGCCTCCGGTGGCGACATCTGGTTCGGGACCCAGTACAATTTCTCGCTCGCCAAGCTGGGTAATTACTATTTCACGACCGCGCTGCACGAGCTCGGTCACGCTCTCGGCCTCAAGCACAGCCAGGAGGCGGGCGGCCCCGGCAACGTCGCGGTGCCGAGCGTGCACGACAGCAGCGAATATACCGTCATGAGCTATCGCAGCTATGTCGGTGCCTCGACCACGGGTGGCTACACCAACGAGGCGTACGGGTTTTCGCAGACCTATATGGCCAACGACATCCTCGCGCTTCAGACCATGTATGGCGCGGACTTCACGACCCAGAGCAGCAACACGGTCTACACCTGGAATCCGACCACGGGGCAGGAATTCATCAACGGCGTCGGACAGCTCGCGCCGGGCGGCGGCCTCGGCGGCTCGGCCAATCGCATATACGAAACGGTCTGGGACGGCGGCGGCGTCGACACCTACGACCTGTCGAACTACACGACGAATTTGAGCATCAACCTCAATCCCGGTGCGGCGTCGTTGTTCTCTTCCGTGCAACTGGCCAATCTCGGCAACGGCCACTACGCATCGGGCAACGTCTACAACGCCTATCTCTACAACGGCGACGCGCGCTCCTACATCGATAACGCCATCGGCGGGTCCGGCAACGATACACTGGTGGGCAACGCGATCGGCAACGCGTTGAACGGCGGCGGCGGCAACGACACGATGACAGGCGGTGCGGGCAACGACGCCATCAATGGCGGTTCGGGCACCGACACCGCGGTGTTTTCGGGCAGCCGGTCCAATTATCTCGTCTCGTACAACGCAGCCACCCAGACATTCACTCTGACGGACCAGCGCGGTGGCGCGCCCGATGGCACCGACACCGTCACCGGCGTCGAAAATTTCCAGTTTGCGGGTATCACCGTCAGCAGTTCTAACCTCCTGCCCAGCGGGACCGATACGTTCGGATCGACGACCGTCGCCCTGACGAGTGGCCTCTACTACCTGAACAACATCTCGACTGGCGCCGGACCGACCCTGAAATACGGCGGCGCGGCAGTGATCGCGGCCAACTACAGCACATGGTCGGTCATCGGCGCCGAGAAGGTGACGGGCGGCGGGTACGACGTGGTCTGGAAGAACGCGGCGAACGCGCATTATTCGGTCTGGAGCACGGACAGCAACGGCAATTTCCTCACGACTCTCGGCTCGGCTCCTGAAATGCTGGGGACTGATGCAGCGCTGAAAGCGCTGGAGCCGACGCTGCAGCAGGATCTCAACGGCGATGGCACGATCGGCCTGCCTGTCATCCCCGGAGTCATGATCGAATCGTTCGGATCGACCGCATCGGTCCTGAACGGCGGCAACTACTACATGATCGACCTCGCAACCGGCACCGGCCCCACCCTGAAATCTGGTGGCGCTGCGGTGATCGCGGCCAATCAGGGCACGTGGGCGGTCATTGGCGCCGAGAAGGTAACCGGCGGCGGCTATAACGTGGTCTGGAAGAACTCGGCGGACTCACACTACAAGGTCTGGAGCACAGACAGCGCCGGCAACTTCCTTACGACTCTCGGCTCGGCTCCCGAGATGCTGGCGACCGATGGATCGCTGAAAGGTTTGGAGCCGACTCTGCAGCAGGATCTCAACGGTGACGGCAGGATCGGCTCGCCTGTCATCCTCGGCGTCACGATCGAGGCGTTCGGATCGACCGCGGCAGCCCTGTATAGCGGCAACTATTACCTGGACGACCTCTCGACCGGCACCGGACCGACCCTGAAATATGCCGGTGCAGCGGTGATCGCGGCCAATTACGGCACGTGGTCGGTCATCGGCGCCGAGAAGGTGACCGGCGGCGGTTACGACGTGGTGTGGAAGAATTCGGCGAACGGGCATTATTCCGTCTGGAGCACGAACAGCAGCGGCAACTTCCTCACGACTATCGGGTCGGCTCCCGAGATGCTGGGAACGGATGCGGCCCTGCAGGCCCTGGAGCCGACGCTGCATCAGGATCTCAACGGCGACGGAACAATCGGGATTGTCGGTGTTCCCGTCGTCAGCGGCACCACGATTGAAGCGTTCGGATCGACCAGTGCGGTCCTTTCTGCCGACAATTACTATCTGAAAAACATATCGAGCGGGACTGGACCGGTCCTGAAATATTCCGGCGCTGCGGTGGCAGCATCCAGTTACGGCACTTGGTCGGTCATCGGCGCCGAGCAGGTGACAGGAGGCGGCTACAACGTCGCCTGGAAGAACTCGGCGGACTCACACTACATGGTCTGGAGCACGGACAGCGCCGGCAACTTTCTCAAGACTCTCGGCTCCGGGCCCGACATGCTGGGATCCGATGGATCGCTGAAAGCGTTGGAGCCGACGCTGCAGCAGGATATCAACGGCGACGGCAAGATCGGCCTGCCCGTTATGAGCGGCGTCACGATTGAGACGTTCGGATCGACCGCAGCGGCCCTGTACAGCGGCAACTATTACCTCAACGACCTCTCGACCGGCACCGGACCAACCCTGAAATATGCCGGCGCAGCGGTGATCTCGGCCAATTACAGCACGTGGTCGGTTATTGGCGCCGAGAAGGTGGCCGGCGGCGGCTACGACGTGGTCTGGAAGAACGCAGCGAATGCGCATTATTCGGTCTGGAGCACGGACAGCAACGGCAACTTCCTCGGGACTCTCGGCTCGGGTCCCGAGATGCTCGGGAACGATGCAGCGCTAAAGGCGCTGGAGCCGACTCTTCGTCAGGATCTCAATGGCGATGGCGCCGTCGGCGCGGCGCCTTGGGCCGGCGATAACTTCGTGTTCGATTCCTTTCAGGGCCCGTCGGAGGTGCCCGACCCCATGCCCGGTTGGGTTGGCGTGCAGGCCACGTCCTCATCGGCATTCGCCGACGCATCGGCGAGCCAGGATGTTGCCGGGCAGATCAGCCCGATCGATATTCTCCATGCTCTGCAAGACCAGGGCTTCCTGCTCGGCTGACGGCTCGTCGATCCGAACCGATATGCCTTCGGCGAGCGGGCTCCGATATGGAAGCACTTCGCGGCTGCATGAGGCCGACCCTGAGAATAGCCGGCCGATCAGGCTGCAACGGGACGAAAATCGCGTGCCGTCGCCATCGTGACATCATGCCCCTGTTTTGCCCGACGCGTCAAATCGATTCGCAAAATCCGCAAGGCGTCCGAGGCGCCCGCTAAGTCATTGACAAAGCTGCATCCGTCTACTTTGCATGGGGTTGTTTTCGCCGCTTTTTTGTGAGACCGGCCTCGGCTATGACGATAGTCGCGCGTGTGAACTGCCAGAACTCCTCGATCAGCGAGGCCGATCGTTCGCCGGGAAGGATGCGGCTTGACCGACACGCAGCTTGAGGCATCCGGAAAGGCCGACGGTGCGAGCGGAGCCGGTGGGGCCGGCCGCGCCCGCCGGCTGTTGCACGGCTGGTCCGCGAACCTCGTCCAGATGGTGCTGGGCTTGAGCCAGCAGCTGTTGCTGATCCCCGCCTTCCTGCACGTCTGGACCGGCGACATGCTCGCAGCTTGGCTCGCGATCTATGCAGCGGGCAGTCTCGTCGTGGTGGCGGACGCGGGATTGCAGCTCCGCGCGATCAACCGCTTTCTCGCCTTCAAGTCCTGCGCCGATTGCGACGGACGCACGGCGAGCTTCTATTCGGCTCTGCGGCGGATCTATCTTGCGATTATCGGCGGGCTCGGCGTCCTCCTTTGCGTCGCCGTTGTCCTGGCGCCGCCATCGGTCGTGCTCGGCTTTCAGGCGACGCCGACATTCGATGCCGCGATGCTGGTGATGATTTTGGGCATGCTCCTGACCTTGCCCTCCAACCTCGTTTCCGGCCTCTATCGCGTGCGCGGCCGGTATGGCCGGACGGTCTGGCTGCAAAACGCCGCCCTGCTACTTGGACAGATCGCGCAGCTCGCAGCACTCGCGATGTTCGGCAGCCTGCTCGCGGTCGCGATCGCGTTCGTCTCGATGCAGATCCTGCTCGCGGTCTTCCTCACTGCATTCGACGCGCCGCGCTGGTTTCCGTTCCTGCGTCGTGCTGGCAAGTCGCCGTTCGTATCTCCGTCCCTGCGTTGGAGTCTCGGGCAATTCCGCCGCGCGCTGCCCTTCGCGGTCGCCAACATCACCGAGCTAGCGCTCGTCAACGTCCCGGTGCTGCTGGTTTCGGCGCTGGTCACGAACCGCGTCGCGGTGGCGCAATGGGGGCTGACCCGCGTGATCGCAAGCCTGGTGCGCAGCCTCTGCCTCCAGGTGACGCTGCCGCTCGCCGCCGAACTCGGCCACGATCATGCGACCGGCGACAGGGAGCGGCTGCGCCGCCTCTATGCCCACGGCTCGGTGTTCGTGACGGCCTTGGCCTGCCTCACCGTCGCGGGCCTGCTGCCGTTCTGGCCCGACTTCTTCGCGCTGTGGACCCATGGCAGCATCCCGTACGACGCGCCTCTCACGGTGACGCTGCTGCTCGGCTCGGCGGCCGTCGCGCCGTCGCTGCTGGCGCTCGTCTTTGCCAATCACAGCAATCGCGGCGACCTCCTGATCCGGACCAAGGGACTTCAGCTCGTCGTTTTCCTGGCGCTGTCCGTCGTCCTGATCCCGCGGCTCGGGCCGCTCGGCGCCGCGCTCGCCGTGGTCGCGAGCGACATCCTCGTGCAGTTCGGACTGCTCGCACTGATGGTAATGCGCCAGACGCTGCATCATCCGTTCAGGCACATCGCCGTCCTGGTGCTGATGGGCGGCGCCATCGTGGCGTCGGGCTGGCTGATCGGGCAGGCGATCATCGCGCTCGTGCCAGGGAGCGGACTCCTGCACTTCGTCGTGGAATGCGCGATCTGGCTGGCCGCGGTCGGCCTGCTCGCCAGTCCGCTGCTGAACACGGCGCTGCGCGAGCGCTTGCGAGCGCTGATTCCGGCTTAGCTGCTGCCGTTCAACGCTCGGTCAATGCCAGCCGGTGCTTCAGCCTTTCCAGGTGGCGGGCGAATTGAAGGCGGCCGGCTTCGGTCTCCGCCGCAAACTGCGCGAGACGGAGACGGCCGGCCGCGCGCAGCCGCTCGCGTGTGCCGTCGGTGCGCAGCGCGATGATTGCCTCCGCCAGCGAGTGCGGATCGTCATAGTCGAACAGGATTGCGGCATCTCCGGCCTGCGCCTTGAACGCCTCCGGATAGATCACCGGCGTGCCGATCGCCCAGGCTTCCAATGGTGGAAGATTGGTCGGACCGAAGTAGCTTGGCATCACCAGCGCCGCGGCGCTGCGGTAGAGTGCGCCGAGTTCGACGGACTTGACGAAGCCGATGATGGAGATCTGATCCGACAATCCATATGTGCGGATCGCCGCATCGATCTTGTCGCGGCCGCCACGATCCGAGCCGCACAGCACCAGTCGTTCGGTGATGCCTCGCTCGCGCAGCAGGGCGAGTGCGGCGAGCAGCGTCATGTGATTCTTGTGTGGCCAGAACTGCGCCGGATAGAACAGGTAGCCGGGCTCGAGCCGGTACTTCGTCAGCACCGCCGCGTCGGTCTCGGCATCGGGCAGGGATTGGCTGACATAGGTGGAGGGCGAGAACGGGATGCAGACGGCGCGCTCTCTCTCCATGGCGTAACGCCGGCAGAGATCATCAGTCAGCTCGGGCGCGTTGACGATCACGATTGCTGCCTTGGTGCTGGCTAGGCCGAACAGGATCTCGCGGCGCTCGAATTCGCCGAAGGTCCTCACTTCCGGAAATTCCGGCGCGTCGCGATGGCAACCGTCGAAGATGGTGATGATGAAGGGCAGCTCGTAGAGCAGCAAATGCCGCTTCGAGGTCGAGGTGAAATGCACGACGTCGATGCCGTCGCGGATCAGCGTGCGCTCGAACGGCGATTTCAGCTTCGATGCGATCTGGACGAGATCGAACGGCCCGCAATATTTCAGGAACAGGAAGACATGGTCGAGCGGGCCGAATTTGAGCAGGCGGGCAATCACGCCGAACTCTTTCAAGATCTCCAGCGTCCTCGGATCGGGCGAGTACACCACGATCTCGTTGCCCGATTTGGACGCCCAGTCGCGCAGCCAGAGCAGGTCGTTCAGCGGCTGCTGAAAGCCGCCGCCGACCTCGAGGGCCTGTTCCAACATGACGGCGAGCCGCAGCGGTCTCACGGTGTGATGCTCTTTCGGGCGATCGCATAGGCCGCCCAGCTCTTGGTGTGCGGAGTGTCCTGGGTCAGCCACGCGGCGTGAGTGGCGGGCTGAAAGCCGCTCGCGATGAGCACGGCGTTGATCTCGAACGGAAACCAGTAGCGCAAATGGTGCGCTTCATCGATGCGCCGGATCGTGGCGCGTTCCATGTCCTCGCAGAACAGCGTGTAGTTCACCGTGACGGTCGCCGCCTGTTCGTCATGATCGGACTGTGCGATGCGGGTGAGGCGCAGCGGGTTCTGCTCGATCACCTTGACCCGCGTTTCGACCCCTTGCGCCAGCACGGCGCCGCCGTACCAATAGTCGAAGAAGAACAGCCCGCCTGGTTTCAACGCGGCGTATGCGGTGCGGAACATCGACGTCAGCGCATCGTGGCTGGTCTGGTAGCTCGCGACGTGGAACAGCGACACGACCGCGTCGAAGTCGCGCTCCGGACCCGCTTCGCGGACGTCGCCTTGCCGGAACGGAATGGATAATCCGGCTTGCCCGGCGCGCGCCTTGGCGCTCGCGATCATTTCCTTGCTGAGATCGATGCCGGCAACGTTCCACCCCTGGCGGGCGAAGGCGAGCGCGTGCAGGCCGGTGCCGCAGCCGAGATCGAGCAGCCGGCCCGGGCCGGCGCCGTGGTCGTGCAAGCGCGCCTCGACGAATGCCGTCTCCGCCGCGTAATCCTTGTCCTGATAGAGAAGGTCGTACCAGGGCGCGTATTCGGCGAAAACCGTCACGCCAAAATCTCCTTTAGCGCCTCCGCCGAGCGGGCAATCTCGCCGTCAGTCAGGGCAAGTCCGCTCGGCAGGTAGAAGCCGCGCCGGGCGATGTATTCCGCGTTCGGATGGCTCTCGTTGAGCATCAGACCCATGCGGCGCAGCACCGGCTGCTCGTGCATGCACCAGAAGAATGGTCGCGTTCCGATACCCTTTTCGCCGAGGCGGCGCATCGCTTCCTTGGCGTCGAACGGGACGTCGTCGTTCAGCACGATGCCATAGACCCAGTAGATGTTGTCGGCGTACGAGGTGCGGGCAACCGGGCGGCGGATGCGGTTTAGCCCTCCGAGATGTTCGTCGTAAAGCCGGCCGATCCGACGCTTGATCTCGACGGTCCGCGGCAGGCGCTCGACCTGGGCGATGCCGAGGGCGGCCTGGAGATTGGTCATGCGCGCATTCCAGCCGAACTCGTCGTGGACGAAACGCTGCTGCGGTTGGAAGCAGAGATTGCGATAGCCTTGCAGGCGATCGGCGAGGCCATCGTCGTCGGTGAGGATCATCCCGCCTTCACCGGTCGTGACATGCTTATTGGGATAGAAGCTGAAGGTGGAGACGTCGCCGAAGCCGCCGCAGGGCGCGCCGCGATAGGTCTGGCCGTGCATCTCGGCGGCGTCCTCGATCACCTTCAGGTCGTGCTTGCGGGCGAGCGTCAGGATCGGATCGAGATCGACCGGCAGGCCATAGATATGGACCAGCATGATCGCGCGCGTGCGCGGCGTGATGACGGCTTCCACGCCCTCGACGGTCATGTTCCAGGTTGCTGGATCGCAGTCGACACCGACAGGCACGAGGCCGGCGCGCACCACGGCGGCAGCGCAGCTGATGATCGTGAAAGTCGGGATGATGACCTCGGAGCCTTCCGGCAGCCCGAGCGCATGGACGGCGATCTCGAGCGCGACCGAACCGTTGGTGACGGCGATGCCGTGTCGCCGTCCCGCAGCGTCGGCCATCGCCTGCTCGAAGCGCTTGATGAACGGTCCCTCCGAGGAGATCCATCCGGTCCGGATGCATTCAGCCAGATAGTCGGCCTCGTTGCCGTCGAGCAGTGGCGTGTTGACGGGAATGAACGGCGCAGTCACTGGCCTGGGCCTTTGATCCGGATTTCTGATCGGTCGGCTTCGGCAAACCGGGTCTTGTCGTTCTCGCCGGAATAGGGACCTTGCTTGATCTCGAACATTTCGAGCGGTTCGAGCACGTGGAAGCCGTGCGCGCCGCTGCACAACAGGATGATGTCGCCGGCACCGAGCACGCGGCTTTCTAGATATTCCTCCTCGACGGTGTAGAAGTCGACCTGGAGCTTGCCCTTCTGGATCAGGAGGGCCTCCTGAGTGTAGTGCACCTCCCGCGTCACCTTGTTGTGGCGGTGCGGCTCGATGGTCTTGCCTTTTGGATGGCTCATGAAGGCGAGCTGTTGCGACAACTCCGGCGTCGAAAAGAAGTGGATGCCCGGCTCGCGGAACGAGGCGCGCACGATGATCGCGTAGAGCTGGTCGCCGAATCGAACGTGTTCGACGTGTTCCATCGTGAGCCTCGACAAAAACGCTGTGATTAGAGTGAGATAGCTATCCTGCTGCGCACTTTGGCCATTTTGGCCGGGACCGTCAAGGGCGCACGGACTATGTCGTTTGTTGCGCCCCCAAACGGAAATTTCAGCCAACGTGCGTGAGGATCTCCTCGACACGCCGGCGGAAGGTGTGGGCGGCAAATGTCCTGGCCTGTCCCGCTTTCGCAATCGACAGGCGCGCCGCATCGTCCGCGAGGTACCGGTCGATCAGGGCAAGGCAATCGTCAACGTCGCGCCATGCAACGACTTCGCGGTCGGGAGCGAACAGCGTGTGCAGATTGTCTTTGAAGTCGGTCAGCAGGAATGCGCCGACGCCCGTCGCCTCGAACAGACGCGCGTTGCCGGCCTCGCGCCCGGCCATGTCGATATGCGAATTGAGCGTGATGCGCGAGGCGCGCAGGGCCTGGTACATCTCCACGCCCCACACCTCACCCTGGTAGCAGCGATGCAGCGGCGAGGAGGAGGGGAGAGATTGCAGGCCGCTGCCGAACAGTTTGAGATCGTAGCGCTGCGCCACCGCTTCGAGTTGCGCGACGCGGAGCTGATGATCCGCCGACACCGCGCCGACGAAAGTGACATCGAAATTGTCCTGGGGCCGCGTAGGCAGGATGTCGCGGATGCCGGTCTCGAAAGCGAGATGGACCACTTCGCCGCGCACGCCCTGCTGGCGGAAGTAATCGACGACTGCCGCCATCTGCGAGATCATGAGGTCGTAGACCGACCAATCCTCACCGCGCGAGGGCGAGATGCCGACCTGGCCGATCAGGATAGGACGGCCAATCTGCTTGATCCTGCGCGCCAGGCGCGTGTCGACATGGAACAGATCCTGGTTGAGGACGAGATCCGGCTTGAAGTCCTCGATTTGCGCCAGCAGGATCTTTTCCGCTTCCGCATCGAGCCGCGGGCTGAGTCCCACCTTGCGCGCGAGCGGCCGCAGCACCGGCTTGAACGGCGCGACCGCGCGTTGCAGCCAGCCGGGAACGGCATCGCGCGCGGCGGGCGCGCCGGGCGGCGACGGATCGGTGACGGCGAGGCCGCGCTCGCGCGCCCATGCGGCCCGCATCCATGGATTGTTGACATGGATGTCGGCGGCGACGTGCCCGAGGCCGGCGAAATTGCGCGAATAGAAATCGGCGACGCCGAACAGGCTGGCGTTCCGCGCCGCCATCTGCGCCGCGTAGGGCTCGTTCTCGAGACCCGGACGGCGGCGATAGAGCCAGGACAGGAAGCGCGGATAGTCGGCGTTGAGGATCAGGATGCGCACGGCGTCACGGCTTTTGTTCGAACAGGCTGCGGGGCGTCACGTACCAGAGCAGGAACAGGATGGCGGTGCCATGGGTGACCATGGCAACCGTGAGCGGCACATTCAGGAGCACGTGCGGAATCACGGCCGCGGATATCAGGACGAAACGGGGCGGCAGGCCTGCGGACGCCCGGTTGCCGAGCGCGAGCAAGAGGCCCGATGCGAGCGCGGTCAGCGGCGCGAGCCATGGGCCAACAGACGCAACGCCTTCGGTCGCAAACAGCGACGCATTCAAATTGCCGAAGCCGTAGGTGTTCTGCATCACCACCGCGAGCGGCTGCTCGTAGGGACAATGCATCAGCGGCTTGAGCACGGATATCTGGCAGAACCAGGTCAGCGGATGGGTCGCGAAGAAATGGTTGTAGATGTCGAGTGCGCTCGATGCTGTCGCCATCATCCGGATATTGACGAGGTCGAAATATTTGCCGGGCGCGCTGTTGAGGCTGGCCCCGGTGATGACGATCACGGCGAGGCCGAGCAACATCGGCACGAAGATCGAAGCGATGACCGACGCTCTGGGCTCCAGAAGCCGCGACAGAACGACCAGCGCGATCAGCCAGGCCGGCGTGAACAACGCGAACTTCGTCAGCGTGATCGGATAGAACAACAGGAGCAGGATCAGCACCAGGCCGGCGCGCCAGCGTTGGCCGAGCAGCCAGTAGCACGCGAAGGCAAACGGCAGCAGCGTGCTCGACACCCAGCCCGTGAGATACCGTACGGCTCCGGGAAATTGCAGCGCGTCGCGGTAGTCGTAGATGTTCGCAACGGCGACCAGGCGGAAATTATAGGTCGACGCCACGGCGATGGTGACAATGGAGATCACCAGGATCAGCGTGAGCAGTTGCGCGAAGCGGGCATTCGACAGTGTGACGAGCTGCCGGAACGGCGCCCTGACGAACAGCGTCGGCAACAGCAACAGTACGAGCGACAGTGCTGCCGAAAACCCGGCGAGCAGTCGGGGGTAGCTATACTCGGAGAAGACGTCGATCCACAGGAAGCCCAGGATCATCGTGTAGAAATAGAAGCCGACATAGTAGCCGAAACTGAAGCGGGCGGCTGCGAACAGGAGCGAGACGATCGAGAAGGCGATTGCGACGCCGGCCGCGATCCAGACCCGCTCGCCATCGAAGTGGATGTAGGCCTGGAAGCTCGCGACCTTGATCAGGGACAGGCATGTGAGGGCGCTGTGCAGCAGCGCCATGAGCGTCAGCGCAGGCTTCGAATCCAGCCGCGACCCTAGCTCCCTGATGATGCTGGACGGTTCATTCATGCGGGTAGGTTGAGGTTTGCAGGCGCGATCAGGCGATTTCAAGCGAGCGCTTGAAATAGGCGATCGTCTCCTTCAGTCCGTCCTCGAGCGCGACCTTCGGCTCCCAGTTCAGCACCGCCTTCGCCTTGGCGAGGTCGGGCTGGCGCTGCCGCGGGTCGTCTTGCGGCAGCGGCTTGAACACCAGCTTGGAGCGCGAACCCGTGAGCATGATGACCTTCTCGGCAAGCTCGCGGATCGTGAACTCGGAGTTGTTGCCGAGATTGATCGGGCCGGTGACGTCTTCCGCGGTCACCATCAACCGCATGATGGCCTCGACGAGATCGTCGACATAGCAGAACGAGCGCGTCTGCCCGCCATCGCCGAACACGGTAATCGGCTCGTCCTTGAGCGCCTGGACGATGAAAGACGACACCACGCGGCCGTCATTGGGCTGCATGCGTGGACCATAGGTGTTGAAGATGCGCGCGACCTTGATCGGCAGGCCGTGCTGACGCCAATAGTCGAAGAACAGCGTCTCGGCGCAGCGCTTGCCCTCATCATAACAGGAGCGGATGCCGATCGGGTTGACGTTGCCCCAATAGTCCTCGGTCTGCGGATGGATCAGCGGATCGCCATAGACCTCGCTGGTGGAGGCCTGGAAGATGCGCGCCTTCAGCCGCTTGGCGAGGCCGAGCATGTTGATGGCGCCGTGCACCGAGGTCTTGGTGGTCTGCACGGGGTCGCGCTGGTAGTGGATTGGCGAGGCCGGGCAGGCCAGGTTGAAGATCGCGTCGACCTCGATATAGAGCGGGAAGGTGACGTCGTGCCTGACCGCCTCGAACAGCGGATTGGCGATCAGGTGAGCGATGTTGCGCCGGCTGCCGGTGAAATAATTGTCAGCAGACACCACCTCGGCTCCCGCATCGAGCAGCCGCTCGCAGATATGCGACCCGATGAAGCCGGCGCCTCCCGTCACGAGGATGCGGCTGTTCTTGTAGCTTTCAAACGGCATGATCAATTCCAGATGAGTCCGCGGGCGGGGCGGGCTGAGTGGTATCGGCTACGCGAGGAAAGGCCAATAGCCTTGCGCTATGGTATTTAAATACCGCATAGCTGTGGTCGCGGACGGTTTTTCAGGTAGGGCCAGTTCGTATAGAAGCCGTCTGGATTGCGAGGATGTCTCCTCGTTCGGAGCAGATTTGATGAAAGTCGTAATTCTCGCGGGAGGCCTGGGCACCCGAATCGCAGAGGAGACCAGCACGCGACCGAAGCCGATGGTCGAAATCGGCGGCCGGCCGATCCTCTGGCACATCATGAAGATCTACAGCCATCACGGCTTCAACGACTTCGTGATCTGCCTTGGCTACAAGGGCTACATGATCAAGGAGTATTTCGCGAACTACTTCCTGCACATGTCCGACGTGACGTTCCATCTCGCCGAGAACCGGATGGAGGTGCATCGCGAAACCGCCGAGCCCTGGCGGGTCACGCTGGTGGATACCGGGGAGGACACCCAGACCGGCGGCCGGTTGAAGCGCGTGCTGCCTTACGTCGCAAACGAGCCTTTCTTCGCGCTGACCTATGGCGATGGCGTCGCCGATATCGACCTCGGCGCCGAGATCGCCTTTCATAAGGCGCATGGGCGGAGAGCCACCGTTTCGGTGGTGCGGCCGGCCAAGCGCTTCGGTGCGGTCGCAATCGAGGGCGACCGGGTCGTCAATTTCGAGGAAAAGCCGAGTGACGATGGTGGCTGGATCAATGGCGGATTCTTCCTGCTATCGCCATCGGTCGGCGATCTCATTGACGGCGACAAGACGATCTGGGAGCGCGAGCCGATGGAGCAGCTCGCGCGCGGCGACGATCTGCGCGCCTATGTGCATCCCGGTTTCTGGCACCCGATGGATTCGCTGCGCGATCGCAATTTCCTCGAGGGCGAGTGGGCGGGCAATCGCGCGAAGTGGAGAATCTGGTGACGGATCCTGCATTCTGGCGCGGCAAGAAGGTCTTCCTGACCGGACATACCGGCTTCAAGGGCGCATGGGCTTCGTTGCTGCTGGGTCGCCTTGGCGCCAGCGTCTACGGCTATGCGCTGCCGCCGACGCATCAATCCGCGCTATTCGTGACGGCGCGCGTCGCCGACGGCATCAAGCACCGCCTCGCCGACATCCGCGATCTCCCGGCTCTGCGTGCGGCGATGGCGGAGGCGGAGCCGGACATCGTCATCCATATGGCGGCACAGGCCCTGGTGCGCCCGTCCTATGAGGAACCTGTCGAGACCTTTGCGACCAATGTGATGGGAACGGTGCATGTGCTGGATGCCGCACGGCATTTGCGCTCCGTGCAGGCGGTCCTGATCGTCACCACCGACAAATGCTACGAGAACAACGGTGCGGGTGCCGCCTTTCGCGAGGAGGATCGTCTCGGCGGCAACGACCCCTACAGCAACAGCAAGGCCTGCGCCGAGCTCGCAACGCATGCCTATCGGCACAGCTTCTTCAATGCGGAGGGCGCCGCACGCATCGCGACCGCGCGCGCCGGCAACGTCTTCGGCGGCGGCGACTGGGCGCGCGACCGCCTGGTGCCCGACGCGATGCAGGCGTTCCTTGCAGGCGAGGCGCTGCGGATCCGTAACCCTAATTCGGTGCGGCCCTGGCAGCACGCACTCGATCCCGTGCTCGGCTATCTCGAGCTGGTCGAGCGGCTAGCGGACGATCAACGCTTCGTTGGTGGCTGGAATTTCGGGCCTGATGCCGCAAGTGAGGTGCCGGTCGGGACGGTGGTCGATCATCTGATCGCGCTGTGGGGCGATGGCGCGCGGTGGACGGCGGATGCCGGTCCGCATCCGCACGAAGCAGCCTATCTCAGGCTCGACTGTGCGAAAGCGCGGAGCGAGCTCGGCTGGAAACCGCGGCTGGACCTGGCCGAGGGCCTTCGGCTCACCGTCGACTGGTACAAGGCGCTGCGCGAGGGACGCGATCTGCGCAAATTCTCGCTCGATCAAGTCGATCAGGTCGCCGCGCAGGCGTGATCAGCGCGGCAGGTCGAGAATCTCGGCGATGCGGGCCTCGGCCGACAGCGCGTGCTTCAAATGCGCGCCCGACAGTACCGCCAGGTAGGATTTGAGCAGGACGACGAGTGCGAGGATGGCGCGTTCGACCTCCTGCGCGAGGCCGGTTCGGCCGAACGCGTCCCTTTGCAGGAAGGGCCGGTTTTCCATGAAGGTCAGCCAATAGAGATAGTCGTAGCCGGCAATGCCGTGGAATGCGTCTTCCCAGTCGATGACGCGCGGCTCGGCGGCCTGGAGCATGACGTTCTTTGGTCCGAAATCGCCGTGACAGAGCGCTTTCGGCAGGTCCGGAAGACGATCTCCAAGCAGCGCGATCAGACGCTGCATTTCGGCCGCGCTGGTCCGCTCCAACAGACCGCGCTCCGACAGCATTTTCAGGGCCCGTTCCGCGGCTGCCAGATAGTGCTCGAACGAGGCAAGCTGACCCGGCCGCAAGTCGTTGAGTCGCTCGCTGAGCGCGTCTGCCATCGCGGCGGCAACAGCGGACGGCATCGGGCCGGTCAGCGGTGCGAGGGCGGGCATCATCAGGCAGAGCCGGTCCGTTCCGTCCGCAAGCGGGATTTCGAAACGATCGCGCACAATCGTCTGGCCGTAGAGCTGGAAGAGGATCTCCGCTTCCTTGGCGAGGCTGCCGCGTGCGGTCGCGCCCGGAAGATGCGTCTTCACGAACTGCTTTTCGCCGGAGATGTCCGCCGTAAAGCAAATGCCGAGCGTGCCGTCCGGCACAGGGGCAACGGTGACGTCGCTGCCTGATGATTGCAGATGCTGCCGCAGTGCGGGCAGCAGGCGCGCGCGGTCGGCGGCGATGTCGGGGCGGTGGTCGGCTTCGTAGAAGGCGATCTTACTCAGCACGGTAGAGCGGGCTCAGATAATCGATACGGTCGTAGCCGAAATGGCGGGCCAGCGCCGCGGTGCCCTGTGCGATCTGCTTGCGCTCCTCGTCCGAGAGCTCCTGGATGACGGCCTGGTTGTAGTCCTTGGTGCTCTTGAGCACGGTTCCCCAGGGCGCGATGGAGTCCTTGATCTCGACGCCGTTCCAGCTCGGATAAAGCATGCTGTCTGCGAAGGGTACGCCGATGAAGCCGGCGGCTTCGGTCATGAACTTGCGCTTGTCCTCGACGAGATCCTCGTAGCGGAAGATGCGCACGTTGTCCGGATACATCTTCGCGAACATCTCGACTGTGGAGTGATAGATGTTCCAGGTGATCAGGTATTTGGTCAGCGGCTGCGGGAAGGGGCGGCGCTTGGTGTCGCGATAGGCCGAGAACGGATTGCGCACGATGTGCAGGATGCGCACGTTGGGGAAGTCGCGCACCATGCGGTCGGCGTCGATGCCGATGGCGGGCGAGTAGCCGACATGGACCATGCCGGGACGCGGCTTGGTGTAGTAATTCTCCCAGGCCGCGAAGGTCGCGCGGAAGAAGGCCTCGATCACCTGCCGGCGGAAGATCGGGGGCTCGCCGACGAGCCGGGCGAATTCGGCGACGCGCTTCTTCTCGTCCAGCACGCAATCCGCGTCGCGGAACTTGGAGCCGTTGCGCTTGCGCAGGAACGTCTTCAGTTCCTCGTCGATCATCTGCTCGTAGAGCTCGATCGCCGTCAGCCCTTCCGGGAATTCGGGATAGCGGTATTGAACGCGCTCGACCGAAGCCAGGAAGTCGTTGAAGTTGCGGTTGCCGAGCTGCGACTCGAAGGGATAGACGAGCAGGTCGGGATGACCGTCGAAATGACGATGGGTGACGTTGCCGCCGTGCTCGAAGCCCGCGGACACCATGGCCAGCCTGAAGTCACTCATACGTCCAACCCCTGCGTCGTGGAACATCGATTCCGGCCCTCCCTTTAGCCGCATGGGCCGGATAATCAAGCTCGGATCGGACGTGATCGGGACGCTGGGCGGCGCTCGGGAGGCGGGACATTGACGGCCCGGGGGGCGTGATCTACCCGGGGGTCATGCGTATTTTTGTCACCGGCGCGAGCGGCTTTCTGGGCTCCTATCTGGTTACGGACCTCGTGGCGCGGGGACACGAGGTGGTCGTCCTGCTGCGGCCTGCAAGTTCCGATTGGCGCCTCGGGGAGGTTCGCGACCGGCTGCAGGTGGTGGCGGCCGGTCTGGACGATCTAAGCGGGTTGCGCGGAGCGCTCAGGGCTTTCGCGCCGGAGGCGGTCGTGCACATGGCCTGGCGCGGGGTCGCCGGTGCCGACCGCAACAGCCCGGTTCAGGCCACTAACGTCGCCGACACGGTGAGGCTCGCAGATCTCGCAGCCGAGGCGGGCGCCAAGATTTTCGTCGGGGCCGGATCGCAGGCGGAATACGGGCCCTACGACCGCGCCATCCGCGAGGACGACGCCCCGCGACCGACGACGTTGTACGGCATGGCCAAGCTGGCGGCCGGATCGATGGCGCTGCGCTTGTGCGAGGAGCGGGGGCTGCGCGCGGCGTGGCTCAGGATCTTCTCGACCTACGGCCCGAACGATGCCGATCATTGGTTGATCCCGAGCATGATCCGTAACCTGCGCTCCGGACAACACATGGCCCTCACGGCTTGCGAGCAGCGCTGGGGATTTTTGCACGCGCGCGACGCGGCGAGCGCCTTCCGGCTGGCCATCACGCATGACGCTGCGAACGGCATCTTCAACGTCGGCAGTCCGGACGCGCCGCCGCTGCGTGAGACGGTGACGCGGTTGCGCGATCTCGTCGATCCCGGCGCAGTGCTCGGCTTCGGCGAGTTGGCGTATCGGCCCGATCAAGTTATGGTCCTGGCTGCGGACGTTTCGCGCGCGCTGGCGTTAGGTTGGAAGCCCGAAGTGTCGTTGGATGAAGGCTTACGCGAAACGGTAAACTGGCATGACGCGACCACCTCTTCCCGCAAATCGTCCTGAGCCGAGGGAGTTCGCCCGCCGAATCCGCGCGCATGCGCTACGGATGGTGCACGCTGCCAAGGCTTCCCATATCGGCGGCTGCCTCTCGATGGCGGACATCCTTGCGGTGCTGTACACGCGCATCCTGCGTATCGATCCCGCAGATCCGCAAAGCCCGAACCGCGATCGCTTCGTGCTCAGCAAGGGCCACGCCACCGCGATCATGTACGCCACGCTTGCCGAAAGCGGTTTCTTTTCGCGCGACGAGCTCGGCACCTATTGCCGTGATGGATCGATCTTCACCGGCCATGTCAGCCATGCGGTACCCGGCGTCGAGGTCTCGACCGGCTCGCTCGGCCATGGCCTGCCAATCGCGATCGGCATGGCCCTGGCGGCTCGTTCGGCAGGCGCCGGCAGCCGGGTGTTCTGCCTGCTCAGCGACGGCGAATGCGACGAGGGATCGAACTGGGAGGGCATCCTGTTCGCGCCCCACCACAAGCTCGACAACCTCTGCGTCATCGTCGACTTCAACAAGATCCAAAGCTTTGGCTCGGTCGCCGAGGTGCTCAATCTCGATCCCTTCGCGGAGAAGTGGCGATCGTTCGGCTGGCAGGTCGAGGAGATCGACGGCCACGACCTCGACGCGCTCGAGCGCGTCCTCGGCACGATGCCGGCACCATCGGGCCTGCCGACCGTCGTGATCGCCCATACCGTGAAGGGCAAGGGCGTGAGCTTCATGGAAAACAAGCTCGAATGGCACTACCGCTCGCCTTCAGATGAGCTGCTCGCTCAGGCGCTGGCCGAGGTCAGCGCATGAGGACGACGTTCATCGAGAGCCTGTCGCATGCTGCGAGCGAGAATCCCGACATCTGGCTGCTCTGCGGCGATCTCGGTTATTCCGTGCTGGAGCCGTTTGCGGCAAAGTTTCCCGACCGCTACCTGAATGTCGGCGTCGCCGAGCAGAACATGGCAGGGATAGCCGCCGGCATCGCGCTGTCGGGTAAGACGGTCTTCATCTACTCGATCGGCAATTTCCCGACGCTGCGCTGCCTCGAGCAGCTGCGCAACGACGTCTGCTACCACGGTGCCGACGTCAAGGTGGTGGCGGTGGGCGCCGGCTATGCCTATGGCAGCCAGGGCTACACGCACCATGCGTTGGAGGACGCAGGCATCATGTCGATGCTGCCGGGCATCGAGGTGTTCGTCCCCTGCGATCCCATGGAGGTGCGGGCCGCGACGCGCCTGATCGCTGGAAGCGGCAAACCGTCCTATCTGCGGCTCAGCCGGCAGGGTGAGCCCAATCTCGGGGCCGCCGTGACCGACCTGCGCAAGCCGCGGGTTCTGCGCGAGGGACGTGAGGTCGTCATCCTCGCGTCGGGGCCGATCGCCTCGCGCGCGCTGGAGGCGGCCGGCGAGCTCGCCGGGGGCGGCAGGGAGGTCGGTGTGGTCAGCGTCTCCTGCCTGAAACCGCTTGACGAGACCGCGATCCGCGGCGCCGTGCGTGGCGCATCGCTGGTCGTGACGCTGGAGGAGCACATTCTGCGCGGCGGGCTGTTCAGCCTCGTGGCGGGCGCGTTCGCGGGCGATGCACAGCGGCCGCCGATCACGGGTCTCGGCATTCCCGAGCAGGGCGGCAAGACCTCGCAGGCCGGATCACGCGAGGCGCTGCTCGACGCTGCCGGCCTGTCAGTGCAGACCATCGTCGCACGGATCGAGCAGTCGCTGGCCGCGCGCTGAGGCCGTCTGCGCCTCACGCGCCAGAGGGCGGCGGCGGCGGATCGAAATTGACGCGCTCGCGCTCGAACACCACGGGCTTCTCGCGCACCTGTCCGTAGATCGCGAGCACGTATTCGCCGATCATGCCCATGAAGAACAATTGCACGCCGCCGAAGAAGAACATGGCGACGATCAATGTGATGATGCCGGGTTCGGCGAGCTGCCGGTACAGAACGAGGCCGATCACGAAATTGACGAGAGCGTAGCCGATACTCAGGGCCGAGATCAGAAAACCTGCGAACAGGCCGAAACGGACCGGCGCCGTGGTGAAGGACACCAGCCCGTTGAGCCCCTGATCGATCAACGCGCTGGCGCGGTTCTTCGAAAAACCCTTCTTGCGCTCGCGCCAGGTGTAGGGCACGCCGACCATGCGGCCGCCGCACTCGAACGTCATCATGCGCATGAACGGATAGGCATCGCGGACGTGACGCATGGCTTCGACGACGCGCCGGTCGACGAGCTGGAAGTCGCCGACGCCCGGGGGCACCTTGAGCTCGGAGAATCTGGTCAGCACGCGGTAATAGGCATCGCGCAGCCCGCGCATCAGGCGGCTTTCCTCGCGCACGGCGCGGATGCCGTAGACGATCTCGTTGCCGGCTTCCCATAGCTTGACGAATTCGGGGAGCAGTTCGGGGGGATCCTGGAGGTCCGCCGGCATGAACAGGAGGACGGCGTCGCCACTGCTCGCCATCACCCCGTTATAGGTATTGCGCAACGGCCCGAAATTGCGCGCGTTGACGATGACCTTCACCGCGGGATCCTGTGCGGCGATCTCTCGCAGGATCTCCAGCGTGCGGTCGTCGGAGGCGTTGTCGCAGAAGATGTGCTCGCGCCGATAGCCCGGGAGCTCGCGGTCGAAGATCTGCCGGATCGCCTCATAGCAATCCCTGACGTTCAGCTCTTCGTTGTAGCAGGGCGTGATGACGCTGATTGTTTTCACGTTCGCATCTCTGGGGCAGGGCAAGTGGTCACCGCGCGGTGTCGGCGGCGTAGACGGCGGTCTTGTGATAATATCTGGCGATGCAGTCGTTGGGCAATCTGTCGGCGTTGGCGGTCACGTCGGCGGTCATCAGCAGCGAGGGTGTCCATTTGTGCCGCGGAAGCGCGATGGCCGGTTCGGGGCTCGTTGTCAGATGGATGTGCCGTTCGACACTCTCGCGCCAGTATGGGTACAGGTCCTGCCATTGCGCGCGCAGCTGAAATGCCGTCGAGCTCAGGCACAGCGCAGCGAACGTGAGGAGCATCAGACCCGCTGGCATCCCGACCGGACCGAGCAGGCCGCGAAACCTGCTCGCAGCGAGACGTTCGCGCAATTGCGAACGGTAGGCGCCGACGACCAGCTTGACGCCCAGCGTCGATCCGAACAGCAGCAGGATCAGTGCCGGGTTCTGCGCCCTTTCGACCAGCCGCATGCCGGTCGCATAACGATGCGCGAAATATGCGAAATAGCAGCACGCCAGGCAGATCGCGATCGTGCCGAGTGCCAACAGCTTGCTCTTTTGCGGTGCTTGGGCCGACGGGTCCGGCTCGGCCAATGCAATGAGACCGACAGCGGCGAGCCAGGCGACGATGGCAGGCTCTCGCACGAAGCGACCGAGACCGCCAAGCGAATCGACAAGCGCCTGGAAAATGGACCAGATCGGGTGGCCGCTGTTCGGGAGCTGTCCCATGCGCGTGCCGTTGCCGCTGGCCGATACGACGATGATCCAGGCAACGGCAATGGCTGCCGCAATCAGGATGTGGTGCTCGATTTGACGCTGCTGGCCGAAGAGATGGCGCGCGCCCAGTGATGCGAAGACGATCAGAATGAGCCAAGGTCCGGTGAATTCGTTCCCAAGCGAAGCTAGGAATCCGCCCAGAGCCATTGCGAGGCTGAACAACCACGAAAAACCCGTCTGCCTGTCCAACGCCCGGACGCACTCCCCGAGGATTAGGATGGTGATCAGAGCCGACGGGACGTAGCAGGTCACGGACGACAACCAATAGAGCAGATCCCGAACGCTGGGCGCTGCGCCGACCACCGCGCTCGCAAACGCAAGTGTGAGGAAGGCCAATTGGAGCGCGCCGGCGCGCGGCCAGGCACGGACCATGGCAAGGGCCGTCGCAGTCAGGAACAGTCCCGCATTTGCTGCCATCGTCAGTGAATAGGCCGACAACAGGCTGATTCCCGTCGCGGCAGAGATTGCTGGTGGAAGCTGGGTCAGCCAGAGGGCGAGAATCCGGCCTGATTGCGCATGATAGAAGAGCGAAACGGTGTGGACGAAGCCGTGGCGCGCGTACAGCTCCGCGAAGCAGAAATCGTCATGCTCGGGCGCGCTGAGCAGGGTCAGCGCAAACAGACACAACAAGAAAACTGCGGGACATAGGCTGCACAGCGCCCAGACCATCCGCGGCCGGCGATTGGCGAGGGGACGCGCCTTCAATGGAGCAACATTTTGATTATACAAGCAAAGTCCCCTCGACTCGGCCGCAGATTAGAGCCAACCCTCAGCGGTCGCAATGTTCAGTTCCGGTCGTTGCAGGTGGCTGCGCGGCGGGTCCGAGCGCTGCTAGAACTCGCGCCGCTTCAGCCAGGCCCGCCCCCCCCAATGCGCAAAACACCAGGCGGACCTGATCGGCGAGAGGTGTTCGACATTGCGGTAGATCTGCCAGACCCATTTGGCCGAGCGCATCGGACGGCTGGAGACCGAAGAACCCCTTACACGGTAGCGCGCGAGATCCTCGTTGAGGCCGTATGCGGTGTGGCCACGCTTGAGGATCGAGAGCCAGAGGCAGAAATCGTCATAGCCCTCGTTCTTCATCGCGATGGGACCTGAGATCTCGCGGTCGACCATCGCGGTCAGCGTCGCGATCGCGGTGTTCTTCAGGAGCTGGCCATAGGTGAGCGAGGCTGGCACCTCGATGAGCCTGCCGGTGACCGTGTTGGCCTCGTTGATGCGGCGGAACGCGGTATAGCTGAGGGTAGCCTGCTTCTGCTTCGCGAAGGCAAGCTGCCGCTCGAGCTTTTCGGGCAGCCACAGATCGTCACTGTCGAGGAAAGCGAGATAGCGGCCCTGGGCGGCGTCGATCGAGGCCTGACGCGCGAGCGCCGGGCCGCCGTTTTTGACCTGCCGGATCAACTTGACGCGGGGATCGCGCTCGCCGATCGCCGCGATGATGGCAGGGGTGGCGTCCGTCGAGCAGTCGTCGGCGATCAGGAGCTCCCAATCGGCGAATGTCTGGCTCTGCACCGAGCGGATCGTCTCCTCGATCAGACTTTCGACGTTCCAGGACGGTGTGATGATCGAGACCAGCGGCATGAAGGGTCCGTTTTACTTCGCGCTGGGCGGCTCGGCGATTGCCGCGCGCAAGGAGACAGTAAACGTGTCGAGCAGCTTGGGATCGCTGATATAGAGCTCGCCCGGATGAGAGCGGCGCCAGGCCGACTCGAAATAGGGCGCACCCCTCGCGGGATCGAACGCTCCGCCAGCGAGCGCTTCGCGCAACCGCGCGGGTACGTCGGCCAGACGATCGACCACATAGACAAGGGGGCAGGAACGGTAGAATGCATCGCCCATCACCACGACCGGCTTGCCGAGCAGGAGTGCTTCGGCGCCCGACTTGCTGTTGACGGAAACGACGGCGTCGGCGCGATTGAGCACGGTGTAATTGTTGGTCTGCGGCGGCAGCAGCACGAAATTGTCGAACCGGTCTGCGAGCTCGAACAGGCGGGCAGCCGAGATCGCCCCGATCTGCGCGGGATGTTCCTTGACCACGAGCACATGCGAATCCGGGATCGTGCGGAGCAGAAAATCGACGGTCGCGACCTGATCGAGATAGTCCGGCGAACGCAGCGTCAGTGCCATGTCGGCCGGAACGTGGAAGGGGTAATAGATGAAGGGAGCTTCGGGCAGCGGCCGGTAGAGCTTGCGCAGCCGCGTCGCGTTGAGGGCCATTGCTGCGTGCACGCGGGCGTGGCGCAGATTGTGCCCGAACTCCTGATGCTTTCCGAGGGCGAACTGGTCCCAGAGCTTCTCGGCGAGACGATGTGCATTGCGCACATTGAGGACCTTCTTGAATGCCGCCGAATAGTGGTGCTGATCTTTCTTGGGGATGACGATCGCGCGCTGCGTCAGCGTCTCATCCAAATAGGCACGCACCTCGGCGGACACCGAGTCCGCGGGCCCAGCCATCACGTCGGGTGCGGAAAACCTGTCCGGCGTGAAATACATGCGGCCGCGGAAGAACGACGGCTCGATGAACCAGTTGCGGATGCCCCTGCGCCTTGCGGCGTGGAAACTTGCGATGACGGACAGGAAGCCGCCGAGCTCCTGGACCAGTTCGGCCTGCCGCTCCTGCGCCTCGAGCCGGTCGAGCACCGCTTCCATCGCGTTGGCATAGATCATGAAGCGCCGGCGGAGCGCGTTCGTGTCCTTGATGCCGAAGGTGAAGCGCTCGTGGCTGAACAGGAAGTTGGTCCCATCGAGACCGTAAGAGGAGACGCGCGCATCGAACGCCTTGCGATCCTCGGGCGAAGGACCGGCTTTGAGGCCCTCACGATACATGTTCGTCACCGGCACGCCTTCGGCGACAGACATTTCGGCGCTGCGGTCGTCGAAGGCAAGCAGCTCGACGTCGTGTCCCGCCATGCGCAGCCGCTGCGCGACCGGAATCCAGAATCGGGTCTGGTATTCGGCCAGGGTGGTGATGAGAATGGTCTTTGCTGCTGTTGCCATGGTTCTATCGAATGTGTTCGATCGCAATGCTCGCGAGCGGCAGCCCGGTCGTCACGCAGCGCGCGCGTTGAGCGGTGAACTGCGACGGCTTCGCGCGATCATGACTTGCGATGCGATGAAGCAAGGCCTCGACGAGAGCAGGCTCGATCCGCTTGTCACGCCGGGCCGGATTGAATTGGCTGCGCAACCGCTCGGTGACGGCGGAGCCGAGTGCCGCGCTGGCTGCGCCCTTGACGATTTGGCCGACGCTCGGCTTGGCGCGCGTGCCCATCACGGTCGCAAGCAGCGAGACGTAGGGCCGGCGCGCAGTCGTCGTGCGGGTCAGAACGTCGGCGACACGCTCGGCGGCTTGCCCGTCGTTGAGATGGAAGAAGGCCTCGATATCGGCGGCGTGAACGCCCGCGAAATCGAAGCTCTCGGTCTCGCGCTCGATGTGATCGATGGCGCCAAGCAGTTCGTCGAACGAGGCGACCTTCCGGCTTACGCGCGCCGGCAGTGCGGCATGGCCGGCGGTGGTCGGCGTGTTCAAATATTCGAGCTGGAGCGGCAGCTTTCCGAGCAGTACCGATTCGACGGCCGTGCCGCAGTTGAGATGGACGACCGCGACCGCATTGCGGATGCGGTCGAGCACGCTGCCGGCGCCGTCGATCAGGACGTTGGCATGGCGCGAGAGCGCGTTGCGATAAACTTCCTCGCTCTCGAAGGGGTGCGGGCGCACGAGAATGCTGCGATCAGGCCGCGCCGCGGCGAGCCGGCCGATCTCGGCGAGATAGTTGGAGAAGACTTGCTTCAGGTCGACGATGAAGCGATCGACATAGGCGCCGTCCCAGCCGGACCGTACCATCGCCTCGCGCTCGCCGCCCGGCGTGCCCGTAAAGCGCGAATTGACCAGCGGGAAGTTGGCGTTGACGAGCAGATAGCCGCGCGGTTCGCCGTCGAGCAGCGCGCGCCAGCGGGCCGCCGCGAAATCGAAGCGGGGGCATCCGGTGAGATGAAGCTGCTCCGGCTTCATGGTTCCGGCCGCCAGAAAGGCATCGTGCAGCCGGCTACCCCAGAAGAAATAGCCGGTCAGGATGTCGGCGTAGCCGCTGGCCTTGATATGTGCGGCCATCGCCGGCGGCGAATTGCCGCCCGTCGTCGCGAGCACGCCGCCCTCGGTGTCGAGCACATACAGCGGGAGGCCGGCTCCGGCAAAGCTGCGCATCAGGTCGAGATTGACCGGGCGCGCATAGTTGGCGACCAGCGCGTTCAGCCCGAGCCGCGGCACATCGACGGCCTGCTCGTACATCGGCACCAGCGCGACCGAGACGCCGCGCCGGGCGAGTTGATAACCAAGCATGACTGCCCCCGGCAGGTCACGCTTGGGGTGATCGACCACCAGGCCTATGCGCAAGATGTCAGCTCCCGGCAGATCCGTGTCAGAGCCGCATCACGGTGCGCTCGAGCTCCGTCAGGGTACCGACGGCGCGGAAGCGCGCCGGCGGTTCGGGGTAGATGCGCGGCTGCTGGATGTAGGTCGCCGTGTACAGCAGGCGACTGTGATCCGACTGGATCCGGCTTCCCATGTGTAGGCAGCGGGCCGTGTTGATGATGAAGGCCGACAGGCGGGGCGCGATCATCTCCTTGACCGCGTCAGGACCGGTCTTGGCGAACACCTGCGCATCGCTCATGTGGCTCTTGAGCGTGTTGCGGAACGGCTTGGACGGACCGGCCGGAATGAAGGTGAAGGGACCGTCGGCCGTGTTCTGCACGTCCGTCAGATAGATGAAGAGTTTGCAGACGCGCTTGTCGTCGTGATCGAGATGCCACAGCTGCGAGTAGCTCAGCGCCTGGTTCGGAGTCGGTTGTGACAACGTCAGCAGCACGTCCGACAATTGCGGCAAGTCGTGCATGAATTCGCCGATGATGCGCAGTGCAGCCGGCTGCAAAGCGTAGCGCACGAAAGGATGGTCGGTCGCAAAGGCGCCGTTGACGAGGTCCTCGTCCAGCAGGCTGACCCAGAAGGACTTGTGCCCGAGCTTCTGCTTATCGGAGAGTTCGTTCAGCCGGCTCACCTTGTCGTCGGCAACCGTGGCGACGGCCTGCGCGAGGCTGCGATCCATCAGCTGGGACACGTCGACGTAGCCCTCCCGGTCGAGCTTCCGGCTTGCCTCGCTCCATTCTGCTTTCGAGGGAAGCTGGCCAAGCAGCGCGGCACGCTTCGCTCGCGCGCCCGGCTGCAGGGTTGTCAGGGCCGCTTTGGTGAGCCAGCCGAGATCAGTCCGGTTGACGTGCCACAAGAGGCGACGAAACTGGCTGATCTTCTGCTTTTTCGGCGTCTTCACGCCGGCATCGATGGTGGTCATACGGGGTGCCCGATCGCAGGAAAGCAGGTCTCTTTAACCTCAAGGCTCCCTCTTTTGCCACCCTAAAGTGCCGCCGGGGAGATCCCCTTTCGACCGAAATAGGTCCGTCCGAGCGTGCCGATCAGGCCGCGCTGCGCCTCGCTCAAAACCAGAAAATACTGTGCGATCCATGTCGCGGCGCAATACACGGCCATCAGCCCAGCCAAGGTGAGAATACCCGGCTCAGGCGTGAAATGCAGGATGCCGGCGAGGGGCAGCGCTGCGATCGCGAGGATCGCCCAATGGCTCAGGATCGCAAACCAGAACCGCCTGGAGTCGATTTCGAGTTCCTTTACGAAGATCAGGAGCTGCCAGGGGACGATCGCGGCAGTTCCGAGGATCTGCCCGAGGATGAAGGCCCGCTCGGCCAGGAGATGGACGGCCGCAGCGCTGACGACCGCCCAGATCAGCAGATGGATCATCATCAGCCTGTTCAACCGCCGCTGAACCTTGGTGCGGGTCATGAACAGCGTGTTGCCGAAGATCACGTATTGATAGCACATCGTGACCACGAACATCAGGCCCATCCAGTGCGCGTAAGGTGCGATCTGCGGACCGATCCAGAGATGCATGATCGCAGGAGACATCACCGCGGCCGCGACAAAGGGCGGCACGGTCACGACCGGCAGCATCATGATGCCGGTTTCGCCAAACCGATTGAACTGCTGGTGGCTGTTGCGTTGATCGAGCCGGCTCACCACGGGAAGCATTGCCGAGATGATCAAGCTCGCGACCACCTTGGCAAGCCGCGGAATTCTGACCAAGGTGTCGTAGATGCCGACACTCTGCGGGCCGATATAGCTGCCGATCAGGAAAGGTTGGATCGGCGCGATGATGCCGCCGATCAACTTGCCCTGCATCACCAGGATGCAGCGTGTCATGACCTCACGGCTGACCGCAGCCCCCGGCACCGACAGCTTGATCCGCGTGCGGCTGAGCGCGGCGACCGAGGCACCGAGCAGGATCAAGGCGCGCAACAGGCTGCTGGCGAGGAAATAGTAGGTCACCACCTCGTAGGGTTGCCCGGATCGCGCAGCATGGATGGTGGCGCCGACATAGAGCAAAGTCGTCAGGAACTCGCAAAGCCGCAGCAGCCCGTAACGCTCGAAACCCTTGACGATGCCTTCCCATATCAGGGCCGGGAACAGCACGAGGTTGCTCGCAGCGGTCGCAACCAGCATGTTGGTGAAGCTCGCCGCGTGAGCCGGTTCGACCTTGAACAGGGAGACGGTCAGCGGCGCGGTCCACCACATCACGAGGCTCACCAATACTCCCAGCAGCAGGGAAATCACGGCGAGCAACAGGAGTTGACTGCCGCCCAGGCGCCAGTCGCGGTGCTCCCGGGCACGTGCCACCACTTGCGTCGTCACCTCCGGCAGGCCGAAATCGATGACGCCGATCAACCCTGAGGGCAGGAAAAGGCGGGTGAGAACGATCAGTCCGAACGCGGCAACGCCCCAGGTGCCGATGATGACGGGAATGACGACGACGCCAAGGATCGCGACAAGTCCGAAGACGATCGCCGAGACGACGGTATTCTGGACGAGGCGCTTCAGCATGGCATCAACCGGTTCACCACGCGCTCAGGCCGCCATCGACGGCGATGTTCTGACCGGTCACGTAGGAGGCCGCGTCCGACACCAGGAACAGCATCGTCCCCACCATCTCGTCGGCGCGGGCCATCCGGCCGAGCGGAATGCGGGCGCCGTAGCGCTGCTTGAAGGTCTCATTCTGTCCGCTCTCGACCCCGCCCGGGGTGAGCGTGTTGACGCGAACGCCTTTTGCCGCCCAGTAGGTGGCGAGATGTTTCGTGAGGCCGATGACACCGGCTTTCGACGCCGTGTAGACCGCGGGCGTGTTGATGGCCCGGCCGAGATATTCGGAGCCCTCATAGATGCGTTGGTCGGGTGCCATCAATCCGTAGATCGAAGCCGTCTGCACGATGGCGCCGTAGCCGCGCTCGGCCATGCGGCCGCCAAACACCTGCGCGACGTTGAACATGCCGTCGAGATTGACCGACATGATCTCGCGCCACGTCTCCTGGGAGAATTTCTCCACCGGCGCGAAGAAAGCGTCGATGTCGCGGGTCTTGCTGGCGGCGTTGTTGAGAAGAATCGAGACCGGCCCGAGGTCGGCTTCGATCACATCGGCCGTGTTGCGCACCGTATCAGGGTTGGTGATGTCGCAAGCGTAGCCTTTGGCACGGACGGCATGGACTGAGGCGACGTCAGTTGCTGCCGTGTCGGTTGCAGCCTGATCGAGATCGACGATCGCGACATTGGCACCGAACTCGGCGAGCCCCTCGGCGAAGCGGCGACCGAGAATGCCGCAGCCGCCGGTGACGACGGCGGTCCGTCCCTTGAGATCGAACAGCGCCTTGAAACTCGTCGTCATGATGATGTCCCTTGCTGCGCCTGCTGCTTGCGGAGCAACAACTCCACCAGCGCGAAGTCGATCTCGGAATCGATGTCGACCGAACGTTCTTCAGGCATCTCGAACAGGCGGGTGTCCGGATAGAACACGCGCGAATCCTCCAGGAAAGCTGCGACGTTCCAGACGTAGATCGATGCGTTCATGTCGAAGCAGCGCGGGCTGTCCTGGCGGCGCACGATCGGCGGATCGGCGATCTTCGACAAGCCGACCGTGCCGTCGCGGCGTTCCTCGACCAGGTTGAAATAGGGCGACCGACGGGCGGCGGCACCGGTGATGACGCTGCGTGCGCCGGACGAACGCAATAGCTCCACCGCTCCGACGATGTCGGAAGCCAGCCGCAGCGGCGAGGTGACGTCGAGATCGACGAAGATGTCGGGGGTCTGCCCGGTTCGCGCCATCGCCTGTTCGAGGCAGTGCCGGATCGCCGGGATTTTCGGCGCGGTGTCGCTCGCCATCTCGTCGGGGCGCTTGACCGCGAGGTCGGCGCCGGCATGCATCGCGGCGTCCAGGAGTGCGTCGGAATCGCTGCTGAAGGCGATTGTCGCGAACAGGCCGGTTTCGCGCGCCTGCGCAATGCTCCAGGCCAATAGCGGCTTGCCGAGAAGAACGCGGCCATTCTTGCCGGCGACGCCCTTCGAACCGCCACGCGCGCACATCGTGCAGAACAGGCTCATGCGAAAATCCAACTTTTCGAATGCAGGGCGCGCTCGCTCGCGTCGATCAAATCCATGACCGCAATGCCTTCGCCGAGCGAACAGACCGGGGCGCTGCCGCTCAGCGCGGCCTGATGCATCGCCCGATAACTCGCGTCGCGCTCGCTCGCGTAGGGCGTGGCGGTGCCATTGACGATCAGGGCGCCGCCGACGAGGTCGGCTTCGATCGTCTCGTCTGCGAGATTGATGCGGATCCGGCGAAGGCCGGCGCGGTCGAAATAGTCGAGATGAACCTGCACGACCTGCGCCCGCTCCATCTCCAACAGCAGCGCAAGGTGATCGTCGACCTCGATATCGCGCGCGCCGGACGCGCCGCCCAGCGCAGCCACGCGTTGCCACGGCCCGAACAGCCAGAGCAGATAATCGAGCTCATGGCTCAGGTCGCGCAGCACGCCGCCGCCGGCGGCAATCGTCGAGGAGGCGGTGTCGCGGTGGTCGCGGCCAGGCCGCCAATCCCTGATGTCCTGTCCGACATAGGCGGAGACCGTGATCGCGGAGCGTCCGTCGAGCCGACGGGCGAGCGCTGCCATCACCGGATGGAAGCGCAGATTGTAGGCGACGAACAGCTTTGTAAAGGGAAGGGCTGGCAGCGGCTCGGGCCTTGCGAGCAACGGCTTTTCGACCAGAACGGTCCCGCGAAAATCCGCCTCTGCAAGCTCGCGCAAGGCGTTGACGTGCCGTGCCGTCTCGGTGGCGATCACGACATAATCGACCTGGCCGCGCGAAAGTGCTTCGCCAATGCTGCGGTGATCGCCGCCGCCGCGGCGGCTGACCGTGGAGACCGCTAGGCCGAGTTCGGCGAGGATGCGCGCATGGCGTGTTCCGATCGAGCCCAGGCCTGCGACCACCGCGGTGCGTGCGCTCACTGGAAGACCTCGTGAAACTCGGCATGTGCCTGCTCGAAGTCCTCGACCCGGCCGATGTCGAGCCAGTACTCCCGGATCGGATACACCGCGACGCGGCCCTCGCTCGCGACCACACGTTCCAGGACCGTCGGCATGTCGATCTTGACGCCGCGGTCGACGAGCCGGAACACGGTGGGACCGATGACGTAGATTCCGGCGCTCACGAACCAGCTCTCGGTCGGCTTTTCGCGGATGACCTGGAGATATCCTTCGGCTGCAGTGACGACGCCATAGGGGACGTGAACCTTGTGCTCACGCACGGCCATCGTCGCATCGGCTGGCGTCGCATTGTGGAAGTCGACCAGCGCGCCGTAATTGATGGTCGTCAGGATATCGCCATTGGTCACGACGAGGGGCAGGTCGGGCGTCGAGGGCAACAATCCGAGCGCGCCTGCAGTGCCCAGGCGCTCGGCTTCATGGACGTAGCGGATCGCCGCGCCGAAGCTGGTGCCGTCGCCGAAATGGTTTTGGATCAGCTCGGCCTTGTAGTTCACCGAGATGAAGATGTTCCGGAATCCCTGCTGGACGAAGTTTCGTACGATGGTCTCGAGCAATGGCCGGCCACCGACATGAAGCATCGGCTTCGGCATTTCGCGCGTCAGTACGCCCAGGCGTTCACCGAGACCTCCCGCCATGATCAGCACGGGATTTTCGTATTGCGGCGCTTCGAGCAGCTCGTCGAAGGTCTCGACACCGATGACATGGCCGTTGGCATCGAGCAGCGGAAGCTGCTTGATCGATCTCTGCCGCATCAGGCGTAGGCGTGCGTCGCGGGGCAGCGCGACGGAAGCCGAGACCGGGTTGGCGTTCATCATGTCGGTTGCCCGGCCCGTCAGCGGGATACCGCGCAACAGTCCGCGCCTGATATCGCCGTCGGTGACGATCCCGGCGAGTTTGCCGTTGTCGAGGACCAGCGCGATCTGGATGCTGCCGCTCTCGATGGCGGCAATGGCCTCGCTCACCGTGGCTTCCGTTCCAACGATGGCTTTTTGCCAGGACTTCATGGTGATGGACCTCGCGGGCGGCTGCGCACTTGACGGCGCTCGCCCGATCAGAAAGCAGCTATATCGCGGCTGCGAAGGGGGACGTCAATCCCCGCGGCCGAGCCTGAGTTTCGTCTCCAGGGCCGCCAATTTCGCCTCGGCCTGCGCCAGCGCAGCCGTGAGGTTTCGGCCGAGGCGGCTGCCACGCGCGGCGGCCGGAACGAGTGCCGCGCCGAGGC
Organism: Bradyrhizobium sp. CCGE-LA001; assembly: GCF_000296215.2. Lineage (NCBI taxonomy): Bacteria > Pseudomonadati > Pseudomonadota > Alphaproteobacteria > Hyphomicrobiales > Nitrobacteraceae > Bradyrhizobium > Bradyrhizobium sp. CCGE-LA001. The sequence goes on along the minus strand of NZ_CP013949.1, from coordinate 5,464,552 downwards.
TACCATCGGTTCCGACCGGCGCCCAGCGCGTGATCCGAATGAAGCTGTCGCCGGTCTTGACCAGGATGCCGCCACCGTCCCTGCCGATGACCTCGCCCGGTGCGCCGATATAGGATCGGGCCGCCGGGATCAGCTCGGCTGCGAGGATGGCATAGGACCCGTCCTTCCAGATCGTGCATGCGCCGGGGCCGGGCGGCACCAGGGCGCGAACGAAGCGCTCGAGCGCGGCACTGCTCCAGGTCCAGTCGATCTCCTCGTCGCCCTCCCTGCGGCGGCAGCAGTAAAGGCCGACGGGATCGATCGTCGACTGCGCGATGCGCTTGTCGCTGCCGTGATAGACGTCGGAGATCGCATCGATGAGCGTATCGGCACAAAGTCTCTCGGCCGTTTCGAGCAGCGTTGCATAGGTGTCGGTCGCGGAGATCGGCACCTTGATCTGGCGGACGATGTCGCCGGTATCGATGCCGAGATCGACCCAGTGCACCGTGATGCCGAACTCGGTTTCGCCATTGATCAGCGCCCAGGTCAGCGGATTCCGGCCGCGATAGAACGGCAGTGCGCCGGCGTGACAATTGAGCGTGCCGCGGGGCGGTAGCGCTAGAATGGTCTCGCGGAGAATCTGGTCATAGGACATCGAGACGTGAAGCTCGGCCGCAAATGCCGCAATCTCGGCAAGGCTCTCCGGTGCGTTGACCGCCGCAGGGCTCAGCACAGGAATACCCTTGGCCTCGGCGAGCGCGACAAGCTTCGTATCGGGCCGCGACGCACGCACGACGACGAAGGCGATGGTGTAGTGCGGGTCATCGATCAGTTGGGCGAAGGCGCGTTGTGCCCAGACTCCATCGCCGAAATAGCCGATCCTCATAGCGGGTCTTCCTCGTCATGAGGACGAGTGACCGTGGTGCCGATCAGCGACCAATATTCGATCGGCGGCCGGCCGGATCCCGGCCGCTTGCAGGTGAGATCCTCGGGCGCAAGCACGTCGCCGGGCTTTAGCGCACGCGCGGCTACGATGCTCTTGCGCGCGATGTCGATGTTCTTGATCTCGGAATTCCTTGGCGTCTTGATGCCGTCGCCACGCGCCTCCTCGATGCGGCGGATGGCGGAGACCATGCGCTTGAAATCGCCGGGCTCGAGAGATGCTGCGTGGTCTGGCCCCTCGGCATTGCGGTCGAGAGTGAGATGCTTCTCGATGATGGTGGCGCCCATCGCCACCGCGGCGAGCGAGATCTCGATGCCGTCGGTATGATCGGAATAGCCCACGGGAAGCTGGAAGGCGGTCCGCATCGTCAGCATCGCGGCGAGATTCACGTCCTCAGGCGGGCAGGGATATTCCGTCGTGCAGTGAAGCAGGCTGACCCGTTCACTTAATCGTCTGCGGGCTTCGCCGTCGCGCCATGCGGCGCGGAAGGCGGCAAGGCTCGGTGACGCGTTGTTGTGGCCATAGCCCTGCGCAAGCACGCCTAATGCCTCCTCGACCTCGACCAGCGTGGCCATGCCGGTCGACAGGATCAACGGCATGTCGGCGCGGGCAATCGCATGCAGCAGCGGCGCGTTGGTGAGGTCGCCCGAGCCGATCTTGATCCGCGGCAGACCCAACGTGAGCAGGAAGCTCAGCGACTGATGGTCAAACGGCGTCGACAGGAATTCGATGCCGCGCTCCCTGGCACGGGCGATCAGCGGCGGATGCGCCGAATGCGGCAATTCGAGCCGCTTCAGCATTGCGCGCTGACTCTCGGCCGCGTCCGTCGTGCGCTGCTGATAATCGGCCTTGCGCGCGCTCTTGCCCGCGAGCGAGTTGGCGTTGAAGGTCTGGAATTTGACGATGTCGGCGCCGGCATCGGCGGCCGCATCGACCAAGGCGAGGGCAGTCTCCAGACTTCCGGAATGATTGACGCCGGCTTCGGCGATGACGAGTGTGCGCGTCATGTCGCGGCCTCGCCGTCATAAAAGCCCTTCTTCAGCAGCGCGCCGAAGTCGGGGATCGAGGCGATCTTGTCGGCGACGCGGCGACTGGTCTCGCCGTCGCCGTAGGGGCTGACCGTCGGCTGCCGCCCACGCGCGAGCGCATCCGCGATCGCTTGCGAGATGGACGCGCGATCGGGCGCGGCGTGGAATACGGAAGCGGCGCGCTCGCGCCCCTTCTGACGGTCGCCGATGTCGACGGTCGGAACGTTGAGCGAGGGGGCTTCATAGATGCCGCTCGACGAATTGCCGACGACGACATCGGCCTGGTTCATCAGGCTGATGTAGCGAAGCTGGCCGAGCGAGGCGACCGCGATGGCGTTCGCCCGGCCGGCGACGAAGGTCTTGATCCGCTCGTTGAGTGCGCGGCCTTCCGCGTCGGCGTTCGCAAGCGTGAAGAACAGGTTGAACTCCGGATCGAGTGCGGCCAGCGATGCGAACAACTCATCCAGCGCGCCAACCGAGCGGTCCATCTCGACCGTGACAGGATGAAACGTGACCAGCACGTTGCGCTTGCCGAGCGTCATCCCGACCTCGCGGCCGATGGTCTCGCGATCCATAAGCTCGAGGCGCTTGATCGAATCGATGCCGGGCGAGCCGACGGTGAAGACGCGCGCCGGATCCTCGCCGAGCCGGGTCAGCCGCCGCGCCGAGTCGGCGTTGGTGGCAAAATGCAGATGCGACATCTTGGTGATGGCGTGGCGGATGGCTTCGTCGATCGCCCCTTCGGTCACGTCGCCGCCGAACAGATGCGCCATCGGCAGCCGCATGAACATCGCCGCCTGCGCCGCCGCAAACGTCTCATAACGGTCGCCGAGCACCACGACGAGATCCGGCTTCAGCCGCGCGAATGCGTCGGCAAATCCGATCACGCCCAACCCGACCGATTTTGCAACGCCGACGCCGGAATCGCTCGAGAGCAATGTCTCGACGCTCTCGTCGACGTCGAAACCTTCGGCGCGGATGTTGTCGATGGTGTAGCCGAACTCGGGCGACAGATGCATACCGGTGGCAATGAGCTGGAGACTCAAACCGGGCGTTTCGCGGATTGCCCGCATCGGCCAGATGATGAGGCCGAAATCGGCCCGGCTGCCCGTGACGAAGCAGATCTTGCGGCGTGGTTCACTCATCGCGGGCCCGGATGCTGGCGCTGGAAGGAAGGTTGATCAGGCGGCGCTCGATCGATTCGGCGGTAGCGAGATCGCCCCGCGGGCTTTGCGCGAACATCGGCAAACGGTGCATCAACGTCCAGGCCGGTCGCGCGCCGAAACCGGCGTCGTTCAGCGCGGTGAGCACCTCGTCGCGCCGGCCGGCATGGGCCTCGTCGAGCAAGATCGCGTTCAGCCAGTAGTTGCTCGTGGTGTCCTTCGGCTCCCGCGAGAAGCGCACCCCGGGAATGTGCGCGAAGGCGCGCTCATAGACGGCAGCGAGCTTGCGCTTGCTTGCCATGAACCCGTCGAGCTGCTCGAGCTGCGCGCAGCCGAGCGCCGCGTTCAAATTGGGCAGGCGGTAGTTGAAACCGATTTCGTCGTGGACGAAGGCCCATTTGTGCGGCAGCTTTGCCGTCGTCGTCAGATGCTTGGCGCGGCGGCCCAGCGCCTCGTCATTGGTGAGGATGGCGCCGCCGCCGCCTGTCGTGACGATCTTGTTGCCGTTGAAGCTGAGCGCGGCGAGGCGTGCCTGCGATCCGACCGCGTGGCCCTTGTAGGTCGATCCCAGTGATTCCGCGGCGTCTTCCACCAGCGCGATGTTCCATTCGTCCGCGAGGGCGGCGATCGCGTCGAGATCGACGGGATGCCCGAACGTGTGCATCGGAGCAATCGCCGCGATGCTGCGGCCGGTCTCGCGATTGATGGTGCCGGTCGCGGTCTTTTGCGCGACGGCCTCGAGGCGCACCGCGAGCGCACGGGCGTCCATGCCGAGCGTTTCGAACGAGCTGTCGACGAAGTGCGGCACAGCCCCGCAATAAGCGATCGCGTTGGTCGTCGCGATGAAGGTCAGCGCCGGCGAGATGACCTCGTCGCCGGGCTCGACGCCCGCGAGGCGGAAGCAGGCATGAAGTGCGGCCGTGCCATTGACGACGGCGACTGCGCGCTTCGCGCCGGTGACTTCTTCGAGCATGCGCTCGAACCGGTCGACGAACGGGCCGACGGAGGAGACGAAGGTGCTCTTGATGCACTCTTCGAGATAGGCGACCTCGTTGCCGGCAAACACCGGTTCGTGCAGTCCGAGCATTCCGTTCGGCGTTCCGACCGCACGGCGCACGGCATCGACGATCGCTTTTGGCTCGAAGTCCGATCTGGTCCCGGGACTGTTCACCACCACCTCAGACATTGTAGACGTCGGCCTTGTAGCGGCTGAGATTTACCGGATTGGTGAACCAGTTGACCGTCTTGACCATGCCGCGCCGCATGCCGTCGACGCCGCCGAATTCGGGGCTCCAGCCGAGCTGTTGGCGTGCTTTGGAATTGTCGGCCCAGAGCCGCTCGACCTCGCTGTTGGCGGGGCGCAGCCGCGCCTCGTCGGTCTCGATTTCGATCGACGTGCCCATGACATCGGCGATCATCTGCGCAGTTGCGCCGACCGAGATCTCAAAGCCGCTGCCGAGATTGATGGTCTGGCCGACGACTTGCTCCGCGGGCGCCGTGAGGCCCGCGATCAGGCCGCGCGCGGTATCGGTGACGAACGAGAAATCCCGCGTCGGGCTGACGGCGCCGAGGCGGATCCTCCGCTTGCCGGTCGCGATCTGGCTGATGATCGTCGGGATCACCGCGCGCGCCGATTGCCGCGGGCCGAAGGTGTTGAAGGGGCGGATCACCACGACAGGCATGTCGAACGAGGCCTGGAACGACAGTGCCATCTGGTCGGAGGCGATCTTCGAGGCCGAGTAGGGGGACTGTCCAACCAGTGGATGGCTCTCCCTGATCGGAACGGTTTGCGCCGTGCCGTAGACCTCGCTGGTGGAGGTCTGCACGAAGCGGCGCACGCCGGCCATGCGAGCGGCCTGAAGCACGTTCACGGTGCCGCGAACGTTGGTTTCGACATAGGAGTCCGGGGCCACATAGGAGAACGGGATCGCGATCAGCGCCGCCAGATGCAGCACGTCAGTGCAGCCGCTCGCAGCTTGGATCATGAAATGTGGATCGCGGATATCTCCGGCGACAACCTCGACCGACTTCATCACATCGGCCGAAACTGTGTCGAGCCAGCCCCAAGAGTTGAAGGAGTTGTAATAGACGACCGCCTTGACGCGGGCACCGGCCTTGACGAGTTCCTCGACGACATGCGAGCCGATGAAGCCATCGCTGCCGGTGACGAGGACGCGGGCGTCCTTCAGATCTTCCATATCGGACCCCAACGCGATTATCCCAGTCTTCGCAATAGGATGGCGCTATAGCACACTGGTCATCGGACGCAACTGAGCACCGTTCGGCATCAGCCAAATGCCCGGGGATGCAGCGCTTTTGGCCACTAGACGGCCTGGGTCGGTATCAGGCGTTGCTCCACGAATGCTTGCAGATTGCCGCCCGAAAACAGATGGCCGGCCACGCCGGCCGCCCGCGCCGCCTCCATGTCGCTACCCTTGTCGCCGATCACCATGCTGCGCGTCATGTCCACAGGAAAGCGCGTGACAAGATCGGTGATCATGCCGGGTGCCGGCTTGCGCCGGTCGCTCGTACGGCAATAGCGCGGGACGGTGCCATCGGGGTGATCGGGGCAGTATTCGAACGCATCGATATGGGCACCGATCAGCGCCATCTGATCCGCCATCCAGCGGTGCAGGGCGAGGACGTGATGCTCCTCGTAGTAGCCGCGCGCGACGCCGGACTGGTTGGTGATGACGAAGGCGAAGTAGCCGGCGTCGTTGACGGCCTTCACGGCCTCGCGGGCGCCTTCGATCCATTCGAGCTTGTGCGTCTCGAAGGTGTATCCTGAATCGTGGTTGAGCACGCCGTCGCGATCGAAGAATACGGCCGGCCGCCGCAGCTTGTCCCGCAATTCGCGATCAGCCCGGGCGAGATCGTCGGGGATGCCGATGTCGATGAAGTAACCGCGGTAGGCCGTGCCGCGCAGCGAACCGGATTTTGTAAGGCCGGGAAATACGTCCTGCTCGAGCGAAGCGGGGAGCTTAGCGATGTCGGCGACAATCGATTTATCGACGACGTAGATGCCGGCATTGACCGGTCCCGTAGCGCCCGCGCCCGGGGCGACGAAGTCGCGTACCATTTCGCCGTCGAGCACGACGCGGCCGTAGCGGTCCCCGACGACACCGTCGCGCAATGCCATGTGAACGCGCCCGCCTTGCGCCCGCGCGATCAGATCGAGCAGGTTGAAGTCGAACAGCGAGTCGCCGTTGAGGAGCAGGAAGCGGTCGTGCAGCAGGTCGCGGGCATGCACGAGCGCGCCGCCGGTGCCGAGCGGCTCGCGCTCGCGCGACACGACGATCTTTGCCCGTCCTCGGCAGGCCATGGCGTAGTGCGTCTCGACGATGTCCGCCTTGTGACCCGCGAGCAGGAGAATCTCGTCGAACACGCCGTAACGGACGAGTTCGTCGATCAGCGTGTCGAGAAAGGGACGCCCGCCGATGTCGAGCATTGGCTTGGGAACCAGCTTGGTGCGCTCACCGAGGCGCGTGCCAAGTCCCCCGACGAGGATGACCGCCTGTCTCAACATGAGTTGCAACTCGCTCGATTGTGGCCTTGGTAATCATGTTTGTCCGGATGATGCATGGTCCGGCTACCAAACGCTTCTTCCGCCATCCATCACCAGATTCTGCCCGGTCATGTAGCTCGAAGCGTCCGAGCAGAGGAATTGCACCGCCGCGCGGTATTCGTCGACCTCGGCCATGCGGCCCATCGGGATCAAACGCGTCAGCCGTTCGACGAAGGCGGGATCCTGGTTGTTGAAGACGCCGCCCGGCGAAATCGCGTTGACGCGCACGCCATGATCGGCCCAGTAGGTCGCCAGATATTTCGTCAATCCGATGAGACCGTGCTTGATCACGGAGTAGGTCACCGGCTTCACCGGCTGCTCTTCCTCCCGCGACACGTTTGGCTGCCGGTAGAGGCGCTGGTCCGGCGCGATCACACCGAGATCGGAGGCGATGTTCAGGATCACGCCGCGGCCTCGTTTGGCCATCTCGCCGCCGAACACTTGCGCGCACAGCATTGCGCCGGTCAAGCCGACGGCGATCTCGGTCTGCCATTGCGGCACGGGGAAAGCTTCGAAGCGCGACGAGTGCATCACGCCGGGCGCCGACGTCACCTTGGGATCGATTGCCGCATTGTTGACGAGGATGTCGACCGTGACGCCGCGGCCGGCAAGATGCTCTTGTGCCGTGCGGACCGAATCGAGTGAGGTGACGTTGATCTCGAGCGCCATCAGGTCGGATGAAAATTCGGCCTGTCTCAGCGATGCGACGGCGGTCTCGGCTTGCGCCAATCCCACATCGGTGACGACCACGCGCGCGCCTGCCTCGGCGAGCGCTGCCACATGCTGCCTGCCCAGAAGGCCGCCGGCGCCGGTCACGAGCGCGGTGCGTCCGGTCAGGTCGTAGCGGGAGAAGGGGTTCGCCATCGATAGCTCCTGTATCAGCTTCTGAGCTGGCCGCCGTCGGCCACCACGATGCTACCGGTGATGAAGGCGGCCCGCGGCGAAACCAGGAAGGCAACGACGTCGGCGATCTCCTCTGGCGTGCCGAGCCGGCGCAGCGCCACCTCGCGCTGGAGCATGTCGTCGACCGCGGCCTTGTTTTCGGCGATCTTGCGCGCCCAGGTGCCATCCGCGCTCAGGATGTTACCGGGGGCAACCGCGTTGATGCGGATGCTTTCAAGCGCCAGCGGGCGCGCCAATCCGCGCACGGTCGCGTTCACGGCCGCCTTTGCGCCGTAATAGGTCACGGGCGCGCCGAGAGCCGCCATGCCGGCGATCGAAGAGATGCAGACGATGGCGCGGTCGCCGCTGCCGCGCGCCATCAGCGGCCGGGCCGCGTCGATCATGTTGGTCGTGGCGAACAGATTGAGGTCGATCACCCGCGACCATTCCGCCGCGGTCTCCTTGCCCGGCGGCACCGAGGCGCCGCTGCCGACATTGCAGACCAGGATATCGAGCCGGCCCCACTGCCGTTCGACCTCGTGCACCAGCGCCGCAGCGGCGGCCGGATCGGTGACGTCGGCCACGTGCACCGACGCACTGCCGCCGACCGCGGCCCGCGCGGCGTTGAGCGCATCGGCACCGCGTGCGGCGAGCGCGATCTTTGCGCCCTCGGCGGCGAGCGTTGTCGCGATCGCAAGTCCGATCCCGCGGCTGGCGCCGGTGACGAGAGCGACGCGATCCTCGAGTTCGAGTTTCATCGGGCGGCGTCCTCGATCCAGCCGACCGTCATGTCGCGGTAGTTCGCCAGAGCGCCGGCGTGGTCACCGTCGGCGGCGCGCGCGGTCTGCAGGATGTATTGGCCCTTGTAGCCGGAGCGTTCGATCAGCCGGATCGTCTTGGCGAGATCGGCATTGCCGGTGCCGAGCGGCACGGTGGTGCCGCCACGGATGCGGTCCTTGATGTGGACGTTGAGAATACGCGCCGCGTAGGCGCCCATCTCCTCGTCGCTGTCGTAACCGAGCGAGGCGCTGTTGCCGCTGTCGTAGTTGATGCCGAAGATCTCGGCCGGAAACGACTCCATGAAACGGGCGAGCTCGCGCGGGGGCAGGTCGGATTCGAAGACGATCCTGACGTTTCGCCTGGCGAGCGTCTCCGAGCGCGCCAGCAGAACGCGCTTCAACGTGTCGCTCTCGCTTTCCCGCTCGATCTTGCCGTTGTCGACTAGCGGAACTACGATGAATTCGATGCCGATGCGGCTGCAGGCGGCGATCAGGAGGTCGAGATCGGCGACGAGCGCATCGCGCACGACGGCGTCGACCTTCCAGAACGGCGCCTGCATGAAGCAATCACCCGTCAGGCTCGGGATGCGCACGCCGTTCTCGCGCGACAGCGCCAGAATCTCCTGCTGTCCCTGTTCGGTCATGAGCGGATTCTCGCGCAGCCGTTCCTGGTCGATGGTCCATTCCATCCGTGTCAGGCCGAGATCCTTCGCGCGCGGGAACTCCTCCCGCCATGCCTCCCAAGGGAATGCCTGGATCTTGCCATCGACCAGGGCCGACAACCGCCCTTGCATGAACCCGATGCGTTGCAGCGTTGCGGTCACGATTTACTATCCGAGCTGATGGCGAGGCCCTTGGCGATCCAGCCGCCGTCGACGAAGATCTCCTGGCCGGTCACATAGGCGGATGCATCCGACGCCAGGAAAATCGCGGCTCCGACCATATCGCCGGGCTGTCCCCAGCGGCCGAGCATGGTATGGCGCCGTCGATCCTCGTGCATGACAGGATCGGCAAAACTCTTTGCGGTCATCTCGGTTGCGACATAGCCCGGCGCCAGCGCGTTGACGCGGATGCCATCGACCGCATAGTCGGCTGCGAGGGCGCGCGTCAGCCCGGCAAGGCCGGCCTTCGCCGCCACGTAGCCGGGATTGCCGGGAAAGCCGCGGACGGAATTGATGCTGGTGACGTTGACGATGGCAGCCGAGCCTGCGTTCTTGAGGAGCGGATGGGCTGCAAGGATCGCGGCATACGCGGCGGTGAGGTCGGTCGCGACCGTGGCACGGAAGCGTGTGAGCTCGCTTTCGGCACTCTGAGCCGGAAGACTGATGCCGGCGGCATTCACGAGCGCGTCGATGCGGCCGTCTTTTGCCGCGATGGTACGGAACGCGCTCTCGATCGCTGCATCGTCGGAGAGGTCGCAGGCAATGGCAGACGCGCCCTGCGGCGCGGTTCCGGAGCGGCTGAGGCCGAACACCGTCGCTCCCGCATCCAGCAATCCGGCCGCGATCGCAGCCCCAATGCCGCGCGAGGCGCCGGTGACGACGGCGATCTTGCCGGCGAGGGAGAAGATGCTGGGATCAGGCATAGCCGTAACTGCGCATGATGGCGGCACAAAGCTTGACGTCTTCGGGCCGGTCGATCTGGAACATCTTGTGGCGTTCCATCACGTGGAAGCCGATCTTGCCGCCGAGACGATTGTTCTGCTCGCGCAGGAGAGACGGGATCAGGACGTAGAACGAGCCGTTCTCGAGATAACGCTTTTCGATCTGCTGTCGCATGCGGCGATTGCGGAAGTCGTAATTGATCGGCTCCGGTCCGTTCGCGCCGATCCGCCAGTTGAAATAATCCTCGACTTCGCAAACCGAGAGCAGGCTGTCGAGTTGTTCGCGGTCGAAGGTCGCAAGCGCGTTCTCGATATCCGCGGGCTCGCGGATCGGCGAGGTCGCCTGGAGCGCGACGATGCGCTCGAACCGGCCCATCCGCTCGTCGATCGCGGCGAGCGCATGCAACCAGGCGGATTCCGAGGAGGCGAGGTCACCCGAAATTTCGTCCGGGCGCCGCACGCCAATCGCACCAGCGGCCTCGGCCGCGGCGAGGATGTCGTCGCTGTCGGAAGAGACCGCCACCACGTCGACCCCGCGCGCGGCACGCGCCTGCTCGACCGTCCAGGCGATGAGGGGCTTGCCGCAGAGATCGAGCAGGTTCTTGTGGGGAATGCCCTTCGAACCCCCGCGTGCGGCGATCACGGCCAGCGTCTTGTGCGCCATCAGACATGTCCCTCAAGACGCTCGAGTGCGGTCCAGAAGCCCTCGCCCATGTTCTTGTGGCCCTGCCATATCTCCGGAATGAACGAGGCCGTCGGCGCATGCTTGCGCAGCACCCGGCCGACCTCGCCGAAGTCGATCTCGCCCTCACCAATCTGGACGCCTTCGCCATCGAGCCCCCTGGCATCGCCGAAATGCAGATGCGCAGTGTGGGGGCCGAGCTGGGCGAGGCCTTGGTAGAAGTCGAAGCCGAAATGATTGGCAGCGAGTTTCGTGTGCGAGATGTCGACGCACATGCGCAAATCATGCTTGGCGCAGAAGGCGGCCGACTCCTCCGGGAAGATGAAGATGTTCTGGTGCCGCTGGCCGCCAAAATGCCAGGGGAACGGTGCCATGGTCTGCGGCGTCAGCTCGACGCCGTCCATGTCGAGCTCCTTCAGGCTCTGCGCGAAGATGCGGTAACGCTCGGCCTTCTCCTCCGCCGACAGCGGCGCATCCATGGTGAAGCCGCCGATATTGGCGACGATCGGCGGCCGCTTGGTCTTGGGGAAGAATTTCTTCAGCCTGCGCGTGATGTTGATCACCGTCTGCGTCTGCTCGAGCGAATAGCGCCGCAGCGTCTCGTCGGGGGTCGCGAGGTCCATCAGCTTGGAGCCGGCAAACAGCTCCGGCGCATGCACGACGAAACCGAGATCGTATGTGCCGGAGAGATATGCGGCCGGATCGCGCTCCATGTCGCTGTAGCTGAGATGGAATTCGATGATGTCGGGCTCGCAAATCTCCAGGAAGCGCTCGATGTCGTAATAGCGCACCGGCACGCCCCAGGGACGGTCAAAACGATAGCGCCGCGCCGCTGCGATGCCTTCGTCGAGGTCGCTCTGGAAGAAATAGTCGTCGGCCGCCATCGTCCGCTTCAGCTCCCGGCCGAGCAGTTCCGGCATCTTCAGCGGCGACAAGCCCTGTCCCGGGCTCTTCACCGCGATGTCGCTTTCGGAGATCACCGTCCCGGGCACAAGGTCGCGCGCAGCCACCAGGCTTTTCGCCAGGTTCTCGCGGTTGATCAATTCGCCTTGGCTCAACACGCGTTCGGCCAGCTTCTCGCCGCGCGCCGCTTCGATCTCGCGGATGCCCGAGACTAACGCCTTGAATTCCTCCGGCTCCAGGCTCGCGGCGTGGTCGGGACCTTCCATCGTGCGGTCGAGCGTGATGTGGCGCTCGATGACGATGGCGCCGAGCGCCACCGCGGCCATCGATACGGCAATGCCGCGCTCGTGACCGGAATAGCCGACCAGGGGATGAATCTCGCGCAGCGTTTCCATGAAGCGTAGATGGATATTGTGGAGCGCGGCCGGATAGGTGCTCTGGCAATGCAGGAGCACGTAATTCGCCTTGCGCTCGTCGAGGAAGCTCGCGGCGGTCTTGATCTCCTCGGTCGTGCTCATGCCGGTCGAGACGATCAATGTCTTGCCGGTCGTGACGAGTTTGGCGAGCAGGGGGAGGTTGGTGAGATCCGCGGACGCGACCTTGTAGGCGTTCGTGCCGAAACCTTCGAGCACCGCGACGCTCTTCACGTCCCAGGGCGTGCAGAGATACTCAATGCCCTTCGAGGCACAATAATCTGCAATCTTCTTGTGCTGCTCGGTCGTGAGCTCGAAACGGCGCAGCAAGTCGAGCGTATACTCGACCGCAAGGTCGTCGTCCTTCCCCGAGAGGGAGGAGGCGCGATAGACCTCCTCGAGCTTGCGCATCTGGAATTTGGCGCAATCTGCGCCGGCGACGATCGCCGCATCGACCAGCGCGATGGCGCGGTCGAAGTCGCCATTGTGGTTGTTGCCGACCTCGGCGATGACGTAGCAGGGCTTGCCGTCTCCCAGAAGGCGGTCGCCGATGCGAACTGGTACATCAGCCATTCGCTCTGGTCCTCTCAGCGTCTTTGCCCTGATCTACCGGTCTGGCCACGATCAATGAGCCAAGCGTAAACAAATCCCGTTCCGAAAACTGGCGGAATTGGGGTGCCAGGCGCGCCATGATCGCGGGCTCAGGCGACCTGCAATCCGGCCGGTCACTTAATATCTCAAAACCGGCGTCCTTGAAGAGCTGCAGGTACTCGCTGTGGCGCAGGCGGTTGACGTACTGGAAGCGCGATTGAAATGGGTACCATTCCTCGTCGGAGTACGTCAGGAAGTTGAATGAGCTGATGGCCGGATCGAATCCCTTGAAATGATCGCCGTAATCGATCTGCATCAGAGCCACGCCGTCCGGACGGAGGATGCGTCGCAGTTCCTTGAGGATGGCCGCAATGTCGGCCTTCGGAATGTGTTCGAGCGTTTCGACCGAGACCGCGCAGTCGATGGAGTTAGCTGGCAGGCCCGTTGCGCGGGCATCGGCGGGCGCGCGGTACTCGATATTCCAAAACCGGTCGAGATCGTCCCATGAGGCTATCCTGGGACGATCGGTGCCACTCGCTTTGGAAATGATGGCGGCGTTGGAGCGGATCAGGTCGAGCTTGGACAGCCGCTCGATGTCGACGGTGATGAAGCGTTTGACGCCATGGGCGCTGAAAGCGAGCGGAATGATCAGATCGCGGCCGGCGCCGAATTCGAAGAACGTCGATGCCTGCAGCGGCCGAATGCCGTATTCGGAGTATGTGCGGAGCAGCTGCTGGGCAAATGTGTGGATCGACCTGATTTGCTTTTCCGGACGTGGCAACCGACGCGTGACGTAGCGTTGCAAAGCGTAGTGCAGACCTTCCCCGAACGGAATGGCCGAGAGCACGGTGAACGCGCGCGCCTTTGCTTGCCAGTGCACGTCAATGGTCCTTTGGACGGGCGGCTTCGGCGGAGTTCTGTCTGGACGAAGAAGGAAGGCGCGACTTCCACGTCCGCAGCCCGCTCTCTTCAAACATGATGCGGGAACAGGTATGCCCCTGCTGCTCCAGCGCGGCGATGAGCTGATAGCGTTCGAAGGGGCGCACGAAGAAGATAAAATACCCGCCGCCGCCGGCGCCCAGCAGCTTGCCGCCGACTGCGCCATGCCGTTTGGCGAAATCGTAGAGCGCATCGAGCGCGTCCGAGGATATCTTCGAGCTCAGCTTCCGCTTGGCGTGCCAGGCCTCGTCGATCAGCCGGCCGCATTCCAGCAGCTGGCCGCGCAACAGATGCCGCCGGATGAGGCGCGTCACTTCCTTCTGCTTGGCGGCCGCGGCGACGGCGTCACTGGTTTCATGCTGTGCCTTCTGGTCGCGGTGGATGGCCCCGGAATCGCGGCCGGAGCCGGCGTAGCAGAGCACCAGGCTCTCCTCGAGCTCGGCGATGATGCTGGAGTCGAGGCGAAGCGGCACGATGGTGTTCTGGTCGGAGAAGAACTCCATGTGGTTGAAGCCGCCGAACACGGTGGCGTACTGGTCCTGCCAGCCGCCGGGGATGTTGAGCATCAGCCGTTCGGCCTGGAAAGCCATCTCCGCGATCTCGTGACGGTCCCACTGGTCGCTGCGGAATTCGTTGAAGCAGCCGATAATGGCCGACGAGACCACTGCCGAGCCGCCGAGCCCCGAGCCGACCGGAAAGTCGGCGGACACTTCGAGCTCGAATCCGTAAGTCGGCTTGATCAGGCGCACCACCGACTTGATCAGCGCGAGCTCTCCCCCCGTTCCGAGCTGGGCGAGATTGTCGGCCTCGACGGTGCAACGGAAATCATGCGAATAGATCCGGATGCTGGGGTCGCTCCGGCGCCGCAGCGTTGCATGGGCGTACATCTTGATCGTGGCACTGATCACCGCGCCGCCATCATTCGCAACGAAGTAATGCGTGAGGTCTGTGCCGCCGCCGGAGAAGCTGATGCGCACTGGCGAGCGGCCGCGTGCGAACACCTCGCTCTCTTCCGACAGGTTGAACAGCTCGCGGCTGAATACGTCGACCAGACGTCTCTCGGCATCGAGAATCGGCACCACATGCACACGCTGGTCGAGCAGCTTGAGGATCTGCTCGCGCGGTGCTCCGGCGGGCGCCCACACGAAGTTGCGATTGATGCAGGTGGCAACCCGATCGTGAATCGTGCTGCCGGCCAGCATGCACCTGCGGATGTCACCGTCCGTTACCGCGCCGACGATCCGTTCGTTCGCGTCCTGCGCGAACAGAATACCAAGCTTGTTCTCATTGAGGTGCCGGAAGGCTTCCTCAATGGTCTCGGTCTCGGCGATGGTGACGAGGGTTCGGTCGAGCACTATTCGGGATCCGGGAAAGGCCAATTCCAGGCCATCGTAAGCAAGGATTGGTAATACGGGAGCGGCCGGGACGATGCAAGGTTCCTGGCCCCGGGGATATCGCGGCCAAAAGGGCTGCCACGAAGCGCTACGGCCGGACCATAGCCGATTTACATTGGCCGCAGTTTCTATAGAAGGCTCCGCAAAGGGGTTTGCACCAAATGTATGTGGTCGGAATCAGTTCGGGGATCAAGCATGGGCACCACGACGGTGCGGCGGTGTTGCTGCGCGATGGCGAGTTGATCGCAGCCGCCGAGGAGGAGCGTTTCACCCTGGCGAAACATGCGCGCGGCGAGCTGCCGCGCGGCGCGATCGGGTTCTGCCTGAAGCAGGCCGGCATCACCATGCGCGAGGTTGACTGGATCTGCTCGCCGCTGAAGACCTACACGAACTACGCGCAGCGCCTCACCGAATATTTCAAATATCAGTTCGGCCACAGCCCGAAGATCGAGCTCTACGACCATCATCTCTGTCATGCCGCGAGCTCGTTCTACGGCTCCGGTTTTTCCGAGGCGACGGTGGCCTGCTTCGACTTCTCGGGGGATTCCAGCGCCGGCCTCGTCGCGCATGCGCGCGGCAACGATTTCCGCGTGCTGACGCGGTTCGCCCGCCACAACAGTCTCGGGCTCTATTACGGGATGCTGACCCAGTATCTCGGCTATCAGATGACCAACGACGAGTACAAGGTCATGGGCCTGTCGTCCTATGGCAGCCCGGAATATCTCGACAAGTTCGCGAAGCTGTTGCGCCCGAACGGCATCAACTACGAGCTCGATCCCGAGCTCGACAAGCGCCGGCGCGACGCGGGGATATTCACCAGCGATTTCTCGACACGGCAGGAACGCATCTTCACCGAGAAGATGGAGGAGATTTTGGGGCCGCGGCGGCTGCGCGGCCAGCCGCTCGACCAGCGCCTGACCAACATCGCCGCGAGCGGCCAGAAGCAGCTCGAGGTCGTCACCACCGAGGTGATCCGTTCGGCGATCGCCGAGACGGGCTGCGGCGACGTCTGCATCGCCGGCGGGGTCGGGCTGAACTGCAAGATGAACATGGAGATCGCGGCCGAGCCTTCTGTGAAGCGTCTCTATGTGCCGCCGGTCCCGCACGATGCCGGCGTAGCGCTCGGTGCGGCGATGATGAAATGCGCGGAGGCGGGCCACGCGATCGCGCCGCTGACCCACGCTTACTGGGGACCCGACTATTCCAACGACACGATCCGGGAGACGCTGGACAAGATCGGCGCCCGGTTCGAGCTGCTCGACGATCCCGTGTCGCGCTGCGTCACCGACTTGACGGAGCAGAAGACGGTCGGCTGGTTCCAGGGACGGATGGAGTACGGTCCGCGCGCGCTCGGCAACCGCTCGATCCTGGCCGATCCGCGCCATGCCGGCATGAAAGACCGCATCAATCTCACGATCAAATATCGCGAGGAGTTCCGCCCGTTCTGTCCGTCGGTGCTTTACGAGCGCCAGGCCGAGTATTTCGAGGACACGTTCGATGCGCCCTTCATGGTCGTGACTTTTCCAGTCAACGAGAAGGTCGCCGAGACCATGCCCGCGGTGGTCCATGTCGACAACACTGCGCGCATCCAGAGTGTTCATGCGGACAGCAATCCGCTCTACAGCCGCCTGATTGGCGAGTTCGCGAAGGCGACCTCGCTGCCGGTCCTCATCAACACCAGTCTCAACATCAATGAGCAGCCGACGGTGAACGCGCCGCTGGAGGCGTTGCACACCTATTTCTGCTCAGGTCTGGACGTGCTGTATCTCGGCAACTATCGGCTTTCGAAATCGAGCTGAGACTAAAGCGCGATGAGACGAAGATGGACCGTCATCGCGCTTTAGCTTGTTCTTTGAGCATGATCTCTTCGGAAAACCGCGCACACTTTCCCGGATCATGCTCTATCGCTCGTCCGCGATCACCTTTCCGTCGTTGGGCAGCACGCCGGGACTGACCAGCTCGACGGTGCCGCCGAGCTTCGTCACGGCACGCAAGGTGCCGGCGATCTCCTCGCGCAGTGCTTCGCTCGCGGCCGTCGTTTCCGCTCTCAACGTCATCGCGTCGGTCTCGCCTTGGCGCGTGACGACGAGGCGTAGCCTTCCGAGTGCGGAATGGCGCTTGCCGATCTCGGCGACCTGCTCGGGCCGGACGAACATGCCCTTCACCTTCGTGGTCTGGTCGGCACGGCCCATCCAGCCCTTGATGCGCATGTTGGTGCGCCCGCAGGGGCTTACTCCCGGCAGGGCGGCGGTGAGGTCGCCGAGCGCGAGCCGGATCAAGGGATGGTGCGGGTCGAGCGAGGTGACGACGATCTCGCCGACGTCGCCCGGCGCAACGGGATCGCCGGTGCCGGGCTTGACGATCTCCAGGATGAGGTCCTCGTTGACGACCATGCCCTCGCGGGACTCGGTCTCGAAGGCGAGGAGGCCGAGATCGGCGGTGCCGAAGGCCTGGTAGGCGTCGATGCCGCGCCCCTTGATCTCGGCCTGGAGCGAGGGCGGGAACGCCGCACCCGACACCAGCGCGCGCTTGATCGAGGAGACGTCGCGGCCCGAGCCGGCTGCGGCGTCGAGCAGGATCTTCAGGAAATCCGGCGTGCCGCTGTAGCCGACGGGGCGATAAGCTTCGATCAACTCGAACTGCTGTTCAAGATTACCGGGGCCCGCGGGAATCACGGCGCAGCCAAGCGCGCGTGCCGATGCATCGAAGATGAAGCCACCGGGGGTGAGGTGGTAGCTGAAGGTGTTGAGCACGATGTCGTCGGGGCGGAACCCGGCTGCGAACAGCGCCCGAGCGCCGCGCCAGGGATCGGCCTGGCGTCCTTCCGGCTCGAAAATGGGGCCAGGGGAGGTGAAGAGGCGGGCGAACGACCCCGGCGAGGCCGCCACGAAGCCGCCGAAGGGCGTTGAGGCTTTGTGCAGGGCCGGCAGTTCCGACTTGCGCAGCACCGGCAGGCCCGCCAGCGCCTCTCTGGACCTCACCGAGGCGGGGTCCACGCCCCTCAGCCGCTCGGCATAGGCTGGCGCGGCCATGGCGCCACGCAGCACCTCCGGAAGGCGGGAAAACAGCTCGGCCTCGCGCGCGCCGTGATCGCGCGTCTCGAGGGCATCGTAATGGGCGGTCATGGCTGGTCTTTCCGGGTTGGCATGGTCCGTTGCACGCCGCCGCCGGCATCGGTATCAGACGGCCATTGGCGAGGCCTAGAGAGGGCGCGATGGCGGACGAAGGAAGCATTACGGCGGATGCGGCGGACGTCGTCGCGCGCCTGAAGCGGCGCATCATCGACGAGGCGCTGCCGCTGTGGTCGACGGTCGGCTGGGATCACGCCACCGGCGGTTTCATCGACCGGCTGCACCGCGACGGCACGGCGGACGCCGCCGCGCCGCGGCGCGTGTTCGTGCAGGCGCGCCAGATCTGGTGCTACGCCAAGGCCGCGCAGATGGGCTGGTACCCCGAGGGTCGCGCCATCGCGCTCAAGGGGCTGGAGCATATGCTGGCGAGAGCGAAGGCGCCCGACGGCCGCCCTGGCTACGTGCACCGGCTGACGCCGGAAGGGGCCGTGCTGGACGGCCGGCGCGACGCCTACGACCACGCGTTCATCCTGTTTGCGCTCGCGAGCGTCTATGCGCTCGACCAGGATGCCCAGGTTCGCGCCGAGATCGACGCGCTGCTCGCCTTCCTCGACGGCCATCTGCGCTCGCCGCATGGTGGCGTCCATGAAGGCCTTCCGGTCTCGCTGCCGCGCCGGCAGAACCCGCACATGCATCTGTTCGAGGCGATGATCGCCTGCTTCGAGGCGACGCACGATCTGTCGTTCCAGAACCGCGCCGGAGAATTCTTCGCGCTGTTCCTCGCCAACCTCTATGACAAGCGGAAGTGCGTGCTCAGCGAGTATTTCGAGGAGGACTGGTCGAAGATCGAGCCGGTCAGCGTCGAACCCGGTCACCAAGCGGAATGGGTGTGGCTTCTGAAGGGGTTTGAACGCATCACGGGATGCCCGACCGGACAGCGGCGCGCCGAACTGCTGGCAACCTCCGTGCGCTACCGCGACGAGGCCACGGGCTGTCTGATCGACGAGGGCGATGACGCCGGCAACATTCGGCGCAGCACGCGCCGGCTGTGGCCGCAGACCGAGATCGCGAAGGCGTGGACCGCGCAGGCCGAGTCCGGCGAGGCGGGCGCGGCGGATGAGGCGCGTGCGGCGCTGACGAGACTGGAACGACATTATCTCAGCCATCCCGTGAAGGGCGGCTGGTACGATCAGTTCGACCGCGACGGCAAATCGCTGGTCGACACCATTCCTGCGTCGTCGTTCTATCATGTTCTCTGCGCGGTCACGGAAGCGGAGCAGGTGCTGGGCTAGGCTCAATGTGGATCACAGCCAGCGCTTGCGCCGCTTGAAGCTCTTGAGGTTCTTGAAGCTCTTGCGCTGGTCGCCGGCGCCGCCGAGATAGAATTCCTTGACGTCCTCGTTGTCGCGCAGTTCGTCGGCGGTGCCGTCGAGCACGACCTTGCCTTGCTCCATGATATAGCCGTGGCTCGCCACCGAGAGCGCGGCGCGTGCGTTCTGCTCGACCAGCAAAATGGTGACACCGAGATCGCGATTGATCTTCTGGATGATCGAGAACACCTCTTTCACCAGCAGCGGCGACAGACCCATGGAGGGCTCGTCCATCAGGATCATCTTCGGGCGCGCCATGAGCGCGCGGCCGATCGCTAGCATCTGCTGCTCGCCGCCCGAGAGATAACCGGCAAGGCCGGTGCGCTCCTTCAGGCGCGGGAAGTAGTTGAAGACCATGTCGAGATCGGCATCGACCTCGCGGTCCCGGCGGGTGAAGGCGCCGAGCCTGAGGTTCTCCAGCGAGGTCATGTCGGCGACGATGCGTCGGCCCTCCATCACCTGGAAGATGCCGCGGCGCACGATCTTGTCGGGGTCGATGCCGTTGATGCGGTCGCCATCGAACAGGATCTCGCCGCGCGTAACCTCGCCGTCCTCGGTCTTGAGCAGCCCCGAGATCGCCTTCAGCGTCGTCGATTTGCCGGCGCCGTTGGCCCCGAGCAGCGCCACGATAGCGCCCTTGGGCACGTCGAGGCTGAGGCCGCGCAGCACAAGGATGACGTCGTCATAGACGACCTCGATGTTGCGCACGCTGAGGAGGGGCGGCGCGGGGACGACGGCCGGCTTGGCGTGGGTTGCTTCGAAGGTGTCGGTCATGTCGTCTTCCATTCAATCCGTCATTCCGGGGCGGTCCGCAGGACCGAACCCGGAATCTCGAGGTTCCGGGTTCGATGCATTCGCATCGCCCCGGAACGACGAAGTGATCAGCTCACCAGCCCAGCAATTCGGGCTTGCGCGGCAACTCGACGGTCTTGACCTTCTCGAGCTTGATCGTGCCCTTGGACATGAGGTCGTTGAGGTCGCCGTCGGTCGCGCCCGAGACCTTGGTGCGATAGAGATCGACCTTCAGCGTGCCGCGATGATCCTTCTCGGTCCAGGTCGAGGCATTGCAGACGCCTTCCATCCCGGCCGGCACCCAGTCCTTCTTCTGGTGGAAGCCCTTGGCAACGTTCTCGCCGGTGGCGCCACCGTTCTTGGCGGCCCACTCGATCGCCTCTTTCATGTAGAGCGACGAGCAGACGGCGGCGATGTAGTGTACCGGGCGATAGACCTTGCCGGTGGGGTCGGACATCTTCGAGATTTCCATCACCGTCTTCATGCCGGGTGCATCGCCGCCCCAGCTCACCGCGGTGCGCAGCGGGAAGATCACACCGTTGGCGGCATCTCCAGCCGTCTTGGCGGCGTTCTCGTCCATGCCCCAGACATTGCCGAGGAACTGGACCTCGACCCCGGCAGTCTTGCAGGCCTTCATCACTGAAATGTTGGAGGCCGCGGTGTTGCCGAGATAGGCGTAATTGGCACCGGAGGATTTCAGGCTCAGGCACTGCGCGCTGTAGTCACCCGGCGCGAGCGCGAACACCAGCGGTGGCAGCACTTCGAAACCGAGCTCCTGTGCCATGGCTTCGCCGGCGGCCTTCGGCGCGTTCGGGTAAGGATGGTTGGCGCCCATGTGCACGAATTTCGGCTTGCCGGACTTGCCCTTGGCCTTCCAGTCCTCGGCCGCCCACATCAGCATCGCGCGCAGCGAATCCGAATAGCTCGGGCCGTAGAAGAAATTGTAGGGTGCGGGCTTGGCCTTGCCGCTGACGCCTTCGGGATCGGTGAGGGCGGCGGCGTAGGAGCCGGACATGTCCGGAATCTTGTCCTGGGCGAGGAAGCCGGTCAGCGCCTCGGTGTCCGCGGTGCCCCAGCCCATGATCGCGGCGACCTTGCCGTCCGGCGCCGACCACTTCTTGTACAGCGCGATGGCGCGCGGCACCTGATAGCCGTAATCGTTGGTATCGACGTTGAGCTGCTTGCCGCCGACGCCGCCGTTCTTGTTGACCCAGGCGAAGGTGTCGGCGACGGCCTGCCCATAGGGCGTGCCGACGTCGGAGGTGCCGCCGGAATAGTCGGCGAGATGTCCGATCGCGATCTGCGCCTGCGCGCCGGCCGAAAATGCGGCGATCGCGAACGCGAGCGACGCGGTGCTCAAAAGGGACTTCATCGTCATGGGTCGGCTCCTCCTGTTTATTGTTTAAGTGAAGTTTCCGCGCTCAATGCGAGAACGGGTAGAGTTTCCAATAGGCTTTGATTTGTCGCCAGCGATGCGCGAGGCCATCGGGCTCGAACATCAGGAACGCGATGATGATCACCCCGATCGCGATTTCGCGCAGGAAGGTGATGTTGTTGTTGAGCGACAGCGCCTTGTCGATCGCACCGCCCTTGAGATAATGGCTGACGAACTCCATCGCCTCAGGCAGCAACACCACGAAGGCGGTACCCATCAGCGTGCCCATGATCGAGCCGGTGCCGCCGATGATGATCATGGCCAGGAACAGGATCGAGCGCTCGATGCCGAAACCTTCCTGCGAGACCACGAGCTGATAATGCGCATAGAGCGCGCCGGCGATGCCGGCAAAGAAGGCGGCAAGCCCGAACGACAGCGTGCGGTATTTGGTGAGGTTGATGCCCATGATCTCCGCTGACAGATAATGGTCGCGGATCGCCACCAGCGCGCGGCCGTCGCGCGTGCGCATCAGATTGGTGACGAGGATGTAGCTCGCCAGCACATAGGCCAGCACGACGTAGAAATATTGTTTGTCGCCGCGCAGCGTGAAGCCGAAGATCGAGAACGGATTGGCGCTGGCCGGCACCGAGCCGCCTGTGAACCACTCCGCACGGGAGAAGAAGTCGAGCAGGATGTATTGCGCCGCCAGTGTCGCGATGACGAGATAGAGCCCCTTCAGCCGCGCCGCCGGAATGCCGAAGATCAGCCCGACGAGCGCCGTGACGATGCCGGCGAGCGGGATCGCGAAGAACACCGGGATAGGAGCGTTGTTGGAGATATAGGCCGAGGTGAAGGCGCCGAGCAGGAAGAACGCGGCGTGCCCGATCGAGATCTGGCCGGTGAAGCCGACCAGAATGTTCAGCCCGAGCGCCGCGATCGAGAAGATGCCGATCTGGATCAGGATGCTCAGCCAGTACCCGCTGAAGAATTGTGGCGCGAGGCACAGCAGCAGCACGCCGGCGATCGCAAAATTGCGGCTGGTGGTGGTCGGGAAGATCGTGGTGTCCGCGGCGTACGTGGTGCGGAAATCACCAGCGGGGATGAGGGCAGGGCCGGCCATGGATCAAATCCGCTCGATGTCGTGGGTGCCGAATAGCCCGTAGGGCTTGATCATCAGCACGATGATGAGGACGTAGAACGGCGCGATCTCGTAGAGATTGCCCCAGTGCAGATACTCGCTGTCGACATATTGCGCGACGTTCTCGAGCAGCCCGATGATGATGCCACCCAGCACGGCGCCGCCGACGGAGTCGAGCCCGCCGAGAATCGCCGCCGGAAACACCTTGATGCCGTAGGCGGCAAGGCCCGAAGAGACACCGTTCACGACCGCAACGACGACGCCGGCGACGGCCGAGACCGTGGCCGAGATGGCCCAGGCCATCGCGAACACGCTTTTCACGGAAATGCCGAGCGACTGCGCGACCTGCTGGTTGAACGCCGTAGCGCGCATCGCAAGGCCATATTTGGAAGCGCGGAAGAACCAGGCCATGCCCACCATCATCGCAACCGACACCACGAGGCTCATGACATAGACGGTCTGGATCTGGAGGCCGAACAGGTCGACCGACTGGCTCTCGAACACGCGGGGGAACGGCTGCGGGTTGACGCCGAACATCCATTTCAGCGTCGCCTGGAGCACGGTGGAGAGGCCGATCGTCACCATGATCACCGAGATGATGGGTTCGCCGATCATCGGCCGCAGGATCAGGACCTGGACGGCGATGCCGAACACGAACATGAACACCAGCGTGATCGGCATGCCGATCCAGAACGGTACCTGGTATTTCGCGAGCAAGGCCCAGCACACCCAGGCGCCGACCAGCAGCAATTCACCTTGCGCGAAATTGACGACCTGCGTCGCCTTGTAGATCAGCACGAAAGACATCGCGACCACGCCATAGAGCGTGCCGACCACGAGGCCGTTGACCAGGAGCTGGAAGAGGAAGGCGGTGTTCATGACGATCGACCCGGCTCGTCATTGCCGGGCTTGACCCGGCAATCCATCGATGTGGAAAGACGCTTCTTCAGAAGGGGATGGATGTGCGGGTTAAGCCCGCGCATGACGATCAACTGTGTCACTCGGCCGCCTCCGCCATGTGCCCGTGCCCGCCCAGATCCACGACACGCAACGTGGTGCGGACACGCTGCGTGGTGCCGTCCTGGAAGCGGATCACGGTGTCGACGGGGATGTCGGCATCGCCGCGGTAGATCGCGTCGATGATCCCGGCGTATTTCTCGTTGATGACGCTGCGGCGCACTTTGCGGGTGCGGGTGAGCTCGCCGTCGTCGGCATCGAGCTCCTTGTAGAGCAGCAGGAAGCGCGAGATGCGCTGCGCCGGCGGCAGCGTGGCGTTGACGGTCTCGACCTCCTTCCGGAGCAGCGCATAGACCTCGGGCCGCGAGGCGAGGTCGCTGTAGGTGGTGAAGGAGAGGCGGTTCTTCTCCGCCCATTTCGAGATGATGGAATAGCGGATGCAGATCATGGCCGCGAGCGCGTCGCGGCCGGCGCCCAGTACTACGGCCTCGGCGATGTAGGGCGAGAATTTCAGCTTGTTCTCGATGAATTGTGGCGAGAAGCGCTCTCCGCGCGAGGTCTCGGCGAGGTCCTTGATGCGGTCGATGACGACGAGCTGGCGGTTCTCGTTGAAATAGCCGGCATCGCCCGACAACATCCAGCCGTCCTTGATGTCGGCGACGCTGGCCTCGGGGTTCTTGTAGTAGCCGAGGAACATGTTGGGATGCCGCACCACGATCTCGCCGACGCCGTGAACATCGGCATTGTCGATCCGGATCTCGACGCTGTCGGCCATCGGCACGCCTGTCGTATCGGGATCGACCTTGCCCTCGGGATGCAGCGTGTAGGCCCCCAGCAGCTCGGTCTGGCCGTAGAGCGTGCGGAGCGGCACCCCCATCGCCTGGAAGAACTTGAAGGTCTCAGGCCCGAGCGCCGCGCCGCCGGTTGCAGCCGAGCGCAGGCGGGTGAAACCGAGGCGGTCGCGCAGCGCGCGGAACAGGATGGCGTCGGCAAAGCCGGAGCGCTTGCCTTCCGCGAGCGCTGCCAGACCCGATTTCATGCCGATGTCGAACAGGCGTTGCTTGAAGGGCGTCGCGTCCATGACCTTGGCGCGGACATCGGCGGCAATCGATTCCCAGACCCGTGGAGCAAAGAGCACGAAGGTCGGCGCGATCTCGCGCAGATCGTTCATCATGGTGTCCGGCTCTTCGACGAAGTTGATCTTCATCCGGCACAACAGGCCTTTGCCGAGCACGTAGACCTGCTCCATGATCCAGGGCAGCGGCAGCACCGAGACATATTCGTCGTTAGGTCTCTTCGGGTCGAAGGCGAGATAGGTCGCGCAATGGCCGAGCACGCGGCCGGCCGCGAGCATCGCCAGCTTGGGATGAGACGTCGTGCCTGACGTCGTGCAAAGGATCGCGACATCCTCGCCCTTGGTCGCGTCCACGAGGCGATCGTAAAGCTCCGGCTCCCGCGTGGCCCGCGCGCGGCCGAGCTCGGCGAATTTCTCCGCCGACATCAGCCTGGGATCGTCGTATTTCCGCATGCCGCGCGGATCGGAATAGATGATGTGCTTCAGCTTCGGCACGCGCTCGGCAAGCGCGAGCAGCTTGTCGACCTGCTCCTCGTCCTCGGCGAAGACGAGCCGTGCCTCCCCATATGTCAGGAGATAGGAGGCTTCTTCATCCAGTACGTCGCGATAGAGACCAAGGCTGAGGCCGCCGATCGCATGTGTCGCGACTTCCGCCGCGACCCAGTCCGGCCGGTTGTCGCCGATGATGCCGATGACATCGCCGCGGCCAAGACCGAGCTCGACGAGCCCGAGTGCGAAATCGCGTACCCGCCTCTGATAGTCGTTCCAGGTGAAGATACGCCAGAGCCCGAGATCTTTCTCGCGCAGCGCGATCTCGCTGCCATGCTCCCGGGCGTTGAGCCGGAGCATCTTGGGATAGGTGTCGGCCTGCGCGACGCGTCCTGCATAATCCATCATGCCGCGCTCTCCTGCGCGGGCGAGGCATCGTCCGGATCGACCAGTACCTCGTCTTCCTCACCAAGATAGGCGCGCTTTACGTGGGGATCGGCGAGGACGGCGGCGGGATCGCCCTCGGCGATCTTCTTGCCGAAATCCAGCACCATGACGCGATGGGAAATGTCCATCACCACGCCCATGTCGTGCTCGATCATCACCACCGTCATCCCAAATTCCTCGTTGAGGTCGACGATGTAGCGGGCCATGTCCTCCTTCTCCTCGAAGTTCATGCCGGCCATCGGCTCGTCGAGGAGGATGAGGCGCGGCTCCAGGGCCATGGCGCGGGCGAGCTCCACGCGCTTGCGCAGGCCGTAAGAGAGGGTGCCCGCGGTGGCTTTTCGCACCGACTGCAGATCGAGGAAATCGATGATCTCCTCGACCTTGCGGCGGTGCTCGAGTTCCTCCTTGCGGGCTCCGGTGAGCCAGTACAGCGAGCCCGTGAGAAAATTGTTCTTCAGGAGGTGATGGCGGCCGACCATAATGTTGTCGAGCACGCTCATGTGGTGGAACAACGCCAGGTTCTGGAAGGTGCGGCCGATGCCCAGCGAGGCACGGGCATTCGGCGTCAAGCCAGTGATGTCGCGGCCCTGGTAGAACAGCTGGCCTTCGGTCGGCTTGTAGCGACCGGAAATACAGTTCACGATCGAGGTCTTGCCGGCGCCGTTGGGGCCGATGATCGAGAACAGCTCGCCTTCCCTGATGGCGAAGCCGACATCGGTCAGCGCACGGACGCCACCGAATCGCAAGGACACGCCGCGCACTTCGAGACTGGTAGCCACCAAACAAATCCCTCCCGGTGATGGCGCATTGATCGGCGCTCTTCATCCGTTGTTTTCGGACGATCCTAGTACGGTCGTGCCAGTGAGGCCATGCAGCCATTGGTCTCGACCGGACCCCGCGCCGCCTTCGATCCCGTCAGGGCTCAAACGCCGCATCGCCCAAGGTGGCTCTCAATACGGGAAAGCGCTATTTTGAAATGTCTTCGGCCTGACAATTCTGCGACAAAGTTTTTCGGGCGGGCGCGGCGTCCATCTTTCGTCGGATGGACCGCTGAGAAGAGATGTTGCAGTGCAACAGAAGGGTGGAGTGACGAAACGGTGCGGCTGGCTTCGGGATCATGATTTCAGAGGATCATCTGAAGCGCGTCGCCGCCTGGTCGCGCGAGCTCACGCAGGCCGAGATCGAGGTCGCACGCGGCGGAATCACCGAGCGGTCCTACGGCACCGGCGAGACCGTGTTCATGCGTGGCGATACCTTCGACTATTGGGCCGGCATGGTGAGCGGCCTCGCCCGGATGGGTGGGGTGTCGCGCGACGGCAAGGAGACGAGTCTGGCCGGGTTGACGGCGGGAGCCTGGTTCGGCGAGGGCAGCGTGCTCAAGAAGGAGCCGCGGCGCTATGACGTCGTCGCGTTGCGCGACAGCCGGGTGGCGCTAATGGAACGCAGTGCCTTCATGTGGCTGTTCGAGAATAGCGTCGGCTTCAATCGCTTTCTGGTCCGCCAGCTCAACGAGCGGCTCGGCCAGTTCATCGGCATGCTCGAGGTCAACCGCACGCTGGATGCCACCGCGCGTCTTGCCCGCAGCATTGCTTCGCTGTTCAACCCGGTCCTCTATCCCGAATCGACCGCGCATCTGGAGATCACCCAGGAGGAGATCGGCGCGCTCTCCGGCATGTCCCGCCAGAACGCCAATCGCGCGCTGAACCGGCTGGAGAAAGAAGGTCTGCTCCGGCTGGAATATGGAGGTGTCACCATCCTCGATATCGAGCGGCTGCGCGGGTACGGGGATTAGGCCCCGTCACCGCGCGTTTGCGGGGGCGTGCTCCGGCCAGAGGTCGGCGCGCCAGCGGATCGCGATCGCCAGCATCGCGATGATCCCTAAGGCGGCATAGAGCGAGCCGGTCGCGGAATAGCCGATGATGTCGATCAGGCTGCCGGCCGCGAGCAGTCCCAGCGGCAGGCCATAGATTACCATCATGCGCACGCCCATGACGCGGCCGCGCAGATGCGCACTCGCCGTCCGCATCAGGATCACGGCTGCCGAGATCATCGACATGCTCTGCGCAATGCCGGCAAGGACGAGGCAGGCCATACCCACCGGCATGGTTCTGACTTCGACGAAGACAAGCAGCATGGCGTACCACGCCAGCGTCGCGCCGATCAGAAGCCGGGCAATGCGCAGTCCGCTGACGAGACTGAGCGTGATCGAGCCGATCAGCGAGCCGACGGCGAAGCTCGCCGACAGATAGCCGAGGCCGGTCTGGTCGGTCAGAAAGATGTCGCGCGCGATATAAGGCAGCAAGCCGCCGGTAAACGGAAACGCGGTGAGATTGGCCAGAAAGGCGACACAGAGCGCTGCGCGCATGCCCGGACCGTTCCAGGCGTAGACGATCCCTTCCTTGAGGTCGCCGAACAGCCGCGAAACGGCGTGGCTGTTCGCCGGAAGATCGGTCGTGGTGACGGTCCTTTTTGGCCGCGTCAGACAGAGCATGAGGACCGCGGCCACGAAGTACAGGCACGCGATCGCGACATAGACGAGACCGATGCCGAGAACGGCGAACAGCCCGGCCCCTGTCAATGCCCCGGCGATACGGGCACTGTCCTGCGTGGTGCGCCCGACACTGATGGCTCCGACCAGTTGTTCGGGCGGCATGATCTCGGCCAGCAACGCGCCGCGCACACCGAGATCCGAAGGACGGATGAGGCCCATGATCGCGACGATGATCATGACGCTCAGCGGCGACAAATGCCCGGTCAGCGCCAGCACCATGATGGTCGACGACAGCACCGTGTAGGCGAGCCGCATCACGACCAGGAGGTCGCGATGACCGATGCGATCGCCGATCATGCCGAAGACGGGCGCCACCAGCGTTCCGACGAACTGGAGCGATGCAAGCACGGTGAGCAGCAGCACCGAGCCGGTCTCGACCAGGATGTACCAGCCGAGCACCAGCGTTTCGACCTCGAACGCCCAGGAGGTGAGCAGGTCGGACGGCCACTGGAAGCGATAGTTGCGGATGCGGAATGGCGCGAGCGCCGACGACCGCGCCACTCCACTCACGTCGCGTTGACGCGTGTCACGGCGATTCCTTCTTTTGTTTCTTCTTCTGCGCGAACCTAGCGCCGGCGGTGCCTGTGTCAATCGAAGCTGCCGCATGCCGCCATGCACGGCGGATACCGCATGTTGGACTGGCGCAGGTGCGGCAGGGCTCGCCATGACGCTCGCGCCCCGACGCATGATGCGGTCACATAGTTTTCATCTTGCTGTGGCCGGTAAGCGCGTCAGGGTCGGGGAGCGGAGCGATAAAGCATGTGGGTAGGTTGGCTGAGGTTTGCCGCGCGGCTTCTGGGTTCCCTGATACTCGTGAGTGTCCTCAGCTCGCAGGTCGGGGCTGGGCCACAGGACATGCTGACGTTGATGCAGCGCATCACGTCGCTCGCGAAGGAGGGCCGCTACGGCGAGGCCATCGGGCTTGCACGAAAGCTCGTCGCCGAGTCCGAGAAGAGCTCGGGCCGGCAGTCGCCGCTGACGGCAACAACGCTGGTCGTGCTTGGACAGGCGCTCCAGGCGCAGGGCGAGACGACCGAGGCCGAAGCCGTGCTGAGGCGGTCCCTTGCGATCCGCGAGAAAAGCCTCGGGCTCAATCATCCCGATGTCGCCGCCGTGCTCGGCACGCTCGGCCAGATCGAGCTCGGCCTGAACCGGTTGAGCGAGGCCGAGCGGGACATGTCGCGCGCCATCGCCATCGACGAGCGCGTGCTCGGCCCCGACCATCTCACGACGGCGCTGGCGCGCATGCAGCTCGGCAACCTCCGTCACCGCCAGATGAGGCAGACCGAGGCGCTCGACCTGTTCAGCCGCGCCCTCGCGGTCTTCAGGAAGTCGCCGGGACAGGCCGACATCTTGATCCCTGTGACGCTGAACAACATCGCGGAGGTCAATCGCGCGCAGGGCCGGTTGGCCGAGGCCGAAGCGAGCTTCGCCGAAGCGCTCGCGCTTCAGGAGAAGCAGCACGGCCCAGACAGCCTCTATCTGACCGCGACGCTGAACAATCTCGGCGAGCTCCGGCGCGCACAGGGGCGACTGCAGGATGCCGAGCAGCTGGCGCGCCGGGCCCTCGCCATCAGGGAAAAGTCACTCGGGCCGGATCATCCCGACGTGGCCGCGAGCCTGAACAATCTCGCCTTGGTGTTTTCGCGCGAGGGCCGTGATGCCGAGGCCGAGGGGCTGCTGACACGCGCCCTCGCAATTCAGGAAAAGACTTATGGAGCTGCGCATCCGAACGTGGCGACTGCGCTGAACAATCTCGCGGAGGCCCGGACCCATCTCAATCGCAAGCAGGAGGCCGAGCAGCTCTTGCGCAAATCGCTGGCCACTCGCGAGAAGGCGCTCGGTCCTGACCATCTCGATGTTGCGATCGCGCTCGACAATCTGGTGACGCTGATGGGCGATGGCGATCGCTACGCCGAGGCTGAACCGTTCGCGCGACGGTCGCTCGCCATCCGCGAAGCCGCGCTCGGCCAATCTCATCCGCTGGTCGCCAACAGCCTCAACAATCTGGCTGTCGTTCTCGACAGCACCGGCCGGGCGCAGGAGGCCGAGCCGCGCCTGAAACGTGCGCTGGATATTCGCCTGCGTGCCCTCGGCGAGCAGCATCCTGATGTCGCCAACAGCTTTGCCAATCTCGGCGCCCATTTTCTCGACGCGAAGGATTGGCAGCAGGCGCGCGACGTGTTCGCGCGCGCGGTGGCGATCCAGAACGGCCGTCGTGCCGCGGAATTCGGCGAGGAGGGCGGTAGCGACCTCGGGGCCCGTGAGGACACCAATCCGTATCCGGGATTGATCAATGCCGCCTACCATCTCGCGAGCGCTGCCCATGGCGGTCAGGCAGGCGCCCTACGGTCACAGGCGTTCGAAGCGGCGCAGTGGATCGGTGACGAGCAGGCCGCCCGCGCCATCGCCGGAATGTCGGCGCGCGTCGCCGATGGCCGCGGAGAACTCGCAGCCCGCGTCCGCGAGCGGCAGGACCTCGGCGCACAGGCGGTGGCGACCGACAAGGCGCTGGTGGCGGCGATCTCGCAAGCCAACGCTGCGCGCAATCCGGAGGCAGAGCAGGCGCTTCGTGCCCGGGCCTTGGCGATTGCAAGCCAGATCCGGGAATTGGATCGCATGATCGCCACCCAGTTTCCGGATTATGCGGCGCTGATGACCAAGACGCCGATCGAGATTGCGGACGCCCAGAAGCAGCTTCGTCCCAATGAGGCGATGCTGCTGTTCACGACGACGTCGCGGGCCACCTTCGTCTGGACGGTGACGCGCGCGGATGTGCGCTGGCATGCGGCCGATCTCGGCGAGAAGCAGCTCAACGACGCCATCGGCGCGCTCCGCTGCGGTCTCGACGCGGAGGCATGGCTGGATAAGGCATCCAGCTGTCCCCAGAAGCTTGGCCGCAAGACTCCGCTGGGCGCAGACGAGCCGCTGCCGTTCGATCAGGAGCGCGCCTTTGCGCTTTACCAGGCCTTGCTCGGGCCGGTCGTGCGCGACATCGATGGCAAGGAGCTGATCCTGGTGCCGTCAGGCCCACTGGCGACGCTGCCCTTCCAGGTCCTGTTGACGGACAAGCCCGTGGCGGACGGAGACCTTGCGAAGGCGCCATGGTTGGCCAAGCGTTTTGCGACGACGGTCTTGCCTTCCGTCTCCAGCCTCAAGGCCCTGCGTCAGGTTGCGCGCAGGAGCGCTGCGTCGAAACCGTTCCTTGGCGTCGGCAATCCCACGCTCGACGGCGACGGCCGCAGCGATCTTTCGATCACGCGCGCCAAGCTGGCTCGCCAGATCCAGACCTGCGCCGCCATTCCGACGCAGGCGACCCAGGTCGCGCAAAGGAGCTTGCGCGCGGTCGACGCGCTGTCGGGCGGCACGGCAGACATTGTGCAGCTCAGGCGCCAGATGCCGCTGCCGGAAACCGCGCTCGAACTATGTGCGGTGGCCAACAGCTTCGCACCCGTCAAAGGCGATGTCGTTCTCGCCAATGATGCATCCGAGACGAGGATGAAGACGCTCAGCCAAAACGGCGATCTCGCAAAATATCGCATTCTGCATTTCGCGACGCATGGCGCGCTCGCGGGTCAGGTGCGTGGCTCGATCGAGCCCGGGCTGATCCTGAGCCCGCCGGCAGCGCCGACACCCGCCGACGACGGCTATCTCTCATCGTCCGAAATATCCGGTCTCAGGCTCGATGCCGACTGGGTGATCCTGTCGGCCTGCAACACGGCCGGCGGTCAGGCGGCCAATTCGGAAGCCTTCTCCGGCCTTGCGCGGGCGTTCTTCTATGCGGGCACCCGCGCACTCCTGGTGTCGCACTGGGCGGTCAACTCCGATGCCGCCGTCGTCATCACCACTGGTGCGATCGATGCCCTCAAGGCACATGCCGATGTCGGCCGCGCCGAGGCGCTGCGCCGCTCGGTCTCGGCCCTGATTGCGAAGGGCGGCACGAATGCGCAGCCCGGCATTTGGGCCCCGTTCGTGCTCGTGGGTGATGCCGCGATGTAGCGGCAGCGGCCCCCTTGGGGATCAGCGCGTCGCCGGCTTCCGCTCGGCCAGCGCTGCGGCCATCGCCGAGATCAGCGGGCGCATGAAATAGGCGTCCTCCGGCGGCGAGATGTCTGTGCGCAGGCCATGCGCGGCGAGCTCGCCCGAGACTGCCGGGCCGACCGAGGCGATCAGCGTCCGCTCCAGCCCGGCGCGAAGACGTGCTTCGACGCCA
The DNA here is from genome assembly GCF_000296215.2 of Bradyrhizobium sp. CCGE-LA001. Lineage (NCBI taxonomy): Bacteria > Pseudomonadati > Pseudomonadota > Alphaproteobacteria > Hyphomicrobiales > Nitrobacteraceae > Bradyrhizobium > Bradyrhizobium sp. CCGE-LA001. The sequence continues at coordinate 5,432,210 of NZ_CP013949.1, read as the reverse complement.
TGCGCCTTTGCGGCTTCGATCAGGCGGCGAACCTGGCCGAGATTGGTCAGTGCGATGGAATCGATCCGCCCCTCCGCCATGTCGTCGATCGCGGCAACGATGTTGGCATCCGCCGCCTTGGAATCGTAAGAATAGGGCAGCACGGTATCGACCGCGGCGCCTTGCGCGGTAAGCGCGCCGGTCAGCGCGCTGTGGTCCTTGTCCGGATAGAGCTGGAGGCCTAGGCGTCGGCCCTTCAGGTCGAGCCTGCCCAACATCTCGATCACGCCCTCGGTGGTCGGCTTCTCCGTGGTCTGCTGCGCCTCGAGGCCAACCTCCCGTAGCGCCTTGCCGGGCTTCGGGCCCCGGGTGAATTTTCGCGATTTGGCAAGCGCGGCCACGAGAGCCTTATCGAGCTCACGCGCGCGGGCGAGCTTGATGATCCGCCGCAGACCTTCGCCGGTCATCAGCACGAGATCGTCGAACGGCCGCTCGATGGCGCGGCGGATCCAGGCCTCGACCGGGGCCGGGTCCGACGCATCCTCGATGGTGAACATCGGGCACTGCACGACCTCGGCGCCTTGCTCGGCGAGGAGTTTCGAGAACTGCGCCTCCTCGCGCGTTTCCAGGATCAGGATGCGGGTGCCGTTCAAGCGGTCGGCCATGGGGGACTCCCGTGTAAAGTCGCAATGCTACGTTCATCCTGACTCTGCGCGTGGGATTGGCGCAAGGCCAGGGTCGGTGCTACAGCAGGGCCCAAATCGCGGGGTGTTCCGCGCCTGTTGCACAAACCTTCATCAAAGAGCCAAGCCTGTTCATCGCCATGCCCGATCATCAATATGTCCTGACCCTGTCCTGTCCGGATCGCCCGGGCATCGTTTCGGCGGTATCGACGTTCCTGGCCCACAACGGACAGAACATTCTCGACGCCCAGCAGTTCGACGACGTCGAGACCAAGAAGTTCTTCATGCGGGTGGTGTTCACCGCGGCCGACCTCGCCGTGGAGCTGTCGGCGCTCCAGACCGGCTTTGCTGCAATCGCCGAGCGTTTCGGCATGGAATGGCAGATGCGCGACCGCGCCGCGCATCGCAAGGTGATGTTGCTGGTATCGAAGTCCGACCATTGCCTGGTCGATATCCTCTATCGCTGGCGCACCGGCGAATTGCCGATGATCCCGACCGCGATCGTGTCCAACCATCCGCGCGAGGTCTATGCCGGGCTCGATTTCGGCGGCATCCCGTTCCACCATCTGCCTGTGACCAAGGACACCAAGCGCGAGCAGGAGGGCCAGATCATGGACCTCGTCGGCAACACGAAGACCGATCTCGTGGTGCTCGCCCGCTACATGCAGATCCTGTCCGATGATCTCTCGGCGAAACTGTCGGGCCGCTGCATCAATATCCACCACTCGTTCCTGCCGGGCTTCAAGGGCGCAAAACCCTATCACCAGGCCCATGAGCGCGGCGTCAAGCTGATCGGAGCGACCGCGCATTACGTTACGCGCGACCTCGACGAGGGCCCGATCATCGACCAGGACGTCGAGCGCATCAGCCACCGCGACACGCCGGAAGATCTGGTCCGCAAGGGCCGCGACATCGAGCGCCGCGTGCTCGCCCGCGCGATCCGCTACCATCTCGACGACCGCGTCATCCTCAACGGCCGCAAGACCGTGGTGTTCGTGGATTAGCGAATGGGGAGTGGCGAGTAGCGAGTGGAAGACAGGAGCCCAATTCGCTACTCCCTATTCGCCACGCATCGTCTAGCGCACCGCGCTGCCTGACGAAGATCCCGTCGCACCCTTCTGCGCTTGCTCTTCCTTTTCGCGATCCGCCGCTGGCATCAACCGCTTGCGCTCGCGTTCCTTCATGTAGGCGTCGTATTGCGGCGTGCCCGGGCGCGGCGGGGCGTCAGCCGGCAGGCCGCCTGCCCATTGCGGAACGTAGTCGCCCACGCCGGATGAGAGTCTTTCGTTGACGGTGCCGCAGCCGGCAAGGTTCGAGGCCACGAGCGCGACGAGGGCAACGATCGAAAGTGAGCGGACACGCATGAGCATCTTCTTAGGTCGTGCCTTATCGGGCGGAGGGACCGGACGCCGAAAGCGCGTCCAACCGGACTGTAGTCCTCAATAAGTAAAATTGGCCTATTCGAAGACTTATTTTTATGTATACATAAAGGTATTTTCGTAGGGAGAATTTGACCTTGAGAGGCCCTGTCCCGCTGATATGGTATACACGACGTATTCATCAACAGCGTGTGCTCGGCTCCACTTGAAGGGCCCAAGGGGGAGGCAGCTGAAGGATGTTCGGATTCTGCAAATAAGAGGCGGAATGCTCCATCCACACTGGCATCGCGCCTCTTAGGGTGTGGCGACCGGTTGCGACATGGGATTGGGCCGCCCAAGGGCTTTTTCGTTGACAAGACCATTTTATTTGTACAATCGTACAAATCTATCCCCGTCGGATTCCAGGACCGCGCTTGCGCGCAATGGTCGCCCAAGGTCCGATTGACAACGGGGTTGCAGAGGACGCCATGTGGCCGCACGGCATGGCTTGTCCGCAAGTTGAAGCGCGGCAAGGACCGGGAACGCGGTTCAGGGCACAAAGTCAGGAATGAAGGGGAGGGACATCTGATGTTCGTACGTATGCAATTGTCTTGGGCTGCGGCGGTGGCCGCCATCTCGAGCCTCGCTGCCGTCGCGCCTGCGAAGGCGCAGGACGCCGTCAAGATCGGCCTGATCCTGCCGATGACCGGCGGCCAGGCCTCGACGGGCAAGCAGATCGAGAACGCGATCAAGCTCTACATGCAGCAGAAGGGCGATACTGTCGCCGGCAAGAAGGTCGAGATCATCCTCAAGGACGACGCCGCGATCCCGGACAAGACCAAGACGGCTGCGCAGGAGTTGATCGTCAACGACAAGGTCAATTTCATCGCCGGCTTCGGCGTGACGCCCGCAGCGCTCGCGGCCGCGCCGCTCGCAACGCAGGCCAAGATTCCGGAAGTCGTGATGGCGGCCGGCACCTCCATCATCACCGAGCGCTCGCCCTACATCGTGCGCACCAGCTTCACGCTGGCGCAGTCCTCGACCATCATCGGTGACTGGGCAGTGAAGAACGGCATCAAGAAGGTGGCGACACTGACCTCCGACTACGCGCCGGGCAATGACGCGCTTAACTTCTTCAAGCAGCACTTCACCGCCGGCGGCGGCGAGGTGGTCGAAGAGGTGAAGACGCCGCTCGCCAACCCCGACTTCGCGCCGTTCCTGCAGCGCATGAAGGACGCCAAGCCCGATGCGATCTTCGTGTTCGTGCCGGCCGGCCAGGGCGGCAATTTCATGAAGCAATATGCCGAGCGCGGCCTCGACAAGGCCGGCATCAAGGTGATCGGACCCGGCGACGTCACCGATGACGACCTGCTCAACAACATGGGCGACGCCGTGCTCGGCACCGTCACCGCGCATCTCTACTCCGCGGCGCATCCCTCGCAGATGAACAAGGATTTCGTCGCCGCCTACAAGAAGGCGTTCGGCAACCGTCCGGGCTTCATGGCCGTGGGCGGCTATGACGGCATCCACCTGATTTATGAAGCGCTGAAGAAGACGGGTGGCGACACCAACGGCGACAAGCTGATCGAAGCCATGAAGGGGCAGAAGTGGGAAAGCCCGCGCGGCCCGATCTCGATCGATCCCGAGACCCGCGACATCGTGCAGAACATCTACATTCGCAAGGTCGAGAAGGTCGACGGCGAGCTCTACAATGTCGAGTTCGCAACCTTCGAAGCCGTCAAGGATCTCGGCAAGACCAAGAAGTGACGCGCGAAAGCGCGTCATCCCCGAGCGCGCTTAGCACGCATCCGGGATCTCATGCCCCTTGCTCCGTCATGCCCGGGCTTGACTCGGGCATCCAAGCGGAAGCCAAGAAACGAATGTCAGACAAGAACGTGGATGGCCGGGACTAGCCCGGCCATGACGAACAACCCAAGCTGAGACGATGACCGCGATCCTCACCAATTTGTTCGATGGCGTTGCCTACGGCATGCTGCTGTTCGTGCTCGCCTGCGGGCTCGCGGTCACGCTCGGCCTGATGAACTTCGTCAATCTCGCCCACGGCGCCTTCGCCATGGCCGGCGGATATATCTGCATGGTGCTGGTCAACCGGATGGGCTGGCCATTCTTCGCCGCCCTGCCGCTCGCCTTCGTCTCCGCGGCCGCGATCGGCATCGTGCTCGAACGCACGCTCTATCGCCATCTCTATGCGCGCAGCCATCTCGACCAGGTGCTGTTCACGATCGGCCTGACCTTCATGTCCGTCGCGGCCGTCGACTACATCCAGGGCTCCTCGCGTGTCTTCATCGATCTGCCGGCTGCGCTCCAGGGTCAGTTCGACGTGTTCGGCGTCGGCATCGGCCGCTACCGGTTGATGATCATCGTGATCTGCGGCCTGCTCACCATCGGCCTCCAATTGGTGCTGGCCAAGACGCGCTTCGGCAGCCGCCTGCGCGCCGCAGTCGATGATCCTCGCGCCGCAAGCGGCCTCGGCATCAACGTGCCGCAGGTGTTCGCCTTCACCTTCGCCTTTGGCTGCGGACTCGCCGGGCTCGGCGGCGCGCTGAGCGCCGAGATCCTCGGTCTCGACCCGTACTTCCCGCTGAAGTTCATGATCTACTTCCTGATCGTGGTCACCGTCGGCGGCTCCTCCTCAATTACCGGGCCGTTCCTGGCCTCGCTCCTGCTCGGCATCGGCGACGTCGCCGGAAAATATTACGTGCCGAAGATGGGACCCTTCGTGATCTACACCATGATGATCGTGATCCTGATCTGGCGCCCGAACGGCCTGTTTGGCCGTACGGCTGCGCGGTGAGTTCGCCGATGAGCGCTGCTTCCGACGTCGGCTATCATGCCCAGCGCCAGGCGCGCTGGCACTGGGGCGAAATCGCCTTCTGGCTGGTCGTGCTGGCCTGCGGTTTCCTGTTTCCCTCCCGCTATCTGATCATGACCGACATCCTGCGGCTGGCGCTGTTCACGATGTCGCTCGATCTCATCCTCGGTTATGCCGGCATCGTCTCGCTCGGCCATGCCGCGTTCTTCGGCGTTGGTGCCTATGCTGCGGGCCTTCTTGCCTTGCACGGCATCATCAAGGAGCCCGTGCTGGCGCTGATCGTCGCCGGCCTTGCCGCGATGGTGCTCGGCTTTGCCACCAGCTTCCTGGTGATCCGCGGCGTCGATCTCACCCGGCTGATGGTGACGCTCGGCATCGCGCTGCTGCTGGAAGCGCTCGCCGAACGCTTCTCCAACATCACCGGCGGCACCGACGGCCTGCAGGGCATCGAGATGCAGCCGATCTTCGGCGAGATCCCGTTCGACATGTTCGGCAAGGCCGGGTTCTTCTACTCGCTGGCTGTGCTGTTTCTGCTCTTCCTGTTCGCCCGCCGCGTCGTGCATTCCCCGTTCGGCCTGTCGCTGCGCGCGATCAAGAACAATCCGCTGCGCGCCGCCGCGATTGGCATTCCCGTCAACCGCCGCCTGATCGCGATCTACACGCTTGCGGCGTTCTATGCCGGCATCGCCGGCGCGCTGTTCACCCAGACCACCGCGATCGCCTCGCTCGACGTGTTCGCCTTCGAACGCTCCGCCGACCTGATGCTGGTGCTGGTCATCGGCGGCACCGGCTATCTCTATGGCGGGCTGGTGGGCGCGGTGGTGTTCCGCATGCTCCAGGAATTGTTCTCCACCATCACGCCGCAATATTGGCAGTTCTGGATCGGCCTCGTGCTGGTGCTGATCGTGCTGATCGGCCGTCAGCGCCTGCACCGCTGGGTGCTCTATCTCCCGAACCTGATCATCAGGCAGGTTGCCGGGCGCAAGGCCGTCGTCGCCGTGTCGGAGAGCGAGGCATGACCATCGCGCTCGAAACCCAAAATCTCGAAAAGCAGTTCGGCGGCCTGCGCGTCACCCGTGATCTGTCCTTGAAGGTCGAGCAGGGCGCCCGCCACGCGCTGATCGGCCCGAACGGCGCCGGCAAGACCACAGTCATCAACCAGCTCACCGGCGTGCTCAAGCCGAACTCGGGTCGCATCCTGCTGGAAGGACAGGACATCACCGATCTGCCTGTGCACAAGCGCGTGCTGCGCGGCCTGTCGCGCACCTTCCAGATCAACCAGCTTTATCCCGACCTGACCCCGCTCGAGACCATCGGCTTGGCCGTGTCCGAGCGCCTCGGCCATGGCGGCGACTGGTGGCGGCGGATGGGCACGCGCGGCGACGTCAACGGCGAGATCGCCGATCTGCTCACGCACTTTCACCTGCTCGACGTCATGAACGAGCAGACCGTGACGCTGCCTTACGGCAAGCAACGCCTGCTGGAAATCGCCGTTGCGATCGCGGCCAAGCCGCGCGTGCTGCTGCTGGACGAGCCTGCGGCCGGCGTGCCCGAGAGCGAGCGCCATGACATTCTGGCCGTGGTCGGTGCGCTGCCGCGCGACGTCACCGTGCTCTTGATCGAGCACGACATGGACCTCGTCTTCTCCTTTGCCGACCGCATCTCGGTGCTGGTCTCGGGCGCGCTGCTCACCGAAGGCCGGCCCGAAGAGGTCGCGCGCGATCCGCAGGTGAAGGCCGTCTATCTTGGCGAGGAGGCGGTCAATGTCTGACCTGCTCGCGATCGATTCGCTTCGCGCCGGTTATGGCGAAGCGGTCGTCTTGCCCAACATGTCGCTGCGCCTCGCCGAAGGGCAGGTGCTGGCGCTGCTCGGCCGCAATGGCACCGGCAAGACCACGCTGATCAACTCCATCGTCGGCGTCACCCGCCGCTTCTCGGGCTCGGTCGCGCTCGCCGGCACGGATGTCACCGCGCTACGGCCCGATCAGCGCGCACGCGCCGGCATCGGCTGGGTGCCGCAGGAGCGCAACATCTTCCGCTCGCTCACGGTGGAAGAGAACATGACTGCCGTGGCACAGCCCGGTCCCTGGACCGTCGAGAAAGTCTACGAGATGTTCCCGCGGCTGAAGGAGCGGCGGAGCAATTTCGGCAACCAGCTTTCCGGCGGCGAGCAGCAGATGCTGGCGATCGGCCGCGCGCTGACCCTCAATCCGAAAGTGCTGCTGCTGGACGAGCCGACCGAGGGCCTTGCTCCCATCATCGTCGAGGAACTGCTCAAGGCCATCGGCACCATCACGCGGGCGGGCGGCATCTGCTCGATCATCGTGGAGCAGAATGCCCAAAAGATTCTGGGGCTCGCCGACCGTGTCGTGATATTGGAGCGCGGAACGATCGTCCACGACGCCCCCAGCGTCGCGCTCAAGGCCGACCCCTCGGTCCTGGAACGCCATCTCGGCGTCGCCGGGGCGGCGGCCCACTAAACCAAATGTCCAGGGAGTAAGACATGCAGCGAACCAAAGCCCCCTTCCGCGCCGACGAGGTCGGCAGTCTCCTGCGTCCGACTAAGATCAAGGAAGCCCGCAGCCGTCTCGAGAAGGGCGAGATCTCCGCTGACGATCTGCGCAAGATCGAGGACATGGAGATCGAGAAGGTCGTGCATAAGCAGGCTTCGGTCGGCCTCAAGCTCGCGACCGACGGCGAATTCCGTCGCTCCTGGTGGCATTTCGATTTCCTGGCCAAGCTCACCGGCTGCGAGCTGTTCCACCCCGATACCGGCATCCAGTTCACGGGCGTGCAGACCCGGCACGATGCGGTGCGCGTGATCGGCAAGCTCGACTTCCCCGACGACCACCCGATGCTCGACCACTTCCGTTTCCTGAAGAAGTCCGCCGACCAGGCCCACGTCACCGCCAAGATGACGATCCCGTCGCCTGCCGTGCTGCACTTCCGCGGCGGCCGCAAGTCGATCTCCAAGGACGTCTATCCCGATCTCGACGCCTTCTACGAGGATCTCGGCAAGACCTATCGCAAGGCGGTGAAGGCGTTCTACGACGCCGGTTGTCGTTATCTCCAGTTCGACGACACCGTGTGGGCCTATCTCTGCTCGCAGGACGAACTGCAGAAGGCGCGCGAGCGCGGCGACAATCCGGACGGCCTTCAGCAGATCTATGCCCGCATCATCAACTACGCACTGGCCGAGAAGCCCGCCGACATGGTGGTGACGACGCATGTCTGCCGCGGCAATTTCCGCTCGACCTGGATCTCCTCGGGCGGCTACGAGCCGGTCGCCGAGACCATGCTCGCCGGCACCAATTACGACGGCTACTTCCTCGAATACGACAGCGATCGTGCCGGCGGCTTCGAGCCGCTGCGCTTCCTGCCCAAGGGCAACAAGGTCGTCGTGGTCGGCGTCATCACCTCGAAGTTCGGCGAGCTCGAGAAGAAGGACGACATCAAGCGCCGCCTGGAGGAAGCCGCCAAGTTCGCGCCGCTCGAGCAGCTCGCGCTCTCGCCGCAATGCGGCTTTGCCTCGACGGAAGAGGGCAACATCCTCTCCGAAGAGGAGCAATGGGCCAAGCTCAGCCTCGCGGTGGAGATCGCGAAGGAAGTGTGGGGTAACTGAGCTCGTTGCGTGCGTAGCGACGAGGCCTCACCACACACTCACTGTCATTCCCCGCGAAAGCGGGGAATCCAGTACGCCGCGGCTCCTCCGTACCTTCTCGTTGTCTCTGGAATACTGGACGCCCGGCCGAGCCGGGTGACAACAGCCAAGTACGTGGCGCAGCGGAAGCCCGCATGAGCGGAGCGACCTGCGGGCTGCATCGTTCCGCAAACCCGCCGTCACCTCTCCGACAGATAGACCTCGCCCGGCAGCGCTTCGACCGCGGCGGCTGTTTCTACCGAGACCATCCCTAGAAGCTCCACGTCAGCGCTGCCGACGCGGCCGCGTCGGCAAAGGCGCAGGGGGACGGTGCCTCGATCCGCTATTCCCTGAGTGGGCAGAATTTGCTAGGACGTGGGACCCAATCCTTCTGCCCACCGCTTTCCCACCGATGAAAAACGACGAAATCCTGAGCCAGATCACCGAGTTCTGCCGCAAGGCGGACATGGCGGAATCGACCTTCGGCCGCCGGGCGGTGAACGATGGGAAGCTGGTGCATCGTCTGCGCGAGGGAAAGCGCATCACCGTCGATACGCTGGAGCGGATCCAGGCCTATATTGCTGCATCGACGACCGGCGGCCTGCCGCCGCCGCGCGGGCTTCAGGTGCCGCCGGAAAAGCGCGACCCGCGCGGCAATTTCCGCTTCTTCGAGAACCGCCAGAAGTACCTGCTGTTCGTCCACACCTGCAGCGAGAAGCGCGTCATCGCGGACCGGGTTGCGCTGGAGCTTTCCTCCATCCATCCGCGCCCGCCGGCGCTGCGTCTGTTCGACGCGGGGGTCGGTGACGGCACGGTGCTGGCGCGGGTGCTGCGCGCAACGCACCAGCGCTATCCGCACATGCCGTTCTATGTCGCCGGCAAGGAGCTCAGCCTCGAGGACCTGCGCCTGACGCTGGAGAAGGTGCCGGACCGCATTTTCGAGCATCCGGCGTCGGTGTTCGTCTTCACCAACATGTTCTACGCGGAGGCGCCCTGGCTCACCCCGGCATCGCCTGCGGCGGCGGCTGCGACCGTCTGGCACGAGGTGCCGCTCCGCGGTGCGTCATCGGGCGAGTTCGAGCAGCAGATCGCAGAGCTGAGGCCGTTTCTGGAGCAGAACTGGCGCGCGGCGATCAGCCCGCGCACGGCCATGCCGCTCTACGAGCGCCCGGTCGTCCTCGTGCTCTATCGCGAGGACCACAGGTTCCTGCTCGACTCGACCATCCCTCGGCCGGGTCAGACCGAGGCCAATTTCGACCTCGTCATCGCATCCCAGCCCTACCGGGCCCTGTCCTCGGTCAATTTCCGCGCCAAGCGGATCATCGCACCGCTGGCGCGGGCGCTTCGGCCCGGCGGCAGGCTGATTGGAATCCACTCCCATGGGCAGGATCCGGGCATGGAAATGATCCAGGCGATCTGGCCGGGAGAAAATCCTTTCTCGGTCAGCCGCCATGAGCTACTGCGTGCAGTTAAGTATGAACTTGGATCGGTGGGACGCGACTTAAATTTTAATGCCTACGCGGATAACCGTTCGATCTTCAGGTATGATATGGAAGCGCTGCCCAACGAGGTCACCGGCACCATCGGAACCTCGACGGCCTTTGCAGCGTGGAATGCGGCGGTGTATGTCGCTCAGATTGAGGACGACCGATTGGCGGAAATGACTCAAAACGGCCGCACCCTGGATGCCGCCAGGGACGTGCTGCGAAAGTACAATGGGCTCTGGTTTCTCGACGAATCCTACGTCATCTCGCGCCGGCGTGATTGACATCATCAAAAGTGAACATCGCAAACGCCCGCCGGCTAGCGGCGGAACAAGGGGTTACTGATGCGCGCGTCCTATCTCTTCACCAGCGAGTCCGTGTCCGAAGGCCATCCAGACAAGGTCTGTGACCGGATCTCCGACGAGATCGTCGACCTGTTCTATCGCGAAGGGCCGAAGGCCGGCATCGACCCCTGGCAGATCCGTGCCGCCTGCGAGACGCTGGCGACCACCAACAAGGTGGTGATCGCTGGCGAGACCCGCGGTCCGAAGTCGGTGACCAACGAGCAGATCGAGAGCGTCGTCCGCGGCGCGATCAAGGACATCGGCTACGAGCAGGAAGGCTTCCACTGGAAGACCGCCGACATCGAGATCCTGCTGCATCCGCAGTCGGCCGACATCGCCCAGGGCGTCGATGCGCTGCAGCCTGGCGAGGTCAAGGAAGAGGGCGCGGGCGATCAGGGCATCATGTTCGGCTACGCCACCAACGAGACGCCCGATTTGATGCCGGCGCCGATCTTCTACGCCCACAAGATCCTCCGCCTCATCTCCGAAGCCCGTCACTCCGGCAGGGAGAAGGTGCTCGGCCCCGACTCCAAGAGCCAGGTCACCGTCCAGTACGAGAACGGCAAGCCGGTCGGCGTGCGTGAGATCGTGGTCTCGCACCAGCACCTGGTCGAGGACATCTCGTCCAAGCAGATCCGCGACATCGTCGAGCCCTATGTGCGCGAGGCGCTGCCGAAGGACTGGATCACGCCGAAGACGATCTGGCACATCAACCCGACCGGCAAGTTCTACATCGGCGGCCCCGACGGCGATTCCGGCCTGACCGGCCGCAAGATCATCGTCGACACCTATGGCGGCGCGGCCCCGCATGGCGGCGGCGCATTCTCCGGCAAGGATCCGACCAAGGTCGACCGTTCTGCGGCCTACGCCGCGCGCTACGTCGCTAAGAACATCGTTGCCGCTGGTCTCGCCGATCGCTGCACGCTGCAGCTCGCTTACGCCATCGGCGTGGCGCGTCCGCTGTCGATCTACATCGACACCCACGGCACCGGTAAGGTGTCGGAGGACCAGCTCGAGAAGGCCGCGGCCAAGGCGATGGACCTCACCCCGCGCGGCATCCGCACCCATCTCGATCTCAACCGGCCGATCTACGCGCGCACCTCGGCCTATGGCCATTTCGGCCGCACGCCCGACAACGAGGGCGGCTTCTCCTGGGAGAAGACCGATCTCGTCGAGCCGCTCAAGCGCGCGCTCTAGTTCTCTTGCGTCATTCCGGGGCGCCCCGACGGCGGCGAACCCGGAATCTCGAACCTCAGGATTCAGGGTTTCGCTCGTCTCGCGAGCGCCCGGAATGACGAGCCAAACAAATAGGAACCTCCCATGAACGCGAAGCCCGGCTTCACCGATTACATCGTCAAGGACATTTCGCTGGCCGATTTCGGCCGCAAGGAACTCTCGCTGGCCGAGACCGAGATGCCCGGCCTGATGGCCACCCGCGAGGAGTACGGCCCGAAGCAGCCGCTGAAGGGCGCGCGCATCGCCGGCTCGCTGCACATGACGATTCAGACCGGCGTGCTGATCGAGACGCTGGCAGCGCTCGGCGCCGACATCCGCTGGGTCTCCTGCAACATCTACTCGACGCAGGATCACGCCGCCGCCGCGATCGCGGCCGCCGGCATTCCCGTCTTCGCCGTCAAGGGCGAGACGCTGACCGAGTACTGGGACTACACCGCAAAGCTGTTCGACTGGCACGGCGGCGGTCACCCGAACATGATCCTCGATGACGGCGGCGACGCCACCATGTACGTCCATCTCGGTCTGCGCGCCGAGAACGGCGACACCGCCTTCCTCGACAAGCCCGGCTCCGAGGAAGAGGAAGTCTTCTTCGCGCTTCTGAAGAAGCAGCTCAAGGAGAAGCCGAAGGGCTACTTCGCCGCGATCGCCGAGAGCATCAAGGGCGTCTCCGAAGAGACCACCACGGGCGTGCATCGTCTCTACGACATGCAGAAGGCCGGCAAGCTGCTGTGGCCGGCCATCAACGTCAACGACAGCGTCACCAAGTCGAAGTTCGACAACCTCTACGGCTGCCGTGAATCGCTGGTCGACGGCATCCGCCGCGGCACCGACGTGATGCTGTCGGGCAAGGTCGCGATGGTCGCCGGCTTCGGCGACGTCGGCAAGGGCTCGGCCGCTTCGCTGCGCCAGGCCGGCTGCCGCGTCATGGTCTCCGAAGTCGATCCGATCTGCGCGCTGCAGGCCGCGATGGAAGGCTACGAGGTCGTGACCATGGAAGACGCCGCGCCCCGCGCCGACATCTTCGTCACCGCCACCGGCAACAAGGACATCATCACCATCGAGCACATGCGTGCGATGAAGGATCGCGCCATCGTCTGCAACATCGGCCACTTCGACAACGAGATCCAGATCGCGGCTCTCCGCAATCTGAAGTGGACCAACATCAAGCCGCAGGTCGACGAGATCGAGTTTCCCGACAAGCACCGCATCATCATGCTGTCGGAGGGCCGCCTCGTGAACCTCGGCAACGCGATGGGCCATCCGTCCTTCGTGATGTCGGCGTCCTTCACCAACCAGACGCTGGCGCAGATCGAGCTGTTCGCCAACAACAAGGACGGCAAGTACAAGAAGGAAGTGTACGTGCTGCCGAAGACGCTCGACGAGAAGGTCGCCCGCCTGCACCTCGCCAAGATCGGCGTCAAGCTCACCGAGCTGCGCAAGGATCAGGCCGACTACATCGGCGTGAAGCAGGAAGGTCCGTACAAGAGCGATCACTACCGCTACTGATCAATTCGATCGATCTAGCCTCAATGCAACGCCCCGGAGTGATCCGGGGCTTTGTTGTTTGGGTGCATGGCATTCAACTCGCTCTACAGTTGCTGCAGGCTGATTGCCAATTGACGACCGGCCGCGACGGGCGGACAATCCTCGGTGGCGGAGGAAACCATGCAACAAGAACAATTTGACGTCCTCATCATCGGTGCCGGCTTGTCCGGCATCGGCGCGGGCTATCATTTGCAGACGAAGTGCCCGGCCAAGAGCTACGTCATCCTCGAGGGCCGCGACTGCATCGGCGGGACCTGGGACCTGTTTCGCTATCCCGGCATCCGCTCTGACAGCGACATGTTCACGCTCGGCTATTCCTTCAAGCCGTGGACGGATCCGAAGGCAATCGCTGACGGGCCGCAGATCCTGAATTATGTGCGCGAGACCGCGAGCGATAACGGCATCGACAGGCACATCCGTTTCCGCCATCGGGTCAAGCGGGCGGCATGGTGGACGAGCGAGGCGCGCTGGACCGTCGAGGCCGAACGCACGACAGGCGAGGGCGCAACTGAACTGGTGCGCTTCACCTGCAATTTTCTGTTCATGTGCTCGGGCTATTACAAATACGAGGCGGGCTACACGCCGGAGTTCAAGGGCACGGCCGACTACGCCGGCCACATCGTGCATCCGCAGAAATGGACCGAGGACATCGACTATGCGGGCAAACGCGTCGTCGTGATCGGCTCGGGCGCGACCGCGGTGACGCTGGTGCCGGAGCTCGCCAAGAAGGCGGCGCAGGTCACCATGCTCCAGCGCTCGCCGACCTATGTCGTGTCGCGCCCCGCTCAGGATCCCCTGGCCAACAAGCTGCGCCGCAATCTGCCGGCGCGACTCGCTTATCACCTGATCCGCTGGCGCAACGTGATGTGGGGGATGTTCTTCTTCCAGCTCAGCCGGCGCAGGCCCGCGAAGGTGAAGGACCTCATCCTCAAGGGCGTGCAGATGGCGCTCGGCCCCGACTACGACGTCGCAACCCATTTCACGCCGCGCTACAATCCCTGGGACCAGCGGCTGTGCCTCGTGCCCGACGGCGACTTGTTCAAGGCGATCCGCGAGCAGCGCGCCGCCGTCGTCACCAACGAGATCGATACCTTCACGCGTGACGGCATTCGCCTCATGGACGGCCGCGAGCTTGCGGCAGACATCGTCGTCACCGCGACGGGGCTGGTGCTCCAGGTCGTCGGCGGTCTCGAGGTGAGCGTCGACGGCCGCGCCGTCGATTTTGCCAACACGCTGACCTACAAGGGCATGATGTATGCCGACGTGCCGAACATGGCCTCCGCCTTCGGCTACACCAACGCGTCCTGGACGTTGAAGTGCGATCTCACCTGCGAATATGTCTGCCGACTCATCAACTACATGGACCGGCACAATTTCCGTCAGTGCATGCCGCACAACGTCGACCCTGATATCACCGCGCAGCCGTCGCTGGATTTCACCTCGGGCTATGTGCAGCGCTCGATCGCAAAAATGCCGAAGCAGGGCTCGAAACGGCCATGGCGGCTGTATCAGAACTACGCCGTCGACATCGTCTCCTTGCGCTTCGGCCGGATCGATGACGGCGTGATGCGATATTCCTGATCACGCCGCCGTGTGCGGTCAGGCTTTGCGCGTGGTCAGCGCGAGCCCAAGATCGATCGCCAGTGCCAGGACGACGGCGCCGCCGCCGAGCGAAAACAGAACGAGATAGTCGCCGCCGGTCTGCGCATAGATCCAGGAGAAGCCATAGGCCGCGGCTGCCTGAAACAGCGCAAAGCTGGTGGTGGCGTGGCTCCACGTCGCACGCTGCTGCTCGGCAGAATGGGGAACCAGCTCATGGATGCGCCCGAGCACCAATGGTACGATGCCCGGCGTGAAGCCGCCGATTACCACGCTCGACACGATCAGCGAGACAGGGGCCGTGCTGACGGTCGGGAGCAGCACCGCGGCCGCCTCGATCAGGAAGGCTGCTCGCAGCGCCGGACCGAAGCCGGAGCGGTCACCGAGATGGCCGGCGACGAGCGGCCCCACGATCGCGCCGAGGCCGTACAGCACCCAATAGCGCGATCCCGCGGCAATGCCCTGACCAAGGCCGCGTGCGACGAAGTCGACGATGAACACCATATGCGGCACCAGCGCCACCGCGTTGAGGCCGTACTGGATCAGCAGCGCACGTTCGGCTGACGAGGCGCGATGGTGCTTCGGATGATGCGAGGGGGCCGCATCAGCCTTGACGTCGGCCGGCCAGTTCCACCAGCTCGCCAGCGTCAGCACGGCCGAGAGTATGCCAAGGCCATACCAGCTCTGCTGCAGGCCCTGGTGCAGCAACAGCGGCACCAACGTGCCTGACGCGGCGACGCCGAGGCCGACGCCCGCAAAGATCACGCCGCCGACGAGGCCGCGTCGGGTGACCAGGGTGTGCGGCAAAATGACGGACGCTGCGAGCACCATGATGATGCCCCCGGTGAGGCCGGACAGAAAACGCCACGTGAAGAACCAGGTGAACGAGACCGGGGCCGAGCTGGCGAAGAAGGAGAGGGTGGCGAGCAGCATCATTGCCCGCAGAGCGCGGACCGCGCCGATGCGGGTTGCGACCGCTCGTGCCGCGAGCGCGCCGGCGAGATAGCCGGCGAGGTTGGCCGCGCCGAGATAGACGATATCGGACGCGCTGAACCACTTTGCCGCAATCAGCGCCGGGATCAGTGGTGTGTAGGAGAAGCGGGCGAGGCCAAGCCCGACCAGCGATGCAGACAGTCCTGCCACCGCATATCGCCAAGTTCGTTGCGATTCTGATCCCGGCTGCGGATGCAGCCGGGCGTCCATGCGTTGCTTCGTATGTGTATTGGTCATATCTTCTTGCTCCACGCAGGATGGCGTGTGGATCACCCTTTCTGGGCAGCGCGCCGCCGCCGGAATTCCTGCACGGGCAGGCCACCCCAACCCCAATTGTCGGTGTCGACTTCTTCGATGACGACGAAGGTTGCCTCAAGCGGCTTGCCAAGCACGTCACGCAGGAGCTCACTGGATCCCTTGATCAGCGCGGCTTTTTCCTCCGCTGAGAGCGACGCCGCGCCCGGCGTCGTTCCTTCGCGAGTCACTTGGATGGTGACGATGGGCATCTCGGGTCTCCTCTCAATGGCCGGCGCTCTGGCCGCCGTCGACGTGCAGGATCTCGCCGGTGACGAAGGAGGCACCCTCGAGATAGAGCACGGCATCGACGATGTCGGACATCTCGCCCATATGGCCAACCGGGTGCAGCGCGCTGAGCTGGGCATGCGTCGCGACTGGGTGCATCGGCGATTTGATGATCCCCGGCGAGACTGCGTTCACGCGGATGCCGCGCCTGGCATATTCGATCGCGAGCGACCTGGTCGCGGCATTGAGGCCGCCCTTGCTCAGAGAGGCCAGCACCGACGGTACGTTCGAGTTGGCATGGTCGACCAGCGTGGTCGTGATCTGGACGACGTGGCCAGATCCCTGCTTCTCCATCTCGGCGATCGCGAGCTGCGTGATGTGGAAGAAGCCTGCCACGTTGGTGCCCATCACCGCCGCATAGTCCTCGGCCGTGTACTGCGTGAACGGCTTGGCAACGAAGATGCCGGCATTGTTGACCAGCGTGTCGACGCGACCAAAACGGTCGACCGCCTGCGAGACCACACGTTCCGCCGTGCTTCGGTCGGCGATGTCGCCGGGAATGGCGAGGACGTCATCATTGCCCGACGGCTTGATGGATCGCGCCG
Source organism: Bradyrhizobium sp. CCGE-LA001 (assembly GCF_000296215.2). NCBI lineage: Bacteria > Pseudomonadati > Pseudomonadota > Alphaproteobacteria > Hyphomicrobiales > Nitrobacteraceae > Bradyrhizobium > Bradyrhizobium sp. CCGE-LA001. The sequence continues at coordinate 5,415,389 of NZ_CP013949.1, read as the reverse complement.
TGGCGACGACGCGGTAATTGCGATCGCGAAAACCCTGGACCAGGGCGGCGCCGATGCCCTGCGAGGCTCCGGTGACGATGGCGACCTTCTGCTCGATACCCATGATGGGCTCCTGTTGTCGGCTTTGAGAATGCGCCAGCACCGCTGGCCTGCCCGCTGAGATACGCCGGGCTGCCGCGGTTGCGAATACGCGCTGTCCGGTAGACATTCTTTCGCGCGGCGAACGAATGGCCGCTCGGCATCCCAGCCGGTTGTCGCGGTAGCAGCGAGGTCTTAGCCTGCAGGCGGAACTTGAGGGGCGGCAGGGAGCGTATGGATCGTCTGGATGCGATGAAGGTGTTCGTCCTCGTGGTGGACGAGGGCAGCCTGGCTGCTGCCGGCCGTAAGCTCGGACGCTCGCCGGCTGCCGTGAGCCGCGCCATCGCCTTCCTGGAGCAGCGCGTCGGCACCGAGCTGCTGCACAGGACCACGCGCTCGATCAAGCTGAGCGAGGAGGGCGAGCGTTATGTTGCGATCTGCCGCCGTGTGCTCGCCGAATTGGAGGAGGCCGACGACATCGCGGCCGGACCACGGGCCGCTCCGCGTGGCCTGCTCACGATCACTGCTCCCGTGGTGTCGGGCGAGATGGTGCTGAGACCGATCCTCGACGCGTTCCTGGACGCTTATCCGACAGTATCGGCCAAGCTGCTGCTGTTCGATCGCGCGGTCAACTTGGTCGAGGAGGGCGTCGACGTTGCTCTTCGCATCGGACCACTTGCGGATTCGGCGATGATCGCAATGCGGGTCGGCGAGATCAGCCGCGTCGTTGTTGCAGCCCCGCGCTATCTGAAACAGCATCCGCGCATTACCGAGCCCGGCGATCTCGCCAAGCATCAGGTCGTCGCGATGGCCCATCTGCCCCATTCCTGGACCTTTGCGCCGCTACCTGGTTCATCGGCTGCCCGTACGGTCCAGTTCACCCCGCGGCTCATCGTCAACAGCACCTACGCGGCGGTGGCTTCCGCGGTCGCCGGGCGCGGCGTGGCGCGGATGTACTCCTATCAGGTGGCCGAGCAGGTCGCGCGCGGCGAGCTCGAGATCGTGCTGGCGGGTGATGCCGATCCGGAAATGCCAGCGCACCTGATCTGCCCGCAGGGCCGGCTCTCGGTGCCAAAGGTGCGAGCCTTCACCGACTTTGCCGTCCCCCGGCTGAAGAAGCACTTTGCGCAGCTAAGCAGGAGCATTAGGGCGTTCTGAGCAGCCGGCGGGCCACGCAATGCGTTGTTTCGCGTATACGGCCGCGGCAATGAATCGGCCATGCTTGCTGGACAGTTAACGCCGGATTTACGGATCAGTCCTAGCCTGTCTCGGCCGGGGTACTCGCAAGGCCGAGGTAAGCCCAATGGAAGCCCAGAGAATCGCGGTCGACGCCGTCGTCGCGCTGACCGATTGCGACCGCGACGCCGTTACCGCCTTCATCCGCCGACTCTACGTTGCCGGGGTCACGGATCCCAAGCGCTTGACCTTCAAGGGTCTCCAGGCACTGTCCCGGGCCTGATCGGCCGGTTTCGGTCCTTCAGACCCAAGTTCCGCCTGTACGCTCCCCGCAGCGTGATTTGCAACCCCCCGGTGATATCTTGCCGCTCCGCCCGGGCGGGGGTAGATGACGTCCCGGGCTGGGTTCACTGGGGAGCTGGGGACATGCTGAAACAGCTTTTTGCGCCGCAACTTGTCATTCTCTATGTGCTGGCGGCCTCGACGATTTACGTTCACTTCCGCGGCAAGCAGCGGCTGCGGTTCGCGCGCCAGCTCGGCGATCACTCGACCTATCTCGCACCCTACAATGTGCTGATGTATGCGGGCTCGGCCGTGCCGAACAAGCCGGTGATCCCGGTCGAGCAGTTTCCGGAGCTTAAGCCGCTCAGCGAGAATTGGGAGACCATCCGCGACGAGGCAGTGCGCCTGTTCGACGAAGGCTTCATTCGCGCCGCCGCCAAGAACAACGACTGGGGCTTCTATTCCTTCTTCAAGAGCGGCTGGAAGCGATTTTACCTGAAATGGTACGACGACTTCCTGCCCTCGGCGCGCACGCTGTGCCCCAAGACGGTGGAGCTGCTCAATTCGATTCCGTCGGTGCACGGTGCGATGTTCGCGATGTTGCCGCCGGGCGGCAAGCTGGGGGCTCATCGCGATCCGTTCGCGGGCTCGCTGCGCTATCACCTCGGCTTGGTCACACCGAACTCGAACAAGTGCCGGATCCTCGTCGACGGCGTCGAATGCGTCTGGCGCGACGGCGAGGCCTTCATGTTCGACGAGACCTTCATCCACAGCGCGGAGAATGCGACCGACGTCAACCGCATCATCCTGTTCTGCGACGTCGAGCGCCCGATGAAGTTCGGCTTCATGACCGCGATCAACCGCTGGGTCAGCCACCACATCGTCAAAGCGTCGGCGACCCAGAACGTCGATGGCGAGAGTGTCGGCGTGCTGAACAAGGTGTTCGGCAAGCTCTACGAGATCCATCTCGCCAGCCGCAAGGTGAAGGCATGGAATCGCAACGTCTACTACACGTTGAAGTACTCGCTGACGGCGCTGGTCCTCGGCTTGATCGTGTGGTCGGCAGTTCGGTGATCGGGGCCGCGATGAGTCCGTTGCCGATCGCCAATACCAAGATCGTGCAATTCTTCCGGCAATGGCTGGAAACCTTCGCGGGCTATGTCCGCGAGGTCGACTATGCCTCGGCGCGGCCGCTCTTCCATCCGGACGTGCTCGCCTTCGGCACGCACAACGACGTCATTCCCGGCCTCGATCAATGGGTCTCGACGCAATGGGATAACGTTTGGCCGAAGACGAGCGACTTCCGTTTCGTGCTCGATCAGGCCTCGATCCTAGCATCCGCCGACGGCGCGATGGTGACCGTGATCGCGCCATGGACGAGCACGGGCTACCATCCCGATGGCAGCCCGTTTCCACGGCCCGGCCGGGCGACGATGGTGTTCTCGCGAAACGCCGATGGTTGGCTGTGCGTGCATTCCCACATGTCGCTCAATCGGGGTGTCCCGCAGGCAAGTCATGCCAATCGGCCGGTGAAGGGCTGGTAGATGCGACCGGAATAGAAAAGGCCCCGGACAGGTCCGGGGCCTTTCGGTTTGAAATCGTCGGACGGTTTATTCGGGCTGGCCGATGCTCACCTTCAGCGTGCCGACGCCGTCGACGCCGCATTCGAGCTTGTCGCCGGGCTGGAGCTGCGACACGCCGGCGGGCGTACCCGTCATGATGATGTCGCCGGCGGCGAGCTTCACTTGCTGCGAGAGCTGCCAGATGATCTCAGGCACGTTCCAGATCAATTCGGTGAGGTCGCCCTTCTGCGTTTCCTTGCCGTTGACGGTGAGCCAGATTTTGCCCTTGGCGGGATGGCCGATCTTCGCAGCAGGCTGAATCGCGGAGCAGGGGGCGGAGCCGTCGAACGACTTGCCGATCTCCCACGGGCGCTCCTTCTTGCGCGAGGCGATCTGGAGATCGCGGCGGGTCAGGTCGATGCCGACGGCATAGCCGTAGACGTGGTCGAGCGCCTTGTCGGCGGGAATGTTGAGGCCGCCGCTTTTCATCGCGACGATCAGCTCGACCTCGTGATGCAGATCCTTGGTCAGCGGCGGATAGGGGATGGTGGCGCCATCAGGCACCAGCATGTCGGCATGCTTGGCGAAGAAGAACGGCGGGGCGCGCTCGTCATTGCCCATCTCGCGGATGTGCTCGAGATAGTTGCGGCCGACGCACCAGATGCGGCGCACGGGATAGCTGCCGCTCTCGCCGACGACGGGGAGCGAAGCCTGGGGCGGAAGCGGGATGACGTAGGAGGCGGCGTTCATGCGGGTCTCGCTGCTCTTGAGGTGGAACGAACTCTATGCGGTTGCGCTGATCGGCGCCAGAGCGCCGGAATCGCGGTGTTGCAGGCGGAAGAACGAGGCGTAGCGGCCGCCGCGGCGGAGCAGCTCGTCGTGCCGGCCCTGCTCGACGATTTCGCCGCCCTCGACCACCAGAATGCTGTCGGCGTGCATGATGGTGTGCAGGCGATGCGCGATCACGAGGGTGGTGCGGTTCTGGCACAGATGCTCGATCGCCTCCTGCACCTGCCGCTCGGATTCGGAATCGAGCGCGGCGGTGGCTTCGTCCAGAAGGATGATCGACGCATTCTTGATCAGCGCGCGCGCCACGGCGATGCGTTGGCGCTGACCGCCCGAGAGCTGCGTGCCGTGCTCGCCGACCGGCGTGTCGTAACCGAGCGGGAAGCCCATGATGAAATCATGCGCGCAAGCCGCCTTCGCGGCCTCGATGATTTCGCCCTCGCTCGCGCCGGGTCGGCCGAAGGCGATGTTGTTGCGGATGGTGTCACGGAACAGATAGACGTCCTGGCCGACATAGGCGGTCTGCGCACGCAGCGATTTGCGCGATACTGATGAGATCGACTGGCCGTCGATCACGATGTCGCCTTGCGTCACCTCGTAGAAGCGCAACAGCAGCGCCAGCACGGTCGACTTGCCGCCGCCGGATGGGCCGACCAGCGCGGTGACCTTGCCGGGCTCGGCCACGAAGCTCATGCGGTTGAGCACGGTTTCGCCGCTACGATAGGAGAAGCTGACGTCGCGCAGCTCGATCCGGGCATCGGACAATTTCAGTGCCGGCTTATCGTCGTCGGAATACTCGCTCGCCGGGCTGTCAATGATCTCGAGCAGCATGCGCGCGCCGACGAGCTGGCTGTTGAGGTCGATGTTGAGGCGGGCCAGCCGCTTGGCCGGCTCGGTCGCCATCAGGAACGCCGTCATGAACGAGAAGAACGCGCCGGGCGTGGCGTTGAGCGCGACGACGGCATAGCCGCCATACATCAGGCAGCCGGCCACCGCGAAGCCGCCGAGCATCTCCATCAGCGGATTGGAGCGGTTGGCGACCCGCGCCATCTTGTTGGCGTTACGCTCGACGATCGCGATGTTCTCGTCGATGCGCTTCTGCATGGTGTCTTCGAGCGTGAACGCCTTCACCGTGCGGATGCCTTGCAGCGATTCCTGCATCGTCTCCAGGATGTCGGCGGTGCCGGTGAACTGGTTGTAGGCAAGGCCCTTGATGCGCTTGACCAGCTTGCGCAGCACCAGCATCGCCGGCGGCACCGCCACGAGGCCGATGAACGACATCAGCGGGTCCTGCCACACCATTACGCAGATCATGGCGAGCAGCATCAACAGGTCGCGCCCGACGGCGTTGACAAGCATGTTGAGGACGTCGGTGATCGACTTGGCGCCGGCGGTCAGCCGCGCCAGGAATTCAGAGGAATGCCGCTCCGAGAAGAAGCCGACGCTCTCGCGCATCAGCTTGGCGAACAGCTGGCGCTGGTTGGTGGCAAGGATGGCGTTGCTGATCTTCGTCAGGATCACCATGTGGCCGTAGGTTGCGACACCCTTGATGAACAGCAGGATCACCGTGATGCCAGAGAACATCGCGATGCCCGGGATGTTCTTGTCGACATAGGCCTGGTTGATGACCTGGCCGAGCACATAGGTCGCGCCCGCGGTCGATCCGGCGGCAAGCGCCATCAACGCGAAAGCAACGAGGTACCGCCGCCAATAGACGACGCCCTGCTCCACGACCAGGCGGCGAATCAGGACCACTGCCGCATAGGGATCGTCGGTGATTTTCTTTGGAAACTGGGCCATCCGGGGTCCATTGACGGGGCAGGGCAAAGCCTGCCCGCGCGTCAGGGATCGATGGGCCTCTGTGCCCGCTCAAGCGGGCCTTTTCAAGCCCAATTAAGGGCTTGCGCTTGAGATGATTCTAGGCCGACACGGCCTGGCGGAGCTCGCCGTGGCGCTCGCGGAACAGCTTGTCCTCCCAGGCCAGCGCATGGGCAGCGATGGTCTCGAGGTCCTCGTATTGCGGCCGCCAGTCGAGCAGGCCGCGGATGCGGCTGGTGTCGGCCACCATGGTCATGATGTCGCCGGGCCGCCGCGGGGCGTATTGCACGGCGAAGCTGCGGCCGGAAACCCGCCGCACCGCGTCGATCGTCTCCAGCACCGAATAGCCACGGCCATAGCCGCAATTGAGCGTCGTCGAGGCGCCGCCATTGCGCAAATAGGCCAGCGCCGAGCGATGCGCCTGCGACAGGTCGGTAACGTGGATGAAGTCGCGGATGCAGCTGCCGTCGGGGGTCGGATAATCGGTGCCGAACACGTCGATCTTGGCGCGCTGGCCGGTGGCGGCTTCCACCGCGATCTTGAGCAGATGCGTGGCGCCGACGGTGGCAAGGCCGATGCGTGCGTGCGGATCGGCACCGGCGACGTTGAAGTAGCGCAAGGTCACATATTGCATGCCGTAGGCGGCGGCGACGTCGTGCAGCATGATCTCCGTCATCAGCTTCGACGAGCCGTAAGGCGACAGCGGCCGCGTCGGCGCGTGCTCGGGCACTGGCACCTGATCCGGATTGCCGTAGACGGCGGCGGTCGAGGAGAAGATGAAGCGGCCAATGCCGCGCTTGACCGCGACGTTGAGCAGATTGCGCGCGGTCATGAAATTGTTGCGGTAGTAGCCGAGCGGATCGCGCATCGAATCCGGCACGACCACCGAGCCCGCGAAATGGATGATGCTCTCGATGTCGTGCTGCGCGATCACGCCTTCGAGCAAATTCTCGTCGCCGGCATCGCCGATGAAGAGCGGCACGCCCTCGGGCAGATAGGTGGAGAAACCCGTGGAGAGATCGTCGATCACGACGACGTCCTCGCCGGCTTCCGCCAGCGCCAGAACCGTGTGACTTCCGATATAGCCGGCACCGCCGGTGACAAGCACAGTCATGATCTCACCCGTCTTCGATCAACGCGCAAAACTAACGCTTGCGTGGTGAAGAGGGGGTATCGGCGCGGCTGAACTGGTCACTATGCTTAATGTTGCGTATAGGGATTTTGCGAAACGGAGCGTGACGTGGCGAATTTCCCCGGCGATCTCGATGTGATCGTGCCAAATCTGCACAGGCGCTATTCCGGGGTCACCGCGACCAACCGGATGGTGGCGCCGCGCTTGGCGAAACTATATCGCGCCGCCTGGTTCGGCTCGGACGCGCCGGAGGGCATTGCGCGCCTTGGGGTTGCGGATTTCCTGAAGCTGTGGCGCCGCAAGGCGCCGCTGATCTGGCACGCGCGGCGCAACAACGAGATGATCGCAGGTGTCGTGTTGCGCGCGCTCGGCTGGCCGCTCAAGCTCGTGTTCACCTCTGCCGCGCAGCGCCATCACAGCTGGATCACGCGCTGGCTGATTCGGCGCATGGATGCGATCATCGCGACGAGCGACATCTCGGCTTCGTTCCTGAAGGTGAAGGCGACCGTGATCCCGCATGGTGTCGACACCGACGTCTATGCTCCTCCGACGGATCGTGCGGCGGCGTTCGCCGAAAGTGGTCTGCCCGGCCGCTACGCCATCGGCTGCTTCGGCCGCGTGCGGGCGCAGAAGGGCACCGACGTATTCGTCGATGCGATGTGCCGGCTTCTGCCGCGTCATCCCGATTTCGCCGCCGTGATCGTCGGCCAGGTCACGCCCGAGCAGACAGCTTTCGCCAACGATCTGAAAAAGCGCATCGAGGCAGCCGGCCTGCAATCGCGCATCATCATCACCGGCGAATTGCCGATCGAGCAGGTGCAGCGCTGGTATCAGCGGCTGACGATCTACGCCTTCACCTCGCGCAACGAAGGTTTTGGCCTGACGCTGATCGAGGCGATGGCGGCCGGCAGCGCCCTCGTCGCCGCACGCGCCGGCGCGGCCGAGCTCGTGGTGGAGGATGGCGTCAGCGGCGTATTGATCCCGACCGGCGATGCGGACGCGTTGGTCGCCGCGCTGGAGCCGCTGATGGGCGATGTCGATGCAGCGACGGCAATGGGCGCGCGAGGGCGGGCGCGGGTGCTCGAGCGCTTCAGCCTGGACGCGGAGGCGACGCGGATCGGTGAGGTCTATCGGCCGCTGCTCTGAATCGTCACATTTCGCGCGCGCCAAACAATAAGTGCGAAAACAACCCCATGCACAGTAGACGACGATAGCAAGATCAACGACTTGGCCGGCGGCTCTCTTGGGTGCTGATTTTTCGAAGTTCGACGCGTCGGGCAAAACACCTGTAGACAGGCATCATCCCAACATGCCTGTTTTCCGCAGGACGTCCGCAGGACGTCCGCCGGACGAGCCGGGTGGCGGATCTCTGGCCCGATCAATCCGAGGATTGTCGTGCGGCCTGCTTCCTGGCCTTCTGACGCAGGAAGCTGACCTCGAGTTCGTCGCCGTTCACGCGATCGAGCTGGCATCGCCGGTAGGCGAGGCCGACCGAGGAAAGGACAAGAAAGAATTCGGCCAGCGTCAGGCCCTCGATGGAGCTCTCGACGCGAAGCGTGGCGGAGTTCTCGGACACGTCCTTGACGTAGCAGGGGCGCCGCCAGGTGCCGTCGATCGCCATCATCTGGGCCGGCAGCGGCCGCTCGAAGGCGACGCGCTGGCTCTCGCGTTCCTTCTCTTTCGGCATGCCCTACTGCTTCGCCCGCGGCTGCAAATGAGCACCCGGCGCTCTCGCAGCGGGGGAGGTTGCTGGCCGCAGCCTGCGCTCGTAGGCGCTCGCAAGGTCGAGCAGGCGCTTCTTGGTGAACGGGTCAGCCTTGGTCGCAAGTTCGCGGATGTGCTCGGCGCGCGTTTTGATGAAATCGTCGTCCATTGGCTCTCCCCGGAAATGCGAGGATGCCGACTCTTCCCGAGTGTGTAAGTAACATTTGTTACAAAGGCGCGTGCGAAGGCCCCTTTACGTCTCCGTCCTTACCCCCGTTTCCCCCAGCACCCGCTGCGCGATCGCCACCACCTCGCTCGCCGCGATGTCCCGCATGCAGCGGTGGTCGTTCATCTTGCAGATCGTGCTCTGGCAGGGCTGGCACGACAGCACGCTCTTGTCCTGCACCACGGTTGCGGCGAGGCCGTTGAGGGGAGCCCAGAGATAGGGGCTGGTCGGGCCGAAGATGCCCATGGTGGGGGTGCCGAGGGCGGCTGCGATGTGCATCAGGCCGGAATCGTTGGAGATGGCGACGCCGGCGGCGGCCATGGCCAGCACGCCGTTGCGCAAATCGGTGCCGGTGAGGTCGCGGACACCCGGGCCGCCAGCCGCCACGATCTCCTGGGCCAGGTCCTTTTCCGCGGGGCCGCCGACCACCCAGACCTCCAGCCCGCGCTCGACCAGCAACCGCGCGGCCTCGGGGTAGGAGGTCCAGCGCTTGGAGATGCCGACCGAGCCGGGGGCCAGCGCCACGGCTGCGCCGTTGCTCAGTCCGTTGGCCTGTCGCCAGCGGACGATGTCCTCTGGGGGCACGCGGAGCTGCGGCACCGGCCATTCCGGGGGCAGGGGCGCGCCATCGGGCTGCGCGAGGGCGGCGTTCTTGTCGATGAAGCGGGGCAGCTTCTTCTCGCCCCAGCGCCAGTGGTTGAGCAGGCCGAACCGGAACTCGCCGACGAAGCCGACCCGTTCGGGGATGCCGGCCAGCGCAGGCGCAATGGCCGCCTTCCAGGTCCGGGGCAGCACCAAAGCGGTGCCGTAGTTCCGCGCGCGCAGCAGTTTTGCCAGGCTGAGCTGGCGGCCAATGGCGAGCCGGCCGCGCGGCAGGTCCCAGACGATGCCCTCACGCACGCCGGGCATGTAATCGACCAGCGGGGCACACAGCGACGTCGTGAGCAGATCGACCGGCCGGTTCGGCCAGCGCTGCTTCAGCACCCGCACAACGGTGTGATTCCGGACGAAATCGCCGATCCACATGTAGGGAATGATCAGGATCGGGCGCGTATCGCTCCGGTCTGGATCTTCACTAAATTGCGAATCTTGGTTCATTCGTTAAATAGCATTTGGGAGCGATATGGCGTCGCGGTTCGGTTAGCCGCTCCGGGCCGGCAGGTAAAGCCGGGAGAGCGGTGGTCCAAAACGCTTACACTTTGGCGGACGATGCGCTACGGCAGTTATCGGGGCCGCAAAGATCGGGCAGGGATTTCGGAATGTTGCTGGTGACCGGTGGGGCCGGTTTTATCGGGTCGAATGTCGTCGCCGCGCTGAACGAGGCCGGCCGCAGCGACGTCGTCGTGTGCGATCTGCTCGGCGACGAGGGCAAATGGCGGAACCTCGCCAAGCGCCAGCTTGTGGATATCGTGCCCCCGGCCGAGCTGCTGGATTGGCTGAAGGGCCGCAAGTTAGAGGCCATGATTCATCTCGGGGCGATCTCCGAGACCACCGCGACCGACGGCGATCTCGTGATCGAGACCAATTTCCGCCTGTCGATGCGCCTTCTGAACTGGTGCGCGGCGAATGCGGTCCCGTTCATTTATGCTTCCTCGGCGGCGACTTATGGCGATGGCGCGGATGGTTTCGACGATGACGCCTCGCTGCCGGCGCTGAAGAAGCTGCGGCCGATGAATCTGTACGGCTGGAGCAAGCACCTGTTCGACCTCGCCGTCGCCGAACGGGTCGCGCGCGGCGATCAGCTCCCGCCGCAATGGGCCGGACTAAAATTCTTCAACGTGTTCGGGCCCAACGAATATCACAAGGGCTCGATGATGAGCGTGCTGGCGCGTCGCTTCGAGGACGTCAAAGCGGGCCGCGTCGTGCAGCTGTTCAAGTCGCACCGCGACGGCATCGACCACGGCGACCAGCGCCGCGATTTCATCTATGTCGACGATGTCGTGCGCGTCGTCATGTGGCTGCTGGCGACGCCGTCGGTATCCGGCCTGTTCAACGTCGGGACCGGCAAGGCGCGTAGCTTCCGGGATTTGATGCTGGCAGCCTATGCCGCGCTCGGCAAAAATCCCAACATCGAATATATCGACATGCCCGAAAGCATCCGCAACAGCTACCAATATTTCACCCAGAGCAAGGTCGATCACCTCCATCGCGCCGGTTATAACGGCGGCTTCACGACGCTCGAGGATGCGGTGAAGGCTTATGTCGGCGATTATCTCGACCGGCCCGACCGCTTCCGCTGAGGCCTCGATCATGCCGGCACCCATTCTCGATTTCGACGCCCTCGCACGAGCCATCTCGGGCCGCACGGTGTTGTGCATCGGCGACATCATGCTTGACGAGTTCGTCTATGGCGAGGTGTCGCGGATCTCACCGGAGGCACCCGCGCCAGTGATCTCGGCCCAGCGCAGCGAGATCCATGTCGGCGGCGCCGGCAACGTCGCGCGCAACGTCGCCGCCCTCGGCGCGCGCTGCATCTTCGTCGGCCTCGTCGGGGAGGACGATTCCGGAAGGCGGCTCGCTTCCGCCCTGGCGGAGCACGCCGGCATCGACAGCGTGCTGGTATGTGATCCGTCGCGCCCGACCACGCGAAAGGTCCGCTTCGTCTCCGAGCATTTCTCCACGCACATGCTGCGTGCGGATTGGGAGCAGGCGCTGCCGGCCTCCGATGCGATCGAGACGAAGCTGATCGAGGCGATCCTGCCGCAGCTCGCGCGCGTCGACATCGTGCTATTGTCCGACTACGCCAAGGGCGTGTTGACCGCGCGCGTGATCCGCCACACCATCGACGCCGCCCGTAAGCTCGGCAAGCCCGTCATCGTCGATCCCAAGAGCCTCAACTGGGCGATCTATCGCGGTGCGACGCTGCTCACACCGAACCGCAAGGAATTCTCGGAAGCGACGCGCAGCCGTGCCGACACCACGCAGAGCATCGTCGATGCCAGCGAAGACGTGATGCGGCTCGCCGATTGCGAGGCGATCCTGGTCACGCTCGGTGAGCACGGCATGACGCTCGTGCCGCGCGGCGGCGAGGCGGTCCATGTTCCGGCTTTTCCGGTCAAGGTGCGCGACGTCTCCGGGGCCGGCGACACCGTCGCCGCCGCGCTCGCGGTGTCGCTCGCTGCGGGCGCCGACTGGGACACCGCGCTGCGCATGGCCAATGCCGCTGCCGCGGTCGCCGTCGGCAAGCAGGGCACCGCCAGCGTGAGCGCGGTCGAGCTGCGGCGAAAGATCCTGCCGCATGCCTATCTCGCCGCCGAGGAGAAGATCGTGCTCGAACCTGATACGCTGGACGCCCAGCTCGCCGAATGGCGAAGGCAGGGTCTGCGCGTCGGCTTCACCAATGGCTGCTTCGACATCCTCCATCCCGGTCACGTCAAGGTGCTGACTGCGGCCCGCGCCGCCTGCGACCGCCTGATCGTGGGGCTCAACAGCGACGCCTCGGTGCGGCGGCTGAAGGGCGCAGATCGGCCGGTCCAGGACGAGCGCGCGCGGGCCGAGGTGCTGGCTGCGTTGGAGGCCGTCGATCTCGTCATCATCTTCGAGGAGGACACGCCGATCGAGCTGATCACCAGGATCAAGCCCGGCGTGCTGGTCAAAGGCGGCGACTACACCCGCGAGCAGGTCGTCGGTCACGAGGTCGTCGAGGCCGAGGGCGGGACGGTCGTGCTGGTCGACATCCTCCAGGGCTTCAGCACCACCGCTCTAGTGCATCGCGCGCGGGGAGGGGGCAAGTGACGGCGCTCGCCGGCGGGACGGCCGGTCAGATGTTCGGGCGGCGCCTACGCAGCCCGGCAGCCTGGCGCGAGACGGTGGACATCCTGGCGGTCCTGACCGCGGCTTCGCTGCCATGGTCGACGTCGCTCGCGGGAATCTTCAACGCGCTGATGCTGCTCTGCATGGTGCCGTTTCTCGACTTCCGCGCGTTCCTGCAATCGCTGAAGCGCCCGATCTGTGTTGCGCCGATCGCACTGGTCGTTCTCGCGCTGGTCGGGACGCTGTGGTCGGAGGCGTCCTGGGGCGCGCGCCTCTATGCGGTCAATCCAACCGTCAAGCTGCTCGTGCTGCCCATCCTGCTCTACCATTTCGAGCGCTCGCAGCGCGGGCATTGGGTGCTCGTCGCCTTCCTGGTGTCCTGCGCACTGTTGTCGGTGATGTCGTGGCTGGTCGCCTTCTATCCCAACCTCGCCCTCAAGACCGATCCGCCGGAACGCGGCATCTTCGTCAAGAACTACATCGACCAGAGCCAGGAATTCACGCTCTGCGCGGTCGCGCTGGCCTATCCAATCGTAATGCTGCTGCGCGAGAAACGATACTGGTTCGCCGGGCTGCTCACGGCGCTCGCGCTCAGCTTCTTCGTCAACATGGCCTTCGTGGTGGTGTCGCGCACTGCGCTCGTCACCATTCCGATCATGTTCGGTGTGTTCGCGCTGCTTCACCTGAAATGGCGCAGCATTGCCATCGTCGCTGCCGCTCTGCTCGCAGGCGCCGTTCTCGCCTGGCAGGCCTCGCCGCATCTGCGCGAGACCGCAGAGCGGTTCAAGAGCGACTACACCCGCTATGTGGAAAAGGGGGAGCCGACCTCGCTGGGCCTGCGGCTCGAATTCTGGCGGAAATCGCTCGGCTTCTTCGCGGAGGCGCCGATCGTCGGGCACGGCACGGGCTCGACCCGCGGATTGTTCGAGCGCGTCGCGACGCCCAGCGGGCAATACCAGGCGTCAGCCGAAGTGATCGGAAATCCGCACAACCAGACGCTGAACGTCGCCGTCCAATGGGGCGTCATCGGCATCGTCGTCCTGTATGCGATCTGGATCCTGCATCTCTTGTTGTTTCGCGGCGACGGGCTTGCCGACTGGATCGGGCTCCTGGTGGTGGTGCAGAACGTCTTTACCTCGCTGTTCAACTCCCATTTGTTCGACTTTCACGAGGGCTGGATGTACGTCATCGGCGTCGGCGTTGCCGGCGGCATGGTGATGCAGGCGCGACGGACCGGGGCCAGGACGGCGGAAGCTGGTTCCTGAAGGGTCGGCGCGGATGCCTTGGCTGGCAAGCTGGCATGTCTTGCCGAGATGGGCTATCCAGCGCGGATCAAGTTTGCACCTAACTGGGCTTTCATCGGTCGGCGGATGACGCGTCTTTCGCATCTCACCTTGCGCAACTTCCTGATCGCGCTCCACGACCTGCTGGCGACCACGGCGGCGCTGTTCGTTGCTTTCTATCTGCGATTCGAGGGCGGCGACGGCTTCTACGAGCGCCTGCCGCTGCTGTTCCAGATCCTGCCCTATTTCCTCGCCTTCAGCGTGGTCGTGTTCTTCATCTTCAACCTGACCACGACGAAGTGGCGCTTCATCTCGCTGCCGGACGCGCTCAACATCATCCGGGTCGCGACCGTTCTGACGGTTGCCCTTCTCGTCCTCGACTACATCTTCGTCGCCCCGAACGTCCGCGGCGCCTTCTTCCTCGGCAAGGTGACGATCATCCTTTACTGGTTCCTCGAGGTCTCCTTCCTCAGCGCATCACGCATGGCTTACCGCTATTTCCGTTACACGCGGGTGCGGCGTCATGCGAGAACCGACGATGCTGCCCCGACGCTGCTGATCGGCCGTGCCGCGGATGCGGAAGTGCTGTTGCGCGGAATCGAGAGCGGAGCGATCAAGCGCATCTGGCCGATCGGCGTGCTGTCGCCCTCGAGCTCCGACCGCGGCCAGTTCATCCGCAACGTGCCGGTGCTGGGTGGCATCGACGATGTCGAGGACGTCATCGCGGACTTCGCCAAGCGCAACAAGCCGATCGCCCGCATCGTGATGACACCGTCGGCGTTCGAGCCGGAGGCGCATCCGGAATCGATCCTGATGCGGGCACGAAAGCTCGGCGTCATCGTCAACCGCATGCCTTCGCTGGAGAGCGGCGACACGCCGCGCCTCACGGCCGTCGCGGTCGAGGACCTCCTGCTGCGGCCGAGTGAAGAGATCGACTATGCGCGCCTCGAAGCCCTGATCAGGGGCAAGGCGGTGATCGTCACGGGCGGTGGCGGCTCGATCGGGTCGGAGATCTGCGAGCGCGTCGTCGCCTTCGGCGCCGCGCGTCTCTTGATCGTCGAGAATTCCGAGCCGGCGCTCTACGCGGTCACCGAAGTGCTCGCCGGCACGACGGCCGAGATCGAAGGACGCATCGCCGATATCCGCGACCGCGAGCGCATCATGCGCCTGATGGCCGAGTTCAAGCCGGACATCGTGTTCCACGCCGCGGCCCTCAAGCACGTGCCGATCCTCGAGCGCGACTGGAGCGAGGGCGTCAAGACCAACATCTTCGGGTCCATCAACGTGGCGGACGCAGCGCTGGCCGCCGGCGCCGAAGCCATGGTGATGATCTCGACCGACAAGGCCATCGAACCGGTGTCGATGCTGGGACTGACCAAGCGCTTTGCGGAGATGTACTGCCAGGCGCTGGATCACGACCTCGCAGCGGCGGGGCGCGGCGCCAAGCCGCCGATGCGGCTGATCTCGGTCCGGTTCGGCAATGTGCTGGCCTCGAACGGCTCGGTGGTGCCGAAGTTCAAGGCGCAGATCGAGGCCGGCGGCCCGGTGACGGTGACGCATCCGGACATGGTCCGCTATTTCATGACCATCCGCGAAGCCTGCGATCTCGTCATCACGGCTGCCACGCACGCGCTCGGAACGCAGCGCTCGGACGTCTCGGTCTACGTGCTCAACATGGGCCAGCCGGTGAAGATCGTCGATCTCGCCGAACGCATGATCCGCCTGTCCGGCCTGCAACCGGGCTATGACATCGAGATCGTGTTCACGGGGATGCGGCCGGGCGAGCGCCTGCACGAGATCCTGTTCGCCTCCGAGGAGCCGACCCGCGAGATCGGCGTTGCCGGCATCATGGCCGCGCAGCCGAACGAGCCGCCGATGCAGACGCTGCGCAAATGGATTGCCGCGCTCGAGCAGGCCATCGCGCGCGACGACCGCGCCACCATCAGGACCATCCTGAAGGATGCCGTTCCCGAGTTCGGGTCGACCGCGGCCTGACCATGCAGTCTTCAGGCAAGATCGTCGTCGCGAGCCAGCATTACCCGCCTGACACGAGCACGACGGCATCGATCATGGCGGAGATTGCCTGCCGTCTCGCCCAAGACCACGACGTCGTCGTGCTGTCGGGCTCGCCGGGCGCGCTTCCGGCCTCGCAAACCGGCCCGGGCAAGCCGCGCGTCGTCATGGTCAGGAACCGGATGGCGGGCAAGGCAGCGCTGCTGCGGCGCGGCCTGTCCGAGCTGCTGTTCGCAGGGCGCACGTTCCTCGCGCTGATCCGGCAGCTGAGACGGGGTGACGTCGTGCTCACCGTCACTGCGCCCTTCATGCTGCCTTACGCGGTCGCGGCAGCGGCAAGGCTCAAGGGCGCGCGGTCGGCGCTGATCATGCACGACCTATTCCCTGACGTGCTGGTGATGGCGGGCCTGTTGAAGCCCGGCTCGTTCGTGACGCGGACGATGCGCGCCGCCAACAGCCTGATGTTCCGCGCGCTCAATGCCGTCATCACCATCGGTCGCGACGCGGAGCGTCCGCTGCTGAGCTATTCCGGCATGAGGCGAAACAAGATCCGCTTCATCCCGAACTGGGCGACCCTGGTACCCGGGCCGCGTCCCCTTACACGGGACAATCCATTCCGCAAGGCGCTCGCCGCGCGCTTCATCGTCGGGCTATCAGGCAATCTCGGCTTCACCCATGATCCCGAGATCGTGTTCGAGGCGGCGCGCCTCCTCAAGGATGAGACGGACATCCACTTCCTGCTGTCCGGCTGGGGCATCGGCTTCGAGCGGCTGAAACAGTTGCAGACCGAGGCGGGACTGCCCAATGTCTCCTTTGTCGCGCGCGTCGCCGATTTGGAGCTCGAGGCATTTCTGGCGTCCGCCAATCTCTGGATCATTCCCTACCGGAAGGACGTTGCGGGAGTGTCGGTGCCGAGCCGGTTCTACAATCTGCTGGCGGTCGGCCGTCCCGTGGTGTTGGTCTCCGAGCCGGAGGCCGAGGCCGCCTTGACGGTGGCCGAGAGCGGGCTCGGCTGGGTCGTGACGCCAGGCCGCGCCGACCAGCTCGCTGAAGCGATCCGCGCGGCCTGCCGTTCGGACGACGACGCCATGACGGAGCGCGCGGTGAAGGCGGCAGCGCGCTTCGACCGCACCGTTGCGATGAATGCTTATGCCGGCCTGATCGAGGAATTGTTGCACAACCCGGACCTTGCGGAGCAACGATGAGCGAGAACAAACCAGTCGTGCTCGTGACGGGAGCGAACGGCTTCGTCGGTCGTCATCTCACGCCGGCAATGGCACGCGAGGGCTGGTCCGTCCGCCGTGCAGTCCGCAGCCCGAACGGCAGCGACGACGAGGTCGCGATCGGATCAATCGGCCCGCAGACCTGCTGGCAGGCCGCGCTCGAAGGCGCCGACGCCGTCGTCCATCTCGCCGCGCGCGTGCATCACGCCCAGGAGAAGAATGCGGAGCAGATCTATCGCGACGTCAACATCGCCGGCACCCTGCAACTGGCACGCTGTGCGGCGGCCGCCGGCGTGCGCCAGTTCATCTTCGTGAGCACGGTCCTCGTGCATGGCCGCAGCAACGACTGGCGTGCGCCGTTCAGTGAAGACGACGTCCTGACACCCCGCGGCCTCTACGGCATGTCGAAGGCCGAGGCCGAGGCCGGTCTGAGAGCGATGGCGCCCGACAACGAGATGAACATCTCGGTGATCAGGCCGCCGCTGATCTATGGTGCGGGCGCCAAGGGTAATTTCGCGCTGCTGACGCGCGCAGTGGATCTCGGACTGCCGCTGCCCTTCGCCGGGATCCGCAATCACCGCGCCTTCCTCGCCGTGCAGAACCTGTCATCGTTCATCCTGCACCGGCTCAGCCATCCCGACCCCACCAGCAATTTCGAGATCTTCCTGGTGGCTGACCGGGAACAGGTCTCCACGGCCGAATTCATCGCGCATCTGGCGAAAGCGTCCGGCAAGCGCCCGCGCCTGTTCGCCGTGCCGCCGGCCTTGCTCGGGGCACTTCTCAAGATGATAGGCCGACAGAACACGCGCGACAGCCTGATCGGTTCGCTCGAGCTCAACATCTCGAAGGCGCTCGCGACCGGCTGGCAGCCGCCGGTCTCGCTCGACGAGGGGCTGCGGCTGGCGCTGTCGGCTCAGAGGAATTGAGGTCGGGAGAAGCGCCGCAGCACGATCGCGATCGCGATCGCGCCTGCGAGCAGGGAGAGGAGCGTGATCGCGATCGAGCCGGCGCGGACGGTCGCGATAGCAAGCAAGGCCAGCATGAGATTGAGCGCAAACACCTCGCCGATCACCTGCGGCACCCTGAAGCCGTTGTCGGTCGCGCGCTGATAGAAATGTGAGCGGTGCGCCGACCAGAACTGTTCGCGGCGCGCGATGCGGCGAAACAGCGTGATGGTGGAATCGGCGAGGTAATAGCCCGGCAGCAGCAGCGCCGCGGCGGGGTGCCCGTGCCAGGCAAGCTCGAGCAGGCACCAGCCGAG
This sequence comes from Bradyrhizobium sp. CCGE-LA001, assembly GCF_000296215.2. Classification (NCBI taxonomy): domain Bacteria; kingdom Pseudomonadati; phylum Pseudomonadota; class Alphaproteobacteria; order Hyphomicrobiales; family Nitrobacteraceae; genus Bradyrhizobium; species Bradyrhizobium sp. CCGE-LA001. The sequence goes on along the minus strand of NZ_CP013949.1, from coordinate 5,397,092 downwards.
CAGCAGGCCGATCGGCAGGCTGCCGACATCCCCGAGAAATACGCGTGCGACCGGCTTGTTGAACGGCGCAAAGCCGAACATGGCACCGCACAGCGCGATCGCGAGCAGGGTGGCGGCCGAGGAGAGCTCTCCGAGCCATCCGAGCAGCCCGAGCGCGGCCGTCGTCGGCACCACTTCGGCCACCGTCATCAGGTCGAGGCCGTCCATGAAGTTGACGAGGTTCACGAACCAGACGCCGGCAATGACGATCAGGACGCGTTCGAACGCAAGCGGCAGGGCGGGCACGATCCGCAGCGCCTCCGGTGCCGCAGAGACGACAGTGGTCACGGCCGCGGCTTGCAGCAACAGCCGTACGGTGACCGGCAGAGGCCTGATGTCGTCGACCAGCCCGACCAGCGCGATCAGCACGGCGGAGCCGATCAGGGGCAGGGGAATCGCGCCATGGGCCCAGGCGGCCCAGGGCGCAGCGACCAGCAGGGTGGCTGCGACGACGGCGATGCCGGCGCCCTGCGGTGTCGGGATACGATGCGAGGACCGCGCATTCGGCCGCGCCAGCGCATAACGCTGCAGCAGCGGCATGCTCAGGTAGGTGATGCAGGCGGAGATCAGCGCAGCGAGCACGGCCGGCGCGAGCGCGAACAGGACCAGTCCGACCGCATGGTCTTCACCCGCGGCGGACGTCGTCACTCCGGCACCCCGATCGGGGCCGATCCTTGCGCGGCCTTTTCCGCGCTGAGGATCCAGACCAGGCCGCCGATCGCGCCGACGATGAACAGCACCGCGCCGAACAGCAGCGAGACGTTGACGCCCTCGTCAGCGGCGAGCCCGGCGAAGCCGAATGCAAGGCTCATCGTGGCTTCACGCACGCCCCAGCCGGCGATCGAGATCGGCATCAAGGTGATCAGCATCACCGGCGGCACGAGCAGAAAGACGTCGCTGAAGCTGACCGGGGCCGCAATCGCCTGCACGACGCACCAGGCGATGACGACCGCCAGCACGTGGACCAGGATCGACAGGACCGCGATGATCGGCCCGCGGGCGGGGCTGAAGATCACGCGATTGGCGATCACCGCGCAGGCGTGAAGGTGATGCGTTGCCCACCAGGTTTTCAGCCAGCGCCATTTCAGCGCGCCGAAAATCAAAAAACCGAGTCCGCCCGCGAGCGCCGCGAAGTCGAGCAGCAGCAGCGCCGAGCGCCCGTGCGGATCGGTGATGAGGCTGTAGCTCCAGGGCAGGCTCGCGACGATGAGGATGGCGAGTGCGATCAGGCCGATCGCGCGATCGACGAAGATTGAGTAGGTCGCCGCACGCCATCCGGCGCCGGCGCGCGCGACCAGCCACAGCCGGACCGCGTCGCCGCCGATGGCGGACGGCAGCGTCTGGTTGAAGAAGGCGCCGATCACGTTGTAGCGCATGGCGCGGGCGAGCTCGAGCGGCGCGCCGCATGCGGCGCTGATCTCGCGCCAGCGCAGCACGCCGATGAAGATCTGCAGGAAGGTGACCGCGATCGCCAGGCCGATCCAGAGCAGGCTGGTCAGCGTGAAGCGCGAGAATAGTTCGGACAGGTCCACCTTGCGCAGCGCCAGATAGAGCAGCGCCGCGGAAATCAGGATCTTGGCCGCAGAAAGCAGGATTCGGCGCATCTCGCCCGCATCAACAGGGTTTGCTTAGATTGGAGGCAACCCGACGCGAGGCGCCGAATTCGGCCGCTTTGGTATGGTTTTGGCGCCGATCTTGCAATAGCCGTCGTAGGAGCCGTCGTAAAGGACGTTTGCAAAAGGGCGCTGTGATCGCCGGCCAGGCTATTGCGACCCCCACGAGGCCGCGGCTAAAGAGGCGCGGCGGACTGGATATTCCTTGGGAACAGGATGACGGATCAGGCGATTTTGGTCACGGGCGCTGCCGGCTTCATCGGCTTCCACGTCGCCCGGCAGCTCCTGGGCGAAGGCCGCACCGTCGTCGGGCTCGACAATCTCAACAGCTATTACGATCCGGCGCTGAAGCGGGCGCGCCTCGCGTTGCTGCGGAACGAGCCCCGCTTCTCCTTCGTCGAGGCCGATCTCGCCGACCGCGCGACGATCGCCGCACTGTTTGCGCAACACCGCTTTGAAAAAGTCGTGCATCTCGCGGCTCAGGCCGGCGTGCGCTACTCGATCGAGCACCCGCAGACTTACGCCGATTCCAATCTTCAGGGCTTTCTCAACGTGCTCGAGGGCTGCCGCAACAACGGCTGTCGTCACCTCGTCTACGCTTCGTCATCGTCCGTTTACGGCGCCAACACAAAAATGCCATTTGCGGTTGCGGACCGCACCGATCATCCGGTGAGCTTCTACGCGGCGACCAAGAAGGCGAACGAGGTGATGGCCCAGTCCTACAGCCATCTCTACCGGCTGCCGGTCACGGGCCTGCGCTTCTTTACCATTTACGGGCCGTGGGGACGGCCTGATATGGCCATGTTTCTGTTCGTAAACGCCATCCTGGCGGGCAAACCGATCCGTCTCTTCAACCATGGCAGGATGCGCCGCGACTTCACCTATATTGATGACGTGACGCGTGTCGTATCCAAGCTGATCGATCTTGTGCCTGCTGACGATCCGTCTGCCGCAAATGCGCCGTCAAAGCTCTACAATGTCGGCAATCACCACCCGGAGGAACTGATGCATGTCGTCGGTCTTCTGGAGCGGGAGCTGGGCCGGACGGCGATCAAAGAATTGCTGCCGATGCAGCCGGGAGATGTGCTGGAAACGTTCGCGGATGTCGAGGACCTGATGCGCGACACCGGCTTTGCGCCGTCAACGCCGATCGAGCAGGGGGTCCATAACTTTGTCACCTGGTATCGCGACTACTTCAAGGTTTGAGATGACGATGGACAAACGCATTATCCCCCTGATCATGTGCGGCGGCGCCGGCACGCGGCTGTGGCCGGCTTCGCGCGAAGTACGACCAAAACAGTTCCTGCCGCTGTTCGGCCCCCGCTCGACCTTCCAGGACACGCTGCTGCGCGTGTCTGATCCTGCCCTGTTCGACCGGCCGATCGTCATCACCAATGCGGCCTATCGCTTCATGGTGCTGGAGCAGCTCGCCGAGATCGGCATCGAGGCCGACGTGCTGCTCGAGCCGATGCGGCGCGATTCGGGCCCTGCGATCGCCGCCGGCGCAGTGTTCGCGCAGAACCGCGCCAGCGAAGCCATCGTGCTCGCGCTCGCCGCCGACCACGTGGTGCAAGACAACGCCGCCTTCGTCGCCGCCTGCCGCGAGGGCCTCGCCGCCGCGAATGCCGGGCGCATCGTCACCTTCGGCGTCAAGCCGGAGCGCCCCGCGACCGAATACGGCTATATCAACCCGGGCGAAGTGATCTCCGGCGAGGTGCATGCGGTGGCGCGTTTCGTCGAGAAGCCGGACGCGGTGAAGGCGTCCGACTACGTCAATTCCGGCTATCTCTGGAACAGCGGCAACTTCATGTTCCCGGCCAGTGTGCTGCTCGATGAATATCGCAGGGTCGATGTCGCGAGCATCGAGGCCGTGACCAATGCGGTCAACAATGCCGGCCGTGATCTCGGCTTCGTCACGCTGGAGCCGGAAGCCTTCGGTTCGGCGAGGGCAATCTCGATCGACTATGCCGTGATGGAGAAGACCGCGCGCGCTGCCGTGGTGCCGGTGTCGTGCGGCTGGTCCGACGTCGGCTCCTGGCTCGCGGTGTGGGAGCTGTCGGAGAAGGACGCGCAAGGCAACGCCGCGCACGGCACTGCGGTGTTCGAGGACTCCCGCAATTGCAACGTCACCACCGATTCCGCGCTCGTCGCGCTCGAAGGCGTCGACGATCTCGTGGTGGTCGCCACCGCGGACGCGATCCTGGTCTCGCGCCAGAAGGACGCCAACGGGCTGAAGCGCCTGGTGACCAAGCTGAAGGCGGTCGCACCGAAGGTCACCGAGGAGCACCTGAAGGTGCATCGGCCCTGGGGCAGCTATCAGTCCGTCGACAATGGCGAGCGCCACCAGGTCAAGCGCATCGTGGTGAAGCCGGGCGGGCGCCTGTCGCTGCAGAAGCATCACCATCGCGCCGAGCACTGGATCGTGGTGCGGGGCACGGCCCAGGTCACCGTCAACGAGACCGTGAAGACCGTGCACGAGAACGAGTCGATCTACATTCCGATGGGCGCCGTCCACCGGATGGAGAATCCCGGCAAGATCCAGCTGGAACTGATCGAGGTCCAGACTGGAAGCTATCTGGGGGAAGACGACATCATCCGGATTGAAGACGACTATCAAAGGTCGTAACCAGCAAACTCCGAATCACGCGACCCGGGCCGGAAGAGCGGTATCTTTTTCGGCTTAAGGCCCGGGGAACGTGTAATTTTTTGAATCAAATCGTGTCCGGATCGCTAGCTCCGCGTTCGCCACAAATGTGGCGGCCATGCTAGAAGCGGCGCCGGGGATTTGGGTTAAATCGGGGTTCCACCAGATGAGTTCCATAGGGTCTGTGGCGGCAAAGGCCGGCCTGCGTGTCGGCGTTATCGGCGCCGGCGTGATGGGCAGCAACCATGCGCGCGTGCTCGCGGGTCTTCCCGGCGTCACCCTGGTCGGGATCGTCGATCCCTCGCCGGCACACCGGACGCGCACCATCGAGCTTGCGACCTGTCAGGGCTTCGAGACGCTCGACGAGCTGCTCGCCGAAGGCGTCGATGCCGTCACCATCGCCGCGCCGACCCATCTGCACCACGACTTGGCGCTCGCCTGCATCGCCAGGAACATCCACGTTCTCGTGGAAAAGCCGATCGCCTCCACGGTCGAGGAGGGCCGCGAGATCGTCGCCGCCGCGCAAAAGGCCGGCGTCACACTGATGGTGGGCCATGTCGAACGCTTCAATCCTGCGGTCGCCGCGGTCAAGAAGGCGATCGCCGGCGAGGACATTCTCTCCATCGCGATCACCCGCGTCGGCCCGTTCCCGCCGCGCATGTCCAATGTCGGCGTCGTCATCGACCTCGCCGTGCACGATATCGATCTGATCCGCTGGTTCACCGAATCCGACATCGTCGAGGTGCAGCCGCAATTGTCGAGCGCCGTCGCCGAGCGCGAGGACATCGCGCTCCTGCAATTCCGCACCGCCAGCGGCGTGCTCGCCCACATCAACACCAACTGGCTGACGCCGTTCAAGGCGCGCAGCGTCACGGTCGCCACGCGCGGCAAATACGTGATGGGCGATCTGCTGACGCGCCAGGTCACCGAATGCTTCGGCTTCCAGCCTGACGGCAGCTATTCGATGCGGCATCTGCCGGTCGGTCATGACGAACCGCTGCGCGCCGAACTGCTCGCGTTCCTCAAGGCGGTGCGTGACGGCGAAACGCCGGCGGTCACCGGCGACGAAGGCGTCGCCAGCCTCGAGATCGCCACGCAGTGCCTGGAGACGCCAACGCGACCTGCCGCCACGGCGCCTGCCCGCAAGGGCCCGCGCCGCGTCGCCGGCTGATCCTTATCCATGTCGATCACGCAAGAAGGCACCAAGAACCAGACCATGAACCAGCATCTGCGGTCCGAACCCATTCCCTTCATCGACGTCGGCGCACAGCGCCGCCGGCTGGGCGCCTCGCTCGATGCAGCCGTGAAACGGGTTCTCGATCATTGCCAGTTCGTCAACGGCCCCGAGGTGTTCGAGCTCGAGAAGCAACTCGCGGCCTATTGCGGCGCCAAGCACGTGATCGGCTGCGCCAGCGGCACCGATGCGATCCTGATGGTGATGATGGCGAAGAATATCGGGCCCGGCGATGCCGTGTTCTGTCCGTCCTTCACCTTCATCGCGACCGCCTCGCCGGTGGCGCGGACAGGCGCTACGCCCGTCTATGTCGACGTGGACGAGGCCACCTTCAACATGAGCCCGGAGTCGCTGAAGCGCGGCATCGCGACCGCTCGCAAGGCCGGGCTCAAGCCGGCGGCAGTGATTCCGGTCGATCTGTTCGGCCAGCCCGCCGACCACGACGCCATCGCCGAGATCGCCAGGGCCGAAGGCCTGTTCGTGCTCGACGACGCAGCCCAAGGCTTTGGCGCCAGCTACAAGGGCCGCAAGCTCGGCACCTTCGGGCACGCCACGGCGACCAGCTTCTTCCCGGCCAAGCCGCTCGGCTGTTTTGGCGACGGCGGCGCCATCTTCACCGATGACGACGAGCTCGCGGCCACGCTGCGCAGCATCCGCGTGCACGGGCAGGGCGTCGACAAATACGACAACGTCCGCCTCGGCCTCACTGGCCGGCTCGACACCATGCAGGCCGCGGTCCTGATCGAGAAGCTGAAGATCTTCGACGACGAGGTCGCCGCCCGCAACAAGGTTGCGGAGCGCTACGCACGCGGCCTGAGCAACGTTGTGACCGTGCCGCGCCTCAGCCCCGGCAACACGTCGGTGTGGGCGCAGTACACGATCCGTCTGCCTGAAGGCACCGACCGCGACGGCTTTGCCGCCGCGCTGAAGGCTCAGGGCGTGCCGACCGCGATCTATTACGGCAAGTCGATGCATCAGCAGACCGCCTACAAGCAATATCCGGTCGCAGAGGGCGGCCTGCCTGCTTGCGAGAGCCTGTCCCAGGACGTCATCAGCCTGCCGATGCACGCCTATTTGACCGAGGCTGACCAGGAGCGGGTGATCGCTGCAGTCCGCGGCGCGCTGGCGGGGTGAATCTTTCCCTCTCCCCTTGTGGGAGAGGGTGGCTCGCCGCGCGAGCGGCGAGACGGGTGAGGGGTCTCTCTCCGTCTGGAATGCTGGGAGAGAGACCCCTCACCCAATCGCGTTTGTCTCTACCTGCGGCGCTGCCCTCTCCCACAAGGGGAGAGGGCACAGCAATGCGCATTTCTAGTCGGGCGCTCGTCTTTTTTGATCACGTCAACTTCAAAGCCTTATCGTTAGGCTGATAAGTCTCTAAAACAGACGCATGCTCGGACGCATCTTCACGGTTGGTGGATACACGCTGCTCTCGCGGGTGACGGGGTTTGCGCGCGACATCATGCTCGCGGCGATCCTGGGCGCAGGCCCCGTGGCAGATGCCTTCTTCGTGGCGCTGCGGCTGCCCAATCATTTCCGAGCGATCTTCGCCGAGGGCGCCTTCAACGCGGCGTGGGTGCCGGCCTACGCGCATGTCCATGGCGAGAAGGGCGAGGCGGCGGCAAAACTCTTCGCGGACCGCATCTTCACGCTGCTCCTGGCTTCGCAGGTGGTGCTGCTGATCGTCGCCTGGCTGTTCATGCCGCAAGCGATGAGCATCTTGGCGCCCGGCTTTTCGGAGGACGCCGAGCAACGCAAGCTCGCGATAGAGCTCACCCGGATCACCTTTCCCTATCTGCTGCTGATCACGCTCGTCACGCTCTATGGCGGCATGCTCAACGTGATGCAGCGCTTTGCCAGCGCTGCGGCCGCCTCGATCTTTCTCAACGTCGCGATGATGATGACGCTGGCGGTGGCCGTCTGGTTTCCGACCGCGGGGCACGCGGCAGCCTGGGGCGTGCTGATCTCCGGCTTCCTGCAATATTTCCTGCTCGCTGGCGATCTCGCCCGCCACGGCGGCCTGCCGCGTTTCGCGCCGCTCAAGCTCGACGAAGACGTGCGCGGCTTCTTCAAGGCGCTCGGCCCTGCGACGCTGGGATCGATGGGCACGCAGGTCGCGCTATTTGCCGACACCATCATCGCGACCTTCCTGCCTGCCGGCGCGCTATCGGCGCTCTATTACGCCGACCGTCTCAACCAGCTGCCGATCGGCGTCATCGGCATCGCGATCGGCACGGTGCTGCTGCCGGAGATGTCGCGGCGGATCACGGCCAGCGACCATGATGGCGCAATGCGGGCGCAGCGCCGCGCATTCGACTTCACGCTGCTGTTCTCGGTGCCATTCGTCGCCGCCTTCATCACCGTGCCTGACGAGATCATGCGTGCCCTGTTCGCGCGCGGCGCGTTCTCGCAAGCCGATGCGGTTGCCGCAGGCAATACGCTCGCTGCCTATGCCATCGGTCTCATTCCCTTCGTGCTGATCCGCAGCGCCGTCGCGACCTTCTATGCGCGCAAGGACACCGCGACGCCGGTCCGCGCGTCGCTGACCGGCATCGCCGTCAACGTCGCGCTGAAGCTCGCCTTGATGGGATCGCTCGCCCAAATCGGCCTCGCGCTCGCCACCGCCGTCGGCGTTTGGACCAATCTCCTGCTGGTGCTCTACTTCGCAGTGCGGCGAGAATTCCTCGTGCTGGATCGGGCGTGGCTCTTGTCGCTCATCAAATTCTTCGTGACCGGGATTATCCTCGCGGCCACCTTCTGGCTGATCGCGCGCTTCAGCGGTTCTATCGTCGGCGCAATGCACTTCCGGGACGAGTTGACGCTTGCCTTGCTGGCCATCGGAGGAACGATCGTCTACGCGCTCGCGATCCTCATCCTGTTCGGCCGCAATTGGCTGGTCGCGTTGGTGCGCAAGTAGTTTTTATTGCCCAACCCGTTTGCCTTGCCAGTTTTTCCACGGCAATATGCTACCAAAACAACCATAGGACGGGAAAAGACAATGGCGGCTCCCATCAAGTTCGGCGTTGGCCAAAGCGTGCTGCGCAAGGAGGATGATGCGCTCATCCGCGGCAAGGGCCGCTATACCGACGACTATTCGCCGCAGGCTGCGCTGCGCTGCCTGATGCTGCGCTCGCCGCATGCGCATGCCAAATACACCATCGATGTGAGCCGCGCCCGCGGGCTCCCCGGCGTCGCGCTGATCCTCACCGCGGATGACGTGGGGGATCTCGGCAATCTGCCGTGCCTGTTCAACCTCGAGACCGATCCCTTCACCGGCCCGCCTTACCCGATCCTCGCCAAGGACGAGGTGCGCCATGTCGGCGATGCCATCGCCTTCGTCGTTGCGGACACCATCGACCAGGCCCGTGACGCGATCGAGGCGATCGAGGTCAAATGGAGCCCGTTGCCGGCCGTGACCGGCGTCGTCAACGCCGTCAAGAAGGGCGCGCCGCAAGTCTGGCCCGACAAGGCCGGCAACGTGCTGTTCGACGTCTCGATCGGCGACAAGGCGGCCACCGAAGCTGCCTTTGCCAAGGCGCATGCGGTCGCCGAAATCTCCATCGTCAATCCGCGCGTGGTCGCGAGCTTCATGGAGACGCGCGCCGCGGTCTGCGAATACGACGCCAAGCGCGACCATCTGACGCTGACGATCGGCAGCCAGGGCAGCCATCGCCTGCGCGACATCCTCTGCCAGAACGTGCTCAACATCCCCACCGACAAGATGCGGGTGATCTGCCCCGATGTCGGCGGCGGCTTCGGCACGAAGCTGTTTCCCTATCGGGAATACGCCCTGATGGCGGTCGCGGCGCGGCAGCTGAAGAAGGCGGTGAAGTGGGCGGCGGACCGCACCGAGCATTTCATGGGCGATGCACAGGGCCGCGACAACGTCACCACCGCGAAGATGGCGCTGGCCGAGGACGGCAAGTTCCTCGCGATGGATTGCGACCTGATGGGCGACATGGGCGCGTATCTCTCGACTTTCGGTCCCTATATCCCGCATGGCGGCGCCGGCATGCTGCCCGGCCTCTACGACATCCAGGCGTTCCACTGCCGGGTGCGCACCATCTTCACCCACAGCGTGCCGGTCGATGCCTATCGCGGCGCGGGGCGGCCCGAGGCGGCCTACGTCATCGAACGTCTCGTCGATGCCTGCGCGCGGAAGCTCGACATGACGCCGGATGCCATCCGGCGCAAGAATTTCATCCAGCCGAAGGCGCTTCCTTACAAGACCGCGACCGGCAAGGTCTACGATTCCGGCGACTTCGCCGCGCATCTCAAGCGCGCGATGGAGATCGGGGAATGGAAGGAGTTTGGCAAGCGTGCCAAGGCGGCCAAGAAGAACGGGTTGATCCGCGGCATCGGCCTTGCGAGCTATGTCGAGATTTGCGGCGTGATGGGTGAGGAGACGGCCAATGTCCGCCTCGATCCCAGCGGCGACGTGACCGTGCTGATCGGCACGCAATCAAGCGGGCAGGGCCACCAGACCGCCTATGCGCAGATCGTCGCCGAGCAGTTCGGCCTGCCGCCGGAGCGCGTGCATATCCGCCAGGGCGACACCGAGGAGATCGCGACGGGCCTCGGCACCGGCGGCTCGGCCTCCATTCCCACCGGCGGCGTTTGCGTGGAGCGCGCTGCGGGCGATCTGGGCAAGAAACTGAAGGAGTTCGCCGCGCAGGCGCTGGAGGCAAGCGCAGGCGACCTCGAGATCACCGACGGTGTGATCCGGATCGCCGGCACCGACCGCTCGATCTCCTTCGCGGACCTTGCCAAGCGTCCCGGCGCCGATCCGTCGAAGCTGAACGGCAGCGCGACCTTCGCCAGCGCCGACGGCACCTATCCGAACGGCACGCATTTGGCGGAGGTCGAGATCGATCCGGCCACCGGCATCATCAAGATCGTCAACTACGTGATTGTCGACGATTTCGGCAAGACGCTCAATCCGCTGCTGCTTGCGGGCCAGGTGCATGGCGGCGCCATGCAGGGTATCGGCCAGGCCCTGATGGAGCAGGTGGTGTATGGCGCGGGCGATGGTCAGCTCATCACCGCGACCTTCATGGACTACGCGCTGCCGCGCGCCGCGGACGGGCCGGCCTTCGTGTTCGAGACCGCCAACGTCCCCTGCAAGACCAATCCGCTGGGCGTGAAGGGGGCGGGCGAGGCCGGCGCGATCGGCTCCTGTCCGGCCATCGTCAACGCCATCGTCGATGCGCTCTGGCGCGAATACAAGATCGACCACATCGACATGCCGGCAACGCCCGAGCGGGTGTGGATCGCGATCAACGAGCATCATCGGCGCCACAGCCTCTAGTCCGAGATCCTCCCGCGCGGGCGGGAATAAACGCCCCGCGCGGGGTTCTATCCATGATGGGTCCCGACTTCCCCTGAAGCCGGTGAAGCATGCCCTGAACGTCTCGAGAGCCGGAGAAACGAGCCAATGAAGCGAACGATGATTGTCGCGGGCGTCCTCGTGCTGGGCGCAGGCGCCGTAATGGCGCAGCAGGAGATTGCCGTCCAGCAGGACAATCTGATGCGCTCGATCGCCAAGAACCAATATGGTGTCATTCAGAAGATGACCAAGGGCGAGATCCCCTTCGACAAGAAAGCTGCCGATCAGGCCATTGCCAGCATCGAGGCGGACGTTGCCAAGATCGCGAAGACCTTCGAGATCAATCCCAAGCAGGACGTGGTGAACGCGACCTATGGCTCGTCGCCAAAGGTCTGGCAGAACAAGGCCGATTTCGACTCCAAGATTCCACCCGTGCAGAAGGCGATCGCCGACGCCAAGGGCAAGATCACCGACGTTGCGAGCCTGAAGGCGGCCTACACCACGATCAATGATCGCTGCAACGATTGCCACGATACCTATCGGGTGAAGTTGAAATAGCTGGGCAGAGCCCATAGCCCGGATGAGCGCAGCGATATCCGGACAACTGCCAGCTCGGCCGGTCTTGCCGGATATCGCTTCGCTCATCCGGGCTTCGAGACTCAGTCGCGCAGTTCAACGGGAAATTCCGTGCGCAAGGTCTGACGTTCCGCAGGCGGAGCGGCTATCTATGCTTCAGTTGCCGCGGCGTTGACGAGAGCTGTCGGAACCCAGCGCATCCGCTCCGATTGCCTCATCAATGCGAAGACCACAGCGCCGCGAGCGAACCAACAGCGAGGCAGGGCCATGGTAAAACCGTTCCCGTCGAAGACCCACATCGGCAACCACATGCTGCATCCGGAAACCCTGATGCTGACCTATGGCTATGATCCGCAATTGTCGGAAGGCGCCATCAAGCCGCCGGTATTCCTGACCTCGACCTTCGTGTTCAAGACCGCCGATGACGGCCAAGACTTCTTCGATTTCGTCGCCGGCCGGCGCGAGCCGCCGGAGGGCATGGGTGCAGGCCTGGTCTATTCACGCTTCAATCACCCCAACAGCGAAATCGTCGAGGATAGGCTCGCGATCTACGAGCGCACCGAGAGCTGCGCGCTGTTCTCGTCCGGCATGGCGGCGATCGCAACCACGATCCTCGCCTTCGTCCGCCCAGGCGACGTCATCCTGCACTCGCAGCCGCTCTATGGCGGGACAGAAACCCTGCTGACGAACACGCTTGCGCGTCTGTCGATCGGCGCCGTCGGTTTCGCCGACGGCATCGACGAGGCGGCAGTCAAGCAGGCTGCGGAGGAGGCCATGGGCAAGGGGCGCGTTTCGATGATCCTGATCGAAACTCCGGCAAATCCGACTAACGGACTGGTGGACGTCGCGATGATGCGCCGTGTCGCCGAGGCGATCGGAAAGACGCAAGGCGACACGCCGATCATCGCCTGCGACAATACGCTGCTCGGGCCGGTGTTTCAGCGGCCGATCGAGCACGGCGCGGATGTTTCCCTGTACTCGCTCACGAAATATGTCGGTGGTCATTCCGACCTGATTGCGGGTGCAGCGCTCGGCTCCAAGGCGCTCATGAAGGGCATCAAGGCGCTGCGCGGCGCCATCGGCACCCAGCTCGATCCGCACTCATGCTGGATGATCAACCGGTCGCTGGAGACACTGAGCCTGCGCATGGAAAAGGCCAATGCGAATGCGCGCCTCGTCGCGGACTTCTTGCGCGATCACGCCAAGGTGGCGAAGGTCCATTATCTCGGTCACCACGAAGAGGCGTCTGCCGCGGGCCGCGTGTTCGCACGGCAGTGCCTGGGGGCGGGCTCGACGTTCTCCTTCGACATCGTCGGCGGCAAGGATGCGGCCGTCAAATTCCTCAACGCGCTGCAAATCTTCAAGCTCGCGGTCAGCCTCGGCGGAACGGAGTCGCTCGCCAGCCTGCCGGCGACCATGACCCATTCCGGCGTTCCCGCCGCCATCCGCCAGAAGATCGGCGTGCTCGATTCCACCATCCGGCTGTCGATCGGCATCGAGAATCCGTCGGACCTGATCGCCGACCTTGCGCAGGCGCTGAACGCGGCTTGAGCGTGGCGAGAATTGAAAAGGCCGGACGCCCCCTCCAGCGCCCGGCCTTCGCCGACGAAGCCGCGTTGAGAGCCTACTTCGTCACCTGGCCGCGGATCTCGCCGCCCGGATTCGCCGCGGTGTGGATGTTGATGTAGTACTTGCCGCCGAGCAGATCTGCGGCCTGCGCGTCGGTGAGCGTGGCTTCGCCCTTCACGGGGCTTGAAGCCGCATTCGGGATCGGGACGGCAACGCCGGCATTCTTGCCGGCCTCGGCAGGCCCGTGGAAATGCGCGGCGGTGGCAGGCCCGGAGAGGCCCGAGTAGGTGACGGTCCAGGACAATTTCTTGCTGGCGGCGTCATAGTCCAGGTCGGCCGTTCCGGTGGCGCTGCTGGTGTTTGGCGGCACTTCGGCCTTGCCATCCAGCGCCGCCTTCAGCTTTTCAGCGCTGGCGGGGCCGGCGAATGCGACCGCAGCGCCGAAGGCCAGCGTGGCGAAAAGAGCTTTATTCATGGGGTTCTCCCTGTTGACGCCTGATTGCTGTCAACCTGCAAACAGTGCGTCTGCGACTTTATTCCCACGGTCGGGCCAAACCATCTAAATTAATCGTGGCTGGAGCGGGCACGGAATATCCGTAAGCTCGTGGTCCTGACGGAATGCTTCGATGCTGCGACGAGCGATGCTTGCTGTCCTGATCGCCATGGTTGTGGCGTTCGGAGTCTATTGGTGGCTGACCATGCCAGCCGCCATGGCGGTGCCGGCCGCAACGCGTGCGCCCGATCTCGCCAACGGGAAGGAGCTGTTCAACGCCGGCGGCTGTGCGTCCTGTCATGCCGTGCCGAACCAGGACGATCGCCTGCGGCTCGGCGGCGGCCTGCCGCTCCGCTCGCCGTTTGGAACGTTCTACGTTCCCAACATCTCGCCGGATCCCAATGACGGCATCGGCCGCTGGAGCGAGAGCGATTTCGTCAACGCCGTGATGCGCGGCATCTCGCCCGATGGCAAGCACTACTTCCCCGCTTTTCCCTACACCTCGTATCATCTCGCGAAGGTCGACGATGTCCGCGATCTCTTCGCCTACCTCAAGACGTTGCCCGCCGTGCAGGGCAAGTCGCGTGATCACGACGTGCCGTTTCCATTCGATATCCGGCGCAATGTCGGCATCTGGAAATTACTGTTCATGAATACCGGGTCGTTCGTGCCGGACGCGTCGCGTTCGGAGCAATGGAATCGCGGTGCCTATCTCGTCAACGCATTCGGCCATTGCGCCGAGTGCCACAGCCCGCGCAATGCGCTCGGCGGCATTATCCGCAGCCAGCGCTTCGCCGGCGGTCCCAATCCGGAAGGGGAGGGCTGGGTCCCGAACATCACGCAGAAAGGCATCGGCACGTGGAGCGAAAAGGACATCGCCGACTTTCTCGAGACCGGCGACATGCCCGAGGGCGACAGCGCCTCCGGCGCGATGCGTCCCGTGATCAAGAATCTGGCGCAGCTGACGGCGGAAGATCGTGCCGCGATGGCTGCCTATCTGAAGTCGCTGCCGCCGGTGGACGGACCGACGCCGCCCAAGCGCAAGGAAGGAAGCTAGCGCAGCCGCGCTAGCCCGCGCCGAACGCCTTGAAGGTGATGATGGTGAGGGTGTCCTGGATGCCCGGCAGCACCTGCACCTTCTCGTTGACGAAGTGGCCGATGTCGGTGTCCTTGTCGACGTAGAACTTCACCAGCAGGTCGTATTGGCCGGCCGTGGAGTAGATCTCGGAGGCGATCTCGGCTTCGGCGAGCGCGTTGGCGACCACATAGGACTGGCCGAGCTTGCATTTGATCTGGACGAAAAAGGGAACCATCGCGGTCACTCCGAAAGCACATCTGGCCGGCTAATAGGCCAAACCCGGCCGGGTTTAGCAAGCGGCCGGCCGCCTGTACAAGCCGCCAGGCGCAGGTCCGCCGCTCAGGAGGCGACAGCCGCAGCCGTGAATGCATCCCGAAGCCGCTGCGCCAGCTCGACCTTGCGATAGGGCTTGGTCAGCACGATTGCCTGCGCATGCGCGCGGCCCTGCTCGACCAGGGTCTCCAGTGCATAGCCCGAGGTGAACAGGACGGGCAGCGAGGGGCGAATCCGCCGCGCCTGATCGGCGAGATCCCAGCCGCTCATGCCACCGGGCATCACGATGTCGGTGAACAGCAGGTCGATGCCGGGATCGGTGCGCAGCTGCTGCAAGGCCTCCTTGCCGTTGACCGCGGCGACGACGCGATATCCGAGTGCTTCAACCCTGCGGATGACGGAGGAGCGAACGAACGGATCGTCTTCCGCGATCAGGATCGTCTCGTATCCGCGCAGCGCTGTGTCCTCGCCCTCCGCAAGATCCGCCTGCGATTGTCCCGCCGCGGCGCGCGGCAGGTAGATCCGGACCGTGGTCCCCAGGGCCGGCTCGCTGTAGATCGAGACATGGCCGCCGGACTGCTTGGCGAAGCCGTAGACCATGCTGAGGCCGAGGCCGGAGCCTTTGCCGACCTCCTTGGTGGTGAAGAACGGTTCGAAGGCGCGTGCGCTGACGTCAGGCGTCATGCCTTCGCCGTCGTCGGTGACCGAGATCAACGCGTAAGCGCCGGACGCGACTTCGGGATGAAGCGCGCGATAATCGTCGTCGATCGCGGTCAGCTCCGTGCTCAGCGTCAGATGTCCGCCTGCCGGCATGGCGTCCTGCGCGTTGAGCGCGAGATTGAGCACGGCCGATTCGAGCTGGGCGCGATCGGCAAAGGCCGTGATCGTGCCGGGGCCCGAGCTCGTCCTGATCTCGATGTCTTCGCGCAAGGTCCGCTTGAGCAGCTTGAACATGGAATCGAGCAGGCCGCGGCAATCGATCATCTGCGGCTGGAGCAATTGGCGCCGGCTGAAGGCGAGCAGCCGCTGCGTCAGCTCGGCGCCCCGTTCGCCCGACTGGCAGATGTCGTCGGCAAAGCGCCTGAGGTCGGGCCTGGCCTTGAGCTGCTCGCTGAGATGCTCGGCGTTGCCGATGATCACGGTGAGCAGATTGTTGAAATCGTGCGCGATGCCGCCGGAGAGCTGACCGACCGTCTCCATCTTCTGCGCCTGCTGCAGCTGCTGCTCGGTGAGCTTGCGCGCGGAGAGGTCGTGGATGATGCCGACGAAGATCAACTCGCCGTCCTGCCGCGCCTGACCCACCGACAGGTCCATCGGGAAGGTCGATCCATCCTTGCGCAGGCCGACGGATTCGCCGCCGGTCGCGAAATGCCGCGTGGCATTGTCGGACGAAGCGTCCGCCTCGGGCATCAACATGCTGACGTTCCAGCCCATGACCTCATCGGCCTGGTAGCCGAACAGGCGCTCGCAGGCCGGATTGAACAGCAGGATGCGGTCCTGCGCATCGAACAGGATGACCCCGTCGACCGCGGTCTCGACGATCGCGGTGAGCCGGGCCACGCTGTCGCGCATCGCGCGCTGGGCATCGCTGACCTGCTGCAGCAGAAGCGTCGCGTCCCGGCTCTTGATCTCCTCCTCCTCGAGCGCGGCCTGGACCTGCCGCAACTCGAACGGAGAGGGAATGGCGAGGATCTTCGGCAGCAGCGGCCAGAGCGCAGCGGCGGTGAAGACGGAGGCGACCGCCGTGGCCGCCTTGAGGAGGCCCTCGATGCCGTAGATCGGGACCCAGAGCGTGTAGATCGACAGCACATGGGTCAGGCCGCAGGCCATGATGAAGATCGCGAACGCCCAATAGACCCAACCGAATTTGAGGTCGCGCCGCTTGGTGACGAGGATGGCGAGGGCAAACGGGATGGAAAAGTAGGCGGCCGCGATGCAGGCGTCGGCGACCACATGGAGCCAGACCAGCTGGGGTTCCCACAGCAGGCAGATGCCGTGCGGCGAGAACGTCGAGGAGTCGAGGAGACGTTGAAAATAGGCCCACATAATTCCACCCGGGGAGACGCGCGGGCCGGGGGCGGCTCGCGCGATTGGCGTCCTTGGACGATTCCACCACCTAACGTCTCACTCATCGGTGTGGACGCCAAGGGCAGGCTGGCAAAGCCATGGCGCGGCTCGCTTTTCAAGCCCGCCCGATTGCGGGGGAGATGCGGCGACGGTCGCAAGCGGTGCGTGGCAGCGAATCATCGCTGCCGCGCTTGCTGGGGTTCCGCAGGCGCGCTAGGACAGGTCATGACGTCCACCAGCAGATGCATCCCGCGATGACGACCCCGGTCGCACTCACCATCGCCGGCTCGGATTCGAGCGGCGGCGCCGGCATTCAGGCGGACCTGAAGACGTTTGCCGCGCTCGGCGTCTATGGCGCGTCCGCCATCACGGCGCTGACGGCGCAGAACACGCGTGGCGTCACGGGCATTCACGCCGCGCCGGCGGAGTTCGTCACCGCACAGATCGATGCGGTGTTTTCCGATCTCGACGTTGGCGCCGTGAAGATCGGCATGGTGGCCCAGGTCGCCAGCATCGAGGCGATCGCGAGCGCATTATCGCGCTGGGCGCCGCGCCACGTGGTGCTCGATCCCGTGATGGTGGCAACCTCCGGCGACCGGCTGCTCGCCGCCGAAGCGATCGAAGCGTTGCGCACGCGACTGATTCCGCTGGCCTCGGTGATCACGCCGAACCTGCCCGAGGCCGCCGCGCTGCTCGACGAGCCCGTGGCGGCGAGCGAGGCTGCAATCGAAAGCCAGGGGCGCCGGCTGCTGGCGCTCGGCTGCCGTGCCGTCCTGATCAAGGGCGGGCACGGCGAGGGCGCGGAGAGCACCGACTATCTGATCGATGCCGACAGTACGATCGCGCTCGCTGCGCCCCGCATCGCCACCGGGAATACCCATGGCACGGGCTGCTCGCTGTCATCGGCGATCGCGGCGGGCCTCGCCAAGGGCGAGGCGCTCGAGCAGGCCGTGCGCAACGCCAAGGCCTGGATCACCGCGGCGATCGCGGCCGCCGACCGCTTCAGCGTCGGCCACGGCCACGGACCGGTCCATCATTTCCACAAGTTCTATTGAAGCGGGTAAAGCCTGAACGCACGCCTCGTCCTTCGAGACGACCGCCTCAGCGGTCTCCCGATGAGGCCAAGCAGCACGGCACATCGAAACTGCTGCCGCCCATTCAGTCCTCATCCTGAGGGGCCCGCCTTAAGCGGGCGTCTCGAAGGATGGCAGCAGTGCCAGTCTCAAAAGGGAGCTCGGACCAATACGGGCAGCCCCTGCGGCGCCATGTCGCCTGATTGTCGCATGCGACTGATATTCGCGGGCAGGGCGAGGCGAGGTTTGATTCGTATCCGCGGGTGCCTCAAGGGTTCAATCGGTCATCTCCCTGTCACGGGACATTGTTACGGGTTGGCGCATGGGAAGTTACGATGTGAGTGACGAGAGCCCGGAGCGGCGCTTTCGCACGTTGTTCATCTCCGACGTCCATCTCGGAGCCCGCGGTTCCCAAGCCGATCTTCTGCTCGACTTCCTGCGCTACCACGACGCCGACACCATCTATCTCGTCGGGGACATCGTCGACGGCTGGGCGCTGAAATCGAGCTGGCACTGGCCGCAATCGCACAACGACCTCGTCCAGAAGCTGCTGCGCAAGGCGCGCAAGGGCGCCAAGGTCATCTACATTCCCGGCAATCACGACGAATTCCTGCGCAATTATTACGGCACGCATTTCGGC
The DNA here is from genome assembly GCF_000296215.2 of Bradyrhizobium sp. CCGE-LA001. NCBI lineage: Bacteria > Pseudomonadati > Pseudomonadota > Alphaproteobacteria > Hyphomicrobiales > Nitrobacteraceae > Bradyrhizobium > Bradyrhizobium sp. CCGE-LA001. The sequence goes on along the minus strand of NZ_CP013949.1, from coordinate 5,378,470 downwards.
GGCATCGACGTCGTCGAGAACACCGTCCATACCGGCGCCGACGGTAAGCGCTATCTCGTCATCCATGGCGATATCTTCGATCTCGTGGTGCAGAACGCGCGCTGGCTCGCCCATCTCGGCGACAGGGCCTACGACTTCGCGATCCAGATGAATCGCTTCGTCAACTTCTTCCGCCGCCTGTTCGGCGTGCCCTATTGGTCGCTGTCGCAATGGGCCAAGCAGAAGGTGAAGAACGCCGTCAACTATATCGGCGCTTTCGAGCAGGCGCTCGCCGCCGAGGCGCGGCGCCACGACGCCGACGGCGTGATCTGCGGCCACATCCACTACGCCGTGATCCGCGACGAAGGCGGCATCCGCTACATGAATTGCGGCGACTGGGTCGAGAGCTGCACGGCTCTCGTCGAGCACGACGACGGCCATTTCGAGATCATCACCTGGGCGGACCAGCTTCAGAAGCCGGCAGCCGTCCCGCAGGTCGCGGCAAGAGCTGCGTGACGAGAGCCGCCTGATGCGCATCCTGGTCGCGACCGACGCCTGGCACCCGCAAGTCAACGGTGTGGTTCGGACGCTGACCAAGCTCGCCGACGCCGGCAAGAGCCTAGGCGTCGAGTTCGCGTTCCTGACGCCGCAATCGTTCCGCACCTTCGCGATGCCGAGCTATCGCGACGTCCGCCTCGCCATGCCGCGCCCGGCGCGCATCGCGAAGCTGATCGAGGAAGCGCGCCCGGACAGCATCCACATCGCGACGGAAGGTCCGATCGGCCTGATGGTCCGCCGCTATTGCCGCCAGCGCAAGCTGCCGTTCACGACCAGCTTCCACACCCGCTTTCCCGAATATGTCCGCGCCCGCGTGCCGGTGCCGGGCTCGCTGATCTGGCGGGCGCTGCGCCGCTTCCACAGTCCCAGCCGGGCCGTGATGGCGGCAACGCCCGCGCTCGCCCGCGAGCTGACGGAGCGCGGCTTCGACAATGTCGTGCTGTGGCCGCGCGGCGTCGACACGCAGCTGTTCCATCCGCGACCCGTCGATCTCTGCCTGCCCGCGCCGGTATTCCTGTCGGTCGGCCGGGTCGCAGTGGAGAAAAATCTCGAGGCGTTCCTCGATCTCGACCTGCCCGGCACGAAGGTGATCGTCGGCGACGGTCCGGCGCGCGCCGCACTCGAAGAGGCCTATCCCGAGGCGATCTTCCTCGGTGAGAAGCACGGCGAGGGGCTGGCTGAAATCTATGCCGCGGCCGACGTCTTCGTGTTCCCGAGCAAGACCGACACGTTCGGCCTGGTCCTGCTGGAAGCGCTCGCGAGCGGCCTGCCGGTGGCCGCCTTCCCGGTGAAGGGCCCCCGCGACGTGATCGGCAATGCGCCGGTCGGCGTCCTCGATCACGATCTGCGCAACGCTTGCCTCGCCGCGCTTGGCATCTCCCGGCAGGATTGCGTCGCCTTCGCCGCAAATTACACCTGGGAAGCCTCGGCCCGGGTCTTCATTGACAGCATTCATGCCGTCGGCGCGGTGCTGTCTGGCCCGAACGGCGCGGAACAGCCGCGCTTTGTGGCCTGATTGGGAAGAAACCTCTCGCGGAGGTGTCTTGCCCGGTCCTCATTGGCCGCGATAACATTCCGCCATGACCGAACAGCTCCTCCCGGTCGGCCCTGCCGACATCGATGCCGCGGCGCGTGTGATCGCGCCTTACGCGATCCGCACCCCGCTGTTGTCTTTTCCCGTGCTCAACGAGCGTGTCGGCGCAAAGGTGTTCCTGAAGCCGGAGATGCTCCAGCGCACCGGCTCCTTCAAGTTCCGCGGCGCCTTCAACAAGGTGTTCTCGATCCCGCAGGACAAGCGCGCCGGCGGCGTCGTCGCGTTCTCCTCGGGCAACCATGCTCAGGGCGTGGCTGCCGCGGCGAAGATCCTCGACATGCAGGCGACCATCGTGATGCCGGCGGATGCGCCGCTGTCCAAGCGCGAGCGCACCAAATCTTACCGCGCCGAGGTCGTGCTGTACGATCGCGACCGTGACGACCGCGAGGCGATCTCGCGCGGCATCGCCGAGAAGCGTGGTGCGACGCTGGTCAAGCCGTACGACGATCCCTTCGTGATTGCGGGGCAGGGCACCGCCGGCCGCGAGATCGCGGAGGACATGGCGGGCCTCGGCCTTGCCCCCGACATCGTGGTGGCGCCGGCCTCCGGCGGCGGCCTGATCGCCGGTGTCGCGACCGCCGTGAAGGCGCGTTATCCGCAAGCGCAGATCGTCGTGGCCGAGCCCGAAGCGTTCGACGATCACGGCATTTCGCTGAGCGCGGGCCACCGTGAGCCGCATCCGCCGGCGGGCCGCACCATCTGCGACGCACTGATGGCCTTGATGCCCGGCGAGATGACGTTCGCGATCAACAGCAAGCTGCTGGCGCGCGGCGTCACCGCATCGGACAAGGAAGTCGGCGCGGCCGTCGCCTTCGCCTATCGCGAGCTCAAGCTTGTGGTCGAGCCCGGCGGCGCCGTCGGCCTTGCCGCGCTGCTCGCCGGCCGCCTCGACGTCGCAGGGAGGAATGTCGTCATCGTGCTCTCCGGCGGCAATGTCGATGCGGATTTGTTCGCAGAGCTGGTGGCGTGATCTCTTACTAGTCCCGCTTCGCCTCTTCCCACTTGTAGTAACCACGTGTGGGATGAGTGTTGGGCACACTATGTGCCCACAGGCGTCATGGCCGGGCTTGTCCCGGCCATCCACGCCCTTCCATGCAGCACAAAGAACGTGGATGCCCGGGACAAGCCCGGGCATGACGATCTCTTCTGGGTTTGCAAGTGGAGCGCAGACTGGCCTCGCGCGAGTTCCCTCACATGAAGAAAGGGCAGAGCGTCGTCGCTCTGCCCTTTGGTGTTGTTAGTTCGAACTTGCCGCTTGCTCGGTGCAATCTCTCCGGCTTGCGGGCGAGGTCGGCGCACCTTCCTCGTGGCAATCAGCGCATGAAGCCGCCGCGACGGTTGCCTCCGCTATTCATGCTCGGCGCCTGGTTCATCGACTGCCGGAAGTTGTTGTTGCTGCTGACCATGCCGCTCGGCATCGTGTTGAGCTGCGGACGGCGGTCCACATTGTTCTGCATCTGCACCTTGTTCACTGGAGCGTTGTTGATCTTCACGCCGTTGGTGATGCGGATCGGACGGTTCTGCGTCTGACCGTTGACGGGCTTCGAGTCGATGTTCGAGCCACCCTTATCGACATTCACCGGCATGCCGACGATCTTGCCGGGCCTGCGGTTGTTGCCGTTCGGCGTGGTGTTGGTCGCAGGCAGGGTCACGATCTTGCCGCCGCCATTGGCGTTGGTCGTGTTGGTCGGCGCGGGCAGGGTGACGATCTTGCCCGGGGTCTGCGACGGCGCGCCGTTCGGCTGGTTGTTGCCCAAGGGCAGTTTGGCGATCGGCCCGCCATTGCCGAGCTTGCCGATGTTGCCGTCGATCGGCTTCTGCACGATCGGCAGATTGCCAGTGATCTGCGCGCCGCCATTGCCGGGCATCACCGGCATGTATTTGGGCTGACCGAGATTGCCGATCTTGAGCGTCGGGGCAATGGTCTGCGGCGCCAGGAACTTGGTCGCCTGCATCAACGGGATCTGCTTCGGCTGCACCTGCAGCTTTAGCGCTATTTGCGCATAAGGGCTGTTGCCGTAGCTATCATAGAAGCTCTTGTAGCCGAGCGGCGAGTTCGCGAGCACCGCCTTGTGCCAGGCCTGCGTGAGCAGGAGGTTGTTGAGCAGCCAGCGGATGTGGTCGCACAGCGGATCGTGCGGGTACATCCGGATGAACTCCTGATAATACTCCGGCCGGCCCTCGGACACGACGTAGTCATAGGCCTGGCGGGTCGAGCGACTCGGCAGGTTGGAGGCCATCTGCACCACCGGCGCTTTCACCGGGGCGCGGTTGGCGGCAACGGCTGTGTCACCGAAGAAGGTGAAGTCGGACGTCAAGGACGAGCTCTCCCACGGGATCTGCGCGCCGCTGGTGGTCTGGTTGACCTGGAGGCGCACACGCTTGAACAGCTGCTCGATCGGAACGTTGGGCTCGCGCGCGACGTTCAGGAACGCCTGGGTGTAGGGGCTGTGACCACTGGTGCCGTCGAGCGCCTCGGCGCCCGGCGCAGTCGAGTAGCCGACGATCGAGCCGTTCGGCGCATCGACGATGGCGAGGCCCCGGCCGGCGTCGTTGACCTCGGGGAACGGGTTGTTGCGGCAGGCGTCGAGGATCACGATGCGCATGCGGCTCGGGATCGTCTCCAGCGTCGACATCACGTCGACCAGACGCACGGAATTGTTGACGAGCTCGGTCGGGCTGGACACCTTGGCGTCGACGGGAACGAGATAGTTCTCGCCGGCGAGCTGCACGCCGTGGCCGGCATAATAGACCATCGCCACCGTGTTCGGGCCGCGCGAAGCGACCTTGGCGGAGAAGTCCTGGACCACGCGAAGCATGTCGTCCTGGGTCAAATCGGTCGCGGCGACCACTTCGAAGCCGGCGGAATTCAGGAATTGCGCCATCGACTGCGCGTCATCGTCGGGGTTCGCGAGCTGCGGCGCGTTCTTGTAGTTCGCATTGCCGATCACCAGCGCCACCCGCTGCTCCGGGCCTTGCAGCGCGGTGGGGGCCGGCTGGACCGGGGCGACTTGCGCGGAAACGGGCCCGCAGCTGAAGCCGAACAGGCTTCCCAGCAGGCTGGCCGTCATCAGGAAAGGCTTTAGGCGGAACATGGCGTGCTCCTTTGGCACTCATCTCGATGCGAGATTGGTTGCGAGCAAGCCTGACCGCGTTCGAGCGTGCGGTCCGTGATCCCAGTCACCATGGCGGCAGACGTGATCTGAATCACGTTGGGAACCTGCTATGGTGAACGACCGATTGGGAGGAAGTCCGTCACATGCTGAAATCGATCGATCCGATCCTGACGCCCGACCTGCTCTGGCTGCTCGCCGCCATGGGCCACGGCGACGACCTCGTTTTCGTCGACGCCAACCACCCGGCGACCCGTATTGCCGCGGCAACGTCCTCGCAGCGCCTGATCCAGCTGCCGGGCATAAACATGGAGACGGCTGCCCGCGCCATCATGTCGGTCTATCCACTCGACGATTTCGATCCCGATCCGGTGCGCGTGATGATGCCGGTCGACGATCCCGACCGCGTGCCCGAGGTGCAGCGGGCCGTGCTGGCCGAGATCGAACGCGCGGCCGGCAGCGTCGTCACGCCCGGCAAGCTCTCACGTTCGGATTTCTATCGCGCCGCGGCCGCAGGCTTCGGCGTGGTGCAGGTAGGGGACAGCCGGGGCTATGGCTGCTTCCTGATCAGGAAGGGCGTGATCAGCTAGGGGACATCACCAGCTCTGAGGGCCAGCCGATCCGGACCAGCAGACCGTCAGGTCCGTTGATGCCGAATTCATACATGCCCCATTCGCGATGACGCAGAACGCCGCCGGGACGGATGATCAAATCGTCCACGCGCGCAGCGATGGCCTCGACCTCGGGCGTGCGAATGAAAATGCCGAATGGATTGTGCTCGGGCACCCGCCAAGGGTCCTCGCCGGCTTGCGTGAGATGCACCTCGCAACCCCAACCGGCCATGATGACGTAGCCGGCATCGCCGCCGCCACGCGCGAAGCCGAGACGTTCCCAGAACGGAATCGCGGCGAGAAGGTCGTTGCTCGGAATAATGGCGAATGCGCCGACGCGCGGGGTTTCAGACATTCGTCCCTCCGGAACATGCAAGCCGTCCACTGCTGTGCTTTGCATGCTTATCGCGAGAGCACGATGAGCAGAAGCGGCGAAAAGCCTCGCACCCGAATTTGAGTGGCCTTCTCGCATCCGCCTGTCTATGGTCGATCCATGTCTCGCCTGATGTGTCTATTCGTCGCCGTCATCCTGTCTCTGCTGCCCGCCACAGCACCCGCTGAGCCAGTTCAAAAGCGCCCCAAGCCGGTCTGGAAAGGCTATGGCTTCCTGCCTGGCTATCGGCAGCCGCTGAGCAACAGCATTCCGCTCTACAAGCAGAAGGACGCGATGCGCCGCCTGTCGCGCGCCGACCGGCGCCATTGGTACATCGACCCGGTTCTGCAGTACTACCGTTGGGACGGCGAGTGGCACTATTTCGGCCGCCCCGGCTTCAACGGCGGCCGTTACAATGGCGGCAGTTTTGGTCCGTGCTGGACGCGCACGCCAATCGGGGCGGTGTGGAATTGCGGGTGATGGGCGCGGTGACGCTTGCAGTGACGCGGGTGTAAGCAGCGCGCTCTACTCTACGACCGTCACCCTGAGGTGCTCGCCCCTTCGGCGAGCCTCGAAGGGCGACAGCCCCGCTGCATCGGAGCCGCGCATCCTTCGAGGCTCCCCGCACGATGCTGCGCATCGTGCGCCTCGCACCTCAGGATGACGGAGCTGATAGTCACGTTGTTGCGCTCGCAATGATGCTGCGGAGAGAGCCGGCCTCAACATTTCTCTCGTGCCCCGGCTCAGCAGCGCAGCGCTTCTTCAGCGATGCGCTGCTGAGCCGGGGCCCATTGTTGCTGAAGAGTTCGTGGCCTCTGGGTCCCGGCTCTGCGCTGCAACGCTGACGCGTTGCCGCTTGTCCGGGACACGGTGCTGAGCCTTACGAAAAGAACGCGATCTTCTCGGCCTGGGTCATGCGGCGGATCGGACCGAGCGGGTCGTTGGCGGCGGCTCGCGGCCTTTGCAGGATGCCGCTGGCGAGGATGGTGGCACCGAGGGAGGGCTCGGGCGAGGACAGGGGCGAAGGCATCGGCAGAGTCGCGTTCGGCGCGACGCCGAGCGTTGCCGTCGCGGCCATCGCCGGCGCCTGCTGCTCCATCACCTCGGCGGCGGCTTCCGCGATGGCGTCGGTGAGGCGGGCGAGCGAGTCCATCGCGATCGGCGCGTCCGCGGCGGGCTCTTCCGCGACCGCCGCGACGACCGGCTCTGGCGCGACCGGCTGCGGCGGCTCCGCAGCAATGGGAGTTGCGACCTCTACAGCCATCGGTTCCGGAGCGGCCGCCGCCATCTCCACCGGTTCGATGATCTCGTCGAACTCAGGATCGGGCGCGGCCATCTCCAGCGCGATAGCGTCCAGGATGGCTTCGTCTTCGGCTTCCGCGGCGGCATCGAGCGAGAACTCGTCGGTGACTTCCGCGAAGGCGGCGGTCTCTGCGACCGGCTCTTCAAACGCAACGCCTCGAGGCGCGGCTGCTTCACGTGCCGCGTCTTCGAGTTCGGCTTCGCCCAGTCTGACCGGGCTTTCGGCCGCGATGTCTGGCGCGAGGGCGATCTCCATCGCTTGCTCGGCGATGGCGGTCGTATCGGCGACGTCAGCTGCTTCGACGGCGGCGCCGGTCTCGGGAGCTGCTGCGACGTCTTGCGGCGTCTCCGTAAAAGCCACGGGGGCTTCGCTCGCCGCCGCGCCAAGCGCGACCTCTGCAGGCGGCACGTCCGCCGTTGACGACGGCGCCTCTTGCCTGGGAGCTGCCGCGGCCTGCGGCGTTGCGTCGCCGTCGAGTTGCTCAACGCGATCCTTCAGCAGATCGAAGGCGGCCTTGAGCTCGACGCGGGGATCGATGGTCGAAATCTGGCCGCAGGCAGCCTCGATCGAGGCCAGCTGCGAATCAATGAGGTCGCAGATCCGCCCGTCGGCGCCGATCTCGCGCCAGCGCCAGGAGATCTCCTTGATGATGCGCACCCCGCGCGGGATCGGCGCGAGGCTCGCCTCGATCGCCGCGGGATCGAACGCCGCGATCGCGATCGTCTCGGCCTCGCGGATGGCGCGGCGGATCTCGACCAGCGCTTCGGGCAGGCGGTCCTCGACGACCGGTTGCCGCTGTGCCGCAAGGGTTTCTTCGATTTTCGCGACCGCATCGAGCACCATGCGGGTGTCGGCATTGCGGTTGCGCTTGGCGTATTCGCCGAGGAACCAGCGGCCGCGCGCGGTCTCCATGAAGGCTTCGCGGATCGCGTCGTAATCCTGCTCGTTCGGCTCGGCCGCGCGGGCAGACATGGGCGAGAGGGCGAATGCTTCGTTGGCCATGACAATCTCGTCGCGCAAATCAGTACGCGTTACTGTAACGATCACCACGATATCGACCGAATCGCAATTGGTTTGATGGCAGGCGAATCACAAATCCCCATTGCAGCGGCGCAGAAGCGGCGATTCGCCGTGAGTCTAGCGCTGTTCTATTCGGCCGTCTTCGCGGTCTCGGGCACGCATCTGCCGTTCTTCCCGCTCTGGCTGAAGGGGATCGGCATCGACGCAGCCTGGATCGGGATCATCAACGCGCTGCCGGCGATGACGCGTTTCACCACGCTGCCGCAAGTGACCGCCTTCGCCGAGAAGCGTCAGGCCATTCGCGGTGCCATGATGGTCTCGGTGCTGGCGACCGCGATCGGCTTCACCGCCGTCGGCCTGCAGCAGCAGCCGCTGGCGCTGTTCCTGATCTATGCGCTGACCTGCATGATCTGGACGCCGACGATGCCGCTGACCGATGCCTATGCGCTGCGCGGCGTCGCGCGCTACGGGCTCGACTATGGACCCCTGCGGCTATGGGGCTCGGCTGCGTTCGCCGCGGGCTCGCTCGCCTGCGGCTACCTCGTGGACGTCATCGCAGCGCGCGATCTGATCTGGATCATCGTCGCATGGGCGGTCGTCGCGGTCGCAGCCAGCCTGCTGCTTCAGCCGCTCGACGAGATTAGGCGCAAGAGCGCCGAGGCGCGTGCCGACACGGCGCTGCTGCGCGATGCCGGCTTCTGGGCCATCATCGCCTCGGCAGCGCTGATCCAGGGCAGCCACGTCGCCTATTACACGTTCTCCGCCATCAACTGGCAGCTCCACGGGATCAGCGGGCTGACGATCGCGGGCCTGTGGACGCTCGGTGTGATCGCCGAGATCGTCGTGTTCGCGCTGTCGCCGCGCTTCTCGCTGCATCCGTCCACGATGATCGCGATCGGCGGCGTGAGCGCCGTGGTGCGCTGGATCGTCACGGCGAATGAGCCGCCGCTGCTGTTGCTCGCGATCGTGCAGCTCGGCCACGGCTTCAGCTTCGGCATGACCATTCTCGGCACCATGAATCTCCTGGTGCAGCGCGTGCCCTCACATCAGATCGCGCGGGGCCAGGGCTATTACGCCGCGTGCAACGGGCTCCTGGGCGCTGCGACCTCGATCGCGTCGGGCGCGATCTATGCCCGCATCGGCGATAGCCTCTATTACGTCATGGCGGCGATGGCCGCGGCCGGCGCGCTCGTGATCTGGTCGGCGCGGCACCGGCTGATGGCTCATCCCCAGAGCGAGGCGTCCGGCGGATAGACCAGGCTGCCGTCATAGCGCAGGCCGTGGTCGCGATCGCGCGCGAGCAGCAGGGGACCGTCGAGATCGACGAAGCGTGCCTGCGGTGCCACCAGCATCGCCGGCGCCATCGACAGCGATGTCGCGACCATGCAGCCGATCATGATCTCGAAGCCAAGCGCCTGCGCAGCATCGGCCATCGCCAGCGCCTCGGTGAGGCCGCCGGACTTGTCGAGCTTGATGTTCACGGCATCGTAGCGGTCGCGCAGCGGCGCGAGCGAGGCGCGGTCGTGCACGCTCTCATCGGCGCAGACGGCGAGCGGCCGCTTGATCCGCGCCAGCGCCTCGCCCTTCCCAGCCGGCAGTGGCTGCTCCACCAGGGTGACGCCGGCCGCGGCGCAGGCGGCGAGGTTGTGCTCCAGATTGGCCTCGGTCCAGGCTTCGTTGGCATCGACGATCAGCTCGGCTGCGGGGGCGGCCTTGCGCACCGCCGCGATTCGCTCCGGATCGCCGTCGCCGCCGAGCTTGATCTTGAGCAATGGCCGGTGCGCCGCCTTGGCGGTCGCCACGGCCATGGCCTCCGGCGCTCCTAACGAAATCGTGTAGGCCGTGGTGCGCTCGGTCGGGGGCGGACGGTCCAGCAGGTTCCAGGCGCGCAGGCCCGCCGCCTTGGCCTCGAGGTCAATCAGGGCGCAATCCAGCGCGTTACGGGCCGCACCTGACGGCATGGCGGTCTGGAGGGCCGTTCGTGTCAGCCCGCCCGCCACAGCCTCCTGCATGGCCTTTACCGCAGCCAGCGTTGCCTCGGGCGTCTCGCCATAGCGCGGATAGGGCACGCATTCGCCGCGGCCGGTCAGGCCGTCCCGGCTGACCTCCGCCACGACGGTCACGGCCTCGGTCTTGGCCCCCCGGCTGATGGTAAAGCTGCCGGCGATCGGGAAGCGCTCGATTCGCGCCGCCAGGGCGAGAAGTTTCGTGGAAGTCATTTTGAACTCTGGCGAAATCTGAACCTGCTAGTTACCTCTAGCAACTAACAATGGCCAGTTGGGGATACCTTCTCTAGGTAAGGGCGCGTGCGCAACCATCCGATTCCATCCGTTTCCTGCGCTTCGGCACGGGAGCGGACATCTTGAACGGCGATCCGAAGCTGGAGCGGATTGCCAAGGGCAACGCGCTGGCACTGTGCGCCACCGGCACCTGGACCGCGAGCTTTGCGCCGGTCCTGGAGCGGATGGTGGCCGATGCCGAGAAACTCGCCGGCAGTCCCCAAAGCATCTTCATCGACGTCTCCGAGGTCGCCAAGCTCGACACGTTCGGCGCCTGGCTGATCGAGCGGCTGCGCCGCAGCCTGACGAGCGGCGCGGTCGAGCCGCAGATCGCGGGGCTCTCCGCCAATTATTCCAGCCTGGTCGACGAGGTGCGGCGGGTACGGGCAACCCCGGTGATCGACAGCAGCCCGATCACCATCACCGGCATGCTGGAACAGATCGGCCGGACCGTCACCGGAATTGCCGGCACCGTTGCCGGCCTCGTCGACATGCTCGGCGCGGTGCTCGCGGCGGGCTTTCGCATCCTGATCCATCCGCGCTCGTTCCGCCTGACCTCGACCGTGCACCACATGGAGCAGGTGTGCTGGCGCGCGGTCCCGATCATCGTGCTGATCACCTTCCTGATCGGCTGCATCATCGCCCAGCAGGGCATCTTCCATTTCCGCAGGTTCGGCGCAGACATCTTCGTCGTCGACATGCTCGGCGTTCTGGTGCTGCGCGAGATCGGCGTGCTCCTGGTCGCCATCATGGTCGCGGGCCGATCGGGCAGTGCCTACACCGCCGAGCTCGGCTCGATGAAGATGCGCGAGGAGATCGACGCGCTGCGCACCATGGGCTTCGACCCGATCGAGGTGCTGGTGCTGCCGCGCATGATGGCGCTGGTGCTGGCGCTGCCGATCCTCGCCTTCCTCGGTGCGATGGCCGCGCTCTATGGCGGCGGTCTGGTGGCCTGGCTCTATGGCGGCGTCCAGCCCGAGGCGTTCCTGCTGCGGCTGCGCGACGCCATCTCGATCGATCATTTCATCGTCGGCATCGTCAAGGCGCCGGTGATGGCCGCCGTGATCGGCATCGTCGCCTGCGTCGAAGGGCTCGCCGTGCAGGGCAGCGCGGAGTCGCTGGGACAGCACACCACGGCGTCGGTGGTGAAGGGCATCTTCTTCGTCATCGTGATGGACGGCGTCTTCGCCATCTTCTTCGCCGCGATCGGGATGTGACGATGGCGGGCGAGATTCAAGACCCCATCATCCGCGTCCGCGGTATCACCGTGCAGTTCGGCGCAACACGCGTGCTCGACGGCCTCAACCTCGACGTCAAGCGCGGCGAGATCCTCGGCTTCGTCGGTCCCTCCGGCGCGGGCAAGTCGGTGCTGACCCGCACCATCATCGGCCTCGTGCCGAAGGTCGCCGGCTCCATCGAGGTGTTCGGCGTGGATCTCGATTCCTCCAGCACGTCGGAGCGCCGCAACGTCGAGCGGCGCTGGGGCGTATTGTTTCAGCAGGGCGCGCTGTTCTCCTCGCTCACGGTGCGGCAGAACATCCAGTTTCCGATGCGCGAATATCTGCGCGTCTCGCAGCGGCTGATGGACGAGATCACCATGGCCAAGCTGACCATGGTCGGCCTCAAGCCCGAGGTCGCCGACCGCTTTCCCTCCGAGCTCTCGGGCGGCATGATCAAGCGCGTGGCGCTGGCGCGCGCGCTGTCGCTCGATCCGGATCTGGTGTTCCTGGACGAGCCGACCTCGGGTCTCGACCCGATCGGCGCCGGCGATTTCGACGAGCTGGTCCGGACGCTCCAGCGCACTTTGGGGCTGACCGTTTTCATGGTAACCCACGATCTTGACAGCCTGTACACCGCATGTGACCGCATCGCCGTTTTAGGGAACGGTAAGATCATTGCGGCAGGGTCGATCGCCGACATGCAGGCCTCGCAGCATCCCTGGCTGAGGCAGTATTTCCATGGCAAGCGCGCCCGCGCGGTCATGAGTTGAGTAGCCGGAGCACCTGATGGAAACGCGGGCGAATTACGTCTTGATCGGCTCGTTCACGCTGGCGGTGATCGCCGCCGCGATCGGCTTCGTGCTGTGGTTTCAGTCGCTGCACACCACCAAGCAGCGCAGCCCCTTGCGCGTCGTGTTCGAGGGTCCGGCGGCGGGCCTGCGCAACGGCGGCAGCGTCAACTTCAATGGTATCCGGGTGGGCGAGGTGGTCTCGGTGAAGCTGGACAACCCGCGGCGGGTTGTCGCACTCGCCATGATCGAGAACAACGCCCCGATCCGCAAGGACACGTTGGTCGGCCTCGAATTCCAGGGCCTCACCGGCGTTGCCGCCATCTCGCTCAAGGGCGGCGACGAGGCCGCTCCGGCACCGCCGCTCGACCAGGACGGCATCCCGACGCTGACGGCGGACCCCAACAAGCTCCAGGACGTCACCGAGGCGATCCGCGCCACGCTGCAGAACGTCAACAAGATCGTCGCCGACAATCAGGAATCGGTGAAGAACTCGCTGAAGAACCTCGAGACCTTCACCAATTCGCTCGCGCGCAATTCCGAGAAGATCGACGGCGTGATGGCCAAGGTCGACGGCGTCATGCTCAAGGCCGATAGCCTCATGCTCGGCCTCAACACGCTCGCGGGCGGCAAGGATGGCGGCGAGCTGTTCCAGGCGGTGAAGTCGATCCGCGAGCTCGCCGAGGATTTCGACAAGCGCTCCGGTGCGCTGATGGCCGACGGCCGTCGCACCCTCGGCGACATCAGCCGCGCCGTGAACAATTTCGACCGCAATCCCACCCGCGTGCTGTTCGGCGCCAGCAATTCATCGCAGCCGGCGCCTGCGCCCGAGCCGCCGAGGCCGGCGGCAGCGCCGAGGCGGTAGGCCAATCGGCGCCTTTCACTATCGTCATTGTAGCCAGGTTTCGTGTCCCGGACGCGTGCAGCGTGTAACGCTGCTGCGCAGAGCCGGGGTCCAGATGGCAATCGCCGTCCGCGACATGGGCCCCGGCTCTGCAGCGCACCGCCGAAGGGGCGCTGCGCTGCGTCCGGGGCACGAGAGGAGAGAGGCGAAACTGTTTCCCTGTCATTGCGAGCGTAGCGAAGCAATCCAGGCTGTCTCTGCGGAGGTAGTCTGGATTGCTTCGTCGCAAGGGCTCCTCGCAATGACGAGGTTGCAGGAGCAGCGCGATATTCCAATGCGCAGTGCCGCTTCTCTTACGGCATCCAAAACAAAAACGGAGGCCGTGAGGCCTCCGTTTTCATTCGCTGTTCTTTGCTGTCCGTCGCTTACCCCAACCGTCCCGCCGCGTGCGCGAGCAGCGTGTAGACCAGCCCGGTCTCCGAGGTCAGGTGGCTGCGCAGCTCCTGCGGGCCGCGGCCGTCGCGGGCGACTTCGTCGAGCAGGCGCTCGAACTCGGCGACATAGCGGTCGACCGTGCCCTTGAAGTTGCGGTCGGCGCGGTACTTGCGGGCGACCTCGTCGAAGGCCTTCTGGCCGGCGGGCGTGTACAGGCGCTTGGTGAAAGCCTTGTTCTCGCCGCGCTGATAGCGGTCCCACATCTCGGCGGCCAGGTTGCGGTCCATCAGCCGGCCGATGTCGAGCGACAGCGATTCCAGCGGATTGCTGCTGGCCTGCGGCTGCGGAGCGGGGGCCGGGCGGCCACGGGGAGCCTCACGGCCGGTCGGCGCGCCCTGGTTGGCGTCGGTGCGGTTGAGCAGGTCCGACAGCCAGCCGTCGCGACCCTGGTCGTTGCCGGCAGGAGCGACCGGCGGCGCTTCGGTGCGGCGCGCGGCCGGCATGCCGAGGTCCGGCGGCGGCAGCGTCGAGGCACTGCCGGTGTCGCGCGTCCGGGTTTCGGTGGTGCGGCCGCTTGCAATCGCCATCACCGGCTCTTCCTGGCGCTGCACGCTGGCGCGGCCCGCCGTGGTGACGTCGAGGCCGCGGCCGTGCTGGGCCACGATGCGGTTGAGCTCGGCGAGCGCCTCGATCTGGTCGACGATCACCTTGCGCATCTGCGCGGTGCTCTCGGCGGCCTCCTGCGGCATCTCGAGCACGCCGCGGCGCAGCTCGTTGCGGGTAGCCTCGAGCTCGTTGTGCATCTCGAGCGCCATCTGCTTCATGCTGGAGACGAGATTGGTGAAGCGCTCGGTCGACTGCTTGAACATCGCATCCGCTTCGTCCGTGGTCTGGCGGTAGATGTCGTGCATTGCCTCGATGGTCTGCCGGTGCTCCTCCTCGGAGGCTGCGCGCACCGCCTCGAACTGGCGGGTGATGGCGGCCGAGCCGGCGCCGGCGGTCTCGGCGACGACGCGGGCGATGTCGCGGGCCCGCTCTTCGGCGGCGGCCAGCGATTCATCGAGCAGGCCGGTGAAGCGCGACAGGCGCTGGTCGAGATCGGCCGTGCGCAGGTCGATGGTGGTGACGAGCGATTCCAGCGCCTGCTTGCGCTCGGCGAGCGAGGCGGTGGTGTTCTTGTTGCTCTGCTCGACCACCTGTGCGGCATCGACGAGCGCCTTGCCGTGCTTGTCGAACTGGGTCGACAGCTCGCCGAGGTCTTGCAGCGCCTTCGTGGTCTTGCTGTTGAAGACGTTGAGCTGGTCTTCCAGGCCCTGCGTCGCAGCGCCGTTGCGCGAGGTGACGTCGTTCATCGCCGAGACGAAATCGGCAACGCGCGTCACCAGCGCCCGCTCCAGCGAGTTGAGGTTGTCGTGCGCACCGGTCAGCACCTCCTGCAGCAGGATGTTGCCTTCACGCAGGCGCTCGAACAGGGCGACCGTGTCGGTGCGCAGGATCTTGCTGGTCTCCTGCATCTCGGTGACGGCAGCGATCGAGACCTGGCGCGACTGGTCGATCGCCGAGCGCGAGGCATGCTCGAGGTCTTTGAGCGACTTGCCGACCGCGCCGGTGGCGATCTCGCTCGCCGTGTTGATGGCGCGGGCGACTTCCGAGCCGTTGCCCATCATGGTCTGCGAGAAGGCCTGGCCGCGCGTCTCGATCGACTTCAGCGCGTCGGAGGTGACGCGGTCGATGTCGAGCGTGAGTTGGCTGGTCTTGGACCCGATCGCGTCGATCAGGGCGCCGCGCTTGGCGTCGATCATGTTCGACAGACGGTCGGCCTGCTGCTGCACATAGGTGACGATCTCGTCGGTCTTGCCGGTCATGGCCTGGCCGAAGCTGCTGCTTGCGGCGAGCACCGAGCGCTCGACATCGGCAGAGCTCGTCTTGACCCGCGAGCTCGCCTCGTTGGAGGCGGAGATCAGCGCGTTCTGGGCGTTGAGCGCGCTGGTCTGGATGTCGTTGGTCGCATTCGCGGTGGCCGCGCTCAGCGTGCGCTCGATCTCGGTCGAGATCGCGCGGATCTGGCTCGCGGCATCCGCCGAGGTCGAGGTCAGCGAGGTCTGCGCCTCGCGTGCGCTGTTGAGGATGGTCGAGGCGGTGTCGGCGCCGACTGCGGTCAGCGTGCGCTCGATGTCGGTGGTGAGCGACTTGATCTGGCTCGCCGCGTCGGTCGAGGCGGAGATCAGCGATCCCTGCGCCTCGCGCACGCCGCTGGTGAGCGCCTCGATGGTGGCGCCGCCGGCGGTCGCCAGCGCGCGCTGCATCTCGGCCGCAAGCGAACGGACCTGACTGGTCTGCTCGGCCGAGACCGTGAGCAGGGTGGTCTGGGCGTCGCGGGCGCTGGTGGTGATCGTCTCGGCGGTCGTCTGGCCGACCTGCGAGAGTGAACGATGCACTTCGGCCGCGAGCGACTTGACCTGGTTGGCCGCCTCGGAGGAGGCCGTCACCAGCATGTTCTGCGCCTCGCGGGCGCCGGAAGTGATGGTCTCGGCGGTCGAGGTGCCGGCCATCGAGAGCGAACGCTGCACGTCGGCTGCGAGCGACTTGACCTGCGCCGCCGCATCCGTGGATCCGGTGACGAGCGTGTTCTGGGCCTCGCGAGCGCCGCTGGTGAGGATCTCGGCGGTCGAGGTGCCGGCCATCGTGAGCGAGCGCTGCACGTCCGACGACAGCGCCTTGATCTGGTTGGCGGTCTCAGTCGAGGCCGCAATCAGGGCGCTCTGTGCATCGCGGGCGCCGGCAACGATCGACTCCGCCGTGGTCGTGCCGGCCAGCGTCAGCGAGCGCTGCAGGTCGGTGGAGAGCGTCTTGACCTGGTTGGCTGCATCCGAGGACGCCGTGACGAGCGTGGTCTGCACCTCGCGGGCGCCGGACAGGATCGAGGCGGCGGTCGCCGAGCCCGCCGCGGTCAGCGTGCGTTCGACGTCGGCCGCGAGCCCCTTGAGCTGGCTGGACGCATCGCCCGATGCGGCGACCAGGGACGACTGCGCCTCGCGGGCGCTGGTCAGGATCGAGTTCGCCGCGCCGGTGCCGACCGCGGTCAGCGCCTGCTCGACCTCGGCGGAGGTCATCTTCAGCTGGGCATTGACGTCGGAGGAGACCGTCAGCAGCGACTGCTGGGCGGTGCGTGCGCCGGTCTGGATGGTCTCGCTGGTGTTGACGACGAGGTTGGTGAGCGAGCGCTCGGCGTCCTCGACATGCGAGCGGATCGCGGTCGAGATCATCTCAGCGCGGGACATCATGTCCTCGCTGGCCTGGCGTCCGCTGCTCTCGATGCGGCCGGCGACGGCTTCGACGCGCGAGCCGAGCAGGTCCTCGAACTGCGCCACGCGCACGTCGATGTCGCTCGCGACCGAGCCGACTTTGGTCTCGATGGTGTGATGGATCTCCTGGAAGCGCGCCGTGACCGTGTCGGTGAGATGCGTGCTGCGGCTGTCGATGACCTCGGTGACACCTGTGATGCGGCGGTCGACCGCCTCGATCGCCTGCGCGGTGCCGTCCGTGAGGGTCGAGGTCAGCAGCGTCAGGCGGGTGTCGATGGACTGCACGGCCTGGGAGGCGCCGTTGGTCACGGCGGTGGTCAAATAGGTGAGGCGGCTGTCGATGGACTCCAGCGCCTGCGTCGCGCCGCCGGTGAGCGTCGTCGTGAGGTGCGTCAGTCTCGTATCGACCGACTGGATGGTCTGGGACGCGCCGTCGGTCAGCGAACTCGTCAGATGATTGAGGCGCGCATCGATCGTCTCGATGGCCTGCGAGGCGCCGTGGGTGAGCGACGTCGTCAGGTGGGTGAGGCGGTTGTCGATCGACTGGATCGCCTGCGCGGCGCCGTCGGTCAGAGACGTCGCCAGCGTGTTGATGCGTCCGTCGATGGTCTCGGTCATCGACCTGGCGCGGGTATCGAACGATAGTTCGAGCGAGGCGACGCGGCCGACGAGCTGCTCGTCGAACGTCTTGATATGGCCCTCGATCGTGCCGTCCAGGCTGGCGATCTTGTCGTTCAGCGAGGCGTCGAGGCTGCTGACGCGTTCGCCGATGGTGGTCTCGAAATGCACCAGGCGCTGATCGAGCACGCCGGTGATGGCGCCGCCGTTCGCGGTGAAGCGGCTGTCAAAATTGTCGACATAGGTCTTCAGCGACTCGTGGATATCTTGCGTACGCTGGCCCATGCGCTCGACGATCTCGCCGCCGAAGGTCTTCACGGTGCGATCGAACTCGGAGATGTGGCGCGTGATCAGCGCGCCCAGCGTGCCGGAATCGCGGGCGAACTTCTCGACCAGCTCGGTGCCCTGGTTGCGCACGAGCTCGTCGAAGGCGCTCATCTGGAGCGACAGCGAGTCGTGCGCGGTCTCGGTCTGGGTGACGACCTTGGCGACGAGCGCATTGACGGTGGCGTCGAGCGCCTCGCTCGCCTTGTCGCCGCTCGTCATGATCTGTCCGGCGAGCCGGTTGCCGGCGTCGTCGATCTTGGCGGAGATGTCGTTGGAACGCAGCTCGAGCTCCAGCAGCAGCGAGTCCGACGAATTCTTGAGGGAATCGTGCACCAGCTCGGTGCGCTCGGAGATGCCGTCGACGATCGCGGCGGAGCGCTGCTCGAACTCGCCCGTGATGCGGTCGATGCGCTCGTTCAGCATCTCGTGGACGCGGTCGGCGAGGTCGACGAACTCGTCGTGGACGTGGCCGGTCTTGAAGTTGAGGCTGGTGGTCAGCCGCTCGCTGGCGTCGAGCACGGCGCGCGTGGTCTCGTTGCTGGCCTCCTCGAGGCGGTCGAGCAGGTCGCCGCCGCGCTCGCCGAGCGCCAGGATCATGTTGTCGCCGGCATTGCTCAATGCACTGGTGATGTGGGCGCCGCGCTCTTCCAGCGCGCCAGTGATGGACTTGGCGACCTCGTCGACGCGCGAGGCGATCGCGTCCGAGATCAGCGCGATGTCGTGGCGCAGGTCGATCTGCACGCCGGAGATGGCGCTGCGGACCTGCTCGGCCTGGCCGACCAAGTTGTCGCGCTGATGCGCGATGTCCTGAAGCAGGGCGCGGATGCGCACCTCGTTGTCGGAATAGGCGCGCTCCAGCGCGGCAACCTCGTTGGCGACGAGCGTCTCCAGCTCGCCGGCGCGCGCGATGGCGCGCTCGATGCCGTCACCCATCGCCGCGACCTCGCGGCGGATGGCCTGGCCGACGGTGACCATGGAATCCGAAGCCGAGCCTTCCGGCTCGGAGAAGCGGATCGCGACCTGCGCCATCGCCTGCGCGATCATGCGCATTTCCTGACCGCGCCAGACGAGGCTCGCCAGGAAGTAGAACAGCATGACCGGCGCGAAGAACATCGCGACCAGGCCGGCAATGACGAGCACGCCGCCGCTCTGGCCCATGGCCGCCTGGATCGAGGCCAGGAAACCGAACGTCAGCGCGGCGCAGGCGGCGAGCCAGACGCCGGCGAAGATGGTGGCGAAGGTGTAGACGTTGCGGGCAGGGCGGCCCTTCTGGAGCGCCTGGAGCAATTGACCGATAGTCTCGCGGTCGTCATTGGCGGGACGGCGCGAGGTGCGTGGCTCCTCGATCGGATCGAACACGGTCGACCGTTCGTTGGCGGCCGGCCGCGGCTCGAAGCTCGGATCGTCAAAGGTCGGGGGCGCAGGTGGCGCCACCGGAGGCGGCGTTTCGTTGCGCATCGTCGCGTTGCGGCTGGTGTCCGCCGCGGTGTCACTGATGTTGAGGGCTTCCTGGATTGCAGAAAGCGCAACTTCTGTGGGGTCTTTGACCTTTTTCGGAGTGTTCGCCATGTTCAGTCCGAGCCCTCGTTACTTGTACGCGTCCCCCCGCGAGCTCTGCGCGCGCTACGCAAGCCCACAGACCGGATCATGCCGCTTGCGCGGATCTCCGAGCCGTCCCCACCCGGACGGCTTGTCCGCCAATTTCTGCAACATCCTATTGGCAGAGCGTCGCGAATGAAATGCCCGCGATTAAGACATTCTTAATCATCGTTAACAGGATCGCGGCGTAACGCCTTAGCAATAAATGCAATTCTCCACTGAACTCGGCCAATTGCGGCAACTTTTCGTCAAGAAGCCGGCGGAATTGCGTACATCAGGCTAAACATTTCGTTAACCAATTTCATGCTTGGGTGGGCGGAACTGACCGCCGGACGGCGGGACCATCGCGCGACGCCGGGGCCTTAGGTCATGACGCCTGAACTGCAACGGATGGACTGGATGCCCTCGCCCCCGCTTGCACCCATCGACAGCCCTCTCGACCTAGATCATCTCTCCCGGATGACGCTTGGTGATGCCGAGCTGGAGCAGGAAGTGCTGGCCATGTTCGCCGAGCAGGCGGTCCGCCTGATCGCGGCCATGACGGCGCTGCCGGCCGAGGCCGGCGCGCTCGCCCATAAGCTCAAGGGGTCGGCGCGCGGGATCGGCGCCTTTGCGGTCGCAGATGCCGCCGCTCACCTGGAGACCGCGATCCGGACCGGCCAGGACCGGCCCCGCGCCTTCGCCGCGCTGAAGGAGGCGGTGACCGAAGCCCGCGCCGCCATCGAGACCATCCTCAAGCCCTGAGGCCGAAGGGGTCGGAAGTGGCCTTTACTCTTTTGTTTTGACGTATTTTCTTCCCGCAAAGGGGAATTTTGATCGCCTCAAAACGCTATGGCGCCGGGCTGACCGACCCGTTATAGGACAGCCCGGACCCTCCTTCATTCCCAGCATCGCGGCAGCACGAGCACACATGGCCAAAATTCACTTTGTCGACCACAAGGGCGAAACCCGCACGGTGGAAATCGAGAACGGCGCAACCGTGATGGAAGCGGCCATCCGCAACAGCATTCCCGGCATCGAGGCCGAATGCGGCGGCGCCTGTGCGTGCGCGACCTGCCATGTCTATGTCGACGAAGCCTGGCGCGAGAAGGTCGGCAGCCCGACGCCGATGGAAGAGGACATGCTCGACTTCGGCTTCGACGTGCGTCCGAACTCGCGCCTGTCCTGCCAGATCAAGATCTCCGACGAGCTCGACGGGCTCGTCGTCGCAACGCCCGAACGCCAAGCCTGATTTTATCGGCCTGATCCTACAAGCCTGATCGTAAAAGCCTGGTCCTTCTCGATCAAACTATGGACCGGGCGGCGCGACCTCGATGCCGCGCTTGTGCCAGGGTCTCAGCTTGGCGATCACCTCCGCGGTGAGCGGCGTCGGCCGGCGCGACGCTTCGTCAATCATCACGCCGACGGACGTCGCCGAGGCGATGCACTTTCCTTGCGAAAACACGACCTGCTCGAAGGTCACTGACGTTCGCCCGAGCTTCACCACGCCGAGGCCGAGCTCGATCGTGTTCGGCCAGTGCAGCTCGGCGCGGAAATGGACGTCGAGCCGCACCATGATCCAGGCAAGGCCCGGCGGCGTCAGGCCGTATTCCGGAAGCTTCATCAGCGTGACACGGCCGGTCTCGAAATAGGTGGCGTAGACCGCGTTGTTGACGTGGTGGTTGGGATCGAGATCGCCGAAGCGGACGTTGTCGCCGAGGCGGTAGGGGTAGTCCTCCAGGCGCGGCGTCGTATCGAGGCGGCTTGGTGCGTTCACCGATTGATCTCCGTCATATCCGTCCTCGTTACAGCCCAGTTGTCTCGACCCGGCAAGTGGCGCGGCCGCGGGGCGCTCCCGCTTTTATGCCTTCCCTGATCCATCCGCGTTGGCTAGACAGGCAGGGTCACCTCTGCCCAACGGGCGCCGTCCAACCGATAACGACCGATAAAGAGACGACATGAGCGACGTGATCAAAACCGATGTGCTGATTATTGGCGCCGGCCCCTGCGGTCTGTTCGCCGCTTTCGAGCTCGGCCTTCTCGACATGAAGGCGCATTTCGTCGACATCCTCGACAAGGTCGGCGGCCAGTGCGCCGAGCTCTACCCGGAAAAACCGATCTACGACATTCCCGGCATTCCCCAGGTTTCCGGTCAGGGGCTGACCGACGCGCTGATGGAGCAGATCAAGCCGTTCCACCCGACCTTCCATCTCGGCGAGATGATCGAGACCGTGGAGAAGATCGGCGATCCCGCGTTTCGCTGCACCACCGATGCCGGCAAGGTGTTCGAATGCAAGGTGGTGGTGATCGCGGCCGGCGGCGGCTCGTTCCAGCCCAAGCGTCCGCCGGTGCCGGGGATCGAGGCCTATGAAGGCACCTCGGTGCACTATGCCGTGCGCAAGATGGAGACCTTTCGCGACAAGAACGTGCTGATCGTCGGCGGCGGCGATTCCGCGCTCGACTGGACGCTCAACCTGCATCCGCTGGCAAAGCGCATCACGCTGCTGCATCGGCGCGACGAGTTTCGCGCCGCGCCGCACAGCGTCGAGCAGATGCGCGCGCTGGTCGCGGGCGGCAAGATGGATCTGACGCTCGGTCAGGTCACCGCATTGTCGGGCGCCGACGGCAAACTCACCGGCGCCACCGTCAAGGGCAATGACAACAGCATGACAGAGGTCGCCTGCGACGCCATGCTGCCGTTCTTCGGACTGACGATGAAGCTCGGCCCGGTCGCAAACTGGGGCATTGCGCTGGAGAACAATCTGGTGCCGGTCGAGACCTCGGCGTTCGAGACCAATGTGCCGGGTATCTTCGCGATCGGCGACATCAACACCTATCCCGGCAAGATCAAGCTGATCCTGTGCGGCTTCCATGAGGGCGCGCTGATGTCGCAAAAAGCCCACCGCTACGTCTATCCGGAGAAGCGGCTCGTGTTCCAGTACACGACCTCGTCCTCCAGCCTGCAAAAGAAGCTCGGTGTCAACTGACCGCAGCCGAGCGGGCAGGCCGTGCCCCATGTTTCTGGTGCTGGAACCGTTCGCGAAATCGCCGTAGTCTGCGGCCATTGCGGTTGTGGCTTGGCAGGGTATTGGCTCAGCAAGGTGATGATGATGCGGACTCTCTTTTCCAGCTTTCGACTGCTCCCCTTTCTTGCGCTCGCACTGTCGCTGGCCGCGGTGACGCCGTCCGTGGCGCAGACCGCGGAGCCCACGGCGGCGGGTCTCTGGCAGAAGGTCGAAGACGGCAAGACGGTCGGATGGTTTCTCTTCGTCGATCGCAACGGGGTCTTCGAAGGCGCGATCGCAAAGACCTTCCCGCGTCCCGGCGACGATCCGAACGAGGTCTGCAGCAAGTGCACCGACGATCGCAAGAACGCGCCGGTGCTCGGCATCTCCTTCGTCCGTAACATGAAGCGCGAAGGATTGAAGTACGAAGGCGGCAACGTGCTCAATCCGCGCGACGGCCAGATCTGGAAGGCCAACATGAAGGTCAGTCCCGATGGCCAGACCCTGACGCTGCGCGGCTATCTCGGCATCGCGCTGCTCGGCAAGGACGAAACCTGGACGCGCCTGCCGGATGCCAACATCGCCCAGGTCGATCCTGCCATCGTCGCCAAATATCTCCCCGCCCAGGCCACCACCGCGAAGTCCGCGACACCCGCGGCCAAGAAGGGCGGCGCGATGATGGCACCGGCGCCCAAGCAGTAACGCACGTGCCGTTCCGGTCGGCGCTGAGCGCCGAACCCGGAATGACAAAGCAAAGCTTAGCGCGCCTGGCTCTCCGAACCCGCGCTCGCGAGCTGCTTGACCCGCGGCGACAGCACCGAGACCTGCGCCGGCGAAGCGGGCATGCCGGAGACGATCATCGCGGGGCTCGCCGACTGTTCCTCGACGCCGGCGCCGCCGAGCACCTGCACCTGCGTCGTCGAGATCGGAAACGATGTCACTTCGAAAGAGGGAAGCTCGGTGGCGAAGGCGCCGGCCGAGCCCGCGATCATGGCGCCGGCAACGGCAATCATCGAGAGGACACGCATTGGAAAACCTCCGTGGAAGATGTCAATCGGAGGTTTGGTCGCCCCGGTGCCGGGACAGGTTCGCTCATGTGCGAACGTTCTCATCGCTTGCGGCGCATATAATGATTGCTTGATGCGCAAGGACGAAACGAGGACGAAGTTTTCCGCGCCGATGTTTCAGGACGGTTTTGGGGAAGAGCCGGTGATCTCTTGGCTTGCCGGCCTCAGGTCACCGGCGCCGGATTGAACAGCGTCAGATCGTTGTGGATGCCCCAGCGATCCGACCACGGCTTGGTGCGGCCCGAGGCGACGTCGAGGATCAGGCGGAACAGGTCCCAGCCGGTCTCCTCGATGGTCTTCTCGCCGGTGGCGATGCGGCCGGCGTCGAAGTCGATCAGGTCCTTCCAGCGCCGGGCGAGCTCGCTGCGGGTCGCGACCTTGATCACGGGCGCCGCCGCAAGACCGTAGGGCGTGCCGCGGCCGGTGGTGAACACTTGCAGTGTCATGCCGGAGGCGAGCTGCAGCGTGCCGCAGATGAAGTCGGAGGCCGGCGTTGCTGCGAACAGCATGCCCTTTTGCGTCGCCTTCTCGCCGGGCGAGAGCACGCCGGTGATGGCTGACGAGCCCGACTTGACGATCGAGCCCAATGACTTCTCGACGATGTTGGCAAGGCCGCCCTTCTTGTTGCCGGGCGTGGTGTTGGCGCTGCGGTCGGCGCCGCCGCGGGCGAGATAGGAATCGTACCAGGCCATCTCACGCACCAGCGCGCGGCCGACGTCCTCGTTGATGGCGCGTCGCGTGAGCAGCTGGATCGCGTCGCGCACCTCGGTCACTTCCGAGAACATCACGGTGGCGCCGGCCCGCACCAGCAGGTCCGCGGCGAAGCCGACGGCGGGGTTGGCGGTGACGCCGGAGAAGGCATCGCTGCCGCCGCATTGCAGGCCGATGACGAGATCGGAGGCGGGGCAGGTCTCGCGCTTGCGGGTGTTGAGCACCTTCAGCCGCGCCTCGGCTTGCGTCATGATGGCATCGACGATCGCGCCAAAACCGTCGAAGGCCTCGTCCTGCATGCGCACGATGGCGTCGCTGATGCCTTCCGGCACCAGCCGCTCGGGCGCGAGCTTCTCGCAGCCGAGGCCGACGACGAGGATCTCGCCGCCGAAATTCGGGTTCAGCGCGATGTTCTGCAGCGTGCGGATCGGCACGACAGCGTCGGGCGCGGTGATGGCGACGCCGCAGCCATAAGCGTGCGTCAACGGCACGACGTCGTCGACATTGGGGTACTTCGGCAGCAGCTCGGCGCGGATGCGCTTGACCGCATATTCCATCGTGCCCTTGACGCATTGCACGGAAGAGGAGATGCCGAGGATGTTCTTGGTGCCGACCGAACCGTCCGGATTGCGGTAGCCCTCGAAGGTGAATCCTTCGAGCGGCGGCAGCGGCGCAGGGACCGCGGTCGAGATCTCGAGCTTGTCGAGGGCAGGGGCCTCCGGCATGCGGATGCGCGCCTCGTCGACCCATTCGCCGGCCTGGATCGGGGAGAGCGCGTAGCCGATGATCTCGCCATAGCGGACGATCGGCGCGCCTTCCGCGATATCGACCAGCGCCGTCTTGTGCCCCTGCGGCACGAAGGCCCGCAGCGTCAGCCCGCAGGCAAAGCGCGAGCCGGCGGGAAGCCCGAAATCATTGACGACGATGGCGACATTGTCGCGCTCGTTGAGTTTGATGTAGCGGGGCTGCTCTTTCGCTGCGACGTCCTGGTCCATCTGCGCTTGCCTCCGAAGCCGTAGGACGGGCAAAGGCGCAACGCGCCGTGCCCACCATGCTTCACATCGAACGTAGGCGGTGGGCACGCTTCGCTTTGCCCACCCTACGAGACCTCCCGTGGTCAGCCCGGGAACGTGTAAGCCGTCTTCACCGTGGTGTAGAACTCGCGCGCATACGAGCCCTGCTCGCGGGCGCCGTAGCTCGAACCCTTCCGGCCGCCGAACGGCACGTGATAGTCGACGCCGGCGGTCGGCAGGTTGACCATCACCATGCCGGACTCGCTGTTGCGCTTGTAGTGCGAGGCGTATTTCAGGCTGGTGGTGCAGATGCCGGAGGCGAGGCCGAACTCGGTGTCGTTGGAGATCGCCAGCGCTTCTTCGTAATTCTTGGCGCGAATGACCGCGGCGACCGGGCCAAAGATCTCTTCACGCGCGATGCGCATGTTGTTGTTGGCTTCGGTGAACAGCGCCGGCTGCAGGTAGTGGCCGGGGTTCTCGCGCTTGAGCAGCTCGCCGCCGAAGGCGAGCTTGGCGCCCTCGTCCTGGCCGATCTTGATGTAGCGCAGGTCCTGGTCGAGCTGGCTCTGGTCGACCACAGGGCCGATATGCACGCCGGCCTTGAGCGCGTCATCCACCGACAGGCTGTTCAGGCGCTCGGCCATCGCCGCGACGAAACGGTCGTGGATGCCTTCGGTGACGATCAGGCGCGAGGAGGCGGTGCAGCGCTGGCCGGTCGAGAAATAGGCGCCGTTGACGGCGACCTCGACGGCGGTCTTGAGGTCCGCGTCGTCGAGCACGACCAGCGGGTTCTTGCCGCCCATCTCGAGCTGGAACTTCTTCATCGGGTTCGAGAGCACGCAGGCCTGCGCGATCTTGCGGCCGGTCTGCACCGAGCCGGTGAAGGAGATCGCGGCCACATCGGGGTGATCGAGCAGGGTCTGGCCGACGACGGAGCCGGAGCCGACCACGAGGTTGAACACGCCGGCGGGAATGCCGGAGCGGGTGATGATCTCGGACAGTGCATGCGCCGAGCCCGGCACCAGCTCGGCCGGCTTGAACACGACGGTGTTGCCGTAGCAGAGCGCGGGCGCGATCTTCCAGGCGGGGATCGCGATCGGGAAATTCCAGGGCGTGATCATGCCGACGATGCCGACCGGCTCGCGCGTGAGCTCGACGTCGAGGCCGGGACGCACGGAGGCGCCCTTCTCGCCGATCAGGCGTAGCGCTTCGCCGGCGAAGAACGCAAAGATCTGGCCGGCGCGGGCGACCTCGCCGATCCCTTCCGGCAGGGTCTTGCCTTCCTCGCGGGCGAGCAGGCGGCCGAGCTCTTCCTTGCGGGCGAGGATCTCGAGGGAAATCTTGTTCAGCGCATCATAGCGCACCTGCGGCGTCGACTGCGCCCAGGCGGGGAAGGCGGCCTTGGCGGCGGCGATCGCCTTCTCGGTCTGGGCCTTGTCGGCCTTGGCATATTCGCCGACGAGATCGTTGGTGTTGGACGGGTTGATGTTCCTGGTGACGCCGGAGCCGTCGACCCATTCGCCGCCGATGAAGTTCTTCAGGATTGCCGTCATGTTGTCCTCCGAGATTTTCTCAACGCACGAGGCACGGACGCTTGTCGTCGAAGGTCCAGCCGGGGATCAGGTCCTGCATGGCAATAGCGTCATCGCGGGCGCCAAGTCCATGCTGCTTGTAGAGGTCATGCGCGGCGTCGACGGCCGCCCTGTCGATTTCGATGCCCAGGCCCGGCTTGTCGGGGACGGCGATCTTGCCGCCCTTGATCTGGAGCGGCTCCTTGGTCAGCGCCTGGCCGTCCTGCCAGATCCAGTGGGTGTCGATCGCGGTGACCCTGCCGGGGGCGGCGGCGCCGACATGGGTGAACATGGCGAGCGAAATGTCGAAATGGTTGTTGGAGTGCGAACCCCAGGTCAGGCCGTTGTCGCGGCAGGTCTGGGCGACGCGCACCGAGCCCTGCATGGTCCAGAAATGGGGATCGGCGAGCGGAATGTCCACCGCGCCCAGGCGGAGCGCGTGGGAGAGCTGCCGCCAATCGGTGGCGACCATGTTGGTCGCCGTGGGCAGGCCGGTCGCGCGGCGGAACTCGGCCATGATCTCCCGGCCGGAGAAGCCGGCTTCGGCGCCGCAGGGGTCCTCGGCATAGGCGAGGATGCCGTGCATGTCCTTGCAAAGGCTGACAGCCTCGTCGAGCGACCAGGCGCCATTGGGGTCGAGCGTCACGCGCGCGCTCGGAAAGCGTTTTGCGATCGCGGTGACCGCCTCGATCTCCTGCTCGCCGCGCAACACGCCGCCCTTGAGCTTGAAATCGGTGAAGCCGTAATGGTCGTGGGTGGCCTCGGCGAGCCGCACCACGGCCTCCGGCGTCATTGCTTCCTGATGGCGGAGGTTGAACCATTCAGCCTTGCCGGTCTCGTCGCTGACGTAATCGAGCTTCGACTTCCGGCGATCGCCGACGAAGAAGAGATAGCCGAGCGTCTCGACGCTGCTGCGCTGCTGGCCTTCGCCGAGCAGGGCCGCGACCGGGAGATTGAGATGCTGGCCGAGCAGATCGAGCAGCGCGGATTCGATCGCGGTGACCGCGTGGATCATCACGCGGAGATCAAAAGTCTGCTTGCCGCGGCCTCCGGCGTCGCGGTCGGCGAAAGCCGTGCGGATATCGGCGAGGATGTTGTTCATCGCGCCGACGGTCTTGCCGATCACGAGATCGCGCGCGTCCTGCAGCGTCTGCCAGATCTTCTGCCCGCCCGGCACCTCGCCGACGCCGGTGTGGCCGGCATTGTCGGTGAGGATGACGATGTTGCGGGTGAAGAACGGCGCATGCGCGCCGCTGAGGTTGAGGAGCATGCTGTCGCGGCCTGCGACCGGAATCACCTGCATCGCCGTGACGACAGGTGCGCCAGAAATTTCAGCCCGGGCCATTGCACGCTCCTCCCGTTGTCGCCGGCTATTCTGCCGCCTGTTGTGTCGATCGGATGGCGGGCAGATTCTTCACCAGCGCGGTCAGTTCCGCGATCTCTTGCTCGGTGAGATCGGTCAGCGGCGGACGGACCGGGCCGGAGTCGCGGCCGATCACCTTCATGCCGGCCTTGATGATCGAGACCGCATAGCCCTTCTTGCGGTTGCGGATGGCGATCAACGGCAGGATGAAGTTCTTCAGGCCGGCATGGATCGCTTCATGGTCGCGCCTGCGCACCGCGGCGTAGAAATTGGTGGCGAACTCCGGCACGAAGTTGAACACGGCGGAGGAATAGGTCGTCACGCCCATGTCGAGATAGGGCAGCGCGAAGGTCTCCGCCGTCGGCAGTCCGCCGATATAGGTGAGGCGGTCGCCGAGCTTGGTGTAGACGCGGGTCATCAGCTCGATGTCGCCGATGCCGTCCTTGTAGCCGACGAGGTTCGGGCAGCGCTCGGCAAGGCGTGCGAGCGTGTCGGGCTGGAGGATGGCGTTGTCGCGGTTGTAGACGATGACGCCGATCTTCACGGCGGCGCAGACCGCCTCGACGTGGGCGGCAAGGCCGTCCTGCTCGGCATGGGTGAGATAGGGCGGCAGCAGCAACAGGCCGTCGGCGCCGGCCTTTTCCGCGCCAACAGCGATCTCGCGGGCGATCGCCGTGCCATAACCGGTGCCGGCGAGCACGGGCACGCGACCCTTGGTCTCCTCAACGGCGACCTTAACCACTTCAGGAACTTCGGCCGGCGTCAGCGAGAAGAACTCGCCGGTGCCGCCGGCGGCGAACAGGCCTGCGACGTCATAACCGCACAGCCAGTCCATATTGGCGCGGTAGGTCGCCTCGTCGAAGGAATAGTCCGCCCCAAACGGCGTGACGGGGAAGGACAGGAGGCCAGATCCGATCTTCTGGGCCATTTCCTGCGGGGTCATCTTGCTCATGGGCGCGGCTCCCTTCGTGCGTGTTGTGGAGAACGCGGGCCGAGAGCCGCGCGTCCATGCGCCGGTGTTTAGGAGACGGTTCGATACGCGTCCAAGCCAAAGCCTATATCGACCGATGCGGATTGAGCATCAATCCTCCACCAGCTCCGCAGAGGACAATTCGCCGGCGATTTTGACCAGCGCCGACAGCAGAGGATTCTCGTCGTCGCGGCGCCAGACCATGAACAGCTCCACGGGAACGCGCGTGCGCAGCTTCAGCGGCCGCAGCCGGACGTCGGAGATCTTCAGGCTCGCCGCCGCCGCCGGCACGATGGCAAGGCCGAGGCCGGCGCGGACCATCGCGAGGATCGAGTGGATCTGGCTCAGATGCTGGACGTAGCGGGGCAGCACGTCGGCGCGCGTGAACAGAGCCACCAAAAGGTCGTGGAAGTACCGGCTCTCATAGGGCGAATACATCACGAAGGGCTGGTCGTCGAAATCCTTGATGGTGATGCTGTCGGCGCTGGCCAGCGGATGCTTCTTGGGGATCGCCGCGAGCAGGGGCTCGGCCACGACGCGGCGGCTGGCAAGCTCGGGCCGCGCGATCGGCGGCCTCAGAAGACCGGCATCGATCTGGCCGGAGGTGAGCGCCTCGAACTGGTCGCCCGACACCATCTCTTTCAGCGAGAAATCGACCTCCGGCAATTTCGCGCGGCAGGCGGCGACGAGCTCGGGCAGGAAGCCGTAGGCCGCGGCGGCGGTGAAGCCGATCTTCAGCGAGCCGGTCTTGCCGAGCGCGATGCGGCGGGCGACCTGCGAAGCGCTCTCCGCAAGCTTGAGGATGCGCCGCGCCTCCGGCAGGAAGCTGCGCCCCGCCGGCGTCAGGCGCACCGAGCGGCTGGTGCGCTCCAGCAGCGGCGCATCGATGATGTGCTCGAGCACCTGGATCTGCCGGGACAGCGGCGGCTGCGTCATATTCAGTCGCGCGGCGGCGCGGCCGAAATGCAATTCCTCCGCCACCGTGACGAAACAGCGGAGCTGGTTGAGGTCGAACATCGATACATGCCTTAGATGGATAAGGCGTTTCCCCGGCACTTCTAGCATCGATCACCCCCAAAACAAAGACGGCGGCTTTGCGGGCCGCCGTTGAGTTGCCTGGTCAAGCTCCCATGGGAGCCCTCAGGAGGAACGTTTGAGCGTCACCCGCTCGATCTTGCCGACGATCACGAGATAGGCGAACGCCGCCACCAGCGCGTTGAGGCCGACGAACACCAGCGCGCCGTTGAACGAGCCGGTCGCGGCCAGGATGTAGCCGATCACGATCGGCGTGGTGATCGAGGACAGGTTGCCGAAGGTGTTGAACAGGCCGCCGGAAACGCCGCCGGCTTCCTTCGGCGAGGTGTCGGAGACGACGGCCCAGCCGAGCGCGCCGATGCCTTTGCCGAAGAAGGCGAGGGCCATGAAGCCGACCACCAGCGCCTGTCCGTCGACATAGTTGCAGGCGATAATCGACATCGACAGCAGCATGCCGCCGACGATCGGGATCTTGCGCGCCATGGTCAGCGAGCCCGTCTTGCGCAGGATCGCATCGGAGATGATGCCGCCGAGCACGCCGCCGATGAAGCCGCACAACGCGGGCAGCGTTGCCACGAAGCCGGCCTGCAGGATCGACAGCCCGCGCTCCTTGACGAGGTAGACCGGAAACCAGGTCAGGAAGAAATAGGTCAGCGTGTTGATGCAGTACTGGCCGAGATAGACGCCGAGCATCATGCGGTTGGAGAGCAGCTGGCGGATGTGGTCCCAGCCTGAGCCGGCCTCGGGCGCGCGCCGGCGCAACGAATCGTCCATGGGCGCGTCGAGATCGACCAGCGCGCCGCCTTCCTTGATGTACTCGAACTCGGCATCGTTGATCGAAGGATGCTCCTTCGGGCCGTAGATGGTCTTGAGCCAGATGAAGCCCATGACGATGCCGAGCGCGCCCATCACGAAGAACACGAAGCGCCAGCCATAGGCGTGCGCGATCCAGCCCATCAGCGGCGCGAAGATCACGGTGGCGAAATACTGGCCGGAGTTGAAGAACGCCGACGCGGTGCCGCGCTCGCTGCTTGGAAACCAGGCCGCGACGATGCGGGCGTTGGCGGGAAAGGAGGGGGCCTCCGCGACGCCGACGAGCAGGCGAAGCGCGAACAGCACGACGACGGCCGTGCCGGCGCTGAGGAAGCCGACCCAGCCCTGCATCAGTGTGAACAGCGACCAGATGATGATGCTGAAGGCATAGACGAGCCGCGAGCCGAAGCGGTCGAGCAGCCAGCCGCCCGGCACCTGCGCCAAGACATAGGACCAGCCGAAGGCCGAGAAGATCCAGCCCATGGCGACGGGATCGAGATGCAGCTCCTTGGAGAGCGCGGGACCCGCGATCGAGAGCGTCGCGCGGTCGGCATAATTCACGGTGGTGACCAGGAACAACATGGTCACGATGAACAGCCTGACGCGAGACCTCCTCACGTCCGCTGCGGACACCACTGCGCTCATCACGCGCCTCCCTTAAGTCTCGGCCCGTTTCCCCGAGGCGAGTCCTAGAGGCGCGCGCTGTGACGTGTCCAAGTTCAAGGCAGTATCGATCGATGCCGTTTTTGGATTGATGGAAAGGCGGGGAGAGGGAACGATGTAGAGGTTGCGAACTCGCGCCATGCAAACCGCTGTCATTTCCCGCGAAGGCGGGGAATCCAGTACGCCGCGGCGCCCCGATTCAATCACGGCTGCTGCGGCGTACGGATCGCCCGCCTGCGCGGGCGACGACACCGAGTCAGCGGAGGCAGCGCGAAGCCCGCATGAGCGAAGCGATATGCGGGGAGAGCGGTCCCGGATGTCGCTGCGCTCATCCGGGCTACGAAGCCGGCGCCTACTGCCTTGCGCTCGGCAACAGCTGCGGCAGCAATCCGCGCGTCACGTTCGGTGGCACGGCATCGAGGCCGAGCACGGCGCTCGCGGCGGGCAGTGCGGCATCCGCCATCGCGGCATGGCCTTCAGCGCTCGGATGCACGGCGCCGCCATAGACGGCGGAGAGCACGCCCCAGGTCGCGTCGTGAATGTCGGTCGGCTGGCTCGCGGCTGGCAAGCCTTGCGGATAGGTCATCGCGGCGAAATAGCTGTCATTGGCATCGCGAATCCAGCGCGCGCGCGGCAGGTAGGCGCGGTATTCCGAGGCGCCGCGGCCGCACAGCATTGGCTGGCTCGCCGCCGTCACGATATCAGGATTGAAGCTCTGGCCGTTCTCGGCAAAGCAGCTGCGGTCGAATTCTGGATCGTTGCCGGAATGCGCGCAGAAGCCGTGATCGGCGAACGCGGCCTGATGCGCGTCGACGAAGGTCATGCGGTCGGCTTCCGGATCGCGGCACAGCGCGCCGCGGGTGCAGGTGGCGAGCCCTTTCAACTGCGGCAGGAATTCTGTGTCGACGAAGGTCGAGACGCGGGCGAGGCGTTGTGGGTCGGCGTTGAATGACGGATGGATGTCGAAGCCGGCGCGGCCGCCGCGGCACGGCACGCCGCCGTCCGCGAGCGCCGGGTTGGCGTAGGAGACGTAGACCACGCGCGAGAGGTCGCCGCCAACCAGGGGCTTGAGCGCCTCGCGCAGCTTGACGAAGTTCTGCGGCAGCTCTCGCTGGAGCGCATCACGGGAATCGTCGACGCTCGCCATCACGCCGGAGCGGCGGAACAGCGCTCGTTCGGTGGTGGTGTCGACGATGACGTCGGCGACGAGGCCGGAGAAGTAGACGTCGTTGGCGCCAACCGACAACAGCACGAGATCGAGCGTGCGGTCGGGCTGGCGTTTCTTCGCCGCGGTGAGCGCCTCGCGCAGCTCGGCGACCTGGGCGTTCACGCTGGTGTTGCACACGCCGGTCTTGCCGGGCGGGCATTCGCGGGCGCGTTGCGAACCGAGCAGCCCGTCGCCGATGCTGGCGCCGGTGCAGGCGAGCGGCAGGAAGGTCACGGCGATGTGGGTGTAGCGCACCGCGAGCGCCAGCGCCGTGCGGGCCTGGTAGCTGTAGAGCGAGCGATGGCAGGGCGCGTTGAACCAGAGCGCGCTGTAGCGCTGCCAGTTGGCGAGCGTATCCGGCGCCTCGCAGGCACGGCCGCCCTTGAAGCCGTGGCGGCTCGGCCGGTAATATTGCGCGCCGGCCGTGCCGAGATAGGAGCGGAAGCAGAAGCCTTCGTCCGAGAGCGCCAGTGGCCGGTCCGGATTGCCTTCGCCGGAAGCGATGCTGTCGCCCAGGCCGGCGACGAAGATGTCGCGGACCTGGATCTCGGCCTGGACCCGCTGGGTCGGATCGGAGCCGGAGGAGACGTCGACGGTCGCGACCGTCTGCTTGCCGTAGCGGACCCGCAAATTGATCGGCTCGGCGCAGTCGAAGGTCGAAGTCTGCGGCCCGTCGCCGTCGTCGAACGACCAGGCGCAGGTGGCGCCGACCGGCACTGCGCCGTCGAGGCGCACGGTGACGGGATGGTCGATCGGAGTGATGTAGTTCTCCTTGACGTTGTCGCGGGTGCAGGGCTGGTTGACCCGGCCCTGCAGGTCGATGCAGAGGCGGTTGACCATGTTGCGGGCCCAGCCGCGGCCTTCGCTCTGGAGCTCCAGCGACTGCTCGGCGGCCAGGATGCTGCGGTTGCGCGCATTCTCGACATGGAGCAGGAAATCGCGCTCCTCGCGGAACAGGCGGAAGCGGTTGCGCACCTCCCAGCTGATCTGTATGGCGCCGGCGCCCTGCGCGGCGGCGCGCTCGGGCGCCAAGGCGATCAGAATCCCGGCAAGCAGCAGGGCGCCTGCGGAGAGAGTACGGATGGCGAGAGGGATCATGGCCCGCGTGTTCAACGGCAAAGTTGAGGCGGAAATAAGAGAGGATTGCTCTCCCGCCTGCAACCTTTGTCTGACGGGTTTGAGGAGCGGCCCTACCGCTTACCGGCCTGCCGCCGCGCGCGTTCGCGCTCCATCGCGGCCACCTGCGTGGGTAGATTGGCCTGGGCGCAGGCCTCCGCCAGCCGCCGCCGCTCCTGCCAGGGGGCGACCACGTTCATCCAGAGCTCGCGCGTGCCCATGATGGAGATGGCGAGGCCGAACGGGATCACGAAATAAAGGAGGCGGAACACCAGCAGCGTCGCCAGAAGCTCCTCGCGCCCGAACTGGGGCAGCGCCACCAGCATCGCGGCATCGAACACGCCGAGCGAGCCGGGCGCGTGGCTGGCAAAGCCGATCAGCGTCGCCAGGATGAACACCACCGCGAGCGACATGAAGTCGATCGGCGGATTGGCGGGCATCAGCAGATACATCGCCATGGCGCAGAAGCCGAGATCGACCACGCCGATCAGGATTTGCACCAGCGTCAGCGGCGCCGAGGGCAGCACCACTTTCCAGCCCTTCTGGCCGAGCTCCCGCCGCTTCTCGCCCATGCAGAGCCAGACCAGATAGGCGCCGATCGAGGCAAGGCCGCCGAGCGCGATCAGCCGGTTGATCGACGGAGGAAGCTGATCCATCGAGGACGCCGCATCCGGATGGATCGCCAAACCGATCGAAAGCACGAAGATGTTACCGAGCCAGAAGGTCAGGCCCGATAGAAAGCAGATCTTGGCGACGTCGATCGCATTCAGCCCGTAATCCGAATAGATCCGGAAACGGATCGCGCCGCCGGTGAAGACGGTGGCGCCGATGTTGTGGCCGATCGAATAGGACGTGAAGCTGGAGAGCGCCGCGATGCGATACGGCACGTGCTTCTTGCCGATCGTTCGCAGTGCAAAATAGTCGTAGAACGTCAGCGTACAGAAGGCGAAGAAGACGCAGATCGCCGCCAGCCCGATATTGCCGCGAGGAATCTCGGTCAGCGCCGTCAGGATCACCCCGGTATCGATGCCCTTGAGGGTTCGAACCAGCGTGGTGATCGCCAAGGCGATGATGAAGACGCTGGCGGCAATGCCGAGGCGTCGCCAGCCGATCCATCTATTGAAGCCGCGCTTCAGCGCGGGCAGCAGTCCGTGCATTCATCCTCCCGGCGGGGGGCAAGACGATCCAGCCAGGCATTGGCCGATCAGGTACGATCACGGCCGAGGGTCGGCGTCGATCGCTAGACATGATGTAGCTCATTTAAGGCAAAAACGGCGACTTGTGCAGCCCTTGACAAGGATAGGTTCTGCGTCCGACCGGCTACTTTCGTCATACGCCGTTCACATCGGCCGCGCGTTAAGCATATGAGTCGAATGACGGCCCCGGACGGCGCCGGGGTGTCGACATGATGTCAAATTCTGGTGCGGCCGGCATTGTTCCAGCGCAAGCGATGCGCAGCTTTTTTGGAACGTCGATGCTGTCTTTCCCGTTAGCGTCCAATCAACAATCGAACATGGCGAAATATGCGGCCTTTCGTGCGGGCCGATACCGTCGTGTTCCCCGAAACCGAGAGGATCGGAACGATGGGACTGTTCACAAAAGACATCAAGACCATGAACGATCTGTTCGTGCATCAGCTGCAGGATATCTATTACGCCGAGCAGCAGCTCACCAAGGCGCTGCCGAAGATGGCAAGCAAAGCCACCGATCCGCAGCTGAAACAGGGCTTTTTGACGCACCTCGAAGAAACCAAGCAGCACGTCGCGCGGCTCGAGGAAGTGTTCAAGATGCATGGCGTTCCCGTGAAGGCGGTCGATTGCCCGGCCATCGACGGTATCATCGAGGAAGCCGACGAGACCGCCGGCGAGGTCGCCGATAAGGCCGTGCTCGACGCGGCGCTGATCAATGCGGCGCAGGCTGCCGAACATTACGAGATCGTCCGCTACGGCAGCCTGATCGCCTGGGCCAAGCAGCTCGGCCGCAACGACTGCGCCAGCGTGCTCGCCAAGACGCTCGAGGAGGAGAAGGCGACCGACCAGAAGCTGACGACACTTGCCGAGAGCAAGGTGAACCTGCGCGCGGCGAGCTGATGCAACGACAGGTCAGGGGGCGCCGCGCGGTCATCCGCGCGGCGCTTTTGCTTGCCAGGTTCTTGCCTAGTCCCTGCCAAGCCCCGGATCCGCGGCCGTCCTGCTCTTTGCCGCGGGCGTGATCGATCAACAATGTGAGCGAACGCGCACATCTCCCGTTCACCATTCCCGGAATGGGTTTGTAGTCGGTTACCGATCGTCCATCTCTGTCGGCTCAAGTGCCGGTCGAGAGGGGCCGGCAATGTATCAAGTTCTCTACTGTCTCAGCGACGAGCACGACTGGCGACTGGTCGCCCTCGGCGGCGCGGTATGTCTGCTCGCCAGCGCGGCGGCGATCAGCCTGTTTCAGCGCGCGCGCGCGACGCATGGATCCGGGCGTGTGGCCTGGATCGCTCTGGATGCTGCCGTCAGCGGATGCGGTATCTGGGCCACGCATTTCATCGCGATGCTCGCCTACGGGCCAGGCGGCACCGGCGCCTACAACATCCCGGTGACGATCCTCTCCCTGATCCTTGCGATCTCCGTGACCTTCGTGGGGCTGAGCATCGCGGTCTCGTCCTCGCGCCCGCTCTGGATCGTGGTCGGCGGCGCCATCGTCGGCATGGGTGTCGCGGCGATGCATTACACCGGCATGGCGGCGCTGGAGATGCCGGCACGGGTCAACTGGATCGCAAGCACGGTTATTGCTTCGGTGCTGTTCGGAATCGTCTTTGCGGCGTCCGCATTGCTCATCGCCGCGCGGCGCGACGACCTCTCGCATGCGCTGACGGCGACCACCCTGCTGACGGTTGCGATCGTCGCACATCATTTCACCGCGATGGGCGCGGTGCTGCTGACGCCGGACCCGACGCTCGCGATCAGCGGACTCTCGATTCCACCGGCCTCGCTGTCCTTCCTCACCGCCAGCGCCGCGGTCGCGATCATCGCGATAGCGCTCGTGGCCGCGCTGCTCGACCGCCGCGCCAAGGGCGAATTGGGCCGTCAGCAGATCGTGCTGGACAGCGCGCTCGAGAACATGTCGCAGGGGCTCTGCATGTTCGACGCGGACGGCAAGATCATCCTGTTCAACGAGCGCTATGCCGCGATGCTCCGCCGCACCGACATCCTGCTCACCGGCCGCCTGCTGGTCGACGTGCTCAGGGAAGAGCAGGCCAAGGGCCAGTGGCAGGGCGATGCCGACGAATTCTTCGCTCGCCTGGTGGCCGACGCACGCGAGGGTCGCACCACGACCGACGTCGTCAACCGCTTCGGCCGCTCGATCCGGGTCGTCAACCAGCCGATGCAAGGCGGCGGCTGGGTCGCGACCTTCGAGGACATCACCGAATGGCTGGAGGCGCAGGCCAAGATCTCGCACATGGCGCGCCATGACGCGCTGACCAGCCTGCCGAACCGGGTGCTGTTCCACGAACAGCTCGAGCAGGGGCTGCGCCGGACAAAGTCGGGCGACCAGCTCGCGGTGCTTTGCCTCGATCTCGATCACTTCAAGGACATCAACGACTCGCTCGGCCATCCCATCGGCGATGCGCTGCTCAAGGAGGTCGGCCGCAGGCTGAAGGCGACCGTCGGCGAGCACGACACCGTGGCGCGGCTCGGCGGCGACGAATTCGCAGTGGTGCAGATCGGACGTTCCGAGGAAACTGCCGCAAGGTCGCTTGCCGGCCGCCTCGTCGAGGTGGTCTCGGCGCCCTACGAGATCGACGACCATCAGATCGTGATCGGCGTCTCGATCGGCATCTCCCTGTCGCCGCAGGACGGCAACAATCCGGACGAACTGCTCAAGAACGCCGACCTCGCGCTCTACCGCGCCAAGGCGGACGGACGCGGCACCTATCGCTTCTTCGAGACCGGCATGGATGCGCGCGCACAGGCGCGGCGCCTGTTGGAAATGGATCTGCGCGCGGCGCTGCAGCGCGCCGAGTTCGAGGTGTACTATCAGCCGATCCGCGACGTCGCGAGCGGCCGCGTCGTGGCCTTCGAGGCGCTGCTGCGCTGGAACCATCCGCAGCGCGGGCTGATCGCGCCGATCCACTTCATCCCGCTGGCCGAGGAGACCGGCCTGATCGTCCAGCTCGGCGAGTTCGTGCTGCGCTCGGCCTGCACCGACGCGGCGACCTGGCCCGACGACGTCGACGTCGCCGTCAACCTGTCGCCGGTGCAGTTCAAGAGCCCGAACCTGATCGCGTCCGTGACCGAGGCGCTGGCCGCTTCGGGACTGGATGCGCGCCGCCTCGAGCTCGAGATCACCGAATCGGTCCTGCTCCAGAACAGCGAGGCGACCCTGACCACCTTGCACGAGCTGCGCGCCATGGGCGTGCGGATCTCGCTCGACGATTTCGGCACCGGCTATTCATCGTTGAGCTATCTGCGCAGCTTCCCGTTCGACAAGATCAAGATCGACCGCTCCTTCGTCTCGGAGCTGGCGACGCGGGAGGATTCCATGGCGATCATCCGCGCCGTGACCGGTCTCGGCCGCAGCCTCGGCATCGTCACCACCGCGGAAGGCGTCGAGAACGACGCGCAGCTCGAGCTGCTCCGCCGCGAGGGCTGCACCCAGGCGCAGGGTTATCTGTTCAGCAAGCCGCGGCCCGCGTCCGATGTCGCGATGATGCTGGAAGGCCCGCGGCTGCGCGCATCTGCTTGAAGTCAGCCGCGGCGCAGCGCGAAATGCGCACCGCAGAACGCCATCACCGCGCCGAGGCACAGCGCCGCAAGGGCGGCCAGCACGCCGGAAATGGTCGGGACCGCACTAGGTGCCGAGGCCGCCTGTCCCGCGCCCGCAAGCAAGAGGACGCCGACACCGATCAGGAACTGCCGCATGCGGTGCGGGATCTGGCCGTCGACGGCACTCTGCATCAGGGTCGCGGTGAAATAGCCGCCGGAGAAGCCGACCGTCGCGATGAGCCACCAGGCGATGGCCGCGCCGGCCGGCATGAACTCGTGGGTGTTCGAGCGCCAGAGGCCGCCGAGATCGAGTCCGTAGCGCGCGCCCAGCATGTGTACTGCGAGCGCGAGCAGCACGCCTGATATCAGGGCGGCACCGAGAATCAGGCGGCGCGGAAAAAAGGTCGTCTCAGCCATGCCACGCTTGTAGGATGGGCGAGGGCGATCGCGCAAGCGGATCGCGAACGGGGGTTTGATTGTCGAGATGCAGGTTTCGGATGCTGAGGCCGCGCCAGTCACGAGGTACGCCTACAAGGCCTCGCTGATCGGCTCGGCGCACCGCTTTGAACTGACGGAAGAGGGGTTGTCCTGGCACGCCGCCGGGCGCTCGGGCCTGTGGCGCTACGACGAAATCTCCGGGATCCGGCTCTCGTTCCGCCCAACATCGATGCAGCAGCACCGCTTTCGCGCCGACGTCAGCCACGCCGGCGGCGGCCGCATCGCGATCCTGTCGACGAGCTGGCAGACCGCGGCGCTGATGGCGCCGCAGGACAACGGCTTCCGCCAGTTCATCGTCGCGCTGCACCAGCGGATGGCGCAGGCGGGCAGCCGGGCGACGCTGACCGCGGGCCTCGGCCGCACGACCTATGCGGCGGTGCTGGCCTTCCTGGCGGTGCTGACGGTGGCGATGACGGGGCTGTTGATCCGCGCGCTGATGGTCGGCGAGTTCGCGGGCGCCCTGTTCATCCTCGGCTTTGCCGCGCTGTTCGCGTGGCAGGTCGGCGGCCTGGTCCTGCGCAACCAGCCGCGCAGCTACAGCTTCGGTCAATTGCCACGGTCCTTGTTGCCGTAGCAGCGCACTACTCCGTCGAATCGAAATCCTCTTCCTTGGTGCCGAGCAGCGACACGATCGTGCGCAGGCCGGAATCGAGCTGCTCGGGCGAGGGCGGGGCGAGTGCGAGGCGCACAGCATTTGGCGCGTGGCCATGGGCGATGGCGAAGGTCGAGGACGGCGTCAGCGCGATGCCGCGTCTTGCAGCCGCCGCGACGAAGGTCTGCGAGCGCCAATGCGGCGGCAGCGTCAGCCACAAATGATAGGAGCGCGGATCGGCGGCGAGCTGGTAGCCGGCGAGCAGCCTCGCCGCGGTCTGCTGGCGACGTGCGGCGTCGATGCGCTTCAGTCGCACCAGCTCGGCGACGGTGCCGTCCGCCATCAGCCGCTGGCCGGATGCCAGCGCATGACCGGAGGCGATCCAGCCGCCGGTGCGGACCGCGCTCATCACGCTCTCGCGCAGGTGCGGCGGCGCAACGAGGATGCCGAGCGCGAGACCGGGCGCGACCTTCTTGGACAGGCTGTCGATCACGATGCAGCGGTTCGGCCCGAGCGCCGCCAGCGGCGTGTCGTCGGCGAGGAAGCCGTAGACGGCATCCTCGATGATGGTGAGATCGAGCTTCTCGGCGACGCGCATGATGTCGGCGCGCCGCGTCGCGTTCATGGTGACGCCGAGCGGGTTCTGGATGATGGGCTGCAGATACAACGCCGACAGATGCGCCTCGCGATGCGCCTTCTGGATCGCGTCGGGGCGCGCGCCGAATTCGTCCATCGGAATCGGCACCAGCGTCACGCCCAGCCGCGCGGCGATGCTCTTGACGTAAGGATAGGTCAGCGCCTCGACGCCGCAGCGGCCGCCGGTGGGCACGAGCGCGGCGAGGGCTGCGGCGAGCGACTGCTTGCCGTTGGCGGTGAAGACGATCTGCTCGGCCTGCGGCGTAAAATCCTTGCGTGCGAGATAGGCGGCGGCCGCGTTGCGCGCGCTCCTGGTGCCGGTGCTGGTCGAGACGCGCAGCGCAGATTCGAGCGCGTCGACGCGTTCGAGCCCCGCAAGGCTCTTGGCGATCATCGCCCATTGCTGCGGCAACAGCGGATAATTGACCTCGAAATTGATGCGCGACTCGGCGGGTTCGCTCAAGGTCTCGACTTCGCGCCTGACGTCACCGGAGATGAAGGTGCCGCGGCCGACCTCGCCGACCACGAGGCCGCGGCGGAGCAGCTCGGTGTAAACCCGGCTGGCGGTCGAGACCGCGATGCCTCGGTCATAGGCAAAATTGCGCTGCGGCGGCAGCCGGTCGCCGGGCCTTAACGTGCCGTTAGCGATATCGACTGCAATGGCATCGGCGAGCTTCACGTACTCGAACTTGGACATATTGCACCGAGAGCAATGTTTTACTTGCTCCGAGAAGTGTACTGGAGCATTTAAGTTCCATCAAGGTCCGCGATTGAGCCGAGGTGAGCGAGAGCAATCCGACGGCAAATGAGGTGCAGGCGCTGAATGCGTCCGCGCCAACGGCATTGGCTTCGCCGCGCGGACCGACAGGCCGGAGAAGAAAAATGACCACGATCTCGCAAACTGCCGGGCGGAGCTTACGCCCAACCCCGTCGAGCGGATTTTTTGCAACGCTCGCCAACTCCCTGCATGCGCTGTTCGACCGCCTGGAGCGCCGCTCGGCCGTCAAGACCCTGAACGAGCTCGACGACCGCGCCCTGCGCGACATCGGGATCAACCGCAGCCAGATCGAGGACGCGGTGTACGGGCAGTTCAAGACCGAGCTGTCGCGGTATCTGTAAGACACGTGCGACGCTCGTCCTTCCGTGTCCCGGACGCGCTGCGACGCGGAGCGTTGCTGCGCAGAGCCGTGACCCAGAAGGTCAGGCACTCGCTGATACATGGGCCCCGGCTCTGCTGCGCAGCACTTCGTGCTGCGCAGCGTCCGGGGCACGAGCGTGGAGTTTGGCGCACGGAAACCTCCGCCGTCATTGCGAGTGGAGCGAAGCAATCCAGACTGCTTCCGCGGAAACAGTCTGGATTGCTTCGTCGCAAGGGCTCCTCGCAATGACCGAGAATGGGGCGACATGGTCGCTTCATCGTTCGCATCTTGATTGTAGACGCACCTTCGCAGCCTCGCGGCTGATCTCGCCCGAGCTTTGCGTCGATGCCTCACCCTCGATTGAGAAGGGCGCAGGGAAGACCGGGTGCCGGCCGGGCACCCACGGTCCACTGTGCGAAAGCGTGTGCTTTACAAAGGTGCACAGCGGCATACAGGTGAAGCCAAACACACGGCCTTCCCTGCGCAGTGGGTTTACGGCTTATGTCGTGTTCTCCCCGGGGAGCGATGCACTATTGCCCCCGTCGCCTTGCAGATGGCTGATGCGCGCGCCCGGTTGGGCCGCCACATCACCGCAAGACTTGGCGCACAGACCCCGGGCGCCAGGACGACACGATTTTACCGTACGCGAACCGCACCCGTCGTTGACGCGACGCGTTCGCTCACGGTTGCCCGCCCTGCGAAGCTTTTCGCGCCGGTGTGGACCCACGTCCACCGCCGCCCGGCCCGCGTTCGTGACGATCGCGATACGCCCCTCTTCGTTGGGCCGGGTTGCGGCGAGACATACGCCGTTTCCGAATTTCGGTAAAGTGGAATATTTTTGGCGAAGCGGCTTGACCGATTGCTTGGTTGTTTTGCCCGCCAGGCAACGCAAGTGATAGCAGAGTAGGGTGGGTTAGCCGCAGGCATAACGCACCATTTTTGCCGAGGAGACTAAAGCGGTGGGTTACGCCGAGCGGTCAGCGCTTCGCGCAGTCCGCACGGCTAACCCACCCTACGAGACCGGGCTATGACGAGCCCTCAATGCCTGACCACCAGCACCGAACACTTCGCATAGCGCACGACGTGTCCGGCATTGGAGCCGAGGAAATACGTACGCATCGCCGGCCGGTGCGAGGTCATCACGATCAGGTCGGCCTTCATGTGCACCGCTTCCTCCAGGATCTCGTGATAAATGCCGCCCTGGCGCACCACGCTGGAGATGCGGGATGCCTCGATGCCGGATTCGCGCGCGACGATGGCGAGCGCTTCCTCCGAGGTCTGGCGCTGCTGCTCGTCGAAATCGGCCGGCACGTATTCGGCCAGCATCACCGGCGTCATCGGCAGCACGTTGAGCAGGCGCACGGCGCCGCTCCAGGTCTGCGACAACGTCGCCGCGGTCGCGATCGCCGGCTTGGCGAGATCGGTATCGGCGAGGTCGATGGGCACGAGGATGGACTTGAACATCTGCGCCTCCCTATGAACCAGGCTGGATCAACCGGTCGAGACGTCGCCCGCGCGTCTCATCCCGATCGAAGCAGCTTGGGGCTGATGAACAGCACCAGTTTGCCGCGGCGGTAGGCCACGTC
Source organism: Bradyrhizobium sp. CCGE-LA001 (assembly GCF_000296215.2). Taxonomy (NCBI): domain Bacteria; kingdom Pseudomonadati; phylum Pseudomonadota; class Alphaproteobacteria; order Hyphomicrobiales; family Nitrobacteraceae; genus Bradyrhizobium; species Bradyrhizobium sp. CCGE-LA001. The sequence goes on along the minus strand of NZ_CP013949.1, from coordinate 5,335,290 downwards.
ACCCCAATCCTTGACGTCAAAGTCGAAGATCGCAAGCCCCGCTGTGGGCAGGTTGTCGCTGAGCGCCTTGGCCCCGGCCGGATCGCCGCCACCCATCAGCATGAGCGCGATCTCGTGCATGCCGGGATTGTGGGCGATCAGCAGCAACTGCTTCGGGTCCGCCGGGGCGGTTGCGGTGCGAATGGAGTCCAGGATTTGCGCGGGATCGGCGCCGTAGAGTTCCGGCAGGATCTCGACCTGCGGCGCGGCGACGCGGTCCTTCATTGCTTCCCAGGCGACGTCCCAGGTCTGCCGGGCTCGCACGGCATGCGACACCAGCACGGTCTCGGGGAAGGGTGGATGGGAGGCGATCCAGTCGCCCATCCGCGCCGCGTCCTTGTGGCCGCGGTCGTCGAGCCGGCGGTCCTGGTCACGGCCGCTTGGCGCGTCAGTCTCGGTCTTGGCGTGACGCAGCAGCATCAAACGGCGCATGGCATTCTCGAATCGTTCCACGTCCAGGATAATCTACAGGCGCCTGTTGAGGACAAGGTGACAGGGGCCCGGTCGGCATGACGCGCTGAGATGAGTGCGAATCATCGCCGCGGTTCAGGTTGTTAGTTCGAGCATGATCCTATCGGAAAACCGCTGCACGCTTATCCGGATCATGCTCTAAGAAACGACATGAGCGAGACTTTCACAAGCGTGTCCCAGGAAGAAGCCGGCTTTCGCGAGCGCGCGCGGCTGTCGTTCGATCTCGATGCCGACATTTGTGTGATCGGGGCAGGGCTCGCCGGCCTCTCCATCGCGCTGGAGGCCGCCCGGCTTGGGGCCAGCGTCGCGGTGCTCGAGGGCCGCCATATCGGCTGGAACGCCTCCGGCAACCAGCTCGGTACCGTGATGCCGGGCTTCGCGCTGCCGCTCACGGACCTGATCGAGCGCATCGGCTTTGAAGACGCGCGCGAATTGTGGAGGCTGTCCAAGGAGGGCGCCGAGCTCGTCCGCGCCAACGCCACGGAAGAGAACATGCCGGGGATCGGCCTTCGCGAGGGCGTGCTCGAAGTCTCCAATGTCGATGCGGGCGACCGGCTGATCAGCCGGTTGCAGATGTTGAACGAGGATTTCGACACCGAAGCCGAGGGCTGGCAGGTCGATCGCGTCCGCGAGACGCTCAAGACCGATCGCTATTTCCACGGCGTCTACTACCCCAAGGCGTTCCAAATCGACGGCCGCAAATATGTGCATGGCCTTGCGGCTTTGGCGCAGCGGGCGGGGGCCCGCATCTTCGAGGATACGCCGGTGGTCAGTATCGATCATTCCGGCATCCGCAAGCGAATCGTCACGCCCTCGGCGCGGCTGCGTGCGACCCATATCGTGCTCGCCGGCAACATCCATCTCGGTGCGCCCTTGAAGCGCTTGTCGGAGACGCTGCTGCCGGTCTGGCGCTATGCCGGCATCACCGCGCCGCTGGGCGAGCGCCTGCACGAGATCATCGCCTTCAAGGGATCGGTGATGGATTCCGACGGCGTCGACCATTTCCGTGTCGTCGACGGCGACCGGCTGATGTGGGAGAGCCCGGAGACGACCTGGGCGGCGCGGCCGCAGCGTTTCGGCGGCGCCGTCAAGCGGCGGATCCGCACGATCTTTCCCGAGCTCGGCAATGTCGAGATCACCGAGACGTTCGGCGGCGCCACCGGCCAGACCGTGCACGGCATGCCGCAGATCGGCCAATTGCGCAAAGGCCTGTGGGTGGCGAGCGGGTTCGGCCGTCAGGGCATGAACACGTCCGCCATGGCCGGACAGATGATCGCCCGCAGCATCCTGCGGGGCGACGAACGCTGGAAGCTGTTCTCGCCGTTCGAGCTGGTCTGGGCGGGCGGTGCCACCGGGCGCGTTGCCGGCCAGTTGGTCGGGATCTGGGGCAGGGCGAGTTCCGCTGCCGCCGGCTCGCTTGCCCGCTACCGCGAGCGTGCCAGGGTCAAGGACAGGGAACGCGAAAAGCGTCTCGCCGAGGCCAACCGCGCGGCCGGCACCGGGCCGCGTCGTCCGATGCCGCCCGTCCGGCCGCGGCCGGCTCCGCCGCCGAGAGCTGCGGCGAGGGGACCAGAACATGGCCCCCGGGGACCAGAACATGGCTCGGAACCGGCCCCGCACGACGAAGGCGTCCCGCAATAACTCTGCGAAAAATTCGCTTGGACGTGTAACTTCGGCCGCCGGAAGCACGTATCTCAAGGCGTGGACCCCCCACGCAGGGAGAATGAGATGTTTGACCGCCGCATCCTGCTATCGACTGCCGCCGGCCTGCTCGGCCTTTCGGCCTTCCGCTGGTTGAGGGCATCCCCGGCCGAGGCGGGCGAGAAGGCCGCGCAAAAATTCGAGATCGTGAAGACGGAGGCCGAATGGCGGGCCCAGCTCACGCCGCAGCAATATGAGATCCTGCGCAACCACGGCACCGAGCGGCCCGGCTCCAGTCCGCTGCTCAAGGAGAAGCGCAAGGGCATCTTCGCCTGCGCCGGCTGCGACCTGCCGCTGTTTGCGTCCGAGACCAAGTTCGAGAGCGGCACCGGCTGGCCGAGCTTCTATGCGCCGATCGAGGGCAATGTCGGCAAGACCGAGGACCGTGCCTACGGCATGGTCCGCACCGAGGTGCATTGCCGGCGCTGCGGCGGCCATCTCGGCCACGTCTTCGACGACGGCCCGAAGCCGACCGGATTGCGCTACTGCATCGACGGTTTCGGGCTGGTGTTCCATCCGGCGGCGGCATCGGCGACGTAGGTTTTGGACCGTCATTCCAGCGCGTCAGCATCGAACTACGGTGCGCGGTCGCGCACCAGAGTTCGGTCCTGCGGACCGCCCCGGAATGACAATTACTCCCGGCAATTGTTGCCGGTCCCGGCAATTGTGCCCCGGTCATCAGGCCGGGGCTTTTTCATTAAGCCATTGATTTCCTGAATATACCCGCATTGGCATGGCCCTTGCGACTGTCTCTGCCGATTGCGGCCACGGTTCGGGTGCCGCCGAGATCGGATTTGGAGACAAAGTTATGGGTATCTTCGATGCAATGAACACCTCGGTGGGTGGTCTGCAGGCGCAGTCCTACGCGCTGCAGAACATTTCCGGCAACATCGCGAACTCATCCACCACCGGTTACAAGGGCATCGGTACCAGCTTCGTCGACCTCATTCCGGACTCCTCGGTTCCGAGCAAGCAGGTCGCCGGCGGCGTGACGGCGAACGCCAAGGCCACCATCACCACCCAGGGCACGATTTCGGGCTCCACGGTCGCCACCAACATGGCGATCACCGGCGACGGCTTCTTCTCGATCCAGAAGGCGAGCGGCGTCGTCGACAACGTTCCGGTGTTCACCGGCGTCACCTACTACACGAGGCGCGGCGACTTCCAGCTCAATGCCAACGGCAATCTGGTCAACGGCGCCGGCTATTACCTGATGGGCGTCACGGTCGATCCGAAGACCGGCAACCCGACCGGCAGCGTGGCGAACGTCCTGCAATTCCAGAATAACTTCATTCCGGCGCAGGCGACCACCTCGATCCAATACGCTGCGAACCTGCCGACGCAGCCGAACACGGTGGCAAAAACCACCGCATCGACCGGCACGCTGCTCGCGGCCGGCGGTCTCAACCCGTCAGATTTCAGCGCCAACCCGCTGCCGGTCGGCACGCCGCCTGCGCCCTATGCGAACGCAACGGTCTCGGGTGCTGCCGCCACCGGCAACATCCGCTCGGCCTATTCCTCGACGACGGCCACGGGTACGGTTGCGCTCCAGAACAATTCCTCGGCTGTGGCCTCGACGACCACGTCCCTCGACAATGCCGCCGGCACGCATCTCGCCTCCAGCATCCTCACCGCCCTGAGCGGCCAGACGCTGACCATCAACGGCAACACCATCACGTTCGACGGCAGCACCACGGTGTCGACGGTCGGTAACAACACCACGATCGGTCTCGGTGCGGGCACGACGGCCACGGTTGCCAGCATTCTGAACGCCATCCAGACCGCTGGCGGCGCCGGCGTCACCGCATCGCTTTCCCCCAGCGGCAATATCCAGATCGCGAGCGGCACCGGCACCGACGTCGCGGTCGGCAGTGGCACGGCCGCCACCGCGCTCGGCATCAGCAGCGTGACGCGCGGCGGCAACGTGCTGTCCTCGCCCGCGATCTCCGGCGCGACGGTGCTGAGCGGCAGCGCGACCGCCGGTGGCGCCCAGGTGCTCACGTCAGGCTTCTCTGCCGGCGACACCATCACCGTCAACGGCCAGACGCTGACCTTCATGGCCTCGGGCGCTTCGGGCGCGAACCAGATCAACGTCACCGACAACGTCACGACCCTGCTCGGCAAGATCGACGCGCTCTCGGGCGCCTCGGGTTCGTCGGTCAGCAGCGGCGGCGTGATCACGCTGAACACCGGCACCGTCTCCAACCTGTCGGTGTCCAGCTCCAACAGCGCTGCTTTTTCGGCGCTCGGCTTCACCTCGACCATCACCAGGAATCGCGACGGCGGCGGCACGGCCGGCACCGGCGGCGTGATCGGCAACGACATCGCCACCTTCACCAAGGAATCGATCAGCGGCGGCGCGGTGACTGCCTACAATGCCGCTGGTACGCCGGTGAACCTGCAGCTGCGCTGGGCCAAGACCGACAGTGCCTCGCTGGGAGCGGGTCATTCGGACAGCTGGAACCTGTTCTACCAGACCGACCCGAATGCGACCGGCACCACCGTCGGCTGGGTCAACACCGGTCAGACCTTCACCTTCGCCGCGGACGGCTCGCTGACCTCGCCCAGTGGCTCGGGCATCACCATCAACAACGTCAGCGTCAGCGGCCAGTCGCTCGGGTCGGTCGCCTTCAACATCTCCTCGGGCGGACTGACGCAATATGCCAGCACCAGCGGCGCGGTGACGATCAACACCATCACCCAGAACGGCTATGCCGCCGGCCAGCTCCGCTCGGTCGCCGTCAACAACAACGGCGTCGTGGTCGGCACCTTCTCCAACGGCCAGAACCTCAACCTCGCCCAGGTGCAGCTGTCGCACTTCAACGGCACCAACTATCTCAAGGCAATGGACGGCGGCGCCTATGCCGCGACCGAGCAGTCGGGTGACGCCATCGACGGCGCCTCGGGCACCATCAGCGGCTCGTCCCTGGAGGGATCCAACACCGACATCGCCGACGAATTCACCAAGCTGATCGTGACCCAGCAGGCCTATTCGGCCAACACCAAGGTGATCACGACCGCGAATTCGATGGTGCAGGACCTCTTGAACGTGTTGCGCTGATCGGCGCGTGACGTAACCAAAGGCGGCAAGTAACATGGGTTTGAGTTCAGCCCTCGCCAGCGCGATGAGCGGCCTGCGTGCCAACCAGGCCGCGCTCTCGATCGTCTCCTCGAACGTCGCGAATTCGCAGACGCCGGGTTACGTCGTCCAGACGCCGAACCAGATCGAGGTCACCACCGGCGAGTTCGGCTCGACGGCGATGACCACCGGCGTCAGCCGGCAGCTCGACACCTATGTGCTGAATCAGCTGCGCACCGAGGTCGGCGGCAGCGGCTACGCCGACCAGATGGCCAACATTCTGAAGCAACTTCAGAATGTCTACGGCACGCCCGGCAATTCCGGCACGCTCGAAGACGCGCTGAACAAATTCACCACCGCGCTCCAGGCGCTGTCGACCAGCTCGGGCGCGTCGTCGGCACAGACCGTCGCGCTCGGCGCGGCGCAGGCGCTGGCACGGCAGCTCAACGTCACCACCACGGGTATCCAGTCGCTGCGCTCCAACGTCGAGCAGGATCTCGGCAATTCGGCGCAAGCCGCCAATGCGGCGATGAAGCAGATCGCCGACATCAACACCAGGCTGCAGGGGCTGGGAGCCAACGATCCCTCGGCGGCCACGCTGATGGACCAGCGCGACCAGGCCATCAACACGCTGTCGAAATATGTCGACGTCCGCGTTACCACCGACAATTCGAACCAAGCCAACATCTACACCACGACCGGCATTCAGCTGGTCGGCGCCGGGCTCGCCTCGGAATTCTCCTTTGCGTCCGCCGGCGCGCTGTCGGCGACCTCGCTCTACAACATCGATCCAGCCAAGTCCGGCGTCGGCGCGTTCAACATCAAGCTGCCGAACGGCTCGCAGGTCGACGTCGTCGCCAACAATGTGGTGTCGTCCGGCCAGATCGCGGCCGACCTGAAGCTGCGCGACGACATCCTGGTACAGGCGCAGAACCAGATCGACCAGCTCGCGGCGACGATGTCGAGCGCGCTGTCCGACAAGACTACGGCCGGCAGCACGGTCTCGGGTCCCCCGGCCGGGTTCGATCTCGAGCTGGCCGGTGCGCTGCCGGGCAACACGGTCAACATCACCTACACGGACACGACCACCAACACGCAGCGCCAGATCACGCTCGTCAACGTGACCGATCCGGCGGCGCTGCCGCTCCAGAACGCGACCAATGCCAACCCGATGCGGATCGGCGTCGACTTCGCCGGCGGCATGGGCGCGATCGCCTCCGCGCTCAATACCGCGCTGTCAGGCAGCCATCTGTCGTTCGCCGCCGCGCCGTCGCCGGCGACGGCTACGACGCTGCGGGTGACCGACGACAACACCGGCCTTGCCAAGGTCAGTTCGGCGACGACCACCAAGACGATGTCGTCGCTGACCTCGGGCAACCCGCAACTGGCGGTGTTCACGGACGGCGGGCAGGCGCTCTATACCGGCGCGATCACCGCGTCGGGCTCGCAGATGACCGGCCTTGCCGGACGCATCGCCGTGAACACGCAGCTGGTCTCCGATCCGACCCGGATGTCGGTCTACAACACCTCGCCGGTGACGCCTTCGGGCGACACCACGCGTTCGGATTATCTCTATTCGCAGCTCACCAATGCGGTGTTCTCCTATTCGCCGCAGAGCGGCCTCGGCTCGGCGAACCAGCCCTTCACAGGCAGCGTCTCGAATTTCCTTCAGCAATTCCTGAGCGTGCAGGCCAATGCCGCGACCCAGGCGACCCAGCTCCAGCAAGGACAGAGCGTCGTGGTCTCGACGCTTCAGGCCAAGTTCGACTCGACCTCCAGCGTCAATCTGGACTCGGAGATGTCGAACCTGATCCAGCTTCAGAATGCCTATGCCGCCAACGCCCACGTGATGTCGGTGGTGCAGAGCATGATGAACACGTTGCTCCAGGCTCAAGGGTAACAAGTAACAGGGCTCTGAAACATGTCGATCAGCAGCATCAACTACTCCTCGTCGGTTCTCGGCTCGCAGATCCGCAACATCAATCAGCAGCTGACCGACCTGTCGACGCAGCTTTCGACCGGCAAGCTGTCGCAGAACTATGCCGGCATGGGCACCAACGAGGGCTTTGCGATCGCTGGGCGCGCGCAGCTCTCCAACATCGCCGCCTATACCGACACGATCACCAACGTCAACGTCAGCATCAACCTCGCCAACACGGCGCTGCAGTCGCTGACGAAGATCCGCAGCACGGTGCAGACCGGTTCGGCCTCCACCGCGCAGGATCTCAACGTCAACGGCCAGACCATCGCGCAGAACACCGCCGCGGCCCAGTTCGGCTCGATGATCGGCGTCCTCAACACGCAGACCGGCAGCCGCTATCTGTTCTCCGGAACGGCCGTCAACACGCAGTCGGTCGCCGATGCCGGCGACATCATCAACGGCACCACGACGCAGGCGGGGTTCAAGACCGTGATGGCCGAGCGTCAGGCCGCCGACTTAGGGGCCAACGGCATGGGCCGCCTGGTGCAGACGCAGCCGACGCCGAGCTCGGTGCAGGTGTCGGAAGACGTCGCGGGATCACCGTTCGGGCTGAAGCTCAAGGCGGTGTCCTCGACGCTGACGGGTGCGACCGTCACCGGCCCGAGCGGCTCGCCGGTGTCGTTCTCGGTCGACCTCAACGGTGTCAACCCGAACAACGGCGACAAGCTGAGCGTTCAGTTCACGCTGCCGGACGGCACGGTCGAGCAGATCGACCTGACCGCCTCGACGGCGACCCCGACGCCGCTCGGCAGCTTCGCGATCGATGCGAGCACGCCGGTCAATCCGAACAATACCGCCGCGAACCTCAACACGGCGCTGAACACCGCGATCCAGAAGCTCGCCAACACCTCGCTGGTGGCGGCATCCGCCGTCACCGCCGGCGACAATTTCTTCAACACGACGAGCTCGGCGATCGGCACGCCGGTCAACAACCAGGCGGCGCCGCCTGCACCGATCAGCGGCGCGACCGCGCTGTCCGGCGCGAGCCCCTCGGATTCGATCTCGCCCGGGTTCGTCGCCGGCGACACCATCACCGTCAACGGCACCACGCTGACCTTCGTCGCCTCGGGGGCGACCGGCAACCAGCTCAACGTCACCGACAGCATCCAGACGCTGATGAGCAAGATCGACGCGATCACGGGGACGTCGAAGCCCTCGACGGTCCATGGTGGCTCGATCACTGTTAACACCGACGATGCGGCGAGCCTCAACATCACGAGCTCGAATACGGGCGCGCTGGGCTCGCTCGGCTTCAGCGCGACGCCGGTGACCGCCACGCAGCCGCCGCTGCGCGTCGGCTCCTCGCCGGCGAGCTCGGCGACCACGCTGGTCAACGGCTCGGCCAATACGGTGGAATGGTATCTGGGCAATGACGGGCCGGGCTCGCCGCGCTCGACCGCGATGGCGCGGGTCGACGATGCCGTCACGGTGCAGTACGGCGCCCAGGCGAATGAGGATGCGATCCGCCGGCAATTGCAGGCGATCGCGGTGTTCGGGACCTTCTCGACGTCGCCGACCGGCCAGTATTCGGGCGGGCAGGTGGCCGCGCTGAGCCTGCGCACGACCCAGGCGCTGACCCAGCAGCCCGGTCAGCAGCGCATCGAGGACATCCAGACCGACATCGCCATGGCCCAGAACACGATGAAGGATGCGACCACGCGCCAGACCCAGGCCAAGGCGCAGCTCCAGTCCATCATCGACCAGGCGGAATCGGCCTCGCCGGACCAGGTCGCGAGCGAGATCCTGGCGCTCCAGAACGCGCTCCAGGCCTCCTACCAGGTGACCTCGAACCTGGCGCAGCTCTCGCTCGTCAAGTTCCTGTAAGGCCGCGTTAAGACGCCGTTAACCATGCTTCTTTACCTCTTGGTGAGGATTGGAGCGGGGCGGAGCTGCCGATGTCGGACAGGATGCAATTGGTGGTGGCAACACCATGCTTCGGCGGGCAGGTGTCGAGCATCTATGCGAGCTCGATCTTCGCGCTCCAGCGCGCCGTGCACGGCATGTCCAATCTCGAGCTCAAGGTGCTGTTGCGCGACGGCGATGCGCTGATCACCCGGGCGCGGGCCAATTTGGCCGCGATGTTCCTGGACGATCCCAAGGCGACGCATTTCCTGTTCATCGACGCCGACATCGGCTTCAAGCCGGAGCAGGTGTTCCGGCTGATCGAATGCGGCGCCGACGTCGTCGCCGGCTGCTATCCGATCAAGCGGGTCAACTGGGACAAGGCCGCGCGCGCGATCCAGTCAGGCCGTACCGACGTGCCGGCGGCCTCGCTCGACTACGTGCTGGAGATCGAGGATCCCGACCGCATCGTGGTCGTCAACGGCTTTACCCGCGTCCGTTATGCGGGCACGGGCTTCCTGATGATCCGGCGCCACGTGCTGGAAGCGATGTGCCGCCACCCGGATTACGCGGCGTTGCAGTTCTTCCGCGAGCATTCGCACGATACGCTGGCGGCGAGCCCGAACCGGTTCGCGCTGTTCGAATGCATGATCGACCCGGCGACCGGCACCTATCTGTCCGAGGACTTCGCCTTCTGCAAGCGCTGGACAGACATCGGCGGCGAGATCTGGGCCGATATCCAGAGCTCGCTTGATCACGTGGGACCGTCGGTATTCCACGGCGACATCGCCTCACAATTCGCAGCCGTGCCCGCAGCGGCGGCGGCCGATGCGGCGTGAGCCTTTCGGGATGAGCGCCGGCCCATCCCGTCTGTCGGACCCGGAACGCGCATCTGATGGCGGTTCGCGTTACCGCCTGCGCGATCTCTTCACGCCGCTCGACACGCTGCTCGTCTCCGGCGGAGATCCGCGGCTCATGCTCGACGCCGGCAATCGCGCCAACGCCTGTGGCTGCGCCGCCTCGCCCGAGCCGGACATCTGGAATTTCGCTTCCTCGACCGCCTCGACGATCTCGCAAGCGGCCTATGACCGCGCCGCGCTGGCGCGCGAAGAGCTGGTGCACAAGTGCCTGTTCGACGAGGTCGAGCTCGCCTTCGATGCGCGCTGCGAGGATATGCGCGAGGAGCTGCGCAGCCAGTTCCAGCTCCCGCCGCGCGTCGATGTCGTGTTCTCTCCGTCCGGCACGGATTCCCAGCTCCATGCTTTGTTCGTGGCGCGCGCGGTGCTCGGCGCGCCGCCGGTGACGATCGTGGTCGGGTCCGATCAGACCGGAAGCGGGACGATCCATACCGCGCGCGGACATCATTTCAGCTGCATGACGGCGAGTGGCCTCGCCGTCCGCAAGGACGGTCCGGTTGCGGGGCTCGCCGGCGTCAGCATCGCGCTGCCGTTGCGCGAGGCGGGAGACGAAATTGCGATGCGCGCCGACGCCGATGCTGCGGTGTTGCGCGCGGTCGAGGCCACGATCGCGCAGGGCGCGCCGGTGCTGCTCCAGATCATGGATGCTTCGAAACTCGGCTGGCGCGCACCGAGCGCGGCCTGCCTCGACGAAATCGCGCGCCGCTGGCCGCGCAAAGTTCAGATCGTCGTCGACGCCTGCCAGGCCCGGCTCGGGCGTCGGCGGCTGCGCTCTTATCTCGACCGCGGTTACCTGGTCCTGATCACCGGCTCGAAATTCTTCGGCGGACCGGCCTTCTGCGGCGCGCTGCTGGTGCCGAAGGGCTTTTCGCGCCTCCTCGACCGGGTCGAGGCGATCGCGCCGGGCTTTTTCGATTATGCCGGCCGTTGCGACTGGCCGTTGGCCTGGACGGCGTTGCGTTCGCGCTTCGAGCGCCGGGCGAATTTCGGCCAATGGTTGCGCTGGGAGGCGGCGCTGTCCGAGATCGCCAGCTACCATGCGGTGCCGGTTGCGTTTCGCACCAAGGTGCTGAACGAGCTCGCCGCCGGCATCGACAGCATGATCGCGCTGTCGCCATCGCTGCGCCTCGTTCCGTCTGGATACGGACAGGTCGATGCGGACGACGAGGAGTTCGCGCAACGTACGATCTTCCCATTTCTGCTGCTGCGCGACGGCAAGCCGGTCTCGATCGCCGAAACAGCTGCCGTTCATCAGGCGCTGGCGCGCGACATGAGTGAGGAGATCGGCGGCAGCACGGCCGACCGGGAGGTCGCTGCGCAGCACTGCCTGATCGGCCAACCGGTCCGGCTGGAACGGCAGGATGAGGCGCCGCTGTCCCTGTTGCGCCTTTGCATCGGCGCACGGCTCGTGACCGAAGCCTGGTCGCCGGACACGGCGCAGGCGCAACGCAATGTGCAGCACATTCTCGATCGCGTCGCGCACGTGCTGGTCAAGATCGAGCTGTTGGTTGGTCGTGGCGCCGCCGCGCCCGTGCAGGTAAAGTCGGCGTTCGAGGTGTGAGATGCAGCAGCCAGTTTCCGCGGCTAACTACGCCGACCGCATCGGCTTTGCGCAGCTGACGCGCCAAGCCTTTGAAGGCGTCGACTTGCAGCCGTTGCGCGATCAACTCCTCGCCCGGATCACGGAGGGGACGGCGCAGGCGGGGGAGGGGCTGGATCTGTCGCTGATCGTCCAGCTCCTCGGCGACAAGGAGGCGGGGCTTGCGATCCAGTCGGAGGTGCTGACCTTCCATCAATTGTTCCGCACGCCCAGCGCCGATCCGAAGCCTGGCTTGCGCCTGCTCGCGCTTGCAGCCGACATCGACATGGGCGGCAACACGCCGATCGATTTCCTGCTCGAAGGCTCCGACATCGAATTGTTGACGCTCTACGTGGTCAAGGGCGTCGGTCTTCCCGAGGACTTGCCCGAGCACGACGTCGCCATCGTGGTGGCGTCCGATTCCGAGGAATGCCGGGACGCGCTCGCGCTGATCGAAGAGGCCGCGCCACGCTGGCCCCGACCGCTGCTCAATCGCCCCGATCTGATCGTCAACCTCGATCGGGACAAGCTGTATCGGCTGCTGGCGGACGTGCCCGGCCTCGACATTCCCGCAACTGTCCACGCCACCCGCGCGCAATTGTCCAACCTCGCATCGGGACGGATCGCCTGCGAGGCCATCGCCAGCGAATTGCACTTTCCCATGATCGCGCGACCGCGCGGCTCGCATGCCGGCGTCGGGCTCGCCAAGCTCGACGACGCGGCTGCGCTCGAAGCCTATCTCGCCGTGCGGAAAGAGCAGGACTTCTTCGTCGCGCGCTTCGTCGACTATGTCAGCCCCGACGGGCTCTATCGCAAATATCGCCTCGCCATGGTCGACGGCAGGCCTTACGCGTGCCACATGGCGATCGCCGATCGCTGGGACATCTGGTATCTCAACGCCTATATGGCGTTCAGCGAGGAGAAGCGGGCCGAGGAAGCCGTCTTCATGCGCGACTTCGACCACGCCTTCGCAGCGCGCCACGAGAGCGCGCTCGACGAGATGAGCAAGCGCGTCGGTCTCGATTATTTCATCGTCGACTGCGCCGAGAACCGGAACGGCGAGCTCCTGGTGTTCGAGGCCGACAACACCGCCGTCGTGCACAACATGGATTCGCCGGCGGTGTTTCCCTACAAGCCGCCGCAGATGCGCAAGATATTTGCGGCGTTCACGGAGATGCTGTCGCGACATGCGCGAGCGGGCGAGGGAAGCGCAGCATGAACGAGATCATCCGCACCCCGCAAAGTGCCGTCTCCCATGACTCGCTCGATCCGCAGGATTGGAGCGAGTTTCGCGCGCTGGCCCATCGCATGCTGGACGAGGCGATCGACGGCATCGCGAATGTTCGGGCGCGCCCAGTATGGCAGCCGATCCCCGACGAGGTTCGCGCAGCACTCAAGGCCGATTTGCCGCGCGAGGCGAGCGATCTCGCCGACGTCTATCGCGAGTTCACCGAACATGTCGCGCCTTACGCGACGGGCAACGTCCATCCCGGCTTCATGGGCTGGGTGCATGGCGGCGGTACGGCCGTAGGCATGCTCGCGGAGATGCTCGCAGCCGGCCTCAACGCCAATCTCGGCGGACGCGACCACATGCCGATCGAGGTCGAACGCCAGATCGTCGCGTGGATGCGCCGCCTGTTCGACTTTCCGGACGGGGCAAGCGGCATTTTCGTCACGGGCACGTCGATGGCCAATCTGATGGCGGTGCTGGTGGCGCGTACGAACGCGCTCGGCACGCTGGCACGGCAGCATGGCCTCGGCAATGACGGCGCATTGCTCACCGCCTATACGTCGCATGCCGCACATGGCTGCATCTCGCGGGCGGTGGACATTGCCGGGCTCGGCACGGACGCGTTGCGCAAGATCGGTGTCGATGCCGATCATCGCATCGACGTTGCCGCGCTGCGCGCGCAGATCGCCGTTGATCGCGAGATAGGCTTCAAGCCGTTCCTGGTGGTCGCGTCTGCCGGCACGGTCGATGTCGGCGCGATCGACGATCTCAAGGCGGTCGCCGAGCTGTGCCGCGAGGAGGAGATCTGGTTTCACGTCGACGGCGCGTTCGGTGCGCTCGCCGTCCTGTCAGCCGAGCTCGCGCCGCTGCTCGGCGGCATCGAGCTTGCGGATTCCATCGCGCTCGATTTCCACAAATGGGGACAGGTACCCTACGATTCGGGCTTCCTGCTGGTGCGCGACGGCGAGCAGCATCGGCAGGCTTTTGCGCAGCCCGCGGCCTATCTGCGTCGCGAGGCGAGGGGACTTGCGGCCGGCGCAGTCTGGCCCTGCGATCTCGGCCCGGATCTGTCGCGCGGCTTCCGTGCGCTGAAGACCTGGTTCACGCTGAAGACGTTCGGCACCGAACGGCTCGGTTCGGTGATCGCACGAAGCTGCGCGCTCGCGAAATATCTGGAGACGCGTGTTCTGGCCGAGCCGCGGCTGGAATTGCTGGCGCCGGTCAATCTCAACATCGTCTGCTTCCGCTACCGCGCCGATGACGCGGTCAATCGCGAGATCGTCGCCGACATCCAGGAGGCCGGCGTCGCGGCTCCGTCGAGCACGACGCTGGGCGGCAAGTTCGCGATCCGCGCTGCGATCGTCAATCACCGCACCGACGAGACCGACATCGATGCGGTGGTTGCGGCCGTGCTGGAGTTCGGCGCACGCCGGAGCGGGGACGGAGTGGTCGAGGTCGAGGCGCCGCCGCTCGCCGCCCAGTAGCATCGGTGCAGGCCTGATACGACAGCGGCCCCGGAGATGATCCGGGGCCGTTGTCGTTTGCGTGGACTGCGTATGCGTTTCGATCGCGTGTGGTCAGGCCGCCGTGCTTTCCGCCTTGGGATGCGTGGCCTCGAACTGATCCCGCAACTTTTCCTCATATACGATCAGCTTGCGGGCATCCTTCAGCGCCCGGTAGAGGTCGCCGTTGAGGATGTTGTTGTTGATGGCTTCGATGATCGGCCAGGCGCTCGGTACAGCGGTGACGATGTCGCGCACCAGGTTGAAATAGGTGCCGTGCTGCGTCTGCGGATCCGGCGAGATATACATGAGCTGGACCGCAAGATAGACCAGCTTGGCGGGCGTGTCTGCGGTCTCTGGCGTGAGGATGTCGCGCTCGCGCAGGATCGGCACGTTGTCGCCGTCGATCAGGAGGCGGGCGCGCTGGTCGGTGTTGGTTATCACGCAGTTACCGACGATGATGCGTTCGTGCGGTCTGAGTTCGACCTTGAGGGCCATGCCTGTTCTCCATCAACGCTTTCGTAACCGAGCGTTCGTTGCGGCCTATCAGGACGTGATTCTCGCTCGCAACTAGTTAACGAGCTGTAAATTCGGGCTATTCGCACGGAAAAGCTCAGCAATTTCAAAGGTTCGTTTGCGTGGCGACGCAGCGATGAGCACCGCCTGCCGGGCCGAATCACGCGTGGAGCGGCGAAAGCCCGGGTTTCATTTCATGTTTCGTTAGAGGTCTCGGCGCCACGGTCCGCCGGTCGCTGGATCAGTCACAATCCAAGCAGACGTGTAACAGTAGCGTCGTTTACCAGAAAGGTAACAGAGTTATGTCCGGTATCGTTCTCTCCGCATCGGTTCGCCAGAACCTGCTCTCTCTCCAGTCCACCGCTGACCTCCTCGCCACCACGCAGAACCGTCTGTCGACCGGCAAGAGCGTCAACTCGGCCCTCGACAATCCCACCAACTTCTTCACGGCCCAGTCGCTCGACAACCGCGCCAGCGACATCAACAACCTGCTCGATGGTATCGCCAACGGCGTGCAGGTGCTGCAGGCTGCCAACACCGGCATCACCTCGCTGCAGAAGCTGATCGACAGCGCCAAGTCGATCGCCAACCAGGCGCTGCAGACCACCGTCGGTTACTCCACCAAGTCCAACGTCTCCGCCACCATCTCCGGTGCGACGGCCGCTGACCTGCGCGGCACGACCTCCTACGCCAGCGCGACGGCGAGCAGCAACGTGCTGTTCAGCGGCGCGGCCGGCGGCACGACGGCGGCGACCGGTACCACCACGCTCGGTGCTACCATCGGCGCCTTCGCGGGCACCGCGGCAACGGCCGGTGACGGCACCACCGCCCTGACCGGCACCATCACCCTGATCGCCACCAACGGCACCACCGCAACCGGTTTGGCGAGCAACGCTCAGCCCGCCGACGGCGATACGCTGACCGTGAACGGCAAGACCATCACCTTCCGCAGCGGTACCGCTCCGGCGGCGACCGCCGTTCCGTCCGGTTCGGGCGTCAGCGGCAACCTCGTCACCGACGGCAACGGCAACACCACGGTCTATCTCGGCACCGCCGGTACCCCGGCTGCGACCGTCAACGACCTGTTGAGCGCGATTGATCTGGCCAGCGGCGTCAAGACGGTCTCGATCACCTCCGGCGCTGCGACGCTTGCCACGAGCAACAACCAGACCGCTTCGAGCGTTGGCGGCGGTGCCGTCACGCTGAGGAGCTCGACGGGTGCGGATCTGAGCGTCACCGGCAAGGCCGACCTGCTCAAGGCTCTCGGCCTGAGCTCATCGGTGGGTGGCGGCAACGCCACAGTGTCCGTCAACCGGACCACGACCTCGGCCTCGCTGGGTGCGACGATCACGGACGGTTCGACGCTGAACGTCAACGGCAAAGTCATCACCTTCAAGAACGCGCCGATCCCGGGCTCGACCGGTGCGCCGAGTGTTCCGACCGGCTTTGGTGCGAGCGGCAACATCCTCACCGACGGTGCCGGCAACTCGACGGTCTATCTGCAGGGCGGCACGGTCAACGACGTCTTGAAGGCGATCGACCTTGCCACCGGCGTGCAGACCGCCACCATCGGTGCCAACGGCGCTGCGACGCTTGCGACGGCCTCCGGCCAGACCAATTCGTCGATCAACGCCTCGGGCCAGCTCAAGCTGTCCACCGGTGTCAACGCCGACCTGTCGGTCACCGGCACCGGCAATGCGCTGAATGCGCTTGGCCTCGCCGGCAACACCGGTACTGCGACCGCCTTCACCGCGGCCCGCACCTCTGGCATCGGCGGTATCAGCGGCAAGACCTTGACCTTCTCCTCCTTCAACGGCGGCACGGCGGTCAACGTCACCTTCGGCGACGGCACCAACGGCACGGTCAAGACGCTTGATCAGCTCAACACCAAGCTGCAGGCCAACAACCTGTCTGCGACGATCGACGCCAACGGCCTGCTGACGATCTCGACCACCAACGACTACGCGTCCTCGACCATCGGATCGAGCGCCGCAGGTGGTGCGATCGGCGGCACGCTGACCTCGTCGCTGACCTTCTCGACGGCTTCCACCCCCGTCCAGGATACGGTTGCCCAGACCTCGCGTGCCAACCTGGTCAATCAGTTCAACAATATCCTGAACCAGATCGACACGACCGCGCAGGACTCCTCGTTCAACGGTGTCAACCTCTTGAACGGCGACCAGCTCAAGCTGGTGTTCGACGAGACCGGCAAGTCGAACCTCAGCATCACGGGCGTGACCTACAACTCCAAGGGTCTGGGCCTCGCCTCGCTGACCAGCGGTGTCGACTTCATCGACAACGCTGCCACCAACAAGGTGCTGACCAACCTGAACGCCGCGTCGAGCACGCTGCGCTCGCAGGCCTCGAGCCTCGGTTCGAACCTCTCGGTGGTGCAGGTCCGTCAGGACTTCAACAAGAGCCTGATCAACGTGCTGCAGACCGGCTCGGCCAACCTGACCCTGGCCGACACCAACGTCGAAGCGGCCAACAGCCAGGCGCTGTCGACCCGCCAGTCGATCGCGGTCTCGGCGCTGTCGCTGGCCAACCAGTCGCAGCAGAGCGTGCTGCAGCTGCTCCGCTAACAAGCGGACGACATCGCAAGACGATCATGGCGGCGGGGCTTCGGTCCCGCCGTTTTCTTTTGCGCCGGCATCAGAGTGCGGCGTGTCCAGCGGAGACCGTGCGTCCGGATGCAGCCGATTGCTCACTCTGAGTTATGGTTGACAAGTCGCAAACGTCTCGCGATGGCGCCAAAAAGCATCATCCGATCATGACGATATCAGCGAACGCGTCGCGTCTCCGAATACGGATATGGTGAATCCCGGCAAGGACTGGTGCGACACGCTTCACGCTTTGTTAGCCCTCAACGTTCACCGTCCCCGACATCGATTAATCCTAATCGAAGTTTGTTTGCGTTGCGTACCAGAAGGGTAACACTCAATGTCCGGTATTGTTCTCTCTGCATCGGTTCGTCAGAACCTGCTCTCTCTCCAGTCCACCGCTGACCTCCTCGCCACCACGCAGAGCCGTCTGTCGACCGGCAAGAGCGTCAACTCGGCCCTCGACAATCCCACCAACTTCTTCACCGCACAGTCGCTCGACAACCGCGCCAGCGACATCAACAACCTGCTCGATGGTATCGCCAACGGCGTGCAGGTGCTGCAGGCTGCCAACACCGGCATCACCTCGCTGCAGAAGCTGATCGACAGCGCCAAGTCGATCGCCAACCAGGCGCTGCAGACCACCGTCGGTTACTCCACCAAGTCGAACGTCTCGACCACGATCGCAGGTGCGACAGCTGCCGATCTGCGAGGCACGACGAGCTTCGCCAGCGCGACGGCGAGCAGCAATGTGCTGTTCAGCGGCGCGGCCGGCGGCACCACCGCGGCGAGCGGCACCACCACGCTCGGCGCCACCATCGGCGCCTTCGCTGGCACCGCGGTGACGGCCGGCGACGGTACCACCGCCCTGACTGGCACCATCACCCTGATCGCCACCAACGGCACGACTGCAACCGGCCTCGGTACCAATGCCCAGCCCGCCGACGGCGACACGCTGACCGTGAACGGCAAGACCATCACCTTCCGCAGCGGTACCGCTCCGGCGGCGACCGCCGTCCCGACCGGCTCGGGCGTCAGCGGCAATCTCGTCACCGACGGCAACGGCAATTCCACGGTCTATCTCGGCACCGCCGGCACTCCGGCTGCAACTGTCAACGACCTGTTGAGCGCGATTGATCTGGCCAGCGGCGTCAAGACGGTCTCGATCACCTCCGGCGCTGCGACGCTCGCCACGAGCAACAACCAGACTGCTTCGAGCGTTGGCGGCGGTGCCGTCACGCTGAGGAGCTCGACGGGTGCGGATCTGAGCGTCACCGGCAAGGCCGACCTGCTCAAGGCTCTCGGTGTGAGCTCATCGGTCGGCGGCGGCAACGCCACGGTCAACGTCAACCGGACCACCAGCTCGGCCTCGCTGGGTGCGACGATCACGGACGGTTCGACGCTGAACGTCAACGGTAAAGTCATCACCTTCAAGAACGCGCCGATCCCGGGCTCGACCGGTGCGCCGAGCGTTCCGAGCGGCTTTGGTGCCAGCGGTAACGTCCTCACCGACGGTGCCGGCAACTCGACGGTCTATCTGCAGGGCGGCACGGTCAACGACGTCTTGAAGGCAATCGATCTTGCTACCGGCGTGCAGACCGCGACGATCGGCGCCAACGGCGCTGCGACGCTTGCGACCGCAACCGGCCAGACCAACTCGTCGATCAACGCCTCCGGCCAGCTCAAGCTGTCCACCGGCGTCAACGCCGACCTGTCGGTCACCGGCACCGGCAATGCGCTGAATGCGCTTGGCCTTGCCGGCAACACCGGAACGGCGACCGCCTTCACCGCGGCCCGCACCTCCGGTGTCGGCGGCCTCACGGGTAAGACCTTGACGTTCACCTCCTTCAACGCAGGTACGGCGGTCAACGTCACCTTCGGCGACGGCACCAACGGCACGGTCAAGACGCTCGATCAGCTCAACACCAAGCTGCAGGCCAACAACCTGTCTGCAACGATCGACGCCAACGGCCTGCTGACGATCTCGACCACCAACGACTACGCGTCCTCGACCATCGGATCGAACGCCGCAGGTGGTGCGATCGGCGGCACGCTGACCTCGTCGCTGACCTTCTCGACGGCTTCCACCCCCGTCCAGGATACGGTTGCCCAGACCTCGCGTGCCAACCTGGTCAATCAGTTCAACAACATCCTCCAGCAGATCGACTCGACTGCCCAAGACTCCTCGTTCAACGGTGTCAACCTCTTGAACGGCGACCAGCTCAAGCTGGTGTTCGACGAGACTGCAAAGTCGAGCCTCAGCATTACGGGCGTGACCTACAACTCCAAGGGTCTGGGCCTCGCCTCGCTGACCAGCGGTGTCGACTTCATCGACAACGCTGCCACCAACAAGGTGCTGACCAACCTGAACGCCGCGTCGAGCACGCTGCGCTCGCAGGCCTCGAGCCTCGGCTCGAACCTGACGATCGTGCAGGTTCGTCAGGACTTCAACAAGAACCTGATCAACGTGCTGCAGACCGGCTCGTCCAACCTGACCTTGGCCGACACCAACGTCGAGGCGGCCAACAGCCAGGCGCTGTCGACCCGCCAGTCGATCGCGGTCTCCGCGCTGTCGCTGGCCAACCAGTCGCAGCAGAGCGTGCTCCAGCTGCTCCGCTAACAACCGGACGGCATCGCAAGAACGATCACGGCGGCGGGGCTTCGGCCCCGCCGCTTTTTTTCGTCTGCCGGCGAGGTTTCGAGAGAGCAGGCGACGGGCGAAAAAGTAACCAGCGGTTATGGTTAATGGAGCGTAAGCGGCAAAAAACGCCAATCATTTCAGGACGATTGTCTCATCCCGCAATCGCTTTCAGACGCTTATGGTGAACCGGCGCTTATGCGGGCGATGTTCGTTTCACGCTTTGTTAGCCATGTCGGCTCACCCTGTGCCCGTCACTCGATCCAGAAGCGATCGAACGAAGACGCGTAAGCCAGAAGGGTAAGAGTCATGTCCGGTATTGTTCTCTCTGCGTCGGTTCGCCAGAACCTGCTCTCTCTCCAGTCCACCGCCGATCTCCTCGCCACCACACAGAACCGTCTGTCGACCGGCAAGAGCGTCAACTCGGCCCTGGACAATCCCACCAATTTCTTCACCGCCCAGTCGCTCGACAACCGCGCCAGCGACATCAACAACCTGCTCGATGGCATCGCCAACGGCGTGCAGGTGCTGCAGGCCGCCAACACCGGCCTGACCTCGCTTCAGAAGCTGATCGACAGCGCCAAGTCGATCGCCAACCAGGCGCTGCAGACCACCGTCGGTTACTCCACCAAGTCGAATGTCTCGACCACCATCTCCGGTGCGACCGCGGCCGACCTGCGCGGCACGACGAGCTTCGCCAGCGCGACGGCGAGCAGCAACGTGCTGTATAGCGGCACGGCCGGCGGTACCACGGCGGCGAACGGCACCACCACGCTCGGCGCCACCATCGGCGCCTTCGCGGGCACCGCGGCCACGGCCGGTGACGGCACCACGGCCCTGACCGGCACCATCACCCTGATCGCCACCAACGGCACCACCGCAACCGGTCTCGCTGCCAATGCTCAGCCCGCCGACGGCGACACGCTGACCGTGAACGGCAAGACCATCACCTTCCGCAGCGGTACCGCTCCAACGTCGGCCGGCGTTCCCGCCGGTTCGGGCGTCAGCGGCAACCTCGTCACCGACGGCAACGGCAATACCACGGTCTATCTCGGCAACACCGCTACGCCGGCTTCGCTCGCGACCGTCAACGACCTGTTGACCGCGGTCGATCTCGCCAGCGGCGTCAAAACCGTCGCTATCAGCTCCGGTGCAGCGACGATCGCCACCAGCTTCAATCAGACCGCTTCGAGCGTGGGTGGCGGCGCCGTCACGCTGAGGAGCTCGACGGGTGCGGATCTGAGCGTCACAGGCAGAGCCGACCTGCTCAAGGCTCTCGGTGTGAGTTCATCGGTCGGCGGCGGCAATGCCACCGTCAACGTCAACCGGACCACGACCGCAGCCTCGCTCGGTGCAACGATCACCGACGGTTCGACGCTGAACGTCAACGGTCACGTCATCACCTTCAAGAACGCGCCGATCCCGGGCTCAACCGGTGCGCCGAGCATTCCGAGCGGCTTTGGTGCGAGCGGCAACGTTCTCACTGACGGCAACGGCAACTCGACGGTCTATCTGCAGGGCGGCACGGTCAACGACGTGCTCAAGGCGATCGACCTTGCTACCGGCGTGCAGACCGCGTCGATTAGCGCCGCCGGCGTTGCCACGCTTGCGACCGCCACCGGCCAGTCGAACTCGACGATCAACACGTCCGGCCAGCTTAAGCTCTCGACCGGCGTCAATGCCGATCTGTCGATCACCGGCAGCGGCAATGCGCTGAACGTATTCGGCCTCGCCGGCAACACCGGCAGCGCCACCGCCTTCACCGCGGCCCGCACCTCTGGCATCGGCGGCATCGCCGGCAAGACCCTGACCTTCACCTCCTTCAACGGCGGAACGGCGGTCAACGTCACCTTCGGCGACGGCACCAACGGCACGGTCAAGACTCTCGATCAGCTCAACACCAAGCTGCAAGCCAACAACCTGGCCGCGACGATCGACGCCAACGGCCTGCTGACGATCACGGCATCCAACGACTATGCGTCCTCGACGCTCGGCTCGACGGTTGCCGGCGGTGCGATTGGCGGCACGCTCACCTCGGCACTGACCTTCTCGACGGCGTCTACGCCCGTCCAGGATGGCGTTGCCCAGACCGCGCGTGCCAATCTGGTGTCTCAGTTCAACAACATCCTGAACCAGATCGACACGACGGCGCAGGACTCCTCGTTCAACGGTGTGAACCTGTTGAACGGCGACCAGCTCAAGCTGGTGTTCGACGAGACCGCGAAGTCGAGCCTGAACATCACCGGTGTGACCTACAACTCGAAGGGTCTGGGCCTCGCCTCGCTGACGGTCGGCGTCGACTTCATCGACAACGCCGCGGCCAACCGGGTGCTGACCAACCTCAACGCCGCCTCGAGCACGCTGCGCTCGCAGGCCTCCAGCCTCGGTTCGAACCTCTCGGTGGTGCAGATCCGCCAGGACTTCAACAAGAACCTGATCAACGTGCTGCAGACCGGCTCGTCCAACCTGACCCTGGCCGACACCAACGTCGAGGCCGCCAACAGCCAGGCGCTGTCGACCCGCCAGTCGATCGCGGTCTCCGCGCTGTCCCTGGCGAACACATCGCAGCAGAGCGTGCTCCAGCTGCTCCGCTAATAAGAGATTGAAATTACTGACGAAAACCGAGCGGCGGGGCATTTGCCCCGCCGCTCTTTTTTGCGTTCGAGGTGGGGAAGGGGCGTTCACCGCGCATTAACCGTATCGCTTAAACCGGCGTTAACCATACTTTAAAGGACACCTCCTAAAACTGGACAAAGCCCGCGTTCGAGACCTGCGCGGCCGATTCGTATCCGGTTCAAGAGGAAGACTCGCCAATGTCCAACATCGTTCTCTCGGCGTCCGTTCGCCAGAACCTGTTGTCGCTGCAGTCGACGGCCGACTTGCTGGCCACGACGCAGGAACGGCTGTCGACCGGCAAGAAGGTCAATACAGCACTCGACAATCCCACCAACTTCTTCACGGCGCAGGGATTGGACAATCGGGCGAGCGACATCAGCAACCTGCTCGACGGCATCAACAACGGTGTGCAGGTGCTGCAGGCCGCCAACACCGGCATCACCTCGCTGCAGAAGCTGATCGACAGCGCGAAATCGATCGCCAACCAGGCGCTCCAGACCACGGTCGGCTACTCCACCAAGTCGAACGTCTCCACCACGATTCCCGGCGCGACCCCCGCCGACCTGCGCGGCACGACCTCCTATGCGAGCGCGACCGCCAAGAGCAACGTGCTCTATACCGGTGCAGCCGGCGGCACCACCCCCGTCACAGGGACGGCCGCGCTCGGCGCATCGCTCGGTTCGAGCGCCGGCACCTTTACCGGCACGGCAGCGCTCGCCGCCGACGGCACCACCGCATTGTCCGGCACCGCCACGCTGCTCGGCACGACGGCGTCCACCACCTTCAGCACGCCACCCGCGGACGGCGACACCATCACGGTGAATGGCAAGACCATCACCTTCCGCACTGGCGTTGCTCCGAGCGCGCAGCCGACCGGCTGGGGCCTCGACGCCAGCGGGCACATTGCCACCGACGGCAACGGCAACTCGATCATCTATCAGGGAACGGCGGCCGCGCCGGCAGCGACCGTCAACGACGTCCTCACCGCGATCGACCTCGCCAGCGGAGTCAAGACCGCAACCATCAGCGCAGGTGCAGCGACCTTCGCGGTCAGCGGTTCGGCGGGTCCCGTCGGCACGCTTCAGGTGGCATCTTCCATCACGGCGGGCGCCGTTACATTGAAGAGCTCGACCGGCGCTGATCTCAGCGTGACGGGCAAGGCCGACTTCCTCAAGGCGCTCGGCCTGACGACCGCGACCGGCGCAGGCAACGCGAACGTGACCGCGAACCGGTCGACCACCGCGGGTTCGCTCGGCACCCTGGTTCAGGACGGATCGACCCTGAACATCGGCGGCAAGACCATCACCTTCAAGAACGCGCAGACGCCGCAATCGACGGCGAGCGTGGCCACTGGCTACGGCGTCAGCGGCAACGTCGTCACCGACGGCAACGGCAACTCGACGGTCTACATCCAGAGCGCGACGCTGACCGACCTGCTCAACGCGGTCGATCTCGCCACCGGCGTCAAGACCGCCAGCCTCTTCAACGGCGCGGCGACGCTGTCGACCACGGCGGGCCAGATCCCGTCCTCGGTCAACAGCAGCGGCCAGCTCGCGCTCTCGACCGGCATCAACGCCGACCTATCGATCACCGGCACCGGCAATGCGCTCAGCGCGTTCGGCCTCAGCGGCAACACGGGAACGGCGACGGCCTTCACCGCGGCGCGCACCTCAGGGGTCGGCGGCATCAGCGGCAAGACGCTGACCTTCAGCTCCTTCAACGGCGGTACGCCGGTGAACGTCACCTTCGGCGACGGCACCAACGGCACCGTCAAGACGCTCGACCAGCTCAACGCGCAGCTTCAGGCCAATCACCTGACGGCGACGATCGATGCCAACGGCGTGCTCACGGTGACCACCGTCAACGAATACGCCTCGTCAACGCTCGGCTCGACCATCGCGGGCGGCGCAGTCGGCGGCACGATCACCGGCGTTCTCGCCTTCACCACCGCGCAGCCGCCGGTCCAGGATCCCGTGGCACAGACCGCGCGCTCCAACCTGGTCAACCAGTTCAACAACATTCTGGCCCAGATCGACACGACCTCGCAGGACTCCTCCTTCAATGGCGTCAACCTGCTCAACGGCGACACGCTGAAGCTGGTCTTCAACGAGACCGGCAGCTCCACGCTGAGCATCAACGGCGTGGTGTTCAATGCGGCGGGCCTCGGTCTCAGCAATCTGGTCAACGGCGTCGACTTCATCGACAACGGTGCCACCAACAAAGTGCTGGCCAGCCTGAACGCGGCGTCGAGCACGTTGCGCTCGCAAGGCTCCACGCTTGGTTCGAATCTCTCGATCGTGCAGGTGCGTCAGGACTTCTCCAAGAACCTGATCAACGTGCTGCAGACCGGCTCGTCCAACCTGACGCTCGCCGACACCAACGAGGAAGCGGCCAACAGCCAGGCGCTGTCGACGCGCCAGTCGATCGCGGTCTCCGCGCTGTCGTTGGCCAACCAGTCGCAGCAGAGCGTGCTGCAGCTGCTCCGCTAAATTCGCGGTGAAAGAACGCTTTTCGAGATTTCGCGGCGGGGCTAATGCTCCGCCGTTCATTTGAGGGAGATCGCTAACTCGAGATTAGCTCAGATCGATACGCCTCACGCGATGTAAGTTTACACCGTGTGTGCATCGATCTAACGTTTGCGCTGACGAAGAGCTCCGCGACCCGTACTTATCCGGAGTGCTTCCAAGCACACATGTAAGCAAATCTTAAGCGGTGCTGCCTAGGGTTGGGAAAGAAATCCTTAAGTCCTTTCAACGGGCTAGGAAACTTCCAGGGTGTGATTGATGTCGAATTCTGCTGCCTCGGCCTACGCGCGCGTTGCAACGACCACTGCATCTCCTCGCGACATCGAGGCGCAAACCCTGCTCAAGGCCGCGAACAAGCTCCAGGATGCGGTGAACAACGCTGACCCTCTCAGCGAGCAGACCATGCAGGCCCTGATGTTCAATCGCAAGCTCTGGACCATCTTCCTGAGCGAGGCGATGCGCGACAACAATCCGCAGCCGATCGACGTCCGGCAGAAGATCGCCAACATCAGCGTGTTCGTGCTGAGCCAGACTGCCGCGCTTCAGATGAGCCCGCAGTTCGATCACTTCCGCCCGCTGATCGAGATCAATCGCAACATCGCTGCCGGTCTGTCCGGGCGTCCGTGACGGCGATTCCTCGCACTATCGGCAGGTGTTGATCAGGGACGGGTGGTCCCGCTTCGGACACACGATGTACGCGCTGACGATGCCGGCAATACGCAGATCGACAGCGCCGTCGCCGCGACCGGCTCGACCTGTCTCGACGCTGCCGTTGCGACGTTCGACGCCTGACGATCAGGCGCTGCGGTCGGTGCTGAGCGGACGCGAGGGTTCGGCTTGCCTATCCAGGGCGTGGAAATAGGCCCGCCGGCGCAGCATCGCTTCGTCGGGGAACTGATTGACCACCGCCTCGGTCCTCTCGTTGACGACCTGGAAAACGAAGGATGCGGCCGCCTGGTCGAAGACGACTTGGCGCGAGATGTTCTCGTGGTTCGGCAAATCATTGCGCACCGGCGCGCTCGTATCGCTCGCGGCGACCGTTTGCCTCACCGGAAGATCAGTCTGCACAGCCTCGTTCGCCGCCGCATTCGACGTCGGTACGATCTGCACGGGGGCCGGGATCCCCACCGGCCTGATGCTGAAATCTGTACTCATGGCAGCCTCCTGGTTGCCTCAATTGAGTCAAATCCCAACCCCTCTAATTGCGCAAGCATGGAACACCAGGACTGAAGACCTGGTAACGAAACGTCCCTAACCGCGCGACGATTTCGCCGCGCGATTTTTCGTAAAATTGTCGCGTGTTTTCGTCTTGGCTCAGAGCGAGCGGCTGACCGCGAGCGGCGTGATGTGGCGCGGGCCGGGCGCTGCTTGACGGCCCGCGGCCGTATAGGTGTTCGGCACGTTGCGCTTCTGGATCTCGGCGTTGACGCCGCGCACGACGCTCTCGGATACGGCGTGTGCGGTGGCGAGCACGGTGAGATTGACCTGGAGCATCGCGCGGAACGCATCATGGTGGCGATGCAAGGTCGAGAGCAGCTCGGGCGCGGATTTCGCGAGCTGGGCCTGGTTTGCCTTCAGCTGACCGACGGCCCCGACATAGTTTCGCGACAGCTCCTGCTTCTTAGCCTCGAGCATCATCGCGTCGCGGACCTTGCCGGCCCGAACCAGCTCGGTCTCGCGCTCGATCAGCCCGAGCAGGGCGCTCATCGCATCCATCAGATCTTCGGCGAGCTTGCGCGCTTCGGCGCTTCCGGGCGCGGTGTTCGGCCGCTGCGCTTGCATCGGCTGACGTGAGGCGTTGGGACGGTTCATTTCGTTTGACCTTATGCCGTGCGGATCGTTTTCGCCTGCTGCATGATCAGGGTGCGGTAGACGTCGGTGGCGACGCCGACGCCGCCGGCCTTGGCGAAGTTCTTGGAATATTGCTCGGTCAGCATCGAGCGCCATACGCCGGTGCCGGGCGTGTCGCCGAACGGGCCTTCGCCCTTCAGGCCGGACGTCATCTGCGCGAACATGCTGTTGAGGAACATCGCCTCGAAATCCGTGGCGGTCTTCTGCGCTCTGGCTTGCTGTTGCGGCGACACCTTTTGCAAGGCGCTCGCGAGCTCGAAGTCCGGCCGGCCGTTGCGGCTCTCGACCGAGAAGGCCGAGGAGGAGGCGACGCGCGGGGTGTTGATCGCGTTGGTCTGCATCACATCACCTCGATGTCGGCTTCGATCGCGCCGGCGGCCTTGATCGCCTGGAGGATGCTGATCATGTCGCGAGGGCCGATGCCGAGGCCGTTGAGGCCGTCGACGAGCTGCTGGAGCGACACGCCGTCCTTGACCACGGCGAGCTTCTTGCCGTCTTCGGTGACGGTGACGCTGCTGCGCGGCGCGACCACGGTCCGGCCCCGCGACAGCGGGTTGGGCTGGCTCACCTGGGGGCTCTCGGAGATCGTCACGGTGAGATTGCCCTGCGCGACCGCGACGGTGGCGACGCGGACGTCGCGGCCCATCACGATGATGCCGCTCCGCTCGTCGATGATGATCTTGGCGGCGAGATCGGGGTCGACCTGGAGCTGCTCGATCTCGGTGAGAAAGGCGACGACGTTCCCCTTGAACTCCGGCGGGATCGACAGCTGCACCGTCGAGGGATCGATCGGCTCGGCGGTCTTGACGCCGAGATAGTCGTTGACGGCCGCGGCGATGCGCTTGGCGGTGGTGAAGTCGGCGTTGCGCAGCGCCAGGCGCACGTTCGGCAGACGGTTGAGCGCGAACTCGATCTCGCGCTCGATGATGGCGCCATTGGCAATGCGACCCACCGTCGGCACGCCGCGCACGATCTTGGCCGCTTCGCCCTCGGCCTGAAAGCCGGAGATCGCGAGCGAGCCTTGGGCGACCGCATAGACGTTGCCGTCGGCGCCTAACAGAGGGGTGACGAGCAGGGTGCCGCCCTGGAGGTTCTTGGCGTCGCCGAGCGCGGAGACGGTGACGTCCATGCGCGTGCCCTGGGTGGCGAAGGCCGGCAGGTTGCCGGTCACCATCACCGCGGCGACGTTGCCGGTGCGGATGGTGGCGCCGCGGATGTTGACGCCCATGCGTTCGAGCATCGCTTGCAGCGACTGCTTGGTGAAGGGGATGTTGTTGAGCGTATCGCCGGTGCCGTTGAGGCCGACCACGAGGCCGTAGCCGATGAGCTGGTTCTGCCGCACGCCCTCGATGTTGGCGAGGTCCTTTATGCGCGATGTCGCGCTTGCAGGCGTGACCGAGAGCGCCAGCGCTGACAGCGCGGCGCAGGCCACCCCAACAATCCTCACCCAACGAACGCCTGGCATCCTCTGCTCCCCAAAGGTCCCCAAAAAGGGCTCCTCAAATCGAAGGACCGTCTGCGACACTCCCATGACGAGCTGGTCCGGCGCTTTCCTTGCGAGCGCTGTGCCAACCCGGGGCAGAGGAGTAGGTGGCTGAATAGGTTGAATAAATCTGTTTCGACCGGCGTCAGCGCTCGTTCGCTCTGAGGAGCGAAACTGCCGCCTGTCGGCAGTTTTTGCCGAGCCGTTTACGGGTCGTTAACCATAAAAGGGCGAAGGTGAGGCATCGATCACCCGGATTCCTTCCGATGCGCATCTACGGACCGAACGGCACCACGCTTGGAACGCCGGCCAGCCAGGCCCGGCGAACGGGCTCCGGCACCTTCGTCCTTCCGGACACCTCATCGGCACAGGAGACGCGGAGCGCCGCCGCGCCGAAGGCCGCCGCGAACATCGACGCGCTGCTTGCCCTGCAAGGCGTTGAGGAGGATCTGGTCGAGCGCCGCAAACGCTCGGTCGCTCGCGGCAAGACCGCGCTCGACGTGCTCGACGATCTCAAGATGGGCCTTCTGTCCGGCAATCTCGACGCCTCGACTGTGATGCGGCTGCGCGATGCTGCGGCAAACCTGAAATCGTCCTCGGGCGATGCCGGTCTCGATGCGGTGCTCGCCGAGATCGAGCTGCGGGTCGAGGTCGAGCTGGCCAAGGCCGGGCAGCAGTAGTCAGGCATCGCGGGCTGTCATCGCCCGCGATGGCGAGCGATCCAGTATTCCAGCGACAGTTGTTTGTTGAATCGAGAAGCTGCGGCGTACTGGATGCCCCGGTCGAGCCCGGGCATGACAGCGGAATCAGAATGGACGTGCGGCACTACCGAGAAAGCGCGCTTTACGCCGCTTCCTCCTTCTGCTGGGCATCGTAGCGGCGCTGCGCGGCGAGCACGTCCTTCAGGTTCTGCTCGGCCCAATCGCGCAGCGGATCGACCGCTGCCGCCAGCGTCAATCCGAGCTGCGTGATCGAATATTCCACCGTGACGGGGACAGTTGCGATGGCGCGTCGCCTGATCAGGCCGTCGCGGTCGAGCGATTTGAGAACCTGGCTCAGCATCTTCTGCGAAATGCCTTCGATCGTGCGACGCAACTGGTTGAAGCGCATCGGCTCCTCGCGCAGCAGCAGAAGGATCAGCACCGCCCATTTGTCGCCGACGCGATCCAGGATCTGGCGCGTCGGACAGTTCGCTGCATAGACGTCGGGTTTCATCGTCAGGTCCTCGGATTCCGTTCTGGCCGCTTGCACTTGGGCGTGCCGGTAACTCCGGCGTTATCAGGTAAGCACAAAGTGCTCTCTTAACACCAGCATTCTTTGCGATATCTAGTCACCATTGGTTACTATAGAAGCAAAGGAGCCTTCCATGAAAATCGCAGTTGCCGGCGCCTCGGGCCGGGCCGGGTCGGAGATCACCAAGGAACTGTCCCGCCGGGGCCATAGCGTCACCGCCATTGCCCGCAACCCCGAGAAGATCGCGGCCCTGCCTAATGTCACGCCGACCAAGGGCGACGTGCTCGATCAGGCCGGCCTTGCCAAGCTGTGGGCCGGGCACGACGTCGCCGTCAGTTCCGTGCACTTTCTCGCCAGCGACCCGCTCAAGCTGATCGGCGCGGCGAAAGACTCCAAGGTGGGCCGTTACCTCGTCGTCGGCGGCGCCGGCAGCCTGGAAGTCGCGCCGGGCGTGAAGCTGGTCACGACTCCCAATTTTCCGGCCCAATACAAGGCCGAAGCAGAGGCGGGCGGTGCCTTCCTGGACCTGCTGCGGCAGGAAAAGGACCTGAACTGGACCTTCATCTCGCCGTCGGCGCTATTCGTCGAGGGTGAGCGCACCGCCAAGTTCCGGCTTGGGGCCGATCAGCTTCTCGCAGATGCGAACGGAAAGAGCTGGATCAGCTTCGCCGATTACGCCATTGCGCTCGCCGACGAGATCGAGCGGCCGGCCCATCAGAGGCAGCGCTTCACGGTCGGTTACTGAGCCGTCAGCCGCACCCGGGCCTTTGCGGATAAACCTTCCTGTGCAAGGGCTTGGGGGCGGTGGCGGAGCGGTGAGGGAAATATTGTCTGTCACGGGAGGCCACTATATAAGGCCCGGCTCAACGGATCCTGTTTCCGTTGCGAGTCGTTGCTTAGACAGATAGGCCGCCCTTTGGAAAAGTTGAAAAACTACCGACCGACCGAAAAAGAGCCTTTCATGAACGACAGGCAGAAGGAGTATTTCCGCTTGAAGCTCCTGGCCTGGAAGGATGAGATCCTCAAAGAGTCCAAGCTCACCCTGCAAGCCCTGCAGGAGGAGAACGTGAACCACCCCGATCTCGCCGATCGGGCATCGTCCGAAACCGACCGCGCCATCGAACTCCGCGCCCGCGACCGCCAGCGCAAGTTGATCGCCAAGATCGACGCAGCGCTCCAGCGCATCGAGGACAACACCTACGGCTATTGCGAGGACACCGGCGAGCCGATCTCTTTGAAGCGGCTCGAGGCCCGGCCCATCGCGACGCTCTCGGTGGAAGCGCAGGAGCGCCACGAGAAACGCGAGAAGGTCTATCGCGACGAATAGAGTCCGAGCCGCAGAGATGCGGCTCTTTGTTTTTGGACGCAAGGCGCCGTTTCGCGCCCTGCTCAGCATTTTGTCCGCTATTTGCACTCGCGCGTCTCGCGAGCGCAATCGCGAAAAATGAATCGTGATCAATGGGCTAGAGTCTATTCCTCCGAGCTCACGTGAGTTCTGATGAGAAACAGCCTTCACGTCAGGTGCGGGAGGTTTTGCGAGTCGCATCAACGGGATCGACTAGACTGTTGAGAGGCTGATCCAGCTGCATCAAGCATCGCTGCAATCGCGTCTCGCATGCGCTTGCGAGGATCGGAAGGGCACGCGGCTCCAATAAAGCCTCCACCAGCTCAATATTTCCTTAAGCGGGGGCGGGGGCCTGTAATCGCCCGGACAGGCGTGCTTGTCAGGCGGGAGCTGGGATGCTGAAGTGCCGCCCCTGAATGCGTAGCGTGGGAGGCGGCGCCGATGGACAGGATTCTTGAAGCCGCAAAGGCGATCGCACTGGCGCGCCGCAACCATGCGCCGCTCGCGGCGCTGGAACGTCCGCCCGGCGATGAAGCCGAGGGCTATCAGGTGCAGCGCGCGCTGCACGATCTCCTGCTGCCCCATGTCGGACCGCTCGTCGGCTACAAGATCGGCTGCACCAGCCAGGTGATGCAGGACTACATCGGCATTCCGCATCCTTGCGGCGGCGGCGTGTTCCAGAAGGGCGTCCACAAGAGCGGCGCCAAGCTCGCCGCGTCCAACTACGTCCGTGTCGGCGTCGAATGCGAGATCGCGGTGCGGCTGAAGCGCGACCTTGCCGCCGGCGAGGCGCCGTTCACGGCCGAATGGGTCGGCGAGGCGGTCGAGGCCTACCATCCCGCGATCGAGATCGTCGACGACCGCTATGTGAAATGGGAGACGATGGGTGCGCCGACGCTGATCGCCGACGATTTCTTCGCCGCCGGCTGCGTGCTGGGACCCCGGATTCCGCGCTCGTCCGTGCCGGATCTGAAGGCGGTGAAGGGCCGCGCCATCGTCAACGGCGAGGAGGCCGGCCACGGCACCGGCGCCGACGTGCTCGGCCACCCCCACAACGCGCTCGCCTGGCTCGCCAACCATCTCGCCGCCGAGGGCAAAGGCCTGCACGCCGGCCAGCTCGTGCTGACGGGCAGCCTGGTGAAGACGCTGTGGCTGAAGGCCGGCGACAAGGTGCGGATGGAGCTGGACGGGCTGGGCGTGGTCGAGGCGGAGTTCACGTAATCTCCGCGCCGTCGGCCCTTCTTGTCGCAACGCTCCCACCACGCGCGTCATGGCCGGGCTTGACCCGGCCATCCACGTGTCACAGCGAGCCCCGGAAGACGTGGATGCCCGGGTCAAGCCCGGGTATGACGGCGCGGAGAATACGGCGCCAGCCTGATCGGCCTTGTCACGTTCGCAAAATACATGCGGCCTCCGGCAGGGGAGCTACCGGAGGCCGCGTAGTACATCGTCGTTCGCGCCTAGGTTCGCGGACACGATGTGGGAGCTCGGGAGAATTTAGAAGGGCAGCAGCACGTCCATGACCTGTTGGCCGTAGCGCGGCTGTTGCACGTCCATGATCTGGCCGCGGCCGCCGTATGCGATGCGGGCCTGTGCGATCTTCGAGGAATCGATGGTGTTGTCGCTCTGGATGTCTTCGGGGCGGACGATGCCGGCGACCACGAGCTCGCGGATCTCGTAATTGACGCGGATCTCCTGCTTGCCTTCGACCACGAGGTTGCCGTTCGGCAGGACCTGCGTGACCACCGCAGCGACGTTGGTCTGCAACGCTTCCTGCCGGTTGACCGAGCCCTTACCGTCGCTGGATGCGGTGGAATCTGCGGTGAGGATGCGGCCGGGCAGGATCTTGTTCGCCTGCGTGATGGTCTTCGCGCCGATGAAGTCGGTGATGCCGGAGTCTTCCGAGTTGGTGCGGCTGCGCTGGGTCTCGTTGGAGAGGTTGGCCTTGTCGGTGATGTTCACGGTCACAGTCAGGAGGTCACCGATCTGGCGGGCGCGCTGGTCCTTGAAGAAGGCGCGGCTGCCGTTGCGCCACAACGAATTCGGATTGTAGGAGGCGACTTCCGGCTTCGGCATCGGCATCTGCACCGGCTTGTAGCCGGGCTGCGTCGTCGGATTGTCGATCGCCGACAGCTTCGGTTGCTCGCCGATCTGTGACAGACGGTCGATCGAGGAGCAGCCGCTCGCTAGTGTGCAAGTTGCAAGCAGCAGCGCAGAGATCGCGATGCGGCGAAGACGGAAAGCCGAACTGAACGTGGACATGACTTACTCTGACTTGGCTGGAGCTTGCGAGACGCGAACTTGCGGGATCTGGGCTTGTGCGACGTGGGCGGCAGGCGCCGGCGCCTGGATCAGGCTCTGCGCCAGCGCGGCGGCCGCCGGCACCTCGTCACGCTTGATCGACGAGGTCTGCTCGACCGCGGGCGCCATCGGCGCGGACTGGCTGGCGCCCTGGATCGTGACCTGGCCGCGGCCGGTGACGATGCCGGTCAGCGTCCGCTTGGATTGCAGATTGATCACGCTGACGCTATCGCCCTCGGCGCCGCTCTCGATCGCCTTGCCGCGCGTGGTGAGGTAGACGCCGGGCACCTGGTAGATGATCGTGACGGCCTGATCGCGCACCACGAAGTCGGGCTTGACGATGTCGGCGACGCGGATCGGCATGCCTGCCCGCATCGGCCGGCGCAGCTGCATGCCGAGGGTGCGATCGCGCGAGGCAGGCTCGCCGGTGACCTCGGCCTTGGGCCGGCGCTCCAGCGAAACGTCGGAGGATTTCAGGAGCTCGGTGCGGTCGATGTCGCGCGTCAGCACGGCCACTTCCACCGTCTCGATCGCGGTTCCGGTGAAGCGGAGCTTGGTCGGCGTCGGGCTGTTGTCGTTGTTGATCTCGAAGGCGATGTCGAAACGGCCGCCGCGGGCGTCATAGCGGGTTGCGACCGGCTGGAGCGCGCCGGTGTTGGAGGCGTCTAGGCGCATCTCGGAAATGCCGCGGTCCAGCGTGACCGTGATGTTGGCAGCGTCACCAAGGCCGAAGCGGCGTTCCAGCGCGGAGGCGACCGCGGTTTCGAGGTCCTTGCTCGCGAGCGTGCGGGCGAGGCGGGTGACCTGGACCTCCCTGATGTCGCCGGTCATTACGCCGATCACTTGTTTCGCACGCAGCACCGACAGCACCTGTCCGACCGTGAGCGTGCCGGTGGTGCCGAGATCGGGCGAGCGATAGACCGGGATCTGCGCGGCCGATCCGGCATTGTCGATGAGGTCGCCGACCCGCACCACGTCCGAGCTCACGGCAACGCTGGCGCGCAGCGTCGGGGCTGCGATGAAATCGTCGGCGGCCGCGGCCGGCAGGGCCAGCGCGACAAGTGCGGAGATCGTGGCAAGGGTGGTCCGGATCATCGTCATCACTCAGCGGAACAGCGCAGTGGTCGATTGCATCATCTGGTCGGCGGCGCTGATCACCTTGGCGTTCATCTCGTAGGCGCGCTGGGCCGCGATCAGGTCGCTCATCTCGGAGACGACGTCGACATTGGCCTGCTCGAGGCTGCCTTGCGTGATCTTGCCGTAACCTTCGGCCGTGGCCGTGCCGTCCTGCGGCGGGCCGGAGGAGGGCGTCTCGGTGAACTGATTGCTGCCGACGGGCTGCAGGCCCGCCTTGTTGATGAAGCGGGTCAGGCCGATCTGGCCGAGAATGGTCGAGGTCGAGGAGCCCGGCAGCGTCACCGAGACCTGGCCCTGCTCGTTGACGGCGAGGCCCGAGGCGTTGTTCGGGACGGTGATCGTCGGCTGCACCGGGTTGCCCTGGGCGGTGACGACGCGGCCCTGATTGTCCATCTGGAAGGTGCCGTCGCGGGTGTACTGGTAGGTGCCGTCGGGCATCAGGATCTTGAAGAAGCCATCGCCGGAGACGGCGAGGTCGAGATCGTTGCCAGTCTGCGACAGCGTGCCTTGCGTCATGCTGCGCGGCGTACCTACGGTCTTGACGCCACCGCCGATGTCGACGCCGACGGGCACGATGGTGCCCTGGTCGGAGGCCTGTGCGCCGACGCGGCGGATGTGCTCGTAGATCAGGTCCTGGAACGCCGCGGTCTGCTTCTTGAAGCCCGTGGTGCGCAGGTTCGCGATGTTGTTGGAGATCACCTGAACGTTGAGTTCCTGTGCCGCCATTCCGGTCGCTGCGGTGTGAAGCGCCTGCATGTCAGTTCTCCTTGAATCAGGCCGGAACGTCGGCGAGCTTCTCGATCGCCGATTTGTGGAGATCGCTCTGCTGCTGCAGCAGGCTGGCGATCGAGGCGTAGCTGCGCATGACTTCGACCATGCGGGTCATCTCGCCGACGGCGTTGACGTTCGACTTCTCGACATAGCCCTGGCGCACGGTCGACCTGGTGTCGGCCTGCTGCACGGCGGAGCCGACGTCGTAGAGGTTGGCGCCGAGCTTGGTGAGCTTGGTCGGATCGTCGAAGGAGACCATGCGGATCTTGCCGCGGATCGAGTCGGTCCTCGCCGTGCCCTCGAGCACCGTGACGGTGCCGTCGGGGGCGATGTTGATGTCGTGATCGGTCGGCTGGAAGGTGATCGGGCCGCCGGTGCCGAGCACGAGGGCGCCGTCGGAGGTGACGAGCTGGCCGGTGCTGTTCAGCGAGAATTTGCCGTCGCGGGTGTAGCGCTCGCCGCCGGCGGCCTGCACCGCGAAATAGGCGTTGCCGTCGATCGCCACGTCGAGCGGGTTGCTGGTCGCCTCCATCGGCCCCTGGCCGATGTCGCGGAAGGTGCCGCGGTCGTGCACATAGGAGACGCGCCGGTCCGGCGCCATGAAATTGTCTTCGCGCGCGTTCGAGTTGAGGTACTCCTCGAACAGCGAATGGTCGGCTTTGAAGCCGTTGGTATTGGCATTGGCGACGTTGTTGGCGATGACATCCATCTGCCGTTCCAACGTCATCTGCCGTGACAGGCCGATCAGAAGCGCGTTCTGCATCGGAAATCTCCCCTGAGTGGGATCTGCCACCTCGCTCTCCCAAGCGCGTTGGCGGACCCCGTGAACGAGACCGTCTGGTTCTCCCAAACCGTGAGGTCTCGGCCCTTTCTCAGCGAAAGCCGTGCCAACTCGAAAAGATGCGTACTTTCAATCTCTTGATGAATTTCGAGGGGTGCGGGAAGGCGGCAGAAAGGTTCTGTTAGCCATGTTTGCCCGGCAGATTTTTCCTAGCGGAAGCCCAATCGAAAGGTTCCGTTAACCATTATTACCGTAGCGTTTGCCATGAAGAGGAGCGCATTTGCGCCGGGGCATTCGTATCGCGTCATTGTCTTAGGGCCTCGCTCTTTCGACCCCTTTGAGAGATCCGGGCGCGGCGACCATGGCAGAGAATGAAGCGGAAGGCGGTACCGCCGCCGAGGGTGCAGAAGCCGCGCCGCCCAAGAACAAGCTCAAGCTGATCATCATCGCCGTCGGCGTGCTGGCCATCCTCGGCGGCGGAGCTGCGACCTGGTTCTTCTTCTTCCGAAAGGGAGACGCCGAGCATCATGCCGAGGTGGCGCCGCCACCGAAGCCGCCGGCCTTCGTCGACGTCCCCGACCTGATGGTCAACCTCGCCGGCTCCCCCGGCGAGCGTGTGCAATATCTGCGGCTGAAGATCGTGCTGGAACTGAAGGAAGAGAAGCAGATCGAGGCGATCAAGCCGACGATGCCGCGCGTCACCGACATCTTCCAGACCTATGTGCGCGAGCTGCGCCCCTCCGACCTCAACGGCTCGGCCGGCATCTTCCGCCTCAAGGAGGAGCTGACCAAGCGCGTCAACGCGGCGGTCGCTCCGATCCATGTCAGCGCGGTGCTGTTCAAGGAAGTTGTGGTGCAGTGAGGGGAATGGGCTAGCGCCATGGCCGGCAACGAGCAGATGGACCAGGATGCGATTGCCGCCCAATGGGAGGCATCGCTCGATTCCGAGGATCCCGCGGAGGCCGCGAAGGCCGCCGCCGAGAACGAACTCTCCGAGACCATGGCCCTGCAATGGGCGGCCATGGTCGAGGACGGCAGCCGCGATCTCGGCAGCGGCAAGAATTCCGGCGAGCGGGTGCTGTCGCAGGAGGAGATCGACAACCTCCTCGGCTTCACGGTCGGCGACGTCAACCTCGACGACCATTCCGGCATTCGCGCGATCATCGATTCGGCGATGGTCTCCTACGAGCGTCTGCCGATGCTCGAAATCGTCTTCGACCGCCTGGTGCGGCTGTTGACGACCTCCTTGCGCAATTTCACCTCCGACAACGTCGAAGTCTCGCTCGACCGCATCACCTCGGTGCGCTTCGGCGACTACATGAACTCGATCCCGCTGCCGGCCGTGCTCTCGGTGTTCAAGGCCGAAGAGTGGGAAAACTTCGGCATGGCGACGGTCGATTCCAACCTGATCTACTCGATGATCGACGTGCTGCTCGGCGGCCGCCGCGGCACCAGCCAGCTCCGCATCGAGGGCCGACCCTACACCACGATCGAGACCGAGCTGGTCAAGCGCCTGGTCGAGGTGGTGCTGGCCGACGCCGAGCAGGCGTTCCGGCCGCTGTCGCCGGTGACGTTCACGATCGACCGGCTCGAGACCAATCCGCGTTTCGCCGCGATCAGTCGTCCTGCCAACGCGGCGATCCTGGTGCGCCTGCGCATCGACATGGAAGACCGCGGCGGCAACATAGAGCTGCTGCTGCCCTATGCGACCATCGAACCGATCCGGGGCGTCCTGCTCCAGATGTTCATGGGCGAAAAGTTCGGCCGTGACCCGATTTGGGAGGGCCATTTCGCCACCGAGATCGTGCAGGCCGAGATCGCGGTCGACGCCGTGCTCTACGAGGCCGACATCCCGCTCAAGCAGCTGATGCGGCTCAAGGTCGGTGACACGCTGCCGCTCGACATGCGCGCCGATGCCAACGTCACCGTGCGCTGCGGCGACGTCCTGCTGACCGAGGGACGGATGGGACGGGTCGGCGACCGCGTCGCGATCCGCGTGACGAAACCCTTGCGCAAGCCAAGTACGACACTTGCGATGTTCGAGAAGGTCGACGAGCAGAACAAGATGATGGAGGCCCCATGAACCACTCACTGGGAATGGCGATCGAGTCGCTGGTGGCTATCCTGCTGATGCTGACGATCGTCTACTGCGTCATGCTCAACAAGCGGCTGAGGCGGCTAAAGGCGGACGAGCATTCGCTGAAGGCGGTCATCGGCGAGCTGATCACCGCGACCGAGATCGCCGAGCGCGCGATCGGCGGGCTGAAGCTCGCCGTGCGCGACGTCAACGAGAACCTCGGCAACCAGCTCGCGGCGGCGACGCAGATGTCCGATCAGCTCTACAAGCAGCTCGGCGAAGCCGACAACGTGGTGCGTCGCCTGTCCAAGATCGCGATCGCCGCGCGCCCCGTCACGAATCCGGAGATGGTTGCCGCCCCTGCCGCGGCCAAGCCCTCGACGGCGAAGGCGGTGGCGGCTGCGGCCGAAGCCTTCTCCGAGCGTCGACGGTCCAATGGTCTTGCCGCTTGAAGTCAGGGTATGAAGTCCTTTCGTAACATCCGCGTCATCCCGGTCGTCCTGGTGGCCGTCGCAGGTCTCGCCACGCTGAAGGTGGCGGGACTCGCGATCAATGGCGGCTATGTGTTCGACTACAAGCCGAGCCAGGCCAAGAAGTCCTGGGCGCAGGAGAACCTGAATTTCCCGGCCGGCCGGGAGGACCCCGACATCACCGGCTCGACCCACGGCGCGCCCAAAGAAGCACCGAAGCCTGCAGCGCCCGAAACGAAGATGGAGGGCGGCACCGTCGTCAAGATCGACGAGACCCAGCCGCAGGTCTCCGCCGCCGAGCGCGCGATCCTGGAACGGTTGCAGGCGCGCCGCCAGGAGATCGAGGCCCGCCAGCGCGAGATCGACATCCGCGAGAGCCTTCTCAAATCGGCCGAGAAGCGCATCGAGAACAAGGTCGAAGAGATGAAGGCGGTGGAAACCCGCATCTCGGCGACCCAGGCCGAGCAGAAGGCCGCCGAGGCCCAGCGCATGAAGGGCCTCGTCACCATGTATGAAGGCATGAAGCCGAAGGATGCCGCGCGGGTGTTCGACCGGCTGGAGATGGGCGTGCTGATCGAGATCGCCTCGGCGATCGCGCCGCGGAAGATGTCGGACATCATGGGGCTGATGTCGCCCGAGGCCGCCGAGAAGCTGACCGTCGAGATGGCCCGCCGCGCCAATGGAGGCGGCGATCAGTCCGCCTCGGCCGGCGAATTGCCGAAGATCGACGGCAGGCCGACGCAAAAGCCGAATTGAGGGCTCATACTTAAGAAGTCCTTAATTGGCAGAACCTTAAAGTTGAAGGCAGGGGCCGGCGGCAGTGCCGGCGCGGACCCGTCGAACCGGAAGAAATGCCGCCAATGGCGCGAGAGGCTGCCGCTGGATTTGTGTCGCGAGCCCGCGCTTTGGCGCTAGGGTTGTCGCGCCATGTCTGCACGGCGCCCGCCCTCGCAGTGTGCCTGCTGATCGGCATGGCTTCGCCTGTCCGGGCGGCCGATCCCGTCAGGGGCGAAGCGACCTTTTCGGCCGGCGGCGGTTTTGCCCGTCTCGTGATCAAGCTCGGCGAGGACGTTCCCTCCGAGGTGACGACGGCCGGCTCCATTGTCGTCATCCGTTTCGACCGGCCGGTCGACGTTCCCGTTGATCGCGTTCCGGAAGGCGCGCCCGACTACGTCAATTCCGCCCGGCGCGATCCCGACGGCGGCGCCATCCGCCTGTCGCTGGCGCGGCGCGTCATCGTCAACACCATGAATGCGGGCGAGCGCACCTTCATCGACCTTCTGCCGGAGGGGTGGAAGGGGCCGCCGCCGAGCCTGCCGATGGACGTCGTCAAGGAACTCGCCGAGCGCGCGCGCGTGGCCGAGCGGGCCTTGCGCGCCCAGCGCGCCGCGGCCGAGGCCAAGAAGCGTCCGCAGATCCGCGTCCGCGCCTCGGTGCAGCCGACCTTCGTGCGTTTCGTGTTCGAGATGCCCGATGGCGTCGGAGTCTCCTCCGTGCTCAACGAGCAGAAGCTCACGCTCGCCTTCAACGCCAACCTCAATTTCGATCTGGCCGACGCGGTCGTCGCAGCGCCGCCGAACGTCGCCTCGATCAAGCAGAAGACCGACATCGACCAGACCAGCGTCGAGATCGCGCTGATCGGCGATTCCGACGTGCACTCGTTCCGCGACGAGAAGAACTACGTCGTCGACATCGCGTTCCAGCCGGACAGGGGCAAGACGGCCGCAACGCCAGAGGCGGCGATCGCGCAGCTCAAGCCCGGAGGT
Source organism: Bradyrhizobium sp. CCGE-LA001 (assembly GCF_000296215.2). Taxonomy (NCBI): domain Bacteria; kingdom Pseudomonadati; phylum Pseudomonadota; class Alphaproteobacteria; order Hyphomicrobiales; family Nitrobacteraceae; genus Bradyrhizobium; species Bradyrhizobium sp. CCGE-LA001. The sequence goes on along the minus strand of NZ_CP013949.1, from coordinate 5,294,838 downwards.
CGCGCGGCTGTGCCTGCGCCGGCGGCTGAAAAGCCGGCAGCCCCGCAGCGTGAGATCGTGCCGCCGTCATCCGAGGCGATCGCGCGCGAGGCCAAGATCGACGTCAAGCCGGGCGTGAAGGTGGAAGCGCCGGCCGCGATGCCGCCGGCGGAAGCACCGAAGCCGGCTCCGGCTCCCGCTGCTGCAGCGGAGGCCGCGCAAGCCGCAGAAGCACCGAAGGAAGCGTCAAAGCCCGCGCCGCCTGTTGCGGAGGTCACGCCAATTAAGCCGGCAATGGCCGAGGTGCCCAAGGAGGCCATGAAGGAGGCCGCCAAGGACCCGGTCAAGGAAACGGCCAAAGCATCCGCCGAAGTCCCCGCCGCGCCGCAGCCTGCGATTGCCAGCGTCGATGCGCGCCGCGACAGCGACGGCCTGCGCGTGACGTTCCCGTTTCAGGTCTCGACGCCTGCGGCGGCGTTCCGCCGCGGCGACACGGTCTGGCTGGTGTTCGACACGCCGAAGCCGGTCGACGTCGAGGCGATCCGCAGCAGGGGCGGCGCGATGATCGGCGAGGTCGGTCGCGTGCCGCTCGACAAGGGGCAGGCGGTCCGCATCCGGCTCACCCGTCCGCTGGTCTATTCGCTGTCGAGCGAGGAGGTCGGCAAGGAGACCAACTGGCTGCTGACGCTCGCCGACAAGATCCAGGCGACACCGCTGCCGCTGATGATGTCGCGCAACATCACCGATCCTGCGCTCGCCAACATCGCGATCCCCTTCGCCAACCCGGGCGTTCTGCACAAGCTCATCGATCCCGATGCCGGCGACACGCTCTATGTCATCACCGGGCAGCGGCCGGTGCGTGGCTTCATCAAGCGTCAGGACCTCGTCGATCTCTCGCTGCTGGAATCCGCGCACGGCATCGCGGTGCGGCCGAACTCCGACGAGATCGGCGTCGAGGTCGGCGCCGACAAGGTCATCCTCGGCAAGAAGGGCGGGCTGACGCTGTCGCCGGTCGACATCTCGGCCGAGCGCGCCCCGACCGCGGTGCGCCCGGTCTTCAGTCCCGAAGGCTGGCGCAAGGGCCAATCGGAGACCTTCTGGACGCGGCAGAACGAGCTGATGACGGCGATCTCGGCCGTCGAGCCCGCGCTGCGTTCGCTGCCGCGGCTCGACCTCGCGCAGTTCTACATGTCGCGCGCCATGTACCATGAGGCCAAGGCCGTCACCGAATTGATGCTGAGCGATCCCCTCAACAAGGAGGAGAGCGGCGCGCTGATCATGCATGCCATCGCGAGCATCCTGGTCGGCCGGCCGGCGCAGGGACTGAAGGACCTCGCCAACCCCGTGATCGGCAACAGCCACGATGCCCAGCTCTGGAAGGCGCTCGCCTATGCGCGTCAGGGCAAGTGGGCCGATGCGCGCGAGAAGTTCAAGAACGTCGAGTTCGCCATCGCCTCGCTGCCGCTCGACATCCAGCGCATCGTGACGATGGATGCGATGCGAGCGTCCCTCGAGGTGAAGGACTATGCCGGCGCCTCCAAGCGCCGCAGCGAGCTCGAGGTGGTCGGCGTCCCGCCCGAGGCTGCGCCCGGCTTTGCGGTGCTGCGCGGCCGGCTCGCCGAGGCGCTCGGCCACGACAAGGATGCGCTCGACGACTACAAGCTCGCGGTCGCCTCGAGCGACCGGGCGGCGGCGGCCGAGGCCAAGCAGCTCGAGGTCGCACTGCGTCAGAAGCGCGACGAGATCGGCAAGGACGAAGCGCTGCGCGAGCTCGAGACGTTGTCGATGACCTGGCGCGGCGACGCGATCGAGGTCAAGACGCTGCAGATGCTGTCGCGGCTGTATGCCGAGAACGGACGCTACCGCGACGCGCTCACGGCCGCGCGCACCGCGACCAGGCTCCAGCCGAATGCGGAAGCCTCGCGCCAGGCGCAGGATCTCGCCTCCGATCTGTTCACGCAGATATTCCTGGGGCCCAAGGGTGACGAGCTGCCGCCGGTCGAGGCACTCGGGATGTTCTATGAATTCCGCGAGCTGACGCCGATCGGCCGCCGCGGCGATGAACTGATCCGCCGTCTCGCCGATCGTCTCGCCTCGATCGATCTGCTCGACCAGTCCGCCGAGCTCTTGCAATACCAGGTCGACCACCGCCTCGAAGGCGCCGCGCGCGCCCAGGTCGCCGCGCGGCTCGCCATGATCTATCTCGCCAACCGCAAGCCCGACATGGCCATCACCGCGCTGCGCGCTAGCCGCATCAGCGACCTCTCCGGCGAGCTCAGGCAGCAGCGCCTGCTGCTGGAGGCGCGGGCGCAGAGCGACGTCGGCCGTCACGACCTCGCGCTCGACATCGTCTCCAACGTCTCCGGGCGCGAAGTGCTCCGCCTGCGCTCCGACATCTTCTGGGCGGCGCGGCGCTGGCGCGAATCCGCCGAACAGATCGAGCTTTACTACGGCGACCGCTTCCGCGACTTCAAGCCGCTCAATGCAGTCGAGAAGAGCGACATCATTCGCGCGGCGGTCGGCTACGCCCTCGCCGACGACTCGATCGGCCTGTCACGCTTCCGCGAGAAATACGCGCCGCTGATGAGCGAGAGCGCGGACCGTCTCGCCTTCGACATCGCGAGCAAGCCGGCCGCAGCCTCCAGTGCCGAGTTCGCCGAGATCGCCAAGCTGGCTGCCAGCGTCGATACGCTCGACGGCTTCCTGCGCGAGATGAAGCAGCGCTTCCCCGACGCCACCGCGCGCGCCCCCGGCACGCCGCAGGCAAAGGACGAGTCGGACCACACCGGCTCGCTGCCGACGATCCCGGTCGTGCGTCAGATCAAGATGACGCGGTAGGGCTTGGTGCCGCTCACGGCGCGGCAGGCGACGGTGCCGTCATTGCGGGCGGAGCGACTTGTCCGCCGAAGCCTTTGGCGAAGGCGGAAGCAATCCAGAATCTTTCCGCGGACGCAGTCTGGATTGCTTCGTCGCAAGTGCTCCTCGCAATGACGGGGAGGGAGCGAAGCGATCATTGAGGGGGAGCGGATGGGCAGCGAACGAAAGCTGCGCTCATCCTCCGCCGTAGCTCTGCACCAGGCTTCCCGCCACCAGCGACCAGCCGTCGACCAGCACGAAGAAGATCAGCTTGAACGGCAGCGAGATCGTTGCCGGAGGCAGCATCATCATGCCCATCGACATCAGCACGGAGGCGACGACGAGGTCGATGATGAGGAAGGGGAGGAATAGCAGGAAGCCGATCTCGAAGGCGCGCTTCAGCTCGGAGATCATGAAGGCGGGCACGAGAATGCGAAGTGCGAGGTCGTCGGGCGTGGCCGGCGGCGGCTCGCCGGAGAGATCCAGGAACAGCTTGAGGTCCTTCTCGCGCACGTTCTTCTGCATGAAGCCGCGCAGCGGCACCGAGGCGCGCTGGAGCGCGTCCTCGACGCCGACCTGGTTGGCGACGAGCGGGCGGATGCCCTCGTCGTAGGATTTCTGCAGGACCGGGCCCATCACGAAGAAGGTGAGGAACATCGCCAGCGCAATGATCACCGAGTTCGGCGGGGCGGTCGCGGTTCCCAGTGCGGTGCGCAGCAGCGACAGCACCACCACGATGCGCGTGAACGACGTCATCATGATCAGGATCGACGGCGCGATCGACAGCACCGTGAGCAGCGCAATGAGCTGGATGGCGCGCTCGGTGACGCCGCCGCCACCCGCACCGCCGCCGAGATTGATGCTGATGTCCTGCGCATGCGCAAGGCTCGCAAGCGAAGCCGCACCGAACAGGACAGAAAGGAAAAGTACTCTACGCGGGAGGGCCGGGGATCTCACGAAGACGGCTTCGGACGGCCGAGCAGGGAGGCCATCTCGTCTTCGAGATTTTCAAAGCTGGTCTTTTCCGCAGCCGGCTTTGCAGGCGGAGCCGGTGGCGCCGGCGGCTCGCTGCGGGCCGCGCGCGGAGGAGCTGCCGGCGGTTCCGGAGCAACCGGGGGTGCGACCGGTTCGCCGGCCGGGCGGCGCAACGCCGCTTCGAGCCGCTGGGCCATTTCTGCGAGATTCTGCTCGGCGCTCGAGGGGACGGTGGCGGCAGCCGGCGGTGCAACGGGCGGCGCCTGCGGAATGGGCGGAGGCGGCGGCGCTGCGCGCTCGGCGCGCACGGGCGGCGCCTTCACGGCATCGCCGTTGCGCGGCGGACGCGGCATCAGCGGTGGCTCGCTGCGGGCGATGCGCGGCGGCATCGGTTCGGGCCGCGGCTCGCGCTCGGGCCGTGGCGCAACCGGCTCGGGGGGGAAACCGGCCAAAGGTGGCTCGCTGCGCCGCTCGGCCAGCGCCGGTGCCGGCCGGCGTACCTCGTCGGCAAAGGACGGGCGCGAGGGGCGCGGCGGCGGCTCGGGCAATTGCGGCTCGGGATGATCGAGCAGTTCCGGCCGTGGCGCCTCGTCGGCCCAAGCGCCGGAATCGGGCATCGGAGCAAGGCGCGGCGGCGGCTCGGCGGTGTTGGCACGCTGCGGCAGCTGATCGCGGCCATGCGCGGCGCGAACGATGTTGGGCTCGACGACGATGTCGGTGGGGCCGCCGATCATCAGGAGATGCTCGACATTGTCGCGCCGGACCAGCACCAGGCGCCGCCGGCCGTCGACCGCGGCAGCATCAATCACGGCGAGCCGGGGCATCCTGCCGCGCTGGGTGTTGGCGCCCAGCCGGCTGCCGCCGAATCGGCGAACCAGCCATGCAGCGACGCCGATCAACGCCAGAACGGCGATGAACGCGACGATGAAGGTGATAGGGCTGCCTTGCATACTTGTCCCCGACGAATGGCGCTTGTCTCGTGCCCATGGTCAGATGCGCCGACCACCGGCCTACGATGCCCCAAAACTGCGATTTCTTAACGTCCCACGGCAAGTTTTGCCGTCCCCAACTCTTAATAACCCATGAATCGCCCGATCCAAAACGACTTCTTGGCCTGTGCACGCGCCGCCAAGCGGTTGGGTTAATACTGCTTTTGGGCGTGTGGAATCACGGGGCACCCACATTCATGTCCCGTCCGGGAACATATGCCTGTGACATCTTAACCAGCCGTTAACCATACACGCGGCAAATTCTGCCTAGCTCCGGACCTCGAGGTCCGGAATGGGCGGAAGGAGCCGCAACGATGTCCATCAACGACCTCCCGCTGCTGTCGGCGCTGCGAACCAAGATGCAGTGGCATCAGGAGCGCCAGCGCGTCCTGTCCGAGAACGTTTCCAACTCCGATACCCCCAAATTCCGGCCGCGCGACCTGGTCGAGCCGAAGCTCGACAAATCCGGCGCGATCACCGGCGCCATGGGACCCCTGGTGCTGACCCGCACCAGCGGTTCCCACATGACGCCGCCGGGGGCGGCCTCCGCATTCGACCAGAACAAGAATGTGGGCTTCGAGACCCGGCCTGCGGGCAACGCGGTCGTCCTCGAAGAGGAGATGATGAAAGCGGCCAACAACCAGATGGACTACGCGGCGGCGACCTCGCTCTATTCGAAGAGCCTGCATCTGCTCAAGACCGCGATCGGCAAGGCCTGAGAGAAGCTTAGAGGAGGCGGATCATGGCGAATGACAGCAGCGACTTTGCCCGCTCGATGGCGATCGCGACCTCCGGCCTGCGGGCGCAGGCCGGACGCATGCGGGTGATCTCGGAGAACATCGCGAACGCGGATTCGACTGCGCAGACCGCGGGCGGCGATCCCTACCGGCGCAAGGTGCCGACTTTTTCGTCCGCGCTCGACCGCACGCTGGAGGCCCAAGTCGTCACCCTCGGCAGGATCAAGCCCGACCAGTCCGCCTTCCGGGTCAGGTACGAGCCGAACAATCCGTCCGCGGATGCGAGCGGCAACGTCAAATATCCCAACGTGAACTCGGTGGTCGAGATGACCGACATGCGCGACGCGCAGCGGTCCTACGAGGCCAATCTCAACATCATCAGTGCGACGCGCCGGATGATCCAGCGCACGCTGGACATCCTCAAGAGCTGAACAGGACATCTGAGCCATGGCATCACCGACAATCGCCGCCAATGCTTACGCCAATCTCGCCCGCGTGCTGGAGAACAGCGGCGCCGCCAAGGGCAGCGAGGCGAGCGGGCAATCCTTCGCTTCGCTATTGAAGGACGCCGTCGGCAGCGTCATCGAGTCCGGTCGCAAGTCCGACGCGCAGGCGGTGGCGATGGCTTCCGGCAAGGCCAACGTGATGGACGTGGTGACGGCGGTCGCCGACACCGACGTTGCGGTGTCGACGCTGGTTTCGGTCCGCGACCGCGTCATCGCGGCCTATGAAGACATCATGAAGATGCCGATCTGATTGGGAAGGGCGACCGGCGAATGGTGAGTGGCGAATAGGCTCTCCCATTCGCCACTCGCCATTCGCTTCCCTCAGTGCCCTCAGACAAAGAACAGCGGAATTCTGCAAATGACCGGACCCGAAACCCTCGACGTCGCACGCGATGCGATCTGGACCATCGTGATCGTATCGTCGCCGCTGATGGTGGTCGGCCTCGTGGTCGGCGTCGTCGTGTCGCTGTTCCAAGCGCTGACGCAGATCCAGGAGCAGACGCTGATCTACGTGCCCAAGATCCTGGCCATCTTTGCCACGATGCTATTGGCGCTGCCGTTCATGGCCGACTCGCTCCACGCCCACATGCTGCGGATCTCGTCGCGAATCATCGGCGGCTAAGGCACAATGCGTAGATCATGCGCATCGACGTCTCGCTGCTGCCGGCGCTCGCCGCTTCCTTCATGCTGGTCTTCGCCCGGGTCGGCGCGATGGTGATGCTGCTGCCAGGGCTCGGCGAAACCAACATCCCGACGCGGATCAAGTTGTCGATCGCGCTGCTGCTCACGCTGATCATCCTGCCGCTGCATCGCAACGCCTATCAGGTCGACATGGGCTCGCTTGCGCCGCTCCTGGTCCTGATGCTGCATGAGATCGCGATCGGCATCGTGCTGGGCGCGACCGCCCGCGTGACGCTCTCGGCGCTCCAGGTCGCCGGCTCCGTGATCGCGCAGCAGATGGGACTCGGCTTCGTCACCTCGGTCGATCCGACGCAGGGCCAGCAAGGCGTGCTGATCGGCAACTTCCTGACCATGCTGGGCGTGACGCTGCTGTTTGCCACCGACAGCCATCATCTGGTGATCGCGGCGCTGAACGACAGCTATAAGATCTTCTCGCCGGGCGAGACCGTCTCGAGCGGCGACATCGCCTCGCTGGCGACGCGGGCCTTCGCCGCCGCGTTCCGCCTCGGCCTGCAGCTCTCCGGACCGTTCCTGGTGTTCGGCCTCGTGTTCAACATCGGGCTGGGCATCCTGGCGCGGCTGATGCCGCAGATGCAGGTCTATTTCGTCGGCGTGCCGCTTTCGATCTTCGCGGGCTTTCTGGTACTCGCCGTGGTGCTCGCCGCGATGATGGGCACGTATCTCGATTACTTCATCGGTGTCATGCACCAGATGATTCCGCTCAAGTGACGGGGGTCGACCGATGGCGGAAGACAACGATCCCGAAAGTCAAACAGAAGACCCGACGCAAAAGCGTCTCGACGACGCACTCGAACGCGGCGACGTCGCCAAGAGCCAGGAGATCAACACCTGGTTCATGATGGCGGGCGGCACGCTCGTGGTCTCGACCTTCGCCGGCTCGGTCGGCAGCGGGCTGCTGACGCCGATGCGCAACCTGCTCGCCAATTCCTGGATGATCAAGACCGATGGCAGGTCTCTGCTGGCGCTGACGCAGCAGATCGAAGTCGCCGTGCTCGCGGCGATCGGCGTGCCGCTCTTGATGCTGACGCTGGCGGCGATTGCCGGCAACATGCTCCAGCATCGCCTGGTCTGGTCCACCGAATCCCTGAAACCCAAATTCAACAAGATCTCGCCCGGGGCGGGCTTCAAGCGCATCTTCGGCAAGCAGGCGGCCGCCAATTTCCTCAAGGGCATCGGCAAGCTGGTCCTGCTCGCCGTGGTCATGACCATGATCCTGTGGCCGGAGCGGCATCGCATGGAGGCAATGGTCAGGCTCGACCCGGCGGCCATGCTCGGCGCCACCACCAGCATGACCATCCACCTGCTCGGCGCGGTGGTGGCCGCGCTCGCGATCGTCGCCATCGCCGACTATTTCTTCCAGTACCGCAGCTGGTTCCAGCGCCAGAAGATGTCGCTCCAGGAGATCAAGGAAGAATACAAGCAGTCCGAAGGCGACCCGCACATCAAGGGCAGGATCAGGCAACTGCGGCAGCAGCGCGCCAAGAAGCGCATGATGGCGGCGGTTCCTAAGGCCTCCGTGATCATCACCAATCCGACCCACTATTCGGTGGCGCTGTCCTACGAGCGCGGCATGTCCGCGCCGATCTGCGTCGCCAAGGGCGTCGACAATCTCGCCTTCAAGATCCGGGAAATCGCGCGCGAGCACGACATTCCGATCGTCGAGAACGTGCCGCTGGCGCGCGCGCTCTACGCCACCGTCGACATCGACCAGGAAATCCCGACCGAGCACTACCATGCGGTCGCCGAGGTCATCGGTTACGTCATGCGCCTGAAGCGCGGATTCGGCGCCGGGCGGGGATAAAATGCCCGAAAAGTACCGGAAATGGCCGTAATCTGGGAATCAGCGTACCTTTCGCGTCTGCTGCCCTTGCACCTCCGGGTCCGATTCAGGCAGGGAGGACCTCGCGCGCCCCGGAGCGCGTTGATTCTCTGCCGACAGGCTACGCCAGCGTAAAATGACTGCTGAGACCGACCACGACCTGTCACGCGAGCCCGTTGCGGCGCATGAGCCGTCGCCGCGCTCGGGCAGTATCGCGCTCGTGCTGCTGGTGGCCGCCGGCCTTGTCGCGGTCGCCGTCGGGCTGATGACGCTCGGCCGCGCGCAGGCGCAGCCCTATATTCTCGGCATCCTCGCCGTGCTGGCGATGGTCGGCCTGTTCAACCTGTTCGCCTTCGCCGCCGGCATCATCCGCTTCGCCGACCGCAATCTCGATGATCCCATCATCGGCCGGATCTCCGATCATGCCTTCGACGGGCTCGCGGTCACCGATAGCCGCGGGCATGTGGTCTATTCCAACGCGGCCTATCTGACGCTGACGGGTGCGACCGGTCCCCAGGACGTGCGTCCCGTCGAGCGCGTCTTCATCGGCAATCCCGATGTCTCCGAAGCCGTGTTCCGCCTGCTCAAGGCCGCCCGCGAAGGCAAGCGGCAGCAGGAAGAGGTGCGCATCTCCGGCCATGACGGCAACCAGGGTCGCTGGCTCCGCATGCGGGTCCGCCCCCTCGGCACGGGCAAGCGCGAGGGGAAATATGCTGTGTGGTCGATCGCCGACATCACCCGCGACCGCGAGCGCCAGGAGGACGTGTTCCAAGAGCTCCAGCACGCGATCGAATATCTCGATCACGCCCCGTGCGGCTTCTTCTCGGTCAATCCGGCCGGCGAGCTCGCTTACGTCAATGCGACGCTGGCGAACTGGCTCGACTACGACCTCGCCGAGATCGGCTCGGGCGGCCTGAAGCTGACCGACATCGTCTCCGGCGACGGCGCCTCGCTGCTGACCTCGATCGTCGCGGTGCCCGGCGAGGTCAAGACCGAAGTCTTCGACATCGACCTGCGCATGCGCACGGGCAAGACCATGCCGGTGCGGCTCTACCACAAGCTCGCCTTCGGCGCCGACGGCGCGCCGGGTCCGTCGCGCACGCTCGTGATCAGCCGTGCGCGCGACGAGCGCAGCGATCCCGACCGCGCCGCCGAAGTGCGCTTCATGCGCTTCTTCGACCACACGCCGATGGCGATCGCCACCGTCGATCGCGGCGGCAACGTGGTGCGCGCCAATGCGCGCTACGCCAAGCTCGGGCAGGCGCTCGGGCTCGACAGCGCCTCCAAATCCATCTTCCGCGCGGTCAATTCGCGCGACCGCCATCTGCTGATCGCGGCCATCAACCAGGCCGCCGAAGGCCAGGCCGACATCGCCCCCGTCGAGGTGGCGCTGGAAGGGACCAAGGAGCGCTGGGGCCAGTTCTTCGTCACGCCGGTCGATGCGGCCGAGAACGAGGCGGAGGCCGCCATCGTGCACATGCTCGAGACCACCGAGCGGCGCGCGCTGGAGAACCAGATCAACCAGTCGCAGAAGATGGAGACGGTCGGCCAGCTCGCCGGCGGCATCGCCCACGATTTCAACAACGTGCTCTCCGCCATCATGATGGCGAACGACTTCCTGCTGAACGCGCACAAGCCGACCGATCCGTCGTTCCAGGACATCATGCAGATCAAGCAGAACGCGACGCGCGCCGCCACCTTGGTGCGGCAGCTGCTGGCGTTCTCGCGGCGGCAGACGCTGCGGCCGCAGGTGCTCGACCTCGGCGATGCGCTTTCGGATCTCACCATGCTGTTGCGCCGGCTGATCGGCGAGAAGGTCAAGCTCGACCTCGTGCACGGCCGCGACCTCTGGCCGGTGAAGGTCGACGTCTCCCAGTTCGAGCAGGTGATCGTCAATCTCGCGGTGAACGCGCGCGACGCGATGCCCGACGGCGGCAAGCTGATCATTCGCACCGCCAACGTCGCCAGCGACGATGCCGGCAAGCTCGCCTACAAGGGCATGCCGGCGGCGGACTATGTACGGATCGAAGTCGCCGACACCGGCACCGGCATCCCCGCCGACATTCGCGACAAGATCTTCGAGCCGTTCTTCTCGACGAAAGAGGTGGGCAAAGGCACCGGACTCGGGCTGTCCACCGTCTACGGCATCGTCAAGCAGACCGGCGGTTTCATCTACGTCGATTCCGAACCGGGGCAGGGAACCTCGTTCCATATCTTCCTGCCGCGCCATCATGCCGAGGCGGAGGCGCAGGTCGAGCAGCCTGCAGCCGTGATCAGCGCGACCAATGGCGCGAAGGAGGCCGGCCCGCCAGCGGAGGCCAAGCCGCGGACTGATCTCACGGGACAGGGCACCATCCTGCTGGTCGAGGACGAGGAGGGCCTGCGTGCATTGAACGCGCGCGGTCTGCGCTCGCGCGGCTACACCGTGGTCGAGGCCGAGAACGGCGTCGAGGCCATGGAGGTGCTGGAGGAGCAGGGTGGCGCGATCGATCTCGTCGTCTCCGACGTGGTGATGCCGGAGATGGACGGTCCGACGCTGCTGAAGGCGATGCGGGAGCAGAACCCCGAGATCAGGTTCATCTTCGTCTCCGGCTACGCTGAGGATGCGTTCGAGAAGAGCCTTCCCGAGGGCCAGCAGTTCGACTTCCTGCCAAAGCCGTTCACGCTCAGCCAGCTCGTGGCGGCGGTGAAGGAGACGATGACGAAGCAGGGGTGACGGCTTCTCTCTCGCCCGCGCTGATCTTTCTCTCCGTCATTGCGAGGAGCGCAGCGACGAAGCAATCCAGAATCTCTCCGCGGAAATTGCTTCGTCGCTGCACTCCTCGCAATGACGGCTGGTGAACAGCTGGGCTCGCGCTGATGTGGGGAAAAGCGGAAATCGGTCGTAAACCCGGCGCTAACCGTTGGCCCCTGGTTCCCCGTAAAACCCCTGCCAAATAGGAGCTTTTGCCACATCCCCGCGACTGAGGGCCGCAGCCACATTTCCCGAAACCGGCTTCACTTTTCGGGAAGTCTGCCCATCTTAAGCGCACGTCCCCATGCCGGGGATTTGGGAAACGCACATGACTTTCTCGCAACGCTCCCGCAGTGTCTTCAAGACGATTGCCGTCGTGCTGGCGCTTGCGCTGCCGACCGCGCTGACGATCTCGTCCGCCGACGCCCGCGCCGGCGGCGGCTTCTCGTCCGGTTCGCGCGGCTCGCGAACCTATTCGGCTCCGCCGTCGACCACGACCGCGCCGGGCTCGACCTCGCAGTTCAACCGCACCTACACCCAGCCGGGTGCAGGCATGAATTCGGCCGCGGCTGCGCCCGCCCGCGGCGGCCTGTTTGGCCGCGCTGGCGGCTTCATGGGCGGCCTTGCGGCCGGCTTCCTCGGCGCCGGCCTGCTCGGCATGCTGTTCGGCGGCGGCTTGTTCGGCGGCCTCGGCAGCCTCTCCTCGATCCTCGGCCTGATCATCCAGATCGCGCTCGTGGTGCTCGTGGTGCGGTTGGCGATGTCCTGGTGGCAGCGCCGTCATGCGCAGCAGCAGCAGCCGGCTTATGCCAATGCCGGTGCCGACTCCGGCGCCGGTCAGGGCCCGCAGCCGAACTATCGTAGCGGTCTCGGTGGCGGCCTTGGTGGCTTCGGCTTCGGCGCCAACAATGCGCCGCTCGAGATCAAGCCGGACGACTATGAGGCGTTCGAGCGGCTGCTCGGCGAAGTCCAGGCCGCCTGGTCGAACGAGGACGTGGCTAAGCTGCATGCGCTCGCGACGCCGGAGATGGTCTCCTATTTGGAGCAGGATCTCGCCCAGAACCGCGCGCGCAACGTCGTCAACAAGGTGACCAACGTCAAGCTGTTGCAGGGCGACCTCGCGGAAGCCTGGCGCGAAGGCGAGACGGACTACGCCACGGTGGCGCTGCGCTTCGCCCTCACCGACAAGACGACCGACCGCAACACCGGCGCAGTCGTCGCCGGCAGCGAGCAGCCGGGTGAGGCGACCGAGATCTGGACCTTCGCCCGCCGGCCGGGCACCGGCTGGGAATTGTCGGCGATCCAGCAAACCAACTGATCGCTTGCGACAGGACAAACCAAGGGCGTCGTGCTTCTGCACGGCGCCTTTTTCTTTGGCCATCTCGCATCGCAGAATCGGAATAAGCTGGCCCACGTCGGGTTGACATCAGGCGGCCAAAGCTTCGGTTCTGATGGATCAGAACCGAAGCTCTGGATTTTTGTTTTACGCGTCTTCTTCACGCGAACCGGTATCCACTTCGCTCGAAAGCGCCACAACGACAAGCACAAGACAACGAACACAATGGGAGGACAACATGATCCGCATCGACAGATCCGTGACGATTTCGGGCCTTGCGCTCGTAATGGCCATGCTGGCAGCGCCATCGGCGCAGGCGCAATCGGCCGACATGACCTTCTTCGTGACCTCCAACGGTCCGGGCAAGGGCGCCGATCTCGGCGGCCTCGAGGGAGCCGACGCGCAATGCCAGAAGCTCGCTCAGGCCGCCGGCGCCGGCAGCAAGACCTGGCGCGCCTATCTCTCGACGCAGGCTGCGGACGGCAAGCCGGCCGTCAACGCCAAGGACCGCATCGGCAAGGGACCGTGGCAGAACGCCAAGGGCACCGCGATCGCCAAGGACGTGGGCGAACTGCACAGCGCTGCCAATAATCTCACCAAGCAGACCGCGCTCACCGAGAAAGGCGAGGGGATCACCGGTGCTGGCGACCAGCCGAACCGGCACGACATCCTCACGGGATCGCAGGCCGACGGCACCGCCTTTGCCGGGCCGGACGATCGCACCTGCAAGAACTGGACGTCGAGCACGCAAGGCGCCGCGATGGTCGGCCATTTTGATCGCCGCGGCCTGCGCGACGACGAGCCCTCGAAGTCCTGGAACAGCTCTCACCCCTCGCGCGGTCCAGACGGTGGCTGCTCGCAGGCCGATCTGAAGTCCACCGGCGGCGACGGCCTGTTGTACTGCTTCGCGGCGAATTGAATTAAGGCGCGAAGCTCTCTCACTCGTCATTGCGAGCGCTGCGCTCGCAATGACGGAGCTTTCGGCGAGATCCGTCGCTCACTCGGCGGAACCTTCGGCTACCTGCTTCATTGGTTCCGTCGCCCCACGCTTACGGACCTTCCTCATGAAATACGAGCTCTACTACTGGCCCGAAATCCAGGGTCGCGGCGAATATGTGCGGCTGGCGCTGGAGGAGGCCGGCGCCGCTTACGTCGACATCGCGCGCGGACCGCGTGGAACGGCTGCGATGATGAAGATGATGGAGGCGCATGCGGGCACGCCGCCTTTCGCGCCGCCGTTCCTGAAGGCAGGCAAGCTCGTCATCGGCCAGACCGCCAACATCCTGCTCTATCTCGGCAGCCGACATGGGCTTGCGCCGAAGACGGAGGCTGGCCGGCTCTGGGTGCACCAGCTGCAGCTCACCATCACCGATCTCGTGGTCGAGATCCACGACACCCATCATCCGCTCGGGCCTTCGATGTACTACGAAGACCAGAAGCCGCCGGCGAAAAAGCGCACCGCCGATTTCTGGAGCGAGCGCGTGCCGAAATTTCTCGGCTATTTCGAGCGGCTCCTCACCGATAGCGGCGGCGCCTATGTCACCGGCCGCAGACTGACCTATGTCGATCTCTCGCTATTCCAGATCGTTGCGGGACTGCGCTATGCCTTCCCCAAGCGCATGAAGGCGTTCGAGAGCGACATCCCGGGCCTTGTCGGTCTGCATGACCGCATCGCCGCACGGCCGAACATCAAGGCCTATCTCGACAGCGACCGCCGCATTGCTTTCAACGAGCAAGGCATCTTCCGCCACTATCGCGAACTGGACGCTTAGCGGTGCGGTCGGGAGAGTGATGTCTCCTCACCAAAGACCTGGCACCAGGCGATAGCGCACCCGCGCCGAGTACTCGGCATAGCCCGGCAGGCCCTCGCGCAGCGTGCGCTCCTCGATCCCGATGCGGACCGCAAACAAGACTGCGAATACCGGCACCATTGCAAGTCCCCACCACGCCCCCAACAGCAGCGGCAGGCCGGCGAAGAACAGGACCATGCCGCTGTACATGGGGTGGCGCACATGGGCGTAAGGCCCGGTCGAGATCACGCGCTGGGCGCGCTCGGCCTGGAGCTTCACCACGGGCGCGGCGAACGAGTTCTCGCGGAAGACCCACATCGTGAACAGTGTCGAGGCCAGGAACAGCACGAGGCCGAAGACCTGCAACGCAATCGGCATCTCGGAGAATCGGATGCGTCGGTCGACGCCCATCGCGACCAGCCAGACCAGCATCGCAATGACGAAGACGATCATGAACATCTTGTCGGCGGCAGGCTGATCCTTTTGCAGGACCGGCCGCAGACGTTCGGCGAGCAGCGCCGGATCGATCCGGTAGAGCCACCAGCCGCAGAGTGGACCAAGTACGGCGGAGGTGACGAGGAACACCCAGGCCGAAGGCCAGTGCAATGTCCCGGCGGAGGCGAACAGCAGCGTGCCCATGCCGACGGTGAAGATCGTGTTCTGCAGCAGGAGGCGTGCGATCATGCGCAGGACCCCGTGGATCGCCGCGCACGAAGTTGGTCCCGCTATCCGGCAAAGATGCGGCGGAACGCGCGAGGCCCGGTCGACCGGACCGGGCGCTTTCCGCCTTCGGCAAGCCCGATCAGGCGAGCTGATCGATCCGCGTGCCCTGACCTGGCGGCAGCGGCGCAGGCGGCTGCGGCTTGAAGGTCGGATCCTCGTCCCTGACCTTGGCCTGATCGTTCTGCTGCTTGCTCGTGTCGTAGTTGGGAACCACGATCGCGATCGGCGGCGGCGCAACGGTGGAAACCTTCATCCGCAAATCCTCACACATGGAAGCAATCCAGCCTGCCCTGCAAGGAGCGAAATTTCCTTCAAGGCAATCGCTAAAATGCGAGGGAATGGGGGCGGTGGATGAGGCGGCTTTCGCGCCTCATCCGCGTTGTCTCTCGGAGATGACGAGACCTCTCCTCGTCGTTGCGAGGAGCTCTTGCGACGAAGCAATCCAGTCTGTTTCCGCGGAGGGACTCTGGATTGCTTCCGCCTTCGCCAAGGCTTCGGCGGACAGGTCGCTGCGCTCGCAATGCGGAATCCGTGGAGAGCTGCGTCGCGCCACGTGAGCGCCTTGTCCGCTGCAATAGCGACGAGCGCCCCTACTCGTCCTTGCCGCGCGTGATCGCGATCGACGCTTCCGTCTTGGTGCGGGTGCACTCCATGTTGAGCCGCCGGTAACGCATGGCGACCTTGTCGCCGCGCAACAGGCCCATCCGCTTCAGGCAGCGTGTGGCGCCCGTCGTGGTGTCGTCCTTCGTCACGGTGAAGACGATCGCCGCCATCGATCCCACCAACGCATAGAATTCCGGCTTGGGCTTGCGGTCGCCCTTGGCATAGAGCTCGATGGAATATTTATCGCCGCGGCAGCCGACGGACAGCTCCTTGGCCGCCGGGTGCGTCAGGTAGACGACGTTGGCCGCCCGGAAGTTCACCTTGAGACGATCGACCTGGCTCGCCAGCTCCTTGGCGCTGTCGTCGCAGCGGTCGGCGCGCGCGGGCGAGGTGAGGGTCACAAGTCCGCTGATGGCGGCGGCGACCAGGATCGCGCCGCGGACGTTCAAGTTCAATGTCATGATGAAAAGCCCCTTAGGACGCGCATTCAAGCGTCGGAGGACGCGAAGCGCAAGGGTGGGAATGGCCCTTTCCACTTGCGGCGTGGCTGTTCTGTCGCCTGCAACATGCTATACTGCGCCGTATGACCAAGCTCCTGGACGAGGCCATCCGTCAGGTCGAACAGCTTCCCGAACGCGAGCAGGATGCTGCCGCGGGGGCTCTGCTCGACTATGTCAAGCACATGCAGGAAATCCGGTTGACCGACGAACAGATTGCCGAAGTGCGTCGTCGTCGGGCGGACCCAAACCGTAAATTCCTCACACTTGACGAAGTGCGTGCGCGCGTTGCGCGCTTTGGTTCTTGAGGGGCGATGGAGTTGATTTTCGATGATCAGGCGGTTGCCGATCTCGAAAGTATCTTCAATTGGATTTCACAAGATAGTCCGGCGGCCGCCCGAAAGGTGACCGACCGGCTGCTCAACAGCATAGGGCTGCTGACTTCATTTCCCTTCATGGGTCACGTCGGGCATGATCCCGAGACATTTGAGTGGGTCGTGCCGCGCCTGCCCTATGTCGTGGTCTACGAAGTTGACGTCGTGTACGGGCGGGTCGTTATAGCGGCGGTGCTTCACGGCGCTCAGGCTCGGGATACTTAATGCGAGGGGTGGCCCGTTGGCCCGACCTATGCGCATCGGTCCCTTCCTTTTCCGGCCAAAATGGGCTTAGAACGCTTCTACGCCGAGGGCCCGCCAGGGCCCCAAAACCCCGAGATCCGCCCCATGAACGCTCCAACCGCCTTTCCCGACCAGTCAAAGCCCGTTCCGCCCTACAAGCACACGCCACTGTTCCCGCTGGGCAAGGACGAGACGCCTTACAAGAAGATTTCGTCCGAAGGTGTCAGGGTCGAGAAGGTCCTCGGCAAGGACATGCTGGTGGTGTCGCGCGAGGCGCTGCGGGCGCTGTCGGAGGCGGCTTTCGGCGACATCAACCACTATCTGCGGCCGGGTCATCTGCAGCAGCTCCGCTCGATCCTGGAGGACGGCGAGGCCAGTCCGAACGACAAGTTCGTCGCGCTGGACTTTTTGAAGAACGCCAACATCGCGGCCGGCGGCGTGCTGCCGATGTGCCAGGACACCGGCACTGCGATCATCATGGGCAAGAAGGGCTGCAACGTCATCACCGACGGTGACGACGAGGCGGCGCTCTCGGAAGGCGCGCGCGATGCCTATCTGCGCCGCAATCTCCGCTATTCGCAGGTCGCGCCGCTCTCGATGTATGAGGAGAAGAACACCGCCAACAACATGCCGGCGCAGTGCGAGATCTACGCCGAGGGCGACGACGCCTACAAGTTCATGTTCATGGCGAAGGGCGGCGGC
The DNA here is from genome assembly GCF_000296215.2 of Bradyrhizobium sp. CCGE-LA001. NCBI lineage: Bacteria > Pseudomonadati > Pseudomonadota > Alphaproteobacteria > Hyphomicrobiales > Nitrobacteraceae > Bradyrhizobium > Bradyrhizobium sp. CCGE-LA001. The sequence continues at coordinate 5,277,273 of NZ_CP013949.1, read as the reverse complement.
TCCGCCAACAAGAGTTTTCTGTTCCAGGCCACGCCCTCGGTTCTGACCAAGGACCGGCTGCTCGCGTTTCTCAAGGAGAAGATCCTGACGCTGGGCACAGCAGCGTGTCCGCCCTATCACCTCGCCATCGTGATCGGCGGCACCTCGGCCGAGCTCTGCATGAAGACGGTGAAGCTCGCTTCCGCGCGCTATCTCGACGCGCTGCCGACCCACGGCTCGCCCGACGGCAACGCCTTCCGTGACGTCGAGATGGAGCAGGAAATTCACAAGATGACGCAAAGCCTGGGAGTGGGGGCGCAGTTCGGCGGCAAATATTTCTGTCACGACGTGCGCGTGATCCGCATGCCGCGCCATGGCGCTTCGCTCCCCATTGGCCTCGGCGTATCCTGCTCGGCGGACCGCCAGGTGCTCGGCAAGATCACCAAGGACGGTGTTTATCTCGAGGAGCTCGAGCACAACCCGGCGCAATATCTGCCCGAGGTCGAGCAGTCGCTCGGCGGTGAGGTCGTGAAGATCGATCTCAACCAGCCGATGAAGGACATCCTGGCGACGTTCTCGAAATACCCGATCAAGACGCGCGTCTCGATGACCGGCACCATGATCGTCGCGCGCGACAGCGCGCATGCCAAGCTGCGCGAGCGGCTGGAGAAGGGCGAGCCGCTGCCGGACTATTTCAAGAACCACCCGGTCTATTACGCGGGCCCGGCCAAGACGCCCGACGGCTATGCCTCAGGCGCGTTCGGTCCGACCACCGCCGGCCGCATGGATTCCTTCGTCGACCAATTCCAGGCCGCCGGTGGTTCGATGGTGATGGTGGCCAAGGGCAACCGGGCGCCGGCCGTGCGCGAGGCCTGCAAGAAGTATGGCGGCTTCTATCTCGGCTCGATCGGTGGTGCCGCGGCCAACCTTGCCGAACACTGCATCAAGAAGGTCGAGGTGCTGGAATATCCCGAGCTCGGCATGGAAGCGATCTGGCGCATCGAGGTCGTCGACTTCCCCGCCTTCATCATCGTTGACGACAAAGGCAACGACTTCTTCAAGGAGTTGAACCTGGGCTGAGTTGTCATGGCCGGGCTTGACCCGGCCATCCATCGCACGTCAGAAGATGGATACGCGGGTCAAGCCCGCGTATGACGCAGAGAGATCGGGGACGCTTCCGTCTGATCTAACTGCAATTCGTAACCTGGTTCGAGCACAGCGCGCGCCACCAGCCGCGGACGCCGTCATGGCTCTCGACCAGGCCCCAATATCCGCTGCAGGCGAGAAGTCGCTTCGGTCCGCCGTCGCCGTCGATCGGGCCGCCCAGCTCACGCTGTGCGGGCATCCATTTGGCGTCGATGAAGGGGGCCTGAAACAAGCCGCCCGCACGTGTGGAGCCGTTGGCATAACTCGCGCCGACCTTGTTGGCCGCGACCCAGCCACGCCCGGCATAGGGTTTTGGCGCGTTGCGCGGGTATCTCTTCTCGTCTTCGTAGTCTTTGCCCGGCGGCTTCGCGCCCGCGATCAGAAACCAGCCATCCCGGAAGCCGATGATGCGGAATTCGGTGAGCCAGCCGCCCTCGGGCGTGTTCTCGGCTCCGCCGAGCTTGAGCCGGTAGGGCGGCGGCAGGGTGCCGAGCACGCGCGCTTTCACCGAGGGCTCGGCGCGCACGTTGAGGCCGTTCGGATCCTTGTCGATGGACCAGGCGCCGAGAGCGCAAGGTTCGGTACCTGCGGGCAGGGTGGAGCGCTTTGCCGCGAGATCGGCGTGCATCTCGGCGAAATCGGTGTCGTCGCCGTCCGGAGCTGGCTCGGTGCGCGGCTTCAGTTCGGCCGAGACGGCCCGCGTCGCGTCCGGAGTCAGCGTGACGACGAGGCTCTGACGGGCCGCGAACACGCTGGCCGGAGTCTTCGGATCGTTCGATGTTGCGGCATAGACGGCGAGGTACCCGGTCGCGCCTTCGGTCCGATAGGCTGCGCCGGCGACATAGCCTGCCGGCACCAGGGCGAGCGCGCTTGCGCGCCACGCCGGTTCGGTGTCGTCCGCGCACGCCGCCTGTGTCGCGACAGACAGGATCATTGCCGCGATGAGGCGGAGCGCACGCATGGCCATTCGACGCGCGGCGTTACGCCCGCGCGCCGGTGAACGGGAAGCTGCCCATCGGGCCGATGCCCATCTCGCCGCTGATGTTGTCGCCCGCGACCGTACCGGTGAATTCCAGCGTGAGCGGCATCGGGTTGTCGATCGAAACCTTCCAGGAGACGTTGTCGCCCGAGACGGTGCCGTCGAAAATTTCGGCGGTATTACCTTCCGCACCTTGCGTGCCCGTGAGCGTGCCGCCCTCAGCTTTCAAGCTCAGCGTCGCCTGGCGCTCGCCCATCGGCGTCGTCATGGTCAGATTCCAGTTGCCGTCCACGGCCATTCCCGTCTCCCGAACAAATCACCGGCGGACCGCGACGATCCGCGGCCAGTCCCGTGGCGAGCCTATAACCCAACTCGACGCGCCTGCGTAACCCCGCATTCAGGCGCGGGCAGCGGCGCGTCGGCGGCTGCTGACGATGAGCCGCAGAACGATGTACTGCACGGCAAAGGCCAGGATCTTGCCGCCGCCCGCGACCACCGTGAGATAGAATGCCCACAGCTTCAGATCACCCGTGGAAGCGACCACGATCATGCCGGCGCCAATCACGAACATCAGCGCTGCCCAGGCATAGCCCGCGGCCGTCACATATTCCGGAACGGTCTCGACGACGATCGGCGGCATGTAGCGCAACATCCAGCCACGCTTGAGCATGATCAGGCCGATCGCGAAATGTGCGATCGCGGGCTTCGCCAGCATGAAGCGGGCGTCGTTGGTCAGCAATGTGATCGCGCCCAGTCCCACGACCAGTGCGAGGCTCGCATAGGTCATGTAGTTGAGCTGCTGCCCCTTGACGCGGGCATAGATCACTTGCGCGAACGCACCGGCGATCGCCACCGCCGTCGCTAGGACGATATGGTCGGTAATGAGGTAGACGGCCAGGAAGAGGATGGCGGAGAAAAGATCGGAGCCGAGACGGGCGAATACATCCTTCATCGTGGTCCTGTTCAGCGGGCGTTGGGCATGCGCGGCTGGACGTACCATACTTGGTCTGACGATGCTCGGGATACCATTTTGTGGATGAACCGGTGTTGCGGGAGAAATCCGGGCTCGGTTGGAACCAATTCAATGGGAGTGACTGCTCCGGGCGAGACGGATCATTGAACCGTCACAGCGTCAAAACCGTATAGGCGACCTCCAAAAAGTGAAACAGCGCAACCACCTGGTCTAGCGTGTGATCGACCCATCCCGTCCAAGACAGGTGGGACAGGATCGGCAGCGCCGAGACGATCAGAAGGCCCACCGCGAGCAGGATGCCGCCGTTGAAGATGGTCTGGCTGCTCCGCTGCAGGCAGCTCGTTGGCAATACGAGCACGGCGCAGGTGAGGGCGGTCAAACAGCCTACGACGATCCAGGGCAAGTGCATGTGAAACTCCTCTATCTGTCATTCCAGGGCGACGCGAAGCGTCGCGCTACGGTGCGCAATTGCGCACCTGAGAATCCATTTCGCTTCGTGTCATGCTGCCCAATGGATTCGGGCTCGCGACTTCGTCGCGCCCCGGAATGACGGCTGCTATGCGGCTCCCACCCAATTGCCGTGAAAGCCGTCGGGCACGCGGTGGCCGAGCTGCACCAGCGCGGCAGGGCCTGCCTCGACATCGATGGCATTGAACACGGCGAGATCGCTGCGGTTCTCTCGCGCGCGCCAGACCACCGCGAGCAGCCAGCCGTCGCCCTCGGCCGCGTCCTTCGATCGCTCGACGAAGACAGGCTCGGAGATGGTGTCTCCGGCCGGCAGCAGATAGTGGCCGAGCCGCCTGCCGTTACCATCGACATGGACGATGCCCGAGAGCGCGCCGAACATCGGCAGCCGTGGATTGGCGCAGGCGTACCAGCCGTGACCGCTCTTCAGCCCGGCACGACGATCGTCGATGCGCGGGAATTCGCCGGTGAGATCGTCGAGATAAGTCTGCTGGAAGCGGTCGGTGTTGCCCGAGAGATCGAAGGTCCAGCGGCAGTGCCGGGCGCGCGACTTCTCCGGATCGGTCGGCCGCCCGTCCGGATGCGGAAACAAGGGCGCTTCCTCGAACTGCATGACGTCGGCGACGATTCGGTTCTCCTCCTCCCACGCATTCATGATGTGGAAGACGTAGCAGGCTTCACCGCGAAACCAGACGATGTCCTTGGCCGTGCCGCTGCGCTTCATCACGCCGACATAGGCGCCTTTGTCCGGCTCCCAGGCATATGGCGGCCGCCCGCTCATCGCGCGCTCCATGCTGCCGGTGATCGGGAGGATCGGAAACAGCACATGGTTCGCGGTGACGATGAAGTCGTGCACCATGCTGGCATAGGGCGCCTCGAACCGCTCGAAGCGCGTTGCCTTGCCGGCGGCATCGATCGATCCGTAGGAGAGGGCAGGCGTCAGTGGGCCTGCGGCGTTGTAGCCGAAGAACACGAGCTCGCCGGTGACGGGATCCACCTTCGGATGCGCTGTGAAGCTGCCGGCGACGCGGCCGTGATAATCGTGATAGCCGCGCGTCGCCAGCGTCCCCGGCTCGATCTCGGTCGGCAGATGCGCTTCTTCCAAAGCGAGCAGCTTGCCGCCATGGAAGATGATGTTGGTGTTGGCGACGCCGCCGTCAGTCAGGTTCGCCGGTGCATCCGGCAGCTTGCGGCCGAAGCCGCCGAACAAGGCGCGGCCGGCATCGTGCTCGGCCAGCCATTTCGGTGTGCGGACCCAGCGGTTGCGGTAGCTGGCGCGTCCATTCTCGAGATGAAAGGCGTGCAGCATGCCGTCGCCCACGAACCAGTGCGCCCCGGGCGAGGAGAACTGCGGATTGGGGCCGTTGCGATAGAGCGTGCCGTTCAGCTCGCGCGGCAATTCACCGATGATCGTCAGGAATGGCGCGTCGGCTTCGAAAGGTATCGGCGCGATGTTGTTGTAGCGATCGGTGACGGCGTCCTGCTGCACGGCGTATCCTCCTGATCTTTACATCGTAAAGATGAGATATCGCCGTTCGCCTTTCCGGTCAAGTGGAATCTTTACACTGTCAATATTGCGTCATATAGCTTGTCCCATGGGCAAGAGCGAAACGGCGCGGACCCCGCGCAATCCGAAAAAGATGGCCGCGAACACGCGGGTGCGTCCTGCGCATCGCCCCGCGGCTGCGAAGACCGAGACCCCCTATCATCACGGCGCTTTGCGCGAGGCGCTGCTCCAGGCCGCCGAGCGGGTGCTGGAGCGAGACGGGCTTGCCGGCCTGACATTGCGCGCGGTGGCCCGCGAGGCGGGCGTCTCGCATGCCGCGCCGACGCATCATTTCGGCGATCTCACCGGGCTTCTCAGCGAGCTCGCCGCCGTCGGCTTCCGTCAGTTCAACACCGCGATGGCCTCGGCCTGCGATGCCGCCACGATGCCGCTCGAACGCGCGCTGGCGAGGCCGAAGGCCTATGTCGCCTATGCGCAGGCGCATCCCGGCATGTACGGCATCATGTTCCGCACCGAGCGGCTCGATTATTCGAGACCCTCGCTGCACGAGGCTGCCGAAGCCTCCTTCGCCGGACTGGCGAACGCCATTGGCGCGATGCGACAGGAGCAGATCAGCGAAGATGCGCTGACGCTCAACCAGGGCGCCGCGATCGCGCGCGCCTGGTCGATGGTGCACGGCTTCACCATGCTGCTGCTCGACGGCCGGCTGAAGGACATTCTGGGGCGACTGCCTGAAGGGACCAGCGCCGAACGGCTGCTCGAGGCGATGCTGACGGCGCCCGTGGCGGGGAAGCCTGGTCCCTGACGCCGCGGACGCAACCCTTGCCATGCTGAGGCGTTGACGCCGCATGGCAAAATCGTCCCGCGCTCCCTGGAAACGCCAAAACCCGCGCAAGCGAGCGGGCAAGGCGTCCAAGCATCTCAGTCCCGCGCAGAAGTCGGCCGCGAAGAAGCGTGCCCGCCGTGCCGGCCGCCGCTATCCCAACCTCGTGGACAACATGCGCATGGCAGCGAAGAAAACGTCTAAGTCGAAATCGAAAGCCAAATCTTCAAAGGCTAAAAAATCCACGAAGAAGTCGGCGAAGAAGACCCGAAAGCGGACAGCGAAGACAGCCGCAAAGGCTAAGCGTCGCGCTTCGGCCAAAGAAAAAGACCCGCGTGGCGGCCTGACCGCCGCGGGCCGCAAGGCGTTCGCACGCAAGCAGGGCGCGCATCTGCGGCCCGGCGTCACCAAGAAAGCGTCGGAGATGACGCCGCAGGAGATGCGTCGCAAGGGCAGTTGGGCCGTGCGCTTCTATGGCCGCGCGAAGCTGCCGCCGCTGGTCGATGCCAAGGGGCGTCCGACCCGGCACGCGCTCTCCGCACATGCCTGGGGCGAGCCAGTTCCGAGGACGGTGGCAGCGGCACGGCGCATCGCGGCGAAGGGCGAGCGCCTCCTGGCACGCTATCGGCGCACCAAGGCGAGAGGCTAGCGCATCGTCGCCAGCTCGACGGCGCGGCCGGGCGCGCCGATGACCTTCACCTGATCCTTGCCGCAGGTGAAGCCGCGGGCGAAATCGTCGGCGGCCTTGCGGGCGAGCTCATTGGCGGTCGGGTTGGCGATGGCATCGACATAGGCGACGTGGCAGACCGGGCCTGGGGGCAGCCGGGTCACCACCAGCATGGCCTTGGTGTTTGGCCGTCCCTGCTTGTCGGGATCGCCATTGTCGGCGATGTGCCAGCGCTGGATGATCGCAAACGGCTTGGCGTCCGAGCTGCGCCATTCCACGGTGTTTTCCGATGAATTGAACGGTGCGAACCAGACATTGGCCGCCGGTTCCTTGGCCGCCTGCTTGTGGTTGCGGCCGACCGAGACGATTTCGCGCAGATCGTCCTCGGCGATCAGCACCATCAGGCCGTCCTTGCCCGGGCACACGCGCGTGGTGCTACCGTCGAGCTCGCTGGGCTTGCCGACCGGGCGGCAATCCTTCGGCGCCGACGAGGTGTAGCTGCTGCCCACCGATTGGGCGTGGGCGCAGCCGAGGCCGGCGCAGATCAGCAGCGCCGTGAGGGAGAGAGCGGTAATACGGATCATGATGACGCTTCGGTGCGGCTGGAACTCCGTCCCATCAGACGCCTTGATTGTGGGCAAGGTTCAATCAACGCCGCCGGACACCTGACAGCGGCGCGGAATCGTTCTAGAAGAGCGGCTTCGCTTTAAGCCGTTCCGGCCTCGTTCGCGTCCTCGTTCCCTCTGATCATGCCAGCCACATCCACGAACAAACCCTATCGCGTCGGCCGCTCCAAGACCGGGCTCGGCCTCTTCGCCACCAAGCCGATCAAGAAGGGGACCCGGATCATCCGCTATTTCGGACCGATCCTGGATTCCAGGATTCCGGCGCATGACGAGATCGAGAACAAATATCTGTTCGAGCTCAACGGGCGCTGGACCATCGACGGCTCGGTGCGCAAGAACCTCGCCCGCTACATCAACCATTCCTGCCGTCCCAACGCGGAATCCGACGTCCGCCCGCGTGAGCGCAAGGTCTTCATCCGCGCGATCAGGAACATCGAGCCCGGCGACGAGATCAACTACGATTACGGCACCGACTATTTCAAAGCCTATTTGAAGCCGATCGGCTGCAAGTGCGACTCCTGTGAGAAGAAGCGCAAGAAGCTGCGCGCCGAGGCGCGGGCGGAAGCCGCCAAGGTGAAGGCGCGCAAGGCCAAGAAGGCGGGCGCGACGAGCCCCAAGAACAAGGCCGCCAAAAAGAAGAAGCTCAACGGTCACACCTTCGCCAAGGCGAACGGACGCGCGCGAGCCTGAGCTTAGGCATTTTCTGGAATAGTCGGTCGCCCGGCCGAGCCGGGCGACGACTGCGCGTGGTGAGCGGGTCTAGCTACGCCGCCACGACGCTCCCGCTCTTCCGCAATCCCACATATTGCAGCTCGGCGAATACGCCGGTCGCAATCGCCTGTGCCACGACCATCAGCACGCCGGCAACATTCGGCGACACCGCGCCCGAAAGCAGCAGCGCGATACTGCCGATTGTCCAGGCCGCATTGCCGATCACGACCAGCAGCACGAGCGCCCTGGGAACGGACGCGCGTGCGGCGAGCCAGCCCACCAGCGCGGTGTAGGCGATCAGGAACAGGCCGGCTTCGCGCAGCAGCACCTCGGGCAGGCTGAACAGCGCGCCGAACGCGCTTGCGCCGAAAGTGAAGCCGAGCGCGGCGACGCCGCTGAAGACGGCGTCGGCGAAGAGTGCACGGCGCAGGAAAGTGGAGGCTTCGATCATCGTGGTTCTCCTTGGTTGAGGTGGGAAGGGACGTCAGCGCACGCCGCGCCACCAAGCGCGGACGATGCGGGCGAGGCGGAACGGGCAGAGGCTCTTGCCGACGCCATGCTCGAAGGCGACGACCTGCGCGACGACGTAGTCACCGGTCGAATGCACGAGCGGCTCGGGCATGTTGAGGCTCCGCGCCAGCATGCGGGTTGCGAAAGCCACGGCCCAGGGCAGGACGTGGTCTGCGATGGTCCGGTAGAGCAGCAGCGCGATCATGGTCATCTCCTATCGTGATGGAAGATGAGCCGGCGCGAGGGGGAATTCGATTACCTCGCTGGTAATGGAAGCACCGAAATCCGCATGCTAGGTTTTTGGTCATGAACGCACATGCATCCACCGCACGCACCGAACGCAGCCAGCCGGTCCATATCGGCGACCATTTGCGCGAATGGCGGCAGCGCCGCCGCATGAGCCAGCTCGATCTCGCCGGCGAAGCGGAGATCTCGGCGCGGCATCTGAGCTTCGTCGAGACCGGCCGTGCCGCGCCCTCGCGCGACATGGTGCTGAGGCTCGCCGAACGCCTCGACGTGCCCTTGCGTGAACGCAACGTGCTGCTGGTGGCCGCGGGCTACGCGCCGGCCTTCCAGCAGCGTCCGCTGGAGGATCCTGCCTTGAAATCAGCCCGCCAGGCGATCGACCTCGTCCTGAAGGCGCATGAGCCCAATCCCGCACTCGCGGTGGACCGGCACTGGAATCTGGTCTCCGCCAACCGCATGGTTGCTCCGCTGCTCGACGGCATCCCGCAGCATCTGCTCGGCCAGCCCGTCAACGTGCTGCGGCTCGCCTTCCATCCCGAGGCGCTGGCCCCGCGCACGGTCAACCTCGCGGAATGGTGCGGGCATCTCCTGGAGCGGCTGCATCGGCAATGCGAGGCGACGGCCGATCCTGAATTGATCAAGCTCTACAACGATCTCAAGAGCTATCCCATGCCGGCGCGGTCGGCGCCGCTGTCGAGCGACAATGTCGCGATCCCTTTCAAGCTGCGACACGGAAGCGAGATCCTGAGCTTCTTCTCCACCACCATGGTGTTCGGCACGCCCGTCGACATCACCCTGTCGGAGCTGGCGCTGGAGACCTTCTTCCCGGCGGACGAGCGCACCGCGGAACGGCTGAAGCAGATGGCGGCGAGCCTTTCCTAACTGGCTTTCCTAGCGGCGTTTACAGCGCGCAGCGGCGCTCGCATAATCGGCGGATGGATACACGATCCTCCCGGCCGTTGCGGCCGGCCAATCCGGTCGGCGATCTCTTGCGCGCCTGGCGCATGCGCCGTGCATTGAGTCAGGCGGAGCTGGCGTTCGAGGCCGGCATCTCGGTCAAGCATCTCAGCCACGTCGAGACGGCCAAGGCGGCGGCCAGCCGGGACATCCTGCTCCAGCTCGCCTCAGCGCTCGATCTGTCGCTGCGCGACCGCAACGCGTTGCTCGAGGCCGGCGGCTTCGCGCGGCAATATGGCGAGCGCGATCTCGCCGCGCCGGAGCTCGCCGATGCGCGGCGCGCCATCGATCTCCTGCTGCGACGGCACGATCCGTTCCCTGCCATCGTGACCGACCGGCGCTGGAACGTGAAGCAGGCCAATCGCGCCGCCACACGCCTGATGACCATGCTGCTCGGGCCCGAGCGCATGCAGCGCCCGCTCAACCACATGCGCATGTTCCTTGCGCCGAACGAGCTCAAGCCATTCGTCGAGAACTGGCCGATCGTTGCGGCAGCGCTGCTGTCGCGGGCGCGCCATGAAGCCATGGCCGCGCCGCTCGACGACGCCCTGCAATCGACCTGGCGCGACTTGATGCGCTTGCCGGATTTACCTGCGCCTCAGCTCGAGGACAACGCCGTGCCGGGGCCGCTCTGCGAGGTGCGGCTGCGCAGGGGCGAGATCGGCATCGGCCTGATCGGCGCGGTCCTGACGCTCGGCACGCCGCAGGACGTGACGCTCCAGGAGCTCCGCGTCGAGATGTTCATGCCTGTTGATGCCGCGTCCGAAGCGACGCTGATCGCACTTGCCGCTCAGGACGCCTGAGCCTGCGCGGCCTCGCGCCGCTCGAAGGTCATCGCCTGCATCACCTCCGCGAACGGACCTTTGCGGTCGCTCAGCGTTGCCGTGGTGAGGCCCGCGCCATTGGCGCCGACGCGGGTCGCGGCGCGGATCAGGATCCAATCGCCCTCCGGCGGACGGAAGAAATAGAGGCTGATCTCGGGGTTGATGAAGGTCCAGCTGCGCATGTCGACGATCTGCGCGACGCCGCTGGAAAAGTCCGCGGCCTGCACGGCCTGGAGCATCGGCGTGTTCGGCTCGCCTTCGACCAATGCCGCGTCGAGCCGCATCCAGGCGGCCGCAGGGCCTGGATTTTCCAGCGCGCCCTCGATCAGCCGCACCGAGACGTTCTGGAAATAGCGGCTCCATTTCTGCGCGAAGGCCGGCGGCGGGCTTCCGTCCTCCGGCGCCTTCTCTGGCGCCGCTGGCCCGGCGAACGGATTAGGCGGCGACTCGCCGCCCTGCGCCGTCAGCAGCGCCGTGCAGCGGCCGATCTCGGTTTCGCCGTCCATCAGCCGCACCTGCACGGTCTTGGCCTTGCGGCCGTCGCGCAGCCATTCAGTTGCGGTCTTGAAGGCCCGCAGGCCCGCCGGTCGCCACAGGTCGAAAGTCAGGCGCCGCACCGCAAAGCCTGATTGGGTCGCGAGCCGCTCGACCTCGCGGGCCATCAGGGCCGTGGTGGCGCTTCCCTGCAACATGTCCGGCGACCAGGGACCGCCGGCATGCTCCGTCGCCCGGAAATGATGGCCTTCTGGCCTGAAAATGGCTGTCATGGCAGTCTCCCGCTGGCTCGATCGTGGCCGCGAGTATCGGAGCAGGGCAGGCCCCTCACAATAACCGCAGAGGTGAAGTCGTGAGCCATGCGGGGCGGGCGGCTTGCGCAGCCTCCGGTTCGGCTTATCTTCCGGCGGACCCGCTGAATGCCCGAAGGAGGCACCGCCATGAGCACGCTGAAACCGCTCCAGATCGACGTCGTCTCCGATGTGGTGTGCCCCTGGTGTTATATCGGCAAGCACCGCATCGAAAGCGCGCTGGCGCTTGTGCCAGACGTTCCGGTCAAGCTCAATTTCCGGCCCTTCTTTCTCAATCCGTGGGTGCCGCGCGAAGGCATCAGCCGCGAGGCCTATCTTACCCAGAAGTTCGGCTCGGTCGAAGCCTACAAGGGCATCGCCGGGCGCGTCGTTGCGGCGGCGGGCGAGGAGGGGCTGATCTATAAGCCCGAGCTGGTGGCGCGTCAGCCCAACACCACCGATTGCCATCGCCTGATCCTCTGGGCCGAGGCGATCGGTAAGGCCCCGGAGATGAAGCAGCGTCTGATGGAGCTCTATTTCCGCGACGGCGGCGACCTCACCGACGTGAATGTGCTGGTGCAGGCGGCTGCCGATATCGGTCTCGACCCCGAAGATGTGCGCAAGCGCCTTGCCACCGACGAGGATGTCGCGCGCGTGTCGGCCGATGCGCAGGAGGCCGCCGAGAAGGGCATCTCCGGCGTACCCACCTACGTCTTCGCTCAGAAATACGCCGTCTCCGGCGCGCAGGATCCGAACCTGCTCGCCCGCGCCATCCGCCAGGTCTCGGCAGAGATCAACGCCGAGGCGGCGGAGTAAGCTGGCCTATTTGCGAAGTAAGCGAACGGCGCGGCGCGCGGCCGCGTAGGCGGCGTCGTGCGCCACCAGCGCCCCGTGAATCAGTGCCACTACCGGATCGTGCCGCCGTAGCGGGATCAGCACGTCGCCGATCGCGAAGCGTCCGCGCCAGATCGGGTTGATCATGGGATGATCGGCACTCGCGGTCGAATCCGCGCTTGTAATGGCCGGATCGGCGCAGAGATGGCGCGTGAGGTCGAGCGTGAGCTGCACGCCCGGCGAATATTTTGCAAAGCGCTCGTCGATGCCGAGCTTGAAGAAAAAGGCGCGATCCTGGTGACGCAGCACGATGCCGGCGGCGACCGCTGTCGTGCCGGCTCGAAGCGTGATGATCTCGACTTGCGCGGTTTCCGCCAGCGCCGGCACGGCCCGGCGGATGAAGGTGGCATCGCCCGCATGCTGGATCAGCGCGGTGCCGCGCTTGCCCTTCCAGCCGCTGGCCTCAAGTTGCAGGAACGTTTCGAGCGCCGGCCCGATCTCGTCGCGCCCTCGCGCGATTTCGAACGCGACAGGACCCTTTTCTTCGAGCCGGTGGCGCTGCCGGCGCAGCTCCTTGAGCTTCCGGGCGCCGAGGGCTTCGCGTAGCAGCGCATCGCCGTCCTGCGTCGCATCGAGGCTGGCGCGGATGTAGGAGCTGAGCACGCGCGGCTTCAGGCCGTCGCGATCGAGAACGTGATTGAGCGCGGTCATCGCCGCGCCGTCGAGCGCGACGTCGTTCAGCACAAGCGCATGGGCTCCGGCCGCGCGCGCTTGCCGCAACAGCTGCGCGGCGCCCTCGATGGAGGCGTCCCGGTCGATCAGCGGGCTGCACAGCGTGCCATAGGGATGCGCGCTCACCAGCGCGGGCAGGGGAATCTTCCAGGCGCGCCAGAGCGAAGTCACCGGCATCAGCCCAATCAGCCGCGTCGAAGAAGCGTCGAAGGCGGTGAGCGCCGACGCATCCGTGCGGCCGCGCGCCGTCGCGCTGACGGCGAGCTCCCAGCCGGGCAGGTAATAGCCGTTCGGCTCGATTGCGCGCTGCGCGAGCGCACGCCATTGACCGGCATCGATCGAGGTGAGCGGAATGCGCGCGCGGCCGGCCATGGCATCGCTTGCCGATGCCGGATTGATCGCTGCCTGCTGCGCGATGTCGACCACGTCCCATCATCCCCATTCACGCGGGCCAAGACCGCGTTACTGTCATGCTTAGCGTAAAGATTGGAAAATACCGTTGGGACGCCGCGTCAATTCGAATGGTAGTATTAACGTCTCGTTGAGCATCCGTGCGCCCGATCGCTGGTCGTATCGATGGATGCACAGGGATTGTTCTGGACCTGGAGAATCACGATGATCGCGACGCCTTTCACGCCAATGGCATCGCTCCTGGGCGGCGCGCTGATCGGGGTGTCCGCCGTTCTGCTGATGTGGGCGAACGGACGTATCGCCGGGGTCAGCGGCATCGCGGCGCGGCTGTTTCCGCCTTACGAAGACGGCGAATTTGCCGGCCGCCTCGCCTTCGTCGCCGGTCTCGTCGCCGCCCCCGTGCTGGTCCTGCTCGTCACCGGACGACTTCCTGCGCAGACGATCGCGACCGGGCCGGCCGTTTTGATCGTCGCGGGATTCCTCACCGGCTTCGGTTCGGTGTGGGGCAGTGGCTGTACGTCCGGCCATGGCGTCTGCGGCCTGTCCCGCCTCTCGGCGCGCTCACTGGTCGCGACCATCACCTTCATAACGACGGCCGTTGCGACGGTCTTCGTTATGCGGCACTGGAGCTGACGGCGATGGCCATTCTCGTTCAATTCGCGATCGGCCTGATCTTTGGTCTCGGCCTCATCGTGTCGGGCATGTCGGACCCGGCCAAGGTTCTCAACTTCCTCGACCTCGGTGGTATTCCCGCGGGGACGTGGGATGCGAGCCTTGCGTTCGTGATGGCCGGTGCCGTCGCAGTGACCTTCATCGGCTTCAACCGTGTCCTGAAGCACGCACGTCCGGTCTTCGCCGAGCGGTTTTATCTTCCCTCACGAAGGGACATCGATGTCAGGATCATCGCAGGTCCCGCGATCTTCGGCATCGGCTGGGGATTGGCAGGCTTCTGTCCGGGACCGGCCTTGACCGCGCTCGGACTTGGCTCGACTTCGGCGTTCATCTTCGTCGCGGCGATGTTTGCCGGCATGGTGCTTGCCCGGTTCATCGCGCATTCGCCGGCGGCGCGCATCGTCACGCCGGCCGACTCACTTGAAGCCTGACCGAATGGGACCGGGCGAGTCTTCGCTCGTTCGGTCCCATCCCGCCCATCGTGACGTCATCGATTACCAGCGGTCGTTGACACCGACGCCGACGCTGACTCCGGGCGCGCGGATGCCGACGCCGGCGCGCGGGCCGTCGTCATAATGGCGATGATAGGTCCGTCGCTCGTAATATCGATCGCTCGGCATGGTCGCATAGGAGTCGCGCACGATCACGCGCGAGCGGCTGCGGCTGCGGTAGCAATTTCCGTCCTCGTCGCAGACCATCCGCACTTCCTGGATGAGATCGGGATTCATGTATTCGCCGGTCGCATAGACGTCGGCCGCCTTGGCGCCCGTTGCTGCGGCCAACGCACCGACGCCGGCCAACAGCGCAATCGTGAATGTCCTCATCATGTCCTCCTCGAAACTGCCCTCGGCGGTAACAAGAAGGGCAGGCGGCGATCGTTCCCCGCTTTGATGCTGGTTTTTCCCGGAACCCGGCGCTCCGCAAGGCGGTTGTTCCTAGATCGGCTCGTAAGTCTCGGTCCCGCAGATGTCGTCGCCTTCCGCGCGTCGGCGATCGACGACCTTTCCGCCCATGATCGTCACGATGTAGGTCTGAGCGCCCAGCGGCGTCCCGGTTGCCGAGGTGAGCTGCGCGCGGACGCATGCCGTCCAGCCCGCTCCGCGCACCTCACGATGGGGCGGTGCAACGTGCACCTCGCGCGGATAGGACGTGCTGAGGAAGACGACGTCGATCTGCTCACGCACCACGCGCTTGACGTCGGGGACCGGTTCGGGCGGCGGCTGCTCGGCTTCCTTCATGCGCATGAACTCGGGCACCGGCGCCCGGCTGTCGGCAAAGCCGCATCCACCGAGCGCGAGCGCGCCGGCGAACAGCGCCGCATGAGCAATGATCCGCAACATCCGTGGAGGTCCCCTGCGGGCCAACAGATAGGCACGAATGCGATCCGGCGAAGTCAGGCCCGATCAAGTTTTGCTGAAGCCTTAGAACCCGCGGCATTTGCTAATACGGGAATGCAGGCTAGTTTGTGCCCCAGACGAGGGGGATTGCATCGATGAGGGTTTTGGTCATAGCCGCCGCATTGCTGGCGTTGGCGACCGGAGCGGCCGAGGCGCAGGGTCGGCGCCAGCCCAATGAAGGGACCAAGCAGGGGGACAACAAGCCCAAGGTCGACGAGAAGGCCTACAAGGCCGCACTCGATCGCATTCCCGAGCCCAAGGATAAGTATGATCCGTGGGGCGGGGCGCGCCCGAGCGAGCCCGCCAAGAAGACGAAATAGAACGCGGAGATTCCGATGGCTCCCGCCCCTCGCCACTGCGAGGGATCGCGGCACCTCGATCGGCGACAGCGTCGCCGCGTTTCGGCTGACGCTGCGCCGACATTGTGGTCGCGCACCATCGATCGTCCTGGCGGACGATTTCTCGCGGTCTCATCGATGATCGTACTCGCGATCGTCGTGCTCGCGATCGCAAGCCTGCGTTGACGTCGCCGCCGTCGTACCACGCAATCATAATCGTATTGTGGATGTGATGCGAACGCGTGTTCACATCGCGTACGTCATTGCACGAAGCGAGGCCTACGCGCCGGTCGCTGCGCCAAACAGGGCGGCAATTCCGCACGAAATTGTCACACGCAATACTGGCGTTACTTGCACAGCGCTTCAGACTTCGTTTACGACGTCGAAGCGGCGAGTCACTTCCCGCAGACTTTTCCTGCAAGCCCTTTCCTTTATGGCGTTACGCGCCGATGGAGATTCCGATGAAGACCACGCTTTCGCTTCTGTTCGCCGCGGCGCTTTCGCTGTCGTCGATGCCCGCCCAGGCCGCCAAGTGGGACCTCTCGACCATGAGCTGCAAGCAATTCCTCGATAGTGGGGAAGACAACATCGCGGTCGTGCTGACCTGGATGGACGGCTGGTACAAGGGCGACGAGGACAACGCGATCATCGACACCGAGGTGTTCATTGAGAATGCCAAGAAGTTCGGTGCCTATTGCGGAAAGAATCCGACCGTCAGTGTCGTCACCGCGGCCGACGAAATTCTCGGCAAGTAGTTCCTAGGAGCGTACCGCCTGAAGCGCGGCCGCAATCGCGCTTGTCTCTCGCTTCGATGCAAATGTGTTCGACAAAAACGTGATGCAGAGCCGCGGTGCGCCTTGCGCTGCCGCGGCTCTCTTTTTTTGGGAAGATGCTCAGCCCGGCAGCATCGCGAACGCGCTCGACACCATCGCGACCGGCTTGTTGTCGGAGGCCGACAGCAGGGTGACGCGGCCAAAGCTCATGGTGCGCCCGAGTCGGACCACGCGGGCATCCGCAAGCACGTCCGAGGCGCTGGCCGCGCGCATGAAATGGGTGGTCTGGTCGACCGTGGTCATCGGACGATAGCCGCGATTGGCGGCGAAGATCGCGATCACCATCGCGGTGTCGGCGAGCGCCATCAGCGCCTGGCCGCAGACGATGCCGCCGTTGCGGCACAGCCGCTCCGAAAACGGCATGCGCAAGACCGCGCCCGGCTGCCAGTCCGGCGCGTCCGCAGGCTGTGCGATCTCGATGCGCTCGACCGAAAGGCCGAGATCCTGAACCCAGGGCGCAAAGACCTCGCCGAGGATGCGTCCGGCCTCCGTGATGCCGAACTCGGCGTTGGGCTGCATTGGCATTACTGTCGTTCCCTCCATTGTTGCCGGATGTTTCCGCGGCATTCTGCGCGTATCGGCGTGGCAAAGTCACCCGGTCCGGCGCCGGCCCGGTCGGCTTGAAAATGCCCGACTTCGCCCGATATGATGCCGCGCTTGGGTACGGGTGGATGATGTTGCGTCGATGTGTCCTGGTCTTTTGTCTGGCTGCGCTCGGCCTTGTGCTGAACGGGTGCACCAGATGCGGGCCGATCTGGGACGACTGGCTGCATGCGCCGAAATCGTGCAGATCGGACCGGTTGTAACGGCCATGCAGCCCTGGGGTTGCGCTTCGCCGCGACAAGGACGACAAGGCGCGGGCGATCCGCGCGTCATGGATGATCAAGGAGTGGATGATGAAGTTTTTCCGTTTGGCCGCGGTGCTGGCCGTGCTGGCGGGACCTGCCTATGCGCAAATGCCCCAGCTCAATTTGCTGCAGGATGCGCCGAGCAAGACCCCCGAGGAGAAGGCGGCCGAAGCCGAACGTGACAAGGCTTACAAGGAAACGCTGAAGAAGATTCCGGACACCAAGACGTCCAACGATCCCTGGGGCGGCATGCGCTCCGATCCGCCGAAGCAGTCGGCGGCGCCGAAGGCCTCGGCCGCGACCAGCGCACCGAAGAAGAAATCCGGCACGGCCGCCAATTGACCCTGCGCCGATCGGAGGCGGCTGAGGCCTCCGATCGGGACTCCCCTTTGCCTTGCCGGCCTCCTACATTCCGCGAAAGCGTATTGCGTCAAGGAGGCGTGACATGGCCGATCGCCCGCGGGATCTCGCCGAGCGCATGGCGCGCCGGCGCAAAGCAGGCGGCAAGGCGGGCCATGCGACCGGCGACGGCTATCTGCGCGAGACCTTCACGCTGCCGCGCGCGGCGGCGCGGGCGAGGGCGGAGGCCTTCTTCGCCCGCTATCCCAAGGCGGGTTACATGAGCGCGGTCGAGACCTGGCGCGAACTGCCCGGCGGCGACATCGAATTCACCATGCGCCGGCTGCCCAGCGCCGATTAGGGCCGCACTCCTAGTCTAGCGTTTCCGAGACGATGCGAATCCGGAACACCGGCTCCTTGGTCTCGTCCAGAAGCTCCATGTGCCATTCGGAATTTTCTTGGAGCTTGCGCGCAATGCCGGCGGCCATGTCGGCGCAGACATTGGTCATCTCCTTCCACGCCGACTCGCGATCGGCAAATTCCGACGCCTGATCCGCGCAGCCGGAATAGCGGCCGTTCCGGATTCGAAAAAAATAGAGCGGCATGGCTGGCACCGATCGCGCGTGATGGCCCGCCCTCCAAGGCCACGGGCGCGCAGTGCAATCCCAAATCCCCGTCAGATCAATTCCGGGCGGCTACGGGCGTGGCCATTCGGATCGCGCCGCCACGCGCTGATCGCGCTCAGGCCAGCCGGCTCAGGCCAACTTGCTCAGGCCGTTTTGCGCTCGATGGCCTTCAGCTCCCGATCGATGCGCAGCTGCACCCGCCGGATCGCGAGCAGGTCGATCTTGGTCTCGGTCCTGCCGGTTTTGATCTGCTCGCCGATGCGGAACTGCCACTGCCAGATGCCGGGAATGGCCGTCTTGGCGAGGGTGAATTCGACGCCCCTGTGATTCATGGTCATCTCCCACGATTCACCGTCCGTGACCTACAACATGATGGGCGTCATGATATTCCCCGGACAAGCGAAATATGTCGACAAACCTCCTCGCCGTTCACGGAAAGCGCACGCCGGGACGGGGGCGGGAACTCTGTTCATGGTCGGAGAACCACGGAGTACCACCGTGCGACGGCACATGCCTTGCTTGGCTTGGTGAGGCAACCATGGACGTCTCATGCTCGGCATTCCCCGCCGCTACTCCCATCTCGTCTTCGGCGTCATCCAGTCCGGCCTGACCTCGCTGATCGCCGCGGGCATCGCGAGCTTTCCCGCCGCAAGCGCCATAGTCTTCCTCGGGCACTGGATCGCGTCGTGGCTGATCGCATGGGGCGCCATGCTGCCGATCGTGCTGCTCGCTGCGCCCGCCATCCGCGCCGTCTCGCTGCGGCTGACACGGGATGACGGCGGGCTGCGAACCCGCCGCCAGGCATGAAAAAACCCCGCTTGGGGAGAGCCAAGCGGGGGAGAAAGTTATTGGAGGCTGAGGTGCTGGGCTGCAACACCTAGCAAGCCGACCATAGCCGCCTGCGCTTACGTCAGCCTGACAGTTCGGCAGATCGAATCATCCCGTGCCCCGCCATGCCCGCAAACAGAAAACCCCGCTCGGGGAGAGCGGGGTCCTCGGTTGGGTATGGAGGCCCGGTGTTGGTCCACCGGGCACCGCGATATTAGGCGTTCCGGCTTACATGCGCCTGACGGGGGCGCAGCAGAGGGCAGGGATCGCGAGGCCTCAGACTGGCCCCTGGCCGGTCCCAATTTCGACATCCGGCCGCACGACTGGCGACACATCGGTCGGCAAGATTCCGGATGGTCCGGCGCAGCCATGGGGGAAACGTGGCGCGGCGGCGATGGGGTGCATCATGGATAACGTAGAGCGGTCATTCGCCGCCGCCACGGCGGCTGGCTTCGTCGTGCTGGTCATCGGCCTCGTGCTATTGGCGCTGCTGTAGGGCGGGCCCGGTGGGCGCGCCGCGCCGCCATCGCCAAAAAAGGCGAAAACAACCCCATGCACAGTAGGCCGGTGGGGAATTCTGTCGTGTAATCAATAACTTAATTATGGTATTTAGATACCTTAATCGGGCATGAGTTATACCCGGACCATGCCGGTTCCCGAGAGGTCGGCCTTGGGTTGGCCGCAGCCCAGACGGGTCCGACGACCACCCTTCCGGCTTAATGGACCTTGATGTCGTCCAGGGGCAGACGGAGCTCGGCGGCACGCTCGTCGCGGTCCTTCCTGCGGAATTCGTTTTCTGTGCGCTCGAACTTGAGCATTTCCTCCTGCGCGGCCTCGAGCAGGGGGTTGCGCCTGATGGCGCCGGGCTGCGTGCTTTCAGTCATGACAGAGATCCCCAGAGTTGCGGTCCCATCCCGACAGAAGGCCGCAGGCCGCGAAAAGGTTCAGTGCCGTAGGATTGCGGAATTATGACAGCGCGCAGGCCGCGCGTCTTTGATGCGCATCAGCTTCACGGCGAATGAGAACGCACCGCTATTTCGGCGGCTGCAGCCCGGGAGACTTGACCCAATCATGCAGATGATTGGCGATGTCGGCTCGTCGTGCCTTCTTGAGCAGGGCGTCTCGCTCGGGGCCAGGCGGCAGCCTGGAGGCCTGCTCCTCGACCTGCTTCGCCCATGCGGCCAGCCGATCCTGGAGGGTCAGCTGCTGCTTGAATCGCCGTCGCCTGAACATGACGCGCTCATTTCCATCGGAGGAAGGCGGGAGCGCGATTGGCGTTCTCGTCACCGGTCGTCGCCAGGATTCGTGCGGTGATGGTGCATTAGGGTTCAGAAACGAATTCGGGTCTGTTCAGTTGTACACGCACGGAGATCGACGATTGTTGGCCATTTGAGGGCACGCACCGAAGGTCCTCAACTCGAGGCCGCCAACCGCGGCGGCCTCTGGAGATTGAGCCAGCAATGTCAGTGACAGGGCTTGCCCAGCATCTGGGCGTACCGGCTGTGGCAGCCATCGTGCAGCTGAGACTTCTTGGTGATTTTGGCACCGGCTTTCGGCGCCGCGGATGTCGGCGTGTTCGCCGACTGCGCCTGCACCGATGGCGAGCCGGCGAGCACGGACAGCGCGAGAACGATCGTGGCGATTGACCTCATCTATTCCTCCCGGGACAAGTGAGACGATATGTAGCGTTACATTCTGTAGCACATAAGTCCGGGCTTTTCAAAGTGCTGTGTGGCGAGGGCTGACAGTCCCCAATCTGCAAAAGAACATATTGCGAACAGAGAACAGATAGGGTACATTGATTTTATCGACGACCCGCTGCCCCAATCGTTTGTCCCGCACCCGAATCCTCGCCATAAGGAGCACGACCCAATGTCCGCCACTGCCCTGCGTATCGTCGAAGGATCTTCCATGGACAAGAGTAAAGCCCTGGCCGCCGCGCTCTCTCAGATCGAGCGCCAGTTCGGCAAGGGCTCGGTGATGAAGCTCGGCAAGAACGATCGCTCCATGGACATCGAGGCGGTGTCCTCGGGCTCGCTCGGTCTCGATATCGCGCTCGGCATCGGCGGCCTGCCCAAGGGGCGCATCGTCGAGATCTACGGGCCGGAATCATCGGGCAAGACGACGCTGGCGCTGCATACGGTGGCGGAAGCGCAGAAGAAGGGCGGCATCTGCGCCTTCATCGACGCCGAGCACGCGCTCGACCCGGTCTATGCCCGCAAGCTGGGCGTCAACATCGACGAGCTGTTGATCTCGCAGCCCGACACCGGCGAGCAGGCGCTGGAAATCTGCGACACCCTGGTGCGCTCGGGTGCGGTGGACGTGCTGGTGGTCGATTCGGTCGCAGCGCTGGTGCCGAAGGCCGAGCTAGAAGGCGAGATGGGCGATGCGCTGCCGGGTCTGCAGGCGCGATTGATGAGCCAGGCGTTGCGCAAGCTGACGGCGTCCATCAACAAGTCCAACACCATGGTGATCTTCATCAACCAGATCCGCATGAAGATCGGCGTGATGTACGGCTCGCCCGAGACCACCACCGGCGGCAACGCGTTGAAGTTCTACGCCTCCGTCCGCCTCGACATCCGCCGCATCGGCGCGATCAAGGAGCGCGACGAAGTCGTCGGCAACACCACGCGCGTCAAGGTGGTGAAGAACAAGCTGGCACCGCCCTTCAAGCAGGTCGAGTTCGACATCATGTACGGCGAGGGCGTCTCCAAGATGGGCGAGATCCTCGATCTCGGCGTCAAGGCCGGCATCGTCGAGAAGTCCGGCGCCTGGTTCTCCTATGACAGCCAGCGCCTGGGCCAGGGTCGCGAGAATTCGAAAGCGTTCTTGAAGGCCAACCCGGACATTACCGCCAAGATCGAGACCTCGATCCGCCAGAACTCCGGCCTGATCTCCGAGCAGATCCTGGCCGGCACGCCCGAGAGCGACGCCGACGGCGAGGAGCCTGCGGACGAGTAAGACTTAGCGCGAAAGTTTTTCGCGAGGAGCGGGCGCTGAGGACGTTGAGTTGCCGACGTCGTCAGTGCCCGTTTCGTTTTGGCGGCTTAGCGAACGCAGGTGATTGCGGTGAAGCGCCTGATTCTGACAACAGATTCGTCCGCTGCCGGCGCCTTGCAACGCGCTGGGCTCGCCGATCTCGTCATCGCCATCGAGCACCGGCTTGTCTGGGGGCCGTTGCCGTCCGAGGAGGAGCTGGAGGCATTCTTTACCCCGCGTAGGATGCAGCCTCGAGGCCTTCATTGGCTGGACGACACGCCGTCGTGGCGTCTCGAAGAGTCGAGATTGAAAGACCGTGGACTGATCGAGCTGCTGTCGGAATGTGATCTAGCCGAACTGTGGGTCGGGCCAGAGCCAAACGCACAATTGGTTTTGCTTTGGCTGCTCGACCATTGCGGCAGCAAGGGAGCGGCAGTCTCCAAACTCGCGATATGTTACCTGGACTTGGCCGTTGGTGGCGCCGAGCCGGAGCGGCTTACCGAGCTGAACCCGCCGATCGTTAAGGTCACGCAAGAACACGTCGAACTGGCGGCGCGTGCGTGGCGGGCCTATCGCGCGTCGACGCCGCAGGCTTGGTTCGACCTTCTCAAATCGGATTTGAGTTTGCTTCCGCAGCTTGAACGGTGTGCCCTCGACCTGCTCGATGAGCTTCCGAGCAGGACTACCGGTCTTGCAGCGACTGAGACGCGAATGCTCGAGTTGATCTCACCAGGGAATGTGCAGCCCTTTGACGTCTTCCCCGGTCAAGAGAAGCGCAACGAGCGGCGCGTGTACGCTTATTGGGAAGTCGGAACCCTGCTCGATGGGCTCGCGCGATGTCCAGTACCGGCCGTAGCCGGGTTGGAGGAGGGGCCATTCACGCTCGACATGCATGACGATGCTCGCCGTTTCGCGCAATACAAGCGGTCCCGCTTGTCGCTCACCGATTTCGGGACGGCGGCGCTGGCGGGAGAAGAGGACTTCCGGCGCCATAATACGATTCGCCGCTGTTGGGGTGGCACGCTTCTCACCAGCGAACGGCTTTGGCGATGGGACGCCGAGAGCCGCGCGTTGATCGCGCCTGAGTGAGGCGTACGCATGCTCTCAGCGTTCCTGTATTGCGTATCAATTTTTGAGAGGCGACCGTGTCCCATTTGATCTTAGCCACGAACCATCTTGACGAAGACCTTCTTCGCCAGTCGCGCCAAGCGAATGTCGTGCTTGGGTTCTATCCACGCTTCGTGTGGAGGAAATTGCCTTCCGACGAACAGCTTCTGATGGGGCTGGAGCGCCGATCGACAAAGCATGGCAATTCCGGCGATCATTGGCTCGATGACGCTTGTCGTGGCTCGCTGGAGGGGTTCGGAACGCGTGATATCGGTTTCTTCGAGCTATGTTCGAAGTTCGACTCAATTGAAATATGGGTCGATCCTCGACCAAACGATCAGCTTGTGCTGGTCTGGCTGCTGGACTTGCTTCGCCCCTACAAGGAGATTACGACGAAGCTCAGTCTGGTGCACACGGATGACCATGTTGCGCACTACCCTCCCGAATCTGTCGCAAAATGGAAGCTGCCGGCCTTCAAGGTGACCGAAAATCATTTGGTCTTGGCACGCCGCGCCTGGCAAGCCTATCGGGCTGAAACGCCAAAGCCATGTTTCGATCTTCTGATGACGGATCTGACGATCCTGCCGAGACTTCGGCCGGCGCTCATCGCGTTGCTTGAAGAGCTTCCGGACAACGTGACGGGCCTAGGTGCCAGCGAAATGGATATTCTGGACTTTGTGAACGATGGGCACACCGACCCAAGGCGCGTCACCGAGGCGTGTTGGCTCCGCGACGTGTTCGACGAAGACGACGCGCGCGAAGCCTTGCTCGAACTGGGGGCATATTCGGCGCCGCCGATCTTGTTGGGCGATCCGGCGTTCAACAATGAGGATCGCTACTTCGGCAGGAGCGAGTGGAAGGTCACGCTGACCGAACTCGGTCGTTCCATTTTTGCGCGTGAGGACGATATGTGGCGCCACAACCGGATCTATCGCTGGTGGGGCGGCACTGAACTGACCAACGAGAAGCTCTGGCGATGGGATCGCGAAAGCCGTTCGCTGGTTGCGCCATAGATTTACGCTCAGTGCCGTAGGATGGGTAGAGCGCAGCGAAACCCATAGCTTTTCTTGCGCACAAGCGAGCGCAGTGATGGGTTTCGCTGCGCTCTACCCATCCTACAAAGCTTACTCCGCGGCTTCTGCGTAATCGCTCACCGGCGGGCAGGAGCACACGAGATTACGGTCGCCGTAGACATTGTCCACACGCCCCACCGGGCTCCAATATTTGTCGGTGCGCGAGGTGCCCGCGGGGAAGCAGCCTTCGCTGCGGGTGTAGGCGCGATTCCAATCATCATCCGCGATGTCGTGCACGGTGTGCGGGGCGTGGCGCAGCGGCGACGCCTCGATCTTGAAACGGCCGGCCTCGACCTCGGCGATCTCCTTCCGGATCGCGATCATGGCGTCGCAGAAGCGGTCCAGCTCGGCCTTGGATTCCGACTCGGTCGGCTCGATCATCAGCGTGCCCGGCACCGGGAAGCTCATGGTCGGTGCGTGGAAGCCGTAATCGATCAGGCGCTTGGCGATGTCATCCACCGTGACGCCGCTCGTCGTTTTCAGCGGCCTGGGATCGACGATGCACTCATGCGCGACGCGCCCCCTGGCGTTCTTGTAGAGCACCGGGAAGTGCGGATCGAGGCGCGCTGCGATGTAATTGGCGTTGAGGATCGCGATCTCGGTGGCGCGCTTCAAGCCTTCGCCGCCCATCATCAGGATGTAGATGTAGGAGATGGTCAGGATCGAGGCCGAGCCGAACGGCGCGGCGGAGACTGGACCCACGGGCGCGTCTGCTTGCGTTGCCGGATGGCCCGGCAGGAACGGGGCGAGATGCGCCTTGACGCCGATCGGGCCCATGCCGGGGCCGCCGCCGCCATGCGGAATGCAGAAGGTCTTGTGCAAATTGAGATGGCTGACATCGGCGCCGTAATCGCCGGGCCTCGACAGGCCGACCTGCGCGTTGAGGTTGGCACCGTCGAGATAGACCTGCCCGCCATGGCCGTGCACGATGTCGCAGATCTCGCGGATGTGCTCCTCGAACACGCCATGCGTCGAGGGATAGGTGATCATGACCGCGGCGAGATCGTTCGAATGCTTCTCCGCCTTGGCGCGCAGATCATTGACGTCGACATCGCCGTTCTTCTCGCAGGCGACCACCACCACGTCCATGCCGACCATCGCGGCCGAGGCCGGGTTGGTGCCGTGGGCGGAGGAGGGGATCAGGCAGATCTTGCGGTGGCTCTCTCCGCGCGCGGCATGATAGCCGCGGATCGCGAGCAGCCCGGCATATTCACCCTGTGCGCCGGAATTGGGCTGCAGCGAGATCGCGTCATAGCCGGTGATGTCGCACAGCCATTTTTCCAGCCGCGCGAACAGCGCGTGATAGCCGGCGGCCTGCTCGCGCGGCACGAACGGATGCAGCGAGCCGAATTCCGGCCAGGTCAGCGGCATCATCTCGGTGGTCGCGTTCAGCTTCATCGTGCAGGATCCGAGCGGAATCATCGCGCGATCGAGCGCGAGGTCGCGATCGCTGAGCTTGCGCATGTAGCGCAGCATCTCGGTCTCGGAGCGATGCGCGTGGAACACGGGATGGGCGAGGAAGGCGGTGGTGCGCTTCAACCCGTCCGGCAGCGCCTCGCGCGTCTCGGCGTCGATCTCGGCATAAGCGAGTGTGCCGCCGAAGGCGCGCCAGACCGCCTCCATCGTCGCCGCCGTCGTGGTCTCGTCGAGTGCGATGCGAAGCGCCGTATCACTGACGCCGAGATTGATCTTCTCGGCTGATGCGCGCGCGATGATCTCGGCACGCCCCGCGCCGGCATCGACGCTGAGCGTGTCGAAGAAGCTGTCCGATTGCAGCGCGAAGCCGAGCTTGCGCAAACCGCTCGCGAGCACGGCGGTGCGGCGATGCACGTTGCGTGCGATCTGCGTGAGGCCTTCGGGGCCGTGATAGACCGCATACATCGAGGCGATCACGGCGAGCAGAACTTGCGCGGTGCAGATGTTGGAGGTCGCCTTCTCGCGGCGGATGTGCTGCTCGCGGGTCTGCAGCGCCAGGCGATAGGCAGGCATCCCGCGGGAATCCACGGAGAGGCCGACGATGCGGCCCGGCAGCGAGCGCTTCAGCGCATCGCGCACCGCCATATAGGCCGCGTGCGGACCGCCATAACCCATCGGCACGCCAAAGCGTTGCGCCGAGCCGATCGCAATGTCGGCACCGAGCTCGCCGGGCGAAGCCAGCAGCGTCAAGGCGAGCAGGTCGGCCGCGACGATCGCGAGCGCACCCTTGGCCTTCAGCGTCGCGATCGCAGGCCGCAAGTCGCGCACCGCACCGGAAGAACCCGGATATTGCAGCAGCGCGCCGAGCACGTCACACTTAGCGAGATCGGTGAGGGGATCGCCGACGATCAGCTCCCAGCCCAGCGGCTCGGCGCGGGTGCGCATCACGGCCAGCGTCTGCGGATGCACGTCCTGGTCGACAAAGAAGGCCTTTGCTTCGACCTTGGAATGCCGCTCGGCCAGCGCCATGCCTTCGGCCGCTGCGGTCGCTTCATCGAGCAGCGAGGCGTTGGCGACGTCGAGCCCGGTGAGATCGCAGATCATGGTCTGGAAGTTGAGCAGCGCTTCCAGACGGCCCTGGCTGATCTCGGGCTGGTAGGGCGTGTAAGCCGTGTACCAGGCCGGGTTCTCCAAAATGTTGCGCTGGATCACCGCGGGCAGGATGGTGCCGGAATAGCCTTGGCCGATCAGCGAGGTGAAGACCTGGTTCTGACGCCCCAGCTCGGTCATGTGCGCGATCGCCTCGGTTTCGCTGAGCGGTTTGCCGAGATCGAGCGGGGCGGCCTGCCGGATCGAGGCCGGCAGGGTCTCCGCCATCAGCGCATCGACGCTTTTCGCGCTGACGGTCTCGAGCATTGCGGTGACGTCGCGCGCCGACGGGCCGATGTGGCGGCGGGCGAAATTGGCGGTGTCGCCGTTGGATTTGCGGTGCGCGGTCATCATTGGGTCCTCGCTTAGGTTTCGCTGTCGCCGTCATGCCCCGCCTAGTGCGCAATTGCGCACGGGGGCGGGGCATCCAGTAAACGCAGGCAGCACGGCTTGAACCCAGAGGCTGCGGCGTACTGGATCGCCCGCCTGCGCGGGCGATGACACCGAATATGAGGTCAGAGTTCTCGTCATCTCACGCCGTATGGGCCTTGTAGGCGGCTTCATCCATGAGGCCGCCGAGCTCGCTCTTGTCGATCATCCTGATCTTGAAGAACCAGGCCTTGCCTTGTGCGTCGGAGTTCACAAGGGCCGGCTCGGCGGTAAGCTCGGCGTTGGTCTCGAGCACTTCGCCCGTTACAGGGGCGTAGACGTCGGATGCGGCCTTGACGGATTCGACGACCGCTGCGGCTTCCGCCTTCTTCAGGGTCCGGCCGACCTTGGGCAGTTCGACGAACACGACGTCGCCGAGCTGCTGCTGCGCGTAGTCGGTGATGCCGACGGTCGCGACATCGCCCTCGATGGCGAGCCATTCATGGTCGGAGGTGTACAGCGTCGTGGTCATTTTCTTGTCCTCAGCGTTTGTAGGTGTTCTTGACAAAAGGCATGGCAGCGACGGTGAGCGGAAGGCGCTGGCCGCGCACTTCGGCGAAGAGTTTTGTGCCGAGCGCGCTCAGATTGGTGGGCACATAGCCCATCGCCACCGGCGCGTTCAGGCTTGGGCCGAAACCGCCCGAGGTGACCTTGCCGATCGGCTCGCCCGCGGCCTCGTCCGCGAACAGCAGCGCGCCCTCGCGAACCGGCGCGCGACCCTGGGCGAGCAGGCCGACGCGGCGGCGCGTTGCGCCGTTGTCGAAATGGGCGAGGATCTTTTCCGCACCGGGAAAGCCGCCGGCGCGCGCGCCGCCGCTGCGGCGGCTCTTCTGCACCGACCATTCCAGCGCGGCCTCGACCGGCGTCGTCGCGGTGTCGATGTCGTGGCCGTAGAGGCAGAGCCCGGCTTCCAACCGCAGACTGTCGCGGGCGCCCAGGCCAATCGGCAGCACATCGGGGTTTTCGAGCAGCATTTTGGCAAGACGCTCGGCATCCCCTGCGGGAACGGAGATCTCGAAACCGTCCTCGCCGGTGTAGCCGGAGCGCGAGACGAAGCACTTGATGCCGGCAACCTCGTGCGGGCCGGAATCCATGAATTTCATGGCGGGCGCATCTGCACAGAATTTCGTCAGCGCCGATTCCGCTTTCGGGCCCTGCAGCGCGATCAGCGCGCGATCTGCCAGCTGCTCGATGACGCAATCGCCGGACAGATTTGCGCGCAGATGCGCCTCGTCCTCGGCCTTGCAGGCGGCATTGACGACCAGGAACAGGTGATCGCCGAAATTGGCGACCATGAGATCATCGAGAATGCCGCCATCTTCATTGGTGAACTGGGCGTAGCGCTGCCGCCCCGGCGCAATCGCCACGATATCCTGCGGCACCAACCGCTCCAGCGCGCGGGCGGCGTCCTCGACCTTGCCCGACTTGGCCCGAAGCGCGAGCTGGCCCATGTGGGAGACGTCGAACAGGCCGGCGTTGGTGCGGGTCTGGAGGTGCTCTTTCAGCACGCCCGCGGGGTATTGCACGGGCATGTCATAGCCCGCGAACGGCACCATCTTGCCGCCGAGGGACACATGAAGCCCATGAAGGGGCGTACGTTTCAGGGAGTCTTGGTCGTGTGCAAGCATCAAGGGGCCCTCGGCGGTTCCCCGGGGAGAATTCCCCGAGACAATCCATCGAAGCCCCATCTGTCGCTGTGCCTGAGAGTATTATCCCGTCGGCGGACGCAATCCGGACCTCAAGCCCGTCGGCGCCTCTTTCCAGATGCTGTCAAAGCCACGCGGTCCTTTTGCCTGAGAGTTTCCGGGGCGGTTGCTCCTTCGGCGCCGGCTGCCTAAAGCCGGTCTCTCCCGACGTGGCCGTACGATACAGATGGGTACAGACCACAGGGTAGCCAAGCCTGTCAACGCGACCGCTTGGCCTTTCAACCGGGATTGCAGCCGGGATTGCGCTGCCATTGCGTGCCTTGGGCAACCCTCTGATCTCTCTGCACAGTTTCTGGACAGCGAAGCTGGCCTTGTCTAAAAGCGCTTTGGCCCGCAGATATCAGCCTTAACGTCCGGTTTTTACGGCGACAAAAGCGGGTCCAAGCACACCCGATTGGATGAACATGAGCGGCGTCAACGAGATCAGGTCGACCTTTCTGAACTTCTTTGCCGAGAACGGCCACGAGATCGTGCCGTCCTCGCCCTTGGTGCCGCGCAACGATCCGACGTTGATGTTCACCAATGCCGGCATGGTCCAGTTCAAGAACGTCTTCACCGGCGTCGAGAAGCGGCCCTATCAGCGCGCCACCACGTCGCAGAAATGCGTGCGCGCCGGCGGCAAGCACAACGACCTCGACAATGTCGGCTACACCGCGCGCCATCTCACCTTCTTCGAGATGCTCGGAAACTTCTCGTTCGGCGACTACTTCAAGGAGCGCGCGATCGAGCTCGCCTGGAAGCTGATCACGAGCGAGTTCGGGCTGAAGAAGGACAAGCTGCTCGTCACCGTCTACCACACCGACGACGAGGCGGCGGGCCTGTGGAAGAAGATCGCCGGCTTCTCCGACGACCGCATCATCCGCATTCCGACCTCGGATAATTTCTGGGCGATGGGCGACACCGGCCCGTGCGGCCCGTGCTCGGAGATCTTCATCGATCGCGGCGAGCACATCTGGGGCGGACCTCCCGGCTCGCCGGAAGAGGACGGCGACCGCTTCCTCGAATTCTGGAATCTGGTGTTCATGCAGTTCGAGCAGGTGACGAAGGAGGAGCGCCAGCCGCTGCCGCGTCCCTCGATCGACACCGGCATGGGCCTGGAGCGCATGGCCTGCATCCTCCAGGGCGTCGAGAGCGTGTTCGAGACCGACCTGTTCAAGAACCTGATCGATGCCGCCGCGTCCGCGCTCGGCACCGGGCCGAACGAGCAGACCGTGGCCTCGTTCCGCGTCATCGCCGACCACTTACGCTCCTCGGCCTTCCTCGTCGCCGACGGCGTGCTGCCCTCGAACGAGGGCCGCGGCTATGTGCTGCGCCGTATCATGCGCCGCGCGATGCGCCACGCGCAGCTGCTGGGCGCCAAGGAGCCGCTGATGCATCGCCTGGTCTGGGCGCTGGTGCGCGAGATGGGCCAGGCCTATCCCGATCTGATGCGCGCGGAAAACCTGATCGAGGAAACGCTGCGGCTCGAGGAGACCCGCTTCCGCAAGACGCTGTCGCGCGGCCTTGCCATCCTCGACGAGAAGAGCGCGGGCCTGAAGAAGGGCGACATGTTCGATGGCGACGTCGCCTTCACGCTGTACGACACCTACGGTTTTCCGCTGGACCTGACCCAGGACGCGCTGAAGTCGCGCGGCATCGGCGTCGACCAGGCTGCGTTCACCGACGCGATGGAGCGCCAAAAGGCCAAGGCGCGCGAGTCCTGGAAGGGCTCCGGTGAGGCGGCGTCGGAGGCGATCTGGTTCCCGCTGCGCGAGAAGCTCGGTGCGACCGAATTCCTCGGCTACGAGACCGAGAGCGCCGAAGGCGTGGTCTCGGCGCTGGTGAAGGACGGCGCGGAGGTCATCAGCCTCAAGGCCGGCGATACCGGGGCGCTCGTGCTGAACCAGACGCCGTTCTATGCGGAGTCGGGCGGCCAGGTCGGCGATACCGGCGTGCTCTCGGGTGAGGGCGGCATCAAGATCCGCATCACGGACACGCAGAAGAAGCTCGGCGATCTCTTCGTGCATATCGGCACGGTCGAGAGCGGCGAGGTCAAGCTCGGCACCGCGCTGCAGCTCGAGGTGGATCACGGCAGGCGGTCTTCGATCCGCGCGCATCACTCGGCGACGCATCTCATTCACGAGGCGCTGCGCCAGGTGCTCGGCGACCACATCGCCCAGCGCGGCTCGATGGTTGCGCCGGACCGTCTGCGCTTCGACTTCGTGCATCCGAAGCCGATCAGCGCGGACGAGCTGTCCCGCATCGAGGACATCGCCAACGATGTGGTGCTGGAGAACGACGAGGTCACCACCCGCATCATGGGCGTGGACGAGGCCCGCGAGGCCGGGGCGCGTGCGCTGTTCGGCGAGAAATATGGCGACGAGGTCCGCGTCGTCTCGATGGGCCGGACCGCGCGCGAGCGCGGCGCCAATGCGCTCGGCTGGTCGGTCGAACTCTGCGGCGGTACCCATGTGAAGCGCACCGGCGACATCGGCCTGATCACGCTGACGGGCGAGAGCGCGGTGGCTTCCGGCGTGCGCCGCATCGAGGCGCTGACCGGCAACTACGCGCGAAAACACGCCAACGACACCATGGGCCTGGCGAAGAGCGCGGCGAACGAGCTGCGCACCTCGCTCGACGACGTGCCGGGGCGCATCGCCGCGCTGATGGAGGAGCGCAAGAAGCTGGAGCGCGAGCTCTCCGACGCCCGCAAGAAGCTGGCGATGGGCGGCGGTGCATCCGCGAGTAACGGTGCCGCCGCAGGCGTGCGCGAGGTCGGCGACGTCAAACTGATGGCGCGCGCGGTCGAGGGCATCGAGATGAAGGATCTCAAGAGCCTCGCCGATGACGGCAAGAAGCAGATCGGCTCCGGCGTCGTCGCCATCGTCGGCGTCACCGAGGACGGCAAGGCCGGTGTCGTGGTCGGCGTTACGCCTGATCTCACCGCGCGCTTCAACGCCGTGAATTTGGTGCGCATCGCCTCCGAAGCGCTGGGCGGCAAGGGCGGCGGCGGCCGGCCCGACATGGCCCAGGCCGGCGGCCCCGAGGGCGCCAAGGCGTCCGAGGCGCTGGCAGCGATCGAGAAAGCGATGGCGGGCGCTTAAGGCTCGATGTCACCCGAAGGGCTGAGCGCTCAGCCCTTCTTCAGGAAGACGTAGTCGGCGGAGTAGGGCGCGCTCCTGAAATCGCCGGCCTTGTCGCAGGCGCCATCGAGCTTGCCGCCCTGGGTGTTGATGCGCTGCACCGTGGTGACTGATGTGAGCGCGCCGCTGCCGCGGTGAGCCGTCACGTCCAGCTTCAGCCAGGGGATGTCCGCAGCTGTTGCGCCAGGTGCGTTGCCGATGGCCTTGCCGACCACCGCGCTGCCGTCGGCGAGCTCCCAGTTCGGGCCGGCATAATGCCGGCCGACGGTCTTGCCTTCGGACAGCAGCGTCGCGATCGGCTCGCGGAAGGCCCAGGCGAGCTTGCCGTCGGCAGAGGCCTTGCACTCATAGACTTGCGCGCCCTCGGCGTGGACGGTCAGCACGACGGTTTCGCCCGGTGCGGCAATGGCCTCGGGAAGCGGCTCGGCGGCTCCTGCCGGCCCGATCAGGGCCGAGAGCAGCACAGCAGGGGCAGCAAGCTTGATCGACATGGTCGCATCTCCGCGCGGGCGCCGCAAAAATAAAGGGCCGCGCTTTGGCGCGGCCCGTGATGATGTCTGGCCCAGTCGGGCGAAATTGCGGACGGCTCAGGCCGCCAACTCTTTCGTGAGGTTCTCGGCGACCTTGTCGAGGAAGCCGGTGGTTGAGAGCCAGCGCTGGTCGGCACCGACCAGGAGCGCGAGGTCCTTGGTCATGTAGCCGGCCTCGACGGTGTCGACGCAGACCTTCTCCAGCGTGTTGGCGAACTTGGCCAGCTCGGGGTTGTTGTCGAGCTTGGCGCGATGCGACAGGCCGCGGGTCCAGGCGAAGATCGACGCGATCGAGTTGGTCGAGGTCTCCTTGCCCTTCTGGTGCTCGCGGTAGTGGCGGGTCACCGTGCCGTGGGCGGCTTCCGCTTCCACGGTCTTGCCGTCGGGGGTGAGCAGCACCGAGGTCATCAGGCCGAGCGAGCCGTAGCCCTGCGCGACCGTGTCGGACTGCACGTCGCCGTCGTAGTTCTTACAGGCCCAGACATAGCCGCCGGACCATTTCAGCGCCGAGGCCACCATGTCGTCGATCAGGCGGTGCTCGTAGGTCAGGCCCTTGGCGTCGAACTCCTTCTTGAACTCCTTGTCGAAGATCTCCTGGAAGATGTCCTTGAAGCGGCCGTCATAGACCTTGAGGATGGTGTTCTTGGTCGAGAGATACACCGGGTAGCCGCGCAGCAGGCCGTAGTTGAAGGAGGCGCGGGCGAAGTCGATGATGGAGTCGTCGAGATTGTACATCTCCATGGCGACGCCGGCGCCGGGCGCCTTGAACACTTCCTTTTCGATCACGGTGCCGTCCTCGCCGACGAACTTCAGCGAGAGGGTGCCCTTGCCCGGGAACTTGATGTCAGTGGCGCGGTACTGGTCGCCATAGGCATGGCGGCCGATGATGATCGGCTTGGTCCAGCCGGGAACGAGGCGCGGCACGTTCTTGCAGATGATCGGCTCGCGGAAGATCACGCCGCCGAGGATGTTGCGGATGGTGCCGTTCGGCGACTTCCACATCTGCTTGAGGTTGAACTCCTTCACCCGGGCTTCATCGGGGGTGATGGTGGCGCACTTGACGCCGACGCCGACCTTCTTGATCGCCTCGGCGGCGTCGATCGTGACCTGATCGTTGGTGTGGTCTCGGTATTCCATGCCCAGGTCGAAATAGAGCAGCTCGACATCCAGGAACGGGTTGATCAGCTTGTCCTTGATGTACTGCCAGATGATCCGGGTCATCTCGTCGCCATCGAGCTCGACGACGGGATTGGATACCTTGATTTTTGCCATGATCGGGGAAGCCTCTTTCGAACGGCGCTTTTGACGCGCCACGGGAATATCCGCCGCCTCTTAGCACCGCCGCGCGGCGGGCGAAAGCCAAGGGATTATGCACTTTTAGCTCATCCAGCTTCCGCAGACGGGAAGCGGCAGCCGGCCCTCGGGCGGGCCCCGGGGGCACGTTCCCAGCACGATTCAAAAGTCGAATCCAACCCGTTATTTCCCTTGAGAATTTCGTCAGGACAGGCAAACGACAGGCGAGCGGGACGGAGCCGGCCGGAACTGGCGGCTTGAATCAATTCCTGAGGCGGCTCGGCCAAGGCCTTGAGAGACAGTGTGAAAGCGAAACGAGATGTCGGGGACTGACAAGAGCAAGGCCGGGCTTTCCCTCGACGGTCCCATCGTGATCCTGGTCGAGCCGCAGCTCGGGGAAAACATCGGCATGACCGCGCGCGCCATGGGCAACTTTGCCCTGAGCGCCTTGCGCATCGTCAATCCCCGCGACGGCTGGCCCAACATCGCGGCACAGCGGGCCGCCGCCGGCGCCGACCACATTCTGGAAAAGGTCGAATTGTTCGACACGGTGGAGCAGGCGGTCGCCGACCTTGACCTGCTGTTCGCCACCACCGCGCGCCCCCACGACCAGGCCAAGCCGGTGGTCGGGCCGGAGGCGGCCGCGGCCGAGATCGCCGGGCACGTCGCGACCGGCGGCAAGGCCGGTATCCTGTTCGGCCGCGAGCGCTGGGGCCTGACCAACGAGGAGGTCGGGCTCTCCAACCGCATTATCACCTTCCCGGTCAATCCGGGCTTTGCCTCGCTCAATCTCGCCCAGGCCGTGCTGCTGGTCGGCTATGAATGGTTCAAGCTGATGACATCGGGCGAGCTGCCGCACGCCATGCCGGAGCGCTCCGAGCGCGCCTCGCAGCACCAGATGCAGGCCTTCTTCGACAACCTCGTGCGCGAACTCGACAAGGTCGAATTCCTGCGCCCGGCCGAGAAGCGCGACACCATGCTGGTCAACCTGCGCAACATCTTCACCCGGATGGAGCCGACCAAGCAGGACATGCACACCTTGCACGGGGTGGTGATGGCGATCGCGGAGGGGCGCAAGGGTCCGGCCAAGGGCGGCGTGCTCGACGGCGAGCAGGCCACGCGCCTGCGCGCGCTGCTCGCCGAGCACGGGCAGGGCGGCGCGCCCGACAGCGGCTCGACCGTGCGGGGCCTTGCCCGCCTGCTCCGCCGCAACCCGACGGATGCCGAGCGTCTGCTCTGGCAAGCGCTGACCCGTGATCGCCGCTTTGCCGGCGGCTTCAAGCGCCAGACGCCGGTGGGGCGGCACATCCCGGACTTCGTCTCCTTCCCGCACCGGATCGCGATCGAACTGGTCAATCCGGGTGAGGGCGAAGCGATCGCCGCGGACCGGGCGGGGCGGCGGACTTGGCTGGAAGCGCGGGATTATCGCGTGCTCGACATTCGCGCGGCGGACGTGGAGCGCGATCTCGAGGCAGAGCTGGTGCGGCTGCAGGGGATGATGGGGGAGGGTGCGTAGGGTCGAGCCGGCCGGCGGCGCCTATTGCAACCAAGGGTGTGCAGGAGCGCGATCAGCTGCTGTGGCAGTCTCCGGGAATTGAGTTGGGGACGGCATGCTTGGAAATAACAGGCTGCGCCCTTGTTTGTGCGGCAGCTATCCGGTCTTGTGGCGTTGTTGCAAGGCGCAGTGACCAGCCGAGCCAGCTGAGCGAGGCTGCAAAGCAGCTCGACGCGACGAAATGGCCGGCGCCGATTATCAATCTGTTCATTGGCATGGTGACGCCGGAGCAACTGCTCAGCGTTGCCGAGGGCCTCGACCGGGTGAAGAGCAAGGGGCAGGTCCGCGAGGCGAATTTCTATGTTGCAGAGCGCGCGCTGCAGAGCGGCTTCACGGACGAGGCGTTGAAGCGGTTCGAGCTGGCGGCAGCCGATTGCCCGAAGACCTTTATCGAGAACCAGCCGCTGATTTTGAGCTCGGCGCGCTGCGAGCAAACCGCTGATGGAACGGGCGCGCTAGTCGGCCCGTGCGGGAAGACATGCCGTTCCAGGCACGTGAGCATAACAGAAGAGTGTCGGAGACTTGATCGAGATCAACCGAAAGCTTTGGAATACCTATAGCTGCGGACCAGACAGCCCGACCTCTCTCTCAGCCCGAAGGACATTGCCATAGAGACTGCCGATCCATTGTCTTCCGCTCGAGGTTACATTCAAATAGCGGAGGGCAATCTGGATTTGCGGTGCAACCTTGGTCCAGTAGAATTGGGGATATTTGTACACCACGTCCGCGGGCGTGGCATATCCGAGCGATTTGTTGAGTCCTATCTCCTCGAACTCGTAGAACAGCGCATTTGATTTCTTCATGTAGTTCGGATCGCCGAGCTGACCGATCAGGTCGGCGGCGCGAAGCAACAAACCTTCCTCTTCGTCAAGATCATCTTTGAGTTCGTTCGGAGATGCGTCTGCATAAGGAAAACGAGTGTATTCGATGGCCTGGGCAACGCGAGCGGCATCAATGTCGTCGACTGGGTCAAGCCGCTCCACGGCGAATAATTTTGAGCGGTCGACATGATAGGGCGCAAGCGCTGCATCGGAGGAGCCGATCGGCAACTCAACCGTTCGGCCGGTACCATCAACAACAAAGGTTCCGTCCTGGTCTCCGTGAATTATTCCCCTCACGTAGCCGATATCGTGAAGCAGGCACGCCAGGATAAAGTGAGCATAGTCGCTGGCCGTCGTTGGCCTCAGAAGAGAGCGCCCGATCAGGATGTCGTGCCCGACCAGCGTGACCAACAAGGTGTGCTCGACGTTGTGGTAGAGTGCATCGCTGTTACCGATACACTCCAGAGCCAGTTTTGCTGCGTAGGGGAGCAATTCCGGCAAGCTGGCGTGAGACGAGCCGAAGCGACCGCTGGTCTCCGAGATCAGGAACGCACCGAGCGCCTGGGACGTCAGTTCTGGAATCGTTATCATGAGCAAACTCTCACTTTCGTCGCCCAACCTTCAGGAGGTCCTCCTGCAGGATCGGGAAGGAGAGGACCCCTCTAGAAGGGTGAAGCCAAAGGGTGGGTGATGCTTGACCTAGATCAACGGCAGCGAGGCAGGGCCACGCGCGCCCGGTGGCAATTTCCGCTGAGGGTTCAGAAGCGGCCGTCAACCGGGGGCGACGCGAAGGTCGGCCAAGGCCCCACAAGCCGACATCAGGGTTGCGCAAATGGAGAATGGTTCGCCGGAGTCTTTCGCGCGCGGGGACGCCGGTGAAGCGCTGGCCTGGTTTACTGGCACGTTTCGTGCCTCCCAAAGCGGCAGGCCCGACACAGTGCCTGATCAAGGGAGACCCGACATGAAACGCGAAGACCTCACCGAGAAGCTGCTCGACATCAAGCGCGAGAAGGGCTGGAGCTGGAAGCACATCTGCGAGAAGATCGGCGGCTATTCCGAGGTGCTGATCGTCGGCGCGATCATGGGGCAGATGAAGCTGACCAAGCCGCAGGCCGCCAATGCCGGCGAGCTGTTCGGGCTGTCGAAGACGGAAGTCGCGATGCTGAACGAGGTGCCGATGCGCGGCACCGGCACGGCGATGCCGCCGACCGATCCCCTGATCTACCGCTTCTACGAGATGGTGATGGTGAACGGTCCCGCCTGGAAGGCGTTGATCGAGGAGGAGTTCGGCGACGGCATCATGTCGGCGATCGACTTCGACATGGGCATCGAGCGCGTCGCCAACCCGAAGGGCGACCGCGTCAAGATCACCATGAGCGGCAAGTTCCTGCCGTACAAATATTACGGCGCCAGCGGCAACGTGCCGGAATACGGCTTTAAGGAGGAGTGACCGCGGCGAAGGCGGCGCGCAGCTCGCCGACCGGCGCCATCTCGCTGACGTAGGTGAAGGACCCCTTGTCCTTCATCTCGCGCGCGCAGTTCAGGAACGCTGCGAGCGCGTAGCGCGACATCGCCCCGCCGACGCTGATGCGCTTGACGCCGGCGGCGGACAATTGCGATGCCGTCAGCGTCGGGTCGGCAAAGCCCATCACGTGGTTGAACGGCTACTGATCGAGGACACGACGGTCCGGATCGTCACGAGATCGTACAGGCCCGGCGCATAGAGGACGTCGGCGCCGGCAGCCTCGAAGGCCTGCAAGCGGCTGATCGTGTCGTCGATGTCCTTGCGACCGTGCAGGAAGTTCTCGGCCCGCGCCGTCAGCGTGAACGGAATTGGCAGCGCGCGCGCCGCTTCCACCGCGGCCTGGACGCGCTCGACGGCCTGGGAAAAGTCGTAGATCGGGCGGTCGCGGTCGCCGCTGAAATCCTCGATCGAGCCGCCGACCGCGCCAGTCTCTGCCGCACGCCGGATAGCTTCGGCGGCGCGCTTCGGCTCGTGTGCGCCGCAATTCTCGAGGTCGACGCTGACAGGAAGATCGGTGGCATCCACGATCGTACGCGCATTGGCGAGGATGAGGTCGAGACCGACGTCGCTCTTGCCGAGCATGTTGGCAACCCCGAGGCTCGTGGTCGCCAGGGCCTCGAAGCCCATCGCCGCGAGCAGCTTTGCCGTGCCGGCATCCCACGGGTTGGGAATGATGAAGGCACCGGGGCATTCGTGCAGCGCGCGAAACGCTCTCGCCTTGTCCAACTGGCTCGTCATGGCTCGTCTCCATTGTCTGTCCCAACGAGCTGTAGGCGCACTTCCGTCATCCGCCAAATTTGTTATTCTTTCGCATATCATCAGCTTTTTGCATGAGGTCGCGATGGACAGTGACGCCCTCAACACCTTCCTGGCGGTTCATCGCAGGGGTGGGATTTCGAACGCCGCGAAATTCCTGCATCGTTCGCAGCCGGCGATCTCGCGCCGTATCGCGCTTCTGGAGCAGGAGCTCGGCGTTCCCCTGTTCGAGCGGGTGGCGGGCCGCACCCGGCTCAGCGATGCCGGGCGCGTGCTGATCCCCTATGCCGAGCGTGCGGTGGCGGCGGCGCAGGATGCCGAACAGGCGATCCGCGCGTTGACCAAGCAGAATGCCGGGCCGGTATCGCTGGCCGTGACCGGCACGCTCGCCGATGGCCGCCTCTCGAGCATCATGAAGCGGTTTGCCAAGGAGCATCCGGCCGTCTCGCTGGCCTTGCGGACGGCGACCAGCGCGGAGGTCAGCGATCTCATCCGCCGCGGCGAGGCCACGATTGGCCTCCGCTACAACGCCGACCCCTCCGGCGATCTCGCCTGCGAGCAGGTCCTGCGCGAGCCGTTGCAAGTGGTCTGTGCGCCCGACCATCCTCGCGCCGGACAGCGTGTGAAGCGCCTTGCCGAGCTAGTTCGCGAGCGTTGGATCGCATTCCCGGAGATTCGCGGCCGTCGCGAGATTGCCGCGGCTCACGTGTTCGCTTTGTTTCTGACGCGGGGACTTGGCGAGGTGGAGTGGACCGCGGTGGACAGCCTCACCGCGCAGAAGCGGCTGGTGGAAGCAGGCTTCGGCCTTGCCCTGTTGGCAAAAAGTCATTTGGCGGAGGAGCTGCGTGCCGGCTCGATCGCGACGATCGCCGTGGGCGATCTTGATGCGCACCAGGACATCGTCCTCGTCACGCGCAGTGGCGGCTTTCTGAGCGCTGCCGCCGAGCGCCTGCTCGAAAGCATTCGCCGCAACTATGCCGGGCCGGATGTCTCGACCACGCGGAAAGGCAGAAAGAGAACGCCGACGCGCAAGGGTGTTGCGCGCCGGCGCTTGGTTTGACTCGGTTATTTCCCCGCCTTCACCTCGGCGGCTGCCACCGCGATGAGTTCGCTCATCTTGGCGCGAATCGCCTGCTCGGTGATGGCGACGTTCTTGGCGGCGAAATCGCCCGTGATCTTGCGCAGGACGTCGGCATCCCCGGCCTCCTCGAAATCGGCCGCGACCACCTCCTTGGCATAGGCCGTGGCGGCATCGCCCGTGATTCCGAGCTTCTCCGCCGCCCACAGACCGAGCAGCCGGTTGCGACGGGCCTCTGCCTTGAATTTCTGCTCCTCGTCGAGGGCGTACTTCTTCTCGAAGCCTTCCTGGCGCTTGTCGAACTCGCTCATGCCTGTTCCAAATCCCTTCTAAATGGAGCCGGCGGCTTACGTTGCGGCGACCCGGCTCCGTGCCTACATAGATAGCACAAAAAGGCAAAACAACGGGCCGTTAAGCCGCAGGCAGGACGGTATAAGTTGGCGCCGGACGGCCGGATCGATTGTGCTGGGACAGCCAATCGGATAGGTTGCCTGAAGGTTTGGTTCCTGTTCTGTTTCCAGGGGTTACAGACGGGTTCCCAGCCGTTCACGGCAGCTCCGCTGTGGGTCGTAATCCTAGTCAACCGGAGCACACCAAATTCATGGATTTCAACAAAACACGGTACATCCCCATGAGCCGTCGGCGTCGCATTTATGAAGGCAAGGCAAAGGTTCTTTATGAAGGCCCGGAGCCCGGTACCCTGATCCAGCACTTCAAGGATGACGCCACCGCGTTCAACGCGAAAAAGCATCAGGTGATCGAGGGCAAGGGTGTCCTCAACAACCGGATCTCGGAGTACCTGTTTCAGCACCTCAACGACATCGGGGTGCCGACCCATTTCATCCGCCGCCTCAACATGCGCGAGCAGCTGATTCGCGAGGTCGAGATCGTGCCGCTGGAGGTGGTGGTGCGGAACGTCGCCGCCGGCTCGCTGTCGCAGCGCCTCGGCATCGAGGAGGGCACGCAGCTGCCCCGCTCGATCATCGAGTTCTATTACAAGAACGACCAGCTCAACGACCCCATGGTGTCGGAAGAGCACATCACGGCCTTCGGCTGGGCGACGCCGCAGGAGATCGACGACATCATGGCGCTCGCCATCCGCGTCAACGACTTCCTGACCGGCCTCTTCCTCGGCATCGGCATCCGCCTCGTCGACTTCAAGATGGAGTGCGGCCGCCTGTTCGAGAACGAGATGATGCGCATCATCGTCGCCGACGAGATCTCGCCGGACAGCTGCCGTCTGTGGGACATCAAGTCGAACGAGAAGCTCGACAAGGACCGCTTCCGCAGAGATCTCGGCGGCCTGCTCGAGGCCTATACCGAAGTTGCAAAGCGCCTCGGCATCCTCATGGAGAATGAGCGTCCGCAGGGCTCCGGCCCGGTGCTGGTGAAGAGCTGAGAGAGGATTTGACGTGAAGGCACGTGTCACCGTTACCCTGAAGACGGGCATCCTCGATCCGCAGGGCAAGGCCATCGAAGGCGCGCTGAAGTCGCTCGGCGTCGACGGCGTCGCCAGCGTCCGCCAGGGCAAGGTGTTCGACATCGAGCTTGCCGGCGCCGACAAGGCCAAGGCGGAAGCCGCGCTGAAGGACGCCGCCGACAAGCTGCTGGCGAACACCGTGATCGAGAATTATCGGGTGGAGCTGATCGGGTGACGCGAAGGATGGCTTTGGCCGCCGGTCTGGCGGCTTCCTTGCTACTCCTTGGCTTCCAATCTGCAAACGCCCAAGCCCCCGGGACGACCAGCGTTACGATCCGAAATCCTGATCCGGCCAAATGGGCCGGAAGCAGTAACATTTTCGGCAGAAGCACCGGCGAGTTCGTCTGCCGTCCACTGGCTTGTTCGGACGCAGCCAAGGTCACTGCAACCATTTCGAGCAGTCCGACCCGCAGCCCCGATCCTCAGGCGCTGGCGAAGCTGGCCAGCCAGATTCCTGAATCGGTCGAGCGCGCCAATCAGGCTGCCGCGGCCAAAGGCAGAAAGCTCGATCGGCTCTCCAGCGGAACGACGACGCTGCGCGGCTATCCGGCGATCGTACAGGAGTTGCGCGTGATCGGCGAAAAGGGGCCGGCCTATCTCAGCAAGGCGACCATGTTCGTCAAATCGGCCGTGGTCAGCATATCCTCGTTTTCGCCCTCGCACGAACTAGCGCGACGCAATCGCGATCTCTTCATCAAGGCGATGGAGGTGACCGATACTCCCCTTCCGCGATCGTAGAAGTACGGGCAATACCTGATCCTCCTTTATTGCGAACTACAGGTTGTATACGCTCCGGACGGACGAGCGTTTCGGGGCGGGGGTATGGGGATTATTTCAAGCACTCTTCGGTGCGCAGTCATTGCTGCGGCCGCATTGTCGCTCATGGGGTGTGTGACGACGGCCGTCAGCCCAGAGCATCCAGGGACCAAAGTTACCTTCAAATCGCCCGATCCGGAAAAATGGACCGGTACGCGGGTGTATGGCGAAAGACGCTCGATCTTCCGCTGCAGGCCGCTTGCGTGTCCGGAGAATTCGATCGTCACCATCCGCACCGCAGCCAGTCCGACCCGCAGCCCCGATCCGTGGCTCTTCAGAAATTTGCCGAGGCAGATGCGCAGCGTCAGATGGCCCAGACCGAGCAGGCATCGACCGAAGCGGTCGGACGTCTGAGAGACCTGACGCTGACGTCCTCGCGCGTCGCCAAGATGAAGGAATTCCCAGCGGTTCATTGGGAGTATCGGGCGACCGGTCCCAACGACAAGCCGATCTACATCGTCCGCGACATGGTGTTCGCAGGCAATACCATGATCGATGTCATTTCCACATCGCTTGGCGTCGAGGTCGCTCGCCGCAACGGCAGCGATTTTGTTGCCGTGATGCAAATCGAGGATTTTGCACCTCCGGCGCGGCAATGAAATGAAGGCCGGGATGCGGTTCTACGCCCGCTCTTCTGGCGCCTGCCAGCCGCTGATGGTTGCCTTCACAGCCACCCCACGCTGCGGAAGCGCCAGTACAGCGAGCCGCATGCCGTCAGCATCACGCCGAGCAGCATGAAGTAGCCGTACTCCCATTCCAGCTCCGGCATGTGCTTGAAGTTCATGCCGTAGATGCCGGCGAGCGCGGTCGGGACTGCGATGATGGCGAGCCAGGAGGCGAGCTTCTTGGACACCGCCGTCTCCTGGGCCTGGCCGACCAGCAGGCTCGCCTCGAAGGCGAAGGCCAGCACTTCGCGCATGGAATCGATGCGCTCCTGAATGTTGCGGACGTGGTCGGTGACGTCGCGAAATAGCGGCTGCATGGCCTTCCGCACCATCGACAGCTCGTCATGCTCGAGCCGGCGGCAGACCTCCACCAGCGGGCCGATCGCGGTCCTGAGCCGCAACAGGTCGCGGCGCAGCATGTAGAGCCGCTCGATCTGCGCCTTGCTGATCGGCCTGGACAGAACGTCGTCCTCGATGCCCTCGATCTCCTCGTGGATGCTCTCGAGCACGGGCGAGTAATTGTCGACGATGAAATCGAGAATGGCGTAGAGGATGTAGTCCTCGCCGCGGGCGAGCGCCCGCGGGCAGCTTTCGCAGCGTTCGCGCACGGGCGCGTAGGACGTCGAGGCGCCGTGGCGCACCGAGACCAGATAGCCGTCACCGACGAAAATGTGCGTCTCGCCGAAGGCGATCCGGCCCTCGATCAATTGCGCGGTGCGCGCCACGATGAACAAAGCCTCGCCATATTGCTCGATCTTGGGACGCTGATGGGCGTGGTTGGCGTCTTCGATCGCGAGATCGTGCAGGTCGAACTGCTTCTGCACCGCGCCGAGCAGCGCCATGTCCGGCTCGTGCAGGCCGATCCAGACCACATGGCCGGGCTTGGCCCGCCAACTCGATGCCTCGCTGATGGCGATGTTGGCGACGCGCCGGCCATCGACATAGGCACCGGCGGCGACGACGCCCTCGGCTGAGACCGGTTCGGCAGGGGAGGTGGGCAGCGACGGGACGTTCATGGCTTCAATCCCGGGCAAGATCGTCAGGCAAAAGCGCCGAGGCTATGGCCTGTGTACAAGGCCGCCTGGCAAGGCTAGCACTGGTAAAATTCCCGTCAAATGGCTATGTCTCCTGACGAATTGGCCTTGGGGCCAGCCCGATTCCCGTCACCGCCGGAACTTAAGCCATGAAAGCCGCCATCCTCGTCTTTCCCGGAATCAACCGTGAGCGCGACATGGCGCGTGCCTTGCGGCTGGTCTCGGGCCATGACCCCGCGATGGTGTGGCACGCCGAGACCTCACTGCCGGCGGGGACTGATCTCGTGGTCGTGCCGGGCGGCTTCTCCTACGGCGATTATCTGCGCTGCGGCGCGATCGCGGCGCGCGCACCGGTGATGGATGCGGTGCGCGACTACGCTGCCAAGGGCGGCCTCGTGCTCGGCGTTTGCAACGGCTTTCAGATCCTCTGCGAGTCCGGCCTGTTGCCGGGCATCCTGATGCGCAATGCGCGGCTGAAATTCATCTGCAAGGACGTGCATCTGCGCGTGGAGCGTTCCGACACGCCGTTCACCCGCGGCTACAATGCCGGCCAGGTGATCCGTGTGCCCGTGGCTCATGGCGAGGGTAACTACGCGGCCGACGTGGAGACGATCAAGCGGCTCGAAGGCGAGGGCCGGGTGCTCTATCGCTATTGCGCGGCTGACGGTAGCGTCGACGACCTCAGCAACATCAATGGCGCTGCGCAGTCCATTGCCGGCATCGTCAACGACAAGGGCAACGTGCTCGGCATGATGCCGCATCCGGAAAACCACGTCGAAGACATCATGGGCTGCACCGACGGCCGCGGCCTGTTCGCCGGCCTCGTCCAG
The DNA here is from genome assembly GCF_000296215.2 of Bradyrhizobium sp. CCGE-LA001. Lineage (NCBI taxonomy): Bacteria > Pseudomonadati > Pseudomonadota > Alphaproteobacteria > Hyphomicrobiales > Nitrobacteraceae > Bradyrhizobium > Bradyrhizobium sp. CCGE-LA001. The sequence continues at coordinate 5,232,853 of NZ_CP013949.1, read as the reverse complement.
CATCTGGAAAAGGCCGCGTGATCGCTTACGTGCTGAAGCGGTCGCTCGCCGCGCTCGCGGCGCTGTCGTTCGCGTCCGCTGCGCTGGCGCAGGATTATCCCAAGCGTCCGATCACCATGATCGTGCCGTTCGCGGCCGGCGGCACCTCGGACGTGATCGCGCGCACGGTCGCCGAGCAGATGGGCATCGCGCTCGGCCAGACCATCGTGATCGAGAACGTCGCCGGCGCCGGCGGTTCGACCGCACTCGCGCGCGCCGCTCGCGCCGAGCCCGACGGTTACACCATCGCCATCGGCAATGCCGGCACCAATGCTGCGACCTACACGATCTATCCAAAGCTGCCGTTCACGCCGGACTCCTTCGTTCCGATTGCGATGGTGGCGAAGACCTTCGGCATCATCGCGCTCCGCAAGGATTTTCCGGCGAAGGACCTGAAGGAGTTCATCGCCTACGCCAAGGCCAATCCCGGCAAGATCAATCTCGGCCATGCCGGCGTCGGCTCGTCGAACTATCTGATCTGCAAGAGCTTCGTCACATCAGCCGGGATCGACGCGACGCTAGTCGGCTATCGCGGCGCCGCGCCCGCGCTGACGGACGCGGTCGGCAGCCAGATCGACGGCGTCTGCGATGCGGCCGCCTCGGTCTCGCAGGCGATCAATGAGAAGCTGGTGAAGGGGCTCGTGGTCGGCTCGACCGTGCGTCTCGCCACACTGCCTGATCTGCCGACCTCCGCCGAAGCGGGCCTGCCCGAATTCGAGGCGCAGGGCTGGAACGGGCTGTTCGCGCCCAAGGGCACGGCGCCGGCCGTCATCGCCAAGCTGAACGCTGCCGCGCGCACGGCGGTGGAAACGGAGGCGGTGAAGAAGCGCTTCGCTGACCTCTCGACCGTAGCGCCCGATCCCGACGAGCACACGCCCGAAGTGCTGCAAAAGCTCGTGACGCGCGACGTCGAGAAGTACCGGAAGATGCTCGCGGACGACAAGCAGTAGCTTCGCCGTCAATCGCCGACAGCGTGACTAATCAGCCGGAATGAAACGGAGCGTGCCTGCCCGACGCGTCGGCTTGCCGGTATCGTTGGTGTGATTGACGCCATCCATGACCGGCACCTCTGCGAAATCGAACGGGCTTATCCCGTTAAGGCAGGCCACGTTGACGGCATAGAGAGTCCTGTCGGATCGTCGTTGATGGTGCGTGTATATTCCGCAGCGAGAACAGAAGAAGTGCTGCGCCGATCCGGTATGGAAGCGATAGGTCGTTAGCGCATCCTCGCCCTGCAGCAACCTGATCCCGCCCATCTCGGCCATGACAACGACGGCGCCTCGCTTGCGGCAGTAAGAGCACGTGCAGCGGCGAATCGAATTGAATCCGTCGCTCAGCGTCGCCTCGAAACACACCGCACCGCAATGACACTGGCCGGCTCGAACGATCTTGTCGCGCACCATGTTGATTGGATCTCCAGTTCAGATTGCTGCACGGTTTGCTGCGGTCCTAGCGCAGCTTGAACTTCTCCGCCGGCACCGTCATCGCGGCAACGCCGGCCATCACCAGCAGCAGGCCGAGCGCGAGGTTCGAGGGCACGCTCTCGCCGAGCAGCAGCACGGACAGGCCGACGCCGATCGGGATGCGCAGATAGCCTTGCGCATTTGTCGTCAGCGTGCCGAGCCGGCCCAGGCAGACGTAGAACAGCATCAGGCCCAGCGCGCTGGAGACGATGCCCATGACGATGGTGGCGACGATCGCCGTCGGCGTCGGCTGCAGGGTCCAGGGCTGATCGATGATCAGCGAGGGCGGCAGGAGCACGAGGCCGCCGAACAGCAGTGAGCCGGCCGCCACCACCATCGCGTCGTATTCGGAGAGGCGGAGGCCGAAGATCGTTGCGCAGGCAAAGGAGATGGTGGCGAGCAGGATCGCGATCTCAGCAATGATCTCGCTACCGAAGCCGCGTAGCGCGTCGAGCCCGACGATAGCGACGGTGCCGGCCAGTCCCAAAATCGCGCCGGCGAGCTTGAGCAGCGTCGCCGGCTCGTGGCGCGTGATCAGCGAGGTGATCAGGAAGGCGAAGATCGGCGTCGTCGAGGCCAGCACGACCGTGTTCGACGCCGGCACATATTGCTGCGACCAGGTGATGATCAGGAACGGGAAGGTCGAGTTGATCAATTGCTGGGTCGCGAACAGCTTCCAGGCCCTGGCGTCGGTCGGGACCTTGATGCCGCGCATCCACAGGATCGCGAACAGGAAGGCGGCCGCGATCAGTGAGCGTGCCGAGATGAAGGTGATGGGTGGGATCGTGGGAAGCGCCAGCTTGGTCAGCGGATAGGTCGAGCTCCAGCAGCAGGCGAGCGCGAGCAGCAGCGCATAATCGCGCCAGCTTCGTGCACCGGTGGTGGCCATGGAAGGCAATGACGTTGAGACGGAGGCGGCTGAGCGCCCCTTCGGCGATGTGCTCTGCGGCACCTTGTTCCTGCTCCCCGGCGCGATAGCGCTCGCCGGGAAGTCTGGGCGAGGGCGCTAGAAAAGGGAAGGTGCCGAGCTATGCGTTTGGCTGAGGTGCCGGCTTCCGCTTCACCCGCTTGATCGTGCCGGAGAAGGTGAACAGCGGCCGCCCTGCTGAGGTCAATTTCCCACGGAGGAAGATCAGCGAGCCACCCGCGCGAGATACCTCGCCCGTACATTCAACCAACTCGCCCTCGCGTGCCGCGTCAAGGAAATCGCAGGCAAAATTGGTGGTCACGGCCGGGCCGTCCAGCTCATGGGTGGCGATCGCGAACAGGCAGTAGTCGGCAAAGGCCATGAAGCAGCCGCCATGGACGTTGCCGGAGCCGTTGAGGTGCTTCTTCTCGACCCGGAAGGCGCTGCGGACGCTGCCGTCCGCCTCGATCCGGTGCCAGAAGGGGCCGACATGGGACTCGAAACTGTCGCGAATCCAGGTGCGCCAGCCCGTAAACTCGCCCTCGGTGGCGACGTGCAGGTCGGGACGGCGGGTGGAGGGGACTTTGGTCAATTCGTGCAAGGAAATAGGCCTTCAATTGCGGGTCTGGAGCCCTTAAATCCGATCCGTCAGCGCTGTGCAATTCCTGTTCCCGCGGGGCCCCCGGCGCAAAACGTGGGACAGCGGGAAAATGCGCCATAAAGGGCTTTTCGTGAGCCTCCGATGTTCCTAAGAACGGCCAAACCGCCGCCGAAAGCCCCTGAAGCCATGAAGAACGAACCCAAGATCACCCCCGAGTTGGTTGCCGCCCACGGGCTCAAGCCCGACGAATATGAGCGCATCCTGAAGCTGATCGGGCGGGAGCCGACCTTCACCGAGCTCGGCATCTTCTCGGCGATGTGGAACGAGCACTGCTCGTACAAATCCTCGCGTATCCATCTGCGCGGCCTGCCGACCAAGGCGCCCTGGGTGATCCAGGGTCCCGGCGAGAATGCCGGCGTCATCGACATCGGCGACGGCCAGGCGGTGGTGTTCAAGATGGAGAGCCACAACCATCCGAGCTACATCGAGCCGTATCAGGGCGCGACCACCGGCGTTGGCGGCATCTTGCGCGACGTGTTCACGATGGGCGCGCGGCCGATCGCCTGCCTCAACGCGCTCAGCTTCGGGGCGCCCGAGCATGCCAAGACGCGGCACCTCGTTTCCGGCGTGGTCGCCGGCGTCGGCGGCTACGGCAATTCCTTCGGTGTGCCGACGGTGGGCGGTCAGGTGCGTTTCCACACGCGCTACGATGGCAACATCCTCGTCAACGCGATGGCCGTCGGCCTCGCCGATGCCGACAAGATCTTCTACGCGGCCGCCTCCGGCGTGAACATGCCGATCGTCTATCTCGGCTCCAAGACGGGACGCGACGGCATCCACGGCGCCTCGATGGCCTCGGCGGAATTCGACGACAAGTCCGAGGAGAAACGCCCGACCGTTCAGGTCGGCGATCCCTTCGCCGAAAAGCTGCTGCTGGAAGCCTGCCTCGAGATCATGGAGAAGGGCTGCGTCATCGCGATCCAGGACATGGGCGCGGCGGGCCTGACCTGCTCGGCGGTCGAGATGGGCGCCAAGGGCGACCTCGGCGTCGACCTGGATCTCGATGCGGTGCCGACCCGCGAGACCGGCATGAGCGCCTACGAGATGATGCTCTCGGAGAGCCAGGAGCGCATGCTGATGGTGCTCAAGCCCGAGAAGGAGAAGGAAGCCGAGGCGATTTTCAAGAAGTGGGGTCTCGACTTCGCGGTCGTCGGCTACACCACGCCGAGCAAGCGTTTCGTTGTCAAGCACGGCGGCGACGTCATGGCCGACCTGCCGATCAAGGAGCTCGGCGACGAGGCGCCGGTCTATGACCGTCCGCATGTACCGTCCGCCGCGCTGCCGATCGTGCATGCGCGCGACGTGCCGGCGCCGATGGCGCTCGGGCCTGCGCTGGAGAAGCTGATCGGCACGCCCGACATGTGCAGCAAGCGCTGGGTCTGGGAGCAGTACGACCACGTCATCCTCGGCAACACCATGCAGCGCCCCGGCGGCGATGCCGCCGTGGTGCGCGTGCAGGACGGGCCGAAGGGGCTGGCGCTTACCGTCGACGTCACGCCGCGCTATTGCGAGGCCGATCCTTATCAAGGCGGTATGCAGGCGGTGGCGGAAGCCTGGCGCAACATCACCGCGGTCGGCGGCAAGCCGCTCGCGATCACCGACAACCTCAATTTCGGCAATCCTGAGAGGCCCGAGATCATGGGCCAGTTCGTCGGCTGCTTGAAGGGCATCTCGGAAGCCTGCCGCACGCTCGACTTCCCGGTCGTCTCCGGCAATGTCTCGCTCTACAACGAGACTAACGGCCGCGCGATCCTGCCGACGCCCTCGATCGGAGGTGTCGGCCTGCTCGACGATTTCACCAAGTCGGCTTCGCTGGCGTTCAAGGCCGAGGGCGAGGCGATCCTCCTGATCGGCGAATCCCATGGCTGGCTCGGCCAGTCCGTCTACCTGCGCGACATCTGCGGTCGCGAGGAGGGCGCGCCGCCGCCGGTCGATCTCGCCGCCGAGAAGCGCAACGGCGATTGCGTGCGCGGCATGATCCATGCGGGCACCGCGACCGCCGTGCACGATCTCTCCGATGGCGGTCTCCTGGTCGCGCTTGCCGAGATGGCGATGGCGAGCGGCATCGGCGCGAAGCTGCTGGCGGCGCCGACCGCGCTCGTGCCGCAGGCCTATTGGTTCGGCGAGGATCAGGCGCGCTATCTCGTGACCGTGCCGGAAACCGAAGCCGGCCGCGTGCTCGCCAAGATGCGCGGCTGCGAGGTGCCCTGTGTGCGCATCGGCACCACCGGCGGCGATGCGATTGCCATCGCGGGCGAAGCGCCGATCGCGATCGGTACGCTGCGGGCTTCGTTCGAGCGCTGGCTGCCGGAATATATGGGCGGGAAGGCGGCCTGAGGCGTTGTCGCGAACTCCGTCATTGGGAGCGCAAAGCAATCCAGACTGTCTCGGAGGACTCTGGATTGCTTGGCGGAGCCTGTCATCGGCCCGCGCTTCGCGCGGACCCGTTGGCTCGCAATGACGATAGGAGGCTGGTGCTGCTTCCTCAAAGCACCTTTGTCGCGCCCGGGATCTGCCGCAACGCGCGCGTCAGCGCCCAGCTTGCCGCGACTGTCAATACAAACCCGACCGTGGCCTTGACGATCGCCGGCAGGTCATAGTCGAACAGCCAGTATTGCAGCCACAGTGCGATCGGATAGTGCACCAGGAACATGCCGAATGCGTCGCCCTGCATCGGATCGAGCAGCCCGGCCGAGCCTGATTGCCTGAACCTCTGAAAAAAGGCCAGGATCAGAAACAGGACGGCAACGCTGAAGACAGTGAAGCAGACGGCATAGAGCGCTTCATACCAATCCGGCAACGGGGACGGGTTGCCCAGTATTTCGCGCTTGATGAAGATTAGCGTCCACAAGAGGCAATACGGAACGATCGCCAGCACCACCCAGTCCCAGCTGACCCTTGCCATCCGGCCGTCGGCAGCGAGCAGCCCGCGATCCATTTGCGCAACGCCGATGCCGGCGCCGAAAAAGAAGTAGGTCGCGTAGAGCATCACGCGTCCCTGCTGGACAGAGAATGGCCCGAACTCGAACCAACTGTTTGGTCCGAAATGAACCCGCCCGGGAATGTAGAACGCAGCGGTGACGGCGAGCATGACCGCGAAGAACACCGCGGGCCGGCGGCGGCCATATAGCGAGAGGCGATTGATCGGATCAAGCAGCTTGGGCGACAGCCGGTGCAACACGCAGGCAACCAGGTCGAAGCCGAGCAGGACCCAGAGAAACCACATCGGCCCGCTCGGCCACGGGCCCTTCGTGATCATGTTCCAATAATATTCCGAAAAGCCGATCTCGGGATGGTGCCGGAGCGAGATGGCGTAATAGGCGAGCGGAATGACCGTGAATGCGCAGATCACGAATGGCAGTGCGAGCCGAAGGAGGCGATCCTGCAGATAGTTCAGGGCTCCCTTCCGGGCGATGCCAGACCAGGCGAACAGTCCCGACAGGAAGAAGAACATCGCCATGAAGAAACTGTCGGTGGCGAGCACGATCATGTCGAAGCCGAAGAAGGACGTCGGATCGGTATGACCGAAATAGGTATAGGGGATCACCGCATGGTGCAGCAGCACTACAAGCGTCAGGAATGTGCGAGCGCGGTCGAGCGACAAATTGCGCGTCTTAGCGACAGGGGCGGCATTTGCCTCCGCGCCGATCGTCGCCGAATGTGACATCGTCATCATGGTTGCCCCCGCGCTCCTCCCGGCCGGACTGTGCCGCCGCGAATCGGATTCAGCAAGGGCAGTTTATGCCGCCGTTCAGTCTCGACCGCCTCTGGAACCAGTTCCGCCCAGCAAAGTTAGCGTTCGCGAATAAGAGTTTGAGGCTGCGCCGAGCGGCAGCAATTCGGAGCTGGCGATGACGATCCTGAAATGGGCGCTGATCTTTCTCCTGATCTCGATCGTGGCCGGCGTGCTCGGCTTCACCGGGGTTTCGGCGGCTTCCGCCGATATCGCTCGCTTCCTGTTCTACGTCTTCGTGGTGATCTTCCTGGTGCTGCTGATATTGGGGCTCACGATCTTCAGGGCGTAGCCGAGCTGCGTCAGCTATCGCCATCATGGCCGGGCTTGTCCCGGCCATCCCCCAAAGAACGTGGATGCCCGGGACAGGCCCCGACATGACGAAGCCCAGCAACTACCCCACTTCCTCGATCTTCACCTTGTCGGGATAGAAGGCGAGATGGCCCGAGATCTCCGTCATCGCGGGGAAGGGCGTCTCATAGGTCCAGATCGCGTTGTCGAGCGTCTTGCCGTTGGCCTTGACGCTGTAATAGTTCGCGTCTCCCTTGTACGGGCAGTGCGTGACACGGTCGGTGCGCTCCAGCAGCGACATGTTGGTGTCCTGGCGCGGCACATATTGCACTGCCGGATATTTGGCCTCCTTCAGGGTCAACGCCTTGTCAGTCTCCGCGATCACGATGTCGCCAGCCGTGACGCGGACACGCCGGGGATTTGGGCTGATGGTGATGGGGTGGTCGGGCCCTGGAAGCTTCATGATGTCACACCTTTTTCGATCAACCTGTCACGCGCGGCACTTTGTCGTGCCTTTATCCTGATGCGATCAGGGATATAGTGCCGGAGGACGTGACGTAGAAGGCCGTTCACGCTAAGTTTGGCCTTGCCGGGCCGGGGACCCCGGCAAGCGATTCGACGACGAGGCTGATTCGCAGCCGAGACAAGGAGCAAGACCCGAATGCCTATGGACGCCCACGATATCGAGGCGATGATCAAGGCAGCAATCCCCGATGCCGAGGTGACCATCCGAGACCTCGCCGGCGATGGCGACCATTACGCCGCGACCGTGATCTCCGAATCCTTCCGCGGCAAGTCCCGCGTTCAGCAGCACCAGATCGTCTACCAGTCCTTGCAGGGACAGATGGGCGGCGTGCTGCATGCGCTGGCGCTGCAAACCGGGGTACCCGGCGGACCCGGGGTGCCCGGCACCTGATCCAAGCGCCTGCGGAGAGACGATGATGGCTGCGGAGAATCCTCGCGGCGCGATGTTTCGTGTCATCACGCCGAACCACCACAGCCGCGTCACCTATGTCGAACTGTTCTTCGACCTCGTCTTCGTCTTCGCCGTCACGCAGGTCTCGCACACGCTGCTGCACCATTTCACGCCGCTCGGCGCGGTGCATGTCGCCGTGCTGTTTCTCGCGGTGTGGTGGGTGTGGGTCTTCACCGCCTGGGTCACCAATTGGTTGAATCCCGAGCTGACGCCGGTCCGCATCCTGCTCTTTGCGATGATGCTGGGCGGCCTCGTGCTGTCGACGACGATTCCGACCGCCTTCGAGGGGCGGGGCCTGTGGTTCGCGATCGCCTACGCGATCCTGCAGGTCGGACGCACCGCGTTCTGGATGTTTGCGACCCCGCATCACCGGACTGCAGTTCGGCACAACGCGATCCGTATCCTAGCCTGGTTCTCCGTCTCGGCGGTGTTGTGGATCGCCGGCGGCTTGTCCCAGGGAGAGACGCGGCTCTGGCTGTGGATCGCGGCTGTGATTTGGGAGTACATCGCCCCGGCGGCACGGTTCTGGGTGCCGAAGCTGGGCTTCTCGTCGGTCGAGGCCTGGGCCGTCGAAGGCGCGCACATGGCCGAGCGTTGCTCTCTCTTCGTCATCATCGCGCTCGGCGAAGCCATCATCGTCAATGGCGCAACATTCGCTGAGCTGGAATGGACAGCGAGCAATATTCTTGCTTTCGTCTCTGCGCTGGTCGGCGCCATCGCGATGTGGTGGATCTATTTTCACAGAGGTGCCGAGGCCGGCTCAGAACGCATCTCGAAATCCGCCGAATCCGGGCGCCTGGCGCGGCTCGCCTACACCTATCTGCATACGCCGATCGTCGCCGGCATCATCCTGACCGCAGTCTCGGACGAACTGGTGCTGAAGCATCCGACCGGTCATTCCGACATGCGCACGATCGTGAGCACGATCGGCGGTCCCTTAATTTTTCTGGTCGGCACCATCCTGTTCAAGCACGCGATCCGCGGCTTCCTCCAGCTCTCGCACGGCGTCGGCATCATCCTGCTGCTGGCGCTGAGCTGGTTCGCCTCGGACCTGTCGCCGGTCTGGCTGTCGGTCGCGACGACTACGATCATGATCATGGTGGCGGTGTGGGAGTCGGTGTCGCTGGGAGCGGCACCGGAGGAAGCGAAGGGGCATTGAGCCCCGCCGGCTACTCCGCCACCTCCAGCGCGTGCACCGAGAACATCCTGGCTGCATCCGTCCAGCTCTCGCGCACGCGCCAGCCTGCGCCCTGCGCCAGCGCCGCAAACCGTTCGATGCTGTATTTGTAGCTGTTCTCGGTGTGGATGCTCTCGCCCGGGCGGAACGAGAAGCTGGTGCCGAGCAGGCGCACGGTCTGGCTCTTCTTGCTGATCAGGTGCATCTCGATACGGTGCCGCTCGCGATTGTAGATCGCGCGATGGGTGAAGGCGGACAGGTCGAAATTGCCGCCGAGCTCGCGATTGATGCGCACCAGCACATTGAGGTTGAAGCGCGCGGTGACGCCGGCGGCATCGTTATAGGCGTCGTGCAGCACCTTCTCGTCCTTCTCGAGATCGGCGCCGATGATCATCTGCGCTCCGGTACCGAGGATCTTGCGGGCGCTCTTCAGGAAGGCTTGCGCTTCCTGCGGCTCGAAATTGCCGATGGTCGAGCCCGGGAAGAAGCCGACCTTGGGCATGGATGCGACTTGCCTCGGCAGCTCGAACGGCGTCGTGAAGTCGGCCGCGACGGGATAAATGCCGAGCGCGGGGAAATCCCGCTTCAGGGCGTTCGCCTGCGCCTTTAGGAAATCGCCTGAGATGTCGACGGGGACATAGGCCGCGAACCTGCAATGACCGAGCAGCAGGCGGACCTTCGTCGTGGCGCCGGCGCCGAACTCGACCAGCGCCGCGTGCTCGGGAATGATCTTCCCGATCTCACCGCCGCGCTCTCTCAGGATCGCAAGCTCGGTGCGCGTCGGATAATATTCCGGCAGCTTCGTGATCGCCTCGAACAGCTCCGACCCGGTCGCATCGTAGAAAAATTTCGGCGACAGCTTCTTCGGCTGCTGCGAGAGGTCCGCGATGGCCTCGCGGGCGAAAGCGGTGGTTTGCTCGTCGGGGAGATGGGCTTCGGCCAAAGCGCTGGCGTGCACATTCATGATACTCTCCTGAACGCGCTGTCCGGCGCGCATTTTCGTCGGATTACTCGTAGTCGGCGAGCCGCAGCCCCGTGAACTGCCAACGGTGGTGCGGATAGAAGAAGTTGCGATAGGTGATACGGCTGTGCCCTTCCGGGGTTGCAAGCGAGGAGCCGCGCAGCACCAGCTGGTTGACCATGAATTTGCCGTTGTATTCGCCGAGCGCGCCTTCGACGGCGCGATAGCCGGGGTAGGGCGAGTACGAAGACCGCGTCCATTGCCACACGATGCCGAAAGCGTCGTTGAGCTGCTTGGTGCGCGCAGCGACCTCCCATTCGATCTCGGTCGGCAGGTGTTTTCCGGCCCAGCGGGCATACGCATCCGCCTCGTAATAGCTGACGTGACAGACTGGCGCGTTCGGGTCGACCGGCTTGAGGCCGGCGAGCGTCATCACCTGCCATGCGCCATCGACCTCGCGCCAATAGCCGGGGGCCTGCCAGTCTTCCTTGCTGGCCGCGGCAAAGCCGTCCATCAGCCACAGCGTTGCGGTCCGGTAGCCGCCATCCTGCATGAAGGCGAGCCATTCGGCGTTGGTGACGAGATTGCGGGCGAGCTTGACCGGGCCGACCAGGGCGCGATGGGCAGGCTTCTCATTGTCGAAATGGAAGCTGTCGTCGACATGGCCGACGGTGTGAATGCCCTCGTTGAGTGTCAACCAGTCATCGCCGCCGCGCGTTGCGACCGGGAAGCGCCAGTCCGGGTTATAGGCCGGGTAGACCGGATTCTGCGCAAAGCCGTGCAGGATGTCTGTGAACATCAGCTCCTGATGCTGCTGCTCGTGGTTGAGCCCGACCTCGACCAGCGGCGCGATCTCGCGCAGCTTAGCCGCGTCGGCCTCGCGGAAGAATTTGACGACGGCGGCATCGACATATTTGCGATAGGCGCCGACTTCGTCCGCGCTGGGCCGGGTGATGTCACCGCGATGGTTGCGAGCATGACGCGGGCCGGCGCTGACGTAATAGGAATTGAACAGGAAGGCGAAATCGGGGTGGAAGGGCCGGTAGTCGGGACAGTGCTCGCCGAGCAGGAATTGCTCCCAGAACCAGGTGGTATGCGCCCGATGCCATTTCGCCGGGCTCGCATCGGGCATCGACTGAATCTGCTGGTCCTCCGGCGACAGCGGCGCCGCGCGGCGCTCAGTCTCATTGCGAACGTTGAGAAACGCGTCTTCCAGCCGCCAGGCGAGGTCGCCCGGGTGGGAGGAAAGTGACGAATGAGGGGCGGCCGTAGCGGAGGCTGGTTTCGTCACGTTTTTCTCCAGACAGGACAAGAGAACGTTGTTGGCGTTGCCCGGTTCCAAAACCAGGGTTCGTCCTAAATGGGGCCTCCGTTACGAGATAAAAGTCCTCCCAGCCGTTAATATTAGTGTCATCAGCCCATCACGCGGCGCCGTCAAAGCGGGCTGTCCCGGGTCCGTTCGCCGCCATTTTACTTTGGATGCACAACGGTTTGGGCTACATATATAGCCAGATATCGGGTTAAATCGGCTGGGCCGGCCCGGAAGCGATCGTTGAGGCCCCAAAAGGACACGGATATGAGCATCCAGGAATTCATCGCCAACGAAGTGAAGTCGAACGACGTGGTTCTGTTCATGAAGGGCACGCCGCAATTTCCGCAGTGCGGGTTCTCCGGCCAGGTCGTCCAGATCCTCGACCACATCGGCGTCGGCTATAAGGGGCTCAATGTCCTCGAATCCGCCGAGCTGCGCAACGGCATCAAGGAATATTCGAACTGGCCGACCATTCCGCAGCTCTACGTGAAGGGCGAGTTCGTCGGCGGCTGCGACATCGTCCGCGAGATGTTCCAGGCCGGCGAATTGCAGCAGCTCTTCACCGAGAAAGGCGTCGTCGTCGCGGCCTGATGTGATGACCGTGCTCAAGCGCCAGGTGAGTGGCGCCGAGCTCGAGGTCATCGTTGCCGACATCACCACACTCGGCGTTGACGCCATCGTCAACGCCGCCAACACGTCGCTCCTGGGCGGGGGCGGCGTGGACGGCGCGATCCATCGGGCCGCCGGGCCTGAACTCGTCGCGGAATGCCGCATGCTCCACGGCTGCAAGACCGGCGATGCCAAGATCACCAGGGGCTACCGGCTCAAGGCCGCGCACGTCATCCATACCGTCGGCCCGGTCTGGAATGGCGGCACCCTCGGCGAGGACGATCTGCTCGCCTCCTGCTATCGCCGCTCCATCGAGCTGTGCGGCAAGCATGAGCTGACCTCGGTGGCATTTCCGGCAATCTCGACCGGCATCTACCGCTTCCCTGCCGACCGCGCCGCCGAGATCGCCGTGCGCACGGTGATCGAAGGGCTCTCTGCGGCTCCCTCCGTTGCCCGCGTGTTGTTCTGCTGCTTCTCGGAGCCGAGCGCCAAGCTTCATGCCGAGGCGCTGGCGCGGCACGGTGGCTCTTGTGCCTGATCTCGCTGCCGGTACACTCCGCCGGACCATGTTCCGGGGAGGGGATATGATTTCACATTCTGGACTGCGTGCGCTGGTCTGCGGCGCGCTGGTATCGCTTGGCGTGGTGTCGTTCGCGCGGGCGGAGGGCACCTACGAGATTCCGGCCGGCGCGCATTTCAATCAGGACAAGCTCGCCAAGATCAGCGAGTTCTTCAAGAACGAGGTCGCGACCGGCAAGATCGCCGGCGCCACGGTGCTGATCAAGCAGCACGGCAAGGCGGTGTATCACGAGGCCTTCGGCGTGCAGGACGTGGTCAGCAAGGCGCCGATCACCGACAAGACCATCTTCCGCCTGTTCTCGATGACCAAGGCGATCACCTCGGTCGTCGCGATGCAATTGGTCGAAGACGGCAAGATCAAGCTCGATGATCCCGTCTCAAAATACATCCCGTCCTTCGCCAATGTAAAGGTTGGCGTCGAGAAGAAGGCCGAGGACGGCAGCAAGTCGCTCGAGCTGGTGCCGCCGAGCCGGCCGATGACCGTCCTCGATCTGATGCGCCATACTTCGGGCATCACCTATGGTTTCTATGGCGATAGCCTGGTGCGCAAGGCCTATCGCGAAGCCAATATCTATGCCGGCGATTATGATCTCGCCGAGTTCGCCGAGCGCATCGCAAAACTGCCGCTGCACAACCAGCCGGGCGCGCTCTGGCAATACGGTCATTCCACCGACGTGCTCGCGCGCGTGATGGAGGTCGCGGCCGGCAAGCCGCTCATCGACATCATGCGGGAGAAGCTGCTCGATCCCTTGGGCATGGTCGATACCGGCTTCTTCGTCACGGCCCCCGAGAAGCAGAAGCTGCTGGCGCAGCCGGTGCCGAACGACAGTGATTTCAGGGTCGGCCGGATCAACGATCCCTCCGTCGCAAAGAAGATCCAGTTCGCCAGCGGCGGCATGGTCACGACCATGGCCGACTATGAGCGCTTCGCGCAGATGCTGCTCAATGGCGGCAGCCTCGACGGCAAGACCATCCTCAAGCCGGCGACCTTCAAGCTGATGACGACCGACCAGGTCGGACCGGGCTCCGGCGTCGATCGTGACTATTTCTACTTCCCCGGCGACGGGTTCGGCTTCGGTCTCGGGCTCGCCGTGCGGACCGATCCCGGCAACGCAAAACCGCCGCCGCCCGGCAATCTCGGCGAATTGAAGTGGGACGGCGCCTCCGGCTGCTATTTCGTCATCGATCCCAAGCAGGACATGTTCTTCGTCCTCCTGGAGCAGACCCCGACCGAGCGCCAGCGCGTGCAGCGGACATTGAAGCAACTCGTCTATGAAGCCATGGAGAAGTGAAATGTTCGGGCGCCGCGCGCTGATCGCGGCGCTCGTTCTTCTGTTCGGCATGGTCGGTGCGCGTGCGAGCTCGGAGAGCGCTACGCGCAAATTCTCAGCCGAAGGCTTGGCAAAGGTTTCCGATTACATCCGAAACGAGGTCGCCACCGGCAAGATTCCCGGCGCCATCTTGCTGCTCCAGCAGCACGGCAAGCCGGTCTATTACGAGAATTTCGGCGTCCGCGACGTCGCGACCCAGCTTTCGATGAGCGCGGACACGATCTTCCGCCTCTATTCGATGTCGAAGCCGATCACATCAGTCATGGCGATGATGCTGGTCGAGGAGCGCAAGCTCTCGCTCGATGATCCCGTCTCGAAATACATTCCGGCCTTCGCCCAGATGAAGATCGGCGTCGAGAGGAAGGGCGAGGACGGCAAGGTGACGCTGGCGCTCGAGCCGCTCGCGCGTCCGGTCACCATCAAGGATCTGCTGCGCCACACCTCGGGGCTGCCTTACGGCTATCGTGGTGGCGGCCTGGTGCGCGAGCTCTATGCCGAGGCCAATCTTTTCCAAAGCCATCTCGGCAATGCCGACTTCGCTGCGAAGATCGCGACGCTGCCGCTGGCCGAGCAGCCGGGTACTGTCTGGGATTACGGCTTTTCGACCGATGTGCTCGGCCGCGTCGTCGAGGTCGCCTCGGGAAAGACGCTGCTCCAGTTCGAGAAGGAGCGGCTGCTGGATCCGCTCGGCATGACCGAGACGGCGTTCTTCGTCGCCGATCCCGCCAAGTTTCCGCGCATCGCCGAGCCGATGCCGGCGGATCGCAACATCAACCCGACCACACCGATGCGCGACATCAGGCGGCCGCTGAAATGGGAGTCGGGCGGCGGTGGCATGGTCGGCACGATCGGTGACTACGCCCGTTTCGCGCAGATGCTGCTGAACGGCGGCAGCTATGAGGGGCGACGCTATCTCAAGCCTGAGACCATCGCGCTGATGGCGTCCGATCACGTCGGACCGGAGACGAGGATCACGCGCGACCAGAGTTATTTTCCCGGCACCAATTCCGGCTTCGGCCTCGGCTTTGCGGTGCGCACCTCCGTGCCGGCAGGCACGTCATGGCCGCTTGGCGAGTATCGCTGGGACGGCGTCGGCGGTACGTTCTTCTTCATCGATCCCGAAGACGATCTGTTCGGGATCTTCATGGTGCAGACGCCCTCGCAGCGCGGCCGGATTCAGCTTGAGCTGAAGACGCTGATCTACCGGGCGATGGGGCGGTGAGCGCGGACGTTTCGCTGCAATCGTAGCCCGGATGAGCGAAGCGATATCCGGGACCTCTCGGCGCGGAAGTCCCGGGTGTCGCTGCTCACCCGGGCTACGGCATCACGCCGCGCGCACGATCTCGCGAACGTATCCGATCGTTTCCTCGATCTGGCCCGCATCGACGTCGAGATGGGTGCAGGCGCGGATGCGGCCGTCCATCATCGCGAGCGTGACGCCGCGCTGGCGCAGCGCTGCGACCATCTTGTCGCCGGGAATGCCGGCGCCGTCGGGCCTGAAGAATACGAGATTGGTCTCGGGCTCCTGCACCTCGATGCCTGATATCTGCGACAGCCCGCGGGCGAGGGCGCGCGCATTGGCGTGGTCGTCGGCAAGGCGCTCGACATGATGGTCGAGCGCGTAGATGCAGGCTGCCGCACAGATGCCGGCCTGCCGCATCGAGCCGCCGAGCCGCTGCTTCCACTGCCACACCGCGTCGATGAAGCTGCGCGAGCCCGCCAGCACGCCGCCGATCGGCGCGCCCAGGCCCTTGGAGAAGTCGATCCAGGCCGAATCCCATCCTGCGGTCATGTCGCGCGGCGAGATGCCGCTTGCCACCGTGGCATTGAGCAGGCGCGCGCCGTCCATATGGGTGATGAGACCGTGTTGCTTGGCGATCGCGACGATCTCGTCGAGTGCCGCCTTCTTCCAGATCGTGCCGCCGCCGATATTGGCGGTCTGCTCGACGCTGACGACGGTCTGCGGCGGCTGGTAGCGCGTGCGCGGATGGAGTGCCTTGCGGAACGTCTCCGGCGTGAACTGGCCGCCCTCGCCCTTGAGCTGGGTCACCTGGAAACCGCCGATCGCGGCATGCGCACCGCCTTCGCGGGCGATGATGTGCGCGGTCTCATGCGCCAAGATCTCGTCGCCGGGGCGGCAATGCACCAGCGTCGCGGTGACGTTGCACATCGTCCCCGAGGGCATGTAGACCGCGGCCTCCTTGCCGAGCAGATCGGCAACGCGCTCGCAAAGCGCATTGACGGTCGGATCGTCGCCGACCTGCTCGTCGCCGACCTCTGCCCGCGCCATCGCCTCGCGCATCGCAGCTGTCGGTCTCGTCTGCGTATCCGACAGCAGATTGATGCGCACTGGCGGCGCCTTTGGATCGATAGGGGGAGGGGTGTAGAGCATGGCCTGTCTCATTCTCTAGTCGAATAGCTGCGGTCTGATGTCTTGCGCGCCATGAAGAATGGCGCGAATTTCAACGTGGTCGGGTTGCACCGTGTAGAAAATCAGATGGGATTGGAAGCGGAAACGTCGATAGCCCGCCGCGAGCTCATCCACTTGCTGGCCGATCAGGGGAAAGTCGGCGAGCAGCCCGAAGGAGCGGACCAAGCCTGCGTAATAGGCTTCTGCCTGGTATTTTCCGAACCGGCTCTCGGTGAAGTCGTAGATGTCGATCAGATCGGCGCGGGTACGCTCCGACAACCGGTATTCAGCCATGGCGGCGTTGAGCGACGCGTTGACGCGCGGCAGCGAGAATGTCGTCCGGCGAGTCCGAGGTGAAATTGTTGCAATCGGGCTGAGCGAACAGAGCTTGGTATCGGCGAACTTGCTCGTCGCGGGGCAGCTTGGCCCATGCCTCAAGCTCCGCCTCGCTGGGCGTGGCCGATGGGGTGATGTTGGCGAGCTGGTCGGTCGTCTGGGACATTAAGAGCAGGCTACCACAGCAGAAGCGCCCGGGAAACCGGGCTTTGAACGATGACTCCCCCACTTGTTGTTGCGAACTGGAGCAGCAGCCCCACCGGGCGGTGTCACTCGTTCGCAGTCAGCAAGTTCCAGGCGGACGCCTGGCGCCGTGACGAAACCGCATGACAACGATTTCTGTCTCGGTCACACGATAATCGATCGGATATGGATAGGGGGTTGACCGGCAAGCGGCGGACGTACGCACGCGTGGTCTGCCGGCCTGCATAGGGATGATCCTTTAGGAGCGCGATGAGCGCGACAATGCGGTCGCGCACGTGGCCTGCTCTCCCTGGGGGAGCGCGCCTCGATATAGGTCAGGACTTCGTCGATCTGGGCGAGCGCCCGTTTCGTGTAACGGGCCTTCACAGCCCGTGCTTGGCCCACATCGCACGGACTTCGTCTGCGCTGGCCAGCTCACCGCGGGCGATTTCAGCTTCGGCCTCTGCGAGATCCGCCTCTTCTGCCGCCGTCAGCTGGATCGGAGGCTGGTCGACCCCGGCAAGTTCAAGCAGGGCTCGCGCCAACTCATCCTGCTCTGAATCTGGCAGGTCGGAAACCTTTCGAAAGGCCTCTTCCAGAAGACGCGTCATGGTCAACTCCGTTACACGCAAGCATAACACGGATGGGCTGAGAGTTGAGAATGGCCGCCCCAAACAAAAAGGCCCCGGAAACCGGGGCCTTTGAATGTCGATCTGTCGAGCCTATCAGCGCGAATAGAATTCGACCACCAGATGCGGCTCCATCTGCACCGGGAACGGCACGTCGGAAAGGCCGGGGATGCGGGTGTACTTCGCGGTCATCTTGCCGTGATCGACTTCGAGATAGTCGGGAACGTCGCGCTCGGGGAGCTGGCTGGCTTCGAGCACGTGAGCGAGCTGCTTGGAGGCTTCCTTGACCTCGATCACGTCGCCGACCTTGAGCTGGTAGCTCGAGATGTTGACCTTGCGGCCGTTCACCTTGACGTGGCCGTGGTTGATGAACTGGCGGGCGGCGAAGATCGTGGAGACGAACTTGGCGCGGTACACCACCGCGTCGAGACGACGCTCCAAGAGGCCGATCAGGTTCTCGCCGGTGTCACCCTTGAGGCGGCTGGCTTCCACATAGATCCCGTGGAACTGGCGCTCGCTGATGTTGGCGTAATAGCCCTTCAACTTCTGCTTGGCGCGCAGCTGAACGCCGAAGTCGGAGAGCTTGCCCTTGCGGCGCTGGCCATGCTGGCCGGGGCCGTACTCGCGGCGATTCACGGGGCTCTTCGGGCGGCCCCAGATATTCTGGCCCATACGGCGATCGATCTTGTACTTCGCCTCACTGCGCTTAGTCATCGCGTCCTCTTCGGTTGCATGGTTTGAGGAAACGCGCCCTCCTGTGTGACGGGATGATCCCGGCACCGACAGGTCCGATCCCCAAAGCTTAAGGGAGTGGACCACGGGTCGCGAAACGCTTCGCGGGCCGAAATCGGCCCGCGAGCAGGCGGCTTTTAGGGGAGTTTAGGGTTCGCTGTCAATGCGAATGGCCCTGGAATCAGGTCCTGACCGCCCGGATCGGCTTTGGTTCGGCCGTCCGCAATTCGGCAGCGATTTCAGTGTTCAGGACCTGTTCCAGGCGGGTCAGGACCCTCGCGATCGGGGCTGCGTCGGTGACGCGATGATCCCAGCGGATCACGACATGGATGGTCTGGTCGGCCTCGACCGTCCCGTAGCTGAGGATGAAGGGGCCGGGGGTGATGGGGTGGAGCTCGCCGCCGCCATAGGCGGCAACCGAGCTGACCGCGAAGCTGCCGAACCAATTGCCGCGCTGGCGGCCGAAATTCAGCCCCACCGCCCAGGACAGGCGCCGCAGCGGTAACGGAAGGCGGGTCGCCCGCATGATCTTGCGGAACATGGGAACGTCCTCGACCGGCGCCGTCTTGGCGCGCCGGATCTCGGCGTCGACCGCCGCCAGCGCCATCGCGTCGGGGGCAGCGATACGCTGTGGGATGACGCATTCCTCGCCATCGTCGACCCGGGCAATCGCCACCAGCGCCACGCTCTTGGGCAGCTCATAAAGGGCCGGCCAAGGCCATTTGGCGTAGACGGTACGCAGGACCGGCTCATCCTTGGCCACGAGGGCAAAGGCCTTGACGAACATCGCCGCCCAGCCGGCGGGTGTGGTTGCGCCGGCGCGGGCCTCCAGGACACGGCGGATGTCGAGTGAGCGGGATAGCGAAACGAAGGGCACGCCCATCGAGGCATGCATGAGGTCGCAAATCAGACGGCGCCGCAGCGAAATGGTCTTGGGCGTCCCGCGCATTGGTCTTTCGGTTCCGGATCAAAGATCAAAATATGTGCAGCGAGCGGGGCCCGCCCGCTCGCTCTAGCACGAACCAACCCGCTTGGGGCCGGTCGGTTCGCCGCATCAGGGCGCCGGCGAGGCCAACGGCTTGGTTTTGTCGACCACGTAAACCCCGAGCACTTTCATAGACTTATCGCCGTGAGCCTTGGCATCGTGCACGACGCCTGCCGGGATCTGATAGGAATCACCTGCTTTCAGGGTTTTCTCTGGCTGCCCATCGATGAGGAGGGTCAGCTCGCCTTCGAGCACGTAGCCGGTCTCGATTCCCGGATGGGTATGGCGTCCCGCGGCCCCGCCTGCCGGCACTTCCGCAATGGCTGTGATGGTGTTGTAGCCATCCGGAAACTCGACTTTCTGGAGCGGGGTACGCTTGATGCCGGGCTGCTGGGCGAAGGCGGCAGCGGCAAGGCCGGCGAAGGCAAGAGCGAGCAAGGTCTTTTTGAGCATTGTTTCCTCCCTGGAGCCGCCGACCCTAGCAGCGTCGCGGTTCCCGGCAAGGCCGTGCTCGACCCGTTCAGCGCTTGATCCCGTCGAACGCCGTCATGATGCCGCGCTGGAACAGCGACCAGTCGAAGCCGAGCGCGATGGCGCGATAACCCCGGTCGATCAGGGCGTTGGCCTGGTCGGCGGTGCGGGCGACGCCGCCGATCGGCACGCCGCTTCTGAGGATGCCGGCCTCCGCGCGGGCGACCAGCTCCAGCAATTCCGGATCGTCCATCCGGCCGCGCTTGTTGATGGAGGTGGCGAGGTCGCCCGGACCGATCACCGCGACGTCGATGCCGGGCGTGGCCATGATCTCGTCGATGCGATTGACGGCGTCGATGTGCTCGATCGTGACCATGCAGATCATCTCGTCATCGGCGCTCGCCATGTAATCCGGCATCGACTGACCCCAGCGGAATGGCGCATGGAAAGGACCCCAGAGACGATCGCCGCGCGGCGGGTAGCGGACGCTGCGCACGGCCTTCTCGGCGTCGGCGCGGCTTGTGATCATCGGGAAGTTGATGCCGAACGCGCCGATGTCCATCGGCGCTTTGGCAAGCCACGGCTCGTTCGCGGCGATCCGCACCAGGGGCGTGCACGGCGTGCCCGTGGTCGCGGCGATCATCGCATGGGCTTCGGTCAATCCGATCGGCCCATGTTCGAGATCGACGATGATCCAGTCCAGCGAGCGCGCCATGATCTGCACCATCTGCACGCTCGGAATGGTCGCGATCGCGCCGAAGGCGGGCCGTCCTTCGATCCACAATTGGCGGAGGCGGTTGAGCGGCTTTGCGGGGACCGACATGTGATGACCTGCGCAGAGATGACGACAGGGAGCTTAGAGCATTATCGGTTCTGATTGAATCAGAACCGAAGCTCTAGATTCTTGTTCGACGCGTTTTCTTCGCGCAACCGGTGTCCACTTCGCTCAAAAACGCTGCAGCAGCGCGCCGCCGGGCCGGCAAGCTCAGGCCACTGCGCGCCCGCCGAAGAACGGCGTCAGCGTGGCGTTGAGGCCATGCACACGGTTCGAGGTGAAGATCATCTCGGCGCGGTCCAGCGCGATGCCGTCGATCCGCGGGCCGAGCAAGTCCGAGACGCGGCGGGCGATCGCCGGTGCGGGGTCGATCCAGTCGACCGGCCAGGGCGCCAGCTTCTTCATCCGGTCGAGCAGCAGCGGATAATGCGTGCAGGCGAGCACCACCGTGTCCGTGCGCGATGTCGCATCCGAGGCCTCGCCGACGAAGCAGGGAGCGAGCTCGGCGAGGATGGCCTTGTCGCTGATCGCCCCCCGCTGAGCTCGGCTTCAGCCAGCGAAGCAAGCTCGGGCGAGCCGACCAGCGTCACCTCGCAGCCCTGCGCGAAGTCGCGGATCAAGGCCTTGGTGTATTCCCGCTTCACCGTGCCCTTGGTGCCGAGCACCGAGACGCGGCGGGTCTTCGACTGCGCGCAGGCCGGCTTGATCGCCGGCACCGTACCGACGAAGGGCAGGGAATAAGCAGCCCGCAGGTGCGACAGCACCAGGGTGGAAGCCGTGTTGCAGGCGATGACGACGATATCAGGGTCATGCGTGCCGATCAGCTCTCCCATCAACGGCACCACACGGGCGATGATCTCGTCCTCGCCGTGGTGGCCGTAGGGGAAGAAAGCATCGTCGGCGACGTAGACGTAATGCGCGTCCGGGCGTGCGGCCACGACCTCACGGAGGACCGTGAGCCCACCAAGACCGGAATCGAACACCAGGATCGTCGGAGAATTGGTCACGTTACTACCCTAGCCCGCCATGGTTACCATTCGGTTTTTAGGGCGATTTTGCGGCGGGGCCGCTTGAGGGCCGGTTTGGAGAGGCTTGAATGCTCTGACACGATGCGCAAAAAGTCCGGGGAGGCCGGCAATCACGAAAGATGATGCGGCGTCACAATCGTCCAGTTTACGCTTGCAGGAGGCCTCATGCTCACCGTCCATCACCTCGGCAAGTCACAGTCCGAGCGTATCGTCTGGCTCTGCGAGGAGCTCGGCATACCCTATGAGCTGAAGCGCTACACGCGCGATGCCAGGACCATGCTGGCACCGGCCGAGTACAAGGCGCTGCATCCGGCCGGCGCGGCACCCGTCATCACCGACGGTGATCTGGTGCTTGCGGAATCCGGCGCCATCGTCGACTACATCGTTGCGAAGTTCGGCGCCGGTCGACTGGTGCCCGGACCCGATGATCCGGCCTTCGCCCAGTTCCTGTATTGGCTTCATTTCGCCAACGGCACGCTGCAACCCGGCATGGGTCGGATGATGATCCTGAACCGGCTCGATCTCGCCCAGGACAATCCGACCCTGGTCGCCATGAAGGGACGCCTCGATCGTGCTCATGACCTTCTCGATGCGAGGCTTCGCGAAGCCGAATATCTGGCGGGCAGCGCCTTTACCACCGCCGACATCATGACCGTCTTTTCGCTCACCACAATGCGCTACTTCCAGCCCTATGATCTCCAGCGCTGTCCGAACGTGATCAGATATCTCGGCCGCATCGGCGACCGTCCGGCCTATCGGCGCGCGATGGAGAAGGGCGATCCGGGCATGGCGCTGTTGCTGAGCTGAGCTGAGGTCACGCGATCCTGTTCGTGGTTGCCGCTCGCTCGCTGGCCAGCTGCTTCTGCAGGCGGTCGATGTTCTGCAGCAGGCGCTGGCTGGTCAGCACCAGGAAGTAGTAGCCGAATTGCGGATCCTGGAAGTAGATCTCGAGCAGCCGGTCATAGGTGATCGTCAGCACCTGGCCGTCTTCGATGCATTCGACCGTTCCCGTGCGCCGGTTGTCCGGCGTGAGGAAGCCGAGTTCGCCCATCAGCGCTCCGGGCCCGATCTCGACGTTGATCTCCTTCACCAGGAACTTGCCGGTGACCGTGAGGAACATCTCCTTCGCGGGGTCGCGCAGCTTGAACAGCGTATCGCCGCGGCGATATTTGCGCTCGGTCATGAAGGGCTTGAGCCATTCGATCGACATGTCGCCTTCAGTTGCATGGCGAGCCTTCTTGACCAGCTTGAGCATCTGCCGCAAACGGAGGGCGTTGATTGGAAGCAGCAGCAGATAGAGCAGGAACGTCGCGACGTTGGCGGTGAGCGCGCCGAAAACGGCGAAGAACGCACAGCCGACCATGTTGGCGACGCGCAGAGGCACCATCGTCCGCATCAAGAGGGTGGCGACGAAGAAGCCGGCGCCGACCGCAGCGAACAGATTGGCGAAGGTGATGTTGTGGATGAAGATCTCCAGCAGCCGGTTGAAGATCGCATCGTAGGTGACGTTGTTGGGATCGAGACCCATCTGGACCAGGATCTTCGCGATCCTGAGGTTGTCCGTCGCCGCATCTAGAATGCGGTCGAGGATCGAGGAAATGTCTGCGCTGCCGGACGGCATGGTACTAACCCCGCGTAAGGTCTTCAGTCCTGGTCGGTATGCTCGACACGTATAGCCGAAATCGAATGACGGCCGTCTGAAATGAAGCCTTCGGCCGCCATGCCGCAAGAGGCAAATTTTAGCCTGATCGGGCGTTTCGGCAATTGCCCTTGCTGGCGCGTCTGGCTGCAGCGCGGCCGTGATTCGGGCGGGCTTCGGCGTTGCGGGGGGAATCCGGATGCCCCAGGCAGGGACGTCGGACGGTCTTCGCCTTACGGCTTGCTGGCGGGTTGCATGACCTGCCGCTCGACGAGACCCAGACGTCCGGGCAGCGAGCCGGCGCGCAGCAACATGGCAACGCTGTTGGCCTCTTCCAGGGTGAAGTTGCCGGAAATCTGGCCGGAGCCGCCGGTGATGGGCTCGCGGATCACGGGGGCGGAGATCACCT
Organism: Bradyrhizobium sp. CCGE-LA001; assembly: GCF_000296215.2. Taxonomy (NCBI): domain Bacteria; kingdom Pseudomonadati; phylum Pseudomonadota; class Alphaproteobacteria; order Hyphomicrobiales; family Nitrobacteraceae; genus Bradyrhizobium; species Bradyrhizobium sp. CCGE-LA001. Next base: position 5,209,217 of record NZ_CP013949.1, on the reverse strand, counting down.
TGTCGTCGAGCGCGATGGCAAAGGGCATTCCGACGTTTTCTGCGGTGAGGTGGGCGAAGCGCCGCGCACCGCGGCCATTGAAGCGGAACGAGGCGATCGGCTCCTTCGTTTCGCCAGCAAATCCTGGTCCCGCATAGCTGATGTCGTTGCCGTCGAGCACGCTGGCCTTGACCAGATAGGGAAGCTTGTCCTTGAAGCCGAGCATGATTTCGGTGCCTGCCGGAGGCGTGCCGGATTGCGCCTGCTCCGCCGACATCGTGACATCGATCAGGCGGAAGCTGATATTGACCTTCTTGGCGAAGATCGCGGTGATGCGCTCGGGCTCCATCATGCCCGGTATGAAGATGCGGATGCGGTCCGGTCCTTCGCCCTGGACGCTGGCCGGCGTGACGCCGGCGTCCTTGAGGCGCTGCTCGATCATGGCGATGGAATCCTCGACGAGATCGCGCAGCCGTGCGGCGGATGCGGCATCGGTCGGCGCGAGCCTGATCAGCCCGTCGCCGGCGTCGGTCACGGCGAGCGCGTGCGTGGGCAATCCCTCCGCCGCCGAGGCGAGCTTGCGCGTGAGGAGATCGCGGCCCTTCGCATCCGCGATCTTGACGTCGACGCCGCCGTCGCGGATCGCAAGGCCGGAGAAGGCGATCCGGCCCTCGCGCAGGGTCTTGTAGACATCGTCCCGCAGGTCGGTGACGATCGCCTCCCGCAGGGCGTCGCTGTCCACCTTGTAGACGATGCGCGATCCGCCCAGCTTCTCCATCTTGTCGGTGATCAATGCCGCGACCTTGGCGCGCATCTTGTCGAGCTGGCTGTCCGCGGCGAATGTCGCGGAGGGCAGCGCAATTGCGGATGCGATGGCGAACCCGGCGATCAGCCGTGTGATGCGGTTCCGCGGGGGCGTTGTCATGATGACCTCAGGTCTTGCGGCAGGGCGCTGGCGCGCGAATTCAGTGCCAGTTCTTGGTCCCTCGACCGGCCGCGCAGGTTCAACCGGCGCAGCCGCCAGGCAATGGACGAACGCCAAATCATCCATCATTCTGTCCGCGCTCGGCCGGCGATCGGTCGAGGCCTCGCCGTACCAAAATGTCAAAAGACGGGGTGAGGACCTACATCTGAGGGAGGACGGAACTCCATGGCGGGCATCCACGCGCTCGATCGGCTCATCGGCAACGACTATCCGGATCTCTCGACGGACGCGGAGGTGCGCGCCTTCGAGCAGGTTCCCTATGCCGACCGCATCGCCGCCGAGTGCACCTATGACGCGATCAGGTTGGGCGCCGCGCGCAATCCGGATGGCGCGGCAATCCAGTTCCTGCAAAACGCCGATCCCGCCGACACGCCGGTCGTCGTGACGTACCGCGATTTCATCGCGCGCGTCACGCAGGCCGCCAACATGTTTCACGCGCTCGGCGCGGAGAAGGGCGACGTCATCAGCTTCATGCTGCCGCTGGTGCCCGATGCCTTCGTGACGCTGTTCGGCGCGGAGGCCGCCGGCATCGCCAACCCGGTCAATCCGCTGCTCGAGCCGCACCAGATCGCGGAGATCCTGGAGGCTGCGAACACCAAGATCCTGGTGGCGCTCGGACCGATGCCCGGCACCGACATCTGGCAGAAAGTCGAGCAGATCAGGCCGCAACTGAAGCACCTCAAGGCGATCGTGCAGGTGTTCGGCGGCGGTGATCCGTCGAAAGGCATCTTTGCATTCGGCGACCTGATCAAGCAGCAGCCCTCGGACCGGCTCATCAGTGAACGCAAGATTCTCGGCAGTGACATCGCCGCCTATTTCCACACCGGCGGCACCACGGGCACGCCGAAGCTGGTGCGGCACACCCATACCAACCAAGTCTATCAGGCCTGGGCGCTCAATCTGCTGCTGAAGGCGAAGCCGGGCTCCAATCTGCTGTTCGGCATGCCGCTGTTTCACGTCGGCGGATCGTTGACGCAGGTGCTGCTGACGCTGTCGAGCGGCGGCTCGCTGGTCGTGCTGTCGCCGAGCGGCTGGCGCAATCCGAACGCGGTGAAGAACATCTGGCAGCTCGTCGAACGCTTCAGGCCCGAGGCGCTGTCGAGCGTGCCGACGGTGCTTGCCGCCACGCTCGCGGTGCCGCCGGGCGATGCCGACATCTCCAGCCTCAAATATGCGGCCGGCGGCGGCTCGGCAATTCCCGTCGCCGTCGGATCGGCGATCCAGGACAAGCTGAAGCTGCCGGTGGTCGAGGTCTACGGCATGACGGAGACGTCGAGCGTGCACACGCTGGCCTATCCGTCCCGGCCGATCCGGCTCGGCTCGGTCGGCCTTCCCATGCCGTATGCGCGCGTGCGCGTCGTGCAGCTCGATGCCGATGGCCGCCTCATCCGCGACTGCGCGGCTGACGAGATCGGTGTCGTCATCATGGCCGGGCCCGGCGTGTTCGGCGGCTATCTCAACGACGAGCACAACAAGGGCGCTTTCGTCGACGAGGTCTGGGTCAATTCCGGCGATCTCGGCCGGCTCGATGCCGACGGCTATCTTTGGATCACCGGCCGCGCCAAGGATCTCGTGATCCGCGGCGGCCACAACATCGATCCGGCGCCGATCGAGGAGATCATGTTCGGACATCCCGCGGTCGGCTTCGCGGCGGTGGTTGGCCAGCCCGACGCCTATGCCGGCGAATTGCCGGTGGGGTATGTGCAATTGAAGCCGGGTGCGACCGTCGAGCCGGGCGAGCTCGAAGCCTGGGTGCGCGAGCGCACGCCAGAGCGCGCCGCCGTTCCGGTGCAGGTCATCCCGATCAATCCGATGCCGGTGACGGGTGTCGGCAAGGTGTTCAAGCCACAGCTGCGCTGGGACGCGGCGGAGCGCGTGTTCACCAAGGTGCTGGCGCCGCTGGTCGAACGCGGCATCGATTGCAAGGTCAAGGTCGGCGCCCATGGCAGCCACGGATCGATCGCAACCGTGACGCTCGCCGGGCTGCCGCCGGATCAGCGCGAAGTGGTTGCGGGCGAGGTGCACGCGCTGCTTGCACCCTTCGTGATGCGCCACGAGGTGGTGCAGGCGTAGGGGCCTCGACAGACGGCGGGCGTCAGCTGGGAAAGCGGGTGACGCTTCGCCGCATTATCCTTACCCCCGTTAGATCGGGTTATGTGACAGGTATCACAGAGGAAGAATTAGCAATCGGCGACGCTAGCGAATAGTCTCAGGGAATTGCATCCGGGGGGACGCAAGTGATTCCGTTTCGGCTATTTGCATTGTTGATATTGACGATGGGTCTTGTCGGCGGTCCGGCGCATGCCGACCGGCGGGTGGCGCTCGTGATCGGCAATTCTGCCTACAAGAGCGCGCCGAAGCTCAACAATCCCGTCAACGACGCCACCCTGGTCGGCGGCATGTTCAAGAAGGCCGGCTTCGATTCCGTGGATGTGAGGCTGGATCTCAGCGCCAGCGAGATGCGGCGCATGCTGCGCGAATTCGCCGGCAGGTCGCGTGATGCGGAGATGGCGGTGATCTATTACGCCGGTCACGGCATCGAGCTCGACGGCAACAACTATCTCATCCCGACCGATGCGACGCTGGAGACCGACGGCGACGTTCTCGACGAGACCATTCCGGTTGAGCGGGCATTGTTCGCGGTCGAGCCGGCCAAGCAGCTGCGCCTGATCATCCTGGATGCGTGCCGCGACAATCCGTTCGCGAAGACGATGAAGCGTACGCTGGCTTCGCGCGCGATCGGACGGGGCCTCGCCAAGGTCGAGCCGACCAGCCCCAACACCATGATCGCCTTCGCGGCAAAAGCCGGATCGACCGCGTCCGACGGCGATGCCCGAAACAGCCCGTTCGCTGCCGCCCTGGTCGAGCATCTGCCGAAGCCCGGTCTCGACCTGCGCAAGGCCTTCGGCTTCGTGCGCGATGACGTGTTGAAGACGACCGGTTACAAGCAGGAGCCCTATGTCTATGGCTCGCTCGGCGGCGACGACGTGCCCCTGGTCGCCGTCAAGCCGGCTGCGACCGGTCCGCAGGCGAACCCACAGGACGCCGTTCGCAGGGACTACGAACTCGCGCTCCAGCTCGCCACGCGCGACGGCTGGGAAGCGTTCCTGGCGCAATATCCTGATGGCTTCTACGCCAACCTCGCCAAAGGGCAGTTGAACAAGATCGCTGCCGAAGAGACGCGCGCTGCGGCCGAACAAAAGGCCAAGGCGGCCGAGCACGAAAAGGCGAGGCTGATTGCCGAGCGCGCCCAGAAGGCCGAGCAGGAGAAGGCGTCCGCGGCGGCCAAGGCCGCCGAGGACGCTCGGATCGCCGCGGAGAAGCAGAAACAGATCGAGCAGGCGAGAGCTGAAGCGGCCGAGCAGCAGCGCAAGATCGCCGAGGCGGCCGCAGCGAAGGCACTGGCTGAGAAACAGGCGGCGGAGAAGGCCAAGGCCGAGCTCGCTGCAAAGCAGGCGGCGGAGAAGGCGGAGCAGGCCGCTGCAAAGCCGGCCGCCGATCGGCAGCTGCCCGAAGTCGAGAACCAGAAAGTGGCTGCGCTCTCGCCCGGGTCCACATCCACCTTGTCGGCGGCCGAGCTTTCCAAATCCGTACAGAGTGAATTGCGCCGCGTCGGTTGCTTGAGCTCGTCTGCTGAGAGCGAGTGGAGTTCGACCGCGCAGCGCTCGCTGACGCTGTTCAACAAATATGCCGGCACCAAGTTCGACGTAAAGCTCGCCAGCTTGGATGCACTCGATGCGTTGAAAGCAAAGCCCGGACGCGTCTGCCCGCTAGTGTGCAATTTCGGCTTCAAGGCCGACGGCGATCAATGCGTGAAGATCACCTGCCGTTCAGGCTATCGCGTCGGCGACGACAACGAATGCGAGAAGATTCCGGAGAAGAAGCCGGTTGCGACGCGCGAGGATTCGCGGAGACGCGATGCTGACCGGAGGGCAACCGAAGCGGCGCCGCCCAAGCCCGAGGCGAGTGGGCAGATCATTTGCAGTTCGACCGGCTGCCGCCCGGTGCAAAAAGGATGTCGGCTCGTCAGCGGGGTCATCCCTGGCAGGGTTAGCTCGAACACCGCCACCGGAGGCTCTTACGAGGTGTGCAACTAGCCGTTCCTGACCGATGGTTTCCATGCAGTGCATCAAGGCCCACAGCCAATGTGCGTGAATATTGTTCGATCTTTCTGCGTTTTGATTGTCGCAGCTTTCGTGACTTGCGCGTCGGCGCAGGCCCAGAAGCGCGTCGCGCTCGTCATCGGAAATTCGGCCTACAAGAGCGTGCCGAAGCTAGCAAATCCGGCGAACGATGCGGGCTTGATCGGCGGCACGCTGAAGAAGGCCGGCTTCGATGCGGTCGATGTTCGGCAGGACCTGAGCGCCCCCGAAATGCGCAAGGCGCTGCGCGAATTCGGCACCAGGACGCGGGATGCCGATGTCGCGGTCATCTACTACGCCGGCCACGGCATGGAGGTCGACGGTACCAACTATCTGATCCCGACCGACGCCGCGCTGGAGACCGATACTGACGTCTACGACGAGGCGTTGCCGATCGATCGCGTGCTGGTGAGCATCGAACCTGCCAAGCAGCTTCGGCTGGTCATCCTCGATGCCTGCCGCGACAATCCCTTCGCCAAGACGATGAAGCGCACGGTGGCCTCGCGCGCGATCGGACGCGGGCTTGCCAAGGTCGAGCCGACCACTCCGAACACGATGATCGCGTTCGCGGCCAAGGCCGGCTCGACGGCGTCGGACGGCGGCGACTCCCGGAACAGCCCGTTTGCGGTGGCATTGAGTGACCATCTGCCAAAACCGGGGCTCGATCTGCGCAAGGCGTTCGGCTTCGTGCGCGACGACGTGCTGAAGAGCACGGGCAACAAGCAGGAGCCCTTCGTGTATGGCTCGCTGGGCGGCGATGACGTGCCGCTCGTGCCTGCCAAGCCCGTTGCGACCGGTCCGCAAGCCAATCCGCAGTCCGAACTCAGGCGAGATTATGAACTTGCGCTCCAGCTCGGCACGCGGGACGGATGGGAAGCCTTCCTGGCGCAATATCCCGAAGGCTTTTATGCCAACCTCGCCAAGGGCCAGTTGAACAAGATCGCTGCGGAAGAGACGCGTGCCTCGGCCGAGCAAAAGGCGAAGGCGGCGGAGCAGGAGAAGGCGAGGCTGATCGCCGAGCGCGCCCAGAAGGCCGAGCAGGAGAAGGCCGCCGCGGCGGCCAAGGCGGCCGAGGACGCGCGGATCGCCGCTGAGAAGCAGAAGCAGATCGAGCAGGCGAAGGCGGAAGCGGCGGAGCACCAGCGCAAGCTGGCCGAGGCGGCGGCGGCGAAGGCGCTGGCGGAGAAGCAGGCGGCCGAGAAGGCAAAGGCGGAGCTCGCTGCAAGGCAGGCGGCCGAGAAAGCGGAACAGGCCGCAAAGCCCGCCGCAGATCGGCAGCTGCCCGAAGTCGAGAACCAGAAAGTGGCCGCGCTCTCGCCGGGGCCGACATCCACATTGTCGGCGGCCGAGCTTTCCAAATCGGTACAAAGCGAATTGCGCCGCGTCGGGTGCCTGACGGCGTCTGCGGAGAGCGAATGGAGTTCGGCCGCGCAGCGCTCGCTGACTCTGTTCAACAAATATGCCGGTACGCAGTTCGACGTGAAGCTCGTCAGCGTCGATGCGCTCGATGCGCTGAAGGCGAAGTCGGGGCGGGTGTGTCCGCTCGTGTGCAATTTCGGCTTCAAGGCCGACGGCGATCAATGCGTGAAGATCACCTGCCGTTCCGGCTATCGCGTCGGTGAGGACAACGAGTGCGAGAAGATCCCGGAGAAGAAGCCGGTGGCGACGCGCGAGGAGTCGCGGAGGCGGGATCAGGACCGGAAAAGCGCTGAATCCGCCTCGCCAAAATCGCAGGCGTCCGGACAGATGGTGTGCAACGGCGCGGGATGCCGGCCGGTTGGCAAGGGGTGCCGTCTTGGAGCGGTGAAGGACAACCGCGGAATCATGGTTACCACCGAGGTCTGCAATTGAGTGTGTATCGACTCATTGCCGTGATGACCTTTGCGAGCCTGCTCGCTTGCAGCCCGGCACTTGCCGAGAAGCGCGTCGTGCTCGTGATCGGCAATTCCGCCTACAAGAACACGCTGCGGCTCACCAATCCCGTGAACGACGCCGCCCTGATCGGCGATATGTTCAAGAGGGCCGGCTTCGATGCGGTCGATGTCAAGACAGACCTGAATGCCTCCGAGATGCGGCGGACGCTGCGTGAGTTTGCCGGGAGGGTCCGCGATGCCGACATGGCGGTGATCTATTACGCCGGCCACGGCATCGAGCTCGACGGCAGCAACTACCTCATCCCGACCGATGCGTTGTTGGAGACCGACGGCGACGTTCTCGACGAGACGGTTGCGCTCGATCGTGCGCTGTTCGCGGTCGAGCCGGCCAAGCGGCTGCGCCTCGTCATCCTCGACGCCTGCCGCGACAATCCCTTTGCCAAGTCCATGAAGCGCATGGTGGCCTCGCGCGCGATCGGGCGAGGACTTGCCAAAGTCGAGCCGACCAGCCCGAACACGATGATCGCCTTTGCGGCCAAGGCGGGATCGACGGCGTCCGACGGCGATTCCCGCAACAGTCCCTTCGCCACGGCGCTGGCCGAGCACCTGCCGAAGCCCGGCCTCGATCTGCGCAAGGCGTTCGGTTTCGTGCGCGACGACGTCCTGAAGAGCACCGGCAACAGGCAGGAGCCCTTTGTCTACGGCTCGCTCGGCGGCGACGACGTGTCGCTGGTGCCGGCGAAGCCAACCGCCGTGCCGGGGCCGCAGGCCAATCCGCAGGACAGCGTGCGCAGGGACTATGAGCTTGCGCTTCAGGCGGGCCTGCGCGAGGCCTGGGAAGCTTTCCTGCAGACCTATCCGGACGGCTTCTACGCCAACCTCGCCCGCGTGCAGCTCAAGAAGATCGCGGCCGAGGAAGAGCGCATGGCGGCGACCGAGAAGGCGCGGCTGGCCGAGCAGGAAAAGGTGAAGCTCGCCGCCGAACGTGCCCAGAAGGCGGAGCTGGAAAAGGCAGCGGCCGCGGCCAAAGCCGCCGAGGATGCGCGGATCGCCGCGGAGAAGCAGAAGCAGATCGAACAGGCGAGGGCGGAAGCGGCCGAACGCGAGCGCAAGGCGGCCGAGGCGGCAGCAACCAAGGTGCTTGTGGAGAAGCAGGCGATCGAGAAGGCGGCGGCTGAAGCTGTGGCAAAGCAGGCGGCGGACAGGCTGGCCATTGAAGCCGAGAGCAAGAAGGTCGCAGCGCTGTCGCTGCCGCCGAGTGCCCCGCCGCCCGTTGACATGCCGAGATCGATCCAGGTCGAACTGCGCCGCGTCGGTTGCTTGAAGGGCGAGGCTAACGGGGATTGGAGCGAGACGGCGCAACGGTCGCTGTCGCTGTTCAACAGATACGCCGGCACCAGGTTCGACGCGAAGCTTGCCAGCGTCGATGCGCTCGATGCGCTCAAGGCGAAGCCGGGACGGGTCTGCCCGCTGGTCTGCAATTTCGGCTTCAAGGCAGACGGCGATCAGTGCGTGAAGATCACTTGCCGCGCCGGCTATCGTCTCGGCGACGACAATGAGTGCGAGAAGATCGAGCGGAAACCTGTCGCGCGCCAAAGTCCTCAAACCGGGGATCGGGATCGGAAGAGTGCCGAGACGGGGCCGGCCAAGCCGCAAGCCTCCGGACAGATTATCTGTACATCGAGCGGCGGCTGCCGGCCGGTGGGCAAGGGATGTCGCCTCGAAAGCCATCCCGGAGGTGTGGGGCAAAGAGAGATATGCAATTGACCGCGTTTCCGTAAGGAACGCGTGGCTCATCAAGTGGGCCGGCTGAGCTAATCCACGTCCTTGCCTTCACTAGACGCAGTCCTACGACAACATGCGCGGCTATTGCGAACGCGCTGGTCGACGGAATCAGCAAGAAGAACGCTGTGCTCCTTCCGAGGGCCACGTGTCTCCGTGGAAATCAAAGAGGTGGATCAGGCTAATAGCCTGGCTCCAGCGCTACCGGCCGGACCATGCCTCGCCGCTACCCGCGGATCGCCGCATTGGCCTGCGCGGCCGCGCGCGTCATCGCATCCTTTGCGGATTTCGCCCCACTGACTACCTCGTTGACCCCAATCATGAAGGCGTCGAGGATCAGTTTCGATTGCGGGTGGAAGAGAATTGCCTTGGCGCGGTCGACATCTGCATTTTGCAGGTTGGTCAGTGCCGCCGTGGCGGCCTCCGAGCCGAACGCCGTCTTGAAGCCTTCGCTGGACCATGCCGACACGCGTGTCGTGGCCAGCCCCGCTGCGGCTGTCCGTAGCGAAGTCGGCCTGCTCGTTGCCCAGAGCAGGAACAGGAAAGCAGCCCGCTTGTTTCGTGATTTGGAATTGATGCAGGCCTGCCAGTGCGACATGAAGGGAACGGGGGCGCGCCCCGCCAGACGCGGGAAAGCTGCATAGCCGGCGTGGCTGGCCACGCGGCTCTTCGCCGGATTGGAGATGTCGGTCGCGAAGTTGCTGCTGTCGATTGCTATTGCGGTCCTGCCTTGCAGGAAGTCATCGAGCACGTGGTACCATTCATAGCTGCCGGCGCCGAAAGGTCCGGCCTGGTTTAGCAGCTGTCCATACATCTCGACGGCCGCAATCGCATCCGAGCTGTCAAAAGCGGCCTTGTTGTCCTTGACCATGGCTCCGCCGTACGAGAACACGAAGCCCAAGGCTGGTGGGCAGGAATTGAAGCTTGCCTGGGCCCGCATGGCGATGCCCGACACCTCGCTGGTCTTGACTGCCCTGGCCGTCGCAAGCAACTCGTCGAATGTCTGGGGAACTGGCAGGTTGCCGGCTGCCAGCGCATGCTTGTTGATGAAAAGGGTCATCGCCTCTGAGGTGATCGGGATGGCGTAGCGCTCTCCATCCGACCACAGCGGGAATGCCCGGGCCGTCTTGAGCAGGTCGTCCTCGTCATACCATGCGATATCGGTCAGCGATCTGTTGAGATAGTAGTTGTTCAATGGCTCAAGCCATCCTGCCGAGATGCCTTGACCATAAGTAGTGAACATAAAGACGTCGGGCGTAGTGCTGCCGCGGGCGAGCCTGATCGGCAGGGCACCCATGTACGTCGTCTCCAACTGGAAATCGGCATCGACTGTGATGCCGGTGAGACTGGTGAACCCCGGCAGGAGTGGAGTGATCGCGTTCGACCAGGGATGGATCGCACCTGCGAGCGTGATCGTCTGCCCCGCAAACTGTTTCCAGTCGATCGACGCGTTGGCGAAAGCCGCAGAGGGATCCTGGGCAAAACTCCCGCGCGGCAGCGCAGTCAGAGCGGGCACGACCGCGCCGGCCGCCCCCAGCATCTTGATGAAACTGCGCCGGCTCGCCGGATTGGGATGGCCCGATGAGCTTCCAACCTGTGCCATGTTGATGCTCCTTGAATGAACCAAGGGCATGCATCCATAGCACGCCCGCGAGGCTGCTCCCCTGCGACATCGCGGCTTTGGCTCTGGCGCGGTCCGGTGAATGTCGGGTTCCCGACCTCCCTATCCATGCTATTGTCCTATCGTGCTCTGGCATCGGCGTCAGAACACGCGGTCCACACGAGCATCGAAGACCCCACGGCCAATGTCCGTCCCTGTTCGGGCTCTGCGTTTGCGATGGCTTGCTCGTCCGCTGGTTCTGGCGGTCGTGACGTTGATGACGCTGTTTGCCGCGACCGCAATTCTCGGCCTGCAGTATTGGCAACAGCGGCAGTCGACTCATCAAGTGGTCGGGCACAGCCGCCAGGTTCTCGAAACCCTCGATCGGCTGCGGGCCATCATCGCGGAACTGGAGGCCCAACGGCGCGGGTATCTGATGACCCTCGACCCGACCTATCTCAAGGCCTACGGCGTCTCAGACGAAGGTGTGCGGCGAGAGGCGCAGGCGCTTCAGGCGCTGGTCGTGGACGACCCGTTGCAGACTCTGCGCGCGCAACATCTGGCACTGACCGTTTCGGCGAAGCTGCGTGAGATCGACGAGATGGTGAAGACGGCCGGCACCTCGGGGCTGGCGGCGTTGGCGATGATTCGCAGTATGGATGAGATCCGTTCGCAAATCGACCAGATGGTGGATCACGAGCGCTTTCGGCTTGCTGACCGGGAGGCGCGCGCCGAAGCATTCGAGGAACGCTGGACCTGGCTGATCGCCGGCGCGGTCGTCCTCGTCGTCGCGCTGGCCGGAGCTGCGCTGGCGCTCGCGCGGCTGGAAGCGAAACGGCGCAGACAGGCGACGGAGGAAAACATCCAGCTCCAAAGTGATCTTGCAGCGCGCGATATCAAGATCCGGCGCCTGTTCGATGCCAACATCATCGGCATCATCATCTGGGAAGTCGAGGGGCGCATTCTCGAGGCCAATGATGCGTTCCTGCGTGTCGTGGGGTACGACAGGGAGGATCTCGTCTCAGGCCGCGTGCATCGGACCGACCTCACGCCGCCGGAATGGCGCGAACGCGACCGGCAAACCGTGGCGGAGCTGAAGCGGGGCGGGACGGTCCAGCCATTCGAGAAGGAGTACGTGCGGAAGGACGGAAGTCGTGTGCCCGTGCTGATCGGCGGGACCATGCTCAGGGAAGGCGGGGATCAAGGGGTGGGCTTCGTCCTTGACCTGACGGCCCTCAAGCGGGCGGAGGGCGAAGCTCGCGAGCACGAGCGGCGCTACCGTGAAGCCCTGTTGGAGCTCGCGCACGCCAATCGGGTGACCACGATGGGGCAACTCACGGCCTCGATTGCCCATGAAGTCAACCAGCCGATCGCGGCCATCGTGGCGAGTGCCGAGGCCGGGGTGAACTGGCTGGGGGCGCAACCGCCCAATCTGGCGCGGGTTCGACAGACGCTCGACTTGATCGCCGGCGACGGCATGCGGGCCGGCGACATCATCGGCCGCATCCGGGCACTCATCAGGAAAGCGCCCCCGCAAAAGGAGCATATCGAGATCAACGAGGCGGTGCTCGAGGTCCTCGCGCTGACCCGTAGCGAAGCGTTGAAGAACCGCGTCTCGGTGCGAACGCAACTTGCCGAGGGCTTGCCGCCTATTCAGGCTGATCGGGTTCAACTTCAGCAGGTGATGCTCAACCTGATTGTCAACGCGGTCGAGGCGATGGCCTCGGTCGACGAGGGGGCGCGCGAATTGCTGATCAGCACTGGCAGGGACGCATCGAACCACGTGCATGTCACCTTGCGGGATTCCGGTCCGGGCTTGGATCCGAAGAACGTGGAGTGCATGTTCGAAGCCTTCTACACCACCAAGCCGACGGGCATGGGGATGGGCCTTGCCATCTGCCGCTCGATCATCGAGGCGCATGGCGGGAGGATGTGGGCGGGGGCAAACGAGCCGCGCGGCGCCGTCTTTCATTTCACCCTGCCTCTCGCGTCAGACGAGACGGCCTCCGGTCTGCTGGAGGCGGATACGCCGACGGGCCTGCGCTCTGCTGCACGATGATGGACATGCGGCCGGATAGGCGCAGCGACATCCGGACTTGCTGCAACGCGAGGGCTGTCCCCGGGGGCCTCTGCTGACCCGGGCTACAAGTGCGGCGAATGCAGCTCTACCCCGCCGGCATTCGCGTCTCGACCAGACGGGCCCAGAACGAGGCGCCGTGGCCCAGGATGTTATCGTTGAAGACGTAGGCCGGGTGATGGCACTCGTTGCCGTCGCCCATGCCGACCAGGATCATCGCGCCAGGGCGCGCCTCGAGCATGAACGAGAAGTCCTCGGCACCCATCATCGGGATGAACTTGTCGTTGACGCGATCAGTGCCGACGATGTCGCGGGCGACATCGGCGACAAGACCTGCTTCGCGGGCATGGTTCATCGTCACCGGATACATCCGCGTGTATTTCGTTTCGGCCGAGCCACCATAGGCACGGGCGATGCTGTCGGCGACCTCGCCGATGCGGCGTTCGACGAGATCGCGCACTTCAGGGTCGAGCGTGCGCACGGTGCCGGCGAGCTCGGCGACCTCGGGGATGATGTTGAAAGCCGTGCCTGAATGGAATTGCGTGATCGAGATCACTGCCGACTTCAGCGGGTCGACGTTGCGCGCCACGATCGATTGCAGCGCATTGACGATCTGCGAGCCGATCAGCACGCTGTCGACCGATTTGTGCGGGCCGGCGCCGGCATGGCCGCCCTTGCCGTGGACCGTGATCTGGATGTTGTCGGAGGAGGCGAGCATCGGGCCCGGCGTGGTGGCGAAATGGCCTTCGGGCAGGTTCGGCATATTGTGCATGCCGTAGACCTCCTGGATGTTCCAGCGCGTCATCAGCCCGTCCTCGACCATGGCCTTGCCGCCGCCGCCGCCTTCCTCGGCGGGCTGGAAGATCACGACCGCGTTGCCGTCGAAATTGCGCGTCTCGGTCAGGTACTTTGCGGCCCCGAGCAGCATCGCGGTGTGACCGTCGTGGCCGCAGGCGTGCATCTTGCCGGGGACTTTCGAGGCGTAGGGCACGCCCGAGGTTTCCATGATCGGCAGTGCGTCCATGTCGGCGCGGAGGCCAATGGTCTTGCCGGAGGCCGACTTGCGGCCGCGGATCACGCCGACGACGCCGGTGCGGCCGATGCCCGTCACCACCTCGTCGCAGCCGAACGCGCGCAGCTTCTCAGCGACGATGCCGGCGGTGCGGTGGACGTCGTATTGCAGCTCGGGATTCTCGTGGAAGTCATGGCGCCAGGCGGCCATTTCGTCGGAGAGGGCGGCAACGCGGTTGACGATGGGCATGATGGCTCCGTTTTTCTTCGTAGGGCGGGTTAGCGTAGCGTAACCCGCCGCGACGCTGGGACGGAAGGCGGATTACGCTGCGCTAATCCGCCCTACGCGAAGTTGTCAGCTCTCGCCGAACACGCGCTTGAAGATCGTATCGACGTGCTTGAGGTGATAGCCGAGGTCGAACTGCTCCTCGATCTCGGCGTCCGAGAGATACTTCTTCACCTCAGTGTCGTTCTTCAAGAGCTGAAGGAAATCGCCTTCGCCGCGCCACACCGGCATGGCGTTGCGCTGCACGAGCTTGTAGGAATCCTCGCGGCTGGCGCCCTTCTGGGTGAGCGCGAGTAGCACGCGCTGCGAATGCACGAGACCGCCGAGGCGGTCGAGATTCTTCTGCATGTTGGCGGGGTACACCAGGAGCTTGTCGATCAGGCCAGCCAGGCGCACCAAGGCGAAGTCGAGCGTCACGGTCGCGTCGGGACCCATCATGCGTTCGGCCGAGGAGTGCGAGATGTCGCGCTCGTGCCAGAGCACGACGTTCTCCAGCGCCGGCGTCACATAGGCCCGCACCATGCGGGACAGGCCGGTGAGATTTTCCGACAGCACCGGGTTTCGCTTGTGCGGCATCGCGGACGAGCCCTTCTGGCCCTCCGAGAAGAACTCCTCGGCCTCAAGCACCTCGGTGCGTTGCATGTGGCGGATCTCCACCGCGATGCGCTCGATCGAGGACGCGATCACGCCGAGGGTCGAGAAGTACATGGCGTGGCGGTCGCGCGGGATCACCTGCGTCGAGATCGGCTCCGGCACCAGGCCCATGGCCTTGGCGACATGCTCCTCGACGCGCGGGTCGATCTGCGCGAACGTGCCGACCGCGCCGGAGATGGCGCAGGTCGCGACTTCTTTGCGCGCTGCGATCAGGCGCTCCTTGGCGCGCGTGAACTCGGCATAGGCATAAGCGAGCTTGAGACCGAAGGTCACCGGCTCGGCATGGATGCCATGGCTGCGGCCGATGGTCGGCGTCATCTTGTGCTCGAAGGCGCGCTTCTTCAGCGCCGCCAGCACCTTGTCGAGGTCGGCGAGCAAGAGGTCGGCGGCGCGGGTGAGCTGGACGTTAAGACAGGTGTCGAGCACGTCGGAGGAGGTCATGCCCTGGTGGACGAAGCGCGCCTCGGGACCGACGATCTCGGCGAGGTGCGTGAGGAAGGCGATGACGTCGTGCTTGGTCTCGCGCTCGATCTCGTCGATCCGGGCGACGTCGAAAACGGCGTCCTTGGCCTTGGCCCAGACCGTTTTGGCGGCCTCCTTGGGGATCGTGCCAAGCTCGGCCAGGGCATCCGCCGCATGCGCCTCGATCTCGAACCAGATCTTGAACCGGGTCTGCGGCTCCCAGATCGAGGCCATTTCCGGGCGGGTATAGCGGGGGATCATCTGACGGCTCCAAAGAGGTGGGCGGACGCCCTAAGGGGACGCTTGGGGCTTGGGCTCCGGCCAAAATGCTTTTTACGGCGCGATTTAGCAGAGCGGGGAGAGCGAAACAAACGATCCGGCCCATGGAAAGCTGTCCAGAGTGGCTAATCCACCGGTTGGGCCGGAGACGGGGCCGCCCCGGGAAAAAAATCAGCTATCAATCACGGATCATTGACTGACAGATATTGAAATCTGTCAGCGAGACGTGTATATCCGTTCCCGGACGCTCCGATTGGGCGTCCCGCGACAAGCCCCGGGGAGCCCGCCATCCGAACTAACTTCGGATCGGAGGGCGAATTGAAGAGCGGGGACCGCGGACGAATGGAGACTTAGACAATGACGACCGAAATCCTCAATTTTACCGGCGTGATTGGGCATTGGCTCAATTTGCTGGTGGCGCGCCAGATCGCGGCGCAGGCTGCAAAACTGCCGCATTAGGGCATAGGCTTTCCGAAACGACCGGCCAGGGCGCTTCGGAAGCAGCCTTAGTGCCGGAGTAACTGAGCCCTGAACGGGAACATGGTGCTGGCATGAATGAAGCCGTTGTCTTGACGCCGGAGCGGATCCTCGAAGTCACCGAGGACGTACTCAGGCGTTTCGGGCTCGCCAAGGCCACCGTGGTTGATGTTGCCCGTGCGCTCGATGTGAGCCACGGCAGCGTCTACCGCCATTTCCCGAGCAAGGCCTCGCTGCGTGAGGCCGTTGCCAAGCGCTGGCTCGACCGCATCGACGCGCCGTTGCGCGCGATCGCGGAGGAGCAGGGCCCGGCGCCTGCCAGGCTCGACCGCTGGCTGCGTACGCTGTTCGCCGCCAAGCGCTCACGCGTGCTCGACGACCCCGAGATGTTCGAGACTTATCTGACGCTGGCGCGCGAGGCCTGCGCTGCCGTCAAATGCCACAAGGACACCCTGACCGACCAGATCTCGGCGATCCTGACCGATGGAAGCAAACAAGGTGCGTTCGCCGTGGATGACGTGAAGGCCACCGCGCGCGCCATCTTCGATGCGACTGTCCGCTTCCATCACCCGGCCCATGCCGACGAATGGAAGGATGCCGATCTCCCTGCGCGCGTCGACGCGACGCTGGCGCTGCTGCTGCGCGGGTTGAAGGCGGGATAGTTTTTCACCGCCTGGCAGTCAATTCCGCGCCTTTTGAAGAACGGCGCCATTGTGTGCCGATGGCAAGGACGTCGAGCGTCTGCGCGCATGAAAGTTCGGCTCGGACGACGGCACCACCGGGGGACAATCCGGATAGGCATTGACCGCGATCTCGACGACGTCCTTTGACCTCTTGCGGAGGCGATAGAAGGTCAGCTCCTGTTCGAGCATGGGGCAGCGGAAGTGGACGACGGCGGTATCCGGCAGGCGGCAGAGTTCGTCGATGAGTTCGCCTACTGTGATGATCGGGGGATGGTCGACAGCGTTGTGATGACCCTTACTCATGACCTGTGACTCCTTGACTGCCTTACTAACCGGAACCGGATGCACTCCGTTCCAATGTCCTTCAGCCGATTGAAAAGCTCCAGGGATCGACGCAGTGCGGCAGCTTTGCTGCTAGATTCTCGTGAGTCCGCACGTCGCCGCCAGCCGCACGAGTTGGGCGTCCGTGCGCGCCCCGGTCTTCGACTTGATCAGATAGTGGTAGTTCTGGACCGTTTTCACACTGAGATTGAGGTGCGCCGCGATCTGCTCGGTGGTGGCGCCGCCGGCGAACTGGCGCAGGATTTCGATCTCGCGTTCGCCCAACTGATCAAGTACTGAACCCGTCGGCGACAGGCTATCCTCGGCCAGAATATGCGCGATATCGTCGCTCATGGCGCGCTCGCCGCACGCGACGCTGCGAATGGCCCGCACCACAGCGGACGGCTCGCTGCTTTTTGTGACGAAACCGGAGGCACCGGCGCCGAAGGCGGCTTTCACCAGCACGGCTTCGTTATGCATGGTGAAGACGAGAATCCGCGCCCGCTGGCTGCGTGCGCGGATGTTGCGGATCGCTTCCAGTCCGCTCGCGCCGGGCATCGAGATATCGAGTACCACGACATCGGGATCATGCGCCTTGAAGGCAGTGTAGGCGTCTGCAGCGTTGTCGGCTTCCGCGACGACACGAAGATCGCCCTGGCTTTCCAGCACGCGCCGGTAGCCTTGCCGCACGATCGGGTGGTCGTCGACCAGCAGCACGGAGATGCCTCTTGCCGCGACATCGTTCACGTCGGCCTCATGCAGCGAGTGGGATGGTGGCGGCGACGCTGAGGCCGCGGTTCGCGGGCAGGATCGACAGCGATCCGCCCGCGGCCGCAACACGCTCGCGGATGCCGGTGAGGCCGAAGCCGGCCGATTGCGCGACGCGCTCCGCATCGCCACCGCCGTCGTCCTCGATCCGGATCAGCAGCGCGTCATCATCGCCGGCACGCCGTTCGATCCTGAGCGAGATCTCGCGGGCCGAGCCGTGGCGGAGCGCGTTGGTCAGGCACTCCTGCGCCACGCGATAGGCGGTGGTGGCCGCCGGGCCGCTGATGTGTGTGAGATCGCCCCTGAGGTCGAGCTGGATCGTCGGCCGCGCCGCGCTCTGAGAGCGCCAGCTGTCGACGAGGTTGACGAGGCTCGCCTCGAGCCCGAGCTCCTCGGGCAGAGGATGGCGCAGTCGCTTTAGCGCATCACGCAGCGAGGCCATCAGATGATGTGTCGCCTGCGAGATCATGCGGGCATCCTGTGCGATGCCGCTATCCCTGTCCTTCGCGCTCGCGGTCTCGATGGTGTTGGCGAAGGCAAGGATGGCGGAGAGATTCTGTCCGAACTCGTCGTGCAGCTCGCGGGCGAGCGCGCGGCGCTCGTCGTCGCGGATCTCGAGCAGGCGCCGCGTCAGGGCGGCGCGCTGCTCGGTCGCTTCCTCCAGCCGGCCGCCGAGCGCATCGACGGCGTTGCCGATCATGGCAAGCTCCATCGAGCGGAAGCGCGGCAGCTTGGTGCGGTACTGGCCGCGCGCCATGCGCTGCAGTGCGGTGACGATGGCGCGCGCCGGCGCCAAAGTGTGCGCGATCGCGAGCGACGCCAGCAGGGCTATTGCCGCCGCCATCAGCAGCGCGACGTCGATCACGTTGAGGATATACTCCCAGGCGAGCGCGATTGCCGCTGCGCCGTCCGGTGTCGCAACCACCGTGCCGGCGGCTGCCGCGCGCGGGCTGACCGGCCGCACCGCCTCGGCGTGGCTGCCGAGGAAAGTCGGCACGATCGATGCGAACCAGCGCGGTGGCGTCTTGCCGAGACCCTCGCTCTGACCGCAGAGGGGCTTCTCGAATGCCGCGGTGGGCTGGAACTCGACGCAGACGCCGGGCGAGATCAGCTTCATCGTCTCCAGCGTGCGCCAGTCCGGAACCGGCAAGAGATGCTCGCGGGCTCTGCTGCTCCGCAACAAGAGCTCGCGCCAGTACAATGCCTGTAACGCCTGCGCGACCCGCTGCGCGGAGGCCGCGGTCGCCCGGTCGACACTGCGGTAGGCATCGATCGTGGCCCAAACCGTCGCAGCTCCTAGGCACAGCGCTACGATGAGCAGCAGACGGGCAACGAGCTGAAGCACGAGGCGCATGCGATCACCCCCAACGTTTGATAAGCTCAGCCTAACAACGCCGCCGCGCCTTGCCAATTGCGGGGTTGGGCACGATGGCAGCTCGGGCAAATTTCCCAAGCCGAATTGGGCATGGCTCTTTGGACCGGGCGCGGCAGCTTTGATCTAATCGGCCAATGATCCCTACAGGCCAATCGTCGCAAGCCAGGAGCAATGCAGCATGAGTTCGATGACGATTGGACCGATCTCGAGGCAGGCTGCCGACCCGTCCGAGCGCAGCGCGCTGTTGTTCTGGATGATCTTCACCGGGCTCTCGATCTTTGCCGTCGTCCTGCTGTGGCGCTTCGGTTTGATCCATCTGATGCTGAGCTCGGACCGGACCTACATTTCGGCCGTTATCGCCGTGCTCTATGTCCTTACCTGCGGCCACTGCTTTCTGCGCACGCGGGCGATCGCGCGCGAGGGCGCGGCGGCGCGGCGCTGCCGCGCGGTGCTTTCGGCCGCCGGCGGCAGCAAAGCCCTCGATGCGAGCGGGACCGCGCTGCCGCGCGGCCTCGTGCGCGATCACATCGAGAGCCTGGTGACCAAGGCCGCCGCGCAGGACTACCGGCCAGTCGACCAGACGCTGCTGCTGCGGACGCTGGCCGACCGCCTGCGCGGCTCCAACGGGTTCGGCGCCTTCGTCTCGGACACGCTGATGAAGCTCGGCCTGCTCGGCACCATCATCGGCTTCATCATCATGCTGGCACCGATCGCGGGCCTGGATGCCGCCGACAAGGTGGCGATGCGGTCCTCGATGGGGTTGATGAGCGACGGCATGGCAGTTGCCATGTACACCACGCTGGCGGGCCTCGTCGGCTCGATCCTGGTGCGCATCCAGTATTACATGCTGGACGCCGCGACGCAGCAGGTGTTCTCGGATGCGGTGGTGCTGACCGAGACCTATGTGACGCCGGTGCTTGAGCGCAAAGGCGCCGGGACGCCGTCATGATGGATGATTTCGGTCTCTATCCGCGCGAGGAGCCGTTCGATCCGCTGGGCGTGATGCTGTTCAAGGCGCTCCAGGTGATCGCGTTCCTGTTCTTTCTGGCGCTGCTCGCGGTCTCGCCGGATGCCAAGGAGGGCAAGATCGACTCCAAGGCCGAGTTCATCATCACGTTGGATTGGCCGGACAACCACCCTGACGATCTCGACCTGTTCGTGCAGGACCCCGCAGGCAACATCGCGTGGTATCGGCACCGCGAGGCCGGCTTCCTCACGCTCGATCGCGACGACCGCGGCGGGGCCAACGACTTCATCATCGTCGCCGGCAAGAAGATCGCCTCGCCGATCCGCGAGGAGATCGTCACCGTGCGCGGCATCCTCGCCGGCGAATACACCGTCAATGTCTCGCATTTCGTGGCGACGACAGGCTCACCCGTCACAGCCAGTGTGAAGGTGCAAAAGCTCAATCCGACCGCGCAGGTGGTCTTCGACAACAAGTTCACGCTCGATCACACAGGCGACGAGAAGACCGCGGTGCGATTCCGGATCGATGACGAAGGCAAGGTCGTCAATGTGGACCAGCGGCCGAAATCGCTGCTGGAGACGTTCCGCAGCAGCTGGCGCAACGGCGGCGATCTCGACCCGAGAACCGGCGTGAGCAAGAACACTGCAAGGATCCGCCGTGACTAGCCTTCAAACGGTCATCCTCACCTTGTCGGTCGCCTATGCCGTGATTGGCGCGCTGCTGCTGGTCGTGCTCGTCTATGGGCGGCTGCACTGGTCGCTGAAGGCTGTGGCGGTCGTCATCACCAGCGCCTTCTATGTGGTCAGCTTCACCGAGATGCGCGGGCTGCTCGGCTGGGCCAGCTCCGAGCGGATGCCGACCGCTTTCAAGCTGCTTCAGGCCCGTATCGTCGAGCCGCATTCGCTGCAAGGCGATCCCGGCTCGATCTATCTGTGGGTCGAGGCGCTCGACGAGGACAATCGCCCGAGCGGCATTCCCCGAGCGTTCCGGGTGCCCTACGACGACAGGCTGGCCGACAAGACCCATGCGGCGCAGAACGAGATCGCGGCCGGACATCCGCAAGGCGGCCGTGCCGCCGATTTCGGTGGCGGCGATGGCAGCCTGATCGACCTGGTCCGGGAATATGTGACGCCGAAGACCATTCTGGAAACCACCGGCGGCGATTCCTCGACCGGCGAATTCACCGCTCCACCGGCCGGCGCGGAAGGCGCCGTGTTCACCCCGTTGCCGCCCCCACGGATGCCGCCCAAGGACGAGCAATAGGTCCTCCTTGACGTCTCTCAATTTGGCCTTATCGCGTTCCGATAAGGTTTTGAGGGTGGAGGGTGCGTGCTGCTAGCTGTCTTCTCGGATATCCACGGCAACCGGCAGGCGTTCGAGGCGTGCCTGAAGCTGGCCCGCGCGAAGGGCGCGCAGCGCTTCATCCTGCTTGGTGACTTCGTCGGCTATGGCGCCGATCCGGAATGGGTCGTGGACACCGCGATGGAGCTCGTTGCCGGCGGCGCCGTGGCCGTGCGCGGCAATCACGACCAGGCCGTGAATTCCTCGGCCGAGACCATGAACGCGGAGGCGCAGGTCGCGATCGAATGGACGCGCGGCCGCCTCGACACCGCGCAGCGGCGGTTCCTGGCCGAACTGCCGATGCTGGTTGAAGGGGATGGTCTTCTCTTCGTGCATTCGGAAGCTTCCAACCCGCAGCGCTGGCACTATGTCCGCTCGACCACCGATGCCGCCAAAAGCCTGATCGCGACGCAGGCCCATGTCACCTTCTGCGGCCACATCCACCGGCCGGCGCTCTATTCGATGTCGGTGACGGCGAAGATGACGAGCTTTGTGCCGAAGACCGATGTCTCCGTGCAACTCCTGCGCGGCCGGCAATGGCTGGCGGTGGTCGGTTCGGTCGGCCAGCCCCGCGACGGCGACCCGTCAGCGTCCTTCGTGCTGTACGACACGGTCTCCTGCCTGATCACCTATTGCCGCGCCCCTTACGACGTCGCCACCGCAGCAGGCCGGATCCGTGACAACGGCCTGCCGCACTGGCTGGCTGACCGCCTGTCGCAGGGGCGCTGACGACGATGCCCAAATCTTTGGTCAAATCAGGCGCGGAGATCGACGGCTACACCATCGGCGAATGCGTCCATGCCGGCGGCATGGCCACGCTGTGGACCGTCACCCATCCCGGCATCGACGTCCCGCTGCTGATGAAGATCCCGCGAGTGTCCGAAGGCGAGGACCCCGCCGCGATCGTCTCCTTTGAGATGGAGATGATGATCCTGCCGCGGCTCGCGGGGCCGCACGTGCCGTCCTGTTTCGGCACCGGCGATTTCGCCCGCCAGGCCTATGTGGTGATCGAGCGCATCGTCGGCACCACGCTGTACAAGCGACTGCCGGACCTGCCGCTGCCTTACGACGAGGCGCGGCAGCTCGTGGCGAAGATCGCGACCGCGCTCGCCGACCTGCATCGGCAGAACGTGATCCATCACGATATCAAGCCGAGCAGCATCATGTTCCGCGAGAGTGGCGAGGCGGTGTTGATCGACTATGGCCTGTCGCACCACGATCATCTGCCTGATCTGTTGCAGGAGGAGTTTCGCCTGCCTTACGGCACCGCGCCCTACATGGCGCCCGAGCGACTGCTGGGGGTGCGTGACGATCCGCGCAGCGATCTGTTCTCGCTCGGTGTGCTTCTATATTTTTTCACCACGGGCGAGCGTCCCTTCGGTGAGGGCGAGACGTTGCGGGCGATGCGGCGCCGACTGTGGCGCGATCCCTATCCGCCGCGGGCCTTGCGTGCCGATTATCCGCCCTGGCTTCAAGAGGTGGTGCTGCGCTGCCTGGAGATCGAGCCGGTCTGGCGTTACCCGACCGCTGCACAGCTGGCCTTCGATCTGACCCACCCGGATCAGGTCAAGCTCACCGCGCGCGCCGAGCGGCTGAAGCGCGATTCCCTCGGCGTCGCGTGGCGGCGACGCTTCAACCAGGGCGTGATGGCGCCGCGCGCGAAATCGGACGTCGCGGCGCAGATCGCGTCGGGCCCAATTCTTGCGGTTGCGCTCGACACGATGGAGGGCGCACCGGAGCTGAACGAGGCGCTGCGCGTGACGACCGAGCGCATTCTCGCGACGCTGCCCTCGGCGCGGCTCGCCTGCCTCAACGTGCTCAAGCTCAACCGTATCGCGATCGACCGGACGCTCGACGAGCAGGGCTACAACAAGCATGTCGATCGCCTGGTCGCGCTGCGGCATTGGGCGACGCCGCTCAAGCTGGATGAGAGCCGGCTATCGGTTCATGTGCTGGAGGCCGTCGATCCTGCCACCGCGCTACTGGAATTCGCCGAGATGAACTCGGTCGACCATCTCATCATCGGGGCGCGGCAAAGTTCTTTCAGGCGTACTTGGCTCGGCAGCGTCTCGGCCAAGGTGGCTGCAGAGGCGACCTGCACGGTCACCGTCGTGCGCCCGCCGCGGATGGCGGTGGATGCGGCGAGGGCAGGCTCCGGCGTGGTTTGGGGCTAGGAAAAATCACGCCGCGTGGGCGGCGTGGCCGGTACGCTTGCGGCGGATGGGCCAGGAGAATTGCGGGCCGGGCTCACCGTGATCGGCGCTGCCGCCGAAATACTGGATGATCTCGCGGCAGGGCTCGCAATTGAACAGGTTACGCGATGCGGACGCCTTGGTCATTTCCTTCAGGCAGTTCGGGCAGTGCGGCTTCATCAGTCTCAAATCCAATTCAGAATCTCATTGCCGGCACCGCGACCGGATCGGTTAGTCCAGGTCCGCCGGTTCAGCTCCCGGATCGTCGCGCATCTCCCCTTCGGTACGTTCGAGCCGACCGAAGAAATAGTCGAGATCCGGATGCGGACGCCGCGGGATACGGCACCTGCGCTTCGGTTGACGCTTCACGAGCGCGAATTGCACGGTGTCAGATCCGATTGCGACGGATGCTGCGCACCGAACGTGCCGGGACCTGCACCGGTCCGGCGGAAGGGCCAAACACGACAAACGCACTGAAACCAAGCCACAACGCCACGCCAGTCCAAACCAGGGTCGTCGTCATGATGTGCTCCCGCGAAAACAGGCAAGAATCACTAGCCGTGATTTGCGCGAATCAGGGAAGTCCGGAGGAGTACGGAAAGTGGTTGCAATCTGAGGGATTGCGCGCTGCAGCGCCCGCAGCTTTCTGCGCATTCGACGGGCGCACGTTGCCTGCGCGTGCGCCTTCGAGGATATCGCGGATGCGCGGGGCGTCTCGAACGCAGCGAAACCCATAGCGGCCGGAGTAGTCGGTATCGGGCGAACGCGTCGATCGTCCTGACGCGAAATTGAGGTGGCCACCGCCACCGCCGATGTCGAGGATTTCAAGGACCGCGTCCATCGCCTGGAACGGCGTCTGGCTGACCGTCCGTCTGCCCCAGGCCGTTCTCAGGATCAGCGCGCGGCGATCGGTGATCAAATAGAGTGTCTGCAGGTCTTGCAGCAGCATCACCAGCGGAGCCGCAATCATCGCAACTCCCAGCATCACGAGAGGTTGGGCCGCTTGGTCGACCCAATCGTTCCTCAGGGCGACGACGGTCAGAAGCAGCCAGGGGAATCCGAGCCACCACAGAAATCGCCACATGATCATCCGGGCGATGCCGTCGGGTTGGCCCTCCCAGATCACCTGCTCGCCGTCCTGCAAGGCCTCGGCGCGCAGGCGCCTCAAGCCTGCAGAAAACGGAGTAGCACGAATCTCGTCCATTCCCATTGGTCGCACCGGCTACAAGGCCGGTTCGGACCGCGAACGGCGGTCAGATAGCCTCGCCGCGCGCGCCCGCGGCAGCGTTGCGGATTGCCGCGATGTTGGTCTTGTAGGCCTCCTGCGTGCCGCCCCTGAACACGGACGTGCCGGCGACGAAGGCGTTGGCGCCGGCCGCCGCGAGCGCGCCGGCAACGTCGGGACCGACACCGCCATCGACCTCGATGTCGATCGGGCGTCCGGCAATCATCGCGCGGATGTCACGGATCTTGCCGATCGCAGAGGGGATGAAGGCCTGGCCGCCGAAGCCTGGATTGACCGACATCACCAGCACGAGGTCGAGGAGGTCGAGCACGTATTCGAGCGTGCTGATCGGCGTTGCCGGATTGAGCGAGACGCCGGCCTTCTTGCCGAGCGCGCGGATGGCCTGGAGCGAACGGTGCAGATGGGGACCCGCTTCCGCATGCACGGTGATGTGGTCGCAGCCGGCCTTCGCGAAGGCCTCGAGATAGGGGTCGCAGGGTGAGATCATCAGATGTGCGTCGAAGATCTTCTTCGTATGCGGGCGCATCGCCTTGATGACGTCGGGACCGTAGGAGATGTTCGGAACGAAGTGCCCGTCCATCACGTCGAGATGGATCCAGTCGGCGCCGGCGGCATCCACCGCGCGCACCTCCTCGCCGAGCCTGGAGAAATCCGACGCCAGAATCGAGGGCGCGATGGCGAGGGGACGAGGAGCGAAGGCTTGGGTCATGGCACGTTGTCCGGTGGCGGCCGCAAGAGGAATGGCCTCGCCTAACATGGGCTTCTTCGGCGGGCAATGCAGGGGGCGGCGGCTTCCTGTGGGCGGAAATTTCTGCCGCGACCGGCACGAATTGCCGGTGTTTGCGGGGCGTTCCAAGTGCAGCGAAGGCGGATTTCATTGAGCTTTTTTCGCTGGCACGACGCTTGCTGACGTCAACTTCGGAACATTGGCCGCGGCATGCCGCGTCAGTTGGAGTTGTGCAATGTTGTTCGCCCTTGGCGCGGTATCGAGTGCGCTCGACGCGATCCAGTCGCTGACGAACTCGAAATCGTCCTCCTCGACGCAGAAGACGGGATCGTCCCAAGGCGCGGCCAATCCGTTTGCGATTGACAGCGGCAGCAGCACGACCAGCGGCGCGACCTCGTCGGTCAATTCGAGCCGGTATCCGCAGATCTCGCCGGAGACGATGAACGCGCTGTTCGCGGCGCAGAGCCAGTCGGCCGACGGTGCGAGCAGCTCGACCTCATCGGGCTCGGCGTCCTCGACGTCGAAGGGCCGGGAGGCTGCGCTGAAGGATCTGTTCTCGCAAATCGATGCGGACGGCGACGGCAAGATCACCAAGTCCGAGTTCGAGGAGGCGCTCGGTGCCGGCGGCACCAATCTGGCGCAGGCCGACGACGTGTTCTCGAAGATGGATGCCAACTCCGACGACAGCATCAACCTCGACGAAATGACGAAGGCACTGACGGGCGGCCGTCATGGGCATCATGCGCAGGGCGCTGACGGCTCGGGTGACGCCTCGGGCGGCGGATCAGGCTCGAAGGCGAGCGGCGGATCGACCTCGACGACGACGACCAATGCGGACGGCTCGACCACCACCACCGTCACCTATGCCGACGGCTTCAAGATGTCGACGACGGTGCCGGGCGCCTCCAGCTCTTCAAATGCCAATGGTGGCGGCAATTCACCTTATGACTGGTTCGGACAGATGATGCAGCGCCAGGCGCAGTCCGCGGCGGGATCGGCGGCTTCATCGATGTCGATGAGTGTGTGAGCGGGACTCCAGGCTAGCCCGCGTATTCGCGCGTGATGTCCCGATAGGCATAACGGTCGCGGATTTCGCGGTTGAAGAATGAGCCCTTCGAGAACGCATCCCTGAACGCGGCCGCGACCTCGGCCGGCACGTCCTCGTAGACATACAGGCGCCCGCTGACGAAGGTCACCTTCAGCTCGCGCGTGTCGGGCGCATAGCGAAAGAAGCGGATCACTGACGACGGCATGACGGTGCACCTTGGCCCCGCCGGGATAACGCCTTGTCAGGCGTTTCGTTGCGATCCGAACCGGTCCTGCCACGCCGGCTGCGCACCGGGGAACGGCAGGGCGGTCGCGCCGTAAACGCCGCGGGCGATCGCGCGCGCGACCACATTGGCTGCGACCGTACCGAGTTCGGTCAGGCCGGCCAGCGGCTCGATCGGTTTGTCGCAGGTCGCGGCGGCGAACAGCACGTCGCCGTCAGTCGGCGCATGCACCGGATAGATCGCGCGGGCGAAGCCGGTATGCGCGATCATCGCCAGCCGCTTGGCCTGGGGCTTGGTCAGCACCGCGTCGGTGACGACGGCGCCGATGGTGGTGTTTTCGCGGGCGTTCACCGCGGGACCGCCCTTGATGCGCATGCGGAGCATGTCGTCCGTGAACTTGTCCGGCAGCCCGCGTCCGCCGAATTCGCCGTCCACCTCGAACGGTGCGGCCCAGAACCACGGTCCGTTGCCGACGGTGACGCTGCCCACCGCGTTGACGGCGACGATCGCCGCGACTTTGACGCCGCTTGGTGTCACAGCCGAGGCCGAGCCGAGCCCGCCCTTGAACGTCGCGGTGGTGGCCCCTAAGCCGGCACCGACGCTGCCGAGCGCAAAGTCCGAGCTGGCAGCGGCTGCCGCCGCGTAGCCGAGGTCGCGATAGGGCGAGAAGCGTCCCCAGGCCTTGTCGCCGCCGTTGAGGAGGTCGAACAGAATCGCGCCCGGCACGATCGGAATCAGGGCTTCGCGCACCCGGTGGCCGCGGCCCTGCTCGGCCAGCCAAGCCTGCACGCCGCCGCCGGTATCGAGGCCGAAGGCAGAGCCGCCCGACAGCGCGATCGCGTCGACGCGCTCGACGGTGTTGGCGAGATCGAGCAGTGCGTCTTCGCGCGTGCCCGGGCCTCCGCCGCGCACGTCGATCGCGGCGACCGCAGGGGCGTCGAAGATGATCGCGGTCGTGCCCGATGCGACCTTCGCATCTTCGGCATGGCCGACACGGACGCCGGCGATGTCGGTGAGGAGATTCTTCAAGCCGGCCTCGCGATCTGAAAGAGTTCACCTCTGCGATAGCGCAGAGGTGCCGCAGGCTCAACTGGCGAGCGCCGTCCTGAGCATCTTGGCGAGCTCGGATTTGCGATAGGGCTTGGCCAGCAGCAACACGCCGGAATCAAGCCGGCCGTGATGGACGATGGCATTCTCGGTGTAGCCCGAGGTGAACAACGTCTTGAGGTCGGGGCGGCGCCGGGCCGCTTCGTCGGCAAGCTGCCGGCCGTTCATGTTGCCCGGCATGATGATGTCGGTGAAGAGCAGGTCGATGGTCTTGTCACTGTCGAGGATGGTGAGGGCCTCCGCGCCGTTGGCGGCCTCGAGCGCGGTATAGCCGAGACTCTTGACCTGAGTCACAACATATTGCCGCACCAAAGCGTCATCCTCGACGATCAGAATCTTCTCGTTGCCGCCGGTGATGGGCGCATTTTGGAGCGCCTCGTACTCGGTCTCCAGCACCCCGGTCGAGCGCGGCAGGTAGATCTTCACGCTCGTGCCGTGGCCGACCTCGCTGTAGATCTTGACGTGGCCCCCCGACTGCTTGACGAAGCCGAACACCATGCTCAAGCCGAGGCCAGTGCCCTTACCGACCTCCTTGGTGGTGAAGAACGGATCGAAGACCCGATCGATCAGGTCCGGCGGGATTCCGCTGCCGGTGTCGCTGACCGCGATCATCACGTAGTTGCCCGCGACCATGTCGGGATTCATGCTGGCGTAGCCGTCGTCGAGGAAGATGTTGCGGGTCTCCAGCACCAGGGTGCCGCCGTCGGGCATGGCGTCGCGCGCATTCAGCGCGAGATTGAGGATCGCAGTAGAGAGCTGGCCCGGATCGACCAGCGTCGGCCAAGCGTCCTCGGTGAGCTGAGGCATGATCGTGATCTGCTCGCCCAGCGTCGGATGCAGCAGCTTGGCGGCTTCGAGCGCCAGCGCGTTGACGTCGATCTCGCGCGGCTGGAGCGGCTGCTTGCGCGCAAAGGCGAGCAGGTGCTTGGTCAGCTGCGCGCCGCGCTCGGCGGCATCGTCAATCAGCTTGGTGATGGCGGCAAGCTCTGGCCGGTCGGCGACGGCGTCGCTGAGAATGCCGATCGTGCCCGTGATCACGGTCAGCACGTTGTTGAAGTCGTGGGCGACGCCTCCGGTCAATTGGCCGATCGAATCCATCTTCTGGACCTGCCGGAGCTGCGCCTCGGCAGCCTGCTTGTCGGTGAGGTCGCGTCCGATGAAGAAATGGCGCTTCACCGGCTCCGACCAGGTGCCCATCCAGTTCAGCGTAACCTCGTGACCGTCGTAGTGGTAGTAGCGCGCCTCGAAACTGCGCTTGACCGCGCCGCGGCGGGCAGCCCGCATCTCGCTCCGCGTCTTCTCGAGGTCGTCGGGATGAATGAACTCGGTCGCGCTGTGCCCGACCATGTCCTCGGGACTGTAACCAAGGATGTTCTCCACGCTCGGGCTGACCTGGATAAAATTGCCGTAGCCATCGGTGACCAGGATCAGATCTTGCGACGTCTCGAAGATGCGTTGGCGTTCTTCGGTCTCGCGGCGCAGCTTCTCGCGCGCCTGCTTTTCCTCGGTGATGTCATGGGCGATCTTGGAAGCGCCGATGACCTCGCCCTGATCCGTGCGCAGGGGGGAAATATTCAGCACCACGTCGAGCGGACGTCCGTCTTTTCGAATGCGGATCGTTTCGTGCTGGGCGATCGACTCGTTGCTGGCGATCCGGTTGAGGATGCTCCTGACTTCGCCCTTGCGGTCCGGCGGCACGATAATATCGATCGGCTGGCCGACGGCTTCAGCGGCGGAATAGCCGAACAACTGCTCGGCGGCCTTGTTCCAGCCGGTGATGATACCGTCGAGCGTCTTCGTGATGATGGCATCGTTGGAGGATTCGACTACCGCCCCGTACAGCGCGAGGCGCTTGCCGAAATAGTCGCGTTCCGAAGCCGATTGCTGCCGGAGCCGGCCGACAAGGCCCACCGTGTGCGCCTGCAGGCGGACATTCTCGATGAGAAGCACCGCAAGCACGAAGGTCGCCGCGGCGAGGCCGTAAAGCCGGCCGGCATAGAAACCGAGGTCGAAGCGTGCGACGTTGATGATCGCCGACAGCGCGATGTCGAACAGCCAGGCGCACATGACCACCATGAGCCAGATGTCGATCACCGAATGCGGCTTGCGGAACCAGAGTGAGACGAGCGCAGCAAAGCTCAGCGACCACACGAAGGACACGACGCCGATCATGGTCGGGGTGTAGTGGCCGTCGCGCAGCAGGACCGGAAGCAGATCGTGCCCTGCAGTGACCATCCAGCCGAACACCGCAATCGCGGCGACGACGCCGAGCACGCTGGCATAGATCGCGCTGTTGGCGGTCATCCGAACGCGGGCGCCCCCATCCTTCTCCTTCAGCCAGGCATAACCCACCACGCACAGCGGAAAGCCCGCGTGCCAGATCATGTAGAGCCAGACCGTCGTCTGGCGGCCCGCGCCAAACAGGCCGGTCGGTGTGAACAGCCCGGGGAAGGTGAGGGCGTGGAGCACGGCGGCCGCAGCGGTGAAAAGATAGCCGGTCGCGAGCCACAGCAGCGCGCGGGTCCGCAAGACCGCAAATTGCGACAACAGCAGCACTGCCGTGACGATGTCGCTCACGGCAAGGGCCGATTGATAGCTCGCGACGAAGGCGGGAACTGGCAGTAGTGCGATACCGGCGAAGGGTGCGGCCATCGCGAACAGAATCGACGAGATGCCGACGATCGTCAGGGCCGCGGCACGGTCGGTCGAGGTGGCCGGCAGGGTCGAAAGAAATGTGCTTCGATCGATCGTCGCCGGCACGTCCACCTCTTGCAGGTCGATCTTGGGCGGGATTTTTGGCAAGCTTTTGGACAGGCTCTTGAGCATCTCAGCTCGTCTCGTTCCGCTAGTTGTGGGCTTATGGTAGCGGGTTCTAGGCGCGGTTTGTGAACGGAACCGGTTACGACTCAACCGACGGTTACAGCTTACTTAATCTCGGTAGGAGCACGGAATAGGGATCGGGTAAGGAGGGCTTGACGGGGTGGTGTCATAATGCCCCTCCGCCGTTTCGAGTTCCAGGCTTGAGTCGGAGGATTCTGATCTGGATACCGGGAGTTGTTCCCAATGCCTCGCGTTCTCATCATCGACGACCAGACGGACGTCCGCGCGATGATCGCCATGGTGCTCCGGGTCAATCGGTTCGAAGCCGTGGAGGCCGAGAGTGGTGCAGCCGGGCTGAAAGCCTTTGCGGAAGGTTCCTTTGACGCGGCGATCGTCGACATCTTCCTCGGCGACACCAGCGGCGTCGATGTCATCGCGGGTCTGCGCGAACGGGCGCCGGCGCTTCCCGTCATCGCGGTCTCCGGGATGACGGCGCTCGATTTCATGGAGCAATCGCCACACCTCGCCAATGTGGCCTGTTTGCAAAAGCCGTTTCGGCCGAACGATCTCTTGCAAGCCCTGCGGAAGGCCCAGGCCGCGGCGGGCGGCGAGCTGCCCGAAACCGTCTGATCCTGTCGCAAGACAAAACGCCCCGGGGCAAGCCGGGGCGTGATGATGATTGAGAGATCGAGGTCAAAGCCAACGGCTAGGTGCCGTTGCCGCTGATCTCGGCGTAACCGCCCTTCGCGTCCCACTTGTAGACGACGTAGTCGATCTGCTTGATGTCGCCCTTGGCGTCATACTCGATCGGGCCGATCACGGTGTCCCACTTGCCGGCCTTCACCGCCTCCATGACCTTCTTGGCGTCGGTGGTGCCGGCCTTCTTCGCGGCCTGCGACCAGACCTGCATCGCCGCGTAGGTGTAGAGCGTGTAGCCCTCGGGATCGATGCCCTTGGCCTTAAAGGCCTCGACGATCTTCTTCGCCGTCGGCTTGTTGCGCGGATCGGGACCGAAGGTAAACAGCGTGCCTTCGCCCGCCGGACCGGTGATGGAGGCGTACTCCTTGTCGGCGAGCGCGTCGCCGGCCATCAGCACGGTCTTGAGGCCCTGGTCGCGCATCTGACGCAGGATCAGGCCGCTTTCCTGATGATAGCCGCCGACATAGACGAGGTCGATGTTGTCACGCTTCAGGCGCGAGACGATCGCGTTGAAGTCCTTGTCGCCCTTGTTGTAGGACTCATACATCTTCTCGGTGATGCCGGCCTTGTTGAGCGCCTTCTTGGTCTCGTCGGCAAGACCCTTGCCGTAGGTGGTCTTGTCGTTGAGGATCGCGATGTTCTTGCCCTTGTAGTTCTTGGCAATGTACTGCGCCGCGATCAGGCCCTGCTGGTCGTCACGGCCGCAGACGCGGGCCACGTTCCAGAGCTTGCGCTCGGTGAACAGCGGATTGGTCGAGGCCGGCGTGATCTGGAGCACGTTGCCGTCGGCATAGGCTTCGGAGGCGGGGATCGACGACGACGAGCAATAGTGCCCGGCCACGAACGGGATTTTCGCGCCGGCGATCTTCTCGGCAATCGAGCGCGCCTGCTTCGGATCGCAGGCGTCGTCCTCGACGGAGAGCGCCAGCTTCTTGCCATTGACACCGCCGGCGGCGTTGATGTCGGTCACGGCCATCTCGGCGCCGTTCTTCATCTGGCGGCCGAAGGCGGACTCGCCGCCGGTCATCGGGCCTGCGACTGCGACGGTGACATCCTGCGCGAATGCCGCGCTCGACAGCGCGAGCGATGCGCCGAATGCCAGACCGATGAGCTTCAGTGATTTCATGAGATACCTCGCGGGTGGTCGCCTGTGGAAGTTGCCGGGGCACGCCCGGTCCAAACCGGCGCCATTCTTGAATGAAATCGCCGAGAAGTCACCGGCAAAATACGGGCAGCGGCGGAGATATCTCGCCACATTCGGCCGCACGTCATTCGACTTGGTGGCCCTTGGCGGGCCTCAGCCGTGCCGGCCGCCTTCCAAGTAGGCGGCGCGAATCTCTGGGCGCTGCAACAACTCCGCCCCGGTCCCGGCCAGCGTGATCAGGCCATTGACCATGACATAACCGCGATGGGCGAGCTTGAGTGCGTGGTTGGCGTTCTGCTCCACGATCAGGACGGTGAGGCCGTCTTGCCGATTCAGGGTGCGGATTGCATCGAAAATCTGGCGCGCGATCAGCGGCGCGAGGCCGAGAGAGGGCTCGTCGAGCAGGAGCAGCCGGGGACGGCTCATCAGCGCGCGACCGATCGCCAGCATCTGCTGCTCGCCGCCGGACAGGGTCCCGCCGCGCTGGGCGTAGCGTTCCTTCAGCCGCGGAAACAGCGTGAACACGCGCTGCAGCGTCGCCTCGCGTTCGGCCTCCGTGCATCCGGTGGCGTCCGCCCCCATCTGGAGGTTTTCCGCCACGCTCATGCGCGGGAAGATGCGGCGGCCTTCCGGCGATTGCGCAATGCGCAAATGCGCGATCTCGTGGGTGGGGACGTCGGTGATGTCGCGGCCTTCGTAAACGATGTGGCCGGCGCGGGCGCGCGGCTTGCCGAAAATCGTCATCATCAGGGTCGATTTGCCGGCGCCATTGGCGCCGATCAGCGCGACGATCTCGCCAGCGTTGATCTCGACGTCGACGCCTTTCAGCGCCTCGATCTTGCCGTAGGCGGCGCGAAGACCGCGGATCGCGAGCAGGGGCGACGTCACGACCCGCTCTCCATCACGGCCACGGCCTCGTCCTCGTCGGCGCCGAGATAGGCGGCGATCACCTTGGGATCGTCGCGGACCTCGCGCGGCGTGCCTTCCGCGATCTTGACGCCGTGGTCCATCACCACGATGTGGTCGGAAATCTCCATGACCACGGACATGTCGTGCTCGATCAGCAGGATCGAGGTGCCGAGCTCGTCGCGGATCGACAGCAACAGCTCGCTCAGGGCCGCGCTCTCGCGGGCATTGAGACCGGCGGCAGGCTCGTCCAGGCACAGCAGCGCGGGCTCGGTGCACATGGCGCGTGCGATTTCGAGCCGGCGCTGGTCGCCATAGGCGAAATTGCCGGCGGCATCGTCGGCGCGCTCGAGCAGATTGACCCGCTTGAGCCAGTCGGTGGCGAGATCGATGGCGCGCTTTTCGGCGTCGCGATAGGCTGGGACGCCGAGGAGGCCGAGGAGGGTGAAGCCCGAAGCGCGCATAAGTACGTTGTGCTGCGCCACCATTAGGTTTTCCAGCGCGGTCATTCCGGGAAACAGACGGATGTTCTGGAACGTGCGCGCGACCTTGGCCTGCTTGGCGATGCGAAAGTCGTTGAGCCGATCCAGCGCGATCACCCCGCCGTCGTCGTGGGTCAGGCTGATGCTGCCGCCGCTCGGCTTGTAGAAGCCGGTGATGCAGTTGAAGACCGTGGTCTTGCCGGCGCCGTTCGGCCCGATCAGCGCGGTGATCTTCTTGCGCTCGGCTGCGAAGGACAGGTCCTGCACGGCGACGATGCCGCCGAAGCGCATGGTGAGCCGGTCGACGCCAAGAATCTTGTCGTTCGCCTTGCCGCCGCTCATCCGTGCCCTTCCTTGACGAGCTCGGAGGAGATCGCCTTTGCCTTGGTTAGGTACACAGTCGGGGCGCGATGGCCGATCAGGCCGCGCGGTCGCCAGATCATGATCAGGACCATCGACATGCCGAACACCAGCATGCGGTAGTTCTCGAGACCGCGGAACAGCTCGAAGCCGCCGATCAGGGCGAGAGCCGCGAGGGCGACGCCGAGCTGCGAGCCCATGCCGCCGAGCACGACGATGGCGAGGACCAGGGCCGATTCCTGGAAGGTGAACGATTCCGGGCTGATGAAGCCCTGGCGCGTCGCAAAGAACGCGCCGGCGAAGCCGCCGAACATGGCGCCCGTCGCGAACGCCGTGAGCTTGGTGGTCGTGGTGTTGATGCCGAGCGCCCGGCAGGCCACCTCGTCCTCGCGCAGGGCTTCCCAGGCCCGGCCGATCGGCAGGCGGCGCAGACGGATCGTCACCCAGTTGGTGAGCAGCGCGAGCGCCAGGATCAGGTAGAACAGGAAGATGATGCGGTGGGTCGCCGAATACTCGATGCCGAGCCTGAAGGCGAGCCCCTCATCGCTCCTGTCGAGCGGGATGCCGAAGAAGGACGGGCGCGGAATGCCGCTGACGCCGTTGGGCCCGCCCGTGAGCTCCTGCCAGTTGATGATGACGAGGCGGATGATCTCGCCGAAGGCCAGCGTCACGATGGCAAGGTAATCGCCGCGCAGGCGCAGCACGGGAAAGCCGAGCAGCACGCCCCAGAACGCAGCGAGGATGCCGGCGAGCGGCAGGCAAATCCAGAACGACCAGCCGAAATTGGTGGCGAGCAGCCCGTAGGAATAGGCGCCGACGGCGTAGAACGCGACATAGCCGAGGTCGAGCAGGCCGGCGAGGCCGACCACGACGTTCAATCCCCAGCCCAGCATGACGTAGGTGAGCACGAGGATCGCGAGGTCGAGGATGTAGCGCTGGTTATAGAAGATCACAGGCACCAGCAGGGTGAAGATCAGCAGCGCCGGCGCGAGGTAGCGGCCGATGAATGACACGCCGCTCTGCACCGCCGACGGCACCAGTCTCTCGGTGCCGGTCGGGCCGATCCATTGTCTGAGCAGTTCGATCACGATCGAGCCGCCGAACACGATCGCGACGAGGGACGCAAGCTCCCCGAAGCGCGTCCAATAGGTGAGCTGGCCGGACGAGCCCGCCTCGGTGCGAACGCCGACCATCAGCGAGAACAGCACCAGCGCGATCAGCGCGTTGATGACGGCCGTCTTCAGGAGGGAGGCGATGCCCGTTGTGGATTTGACCGTCTTGGTCGAGGAAGCTGTCACGCGGCGGTCCGTCAGACTTTTTCGACTTCGGGGCGACCGAGAAGGCCGGTCGGCATGAAGATCAGTACGACGATCAGGATCGAGAACGCCGCGACGTCCTTGTACTCGACTGAGAAATAGGCCGACCAGAACGTCTCGATCAGGCCGATCGCCAGCCCGCCGAGCATGGCGCCCGGCAGCGAGCCGATGCCGCCGAGCACCGCTGCGGTGAAGGCCTTGATGCCGGCGACGAAGCCCATGAAGAAATCGACCAGGCCATAGTAGAGCAGGTACATCAGGCCGGCGACCGCGGCGAGCGCGGCCCCGATCACGAAGGTCATAGAGATGGTGCGGTCGACGTCGACGCCGAGCAGCGCCGCCATCGTCTGGTCCTGCTCGCAGGCGCGCATGTCGCGCCCGAGGCGGGTGCTCGACACCAGCCAGGTGAAGAGCGCCAGCAGCACGATTGTGGTGATGACCACCATGATCTGAATATTGGAGAGCTGAATCACGAAGCCGTCCGGGCTCTCGTGCAGGGTGTAACCGCCGGTGATGAAGGGCGGGATCGGCTTGACACGGGCGCCCTGCGCGACCTGGGAGTAATTGGTCAGCACAAAGGACATGCCGATCGCCGACAGCATCGGGGCGAGGCGGAAGGAATGGCGCAGCGGCCGGTAGGCGATGCGCTCGA
Organism: Bradyrhizobium sp. CCGE-LA001; assembly: GCF_000296215.2. Classification (NCBI taxonomy): domain Bacteria; kingdom Pseudomonadati; phylum Pseudomonadota; class Alphaproteobacteria; order Hyphomicrobiales; family Nitrobacteraceae; genus Bradyrhizobium; species Bradyrhizobium sp. CCGE-LA001. The sequence goes on along the minus strand of NZ_CP013949.1, from coordinate 5,173,232 downwards.
TGGTCCAGCCATAGAGCGCGGTGATCGCCATCGAGACCAGGAGCACGATCAGCAGGATCAGGGGGATTGCTGTCAGGCCGAACGAGATCAGGATCAGGAAGGTGATGAGGGCGATGAAGCCGCCGATCATGAAGACGTCGCCATGAGCGAAGTTGATCATGCCGACGATGCCGTAGACCATCGTGTAGCCGATTGCGATCAGGCCGTAGATGGAGCCGAGCACGAGGCCGTTGATGAGCTGCTGGGCGAAATAATCCATGGCTGCCGTTACCACACCTGACGCGGCTCAAAGGGAGCTCTTGAGAAAGAGTTCTTGGGCCCCGGCAGCCCTTGAGCGCTCTTCCGGTTTTGTAACAGGAGGGAACTGGCGGCCGCAACTGGCCAAGCCTCGGCACAAAGGCTTGTACAGAGATCATTTCGCGCTTGAGTTCCAGCAAGGGAAGGAACCGGGTTCCGGCGCAACCAATCTGGAGGCCGGCCGTTATCTTTCTTCTGACGTCCAACAAGGGAGTTTCCCCGAATGACGAAGCAGCAGAACCAGAATCCGGGCCAGCAGAGTCAGAACCCCGGCCAGCGTAATCCGCAGCAGCAGGGTGGCGGCCAGAAACCCGGACAGCAGCAGCAGGACCCGATGCGCCAGGGCGATCGTCCCGGCCAGCAGCAGGGTGGCCAGCGCGATCAGGAATAGCGAGTTTGGGAACCCAGTGTGACGAAAGGCCCCGCCGAAAGGCGGGGCCTTTTCCTGTTGGGGACGGTCCACTCGGGCAGTTAAGGTAAACAAAGGGTTTAAATTGCCGCCGCAGTCTGATGCGAGTTAGCTCCCCCGAGGCCGCCTTCCGCTGAAGGCGGTCGGCCAATCAGGCGGGAAGCGGCATGTTCAGGAATTGGCGAATCGATTCGGTCAACGGCGCGCTGCTGGCGGCCTACTTCATTCCGGTCTGGACCCTCGTCGCCTTCAACATCATCGTGGCACCGGTGCACGGCCTCTACGAGCGGCCGAGCGTCGCGGTGGCGCTGTTCCTGAGCGACCATCTCCAGATGGCGGGGATGGACACGGTGCGCGCCGCTTGGCTGCTGGCGCTCGGACGGCTGACGGTGGTGGCGTTCTTAGCGATCTATCTCGTGCTGCTCTGCATCCCTCGGACACGGAAGAATGGCGGCAGCGACGAGGCGCTGGGCATTGCGCTGGCGATCGGCAGCCTGCTCTCGTTTGTCAGCATGGTGATGGCCTCGAAGGTCGGTGAGATGGCCGCGCTCCGGCTGCACGCCACCGAGTTCCTGCTGCTGCTCGGTGCTGCCATCGTGCTCGTGATCGAGAAGCCGGAGGCAGCGCCAAAGACTGTCGAGAGCGCCGCTCCCCTAGGTCTTGAGCAGGCCGAGCTCCTGCACAATCGTTGAGGCCTCCTTGACGGCGTGGTTGACCGCCGGCACGCCGCAATAGATCGCCTGCTGCAGCAGGATCTCCTTGATATCCTCGGCCGTGAAGCCGCCCTCGGCGAGCGCTGCGCGTACATGCAGGCGGAATTCGTCCCATTGCCCGAGCGCAACCATGGTGCCGATCACCAGCACCCGCCGCGTGCGCTCGTCGAAATGCGGCCGAGTCCAGATCTCGCCCCAGGCGTAACGGGTGATCATGTCCTGGAAGTCGGTGTTGAAGGCGTTGCGGTTCGCGATCGACTTGTCGACCCAGGCAGTGCCCAGCACCTTTCGGCGCACATTCATACCGGCATCGCGGCGCTTCTGGTCGTCCATTGTCTTTCCTCCTCTCCGTCATTGCGAGCGCAGCGAAGCAATCCAGAGTGTCTCCGCGGAGGGATTTCTGGATTGCTTCGTCGCTACGCTCCTCGCAATGACGGTCTTGTGTGACTAGCGCTGCGTCAAGAATCCGACCACCGCATCCGTGAATGCATGCGGCTGTTCGACGTTGGAAATGTGGGCGGCGTCGATGATGGTCATGCTGGCGCCGGGAATGTTCGCGCGGATCAGTTCGCCCGCCGAGATCGGCGTCGCCATGTCGTGGCGGCCGGCGATCACCAGCGTCGGGCTCTTGATCTTGGCAAGCAGCGCGCGCTGGTCCAGCGTCGACAGCGCCTCGCAGCAGGCGAGATAACCCTCGACAGGGGAGGCCAGCAGCATCGACTTCATCTTCGCGGTGATCTCAGGCTCGCGCTCGCGGAAATCCGCCGTCAGCCAGCCGGCGATCACGGCATCGGCGACCGCCGCGATGCCGCCCTTCTTCACGGCATCGATGCGCTCCAGCCATTTGGTCGGTTCGGCATAATAGCAGGAGGTGTTGGCGAGGATGAGCTTGCCGAAGCGCTCCGGCGCGTTCGCGCCCAGCCATTGCCCGACCATGCCGCCCATCGACAGGCCGCACCAATGCACCTTCTCGATGTTGAGGTCGTCGAGGATCGCGAGCACGTCGCGGCCAAAGCGCTCCATGGTGTAGGGACCGGCCGGGACGCTCGACTTGCCGTGACCTCGTCGGTCGTAGCGGATGACGCGGAACACCTGCGCCAGCGCCTTCATCTGCGGCTCCCACATCTGAAGCGTGCAGCCGAGCGAGTTGGAAAGCATCAAGGTCGGCCCGCCGTCGCGGCCCTCGACGGAGACGTTGAGCAGGCATCCGTCGGCATCGATCATGGGCATGCAGCGTCTCCGTCGTATGTGCAGTTCTTATTCACGGTCGAGACTGTCGAGCAGCCGGTCGATTAGGGCCTGGGAAGCCCCTTGATAGGCCATCGGCTCGAACAATGCCGCAATTTTTTCCCGCGGCAGATGCGCGGTGACGAGCGAATCGGCCGACAGCACCTCGCGCAGATGCTTCTTCTCGGCGACGGCGCGCTTGCTGGCGGCCTCGATCAGATGATGTGCATCGCTCTTGCCGATTGTCTCGGCCAGCGCAAAGGTCACCGCTTCAGCCATGATCAACCCGTGCGTCGCATCGAGATTGCTGCGCATCCGCGCGGCATCGATTTCGAGGCCTTCTGCAATGTCGACGATGGCGGCCAGCGCCCCCGAGGTGACCAGCATCAACTGCGGCAGCGTCGGCCATTCCGCGTGCCACGGACCGGCACTGCGCTCGTGATCCTGTACCTGCGCGGCCAAAATCGTGGCGGCGAGCTGCGGGGCCATGGTGGCAGCGCCCAATGCGCTGGCGGCGGCGACCGGGTTGCGCTTGTGCGGCATGGTCGAGGAGCCGCCGCGGCCTTCACCGGCGGGCTCGAACGCTTCGGCGACGTCGGTCTGCATCAGCAGCAACACGTCGCGCGCGATCTTGCCGCAGCTGCCGGCGAGGATGGCGAAGCTGGAAGCGGCCTCCGCGATGCGATCGCGATGGGTATGCCAGGGCGCTTCGGGCAGTGGCAGGTTCAGCTCATGCGCCAGCCGCTCGGCGACCACGAGCCCCTTGTCACCGAGTGCGGCGAGCGTGCCGGCGGCGCCGCCGAATTGTAGCGCAAGGCCCTCGCGGGCGAGCCGCCTGAGACGGCAACGGGCGCGGGCGAGGCTTGCAGCGTATTCGGCAGCCTTCAGGCCGAACGGCATCGGCAGTGCGTGCTGGAGCCAGGTCCGCGCCACCATCGCGGTGGTACGATGGGTGCGCGCCAGTGCCGCAAAGCCCTTGATGGCGCGGCTGAGGTCGGCATCCAGCACCCCGATGCCGGCGCGCAGCGTGAGCATCGTCGCGGTGTCGATGACGTCCTGGCTGGTCGCGCCCCAGTGCACGAAGCGCGCGGCCTCCGCGTCGGCCTTGCCGACATTGGCAGTCAGCGCCTTGACCAGCGGAATCGCGAGATTGCCTGATCGCGTTGCGGCCTCGGCCAGAGCGGCCATGTCAAAGGCATCAGCCTTGCAGGCGGACGCGATCGCCCCCACCGCGGATGCCGGAATCACGCCCGTGGCGGCCTCGGCCCGGGCCAGAGCTGCCTCGAAATCGAGCATGTTCTGCAGGGTCGAACGATCGTCGCAGGCCGCGCGCATGGCCGCGCTCGACAGCATCGGGGCAAGCAGAGGGGAGAGGGATGTACTCATGTCGTGCGGGACCTAACCACCACGCCCGGCCTGTGCCAATCCCAAACCATTGACGCAAGCTTTTTGCAGTTGCGAATATGCATTGCACGTGACCGGCGGGCGCCCTTTCCTTTATGGCCTCCGTGCGTTACTTGAACAGCATTATAGTTATGCGATCCGGGAGGCACCCATGGCCATGACGATGAACGGCGAAGTCCAACTTGCGGCGCCGCGCGAGGCCGTGTGGGACAAGCTCAACGATCCCGAAGTTTTGAAGGCCTGCATTCCCGGCTGCGAGGAGCTGGAGAAGACCGACGACGGCGGCTTTCGCGCGACGGCCAAAATGAAGGTCGGCCCCGTGTCCGCGCGCTTCAAGGGCAAGGTCACGCTGTCCGATCTCGACCCGCCCAACGGCTACAAGATCTCCGGTGAAGGCGAGGGCGGGGTGGCCGGCTTCGCCAAGGGTGGGGCGGCCGTCAGGCTCGCGGAGAAGGACGGCGGCACGCTGCTCTCCTACGATGTCGAGGCACAGATCGGCGGCAAGTTGGCGCAGCTCGGTCAGCGCCTCATCAACGGTGCGGCCAAAAAGCTGGCCGACGAATTTTTTGCGAACTTCGCCAAGGCGGTACAGGGCTGAAGGCTATCGGCTTTCGGCATGGCGGCTTGCGCCCGGGGTGATGTTGCCCCCGGGCATATTGGCCCATATGATGGGTTGGAATAACTATAAGAACCGCTTCGACGGGACCCGTTGGGGCGCTGATAGAGAGTGCTTATGGCAAAAATCTCCCTCATCGTGAACGGCAATCCAGTCACGGCCAACGTCGATCCCCGCACCCTCCTGGTGCAGTTCCTGCGCGAGAATCTGCGGCTGACCGGCACGCATGTCGGCTGCGACACCTCGCAGTGCGGCGCCTGCGTCGTGCATCTCGACGGCAAGGCCGTGAAGTCCTGCACCACGCTGGCGGTGATGGCCGACGGCCACGAGGTCAAGACGATCGAGGGATTGGCCGCGGACGGTGCGCCGCTGCATCCGATGCAGGAGGCATTCCGCGAGCATCATGGCCTTCAGTGCGGCTTCTGCACGCCCGGCATGATCATGACTGCGATCGATATCGTGCATCGTAAGGGTCATGAGCTTGACGATCACACCATCCGTGAAGAGCTGGAAGGCAATCTCTGCCGCTGCACCGGCTACCAGAACATCGTCTCTTCGATCTCCGCCGGCGCCAAGGCGATGGCGAAATCCGACCTTGCGTAAACCGCGCACGCATTCCGCGATCAGGACACCCCATGTACGAATTCAAATATCATCGTCCCGGCACCGTGCGGCAGGCGGCCAATCTGCTGGTGAAGAACGAGGACGCCAAGGTCATCGCCGGCGGCCACACGCTGATTCCCGTCATGAAGCAGCGCCTCGCCAGCCCGCCGCACCTCGTCGACCTCTCTCACATCGAGGGGCTCAACGCGATCGAGATGAAGGGCCGCTCGCTGGTGATCGGCGCCACCGCCAGGCACGCCGAGGTCGCGAGCTCCGCCGTCGTCGGTGAAGCGATCCCGGCGCTGGCGAATCTCGCGAGCCAGATCGGCGATCCCGCGGTGCGTCACAAGGGCACGATCGGCGGTTCGCTCGCCAACAACGATCCGACCGCGGACTATCCGGCTGCCGTGCTCGCGTTGGGCGCCACCATCGTGACGAACAAGCGCCGCCTCAAGGCGGAAGAATTTTTCCAGGGCCTGTTCTCCACCGCGCTCGAAGCCGACGAGATCATCACCAAGATCATGTTCCCGCTGCCGAAGAAGGCGGCTTACATCAAATTCCGCAACCAGGCCTCGCGCTACGCGCTGGTCGGCGTGTTCGTGGCGCGGCGTCCGTCGGACGTGCGGGTCGCCGTCACCGGTGCGGGCTCCGAAGGCGTGTTCCGCGTGGCCGCGTTCGAGGAGGCCCTGAAGAAGCGCTTCTCGGCCAAGGCGCTCGACGGCATCACGGTGCCGGCGGAAGGCCTCAACAGCGACATCCACGGCAGCGCCGAGTACCGCGCGCATCTCATTGGCGTGCTGACGCGCCGCGCCGTCGACGCCGCCAATGCCAAGGAATGAGCTGACCTCATTCCTCGGCCCAGATCTGTCCCCAGTGAGGGCGTAGCGAGACTGGCTATTTCATGACTTCAGCGGCCAATTCTTCCGGTGCTTTGCCGGCATCGGTCGATGCGATGCTCGAACTGCTGACGTCGCGCGGCTATCTCGCCGAGCGGTCGCTGGCGACGGTGACCTATCTGTCGCTGCGCATGGGCCGGCCGCTGTTCCTGGAAGGCGAAGCCGGCGTCGGCAAGACCGAGATCGCCAAGGTGCTCTCGGCGGCGCTGGGGCGGAAGCTGATCCGCCTCCAGTGCTACGAAGGCCTCGATGTCTCCTCCGCGGTCTATGAGTGGAACAGCGCCGCGCAGATGATCGCGATCCGGATGGCGGAAGCTGCCGGCGACACCGATCGCGACCAGCTCTCGAGCGACATCTTCGCCGATCGCTACATGATCAAGCGGCCGCTGCTGCAGGCGCTGGAGCCCGACGTCGCCGGCCCGCCGGTGCTCTTGATCGACGAACTGGACCGCGCCGACGAAGCATTCGAGGCTTACCTGCTCGAGATCCTCAGCGACTTCCAGGTGACCATCCCCGAATTTGGCACGGTGAAGGCGCCGAGCCCGCCGATCGTCATCATCACCTCCAACCGCACCCGCGAGATCCACGACGCGCTGAAGCGGCGCTGTCTCTATCACTGGGTCGACTATCCCGCCGCAGAGCGCGAGCTCGCGATCGTCAAGACGCGCGTGCCCGGCATTTCCGCGAAGCTGTCGCAGCAGGTCGTGCGCTTCGTCCAAGCGCTGCGCAACCAGGACTTCTACAAGTCGCCAGGTGTCGCCGAGACCATCGATTGGGCCACCGCATTGTCAGAGCTGGACGCCCGCTCGCTGACCCCGCAAGTGGTCGGCGACACCCTGGGCGCGCTGCTCAAATACCAGGACGACATCACGCGGATGCAGGGCGACACCTTGCAGAAGGTGCTGAAGGACGCGACGAGCGAGAATTAGTTTGGTCGTTCCGGGGCGATGCGGAGCATCGAACCCGGAACCTCGAGATTCCGGGTTCACGCTTCGCGGCTCCGGAATGACGGCAAGGGCGACACACCATGGCCATCAACCACCTTGCCCCCGAGCAAACCGAGCAGTTCGCCGACAACATCGTCGGCTTTGCCCGCGCGCTGCGGGCGGCGGGAATGCCGGTGGGCCCGGGGGCCGTCATCGATGCCATGAGCGCGCTGCAGGTGATCGACATCGGCAGCCGCGGCGACGTTTTCACCACGTTGGAGGCGATCTTCGTCAAGCGCCACGAGCATGCGCTGATCTTCAAGCAGGCTTTCAACCTGTTCTTCCGCGCCTCGGAGGAGTGGAAGCACATGCTGGATTCGGTACCGCTGCCGGAGCAGGCGAGGAAGAAGCCGCAGGCAGGCTCCCGCCGTGTTCAGGAGGCGATGTCGCAGCCGCGCATGACGGAGACTCCGCAGCACCAGGAGCAGGATCTGCGCCTGTCGGTCTCCGACAAGGAGATCCTCCAGAAGAAGGATTTTGCACAGATGAGCGCGGCGGAGATCGCGGAAGCCTTGCGCGCCGTCGAGAAGATGCACCTGCCGCAGGCGGAGCTGCTGACGCGGCGGCGCCGGCCCGATCCGCACGGTCTTCGGCTCGACCTGCGCCGGACGCTGCGTGCCTCCTTGCGCACCGGCGGCGACATCATCGACATCCACCGCCTCGGGCGGATCGAGAAGCCGGCGCCGATCGTAGCGCTGCTCGATATCTCGGGCTCGATGAGCGAGTACACCCGCCTGTTCCTGCATTTCCTGCATGCCATCACCGATGCTCGCAAGCGCGTCTCGGTGTTCCTGTTCGGCACCCGCCTCACCAACGTCACGCGCGCTTTGCGCCAGCGCGACCCCGACGAAGCGCTCGCGAGCTGCTCGGCGGCGGTGGAGGATTGGGCCGGCGGCACGCGGATCTCGGCCTCGCTGCACAACTTCAACAAATTGTGGGCGCGGCGCGTGCTGAGCCAGGGCGCCATCGTGCTCCTGATCTCCGACGGGCTGGAGCGCGAGGCCGATTCCAAACTGGCCTTCGAGATGGACCGGCTGCACCGATCCTGCCGGCGGCTGATCTGGCTGAACCCGCTGCTCCGGTTCGGCGGCTTCGAGGCCAAGGCCCAGGGCATCAAAATGATGCTGCCGCACGTTGACGAATTCCGCCCGGTACATAATTTGAGTTCGATCCAGGAGCTGATCACAACGCTCTCCCGGCCGCTGCCGCCGCATCACCGCAGCCTGATCCGCTCCGCAGCTTGAGAGGCACACCATGCTCGATCGCGACGAGGATATCCTGAAGGCGGCGGAAGACTGGCAGAAGGCCGGCCGTGGCGTCGCGCTGGCGACGGTGGTGGAGACCTGGGGCTCGGCCCCGCGCCCGGCGGGCTCGAGCCTCGTCATCAACGACGAGGGCACGTTCCTGGGGTCCGTCTCCGGCGGCTGCGTCGAAGGCGCCGTGGTCACCGAGGCCATGGACGTGATCGAGAGCGGCAAGCCCAAGATGCTGGAGTTCGGCGTCGCCGACGAGACCGCCTGGAATGTCGGCCTGTCCTGCGGCGGCACCATCCGCGTCTTCGTCGAGAAGGTCGGTTAGCCGTGAAGCTCGCGATCCTGCACGAACTCAATTCCGAGCGCGCCGCGCGCCGGCCCGTGATCTTGGTGACGGACACCGATAGCGGCGAGCAGCGCCTAGTGAAGGCCACGGATTTTGCCAAGGATCCGCTGCGCGCCGAGCTGGAAAAGCAGCTGCGCATGGGCAAGAGCGCCAATGTCGAGGCCGGCGGCAAGAAGCTGTTCCTCAACGTCTATGCGCCGACCGCAAAACTCGTCATCATCGGCGCGGTCCATATCAGCCAGGCCCTGGCGCCGCTGGCGCGCTCGCTTGGCTATGACGTTACCGTGGTCGATCCCCGCACGGCCTTTGCCAGCCCCGAGCGCTTTCCCGACATTCCGCTGATCGCGGAGTGGCCCGATACTGCGCTGCCGCCGCTCAATGTCGATGCCTACACCGCCTTCGTCGCGGTGACGCACGATCCGAAGATCGACGATCCCGCGTTGCTGCATGCCTTCGAGCGCAACTGCTTCTACATCGGCGCGCTCGGCTCGCGGAAGACGCATGCCAAGCGCGGCGACCGGCTGCGGGCGCAAGGCGCCAAGGAAAGCGACATCGCGCGCATCCATGCGCCGATCGGACTTGCGATCGGCGCGGTTTCGCCGTCCGAGATCGCGGTGGCAATCATGGCCGAGATCACGGCGGTGCTTCGGCTGCCGCCGAAGGAAAAAGAAGAAGCGGCATGAAGTTCGGACCGGCGAGCCCCAAGGATGCGATTGGCGGGGTGACCGTTCACACCCTGCGTCAGGGACCGCTGGTGCTGAAAAAAGGCACGACGATCGGTCCTGCCGAGGTCGAGGCGCTGGAGCGTGCCGGCATCAAGGACATCGTCGTGGTGCGGATGGAGGAGGGCGACGTCTCCGAGGACGTTGCGGCCGCCAGCATCGCGCTCGCAATCGGCGGCGACGGCATCCATGTCGAGCGCGCCTTCACCGGCCGCGCCAATCTGTTCGCCGCGCGCGCTGGCGTGCTGGTGATCGACCGCGCCGCGGTCGACCGCATCAACAATATCGACGAGGCCATCACCTTTGCCACGCTTTCGGCCTACAAGCCGGTGGTCGAGGGCGAGATGGTCGGCACCGTCAAGATCATCCCGTTCGGCGTCGAAGGAAGCTTGCGAGATGACGCGGTGAAGGCCGCCGGCAAGGACGTGCTGAAGGTCGCCCCTTACGTCATCAAGCGTGTCGGCGTGGTCTCGACATTGCTGCCGGGCCTGTCATCCAAGGTGATCGACAAGACGCTGCGGGTCACCGCCGAGCGGCTCGCGCCCGCCGGCGCCGGCATCATTGCCGAGCGGCGCGTCCCGCATGAGGAGCAGGCGCTATCGGCCGCGATCAAGGAGCTGCTCACACTCGGTGCGGAGCTCGTGATCGTCTTCGGCGCTTCCGCGATCGCCGACCGCCGCGACGTGATTCCGGCGGCCGTCACCTTCATTGGCGGCGAGATCGAGCATTTCGGCATGCCGGTCGATCCCGGCAATCTGCTTCTGATCGCCCGCGCCGGCAATGTGCCGGTGCTGGGCGCGCCGGGCTGTGCGCGCTCGCCGGTCGAGAACGGGTTCGACTGGGTCTTGATGCGGCTGCTCGCCGGCATCGAGGTGACGCGGTCCGAACTGATGGGCATGGGCGTCGGCGGCCTGCTGATGGAGATCGTCACGCGCCCGCAGCCGCGCGCCAAGCCGGAGACCGAGGGCAACAGCCAGGTCGCCGCTATCGTGCTGGCGGCCGGCCGCTCCACCCGCATGGGTGGGCCGAACAAGCTGCTCGCCGAGTTCGACGGCAAGAAGCTGGTGCGGATCGCGACCGAGCAGGCGCTCGCCTCCAAGGCATCGGAGGTGATCGTCGTCACGGGACATCAGGCCGAGCTGGTCGAGCAGGCGCTGCAAGGCCTGAAGGTCAAATTCGTCCGCAATCCGGATTTCGCCGGAGGCATCGCGAGTTCGGTCAAGGCCGGTATCGCCGCTGCGCCCGAGTCTTGCGACGGCGCCGTGGTGTGCCTCGGAGACATGCCGCTGATCGATGCCGGCCTGATCGACCGTCTCATCGACAGTTTTGCGCCCGACCGCGGCAATCTCATTGTCGTGCCCGTCAGCGAAGGCCGTCGCGGCAATCCCGTGCTGTGGTCGCGCCGCTTCTTCAAGGAATTGATGACGCTCGACGGCGACGTCGGCGCACGTCATCTGATCGCCAAGCACACTGAAGCGGTGGCCGAAGTGCCCGTCGATGGCGAGAGCGCCTTCCTCGACATCGACACGCCGCAGGCGCTGGAAGCGGCAAGACGGGGTTAGGCTGCGTCGGGTGGATTACCTTCGCTAATGCACGCGACGATGTCGCTAAAGGCCGCCGATCAATTTGAACGCCAGCTTTGGCGTTGGTCCCGAAAGGTCGTGGACCAGTGTGGCCGACATGGCATCGCTTTCGCAGATGTAGGCGTGGCTAAGCGCATAGGTCCGGCCAGACAGCGTGAAGGCAAGCTTGATCCCGCCGCAGATGCGTTCGGTGTCGTTTCGCTGCGCGGGGCGGACTTCCCTAAAGAGGTCATGCAGGCTTGTTCCGACCATCAGCGGCACGTTCTCGCAGATGTCGCAGCCGTTCGGAAGTTGTTTCGTCAGTTCAGCGACATCGCTGGGGGCGCTGACGAACGTTTCGGACAGCAGGATCGTCGGTGAAAGCCTGAACAGGCGCGTCTGTAGCAGGCGGATGTCCGGGGCGAGCTTGAGCTCCCTGGTCTTCTTGATGTGCCCGCCAATTCTTTGAACGATAGCCGGATCCTGAATTTCATCGAGTCTGACTTCGTTGATCGCGTCCGTCGGAGCCAGGACGGCGAGCATGAATGCGTCCTTCGGCGGCTTGCTTGCGACCTGCAGCCGCGTGCTCGTTGCGACGCCGTTCTGGAATTCCTGGTTCTTGTTCGAGAACGTCCCCTTCGGCTCGGCCGCGCTTTTCCAGCCCTTGGCGATCAACGTCACCTGCGTTCCCTTTGGGATGGTCCCATACACGCAGACGGAAGATGGTCCCCGCGCCGGGCAGAGATAGGCATCTCGAAACAGTCCTTGCTGGTCAGCGGAGCAAGCGGTTGTCGCCGAGAGCATGGCGAGGATGACAAGCGGCAGATGTTTGATCACGATCAGGCCTCCCCCTGGTCGCGGCGGGCGTCGGGTCGAGCGCGCGCAACGACACGAGATAGATATCCCCTCGTTGCCTGCCGATTTCAACCACCCGTTCACCATCTGGAAACGACCGGGCCTTAGAGTCGACCGCACCTGCCTTGGGGGGAGGGGTTTTTCCATGGCTTCGAACGTCGTCGCGCGCCGTTGCGCGATGTTTTGCTTTGCGCTGTCCGTCTGTGTCACCGGCGCCCGCTACATCACCGAAGCCCACGCCGCGGGCGCCATCGCGGTCGGCAAGTGCGGCGCCTATGGCCAGGCCTATGATTATGGCGCCGAGCACGAAGCTCGCGCCGCGGCGCAGAAGCAATGCAAGGGCGATTGCACGACCGTGACGATGAAGCGCGCCTGCGCCGCGATGTCGGTCGATCTCACCAATCCGTGCGGCGCCTACGGCTACGCCGTCAAGCCGAAGATCTCGGCCTCGCTCAATGCCGCCACGCGCGAATGCTACAAATACGGCGGCAAGGAATGCGTGATCCGCGCCTGGGCCTGCGACGCGAAGGGCTGATTGCTCTTGCTGTCGTGATGGGGCAATGCGTAGCATCGCTGCGGGAATGACAGTGGAAGAAACAAATGCAGTTCGATACCAAGATCGCCGTCGTGATCCGGACCGATCTTCAAGCCTGGCAGAAGCTCAACGTCGCCTCCTTCCTCATCAGCGGCATCGCCGCGGCCTTTCCGGAATGCATCGGCGAAGCCTATGAGGACGCCTCTGGCACGACATATCATGCGTTGATCGGCCAGCCGATCCTGATCTACGGCGCCGATGGTCCTGCATTGTCGCGCGCGCTGGATCGCGCGCTCACCCGCAACGTCAAGCCGGCGGTCTACACCGAGGACATGTTCAAGACGACGCATGATGCCGCCAACCGCGAGGCGGTGCGGGCCGTCGCGCGCACCGACCTCAATCTCGTCGGCATCGCAATGCGCGCCGATCGGAAAGTGATCGACAAGATCGTCGATGGCTTGAAGTTCCATGGCTAGTGGTGGCGCTCGACAGCTTCCACATCGTCATTTCGAGCGAAGCAAAGCAATCCAGAATCCTTCCGCGGAGGTGTTCTGGATTGTTTCGTCCGCTTCGCTCCTCGTAGATGACGGAGTGGGTGGCTACCCGGGCGGCATGCCGTCGAACTTCAGCAGGCTGGGATCGAGGCGATCCCAGCCATGGCCGCGCGCAGCGAAGGTGACGGCTTGCGGCTGGTAGCGGGCGGGCTCGTCGAGGCTTGCGGCGCGGATGGTGAAGACGTCGGGCTGCGCCGCGAAGGTCATGTAGACGGCCACGCCGCATTGCGTGCAGAAGCCGCGCGTCTTCACGTTGCCGCTGTCCGCGACCATGTCCCAATGCTTGGCATCGCCGGTCAGCGTGACGCCGGCGCGCGCGAACGTCGCGTAGGAGCCGTGGCCGCTGCCGCTTTCCCGCTGGCAGTCCCGGCACTGGCAGTGATTGCTGAATAGGGGCTCGCCGGCGATCGAATAGCGGATCGCGCCGCAGGCGCAGCCGCCGGTATAGGGCTTGTCCATCACGACGCCTCCTTACGTGTCTTCGCCCGAGACGGCATCGAGCCGCCGCAGCACCTTGACCCAGCCGTCGCTCATGTTGCGATAGGCGGTGTCGTTCTTCGGCGTCACGAAGCCCGAATGCATCACACGCACGCGCGTCCCTGCCTCGACCGGCGTGAGCGTCCAGGTCACGATAGTGTCGAGCGCCGAGCCGTAGCCGGTATTGCTTTCGTCGCCGCCCTTCCAGGCATAGGCAAACTGCCGGTTCGGGACGACCTCAAGCACCCGGCATTGGATGGTGCCGTCCCAGGCGCCGGCCGGATTGGTCTTGAACGTGAAGGTGTTGCCTTCGACGGCTTCGAAACCGGTCGGCGGCATCAGCCACCGCGCGATCAGCTGGGCGCTGGTCAGCGCCTTCCAGATCGTCTCGGCCGCATGAGGGAAGACCTCGTCGATGACGATGTCTTTTGTCTCGGCTTTCAACTCGGCTGCACTCACGGATCGATCTCCTTCAAGAGGTCACGCAGGTTCTGGAAGCGCTCGCGCCAGAACACGCCGTAATGGTCCATCCAGGTGACCAGGGGCTCGAGCCCTTGCGGCGCGGCGCGATAGTAGACGTTGCGGCCCTCGGCACGCTCGGCAACGAGGCCGGCCTGCTTGAGGGATTTCAGGTGCTGTGAGATCGCGCCCTGGGTCACGCCGCTGCCGCGCGTGAGCTCGGCGACGCTGATCTCCTTGCTTTCGAACACGCGCTCGAACACGGCGCGGCGGGTCGGATCGGCAAGGGCGCGCATCACTGTGGTGATGGGATTGGGGGTGGCATCGATCATGAGTATTCAATTAGCTACTACTAATGAATTAGTCAATGCTAATTGATTTCGGCGCTCCTGCTGCGCTCTCAAGATTGACATTGACTGACTAGTCAGTCATAAATGGAGCATGACAAAGAAGCCGATCAAAGCCGCCACGTCATCTGCAGATCGCACCAAGGGGAGGGCCGACGCGCCTCAGGGCAACGACGCTGTGCCCGCCTCGAACCGCGCCACGCGTGCCCAGGAGCGACGCGCAGCGATCGTGGAGGCCGCGATGGAGGAGTTCATCGCACGCGGCTTTGCCGCAACACGGCTTGACGACATCGCCAAGCGCGCCGGCGTCGCCAAGGGCACGATTTACCTGCACTTCAAGGACAAGGAATCGATGTTCGAGGAGCTGGTGCGCATCGTCATCGTCCCGGTCGTGGCGCGGCTGAATGCGCTGCCGCCGCCGACCGGCACGGTGCGCGAGCTGATCGAGACCTTTGCCGGCAACTTCCTGAAAGAGGTCATCGGCACCAGGCGCGGCGATCTCGTGCGCTTGATCGTGGCGGAGGGGCCGCGCTTTCCGTCCGTCGCCGATTTCTACTATCGCGAGGTCGTTTCGCGCGGGATTGCCGGCATGCGCGCACTGATCGAACTCGGCATCGCCCGCGGCGAGATTCGCGAGAAGGACCTCGCGCGCTTTCCGCAGATCCTGGTCGCGCCGGCGATGATCGCGGTGATCTGGCAGAGCCTGTTTGCGCGACACGCGCCGCTCGACGCGCAGGAGATGCTGCGCGTCCATCTCGATTTGATTTTTGGCGAACGGAGGACGACATGACGTCGTCACAAATCGTTTCTCCCCTCATCCTGAGGAGCGCGGAACGCGCGTCTCGAAGGATGCAGGCCCGGCTGTGGCTCCTCGCCCTTCGAGACGCCGCTTCGCGGCTCCTCAGGGTGAGGGATCGACAGCAGCATGTGCCGCGCCTCTGTGCGATCGCAGCACTCGCGCTCGCAACCTCGCTGGCCGGCTGCAAGGAAAAGCGCGATCCCGGCTTCCAGGGCTGGGTCGAGGCCGATATGATCTTCGTCAGTCCCGACGAAGCAGGCCGGGTGACCAAGCTCAACGTCCGCGAGGGCGACGAGGTCAAGGTCGGCGATCACCTCTACTCCGTCGATGACGATCTCCAGCTCGCCGATCTCAACCAGAACAAGGCGACGCTGGCAAATGCCCAGCAGACCTATGATCGCGCGGCCTCGCTGAACAAGACCGGCTCGGGCACACAGGCTAATCTCGATTCCGCCGTGTCCGGCTTGCGCGTCGCCGAGGCGCGGGTTGCGACGTCGGAGACGCGGATGGCGCGCCGCCGGGGCTTCGCGCCGGTCGCCGGCACCATCCAGCAGATCTATTTCCGCGAGGGCGAGATGGTCGCGGCGCAGCGGCCGGTGCTCTCGATCATGCCGCCTGGCAACATGAAACTGCGCTTCTTCGTGCCCGAGACCGAGCTGCCCAAGCTCGCGATCGGCGACACCGTGCGCGTATCCTGCGACAATTGCGCGGCGGATCTCACCGCCAAGATCTATTTCATCGCGACGTCGGCCGAGTACACCCCGCCCGTGATCTACAGCCTCGAAGAGCGCAACAAGCTCGTCTATCTGATCCAGGCGCGGCCGTCGCGCCCTGACGCCTTGCGCGTCGGACAGCCGATCGACATCCATCTCAATCCGAAGACACCGGTGGCGGACAGGCGATGAGCGGCGGCAACGGCATTGCGATCGACGTCAAGGGCCTGACCAAGTCGTTCGGGGGCCGCGAGGTCGTGCACGATCTGTCGATGCAGGTGAAGCGCGGCTCCATTTATGGCTTCCTTGGCCCCAACGGCTCGGGCAAGACCACGACCATCCGCATCCTTTGCGGCCTGCTGACGCCCGACAGCGGCGAGGGCACCTGTCTCGGCTACGACATCCGCCGCGATGCCGAGAAGATCAAGCGCCAGGTCGGCTACATGACCCAGCGCTTCAGCCTGTATCAGGATCTCTCGGTCCGCGAGAACCTCGAATTCGTCGCGCGGCTTTATGGCCTCAGCGATGCGCGCGGCGCCGCGCGCGACATGATCAAGCGGCTCGGGCTCTCCGGCCGTGAGGAGCAGCTCGCCGGCGAGCTCTCCGGCGGCTGGAAGCAACGGCTGGCGTTGGGTGCCTGCACGCTGCCCAGTCCGCAGCTTCTGCTGCTCGACGAGCCGACGGCCGGCGTCGATCCCAAGGCGCGGCGCGACTTCTGGAACGAGATCCACGCGCTCGCGGCGGAGGGCCTCACCGTGCTGGTCTCGACCCACTACATGGACGAGGCCGAGCGCTGTCACGAGATCGCCTACATCGCCTATGGCCATCTCCTGACACACGGCACGGTGGAGCAGGTGATCGCGAATTCCGCGCTGACGACCTACACCGTCACGGGTGAGAGCCTGAATGAGCTCGCGGCTGCACTCACGGGCAAGCCCGGCATCGACATGGTGGCGCCGTTCGGGACCTCGCTGCACGTGTCGGGGCGCGACGTCGAAGCGCTTGAAGCGGGCATCGGGCCATGGCGCGAGAAGGGCGGTCTGCACTGGCAGAAGTCGTCGCCGTCGCTGGAAGACGTGTTCATCGAGTTGATGAGCCGCTCCAAGGACAATTTCCAATGAGCGCCGTCGACCATCCCGCACCCCGCCACGAGGCCCGCGAGCGCTTCGGCTTCCTGCGGCGCTGCTATGCGATGCTGGTCAAGGAGTTCATCCAGCTGAAGCGCGATCGCGTCTCGTTCGCGATGATCGTGATGTTGCCAGTGATGCAGCTCATGCTGTTCGGCTATGCCATCAACACCACGCCGCGCCATCTGCCGAGCGCGGTGTTGCTCCAGGAGGACTCCGATCTCGCCCGCTCGATCCTGAAGGCGCTGGAGAACACCGCCTATTTCCGCTTCCTCTATGAAGTGCACGACGTCGACGATTTCGACAATCTCCTGAAATCCGGCAAGGTGCTGTTTGGCGTCGAGATCCCGCGCGGCTTCGAGCGCGCGGTGCGGCGCGGTGACAAGCCGGCGCTGCTGGTCGCCGCCGATGCCACCGATCCGGTTGCGGCGAGCTCGGCGATCGGCTCGCTCGGCATGGTGGTGCAGACCGCGCTCAAGCACGATCTCTACATCGGCGATCCCCCGGAGATGCCATTCGAGATCCGCGCGCATGCCCGCTACAATCCGGCCGCGGATTCCAGTCTCAACATCGTGCCGGGCCTCGTCGGCACCATCCTCACCATGACCATGCTGATCTTCACCGCGCTGTCGGTCACGCGCGAGGTCGAGCGCGGCACCATGGAGAGCCTGCTGTCGATGCCGATCAAGCCGGTCGAGGTGATGTTCGGCAAGATCGTGCCCTACGTTCTGGTCGGCTTCCTCCAGGCCTTCCTCATCATCGGCATCGGCGTCGGCCTGTTCGGCGTGCCCCTGCTCGGCAACCTGTTCCTGCTGGCGCTGCTTTCGACGCTGTTCATCACCACCAATCTGTCGATCGGCTACACCATCTCGACCCTGGTGCAAAACCAGCTTCAGGCGATGCAGATGTCGATGATGTTCTTCCTGCCGAGCATCCTACTCTCCGGCTTCATGTTTCCGTTCGCGGGCATGCCGGCCTGGGCGCAATATCTCGGCGAAGCCCTGCCGCTGACCCATTATCTCCGCATCGTCCGCGCCATCATGCTGAAGGGCGCGACCATGCAGAACCTTCATTTCGACACACTGGCGCTGGCGGCCCTGATGCTGCTCGCCATGACCATCGCCGTCACGCGCTTCCGCCGCACGCTGGATTGAGGCAAACTGTCCTCGCTGTCATTCCGGGACGATGCGCCAGCATCGAACCCGGGATCTCGAGATTCCGGGTTCGCGACTTTGTCGCGCCCTAGAATGATAAGGGGGCGGAATGGTCAGGTTTGCGAGCAGGAAGACGCGGCATCACGCCGTGCTATCGGGCGATTTCGAGCGCGAGCTGACGCGGGAGGTGCTGCGCACCGAGCTGTTACGGGTGCGCGCGCTGATCATGACGGGCTGCTGCATGATGTTGTTACTCACTGCCATTTACCTGATCGATCCCGCCGTGGTGAACCGGGTTTGGCGCGGAACGGATGGGATCATCGAGGTCTACGGACTTCTGGCCTGCTTCATCCTGTTCGAAGTCTGGGTCCACACCCAGATCAGGAAGAACCTCCGCCTTGATCGTGACCTGCCGGTGATCCGGCGCTATATCGGCACGCTGATCGAGACGTCGCTGCCGACGTTCATTCTCATTCTGCAAATCCGGACCATGGGCGCGCCTCAGGCGCTCGGCTTCGCTGTGCCGCTGATGTACTTCATCTTCGTGATCCTCTCGACCCTTCGGCTCGACTTTTGGCTCTCTGCATTCACCGGTTTCGTTGCCGCGGCCGGGCTATTGGCCGTCGCACTTTATTACAACTCGGCCGGAGAGACCGACGAACCCCTGGTCTATCTCCACGCCGTGCGCAGCATCGTCATCCTGATCTGCGGGGTGCTCGCGGGCGCCGTCGGCGCGCAGCTGCGGCGGCAGTTTGCCGCCAGCATTGCGGCGGCCACCGCGCGCGACCGGGTGACCAATCTGTTTGGTCAGCACGTTTCGCCGCAAGTGGTGGAGCGGCTGATGGCGGAGGGATCCAGCACCGGGGGCGACGTCCGCCGCGTCGCCGTGATGTTCGTTGATTTCCGCGGATTCACCGCCGGTGCGCAATCGCGCACGCCGCAAGAGGTGGTCGATCGGCTCGACGGCGCCTTCGCCGTGCTGGTCGACATTCTCGACCGCCACGGCGGCATCGTGAACAAGTTTCTCGGCGACGGCTTCCTAGCGTTGTTCGGCGCGCCGCTGGAAGCTGCCGACGCCGCGCACCGCGCGGTCGCCGCAGGCCGCGAGATGCTGACCGCGATGGATCGCATCAACGCGCAGACGAGCTGGCCGCTGCGCATCGGCATCGGCATCCATTTCGGCGAGGTTGTTGCCGGTAACATCGGCTCGCCCCGGCGCAAGGAATACACGGTCATCGGCGACACCGTGAACTTCGCCTCGCGGCTGGAGGCGCTGAACAAGGAGTTCGGCTCGCAGCTCCTGATCTCCGCGACCGTGCGCGAAGTGCTGGGCGACGACGGCAGCGACGCCATCGCGCTCGGCGAAGTCGCGGTACGCGGCTATGAGCGGCCGGTCGCGGTGTTTCAGTTGGGCTAGCGCGCCACGCATATCACACTGACGTCTGCTCTCCACTCCTCAAATCGATTGCTCCGATTGCTCCGAATTTTGGGGCATGACGAGCGATGTTGCCGGCTTGTAGACTGCCGGCGATGCGGCCGGTCGCGGCCGCGCTTGCATGAGGAAGAGACGATGCAGCGCCGCTACATCACCGTCGACGTGTTCACCGACCGTGCCTTCGGGGGCAACCCGCTTGCCGTGGTGCTCGATGCCGGCGGGCTCACGACCGCGCAGATGCAGTCGATCGCGACCGAATTCAACTATTCCGAGACGACCTTCGTGCTGTCGCCGCGCAATCCCAGCCACGATGCGGAGGTCCGCATCTTCACCCCGGTCAGGGAACTTCCCTTCGCAGGCCATCCCAATGTCGGAACCGCCTTCGTGCTGGCTCGTCGCAGCAATGAGCCCTGGCCGCGGTTGTTGTTCGAGGAGAAGGCGGGGATCGTGCCGGTCGAGATCTGGCGCGAGCAGGGCAAGGTCGTCGGCGCCGAGCTGACCGCGCCGCAGAAGCTGGCGCGGCTTGCAAAACTGTCCGCGGCCGAGGTCGCCGCATGCCTGTCATTGACGGCGGACGACGTCAGCACCGATCGCCATGCGCCACAAGTCGTCGGCGTCGGAACGCCGTTCGTGGTCGCAGAATTACATTCGCGCGATGCGCTGCGGCGGGCGAAGCCCGATGCTGCGGCGTTCGGCCGGATACTGCCGCGCGACGGTGCGTTCTCGGTCTATTTCTATACACGCGACATTCCGGCGGCCGAGGCTGGCTGCGATCTCCTGGCGCGGATGTTCATGCGCGGCACCGGCGGTTTCACGGAAGATCCCGCCACCGGCAGCGCGACGGTTGCGGCCGCCGCTCTGCTTGCCGAGCTCGATCCGCGTCGCGACGGCGAAGTGAAGCTCACCGTCGGTCAAGGATTTGACATGGGCCGGCCGAGCATCCTGCGGACGACGGTGGAGAAGGAAGGTGGTGCTCTGCTGGACGCCTATGTCGGCGGCCATTGCGTGCAGATGATGGAGGGGACGTTCGAACTGGTGGGGGAGGGGTGAGCTCTATCTCCCTTCGTCATGCCCGGGCTTGTCCCGGGCATCCACGTCTTGGCCGCGGGCGAAGAAGTTCGTGGATGGCCGGGACAAGCCCGGCCATGACGGAGAGACAATCAGATCTGCCGCCCCGCCAAATTCTTCACAGCAACGCCATCGCGCTCCTCGATGATCTCCGCGATCATCTGGCGGTGGCAGTGGGTGTGGTCGCGCTCGTAGCAGAGCAGGCACACCGGCCCGGCCTTCTTCACCAGCGCCGAGAGCTCGTCAATCGCTTCCCGCGCCTCGGGCGTCTTCAGATGCTTGGAGAAAATCTTCTCCAGCGCATCAAATTGGCCGCTGCGTGCCGCAAGCCGGCCTTCCTTGGGCGTGCCGAGCGCGGCCAGATGGACATAGGCGATGCCGCGCTCATCGAGGCCTGCCGACAGCTGCTTCTTGGAAAAGCCGGGCCGGCGCGAGGACGTCACCGCGCGCACATCGACCAAGAGCTTGACGCCGGCCTGTTCGAGCTCGTCCAGCACCGCCTTGGGCGGTGTCTGCTCATAACCGATGGTGAAGAGTTTTTTTTTCGCCATGGGACACCCTCAGCTCACGCGCGCGATCAACTCCATGGCGCCGTGCGGCGCGCGCACTTTGCCTTCATGGATGACATAAGCAAACACGTCGCGCGGCTCCTTCTTCGGCTTGGTCTTGTCAACCTTCGGCAGGTCGTCGGGTTCACTGCCTGAAGCCCAGGCCTGGAACCGCTCAGCCCAAGCGTCCAGCTGCTTCGGCGGGTAGCAGGTCTTGATCTCGTCATTGCCCTTCTGCAGCCTCGCATAGACGAAGTCGCCGGCGACGTCGGCGATCGCCGGGTATTTGCCGTGCTCGGCGAACACGACCGGCGTCTCGAATTCGCGGATCAGGGCCACGAAGTCGGGCGTGCAGAAAGTGTCATGCCGGACCTCCACGACGTGCCGCAGCGTGCGCCCATCGAGCTTGCGCGGCAGCAGCTCCAGGAACTTGCCGAAATCGGCACCATCGAACTTCTTCGTCGGCGCGAATTGCCAGAGCACGGGCCCGAGATGGTCACCGAGCTCCAGCACGCCGGAATCGTAGAACCGCTTGATGGAATCGCCGGCCTCGGCGAGCACCCGGCGGTTGGTGGCAAAGCGCGGTCCCTTCACCGAGAACACGAAACCCTCGGGCACTTCGCTCGCCCATTTGCGGAAGCTCTCCGGCTTCTGCGAGCCGTAATAGGTGCCATTGATCTCGATCGAGGTCAGCTTCGAGGCGGCGTAGGACAGCTCCTTCGCCTGCGTCAGCTTCTCCGGATAGAACACGCCACGCCAGGGCTCGAAGGTCCAGCCGCCGATACCGATGAAGATGTTGCCGGATTTTTTGGACGCAGTTTTTGCTTTGGCCACGGAAGGATCTCGCATCGACGGGGAGGGACCTCATCCTAATCAAACCAGTTGTGATTGGCCAGTTGGCTGGTCCCGTCTAAGCTCGCGCCCAGGACCCGCGACAAAGGAGAACAAGATGCGGATGCTGTTGGTGGGAGCGGCGCTCGTTGTGATGACATCTGCTGCCATGATGCCTTCCGCTTTGGCGGATGATGACGACACGAAGAGCGCGCAGAAGCTCGCCCAGCAGGGCCGCGACGACTACTGGCATTGCCTGGCGCGGGAATATTCGCGTGACTCCAACAAGGGCCTGTCGGAACAGGATTTCGGTCGCTCGGTTGCGGGCGCCTGTCCGTCGGAGCGGCAATATTACCGGGTGGCGCTGCTCGACTATCTCACCTCGCAATATCCAACCATCGATTCCAGCGCCCATCTCGCCACCGCGAACAGGGCGGTGGAGGCGGCGCAGAAGGACATCGTGACCGCCTACGTCAAGCATCGGACGCCGGCGAAATAGGGAATGGTAGTGGCGAGTAGCGAATAGGGCCAGAAAACCTGCCTTCTATTCGCTACTCCACCATTCACCATTCGCTCCCTTCGGCAGCCCTTCCGGTTGCGCGCTCATCCATGGTATCACTGGGTGCATAGGGAATAGGGATGGGTCGATGTCGTCTGAGTCGGTGGGGGGCATTCTGGGCGCGATCGCCGCGGCGATCGTGTTGGCGGTCGCCGTCGTGTTCGGTCCGATCGGACAGTACGGAAAGCCGCCCAAGCCGGCGAAGGTCGAGCCAGCCCCTACGGCGGCGCCCGCCGCCCCGGTCGCGCCAGCGCCGCGAGGGCCGGTGATCCGGGAAGTCCCCAACCAATAAGGCTGGAAAAATCGGGTTCTGGGCCCCCTTGCGGAGCGGATTGGTCGTTCCTATCTAGCTTCTAACGGCGACGTTGAGCGAAAACTCCGGCGCTGGGACGACCTTGGAATAGCTTGGGCTTGCGCCGGATGTACGCGCGGCCCGCCGTTCCGGGGTCGTTGGCATTTTGGGGCCTGCTTTGGCCATTCCCCACAGAAACCCCGGCTTGGCAGCGCAAGAACTTGGCAGCGCAAGACGCGGCGGATATACGCTGCCGTCATGAATGAAGCGATCAGACCGGGCACCGACAACCCGCAGCAGGCCCAAAATCAGGCTCAAGAGGGGCCGGAACTGTCGGTCATCGTCCCGACCTTCAACGAGCGCGACAACGTCATGGTGCTGTACCGGCGGCTGGAGGCGACGCTCGCCAACATCGCTTGGGAAGTTGTGTTCGTTGACGACAATTCACCCGACGGAACCTGGGACGTCGTTCGCGCGCTGTCGCAGCGCGACAGCCGCGTGCGCTGCGTCCGCCGCATCGGCCGGCGCGGCCTTTCGGGGGCCTGCATCGAGGGCATCCTGGCCTCGAGCGCCCCCTATGTTGCCGTGATCGACGCCGACCTCCAGCACGACGAGACGCAACTGCCGAAGATGCTGTTGCTGCTCGCGAGCGATCAGGCCGATCTCGTGGTCGGCAGCCGCTACATCGAGGGCTACAAGAGCGAGGGCTTCAACAAGCAGCGCGCCGGCGCCAGCGCGCTCGCAACCGAGTTCGCAAGGAAGATGCTGCGGGTCGAGATCGCCGATCCCATGAGCGGCTTCTTCATGATTCGCCGCGACCGTTTCGAAGAGCTCGCACCGAAACTGTCCATACACGGCTTCAAGATCCTGCTCGACCTCGTCGCGACCGCGCACGGCAGCTTGCGCGCCGTCGAGATTCCCTACACGTTCGGCGCTCGCCAGCATGGCGAGAGCAAGCTCGACTCTATGGTCGCGCTCGATTTCCTCGGCCTCGTGCTGGCAAAATTCACCAACGACATCGTCTCGCTGCGCTTCATCCTGTTCGCGATGGTCGGCGGCATCGGCCTCGTGGTGCATCTGACGACGCTGTTCATCGGACTTCAGCTGTTCAAGGCGCCGTTCGCTGAGGCGCAGGCCGCCGGCGCCATCGTCGCCATGACCAGCAATTTCATCCTCAACAACTTCCTCACCTATCGCGACCAGCGGCTCAAGGGCTTCGCGCTGCTGCGCGGCCTGATCGCCTTCTACATCGTGTGCAGCGTCGGACTGCTCGCCAATGTCGGCGTCGCTTTCTCGGTCTACGACCAGGAGCCGATCTGGTGGCTGGCCGGCATGGCCGGCGCGCTGATGGGCGTGGTGTGGAACTACGCGATGTCCGGACTGTTCGTCTGGCGCAAGAAATAGCGCGATATGGGCGGAGCTGACGCGCGGATCGTCCGCAACACCGTGCTGGTGATCCTCGCACTGGTGCTGCTGCGGCTGGTCGCGGCCGCGTTCACGCCGATCACCTTCGACGAAGCCTATTACTGGATGTGGTCGAACAACCTGGCGGGTGGTTACTACGACCACCCGCCGATGGTGGCCTATGTGATCCGCGCCGGCACCATGATTGCCGGCGACACAGAGCTCGGCGTTCGCCTCGTCTCGATCCTGCTGGCGCTGCCGATGAGCTATGCGGTCTATCGCGCCGCCGCGATCCTGTTCGGCGGCACGCGCGTGGCCGCCACCAGCGCCATCCTGCTCAATGTGACGATGATGGCCTCCGTCGGCACCCTAATCGTGACGCCCGATGCGCCGCTTCTGGTCGCATCCAGCTTCGTGCTGTTCTTCCTTGCGAAGGTGCTGGAGACCGGACGCGGGCTCTGGTGGCTTGCAGTCGGCGCAGCCGTCGGTGCGGCGCTGCTGTCGAAATACACCGCGATGTTCTTCGGGCTGGCGATCCTGATCTGGCTGGCGGCCGTGCCGAAACTGCGGCACTGGTTCCTCTCGCCCTGGCCCTATCTTGGCGGCCTCGTCGCGCTGGCGCTGTTCTCGCCGGTGATCCTCTGGAATGCGGATCATCAATGGGTCTCGTTCGCAAAGCAGCTCGGTCGTGCCAAGGTCGAGGACTTCCGTCCCGTCTTCATCGCCGAGCTGATTCCGACCCAGATCGCGTTCGCGACCCCGCTGGTGTTCATCCTGGGCGCGATGGGGCTGCATGCGCTGACCTGGCATCGGGCCGGCGCGCTGGCCTCACGGGTGCTGATCGAGGCGATGTTCTGGACCATCGTCGCCTATTTCGTCTGGCATTCGCTGCATGCCCGCGTCGAAGCCAACTGGTTTGCGCCGGTCTATCCGCCTTTCGTCATTGCCGCGGCCGCCGCCGCCAATCTCGTGCAATGGAAGCCGCGCCAGCGGCGCTTGGCCGATTTCTGCCTGCGCTGGGCAGCGCCGGTGGGCATCGTGATGTTTGCAGCCCTGATCCTGCAGGCCAATACCGGCTGGCTCTCCGGCTATCGCCGCGATGCGACCGTGCGCAGCGTCGGCGTCGGCTGGCGCGAGCTCGCCGCCGAGATCGAAGCAGTGCGCGCGCGCAGCGGCGCAACCTGTGTGCTCGCGCAGGATTACGGCACCACAGGCTGGCTGGCTTTTTATCTGCCGCGCGGCACCTGCGTCGTGCAGCAGACCCAGCGCATCCGCTGGGTCAACATGCCCGAGCCCGATCCCAAGCTGCTCGCCGGCAAGCTGCTCTATGTCGACGAGCTGCGCGCAGGGGGGCACACCGCCCTCAACGGTCTCTTCGCGCAGGTGACGCAGGTCGCGCAATTGCAGCGCAAGCGCGGCCCGCTCGTGGTCGAGACCTACGGCATCGATCTGCTTGAAGGCGCCAAGGGCGACGTGCTCGACCGCTCGCCGCCGCCGGAGGCGAGGTAAGGCCTCAGTCGACCGCTTCTGCCTTGGTGTGATCTTGCACTGGCCCATCCCGGTCCCGCCAGAACCAGACGGTCACGACGCCGGAGCGGCCGCGGACCTGGGTGAGGAGGGGGCCCGTCAGGACGCCGTCGGGCGCGCCGTGGAAATCGGCGGCATCGAGCAGCGTATTGCTCAGTGCGAGCCGCGCGTCGTTCCGCGCGGCGACCTCCATCAGCCGGCTCGCGACATTGACGGTATCGCCCGTGGCCGTGATGTGCTGGTGGCTCTCGCCGAGGCGGGAGGCGACGATCTCGCCGCAATGTGCGCCGATCTTGAATCCGAGCTGGTCGCCGATGGCCGGCGGCAGCGAGGCGATCCAGCGCTCGACGCCGCGGTGCAGCTCGATCGCACATGTCAGCGCGCGCGCCGCGTCGTCGGGCATGGCGCGCGGCAGGCCGAACAGGATCATGGCGCCGTCGCCGAGGAAGCCGGTGATCATGCCGCCGCAATCGACGGCGGTCTTGTCGATCTGCGCGTGAAACGCCTTCAGGATCTCCCGGAGCGCATCCGGATCGGTCCGTTCGCTCAGACCCGTGAAGCCGGAGAGATCGATGAAGACGACGGCGGCGTTTTGGCGGACGGGCTTGGACAGAAAATGAGGATCGCGCGCCAGCCATTCCTGCACCGCCGGCGCCTGCAAGCGCGCCAGCGACCTGCTCTTGGCGTCGAGATATTGCGTGCGGCGGCCTCCCGCCCACAGTTGGACGCCGATAAAGAGTGCAACCGGCGGTACTGTCGCTGCGAGCGTCGTCGCAGCGTTCAGCCAGATGCCATGCGTGAATGCGAATACGTTGAGCCCTGCCCAGGCGATCATCACCGCAGTGGCCACGATGATGCCGAGCGCGCTGCGTCGCCAAGCGAGCAGGGCGACCAGCAGCAACGGCAACAGGATCGCGGCGAAGGCATCGGCGATACGGACCCTGCGGTCGCGCAGGATGCCGTCGCCGGCGACGAGATGGGTGATCGCGGTCGAGACCACCTCGACGCCGGGCATCAGCGAATCGAACGGCGTCGGGTAGAAGTCGCCGCCGCCAGCGACCGCGGCGCCGATCACGATGATCCGGTTCTCGATCGCGGCGCGGCTGAGCGTGCCGTCGAAGATGCTCTGCGCGCTGACGGTGCGGATGGTGCGGCGCGGGCCGTAATAGGTGATCGGCAGCGCGAAGTCGCGGTCGGTGGGCACGATGCGATCGCCGAGCATGAGATGATCGGGGGCCA
This sequence comes from Bradyrhizobium sp. CCGE-LA001, assembly GCF_000296215.2. NCBI lineage: Bacteria > Pseudomonadati > Pseudomonadota > Alphaproteobacteria > Hyphomicrobiales > Nitrobacteraceae > Bradyrhizobium > Bradyrhizobium sp. CCGE-LA001. The sequence continues at coordinate 5,146,275 of NZ_CP013949.1, read as the reverse complement.
CCGTCAGCGGTTGGTCGAGCGCGCGCGCTGCGACGCGCAACGGGAATGACAGCTCGACCTTGTCGCGGGTCCGGAACAGCATCGGTACCGCGAGCGGCGAGCCCGACTGTCCCGTCGCGACGTTGACGACGCCGACCTCGGCATGGTCCGCGAACGCCGGCAGCGGCAGCAGGAAGCGCTCGGCCTGGGGCAGAGCGGCAAGGGGCCCGTCGCTGCTCGGCTCCACGGTCTCGCTAGCAGACGGGAAGATCGCCGCCGCGGCGAGCACCATGGGACCGGTGGCGAGCGTGTTGGCCAGCGTCGCATCTCCGATCGCGGCGCTGCGGTCGACCAGCAGCAGATCGATCGCGACGACCTTCGGCTTGAATTGCACGATGGTGTCGACGACGCGCGCAAGATCGGCGCGCGGCAGCGGATAGCTGCCGCCGCGCTTCACCACGGTATCGTCGATCGCGACGATGGTGACGAGATCAGGCGGACGCTGCACGCCGCGGACCTGGGTCCGCCAATCTGTCAGCGTCGCTTCGAGGCGGTCGAGAAAGCGCAGATGGCCGTTGGCGTGCGCGGCAAAGATGCCAGCGCCCCACAGCGCGGTGAGAACGAGTGCCACCAGGAGCTGAACGCGTCGGCTACGCATGCGGTCGTTTTGCAATCTTCTATCGTCCAAATCTCATTGACCGAGCCTTGTTGGATACGGCCCAAAATTGTCCAAGCCTTATTGTCCGAGCCTCGCCATGAGCGCGTCGATGCGCGGCTGGCCCCATGTCTTGACGATCAACCGCCCGGTTGCCTCGACATCGACGCCTTCGCCCGGTCCGAGCACGACGCCGCGTCCACGGGACCTGCGGGTCACGCCGACACGGCCATCGGCGACGAACACCGAGGTCTTGGCGTCGGCGACATCAACTGCCCATTTCGTGCCGCGCACGGCGGCGATTGCCCGAGGGGTCAGCACCTTGAAGGGATTGCCACCGGGCTTCTTGGGCACTTCGATCAGGAGCGCTTTGCTGCTCAACTCCACGGAATCTATATGTCCGTCGCGGTTGGCGTCCTTAAGTTCAAATCTGGCGCCATTTTCCGTGACGATCGTGATGCCATTGTCGCAGCGCCAGACTTGCGTGCTCACGGCTGACGGCGAAGCCGTGCAGCCCGCATTGGCAGCAGGCTGTGCACACGCGAGTCCGATCAACAAAAATGACCACGCTGCGGTCAAAAGTCCGGTGCGTGAAAAGCCTCTCATGCCAGCCTCCGTTTGCGTGCTCGGCACAGTTCAAGACGAGGCGATACGCTTCCGTATCACGCGCAGAGGCTGCTGAAAAGTGCCGAGGTAGGAGCTACTTTCTCGTGACGGCGATTTCCAGACCGGCGCGATCAACTTCCAATCACGGCGCCGTGCCGCGTGACCGCTCTGTGCGAGATGTGTGACGTGGCAACGGGTAGGCCGCCGGCCTGCTTGGCAGCGTGGGCCAGCCTCACACAATGCTCATCCGTTATCCTGCGGGCATCGAGAACCACGAAAACGACTTGATTGGATGGCCTTGGAGACACGGGCATAAACGCCCGCAGAGCTTGTCAGTCCGTCCGAGAACTATGGTTAACAGATCCAGCTAAGTCCGTAGTTCTGCGGGCTTTTTTCTCAAAATGAGACAGCGCTAACGAGCTGCCCTACATCCGCCCGAACTTAATCCGCATTTAACTAAAAGTCGCCTTAATGACGCTCCGACCCTCTGCGAGATGCTGTTCCCGGATCGTGACCAGCGGCACTTTGAAGGGGGACTGAGTGACACCGTCCTGGACGCAAGGCGAATGAGTACGAGTATCGCTGCGCAGAGTAACGCGGCACGGAAGTCCAAGAAGTTCTCGCAGAGCTATTCGCGGAAATCTTCCCGAACGATGACCACCACCAATTGGCTCGGCGCTGCGGCGATCGGCTGCGTCGTGATGGGCGCCGGCTGGACCATCTACACCAACGTCTTCGGCGCCAGCGTCTATCCGACCGTCGGCAACAGCGGCTACGACGAGCCGGTCATCAAGCGTGCGCCCAGGGTCGCGCTGCGCGAGGCGGGTGAGGCGGTCAAGGAAGCCTTCGCGCTCCTGCCGGACCGGTTGCAGGTCGCCGCGCCGATCTCGCGCGAGATGTTCAACGATCGCTTCGCCGCGGCTGCCACCCAAGGCGTGCCGTCGAATGCCGACAGCGCCGCGCCCGCGACCCAGGTTGCCGCGGCCAAGGAAATCGCAAAGGACGCCCCGAAGCCGAGCGTGATAGCAAAGGTCGCGGAAGCACTGAAGCCGGCCTCGGCCAAGAGCAGTGACAAGACCACTGACAAGACCGCAGACAAGGCCAAGCGCGCACCGGATGCGCAGCTGCAACTGGCCTCGGCCGATCCAGCCCAGATCGTGCCCGCGCCCGACGCGAAGCCGAAGTCGTTTGCCGATCGCGCCAAGGCCGCGGTGATGTCGATCACCGCTCCGCGCCAGTCGATGGTCGAAAAACTCTGGGGCAAGCGTGAGCCGTCCGGCGGGCTCCTGGCCTATGCCTCGGCCGATGCCAGCATCACCGCTGCCATCGCGCCTAAGGAGCAGAACCCGATGTTCGGCGGCGCGCCGCCTTATGAGCGCGACACCGCGGTCTACGACATCAAGGCCAAGATGGTGTATCTGCCCGACGGCACCAGGCTCGAGGCGCATTCCGGCCTCGGCTCCAACCGCGACGATCCGGACTCCCGCCGCCTACGCATGCGCGGCGTGACACCGCCGCACATCTACACGCTGAAGCCGCGTGAGGCGCTGTTCCACGGCGTGCCGGCACTGCGCCTGACCCCGATCGGCGGCGAAAGCGCAATCTATGGCCGCGACGGCCTGCTCGCCCACACCTACATGCTCGGACCGAACGGGGATTCCAACGGCTGCGTGTCGTTCAAGGATTATTACGCGTTCCTCGACGCCTACCGCAACAAGGGCATTCGCAAGCTCGCGGTGCTGGAGCGGGTGGAGTGATCTCGCCTCGCCATCAACGATGAAAAAGGGCCGCTCACAGCGGCCCTTTTCTTTTGCGTGGCCTGCGCTTCAGCCCGGCCAACACTGTCCCCCGCCGTCGATCCTCAGCACCTGGCCGGAGACGAAGGCGCCCATGGGGCCGGCAAAGAACTCGACGACCCGCGCGACCTCGTCCACTGTCGCGATACGGTCGAGCGTACCGCTTTCGACCATCCGTTTCGGGTCCACCTCGCGCGTGCCGAGGAAGCGGCCGGTGCGGGTATCGCCGGGCGCGATGCAGTTGACGGCGATGTCGTAGGGGCGGAGCTGGTCGGCCAGACATCGCGTGTAGTGCGTCACCCCGGCCTTCGACACCGCATAGATCGAGCCCTGGGTGCGTCCCTTGAAGGCAGCGACCGAGCCCAGCGTAACGATGCGGCCGGATCGCCGCTCCATCATGCCTTTCGCGACCGCTTGGCAGGTCAGGATGGTCGAGAGCAGATTGCGCTCCAGCACCGCGCGCACATCGGCCTCCTTGATGTTCACCGCGTCGTTCGGATCGGGCTTGCCGCCGGCGGCTGCGATGTCGCCGCCGGCGTTGTGCACGAGAATGTCGATCGGACCGAGCGCGCCTTCGGTTTCGGCAATCACGCGCGCGATGTCATCGCCTCGGGTGAGATCGCCGAGCACACGCTGGCTGCGGACGTCGAATTCCTGGGCCATCTCCGCGGCCACCGCCGTGAGCGTCGTGCCCTCGCCATATTCGGCGGGCCCGTTCTCGCGCATGCCATGAATGGCGACGTCGGCGCCGAGCGCAGCGAGCTTCTCGGCAAAGGCGCGGCCGAGCCCGCGCCCCGCGCCGGTCACCAGCGCGACCTTACCCGCAAGTATTTTCGATCCGCCACGTGGCGCCATGATCTTTTCCTGTTGTGGCTCGTCGACATGATCATGGCACGATCAGCGCTCGACGAAAACACGCCGCGAATTGCGCGCCACGTCGCCCGAGTCCAGATTACGCGTTCACGCGAGCGCCTCGCCGCGTGCGATGATCGCGAAGCGGTCCGAGAGCTCGGCCAGCGCGACCTCGTGGATGGTCCGGGCGTCCAGCGTGCCGCCGCTTCCGTCGGGCAGGTCGCGGGTGGCGCAGCTGTCCGCATCGATGGTTGTGCGAAAGCCGAGATCGAGCGCGGCACGCGCAGTGGAGCTGACGCACATATGCGTCATGAAGCCGGCCAGCACGATGTTCTTGCGTCCGCTCGCGGCGAGCTGCGCCTGCAGATCGGTGCCGGCGAAGGCGTTCGGCAGCTCCTTCTCGATCACGAGCTCACTCGCGAGGGGGCTGAGCTCGGCGACGATGGCGCCGCGATCGGCGGAGCGATCGAACAGGCCGCCTTGCTTGCCGCGATGGGCGATGTGGATGATCGCAGATCCGCGCTCGCGCGCTCGCGCGAGCAGCGCGGCCGCCCGCGCAATTGCAGGCTTGGCATCGGGCAGGGCGAGGGGACCTGCCAGATATTCGTTCTGGATGTCGATCAGCACCAGCGCGGCGTCGGCAAGAGCCGGCGGGGTGAGGTCGGCACCAGCGAGCTGTAGCAGGGTCTTTGCGGTCGTCATGATTCGATCTCCAGACTGAGTTTTGGGCGAAGCATAGTCCCACGGCGACCTGCCGATATGCAGGGATATTGCAGCCATTGGCTGCGATATTGCAGACTGCTGCCGGCCGATATAGCCTCGCAGCCCATGAACTGGGACGACCTTCGCATCATCGCCGCGGTCAGAGACGAGGGCACCTATGCCGGGGCCAGCGCACGACTGCGCATCGACGAGACCACGGTCGGCCGCCGGCTGTCGCGCATCGAGCGCGCGCTCGGCCTACGCCTGTTCGAGGCGGTCGACGGTGTCCGCAAGCCGACGCGCAGTTGCGAAGCGGTGCTTGCGCATGTCCAGGAAATGGCCGCGCATGCCGCAGAGATCGGCCGCATCAGTGAGAGCCTGCCGGGCCCGGTGGGGCGTCTGCGCATCGCCTCCACCAACGCGTTCGCCGAGGAGGTGCTGGCACCGCATGCGAGCGACTTCCTGCGGGCCAATCCCGGCCTGACGCTGCAATTTCTGACCTCGAGCGAGAATGTCAGGTTCTCGCGCTGGGAAGCCGATCTCGCGATCCGACTGCGCAAGCCCGACAAGGGCGACTTCTCCATCTCGAAGCTGGGAGAGATCCGCATCTATTATTTCGAACCGATCGCGACCGAAGGCGAGCCGGTGCTGTGCGCCTTTCCGGACGAGCTCGGCGCCATTCCGGAGATGCAGTTTCTGCGGACGAAGAAAATCCGGTCGCGCTGCGTGACCGACAATGTCCGCGTCATCCGCACGCTGATCCGGTCGCGTCAAGCCGCTGGCGTGCTGCCTGAGCACAGCTGCATCGACCTGCTCGCCGACCGCCGCCTGCGCGCCACGCTGCTGCCGAAACGGCGCGACGTCTGGCTGCTCGTTCAGAACCATCTCAAGCGCGATGCCGCGACGCGCGTGACGATCGACTGGGTGCGGGCATGCTTCCAGCACATGTCGCGTGCCTGACGTGACCTGTCATGAACGCGTTGCCGCGCTTGTGCGACCAAGATCAGGGAGTGGGGATTGCACGCGCGTAAGAGTTGCGTAATCTCGCACCGACACGGACTTGATCAGGGCAGCTGCATGACCATTCTTCAGGACACGATCCGGCCGGCGCGGTCGTCGGCGCAATCGCGGGAATGGAAGGCGATCCTCATCCTGATCCTGCTGATCCCGGTGCTGTGGTCGCCGCCATTCCTGTTTCGCTTCTTCCTGTACCAGCCGTTCAACATCCCCTCCGGTTCGATGTCGCCGACGCTGATGGTCGGCGACTACGTCTTCGTTTCGAAGAGTGCTTATGGCTATGGCCGTTATTCCTTCCCCTTCGCTTCGTCCTGGATCTCGGGCCGCGTCTTTGCCGCTGAACCGGAGTATGGGGATATCGTCGTATTCCGGACCGCGAAGGACACTTCTGCCGACTACGTCAAGCGTGTCGTCGGGCTGCCCGGCGATCGCATCCAGATGCGGCAGGGACAGCTTTTCCTCAATGAGAGACCGGTGACGCGCGTCGCGCTCGAATACGGGCTCGCCGGCACCGCCTGCAATATCGCTGGTAGCTACAAGGTCAAGCGCTGGCGCGAGACGCTGCCGAGCGGCACGTCCTATGTGACCTACGACTGCATCGACAACGGCTTCCTCGACAACACCAACGTCTTCACGGTGCCGCCGGGCCACTTCTTCGTGCTCGGCGACAACCGCGACAATTCCACCGACAGCCGGATGTCGTCGTTCGGCTTCATCCCGATGGACAATCTCGTCGGCAAGGTGACGCGGATCTTCTGGTCCCTCGACGAAGACGGCGAGCCGAACATCGAGCGGCTGGGGAAGGTGGAGTGAGGGGCGCTCGCGCCCAAGAGGGCGCGCCTCGGAATGACGACAGGAAAGAGTGTGCTCAAAACAAAAACCCCGGCATCGCTGCCGGGGTTTCGTAGTCCTTGAGATGGCTGGACCTTAGAAGTCCATGCCACCCATGCCGCCGCCGGGGGGCATCGCGGGGCCGGCGCCGCCCTTCTTGGGCAGCTCGGCGACCATGGCTTCCGTGGTGATCAGCAGAGCTGCAACCGAGGCTGCGTTCTGGATCGCGGTACGGACCACCTTGGTCGGGTCGATGATGCCCTTCTTGACGAGGTCGGCATATTCGCCGGTCTGGGAGTCGAAGCCGTAATTGTAGGCCTTGTTCTCCAGGATCTTGCCGACGATCACCGAGCCGTCTTCACCGGCGTTGATCGCGATCTGGCGGGCGGGAGCCGACAGCGCCTTGCGCACGATCTCGACGCCGGTCTTCTGGTCGTCGTTCTTGGTGCGCAGGCCCTTGAGCTGCTCGGAGGCACGGAGCAGGGCGACGCCGCCGCCCGGGACGATGCCTTCCTCGACCGCAGCGCGGGTCGCATGCATCGCGTCATCAACGCGATCCTTGCGTTCCTTCACCTCGACCTCGGTCGCGCCGCCGACGCGGATCACCGCGACGCCGCCCGCGAGCTTGGCCAGACGCTCCTGGAGCTTCTCACGGTCGTAGTCCGAGGTGGTCTCCTCGATCTGCGCCTTGATCTGGGCCACGCGCGCCTCGATGTCGGCCTTCTTGCCGGCGCCGTTGACGATCGTGGTGTTCTCCTTGTCGATCATCACCTTCTTGGCGCGACCGAGCATGTTGAGCGTGACGTTCTCGAGCTTGATGCCGAGATCTTCCGAGATCGCCTGGCCGCCGGTCAGGATCGCGATGTCCTGCAGCATGGCCTTGCGGCGATCACCGAAGCCCGGAGCCTTGACGGCCGCGACCTTCAGGCCGCCGCGCAGACGGTTCACGACCAGGGTCGCGAGCGCTTCGCCTTCGACGTCCTCGGCGACGATGACCAGCGGCTTGCCGGTCTGCACCACGGCCTCGAGCAGCGGCAGCAGCTCGTTCAGCGAGGAGAGCTTCTTCTCGTTGATGAGGATGTAGGCGTCGTCCATCTCAACGCGCATCTTGTCGGCGTTGGTGACGAAGTAGGGCGAGATGTAGCCGCGGTCGAACTGCATGCCCTCGACCACGTCGAGCTCGGTCTCGAGCGACTTGGCTTCCTCGACGGTGATGACACCCTCGTTGCCGACCTTCTTCATGGCGTCGGAGAGGAACTTACCGATCTCCTGGTCGCCGTTGGCCGAGATGGTGCCGACCTGGGCGATCTCGTCGTTCGAGGTGACCTTCTTGGAGTTCTTCTGCAGGTCCGCAACGACGGCCTCGACCGCGAGGTCGATACCGCGCTTGAGGTCCATCGGGTTCATGCCGGCGGCGACCGACTTGGCGCCTTCCTTCACGATCGCCTGCGCCAGCACGGTGGCGGTGGTGGTGCCGTCGCCTGCCGCGTCAGCGGACTTGGAGGCGACTTCGCGCACCATCTGGGCGCCCATGTTCTCGAACTTGTCGTCGAGCTCGATCTCCTTGGCGACGGTGACGCCGTCCTTGGTGATGCGGGGAGCGCCGAACGACTTGTCGAGCACGACGTTGCGGCCCTTCGGACCGAGCGTAACCTTCACAGCGTTGGCGAGGACGTCGACGCCGCGGAGCATCTTGTCGCGCGCTTCAACCGAGAATTTGACTTCTTTGGCTGCCATCTGGAATTTTCCTTGAGATGTTTGACTGGAGGGAGGAGAGGGGCTCTTAAGCCGCCTTCTTCTTGGACTCGGTGACCTCGAGAACGCCCATCACGTCGCTCTCCTTCATGATCAGCAGATCCTGGCCGTCGATCTTGACCTCGGTGCCGGACCACTTGCCGAACAGCACGCGGTCGCCGACCTTCAGGTCGATCGGGATCAGCTTGCCAGCTTCGTCGCGGCCACCCGGGCCGACGGCGACGACTTCGCCCTGGGAGGGCTTTTCCTTGGCAGTGTCGGGAATGATGATGCCGCCAGCGGTCTTCTCTTCTGCGTCGATGCGCTTGACCACGACGCGGTCGTGAAGCGGACGGAATTTCATGCAGTCCTCCTAAGCATTTGCTCGGGTTGAGATTTCAAGATTGTTAGCAATCGATGCCCGTGAGTGCTAGCACGGGCGAGCCTGAAATAGGACAGGAATTTTGCGGGGGCAAGGGCTTCTAGCAGAAAAATCAGCACCCGGAAGCACGGACTGCCAGAATCTATTTCCTAGCGTTAACCGAGACCGCGCCCGTATTAGCACGGTGCCTCATCTGCTGCTAACGCATTGAATTTCAACAGCTTGTTAAACTTTTGGGCTTGAGATGGGTTGTCAGTTTGCGTCACATTTCTCTCATGTGAGCGCATCAGGACCGGGTGGCTCGTAAGGCGCACACCGACCAGGCCGCCCTCGATGCGCTCCTGCAAAGGAGGTTTGGCATGGGACTGCGGAGTGGGGGCGTTTCCGAGGACTTCCGGAAACAAATGCTGGGTTACGGGCTGACGACGGCGCAAATCCTCTACCGGATGCCGGATCATCCCTCGCTGCTCCAGACCTACGTCTGGCAGAATTACGACATGTTTCCGAAATTTCCGGCGCTGAAGGATTTCCTGGCGTTCTGGCAGGAGAAGCTCGACGGTCCGCTCCATTCAGTCACTGTGGCGCATTCCAAGCTGATCAAGCCGACCGAGCTGCGCGCAGTGGACGGCGTGTTCAGGCTGCATTGAGCACGCGATCAGGCCCCGCCGTCGCAGTAGCGCTGCCACATCGCGCGGTATGCGGCGTCCGCCGCGCGCGCATATGAGATGGGGTTGCCGGCGGCCGAGGCGTTGATCTGTCCGGGCAATTCGCGGCGCAATTTGTCGAGGTCGCCGATCCCGGCTGCACGGCTCGCCGCGATCTCGACGTAAGCCTCCTCGCTGTCCGCGACCCAGTCCGGCAGGCCGAGTGCGGTGAGGATGGCGCCGGCGGCGCGGCTGGGCAGACTGTTCCCGAGCTTTGCCACCACGGGCACGCCCATCTGCAAGGCTTCCAACGTGCTGACGCCGCCATTCTGCGGGAACGGGTCGAGCGCAATGTCGACGCGATTGAACGATGCCAGATGCTCGCTTCGCAACGTGGCTCCGAGCAGATCGACGCGTTCGGCCGGCAATCGGCAAGCCGCAAACCGCGCCAGCAGATTGTCGCGGACCAGTCGATCGTCCAGCGCAACATCCTTGATCAGGAGTCGAGAGCCCGGCACCCGCTCGAGAATCCTGGACCAGACGACCACGGCCTCGTCCGAGATCTTGCTGATACGGTTGAAGACACCGAACGTGACGAAGCCGTTCGAAATCGCCGGCGCCGGTGCCCGCGCAATCCCGTCGGGCAGCGGCGCCAGCGTCACGAAGCACGGCAGGTCGACGATGGTCTCCGCAAACAGATGCCGGACTGCGGACGGAATGGCGACGGGATCCGAGAACAGATAATCGATCGTCGGCAGCCCGGTGCCGGTGCCATGGCCCCAGCCGTGCACCTGAATCGGTGCCGGCTTGCGCGCAAACACGCCGAGGCGGTTTCCTCTGGTATGGCCGGACAGATCGATCAGGATATCGACGCCATCGGCGCGGATCTCGGCGGCGAGACGATCGTCGGTCCATTGCGAAGCGTCACGCCAGCGATCGGCGATTTTCTTGAACTCGCTGGTCGTCGCATCCACTTTCGACGAGCAGGCGTAGCACACGATCTCGAACTGCGCCCGGTCATGGTGCTGCAGCACCGGCTTGAAGATGAACGCGGCCGAATGCGCGTTGAAATCCGACGAGACATAGCCAAGCACCAGACGGCGGTCCGGATTGCGGCTGTTGTCATGCGGTCCCGACGCTTCTGATGCGATCTTCGCACCGACACGCTCCCACCACACCTGCCGCGCTTGCTGATGCCGTTCGACGGTGGCGTCCTCCGCAAAGTCGAGCGTGAATATGTTGTTGGAAATCGCGCTCTGCAGGTCAGGCTGGATGTCGAGCGCCCTGTCGAAACTGGCGAGGGCCTCGTCGACCCGGCCAAGTCCGGCGAGGCAAAGGCCCTGCATCATGTGAGCTTGAATCGAATTTGGATCGATCGCGAGGGCCTGCTCGCAATCGCGCGACGCCTGGGCAATTTGCTGTATCTGGAGCAGCACGCCGGCCCGCGCGAGCCACCCATTCGCGTCGTCGGGGGCCAGCGCGATCGCCCGATTGCCGTCTGCCAGGGCTTCGTCAAATCGCTGAAGCTCCCGCAAAGCGATGGCGCGGTTTGCGAGCGCCGCCGCATAATCGGGCTTGATCGACAGCGCGCGGTTCAGGCTTGCGATGGCCTCGTCATAGTTGCGCCGACGGCAGAGCGCCCAACCCCGGCCGTTATGGGCTTCGGCAAGATCCGGGTTGAGCGCAAGCGCCTTGTCGTAGCTGTGCAGCGCCTCCTCGTGAAGCTCAAGGGCCACGCTCGCGTTGCCGAGATTGGACAGCGCCAGGGCGTAATTGGGCCGCAAGGCGAGGGCCTTGCGATAGCTCTCGCGGGCCTCGTCGTGACGCCGTAGCCCGTTGAGGGCGACGCCCAGGCTCATATGAGCTTCGGCTGACCGCGGATCCACCGCCACCGCCCGGCTCAGCAGAACTTCCGCGTGCTGGTAGTTCTTGGCATCCGACTCCAAGGTGCCGAGCATATGCAGCGCGATGAATTGGTTGGACGCGAGCTGCAGGAGCTGTCGGTAGGCAGCCTGTGCCTCAGGGAGGAGCCCCATCTTATGCAGCTGGAGCGCATGCCTGAGCATTGGCAGGACTTCGGCTTTCTGCCGTTTCTCGAGCTGGGCCTTGTGAAATGCACGCTGACCGACGCTGTTGCCCATGAATCAATTCCCCCAGAATCTGCCGGCGAGACTAATTCAGCGCGACAGCCAAGACGAGACGACGGCCGTGCGCCACGACAGCTTGGGACAAGCTACGGCCGACCGGATCGTCAGGGGTTACAACCTCGTGCGCCACAATTGCTGCATCGTCCAAGACTGGATAGTCTCTCCTCGGGTTGGACCCATCCGGTGGACGCGGCTCAAACAGGGAGGCAGACAATGGCCAGGCAAAAGGCATCAAGACCCGCAACGAAGACCGCAGTGAAGAAGCGGAGCGGCGTCAAGGCCGCGGCGCGGTCCTCGGCGCGCAAGGCCGTGAAGGCGAAGGCGCGCACGGCGCCCGCCAAGAGCGCGCCGAAAAAGCCCCTTCGACCGAAGCAGCGCATCGCAGTCAGCCATCATCGCGAAGAGGATTTCAAGGCCGACGGCCTGCGCGCCTACGCCAAGTACCGCGACCTCGGCATCGCCGAGGCGAGCCACGGCCTCGCGCAAGCGCACGTCATCCGGCTTCAAGGTCCCTGCGATCCAGCCGAAGTATCGAAGCTGCACTTTCACGACGTCGAATTCCAGATGGTCTATGTGCTCAAGGGCTGGGTGAAGACCTATATGGACGGGCAGGGCGAGACCTTGATGAAGGAAGGCAGCGCCTGGACCCAGCCGCCGAAGATCAAGCACATGATTTTGGACTATTCGGACGACGTCGAGCTGCTGGAGGTGATCCTGCCGGCGGAGTTCAAGACCGTGGAGCTGTAGGCGTAGGCGACGACGCCACGCCGCTCTCTCTGTCGTCATGCCCGGGCTTGTCCCGCCGGCGCGGCCGAAGCCGCTTCGGCGAGGCGAAGGCCCGGGCATCCACGTCTTGACCGCAGCGAAGAACGTGGATGGCCGGGACAAGGCCGGCCATGACTGCGCAAAGACCTACACCAGCACCCCCACCACCGCGCCCATCAGGCACGTCGTCAGCGTCCCCGACACGATCGACTTCAGCCCGAGCGCGTTGATCTCCTCGCGCCGCTCCGGCGCCATCACGCCGAGGCCGCCGATCATGATGCCGAGGCTGGCAAAATTGGCGAAGCCGCACATCGCGTAGAGCATGATCAGCCGCGAACGCGGATCGAGCGCCTCGGGCGGCAGCTTGGAGAAGTCGACATAGGCGATCAGCTCGTTGAGCACGGTCTTGGTGCCCATCAGGCTGCCGGCCGTCACCGCCTGGTCCCACGGCAATCCCATCAGCCAGCACACCGGCGCCATCACGAGCCCAAGCAGGCGCTGCAGCGAGATCGCCGCGCCGCCAATGTTTGGCAAGACGCCGAGCACGGCATTGACGAGATAGACCAGCGCCACCAGCACCAGCAGCATCGCGACGATGTTGATCAAGAGCTCAATCCCGGCGCTGGTGCCCTTCACGATCGCATCCATCGTGCCGGAGAGCTCCATCTCGGGATCCTCCAGCGAACCGCCGGTGCGCTTGTCGGAGGTCTCCGGCACCATGATCAGGCTGACCAGGATCGCAGCCGGCGCGCCCAGCACCGAAGCGATGACGAAATGCGCGGCTGCGTCGGGGATGAGGGGGGCAAGGAACGTCGCATAGAGCACCAGCACGGTGCCCGCGATCCCGGCCATGCCGCCGGTCATCACGAGAAAGAGTTCGCTGCGGGTCATCTGCGCAAGATACGGCCGCACGAACAGCGGCGCCTCGACCATGCCGAGGAAGATATTGGCGGCGGTCGACAACCCCACCGCGCCGCCGACGCCCAACGTGCGCTCGAGCAGCCAGGCCATGCCGCGCACGATCGGCGGCAGCACGCGCCAGTAGAACAGCAGCGTCGTCAGCACGCTCATTACCAGCACGATCGGCAGCGCCTGGAACGCCAGGATGAAATCGGCACCCGGCACTTTCAAATCGAACGGCAGGGTGCCGCCGCCGACATAGCCGAACACGAATGAGGAGCCGGCGCGCGAGGCCGCCGAGATCGCGCCGACCGCCTCGTTGATGGCGCCGAAGGCGCGCGCGACGATCGGCAGCTTCAGGAGCACGACCGCTGTGACGAAGGTGGCGACGAGGCCGATCGCCGCCTGCCGCAGCGAGACGGCACGGCGGTTCTCCGCGAGCGCGAAGGCGACCAGCAGCAATGCGAAAATGCCGAGTGCCGATTGCAGGCGCAGCATGATGTCCCCAAAAGCCCCAATGATTATGGCCGCGCCTGCGATGCAAAGGCAATGCCGGGCAATGCGGGAGACGTCCCGCTGTTGACAAGCCGTTGCGCCTCGGTCACGCGGGGCACGACAAGATCAGGGGGCGGTCGGTCCAAGGGTGACCCAGAAGACGATCCAAGAGGCGATGCCAGAGCAGCAGCCAATATCGGGACATCCGCCAGTCAGCGCCCGCGCGCTGCTCTCCCACCGGGCCTTCCTGTTCTTCCTGCTCTCGCGCAGCCTGTCGCGCTTCTCCAGCCAGATCGCGGCGGTCGCGATCGGCTGGCAGATTTACGATCTCACCGGCTCGGCCTTCGACCTCGGCATGGTCGGTCTCGTCCAGTTCCTCCCCACCGCACTGCTGGTGTTCGTCGCCGGCCATGCCGCCGATCGCTACGAGCGCAAGCGGGTGGTCCAGCTCTGCCAACTCGTGGAAGCCGCGACCGCGCTCTATCTTGCCGTCATCACCTATCTCGGCGCGGCCGGCGAGGTGCAGATCTTCATCGCGACCTTCCTGCTCGGCATCGCCGGCGCCTTCGAGAGCCCGACCACGGCGGCGCTGCTGCCGCTGATCGCGCCGCAAGGCTCGCTCCAGCGCGCCACCGCTGTCTCCAGCGGCGCGGCGCAGGTTGCGACCATCACCGGGCCGGCGCTTGGCGGCCTCGCCTATGCGGTAGCGCCGCATCTCGCTTATGCAATGATGGTCTTGTTCTGGATTCTCGGGATGATCCTGACCGGCTTCATCCATCCGCGCCCACAGGCGATCGCGAAGGAGGGGACGAGCTCAGACAATATCTTCGCGGGCGTCCGCTTCATCCGCAGCAATCCTGCGATCCTCGGCACCATCTCGCTCGATCTGTTCGCGGTGCTGTTCGGCGGCGTCACCGCGCTGTTGCCGATCTATGCCCGCGATATCCTCCAGACCGGGCCGGTTGGCCTGGGCGTGCTGCGTGCGGCGCCTGCGGTCGGTGCGCTCCTGATGACCATGGTGCTGGCGCGCCACGCCATTTCGCGGCACGTGGGCCTGCGCATGTTCCAGGCTGTGATCGTGTTCGGCCTCGCCACGATCGTGTTCGCGTTGTCGTACTGGATGTGGCTGTCGGTCCTCGCGCTCGCCGTGCTCGGTGCAGCCGACACGATCAGCGTCGTGATCCGCTTCTCGCTGGTGCAGCTGTCAACGCCCGACGAGATGCGCGGCCGGGTCGGTGCGGTGAATTTCCTGTTCATCAACGCCTCGAACCAGCTCGGACAGTTCGAGAGCGGGGTGGCAGCCGCGCTGCTCGGCGCCATGCCGGCCGCCGTGCTCGGCGGCGTTGCCACCGTCGCGGTGGCGCTGCTCTGGATGAAGCTGTTTCCAAGCCTCCGGCGGGTGCAGAGCTTGGAGTAGGGGCAAGCTCTCGTGTCCCTGACGTGGTGCAGCGCGCAAGCGGTGCGCCGCCGAGCCGGGACCCATGTAACCGCGAGCGACGTCGGCGAGAGACGGCCCCGGCTCAGCAGCGCGTCATGTCTGCCGCGCTGCGTCCGGGGCACACGATCAGCTAGCCCCGCCCCACGAAGGGCATCTTGGTCGCCATCACCGTCATGGTCAGCACGTTGGCATCGAGCGGCAGGCCGGCCATGTAGGCGACGGCATCGCCGACCGCCTTGGCGTCCATGCGCGGCTCGTGCTTGGTGGTGCCGTCGGGCTGCAGCACGCCGGGGCCGTTGACCATGCGGTCCGTCATCGGCGTTGCGGCATTGCCGATGTCGACTTGGCCAACCGCGATGTCATACATCCGGCCGTCGAGGTTGGAGGCCTTGGTCAGGCCGGTGATGGCGTGCTTGGTCGAGGTGTAGGCCGCCGAGAACGGCCGCGGCGCATGCGCCGAGATCGAGCCGTTGTTGATGATGCGGCCGCCGCGCGGGGTCTGGTCCTTCATGATGCGGAAGGCGTGCTGGGTGCACAGGAACGGGCCGGTGAGGTTGGTGTTCACCACCGCCTGCCACTGTTCCAGGCTGAGATCCTCGAAGTTCACGGCGGGCGCGCCCATGCCGGCATTGTTGAACAGCACGTCGAGCCGGCCGTAGGTCGCCTTCACCTTGTCGAACAGCGCGGCGATGGAATCCGGCTTGGTCATGTCGGCGGTGACGCAGAGGCTCTTGCCCGCGGGGCCGAGCTTCGCGGTCTCCTCCAACATGTCGAGCCGGCGGCCTGTGAGCACCACGGTGAAGCCGGTGTTCATCAGTGCGAGGGACGCGGCACGTCCGACACCGGTGCCGGCGCCCGTCACCAATGCAATCTTCTTTGCTTCACTCATCGTTTCCTGCCTTTTCTGATGCTGTCAGGTTTTGGGTTCTTTGTCGTTCTTGTAGGGCGGCCGCGGAATGTTCTGATGCGCGGCGCGCAGCGCCGCCGACCAGCGCGAGCGCAGATCGTGGAAATAGGGCTCGCCCGCCTCGATGCGGTGGTTGAGATCGGCCTCGCAGGCGTCGCTCCGCACCACCAGCACGTCGATCGGCAGGCCGACGCCGAGATTGGAGCGCATGGTCGAATCCATCGAGATCAGGCCGGTCTTCAGCGCCTCATAGAGCTCGACGTCGTAATGCATGGCGCGGTCGAGCACCGGCTTGCCGTATTTGTGCTCGCCGATCTGCAGGTACGGCGTGTCGGTGGTGCACTCGATGAAATTGCCGGCGGTGTAGACCATGAACAGGCGCATCCGGGAGCCCTTGATCTGGCCGCCGAACAGGAAGGAAACGTCGAAGGAGACGTCCTCGGATTTCAGCGCCGGTCCCTCGGTGGCGTGCACCGCCCGAATCGCACGGCCGATGCGCTGGGCCGCCTGGAACATGGTCGGCGCGTTCATCAGCGTCTCGAGCTCGCCCGTGTTGGGATCCTCGAGGCCCTCGGTCAGCGTGGAGAGCACCGACTGGCTGATGGCGAGGTTGCCAGCGCTGGCGATCGCCATGATGCGCTCGCCGGGTTTGGAGAAGATGTGCAGCTTGCGGAAGGTCGAGACGTTGTCGAGGCCGGCATTGGTGCGGGTATCGGCGATCATCACCAGACCGTCCCGAACCAGGATTCCGCAGCAATAGGTCATTTCCAGTCCCCGAACGCGTTTGCGCGGAATTACTAGCCAATTTCGCCGGCCGGTCCAACCCCCGATTCCCGGCCGTCGTTCCGGGCTCGCGACTTCGTCGCGCCCGGAATGCCGCTTGCTTTTGTCGCTCAGTCCGCCCCGTCCACGAGAAACGCCTCATCGACCGGCACGCCGAGCGCGGTGACCAGCCGGTTCGTCTCCGCGGCCATGCCGACGATGGCGAGCAGCTCGCCATATTCGGCCTCGCTCATGCCCTTGGCCCGCGCAGCGGCGGTGTGAGAATGGATGCAATAGCTGCAGCCATGCGCGATCGAAACCGCGACATAGAGCATCTCCTTGACCTTGGGATCGAGCGCGCCTGGTGCCATCACCTCCTTGATGCTCTCCCAGGTTCGCCGCAGCGTCTTCGGATCGTGCGCCAGCGCGCGCCAGAAATTGTTGACGAAATCCGATTTTCGCACCTTGCGGATGTCGTCGAAAACGGCGCGCGCTTCTGGCGAGAGTTCGTCGTCCGAAAGCAGCTTGACGGTTGCCATGGGGTACCTCGCGGGGCAGATCTGATCCCGACGAGTGTAACACAGCGCATGCGATCGGACGGCTGTGCCTAGCCCTGCGACTGCGATTGTGATTGCGACTGCCCGCCGCGGCCGGCCTGCTCGACCTTGACTGCCACCGTCAGCGTCTCCGTGCCGCCGCCATAGCGGGTGCCGCGCACGGGCGCGGCGCCGAGATAGTCGAGCCCGATCGCGACGCGGACATGAGCGTCGGTGGCGCAGATGCTGTTGGCGGGATCGAACCCGATCCAGCCCAGATCGGGCACGTAGGCTTCGGCCCAGGCATGGCCTGCGTCCTGGTGCACCGTGCCGTCCGACCGCAGGAAGTGCCCGGAGACGAAACGCGCTGGCACGCCGCCGCTGCGGGCGCAAGCAATGAAGATGTGCGCGTAATCCTGGCAGACGCCGCGCTTGAGCGCGAACGCCTCGGCCGCGGAGGTCCCGCTGTTGGTCGGGTCCTCGTCGAAGGTCATGTGATCGCTGATCTCGGTCATCAGCGTGTGCAGGAAGCCGAGCGTGTCGCTCTCGGCCTCGCTGCGCAACTGCCGCGCGACCGCCAGCATCGCCGGATTGACGGAGGTCAGGTCGGTCTGGCGCAGAAACATGCCGGCCGGGAAGCGCTCGTCCGCGCCGCGCAGCACGCCGCCGGTGTCGTGGGTCTCGATCAAGCCCTCGGCGATGATCTGGATGTCGCCGACGGGTCCGCAGGACAGCACATGGGTGACGTTGCCGAACGCATCCTCATGCGTGTCGAGCTTGGTGTCCGTGGAGACGTCGATCTGCCATTCCGCCACATATTGCCCGTCATGGCTGCCGGGCGTCATACGCAAGATCTGGATCACGCTGGTGGCCGGCGGCTCGTAGCGATAGGTCGTGGTGTGCTGGATTCGCAGACGCATGGTGGACCGTTGTTCTTGTGTCGTCATTCCGGGGCGATGCGCCAGCATCGAACCCGGAATCTCGAGGTTCCGGGTCTGGCCTTCGGACCATCCCGGAACGACAGCGTGGGTCAGATCAAATACTGCTTCGTGATGATTTCGCCCAGCCTGGAATTGTCCGCGATGAATTCCTGAATGAATTCATGCACGCCATGCTGGAAAATGTCGTTCATATTGCTGTGTTCCAGCCGGTTGCGGATGCCTCGGGCGTGGCGCTGGGCGGGGCCCTGGCGGCCGTAGGCGACGCCGATCTGGTCGAGGTTGCGCACGAGATTGCCGTAGCAGCTTGCGAGCGAGCGCGGCAGCGTGTCGTTGAGGATCAGCAGATCCGCGATCAGCCACGGCTTCAGCGTCTCGCGATAGACCCAGTGATAGGCCGTCAGTGCCGAGACCGAGCGCAGGATCGAGCTCCACTGATAGAAATCGAGCGGGCCGCCGACGTGCTCTTCCTCGGGCAGGAGCACGTGGTACTTCACATCGAGAATGCGCGCGGTGTTGTCGGCGCGCTCGAGATGCACGCCCATCCGCGAGAACCAGTAGGCGTCGTTGCGCAGCATGGTCCGGTAGGCCGAGCCGTCGAAGCGCAGCGAAGTCTCCTGCACGAAGCGCAGGAATTTCGCGAGATCCTCGCGCGTCGAGGTGCCCTTGCTCCAGACCGCCTGAAGCTCGATCCAGGCCGAGTTGATGGTGTCCCACATTTCGCTGGTGAGCGCGGTGCGCACCGAGCGCGAGTTCAGCCGCGCCGCCTCGATGCAGTTCCTGATCGAGGACGGATTGTTGGCCGAGAACGAGAGATAGTCGACGACGTTGTGCTCGTTGGCTTCCTCATATTGCTGATAGAAGCTGCCGGCGACGCCGGCGGTGAGCAGCGCCGAGTCCCACTCATTGGTCTTGCCGATATAGGCGGCGGGAAGCGCGGTGACGCGCAAGGTCGCATCGATGGTGCGCGCAAGATACTCGGCACGTTCGACGTAGCGGGCGAGCCAGTAGAGGTTTTCGGCAGTACGCGACAGCATTCGCTCTACTCGTCCAGGATCCAGGTGTCTTTGGTGCCGCCGCCCTGGCTGGAATTGACCACCAGGGACCCTTCCTTCAGCGCGACGCGTGTCAGGCCGCCTGGCACGATGGTGGTGCGCTTGCTGCCCGTGAGCACGAAGGGCCTTAAGTCGACATGGCGCGGCGCAAGGCCTGATGCCGTGCAGGTCGGGCAGGTCGAGAGCGCCAGCGTCGGCTGCGCGATGAAGCCTTCCGGCTCGCGCTTGAGCTTCTCGCGGAACGCTTCGATCGTCGCCTTCGTAGCAGCGGGGCCGATCAGCATGCCGTAGCCGCCGGAGCCGTGCACCTCCTTGACGACGAGGTCGCCGAGATTGTCCAGCACGTAAGCGAGATCCTTCGGCTCGCGGCAGCGCCAGGTCGGCACGTTCTTCAGGATCGGCTCCTCGCCGAGATAGAACTTCACGATGTCAGGCATGTAGGAGTAGATCGCCTTGTCGTCGGCGATGCCGGTGCCGACGGCATTGGCGAGCGTGATGTTGCCGGCTGCATAGGCCGACATCAGCCCGGGCACGCCAAGCACGGAATCGGGACGGAAGGTGAGGGGATCGAGGAAGTCGTCGTCGACACGGCGATAGATCACGTCGACCCGTTTCAGCCCTTCCGTCGTCCGCATGAACACTTCGTTGTTCTTGACGATGAGGTCGCGGCCCTCAACTAGCTCGATGCCGAGCTTGTCGGCCAGAAACGAGTGCTCGTAATAGGCCGAGTTGTAGACGCCGGGCGTGAGAAGGGCGACCGTCGGCTCGCCGGATGCGCTTTGCGGCGCCACCGAACGCAAGGCCGCGAGCAGCTCGTCCGGATAGCGCTCGACCGGCGCCACCTTGTGGCGGGCGAACAGATCCGGAAACAGCCGCATCATGATCTCGCGGTTTTCCAGCATGTAGGACACGCCAGACGGCGTGCGGGCGTTGTCCTCCAGCACGATGAAATCTTCGGCGTCGACCCGGACGATGTCGATGCCGGCGATGTGCACATAGACGTCGTGCGGCACCTGCTGGCCGTTCATCTCGGGGCGAAAGACCGGGTTCTGGAAGATCAGATCGTCGGGCACGATCTCGGCGCGCAGGATGTCGCGGCCGTGATAGATGTCGCGCAGGAACATGTTCAGCGCCCGCACGCGCTGCTTCAGGCCCTTTTCCAGCAGCGTCCATTCCTTGCCGGACATGATCCGCGGAATCACGTCGAAGGGGATCAGGCGTTCGGTGGATTCGGAATCGCCGTAGACGGCGAAGGTGATGCCGATGCGGCGGAACAGGAGCTCGGCCTCCTGGCGGCGATATTCGAGCGCCTCGGGAGGCGTCTCCTTGAGCCAGCGTGCCAGCTCCTGATAGGCGGGGCGAAGGTCCCCGCCGGGAATGTTCATTTCATCAAACGCGACTGCCATAGATCCCGACTTGTCTCCGCAAGGCGTTGCGTCATTGGACAGGCCGCCAAGCCCTAGTGAAGGCCGTAACGTCCGGGTCCATGCGGCAAGAGTGCATGACTTTCATGTGGTAGCAAGGGCCGGGCCAGCGCGATAAGCATGGAGGATGGGCATTTGCCGGGGACGGCTGGCGGCGTGCCTGAAAAAATGGCTGAGGACTGCTTATTTCGTCAGCAAAACCGCGTGACTTCAAAGCGTTACCTCGGCAAAGTCGGCGCCACAGGTGAGGGACAGTTTTATGAGCGAGATCGTCACGGCGGGCATTCTGGTCATTGGGGACGAAATCCTGTCGGGCCGGACCAAGGACAAGAATATCGGCTTCATCGCCGAATATCTGACCAATATCGGCATCGACCTGAAGGAGGTCCGCGTCGTCTCCGACGACGAGGCCGACATCATCGCCGCGTTGGATGCGCTGCGGCATCGCTACACCTACGTCTTCACCACTGGCGGCATCGGCCCGACCCATGACGACATCACCGCCGACAGCGTCGCCAAGGCGTTCGGTGTCGGCATAGATCATCATCCGGAGGTGGTCGCCCGCTTCCGCGAGCGCTGGAGCGAGCAGGACCTCAACGAGGCCCGCCTGCGCATGGCCCGCATCCCCGACGGTGCCGAGCTGATCCAGAGTGCGACCATCCTCGCGCCCGGGTTCAAGATCGGCAACGTTATCGTGATGGCCGGCGTGCCCTCGATCATGCAGGCGATGATGGACATCGTCTCGCCCAAGCTGAAATCGGGCGTGCGCATGCTGTCCGAATCGGTCCGCGCCAATGCCAGGGAAGGCGACATCGGCAGCCCGCTGCGCGCGATCGCAGAAGCCCATCCCGACACCATCATCGGCAGCTATCCGTTCATGGACGAGGACTCGAGGCCCAACACCAATCTCGTGGTGCGCTCGCGCGATGCGGAGAAGCTCGCGGCTGCGATGGCGGCGGTGAAGGAAATGCTGGCGGGATTGAACGTCAGCCGCTAGCACCTGAGGGCTGGCGGACGAAGCAGGAGACGACAATGGCGGGCGAAGCACCGGAACTCAGCGCGCAGGAGCGGGCGGGCAAGGCTTTCCCGGTCTCATGGGACCAGTTCCACCGGGATTGCCGGGCGCTGACCTGGCGGCTCAACGAGGTCGGCCCGTTCCATGCGGTGATCGCGATCACGCGCGGCGGCCTGGTGCCGGCCGCGATCGTGGCGCGCGAGCTTGGCGTGCGCGTGATCGATACGGTCTGCATCGCCAGCTACGATCACAACAAGCAGGGCGATCTCCAGGTCCTCAAGGGAATCTCCGAGGCGGCGATGAAGCTCGGCGGCGGCACCGGCAAGGGCCTGTTGATCGTCGACGACCTCGTCGACACCGGCAAGACCGGCAAGCTGGTGCGCGAGATGCTGCCCGATGCGCATTTCGCCACCGTCTACGCCAAGCCGATGGGCCGTCCGCTGGTCGATACCTTCATCACGGAGGTCTCGCAGGACACCTGGATCTTCTTCCCCTGGGACACCGCGCTGTCCTACCACCCGCCGCTGCGCGACGGGGCGGCTTGAGCAACGGCGAATGGCGAGTAGCGAATGGTGAGTAGCAGCCCCGCCACTCGCAATTCGCTAGTCGCTGTTCGCCCATTGCAAAACCGCGTCACGCCCACCGGCGACATCGTCGCAACACCGCATCGCGGCCTGTTCACCGGCAATCGCGGCATCATCCATGATCCCGCCACGAAGACGCTGCTGAAGAAGCGCTGGTCGTCGCCGGCCTGGATTACCTGCCTGTGTGAATTCCGCGGCTGGCGTCGCCCGGTGATGGCGCGCCGGAGCTGGACCGAGCTGTTTTTCCTCGACGAGGCCACCGCCTTTGCCGCGGGCCATCGTCCCTGCTTCTTCTGCCGCCGCGACGACGCCAAACGTTTCCGCACGGCGTGGGAAGCGGGGAATGGTGCAAGCGGCGTCAGCGCGAAGGCGATGGACGCCGTGCTGCATCGGGAGCGTCTCGACCGCGGCCGCAAGCGATTGCACCCGCTGCCAGTGCCGCTCGCAGACCTGCCCGACGGCGCGATGGTGCAGCAGGGCGAGGCGAGCTTTCTGGTGGCACAGGGCAGGGTGCTGTTGTGGTCACCGGCGGGCTATAGCGCGGTCGAGCGTGAGCCTGGCGAGGCGGCGCTGCTGACGCCGCCCTCGACATTGCGCGCACTAAGGGCCGGCTACGCGCCGGTGCTGCATCCGACGGCGATGGCCTAGCGCAGCCCGGCCGTCAGCCAAGCTTCTCGCGCGCCAGCGCCGCCCCGGCGCCGAGCGCCATCAGCTTCGCCTCGGCGATCTCGCGCCGCATCGGCGCCATGCCGCAATTGGTGGTGGCGATGATGTTGCTCTTGGGGACGAATTTCGACACCGCGTCGATCACTTTCACGACGTCCTCGGCCGTCTCGACCGTGTCGCTGGCGACGTCGATCACGCCGGCCTGCACGACTTTGGTCTTGAGCAGAGCCAACAGGTCGAGCGGCACCTTCGAATTGCGGCACTCGATCGCGACTTGCTGGATCGGGCTCGCATCGATCGCCGGGAAAATCTGCTCGTACTGCCGCCACTGGCTGCCGAGCGTTTCCTTCCAGTCGGTGTTGGCCTTGATGCCGTAGCCATAGCAGATGTGAACGGCGGTGGTGCAGGTCAGGCCCTGCGCGGCGCGCTCCAACGCCTTGATGCCCCAGTCGTTGACCTCGTCCATGTAGACGTTGAAGGCTGGCTCGTCGAACTGCACGAGGTCGACCCCATCGGCCTGTAGCGCCTTGGCTTCCTCGTTCAGGAGCTCGGCGAACGCGAACGCCATCTTGACGCGGTCGCCATAGTAGCGATCGGCGATGGTGTCTATGATGGTCATCGGGCCGGGCAGGGTGAACTTCAGCTTCTTCTTGGTGTGCAAACGCGCAACGCGAGCCTCGTCGGCGTGAACGCGTCCCTTGAGGCGGAGCGGGGCGACCACCTGCGGCACCATCGCCTTGTAGCGGTCCTTGCGGATGCCCATCTCGACCTTGTGAGCGAAGTCGATGCCTTCGACCTTCTCCAGGAAGCCGTGCACGAAATGCTGGCGGGCCTGCTCGCCCTCGGTGACGATGTCGATGCCTGCGTCCTCCTGGATCTTCAGCCAGATCAGCGTCGCGTCGCGCTTGGCGTGGAGAAGCTCCTCGCCTTGCGACTTCCAGGGCGCCCACAGCATGTTGGGCTCGGCGAGCCATTCCGGCTTCGGCAAGGAGCCGGCGATCGTGGTTGGAAACAGCATGGCGGCCCTCCCGGCAGGTTGTGTTGCGCCCCTTCCTGCCATGTCCTAACGTCGAGGTACAGAACAACAAAAGTCGTCATTGGCTGGCGGCAGCGACAGGGACGGCCGAGAGGAAAGGTCCAAGGGAAAGGCCATGATCGAGCTCTATTACGCGCCGACGCCGAACGGCTGGAAAGTCTCGATCATGCTGGAGGAACTCGGGCTTCCCTACACGGTGAAGCCCGTCAACATCCGCGCCGGCGAGCAATTCAGCCCCGAGTTTCTGGCGATCTCCCCGAACAACCGCATCCCTGCGATCGTCGACCACGCGCCCGCGGATGGCGGCGCGGCGTTCTCGGCATTCGAGACCGGCGCGATCCTGATCTATCTGGCGGAGAAGACCGGCCGTTTCTTACCCACGGACCTGCGCGGCCGCTCTACCACCATCCAATGGGTAATGTGGCAGATGGCTGGCCTCGGGCCGATGCTCGGGCAACACGGCCATTTCGCGCTCTATGCGGCAGAAAAAATCCCCTATGCAATCGAGCGCTACCGGGACGAGGGGGCGCGGCTCTACGGCGTGCTCGACCGCCAGCTCGGCAAGACCGGCGCCTATGTCGCCGGCGACTACTCGATCGCCGACATCGCCTGCTTTCCCTGGACCATGACCCACAAGGCGCAAGGCTTCACGCTCGACGACTACCCGAACGTGAAGCGCTGGTATGCCGAGGTGCGTGCCCGGCCGCAGGTGCAGGCGGGCCTTGCGATCGGAAAATTCGTCAAGGAGCCGTTCGACGAGGAATCACGCAAGATCATGTTCGGCCAGCGTGCGAAGGAAGTGCTGGGAAAGCGTTAGTGCTTGTTCCTCATGGTGAGGAGCGCCGCAGGCGCGTCTCGAACCATGAAGGCCCGACCGTCACCCTGGCCATCCTTCGAGACGGCCGCTCCGCGGCCTCCTCAGGATGAGGTCCGTCAGCAAAGGAAACGCCATGATCGAATTCTTCTTCGACTGCTCCAGCCCCTGGACCTACCTCGCCTTCCACAACATCCAGTCGCTCGCGAAGGAGCTAGGCGCGGAGATCGTCTGGCGCCCGATCCTGGTCGGCGGCATCTTCAACACGGTCAATCCAAGCGTCTACGCCCAGCGGGAGACGCCGGTGCCGCTGAAGGCGCGCTACATGAAAAAGGACCTCGATGACTGGGCGCGCTCAGCGGGACTTGCGATCAAGATGCCGCCAACCGTCTTTCCCGTGAACAGCGTGAAAGCCATGCGCGGCTGCATCTGGCTCGGTCAAGACATGGTGCCGTTCGCTACCGCCGTGTTTGAGGCCTATTGGGGCGCGGACAAGGACATCTCGCAGGACGCGGTGCTGGCCGAAATCTGCAAGAAGGTCGGTATCGACGAGCAGAAATTCTTCACCGGTATTTCGGAACAGGGCATCAAGGACCAGCTCAAGGCGAACACGGAGGAGGTCGTCGCCCGCGGCGGCTTCGGCTCCCCGACGATCTTCGTCGGCAAGACCGACATGTATTTCGGCAATGACCGCCTGCCGCTGATCCGCGAGGCGCTTCTGCGCCGCAAGGCGAGCGCGGCCTGATGGTGCGGGCTGTCGTCTGTCGTGCACTCGGCGCGCCCGAGACATTGCGGCTGGAAGAGTTTCCTTCGCGCGCGTTGAAGCCGGGCGAGGTGCGCGTCGCGGTTCGCGCCGCCGGGCTGAACTTTCCGGACGTGCTGATGGCTGCCGGCGAATATCAGCTCAAGCCGGAGCTGCCGTTCACGCCGGGCATGGAAGCCGCCGGCGACGTCACCGAAGTGGGTGCGGAGGCAAGCGGCGTTATCGTCGGCGACAAGGTCATCGTCAAGATGCGCCACGGCGCCTTCACCGACGAAGCGGTGGTGATGCCGTCGCAGCTCACCCCGATGCCGTCGACGTTCGATTATGCGGAGGCCGCGACCTATCTCGCCGGCCACGGCACCGCCTATCATGCGCTGATCGACCGCGGGCGGGTCGAGCCCGGCGAGGTGCTGCTGGTGCACGGCGCGGGCGGCGGTGTCGGTCTTGCCGCCGTCGAGATCGGCAAGATGCTGGGCGCGACCGTGATCGCGACTGCCTCCAGCGACGAGAAGCTTGCGATCGCCAAATCGCGCGGCGCCGATCATCTCGTCCGCTACGATCGCGAGTCGTTTCGCGACGCCGTCAAGCGCATCACGGACGGCCGCGGCGCCGACGTCGTGTTCGATCCCGTCGGCGGTCAGGTCTTCGAGGATTCGATGCGCTGCATCGCGTGGGGCGCGCGGCTCCTCGTGATCGGTTTCACCGGCGGCATCGGCTCGGCCAAGACCAATCTGTTGCTGATCAAAGGCGCCAGCGTGCTGGGCGTGCGCGCCGGCGAAGCCGTGCGAAAGAACCCTGGGCTCGGCGAGGTGCGCTTGAAGGCGCTCTTGCAATGGGCGGAGGAGGGCAAGCTGCGTCCCAATGTCTCGCACCGCCTGCCGCTCGAGGATTATGCGAAGGCGATGCGGCTGTTGCTCGAGCGCAAGGCGATCGGGCGAGTGGCGCTGGTGATGGAGTGAGTTGTCATGCCCCGCGAAGGCGGGGCATCCAGTAATCACCAGCGGTCGTGACAATTGACGCTGGTGGAATACTGGATCACCCGCCTTCGCGGGTGATGACAGCGGTGAACGGAGGACGGGCCCCTCGCGTCACTTGTACTCCCGCTCCGTCCACCACGGGAAATAATCCGGCATATCGGTCGACACCTTGTTCTTGAACTGCGCCGGACGCTTCTCCAGGAACGACACGACGCCGTCCTTGACGTCGTCCGAGCGGCCCCGTGCATAGATGCCGCGGCTATCGACCTTGTGGGCCTCCATCGGATCGTCGGCGCCCATCATGCGCCACATCATCTGGCGGATCAGCGCGACCGAGACCGGCGCGGTCTTGGCGGCGAATTCCTTGGCGAGCGCGCGGGCTGTGGGGAGCAGATCGTCGGGCGCGACGACCTTGCTGACGAGGCGTCCGGCAAGCGCTTCCTGCGCCGGGAAGACGCGGCCGGAATAGCACCATTCCAGCGCCTGCGAGATGCCGACGATGCGCGGCAGGAACCAGCTCGATGCCGCCTCGGGCACGATGCCACGCTGGGAGAACACGAAGCCGAACCGGGCGGCATCCGAGGCGATGCGGATGTCCATCGCCAGCTGCATGGTGACGCCGATGCCGACCGCCGGGCCGTTCACCGCCGCGATCACCGGCTTGAGGCATTTGAAGATGCGCAAGGTCACCTGGCCGCCGCCGTCGCGCACCTGCGGATCGCTGTAATCGACCTTGCCGTCGGCGAGGCGATTCACCGGCCCGCGCCGCGCGTCGCGGTCGAACGTGTCGGCACCCGAGGAGAGATCGGCGCCCGCGCAAAAGCCGCGGCCGGCGCCGGTGACGATGATGGCGCGGACATTGTCGTCCTTGTCGGCGGCGTCGAACGCGTCGATCAACTCGCTCTGCATCTGCGCGTTGAAGGCGTTGAGCTTGTCGGGCCGGTTCAGCGTGATGGTGAGGATCTGCTCGGCGACCTCGTATTTGATCGTCTCATACGCCATGGTGGGTTTCCTTCCCTGTCATTCTTTGAAACAATTCTGTCATTGCCGGGCTTGACCCGGCGATCCATCTTTCTCGAAGAGGATGGATGCGCGGGGCGAGCCCGCGCTTGTGCTCAGACGCTACTTCGCCGGCGGGTTCGGCCAGGGCCGCTGCGCGCCGCGCAGGCCCTCGAATGCCTTGGCCATGCCGAGCACGCCGATATCGTCGAAGCGGCGGCCGACGATCTGCACACCGATGGGAAAGCCCTTGGCATCGAAGCCGCCATTGACGGAGACCGCAGGATTCTCCGACATATTCCACGGCACGGTATAGACGATGTGCTCGAACGGCTTCATCGGATCGTTGGTGGGCGAAGCCCATTCCGCCGGATAATTCACGTTCGGTGCAGTCGGCGAGATCACATAGTCGAGCTCGCAGAACAGCTTTCCCGCCGCTGCGCGGATCGCCATGGTCTGGTTGAAGCCGCGGATGACGTCGACGCCCGAAAGCTTCGCACCGGACTCGCCCCATTTGAAAATGTAGGGCAGCACCTTGGCCCGCTCATCCGGCGCCAGCTTGGACAGATCGTCCCACATCCGCGCGCGCCAGAAATTGTCGAGGCCGTCGAGCATCTCGCGGGTGAGGATGCCGTCGACTTCGGTGACGACGCTGCCTGCGGATTCGAACGCCTTGGCAGCCTTCACCGCGACCTCGCGCACCGGCTTCTCCAGCGGCAGGCCGCAGCCGGGATCGAGCATCAGGCCGATGCGCAGCTTGCGCGGCGACTTTTCCAATCCTTTCCAGTTGAGCGGCTCGGCGGGCAGGCTCATGCCGTCGCGCCGGTCGGGCTTTGCGATCACGCTCATCATCAGCGCGCAATCGTCGACCGTGCGGGTCATGGGACCGGCGACGCGGCCGACATAGGTGGGGTCGATCGGTACGCGGCCGAAGCTCGGTTTCAAACCGACGAGGCCACACCAGCCCGCGGGCAGGCGCACCGAGCCGCCGATATCGGTGCCGAGATGCAGCGGTCCATAGCCGGCCGCCGCGGCGGCGCCGGCGCCCGCACTGGAGCCGCCGGGGTTCTTGGCGAGGTCCCAGGGATTGCGCGCGAGCGCGTGGAAGCTGGAGAGCCCCGAGGACAGCATGCCGTAATCGGGCATGGTGGTTTTAGCGAAGATGATCGCGCCGGCTTCGCGCAGCCTCGCCGCGGGCGGCGCGTCCTTCTCGGCCGGCACCAGCTTGACGCTGGCCGCGCCGAGCGGCACCGGCACGCCCTTGGTCGCGATATTGTCCTTCACCGTTACAGGCACGCCGTCGAGCGCGCCGGACGGTTCGCCGCCGTTCCAGCGTGCGGTCGAGGCCTTGGCTGCCTCGCGCGCGCCGTCCGGATCGAATGCATAGAGCGCCTTCAGATGCGGTTCCCACGCAGCGACGTGTGTGAGCACGTCCTCAAGCACCTCGATCGGCGAGAATTGCTTGGCGCGATAGCCCGCGATCAGGTCGACCGCGGACAGATCGTGCAGCGAGGTAACTGCCTCTTCGACGCTCTTCTTATGCATTGCTAACCTACCGGCATCCGGGTCTCGATGATGCGGGCGAACATGCTGGCGCCGATCGGCAGGATCTTGTCGTCGAGCACGAAGCCGGGATTGTGCACGGGCACCGAGCCGTCGTGGCCGACCCAGAAATAGGCGCCGGGGATGGTCTCCAGCATGTCGGCGAAATCCTCGCTGCCCATCTTCGGCTGGGCGCGCGTGATCACGTTGGCGGGATCAACGATGGTGCGCGCGACGTCCTCGACCACCTTGGACTGCTCGACCTGGTTGACCAGCACGTTGAAAGTGTCGCGGATGTCGACGTCGATCACGCATTGGTAGGCGCTGGCGATGCCGGCGCAGATGGTGCGGATGCGTTCGCTGACCAGGGTACGAACTTCCTTCGAGAAGGTGCGGATGGTGCCGCAGAGATGTGCGTCGCCGGGAATGACGTTGTAGGCCGAACCGGCGTGGATCTGCGTGATCGACACCACCGCGGCCTGCAGCGGCTCGACGTTGCGGCTGACGATGGTCTGGATCGCCTGCGCCAGCGTGGTCGCGATGATCACCGCGTCCTTGGAGCGCTCGGGCATCGCGCCGTGCGCGCCGTAGCCGGTGATACGGAGGTCGAAGAAGTCGGCGCTCGCCATCGCCGGGCCGGGCAGGATCGCGATCTCGCCATGGTTGAGGTCGGGCGCGTTGTGCAGGCCGTAAAGCTCGTCGCAGGGAAACTTCTCGAACAGCCCGTCCTTGATCATGGCGCGGGCGCCGCCGAGGCCTTCCTCGGCCGGCTGGAAGATCAGGTGCACGGTGCCGTCGAAATTCCTGGTCTCGGCGAGATAGCGCGCGGTGCCGAGCAGCATCGTGGTGTGGCCGTCATGGCCGCAGCCGTGGAAGCGGCCGGGAATCTTCGAGCTCCATTTCAGGTTGGTGTTCTCTTCCATCGGCAGCGCGTCCATGTCGGCGCGCAAGCCGATGCGCTTGGTGCCCGTGCCCTTGCCCTTGATGACGCCGATCACGCCGGTGCCGCCGAGACCGCGATGCACCTCGATGCCCCAGCTCTTCAGCTTGTCGGCGACGATGCCGGAGGTGCGCACTTCCTCGAAGCCGATCTCGGGATGGGCGTGGAAGTCGCGGCGGATAGCGGTGAGTTCGTCGGCATAGCCGTCGATGCGGTCGATCGTGGGCATCTGTCCTGTCCGGTTAGCGTGAGGGAGGCGTGAAAACGGGGCCGTTCGGCTTGATGCGGATTCCCGGGCGCAGGCGCGTCCAGGGCAGGGTGGCGGTGTCGGCGGGCATGGCGCCGGGCGCGGCGCAGATCATCAGCTTTTCGGCGATCGGCTCGAAATCGGCGCGGAAATGCACCGAGCTCTTGTTGACCAAAATCTTCTCGCGCGTCGGCTCGATGCCGACATAGCGGTACATCGCCTGGTCGGCGAGCTGGGCCTTGTGCGAGGAGACGACAACGCGGACATCGCCGATGCGCAGGCACGCGGAGGGGCCCATCTCCATCTCGCGGCCGCCATAGTAAGGTCCGGGCGCGATGAAGCGGCCGTCGGAGAGCTTCTCGACGACGAAGGTTTCGGTATAGGGCTCGTCGCCGGGGATGCCGGATTTGCCGCCGAGCGACAGCGTCACGGTGGCGCCGACGCCGGCCTCATGCGCCGCCTTGGCCGAGGCCGGATCGTAGATCGCGCCGGTGGCCGCGCTCGCCTTGTTGCGCACCAGCGCGCGCAGCATGCCGGTCGTGTCGGAATCGCCGCCGGCGCCGGGATTGTCCTGGGTGTCGGCGATGATGATCGGCTTGCTTGCGTTCCTGGACAGTTCCATCGCATGACGCACACCGTCGTCGGGCGACCAGATCCTGCCGTCGAAATCGTTCTCGTGGCTTTCGATCAGCGTGACCATCGCATCGGCCGCGCGATCGGCGTCGGCTTGAGTTGCCCCATAGGCGAACACGCTCGGCCCGCAATCGCGGAAGTCGGCGGCGGGGAAGCCCGGTGCGAAAGAGAGAGTCGGAACCGCGTCGCTCTCCAGCGCTGCGAGCTTCTCGTAGATGCCTTTGGTGGGCTGATCGTTGGTGCACTGCCAGCTGATCGGGATCAGGAACGGCAATTGCCGGAATGATTTTGCCAAGCGCTGCTTCGTCTTCAGCAACAGTGCGAGATGCCGCGCGGAGGCTCGGCCGGTCTCGGCCATGTCGACATGCGGATAGGTGCGGTAGGCGATCAGCGCGTCGGCATGTTCCATCATTTCGGGCGTGACGTTGGCGTGCAGGTCAAGGCTGGCCACCAGCGGAACATCCTTGCCGATGACGCGGCGCACGCGCGCCAGGATCTCGCCCTCGCCATCGTCGAGATGCTCGGTCACCATGGCGCCGTGCAGGTCGAGATAGACCGCATCGAGCGGACCGGCGGCCGCGACGCCGTCGACCATCACTTTCACGATGCGCTCGAAGGCGTCCTTGGTGACGTGCGCCGACGGGCTGGCACCGCAGGCGATGGTGGGGATGAGTTCCCAGCCGTTCGCCTCGGCGCTTTCGACGAAGCCGGCCAGACCGACATTGATGCGCCGCATCACCTTCAGCACGTCCGCGCCTTCAGTCATCGCCGGCCAGCCGCCACCATGCTGAAAGTCCGCGAACGTCGCCTTCGTCGGAGCGAAGGTGTTGGTCTCGTGCAGAAAGCCGCCGACGGCGATACGTGTCATCAATTCAAGTCCAGCGTTGGAAAGTGCGCGACGTTAGCCTTGGCCAAGAGGCGAGGGCAAGACAGGAAGCAATCGCGCCGCGCATAGGGTCAAGCTGTTTTGGGAATGTGTGCCGCGCACACCGTCATTGCGAGCGTAGCGAAGCAATCCAGAGTCTTCCCGCCGAGAGATTCTGGATTGCTGCGCTACGCTCGCAGTGACGAGGATGAGCCTACGCGCTGGCCCCCACACCCTCCGACACCGGCCGGAAGTTCGCAAAGTCCCAGTCGCGCCCAGGAGCGGCATCCAGCAGCGCCTTGGTATAGGCCTCCTTCGGATGCGTCAGCACTTCCGCGGCGGGGCCCTGTTCGACGACGCGGCCATGCTGCATCACCACGACCTCGTCGCAGATTTGCGCGGCGACGCGAAGATCGTGGGTGATGAACAGGATCGCGATGCCGAGCCGCTTCTGGATCTCGTCGAGCAATTCCAGCACCTGCGCCTGCACGGAGACATCGAGCGCGGAGACGGCCTCGTCTGCGACCAGCACGTCCGGATCGAGCGCGAGCGCACGCGCGATGGCGATGCGCTGGCGCTGGCCGCCGGAGAACTGGTGCGGATAGCGCGTGACCGCATCGACCGGCAGTCCGACGAGCTCGAGCAGCTCGCGCGCCCGCTTCATCGCGTCGGCATGCGCCGCGCCGTAATTGATCGGGCCTTCCGCGATGCTCTCGCCGACGGTCACGCGCGGGTTGAGCGAACGGTAGGGGTCCTGGAACACGATCTGGATCTTCTGCCGGTGCGGCTGCAGCAGGCGGCGCGAGATGTCGGCGATCTCGCGGCCGGCGAGGCGCACGCCGCCGGAGGTCGGATCGATCAGGCGCACGATGCAGCGCGCGACCGTCGACTTGCCCGAGCCGCTTTCGCCGACGATGCCGAGCGTGCGGCCCTTGCGCAGCGTCAGCGTCACCTTGTCGGCGGCGAGCACCTCGCGGCCTTTGCCGAAGAAGGAGCGCTCCTTGTAGACCTTGCTGAGCTCGTTGGCTTCGAGCACGACGGGCTCGCGGCTCTCCTCGCGCGGCGGCCGCGGCACCAGGCTCGGCACCGAGGAGAGCAGGTTGCGGGTGTATTCCATGGTCGGATTGCGCAGCACGGTGTCGAGCGGGCCGGTCTCGACCAGGCGGCCCTGCCGCATCACCGCGACGCGGTCGGCGATCTCGGCGACCACGCCCATGTCGTGAGTGATGAACAGCACCGCGGTGCCGTGATCGCGCTGGAGGTCGCGGATCAGCGTCAGGATCTGCTTCTGCGTGGTGACGTCGAGCGCGGTGGTCGGCTCGTCCGCAATGAGCAGCTTCGGCCCGAGCACCAGCGCCATCGCGATCATGATGCGCTGGCGCTGGCCGCCGGAGAGGCGGTGCGGATAGGAAGCGAAGATGCGCTCGACTTGCGGCAGGCGGACGTGCTCCATCATGTCGAGGATGCGCTTCTTGCGCGCCTTGCCGTCGAGATCAGTGTGGGCGCGCAGCACCTCGTCGATCTGGCGGCCGACCGGCACCACCGGATTGAGCGCGGTCATCGGCTCCTGGAAGATCATCGCCATCTGCGTGGCGCGCAACTGGCGCAGGCGGCGGTCGGTCGCGGTCAGCAGCTCCTCGCCGACCAGCTTGACGCTGCCGCTCGTCGGCACCAGCGTGCCCTTCGGCAACAGGCCCATCGTGGTGAGCGAGGTCACCGACTTGCCCGAGCCGCTTTCGCCGACGAGGCACAGCGTTTCGCGCTCGCGCACCTGGATCGAGATGCCGTCGATGATCTTTGTTGCGCCCGGCTTCTTGCCGACCGAGACGACGAGGTTGTTGATGTCGAGGATGGTGTTGGTCATGCCGCCAAACTCTCGCTCGTCATTCCGGGGCGCGCGTGAGCGCGAGCCCGGAATCCATTGAGCCGCGATGCAAGTGGTGAGATGGATTCCGAGTTCGCGACTTCGTCGCGCCCCGGAATGACGAAACTGAGGATAATCACTTCCCCTCCCGCTGCTTCATGCGCGGATCGAGGGCGTCGCGGGCGGCATCGCCGATCAGATTGATGCTGAGGATGGCGATCGAGAGCAGCAGGCCCGGGTAGAAGATCAGCGACGGCTTGATCTGGAAATACTGCCGGCCCTCGGCCATGATGTTGCCCCAGGTCGGCGTCTCCGGCGAGATGCCGGCGCCGAGGAAGGAGAGGATCGCCTCGGTCAGGATCGCGGAGGCGCAGATATAGGTGCCCTGGACGATCAGCGGGGCCACCGTATTCGGCATCAGGTGCCGCCACATGATCTTCGGCAAGGACGAGCCGACCGAGATCGCGGCTTCGACATAAGGCTCCTCGCGTGCCGACAACACCACCGAGCGCACCAGGCGCGCCACGCGCGGGATTTCTGGAATGGTGATCGCGATCAGCACGGTCCAGAGGCTGGCGCCGGACAGCGAGACCACGGCGATCGCGAGCAGGATGCTCGGCATGGCCATCAGACCGTCCATGACGCGCATCAGCACGGCATCGACCAGCTTGAAGAAGCCGGAGACGAGACCGATCGCGAGCCCGATGGCGATCGACAGGATCGCCGCGCCGATGCCGATCAGCAGCGAGATGCGGCCGCCATAGATTACGCGCGACAACACGTCGCGGCCGTAGGCGTCCGTTCCGAGCAGGTACTGCGCCGAGCTCGGCTTCAGCCGCTGCGACGGCGCGAGCTGGATCGGATCATACGGCGCGATCAGGGGCGCCAGGATCGAGATCAGCACGATCAGCCCGAGCAGGACGGTGGCCGTCGCGATGATCGGCGTCGAGGTGAGGAATCCGAAGCGCGGCCGCAGCGGCGACGTGATCGGAATGGACGACTGGGGAAGGCTATCGACGGACATACTTGTTGTTACCCTTGCCTCAGTACCGGATCCGGGGATCGAGCAGCGTGTAGGCGACGTCGATCAGGAGATTGACGATGACATAGATCAGCGACGTCAGCAGGATCATGGCCTGGATCACCGGGTAGTCGCGCGCCAGCACCGCATCCACGGTGAGGCGGCCGATGCCGGGAATGTTGAACACGCTCTCGGTGACGACGACGCCGGAGATCAGCAGCGCAAAGCCGGTGCCGATCACGGTGATCACAGGCACGGCGGCGTTGCGCAGCGCATGCCGCATCATCACCGCAACCTCGTTGATGCCCTTGGCCCGCGCGGTGCGGACGTAATCTTCGCCGAGCACGTCGAGCATCGCGGCACGTGTCATGCGTGCGATCAGAGCGACATAGATGAAGGAGAGTGCGCAGGTCGGCAGGATGATGCGCTCGAAGAACGGCCCGAAGCCGTTGAAGATGCTGCGGAAGCCCTGTACCGGCACCCAGCGCAGCTCGATGGCGAATATCTGGATCAGCAGATAGCCGATCACGAACACCGGCACGGAGAAGCCGAGCACGGACAAGCCCATGACAAAGCGATCGATCCAGGTGCCGTGTTTCCAGGCGGCGATCACTCCCAAGGGGACCGCGACGATCACGGCGAGGACGATGGTGCACAGCGCGAGCGAGATCGAGGGCTCGACGCGCTGGCTGATCATCTTCATCACCGGCAGGTTGGAGATCAGCGAGGTCCCAAGGTCGCCGTGCAGCAGCTTGTTCACCCAGGTGACGAACTGCACGATCAAGGGCTCGTTCAGGCCGAGCGAGGTGCGGATGCGCTCCAGCCGTTCCGGCGTCGCGTTGTCGCCTGCGAGAATGGCGGCGGGATCGCCGGGGGTGAGGCGAAGCAGCAGGAAGACGAACAGCGCGACGACGCCCATCACGGGCACAGCGGCGAAGATTCGGCGAACGAGATATCCGAGCAAGTTGGATCCGTCAGATTAGAGTCAAATCGGGCAGGGCCTTCGGCGAGCCTGCCACCAGCCTAACATTTCAGCAATTCCCGTGCCATCCGGGCCACAGCTTTTGCAGGGTGGTCGGCCGTTTGGGGGAGGCGGTGCTCTCTTCGTGTCGTCATTCCGGGTTCGGTCCTCCGGACCGTCCCGGAATGACGGGCTCAGAAATCACTCCAGCGTCGCCAGCAGCCCCGCCATCAGCCGCCCCCTTTCGACCAGGCTTTCGACCTCGATATACTCCTCCAGCGTGTGGCCATTGCCACCACGCACGCCCAGGCCGTCGAGCGTTGGGATCCCCATGGCGCCGGTGAAATTGCCGTCGGAGCCGCCGCCGGCGCTCGCATGCGGCAATTCGGCGCCGAGCGACTTGGCGATGCCGCGGGCCTTTTCGTACAGCGCCATGGTGCCGGCGTCCGGTTCCCACACCGGGCGCGTCACGCCGCGGGTGACTTTGAAGGTCACATCATTGGTCGTGCCCGACAGCGCCAGCATCCTCTCGACGCCGCGGTCGAGATCGGCCTGGCGCTTGGCCATCGACAGCGCTTCTCCTGTGGCTGTCGTGGCAACGCAATTGACCCATTGTCCGCCATGCACGACGCCGACCGAGAAGGTGCAGTCGTCCGTGGTCATCGCGTCGATCGCGAGGATCTGGCGGGCCATCTCGCGGATTGCCGAGCGCCCCGCGGACAACGTTGCGCCGGCGTGGCTCGGCCGCCCCGTCGCCTCGAGATTGAAACGTGCGATCGCGTAACGTCCGGTGGTGACGCCGTTGTCGGCGCGGCCGGGCTCGGGCACCAGCACGTATTTATTGCGTGCGGCCTCGGCCTCAATGATGTCGCGAGTCGAGGGTGTGCCGACCTCCTCATCCGGCGTGAACAGCACGGTGATCGGCAGCGGCGTGGTGAAGGCCGCGCGGGCCAGCTGCCGGATCGCTTCGAGCGAGAGATAATTGCCGCCCTTCATGTCGTAGATGCCGGGGCCGTAGCACTTATTGCCCTCGCGCCGCCATTTCAGCTTCTCGATGGTGCCGACGGGGTGGACGGTATCCATATGTCCGGCGATCAGGATGCCGGGCTCGCCCTGCTTCGGATGGGGAAAGCGCGCGCGGATCACGCCGCCAAAGCCCTGGCGACCGGCGATGCGCTCGATCGTCGCACCCATGATAGCCATATCCCGCGCTGCGATATCGACCATGCGGTTCACGGCATCGGCGTCCCAGGTCGGGCTCTCGCATTCCACCCAGCCGCGCAGGCCCTGGAGCATCGCCTCGGAATCGAAGGGAAGATTGGCTGGATTCATCTCAATGTCTCTCAAGCTTCGCAAGGTGGAACGCGCATTGCATCGGCGCGGGGCAGGACGAACGGAGAGAGTTGTAGAGCTAAACCGATCCTTGTGGAGCCCGTGCGCACGCCGCGAGGGCTTGCAGCGAAACCGGATTGACGCGCTCGGCACTGTCTGCAAGTCTTGAAAAGATAAAGGCATTGCATGGGGTTAGTTTGCCCAAAGAACGAACCGGATGCTCAACCAATAATCTGCCTTTGAACAGTTTCACGTCAGGAGAAACTTTCCATGTTCAACTTCTTGCGCCGGGGGCCTCGCGCGTTCGCCTCCAAACTTGCGCTGTCGGTCGTCGCGCTGTCCACGGCGATGGCCTCGCCGGTGTTTGCCGCCGGCAAGACCCTCACGGCGGTGTTGCATTCGGATTTGCGCATCATCGATCCGATCTTCACCACGGCCTACATCACGCGTGACCATGGCTACATGGTTTACGACACGCTGGTCGCCACCGATTCGAATTTCAAGGTCCAGCCGCAGATGGCGGACTGGAAGATCTCCGACGACAAGCTCACCTACACCTTCACGCTGCGCGACGGCCTGAAGTGGCATGACGGTGCGCCGGTGACGGCGGAAGACTGCGTCGCTTCGCTCAAGCGCTGGGCTGCTGTCGACGGCATGGGCCAGAAGCTCATGGACTTCACCGCCAGCATCGAGGCGACCGACGCCAAGACCATCACGCTGAAGCTGAAGGAGCCCTACGGCCTCGTGCTGGACTCCATCGGCAAACCCTCTTCCCGCGTTGCCTTCATGATGCCGAAGCGTCTCGCGGAGACGCCGGCGGACAAGCAGATTCCGGAGCAGATCGGCTCGGGCCCATTCAAGTTCGTGGCATCAGAATTCCAGCCGGGCGTGAAGGCGGTCTACGTCAAGAACACCGACTACGTGCCGCGCAAGGAGCCCGCGAGCTGGACCTCGGGCGGCAAGGTGGTGAAGGTCGATCGCGTCGAGTGGATCACCATGCCGGACTCGCAGACCGCGGTGAACGCCTTGCAGTCGGGCGACATCGACTTCATGGAGAATCTGCCGTTCGACATGCTGCCGATCCTGGAAGCGAACAAGGAGCTCACGGTCGAGACCCTGAACAAGTTCGGCTTTCAGACGCTCGGCCGCATGAATTTCCTTCACCCTCCATTCGATAACGTGAAGGTGCGCCGTGCCGCCTTGCTGGCGATCAACCAGAAGGACGTGCTCGACGCGCTGGTCGGCAACGCGAAGTACCAGAAGATCTGCGGTGCATTCTTCGTATGCGACACGCCGCTCGCGACCGATGTAGGCTCCGAGACCCTGGTGAAGGGCAACGGCATGGCGGAAGCCAAGAAGGCTCTTGCCGAGTCCGGCTATGACGGCACGCCGATCGTGATCATGGCGCCTGGCGACGTCACGACGCTGAAGGCGCAGCCGATCGTTGCGGCCCAGCTGCTGCGCGAAGCCGGCTTCAAGGTCGACCTGCAGGCGACCGACTGGCAGACGGTGGTGAGCCGCCGCGCCAGCCAGAAGCCGCCGAAGGAAGGCGGCTGGAACATGTTCTTCACCAACTGGGTCGCGGCCGACGTCTCCAACCCGATCGCCAATCTCTCGATCGGCGGCCAGGGCAAGAAGGGCTGGTTCGGCTGGGCGGAAGACGCCAAGATCGAGCAGCTCAAGGATGCCTTCGTCCGCGCGTCCTCGATCGACGAGCAGAAGAAGATCGCCGCCGACATCCAGAAGCAGGCCTATGAGCAGGTGATCTATATTCCGCTGGGGCAGTATCTGCTGCCGAGCGGCTGGCGCAAATCGCTGAAGGGCGTGCTCGACGGTCCCGCCACGCCGGTGTTCTGGAATATCGACAAGACGGAGTAGGCGGGAGGGCCCCTTGCGCCCTTCATCTCCATTGTGAAACGGCGCCGCTGTCCTCAGCGGCGCCGTTTTCTTTTTGTCTGTCCTCGGCCGGTCGGGATGGTGGATGACTTTAACTCTTCCAGTTTCCAAGCATTGCCATTTGCTTCTCTGTTGAAATAGATGTGGCGTCCTTTCGCTTCTCTTTCCTTATTTGATTCCCGTGCCGATCGATTTTGCATTCGAGGCGATGGCCGAAAGGTCGGATCGCGCGCCGGCGCAATGGCGGCGGCCTTTCCTGCGTTGGCTCGATGGTGTCGAGGCGGGCTGGGCGGTGCCGCTTCTCATCGGCTGCTTCGTCGCGATCTGGACACTCTATCTGGTCGTCGCCTATGCCGGCGGCGGCCTCCACCCTGATACGCTCGAGGCCTGGACGCTGGGCCGGCATTTCGAGTGGGGCTATCACAAGCATCCGCCGTTGAGCGGCTGGATCGTCGCCGCCTGGACCGCGATCTTCCCGTCCACCGACTGGTCGCTGCAATTGATGGCAATGGCCAATGCCGGGCTTGCGCTGGTGTTCGTCGATCGTATCGCGCGGCAATTCGTGACGGGGCACAAGCGCGTG
The DNA here is from genome assembly GCF_000296215.2 of Bradyrhizobium sp. CCGE-LA001. Classification (NCBI taxonomy): domain Bacteria; kingdom Pseudomonadati; phylum Pseudomonadota; class Alphaproteobacteria; order Hyphomicrobiales; family Nitrobacteraceae; genus Bradyrhizobium; species Bradyrhizobium sp. CCGE-LA001. The sequence goes on along the minus strand of NZ_CP013949.1, from coordinate 5,106,972 downwards.
CTGGTGCTTTTGCTGCTGATGCTGACGCCGGCCTATCAATTCCATGCCCAGCGCTTCAATGCCAATGCGGTGCTGCTCGCGACCTGGCCGCTGGCAACCTGGTGCTTCCTCCGCGCCTTCGAGACGCGCGCCGCATCTTGGGCCGTCGCGGCGGGATGCACGACGGCGCTGGCAATGCTGGGCAAATATTATTCGATCTTTCTCGTGGCGAGTTTCGCATTTGCAGCGCTGGCCCACCCAGCACGGCGCGCCTATTTCACCTCGGCTTCGCCCTGGATCTCGATCGTCGTCGGGCTCGCGGCGCTGTCACCGCACATCCATTGGCTCGCGACGACGGGAGCATCGACCTTCGTCTACGCACTGGTGCACGCAGGCAGCTATGCAACGATGTCCCTCGGCGAGGCGAAGAATTTCGTGCTCGGGCTCGCGGCGGCGATGAGCGTTCCGGCCATGCTCTGGATGTTCATCGCCGGGACGCGCTTGCAGCAGTTTCCGGCCGACTTCGCCGCCATGAGTCCGGGATTGCGGCTTCTGTTCTACGTGACGATCGGCACGATCATGCTGCCGGTCTCGACGTCGCTGGTGATGGGCACGGATCTGCCCTCGCTATGGGCGTTGCAGGGGCTGTTCCTGTTCGCCGTTCTCGTGGTCTGCGGCGCGAGCTACCCGATCGAACGCTTCTATACCGTCAATCTCACCGTGATCACGGCCGGCGTCGCGCTCGCCGCCGTGCTGGTCGCCGCGCCCGTCCATGCCGCCTACCGCAACGGTCACGGCTACGAGGAAGGGCGCGAATTTTATGCAGAGGCGGCCAGCAAATTGACGCGCGAATGGCGCGAGCTGACGGACAAGCCGCTCAGCATCGTGAGCGGCGATGATCCGCTGGCCTTTGCCATGGCCTTCTATAGTTCCGACCATCCGCACCATGAACGAGCATTCGACTATCAACGCAGCTTGGGTTCGTTGCAGCAGTCGCTGGACCGGGGTTGGGCAGCACTCTGCTTCCGGGGCCAGGATTATTGCAATCGATGGATGGACTGGGTGTCGGCGCGGGCCGGATCCCTCGTCAGGCGTGAGTTCACCGTGCAGGCTTCGCTGGCAGGTAGGCCTGGTGTGACGCGGATCGTGGTCGTGCTGATGGTGCCGCCGCGCCGGAGCGATGCGGTTGCCGAAAGCGCAGCTGATGATTTCAGCGCCAGCAGGCGGGCGCTGGATTAGCAGTCGTGCTCAGCAGTAGCTGTCGCGCAGCCGCTCGAGCCCCTCGCTGACGAAAGGCGGCGTGAACGCCGTCCGTTCGGCCGGCTCGGACTGCTCCAGCTGCTGCGGTTCCGCGTCCCGATCGTCGTTGTGGTGTTCCAGTTCCATACCGCGGCCTTTCGATTTGCTGCAGTACAACATCGAGCTGGCCCGCTGGTTCCTCAGGCGGTCGGGCGATGATGCGGCTTGAACAGCCGCCCTTTCTCCACCACCAGTACGATCGCGAGCGCGGCGAGCGTCGACAGGAAGAAGCCGACCGAGAACGGCAGCAGCGTGCCGTCGAAGCTCTGGCCGATCGCCATGCCGACCACGATTCCGATCAGCGTCGTGATCGAGCCGTAGAGCGAGGAGGCGGTGCCGGCGATGTGGCCCTGCGGCTCCATCGCGAGCGCGGTGAAGTTGGCGACCATCATGCCGAACGAGAACATCATCAGGGCGGAGAGCACCATGAACAGCGACAGCGGCAGCACGCCGAGAATTTCGGTCATCAGCATGACGCCGGCGACCGCGGTGTAGAGCGTCAGCGCGCCGTGCGAGATCACGCGCATGCCGAGCCGCCCGACCAGCTTGGCGTTGAGGAAGCCCGCGATGGCAACGCCTGCGGCGATTGCCGCAAAGGCCAGGGGGAAATAATGGCCAAGATGGTAGATGCCGGTGAAGACCTGCTGCGCCGAGAACACAAAGGCGAACAACGCGCCCATGACACTCCCCGCGGCAATCGCGTAACCGATGGTCTGTCGGTGGGTCACGGTCTGCCGGAAAGCCGCGAGCACGTCGCCAAGCGCCAGCGAGCGGCGCTCGGACTCGGGCAGGGTTTCCGGCAGGCGCAGCACGCTCCATGCGAGCGCGAGCAGACCGTACAGCGTCAGCACGACGAAGATGCCGCGCCATTGCGACACCAGAAGCACTGCTTGTCCGAAGGACGGGGCGACTACCGGCACTGCGATGAACACCATCATCGCGAGCGACATCACGCTGGCCATGCGGCGGCCGACATAGCAGTCGCGAACAATCGAGGTCGCGATCACCCGCGTCGCCGCGGTGCCAAAACCCTGCAGCGCACGAGCCAACAGCAGCGTTTCGAACGTGGGGGCTGCGATCGCGAGCACGCTCGCGACCGCATAGACCGTCATGCCGCCGAGCAAGACGGGACGGCGGCCGAACCGGTCCGACAATGGGCCCATGATGAACTGCCCCGCGCCGAAGCCGATCAGGAAGGTCGACAGCACCAGCTGAAGATGGTTGGCGACGGGAATCTTGAAGGCGGTGCCGATATTGGGCAGCGCCGGCAGCATCATGTCCATCGCAAGCGGGTTCAGCGCCATGATGGACGCGATCACGATGACGAATTCGGGAAAACCCATGGGACGGTGTCCGGAGGACACCCAATCGTCGGCATTGACGTCGGACAAGGAAGCTCACCTTTGAAATCGAGGTTTTTATCTCTTCCGATGCTGCATTGCACAACCCCCGTTTCGAGATGGCTGTCAGGCGAGGCCGGGGCGAACAAGAATTGGTGAGATATCACCGCTCCTTGCCGGCCAGCGCCCCGCAGCTCGGGCAATTGCCCTGGCTGGAAACGAGTGATTCACCATGCTTTTCAAAGATCGGCGGCCGGTGCGGCCTTTCCGACCGGGCAGGATGAAACCGAAACGCATCCTGTTCACAGTATGGCTGAGACGATGAGGCGCCGCACCGGCCCAGAGAAACCAGCCAAACAGGGTATTTGCCAGTGTCCGACATGACAGATGCTGCACGTTGGCTGGCACCTTCGGCGGCTGCACGGCGGAACGTCTGGCTTGCCTGCCTGATCGCGCTGACGGCGCTGCTGGTGCTCGGCAACCTCGCCAACGACGCCACGCTCGATCTGAAATATGGCTGGGACGCCCGGGTCAATTGCGCAGCGGTCGAGGCGCATGTCGAGGGCCGGGATCCCTACTTCGTCAAGAACCTGAAGGGCACCAAGCTCTCTTATCCCTATCTGCCGGTAACGCTGGACGTCTTCCGCCCCCTCTGCGCCGGCGGCGCTCTAGTCAAGCATTACAGAGGCATCTTTGTCGTCCTCGCCGTGCTCTGCGGGCTGCTCTTGCCTGGCCTTGGCCGAGCGCCTTCGAGGGCGCGCGATGTTGCGCTCCGGGTGCTCTGCGCGCTCGGCGCTTTCGTCGGCTTCGAATGGGTGGTGGCATCTGGGAATTTTGCGATCCTGAGCGGTTTGCTGACCGCGATCGCGCTAAAGCTCTTGCTTCGGCCGCTTCCATCGGAAGCCTCGAAAGATCAGGGCTTCTCGTGGCGCCTCGCCGGCGCCGCGCTGCTCGGCCTCGTCACCTCGTTCAAGCTGGTGTTCTTCCCGGTGCTCGCGGCGCTCTATTTCCTGCCGCTGCCGCGCGGCCGCAAGCTGGCTTTGATCGCAGTGGCGGCCTTCAGCTTTGGCGTCCCGATCCTGTTATCGAAGCTGCTGTATCCTGATCTGTTCGCAAGCTGGCAGCTCGCGATGGCGGGGCAGATCCCCGACCAGCATGTTGTCGATCTCCTGGAGGCCAATCCGTCATTGCTGCTGCTGGTGCTGAGCGTCATGGACCATGTTGGGCTCGGTGGCGGGAAGCCCGCGCTGTTCGCGGCCTATGCGCTCGCCGCACTCGCGCTCGTGCTGGTGCCGTTCGCCCTGTCCGTCCTGCGCGCGGTCGGCAGCCGGCCGGAGGGGGAGGGGGGATCGCTTCCGATGCGCCTCGACCGCTGGCTGATGGATCATCCCCGCGTCGCCATGCGCATCACGGTGCTGGCGATGTTCGCGCTCTATCTCAGCTCGCCGCGCCTCAAGGAGTATGCCTTCTTCGAGCTCGCGCTCTATGCCGCGATCCTCGTGGTCGACCTGCCGGCCATGGCACTCGCCGGCATTCTCACCGTCGGCCTCGCCTTTCCGTCCCTGATCTCGCTTCTCGGGGCGCCATTCGAGGGCAGTTTCATCCTCCTCGTCATCGCGCTGGTTTGCTTCTGGATCGTGCTGCTCGATTTTCGCGCGGAGCCCAAGCGCCTCGAGCAGGATTAATTGGTTCAGGCGAGGGCAGGCCTTCGCCTGCTAGGCTGTTTGTTCCGACAAATAAGCCGCGTAAGCCAGCTTGAGACCCTCCTTGAGCGGCGTTCGCGCCTGCCATCCCAGCTCGGCCATCCGACTCGTATCGAGCAGCTTGCGCGGCGAGCCGTCGGGACGCGACGTGTCGAAGACGATCTCGCCGCGATAGCCGACGGTGTCCGCGATCTGGCGGGCAAGTTGACCGATGGTGACCTCCTCACCGGTGCCGATGTTGACGAGTTCGGAGCTCGAATAGGTCTTGATCAGGCGCACGCAAGCATCCGCCATGTCGTCAACGTATAGAAATTCACGCTTCGGTGCACCCGTCCCCCAGACGGCCACGCGTGCTGCGCCGGATAGCTTGGCTTCGTGAAAGCGGCGTATCAAGCCGGCCATCACATGGCTGTGCTCGGGATGGTAGTTGTCACCGGGGCCATAGAGATTGGTCGGCATGACGCTGATGAAATCAGAGCCGTATTGGCTTCGATAAGCCACCACCATCTTGAGGCCGGCGATCTTCGCTATCGCATAGGGCTCATTCGTCGGCTCGAGCGCTCCTGTCAGTACCGAATCTTCGCGCATCGGTTGGGCGGCGAGCCTCGGATAGATGCAGGAGGAGCCCAGGAACATGAGCTTTTCCGTGGCGTTCAGATGCGCGGCATGAACGATGTTCGCGGCAATGGCGATGTTGTCGTAGATGAATTCGGCGCGCAGAGTATTGTTGGCAACGATTCCGCCGACCTTGGCCGCGGCTAGAAATATCACCTGGGGGCGCGCTTTGGAGAACCAGGCGAAGACCGCTGATTGGTCCCGCAGATCGAGCTCCTTTCGCTCGATGGTCACCAGTCGAACATCTTCCTGCTCGAGCCGGCGGACAAGCGCGCCGCCGACCATTCCCCGGTGGCCAGCGACAAAAACGCTCTTTCCCTTCAACTCAAACGGCACGTTCGCCATCGGCGTTCCCTCGCTGACGTCTAGACCACCTCGGGCGGGCAAGCCAGGATCGATGACCAGCCCACCGGTCGATGGTCAAACATTCGCATAGATGCTGTTCTTGATCATGACGAACCCCTTCAGCAGTTCCTGGATGCCATCATCCAGCGAAACATTGGGGCGATATCCGGTCTTCTCGACCTTCGCGTTGGAGACGATGTAGTTGCGCTGGTCGGGGTCGCGACCCACCTCGGCGTCCACAAAACAAAACTCAGGGACGAATTTCTGGATGTGTTCGCAGAGTTCCTTCTTGGACACGTTCGCGTCTGAAAGACCAACATTGAAGATCTGGCCCTTCATGCTCTCGAAGTTTTCAAGCCCGTGCTCGAAGACCCGCGCGACGTCGCGGACATGAATATAGTTGCGCTTGAAATGTCCCTCGAAGAGGACGACGAAACGGTCGTTTGCCGCGCGGTAGACGAAGTCGTTGACCAGCAGGTCGAGACGCATGCGGGGGGACATTCCGAACACCGTAGCCAGCCGGAAGCTGATGACGTTCGGATGCTCCATCAGCTCTTTTTCAACGGCCACCTTGTCGATCGCATATTGCGAGATCGGGCGCAGCGGAGAGTCTTCCGTGCAATAGTTGTTCTCGTCGCCGGAGCCGTAGGCGCTGTTCGTGGTCGGCATGATGATCCGCTGATTGCGCGACACATGCTTCAACATCATCGTTATGGCGTCGTGATTGGTCGTCTTGGCTCCAATGGGATCCCGGCTGCACAGCGGAGCTCCGACCAGAGCCGCGAGAGGAAAAATGACGTCGGCCTTCTTCAGGAGCGGCTGCATGGTCTGTTCGCTGCGGATGTCACCCTGAACCACGCTGAAGCCTTCGTGATGGCAGCACTGGTTGAGACTGGACTGCTTGAACATGAAATTGTCCAGCACGGTCACTTTGTGGCCAGCGTCCAACAGTCGGGGAACCAGGGTTGATCCGATATAACCGGCGCCGCCAGTCACGAGAATGTTGTAGCTCATATTGGGGGGCTTCCCTTGTTATGAATGGCCTGAGTTCGCGTCTACAGCGTGCGTCACGTGGATCGGACCGGAAACATGGCATTCTCTACGCATTCACAGAGTGCGTGCGCAAAGATGATGTGCATTTCTTGGATGGTGCTGGTCACCTCGCTGGGTGCGAGCAAGCAATGGTCGGCTTCCTCGGCAGCGAGGCCGCCATTGCCGCCCGAGAAGATGATCGTACGGATGTTCAGCTTGCGGCAAGTGCGCAGCGCTTCGAGAATGTTCCTTGAATTGCCGGATGTGGTTATTCCGAGAAAGATGTCCTTGGCTGTCATCTTTCCCTCGATCTGGCGGGAGAAGACCGCATCGAACCCATAGTCGTTCCCGATCGCGGTCAGGATCGACGTATCGACGGTCAGTGCCTCCGCTGCCAACGGCGCGCGATCTCGGGCGAGTTTGCTGACGAACTCGGCAGCCAGGTGCTGGGCATCCGCCGCAGATCCGCCATTGCCCGCGATATAGAGACGCCCGCCGGACTTGTACGTAGCGACGACGACATCGGCAATTGCTTCGAATGCGGCAATCCGGTCCAGATCCGATAGGAGCGCTCGCTTCGCCTCGATCGAGGCCGTCAGTCTCGTCAGCAGGGCTGCTCTCGCGGCGGTCATATCGGCACTCCGACGGGGCAAGAACCGGATCCCGATAGGCCGGCTGCGCGACACTGCTCGTGGGGCAAGTCGGAAACCGCGGCGTGGAGACGCCTATTCTTGTCGACCGCCAGGATTGCCTGCATGGCTGTTGATCTCAGTTCACCGCGTTGAGGATGGCGCAAATCTCATCGACCTCATCAATTCTGAGGTCGGGAAAATTGCCGATGTAGAAGCCGAAGAAGTGGATGTGGTCGGTTTGCGGGAATTTCTTGTAATGTTCGGCCGGGACGAATGATTTCAGATACGGCTGACGGAGTTGATTGCCTCCGCCGGCGCTGCCTCTGCGAAACTCGATGCCGGCGGCGCGCATGGCCGACATCAGACGTTCGGCGAGGTCCATATCGGGCTGACGCAGCACCAGATTAAAGGCGTAGTTGCTGGAGCCCTCTGTCTTGAAATCCGTACGGAACTTGTCGGGGTTGATGCGCGACAGGAAACGAAGGAAGTTCGCTGTCCGGAGTTCTACGTTGGCGTCGAGCCGAGGAAGCTGCCGCCGGCCGAGGATGCCCCCGATCTCCGTATTGCGCACGTTATAGGCGGCGTGAGCAAAGATGAAATCGGGATTCAGATCCGGGTGAGCCGCAACGTAGGACTCCTTGATGGCCGGATCGTTGGCTTCTCGCACCATGCCGTGGGACCGCAGCATGCGTGCCGCTTGATAGGCCGCATGATCGTTGGTGCAGATCATGCCGCCTTCGATGGTCGTCATGTGGTGGGCATAATAAAAGGAGAAATTCGATATCCAGCCGAAGCTGCCGAGCTTCTTGCCGCGATGCGTCGCGCCGTGAGATTCGCAAACGTCTTCGATCAGCGGAATTCCGGCTTTCTCGAGATGCTGGATCAACTCGTCGGTCAATCCGTCGAAGCCCTGCACATGGGTCAGAAATACGGCGCGTGTCCGTTTGGTGATGGCATCGATGATCTTCGTTGCATCCATCGCCAGGGTCGTCGGATCAATGTCGACAAACACCGGCGTGAAGCCGTTCTGGATCACCGACGCGACGTCCGAAATCCACGTGAGCGGCGGCACGATCACCTCGCCACCCTCGGGATGGCGGATCTTGAGAATGGCCATCGTCAGGAGATTGGCAGAGGCGCCGGAGTTGACGAGGACGCTGTACTTGGTGCCCAGCCATTCGTTCCATTCCTGCTCGAACGCGCGGACGTTCGGACCGTTGGTGAGGATCGGGTCGTCCTGCTTCAAGTGCTCGATGAGAGCGTCCAGATCTTCGCGCGCGATATTGTTGCGCATCAGGGGGAATTTCATTGCGGGCGACCACCGTTCAGGGGAGGGAGAGTCTTGGAGGATGAAGCCGAAATCTGCAGCAGGCGCTTGGTCACCACGTCGGGGCCTATGCCGACTTGCTCATGCAATTCCGCACGCGATCCGAGCTCGAAGCGATAGCCGCCTTCGACGCCGACGTTGAGCAGCTTGGCGTCGAGCGCGCCATGTCCGAGGAAATTGTAGAGCAGGGCGTCGAGGCCGCCGCGGCCGGCGAATCCCTCTTCCATGCTGACGATGGTCTGGTACGGCGACAGCTCGTCGTGCAGAGCCTTCGCGGAAAAGCGGGCAAGGTCGAACAGGTCGACGAGGCCGATATCAATTCCGGCTTCGCGTAGCCGGTCGGCGACGATGAATGCCGTGTGGACCATGTAACCCGTGGCGACAAGACAGATCTTCCGGCCGCGGCGGTGAACGTGAAATCCCTTGGTGACATCCGGCGGGCCGTCCGGGTACAGGACGGGCAACACCTGAGCATCGAGACGGAGATATTTGGGGCCGATCGTGCCGGCACAAATTCCGAAGAGGTTTTCAGTGGTGATGTGATCGGATGGCGAGAGCACCTGGAAGTTCGGTAGCCCGCGCATCAGCGTGATGTCTTCGTAACACTGGTGCGTCGGGCCGGAGACGACATAGCTGTAACCTGCGCCGACGCCGATCAGATTGACGTTCATCGGGCGGACCTCGGACAAGAGAGCCAGGCTCACCCTGATCTGCTCGAAGCACCGCATCGTGATGAAAGGGGCGATGGCGTAGGCGAAGACCTTGTAGCCTTCGAGCGCAAGTCCCGAGGAGATGTTGATCAGATTTTGCTCGGCTACGCCGACATTCACGAACCTCGCGGGATGGTCGGCGCGAATGCGATCCAGCACCGGAGACCCAAAGTCGGCCGAGACGAAGAAAATCTTCGGATCATGGGCCATGGCCCGATGTATTTGATCCAACAGCGCATCGCGCATCGCTCGCGGTTTAACGCTCATCGGAGGCCTTCAGGAGTTCGTCGAGAAGTTCAGCTTTCGGCGCCAGGATGTGAGAAAGAGCCTCATTCTCCAGGCCGGGAACGCCGCGTCCTTTCAGCGTTCGTGCGACGAGCGCCTTCGGTCGCCGGTTGTTGATCGCCTTCAGGCTCAACAGCTGTTCTTGTACGGCCAGCACGTCGTGACCATCGACCTCGACGCATTGCCAGCCGAATGCCTCGAGCCGCTTCACGAGCCCGGCGTGGGAAACGATGTCGTCGGTGAAGCCGAGCATCGCAATGCTGTTGTTGTCGACGATGAGGTGAAGATTGTCGAGCTCATGCTGGGATGCAAACATGATGGCTTCCCAATTGGCGCCTTCATGCAGTTCGCCGTCTCCGCAGACCACGAAGACGCGCTGCTTCGCGCCGCCGCGCTTCAGCCCCAGCGCCATTCCCGCTCCGACACCGAGGCCATGGCCCAGAGACCCATTGACGGTTTCGTAGCCGGGAATGATGGGATCGGGAATCCCGCCCAGAATGCCGCCGGCCTTGCAGACGCGATCGAGTTCGGCGGCCGGGAAAAAGCCGAGATCCGCCAGGATCGGGTACATGCAGATCGAACCATGTCCCTTGCTGATCACGCAACGATCGCGTCCATCCCATCGGGGATCGGTGGGGTCGATATTCAGAACGCCCCCATAATACAGGGCGACGAAAATCTCGATGGAGGACAGTGAGGACGCGATGCGCGTCTCGGGGGCGCGACGGTGCACCGACAAGGTCTCCCTCCAGACCCAGTTCGCCTTGTCGCGCAGGTTGACGCTATTGCTGATCAAGAGACGGCCTCACTTGAACGATTCTGGTGGGGGAGATCGCTGCGGACTGACCGCCACGGAGCACGCCTTTCGGGTCGGGGCGGTGAGGCCGCGTGCATGCAAGTCCGCGAATTTCGATGGAGGAAGCCGATTCCGTCATCATGTTCATAGACCGTTCGGTTGATAGAGGACCACGCGGCTGCCGGAATCTTCGAAATCGAACGGCACGTGAATCAGACCCTTGAGCTTTTCGCGGATCGCCGCGTGCCGCTCCGGCTTGGCGAAAAGGAGCATGAAGCCGCCACCGCCCGCGCCGAGCAGCTTTCCACCGATCGCTCCGGCCTCGCGCGCGGCTTCATAGATCGCGTCGATCTCGTCCGTCGTCACCTTGTTCGACAAGGTTCGCTTGGCGAGCCAGGCTTCATGCAGGAGCTCGCCGAATGCTTCGATCGGGAGCGAGCGGTTTACGAAGATCTCGAGGCCTTCGTCCACCATGGCACGCATGCGCTTCAGTCGGGCGGCACTGGCTGCCATGTTTTCAAGCTGGGATCTCGCTACATCAGATGAAAAACGCGAAAACCCCGTGAAGCAGAGCATCAGATGGGACTTGAGCGCGGCCTTACGTTCGGGCGAAGCGATCACCGGCGACACGTCGAATGTCCCGTCTTCCCGGAATCTGACATAGTTCATGCCGCCGAAGGCGGAGATGATCTGGTCCTGGCAACCGACGTTCTCGTGAAGCAATTCCTGCTCGATATGGATCGCAGTCTTCGCCAACGCATCCTTGTTCGACATGGCGCCGCGCAGCGCTTGCAAGGCATGAAGCAAGCCTACGGTGAAGGAGGAGCTCGATCCAAGTCCCGATCGGGCGGGAAGGTCGCCGTCATGATGGATTTCGAGCCCTTCAGCCACACCTTCGTGCTGCATCGTCGCGCGTACCGCCGGATGCTTGATCTGGTCGATGTTCGAGACGTTCTCGATGATCGAGTAGACGATGCGATGCTTGTGCTCGAAAAATGGCGGGAGCCTTCGGCAGGTAATGTAGCAGTATTTGTCGATTGCAGTCGCGAGTACGGCCCCGCCGTGTTCCTGGATCCAGGCGGGGTAGTCTGTACCCCCGCCAAAGAAGGAAACGCGGTACGGGGTCCTGGTGATGATCACTGTGGAACTCGCGCGGCTGGTCTGTGGGGCTCGACCGGACTCAAGGGATTAGCATGGATGGGCACTGCTCAATCACCCAGCAATTTCCGCTTGAGCCGGATTTCCGACATCTGCTCGACGTTGCGACGTTCGGCCGTGCCAAACTTTCTTTCGACGAGTGCGAGATAGGACGGATCTCGGAAGTAGGTCTGCCACGCCTCGTCGCGAAACCTCAGGACCTCCGCGGCTGACAGATACTTCGTTCGCATCGGCACGCTCTCGTACGAAAGGAAAGCAAATTCTTCGAACTTCTGCGGCAGCTCCCATCCGTTCGTGCGCGCGGTGTAGTAGAGCGGGCTGCCTGGCAGCGCCTGGCAAGGATACATATTTGCCATTTCGGTGTTCAGCTCGAGGGCGAGAGCCAGCGTCTCTTGCATCGTTTCCTGAGTGTCTTCCGGGAAGCCGAATATGTAGTTGCTGATGATGTTGATATCAGAGTCGCGGATCGTCTTGCAGACGTCTCGAATATTGACTTCCCGGAACGTCCCTTTCGAGACCTCCTGACGGACCATTTGGTTGCCGGCTTCGATGCCCAGCGCGAGCCAGTTGACCCCGGCCTGCTTGAATTTGTCGAGGACGTTCGCCCGAACGGTATCGATGCGGGAGTAGGTCCACATGTTGAATCCGTAGTCTGACTGTATGCAGTCATCGAGGATCGGCGTGTAGTATTTTCGGTTCAGGAAGAACATCTCGTCGCTGATGCGCAAGGTCTTGACGCCCATATCGGCAAGCTTGCGCATTTCGCGTGCGACCCATTCCGGGCTCCAGAAGCGCATCCCGCGTGAATGCGAAGCATCCGTCCCATCGTCATTATTGACGCGGTTTACGATGTTGATCATGCAGAAATTGCAGGCGAACTGACATCCGAGCGACGTGTAGATTGCAGCGAACGGAGTTCGTTTGTCGTGGCTGAACCCGGCATGCCAGAAATGCGCGCGATAGAGATCGAGCGGCCTTTCGCGGTAGGGAAGCAGGTCCCAGGCATAGCCGGGAAGATCGACGTCCATGCGGTCTTGCGGAACGATCTGTTCGGGCGGATTCAAGATGAGCTCTTGCTCGGCCCCATTTGAGATCTTGTATCCTATTCCCCTGATGGTCCGAAGATCGCTCCTCAGATTGGAGCGAAGCAGGTTGTGCAGCGCGTAGACGCCCTCATTGAGCAGGACGATATCGACGCAGGTGTAAGCGAGCACTTCCTTCGGGAGGGCGCTGGTGTGTGAGCCCACAAAGCAGATGGGAGCCCCGACGCCGGCGGCCTTGAGCGCGTTCGACAGCTCCACGGCGCCGATCATGCTCGTGGTGCCGGAGTTCGGATTCTGCCCGTACAACACCATCACGATCAGGCGCGGCTTCGCGTCCTGAATGCGCGTCACCGTGCTTTGCAATGACAGACGTTCCGCGTCGCCGTCGAGAATTCCGACCTCAAAACCCTTCGCTCGGCAGGACTCGGCAAGCAGGAGCGACCAGGTCGGCGGTTCGATAGCGGAAAACGTCTTTGCGAGCTCTTGATAGGCCTTTGCTGACGAGTCCGGCGTTACGAAAAGTGCGTCCATCCGCTGTCCCCAACTTCTGGGCGCCGTATATATGGAAACCAGTTGGGGTGAAAGACAAGGCGATCAACCCGACGCGAATTTCGGTCAGAATGCCGCTTCAGGTCGATTCGGTGAACGGGGTCCATTCATGAAACCCATTGTTCCCACTGGTGCGTGATGGGATTTTCGCCCTGGTCGGTGTCCTTAGCGAAAGTGTGGGCTAACTTTGGCTAAATTGGCGTCGGTTCAGGTGACATTGAAGATTCTGCTGAAATAGTATCTTGTCACTAGCCAAGCAAAAAGATACGCTCTCCACTTGATCGGTAAATCCGAATCAAGCAGGAAGCTGCGCAAGCAGAGCGAGATGATCGAAACGAGCCCCGGAGATGGGCTTTCCGCTCGTCGTGGATACGGGGCGGACGCGAGGGCCGTATTCGCGAGCAAGGCTTCCAATCGGTCGGCCTCGAGCCTGCGTGCTTCCCGAAGAGCTATGAAGGTGAGGTCGTCTCCAAATCGAGAGCGATCGGTATAGGTCGCGTCCAGCGCTTCGGGATGGTTACGATAATGAAGGTGCTCGAAAACGAGGTCCTCCTCGTACATGATCCGTTGATGGCCACGTTTCTGCAGGCGCTTGAAGATGTCCATCAAATGCACATCGATGAAGGCGCCCTTGTACTCGACGGGATAGGCTACGGCCGGTGGTAGCCAAGCCCGGCGCGACAAGATCGGAAAAGTGCAGAGACTGGCCCCTTTGAACAGATCGTTCCCGTAGGCCAGGTAGACCCCATCCGGGTAACGAGCATCGAGCTCACGTACCTTGTCGTCCCATCCCTTGGTTCGGACGATGACGTCATCATTCACGGCAATGGTGATATCGCCGGTAGCATGCTGGAAACAGATCGAATTGTAAGCGCCCATCGTTTGGCGTGGGACGACGACGGTCTTCAGGGAAAGTTGGGTGAACGTAATCCCGTGGCTGCCGATGTCATCGTCGTCGACGCACAGGATGACCTCGATGAGTTCGGGATGGGTGCTCTCTGCCACCACGCTGCGGAGGAAACGCTCGACGAGCGTAGGCCGGCCGCGAGTCGGCAGCAGCAGAGAGATTCGCTTGTTCATCTACGTCCCAAATCCTGGTGCCTCCCGCGAGGGGATGGCGCCCTAAACGTAACTTTGTGAGGGGAGTGTAGCGATAATGCAAGCCGTTTGCGCCCGAGTTCCGCCATGCGCGGGACATCGACCGCGCCGGCCTGCGCCCAAAGTCATCTGGCTGATTGCAAGCCGATATTTTAAGCGGCTCCGCCCGAGCAATTGCGTCGCAGCCTGCTCCCCAGAGAACTGCAGGTCGATTATTCGACGCAGCAAGATGCAGACAACCGGAATGTCGATGCGCCGGGCTGCGGTATGCATTCAGTCCAATCCAAAGCCTCTACTCGAGCTTTGTGGCTGGACTTACTGATTCTTGATACGATCGGGCAACGGCCGCGATCGGTCCCTGTTCGACCAATTTGCCTTCATGCAGCCAAATGCCCTCGACGCAAAGTGTTTGCAGATTCTGCAGGTCGTGTGAAGCGACGATCAATGTACCTCCACGGGCCGTATAGTTAGACAGGTAATCTGCGCATTTGGCCTGGAAAGCTGCGTCGCCGACAGCGAGAATCTCGTCGATCAACAAGACGTCCCGGTCTGCGTGTGCCAAAACCGCGAAAGCCAATCTCGCCGACATGCCGGCCGAGTAGGCCCGCATTGGCAGCTCGATCGCGGGCCCAAGCTCCGAAAACGCGACGATCGAATCGAATTTGCGTTTGATCTCATTGATCCGAAGGCCGAGAATCGAGCCGTTCAAGAAGATGTTTTCCCTGCCCGTGAGATCGGGATGGCAGCCCGATCCCAGTTCCAACATCGCGCCGATGCGTCCACTGCGCTCGATGGTGCCTCTATCCTCTTTGATCGTTCCGAGAAGCAAGCTCAGCAAAGTGCTTTTGCCGGTGCCGTTATGCCCAATGATCCCGAGCGATCGTCCTGCGTCTACCTTGAAGGTGATGTCTTGCAACGCCCAGCTTCGGGCGAAGCGCCCTTCTGGGGCCGCCACGCGCTTACCGACCAGCCGCTCCTTGATGCCGAGCACCGAGTGATTGTGGTAGGTTTTCCAAACCTCATGTACCGCGACGACTGGCATCAGACCAACTCTGGAATCCGCATCGCAAGCCGTTGATAGACCCAGCAAGCAATCAAGGAAAACGCGACAATGGAGGCGGACACGCACGCAACATGGTCCAAGGGGAGGATACCGCCGGCAAAGACGATCCGCCAACTGTCGATGAGCCAGTACATCGGGTTCAGCTTGAAATAGAACTGATATTCGACCGGCACCATGCTCAACGGATAGACCATCGGCGTCGCAAAGAAGAGCGCCGAGAACGCGATGCCGATCAAATACTGAATGTCCCGGACGTAGACGTTGAGCACTGCTCCAATGACGGCTAGCGGAAACACGAAGAGCAGCTGTAAGGTCAGCATCAGAGGCATCTGCCACAGCAATGTTAACGGGTAAATGCGCTCACCATTGATCGCCATGAAGAAGAAGATGACGGGAATGGCGAACATGAAGTGAAACATTTCCTGCATCACGTTGCTCAGAGGCAGAATCAGTTTGGGCAGCTTGACCCGCCGAACCAGCGACAGGTTGTTCGCGAAGCTGCCGGTGCCCTGGATTGTCGATTGGCTCAGCCACCCCCAGGGGAACATGCCGGTCAGGATGAAGACGATGTAGTTCTCCATCTCCACGCGCATGATGAATTTGAATGCGAGCCAATAGACCAATGCAAAGATGAACGGATTGGCGATCGCCCAGAGATAGCCGAGCACGCTGCGCTTGTAGCGTACCTTCAGTTCCTTGAGGGTCAGCAGGTAGAGGAGCTCGGCCCACTGGAGGTAGCGCTGGTCTTGCATCAGCTTGCCCGTCCGGCGGCTGTCAGGAGTTTGCGGACATGCTGGGCGAGCATATCGTTACGCGCGGTTACAATCTCGTTGTATCGCTTTAGCTTGGGCTCGACGAAGTTTCTGAGCCGACTTCGATCATTGAACATCTCATACAACTCGACGAACGAAGCCGTGCCTTTGAACTCGAAACACACATCTTCAATCGGATTCTGGTGGAAATGATGGGTGAGAACCGGCAAATTGTGATCGATTGACAAGGCACGAAAGAGTCTCGTGGGGCTGGAATAGGGCCAGGTGCGAGTTTGTGGCGGATGCAGCGAATAAGCGGCGCGGTTAGCTGGCTCGTCGGAGGCAAGGAAAGAGAACGGAAGCGCCTTGCAATAATAAAACACATTCTGCAGCCCCAGCGTAGTCAGCTGACGATTGATGCGTTCAATCCATTTCTGACGATACCGTGTGACCGTGCCTGTGATTTCCATGAAGAGCTTCTTTTCCCGCATCAGCTTGTCAATCACTGTCTCGGGATCCAGCTCCGCATACAGTACGCCAAAATGCTCGAGAGGGTGCCCACCTTCGCGGTTGATGCCTTCAAAGACCTTTTCGTGGCTGGTGATTACAGCATCTGCGTGGTGCAGGGAGGCCATCAAGCCAAGGTAGCGCATGTGAAAGTAGATCGTGCGGTGGTTGCTGCGCAGAAACTTAACCCGGTGGCGCGAGAAGCGCTTGAAGAATATCCGCAGAATTAGCTGTGCGATGGCTGGCAATAACTGTATGGCCAATAGCGGGGAATAGCACAATAGCCGTAGAACGCTTCCAACTCCAATCTTGCCGAAGTCATCGCGAGCGAACCGCAGGTACACGTCGAACAAAGCGATAGTCGCGGCATCGAGAGGGCCGCCGAAGTTGTTGAAGGACGTCACGCCCCAGTTGCGGACGGTGAACTCCGTCAACACGAAGATCATCTTGCTGTGCGGATGTGCTGTCTTGAAGTTTGCGATGCGCCGATTCTCGACGTAATTCGTGAATTCGTCGATGATGACATTGATCGCCTCGGGATCGAGAGTGGAGGAAACCTTCACATTGATCCCGCGCCTTCCCATGATCGCAGCGATCAGTGTAATATAGTCCTCAATTCCGTCCGTTCTGCCGTGGTTGCCGATATAAAGGCTCAGATGTTTTGTGTCTGTCATACCTAACCATCTGTCCTTGGTTGACCGGCGACCGAAAGACTGGGTGACCGGCTGCTGTGTTGATATTCAGGTGTCGAGATAGTTCGCCGCGCGCGATCCTGACGATAGGGAAAAGGATCACTGCTGGAGGCGGATGCCGGCGCTCCAAGAACTTGGCGGTCGGAAGTCTGCGGGGCTAACTTTCAGTGCCATGGAAAATCGGCTATGGAGGCTTGGTGCGGCGCATGGTCGAGTGGTCCAGTTCGTCTTGTGGCTGCATTTGACGGGCATTTCAAGTAAGTCCACGCCACCGGCAACGGGACAACTCGTGCCGCCAAAGCGGGCGCGGTTCCTCTAGGGCTCGGCCAATGCGGCTGCGACGTGGTATCGATGGGTTCGATCTTGAGCGTTTCGACTGCACGACAGCGCTTTGAGGCCTTTCGGACATCTCGGTACTGGTTCGTTGCTGCGGATGTATTGGCCGCTTTGCTGTCGGCCACACTGCCTTGGTCGACGTCGGCCTTCCTGATTCTTCTGATTCCGCTGCTGGCGATCGTCTTGGGCAGCGTGGACGTCCCGCTTTTCAGGCGCTCGTTCCGTCGGCCTGCCTCGCTCTTTCCTCTCGCGTTCCTGGCGTTGGCGGTCGTCGGCATTTCCTGGTCAGAGGCGGGAATGGCCGACGGGGTCCGCGGCCTCAGCCCGCTGGTCAAGCTGCTGTTGTTTCCATTCTTCTTTTACTATTTCCAGAAATCAGAGCGTGCCCAATGGATCTTGGTCGCGTTCCTGGTGTCCTGCACCGTCCTCCTCCTGTATTCCTGGCTGGTCGTATTCCAGCCGACCCTGGCGCTGAAGACGGGACGATGTTGCGGCGAGGACTATGGCGTCCCGGTTCGAAACTACATCGATCAGAGCCAGGAATTTGCCGCTTGCCTGGTGGCATTGATCCTGACGGCGTTGCACTTGGCCGAGCGCAAGGACTGGAAATACGCGATACTTGCCTCCGTGCTCGCGGTGGGTTTTGCCGCCAATCTGCTGTTCGTTGTGACTTCGAGAACAGCACTGGTTTGCATTCCTTTTATGCTTTTCGTGGTTGCCTGGCGCCATGCCGGAAGCAGGGGTGTCTTCGCAATGACCGCTGTTGGGGTGCTCGTACTCGCGATTTCTTGGTTTTCGTCGCCTCATTTGCGTGCGCGCATTCTCTCCGTCAGCACTCAATTCGAAGAATATCGTAACGCGGATATCCCGTCCTCTGTTGGAAAACGATTGGAGTTCTGGAGAAAGTCTGTCGGCTTCGTCATCGAGAGGCCTTGGATCGGCCACGGCACAGGATCGATACGGGATTTGTTCGAGGCCGCGGCGGTTGGTCATACTGGGACCTCGGCTGAGATCATCGCCAATCCACACAATCAGACGCTGAGCGCGGCAGTCCAATGGGGGCTGTTGGGTGTGCTGGTCCTCTACGGGTTGTGGGCATCTCATCTACGGATGTTCCTTGGTTCGGGATACATCTCGGATCTGGGTCTGATGATCGTCACACAGAACTTCGTCGGGTCGATCTTCAACTCTCACCTGTCAGACTTCACCGAGGGGTGGATGTACGTATTGGGGGTGGCAGCCTTGGCTGGCCTCATCGCGAGGCGTGGCGGACCAGAGCAGCACCGAGCCGAATCCGTGCGCGGCAAATCAGCCGCTTGATTGAACTGCTGTGGCCGTGCTCTGAAAGTGACCTGCCGCCGTCATGCTGCGCGTTGCGCAGAGTTCCTTGCTCCTGCAGCTGAACGGATGTGTGTGTCCTGGCAACATATGAGCGGCTGGTGCGGAACACGATCACGTTGAAGCGTTGATCGAGAGGCTCGCAGAGCACAATCATGATTGTTCTAGAACATCGTTATGTGTACTTTGTTGACCCGAGTTAGGCAAATGCGACGCAAATTAGGGTTTTTGGAATATGCGCCCTCTGGTCGTGGGAGCACCGCGAAGCGGCTTTGCGCTGCTGAGTAGCGTCATTTCGCAACTCCTGCCGATGGACCCGGTGCGCTACGGCATCAGGCAGCGACTGGTCAGCACGGCGGTTCGGCAAGCCCAGTACTATATCTCAACGGCCATTGAAGCCACGTTCGCAGCGGCGGGCGTCGGAGATAGGTTGATCTACAACGGAAATTTCAAAACTGTCGCCGGCGGGCCGAAGTGGTTGAAGGCGGATGATCCGTCCCGCGCGTGCTTCCGCAAATATCTTGGCGTCAAAGGTATGGGCGACTTCATTCTGGTGATTGCCCATCCGGCGGAGGTGTTGGCGACCGATGCGATCGTTCATTCTCACAGTCATCCGCGACTGTGGACTGAACTCGCGCAGTACGACGATTTTCTCAAATTCGCGTCCGTGCGCAATCCTATCGGCATCATCAACTCGTCCCTGTTCTCTCTCAACGCGCTGGCCAGCGAGTATATTCAGCGTTACGTCGATCCGCGCGATGACAACGACGAGATGCGGCAAAACCTTGCGCTCTTCAAATTTTCCAATCTCGATTTCTTCGCCGGTATCGTACGTCACTATAAGGGCTACTTTGACGAATTCCTGCCGGTCGCGGATCGTTTTCATGTGACGAGATGGGAAGATCTGATCGAACGCTCCGCAGAAACCATCCGGCGCGTTGCGCTGCAAGCGGGTCTCGTCATCGAGGCCGATCACGCCGGCCAGATTTGGCAGCGACTGGATCACATCAACCTCACGGGTCACCACGAGCACAACTACCGGCGTGGCAAGGGCTTGGTCGGCGATTGGAAGAATTGGATGACCAACGCCCATCTCGAGATCATCAGGGAGCATGGCCTCGAGGACGCCATGCAAGTGTTCGGCTATGGCCGCATCGAGCCCCTCGATGAGGCGCGGTACACGCCTTTTCAACGGCGCGTTGCTGAGCTGGTCTCTCGCGGCAAGGTGTTTGAGGACCACGCCGATCTCGATCTGTTCGGCTTTGCCTTCAACAAATCGAACATCGATGCCAGCGCGTTCGCCTTTCGACGATACGGATGGCGCCTCCATTCAAGCGTCGAGCGTTCGGGTTTTTCGGACGAGGGGATCG
The DNA here is from genome assembly GCF_000296215.2 of Bradyrhizobium sp. CCGE-LA001. Classification (NCBI taxonomy): domain Bacteria; kingdom Pseudomonadati; phylum Pseudomonadota; class Alphaproteobacteria; order Hyphomicrobiales; family Nitrobacteraceae; genus Bradyrhizobium; species Bradyrhizobium sp. CCGE-LA001. The sequence continues at coordinate 5,087,003 of NZ_CP013949.1, read as the reverse complement.
TCATGGCCGTCTGGGAAGCGGCTGAGACCGCGGCTGGAGAACTGAATGCGGTACTGGACCAATTGTTGGCGGGTGATTATTCGTCGGAGGCTCGCGCTACTGCCAGCGTCGAGGCAGCGATAGCTGTCTCGGCGGCTATGGCAAAGCGGATGCCGCGAGCCACGGCCGCCATGGCGGATGAACTGCGGGTTGCGGCTCGGCAGGCCTTCGCGGACGGTTCGGCTGAAGCGCTCGAGGTTGACCGCAGCGTGCCGCCGCTGCTCATCCGCAGTTGGAACGAGTACAATATCGTTTCGCACCGCGGCCAGTTCAGCGCGATTCCGCAGGCCGTTGGCCCGATAGACCTGACGGACCGGGATCCGCACAGCATCCCCGGTTCGATCGTCCGGGATTCCTACGAATCCCTGCGTGTCGCCTTGAGCGATGGCGTTGCAAACTGAATATGGACTAATCCGACACGATGCAGCAAAACGACCGTGCGCCACAGCGGGGGCGCTCTCTCCAATTCGTTCCCGAGCCGAGCCGTGCGAGCTCTTGGATAGGAGCCGTCCGTGGTCTGTTGGACGGGGGCTGTCGAACTGTCACCGCGCACCTTCTTGACGATGCGTCGGCTAAGATTGTCTCGGCTCTTTCTTCAGAATTCGGCGACGCTTTCCAAGTATCGGAACGGAACGGCCAGGCTCCGGCTCCGGCCGAGCCCGACGCGTTCGATCCCTGCGACGCTACTCTTCTCATGGGTGGTGATGCAGAGAATGTAAGCGCCGCGCTGCTCGGCTATGTGGATCGCCGCGCGCCAACTCTGGTCGCTCCGGTCACAGAGCGTTACTATTCAAACCTGCCGCTCTACCTGATATCGATACCCAAGGCAGGCACGCATCTCCTCTTCAGATTGGCAGAAGCGCTTGGCTATGCCGCTGGGGGCGTTGCGCCGGACCGGCCGAAGGGCGGTCATTGGTACTATCTGCTTCACAGCAACGCGCATACCATGACGCGGGAGTTTTTCCGAGACGAGCTGCAGCGCGCGCCGTTTGGCAATCGGGCTCACCCCTTCATGCGGTCGCCCGCACTCTTCAACTACCGCAATCCGTTCGACATATTGGTCTCCGAAGCCAATTATTGGCACATCGACGGCAACAGTCCTTTGTCGGTTTTGCTGGGACATCTCTCCTTCGAGGAACGCATTGGGCGACTGATGGAGGATCGATGGCTGCTGGGCTCGATCCGCGATCGGGTCGGCGAGTTTGCAGCCTGGCTGGACTGCGGAAACGTCGTCCCGATTTCGTTTGAAGAGATCGTTGGTGATGCCGGCGGCGGTTCGGACGAGGCATTCGAGGCACTGGTGTGGTCGCTGCAGCTCAAATTGCACGCGCCTGGGATCACCCGGGATATCTGCGCCGCGGCATCCGGTCGTTCGAGCCCCACGTTCAGGGAGGGCCGCATCAACGGATGGCGACAATCCTTGTCGGCGGACGTCGTCCGTCAGCTCGAGGCACTCCCTCAGGACTTCATGGTGAAGTTCGGTTACGACGGCTCGTCGGTGCTGCCGCGTCACGTCGCGGCGTTTCGCCATCGGCCGCTGCGATTGATGTCGAGCACGCACTTCTCCGTTCCGTTCCTGGTCGAGACAGATTTCCTCGACCACAACATTGTCTCATTCCAACAGCGCTACTATGGGATTCCGTTTTCGGCTGGCAGCACCGATCTTCGTCAGCTCTCCGAGGAGGAGCTCTCGCGATTTGCGAGTTCGGAAAGCTTGTCGTCGGTGCGCGCTCAAATCGTCGCGAGGGAGGTCGAACGACAGGTCGTGCCGATGGTCGGAAAACTCGTCAAATCCGAGCTAGAGAAGCTCCACTCCCGCGAGCCGGATGATACCCGAGGGGGGCGGGCTTTCTCGCATGGTGAGGTTTCGGCCGATGCGACCAAAGATCAAGCCGCGGCCGTTGTAGGACCTTCCGGCGGTGACGACAGAGTAGGCGAGGTCCGGCCGCTTGGACGCTTTTTGAGGCACAACCTTTTCCAGCGTCGCGACGGCATCATCGCCGTGCCGATGAGAATTGGTCCCGTCGATCCCAATCTCTACGATTTGAGATTTGCTCCCGACGTGATCGCCGAAAGCAGCTTGATCTCCGTCTACGTCGGAGTTCTGCGCGACACCATTCATTGGGCCTACAGGCGAGCAAGAGCGTGATGCGTGGGCTCGAGCCTTCTATCGTATCAGTCCAAGTTCGGTCAGCTTTGCAATCAGATGATGGGCCAGTTGTTCTGGCTGCTGGCCGATCGTATGCAAGTGTATCTCGGGACGTTCGGGGGCTTCGTATGGCGCATCGAAGCCGGTGAAATTCTTGATCGTGCCGGCTTTCGCCTTTGCGTAGAGCCCTTTGGGATCGCGCCTGGCGCATTCCTCGATCGGCGTGTCGACGAAGACCTCGATGAATTCCCCATCAGCGACCAGTCGGCGTATCATTTCGCGCTCTGCCCGGTATGGCGAAATGAAGGAGCACAAGACGATCAGGCCGGCATCCACCAGCAGCTTTGCCACTTCGCCGGCGCGCCGGATGTTTTCGACCCGGTCCGCCTCGGTGAAGCCGAGGTCACGGTTGAGCCCGTGCCTCACATTGTCGCCGTCGAGCATCATCGTGTGATGACCGGCGGCATGAAGCCGCCGCTCAACGATGTTGGCGATGGTCGATTTTCCCGCCCCTGACAGGCCGGTGAACCAGATGATGGCCGGCTTCTGTTGCTTGTGTGCGGCACGCTCGGCCTTGCCGATCAGCGTCGCCTGCCAGGGGATGTTGGTGCCGCGTCGCAGGCCGAAGGCGATCATGCCGGCGCCGAGCGTATCATTGGTCAGCCGATCGATCATGATGAACGAGCCGGTCTTGCGGTTCTCTTCGTATGGATCGAACGCAACCGGCGCGCCGGTCGACAAGTTGCAGAAGCCGATGTCGTTCAGACCCAGGGTAGGGGCCGCGAGATGCTCGCGCGTATTGACGTCGATCTTGTATTTGATCCCGGTGACGGAGACCGGCGTGGTCTTGGTCCCGATACGGGCCAGATACGAACGGCCCGGGATGAGCGGTTGATCGCTCATCCAGATGATATGCGCAGCAAATTGATCCGAGACTTCGGGACGCGACGCCGGGCTGACCAGGAGATCGCCGCGCGCGATATCGATCTCATCCGCCAGGACCAGCGTGACGGCGTCGCCTGCGCCGGCCGACGCCTGCGGGCCTTCATAGGTGATGAGCTCTTTCACGCTCGACGTCTGGCCGGAGCCGGCCGCGATGATGGGGTCTCCGGGATGTATCGTGCCGGAGGCGACCGTACCGGCAAAACCCCTGAAATCGGGTCCCGGACGATTGACCCATTGCACCGGAAACCGGAACGGCTTGTCGGCAGTTCCATGCGCGACGTCGACGGTCTCGAGATATTCCAGCAGTGTCGGGCCATCATACCAGGGCGTCTTGCGTGACCGACTCGTGACGTTGTCGCCGTCGCGGGCGGAGATCGGTATCGCTTCGATCGACGAGAAGCCCAGCTTGGATGCGAAGACGCGATAGTCCGAGACGATCCGCTCGAAAACGCTCGCCTGATACGAGACCAGGTCGATCTTGTTCACGGCGAGGACGACGTGGCGAAGACCCAGGAGTGAGCAAATCAGCGAGTGCCGACGTGTCTGGACCAGAACGCCTTTCCGGGCATCGACGAGCAGGACGGCGAGGTCGGAGTTTGATGCTCCGGTCGCCATGTTCCTCGTATACTGCTCGTGCCCGGGCGTATCCGCGACGATGAAGGATCGCTTCGGCGTTCCGAAGAAGCGATAGGCAACGTCGATCGTGATTCCCTGTTCGCGCTCGGCTTCGAGGCCGTCGACGAGAAGGGCCAGATCGATGTCACCGCCCGTCGTGCCATAGCGTGCCGAATCCTTGGCGAGCGCAGACAACTGATCCTGGAAGATCTGCTTGGAATCGTGAAGAAGACGCCCGATCAGCGTGGACTTGCCGTCGTCGACTGATCCGCACGTCAGGAATCTGAGAAGGTCCTTGCTCGCGCGCTCCCCGGCAACGTCGACGCCGTCCATCAAAAGTAACCTTCTCGCTTCTTCTTTTCCATCGAGGCGGTCTCGTCACTGTCGATGAGGCGGCCCTGACGTTCCGACAGACGCGTCGATCGCATCTCCGACAGAACATCTTCGAGGGTGGTGGCGTCGGATTCGATGGCCCCCGTCAACGGATAGCATCCCAGGGTTCGAAATCGCACACGTCGCATCTCCGGCTGCTCGCCGGGCGCGAGCGGCAGACGGTCGTCGTCCACCATGATCCAGGCTCCGTCGCGCCGCACCACGGGACGTTCCTTGGCGAGGTAGAGCGGCACCACGGGAATTCTCTCCAGCATGATGTAGTGCCAGATGTCCAGTTCGGTCCAATTCGACAGCGGAAAGACGCGGATGGTTTCGCCCGGCCGAATCCGCGTGTTGAACAGGTTCCACAGTTCGGGACGCTGATTGCGCGGATCCCAGACATGCCCCTGCGAGCGGAACGAGAAGATGCGCTCCTTGGCTCGGCTCTTCTCCTCGTCTCTCCGCGCTCCGCCGAATGCCGCGTCGAAGCCATGGAGATCCAGCGCCTGCTTGAGCGCCTCCGTCTTCATGATCTGGGTATGCGCGGAAGATCCGGAGGCGATGGGGCTGATGCCACGCGCCAATCCGTCCTGGTTGGCATAGATGATCATATCGAGCCCGAGCCGACGCGCGGTTTCGTCCCGAAACGCAATCATCTCCCGAAATTTCCATGTCGTATCGACATGAAGAAGGGGAAAAGGCGGCCTCGCCGGATGGAATGCCTTGATGGCGAGGTGCAGCATCACGCTGGAGTCTTTGCCGATCGAATACAGCATCACGGGTGATCTGAATTCGGCAATCACCTCCCGCATGATCTCGATGGATTCCGCCTCCAGGCTCCTGAGATGCTTCGGCAGAGCGCGTCGCGGAATCTGATCCTGTGATATTGAAGTATCCATCACGTACTATCGTCTGCTGCGCTTGTCGGGCTCGGAATGTCCCCGTGCCGCCGGCGCCAGCGATTCCGGGACTTGGTGCGGGCGGCCGGACTCGAACCGGCACAGGCCTTGCGGCCCCACGGATTTTCTTACCACTTCGGCTTTCGCCGCCGCCCACCCGGCGTTCGTGGTCTGGACTATCCCTTCACCCTGGCGTTTGTCCGCTGTAGGTGCTGCCCGTCTAGTCTCTACACCTTCCCCCTGACGGAGGCTTGGCTCGGGATTGCCAGCGAAGGTTTCCCCGACTTTGAGCAGTTCTGCTCCCAGGGTTTCCCCCAGGGCACTCAATGGCTTAAGTCCGATGCGTCTACCAGTTCCGCCACGCCCGCATCGGCCCATCTATACGGCGCAAATAGTCTAAGGCAAAGAGAATACAGTTGTTTTCGCACACGCTTTGAGCACTGGATCGGCCTGCTTGATCGGCCGGTCGTTGCGATTCCCGCGTCAGCCGACCGGTCCCGCCACGGAAGCCTCAATCCGGACATCTGTTGTTGCTTTAGGCATTCTCAATTTACGGGGACTATTCATCCGGCATGGCTGCTTCGTTTTCATGTTTCCTGCGCGGCTCCGTCGCGCTGCCGGCGCTGCTTGCGGCTGGCCTTGCGCTGTCCGGCTGCGCCGGCATGAGCGAGACGGTCGCGCCGGCTTTTGCCGATCCCGGCAAATACGAACTGTACGACTGCAAGCAGCTCGAGGCGGAGCGCAAGGCGCTCGCCGCCCGCACGGCCGATCTGCAGCGGCTGATGGATAAGGCGGAGACCGGCGTCGGCGGCGCCGTCGTATCCGAGCTCGCCTATCGCAACGAATACGTTGCGGTGCGGGGCCAGTCGCAACTCGTCGAGGATGCCTGGCGCCGCAATAGGTGTCGGGAAACGCCGCCGAATGCCGCGCCGACGGCGTCAGCTCCGCAGCCGCCGGCGATCAAGCCCGCCCCGAGATCCGGCAGCGCCGTGCGCTGAGCCGCCGCACCTGAGCACGCGTCACGGCCGCCAATTGTAGATCCAGTCCTGCCGCGCCAGCATGCGGTCCGGGCCAAGGGCGCGGATCACAAGGTCGCGCGCGAGCGCGAGCGGCCCTTTGAAATGGTAGATGCGGCCCTGCTGCCGCGCCGTCCGCTGCACCCGCCGCACGCGCGCCTGGCGTGCCCGGCCGTATTGTGTCAACGCGGCCGTGATGTCCGCAGTGCTTTCGGCGGTCCTGACGCTCAAATGCCGGGCGAGCACGGCGGCATCCTCGATCGCCATGCCGGCGCCTTGCGCCGCGAACGGCAGCATCGCATGCACGGCATCGCCGAGCAGCCCGATCGGCCCGTTGCTCCAGCGACAGCCGTCGGGAACGCCGAACAGCGCCCATTTCCGCCAGCTGTCGACCGTGGCGAGCATCATCCGCGCCGAGGCCGGCCAATGGGGCGCGGCAAAGGCCTCCATCACCTCCCGCCGATCGCCGGGCGTGCTCCAGCCCGGCCTGTTCCAGGTGCCCGGCAGCACGGCGACCACGTTGATCTGGCGTCCGCCCGCGATCGGATAGGCCACGAGATGGGCGTTGCGGCCCATCCAGAGCTGCACCCGGCGCGCGGTGTAATCCTTCGGCAATTGCGTGGCATCGAGCGTGCCGCGCCACGCGATCAGGCCCGAGAAGCGCGGCTGCACCTCGGGAAACAGATGCTGGCGGACCGTCGACCAGATCCCGTCGGCGCCGATCAACGCGCTCGCCAGATCGCTGCGGCGGATCGTGCCGCTGCGATGGACCACCGTCAGCCCCTTGGCGTGCGGCGCCACGTCCTCGAAGGTCGCGCCCAGCTTCAGATCGATGTCAGGATGGTCGGAAACGGCGCCGGCGAGCGCGGATTGCAGGTCGGCGCGGTGCACCACCCAATAGGGCGCGCCGGCGCGCGCCGAGGCGGCTTCACCGAGCGGCATGCGCAGCAACTCGCCGCCGGCCCGGGCGCTCATGATCGAGACCGCCTCCGGCGTCACGGCGCGCTCGTTGAGCCGCTCGGCGAGGCCGAGCTCCACCAGCACGCGGCTGGCATTGGGGGAGAGTTGCAGGCCGGCGCCGACTTCCTCGAGCCGCTCGGCCTTTTCCAGCACGACGATGCGGAAGCCGCGGGCCGCGAGCGCAAGCGCGGCCGTCAGTCCACCGATGCCAGCACCGGCGATGACAATCGTTCGGGAGAGCGCCACCCCTGACCGATACGGGCGGTCAGGCCACCTTGTCCTTCAGCACGCATTCCGGCGGGCGGGCTTCGCCCGGCTTCAGGTCGGCCGCGAAGCGGTACAGCGTCGAGCAATAGGGGCAGATGATCTCGTTGTCGTTGCCGAGGTCGAGGAAGACGTGCGGATGATCGAACGGAGGGTTGGCGCCCACGCACATGAACTCTTGCGAGCCGATCTCGATGACGGGAACACCGGCATCGTTGTGGAAGTGCGGGACGACATGGTCGGACATCGTAATCATCCTGGAGTGGCAATGGCGGCAGATACAATCAAAACTGACGCGGCATCATTATGGCGCCGCGGACCATACTGGCGGGTATAGATGATTGCTAGTCCAGCGGAACCGAAAGCTCCGCAACGCCCCATGCTCATTTGCTCATACAAATTCGACACAATCTTGCGGCCTGAGAGAAGCCCTTCTTTCGTCGGGGACGTTGTGTCGCAATTTTGGCGTACTATGTCTGTGGGACGAACGTAGTTGCGGCCAGAGACGAATCGTCAGGCGTCAACGATTTCAGGACCTTCCAGGTTTTCCGCATGAAATGGCTGCGAATCAGCACACCGTTGGCCGGTATCGCGGCATGCAGCTTCATGCTCGCGCAGGTAGCACCCTATGCCCGCGAGGCCGGCGCGATCCTCGCCGCCCAGGACGATCCGGCCGTGCTCTCCGAGCTCAAGCTCGACGTGCTGCTGCGGCAGAACGAGCGCCTGGTTCAGGACAATATCGAGGCGGCGCTTGCGGCTGGTGACGCCGACCTCGCCGACAGTTTCGTCGCGCTCGCGCGTGACCGCAACATCGCGCTGCCGGACGATCTCCTCAGCCGGGTCAACGATGCGGTCAAGGCGGAGAATTCCACCTCGCAATTCGCCAAGCGATTTGCCACCGGCCTCGTCACCGGCAATGCCGAGGACGTCGCGAGCCTGTCGGGAACGGTGGCCGGCGATCTCTTCGTGTTCGGCGACATCAGGGACATCGTCCGCGAGGGCAAGCACCTCGCCATGGGCGAGGACACCGACCGCCTCGTGCTCGGACTTGCGGCGGCGGGCCTTGCGGTGACCGCGGCAACCTATGTTTCCGTCGGCGGCGCCGCGCCGGTGCGCGCCGGGCTGACGCTGGTCAAGGACGCGCGCAAGGTGGGGCGGCTCGGCGAGGGGCTTGCCGCATGGGCCGGCCGGTCCGCGCGCGAGGTCGTCGACACGCCGATGCTCCAGAATGCGGTCGCCAAGGGTTCGGTGCTGCGCCCGGGCGAGACCGTGCGCGCGATCAAGGCTGCGTTCCGTGCCGAGAAGGCGGGCGCGCTGGTTCGGCTCGGCAAGGACGTGACGCGTGTTGCCGGCAAGACCGGCACGCGCGGGGCGATGGACACGTTGCGCATCGCCGAAGGACCGAAGGATGTCGCGCGCGCGGCGCGGCTCGCGGAAGCCCAGGGCGGCAAGACTCGCGCCATCATGAAGCTGCTGGGCCGCGGTGCATTGCTGCTCGTCGGCGGCATGTTCGATCTGGCGCTCTGGCTGTTCGGCGCAGCGCTGACGCTGTTCGGCCTGTTGTCCTCGATCAAGGCCACCACCGAGCGTCTCACCCAGGCGTGGTGCGATCGCAGGCGCGCGAAGCGGCTCCGCCGGGCGCAGATGGCCGCGGAGGCCGCTCTGGCGACGGCAGGCCTTCGGGCCTAAACGCGACCAGATTGCGGTCATTCGTGGTCGCGCTCCAGGCTATTGTTTGAGCACATGATCTCCACGCAAACGCGTTCCGCGTTTGCCGCGCGCAAAAACGGCTGCACAACTTTCCGGATCATGCTCTAAGATCGGCTTGTCCCCCTCGAGACCTCCCGGAACTGATGATGCCGAGCTTCCACAACGGCGCCGTTGAAATTGCCTATCTCGACGAAGGCGAGGGCGAGCCGGTCATCCTCGTGCACGGCTTTGCCTCCAGCAAGAACGTGAACTGGGTCTATCCGACCTGGGTCTCGGAGCTGCGCAAGAACGGCCGCCGCGTCATCGCGCTCGACAATCGCGGCCATGGCGAGAGCGCCAAGCTCTACGAGCCCGCGCAATATTCGATTCCCCTCATGGCTGGCGATGTGCTCGCGCTGATGGATCATCTCGCGATTCCGCAGGCCGACATCATGGGCTATTCGATGGGCGGGCGGATGACCGCGTGGCTCGCGCTCAACGAGCCGCATCGCCTGCGCTCGGCGATCCTCGGCGGCATCGGCATCGGCGGGCTGATCGAAGGCACCGGCCCCGGCGAGAACGTCGCCAAGGCGCTGGAGGCGCCATCGCTCGACGACGTCACCGATCCCATGGGCCGCACCTTTCGCGCCTTCGCGGACCAGACCCGCTCCGACCATCGCGCGCTCGCCGCTTGCCTCCGCGGCACGCGAGATCTCATGACGAGGCAGCAGGCCGCTCGCATCGAGGTCCCGGTGCTGATCGCGGTCGGCACCGCCGACGACGTCGCAGGCTCTGCGAGCGCACTCGGCGCGATCATCCCGGGCGCGCAAGTGCTCGACATCCCGAACCGCGATCACATGCGCGCGGTCGGCGACAAGGTCTACAAGACCGGCGTGCTCGATTTTCTCTCACGCCGCGGCTGAGGCGATATTGTCTGAGCCGAGAGGTTGTTGCCCAGTGGGCGTCCGCAGAGGGCCCATTACGATACATTGCTGCATTTTTCTAATAACCAAAATCAAAGGGCCAGCACCGAGGACAGCTAACCGATGTCATCGATTTCAAATGCGATCTTTCCAGTCTGGGTGATTGGCATATGGAGCCTTGGCCTTGGAGGGGTCCTACTGAAGTGGCAAATGCGTCAAAACTTGGCGCCGGGATTGGCCCAGTTCAAAGGCTATTCAGATTGGCGATTAGAGGGGCGACGACCTGCCTTTTTGCGAGACCCGACGGCTTACAATGAGCGCGGCAAAAAATATCGGCGCTGGACCATTGTCGTCGAGTGTCTCTTTTTACCATGGTTTTCGGTGGGCTGCTGATGCTGGCAGTCTTGCCCAGGCGATAAGTGATGCAGTATCGCGTCGCCAGACGGAGCCAATAAACTCGCACGCTACTCGGCGCTCCACCAGCGTCGTATATTGGAGAACAGCTGTCCGAAAACGAACAATCCTAAAACAGTTAGGAGCACAGCCGTGACGAGGGCCGTCACAAAGGAGATTGGGTCGCTCTCAAAGCTAACGAGTCTCGACCAGCCGACGCGACTAGGACCGTATCCCCGCGAGTACAATTCTCCTGTCGTGAATACGCGACATAATTGGGCGAGCCCCAGCCACATCATGAACGCCATCAAAGGCAGAACTACGATGAATGTGGCTATCCTCTTAACAACTGGCAGCACTCTCCGCATCTAACGGATTGTTCCCCCAAAATTGCCGTGTGTGTCGCGCCGCCGTAAGATCTGCTTTATCGTTATTGCGCCAAGAACCACAACCAATCCTAGCGCCATGAGCCCGATGCCGACAGCCGCTCCAAAGCCGAATTTGGTAGACACATCTCTTAGATGCTGCGCCCCAATGAAGACGTTTCCCACTAAGCAGGTAAGTAGGAATATCGGCCTGAGTATCCTCTTCATCCGCATTACATCACATGGCACCTATTCGTGGAGCTTCAACTGAGGATCAAGGCGCACTGCTGAGAGTCTCAAGTCCGATCGCCAGATCGACTCAGGTTCACCACTTCCACCATTTTTTCTTTTCAGTCAGGATGTTGAGGCGCGCTACGGGGTAAGGAACGAAGATGCCATCCTCGGCATATGTCACTTTGAATCCGGGGGGGTGGCCTTCGACGCCAATCGTCTCGCCGTCCTGGAGCATCTTGCCGGAGCGAAGTAAGTATTCCGCAGTTGAGTAGGCGTGCTGCATTATGAACTTGGGATCCAAGCTCGACGCGGGGTACTCGAGGTCCGTTAGGCCAAAGAAGTGCAAACCGAGCGTTCCTCCAATGATGCTCGTTTGACCGTCCTTCGAGATCTCTGGAAAAAGCATTACCCGTACCCAGAAGGGCACTACATTCGCATCGGGCCGACCGATTTTCTCCGTTGACCTGATGAAGTCTTTTGCATCCATCGAGTTTGTCCCATCCACCCATTGGATGCCGATGAATGGGACAATTCGGGCAATGGCTGCGGCAGCCAAGGTGACTGCACGCGCTTGCGCAAGGACTTGCTGACGGTCTTCGAGTTCTTTCTTCTGAGCGGCGGTTATGACGATATGAGCGGTGTGCTTGGCAGCATCGACTTCGACAGTGGGCCAGATATGATTCGCATAGTGGCCTTGCTCGACGACACTCAATTCTGCCGGGGCCGGAATGGCCATTACGGATATCGGATGATCGTTGATGCTTAGCATCTCAGGGGCAGCGTCAGCGCCCAAAGGTGAGCCCACCCAGTCGCTAAGCCTCGCTTCGGGGGCGAGGCGGCCCACCTCGGATACGATTTGAGAGGCCGATACCGACATAGGTGTTTCAAGCAGCAATCTGGCATGAAACTGCATCCGAATTTTCCTCGGCGTACCTGTGCTCGCGCGCGCCTTTGGATCAGTAGGTCGGGGTAACTGGCCCGCCAAACCGGTAGCTGACGCGCGCGGTGACGATGTCGATGTCCTGGCTGATGCGATCAGTGCGAGAAAACGCGCCGAGAGGGCCGGTGAAATAGAAGCTATTGTTGCGCGACCCCATGAAGCCATGGACATAGTCCACGCCGACGACGACGTTTGGTGCTACGCCGAAATCGAGACCGGCGCCGACCGCGCCACCCCAGCGGGTCTCGCTCGCTTTGTCGAAAACAAAGCCAGTCGCGGTGAGGAAGCCCTCGTACTTGTCGCTCGCGACGATGCCGCCGCCCTTCACGTAGAATAAAACGCTGTTCCAGGCATAACCGACCTGGCCAGTCACCAAGCCGAAAGCATCGATCTTGGTGCGGTCGGAGCCGCCGCCACCTGCGAGCAGGCTGGGACCATTGGAGCCGCTGAGGTTGGCCCAATCGCCTTGCCCTTCAAGGCCGAAAACCCATGCGCCGCTCTGCCAACGATAGCCGAATTGTCCGCCGACCGCGGCTCCGCTCGCAGTATGGCATCCCTCGGACACAGGAGGGACCACCGGCGCACCGAAGATGTTCGTCACGATGTCCCAGCAATTCCGGCTCCAGCCGCCACCGCCGTTGATGCCGATGTAGAAGCCGCTCCAGTCGTATATTGCGGCGATCGGCGGCGGGGCCTTCGTATAAGGCCTTGCAGCGAGGTCGGCAGCAGATGCTGCGCCTATGGTGGTCACAATAGCGAACAGTCCAGCGCCTGCACCTGCGAAACGACGCATTCCAACCTCCCCCGCGCAACACCAGCACGGTTGGGTTGTGACATGAATTCGCCACCTGCGACAGAGTGCCTCAGATCGGGGGGCTGCGATATTTGTGGCGTGTTGCCGAGTCGCAACATTCGGGGGTGGTTGTTGCAGCAGACCCGTCACATCGTCCGCTGCATGTCAAAAGCAGGCGTTCAAGCGAGCCGCCCGACGGTCACCGCTGTCCTGTAGGGCTGTTATCGGACTCCGGGCTCAGAGAACGCTTTGCGCAAGTGCTCGACATCCCGAACCGCGATCACATGCGCGCGGTCGGCGACAAGGTCTACAAGACCGGCGTGCTGGATTTCCTCTCCCGCCGCGGGTGAGTCGGCAAAGCGCCATGAGGGATTCTTCGCCTACGCTGCCTTGTCGCTGAACGCTGCGGGAAGCGTGTTGAGGAATGACATCACGCGCTGCGTGCGCAGGGGCGGGCGGCGGCCCGAGGTGCGCACCATCCATAGGGGTTCCCCGGGGACGCGCCAGGATCCCAGAACCTCGACCAGCCGGCCGGCGCGAAGGTCTTCGTTGACGAGCCACGCTGGCCCCCAGCCGATCCCAAATCCGCTCGCGACCAAGTCGAGCGTCGCATGCGCATCGTCGCAAATGTGCTTGGGTTTGGGCGTGACGCGAATGGGTCCCTTGCCGCGCGGATCGGCAAAGCGCCAGGTCAGGATCTGACCACTTGCGGGATTGCGAAAGCCGACATGGTCGTGCGCGGCAAGCTCGTATGGAGTGGTGGGCGCGCCGCGCGCCTTCAGATAGCCAGGCGAGGCGCAAGCGATCCAGGAGAACGTGCAAAGCCGCCGTGCCTGATGGCCCGGCGCGCGGTCGAGCGGCCCCGAGCGGATCGCGACGTCGACGCCTTCCGCCGCGAGATCGAGGATCTCGTTGCGGAATTTGACCTCGATCTCGATTTCCGGCCGCTCCCGCAGGAACGCCGGCAGTCGCGGCAGGATGCAGGCGCGGGCGAAGGAGGCGGGGGCGGTCACGCGCACCCGTCCGCCATCGTCGCGCGCGACTTCGCCGAGCGCGGATTGGACGCGGGCGAGGCTTTCCACCAGCGCGCGACCCGCCGTCATGAGCCTGTCGCCCTCTTCGGTCAGCGCCAGCGAGTGGGTGGAGCGATGCAGGAGCCGCAACCCGTGAGCCTTTTCGAAGCGGGCGACCGCCTTGGACATCGCCGAGGTGGTCGTTCCCGCGCGCCGCGCGGCTTCTGCGAAGGAACCCGCCTCGACGACGCGGACGAAGGCGAGGAGACGCGAGAGATCGGGATGCAAAGCTGTTGTGGACATGGAGTCCACATAATCATGGCCGCCGGGTCACTACAATGGCCGTTCCGCACCGTCTAGCTGGGAGCGGTCAGCGCGCATTCCGCGGCGCTATAAATCCGGGAAGTCCGATGAACCTCATCGAAATCACTCTGCAAGCCCTTGACGCCGCCGAGCGGGCGATTCCATCCGGCCAGCCGATCTATATGCTCAATCTGATACGCTACCGCGCGCAAGCGCATTACGAGGACGGATTCGATGCTGAGCCCTGCTCGGGCCGCGAAGCCTTTGATGAACGCTACCGGCCGGCATTCCGCCGTCTCGCGGCCGGGAAGCCGCTCGTGCGAGTGCTTTCCGTCCCGCTCCTGGCGAGCCTCGTCGGCTCGCCAAGCGAACGTTGGGACGAAGTGGCGCTCAACGAATACGGCGATTTCGCCACCTTCCGCTCGATCGTCGACACCGAGACCTACCGGCGCGAAGTCGCCCCGCATCGGCACGCGGCGCTCGAAGATTTCCGGTTGTTCGCGCTCGCAAAGACGATGTGAAAAATTTCGGAACTACGGTGACGGTGCTGGGCTGCACCCTTAGGTGAGACGCGGAGATACGCAAACTGCGTGACGGTGCACAATTTGCTTGGGCTGCGGCAATGGTGAGGGCGCAAAGTTCGCACCAAGCTAGTCCAGCCGCGTCACGCAACAACCTTCGCGACTGGTGCGCAATGAAAGCCCGATGCCTGGATATTGAGTGACGGTGCACTATGCCCGGCTAGAGCTGTCAGAGGCGGACAATTGTGCGCTCTCGCCGCAATGCGAGGTACCGGTGCTGATCGCGGTCGGCTCCGTGACGTCGCGGGCTCTGCGAGCGCGCTCGGCGCGATCATTCCGGGTGCGCAAGTGCTCGACATTCCCGGCCGCGATCACATGCGGGCGGTCGGTGACAAGGTCTACAAGACCGGCGTGCTGGATTTTCCGCCGGGGCTGGGGTTTGTCTGAGGCGAGGAGGTTGTCGGCCGATCACCCTGAAGTTCACACCAGGAAAGAGGCTGTTCACTCCCTTCAAGCCAGCGAGAACAGCCGAACGATGTCGGCAAATGGCCCAAGCGGAAGTCAATGTATTTCGGCTGAGTGTAAGAGGCCGCTCAATCCAGCTTGCGTCTTAGCTTGGCGGCTATCTCGCGTTGGTCGTCGATATAATCTGCGACGACCTTCCGGGCCTCGTCCATTCGGGCCTTGTTTTCCGCTTCGCGTTCGTGGTCGGGCTTCTTTGCCATACGATTGGGGTCAAGAGTTCAAGGTGAGCTTCTTTGAGGCTCATCGCACCTCTTAGTGCACTTTGCATGTCGTTCAATCTGATTGGCCAATCGAAGCCAACTGTGCGCCAACTCTCAGCGTCCTGCTTTCCGTTTGCTCCTGCGTCGCCCGCGACAGGCGATAGCATTCCATCGAGTGATCTCTGCAGTTGTTTGAGGTCTGCACATGAGTCTCCCTTCGCTTGAGGGCAAGAGGGCCACGCTGTGCCAATCCATGCATTTAACAAAGTTAACGATGGGGTGCCGGTTCACTGCTCAAGGCGGGGCATGCAACCGACAAGGATTCGAGGCTGACGACGCGCTGCAGCTCGATCGCACGCTCGGCCTCGTAGGCCTTAGCCAGGCGAGAACAGTGGAACTCCAAGAACTCACTCGTTGCGGGGGGGGGGGGGCGGCTTCTGGTTCCGCTGGTCGTCCCAAACCAATTCGCCGCAAGAGCACTTGAGTACTCGGACGCTGCCAGTTTTGGGGCTCCACAATCGCTGCAGAAGATGGGTCGGCTTCTCGCACTTGGGGCAGCAGATCGGAGCTTCGAACGAATCTTGTGACATAGGACGGCTCTGCATTCGAACCATGATCTTACACCAGCCAGGCCGCTCCGAAATTAAACTAGGAGAACTGCGCAGTTCGCAGTCCTCCACCCCTTCAAGATCGCGCGTGCGCCTGTGCGCGCTGGCAGCGTGCCTGCGCGGCACGCGCGACCTCATGACGAGGCAGCAGGCCGCACGCATCGAGGTGCCGGTGCTGATCGCGGTCGGCACCGCCGACGACGTCGTGGGCTCAGGGAGCGCGCTCGGCGCGATCATCCCGGGCGCGCAAGTCCTCGACTTCCCGAACCGCGATCACATGCGCGCGGTCGGCTACAAGGTCTACAAGACCGGCGTGCTGGAGTTTTTGTCACGGCGGGGGTGAGGGAGTGGTGGTGAGGCAGTGTGGTTGTTGCCCCGATTGTTTCGAGGTGTCTCATCACGAGGGTTCTCCCTGGGGCGGAAATCAGGCGTCATTTCGAAGGAGATAGGGACGTCGGCAACAAGCTACGACCGGACTCGCCAGCAACCAGGCAGAAGAACTAACGGCGTTGGGTGCGGTGACTGGATCACGCGCCGACTTCCGCGTCAGCAGCACGGCTAGTTGACAGTTCTTTGCAAAAAAAACTAGTGTGATTGCGACGGTTCTCCTTCGGGAGATCAATAGGGAATACGGTGCGGGGGTCTCCCCCAACGCCGTGGCTGCCCCCGCAACTGTAAGCGGCGAGCCTTCGCCAAACGCCACTGGGCCCTGCGGGCTTGGGAAGGCGGCGACAGGCAACGACCCGCGAGCCAGGAGACCTGCCGTCAGTCGTGGTCACACGCGAGCACATTGGGCGGGGTGTCCTGGTGGGTGTGGAGCTGCCTTCCTCTCGAGGCAGAGGCCAAACTGCGTTCGCGGTGACGTGCCACGTTATCGCGAGTCCTGTTTATGACCTCCCATACGTTTTTCGCGCCACGGCATCGCCGTGTGTCGTTCCTTTCGGTTGCATTCTCCTGCCTCGTTCTGTCGACCGATGGCTGGGCACAGTCCGAAAGGCCGGGCCAAACACTTGACCCTGTGGTGGTACAGTCGCCGGCAAGGCTTCCGAACGCTCGCAGCACCCGCCGCAGCAGCGATGCAACGCGCGCCGCGCGCTCACGCCAACAACCAAGCGCATCGGCCGACGCGCGCGCTCCGGCGGTCAACCCGGCAGGCCCCTTGTTCGCCGCACCGACGCTCAACCTGACCGGCGCAAGCACGGCCGGCAGCCGCCTCGGCTTGACGCGGCTGCAGACGCCGGCCAGCGTGGAGGTGATCTCCGCTGAAACCATCGCCGAACGCGGCCAGCAGAACATCCTGGACGCGGTGACGCAAAACGCGACCGGCTTCACGGCGAGTCCGGCACCGGGCAACGGCGGCGTCTCCTTCAACACCCGCGGCTTCACGGGCCTTGGCTCCGTGATGACGCTGTACGACGGCACCCAGCTCTATATCGGCGCCGGGACGGTGACTTTTCCGTTCGACACGTGGTCGACAGAGCGCATCGAGGTACTGCGCGGCCCTGCCTCGGTGATGTACGGCGCGGGCGCGGTCGGCGGCGCCATCAACATCGTTTCGAAACTACCTTCGTGGGTCCCTCGCAACCAGGCAGAAGTTTCGCTGGACAGCAACATGACCCGGCGGATCGCGGTGGACAGCGGTGGTCCGGTCAGCAAGGACGTCGCCTATCGCATCACCGCTTCCGGCAACATGTCGGACGGATGGGTCGATCGTGACAACACTTCGAATGTCGCGCTTCATGCCGTGGTGCAGATCAGGCAGAACGAGGACGTCACCTGGACGCTGTCGACGGACTACGGCGACCGCCACCCGTCGCGCTACTTCGGCACGCCGCTGATCAACGGCATGCTCAATGAATCCCTCCGCTTCAAGAACTACAACGTCAGCGACAGCCACATCCGCTACCAGGATAGCTGGAACCAGGCCAAGACCGAATGGCAGGTCGCCGATGGCATCTCGCTTCAGAATACACTGTACTATCTGAACTCCAAGCGGCACTGGAAGGACGTCGAAAGCTACGCCTATAATCCTGCCACCGGCCTCATCAACCGAACCAGCTATATCGAGATCTTTCACGATCAGCAGCAGGTCGGCAATCGCATGGACGCGAAATTCCGCGGCCATGTGCTGGGCATGGCCAACGAATTCTTGGCGGGCTTTGACGTCAACAGCATCAATTTCACCCATACCAACAACTCGCCCTATGGCGGCTCGTCATCCGTCGACCCGTACAGCTTCGTTCCCGGGGTGTTCAACAGTCCGAACCCCACGGTTCCCGGCTACGGCAGCGTGACCAACCAATACGCGCTGTTCGCCGAGAACCGGCTGTCGGTCACCGAGCAACTGTCTTTGATTGCCGGTATCCGCCAGGATGAGCCGACGATCACGCGCACCGACTATGTCACGCCCGCCAACAGCTTCGAGAAGTCGTTCTCCTCCACGACCTGGCGCGCCGGCGCGGTCTATACACCCGTCAAGGACCTCGCTTTCTATGGCCAATATGCCACGGCCGTCGATCCCGTCGGAGGACTGATCTCACTGTCATCGGCCAACAAGAGCTTCGAGCTAGCCACCGGCAGACAGATCGAAATCGGCGTCAAGCAATCGTTCTGGGGCGGACGCGGTGAATGGACTCTGGCCGGCTACGAGATCGTGAAGAACAACCTGCTGGCCCGCGATCCCAACATTCCGTCGCTGACCGTCCAGGTCGGCCAGCAATCATCGCGCGGTGTCGAAGCATCGGTCGGATTCCTGCTCGACTACGGCTGGCGTATCGATGCCAACACCGCCTTCCTGCGCGCGAAGTACGACGACTTCGTGCAGTCGGTCGGCGGCGTAGCCGTGAACTATGCTGGCAACGTGCCGGTCAACGTACCACAGATGGTCTCCAACATCTGGGCGACCTGGGCCTTCGCGCCGAACTGGTCGGCCCATGCGGGCGTGCAGGTCGTCGGCAAGACCTATGCGGACAATGCCAACACGATGACCCGTCCGGCCTATAACATCGTCAATGCCGGCGTGCAGTGGAAGCCCGATTTCAACACCACCGTGTCGTTCCGCGTCTACAATCTTTTCGATGAGATCTACACCACGTCGGGCGGCACGACACAGTGGCTGCTCGGCATGCCGCGCACGGCGCAAGTCGCAGTGAACGTCAAGTTCTGAACGTGGCACGCCCCTTGAGACGCGCACTCCGGCGGTGGCTGTATATCGGCCACCGCTGGGTCGGCATCGTCACATGCCTGTTTTTTGCCATGTGGTTCGTGTCCGGCGTGGTGATGATGTATGTCGCGTTTCCAGCTCTTTCCGACAAGGAAAGGCTGGCAGCGCTTCCCGACATTCAATGGGAGAAGGTGACGCTTTCGCCCGACGAAGCGATGAAGATCGCAGGCGCGACGCGCTACCCGCGCGATCTCCGGCTTTCCATGCTGGCGGACGAGCCGGTCTATCGGATCACCGGCTGGGACGGTCAACGGCAGGCGATCTCCGCAGCCGACGGCCGCGTCATCACAGAGGTTTCCGAACGGCAGGCACTCTCGGTCGCGCGACATCATCCCGCGAGCAGTTCGCCGCGACTCGAAGATATCATCGATCGCGACCAATGGAGCGTCACTGCCCGTTACGATCCGATGCGACCACTCTACCTCATTGCGCTCGGCGACGATGCCGGCACCAAGGTCTATGTCTCCTCACGGTCCGGCGAGATCGTGCTCGACACCAACCAGACCGAGCGCGTCTGGAATTGGCTCGGCTCGATTCCGCATTGGATCTATCCGACCGTGTTGCGCAAGGACGGGCCGCTGTGGCGTCTCGTCGTGCTTTGGATCTCCGGCATCTGTCTCATCGTTGGCGTCACCGGCATCTGGATCGGCATCCTGCGCGTGCGGCTGAAGCGGCGCTATGCGAGTGGCAGGATCACGCCCTATCGCGGTTGGATGGCCTGGCACCACGTCACGGGCCTGATTGCCGGCGCCTTCGTGCTGACCTGGACGTTCTCTGGCTGGCTTTCACTCAATCCCGGCGAATATTTCGCAAGCCGCAACACGGCGCGGGAGGTGCTGCAACGCTATGCTGGCCATGATGCGCCGACCATCGCGACGAGGCTGCCAACGCCGCAATATGCGAGGGTCGAGGCACGCTTTGTGTGGCTCGACGGCAAACCGATGATGATCGCCGCATCGCGTGACGGCATGCAAAGACCGCTGGATGCGGGAACCGGCCGGACTACGACCCTTCCGCAGGATCGTCTTTGGACCGCCGCAGCGAAGTTGCTGCCGCAAGCTCACCTCGCCGAGCGGCTGCTGCTCGAGGAATACGACTCCTATTGGTATGCGCATCATCACGACCGCGAGTTGCCTGTCTTGCGCGCGGTGTTCGATGACGACGCGAGAACATGGTTTCACATCAGCCCGATCACGGGCGACGTCCTTGGCCGCGTGGACAGCAGCCGTCGCACATATCGCTGGCTGTTCAACGCGCTGCACAGTTTTGATTTTTGGTTGCTTCTGACGTATCGACCGGCCTGGGACATCGTGGTGTGGTTGCTGTCGATCCTCGGGACCATCGTCTCGGTGAGCGGGGTCGTTGTCGGCTGGCGGTATCTGCGCAATTGAGAGGAATCGGCATCGGAAATGTTGGCTTCGAGTACGAGAAGCTTGCAGCGCGCCTGCAGTCTGCGAAAGCCCTTTGCCGGACTCAGATCTGCCGGCGTGAGAGGCGATAGTTGTGGTGTGTTGCCGAGTCGCAACATACGGAGGGGGTTGTTACCGCAGGCCCGTCGCTCACTTAACAGCTGTCAATGGGCGCAGCTTACGGTCCAATAGCAGGCATGGCGACAGAGCCCGCCACCACCAGGCGCACCGCTCGGTTCACTCCAGCGGCTTCGATCGCGGCTGAACGATTGCTCCGTCAAATGACGGGGCCTCTGGTCGAGCGAACAAGGGCAACAGCGCCAAGAGCTGCAACCAGCGCCAGTATCAGGACGATGCGTGACCAGACCCGCAAATTGACATCGCTCGCCGAGACTTCAGACCAGCGCCATCGCGGGAGGGCATTCAGATCCTCTGACGTGGTCGCGCGATCATTCAGAATGCGGGGGGCGAAATGCTCGCGCCACGAGTTGTGAAACGTCTCCGTTTGCGACTTGAATGCGAGGAATCTGCGAGAATCCGTTCCGGCAATCGCGTTGAGCGCCTCGTTGACAAGGATGGCTGGTGACAAGAAGCCCAGAACATCCACGAGCCTCTGCTGTTCGAGCAGCTGCCGATCGAACTGCTTGAGGAGCGGTTCGATCCGTTCGTCGACGCGCTGCTTGGCCAGAAAGAATGCACGCATGCGCGAAGGTATCTCAACGCGACCATCCTTGACCGCCAGAGCCTCGGGATCGGAGGCGTAGCGATAGTCGGCGCTGTAGAGATCTTCGTATTCGCGCAACGCATCGGCTGTCACCACGCGCGTCCTGCTGGCCAATTCCGTTCGCGACGGCGCCGGGCTGACGAGGTTCACCACGAGATTAAGGGCCACAGGCAGGATCAGGACGAGTACAGTCCAGACCGCGACCATGATCAGGGCATTGGCTGACGACGAAAACCCGGCAACATTGACCAAAGCCGCCAGGGCAAACCAGAACAACGCATAACTGACGACCAGTGCAGACCACGAGAGCATCAGGAGCATTTGCTCTACGCCCCGGGTTTCCGGACGGAGTAGAGCCAGCGCAAAAAGAGGTAGAGGAATTGCGACCGCCAGCAGTGCGAACAGCCGAACCGCCAGCTTTCCGGCGACAACGGTCGAAATCGATACTGGCTGCGAGCACACGATGCGCAATGTGCCCTGTTCGCGCTCGCCGGACAGCAGATTGTAACCGAGAGCAATGGCGAGGAGCGGCAGCACGAACACGATCACGAACGATAGGTCGAAATGCCCACTCAGGAGATTCCAGGGATTCTCGATCTCAGTGTCGTACATGAACTGGACTTTGCTGAGATAAGTGATGCGGTAGTAATTCGGCAGAAGGTCGGACTGGCCGACCGAGAGCGCGGCGAGCGGTGAGTTCGGAAGCGTAGTGTGACGGCCCGAAAGGCTGCCGGCCAGAGCTGCAGGGTTGGCCGGATTGGAGAACGGCACGAGCGCCTCCTTGCCCGCAAGAACCGATTGAAGCGTCTGCTGATTGGATTGCTGCGTCTCCTGCTCGTGCGCAACGACCCTTCCGAGCATGTTGTCGCGAAGGGACGCCTGTGCCAGCCCCACGAAGAATCCCCAGCCAATCATGACGATCAGAACCAGGATGACCAACGGCAGCGTGCCGTCACGGAAAAGGATGCGGGCTTCGTTCCGCGCAATCAGCCGGAAGTTTGGGACAAAATGAGACTGCGAAAAGGACATCCCGGTGGCTCACCGCATCAAGGGCCGCGACAGGCCGTAGCGCGCAAGCGTGACTGCCAGCACGAACGTCATCGCGAGGAGTACGAGAGCCGGCCAATGATGGGCCAATGCGAACGACACGGTTGGCAGGGCATATCTGAATTGCGGCACGGTCGCCCACAGGGCGGTCTCGGCCTTGTAAGTGAAATGCGCATTGCCAAGTGGGTCGGCATGGTCGATCAGATCCTGGCTCACGATATCCTGGATCTTGCGTCGCTGCGCCTCGGCGGCAGCTGAAAAGTCGCGATGTTGCGAAAAATCCGTGCCCGCAATTCCCATCGAGAAATCGCGAAGGGCGATGACGGGAGCAATGATGCCGACCAATTGTTGCAGGCGCTGCTGGCTTTCGAAGGTATCCCAGAGCTTGCCGAACGTCGCATCGAGAACGCCATATCCCGCCTCATCGTCGACTTTCAGCGCCGCTCCCCATTTGCTCAACGGGAGTGAGGAGTCCCATTGTGTTTTGACGCCAAAATGGTTGTGCCATGCCTTGTCGGCGGCCTCGGACATCTCATGGGAGAGGTGGTCGGTGAATTCCAATCGCGACGGAGTTGGATAGAGCAGATTGGACGCCTCGGAGGCGGCTCGCGGCGCAATCAGTGTCGCGGCGACCCAGAAGCCGAGCAAGAGGACCAGTGCCGTTCGCGACGAGCGGGCCAGCGCGGATACCGCAAGGGTCAGAAAGATGTAGAAGCCGAGATAGGCGCCGTACCCAACTGCGAGCCATGCCATGCGATAGACCACGTCGAGTCGTTCTGCGGCCGGCAGGCGCGCCAGGATGAAAATCGAAAATGCGAGGCCCAGCGGCAGGGTCAGGATGGCCGCACAGCCGGCAAGAGCAGCGGCTTTGCCGAGCAGCAGGCTTCGCGTCGAAACGCCGATGCTGAGCAACTGCCGCAACGTACCGCGCTCGCGCTCTGCGCTCACCGCGTTGAAGCCAATGATGATGAGGAGGAGGGGCAGCAGAACCTGGATGATCCAGGCGGGCGACAATTCACCGAAACGCTGCAAGCCTGTCGCATCCTGCGCCGGTCGGAATTTAAGCTCGCTTTGCCGATGCGCCTGCAGCCACACGGTCGAGCCGACAAACGGTTCGATTCCCGGATCGAAGGAGGCCAGGGGCGGTTCGGGCTTGAAGACGTGCATGCCCTGTTCCGCTGCGTCGTGCGGATGCCGAGGCCCCTGCTGAAGCCAGGCCTCGTAATCCAGAGCTTGGCCAGCTGCGCGCTCACTGTTCACCTGCGCCTGCCGATTCCACCCGGCAGCCAATGCCACCAGCATCAGGGCGACGATCAGCGCCCCGCTCCATAGCAATCGGCCCTCCCGGAAGAGCTCCCGCAGATCCTTGACGGCGATGGTCGCGTACACGTCAGGTCTTCATGTGCTTGAGATAGAGGGTTTCGAGGTCGGCGTGACTGACGTCCTCGCTCCTTAGCTCTTCGACAAGCCGGCCCCGTTTCATGATGCCAATGCGTGTGCCGGTCTGCTTTGCGTGGAAGAGGTCGTGCGTTGTGGTCAGCACCGCAACGCCGTTCCTGCTTGCGTTGACCAGCAACTCCGAAAACTCGTTCGCTGCCGACGGGTCGAGCCCTGAGGTGGGCTCGTCGAGCACCAGCGCCTTCGCATTCTTGGCCAACGCTATAGCAATTCCAACCTTCTGGCGCATTCCCTTGGAGTAGGTGGAGACCCTGTTGTCGGCGGCCTGACGCGGAAGGCCCGCCGCCGTGAGCAACTCAAGCAGTCGTTCGCGCGGCAGCCCTTCACCGATGGCGAGCGAGGAAAAGAATGCAAGATTCTCGATACCGGTCAGCGGCGCATACAGGGTGACCTGCTCCGGAATGTAGGCAAGAAGCCGTTTTGTCTCCAGCGGTTGCCGGATCACGTCGATACCGCCGATCCTCAGGTCGCCTTCTGTCGGTTCGAGGAAATTCAAGAACAGATTGATCAAGGTGGTCTTGCCGGCACCGTTTGCGCCGAGCAGGCAATAAATATCGCCGGGCGAGACGGTGAGCGAAACGCCGTCCAGCGCACAATTTGAGCCAAACCGTTTCGTGACCTGTACTGCTTCGAGCATGAAGTTGCCGCGTGACTCGTCACCCGGGCTTGCTTTGGGATATTGGGCATCGGTTGATGCCCAATCCGCAGCCAGTGTCGCTCTGGCCACAGTAGCACTGCAGAGTGGAGAGTATGATGTTTCGTGATTGACATCATACTTGTTAACAGAAGTTAATCAAGCCGACATGGAATGCGGCCCGCGTCTGAGGGCTGACGGAGCGGGCATCGTATGCGTAATCTTTTGTATTCGGTCTCTTGCTCCAGCCTCCTTCTGGCGATCGCCGCGACCTTCCCTGCGAATGCCCAGGACAAGCCCCCCGCCGTTGAGCCTGCCGCGGGAACGACACTTCCGCCCGTCCAAGTCGAGGCCCCGGCGCAGCGGCCGGCACGACAGCAGGTCGCGACGTCATCTCGTTCAAGTCGGGCTGTGCGAGCAGGCACGCGCCCGCGTACATCTGCCGCGCAGCCTTCTACTTCTGCGCAGCAGGTGACGCGGGCAACGCCGCTCAATTCCAACGTGGTCACGCAAGCCGGCAGTCGCTTGGGGTTAACGCCGCGCGAAACGCCTGCGGCCGTGGAAGTCGTTGGCGCAGACACGATCCGCGAGCAGGGCTATCATACGACGATCGATGTGGTGAAGGGGGCGACCGGCGTGACGGCCGGCGACGCTCCGAACGACGTTGCCTTCGCCATGCGCGGTTTTCAAGGCAACCAAATCAATGTCACCTACAACGGTATCAATGTCGGTCCTACCGGTTTCACGTTTTTGACGGCGGAAACGTTCAACCTTGACCGGGTGGAGTTCCTGAAAGGCCCATCCTCACTGATGACAGGACAAGGAGCGGTCGGCGGCTCCATCAACTATGTCACCAAGGCCCCTCATAACGGCCCGATTCAGAGCGAAGCGTTCTTTGGCTTTGACTCGCGGGGCAGCTATCGAACGGGTTTCGGCTCCGGCGGCAACACGAACATCAAGGGCCTGGACTATCGCTTCGACATCAGCCGCTCGGATGTGAACGGATTCATCGACGATACAGATACTAAGAACCTGCACGTTTCAGGCCAGCTCGATTACAGGCTCTCGGAATCTTTCAAGGTATTCGGTGCGGTCGAGTTCAAGGATTATCGCGCTCGCGTCTACGAGGGCACACCGCTTGTGCCGATTGCCTTCAGTGGCCGGTATGCGACCAGTGGAATCGTGTCAGGCACCAAGGTGTCGGACTACAATGGTGCAAATCTCGGCCCGGTCACCATCGACAGTCGAACGTTGAGCACTAATTACAACGTCCTCGACAATCACAAGACGATCAAGGAGACGTGGGGCCGCGCCGGCTTCGAGTGGAATCTCAGCAACGACGTGACGCTGAGGAGCCAGACCTACGAATACAATGCCAGCCGCGATTGGCACAACAACGAGGTGAGCGCCTTCGACACCGGAAACAACCAGATCTATCGCGAGCGCTTCTTCGTGCACCATAACCAGAACACCGTCGGCAACAACACCGACGTGACCTGGGACGCGCGTTTCTTCGGCATGGAAAATCGCCTAGTCCTTGGCGCCGAGGCCTACCATCTGGAGTTCACTCGTCCGGCCGCGGCGAACTTTCCAAACGATTTCGTAAACCTCGTTGATCCTGTCCGCGGATACTATGGTCTCCTGACGACGCAGCGTCAGACCGCCACCATCGACAGCGTCGCGTTCAATCTCGAGAATCGCTTGAAGCTGACGCCGACTTTCGCTTTGATCGGCGGTCTGCGTTACAACCCGTTCTCCCTCGATCGGTCCTCGACGGATGTTTTTGGCGCAAGCAAGGCCGGTTTTCCTTATTCGGCGAATTGGGACCCCGTTACGGGGCGGATCGGCTACACCTGGGAAGCGCTTCCGGGGCTAATATTTTATAGCCAGTATGCGACCGCGAGCGATTTGTCGGCGGGCAGCATGTTCATGCTGAATCCCACGCAGAAGCTGACGCTGACGGATGCGCGCAGTTATGAGACCGGCGTCAAAAACCTACTGTGGGATGGGCGGGCCGAATGGACGTTCTCTGCTTTCGATATTGTGCGGAACAACGTCTATTCGGCACAGGCGGGTCAGACGCTGAACATCGCCGGCAAGCTCAAGACACAGGGCGTGGAGTTCGCTGCGGCCGTGCGTCCACTCCCGGAGCTCAAGATTTGGGGTAACGTCGCCTACGTTCATGCGCGTTATGCGGACTACGATTTCGCGGGCGGCTCTTTTTCCGGCAAGACGCCGCCAAATATTCCGGCGCTCATCGTCAACGGTGGCGCCTCGTATCGCTTCCTTAATCCGGGATGGCTTCCGGTCGAGGCGGGCATTTCAGTCCGTCACGTTGGCGACCGCTACACCACGGATGCCAACACGTTGACAATGCTCGCTTATACGACGGCCGATGCTTTCGCCTTCGTCGACATTCCAAAATCCGCGCGTTACCCGACCTTCGAAAATACGCGAGTTACGTTCCGGGTCAGAAATCTGACCGACAAAAAATATGCGGTTTGGAGCGACCCCTTCTATCCTGATCAGATTTTTCTCGGCGCCCGGCGCACGTACGAGATCGAGACTTCATTCAAGTTCTAGCCAGGGCTGCCTATCGGACTTCAGGCTCAGAGATGGCTTGAATAGAAACCAAGCGCGACGACGCTTCCTCGCACTCTCATCGCACTTTGCTGTCCTCCCCAAACCGCCGCGCCAGCGCCATCAGTACCACGAAGGTCGCGACCCATACCATCCGCGCGCCGTAGCGGTCGTGCGGGCCCGAGATTACGCCGCAGATGAGGGCGTTGCCGAGCAGCGCCAGTGTCACCGTTGCCGCCAGCAGCGTCAGATCGTCGAGCCGCCGGTTGGCCAGCGCATGCGCGAGGAGCAAAACCAGCCCCAGCATCGAAACAAGCGCGACGGGGACATGCAGCCAGTTCACGGTGACGAAATCGACACCCCAATGCTGCTGCCGCGCCGCGCGCATCGGCGCGGCCTGAGAGGGAATGTAGCGCTCGATGATGCCGCGGGTGTGCGGGATCCAGCCGTTGGTGCCTTCGCCGGTCGCGACATGCAGCAATTGCTGGCCCATCGCCCGTAGCGCCGCGCCGGCCTGCCAGGCCGGATAGTCCTTGAGCGAGTGCACGACGATGTAGCTCATCTCCTCGTTCATGCCCTGGAAGCGGCCGAGCGTGTTGAACACGCTCTTGCCCCACAGAAACTCGTCGGCGCTTGCCGGCAGCTCGTTGCGGTAGGGGCAGAGCTTGTAGCGCTCGTGCGGGCAGCGATCGCTGAGATAGCGCGCAACGATGCCGTCCTGCATCATGCGGCCGAAGGCGACGCCATAGCCGCCGGGCGTCCAGGTCCATTTGCCCGACAGCGCATAATTCGCCGACATCAGCATCAGCCCGCCCGCGACGATGGTGAGGCTCGCCTGCGCCAAGCCCGCCAGCGGAAGCCGAGGTCCGAGCAGTGGCCGCGCCATCCAGCCGGCAGCGCACAGGCCGAGCAGCACGCCGAGCGTTGCGCTGTGGGTCGCCGCCGCAAAGGCGGTGAAGACGAACAGCGCGATCTTTTCGAGCGCCGAGGTGCGGTGTGCTCCGATCACCAGCAGGAACAGCGACAGCACCGACAGTCCTGCAAAGATGTCGGTCAGCAGCATGCTCGCGAGCCAGGGCAGGGCGGTCGACAGGATCAGGAGCAGGCTGATCGCGACGAAGCGGAAGGTCTGCATCAGGCCCAGCACGCGCAAGGTGAGCTGCAACAGCCACAGCGTCGCCAGCGACTGGACCGCGAGATTGATCCAGAAGCCGAAGCTCTCTCCATAGTGGAGATAGATGCCGAACGCGGTGGAGCGGCTCGGGACGAGATAGCCTTCGTACCAGCGCGCCAGATAGCCGCCGGTATCCCATTGCAACAGCGGATAGCCATTCCAGAATGCCGGCGCGATCATCAGGAGGGGCAGGGCCATTGCGGCCAGCCGCAGCCAAAAGGAAGCCGCGGCGCGCGTGCGCAATTGGTCGGTGGTGATGCTCAAATCTGCTTTGCCCCCGCTCGGATCATGCCCGCAATAACGGTTGGGGGAGAATTCACCAATAGTTTGACGCCGCCCGGCTTGAATTTGGCAAAACTCTGACCACTTTGAGCCGACGTTCCCATCCGAGGGTGTCAGAAAAAAGTCTTGTTTATCAATGCTTTGGCTTGCCCTCCCGGTGCAAGGCACTGTTCACTCTCAGGCAAGCCCGTCAGGACTTCGTCGCCTAGACTGTGCTATAGAGCCAGCAAAACCAGCCCATTCGAAAGAGCAGATCCATGGCAGTGCATCAGGTCAATCCGGGAGGAAAGCTCGCTTCGCTCGATCCGATCTGGGACCGGATCCGCAGCGAAGCGGAGGACATCGTCCGCCGTGAGCCGGAGCTGGCGACCTTCATATATTCGGCGGTGCTGCATCACGGCCGACTGGAAGATTCGGTGGTCCACCGCGTCGCCGACCGGCTCGATCACTCCGCGCTGTCGGGCGACCTCGTGCGCCAGGCTTATATGGAGGCGCTGCGCGACGATCCTGATCTCGGCAACGCCTTCCGCGCGGATCTCGTCGCCGTCTACGACCGCGATCCCGCGACCTCGCGCTTCATCGATCCCTTGCTCTACTTCAAGGGCTTTCATGCCATCCAAACCCATCGCCTCGCGCATTGGCTCTATCTGAAGGGCCGCAAGGATTTCGCGTATTATCTGCAGAGCCGGTCGTCGGCGGTGTTCCAGACTGACATCAATCCCGCCGCGCGCATCGGCCGCGGCATCTTCCTCGACCACGCCACCGGCTTCGTCTGCGGTGAGACGGCGGTGATCGAGGACGATGTCTCGATCCTGCACGGCGTCACGCTCGGCGGCACCGGCAAGGAGAACGAGGACCGTCACCCCAAGATCCGCCATGGCGTCCTGATCGGCGCCGGCGCAAAGATCCTCGGCAACATTGAGATCGGCCATTGCGCGCGCATCGCGGCGGGCTCGGTCGTGGTCAAGCCGGTGCCGCACAACGTCACGGTTGCGGGCGTGCCCGCCAAGATCGTCGGCGAAGCCGGCTGCGCCGAGCCGTCGCGCACCATGGATCAGATGATCAACGCGATGGGGCTTTGATCTTGCGAAAAGGGCGGATTTTCCGCCCTTTTTTCGTCCCCAAATTGTTTGGCAATTCATGCTGGCGGTTCGTTGCGTCTCGTCCTAAAACCCGCCGACCCATTTCGATCGGAGACTTGCCGTGGACGTCAAAGAAGTCAGAAAGCTGGACGCGTATCTGAAGCGCGTATTCGGCAATCCCAAGATCCGCGTCGTGCCGCGGCCGAAGAAAGACGATTCCGCCGAGGTCTATATCGGCGAGGAGTTCATCGGCGTGCTCTTCGTCGACGACGAGGACGACGACCGCTCGTTCCAGTTCCAAATGGCGATCCTCGAAGACGATCTCGTCGATCAGGAGTAGTTGTTCCTCGGCGCTCATGTCCCGGACGCACTGCAACGCTCTGGGCGTTGCCGTGCAGAGCCGGGACCCAGAATCTCTGCGAGCGCATCTCTGCAACATAGGCCCCGGCTCAGCAGCGCACCGTCGAAGAGACGCTGCGCTGCGTCCGGGGCACGCCGCAGATTGACGTGCGCTTTCTCCACACGTCATTGCGAGCGAAGCGAAGCAATCCAGGAATCTTTCCGCGGAAGGATTCAGAATTGCTTCCACCTCCGCCCAAAGCTTCCTTGGACAAGTCGCTGCGCACGCGCTGACGAGCGCTGCTCCATCCCGCCATCACGCCCCTGTTTTGCCCGACGCATCAACCTGATTTCTAAAAATCAGAAGCGCTGTGGAGCGCTTTTGAAATACCAAGTCGCGCCAAGCACTTGGCTACTGTGCATGGGGTTGTTTTCGCGGTTCATTTTGAGAGGCACCAAGCCAGCCCGACCGCTCAGCCCTTCGGCCCGCGCAGCTGCGCCGTCAGCTTCTCCATCGCCTCCGCCACGTCGCGCCATTGCGACAGCCAGCTGCGCGGGAAGCGGAAGGTGAGGTCGGCGCCGCCGACGCGGCGTTCGGACAGGCACATGCCCGGGGTCGCCGCGTCGCGGGTGCAGCGCGCGGTCAGGGCGGGGCTGGTGGCGGAATAGAGATCCTCGCTGCCGTAGGGCGTGTCGCTGCGGAACATCCGCATCGTCAGGCCGTCCTCGGCTTTCGTTGCGGCCGGGTCGAGATAGCGGGGATAGATCGTGGCCGTGCGCTGCTCGGGCGCGAGCGCATCGTGATGGGCCGCGATCGACAGGAAGATGCGGTC
Source organism: Bradyrhizobium sp. CCGE-LA001 (assembly GCF_000296215.2). NCBI lineage: Bacteria > Pseudomonadati > Pseudomonadota > Alphaproteobacteria > Hyphomicrobiales > Nitrobacteraceae > Bradyrhizobium > Bradyrhizobium sp. CCGE-LA001. Next base: position 5,056,452 of record NZ_CP013949.1, on the reverse strand, counting down.
GATCGAGTGCACCGCCGCCTCCACCGTGTCGGCAGTGACGTGCTTGGGTGCGCCGGGCGGTTCCAGCGAGGGATAGAGGAAGTCGAGATCGATGCGCTCCTGCGGCCCGGAATGGCGCTGGATCTTCATCCGGATCGCCGTCACGGGCAGGTTGAACAGCGTGCCGCCGACGCTCACCGGCAGCTTGTCCGGGGCGTTGGCGCCGCGCGTGCCCCAGGTCGGCCACAAGAGATAGGCGACGAGCCCCACCGCGCAGGCCGCAGCGATGCCGCCGAGCACGATCGGGACGACGTGCGCGCGGGTGCGCGTCCGGGGAAAGCGAGGGGAGGCTGCCGAAAACACCGTCATGAGCTAGCGCAAGAGAGCCGGACGTCGGCCGCTGGCCGACGAATCACCGGCGAATATGCCACGCGGCGGCGATTTGGCGGAGCGTCCCCGCTGCGGGGCAAGGGGGAGGGCCCTGCGCAGACCGGCGGGCGGCGTTAACCTTCCCTTAAGGATAATGTAGCGTTAACCCGCACTCTTTGTCACAGGAAGGCGGTGGCGTTGCGTAAGGGCGACTTCCGATGACACCTGAAGCTCTCAATACCTTCTTTTCGATCTTTATCGGTTTCGCGCTCGCGGGCGCGCTCGTGAACGGATATCAGGCGTTCGCCCAGCGTCCCGCCGGCTTCGGCCTGCTGCAGGATGGCGTCGCGCCGAAGACCTTCGCGGCGGTGCCGTTCCTGGTGTTCGCGGCGCCCTTCATCATCATGCGCAACACGCTTCGCGGCATGCGGATGGAAAGCCGCCGCGCCGAGTTCGTGATGATGGCGACCGTGATCGCCGGCTTCTGGAGCATGATGAGCGGCACCTTCTTCCTGATGACGCTGCGCGCGGCCGGCGTGCTGGGCTGACGCCCGCCATTCGGCCCTTTGCGTCCAGGCTGCCGTTTCGCTATGCCAGGATCATCCTGACAGGAGACCCCCATGGCGATCTACGAGCTCGACGGGCAGGCGCCCGACCTTCCCGCCGACGGCAACTACTTCATCGCGGAGACCGCCACCGTGATCGGCCAGGTGCGCCTGAAGCCCGGCGCGAGCGTCTGGTTCGGCGCGGTGCTGCGCGGCGACAATGAGTGGATCGAGGTCGGCGAGGGCGCCAATGTCCAGGACGGCTCGACCTGCCACACCGATCTCGGCTTTCCGCTTCACATCGGCAGGAACTGCACGGTCGGACACAACGTCATCCTGCACGGCTGCACCATCGAGGAGGGCGCGCTCGTCGGCATGGGCTCGATCGTGATGAACGGCGCCAAGATCGGCCGCAACAGCATCGTCGGTGCCGGCTCCGTCATCACCGAGGGCAAGGAGTTCCCCGAGCGCTCGCTGATCATCGGCTCGCCGGCGCGCGTGATCCGCACGCTCGACGACGCGCAAGTCCAGAAGATGGGAGGTGCGGCCAAGTTCTACGTGGCCAACGGTCCGCGGTTCACGAAAGGCCTGAAGCGGATCGGTTGACGGTCACCGAGCAGCGCCACCGCCAGCGCATCCTGGAGCGGATGGAGCGCTTCCTCGCGACCATCATCGAGAATGTCGCCGAAGGCATCATCGCCAAGGATGCGCGCAATCTGCGCTACGTCTTCGTCACCGCCGAGAAGATGATCGGCATGTCGCGCGGCGAGATCATCGGCAAGACCGCGGGAATCATTCTCCGCGGAGGCGGCCGAGCTGATCGAACGACGCGACAAGCAATTGCTGGCACAAGAGCAGCAGCTCGAGCCGATCGTCGACACCATCGACAATCCTGCGCGCGGGCGCCGCGTGATCTCCGCCCGCCGGGTCCAGATCGGTGGCGCGGGCGAAGAGTCCCACATGTTCGTGACCATGGTCGAGGATCGCACCGACAAGATGAAGGCCGCCGCATAGCGGCGCCTCGGGAGACCGACGAACGCGTCAGCTTCCCTCGGATTGGCGCGCCTCGACCGCACCTGCAATTCGCTCGTGGCCGGCGGCCCACAGCGCATGCTCGTCGCTGCCGTTCGAATACGGATTGGCCTCAGCCGGAATGTTGTCGCGCGCGGCGCGCTCGCCTTCGGCAAAGGGATCGCGATCGGTCATGGTGATTGGCCTCCTCGCAGTCAAGCTGATGTGAGGTCATTTGTTCCGGAACCGGTCTTCAGCGCAGCGGTTGACCGCCAAAGGGAGAACTCCGATGGCCCGATCGTCTGCAACCGCTCCAATCAAGTCTCTGATCGTGATCCTCGCACTCGCAGCGATCCCGGCCGCATCGTTCGCGCAAGCGACCGGCGGCGTCGGCGGGTCGGCCGGAGGCCCTGCGGGATCGACCGGAGGTGTCGCCAACGCGCCGGCTCCGCCGCCCGGGACCAACAGCCTGGGCACGGCTCAATCATCCGGCGGAGGCTCCGGAGTCACCACTGGCACAGGCAGCGGCACAGGCGGTGCGGCCGATGCCACCGTCAACGCCGAGAACAAGCAGCTCGACAAGAAGATGAAGAGCATCTGCCGCGGCTGCTGACGCTCGCGCGGAAGTGAGACAGTGTGGCTGTCATGCATCCTCAACTGACGTTAGCTTGGATCCTACTTTGAAGCGTGGAGCGTATCCACGCGGAGGATCGAGTGATGTTACGGAAGATGACGATGGCGGCACTGACCGTCGCGGCTGTTGGACTATCGGTGCCGCAATCGGCTGAGGCACGGGGCTTCGGACATGGCGGCTGGGGCCACGGCGGTGGTTGGCATGGCGGCGGTTGGGGGCATGGCGGCCATTGGCGTGGCGGGGGATTCTGGCCTGGGGTGGCCATCGGCGCGGGCATTGCCGGGGCCGGCCTTTACGGCGGCTATTATGGATATGGCTACGGCTACCCCTATTACGGTGGTCCCACCTATTATGGTACCGGCTATAACGATGGCTACGGTGGTTGCTACGTCGCCCGGAAGCGCGTGATGACGGCTGCGGGTTGGCGATACCGCAGCGTCGATGTCTGCGAGTGAGGCGGGAAGATCGGCCGGACTGACCAAAAAACAAGGTCGTTGACGCAGTATACCGTCAACGACCTTGCCAGCCCCGGACATTGAAATCGGCTCACGCCATCCGGTACCCGCGAGCATCGCGCGGAATCACACGGCGGAATGTGATCCAGTTCACAAGTCGGCAAATTAAAGCGGCGCTGGAGCCGTGCTCAGCCGCGTGAGCGCTTGCGCGCGCTGGCATGGACGCGGTGCCGCGCCGGTTTCCTGCGGGTAACTGAGGGCGTCTCGACCTCGGTGGGGCGTGCGCTGGCAAAGGATTGCCGCAAACCGTCGATGGACTCGTTCAATGCCGCGACCTGCTCGGACAGGCGTTTGGTGTCGGCCTGCTGCGCCGCCATCAGCCGTTTCATGGTCAAGAGCTGGTCTTGCACGACTTGGAGCTGATCGATCGATTCCTGCTGGGTCGCCTCCAGCCCCTTGGTCTTCTCGACGAGCTGCTCGGACGCCTGCGCCGCGCGGGCCTGGAGCTGCCGCGATGCCACCACCCGGTCGGCCTCCGGGGTCGCACCGGTATAGGCGCGCCAGATCGCGATCGATGTCACGCCGGCGATCAGCAGGAGAAGGGCCGCGGCAGTCAGCGCGATCGGCTGCGCGCCAAGGCGAAGGAGCGGGTTGGACGGTGTGTCCTGGGCGAGATCGATCATCGCTGACAAAACCCAAATTGAAACTTGGTGAGTGGCGAAGACCGGCAACCCTTGGGCGGCCGGGGCGTCCCGAAAGCGTCAGGTTTCCGCAAGGAATGGGACCAAAAAGAGGCTAAAGGCAAAAAAACCAACAACTAGCGGGCTTTATCAGCCATCGAATGCCGTCAGAGACGCGGATCAGGGCTGAAACGGCGAAAACGGCCCGGAATAGGTCTTTGGCCGCGGCACCGCGTAGGGGCCCAGCCGGGATGTCGTCAGCCCCAGCCGCACCAGTGATTCCGCCAGCGTGACGGCGGCGGCGACGCCGTCGACCACGGGCAGGCCATGCGCGGCGGCGAGCTCGCCGGCGAGATCGGCCATGCCGGCGCACCCGAGCACGATGACCTCGGCGCGGTCGTCGCGGATTGCGGCGGTGATCTCAGCCGAGATCTTGCCGACCGCGTCAGCGTTGCGCTCCTCGAGCGCGAGCACCGGGACCTCGGCGGCGCGGACGCGGGCGCAGCGCTCGGCGAGGCCGTATTTCCGCAAATTGTGCTCGATCGGAACGATGGAGACACCGAGCGTCGTCACCACGGCAAAGCGTGCGGCGATCAGGCTCGCCATGTGGAAGCCGGCTTCGCCGATGCCGATCACGGGAGCCTTTGCTGCGGCGCGCGCGGCATCGAGACCGGTGTCATCGAAGCAGGCGATGATGTGCGCATCCGCGCCGTCGCGGTCGGCCGCGCGGATGCAGCCGAGCATGCCGGGCACGGCAAAGGCCTCGTCGTAAAATCCCTCGATCGAGACCGGCCCCATCGCCGGCTGGCGCGCGTCGATCACGGTGTCGGGCAGGGCGACGCTGCGCGCGGCAGCGGCGATCTTCGCCGTCATCGACGCGGTGGTGTTGGGATTGACGACGTGCAGGCGCATTTCGATCAGACCAGTCGCTTTAGACGAGCCCCTTGCCGGCGTCCGAACCCTTGGCCGCCTGCCGCTTGTTGAGCACGTGGATGGTGCCGAGCGCAAGCGTGATCACCGTGAATGAGACTGCCGAGATCACGGTGCCGAGGGCATAGATGTCGGGATTCGTGACGGTCGTGGTGAGCCCCTGAAGATCGAGCGGCAACGTATTCACCGCCCCGATCGCCTGGCTGGAGCGGGCGAGCTCGTCCCAGGAGAGCGTGAAGCCGAACAGCCCGATGCCGATCACGGACGGCAGGATGATCGGCAGCACGACGTGGCGGAAGGTTTGCCATGGCGTCGCGCCGAGATCGCGCGCGGCCTCCTCGAGCCTGGGATCGAAGCGGTTGAAGATCGCGAACATGATGAGCAGGCCGAACGGCAGCGTCCAGGTCAGATGCGCGCCGAGACCCGAGGTGAGCAGGCCCATCGAGGTCTCGAAATTCTCATTCCAATGCGCCTTGATCAGATCGTCGATGATACGGAATTCCAGGGAGATGCCTAGCGAGGTGATGATCGAGGGCACGATGAGGCTGGCGATCGCCGAGTAGAACAGGATGCTCTGCGCCCTGAACTTCCTGCGGAACGCCATGCCCGCGGCGACCGACAGCACGACGGTGACGATCATCACGATCACGCCGAGCAGCAGCGAGCGGCGGAAGGCCGCGCCGAGATCGACGATGCCGGTGCCCTGGAACAGCTTTGCGATCCAGAAGGTCGATACGCCGTTCATCGGAAAGGTGAGGCCGCCCTGCGGCCCCTGGAACGACAGCACGTAGATCGCGATCATCGGGCCGTAGAGGAACAGCACATAGGCCGCGAAGAAGATCGCGAGCACGTAGAAAGAGCGCGGGCGTCCTTCCTTCATGCTCTAGAGCTCCTTCTTGATGTCGACGATGCGCGACATCATGGTGATGATCAGGAAGGTGATGACGAGCAGGATCACGGCGTTGGCCGCGGCGGCCGGGAATTGCAGCGCGTTGACCCGCGTCTCGATGATCTTGCCGGCGGCGGCGATCTGCTGGCCGCCCATCACGCCGATGGTGATGAAATCGCCCATCACGATGGTGATGACGAAGATCGAGCCGATCACGATGCCGGGTTTCGACAGCGGAATGATGACGTTGACGAGGGTCTGAAAGCCGCTCGCGCCGGCGTCATAGGCGGCCTCGATCAGCGATTTGTCGATGCGTATCATCGAGTTGAAGATCGGCACCACCATGAAGAAGGTGAAGAGATGGACCAGCGCCAGCACCACTGAGAATTCGGAGAACAGCAGCCATTCCACGGGGTGATTGATCAGCCCCGTCTTCATCAGGCCGGAGTTCACGAGGCCGTTGCGCCCGAGCAGCGGAATCCAGGCGATCATGCGGATCACGTTGGAAGTCCAGAACGGGATCGTGCAGAGCAGCGACAATCCCATTTGCCAGGTCTTGGACTTGACGTGGAAGGCAAGGAAGTAGGCGATCCAGAAGCCGATGAAGAGTGTGATGGCCCAGACCATGAAGCACAGCTTTAGCGTCTTCAGATAGGTCTTGCCGATGGTGCAGAGCTCGGGGAGCTGCGCGAGGCAGCCCTCGAAGGTGTCGGTGTAGCCGCGGCCGGAGAAGTGCGGCAGCAACTGGTATTCGTTGTAATCCCAGAACGAGACGATGACGACGAAGGCCAGCGGAATGAGGAAGAAGGCGAGAAACACCAGCATCATCGGCCCGGCCTGGAGCCAGGAGATGAAGGACGGCGACAGGCGCGTCGGCTTTGCCGCGCGCGCTGTGCCCGACCCCGGGATCAAGCCCGGGGATGCCTGTTGCAGGACTTCTTCCGACATGTCCGTTACGCCGCGATGAACTCATTCCACTTGCGGACCATGTAGTCGTTCTCGTCCATCACCGCGTTCCAGCAGGCGACGCCGCCCATGCGGTCCTCATAGGAGCCGCCGTCGCGCACCGCGCCGGCCTTCTCCAGCAGCGAGCCGTCGGGTGCCTTGATGTCCTTCTCGGCCGGCTTGCCTTCCATCCAATAGGCCCATTCGTAGGGCTCCATATGCGCCTTCGCGGTCGAGAGCACGGCGGAGTAGTAGCCCTGGCGGTTGAGATAGGCGCCGGCATAGCCGGACAGGAACCAGTTGACGAACTCGTAGGCCCATTCGAGCTTCGCACCCGAGACGCCCTTGGAGACGCAGAAGCCCGACGCCCAGGAACGATAGCCTTCCTTGAGCGGCTGGAAGGTGCAGGCGATGCCCATCGAGCGCACCTTCGTCACCGCCGGCGACCACATCGACTGGATCACGGTCTCGCCCGAGGCCATCAGGTTGACGCTCTCGTTGAAATCCTTCCAGAACGCACGGAACTGGCCGGCCTTCTTGGCCTCGGTCATCACCTTCATGGTGAGATCGATCTCCTCCTTGGTCATGTTGCCCTTGTCGGCATATTTGTACTTGCCGGAGGCTTCCACGACCATCGCGGCGTCCATGATGCCGATCGAGGGGATGTTGAGGATCGAGGCCTTGCCCTTGAACTCGGGATTGAGCAGCTCGGACCATGAGCTGATCGGACGCTTGATCAGGTCGGGGCGGATGCCGAGCGTGTCGGCGTTGTAGACGGTCGGGATCAGCGTGACGAACTCGGTCGCCGACGTCGCGAACTTCTTGGAGTCCTTGCCTTCGAGATAGAGCACCTTCCAGGGCGCGGTGCCCTGGCCGCCGATCTTCTTGCCGCCGGGCGTCTCGCCTTTGGTGAAGACGGGCGTAATGTTGTCGAACTGCTTGATCTTCTTGGCGTCGAGTGCAAGGATGTTGCCCGAGGGCACGATCTTCTTCAGCGAGAAATATTCGGTGTCCAGCACGTCGAAAGAGTTCGGCTGGGTCATCACGCGCTTGGTGACGTCATCGGTGGTCGCGGTGATATACTCGATCTTGATGCCGGTGTCCTTCAGGCACTGCTTGGCGATGTCGTCGCCCTCGTTTACGGCGGTGCCGAGATAACGCAGCACCTTCGCATCGGCCGACTTCACGTAGGGAAAGCCGGTGATGGCGCCGGAGCCAGCGGCAAGGCCTGCGAGACCCGCGGTGCCCTTCAATAGCGTGCGGCGGCTGACGCCGGTCGTCCTGGTCGTCTCGGTCATTTCGCTCACTCCTCTGTGTTGCGCATTCTCTGTCGTGAAGGGCGCTATTGCAGACGTTGCGCCTTGGCGGGATCCCAGGTGGCCAGCACGCGATCGCCCGGACGGAACGGATGGATGTCGAAGGCGGCCTCGGGAACGTGGGAGAATAGGGCGGTGCCGTCGTCGAGCGTGAGCGAGACGGCGATGTAGGAGCCCTGGTACTCGGTCTGGGTCAGCAGCGCTGGCGCGCCGAATGCGCCGTCAGCGAACGGCACGATGCCGAGCTGATCGGCGCGCACGGCGATGAGCTTGCCGGCGTCGCTGAGCACGTTGTGACCGCCGATGAAGCGCGCCACGAATTCCGTGCGCGGGTGGTGGAAGATGTCGCGGGCCGAGCCCTGCTGCTCGATGCGGCCGTGGTTCATCACCACGATGTGGTCGGCGAGCGCCATCGCCTCTTCCTGGCCGTGGGTGACCTGGATGAAGCTGATGCCGAGCTCACGCTGCAGGCGCTTCAACTCGCCGCGCATCTTCACCCGCAGGAAGGGGTCGAGCGCGGAGAGCGGCTCGTCGAGCAGGAGGATCTGCGGCTCGGTGATGAGCGCGCGGGCAAGCGCGACGCGCTGCTGCTGGCCGCCGGAGAGCTGCGCCGGGAGACGGCCCGCATATTGGCTCATCGCCACCAGCTCGAGCAGTTCGCCGGCGCGCTTGTGCCGTGTCGGCTTGTCGATGCCGCGCATCTTCAAGGCGAAAGCGACATTGTCGATCACGGAAAGATGCGGAAACAGCGCGTAGGACTGGAACATCATCGCCGTGCCGCGCTCGGCCGGCGGCAGGTCGGTGACGTTCTGCACGCCGAGGATGATGTCGCCCGCGCTCACCGCCTCGTGGCCTGCGATCATGCGCAGGGTCGAAGTCTTGCCGCAGCCGGAGGGGCCGAGCAGGCAGCAATAGGTGCCGGCCGGGATCTTCAGGTTGACGTTATCGACCGCGAGCGTGGCGTCGTAGCGCTTGGTGACGGCGACCAGTTCGAGAGCGGCGGGAATGGCCATGGCGTGTCCGAGAGGAGGGCGGTGCTTCCGGCCTCTCCCGCAAGGTCCGTGCCAACAGCTCTTGTCTGCCCGAATTCCCAAAACTGTACAGCGGAGTCAGGTCGTTAGATCGAATCCGATCGATCCGGGGCGCCTGCCGGCTGCGCGGATACCTGCACACAAAATGTGCGAATATTGTATAAAGTTTCGCCTGTGATTGGATACAGGTCGTCGACTAACATCTGCATTCGAACGTTGCCGATGAGCCCCCGAACTCGACGCCTGCACCCATGGCTGCCAGAACCCGCCCCAAATCCGACGCGCCAGACGCCAGTGATCGCGTCAGCCGCATCAGGGAGGGCGTGACCGCCGCGATCCTGGAGCAACGCCTGCTGCCGGGGACGAAGCTCGGTGAGGACGAGATCGGCGACATCTATGGCGCGAGCCGTACGCTGGTTCGCACCGCGCTGCAGCAGCTCGCGCATGAGGGTATCGTCAACATCGAGAAGAATCGCGGCGCTTTCGTCGCGCGCCCGACACCCGCCGATGCGCGCGAGGTGTTCGAGGCGCGTCGCCTGATCGAGCCGACGATCGTGGATCATGCCATCGATGCCGTGTCGCCGGACTGGATTGATCGCCTGCAACGACATCTTGCCGAAGAGCGCGAGGCCGAGCTGCGCGGCGATGCGCGCGCCTCCGTCCGCCTCTCCGGCGAGTTCCACCGGCTCGTCGCCGAGATGAGCGGCCACAGCATCTATCTCGGCTTCCTGAAGGAGCTGATCGCGCGCTCCTCGCTCATCATCCTGCTCTATCGTCGCCACGACACGCCGGCCTGCGGCACCGATCATCACGCAGTGATCGTCGCCGCCATCCGCAAGGGCGACAGGGAGGCCGCGCGCGCGCAGATGCTCTCGCATCTGACCGAGATCGAGGCCGAGCTGTTCCTGAAGGATCCGGCGGCCGATGAGCTTCGGCTCGCGGATGTACTTGGCGTCTGACCCGAACGGAAATCACTGCCGGAGCTGCGGCCCCGACTCAGTGGCTCAATTTACTTTCTGCGGCGAGCCGTCCCTCTGGGGTGATCTCGTAGTCGCCGTTTCGCTTTGTCATCAACCCTGACCTGACCATCTCACGCGCAAGCTGTACCGAGCAGACCGGATTGCTGCCTCCGGGGTAGTACAGCCTGTCGTTTCGGACCTGCAGGTGGCCGTACAGTTGGGCCTGCCGCAATGCCCTACGCATTCCAGGTGATGGATTTGCCATGCCGGTTTAAGCGCCGGTGCAGTGAAGGTTCCTAATGGACGTGGGGACCTGCAATCGCGTTTCCCCTCGGCAGGGCAGGTAGGAACCGCCGTTCTGCTGCATCGTTCTTTTTCTAGGGAGCAGCGTCATGAACGTACGGGACGAGTACACGCGATCGCTCTGGATGGAAGTTCCGGTCGCAGAGGCTCAGGCGCTGTCGCAGACGGTCGGCGTAGACGTTGCCGTCATCGGATCCGGAATCGCCGGGCTGTCCATTGCTTATGAACTCGCCAGCCGCGGACGTTCGGTCGCGGTACTCGATCGCGGCCGCATTGGCAGCGGGATGACGGCGCGCACCACGGCGCATCTGGCGACGGCGCTCGACGATGGCTATGACGAGTTGGTCAGGGTACGCGGCCCTGATTGTGCGCGGCACTATCATCAAAGCGTCGAAGCGGCAATTGACCGCGCCGAGGCCATTCAGCGAGCCGAGGACTTCCACTGCGATTTTCGTAGGGTCGACGGCTACTGGCTGTTGGCGCGCGAAACGTCCGCTTCTGAGCTGGATCAGGAATTTGATTGCTGTTGCCGGCTCGGGATCCCCGTCGAAAATTGCGTCGAGCGGACCGCATTCCATTCCGGAGGTCTGGTGCGTTCGTTGCGTTTTGCCCGCCAGGCGCGTCTGCACCCAACCAAATATCTCGCCGGGCTGGCCCGCGCACTTCAGCGCCGCGGGGCGCAGCTCTATGCCGACACCTGCGTAGCGAACATCCGTCAGGAACGTGGCGACATGGTCTTGACGACCGCCTCGGGCCGCGAAGTCCACGCCGCAGACGTGGTCGTTGCGACGAACTCGCCCGTCAATGTGCAGGTGGCGATCCATACCAAGCAGGCGCCTTACCGCACCTATGCGCTCGCCGCCAAAATCCCGGCCGGTGCGATAGAGGATGCGCTGTACTGGGATACGCTCGACCCCTATCACTATGTCAGACTTCAGCCCTTCTCCGCGGACGAGGACTTCGTCATCATTGGCGGAGAAGATCACAAGTCCGGTGAAGCGGACGATGGCTCACTGCGCCTTGCCCTGCTCGAACGCTGGGCGCGCGAGCGATTACCGGCGCTGCGCGAGATTACTCATCGATGGTCCGGTCAGGTGCTGGAGCCGGCCGATTTCGTCGGCTTCATCGGCCGCAGCCCCGGCGAGGAGCACCTCTTTATCGTCAGCGGCGACTCCGGACAAGGCATCACGAATGGGCTCGTAGCGGGCATGTTGATTGCAGATCTCATCATGACTGGCGCGAGCCCATGGGAGGAGGTCTACGCCCCGGCACGGAAGATTCAGAAGAACATCGGCACGTTCATCAGCGAGAACATCACGCCGCTGAAGAATCTCGCCGAGTATCTGACGGCAAGTGAGATCGCGAGCGTCGAACGTCTGCGGCCCGGGGAGGGACGCCTTGTCCGCAGCGGCCTGAAAAAGGTTGCGGCGTGCCGGGACCGGAACGGACATTTGCATCTGCGTTCGGCAAGCTGCACCCATCTCGGCTGTGTCGTGCACTGGAACGCGCTGGAGCAGTGCTGGGACTGCCCGTGTCACGGGTCGCAGTTTGCACCCGACGGCACCGCGCTCAACGGCCCGGCTGTTTCGCCGCTCGGCGAGGCCGACAAGCCCGCCAATCTTGAAGCCGCGGAGTGAGCGGCGGTCTCCGCGCCACCCTGACCGAGCCTGCGATCGTCGATCATGCCATCGCTCTATCGTCGCCAGGACACGCCGGCCTACGGCACCGATCATCACGCTGGCATCGTCGCAAAGGCAACAGAGAGGCCCGCGCGCGCAGATGCTGTCGCATCTGACCGAACTCAAGGCCGAGCTGTTCCTGAAGGATCCCGCCGTCGGCGAGCTGCGGGTCGCCGACGTCCTTGACGCGTAAGCGAAGCGCGTCCGCTGCCTACGGCAACGAAGATCCTTCGTTTCGTCTGACGATCTTTAGTACGAGTAGACCTGCGCCAAGCACCAGGAAGATAACGCCAAAGAAGGTCATGCTGCCGGATTCGAAGGTCACTCCGACCGCGGTCAGCAAGCATCCGACGACGATTGCGATGAGTCCGCCGAGCTTCTTGACCAGCAGGACACGTCCGTCACTCGCTTGTGCCACCATGTTGGGCCTCGTCCACTTGATGCGGGCTGCCGTAGCGTCTCTCTTCGCAGCCCGTTGCATGATCGTACTCCGGCGCGACAGCAATGCAATCTGGCGTTGATGCCGACCTCTTTTGTCTTCCTACTTTAAATAGAGTTCGATGTATGCGCGACAGTGGGCCTTACGTATATGCCAGAATTTCCCGGTGGAATTGCTCAGTCGTGCGTCTGTCATGGAAGTCGTATGGCAGAGTTGCAGAATCGCCTTATGGTTGCAAATTGACTTTGTGGGGTTTGCGGAATCAACTGGCTGGGAGCGTCGAGTTCTAGAACGGAGCCGACCTGCGTGGAATCCGTTCTACGGAGTAGTGCCATGGCGCGACCTCTGGCTGACGAACGAGAGACAGCTTACGTCTCGACTGGCCATCTGCCTGGTCCGGAAACGGTGCAGGCACTGGTGGCCGAGGCGCAGCGGCGCTTTCAATCAAACCGTGATGGGACCAATTCGCAGGTGTATCCCGCGCTCGCGCGCGTGCCCAGCGAGTTGTTCGGCGTCTGTGTCGTCGGAACCAGCGGGCGGGTCTATGGCGCCGGCGAAATCGACTACGAATTTTCAATCATGAGCGTGTCAAAGCCGTTCGTGTTCGCGCTGGTTTGCGAGACCATCGGACCGGAGCAGGCGCGCACCAGACTCGGCGCGAATGCGACCGGGCTTCCGTTCAATTCGCTTGCGGCCATCGAGCAGGGCAGCGGCCGCACCAATCCCATGGTGAATGCTGGTGCAATTGCGACCACCAGCCTCACGCCCGGAGCCAATGCCGCGGCGCGGTGGGAGTTCATTCATGACGGCCTGTCGCGCTTTGCCGGTCGTAAGCTGCCGCTCAATGAAGAGGTCTACGCATCGGCATCGGAGACCAATTTCCGCAACCGCAGCATTGCGCGGTTGCTGGAGAGCTATGACCGCATTTATTGCGACGCAAAGGAAGCGACGGACCTCTACACGAGGCAGTGCTCGCTCAACGTGACCGCCCGTGACCTCGCCGTGATGGGCGCGACACTGGCCGATGGTGGCGTCAATCCGGTAACCAGGCAGCGCGTGGTCGACGCTTCGGTCTGCCATTATGCGCTCGCCGTCATGATCACAGCCGGGCTCTACGAGACCTCGGGCGACTGGCTCTACGACATCGGCCTGCCTGGCAAGAGCGGGATCGGCGGCGGCATCGTCGCGGTATCTCCGGGCAAGGGCGGCTTCGGCACTTTCGCACCGCCGCTCGATGCCGCCGGCAACAGCGTGCGGGGACAGCTCGCAGCAAAGTTCCTGTCGCAGCGGCTGGGAATGGATCTGTTCGTGTCGAAACCGGAAGAATGATCGATGCCGGGAGGAGCGGCGGGCTCACAGCTGGGCCGGTCGCAACGCCGATTTGAGCCGGAGGACGTCATGGCGACCACGCAGACAATGTCGATGGGCACCGTCCACCAGGAAGAGCGTGCATCCTGGGTTCCCATGATCGCAATCGCGCTCGGCCAGATGATCATGTCGTTCAACGTGGCTTCGCTGCCGGTGGCCATGGGCGGCATGGTCGCCAGCTTTGGCGTCGCACCCACCACGGTCGCGACGGGTATCGTCGCCTATTCGATGCTGGTAGCCGGTTTCGTCATGCTCGGCGCCAAGCTCGCCCAGCGCTTTGGCGCGTTGCAGGTGTTCCGCGGCGCCGTCGTGCTGTTTTTCGTCTCACAGCTCATGATGACGTTCAGCCCGTCGGCCGCCGTCATGATCTCGGCGCAGGCGCTGTGCGGCGCCGCAGGTTCGGTCATCGTGCCCTCGCTGGTCGCTCTGATCGCAGAGAATTATGCCGGTCGCCAGCAGGCAACGGCGCTCGGCGCGCTTGGCTCGGCCCGCGCGGCAGCCGGCGTGCTCGCCTTCGTGGTCGGCGGCGTGCTTGGAACGTATATCGGCTGGCGACCGGCATTCGGCATTCTGATCGCTGCGTCCGCGATCGTGTTCCTGATGAGCTTCCGCCTGAAGCCCGATCGCGGCCGCCCCGATGTGCAGATCGATCTCGTCGGCGTGGCGCTCGCCGCGAGCGCGATCATCCTGATCAGCTTCGGCTTCAATAATCTGAACGGCTGGGGTCTCGCGGTGGCGACGCCGAACGCGCCGTTCGATCTGCTCGGGTTCTCACCTGCACCGGTCATGATCGTGCTCGGGGTCGTGCTCGGGCAGGCGTTTCTGCTGTGGACGCACCGGCGGCAGGCCGCCGGCAAGACGCCGCTGCTGGCGCTGGAGGTGATCGATTCGCCGGAGGAGCGCTGCGCGGTCTTCGCGCTATTTGCCGTGGTCGCGCTGGAAGCTGCGTTGAACTTCACGGTGCCGCTCTACATCCAGATCGTGCAGGGGCGTTCGCCGCTTGCCACGGCAATCGCAATGATGCCTTTCAACCTCACTGTCTTCTTCTCGGCGATGCTGATCGTCAACGTCTACGAACGGCTGACGCCACGCCAGATCGGCCGCTATGGCTTTGCGCTTTGCACCATCGCGCTGGTCTGGCTCGCCTTCGTCGTGCGCAACGACTGGAGCGAGATTCCGGTTCTGTTCGGGCTCATCCTGTTCGGCATCGGCCAGGGCTCCCTGGTGACGCTGCTGTTCAATGTGCTGGTGACGGCCTCTCCAAAAGCGCTCGCTGGCGATGTCGGCTCCCTGCGTGGCACGACGCAAAACCTTGCCGCCGCAGTCGGGACCGCAGTGGCCGGTGCCCTTCTGGTCGGTCTCCTCAGTACCATCGCGCTCGGCAAGATCACGGCAAGCCCGGTCCTCACCCCCGAGCTTCAGGCCCAGGTCGATCTCGACAACATCACCTTCGTCAGCAACGACCGCCTGCGTAGCGTCCTGGAAGGCACACGCGCATCGCCGGAGCAGGTCGGGGAAGCCGTGCGTGTCAACACCGAGGCGCGCCTGCGTGCGCTCAAGATTGGGCTCCTCATCATGGCGGGTCTCTCGCTGATCGCAATCATCCCGGCGGGGCGGCTTCCAGCCTATCTGCCGGGCGAGATTCCGAGTGATGAGGCCGCCGCGAAGACCTGAGTTGAGAACAAGGAGCAGGGGATTGGTCAGGGAGAACTCCGGCTATGAAATCAATGCGTGAGGTGGATCGACGCGACGCGCTGCGCCGTTTGTTCGGGGGCGTGATCCTGATGGGTGCAGGCGTGAGCCTGTGGCAGCGGGAGGCTTCGGCCCTGTCTGCGATGTCGCCAATCGATCTTCCCGTTCCAGGCAAACGCGAGCCCGCCGTCCGCAGCTTTGCGCAGCAGGATGCCCGTCCATTGCCCGGACCGGACCGTCGTCCACCGCATCGGCCGCCACACCGACCGCCGCCTCGTCCGCCATCATGGCGTCGGCGGCGTCGACGCTGGGAGTGCTGGTGGCATCGTGGGCGCCGTCATTGCGGATGGCGCTGGAGATAAACGAGGAGGAATGTCATGACGACTTACGACCACAGCGCGCCGATCGGCGCGACCGGGCTGCCGCAGCCACCGCGCTGGATCTGTGTGCTGCTGGGTCTCTTCATGGCGTTCGCCGGGCTGATGGTGCTGGGCGATATCGCGTTCTTCACCGTGGTCAGTGCGCTCTTCATCGGCTGGATGGCCATCGCCGCCGGCGCGTTCGAAATCTTTCACGCGTTCTGGACCAAAGGCTGGGGCGGCTTCGTCTGGCAGATCATACTCGGCATCCTCTACATTGCCTTCGGCATCATACTGGTCAGCCAGCCGCTGACGGGAGCGCTCCTGCTCACCTACGTGCTTGGCATTGCACTGCTGGTCTCGGGGCTCGTGCGCATCCTGATCGGGATCGGCAGGTGGAAGCAGGGAGGCGGGATCATGGTCGCCTCCGGGCTGTTCGGCGTTTTGGCCGGTCTCGTCATCCTCACCGGCTTTCCAATGACCGGGCTCTGGGTGCTGGGCTTGCTGCTGGGCATCGACCTTCTGTCCCACGGCATCGGATGGCTGACTTTTGCGTGGCTTCCTGTAGCCAAGCCTGCATAGCTGCGGAGATCGGCGATGTTGATCTGGAGGAAAGCGCGCTCGCGTGTCGCCACGCTGCTTGGCCTTGCCGGCGCGATCTTAGGGCTGCCGTCACCGTCACCGGCGCAGCACGATTCCGCAGTGCTGTTCCGGAACGTCCGGATTTTCGATGGCAAGAGTGGCTTGCTCTCCGGGCCGTCCAGCGTCCTGGTCCGGAACAAGGTTATCGAGAAGATCTCGTCCGGCGACCTGACCGCCTCCAATCAGATCATCGACGGCGCGGGCCGCGTGTTGATGCCCGGGCTGATCGACGCGCATTGGCATACGATGCTGGTGCGTCCGACGCCGATGGCTGCGCTTGCGGGCGATATCGGTTACAACAATCTGCTTGCGGCGGCTGAGGCGACCGCGACGCTGATGCGCGGCTTCACCACCGTGCGCGACATGGGCGGGCCGAGCTTCGGGCTCAAGCAGGCCATCGACGAGGACCTTGTCGTCGGTCCCCGCATCTATCCGTCCGGCGCCATCATCACCGTCACCAGCGGTCACGGCGACTTCCGGCAGCTCTCCGATCTGCCGCGCACCATCGGCGGCATGCTCAGCCGCATGGAGCGGATCGGCGGCAGCATGGTTGCTGACAGCCCCGATGAGGTCCGCGTGCGCGCGCGCGAGCAGCTCATGCAGGGCGCTTCGCAGGTCAAGCTCACCGCGGGCGGCGGCGTCGCGTCGCCCTTCAGTCCGCTCGATGTCTCCACCTTCACCGAGCCGGAGCTGCGCGCGGCGGTCGAGGCCGCCGACAATTGGGGCACCTATGTCGTCACGCACGCTTACACGCCGGTCGCGATTCAGCGCTCGATCGCGGCCGGCGTCAGATGCATCGAGCACGGCCATCTCATGGACGAGGCGAGCGCGAAGCTGATCGCCGAGAAGGGAATCTGGCTCAGCACGCAGCCGTTCCTGGATCTGTCCGCCGCGGCTGGGTTGGGACCAGCGGAGCAGGATAAGCTGCGGCAGGTGGTTGCCGGCACCGACCGTGTCTATGCGCTGGCGAAAAAGTACCGCATCAAGACCGCGTTCGGCACCGACGTGCTGTTCTCGAAGGAGCTGGCGGACGAGCAGGGCTCGATGCTGGCCGCGTTGACGCGCTGGTACACGCCGGCCGAAGCGCTGACCATGGCAACGTCCACGAACGCGGAACTGCTGAGCCTCTCGGGCCCGCGAAATCCATACCCCGGCCGGCTCGGCGTGGTGGAGGAAGGCGCACTCGCGGACCTCTTGCTGGTTGACGGTAACCCGCTCGACGACATCAGGATCATCCAGGATCCCGCGAAGAATTTCGTGGTGATCATGAAGGATGGCAGGATCTACAAGAACACGCTCGCGCACTGACGCGCGGTCATGTCGGTTTCGAGCTCGGCGCGATTCGCTATCGATTCGATTGCCTGACGATGGCGCTGCAGCAACTTAGCTCGTCGTGTCGCGCCGCATTGTGACAACTTGTCCGATCCTGGCCCTTGGCGCGTCATGTGAATGCCGGGAAAGCTCGAGGCTACTGTTCATCGCGGACCAGTCCAGCTATATGCTGTTGCTCTGTCATTGAACTGTCATGTTACCGTAGATGCTGAAATCAGACGCCGCGCCGCTTCGCAAGACACCGAGCGCGCAAGACGCCAATCCTGTTCCCAAGGACAACAAGAGAACGCAAGTCGCTGCGGGCTTCCCGAGGCAAATTGAGGACAGCGCGGAACCCGCGAACGTCGAGAGCGGTGTGATTGAACAGACGCCATCGCAAGACGCGACGCCTCCGTCAACTCGGTCGGCCGCCACCGCAAAGCCCGCCGGCGAAATCGAGCTCAAGCTCATCGTCGATGCCGATCGCATGGCGCATTTCAACGCCGCGCCAGTCATCGCGGCGCATGCGCGCAACAAGGGCTCGCGGAAGCATCTGAAGTCCGTCTATTACGACACGCCCGAGCGGACGCTTCGGCGCAATGGCCTCAGCCTGCGGGTACGCCAGAGCGGGGCGCGCTTCGTGCAGACCGTGAAGACCGATGCCGCGGATGATCCGCTGCGTCGTGGCGAGTGGGAGGCGAGCGTGCCTTCGCTCGCGCCCGATCTTGCTTTGGCGATGCCCTTCGTCCCGGAGAAACTTCGCGGCGTTCTCGAAGCGCAGCCGCTCGAAGCCGTCTTCACCGCCGATATCCATCGCCACGCCCGGATCGTCGATTTGCCGTCGGGAACGGTGGAGGTCGCCTTCGACCGTGGCGAGCTGGCAGCCGGCGATCGGTCGATGCCGGTGAGCGAGATCGAGCTGGAGCTCAAGGATGGTAGCGCGAGCACGATCTACGAGATCGCGTTGCGGCTGGCCGAGCACGGGGTGATGAAGCCGTCCATCCGCAGCAAGTCGGCGCGCGGCTTCGATCTCGCAGCGGGCGTGCCGCCGACGGCCCGCCGTCCGCGAAAACTTCGCCTCGATCCTTCAGTCACGCTCGACGACGCCTTCGCGACGATCCTGCGCTCCTGCTTCCTGCATCTGCTGCAGTCGCTGCCGGGAGCAGAGGACGGCCGCAATCCGGAGGGCGTGCATCAGCTCCGCGTCGCGCTGCGTCGGCTCCGGTCGGCGCTGGACCTGATGCGATCGGTCGGCACGCTCAGCAATCTCGATGCGGTGCGCTCGGAAGCCAAATGGCTGGCGCAGGATCTGTCCGCTGCGCGCGATTGGGACGTGTTCCAGCTCGAAACCCTGCCGACGATCGCGAAGGCCTGTCCTTCCGTCGCCGGCTTCGATGCGCTCGGCCGTGCTGCGGCCCAGCGGCAGTCCGCCGCCTATCGCAAGGCGCATCATGCGCTCGCCGATCGCCGCTGTGCACTGTTCCTGCTCGGCCTCGGCAACTGGGTCGAGGCACGGGGCTGGCGCAGCGATGTCCCTGCCGAAGATCTCGGCCGGCTCGCCGAGCCCGCGGTCAATTTTGCGCAGCGTATCCTGTCGGAGCAATATGCGAAGCTGCTCAAGCGGGGCCGCCGTTTCAAATCGCTTTCCGTAGAACAGCTGCATCGGGTGCGGCTCGCGACCAAGCGGCTGCGCTATCTCAGCGAGTTCCTGCTGCCGCTGTACGAGGATCGCAAATTTACCAAGCGCTTCTCGCGCCGGCTCGCCGCTCTGCAGGAGGAGCTCGGCGCCTTCAACGACATGGCGGTCACGGCATCGCTGCTCGATGGGCTCGATACCGAGCCCGACAGCGCCGTCGCCGCCGCTGCCATCGCCGGCTGGCAGGCGCGTGCCTCGATCGACGTCCAGCCGTCATTGCACGGCACGTGGCGTGATTTCACCGCCGCGCGGGTGCCGTGGGCGGCACAGGGCTGATTGCGCATCCCCGAAAAAGTTGCGGCCAGGCTTTGGGGGAAGCCTGGCCGCGCGCGAACCGGTCTGGGACGGGGAGGGGTGGGGATGTGACCGGGTCGCGTAACCTGTTGTCTCGTTCCTAATCTCTCGCGCTGGCGGTGGAGACCGCCGGCTTGGTATCGCCGAGCGAGACCCAGACGTTGGGATCGCTCTGCGACTGGCGCTTGACGAAGCGGTAGCCGGTCTCCGTCCAGGCCAGGACGTTCTCGTTCTGATTGTCGAGAACGAACTCGCCCTTGTCGGTTTTCACCGTCAGCACCGCGTGGCCTTCGCCCTTCTTGTCGCGCACGACGGTGATGAGCAGGGCCTCGCGCGGCCATCCGGCATCCATCAGCATCTTGCGCTTCAACAGCACGTAGTCTTCACAGTCGCCGTAACCGTCGGTCGGCAGCGACCACTTCTCGATCACGCCCCAGTGCTCCTGGTCGGTCAAAGGCTTCACGGTCTCGTTGACCCAGCGATTGACCTTGACGAGGTCGCGCCATGCCGCCTGCGACATCACGATGTCGCGTGCCTGCGTCGGCGCGCCCTTGCACTGAGCGGCGTTGTCCGCACAGAATTCGACCCAGCCGATCGGCGCGCGGGTGGTGTCGCCGAGGCTCGCATAGAGCAGTCGGCTGTCGCCGGCCTGCGCTGCTGCGCTGATCCCGAAGAGCATGGCGGCCAGCGCCAGTCTCTTCCCCTGTCCCCTGAAATCAAACATTGCGGCCCCCGTTTCTTGTTGGGACCACATTTGACATGGAGCATTTGAGTTGCCGCTAAGTCGGTCAAGTCAAGTCGAGACGAATACAAGTAAAAGGCGCGGCGAATTCGATCTATACTTGAATCGAATTCTCATAAAATTTGAAATGACTGCAATTGATTCAAATTTTATGCATTAACGCGCAGACGCTGGCGGAACCGTCGTTTGCGCGCAATTGCTCGCTTGCGTTAACTCGCATCGGGATGGCCGCAACGCACGAAAAAGGCGGCGTCCGCATCGCGGAGGCCGCCTTCGAGGCTTGAAACACAGGGGTTTTGGTGCTCTCCGGCTTTACCGCGCGGTAACGCTCTCTTCGAGAGTTTCGATCGGCTGCTCGTGCATGAACTCCAGCGCGAAGCCGTCTTCGAGGTTTCGGACCACGCGGCCCTGGACCCGCCCGAGGAAAACCGTCGATTTCAGCGGCGGGCGGTTTTCCGCGGCGATCGCAGCGCCCGACAGCGAGAGGTCGATGATGCGGCAGGTCATCTTGGTGCCGTCCTCGAGCGTCAGCACCGCGATCGGGTTGCGCGGCACGATACGGTCGTGGCGGCGGTCCTCGGGCAGGTTGAGGATGTCGCGGTTGGCGAGCCAGGTCAGCTGGGCCGCGAGCTTGTCGCGCTTGCGCGGCGTTGCGCCGATCGTCATGGCGAAGCCGTTGTCGATGATGCGGGTGATCTTGCCCTCGACCCGGCCGATATGGTCGAGATAGGCGACCACGCGGTCGCCGACATTGCCGATGCCGGGGGCGAGCAACGCGAGCCCGCCCGGCGACATGTTGATGACCTGGCAGGGGAATTCGCGGCGGTCCGGCAGCATGTAACGGCCGAGCAGGTGTACTTTCACCCGCTGGAAACGCCGACGCTCCTCGGCGGCCGGAAGAAATTTTTTGTTCGCCAACGCCATTTTCAACACCCGACCCCCCGCCCGGGCGGAGTCGGCACGACCCTAAGGTGCATAGGGTTAATGCCGCGTTAGGATCGGGCGCGCCGGTCACGGACAGACACAATACGCTCGAAAAGCAACATCAGGGGCAGGCAGGCCAGCACCGTCAGTGCGCCGAGGTCGAACGCAGCTGCGGCCGTGCCAGCCGACTTGGCGAGCCGGCCCGCGAGAGCCGGCCCCAACATCATCGCGGCATAAAAGAGGGTGTAGAACACGCCCATCCCGAGGGCGCGCGTCTCCGGCGCAAGGACGCGGGCGGCGAGGCTCATCATCGGGCCGGCCGGAAGGCCGCCGGCCAGTCCGCCCAGGATCAGGATGGTGATCACGGCGTCGGATCGGCTCAGCCAGGCCAGCAGGGCGGCCACGACGAGGCTGGCCGCGATCGTCAGAACAAAGGGCTTGCCGCGATCGGCGAGGTAGCCACCGGCCGGTACCGATATCACTGACAGCCACATCACGACGCTGATCGCCGAGCCCGCCGCCGCGATGCTCCAGCCGCGCTCCGTCAGCAGCGTCGGGCCGAACGAGAAGATCATGGCAAAGGCAATATTATAAAGGCCCCAGATCATGCCCGCGACGATCACCGCCAGCAGGGCGAGAGCATCCGGCCAGCCCGAGGCAGCAGCGTCAACCGTTACCGCCCGGGGCGGCTGGTAGAACATGATCAGCGCAATACCGATTGCGGTCAGCACACCTGCTGCCAGGAACACCGCGCCTGCGCCATAGGCGGTGCCGATCGAAGGCAGCACCAGAAGCGAGATCCCAACGCCGACCGGCCAGGAATTGACGAAGATCGCCATCGCGGTCGCGATCTCCCTGCCGGCAAACCAGTCGGTGGCCATCTTGGTGAGCTGCACCGTCAGCAGCACGCCGCCGGCGCCCGAGGCCAGGCGGCCGGCTATCTGCCAGCCCCAGATGTCGGTTGTGGCCATGACCAGGCTGCCCGCCGTCATCAGCAAGAGCGCCAGGATCGTCGTCGGCTTGTCGCCGAGAGCCCGGCCAATCGCGCCGCTTGGCAATGCCAGCACGATGCCAGGCGTGAAATAGAGCCCGATCAGGATCCCGATGTCGGCAATCCCGACGCCGAAGCTCCCTTGCAGCAGCGGCGCGACCGCGGCCACGCTCTGAAATTGAAATGCGATGGTGAGGCGCACGACGAACAGGATTGCAAGAATGCCCCAGCGATTGCGCAACGTGTCGTCTCCCCGGCCGCCGCTGCAAGCGTGCGGCGGAGACAGGCGGGTGTCAACCGGGCTTGCTTCGCTACGTCGGCTTCGCAGCGCGCAGTTGCAGCAGAAGAAGCAGCGCGAGCAGCACGGCGGCCGACAGGCCGAGCGACCAGTGGATGCCGATCGCGGCGCCGGACAGCCCGACGGTGATGCCGCTGAAGGCCCGCATCCCGAGCCCGGCCATATTATAGAGACCGACGACGCGGCCGCGGATGTCGTGCGGTGCGTTCAGCTGCACCAGCGCCTGCGCCATGGAGTTGAACGAGAGCTCGAAGAAGCCGGCAAAGAACAACAGCACGATCGCGACAGGATAGATCCGCACCAGGGCGAAGCCGAGCAGCGCCACGCTCCAGAGCATCGCCAGCATGATCGCGGTGCGCGGGCTGCCCTTGAGGCGTCCCCAGGATTCCAGCGCGATGCCGGCCAGCAGCGCGCCGGCCGCGTCCGCCGCGAGCAGCACGCTGTAGGAGACGCCGGGATCGCCATGACCGAGATCGCCGGCATAGCCCGGCATCTGGGCGTGATAGGCGTTGCCGATCATGAAGGAGGTCAGGCCGGCGAGCCACGTCATTGCCGACAGCACCGGCTGGGTGCCGATCGCGCGCATCGTCAGCACGATGTCGGCAAGGCCGCGCACCGCGAAGCGCCGCACCGCCACGCTGCTGTCGCGGACCGGTGCCCAGAACAGCCAGAGCAGCATCGGCAGATAGAACAGCGTGTTGAAGATAATGCCGTGCGACGTGCCGAGGGTGAGCATGATGACGCCGCCCACCGCAGGCCCGACCAGGATGCCGAGATAGCGCGCCATCGCGTTCAGCCGCACCGCGCTCGGCAGGTCCGCAGGCGCCACGAGATCGTAGAGCAGGAGCTGGTTCGGCGTCTGCCAGAGCACGCCGGCGCAGCCATGGATCACCAGCAGCAGCATCGCGTGCCACATCTGGATGGTGTCGGTGATGAAGAAGAAGCCCCATCCGGCGGACGCCACGATGAACAGCAGCATGCCGCATTGGATGATGCGGCGCGGATCGAACCGGTCGGCGAGCCCGCCGACCGCGACCGAGAACAGCAGGAACGGCAGCCAGTGCGACAGCACGGCAAAGCCCGCCAGCGCCGGCGAATGGAATTTCTGGAACACCACCCAATAGCTGATCACATGCTCGATGTTGTCGGCCATCATCGCCAGCACATAGGCCGTGAACTGGAGCCGATACGGCACGGACCTCATGGCCGCGAACGAGCCGGACGCGACGACGGGATTTTGCGGAAGGGGGTTCAAGGGAGCACCAGGAAAGGATGTCATCCGGCCATACACGCTCGTTGATGAGCGCTCAAGACAATTGGATGGATGGGGTTATCTGCCATGCACTTCCCTACACACTCCACGTCATCCTGAGGTGCGAGCGAAGCGAGCCTCGAAGGATGGGCTACAATCCCCTTGGTCCATCCTTTCGAGGCTCCCCTCGCGATGCCGATGCATCGCAAGGCTCGCACCTCAGGATGACGGTGGTGGTTGTGGCGCGCCGTAGTTCAGCTGGAGCCAGCGTATCCGGGACCACCGTTCCGCTTTTCGTCTCCGCCTCCGCTAGTTGGACGGCGACAAGCTCTCGTGCAGGTCACAAGATTATCCACTACGATGCCCTATGGAACAGAGCAGCCTCTACGAGCGCCCGGATCTCTATGACTTGATGGCCCCGCGAGATGCAATCCTCGAACGCTTTTATGTCGAGATCGCGCGCGAAGGCGGCAACCGCGTCCTCGATCTCTGCGGTCTTTAGGCGAGCGACTTGGCATAGACGAGCGTACGGCACCCCCAGAATATCGGGCGCATCCCGCACCCTCACGAATCCCATACGCAGATACATCGGCAGCGCGACCGTCATGATCGTCGTCGTATGCAGCGCAATCACCGGCGACTGGTCGCGCTCGGCGCGGCGAACGCATTCTTCCGTCAGTTGTCTGCCGATGCCCTTGCCGCGCGCGGCTGGATCGACCACCAGCATGCGGATGACCGGCCATGACGGATCGAAGAAGGCCGGCTTCGGCGCTTGCGGACCCATATAGGCCACGGCGCCGATGATCTGGCCGCCATCTTCGGCGATGACGATCTCGCCGGTCTTGGCAAGCTGCGGCATCTTCGCGGCGTTGGCGGTGAACAGCGGCCAGTCGGAATAATGCTGCTCGAACTCCGCGAACGCGGCCAGCGCGATGCGGACAATCGCCTCGGCATCGTCGTCGCGACAATCACGCAGCATCGGCGCTGCCTCCGGGCGTTGCCCGGAAGGAGCGCATGGAAATCCGGGACCACTGATCCCGTATTCCGCGCCGCTCCATGCGGGCTGCGAACTCATCCAGTCGTCGCAGGCCAGGCCGCTCCGGCAGATTGTCGGGAGTTCTGACATTCCAGACCAGCCCGAGAGCCTCAAGCGACCTGATCAGCCACCAGCCCGGATCGAGCTGTCCGGGCATCAATCCCATCTTCGCCGAGCTCGGATAAGCGTGATGATTGTTGTGCCAGTTCTCGCCCATGCTGATCAGCGCCGCGAGACGGACGTTGTAACCCTGCGCGGCGACGCCATCGATGATCCAGACCTGATCGCCTCTGGTGTGCGAGAAGTGGCCAACGAGCCAGTGCCCGGTCACGCAGACGCTGACGCGCACAGAGATGCCCCAGACCAGCCAGTCCGCTCCGCCGATCGCGAAGAAGAGCGCCGCCCAGGGCAATTGCTGCAGCATCCATGTGCGCTCGACCAAGGCGTAGAACCGGTCATTGACGAGCCGCGGCTCGAGCCTGAAGTCCGGAGGATGGCGCAGCACCAGCCGGCAGTGCAATTGCCACCACGCATCGCGCCAGAAGCCGGCGCGATGGCAGGAATAGTCGTGGCATGCGGGCTGGCGCTGCGCCCAATCACGGAAGTCATGCAGGCGGATCATCCCATAGGGGCCGGCCATGCCGACGAGCGTGCCGAGATAGACCAGGAGACGTTCGAGCCAGAGCGGGCAGTCGAAGCTCGCATGGATCAGCTTGCGATGCATGCCGACGCAATGTCCGGAGCACAGTGTGATAGCGCTGGTCGCGATGAAGAGCGCGAACGCCGGCCAGGAGAATGTGACGGGGCCGAGTGCGATGGCGACGGCGGTCATGCCGGCCAGCCAGAGCGATTTCGCCGGCGCCCATTGCACGGCGCCCTGCAGCGGATCGGTGTCGGGCGCGACGACAATTCGTTCCGAGCCCGGTCGCAAATCCATGGTGTGATCCTGGCAGAGTTCCGAAGCAGAGATAGCTGGCGCACGCGCAGCCTGCGGATACAACCGCGGCGTGTCAACTCCCTCGGTATTTGCAATGCCGCTCGGCTGACATAGGCTGATCGCAGGCCCGTGCCACAAATCACAACAAGCGGGCACTGAGGACACATCCATGGAAGTCATTCGCGTCTGCACCCACGCCGGTCCCGGCTCAGAGCCCGTCATCCGCACCGTGCCGTGGCCGAAGGTCGGCAAGAAGGCCGCGCTGATCAAGGTCGGCGCCTGCGGGGTGTGCGGCACCGACCTGCATATCCTCAAGGGACATTGGCCGAAGCCGCTGCCCTGGCCGTTCACGCTCGGCCACGAGATTGGCGGCGTTATCGTCGAATGCGGCGAGGAGTTCACCGAGGATTTCATGAGCAAGCCGCTGCAGGTCGGCTCTAAGGTGATGATCCCGCCGCTGATGCCCTGCGGCCATTGCTATTACTGCATCCATTATCCGCAAACCGCGAACAAATGCCTGACGCCGGTCTATTACGGCCGCTATCTCGGCTTCGAGAAGGCGCCGCACATGTGGGGCGGCTGGGCCGAATATGTCTATGTCGATCTCGACATGCTGCCGGGCACGAAAATCTACAAGCTTCCCGACGACATGTCGCTGCGGCTTGGCGCACTGTCGGAGCCGCTGACCTCCTGCATCCGCGCCTTCAACCGCGCTAGCCGCGCCGGCGGTTTCACCTGGGGCGATACGGTAGTGATCCAGGGCTCGGGCCCGATCGGCATTCTCGCCGTCGCCGCCGCCAGGGAGATGGGAGCAGGGCGTGTCATCTGCGTCGGCGCCCCGGAGGAGCCGCGGCTCAAGCTCGCCCGCGAGTTCGGCGCGGAGGCGACCGTGAACATCGAAGACCTGACCTCGCCGCAAGAGCGTATCGCGCGCGTCCGCGGGATCGTTGGCGGCTTCGGCGCCGATCTGGTGATGGACTGCTCGGGCCATCCGACCGCCGGACCCGAAGGCATCGAGATGCTGCGCGACGGCGGCACCTATGTCGAGATGGGCCAGTTCACCGACGCCGGCTCGATCGACACGTCATGGCACCGCATCTGCACCAAGGACCTCAACGTGCTGGGATCCTGGGGCTTCACCGGCAATGATCTTCCGCTCGGCGTCGACATGCTCTACCGCACGGCCGGCAAATATCCCTGGCTGAAGATGCAGACGATCTACCCCTTCACGGAGGACGGTGTCGCGCAGGCGGTCAAGGACGCGATGGCGATGAAGACGGTGAAGTCGACCATCGTGCCCTGGCCGGAGCTGGTGGAATGATGGCCTGTCGCGGTTGATCGTAGCCCGGATGAGCGAAGCGATATCCGGGGGTGCGTCGGATGAGGTTGTCCCGCATGTCGCTGCGCTCATGCGGCTTCGTGCAGGCATTTGCAACGAGGGCCACCATGAAAGATGAACCGGACGCGCGCGCTTGCTCTCCCTTCCGAGCCATCCGCGCGATCGACTACACGGTCATCTTCGTGCGCGACATGGCGGCGATGCGGCGCTTCTACGAGAACGTGCTTGCCTTGTCGCTGCAGCGCGAGCTGTCGCCGAACTGGATCGAATACGGCCTCGGCCCCAACACGCTGGCGCTGGCGAAGCCGGGCCGGACTGCGGCCGATGCCCCGACGCCTGAAGGCAGCGCCTCGCTGCAACTGGCCTTCAGGGTGTCTGCGTCCGAAGTCGATGCCTGCGCCGACGAGCTCCTGCGCCAGGGCGTGGTGCTGCTGTCGCCGCCGACGGACCAGCCCTTTGGTCATCGGACGCTGTTCTTCCGCGATCCCGACGGCAATCTGCTGGAGATCTACGCGGAGATCTGAAGGACGCTACGTCACGTATCCGGACAACATGGCCTGCGCCCATCTCGGGTGGTCGTTGGCGAGCGCACGTGCCGACGCGGCCTCCCAATCGTATTCGAGGGCGAGTAGTTCGACTTGCCAGCCCCTTCTTCCCTTCGTGATGATCGCGTAGCGGGCGTGAGGCGAGCGATATTCAAGCTTGGCCGCGACGGGAATGTCGGCGAATACCGGGCAGCCGACGCTCCCCGGATTGAGAACCAGGCAGTCGCCGGGGCCATGAACGACCGCCTGGCGGTGGCTATGACCACACAGCACCACGCGGGCCGCCGGCGCGCTTGCGAGACGCGCGGCCAGCACGTCGCGGTGTGCCGGGACATAGCGGCCGTCGTCCAGTATTTCCTCCAGCAAACACGTCGTATCGTCGTCGGGCGTGCCATGGCAGGCCACGACCCCATCGTCCAGCCGTAGTTGGGAAGGCAGGCTGTGGAGCGCGCGGCGCTGCTCTGCCGTCAACGCGTTGCGCGCGAACAGTCCTGCCGGCGAGAGCTTGTCGTCGGTAAACTCCTCGATCCAGCGATCATGGTTTCCGCGCACGGTCGGCAACGACAGCGACTGGAGGGCTTCGAAGGTTTCCTTTGGCCACAACGGGCTGGTGACGCAATCGCCGAGGTTGACCGTACGATCGACGGTGCGCGTCTTGATATCGGCCAGCACGGCCTCCAACGCGGCGAGATTGCCGTGGATATCGGAAATAACTGCCAGTCTCATCGTTGCGCTTTCCTATGTACCCAGGCCTGACGTGGCTCGGCGGCCGGCCGACCCAGCCGCACCGAGGTTAATCGAGGTGACTGCAAAAATCCGCTGCAACCTTGGCGCGGCACTCTCCACCAAGCCATGCATCACGGCACTGGCGATTTCCGGGCGCTTGGCGTAAAGAGCGGCCAGATCAAATCCAGCGTGCGGCCGGGCCGTTGCCGCGCACGCAGCTTTGGGCGCCTCGGCTCGCTGTGCCGCGCCTGAATTAACCAGGGTTTCCCATCTCGTGTCTCTTCCGGCCCTGACCCCGCCGCTCGCCCGCGCTTTGGCCGAGCGGAACTATGACTCACTGACGCCCGTCCAGCTCGCGGTGCTCGCCCACGAAGCCACCAGCCGCGACCTCCTGGTCTCGGCGCAGACCGGCTCCGGCAAGACCGTCGCCTATGGGCTGGCGATCGCCAGGAATTTGCTCGATGACGCCGAGCGCTTCGAGCAGGCAGCCGCGCCGCTTGCCCTGATCGTGGCGCCGACCCGCGAGCTCGCGCTTCAGGTGCAGCGCGAGCTTGCCTGGCTCTATGGGCATGCGGGCGGCCGCGTCGTCTCCTGCGTCGGCGGCATGGATCCGCGCCGCGAGCAGCGCGAGCTTGCGGCCGGTGCGCACATCGTCGTCGGCACGCCGGGCCGGCTCTGCGATCATTTGCGCCGCGGCCGGCTCGACATCTCGGAGCTGAAGGCAGTCGTTCTCGACGAGGCCGACGAGATGCTCAATCTCGGTTTCCGCGAGGACATGGAGTTCATCCTCGAGACCACGCCGGAGACGCGCCGCACCCTGCTGTTCTCGGCGACGTTCCCGCGCGGCATCGTCGCGCTGGCCAGGCAATATCAGCGCGACGCATTCCGCATCGAGGTTGCCGGCGACGAGGGCGGCCACGCCGACATCGAGTACCGCGCGATCCGCATCGCGCCCGGCGATGTCGAGCATGCCGTCGTCAACGTGCTGCGCTTCTACGAGGCGCCGAGTGCGCTGGTGTTCTGCAGCACGCGCGATGCCGTCAGGCATTTGCAGGCGGCGCTGCTCGAGCGCGGCTTTTCCGTGGTCGCGCTGTCGGGCGAACTGACGCAGAACGAACGCACCATGGCGCTGCAGTCGCTGCGGGACGGACGTTCCCGCGTCTGCGTCGCGACCGACGTGGCCGCCCGCGGCATCGACCTGCCGAGCCTCGACCTCGTCATCCATGCCGATCTGCCCAATGACGCCGAGGTGATGCAGCACCGCTCCGGCCGCACGGGACGCGCGGGCCGCAAGGGCACCAGCGTTCTTCTCGTGCCGCCGGCACGGCGGCGGCGCGCCGAGCTGCTCCTCGATCTCGCTGGCGTCGAAGCCGCCTGGGACACCGCGCCGCAAGCCGAGGAGATCCGCAAGCTCGACCACGCCCGCATGAAGGACGTGTTGTTCACGGAGGAGACGACGCCGGACGATCTGGTGCTGGCGCAGGCGCTGTTGGCCGAGCGGTCGCCGGAGGACATCGCCGCTGCGCTGGCGCGGCTCTATCGGGCACGGCTGCCATCGCCCGAAGACATCATCGATCCCGGCGAACGCAGCGGCAAGCCGCGCGAGGATCGCGGTCGCGACAAATTTCGAGGTGCGGAAGACGAGGATCGTCCTGGCAAGTCGCGATCGAAGTCCGGCAAGGCATCGTCGAAGCACAATATGGCAGAGGGCAGCGTCTGGTTCCGCGCAGCGATCGGACGGCGCAAGAATGCGGAAGCGCGCTGGCTGCTGCCGATGATCTGCCGCCGCGGCGGCATCGACAAGCGCGACATCGGCGCCATCAAGATCATGGACACCACCACCGAGTTCGAGATTTCCGAGCGCGTCGCGGAGTCCTTCGCCGCCAAGATCAAGCGTCCGGACAAGGAGGACAGCATCCGCATCGAGCCGATGGCGGAGGCGCCGCAGCGGCAGGCGCCGTCGGAGGAGAGGTCATATACGCCCCGGCGCGAGAGCGCTGATGCCGATCGCCGCCCGCGTCGCGAAGATCGCGCACGCGATACAAAAGCATCCAAGCCGCGCGACAAGGCCCACGGCGAGCGCGGTCCGAGCCTCGACGAGGCTGCTTCCTTCGGAAGGAAGAACAAGCAGCGAAACAAGCAGGGCCACGCGGAGCCTTCAGTCACGCCATGGCCCATCAAGGGTGCGGGAGGCAAGAAGGCGAAGAAGAAGCGGCGCGGGTGAGCCTTGCGATCCAGCCCGGACGGCAATGATGCCGCCGGGTCGCACCGGCGACATCATCCCAGAATTCCGGCAGTGAGTTCAGCGGCCGCCGCCACCACCACCACCACCGCCACCTCCGCCACCACCGGCGTCATGCAGCACCGAATTGTAGCGCGGGTCGGTCTGCTTCATGTAGACGGGCGAGATATCGGGAGCGGTACGAGCGCGCCGTCCGCCCTGGTTCGGCACCTCGACCAGACCGGCACAGCCCTCGAAGAAGGCGAACTCGCAGCCGTAGGCCCGGTACTGCGTGGCGTTGGCACTGGTCGCGCTGAACGCGGCCGTCGCAGTGAATGCAATCAAAGCAGCTTTCGACAATGTGAGCTTCATGGACGTTCTCCAGTCTCGGTTCGGCGAGACCGGAACGGTCCGCACGTTTCTTCGACGGAGGCCGGCCGAAGCCGGTTCGAGCGTGCGGCTTCACGCCCGCGTGAGCCGCGACCGGGGAGGGCGTCACGTCGCAGCGAGATCGCGCAGCATGTACGTCGCGCCATCACCGTAGGATGCGAGCTTGACGCGCAATTCCGCATCCGCCGTCACGGCCCGAAAGCCGAGGCGCTCCCATAGCGGCTGTGTGGCATAGACCGAGACCAGCGCGAGCGCCGCGATGCCGGATGCGCGCGCGAGCTGTTCGATCGTCGCGATGTAGGCGCGTGCGACACCGCCGCGGGCGCCGGGGAGCACGGCGACGTCGTGCACGTAGAGGCAGTCCGCATCGTCAGGCAGCCTAATGAGGAATCCGTCGAGCGGCGGAATTTGATATTGCCTCCAGGGATGGGCGAGCCCGTAGCCGACGATCGCTTCCTCCGCAGCGAGCACGTGGCAGCCATCGGGACAAAGCCGTATCTTCTCTGCGAGCACGTCAGGGCGTTCGAACAGACCAGGATGGATTCGCGCCGCGATGGCGTCGATCGCAGCAATGTCGGATGCGCGCGCGGGACGCCAGTGCGGCTTGCTCATGTCGAATAGATCTTTACTGCCGCTATCTCGGATATTCCAGCTGCATCGCCACGAAATCGGCCGTGCGCGATCCATAGCGCGTCTCGATCGCGCGCAGCGTGTCGTCCAAGGCCTGCGCCGGCGGCGAGATGACGGTATCCGGCAGCGTCTGCTGTGCCGGCCAGTCCGCGGCGATCCGCTCCGGCAGGATGCCGAGACCGCCGCGGCTCTTCTGAACCTGCGCCGTTGCGGCGAAGGTGAGGGCGCGCGAGCGATAGGTTCGCGACCATGCATCGGCAATCAGCGCGAGCGAGACCTCGTCGATGCCGGGCGTCAACGCGATGCCGAGCTGCTCGCGGTTCCAGAACGCGAGCGTGTTGGCGATTGCGGTCAGCGCGAAGGGGCGCGTGAAGCTGAAGGCGTCGCTGCGGTGGCGCGCATCCCACGCGGCAAGCCCGATGTCGCGGGCGACCGCCTCGGCCTTGGCCCGGCCGGCGATCGCCTCGATCAAGGTGAGGGCCATCGGCATGGATGCGGTGATGCCGGTTGTCGTCGCGACGCCCTGGTCGACGACCAGTCTGCGGTCCGGCGCATAGCGGATCGTCGCATGCTTGCGAAGATCGCGCACGGAATACCAATGCGTGGTGGCCCGCTTGCCGTCGAGCAGCCCGGTATTGGCAACGACGGTGGCGCCGACGCAGACGCCGATCACGATCGCGCCCTTGCCAGCCTGGCTCCTGATCCATTGCAGGACCGTTGCGTCGTCGTCACGGCTCATCGCGGGCACGATGACGTAGTCGGCGCCGTCCGGATGCGCCGCATCGAAGTCGGCAATTGTCGCGTGGGGCTGCACCTTGAGCGCAGGATAAAGCGTGACAGGCCCCTGCTGCGTTGCCAAGGTGAGGACGTCGGCGATGTCGGCGCGTGCGAGGATGCCGTAGGGCATCAGATAGTCGGTGGTCTCGGTCATGTCGTTGATGCCGACGATGGCGATCAAGGGGCGCTTTCGTTTCGGCGGTTTCAACGCGGCCAGCGTCGCCGCGGCTTCCTCGCTGGAGATCGCAGGCGCGGTTCCCGATGCCGGCGCGCCGGGCAGCAGAAGCAGCCATGTTCCGCCGATCGCGGCGAGCAGTGCCACGCCGCCGAGTACGGTCCAGCCCAGAATGCGCCAGCTCATGATGATGTCATCCGCTCGTCGTCTCACGCGGCGCGGAAGCTAGCCGCTCGCGACGACTTCAGGAATGACGCAAATCCGGCAAAAGCGGCCATGCCGCGCGGCGATCGACACGGTCGCCTGCGCTTTCGAAATTAGCGCAGCCCCTCATACACCATCAGCCCGCGTGCGATCTGCAGTTTGCGGATTGCGCGCGGCAGCAGCTTCTCCGGCTGATGCAGATAGCGCCATGAGGTGAGGGTGAAGGCACTGAGCGTGCCGCATTCATCGTCGAACGGTGCGAGCACGCCGGTTACGCTAACGGGTGTGTGCGGGCGGGCGTTGAAGGGAAGCAGCAGCAGCTCGAGATGCGCCTTGCTGCCGTCCTCGCGCGCGGCGGTGAGGCCGGCGATCGCGCCCAGCGTCTCGTCGGCGACGATGGTGGTGATCTCCTCGATCTCGCCGCGGGTTTCCGGCGTGAACAGCGCCGCAAAGCTCCGGTCCTTGAGGTCGCCCCCGGCGAGCGCGCAGACCCGCGTGCCGGCCACGCGGAACGGGAAGCCGAGATTGGGCTCGCAGGACAGCACGAAGATGTCGCTGAGCAGATCGCGGACGGCAGCCGGGTCGATGTCGGCCCGATCAGGCGCCCGCGCGGTGCCACGCTTCTTGTCCCAATACGCGAAGAACGCGCGGCTCGACGGATGTTTCATGACTGAACGCTAACCCCGGGGTGCAACCCCACGGGACAAACCTGTCCCGCTTCAGTGCACCCGCGATCCCTTTGGTTGTTGTGCAGGAGGGGATTTGCAGCGTCCATGCCGCGGGCGTGTTTTAGGCCCCCTGGGAGCTTTCTTTGCACCGTTAACGTTAAATTAACTATGCGCTTTGCGCCGCCGCCCCGCCTGCTATGGTGACCGCGGTCGCAAGCCCCGCCGGTTTTCCAGGTTCTCGGCGAGGCCTGTACACAGGGCGTCAAACAGTTTGGTCACGGGCCGCGGGGAGGGGTGGGGATACACCTTATTCCTTGGAGTACCGGAAGACCGACATGGACAGGCAGGGCTCCCCAGGGCCCTGCCTTTTCCTCTTGTGCACTTGCGCAGGGGCGGCAAAGGCGACTATCTCCAAGCACGTCGCTCCGATCGCGCTGAAAGCGAAGCTGCCTTGGATTCCCCGCCAAATTCTCCGCCGCAGGAGTCTCCGGATCTGCCGGCCGTCCAGGAGGAGGCTCCGCGTGAGCCGATCCTGACGCTGCCGGCGGCGCTGACCGCCTATATCGTCCTGCTCGCGGTGATCCATCTGCGGGTGCTGCTGCCGCCGGAGCTCGAGAACTGGACCATCGACGTCTTCGGCTTCATCCCGAAGCGGTACGATTCCTCGTTACTGAATTTGCAGATCCCGGGCGGGGCGGGGGCGAAGGTCTGGACCTTCGTCACTTATTCGCTGCTACACGCCAATCTGACCCATCTCGGCTTCAACGTGCTGTGGCTGTTGCCGTTCGGCAGCGCGCTGGCGCGGCGGTTCGGCGCCGTCAGGTTCTTCGTGTTCATGGCGGTGACGGCGGCGGCCGGCGCGCTCGCCCATCTCGTCACCCATGAGCATGCGGTGGCGCCGATGATCGGCGCCTCAGCTTCGGTGTCCGGCGCAATGGCGGCAGCGATCCGCTTCGCATTCGCCCGCGGCAGCTTCCTGTCGTTCAGCCGCTCGGACGCCGATACCGCCGCGAAGGTTCCGGCGCTGCCGCTCTCGCGCGCGCTGCGCGACGGGCGCGTGGTCGGCTTTCTCGCGGTCTGGTTCGGCGTCAACATCATTTTCGGTCTCGGCGCGATCGGCGTCGATGCCGAGACAACGAGCGTGGCCTGGCAGGCGCATATCGGCGGCTTCTTCGCAGGGCTCCTGCTGTTCGCGCTGTTCGATCCCGTGCCGCGCGTGCGAAGCGATGCTGCGGATGCGTCATCACGCGACGTTTCAGACCATATTTGAAGCGGCGCTTGCGGCGTCGCCCGAATTCATCCATCATTCCCCGGAAGAATGTTCCGAAGCGGCAAGCCCATAGCGGCAGCGCTTCGCAAAGCGCACGAGCGTGAAACCGGCGCTGTAACTGTTAGTTGAAGACTCGCGAACAAGTCCGGACCGCCGCACGCGGACGGCTCCGATTCTGGGAGGCGACAATGACGGTACGTTCCATTCTCAATACCAAGGGCCATCAGATCATGAGCGTCGAGCCCGACGCCAAGTTGTCGGCCGCGGTCAAGCTGCTCGGCGAGAAGAAGATCGGTGCGGTGCTGGTGATGAACCAGAGCCGGCTCGAAGGCATCCTGTCCGAGCGCGACATCGTGCGCGTGCTCGGCGAGCGCGGCGCCAGCGTGCTGGACGAACCGGTTGCCCAGGTCATGACTCGCAAGGTCGTCACCTGCAAGGAGACCGATACGGTCGCCGAGCTCATGGAGACGATGACCACGGGCAAGTTCCGCCACCTGCCCGTGATCGACAACGGCAAGGTGGTGGGCCTGATCTCGATCGGCGACATCGTCAAGCGCCGCGTCCAGGAATACGAGTCCGAGCAGGAAGCCCTGCGCGACTACATCAAGACCGCCTGATCGGACCTCACTCTTGTGCGGTGGGCGCTGCCCCTTCAGGAGGCGGCGCCAGCACGTGGATCGCCTCCTGGATCGAGTCCAGCGCGCGCTCGGCGGCGCGCGTGCCGTGCGCAATCAGGTCCTCGGAGCGATGGAAGTCGAACCAGCCGAACTGGCCGACGCGCGGTGTGATCAACAGGTCGGGCGGATCGCCGGCAAGGCGGGCGCGCGTGATGCGGTCCTGCATGATGTTGAAGGCATCCACCATCACGGAGGAAATGCCGGGCCGTCCCCCGCCGCCGAAGAACTCGCGCTTCATGGTCTTCTCGGGTGAGAAAAATCGCGGAAAGCGCCGCTTGGCAGTCGACACTTCGGGTACGACTGCCACTGGCGCGGGCATCGCGCCGTGCGAATAGATCGTCGTGGAATGGGTGAAGATGTCGCTGGAAAGATTCGCGGCGATGACGATTTCGGCGCCGAGCGCGCGGGCGGCCGAGACCGGCACCGGATTGACCAGCGCGCCGTCGACCAGCCAACGGTCGCCGATCAGGACGGGCGCGAAGATGCCGGGCAGCGCATAGGAGGCGCGCATCGCATCGACCACGCGGCCGCGTGTCAGCCAGATCTCGTGGCCGGTGCGGACCTCGGTCGCCACGGCGGCGAACTTGATCGGGAGGTCCTCGATCAGGGCCTGTCCGACCGCCTCCTCGAGCCGGGTTGCCAATTTCTCGCCGCCGAGCAGCCCGGAGCCATTCAGGCGGATATCGAGATAGCCGAGGATGTTGCGCATGCCCTGCAGGCTGCGCCCCCAATCTTCGAACGTATCCAGCCGGCCGGCCGCATGAAGTCCGCCGACCACGGCGCCGATGGAGGTGCCGACCACGACGTCGGGCACGATCCCATTGGCGATCAGAGTTCTGATGATCCCGATATGGGCAAAGCCGCGCGCCGCGCCACCGCCGAGGGCAAGGCCGATGACCGGCCGGCGGGTGGTGCCGAGCCCCACCTTCTCCCCCGCTTTTTCCCCGTTGGAGCCGTTCGCGCCCCGACCTTTCAAAATTTCCAGCACCGAAAAACTCTCCTGCCCGGGCCAGCCTCACACCAGAGTAGGCGCCGCACCTCCGCTCCGCCATAACGAGGGTGAAGCATGGTTTATACCGTTCGGGAAGCAGGGGGCAGCAGTGTGGCGACGGCTGGTCGTCCTCGGCCAATCACGCAGGCGGCAATCGGGTTCCCCAGAACCGTATTTCCTTGGGGGTTCCGAGGCTTGAATTTGCCGCGTTTTCGGTGAAAAGCAGGAGGCATGACACGCGGGGGTGACGGCATCATCGGATGGCGGCGCAGCGTTCGGCTGCTGCCGGCGCTGAGCCTTGCCGCCTGCCTCATGGTCTTGGGCCAGAGCGCCGCTCAGGCGCAGCTTTTCTCCGATCGTCCGCCGCCGGTGCCCCCTGCTTCGGTGCCCGATCCCGGCGCCGCCATCAATCTGGCCGCACCCTCCGGGCCGGGCGCCGGCCCTCCGAGCCTGCCGCCGACGCTGATGCAGCCGCTCTCGCCCAGCATGCCGCCGCCCGCGGTCACGACCGTACCGCCGGCCGCGCCGCTGAATGCAGCCGTGCCGGGCCAGGGCGTGCTGTCGCTGACCGCGAGATACGGCAAGGATTCGCCCGCTATCACCAGCGGCCTGGTCTGGCGCGTGTTCGCCGACCGTCCCGACGAGAACGGCACCTTCAAGCTGATCCGCGAGGACCGCAATGCCGCGCCCAACATCGTGCTGCCGCCGGGCAATTACGTCGTCCACGTCGCCTTCGGCCTCGTCAGCGCGGTGCGCACCGTCAGCCTGAAGGCGGAGACGGATCGCGAATCCTTCGTCCTGCCCGCCGGCGGCCTGCGCATCGAGGGCCGCGTCGGCACCAGCCGCATTCCGCAAAACCAGATCTCGTTCTCGATCTACAAGGGCAGCCAGTTCGAATCCGGCGAGCGCGCCTCGCTGGTGCCCAACGTCGCCGCCGGCGACGTCGTGCTCATCCCGGAAGGCACCTATTACATCGTCTCCAACTATGGCGACGCCAATTCGGTGGTGCGCTCGGACATCCGCGTCCAGGCCGGCAAGCTCACCGACGTCACCATCACCCACCGCGCCGCCGTGATCACGCTCAAGCTCGTCAGCGACAGGGGCGGCGAGGCGCTCGCCAACACCGCCTGGTCGGTGATCACCCCGGGCGGCGACGTCATCAAGGAATCGATCGGCGCCTTCCCGCGCGTCGTCCTCTCCGAAGGCGAATACCGCGCCATCGCCAAGAACGAAGGTAAAGTCTACGAGCGCGGCTTCAACGTCGTGAACGGCGTCGACGGCGAAGTCGAGGTTGTCGCGCGATAGACCTTCGGCAATGCCGCATGCCATGCGCCGCCTTTGCCTTCAGGCGCGATATCTCTCATCTGGCGCACGAACGATCTACCCCCAGTTACCTTCGTCGTCGCGTGTCGGGTGAGCGGATGCTCACCGTTTGCCGCTTCTTGTGTACCGCCTTGAATACGCTGTGAGCGCTATCAGGCTGCCGCGAAGGACTTGAACGAACACCGTTCGCGCCGTCTTATTCCAGCGCTCCGCGAGTTCACCACGGCGGTGGAAGAGACCAATTTCCGATCATCAATTTTATTCTCTTTCCATCCTGCTGCGTTATATGTCGGGCATCCGTCTAACGGGGGAGGCCGGAGCAGGCGCGTGCCTTGCGAGACCGGCAGGAGCAGGGGACCTAGCCCGTCGGCATGTTCGAAGTGATCCTCACCAGGCGCAAGCGGTTCGGCTGGCGATGGCAAGTGTGCGGCCAGTCCGGCAAGGTCTTTGCCGACGGCTTCGAGCGCACCCGGCCGTCCGCCAAATATCAAGGCGAGCGCGCCTTGTTCTTCCTGTTGTCGCAGGCCTATCTGCACAACCGCTCCGCCGCCTCGAGCGAGGATTAGCGGCGTTCCTGCGCGCACATTCCCGTAGCCCGCGTGAGCGACTTGTCCGCCGTAGCTCAACGAGCGAAGGCGGAAGCGATACCCGGGACGCTGCCGGCAGAATCCCGGATGTCGCTGCGCTCATCCGGGCTACAAGACCTTGCGTTGCCCGCCGGGCAAAACACGCCAGTCGTAGGTCAACGGACACCGTCAAAAACATTCTTCTTTACCGAAATTCGGAAACGGCGTACGTATCGCCGCAACCCGGCCCAACGAAGAGGGGCGTATCGCGATCGTCACGAACGCGGGCCGGGCGGCGGTGGACGTGGGTCACACCGGCGCGAAAAGCTTCGCAGGGCGGGCAACCGTGAGCGAACGCGTCGCGTCAACGACGGGTGCGGTTCGCGTACGGTAAAATCGTGTCGTCCTGGCGCCCGGGGTCTGTGCGCCAAGTCTTGCGGTGATGTGGCGGCCCAACCGGGCGCGCGCATCAGCCATCCGCAAGGCGACGGGGGCAATAGTGCATCGCTCCCCAGGGAGAGCACGACATAAGCCGTAAAACCACTGCGCAGGGAAGGCCGGTTGCTTGGCTTCACCTGTATGCCGCTGTGCAATCTTGTAAAGCACACGCTTTCGCACAGTGGACCGTGGGTGCCCGGCCGGCACCCGGTCTTCCCTGCGCCCTTTTCAATCGAGGGTGAGGCATCGACGCAAAGCTCGGGCGAGATCAGCCGCGAGGCTGCGAAGGTATGTCTACAATCAAAGATGCGAACGATGAAGCGACCATGTCGCCCCATTCTCATTGCGAGGAGCCCTTGCGACGAAGCAATCCAGACTGTTTCCGCGGAAGCAGTCTGGATTGCTTCGCTCCGCTCGCAATGACGGCGGAGGTTTCCGTGCGCCAAACTCCACTCTCGTGCCCCGGACGCAGCGCAGCGTCTCTTCGACGGTGCGCTGCAGAGCCGGGGCCCATGCACCAGCCAGTCCTGCGGCGTCCTGGGTCCCGGCTCTGCGCAGCAACGCTTGCGCGTTGCAGCGCGCCCGGGACACGAGAAGTGATCGTCGCGATACACCGCGTCATCGCGCTCTGCGTGGCAGTTTGCACAACCGTCATAGTCTCTAACCCCCACTAACCAACGCCTGACTTAAAACTGTCATAATCACCGAACGGAACCCGCGTCTGCGTTGCTTTTACACGCCGTTAAGTGCCTCCGCATTGGATGCGCCGGGATAGTGCGTTGGGGACTGCCATGACTGCCGCGAAGAAAGTGTCGGGAAAACCGGCCGCCGAAATGTTCGATGACATCCCGGTGCTTCGGCGCAAATGGCGTGCCGCGTTGAAGCCCGGCGAACGGTTGCCGCGCTACGAGGACGTGATGCTCGGCAGCCTCGGTCGGCTCGCCGACCACATCGCGCTGCTCAGGGGTGAGGGCGCGCTCGAATTGTCGCGCAGCGGACGTTACGTGCAGAAATGGCTCGGCGAGGAGCGCTGGGACATTCCGGTCGCGGAGCTGTCGCCCGATTGCGCCACGGCGCTGACGGAGGCAGCGGCGATCGCGCTTGCGACGGGACAGCCGCATCACGCGAGCGCGCATTGCGTGCGGGACGGCATGGTGAGGATCTACGATCTGCTCGCGCTGCCGACCGCCTCGCGCTGGGGCGCCACGCTGGTTGGCGCCTACGTCAACGAGCGCGGCACGCAATATAATCTGCTCGATGCGATTTTCTCGGCGACCGACGACGCGGTCGTCTCGCTGGCAACGTTGCGCGATGCTGCGGGCAGGCCGTTCGATCTCCAGGTCGTGCACCACAACAGGAGCGCAGGCGCGCTGCTGAAGGCCGCGGCCGGAAGCCTGTTGTGGCGGCGGGTCCGTGAGGGAAGCACGCTATTGGCTGCGCCCGAGGTGATGGAATTTCTGCTCGAGGCCGTCTCGGGCGGCCGCGGCGAACAGCTCGAGATCGAGAACGAGGGCCGCTACCTCAGGCTCAGCGCCATCGCCTTCGCCGACGTGGTCTCGCTGACGATCTCCGACGTGACCGCCTTAAAGCGGCGTGACGCCTCGTTCCGCCTGCTGTTCGACAACAACCCGATGCCGATGTGGGTGTTCGATGCCGAGACCAAGCATTTCCTCAGCGTCAACGACGCCGCGGTCCAGCATTACGGCTACAGCCGTGCCACCTTCCTGCGCATGAGGCTGCACGAGATCTGGCCCGAGGACGAGTGGGAGAGCCACGCCGAGGCGCTCGAGCGCGTTGGCGATTCCTATCATTCCTCGCGCAACTGGCGGCATTTGCGCGCCGACGGCAGCGAGATCGAGGTGCTCACCTTCGGCCGCCGCGTCGCTTTCGGCGATCGCGACGGCTATCTGGTCGCGGTGGTCGACATCACCGAGCGGCGCAAGGCCGAGGCGCGGATCGCCCATATGGCCCATCATGACGGGCTCACCGACCTGCCGAACCGCGAACAATTCCAGGAGCGGTTGAAGCAGGCGCTGGACCAGGCCGGAGGAAAACGGGTCGGCGTGCTCTATATCGATCTCGACCTGTTCAAGAACATCAACGATTCCTTCGGCCATCCGGCGGGCGATCGCCTGCTCAAGCAGGTTGCCGAACGCCTCACCACCGCGGTCCGCGGTGCCAATCTCGCGGCCCGGCTCGGCGGCGACGAGTTTGCCGTCATCCTCGCGGCTGACGTCTCGCCGAACGAAGCCAGCGCTTGCGCGACCCTGCTGATCGACATGCTGAAGGCGCCCTACGACATCGACGGCCAGGAGATGGTGATCGGCGCCAGCATCGGCATCGCGCTGTCGCCGGGCGACGGCACGACGTCCGAGGAGCTGATGCGCAATGCCGACATGGCGCTGTACCGGGCCAAGTCCGACGGCGGCGGCATGCACCATTTCTTCGAGCGCGAGATGGACCTCCAGGCACAGAAGCGCCGCGACATGGAGCTCGATCTGCGCCGCGCCTTTGCCAATGGCGAGTTCGAGCTGCACTACCAGCCGCTGGTGTCGATTGCCTCGGATCGCATCTCCGGCTTCGAGTCGCTGCTGCGCTGGCGTCATCCGGAGAAGGGCATGATCTCGCCCGCCGAGTTCATTCCGGTCGCCGAGGACATCGGTCTGATCACCCAGCTCGGCGAATGGGTGCTGCGCGAGGCCTGCGCTGAGGCCGTCAAATGGCCGGCCGACGTCAAGGTCGCGGTCAATCTGTCGCCGGCGCAGTTCCGCAGCCGCAATCTGGTTCAAATCGTGATTTCGGCCCTGGCGCAGTCCGGCCTGTCGCCGCGGCGGCTCGAACTCGAGATCACCGAATCGATCTTCCTGGCGGAGACCGAGGCCAACCTCGCCATCCTGCATCAGCTGCGCGAGCTCGGCGTCGGCATTTCCATGGACGATTTCGGCACCGGCTATTCGAGTCTGAGCTATCTGCGCAGCTTCCCCTTCGACAAGATCAAGATCGACCGGTCCTTCGTCAAGGATCTGGCGCAGCGGCCCGATTGCAGCGCGATCGTGCGGGCGATCTCCGGTCTCGGCCGCAGCCTCAACATCACCACGACGGCGGAAGGCGTCGAGACCGAGGATCAGCTCGACTGGCTGCGCGCCGAAGGCTGCAACGAGGTGCAGGGCTTCCTGTTCAGCGCGGCGCGGCCCGCCGCCGAGATCGCAAAGCTGCTCGTCGATTTCGGCCAGCGCGCCTCACGGGCGGCGTAACGCTTCCGGGTAGCAGTCGTAGACCAGCGCCTTGAACGCGGGTGTGATGCGGCTGCGCTCGTTCTGGGTCTGCTGCATCATGAGGTAGACCATGTCGAGCTTGGGATCGACGCCGAAATAGGTGCCGCTGCCGCTGTCCCATTTCAGCTCGCCGAGCGAGCCCGGCGGCGGCGGTTTGGCGTTGCCGGGATCGGTTCGCACCGCAAGGCCGTAGCCATAGCCGAAGCCGTCACCCGGGAAATAGAAATAGTCGCGTCCGACGCCGGAGTCGGGGCCGATGTGATCGGTGGTCATGGCCTTGAATGCGGCAGGGCTCAGATAGCGCTTGCCCTCGAACTCGCCGCCGTTGAGCAGCATCTGCGAGAAGCGCTGATAATCGGTGATGGTCGAGAGCAGCCCGCCGCCACCGGACTGCCATTCGGGATGGCTGAGGCGCTCGCGTTCGGCAGCGAGCAGGATGAAATCGCTCGGCAACGGCCGCGCCATCCGCGCCAGCTCGTCCTCTGTCGTCAGCGCGAATTTGGTGCTGCTCATGCCGAGCGGATCGAAGATGCGCTGTTTCAGGA
Organism: Bradyrhizobium sp. CCGE-LA001; assembly: GCF_000296215.2. Taxonomy (NCBI): domain Bacteria; kingdom Pseudomonadati; phylum Pseudomonadota; class Alphaproteobacteria; order Hyphomicrobiales; family Nitrobacteraceae; genus Bradyrhizobium; species Bradyrhizobium sp. CCGE-LA001. The sequence continues at coordinate 5,013,986 of NZ_CP013949.1, read as the reverse complement.
ACGCGTAGAGCGTCTGGCCCGAGATGATCTCGATGACGGCGCCGAGCACGTCGGTGGAATGGCCGTAGCGCCAGAGCGTTCCCGGCTGCCGCGCCAGCGGCAGCTTGGCGATGCGGTCGGCGAACTCCCTGTTGTCGAAGGGGCCCTCGAAAATGTTAGCTGCCTTGTAGGCCTGCTCGACCCATTTGCCGCCGATATAGTCGTAGCTGATGCCCGAGGTGTGCCGCAGCAGATCCTCGATGTTGACGGGACGGACCGGCGGGACGAGGTCGAGCTCCAGCTTGCCGTCCGGCTTGGTGATCTCGAGGCCCACCTTGGTATGGGAGAAGAGAGGGACGTATTTCGACACGGGGTCGGTCAGCGCGAGCTTGCCCTCGTCGATCAGCATCATCGCGCCGAGACACGTGATCGGCTTAGTCATCGAGTGGATGGCGAAGATCGTGTCCGGCGTCATGGCAAGGCCGGTTGTGACGTCGCGTACGCCGAAGGTCTTGAGGTAGACCGGCTTGCCGTGCTGCTGGACCATGATCACGGCGCCCGGCAGCCGGCCGCTTCCGACCTCGTTGTTGAAATAGGCGGTGATGCGATCGAGACCGTCGGGCGACGGGGCGGGGATGTTGGCGGCGGCGCGGCTTCGTCCCATCGAGCCGGCCAGCAGCGCGGCCCCGACCAGAAATTCACGGCGTCTCATCCGGGCTTCCTCCCTGGTCGGGAACAAAGCCGCAAGACATCGGAGGCGTCAACAAGACTTCGATTAAAAGCGCGTCACGATTTCCGAAAGGAACGGTCGCGGACGGTCTTCGCTCGGCTTGGTCGGCGTGCCCACATGGATGAAGCCGGCGAGCTTTTCGTCCGGTTTGAGGCCGAGGCCATCGAGGACGTCGCGGTCGAAGGAGAACCAGCCGGTCAGCCAGCACGCGCCGTAGCCGAGGGCGGTTGCTGCCGTGACGATGTTCATGGCGCTGGCGCCCGCCGACAATTCCTGCTCGAAGGCCGGGACCTTCGGATGCGGCTTGGTGAAGCTGACGATGCCGATCACGAGCGGTGCGTCCATGAGTCGCTTGCGTTCGACCTCGACGTCGGCGGCAGGCGCGCCGGGATTCTTCCGAGCGAAGACCTTCGCGATCACCTCGCCGGCACGCTGGCGCGCGTCGCCCTCGAAAATGATGAAGCGCCAGGGCGCCAGCTTGCCATGATCGGGCACGCGCGCGCCGATGGTGAGGATCGTCTCGAGCTCGGCTGCCGAGGGGCCGGGCCCGGTCATCTCGCGCGGCTTGACCGAGCGGCGGGTCTTCAGAAGTTCGATGGCATCTCGCACTGCGTTATCCTCTTCAGCTGGTCGGCGGGCGTGCAGACCCGAGATAGGCATGCACGCCCGCAACCGGAAGCGAGTTTAGACCGATTTCAGGGATCAGACGGCGCCGCGCGCCCGCCGGACGTCCGGCGGGGTCGCCTCGTCGAGCAGGGCGGTGATCGCCTCTACCGTCGTCATCACCTTCTGGCCGTCGCTGCCGAGGCGGCGGACCGAGACCGATTGCGTCTCAGCTTCCTTCTTGCCGACCACCAGCAGCGCCGGGATCTTGGCCAGCGAGTGCTCGCGGACCTTGTAGTTGATCTTCTCGTTGCGCAGGTCGATCTCGACCCGAAGGCCTGCGCGGCGCGCCTGCTCGACGACCTGCTTGGCGTAGTCGTCGGCCTCGGAGGTGATGGTGGTGACCACCACCTGCACCGGCGACAGCCAGAGCGGGAAGTTGCCGGCATAGTGCTCGATGAGGATGCCGATATAACGCTCCATCGAGCCGCAGATCGCGCGATGCACCATCACCGGCGGCTTCTTGCCACCGTCATGGTCGATGTAGAAGGCCCCGAACCGCTCCGGCAGGTTGAAGTCGACCTGCGTGGTGCCGCACTGCCAGTCGCGGCCGATGGCGTCGCGCAGCACATATTCGAACTTCGGCCCGTAGAAGGCGCCTTCGCCCGGATTGATCTCGGTCTTGATGTGGTTGTTTTGCGACTGGATCTCGCGCAGCACTGTCGCCATCACGCGCTCGGCGTGGTCCCACATCGCATCGGTGCCGACGCGCTTTTCCGGCCGGGTCGACAGCTTCACGGTGAGATCGCCGGTGAAGCCGAAGTCCGCATAGGTGGACAGGATCAGATCGTTGATCTTCAGGCATTCATCGGCGAGCTGGTCCTCGGTGCAGAAGACGTGCGCATCGTCCTGGGTGAAGCCGCGCACGCGCATCAACCCGTGCATGGCGCCGGAGGGTTCGTAGCGGTGCACCACGCCAAACTCGGCGAGGCGCAGCGGCAGGTCGCGATAGCTCTTCAGGCCATGTTTGAAGATCTGCACATGACCGGGGCAGTTCATGGGCTTGAGCGCGAACCAGCGCTTGTCCTCGGCCTCGTCGCCGGCCGACTGCGCCGCGAACATGTTCTCGCGATACCAGCCCCAATGGCCCGAGGTCTCCCACAGCACCTTGTCCAGGATCTGGGGCGCGTTGACCTCGCTGTAGTCGCCGGTCAGACGCCGCCGCATATAGGCGATCAGCTGTTGGAAGATGGTCCAGCCCTTCGGGTGCCAGAACACGACGCCCGGACCTTCCTCCTGGAAATGGAAGAGGTCGAGCTCGCGCCCGAGCTTGCGATGGTCGCGCTTTTCGGCTTCCTCGATCTGCTTGAGGTAAGCGTCGAGGTCCTCCTGCTTGGCGAAGGCGGTGCCGTAGATGCGGGTCAGCATCGGGTTGTTGCTGTCGCCGCGCCAATAAGCGCCGGCCACCTTCATCAGCTTGAAGGCGTTGCCGACCTTGCCGGTCGAGGTCATGTGCGGACCGCGGCAGAGGTCGAACCAGTCGCCCTGGTAGTAGATCTTGATTGGCTCGTTGCCGGGAATGGCATCGACCAGCTCGACCTTGAAGGCCTCGCCCTTATCGCGGAACACCTGCTTGGTCTTTTCGCGATCCCAGACTTCCTTGGTGAAGGGTTTGTCGCGCGCGATGATCTCGCGCATCTTCTTCTCGATCGCGGCAAAATCTTCCGGCGTGAACGGCTCGTTGCGGAAGAAGTCGTAATAGAAGCCGTTCTCGATCACCGGGCCGATGGTGACCTGGGTGCCGGGCCACAGCGATTGCACGGCTTCGGCGAGCACGTGGGCGCAGTCGTGGCGGATCAATTCGAGCGCGCGGGGATCGTCGCGATTGATCAGCTCGATCTTGGCATCGGCTTCGATGGGATCGTCGAGGTCGGCGATGACGCCGTCGAGCGCAATCGCGACCGTGCGCTTGGCCAGCGACGGCGAGATGCCCTTGGCGATCTCGAGGCCGGTGATGCTCTTGTCGTATTCGCGCCGGGCGCCGTCCGGGAAGGTGAGGGTGACTTTGGCGGCGGGGGTCACGGGCTTCAGATTGCTGAGGGAGTACTGGAAGCCGGATTCGGATTTGGGCTGATCGGTCATTGCTTTACTCCTGAGGCTCACTCCTGCGAACGAGCGCAGGTAAGCGGGAACGAGCGATATATCAGGCGATTCGGCCTGCGCAATCGGGCATTTCCAAGAAAATCCGCGCGCAATGCCGCCGCGCGCGCCAACTATTTCGCGAGGGGCCTTTCATTGGCTGAGTGCCCGCTCTACATGCATTTGCATGGAAAAGCCCCGCGCTCCTCGGTTCGCGCCAACCGCCCTGATGCTCGGCAACATCGTCACCGGCTGCTCGGTGCTGGCGCCGGCGGGCATGCTGCCGGAATTGGCGAGCGGGCTCGACGTCAGCATCCATGCGGCCGGGCTGCTGATCACCTTCGGTGCGATCACGTTGTGCATCGGCTCGCCGCTGACGGCCTGGCTGACCAGCCGCATCGAACGGCGGACGCTGCTCACGACCACGCTGGCGGTGCTTGCCGTCGGCAATCTCGCCTCGGCCTTTGTCCCCGACTATGCGAGCCTGCTCGCGATCCGTCTGGTGATGCTCGCGATCGGTGCGCTCTATACGCCGCAGGCTGCGGGCACGGCGGCGCTGATCGTGCCGGTGGAGCGGCGCGGCAGCACCATCGCCTACATCTTCCTCGGCTGGTCGCTCGCTGCGGCCGTCGGCCTGCCGCTGATCACTTTCATCGCCAGCCGCTATGGCTGGCGCGCCGCCTATGGCGGGATCGGCGCACTCGGCTGCATCAGCTTCCTGCTCTTGATGCTGCGTCTTCCGGTGGACCTGAAGGGCACGCCGGTCGACATCAAGACCTGGGCCGCGGTCGGCCGCAGCAAGACGATCCTGCTCCTGCTTGCGATCACCATGCTGCAAATGTCCGGACAGTTCGTGGTGTTCACCTATATGGGTCCGCTGCTCAACAAGCTGACCGGCGCCGGTCCCGATGCCATCGGCATGGTGTTCGCGCTCTACGGCGTCTGCGGCTTCCTCGGCGTCGCCGTCGCGACCCGCATCGTCGACACCTCGGGCCCTTACCGCACCTCGCTGCTGTTCACCTCTCTGCTGCTTGCGGGCATCACGGGCTGGGCGCTCGGCGCCGGCACGTTGGTGTTGATGGCGGGCGCGGTCGCGGTCTGGGGCCTCGGCTTTGCCTCGACCAATTCGATGCAGCAGGTGCGGTTGGTCGCGGCCGCGCCGTCGCTGGCGTCGGCGACCGTCGCCCTCAACACGTCCGTCCTCTATATCGGTCAGGCGGTCGGCTCGGCCATCGGCGGGCTGCTGTTCGCCCGCGAGCTCCTGCACATGCTCGGCTTCGTCGCGGTCGGTTTCGTCGTGACGGCGCTGATTCTGGTGGTCCTGACCCGGCCCCGGCCGGCTGCTGCCGCGCTGGCCTGAATCCCGCGCTTTCCCGTGCGCAAGGTGCTTGGCAAACCGCGCGTGAGGGCGCTAGAAGGCCGGTGATGGGGACCAAAGAGAGTGGACTGAAATGAGGATGATTCTGGCGGTTGCCGCGGTGCTCTATTCAGCCTCCGCGTTCGCGCAAGCCGATAAGCCACCGATGGTGGGGGACAAGCCGCTGGTGCAGGTCAAGCCGAAAGGGACCAAAGAGGCTGCCGCCGCCCCGAAGGGCAAGCCGCAGTCGATCGCGGTGCGGCTCCAGGCCTGCCTCGAGATCGATGACGGCACCAAGGACCGTCTCAACTGCTACGACGCCGTGATTCCGCCGGCCCCGAAGCCGAAGCCGGCGAAGGCCAAGGGCTACGCCGATTGCCGTTTCTTCAAGGAAGAGGACGAGCGACTGGCCTGCTTCAACGGCTTTGCCGAGAGCATTCCGAAGCTGCCAAAGACCTGAGGTCGAGCAGGCTCGTGCTCGGCCGATACGGCCGAGCGATCGCGGCCGAAAGCATGACGCGGAAAGCTGCGTAGCGGTTTTCCGAAGAGATCATGCTCAAACGACAGGCCACAGCGCGACGACGATTCATCCAAGACTCATCGCGCTTAGCGGCTCGATGCGGATGGATTGGTGGAGGCGACGCGCGTCAGCGCGAGCGAAGGCGTCGCCGACATCTTCACCAGCACGTCCTTCAGCGGATCCCGCGTCCAGGCCCGCGTGACGTAGTCGCGATGGGTGATGCCTTCGCCGGTCTCCACGAACACGACGCTGCCGGGGCGCAACGGCCCGTCCATGTCCTCGGAGACGCTGATGCCCTTCTGCCGCAGCAGGCTCATCAGCTCGCGGTCGCGCCGCGCCGTGTAGCGCGTGTAGGCGCTGACGAAGAAGCCGGAGCGATGGCTTTCGATCCAGGAGGCGAACTTGTCCATCTCGCCGTAGACCGCGTCGAGCAACACGACGCCGCGGACTCGGTCGCTGATGCCGCCGACCTCTAGGCTCCAGGCGGTCGGCAGAAAGCCACCGCTATAGCCGACGATCACGATCGGCATGGTGGCGAAGGCGCGCGCGCTGTTGGGATCGCCGGTGAGCCGGGCCAGATGGGTGGCCGACTCCTCCATGAAGCGCTTGAAACCGCCCGCCTGCCAGAATTTTCCTGCGCTGGAATCGGCGGCGTCGACCGCCATCTGCGGCGCCAGTAGGATCGCATTGGCACCGGAATCGGTGATCTGTTTCGGCACCATCTGCCGGTCGCGCACGTCACGCTCCAGCGTCGCGCCATTGCCGTGGAAGAACACCACGATCACGCCGGGCTTGCGCACGTCGAAATGCTCGGGGATGTGCACCAGCACGCGGCTGTCATTGTAGGTTTCGTCCTGCCAGTAAACGCGCCCCGAATAGCTGCGGTGACCGCGGCGGTCGCCCTTGGAGATGTTGAGGAAGGGCGCGTCCGAGGCGGGGGTGTTGCCGAAATAGGGGAAGGCCGACGATTTCATGCTGACGAGCGTCGTCAGGTCCTCGCGCGGTGGACGCTTGTAGGGGAGCTGCGGTTCGAGCGAAGCCACCTTGTAGGGCGCCTGCTCCGGCTGCGGCTGCACGGCACGCTTGGGCGAGAAGTCCGACATCTGCCGCTGCAGAAAGCTCTCGCTCGCCGAGGGAAAACGCTCCCTAAACTGCGGGGCAGGGAAGCGATCCTCGAACGTGTCGGCGCTTGCCACCCGCGTGTTCGTTTTGGCGACCGCCTGGACATTGGCCTGCGAGTTCGCCGCGAGCGCCGCCGGATCGGGCGCCTTGCCGCATTGAGCCAGCGTCAGAGACAGCGGCACCAAGGCTGGGATCAGGTTGGCCCGGAGCAAACGACCACGCGCGCCGGACGTGGTCCGGCCGGTACGCGTGTCAGCTCTCGATTTCGGAACGGCCCCGACCATCCACCCATGACCCCGAAGTCACATCAAGTCACGTCCATCGGCATTTCTAGACAATTGAGCCGACTGGCGTTTAGGCGACGTTAAGCGTCCGGAGAAACTTCCCCACATCCGGAACGCTTAGGGGACCATGCAATCGTGTCGTGATTGTGGGGAAGGAGGCGTGATTGTCCGGCGGCGGTGCAGGCTTCTTGCCCATAAAGGTGCCAAGATACCCCGGCTGACTTGCCTCATTTAACCCTTGTTAACCCTGCTGAATTGACTGGACCAATCTGCACGATGGCTCCCACGAGGGGTGAGGCCTGAGGTTTGAGGACCCCGATGACGGCATCAGATGCGGGTACCGCGCCCTGGACTGGCCGGCTGACCGGAAGCGGGTCGGGGGTCTCCGTTCCCGTCGCAACCGCCATCGTCGTTGCCGACATGATCGGGGTCGGCGTCTTCACCAGCCTCGGTTTTCAGGTCAAGGACATCCCGTCAGGCTTCTCGATCCTGCTGCTCTGGACGGTCGGCGGCATTGTCGCCCTGTGCGGGGTGTTCTCCTACAGCGAATTGGGCGCGATGTTTCCGCGCTCGAGCGGCGAATACAATTTCCTCGGCCGCGCTTATCATCCCGCTTTCGGCTTCCTCGCCGGCTGGGTGTCGGCGACGGTGGGGTTTGCGGCGCCGGTCGCGCTCGCGGCGATGGCGTTCGGCGAATACGCCAAATCGGTCGCGCCCGATCTGCCAGCGATCCCGCTCGCCATTGGGGTGGTGTGGCTGGTCTCGCTCGTGCAGCTGACCGGCGTCAGGCACTCCGCGACGTTCCAGCTGATTTCGACGATCCTGAAGGTGGTGCTGATCGTCGCCTTCCTGGTGGCCGGCTTCGTCATCGGCGTGCCGCAGCAGATCGCCTTTACGCCGCAGCCGGGCGATCTCGTCCACATCGTCAGCGCGCCCTTCGCGATCGGGCTCGTGTTCGTGATGTATTCGTTCTCGGGATGGAATGCCGCGACCTACATCATCGGCGAGATGAAGACGCCGCAGCGCAGCCTGCCGCGCGCGTTGCTCCTGGGCACGCTGATCGTGCTCGTTCTCTACGTCGCGCTGAACGCGGTGTTCCTTTATTCGACACCGGTTAGCGCGCTCGCCGGCCAGCTCGACGTCGCCAGCGTCGCCGGCAGCGCCATCTTCGGCGATCTGGGCGGCCGGATCGTCGGCGCCATGATCTGTGTCGGCCTGATCTCCTCGATCAGCGCGATGATGTGGATCGGCCCGCGCGTGATGATGACGATGGGGGAGGACATTCCGGCGCTCCGCGTATTCTCGAAGCGATCGATGAGTGGCGCGCCGGCCTATGCCATCCTGTTTCAGCTCGCCATCGCCAACCTGCTGCTGTTCACGCGCAGCTTCGAGGCGGTCCTCGACTTCATCCAGTTCGCGCTGCTGTTCTGCTCGTTCTTCACCGTCGCCGGGGTCATCAAGCTTCGCATCACGGATCCCGATCTGCCCAGGCCCTATCGCGCCTGGGGATACCCGTTCACGCCACTCGTTTTCCTGCTCGTGACCGCGTTCATGATGTATTACCTCTTGACCGAGCGACCGTTGCAGTCGCTGTCGGGGATGCTCGTCATGCTCTCGGGCCTGTTGATTTATGCTGTTTTCCGCAGGCGGCCGGTCGCCGTTGCCGCTTCACCACATCGCGAATAGAGATGGTCCGAGCCTTCAGAATTGCGACCGTCGCTCTTGCCCTGCTGGCAGCGGTCGTCTCGTCCACGCATGCGGCGGAGGTCACCTTCGACGACACCGCGCGCTTCCTTGCGGGCATGCAGCCTTCGGCGGACTCGCCGCTGCTGCCGCTCACCAGGGACCCCGCCTGGCAGCGGCACGAAAAATTCTTCGACGGCGCGTTCGCCCAGCTCGAGCAGCGGCAACTCTCGAAGATCCGCAGTTGGGCCGACGTCAATCTGGCCGCGCCCCGGCCGACCATGTTCTACTTGTTCAGCGGTCCGGATTTCCTCTACGCCAACACCTTCTATCCCAAGGCCAGCACCTATGTGCTCGGCGCGCTCGAGCCGGTGGGGGCCGTGCCCGACCTGACGCGGCTGCCACGCGGTTCGATCGGCGCCGCGCTCTACAATGTCGAGCGCTCGCTCGGCTCGATCCTGAGATTCTCGTTCTTCATCACCAAGCAGATGAAGGTCGACTTGAGCGCCAACCAGGTCAACGGCACGTTGCCGATTCTCTATGTCTTCCTCGCCCGTTCCGGCAAGACCATCCGCAACGTCGAGATGGTCGCGCTCGACGACAAGGGCGGGATGCATGTCGGCGGCGACAATCCGGGACGGAACGCGACGCGCGGCGTCCGCATCACCTTCGCCGGCAGCGAAGGGGAAGCGCGCACGCTGTATTATTTCTCGACCGACCTTTCCAATTCCGGGGCACGCGCGACCGGTTTCCTGAAATTCTGCGAGACGCTTGGCCCCGGCAACAGCCTGATCAAGAGCGCGTCCTATCTCCTGCATTCCGGCAATTTCACCGTCGCGCGCGACTGGCTGCTCGCCAACAGCGCCACCATCATCCAGGACGATTCCGGCATTCCGCTCGCGAACTACAATGCGCGGCAATGGCGACTCTTCCCATTCGGTCGCTACCTCGGTCCGATCGATGAATTCCCCGGCCGCCACCAGGAGCGCTACGCCGAGCTGTTCAGGCGCGCCCAGCCGGTCGATTTCGGCGTCGGCTATCGCTGGCGCACGCACGAGTCGAACCTGCTGCTGTCGGTGAAGGTGCCGGGCAGCGAGGCTGCGCCGGCGGCGGAAGCCACCTCGTCCGCCGAGCCGCCGCCCAAGCCGCCGCGTCCGAAGCGGCTGCGCCCACCAGAGTCGATCCCGCCGCAGTCCGGACGCTCCTTCTGGTTTCGGTAGCTACCAGTGCACGCTCTGGCTCGGCACGATGAATGACGTCGTGCTCGGGGCTGTCGCAAGGCTCGTCGACAGGTACCAGCCGGAGCCGAGTATGAGGATCAGCAGGGCGATGATCGCGAGCAGATCGATGGTTCTGGGGTCGTGATGGCCCGCCCGACCGCGGTTGGGCCCAAGGCCGAAGGGAAAATGAGGGCTGATTTTCCAGCGCATTGTTGTTTCCTCCCTATGGGAGCAGCACATCAACGCGAGAGCAAATTTCCTGTTCCAGGAGAGGCAGCGATGCGCAAAGCACTGCAGCAGGCTCAGGATGAGTTGACCCCGCGCCAGCGGCCGTAGCGCCAGGGCAGATACCAGCGCGCGCCCTGCGGGGGTGTCAGCGGCACGTTGTCGATGCCGGATGTGCCGAAGGGATTGCACCGCAGCAGACGCGCCAGCGTCATCCATCCCCCGCCCCAGAGTCCGAACCGTTCGATCGCTTCGTCGCCATAGACCGAGCAGGTCGGCAGGTGCCGGCAGTTGTAGCCGACGAGGGGGGACAGCGTGTGCCGATAGAGCCAGATCAGCGCACGACCGAATCTGCGCGGGAGCCGAAGTGCGCCCGCGACGGGAGTGGAACAGTGCTCGCAGACTGAATGCTTCATGTGCGCTTTGCTGCGATCATGGGCGATGCATTGCTCGGTTCCGATGCAGGGAACAGCAAGCTGTTGTTTTCGCGCCATATTTTCCGTGCTTTTTGGGAGCACTGCAGCAAGTCCGTGTAGACGAGCTGTATTCCCCCGGATACCATTTTTATGACACTCGTGAAAACATACGACTGTATGATGGACTCATCGAGCGCGAAGCGGGGATAATTGCGCCAAATGGGCTTGGGGAAGGGATCAGTTTGAAACTTCTGACGTCGCTCAACCTTCGCGGCTGGTTGCTGGTGGGAACCGCCGTTTGTGGAGTCGCGCTGGCTGGTGCCGTCGCGACATTCGGGTCGTCGGCCCGGGCGGGTAGCGCTCTCGAAGAGCGCAAGCTGCCGATGAAGTTCAATTGGGTTGCCTGTGAGCCGAACTGCCGTGGCTGGGTCAGCGCGGTCGGCATCATCACCGCCGATACGCCGAAGGACTTCGAGGAGTTTTCCCGCGGACGCCAGCTCGGCGGTGCCACCGTGGTGCTCGATTCCAGCGGCGGTTCGGTCAATGATGCGATCACCCTCGGTCGGCGCTTCCGCAATCTCGGCCTCCTGACGACGGTCGGCATCAGCCTCCAGAACCGCGGCGGGCAAGGCGCCCGTCCGGCGGTCGCGCCCCAAGCCTATTGCGAATCCATGTGCGTGTTCCTGCTGCTGGCCGGCAAGAAGCGCTACGTGCCGGAAGCCGCTCACGTCCGGGTGCATCAGATCTGGATGGGCGATCGCGCCGACGATGCGAAGGCTGCGAGCTACAGCGCGCAGGACCTGATGATCGTGGAACGCGATATCGGCCGGCTCGCCAAATACACCTTCGACATGGGCGGCACCGGTGATCTCTTGTCGCTCGCGCTCAGCGTGCCGCCGTGGGAGGATCTGCACCGGCTCGACGCCGGCGAGCTCAAGCTCACCAACGTCGTGACGACGGATCTCGTGGCCGACGTCCTGCCGCACGTGGACATCTCAGCGCCGGCAGTGGCGGAGCTTGCACCGAAGACGCAGGCGAGGTTCGGCACGGAACCGGAGCAGGCGCAGCCTGCGAAATCGACCAAGACCGCGGAAGCCTTGGTGCCCACGGGCGGGGTGGCGGCCCCGGCTACACCAGCGCCGCAGAAGTAAGTTCTAAAATCTCGATCGTCGTTCCGGGGGCGCGCAGCGCGAACCCGGAACCTCCCCCTGCGATCTCCGGATTCCGGGTTCGTCGCTTTGCAACACCCCGGAATGACGTGGGTGTTCAGCCCTGCGCTGCCGCCGGCTGCTTCGCCTTGGCTTCGATCTGACCGATGGCATCGACCACGGCGTCGAAGGTGAGCAGCGTCGAGGCATGCCGCGCCTTGTAGTCGCGAACCGGCTCGAGGAACTTGATCTCTTCCCATTTGCCTTCAGGAGGGGCGCCGTTCTCCTTCAGCATCTTGCGAACGGTTTCGCGTAACTCACGGAGTTCGCTCGCAGTCGAGCCGACCACGTGACTTGCCATGATGGATGAGGAGGCCTGTCCGAGTGCGCAGGCCTTCACGTCATGGGCGAAGTCGGTGACGGTGTCCCCGTTCATCTTGAGGTCGACCTTCACGGTCGAGCCGCACAGCTTGGAGTGGGCCGTGGCGGAGGCGTCGGGGGTCGACAGCCGTCCGAGGCGCGGAATATTCCCGGCCAGTTCGATGATCCGCTTGTTGTAGATGTCGTTCAGCATGTGATGGAGTCCAACACGTCCACGCCCGCTTCCGGGCCGGATCGGCCTTGGCGGGCGCCGTTCACGGTCCTATATAGGAACGGAACTGGCGGAAAAATAGTCCAGCGATGCGGCGGCAGTGATCCGGATGCTGCGCTGTCGACGTTGTGACTCAGGACCTTCCGCCGATCCTTGTTCTGTTCAGGCGTCCGGCGGCTTGCCGCCCCGTCTGCCGGTGACACTCCGGCCTTTGAGGCCGTCGAACGGAGTCGATATGGACGCTGCGATCAAATCCATCCGCCCCAACAAGCCCTCCGACCGGCAGCCCGAGAGCCGCCCGGCCGAGCTCGATCCCGCCGAATTCCTCGCGGCCGCCGTCCGCGCCGACCAGCCGCGCCCGGCCCGTGCCGAGGCGGAAGCGGCGGTGAAGACGCTGCTCGCCTATATCGGCGAGAACACCGAGCGCGAGGGCTTGCTCGATACGCCGCGCCGCGTGGTCGAGGCCTTCGACGAGCTTTATCAGGGCTATCACCAATGCCCGGCCGAGGTCCTGGACCGCACTTTCGGCGAGACCGCCGGCTATGATGATTTCGTCCTGGTGCGCGACATCGAGTTCACCTCGCAATGCGAGCATCACATGATGCCGTTCTACGGCAAGGCACATATCGCCTATACGCCGGTGGAGCGCGTCGTCGGCCTGTCCAAGCTCGCGCGGCTGACCGACATCTTCGCCCGCCGGCTTCAGACCCAGGAGCATCTGACGGCGCAGATCGCGGCTGCCATCGACGAGATCCTCAAGCCGCGCGGCGTCGCGGTGCTGATCGAGGCCGAGCATACCTGCATGTCGGTGCGCGGCGTCGCCAAGCATGGTGCCTCCACCTTCACCAGCCGTTTCACCGGCATGTTCCGCGACAATCCGGCAGAGCAGGCCCGTTTCCTGTCCCTGGTGCGAGGCCTCCAGCGCTGACCTCGCGCAGTTAGGCCCGCGAGGTCGCCTGTGTCCGCTCACTCCCATGAGATCGAGGAAGGGTTGTCCTTCCAGCCGCGCTTCGACGCCAGCGGCCTCGTGACCTGCGTCGCGACCGACGTCGCGAGCGGCGACGTGCTCATGGTCGCCCACATGAACGAGGAGGCGCTGCGCAAGACGATTGCCACGGGCGAGGCCTGGTACTTCAGCCGTTCGCGCAATGCGTTGTGGCGAAAAGGTGAGACGTCAGGTCAGACCCAGCGCGTGGTCGAGATGCGCACCGATTGCGACCAGGACGCGGTCTGGATCCGCGTCGAGCAGATCGGCGCGGCCTGCCACACCGGGCGGCGGTCGTGCTTCTACCGCAAGGTCGAGGAAGCGGGCGGGGGAGCGAAGCTGGTCTTCGCCGATGCCGAGCGGCTGTTCGATCCCAGCGACGTCTACAAGAAATAGCTCTCGGTCATTCCGGGGCGCGCGCAGCGCGAGCCACAGTGTGCAATTGCGCACCTGAGAATCAATCGTGCAGCATCAGGCGCGGTGGAATGGATTCCGGGCTCGCACCTACGGTGCGCCCCGAACGACTCGGGGGAGGGGCCGACCCCCCGTATTAACCCCGCATTAACCATACCTGTCCCACGGTAGACGACAGGGTGCCGAATTGCCGGCGCCGCTCAATGCCGCGCGGGGCGGGCACCTCATCATGTCGGTCGACAATTTCAGTGCGACGCGGACGGCGGGCCTCGATCCGACGCGCGCGCGCGTCGCCGGTGCCATCAAGCAGGCCTCGAACGTTTCCGGCGTCAGCTTCCAGTACATGCTGACCACGGCCAAGATGGAATCGGACTTCAATCCGACGGCCTCCGCCACCACCTCGTCCGCGCAGGGACTCTATCAGTTCATCGACCAGACCTGGCTCGGCACAGTGAAGGAGGCAGGTCCCCAACTCGGCTACGGCAACTACGCCGACGCCATCACCAGGACCTCGTCGGGCACCTACACCGTCGATGATCCCGTGAAGAAGCGCTCGATCATGAAGTTGCGCGATGATCCCGAGGCGGCATCGAGCATGGCCGCGGCGCTGACGCAGTCCAACAGCTTCAAGCTCACCGGCCTGCTCGGGCGCAGGCCGAGCGACAGCGAGCTCTACATGGCCCATTTCATGGGCGTTGGCGGCGCCGCGAAACTGATCGCCAATGCCGAGGACAATCCGCAGGCCGTCGGTGCGCGGCTGTTTCCCAACGCGGCCGCCGCCAACCGTTCGATCTTCTACGCCAGGGACGGTAGCGCCCGCAGCGTCTCGGAAGTCTATTCGGTACTGGATGCGCGTTACGCCAGCGCAGCAAACGCGAAATCGACGCGCAGCGCGATGGCGATGTATGGCGATACGCCCTCGACCACGCAGGTCGCGAGCGCCAGTGGCGTGCAGCCGACCGCGCCGGTGATCGACAACGCCGCCTATCTCCAGACCTTCCCGAATACGCGCGCGGCAACGCCCGTCAGCGCGACGGCGCCGACGAGCCTCGCCGACAATGCGCCGAGCGCACCGGTATTTCGCTCGATCTACCAGCCCGGCGACGCCACCCAGCCGGTCTCGACCACCGTGCAGAAATTATGGGGCAACAACGCCTCACTGACATCAGTCGCCTCCGCGACGCCGGATGTCCGCCCGCCGCAACCGCTCGATCTCTTCAGCGATCGCAGCGGCACATTCTCGAGCTGATATTCTCAGCGGAACACCGCTCTCGTGGCCCGGACGCGCTGCAACGCGTACACACGTGGCGGGCTTTGTTCCCTTAACAAAACGTCAATGAAACCAGCCTGTTATGGTGAACGCTTTGTTAAGCGTCGTGGTTTATTTTGTGTTGCAGGTGACGAGCCGTCACCATTTTTCCGTTCGTTGTGTAAGCCGGAAGCAGCATGATTGTTCGGCAGTTCATCAATTGGATCAGGACGGCATCCGCCGGTGAGCGGGCCGAGGCGACGCGGGCATTGGCCCGGGCCTGGCTGATCTCAGACCTTTCTCACGACGATCGCCTTGCCGCCGAAGGCGCGCTTCTGATGCTGCTCGACGATCCCTCGCCCCTAGTGCGGCAGGCGATGGCCGAGGCGTTTGCGCGTAGCATGGATGCGCCGCCGGCGATCGTACGGGCGCTGTCGGCGGACCAGCCGACCGTCGCGCTCCCCGTGCTCGAACATTCTCCGCTCCTGATCGACGCCGATCTCGTCGACATCGTCGCGACCGGCAATGACGAGGTGCAATGCGCGGTCGCTCGTCGCATCGCGCTGCCCGTGTCGGTCTGCGCCGCCATCGCCGAGGTCGGCTGTGCGGCTGCGGCGCTGGAGCTCATCGAAAACCCCCACGCCGAGCTCGCCCCGTTCTCCTGGAATCGCATCGTCGAGCGTCACGGCCATCTCGCCGCGATCCGCGAGGCGATGCTGATGCTGGACGAGCTGCCGGCCGCGACGCGCGCGGCGCTGGTGGCCAAGCTGTCGGAGACGCTGGCCCAGTTCGTCGTCGCCCGCAACTGGCTGAGCGCCGACCGCGCCGAGCGTATCACGGTCGAGGCGCGCGACCGCTCAACCATGAACATCGCGGCGCGCTCGCGCGGCGAGGACATGCAGGGGCTGGTGCATCATCTGCGCGTCACCGGCCAGCTGACCGCTGGTCTCATTCTGCGCGCGTTGCTGTCGAGCAATCTCGACCTGTTCGATGCGGCGCTGGCCGAGCTCGCCGATGTGCCGCTGGCGCGCGTCTCGGCGCTGCTGCATGACCGCGGCGGCAATAGCCTGCACGCGTTGCTTCGCCGCGCCGGGTTGCCCGAGGCGACGTTCGCGGCATTCCAGGTTGCGCTGGATGCCTGCCACGAGCAGGGCTTCGTCGACAGCGACGATGGCGCGGCGCGGCTGCGCCGGCGCATGGTCGAGCGCGTGCTGACCCATTGCGAGACCGATCGCGGCGCCACCGAGCCGCTGATGGTCCTGCTCCGTCGCTTCGCCACCGAATCCGCGCGCGAAGAGGCGCGGCTGTTCTGCGACGAGCTGGTTGCCGATGATGCGATCGATCCGGTTTATGACGATCTGATCGCGGCGTGACGAGACGCCGTAGGGTGGGCAAAGGCGCGAAGCGCCGTGCCCACGATCTTCCGTGCAGTTCATGTTGATTGGTGGGCACGCTTCCGCTTTGCCCACCCTACGAATTCGGTCCGTGGCGATAGAGCGGGAATCGCAATGACGAGAGGAGAGAGCCTTGCTATTCCGCCGGGGCGATGCTCGGCGCCAGGATCACCTCGAGGTGCTCGGGGCGGTCGCGGTTGACGTGGGCGAGATATTCGTCGGCGACCTTGCGCAGGCGCCGGCTGAGCTCGGCGGAGACGCTGATACTGTCGAGCCTGGTGTTCTCGTGCACGATGGCGAGGATCGCGTTGATGTGGTGCGTGAACAGCTCGGCCGGCACTTTCGAAAGGTCAGGCGCATGCTCGATGACGCGGCAAAGGCTCTCGGCGATTCCCGCTGCCGACGGGAAGCCGAACGTCGCCGCATCGCCCTTGATGTCGTGCGCGGCGTGAAACAGCTCGTCGCGCAGCGTCTTGCCGAAGCCGTCCTGCTGCACGGCAGCCCAGGCAGCCGATAGTCTCTGGACCTCGATCGTCATCCAGTCCTTGAACTCGCCGGACAGGCCCGCCAGCGCCTGCTCGGCGCGGGCGACCGGATCGTCCATGTCCTTTCCCTCGACCCGGCGCAGGACCTTGCGCAGCGGATTGGGCTGCGTGATGACGTGATGCGTGGCGAAGGCCTTGACCTCGATGTCCTTTGCGCTGTTCTTCGCCATGATGCCTGCCTCGTCTGAAGACGTTGCGCTAGATGGAGGAGCGGGCCTTGTCGAGCAGCGAGGGCTGCTGCAGCACCTCGTGCTTTTCGCCGACGCGGCGCTCCGGGCCCATATAGGCGGAGTTGGTGTTGCGGCGCCGGTCCGGGCCGAAATACGTCTTGGTCTTGATGAAGGGGCGGGGATTGGCGACCACGTTGAGGATGCGCTGATAGAGCCCCTTGGCCGAGATCGGCTTGGCCAGGAATTCGGTGACGCCGGCATCGCGCGCCACCGTCACGCGGCGCTTCTCGGAATGGCCGGTCAGCATGATGATCGGTGCGTAGGGATTGCCCTTCGATTCCGGCTGCCGGATCATCTGTGCGAGCTCGAGCCCGTCGAAGATCGGCATCGCCCAGTCGGTGATGACGATGTCGGGCACGTAATGGCTGTACATTTCCAGCGCGGTGGCACCGTCCTCGGCCTCGTAAACCTCGCGTGCGCCGAACGAATGCAGCAGCGTCCGCAGGATGCGGCGCATGTGCGGATTGTCGTCGCAGACGAGAAAGCGCAGCTTGTTGAAGTCGATACGAAACATGACGCCCGGGCCAAAGCGGTCAACCTTCGTTAACCATATCGTGCCGGGGGTTAACGAAGGGTTGCGATCGGGCTTTGGGAGGGGTTGGTCGGCGGCTCAGTAGCCGAACTGCTCGCGCAGGATCCGCTCTTCCAGGCTGTGGCCGGGGTCGAACAACATCCGCATCGAAATGCTCTTGTCCGAGAGCACCTCGACCCGCCGGACCCTGCGCACTTCCTCGTGGTCGGCGACCGCCGCCACCGGGCGCTTGTCGTCTTCCAGCACCTCGATCACGACATAGGCGGTATTGGGCAGCAGGGCGCCGCGCCAGCGCCGCGGCCGGAAGGCGCTGATCGGTGTCAGGGCCAACAGGGCGGCGTTGATCGGCAGGATCGGACCTTGGGCGGAGAGGTTGTAGGCAGTCGAGCCGGCCGGCGTCGCCACGATGATGCCGTCGGCGATCAGCTCGGGCATGCGCTCGCGCTCGTCGATCAGGATCCGCAAGCGGGCCGCCTGGGATGTCTGGCGGAACAGGTAGACCTCGTTGATGGCGTGGTGCAGGTGAACGCGGTCATTGACGTCGGTCGCGCGCATCAGGAGCGGATTGATCTCGGATTCATGCGCGGTCTCGAGCCGTTGGCGCAGATCGTGCGTCGAGTACTCGTTCATCAGGAAGCCGACCGTGCCGCGGTGCATGCCGTAGATCGGCTTTCCGGTACGCATGTGGTGGTGCAGCGTCTGGAGCATCAGCCCGTCGCCGCCGAGCGCGACCACGACGTCGGCCTCGTCAGGATCGCAATTGCCATATTGCCCGGTGAGCTGGCCGAAAGCGGCCTGGGCCTCGCTGCTCGGGCTGGCGACGAAGGCAATCTTGTCGTATCGCGAGGACTTGGTCATGGCTTCCCAGGCAGGTGCCGCTGGCTCGAGTAAGTTCCGCCGCGCTCGTCTATACGAGGTGGGCTGCCATTGTCGAGGACGACCACCGTTCAAGGCAAATGGCGACCGCCGGATCCCGGGAGAAATCCAGGGCGTTTCGAGCCTGATCGGGCTCGATCCCCCAAACCGTCGCAATTCCGCGCTATCTTCCCGTCCTCACCGGCTCTCCCAGCCGGCAGGGAGCACGATCATGGCCACCAATCTGCCGATGCTCTGCCGCGCGACCCTGGTGCTGGCGGTGTCGGCCTTGATGTTCTCAGGATTTGCGCACGCGGACGATCCGCAGCCGCGCGCCGAGACGACGGCGCCGACCGGACAGAAAGGCGGACGCGGCAGCGCAGCGCAAAGTTCATCCTCGACCGCCGAGCTGCACCGTCTGCCGCCGGATTCCACCACGAAGCAGACGCTTGATCTGCCCGGCCGCACCCTCAATTTCGCCGCCACTGCGGGCTCGATCCGCGTGTTCGACGGCAAGGGCGAACCGCTCGCCGACATCGCTTACACATCCTACGCGCTCGATGGGGCCGACCGCGCCACGCGCCCGGTGACGTTCCTGTTCAACGGCGGGCCGGGCGCGTCCTCGGCCTGGCTCCAGTTCGGCGCCGCGGGACCCTGGCGGCTGCCGTTCGATGGCGACTCGTTGTCTCCATCGGCCTCGCCCGAGGTGAAGCCGAACGCCGAGACCTGGCTCGACTTCACTGACCTCGTCTTCATCGATCCGGTCAGCACCGGCTATAGCCGGTTCGTCGCCAGCGGCGAGGACGCGCGCAAATCGTTCTATTCGGTCGATGGCGACGCCAATGCGATCGCGCTCGTGATCCGGCGTTGGCTCGAGAAGCACGATCGGCTGGTCTCGCCCAAATACGTCGCGGGCGAGAGCTATGGCGGCATTCGCGGACCGAAGGTCGTACGCCAGTTGCAGCTCCAGCACGGTGTGGGCGTCAGGGGATTGATCCTGGTCTCACCCCTGTTCGACTTCCGCGAGTTCACCGGCACGAGCCTCCTCCAATATGTCGCGACGCTGCCGAGCTATGTCGGGGTGGCGCGCGAGGCCAAGGGTCCGGTCAAGCGCGCCGATCTCGCCGATGTCGAGGCTTACGCGCGCGGTGAATTTCTGGCCGACCTCGTCAAGGGCGAGGCGGACAAGGAGGCGACCAATCGCCTCGCCGACAAGGTCGCCGAGCTCACCGGGATCGACCAGGCCGTGAGCCGCCGGCTCGCCGGCCGTTTCGACGTGGGCGAATTCCGCCGCGAATTCGATCGCAAGAACGGCAAGGTGACGGGACGTTACGATGGTTCCGTGCGCGGCTTCGATCCCTATCCGGATTCCAGCAGCTCACGCTTCGGCGATCCTTCCGGCGATGCGCTCCAGGCGCCGCTGACGAGCGCGGCGGTCGATGTGCTCACGCGTAAGCTCAACTGGCGGCCGGACGGCTCGTATGAAGTGCTGAACGGCTCCGTGGAAAGCCATTGGGATTTCGGCCGCGGCATCAACCCGCCGCAATCGGTGTCCGAGCTGCGCCAGATTCTCGCCACCGATGCGAAGCTGAGCGTGCTGGTCACGCACGGCCTGTTCGATCTCGCCACGCCTTATTTCGGATCGAAGCGGGTGCTGGACCAGCTGCCCGCCTTTGCGACCCAGCGCGTGAAATTCGTGGTCTATCCCGGCGGCCACATGTTCTATTCGCGCGACGGCTCACGGCAGGCGCTCCGGAACGAGGTAGAAACTCTCATTCGGGAATAGGCCGCCGCTTGCGCGGCGGGTACCGGTGCGCGATCTCGCGCGACACGACACGCTCCGGCTTCACATTGGCACCTGCGATCCAGATGCTACCGACCTTGCCGCGCTTGTCGCGCACGCGGCGGACGGGCTCGCCGTGGCTGGAATAGCCGGCAGCCCAGGCGAGCTTGCCGGTGTCGCGGCCAGTGACCTCGATCTCGGCGGCATCCATGAAGGGGTTGTTGAATTGCGGGTTGGCGACGAGCACGCGGTTGCCCGCAGGCACGAGATCGCTGGCCCCCCAGATCGTCCACCAGCGGCCGGTCCAGTCGCGCGTGCGCCGGTCCGGCGCGCCGCGGGTGTTGAAGACGCGCAGGATCTGCATCGCGCCGTCCATCCAGAACGGTGCCGCGCCGTCGATGGAGTTGCTGAGGATGCTGATCGCAAGCTCGCAAGAAGGTATGGCGCAGGTCCGGGAAATATAGCCCTGGAATCCGCCGCTATGGCCGAACCAGTCCCAGCCGTCGGTCTTGCCGGCATTGACGCCGAGGCCGTAATAGACCTCGAAGCTCTGCGGGATGCGCCAATGGTGGCGCGTCATCTCGCGGCGGCTCGCGGCCATGAGCACGCTCTTCTTCGCATTGGGCGCAAGCTGCGCGAAGAAGCGGGCGGTATCTCCGGCGGTCGCAACGAAGCCCGCAGCAGATGCCATGGTCTGCGCGGGATTGTCGCCGGGGATCACGCATCGCTCGCCGAACGGCAGCTTTCGGGTATGGCCGCGCGCGAACGGCGTGCCTTTGGCAAGCGGTGCATTGGGCTCGGTCTCACGCAAGCCGGTCGGCTCGATGATCTCGCGCTTGATCCAGACCGGGTAGGGCTCCTTGGTCACGGCTTCGATCACGAGGCCGATCAGGGCAAAGCCGTGATTGGAATATTTGAAGCGCGTGCCGGGCTCGATCGCGGTCGGCAGCTTCAATTCCGCGAGCAACTCCTCCGCGTTCAGATACGGACGATTGTCGATGAACTGGCCGGAATCGGCGCCGTCGCGCGTCAATCCCGCGCTGTGCGAAAGCACCTGCGCGATCGTCGTCTCGGCGACGCGCGGATTGAGGCCGCCGACATATTGACCGATGGGGTCGTCGAGCCGGAGCTTGCGTTGCTCGCGCAGCTTCATGATGCCGGCGGAGGTGAAGCTCTTCGAGTGCGAGGCGATGCGGAAACGATGACGCGGGGTGAGCTTCTCGCCCGTGTCGAGATCGGCGAGGCCGAACGCATGCTCGGCGACGACCTCGCCGCGATGGGCGAACGCGACAATGACGCCCGGCTGCTGCAACGTCCTCTGTTGGTATTCGATCCAGGAGCCGATGTAGTCGATCGCGGATCGCAGCCACTTGTCCATTGCGCACCAATTTGCGGGGGAAGGTGCGCGAAGCTAGCCGAGAAAGCGGAAGGGGCACAACCCAAAGGTTGTGCCCGTTCCTTCGAACGCAACGAGGCGATCGTCAGTAGACCAGCGTCGCGCCGGTCGGCTTGTCGAGCGCAGCGGCGAGCGAGCGGTACTCGGAGCTGTCGGTGCCGGCGAGCGAGGCGATCTTGTTCAGGTGATATTGCGCCTGTTCGCGGTTGCCCTGCTCAAGCTGCCAGAGGCCGTAATACTGCCAGGTGCGGACGTGGTTTGGATCGTCCTTCAGCGCCAGCTCGTAATAGGCCTTCGACGACTGGTAGTCGCCGAGCTTGCGATAGGAGTAGCCAATCAAATTGGCGACATCGGCGACGTCGTCGCGCTTGAGCGATTTCAGCTGGTCGATCGCGCCCGTGTAGTCGTGGCGGTCATAGATCGCGGTGTAGGCGGTGCGATAGGCCGCCAGGAATTTGGGATGGCTGATGGACGAGCTCTTCTTCTTCCCCTTCTTGGTCGAGCTGTCCGACTTCGGTGGCGGCGAGGGTTCGTCGCTGCCGGCGGCATAGGCGCTGGTCAGCATCGGCCCAGCCGCCAGCGCCATCGAGACCAGTCCCGGCACCAGAAGCATTGAGAGTCTGCGCATTGATGTTCTCCCGTATGGAACGTGGCGATCCTACACGATTGCCCGAAGACCGGAACACCTATGGGGCCAAAACATTCCCGCTTCGCACGATCTATTCGCCCCGTGGCGGATGACAACTTGTCATCGAGATGAACGGAAGCCTGCAATGGCCTTCAGAACGGGTTCAGTGCGCGGCCCCTAGGCTCCCACCCACGATCGAAGGGGTAGGCAAGAGGGCGCCGCTTCGAGATCCTTCCAAGAGAGGAGACCCACCATGTTGAAGACCATTTCCGCAGCCTTGCTCGCAGCCTCCGTGATCGCGGCCCCGGCGTTCGCGGCTGAGACTGGCAAGACCACCACGACCGCACCGGCGATCAAGGCGGACCAGAGCCAGACCAAGGCGGCGACCACTGCGGTCAAGCCCGAGGCCGGCATAAAGGCCGACGCCAAGGGCTCTGACATCAAGGGCTCCGACGTCAAGGCCGATGCCAAGGTCGACAGCAAGTCGAATGCGATGAACGCCAACGCCGCCGCGAAGCCCGACGAGCACAAGGCCGCAGGCAAGCATCGCCATGAGGACAAGCAGGTCTCCGAAAAGCAGTCGCAGAAGGCGCAGCCGGACGTGACCAAGCCGGCAACGACCGAGAAGCGCAACTGAGGCTGATCCCGCGCGGCGGCATCCCTGGCATTGCCCTGCCGCCGCGTGTGGAATTCAGGCCCGGTCCGCTCGCCACGTCTGGCGGCGGGCCGGTGCGCTGTTGCGTCGCTGGAGGCGAATTCCCTTCGCGCAGGCTTGGAGCTAAGAACGTCTTCGAGTCTGATCGAGCGGAGAGCGGGGCCTGTGGGGCGACTGGCGAGATGTGCGGTGATATTGGCGTTGCCGTTGGCGCTCGCGGCCTGTTTCGGCAGCGACACTGACCGGCCGTCGCTGTGGGGTGGGGGCCAAGCCGGAGGGCCGCAGCCGTTTCCCGATAATTTCCGCAGCGACACGCTCGCCCTGATGCGGACCTATCTCAACAACCCGGTCGGCGTGCGCGAGGCCAGCATGGCCGAGCCGGTGCAGCGCGAGGTTGGCGGGCGCCAGTTCTACGTGAGCTGTCTGCACTTCACCCCGCGCGAGACCGACGGCAGCTACAAGGGCATGCGCGAGCGGGCGGTGATCTTCGTCAACGGGCGGGCCGATCGGGTGGTCGATCGCACCAATGAGCTCTGTGCCGGCGCGGTTTACGCAGCCTTTCCGGAACTGGAAAAGATGACGCGGTAGCGCAAAGCCCGGCTTCATTCCCTCGTGCTGCGACAGACCGCGCCGGAGCCGCTGGATCACATTTTGGCGAGCTTTGAACTGGGTGATTTGGCCTTGCGACAAATGGTTACGGCAGGCCTCGCGCTGACGAAAAAAATAGTCGGGGCAGGCGGCAGGACGGAACAAAATCGCGTTGTTGCCGCCCCGTCACAGTAACGAACGATCAACGTTCCGGCATCGCCGCGAAGCAACCCAATTCAGGCCACGTTGTTTCCTGAGTGTCGTTTATGAAAGAACGGGGATGACTATGAGAAAGATTTTGCTCGGCGCAGTCGCTCTGCTGGCGCTGGCCGGACCGGCCGCAGCCGCCGACATGCAGCCGCGCCCTTACACCAAGGCGCCGGCCTATACGCCGCCGCAGGTGATTTACAATTGGACCGGTTTCTACATCGGCGGCCATGTCGGCGGCGCTTTCGCCGGCGACAGCAGCTTCCAGTCGAGCGACGCCCGCTTCCTCGGCGGCGTGCAAGGTGGCTTCGATTATCAGTTCGCACCCAATTGGGTGGTGGGTATCGAGGCTCAGTATTCCTGGCTGCCGACCAACAACAACGGTGTCACCTTCCCGCTGGGCACGCAGGTGACGTCCAACACCGACCAACTGGGCTCCGTGACTGGCCGCATCGGCTACACCTGGGGACCGACGCTGCTCTATGCCAAGGGTGGTTATGCCTGGCGCAATAACGGCCTTGGCGTGAACATCGCAGGCGTGCCTCAGGCCTTCACCACCACCGGCAACAGCAAGGACGGCTACACCGTCGGCGCCGGCCTCGAATACATGTTCGCGCCGAACTGGTCGGCCAAGGCCGAGTACCAGTATTACAATTTTGGCAGCACGACCTTCACCTCGGGTCCGGCGGACATCGTCGGTGTCCGCGGCCGGGAGGACGAGCATACCGCCAAGGTTGGCGTGAACTACCGCTTCGGATGGGGCGGTCCGGCGGCCTCGCGCTACTGACCGACGCCAACCTCCACGATCTGACAAAGGCCGGCTTCCCGCCGGCCTTTCGTTTGCCGGACGCTTGTGACCCGGCGCGTGTTTGCTTTGCGTGAACCATCTGGCGCGTCATTTGCTTGCAAACGATGCTGGCGCGCCTTCTCACGCGCGTCATGGGGGCCGAGGTAAAGTAAAAATAATTTTTGCGATTTACGGAACTCGCGCTCCGGAACGCGTTATATGAGAATTACCGGGCTGGTGGGACGACGGACATGCGTATTTTGGTGTCGGCAGTGATATTTTCGTGCTCCCTCTGCTTGCCGTGCTCTGCACAGACAATCCTCAAATCCGAGCCGCTGATGCTGGCGCCCTATGAGGTGGCCTTCGTCAAGGACGCCTCCTGTCCCTCGGGCAAAGTGATGAAGGTCACCGGGGCGATCCGCGGGCTGCATCGCCGCAAGGCCTGCGTGCCGATGCCGGGGGAGCAGGCCTCGCTCGTGGCCGCCACGCCCTGAGCGCCTTCCGGTTTCGTGCCGGAAATCAGGAATTCAGCTCGAGCTCCATCCGCGATTGCTGGTCGGCCTCAGCCTTGTTCTGGGCGGGGTCCTCGCCCTGCGCCGCTTGGCACGGTGCAATCTCGTAGTCATTGTCGAGCACCCGGCGCGGTCCTGTCCGCTCACCGTCCGCGATCACGTCCACGACGAGACCGCTCCGCTGCGCGAGCTTCCAGACGTCGGATTCGCTCGGATAGGCCTTGCTGATCTGGGCGTCGTTGCAGAACAGGGCGTAGGGCATGTCTTCCCGCTCCAGGAAAGCGGTTTAACGAGTTCGCGGGGGAAGGGGTTCCGGTCTGCGGCCCGATCACGGGGCCGTGATCAATCGCCCCGCCCTTGAGTCCTTAACGAGTCCTGAATCCCGGAAAAAAGAATCCCTGGGACTCGCCGGCCGGAATCAGCGGATGTTTTTGGCCATGACGAGCGACCTGAAAACCTCCTGTGGGCACATGCTCCTGCCCCTGACGCTGGCGCTGTTTGGCGCCTGCGCGGCCAATTTATGGCTGGCCTGGTCCTGGCTGTAAGCCCCTGGCATGGCCGGAGCCTGCCTTAGTCTTCGGCCGGCGGACGGACAGAGGGGTTGTCGATCGCGGCACGCAGTTTGGTCAGGGTGGCCGCGCAATATTCCTCCCGCTCGCGCTCGAATCGCTCCTGATGCTTGCGGAAATTGGCGATCCGGGCCTGCATCTCGCTGCGGAAATCGCCGATGGCTCGCGCTGGCGGGGCTTGAGGCTGCGGAGAGGGCTGCGGCGGCTCGATCTCGACCGTGAGGGTCTTGAGGGTGACGGCCTCGACGGCGACGAGCTCGTCGCTTGCCCTAGGTGAATCCGGCGGCGCGCCCGGCTGAAGGACGTGATCCGTCTTGCCGGTTACCGATTGGACGAAGGCCATGGTTTGCGCGATCAGCGCGTCGCGTTCTCTAATCCACTTCATGATCCACCTCAGGCGCGCCCATTCCAGCAAACCGGCTGCATGGAATCAAGATTTGTCCGCAAGGCATTGCATATTTTTCCCGATCGGCCGACAGTGATCGGATGGATGCCGAAGACGAACGGGTGGACGAAGCGGAGGGCCTGAGGCTCATCCGCGCGTTCCTGTCGCTGCCGCCCGACAAGCGGGCGGAGGTGATCGCGTTCGCTGAGGGATTGGCGCGTGTCCATGGCCGGCCCGAGAAGGGTACGGAGACCTCGCCGACGTAAGCGCTATCGCTGCCGCGGATTGACGTTGGGCTCGAACGGCGCGCCGACGACCCGAACCGGCGTCTGGGCGGTGGCGTCGATCGCCATGCGCTGGGCAACCTGCTGTGCCGGACCGGGTGCTGCCGCCGGTTCGAACAGGGCAACCGTGCCGGCCACGGCGCCACAGCACAGCGTCACCGCCGTCAGCAGAAACATGTTTCGGTTTTCTTCCCGGATCCGCATGGGTCGGAAACGAACGCCGCACGCCTTGGTTCCGATCCGGCCCGATCGGAACAGCCCGCCTCCGAGACCGGCCCGAAGTGAGGAATGATCCGCGACTGGCTGAACGATCATATCGGATGGCTCCGGCGGGACCATATGCGCTGGATGCATTTGCGCGGTCGTATGTCCGCGGTCCTATGCGACCTACAGCGCCAGCAGAAATCCCATTGCGATTGTGAACAGCATGGCCGTCATCACGATGGCCGTAGCCGCACCGGCGACGATCCTGGCTTTCTCTTTGCCCGTGGTGGAGCGCATCTTATGCCCATGCTACCTCAGGGTCCCGTATTTCCACATCATGGAGTGGCAGAAGCCGGCCTGAGGGTCGATGCCGGCGAGCTCGGAGACGCCGGCGTCTGTACAGTGCAAGCGCGACGGAATCCCGATGTGAGCTTTGCCAGATGATCACCCATCGTCCTCCCGTGCTCGCCCACGAGCGTTTCCTCGCCGACCGCGAGAATTTCGCGGGCCTCGATCTCGCCGCCCGTTTTGAGCGGATCGAGCGGACCAATCTTTGGGGTGCTTCGACGTCGGTCTCCGGCCTCGGTTCGGAAGATCCGGCGACCGCCGCGATCCGGGAAGCGCTTCCACCGCTGCTACAACGACTCGGCGCGCGCTCGCTGCTCGATGCGCCCTGCGGTGATGCCGGCTGGATCGGCCGCATGAAGCTCGATGTCGATTACACCGGCATCGACATCGTGCCGTCGCTGATCGAAGCGAACAACCAGCGCGCGTCGCGCGACCAACTGTCCGGCCGGTTTCTCGTGGCCGACATCACGCGCGATGCGCTGCCGCGTGCCGACGTCATTCTCTGCCGGGACTGTCTGGTGCATCTGAGCTTTGCCAATATCGCTCGCGCGCTTGCGCAATTCCGGAGGAGCGGCGCGCGCTTCCTGCTGGTGACCACCTTTCCCGAATGGCAGGACAATCGGGATTGCGAGGACGGCGATTGGCGTGCGCTGAACATGGCGAAGGCGCCATTCGACTGGCCGGCGCCGCTCGCGCTGATCAACGAGCGTTGCGAGGAGGGTGGCGGCGGCTGGCGCGACAAGAGCTTGGGGCTGTGGCAGCTGGATCAGTTGCCGGATGCGAGATGATTGCGCTCGAAATAGCGATGCGCTGAAGACGCGAACTCGCGCGTAAAGCTGGTGCCGGCTGAGGGGATCACACTGTTTAGCCGACAATCCGGTTCTCCGATGAGGCCGCTTATGCGGCCTGCGACTTGGACTCTGTAAGGTTCCCCACGTTGGCGCGGAAGTACCGCAACGGTTTCGATCAAAGCGCGAATGCTACCCCGAACTGTATCGCTTACCTCTCCTGAGCTTATCGTTGATGCTTCTTCGAGGTGCCGTTTGAAGCGGGCGACTGAAGCGGGGTGTAGATCGATTTTCGTTATGGTCTCGTCTGCGGCTGCGATTTCTGTTTCCAATCGTGCTGCTTCTTCACGGTTGGTCGTTAACTTTGCCGCCACTTCATGAGCTTCCAAAATTCCGGTCTTTACGGCGTCAATCAGCCGGTCCATTTCCTTCCTGCAAGCGACCAAACGCGACGACAGCTTGTCCTTGTTCTTTGCGGCAGCAGCGGACAGCGCTCGTCTCTCAGCGATGTAAGCTTCGACGTATTCACCCATTCGCTGTGGATTATCTATGCTGTCATTCAAGCGATCAACAACCAATCGCTCGATTGTCTCCACGTAGTACTTTGTCCCATTAGCGCAGCTACCACTTTCCCTGTGTCGGCTACATCGTATGCGAGGGCCGCTTCTATCGTGTCCATCTAAGGTCATGCCAGAACCGCAGGCACCGCAACGCAGAAGGCCGGAAAGAAGACGGTTTGATCTTGGTGCTCGGCGAGAGTTCGGCGTTCCCGCGCTAGTTCGCCTCTGCTTGACTGCTTCAAACAGTTCTTCGTCTATGATGCGCAGATGCGGCACCTCCTTATAAATCCACTCGGATGGAGGATTGTCGCGGCGCACTAACTTGCCGGTTTTGGGGTTCTTATAGTTTTTTCGCTTGTTCCAAACGACAACACCGGCGTATCGTTCATTTAGAAGGATGCCTTGGCCTCTTGCTATGTTGCCATTTATCGTTGAGGCGTTCCAAACGCCTCCGCGAGGCGAAGGGATGCCATCCCGGTTTAGGCCAGCGGCAATTTTTCTTGGTGAAGCGCCAGCCGCGTACTCTTCGAAAATTCGTTTCACGATCCTAGAAGTGTCAGGGTCGATATCAAGTATACCGGCTTCACCCTTCCTGACCCTATATCCATAAATGTCGCCGCCTGGATTTCGACCGTCGTTCAGTACGTCCTTTTGTCCCCGATGCACCTTGTTGGCAAGGTTCGTGAGATATAGCTTATTCATCACGCCTTTGATGCCGACGTGCATTTCGTTGATGCGGCCGTCGGTGCAGGTGTAAATTTCAAGCCCTTTGAATGTTAGGTCTTCATAAAGTTCAGCGGTATCGCGCTGGCTTCGAGAAAGCCGGTCCAAATCTTCTGCCAAAACGATGTCGAATTTGGCGAGTCCGGCGGCTTCAACCATTTTGATGAAGCTTGAGCGGCCAAAGACCGACGCGCCAGACTTTGCGCGGTCCTCGAATTGCTCAACCACTACCCAACCCATTTTGGCGGCGTAGGTCCGGCAGATATCAAATTGCTGCTCAATGGATCGATCATTTTGGAGGTCAGATGAATATCGGGCGTATATTGCGACTTTGCGCGCGTTCTTAGTGCGTGTTGTCATTGGCCGCTTCCATGGCAAGATGGTCAACCCGTGCGTGGTGGCGCGCGAGGGCAATTACAAAGGTCTTCAAGGCTTCCTCGTCCGGTGTATCGAATTTTAAAGCTGCGTTTCCTGCGACGGCATGAATGCGGTTGTCATTACAAGGATATTGAAGGTTTGACTGGATCATTGACGTACCCTACGTTAAATCCAAAAGGAATCCAATGATCCTTTTGGTGACAGAATGAGTATTTTGCCCCGCCAGTCCCGTGCGGCCCGCGAGCTTTTGGGCTGGACACAAGCCAATTTGGCCGAAGCGGCGACGCTCGGCTTGGCGACGGTCAAGAATTTCGAGAGCGAGCGGCGAGAGACGACGCCCGCGAACCTGAAGGCTATTCAGCGCGCGCTTGAAGAGGCGGGCGTAGAGCTAATTCCCGCGAAGGGCGGGAAGGGAGTTGGGGTGAGGCTTAAAAATGGATAAGCCGCGCGCCACAGCTTCATTGCAAGTGAACTCTGTGCAACTATAAACACCTTCCGGTCGGTCAGCTAGAAGAGGGGGCGGAACGTTCGATGCAGGATGACACTAGCAACGCCGTAGCAATTCTCTCATCCGGGCAGTCGCTTAAAATCTATGGTGTGACCCTCTATCCGACAGAAGCCATCGCGGTCATCAGCGGCCTTAGGTCGGAGGCCGCTTCAAAGATGGGCGGTGTATCAACTGGCATTGGGTTTATTGGCTCACCAACTTGGGCAATCGGTGCGGGTGCCGCGCTAGGCTTTCTTGAAAGCGTGGCTTCCGATGCGGCGCGTAAGAACGGCCTTAAGATGTTCGCAGAAGCGGACCGGCAAACAGATGCGTTGCTTGCACAAGGGTTGCTGTTTCGAATGAAGGACGTGACTAATAGCGACCGGCCATTACCAGCTTCTTGGTCCTCAACCGCGCTGGTCGATGATCTTCAGACCATCGCGCCGTTATCGCTCAAGCAGCAAGCCGATGTACTTTCACAAAATGGGCTGACGCGGGCAGAACTTGTTGATGGGCATCTAATGCCAATCAAGCGTCAACGATTGTACTCTCACAATGGCGATGAATTTTTGGCGGTTGATACAGAGTTCGGCCTAATCAATATCCGTTGGTCTAGCGTGGTCGGATATATTGGTCCAAATCGAAATTCACCGCCACCATTGCCGCGTTGACCGCCTGATGACCTCCGATTGCCAACGAGTGCTGCCGCGTGATTGGAAAGATTGGTATGACTAGCGCGTCATTCGCGCTTGAGGGGGCTGCGTGGAGCTAATTCCCGCGAAGAGCGGGCGGGGAGTTGGAGTGCGTTTGCAAGCGGCTTTATCGGCCGTATTTCTTGATCAGATCGAGAGCATATTCTAGTTTGTTCGTTAGCCCGGGGCGCAATCTCGGGTGGGCGACTAGGAATCGCTGGGGCTGCAACCACAGCGGTTCCGCTTGTCTCGATAGCCGGGATTCGGACCGGACCGACATTTCTCAGCTTGTGGGGGCGGGTGTCCTACTGTTAGACGATCCCTGAAACTTCTAGAGCCGATTAGGGGCCGCTACCTTCCTTGTACGGGAGCCGGGTAGCGGCCCTTTCCTATGTGTCGCAGCCTCAGCGCCGGTCGGAATCACGCTGGGGCTCTGGCCGTGTTGTCATACGCGCCTCCGTTGACGTTGGCGCATCATATCGCGTCGGAGATAAGAGTCAATGTCGATCAGACATGGAGATAAAATATCTGATGGAGATAGCCTATCTTGACCGTCCTGATTTTTTGTCCTATATGGGGCAGATTAGGAGGGTCCTATGACCGACGAACAACCTGTTGTGGACAAGGCTCGCAAAGAGCGAAGCCCGTCCTTCCCGTTCATATCGCTTAAAAAGGCCGTTGAACGCGCACAAGAGATGGCCGACGCGCATAAGCGTAGTCCTGCTAGGTTGCCAGTAGTTGGCGAAACCTGGGGTTATGGCGCCAAGAGCAGCGGCCTTCTCCAGACGGTTGCGGCCCTTAAGGCCTTCGGCCTCATAGAGGACATTGGGGGCGGCGCAGATAGGCGCATTCAGGTAAGCGACTTGGCTTGGCGAATTTTGTCGGATGCTCGCCCGGGCGCGAAAAAGCAAGCAATCAGGGAAGCGGCTTTAAAGCCTCGATTGATTGCGGAATACGCTCCCCATTGGGTTCCAGAGCGTCCATCAGATGCTCATTGCATAAGCGAATTGCACTTAGATCGTGGCTTTACGCAAGAGGCTGCCAAGCTCTTCCTAAGGGTTTTTGACGAGACCGTCAGCTATGCAAACCTTGCGGAAGGGGATAATCTATCTCCTAGTTTTCAACAGGAGAATGGTGCCATGGAAACGATCGCGGAATCAGGTCGGCCCAGCCTTGGCGACACGTTTCGCGCGCTTGCTAAGGCCGCGCCTTCGGAGCCCTTTAGCATGCAGATGGCGCCCGGCAGGCTCACCGGACGATTCGATATCACTAAGCAAAGCGAAGCAAACAAGATGATCGAAATGCTTGGTGTGATGAAGGCGTTTCTTGAAAATGATGAGGCCGCCAACTGAGGCGGCCCGAATTGCAGGTACCTGCAAACGCAAAGGCCGCCAGATTGGCGGCCTTTGGAGATACTAAGCCCTGCGCTTTTGACGTGCCGCTTGCCGGGCGCGTAGCTTCTCAACGGCCGCCAACGCATTCTGGCGGTAGTGCTCGCTCGCTTCAGGCGAGTGCTGGCGCGTGCCCTTATAGGTTTCGCGGCTCAAGAACGTTTCGGCAGTAGTCGTCGTGCCGAGAGTTCCCTTGAATAAAAGCTTCAGCATGGTCATGACCAGTTCCCCGAAGTTTCATCCTCTTCCACAATTTCCGTTACGTCAAACCCATTCCTGACCATAAGCCAGAAAGTCCGTCCTTCCCGATCAAACTCGCTCACGAGCACGTCATAGCCTTCATTTTCGATGACGCGGGTTAAGAAGTGGTACTTTCCAAAAGCTTCCTCGGGAAGATTGCTATCGTTGGTAACGCGATACACTAGGGGTGGTTCAAAGCTGCGAATTATGTAGGAATAACAACGGGCTACTACATCGAGGACCATGCCCCCGCTGTGTGGCGGCAGCCATTGTGCAGCGATATCCCGATCCATCGTTGATTCGGGCAAGAACTCTCCAAAAGTATCTAAGAGGGTGATTTCATAAGTAAATTGCCAGAAATTGCATGGCTTGAGCACGAGAGATGGCCGCTCTGCATAGTGTTCATGCCACCCCGCATCCACCATAGTCTGCCATCGACCATCTGCACTGACGGCGATTGGTACGCTGAAAAATACGCAGCCTCGCTGATGCTGAAGCGCATGGTCCTCAGGGTCAAAATCGTCTGGCGACTCTAACAGGGAAAGAAAGGCCAAGAGGGAGATCCGCAGAATCAAGCGAGGGATCAACCCCACATTGAATCGGCGGTTAACTCAAGCCCCACTAATCACGTTACCCAACGAGGTAACAGGGCGCTTAAGGATGACCTTAACCGCCCCATCTGTGTAACTCACACAGAATACAATGTTACCTTCCACCAATGAATCTTGAATTCTGCATCGCTGTAGAATTCCGAATTCATCACTTCACATCAGGCCAGGCACTCCCAAATCAAACTAGGCCACTGTGCTCGGAAACAGGCCGCGCTGAATAAGAACATATTGCGAACGAGAACAAAGTTGGTAATTTCACCCGATGCCAGCTTCCGCGCCGAACCAGCACCAGAATCAGAACCGCCTCGAAACGGCGACCGACCAAGCCATAGCGGCTTGCGGCGGCGAAGCGCGGGAGGCGGTCAAGGCGCTCATCATCACGAACGAATTTCTTGAGCGGCGCCTGGAAGAGCTTGCATCGCCCGGTTACGCGCGGGGGCGAGTGCTTCCGCGTGATCGGAAGGATTGGTACGACTGAATGAGAGGGAACGATGATCAACTGTCCTATCTGTGGGTCCGAAGCTGAGCCCTTACCCAAAACAGGGGACTCTGATGGGTTCGATTGCCGTCGTCATGGAAAGTTTAAGGTAGCGAGCACTGTCTTCGCCACCAACCAAAGAGGTGGATGGGAAGGCGCACTTGCACAGGCGAAGAGTCGGGCAAAGTTTGGCGAGTTGCCGCTGATAATGACTTACGATTTCTAACGTCTTGAGCGAATTCAACAGGAAGTAGTTCGCTTCGCGAACGCCGCAACGTCGAAGCCATCATCAGCCATCGGTAACGATGGTCCAAAGCCAACCTGTTCAGCAAGCCACTTCGTCGCCGTGTAGAGGTCGCACGCTTGCGCGAGCATCACGACGTTGATTGGCGTGTGCTTCTCGCTGGCGCCAAAGTCTTCGATGCCTTTGGGGTTAAATGACAGGTTCGCGTTCTCAACACCGCGCCAAGCCGCTATCGCCCGCCAGCCGCGTCCAGATCGTCGGGTACCTGGCAAGCCAAGCGCTGGCACCCATCGGTCGAGGTTACGCAAAGCGGTGTCGTTAAGCCCGCGCCAAATTGTGTCGCCTTCACCGGCCTGATATGCCTCAGGTGGCATATATCCAAACGAGGCTAGTGCCTGTTCCAAGCGGTGCGCTACGTCGTCCGGTAACTCTGGCAGTTGGTCGATTGCCGTATTCTCAAGGGTGCCACTGCCATTCCAGACATAGGGCATCAACGTAGTCGGGTGAATTGTGCGTGGCACGACCGTTTGTCTGCCGTGGCACAAAAGATCAACCACCCGATCATTGCCGACGCTGAAAGACTGCGAAACAACTGAAGAACTCCCCCGATAGAAGGCGCTGAACCCCTTCGCACCGCGTTTGATCACGTCACTGAAGGGGATCACCGACAGCACCGCGCCCATCAAGGCGTGATCGTCCGTGTCGATATCGATCACCTTAAGCTTATGATCGATTGCGACGCAAACACCGGCATCAGGCCACTTGTCCCAAATGCCGGTTTCAATGTCGGTCGGAAGGCGATCACAGAAGCGTTGCCATTCAGTCATTCCGCGCCATTCGTTCATTGAGAAGGCGCCAGGGCGTTTGGTTAGGGGCGCTACTGGAATGGCCGAATACCCGCAATCAACTAGACGCCTTCCGGCGCTGGCGTAAGGCGAAGTCATTTCGGCTCCGGTGAGTACATTCCTGGGCGCCAATGCATGTTTTCATGGTCGCCATGAGCGTCCCAAAGCGCAATGAGGGTTTCGTCATCCAGAAAGGGGACGAACCCGCAGCCGCGCGAGCGGTCTCCTGCCAGCCAAGCGATCTCAGTGTCTTCAAGGGCAGGGCGGCATTTTATGTTGCGTCTACGGACAGGCATTAGCGGTTGGCCTTCAATGCAGGGGGGCGAGTGTCGGCGGGGGCGGCAACATCAAGGCCGAGTTCACGAACCAGACGGGCGAAGGCCAAGCGGCTATCGCGTTCGATAGCCACCTCTGGGCGCGCGCGGGGGGCGCCGAAACGATCCTGATATGTCATGCCGTACTTGGCTAGCGCTTCGCGCGCTAGCTCACTTCTATCCCATGCTTCGCATGCTTTCGTAAGCAGGCGGATGTGATGGGAGTCGAGTTCAAAATCATTGATGACTGACTCGAACCAACTGGCGGTATCGGCGCGCAGATGTTTGGGTGGTATAAAATGTCCCATATTTCTCTATGTTGCTATCAGAAGTTGAACTACAGTAAGGCCGTTTCCTCGATTGAACGGGGGCGGTCATGTTTATCCGAATTGTTGCAATTGCAGTGTGGTTTTGTTGGTCTGGTGGAGCGTTTGCTCAAGCTCGGCTGACTCACGAGTACACGGAGCGGTGTGAACTGCCGTGCACGCGCACGGCTGTTATTTTCGTTCATGGCATCACGGGCTCACAACTCACCTGGGGAGACCCTGCCACTCGAACATATTGGCCACAATTGCTTGCGAACGATATTGGGCAATCAAGCTCGTTGGACGTCTATCGAGTGGACTATGACAGTAGAACATTTGTGGGTCCTGCTGCCGTTGCGATTGCTCAATCGGTGGAGCGCCAACTGGACGATTTGATGCTCCGAAAAAGGTATCAGCGAGTGATCTTCGTTGCTCACAGCTTGGGTGGAATTATAACTCGCACGTATCTTGTTCACGTGAAAACACGCTTTGGGCACGGTGCGCTATCCCGATTCAGATTGGTGATAACGCTCGGAACTCCAAATGAAGGATCGAGTCTAGCGTCGCTCGCACAATGGGCGAGCGACAATGAACAAGTTCGCGTTCTTCGTCCGATTGATGTCAACGACTTCCAGCAATTATTGAACGCAATCACGAGTGATATTGCGGAAAAGCACGAAGCTTGTGCTTCGTTGAGAACATTTGCTGCATATGAAGAACTGCCAGCCGGGCCGGCTGGCATACTTGGAATAATTGTTTCTCAACCGAGCGCGACCAGGGGTGCGTTCGCATCGCGCGGCTTCTCGAAAGACCATTTCGGTCTTGCAAAGCCTTCATCGCATACTGATCCAGTATACATCTGGGTAAAGGAGGCCATTCAAGGCTGCGTGCGCGGCAACGAGCCAGCATGTCCCCTCAAACCCACTCTACAGTGTCCGGCGGGCGACTTCCGGTAGAAATCCGTTTTGAACCGGGGAGTCCGGCGTAGAAACCCGCCTGGGTGCCGGTTTTGGGCTGTTTCTGAAAAGCTTGTAAGCAAGCCGATGGCGCAAGGTGCGCCACCGGCCCGATATTATGTCGTTTAGCTAATCGAGACCTTCAGCTTGCGAAGGGCTTCCGCCTTGCCGATGCCGCCACCGACGCGGCGACGGCCATAGAAGCGCGTCATGCCGGTTGCGGCTTGGCTGTACGGATCGCGCAAGATCGAAAGGCTAACACGGTCGAAGATGCGATAGCCGTTGCTGAAATCACCGAAGACGACGGGATTGGTGTTCACGCCGATATCCGGCAAATCCGGCATTTCGACCACCGGGCGGCCCAAGATCGTTGTGACGGGAGCATTGGCGATGCCAGTAACTGCCATAAGATAGTTATTCGTCGTATCCTTGAGCTTGCGGACGGCCGCCATAGTGTTGCTGTTCATGCCCCAAACGGCGTTGCTCCGATAGGGCGACTTCACCGCATGATAGAGGTCAATGAGACTGTCGGCCGTGATCGCAGATGCCGAACCGCTAGGCGTGTACTGCACCGTCGTGTCCTGCATGAAGCCGGAAGGTGCAATGACGCTCGAACCGTTTACGAACGCCGCTGACTCGGCACGGCCGAACTCTTCAGCAAATTCAAAGTTGAGCAAGGCACCGATATCAAGCGCGGCGTCTTCCAGCATCTGATTGCTAACGTCAACATAGGCGCTTAGCTCAAAGACCTGATAACGGCGTTCACCGAAAGTGACATTCGTGCTCGGCCTTGTCGAAGTCTCTCCAACCCATTGCGCTGTCATCCCGGCCTGACGATTAGGCCAAAGAACAGCGGGGCTGCTCGTTTGCACAACTCGCGCGACGGAGCGAATAGGGGAGAACAAGACCACATTGCGGTCAAGTTCAGCGTTGAAATAATCAGGCACAAAATAGCCACCAGCCGTATCGTCAGCGACGCGTAGCGCCTTCGTTTGTTCCCCGTGACGGAGGAAGGACTCGAACGATTTCCTTTCCGGGTCATTGTCATTCGCGGCGACAATACCCGGCCGGTTAAGCTTCAATTCAAGCGCATCGAGCCGATTATCGTTTGCAGCCGCCTTCGCGTTGACGGTATCAGTGAGGCGAACGAGTGCAGTTTCAACGTGCGTGAAATCGTTGTCCGCCTTGGTCTCAAGGCGGAGCGCTGTAGAAGTAGTCAATTTATTTCCTTTAATGGATTGCCGCTCTTGCGGCGTTGATGGCCTCAACGAGGCGAGAGAAATCAGATCGTGCCTTCACGCGTTCAACAGTCGCGCTTGGCAGCATTGGAAAAGTGACGATTGAAATTTCGAAAAGATCAATCTCTTCGAGTCGCCGCACATTTTTCGCGCGGTCGAATGAATCTTTCTTGGAAACGTAGCCGATTGAGAGGCCGTCTAGAGCGCCAGCTTTCAACAGCGCATATGTGTCTCGCCCCAGTGAGGTATCCAATACGAGTTGGCCGGTCACCTTAAGGCCGATGTTATCTTCAACGAGCGACTTCCAGACACCGACCGGCTTTCCAGGTTCGTGTTGTAGAAGCATCTTGAGTTTGGATGATTGTTGAAGAGTCTTGGTGAAAGCGCCGGGCATCACAACGTCCCGGCCTAAATCAGTGACACCGAATCGACTAGCGTAGCCGGAAAACGTCCCGTCTTCGCTCAGCGATTTAGTGTCAAATTCAAATAGTGCGCCTGTATTCATGCGGCGCGTCTCCTTTCTGATAGCTTGTTGTCGTTGGCAGCGACTAGCTTATCGCCGCCGTCAATAGGGGCGCGGTTTTCGAGCGCGCGTGCTTCGTTTGGAGTCATCCAAGGTCCACCGACAGCGGCCGAATAAGATTCGGTTCGTGCCTGCAAGTTGGCCCTGGTCAGCGCCGAAGTATCAAACTCAATCGAGTGAGTTAGCCGCTCTTCAGGCGAGAACATGGTGCGGTTCAGCACGCCCTGCCATTGGAGAATCCAAGGCATCAGGGTCGAGTCCAAGAATGACCGGTTCATTTCGACCGAATTGCCCCATGTCGCGCGCCCTAGCTCTGACAGAAGGTGCGGGGGGACGCGGAACGCGCGAGATATCTCTTCGATCTGAAACTTGCGAAGTTCGATGAATTGCAGATCGACGCTTGAAAACGTCAATGGTTGGAAATCCGCATCGAAGTCGAGAACCGCAGTGCGACCCGAGTTCGCGCTTCCACCAATGTAGTTCTGCCAACCTTGCTTGAACCGTTCCATCGACTTTTCGTCAAGGCGGTTCTTGATCTTCAGAATACCACCTGGGCGGGCGCCTTTGCCCATCAAGGAGGACGCGTGCTGTTCCATGGCAAGAGCCAAGCCGATTGCCTCGCGCGCGTGCTGAATAGGAGCGATCCCGATAAGCCCGTCCACGCTTGTGGCGCGGATATGGATCATGTCGGAATGCTGAACAGTCCGGGCGCGGCCCGTTGCGTCCCTCACGGTGTAGTATGGCTCGCCGGTAGCGGCGTCGTATTCAGCGGTGACGGTGTTAGGCGGCACGCGGATCAATTCGCGGGGCGTTCCGCCAATGCGGTTGACGAATGCGTAGCCGTTGCCAGTAAGTAGCGTATCAAGCTGAAGCTGTGCCCGAAGATCGAAGGATGATTGCCACGCGTTTGGTTGATAGTGAATCAATCGAAACACGGGATGATCACGGGCGATCGACTTACTGTCTCCGTCCAACCGCAAAACGTTAACCGGTAGCGAGGCGACACTCTCATAGATGACGCGCACAGCCGCATTAACGGCAGGAACGCGCATCGCTGAATGTGGATCGACCGACTGGCCGGATGTGGTGTTTTGATAGAATGGAAACGGATCGGCGAGGCTGTATGACTTCTTGAAGTGCCTTGTGATGAACTCAAACACCCTTTGGCCATCCGTGTATGATCATCCCCAAGTCGAAGAGGCATTTGCCGCTAATGGTAAGTGACTTTCGTACCCTTATGTCGGCCCAAAGCTTGTCCTGAATTCCGAAGATGGCTTCATGCTGGCCGTCGGCCGTCTCGATAGACCACAGAGCCCTTGGCAAGCCGCAATCAACCTCGATGCGGCTGTGATAAGTAAGGGCCGCGTAGGCTGTCGGGGTTTTGAAGCTGTCTAACAACTCCGTAAGTTTCTCGCCCAACTTGTTGCCCTGGTCGTCGCACAAGTTTGCGTAGTGAATGGCTGTTGTCACGGCGTCCTTAGCGGGTACATCCGCCAACAAGGCCAACAAAAGCAGGACAACATGCTCCGTTGTGATCGGAGGATTGATCGCACCGGTTCGGCATGGGAACCGTCCGCCTTCGATGAAACGCCGCTTGTACTGATTGATAGTCGCATGGGGCAGGCCGGTGATCCGCGCTAACACGGCCACCAGTTCCTTTGTCGTCATAGGTGTAAACTCATTTCTGAATACTGCGCGCCGCGCGATGCGGCTGTTGCAATGGGGTGGACAAAAAAAGCCCGGCTCGGAGGCCGGATCGTTGTCGGGGCTAAACAGTCCCTAATAGAAGTATAGCCATGGGTGCCTAGCCCCCTCCGGGGGGGGGGGGGCGAACCGATCTATTGGTTCGGCTGATTGAGATTATAGCGTCGCCAAAGCAACCCCCCATTAGAGGGTACCCGCCAGGTCGGTATCATTAAGTTTGATGACCGCTCCGCGTGCCTGATTCCAATAGCGTCCGGGCGGCGCTTTCGTCGGCAGCATCTGGAAATCGGGCAGCACGGCAAGTGTTCCGTCGATTATCTCGTCTACGGAAGGCACTTTGAACCGCTTGGATACTACCGGTACCTGATCGCGGCGGATGCGAGCTAACCAAAGGGAGAAGCCTCTATCGTGGCGGGCGAGGGTGCGCCTGATGGAGTCGATAATCCGCAGTCCCTCGATAACGCGCTGCCGTCCCAAAGCGGCGGCATTTTGATCATTGTTGCTCTGGCTCTTTCCAAGACTCTTCATAGTTGCGTTGTGGAACATAGCCCGCATGACCGGGGGCCATAGTTGCCTAGTACCGAGAATTGACATGCGGACGAGCTTGTCTGCTTCCGCGCGATCAAGTTGATCTGGGGCGTCGAGCGATGGTTGTCGCGACGCACGTTTGCGGGCAACGGTCACAGCGTTGAGTTTTGATGCTTCGTCAAGATATTCTAAGTCATCGACTAACTGCGCCGATTGAAAATCAGACACGTTGATCAGTAGTTTTCCCTTGTCTTTCTTCGAGACCGTCGCCTGCATGATTTCGTTGGTAGGACGCTCGCTCGCGTAGACGGCTTCATCTTCTTCGGGCATGTCGTCATCTTCATTCTCGCCCGTAATCAAGTTTTGCGTCGGCGTGGCATTCGGCGGAAGAGTCGCTATGCTGTAAATTCGGTCAAGCCATTTTACTGTATCCCAAATGCGCCCACTCTCCTCCGCGTTCTTACCCAGTCGCCCGGCAAAATATTCTTCTTGGAGATACCAAGTTCGCGATATTTTGTTGGTAGCGTGATCAACCGGCGGCCCGTGGTACGGCGGCGGCTTTTCAGGTTCAACATCGAACGGCACGCCATCTTCCGCGCGTTCACCGGGGCGGTAAAAGCCTGGTACGTTGCTGCCGGAGCGCCGCTCCGCGATCTGGTTCTTCACAATCGCGGCGGTCAGGACCGGGCAACTGATCTGGTTGCCGGTGATAGGGTTGATCGGCGCCGCTAGGTGCACTTCGGCCGATGTGTTTGCGATTGCGCGTAGGAACTCTTCATCGAGCATGATTCAGACACACGGAATAGTTCACGCCGCTTTGGGCGTGTCGGTTAGGTCGTGGAATTGGGGAAAAATAAAGTGCGGTGTGGATTCAGCGCGTCCGGTTGCGCCAGGCAATCCGACGGCGGGCTTCCGTTGCCCAATTCACCACCTTCTCTAAGGTGATATCTTCGTCAACGACCGGCCCGGCGGCCTCATGTGCATTGTTTGCGACAGCGTGTAGATCGGCGAACGATGAGTCCGGGCGGAGATAGATCACCGCTTCCAGATAGCGCACCATCAATTCGTCCGGCTCGTATTCGATCTTGATCATCGCTTGATAGATTGGATTATCCTTGGTGCCGTTCACGCTGGCCTCCTTTGAGGGTGGTCGCGCTTAGCCAGGCAATAAGCCTGCCGGTTGACGCGATCATCGGTTCTGCGGAGGAAGGACCGTTTTCAATTCAGATGCAAGCGGGTGAAATCGGAAAATCAAAATCGACTCAACCGCGCCTACTTGCAGTTAAGTAGCTGCAATCGCTTCGTGTATGCCAAAATGGCATTAGCTAGTTGAATAGAAACAGATGGATAGGTTTAGTTTTGGTCTGATTCTGGGCTGCAAATCAGATGCGAAAAATCAGAAAAAATATTCTTACTCAACCTGAAAGGGATTGCTGAGTCTTTTCGTTTAAATGTTGCTGGGCCTTATCGTTTGTCAGTCTTCTCACATTGTTGAACGGGTCACCGATTCACTTGATGGTTCTCCAAATCGGGAGTTTCATGTCAGCGGCAGGGGTGCGAGCACCACCGCAAATCAAAGGCGGCATCGATGGCCAACGCTCTTATTGTCCGCAAGACGCAGCTTCCCCGATTTCACGACACGTTCCGCGCCGCTCAATATGTCCGTATGTCCACGGATCATCAGCGATACTCCATCGCGAACCAGGCGGCGACGATTGCCGCTTACGCCGCAAGCCGTAATCTCTCGATAGTGCGTACCTATGCAGATGAAGCGCAAAGCGGTTTGAAGATTGAAAACCGAGCGGCGCTGATTGAACTGATCGAAGACGTGCAGTCAGGCCACGCCGACTTCAGTCACATACTGGTCTATGACGTAAGCCGTTGGGGTCGTTTTCAGGACACGGACGAAAGCGCGCACTATGAATTCATTTGCAAGAAGGCGGGCGTCAAAGTCGCGTACTGTGCTGAGTTGTTCGATAACGACGGAAGCTTAATGTCGAGCATAATGAAGAACCTGAAGCGTGTTATGGCAGCCGAGTATAGCAGAGAACTATCGACGAAGGTGTTTGCTGGCGCTTGCCGCCTGTCCTCCCTCGGATTCCGACAAGGTGGTCAGCCTGGATACGGATTGCGTAGAGAGTTGATTGATGACTCTGGTCACTCGAAAGGAGCTATGGAGCGGGGGCAACGGAAGAACTTGCAAAGTGATCGTGTGTTGCTGCGACCTGGACCACCGCATGAACTGGCAATTGTTCGCCGCATCTTTGATGAGTTCGTGCACGAAAGACGATCAGAGGAAAAGATTGCACGGCAACTAAATAAAGACGGCGTTCTAAACTTGCACGGTCGCCCGTGGACAAATTGGATGGTTCACTACCTCTTGGAAAATGAAAATTACATCGGCAACTTGGTGTACAATCGTCGATCCAACAAGCTGCGCCAAAGCCCGAAGCACAATCCGCCAGATTGCTGGATACGAAGTCAGGCCGTGTTCGAGGCGATCGTCGATCCTGATCTTTTTGCAAAAGCGCAGAAGAGAATGCAGACACGCTATGTCAGCATATCGAACGAAGACATGCTCAAGGGTCTGCGCATTCGACTCAGGAAGAGCGGAAGACTCAGCAAAGACATTATCGACGCGGCGGAAGAACTCCCTTGCGCAACTCTTTACCAACTAAGGTTCGGAAGTCTGCGCAATGCGTACAAATTGATTGGCTATCACTCCACGCGTGATTGTGCCTACGTTGACTCTCGCGAAGAGAGAGTTGAGCTTCTGAGGGACGTGGCGGCCAAGGTTGCCAAAGAGGTTGAGGCGTTGCGCGGGCAAGTCACATTTGACAGAAAGCGGGCATTACTTGTCCTGAACGGGGCGCTATGCGTTTCTCTGCGCGTGGCAAGAGCTTGGAAACGGATCGGCGAGGCGCCGATCTGGACAATCTACCGCCGCGCTCTTCTGCCTGAAGGCTTGATCTTCGCGATCAGGTTAAACGAACAGAACAAATTTCCGCTCGATTACTTTGTGTTTCCGACAGTTGAAATGCGTGAGAGGCGAATCAGGTTTTCAGAGGTCAACCGCGCGAGGCTTCATCGTTATCGTCTCGCCACGGCAGAAGAAGCTTGCTCTGTGATCGTCAAAGCGGCCATGACCAGCCATGCTTTTCAAGCCAAGACAGGCCAAGCGAGAAGCCGCCAAAGAGCAGCCCGCTCCAAAACCAAGAGCGTCCCCGCGCGGCACCGATAGAGCGGAGGTACAAGAAGGCGCCGATAAGCGTTCCGTAATTTCTTTTGAATTCACCGTTCAGCTTGGATATCTGAACGAGTTCCGATGCCTCTTGCGACATTTCACATTCTCCCGACTATGAGCAGTCAGGCGCGATAACAATCACTGTTTTGCCCGACGGGTCAAGTGATAATTCGGGTATTCGGAATGTGTTCTCGGGGTGTCCTTGAACCGGACGCGTAGAAGTTGAATTCATAACCGGATGATTGTACTCAGGATAAGGAAATTTAGGAGGGGGCCATGGGTCGGGTGACGAACAAAGGCGTTGT
Source organism: Bradyrhizobium sp. CCGE-LA001 (assembly GCF_000296215.2). Lineage (NCBI taxonomy): Bacteria > Pseudomonadati > Pseudomonadota > Alphaproteobacteria > Hyphomicrobiales > Nitrobacteraceae > Bradyrhizobium > Bradyrhizobium sp. CCGE-LA001. The sequence goes on along the minus strand of NZ_CP013949.1, from coordinate 4,970,864 downwards.
GGTGCTGGGGCTCTTGTTACTAGCGGGTTGCATGAATAGCGAGGAGCGGCTTGCGGCCAACAATGCCAAAGATGATCAAGCTTGCCTGTCATATGGCGCTAAGCCCGGCACAGACGCCTATGTAAATTGTCGTGCTCAGCTTGAAGGTTCACGGAGGCAAGCCGACGCCGCTGCCGATGAGGCACGAAGCGTCGCCCGTGATGAAGCTCGGGAAGAAGCACGACGGCAAGCGCGGCGAGCCGCACAAAGGTAGGCCGATGAAAAAATTGATTTTGCTCGCTGTTTTGCTGCTATCCGGGTGCCAATTGAAGGAAGAACGATTGGCGGCTGAAAATGCTGCGGACGATCAGAAGTGCCTCTCTTACGGAGCGAAAGCCGGTACTGACGCGTATGTGGTCTGTCGCACCCAACTTGCCACGTCGAGGGATCAGACGCGCGCTGCAAGGCGCTCTATCACCTGCTCCAAGGGCGGCGCTGGGCAAGTGATATGTGATTGATGTGAAACGGCGCTGTGGTCAGCGGCTTGTTGGCGGCCCGCTAAACATCGTTGCCATTGCGTCCAAATGCTGGGTGGCCTGAAACCGAGCCGTCTCGCGCATTAAAGTGTTAGCCTCATCATTCGCATCGCCGTTGCCAGGTCCGCTGCGGTTTAGCGTGTCGTCAACGAAAGCGGTGATTCTTGACAGTACCTCAATTCTGTTTGCGGGCGGCACAAACATAAATGCGGCTTGCAATGCCGCCGATGCCAACAGGCTCGCGGCCATCGCCTCGCCACGCGCTACCGCAATATTTTTCTCAAGTGCGTTCATGGTCTCACCGTTTCTGGCCGAAATTCGATCCAGCTATAATCGCCTAACTATAGCCGGTTCTCTAGTGGTTGAGACCGCCACCGGTCTTCCGACCGGAGGCGGTCGCTTCCGACCGACCGGGGGGTATGGGGGGAGAGGGTGACACCCTCAGTTGGAAGCGGTTGGAAGGCGGTCGGAAGTTAGTTGGAAGGTGCTAATGCCAAGACCGACCTTGGCTTAGACGGCGGTCCAACCGTCATGATCTTGAGCACACCGCCATCAAGAAGACGCTGCATCGCAGCCGCCATAGCCTTGGTGTTGTAGCCCTTCGAGTCAGGGTGCTCGCTGATCTTCTTCGGCGCATAGGTCGCACACGGCTTGTGGCTGAAGTTCTGGCCTTGGGCATTGAGCTTGATGAAGGTCGCAAGGAACACGTCATCGGCGACCCGTTGCGTGAGGCTTGTCGCCGCGCCATCTGGACCTTGATCTAGCACGAACGCACCATTGTTCCAGCGCAAAGCAATCTCTTCACCAACAGCGCCGTAATTTGCCTTCATAACCTTTAGCAAGCGGCGGTCCGCGTCATCAGCATCGGCCTGCAAATACAAACGAGACCGGACGCTATTGCTCCATGCGGTGGACCCGCTGGTCCCCCGACCGCTCATCATCCCTGAAAGGGAAGGGTGGCTTAGCAACAACACCGCGCATTCGTTATCGAGCGCCAGCTTCGCGAGCTTTTGAACGAATTGGCGCACTTGGACGCGGTTGATTTCGTCCCCCGCGTAAACGTCGGCGGCCGGATCGATGGCCACCAAACGTGGCTTGGTATCCGCGACGATCTTCGAAAGCTTTGCAAATTGTGCCGACATTGATATGCCGCCTAAATCGTTTCCGGTGGCCAGAGTAGCGTCCAAACCTGCCATGGCGATGATCTGCACTCCGGCTAGATCAGCTAACCGGTGGCCGCTAGAAGCCGTTACAGCGGCGAAGCGACGGTGTAGTTCTTCAGCATCATCTTCAGCGGTGTACAACAGCGCCGGTCCTTGCTGAACAGGCTTGCCGTACCATGGCAGGCCAAGCGACATCGCTGTCATTAATTGAATAGCGGTTAGGGTTTTGCCGGTGCCCCCGTCCCCGGAAAGGTTCGTGACAACCCCATCGGGAATCAGGTCTTGCACGATCCACTTGCGCGGCGGCACCGGCTTGTCCTGCCATTCGCGCGGATCGATGACGGGCAGGGGATCGCGTGCTAGTTCGGCTTCCAAAAATGGTCCCCAACTCATTGCAACGCCCCGATCAGTTGCCCGGCGTAAGCATCGAAGCTATCGAAGCCGGGCCGCATGCCAACACACCGGCTTGTGTCGGATAGGGCTTCGTTCCAGCGCTCCACGTCGCCCAGATGCCGGGCCAGCGCGGCCATTTGATCGGACGTGAGCGCGACGTTCCGGGATAATTCGTCAAGCCGCTCGGCTGCGGCGGGGTTGCGGGGGTCACTTGGGAAGCGCTTGGCCACGGATTGGCGCCAACGCGCGGTTCTTCGGAGGCTGGCGTAAATCGCCGCCTCGACTTCTGTTCTAGTCATTGTTCCATTGAGATATGGCCGGGGACGCCCAGCCGTGCGGCGCACGAAAAGAAAAACCCGCCGTGCGCGGCGGGTTGGGGTCTATTCGGACCAGATGCCGAATTTAAGAATTCCAGGTCTGTTCTTGTCGGCTAAATCGATGGTGCCGGCTGAGGGGATTGAACCCCCGACCTTCGGTTTACAAAACCGCTGCTCTACCGCTGAGCTAAGCCGGCGACGCCTGGGATGCAGGACAGGGCTCGGCTTGCGCCGGAGCTTTCTGCCCGTGCGCGCCGCAATACCAGACTTGATTGGAAAGTGCCAGAACCGCGAGGTGGCCCTCGCAAGACATGAATCAGGCGGCCTTGCGGGCCGCCTGATGTATCGCGCTCGATAATGGGCCGCTTACTGGCAGATGTGCCGGCGGCCGTCTGCGCCCTTGAACCAGGTGCCGGGCGTGCACACGAAGCCGTTGCGCTCGGCGTAGCTGCGGGTGTCCCAACCACGGTTGTCCCAGCCGCGATCGTCCCACGAACGGTCGTAGGCATAGCTGTTGTCCCAGCCGCGGAACGGCGCGGTTGCGATCGCGCCGGCGGTGCCGATTGCGGCGCCGGCTACACCGGTCGCGACATCGGTCGGCCAGAAGCCCGTGCGGCTCCTGTTCCAGTCGTTATTCCAGTCGCCGCTATTGGTCTGGCGATAGGCCGCACGGCGGTTGCGGTAATTGCTGTCGGTGTAAGGATTCCCCGGTCCGAGGTTCTGGCAGTTGGCGTTGGGGAATTGCGCCGAGCAGCGGCCGGGGTTGGTGACCACCGCCTGCGCCATGGCAGAGCCTGCCAACATGGTTGCCGCAATCGCAGTAGCCCCGAGAAGTTTGATGTTCATGGTTGTTGGCTCCCGTCTTGAATTGACCGGGGCTTAAATGCTGACGACGCCGGACGTTCCGGTGAACCCGGCCATTTTTTCGCCGTTCCAAGGTCAAACGGATGTGAGCATGCGGGGTGGTTCCGACGACAAGTCGGCTGCCGTTAACGCTTCGCTAGCTCGCTTTGCAGCATTTGAGCAGCGCGCAATCCTTGCACATTAGGCTTACCGGAAATTGGCGAGCTGGCCTTAACCCTCTCTGCGCCGCGATCCGATAGGTTGCCGCCGGATAACCGGGGTTTCCTCATGCGCGTTGTGGCGCTCGCCGCCTTCCTGATCGGACTGCCCGCGACGGCGCTTGCCGGCGGCTTCGAGATCGTCGTTCCCGGCCGTCCGGGCGTGCCGATCATCATCAACAACATCGACGCTTCCTATGCCGTGGTCGAAGGCACCTGGGGCCTGGGCAAGAACCAGCAGGTGCAGCCCACGATCTATGGCGGGCGCTATATCGCCGAGCGACAGCCCGACGACGTCGGCCATTATTATCCGACGCTGGGCCTGCGGCCCGGCTACGGCCGGCTCGAGGTCGAGCCGCCCGCGAACCGCAAACTGCCCAAGCCTGCCGAGAGCTATCACCAGAGCTGGGGCGCGTCGTCCGCGCCGTTGCCGGCGCAGATGGACCCGCCGGTCGATCCGCCGCCGGTGATCTACGCGCCCGAGTTCAACGAGCGTCCGCGACCGCCGCGACCTTGGCCGCGCACAGAGATACCCGGCAGGCCGCCGGGTTGAGAAACGTGAAAATCCAAAAAACGGAAATCAACAGGAGAGAGTTATGCGTCAAATGATTTCGGGACTGGTCGCGGCGGCTGCCGTGATGTTCGCCGCCACCGCGCCCGCCGCGGCCTGCGGCTTCACTACGTGCGCGCCGGTCGCGCCGGTCTATTCCGGCTGCAACACCGGCTGCGGCGGCTATGGATATGGATACGGTTATGGCGCCTTTGAGCGTCTCGCTGAGCCGACCACGCAGTACTATTACGTCAACCAGGGGCCGACCTATACCGGCCCGGGCGCCTTCGCCCCTTATCCGACCTACCGTGAAGACGCGGTCGTCGCGCCCGCCAATTACGGCTACGGCTACGGCTATCGCGCTCGCGGCTACGGCTATCGTGCCGCCGTCGCTCCGTATCATCGCCCGTATTTCCGTCCCTATCGCTACGGCTACGGCCCGCGCTACGGCTATCTGCCGCGCGTCCATTACGGCCATGCTGCGCGATACGGCTACGCCCATCGCCACGCGCCGCACTATCACGGCGGCCACCGCGTGCTGCGCCGCTATTACTGATCGCTGATCGGTTCAGCCGACGAGACGCCCGTTCGCGCGATGCGGACGGGCGTCTTGTTTTCTGGATTCGATCATAATGGCGACAGCCCGCCTACGCCTACCGCGTGGCAGCCTTCGCTCACTTCGCGCAATGATGTTGTGAGAGGTTTGCTTGTCTCAGTCCGTCTTCGCCCTACGGGCTTCGCCGGACACCACGCTTCACCTTTCGGCTATCACGTGGCTGCGCCACGCGTAGCCCGAAGGGTGAAGCGTGGTGGGGGAGGCAGGACTCGAACCTGCGAAGCCATGAGGCGGCTGATTTACAGTCAGCTCCCTTTGCCACTCGGGACACTCCCCCGCTCGACGGCAGCACAATCGGGCCGGACCTTGCCGGCGGACCGAAGACGGCCATGGAACGTGAAGGCCGCGGCAACCCGGATCGGGGCGCGACCGGGCGCGTTTATGGGCGAAGCAGTGGGGCAAAGTCAACCGAGGCGAACAGCTAAAATCGCCCCCGAAGGCACCCAAATTGCCATATTCCGGCGCCCATGACACAAGCGAGCGCATGAAGGATCGAAAATTCGGCCCCAAGGGGCCTCGCGGCGGGGCTAAGCCCTTCAACAGGCCCGGGAAATCGGCGGGCCGCGCGGCCTGGCGCGAGCGCGATTCGCAACCCGATGGGCCCGTCATTCTCTATGGCTGGCACACCGTCACGATGGCGCTTGCCAACCCGCAGCGGCGGATCCGCAAGCTGACGCTGACTGAGAACGCGGCGAGGCGGCTTGCGGAAGAAAACATCGCAACCCGCATCGCGCCCGAGATCGTCCGGCCCCAGGAGATCGACCGTCTGCTGTCGCCCGACGCCGTGCACCAGGGCCTGCTGGCGGAGGCCGATGCCCTGCCGTCGCCCGACATCGAGACCTTGAAGCAGGAAGGCATGGTGCTGGTGCTCGACCAGATCACCGATCCGCACAATGTCGGTGCGATCCTGCGCTCGGCCGCGGCGTTCGCGGTGAAGGCGATCGTCACCACCGCGCGCCACAGCCCGGAAGCCACTGGCGTGCTCGCGAAAGCCGCCTCCGGGGCGCTCGAGCTTGTGCCCATGATCACCGTCCAAAACCTCGCCCGCGCGCTCACCGCGCTGAACGAGCGCGGCTTCCAGACCGTGGGGCTCGACAGCGAGGGCAGCGAGGACCTCAGCAACGTCGCGTTGCGTGAGCCGCTGGCGCTGGTGCTCGGCGCCGAAGGCAAGGGCCTCCGGCAATTGACCCGCGAGACCTGCAGCGTCGTGGCGCGGCTCGACATGCCCGGCGAGATCAAGAGCCTCAACGTGTCCAACGCCGCCGTGCTGTCGCTCTATGTCGGCGCGAGCCGGCTCGGGCTGATGAAGCCCGGCGCGGCGTCGTAGACCGAAGGCTGGCTTTACCCCAGCATCTCCCGCACCATCGGCACCACCTTGCGCCCATAAAGCTCGATGCTGCGCATCAGCTTCTCGTGCGGCAAGGGGCCAGCCGAGTACTTCAGCTGGAAGCGCGAGATGCCAAGCGCCTTTGCCGTCTTGACGATCTTGCGCGCAACGGTCTCCGGCGAGCCGACATAGAGCGAGCCGCGCTCGGCCTCGCTCACGAACTCGTCGCGGCCCATCGGCGGCCAGCCGCGCTCCTTGCCGATGCGGTCGCGCATGGCCTTGTAGTCGGGCCACAGCTCTTCGCGCGCCTGTTCGTCGGTCTCGGCGACATAGCCGGGCGAATGCACGCCGATCGGCTGCGCGGTGCGGCCGAATTCCTTGAACGCGCGGTAATAGAGCTCGACAAAGGGTGCGAAGCGCGCGGGATCGCCGCCGATGATGGCGAGCATCAGCGGCAGGTCGTAATGCGCGGCGCGGACAACTGATTGCGGGCTGCCGCCGACGCCGATCCAGGTCTTCAGCCTGCCGTTCTCCACCGGCGGATAGACCAGCTGATCGCGCAGGGGCGGACGCAGCTTGCCTTCCCAGCTCACCGGCTGCTGCGGCAGCAGGGCCGCGAACAGGTCGAGCTTCTCCTCGAACAGCTCCTCGTATTTGCGCAGGTCGAAGCCGAACAGTGGAAAGGACTCGGTGAACGAGCCGCGGCCGAGGATGACCTCGGCGCGCCCGTTCGAGAGCGCATCGAGCGTCGCAAAGCGCTGGAAGACGCGGATCGGATCGTCCGAGCTCAGCACCGTCACGGCCGAGCCGAGCTGGATGCGCTTGGTACGCGCCGCGATGGCTGCGAGCACGGTCTCGGGCGAGGAGATCGCGAAATCGCCGCGGTGATGCTCGCCGAGCCCGATGAAGTCGAGGCCGAGCTCGTCGGCGAGCACGGCTTCGTCGACGACGTTGCGGATCACCTGCGCATGGGGAAGCAGGGCGCCGGAAGCGTCCTTGGTGACGTCGCCAAAGGTATCCAGTCCGAATTCGAGCGGTGCGGTCATCGATCAGGTCTCTGTGGGATGATCGGACAGACTTAAGGGATTGCGGCCACCCAACAAGGCGGCTTTCGGAAATGCTCGGTTTCCGTTTGTGAATGCTACCGCGCGATCCGCACCACCATCTTGCCGAGCGCAGCGCGCGTCCGCATCGCCTTGAACGCTTCGCGAAAATCTTCCAACGCGAAGATTTGGCCGACCACGGGCTTCAGCTGGCCATCGGCGAGCCAGCCCGTCAGCTCCGACATCAGGCGCTTCTGCAACTCGGGCTCGCGCACGCCAATCTGCGCGAGGTCGACGCCGAGCAAGGCGCCGCCCTTCAGCAGCGGCAGATTGAACGGCAGTGCGGGAATGGAGCCTCCAGCAAAGCCGACCACGAGGTGGCGTCCGCGCCAGGCGATCGATCGAAACGCCTGCACCGAGATCTCGCCGCCGACGGGGTCGAAGATCACGTCGGGGCCATGCCCGCCCGTCAGCTCCTTGAGCATGTCGCGCCAGCCGGCCTGCGTATAGTCGATGACTGCGTCGGCGCCATGCGCCTGCGCGAACTCGCGCTTCTCCGGCGTCGATGCCGCCGCGATCACGCGGGCGCCGAGCAGCTTGCCGATCTGGACGGCTGCGATGCCGGTGCCGCCGGCGGCGCCCAGCACCAGAAGCTGCTCGCCTGCGACCAGCGAGGCGCGCCCGCTCAGCGCGTAGAGCGCGGTCAGATAGTTGGCGCGAAACGACGCTGCGACCTCGGGCGCGACGCCGTCCGGCAGCGGATGCAGTGCCTCAGGCTTGACGACAATCTCTTCAGCAAGCGCGCCCGACCGCGTCATCCCCATCACGCGCATGCCGGGCTGGTAGCCGCCCGGTGCGCCGGGCGCGTCCGTCACCACCCCCGCGAACTCCGTCCCGGGAATGAAGGGCAGGGGGTCCTTGGTCTGGTAGCGGCCCTCGATCTTCAAACCGTCGACGAAGCCGATGCCGGCAGCCTCGACCCTGATGCGCAACTGCCCGGGCTCCGGGCGCGGAGACGGAACGTCCTTCAATTCGATCTGATCGATGGGAGCATATTGCTCGACGACGACGGCTTTCATGTCGGACCTCTGCTGTTCCGGTCATCCTGACAGGTCGCGACGACGGCCTCTTGTGTCTACCGCCACATCCCGCGCATCCTCGCGCCAATGTCGATCTTCGGGCCCTGCGCCGCAGCACGTGCCCCGGCCGCCGCGGCCTTCGGCCAGGCGGCGCGCTCGAACAGGTAGACCAGCTGCTCCGGAATGAAGCGGGTGCGCGAGGCGTAGACGTGGCGGTCGCCCTTGGCGGCCTGGCCGTGGACGAAGAAGCGCTGCGGGACGACGAGGTGGAGATCGTCCTTGGCGCGTGTCATCGCGACATAGAGCAGGCGGCGCTCCTCCTCGAGCTCGGCGCTGGTGCCGGCGCCGAGATCTGAGGGCATGCAGCCGTCGACGACGTTGAGCACGAACACCGACTTCCACTCCTGGCCCTTGGCCGAGTGGATGGTGGACAAGATCAGGTAGTCCTCGTCGCGCAAGGGCGGACCGGATTTGTCGCTGGTCGCATCCGGCGGATCGAGCGTGAGCTCGGTCAGGAATTTCTCGCGCGAGGCATAGCCGCTGGCGATCTGCTCGAGCTGCATCAGATCGGCGCGGCGCGTCTCGGAATCCTCGTGGATGCGATCGAGATGCGGCTCGTACCACAGACGCACGCGCTCGAGATCGGCCGGCCATTCCGAGTAGCGCAGATTTTGGGTCGTGCGGACGAAGTCGGTCCAATCCGCGCCGCTACGCGCCGGCACCGGAAGCTGGCCGAGCGCGGCAAGCGGATCGGTGCTCTCGGCCATCTGATCGAGCACGCGCTGCGCGGTCGCGGGGCCGATGCCGGGCAAGAGATGCAGGATGCGGAATCCGGCGACACGGTCGCGCGGGTTTTCGGCGAAACGCAGCAGCGCCAGCACGTCCTTGACGTGCGCGGCGTCGAGGAATTTCAGCCCGCCGAACTTCACGAAGGGGATGTTGCGCCGGGTCAGCTCGATCTCCAGCGGACCGGAATGCGAGGACGTCCGGAACAGCACCGCCTGGTGCTTCAAGAGCGCACCTTGCTCGCGGTTCGCCAGCACCTCCTCGACGATGTAGCGGGCCTGGTCGGCCTCGCCGTGCACAGTGACGAGCTGCGGCTTCCGCCCAGAGGTGCGATCGGTCCAGAGATTTTTCGTGAAGCGCTCGCGGGCGAGGCCGATGACGCCGTTGGCGGCGGCAAGTACGGCTTGCGTCGAGCGGTAATTGCGGTCGAGCGTGATCATCTCGGCGCGCGGCGAGAAACTCTGCGGAAAATCCAGGATGTTGCGCACGGTGGCAGCGCGGAACGAATAGATCGACTGGGCGTCGTCGCCGACCACGGTGAGGCCGCGGCCATCGGGCTTGAGCGCGAGCAGGATCGAGGATTGCAGGCGGTTGGTGTCCTGGTATTCGTCGACCAGCACGTGATCGAAGCGGCCGCCGATCTCTTCGGCGATCAGCGCGTCGCTCATCATCTGCGACCAGTAGAGCAGCAAATCGTCGTAGTCGAGCACGTGCTGAGCCTGCTTGGCCTCGACATAGGCCGCGAACAGGCCCTTCAGCTCGGCGGCCCACCCTGCACACCAGGGATAGTGCACCCCTAACACCTTCTCGATCTCCATCTCGGCGTTGACACAGCGCGAGTAGATCGACAGGCACGTGCCCTTGGCCGGAAAACGGCTCTCGGTCTTCGACAGGCCGCGCTCGTGCCGGACCAGATTCATCAAGTCGGCGGAATCCTCGCGGTCATGAATGGTGAAGGCGGAATCGACGCCGATCCGCTCGGCATATTCCCGCAGGAGCCGCGCGCCGATGCCGTGGAAGGTGCCGGCCCAGGTCAGCGCATCGCGCATGATCGCGGCGTTGTTCTCACCGAGCACCTTTCGCGCGATGCGCTCGACCCGGCCGGCCATCTCGGCCGCAGCGCGGCGGGAAAACGTCATCAGCAGGATGCGGCGCGGATCGGCGCCTGCCACGATCAGATGGGCGACGCGGTGGGCGAGGGTGTTGGTCTTGCCGGAGCCGGCGCCGGCAATGACGAGCAAAGGGGCGCCCACGGTTGCTCCTCCGGCCACGCCATGCTCGACGGCGCGGCGCTGCTCCGCATTGAGCGTGTCTAGATATGTCGCCACGAATCGCCCCGGTGAAAGGCTGAGAGTCGGCGATCCCGTCGCGAATCGCAATGCAGCTGGACGAAACCGAGGTTAGGATTTAGGGGGAAGGACGGCCCGAAAGTTCCAGCTCGAAGAGTGCGCGCCCCGATATGACCGAGCTCAAGCCCGACCTGTTCGAGATGCGGCGGCTGGAGTCGCTCAGCAACACCATTTTTGGTGTCGCCATGACGCTTCTGGCCTACGACCTGCCCAAGGCCGCGGTCTTCAGCGCCGCGCCCGACTGGCACGATCTCGCCCGAGTCTATTCCGGAAAGCTTGCCGGTTTTGCGCTCAGCTTCATCATCGCCGGGGTGTTCTGGATCAGCCATCACCGCCGGCTGGCGCGCCAGCCCGTCGGCAGCCGCGGCATGGTGGTCCTCAACCTGTTCTTCCTGCTCTCGATCGTGCTGCTGCCGGTGACCAACGGCCTCTACACCAATTTCGCCATGAGCAGCGCGGTTTCGGTGCTCTATGGCCTGCACCTGACCGCGATCGCCGGCCTCAATGCCTGGCTGTGGTGGACGATCCTGCGCGGCTGGGGCCGCGAGATCATGGCGTCGATGTTTCCGCTGTTGGTGTTCATCCCGGGCACGATCGTTGCGGCATTTGCCCCGCAGATCGCGCCCTTCGTGTGGTTCATCGCCTTCGGTGGGCTCCTGATCCAACGCTTCTACGTCGCGCCGAACCCATCGGCCGGCACGTAAAGCTTGACCGGGCGGATTTCGTAGACCGCCGTCGGATTGACCGCACGCAGCTTCCGCGCCGCCGCGATCGCCTCCTCCTCGGTGGCGCATTCCATCAGGTGGAAGCCCAGAAGCTGCTCCTTGGTCTCGGCAAACGGACCGTCCAGCACCATGCCGGCGCCGGGGCCACGCAGGGTACGGGCCTTTCTGGTCTCATCCAGGCGGGCGGCAGGTCCGAACTGTCCGCTCGCCCGGAGGGGCGCCTGAACCTCGATGACTTTGGCGACGACCGCGGCATCTTGCTCCGGCGTCCAGGACAAGACCTCGTCTTCCACGTGATAGGCCAGGATGGCGTAGAGCATCGTCACCTCTTCTTTTTCTGGACAGATCCCAAGGACGTAGCACGGCCGCTCGTGCCGACAATCCCGAACCAAAATATTGCGCCGCCCGGCAAGCGACGAAACAGTCTTGAAACCCGATTGCGGCCTTGCCTTTCGAACGCGGCCGGAACTGGCGGCGACTGATGACCACAACAACAAGGTTCGCGCTGGAGGCGGCAATGTCGGGTCACACCATCAAGACCGTTTGCAAGATTATCTGCGACGCGCGGCGGGCGGGGCTATCGGAGCCGGCCGATCTGCACGACCAGACCGGCCATCACCGCTATTACGGCAGCTCGGCCGAACACGGCGGCGAGCGGATCGTGGAGAGCCGGCGTGGCAAGCGCCCGCGCGTGTTCGGCATCTTCGGCTTCTGAAGCCATCCGCAGGACGCGGCTCAACAATGGACGTCCTGCAAATATCGCCGCGGCGATGCCGTTCCTGCTCTCGCTGGCAAGCCGGACCGCCAAGGTGATCGCACCGTGCCTGCTCGCCAGCATCTTCACGGTGGTCCTCGGCGCGGAACCTCGCCGTGCCGTCATGGCCGGGTGCGCCGGCATGCTGATCGCCGCCGTCGCCTGCGCGAGCGGCTGCGCACGAACTGAGTGGGCGAGCGGCTCATCCTCAAAACGAAAAGGCGCGGCGGGGAGACCCCCGTCGCGCCCGATTTCTTGCTCGCTGGTCCAGGGCTGAGAGCGCCCCGATGCCAAGCCCTTGTCTAGAGCTTAGCGGGCGATCCCAGCGAGGTGACAGCGCTTGAGATAAGACACTGGATCACCTCCTTTCGTTGGTTTCGGGAGATTTCAATATAGGTTGCAATGCCCCTGCTGTTAAGGGGAGGCGGGCCGGCCGGAACCGAAGCCTTTCCTCGGGCCAGCGAGGCGCCGAAAACTCGCCGTCGCGGCAGTTGAGACCGCCGTCCGGCCGTGTTAGGGAGCCCCTGATGCGGGTGTAGCTCAATGGTAGAGCAGCAGCCTTCCAAGCTGAATACGAGGGTTCGATTCCCTTCACCCGCTCCAATGTTTTCAACGGCTTAGCCTGTGATCGCTTGTCGCTCCGACAAGCCCGCGCATTCCTGTTTTCACAAGCCCCACTTTGCTGTCGCTGGCTTTGCCAGGCGTTGATGCGCTTCATTTGCGCATCCTGCTTGGCCTCGTCATGGGCTCGCAATCGTGCGCCATCGCCGCAGGCGATGACCACTGACCATGCATCCTTCATTGAGCGCATCTCCGTCGGCCTGAATGCGCTTGCCCTCAGTCGTCCCGCCATGGCGACCGAACGGCAACGCAGGCTTCAAACCTGCAGCTCAGTAATCTTTGTCGTGATGCGCTAGACCTGAGTTCGCATTCAGGCAGGCTGCTGCAACACGCGCAACATCAGACCGTCGGTCGGGCGCGGCTGTTTGATCGTGTCGAGCTCTGCCATCAGCTGCAGGCTAAGCGTCTTGCCTGTGGCATCGAAGTGTTAGGCTTGCTGCGGCGGTGTTAGAGTCGCTCGACGAACCCAGCCTCATTGTGACGCAGCGCGACCTGCTTCAATCGGAGGAGGCTAACTCATTCGCGACGGCATCATCAATCGCAACGTCGAAGCCCGGACGGCGAGAGAGCGATGCGAGCGAAGTCTGGTCTGATCAGCGCAACACGCTGCACAGATTTGCTGCATGGCGACATGAATTGGAGCAGTCTGCGCTGCAATAACGCGCTTGACTTCGCTTTCGATCTCAACGACCGTATCGTCCAAGCGTTGGGCAGCTCAGCCCGTCAACGCGACGAGTTCAAACCATTTCCAACACCACGCGCTGCGCGTGTTCGGTTGGCGGCGAGGGCGCCCTCGGCTTAACGGCCGGCGGGCGCTTTTTTGTTTTTGGATCGAGTGATGGCACGGACGCGATATCGTATCGGTGTGATGTTCTCGACGACGGGCTCGTACAGCGTCGTCGCGCGTTCGATGCTCAACGGAGCGCTGCTGGCGTTCAATGAGATGAACGCCGACTCCGACACGATCGAGCTGGCGCCGGTCGTGGTCAATCCCAGCGGCGATCTCGCCGGCTACCGCTCGCTTAGCCTGGACTTGCTCAACTCCGGAATCCGTCACGTCGTCGGCTGCTACACCTCCTCGAGCCGCAAGGAGGTCATTCCCTGCTTCGAGAAGTTCGACGGCATGCTCTGGTATCCCTCGCACTACGAAGGATTCGAGAGCTCCGACAACGTCGTCTATACCGGCGCCGCGCCAAACCAGCACGTTCTTCCGCTCGTGGACTATCTCGCCACGCGCGTCGGCAAGCGCGCCTTCTGCGTCGGATCCAATTACATCTGGGCGTGGGAGAACAACCGCATCTTCCGCGAGGCGCTCGCCGCGCGCGGCGGCGCCGTGCTCGCCGAACGCTACCTCTCGGTCGGAGATACCGAGGTCGACCAAGTCGTCGCGGCGATCTTCGACCAGCGGCCCGACTTCGTCTTCAACAATCTGATTGGCACCAGCGCCTACGCCTTCTTCCGCGCGTTCCGCGCCGCCTGCCGCGCGCGGGGCATCGACCAGGCTGCGGAGATTCCGGTGGCGAGCTGCACGCTGTCGGAGCCGGAATTGCCGGAGATCGGCCTCGATGCAGTCGATGGGCATTTGTCGTCGAGCGTCTATTTCTCCTCGCTGAACTCCCCTGAAAATGCCGCCTTCATCGCCGCCTATACGCGATCCTTTCCTGATGGACCGGTGACGTCCGCCGATGCCGAAGCCTCCTACATCGCCGTCAAGCTGCTCGCGGCGGCCTTGTCGCAGGCCGGCACCGACGACGCCCGCACGGTGCGGGCCGCGGTTGCGGACCAGCGGCTGCGTGCGCCGCAAGGGGAGGTCCGTATCGACCGGCAGACCCTTCACGCCTGGCTCACGCCGCGGATCGGCCGCTCTTCTGCCGACGGGCAATTCGAGGTGCTGCTGGAATCGCGCGAGCCGATCGCGCCCGATCCTTATCTCGTCCAGTCGTCGCCGCGCTTTGCCAGCGCGATGCGCTCTCCGCTGTTGAAGGTGGTGCAATCATGAGCTCCCGACTGCTACAGAACTTCAAGGGCGGCCGCGCGATCGTCGTCACGAGGCGGGGCGGATGGGAGAGCACGCTTGAAACCACGCTGGCCAAGCTCGGCGTCTCCACCGAATATCCTGAAATCGTCGACGGCCGCGCCCGGATCGACGTCTCCAGCCTGCAGGCCGATCGCGACATCCTGTTCGTCGACGGTGATCTCGAAGGCGCGGTCGCGCTCGAGGTCAACCCGGCCTCGCGGCTGCCGCCGGTGCCGGTGATAGGTCTCGTCGGCGTTGAGGCGCCGAGCCGGCTGAAGGCGCTGGTCAACCTCGGAGCCACCTCGTTCCTGCGCAAGCCGGTGCATGGCGGCGCGGTTTACACGTCCCTGTTCATGGGCATCAACCAGTTCCTGCTGCGCGCCGAAATGTACGAGCGCCTGCAGGGCCTCGAAGAGCGTCGCCGCGGCCGCCGTGCGGTGATCCGGGCGGTCGTCCTGCTGATGCAGCAGGATGGTCTCGACGAGGAAGGTGCCTATTCCCAGCTCCGTCGCGACAGCATGCGCGCGCGGCAGAACATGGAACTCTATTGCGAGGAGTTTCTGAGCAAGCGGGCGAAGCCGCCCGATACGTCCGGCCGCACGACCGGCATCACGCTGCAAGGCGGCAAGAAGCAGGCCATCTAGGAGAAGCATCATGAGCAAGTCTGTATTGCGAGGGCTGCGCGCCGCAGCCCTCACGGGGACGCTTGTCCTCGGATCATCCCTTGGATCACAGGCGGGAGCGGCCGAGAACCCGATCAAGCTCGGCGTGCTGGAGGATCAGTCCGGCGACTTCGCCGCGGCCACCATCGGCAAGGTTCACGCCATCCAGCTCGCTGCGGAAGAGATCAACAAGGCTGGCGGCATCATGGGCCGGCCACTGGAGCTCGTCACCTACGACACCCAGTCCGACAACACCCGCTATCAGGAATTCATGCGGCGCGTGCTCCAGCGCGACAAGGTCGACGTCGTGTTCGCGGGCTTCTCCTCGGCCTCGCGCGAGGCATATCGCCCTATCGTCGACCAGTTCAACGGCTTCGCCTTCTACAACAACCAGTATGAAGGCGGCGTCTGCGATGGCCACATGATCGTCACCGGCGCCGTGCCGGAGCAGCAGTTCTCGACCCTGATCCCCTACATGATGGAGAAGTACGGCAAGAACGTCTACACGCTCGCCGCCGACTACAATTTCGGCCAGATCTCGGCTGAATGGGTGCGCAAGATCGTCAAGGAGAACGGGGGCAAGATGGCCGGTGAGGAGTTCATCCCGCTCGGCGTGTCGCAATTCTCCCAGAGCATCCAGAACATCCAGAAGGCGAAGCCCGACTTCGTGGTCACCCTGCTGGTCGGCACCGCGCAGGCTTCCTATTACGAGCAGGCGGCGTCCGCCAATGTCAACCTGCCGATGGCGTCCTCGGTGAATGTCGGGCAGGGCTACGAGCACAAGCGCTTCAAGCCGCCGAGCCTGAAGGACATGTACGTCACCACCAATTACATCGAGGAGATCGACTCGCCCAAGAGCAAGGAGTTCTACGCCAAGTTCAAGGCGAAATTCCCGAGCGAGCCCTATGTGAACCAGGAGGCGGAGAACTCCTACCTCGCCGTCTACCTCTACAAGCAAATGGTGGAACGCGCGAAATCGACCAAGCGCGAGGAGATCCGCAAGGTGATCGCGCTGGGTGACGTCTGCATGGACGCCCCCGAGGGCAAGGTCTGCATCGACCCGAAGAGCCAGCACATGTCGCATACGATCTATCTCGCCAAGGTCGGCGCCGATCACTCGATCTCCTTCCCGAAGACCTGGGAAGACATCAAGCCGTACTGGCTGGGTGAGGCCGGCTGCGATCTCACCAAGAAGGATCCGATGGCCCAGTACACGCCGTCGAATCCGCCGCCGAAACCCTGACCGGCGGCTGATCGCTCCGGCGCTTCCGGCACCAGCGTTGCCGGCGCGCCGGGGCGATCACGGACATCTTCACGGCGTCTTCCCTCAAATTGGTTAGTTCATGGACATCGCGACCCATCTCTTCTCGGCACTCTATCAATTCGGGGACGCCTTCGCGTTTCTGGTGCTCTCGGCCTGCGGGCTCGCGGTGATCTTCGGCATGATGGGCGTGATCAATCTGGCCCATGGCGAATTCATCATGTGCGGCGCCTACGTCACCGCCGCGACCGTGCATGCGGGCGTGCCGCTGCCGTTGGGAATTCTGGCCGGCACCCTGGTGTCGGCGCTGGTCGGCGTCGTGGTGGAGCTCGCGGTGATCCGCCATCTCTACGACCGGCCGCTCGATACCATCGTCGCCACCTGGGGGCTCAGCCTGATCGCGACCCAGGGCACGCTGATCATGGTCGGCTCGACCATGGCCGGCGTCGGCACGCCGTTCGGCAGCTTCCAGGTCGGCGACTACTCCTATTCGATCTATCGCATCGTGCTGTTCTGTGCCGCGCTCGGCGTGCTCGCCGCGCTCTACGCGCTGTTCAACTGGACCCGCTTCGGCGTGCTGGCACGCGCCACCATCCAGGTGCCCCACATGGCGGCCGCGCTCGGCGTCGATACGCGCCTGATCTACAGCCTGACCTTCGCCTGCGGGGCGGGACTCGCCGGTCTTGCCGGCGGGCTCTACGCGCCGACCATGACGCTGGTGCCGACCATGGGCGCGACCTTCATCATGGAGGCTTTCGTCACCGTGGTGATCGGCGGCGCCGACGTCTTCCTCGGCACGGCGCCGGCCGGCGCCGTGCTCGCGGTGGTGAAGTCCGTGATGACCTCGTGGCAGGGCCAGCTGTTCGGCCAGATCGGCCTGCTGGTCGCCGTCATCATCGTCGTCCGGGTGTTGCCGAAAGGCATTTCCGGCTTCGTGCTGCGTGAGCGCACCTGACGGAGTGATGGCGTCGTGACCGGTCTCCGCGCAATGTTCCGCCGTCTCGAAGGCCCCCAGACCGTCGGTCGCGGTCCGGCCTTCTGGGGCCTGTTCGCACTCGTGCTCGCGGTCGCGTTCGCTTATCCCCTGTTCAGCGACGGCTACACGGTCGGCAACACCGTCTATTTCTTCGTCTGGGTCTTCATTGCGCTCAGCCTGTGCCTGATCTGGGGCTATGGCGGCTCGCTCTCCTTCGGCCAGACCGCCTTCTTCGGGATCGCGGGCTATGGCTACGGCATCCTTACCATCAATTTCGGCTCGGCCTGCGGCTTCACGCTGCTGGCGCTGCTGATCGCGGTGGCGATCGCCGCGCTGTTCGCGGTGCTGCTCGGCTATTTCATGTTCTTCGGCCGCATCGCCGGCGTCTTTCTCGGTATCGTCACGCTCGCCGTCACCTTGATGCTCGAGCGCTTCATGGCGCAGACCGCGGGACCGGAATGGCGCATCGGAGCAGCGCGCCTCAACGGCTTCAACGGCATGAGCGCGATGCCGCCTCTGACCATCCCCTGGCCCGGGGAGCCGATCGTTCTGTTCGCTGATGTCGGGCTCTATTACTTCGTGCTCGGCCTGCTGGTCTTGGTCTATCTGGCCTTGCGCATCCTGATGAACTCGTCGTTCGGCAACGTCATCGTCGCGATCCGCGAGAACCCGGAAAGGGCGGAGATGCTGGGCTACGACGTGCGCAAGTACCAGCTCATCACCTTCGTCATCGGTGCCGCGCTCGCAGGCCTCTCCGGCGTGCTCTACACGGTGTGGGGACAGTACATTACGCCGTCCAGCATGGGCATGACGGCTGCGGCGTTGCCGCTGATCTGGGTCGCCGTCGGCGGCCGCAGCGACCTGACATCGACGGTGATCGGCACGCTGGTGGTGCTCGCCGCGTTTCAGGCGCTCACGATCTACGGCAGCCAATACGCGCTGGTATTCATGGGCGTGCTGCTGGTGCTCACGGTCCTGATCGCGCCGAACGGTCTCGTGCTCGGGCTGATGCATTGGCTCGGCCGCCTCGCGGCCCGCTTGACGCAGAGGGCAGGCTGATGTCGCTGCTCGAGCTGCGCAAGCTGAACAAGCATTTCGGTGGCCTGCACGTCACCAACTCCGTCGATCTCACGCTGCAGGCCGGCGAAATTCATTGCCTGATCGGCCCGAACGGCGCCGGCAAGAGCACGCTGTTCCGCCTGATCCTCGGTGAGCATCATCCCGGCAGCGGCGACATTGTCTTCGCCGGAGAGAACATCACGGCGCTGAAATCCTTTGCGCGGATCCACCGCGGTCTCTCGGTCAAGTTCCAGGTGCCCGGCGTTTTCAAGGGCCTGTCGGTCCGTCAAAATCTGGAGATCGCCTTGCAGATTCGGCATCGCGGAGCGGAGCTTGAGGCAGAGATCGACCGGCTGCTGAGCTTCCTCGGCCTGGAATCGGAGCAAGCGCAGACTGCCGGCAATCTCAGCCACGGCCAGAAGCAATGGCTCGAAATCGGCATGGCAGTCAGCCTGAAGCCACGCCTTCTGCTGCTGGACGAGCCCACTGCCGGCATGTCGCCGGAGGAAACCCACCTGACCGGCGAAATGGTGCAGCGGCTCAATGCCGAGGGCATGACGGTGCTGGCGATCGAGCACGACATGGCCTTCGTGCGGCAGGTTGCGCATCGCGTCACCGTGCTGCATCTCGGCCAGGTCTTCGCGCAAGGCTCGATCGACGAGATCGTGGCCGACGAACGCGTGGCGGCGATCTATCTGGGGCAGGCCCATGCTTGATGTGCCGCGCAAGGAAGTGATCCTCGCAACGCTGGGCCTGCGTGCCGGCTATGGCGGCAAGCCGGTGCTGCAGGGCCTCGAGATCGAGGTGCGGGAAGGGGAGATCGTCGCCGTCATCGGCCGCAACGGCGTCGGCAAGTCCACGCTGATGAAGAGCCTGATCGGCCTCGTGCCGGTGATGAGCGGCTCGATCGTCTATCGCGGAGACGCGGTGGAGTTACTTCCCGCGCACAGGCGGGCGCGTCTCGGCATGGGCTATGTGCCGCAAGGGCGCGACGTGTTTCCGCGGCTGACCGTGGGCGAGAACGTCGCGGTCGGTGCGGCGATCAAGGGCGGCGGCATTCCCGAGGCGGGTCGGCGCAAGATCGTCGAGGCCTTTCCAATCCTGGAAGAGCGCTGGCATCAGCGCGCCGGCACCATGTCCGGCGGCCAGCAGCAGCAACTCGCGATCGGACGCGTGTTGATCGCCGACCCCAACCTCATCCTGCTCGACGAGCCTTCAGAGGGCATCCAGCCGAACATCGTCCAGGACATCGCACGCAACATGGTCGAGCTCAATCGCAGGACCGGCGTGACCATCATCCTGGTCGAGCAGAATCTCGACATGATCCGCGCCATGGCGCAGCGCTGCTACGTCATGGACAAGGGGCGCATCGTCGCCAATCTCGACCGCGCGGCGCTCGACGACGCGGCCGAGATGCGCCGTCATCTTGCGGTTTGAAGACTGAAAGCCAACGACAGAAGGAGAAAAGCAAATGTCCTGGCAGAAAGACTCCATCATGGCCCGCAAGGGTGTCGCCAAAGGCGAGCGTGGCAAGGCGTACACCATCACGGAAAGCGAGCAGGGCAAGTACCATTATGTCTACGGTCCCTATGTGCAGCCGGTGCTGAGCGTCGATCCCGGCGCCGTCGTCTCCGCGGAGACGCACGACGCGTTCGAGGGTGCCATCAAGAAGGAGACTGACAGCCCGTCGAAGATCCTCAACTTCCCGTTCCTCAATCCGCAGAACGGGCCGATCCACGTCAACGGCGCCGAGAAGGGCGATACGCTCGCCGTCTATATCGAGAGTATCGTGCCGCGCGGGCCGCAGCCGCGTGGCACCACGGTGATCATGCCGGAATTCGGTGGCCTCGTCAGTACGGGCAATACCGCGCTGCTCAATCCGGCGCTGCCTGAGCGGGTCAAGAAGCTCGAGATCGACGCCAAGACCGGCACCAAATGGAACGACAAGATCACGCTGCCCTATGAGCCCTTCATCGGCACCATCGGCACCTCTCCGGAGATCGAGGCGATCTCCTCGCTGGTTCCGGACTATTACGGCGGCAACATGGACCTGCCGGATGTCGGCGTCGGCGCCGTCATCTACCTGCCGGTCAACACTAAGGGCGCGCTGCTCTATCTCGGGGATTGCCATGCCGCGCAGGGCGATGGCGAACTCTGCGGCGTCGCCATCGAGCATCCGACCGTGACCACGGTCCAGGTCGACCTCATCAAGAACTGGACCATCGCCTGGCCGCGGCTGGAGACCAAGGATTTCATCATGACGATCGGCTCGGCCCGACCGATGGAAGACGCCGCGCGCATCGCTTATCGCGAGCTGTGCCGCTGGATGGCGGCCGATTACGGCTTCGAAGAAATCGACGCCTACATGCTGCTGACCCAGGCCGGCCGTGTCAGGCTCGGTAACATGGTCGATCCCAAATACACGTTGGGCGCCTCCATCAAGAAGTCCTATCTCGGTTGAGCAGGCCGGATCATGTCCACCGTACACAAGGTCGCCGCCGTCCAGTTCGAGCCGATCATGTTCGAGAAGGAGCGCAACGTCGCGCGCCTGCTCGAGCTCTGCGAGCAGGCGGCGGCGGCCGGTGCAAGGCTCATCGTCACGCCGGAGATGGGAACGACTGGCTATTGCTGGTTCGATCGGGCCGAGGTCGCGCCGTTCGTGGAGACGATTCCGGGGCCGACAACGAACCGTTTCGCCTCGCTGGCGCGCAAGCATGATTGCTACATCGTCGTCGGCATGCCTGAGGTCGATGACGACAACATCTACTTCAACACCGCCGTCCTGATCGGGCCCGATGGTATCGTCGGCCGCCACCGCAAGACGCATCCTTACATCTCCGAGCCGAAATGGGCCGCGGCAGGCGATCTGCACAATCAGGTGTTCGACACCCCGATCGGGCGGATCGCGCTGCTGATCTGCATGGACATTCATTTCGTCGAAACCGCGCGGCTGATGGCGCTGGGCGGCGCCGACGTCATCTGCCACATCTCGAACTGGCTGGCGGAGCGCACGCCGGCACCTTACTGGATCAGCCGCGCCTTCGAGAACGGCTGCTACGTCATCGAGAGCAACCGATGGGGGCTCGAACGCACGGTGCAGTTCAGCGGCGGGAGCTGCGTGATCGCGCCGGACGGGCAGGTCACGGCCGTGCTGGACAAGGGCGACGGCGTCCTGATGTCCGAGATCAATCTCGATGCCGCGCGCGCGCGTCGGGTGCTCGGCGAAAGGGTGTTCGCACAGCGGCGGCCGGAGCTCTATCCGGAGCTGCTCACCGACACGTTCAGCTGGAACCCGCGCGATTTCTTCGGTCTTTATGGCCACGAGCCGTGGCTGGCCGGCAAGGCGTCGAGGGTCAGCGTCGCGCAGTTTGCACCCGCCGATGATGTCAGCCAAAATCTTCAGAAGATCTCGATGCTCGCGCGCGAGGCCAGCGCCGAAGGCGCGGAGCTCGTCGTCTTCCCGGAGCTCGCTCTGACCGGCCTGGCCGATCCCTCAGGAGCTGCGCAAGCAGTCCCGGGATCGGCGACCGACAGTCTTGGCGAACTCGCCGAGGATCTCGACCTCTATCTCGTCTGTGGCCTTGCCGAGCGCGATGGCGATCTCGTCTACAACAGCGCCTGCCTCGTCACGCCGGATGGCGACATCTCGGTCTATCGCAAGACGCATCTTACCACCGACGAGCGGAGCTGGGCGACCCCCGGCGACGGTTGGACCGTCGTCGACACGCCGATCGGCCGCATCGGGCTGTTGATCGGTCACGATGCTTCGTTCCCGGAGGCGGGCCGGGTGCTGGCGCTACGCGGCTGCGACCTCGTCGCCTGTCCCGCCGCCATCAAGGGACGCTTCAGTTCGTCGCATCCCGGCACACAGGTCGAACAGCCGAAGCCGATTCCGACCGGCCCGGATCCGCTCCACTGGCATCATTTCCGTGTTCGCGCCGGCGAAAACAATCTGTTCTTCGCCTTCGCCAATGTCGTCGATCCCGATCGTGGCTATCCCGGGCTGAGCGGTGTATTCGGCCCCGACACGTTCGCGTTCCCGCGACGGGAGGCGATCGCGGCCGGCGGCGCGGGTCTTGCAACAGCGCTGGTCGACACCACCAATCTCGACAGTGTCTATCCTACCAATGTCGTGCGGCGAAAGGATCTGGTGTCGATGCGCATGCCGCACAGCTATCGCGGATTGGTCAAAGTGGTGGCAAACAACTACTGAACCAGAAAGAGGAAACCGACCATGGATCTGGGACTCAAGGGCGCAAAGGTTATCGTCACGGGAAGCACCAAGGGCATCGGCCGCGCGATCGCCGAGACCTTTGCCGCCGAGGGCGCCGACGTCGGTGTGTGCTCGCGCAATCTGGCCGAGGTCGAAAGCACGGTCGCTGCGCTCAAGACCAAGGGCGTTGCGGCCTATGGCGGTGCGGTCGACGTCGCGGACGCGGAGGTTCTGAAGAGCTGGGTCGGCGATATGGCGTCAAAGCTCGGCGGCATCGATGTCGTCGTCGCCAATGTCAGCGCGCTCGCGATCGGACAGGACGACGAAAGCTGGCAGAAGGAATTCTCGACCGACATGATGGGCACGGTCCGGCTCGTCAACGCGGCCATGCCGTATCTGGAAAAGAGCAAGGCCGGCGCGATCGTCACCATCTCCAGCGTCTCAGGGCGCGAGGTCGATTTCGCGGCTGGCCCTTACGGCACTTTCAAGGCGGCGATCATCCATTACACCCAAGGGCTCGCCAATCAGCTCGCGGGGAAGGGCATCCGCGCCAATTCGGTCTCGCCGGGCAACACCTATTTCGAGGGTGGGGTCTGGAACATGATCAAGGACAACAATCCAGAGCTCTACAAGACGGCCCTGGCGCTCAATCCGACGGGACGGATGGGCACACCTCAGGAAATGGCCAACGCCGTGGTGTTTCTCGCCAGCGGCGCGGCGAGCTTCATCACCGGGACGAACCTCGTCGTCGACGGCGCATTGACGCGCGGCGTCCAGTTCTAGCGAGGGCGCGATCGCAGGGACACACGGTCTACCGATCGGCGTCCTGGTCCTGGCGCATCGCGGCAACCCCCGACTGTGCCACCGAGTTGCGATGCCGCTTACGGGGCCGGTTGTCAGATGATACTGGCCGAACTAACAATATACGACATGGGGGTGGTGGACACGTCACGTCGATAAGCCATCCACGATCAAGGGGGGATCTTCGAGCTTGCAAGTCGCTGCGTTCCCGTCCGACCGCGCTGAAGAAATCCTCGTGTCGGCTTCCAGGCTCTTTGCCCGCCATAGCTATGCCAATGTGACGATGGAGCAGGTCGCAGCGTCCGTTCGATCGGTGCCGGGCGCGCTGTACCATTATTTCCGAGACAAGGATGATCTGATCTATCACTGCTATCTCCGCGGCCTTGCAATCTACAGGCACGAAATGGAGACAGCGGCCGAACCCGGTATCGATGGGCTCGAGGTCGTCAGACGCTTTATCCGTGCCCGGCTGCGGTCTGACGGCCAGCGCATGATCCTGTTTTCCGACATCGATGCGCTGGCTGCAGATTACAGCGATGACGTGCACACCAGGCGATGGCAGAATGCCGTTTTGCTGGCGGATATTCTGAGGCGAGGCGTGGCCGACGGCTCGATCGCTTGCGACGAGCCGCTCCTGACGGCTGTGGCGCTCATCTCCATCCTGGACTGGGTCCCGTTCTGGCTCTCCGAGCGCGACTACTACACGCGCGAGCAAGCGATCGATGCGATCGATGATGTCATCACGCATGGTGTTTATCGGCGTGAGATCGCCTTACCGGACATGCCTGAGGCGCCGAGCCTGGAGCCGTTTCTCGAGGCTCGCTCAAAACTGAACAAACGCGCGGCAAAGCTGGACAGGATGCTCTCGATTGCCTCGGACAGTTTCAATCGACGGGGAGCGCTAGGCACGTCTCTTGAGAGCATCGCGGCGGATGCCGGCATGACCCGAGCCGGCATCTACTATCACTTCAGCGAAAAGGAGAGCCTCTTATTAGCCTGCCTGCAAAGAGGGTTGGTCGGCGAGATCGGCATTCGGGAACATTTGCAAGATCAGGGGCTCGGAGCGTTCGATCACATGGTGCAGAGGGTTCGCTTGCTGTTGATGCTGCACGACACCCCGTGCGGCCCAAAAGCGACCTATCACAACATCAACTACCTCAACGAGGTAGACCGGAAACACTTCGTCACACAGGTGCTCGCAACAATCGGACACGACCAGAACAACCATCAGCGCTGGATCGAAGAGGGACTCTTCCGAAAGGTTGACACGCACTTCGCAGAACGTGTTTTGACGGGTATGAGCCATTGGTACCCGATCTGGTTCAGAACTGAGCGCGGCTGGTCAGCGATGCAAATTGCCGATCATTTCTCGTGGCTATTCCTCGCAGGGCTCAAGCCGCGTCGCCGCTCGGCCTAAAGACGTAGCTCGCTGGCAGCCCGCCGCCAAAAGTTGACTTGGATTTCAATATTCAGGAGGGTGCGACAATCTTAATGTTCACGACCTAATTACAGCTTGCGTCAAAACTTTACACGGTATTCAATATTTGGGATAGCAGGTGGCGCGACCGAAGTTGTGAGGCAGCATCGATCGCCAAGGAACAAGAACATCCAAAAGGGAGAAAGCCAGGATGCACAGGCTCGTAATTGCTGCGGCGGCAGCGCTGACGGTGCTCGGAGGCACGGCATTCGCGCAGGAAACCATCAAGATCGGCTACATCGATCCGCTCTCCGGCGGCGGCGCCAGCGTTGGTGAAGGCGGCTTGAAGACGTTCCAGTATCTCGCCGACGAGATCAACGCCAAGGGCGGCATCCTCGGCCGGAAGATCGAGATTCTGCCCCTCGACAACAAGACCAATCCGCAGGAAAGCCTGGTGCAGGCGCAGAAGGCGATCGACGCCGGCGCCCGCTACATCACGCAGGGCAACGGCTCGTCGGTGGCCGCCGCGCTGTCCGATTTCGTCACCAAGAACAACACGCGCAATCCCGGCAAGGAAGTCCTGTACTTCAACTATGCCGCTGTCGATCCGAGCCTAACCAATGAAAAATGCAGCTTCTGGCATTTCCGCTGGGATGCCAGCTCGGACATCAAAATGGAAGCGCTCACCAGCTATATGAAGGATGTCCCCGCGATCAAGAAGGTGTACCTGATCAATCAGGACTATTCCTTCGGCCAGTCGGTGCGCGCCGATGCGCGCAAGATGCTGGGCGCCAAGCGGCCGGACATCCAGATCGTCGGCGACGAACTGCATCCGCTGCTGAAGATCACCGACTTCTCGCCCTACATCGCGAAGATCAAGGCTTCGGGCGCCGACAGCGTCGTGACCGGCAATTGGGGCCAGGACATCGCATTGCTGCTCAAGGCAGCTGCGGACGCGGGCCTCAAGGTCAATTGGTACACCTACTACGCCGGCGGTGCCGGTGGTCCGACCGCGATCAAGCAGACGGGCCTCGACCATCAGGTGTTCCAGATCACGGAAGGCTTTGCCAATTCCGGCCACCAGCCGGCAATGGACTTCGAGAAGACCTTCCGCGCCAAGGTCAACATGTCGCTGTGGTATCCGCGCGCGGTCAACGAGATGCGCATGTTCAAGGCCGCGGCCGAGAAGGCCAACTCGCTTGACCCCGTGAAGGTCGCGGCTGCCCTCGAGGATCTCAAATTCGAGGTGCTGGACGGTGGCGAGGGCTTCATGCGCAAGGACGATCACCAGTTCTTCCAGCCGATCTACATCTCCTCGTTCGGCAAGCTCGCTGCAAACGAGCCGTTCGACGAGGAAGGCACCGGCTGGGGATGGCACCTGGTCTCGAAGGTCGATACTTCCAAGACGACCGTTCCCACCACCTGCAAGATGACCCGGCCGTAAGCTGGAATAGCTTCGCCTTCCCGCGGCCAATGGAGGCCGCGGGAATGGTTGAGGTTCGCGTACGGGACCGACAAATTTGCCGAGGCCTCTTCGGTCTCGGCTAGAGGTTTGAATGCTGTGCTTGAACTGATCGTTATATCGACACTAAACGGTCTGCTGTTCGGCATGCTGCTGTTCCTGCTGTCGAGCGGCCTGACCGTCATCTTCAGCATGATGGGCGTGCTCAACTTCGCCCACGCCAGCTTCTATATGCTCGGCGCGTTCTTCGGCTTCCAGCTCACCAAATGGATCGGCTTCTGGCCGGCGCTGCTGCTGGCACCCCTGCTGGTCGGCGCGATCGGCATGGCGGTCGAGCGCTACGGCCTGCGCAACACGCACAAGCA
This sequence comes from Bradyrhizobium sp. CCGE-LA001, assembly GCF_000296215.2. Taxonomy (NCBI): domain Bacteria; kingdom Pseudomonadati; phylum Pseudomonadota; class Alphaproteobacteria; order Hyphomicrobiales; family Nitrobacteraceae; genus Bradyrhizobium; species Bradyrhizobium sp. CCGE-LA001. The sequence goes on along the minus strand of NZ_CP013949.1, from coordinate 4,944,332 downwards.
CGGCCACGTCGCGGAGCTGCTCCTGACTTTCGGTCTCGCCTTCGCGATCGAGGAAATCGTCGCGATGATGTGGGGCAGGAGTCCGGTCGATTACCGCGTGCCGGCGTTGCTCGACTTTCCGGCCTTCACGATCTTCTCGACCAATTATCCCGCTTACAAGATCTTCATGCTGGTCGTATCGATCCTGATCTTCATCGTGCTGCTGATGGTGCTCAAGCGCACGCGGGTCGGCCTGATTGTTCAGGCCGCGCTGACGCATCCCCACATGGTCGGGCATCTCGGTCACAATGTCGGACGCATCTTCATGCTGGTGTTCGGCGTCGGCAGCGCGCTGGCGGGAATTGCCGGCGTGATCGCCGGTCCGGCGCTGGTCACCCAGTCCGATATGGCCGCGGCATTGGGGCCGATCCTGTTCGTGGTCATCGTGTTCGGCGGCCTCGGCTCCTTGCCGGGAGCCTTCATCGCTTCGCTCGTCATCGGCCTGGTGCAAACCTTCGCGGTCGCGCTGAACGGTTCGCTCGCGAGTGCCTTCGGTCCGCTCGATCCGTCGATGGGCCCCTCCGTTCTCACCGACATCTGGAACGTCACGATCGCCCAGGTGGCGCCGATCGTGCCGTACCTCCTGCTGGTGATCATTCTGATTGTGCGCCCCATGGGCCTGATGGGGACGCGCGAAACATGAGCGCCACGACGACTTCCGCATCGAAGGTTGCAGACAAGCCCGCCGGTGATGCCTTGCGCTTCTACGGCGTCTGGCTCGTCGGCATCGCTGCGCTGATCGTGCTGCCGATGATCTTCTCCTCCGGCGGCTCGCTCACGTCCTTCAGCCTGATCGGCATCGCGATCGTCTTCGCGCTGTCCTACAACATCCTGCTCGGCCAAACCGGCCTCTTGTCGTTCGGCCATGCGGTGCATTACGGGCTCGGCGGATTCGCGGCCTGCCATGTGATGAATGCGGTGGTGTCGCATGGCTGGCCGATCCCTCTGCCGTTCATCCCGCTGTTCGGCGGGCTCGGCGGTCTCGCTTTCGCGATGATCATCGGCTGGGTGATGACAAAGCGCGCCGGCACCGTGTTCTCGATGATCTCGCTCGGCATTGCCGAACTGGTGGCATCCTCCTCGCTGATTCTACGTTCCGTGTTCGGCGGCGAGTCCGGAGTCTCGACCGACCGCACGGCTCTGCCGAAAATGTTCGGCTGGACCTTCGGCCCGCAGCTTCAGGTTTACTACCTGATCGCGTTCTGGCTGGTGATCTCCGCGATCGCGATGTACGCGCTGACGCGGACGCCGCTGGGCCGCATCAGCAACGCGGTGCGCGACAATCCCGAGCGCGTTCAGTTCATCGGCTATGATCCCCATGTGGTCCGCTACATCGCTTTCTGCTTTGCCGGCTTCTTCGCCGGCGTCGCCGGGGGACTGGCTGCGATCAACTTCGAGATCGCCAATTCGGCCTATCTGGGCGCGATCCAGTCCGGCCTCGTCCTGTTCTCGACCTTCATCGGCGGCGTCGCATTCTTCTTTGGCCCGATCCTCGGCGCGATCCTCGTGACTTATCTGCAGCTTGGGCTGACCAGCGTCACGGGCGTGTGGCAGCTCTATTTCGGCATTATCTTCATCGGCATCGTGATGCTGTCCCCGGGCGGGATTGCCGGGCTGGTCATGATGCACCGGCCGCTGGCTCGTGCCGGAACTCTGCCGACACTGATTCCGTCGTACCTCGTCGCAGCGGTGCCGACCCTCGCGCTGGCCTGCGGCGTGATCCTGACGATCGAGTCGATCGCGCGCACGCATAGCGGCCAGGGCAGTCCGATCAACCTGTTCGGCGTTGCCTTCAGCCCGGCGTCGCCAGTGACGTGGGCGAGTGCGGCGCTTCTCGTCTTCGGCGGCTTCTTCTTGGCGCGCCTGAGCTGGCGGCGGGTCGCCGATGCTTGGGACCGTGCGGCGACGGTCGCGCGCGACCGGGGGTATCTGGCATGACGGCAGCCATCGAGGTCCGCGCTGTCGAGAAGCGCTTCGGCAATGTCGGCATCATCCGCGATCTCAATCTCAGCGTCGCGCAAGGCGAGCGTCATGCCATCATCGGTCCGAACGGCGCCGGCAAATCCACGACGTTCAACCTGATCAGCGGCCATATCAGACCGACCTCGGGTGAGGTGAGGCTCAATGGCGATGTGATCTCAGGTCTGAGGCCGTTCGAGATCAACAGGCGCGGGCTGTCGCGGTCGTTCCAGGTCACCAATGTGTTCGCGCGCATGTCGGTTTGGGAGAACGTCCGTTGTGCCGTGCTGTGGGCGACGGGGCATCGCTACGCGTTCTGGAAGAACGTCGACAGCCTGCCTGAGGTGCGCGAACGCACGGCGCAGATCCTCGACGACATCCATCTCACGCATCGGCGCGATGTTCCGGCGGGCTTATTGACCTACGCCGAGCAGCGCGAACTCGAGATCGGAATCACCATCGCCAGCGGTGCCACCGTGGTGATTCTGGACGAGCCGACCGCCGGCATGAGCCACGCCGAGACCGAACGTGCAGTCGCGCTGATCCGGCGACTTACCGAAGGCAAGACCCTCGTCATCGTCGAACACGACATGAGCGTCGTGTTCGGCCTTGCCGATCGTATTTCCGTGCTGGTCTACGGCCACATCATCGCCTCGGGCACGCCGGAGGAGATCCGGCGCGATCCGAAGGTTAAGGAAGCCTATCTCGGCGAGGAAGCGCACTGATGCTCGAGGTCAGGGACCTGCACGCTTATTACGGTAAGAGCCACATTCTCCAGGGCGTTGACCTCGATGTCGCCGCGGGCGAGGTCGTGAGCCTGCTCGGGCGCAATGGTGTCGGGCGTTCGACAACGGTCAAGGCGATCATGGGCGAGGTCGTGCCGCAAGGCACGATCCGCTTCAAAGGCAAGGACATCGCCGGGCTGCCCAGCTACAGGATCGCGCGTCTCGGGCTCGGCTATGTGCCGGAGCATCGGGACATCTTTCCGGGTCTGACCGTTCGCCAGAACCTGCTCCTCGGCATCAAGGACACGCGACGTCCCGGCAAATGGCAGCTCCAGGATATGCTCGACATGTTTCCCAATCTCGCCGCGCGGGCCGACACGGAGGCGGGGGTGCTGTCCGGCGGCGAAAAGCAGATGCTCACGACTTGCCGCACGCTGATGGGCGATCCGGACCTGATCATGATCGACGAGCCGACCGAGGGCCTGGCGCCGCTCATCGTCCAACAGGTTGGTGATCTGATCGCACGCATTGCGCAAGCCGGCGTCGCCATTCTCCTCGTCGAGCAGAAGCTGTCGATTGCGATGAAGATCTCGAACCGCGTCTACGTCATGGGACACGGCCGTGTGGTCTTCGAAGGGACGCCCGAGCAACTGAAGTCAAACGCCGAAGTTCGCGCGCAATGGTTGGAAGTGTGAGAACGGGCTTATCTGCCGGTCGATGCAGAGTTGGATGGGTTTGGCGGCTCTGGTCGGCCTCTCTATCGTCTCGCACATGGCCGGCCAAAGCTTTCGTTCGGCTCAATCCCTCCGCTGGTTGAGATATCGAAGCGCAAGCTTGATGAAATTGTGCACGACCATCGACGTCTCGTCCTTCCTGAACACCAGAAACACGTCTGCCGTGGGCGGTGAGGGCCTGATCGGGCGGAAGACGATGTCGGTGGTCGTGAACCGCGCGATCGATTGCGGCACCAGTGCCACGCCGAAGCCTGCGGCAATCAGGCTCGGGATCGACTGGGCGTCGACGACCTGCTGGGACACTTTTGGGAGAAAGCCGGCGTCGACACAGCATGTCTGCACGTAGCGGGCGAAATCGGAGCTGTTCGGATCCAGCACGACGTGCGAGAACGACCTCTTCGCGCCATGCCAGCTTGCTGGAGAGGTCGCGCTCGGCAGGGGTGCCGCGAATGAGGCAGATGTTGGTGGTGCGGTTGAGGAGCGCTGCGATCTGCAGCGCCGGCGCCTGCTCATGCACCGTCATTCTCACTTGCGGAGCAACTTTCCGGTAGGCGGCGAGCAGCTCGGCGAGACGACCGCGCAGGATCGAGCCGGTCGCTCCGACGTCCAGCGTCCCGACCAGGCCCGCGCCGATCGACCGGACCTCGTCTTCGGTGACCTTGACCTGTTGCAGGATCGCGCGCCCGCGCACCAGCATGGCGTCACCGGCCTGCGTCAGCTCGACCTTGCGGCTGGTCCGGTAGAGGAGCTGGGTCCCGAGCTCGGCTTCGAGCGCCTGGATGTGCTGGCTGAGCGGCGGCTGCGAGAGGTTCAGCCGCCGGGAGGCGAGGGTGAAGCTGCGCTCCTCGGCGACCGCGACGAAATACCGGAGCTGGCGCAGATCCATAGCGAAACCCTATCAATCGTGTCGTTCTATATATTGGACTTGGCAGCGCGTCTGGTCAACGAATGACGATGGAGGCTGCTTGCGTGCTGCCGCACCGAATGGCTCCGTCCGCGGCGACCTGGTTTCGCCGCCAACGACAAGAATGGCAAAGGCTCAAGGCCGACCAAGCCAAGCAGATGCAAGCTCAGCGCGCGAGGAAAGCCATGCCCAGGATTTTCAAATCACTCTTCTTCCAGGTGGTCGTCGCCCTCGCGGCCGGCATTGCGCTGGGCATGGCCTATCCCGACACCGCCTTGCAGATGAAGCCGCTCGGCGACGGCTTCATCAAGCTCATCAAGATGCTGGTGCCCGTCATCGTGTTCTGCGTCGTGGTGCAGGGCATATGCGCGGCCGGCGATCTTTCGAAGGTCGGAAGGGTCGGCATTCGCGCGCTGCTCTATTTCGAGGTCGTCACCACCATCGCCCTGGTGTTCGGCATCGCGCTCGCCTACTACTTCCAGCCCGGCGCCGGAATGAACATCGACCCGCGGACGCTGGACGCCAAGGCGCTCAGCGGCTTCAGCCAGACCGCGGCGCAGGTCGCCGGCGGCGGCGTCTCCGAATTTCTGATGAAGCTCATCCCCTCGACCATGGTCGGCGCCTTCAGCTCCGGGGACGTGCTCCAGGTGCTGATCGTCTCGATCATGTTCGGCTGCGCCATGTCGCTGTGCGGCGAGCGCGCGAGGCCGGTCGTCGAATTCGTCGAGCGGGTGAACGAGATCATCTTCAAGATGATGAACTTCGTCGTCCGCCTCGCGCCGATCGGCGTCTTCGGTGCGATCGCCTTCACGGTCGGCAAATACGGCATCGGCTCGCTCAAGCAGCTCGGGGGGCTCGTTGCCCTGTTCTATCTGGCGGTGCTCTTCTTCGTGGTCGTCGTGCTCGGCGCGATCATGCGGCTCTCGGGCTTCAGCCTGTTCAAGCTGCTGGTCTATCTGCGCGAAGAGCTGATGATCGTTCTCGGCACCGCTGCAGGCGACAGCGTGCTGCCGCAGACCATGCGCAAGCTCGAACAGCTTGGGATCAAGCGCTCTACGGTCGGTCTGGTCATTCCGACGGGATACTCGTTCAATCTCGATGCCTTCTCGATCTATTTGACCCTGGCCGCGGTCTTCATTGCGCAGGCGACCAACACACCGCTCGCCACGGGCGATCTGCTGGCGATCCTCGGCATCGCGTTGCTCACCTCGAAGGGCGCGCATGGCGTGCCGGGCTCGGCCATCGTCGTCCTCGCGGCGACGCTGGCCGCCATTCCGGCCATCCCGGCGATCGGACTGGTGCTGATCCTGTCGGTGGACTGGTTCATCGGCATCGCCCGTGCGCTCGGCAACTATGTCGGAAACTGCGTTGCCACGGTCGTCGTCGCCTCGTGGGAGGGGGACCTCGATCGCGCCAAGGCGCGTCGCATCCTCGATGGCGAGATCGTTCCTCCGAGCGAGCCTCTTCTGATCGACCCGGCCGGTGCGAACGCGCCCGTGGCGGGTCTGCAAACTTCCTGAACGCCGAGGCATCGATGACGACACTCTCGATCGAGTCCTTGACGAAGCAGGCCTTCGCGCCGTTCGGCGAGGTCGTCGAAACGGCAGGGGCTACGCCGCTGTCGATCAACCAGGGCTATGCCGCGCGCTACAACGAACTCGCCAATATCGATGTCGGCGCGGAAGGCGGACAGGTCAACATCAGCTGGTTCATCGCCTCTGCGCGGCCCGCGCCGATCGCCATTCGCCTGATGGAGCGCCATCCCCTCGGAAGTCAGCTGTTCATGCCGCTGAACGGACAGGACTGGCTGGTCTTGGTTTGCGCGGATCCGCGCGACCTCTCGAGCTACCGGGCGTTCGCGGCCAACGGCAAGCAGGGCGTGAATTATGCCCGAAACTGCTGGCACCACCCGCTGCTGGTCCTGAAGGACGCAAGCTCGTTCCTCGTGGTCGATCGAAAGGGTGGTGGCGACAATCTCGAAGAATATTGGCTGGACGAGATCATCCAGCTCGAACTCGGGATAGCCGCAAGCTGACCCCCGGTAACCTCCACGAGGCTTATTGATGTCATCGCAAACCTATCACATCCCGCAGGGTGGCCTTCCGCCCCAGACCGATCTTCTGAGCGGCCGGGCCGTCTTCACGAATGCCTACGCGGTCATCCCGAGCGGCGTGCAGCGCGACATCGTCGTCAGCCATCTGCCGCACTGGGACGGCACGCGCCTCTGGGTGCTGGCGAGACCGCTCTCCGGATTCGCCGAGACGTTTTCTCATTACCTCATGGACATCGCGCCGGGTGGCGGAAGTGAAATTCCCGAGCCCGACAAGGATGCCGAGGGGGCGTTGTTCGTCGTCGGCGGAAACCTCGTCCTCAAATTGGCGGGCAAAGAGCGTGAGCTCAAGCCCGGTGGCTTCGCCTATCTGCCGCCCGGTTGCGCCTGGAGCCTTCGTAACCGCGGCGAGACGCCGGCGCAGCTGCACTGGATCCGCAAACTGTATCAACGCGTGCCCGGATTGGCCGAGCCCGATGTGATCGTGACCAACGCAGACTCGGTCGAACCAGTATCGATGCCGGGCACCGAGGGGCGATGGGCAACCACGCGCTTCATCGATCCCGCCGACATGCGGCACGACATGCACATCAACATCGTCACGTTCGAGCCGGGTGCGACGATCCCCTTCGCAGAGACGCATGTCATGGAGCACGGATTATACGTCCTCGAGGGCAAGGCCGTGTACCGGCTGAACCGGGACTGGGTCGAGGTCGAGGCCGGCGACTACATGTGGCTGCGCGCCTTCTGCCCGCAGGCCTGCTATGCCGGCGGCCCCGGCCGGTTTCGCTATCTGCTCTACAAGGACGTCAACCGGCACATGAATCTGCGGCAGGGACCTCCGCTGATCTGACCCCCAGCAATCCGCCCGTGCCATCGAGCGGTTGCAGGAACCATCACCCCACGCGTGAGTTGGCCGGTCGGGCAGGGCGAAAGTCACACGAGGCCAACCGTGAAAGACGACGTGCGCGTGCATTCCACGGCGCAAATCGCGGGTCATCCGATTCATCCGATGCTGGTGCCGATCCCGATCGCGTGCTTCATCGGCGCGCTCTTGACCGACATCGCCTATGTCGCCAGCGCCGAGATCATGTGGGCGGATTTTTCCGCCTGGCTTCTGGTCGTCGGCGTCGTCTTCGGCGTGCTCGCCGCGATCGCGGGCCTGACTGATTTCTTCGGCAACCGCATGGTGCGGGCGCAGCCGCCGGCCTGGCCGCATCTGATTGGCAATGCCGTGGCGCTGATCCTGGCGATCTTCAACTTGATGATCCACATGCGCGATGGCTGGACCTCGGTGTGGCCGACCGGGCTCGTGCTTTCGGCGGTCACCGTTTTGATCCTGCCCGTCACCGGCTGGCTCGGCTGGGCCATGGTCTATCGTCACGGCGTGGGAGTTGCGCGATGAACGCTTCGATTGTCCGCGCGCTGTCGTGCACTGCGTTGCTGTGTCTGGCCGGCTGCAACGACGGCAGCGGCGATCCCAACGCGCAAATCGGCCCCAATCCGGTGCTGCCGGAATTCCAGCAATATCTGATGCCGCCGATCCACATCGCCCGCATCGTCGGCTGGAAGAAGGACGAGGCGCCCACCGTCGCACCGGGGCTGCAGGCCAAGGCGTTCGCGACCGGCTTGCAGCATCCGCGCTTTCTCTACGTGCTGCCCAATGGCGACGTGCTGGTGGTGGAGTCCAAGGCGCCGAAGGGGGCTCCGATCAAGCGTCCCAAGGAATTCGTGATGGGCTACATCGAGTCCTGGGCGACGTCGGGCGGCGGCGACAGCGGGCCGGGTAACCGCATCACGCTGCTGCGTGACAACAATGGCGACGGCGTGCCGGATACGCGGAGCGTCTTCCTCGACCATCTCAACTCGCCGTTCGGCGTCGCGCTGGTCGGCAACGATCTCTACGTCGCCAACACCGACGCGATCGTCAGATATCCCTATACCGAGGGCGATACCAGGATCACCGCGCCCGGAACGGTGCTCACGCCCCTGCCGGGCGGGCCGATCAATCATCACTGGACCAAGAGCCTCGTTGCCAGCCCCGACGGCTCGAAGCTCTATGCCGGGGTCGGCTCCAACAGCAACATCGCCGAGAACGGTATGGAGGCCGAGCACAACCGCGCCGCCATCCTCGAGATCGAGCGCTCCAGCGGCCGCTGGCGGGTGTTCGCGAGCGGCCTGCGCAACCCGAACGGCCTCAGCTTCGAGCCGCAGACCGGCGCGCTGTGGACGGTGGTGAACGAGCGCGACGAGATCGGTCCGGATCTCGTGCCCGACTACATGACCTCGGTGAAGGACGGCGGCTTCTACGGCTGGCCTTACAGCTATTGGGGCCAGCACGTCGATCCTCGCGCGAAGCCGGAGCGGCCCGACCTCGTCGCCAAGGCGATCGTGCCGGATTATGCGCTGAGCTCGCATGTCGCTCCGCTCGGCATGGCATTTTACGCCGGCACCAGCCTGCCGAGCGACTATCGGGGCGGTGCCTTCGTCGGCGAGCATGGCAGCTGGAACCGGCAGGCGCTGAACGGCTACAAGGTCGTGTTCGTGCCGTTTGCGGACGGCAAGCCGAGCGGACCGGCGCGGGATGTCGTGACCGGCTTCCTCAACAGCGACAATCAGGCGCGCGGACGCCCCGTCGGCGTCGCCATCGACAAGTCCGGCGCGCTGCTGGTTGCCGACGACAGCGGCAATACGGTGTGGCGGGTCAGCGCGACGCACCCGCAGCTGACGCAACGTTAAGCCCGCCGGCGCGTTATCGGGCAGACGGTTTCTGAACGCCAAGGAGTTGGACAATGGGCCTCGCTCAATACGCCATCGTGCCGGTGCAGGACGAGTGGGGCGTGCTGCATGACGGCGACGTCAAGAGCAGATATGCCACCAAGGAAGCCGCCTTCGAGTCGGCGGTCGCCGCGGCATCCCTGGCCCTACGCGAGGGACACGAGGTCCATGTCAGCGTGCCCGGCCGCGAAGCTGGTGAGAACGCCCTCGGCATCAAGAGCCGGACCGCGGAACAGTTGTGACGAAGGAGGCCGCGATGACCAAGCCCCGTGAGCCGAACGGTGTCGAGCCACCCCATTCCGAAGAGGATATGCAGCGAGAGCAGCTCGGGCCGCGCGGCGTCCCCGGCGCGCCTGACCCGGCCAGGATGACGCCGCAGCGCGACAAGAAGACCCCGAAACATATCGAGCCCGGCCACACATCCTAAAGCGCGCGTGCTCTGCGGCTGACGCCGCGGTGCCATTCGGTACCGTCATTTCCGTGACCTGAATCTGCGGGTAAGACCGACTTGCCGGCGCAATCTGCGCCCGCCGGGCAGGCGATATTTGGAATGCAGTTCTTGAAATCTGACGGCAGGCTCATCGAGGTCCTGCTGGTGCTTGCCATCACTCAACTCATCGGCTGGGGCACGATCGGGCTTCCCGCGATCGTCGGCCGTGAGATGGCGGCGGATCTGGGCATGAGCCTGCCGGCCGTGTTCGCCGGGACTTCGGTGCTTTATGTCACCATGGGGCTGTGCGCACCCTGGCTTGCCAAGGCGTTCGCGCGGCATGGCGCGCGCAAGGTCATGATGATCGGGACGATCGTCGCAGTGCCCGGATTCGTTCTTCTGTTCTTCGCGCGCGAGCCGATGCTTTACTTCGCCGCCTGGATCGTCTTTGGCCTGGCCGGCAGCGCCACGCTCTCGACCGGCGCCTATATCATGCTGAACGAGGTCGCGGGGCAGAGCGCCAGGAGCGCCATCGGCGCGCTCATGCTGGTGACCGGACTGTCCGGCAGCATCTTCTGGCCGACGACATCGTTTCTCAGCGGTCATCTCGGCTGGCGTGGAACGTGCCTTGTCTATGCCGCCATGCTGCTTCTCGTGTCGCTTCCGCTCTATGCGTTCGCAGCACCCCGCCGGACCGTGCCAACGCAGGACGGCGCCACGCCGGCAAAGCACGTGGACGTGCCCCGGACTCCGCGGAGCACGTTCGGCCTCGTCGTTTGTGCGATTACCCTCAATGCGTTCGTTTCATTTGGTCTCAGCGCCGTCTTCGTCGAATTGTTGCGTGCCGAGGGGCTTGCGCCCGCGCAAGCCATTGCCTTCGGCTCGATGCTCGGTGTGATCCAGGTCAGCGCGCGCGGGCTCGACTTCCTCGGCGGCGGGCGGTGGGACGGCATCACGACCGGCCTCGTCGCCGGGACGGCGCTGCCCGTTGCCATGCTGCTCCTGATGCTGAGCGAGGGCACGACCTGGGCGGTCGCGGTCTTCATCCTGCTCTACGGCGCCGGCAGTGGCGCGATGGCGGTCGCGCGGGCGACGATCCCGCTGGTGTTCTACGACCAGGCCGAGTTCGCCAAGGCAATGTCGATGATCGCGCTGCCGCTCAACATCGCCTCCGCCATCTCGCCGCCGCTTCTTGCCGGGTTGCTGACGGAGTTCGGTAGCCGCGCTGCGCTCGGTCTCACCTTCGTCTGCTCCTGCGCGGCCGTGGTGATGCTGGTGCTGCTGGGACGGCGAAGGCCGCGGATGGCCCCGGTCCTGACCTAGCGTTATTCGCGGCGCGGAATTCGACACCCAGGCGATCCTTGCTGCCGTGCGAGGGATAGCCGTATGCCGGGAGTGCAGTGCTCGGGGCCCGAAAATGGTGTATCGGCAGGGTGCGCGACCAGAGCTACGAGCCGCCGCGCCAAGATCCCAGTTCCCCGGAGGAAATCGACATGTCGGCCCTGCCGCTCTCAGGCATCAAGATCCTTGACCTCACCCGCGTGCTGGCCGGGCCCCTGTCGGCCCAGATGCTGGGGGATCTGGGTGCGGAGGTCATCAAGATCGAGCGGCCGGGCACCGGCGACGACGCACGCGCCTTCGGCCCGCCTTACCTCGCCGATCCCGAAGGCAAGGCCAACAACAACAACTCGTTTTATCTCTGCGCCAACCGCAACAAGAAGTCGGTCACCGTCAACATCGCCAAGCCCGAGGGGCAGGCCATCATCCGCGAGCTCGCCAAGGACGTCGACGTCTTCATGGAGAACTACAAGGTCGGCGATCTCAAGCGCTACGGCCTCGACTATGAATCGATCAAGGCGATCAACCCCGGCATCATCTATTGCTCGGTGACCGGCTTCGGTCAGACCGGGCCTTACGCGCCGCGCGCCGGCTATGACGCGATCCTGCAGGCGATGGGCGGGCTGATGAGCGTCACCGGCCATATCGACGGCGAGCCGGGCGAGGGCCCGATGAAGGTCGGCCCGTCCATCGTCGACTACATGACCGGCATGAACTCGTCGATCGGGATCCTCTCGGCGCTCTACCATCGCGACGCCAATGGCGGGCAGGGACAGCACATCGACGTCTGCCTGTTCGACACCGTCATCGCCTCGTTGTCGCACTGGCTGCAGATCTACCTCGTCAACGGCAAGACGCCGCCGCGCCGCGGCACCTGGGGCAATGGCGGCATGCCCGCCGGCGTGTTCCGTTGCACCGACGGCGAGCTGATGCTGGTGGTCGGCAATGACGGCCAGTTCCAGCGCACCTGCGCCGTGCTCGGCGAGCCCGGGCTCGCGACCGATCCGCGCTTCGTCAAGAACAACGACCGCGTCGTGCACGGCAAGGAGATCATGGCGATCTTCGCCGGCCTGTTCCTGAAGAAGCCGGTGGCCTACTGGCTGGAGAAGCTGGAGGAGGCCGGCGTGCCCTCGGGCCCGATCAACAATTTCGAGCAGGTGTTCTCCGATCCGCACGTGCAGTCGCGCGGCATGCGGGTGAAGGTCGATCATCCCTTCGAGCCCGATCTCTCGCTGGTCCGCAACGCACTCACGTTGTCGGAAACGCCGATCAAGGACTACCGCGCGCCGCCGCTGCTCGGCGAGCATACGGGGGAGGTGCTCGGCGGCAAGCTCGGCTATGATGCCGGCAAGATCGAGCAGCTGAAGCAGCAGGGCATCATCTAGCGCTGCTGTATCGGCCGCTCCGACGGATCGTTTCCGATCGCGGGGCGATGGCCGCGTGACGTTGCGCTGCAGCCTTGCCCGAGGCTTGCGCGCAATCCCCAGATAACCCCGGTCCGTAGTCGCACAGGCTTCCGTTCCGTGCCAGACTCTGATCCGATCTCTCCACTTGAGTTCGGGAGGGAAGTGAATGTCCTACACGATCGGGTTCCAGGCAAAGAACCAGAAGGGAATTCTGGCGACCGAGGCGGCGACCGCCAATCAGGCCGTCGCCATCGTTGCCGCGCTGCGGCAAAGCTCCGACGAGATCAAGTTCATCCGTTCGCCTCAGGAAGGCGAGATGGGGATCGAGATGCTGCTGCTGCTGGCCAAGGAAGAGGCCGAGGAGATGCCGCAGCGGGTATAACCCGCGCTCTCTCTCCGATTGGAGACAAAAATCGAGATTGCCCGCTCCACCTGAGAGCTGGGCTTATCGCACGTCTCGCGCCAATGCGCGGGCCGGCGCCTTTGTCTCGACCTTTCCCGCCGTCAGCGCCATTGTCGCGACGGTGACGACGCGCGCGACCACGTCCTCGACGTCGTCGAGGTCGCATTTGCCTTCCGACAGCTTGGTCAGCCGCTCGCTCTCGCGGATGGTGTGGTGCGCCATGGCCAGCGCGAAGTTGAGGCCCCAGTAGATCTCGACGTCGCTGCGGTCGGGCAGGGACCTGCGCATCGCCCCGGCGAATTTCCGCAAATGGTCGATCTCGCGGTTCTTGATGCGGCGGATCGGCGGCACGGATTCGATCGAGGCGCGGATCATGAAGCGTGCCGCGGTGGAGCGCTGGTTCTCGGGGCCGAGGCAGCCTCGCAGCGGCGGGCCGACCAACGCGCGCAGGATCGCCTCGATCGGCGCGCGCCCGCCGCCTTGCTCCTCGGCATCCTTCAGTTGCCGCAGGCGCTCGCGGTTGGTCGCGATCGAGCGGGTGACGAACAATTCCGCGATCAGCTCGTCCTTCGAGCCGAAATGATAGTTCACCGCGGCCAGGTTGACATTGGCCTCCGCGACGATGTCACGCAGCGTCACGTCGCTGAAGCCGCGATCGGCATAGAGCCGCTCGGCGGCGGCGAGAATGGCAGACCTCGTATGATCGCTGGCCATGGGCGCCCTAGATGAGGGAGTTGCAATTCAAACACTTGTATGAAACTATCGTTTGAAGGCCGGAAAAGTCAATCCGCAATCGGGACTCGTTCGCAACTTGCGATCACATTCCGAAGTGGTCGCAAAGGCGCGCGCATTCGCGCTTGCGAGCCGCGCGCGGCGGGAGGACAGTCCGGCGCAAACGAGATCGCAAAGCAAGACGAGGAGCGTCCCATGGATTTCGACCTGTCCCCCAAGCAGAAGGAATGGCTCGACCGCGTGCAGTCCTTCATGGCCAAGCATGTGCGTCCGGCGGTGCCGGTCTATGACCAGCAGGACAAGGCCGGCGATCGCTGGAAGGTCATTCCGGTCCTGGAAGACCTCAAGAAGAAGGCCAAGGCCGAGGGCCTCTGGAACATGTTCATGCCGCCGTCCGAGCACGAGGACGACGAATTCCGCGGCGCGGGACTGAGCAATCTCGAATACGCGCTGCTGTCGGAAGAGATGGGCCGCATCACCTGGGCCTCTGAAGTGTTCAACTGCTCGGCGCCTGATACCGGCAACATGGAAGTGTTCATCCGCTATGGCACCAAGGAGCAGAAGCGCAAATGGCTGCGCCCGCTGATGGACGGCGAGATCCGCTCCGCCTTCCTGATGACGGAACCCGCCGTGGCCTCGTCGGACGCCACCAACATCGAGACGCGGATCGAGAAGGACGGCGATCACTACGTCATCAACGGCCGCAAATGGTGGTCGTCCGGCGTCGGCGATCCCCGCTGCAAGATCGCGATCCTGATGGGCAAGACCGATTTCAAGGCGGCCAAGCACCAGCAGCAGTCGCAGATCCTGGTTCCGCTCGACACGCCCGGCATCAAGGTCGAGAAGATGCTGCCCGTGTTCGGCTTCGACGATGCGCCGCACGGTCATGCCCAGGTGCTGCTCGAGAACGTGCGCGTGCCCAAGGAGAACATCCTGCTTGGCGAGGGCCGCGGCTTCGAGATCGCGCAGGGCCGTCTCGGTCCGGGCCGTATTCATCACTGCATGCGCACCATCGGCAAGGCCGAGGAAGCCCTGGAGAAGATGGTGAAGCGGCTGGCCTCGCGCACCGCCTTCGGCAAGAAGATCGTCGAGCACAGCGTGTGGGAGCAGCGCATCGGCGAGGCCCGCACCAACATCGAGATGACCCGGCTTCTGTGCCTCAAGGCGGCCGACATGATGGACAAGGTCGGCAACAAGACTGCGCAGGCCGAGATCGCCATGATCAAGGTCGCAGCGCCCAACATGGCGCTGAAGATCATCGACGAGGCGATCCAGGCTTTCGGTGGCGGCGGCGTCTCGGATGAAGCGGGCCTTGCCAAGGACTACGCCCACATCCGCACGCTCCGTCTCGCCGACGGCCCGGACGAGGTGCATAATCGCGCCATTGCCAGGCTTGAACTTCGGAAGTATGCAAACTCTCCAAGTCACTGAGCGGGAGGGCCCTGCGGCGCTCCCGATCTGAAGAAACGACAGGGCGTGATCCGGTGACCGCTTGACGCAAGTGCGTCAGCGGTTACCGATTAGGATCATGCTCGACCTGAAATGGTCAGGACTGAAGAGGGAGCGTCACCGTGGCTGACGGCGTCAGGAAAGACGAAGAGTTCTCGGGCACCAAACCGGTCGAAGAGCGGCATCGCTTCGACGAGCTGCGGCTTGAGGCCTGGATGCGCGAGAACGTCGAAGGCTATGAGGGCCCGCTGGTCGTCCTCCAGTTCAAGGGCGGCCAGTCCAACCCGACCTATCGGCTGAACACGCCGAACCGCTCCTACGTGATGCGCCGCAAGCCGTTCGGCAAATTGCTGCCGTCCGCGCACGCGGTCGATCGCGAATACCGCGTCATCGCAGCCCTTGGAAAGCAGGGCTTTCCGGTCGCACGCGCCTACGCGCTGTGCCAGGACGACGGCGTCATTGGCGCCGCCTTCTACATCATGTCGATGGAGGAGGGCCGGGTGTTCTGGGATCCGGCGCTGCCGAGCCAGGATGCCGATGCGCGCCGCAAGATCTTCACCAGCAAGATCGAGACGCTGGCGAAGCTCCATATGTTCGATCCTGTCGCGATCGGCCTCGGCGACTTCGGCAAGCCCGGCAACTATTTTGCGCGGCAGATCGACCGCTGGACCAAGCAATACCGGGCGTCCGAAACCCAGCACATTCCTGAGTTCGAGAAGGTCGCCGAATGGCTGCCCAAGACCGTGCCCGAGCAGGCGCGCGTCTCGATCGTTCATGGTGACTATCGCCTCGACAATATGATTTTCCACGCGACGGAACCGCGCGTGCAGGCCGTGCTGGACTGGGAGCTCTCGACGCTCGGCGATCCCATGGCCGACTTCACCTATCTGCTGATGCAGTGGATCATGCCTGGCCTCGATGGCGTCGACCTCAAGGCGCTCAACATCCCGAGCCTGGAAGAGGCGGCGCAGATCTACTGCAACGTCACCAAGATGACCGTGCCGGATCTCAACTGGTACTTCGCCTACAACCTCTTCCGCCTCGCCGGCATCACGCAAGGTATCGCCGGTCGCGTCCGCGACGGCACCGCCGCCAACGCCAAAGCGCTGGAGTCAGCCAAGCGCACCGTGCCGCTGTCGAAGGCGTCCTGGGAATACGCGCAGAAGGCGGGCGCGGTGTAAGAGAACAAGGCGCGCCGATGGCCGCGCCTTTTTCGATTGTGTCAATCCCCGTCCCACACACTCGGTGTCATTGCCCGCGAAAGCGGGCAATCCAGTATTCCGGAGACAGGAATGCTCGAACCGAGAAGCCGCGGCGTACTGGATGCCCCGGTCAAGCCGGGGCATGACACCGAGGCGAGCTTGTTCCAGCGTCAGCGCGAGCGAAGCCATCGGAATATTCCTATAACGACGGTCGGGAGTACGCGTCGTCTCGCGCCTGGCGATTTGCGCGCCACACGTGCGCAACTCTTTCGAGGCGAACGCGTTCGCCCCCAAGGTTGTTGTGCGCGAGGCACTCGGCTTATGCGGAAGAATTCGGCTTAACATTTGTTACAAGCTCCTACGAAGAAGTACGGAGCTCAAATTTTACCGACCATAAAGCGTGTCTTTCTAGTTTTTCCCGATTGAGGAAAGCTGGAGGCGCCGATGCCGACGATCAGAACGACGTTCATCATTCTAAGTAGCATTTCAGTGCTTGCTGGAATGACGACGGCCGTGTCGATCATGAAATCGCGCGGCGCATCGGCGGACGAAGCGGCCGCCTATGACAATCGCTACCGCTCCTACCTGCTGGCCGACGAACTCCGCCAGAGCTCCGATGATCTCACCCGCCTCGGCCGGACCTACGTCGTGACCGGCGATGCCGCTTACAAGGCGCAATACCTCGATATCCTCAGCATCCGCAACGGCGAAAAGCCGCGACCGCAAGCCTATCACCGCATCTATTGGGACTTCGTCGCGGGCGGGACGGCGAAGCCGCGCCCGGATGCGGAGACCGTTGCACTCTCGGCGTTGATGAAGCGGCAGGGCTTCGCCGACGGCGAATTCAAGCAACTCGAACAGGCACAGAAGAATTCGGACGGCCTCGTGAATCTCGAAGTCGAAGCGATGAACCTGGTTGAGGGCAAGGACAAGAACGGCAACCCGCTTGCGGCGCCGGATCGCGCGCGCGCGATCGAGCTGCTGCATTCAAAGACTTATCATCAGTACAAGTCGCAGATCATGGAGCCGATCGATCGCTTCTTCGTGATGCTGGACGAGCGAACCCAGGCGAGTATCGATGATGCGTCGTCGCGCGCCGCGCTGTGGCGAACAGCTTCGCTGGCCTCGATCGGGCTGTTGGTGATCTCCGTCCTGATGCTCTGCGCCTACATGTACCGCTTCGTGGTCCGCAGCCTGTCGAAAATCGAGAGCACGACCAGGACGTTGGCGGCCGGCAATCTGGATGTTGCGATCGAGGAGACCGAGCGTAGCGATGAGATCGGCATCATCGCGCAATCGATGGTGGAGTTCCGCGATGGGCTGAAGCGCGCCAGGGCCTTGCAGGGCGCGGAAGAGGCCGAGCGCGCCGCTAAGGATCGCCGGGCGAATCTGCTCGACAGTCTCGTCAAGCGTTTCGAACAGACGATGCAACAGATCGTCGGCAGTGTCAGCACCGCTTCGTCCGAGCTGGAGACAACCGCCAGCACGCTGACCAAAACGGCCGAACACACCCAGGAGCTGGCGGCCGTGGTGACCGGCGCGTCGGAGAATGCCTCGACCAACGTCCAGTCGGTGGCCTCGGCGACGGACGAACTCACCGCCTCGATCCACGAGATCAGCCGGCAGATGCAAGAATCGACCAGGATCGCGGCTGCGGCCGTCGAACAGGCTCGTGCAACCGACGACCGCATCAATGCGCTATCCGATGCCGCGAACCGGATCGGCGACGTGATCAAGTTGATCACCACCATCGCTGAGCAGACCAATCTGCTGGCGCTCAACGCGACCATCGAAGCCGCCCGGGCTGGGGACGCCGGTCGAGGCTTCGCGGTGGTCGCGCAGGAGGTCAAGGAACTTGCTGCCCAGACCGCAAAGGCGACGGGTGAGATCGGCGGCCAGATCACGTCGATTCAGAGTGCAACCAACGATTCAGTCGTCGCGATCAAGCAGATCGGCGACACCATCTCGCAGATATCTGGCATCGCCACGACGATCGCAGCTGCGGTCGAGCAGCAGGGCGCAGCTACCACCGAGATCGCCCGCAATGTGCAGAAGGCATCGGATGGCACCCGCGAGGTCTCCGGCAGCATCACCAAGGTCAATGCTGGCGCGCAGAAGACCGGCGCGGCGTCATCGCAGGTCCTGGCCTCGGCCAAATCGCTGGCCACCGAGAGCAGCAGGCTGCAGGACGAAGTCGCGCAATTCCTCAGCGAGGTCCGCGCGGCTTAGCTTTCGCAGTCGAGCAGCTCCTGCAGGGTGGGCAAGAGCGCGTAGCGCTGTGCCCACCATCTGTCTGCCGTTGCGGTGAATGGCGGGCTTACCCCTTACGCCGCGTCGCCAAAGAATCACACTTCGCACAATGCGCGATCAGCCGCTCCACGAATCCCGCGCACTTCTCCAGCTCCGCCATCTCCACGAATTCGTCCGGCGTATGCGCCTGTGCGATCGATCCCGGTCCGATCACGACGGATGG
The DNA here is from genome assembly GCF_000296215.2 of Bradyrhizobium sp. CCGE-LA001. NCBI lineage: Bacteria > Pseudomonadati > Pseudomonadota > Alphaproteobacteria > Hyphomicrobiales > Nitrobacteraceae > Bradyrhizobium > Bradyrhizobium sp. CCGE-LA001. The sequence goes on along the minus strand of NZ_CP013949.1, from coordinate 4,925,710 downwards.
AATGTCGGCGATGTCGGCGAACAGGCTCGCTTCGGTGCCGAAGGCGACCTTGGCGTGGTCATTGCGTCCCGCAAGGCTCTTGGCGAGCGTGACGATCGCAGCGTCGGCGGCAGTGTCCAGCGCGGGATAGTCCAGGATCTCCTCGAAATCGATGCCGCATTCAGCGTGCTTCGCCTTCATTGCCGGCTCGAGCTCGGCCTTGGCCCAGGCGACGATCGCATCGGTGACCTCACGCGATTCCGTGATCCCGATGCCGCGGCATTCGAATTCAACCGTGCAGGTGTCGGGCACGATATTGAGCGCTGCGCCACCGTGCACGATGCTGGTGAGCAGCGTCGAGTGCGGAACGTCGTACAGGCTGTCGCTCGATCGCACGGCGGCGAGCTTCACGGCACGGCGGCGGATCTCGGTGATCAACTCGGCGGCATATTCGATCGCGTTGACGCCGTCCGGCGCGATCGAGGAGTGGCGGGCGAGGCCGTGGAATGTGGCGCGGACGCCGTGCTTGCCCTTGTGGCCAATGATGACCTGCATCTGGGTCGGCTCGCCGATGAAAGCGCCGAGCGGCCTGACCTTCTTCTTCGTGATCTCGCGCAGCATCGGCCGCACGCCGACGCAGCCGATCTCCTCGTCATAGGAGATCGCCAGATGAATCGGTGTTGCGAGCTTTGCCTCCAGCATCTCCGGCACCATCGCAAGGCAGACTGCGACGAAGCCCTTCATGTCGGTGGTGCCGCGGCCGTAGAGCTTGCCGTCGCGTTCGATCAGCTTGAACGGATCGTGGCTCCAGTCCTGCCCGACCACGGGCACGACGTCGGTGTGGCCTGACAGGACAAGACCCGGTCGGTCGGCCGGTCCGATCGTGACCCACAATGAGGCCTTCTCGCCGGTCTCATCGACGATGCGCTCGCCCTTGATGCCGAACGCGGCGAGGTAACTTTCGATATGGGCGATCAGGGGCAGGTTGCTGCGGTCGCTGACGGTGTCGAAGCCGACGAGGTCGGCGAGAAGGCGGCGGATGCGATCGGGTCTTGGGTTCTGCATTTTCAGGATCTAGTCAGGGGAATGGAAGCTGAAGGGCTTGCATGAACCATACCAACGGGATGGCGGGATGGGCAAATCAACACGACACTGGCCGTAGCCCGGGTGAGCGACTTGTCCGCCGTAGCTCAACGAGCGAAGGCGGAAGCGACACCCGGGACGGTGCCGACGGAAATCCCGGATGTCGCTGCGCTCATCCGGGCTACCAGGCCTTGCGTTGCCCGTCGGGCAAAACACGCGAGCCCTAGGTCAACGCACGCCGCCAAAATATTCCACTTTACCGAAATTCGGAAACGGCGTACGTATCGCCGCAACCCGGCCCAACGAAGAGGGGCGTATCGCGATCGTCACGAACGCGGGCCCGGCGGCGGTGGACGTGGGTCACACCGGCGCGAAAAGCTTCGCAGGGCGGGCAACCGTGAGCGAACGCGTCGCGTCAACGACGGGTGCGGTTCGCGTACGGTAAAATCGTGTCGTCCTGGCGCCCGGGGTCTGTGCGCCAAGTCTTGCGGTGATGTGGCGGCCCAACCGGGCGCGCGCATCAGCCATCTGCAAGGCGACGGGGGCAATAGTGCATCGCTCCCCGGGGAGAACACGACATAAGCCGTAAACCCACTGCGCAGGGAAGGCCGGCTGCTTGGCTTCACCTGTATGCCGCTGTGCAATCTTGTAAAGCACACGCTTTCGCACAGTGGACCGTGGGTGCCCGGCCGGCACCCGGTCTTCCCTGCGCCCTTTTCAATCGAGGGTGAGGCACCGACGCAAAGCTCGGGCGAGATCAGCCGCGAGGCTGCAAAGGTGTGTCTGCAATGAAGATGCGAGTTACAGAAGGGGACTACGATGCTCTTTGCGCCGTCATTGCGAGCGCAGCGAAGCAATCCAGACTGTCACCGCGGAAGGATTCTGGATTGCTTCGCTGCGCTCGCAATGACGATTTTGAAACAGTATCGGCCAAACCGATCTCATGCCGCGGTGAGTCCTGCGGTCTCCTGCGTCCCGGCTCTGCGCCGCACCGCTTGCGCGCTGCAGCGCGTCCGGGACACGAGAGCTACACCGGCTTGCCGGTATACGGCATCGACGCGGTGAGGCCACCGTCGACCGGGAACGCCTGGCCGTTCACATACGAGGCCTCGTCGCTCGCCAAAAACAGTCCCATCGCGGCGAGCTCGTGCGGCTGGCCGGGGCGCTTGAGCGGGTTGAGCTGGCCGATCTTGTCCTGGGTGCCGCGCTCCTTGGCGCGATCGAAGATCGGCTTGGTCATGCCGGTCTCGATCAGGCCGGGGCACACCGCGTTGATGCGCACGCCGGTTCCGGTGAGCGAATAGGCCGTGGTCTGCACCAGGCTGATCACGCCGGCCTTGCTTGCTGCGTAGGGATGTCCGCTGGCACCGGCCTTGAGGCCCGCGACGGACGCCGTCAGCACGATCGCTCCGGACTGTTGCTTGACCATGTGCGGCATGGCGTATTTTACCGCGAGGAACGGTCCGATCAGATTAACGCGCAGAATCTCCTGCCAGTGCTCCACGGTCTGCTCGGCAAGCGGAACGAGCCCGCCGGAGACGCCGGCATTGGCCCAGATCACGTCGAGCCGGCCATGCGCCTTCACGGCCTTGTCGATCACGGCGATGACGTCCTGCTCGGAGCCCGCATCCGCCACCATGGCTTCCGCGACGCCGCCGGCGGACTTGATTTCCGCGACGGTCTCCTTCACCGCCTCGGTGCGATCGACCGCGATCAGTTTTGCGCCTTCCCGGGTGAACAACAGTGCGGCGGCGCGACCGATGCCGCTGCCGGCGCCGGTGATGATGACGGATTTGCCTTGCAGGCGGCCCATGCGCTTCTCCCTTTGCTTCGTGCGCGGCCCTTGCCGCGCGACGGAATTTCAAACAAGATTTCAAACGGTAAAGTGTCTTGAGACACGTTCACACCTGACGTACAGCGACATCACACGGGATGGAAGGGTTTCGATGGCAGGCGCAGACAAGCCGAAGGTGGTCACGACGCGGTGGTGGTGGGTGCGGCACGCGCCGGTGCGCAATGACGGCGGCAACATCTACGGACAGTCCGACATCGCGTGCGACACCAGTGATACCTATGTGTTCAATGCCGTTGCCAAGGTGCTGCCACGCAAGGCGGTCTGGTATTCGAGCAACCTGATGCGCACGCACCAGACCGCCGAGGCGATCTGGGCAACCGGCTTCCCGCGGCCCGCGTCAATGAAATGGGAAGCGGATCTCGCCGAACAGAATCTCGGCCGCTGGCAGGGTATGAACCGCGCCGCGTTCATCGCGAGCCGCCCGGTCGGCACGAGTTGGTTCGCCGACATCAACGAGCCCGCGCCCGGCGGCGAGAGCTTCATGGATCTCTACAACCGCACGCGCCGTACCATCGAGCGGATCAACGCCGAGGCGGCTGGCCAGGACATCATCGCCGTCGCTCATGGCGGCACCATCAAGGCCGCCGTCGGGCTTGCGCTCGGTGACCTGCCGGAGCAGGGGCTCGCATTCGACATCGACAACGTGTCGGTGACGCGGCTCGATCATTTCGCAAGTCCCGAGCGTACCGTCTGGCGGCTGCCGATGGTGAACCAGCAGCCGTGGATCGCCGACGACGCGCATGCGGCAATGCATCAGCCGGCGGGACCTGAAGTCAAGAAGCTGGCGTGAGTAAGCCGTCTTCCGGGTTCGATGCTTCGCATCGCTCCGGAATGACATCAAAATACGAAGTTCATACTCTGGGAGAGAAACATGACCTTGTTCGACATGAAGGGGAAAGTCGCCGTCATCACCGGCTCGACGCGCGGCATCGGGTTAGCGATTGCCGAGCGCATGGCCGAGCACGGCGCCAAGGTGGTGATCTCCTCGCGCAAGGCCGACGTCTGCGAGCAGGTGGCCAAGGGCATCAATGACAAATACGGCAAGGGCACGGCGGTCGCGATCGCCGCCAACATCTCCTCGAAGGAGAACCTGCAAAACCTGGTCGACGAGAGCAACCGCGCCTTCGGCAAGATCGACGTTTTGGTCTGCAATGCCGCATCGAACCCGTATTACGGCCCGCTCGCCGGCATCTCCGACGACCAGTTCAGGAAGATCCTGGATAACAACATCGTCGCCAACAACTGGCTGATCTCGATGGTGGTGCCGCAGATGATCGAGCGCAAGGACGGCTCGATCATCATCGTCTCGTCGATCGGCGGCCTCAAGGGCTCGACCATCCTCGGCGCTTACGCGATCTCGAAGGCCGCCGACATGCAGCTCGCGCGCAACCTCGCTTGCGAATACGGCAAGGACAACATCCGCGTGAACTGCATCGCGCCCGGCCTGATCAAGACCGATTTCGCAAAGGCGCTGTGGGACAATCCGGAGAATTTGAAGGCCTCGACCTCCCGCTCGCCGCTCCTGCGCATCGGCATCCCCGACGAGATCGCGGGCGCTGCCGTGTTCCTGGGATCGAAGGCCGGCGACTTCATGACCGGCCAGACCATGGTGATCGACGGCGGCGCGACGATCAGTTGATCTCCCGTGTCCCGGACGCAGTGCGGTGCGCAGTACCGCACTGCAGAGCCGGGACCCAACAGAAAGCCGAGAACGAGATCGTAGATGCATGGGCCCCGGCTCTGCGCAGCAACGCTAAGGGCGTTGCAGCGCGTCCGGGGCACACAGGTCACTCCACCGCCGCGTACACCAGATCCCTAACCAGCGTGCGCGTGTAGTCGCGCTGCCCAGGGCCCTGGCTCATGAACACCGCGAACAAATCCTCCTTCGGGTCGATCCAGAAGAACGTGCCGGCGATGCCGCTCCAGAAATACTGGCCGACGCTGCCGGGGAAGGGCGCGATGCCGGCTTCCCGGCGTACCGCAAAGCCGAGACCAAAGCCGTGGCCGGGCGACAGCAGCGTGCCGTTGGTCACGACGTGCGGCCCGAGATGGTCGGCTGCCATCAGCTCCAGAGTCTTGCGGCCGATGATCCTGTTGCCGTCGAGTGTGCCGCCATTGCGCAGCATCACGCAGAAGCGGGCATAGTCCATCGTGGTCGAGACCAGTCCGCCGCCGCCGGATTCCATCACCGGCTGCTCGAGCATGTTGAAGAGCGCGACCTTGTCGCCGGTCCAGGGATCGGCCGCGAACGGCTCGGCGAGCCTCTTGGCATTGGCCTCGGACGTGGCAAAGCCGGTCTCGGTCATCTGCAGGGGCGCGAGGATGCGATCGGAGAGGAACGCGCCGAGCGATTTGCCGCTGACGACCTCGATGATGCGGCCGAGGATGTCGGTGGAGCGGCTGTAATTGAACTCGTCGCCGGGATGGCAGACCAGCGGGAAGCTCGCCACCAGCGCAGCGTGCTCGGCATTGGTGATCTTGCGGCTGCGGACGCGGGACTCCTGGTAGAGCTTGTGCACGGGGCCGTCGCCCTGATGCTCATAGGTGAGGCCGGAGGTGTGGCGGAGCAGGTCCTGCACCGTCATCGGCCGCTTGGGCGGAACCAGCTCCAGCTTGCCGCTGCTGACCACGCCGACCTTCTGGTCGGCGAACTCCGGAATGAACTTGGCAACCGCGTCGCTGAGGAGCAGGTGGCCGTCCTCGACCAGGGCCATGATGCCGACCGACACGATCGGCTTGGTCATCGAGAACACCCGGAAGATCGAGTCGCGCGCCATCGGCGCAGCGGATGCCGGGCTCTGTCGGCCCAGCGCCTCGAACCAGCCGATCTGGCCCCGGCGGGCGACCAGCACGGTGACGCCGGGAACGGTTCCCTTGTCGATCTCGCGCTTGAAGGCATCCGACATGGCCTGGAGGCGGGACTGCGACAGCCCGAGCGTCTCGGGGCGCGCTTCCGGCAGGGGAGGGGTATGGGGGGCGATTGTGCCCTGCGGGGCGGCTGGAGCGGTCGCTGTGGTGGTCATGGGCACTCCCGGTTGCTCTTGATTATCGGGAACGGACTGTGGCCCAAAAACCCCGGTACAAACAAGCGAAGCCGGCGCGGTTCACCCTTGCAAACCGGCCGTCCCCTGTGCTTGAAAGCGGCCCTGATCCCAAGGCGACGCGGGGTCTGTAGGAGTGTAGCTCAATTGGTAGAGCACCGGTCTCCAAAACCGGGGGTCGCAGGTTCGAGCCCTGCCACTCCTGCCAGCGAAATCAACCACTTAGTTTATACGCTGACGGGATAGGGACACGCGTCCCCGTTTTGCGAATCGCAATGTGCCGGCCGAGCAGGTGTAGACGGTTCAGCGCGCCGGGGTCCGCTGGGTGTCGGCGGGGACTTGGCTGAGATCGACGTCGCGGATGGGAACGCGGCGGAGCAGCGAGAGGATCGTGCCTCCGAGCTCGAAATAGGTCCGCAGCCGCAGCGCACGGGACGATCCCTTGAGCTCCGCGTTCAGGCTGACCGGCACCTGCACGTGGGTGAGGCCGAGCTGGAGCAGCGAGATCAACGCGCAGATCTGATAGCCGTAGCCGTCGGCCTTGACCGCGATCTGGCGCAGCCATTTGACGGGGTAGACGATCATGCTGTGATAGTCGGACAGCCAGAAGCCGAACAGGCAATTCAGGATCAGTCGTAGCGAATGTGATTGGAGCGAGCGGTTGACCGAGCGGTCCGACTGGTTGTCGCGATAGGTGATGACGAGGTCGGCCGCGCCTGCCGCCTTGAACATCCGGGCGATGCCTTCGTCTTGAAAAGCGTGGTCGCCCGGAATGAGCGTGATGGCGTCGAACTTGGCGCGCGACAGCGCATATTCGAAGCCGGCACCGACGCCTCGCCGTTCGGGGTTGTGATGCACGATGATGCGTGGCTCGTGGGCCGCGAACTCGTCCATGATCGCGCCGGTGGCGTCCGTGCTGCCGTCGTCGATCAGGAAGATCTCGAAATCATCGAGCAGCTCGCGCGCAAGCGGAAGCACGCCGCCGATGGTATCGGCGATCTTGTCCTGCTCGTTCAGCGCAGGAATGACGATCGTAAGCCTTTTTGGCGCCCTGGAAGGTGTCATCGCGTGCTGCCGTTGGCCGGCTACTCTTACTGTTGGAACCGTGGTCACAACTCTAAGTGATCTGGGCAGGGAGAACAATGCGGCACGCGCAGGTGATCCCCCGCAATCGACACGGAGTCGGCGAGTGTGTATTCCGGGCAACTAATCGGAAAAATCGTAGAGACTGGTGTCGCCGATACCAAAGGCGCGCCGCAGCCGTCCGACGCGGCCTGCCATGGTCCGGCCTGCTGCGGTCGCCACAAAGTTCGTGTCGACCCGCTCGACGAGGCCACCATCGACCAAGGCCTTGGTTCGTTCCCGGAACAGATCTGGAACCTGTCGTGCGACGATCTCGGCAAGCGGGGCACTCCGTTCCGGCCGGCCAACGAGGCTGAGCAGGATGCTCAGCGAAACCGATCTGTATACGGCGCCAAAGGCAAAAACATAGGCCATGACGCAAAATCCGAAAATCGACGCGGCGTCCCAGTACTGGAACTGCGGCACGACGAGAATGCCGAGCGCCACGCCGAAACCATGCGCAACGACCGCGGCGACCGCGAGCAGGACGACGGATGACAGTGGCCAGGCGAAAGCGCGGGCCATCAGCTGCAGGGCAGGGGACAGCACGGCGAAGGCGACGACGGCGGTCAATCCGACAACGTAGGACATCGTGCCACTCACCCAAGGCCCGTCGATAGACGAACCAGCTTGACCAGATGCGCGACCGCCACCCCCTTGGGGGTCGGCGCCAGCCTGGCATCTTCCGTCACCACCAACCCCGAACCGAACAGGAGCTTCAGACGATTGTGCGCGAACGTGCCGAGATCGCTGCCCTGCATGTAGGCTGCAGCCCATTGCTCCAAGGTGAGGGGACGTCCGGTCTTGACCAGCGCCGTGAGCAACGTCAGCGTAAAGCCCCAAGCCAGCAGGCTGAAGAGGATGTAGCAAAACATCATCGCTGTCGCTAACAGCAAGAGACCGCCGATCACGTCGTCGATATGGCGTTCACCGGGAAGTGCGATGCAGGCAACCGCAAAGAGAACGACGAGGCTGACGCAGCCGAGCCGAAAACGGCGGCCGGATCCGCCGGTGGCCGCGAGGCGCGCATAGCCCAGCAATAAAAGCGGGAAAGCGATGCTGAGGCCGATTGCAGCGGCCTGCGCCGGGCCGGGTAGCATGTTCATTGCGGAAAATCGTCCCTGACGCCTCTCGGGCTCAGCTAGTGAAGGTCTATAGGAGGTCGGATATTTCCGGTCAAGGGAAGCCTGCCATCCCGCTCTTGCAGCAGTCACGCGGCCGTGCGAGTCCTTGCCGGCGATGCCCTTCCTCACCCGTCCGAGCATGCCCCCCTTGTCGCGCGCGATAGCCGTTCTGCTCATGGCGTTGTTGGTCGCGCATGCACCGATGCTGCTGAACCACGGCCTCTTCATGGACGACTGGCTGGTGCTTAAGCCACGTCCGGAATATTTCATCGACATTAATTTCCTGCTGAACGGCGCCGGCCATCCGATCTTCTACAGCTACGACACGTTCGCGAACTGGACGGGCGCGCCGGTTGCCGTGATGGTGTCGATGGCCTTTGCCGGAATTCTCTTAGGCGCGACGTGTCTGATGCTGACGGCGACGCGGCTCGGCTTGCTCGATCGTGCTGAAGCGGCTGGCTTTGCCTTGATCGTCTGGACCTATCCCGGCTATCAACTTTGGGCGGGCAAGGCCAACGCAGTCTATGTCTTCAGCTTTGGGCTTTCGTTCGTCGGTGCATGGCTGCTGACGCTCGCCTTCGGCGCCCGCGGCCTGCGTCGCGCGCTCCTTCGGGTGGCTTGTGCGCTGGTGTTCTTGCTGAGCTTCGCGCTCAACTCGACGATCATGCTCTATGCTTTCGTGATGCTCGGTCTCTTCATCGCGGTGTGGCGGGGCGCAGACATTGCGCATGGGTTCGTTCGCCGCACGTGGCTCGCGGCCTGGCGCTCCGCTTTGAGCTATCCCGAACTGGTTGTGCTTCCTCTGGTCTACTGGGGCACGCTCAACATCTGGTTCAAACGGATCGGCGTGTACGCGCAGCACTACAACGCCCATTTCCCGACGCTCGCCGAATTGGCGAAGGGTTGGGGGGCGTTCGTCGTCGCCGGCTACAGGGACGTGCTGGCCCATGCAGTCCGAGCGGCGATCCAGCTCCCGGCGCTCTTCGTCATGGCTACGGTCCTCGTCGGCATTGTCGTGCTGCTGCTGCGTCCCGGTACAGAACCGAGCGCGTCCAGAAGCGGGAGGGCCTTGCCGCTGATCCTCGCCGCGGCCTTGTTCTTCGCATTGTCGTCACCCTATGTGATCGCCGGCCTGCGGCCCTCTTCCTCGCATTTTTACGAGAGCCGTCACCTGCTGATGTTCGGTGTGCCGTCGGCGCTGGCTCTGCTTGCATTGAAGCGGCACGCTCAACGTTGGGTCGGCTCCGGCACGGCCTTCGCAGTCGTTTTCGGATTGGGCATGATCGTGTCGGTTGGCCTGCTGTGGAACGACTACACCTTCCTGCAGGCGAGAATGCTGAAGCAAGAAGCCCTGACGCGTGACCTTGCCGGCCGGGCTCAGCCCCCGGCGATGGTCTATGCCGTCGATGACGGCTTTCAGAATTACCCGGCACGGTTCGTGCCGTTCGGCTTGGCCGAGGTCACCGGAATGTTGCGCCTCGCTTGGGGCAATCAGCCCTTTTTCGGTTTTACCCTGGTTGCCGAGCGGCCCACCATCCTTCAGGAGATGGAGGGATCGCGGACGTCTCCGGGAAGCGCATTCCATCACTTCGATCCGTCAGGGCCGCAAGCGACGATCTCGTTGCAGCCCGGCCCTGGAGCGGCATCGAACCAGACCTTGGTATGGAAGTACTATGCATGCCGGTTTCTTGCGCGCTGTGATGTCGCTGAGTTGCTCGACCAACTTGCAAAGGTCACGATCAAGGTGGGACCGATCGCCGGTATCATTCCGCTCGACGCTTCAGGAAAGGGCGCCGAGCCTAGCCGCTAGTCCTCCGCTTCCAGACTGCCTCCGCAAGCGCGATGTCTGTCACCGAATCCGCCCCGGAGGCCAGAGGTATCCGGCGTTCGACGACATCGGAGACAAAGGCGTCGGCTTGGCGCCGAAAAGCCCAGCTGGTTTCACGGATCAGCCGCCTGGAGTGACCGTCGTGATCGACAATGACCTCCGCCTCCTGCTCGGCAAACGGCGCGGGCAATTCGACGGTCACTGTGCCCCGCTCGAAATCGATCGTTAGTCCCTCGCGCCAGGTGCCCTCGGACCCGTTCACGAGATCCAGCGTGCATGCGATGCCGTCGAAGTCGAGAATGACGCGCGCGGCTCCCGATATCTCGACGGAGCTTTCGGCGATGATCGGCGAGGGGCCGAGCACGTAGCGGGCCAAATTAATGATATGGCTGAACACGTTCAGAAAGTTGTCGTAGCCGGGCCGCAACGTGCCCGGCATCCAGTCAGGACCATCCTGCCACAGCCTGAGCCCGTCCGGCCGGGTTTCGCCGGTCATGACGAAATTGTCCTGTGCTCGGCCGGTATCGCCTCCAAAGCACCAGCCGCGCGCGCGGACGATCCGACCGAGCGACTGGTCGGCACGAATGCGCGATAGCTCCGCTAGCGCGCGCGCCACGCCGGCGTCGTGACGCTTCATGTAACCGATGCTGTAAATGAGGCCCTGCCGCTGCGCAGCTTCGACCAGCGAAGCGGCCTGAACCGTCGTATAAGCCATCGGTTTCTCCGATAGCACGTGCCGGCCGCTGTTCAATGCGTCCAGCACGATCGGGCCGGTGGCGCGACGCTTCGTCACCACGACGACGGCGGACACCTCGCTATCCGCGAGCAGCTCCCGGTGCGTGCCGTAAACCCGTGGAACGCCGAACTTCCGCGCCGCGGCGGCGGCCAGATCGGGCCGCAGATCGGCGATCGCGACGACGCTGCAGGCGGGATTGGCAGCGAAATTGGCGAGGTGGCACATCTGGCCGACCATGCCGGTTCCGATAATGCCAATGCCTGGCCTCACTGGCTAGGCTCCCTCGAGGCGCTTCCGGATGACGAGGAAATGCGCCGGCTGACCCCAGGTGTTGATGAATGCTGGGTCGGACTGGGTGAGGGCGGTGACTGCGGATGCATCCCGCCGCCCGATTGCAACAAAAATACGATGGAAACTGTCGAGCGTTGCAATGATGGCGTCGATATCGGCAGCATCGTCGGCCAGAACGTCCGTCGTCCGGATCGTTTCTCGCAATAACGCCAGGCTGGAGATCACCCGCGGCAGGCAGTCGCCGAAGGGGTCGTCGATCATTCCGTCGACGTCGTGAACCAGCGCTTCGATCGACGCCGAAATCGCATCGACCGCTTCGATGTTGCCGACCAGATAGAGTTTGCGTCCGCCGAGGAAGCTGAGACGGCTGCGGCCGAGATGGCGTACTGCACGCCGCAGCTTCTCGTCGTCGGACAAGACCTTCTTGTGCCAGTAGACGTCGAGACTGTCGCGATACGCCGGCCACGCCGAGTGGACGTCGAAACCCTGCTCATGCGCTGCCGCGCACAAGGCGCCGGCGTCGAGGAAGTACCGGTGCCGGACGAAAGGATTTTCGAGCACGTCCATCAGCCAGGAATCGAAGCTGCGGGTGTGCGGAATGCTGTTCCATTTCGTCTCGAACAGCATCTTCGCCGTCTCCGGCGCAGGGCGGCCCGTCAATGCCTTGCCGGCCGCATGGATCGCCTTGAGCGCCAGCTCGAAGAAGCCGCCATAACGTTCGTAGTAGGAGACGACGGCGTAGCCGTCCGGATTGAGCAGCCGGTGAAAGATGCCGAGCCATTTTTTGCTCGGCTGAACCGTGTAGATGAATCCTTCGGCGTCGATGATGTCGAAGCGACGATCGCCGCGGAATCCTTCGACATCGGACAACGCGAGTTCGCGAAGACGCGCGGTCAAGCCAAAATGCGCGAAGTAGGCCTGGATTTTTTCGTGCGCGTGCCGGTTCGGTTCGGCGAGCGTCATGTTCGCGCCCCAGCCGGCAAACACCAAGGCATTCTCGCCGGAATCAGGACCGAATTCGAGCACTTCGGCATCGCGGAACAGCAACTGCGGAAGCATCAGCTTGTCCGAAAACAGCTCGCGCCTCTGGCCGGCATAGGCTCCGAGTTCGGCGGACGACTTGAAATTTCCGAACGTCGGCAGAACGTTCTGACGTTCGTAATAATTGAAGAGCTTGTCCTCAGCCATGCCGCGACCCTGCGGCCGCCTCAAGGCGATCGAGCTCGCTCCAGATGTCGGAGGGTGCGAAGATCGAGACAATGTGCAGCGGGCGCTTCACGCTGTCGCGCAGCCGGCTGCTGACCTTGGCTTCGTTCTCCTGGTTCACGGCCAGAAGACAGATCAGCGGATCCGACTTGCTTGCGAGGTCCTCGGGCGCGCGGATCGGAATGCCGGTACCGGGCAGGAACAGTCCCTGGCGCTCCTTCTGGTCGTCGACCGAGAGGTCGACCAGCTCCGCCAGCTCGTGGGCATTGGTGAAGGTGCAGGCGCGGCAGCCGGCGCCATAGATGGCGATCTCGGCGCCATTGGCACGAGCCTTGGCGAGGATCGGACGGAGGCGCGCGCCATACTCCCTGGCGCGCTGACCGAATTTCTCGCCGACGCCCGATGGTGCGGGCGGCGGCGTCACGTCGCGCGTGGCACGGCGGGCTGCGATGGCGAGGCTGCCGCCGCTGAAATTGTACTTCTTCACGGATACCGCTTCGAAGCCGTGGCGCGCCAGCAGCGCAAGCAGGGTCGGTTCGGTGAAATAGCTGACGTGCTCCTCCCAGAGAACGGAGAGGTCTCCAGCCGTCGAGCCGGGCGCGAAGTCGGGTACGTCGATGAACAGCAGCCCGTCGTCGCGCAGCGCGATTTTCACGCAGTCGAAGAAGTTCTCGAAATCGACGATGTGCTCCAGCACCTGGCGCGACACGACGAGGTCGAACTTGCCGGCCGCGGCGACCGCGTCGTGACACAGCGCCGGGCTGATCATGTCGGAATAGACCTTGATGCCGCGCTCGCGGGCGATCTTGCCCGACACGGGGTTGGGCTCCACGCCCACCAGCACCTTCGCGCCGCGCTCGCGCAGCTTGTCCATGAAGAGGCCGTCGTTGCATCCGATCTCGAACACCGACTGATGCTTCGAGAACTTCGCGATGGTGTCGAGCTCGTCGACCTGGTGCGGCTCTGGCTTCCAGCTGCTGAAATTGTAGTTGAATTGCCGATACAGGATATCTGGATCGATCGGCTTGACGATCTGCGGCAAGCCGCACTCGCCGCATGCCAGCACCTCGAACGGATACCGCTCCTCCTGCTCGTTCCGGCTATGCCGAAGCCGATGCGCAATCGGCATCAGTCCGAGGTCGATGACCGGTCGCAGGTCGGTCGAATGGCAGAGGCGGCAATGGTCGGTCACGGCTCTAACTCTTTGCAGGAAAGCGGAACATCGGCGTCCCGGGCAATACCCGGAGTTGTTTGAAGGCTATATAGCGCAACTGGCCCTGCCACAATTCTTATCTTAAGTTGCGCTGCCGGGCGAGAATCGCGACTTTCGAAGATGTCTCCGCTGACGTGGACGAGCTACCCTCAGAAGCCTCAGTAGCACCGGAACAGCTGTTCGAGAACCGTTAGATCTCCGCGCCTGCCATCCGGTGGCAGACGGTGTTTGATCACTTCAAATGGGTCTACGCCGTAGGCCTCTCGATAGATATCCTTCGATCTCGTCCTGAGCGCCGAGATCCCGTTTGCGGTCTCCGGGCTCAACGATTGATCGCCGTGCTTCCATGTCAACATCCAGTGCTCCGGGGTCTCGTGATGAATGGCAAACCGTTGCGCGAGTTCATCCCGTTGAAACAGATCGGAGAAACCGTTGAGCCAGAAGTCACAATTGCCCTTCTGAACGTAGAATAGCTTCACCCCCAGCGATCGAAGCGCGGCTTCTGCCGTGTCAGCATCCCCCAGCGCGATCTTCTTGAAATTGCGCGCCACATCGCTCTGATATGTGTGAATGATCTTGCCTCTCGTGAGCAGCGACGAGAAATAGCAGGGTACCATCGACCGGTAGCCGTTGAGGGCAAGAACCCGATCGGAATCGGTCGCTTGCTGCAGGTCGTCGCACCGCTTCCAGTTCACGGTGACGCGCGGCATTTGGTCGAGCGGACGTCCAGCCACAAAGAGCAAGGTGCCATCCGCCTGGAAGCTCCTCCATGGAATCGCATGAACGACGGAAGCGGACATCATCAAGAGGCTTAGGACGGCAATGTGCGGAGCGACGCGGCCGCTGAACCAGGTCGGTGCCAATCGCCACGCGATCGTCAGTGCCCAGAAGGCCATGGCAATGATGGTAACGGGGATCAGCGCGTTCACATGGATGGACAATCTTTGCAGACTCGGGATCTGGAGAGTTGAATCCAGGAACCTGACACTAGCTAGGTAAGCAAGAAGGATGAACCCCCCAGCGACCAAACCTGTCGGCATGGACCTGGAGAGCGGCGATCGGGCGGGGAACAACTTCGAGTCCGCGAGGGCGACAACCAAAGACGCCACTGTGAGAAGCGCAGCGGCCTTGACGATCGCCTTGACTTGTCCCGTTGACGATATCCATCCATTTCTGATGGAGAAGTCGCTTACTCCCAGCGATTGGGACAACACAAAGTAATCGAGGATGTCGAAGCTGCCGAATTGTGAAAAGCGATCCGTCGAAGCGACATGCCGGAAGATCGAATACGGATTGGTCGCGGGGATACCGAGATAGAAGTAGTTGATGGCGAAAGCCAGCATGCACCCGACGACCGCCCCGCCTCCAAGCGCAACGCTGGTGATGAGCCCGGATCGATCTCCTTGCAGCAGTTTTGTGAACGCTCCCAAGCCCGAAATCAGGACCAAATACGCCGTATAGAGCGGATAGGAGACTGTCAGGGCCAAGCCACAGATCCCGGCGCCCAAGTTGTCGCGGCCCTTGGGAGAGCGGGCGACAGCGAGCAGCGAATAGAAGAAGAATGCCGCGGTCTGCAGGTGATACTTCCCAAACTCCATGATGTGTAGGCCCGGCGCCCACGTGAGCCCAAGAAGGGCGATACCGAGCGCGATCGGTATTGCCATGCGGTCCCATTGGGGACCGAATATCTCCAGCGGTATGAGCATCCGAACGAACTCAAAGATTACCCCGCCGATTGCGACGAAATACAAGAATGAAATGATCTGGGTCACCTGGGGAGGCAGAAACGTTGCCATCAACAGATGAAGTCCGTTTCCGTGGCCGATCTCAAAATCAGAGAAGATTGGATTGTCGGCGGCAAGCCAAATGCTGTGGTTACGTGCTACTTCTGCCAGATAGGGCGCATAGAGCTGTTGAACGTCGGTCGACACGACGTCTGGCATTGCCGCGCGATCGAGAAAAACCATTCCCAAAGCCGCGAAGCCGACCAACGATATCGACAACAGTGCGTAGTTCGGCTTAGTTCGTTTCGGCATTCTGAAGCTGCGCGTATCCCACAACAGGATTGCCAGCAGGGACCCAAGAACAAGTTGCGGATACAGGATGGAAAATGCGCCGAGCGTCAGACCGACAAGTATGAGTGTCGATGCACCAACGAAGAACTCATCGATGCGTCGCGCGGCATCGTGCTTGACGAGGGAGAATGTAAGGCGCCCGGTAGCCATCACGATCCAGCCGAGATATGGCGTCAGGATTATCCAGGCGAGAACATAGAATCGCGTCGTCCATCCGCCCTCGAATATCAGCGCTCTGTACGTGCCGCTTCGGTTCAAGCACCAAATGGACAGAACGGCCGGGGCTAGGATGAGAGCGCGCCAGACCAGTTCTTCGGCGGTGCGGCGCAGCTTTGTTCGGGAGAAATCCATATATGCCATGACTAGACCGGTGCGGCGTCCGTCCGCTTGGCGACGGCCCTGGCCTGGTCTGCGCTGAAGTTGGCGCGCTCCGGAGCAACAAGCCACACCAGGCCGCCAAACAGCCCCACGATCAGGCCGCCGACGCCGAGCAGGACCGATATCGCGAGTGCCTTGTCGGACGCGATCCCGGCGAGGCCAAGTGCAGCAACCATCGCGCCTTCCCGCACCCCCCAACCGCCGATCGAGATCGGAACCGCGGACGACAGAACGACAAGCGGGACAAGAACGAACGCGTCAAGCGCGGAGAGTGGAGCGTCGAGGCCGATCGCAAGGACATAACAAGCTGCGATCGTGATCAGATGGATGATGATGGCGGCCGCGATCAATCGTGCTCGCCCTTCGGCCGCCAGCGGAGCCCTGACCAGCATCGCGAATTGCACGATCCGGGCAGGCAGAGCGGCGATCATGCGAGGCGGCCAGCGATTCAGCGTAACCAGGGCAACGAGGCCGAAACACGCAAATACAAGAACGATGATGATAGCGAAAAGGAGCGACTTGTCGCTGATGCGCGGCAGCAGGAACGGCATTCCCGCCAAGATGACCGCACCGAGCGCTAGCAGCGCCAGGAAGCGGTCGGCCACGACGCTGCCGATCGTTTGCGACCATTGCACGCCATGCCGCCGCAACATCCAGATCCGGACCGCGTCGCCCCCCGCCGGCAGCACTTGATTGAAAAACGTGCCGATGATGAGGATGCGCCAGCCTGCCAGCCAGTCCAAGGGCACGTCCATCGCACGCAGGATCAGGATCCAGCGATGACAGAGCGCAAAGGTCTGAGCAAACAGCAGCAGTACCGCTAGCGCCAGCATGTCCAGTTTGACGGCGAGAAGGTCGGCTTTCAGGGACGACAGGTCCTGACTGTGCAGGAGCAAGGCCAGGATGCCGATCGAGACGGCGAACTTGGCTAAAGTAACCAACGCTTTTGCCGGCGGCTTCATCGACTGGTCCGGTCCTCGATCATTCGCGGCGGAATCGTCAAGTGGAGTGATAACGCTCGAAGTCTATCTTTTCGCCAGATGCTCCGCAGCGAGCGTGCCAGTTTTTGCGACATAGGCTTGGACCGCGGCAGCGTCGCCGCCATCGGGGGCCCAGTCCGGAAATGCGGTGCGGGAGGGATCGAACGGGCCGGCGGTGGTCTCGTGAAACACCAGCCACTCCGAGGTGATCAGGATCGAGTGGAAGACCTTTTCGGGCATGCGGTAATAGCAAAGGCCGCCATGGCCGTAGGGCGCCATCTCGAGCACGTCGCGAATGCGGCCGTCATCCTCGAAGATCACGACCTGGGCGGTGCCCTCGATCAGGTGAAACGATTCAGGTTTGCCGAAATGCTTGTGGGGCCGGACATAGGCCTCGCGATGATGCACGATCAGCATCTCGTGCAGACCGGACGAGGGGTCCGCATGCGTGCACAACCGGCTGCGCAGCCGCGGGTTGCCGGCGGCGATGCGCTTCAGTTCCGCGATCGTGGCGTCGTCCGCCGTGACGATGTCGTCGTCCGAATAGTACACTTCCGGGTTCTGCGCGCGCAGCGAGGTCAGCCGGCGCAGACCGGCTTCATTCGAAGAAGATGAACCCATGGTCGCCCCGATAGCCGCATTTGTCGTAGATCCAGGCCCACGTCTCCGGACCATGGAAGCTCAGGCAGGTGAGCTGCCAGTAGAGGAGGTTGGCTTTCTCGCTTTCGTTGCGGAACGATTCCACCATCAGATATTTCGAGGCACCGCGCCCGACGCGCTCGATCTCCATCACGGCGCGGAAGACATCCTCGAGCGGAAGGTTGTGCAGCATGCCAAGCGAGACCACGAGGTCGAAACTGTGGTCGGCGTAGGGAAGCTCGACGGCGCTGCCGACCTTGAGCTGCGGCCGCACCTCCTCCTTGGCATTGGCGATGCCGTAGTCAGAGATGTCGATGCCGGCGATCCTGAGGTCGGGGACGAGCTGGGTGAATTCGTAAAGCAGGTAACCCTTGCCGCAGCCGACATCGAGCACGCTCATGCCGGGCTTGATGCCGTAGCGATCGATCAGGGTCTGGGCGAGCGGACGCCAGCGTCCGTCGTAGCGATAGCCGCCATAGCCATAGCGGCGGTCGCCGTCCCAATAATCGCGCCCCCATTGCCGTGCCACGGTGGCGGACTCGGCCTTGTCGTGCTCGACCACGCGCTGAACATAGTTGCGCTTGGTCGATGCGTGCATCGGCTGGAGAAGGTTGATCTCGGCCATGATCGTCAACCGTTCCGTGTCATCGTCACAGGATGGTCGCGTATTTGTTGACGAGCAGAATATCCTCGACCGCCTGGATGCCCTCGCGCGAGGACAGCGTGATCTCCTCGACGGCGGCGTGCAGATCGCAGCCCTCGCGCAGCACACGGTCGTAGATCTCCCGTCGGCGCGCCTCGTCGGGCGGCAGCATGAAGATGCTGTAGAGGATCAGGCCGTTCAGGCGCGGCAGCTCGTCCACGATGTCCTCGAGCACCATGTAGCTGCCGGGCATGATGTGCTCGACGGCGCTGAGCAGGTATTGCAGGTTCTTCCGTCGCGCGTAGTCGCGGATCACGATGTTCTGGACGTGCTGCGGGGTGCGGCTGCCGTTCAGCGGCCGGGCGCCGATGTAGCCGCGATGGCCGGCTCGCTCAGCCATGGAAGCCTCCCGGCAGCTTGTATTGCATGCCGACCCGCGTTGCCGGGCGCAGCAGGATCGGCTCGAAGAACTCGCCGAAGCGCTTGTCCGCGTAGGGCGACATGATGCTCTTGAAGCGGCAGTTCATGCTCCAGCGCGTGCCTGGCTCCTCGTTGATGCGATTGCCGTGCATCAGGGTCTGGTTGAACAGCATCACGTGACCGTAGGGAATCTCGATGAAGGTCGCGTGCGGCTTGATTGTCTTGTACAGTTCCTCGGCGCTGCGCAGGGTCGCCATCCGGTCCTGCATGTCGCCGTTCAGGGACGGCGGCAGCAGATACATCGCCTTGGTGCGGTGGACGTCCACCAGCGGCACCCACACCACGACCTCAAACGGCGAGTCGCCCGACCAGACATCGGAGTGCGTCGCGAGCAGCGAGGAATCGTCGCCGGGCATCTGGATGCTGAGATTGACGCGGCGCTGCATGCAGAGCTCGTTGCCGACGATGGTCTCGATCGTCGAACGCGCCAGGCGGAAATAGGTGGGCCGGAACCAGGGTTCGGCATTGAGGCCGTTGAAGACGTGCAGCCGCAGTCCGTTGAGATCGTCGACGCTCACGCGCGTGTGGATGGTGTCCAGCATCGCGTACGGATCGTTGCTGTGCGGCAGCTTCAGATAGTCCGCCGCGAGCTCTGCGGCGCGGCGTTGGATCCGGTCCAGTCCGCCGCGGTCGTCGGCCGGCGTGGTGACGAAGCCGTCGTCGATGAAGCGTTGCGCCAGCGCCTGCTCGTCGGCCTGGAGGAAGTCCGTATCGATCATGCAAAATACTCCCGGGCGGTCGCGCAAATATAGCTGATATCAGCGGCCGAGAGGAACTGGTTGATCGGGAGCGTGAGGATCTGGTCTGCCTGCCGCTCCGTCACCGGAAACGCGCCGCGGCCATGACCCAGATGCGCTGCCGAGGGCTGGAGGTGGATCGGTACCGGATAATGGATCGCGGTCTCGATGCCCTTGTCGGCAAGATATTTCTGGAAGTCGTTGCGACGGTCGGTCTGCACGACGAAGGTGTGGAAGGTGTTGAACTCGATGTTGCGGCAGGGCGGAACGAACAGAGGCAAGCCGTCGAGCTCTGCACGATATTGCGCGGCGTTACGCCGCCGGCGTTCGATCACCGACGGCAGGTGACGCAGGCGGATCCGCAACACCTCGGCCTGAAGCGTGTCGAGCCGTGACACGATACCCCATTCCTGGACGTCGCTGCGGTTGATCAGGCCGTGATTGCGCAGGCGGCGGATGCGTGCGGCCATTTCGGCGTCGGCCGTGACGAGAAAGCCGGCATCGCCCGCGGCATTGAGATTCTTCAGCGGATGCGCGGAGAAGCAGCCGAACGTTCCCATGGTGCCGCTCATCCGTCCGTCATAGGTCGAGCCGACGGCCTGGGCGCTGTCTTCGATCACGGCGAGGGCGTGCTTGCTCGCGATCGCCATCAGCGGGTTCATGTCGGCCATGCGCCCGGTCAGGTGCACCGGCATGATCGCCTTGGTCCGCGGCGTGACGGCGGCCTCGACTGCGGCCGGATCGATGTTCTGGTCCGGCAGCACGTCCGCAAAGATGGGCGTGGCGCCGACCGCGATGATCGCGGCGGTCGATGCCACGAACGAATTCGGCGGGGTGATGACCTCGTCGCCGGGGCCGATGTCGAGCGCCCGCAGGGCGAGGATCAACGCGTCAGTGCCGGAATTCAGCGTCACCACATGCGGCGAGCCGAGATAGGCGGACAATTCCTCCTCGAGCTTTGCGACCGCCGCTCCGCCGATGAAGTCGCCGCGCTGGAATACGCCCTCGACCGCCTGCATGATCTCGGCGCGCTCTTCCTCGAACTGCGCGGGAAGATTGACGTAGCCGATGCGCCGGCGGCCGGGATCAGCGTCCATGGCAGAACTTCCGAACCGTCTCGATGACGCGATCCTGCTGCGCCCGCGTCAGATGCTGGTCCACGGGGAAGCTGATGACTTCCTTGGCATGGCGGTCGGTGACCGGGAAAGTCCCCGGAGCGTAGCCGAGATGCTTGAGGCCTTCCTGCTGATAGAGCGGGATCGGATAATGGATCTTGGCCTCGATGCCGTTGTCCAGGCAGTATTTGTAGAGCTCGTCGCGGCGCTCGGCGAACACCATGTAGAGGTGGTAGACGTGCTTCACGTTAGGCCGGCGCGGCGGGATGCGCAGGCCGGGCAGGCCGGCGAGGCCCGCGTCGTAATAGGCCGCGTTCTCGATCCGGCGCCGCGTGATCTCGCTGGTCTGGCCGATCAGCCAGTTGCCGACCACCGCCTGGAGCGAATCCAGCCGCGAATTGCAGCCGAGGATCGCGATCTCGTCGCGGTTCTTCATGCCGTGATTGCGGATGAGGCGCAGTCGCTCGTTCATGCCATCGTCATTGGTGACGACGACGCCGGCATCGCCCCAGACGTTGAGGTTCTTGAGCGGATGCAGCGAGAAGCCGGCCGCAATGCCGTGGGTGCCGGAGCGCTTGCCGGCAAACTCGGACAGGATGCCCTGGCAGGCGTCCTCGACGACGGGGAGATTATGGCGTTGGGCGATCGCCATCAGCTTGCCCATGTCGGTGACCTCGCCGGTCAGCTGAACCGGCATGATCGCCTTGGTGTTCTTGGTAATGGCGGCTTCGACCTGGTCGACATTCATGCAGAAGGAATCGTCGCAGTCGACCAGCACCGGCGTCGCGCCGGTCTCCGCGATGGCGCCGACGGTGGCGATGAACGTGTTGGCGGCCGTGATGACCTCGTCGCCATGGCCGATGCCGAGCGCCTTGAGCGGGAGCTTGAGCGCGTCGGTGCCCGATCCGACGCCGATGGCGTGACGCACGCCGATCAGTTCGGCAAAGCGACGCTCGAATTCGGCGACCGGTTTGCCCAGGGTGAAGTCACCAGTCGCGACCAGGCGGCCGATCTCGGCCAGGATCGGAGCGGGGTCGGCGAACTGCTCGAGCAGATAGGAATAACGAACGTCGTACATGTGACCCGTCAGGTGGAATGAAGTTGAGGGGAAGTGTGCGAGGCGAGCGCGCGTTCGATCGAGGTCGCGATCGCGTTGGGAGCGAGGCCGTGCTTCTTCAGCAGCGAGTCCTGCGAGCCGTAATTGTGCATGAAGCGGTCCGGCAGCGACAGCCGCAGCATCGCGGGCAGACCCGAGCCGAGCTTGTCGATCAGCGCCTCGGCGACCGCACTGCCGAGGCCGCCAGAGGGCACGTGCTCCTCCAGCGTCGCTACGAGCTTGGTGCCGCGGATCGCTTGCAGCAGCGCCGCGGTGTCGAGCGGCTTCACGGTGTGCATGTGCAGGATGCCGGCGCGAATGCCTTGGCCAGCCAGCAGGTCGGCTGCGGCCAGCGCCCGCTGCAGCATGATCCCCGTGGTCACTATGAGGACGTCGCCCGGCGGCCGCATCAGGATGGCCTTGCCGATCTCGAAGCCGTGCTCGGCCTTCGAGACGATGGCATCGCCGCCCTTGCCGAGCCGGATGTAGATCGGTCCTGCCCAGTCGAGCGTCTGCTCCATCATGCGCGCCGCTTCGTCGGCGTCGCATGGGCAGATCACCGTCATGTTCGGCAGCGCCCGCATGATCGCGATGTCCTCGATCGCCTGGTGGGTCGGGCCGAGCGGCGCGTAGACGAGCCCGCCGCCATTGGCGATCAGCCGCACGGGAAGGTTGTGCAGGCAGAGGTCGACGGCCACTTGCTCGTAGCAGCGGCGGGTGAGGAAGGTCGCGATGGTGTTGACGTAGGGCACGAAGCCCTCCATCGCGAGGCCGGCCGACATGCCGATGATGTGCGCTTCCGAAATGCCCTCGATCAGATGGCGCTTGGGAAATTCCTTGCTCATGGCGCGCAAGGTACCGGCGCCGGGATCGGAGCCGATGTAAAGCACACGCTCGTCGCGGCCGGCGAGCTTGTGGACCATGTTCATCGCTGTGTTGCGCATGGGGAGCCGATCAGAAATCGCCGACGGCGACGCGGATGGCGTCGAGCTCGCTGTCGGTCAGCTTGTTCTTGTGATGCCAGTCGGCATTGGATTCCGCCTGCGGCAGACCCTTGCCTTTGACGGTATGACAGATGATCGCGGTGGGCTTGCCCGGAACGGCCGGAACCTGCTTCAGGACTGCCCGCAGAGCGCCGACGTCGTGGCCATTGAGCTCCTGCACGGCGAAGCCGAAGCTGCGCCATTTGTCCGCGAGCGGCTCCAGCGGCAACACGTAGTCGGTGGGCCCGTAGCTCTGCAGCTTGTTGTAGTCGATCAGCGCGACCAGATTGTCGAGCCCGTGCTTGGCCGCGCCCATGGCAGCTTCCCACACCGATCCCTCGTTGATCTCGCCGTCGCCGAGCAGCACGAAGGTCCGGTAGCTGCGTTCGCGCATGCGCGCGGCGAGCGCGAGGCCGACACCGATCGACAGGCCATGGCCGAGCGCACCGGTCGAAGCCTCGACCCCCGGCACCATGCCGTATTCGGGATGTCCGCCGAGGATGCTGTCGGGACCGCAGAAGCCGTCCAGCTCCGACAGGGGAAAGAAGCCGCGATCGGCCAAGAGCGCATAGAGCGCCAGGCAACCGTGTCCCTTGCTGAGGATCGCACGGTCGCGATTGGGATCGCGCGGGTTCTTCGGGTCGATCCGTAGCACGTCGTCGTAGAGCACGCGAACCATCTCGATCAGCGACAGGGCAGGACCGACATGGCCGCGTCCCGCCGAGCGGACAGAACCGAGTACCAGGCGGCGCAAGTAAAGGCTGCGCTCGTCCAGCGTGCAGGTGAGGGCCGCTTCAGCGTGGGGTGAGATCTGGATCACGTTGGCAAATCGTTTGATGGAGCCGGCGGGCTTTGTCGAGCTGGCCGGCAAGGCGGACCGTCAGATCGCCACCTTGCGCAGCCAGGGCGCGCCGGGAGCGGCTTTCCGGCAAATAAGCATTCAGGACAATCAGGCACCAAATCGCCCCGAACACAGGATACAGTACGTCACGGCGGATCGCAAACGCGTCATCCCCAGCTTCGAAGGCACGCGAGAGCCGTTCGATCAATCGATTTGCGCTGGCCTTGGGCAGATCGCTGCCGGGATGGATTGCGGTGTCGGACACGAGTTTGACCGGATCGTCCCAGCCGAAATATTCGAAGTCGATGAATCGCAACCTGCCGTCGTTGGCGCGCAGCGCGTTGTGCAGTCCGAAATCCGACGGACTCAATGCGCGATGGGTGGGCGCCAGGTCCGCTGCGGGATCCCGCCCCAGTTCCGCATAGCGTCGTCGGAGTTGCCCGATTGCGATCGCCGTGCTGGGAACCAGGCTGCCCTCCACGAACGCGCGCAGCTCCGGCTGATCCTGCGATAGGTGCCGCAACCCGTCCAGGCGCTGCTCGTACTGGGCGATGGCAGCCTCGGGCGAGAAGATGCTGGCCGAGGCGTTTCGCAAAATCTGCGCGCCGTCGGCATCGCGTAATTCCTGAAGCTCGATCAGGAATTCGGCCAACTGGTCGGCATCGTCGTCCTGGGGATGCAGCACCGCCGCATCGCCGTCGAACCATTGATACAGCGCGCAGAACGCATCTGCGTCCTTCGCGATCGGCCGCGGTGTCGACGTGATGCCGTGGCGCGCCAGAAACCAGAGCGCGTCGTATTCCTGTCCCAGCCGATCACGCCCGTCGGATGGATAATGCTTGAGGGCGAGGGGCGGTCCCTGCGCCATCTCCAGCCGAAACACCCGGTTGTTGCCGCCGGATCGCGCCGGTTGCGCGGCCGCGACCCGCGCCCCGGCGAGGCGGCTGCCGATCGAGATCGCGTCCTGCGCGCTGATGTCCGGCTCGCTCATGCCGCGAACACTCCGCGGTGGATGTCGGCCCAACTCGCGATCGGCTCGCAATGGACGGGATGGGGAGGCCGCGACTGCGTAAACAGGATCGATCGCGTTGCCTTCGGAAAATGCGGCTGCTCGAACACATCGACGAGATCGTCGATGAAGATGTCGAGCTCCAGGCTCGCGAGTCGCTCGACCTTGGCCGCCAGCGTGTCCTCGAAATAGATGTTGCCCGCAGCCAGCGCCGCATCAGTGGCGTCGATCAGGCCTGCGCTTCGCAACCAGCCGCGCGCGGCCTCGCGCAAGTCGACGCGGTCGGGATCCTGATGGCCGAACTGCGTCTTGTGGCTGACGATATAGACGCTCGCGCCGGCCTGGCGGCACGCTGCGAGGAATTCGCGGACGCCAGGAAAGATCTCGGCGCCGCCAATTCCCTTGCCGTACACGAAGCCTTGCAGGCCTTGCCAGGCAAGCTCGCCGCCCGCGCGGGATCGCAGATGATCCCGCACGTCCGTCTTCAGCCCCTGCCATCCCTCGGGCACCAGGCCACGCTGGCGCGCGACGGCGGCAAAGACCTTGTCGTAGCAGATGATCGTGTTGTCGAAATCGATCCCGATCCGCACGCCGCTCACTTCAGGCTGATGTTCTGCATCATCTTGATGTTGAAGTACCGGGGATCGTTCAGCGAGTTCGGCAGACGGCCGCCCCTGAAGGCGTCCACGAGCCCGGACACGGCCTGCTCGATCGTGTGCGTCGGCGCAAATCCGAGCTCGCGGCGAATCTTCTCCGAGGAGACGTGGTAGGACCGCAGATCATCGGTCGGCTCGACGGCGACGTCGACATTGTTTCCGACCACCGATTTGACGATGTCGGCGATCTTCATCAGCGAATGGTTTTCGTAGCCGATGTTGTAGGTCTTGCCGTCGATCTTCGCATCGTCCTGCTGAAGCAGGAACAGATAGGCCGCGGACATGTCCTCGATGTGCAGATTGGGCCGCTTCTGCGTTCCGCCGAACACACGGATGCGGCCGGTGTTGACCGCCAGATTGGTCAGGATGTTGACGACGACGTCGAGTCGCTGCCGCGGCGCGTAGCCGCAGACCGTGGCGGGACGAACCGTGCAGGTGACGAAGCCGGACGCAGCCTCGTCGGCAAGATCGGTCTCGCACATCGCCTTGAACTTGGAGTAGTCCGTGAGCGGCTCGCAGGACAGTTCCTCGGTCACCTCGGCCTCGTCCTTGATGCCATAGACGCTCGAGGAGGACGCATAGATGAAGCGCTTGATGCCGGCCTTCTTCGCAGCGCGCACCATCGGTCGGAAACAGTCGTAATTGATGGATTTTCCGAGGCCTGGGTCCAGTTCGAATGAAGGGTCATTGGAGATGCAGGCGAGGTGGATCACCGCATTGTTGCCGCGCAAGGCTTCGTTGATGGCGGCCTCATCGCGGATGTCGCCCTTGATCAGGCGCAGGTTGGGATTGTCGCGAAACGCGTTGAAGACGTCGTCGCCGTACATGAAGAGGTCAAGCACCGTGACCTTGTGTCCGGCCGCCAGCAACTGGGGGACCAGCACGCTGCCGACGTAGCCGGCGCCACCGGTGACCATCACGTTCCATTTCTGACCAATCACTGTCGTTCTCCAAATTTTTCGGTTCGCGTCACTTCAACAACGCGGTGACGAATTTGACCAGCGGCGCCTTTTCGACCGAGTTGCGGTGCCCGACGATGCCGACCTTGATCGCACCTGCCGCATTGCCGATGAAGGCGACGTCTTCGATATGGCCGCCGGCTGCCACCAGCGGCGCCGTGATCGTCAGGAAGGCATCGCCCGCGCCAACCGTGTCGACCACGGTCTTGGTGAAGGCGGGGACGCGCGCAACGCCGGTCTTCGACGAGAAGGGGTAGCAGCCGAAGGAGCCGTGCGTGATGATCATGTTGTCGCAATCGATCTTGGCATGCAGGCCGTTCTGGATCACCGATGCGATGTCATTGAACTTGTCGGTGGCCGCCAGGCGTGCTTCCGGCGCGTCGATGCAGACGTAGTCGGCGCGCGGATACTTCGTGATCAGATTGTAGCCGTGGTTGCCGCTGTTGCTCTGGGCGTTCACAGCCAGGAACTTGGAGTTCGCGATCAGCGTGTCGATCGTGCTCGATGCGATCATGCCGTGACCGAAATCGGTGACAATGACGACGTCGCCGCCGCGCACGCGCTCCGCCGTGACGCGGTCGATCTCCTTGCGCGCGGTCTCGTCGAGCGGCGTGTCGTCCATGGTGTAGACTTCGAACAGCTTGTGCAGATAGCCCAGCTCGACGTAACGCAGTTTGCGCGTCGTGGGACGGCCCTGAATGCGGATCGGCGTGAGCGTGACATTCGGGCGGACATGCGCGCGAATGAACTCTTCAGGGTAATCGTTGCCGCCGAGCGTCGTGACGATCTCGACCGATTTGCAGAAGCTCGCCACGTGATTGGCCGCGGCGATGACGCCGCCGGCAAATTGCTCGCCGTTCTTGAGCAGGGTCGCGACGATGTTCTCCTTGGAGGCCTTTCCGAGCGCCGTGACGTACTGGTACTCGTCGATGATGGTATCGCCGACCAGAACGACGTGCATGTCCTGGATCTTGTCGATCAGCTTCAGCAGGCGTTCGGCGCCGCCGCCTTCGCGCACTTTCTGCAGGTAGTCGCGCAAGGGGGGATCGTAGATGTCGAAGTAGCGGTTCAGCAGCGACGACGAGCTGAAGGTCACGTCGCGCGTGAAGACGATTCGGCCGCCATGACGCTCGACGGCCTCGCGCTCGACGGCGATCTTGCCGGTGACGTCGTCCTCGGGGTTTTCGTAGTCCGAGCCCTTCACGTAGATGTCGGGGCGCACGGTATCGAGGATCGGCTCGGCGCTGGAGGTCTGGTTGATGCCGACCCAGTCGACCGTGCCGAGCGCGGCCAGCATCTCGGCGCGCATGGTCTCCGGAAAGATCGGACGTCCCGGGCCCTTGTTGACGAAACGGTCGGCGGTGATGGTCACGATGACCACGTCGGCCTCGTTGCGTGCCGCCAGGATGTGCCGGACGTGGCCGAGGTGCACCAGATCGAACACACCGTGGCAGAGCGCGACGGTCAGGCCCTTGGCCTGGGCGGCGCGCGCCACCTCGCCGAGTTCCTCGATCGTCTTGATCTTGTCGTGCGGTGCCGGATGGAGAGCCGGCTTGTCTGTCGGAGCATTACCCATGTGAATTACCCAAAGCGCCGGCAGGTCTCAGATGGCCGTCCGGAAATGATCGACTCGCAGCAACGATATCCGGCGAACCTGTTCAAGAGCTTGCCTTCTGCGGCGGGCCCTTGTCGTCCCCGAGATATTTGAACCAGTCCTTGGTGGCGTCCGCGATCTTGTCTACGGTCCACAGCGGCGCGTCCCTGTACTGGTCCATCGACGTCAGCATCGTCGCGACGCCGTCCTCGAATCTCACCTTCGGCGTCCATTTCAGGACCCGCTTGATCTTGGTGATGTCGGCGTAGGTGCAATCGGGCTCGCCGGGGCGCTTGGGAATGTGGACCTTGTCGCCGCCAAGCAGCTCGACCAGCCGGTTGACGCTATAGGTGTTGTCCGAGCCCACGTTGAAGATCTCATGCGAGACGTCGGAGCGCGCGGCGGTCACGAAGGCATCGGCGACGTCGCTGACGAAGGTGAAGTCGCGCGTCTGCTCGCCGTCGCCGACCACCGTGAAGGGCTTGCCCGCGAGCTTCTGCGCCATGAAGACACCGAATACGGCACCATAAGTGCCCGTGGTGCGATGGCGCGGTCCGTACACGTTGAACAGACGTAGCGCGACGGCTGGAAGCTTGTAGACCTGGCACCAGTGCATGACGCACTGCTCGCCGAGGTTCTTCGTGAGCGCGTAGGGATACATCGGCCGGATCTCGGCGCTCTCCGGCGTCGGATAGACGTCGGGAATTCCGTAGCAGGACGACGACGCCGCGTAGACGAAGCGCTTTGCTCCGGCGTGTCGCGCGGCTTCGAGGACGTTGACTGTGCCGTCGACATTGGCGCGGTGATACGGGATCGGAGACTCGATCGAGGGAACGATGTCGGCCAGCGCCGCGAGATGGAAGACCCAGTCGACACCGTGGAAATACGGACTGATCGAGTCGGGCTCGGTGACGTCGGCCCGGACAACCTTGAGCCGGTCCGATTTGGCGCGCGATGCGAGATTTTCGGCGCGCCCGATGACGAAATTGTCGAGCACGATCACCTCGTGGCCGTCGTCGAGGAGGCGATCGACGAGGTGACTGCCGATGAAGCCGGCGCCGCCAGTTACGATGCACTTCATAGGGAACATCCGTAGCGCGAATGCCCTGCGGGCGCCGCCAATGTTGAGTGAAACCCGAAAAGCCGACTACCAGCCGCTCGCTGCTTTTGCAAGCATTATACCTTTGCAATCCCTGGTAATAGCCGGTATCAGGACGCCATGTTGCAGTCGAGCCGCCAGCCCATGCCTGCCGAGTCCGTCGATCCCGATCACAAGGCTTTCCTCGCTGATTACATGGGGCGCCTGCATCGCGCGACGGCGATCGACGACGCCGTCTTCGCAAGGATCTCGGCCACCCGCGCGACCTGGTTGCGCACGCGCGAGCAGGGCGGCCGCGTCATCTTCATCGGCAATGGCGGTTCCGCCGGCATCGCTTCGCATCTCGCAATCGATCTGGCGAAGAACGCGTCCGTACCTGCGCTCTGCTTCAGCGATGCGAGCATGATGTCGTGCCTCGCCAACGACTACGGGTTCGAGGATTGGATCGCGCATGCGGTGCGGCTGAGCGCCCGTGCCGGCGACTGTCTCGTCGCGATCAGTTCGTCGGGGCGCTCGAAGAACATCCTCAATGCAGTTGCGCAGGCGCGGACGATGAAGCTCGACGTGATCACGTTGTCGGGCATGAATGCCGACAATCCCCTGCGCAATCTCGGCGACGTCAATTTCTGGGCCGACAGCCGCAGCTACAACATCGTCGAGACCACGCACCAGTTCTGGATGATGGCCGCGATCGACCTCATCATCGGTCGCGCCGAATATCCGGCATCCTGAGGCGGCGCCCGATGCAGTCGCGGTTCAAGCAAGCGGCCTTATTTTCGCTGAAGCTGCTGCTGTCGGTTGGGGTGCTTGTCTACATTGCGCGAGGCCTCGACCTGCGCCAGTTGCGCGACCATCTCGTCTCCGTCGATCCGTTCCTGTTCGTCCTCGCCTTGGCGTTGATCCTCCTTCAGACCTTCGTTCTCAATGGCCGGTGGGAATTGATCATGCGTGCGCTCGGCGTGTCGCTGGACTGGCTCGCCGGTTGGCGGATCCTCATGATCAGCCTTTGGTTCAATCAGGTGCTGCCCTCGTCGGTCGGTGGCGATGCCGTGCGCATATGGCTGCTGCGGCAGCGTAGCGTGCAATTGTCCAAGGCGGTCAAGGGCGTTGCGGCCGACCGGTTCACGGCATTGATCGGTCTGATCGCGCTGATGGTGGCCGGGTTGCCGTTTCTGCTGTCGCGCGTGTCCAACCAAGCCGCGCTCCTGGCCATCGGCGGACTGACGCTGGCTGGCGTCGCCGGCACCGTGGTGCTGTTGACGCTAGATCGCCTGCCCAAACGCCTGATCGCGCTTCCCGCGATCGCAAGCTTCGTCCGGTTTGGAACGCTGGTCAGGTTTCTTCTTCTGCAATCCGAGCACCGTGGCTTGCTGTTCGGATCGGCGCTGCTCATCCATCTCGTGACGGCGGCGGCCTGCTACGTTCTGGCCCGTGGTGTGGGCGCGCAGCTCTCCGTGGTGGATGCGGGCATCCTGATTCCGCCGGTGGTGCTGTTGACGGCCGTTCCGATCTCGATCAGCGGTTGGGGCGTTCGCGAAGGGGCCATGGTCGCCTGCCTCGGTCTGGCAGGGGTGCCGTCCGAGCAAGCCCTGTCGGTTTCCCTCCTGCTGGGGGCCATCAGCGTGATCATCGGCCTCGTCGGCGGCGTGATCTGGCTGGCGAGCCCGGAGCGGGGTTCGTACTCGGCGGACAAGGCCGCCAAGGCGGCGGAGGAGGCGCCCGGCTTCGCACTGGGGCAGGGCAAGGAAGTCTCGAGCCACCCATGACCCGCCTCAGCCCATTGCCGATCCGGTCTTCCCAGGGTGAGATTGCCTCACCCGCTCGCGTATCTCATTGTTCGGTTCCATGATGAAAAACCTGTTCTACGTCCGCAATACCTGCCGCCTCTGTCACTCGGACAAGCAGGAGCTCGTCGTTCCCATGGCAGGCATGCCCATCGGCACGCCAAACTTCCAGGTGCCGAACGCCAGCGTCGACGATCCCGTCTTCCGGGCTGCGGTGCCGATGGCGCTGCATCTGTGCCGGGACTGCGGCCATCTCCAGATTCTCGAAGTCGGCAATCCGGAGATCCAGTATCGCAATTACGTCTACACCACCTCGCTCTCACTCGGCCTGCGGGAGCATTTCGCAGGCTATGCCAACGATGTCGTGAGCCGATTCGGCATCGCGCCGGGCTCGCTGGTGGTCGAGCTCGGCAGCAACGATGGGTCGCTGCTCGGCTTCTTTAGGGAGCGGGGCATGCGGGTGCTGGGCGTCGATCCCGCCGTCGACATTGCGCGGCGTGCGACGGAAGCCGGAATCGAGACCATCGGTGATTTCTTCACGGATACGATTGGACGCCGCATCCTGCAAAGCCACGGGGCGGCGAGCGTCGTGATCGCCAACAACATGATCGCCAATGTCGACAATCTCGACCCGCTGGTGATCGGGGTTCGCGACGTGCTCGCGCCGGACGGATTGTTCGTCTTCGAGACGCAATACGGCGTCGACGTCACCGAGAAGAACCTGCTCGACACCGTCTATCACGAGCATCTGTCGTATTTTAACATCAAGCCGCTGACGCGCTTCTTCGCCCGGCTCGGCATGGAAGTGATCGACGTCCAGCACATCTGGACCAAGGGCGGCTCGATCCGCGTGACCGTGCAGCGCGCGGGCGGGGCCAAGAAGCCGTCCTCCGAGGTCGCGAAGTTCATCGCCGAGGAAGACCGGCTCGGCGTCGATCAGCCAGCCTATTATGCGCCTTATGTGAAGCGGATCGCCGCCATCCGCGACGAGCTGGTCGCGATGGCCGATGCCGCCCACGCGCGCGGTCAGCTGGTCGCCGGTTATGGCGTTTCGGTCGGTACGACAACGCTGCTGCCGCAGTTCGGCCTGGAGAACAAGATCGACTTCCTGGTGGACGATGACCCCAAGAAGGGGAACGTGATGGCCGGACCGGGTTACGACATCCCGATCCTGCCGCCCGCGACCCTTTATGAGCGCAAGCCGGCCTTCGTCGTCGTTTTCGCCTGGCGCTACGTCGACCCGATCCGGGCCAAGCACGCCCGTTATTTCGCCGACGGCGGAAAGTTCGTGGTGCCGCTCCCTGGTATCTCGGTCGTCGACCGGGCCGATTGACCTGGACAGACCGGTCGGCGGGGTCCCGGGCGGGGGCTGGATCTCGACCCCAAGCGGGACGAGTTGGATAAACCCTTGATCCGCCTTGGGCTGTGCGCGGTCGCCGATGGCGACCAGCCTGCCTGTGCGAGCCCCGGATATCTTGACCTTTGGCCCCATCCGCAGTATCTACCCGGCACTCGCAGCCGGCCCGTTAGACGCGGATTTCCGGCGCGGCTTTGAAATCCCCGAACAATCGAGCCCGGTTTCCGGCTCATCCTTCAGACGAGGGCTGGGCCAACGGCGGCTGTTCGGATCCTTCTGAAATCAGTAGCCGTCGTGCGACGGACGTTGGACATCAAACGATGGCAGTCAGCCCGTTCAAATTCTTGCAGGAAGTGCGTTCGGAGACCGCCAAGGTCACCTGGCCGACCCGTCGTGAGACCACGATCACCACCATCATGGTGTTCGTCATGGTCGCCGTGGCCTCGATCTTCTTCTTCGCCGCCGACCAGATCATCCGCTACCTCATCACCTTCCTTTTGGGCATTCACTGATGGCAACAGCAACCGCTCAAGTGTCCGACAAGCGCTGGTACATCGTCCACGCCTATTCGAACTTCGAGAAGAAGGTCGCCGAATCGATCCGCGAGCAGGCCAAGCAGCGCGGGCTCGAGGAGCTGTTCGAACTGGTGCTGGTTCCGACCGAGAAGGTCACGGAAGTGCGCCGCGGCCGCAAGATCGATGCCGAGCGCAAGTTCTTCCCGGGCTATGTGCTGGTGAAGATGAAGCTGACCGATGAGGCGTTCCATCTGATCAAGAACACGCCGAAGGTGACAGGTTTCCTCGGCGCGGAAAACAAGCCGATGCCGATCTCGGAGAACGAGGCCATGCGCATCCTGCACCAGGTGCAGGAGGGCGTGGAACGGCCGAAGGCGTCGGTGTCGTTCGAGATCGGCGAGAACGTGCGCGTGGCCGACGGCCCGTTCGCCTCGTTCTCGGGTGTGGTCGAGGAGATCGACGAGGCGCGCTCGCGCGTGAAGGTCGCGGTGTCGATCTTCGGCCGCGCCACGCCGGTCGAGCTGGAATTCGGTCAGGTCGAGAAGGTCTGACCGTTCGAGGCGTGAGGCTTCAGGCCTGGCGCGACAAGAGGCCGTGGGAGGACGAGGGCGGTTGCCAGCCGCTCGGGTTCCCGACCACGAACCTGAAACCGCCGGCGGCATGCCGGCACAACAGGAGTGATACATGGCAAAGAAAGTGACCGGATACCTGAAGCTTCAGGTCCCGGCCGGTGCGGCGAATCCTTCGCCCCCGATCGGTCCCGCGCTTGGTCAGCGCGGTCTCAACATCATGGAGTTCTGCAAGGCGTTCAACGCCCAGACCCAGAAGGAAGAGAAGAACACCCCGATTCCCGTCGTGATCACGATCTACGCCGATCGTTCGTTCACGTTCGAGATGAAGACCCCCCCGATGTCCTTCTTCCTCAAGCAGGCTGCCAAGATCCAGTCCGGCTCGAAGGCGCCGGGCCGTGACAAGGCCGGCAAGGTGACCAAGGCGCAGGTGCGCGAGATTGCCGAGAAGAAGATGAAGGATCTCAATTGCGACACCATCGAATCGGCCATGAAGATGGTCGAGGGCTCGGCCCGCTCGATGGGTCTGGAAGTGGCGGGGTAAGCGGTCATGGCAATCGGAAAGCGTTTGAACAAAGCCCGCGAAGGTGTTGATCGCGAAAAGCTTTACCCGCTCGCGGACGCCATCAAGATGGTCAAGGAACGCGCCACGGCGAAGTTCGATGAGACCATCGAGGTCGCGATCAATCTCGGCGTCGATCCGCGTCACGCCGACCAGATGGTCCGTGGCGTCGTGACCCTGCCGAACGGCACCGGCCGTACGCTCCGCGTCGGCGTGTTCGCCCGCGGCGCCAAGGCCGACGAGGCCAAGGCCGCAGGTGCCGACGTCGTCGGCGCCGAAGACCTGGTCGAGAAGGTGCAGAACGGCTCGATCGATTTCGACCGCTGCATCGCCACCCCCGACATGATGCCGCTGGTCGGCCGGTTGGGTAAGGTGCTCGGCCCGCGCGGCCTGATGCCGAACCCGAAGATCGGCACCGTGACCATGGACGTCACCGGTGCGGTGAAGGGGGCCAAGGGCGGCTCGGTCGAGTTCCGCGTCGAGAAGGCCGGCATCCTGCAGGCCGGCGTCGGCAAGGCCTCGTTCACCGAGGAGAAGCTGGTCGAGAACATCAAGGCCCTGGCTGACGCCGTCACCAAGGCGAAGCCGGCCGGCTCCAAGGGCACCTACATCCAGCGCGTTGCCGTGTCCTCGACGATGGGCCCCGGCGTGAAGGTCGAGCCGGGCACCATCCTGGGCTAAGGTTTGGAAATTGCATGAGGCGAGGGGCGGAATTGGGCAACCGATTCCGCCCCTCGTCGTTCGTGACGGCGCTTACCGGAAACAAGAACAATGGCTGACAAGGTCCTGATCTATTCGCGCTTTCCCAAGACGATGATGGCGCGCTTCGCGGAGCGGTTCGAGCTGCTCGACACCGGCGGCAAGCCCGCGCGCGAGGTGTTTTCGGCCGACGACCTCGGCGGCATCCGCGCGGTGCTGACGGCGGGCGGCACGCCGCTCGGAGGGGAGGCGATGGACCTGTTTCCCAAGCTCGGCGCCATCGTCTGCTACGGTACCGGCTATGACGGCGTCGACCTGGAGGCGGCGGCCAGCCGCAACATCGCGGTCGGCCACAGTCCGGGTGCCAATGCGGCCTCGGTCGCCGACATCGCGATGACCTTGATGCTGGCGACGACGCGGCGGATTCTGGTCGCCGACCAATATGTCCGTAGCGGCGATTGGGCCGCCTCGAAGCAGTCCCCGATGATGCGCCCGCAGGCCGGTATGCCCGGCCGCCGCATCGGCGTCTACGGCATGGGCGAGATCGGCCGCAAGATCGCCGCGCGCTGCGCCGCATTCGAGAGCGAGATCGGCTATTTCAGCCGCACCAGATACGATCTGCCCTATCAATATTTCCCGTCGTTGGAGGCGCTGGCCGAGTGGTGCAGCGTGCTGATGATCGCGGTCCGGGCAGGAGCCGACACCCAGCATGTCGTCAACGCCGACATCCTGAGGCGCCTCGGCGCAGACGGCTACGTCGTCAACATCTCGCGGGGCTCGGTGATCGACCAGAAGGCCCTGATCGCGGCCCTCACCGACAAGACCATTGCGGGGGCCGGCCTCGATGTCTTCGAGAAGGAACCGCACGCTCCCGATGCGCTGACCGCGCTCCCGAACGTGGTGTTCGCCCCGCATATCGGCGGCCACACCCTCGAATCGCACGTCGCCATGCAAAACTGCGTCTTGGCGAACCTGACCGCGTTCTTCGAGGGCAAGCCGCTGCCTTATGCGGTTAAATGGGTCTGAACCAGTCCCTATCGGCTCGGGTCAAGCGCCCGCGCCAACGGATTGGAACTGGTGTGAATTTTGCTCTTGGCAAGCAGGCAGAGAGCGGTTAAAGAACCGCTTCCGGACGTACCGGCCTCGGCTGGCGCGTTCGTGCACGCATTCCGAAAACCCGACGACAGGAAATCATTCCTTTCAGGACGTCCGCGAGGATTTGCCCGAAAAAGGAAGGAAAACCCGTCAGTTGGTGGAGTGCGGGCAGAGGTCGGGCGGTTCGCCGGCTGACCTTGTCCTGTCCAAGACTGCAGGCGCCCGCAGGAAATTTCGATTTCTCAACGGCTTAATTGCATGGCCTGCATAGACGGGTGAAGACCGGATTTCACTTCGCATCCAGCTTTAACGGCTGGCTTCGCGGAACGGGTCTGGTTCGGACCTCGACACGCCGTGGGCCTTCGTGGCTCCCGGAGGGCAGGCTTGAATTGTCGTCCTCGCCCGGCGTGTCCGATGGGTTTTGGCCCGGAGGTTCAGGTTTGGGCGGGACGATGGGTGCAACCCGGCGGTCCCGCTTCTCGCGATGACCGCCAACCGGAGAGAGCTTGCTGTGGAACGAGCGGCAAAAA
Organism: Bradyrhizobium sp. CCGE-LA001; assembly: GCF_000296215.2. Classification (NCBI taxonomy): domain Bacteria; kingdom Pseudomonadati; phylum Pseudomonadota; class Alphaproteobacteria; order Hyphomicrobiales; family Nitrobacteraceae; genus Bradyrhizobium; species Bradyrhizobium sp. CCGE-LA001. Next base: position 4,889,837 of record NZ_CP013949.1, on the reverse strand, counting down.
AAGAGGCGGTCGAACAGCTCAATGAGGTCTTCAAGACCACGGGCGTCGCGATCGTTGCTCAATATTCCGGCCTCACCGTTGCCCAGATGCAGAAGCTGCGTATGCAGATGAAGCAGGCTGGCGCCTCGGTGAAGGTCTCGAAGAACCGTCTCGCCAAAATTGCTCTTGATGGCACTGACGTCGTTGCCATCGGCCCCATGCTGAAGGGGCCGACCGTGATCGCGACTTCCAACGATCCGGTGGCGGCGCCAAAGGTCGCCGTCGAATTCGCCAAGGCGAACGAAAAGTTCGTCATCATCGGCGGTTCGATGGGCACGACCGTCCTGAATGTCGACGGCGTGAAGGCACTTGCCTCGCTGCCGTCGCTTGACGAACTGCGCGGCAAGATCGTCGGCCTCATCGTGGCCCCGGCGACCAAGCTGGCCCAGCTCGCCAATGCGCCCGCGGGCAAGCTCGCGCGCGTCATCCAGGCTCATGCCTCAAAGGGCGAAGCGGCCTGACGCCCTTCGCAAAACTCAAACCCGAACCAGACTTACACGTAAGGAAACTGAACAATGGCTGACTTGCAGAAGATCGTTGACGACCTCTCGAGCCTCACCGTGCTCGAGGCTGCCGAACTCGCGAAGCTTCTCGAAGAGAAGTGGGGCGTTTCGGCTGCTGCGGCCGTCGCCGTGGCCGGCCCGGCCGGTGGTGGCGCTGCCGCCGCTCCGGCGGAAGAGAAGACCGAGTTCACGGTCGTTCTCGCCGCTGCCGGCGACAAGAAGATCGAGGTCATCAAGGAAGTCCGCGCCATCACCGGTCTCGGCCTGAAGGAAGCAAAGGACCTCGTCGAGGGTGCTCCGAAGCCGCTCAAGGAAGGCGTGAACAAGGAAGAAGCCGAGAAGATCAAGGCCCAAATCGAGAAGGCTGGCGCCAAGGTCGAGCTCAAGTAACGCAAGTTACTTCAGCAATATCCCGGGCTCGCGGAGCGAGACCCGGGATCTCGTCCCAAGATCGTGGATGGCCGGGTCAAACCCGGCCAGGACGATCGAAGGCTCGGGGGCCGGAATGCAAAAGGCGTGCGACGGAACGTCCCGACGCAGGCCGAACACGAAAAAGTGTGGGGATTTGAGGGTTTACCCCTCGAATCTCCATTATTGTCGCCCCATATCGGGTCGGCAGCACGAAAGCGCGGTGGGCAGGGATGCCGGATTTCCCTGTAAGCCGTTGGGAGAGCAGGCTATTTCGGGCTTTTGCAGTCCGTGAAGACGATCGTTGTGACGGGCGGGCGCGCTTCTGCGCCCCGCGCGTCGTTTTGCGTTTTGAAGGTCTGAAGAACAGATTCAGGACATTCCCAGCCTGAAACTGAGCTTCCGGCCCCCAAGGCGGGTTCGAAAAATTCAACCCGGGGAGCGGTGGCAGCCGCGTTCCGGACGGTTCGCCCAGAGCGGGCGACGAAATGAGAGGCCACGATGGCGCAGCAGACATTCACCGGTCGCAAACGCGTTCGCAAGTTCTTCGGACACATCAAGGAAGTCGCCGAGATGCCGAACCTCATCGAGGTTCAGAAGGCGTCTTATGACCAGTTCCTGATGGTCGACGAACCCCAGGGCGGCCGTCTCGACGAGGGTCTGCAGGCGGTGTTCCGCTCGGTGTTTCCGATCTCCGACTTCTCGGGCACCTCGATGCTGGAATTCGTCCGCTACGAGTTCGAGCAGCCCAAATACGACGTTGACGAGTGCCGCCAGCGCGGCATGACCTTCGCGGCACCCCTCAAGGTGACTCTGCGCCTCATCGTGTTCGATATCGACGAGGAAACCGGCGCGAAGTCGGTGAAGGACATCAAGGAGCAGGACGTCTACATGGGCGACATCCCGCTCATGACGATGAACGGCACCTTCATCGTCAACGGCACCGAGCGCGTCATCGTCTCGCAGATGCACCGGTCGCCGGGCGTGTTCTTCGACCACGACAAGGGCAAGACCCATTCGTCGGGCAAGCTGCTGTTCGCCGCCCGCGTGATCCCGTATCGCGGTTCCTGGCTCGACATCGAGTTCGACGCCAAGGACATCGTCTATGCGCGTATCGACCGTCGTCGCAAGATTCCGGTGACGTCGCTGATGTTCGCGCTCGGCCTCGACGGCGAGGCGATCCTGTCCACGTTCTACAAGAAGATACTCTACAAGCGGACCAAGGAAGGCTGGCGCGTTCCGTTCGACGCCAATCGTTTCCGCGGCTACTCGACCGTCAACGATCTGATCGACGCCGACACCGGCAAGGTCGTGCTCGAGGCCGGCAAGAAGCTCACCGTCCGTGCCGCCCGCCAACTCCAGGAGAAGGGGCTGAAGGCGCTGCGCATGGCCGATGAGGAACTGGTCGGCAATTACGTCGCCGAGGACCTCGTCAACCCGAAGACCGGCGAGATCCACGCCGAGGCCGGTGAGGAGATCACCGACAAGCTGATGAAGGCGCTCAACGAGCAGGGCTACAAGGAACTGCCGCTGCTCGACATCGACCACGTCAATGTCGGCCCCTACATCCGCAACACGCTCTCGGCCGACAAGAACATGACGCGTGAGGACGCGCTGTTTGACATCTACCGCGTGATGCGTCCGGGCGAGCCGCCGACGCTGGAATCGGCACAGGCCATGTTCCAGTCGCTGTTCTTCGACGCCGAACGCTACGACCTCTCCGCGGTCGGCCGCGTCAAGATGAACATGCGCCTCGACCTCGATGCGCCCGACACCCAGCGCACGCTGCGCAAGGAAGACATCCTCTCCGTCATCAAGACGCTGGTGGACCTGCGCGACGGCAAGGGCGAGATCGACGACATCGACCATCTCGGCAATCGCCGTGTGCGCTCGGTCGGCGAGCTCATGGAGAACCAGTATCGCATCGGCCTCCTGCGCATGGAGCGCGCGATCAAGGAGCGCATGTCCTCGGTCGATATCGACACGGTCATGCCGCAGGACCTGATCAACGCCAAGCCGGCGGCCGCCGCCGTGCGCGAGTTCTTCGGCTCCTCGCAGCTCTCGCAGTTCATGGACCAGACCAACCCGCTCAGCGAGATCACCCACAAGCGCCGCCTGTCGGCGCTTGGACCGGGCGGCCTGACCCGCGAGCGCGCCGGCTTCGAGGTGCGCGACGTGCATCCGACGCACTACGGCCGCATCTGCCCGATCGAGACGCCGGAAGGTCCGAACATCGGTCTGATCAACTCGCTCGCGACCTTCGCGCGCGTGAACAAGTACGGCTTCGTCGAGACGCCGTACCGCAAGGTCAAGGACGGCCGCGTCACCGACGAGGTCGTGTACCTCTCGGCGATGGAGGAGGGCCGTTACACGGTCGCGCAGGCCAACGTGCCGCTCGATCCGAAGGGCCGCTTCACCGAAGACCTCGTGGTGTGCCGTCACGCCGGCGAAGTCTTGCCGGTGACGCCCGACAAGGTCGACTACATGGACGTGTCGCCGAAGCAGCTCGTTTCGGTGGCCGCGGCGCTGATCCCGTTCCTCGAGAACGACGACGCCAACCGCGCGCTGATGGGTTCGAACATGCAGCGCCAGGCGGTGCCGCTGGTTCGCGCCGAGGCGCCGTTCGTCGGCACCGGCATGGAAGGCGTGGTTGCGCGCGACTCGGGTGCCGCGATCGCGGCGCGCCGATCGGGCGTGATCGACCAGATCGACGCGACCCGCGTCGTCATCCGCGCCACGGAAGATCTCGATCCGACCAAGTCGGGCGTCGATATCTACCGTCTGATGAAGTACCAGCGCTCCAACCAGTCGACCTGCATCAACCAGCGTCCGCTGGTGAAGGTCGGCGACGTCGTCAAGAAGGGCGACATCATCGCCGACGGTCCCTCGACCGATCTCGGCGAGCTCGCTCTGGGCCGCAACGTGCTGGTCGCGTTCATGCCGTGGAACGGCTACAACTTCGAAGACTCGATCCTGCTCTCGGAGCGGATCGTGAAGGAAGACGTCTTCACCTCGATCCACATCGAGGAGTTCGAAGTGATGGCCCGCGACACCAAGCTCGGACCTGAGGAAATCACCCGCGACATTCCGAACGTCTCGGAAGAAGCGCTGAAGAACCTCGACGAAGCCGGTATCGTCTACATCGGTGCGGAAGTGCGCGCCGGCGACATCCTGGTCGGCAAGATCACGCCGAAGGGCGAAAGCCCGATGACGCCGGAAGAAAAGCTCCTGCGCGCCATCTTCGGCGAGAAGGCTTCCGACGTCCGCGACACCTCGCTGCGCGTTCCTCCGGGCGTGCAGGGCACGATCGTGGAAGTGCGCGTGTTCAACCGTCACGGCGTCGACAAGGACGAGCGTGCGCTGGCGATCGAACGGGAGGAGATCGAGCGTCTGGCCAAGGACCGCGACGACGAGCAGGCGATCCTGGACCGCAACGTCTACAACCGTCTTGCCGAACTGCTCGAAGGGCGGCAGGGCATCGCAGGTCCCAAGGGCTTCAAGAAGGACACCAAGATCACCCGTGCGGTGCTCGAGGAGTACCCGAAGTCGCAGTGGTGGCTGTTCGCTTCGCCCAACGACAAGCTGATGGCCGAGATCGAGGCCATGCGGAAGCAGTACGACGAGTCGAAGAAGGGGCTGGAACAGCGCTTCCTCGACAAGGTCGAGAAGCTTCAGCGCGGCGACGAATTGCCGCCCGGCGTGATGAAGATGGTTAAGGTCTTCGTCGCGGTGAAGCGCAAGATCCAGCCCGGCGACAAGATGGCCGGCCGCCACGGCAACAAGGGCGTGGTGTCGAAGATCGTACCGATCGAGGACATGCCGTTCCTCGAAGACGGCACGCATGCCGACATCGTGCTCAATCCGCTGGGCGTGCCCTCGCGCATGAACGTCGGACAGATCCTCGAGACCCATCTCGGCTGGGCGTGCGCCGGCCTCGGCAAGCGTATCGGCCAGACGGTCGATGCGTACCTGTCGAAGCAGGACATCAAGCCGCTGAAGGAAACCTTGAAGAAGGTGTACGGCGAGGACGAGACGATCAAGTCGCTCAACGACAACGAACTGATCGAGCTCGGCCATAACCTCAGCCGCGGCGTGCCGATCGCAACCCCGGTGTTCGACGGCGCCAAGGAAGCCGACATCGAGGAGATGCTGAAGCTCGCCGGTCTGGACGCTTCGGGTCAGTCGACCGTCTATGACGGCCGCACCGGCGATCCGTTCGATCGCAAGGTGACGGTGGGCTACATCTACATGCTCAAGCTGCACCATCTCGTCGACGACAAGATCCATGCGCGTTCGATCGGTCCGTACTCGCTCGTCACCCAGCAGCCGCTGGGCGGCAAGGCGCAGTTCGGCGGCCAGCGCTTCGGCGAAATGGAGGTGTGGGCGCTCGAGGCTTATGGCGCGGCGTACACGCTCCAGGAGATGCTGACGGTGAAGTCGGACGACGTCGCCGGCCGCACCAAGGTGTACGAGGCGATCGTGCGCGGCGACGACACGTTCGAGGCCGGTATTCCGGAATCGTTCAACGTGCTGGTCAAGGAAATGCGCTCGCTCGGCCTCAACGTCGACCTGCACAATTCCAAGATGGGACCGGCGCCGACGTCGGAAGCGGCCGAGTAATTCGACCTGTCATGCCCGGCCGTCGCGGCCGGGCATTGGCGCCCCTCCCGAGGCCTTGAGGGCAGGGCGCCCCGCTAAGTGATTTTCGAATTTGCGGCCGGAGGCGACCGGCACGCGAGGAGAAGACGATGAACCAAGAAATTATGAATCTCTTCAATCCGACGACGCCGGCTCAGGTCTTCGACCAGATCCGGATCTCGATCGCGTCTCCGGAAAAGATTCTGTCCTGGTCCTACGGCGAGATCAAGAAGCCGGAGACCATCAATTACCGTACCTTCAAGCCCGAGCGCGATGGCCTGTTCTGCGCCCGCATCTTCGGGCCGATCAAGGACTACGAGTGCTTGTGCGGTAAGTACAAGCGCATGAAGTACAAGGGCATCATCTGCGAGAAGTGCTCTGTCGAAGTCACGCTGTCGCGCGTCCGACGCGAGCGCATGGGCCATATCGAGCTCGCAGCCCCCGTCGCCCATATCTGGTTCCTGAAGTCGCTGCCCTCGCGCATCGGCCTTCTGCTGGACATGACGCTGAAGGATCTCGAGCGGATCCTCTATTTCGAATATTACGTCGTGCTGGAGCCGGGCCTCACCGCGCTGAAGGACCGTCAGCTGCTGTCGGAAGACGAGTATCTGAAGGCGCAGGACGAGTACGGCCAGGACAGCTTCACCGCCATGATCGGCGCGGAAGCGATCCGCGAGCTGCTCAAGGGCATGGACCTGGAGAAGCTCGAGCTGTCGCTGCGTGCGGAGATGCAGGAGACCGACTCCGACATCAAGCACAAGAAGCTCGCCAAGCGCCTCAAGATCGTGGAAGCGTTCCGCCACTCCGGCAACAAGCCGGAATGGATGATCATGACGGTCGTCCCGGTGATTCCGCCGGACCTGCGTCCGCTGGTGCCGCTGGACGGCGGCCGCTTCGCGACCTCCGACCTCAACGACCTCTATCGCCGCGTCATCAACCGCAACAACCGCTTGAAGCGGCTGATGGAGCTGCGCGCGCCCGACATCATCATCCGCAACGAGAAGCGCATGCTTCAGGAAGCGGTCGATGCGCTGTTCGACAACGGCCGCCGCGGCCGCGTCATCACCGGCGCCAACAAGCGCCCGCTGAAGTCGCTCGCCGACATGCTCAAGGGCAAGCAGGGCCGCTTCCGTCAGAACCTGCTCGGCAAGCGCGTCGACTATTCCGGCCGATCGGTGATCGTGGTCGGTCCCGAACTGCGCCTGCATCAGTGCGGCCTGCCGAAGAAGATGGCGCTCGAGCTGTTCAAGCCCTTCATCTACTCGCGGCTCGACGCCAAGGGTCTGTCCACCACGGTGAAGCAGGCCAAGAAGCTGGTCGAGAAGGAGCGGCCCGAGGTCTGGGACATCCTGGACGAGGTGATCCGCGAGCATCCGGTGCTGCTGAACCGCGCGCCGACGCTGCATCGTCTCGGCATCCAGGCGTTCGAGCCCGTGCTGATCGAGGGCAAGGCGATCCAGCTGCACCCGCTGGTCTGCTCCGCGTTCAACGCCGACTTCGACGGCGACCAGATGGCCGTGCACGTTCCGCTGTCGCTCGAAGCGCAGCTGGAAGCGCGCGTGCTGATGATGTCGACCAACAACATCCTGCATCCGGCGAACGGCCAACCGATCATCGTGCCCTCGCAGGACATCGTGCTGGGCCTGTACTACGTCTCGATCATGCGCGAAGGCCTGCCCGGTGAGGGCAAGGTGTTCGGCGACATGGCCGAGCTCGAGCACGCGCTGCATGCGAAGGTCATCCACCTCCACACCAAGATCAAGTACCGGTGGGAGGGCATGGACGAGACCGGCAAGGTCTCCAAGCGCTGGATCGAGACCACCGCCGGCCGCGTCATGCTCGGCAATCTGCTGCCGAAGAATCCGCGGATTTCATACGAGATCATCAACAAGCTGATGACCAAGCGCGAGATCTCCGGCGTCATCGACCAAGTCTACCGCCACTGCGGTCAGAAGGAGACCGTGATCTTCTGCGACCGCATCATGGCGATCGGCTTCTACAACGCGTTCAAGGCCGGCATCTCGTTCGGCAAGGACGACATGGTCGTGCCGCACGGCAAGTGGAAGATCGTCGACACCACCCGTACGCTGGCGAAGGATTTCGAGCAGCAGTACAACGACGGTCTGATCACCCATGGCGAGAAGTACAACAAGGTCGTCGACGCCTGGTCGAAGGCCACGGAAGAAATCGCCAAGGCGATGATGAAGGAGATCTCCGCCACCAAGAAGACGGCGAGCGGAGCCGACGCCGACATCAACTCGATCTACATGATGGCCCACTCCGGCGCCCGCGGTTCGCCGGCCCAGATGCGCCAGCTCGCCGGCATGCGCGGCCTGATGGCCAAGCCGTCGGGTGAGATCATCGAGACGCCGATCATCTCGAACTTCAAGGAAGGCCTCTCGGTGCTCGAGTACTTCAACTCGACCCACGGCGCCCGCAAGGGCCTCGCGGACACGGCGTTGAAGACCGCGAACTCCGGCTACCTGACCCGCCGTCTGGTCGACGTGGCGCAGGACTGCATCATCACGCAGAGCGACTGCGGCACCAAGCTCGGCATCAAGATGCGCGCCATCGTCGATGCCGGCACCGTGGTGGCTTCGCTCGGCTCGCGCATCCTCGGACGCACGGCCTGCGAAGACATCCGCGACAGCTCGGGCAAGGTGATCATCAAGCGCGACACGCTGATGGAAGAAAGCCATCTGGATGCCATCCAGCAGGGTGGCGTGCAGGAGGTGAAGATCCGTTCGGCGCTGACCTGCGAACTCGTCAACGGCATCTGCGGCAAGTGCTACGGCCGCGACCTCGCCCGCGGCACGCCGGTCAATCACGGCGAAGCGGTCGGCGTCATCGCGGCGCAGTCGATCGGCGAGCCGGGTACCCAGCTCACCATGCGCACCTTCCACATCGGCGGTGCGGCGCAGCTCAACGAGCAGTCTTTCGTCGAAGCCAATTTCGACGGCAAGATCGTGATCAGGAACAAGGCCATCGCCCGCAACAGCGAAGGTCACCTGATCGCGATGGTGCGCAACATGGTGGTGGCGATCGTCGATGCCGACGGCACCGAGCGTGCGACGCACCGCGTCCAGTACGGCTCGCGCCTGCACGTCGACGAAGGCGACATGGTCAAGCGCGGCCAGCGCATCGTCGAGTGGGATCCCTACACCCGTCCGCTCCTCACCGAAGTCGAAGGTACGATCGGCTTCGAGGATCTGGTCGAGGGGCAGTCGATCTCGGAAACGCTCGACGAGGCCACCGGCATCGCCAAGCGCGTGGTCATCGACTGGCGCTCGACCCGCGGCGGCTCGGACCTGCGTCCGGCCATCGTGGTCAAGGGCAAGGACGGCAAGGTGCTCAAGTTGCCCCGTGGCGGCGATGCCCGCTACATGCTGTCGGTCGACGCCATTCTCTCGGTCGACGTCGGAGCCAAGGTCAACCCGGGTGACATCCTCGCCCGTGTCTCGACCGAAAGCGCCAAGACGCGCGACATCACCGGCGGTCTGCCGCGGGTGGCGGAGCTGTTCGAGGCCCGGCGTCCGAAGGATGCGGCGATCATCGCCGAGATCGCGGGCACCATCCGGTTCGGGCGCGACTACAAGAACAAGCGCCGCATCTCGATCGAGCCGATGGACAAGACCGAGGAGGCGCGCGAGTACCTGATCCCGAAGGGCAAGCACATCCACCTTCAGGACGGCGACGTCGTCGAAAAGGGCGACTTCATCGTCGAAGGCAACCCGGCGCCGCACGACATCCTTGCAGTCAAGGGCATCGAGGAGCTCGCGGCCTATCTGGTCAACGAGATCCAGGAGGTCTACCGGCTCCAGGGCGTGCTCATCAACGACAAGCACATCGAGGTGATTGTCCGTCAGATGCTCCAGAAGGTGGAAGTCACCGACCAGGGCGACACGGACATGATCTCCGGCGAGCAGGTCGACAAGATCGAGTTCGACGCGCTGAACGAGAAGGCCAAGGAAGAGGGCAAGAAGCCCGCCACCGGAACGCCGGTTCTGCTCGGCATCACCAAGGCGAGCCTCCAGACCCGCTCGTTCTTCTCGGCGGCCTCGTTCCAGGAGACCACCCGCGTCCTCACGGAAGCGGCGGTCAACGGCAAGGTCGATCCGCTCGAAGGCCTCAAGGAGAACGTCATCGTCGGCCGGTTGATCCCGGCGGGCACCGGCGCCTCCATGGCCAAGATCCGCGAAGTCGCCATGAAGCGCGACAAGCTGATCCTGGACGAGCGCGAGAAGCAGGCGGCCGTCGTGTCGCCCGCGCCGGAAGCAGAGCTTCCTGCGTTGCCGCCCGCGGAATGATGGTTCATCCGTAGGACTACCGAGGACAATGAAAAGGCCGGCTTTTGCCGGCCTTTTTGCTGCTTTCTTTGCCTGCTGCGATGCAGGATCAGCCTTTGTTCATCTTTCCTTCAGTCGCAAAAGCGCTTCTGCTAGGAGAGCTTAGACCGGTGGTCCCGTGACGGGGGCAGCGCCGAAAGACCACGGAACTCACATGCTTGATCTCGCAATCGTAGGCGGCGGCCCCGGCGGGCTGATGAGCGCTTGGTATCTGAAGCGCAAGCTCGGCGACCTCTGCCGCGTCACCATCTTCGAGGCGTCCGATCGGCTCGGCGGCAAGATTGTCACGCGCAAGTTCGATTCGGCGCCTGCCATGTATGAAGCCGGCGTTGCCGAAATCTACGACTACTCGATGACCGGCCCCGATCCGCTGCGCGAGCTGATCCAGCATTTCGGGCTCCAGACCATTCCGATGGACGCCGAGCAGGTGCAGTTCGGCGGTGAGCTCCTCAACGACGTCGCCGGCATGCGCCGCAGATACGGCGCCAAGACCGCGACCGCGATCGAGGCATTCCGCAATCGCTGTGCCGAAATGATGTCGCCGATCGAGTATTACGAGGGCGTCGGCGCGCACGACAACGAGAACCCCTGGGCCTACAAGACCGCCGAGCAGGTGCTCGACGAGGAGGTCGAGGACGAGACGGCGAAACGCTTCTTCAAGGTCATGGCGCGCTCGGACATCGCAACGGAGAGCCACAACACCAACGGCCTCAACGCGCTCAAGAACTATCTCATGGATGTCGACGGCTATATCGGCCTCTATTCCATCCAGAACGGCAACGAGCAGCTGATCGAATGCCTGCAGTCGGAGGTCAACGCCGACATCCAGCTCAATCATCGCGTGCTCACCGTCGGCAAGGCGCCGACCGGCCGCTACCAGCTCAAGATGATGAACGGCAAGGGGCCCGAGACGCGCGATTTCGATCTCGTGCTGGTCTGCCTGCCGCATTCCTGGCTTGCTACCGTGGGCTGGGAAGGCGAGCAGCTGCGCAAGTCGATGGTCAAGCACGTCTCCTATTTCGACCGTCCGGCGCACTATCTGCGTGTGTCCATCCTGTTCGACAGCCCGTTCTGGGGCGAGAAGATTGCCGGCGCCTGGTTCATGTCGGAGGCCTTCGGCGGCTGCTGCGTCTACAATGAGGGCGCGCGCCACGACGTCGGCAAGCATGGCGTCCTGAACTGGCTCATTCCCGGCTCCGACGCGCTGGCCTTCGCCAATCTGTCGGACCAGGACCTGATCGATGCGGCGCTGAAGTCGCTGCCGGCTTCGCTCGGCGATGCGCGCTCGCATTTCATGGAAGGCAAGATTCACCGCTGGCTGTCGTCGGTGAACGCGATTCCCGGCGGCCTACCCGTGCGCGACGTGATGACCAATCACCGGCCCGAGCCGAAGGAGCATCCCGGCATCGTTGTGGTCGGCGACTATCTGTTCGACTCGACGCTGAACGGACTGCTCGATTCGTCGGATGCGGCGACCGACATCATCCTGACCGAGATGATGCGCCTGCGCCGCGAGCGGGCACAGGACGACAAGCCGCTCTCGGACAAGATCGATCGCCGCTATTTCGAGAACTATCGTGGCCTCGGCCCCTATCACGAGGCGTGGCGCAATTTCACCGATCCCGATTATCTCACCAAACTGATCGGCATTGTCTGGGGCAGCGCGAAGGGCGCCAAGCTGCTGGTCGCGGGCTCCGCCAGCGGCGAGCTGGTCGGTGCGCTGCGCGATCGCGGCATCGACGCCTGGGGAATCGAGAACAACCGCGCCATCCACGCCAGGACGCCGAAGCCGCTGAAGAAGTACAACAAGCTCGGCTCGGTCACCGACATGCCGTTCAAGGACGGTGCGTTCGACTTCGTGTTCGAGACCAGCCTCTGCCACGTGTCCCCGAAGCAGGTGGTCCGCGCGATCCGCGAGCTGAACCGCGTGGTCAAGACCGGCCTCGTGTTCGGCTCGATCACCTCGGACATGGCGCCGGCACTGATCGACCGCTACGACCTGCTGCGTGGCGTCAAGAAGCTCGGCACCTGGTGGGAATGGTCCGAACTGTTCTTCGGTAATGGTTTCGACCTGTCGATGCACCGCAAGGAATGCACCGATGCGCTCTGGGAGGCGACGCTCGCCGCCAACAAGGGCCCGGGTCAGTGGTACGCCGACGCCGACAGCTTGCGCTACTCCTTCTTCGACAAGGTCGAGGACGAGGACGACGACTAGCTGGCTGGGGTACCTGCCGAATTTGCCAATTGTTTTGCCGAATTCATCTTGATCGCATAGAATCGGTGCAATAGCGGTTGCCGCTATTCCTGCATTCTCTGCGGTCATGCCGGCCGTCAGCATCGGTTGGTTTCATGGCGTCCAAGCCCCTCCCGCCCGACAAACAGAAGCTCGCCGCGGAAGAAGCGGCCGAGCTCGACCACAAGCTCGCCGCCGGCGCCAAGCCGGACCTCGAACACGACGAGGACGAAGAGGATGAGGAGGGCGAACTGGAGCTCGATGACGACGATGAGGACGAGGATCTCGTCGTCTTCACCGCGCGCGAGGCCGCCGGCGCGCTCGCCACCATCGTCGGGTTCGTCAGGCCCTATCTGACCAATTACAAGCGGATGCTGTCCTACGTGGCGTTCGGCGTCTTCGTCGAGACGCTGTTCAACGTCATCATGCCGCTCAGCCTGAAATACCTGATCGACGACGCGCTCGGCGAGGAGGACTTCCAGGCGCTCTACAAGATCCTCGGCGTGCTCGCGGTCACCGGCATCTTCACCTCGATCGTCGCGGTCTGGTACGAGCGCTGGGATGCGCGGCTGGCCGCCTGCGTCATCTCGGACATCCGCACGCGCCTGTTCGAGCACGTCCAGGATCTGCCGGCGGCCTATTTCGGCCGCACCAAACGCGGCGAGATCCTGTCGCGCTTCTCGGTCGACCTCTCGGCCGTCGAAGGCTCGGTGAAGACCTTTGCCAACAGTGCCGCGCTGCCGTTCATGGAACTGATTGCCGGCATCATCCTGATGCTGTTCCTGAACTGGCAGCTTGCCGTGGTCGCGCTGCTGGTGTTCCCGATCACGCTGATCGGGCCGCGCATCCTGACGCCAAAGGCCGTGCAGGCCAATTACGAGCAGAAGCAGAACGAGAGCGCGCTGCTCGGCATGGTGCAGGAGAACGTGGCGGCGCAGGCGGTCATCAAGGCATTCAGCCTGCAACGCAAGATGTTCGGCTTCTTCCGCTTCCGCAACGACGAGACCCGCAACAGGATCGCCTCAGCGACCTTCCTGTCGACCATGGTGGAGCGGACGGTCACCATATCGGTCCTTCTCCTGCATCTCGTGGTGCTCGCGATCGGCGCCTATCTGGCGACAACGGGCCGGATCACGATCGGCACCTTCGTCACCTTCGAGAGCGCGTTCTGGGAGGTGTCCTACAACATCGCCCATGTGATGCATTTCATTCCGGTGTCGATCTCTTCGGCCGCGGCGATCCGGCACATCCAGGAGCTGCTCGACGAGCCGACGCGTGCTGCCGACCGCCCCGGCGCGCCCGACCTGCCGCGCATCACCAACGACATCACCTTCGACCGCGTCACCTTCCAGTACGAAGGCAGCCAGACGCCGGTACTGGACAATCTCAGCCTCAAGCTCAACGCCGGCAAGCGCATCGCCATCGTCGGCCCCTCGGGCTCCGGCAAGAGCACGCTGCTCAATCTGATCTTGCGGCTCTACGTGCCCGACGAAGGCCGCGTCACCATCGACGGCGTCGACGTCCGCAAGGTGACGCTGGATTCGCTGCGCCGGAGCATGGCCGTGGTGTTCCAGGAGAACATGCTGTTCAACATGTCGATCCGCGAGAACATCCGCCTCGGCAAGGAGGGCGCGACCGACGAAGAGGTGGAGGAGGCCGCCAAGAAGGCCGAGATCCACCGCTACATCATGAGCCTGCCGCAGCGATACGACACGCCGGTCGGCGAGCGCGGCGATACGCTCTCGGGCGGCCAGCGTCAACGCATCGCGATCGCGCGCGCGATCATCCGCAATCCGTCCGTGCTGCTGTTGGACGAAGCCACCTCGGCACTCGACCAGACCACGGAAGCGGCGATCAACCGCACGCTGCTGAAGGTCGCCAAGGGCCGCACCATGATCTGGTCGACCCACCGCCTGACCTCGGTGGTGGAGATGGACGAGATCATCGTGATCTCGGGAGGCAAGGCGATCGAGCGCGGCACTCATGCCGAACTGCTTGCGAAGAACGGCACCTATCGCAAGCTGTGGAACGACCAGATCCACCAACCGCACGGCGCTGTGGCTCACGCCGACGACCGCGACGATGACGACGAGGATGAAGACGACGAGGAGGAATGACGAGGGGGTTCTGAGCCGGCGGGACGTGCGCCGGGCCGATTCGACGCCCACCAGCGACCCGGTGATTCCCAAGCGTGAGACCCCCGGCCACGCAGTGCGGCGCATTTTTTCGGCCCTTTGAACGACCTGATCGGCCTTTGGCCGATCGTCAGCCTTGCCGCAATGATGCCCGCGCGACGGCGCATCGCCGGCCTGGAAGCTCTAGAACGGCAGCGGATTGGCGCATCGGCGGGACAACGGCCCGGATTCTCGAAATAAAAGTATATTTAATCCGGGTAAAATGTGCTTGAAGCTGGCGAAACCGGCGCTTCCCGCCCATATCGGGAAGGCGTGGCGAGGACGGCAAATATTGATTTCGACAGGCGCCAGAAGCGTTTTCCGACTGTCGTTTCACCTTGACTTGACCGATTCTCACTTATAGAAAGCGCCTCACTTAACGACAGGCGGTGAGCATCGCCAGCGTCGGAACGGGCCACCCGTCTGATCCCCACGGACTACGTCTACCAGGGGTCGCAAAGCCGGGCACCAACCTCGACGAATGCCGCTCAAACGCTGTCGATCATAGCTAGGCAATGCCAGTGCGATTTTAGTTCTCTTGAGCACGTTCTCTTGAGATCGAACTCGGATGCATGACCTCAGTGCGCGGGCCGCGGCATTATGCTGATCGGCCTCAATACTGCGGTCCTCTGTGGCGTCGAAGCGCTTTCCGCTCAGCAATGGAGCGGTTGGCGCAATTTCGCTTTGTGCGGATCGATCCGCGCAGGGCGGCCCCGTCGGGCGGGTGGCTCGAAAAGAATTTGCGGTCCCGGCAACGGGCCGCGGCAAGACAGCGGGCCCGGAAGGGGTCGCGACAGAACAAAGGGTAAGGCCAGGATGCCGACGATCAACCAGCTGATCGCTCAACCGCGGGAAGTGCAGAAGTCGCGCAAGAAGGTGCCGGCGCTGCAGCAGTCGCCTCAGAAGCGTGGTGTTTGCACCCGCGTCTACACCACGACCCCGAAGAAGCCGAACTCGGCGCTTCGTAAGGTCGCCAAGGTGCGCCTGACCAACGGCTTCGAGGTGATCGGCTACATCCCCGGCGAGGGCCATAACCTCCAGGAGCACTCGGTGGTCATGATCCGCGGCGGCCGCGTCAAGGATTTGCCCGGCGTGCGCTACCACATCCTCCGCGGCGTTCTGGATACCCAGGGCGTCAAGAACCGTAAGCAGCGTCGTTCGAAGTACGGCGCGAAGCGTCCGAAGTAAGCGGGAACCAGGCCTATGTCTCGTCGCCACTCAGCGGAAAAGCGCGAAGTTCTCCCGGATCCGAAGTTCGGGAACATCATCGTCACGAAGTTCATGAACTCGGTGATGTACGCCGGCAAGAAGTCGGTTGCCGAAGGCATCGTCTACGGTGCGTTTGGTATCATCGAATCCAAGACCAAGCAGAACCCGCTCGGCGTGTTCGAGCAGGCCCTCGAGAACGTCATGCCGACCATCGAGGTTCGCTCCCGCCGCGTCGGCGGTGCGACCTACCAGGTTCCGGTCGAAGTTCGTTCGACCCGCCGTCAAGCACTTGGTATCCGCTGGCTGATCTCGGCCGCGCGTGAGCGCAACGAGAAGACCATGACCGAGCGGCTTTCGGCCGAGTTGCTGGATGCGTCAAACAATCGTGGGAACGCCGTCAAGAAGCGCGAAGACGTGCACCGCATGGCGGAAGCCAACCGCGCCTTCTCGCACTATCGCTGGTAACGGCGAAACAAACGGACTCGCAAGGAACACCCCATGCCCCGCCAACATGCCATCGAGGACTACCGTAACTTCGGTATCATGGCGCATATCGACGCCGGCAAGACGACGACGACCGAGCGTATCCTCTATTACACCGGCAAGAGCCACAAGATCGGCGAAGTGCACGAAGGTGCCGCGACGATGGACTGGATGGAGCAGGAGCAGGAGCGTGGCATCACGATCACCTCGGCTGCGACCACCGCCTTCTGGGCCGGCAAGCGCCTGAACATCATCGACACCCCCGGCCACGTCGACTTCACCATCGAGGTCGAGCGTTCGCTGCGCGTGCTCGACGGCGCTGTCTGCGTGCTCGACTCCAACCAGGGCGTTGAGCCCCAGACGGAGACCGTCTGGCGCCAGGGCGACAAGTACAAGGTTCCGCGCATCGTCTTCGCCAACAAGATGGACAAGATCGGTGCGGACTTCTTCAAGTGCCTGTCCGACATCGTCGATCGTCTCGGCGCCAAGCCCGTCGCGATCCAGCTTCCGATCGGTTCCGAGAACAACTTCAAGGGTCTCGTCGACCTCGTGAAGATGAAGGGCGTCGTCTGGAACGATGAAGCGCTCGGCGCCAAGTTCGACTATGTCGACATTCCGGAAGATCTCGTCGACCAGGCCAAGGAATACCGCGAGAAGATGGTGGAGGCCGCCGTCGAGCTCGACGACGACGCCATGGCCGCCTATCTCGACGGCAAGGAGCCGGACGAGGCGACGCTGAAGAGGCTGATCCGCAAGGCGGTTCTGACCGGCGCGTTCTATCCCGTGCTGTGCGGCTCGGCCTTCAAGAACAAGGGCGTGCAGCCGCTGCTCGACGCCGTCGTCGACTATCTGCCGTCGCCGCTCGACGTGCCCGCGATCAAGGGCACCGACGACAAGGGTAACGAAGTCGTGCGCAAGGCGGACGACAAGGAGCCGCTGGCGCTGCTCGCGTTCAAGATCATGGACGACCCGTTCGTCGGCACCATCACCTTCTGCCGCATCTACTCCGGCATTCTGCAGAGCGGCACCGGCGTCGTGAACTCGACCCGCGAGAAGAAGGAGCGGATCGGGCGCATGTTGTTGATGCATGCGAACAACCGCGAGGACATCAAGGAAGCCTATGCCGGCGACATCGTCGCGCTGGCCGGCCTGAAGGAAGCGCGCACCGGTGACACGCTGTGCGATCCCGACAAGCAGGTGATCCTGGAGAAGATGGAATTCCCCGAGCCGGTCATCGAGATCGCGATCGAGCCGAAGTCCAAGGCCGACCAGGAGAAGCTGGGCGTGGCGCTGGCCAAGCTCGCCGCGGAGGATCCGTCCTTCCGCGTGTCGACCGACCACGAGTCCGGCCAGACCATCCTCAAGGGCATGGGCGAACTCCATCTCGACATCAAGGTCGACATCCTCAAGCGGACCTACAAGGTCGACGCCAACATCGGCGCGCCGCAGGTGGCGTTCCGTGAGCGCGTTACCAAGCGGGTGGAGCACAGCTACACCCACAAGAAGCAGACCGGCGGTACCGGCCAGTTCGCGGCGGTGTCGTTCATCGTCGAGCCGAACGAAGCCGGCAAGGGCTTCGAGTTCGAATCGAAGATCGTCGGCGGCGCGGTGCCGAAGGAATATATCCCCGGCGTCGAGAAGGGCCTGGAGAGCGTGCTGTCGTCCGGCGTGGTCGCGGGCTTCCCCGTGGTCGACGTCAAGGTCCAGCTCGTCGACGGCAAGTATCACGACGTCGACTCGTCGGCGCTCGCCTTCGAAATCGCCTCGCGCGCCTGCTTCCGCGAAGCGCTCCAGATGGGCAAGTCCGTCCTGCTCGAGCCGATCATGAAGGTCGAAGTGGTGACCCCGGAAGACTACACCGGCTCGGTCATCGGCGACCTGAACTCCCGGCGCGGTCAGATCCAGGGTCAGGACATGCGCGGCAACGCCAACGTCATCAACGCGATGGTGCCGCTCATGAACATGTTCGGGTACGTGAACAATCTGCGCTCGATGAGCCAGGGTCGCGCGACCTTCACGATGCAGTTCGACCACTACGCAGAAGCGCCGGCCAACGTGTCGGCAGAAGTCCAGAAGAAGTTTGCCTGATTATCGTCGGTCTCAAGCTGACGATTGAACGGAGAGTCAAATGGCCAAAGCAAAGTTTGAACGTAACAAGCCGCACTGCAACATCGGCACCATCGGTCACGTCGACCATGGCAAGACGTCGCTGACCGCGGCGATCACCAAGGTTCTCGCCGAAGCAGGCGGCGCGACGTTCACCGCGTACGACCAGATCGACAAGGCGCCGGAAGAGAAGGCGCGCGGCATCACCATCTCGACCGCGCATGTCGAGTACGAGACGCCGAACCGCCACTACGCCCACGTCGACTGCCCCGGCCACGCCGACTACGTCAAGAACATGATCACCGGTGCGGCCCAGATGGACGGCGCGATCCTGGTCGTGTCGGCCGCTGACGGCCCGATGCCGCAGACCCGCGAACACATCCTGCTCGCCCGCCAGGTCGGCGTGCCCGCGCTCGTCGTGTTCCTCAACAAGTGCGACATGGTCGACGATCCGGAGCTGCTCGAGCTCGTCGAACTCGAAGTCCGCGAACTGCTCTCGAAGTACGAATTCCCGGGCGACACGATCCCGATCGTCAAGGGCTCGGCGCTGGCCGCTCTGGAGGATTCCAACAAGGCTCTCGGTCACGACGCCATCCTCGAGCTGATGAAGAATGTCGACTCATACATCCCGCAGCCGGAGCGCCCGATCGATCAGCCGTTCCTGATGCCGGTTGAAGACGTGTTCTCGATCTCGGGCCGCGGCACCGTCGTGACCGGTCGTGTCGAGCGCGGCATCGTCAAGGTCGGCGAGGAAATCGAGATCGTCGGTCTCCGTGCGACCCAGAAGACCACTGTCACCGGCGTCGAAATGTTCCGCAAGCTGCTCGATCAGGGTCAGGCCGGCGACAACATCGGTGCGCTGCTCCGCGGCACCAAGCGCGAGGACGTCGAGCGCGGCCAAGTGCTGTGCAAGCCGGGTTCGGTCAAGCCGCACACCAAGTTCAAGGCTGAGGCCTACATCCTCACCAAGGAAGAGGGCGGTCGCCACACCCCGTTCTTCACCAACTACCGTCCCCAGTTCTACTTCCGCACCACCGACGTGACCGGTGTCGTGCATCTGCCGGAAGGCACCGAGATGGTGATGCCGGGCGACAACATCGCGATGGAAGTGCACCTGATCGTGCCGATCGCGATGGAAGAGAAGCTCCGCTTCGCGATCCGCGAAGGTGGCCGCACCGTCGGCGCCGGCGTCGTCGCCTCGATCATCGAGTAACAAGCGAATAGGGAATGGTGAGTGGCGAATAGGGAACTCTATTCGCTACTCGCTACTCGCCACTCTACCCAAAGAAAGCACGGCAATGAACGGCCAAAACATTCGCATCCGTCTCAAGGCGTTCGACCATCGTATCCTCGATACGTCGACCCGCGAGATCGTGAACACGGCGAAGCGCACCGGCGCGCAGGTCCGCGGACCCATTCCGCTGCCCACCCGCATCGAGAAGTTCACCGTCAACCGTTCGCCCCACGTCGACAAGAAGAGCCGCGAACAGTTCGAGATGCGCACGCACAAGCGCCTGCTCGACATCGTCGATCCGACCCCGCAGACCGTCGATGCTTTGATGAAGCTCGATCTGGCCGCCGGTGTCGACGTCGAGATCAAGCTCTGAGCAAGACCCCGAGAAGTGGGCACCGGTTCTCGGACCGGGTCTTGCTCACACCGAAGATTAGCTAGTCCGCAAGGACAGAAAGAACAGGAAGCAAGCCGATGCGCTCCGGAGTGATCGCACAAAAGGTCGGGATGACGCGGGTCTTCACAGAGGCCGGCGAACATATCCCCGTGACCGTGCTGAAGCTCGGCAATTGCCAGGTCGTAGGCCACCGCACCGAAGAGAAGAACGGTTACGTCGCGCTCCAGCTCGGTTCTGGCAGCCGCAAGACCGTTTACATGCCCAAGGCCGAGCGCGGTCAGTTCGCCGTCGCCAAGGTCGAGCCGAAGCGCCGGGTCGAGGAATTCCGCGTCACCGCGGATGCCATGATCCCGGTCGGCGCCGAGATCCAGGCCGATCACTTCGTCGTCGGCCAGTTCGTCGACGTCACCGGCACCTCGGTCGGTAAGGGTTTTGCGGGCGGCATGAAGCGTTGGAACTTCGGCGGTCTGCGCGCCACGCACGGTGTGTCGATCTCGCACCGCTCGATCGGTTCGACCGGCGGCCGTCAGGACCCCGGCAAGACCTGGAAGAACAAGAAGATGCCCGGCCACATGGGTGTCGATCGCATCACCACGCTCAACCTTCGCGTCGTTCAGACCGATGTCGAGCGCGGCCTGATCCTCGTCGAAGGTGCCGTTCCCGGCTCCAAGGGCGGCTGGATCCGCGTGCGCGATGCCGTCAAGAAGCCGCTGCCGAAGGAAGCTCCGAAGCCCGGCAAGTTCAAGGTTGCTGGCGACGCGGACGCCGCTCCGGCTGCGCAGGAGGCGTGAGATGGAACTGAAGGTCACCACCCTCGAAGGTAAGGAAGCCGGCTCTGTCCAGCTCTCCGACGCCATTTTCGGCCTGGAGCCGCGCGAGGACATCATCGCGCGCTGCGTGCAGTGGCAGCTCAACAAGCGCCAGGCCGGCACGCACAAGGCCAAGGGCCGCGCCGAGATCTGGCGCACCGGCAAGAAGATGTACAAGCAGAAGGGCACCGGCGGTGCTCGTCACGGCTCGGCACGCGTGCCGCAGTTCCGTGGCGGTGGCCGTGCCTTCGGTCCGGTGGTGCGTTCGCACGCCACTGACCTGCCGAAGAAGGTCCGCGCTCTTGCGCTGAAGCATGCGCTCTCGGCCAAGGCCAAGGACGGCGATCTGGTCGTGATCGAGAAGGCCGCGCTGGAAGCCGCCAAGACCAAGGCGCTGCTCGGTCACTTCTCGGGCCTCGGGCTCACCAACGCGCTGATCATCGACGGCGCCGAGCTCAACAACGGCTTTGCCGCCGCGGCCCGCAACATCCCGAACATGGACGTGCTGCCGATCCAGGGTATCAATGTCTATGACATCCTGCGCCGTCAGAAGCTCGTTCTGACCAAGGCCGCCATCGATGCGCTGGAGGCGCGCTTCAAATGACGAAGAACATCGAGCCTCGCCACTACGACGTGATTCTGTCGCCGGTCGTGACCGAAAAGGCGACGATCGCTTCGGAGCACAACAAGGTGCTGTTCAAGGTGGCTGCGAAGGCGACCAAGCCGCAGATCAAGGAAGCGATCGAGAAGCTGTTCGACGTCAAGGTCAAGAGCGTCAACACGCTGGTCCGTAAGGGCAAGGTCAAGGCCTTCCGCGGCAACATCGGTTCGCAGTCGAACACCAAGCGCGCGATCGTGACCCTCGAAGAGGGCCACCGGATCGACGTCACCACCGGTCTGTAAGGTCGTACGACGATGGCACTGAAGACATTCAATCCCACGACGCCGGGCCAGCGCCAGCTGGTCATGGTCGATCGTTCGGCCCTCTACAAGGGCAAGCCGCTGAAGGCGCTCACCGAGGGCAAGAAGTCCTCGGGCGGCCGCAACAACACCGGCCGCATCACCGTGCGCTTCCGCGGCGGCGGTCACAAGCAGACGCTGCGCACCGTCGACTTCAAGCGCGAGAAGGTCGACGTTCCCGCGACCGTCGAGCGGCTCGAATACGATCCGAACCGCACCGGCTTCATCGCCCTGATCAAGTATCAGGACGGCGAGCAGGCCTACATCCTGGCGCCGCAGCGCCTGGCCGTGGGTGACACCATCATCGCCGGCAACTATGTCGACGTGAAGCCGGGCAACGTCATGCCGCTCGGCAACATGCCGGTCGGCACGATCATCCACAACATCGAGGTCAAAATCGGGAAGGGCGGCCAGCTCGCTCGTTCCGCGGGCACCTACGCCCAGCTCGTCGGCCGCGACCAGGACTACGTGATCATCCGCCTGAACTCGGGCGAGCAGCGCCTGGTGCACGGCCGTTGCCGCGGCACGATCGGCGCGGTGTCGAACCCGGATCACATGAACACCTCGATCGGCAAGGCCGGCCGCAAGCGTTGGATGGGCCGCCGCCCGCATAACCGCGGTGTCGCGATGAACCCGATCGACCATCCGCACGGCGGTGGTGAAGGTCGTACCTCGGGCGGTCGCCACCCGGTCACTCCGTGGGGCAAGCCGACCAAGGGCAAGAAGACCCGCACCAACAAGTCGACCAACAAATTCATTCTCCTAAGCCGCCACAAGCGGAAGAAGTAAGGAACGCCGGACATGGTTCGTTCAGTCTGGAAAGGCCCGTTCGTCGAGGGTTCTCTGCTCAAGAAGGCAGATGCCGCCCGCTCGTCCGGCCGTCACGACGTCATCAAGATCTGGAGCCGTCGCTCGACGATCCTGCCGCAGTTCGTCGGCCTGACCTTCGGCGTCTACAACGGTCAGAAGCACGTGCCGGTGGCCGTCAACGAGGAAATGGTCGGTCACAAGTTCGGCGAGTTCTCGCCGACCCGGACCTTCCATGGCCACTCCGGCGACAAGAAAGCCAAGAAGGCTTGAGGATTAAACGATGAGCAAACCTAAGCGCGAACGGAGCCTCGCCGACAACGAGGCCAAGGCGGTCGCCCGGATGCTGCGGGTGAGCCCGCAGAAGCTCAACCTGGTCGCCCAGCTCATTCGCGGCCGGAAGGCGTCTGCCGCGCTCGCCGACCTGCAGTTTTCGCGCAAGCGGATCGCGGTCGACGTGAAGAAGTGCCTGGAATCGGCTATCGCCAATGCCGAGAACAACCACGACCTCGACGTCGACGATCTCGTCGTGGCGCAGGCCTTCGTCGGCAACGGTCTCGTGATGAAGCGCTTCGCCGCGCGCGGCCGTGGCCGTTCGGGCCGTGTCTACAAACCATTTTCGCAGCTGACGATCATCGTTCGTCAGGTCGAAGCCGAAGCAGCGGCTTAAGGGCGCAGGAGAACACGATGGGTCAAAAGATCAATCCGATCGGTCTGCGTCTCGGCATCAACCGGACCTGGGATTCCCGCTGGTTCGCCGGCAAGCAGGAATACGGCAAGCTGTTGCACGAGGACGTCAAGATTCGTGAGATCCTGCACAAGGAGCTCAAGCAGGCGGCCGTCGCCCGCATCGTAATCGAGCGTCCGCACAAGAAGTGCCGCGTCACCATCCACTCGGCCCGTCCGGGCGTGGTGATCGGCAAGAAGGGCGCCGACATCGACAAGCTGCGCAAGAAGGTCGCGGACATCACCTCGTCCGACGTCGTCATCAACATCGTCGAGATCCGCAAGCCGGAGCTCGACGCGACGCTGGTGGCCGAGTCGATCGCGCAGCAGCTCGAGCGCCGCGTGGCGTTCCGCCGCGCCATGAAGCGCGCCGTGCAGTCGGCGATGCGTCTCGGCGCGGAAGGCATCCGCATCAACTGCTCGGGACGTCTGGGCGGTGCGGAAATCGCGCGCATGGAGTGGTACCGCGAAGGCCGCGTGCCGCTGCACACCCTGCGCGCCGACATCGACTACGGCGTTGCGACCGCGTTCACGACCTTCGGCACCTGCGGCGTCAAGGTCTGGATCTTCAAGGGCGAGATCCTCGAGCACGATCCGATGGCCCAGGACAAGCGGATGGCCGAGGGCGACACCGGCGGCAGCAGCGATCGTGGCGGCCGTCAGCGCCGCGAGACGGCCGCAGCCTAAAGCCAGACAGGAATTTGAGGGCTTAAAGCCATGATGCAACCTAAGAAAACGAAGTTCCGGAAGGCGCATAAGGGCCGCATCCACGGCGTTGCGTCTTCGGGCGCGACGTTGGCGTTCGGCCAGTACGGCCTGAAGGCGACCGAGCCTGAGCGCGTCACCGCGCGCCAGATCGAAGCCGCCCGCCGCGCGCTGACCCGTCACATGAAGCGCGCCGGCCGCGTCTGGATCCGCGTGTTCCCCGACCTTCCGGTGTCGAAGAAGCCGGCCGAAGTCCGCATGGGCTCCGGCAAGGGTTCGCCGGAACTGTGGGTTGCGCGCGTCAAGCCGGGCCGGGTGCTGTTCGAGATCGACGGCGTCAACACCCAGACCGCGCGTGAGGCGCTGACCCTGGCGGCGGCCAAGCTGCCGATCAAGACGCGCTTCGTCGAGCGCATTGCGGAGTAATGGCCATGGCCCAGATGAAGATCGAAGACATCCGCGCGATGAGCCCCGACCAGCAGGATGACGCCATCCTGAACCTGAAGAAGGAGCGCTTTAATCTGCGCTTCCAGCGCGCCACCGGGCAGCTCGAGAACACCTCGCGCCTGCGCGAGGCTCGCCGTGACATCGCCCGGATCAAGACCGTCGCCGCGCAGACGCGCGCGAAGAAGAAGTAAGAGGCTTACGAAGATGCCGAAACGTACTTTGCAGGGCGTGGTCGTCAGCGACAAGCAAGCCAAGACCATCGTGGTGCGCGTCGATCGCCGCTTCACGCACCCGATCTACAAGAAGACGATCCGCCGTTCGAAGAACTATCACGCGCACGACGAGAGCAACCAGTTCAAGCCGGGCGACGTGGTGTGGATCGAGGAATCGAAGCCGATTTCGAAGTTGAAGCGCTGGGTCGTGATCCGGGGCGAGCACAAGAAAAGCGCCTGATCTGTTGGCCTTAGCCGACTGACTTCAGGGAAATGTTGAGCGCCGGCTGGGCTGGCGCAAATAGAAAGAGGACGAGGTGCATCAATGATTCAGATGCAGACCAACCTCGACGTGGCCGACAATTCTGGCGCACGCCGTGTCATGTGTATCAAGGTGCTCGGAGGCTCCAAGCGCCGCTACGCCACGATCGGCGACATCATCGTCGTCTCGATCAAGGAAGCCATTCCGCGTGGCAAGGTGAAGAAGGGCGACGTGATGAAAGCCGTCGTGGTGCGCGTCCGCAAGGACATCCGCCGCGCCGACGGTTCGGTCATCCGCTTCGACCGCAACGCCGCGGTCCTGATCAACAATCAGGCCGAGCCGGTCGGTACCCGTATCTTCGGGCCCGTGCCGCGCGAACTGCGCGCCAAGAACCACATGAAGATCATCTCGCTCGCGCCGGAGGTGCTGTGATGGCTGCGAAGATCCGCAAGGGCGACAAGGTCGTCGTGCTGACCGGTCGCGACAAGGGCCGCACCGGCGAAGTGTTCGAGGTTCGCCCCGACGCCGGCACGGCGCTCGTGCGCGGTATCAACGTGGTCAAGCGTCACCAGAAGCAGACGCAGGCCCAGGAGGGCGGCATCATCTCGAAAGAGGCGCCGATCCAACTGTCCAACATCGCGTATGTCGGCAAGGACGGAAAGCCGACCCGCGTCGGATTCAAGATTCTGGCGGACGGCAAGAAGGTCCGCATCGCCAAGAGCTCGGGAGCTGAGATCGATGGCTGAGGCCGCTTACACCCCGCGCCTGCGCGCGGAATACGATGCGAAGATCCGCACGTCGCTGACCGAGAAATTCGGTTACGAGAACGTCATGCAGGTTCCACGTCTGGACAAGGTCGTGCTGAACATGGGCGTTGGCGATTCCGTCAACGACCGCAAGAAGGCCGAGACCGCCGCCGCCGAATTGACCCAGATCGCCGGCCAGAAGGCGATCGTGACCTATTCGCGCATCGCGATCGCGACCTTCAAGCTGCGTGAGAACCAGCCGATCGGCTGCAAGGTCACGCTGCGCAAGGCCCGCATGTACGAGTTCATCGATCGCCTGGTGACGGTCGCGCTGCCGCGCGTCCGCGACTTCCGCGGCCTGAACCCGAAGAGCTTCGACGGCCGTGGCAACTACTCGCTCGGCATCAAGGAGCACATCATTTTCCCCGAGATCGACTTCGACAAGGTCACGGAAGCCCGCGGCATGGACATCACCGTCTGCACCACGGCCAAGACCGACGAAGAGGCGAGGGCCTTGTTGACCGCTTTCAATTTCCCGTTCCGGCAGTGAGATGCTGTCCTAAAGCCTCTCAAACGCGGATACCCAGGAGCCAAGCATGGCAAAGAAGAGTTCAGTCGAGAAGAACAACCGTCGCAAGCGGATGGTGAAGAACGCCGCCCCCAAGCGCGAGCGGTTGAAGGCGATCATCGCCGACAAGAAGCTGCCGATGGAAGAGCGCTTCGCTGCGACGTTGAAGCTGGCGGAAATGCCGCGCAACTCGTCCGCGACCCGTATCCGCCTGCGTTGCGAGTTGTCGGGCCGCCCGCGCTCGAACTACCGCAAGAACAAGCTGTCCCGTATCGCGCTGCGCGACCTTGGCTCCAAGGGCATGGTCCCGGGCCTCGTGAAGTCGAGCTGGTAAGGAGGGTCGTTTAGATGTCTACGCACGATCCAATCAGCGATCTGATCACCCGCATCCGCAACGCGCAGATGCGCTCCAAGACCAAGGTCTCCACGCCTGGCTCGAAGATGCGCGAGAACGTGCTCGAGGTCCTCAAGAGCGAGGGCTACATCCGCGGTTACGCCACGCTCGAGCATCCCTCGGGGCGCAGCGAGATCGAGATCGAGCTGAAATATTTCGACGGCGAGCCCGTCATCCGCGAGATCGAGCGGGTCTCCAAGCCTGGGCGTCGTGTCTACGCTTCGGTGAAGGCCCTGCCGCGGGTCAACAACGGGCTCGGCATTTCGGTGTTGTCGACGCCGAAGGGGATCATGGCCGACCACAGCGCGCGTGACGCGAATGTGGGCGGTGAAGTCCTCTTCACGGTGTTCTGAGAAGGATTTTTCATCCATGTCACGTGTTGGCAAAAGGCCTGTGGCGGTTCCGTCGGGTGTGACCGCGACCGTCGATGGGCAGACCGTCAAGATGAAGGGGCCCAAGGGCCAGCTTCAGTTCGTCGTCCATGACGAGGTCGAGGTGAAGCTCGAGAGCGGCCAGATCAAGGTCAAGCCGCGGGCCGAGACCAACCGCGCGCGGGCGCTGTACGGTACCGCTCGCGCTCAGGTCGCGAATCTGGTCGAAGGCGTCACCAAGGGCTTCGAGAAGAAGCTCGAGATCACCGGCGTCGGCTACCGCGCCGCGATGCAGGGCAAGAACCTCCAGCTCGCGCTCGGTTACAGCCACGACGTGGTCTATCCGATCCCGGAAGGGATCACGATCACTGTTCCGAAGCCGACCGAGATCACAGTGACCGGCAGCGACGTCCAGCGCGTCGGCCAGGTCGCCGCCGAGATCCGGGCCTATCGCCCGCCGGAGCCCTATAAGGGCAAGGGCGTGAAGTATGTTGGCGAATTCATCTTCCGCAAGGAAGGCAAGAAGAAGTAACGGAGCCGGTCATGTCCAAAGCCAAGGTTACGAATGCCCGGCGCAAGCGGAGTGTGCGGCTGAAGCTGCGCCGCTCCGGTGGTGGCCGTCCGCGTCTGTCGGTGTTCCGCTCGTCCAAGCACATCTACGCCCAGGTCATCGACGACCTGAAGGGCGAGACGCTGGCCTCTGCCTCTTCGCTAGAGAAGGCAATGCGGGACGGGGGCAAGACCGGCGCCGACATCGATGCGGCAAAGGCGGTCGGCAAGCTGCTGGCCGAGCGCGCTGCTGAAAAGGGTGTCAAGGAAGTCGTGTTCGATCGCGGCAGCTATCTCTATCACGGACGCGTCAAGGCTCTTGCCGACGCCGCGCGTGAGAGCGGGCTGAGCTTCTAACAGAATTTGAGGATTGAGGCGTAAGCCTCTGAAGGATTAGAAAAATGGCAGAACGCGAACAACGTGGTGGACGCGATCAGCGCGGCGGCGGACGCGAGCGCAAGGAGCGTGAAGAGCGCGACAGCGAGTTCGTGGACAAGCTCGTCCACATCAATCGCGTGGCCAAGGTCGTCAAGGGCGGCAAGCGTTTCGGTTTCGCAGCGCTGGTCGTGATCGGCGATCAGAAGGGCCGCGCCGGCTTCGGTCACGGCAAGGCCCGCGAAGTCCCTGAGGCGATCCGCAAGGCGACGGAGTCGGCCAAGCGCAACCTGACCCGCGTCTCGCTGCGCGAGGGCCGCACGCTCCATCACGACATCGCCGGCCGTCACGGCGCGGGCCGTGTCTACCTGCGTGCTGCCCCGGCCGGTACCGGCATCATCGCCGGCGGCCCGATGCGCGCCGTGTTCGAGACGCTCGGCGTCCAGGACGTGGTGGCGAAGTCGATCGGCTCGTCGAACCCGTACAACATGGTTCGCGCAACCTTCGACGCGCTGAAGCATCAGGATTCGCCGCGCTCGGTCGCTGCCCGCCGCAACATCAAGGTGTCCACTCTGCAGTCCCGTCGTATCGGCGGCGATGCCGAGGCGGCTGCCGACTAACGGAAGCTTTCGGAGTAGACTCCCATGGCCAAGGCCGAAAAGACGATCAAGCTCGAGCAGACCGGCAGCGCGATCCGCCGCCATCACTCGCAGCGCTCGACGCTGATCGGGCTCAAGCTCAACAAGATCGGCCGCACCAGCGAACTGCCGGACACCCCGGCCGTCCGCGGCATGATCGAGAAGGTTCACCATCTCGTCCGCATCGTCGACGAGAAGTAAGAAACGGCGCGCGATCCCGGTTTCCCGGTGACGATCGTGCGCATGACACAAGGAGAAGGGCGATGAAGCTCAGCGATATCGCCGACAACGCCGGCTCGCGCAAGAAGCGCATGCGCGTCGGCCGCGGCATCGGTTCGGGCAAGGGCAAGCAGTCCGGCCGCGGCGGCAAGGGCCAGACCGCGCGTTCGGGCGTGCGCATCAAGGGTTTCGAAGGCGGCCAGATGCCGATGCATCGCCGTCTGCCCAAGCGCGGCTTCAACAACATCTTCCGCGTCGAGTTCGCCGAGATCAATCTCGACCGGCTCCAGGAAGCGGTCGATGCCAAGAAGATCGACGCCGGCAGCGTCGTGAACGTCGAGGCCCTGGTGAAGGGCGGCGTGCTGCGCCGCGCCAAGGCCGGCCTGCGGCTGCTCGGCCGCGGCGAGCTCAAGTCCAAGCTCAACATCGAAGTGCATGGCGCCTCCAAGACCGCGATCGCGGCGGTCGAGAAGGCCGGCGGTTCGGTCAAGATCCTCGCCCCTGCCAAGGAAGAAGGCGAGGCGGCGTAACAACTGCGTCATTGGCCCGCGCCTCGCGGGCCTTTACGCAGGCGGGACGTGGACTTATCGAAGCCGAGCCCCAGATAATGTCCGGCGTCCGCTAAAGTAGCCCGGCCGCGGGCATGACGGCGCAACAGGCGGCGGGAGAAAGTCCAAGATGGTCTCTGCAGCGGAACAACTGGCAGCCAATCTCAATTTCGGCGCGTTTGCCAAGGCCGACGAACTGAAGAAGCGCATCTGGTTCACCCTGGGTGCGCTGCTCGTTTATCGGCTCGGGACCTACATCCCGCTGCCAGGCATCGATCCCAACATCTGGGAGCAGGTGTTCCGCTCCCAGGCGGGCGGCATCCTCGGCATGTTCAACATGTTCGCCGGCGGCGGCATCCACCGCATGGCGATCTTCGCGCTGAACATCATGCCGTACATCTCGGCCTCGATCATCATCCAGCTCCTGACCACCGTCTCGCCGCAGCTCGAGGCGCTGAAGAAGGAGGGCGAGGCTGGCCGCAAGACTCTGAACCAGTACACCCGCTATCTCACGGTGATCCTGGCCGCGTTCCAGTCCTACGGCATCGCGGTGGGCCTCGAAGGCGCCGGCAACGTCGTCAGCGAGCCCGGCATGTTCTTCCGCCTGTCCACGGCGATCACGCTGACCGGCGGCACCATGTTCCTGATGTGGCTGGGCGAGCAGATCACCTCGCGCGGCATCGGCAACGGCATCTCGTTGATCATTCTCGCCGGCATCGTCGCCGAACTGCCCGCAGCGCTCGCCAACATGCTCGAGCTCGGCCGTCAGGGCGCGATGTCGACCGGTCTGATCCTGATCGTCATCATCATGGCCGTCGTCGTGATCGCCTTCATCGTGTTCATGGAGCGCGCCCAGCGCCGTCTGCTGATCCAGTATCCGAAGCGCCAGGTCGGCAACAAGATGTTCGAGGGCCAGTCCTCGCATCTGCCGCTCAAGCTCAACACCTCGGGCGTGATCCCGCCGATCTTCGCATCCTCGCTGCTGCTGCTGCCGACGACGGTTGCGAACTTCAATTCGGGCAGCGGCCCGGAATGGTTCCAGTGGATCAACACCCAGCTCGGCCACGGCCGTCCGCTGTTCCTGATCATGTATCTGGCGCTGATCGTGTTCTTCGCGTTCTTCTACACCGCGATCGTGTTCAACCCGACCGAGACCGCCGACAATCTGAAGAAGCATGGCGGCTTCATTCCGGGAATCCGCCCCGGCGAGCGCACGGCCGAATACATCGACTACGTGCTGTCGCGCATCACGGTGCTAGGCGCGATCTATCTCGCGATCGTCTGCTTGATTCCGGAAATCCTGATCTCCTACGCCTCGGTGCCGTTCTACTTCGGCGGCACCTCGCTGCTGATCGTGGTCAGCGTCACCATGGATACGGTGGCGCAGGTGCAGGGCTATCTGCTGGCGCACCAGTACGAGGGCCTGATCCGGAAGTCGAAGCTGCGCGGCCGCCGCCGCTGAACGCGGCGTCCTCGAGGGACGTCGCAGCTGCGTCACCGATTCGTCGCGCGAGCAAACCGCGGCGTTCGAAGATGCGACCAGTCGGCCGTTCGGCGCACCGACAGAGCTGCTGCGGTGGCGACGCAATCACTGATTTCAAAGGCCTTCTTGGCGTCCGCGCATTCGCTCCCCTATGATAGGGTAGCGGTGCGGCGCTGATTGTGGTTTGCACTGTTCTTGATCTTCAAACGCAGGTGCGCGACGTATCGCTCACCAATCCGGGGGGCGTACGCCGATGAGAATTATACTTCTGGGACCGCCGGGGTCGGGCAAGGGGACCCAGGCGCAGCTCTTGGTGCAGCGCTATGGCATCGTCCAGCTCTCGACCGGCGAGATGCTGCGCGCGGCCGTTGCGGCGGGAACGCCGGTCGGGCTGAAGGCCAAGGAGATCATGGCGAGCGGCGGCCTCGTGCCGGACGACGTCGTGGTCGGAATCATCTCAGACCGCATCGACCAGCCGGACGCCAGGAACGGTTTCATCCTCGACGGTTTTCCGCGCACCGTGCCGCAGGCCGAGGCGCTGGATGAGCTGTTGAGGCGCAAGCACCTCAAGCTCGATGCCGTCATCGAGCTTCGTGTCAACGAGAGTGCGCTCCTGAACCGCGTCGAGACCCGCGTCGCCCAGATGCGCGAGCGCGGAGAGGAGGTCCGGGTCGACGACACTCCGGAGGTCCTGACCAAGCGGCTCGCCAGCTACCGCAGCCAGACGGAACCGCTGATTCATTATTATTCCGAGCGGCGGAAGCTTTCGACCATCGACGGCATGATGGCCATCGACGAGGTCACCCGCGCTATCCACCGCCAGCTGCTGGCGCTGGGCGCGGTGGAACCCAAGACGCATGCTCGCAGCGCGGCCAAGGCGGCGCCGGCCAAGAAGGCCAAGGCGGGCAAGAAGGCCAAAAAGTCGGCCAAAACGGCGAAGAAATCCGCCAAACCGGCAAAAAAGGCCGCCAAGAAGGCCGTGAAGGGTGCCAAGAAGGCACCCAGGAAAGCGGCCAAAAAGACCGCCGGGAGGGCCGTCAAAAAGGGTGCCAGGAAGGCTGCAAAAAAGGTCACGAAAAAGCGAGCCAAACGCTAGCAGCGGTTGACGAAAGCACCTGGAATCCCCTAATAAGCCCCGCATCCAAGTCGGATAGTTTCAGACGATGCCGGGCCCCAGGAAGACCGGGGGTGGGCGTCGTGTTCGCGTTTGTGAACACCTGCCCGAGAACACAAGCACTTAAGCCCGGTCCTGACGAGGATCGGCGACAGGAGAGAAGGCCGTGGCCCGTATTGCCGGCGTGAACATTCCCACCAACAAGCGCGTGCTGATCGCGCTCCAGTACATCCATGGCATCGGTCAGAAGATCGCCGGTGAGATCTTGGAGAAGGTGAAGATCCCCGTGGATCGTCGCGTCAATCAGCTCAGCGACGCCGAAGTGCTCCAGATCCGCGAAGTGATCGACCGCGACTATCTCGTCGAGGGCGACCTGCGTCGCGAGGTCGGCATCAACATCAAGCGTCTGATGGACCTCGGCTGCTATCGCGGCCTGCGTCATCGTCGTGGTCTGCCGGTGCGCGGCCAGCGTACCCACACCAATGCGCGTACGCGCAAGGGGCCGGCCAAGGCCATCGCCGGCAAGAAGAAGTAAACTGGCGGATCGGGAGTGGCGAATGGCGAGTAGGGGAGCTTCCCTATTCGCCATTCGCTACTCGTTATTCGCTTCCACAGGTGTAGCCGCTGGCATTACGGCGGCGTTTGATATCTCCAGGAAAGGTACTCTATGGGCAAGGAAGCCACCCGCGTTCGTCGTCGTGAGCGCAAGAACATCGCCTCCGGCGTCGCGCACGTGAACTCGTCGTTCAACAATACCACGATCACCATCACCGACGCGCAGGGCAACACGATTGCCTGGTCCTCCGCCGGCACGATGGGCTTCAAGGGCTCGCGCAAGTCGACCCCGTATGCCGCGCAGGTCGCCGCGGAAGACGTCTCGAAGAAGGCGCAGGAGCATGGGATGCGCACGCTGGAAGTCGAAGTCGCCGGTCCCGGTTCGGGCCGCGAGTCCGCACTCCGTGCCCTCCAGGCCGCGGGCTTCACCGTCACCTCGATCCGTGACGTGACCACGATCCCGCACAACGGTTGCCGTCCCCGCAAGCGTCGGCGCGTTTGATACGACATTGCGGGCGCATCGGCGCCCGCGATGACTTTTCAAAAGAAGCCGCGGGAATGCTCTGCGGCCTTTCTCCAACGCCAGTATTTGAACTGTCAAATTGACTGGCCTGTATGGGTGAAACAGTGACGATCCAGAAAAATTGGCAAGAACTGATTCGGCCGAACAAGCTCCAGGTGACCCCCGGCAGCGATCCCTCGCGTTTCGCGACCATCGTCGCCGAGCCGCTCGAGCGCGGCTTCGGCCAGACCCTCGGCAATGCGCTGCGCCGCATCCTGCTCTCCTCGCTCCAGGGCGCGGCGGTGCAGTCGGTGCACATCGACGGCGTGCTGCACGAGTTCTCCTCGATCGCGGGCGTCCGTGAGGACGTCACCGACATCGTGCTGAACATCAAGGACATCTCGATCAAGATGCAGGGCGAAGGCCCCAAGCGCATGGTCGTGAAGAAGCAGGGCCCGGGCGTCGTCACCGCCGGCGACATCCAGACCGTCGGCGACGTCACCGTCCTCAATCCGGACCTGCAGATATGCACCCTCGACGAGGGCGCCGAGATCCGCATGGAGTTCACGGTCTCGACCGGCAAGGGCTACGTGCCCGCCGAGCGTAACCGTCCCGAGGACGCGCCGATCGGTCTGATCCCGGTCGACAGCCTGTACTCGCCGGTCCGCAAGGTCTCCTACAAGGTCGAGAACACCCGCGAGGGCCAGATTCTCGACTACGACAAGCTGACCATGACGATCGAAACCAACGGCGCGATCTCGCCGGATGACTCGGTGGCCTATGCCGCCCGCATCCTCCAGGACCAGCTCAATGTGTTCGTCAATTTCGAAGAGCCGCGCAAGGAAGTCGCCCAGGAGATCATCCCGGACCTCGCCTTCAACCCGGCCTTCCTCAAGAAGGTGGACGAGCTCGAGCTGTCGGTGCGTTCGGCCAACTGCCTGAAGAACGACAACATCGTCTATATCGGCGACCTCGTGCAGAAGAGCGAAGCCGAAATGCTCCGCACTCCGAACTTCGGCCGCAAGTCGCTGAACGAGATCAAGGAAGTGCTGGCCCAGATGGGTCTGCATCTCGGTATGGAAGTGCCGGGCTGGCCGCCGGAGAACATCGACGAGCTCGCCAAGCGCTTCGAGGATCACTACTGAGTTGGCGAATGGGGAGTGGCGAATAGCGAGTACATCTCGCTAATCGCCATTCACTACCCGCTGCTAGGGCGAACGCAGGCAGCCCACCTGAGCAACATGTCCGACGAACCGTCGCGGCAGTTTTTACGTAAGGACTACACACATGCGTCACGGCAAGGTTCATCGGAAGCTCAACCGCACGGCCGAGCACCGCAAGGCGATGTTCGCCAACATGGCGGCCGCACTGATCAAGCACGAGCAGATCGTCACCACGCTGCCCAAGGCCAAGGAGCTTCGCCCGATCGTCGAGAAGCTCGTCACCCTCGGCAAGAAGGGCGGCCTGTCGATGCGCCGCCAAGCGATCTCCGAGATGCGCGACAAGGATCAGGTCAAGAAGCTGTTTGACGTCCTGGCCACCCGCTACAAGGATCGCCAGGGCGGTTACACCCGCATCATCAAGGCGGGCTTCCGCTACGGCGACAACGCCGCGATGGCCGTGATCGAGTTCGTCGATCGCGACGTCGATGCCAAGGGCCAGGACTCCGGTCCGGTGCAGGAGAAGGAAGCCGAGGCGGCGTAAGCCACCCGTCAAGTTGTGAATTGAAAACGGCGCCCTTGGGCGCCGTTTTTGTTTCCGGGAACAGGGCGCGTCGGGAGGACTACTCCTCCTTGATCCCCGCCTTTTGCGCGATCTCCTTCATTTCGGCGGTCTCCTTGCCGATCGCGCTCGGCCAGTCGCCGTATCGCTTGAAGCCGGGCTCGAAGCCGACCGCGGCGAAGCGTTCGGCCACGGACGGGTTGTTGATCATCTCCTCCAGGGCCGCCTTCAGCTTGTCACGAACGGCCGGTGGCAGGCCCTTGGGGGCGACCACGGCGCCCCATGAGGCGAAGTCGATGTTGCCGTAGCCGAGCTCGGCGAGCGTCGGCACGTCGGGCAGGAACGGCGTGCGTTTGGCCGAGAACACGGCGAGCACCTTGACGGTGCCGGCCTCGATCTGCGGCTTGACGGCAATGACCGTGTCGACGTGATATTGGATGTGCTTGCCGATCAGGTCGTTCATCGCCGGAGCGCTGCCCTTGTAGGGTAGGTGCACCATCTTGATTCCGGCGCCTGACTTGAACAGCTCGCCTGCAAAATGCGAGACGGTCGCAACGCCGAAGGACGCCAGCGACAGCTTGTCGGGATTGGCCTTCGCCTCAGTGACGAGCGCAGCCACGTCCTTGATCGGATTGTCCTTGTAGGTGACCAGCGCCAGCGTGATCTTGCCGACCTGGCCGAGCGACTCGAAATCCTTGGCCGCATCGTAAGGCACGCTTTCCTTCACGGCCGCCGGCAGCGTGAAGCTCGAATTCGAGCTGAAGAACAGGGTGTATCCGTCGGGTGCCGCGCGTGCGGCCTCCTTTGCCGCGATCGTGGTGCCGCCCCCGGGACGGTTCATGATGATCACGGGCTTGCCGAGCCGGGTCTCCAGTTCGCCGCCGATGATGCGTGCGACCACGTCGGAGGCGCCGCCGGGCGGGAAGGGGACGATCAGTTGCAGCGGTTTTTCGGGATAGGCTGCTTGCGCCTGCGCGAGCGAATGGCTGCTGATCAGACCGAGCAACCCGAGCGCAACAGTGAGGGCCGTCCTTTTCATCGCATGAATCTTTCTTGTTCACGTGAGCATTCGAAGTTCGGTCCGACGTAGCAATAATCGTTCCAGCAGCAATCGAGACAGGGCTGGGCGAGGCCACCGCGCCGGAGCAGTTCTCCTTGTCTCACTGATTGGTGAGTGCCGATTGCGACCCGATCCGCCCCCTCCGATATTTGCGTCATCGATTTGATGGAGACACTACATGAACATCGACCTTTCCGGAAAAACCGCCCTGGTGACCGGTTCCACCGCCGGCATCGGCCACGCGATCGCCAAGGGCCTCGCCGCCTCCGGCGCCAGCGTCGTGATCAATGGCCGCAGCCGGGACAAGGTCGATGCCGCCGTCCGCAAGCTGGAAGGGACGGGCGCCAAGGTCCGCGGCATCGCCGCCGACGTCTCGACGGCGGCAGGCTGCAAGGCGCTGGTCGCGGCGCTTCCCGACGTCGACATCCTCGTCAACAATGCCGGCATCTTCGAGCCAAAGGACTTTTTCGAGATCCCCGACGAGGATTGGAGCCGCTTCTTCGAAGTCAACGTGATGAGCGGCGTCCGGCTGTCGCGCGCGTACATGAAGGGCATGCTCGAGCGCAATTGGGGCCGCATCGTTTTCATCTCCTCGGAGTCCGGGCTCAACATTCCCGTCGAGATGATCCACTACGGCATGACCAAGACGGCCCAGCTCTCGGTCGCGCGCGGCCTTGCGCAGCTCACCAGCGGCACCGGCGTGACCGTCAATTCCGTGCTGCCGGGCCCGACCATGTCCGAGGGCGTCGAGACCTTCGTGAAGGATCTCGCCAAACAGAACGGCCAGTCGGTGGACGAGGCCGCCGCCAATTTCGTCAAGCAGCATCGCCCGAGCTCACTGCTCCAGCGCTTTGCGAGCGTCGACGAGATCGCGAACATGGTGGTCTATGTCGCGTCGAAACAGGCGTCCGCGACCAACGGCGCGGCGCTGCGCGCGGAAGGTGGCATCGTCAACACGATCGCTTGAGTCGGCGTATGACAGCCTATGTGAATTCCGAAGTCGAGATGCGCGATCCCGATGGATTCGAAGCCTATCGCGCATTGGCCGCCAAGACGATCGCGCAGTATGGCGGGCGTTATCTCGTCCGCGGCGGCAAGGCCGAGCTGGCCGAAGGCAACCTGCCGGCGAAGGCCATCGTCGTCGTCGAATTCCCGTCAATGGCGAGGCTGAAGGAATGGTACGCGTCGCCGGAATATGCCGAGGCGCTCAAGCTGCGGCAGACGGCGCTGGAGCGCCGGCTGCTGTTCGTCGAGGGCGCGGCTCAACCATAACTGCGGTAGCCGTAGGGTGGGCAAAGCAAAAGCGTGCCCACCATTTTCGTTGTGCGTGTCCTGAAGATGGTGGGCACGGCGCAGCGCGCCTTTGCCCACCCTACGAAGCCTTTGCTTACCACCCCTCCAGCACGATTTTGCCGCGCGACTTGCCGCTCTCCAGCAGCGCGTGAGCGCGCTTGAGATTGGTTGCGTTGATCGTGCCAAATGTTTGGTCGAGCGTGGTGCGCAACACACCCTTATCGATGAGGTCGGCGACGTCACCCAGCAGATGGTGCTGCGCGATCATGTCCGGCGTCTGGAACGAGGAGCGCGTGAACATCGATTCCCAATGCACCGAGATCGCCTTGCCCTTGAAGGTGCTCATGGTGAACTCCGGAGGATCGTCGATCAGGCCGAACTTGCCCTGCGGTGCCATGAACTCCGCGATCGCCTTGTAATGCTGGTCGGTGAATGTGAGGCTTGCCACCAGCGCGACCGGCGGGAGCTTCAGCTTCTCGATCTGCTCCTTCATGGGCTTGCCGTGGTCGATCACCGCATGCGCACCGAGATCGAGGCACCACTTTTGCGATTCCGGCCGCGTCGCGGTGGCGAGCACCGTCAGCCCGGTGAGACGGCGCGCGAGCTGGATCAGGATCGAGCCGACGCCCCCGGCGCCGCCCGTGATCAGCAGCGTGCGCGGATCGACGCTCTTGCCCGGCACTGCGCCGAGACGGTCGAACAGCAATTCCCAGGCGGTGATGGAGGTGAGGGGAAGGGCGGCGGCTTGCGCGAAGGACAGGGTCTTCGGCTTGTTGCCGACGATGCGCTCGTCGACCAGATGGTATTCCGAATTGGTGCCTTGGCGCAGGATCGAGCCGGCGTAGAACACCTCGTCACCTGGCTTGAACAGCGTGACCTCCGGCCCGACGGCGTCGACCACGCCGGCCGCGTCATAGCCGAGAATCTTCGTCTCGCCCTCGGGCGGGGCGGCGCGCTTGCGCACCTTGTAATCGACGGGATTGGCCGAGATCGCCTTCACCGCGACGCGGATGTCGCGTCCCTTCGGCTCCGGTTTCGCGGTCTCGAAATCGATCAGTGAATCCGCGTCCTCGATCGGAAGCGATTTCTTGTAGCCGATGGCCTTCATGGCTTGTCTCCATCAGATGGCTTGGTTCGCCCGCCGTCCTAACTGTCGCTCTGGCCCCGATTTGGCAAGTACTGTAAATTCGGGGATATAGTCCCTGTTTGGATACTATTGGGAAAACATGCATGAAACGGCGAGAGTTTACCCGGCGCCCGGGCTGCTCGGTCGAGGCGACGCTGGACCTGATCGACGGCAAGTGGAAGGGCGTGATCCTCTATCACCTCCAGAGCGGCACCCAGCGCTTCGGCGAACTGCGCCGCCGGATGCCCGGCATCACCCAGCGCATGCTGACGAAGCAGCTGCGCGCGCTGGAGGAGGACAAGCTCGTCGTCCGCAAGGTCTATGCCGAAGTGCCGCCGCGCGTGGAATACTGCCTCTCCGAAGTCGGTGAGAGCCTGAGGCCGGTGATCGATATCCTCAAGGCCTGGGGCGAGAGCCATCAGCAGCGCCTGTCCGGCGCGCAGCCGTCGGCGCTGGTGAAGAAAAAGCGCGCGGCGTAAAGCTCCCGGGAGCGGCGTGCCGCTCCCGGGAGAGATGGCCCTCAGAACGCAAACTGCGTGCGCATCGCGACGGCGTCGAACTTCGAGCCGACGTCGGCGGTCGAGACCGGCGAGGCCTGCCGCGACACCGTTCCGTGCAGATAGTCGAGCATGAAGCGGACGTTGCCGTTGACGTACCAGTTGAGTGCCAGCGTGTAGACCGTCTGCCGGCCGCCAGCGACGCCGTTGGCGGTTGCGAGCTGATCGTTGAGATCGATGGTCGAGAAGCGGCCCGCGATCTCCCACGCGCCCCAGCCGCTGCCGTCAAGCGAGAACGGATGCGCCGGCTTGACGCCGTGATAGGCTGCGTTCGCCGCGTTATACGATCGGCCTTCGCCCGTCAGCACGTAGCCGGCCTGCGCGTAGCCGCCCTGGAATTTCAGGCTGGGCGCGCCGACCAGCGGCACGGCGGTATTGGCGGTGCGATCGACATTGTACCAGAAGTACTCACCCTGGACGATGAACGGGCCGTAGGTCGCCGCCGCCTCGACGCTGTAGACCTGCGCGCCCGAGGCATTGGCGATGGCGCCAGTCGAGATCAGCGTGGTCGGGTCGAGACGCAATTCCGGACGATCGCTGAGCGTGACCGTCTGGGTGTTGGCGATCAGATTGCGCGGCGGCTGGATCAGCCATTGCGCGTTTGCGCCGATATGCACCGAGTAGTCCTTGGTGCTGATCGGATTGCCGGCCACGCGCGCCACGGCGCCATATTGCTCGCTGGTGCCGGGCGGCGTCACGCTCGAAGCCGAATGGATCGCGCCGGTCGACGGTCCCGTGACATAGCCGCCGATCCAGAGCTGATCGTTGAACCAGCGCGCACCGGCCGCGGAGCGGAAGTCGCCCGCGGCGATGTTGGTCGCGATCACGCCGGGCGAGGCGCGCTCCATGAACATGATGTCGTTCGAACTCGTCGCTTCGTCGAGCGTGTAAGGCAGATCCATGATGCCGGCCTCGATCGCCATCTTGCCGCCGAACGGCTTCAGGCCGGTATAGCTGATATAGGCGTTCTCGACGCCGGAGACGCCGCCGCCCGGCAGCGATCCCGGCGCGGTGCCACCAAATCCGTCGGACGAGCCGCCGAAATCGTAGACCAGTGCGAAGTTCCAGTCGTGGAAGAACTTGCCGGTGACGCCGATGCGCGCGCGGCGGACGTTCTGGCCGCTGTCGAGCTTCTGCGGCACCGTTGCCGCGGTGTTGGGACGATAGTCATATCCGCCGACATCCCAATGCAGGCGGCTGGTGATGGCGACGCAGTTGGCCTGGTCTGCGGTGCAGATGGTCGGCCGGTTGTTCGGCATCGTCACGACGACGCCGGAGGCCGGCGCCGGCCCCTTGACGGGAATCGCCGCGTTGGCATTGGCGACTGCGGCCTTTGCCTCCGAGCGCGCCTCGGCCTTGGCCTCAGCCTTTGCCTCGGCTTTGGCTTTCGCCGTTGCCGCCGTGTTCGCCGCGGTCTGGCTCTGGAGCTTGTCGAGCTTCTGCTCCAGCAGCTTCAGCTGCTGCTTCAACAGCGCGATCTCCTGCTCGCTGCTGCTTGCCGATTGGGCCTGGGCCTGCGAGGCCGCCAGCGCACCGGCGAGACTAATCGCCGTGGCTGCAAGTCTTGTTCTGCTCACGTTACGCCTCCATCCTTTGACGAACTTCCCCAAGTCGCCGGCGGAGCCTAAGTCTCATCGATGACTGCTCCGCGACGCTGCGCCCCGGTTGCGCGGTTCCCACTGATGCCAATTCGCCGCAACCGAATCCGCTCCACACCACAATGCTGGATGACGCGCATCATGCCAATCGATCGTCATGGCAATTTGCCATTTCGCACGCTGGGCTTGCGGGCCGGACACAGCTGAAAGAGGCCGAATAATGCGGCCCGGCGGCCTTCTATTGGCGGGCGAAGGCGCCTATATTCCGGCGTCTTTTTCAAGAGGGTAGGAATGTTTCGATTGATCCGTGCTGCCGTCGTCATGGCATTGTGCATAGTGTCTTCGGGCCACTTCAGCCCGTCAGCCGCGCAGGACCGCCGTGTCCCGGCCTCGCCGACCGAGCTTCGGCTGTCCTATGCGCCGATCGTGCAGCGGGTGCAGCCGGCGGTCGTCAACGTCTATGCGGCCAAGGTCGTGCAGAACCGCAATCCGCTGCTCGACGATCCGATCTTCCGCCGCTTCTTCGGCGTGCCGGGCCAGCAGCCCGAGCAGATGCAGCGCTCGCTCGGGTCCGGCGTCATCGTCGACGCTTCCGGCCTCGTCGTCACCAACGTGCACGTCATCGAAGGTGCGGACCAGGTGAAGGTGTCGCTGTCGGACAAGCGCGAGTTCGAGGCCGAGATCCTGCTGAAGGACTCCCGCACTGATCTCGCCGTGCTCCGCCTGAAGGACGCCAAGGAGAAATTCCCGACTCTCGACTTTACCAATTCCGACGAGCTTCTGGTCGGCGACGTCGTGCTCGCGATTGGAAATCCCTTCGGCGTGGGCCAGACCGTGACTCACGGCATCATCTCGGCGCTGGCGCGCACGCAGGTCGGTATCACCGACTACCAATTCTTCATCCAGACCGACGCTGCGATCAATCCCGGCAATTCCGGCGGGGCCCTGGTCGACATGGCCGGCAGGCTCGCCGGCATCAACACCGCGATCTATTCGCGCTCCGGCGGCTCGCAAGGCATCGGCTTTGCGATCCCGGCCAACATGGTGCGCGTCGTCGTCGCTTCCGCCAAGAGCGGCGGCAAGGCGGTGAAGCGGCCGTGGTTAGGTGCAAAATTGCAGGCTGTAACGCCCGAGATCGCCGAGAGCCTCGGCCTCCGCTCGCCGACCGGTGCGCTGGTTGCGAGCGTGGTGTCGAACGGCCCGGCAGCGAAAGCCGGCCTGAAATCCTCCGATCTCATCACCGGCATCGACGGCCAGACCGTCGATGATCCCAACGCCTTCGATTACCGTTTCGCGACCCGCCCGCTCGGCGGCTCCGCGCAGATCGACGTGCAGCGCGGCGGCAAGCCGTTGAAGCTGGCGGTGGCGCTGGAGACCGCGCCAGACACCGGGCGCAACGAGCTGGTCGTCACCGCACGCTCGCCGTTCCAGGGCGCGAAGGTCTCGACCATCACGCCGGCCGTCGCCGACGAGCTGCGCCTGGATGCCGACACCGAAGGTGTCGTGATCACCGACATCGGCGGCGATACCGCGGCCGCGAGTGTCGGCTTCCAGAAGGGCGACATCATCCTGGCCGTCAACAACCAGAAGATCAGCAAGACCGGCGACCTCGAGAAGGCCGCAGGTGAACGGGCGCGGATCTGGCGCATCACGCTGGTGCGCGGCGGCCAGCAGATCAACGTCACGCTGGGCGGATGAGTCCGAAGCGACCACAGGAGACGCCAACGCTCTTCGCTGCGGCGGGGCTCGACCACGATGCTCCGCATCCGCTGCCGGACCGGCTGCGCCCGCGCGCGCTGTCGGAGGTCGTCGGGCAGGATCACATCCTCGGCCCGGACGGCGCGCTGACGCGCATGCTGGAAACGCGTACGCTCGGCTCGCTGGTATTTTGGGGACCGCCCGGCACGGGCAAGACCACGGTGGCGCGGCTGCTGGCGGATGCGACCGATCTGCATTTCGAGCAGATCTCCGCGGTGTTCTCCGGCGTCGCCGACCTGAAGAAGGCCTTCGATGCCGCGCGCGCCCGCCGCGAGATGGGCAAGGGCACGCTCTTGTTCGTCGACGAGGTGCATCGTTTCAACCGCGCCCAGCAGGATTCGTTTCTGCCCGTGATGGAAGATGGCACGGTGGTCATGGTCGGCGCCACCACTGAGAACCCATCCTTCGAGCTCAACGCGGCGTTGCTCTCTCGCGCGCGCGTGCTGGTGTTTCGCTCGCTCGATGCCGCCGCGATCGAAAAGCTTTTCGCGCATGCCGAGGCGATTGAGGGCAAGAAGCTGCCGCTCGACGCGGAGGCGCGCGCTGTGCTGGTGCGCATGGCCGACGGCGACGGCCGCGCCTCGCTGACGCTCGCCGAGGAGGTCTGGCGTTCGGCGCGGGCAGACGAGATCTTCAATGCCGCGCAGCTGCAGGAGATCCTGCAGCGCCGCGCGCCGATCTACGACAAATCGGCCGACGGCCATTACAATCTGATCTCGGCGCTGCATAAATCGGTGCGCGGCTCCGATCCCGATGCTGCGCTGTATTATCTCGCGCGCATGCTGGACGCCGGCGAGGATCCGCTGTTCCTGGCGCGCCGTGTCGTGCGCATGGCGGTGGAGGACATCGGCCTTGCCGATCCGCAGGCGCTCGTCATCGCCAATGCGGCGAAAGACGCTTTCGACTTCCTCGGCCATCCCGAGGGCGAACTCGCGATCGCGCAGGCGGTCGTCTATCTCGCCACGGCGCCGAAATCGAACGCGGTCTACACCGCCTTCGGCACGGCGATGCAGGTGGCAAAACAAGCCGGCTCTCTGCTGCCGCCAAAACACATCCTGAATTCCCCGACCAAGCTGATGAAGTCGGAAGGCTACGGCTCCGGCTACGCATACGACCACGATGCGCCGGATGCCTTTTCCGGCCAGGACTACTTTCCGGAAGCCTTGGGTCGCCAGACCTTCTACGATCCGCCCGAGCGCGGCTTCGAGCGCGAGATCCGGAAGCGGCTGGATTACTGGGCCAAGCTGCGGAAGGAGCGAGGTGGGGCGTAGGTACTCCGAGTGGATTTACTATTTACGTAACTCGTAAATCTTGGTAGTGCTTAGGCATGATCGTCAGCTATCGCGACAAGCGCACCGAGCGATTTGCCGCTGGTCAGCACGTCAAGGAATTCTCGGGATTTGCCCGCCAGGCAGAGACGCGCCTTGATCGGTTGGATGCGGCAACGAGCTTAGCTGACTTGGCGGCATTGCCCGGCAATCGGCAGGAAGCCTCGAAGGGCAATCGTGC
Organism: Bradyrhizobium sp. CCGE-LA001; assembly: GCF_000296215.2. Classification (NCBI taxonomy): domain Bacteria; kingdom Pseudomonadati; phylum Pseudomonadota; class Alphaproteobacteria; order Hyphomicrobiales; family Nitrobacteraceae; genus Bradyrhizobium; species Bradyrhizobium sp. CCGE-LA001. Next base: position 4,846,457 of record NZ_CP013949.1, on the reverse strand, counting down.
AGGACAATTCTCGATCCGGATCAACGATCAATGGCGGATTTGCTCCAATTGGCCAGAGGGATCCCTTGGACCAACTGACGTAGAGATCGTCGACTATCACTGAAGGAAGTTATGCCCCGCACACCGATTCATCCCGGCGAACAGCTTGCCGAAGAACTGCGCGAACTCGGCATCACGGCCGCGGAACTGGCGCGCCAGATCGATGTGCCGGTCAATCGCGTCACCGGCATCATCAACGGGCAGCGCGGCATCACCGCTGACACGGCGCTGCGTCTAGGTCATTGGTTCGGTACCAGCCCGCAATTCTGGATGAACCTGCAACAGCAATATGAGCTGCGGTTGGCGGAGAAGGAGATTGGCGCGCAGGTTGCGTCGCTGCCCCGCCGCACAAATGCGCAGTCGACACGAAAGCTTGGAAAAACCGCATGAGCCGTCGCATCAAGAGAATGAATCCAAAACCTCGCGATCGCGACGAGCGCAAGGAGGCGCGCCCCTTCAAGGCCCGCAGCGCCAAGAAATCCGGACCGCGTCCGGGCGGCAAGCCGCCGCGCTTCGCGGGCGAGCGCGCCGAGCGGCGCGCGCCCAAGGCCGAGCTGGAAAGGGCCGCACCCGAAAAACCCGTCGCGACGCTGCTGCCGACCAAGGTGCAGACCGTGATCGTCACGGCCGACGAGAACAACATGCGCGTCGATCGTTTCCTCGAAGCGCGCTTTCCCGGCCTGTCGTTCTCCCACATCCAGCGCGTCGTCCGCAAAGGCGAGCTGCGCGTCGACGGCAAGCGCGTCGACAGCAAGGACCGCCTGGAGGAGGGGCAGAGCGTCCGCATTCCGCCGCTCAAGCTCGACGCACCGAAGGTTGTCGGCGAACTCTCGGAGGCCGCGCAAAAGACGCTCAAGGCGCTGAAGGAGATGACGATCTGGGAGGACGACGACGTCCTCGTCCTGAACAAGCCCGCCGGCCTTGCCGTGCAGGGCGGCTCGGGCATGACGCGCCACATCGACCAGATGCTGGAGGTGATGCGCGATTCCAAGGGCCAGAAGCCGCGCCTCGTGCACCGCATCGATCGCGAGACGTCGGGTTGCCTCCTGATCGCCAAGACGCGCTTTGCCGCCTCGCATCTGACCGGCGCGTTCCGCTCGCGGTCCGCGCGCAAGGTCTATTGGGCCTTGGTGCCGGGCCTGCCGAAGCCGAAGCAGGGCCGCATCTCGACCTTCCTTGCGAAGGAGGAGAGCGAGGACGACACCATCATGCGCATCGCCCAGCACGGCGACGAGGGTGCCAGCCACGCGGTGACGTACTACGCGGTGGTCGAGACCGCCGGCAACAAGCTGACCTGGGTGTCGCTGAAGCCGGTGACGGGCCGCACCCACCAGCTGCGCGCCCACATGGAGCACATCGGCCATCCCATCGTCGGCGATCCCAAATATTTCAACATCGAGAACTGGCAGCTGCCGGGCGGCCTGCAGAACCGGCTGCATCTGCTCGCGCGCCGGATCGTCATTCCGCATCCGCGCGGCGGCGTCATCGACGCCACCGCGCCGCTGCCGCCGCATATGCAGCAGTCCTGGAACCTGCTCGGGCTCGATGCAGCCAGGTTTGATCCGATCGAGAACGCGCCCGAGGAGTAGCCGGGTTGAACGGGGGCGGCGGGCGCACGACATACCGCTCATGACGCGGTTCTCGATCGGGCTGGTGCTATTGGCTACTCTGTTCGTGGGGCAGGCCGCCCACGCGCAATATGTGTCGCCGGGCGCGTCGCGGCTCGCTCCGCCGCTGCCTGCGCCGCCACCGCCGCCGAGGATCGAGGTGCCCCAGGTTCCGCAATTCGACGCGCCGCCGCGCTACAATTTCCAGCCGCTCCCGCGCAATTCCTTCAGCGATCGCGTCACGAAGTGCCTCGACGACGCTGCAGCCGCAGGATTGGGTCCGGCCGATCGCGGCACTTATGCGCGCAGCTGCGCGAACTAGCGGCCAGGACGACACAGGTAATTTGACTGACGACAGGGATCGAAGAACCGACATGCGTGAATTGTTCGAAGAAGCTGCGGGTCAGCCCCCGCCGGATTCCCGGGAATCGGCGCGCGCGTCTGCGCGCACGCCGCTGCGCAAGCGCTTCTACAAGGCGGCCGGCGTCGCCGATGCCGAGGGCGGCTTCGCCATCACCCTCGACGGCAAGCCGATCCGCACGCCGTCCGGCCGTCAGGTGGTGATCCCTTCGCGCGAACTTGCCGATGCGGTGGCATCCGAATGGGCAGCGCAAGGCGAATCGATCGATCCCGTGACGATGCCGCTGACGCGGATCGCCAACAGCGTGATCGAGGGCGTGGTCGACCGCGTCGAACTCGTCAGCGACGACCTCGCAAAATACTTCGAGACGGACCTTCTGTTCTATCGCGCCGGCCACCCCGAAGGGCTGGTCGCCCGCGAGGCCGCCCATTGGGACCCCGTGTTGTTCTGGGCCGCACAGACGCTGGGTGCGCATTTCATCCTGTCCGAGGGCGTCATGCATGTGAAGCAGCCGGACGAGGCGGTCAGGGCCGCGCGCGCGGCGCTGCCGGGGGATGCCTGGTCGGTCGCGGCGCTTCATATGGTCACGACCCTGACCGGCTCAGCTCTGCTCGCGCTGGCCCTGGCCCATGGCGCGCGCGACGCCGACCAGGTCTGGGCCGCGGCCCATGTCGACGAGGACTGGAACATCGACCAATGGGGCGTCGACGAGGAGGCCGCTCACCGTCGGGCCACCCGGGCGCGGGATTTCCAGGCCGCCGTGACGGTTTTGGCGGCAGTAAGGCCGCCCGCAGCCAAAGGTCCTTAAGGAGGGATTCGGACATCATCCTCAATTGATATCACTGCAGTGAACGCAGTCGGCGGCTGCCGCTCGAAGCCGTTGGTGGTGCCGGAGCCGCCGCCGCGGCCGCCACGCAGCGGGGCAGTGGATGGAAGCTCTCAGAGGAAGCTCTCAGAGGTCAGCTATGGGGTCAGAAGCGGAAGTATCGCTCCACTCGTCCTGGTAGTTTTCAACGGTGCTCGTCCCGTAAGATAGATCGAAACCATTCAACCGTAGGCCGCACCAGCAGCCATCCTCGCAACCCGAGAGACTTCTTGCAGACAAGAAACCACCAACGACGCGCTCTTCGAACGCTCGGATGATACTCACCGCAAGTTCGGAAAGGCGTGCTGAGCTTTCTATCGCTCCTTCGTTGAAGGCAGCGCTTGCGCAGCCGATCGCGTCAAGGGCTAACATGCGGTTCAACCAAGCACCAAGAGCATCAGCGTTGGTCATTCCAGGGGCGCTCTCATTCAGAAAATGTTCAATCGCGGCCTTGCGTTGGAACAGGTCTTGCTCCCGCGGAGCCTCGCTGGACATGTTCGCCGAGTGCACTCGATAGACGGCTTGGTCAGCGGCAATGACCCCAACGTCGCCGTGTGCGGCGAGCCGTAACCACATTTCCATATCGGAGGCGTAGGGCAAGTCAGGTAAATACCCGCCCAATCTTTTCTGCAGGGTGGTGCGAACCACTACGGTCGGTGACAGTACAATGTTTCTTGCGCCGCCAAGTGTAACGAAATCAAGTCCGGACAAAACGTGGGTTCTGGATCCCACTCCTGTTCTGTGCCGCGAATACTTCCCTCGTTGATCCAGGACAACCGCGCCTCCGAATGTAAAGGCGACAGAAGGATGATCATCCATCAGATCGGACGATCTCTTGAGGGCACCTGGCAGCAGGTAATCGTCCGCGGACAGCAGAAGCATGTAGTCGGCTTTCACCCAGGCAATGCCTTCGTTGGCGGTAGCGATGAGACCTTGATTCGAGGCGTGCCTCCGACAATCGACGCGAGGATCGGAGCAAACTAACGTTTGCGCAACTTCCGCTGTATTGTCCGGCGACGCATCATCGATGATGAGCACGCGCAATTCGGGGCCGGATTGCGTCAGAATGCTCTCGACACATTCTCGCAGGAAGTGCCCATACCGGAAACAGGGAATAACGATATCTACGGAGCTCATTGCTTGTCTCCACACGCCGCAAAAGAGCATTGGAGTTGTTCTGAGGGCAATTGCATTGGTACGGAGCCGAGTCCGCTTAGGTCACAAGCGGCGGTCGTAGTCACCGTGCCCCCCCGCTTCCGCTCTACCCACGCTAGCCGACATCACAACAGGATTGCGGGCTTGGCTCAGGACGAGCAGCTGACATTGCTGCCGGCTGTTTGCGCAGACGGTTTGTCATGCACGTAAAACGGTTAAATTTGCAAACTACAACTTTAGAAGTGCTAAAACAAAAACAGGCCCCAACTCGCGGTGGCACGGCTAAACGGCCGGCGCAACGTACCTGCCACCCTTGATAGCAACGCAGGAACGTAACTTTTTTTGATTGAACCAATTAACAAGTTAAATTTGTTTTGATTGGTTTGCTTTTTTATATATGCACTTCTTCGAAGAAGGTCGCCGTGCCGAAAATAGAAGACAACGAAGATCGCCGGGAGTTCCTGAAGACGTGCGGCAGGTTTGCTGCGGTGACCCCGCCAACGATGACCCTGCTCTTATCAACATCATTGACGTCAACGGCCATCGCACATTCCGGCGGACGAGCCGTTGGAGGGAACGACGGCGGCAGCGGACGTTCTGGCTCGTTCTTCGACAATGATCGTGATGGCCCGGCCAAGGAGCATGCGACTAAAGAGCACTCGATGAAAGAGGATCCGACAGGCGGAGGTGGCTCCGGTGGGGGCAGCGGGGGTCAGGCTGGCGGAAGAGGCGCGAAGGTCGCAAAATCCGGAGATGACGGTTCGCAATCTGGACGTGGCGGCGGCACGAGCTCTTCGGGCGTGAGCAGCGGCGGTGATGAGAAGGAAAAGAAGGGGCGCGACTAACGCCTCCTCATACCGCGTTTGCCTTCAATGCGATCATCCAGCCTTGCTAGGCCGCGTAGATGCGGCCGTCCTGGACCGGCTCGATGCTGGCGCAGAGCTAGACAACGCCGTACCCCTTGTTGGGCGCATCGATTCCAACGAATCCAATGCCGTAGACTTAACGAGAGGTTTACGTGGGCGGCCTTAGGGTGGGGCCAGCATACCCTGGGCCTCCGAGATGCCGACGCCGATCAATTCGATCCTACCGGTCAATGCCGCCAGCCCCGCGGCGGATGCGACGACGCCCGATCTTGCGTTGCAGGCCGGCAGCGTCGTGAACGCCAAAGTGGTCAGCGTGCTCGCCGACAATCTGGTGCGGATCGCGATCGCCAACCTCGCGATGGACGTGATGTCGGAGGTGGCGCTCACGCTGGGGCAAAATCTCCAGCTCGCGGTGTCGAAGAACGACGGCGCCATCCGGCTCGCCGTGATGGGCGGGGCAGGCGAGGCTGTTCCCGACCAGGTCACGTTGACGGCCCGCGCGGCCTCGCTGGTGGAGAGCCCGCCGCTGGCGCCATCGGCGAGCGTGGCGCGCAACGCGCTGACGCCGGCAGAACACGTCGCTGTCAGCGCAGCCTCCGCCGAGGCCGTGACCAGGCAGGGCAGCCAGGCGCCGCTGTTCGCCAATCTCGCCGCGGTCATCACCGGCAGCAATCTGCCGGCAGGGCTGAAGCAGGCCGTGCTCGACGTGCTGGCGCAGCAGACGCCGCTCAATACCGGACTCGATGGCGGCGACATCGAGACGGCCTTCCAGAAATCCGGCCTGTTCCTCGAGGCCTCGCTGGCTGCAGGCACGACGTCGTCGTCCGGCGCGACGCCTGATTTAAAAGCTGCGCTGCTGGTGCTGCGCCAGACCCTGGCCACGCTTCAGACCGCCGCGCCCCAGGCCCAGGGCGCCGCGCTTCCGACCAGTGCCACGGCGACAGCCGCACCGGCTCAGCCAACAGGCGGGGCCGTGCCGGCCGCTGTGCCTTCAACCGAGGCCGAGATCACCCAACCACAGCAAATGCCGCGCAGCGCCATGCCCGCAGCCGCCGTGCTGGCTGATACCGCCGCCGGCACTGCGCAGGCCACGATGCCGAGGATCATGTCCGCAGGCCTTGCCGCCAGCCTCCTGCAGGAGATGACGCAAAGCCTGCCGCGCATGCTTGGCAACGTGCCCGGCTCCAACAAGGCCGTGCCTGATGGCCACGTCTTCGAGACGGAGGCGCACGCGACCGCGCCACCGCCCTTCCGGGGGGCACTGCCGGCCTCGCAGGCGGTCGCCTCGCCATCGCTCGCGCCCGATACGCCGCTGGCCGCGACCGTGCACCGTCTGCTCGACGACACCGATGCCGCAATCGCGCGGCAGACATTGCTTCAGGTCGCCTCGCTCCCCGATCGCACCGATGCTTCCGGCCACCGCATCGACCCGGCCGTGCCGCAATGGAATTTCGAGATTCCCTTCGCGACCCCGCAGGGCACCGCGATGGCGCAGTTCGAGATCTCACGTGACGGCGGCAACGAATCCGCCGATGCCGCCGCGCGTGCCTGGCGCGCGCGCTTCTCGCTCAATGTCGAGCCGGCCGGCCCCGTGCACGCCTTGATCACGCTGAACGGCGACAAGACCTTCGTGCGCATGTGGGCAGAGCGGCCGGCGACGGCGCAGCAGCTTCGCGCCGGTATAGGCGAGCTCAACCAGGCGCTGACGCGGGCCGAGCTCAAGCCGGGCGATATCATCGTGCGCGACGGCACGCCGCCGCAGCCGGCACCGGCCCGCGCCGGCCATTTCCTGGATCGCGCCACATGAGCGACCCCTCCAAGCTCGCGATCGCGCTGCATTACGAAAAGGGATCTGGCGCGCCCGTCGTCGTCGCCAAAGGCAAGGGCACGATCGGCGAAAAGATCGTCGAGATCGCCAAGGCCCACGACATCCCGATCGAGGAGAACGATATCCTGGCCGGTGCGCTCTCCAAGGTGGAGCTCGGCGACGAGATCCCGCCTGACCTCTACAAGGCCGTTGCCGAAGTCCTGGTTTTCGTGCTGCGGCTGTCGGGGCGGGGGCGGTAAACACGCCCTGTCATCGTTTCACCATCTCGCGGCTGCATGGTCGCGGCGCTTTCACCGTTCAACGGACATCACGCTTGCTCACCCGTCGTTCCACTCTCGGCCTGCTCGCCGCAGCCACCATCCTGCCGTCACGTGCGTTCGCCCACGTTGCGCCTCCGCGCAATGAGATCCGCGACAGCCTCGCCAAGCGCTTCACCGACCTCGGCACGTCGGGCACCTTCGTCGGCTACAAGGTCGAGGATTATCTGATCGTCGCCTCCGACAAGGAGCGCTCGGGCGAGGGCAAGCTGCCGGCCTCGACCTTCAAGATTCCGAACTCGCTGATCGCGCTCGAGACCGGCGTGGTCACCGATCCCGACAAGGACGTGTTTGCCTGGGATGGCGTGAAGCGGCCGATCGAAGCCTGGAACAAGGATCACACGCTACGCAGTGCGATCGCGGTCAGCGCGGTGCCAGTCTATCAGGAGATCGCGCGCCGCATCGGCCAGGAGCGCATGCAGAAATATGTCGACGAGTTCGACTATGGCAATCACGACATCGGCGGCGGCATCGACCAGTTCTGGCTCACCGGAAATTTGCGCATCGATCCGGTCGAACAGATCGACTTCGTCGACCGGCTGCGCCGTCGCGCGCTGCCGATCAGCAAGCGCAGCCAGGACCTCGTCTGCGACATCCTGCCAGTGACCAAGGTCGGCGAGAGCATCATTCGCGCCAAGTCCGGGCTGCTGGGCGCCGAGCGCGGCGAGCCGTCGCTCGGCTGGATGGTCGGCTGGGCCGAGAAGGGCGAGGCGCACACCGTGTTCGCGCTCAACATGGATTGCAAGGAGCCGCGCCTCATCAGCGAGCGCATGCCGCTCACGCAGGCTTGCCTGACCGAGATCGGCGCGATCTAGCGTTGGTGCGGCTCTCTCACGTCATTGCGAGGAGCTCTTGCGACGAAGCAATCCAGAGCGTCTCAGCCGTAGGATTCTGGATTGCTTCCGCCTTCGCTAAGGCTTCGGCGGACAAGTCGCTGCGCTCGCAATGACGGAGCGTGTCGGCCTTACGCGCTATCAGTCTTCTTCGCCATCAGTGCCTGGTCGATCGCAAAGCCGCCGATCTCGCTCATCGCCTGCGAGATCACGTCGCCTTTCCGGGCAAAGCCATTGGACAGATAATCGAATTGCGTTCGCGCCAGCCTCAGCACCTCGATCGGCACGGCGACCGATGTCTCGTTGAAGCGGTCGACCGAGGCGCGCAGGCTGTCGAGCTCGCTCGTGAGCTTGCCGATATGGCTCTCCGCATGCTGCATCAGGCTGAGCAGCTTGCCGCGCTCGGCGTCGAAGGCGGCGCGCTCGGCCGCGGCCGCCGCGGTGACTTCGGCGAGTTGTGTCCGCAGCGCCGCGATCTGGCCGATCATGGCGTCGGAGGCGAGCTCGGCGGCCTCGCGCAGCTCGGTGTTGTGCGTGCTCTCGATCTGCTGCTCGTGATAGAGCCGCTCGGCGGACATCGCTCGCTGCGCCAGGGACTCGATCAGGCTCGCCGCGCGCAGCAACATCTCGCCGTTCCGCCCCGACACCATGCTGGCCATGCGCCGCAGGAAGTCGACGGTCTCGGACGATGAGTTCGGCGGCAGGGGAACGACCGTCGCGGACATGAGGGATGCTTGCAGCCAGACGTGATGGACCGCCGCCGTACCGACTTGGCTCACGCAACATTCGGCGCCTGATCGCGAGCCTGAAGCAAGCCTGAATCGCCTGGCCCGGTCAACCGGCCACGCCGTTAAATCCGAGGTCAGACGTCCTTCCGGCCGATCCGTCCCAAATGGGTGAAGCCGAACCCGGCCGAATATTTCAGCCCATAGCCCAGCGCCCGGTCGATGCCGATATGGGCGAGCCAGATCAAGGCGATGGACAGGATCAGCGGTGAGGCGAGGCCGAAGCCCAGGGTCAGCAGCGTCACCGGGGCCATGTAGCTGTGGGCGGCGTTGTAGACCATCGCGCCGAAGCGGGCGTCGGACAGGTATGCCAGGAAGCTCAAATCCGGGACGAAGAAGAGCAGGGCGAACACCAGCCAGGAGCCGTCCCATGCAGCGTAGAGCATCACCATGCCTGCGAACAGGGTCAGGCCTTCCAGCCGAAGCAGGATATTGACGCCGCCTGTCGCAGCTCCTGTTTCGGTCACTCGGTCGTCCATCTTCGCCTCCCAGGCAAAACTTTGTAATTCCTTGCGCTTTCACGCTGCGGCAGGGCAGCCCTGCGGCGCCGAAAGCCGCTTCCCGGGCCGCAAAATGCCGTGTTAGAACCCCCGGCAAACGTGGCTTAGGTAAGAACTGGCGGGAGCAAATGAAACACATCTTGGACGCCCTTGAAGATCGTCGTGCCGGCGCAAAGCTCGGCGGCGGGGAGAAGCGCATCGAGGCGCAGCACGCCCGCGGCAAGCTGACCGCACGCGAGCGCATCGAGCTGTTGCTCGACAAGGGATCGTTCGAGGAATTCGACATGTTCGTCGAGCACCGCTCCACCGAGTTCGGCATGGAGAAGAACAAGATCCCCGGTGACGGCGTCGTCACCGGCTGGGGCACCGTCAACGGCCGCAAGACCTTTGTCTTCGCCAAGGACTTTACGGTGTTCGGCGGTTCGCTCTCCGAGACGCACGCGCTGAAGATCACCAAGCTTCAGGACATGGCGATGAAGGCGCGGGCGCCCATCATCGGCCTCTATGATGCCGGCGGCGCCCGCATCCAGGAAGGCGTCGCCGCGCTCGCCGGCTATTCCTACGTGTTCCGCCGTAACGTGCTCGCCTCCGGCGTGATCCCGCAGATCTCCGTCATCATGGGCCCCTGCGCGGGTGGCGACGTCTATTCGCCTGCCATGACCGACTTCATCTTCATGGTGAAGAACACCAGCTACATGTTCGTCACCGGTCCTGATGTGGTGAAGACCGTCACCAACGAGGTTGTCACCGCCGAGGAGCTCGGCGGTGCCTCGGTGCACGCGACGCGCTCCTCGATTGCGGACGGCGCGTTCGAGAACGACGTCGAGACACTCTTGCAGATGCGGCGCCTGATCGACTTCCTGCCGTCCAACAACACCGACGGCGTGCCGGAATGGCCGAGCTTCGACGACATCGGCCGGGTCGACATGTCCTTGGACACGCTGATCCCGGACAATCCGAACAAGCCCTACGACATGAAGGAGCTGATCCTGAAGGTCGTGGACGAGGGCGACTTCTTCGAGATCGCGGAGAGCTTTGCCAAGAACATCGTCACCGGCTTCGGCCGCATCGCGGGCCGCACGGTGGGCTTCGTCGCCAACCAGCCCATGGTGCTGGCCGGCGTGCTCGACAGCGACGCTTCACGGAAAGCCGCGCGCTTCGTCCGTTTCTGCGACGCCTTCAACATCCCGATCGTCACCTTCGTCGACGTACCGGGCTTCCTGCCGGGCACCGCGCAGGAGTATGGCGGCCTGATCAAGCACGGCGCCAAGCTGCTGTTCGCCTATTCGCAGTGCACCGTGCCGCTGGTCACCATCATCACCCGCAAGGCCTATGGCGGCGCCTTCGACGTCATGGCCTCCAAGGAGATCGGCGCCGACATGAACTACGCCTGGCCGACCGCGCAGATCGCGGTGATGGGCGCCAAGGGCGCGGTCGAGATCATCTTCCGCTCCGACATCGGCGACCCCGACAAGATCGCCGCGCGCACAAAGGAATACGAAGACCGCTTCCTGTCGCCGTTCATCGCAGCCGAGCGCGGCTATATCGACGATGTCATCATGCCGCATTCGACGCGGAAGCGTATCGCGCGGGCGCTGGCGATGCTGAAGGACAAGAAGACGGAAATGCCGGCGAAGAAGCACGACAATTTGCCGTTGTGAGAGGGAGTAGCTCGGATGAGCGAAGCGACATCCGGGTCTTTGCCTAAGTCCCGCATGTCGCTTCTCTCATGCGGGCTACCAATTTCTCCGAATTCGCATGACCGAAGACGATCCGACTGACGAAATCTCCGACATCGAAGATCGGATCGAGGCGCTCGCCGAGATCGCCGAGCGCTGCCGGAAGTACATCCTCGCGTCCAAGATCGCGATCGGTGGCGGTGCTGCTCTGCTGGTGGTCACGATCCTTGGCCTGCTCGGGACAGGTCAGACCGCCGCACTCGGATCAATCGCCTTGGTGCTGGGCGGGATCGTCTCGCTTGGCTCGAACGTCAGCACGCTGCGGCAGACGGAGGAGGCGATCGGTGCCGCGGAGGCGCGGCGCTCGGCGTTGATCGGGAGCATCGACCTTCGCGTCGTCGCCGATGCGCCGCTGAAGCTGGTGTGACGCTCGCCTCACGCGGCTTTGCGCGTCAGCCCTGTAACTCCGTGCGGCATTCAGCGGCGAAGGCTTGGAGCCGCTCGGCTGTCTGCTGGTCGAGGATCGCCTACGCGATGCGCGACATGTGTCACCTCTAGCGGAATAGTCCCGGCGAATTGCTTCATTCCGGCGGCGACGAGTCTTACGCCGAAGGCTGGACTGATTGCGTGAGGTACATCACACCCCACGCGCCTTATCCGCCGCCGCGAAATGCGCCATCTGGTCGGCGTGGGCCTTGGCGAAGGCCGGGCGGGCGATGGCGCGCGCCAGGTAGGCGCGGCAGGCCGGACGGTCCGCGAGCCCATCGAAGCCATCGGCGGGGCGCAGCACGTCGGCCATCAGGATATCGGCCACGGAGAACGAGCCCGCCAGCCATTCGCGGCTGGCCAACACCGGCTCGAGATGCTTGAGCCGAAGCTTGAAGAAGTCGTCCACGAATTTCCACGCTGCCGTGTCGGTTGGATGTCCCATGAACTTCGACATGGCCCAGGGCAGGCTGGCCATCTCCACTGAATTGAGCGCCGCGAACACCCATTTCGTCGCTTCAGTGCGACCGCGCGCATCTGTGGGCATCAGCTTGTCGCTGCGTTCGCCGAGATGCAGCAGGATCGCGCCGGTCTCGAAGATCGAGATGTCGCCGTCGGTCAGCCACGGAACCTGGCCGAACGGCTGGTGCGCGAGGTGCGCAGGCCCGCGCTCTTCGAACGCCACTCCCGCGACGCGATAGGGCAGGGCGGCCTCTTCGAGCGCCCAGCGGACGCGAAAGTCGCGCACGAAGCCCCTGGGAGCCTCGGGAACCCAATCGAAGGTGGTCAGGGTGAGGTCGGCCATTTGCTGTCTCCGTGTCCTGGTTCGAGCAGAGGACGAATGAGTGACGCACGTGCCGACACCGGCGCGAACTATTTTGTCGTCGGCGGCCGAAGCGGTTAGTGTCGGGTCAAACAACAGGAGGAAATCCGATGCCCGCTGCCTTCTTCGTCGTTCGCGCCATCGTCACCGATCCCGGCAAGCGCGCCGCTTTCGACCGATGGTACGAGAGGGAACATCTGCCCGACGCGGTGAAGGCGTTCGGCGTCAGCAAGGCCCTGCGGTTCTGGAGTCTGGACGATCCCTCGCTGCACCAGGCCATGTATCAGTTCGATGACGAGGCCAAGCTCGCGGCGATGCTGAAGGGCGATGCGCTCAAGCAGCTCGTCGCTGATTTCAACCGCGACTGGCCCGACGTGACGCGCACGCGCGAGACGCTGGTGCTGGCGCAGGAGTTCGGAGCGTAGCGCAATCTTGTAGCCCGGATGGAGCGCAAGCGTAATCCGGGATCGCGCGTGACGCACTATGGACCCCGGATTGCGCTACGCTCCATCCGGGCTACGAATTCTTCATCTAGCTCGGCGCGAGTCTGAACGCACGATTCAGCTTCGGTTCATGTCGTGACCGCGACACTTCCTCTGCATCACAAGCACGATGATCTAAGAAGGAAGAAATGATGGAGCGCCGGAACTTTTTGAAACTTGCATTGGGCATCACGGCGGGAGCCGCTGCCTTTGCCGCGACTGCGCAGGCGGCGCCGCTCTCCCCGCAGCCCGTCGGTGATCCCACTCGCGTGCCGCAAGGCAATACCGACGCTCAGCCCGCAGTCAGCACCAGTGAAGAAGCCGCGAAGCTGTCGCCCGAACAGGTTCACTGGCATGGCCATCACCGTCACCGTCACTGGGGCTGGCACCGTCGCCATTGGCGCCGGCACCGCCGGCGTTGGCACCGCCGCCATCACTGGTAAGCTCGCGAAGTCCGCGGATTGGATGGGGATCGCCGCTGGCGGTCCCCGTTTTTTTTCGAAGACGTAAGTCCCAAAGGAAATGGCCGCGCAGGGTAATCCTGCGCGGCCATTTGCAATGTAACAAAGATCAGTACGGACGGCAGCGGCCAGCGTACCAGCGGAAGCCGTAGGGGCACACTTTCGCGCGGGGCACCACGACGACCGGCGGGGCGACCACCACGGGGGCCGGGCGCACGACGACCGCGCCGCGCATCGGACGGCAGCCGCCATAGGCGCCGCGATACCAGCCGGGACCACAACCGCCGGCGGCGCTGGCCATCTCGCTGAACCCGACGACTGTGCTGGCGAGCACGACGGCTGCGAACAGATATTTCATTTGATCTTTCCTTCTCGTCCTTGGGAGCAGGCTTGGGGGATGGCGCTTGGGGCGCACAATGAATCGAGAGATACGATTCGACACGTTAAAATTGGAGAAACGCGCCGACACGTCGCGATCCAAACCTGCCAATCATGACCTGAATGCGGCATGAATGGTCCCCGCATCCTGCCTCCGACGACACGCAAGTGTCTCTAGCGGCCGAGAAAGTTCAGCACCAGCTCCCTGTACTTCGCGGGCGCCTCGAGGAAGACGAGGTGCCCAGTGTCCGGAATCACCTCAGCCTTCGCATTGGGCATCCTGGCAGCGAGCGTCTTCGCGAGCTCTGCGTTCTGCCCCATTTTGGCGCGCAGAGCCTCCGGCGCGAGGGGCCGGCCCGGCGCGTTGTGGTCGTCGGCGCCCATCACGAACAGGGTTGGTACCGTGATGAGCGGGATTTCGTGCGCCACCGGCTCGCGATAGATCATCTGGCCGGAGCTGACGAAGGCGCGCAGCCAGCGCGGATAATCGGGACTGCCCTTGATGTTGAAACGGGCATCGATGAACGGCGTGATCGCCTCGGCCGGCAGCTTGATCGCATAATTGGTCTGGAGCTGCTTGCGATAGCCCTCGGCCGTGAGCTTGTCCTCGGTCTCGATCATCTTGTCCGTCGGCGTCGGCGGCACATAGAGACGGTAGTCCTCCAGCCCGATCGGGGCGGTCAGCACCAGATGGGCGACGCGGTCGGGATAGGCGCGGGCGATGCGCACGCCGAGCATGCCGCCGAGCGAATGGGCGACGATCTCGGCCTTCTCGATCTTGAGGTGATCGAGCAGCGCCATGGTGTTGCGCGACAGATTGTCGAAATGGAGGTCGCCGGCCGGCTTGGACGATTTGCCGAACCCGATCTGGTCCGGCACCACGACGCGATAACCCGCATCGCTCAGCATCCTGATCACGGGTGCCCAATAGCTCGATGGGAAATTACGCCCGTGCAGCAGCACGACGGTGCGGCCGTTCGGCTGCGCGGGCGCCACGTCCATATAGGCCATGCTGAGCTGCTCGCCGTCGTTGACGAGCGGCATCAGGTGCACGGGATAGGGATAGGCAAAACCTTCGAGCGCGATGCCGTAGGGTTCGCGCGGCGCAGCGTCGGTCGCGTGGGATGCGAGGGGGATGCTCAGGAGGGCCGCAGCGAGTGCGGCCGGAAGAATGCGGATCATGCAGGTCTCCGTCATGCCCGGGCTTGTCCCGGGCATCCACGTGCCAGCCGCAATAAAGACGTGGATGGCCGGGTCAAGCCCGGCCATGACGGCAGCGAGAGTTCACACGCGATTGTGTGATCTCATGCGGCTTGCGTGATCAATCCTTGCCCTCGCCAAACAGCGCGGCGAACTGCTTCTCGCCGGTGCGGGTGAAATTCACCACGCGGCTGCCGGGCGTGGCGTCGCGCGCAGCCCATTTGAGCTCGGCAAAGCGCTGCATCATGGCAGCGCCCAGCGTGCCGGCGAGATGATGGCGCCGCTCGCTCCAGTCGAGACAGGCCTTGCACACCGGCCGGCGCGGATGGGCGAGCATGCCGGGCGAGATCTGCAAATGTTTGGCGAGGAAGCGCTCGCCCTCGGCCGTGAGCTCGATCTCCTGCTTCTTCTGCCTGATCAGTTGCCGTGCGCGCATGGTGTCGAGCATCTGCACGCCGAGATCGCCGGCGAGATGGTCGTAGCAGATCCGCGCGCGCCGCAGCGCCGGATCCTTCGGCCCCGTGCGCACGCGCATGTGCCCGGTCCGCGCGGCAAGCCCCGCCAAGCCCTCGAGCACGCCGGCGACGTCGTCGTCTGTGAGGCGGTAATAGCGATGGCGGCCCTGCTTCTCCGGCTCGACGAGGCCGCCGGCTTCGAGCTTCGACAGATGCGAGCTCGCGGTCTGCGGCGTAATGCCGGCCTCCTGCGCAAGTTCGCTCGCAGTCAGCGCGCGACCGTTCATCAGCGCGGTGAGCATGTTGGCGCGGGCGGGATCGCCGACCAGCGAAGCGACCATGGCGATATCAGGACCTGATTTCATGCTTCGATCGTAGCCGAAGCATCGTGGTCGGGCAAGCGCGTAACGTGTCTCTGCAAACACGTCATTGCGAGCGCAGCGAAGCAAGCCGGTGCTTCCGCGGCGACGGCGTCGCTTTGCTCGCGGCAACGGCCAAAATCAGGAGCCCAACTTGTCTGTCACCGTCTTCATCCGCTATCAGCTCGATCCGTTCAAGCGCGCGCAGTTCGAGGAATATTCGAAGCGCTGGCTCACCATCATCCCGAGATGTGGCGGCGAATTGATCGGCTACTTCATGCCGCATGAGGGCACCAACAACATCGCCTTCGGCTTGATTTCGTTCGAGAGCCTGGCGGCGTACGAGTCCTATCGCAAGCGGCTGCGCGCTGATCTCGACGGCACGGCGAACTTCAACTTCGCGGAGGCCGAGAAATTCATCCTCGCGGAAGAGCGCACCTTCCTGCGCAAGGTGGTATTGTAGGCCACGACATCATTAGCAGGAGCCGCCCCCATGATCGCCGTGATCTTCGAAGTCTGGCCGAAGCCGGAGCACCGCCAGGACTATTTTGACCTCGCGGCCGACCTGAAACCGCTCCTGCAGACCATCGACGGCTTCATCTCGGTCGAGCGCTTCGAGAGCCTGACGGAGAAGGGCAAGATCCTGTCGGTGTCGTTCTGGCGGGACGAGGCGGCGGTCGAGGCCTGGCGCAACACGATGGAACATCGACGAACCCAGGCCAAGGGCAGGGCGAAGATCTTTGCCGATTATCATCTGCGGATTGCCAGCGTCATCCGCGACTACGGCATGACTGATCGCGAGCAGGCGCCGCGGGACAGCCGAGCGGTGCACGACGCCGGCTAGCGCCGTCATGTGCTGGCGCGCTCTGGCGCTGCCGGCCCGGCACGCCTATGTCTTCGCGACCAATAAGGGGAGAGAAACATGCACGTCACGACCGCGGACAAGCGCGCGACATTCAGGAAGCTGCATGAGAGCGGCTGCTTCATCCTGCCCAATCCTGTCGATGTCGGCAGCGCGAAGGCGTTGCAGCATCTCGGCTTCAAGGCCATTGCGTCATCGAGCGCGGGCTTTGCCTGGACCATCGGCAAGGCCGACAACCGCGTCGGGGTGGAAGAAGTCTGTCAGCATCTGGCAGCATTGAGCTCGGCGGTCGACATCCCCGTGAACGCGGATTTCGAGGGCGGCTTTGCCGTGGAGCCGGACAAGGTCGCCGACAATGTTGAGCGCTGCGTGCGCACCGGTGTTGCCGGCCTGTCGATCGAGGACTCCACCGGCGACAAGGTCAATCCGCTCTACGATCACGCGCTCGCGGTCGAGCGGATCAAGGCCTCGCGCAAGGCGATCGGCGACAGCGGTACGCTGCTGGTCGGGCGCTGCGAGGCTTATCTGTGGGGCGTCACCGATCTCAAGCTTGTCATTGACCGGCTCAGCGCCTACGCGGACGCCGGCGCCGACTGCCTCTATGCGCCGGGTCTGAAGAGTCGCGAGGACATCGCGGCGGTGGTGAAGGCGGTGCATCCGAAGCCATTCAATCTCCTGATCGGCGGCTCCGGCCTGTCGCTGCAGGAAGCCGAAGATCTCGGCGTGCGCCGGATCAGCGTCGGCGGCTCGCTCGCCCGCGCAGCCTGGGGCGGCTTCATGCGCGCAGCAAAGGAGATGGCGGAGCAGGGGACCTTCACCGAACTCGGCAACGGCTATTCCGGTGGCGAGCTCAACAAGATGTTCAGCTAGAGCGTTTTCGAGCGAAGTGGATACCGGTTCGCGTGAAGAGAACGCGTCAAATGAGAATCTAGAGCTTCGGTTCTGATTCAATGAGAACCGATATTGCTCCAGCCAACGAAAAGCGGCGGGATCTGCATCCCGCCGCTCTCTCGCTTTCCATACTGTATTACTTCGCGCCCTCAGACGGCGTCGGCGTATCCGGCGCCGGCTTTGCAGCAGGCGTATCGGGAGCCGGCGCAGCCGGCCTGCTCGGCGCCGCACCCGTGGTCACGCCCGGCTCGGTGTTGCCGCGCGGCGTCACGTCGCGCATGCCGGGAGGTGTCGCCGGATTGGTCGTCTGCGCGGTCTGCGAGGCCGGCGTGTTGCTGGCCTGGTTGGTCGTGCTGGTATTGTTCAGGCCATAGAACACGGCACCCAGCACCAGCGCGATCGCAACGGCGAATAGCGCAACTCTGCCGCTGGAGGCGGGGCCTTCGCCGAGCTCGGGATCAGCCTGAAGGTTGGCATCGTCCCGGCGCGCCGCGCGAAGATACTCATCGTCGGCGAGGTTCGGGCGGTACGGATCGTTGGGAAAACGGTCGTCAGCCATCGATTGGTCTCCTCGGGTTATGACGTCGGGACAACCCGTGGATGCGAGATTCTGTTCCGGGCTCCCCTATGCTTTCGTCTCATGTTGCCCTCGCCCCGGGAATCGGGAACCTGTCGGAGGAGGGAACCGAGTGTGAGTTCCAATGGCAGCGACGAAGGGAACAAGCCGATGTGGAGCCTGCCGCCGACGGATAGCGTGCTGCATCTTCTGGGGTACGTCGCCATCACGGCGGAAGGCATGACCGCGGCGCTGGCCGCCGGCCGGCGCAGTATGGACTATGTCGGCGTCTGCCTGCTCGCTTGCGTGACGTCGCTTGGCGGCGGCACGCTGCGCGACCTGTTTCTCGGTCATTATCCGCTGGTGTGGGTGGCCAATCCGATCTATCTCGCGCTGCCGGGCGGGGCAGCGCTGCTGACGATCCTGATCGCGCGGCTGGTGCATCGCTTGCACCTCGCCTTCATCGTGCTCGATGCCATCGGCCTCGTCGTCTTCACCATGATCGGCTGTGACGTTGCCTGGCAGATGGATGCTTCGCTGCCGATCGTGATCGTCTCCGGCATGGTGACTGGCTGCGCCGGTGGCGTGTTGCGCGACGTGCTCTGCAACGACGTGCCGCTGCTGTTTCGCTCCGAACTCTATGCCAGCGTCTCCGTGGTGACGGGCCTGTTCTACGCGACCGCCTTCGGCCTCAATCTTAACGCCGAGCTCTGGACGGCCCTGACCTTCGTGCTCGGCCTCAGCTTCCGCCTGCTCGCAGTCCGCTACAAATGGGAGATGCCGAAATTCGTGTTCACGGGGGATGAGCCGAAGTGAGCGCTGTTGCGCGCGAATAGCGAACTGCGAATAGCGAATAGCAAATGGACCATTCGCTACTCGCTACTCCCCAATCCCTCCTTTCTCGCCTTTGCCACCTGCGCCGGCGTCACCAACGGGCTCGCATTGCCCCAGGAATTGCGGATGTAGTTCGTCACCGCCGCGATCTCGTCGTCGGACAATTGCTTGGCATAGGCGGGCATCTCGCCGGTGTTGGGCGCGCGCGGTGTCGTCACCGTGTGGGCGCCGTCGAGGATGATCCGCAAGGTGGAGGACGGATTGATCGATTGCAGCAGCGCGTTGCCGGGCAGCGGCGGATAGATCCGGGGTGCGCCCGTGCCGTCGGCTTCATGGCAGGCGACGCAGAGCTTGGCGTAGACCGCCTGGCCCGCCTTCATCTCGGCATCATCGGGTGGAGTTACGATCGTCTCGCGCCGCGCCGGCGGCAGGCTCTTCAGGTAGACCGCGATCGCGCGCACATCCGCATCGCTCATTTTCGAGGTCGAGTTGACGACCACCTCCGCCATCGGCCCGCCGGCGTGGCTCCTGGCGTTGCGCCCGCTTTGCAGATATTCGACGATGTCTGCAGGGCTCCACGATTTCAGCCCGGTGCGGGCGGCACCATCGAGCCTTGGTGCGTACCAGCCGCCGACCTCGTTGCCCGACAGCGCCTGCGCCAGCCTGTCCGCGCCAAAGTAGTTCTTCGGCGTATGGCAGGCGCCGCAATGACCGAGCCCGGTCACGAGATACCCGCCTCTGTTCCACGCGGCGCTCTGGCTCTGGTCCGGCTCGAACAGGCCGGGCTTGAAATACAGATAGTTCCAGATCCGCATCAGGCCGCGATAGCCGAACGGCCAACGCAGTTCCGGCGGCTTGTTGCGGCTGGTGACAGGCGCCAGCGTCGCCAGATAGGCTCGGATCGCCAGCGTGTCGTCCTTCGTCATCCGCGTGAAATATGGATAGGGAAACGCCGGGTAATAGTTGGAGCCGTCGGGTGCGAGGCCATAGCGCAAGGCGCGCGTGAAATCGGCATCCGCCCAGGCGCCGATCCCGGTGTCGCGGTCCGGGGTCAGGTTCGGCGCATAGATCACGCCGAACGGCGTGTCGATGCGCTTGCCGCCCGCGAACGGCTTTGCCGGATCGGCGGTGTGGCAGCCCGCGCAGTCGCCCGCTTCGACCAGCGCCTTGCCATAGGCGATCAGCTCCGGCGATGGCGCGGCGGCGCTGGCCGCGCTTCCGACCGCACTGCACAACGCCAAACCCACGAGAGCCAACCCAGCCAGAATCGTCCGCATCGAAAGCCTCTCCTGCGACCAATCGACCTGACCCGCGTGATCGGAGCGTCGATTCATTTCGCGACGGCCGGGGTATCGTGACACAAATTGAAAATGCGTAGGCTGTTTCTGGCCACGAAATTGCGATTTTTACCCGGCGCTCCCTTTGGTCCAGAATTGTGATGCGGAGCGCGAAATATCCGACATAGAGTGGCGAAGACGGTCGGCGCGCCCTAGCTAAAAACAACGGGCAGGCAACGGCTTAAGGCAAGACCTGAACAGGGCGTTGGAAAGAGGACAGCATGGGCATCAACCAGGGTCCGATCAGTCTCGATCAGAAATACACCCAGGAAACCGGACACGTCTTCACCACGGGCATCCAGGCTCTGGTCCGTCTGCCCATGGCCCAGATCCGGCGTGACCGCGCCAATGGCCTCAACACCGCGGGCTTCATCTCCGGCTATCGCGGCTCGCCGCTCGGCGGCTACGACCAGCAGCTCTTCGCCGCCCGCAAGCACCTCGAACAGTACAACATCAAGTTCCAGCCCGGCGTGAACGAGGATCTGGCCGCGACCGCGGTCTGGGGCTCGCAGCAGCTCAACCTTTCGCCCGGTGCCAAATATGATGGCGTCGTCGGCATCTGGTACGGCAAGGGCCCCGGCGTCGACCGCTGCGGCGACGTGTTCCGTCACGGCAATGCCGCGGGCTCGGCCAAGAACGGCGGCGTGCTCTGCCTTGCCGGCGACGATCACGGCGCGAAATCCTCCACGGTGCCGCATCAGTCCGACCACGCCTTCATGTCGGCGCTGATGCCTTATCTCTACCCGTCCAGCATCCACGAGATGATCGAGATGGGCCTGCTCGGCATCGCGATGTCGCGCTATTCCGGCTGCTGGGTCGGCATGAAGGTGATCACGGAGACGGTGGAGACCACCGCCGAGATCGATCTCACCGACGAGATGAAGCCCTTCATCATTCCCGCCGATTTCGAGCTGCCGCCCGGCGGCCTCAATCTGCGCTGGCCCGACGACCGCTTCGAGCAGGACCGACGCCTGCAGGACTACAAAGGCTTTGCCGCCATCGCCTTTGCGCGCGCCAACAAGGTCAATCGCGTCACCATGGATTCGCCGAACGCCCGCTTCGGCATTATGGCCTCCGGCAAGAGCTATGAGGATGTCCGTCAGGCGCTGCGCGAACTCGGCATCACCGAGGAGGTCGCCGCCAAGATCGGCCTTCGCCTCTACAAGATCGGCATGCCCTGGCCGCTGGAGCCGGAAGGCGTGCATGAATTCGCTGTCGGCCTGGAGGAGATCTTCATCGTCGAGGAGCGCCGCGAGATCGTCGAGAACCAGGTCAAGCAGGTGCTGTTCAACTGGCGCGACGACGTCCGCCCGCGCATCGTCGGCAAGATGGACGAGCACGACAAGCGCTTCCTCACCTTCGCCGCCGAGCTCAGCGTCGCCTCGCTCGCGACCTCGCTCACCGAGCGCCTGCTTCGACTTAATCTCAACCCTGAAATTGCGGAGATGCTCCGCGTCAAGGCCGACTGGTTCAACGGCCGCCAGGCGACCCAGATGCAGGCGGTCGCGCCTGTCTCCCGCACCCCTTATTTCTGCTCCGGCTGCCCCCACAACACCTCCACGAAGGTCCCCGAAGGCAGCCGCGCGCTCGCCGGCATCGGCTGTCACTTCATGGCGCTGTGGATGGATCGCTCGACCGAGACGTTCACGCATATGGGCGGCGAGGGTGTGCCCTGGGTCGGTATCGCGCCCTTCACCAACGAGAACCACATCTTCGCCAATCTCGGCGACGGTACCTATTTCCACTCCGGCATTCTCGCCATCCGTCAGGCGGTGGCCTCCAAGGCCAACATCACCTACAAGATCCTCTACAACGACGCCGTCGCCATGACCGGCGGCCAGCGTCATGACGGCGATCTCTCGCCGCAGCAGATCACCCATCAGCTCCACGCCGAAGGCATCCGCGAGATCTATCTGGTCTCCGAAGCGCCCGACGCCTATCCGGCCGAGACCATCGCGCCCGGCGTGAAGCTCTATCACCGCGACGAGTTGCAGAACGTCATGAAGATGTGCCGCGAGTTCAAGGGCACCTCGGCGATCGTGTTCGTGCAGACCTGCGCGGCCGAGAAGCGCCGCCGCCGCAAGCGCGGCCTGATGGAGGACCCGGCACGCCGAGTCATGATCAACCCGGCGGTCTGCGAAGGCTGCGGCGACTGCTCGGTGCAGTCGAACTGCATCTCGGTCGAGCCGCTGGAGACCGAGTTCGGCCGCAAGCGCGCCATCAACCAGTCCTCCTGCAACAAGGACTATTCGTGCCTCAAGGGCTTCTGCCCGTCCTTCGTCACCGTGGACGGCGGCAAGCCGCGCCACCGCGCGCCGGCAGAACTCGCAGACATTGGCACGCTGCCGGAGCCGGCGACACGTCCGACGCTCGACAAGCCCTACAACATCGCCGTCGGCGGCGTCGGCGGTACCGGCGTTCTCACCATCGGCGCGCTGCTCGGCATGGCCGCACACATCGAGGGCAAGGCCTCGATGATCCTAGACATGTCGGGCCTGGCGCAAAAGGGCGGGGCGGTGCTCAGCCATGTCCGCCTGTCCGATCATCCGGCGGAAGTGACCTGCTCGCGCATCGTCACCGGCACGGCCGATCTCGTGCTCGCCGCCGATGAGGTCGTCGCAGTCGCCAAGGATACGATCACGCTTTGCGATAGCAGCCGCACCCGCGGCATCATCAACAGCCACGTCATTCCGACCGCCGACTTCGTGCTCAACCGGGACTTCAACTTCCAGACCCGCAAGCTGAACGGGCTCCTGGAAACGGCGCTGCACAAGGACTCCGTGTTCTTCGACTTCACCAAGCCGGCCGAGCAACTGCTGGGCGACTCCATCGCCACCAACATGATGATGATGGGCTATGCCTATCAGAAGGGCTTGTTCCCGCTGTCGGCGGAAGCAATCGAGCAGGCGATCGAGGTCAACGGCGTCTCGATCAAGATGAACAAGGAAGCCTTCCGCCTCGGCCGCCTTGCCGTCGCCGATCCCAAGCGTCTCGCGGACATGCTGAAGGGAACGGATGAGGTGGTTGCGCCGAAGACGCTCGACGCCATGACGCTCGACGAGGTTATCGAGCACCGCGCCAAGCACCTGACAGCCTACCAGAACAACCGCCTCGCCAAGCGTTATCGCAAGCTGGTCGACCAGGTCCGCGATGCCGCAGCGAAGGGCGGCTATGGCGAGGCGCTGCCGCGCGCTGTCGCGGTGAACTATGCCAAGCTGCTGGCCTATAAGGACGAGTACGAAGTCGCGCGCCTCTACAGCGACGGCGCCTTCGAACAGCAGCTGCGCGATCAGTTCGAGGGCGACTTCAAGTTCAACTTCAACCTGGCCCCGCCGATTTTGGCACGCGGCGTTGATGCCTTGGGCCGACCGAAGAAGCGCGCCTTCGGCCCGTGGATGCTGAGCGTCTTCCGCGTGCTGGCGAAGTTCAAATTC
Organism: Bradyrhizobium sp. CCGE-LA001; assembly: GCF_000296215.2. Taxonomy (NCBI): domain Bacteria; kingdom Pseudomonadati; phylum Pseudomonadota; class Alphaproteobacteria; order Hyphomicrobiales; family Nitrobacteraceae; genus Bradyrhizobium; species Bradyrhizobium sp. CCGE-LA001. Next base: position 4,823,064 of record NZ_CP013949.1, on the reverse strand, counting down.
CTGCGCGGCACCCCGTTCGACATCTTCGGCCGCAGCGCCGACCGCAAGCTCGAGCGCGACCTGATCGCCGGCTACGAGAAGGACGTCGCCACCGTGCTCGGCCTGCTGTCGCCGGTCACGCTCGACACCGCAGTGGAATTGCTGTCGCTCCCCGACCGCATCCGCGGCTACGGCCCGGTGAAGGAGAAGGCGGTGCACGACGCCAAGGCCCGCTACGCCCAACTCGCCGCCGACCTCGCCAACCCGCCGCCCGCGCCGCGGCAGATCGCAGCGGAGTAGGGGGACTCGTAGGGCGGATTAGCGAAGCGTAATCCGCCACGTCTATTGCCGCGAGATCAAATGCGGCGGATTACGCCTTCGGCTAATCCGCCCTACGACACCATCCCTTGCGTTGCCCGCCCGGCAAAACACCCACGCCGTGGGTCAATCCGGGCTCGCGAAAATATTCCACTTTACCGAAATTCGGAATCGTCGTATTCGTCCGCCACCTCATCCCAGTCGGAGGGGCGTATCGCGATCGTCACGAACGCGGGGTGAGCGGCGGTGGACGCGGGCTGCGTCGCGCGGGCGATTGTCTCGTGCACGACGGGCGCGGTCTCGCGTACGGCAAAATCGTGTGGTCCTGACGCCCGGGGTCTGTGCGTCAAGTCTTGCGGTCACTCGCAAGGCGACGGGGGCAATAGTGCATCGCTCCCCGGGGAGAGCGCGACATAAGCCGTAAAGCCACTGCGCAGGGAAGGCCGGATGTTTGGCCGCACCTGTATGCCGCTGTGCAACTGTTCTTCGCGCAATTCGCGCACAGCGGACCGTGGGTGCCCAGCCGGCACCCGGTCTTCCCTGCGCCCTCTGTTCCTGAGGGAGGCAAGACGGACGCAAAGCTCGGGCAGGAATTGCCGCGAGGATGCGAAGCTGTGTCTGCGCGTTGGAGGCCGTAGGATGGGTAGAGCACTTGCGAAACCCATCCTATTTCAGCATGCGAACGGGAGTTGATGGGTTTCGCTTCGCTCTACCCATCCTACGAGAGCATCTTCACTTGCGCCGACCCGCTGCCCTCTCGCGCGACGGAATATTTCCGCGCTTGCCAATCAGGCCCTCGCGGTTCAGAAAAACGGGGCCATAAGAAACGCGAGCGGAGACCTCTGTTTTGACCATCAAGGGCAAGGCCTACATTGCCGGGATCTACGAACACCCGACCCGGCATGCGCCGGACAAATCCACCGCCCAGCTCCACGCCGAGGTCGCCAAGGGTGCGATCGAGGACGCCGGGATCAGCAAGGACGATGTCGACGGCTATTTCTGCGCGGGCGATGCGCCCGGCGGTGCCTGGCCGATGGTCGATTATCTCGGCCTGAACACCAAAAAGCTCCGCCACGTCGATTCCACCGAGACCGGCGGCTGTTCCTACATCATTCATCTCGGCCATGCGGCTGAAGCGATCGCCGCGGGCAAATGCTCAATCGCTCTGATTACGCTCGCGGGCAAGCCGCGCACCGGCGTGATGCCGCCGCGCGCGGCCGGTGCCGAGGCGGATTTCGAATCCGCCTACGGGGCGACCACACACAATGCTTATGGCATGTGTGCCATGCGCCATATGCACGACTATGGCACCACCAGCGAGCAACTCGCCTGGATCAAGGTCGCGGCCTCGCATCACGCGCAATACAATCCGCATGCGATGCTCAAGGACGTCGTCACCGTCGAGGACGTGCTGAATTCGCCGATGATCTCCGATCCGCTGCATCGCATGGATTGCTGCGTCGTCTCCGACGGCGGCGGCGCGCTGATCGTGACGACGCCCGAGATCGCCAAGAGCCTGAAGAAGCCGCTGGTCAAGTTGATCGGCCATGGCGAGGCGATGAAGGGCCCGCGCGGTGGCAAGGATCTCGATCTCACTTACTCCGCGGGCGTCTGGTCCGGCCCGCGTGCGTTCGAAGAAGCCGGCATCACGCCGAAGGACATCAAATACGCCTCGATCTATGACAGCTTCACCATCACGGTGCTGATGCAGCTGGAAGACCTTGGCTTCTGCAAGAAGGGCGAGGGCGGCAAGTTCGTCGCCGACGGCAATCTGATCTCGGGCGTCGGCAAGCTGCCGTTCAACACCGATGGCGGCGGCCTGTGTAGCAACCATCCCGTCAACCGCGGCGGCATGACCAAGATCATCGAGGCCGTCCGGCAGCTGCGCGGCGAGGCGCATCCGAAGGTGCAGGTCAAGAATTGCGATCTCGCCATCGCCCACGGCACCGGCGGCCTTTTGGGAGTTCGCCACGCTGCCTCGACCGCCATTCTGGAGCGCGTGTGATGAGCGAAGCAAAGAAATACCCGGCACCGGTCACCAATCCGGAAACTGCTCAGTTCTGGGACGCCGCCAAGCAGGACAAGTTCATGATCAAGCGCTGCACCGCCTGCGGCGAAGCGCATTACTTCCCGCGTTCGATCTGCCCGTTCTGCTACTCCGACAAGACGGTGTGGGAGGAAGCGTCGGGCGAGGGCACGATCTATACGTGGAGCCTGATGCGGAAGTCGCCCACCGGCCCTTACGCCATCGGCTACGTCACGCTGAAGGAGGGGCCGTCGGTGCAGACCAATTTCGTCGACTGCGATCTGGAGAAACTGAAGATCGGCCAGAAGGTGAAGGTGGTGTTCAAGCCGACCGACGGCGCCCCGCTGCCGTTCTTCACGCCGGTGTAGTTGCTTCTTCCTTCTCCCCTTGTGGGAGAAGGTGGCGCGAAGCGCCGGATGAGGGGTGTCGCTCCACACTAAGACTGTTGCTGCGGAGCCAACCCCTCACCCCAACGAGTTTGCCGCACGGCTCTCGCAGCCCTCTCCCGCAAGGGGAGAGGGCACTTCGACTGGCAGCGGCGCGAAAGAATCCCGGAGAGGAAACCAGAAATGTCCGCCAGATACGAAGAGCTCAAAGGCCTGAAAAACATCGGCCAGAAATATGCCTACACCGACCGCGAGGTGATGCTCTACGCCTATGGCATCGGCCTCGGCGCCGATCCCATGGACGAGAACGAGCTCGCCTTCGTCAACGAGGGCACGTTCACGCCGCGCCCGCTCAAGGTGGTGCCGACCTTCGCGTCCGTCGCCGCCTGGGGCTCGGGTCCGGGCGAGATGAACCTCAACCGCGTCATGGTGGTCGACGGCGAGCGCGACATCACGTTCCACCAGCCGTTCCCGGTGGCCGCGCACATCACGGCCGACTCCTCCGTGCTTGAGGTCTACGACAAGGGCAAGGACAAGGGCGCCGTCATCGTTCACCAGACCGTGCTGAAGAACGAGAAGGGCGAGAAGCTGGCAACGCTGGTCGCCTCGCGCTTTGCCCGCGGCGACGGCGGCTTCGGCGGACCGAACCTGACGCAGCCCGACCCGCACAAGATCCCCTCGCGCGCGCCCGACAAGACCATCGACATCACGACGCGCCCCGACCAGGCGCTGGTTTATCGCCTCTGCGGCGACCGCAATCCGCTGCACTCCGATCCCGAGTTCGCCAAGAAGGCCGGCTTCCCGCGCCCGATCCTGCACGGCATGTGCACCTACGGCATCACCTGCCGCGGCGTGCTGCAGAGCTATGCCGACTACGACGCCTCTGCCTTCCGCCAGCACGTCGCAAGGTTCTCGTCACCGGTCTATCCCGGCGAGACCGTGACCATGGACCTGTGGAAGGACGGCAACGTGATCTCGTTCGAGGCCAAGGTGAAATCGCGCGGCGTCACCGTGATCAAGAACGGCAAGACGGTGTTGGGTTAGCTGCTCTCGTGCCCCGGACGCAGCGCAGCGCTCCTTCAGCGATGCGCTGCAGAGCCGGGGCCTAGAGTGCCCGACCAGAGCTGGGTCCCGGCTCTGCGACGCAGCGTTTCACGCTGCATCGCGTCCGGGACACGAGAGAACAAAAACAAACAGGGAGACGCCACCATGGGACTACTCGACGGCAAGGTCGCGCTGATCACCGGCGCGGGCGGGGGGCTCGGTGAGGCCTACGCAAAGCTGTTTGCGCGGGAAGGGGCCTCTGTCGTCGTCAACGATCTCGGTGGTCCCCGCGACGGCTCCGGCGCCGACAAGTCCATGGCGCAGCAGGTTGTGGACGCGATCACGGCGGAGGGCGGCAAGGCGGTCGCCAATGGCGCGGACATCTCCACCATGGAAGGCGGCCAGTCGGTGTTCGACGACGCCATCAAGCACTTCGGCCGCGCCGACATCCTCGTCAACAATGCCGGCATTCTCCGCGACCAGACCTTCGCAAAAGCCTCCGAGGCCGACTGGGACAAGGTCATCAAGGTGCACCTGAAAGGCACCTTTTGTTGCACCCTGCCGGTGTTTCGCTGGATGCGGGAAAACGGCGGCGGCGTCATCGTCAACACCTCGTCGACGTCGGGGCTGATTGGCAATTTCGGCCAGACCAATTACGGCGCGGCCAAGGGCGGCATCTGGGGCCTGTCCAACGTGCTGGCGATCGAGGGCCGCAAGTACAACATCCGGATATGGACGCTGGCGCCAGGCGCCCTGACCCGCATGACCGCAGACCTGCCCCGCTATAAGGAGAACCCGGGGGCGGCGCTGGGGCCGGACGGCATCGCGCCGGCCGTGCTATACATGGTCAGCGATTTGTCGGGCGACCAGACCGGCAAGGTGCTGGGCGTGTCCGGGCCCCGCGGCGTGCGCGAGATGCGGATGATGGAAATGGAAGGCTGGAAACCGCCGCATTCGGGCTGGAACGCCCAGGACATCGTCGAGCACGCCAAGGAGATCTTCTTCTCCGAGGAGCAGATCAAGATGGGGGCGCGGCGGTTTTGATTCACTGTCGTTCTGGGGCACGCGAAGCGTGAACCCGGAACCTCGATTCCGGGTTCGGCTCTGCGAGCCGCCCCGGAATGACGAACAAAGGGATAAGGGACTTATGAAACTCACCGCCGACGCCAAGGGCACCTTCGCAATCGCGCCGACGCCGTTCCACGACGATGGCCGGATCGACGAGCGCTCGATCGACCGCCTGACCGATTTCTACGAGGAGGTCGGCTGCGACGGTGTTACGGTGCTGGGCATCCTCGGCGAGGCGCCGAAGCTCGATGCCGCCGAGGCCGAGCAGGTGGCGGTGCGCTACGTCAAGCGCGCCAAGAAGATGCAGGTGATCGTCGGCGTCTCCGCGCCGGGCTTTGCCACCATGCGCTCGCTGGCCAGGGCCTCGATGGACGCAGGCGCCGCCGGCGTGATGATCGCGCCGCCGCCGTCACTTCGCACCGACGACCAGATCGTCGGTTATTTCAAGCAGGCGGCCGAGGCCATCGGGCCCGACATTCCCTGGGTGCTGCAGGACTATCCACTGACCTTGTCGGTGATCTTCACTCCCGCCGTGATCCGCAAGATCGTCATGGACAATCCGAACTGTGTGATGCTCAAGCACGAGGATTGGCCGGGTCTGGAAAAGATCTCGACGCTGCGCGGCTTCCAGAAGGACGGCTCGCTCCGTCCGCTCTCGATCCTGTGCGGCAATGGCGGCACGTTCCTGGATTTCGAGATGGAGCGCGGCGCCGACGGTGCCATGACGGGCTATGCCTTCCCGGAGCTTCTGATCGACGTCGTGAACCTCTCCAAGGCCGGCAAGCGCGACGCCGCGCATGACATCTTCGACGCGCATCTGCCGCTGATCCGCTACGAGCAACAGCCCGGCGTCGGCCTGACCGTGCGCAAATACGTGCTGCAGAAACGCGGCATCATCGCCTCCAGCGCCCAGCGCAAGCCCGGTGCGACGATGACCGCGGCGGCAAAGGCCGAGGTCGATTATCTCCTCTCGCGCGTCGCCCGTTTCGACAAGCGCGCCAATCTCGGCCCGCAATCCAGCGCCGCAGGATAATCTAATGACCGAGACATCAGCATCACGCCCGGCCTCGACGATTCTCCTGCTCCGTGACGGCGCACAGACCGAAATCGAGGTCTTCATGATGGTTCGCCATCATCAGATCGAGTTCAACTCGGGCGCGCTGGTGTTTCCCGGCGGCAGTGTCGATGCCGGCGACAAGGAGATCGTCGCCCGCTCCGATCTCTATTCGGGCGGCGAGGGCTTGAGCGAGGCGGACCGCGGCTTCCGGATCGCCGCGATCCGCGAGACTTTCGAAGAGAGCGGCATCCTGCTGGCGCGTTCGAAGGGGACGGGCCTGCCGGTCGACGCCAAGCGTTCCGGGGAGATCGCGGACGCGCACCGCGTCGCCCTCAACGAGCACAAGATCAGCTTCCTGAAGATTCTCGACGACAACGGCCTCCAGCTCGCGCTAGACACGCTCGTGCCTTACGCGCACTGGATCACGCCCGAGGGCATGCCGAAGCGCTTCGACACCTGGTTCTTCCTCGCCGCCGCGCCACCCGATCAGCTCGGCGCCCATGACGGCCGCGAGTCCACCGATTCGATCTGGGTCTCGCCGCGCGAGGCGGTGGAGGGCGGCGAGAGCGGCCGCTTCAAGCTGCCGTTCCCGACCACGCGCAATCTGATCCGGCTTGCCAAGCAGACCAGCGTGAGCGCGGCGCTCGACCATGCCCGCGGGATGTCGATCGTCACGGTGATGCCGGTGATGACCAGGACCGAAACCGGCCGCCAGCTCCGCATTCCCCGCGAGGCCGGCTATGACGGCGAAGTGTTCGAGGTCGGGGCGCTCGGCTAGGATACTTCGCTATGTGACGAAGTATGGCGGCCGCCGATGCACTGGTTTCCGCCCATCGAATGGGCGGATGCATCGGGTGGACAACCGGATGGCGGCGGCCCACCGACAATTAACGATGTTGGGCGGTCCGACGCATGTTCCCCCGGGGGTGCAATACGTCGTATATTGGGCCTCCTCTAGCCCGGTCCCCCAAAACACCAATGCCCGCCGAATCGACGCCGACCCCTGAGAAAAAGCGAACTTTCTCGCTCTCCATCGGCCAGCTCACCTTCGGCAGCTTCCTGCTCGTGCTGGCGGTGATCATCGTCACCTCGACCGCGAGCGTGATCGCGATCCGCCATATCGACACCACCTTCGCCGAGCTGCAGCGGCTCCAGAGCGTCGGTGACCTCGCCGAAGATATCGACCGCCGCATGAACGAGCTGCGCCTTGCCGCGCGCGACTTCGTCACCGATCCCGGCGCCGGCATCCAGTTTCAGCAGGTCGGCGAGGCGGCCTCGACGCTGAGCGACATCCTGAAGAAGACCCGCATCGAGCTCGCGCCCGAGCAACAGGACATGCTCGACGGAGTCACCGAGCGGCTTGCGACCTACCGCACCGGCCTGGAGCGGATATCGACCCTGATCGATCGCCGTGCCCAGCTGCTCGCCGGCCTGCCGCCGCTGCGGGAGCGGTTCGACGCGGCCGTCGCCGGCACCGCGGACCGCGAGCTGGCCTCCCGCCTGTCCGAGGCGCAGAGCCGAATCGCGCTCGGTCTGCTCGCGCGCAACCCGTCCGCGGCCGAACAGGCGGCGGAGGGATTGCGTGCGATGGACATCGCCGATGGCAAGCTCAGGGCGGACGTCAACGATTATGCCGAGGCCATCATGGCGGTCGCCGTTCGCGAACGGCAGATCGCCGACATCGACCGCGAGGTGCTGGGCACCGAGGGCCGGCTGATCGGCCGTGTCGCCGAATTGCTGCGCGAGGTCAGCTCGCGCCGCGGTCACGTGCTGTCGCGCGATTTCGCCCGCACGCTGACCGAGGCACGGTGGCAGAGCATCGTGCTCGGCACGGTCGGCGTGCTGATCGGCATCGGCGCGGCACTGTTCGTGGTGCGCAGGACGGTTCGTCCGCTCGCCCAGATCGCACGCTCCATTCGCGCGCTGGCCGCCGGCCAGAAGGACGCGTCGATCCCGTCCGCCGACCTCGGCAACGAGATCGGCGACATCGCCCGGGCGGCCGAAGTGTTCCGCCGCGCGCTCGAGGAGGCCGACACGGCGCGCGAGGCGGCGGTGCGGGCGCTCACCGAGCAGCGCCTCGCCGAAGAGAGCTACCGGAAACTGTTCGAGGGATCGGTCGACGGCATCTACGTGACGACGCCGGCCGGCGACCTCCTCAACGCCAATCCGGCGCTGGCGCGGATGATGGGCTATGACAGCCCGCAGCACCTCATCGACAGCATCAACGACATCGCTCATACGATCTACGTCCATCCCGAGGCGCGCACCGAATATCAGCGGCTAATGGCGCGCGACGGCATGGTGCGCGAGTTCGAGTATCAGGTGCGCCAGCGCAGCGGCAACATCCTGTGGCTCTCCGACAGCGCCACCGGCGTGCGGGACGAGGAGGGCAACATCGTCCGCTACGAGGGCACGCTACGCGACATCACCGACCAGAAGCGGGCGGAAGACGCCATCGCCGAAGGCCGGCGCCTGCTCCAGCAGGTCATCGACACCGTGCCCGCGGTGATCAACGTCAAGGACCGCGATCTGCGCTACGTCCTGATGAACCGCTATATGGCCGGCATCTTCGGCATCGAGCCCGGCGATGCGCTCGGCCGTACCACGGCCGATCTGATGTCGCGCTACGGCGCCGCCAAATCCGACGAGAGCGACAAGCGGGTGCTCAAGCTTCGAAAAGGTCTGGGTTTCTACGAGGAGGAGTACAAGGACGCCTCCGGCAACATGCGGCAATGGCTGGTCAACAAGCTGCCGCTGCTCGACGCCGAAGGCGAGATCGAGCGGATCGTCACGGTGGCGCTCGACATCGGCGAGCGCAAGCGCGGCGAGCAGGAGATGCGCAAGGCCAAGGAATCGGCCGAGACCGCGCTGCGCAATCTGCGCGAGACCCAGGCCTCGCTGATCGAGGCGGAGAAGCTCGCCGCGCTCGGACGCCTGGTCGCCGGCGTCGCGCACGAGGTCAACAATCCCGTCGGCATCAGCCTCACCGTCGCCTCCGCGCTGGAGCGCAAGACCGCGATGTTCTCGGCCGAAGTCGAGCGCGGCGAGCTGCGTCGCTCCACCCTGAACGAATTCCTCAACACCAGCCGGGATGCCTCCTCGCAGCTCGTCTCCAATCTCAATCGCGCCGCCGAGCTGATCCAGTCGTTCAAGCAGGTCGCGGCCGACCGCAACTATTCGGACCAGCGCAGCTTCGACCTCGGCGACCTCACCGAGCAGGTGGTGATGAGTCTGCGGCCGGGGTTGCGCAAGCACAATCTGACGCTCAACGTCGAGTGCCAGCCGGATCTGACCATGAACAGCTATCCCGGCCCGTATGGTCAGGTGCTGACCAATCTGTTTCTCAATTCGGTGGCGCACGCCTTTCCGGATGGCCGGCCGGGGACCATCGACATCCAGGTGCGCGAGTCCGGCAAGGACAATGTCGAGATCATCTTTTCCGACAATGGCTGCGGCATGTCGCTCGACGTCCGGCGCCGCGCCTTCGATCCATTCTTCACGACGCGGCGCGACCAGGGCGGCACCGGCCTCGGCCTGCACATCGTCTACAGCATCGTCACCAACCGGCTCGGCGGCCGGCTCGATCTCGATTCCGAGCCGGGGGGCGGCACACGCATCCAGATGATCCTGCCGCGCGTGGCGCCGCTCGAACAGGCGGCGGAATAGTTAGTCGACGTCGGCGAGCTTGCGCAGCGTCGCGCCGAAGATCTGGCTGGCCTTGCCGACCAGCGCCGTGCCGGTCATCTCCCCGCGCGTGTCCGTGAAGGTGCCACTGACGCCGATGCCAACCGGGGCGGGGCCACCGAACAGCGGATTGTCGTTGCCCCGCGGCGAGGTGTGGCGCTGCACCAGCACTTCACCCTTGAAGCTGTTGTCCTTCACCTTGTAGCTGCCGGTGTAATAGAGGTAGGCATCGCCGCCAAGAATTTTGCCGTCGCGGAACAGGATCACGCCGCTGCCTTTGCCGACTCGCCCATCGAGCAGGCTCACGTGAATTGAATAGAGCCCGTTTTTCATAACGTCCCACAGGCCGGCCGCCATCGCCCAAGGGCGTAACCGATCTTGCTTTTATGCCAAAGCGCGTCCGCTGGCGCAACGCGGCAGTTTGGCGGGACGGAAGTCCTGCGGACCGTAATCGTCCCCGGTTGTCTATGACGCGGATATGACGGCCTCACCATGAGCCGAGATCCGAGGTCGTGACCGGAGCCGGCGCGCGCCACACTCCGGACGGCGCGTCCGGAGAGCCGATCCCTGGTGCCGCTCGCGCCGCTTAGGTATATTTTTTGTCGCGCTCGAGCAGCTCGATCGAGATGCCTTCGGGGCCGCGGATGAAGCAGATGCGCACGCCCGGCCTGATCGTGGTCGGCTCGCGCGTGAAGGTGACGCCCTTGGCCTTGATCTCGGCGGCGACGGCGTCGATGTCCTTCACCGTCAGCCCGAAATGATCGAGGCCCTGATGCGGATGCGGAGGCGGTGGGCTGACGGTGCTGTTGCCCTCGAGCGGCGCGATGAAGATCTTGGCGCCGCCAAGGTTCACGTCGATCCGTCCGGGCGCATGCACGATCTCGCCACCGAGGATGTCCCGCAGCCAGGCCGCCGTGGCCTCCGGATCCGGGCTGCGCAGATGGACGTGATCCCAAGTGACGACGATTGGCATTTCATTCTCTCCCAACGCGATCTGCGATGTTGCGGCGGATGTTAACGATCCCGCCCGGTCATCGCCATAGCCCCTGCCGATTCGCAACTGCGCGGGAACCTTAGGTCGAGATTGGGATTAAGGTAAACGGTGGCCTAAGTCCGGACGTGTTCCGGCCGCCGTCGGTGATGAAACCATGAACGCGAGGCTTGGCCGGATCGGGTTGGGACGTTTCGCCGGGAGCGGCGAGCGGCTGGCGCGGACCGTGACGATTGCGAGCGTCTCGCTTGGCCGGGGCCTGCTATGGCTGCTGGCAGTGATCATCCTGGGCTGTGGCGTCTGGATGCTGCTGCCTCTCTCCAAGAGCAATAGCGCTGAGCCGGGCAAGCCGGAGCTGGCAGTCGAGACGGCGCCCTCGGACGATCCGGCAGCAGCGGTCTCGCAGGCGTCCGAGGCTCAAACGCCTGCAATGGCCGAGCTCGGCCGCCTCAGGATTTCATCGCAGACCTGGCGTCGCGGCGGCCTCGGCTCGAAGGCGCTGGTGACGTTCACGCTGCGAAACGACAATGACTATGCCGTAAAGGACGTCGAGATCGTCTGCGCGTTTACGCGACGCGACGGCAGCCATCTCACCGATCGAAGCCGTGTGCTGGCGGATCCCGTCAGCATGAAGAGCCGCAAGACCTACGCGCAAATCCCCATCGGTTTCGTCAATGTGAATGCCGACCAAGCGAAGTGCTCGCTGGTTGCAGCACGCCGCGCATGATCGCTGCATCCTCCGGTAGCGGAAAAGTTACCATCTCTGGGCCTTGGCCAAAAACTTGGCGTTGCCATTTGAACCGAATGGCTGGGCCAGGAACCAACTAGAGGATCGCCTGTTAAGGCGAAAGGCCCACGCGGGGATGCGGGGGGCGGAGCGCGGCCAATGCCTATCTTTCGGTATTTCATCTTCGTCGGTGGAGCTTTGCTCGCACTGTTGTTCGCGGCGGATTTCATGCTGCCCACGGCACCCGTGGCGCAAGCCGTTGCGACCGCCACCAACGACCAGCCGCTGATCCGGATCAGGTCCGATCGCCATTTGCCCGAGCGCGTGGTGCTCGATACCAGCCAGCCGACGATTGCCGCGCCCGCAGTGAAGACTGCTTCTGTGGTGGTGCCCCAGCCGCCGGGGGCGGATGGCGCCTCGGCAGCTCTCGCCGAGGTGTCGGCCAAGGCGCGGGTGCGCGAGACGTTCGCCCAGTTCACGCCGGCTCCGAAGGCCGATACCGCGGCGGCGAAGAAGGCAGACGCCAAGCCGCAGCTTCAAGCGCAGGCCCAGCCTGCTCCGGCGCCGCAGGCACAGCCGCCGAAGCGCAGGGTCGCCAGGGCGCATTCGGTGCCGCAACAGCAGGACCGGCCGATGATGATGGCGCAGCGCCCGCAGTTCGGCTTCTTCGGCAACACCTGGTAAGAACGCTGCGCCCGCTTCGAAACGAGGCGGGGAGGGCTTTTTATTGGTCGGCCTCTCTGCTAATTCGAACTCATCCGAACGCCACCCAGAGTGCTGGCTTGCCAGCAACTCTCCGGTACGTCTCGGTTGTGGCCCAATGCCGGGGTCAGGGCGCTCGTAGCTCAGCTGGATAGAGCATCGGATTTCGATTCCGAGGGTCGGAGGTTCGAATCCTTCCGAGCGCGCCACGCTTTGCGAATGTTCGATATTTGTTCCGTGTCGGAGCTGATGCTTGTCCTCGTCGTGGGCATGAGCGGTCAGCGCGTCGGCTGGCGGATCTGCCGGCCGCGGGCCAGCGTCTCCGAGGGGCTCTCCTGGAAGGTCGCGCGGTAGGCAGCGGCGAACTCACCGAGATGATGGAAGCCCTGGGCGCGGGCGCATATGGCAACGGTGGCGCCGCCGCCCTTGAGCAGACGGGCGCGGGTCGCCCACAGCCTCTTGAGGCGGCTGTACTGGTGCAGGCTCATGCCGCGCACCTTGCTCACGGCACCGCCGAGCGTGCGGATCGAGACGCCAAACTCGCTGGCGAGATCGGCCGTGTAGATCGGAGCGGTCGGATGGGCTGCGACGTAATCGTCGATCCGTTGAATGAGTTTGATCGACCGCTCGCCTCGGACGGAGGTGCTCCGGTCCGGCCGGGGATCAATCCGAAACAAATCATCGAGCGCGAGCAGTAGACCTTCCTGGAGATGGGCGGCCACCTCGGTGGTCTCGAACAGGAGCGGCTGCGCCGATGCGGTCCGCAGGATGTCGAGCAGCAATCGACGCGCGTGAAGCAGGGCCGGCCGGTTTGCGACCCTGGCTCGCAAATCGTCGCCACGATCGAACCAGCCCCGGTCTCTCAGGGCGGGCGAGAGGATGATCATCGCGTGATGATTGGTCTGGGGTTCGACGTAATGACATTCGTCGTTGCCGCGGAGGGCAACGAAGAAGCGGGCGTCGAGATCGACGCACTTGAAATTGGCCCGAAGGTCGTCGGCCATCGGCAGGATCACCATTCCGCCAGGCATCCGATAGGCCGCGTCGAGGATGCGCGCGAACGACCTCATCACGACGATGCGGCATGCAGGTAGGGAGACGACGGCGCGCAAAGCCGCGAAATTCGCGACGTCGAGCGGAATGCTTCTCGCATCTTCCATCGTCTCGATCGGCCGAAATGCGTCCACGTCGGCAAAGCCGATCAGTTGAAGCGCGGAGGACGGGGCGAGGGCGTCGAACAACATTGCGTTTGGCCGGCTGTGCAACAATCAAATGAACGTCGTATATCGCCATCAATGGCGAAACATCATGCTTCAGTAAATCGGAATTCGTGCCGTAGTATTGCGGACATCATGCCATGAGGCGCAGTAGATCAGTGTCACCGTCAACGTTCGCGGCTCATCGGTTGGCCGGAGGCGAGATCGATGAAATGCAGGCGCGTGCACGCAGGACAGGCAAAGGGCGCAAAGCTGCGCCCCATGCGTTCGCTCCTTCTCCAGATGCGTTTGCACGTTCATGCCCGTCCGAGGGCATCGGAAAACGATGAAATCGCCATCTCCGTACAATGGCGGGAGTGGCGGCCTTCCTCTTTGATCTAGATCAGTTTTCGCGTTGCTCGAGGCCCCGGCAGCAATCGCACGATTCATGATCCCGCAAAGCGAAGAGGCCCCAAGGGCCCCTTCAGACGTCACCAGCGGCGATAGCCGTGATAGCCATAATAGCGCGGGCCGTAATAGCGCGGCGGCCCATAATACCGAGGGCCATAATATGGCCGCGGCCCGTAGTACCCATAATAGTTCGGGCGCCACCAGCACTGTCCCCAGGCGTTGCAGACCATGCGGACCTGCTCGACGCCGGAGACTTGCGGTGTCGCAGGTGCTGGTGCGATGGGCATGGCGGACGCCGCCGGCGACGCCGCGACGGCACCGAACAGGGATGCGGCGACGAGGCCAATTCTAAGGTTCATGATGTCTTCCTCCGCTGACGCAACGCAGGATATCGAAGTTGTTCTGATTAAATTGTGGCGGAGCCCAAATGTAATGCTGATGAACGAATCTTCAGCGAGCCCGGCTGCAGGCGTGATTCTAACGAGATGCGGCGCGCGTCTGACCAACGTCGCTTTGCGCCGGCTGCTGCCGGCACGACATCGCCGCATCCTTGATCCCGCGCAATTCGTCGATGTCGCTTTGTCACTACTCTTGCCACACGGGTCAGCCGGTCGAGCAATTCGAAGGGCAGGCTTACAGGATGCTTGGAGCTGCGCAATGGACAAGATGAGAATTGAAAAGGGTGATTGGCTGGTCGTGTGCGACGGGCGCAAGGCGCTGATTCTGGAAAACCTCGGCGACGAGATGTTTCCAAACCTGCACACCAGGGAGGTGCACGAGCAGCCCAATCTCTCGACCGGCGCGCAAGGCAGCGATGCGCCGGGCCGGTTACATGGGGCGTCGGGTGGGGTGCGCAGTTCGGTCGAGCAGACCGATTGGCATGACGAAGCCGAGCGCGCCTTCCTGCGGAGCTTGGCCGGCCGGCTCGATGCCGCCGTCAGCGCCGGCGAGACCTCGGCCCTGACCATGGTGGCCTCTCCGCGCGCGCTCGGCATGATCCGCGCCGACTATTCCGACGTCGTGCGCAAGGCGCTTCAGGGCGAGGTCGGCAAAGACCTCGTCAAGCTGCCGGTCTACGAGATCGAGAAGCAATTGCTGCTGTCGGGCGCCGCGAAATAGGGGCGGCCGCGAGGAAGGACGCGCGGTACCTCAGTAGCAGGGGTGCCGGCGGCGGTCCTGGCCGATATAGGCGGCCGCACTGCGGTAACAGTGGTTCGTCGACGGGCCGTCGTAATAGGCGAAAGTGCCGGGGGTGATGCCCGGTCCGTAATTGTGCAGATAGCTGATGGGGTAGGGCAGCGGGTTGGCGTAGGAGCGGTGGTACCGGTGACGAGCCTCTGCAAGGCCCGGGGCCAGGATTGCAACCGTCAGGGCCGCAGCGGCGGCTACAAGCGTCAACTTGCTCATCTCGATTCTCCGGAACCCGCTCGAATAGGTCAGCGATTATAGCAATTTCGGACGGCCAGGCATCGGTCACAAGGCCCGAAATCAGGGCCGATCCCGCAGATTTCCGGGTGGGTGTGACAGAATTGCCGGGCATGCGGTCGAAACCTGCCCATTTTTGGCCTTTTCCGGATGCTTAACGAATTCCCCACACAAGTATGACCAAACAGTATTCGCTTAAGAATCGTCTCCCCGGCTCCAAGGGATCATTTTAGGGTCCTTCAAGTCTGGTCCATTCCTGAAGGCTTTCGCCGCACGTCGCCATGCGCATCACGCTTCTCAGCCTGCTGTTGCTCTGCTTAGCCGCCGCCACGCCGGCGCGTGCCGAGCTGCACATCACCCGCGATCACGGCGGTTATGTCGAGGAGTACAAGGCCAAGTACAAGCGCGTGCGCGAGAAGGGCGAGCGCGTCATCATCGACGGCATCTGCAATTCGGCCTGCACCCTCGTGCTCGGCATCGTGCCGATGAACAAGATCTGCGTGACGCCGCGGGCCAGCCTCGGCTTCCACCAGGCCTATTACGACAAGGCTTTCACCTTCGGCATCAAGGTCACCAGCGCCGAGGGCACCTCCGACCTCATGTCCTATTATCCCGACAAGGTGAAGGACTGGATCCGCCGCAATGGCGGGCTCACCACCGACATGAAGAAGATCAAGAACGGGGTCGAGCTCTGGAAGATCATCGATCCCTGTCCGGAAGAGTGGTGAGCGGCTGAGCTGAGCCGCCGTCGCAGCGCAGCATCGTCCCAGGCGAAATTCGCATTGCCGCAACCGTGCCCATGGGGCAAGGAGGGCGGCAATGAACCATAATCAAGAAGCCCTGACCGCCCGCGTCGCGCCGATCCTGTTCGTCCTGCTCTGGAGCACCGGATTCATCGGCACCAAATACGTCGTCGACAATGCCGATCCCTTGACCTACCTCGCCATCCGCATGGCGATCGTGGTCGGCCTGATGGCGATCATCGCTGGCATCGCGCGGCCGAAATGGCCTGACGGCATCGGCATCGCGCATAGCGCGGTCGCAGGCATCCTGGTCCATGGCTTCTATCTCGGCGGCACCGCGATCGCGATCGCGCATTCGATACCCGCCGGCCTTTCCGCGCTGATTCCGGGCCTGCAGCCGATCCTGACCTCGACCATCGCCAATCGCTGGCTCGGCGAGAGGGTGACGCCGCTGCAATGGGCCGGCCTCGTGCTCGGCCTCGGCGGCGTCGTGCTGATCCTGCACAACCGCCCGATGACGGGTGAGGCCGGGCTCGGCTGGCTGGCCTCGGTGGTCTCGCTGATCAGCATCACGCTCGGCACGCTCTACCAGCGCCGCTACTGCAACCAGATCGACTGGCGCGCCGGCAATCTCGTGCAATATGTGGCCGTCACCATCTTCTTCGCGATCGGCGCCTTTCTGTTCGAAGACCGCGTGGTGCACTGGACGCGGGAATTCGTGCTCGCGCTCGCCTGGCTCGCTGTGGCGCTCTCGATCGGATCGATCGGGCTGTTGTACTGGCTGATCCGCCACGCCGCGGCAACTTCGGTCGCGAGCCTGTTCTACCTGGTGCCGGCTGTGACGGCCCTGATGGCGTATCTCCTGTTCGGCGAAAAGCTGGACGCAATCGCCATTGCCGGCATGGCGATGTGCGCAGCGGCGGTCTTCGTGGTCAATCGGCGCTCTTAGCAGCGCGCACAGCCCTGACGTGTGTTCACCGTTCCGTGCTAGGGTGGAGCATTCGAGCCCATTTCTTTTCAGCGCGGGATGTCCATGAAAACGGCGAGACGTGCATTGCTCCACCGGTCGATGAAGCCGGTCCGGATTGCCTGCATCAATTATGCAGAGGAGATGATGAGCGAGCGGATGATGGGAAGGCTCACCGCAGCGCTGCAGAAATGCTACGACAAGCACTTCCTCCCGGTCTGGGGCTATCCCGTCGATCTCGACGTCACCCGCAAGCCGAAGCCCACCGATTGGCAGCTGGTCTATTTCGACGACGCCACGCACGAGAACTTCCTCGGACGGCACGAGCTGACGCATCGGGGACAGCCGATCTCGAAGATATTCCTGAAGACGCTGGGCGAGGATGATCCGGTCAGCCTCGCCGCATCGCACGAGCTGTTCGAGATGGTGCTCGATCCCATGGCCAATCTGTGGGCTGAAAAAACCCGGCACACCCAATATGCCTATGAGGTTTGCGACGCCGTGGAGGAGGAGGCGTTCATCATCGATGGCTTTCCGATGTCGAACTTCGTCTACCCGTCCTGGTTCGAGCCGTTCGAACATCCCCCCGGCACCAAGTTCGACCACATGGGGTCGCTGACGGCGCCGTTCACGATGACCGAGGGCGGCTATGTGATCAAGAAGGTCAACGGCAGGCGGGTGATCAAGCAGTTCGGCTCAGCGGAAAAGCGCAAGCGATTCCATGCCGAGGACCGGCGCGGCCATCGCAGCGAATTCCGGGATCCCAAAGGCCAGCATCATCCGGGCCGGCGCGCCGCCAAACGGTGAGATAGGGTGCCGTCTCCGGGCGTCCGCGCGCGGAGACGGCCGCAAGCGTTACGCTCAGCGCTTGGCCTTCTTCTTCGACTTGGTGGCTTTCCTGGCGGCCTTCTTCGCAGTCTTTTTCGCGGCTTTCTTTGACGACTTCTTTGCAGCCTTCTTCGTCGTCTTCTTAGCTGCCTTCTTAGCTGTCTTCTTGGCCGCCTTCTTCGGCGCGACCTTCTTCGCGACCTTCTTGGCTGCCTTCTTCACCTGCTTGACGGCGGTGACTGCGGCGTCCTTGGTCGCTTCCACGGCGTTGGTGATCGTGTCCATCGCCTGCTCGGTGATCGGCTTCTCGTCGTCCATGTCGTCCCCCATTGTTTGAACGGAGCGATGACGATAGCGGGTTTCGAAATTGTGTCAAAGCGACGCTCAACCTTTGCGGATCTTCGCGTAAGCAGCGAGCGCGCGCTCGCGTCCCCTGGCATGATCGACAATGGGTTGCGGATACGTCTTGCCAAGCGTGAGGCCTGCACTCGCAAGCTCGATCGGCGTCGCCTGCCACGGCTGGTGGATGAGCTTCGCCGGAAGGTCCTTCAGCTCCGGCACCCAGCGCCGGACGTAGGTTCCATCGGGATCGAACTTCTCGCCCTGGAGCTGCGGATTGAACACGCGGAAATAGGGGGCGGCGTCGGCGCCGCAGCCGGCGACCCATTGCCAATTGGCGGGATTGCTGCCGGCGTCCGCATCGACCAGCGTGTCCCAGAACCAGGCTTCGCCCTCGCGCCAGTCGATCAGGAGGTGCTTGACGAGGAACGAGGCCACCACCATCCGCACCCGGTTGTGCATCACACCGGTGTGCCATAGCTCGCGCAGGCCGGCATCGACGATGGGATAGCCGGTGCGGCCGCGCCGCCAGGCAGCGAGCGCCTTCTTGTCGGGCTGCCAGGGGAAACGGTCGAAGTTGGCTTGCAGGTTTGCGGTGGCGAGGTCGGGGTGGTCGTAGAGGAGGTGGCGGCAGAATTCGCGCCAGCCGAGCTCGGTCAGGAATTTCTCGACCCCTTGGCCGAGCGCCGGATCTTCAGCCGCAGCGAATCGCGCGGCGTGCCAGACCTGGCGCGGGCTGAGCTCGCCGAAGCGCAGATGCGGCGACAGCCGTGAGTTGCCGTCCCGGTCCGGGCGATCGCGGTCGCCGACATAGAGGCGCGCCGTGTGATCGAGGAAGGCGCCCAGACGCGCGCGGGCGGCGATCTCGCCGGGCGTCCAGGTCTCCCGCAGTCCGCCCGCCCAATCGGGCTTGAGCGGCTCGAGCTTCCAGCTCTCCAGCCGATCGCCGGCGATCTTCCCGGCCGGGCGCAGCTCCTTCGGTGCGGGCAAGGGCTTTGGCGGATCACCGAGTGCCAGCACGCGTCGCCAGAATGGCGTGAACACGCGCAGGCCACGGCCCTCCTTGTTGCGGATTGCCGCGGGCGGGACCAGCAGATCGCCGGGAAAACTTTGCGAGTCCGTTCCAAGCTTTGCCAGCGCCGCTTCGAGCTGTCGTTCAACCGCTTGATGCGGCGCCTGCGCAATCGCGTTCCAGTAGACGGCGCTGGCGCCGCACTCTCGCACGACTTCGGGAATCACCCTGGCTGCCGATCCCCTACGCAGGATTAGCGAACCGCCGCGCGCGGCGATCTCGGTCCCGAGTGCCCGCAGCGACTGCGCCAGCCACCAGCGCGCCGCCCCACCCGGCGCTCGCCCTGTCGTCTCGTCCAGCACATAGAGACAAAGCACCGGCGATCCGGACCTGGCGGCGGCATGGAGGGCGGAATGGTCGGACAGGCGGAGATCATCGCGGAACCAGACAACGATGGGTGGTGCGCTTGGCGTGGTCAGGGAGGGCCTCGTTTACCAATCTAAAACCATGTCGCGTCCGGCGATGCGAACCGTCGTTAATGCGACCGTAAGCGGATTGCACGATTATGCAGGAATTACGGGGGTCATTCCATTCATGTCAAAGCTTCTCACTGGGAAGTTCCTGCCGCAGTTCAAGCTCGGCACCAAGGCGGTCCTGTGTGCTGTGCTGCTGATCGCCGTGAATACGGCGCTCGTGGTCGGCGCCGGCTATTGGTCGCTGACATCAGCCTTCAATGATCGCGCGCTCCGCGACATCGAGGTCAACCTGCGCACATTGGCGCTGGCGTTCGCCGAGACCGTTCCGGACGTCAAGATCACGATGAGGGATGGCGCAGTCCAGCGCGCCGAGATCCCCAAAATGCCCGACCTGAAGGATCACGTCATCGTCGATCGGGCGGTGTCCTATGTCGGCGGCAACGCCACCTTGTTCGTGTTCGACGACGCGAGTGGGCAGTTCGTGCGGCGCTCGACCAATGTGAAAAAGGAAAATGGCGATCGCGCCGTCGGCACCCAGCTGGCCGCCGATCATCCGGGGCAGGCGCCGCTGCGGCGCGGCGAGGCCTATAAGGGCCCGGCCACGCTGTTCGGCAAGTCGTTCATGACCGCCTATTTCCCGATCGTGGACGCGGCCGGCAAGGTCACCGGTATCCTCTATGTCGGTATCCCCATGGCCCAGTTCGAGAGCATGCTGGCCCACGCCATCGAGAGCATGGCGATCGCCGCGGGGCTCGCCGGGCTTCTGGTTCTGGTCCTGACCCTGCTGGTCGTCCGTCGCGTCACCCGGCCGCTCACCTCGGTGACCCGCTCGCTCACGGCGCTTGCCAACGGCCAGAGCGACGTCGAGATCGAATGCGAGGACCGCGCCGACGAGATCGGCGAGATCGCCCGCACCGTCGCCGTGTTCCGGAGCAATTCGCAGGAGCGGGCGCGCATGCGCAGCGAGCAGGCGGCGGCAACGACCGCTGCGGCCGAGCAGCGCAAGGCGGAGCTGCGCAGCTTCGTCGAGGAGTTCCGCGGCAGTGTCGGCGGCATTCTCGACAAGGTCCTCGCATCGTCAGGCGAGTTCGAGCGCACCGCGCGGCAACTCACCGACACCGCGCGCTCCACGGCCGATCTGTCGGCGCAGTCGGCCGGAGCTTCCGAAAACGCCTCCGAGCACGTGCGTTCGGCGGCGTCGGCCTCGGACGAACTGTCCCAATCGATCGCCGAGATCACCCGCCGGGTGCAGGAATCGAACGAGATCTCCGCCGAAGCGGTGCGGCAGGCCGAGGCCACCGATCAGCGCATCGCGCAGCTCTCGGAAGCCGGCGCGCGCATCGGCGACGTCGTCAAGCTGATCACCTCGATCGCCGAGCAGACCAACCTGCTGGCGCTGAACGCCACCATCGAGGCCGCGCGTGCGGGCGATGCCGGCCGCGGCTTTGCGGTCGTGGCCCAAGAGGTCAAGACGCTCGCCGGCCAGACCGCGAAAGCGACCGACGAGATATCGAACCAGATCGAGAGCATGCAGCTCGCGACCGAGGAATCGGTCGCCGCCATCAAGGCGATCGGCCAGACCATCGAGCGCATCAGCGGCATCGCGGGCTCGATCTCGGCGGCGGTCGAGCAGCAGAAAAGCGCGACCCACAACATCGTGGCCAGCGTTCGTGCGGCGGTGTCGGGCACGGCCGATGTTGCCATCAATGTCCGTCACGCCGCCAAGGGTGCCAGCGAGACCGGCGAGACCTCGAGCCGGATGTTCGCTTCCGCCCAGGCGCTGTCGGGCGAAAGCCTGCATTTGAAGGCCGAGGTCGACGGCTTCCTCGACCGCGTACACGCGGCTTGATCGCTGGGGTCATTCCGGTGCGGTCCGAAGGACCGAACTCCGGTGCGCAATCGCGCACCGGAGAATCTCGAGATCCCGGGTTCGCGCTTTGCGCGCCTTGGGATGACTTTTTGCGGCCGCTAGGGGCGGCCGCCAAAAGTCATTTCGGCTGCGGCACGATGCGGATGTAGGGCTTCGGCTCTTTCCAGCCCTGCGGGTAGATCGTCTTGGCTTCGTCGTTGGAGACCGAGCCCGCGATGATGACGTCTTCGCCCTGCGACCAGTCCGCCGGGGTGGCGACGCGATGCTTGGCGGTGAGCTGGAGCGAGTCGATGACGCGCAGGATCTCCTGGAAGTTCCGGCCCGTCGTCATCGGATAGACCAGCACCAGCTTGATCTTCTTGTCCGGCCCGATGATGAAGACATTGCGGACGGTCTGGTTGTCGGCAGCGGTGCGGGTGAGGGGATCGCCCGAGATCGCAGCCGGCAGCATGCCGTAGAGCTTTGAGACGTTGTAATCGGTGTCGCCGATCATCGGATAGTTCGGCGCGGCGCCTTGCGTCTCCTTGATGTCCTCCGACCACTTGGAATGGCGATCGACCGGATCGACCGAGAGGCCCATCAGCTTGACGCCGCGCTTGTCGAATTCCGGTTTCAACTTGGCGAGAGCGCCCAGTTCGGTGGTGCAAACCGGCGTGAAGTCCTTGGGATGCGAGAACAGAAGCGCCCAGCTATTGCCGATCCAATCGTGGAACTTGATCTTCCCTTCGGTGGTCTCGGCTTCGAAGTCGGGTGCGGTGGCGCCGATCGGAAGTGTCATGGTTCTACCTCATCGCATTGAATTTACTGGGGAATTAATCTCTGGCCGTCGGCCTCAGTATAGGCACTTGGTGACGCCAAGTGAACGGCAACTGAACCGGCTGAAGTAAAATGTGAATTCCTTCCTTGAAGGGCCCATTTCCTAGCAACTTTTTGTTACAGCGGCACCTGCGGCGAAACATCTCCACCCGGGGTCACACGGTCTCGCTCGCCCCGATAATGCCTTTTATGACTTCCATCACGCTCGCCCGGCGCGTCCAGAACCAAACTGGTTCTGAGAGCGACCAATTGGCAACCATCTCGAAAAGTCGCGATCGCCGTACCGAATCATTAACCACCCCTTTACGCCGGCATGGAAATGCTGGCCGATCAGAAGAAATCTGGAAGTGAACTATGTCTGCCGCTGCGCCTAAGCCTACCGAGTCGCCGTCCCTCGAACCGTCCTGCCGCGATACCGCGGCTCATGCCCTGGGCATCGTGCGCGACGGCGTGATCACGGGCGAAGGCCCGACCACCAAGGGAAGGGTGCATTTCTCCCGTTCGCTGGATGCCGATGACACCGCCTGGTGCTCGCGCATCCTCACCGCCACGGCCGTCAACGACCAGCCGGTCAGCCGCGCCGAGGCCGAAGTGCTGTTCGAGATCAACGAGGCCGCGACCGAGCGCACCGACGATGGCCGGTTCGACGACCTGCTGGCCAAGGCGGTCGCCCATTATGCCGCGAGCGCCTCGGGTCTGAAGGTGCCGCCGCGGAGCGTCGCGCTGTCGGCCGACACCGAAATCGAGAGCTGGGCGCCGTCCTATGCCTCCAAGGTCAACAGCGAGATGCTGGAGTGGATCGCCGGCCAGATGCGCGGCAAGCGCCAGAACAACCGTCGCCTAATGGCGATGGTGGCAACCTTCCTCGGCGCCACTGCGCTGCCTCTGGCGGGCCAATTGCCGAACGTGTTCGACATCGGGATGTAATAGTCCGGCCATGTGAATTTGCGCGCCTCAATCGAGGACGCGAGGGAACGGCGGGGTCATTTCCCCGCCGTTTTTTGTTTGCCGGCATCAGGCTCGAGCCCGAGCGTGCGGCCCGGAAATCCGGCGGCATCGAAATAGCGCTGGCTGCCGACGCGCTGGAAGTTCAGCACGGTCATCAGGCCGCCTTCGGCGGGCTTGGACTTGAGCGTGCCGACATGGGCCTTCGGCACGGTGCCGTTCGGCATGGCCTCCGACATCACGCGGCCGACCAATTCGCCCTTCTGCGAAGCGCGCAGGCCCATCAGCTGGGCGGCCGTCATGCCAACGTCGGCATTGCTGACCGGCAGCTCGTCGACATAGCCGGCTTTGAAGTCAGGACCGATCGCGGCCATGAAGTTCATGGTGTCGCCGCGGCTGAAGCTGCCATGCATGCCCTGGCCCTGGCGCAGCACGGTGTCGGCGACCTGCACTGAGCAGTTGGTCGGTGCCTCGCCGCAATCGCTGGCATAGGAGCGGAAGTTGACGACGATCGAGGGCGTTGGCGTCGCCGACTTGCCGCGCAGATTGATGCTCGACAGCGGCAGCGTGCCGGGGAAGCGGCCGAGAGAATCCTCGACGAACAGGCCGGACACGTAATCCTGCTCGAGCAGCGCCTTGATGGTCTTCGCCGCCAGGTTCTTGTCCTTTTTCGGCAGATAGATCAGGTCCGAGCCGCCATTGGTGGCGACGACGAGGTCGGGCTTCTCCGGATCCTTGCCGAGCACGCCGTTGCCGAACCTCGGATGCTTGTTGCCTTCGACCTTCGCGTTCTTGTCGTTGGGGTCGAACAGCGGCAAGTCGAGCGCCTTCGCCAGGTCGATCGCCAAAAATCCCATCGGCAGGAAGTCTTTCGGCGTGTCGTCATAGCTGAGCTTGGCCGAGGGGCTGGTCTTGCTCTCCTTGGAGATGGTCGAGAAGCCGTGGTCGGCGGAGACGATGATGTTAGTCGAGGCGGCGAGCCCGAGTTCGTCCAGCGCCCTGCGGAGCTGGGCAAGGTTGGTATCGGCGTTCTTGATGCCGGCCATCGAGGTCGGGCCGTTGATGCCCGGCATGATCTGGTTGAGGCTGTCGCCGGTGTTGTGCTGGCTGCCGTCGGGATCGCGCGACCAGAACACCAGCACGAACGGCTTGTTGCGGGCCTTGAACATCGGCAGCACCACCTTGGTGGCGACGTCGGCGAAATAGGCCTGCTGCGCGACATTGGCAGACGTGGTGCCGGGCGTCTTGGCATCGCCCGCTTTGGAGTTGTCGCCGCGCGGCGGCGTGGCGAGGGGCAGGCCGGCCTTGGTCAGGGCGTCCTTCACCTCGTCCGACAGCGCGACGCCGTTCTTGCCGCCGGTGGAATCGTCGAACACGACCGAGTGCAGGCCGGGCTTTTCGGGCTTGTCGGTATGGTCGAACTGGTAGGTCGGGCCGACCTTGCCGATCGCCGCGGTGCTCAGCCCCTTGTCGCGCGCCATCTTCAGGATGGTCTCTTCGTTGAGATAGTTGCCCTTGAAATGCTCGTCGATGTCGCCGAGCACGGCGTCATTCTCGATGAAGGGGACCACGGTGTCCCCGGCGGGCGCCGAGGTATAGTTGGTCCAGATCGTGTTTGAGAACACGCCGGTGTCGCCGAGATAATGGCCGGTCGACATCGCCGAGCCGTTGGCCATGGTGAAGGTCGGGAAGAGCGAATGCGGGTTCTTGAAGTTGACGCCCTTGTCGCGGATTTCGGCCATCGCCGGCGCCGTCTCCGGCGTGACCTTCAGCGCGCGAAGACCGTCCGGAATGAACAGGATCAAATTGCGGGGCGTGTTGTTCTCCGCCGAGGCAAGTCCGGTGGACAGGACCGTCAGTCCGGCGGACAGCAACACCAGTGAACGGCGCATCGAATCTCTCCCTGCCATGAGGCAAATCGCCGCGATCGCGGCTTCCAGCTTCGTTTAGTTTCGCCGCATGACGCTTTCGTTACAAGGCCTGTGACATTTGCAATGGGCTGGGGAGGAAGCTGCATCGGACGATGCTCCGCATCACGAGATAGCGCTGCGCTGCGTCCGGGGCACGAGGGCGAAGTTTTCGCGCACAGCTGTCTCAACGTCGTCTTTGCGAGCGCAACGACTTGTCCGCCGGGGCTTGGCGAAGGCGGAAGCAACCCGGCATTCTCCGCGGAGATACTACGTTCGCATCTTCATGCAGACACGCGTTTTCAGCCTCGCGGCTCATTCGCCCGAGCTTTGCGTCGATGCCTCACACCCAATGAAGAAGGGCGCAGGGAAGACCGGGTGCCGGCCGGGCACCCACGGTCCACTGTGCGAAAGCGTGTGCTTTACAAGATTGCACAGCGGCATACAGGTGAAGCCAAGCAACCGGCCTTCCCTGCGCAGTGGTTTTACGGCTTATGTCGTGTTCTCCCCGGGGAGCGATGCACTATTGCCCCCGTCGCCTTGCAGATGGCTGATGCGCGCGCCCGGTTGGGCCGCCACATCACCGCAAGACTTGGCGCACAGACCCCGGGCGCCAGGACGACACGATTTTACCGTACGCGAACCGCACCCGTCGTTGACGCGACGCGTTCGCTCACGGTTGCCCGCCCTGCGAAGCTTTTCGCGCCGGTGTGGACCCACGTCCACCGCCGCCCGGCCCGCGTTCGTGACGATCGCGATACGCCCCTCTTCGGTGGGCCGGAGTGTGCAAAGCCTAACAAAAATCCGAATTCGAATAAAGAGAAATATTTCGCCGGCGCTCGCTTGACCCCGGGTTTGGGTGTTTCGCCCGTCCGAACGCAAGGGCTTGTGGCTTGACGCCGTGACATGCTCGGTTGGCTGCGCAAGCGAGCGAGCCGCCGACGCGCGAAGGCCCACCGTCCGTGCGGATGGTGGGCCTAACGTTGCGCGGCTTTACCAGCGATAGTGGCCGGTCAGCGTGCCGTTGTTGTTGCCGTCAGGGCCGACATCGCCCTGTGTCGAACTCGGGGTCGGATGGTTGGTGCCGTTGTACGCGCCATAGGGACCGGCGACATCCGGATAGTACGCGCGCGGTTGAACCGGTTCGTAGGCGGGCGCTGTCCTGTCCCAACCCACGCGCGGGCCGTTCCAGTCGTAGCCCTGGGCCGAAGCGGCCGCCGTGCCCGCGATGAGTGATGCCGTGATCAGGCACAGGAGTTTAGACTTGTTCTGCATTGGAGATGCTCCTTGCTTCTGTCGGGAGCCAACGGTTGCGCTGCGGGAGCGTTCCGGACGTATGCCGCAGGCGCGATCAACTCCGTTCAACTGGTTATGAAGCGCAGGCTCCGGAACGAATGGGTTTGAAGCAGAGGTGAACGGGCGTTCTGCCGCACCAGGTTCCCCGTTAATCGCAAGCCTTAACCAATAATTAATTATACATTTGCGGGCGGGCGACAGCCCGGCCTAGCGTGCAGTGGGGAGCCGCTATTCGCGAAGCCAAACGAGTTGGTGCGTATCATGATGTCCAGATCATATGGGGCGCTGTTCGCCTCGCTCAGCGCCGCCGCGCTGCTCCTTATTCCCACCGATAGTTTTGCCAGGCCTGCCGGCGCCGCGCCGCATGGCGCAGCCGCGGGCCCTGGAGGTGCGATGGCGCGCGCGCCGATCGGGCCGGGTGCCCGGTTTCACCGTCGCAACAATCCCTGGGTCTATTGGCCCGGCGGCGGCGGGTTCTTCAATGACGGTGCGAGCTACGGCCAGCCTAACGGCGATACAACTCATTCGTTCTCGGGCGACGTGCGCTACACCTATACGTACGACATTCCCTGGGATTGGACGCATCGCTTCCCGCCGAACGTCGTGCCGTCCGATCGGCCCTATGTGCCGAGCTGTCCGACGGAGCAGGTGACGGTGCCCGGCCGCGGCGGCACTGAACACACCGTCAACATCACGCGCTGCTACTAGAGCATTATCGGTTCTGATTGAATCAGAACCGAAGCTCTAGATCTTGTTTTGACGCGTTTTCTTCACGCGAACCGGTGTCCACTTCGCTCGAAAACGCTCTAGCCCAGCTCGAAGCTGGTCACGCCGAAGACGCGATCGATGCGCAGTGGCGGGATGGGGCCGGTGTACATCCGCGCCGTCTCGAACACCGGCTTGAGCCCGAGTGACTCTGCGAGCGCAATCGCCTCGCGATTGACGGCGGGGACATCGAGGAAGATCTCGCCACCTTGTGCGCTTCCCAGCAAAGCTTGCGTGACCGCCTCCGCCGCCGCGCGGTCGTCGGCGACGAGAGGGCCGATCTTGTGGCCGGTCCGGCACGGCCGGATCACGCCCCAAGCGGCGAGCCTGCCGTCTCGCAGCAGCGCGCGGCCCATATGTCCTGATGCGTTGATCCAGGCGCGCAGGAAGGCGCTGCGTGCGGCAGGGAATACGGTGGCGTCATCGGCTTCAATGATCGCGAATGGAATCTCGTCGAAGGCGACGATTTCGGCCGGCGGTTTCGCTGGCGCGGCCACGACGCCACCATAGCGGATATTGGCGTAGGCAAGCTGGAAGCCGGATTTTTTGTAATTGTCCTGCTGCGCGACCACGCCGTCGAGCCCGATCACGCGACCGCCCGCATGCGCGATCGCCGCGTTCCAGATGTGCAGGCCGTGGCCGCTCCCGCGAAAACTCTCGCGTACGATGTAGAAGCCGAGGAAGGCGAAGCGGTCGTCATAATTGACGCAGGAGACTGTCGCGACCGGTGCGCCGTCGATCTCGCCGACGAAGAAGCCTTGCGGATCGGGGATCGCGAAGCAGGCGGCATCGGCGAAGCCTGGATTCCAGCCCTCCGCCGCGGCCCAGTCGATGGCGAGGGCGATCTCTTCGGGACGGAAATTGCGGATCTGCATATCGCTCATGACGGATGCTCTCGGCAGTGGACCTGACGGCAGGTCCGGCGGTAGAAGGCCTCATGACGGGTCGGGCCTGCGGTTCGGCTCGACGATATCAGAGGACGACAGGTCATGGCGGAGAAGGTTGCACTGGTCACCGCGGGCGGCAGCGGCATGGGGGCAGGGGCCGCGCGGCGGCTCGCAGCGGACGGGTTTCGCGTGGCGATCCTGTCGTCCTCCGGCAAGGGCGAGGCGCTGGCGGCCGAGCTCGGCGGCTTCGGCGTCACCGGCTCGAACAAGTCCAACGACGATCTGAAGCGCCTCGTCGACGGCGCACTGGCCAAATGGGGACGCATCGACGTGCTCGTCAACAGCGCCGGCCACGGTCCGCGCGCGCCGATCACCGAGATCACCGACGAGCAATGGCATGCCGGCCTCGATACTTATCTCCTCAACGTGATCCGTCCGACCCGGCTGGTGACGCCGGTGATGCAGGCGCAGAAGAACGGGGCCATCGTCAACATCTCGACCGCCTGGGCATTCGAGCCGAGCTCGATGTTTCCGACCTCGGCAGTGTTCCGGGCCGGCCTTGCCGCCTTCACGAAGATATTCACCGACACCTATGCGGCCGACAACGTCCGCATGAACAACGTGCTGCCGGGCTGGATCGACAGCCTGCCGCAGACGGATGTGCGCCGCGACAGCGTGCCGATGCAGCGCTACGGCAAGGTCGAGGAGATCGCTGCGACGGTCTCGTTCCTGGCTTCCGAGGGGGCGGCCTACATCACCGGCCAGAACATCCGCGTCGATGGCGGGCTGACGCGCTCGATCTAAAGACGTTCGCGTCAATGCGATGACACGAGCCGGGCCAGTTCCGGCAGGATCTTGTAGCGCGCGATCTCGTGCGGATATTCGCCGCGATTGGCGAGCAGGACGAGGCCGAGCCGCCGCGCCGGTACGAGCCCGATATAACCGGAAGCGTTGTTGAGGCCGCCGGGCTTGTCGACGATGGTGACGCCGGGAAGGTGCACGCTCTCCCAGGCCATGCCCTGTCCGAATTTCTCGTCGACATGGAAGGCCTCGCGCTGCGTCATCCGCAGTGCCCCGCGCAGATGCGGATCGATCGCGCGGCCGTCGACGCAGGCGGCGACGAAGGTCGCAAGATCGCGCGCGGACGAAAACATCTGGCCGGTGCCGGGAAAATCGAAATAGCTCTGCTGGTTGCCGATGGGGCCGATCGCCATGCCCTGATCCGAGTAGCCCTGAGCCGCGCGCAGCACCCAGGCCTCGTCCATGACGGCGCGATTGTCTTCGCCGCGCGCGGGCACGTAGGTCGCGGTCATGCCCAGCGGCTTGAGGATGCGCTGCTCGAACAGCGGCGCGATCGGCATGCCGTAGCGGCGCTCGAGCACGAGCTGAAGCAGCACGTAGCCGGCATGGGTGTAGATGCGCTGCCGGCCGGGTGCAACGCCGGGGGCGGGCGCGAAGGCGTTCAGCATGGCGATGAACTGGTCGCGCGTGAACTGCTCGTCCGGCCAGGGCGGATGGTCGGTCGGCAGTAGCAGTCCCGACGTGTGCGTGGCCAACTGGCCAACGGTCACCTGGCGGATGTAGTCGCCGTTCAACTCGGGCAGGTATTTCGGCAGGCGATCGTCGAGCCGCAGCTCGCCACGCAGCGTGCCGAGCGCCACGAGCGCGGCCTCGAACGGCTTTCGCAACGAGGCGAGATTGAACAGCGTGTCCGGCGTCACCTTCCGTTTGGCCGCATCGTCGGCAAAACCATAGGTGAAGAATTCGACATGGCGGCCGGCATAGAGCGCGGCGGCAAGGCCGCCCGCATGGTCCGACGTCACCGTCTGCGCCAGATGGTTCGCGACGATGTCGCGCATCTGCGCGATCATGTCGGAATCCGCCAAGGCGCGGCGGGGCCAGGCAAGGGCGAGTGGAACGAGCGCGGCCCGGGCGAGCGCTCGCCTTGTGAGATACGATGGGGTGACAACGGACACGACAAGGCTCTGACGCAAGATGTGATGCGCCCCCGGGCTCTTCTTAACGTGAACCGCCGGGCGCCCCAATTCACGATTGCTTGCAGGAATCCGCCACATGGCCTGCGGCGAAATAACTTAGCCGTGTAGCTAACAATGATTGACAGCGGTTGGTCGCGGGTTATAGTTAGCTTCATGGCTAACCAATCATCCCGGCTCGACCAAGTCTTCTCCGCGCTCGCCGATCCCACGCGGCGGGCGATCGTGATGCGGCTCTGCTCAGGCGAGGCATCGGTCGGCGAGCTCGCCGATCCCTTCGACATGGCGCTGCCGAGCTTCATGAAACACATCCATGTGCTGGAGACGAGCGGGCTTCTGCTGTCGGAGAAGTCCGGCCGCGTGCGCACCTGCCGCCTCAGCCCGGATGCGCTGCTCGGCGCGGAAGACTGGTTCCAGCAGCAGCGTGCGACCTGGGAGGCGCGGCTCGACCGGTTCGAAGCCTATGTGATCAAGCTCAACAAGCAGAGGGCGGCCGCCAAGCGGCCGTCCCGCGCAACAAAACGGAAAGGTTCCGAGTGATGACGAATTCTGCCAATCCAGCCCTGTCGCAATGGTCGCTCGATCGGGAGATCGTGATGTCGCGCGTGATCGACGCGCCGCGTGATCTGGTGTTCGAGGCCTGGTCCGACCCGAAGCACTTGCCGCAATGGTTCGGGCCGAAGGGGTTCAAGATCGAGACCTTCGAGATCGACGTGCGTGTCGGCGGCGTCTGGCGCTTCAACATGATCGGGCCCGACGGCACGGTCTATCCCAACCGCATGCGCTTCCGCCGCATCGAGCGGCCGTCCTTGATGGAGATGGATCACGGGCTCGACCAGGACGACGATCCCGGCATGTTCCGCTTCACCGTCACCTTTGCCGAGCAAAGCAATGGCAAGACCGTGCTGATGATGCGCCAGCTGGCCTCCAGCACCGAGCAGCGCGATGGCATGATCGGCTTCGGCGCGGTCGAATACGGCTACCAGACGCTGGACAAGCTGGCGGCGTATGTGGCGGACATCAAGCGGTAGGAGCTGTGTTCATTCCGGGCCGCCGAATAGAGCGCGCCCGGAATGACGCATTGATCAACGTGCTCAGGTGAGCGCGTTGGTCACCGGCGGCTCCTGCATCTGCTCCACTTGCGCGGCGCTGTCGGGCCGCGCCGGTCCGAGCACGGGCACGTCGCCAAGCGGTTCAAAGCCAGGGCGAGCGCTGAATTCGCCGCGGCCGTCAAGGGAGGGGCCTTCAGAGTAGCGGCCAGGCGGTACAGGAGCCCCGTTGCGTTCGGTGCCCATGAACATGTAAGCGAACTCGGTCGCCTCCTTGCTACGGTCGAAGCTGTTCGGGATCGGCATCGAGGCCTCGCCGCCCATCTCCTCGATCACGGCAAGCCATTGCTGCTGATGCATGGTATCACGCGCGATCAGATAGCTCAGCATGTCCTGCATGCCCGGATCGCTCGTGGAGTTATAGAGACGCACGGCCAGCGTCCGGCCGGTGGATTCGGCGGCGACGTTGCAATACATGTCGGCGGCCAGATTGCCGCTGGCGTAGATATGCGAGCAGTCAAAGGGGATGCCGTCACTATCCGACGGGAAGGCTGCCATGCCCGTCGAGAGTATGTGCTTATGCAGCATGCCCTCGATCACGTGACGCGGCCTTTCGCCGCCCGACATCACGGCGCCGACGATCGGATTGCCTTGAAGGCTGGTCTCCTGCATCGTCGCCGGTGCATTTTCGAGGTTCAGCGCGACTGCGGTCGAGAGCATCTCGATGTGGCTGATCTCCTCGGTCGCGGTGTTGAGAAGCACGTCGCGATATTTGGCGGGACCGCGCGCGCCCCAGGCTTGGAAGAAATATTGCAGGCAGACGCGGATCTCGCCTTCCACACCGCCGATCGCCTGTTGCAGCTGACGGGCGAAGATGGGATCGGGCTTCTCGACCTTGACCGGGTATTGCAGTCGCTTGTCGAAGTAGTACATGCGCAACTCCTTTTGTCTTAGCGCTGGTGCAATGGCGCAATGAGGGCGGTGGAGGTTGCGTTCCTAAACATTTCTAGCGGCTGCTTGGTCGAGTTCTAAATCCATTCGCAGAGGATGCGAAAAAGATGCGGCCCCGGCGGAGGGGAGGAAACGCCGGGGCCGCTCTCACGCGCACAACTTGAAGGGATCAGACTTGAAAGTCTGATCAGCGCTCTGCCTAGCGCCGCGGTGTTGTGCCGCTCGAAGATGGAGTGGTTTCGTTGCGCATGCCGGGAGGGCTGGAGGCGCCTTGTCCGCCACGCTCCACGTGCGTGATGCCGCCGCCTCCGCCGGTCCCGCCTGAACCTCCGCCCGCGCTACTACCACCAGCGCCCGCGCCACCACCGGCCCCTGCGCCTGCACCGGCTCCCGCGCCACCTGCGCCGCCACCGGCTCCGCCAGCACCACCGCCGGCTCCGCCGCCTGCGCCTTGCGCGATGGCCGCGCCGACCGAAGCGACCGCCAGCACTGCGGCGGTGAAGATCGTCAGAATTGTCTTACGCATGTCGTGTCTCCTTGGGGTTTACGATGACGACCAATCACGCCCGACGTCGTCCGTTCCTATGCTCGTTGGTTTTGAGGCACCGCCACTTCGTCGAATCGTTCTGCGAGAGCGTCGAGCGCTGCGCGCATCTCCGGTCCTTGCATCGCTGCGCCGTGTCCGGTCACGACGATCTCAGGAGCAAGCGCGGCAAGTTCGCGCACTGACGCCTTCGCGCTCGCCCAGTCCGGCGTGAAATACATCGGAGGCCCATGCATCTCCGGGCTCTGCGTCATGGCCGCATAGACAGACTCCTGCCGCGTGGTGATGAAGGCGTCGCCGGCGATCAGCACGCGGTCGCGTTCGCGCCAGAGCGAAATGTGGCCCGGCGTATGCCCAGGCGTGTGGATCCAGCGCCAATCGGGCATGAAAGGCACGCTGTGATCGCAGGGGAGGTCGTAGAGTTGCGACGCGACATTCACCGGGCTAGTCGGAAACAGCGGAGAAAGTCGCGCCAGCAGCCCGCCACCGACGCTGGGATCTGCCGGCGGATAGCTTCGTGTGCCGTCGAGATAAGGATGCTCGCCGTGATGCGAATAGACCGGCACCTCCCATTCGTTCGCCAGCGTCTCGAGAGCGCCGACATGATCGAAATGAGCGTGCGTCATGATGATGCAGGCGGGGCGACCATGTCCGCCGAAGCGGGCGCCGGCTGCGGAGCGGATGGCCTTCGCCGAGCCGGCAATGCCGGCATCGACCAGAACCCAATTGCCGTCGCCGGCCCCTTCGAGTCCGACGAACATCACATTGACGATGACCAGTTGCCGATAGGCGACATCCGCGACGATCTGCCGGGTGTTGTCGTTGCGATCGAGATCGGATTGGGCGTGTTCGGCTTCCGCCGATGTGGAGAGGGGAATTTGGCTCATGTCCTGTCTCGATGCATTCAACTATCTCTCGATCGTGCCCATGCGTCTGATCTTCTGCTGAAGCAGCATCACGCCGTAGAGCAGCGCCTCCGCCGTCGGCGGGCAGCCGGGAACATAGATGTCGACCGGCACGACACGGTCGCAACCGCGGACGACGGAATAGGAATAGTGGTAATAGCCGCCGCCGTTGGCGCAGGACCCCATCGAGATCACGTAGCGCGGCTCCGGCATCTGGTCGTAGATCTTGCGGAAGGCGGGAGCCATCTTGTTGGTCAAGGTGCCTGCCACGATGATCACGTCGGATTGCCGCGGCGACGCCCGCGGCGCAAAGCCGAACCGTTCGGCGTCGTAGCGCGGCATCGACATCTGCATCATCTCGACCGCGCAGCAGGCCAGCCCGAACGTCATCCACATCAGCGATCCAGTTCGCGCCCAAGTGATCAACTCCTCGGCAGAGGCCGTGAAAAATCCCTTGTCCGCGAGGTCATCGCGGATCTGCATGAAATACGGGTCCGACGAATTGTCCGGCTGGTGTCCCGGACGGGCGTTTAAAAGATTGCTTGCAGGTGGGGACCCGTCGACCATCACTGTCTCGCTGTGCGGTTGCCACTTCGCGATGCCGCTGGACGTTGCGGAGAACCGCGGGTGGAGTTGGGCGTTCCTGGCGCCGAAGATCCATTCGGCTTTTGCCATCACAGGTTAACGCCGGGTCCTTCGGCGGAACATGCGTCGTGGCGGCCGGGCCCCTCTGGCAATCACCCTGGTCTCGTTAGGAACAATCGCCTGCGCTCCCCGGTTGCGGCAACGAAGCCAGTCAAACGGAGGACAGGAAAATGGCTAACGAAGCCCGCGATACGTTCGTGGTGGGACTACGCAATGCGCATGCGATGGAAGTGCAGGCGCGCGAGTTGATGGAACGCCAATCGGAGCGGCTGGATGAGTATCCCGAGGTCAAGGCGAAGGTCACGATGCACCTTCAGGAGACCAACGAGCAGCTCAAGCGGCTGGAGCAGTGTCTCCAGGCTTGCGGGGAGAGCACGTCCAGCCTGAAGGATACGGCGCAGTCGGTGATGGCCAACATGATGGCGATGGCGCATTCGGTCGCGGGCGACGAAATTCTCAAGAACACCTTCGCCAACAACGCGTTCGAGAATTTCGAGATCGCCGCGTACAAATCGCTCCTGGCGCTCTGCGGCCCCGCCGGTGCGCCGGAAGCCAAGCCGCTGCTCGAAGCCTCCCTGAAGGAAGAGCAGCGCATGGCGTCCTGGATCGACTCCAATGTCGAGAAGGTGACCATGGAGTACCTGACGCATCAGCGCCAAGCGGCCTAAGTCTCAGCGTTCCTCGTCGCTATCTCGCCACCGGCGCGTCCACGCGTCCGGTGGCTTTGCGCGCGCTCAGCGGGGTCATGCATCCGAGCGATAGGAACGATCGCCTTCCTCCGGCTTTGGCTGGTCATGACGCACATTATCTTCAGCGACTATCGCAACCCAGCCGCCGAGCAGGCCTACGAGATCGCCTGGGACTTCCTGGCGCGGACCGGCGCCATCCGCGATGAATTCGAGGCCTGCGTGTTCCTGGCGCAGCGTATCACCATGATGGTCGAGGAAGGCCTAGACAACCGCATTCGCATGGCCAATCGCGCGATCTCCGAATATCAGCACCACATCGATGAGTCAGATGACTTCATCCGCAAGGGCGGTCGGCGTGCCGGAGGGCACTGAGCGCCGCTGGGAGAGGCTGCGCGAGCTCACTCTTTCGCTTCGTCCGTGATGATGTCCCCGAGCTTCTGCCAGCGCTGGCCGTCGAACTGCACCATCTGGAACTGCTTGTTGACGCGGTAGTCCGTCGGACTGGTCGTGACCGAGATCCCCGGCAACGTCAGGTCGAGTTCGACGTTCTTCAGGCTGCCCGCCTGCCGCATGACGTTCTCGCGGGTGAGGTCGTCGCCGCACTGCCTCAGCACCTGCACTAGGAGCTGAGCGGTGATGTAACCGTAAACGTTCAGGTTCGAATCCCTGTCGCCGTCCGGGTAGTACTTCGCCATGAAGGCGAGATAGCGCTTCATGCCTGCATCGTCCTTCCATTCGGGATCAGCGGCGTCCTTGACATAACCGACGCTCACGATGCCCTTGGAATTTTCGAGGCCTGCCGGCTTCAGCACAGCGCTGACCGAGGAGGCATTGATGTCGATGATGTGGAGCGGCTTCCAGCCGATCTCGGCGACCTTCTTGATCGCCTGAGCTGCCTGCTTCGGCGTGGTGGCGCTGAACAGCACGTCGGCCCCGGCATCCTTCAGCCGCAGGATCTGTGAGTCGATGGTCGGCTCGTTGATCTCGTAAGACGTCTCGGCCACGACCATCTTGGCTTTGTCGCCGAGGCCGGCCTTGAGGCCGGCGAGATAATCCTTGCCGAGGTCGTCGTTCTGGAAGAGCACGCCGATCCTGGCGTTCGGATGGTTCTTCAGAATGTACTGCGCATAGATCCGGCCCTCGACGAGGTAGGAGGGATTGAAGCCCATGGTCCAGGGGAAGTTCTTCGGATCGGTGAAGCGCGCGGCGCCGGTTGCGGCGAACAGCTGCGGGATCTTCTTCGCATTGAGATATTTCTGCACGGCGACGTTCGGCGCTGTGCCGATGATCTGGAACGTCAGGAGAACCTCGTCGCTTTCCACGAGCTTGCGGACCTGCTCCACCGTCTTCGGCGGCGAATAGGCGTCGTCATACTGGATCAGCTCGAGCTTGCGGCCGTTGACGCCGCCCTCATCGTTGATCATCTTCACATAGGCGGCCTGGGTCTTGCCGATCACGGCGTAGGCCGAGGCAGGCCCGCTCAGCGGAATGGTCTGGCCGACCTTGATGGCGGTGTCGGACGCGCCGGCATCGTATTTCTTCTGCGCCTGCGCGGCCACGATCGAGAGCGTGAGAACGAGCGCGGAGACCGCGATGCGTTTGACCAGGACGTGTTTCATACCCGATTTCCCCTCTTACTCGCCTTTGAGCCCGGCATCGCGGATCAGCTTGGTCCACTTCTGCGTCTCGTTGTCGATGAATTGGCCGAATTCGGCCGCGGAGCCGGGTCGCACCTCGAGTCCTTGTGCGGTCAGCTTGTCTTTGATGGGTGGCTCGGCGAGCGCGCGCAAAACCTCGGCCTGGAGCTTGTCGACGACGGCACGTGGTGTCGTCGCCGGCGCCATGAAGCCGTACCAGCCGGCCGCAGCGACATTGGGAAAGCCTTGTTCGCGCAAGGTCGGCGCCTGCGGGTACAGTGCGCTGCGCTCCGGCGAGGCGACGCCGAGCACGGTGAACTTGCCGCTCCGGATGTAGGGCAGCGCGGTCGGCAGCGCCGTCAGCGTGGCGTCGACGCGGCCGGCCAGCAGCTCGGTGTAGGAGGCGGCATCGCCCCGGAACGGGATGTTGAGGCCCTTGACGCCGGCGTCCCGGAACAGGAGCTCGCCGGCAAGATGCGGCTGCGAGCCGGCACCAGGGGAGGCGAAGGTGAGGCCGTCCGGCTTCGCTTTGCCGTAGGCGATCAGTTCGGACAACGTCTTGAACGGCGCATCCGCGCTGATGATCAGGAACAGGGGCGCGACGACGACCATTGCGACAGGTTGCAAATCCTTGCGCTCATAGGTCAGCTTGCCGAACAGCGCTTCGGCGGTGGCGTAGGGGGCCGCGACATAGAGAAAGGTGTAGCCGTCGCCCGGCGCATGGGCGACCAGGTCGTTGGCGATGCGCGTCCCGGCGCCCGGCTTGTTCTCGACGATGAACTGCTGACGCAGACTGCGGCCGAACTCTTCGGCGAGCAGGCGCAGCGAAATGTCGTTGGAGCCGCCCGGTCCGTAAGGCGAGATCAGCCGCACCGTGCGCGAGGGCCAGGCGTCTTCGGCGCGTGCCGTGAAGCTCGAGCTGGCCGCAACGCTTGCTGCGATGGTGCCTAGCACGGTTCGGCGTGTGACCTCGAATCTTGCCACTGTGTGGTCCTCCCTTGATTTTCTTGGTTTTTTGTTGGACTTGCGACGTCAGATCACCTTGCGTTGGGTAAGCCGTTCGATCTCGGCCTCCGAAAGACCGAGCCAGTCGCGGTAGACCTCGCGATTGTCCTGGCCGATGTCGCCGGCGGCGTGGCGCAACCGCGTGGGATCGACGGCGAAGCGCGGGACCGCGTTGGTCATGGCGACCGTGCCGAAATCCTTGTCGGGGACACGCGTGATGGCTTCGCGCGCGCGCACTTGCGGGTCGCCGGCGATCTGGTCGATCGAATAGATCGGTGCGAGCGTGCCCTGCGCAGCGTTGAAGTTCGCAAGGACCTCGGCGAGCGGGTGTGCCGCGCACCAAGCGGCGAAGATATCGTTGAGTTCAGTGGCGTGCCTGACGCGCTGGCCGTTGGTGGCGAAGCGCGGGTCGTCGATGAGGTCGGGACGATCGATCGCGCGGCAATTGGCTGCAAAGAGCGCATTGGTCGAACCTGCGAGCGTCACCCAGTGATCATCACTGGTGCGAAACACGGCCGCGGGGGCCGAGTAGCCGTTGGCGTTGCCGATGCGGCCGCGGACGGCGCCGAGCTGGTCGTGCTCGATCGCGAGAACGTCGAGCAGCCGGAAGACCGACTCCGTCAGCGCCAGATCGATCTCCTCGCCTGGCGCATCGGGGTAACGTGCGCGCTTCCACAGCGCCGTGAGCACGCCGACCGCGCCGAACAGGCCGCCGATCGAATCGCCGATCGGATATCCCGGATGGGTCGGCTCGCCATCGCGCTCGCCGGTGATGTAGGTGAGCCCGCCCATGGCTTCGAAGATCCGGGCGAAGCCGGGTCGCTCGCGGTACGGCCCGTCCTGTCCGAAGGCGGTGGCGCGCAGTATGACGAGGCGCGGTTGAATCGACCACAGCACCTCCTTTGACAACCCCCAGCGATCGAGCGTACCCGGACGGAAATTCTCGATCAGCACGTCGAAGCGCGGAAGAAGCTGCTTGAACAGCGCAAGCCCATCCGGCGTCCGCAAATCGAGCGTGGCGAGCTTCTTGTTGCGGTTGGCAGCCTTCCACCACAGCGGCTTGCCGTCCTTGAACGGCGGAAACGACCGCACGCCGTCGCCTTGCCCGGGCATCTCGAGCTTGAGCACATCGGCGCCGTAGTCGGCCAGCAGGGTGGCGGCGAATGGCGCGGCAATGATCGTCGCGATGTCGAGAACCTTCAAACCTTCGAGCGGGCCAGCCATGTCATTCCCTTGCGCTTATGATTTTCTTGTTTTGCGAGGCGGCGCGGCTGGTGCCGTCTGTCCGACAATGGTGCGGATGCTGTCGGCAAGCGCTGCGATGCGCGGCCCGATCTCGCGCTCCAGCTGCCCCGGCTCGAGCCGGAAGGCCGGAATGCCGCAATTGATCGAGAAGGACTGCCCTGTCTCGCTTGCGTGAAACAAGGGGGCTGCGACGGCGTGGATCGAGGCCATGTACTCGCCCCAGCAGGTGCAGAAGCCGCGGCTGGCGCATTGCGCGAGGCCGGCGCGGTACTTGTCTTCGAAGGCCGCCCACAACTCGGAATCTTCCGCGGCAATGCGCCGCTCGAGTCCTGCGGCGTCCGCCGCCGGCAAGGTCGCCGCTGCGGCGCGGCCCATCGCCGTCATCACGACCGGAATCGGCATGCCGATGTCGGGAACGTGGGGGCCGACGTCGCCGGACCGCGCTGTTTCGACGTAGATCATCGAGGTTGCGTCGAGCAGTCCGATCGAGACCGTGCCGCGCACGCTCTGCGCCAGCTCTTGCATCATCGGACGCGCGACCTGGCGGAATTGCATGTCGGCGAGCAGCGGATGCGCCATCCGCAAGGCACGTGCGCCGACGCGGTATTTGGCGCGTTCTGCGTCGTAGCGAAGGTAGCCGAGCTCGGCGAGTGTGTGCGTCAGCCGCGCCACCGTCGGCCGCGGAATGCCGGTGAGCGTCGACAGCTCCATGTTGCCGAGCTGCGTTGCGCCGGCCCTGAAGGCTTCAAGCACGACGAGGCCCTTGGCCAGTGTCGTTGCAAACGCGGCGTCATCCGCGCTCTCGGCAAGCACTGCCGCGGCGGAGGAGGAGGCAAGGGCTGGTTTTGATGCGGTTCGAGCCATACGGGTTTAATGCACCCGGCTGCACTATTTGTCCAACAGATTAACGAAATCTATATTTGTGTCCATTATGCGGACGCGCGCGGTTTTCGCGGGCGGGCTTACACGCGCGGGAAAATGCGCCGTCGCGCACAGATTTTTGTCGCGATTCCGTGGTGTCTCGTGACAGGATTATTACGAACAGATGTCACGTCGATTACAGCGGAGCGAATTCATGTTGCAGTGGCAGGCACGGTCAAATCCCCTCGCGTGGTGGTGGGGGTCTCTGACGCTGGTCAGCGCTGCCAACATCCTCGTCTGGTTCATGCTGTACCGCGAGTTCTATCCGACCGTAGCCGGCAGCGTCAGCGGCGGCTCGGATATCGGCCTGATGTTCCTGCTTTGCGCCGGCTACGTGTTCGGCTGCGCCTTCCGCTCGGTGCTGCCGCGCGCCGACGTCCAGCGCATCTGTCTGTTCGATACCTGGCTGTCGAGCGTGTTCGTCGGCCGCACGGTCGCGACCGTTGCCGAACTCTGCTTTGCCGCGCAATGGGCGATCATCCTGCATCAGCTTGGTCAGATGACCGGCGCGGAGACCGCGGTGAACATCGCGCTTCTGATCGTGCCGATCATCGTCATCGCGGAGTGCTTCTCCTGGTACGCGGTGGTGACGACCAACTTCCTCTACAATGCGATCGAGAATTCGCTGTGGGCCGTGACCTTCTTCCTCGCCGGCATCGCGCTGTGCCGCTTGATGCCGGAATTCCAGGGCGTGGTGCGCTGGGCGCTGATGTCGGGCATCGTCGGCATCGCCTGCTTCCTCGCCTTTCTCATCACGGTCGACGTGCCGATGTATCTCAGCCGCTGGCGGGCAGGGCACGCCGAGGGCAACAAGTTCCTCGGATTTTTCGAAGGTCTGCGTGACGTTGCGACGCGCTGGGTCGTGACCCACGACGTCGCGCATTGGAGGGGCGAGCTGACCTGGATGTTCCTGTATTTCAGCGCGGCCGTGTGGTCGAGCCTCGCGCTCTGCGCGCTCTACGCCATGGAAGGGTATCTGGCGCGCTATCTGGCCTGACCGATCAGGTCTCGCCGAGATCGACCTCGGTCAGGATCCCCTGGCGCAGCGCCAGCCGGACCAGCTCGATGTCGGAGCCGACGCCGAGCTTGTCCTTGATCAGCGAGTGCAGGTTCGCCACCGTCTTCGGGCTGACGTGGAGCGTCTCGGCGATCTCCTCCGTCGTGTTCTCCGCGAGCAGCAGCCGCAGCACCTCGAATTCGCGCGGCGTCAAGACGTCAGCGGCCGAGCTCTCGCCGCTGATGCGGCTCAGCGCAAGCTCATGGTCGATGTCGGGGCTGATGGCGATCTTGCCGGCGAGCACGTCCTTCACCGCGCGCACCAGCGTCTCGGGCGGACTCGTCTTGGTGACATAGCCCCTCGCACCGGCGCGTATCGCCTGCACCGCAAAGCCGGCATTCTCGTGCATGGTGAAGACCAGGATCCGCGCGGCCTTGTCCCATTGCCTGATCCGTCTGACGGCCTCGATGCCGCCGATGCCGGGCATGCTGAGGTCCATGATGACGAGATCGGGCGCCTCGGATTTGTAAAGGCGATAGGCCTCCGCGCCGTCGGCGGCCTCGGCGACGACGCGCAGCCCCGGTTGCTTCTGGAGCACGGAGCGATAGCCCTCGCGGACGACGGAATGATCGTCGACCAGCAGGATGGTCGCCTCGGTCCCGCTCATGCCGCGTGGTCCAGCGCAGGCCGATCGGCGGATGCGAGCGGAATGAACACGCGCAGCGCCGAGCCGTGGGCGCCAGACTCAAAGCTCAGCCGGCCGCGAAGCGCGGCGACGCGCTCGCGCATGCCAAGCAGGCCCATGCCGGATTTCGCCGCGGCATCGTTCGGCCGGCCGTCGTCCTCGATCGCGAGCGCGATCTCGCTGTCGGCCGTGGTCAGATGCAGGCTGACCTTCGTGGCGCCGGCGTGCTTGGCGGCGTTGGTGAGAGCCTCCTGCACGATGCGATAGAGGTTGGCGCTGACGGATGCGGGCACGCTGTCGAAGGCACCCTCGAACCGGATCTCGAAGCGCGGCTGGCCACGGCTGCGGCCGTTCCAGCCCGACACCAGGCCTTCGAGGCTCGCGACGAGGCCGAGCTCGTCGACGTCGGGCGGCCGCAGCCGGAACAGTGCGCCGCGCAGCGTCTCCATCATGCCGGTCGCGGTCCGGGCGATGCCGTCGCACTCTCCCAGCAAGTCCGGGCAGTCCTGCGCCGCGGTCTGGCGGGCGGAGGCGGCGAGCGCGCGGATGGCGGCGAGCGACTGGCCGAACTCGTCGTGCAGCTCGCGCGCGAGATGGCGGCGCTCCTCGTCCTGGAGCGCGATCAGCTTCCGCGTCAGTTCGTTGCGTTCGGCCAGCGCGAGGTCGAGGCTTTCGGCAAGGTGATTGAAGACGTCGCGGATGGCCGAGAGCTCGGCGAGATCGAACGGCGGCAGCCGCGTCGTGAGATCGCCGGCGGCGATGCGCTCGAGTCCGTCGCCGATCATCCGGGTGGGGCGCAGGGCGCGGGCGAGGGCGGCATAGACCAGCGCGCAGAGCAGCGGCAGCGCGATCGCAAGCGCGATCGTGAGGCGGCCGGCCTCGTGCCAGGCCTCCGCCGTCTGCACGGCCGGATCGACAGTGACCACGGTCTCGCCGAGCTTGGCGCCGCGCACGATCACGGGCCGCGCCGCCTCGCGGCCGGGGTCGAACAGGCTGCGATAGAAGGCGGTAAAAAGCTGCGGCGGCGGGCTCGCGGGGGCCGGCGCGCCGCTACAGAATCGCTGGAGCATGTCGCCGCTCGCGCCACGGAAGCCAAGACACAGGCCGGGCGTCATGACGTAGGCCGACACCGGATCGAGGTTGGGGAAATCCGAGCGCGGGTTGGTCCCCCATTGCATCTTGCCCTGTTGCAGCTCCAGCGACTTCGCCACGATGGCTGCGATACCGTCGATGCGCGCATGCGCGGCGCGGTCGGCTGCGATCAGGAAATAGGCGGAGATCGCCGCGAAGCAGGCGGCTGATATCCCGGCCACCAGCAACGTCAGACGGACCTTGAGATCGAACCTCGGGCGGTTCCACATCGGCTTGCACCTGGCGCGAACGGGCTTGTTGCCCCGCATTAAAGGGCAGAACGCTGGCGGCGGGAAGCGTTCCCGCCGTGCCGCAATGCAACGTCGTGAAATTTTCCCGGCATTGGTCGGGACCGCCACTGCTGCATGGCCTTGAGCGCCCCGTCCAGATTTGCGCCGCCGCTCATCCCATGGGGCCCATCCATGCATCGATCCCGGTTGATTCTCTCTGCTTCTCTTCTCTTTGCCCTGTCGCATTCGCCGGTCCACGCCCAGGCCGCCATTGGCGTTGTCCTGGACGATTTCAGCTATACTGACACGTCGGGCGAGCCGACCAATCAGACCGCCGCCCATGAGCGGCGGCTGGCGGCCTTCATGGCCGCGCTCCGGCGGGATATCGGCGAGGCTGGGCGCTACCGGCTGGTGCAGTCCGCTGAGGACGGCGCGGCGTTCAAGGTCATCGGCGGCATCCAGAAGACGAGCACGCTGGTGCAATGGGCCAAGGTCGCCGTGATCGACGTCAGCGCCAAGAAGCTCGCGATGGATAAGCTCTACTCCTTCCGCGGCGACAGTGACGAAGCATGGGAGCGCGCCGAGATATTCCTGTCCCGCGAGATCATTGCTGCGCTCGGCACCCAGGCGCCGGTCGCGCTCGCCGTGTTCGACTTCGAGCTCGAGGACGTGACGGCAGCCTCGGCGGGCGCGTCAGCCGCGTCGG
Source organism: Bradyrhizobium sp. CCGE-LA001 (assembly GCF_000296215.2). NCBI lineage: Bacteria > Pseudomonadati > Pseudomonadota > Alphaproteobacteria > Hyphomicrobiales > Nitrobacteraceae > Bradyrhizobium > Bradyrhizobium sp. CCGE-LA001. The sequence continues at coordinate 4,779,865 of NZ_CP013949.1, read as the reverse complement.
ATGCATCATATCTCGCCGAGGTCACCGGCGGCGTGCGCGAGGCGCTCGGCCAGTCCGGCCGTTACCGGATCGTCGACGTCGGCGAAGCGGCGGCGAAAGCGGGGGCTTTGCGGGATTGCGGCGGCTGCGAGGCCGCCATTGCGCAGAAGCTCGGCGCGGACCAGTCGCTGATCGGTGTGGTGCGCCGGGTCAGCCGCACCGAATACACGATCGGCTTCCAGCTTCGCGATGCCAGGACCGGCGCGGTGCTGGCGCGCGGCGACAGCGGCTTGCGCCTCGGCGCGGATTATTCCTGGAAACGCGGCGCCGTGCGGCTGGTCCAGGAGCGGCTGATCGAGAGCCAGCAGGCCACCGACGCTAGAAGGTAAGCTGCACCTTCATCGACTGCGAGCGGTCGCTGGCGAGCTCGAAGGCGGCGACCGCGTTCTCGAACGGCATGGTGGCCGTGATCAGCGGCTTGACGTCGATCAGGCCTTCGCCCATCAGCCGCACCGCCAGCTCGAACTCGGGATCGAAGCGGAAGGTGCCGCGGAGCTGCAATTCCTTGGCGACAATGGTGTTGATCGGCAACGTCATGTCGCCGCCAAGGCCGAGCTGCACCAGCGTGGCGCCGGGCCTGAGCACATCGAGCGCGGTGCGCAAGGCCGCCTGATTGCCCGAGGCTTCGAACAGCGTGTCGAACACGCCCTTGCCGGTGCGCCAGGGATCGAGCGCAGCGGCATTGGCCGCGACGTTGATGGCGTGACTGGCGCCGAGCTTTCTGGCGACCGCGAGCGGCGCTTCGGCGACATCGGTCACCACGATCTCGGCGGCGCCGCCGAAGCGTGAGACCAGGATCATCAGCGCCCCGATCGGGCCGCAGCCCGTGATCAGCACGCGCTTGCCGAGCAGAGGGCCGGCCTGCTTGCCGGCATGCAGGCACACAGCCAGCGGCTCGGCGACCGCGGCCTCCGCCAGCGACAGCTTGTCCGCGATCGGCACGGCCTGCGTCGCATCGACCGTGATGAACTCGCGGAAACCGCCCTGCACATGGGGAAAGCGCATCGCGCTGCCGAGAAAGCGCATGTCGAGGCACTGGTTGCGCATGCCCTGCTGGCAATGCAGGCACTGGCCGCACGGCCTGCTCGGATTGACCGCGACGCGCGTGCCGGGCTTCACGCCGGTGACGCCGTCACCGACGTCAGCGACCACGCCGGCGATCTCATGGCCCAGCGCCATCGGCTGCTGGATGCGCACGACGCCGAAGCCGCCGTGATGGTAATAATGCAAGTCAGAGCCGCAGATGCCGCCATTGGCAATTCTGACGCGGGCCTCGCCCGGGGCGGGCGCCGCATCCGGATAGCTATCGATCCGCAGGTCCTTCGGGGCGTGGATGACGACGGCGCGCATGAGCTTGCTCTCTCCTTGAAGCTGCGATCACATCGCGGCGATCATGCCGCCATCGACATAGATGATCTGGCCGTTGACGTAGGTGGAGGCGTCGGATGCCAGGAAGATCGCCGCGCCGACCAGCTCGTCGGGCTTGCCCCAGCGCTTGGAGGGGATGCGGCCCATGAGCCAGTTGTTGAAATCGGTGTTGTTGACGAGCGCCTCGTTCATGTCGGTCAGCATGTAGCCCGGGCCGATCGCATTGGCCTGGATGCCGTGCTGGGCCCATTCCACCGCCATCGAGCGGGTCAGGTTCTTGATGCCGCCCTTGGCCGCCGTGTAGGGCGCGATGGTGGGACGGGCAAGCTCGCTGCCGAGCGAGCCGATATTGATGATCTTGCCGTGCTTGCGCGGTATCATGCGCTTGGCCGCCTCGCGGCCGATCACGAAGGCGCTGGTGAGATTGGTCTCGATCACCTTGCGCCATTCGTCGGTGGTGAATTCCACCAGCGGCTTGCGGTGCTGGATGCCGGCGTTGTTGACGACGATGTCGACGGCAATGCCCTTTTTGTCGAAATCGTTGAAGGCCGCCACGATCGCGGGCTCGTCGGTGACGTTGAACGCGGCGCCTTCGGCCTGATGCCCGGCTGCGCGAAATTCGGCGACAGCCTGCTCGACTCGCTCGGGATCGACGCCGTTGATGATCAGCTTCGCGCCAGCCTTGGCCATGCCCTCGGCGATGGCGCGGCCGAGGCCGCGGGAGGAGCCGGTCACGAGCGCAGTGCGGCCGGAAAGATCGAAGAGGGCGGTGCTCATCTCAAAATTCCTCAGACGTTGGAGCGGCGCACGATGAGATCGGTGCGGTCGAATACGGCGGGCAGGAGATCGACGCCGAGGCCGGGGCCTTCCATCGGGAAGACATAGCCGTCCTTGATCACGGGCATCGTGGTGACGAGCTCATTGTACCAGCCTTTGTAGAAGGCGCGCACGGATTCCTGGATCAAGGTGTTGGGCTGGCTGAACGACATGTGGATGGCGGCGATGAAGCCGATCGGGCCGATGCAATCGTGTGGGGCGAAGGGACGGTGATAAGTCTCGGCCATGGCCGCGATCTTGCGGCCCTCGGTGAGGCCGCCGGTCCAGCACAGATCCGCCATCACCACATGCATGGCATCGCGGTCGAGCATGTCCTTGTAGGGGAAGCGCGAGCCTAGCGTCTCGCTGGCGCAGACCCAGACGTCGGTCGAGCGGGCATATTCGGCCAGCGCCTGCGGCGAGTTCATCCGGATCGGGTCCTCGTACCAGGTCGGCTTGTAGGGCTCGAGCGCTCGTGCGATTTGCTTGGCGGTCGGCAGATTCCAGAGCGAGTGGAGCTCGACCATGATCTCCATCCTGTCGCCGACGGCCTTGCGGATCTTCTCGAACGGCTCGATCGCCTGCTTCATCTGCGCGGCGGTGATGTAGAGGCCTTTGTTTTCCTGCGCTGCCGGATCGAACGGCCAGATCTTCATCGCCGAGATGCCGCTCTCCAGCAGGCTTTCGGCGAGCGCATCGGCACGGTGCATGAAGCCGTCGAGGTCTTCATACGGCCCTTTGGAGGCGCCGAGATTCCAGTTGGCGACCGGGCTGATATTGGTCGAGCGCACATATTGCGTGCCCGCGCAGGTGTTGTAGATGCGCTGCTTGTCGCGGCAGAGGCCGCCGAGCATCTGATGCACCGGCTGGCCGCAAACCTTGCCGAACAGGTCCCACAGCGCGATGTCGATTGCCGAGGCCGCGCGATATTCGACGCCGGTGGAGGACTGCGCCATCGGCAGGTTCAGCATGTCGCGATGGATGGCTTCGATGTGCAGGGGATTGCGGCCGAGCAGGCGGCCGGCAAAGGTGTCGTGGATCTGCGCTTCGACCGCGCCCGCGCCATAGAAGGTCTCGCCGAGGCCGATCACGCCGGCATCAGTGTGGACGCGCACCCAAATGACGTTGGAGAACTCTTCGGTGCGCAGGGTTTCGATCGACGTGATCTTCACGGCAACAATCCTCCCATCGGGCTCATAGCGCCCGCATTGTTTGTCATTTCTGCGCCGCGATTGCCGGCGGGGCCGGCGGCACTCATACGCCCGCTTGTAATATATCACAACATGTTTTAATCCTATCAGAAGCAAGACGCCGCCGCGCGATGCGAGTGCGGATGGATGGGAGGACGACATGGCACGGCGCAAGCGCGCGCTCGCGGTGGTGAGAGACGATGGCGAAGGCAGGCCATCCCGGAGCAACCGTCTCAACTTTTTCGAGTTGGCCTATCAGAGGATCGAGGAGCTCCTCGTCCATTGCGAGCTCAAGCCCGGCCAATTCATGACCATGCAGGAATTGCAAGAGATCACCGGCTTCGGCCGCACGCCGGTGCACCATGCCGTCAATCGTCTGTCCGCCGACACGCTCATCATCATCCGTCCGCGCCACGGCCTGCACATCGCGCCGATCGATCTGGCGCGCGAGCGCATGCTGCTGGGCCTGCGCCGCGACATGGAGCGCTTCGTGATCCGACTCGCGGCCGATCGTGCCAGCCTCTCGCACCGCAATCAGGCGCTGCACATCGAGCGCCTGTTGCGCGAGCGCCGCGCCAGCCTGACCCTCGACCAATTCAACAGTATCGACCGCCGTATCGACGCGCTGGTGCTGGAGGCGGCCGGCGAGCCGTTTCTGGTGCACACGCTGCGGCCGCTTCACACGCTGTACCGGCGCATCGGCTACATCCATCACCGCTTCATGCCGGGGCAGGCCGATTTGTCAGGCACGATCGACCACCATCTCGCCATCCTCGCGGCAGTCGCCAACCGTCGCGTCGAGGAGGCCGTGAAGGCGAGCGATGCCCTGATCGACTACATGGGCGAGATGTTCACGGGGATGGAGGCGGGGATCGACCCGCGGCTGCTCGATTGCAGTATCGAGCCGCTGCTCGGCGCGTAGAGAGTTTTGAAGAGAGGACCAAGCATGACAACGATGGCGATGCCACAACCGACCGCGAGCGAAGCCGCGGTCCGCTACCTCATCACGAACTACAGTCCCAAGGGCAACAAGGTCGGCTGGCTGATGATGGCCTCGATCCTGGTCGAAGCCTGGGATCTCTATTCCATCGCCTTCGTGCTGATCTTCATCAAGGAGCAATACAATCCCGATCCCCTGATGCTGGGCCTTGCCGCCGCCGGAACGCAGGGCGGCGCCCTGATCGGCGCGTTGCTCGGCGGCTGGCTGTCCGACAAGATCGGCCGCCGCGTCATGTTCCTGGTGACGATGGTGTTGTTCATCGTGCTGGCGCTGGCGCAGGCTTTCGTGCCCAGCGTCGGCTGGCTCGTCGTGATCCGCTTCCTGCTCGGCATTCCCCTCGGCTCGGACATCTCGACCGGCTACACCTACATCATGGAATCCATGGCCAAGGGCGAGCGCGAGGTCATGGGTAATCGCTGGCAGTTCATGTTCGCGGTCGGCGAGGTCCTGACCATCGGCGTCATCGTGATCTTCCTCCTGTTCGACATCAACCACGAGATGCTGTGGCGCGTCACGCTCGGTCTCGGCGCGTTGCCCGCGCTGATCATCCTGATCATGCGCCACGATGTGCCGGAGACGGCGGTGTGGCTGGTGCAGAAGGGACGCTACCGGGAGGCCAAGCAGGTCGCGCGCGAGATGTTCAACGACAATCTCGACATGCTGCCCGACCGCGACGTGGTGGTGCCGAAGACCAGCACGCGCGCGTTCCTGGCCGACCTCAAGAAGGATCCGATCCGCTGGCGCGCCACGCTGTATGGCTGGGTCGCCTGTTTCGCGCAGGCGAGCGAGTTCTCCACCTTCGCATTCTACCTGCCAGTGCTGTTCGCAATGGTCGGCGTGTCGACGATCCTCGGCAACAATCTGGTGACGATGGCGCTGTTCTCGTTCGCGGCCGTGTCGGGCTGGGTCGGGCCGCTGCTGACGCCGAAGATCGGCCATCGCGGCATCGCGATCGCGGGCTTCTCCATCGTGCTGGTGTCGCTGCTGGTCGCCGCGTTCGCGCTCTACACCGGCAACACCATTCTGCTGCCGTTCGCTGCCGCCGGTATGCTGTGGGGCCATTATTGGGACGCGTCGAACTGCATGACGATCCCGACCATGGTCGCCCGGCCGCAATATCGCGGCACCGCCAGCGGCTTCGCCTACATGTTCGTGAAGCTGCCGTCGTTCCTGGCGATCTTCCTGTTTCCGACGCTGTTCGCCGCGATCGGGCAGGCCAATGCCACCCTGTTCGTCGCGATCTTCCCGGTGATCGGATTGCTCGCCGCGATCTTCATCCTGCCGGAAGTCTACGGCTACGAGAACGACTGAACCCGCACACTATCTGATCGCGGCGGCGAGCGCCGCGATCAGGGCGGGCGGCGTCACCAGTAGGCCGAGCTTGAGGAACGGCCAGGCGCCGACCTCGATCTTCTCGCGGCGGAGCGCGACCAGCCAGAGGATGGTGGCGAGCGAGCCGGTCACCGACAGATTGGGCCCGAGATCGACGCCGATCAGGATGGCGCTGACCACGGGTGCGGGCAGATGATCGCTGGCGGCGACCGAGCCGGCGACAAGGCCGACCGGGAGGTTGTTGGCGATGTTGTCGGCAAGCGCGGTCACAATGCCGACGCTCCAGGCGGCCTTGGTCACGGACTGCGCCACCGCCTGTTGCAGCAGCGCGCTGAGCTGCGCGATCACGCCGGTCTTCACCAGCGCTTCCACCATCACGAAGAGGCCGCCGACCAGCGGCAGCACGCTCCAGGAGACGCCCCTCAGCACGGGCAAAGGCGATTGCCGGCTGATCAGCAGCACGAGAGCGGCCGTCACCACGCCGCAAATGAAGGTCGGCAGGCCCAGTTGCCTGTCCAGCGCCGATGCCGTGACCAGCACGACACCGATCGCGACGATGCCTATTGCCGTGAGCTTGCCGCCGCGTCCGAGCTTCGGGTGCGGCACCTTGCGCGCAATCGTTTCCTCCTTCAGCGCCCGGTGCTGGGTCAGGCGCAGCACGACATAGGTCAGCACGATCGAGGCCGCCGAGGGCAGGGCGAACAGGCGCAGCCATTCGCTGAGTGCGGGCATGCGCGCGCCGAACACGACCAGATTGGCCGGGTTGGAGATCGGCAGCACGAAGCTCGCGGCATTTGCAATGAAGGCGCAGACGAACAGGTAGGGCAGAGGCTTGGCGCCGGCTGCGCGCGTCGCGGCATAGACCGCCGGCGTCAGCACGATCGCGGTGGCATCGTTGGAGAGCAGCACCGTCACGAGCGTGCCGACGAGATAGACCAGCAGGAACAGCCGCTGCGGCGAGCCGCGCGCATATTCCACCGCGAGCGCGGCGAGATAATCGAACAAGCCTTCGAGCCGCGCCAGCTCGGCGATCAGCATCATGCCGATCAGGAAGAGATAGACGTCGACGCCTTTTTCGATGCCCGTGAGCGCATCCTGCCACGACAAAAAGCCGAGCAGCACGAGAGAACCAGCGCCGAGGACGGCCCAGATTGCTTCAGGCAGGGACCACGGGCGGATGATGACGCCCGAGGTCGCGGCTGCGACAATGCTCCAGGCCCAGATGGCTTCAGACGGCACGGTTCAGGTCTCGGAATGGGATGGGTTCACTCGGCAGCGATAGCCGATGCGGACGCTGCTGTCTTCCCCTGGCGGCGCGGATCGCCATCTTCGTTTTGACGCGTCTCGGGAAGGGCGATCAGGCCGATGACCGCGCCGATCGCCGCTACGGCACCGAGCGTGATGAAGGCTGTGCTGTAACCGGCGCCGACCACGATGAGTCCTGCCAGTGTCGTCGACAGCGCCGCGCCGATGCTCTGGGCGGTGATGACCGCACCCTGCGCGACGTTGAAGCGGCCGGTGTTGCGCATGATGTCGGCGACGATGACGGGAAAGATGGCCCCGAAAATGCCGGCACCGACGCCATCGAGAAGCTGCACGCCGACCAGCCAGAACGGATTGTCGGAGAGGGTATAGAGCGCGCCGCGGATCGGCAGGATCAGCAATGCGGCCAGGAAGAACCGCTTGTGCCCCCAGCTGTCGGCCCGTGCGCCGACCAGCATTGCGAACGGCACCATCACGACTTGCGCGGCGACGATGCAGGCCGACATCAGGCTGGTGCCGATGTTCTTGTCCTGGAGCGCGAGCTTTTGCCCGACCAGCGGCAGCATGGCGGCATTGGAAAGGTGGAAGAGCAGCACGCAGATCGCGAAGACGAGCAGGGGTCGGCAGGTCAGAAGCACGCCAAGGCCCGAGGGTTGCTCGCGTTGGATGTCGCCATCGGCATCGTGCAGCCCGCGCGCGAGATCGTGATCGATCGCCTGTTGGGGAATCGCCAGGATGCTGACGAGGCTCGCGACCGCCATGGCACTTAGAAGGTAGAACACGACGGTCGGGCCGAACCAATAGGCGGAGAGGCCGGCAATGGCCGCCGCGACGGCGTTGCCGGCGTGGTTGAAAGTCTCGTTGCGGCCGATGCGGCGGGTGAATGCGGCATGGCCGAAGATGCCGAGCGAGACGGCGGCGATCGCCGGCGGAAAGACAACGGCGGCGGCCTGCGCGATTCCTTGCGAGATTGCGACCGGCAGGAAGCTCGGAAACAGCGGCAATGAGAGCGAGGCGAGCGTCACCAGAACCGCAGAAACGACCATCACGAGCCGCTTCGCCCGCGTGGCGTCGACCAGCGCTCCGGCCGGCGTCTGCGCCACGATCCCCGCGATGGTCGCGATGGACATCACGATGCCGATGCGGGCCTCGTTCCAGTGCTGCTCGGTGAGAAGATAGATGGCCAGATAGGGGCCGAGCCCGTCGCGGACGTCGGCGAGGAAGAAGTTGGCTGCATCCAGCGCGCGGCCCGCCTGCCTTGTCTGAGGCGCGCTTGTCCGGGACGACGGCGGAGGAGGATTCACCTTGCGACCGCCAGCTTCTCCGTGATCGCCTTGCGCAGGATGCGGGACAGCGATTCCACCGAATACGGCTTTTGGATCAGCTCGAAGCCGCGATGGGCGTTCTCGGCGAGCACGTTGCTGTAGCCGCTGGTGAGCACGACCGGCAGGCCCGGATAGCGCTCGCGGATGATGCCGGCGAGCTCGACGCCGTTCATACCGGGCATGATGACGTCGGAGAATACCAGGTCGACGGCGAACTCGTTCTCGCCGAGGATGGTCAGCGCTGCATGGGCGTTGGCGACGCGGCGGACGACATAGCCGAGATCCTCCAGGAGCTCGGTGGAGAAGCGGCCGACCTCGTCGTCGTCCTCGACCACGAGGACGCGATAGCCGCGCCCGGTCGTCGCGGCCTCGTGAGTCAGCGCTGCAACTTCCTTGGCGGTCGCGGGACTTTGCGCTTGCGGCAGGTAGATGGTGAATGTGGCACCCTGGCCTCGGGCGCTCGTCACCGCGATGTCGCCCTCGGACTGTTTAGCGAAGCCGAACGCCTGGCTGAGGCCGAGCCCCGTGCCCTTGCCGACTTCCTTGGTGGTGAAGAACGGCTCGAAGATCGACTCGAGATGTTCCGGCGCGATGCCGCTGCCGGTGTCGGTGACCGAGATGGCGACGTAGTCGCCACTACGCGCCGACTGGGCGCGCAGGCTCGGAATACCCTGGATCTTGCGCACCGCGATGACGAGACGGCCTTCGCCATTCATGGCATCGCGGGCGTTGACGGCGAGGTTGATCAGGGCAGTCTCGAACTGGGCGATATCGGCGACGGTGAAGCAGTCGGCATCCTCGATCCCGACGACGATCTCGATGCGGCCGCCGACCAGCGGCTGGACCAATTGCGCGACGCCCTCGACCTGGCTGCCGACATTGAAGATCTGCGGCTTGAGCGGCTGCCGCCGCGCGAATGCCAGAAGCTGCGCGGTCAGCTTGGAGGCGCGCTCGACCGTCTCGGAGATGGCGTCGACATAGCGACGGCGGCGCTCCTCCGGCAGCTCGCGGCGGCGCAGGAAGTCGGTTGCCGAGCGGATGATGGTGAGCAGATTGTTGAAATCGTGCGCGACACCGCCGGTGAGTTGGCCGATCGCCTCCATCTTCTGCGACTGCCGCAGCGCTTCCTCGCCGCGACGGCGTTCGGTGATGTCGACGGCCTCGGGCACGGCTCCGGTGATGTGGCCGTGGCGGTCGAGCACGGGGCGCATGCCGAAGTCGAAATCGCGCTCGCCGATGGGGAGGCGCAGCCGCATCTCCAGCCGCACCGCTTCGCCCTTGAGCACGGTGTCGAAGGCCTCGCGCACCAGCGCGCCCATGCCGTCCGTTGCGCTGAACCAGGGAGTCTCCCACAACGGCTTGCCGATTACGTCCGAAGAGCTCGCGTTGATGCCGGCCAGCGCCGTCTTGTTGGCGTAGACCAGCTCGCCCCTGAGATTGACGAGGCCTTGATACTGGTTGCTGGTCTCCAAGATCGCGCGCAGCCGCGCCTCGTTGGCTTCGAGCTCGGCGGTGCGCTGGGCGATGCGTTCCTCCAGCGTCTCGTTGAGCTGCCGGAGCTCGATCTCGGCCTGCTTGGCGACCGTGATGTCGTGCGCGACGCCGATGAAGCCGATGTGCTTGCCGGTTGGATCCCAGCGCGGCTGCGATTCCGAGCGCAGCCAGCGCCATTCGCCGCTGGCGTTCTTGTAGCGCGCTTCCAGCACGAACGGCTTCAGCGAGGCTTCGCCCTGAACGGATTGCTGGAGCACATGCGGCAGATCGTCCGGGTGCAGGACCTTGCGCCAGTCGAAGTCGATGGCCTCATCATAGGGCAGGCCGACGAAATCGACATAGGCCTGGTTGGCGAAAGAGCGCTTGCGATCGAGCTTGGTCACCCAGATCGGCACCGGCGCGCTGTCGGCGATCAGCCGGAAGCGCTCCTCGCTCTCGCGCAGCGTCTCGCGCGCGAGGGCCTGGTCGGTCATGTCGATATGGGCGCCGACGAGCCGGATGGCGCGGCCGTCCTTGTCCCGCTCGATCTTGGCGACGACGCGGATCCAGCGGGTCTCGCCGTCATTGGGGCGGATGATGCGGTATTCGGCGGTGTAGTCTTCGCTCGTTCCGGCGAGAGCATCGAAGAAATGCCTGACGGTCGCATCGCGATCCTCGGGATGGATGCGATTGACCCAGTCCTCGTGCGACTCGTCGGCAGCCTCGGGCGGCAGGCCATGGATCATCAGATATTCGGGCGAGCGGCGGTTCTTGAAGCCTTCGCGGAAGTCGACCTCGACGCCGCCGACCTTGCCGATGCGTTGGATGCGCGCGAGCTCGGCCTCGCGCTCCTGAAGCGCGCGATAAGCGTTATCACGCTCGCGCGCGACGTCTTCGAGGTGTTGGCGCAGCCTTTCGGCGGCAATGGTTTCGGGCAAGGGATCGTTCAAGGCATCGGCCGTTGTCATGCGGTTGCGCACGCGCCGGACCGATATTCACACAGACGGAGCGTGATGGCCATCGATTAGAAGGAAGCGCTTGTCGGGAAAGGAAGCTTGCCCGGGGAAATTCCGCCCGAGCCAACGTCCGGTCTGGCAATTTGTTCCGGAGACTGGAACGATCGGCGAGCGGACGCGTCTTCGCGAGACGCCACGATTGTCTTTGCTAAGCGCCCCTTTCCGAAGAGGATAAATCTTGAAGTTGTTTGTCTGCCAAGCCTGCGGCAACGTTCTGTATTTCGAGAATCGCGCCTGCGAACGCTGCGGCCATCGGGTCGCCTTCCTCCCCGAGAAGGAGACGATGTCGGCGATCGAGCCCGACGGGGAGGGCTGGACGACGCTGGCCGACAAGGGCAGGCGCCGCATGCTCTGTCGCAACGCCGAGTACGACGCCTGCAACTGGCTGACGGATGCGGCCGACGGCACGGGCTATTGCCGTGCCTGCCGCCACAACGGCATCGTGCCGGACCTGTCCGACCCGGCCCAACTCGCCGGCTGGCGCGAGCTGGAGGTGGCGAAACACCGGCTGTTCTATTCCCTGATCCGCTGGAAGCTGCCGCTCCAGACCCGGCAGGAGAACGCGGAGCATGGGTTGATCTTCAATTTCCTCGCCGACGACCCGCACAGCGGAGAGAAGGTCATGACCGGCCACGACAACGGCCTGATCACGATCGCGCTCACCGAGGCCGACGACATCGAGCGCGAGCGGCGCAGACTCGAGATGGGCGAGCCCTACCGCACGCTGCTCGGTCATTTCCGCCACGAGGTCGGACATTATTTCTGGGACGCGCTGGTGCGCGACGGTGGCAAGCTGGAGGAATGCCGCGCCGTCTTCGGCGACGATTCCGCCGATTACGGCCAAGCCCTGCAGCGCCATTATGCCGAGGGGCCGCCGCCGGATTGGCAGCAGACTTACGTCTCGGCCTACGCCACCACGCACCCCTGGGAAGACTTTGCCGAGACCTGGGCGCACTATCTCCACATCGTCGACACGCTGGAGATGGCTGCCGAGTTCGGCATGGAGGTCCGTCCCAAGGTCGACCGCGACGGGGAGTTGACGGCACGCATCCGTTTCAATCCCTATGAGACCAGGAACGTCCAGGCGCTTATCGACGCATGGCTGCCCTTCACCTTCGCCATGAACAGCGTCAACCGCGCCATGGGCCTGCGTGACCTCTATCCCTTCATCCTGTCGCCGGCCGTGATCGCCAAATTGGGCTTTGTTCATAGCCTCGTTCGGGACGTCGCCAAGCCCGGTAAGCCATAGGCGGCCCCAAGGCCCGCTGCCCCCTTTCTAAGCCGGCTTCGGTCTTGCGCTGGTACGCCAGAACGGGGCGGATTTAGACCGTTGCCTCCGGCCCATTTTGATGTACCACGGGAGCCACACGGCCCGTCCCAAAGGCCCCAACGGCCAGGGAAGGGTCCCGCCCAAGGTCGAGACTCAAGAAAAGCATGTTCAAACGCATTCTGATCGCCAATCGCGGCGAAATCGCCTGCCGGGTCATTAAGACCGCTCGCCGCATGGGAATTCAGACCGTCGCAGTCTATTCCGAAGCCGACCGCGATGCCCTCCATGTGGAGATGGCCGACGAGGCCGTGCTGATCGGCCCTCCCGCCGCGGCCGAGAGCTATCTGGTGATCGAGAAGATCGTCGAGGCCTGCCGCAAGACGGGCGCCGAGGCCGTGCATCCCGGCTACGGCTTCCTGTCAGAGCGCGAGGCGTTTCCGCGCGCGCTGGAGGCGGCCGGCATCGTCTTCATCGGCCCCAATCCGGGCGCGATCGCGGCGATGGGCGACAAGATCGAATCCAAGAAGGCAGCGGCCAAGGCCAAGGTCTCGACCGTGCCGGGCCACCTCGGCGTCATCGAGGATGACAAGCACGCGGTCCGCATCGCCGACGAGATCGGCTATCCCGTCATGATCAAGGCCTCGGCCGGCGGCGGCGGCAAGGGCATGCGCATCGCCCATTCCAAGGCCGAGGTCGCCGAAGGCTTCAACCTCGCCAAGGCCGAGGCCAAGGCCTCGTTCGGCGATGACCGCGTCTTCGTCGAGAAGTTCATCGTCGATCCCCGCCATATCGAGATCCAGGTGCTCGGGGACAAGCACGGCAACGTGATCTATCTCGGCGAGCGCGAATGCTCGATCCAGCGCCGCAACCAGAAGGTCATCGAAGAGGCGCCGTCGCCGCTGCTCGATGAGGAAACGCGCCGCAAGATGGGCGAGCAGGCCGTCGCGCTGGCCAAGGCCGTGAACTACGATTCCGCCGGTACCGTCGAGTTCGTCGCAGGGCAGGACAAGAGCTTTTACTTCCTGGAGATGAACACCCGTCTTCAGGTCGAGCATCCCGTGACCGAGCTCGTCACCGGCATCGATCTCGTCGAGCAGATGATCCGGGTGGCCGCCGGCGAGAAGCTTGCCATCAGCCAGAAGGACGTCACGCTGACGGGCTGGGCGGTGGAGTCGCGCCTCTATGCGGAAGATCCCTTCCGCAACTTCCTGCCCTCGATCGGGCGCCTGGTGAAATATCGCCCGCCGGCGGAAGCCAGCCAGGACGGCATCACCATCCGCAACGACACCGGCGTGCAGGAGGGCGGCGAGATCTCGATCCATTACGATCCGATGATTGCAAAGCTGGTCACGCATGCGCCGTCGCGCGCCGCCGCGATCGAGGCGCAGGCGACTGCGCTCGACTCGTTCTACGTTGACGGTATCAGGCACAACATCCCGTTCCTGTCCGCGCTGATGCATCATCCGCGCTGGCGCGAGGGCCGGCTCTCGACCGGCTTCATCGCCGAGGAATTCCCCAAGGGCTTTGCGGTGCGCGTGCCCGAGGGTGAGATCGCTCGGCGGATCGCCGCGGTCGGCGCTGCAATCGATCACGTGCTCGGCGAACGCAAGCGGCAGATTTCGGGCCAGATGGGCGGCCGAATCGTGCAGCGCGAGCGCCGCCGCGCGGTCTGGCTCGACCGGCAGGAGATCCTGCTCGAGGTCGCACGCGAGGGCGAGGCGATCGCGATCCGCTTCATCGATGCCGACGGCAAGGCCGGCAATGCGCATCTGTTGCAGTCGCCATGGAAGCCGGGCGACCCGGTCTGGCAGGGCACCATCGACGGCCATTTCGTCGCCGTGCAAACCCGCCCCATCGCGAACGGCATCCGTCTCGCCCATCAGGGCGTCGAGGTGCCAGTCTATGTCTGGACCGAGGCGGAAGCGGCCTCGGCCCGCTTGATGCCGGTGACGACGGCCTCCGACACGGGCAAGAAGCTGCTTTGCCCGATGCCCGGCCTCGTGGTCTCGATCGCGGTCAGCGAGGGGCAGGAGGTCAAGGCCGGCGAGACCCTTGCGGTGGTCGAAGCCATGAAGATGCAGAACGTGCTGCGCGCCGAGCAGGACGGCACGGTGAAGAAGATCCACGCCAGCGCCGGCGCGACGCTCGCGGTGGACGCGCTGATTTTGGAGTTTGCGTAAAGGTGTGAGTGGGGCGGGCTTTCTGCCCGCAACCACCGTCATTGCGAGGAGCTCTTCGCGACGAAGCAATCCAAGTCTGTCTCTGCGGATGCATTTCTGGATTGCGTCGCTTCGCTCGCAATGACGGAGTATGCTGAGGCCTCCGTGACCTAACTGAGACAGCACCATGGCCTTTCGTTCCCGCCGCGAGAAACTTCGCTCCATCCTGTCGGGCGAAACTTGCGTCCATCCCGGCTCGGTCTACGACGCCATCTCGATCCGCATTGCCGAGGATCTCGGCTTTCCGCTCGGCATGTTCGGGGGATCGGTGGCCTCGCTGGCCGTGCTCGGCGATCCCGATGTCACGCTGATCACGCTCACCGAGCTTGCCGAGCAGATGCGCCGGATGTCGCGCGCCTCGGCGCTTCCGGTCCTGGTCGATGCCGATCACGGCTATGGCAATGCGCTGAACGTGCGGCGCACGGTGCAGGAGCTGGAGACGGCGGGGGCCGCCGGCCTCACCATCGAGGACACGCTGCTGCCGGCGGCGTTCGGCGAGACGAAGGTGCAGCTGATCACGCTCGAGGAAGGCGTCGGCAAGATGAAGGCGGCGCTCGATGCCCGCAACGATCCCTCGCTGGTCGTCATGGGGCGTACGGGTGCTGCCGCGACCACTTCGGTCGAGGATGCGATCCGCCGTGCGCAGGCCTATGAGGCGACCGGTGTCGATGCGCTGTTCTTCACCGGCATCAAGTCGCGCGCGGAGCTCGAGGCCATCACATCCGCCACCCGCCTTCCAATCGTGCTCGGCGGCGCGCCGGACGAACTGAACGCGCTCGACTATCTCAGGACTCAACGCGTGCGCATCGCGCTCCAGGGCCATGCGCCGATCGCGGCTGCAATCCAGGCCGTCTATGAGACTCAGAAAGCGCTGCGTGAAGGCACGGCGCCGAAAGCGCTGAAGGGATTGGCATCGGCGGAGCTGACGAACCGCGTCATGCGCGAGACCGACGTGAGGGCGCGTAGCGCCGATTTTCTCGGGCTGAAGACATGAGCCGGGCGATCCTCCAGGTCATGATCCGCGGCCGCGTGCAGGGTGTCGGCTACCGCGCCTGGGTCGAATACCAGGCGACCGCGAGCAGCCTCGAAGGCTGGGTCCGCAACCGCCGCGACGGCAGCGTCGAAGCGCTGTTCGCAGGCCCGCCGAACCATGTTGCCGACATGGTCGCACTGTGCCGCCACGGCCCGCCGTCCTCGCGTGTCGACAGCGTGACGAGCGAGACGGCGAGTGTCGATGAGCTGAACTTGCGCCGGACCGGGGAAGCGTTCTCGGTGTTGCCGACGGTCTAGCTACGCCGTAGCGGGTGAGGGGTGAACTGAAGAGCCATCACCTTGGCAGCTTGGCGATGGCTTCGCTGAGCTCGTGGATCTCGTAGGGTTTGCGCAGGATCGGGAAATCGCCGCGCACGCCGGCGGCGACCTCGCTGTAGCCGGTGGCGAGCAGGATGGGCAGGCCGGGGCGGATCTGGCGCAGGTGCTGGGCGAGGCTGAGCCCGTCCATCTTGCCGGGCATGACGATGTCCGAGAACACGAAGTCGACGCCGTTCTTCTCGATCTCGAGCAACGCGGCCTCGGCATCGGCCACGCGGCGCACGCTGTAGCCGAGCTGTTCCAAGAGGCCGACGCTCACGGATGCGACGTCGGGATTGTCTTCGACCAGCAGTACCGTGCCGCTGCCGCGGAACGACGCCTCTCCGGCCGTCTCGCGCGCCGGCGCCTTGTCGGCGCGCGGCAGGAGGATGGTGAAGGTGGTCCCCTTGCCGAGCTCGCTGGCGACCTTGATCGTGCCGCCGGCCTGATGGGCAAAGCCATGCACCTGGGAGAGGCCGAGGCCGGTGCCTTTTCCGATCGGCTTGGTGGTGAAGAACGGCTCGAAGATCTTGTCGAGGACGTCACCGGGAATACCGAGACCGGTATCGGCGACATCGATCGCAACGAAGTCACCGGCGAGGGGAGCCTCATCGAGCATGATGTTGCGCGCGCCGATCGTCACCGTGCCGCCGTCGGGCATCGCGTCGCGGGCATTGATGACGAGGTTGAGTAGCGCGGTCTCGAGTTCGGAGACGTCGGTTCTGACCGGCCAGAGGTCGCCGCTGATGTCGAAGGCGAGGCGCACGGAGCTGCCGACGCCGGCATCGAGCACCTCGCGGATCGCCGTGATGCGCTCGGCGAAGTCGATCGCCTGCGGGTTGACGCTCTGCCGCCGCGCGAAGGTGAGGAGCTGGTTGGTCAACGCCGCGCCGCGCTTGGTGGCGGTGTCGATGGCCGAGATCGCGCGCTGAAGCTTGGCCTCGTCGTTGCCTCCTCGCTTCAGCATGTGGAGGCTGCCGCTGATGATCATCAGCAGATTGTTGAAGTCATGGGCGACCCCGCCGGTGAGCTGGCCGAGCGCATCGAACTTCTGGGATTCGGCGAGCTGCTTCTGCATCGCCTCGAGCTTGAGCTGCGTGTTGCGGCGTTCGGTGATGTCGCGCGTGATCTTGGCGAAGCCGACCAGCTGGCCGTCCTCGTAGATCGGATCGATGACCACGCTCGCCCAGAAGAACGTGCCGTCCTTGCGGACCCGCCAGCCTTCCTCCTCGTAGCGGCCCTTTTCGCGGGCAATGCCGAGGGCCCGTGCGGGCTTTCCGTTGGCGCGGTCGGTCTCGGTGTAGAAGCGGGAGAAGTGCTGGCCGAGGATCTCCCCGGGCGAATAGCCCTTGATGCGCTCGCCGCCGATGTTCCAGCTCGTGATGGTCCCGGTGGGATCGAGCATGTAGAGGGCGTAGTCCGCAACCCCTTCAACCAACAGCCGGAAACTGCGTTCGCTCTCGAACAAGTCTCTCTGCTGACTGGACTTTTTAACCATTCCGGACCCCGCCTCGACGGGAGCAAACGCTGGAGACGACGGATAGTTCCCCGTCTGGGGACATTTTTGGGCAATCGCATGTCGCTCGCAACTCGGCCGCCGCACTTGACATGACGGCGGTATCGTCAGATATTTCTGTTATGACAGAAATAACCGGAAGAAAGAAACTACCCGCCGCGATCGAACGCTTCATTCTGCATTGGGGCGACATGGGGGACGAGTGGGGCGTCAACCGCTCGGTCAGCCAGATCCACGGGCTGCTCTATCTGGCCGAAGCGCCGATGACGGCTGAGGACATCGCCGACACGCTCGGCATGGCGCGCTCCAATGTCTCGAACTCGCTGAAGGAGTTGATTGCCTGGAATCTGATCCGGCGCGTGCCGATCCTCGGTGACCGCCGCGACCACTACGAAGCCGAGACCGACATCTGGGAGGTCGCGGCCAGGATCGCGGCGCGCCGCAAGGAACGGGAGATCGATCCGGCGATCACGGCGCTTCGTGCTTGCGTGGCCGATGCTACCGACGATCCCACCATCAGTCCGGTCGCGAGCAAGCGGCTGAAGGAGATGCTCGCCTTCACCGAGCTCGCCGACCACTGGTTCATGCAGATGCTGAAGGTGCCGCGGCCGCGGTTGGTCGCCTTGATGCGGCTTGGCGAGAAGATCGCCAACCTGTTGCCGCTGGGCAAGGCCAAATAGCGTCAAGGAGGGTGCGATGACGTCGGCTCGAATATCAGGCTTCAGCGCATCGACCTCCACGCACACAAAACTCTTCGACGATCGCCGCTTTCGCGCGCTACTGTCGGACGAGGATTGGGGGCGCCTGCCGCTCGCGACCTGGCGGCGCTTTTCCAAGCGGGTCGCCGACGGCGACAGCGTCGTCTATGTCGGAATCGTCGACGAGGTCGCATTCAGCAATCTCGGCTGGTGGTTTGCGCAAGCAGCAAGGCTGATCGGCGGGCCGCTGCCGACCGGTCGCGACATCGGCGTGCCGATGATCGTGACTGTTACCGAGGACGGCGCGACTGGCGGCCAGACCTGGACGCGGATCTGCGCGCGCAAACGCGGCTTTCCTCAAGTCATCCATTCGGCAAAACGCTTCGCGGGCCCGACCGGACTCGAGGAATATGTTGGCTGCGGCGTCTCGATGGCGCTGCATATCGCGGTCGAAGGCGAGACGCTGACCTTCCGCAGCGCCGGTTATGGCTTGCAGCTCGGACGCCTCTGGATCCCGTTGCCGCCCTGGCTCACGCCGGGCGATCTCACGGTGACCCATCGCGACCTCGGCGAGGGCGCCTTCCGCTTCACCCTCGATGTCATTCATCCGCGTTACGGCGCGCTGATCCATCAGTCCGCCTTGTTCAGGGAGGCCGTGTCATGACGCCGCTGCTATGGACGCTCATCGCCATTCAGATCGGGATGGGCGTGTTCGACACCTTCTATCATCATGAATTCACCGAGCGCCTGGCCTGGCGTCCGTCGCAGCGCTTCGAGCTGAAGCTGCACGGCATCCGCAACATGCTCTATGCGCTGCTGTTCCTCGTCCTCGGCTGGCTAGAGGTTTACGGCGTGCTGGCGCTCCTAATCGTCGCGGTGCTGGTCGCCGAGATCGTCATCACGCTGATGGATTTCGTCGAGGAGGATCTGAGCCGCAAGCTGCCCCCGAGCGAGCGGATCAATCACACGCTGCTCGCGATCAATTACGGCGCCATCCTGGTGCTGCTGCTGCCGGTGCTGATCGGATGGGCGATGAAGCCCTTTGGCGCGACCATCGTCTATCAAGGCCTGCTCAGCATCGCCGCGACCGCCTGTGCGATTGGCGCTGCGCTGTGCGGCCTCAGGGACTTTGCGGCGATGCGCCGGCTCGGCCGCATGCGCAGTATCGCCGCGACCGGGCTCGTCGAGAAGCTCGCCAGTCGAAAGACCGTGCTGATCACTGGGGCCACCGGCTTCATCGGCAGCCGCCTGGCGGCGAGCCTCAGCGGGGCAGGGCACGACGTCATCGCGCTCATCCGCAATCCGGCGAAAGCCGAGATGCTGCCGCCGCCCGTGACGCTGATCACCAGCCTCGATCAGCTCGCCGCGGACACGCAGATCGGTGCCATCGTCAACCTCGCCGGTGAGCCGATCGGCAACGGCTTGTGGACCGAGGAAAAGCGCGCAAGGATCATCGGCTCACGCATCGACATGACCGGCGAGGTCGTGAAACTGATCGCACGGCTGGACCGCAAGCCCGAGGTGCTCGTCAGTGGCTCCGCGATCGGCTGGTATGGATTGTGGGCCGACCAGGTGCTGACGGAATCGGCGAAATCGCATGCCTGCTTCAGCCATGAGCTGTGTGCAGCCTGGGAGAAGGCGGCGCGGCCGGCGGAGGAGCTCGGTGTCCGCGTGGTCTATTTGCGCATCGGTCTCGTGCTCGGCACGGAGGGCGGCTTCATCACGCGCATGCTGACGCCGTTCGAGTTTGGGCTCGGCGGCCCTCTCGGCACCGGGCGGCAGTGGATGTCCTGGATCGAGCGCGACGATCTGATCCGGCTGATCGCCTATGTGATGGCAACGCCCGATCTCAGCGGTCCCGTCAACGCCACCGCGCCGATTCCCGTGACCAACGCAAAATTCACCGAGGAGCTCGGCCGCTGCCTGCATCGGCCCGCGATATTCCGCATTCCCGGCAGCTTGTTGCGCCGGATCGGCGGCGGCTTTGCCGATGAGCTCCTGCTCGGCGGCCAGCGCGTGCTGCCGAACAAGGCGCTGAGCCGCGGCTTCGTGTTCAGGCACGAGACATTGCGTAGCGCGTTCGAGGCGATCTTGTGAGGTAAGGGGCCGTCAAGCCACTCCGCTTCGGAACGTTGCCGCCACTGCACGCAGCGCCGCAAGCTTGGCGGGATCGCTGACCTTCGAATGCAGCATCACTTTGGAGCTGCCGAGTTTCGGCAGCTTGTGGGCAGGGCCGATGTCGACCAAGCCCGGAGGTGCGATCCGCCGCGCCAACGGCGCGATTGCAAGTCCGGCCAGCGCTGCCGCCACCACGGCCGTGACGCCGCCGCCGACGAAGCGCTCGCGCCAGGCGAGGCCGGCCTTGTCGAGCGCGCGCACGGCTACGGCGCGGACGCCGCAGGGCGGGGCGAGCGTCGCGAGCGGCAATGCTTCACCCTTCGGCAGCGTGAAGCGTCGCGCTGCGAACCAACCGAATTCGTCTTCAGTCAGCTTCTCGCCGCCGCGGCGGCTGCCTTCCTGGCGAACGATCACCGCATCGAGGTCACCAGCATCATAGGCGTCCTGCATTTCGCGCGAGAAGCCGATGGTGACGGCGAGGGTCAGGTTCGAGGCCATCGCATGCAGACGTTCGAGCAGGGGCACCAGCTCCGGGCCAGCAGCGTGATCGGAGATGCCGAGCGAGAGCGACTGGGCGGCCGGCGCGTCGCCCGACAGCGCGAGATCGTGTGCCGTCATCAGCGCGCGGGCGCGATCGAGGAACGCGGCCCCATCGGCGGTGAGGCGGACCGCGCGCGGCGAGCGCTCGACGAGGCGCTTCTCCAGCAATGTCTCCAGCCGCTGCAGCTTGAGACTGACGGCAGCCTGCGTCGCCCCGAGCGCTTCGGCGGCTCGGGTGAAACTCTGGAGGTCGGCGACCAGCAGGAATGCCTGGACGGTGGTGATGTCGAGCGTTGCTGTCATTATGAATCATTATCACTGGTATCAAGAGAGATAAGATACCAAAATGACGGCTGGAGGTCTAGTTTCTTCCCAACGCCGCACGCATTGCGCGGCATATCGAGGAGAACGACAATGCCCCTGATCACCGTGTCCTACACCACCTCCCGCCAGTCCGCCTCGCTGAAGGCCGACATCGCGAATGCCGTGTCCGAGCTCACCGCAAAAATCCTGCACAAGGACCCAAAGGTCACCGCCATCATCGTGAAGTCGGTCGAGGCTGGCGACTGGTTCGCCGGCGGCCAGTCGCTCGCCGAGCAGCAACTTGCGAGCTACTGGATCGACATCCACGTCACCGAAGGCACCAATACCAAGGATGAGAAGGCAGCCTATCTCGCCGCCATGTTCAAGCGCATGGCCGAGATCCTCGGTCCCTTGCATCCCGAGACCTATCTGCATGTCGACGAGGTCAAGGGCGACGCCTACGGCTTTGGCGGCCTGACCCAGGAGCGGCGCTACATCGCCGGCAAGCTCGAGGTTGCGCCGAAGGCGGCGTGATGTTGCAGGCCGCGGGTGCAATTCACCCGCGGCCTAAATCGGTGGCAAGGCTCGCTCCGAACGGCGCCGAAATGTCAGACCGCAGCTTCCGGCAACAGCGCGCGGGTCGGCCCGAACAGCTCCTCGAACGCCTGCCGGAGCGCGATATCGACGTCGGCCATGGTGACGAGCTGGCCGAGATCGACCAGCGAGGTGACGCCGTAGCGGGGATCGACGACGCCGCAGGGCACGATGCCGGCGAAATGCGACAGCTCCGGCTCGACATTGATGGCGATGCCGTGGAACGAGACCCAGCGCTTCAGGCGGACGCCGATCGCCGCGATCTTGTCCTCGTGATCGGCGCCCTTGTCGAGCCGCTTCACCCACACGCCGACCCGGTCTTCGCGCCGTTCGCCGCGGACGTTGAAGGCGGCCAGCGTGCGCAGGATCAGCTCCTCCAGGCTCGCGACATAGGCCCGCACGTCCGGCCGGCGGCGCTTGAGGTCCAGCATGACATAGACCACCCGCTGGCCGGGGCCGTGATAGGTCAGCTGCCCGCCGCGCCCGGTCGCAAAGGTCGGGAATCGGGCATCGAGCAGGTCCGATTCCTTGCCCGAGGTGCCTGATGTGTAGAGCGGGGGGTGTTCCAGCAGCCAGACCAGCTCCGGGGCGTCGCCCGCAGCGATCGCCGCGACGCGGGCCTCCATGGCGGCGACGGCCTCCGGATAGGGCACCGGCGCGTCGGAGATTCGCCACTCGACGGGCTCGCCGCCCGCGGCGGAAAACGACGTCAAATCGAGGTCTTGGCGGGGGTTTTGAGGCGAATTAACCATTGGCTAACCATAACGTGGTGATCATCACGGGAGCAAATGCCAAGTCTCTTGGTTCAATCTCTTGGCTAAGTCCCTTAGTTGCGGCGGTCCTGACAGTGCCCACTCTCGATAAAGTCACCGTGGATCTCATGGTCGTCCTCGGGACGACCACCATGCCGATCCATCAAGTATTACGTCTTTCCCGCGGCGCCATCATCGAGCTGGACGCAACGGAGGCCGACGAGGTCAAGGTTTTGGCCAACAATCTGCCGGTCGCCTCAGGCGTCGTGCTGGTCGACCGCAACCGCATCGCGGTCGAGGTCAAGCAGATGCTGCCGCGCTCGCCGGGTACGCGGTAGCGACCCGGGTACGCGGTTGCAGCCCGGGCAAGACCTGAGCTCCCGATAGGGCCGATCCGGGCGGGTGTGATTTCCTGCCAAGCTTGTGGAATTCGGGGTCTTTGCAGGCTTGTATCCCCCTGATGGATTTGTTAGATCGGCGGCCGCTGATCCGGCCAGCCTTCAAGCCTCAGGCCGGCATCTCCTAGCGCTCGTGGCGGAACTGGTAGACGCGCTGCCTTGAGGTGGCAGTGGGTAACACCGTGGGGGTTCGAGTCCCTCCGAGCGCACCAAGCCTTATAGGCATTGAAATCCCTCAGTTTTTTATCTCGCTTGGAACGGGCCAGCCGTGTTCGGTCCTGACCGCGCGCGACGTTCTCTTCCCGGCGCGAAATGGCCTCCGATTCGAGGCGCCCCTGGTCCGACGATGGCTTGATGAGGAACGGCCATCGCCGGGACGCATTGCAGTCGGGGAGGCCGCCTGTGGCTGACCGCGGGCGGTTCAAGCAGTTGGATGGAGGACGATGAGAGACAGCGCGTCGGATGTTGCCGAGATCAGGAATGCGGTTCACCTCTGCATCGACATGCAGAACATTTTTGCTCCCGGCGGACTCTGGGCGACGCCCTGGATGGAGCGGGTGCTGCCGACCATCGCGACGATCGTGTCCTGCCATCCCATCAGAACGATCTTCACGCGCTTCATCACCCCGCAGGATCCGGAAGACCGTCCAGGCCAGTGGCAGCATTATTTCCAGCGCTGGCAACAGGCGACGCGCAGGCAGCTTGCGCCCGCCGCACTCGAATTGGTGCCGGCCCTGAACAAGTTCGTTCCTCCGGCGGCTGTGATCGACAAGCCGGCGTATTCTGCGTTCAGCAATCCCGCACTTGCGAGCCTGCTGATTGAGAAGAAGGTCGGCACGGTTGTGATCTCAGGCGCAGAGACCGATGTCTGCGTACTCTCGACGGTGCTGAGCGCGGTCGACCTCGGCTTCAGGATCGTCATCGTCGAGGACGCACTGTGCAGCTCGTCCGATGTCGGGCACGATGCGCTTATGACGATGTACCGCACCCGCTTTCACGGCCAGGTCGATCTCGTGACCGCCGAGGAGCTGGAGGAGTTCTGGCGCGAATAGCCGATCGATCAGTTGACGTTGTCGCTCAGCATGTTGCGGACCGCGGCGCGGACCGCGGCAACGCCGCTAACACCTTGCATGAGGGCGATCTCGCCCTGCTGCTCATGACGAATGGCGTGAGCCATGACGCGCAAACGCAGATCGCCGCGGCCGCGCCACATGCCGTCGGCCATCTTGACCGCACCCTTGTGATGGCGCGTCATCGCGTCGACGAAGGCGGCGTCGAACCGCTCCGGTGCGATGGTTCTGATCTGCCGCATCTCGGCTGGCGTCAGCATGCCCGGCATGGTCGCGCGCTCCTCGGTGCTGCAATCCGGCATCTCGGTGTCGAACCAGCTCAGCCACCAGTTCTCGAAGATCCGGTTCTCGCCGGTCTGGCTCGCAATCATCAGCATCGCGAGCTTTCGAAGGTGCGGATCCTGCGCGCGCTCCGCACCGATGCGCGCCAGCTCGAGGCCCTGAACGTGATGCGCGGTCATTTGGCGGATATAGGTCTGGTCGGCATCCCGGTCGTGGCCCAGCCACCGCGGTTCATAACCGCGGTTGCCGAACAATGCGACGGTTCCGGCCAGCGCGATGGCGGCGAGCGCGCCGGTGATCCATGCATTGGTGAAACGGATGTCCCGCGCCGGTGCGGCGCCGCGCCTCCAGCGCAGCCTCGTGAACAGTGGATACATCACGGCGGATGAGGCGTGCACGAGCAGTCCGATCCAGTAGGGCTGCTGCAGCGTGAACAGCGGTTGCCAGAACGGAAACAGCGGCACCAGCACGAACCATTCGATGCTCGAGGTGAACACCGCCCAGGGCAGCGCGAGCAGCAGGATCGTCAGCGCCCGCAGATCGGCGGTCCAGCGCCCGAGCACGCCGAAGAAGACCAGCGCCCAGGAAAAATCGGCCCATTGGTGGAAGGCGATGCCGGCAAGCGTCGCGCTCCACGACGGCTCGGCGCTGATGGCCCAATCGCGCGCGGGAATGGCGGCGACCGTCATCCAGTCGACCGCCGCATCGCGGCCGATGCGCGCGGCGAAGAGCTGACTGACGATGGTGGAGAAGGTGCTGCTGATCAGGCCGAGCGCGGCTGCGGCCATCCAGCGCGAGCGTCGCCGGGGCTTGGCTGGTGGGGCGGCGCCGTTGTCGGTGCGCGGGCCAGCATCGGGAAGCGCGGCGCGCGCGCCATCGCTCACGTGAGCTGATTGAGCTTCTTCAGCGGGTTGAGCTCGCTGGGCTTGTCCTGCTCCTCGCGGCCGCGCTCCGCCTCGGCCTTGCCGTCATCGTGAAGCTCCTGGTCGCCGACAATCTCGCCGACGGCCTGCTTCGCCTTGCCGACGATCCGCTGGCGTAATCCCTTCGTCTTGCTCATGGTCAGTCTCCATGCCGACGCTGTGACCCCGACGCCTGGAAGGGGCGAGCGCCGGGGCGCGGTTTGGTGGATGAGACTCCGTCGGGCGCCGATGGTTCCTTCCGCAATTACCGAGGCTCTAGCACAATGATCACGCCTTCGTTGCCGCGCAGCAGGAGGGTCGCGTCGGGCAGCGGCTCTGGCGTTCGGTCGAGATGTGTGGACATCAGCAGGCGGCCGCGCCCTTGCCAGTGCCATTTCCGCGGTTCAGCCGCGATGT
Source organism: Bradyrhizobium sp. CCGE-LA001 (assembly GCF_000296215.2). Taxonomy (NCBI): domain Bacteria; kingdom Pseudomonadati; phylum Pseudomonadota; class Alphaproteobacteria; order Hyphomicrobiales; family Nitrobacteraceae; genus Bradyrhizobium; species Bradyrhizobium sp. CCGE-LA001. Next base: position 4,754,614 of record NZ_CP013949.1, on the reverse strand, counting down.
TCAGCGCAATCAGCATCTCGCCGCCGCGGCCAATCCGCTTGTAGGCGAGAACGTCATGCTGCGATCGCAGCGGCTCGTACCCGCCCTCGCGCAAACACGCATGCTCGCGCCGCAGCGCCATCAGCGCGCGAAACAGCGCCAGGATCGAGCGCTCATCACGCCGTTGTTCGGCGACGTTGGCCGCTCCATCGGGCGGCTCCAGCGGCAGCCATGGGTCGCCCTTGGTGAAGCCGCCATTATCGCTGTCGTCCCAGCGCATCGGTGCGCGCTCGGGATCGCGGCAGAGGCCATAGCCCGGCACGAGCTTCTCGAAGGGATCGCGGACGCGGTCAGAGGGAATAGGAACGCGCTTGCGACCGATCTCGTCGCCCATGAAGAAGAACGGCGTTCCCCGCAGCGTCATCAGCAGCATCGCCAAGATGCGCATCTGCGCCTCGCCGATCTTGCTCGCGATCCGCTGCTTGTCGTGGCCGCCGATCACCCAGACCGGCCAGGCGCGTTCGGGAATGGCGTTGAAATATGCATCGATCGTCGCCTGCAGCGACAGCGCATCCCATTGCGAGTCGAGCAGGGCGAAATTGAGCGGCAAATGCAGGCGCGGCCGGTCGTTGCCGTAGAAGTGTCCGATGCGATCGGTCTTGCCCTGGACCTCGCCGCACAGCATCCGGCCGGGATAGCTGTCGATCACCTCGCGGATGAACTCGATGCAGTGCATCGTCTCCGGCCGGTCATCGGTGAAGACGGGCGTGTGGCGTTGCGGCGGCGGCTTGCCTTCGGCTTGCGGGTTCGGCGGATTGTCGCGCAGCAGCGCGTCCTTGATCAGGACCGCGCTGGCATCGACGCGGAAGCCGTCGACGCCGCGGTCGAGCCAGAAGCGCATGGTATCGGCGATCGCGGCGCGCACGGCCGGATTGCGCCAGTTGAGATCGGGCTGCTCGACCAGGAAGGAATGATAGTAATATTGCCGCCGCGCCTCGCACCATTCCCAGGCGCTGCCGCCAAAGCGGCTCAACCAATTGTTGGGCGGGCCACCGTTCTCGGCCGCATCGGCCCAGATGTACCAGTCGGCCTTGGCGCTGTTGGGCGAGCTCGCGCTCTCGACGAACCAAGCGTGATCGTCGGCGGTGTGGTTGGGAACGAGGTCGAGGATGAGGCGGATGTCTGATCGATGCAGCGCTTCGAGCAGGCGATCGAACGCATCGAGGCTGCCGAAGGCAGGATCGATGGAGCAATAGTCGGAGATGTCGTAGCCGAGATCGCGGAACGGGCTCTTGTAGATCGGCGTCAGCCACACCGCGTCGATGCCGAGCCATTTCAGGTAATCGATGCGCGACATCAGCCCAGCAAGGTCTCCCTTGCCGTCGCCGTTGGAGTCCTGGAAGGAGATCAGCGCGATTTCGTAGATGACGGCGGATTGCCACCACGCAGCTTCGTCACGGGACTCGACGCTCATCGTTTTGCTTCACCTCGTTGCTCGTTGCGTGCGCTGCGATCTGCCTTGCCGCGGCCCGGGCGCTCTCGATCCCCTTGGGAAAGCCGCTGCGGGTCGGATAGAGCTTGCGTCGGGCATCGCGCGGCGGACGCCGCGGCTTCGTGTCCTGCGCGGCGCGATAGTCGAGCATGGCGATGCCGCCGACCATCAGCAGCGCCAGCGCGATATTGCCTTTCTTGGGGTTGTCGGCCGTCAACCCCGAGAGCAGCGCGGCGGCATCGAGGCCGTCGCCGCCGACGCGGGCCCACAGGCCGGCATTCTTCTCGACCGAGAGCGACATGATCCCGGCCATGATCTCGCGCACGCCGAAGGTGCGGACCAGCGTCTCGCGGCCTTCCATGCCCAGCGTCTCCGTGACGCGTCGCGGCGCGAACAGCTCGACCATGCCGAGACCGATGCTGAACCAGCCCAGCCCACGTGCGAGCTGGTCTTCCGGCCGCTTCAGGCTCGGCCCGCCCTCGACGATTTTCGGATCACCCTTGGTGCGCACGATGTTGGAGAAATGAAACATAGCTTGCTCCTTCAGGGCCTCAGCACGACCTTGACGCAGGAATCGCGCTTGTCGCGAAACACCTGGTACATTTCGGGTCCCTGCTCGAGCGGGACGGTGTGGGTGATGACGAAGGACGGATCGATCTCGCCTTCCTCGATACGGCGGAGCAAATCGTCGGTCCAGCGATTGACGTGGGTCTGGCCCGTGCGCATCGTCAGGCCCTTGTTCATGAAGGCGCCCATCGGCAGCATGTCGGAGAGGCCGCTATAGACGCCGGGCACGGAGATGATGCCGCCGGGCCGGCAGACATAGATCATCTCGCGTAGCACATGCGGCCGGTCGCTTTCCAGCATCACCATCTGCTTGGCGCGGTCGAGCAGCGTGTCGGGCAGCGAGGCCATCACGTGCGCCTCCATGCCGACGCAATCGATGCACTTCTCGGGTCCCTTGCCGTCGGTCAGCTCCTTCAGCCGTTCGAGCACGCTCTCAGTCTCGAAATTGATCGTTGTGGCGCCGCCGGCTTCCGCCATGCTGAGCCGCTCGGGCAGGCAGTCGATCGCGATCACCTGGTTGGCGCCGAGCAGGATGGCGCTGCGGATCGCCATCTGTCCGACGGGCCCGCAGCCCCAGATCGCGACCGTGTCGGTCGGCTCGATGTCGCATTGCACGGCGGCCTGCCAGCCGGTCGGGAAGATGTCGCTGAGGAACAGCAACTGCTCGTCGGGAATCCCGGGAGGCACCTTGATGTGCGTCGCATCGGCATAGGGCACGCGCAGATATTCGGCCTGGCCGCCGGGATAGCCGCCGGTCAGATGCGTGTAGCCGAACAGGCCGGCGGTCGTGTGCCCAAACACCTTGTCTGCGAGATGCCGCTTGCGGTTGGTGGTCTCACACACGGAAAAGTTGCCGCGCTTGCACTGGTCGCATTCGCCGCAAATGATCGTGAAGGGTACGACCACGCGGTCGCCCTTCTTCAGCTTGCCATTGACGCCGGAGCCGACCTCGACCACTTCGCCCATGGTCTCGTGGCCCATGATGTCACCGGGCAGCATGCCCGGGATGAAGTTATGAAAGAGGTGGAGGTCGGATCCGCAGATGGCGCAGCTGGTGACCTTGATGATGGCATCGCGGGGATCCTGGATTTCAGGATCGGTGACGGTGTCGCACCTGATGTCCTCCTTGCCGTGCCAAACCAGCGCCTTCATCTTCGTCCTCCGGGCTCAACCACGTGCCATCTAAGTCCAGGAATGAACGATGGTTGCTATCGGCGCGCGCAAATTCTTCGCACTGCACCGGATGGCGATTAGGAACGAGAGAGCAGGGCAGCGATTGGGCGTCATCATCTCAATCGCGAGGATACAACCATGCCCGCCAATCAGCTCGCCGTCGTCACCGGTGCTTCCACCGGCATCGGCCTGGAACTCGCACGCTGCTGCGCCCAGGCAGGTTTCAACCTCGTCATCGCGGCCGACGAGCCGCAAATCGAGAGGGTGGCGGTCGATCTGCGCCGAATCGGCGTCAGCGTTGAGGCGGTCGAGGCCGATCTTGCCACCACTGAAGGCGTCGACAAGCTCTGCGCCGCGGTCGGCGACCGGCCGATCGAGGCGCTGCTCGCCAATGCCGGCATCGGCCTCGGCAAGGCGTTTCTCGATCAGGATTTCCAGCGCATCCGGCATCTCGTCGACACCAACATCACCGGCACGCTCTATCTGATCCATCGCGCCGGCAACGAGATGCTCCGCCGCAATGCGGGCCGCATCCTGATCACGGGCTCGATCGCCGGCTTCACGCCCGGCAGTTTCCAGGCCGTGTACAATGCCTCGAAGGCTTTCCTCGATTCATTCTCGTTCGCGCTCCGAGAGGAGCTGCGCGACAGCGGCGTCACCGTCACCTGCCTGATGCCGGGCGCGACCGAGACCGAATTCTTCCGCCGCGCCGACATGATGGACACCAAGGTCGGCACCGAACCGAAAGATGGCGCATATGACGTCGCCAAGGCCGGCTTCGATGCGATGATGCGCGGGGAGGCCGACATCGTCACCGGGCTGAAGAACAAGATCCAGACCACGGTCGCAAACGTCACCCCGAACGAGATGCTGGCCAAGCAGCATCGTAAGATGGCCGAGCCGGGCACCGCAAGATCGTGAAGCGATCTCGTTGCAATCTGCATGATCGAATACGTCTCAATGCGGCGAAATGACAGAATGCGGATACCGATTCACATAGCCTAATGCGCAGCGCCCCCGAGACGGCCAAATTGTATCGGCTGGAAACAATACGGGGGCTGAAATGGCGATGGATCGCATCGAACAGGCCTTTATCGCGACCGCGATCACGGGTTTCCTCGTGATGATGGTGGCAATCGTCTGGATGATGGTGAGCTGACGCGGGGAGGCTAGCCTTGCGCGTCGCGCTACCTTACGCCGCAGTTCTCCTGTGCCTGGCGGTGACCGCCTGGCTCGCCTTTGCGCATCTGCTCTGACCGTCGATTACACGCAATTCGCCAAAGTCAGTGGTCGCGGCCGGCCCTCTGGCGGTCACGAGGCGTCGGCTTGCCGCGCTCCTGCTCCAACTCGTCACGTAAGCGCTGCGCGCTCACGAGGTGGTCGCTGCTGCGGAGCAGCGCCATGGCCTCGCGAACCAGCTCGCGAGAATGGCTCAGCAACTGCTTGTCGACGGCGGTATCGGGTGCATAGATCATCGATCGTTCCTTCTATCTCGTGATTGCGGCGAAGGAACACGCCTCGTTGCGTGTCAAATGCTCGGGCCGGCCATGAGCGCAGCAAGCTTCTGTGCCATGACAACCACATCAATCGGCTTCTCGAGAAGCGGGACGTCCTGAAATTCCGGACCGACAGTGATCTTGTCATATCCGGTGGTGAACACGAAAGGCACCCCACGCGCCCTCAATTCGCGCGCGATGGGGAAGATCATATCATTGCGGATGTTCACGTCGAGCACTGCGGCATCCAAGACGCCGCCATCGTGCAGGATCTTGAGTGCGTCTTCGAGATCACCGGCCGGTCCGGCGACCTCCGCGCCAAGCGCGCGGAATGCCTTGCCGATGTCGTCGGCGAGGAAATATTCGTCCTCGACAACGAAAATGCGGCGTCCCGTTAATTGGATGTCTTGACCTGACTGGGTGGGGGATCTCGCCATGGCGTCCAGCTTCGCTTCAGCCCCAGGAACATAAGACGGCGCCCCGCCTTGGTGCAAATTGCAAACGACGCAATCAGAGGCGGGTTCCATGAGCAACCGCGACATCATCGTCATCGGCGGCTCGGCCGGCGCCACCCAACCATTGAAGCAGATCTTGGCCGGGCTTCCGGCAGATCTGCCGGCCGCCATCTTCATCGTCCTGCACATTCCTGCGCAGGGCATTGGCATCCTGTCGACGGTCGCCAGCAGTACCGCCAAGCTTCCGGTGCGGCAGGCCGAGAACGGGATGAAAATCGAGCCGGGCCAAATCTACATTGCCGCGCCCGACCATCATCTGCTGCTCGCTCAAGATCACGTTTTCCTCGGCCGCGGGCCGCGCGAGAACATGGTCCGTCCCGCGATCGACGCCCTGTTCCGCTCGGCGGCCCTTTATCATGGGCCGCGCGTGATCGGCGTGCTCCTCAGCGGCCTGTTGTCGGACGGTGCGGCCGGTCTCAATGCCATCAAGCGCTGTGGCGGAATGGCCGTGGTGCAGGATCCCGCGGATGCCATTTCCGACGAAATGCCGTTGCGGGCGATGGAGGCCACGACGGTCGACCTCTGCGTGCCCGGCGCAACCATGGGCGACGTGCTGTCCGAATTGGCCAGAGAGCCGGCTGGGGCTGTTTTGCCGATCCCCCCTGAGATCAGACTCGAGGTGCAGATCGCCGCCGGGGAGCGCATCGGCAGTGATAACCTCGTGTCGCTCGCCGATCCCGTCGCGCTGACCTGTCCGGCGTGCGGCGGAGTGCTGTCCGAGGTCAAGGACGCGCGACCGATGCGCTTCCGCTGCCAGGTCGGCCATGCCTTTACCGCCGATATTCTCGCCAAGGAGCAGGAAGGGCGCGTGGACGAAGCCTTGCGGGTCGCCCTGCGCATCATCGAGGAGCGCGCCGAGCTGGTGCAGCGCATGGCCGCCGACGGGCGCCGCAGCGGCCGGCCGGCGGTCGCCGAAATGTACGACGCAAGGGCAACTGAATACCGTGAGTATGCCGACATGATCCGGCGTGTCGTGCTAAAATCGCTCGACCCCCCGGTTCGCAAGCGGGAGGGTTGAGGGCTCTGCCATGGCCACGACACTTGCCGAATGGACCGAGCAGCTTGATGCCGAGCAGCGCCTGCTGGTCAAGGCCGACAAGGATATCGACGAGGGCGCGCAGCGCGTCCGCGATCAGGAAGAGCGCATACGTGACCTCATGGCAGACGGCCACGACACGCGCCAAGCGGAGCGGCTGGTCGGCCTGCTCAGGCAGACATTGATCGAGTGGGAGCGCCACCGCATCTTGATCAAAGAGCGCATCATCTATCTTCGGCAGCAGGTTGATTCGGAGCCGCCGGGCGGACCGGCCGCCTGACCTCGGCGCCGAGCTCGAACATGTGCGTGAGCTGCGCCTCCACGCGGCGGCGCCAGCGATCGTTCTCGTCGAGCAGCCGGCGCGCGGTCTCGGTCGCCTCCTCGGCCCGGCGGATCAAAGCCGCGAGCTCTTCGGACATGGGCATGACAAGTTCCTGCGCTAACGGGGAGTATGGACCCTCGGGCCTAAGCTGACAACGCTAAGCCCGTAAATCGGCAGGAGCTGCGGGACATTTTCGCCTTTGATCTGTTGGGATAATATTGAATTCTGCTATTGGCAGGAGCCGGGCGGCGGTCGGTCCCGGTGAGCCAAAGAGAGCTACCCGAGTCATGAATGAAGTCAGCGACCAGACGGTCGATGCAGAGCGCCAGGTCAAGGCCCCGCTGATCATTGGCGTCGGTGCCTCACCAGGCGCCCTGGACAGCATAGAACGCTTCTTTGCCAAGCTGACCGTAGCAGCCGATCAGGCCATCGTGCTGGCGCTTCAGCACCACGAGGCCTTTGACGAGCCGCGGCTGCGCGGGCTCTTACAGGGATCTAACGGCGGTAAGCTCACCGACATCCGGGACGGCCATGCGATCGAAGGCGGCACGATTTATCTGTGTCCGCCGGCGATGATCACCACGATCCAGGGGGATCGCTTCGCCATCCGCAAGGCCGAGCAGGCACCGGGCGAGCGCGCCACCATCGACAGCTTCCTGGTCTCGCTGGCCGAAGAACGCGCCGAGCAATCCATCGGCGTCATCCTCGCCGGTACCGGTGGCGACGGCACGCTCGGCACGGCGACGCTGAAGGACCATGGTGGCCTCGCCATCGCCGAAAAGGTCGCAGGCCCCGAGGAGGCCGATCACCTCGTCGACGGCAACACGCCCGCCGCCATCGCCGACTACGTGCTGCCTCCGGAGGACATTCCTGAGCACATCCAGGTCTATGCCCGTCACCTGCGCCGCCTGGAGGAAAAGCAGGGCTTCGACGAGGTGCTGGCCGCGGCCGCGACCTCGCTGTCGCGCATCGCCGACATCCTGCGCAACAAGACCGGCAACGATTTCCACGGTTACAAGCAGAACACGTTCCTGCGCCGCGTGCAGCGGCGCATGCAGGTCGTGCAGATCGACGAGATCCCGGCCTATGTCGATTTCCTGCGGAACGACAAGGACGAGACGCTGCACCTCTTCAACGATCTGTTGATCGGCGTCACCGAATTCTTTCGCGACAAGCGCGAATTCGAGGTGCTGGAGACCCAGATCATCCCGAAGATCTTCGAGAACAAGGGCGCGGGCCAGCAGGTGCGCGTTTGGGTGCTCGGCTGCGCCACCGGCGAGGAAGCCTATTCGATCGGCATCCTCCTGCGCGAACACATGGCGCGGATGGATTCCACGCCGCAAGTCCAGATCTTCGCCACCGACATCGACGGACGGGCGCTTGCGACCGCGCGCGTCGGCCGCTATCGCACCAATATCGAGGCGGACATGACCGGCGAGCGCCTGGCGCGCTGGTTCGTGCGCGAGGGCGACACCTATTGCGTGGTCAAGGAGCTGCGCGAGATGTGCATCTTCTCGCAGCATAACGTCATCAAGGATGCGCCGTTCTCCAAGCTCGACCTCATCTCCTGCCGCAATCTGCTGATCTATCTCAACGCCGAACTGCAGAACCGGGTGATCCCGCTGTTTCACTTCGCGCTGCTGCCGGAACGCTACCTCTTTCTTGGCAATTCCGAGAATGTGACGCGGCACCCGAAGCTGTTCGCGCCGGTCGACCGCCGTGCCCGCATCTTCAAGAAGCTCGAGACCGGAACGCGGTTGCCGCCGGAGTTTCCGATTACGACCGCGGCTGGCAGGGCACCGGTCGAGGTGCCGCCGGTTCGCTCGTTCGGACCCGATGTCGGGCTCGAACGTCGCGCCCAGCGCATCGCGGAACGTTACGCGCCGGCCTATGTCATCACCGACGACAATTTCCAGATCCTGCACTTCTCGGGCCGCACGGGCCGCTACATCGAACCGACGGCCGGTACCGCGACCCTCGACCTGCTCCAGCTCGTACATCGCGACATCAGGCTGGAATTGCGTGCCGCGCTCGGCCGTGCCGCCGAGACCAACGAGCCCGCTCATGCCGAGCAGGTGCAGCTCGGGGTCAATGGTCATCGCGTGCTGGTCGACATCACCGTCGAGCCGATCCAGGAGGGCGCGGGCGGCCACCGGAATTTCGTGGTGCTGTTCAAGGACGGGCCAGTGCGGCCGGTCGAGAGGGACCAGAGCAATCCGAACGCGCTGGTTCGCACCGAACATGTCGAGCGGCTCGAAAGCGAGCTGCGGGCCACGCGCGAACGCCTGCAGGCCACCATCGAGGAGCTCGAGAGCACGAACGAGGAGCTCAAATCCTCGAACGAGGAATATCAGTCGCTCAATGAGGAGCTTCAGTCTGCCAACGAGGAGCTCGAAACCTCGCGGGAGGAATTGCAATCGGTCAATGAGGAGCTGACCACCGTCAACGGCGAGTTGGCACACCGCGTCCAGGAATTGACGCGCGCCACCAGCGACCTCAAGAATTTCCTCGAAAGCACCCAGATTGCGACGGTGTTCCTCGACAATGATCTTCGAGTGATGAACTTCACGCCAGCGATCACGCAGGTCCTGCATCTCGTGGAAACCGACGCGGGGCGCCCGATCGCGCACATCAAGGCGCGCATCCCGATCGAGGAGCTCTACGACGACGTTCGCCGCGTGCTGCGCACGCTCGCGAGCGCCGAACGCGAGCTGAGCGCGCCGGACAGCGGCACGCGTTATATCGTCCGCATCCTGCCTTATCGCAGCATCGACAATTTCATCGCCGGCGTCGTCATCACCTTCATCGACGTCACCGCGATCACTCGCGCCGAGGAGCGGCAGCGCCTGTTGCTGGCCGAACTCCAGCATCGCGTCCGCAACACGCTGGGCGTGGTCCGCTCGATTGCCCGCCGCTCGGCGGAATCGAGCGCCACCGTCGAGGAATACGCCTCCCATCTCGATGGCCGGCTGAACGCGTTTGCGCGCACGCAGGCGCTGGTGACCCGCGATCCCGAAGGCGGCGTCGATCTCGAATATCTCGTGGTGGAGGAGCTGCTCGCCTACAATGCCCGTGAGGGCGAGCAGATGCGGGTCTCCGGCGCCAGGGTGCGCTTCCAGCCCAAGGCGGCCGAGACCTTCGCGCTTGCGATCCACGAGCTCGCGACCAATGCGCTGAAGTACGGCGCCTTAAGTCAGCCGAGCGGGCGCATCGAGATCTCCTGGCGCATCGACGAGAGCAGGGAGCCGGCAGAGCTGGTGTTCGAATGGCGCGAGCGGGGCGGGCCGCCCGCGAAGGCGCCCCCGCGGAAGGGCTTTGGCACCGAGCTTCTGGAGCGCACGCTGGCCTTTGAGTTCAAGGGGCAGACCACGCTCGCCTATAACGCCGCGGGACTGCAATGCACCATCACGATCCCCCTCAGCAAGCGCACATTCCATACACCGGTAGTGGCTGACTGATGTCGTTGTCGTCGTCCGATCGCAGGGTGGTGGAGCCGGTCATTCGCCGGCTGAGTGCGCTAAGGCCGCTGTCGGCAGAGGCCCGCGCTTCGCTCGAATACGCAATGATCGAGGGCTTGCAACGCGCCGGGTCGGCCGAGGACCTGATCTCCGAAGGAGATGCCGTCGACAGCGTCCGCGTCGTATTGTCGGGCTGGCTCTGTCGGTACAAGACACTGGAGGACGGTCGGCGCCAGATCGTCAACTTCATCTTCCCTGGCGAGAGTTGCGACGCGCACGCATTCCTGCTCTCGACGATGGACCATTCCATCGCGACGCTGACGCCGGTGACTTATGCCGAGGTCAAGCGCGCCCGCTTCGAAAGCCTAGTGGCGAGTGATCGCACCCTTGCGGAAGCGTTCTGGTGCGAAACCCTCGTCAACAACGCCATTCAGCGCGAATGGGCGATCAATCTCGGCCGCCGCGTCGCGCTGGAGCGCGTGGCGCATCTGTTCTGCGAGATCTTCGAGCGGCTTCGCCCGGTCGGGATGGTCGATGGCAATTCCTGCATCATGCCGATCACGCAGATGGATCTTGCCGACGCCACCGGGCTGTCGGTGGTCCATCTCAATCGCACCGTCCAGGAACTAAGGGGTACGGGCCTCATCGTGCTGCGCGAGCGGACGCTCACCATTCCAGATCTCGATGCCCTCAAGGACGCGGCGCTGTATTCGCCGAGCTATCTGCAGCTGTATCGAGGGGCGGAAGCGCCGCGATGAGGCCGATTCCTGAGGCGACTCGGCCGGCATATCCTTCGCTGGACGACTAACATAGGTTAGTCCAATGGACGTGCCGTCTGCTTCAGCAGGCGCTTTCATTCACATGCAGTTGAACAGCGTTGTGTGAACTTGTGAACTTTCAATCCAAGTTAGTCAGTGCATCTTTTTGAGTAATCGGCTCGGAATAACTAACCTATGCGAGGGCGGATGGGCACGCTCCGTCGCAGGATGGCTGATGCCCGACGCCCTGTTAGCCCGCTCCATACGCGCCATCGAAGAGAGCCAAGCCCTTCGGGAGCAGCACCGGCTGTTCATGAATCATTACGGCGAGACCGTGAGTGATTTGCGGGTCGCCATCATGGATAGCGCCATGCTCCGCTCGGAGATCAAGGCTCGCCGGGACAACGAGGAGCCCTGATCGCGATCTGGGATGTCCACCGTCCGCGCTCCAGCTGCACGCGCCGGGAACGGGTTAGATGTCGGCGCGTACCGATGCGCTGATGTCGTGGGCAGAAACCGGAAAAATGAGCGCCACGTCCATCGTTCCCCGTTGTGTCCGGTTGTCACCCGGCGGTGCAAAGTGTCAACGCCGCTTGGCGGACTTGGTTCGCCGATTGTAGGGCGAGCGGTTGACCGGCCGCAGCGAAATTCCTTCGCGCTGGGCCTTGCTGCGAATAGCGGCGACCGGGCGCTGAAGCTTGATGCTCATGACGCCGGTCGGCGTGTTGCCTTTCGCGAGCTGCTTCAGCTTGCTCACATCCGCAGGCGACCAAGGTTGCCGCGCGCGGCGCTTGTACACGGGATTGGCCTTACGTGGTCCCTTGCGGCCGATCGGTGAGCCCGGCCGTTTCCATGCTGCTTTCGCCATGATGATCCTCCTTCAAGTCGTGCTCGCAACTCGTTCTTGAACATACGAATCAGTATTTCGGTTCCGGCGCAGCGGCAGTCGGGTAGCGTCTCTCGCGGACGCGAAATCACGCGGCGTTAACTTATTGAAATGATGGAACCGCAAGTTGCGGCGGAAGCTACGAACGTTGCCGGACCGAGCCGCCCGTTCGGCAAGCGACAAGCGACTCGGGCCCCGGTGCCCAACCTCCCGCCGGGGCCCAGCTCTTTTCCAACCGCAATGAGCGTGAAAGTCCAAATGACCGCCAAACGTAACCGCAGGAAACAGACCCAATCGCTCCAGGAGCGTCTCGCGACATTCGCCGAGAAGGCTCGCGAGCGCGCGCTCGCCCTGCCGCCTGGCAAGGAGCGGGAGATTCTGTTGCAACGCGCCAAGCAGAATGAAGTGACGTCGAACCTGACTGACTGGCTGAGCGCACCGGTTTACCCGAGACGAGGAGACTGACAGTGGGGAGCATCAAGCACTACCGCGCGTTTCAGATCGATCCGGACGGGCATGTGTTCGGATGCATCAATCTCGTCTGCGACAATGACGAGCAGGCCAAGCGTGAAGCCGCCGCGCTCGTCCTTGTCCACCGCATCGAGCTGTGGCGGCTCGACCAGCGCATCGCGCGCTTCGATACGCCGCAGGACGTCGTGCGCCAATAGGTCTTGGGAACCGCGCGCAGCGCCCCGGGTTGGTCGGATACCGACTTCGCCAGGAGCCTGCATGACGGAAGCCGACGTTCGCAAGGGGATGCCGCCCGTCAAGCTGTCGCGCGAGGAGTTCGAGCGGCGTTACAGGAGCGGGTTCGTCGATCCCGCCTTTGCGCCGTTGCAACGCGAGCTCGATGCTATCGTCGGCGCCGCCTGGGACGCCTACAGCCATTCGCGCAAGGCGCCGAAGACGCGAAAGGCGGGGCCAGGCTTCGCTGATCCCGACTACGATATCGCCATCGACTGGCTGGACGCGCGCGCCAGGATCCTGGAAGCGCAGCGGCGGCACGACGATGCCGACGAGACCCCGCGCATTCTCATCATCAACGGCTCGGCCCGCAGCGAGCACACCTGTCCCGGCGAGATGTCGAAAACCTGGCGACTTGTCGAGCTGGCCGAGCCTGTTTTCGTCGAGATGGGATTTGCCGTCGACCTTCTCGATCTGTCGCGGCTCGCCTCGGAGTTCGGCAAGAACATCCACCCTTGCAAATCCTGCGTCGGCACCGCGATGCCGCTGTGCCACTGGCCGTGCAGCTGCTATCCGAACTATTCGCTGGGACAGACCGGCGACTGGATGAACGAGATCTACCCGCTCTGGGTCGCAGCGCACGGCATCCTGATCGTGACACCGGTGAACTGGTATCACGTCCCTGCAGGCCTCAAGGCGATGATGGACCGCATGGTCTGCGCCGACGGCGGCAATCCCGATCCGACCTCGACCCACGGCAAGAAGGCCGCGGAGGCCAAGGCCATGGAGCTGAAGGGCTGGTCCTATCCGCGCCATCTTGCTGGCCGCCATTTCGGCCTCGTCGTCCACGGCGATGCCGTCGGCGCCGAGGGCGTGCGCCGCGCCTTGTCGGACTGGCTCACCGACATGCAGCTGATCTCAGCGGGCCGCTTCGCCGAGCTGGACGGATACCTCGGCTACATGGAGCCCTATGCGACCTCGCATCGCGCGCTCGATGACGACAGAGAATTCCGGCAGGAGGTGCAGAATGCAGCGCGCGCGCTCGGCAACGCGGTTCGCCTGGCGCGGAGCGGGCAACTAGAAGACCCAGGCGCCCGCCTTGCGGATCCAAACCCGAAATGACCAGCGCGCCTCCGCTCGATTGCCTGATCGTCGGGGGCGGCCCCGCCGGGCTGATGGCCGCGATCTACCTCGCGCGTTTCCGCCGCAGCGTCTGCGTCGTGGACGCCGGTGCGAGCAGGGCGGCGCTGATCCCGCGCAGTCACAACGTCCCGGGGTTCGTCCACGGCCTGTCCGGCCCCGAGCTGATCGATCGCATGTCGGCGCAACTGGAGGAGCTCGCCGTTACGCGCGTGACGTCCGAGGTCACAGCCCTGCAGCGGCATGAACGCGGCTTCCGTGCAACATGGGACGGCGGCTTGCACGACACCGCCACCGTCATTCTCGCCTGCGGCATCGTCGACACCCATCCGCCGTTCGCCGAATGGCGCGCGGCGGTCGCGGACGGGTTGCTGCGCTACTGTCCGATCTGCGACGCCTTCGAGGCGCGCGGCCGCCATATTGGCGTCGTCGGCCCACTCGACCGTGCTGCCGGCAAGGCGCTGTTCCTGCGTGGCTACTCGCAAGACGTGACGCTGCTCGCAATCGGGCCGGATGACGCAAAAGCTGCCACCTCGGAGCTGTCCGAGGCGGGTGTCGGAATCGTGTTCGCGCCCGAGCTGCAACTGGCGCGGAGAGGCGAGGGCGTCGAAGCACTCTTCGCGGACGGTCGCACGGCGCAATTCGACATGATTTATCCCGTGATGGGCGCAGAAGTCCGTTCGCAGCTCGCGACGGCTCTCGGTGCCGACCACACCTCGGATGGCCATCTGAAAGTCGACGACCATCAGCGCACCTCGATCGAGGGTCTCTATGGCATTGGCGACGTCGTCACCGATCTGCACCAGATCTCGGTCGCCTTCGGCCACGCCGCGATTGCCGCCTGCACGATCCACAATAGCTTGCCGCGGCGTCTTGCCTAGCCACACGTCACAATCGACCGGAACCAGGAACGAACTGAAGTGCAGAGCCTTGGTTGGGCGGGACAGGGGTGACGCGCAACTGGAGACAACGGATGGCTCAATCCGAAGACATGACCCGCTGCATCGGCCTCTGCATGAGCTGCTACCAGACGTGCCTTGGCACGGCCATGAACCACTGCCTCGAGACCGGTGGCAAGCACGTCGAGCCGAAGCACTTCCGCCTGATGATGGCCTGCGCCGAAATGTGCCGGACGGCCGCGCATTTCATGCTGATCAACACGCCGCATCACAAGCACACCTGCGGTGAATGCGCCGAAATCTGCACCGAATGCGCCGAGGATTGCGAGCGGATCGGCGGCATGGACGAATGCGTCGCGATGTGCCGCTCCTGCGCTCAATCCTGCCGCGCGATGGCGGCCTGAGGGACGAAGCCCATGCTGGAAGAAAAGCTCAAACAGGCCATCATCGACGAATTGAACCGGCAGGCGGCCGACCGGCCCCAAGCGCTGAAGATTCAAGGCGCGGACGCCGCGCAAGACTCGGAGGAGCTGACCGTCAACGGCAAGGTCGATCTTGGCGCGCTGGTCATGGTGGTCGCAGGATCGGTTGCCGGCGGTCCTTAATCCGCCGCGTCAGCCATATTCCTCGCCGATGCCGTACTCCCGGTAGATCTCCAGCGGGTCGAGGTCTGGGAAGAGGCGGCATTTGGCCTGCGCGAGGTGCAGGCTCACGGCCGCCGGCTCCTTACCGTTCGAGAGCAGCTTGCGGATGTCGTCCATATGCGCGTTCGGCCGGTGCTTCGGCGCGAGCTGCTCCAGCGCGACCAGCGCGGTCGCGAGGGCCTCGGTCAGCACCCATTCGTCGTGGCCCGTGATTCCCTTCTTCGGCATCGGCAGACCCCACATGTGGCGACGGTCGATAGTCTATCGCGACTTCAGCCAAATCGCCATTGAACCGTTGCGGGCCGGCCGCGTGCCGTCAGCTTGCATTATGGCCGCGTGTGGCTAAAAGGCGGCGAGTTGCGGCGCGATAGTATCTTTGTTGAAACAAACTCGGCGTAGATGCGCCCGCACGGCACTCCAGGCCGGCCGTTCCGGTCTGGGCCCCTGATCCCGTGCGCGCTACGCTTCCGTTGCGCGACCCCTTCAAGGCTCGAGCCACCATGGTTTTTCTCAGCTTCGTCTACCGCTTCCTCACCAATTTCGCGTTCATGGCGGTGGTCTATTTCAGCTTGAACTTCATGGAGAAGTATCCGAACCGGGCGATCCTCGCGATCCTCGTGCTGGTCTATGCCGCCATGCGCGCGGCCTCGACGCTGCGCGCGTTCTACTTCTTCCAGAAGATCGAGAGGCTGGAGGCCGAGACGCGGCGGCTACAGGCGCCGATCAACGACGGTTCGGGCGGAACCACCGCGCGCAAGCAGGTCGTCGCCGACGTTGCGCGGCTGCGGCGCGACGGCGAGCTCAAGTCCTATATGGACCTGTTCTTCCTGGCGCTAATCGTGCTGCTCTGCGTTGCCGCCATCATGCGGCAGTAGAACTCACGCACGCTTCTTCAGGCTGGCGACGCGGGTCGGACGCGGCGCGGCGCTCTTGGGCAAAATGCTTGTCGGCGCAGCGCCGGCGGCCTGTGCAGCGTGCTTGGGTGTGCCATGCGCAGCATGCGCCGTCCGGTGGCCCTGCGGCTTGACCTGCGACCCGGCTGTCTTGCCCTTTGCCACCTTGTCCTTGCCGAGACGAGGCCTTTCCGCCGCCATCGCAAGCCGCGTCGCGGCGCGCCGCGACAATGTCGTCGACAGCAGCACCTCGACCGAGCCCTCCGGGATCGCGAACAGATCGCGGCCGGGCACGGGCAGGACGGATGCGACGTCCATCCGGCCCTTGGTCCGGCGCGGCAGCAGCGACTGATGCTCAGCCTGCGCATTGAGATCGGCGAGCAGGGGCGCCGGCAGCGTCTTGGGCTGTGCGAACACGAAGTTCGGCACGCGCGGCCAGCGCGCGATCGGCGTCGTCTCCGTCGGCGGATGAAGCAGCCATTCCACCGGCGTCGTCGGCGTCGCCGGCCGGTCGGCGGTCGCCGGCACCACGTGCACGATGCGATAGCCCTTCGCCTTGAGGTCGCGGATGATCTTTGGCAGCGCCGCCACCGTGCGGGCCTGGATGTCGTGCAGCAGCAGGATGCCCTTGCCCTTGGCCTCCAGCCGCTGGATCGCGAGCTGATAGACGCGATCGGACGAGACGGGTCGCCAATCGTCGGCCGGGAAATCGGCGCTCCAGACCTGGATGCCGCGGGAGATCAGCAGGTTCTCGACGCCTTCGGCGCGCATCAAGCCGGGAATGCGGAAGAACGGCGCCAGCTTGGACGGATCGGTCATCGCGGCCTTGGTCCATTCGATGCCGCCATTGATCTCGGCTTCGGCCTTCTCGACCGGCATGCGGTCGAATGTCAGCGGATGGTCCATGCTGTGGGTGCCGACGGTGTGCCCGGCCGCGACCAGCTTGCGCACGCCTTCCGGATTGGCCTTGGCCTGGTTGCCGACGATGAAGAAGGTGGCCTTGATGCACTCGTCCGCGAGGATCTGGAGCACCTGGTTGGAATATTTCGGTATCGGACCGTCATCGAAGGTCAGGACCACTTCATGGTCCTTCAGCGGCAGCGTCTCGCGGTACTGCATGGTGCCGATCAGCGGATGCTCGCGCGGGTCGACCACGAGGGTCCGGGACGTGCCGAGCGCATCCGGGCGACCCGGACAGTCGGCTGCGAGCGCCGCCGAAGAAGCGGTGGTCAGCAATCCCAACGACAGGCCAAGGGATAGGCTAAGGGATAGGCCAAGGGCGGTCCACGATCGCGTCCGCAAAACAACGCCACTTCCGATCATGAACCTTCGTCTGCCCCCATATGCGATTGCCGCCTAAGTAGGTCGGAGACATCAGGAAACGGTTCAGGCGCGAAGCACCCTTTCCGTCACAAAGTCCCCCTCCATTTGGACGGGGTAGCATGAACAGAGTGTTAATTGGCCCGAAATCACCCCATTTTGCGCTGCCGTGACATTCCGGCATCAGCGCGCATCGGCATTCTTTGATGTGCCCGCGGGCACGATGTGAACCACCCGATAGCTGTTTTCCCTGAGATACCGCAGGAAGGCCGGCATGATCGCCGCCGTGCGCGCCTTGGAGTCGTGGAAGAGGATGATGCCCTTGCCCGCGGCGGCCAGGCGTTCGGTGACGAGCTTCAATTCCTGCTCCGGCGTGATCTCGGTCCAGTCGCTGGCCCACAGGTCGGCGCCGAACACCACGATGCCGCGGGTCTGGAGCAGGTCGAGCAGCGCCGGCGTCGATTCGAAATAGGGGAAGCGGAAGAACGGTGTCGAGGGCGTCGTCGTCGAGGCGCCCTTCAGCGCCATCTCGTCGGCCGCGATGCCGCGGTCGATCTCGCTCTTCGCCTTGTCGAACGGGACCCGCGCCATGAACGGATGCGAGAAGGTGTGATGGCCGATGGTGTGGCCTTCGCGCGCGATGCGCTTGACCATGTCCGGATGCTGGGAGGCGTGCAGACCGATCAGGAAGAAGGTCGCGCGCACGCATTCCTGCGCCAGCGCCGCCAGCACCTTCGATGTCGTCGGCGGGTTCGGCCCGTCGTCGAAGGTCAGCACGACCTCGCGATCGGCGAGCGGCAGCGTCTGCGGAAAGCTCTTCAGGCCCACGCGCGGGGTGGTTCTGGCATCGACGCTCAACACCCGCGAGGTGCCGAGCGCGTCCTTGCGCGGGCACTCGGCGGCTTCGAGCGTGCCCGTGCAGACGACGCCGGCCAGCACCGCGCCCAGCGCCATCGAGGTCCATTGCGGCCGAGGCATCTTTGTCATTGCGCTCGCAGTTCGCTTGTGGGTATTGGCTGACCGTCAGCCCAGACCATCTGATCCAACCTGTCGAACGGCGAGGCGCGCCATGGATGAACATATGGACGTTGCCCCATCCGCCGCGGATTCGGTACTCGACCACGTGCCGATGCGCAACGAGGACGGCGATATCAGGCACGAATTCGTCGAGGAAATCGCGCGTGCGATTGAGGCGGCAGACTCGGCGCAGCTGCGCGCGATCGTCGCGGAGCTGCACGAGGCCGACCTCGGCGACCTCATCGGCGCATTGCAGCCCGACGACCGCGTCCGCCTGGTCGAGCTGACCGGGCGCGACTTCGACTTCTCCGCGCTCAACGAGGTCGACGAGGCCGTGCGCGAGGAGATCCTCGAGGAGCTGCCGCCGGAGACGGTCGCGGAAGGTGTCCGCGAGCTCGAATCCGACGACGCGGTCGAGCTCTTGGAAACCCTCGACGCCAAGGACCAGGAGGAAATTCTCGAGAAGCTGCCGCTGAAGGAGCGCGTCGCGCTCGAGCGCAGCCTGCTTTATCCGGAGAATTCCGCCGGCCGCCGGATGCAGACCGAGTTCATCGCCGTGCCCCAGGAGTTCACCGTCGGCCAGGCGATCGACTATATGCGCGAGACGCCGGATCTGCCCGACCGCTTCTACGAGATCTACGTCGTCGACAAGGACCAGCACTGGCAGGGGGCGGTGCCGCTCGACGTGCTCCTGCGCGCCCGCCGCCCGGTGCCGCTCACCGAGCTCACCGACGAGGATCGCCGCCGCGTCTCCGTCCTGGAGGACCAGGAGGAGGTGGCGCGCATGTTCGGCAAGTACAATCTCGTCGCCGCACCCGTGCTCGACACCCAGGACCGCCTGGTCGGCGTCATCACCGTCGACGACGTCGTCGACGTCATTGAGGAGGAGGCCGACGAGGACCTCAAGGCGCTCGGCGGCGTCACCAGCGACGAAGAGCTGTCGGACACGTTTCTCACCATCGCGCGCGGCCGCTTCAACTGGCTGCTGGTCAATCTCGCCACCGCCTTCCTCGCGTCCTCGGTGCTCGGCCTGTTCGAGGGGCAGCTCGAGAAGATGGTCGCGCTCGCCGTCCTGGCGCCGATCGTGGCGAGCCAGGGCGGCAATGCCGCGACCCAGACCATGACGGTCGCGGTGCGCGCGCTCGCGACGCGCGAGCTCGGCTCCTTCAACGCCTGGCGCGTGGTGATGCGCGAGGCGCTGGTCGGCCTCGTCAACGGTCTCGCCTTCGCCGTGATCACCGGCATCGCCGCGGTGGCCTGGTTCAAGATCCCGGGACTCGGCATCGTCATCGGGCTTGCCATCATCTGCAACCTCGTCGCCGGCGCGCTCGGCGGCATCCTGATCCCGATGGCGCTCGACCGCGTCAGGGCGGACCCTGCGGTGGCGTCCGGCACGTTCGTCACCACCGTGACCGACGTCGTAGGCTTCTTCTCCTTCCTCGGCATCGCGACGCTCTGGTTCGGATTGAAGTAGCAGGACGCACGCTCGTGTCCCGGGCGCGCTGCAAAACGCCTCTTCGCGTTGCTGCGCAGAACCGGGACCCAGTCGGCTGCACGGCACCGTGGTGTGCGTCCGGGCCACGAGACCACATGTGCGGTCAGCTATCTTTAATCCGAACTTAAGCGACCTGCCGCATCATCCCCGTGCTTGGGGGAATGGGCATGCGGTTGCGGCTGAAGGCGGACGGACGGATCGTCGAATTGCGGGACGGGCAGGAGTTTCCGGTCCAGCCGGCGGCCGATGCCGCGCCGGCGGTTGCCAGCTCGCTCGCGGTACGCGATCTGCGCCGCCGAGCCTGCCTCACCCAGATGGAATTCGCCGCAAAGCTCGGCGTCCCCGTCGAGACCATCCGCAACTGGGAGCAGGGCAAGCGCGCCCCGCGGGGACCGGCCCGCGCGCTGCTCGCCGTGATCGCACACGCGCCCGATACGGTGTTCCAGGCGCTCGCCAAGGTCTGACGCGAACCTCTCGTTAGGCTTGCCATCAGTCTTGCACCGAAATCCGGCCCCGGCTGCTGCGCAATCGTTGGCAGCGTCATGGGCCGAGTCCATAATGTCGCCTGGATGATCTCGGGGCTGCCGCAACAGTGAGGATTCCTCATGCTGTTCGTCGAGGCCAATGGTGCAAGGATTCCGGCGATCGGGCTGGGGACCTGGGAGCTGAGCGGAAGGCTTGCCGCCCGCGTGGTCGAGCAGGCGCTGCGGCTCGGCTATCGCCACATCGACACCGCGCAGGCCTATGAAAATGAGCGCGAGGTCGGCGACGGCTTGCGGGCCTCGGGCGTGCGCCGCGACGATATCTTCCTGACCACGAAAGTCTGGACCAACCATTTCGCGCCTCATGACCTCGAGCGTTCGGTCAAGGAGAGCCTTGCCCGCATGCGGCTTTCGAACGTCGACCTGTTGCTGCTGCACTGGCCCAATTCGCACGTGCCGCTGGCGGAGACGCTCGGCGCGCTGTCGCATGCGAAGACGATGGGCCTGACCCGGCACATCGGCGTCTCCAATTTCACGGTGGCGCTGATCGAGCAGGCGGTGGCGTCGTCACCCGAGCCGCTCGTCTGCAACCAGGTCGAATATCATCCTTATCTGAACCAGGCGAAGGTGAGGGCGGCCTGCGATCAGCACGGCCTTGCCCTCGTCGCCTACAGTCCCATCGCCAAGGGGCGCATCAAGACCGACCGGACGCTCGCGGAGATCGGCCGCACCCATCGTAAATCGCCGGCACAGGTGTGCCTGCGCTGGCTGGTGCAGCAGAATGTCGCTGCGATCCCGCGCACCTCCCGCGTCGAACGCCTGTCCGAAAACATCGAAATCTTCGATTTCGAGCTGTCGGACGACGAGATGGGCCGGGTCGCCGCGCTCGCCAATCCGCAAGGCCGCCTGACCGATTTCGGCTTCGCGCCGAAATGGGATTGAGGGGAGCCTGGGGTATGCTAGGACCGCGGCGGCAACCCAAGATCGGTCGATGGAACTGCGGAAGATCATACGGGCGGACATTGCGGCGTCCGCAATCGCGCATCTGACGCTGGTGGCGCTGATCATCGTGATCAGCGAGGTCCATCCGTTTCATGCCGCGCCGACCGAGACCGTGGCCGTCGACATCGTCACGCCCGAACAGGTCAAGGAGGAGATCAAGGAGCAGGAAGCGGCAAAGGAGAAGCAGCCGGAGCCGCCGCCCGACCTGAAGCTGCCGAAGCTCGATTCCACCGACAAGTCCGAAGCAGCGTCCAAGCAGCAGGCCGCGCCATCGCCGCAGGCTTCGCCCGAGCCGCAACCTTCTGAGCAGCAACGTTCTGCGGAGCAACGGACGCCGCCGCAGCCTTCGCCGCCGCAGCCGAGCGAGGCCAAGGCGCAGCCGCAACAGCTCCCGCAGGCCCAGCCTCAACCGATGCCGCAACCGCCGCCGCAACCGATGCAGCCGCCACCCATGCAACCGCTGCCGTCACAGGCGATGCAGCAGCCCACGACCGTGCCGCCGCCGGCCTACCAGACGCCGCAGCCAGACGTCACCGTCAAATACGGCGTCATGCTCGGCCTGCCGCCCGAATTGCCGACGGAGCTGCCGAAAGACGCCTCCAAGGACGACGGCGGCGACGCCAAGGATTCGATCGCCGCCAAGCTTCCCCCGGAGGTCATCGCCGCGCTGCGCCGTCATCTGAGAAGCTGCGCCAAGCTACCGGCCGGGGTCGTTCCGACCGACAACGTCAACATCAAGCTGCGCGCGGTCTTCGCCACCGACGGCACGCTGTTGCGCGAGCCGATCCTGATGGCGGCTCCGCCATCCGCGAAGGGCGTGGCCATCGTCAAGTCCGCCATGAGTGCGCTTCAGAACTGCCAGCCCTACAAGATGCTGCCGGCCGACAAATATGGAGAATGGAAGGTGTTGGATCTTCCGTTCAGCCCACGGGATTTCGGCGGGTAGCGTGTGTGTGTCGCCCTCAGTCAATCCAGATTCGGAAAAATATTCCGCTTTACCGAAATTCGGAAACGGCGTATGTGATGTCCATCCCGGCTCACCCTTGAGGGGCGGTCATGTTGTCGTGTGATCGCAGAGCCGGGCTTGCGGTGGACGCAGCAGCGTCGTGCGCGAAAGCCAAGGGCAGGGCGGATTGCTCTCCGTGAGCCCTTCGCATCGCGTGGACGAGCGGCGCTGTCAGGTTCGTCGCGTCATATTCCGAGGGCAAGGTGCACAACGCCGTCGGACCCTGTGGCGCCAACGAACCGTGCGTACGGCAAAACCGTGTGGTCCTGGCCGTCGTTGCTACGGTCAAGCTCTTGCGGATGCGGCACTAGCGTCAACCGGCGCGGGGACGGTGAATTCCGTGAGGGGGAGGGAGGCCAGAAGGAACTCGGCTCCCGGGAGAGCGCGGCATAAGCCGTCCGACCATCGCGCAGGGAAGGCCGTGTGTTGGGCTTCACCTGTATGCTGCTGTGCGGTTTTCTGCGTGTGCCTTTTGCGCAGCGGACCGCGGGTGCCGCCGGCACCCGGCCTTCCCTGCGCCCTCTTGGGTTTTGAGGGTGGAGCGATCAAGCAAAGCTCGGGCCGAATTGAGCCGCGAGGCCGCGAAGCCGTGTCTATAGCCATACACTCAGTGTCATCGTCCGCGAAGGCGGGCGATCCAGTACTCCGAGACAGCAGTGATTGATCGAGACGCCGCCGCGTACTGGATTCCCCGCCTTCGCGGGGAATGACAGCGTTGATTAGGGGCCAACCCTGCCGCCTCATACTCCGTCATTGCGAGGAGCTCGCGACAAAATTGCGTAGCAATTTTGCGCTGATGCGACGAAGCAATCCAGAATCCCTCCGCGGAAAGACTCTGGATTGCTTCGCTGCGCTCGCAATGACGTGGAGAAAGCATGACCCACACTCCGCTCCGTGCCCGGCTCCGCGCTGCAACTTAGGCGCGTTACGCTTGTCCGGAACACGAGTGCTTCAATGACCGCGCCTGGTCTCCCCGCCATCCGCTACCTCCGGCGCCATCGCGGCCCACGCGCTCGACGCGAACTGTCGGCGCCAGGTCACGACCACCACCGCGGCCGTCGTCACGAACAGCACCCAGGGGCTGACGAACCAGCCGAGATAGCCGAGCGCGAAAAAGAAGGCGCGCTGGCCGCGGTTGAAGTGGCGGCCGGCGGATTCGAACAGGCGCGAGGTGCGGATGACGTGGGCTTCGGCCTCCAGCGTGTCGCGCTGGTCGGCCGGCGGCATGCCGCCGAACAGGATCGCGACGTAGTTGAACAGGCGGTAGGCCCAGGCGAATTTGAAGAAGGCATAGACGCAGATCAGCACGAGCCCAACGCATTTCAGCTCCCACATCGCCGGCGACGTGCTGAGATCGACCGGCAGCTTGCTCAGGATCGTGATCGCATCGTTGGTGGCGTGCAGCAGCGCCAGTGCGCCGCCGAGCGCGAACAGGCTGGTGGAGGCGAAGAAGGCGGTGCCGTTCTGGAGCGAGGCCATGATCTGCATGTCGACCATGCGGGTGTCGCGGTCGAGCAGGCGGCGCACCCAGACTTCCCGATAGCGGTTCATGCGCGCGGACAGGCTGTCGCGTCCATAGACCGAATGCTCCAGCGTCAGCGCATAGACCAGCCATTCGACGATGAAGAAGCCGACGGCGGTGATGTCGACCCAGTGCCTGCTCATGTCCGTCTCCTTGCGGGCCGCAACGATTGCCACGCAGGGCAAGACGCAGCAACGATTGATTGGGGGCAGGCGATGGCGCTAAAAGCGGCTCCCTCCAGGACGCCTCGGGAAGGACTGCTGACATGGCTGCACTGAAACTCGCGATCGGCAACAAGAACTACTCGTCATGGTCGATGCGGCCCTGGCTCGCGCTGCGCGCCAATGACATCCCGTTCGTGGAGACCGTCATCCCGCTTTACACGGACAATCCCGCCGACAAGGAGCAGATCCTGTCCTTCAGCCGCGCCGGCAAGGTGCCGGTGCTGGTCGACGGTGACATCACGGTGTGGGATTCGCTCGCCATCATTGAATACATCGCCGAGCGTTATCCGGAGAAGAAGCTCTGGCCCGACGACGTTGCCGCGCGCGCCCACGCCCGGTCGGTGTGCGCGGAAATGCATTCCGGCTTCATGGCCTTGCGCAACGAATGCGGCATGAACCTCCACCGCCCCGTGCGGCCCGTGACGCTGTCGGCGGACGCCAAGGCCAATATCGCGCGCGTGCAGGAGATCTGGCGCCAATGCCGCACGCGCTACGGCGCGGGGGGACCGTTCCTGTTCGGCCGCTTCGGTGCGGCGGATGCGATGTACGCACCTGTCGTGCACCGCTTCCGCACCTACGCGATCGAGGTCACGCCCGAGACCAAGGCGTATATGGAGACGATGCTGGCGCTGCCGGCGTTCCAGGAATGGACCCGGGACGGCCTTGCCGAAACGCTTCGCATCGCGAAGTTCGAGGACGCCTGATCGCTGGCCCGAACGGGGGAGGCCGATCCGCGTGCTGGCTCACCAATTGTGCCGCGGACCGGCGCCGCCATCGATTCCCTCAAGGCTGCGACACCGGGTGCGACATGTCCGCCGGACCGGGCGCTCCGGCGGTATCACCGGCCCGCCCGCTCTGTTGTTATCAGTCTGAAAAGACTGCAAAAATTACGCATTTGCCATGCGGGCATGGCGCTGGCCAAAACGGCCTTCCGCATGCTATACAGCAGCTGGGTTTCCGGCCGGCCATCGCAGTGGGACCATGGGCGAGGCAGGCGTTGTTTGAGTAATGGAGAGGGTGTTGAAGCACAAATTCCCCGTGGGAACGCGCGTATTGTTCACGGCCAGCAACGTCGCGCGTCCGGCTGCCAGCGGCGCGTATGAGATCATCCGTCTCCTGCCGACCGAAGGCGACGATTGCCAATACCGGATCAAGAGCTCGACCGAAGCCTTCGAGCGTGTCGCCAAGGAAAGCCAGCTCGCGCTCTCCTGAAGACTGTCGCCATCAGCGCACTGGCGCCTCCCGGGGAAATTGTATCCTCTCGCCGTTAAAAGGCCCGGTTCACCTTCACAAGGTGGGCCGGGGGCAGTTGCCGACTCGCGGTGCTCGCTTTGACCATCCGCGCTTTGCTCGCGTGAGGGAACGTCGCGCATGAACTGGGCATGGGCCACTTCGCTCGACCAAATCTGGCGCTCGCCGGCGTTCTCGATGGGGATGACGCTGGCAGCCGCCGGATTCTTCGGTTTGATCCTGCTGGTCACGATGCTGCGCGCCGACAGATCGGTCGCCAACGGCGCACTTGCCGTCGTCACGCTGCTCGCCCTCGCCGTGACGGTGCCCACCACCATGCACCTCTATGGATCGGAGGGGCAGGGTGCGCCGGCGGAGTTGCGGACGCATGCTGCGGTGACGGCGAGCCTGCCTGCGCTGTCCTGTCTCGACGATCTCGCCGGCGATACCGTCGCCGCTGGCTGCGAGCGGGCGCTGTTCGGCGCGCCTGATGCGGCGGCTGCGGCCGTCTCCCACACCGCTGCGAGGATCGACCGGCTGACCGCGCTCGGCGACGTCGCCGCGGCCGAGAAGAGTCTGACGACCGACATGAAGGCGCTGCGCAAATCGCTGGAGCGCGACCGCTACGGCCTCGTCGCGCATGTGCTGGTCGCGCGCGACGGCTGCACGCAGTTCGACTGCGCCGCGTTCCGCTCGCTGACCGACCAGCGGCAGGTCGCTGCCAACATGGAATCCCATCTCTACGACACGCTGGTCGCGCGCTATGCGCCGACCTGGAATGCTCCCGCAAACGTGCTGGCGATGCCGGCCACGGCTGCGCTGGCCGGATTGCCGCCGTCGATGCCGACGGGCAAGCCGACCAATGCCGAGTTCCCGAGCGCCTCGTCGACACCGCCCGTCAGCATCATGAATCCGGAGCCCACGGCGTCGACGCGCCCGGCGGCACCCGCTGCAAATGCAGCCGCAGCGCCCGCACCGCGCGCACCGGCAGCGACCTCGGCGCAGGCCGCAGCTCCCGCCGCACCGGCTGCCGCGAAGAAGCCGCCGCCGGCACCGAAGGCCGCACGTGCGCCGACCGCCGCACCGGTTCCGCTGGCGCCACCGCCGGCCTCGACGGTCGCTCCCGCAGCTGCGGATAACGAGTAGATCGGCATTCCAAATGCGTGGCTGCCCGGCTAATGCTGAGGCATGCCGCTACATCTGATCAAGCTCGCCGTCGGCTGCGACTCCGTCAAGGAATTGAAGGAGTGGATCGCCGAACGGATGCAGACCGCCAAGAAGAAAGGTCTGCCGCAACGTCACATCCACATCACCCGCATGGTGCCCAAGCGCGACGCCGAGATCCTGGCGGGCGGTTCGCTCTATTGGGTGATCAAGGGCGAGATCGCCGCGCGGGAGAAGATCATCGGCATCGAGCCGTTCCGCGACAAGGACGGCATCGGGCGCTGCCGGATCGTAATGCAGCCGAAGGTGATCTCGGTATCGCCGCGGCCGATGCGCCCGTTCCAGGGCTGGCGCTATCTCACCGACGATTCCGTGCCGGCCGATCTCGGCAAGTCCGCCGCAGGCTCGATCGCTGCGATGCCGGAGCCGATGCGGCGCGAGCTGCGCGATCTCGGCCTGCTCTAAACCGCGATATTGTCGATCAGCCGTGTGCTGCCGAGCTTGGCCGCGACCAGGAGCCGCAACGGGCCGTCCTTGCGCGAGGTGACCGGTGCCAGCGTTGCCGCATGGCGCACCTCGAAATAATCGAGCACGAAGCCGGCCGCCTTGATCATCTCGGCGCCGCCCGCCATCGCCGGCGCGATGGCATCGCCGGCCTTGATCCGCCGCGCGCTCTCCTTCATGGCGCGGTAAAGAGTGGGGGCGGTCTGCCGCTCCTCGGGTGAGAGATAGACGTTGCGCGAGGACATCGCGAGTCCGTCGCGCTCGCGCACGGTGCGGGAGCCGATCACCCTGACGCCGAGGTCGAGATCGCCTGCCATCTGCGTGACCACCCGCAGCTGCTGGAAATCCTTTTCGCCGAAGATCGCGACATCCGGCCGGCATTGCGTGAACAGCTTGCCGACGACGGTGGCGACGCCGCCGAAGAAATGCGGCCGGAAGCGGTCCTCGAGCCCGGCCAGTGCCGGCCCTTCCGGCACGATGCGGGTGGCAAAGCCCTCCGGATACATGGCGGCGACGCCGGGATGCCAGACCACATCGACGCCCTCGGCCGCGAGCTTGGCGATGTCGGACTTCCAGGTGCGCGGATACGCGCCGAAGTCCTCCGTCGGGGCGAACTGCGTCGGGTTGACGAAGATCGACACCACGACGCGACTCGCGCGCCGCTTGGCGAGGCGGACCAGCGACACATGCCCGTCATGGAGCGCGCCCATGGTCGGGACCAGTGCGATCGTGGCCTTTCGCTTGCGGAGATTGTCGACGGCGCGGCGCAAGGCGGGGACCGTGCGGGCGAACAAGGGGCTTGAAGACATCAGAACTCGACGGGGGTTGGGAATCAGTGCGGGTGAGGCGGGCTCGACCGGCTAACCTTAACAAGCGGCGATCGTAGACGCTATGCATCCGGATGCGGCACAGCATCCGCGCAAGGCCGCGCTGATTGTCGCGACATTGTGGCTGGACCACAGATGAATATTGGCGCCGCGATTCATCATGAGGAACGACGCTCTGCAATTTGCATGACCTGTCACGCATTTCACTTGACCGCAGACGCAGTCAACTCGAAGATATTCGTTAGGGGTGTCGAGGATCACTATGCTTGTGCAGGCTAGCCAAGGCCAATCGGGCTCGGCGCATGTGGTCGTGCTCGGCAACGAGAAGGGCGGCTCCGGCAAATCGACCACCGCCCTGCACATCGCGGTTGCGCTTCTGAAGGCCGGTCAGCGCGTCGCCACCATCGACCTCGATTGCCGCCAGCAGAGCTTCACGCGCTACATCAGCAACCGGTCCGCCTGGGCGCGCCGTACCGACCTCCACCTCGAACTCCCGGTGCATCGCTGCATCAAGCTCGGCGAGACCATGCAGATCGCCGAGAATGAGAATTCCGAGTTCCAGCAATTCATGGAGGCGGTCTCGGCGGTTGAGAGCAGCTTCGACTTCATCGTCATCGATACGCCAGGCACCGACAGCTACCTGATGCGGCTCGCCCATTCGATGGCCGACACCTTGGTGACGCCGATCAACGACAGCTTCCTCGACTTCGACGTGCTCGGCACCGTCGATCCCACCAATTACGCGGTCACCGGGGAGAGCCATTACGCCGAGATGGTGCGCGACGTCAGGCGCAAGCGTCGCCAGCTCGACGGCGCGACCACGGACTGGATCGTCGTGCGCAATCGCCTGTCCATGCTCGGCTCCCGCAACAAGCAACTGGTCGCCGAGGGGCTGAAGGATTTGTCGCTGCGGCTCGGCTTCCGCTACGTCGACGGCTTCGCCGAGCGCGTCGTCTATCGCGAATTCTTCCCGCGCGGCCTGACCGCCCTCGACGAGATCGACGAGGCCACGCTCGGCATGCGGCCCAATCTCGGCCATCTCACCGCGCGGGAGGAGGTGACGGGCCTGCTCCGCCAACTCAAGCTGCCGCTCGACGAGCGCGGCCGCCGCCGCGCCGCCAATCGCGCCGAGTGGTTCAATCAGGTCGATAAGCCGCTCGAAGTCCACGACGTCCTGGGCGCCTGAGGCCGGCGGTATATTGCTACTTCTGCTCGGTCCGCGCGGCCGTTTTGCCGCGGGAACCCGCCCGGCGCCCGACGCGTTTTCATCCGACGGTTACTGCAAATCGAACCCGATCGACACCGGTTGCGTCAGATGGGGACCTGCACCCAGACGTAGCCCTTCTGAGAACGGGGTGCTCACGAAACGCGTGCAACGCACAATGAAAGGGCTGCCAGGTCACAATATTTAGCCTTCCTGTCACGCTGCTGTGACATATATTAGGGAATAGGCGACAAGGGGACACAGAGCCCCGGAGAACACGATTTTCAACAGGGATCAGGCCGCAAGAGCCTGCGGCTGAGGACGAAAATGAAGCGTGGAATTGCCGTTCTGGTTTCCGTCAGTGCCCTCTGCGGCATCGCCTATTTCACGGCGAGCAAGTGGGCGATCAAGCACGAGACCATCACCTTCTACGACGCTTCGCGCGACAATCGTCCCGTGCCCGTCCAGGTCGCGGTGCGCCGCGACAAGGAAATGCAGGCCAATGCCGGCATGATCACGCTGCCGGTCGCCGTGATCAACCATGGCAACACCGTCAAAAACACCGAGTACGGCTTCCTTGCCAACATCTTCGCTGCGCGCGGCTACATGGTCCTGAGCCCGCAACATGATCTGCCGACCGATCCTCCGATGGTGACCAAGCCGGGCGAGCTCTATGTCGGCCGCCTGCCGCAGATCCTGCGCGGCGTTGCCAACATTCATCTCGCGATGCAGGAGATGAAGAAGGTTCAGCCCAACGCCGACTACGACCAGGTGACCATGGTCGGCCATTCCATGGGCGGCGACATCACGATGTACTTCGCCAAGCAGTATCCGGATGAGGTCAAGAAGGTCGTCACGCTCGACAATCTGCGCGTTCCCTTCGTCACCGCGGGCAAGTTCAAGATCCTGTCGTTCCGCTCGACCGATCCGCAGTTCAAGGCCGATGCGGGCGTGATCCCCACGGACGAGGAATGCGAGAAGGCGGGCATTCAGGTCGTGAAGACCGAATTCCAGCATAACGACATGCGCGACACCGGTCCGGATGCGGCCAAGAACTCGATCCAGAGCATGCTCGACAAATTCTTGAGCATGACCGACAGCGAGGTGAGACCGGTCGACACGCAATCGTCGCCGCCCAAGATACTCGAGCCCGGGCCGGTCGCACTGATGGCGCCTGCCAAGAGCTGACGCCTTCCTCGACATCGGCACTGATTCCAAAAGCCTCCGCCGGCATCTGCCCGCGGAGGCTTTGCACATTGACCGGGCTAAACGTGCTCACCACATGAATCGCCCAGGCAGGATTGAGCAGAGATGTCGGGCGAACCTACCAAGCCGCGCGGTGATGCCGTCTCGACGAAGACCGGCGCGGTGCCGCAGGCCGGTACCTCGACCTCGGAGGACATTGCCGCCTTCGTCGCCAAGGCGCGCGCGCTGTCACCGCATGCGCCCGGGGCGAAAGGACGGCTGATCTTCGCGCTGGATGCGACGATGAGCCGGCAGCCGACCTGGGACATGGCCTGTGCACTCCAGGCCGACATGTTTCGCGAGACCGCAGCGCTCGGCAGTCTCGACATCCGGCTGGTCTATTATCGCGGTCTCGACGAGTGCCGCGCCACCGCGTGGATCTCCGATAGCGCGAAGCTCGCGGCGCTGATGAGCAAGATCGATTGCCGCGGCGGCGACACCCAGATCGGCAAGGTGCTGAGCGAGGCGAGGCGCGAGGCGGTCGCATCCGGCGTGCGTGCCGTGGTCTTCGTCGGCGATGCGATGGAGGAGAGGGTCGACGAGCTCTGTGCCAAGGCCGGCGAGCTCGGCATGCTCAAGGTGCCGGTGTTCGTGTTTCAGGAGGGCCATGACGCCGTGGCCGAGCAGGCCTTTCGCGAGATCGCGCGCTTGACTGGTGGGGCCTGGTGCCGGTTCGATCCCGGTGCTGCGGCGCAGCTGCGCGAGCTGTTGCGGGCCGCCGCGGCTTACGCGGCCGGCGGCCGCGACGCGCTGTTGGCATTGGCGAAGACGGCGAGCGGCGCAGCCAAGCTGATCGGCCAGATGAAGTAGCGATGGTGCGGCCGCTGCGGCGGCAGACGCGATGCATTTTGCCGGCAGGGCGACTATATTCGGGGCATGACCCTGATTGCCGGCGCCGTCGCTGTTATCACGCTTTACCTGCTGCTCCAGATGTTCCGCTCCGCCAATCCGGCGGCGTTGGCGCGCGTTCTCAAATTCGGCGGCGGGGTGTTGGCGCTGGCGGTCGCCGCGTTCACGGGCCTGCGGGGCGAGCTGGCGGTCGCGATTCCGCTCGGACTCTTCGGCGCCGGGCTGCTCGGCTGGACACCGCTGGCCAACGCGGGGTTCGGCAATGTCGGCGGGCTGTTCGGCGGCGGCGCAACGCGCCCGTCCGGACAGGCCTCGCGGGTGCGCTCGCAATTCCTCGACATGCGGCTCGACCACGACACCGGCCAATTGAACGGCCGGATCGTTGCCGGACCTCACGCCGGGCGCGATCTCGGCGACTTCGATCTCGCCGGACTGCTGGCGCTGGTGCCGGCGTTCGATGCCGAGAGCGTGGCCTTACTTGAAAGCTATCTGGACCGCCGGTTTCCCGCTTGGCGTCAGAACGCGCAAGCCGATGCGACAGGGCGGCAGCGCCGCACGGCGGCGAGCGGCAAAATGACGACGGAGGAAGCCTATCAGATCCTTGGCTTGCAGCCGGGCGCGGGGCGCGACGACATCAGCAGGGCTCACAAGTCCCTGATGAAGAAACTCCATCCCGACCAAGGGGGTTCGACGTATCTCGCTGCCCGTGTAAACGAGGCCAAGGATACTCTGCTTCGTACGCATAACGGCTAACTCCGGCACCACGCCACAAACGCCCGTACCGTGTGAGCTCCGCTTGCTCCGTTTGCCGTCGCCCCGATGCCCGCCCTTTGTCGGCGTGGTCGATCCCTTGAGCAAAGTTTTAACCGTAAATCCTTGACGAGAGGTTGTCGGGGAGCAGCCTCGGCATTGCCGCATCTCCGGAAATAAAAATGCCCGCGCAAGGCGCGGGCATTTTGTTCCGAACCGGTGAAGAGATCAGTTGCGGACGGTGATGCAGGAGATCTCGGCGCGCTTTAAGGTGCGGCAGACGGCTTCGGCCTGGTCGCGCTCAAGGCCGGCGAAGCGGGCGCGGTAGAGCTTGCGGTTGTCCTTGGCGAGGACCGGCTCGGTGAACGGGTCGGCCTTGCTCAGCAGGCCGCGGGCCGAGCTGCGGGCGGCGTCGATGCGCTGCTTGGCTTCGGTTTCGCTCTCGAGCGCGCCGACCTGGACGATCCAGCCGCTGTGGGTGACGGCCGGCTTGGTCGTGGCGCTCATCTGGATCGGCTGCGGCGTCGGGTCGGCGGAAGCGAGCTTCGGAGCGGCGGGCGCGGAGGCGGTTGCGGCCGGCAGCACCCCGAGGATGCCGTTACCGGTGC
Source organism: Bradyrhizobium sp. CCGE-LA001 (assembly GCF_000296215.2). NCBI lineage: Bacteria > Pseudomonadati > Pseudomonadota > Alphaproteobacteria > Hyphomicrobiales > Nitrobacteraceae > Bradyrhizobium > Bradyrhizobium sp. CCGE-LA001. Next base: position 4,722,223 of record NZ_CP013949.1, on the reverse strand, counting down.
CGAAGCCCGCTGGCTGGCGCGGCAGCTCGGTGCGGGCGATCTCGGCCTTCGGCGCTTCCGGCTGGCTCGCGATCTCCGGCTTGTTGATGAGGTCGGCACGGGCGACGACGGCGCCGGAGGTCTCCGCGACATCGGACCGGGACGGAACGGTGTTGGTGACCGGCGGCGACACCGAAGTGGGGGCAGCGGAGGCGACCTTCACGGGCCCGGCCTTGACCTGAACAGTCTTGACCCGGACCGGCTTCATCGGCTCGGACGAGCCAGGGATGATCGACAGCGGCTGGCTGGAGATCACACCGTTGGTGAGCGGTGCCGGCTCGATCCTGGATTCCGTCGGGCGAACTTCAGGCTTGCTCGCTTCAGCTCTGGGCTGAGCCGGCGGCATCGCGGCAGTCGCAGCGGCAAGCGTCGACAGGCGGGCGGCGAGGCGCGACGGGGCGGCTTCCGGGGCGGGGGTCGCCGCGGCTTGAACCTGAGCGGGGGGACGTGCCGGACTATTGGACGCGTCGGCAACGTCGGTGCTGGCGTCGGCCCCGTTGCGCTCGGTGACCGCGACGACGGTGCGAGTGGTCGCGCCCTTCTCGACATTCTCCGCGAGCAGGTTGCGCATGATGGCGTCGCGCGAGCCGCCGCTGCGGCCGCCGAGCACGACGCCGATCAGGTGGCGATTGCCGCGGCGCATCGAGCTGACGAGATTGAAGCCGGAGGCGCGGGTGTAGCCGGTCTTGATGCCGTCCACGCCCTCGACACTGCCGAGCAGGCGATTGTGGTTGCGGATCGACTGACCGCGCCAGTTGAAGGTCGAGGTCGCGAAATAGCGATAGTAGCGCGGGAAGCGCTCCTGGATGGCGCGGCCGAGCGTGGCCTGGTCGCGCGCGGTTGTGACCTGCTCGTCGTTGGGAAGGCCGTTGGCGTTGCGGTACACCGTCTTGGACATGCCGAGCGAGCGCGCCTTGCGCGTCATCATCTGGGCGAAGTCGTCTTCGTCTCCGGCAATCGCTTCTGCGATGACTACGGCGGCGTCATTGGCGGAACGCGTCACGAGACCCTTGATCGCGTCCTCGACGCGGATGGTCTGGCCGGCGCGCAGATTGAGCTTGGTCGGATCCTGGTCGGCCGCGTGCTTGGACACCGGCATCTCGGTGTCGAGCTTCAGCTTGCCGGACTCGAGGCGCTCGAACAGCAAATAGAGCGTCATGATCTTGGTGAGCGAGGCGGGGTGTCGCAGTGCGTCGGGGCTGGTCGACTGGAGCACGGCGCCGGAATTGCCGTCGACGATGATGGACGCGAATTTCGAGCTGGAGCTCTCGGACACATCGCGCTGCACCTTGTGGTGCGCGTAATGGCGCCGGTGACGCCGCGCCTCAGCAGCGTCGGTGGTAAAGATGATTGCGGTGGTGACCGTAAGAAGCCCGAAAACGCCAACCCGCGCCAAGCGCGAGGAAGACAAGTTGTTACGAAGCATGGAACCCCGTCCCCGTTTCTGACTTGATCACCGGCTCGTGAGGCGAAATTGTGCCCACTCGACCCGGGATCATTACCTGCTCAGGCTGTCCCTCCGCTGGTGTTGGCCGCGGAAGAGCTGGGGCCTGAGCCGCTGTTCTGGCTAAGGTGATGTTCTCAAACGGCTTTGGCCGCTTGCGGAAGTGAACACGTCCAGGGAATCAAGGTAGGGGGTCGCGGTTTCCAAAAGCTTAAGGAACCCTTGCGGGAAACCCCGGAAATCTCAGCGATTTGGATCTATTTTTGTGCGTCGCACAAGATTCTTGACTTTATTGTGCGTTGCACTAGTTGTGGGCAGGGTCAGGGAGCCGGGGCTTCCCGACGAGAGCCAGGGAAAAAGGATTCCGACATGTTCAAGGTTGAAGACTTTCAGAACTACGGGAAAGAGCAGTTCGAGCAGTGCGTCGCGTCCGCGACTTCGGTGCAGCACGGCCTCCAGGCGATCGCCAGCGCCTATGGCGACTACACCAAGAAATCGTTCGAAGACACCAAGTCCTTCGTCGAGAAGCTTTCCGGCGTGAAGTCGCTGGACAAGGCCATGGAAGCGCAGACCGATTTCGCTCGTTCCGCCTACGAGACCTTCGTCGCGGAATCGCAGAAGATCGCCGGCCTCTACAGCGACCTCGCCAAGCAGGCCTTCAAGCCGGTCGAGACCATCGTGTCGAAGTTCACCCCGGCCGCTCACTAAATTTCCGGGACGTCCTGGAATCGAAAGCCCGGCTGAACCAGCCGGGCTTTTTGTTTGCGTGTGACGAATGCGTCAGCTCGCCGCGCTTGGACCACATCGATCGTCATGCTTGCCGACGTGTTGGTAAATTGGACCGTAGAAAACCGGAGATGCCTCTGCGCGAAACCTCGCGGGCCGCATCCGGTGCCGGGTTCCTGATCAATCTGTTCTAAACAGGCGCGGCGGAAATTTTTGTCAAACCGGCCGAGATTGATTAACCTCGCCGGAGATCGCCGGGCCGGGAATCGGCACCGCTGCGGCCGCATCGGCCGGAGTTTTGCGTGCTTGCGGCAAGCCGGAGGCGGGCCCATATTGCTAGCGAACGATCCGGCTTGGCCGGATCCGTCGGGAGCGGCGATCCAACAAGGCGGCGCGCCTGCGCAAGGCTCCGAAGAGCGGCGCGCGCGGCAACCGTCATCGCTTCCGTGGGGAATTTTGAACGCCTGTGCCATGCCGCAACTGACTTCCAGCCTCGATCTGTCCGCGTCTGTCGCGGCCCGTGCTCCCCGGATGAGCAATGACGACAATCGTTCCAATGGTCCGACGGGGCCGAACACCTCGGTCATCACCAAGGTCAAGCCCAAGACCAAGCGGCCGAACCTGTACCGTGTGCTGATCCTCAACGACGACTACACTCCGATGGAGTTCGTCGTCCACGTGCTGGAGAAGTTCTTCCAGAAGGACGTCGAGGCCGCGACCAAGATCATGCTCCACGTCCATCATCACGGGATCGGCGAGTGCGGTGTGTTCACCTACGAGATTGCCGAGACCAAGGTGACGCAGGTGATGGATTTCGCCCGCAAGCACCAGCATCCGCTGCAATGCGTGATGGAAAAGAAGTAGGGCGTCTCGCGGCGCGTTCGAAGCCGGCTTTCGTTGCTTATGTCGCGGTGTGATCGTCGCGACCTATGTGCCCGCGATGTCCATTGCAGCCGGCAAGCTCGCGGAATTTTGCACCGGCGCCGATCCCGCCCAAATCGGAACGGGTTTTGCATCGAAAATGGCGCAGGTGGCCAGCTGCGGAGTCGCGGAACCGGTCTTTCGCCGCGATCTTGTATAACTATATGTGACAAAGGTTGTTGTTGCCTGACCGGGCGATCACGACCATGATGGTGGGGGCCATAGAGGACGCGAATGCCGACTTTTTCCCAAAGCCTTGAACAATCCCTGCATCGTGCGCTGGCGATCGCAAACGAGCGTCATCACCAATACGCGACGCTCGAGCATCTCTTGCTTTCTTTGATCGACGACTCCGATGCAGCCGCGGTTATGCGCGCCTGTAGCGTCGATCTCGACAAGCTCCGTACGAGCCTCGTAAATTATCTTGAGACCGAATTCGAGAATCTGGTGACGGACGGCGCCGACGACGCCAAGCCGACCGCCGGCTTCCAGCGCGTGATCCAGCGCGCGGTGATCCACGTGCAGTCGTCCGGCCGCGAAGAGGTGACCGGCGCCAACGTCCTGATCGCGATCTTCGCCGAGCGTGAAAGCCATGCCGCGTATTTCCTGCAGGAGCAGGACATGACGCGTTATGACGCCGTCAATTACATCAGTCACGGCATCGCCAAGCGGCCGGGCGTCTCCGAAGCGCGGCCCGTGCGCGGCGTCGACGAGGAGACCGAGACCAAGGGCAACGAGGACGCCAAGAAGAAGGGCGAGGCGCTCGAGACCTATTGCGTCAACCTCAACAAGAAGGCGCGCGACGGCAAAATCGATCCGGTGATCGGACGCAACTCCGAGATCAACCGCGCGATCCAGGTGCTGTGCCGCCGGCAGAAGAACAATCCGCTGTTCGTCGGCGAAGCCGGTGTCGGCAAGACCGCGATCGCGGAAGGTCTCGCCAAGCGCATCGTCGACAGCGAGGTGCCGGAGGTGCTCGCGGCCGCCACCGTGTTCTCGCTCGACATGGGCACGCTGCTCGCAGGCACGCGCTATCGCGGCGACTTCGAGGAGCGCCTGAAGCAGGTGCTGAAGGAGCTCGAGGCGCATCCCAACGCCATCCTGTTCATCGACGAGATCCACACTGTGATCGGTGCGGGCGCGACGTCGGGCGGGGCGATGGACGCCTCGAACCTGCTGAAGCCGGCGCTGGCCTCGGGCACGATCCGCTGCATGGGCTCGACCACCTACAAGGAGTACCGCCAGCACTTCGAGAAGGACCGCGCGCTGGTGCGGCGCTTCCAGAAGATCGACATCAACGAGCCGACGGTCGAGGACGCGATCGCGATCCTCAAGGGCCTCAAACCATACTTCGAGGACTATCACCGTCTGAAGTACACCAATGAGGCGATCGAGGCCGCGGTGCAGCTGTCTTCGCGCTACATCCACGACCGCAAGCTGCCTGACAAGGCGATCGACGTGATCGACGAGTCCGGCGCGGCGCAGATGCTGGTCGCCGAGAACAAGCGCAAGAAGACCATCGGCATCAAGGAGATCGAGACCACGATCGCTTCGATGGCGCGGATCCCGCCGAAGAGTGTGTCGAAGGACGACGCCGAGGTGCTCAAGCATCTCGAGCAGACCCTGAAGCGCACCGTGTTCGGCCAGGACAAGGCGATCGAGTCGCTCGCCGCTTCGATCAAGCTGGCGCGTGCCGGCCTGCGCGAACCGGAGAAGCCGATCGGCTGCTACCTGTTCTCAGGGCCCACCGGCGTCGGCAAGACCGAAGTCGCAAAGCAGCTCGCGGCGACGCTCGGCGTCGAGCTCCTGCGCTTCGACATGTCCGAATACATGGAGCGGCACACCGTGTCGCGCCTGATCGGCGCGCCTCCCGGCTATGTCGGCTTCGACCAGGGCGGTCTGCTCACCGATGGCGTCGATCAGCATCCGCATTGCGTGGTGCTGCTCGACGAGATCGAGAAGGCGCATCCCGATCTCTACAACGTGCTGCTCCAGATCATGGATCACGGCCGGCTCACCGATCACAACGGCAAGCAGGTCAACTTCCGCAACGTGATCCTGATCATGACGACGAATGCGGGCGCGGCGGATCTCGCCAAGCAGGCGTTCGGCTTCACGCGCTCGAAGCGGGAAGGCGACGACCACGAGGCGATCAACCGGCAGTTCGCGCCGGAATTCCGTAACCGTCTCGATGCCATCGTCTCGTTCGGCCATCTCAGCGTCGAGGTGATCGGCACCGTGGTCGAGAAGTTCGTGCTTCAGCTCGAGGCGCAGCTCGGCGATCGCGATGTTACCATCGAGCTGTCCGAGCCCGCCAAGGCCTGGCTGGTCCAGCATGGTTACGACGAGCAGATGGGCGCGCGTCCCATGGCTCGCGTGATCCAGGAGCACATCAAGAAGCCGCTGGCCGACGAGGTGCTGTTCGGCAAGCTCAAGGGCGGCGGCCATGTTCGCGTCGTTCTCGTCAAGGACGAGGCCGACGAGACCAAGGAGAAGATCGGCTTCGAATTCCTCGACGGCCCGGTCACGCCGAAGCAGGAGAAGCTGCCCGGCACCCGCAAGCGTCCGCCGGGCAAGTCCAAGCCGGGCGGCCCCGGCGGCTCCAAGGGGCCGACCTCGAAGGGGCCGCTGGTCAAGGTCTGATCGGCTTATGATGAAATCGAAAAGGCCGGCTGCAAAGCCGGCCTTTTTGTTTGCGTCGTTGGCGGTCCGGAGGTGGCCTTACGTTCCGGCCTCCGGTGCGCGCGGTGGCCGCGGTCTCTTCGGAGTGCGCGGTGCTGCGTGCGGCACGGACGGCTGCATCGTCACGATGACCGGATTCGGCTTGTGATCGGTCGCCGCGCCGGTCGCAGCATCGACCCCCATGCCGATGACGCCGCCCGCCAGGAGATTGCCGGCGAAGCCGGCGGCGCCCGTGCCAGACACTTCCTTCGTAAGTTGCACCGTCTGCGATTGATAGCCTTCCTTCTCGAAGGTGATCGTGATGTCGGCGCTGCGTTTGGCGACGATGGCGCATGGCGTGGTGCAGGTGGTGGGCACTTCAAGCCCGCTCACGACTGCTTCCACGCCCGACGGTGTCGATGAGATGCTGATATTCTCGGTCGTGCCGCGCGTGACAGACGCGCAGCCGCCCAGCATGACGCTGAGCGCCACAATTCCAAATGAACGCATGAAATGCCCCTTGTCCCGCCGTCACTGAAGCGCAACCGGAGCGGGAGGACAATAGGCCATAGGTCGGAATAGTTAAGCCACGCTGGGGTTGTGCACGAAAACAGCCATAGCCTGGGCGTGGGCCCGCGCTATTCGCCGCGCAAGCGCTGATCGTCCTGCACGCGGACGTGCTCGGCGCCGCGTGCGCCCGCAGGCGACAGCCGCAGCATGCTCAGCACCGCGCCGCATAGCGCGAATCCGACGCCGGCGAGGAGCGCCAGCCTCGTGCCCTCGACCGGATACCGCCCGAGCAGCAGCGCGACCAGCGCAGCGCCCGTGGTCTGGCCGAGCAGCCGCGCCGTGCCCAGCATGCCGCTGGCGCCGCCGGCGCGCTCGCGCGGGGCGGCCGCGATCATGGTGCGGTTGTTGGGGGTCTGGAACAGGCCGAAGCCGGCACCTGCCAGCGCCATGCGCCAGATCACGTCGAACGGCGTCGGGCTCGCGGGCAGGAACGCGAGCGCGGCAAGGCCACAGGCAAACAGCGTGAGCCCGATGCCGCCGAGCAGGCCGGCCGGATAGTGCTCGACCAGACGGCCGGCAAGGGGCGCCGCGAACGCCACCGCGATCGGCCAGGGCGTGATCAATAGGCCCATGTGCACCGCCGAATAGCCGAAGCGGCTCTGGAGGTAGAAGGGAATCGCGACGAAGGCCAGCATCTGTCCGCAGAACGACGCGATCGAGGTTGCAATCGACAGCGCGAAGACCGGGATGCGCAACAGATCGACCGGCAACAGCGGCGAGGTCATGTGCGTTTCGCGATAGATGAGCAGAGCGCCGGCGACGAGCGCGATGGCGAACTGCACGAGGCAGGTGATCGCGGCCTGGCCATGACCGACGCTGTCGACCGCCGCAATGCCGACGCCGAACGTGATCGCCGACAGGCCCGCGCTCTGCCAGTCGAAGGAGCGGCCCGCGGGCTTGGTGTGCGGCAGGCTGCGCAAGCCGATCAGCAAAGTCACCGCACCGAGCGGCACGTTGATGGCGAACAGCCACGGCCAGCTTCCGACCGCGAGAATGCCGGCCGCCAGCGTCGGGCCGACCGCGGCCGAGAGGGCCACGACGAGCGCGTTGAGCCCGATGCCGCGGCCGAGCTGGCTGCGCGGATAGGTGAAGCGCACCAGCGCCGCGTTGACGCTCATGATGCCGGCCGCGCCAAAGCCCTGGAGGATCCGCGCGGTCGTCAGCAGCGGCAGCGTGTCCGCCAGCGCGCACAAGGCGGAGGCAATCGTGAACAGCACCAGCCCGATCAGATAGACGCGGCGATAGCCGACGATCTCGCCGAGCGACGCCAGCGGCAGCAGTGAGATCGTGATCGCGAGCTGGTAGCCGTTGACGATCCAGATCGAGAAGGCCGGGCTCGCATCGAGGTCGGCCGCGATCGTCGGCAGCGCCACATTGGCGATGGCGCTGTCGACCACCGCCATGATGATGCCGAGCGCAATGGTGAGCACGGCTTGGCTGCGCTGCGGTTGCGGCAGGCCGTCGGCATGCTCGATGGGTGCGGACGACATGATGAGGGCGCGCTTGATTCGAGCCGTGGTTCACCTCCGGATTAGGAAATCGCAGGATGGATCGCAACCCGGCAGGACACGGACAGTTCCCGCGTCGAAAGCCTGGTTCCCCGGGTGCGGCAGGGCATCGGCGGCTTTCGCGGGCCTGTCCGTGATTTAGTACTTGGAGAGGCGCCTACACCGCCGGCGGGTTGCGGTCGGTAAAGGTCGTGCGCTGGTGCCAATAGGGATAAGGCAGCGTCACCTTGCTCGCGGCGTCGAGCTTTGCGACCTGGTCCTTGGTCAAGGACCAGCCGACCGCGCCGAGATTTTCGCGCAGCTGCGTCTCGTTGCGCGCACCGATGATCAGTGTCGAGACCGTGGGACGCTGCAGCAGCCAGTTGAGCGCGATCTGCGAGACGCTTTTGCCGGTCTCCTTCGCGATCTCGTCGATGGCATCGACGACGCGATAGACATGCTCGTCCGGCACCGGCGGGCCGAACTCGGCGGTCTTGGGCAGGCGGCTTACTTCCGGCTTGGGCTCGCCGCGGCGGATCTTTCCGGTGAGGCGGCCCCAGCCAAGCGGCGACCAGACCACGGCGCCCAAGCCCTGATCGACGCCGAGCGGCATCAGCTCCCATTCGTAATCGCGCCCAATCAGGGAATAGTACGTCTGATTGGCGACGTAGCGCGGGAAGCCGTGTTTGTCGGCGACCGCGAGCGACTTCATCAGGTGCCAGCCCGAAAAGTTCGAGACGCCGACGTAACGGATCTTGCCGGCGCGCACGAGCACGTCGAGGGTTGAGAGCACCTCTTCGGGCGGGGTGAAGGCATCGAAACCATGGAGCTGGAACAGGTCGATGTAATCGGTGCCGAGCCGGCTGAGCGAACCGTCGATGGCTTTGAGCAAGTGCTGCCGCGACGAGCCGATGTCGTTGGGACCATCGCCGAAGCGGAAGGTCGCCTTGGTCGAGATCAGGACCTTGTCGCGGCGGCCCTTGATGGCTTCGCCGAGCACCCGCTCGGACTCGCCGAGCGAATAGACGTTGGCGGTGTCGAACATCGACACGCCGGCCTCGAGGCAGATGTCCAGAAGGCGCCGGGCTTCGGTCGCATCCGTCGTGCCCCACGCAGCAAGGCGGCCGACGCCGCCAAAGGTGCCGGTGCCGAGACTCAAGGCGGGCACCATGAGGCCTGACCGGCCCAAGCGTCGGTATTCCATTGATATGCTCCTTGCTGGCCGCCGATTGTCCGTACGGCTCGATGTCAAAGGATAGTGCAAGCAGGCGCCGCGTCCTATCACGCGCTCACATACCGGCCTTGCTTGGGAATGGCCTAGTCGTCCAGGCGATGGCTGGCCGGAACGATATCAATGCCGCAGCTGGCTCTGTCTGAAATTGCGTGGCGACATCCCGAAATGCTCGCGGAAGACGCGGCCGAAATGCGAGAGGTCGTTGAAGCCCCAGGCGAACGCGATCTCGCTGATGTGGCGATGGGCGAGCATCGGCGAGGCGAGGTCGCGCCGGCATTGGGCGAGACGCTCGGCAAGGACGTAGCGCTGGAAGGAGGTGTCCTGGTCGGCGAGAAGGTCGTTGACATAGCGCGGCGAGATGCCGAGCGCCGCCGCGGTGTCGGCGAGTGACAGCTCGGGATCGGCCAGATGCGCGCGGATGTGCGCCTTCAGTCGAAACAGTAGGGCGGAGCGATGGGTCGAGGACGGCAGCGACGTCTCGCCGAGCCGTTCGCTCAACGCCATCGCAAGCAGGTCGACGGCCTGCTCCGACAGCGCCGCCGCGTTGTTCGGAGCCAGCCTGTCTGCGTTCTGGCAGAGCCTCACGATGAAATCGTAGGCGAGCCGTTCGAGCGGCGCATCGATGCCGAAGGAGATCGCGGTCAGCGTCTCGGTGCCGCCGAGCCGGCGATGCAGCATCTCGCGCGGCACCTTGAAGATAGTCTGGGTGAAGCTGTCGTTGAACTTCAGCTCGTAGGGCCGCGTGGTGTCGTACAAGGCGAACTCGCCGGGATGGATCACAGTCTCGCGGCCGTCCTGCACCACGCCGCCGTTGCCGCGATTGCCGAGCGCGACCAGGACAAAATCCTGGTCCGAGCGAGCGATGCGCGTGGGCGTGCGGAAGACGTGCTGGCGGTCGGAGCAGACCTCGGAGCACACGGCCTTGCCGAGCGAAGCCTGCGTGACCGAGCCGTGAAAGGCGCTGCCGAGGTCCGACTTGCAGTCGAGCCCGACGAAGACGTCGCAAACGATATCCTGCCAGAGGGCGAGCCGCCGATAGCCGGGGCTGCCGTCCGTCGTGAACTGGATTGGCATAAGGACAGCCTCCCTTTCACATCCTGCAAACCGCGTGTTGGTGCGGATCGAGCCTGACCGGAGGCAAATCCCGTACCGGGCGATCCCTTCCAGTCGAGTTTTTGTTCCGCCGTGGTCGAGCGCCCGGCCGCCCGGCTTGGCCAAATAGACTGCATCGGACCTGGCTTCCGATCAACCGGCAATGGAGGCGGCAATGGGCATCGAACATCCGAAATACAAGGTGGCGGTGGTGCAGGCGGCGCCGGCCTGGCTCGACCTCGACGCCTCGATCGACAAGTCGATCGCGCTGATCAGGGAGGCCGCGCAAAAGGGCGCCAAGCTGATCGCCTTTCCCGAGGCCTTCATGCCCGGTTACCCCTGGCATATCTGGATGGACTCGCCGGCCTGGGCGATCGGCCGTGGCTTCGTGCAGCGCTACTTCGACAATTCGCTGTCCTATGACAGCCCGCAAGCCGAGCGTCTGCGCGATGCCGTACGCAAGGCCAAGCTCACCGCCGTGCTCGGCCTGTCTGAACGCGACGGCGGCAGCCTTTATCTGGCGCAATGGCTGATCGGGCCCGACGGCGAGACTATCGCCAAGCGCCGCAAGCTGCGGCCGACCCATGCCGAGCGCACCGTCTATGGCGAGGGTGACGGCAGCGACCTTGCCGTGCATGCGCGACCTGACATCGGCCGCATCGGCGCGCTGTGCTGCTGGGAGCATCTCCAGCCGCTGTCGAAATACGCGATGTACGCCCAGAACGAGCAGGTGCATGTCGCGGCGTGGCCGAGCTTCTCGCTCTACGATCCCTTCGCGCCGGCGTTAGGGGCCGAGGTCAACAATGCGGCTTCGCGCGTCTACGCCGTGGAAGGCTCCTGCTTCGTGCTGGCGCCTTGTGCGACGGTGTCGCAGGCCATGATCGACGAGCTCTGCGACCGGCCGGACAAGCATGCGCTGCTGCATGCCGGCGGCGGGTTCGCCGCGATCTACGGCCCGGACGGCAGCCAGATCGGCGAGAAGCTGGCGCCGGACCAGGAGGGGCTGCTGATCGCCGAGATCGACCTCGGCGCCATCGGCATCGCCAAGAACGCCGCCGATCCCGCCGGGCACTATTCGCGGCCCGACGTGACGCGGCTCCTGCTCAACAGGAAGCGATACCAGCGCGTCGAGCAGTTCGCGCTGCCGGTCGACACGGTCGAGCCAACGGACATCGCCGCGGCAGCGAGTTGATCGCGGGGAGGGGACCATGGAATCCGCAATTCCTTTGCATCTCGAAACGGCACGCACGCGCCACAAGCGCGTGCCCGACGACTACCAGCCGCCATATCCGTCCTTCGTGGCGCGCTACAAGCCTGCGGTCAGCCGCGTTGCGATGGCCTATTTCGGCGTTCAATATGGTGGCACGGCGCCACTGGTCGCGACGGACGCGTTGAAAGACATTGCAAGGCTGTTCGCTTCGGAAGACGGTCCACCGCACTGGGACCGGGCGCGCTATGTCGATCAGTCCGGTTTCGAGAACGTGGTCACGGTCGCCTATTGGAACGATGTCGCGCGCTTTGACGCCTGGTTTGCGCCGGCGCGGGAGGTGTGGACCGGGCGGCAGCGCGAGGGGATCGGTACCTTCATCGAGGTGCTGCGCCCCACTGTTGAGCGGCACGAGACGCTGTTCTCCTCGCCCGACCGGGCGGAGGGCGTTGCGGTGATTGCCGAGGGCATGAGCGGCGAGGTGCAGGAGCACGCTTATTGGGGCGGCATGCGCGACCGTATTCCGCTGTCGCAGACCGATGCCATGGCGCCCGCCGGTGCTTCGGAGCTGATCCGCGACGGCGCGCGGCTGCGCGTCGTGGCACACGACAATCTTTGCCTGATCCGCTCCGGACAGGACTGGAGCGATACGGAAGCATCCGAGCGAAAACTCTATCTCGACGATGTCGAGCCGGTGCTGCGCGAGGGCATGGACTTCCTGCGCGACGACGGCCGTGCCATCGGCTGCTACGCCAACCGATACATGCAGGTGCTCGCGGCCGATGGAAGCTTGAGCGAAAAGTCCTACGGCCAGAGCTGGTGGAAGAGCCTCGCCGCGCTCGAACGCTGGGCGGAGTCGCATCCAACCCACGTCAGGATATTCGGTGCGGCGATGAAATATCTGTCGACGCTCGGGCCGTCAGCCAAACTGCGGCTCTACCACGAGGTGACGGTGGCGGCCGCCGACGAGCAGTTCTTCGAATATCTCAACTGTCACCCGAAGACGGGCATGCTGGCGGCGGTAGACACGGTTGCGGCTAGCTAAGTCAGGCAGTGCCCCAGCAATTCAGGATGCGCGGCGCAGATGTGATGCGCGCCGGCCTCCCGCAGTTCGGCTTCGCTGCCGTAGCCGTAGAGCACGCCGATGGCGGTCATGCCGTTGGTGCGGGCGCCGACCACGTCGTGGCTGCGGTCGCCGATCATGATCGCTCGCTGCGGATTGACCTCCGTCTCGTCGAGCGCGTAGCGGAGCAGGTCGCGCTTATCGACGCGCGTGCCGTCGAGCTCGGAGCCGAACACGCGCTCGAAATACGGCTTCAGGCCGAAATGATCGACGATGCGCGTGGCATAGACGGCGGGCTTGCTGGTCGCCACGAACATGCGCTGACGTGTCGCTGCAAGGGACGACAATGTGTCCGTAATTCCGCTGTAAGCCTGGTTCTCGAACAGGCCGACGTCGCTGAAGCGTTCGCGATAGAGCAGGAGCGCACGGTCGGCGAGCTCATCGGTTCCGGTGAGCTTTCGAAGGCTTGCAAGCAGCGGAGGACCGATGCACCAGGTCAGCTCGTCCTCGCTCGGCACGGCGACGCCGAGCCGTTCCAGCGCATACTGGATCGAGCGGGTGATCCCGGGCTTGGGGTCGGTCAGCGTGCCGTCGAGATCAAAAAAGATTGTCACCATCAGGCCCGACCTGCGTTGATACTGCCGTCTGTTGCTAGTTGGCTGGGGTTCCAAGTCAAGGTCCGATTTGTCCTGTTACATCGATGCCATGCGAATAGCTCGGTTTATCGCTGTCCTGTGCCAGGCCCTCGTGCTGTCATCGGCGCTAGCCGAGGAGACGCCGCCCGCCGATGCGCCGGCGAAGGCCGCCGAAGAACCCGCAAAGCCGGCGGAGAAGCCGAAAGACGCCCGCGAGAGTGACACGCGGGAATCGATCTGCTTGATCGTGGAGGCGGCCGCGCGCGACAATGATTTGCCGCTGGAGTTCTTCGCGCGCGTGATCTGGCAGGAGAGCCGTTTCCAGGCCGACGCGGTCGGACCTATGACACGCAGCGGCCAGCATGCACAGGGGATCGCACAGTTCATGCCGGGCACCGCCAGCGAGCGCGGGCTGCTCGATCCCTTCAATCCGGTACAGGCGCTGCCGAAATCTGCCGAATTCCTCAACGAGCTGCGCAACCAGTTCGGCAATCTCGGCCTTGCTGCGGCCGCCTACAACGCCGGCCCGCGCCGGGTGCAGGAATGGCTCGCGGGTACCGGCGGGATGCCGGAGCAGACGCGCAACTACGTCTACGCCATCACCGGGACGAGCGTCGATGCGTGGGCCAAGGCCGGCGCGACCGGCAAGGGCCCGCCGAGCTCGCCGCCGACGAGCTGCCGGGATCTGATGGCGCTGCTCAAGCGCGCGCCGAATGCGTTCGTTGCCGAGCTCGAGCAGCATGTGGAGCTTGCGGCCGCGAAGGCCTGGGGCGTCCAGCTCGCCGCCGGCTTCGACCGCAACAGGGCGCTGGCGATGTATTCCCGCGCGGTCACGCGGCTCAGCGCCGTGATTGGTGAACGCGACCCGAGCCTGCTGAGTTCGGTGATGCGCAGCCGCGGCACGCGCGCGTTCTATCAAGTGCGCATCGGCGCCGACACGCGCAATGAGGCGGACGATCTGTGCAACCGCATCCGCAAGGCGGGCGGTGCATGCTTCGTGCTGAAGAACAGGGGTGTGGCGGGGTAGAGTCTTTTCCGTCATTCCAGGTTCGGCTCTCCGAGCGGCCCCGGAATGACGGCGGTGGCTTGGGTCACGCATGCCAGCCCCGCCGCCCGCTTTCTTGACGGGGGCCGCCGCATCGCCCGTTATGCGGGCACGATTCCTCACCGGCCAAATCTCCCGTGGCGCTTCCTCCGCTCGATTCACCGCAATGGAATAGCTCCTGGCGCGCGTTTGCCTGGGGGCTGCGCTCGGTCACGCAGACGATTCTCACGCTCGTCCTGTTCGCGACTTATCTCGGCATCGGCGCGCTGGCCCATGACACCCATTTCAGCCTGCTTTGGGCACTGTGCTCGACGCTGTTCGTCTGGGCGGGGCCCGCGCAGATCATCTTGATCACCACGCTCGGCTCGGGCGCCACCATCATCCAGTCGGCGATCGCGGTGACGGTGAGCGCGATCCGGCTGTTTCCAATGGTGGTGTCGGTGCTGCCGCTGATGCGCACGCCGACGACCAAACGGCGCGAGCTGTTCTTCGCGGCGCATCTCACGGCCGTGACGCTGTGGGTCGAATGCCATCGCTTCCTGCCTCAGGTGCCGCGCGAGCGGCGGATCGCCTTCGTCAACGGCCTTGGCTTCGGCCTGGTCTCGGTGTGCCTCTGTGCCAACGCGGTCGGCTTTTTCCTCGCCGCCAATCTGACGCAGACGCTGGGAGCGGCGATCCTGATGCTGACGCCGCTATCGTTCCTGTTCTCGACCGCGCGCAACAGCCGCGAGGCTGCCGACGTCGTCGCGCTGGCGCTCGGCATTCTGCTCTATCCGCTGGCAGCGAAGATGAACTCCGGCCTCGACATCCTCGTCAGCGGCCTCGTGGCCGGCACGATCGCCTATGGCGTGCATTGGTGGCGGGAGGTGCGCGCATGAGCTACGCGCAGCTCATCGGCGACTGGCAGGCGCTCGTCGTGCTGTTCGTCGCTGGCGTCGTTCCGAACCAGATCTGGCGCATGCTGGGCCTGTGGTTCGGCGGCGGCATCGACGAGGGCTCCGAGCTGCTGGTCTGGGTGAGGGCGGTCGCAACCGCGATCCTGGCCGGCGTCATCGCCCAGATCGTGGTCCAGCCGCCGGGCGCGCTGGCCAGCGTGCCTGACGTGCTGCGCTATGGCGCGGTCGGCGCCGGGCTCGCCGTCTTCCTGCTGACCCGCCGCTCGATCTTCGCGGGCGTGGTCACGGGCGAAGTCTTCATGCTGGCCGGCAAGTGGTGGTTGGGCTAGAACCGCCTGCGAACAGCTAAGGAACAGCACATATGGTTCGCGAACAGGAGCTCCGCGACGGCGAGCTCGCCATCGAGCTGCCGCCGGCGCAAGATGCCGGTCTCGTCTTCATCGGCCGCATCCGCACCCCCTGGACGTCGCGGCTGGAGACGCCGCGGCAAGGACGACAGGATGGCCCGGTGTGCCGGCTCGAGATCTTCGAGCCGTTCGTCCCGGCGATCAAAGGCGTGGATTTCTACAGCAATCTCGAAGTGCTCTACTGGCTCGACCAGTCGCGTCGCGACATCATCCTGCAGAGCCCGAAGAACAACGAGAAGACCCGCGGCACGTTTTCGTTGCGCTCACCGGTGCGGCCCAATCCGATCGGCACGTCGATCGTCAAGCTGGTCGGGATCGAGGGCAATGCGATCCTGGTGCGCGGCCTCGATTGCATCGACAACACGCCGCTGATCGACATCAAGCCCGACCGCTGCGAGTTTACCCCGCTCGCCGCGCCGCAAGCAGGGGATTTCCAGACGGAGTGAGTCTCTCCTCCGTCATTGCGAGCCACCGGGTCCGCGCAAAGCGCGGCCCGATGACAGGCTCCGCGAAGCAATCCAGGCTGCTTCCGCGGAGACAGTCTGGATTGCTTCGTCGCAAGGGCTCCTCGCAATGACGGAGTGTCCGGCGCTACCCCGCCTTCAACGCCGCAATCAGCTTGGCCGCGTGCTCTTGCAGCACCTTGTCGTCTTCCTTGCGGCTCGCCGGCGGCAGCATGGCGACGCCGTCGTGGCGCGGCATCACGTGCATGTGCAGATGAAACACGACCTGTCCGCCGGCGGGCTCGTTGAATTGCTGCACAGTGATGCCATCGGCATCGAACGCCTTCATCGCGGCCGCCGCAATCTTGTGCGCGCCGCGGGCCACATGGGCATAATCGTCCGGCTTGATGTCGAGGATGTTGCGGGCGGGGGCCTTCGGGATCACCAGCGTATGGCCCGGCACGCGCGGCATGATGTCGAGGAAGGCGAAGACGTGCTCGTCCTCGTATACCTTGTGGCAGGGCAGCTCGCCGCGCAGGATTTTTGCGAAGATGTTGTTGGTGTCGTAGGCGGTCATGACGGCTCCCAAGAACTTTGCGCTCGATTTTGCGCTTACTGTCACCAGCCGTGGCGAGGCGTCAAGGCGCCTCGTCGATGCCTTTGCGGAAGGGACCAAGCTCGGCGAGTTCCCGTCCGGCTTCCGCAACATAGGCGCGCTCGCGCTTGAGATAATCGTCGATGGCCCGGCGCAGGCCGGGATCGGCGATGAAGTGGGCGGAGTGGGTGGTGCGCGGCAGGTAGCCGCGGGCGATCTTGTGCTCGCCCTGCGCGCCCGCTTCGACATGCTTCAGGCCGCGTTTGATCGCGAAATCGATCGCCTGATAATAGCAGACCTCGAAATGCAGGAACGGATGATGCTCGAGCGCGCCCCAGTTGCGGCCGAACAGCGTATCCGAGCCGATGAAGTTGATCGCGCCCGCGATCCAGCGGCCGTTGCGGCGGGCCATTACCAGCAGCACGTCATCTCTCATGGTCTCGCCGATCAGCGAGAAGAACTCGCGTGTCAGATAGGGCCGGCCCCATTTGCGCGAGCCGGTCTCCATGTAGAACATGAAGAACGCATCCCAGGCGTCTTCCGTGATGTCCTTGCCGGTTAGCCAGTGGATGGTGATGCCGGCGGCGAGCGCATCGCGCCGTTCGCGCTTGATCGATTTGCGGTGGCGCGAGTTCAGCGTCGCCAGGAAGTCATCGAAGCTCGCAAATCCGTCATTGTGCCAGTGGAACTGCTGGTCGGTGCGCTGCAGGAAGCCGTGCTGGGCGAGCAGCTTCCATTCCGCCTCGCGCGCGAAGGTGACGTGGACCGAGGAGGCCTTGCTGACCCCGCACAGCGCCACCAGCCCGCTCGCCAGCGCCTCGGTGATCCGCTCGCGGTCGACGCCGTCGCGGACCAGCAGCCTGGGCCCCGTCGCCGGCGTGAAAGGAACCGAGACCTGGAGCTTCGGATAGTAGCGCCCACCGGCGCGCTCATAGGCATCCGCCCAGCCGCGGTCGAAGACGTACTCGCCTTGGCTATGCGATTTCAGATAGCAGGGCACGACACCGGCGACGCGGCCATCGAGCTTGGCGACGAGGTGCCGCGGCCCCCAGCCGGTGCGGATCGTCGCCGAACCCGATTTCTCCACGGCGGAGAGAAATGCGTGCGAGACGAACGGGTTATAGGCGGGTTTTGAGAGGCCGAGGGAATCGCCTGGAAGAGCGGATGAGGTTCCTGCGCCATGCCCGTTGCAGGCTTTGCCGGGATTGGCGCAGGCGTCCCAATCCTCTGGCGACACCTCGCCAATGGACGGTACGGCCTCGAGCGTAATGTCGGATGATGCCATTGCGTGCAAGATCGTGCATTGCAGCAGCGACTTCAAGGGGGCGGGAACAGGCATGCTCGCGTGCCCTGGACGCACGCAGCGCTCCTTCAGCGGTGCGCTGCAGAGCCGGGGCCCATGTGGCAGTGTGCTCGCGGAGAGATGGATTCCGGCTCTGTGCCGCAACGCTGAAGCGTTGCACCTTGTCCGGGACACGAGCGCTACTGGTTGCATGCCGCGCCCTACGGCACGAACCCCTCGAAGATCATCTGATCCGCATACTGCCCGACCCGAGTCCGCTGCTCGCCCGTGCGCACGGTCCAGCCGAGCAGGGCGCAGCCGAACAGGTTGCGGGCGATCCAGGGGGCGGGGGCCGGCAGGTGGTCGACCTTGAAGGCGACGAAGTGGGGCTGGGTCTGGAAGCCGTGGCGCAGGTACAGCATGCTGTCGCGCTGCGCCTGGGTCAGGTTGGCCCAATATTCGTCATCGTAGCTCCGCTGCGCGACGATGCCGCGCGGACGGTTGGGCAACAGCTCGCGCAGCGCCAGCACCTGGTCGGGATCGAAGGACATGCCGACCGCGGGGCCTTCATAGGATGCCAGCACCTCGGCCATCCGCTTCACCAGCTTGCGGTCGCCGCCAAAATGGCTCTTCACCTCGATCACCAGCGGCACCCGGCCGGCGACCAGGGCACAGAGGTCGGACAGCGACATCATCCGCTCGTCCGTATCCTTGAATTTGACTGCCCTGAGCTCGGCCGCGGTCTTGTCGATGACCTCGCCGGTGGCCTCGGTGAGGCGGCTGAGGGCATGGTCGTGGTGCACCATGGCCTCGCCGTCGGACGAAAGCTGGATATCGACCTCGATCGAGAAATTGCCTGCGATCGCAGCCTGGACCGCGCCCGGCATGTTCTCGACGATGCCGCGCGAAATGTCATGCAGGCCGCGATGGGCGACCGGCCGGGCTGTCAGCCAATCCGGGACGCGCATCTGCGTCAGGCGACCTCGAACACGCCATCGACCTCGACCGCGGCATCGGCCGGCAGCGAGGCGACCCCGACCGTGGTGCGGGCATGGCGGCCCTTGTCGCCGAAGGCCGCGACCATCAGGTCGGAGGCGCCGTTCAGCACCTTGGGCCCGTCCAGGAAGTCCGGCGCCGAGTTGATGAAGCCGCCGAGACGGACCACGCGCACGACCTTGTCGAGGTCGCCCAGCGCCGCCTTGACCTGCGCCAGCAGGTTCACCGCGCAGCCGCGGGCGGCGGCAGCGCCGTCCTCGATCGAGACGCCGGCACCCAGCTTGCCCTTGGCGATCAGCTTGCCGGCAGGGTCGAAGCAGACCTGGCCGGAGACGAACAGCAAATTGCCGGTGCGCACGAACGGCACGTAATTGGCCACGGGTGTGGGGGCCTCGTGCAGCTTGATGCCCTGTTCCGCCAGTTTCTCTTCGACCGTGCCCGCCATGTTCGACCTCATTGTCCCGGAATTCATTCGCCCGGGGACAATCTCGGGTTTGACCGCCGGGCGCGCCTGTTTCGCCCATTGTGCCGTCACATGCAAGGAAGCCGGCGCGCGGGCAGCGGCAGGCCGGGAGGTTCAATGCGAAGGGGCAAATTTACGTGAAACGGCCTCAGTTGCGACGCAATGGAACGGTCATTAAAATGTCGAATCTACGCTCCCCTAGGGATGAGACATGGTGCACCTTTTCCGGACTTCGCTCGGTGTGATGGCGCTCGCCGCGGCCAGTTTCGGCCTTGGCGGCGGGGCTCAGGCCGCCAACGGTCCGTTCCTCGCGCATCAGGCGCTCTATGACCTCAGCCTCGTGAAATCGCGCTCCAAGTCGGTCAACAGCGCCCGCGGCCGCATCCTCTACAATTTCGCGGGGAGCGCCTGCGAGGGCTATACCTCCGATTTCCGTCAGGTCTCCGAGCTCGACAGCGGCGAGGGCAAAGTCACGCTCAGCGACCTTCGCTCCAACTCCTGGGAGGATGCCGCCGGCAAGAGCTACCGCTTCAAGATCGAGACGCGCATGAACGAGGCCGATGCCGGCCGCGTCGACGGCTCGGCCGAGCGCGACGGCGACCATATCAACGTCAAGCTGAAGCTGCCGGCGCCGAAGACGTTCACGCTCGACGGCAAGATCGTGTTCCCGACCGAGCAGATCCAGCGCATCATCGCCGCCGCCAAGGACGGCAAGTCGCTGCTCGAGCTCTCCGTCTATGACGGCTCCGACGACGGCCAGAAGGTCTACAACACGCTGACCGTGATCGGCCAGCCGATCCCCGCCGACCGCGCCACCTCGTCCGATCCTTCGACGGCGGACGAGCACATGAAGTCCCTTAAGCGCTGGCCGGTCACCGTCAGCTATTTCGACCGCGACGCCCAGCAGAAGGAGGGCGAGCAGACGCCGGTCTATGCGATGGCGTTCGAGCTCTACGAGAACGGCGTCTCGCGCCAGCTCGTGCTCGATTACAACGATTTCGTCATCTCCGGCGCGATGGGCAAGTTCGACATCAAGGACAGCAAGCCCTGTAATTGAGGGCTCTAGCCGAGACTCCGCCCTCTCCTAGTCATTGCGAGCCAACGGGTCCGCGCGTAGCGCGGCCCGATGACAGGCTCCGCGAAGCAATCCAGAGTCGGCCGCGGAAAGATTCTGGATTGCTTCGTCGCTTTGCTCCTCGCAATGACGGGGCTGGCTCTCCGCTCGCTCTCCAGCTACGCTCCTCCCAACTACAAACATCCGGGAGGCAACCCATGCCGAAGCTCGATCATCTCCGCCCCAGCGGCCTGCATCACAATCCCGCCTATTCCCATGTCGTCACCGCTTCCGGCGCGCGGACCATCTACATCTCCGGCCAGGTCTCGACCGACGAGGAGGGACGTATCGTAGGCGAGGGCGATATTGCCGCGCAGACCACACAAGTGATGCACAATCTCGGGCTCGCGCTGAAGGCGGCGGGGGCGAGCTATTCCAACATCGTGAAGATCACGACCTTCGTTGTGAACTACAAGCCGGAGCTGCGCCCCATCATCGGCAAGGCCCGCTCGGCCTTCTTCGAAGGCATGGAGCCGCCGGCTTCCACGCTCGTCGGTGTCTCCGCGCTCGCGGCGCCGGAATGGCTGATCGAGATCGAGGCGATCGCGGTCGCGGATTGAACGCGAGCTAAGCCGACCCGGCTTTGGCCATCTCTAGCAGAATGGCCATCGCCTCGTCGGCCCGTGCCGCCGGCACAAACAGATGATCGTGATAGAAGGCCGAAACGGCATTCACGCTGATGCCGGCTTCGGCTAGCCGCGCCGTGATCGCCGCCAGAAAGCCGATCGCGTCGAGCGCGGAGTGAACTGACAAGGTGATCAAACGCGAGGGATATTCATGGCGGAGGCCGGCACGTTCGGCTTCCTTCCGCAGTATCACCAGCGTTGTTCCTTCGCGTTCGCGGAACGTCAGCATCGGGTTGACGGTGGCTGGAATGCTCGCACTCGGCGCAAGCGTGCAAAACACGAAGATGCCGTCCAGGATCTCCGGCTTCATGTCCCTCAGCAGTGCGTCGAGATCGCGTTCGCCCGTCACGGCGCCAGCCTCCGAACCGGTAAGATCGTTTGCGTCCCTGCGAAGCTATCGGGCCAGCGGCTGTTGAAGCCACAACCAACATACCTTTGTATATCTCCTCCAATCCTTCTCATATCCGGATCTTACGCTGGTACAATTGAGCGACGGCGGGAGATTCTTACAATTTGAGTCCACTCGGGTCACTGCGAGGAAGCTCAAATGAACGTCGTCATTCGAAAGCTCAACGGCTTGTGGCACCTCATCGTCGGGTCTTGTCAGATCCGAACGCCGTTTCTGGAAACCCAGGATCGGCAGTTGGTCGTTCAGTATGCCAGGCGCGCCTATCCGGGTGCCCGGATATTCGAACGTGACTGAGTGAGCAGGACAGATCACTCCTGCGCCTTCGGCCCCTCATACGAAATGCCGCGGATCACCGCGGCGCTGCCGAACTTCTTGCGCAGGCTGTCGACCGCGCGTTCGGCATGGGCGGCGCGGCGCTCGAGCATGTCGGTGTCGTCGCTCGCCGAGCCGTCGCGCAGTGCGCTGACGCCGGCGCCCATCAGGCGGAAGGCGGTGCCGTCGATCTCCTTCGCCAGCATCTCGCGGCAGATCGAGAAGATCTTGGCGGCAAGCTGCGTCGGCGCGGCGATCGACTGCGAGCGCGTGCGCTGGCGGAAATCGGCGGTCTTCAGCTTCAAGGTGACGGTCGAGCCCGCAAGCTCGCTGCTTTTGAGCCGTGATGACGTCTTCTCGCACAGTCGCCACAGGATCTTCTCCAGCGTCGCGAAATCGCGGATGTCCGTCTCGAACGTCGTTTCGCTGGAAATCGTCTTGGCGCCGCGATCCGGCTCGACGCGGCGGTCGTCGATGCCGCGCGCGAGCCGCCATAGCCTGCGGCCGTCGCTCGGAAACTGCCGCATCATCTCGATCTCGTCGGCCTTCTGCAGATCCGCGATGACACGGAAGCCGCGCTGCACGAGGCGCTCCTGCATGGCCGGGCCGACGCCGAAGATGAAGCCGACCGGCTTTTCCGCGAGCATCAAACGGGCCTCCTCCTGGTCGAGCGCGGCAAAGCCCCGCGGCTTGTCGAGTTCGGAGGCGATCTTGGCCAGGAACTTGTTGCAGGACAGGCCGACCGAGACGGTGATGCCGATGTCGCGCTCGACGTTGCGGGCAAAGCGCGCCAGCACCTTTGCCGGGATCATGCCGTGAACCCGCTCGGTGCCGGAGAGGTCGAGGAAGGCCTCGTCGATCGAGAGCGGCTCCACCAGCGGCGTCAGCGCCTGCATGGCCTGACGCACCTCGCGGCCGACCCGGACGTATTTTGCCATGTCGGGCGGTATCACGATCGCATGCGGGCAGGCGTCCAACGCCTTAAACATCGGCATGGCCGAGCGCACGCCATAGGTGCGGGCGATATAGCAGGCGGCCGACACCACGCCGCGCTTGCCGCCGCCGATGATGACCGGCTTGTCGGCGATGTCAGGATTGTCGCGCTTCTCGACCGTCGCATAGAAGGCGTCGCAGTCGATATGGGCGATGGTCAGGCCCGCGAGCGCGCGGTGGCGGACGAGTCGCGGGGATCCGCAGGCGGAACAACGCCGCACGCCCATATCCAGATCGGCCAGACAATCCCGGCAGAAGCAGCGGGGCCCGGCCGCCTCTTGGGTCGTCACGGCACGTCGCGCTCCCAGGTGGGGTCGCCGAGCGCGTCGCCGAGGACCTGCCGCGCTGCGGCAACGTTGGTCGGATGCAGTTCCGCGGCCGTCGCAAAAGTCTTCACGGTGTCGTCATCCCGCAGCACGAAATCGAGCACGCTGAGCAGGAAGTTGGGGTCGGAGGCGGCATTGCGCAGGGTCTCCGGGCCGACCCCTGTCTCGGCCAGGAACAGGCCCAGCCGCTCGGGCTCGCTCGCGACAAAGGACAGAGCCTGAATCGCAACGATTTCAGCGACTTCGCGGGGGTTGTGAACAGGCTTTTTCACGGGGCCGGTTTGCCTTTCCGTTAACTTTCAGTGTCTACTTTGGAATCATCATGCCCGAGTCTTCGCCTTGAGTCTTGTGACCCCCGACAAGCAACTGGAAACCACATCGCCGAAAGTCGGCCCTCGGGTTTAACGAAACTAGAGCGAATCTGAGGCTAGTTTGAATCCAGTTTTCGAAGCGCCGGAGAGCGGCGCCTGAGGCGTTACATGGACCGGTCCTTCGGACCAATCAGGAGGGCGGGATGGCTAAGACCGTCCTGATCGTGGAAGACAACGAGCTCAACATGAAGCTCTTCCGCGACCTGTTGGAGGCGCACGGCTACCAGACCTCCGGCACCAGCAACGGCTACGAGGCGCTCGACCTCGTGCGCAAGATGCGGCCCGACCTCGTGCTGATGGACATCCAGCTGCCGCAGGTCTCGGGGCTCGAGGTGACGCGCTGGATCAAGGACGATCCGGAGCTGCGTGCCATTCCCGTCGTCGCGGTCACGGCGTTCGCGATGAAGGGCGACGAAGAGCGCATCCGCGAGGGCGGCTGCGAGGCTTATTTGTCCAAGCCGATCTCGGTCGGCAAATTCATAGAGACGGTCCGGCGTTTCATCGGATAGGAAGTGAGTTCACAGTGTCCGCGCGTATCCTGGTTGTCGATGACGTTCCCGCCAACGTCAAACTCCTCGAAGCCCGCCTGTCCGCCGAATATTTCGACGTGATGACCGCCGCGAACGGCACCGAGGCGCTGGCGATCAGCCGCCGCGCCGAATGCGACATCATCCTGCTGGACGTGATGATGCCCGACATGGACGGCTTCGAAGTCTGCCGTCGCCTCAAGACCGACCCGGCCACGCATCACATCCCCGTCGTGATGGTCACCGCGCTCGACAGCCCGTCCGACCGCAACCGCGGGCTAGAAGCCGGCGCCGACGATTTCCTGACGAAGCCTGTCTCCGACGTCGTGCTGATCGCGCGCGTGCGCTCGCTGACGCGGCTGAAGATGATGACCGACGAGCTGCGCATGCGCGCCATCACCTCGCTCGAGATCGGCATGCAGGCGCCCGAGCGCAGTGCGGTCGCCGACACCGGCAAGGGCGGCCGCATCCTGCTGGTCGACGATCGCGAGTCCTCCTATGAGCGGCTGGCGACGATCCTCGCCGCCGAGCACACCATCGACGTCGAGCCGAACCCGACCGAGGCGCTGTTCCACGCTGCCGAGGGCAATTACGACCTCCTGATCGTCTCGCTCGACCTCAACAATTTCGACGGCCTCAGGCTCTGCAGCCAGGCGCGCTCGCTGGAGCGCACGCGCCACGTGCCGATCCTGGCGATCGCCGACCCCGAGAACTCGACGCGGCTGTTGCGCGGCCTCGAGATCGGCGTCAACGACTATCTCTTGCGCCCCATCGACAAGACCGAGCTGCTGGCACGGGCCCGCACCCAGATCCGCCGCCGCCGCTACACCGATCATCTGCGCGACAACGTGCAGAACTCGATCGAGATGGCGATCACTGACGCACTCACCGGCCTGCACAATCGCCGCTACATGGAGAGCCATCTGGCGACGCTCGCCGAGCAGGCCGCGACGCGCGGCAAGCCGCTGGCGCTGATGATCCTGGACATCGACTACTTCAAGTCGATCAACGACAATTACGGCCACGACGCCGGCGACGACGTGCTGCGCGAATTCGCGGTGCGCGTGCGCAAGTCGATCCGCGGCATCGATCTGGCCTGCCGCTACGGCGGCGAGGAGTTCGTCATCGTGATGCCGGAGACCGATCTGCATGTCGCCGGCATGGTCGCCGAGCGCCTGCGCCGCTCGATCGCCGGCGAGCCGTTCTCGATCCACAAAGGCGCAAAGCGCATCGAGGTCACGATTTCGATCGGCCTGACCACGCTGGAGCAGAAGGGCGAGGCGGTCGCCGACGTCCTCAAGCGCGCTGACACTGCGCTGTATCGTGCCAAGCACGACGGCCGCAATCGCGTGGTGTCGCACGCGGCGTGAGCCGCCGCGGCGTAAAGCGGCGAAAACAACCCCATGCACAGTAGCCGGTGATAGCGGAATCAATGGCTTATGCGGGTCGCACGACGGCGTGCCCCAGCAGCGGCGTCATTTGACCTGTCGGGCAAAACAGAAGCATATTGGCAGGATCGCGCAGTGGACCTCGCGCTGCTCGTCACCGGCTTCCCACATCCACCCCCGCATTCCTTAGCAGCACCTTTGCCGCTTCCTTGGCGGCGCGCGCCATCGCGGGATCGTCGCGCACGAGGTCCTGTGCGATCGAGCCGTCGACCAGCAGCACGAGCTGCGTCGCTAGCGCGTCCGCATCGGCAACGCCGAGCTCGTTGAGCCGATCGCGAAACCAGAGGCGGCGGCTTTCCTTGAAGGCGATTGCGATCTTCTTCACGGCGCGGTCGGCAGGGCCGAGTTCGGCGACTGCATTCACGAACGGGCATCCGCGGAAGTCTTTTGCGGCAAAACGGCGCTCTAGCGAATCGAATGTCGCAAGGATCTGCTCGGCGGCGGGCTTGTCCGAAGCGGGCGCGTGAACGAAGCGGCGCTCGAGATAGGCCGCGATCAGCGCGTCCTTGGATGGGAAGTGGTTGTAGAGCGTGCGCTTGGAGATGCCGATCTCGGCCGCGATGGTGTCGACGCCGATGGCGCGAATGCCCTGCAGATAGAACAGCTTGTCGGCGGTCTGAAGGATCCGCTCTTTCATCGTCTGTGGTTTGAGCGGGGGAGCCATGCGGTGGCACGCGTCCTGTTTGCTTGACAGCACCCGGCAATCATAGCCTAAGTACACAGGTCTGTGTAACCAAAATCAACGGCAAGAGCAGACGTCGGCACGCGTGCCGCGCCCAAAAGGGAGAAGAAAAATGCCCCTGTTGCAGGTCCTGCGTCCGACCTTGCCCATCCTGATCGGCGCCTCGATCATGCTGACGCTGAGCATGGGTCTGCGGCAGTCGCTCGGCATCTTCATGCAGCCGCTGACGCAGGACATCCACATCTCGATCTCGGATTTCACGCTGGCGCTGGCCGTGCAAAATCTCGCCTGGGGCTTCCTGCAGCCGCCCGCGGGCGCGCTGACCGCGCGCTATGGCTTCCGTCCGATCATGATCGTGGGCGCGCTGATGTACATCGCGGGGCTGGCGCTGATGGCGACCGCGAACGGGCTCGTCAGCATCATGATCGGCGGCGGCGTGCTGATCGGCACCTCGCTCGCCTGCACCGCGGCGGCGATCGCGATGTCGGTTGCGGCGCGCGCGGTGCCCGCAACGGTGCGCTCGACCGTGCTCGGGATCGTCTCCGGCGCGGGCTCGCTGGGCGCGCTGCTGTCGGCGCCGGTCGGGCAGATGCTCAACGAGGGGTTCGGTTGGCGCATTGGCCTTGCCGGCTTCGTCATCATGTCGGTGCTGATGATTCCCGCCGCATGGTATGCCGGTCGCGTCGACCAGATCCCGCTGCCCAAGCCGGCCGCCGACGAGATCGACGATGCCACGGCCGCGGCGGCGGCCAAGACTGCGTTCGGCAATGCCTCCTTCGTGGTGATGACCTGCGCCTATCTCGTCTGCGGCATGCAGCTGGTGTTCCTCACCACGCATCTGCCGTCGTATCTCGCGATCTGCGGCCTCGATCCGATGCTGAGCGCGCAGACCCTCGGCATGATCGGCGGCTTCAACGTGCTGGGCTCGCTGTTCTTCGGCTGGGCCGGCCAGCGCTGGAACAAGCTGGCGCTGCTCGGCGGCATCTACATCCTGCGCTCGCTCGCGCTCGCCTGGTACTTCATGCTTCCTGCGACGCCGTTCTCGACGCTGCTGTTCGGCGCGATCATGGGCTTCCTGTGGATGGGCGTCGGGCCGCTGGTCGCGGGCGCCGTCGCCGAGATGTTCGGCCTGCGCTGGCAGGCAATGATCCAGGGCCTCGCCTTCATGAGCCACCAGATCGGCAGCTTCCTCGGCGCATACGGGGGAGGGCTGCTCTACGACGCGCTGGGTTCGTACACGATGGCCTGGCGCATCGGCGTGGCGCTTGGTCTTGCCGGCGGCATCGTGCAGGTGGCGTTCGCGCTGATCAGGCCGTCGCAGCCGCCGGCCCCGGTGTTGAAGGGGGCGTAGGCGTGAGATTGCGTTTCGCGCTCGGTCCTTGCTTTCCTCTTCAGATGCGCGGGATCGGCATTGAGGTCGCCGGTCCCGGCGCAACTCTGACATCCTTGTAGGTCGATCGAATGGCGTTGAGGACCGCTTCGTCCGACGACGTTACCTCGTAGAATGTGCTGTCGATTGCCCGTACGACGACCCATGCGTCGTTCTGTTCTGGGAAGGTCGCGGTGAATGGTGGAAACGGCGACGCCGAGCGCGGCGGCAAAGCGGAGCGGATCCAGCAGGGGCAAATGGCTTTTCACGGCAATGGACCAGATTCATGGAACGTTCGCGCGGGGGATATTGAATCCGGTCATGACGCTCTGCGAGGTGCGTCACACTTGGTCGGCCGCCGCCCGGATGCTGAGGCCCTTCCGCTCCGTTACGGTGCCCGTGCCCCGGACGCAGCGCAGCGCTTCTTCAGCGGTGCGCTGCTGAGCCGGGCCCACGTCTCCACATCACGCTGTGTTGCTTCTGATGGGTCCCGGCTCTGCGGCGCACCGCTACGCGCTGCACCGCGTCCGGGACACGGAAGCAGAGGGCGGCCAAATAAAAAACGGGGCCCGAACGGGCCCCGCAAAACACTTCAGCCGATCTTGCTTGATCTTCTTACTTGATCTTGGCTTCGCGGAATTCGACGTGCTTGCGCGCGACGGGATCGTACTTCTTCTTGACCAGCTTGTCGGTCATGGTGCGGGAATTCTTCTTGGCGACGTAGTAGAAGCCGGTGTCGGCCGAGGACACGAGCTTGACCTTGATGGTGACCGCTTTGGCCATGTTCTGAACCTCAGGAATGAAGGGAATCTGGAGCCGGCCAAACGGCCCGCGTTGGCCGGCAACCTAGCCAGAAACGGCTGGAAGTCAAGGAATTCGGGCAGAAAAACCGCTCAAATCGGCCCGATCACGCCTCGAAGAACCGGTTTTTCGGCCGCGGCAGGCCCAGATTCTCCCTCAAAGTGGGCCCTTCATACTCTTTGCGGAAGATTCCCCTGCGTTGGAGCTCCGGCACGACCTTGTCGACGAAATCGTCGAGGCCGGCGGGCAGGAACGGGAACATGATGTTGAAGCCGTCGGAGCCGCGCCCGACCAGCCACTCCTCCATCTGGTCGGCGATGGTCTTGGGCGTGCCGACGAAGGACAGCCCGCCATAGCCGCCGACGCGCTGGGCGAGCTGGCGCACGGTGAGTTTTTCGCGCGCGGCGAGATCGACCAGGCGCTGGCGGCCGCTCTTGCTGGCATTGGTCTCGGGGATATCGGGCAGGGGCCCGTCGGGATCGAAGCC
The DNA here is from genome assembly GCF_000296215.2 of Bradyrhizobium sp. CCGE-LA001. Taxonomy (NCBI): domain Bacteria; kingdom Pseudomonadati; phylum Pseudomonadota; class Alphaproteobacteria; order Hyphomicrobiales; family Nitrobacteraceae; genus Bradyrhizobium; species Bradyrhizobium sp. CCGE-LA001. The sequence continues at coordinate 4,693,552 of NZ_CP013949.1, read as the reverse complement.
GGAGGCATCGGTACCGAGGATGACCGAGAGCGAGGCGATGGCGCTGTCGTAATGTACGCGGCTGTCGAGCAGCGCGCGCTTTTCCTTGGCTTCGTCGACGCTGTCGCCGGCCACGACAAAGGCGCCGGGCAGGATCTTCAGATGCTCGGGGTCGCGGCCGATCTTCTCCATGCGGCCTTTGATGTCGGCGTAGAGCTTCTGTCCGTCCGCGAGGCTGCCGCCGCCGGTGAACACGGCTTCCGCCGTCTCCGCCGCGAGCTGCTTGCCGTCCTCCGACGCGCCGGCCTGCACGATCACCGGCCAGCCCTGCACGGGGCGGGCGATGTTGAGAGGGCCGCGCACCTTCAGATATTTGCCGTTGTGGTCGAGCGTGTGCATCTTGGCGGGATCGAAGAACAGCCCGCTCTCGACATCGCGCACGAAGGCGTCGTCGGCAAAGGAGTCCCAGAGACCGGTGACGACGTCGTAGAACTCTCGCGCGCGCTTGTAGCGCTCGGCATGCTCCATGTGATCGTCGAGGCCGAAGTTAAGTGCGGCGTCCGGATTCGACGTGGTGACGATGTTCCAGCCCGCGCGGCCGCCGCTGAGATGGTCGAGCGAGGCGAAGCGCCGCGCGACGTGATAGGGCTCGTCGAACGTGGTCGATCCCGTGGCGATCAGGCCGATGCGCTCGGTGACGGCCGAGAGCGCCGACAGCAGCGTGAACGGCTCGAACGAGGTCACGGTGTGGCTGCGCTTGAGCGCGTTGATCGGCATGTTCAGCACGGCAAGGTGATCGGCCATGAAGAAGGCGTCGAACTTGCCGGCCTCGAGCTTCCGGATCAGCTGCTTGATGTGCGAGAAGTTGAAATTGGCGTCGGGCCAGGCCCCGGGATAGCGCCAGGCGCCGGTGTGGATGCTGATCGGGCGCATGAACGCGCCAAGCTTGAGTTGCCGTTGTGCCATCGCCCGGTGTCCGTTTTTGGTGACGCTCGGGAAGACATAGGCATGAAGGGGAACTCCGCCATCGGGGGCGGCGGGAAGATTATTTTGTTTTTCGCAGATCTCTCAGCACGTCATTCCGGGGCGCCGCGGAGCGGCGAGCCCGGAATCCATTGGGCCGCAGCGACTGCCGAGAGATGGATTCTCAGGTGCGCAACCGCGCACCACAGTTCGCGCTACGCGCGCCCCGGAATGACGAAGGAGAGCCAATCAGCCCAAAATATCCTTCTGCATCTTACCGCCATAGAAATGGAAGAACGGCACCGGCGCATCGTGACGAAGCGGGCCCGTGGCAAGGCGGCTGTCGAGTTCGTTGAGCACGTTGCGCGTCATCGGATGCAGATCGGCGAGCGGCTTCGAGCCGAGCTCGACCCAGACCAGCTCGACCAGCTCGGCATCGGCGTGGATCACGCCTTCGACACGGTGGGTGATCGCGGAGGCATCCGCGGTGAAAAAGCGCGTGTCGAAGCGCTTGACGCGGCCGGGCGGGGTGATGGCGCGGGCGATCAGGAACAGGCCGGAGGGATCGGGCAAGAGGCCGGCATCGGCGAACGGCTTCCACGGACCGTCGAGCTTCGGCACCTTGCCTTCCGCCCTCCGGCCGAGGCAGAGGCCCGTCTCCTCGCAGGCCTCGCGGATCGCGGCAATCGCGAGCGACTTCGCACGCGAGGCCGGCGTCTTCGGGCTGCCTTTGGCGAGATTGGTTTCCAGCTCCGCGGTGATGGGGGCGGCGCAGGGCACGCGATAATCGGCCTTGTCGACGCGACCGCCCGGAAAGACGAATTTCCCGGGCATGAACACCACCTTGTCGTGGCGCTTGCCGACCAGCACTTTCGGAACGGAGCCGCTGCGATCGACAAGGATCAGCGTCGCAGCATCCCTCGGGCGAAAATAGGGATGGTGGTCGGCTTCCTTCTCCTCGTGAACTTTTGTCTTCTCGGCCTGCGAAATATCCGTCATGTCCTCACCCGAACTGTTCTTGCTTATTTTGCCTACACCGGCGGAATACCATCGGGAGGGTTCTCGTCAAACCCATGCATGCGCAGAGCCCATTGCAAGCCGACCACAGCTCCCTTCACCGGCTGCAACAACGCGAGCGAGGCGACGAAGGTGAAGGGCAGATAGGCCACGAAGCTGAGCCAGACAGGCGTGGTGTAGTTGGTCTCGATCCAGAGAATGGCCGGCACCACGACATGGCCGACGATGACAATGACGAGATAGGCGGGCAGATCGTCGGCGCGATGCGGCGTGAAATCGAGGCCGCATTCGGCACAATTGTCCGCCGTCTTCAGGAAGGCGCGAAACAGCTTGCCCTCGCCGCAGCGCGGGCAGCGGCCGCGGAAGCCGCGTATCATTGCGGTCCAGACGTCGCGCTTCTCGACGAGGCCGGTCTCGCGCGTCCAGATCTTCGGGGCCGTGCTCATCGTCACCACGCCTTGCCCTTCTTGCTTTTTCCCTTGTTTTTCCCTTTGCCCTTGTCTCGGCCCTTCTTTGCCTTGCCGGATTTCGGCTTCTCCGGCTTGCGTTTTCTCTCTGGGCTGCGACCGGGATGCGGCTTGGACGATTTGCGCTGCGGGCGGAACTGCCGGCGTTCGCGCGGTGAGCTGTCGCTCTCGGACGACAGCAGCTCGAAGCGCAGCGCGCCTGCGATGGGAGCTGCTTCGATCAGACGGACGTCCACGACGTCACCGAGCTGATACATCGTGCCGCTGCGTGTGCCGACCAGGGCATGTCGGCCCTCGTCATAGTTGAAATATTCCGTGCCGAGGGATCGGATCGGGATCAATCCGTCGGCGCCGGTCTCACTCAGCTTGACGAACAGGCCGGCGCGGGTGACGCCGGAGACGCGGCCCTGGAAGCTGGCGCCGATGCGATCGGCAAGATGATGCGCGATCAGGCGGTCGACGGTCTCGCGCTCGGCCTTCATGGCGCGCCGCTCGGTCAGGGAGATATGCGCCGCGACTTCGCCGAGCGATTCCGGCGTCTCGCTGTCGGGCAGGGCACCTTCGCCGAGCCCGAGCGCACGGACCAGCGCGCGGTGCACGACGAGGTCGGCATAGCGACGGATCGGCGAGGTGAAATGCGCGTAGCGGCGCAAATTCAGGCCGAAGTGCCCGTAATTCTCGGACGAATACTCCGCCTGCGCCTGGGCGCGCAGCACGACTTCGCTCACCAGCGGAAAATAGTCGTGGCCTTCGAGCTGGGCCAGCACGCGGTTGAACAGCGTCGGGCGTAGCGCGCCCGATTTGGTGAAGGGAATGTCGAGCGTCTCCAGGAACTCGGAGAGCGCGTGGACCTTCTCCAGCGTCGGCTCGTCATGTACGCGATAGATCAGCGGCAGCGATTTCTTCTCCAGCGTCTCGGCAGCCGCGACGTTGGCGAGGATCATGAATTCTTCGATCAGCTTGTGCGCGTCGAGCCTTTCAGGCACCACGACGCGGTCGACCGTGCCGTCGCTTTTGAGCAGGATCTTGCGCTCGGGCAGATCGAGATTCAGCGGGTCGCGCTCGTCGCGGGCGCGCTTGGCGCAGGCATAGGCGGCATAAAGCGGTTTCAGGATCGGATCGAGCAGGGGGCCGGTGGTGTCATCCGGTCGTCCATCGATCGCGGCCTGGGCCTGCGCGTAAGCGAGCTTCGCCGCCGAACGCATCAGGATGCGGTGGAACGTATGCGAGCGCTTGCAGCCGTCGGAGCCGAGCACCATGCGCACCGCGAGCGCGCCGCGCGGCTCGCCAGGCACCAGCGAGCAGAGATTGTTCGAGATGCGCTCGGGCAGCATCGGCACGACACGGTCGGGGAAATAGACCGAGTTGCCGCGATCGAGCGCATCGCGGTCGAGCGCGCTGCCCGGCCGGACGTAGAAGCTGACATCGGCAATGGCGACGTTGACGATGAAGCCGCCCTTGTTGTTGGGATCAGGGTCGGGCTCGGCATGGACCGCATCGTCGTGATCCTTTGCATCCGGCGGATCGATGGTGACGAGCGGCACGTCGCGCCAGTCCTCGCGGCCTTTCAGGTTCGCTGGCTCTGCCGCCTCCGCCTCGCGCTCGGCGGCGGAGGAGAATTGCAAGGGGATCTCGTGCGCGTAGATCGCGATCAGGCTGATCGCTTTCTCGGACTTCACCGAGCCGAGCTTCTCCTTGACGCGGCCGGAGGCGAGGCCGAAGCCGCGCGAGCGGACGATGTCGATGCTGACGAGATCGCCGTCCTGCGCGCCGCCCGTGTCGGTCTTGGCGATGTTCAGTTCGCGGTCGGCGAACTTCTTGTCGACGGGGACGAGCCGCCCGCCGCCTTCGGGAAGGCTGCGGAAGACGCCGAGGATGCGGCTCTTGGCCTTGTCGATGACCTTGATGATGCGACCGCGCCAGGCCGGACCTTCGTCCTCGTCCGAACGCTCGACGCGCAGCAGCGCGCGGTCGCCGACACCGGCGGCGGTGCCGGGCTTCGGCCGGCGCGGCATCTCGATCAGGATCTTCGGCGGCTCGCCGCTCTCGACTTCGTCCCATTCGGCGGGGGACGCGATCAATTCGCCGTCGCTGTCGCGCCCGGTGATGTCGGCGAGCAGCGTCGGCGGGAGCGTGTCCGGCTCCGAGACCTTGTGGCGCTTTTTCTTGATGATGCCGTCGTCGGCGAGCTCGCGCAGCATGCGCCTGAGCTCGGCGCGATCGGCGTTCTTCAGGCCGAACTCGCGTGCGATTTCGCGCGTTCCCGCCTTTCCATGATTTGCCTTGATGAAGGCGACGATGGCTTGCCTGTCGGGAAAGCCACGGTCTTTCTTTGGTTTCACTTAACCTCTAATTCTTAACTCAAGTCTTGTTCTTCAAGTCTTGCCGGCACTCTTCTTGGCCGGAGCCTTGGTGGCGGCGCTCTTGGTCGGCGACGTCTTTGCAGTCGACGGCACGGCGGCGCGCGCCTTACTGGTGGATTCGGTTTTGGATTTGGCCGCGGCTTTCTTCGCGGCCGGCTTCTTCGCCTTCGGAGCGGCGTCCTCGCCGTCCGCAGCCTTCTTGGCCTTGGCGGGCTTGGCCGCCTTCTTCGCCTTGGTCTTGCCGCCGCCTTTCGCCGCGCGCTCGTCGATCAGCGCAATCGCCTGCGGCAGCGTGATGGCGTCCTTCTCGAACTCGGCCGGGATCGTCGCATTGACGCCGCCCGCCGTGACATAGGCGCCATAACGACCGCTCTTCACGGTGACCGTGCCGAGGCTCGGGTGATCGCCGATCGCCTTGCCGGGATCGGCGCCGAAGCGGCGGCTCGGGCCCTTCGCAACCTTCTCTGCGATCAGCGTCACGGCACGGTTGAGGCCGATGTCGAAGACTTCGTCGCCAGCCTCCAGGCTGGCATAGGTCTTCTCGTGCTTCACGAACGGTCCGAAGCGGCCGAGACCTGCGGTGATCGGCTGACCGGTTTCCGGATGCTTGCCGATCTCACGCGGCAGCGACAAGAGCTTCAGCGCGAGTTCGAGATCGACATCGCTGGGCGAGGTGCCCTTCGGAATGCCGGCGCGCTTGGGCTTCTCGCCTTCCTCGTAATCCTTCTGCTCGCCGAGCTGGATATAGGGACCGAAGCGGCCGGCCTTGACCCAGACATCGCGACCCGTCTCAGGGTCCTGGCCGAGCGAACGGTCCGCGGTCGTCTCGCCGTCGGCCGCGAGCTGGCGGGTGTAGCGGCACTCCGGGTAGTTCGAGCAGCCGACGAAGGCGCCGAACTTGCCGGCCTTCAGGTTCAGCCGACCAGTGCCGCAGTTCGGGCATTGCCTGACGTCGCCGCCATCGGCGCGGGGCGGATAGATGTGCGGCCCCAGCATCTCATCGAGCACGTCCAGCACCTGCGCGACGCGCAGATCCTTGATGTCGTCGACGGCGCCGATGAAGTCGCGCCAGAAATCCTTCAGCACCTGCTGCCAGGAAATCTCGTTGTTGGAGATGCGGTCGAGCTGCTCCTCCAGGCCCGCGGTGAAGTCGTATTCGACGTAGCGGCTGAAGAAGCTTTCGAGGAAAGCGACCACGACGCGGCCCTTGTCCTCGCCATGCAGGCGCTTCTTCTCCAGCTTGACGTAGCCGCGGTCCTTCAGCACCTGCAGGATCGAGGCATAGGTCGAGGGCCGGCCGATGCCGAGCTCTTCCATCCGCTTGACGAGGGAAGCCTCGGAGAAGCGCGGCGGCGGCTCGGTGAAATGCTGGGTGACGGCGAGCGACTGCCGCTTCAAGGCTTCGCCGGCGCTCATGCCGGGCAGGCGGCGGGAATCCTCGTCCTCCTCGTCGTCGCGGCCTTCCTGATACAGCGCGAGGAAGCCGTCGAACTTGATGACCTGGCCGGTGGCGCGCAGCTCCAGCGTACGGCCGCCGGCTTTGGCGGTGATGTCGACCGTGGTGCGCTCGAGCTCGGCCGCTTCCATCTGGCTCGCGATGGTGCGCTTCCAGATCAGCTCGTACAGTTTCGCCTGATCGGCATCGAGCTTGCGGCTTATGCTGTCGGGACGGCGCGACATGTCGGTCGGTCGGATCGCTTCGTGCGCTTCCTGGGCGTTCTTGGCCTTGGCCTGGTACTGGCGCGGCGCATCCGGCACATAGGCGTTGCCGTAGTCCTCGCCGATCACCTTGCGCGCCTGGGTGATGGCCTCAGGGGCGATCTGCACGCCGTCGGTACGCATATAAGTAATGAGTCCGGTGGTCTCGCCGCCGATGTCGATGCCTTCATAGAGGCGCTGGGCGATGCGCATCGTGTGCGCGGGCGCAAAGCCGTATTTGCGGCTGGCCTCCTGCTGGAGGGTCGAGGTGGTGAACGGCGCCTGCGGATTGCGCCGCGCCGGCTTGGCATCGACCGCGGTCACGGCATAGGCGGCGGCTTCCAGCGCCTTCTTGAAGTCCTCGGCTTCCGCGCCGGTGCCGATGTCGAGGCGCTGGATCTTCTTGCCGTCGGCGCCGACGAGGCGGGCCTCGAAGGCATCGCCTCGCGGCGTCAGCAGCGTCGCGACCAGCGACCAATATTCGCGCGGCACGAACTTCTCGATCTCCAGCTCGCGGTCGCAGACGAGGCGCAGCGCGACCGACTGCACGCGGCCGGCCGAACGGGCGCCGGGCAGCTTGCGCCACAGCACGGGAGAGAGGGTGAAGCCGACCAGATAGTCCAGCGCCCGTCGCGCCATGTAGGCGTCGACCAGCGCGCCGTCGATCTGGCGCGGATGCTTCATCGCGTCCGTGACCGCTTGCTTGGTGATGGCGTTAAACACCACGCGCTCGATCTTCTGATCCTTGAGCGCGCGCTTCTCCTTCATCACCTCCAGCACGTGCCAGGAGATCGCCTCGCCCTCGCGATCGGGGTCGGTGGCGAGAATCAGGCGGTCGGCACCTTTCAGCGACTTCGCGATATCGTTCAGCCGGCCGGCGGCTTTGGGATCGACCTCCCAGATCATCTTGAAATTGGCGTCGGGATCGACGGAGCCGTTCTTGGCGGGGAGGTCGCGGACATGGCCGAACGACGCCAGGACCTCGTAGGACGAGCCCAGATATTTGTTGATCGTCTTGGCTTTCGCCGGCGACTCCACAATGACGATATTCATGTAGTTCCAGTAACTTACGGGAAAATCTTGGGCCGAAATCGAAAGGACTCGGGACGGCCGTTTCGACCCGAACATGGGTGGTGAGGCCGTTCCTGTCAAATCGAGGGGTGTTGAAAGCCGCCGCAATGGGAAAAGTTTCATATCGAAAAAGTTGCATAACACCACCTTGGAGTTGCGGCCGATGTCGGCGTAATGTCTCCCCGGGGCATGGATTCGGGGTGGGGTCTGGTGACGAAGCCAGCAAAAAAGCGAGCGCGCGCCGCGGCAAGCGCGTCAGGGCGCTCGCGCAACGAGGAACCGGGAGAAGGCGGGGCAGATGAGGCGGTGGCCTTCATCGCCGAGCAGTCGGCCGCCCTGCGTCAGCTCGCCGAGCGCCACAAGCTGTCCGTGTTGCATTATTTATTGGGCATGACCCAGCTCGAGGCCGACGAGCATCTGCGGCTGCGGACCAAGCGCAAGCTGTCATGAGGGGCGCCGGGCCAATATCACCCGTCATCCTGAGGTGCGAGACATGCGACGCGAAGCGGCGCGTGGAGAGCCTCGAAGGATGAACGGACCCGGTGATGCAGCCGGGCCGTCGCCCTTCGAGGCCTCCGCTTCGCTCCGGCGCCTCAGGGTGACGGTGGTTAGATCTGAGCGCTCTGCTTCAACTTCGTCATTGCGAGCGTAGCGAAGCAATCCAGAATCCCTCCGCGGAAAGACTCTGGATTGCTTCGCTGCGCTCGCAATGACGGGGTGGTGGCAGTCGTGCTCCGTCAAGCTGACCGTCTGCGCGATGCCGACCGCGGCTTCAACGTGGTGTCCGCGGGGCTGAGCAGGCGGCCATCCTCCGCGCGCATTTCCAGCTTCTTCACCGGGCGCCCTTTCTCGCGATCGACCAGAATGGTCGCGATCTCCTCGGGGTGGTCGTCGAACTCCTCGCTCCATTGCCGCAGCGCGACCAGGATCGGAAAGGTGCCGCGGCCCTTTGGCGTCAGCACATATTCAGAATAGGCGCTGCCGTCGGAGGCGGGGGCGGTGGCCAGGATGCCGTGATCGACCAGCGCGCGCAGGCGCACTGATAGGATGTTCTTGGCCATGCCGAGCTTGTTCTGAAACTCGCCGAAGCGCCGGACGCCGAACAGCGCCTCGCGGATGATCAGCAGCGACCACCAGTCACCGAGCGCGTCCAGTGAGCGCGCGATCGGGCAAGCGTCACCCTCGAAGCTCGTTCGTTTCACCATCACCTTGGTCCTGTCGCGTTCGCACGGCGCCTGCGCCGATCACGCGCTTGTGTGGTTGCATCATAAAACTATATGCCCTAGATCGCAACCATAGTTTCATCATGCAACTACTGGAGGCGAACGTGAGACTTCAAGGTAAGACGGCCCTGATCACCGGCGGCAACAGCGGCATCGGGCTTGCGACGGCGAAACTGTTCGTGGCCGAGGGCGCCAAGGTGGTGATCACCGGGCGCAACAAGGAAACGCTGGACGCGGCCGCGAAAGAGCTCGGGCCGAACGCGCTCGCGTTTGCTGCCGACGCGACCGACATCGCCGCGACGGAAGCTGCGATCAAGCAGGGCGCGGAAAAGTTCGGCAAGTTCGACATCGTGTTCGCCAATGCCGGCATCGCCGGCGGCACGCCGCTGGGATCAGCGACGCTGGAGGTGTTCGAGAAGGTCATCAGCACCAACCTCACCGGCGTGTTCTTCACCGTTCAGGCCGCGCTGCCTCATCTCAACGACAATGCCTCTATCGTCCTCAATGGCTCCGTGATCTCGGTGCTCGGCATTCCCGGCTACTCCGCCTACGGCGCTGCGAAGGCCGGCGTGCGGGCGATGGCGCGGATCATGGCATCGGAACTGTCGCCGCGCGGCATCCGCGTCAACGTGGTTGCGCCCGGCGCGATCCGCACCCCGATCTGGGGTCCCGCGACCGCGACGCCGGAAGCCGAGAAAGCGTTCGAGAAACGGATCGCGCTGACGACGCCGCTCGGCCGCATCGGCGAAACCGATCACGTCGCCAAGACGGTGCTGTTCCTCGCCTCCGATGATTCCGCCCATGTGCAGGGCCAGGAGATCTTCGTGGACGGCGGCGCGGTCGCTTCTCCGAGCGGCGCGCCGATCTACCGGGGCTGATCGGTTGAGCGAACCTAGTCGGGCGCAACATTCGCGTTGCGCCCGACGGCGTAGCTGTGGCGAACGGCTAGGCCGCGCGCAGGCTCGTTGCCGACTGGAGCGCGCCGGCGATCGCCTTTTCGCGGTGTTCCGGCCCGACCTGGATGCCGTCGGCCGGAATGAATTCGACGTTGGTGATACCCATGAAGCCGAACACCCAGCGTAGATAGGTTTCGAGATGTTCGCCGGCCGCGTATGGCGTCTCCGCGCCGTAATAGCCGCCGCGCGAGATGGCCACGATCACGCGCTTGCCGCCGGCAAGACCCTGCGGCCCATTCGCTCCATAGCTGAACGTCTTGCCCGCAACGAGGATGCGGTCGATCCAGGCCTTGAGCTGGCTGGGAATGGTGAAATTGTACATGGGCGCGCCGATCACGACGATGTCGGCGGCCAAAAACTCGTCCAGCGCAGCCGCGCTCGCGGCGAGGTCGGGTGCAAGTTCCGCGGGCGCGGGTGCGCCTTGCGCGGCGGCCAGATGCGAACCGGAGAGATGGGCGAGGGGGGTCTGGGTCAGATCACGATAGGTGATATCGAGGCCGGACGTCGCCTGCCGGAGCCGGTCGACGATGGCGGCGGAGACCTGCCGGCTGACGGAGTGGGGGCCGAGGACGCTGGAGTCGAGATGGAGGAGTTTCATTTGGGGTCACCCTGGTATAAGTTTGTAACCAGCGCTACATGAGTGACTATAGAAATCCTCGCAAGAACGCACTTTTTTGAGCCATGGGCACATCTTTGAAACCTGCGAACATCAGTTTCCCTGCCACGCCGCGCCCCGATCCCGCGCCGCATCCCGACCATGCGGACTGCCGCGGGGTCGCCTCCGTGCTGTCGCGCGTTGGCGACAAATGGAGCGTGTTCGTCATCATGATGCTGAGCGACGGTCCGAAGCGCTTCAATGAGCTGAAGCGCATGATCAACGGCATCTCGCAGCGCATGCTGACCTTGACGCTGCGCGGCCTCGAGCGCGACGGGCTCGTCACGCGCACGATCTTTCCGACCCTTCCGCCGCGCGTGGACTATGAGCTGACCGATCTCGGCCGTGGGCTTCAGGAGCCAGTGAAAGCGCTCGGCGAGTGGGCGATCAAACACCAGGAGCTGATCGCGACGGCGCGGACGCGGTTCGACGCGCGGAACGAGACTTAGAGGAGAGACACCAGCCCGCCGCCATGACGTTCGAGCCTGCCGGCCAGCTCGAGCTCCAGCAGCACGGTGCGCACGATCGCGGGAGAGGCGCCGGACATCCGCACGAGGTCGTCGATTGTAACAGGGGCGGGGCCGAGCAGGCCGGTGATCTGGTCGCGGTCATGGCCTTGCGGATCGCTCTCGAACGGCTCGCTGTCGGGCTCTTCAGCCGGATGCATCAGCGGGCGCTCCATGATCGGCTGAACCGCATTGACGATGTCGGCGGCTTCTGTGACGAGCGTCGCGCCCTGCTTGATCAGATCGTTGGCGCCGGCGGCGCGCGGATCGAGCGGCGAGCCCGGCACCGCGAAGACTTCGCGCCCTTGTTCGGCGGCCATGCGCGCGGTGATCAGCGAGCCCGAGCGGTGCGCGGCTTCCACCACGACCACGCCGAGCGAGGCGCCGGAGATCAATCGGTTGCGGCGAGGGAAGTCGCGGGCGCGGGGCTCATGGCCGAGCGGCATCTCGGAGATCGCAGCGCCCTCGTGATCGAGGATCGATGTGAGGAGATCACCATGCTCGGGCGGATAGATGCAGTCATGTCCGCCGGCGAGCACGGCAATCGTGCCGCTCTCGACGCTCGCGCGATGCGCGGCCTGGTCGACGCCGCGGGCGAGGCCGGAAATGACGACGAAGCCGGCTTCGCCGAGCTCGCGCGCGAGCACGCCTGCGAATTTCAGCCCGGCGCCGGAGGCATTGCGCGAGCCGACGATCGCGATCATCGGCCGCATCAAGGTTTTCGTGTCGCCTCGCACGGCCAGCAGCGGCGGCGCGTCGTCGATCATTGCCAGCCGCGCCGGATAGCCGTCTTCGCCGGGCGCGCGCCAGGCGATGCCGAATTTGCGGCTTGCTGCTAGCTCGGCCTTGGCTTCATCGGCGCTACAGATGCGGCCCGATCGCTGTGCACCGCCGCGGCGCGCCAGATCTGGCAGCCGCTCCAGCGCAGCCCGCACGCTGCCGAAATGATCGACCAGCGAGCGGAAGGTGCGCGGGCCGACATTGTCGGAGCGGATCAGACGCAGGCGGTCGATCCGCTCAAGCTCGGTCAGCTCCATGCTCGGATTGATGGCGTCCACGGCGTCTCCTTGTGGGGACAGCATGGAACAACCTTGGGGCGTTGCGCAACAGCGGCGTGCGCTTGCGCGGCTTTGCTCCGATGCTAAAAGCGAAACCAATTAAGAAGGATGTGCCATGATCTCACTTGCCGACCTCCAGCGCCGCATCGAAGCGGGCGAACTTTCGCCCGATGCCGCCATCGCGCAGTCGCACGCGGCGATCGAGGCGAAGGAGAAGGACGTCCGCGCCTTCGTCCGTCATGACAAAACCGCCAAGGCGCAAGGCTCCGGCCCGCTGCGCGGCATCGCGGTCGGCATCAAGGACATCATCGACACCGCCAACATGCCGACCGAGATGGGCTCGGAAATCTATCGCGGCTGGCAGCCGCGCTCGGATGCGCCTGTGGTGATGATGTTGAAGCGGGCGGGCGCCACCATCATCGGCAAGACCACGACCACGGCGTTCGCCTCGCGCGATCCGACGCCGACGCTCAATCCACACAATCTGGGCCACACGCCGGGCGGCTCGTCCTCGGGCTCGGCCGCGGCCGTCGGCGCGGGCATGATTCCGCTGGCGCTGGGCACGCAGACCGGCGGCTCCGTGATCCGCCCCGCCGCCTATTGCGGCACGGCTGCGATCAAGCCGTCGTTCCGGATACTGCCGACGGTCGGGGTCAAATGCTATTCGTGGGCGCTCGATACGGTTGGTCTGTTCGGGGCGCGCGCCGAGGATCTCGCGCGCGGGCTGCTGGCGATCACGGGGCGCACCGAGTTCTCCGGCATCACCCCGGCCAAGGCGCCGCGCATCGGCGTAGTCAGGCAGGAATTTGCAGGCAGCGTGGAGCCGGCGGCGGAGCAGGGGTTGGAGGCTGCGATTCAGGCGGCGACGCGAGCGGGCGCCAATGTGCGCACGATCGATCTGCCCGCCTCACTGCAGGACGCCTGGCGCATCCATCCGATCATCCAGGATTTCGAGGCGCATCGCGCGCTCGCCTGGGAGTTTTCGGAACGCCACGACGAGATCGCGCCGATGCTGCGCGCAAGCCTCGATGCGACCGCCGGACTGACCCCGAAGGAATATGACGAGGCGCGCCGGATCAGCCGGCGCGGACGCCGCGAGCTCGGCCAGCTGTTCGAGGGCGTCGACGTGCTCCTGACCTATTCCGCGCCCGGCACCGCGCCGGCCAAGGAGCTCGCGACCACGGGCGATCCCCGCTACAACCGGCTGTGGACGCTGATGGGCAATCCTTGCGTCAACGTGCCGGTGCTGAAGGTGAATGGCCTGCCAATCGGCGTGCAGGTGATCGCGCGCTTCGGCAATGATCCGCTCGCACTTGCGGCGGCCTGGTTCCTGGAGGATGCGCTGGCGAAATCAGGCTAGCGCAGGTTCGCGGCGAACGGCCTGCTGATCACGCGCGGGCGCGTTGCCGTCTGCGCCTTGCCCGAGCCAGCGCTCGGCCGCCTCACGGCCGCTTCGGTGCAGCGCGCGAATGAAGCCGCGGCCGAGATCCGTGGAAGAGCGCTGCGCGAGGCCCTCGACGAAGTCTTCGGCCGCGATCCTGGACAGCCGCAGTGAAGGCGCGGCATGGGCCTGCGCCCATTCAAGCGCGGCGATCTCGGCGTTGAGCGCGGCGTTGGCCGCGATCTGGTCGAGCCGGCGGTCGATCGCTGCGAGCGTGATCGGCACGTAGCTGTCGCGTGCCGGCGTGACCTGGATCAGCAGGACATCGGGCGTCGCCGTTTCCTGCGCCAGGCGCAGCAGCGGCGGGTTGCCACCGAAGCCGCCGTCCCAATAGGCCTCGCCGTCGATCTCCACGGCGCAGTGAACGAGCGGCGGACAGGTCGAGGCCAGCGCGACGTCGGCGGTGATGGCGTCATTGCGGAATATCTGCTGCTGCCCGTCGCGGATTCGCGTCGCCGCGATCATGAGCTTTGGGCACCTTGCGTCGCGCAGGGCGGCAAAATCGATGTCGCGCGAGAGCGCCTGCCGCAGCGGATCGAGATCGAACGGATCGAACTGGCCGGAGCGCAGCGTCGGCCCGAACGCGACCGAGCTTCCGGCCGGCGAGAAGCCGCCGATCAGCATCAGCGAGCGGAATGAGGCCTCGTGCATCAGCCGGACCCAGAACCGGTTCAGCCGGGAGCGCGCGCCTTCCCGGCCGCCTTCGGCAAGGCCGCAAGCGAGCAGCAGCGCATTGATGGCGCCAGCGCTGGCGCCGCTGATGGTGTCGATCGCGATATCAGGCTCTTCCAGCAGCCGCTCCAGCACGCCCCAGCTGAAGGCGGCGAAGGTGCCGCCGCCCTGAAGCGCCAGCGAGAGTCTTCGCGGCGGCCATTGGCGGGCATGCGGCTGTACGGGCGCAATGGGCGCGGCCGTGGTCACGACCTCGACCGTCACGGGCGCTTTCGCGATTGGATCGGGTGGCGACACTGGCGGCAGAGCGGAAAGAGGATTTGGGGCGGGCGGCGAGGGCGCATCGGACCAGATATTGGTCGCCGAGAGCAGCCGGCTTGCTGCGGTGCCAGAAGCACCCAGCGAACCATCCCCGTCATGCGTGTCGACAATCTTCTCGCTCATTCTGAGCAACCGCCGCCATATCCGCTGTCACGATGACAGACCCGGAACTCGCTTGCCAATACAACCGTGATTCGGTCGCAAGTTGCGAACAGGATTTGGCATATAATGCAGAAGGAGCGCTTCGGTATCCGTAGATGCCCGGTTCGCGCAAAACGCTATGCCTTCTCGCCGATCCGGCTTTCCCTGCCACCTTGCAGGCGCTTGATGTTCTCGCGATGCGCGTAGAACAGCAGCAGCGTCAGCACTGCCGTCAGGGCCGACAGGGCGAGGTGCCCGAACCACCACAGGAAGATCGGCGTGATGAACGCCGCCACCAGCGCCGAGAGCGAGGAGTAGCGGGTGGTGAAGGCGGTGGCGAGCCAGAGCAGGCAGAACACGATGGCGCCGGGCCAGAACAGGCCGAGCAGGACGCCGATATAGGTGGCCACGCCCTTGCCGCCTTTGAACTTCAGCCAGACCGGGAAGAGATGGCCGAGGAAAGCGCCGAGCCCCGCCACCATGGCGGCATTGGGTCCTGCGATGTAGCCGGCGATCACCACGGCCGCGGTGCCCTTGAGCGCATCGAACAGCAGGGTGCCCGCGGCGAGGCTCTTGCGGCCGGTACGCAGCACATTGGTGGCGCCGATGCTGCCGGAGCCGATCGAGCGGATATCCTGCGTACCCGCAAGCCTGGTCAGGATCAGCCCGAACGGGATCGATCCGAAGAGATAGCCGATGACGAACGCCACCGGCAAAAATGCTTCAAGCGCCATGGCGGCAGCTCCAAAGGCCCAACTTCCAGGTCGAGCGATCTCGTACGTCAGACATGCTCATAGACCGTCCGGCCGCCGACAATGGTGCGCACCACGCGGCCTGTAAAGCGGGCCTCGTCGAACGGGGTGTTCTTGCAGGGCGATTTGAGGTCGGCGGGATCGACTACCCAGGGTGTGTCGGGGTCGATTACGATGACATCGGCCGGGCTGCCGGCGCGCAGGGTTCCGCCCGGCAATCCCAGCAGCTCGGCCGGCCGGGTCGACATCGCACGGATCAGCGTCTTCAGTTCCATCTCGCCATTATGCACCAGCCGCAGGCCGGCCGGCAGCATGGTCTCGAGCCCGACGGCACCGGGCGCGGCTTCGGCGAAGGGCAGGCGCTTGACCTCGACGTCCTGCGGATTGTGGTCGGACATGATGACGTCGAGCAGGCCGGAGGCGAGCGCGGCCACCAGCGCGCGGCGGTCGTCCTCGGTGCGCAGCGGCGGGGACAGCTTCAGGAACGAACGGTAAGGGCCGATGTCGTTTTCGTTGAGCGCCAGATGATTGATCGAGACCGAGGCACTGACGGCAAGGCCTGCGTCGCGGGCGCGCTGGAGGATATCGAGGGAATCGGTGCAGGTCAGCGAGGCCGCGTGATAGCGGCCGCCGGTCAGCGCAACGAGCCTGAGGTCGCGCTCCAGCATCACGGCTTCGGCGGCATTCGGGATGCCCATCAGGCCGAGCCGGGTCGCGAACTCGCCCTCGTTCATCACGCCTTCGCCGACGAGGTTGGGATCCTCGGTGTGATGTACGATCAGCGCGTCGAAATCTCGGCCGTAGGTCAGCGCGCGGCGCATCACCTGGGCGTTGGTCACGCTCCTGTCGCCGTCGGTGAAGGCGACCGCGCCGGCCGCTTTCAACAGGCCGAACTCGGTCATCTCCTGGCCGTGCAGGCCCTTGGTCAGCGCCGCCATCGGCTGGATGTTGACGATCGCGGTGTCGCGGGCGCGGCGCATCACGAAGTCGACCGTCGCCGAATTGTCGATGACGGGCGAGGTGTCGGGCTGGCAGATGATGGTGGTGATGCCGCCGGTCGCAGCCGCCTGGCTCGCCGAGGCAAAGGTCTCGCGGTGGCTGAGGCCGGGCTCGCCGACAAAGGCGCGCATGTCGATCAGGCCCGGCGCCACGATCTTGCCGGAGCAGTTGATGATGTCGGTGCCTTCGGGCACGCCGGCCGCGCCGATGCCGCGGCGGGTCTCGCGGATGGCGCCGTCGGCGATGAGCACGTCGCCGACGCCGTCGAAGTCCCTGGAGGGATCGACGACGCGGGCGTTAGCGAGCAGGATGGGGCGGCGATCGGTCAGCATCGGCATCACGCGTTCGGCAGGTTACGGGCGAGCGCTTCCAGCACGGCCATGCGCACGGCAACACCCATCTCCACCTGTTCGCGGATCAGGGACTGTGCGCCGTCGGCCACGATCGAGTCGATCTCTACGCCGCGGTTCATCGGGCCGGGATGCATCACGAGAGCGTCCGGCTTGGCGTAGGCGAGCTTCTTCTGGTCGAGCCCGAAATAATGGAAGTATTCCGATGAGGAGGGCACGAAGGAGCCGTTCATGCGCTCGCGCTGCAGGCGCAGCATCATGACGATGTCGGCGCCCTCCAGGCCCTCGCGCATGTCGCGCGCGACCTCGACGCCCATCCGCTCGATGCCGGGCGGCAGAAGCGTGGAGGGCCCGACGACGCGGACGCGGGCGCCCATGGTGTTGAGGAGGATGATGTTGGAGCGGGCGACGCGCGAATGCAGCACGTCGCCGCAGATCGCGACCACGAGACCCTCGATCCGGCCCTTGTTGCGGCGGATGGTGAGCGCATCCAGCAGCGCCTGCGTCGGATGCTCATGCGCGCCGTCGCCGGCATTGATCACGGAACCGTCGACCTTGCGCGCCAGCAGTTCCACCGCGCCGGATGCGTGATGGCGCACCACCAGGATGTCCGGATGCATCGCGTTCAGCGTCACGGCGGTGTCGATCAGGGTCTCGCCCTTGCGGATCGAGGACGAGGACACCGACATGTTCATGACGTCGGCGCCGAGCCGTTTTCCCGCGAGCTCGAACGAGGACTGGGTCCGGGTGGAGGCCTCGAAGAAAAGGTTTACCTGCGTCCGTCCACGCAGGACGGTGCGCTTCTTGTCAACCTGGCGGTTGAGCTCGACATATTCTTCGGACAGGTCGAGGAGGCCGCTGATGTCGGCCGCGGAAAGGCCCTCGATGCCCAGCAAATGCCGGTGGCCGAGGACGAAGGTCGATTTCGATGTCATTAAAAGCAGAGCTATAGGGGCGGATGGCGGGAGGAGCAAGGGGCAAACGGTGCGACGGGAGTTATCCCCTGATCTGTCGGTTTGGTCGCTGCGGCGTGGCCTGTCCCTACCTTTTCCGCCATGCCCGGGCTTGTCCCGGGCATCCACGATCTTCTATCGCATTTGACGCAAAAGAACGTGGATGGCCGGGACAAGCCCGGCCATGACGATGTGGGGCATTCCGTGAAAAGAATTCTGACAGCGTTCCTCGCCGCAGTGACGATCAGTGCAGCCCACGCCCAATCGCTCCCTGGCGGCTTCGTGTACCTGCGCGACATCGATCCCAGCATCATCCAGGACATTCGCTACGCCACGTCGAACAATTTCGTCGGCCGTCCGCTCGCCGGCTACGATGCCGGCGAATGCGTGGTGAAGCGGGAGGTGGGGCTGCGGCTCAAGGCGGTCCAGCAGGAGCTGGCGGTGCAAAATCTCTCGCTCAAGATGTTCGACTGCTACCGGCCGGCGCGGGCCTCGCTCGACATGGTGAAGTGGTCGCAGAACGGCCGCGAGCCGGCGGCCGAGCGGCGCTACAATCCGCGAATTCCAAAGACCGAGTTGTTCCGCCTCGGCTACATCGCGAGCCGTTCGCAGCATTCGACCGGGGCCGCGCTCGATCTCACGCTGGTCGATCTCAAGGCCGACAATTCCGCCAAATACGATCCCTCGAAGACCTATGCCGATTGCACGGCGCCGGTCGATGCGCGCGCGCCGGAAGGCAGTGTCGACATGGGCACCGGCTACGACTGTACCGACACCAAGGGCCACACTGCGGCGCCATCGATCAGTCCGGAACAGCGCGCCTGGCGCAAGCGGCTGGTGGCGGCGATGGCCGGGCAAGGCTTTGTGAACTATTCGAAGGAGTGGTGGCATTTTTCCCTGCCGGGGACAGGCGGGGCGGCCTATGATTTCCCGATCCAGCCGCGGCGGAACTAAAAAGTCCGCTCCGAGGAAGTACTCAATGACCCAGCCGAGCTTTGCGACCCACGAGGTCCTCAACCAGTCGCCGCCGTTCGAGGACGTCGACCTCTTCGCCGTCGATCGGCCGCTCATCGAGGCGGTCAAGGCCAATGGCGGCGCGTCGGCGGAACGCGAGCTGTCCGAATTCGGCAAGCAATGGGGCTCGGCGGCGATGGCCGATCGCGGGCGCGTCGCGAACGAGAACGCGCCGAAGCTGCGCAGCTTCGATGCCAAGGGCAATCGCCGCGATCAGGTCGAGTTTCATCCCGCCTATCACGAGCTGATGGCGCACAGCGCGCATGCCGGCGTCCACAATTCGACCTGGACGGCGGATGGAAAACCTGCGGGCGATGCCGCCGAGGTCATTCGCGCGGCAAAGTTCTACATGGCGGCGCAGGTCGAGACCGGTCATCTCTGCCCGAT
Source organism: Bradyrhizobium sp. CCGE-LA001 (assembly GCF_000296215.2). Classification (NCBI taxonomy): domain Bacteria; kingdom Pseudomonadati; phylum Pseudomonadota; class Alphaproteobacteria; order Hyphomicrobiales; family Nitrobacteraceae; genus Bradyrhizobium; species Bradyrhizobium sp. CCGE-LA001. Next base: position 4,674,566 of record NZ_CP013949.1, on the reverse strand, counting down.
CACGATGACGCGCGCGTCCGTCGCGGCGTTGGCGATGCAGCCGGATTTGCTCGCGCGCGTGATGCCGGTGCTGTCGACCAGGAGCTACGACCCGAGCTTCGCGCCGTGGTGGGACAAGCGCGGCATGACGCTCGGCATGGGCATGACCGAGAAGCAGGGCGGCACCGATGTGCGCGCCAACATGACCCGGGCCGTGCGCGACGGACATGCCTATCGCATCACCGGCCACAAATGGTTCATGTCGGCGCCGATGTGCGATGCATTCCTGGTGCTGGCGCAGGCGGAGGGCGGCCTGACCTGTTTCTTCATGCCGCGTTTTGCGCCTGACGGCTCGGTGAATGCGATCCAGTTCCAGCGGCTCAAGGACAAGCTCGGCAACCGCTCCAATGCCTCGTCCGAGGTCGAGTTCGTCGGCGCCTATGCCGAAGCGGTCGGCGAGGAGGGCAAGGGCATCCGCACCATCATCCAGATGGTGCAGCTGACGCGGCAGGATTGCGCGATCGCCTCGGTCGGTCTGATGCGTTCGGGGCTCGCCCATGCGCTGCATCACGCCCGTCACCGCAGCGTGTTCCAGAAGCATCTGGCCGATCAGCCGCTGATGCAGGCGGTGCTGTCCGACATGGCGCTGCATGTCGAGGCGAGCACGGCGCTGGTGATGCGGCTCTGCCGTGCCTTCGACCGCACGGCGCAGGATGCGGCGGAGGCCGCCTATATGCGGCTGCTGACGCCCGCGATCAAATACTGGACTTGCAAGAGTGCGCCGCCGTTTCTCTACGAGGCGATGGAGTGCCTCGGCGGCAACGGCTATGTCGAGGACGGCATTCTCGCGCGCCATTACCGTGAGGCGCCCGTCAACGCGATCTGGGAAGGCTCCGGCAACGTGATGTGCCTCGACGTGCTCCGCGCGCTTGCGCGCGAGCCAGACGCAGCCTTGGCGGTGCTGCAAGCGCTGGCGGCCGAGACCAGGGGCTTGCCGGGGGCAGGCGAGACGGTGGCGTTCATCGGCAAGGCCTTCCGCCGCGCCGATGGTGAACGCGTCGCACGGCTCGCGGTCGAGAAGCTGGCGCTGCTTGCCGCGGCTGCGGCGCTGAACGGGGTGTCTGCGCACGGTGCGGAACTGTTTGCGAGCACGCGTCTCGCCGCCAATCACGCCAGCATGTATGGTGCGGTCGAGCTCGACGATGATGACGTGCGCGTGCTGCTGGAGCGGGCGTTGCCGTGAGCATGGCACTTGCTACCCACATCGTCATGGCCGGGCTTGACCCGGCCATCCACGTCTTGAGTCGCAGCGCGAAGAACGTGGATGCCCGGGACAAGCCCGGGCATGACGGTTCTTTCGACAGCTCGCCGGCCTAGTGAAAGCCTTGTGATGGACTCCCTCAATCCCGATTATCCGCCGCCGACTGTGACGCCCGCGACGCCGCGCGTCTGGATGTTCTGGGGCACGGCGCTGTGGGGCCTCCTGATCTTCTTCGCGATGTTCGTCGGGCAGATCGGCGCCATCGTTCTGCTGGTGGCGCAGCGCGGCCTGCCCATGGACCTCGCCTCGCTGCAACTCGTCGGCCGCGAGCCCCAGGCGCTGGCGCTGTCGGTGGCCATGGGTCTACCGGCGACGCTGGCCGCGGTCTGGCTCGCCATTCGCATCAAGAACGCGTCCTTCGTCGATTATCTCGCGCTGCATTGGCCGTCCTGGAAGCAGCTGCTGCTTGGTGTCGTCGGCCTCATCCTGATCGTGCTGGTCTGGGAGACGATGTCGCGCGCACTCGGCCGCGAGGCGACGCCGGGCTTCATGACCGATCTGTTGAAATCGGGCCGCGACAAGGGGGCAGCCCTGCTGTTGCTGTTCGCCTTCAGCGTGGCGGCGCCGATGTCGGAAGAGGTCCTGGCGCGGGGCTTCCTCTATCGCGGCTGGTCGGAAAGCTTCCTGCGGGTATCAGGCGCGATCCTGCTGTCGTCGCTGGTGTGGACCATCGTGCACCTGCAATACGATCTGTACTTCCTGGCCGAGGTCTTCTGCATCGGACTCTGGTTCGGCTACATGCGCTATCGCGCCAATTCGCTCTGGCTCACCACGGTGCTGCACGCGCTCAACAATCTGACCGCGGTGGTGTTGACGATGTGGCTGGGAAGCTGATCACGCCGCCAGCGCGATCGCGACCGGCATGGTGACGGCCGCAAAGATCGTCTGCAGCGTGATGATCTGCGCCAGCAGCGGCGCATCGCCGCCCATCTGGCGCGCCAGGACATAGGCGCTGGACGAGGTCGGCACCGCCGAGCAGATCGCGACGATCGCAAGGCTGTTGCCGGACAGCCCGAACCAGACGCCGAGCCCCATCGCGAGCGCGGGCATCAGCACGAGCTTGAACACGACGCCGAAGGCAGCCCCCAGGCTCGGGCGCAACAGGCCTTGGAGATGAAGGCCGGCGCCGGTGACGAGCAGGCCGATCGCGAGCGAGGAGCGGCTCAGCGCGTCCGCGACGTCGTGCCAGATCTTCGGCAGCGGCAGGTGCATCAGGTTGACCGCAAGCCCGATCGCGCAGGCCCAGATCAGGGGATTGCGGACCACCGTCATGACGATCGTGCCTGCCGACTGCTTCTCGGGCGCCGCGTAACGGGCGAGCACCACGACGCTCAACACGTTGACCAGGGGAATGATCGCGACCATCGCCACGGAGGCGAGCGCCAGCCCGACGTCGCCGAACATGTTGGCGGCGACCGACAGGGCGACGAAGGTCTGCCAGCGCGTCGCACCCTGGAAGATCGAGGTGAAAGCAGGGCCGTCGATGCCGAGCCGCGACAGGGCCGGGCGCAGCGCAAGGCACAGCAGCGACATCGCGAGCGCCGACAGCAGCAGCGCGCCGCCGACGCCGGCGACCGGCACCTTGGAAAGGTCGGCCCTCACCAGCGTCTGGATCAGCAGCATGGGAAACAGCACGAAATAGGTCAGCCGCTCCAGCCCGTGCCATTGCGTGTCGAGCTGCATCAGGCTGTGCTTCAGCACGATGCCGAGCACGATGAGGACGAACACCGGCAGCAGCGCCGCGATGACGACAGCCATGGATCAGTCGATCCCCGGATTGGTGCGAAGATTGGCGAGGCGGTCGAGCGCGCCTTGCAGGATGAAGATCGCGGCGTGTTCGTCGATCACCTCAGCGCGCTTGGCACGGCTGACGTCCATACCGATCAGCTCGCGCTCGACCGCTGCGGTCGAGAGGCGCTCGTCCCACAGGCCGATCGGCAGTGCGGTCAGGCCGGCAAGATTGCGGGCGAAGGCGCGCGTGGATTGCGCGCGCGGGCCCTCGCTGCCGTCCATGTTGATGGGAAGGCCCAGCACGAAACCGGCCGCCTTGCGCTCGGCCGCGATCGCGAGGAGGCGAGCGGCATCCTGCTTGAACGCCTTGCGCTGGATCGTCTCGACGCCGGTAGCGAGCTTGCGATCGGGATCGGATACAGCGACGCCGATGGTCTTTGTGCCGAGGTCGAGCCCGATCAGCGCGCCGCGCGCGGGCCAGTGGGTTGCAGCATCGACGAGAGGCAGGATAAGAGCCGGCATGGTCTTAGCGCATATCACGCGTCGCGCTGTGGAGTGAACCCTGGACATGGATGCACTGACACTATTCGGCCTGTTTGCCGTGACGGCGATGCTGGTCTGCTATGCGCTGGAAGACCGCAGCCACTGGTTCGTCCTGCTGTTCGCGGCGTCCTGCGCGCTCGGCTCCGCCTATGGCTTCCTGCAAGGCGCCTGGCCGTTCGGTCTGGTCGAGGCGATCTGGGCTCTGGTGGCGCTGCGGCGGTGGCAACGGAAAGCGTAGCGGAAGCGCGTCTTCGGACTTGTCTCTCAGAAGTGCTTTCGAAATCGTGATGCGCACATGCGAGAACAACGATCATTTTGTTGCGCAGTTCACACAAGCAAAGCGCGTCCCATGACATGATGTCGCGCGAGCAGCGACCAGCATCGATTGACGCTTTGGTTGTGGCGCGATAGGTTTATCTGGCTAAAGTAGTGGGGCATCGACCCCGGTTCTTGAACAATCATTGGCAGTGGACGGTGGTTCGACCGCACTGCAGCCTTGGCGCAGTTTTCAGCCTCCGCACGTCGATATTCATCCGAATTTTCGTGAGGTCATCATGTTCATCAAGCCAAGCCTGATCGCGGGCTCAGAACGGCGATTCAAGCAAGCCGAGTTTTCACCGGAGGCCCTGAACAAAAAGCTGGGTGACGGCCCGATCGAGATGTCGGTCGAGAAGAAGCGCTTGCGTCAGCGCCAGCTGTTCGCCGAGACGGGGGACGTGCAGAAGGCCGAGACCGGCCTCGAGCGGATCATCCAGGGCAACGATCTCGACAGCATCAACTATCTCGCCAAGGGCACGGCTGCCGCGCGCTCGATCTGCCGCATCCAGCTCAGGGATGGCAGGTCGAATCTGCTCGGCTACGGCTCGGGCTTTCTGATCGGGCCGGGCCTGCTGCTGACGAACCATCATGTGTTCGGCAAGCCGTCCGATGCAGCCAATTCGGTGGCCGATTTCAACTACGAGCTGGACATTTCGGGCCAGGAGCGTGCGCCGGTCAGGTTCGGATTCGAGCCGGGCAGGTTCTTCTACACCAATGACAGGCTGGATTTCTCGATCGTTGCGGTGGCACCGACCTCGCTGTCGGGCGACGAGCACCTGGAGGATTGGGGCTGGTTGCCGCTCTTTGGCGCACCCGGCAAGGCGGACCCGGGCGAGTACCTCACCATCGTCCAGCATCCCAGCGGGCAGATGAAGCAGGTCTGCGTCCGCGAGAACAAGCTGCTCAAATATGTCGGCGACTTCGTCTGGTACAACACCGATACCACGGCAGGTTCGTCAGGCTCGCCGGCCTTCAACCGCTTCTGGCAGGTGGTCGCGCTGCACCACAGCGGCGTGCCGAGGAAGGACGCAAGGGGCCGCACCCTGACCAAGGACGGCAGGGTGTGGGATGCCTCGATGGACGAGACCTTGATCGACTGGATCGCCAATGAGGGCATCCGGATCAGCGCGATCGTCGCCGATCTCAAGATTGCGGTCGGCTCGCATCCCCTGATCAAGCCGGTGCTCGACGAGGAGGAACCGCCGGCCCGGCACGAGATCGAGAAGATGCCGCAGCCAGCCGCCCCGGTCTCCTTCGGAGCCAATCTCTGGTTCGAGCAATCCGTCGATGGGACCTCGCTGGTGGTCCCCGTCCGCGTACCATTGCCGATGCTCCGGAAGGAAATTCCCATGCCGCCGATGCCGCCCATGCCGGGCCGCGGGGGCAACGGCGGCCTGCCGAACGGCGGCTTGCCAAATGGCGGCAAGCCCTTGATCGTTCCGCCGGTCGGCCTGCTGCCTCACATCAGTGCCAAGAACGGCCTGCCCATGGAGGCCGTGCATATCGATCAGAGCACGTTGAAATCGCGGCCGGGCTACAAGGCGAATTTCCTAGGCACCGGCAGATTCTCCGTCCCGCTGCCGAAGATACCGGCCGCCCTCAAATCTCGAGTCGCGATGCTGAAGGGGAGCTCCAGGCAGTCCGAGCTGAAATATTTCAACTATAGCGTCGTCATGAACAAGGAGCGCGGGCTCGCCTTCTTCAGCTGCGTCAATATCGACGGCGGCCAGCAGCAGGACGTCGGCAAGCGCGAAGGCGATTCCTGGCTGCGCGATCCACGCATAGACGAGGACGCCCAGATCGGCGACGAGTTCTACCGCAAGCAGGCTACCTTCGAAGCAGACCGCAGCAAGAACCCGTTCGATCGCGGTCATCTCGTCCGCCGCCTCGATGCGACCTGGGGTGACACCGTCGCCGCGGCCAAGGAGCACGGCGACGATTCCTTCCATTTCACCAACTGCTCGCCGCAATTCTTCTCGTTCAACCAGGGCAAGCAGCTCTGGGCCGGACTGGAGGATTACACGCGCGATATCCTGCTCAAGGGCGAGGAGAAGGGCATCGTCATGAACGGCCCGGTCTTCGATGGGCCGGATGCCGACGGATCCGATTTGCCCAATCCGGCCGGCAGGCCGCGCAAGGATCCGAGCTTCGGCGGCGTTCACATTCCGAAGTATTTCTGGAAGATCCTGGTTCGGCGCGACGACGACGTTCTCAAGGCGATGGCGTTCCTGATGAGTCAGCGCAAGCAGGTCATGGAGATCGACCGTGTCCAGGAGGCGGATCTACTCGAGCGCATGTCCGAAGAGGACGTCAGCGTCTTCCAGGTCTCGGTCGCGGACCTGGCGAAATTGACCAAGCTCGACTTCGGCAATCTCGCAGATGCGGACTCGCTCGAGGCGACCTCGATCGGCCCGCGCCGGATCGAGTCCTACGAGGACATTCGTACCTGAAGTTCGGGCCGGGTGAGGGTAGCGGTGTGCTCACCCGGCCTTCTTCCAGGGCCGCTTCGGGCGTCAGCGGATCGCGATCGGGTTGATCATCGCCTGCACGCCGCCGGTCCAGCGCGGCTGTCCCAGCACGAACAGGAATTCGTAGCCCTTGTCACGAGCGAGCGCGGCCGTGTCCATGTTCTCGAGGATGTAGGTCCCGTTCATCGCGAGCAGGATTTGATGCACCTCGAACAGGTTCTTGGATTCGAACGGCACCACCTCGACCCCCCAGGTGTCGGCGCCGACCGCGACGACGCCCTTGCCGGTCAGGTACTTCGCGCCTTCGACGCCAAGTCCCGGCTCGCCGGCCGAATAGCGCTTGTCGTCCTTGCCGACCAGGCCGAGCCAGCCGGTGTGGAAGATGACGACGTCGCCCTGGCGGATCTCGACGTTCTGCGCCTTGGCGGCTTCCTCGATCTCTTTGACGTTAAAGGCGGTGCCTTCCTTGACTACGTCGGTTTTGAAATAGGCGGCCATATCGAGCAGCACCCCACGGGTGACCATCGGCGGCACCTTCTCGATGCCGAGCTTCTTCAGCCCGGTGGGATCGGCGAAATCGGCCAGCTTGTTGCCGTTGTAATAGACGTGCTCGATGCCGAGATGGCCGAGCCCGTCGAGCTGACTGCCGACGCCCACCCAGGTGTTGAGGATGTCATCGTTATAAGTTGCCTTGTTCGGACCAAGGCCGCTGCTGCCCGCCTGTCCCGGCTGCACAATGGTGATCTTGTAGTCGCGCGGCGGATAGGCCGGAGTCTTGGAATCGACGGCCATGCCGAGCGCGTAGGTCTTGCCGGTCTTTACAAGTGATGCCGCCTTCACCACGAGCTCGGGCGTCATGTAATTGGCGGCGCCGACCTCGTCGGTCGGTCCCCATTTCGATTTGGTCCAGTCCTGGGCATTCGCTGTGGCTGTCATCGCCGACAATGCAGCGACGCAGCACAACACGAGCGTATTGCGCATCGATAGTCCTCCCGATGTTTTGGCTTCGTTATGGTTCGCGCCGGCCAGTGGCTCATCCTAACGTAGAAGGAGCGCGGGCTTCAAAGCTTTTCGATGTGCCGCGCTGCGGCGGCTGGATGCACGTTCGCTGAGCACAGTGTCGAGCGATTCAAAATCGACAGTTTTGTGTCGATGAATTTCGTCGCGCGGAACGCCCGGCCTCAGGCTGCGATGACGTGCTCGTCCTGTTTCAGGCATGCGGCAAAACCGCCGAGGGCGCTGGTTCGATGTCCGGCGCGGCGCTGGATGAAGAGCGTTTCGACGCGCGCATGCGAGGGGCTCAACGTGTGGATCGACACGTTGCCGCTCATCGCGCTGCCTTCGACGACCGCGCGCGGCAGCAGCGTCACGCCCATGTCAGCGGCGACGCAGCCGATCATGCCGTCGAGCGTGCCGAGCTCGAAGCGCGCCGCCGACGGCCAGCCGAATTCGACGAACACCTGCTCGAGGCGCTGGCGATAGGTGCAGCCGGTGCGAAACACCAGCGCGGTCGGACCGGACTCCGGCGTGCCGGCGCGCAGCTCTGCCAGCGAAGCACAGCGCCGCGCGCTGACCAGTACCAGCTCCTCGCGGAAGGCGCTGGTCGCGGTGAGGTCGTCATGCGTGATCGGTCCCGCGACGAAGGCACCGTCGAGCGTGCCGTCGAGCACGGCGGCGACGAGGTCGGCCGTCGGTGCGGTGCGCAGGGACAGTCGCACGGCCGGACAGCGGCGATGGAAATCCGCCAGCAGCGGCGGCAGCCGCACCGCCGCCGTCGTTTCCATCGATCCGATCGCGAGCGGACCTTTCGGCTCGCCATCGTCGCGTGCGGCGAGCAGGGCTTCGCGCGACAGCGCCGCCATCTTTTGCGCGTAGGGGAGGAGGCGCTTGCCGGCACCGGTCAGCGTCATGCCGCGCGCGTGCCGCTCGAACAGCGCCGTGCCGATCTCCGCCTCCAGCGCCTTGACGCGCTGGGTGACGTTCGACTGCACCGTGTTGAGCTCCTCCGCAGCGCGGGTGATGCCGCCGGCGCGGGCAACAGTGGCGAAGGTCTGGAGATCGCTGAGTTCCATCGGCCGTTTCTCTTTTGAGATGGCAGCATTCACAAGAATTCATTTTTCGCGAATGTTAGTCGCGCTTACGCTCGCTGTCCAGATCGGGAGAGGGACCATGTCCATTGTGACGTCGCTGACGGAGTTGCTGGAGATCAGGCATCCGATTTTGCTGGCGCCGATGGATGTCATCGCCGGCAGCCGTCTGGTGATGGCCGTGAGTGGCGCAGGCGGATTCGGCATTCTGGGCGGCGGCTATGGCGAGAGGGCGTGGCTGGAGCAGGAGACCGCGAAACTCGCGGGATTGTCGGCACCGTTCGGGATCGGTTTCATCACCTGGAGCCTCGCCAAGCGGCCCGAGCTTCTCGACATCGCGCTCGCCGTAAGACCATCCGCGATCATGTTGTCGTTCGGCGATCCCGCGCCGTTCGCGCCGAAGATCAAGTCAGCCGGTGCGCGCCTGATCTGCCAGGTGCAGGACGAAGCGATGGCGCGGCAGGCGCTCGACGCCGGCGCCGACATCCTGATCGCGCAGGGAACGGAGGCAGGTGGGCACGGTGCCTCGCGTAGCACCGTCGATCTCGTGCCTGCGATCGTTGATCTCGTCGCAGGACGCGCGCCTGTCGTTGCGGCCGGCGGCATCGCCGACGGTCGCGGGCTTGCCGCCATGATGATGCTGGGTGCGAGCGGCGTGCTGCTGGGCACGCGCTTCTATGCGAGCCGGGAGGCCGATGGCGCGGAGGAAGCCAAGCGGCGCATATGCGCGGCAAGCAGCGGCTCGACCGTGCGCGGGATCATCTTCGATCTCTCCCGCAACAATGTCTGGCCGGCGCCGTTTACCGGGCGATGCCTGATCAATGACCATGCGAGGCGCTGGATCGGGCGCGAGGTCGAGCTGATGCAGAATGTCGCCGCGGTCGCGGCGGAGTATGCCGCGGCAAAGGCCGCCGGCAATTTCGACGTCGCGGCCGTGATCGCGGGCGAGGCGGTCGGACTGATCCATGATATTCCCCCCGCGGCCGAGATCGTCGAGCGGATCGCGGTTGAGGCGGAGCAGCTCCTTGTCGGACGGCGCAACTCGATCGCGTCGGTCGCCTGAACTGAGAGGACAAAACCATGTGGCCTGACCGTCGACTGATCGACCTCTTCAAGACCGAATTCCCGATCGTGCTGGCGCCGATGGCCGGCGTGATGGATGCGGAGCTCGTGGTTGCGGTCGCGCAAGGCGGCGGACTCGGCTCGCTGCCGAGTGCGATGCTCTCGCCGGAGAAGGCGCGCGAGCAGGTCGGTCTGATCCGCCAGCGCGTGAAGGCGCCGGTCAACATGAACTTCTTCTGCCACACACCGGTCGACCTGACGGCCGAGGCTGAGGCGCGCTGGAAGCAGCGGCTGATGGACTATTACACCGAGCATGGTCTCGATCCGGCGGCGCAGATCGCCGCGGCCAACCGCGCCCCGTTCGATGCCGCCTTCTGCGAAGTCGTCGAGGAGTTGAAGCCCGAAGTCGTCAGCTTCCATTTCGGCCTGCCGGAGCAGGCGCTGCTCAAGCGGGTGAAGGCGGCCGGCTGCCGCGTCATCTCCTCAGCGACGACAGTGAAGGAAGCAGTCTGGCTCGAGCAGCACGGCGTCGACGCCGTCATTGCGCAGGGCGCGGAGGCTGGCGGCCATCGCGGCATGTTCCTGACGGACAAGATCGCCGAGCAGCCCGGCACCTTCGCCCTGGTGCCGCAGGTCGTCGATGCCGTGAAGGTGCCGGTGATCGCGGCCGGCGGCATTGCCGACGGGCGCGGCATTGCTGCGGCCTTTGCGCTCGGGGCATGCGGCGTGCAGATCGGCAGCGCTTACTTGCGCTGTCCGGAATCCAAGGTCAGCGCGGGCGGCCGCAAGGCGCTCGCCGAGGCTCGGGACGATTCCACCGTCATCACCAATGTCATGACCGGCCGTCCTGCGCGTGGCGTGCAGAACCGCCTGATGCGCGAGGCGGGCCCGGTGTCGCCGGATGCGCCGCCGTTTCCCCATGCCGCGACCGCGCTTGGGCCGCTGAAGGCGGCGGCCGAAAAGCAGGGCAGGGTGGATTTCACCAATCTCTGGGCAGGCCAGGCCGTGGCGCTGGGCCGCGAGATCCCGGCGGCTGAACTGACCCGAGATCTCGCCAAATCGGCTCTGACCCGCCTGAAAGCGCTGGCGGGATAGGTAGGAAGCGCCGGTTGCGGCGCAAAACCGGCCTCTGCTATACGGCACATAGGTTTTGCCGTGAGAGGCCTTATATAATGTCCGTCGACGCCGCTACCGTCCGCCGCATCGCGCATCTGGCGCGCATTGCGGTTTCCGAGGACGAGGTTCCGCATCTGCAGGGCGAGCTCAACGCCATGCTCGCCTTCGTCGAGCAGCTCTCGGAGGTCAATGTCGAGGGCGTGGAGCCGATGACCTCGGTCACCCCGATGCAGATGAAGAAGCGGCAAGACGTGGTCAATGACGGCGAGATCGCCGACGATATCGTTGCCAACGCGCCCGCGACCGAAGGCCATTTCTTCCTGGTGCCGAAGGTCGTCGAGTAAGTCTTCAATTCAGGACGCTGCCCGATGTGTCTGCTTTGCGACGATGAAAAGGCCTATCAGGCCTACATGAACTATCTCGACAAGATGGAGCGGCAGGGCAAGGCTGCCGATCCCAATGTCGCCGTCAATGCCGTGCTCGACGAGCTCGAGGCCGCCGCGAATGCGGCCGCCAAAAAAGACGACCCGGCCAATGACAAGACCCTGTCTCCGTTCTTCTGCAGCCCGATCAATAAATGACCGATTTGACATCGCTGACGCTCGCCGAGGCCCGCAAGGGTCTCGCCGACAAGACTTTCACGTCACTCGAGCTGACCGACGCGCATCTTTCCGCGATCGAGGCCGCGCGCGTGCTCAATGCCTTCGTGATGGAGACGCCGGACCAGGCGCGCGCCATGGCCAAGGCCGTGGACGAGAAGATCGCCAAGGGTGAGGGCGGGCCGCTCGCCGGCATCCCGCTCGGCATCAAGGATCTGTTCGCGACCAAGGGCGTGCGCACCACGGCCTGCTCGAAGATCCTCGACAATTTCGTGCCGACCTATGAGTCCACCGTCACCTCGCAGCTCTGGCGCGACGGCGCGGTGATGCTCGGCAAGCTCAACAATGACGAGTTCGCGATGGGCTCGGCAAACGAGACCTCGTGCTTCGGCCCTGTCGGCAATCCCTGGCGGCGCGAGGGAAGCAACACGACACTGGTGCCGGGCGGCTCGTCCGGCGGCTCGGCCTCGGCGGTGGCGGCGCTGCTCTGCATGGGCGCGACCGCAACCGATACCGGCGGCTCGATCCGCCAGCCGGCTGCGTTCACCGCAACCGTCGGCATCAAGCCGACCTATGGCCGCTGCTCGCGCTGGGGCATCGTCGCGTTTGCCTCCTCGCTCGATCAGGCCGGTCCGATCGCACGCAGCGTGCGCGATGCCGCAATGCTGCTGCGCTCGATGGCCGGCCACGATCCGAAGGACACGACCTCCGTCGACATCCCCGTGCCTGACTACGAGGCCGCGATCGGCAAGTCCGTAAAGGGTATGAAGATCGGCATCCCCAAGGAGTATCGTCTCGACGGCATGCCGGGCGAGATCGAGAAGCTGTGGAGCGAGGGCGCAGCGTGGCTGAAGGCGGCCGGCGCCGAGCTCGTCGAGGTGTCGCTGCCGCATACCAAATACGCGCTGCCGGCTTATTATATCGTGGCCCCTGCCGAGGCCTCGTCCAACCTCGCGCGCTATGACGGCGTGCGCTACGGCCTGCGCGAGTCCGGTAAGAACATCATCGAGCAGTACGAGAACACCCGCGCCGAAGGTTTTGGCGCGGAGGTGCGCCGCCGTGTCATGATCGGCACCTATGTGCTCTCGGCGGGCTATTATGATGCGTATTACTTGCGGGCCCAGAAGGTGCGCACTCTGATCAAGAAGGATTTTGAGGATTGTTTCGCGAGGGGCGTCGACGCGATCCTCACGCCGGCAACACCGTCGGCGGCCTTCGGCATCGGAGAGAAGGGCGGTGCAGACCCCGTCGAGATGTATCTCAACGACATCTTCACGGTGACGGTGAACATGGCGGGCCTGCCGGGCATTGCCGTGCCCGCGGGTAAGGACGCGCAGGGCCTGCCGCTCGGCTTGCAACTGATCGGCCGTCCCTTCGACGAGGAAACGCTGTTCTCGCTCGGCGACGTCATCGAGCAGGCCGCCGGCCGCTTCACGCCCGCGAGGTGGTGGTGAATGTCGCTGATTTCATCGCGAGCCTCGACGGCGCGGCGCCTGCGCCGGAACTGAACGCGCCGCTCGCCGGCCTCTGGTGGGCGGCGAAGGGCGACTGGGACCGCGCACACAAGATCGTCCAGGACGAGAGCAGCCGTGAGGCGGCCTGGGTGCATGCCTATCTGCACCGCGTCGAAGGCGATCTCGGCAATGCCGGCTACTGGTACCGCCAGGCCGGTCAGCCCGCGGCAAAGGATTCATTGGAAGCAGAGTGGGAGCGGATCGCTGCCACGCTGCTCGGGAGCAAGACATGAGCACGGCCACGCACAAGCTTCTCAAGGGCGCCACCGGTGACTGGGAGATGGTGATCGGCATGGAGATCCATGCCCAGGTGACGTCTAACTCGAAGCTTTTCTCGGGCGCCTCGACCGCGTTCGGAGGCGAGCCGAACAGCCATGTGTCGCTGGTGGACGCCGCGATGCCCGGCATGCTGCCCGTCATCAACGAGGAATGCGTCAGGCAGGCTGTCCGGACCGGGCTCGGGCTCAACGCGAAGATCAATCTGCGTTCGGTGTTCGACCGCAAGAATTATTTCTATCCGGACCTGCCGCAGGGCTACCAGATCAGCCAGTACAAGTCTCCGATCGTCGGCGAGGGCGAGGTGCTGGTCGAGCTCGACGGCGGCCGCAGCGTCAGCATCGGCATCGAGCGGCTCCATCTGGAGCAGGACGCCGGCAAGTTGCTGCACGACCGGTCGCCGACCATGTCGAATGTCGATCTCAATCGCTCCGGCGTGGCGCTGATGGAGATCGTCTCCAAGCCCGACATCCGCGACGCCGAGCAGGCTAAGGCCTATGTGACCAAGCTGCGCTCGATCCTGCGCTATCTCGGCACCTGCGACGGCGACATGGAGAAGGGAAGCCTGCGCGCCGACGTCAACGTCTCGGTGCGGAAGCCCGGCGGGCCGCTCGGCACGCGCTGCGAGATCAAGAACATGAACTCGATCAACTTCATCGGCCAGGCGATCGAGTACGAGGCGCGGCGTCAGATCGAGATCATCGAGGACGGTGGAGCGATCGACCAGGAGACGCGGCTCTACGACCCCAACAAGGGCGAGACACGCTCGATGCGCTCGAAGGAAGAGGCGCACGACTATCGTTACTTCCCCGATCCCGACCTGCTGCCGCTGGAGTTCAGCCAGGGCTTCGTCGACGAGCTGAAGGCTGAGCTGCCGGAGCTGCCGGACCAGAAGAAGACGCGCTTCGTCGCCGATTTCGGCCTGTCGGCCTATGACGCGAGCGTGCTGGTCGCCGAGCGCGAGAGCGCGGTGTTCTACGAGACCGTGCTCGACAGGCTCGGCAACCGCGCGCGTGACGGCAAGATGGCCGCGAACTGGGTGATCAACGAGCTGTTCGGCCGTCTCAACAAGGAAGGCCGGGATATTACGGCCTCTCCGGTGAGCGCGGAGCAGCTCGCTGCGATCATCGACCTGATCGGCGAGGGCACGATCTCGGGCAAGATCGCCAAGGATCTGTTCGAGATCGTCTGGCAGGAGGGCGGCGATCCCCGCGCGCTGGTGGAAAGCCGCGGCATGAAGCAGGTCACGGATCTTTCGGCGATCGAAAAGGTTGTCGACGACATCATCGCGGCCAATCCTGACAAGGCTGCGCAGGTGAAGGACAAGCCGCAGTCGCTCGGCTGGTTCGTCGGCCAGGTGATGAAGGCGTCCGGCGGCAAGGCCAACCCGCAGAGCGTCAACGAGCTGCTCAAGTCCAAGCTCGGCGTCTAGCAGCCTCACACGTTCGAGCGAGGTGATGGACGCGCGCATCGTCACCTCGCGTCCGGCATCCGGTGCGACGCTCGCGCGCATCCTCGAACGGCAAACTTCATCCTGACGACGGCGATGCGGCGAGCGAATCGCCGTCACGCGATTCGCGCAAAACGGCGGCTTGCGCACGCTCCGACCAGCGTTCGCGCCGTTAAGCATGAAAATATTTTCGTTGCCAAAAATCGCGACTCAGAGTCCGCGAAACGCCTTTGCGAGGCGATCGCGCGATCTGCGATGCACGTGTGCACGTCGATCATGCGCGATGCGCGCGTACAGAAAAATACTTGCTGCATAGTGTTTTTCCGCAATCGCATTGCTCGCAAACAGCGACGATGTGCTCACCCTCCGTCGTCGCGAGCACATGTCATGCAGTGCGCTTGCATCGCGCCGGCCAAGCGCACGTGCGTTGCGTCGTCAACACTTCTTTAAGCGAGACGCTGTTTTTTTCTTCGTGTTGGTGTATTCGGGATGAAGTGCATTCGATCCCCGAGTGCACGCAGCGATTAAAGCCATCTCACACATCGGAGGGCAACATGGCCAAGAAAGCGAAGAAGGCGAAGAAGGCGAAGAAGGCGAAGAGCGCAGTGAAGAAGACTGCGAAGAAGACCCGCAAGGTCGCGAAGAAGAAGTAACTTCGCTTCTGAAGTTGCCGGCTCCATGAGCCGGCACGTCATCAGCGCCTTCTAATGGTTCTGGTCGACGATAGAGGGTGTCGGCGAGACATCAGGTCAACGGTCGGATCGCTCTTTCGCGGTCCGGCAGAAGAAACAGGTTTTCTTCGTTCGGTGTGGTTCTCCGCAAGGGGCTCCGCAATTTCACAAGCGGCCTTCGGGCCAACGTGGAATCTGGTCCTGACGTGTTCGCCGACGCCCTCGTTCTCCTGAGGCCGGGGTATTGCCGGCATTCCTTTTCCAGACATTGTTGATCTGACCGCGACGCCGTCGCGCTGACGTCTTGCCGTGTCCTTGTACAGGCGAGGGCTGCGGCTGATTGCACCGTCGCACGCCACGTCTGATTCCCGGCGTCATCGCCCGGCTCCGACCGCCGATCCAGTCCGTCGCGGCCTGTCGGTGGGATGACTGCCGTCAGTCGGGATATCGGGGCGCCCCGTCTGCGCATGTGGCGACGACGAGCGGCATGCGGCACGTCACGGCGCATCCAACCGCGCGCGATGGTTATCGATGTCCTGAAATCCTGCGGTAAACAGAATCTCACGAATCGCAGAAGTGCCTGCAAATCACGGGATTCTGCGCGTCGGCGCCGCGCGCCCGCGTTTACGTCTGCTTCATCCCGATACTTAAACTGCCATTCAAATTTGCCCGCCATCATCGCCTCCAACAAGCCGGCAAACGGCATGGGCAAGAAGACTCGGGGATGAGTTGAACAACGATTTGGACGGGAGCCGCGCTCGGGGGAACGAGGCGGCATAAGAAAAAGGGGATGCGACATGTTTCAGGGTACTTTCGATCTGGAGACGGCGACGCCGATCGACGCAAGCGCGCTCTCGGACGTGCTGTTCGAGCGCGGGATCTACTGGGCGAGCGGCCGCGCCGGCCTCGTCGATCTGATCGCCGCACATAAATGGTTCAACCTCGCCGCGCTGAAGGGCCGCAAGGACGCCGTCGCGCTGCGCCAGGAAGTCGCCGGGCAGATGTCGGAGGCCGAGATCTCGGCCGCGCAGCGCGAGGCGAGGGCGTGGGTATCGGCCCAGTGAGCTCAAGGATCGCATCCGGCTCCGTGTTCTCACGGGGCGATCCGATTGCGGAGAATCAAGTTCCTGCCTCATGCCGGTCTCTACACCGGTGTCGCATGAGCGACTCTCACACGAACGGCCCAGGCATGGGTCAATGGCTGCCGATTCAGATCGCGCCCGACGATTGCGATCTGGAACTCGGACGTCTGCACAAGACGGGTGTTGTGCCCTGGATGTTCCCATGCCGGCGTAAATCCGGCGTCTGGTTCAACGTCTGGGCCGGCGAAGCGGTGTTGATCTCACCCTCGCATTGGCGGATCTGGCGGTCGGGCCGTTAGAAGCTGCGACATATAATAAGGTGAGCGCGAATCGGCCGGGCTCGTGGCGCCGATCCTTGGCAGGGCTTTCCCCGGCACGCGATCGCATTCAGGCGAGCGGCACAGACCTGGATTGATTCGGGGGTTGGGTGGCGGAGAGGGAGGGATTCGAACCCTCGATACAGCTTGAGACCGTATGACGCTTTAGCAAAGCGTTGCCTTCAGCCACTCGGCCACCTCTCCGGTGCGAGCCTTATGCATCTAATTGCTTGGGCCGGTCAATTTGGAAGCGCGTGTTTTTGCTCGAATATTCCCAGTGATTTTCGAGATGAAGCGGTTTGCCTCGAAGGCGGGAACATTCGACAGGCCGGGCAATGACGGTTTCACCGATGAAGGTATCGACCCTCTCATAACAAGCTGGATTTATTGACGAATTTCTTGGCGATCGAGAGCGGCCTGATTCGCGGATCCGAATCCGCCTGTGCCGGCTGAGCTCCCGGTGCCGATCCGGCAATGCCACAATCCATATAATGAGTGTTCGCGCCGTGCCCAAAACTGATCACGCCCGGGGCCAAATAGAGAGTCGCGGAAGGTGCTTCTCCTTCCCCTTGAGTCTCCTTTGATTCCCGCGATTCGAGCTGCTTCTGAGCTCGTCAGGGGCGGGTGACACCGCAGGTGCCACATATGCGGAACTTTGGTGGCGAGCGGAACCGCTCTGAAAAGATGAGGAAAAACAATGTGTTGTGAGGACGGCGAGATCACATCTGCGTGTTGTTTGTGCAACACCCGTCGGAAAACACGCTCCATCGGCCCGTTTCGAAGCGTTCTGTTGTTGTGTGTGCAAGGGCGTTCGGTAATTGTGACTGAGCGACGGAGGGGGGCATCCCAAGGTCGTCCCGTTTAGGTCATTCGCTTAAGTCCCTCGCGTTCATGCGGGTGTGTCCGAAGACGCGAAGGAGCCGAAAGCGGTGATTTAGAGGGGGTTGGGGAATTGGCCGTCCGGGTCAGTGACCTTCCCTGAAGAGCAACTTGGAGGTTTAACATGAAGTTGGTTAAGAGCCTTTTGCTCGGCTCAGCGGCGGGTCTGATCGCCGTGGGCGGAGCGCAGGCAGCCGATCTGCCCGTGAAGGCCAAGGCGGTCGAATACGTGAAGATCTGCTCCCTGTACGGTGCGGGTTTCTACTACATCCCGGGCACCGATACCTGCATCAAGCTGGGTGGTTATCTGCGCGCTGAAGTCGCGCTGAACACCAACTCGGTCTTCAGCGGCCAGCTCACCGGCAACAACGGTGCGCGCAACCGCCTGACGAACTACTACACGATGCGTGCTCGTGAAGATCTCAACATCGACACCCGCACTGCGACCGAGTACGGCGTCGTCCGTACCTTCTTCGACGGCGTGTTCTCCTGGACGACCGGCAACTATTCAGGGTTGGGCAGCGCGACCGGCGCGACGGTCTACAGCGGTGCTCTCGGCCTCAATACCTCGGGTGCGACCCCGGCTCTCGTTGGCTCGTCGGTCAACGGCACCGATGGCAACACCTCGGCCGGTTCGCTCGGCGTGTACTACGCCTTCATCCAGTTCGCCGGCTTCACCATGGGTAAGGCCGTGTCGCAGTTCGACGCGCCCTGGACCAACTATCCCGGCAACAACTTCGACAGCCTCGTCGGCGGCAGCGGCACGGTCACTGGTGTCAACCAGTTCACCTACACCGCTGACTTCGGTCAGGGCATCACGGCGTCGTTCTCGGCGGAAGACGCGACGGCCTACTACCAGGCCGGCAACCTGAACATGACCGGCGCGACTGCGGCTGGCATGATCGGCGGTTCGTATGGCTCCAACGCCATCGGCGGTTCGCGTTCGCCGAACCTCGTTGGTATGGTTCGTGTCGACCAGGCTTGGGGTCTCTTCCAGGCGTCGGTCGCCGCGCATGACAACCATGTCGCTTACTACGGCGCGACCGAGCCGACTGGCCATCCCGACGACAAGTGGGGTTGGGCGGTTCAGCTCGCTCTGTCGATCAAGAACATCCCGACCGGTGCGGGTGACGTGATCAACATTTCGGGCGTCTACACCGACGGTGCGACCCGCTACAACTTCCAGAACCTGTCGGGCGGCAGCTACTCGATGTTCGGCAGCTCGAGCAACGGTTCCTACCAGAGCGTCGGCTTCGCCACCGCTCCGGACACCGTGTTCATCACGGGCAGCCAGCAGGAAACCGTCAAGACCTGGGGCTTCCGTGGCGCTTACACCCACAACTGGGATCCCTACTGGAACACCGCGCTGTACGGTGCCTACGCTCAGGCGCAGTTCGGCACGCTCGCCAAGACCACTCTGTGCGGCGCCGGCGGCGCAGGCGGCGTGTTCGGCGGCCTGGCCGGCGTCACGGGTTGTAACCCTGACTTCGCGATCGGCCAGATCGGTATCATTACCCGCTGGACCCCGGTCAAGAACCTGACGTTCTCGGCCGACCTGAACTGGACCCACCTGGACCAGAAGTATTCCGGCAACGTGGCTTACGCTGGTTCCGGCACGACGGCCAAGCCGGCTGCCGTGTACGAGCTGAAGGATCAGGACACCATCACGCTGCTCCTCCGCGCTCAGCGCAACTGGTAAGTTCGGTCTAACGACCTGACAGAGAGCCCCGGCGGGAAACCGCCGGGGCTTTTCTTTTGGCCGCATTCTTGATCGCCGCCAATGCTCAGCTCTCGCTTCGTGCCGCCGCGCGCAACTCGGCCTGCCGTTCTCTCGATCGGATTTCGTGACGATCCGGTGGCCCGATATCGGAGGGGATCTTGGCGCCTGCAGCCATCCGCGACGCGTGGCCTCTGCGACCTGCGGACGGCCGACGCCCAGCAGAACACCCGGCTGATCCGATTCTGTAGCAGCAGGCGGCTCGCACCTGGGAACGGGCGGACCCTCGCGAGCTTATCGACGTGCGTCGCGAGCTCGGTGGCCCTCGCTCGCGATATGCTGTCGCAAAGAAGGCTTGAGCTTCGTGCGCGACAGCTTCGTACGTCGTTCGAGAGACTCAGGGCCGGACGGCATCGCTCCCGGCCGATGCTCCGACAGCAGATCGGAGGAGAATGGCGCTATTCCACGCTGCCGGCGCCGCGGCGCAGATCGGCCTCGATCTGGAGGCGCGTGCCGCCGCCGAAGCGGGCGCGGTAGACCTGAAGGTTCTCCATGATCCGCTGCACGTAGTTGCGCGTCTCGGAGAACGGGATCAGCTCGACCCAGTCGACCGCATCGACCTTGGGATCGCGCGGATCGCCATAGCGCTCGACCCACTTCTTCACGCTGCCGCGGCCGGCGTTGTACGCGGCAAAGGTCATGATGTAGGAGCCGCGATAGTCCTCGAGCAGTCCGCCGAGCTCGGCCGAGCCGAGCGTGGCGTTGTAGACCGAATCGTTCTTCAGCCGGCTTAGATCGTAGGTCGCCCCATGCCGCTTGCAGACATAGCGCGCGGCATCCGGGGTCACCTGCATCAGCCCATAGGCCTGCGCCGGCGAGACCACCGACGGATTGAACGCGCTCTCCTGCCGCGCGATGGCGTAGATGATGCTGCGCTCGACCTCGGGGCCGATCGGTGTGAACTGCGGAATGCCGTTGACGGGGTAGGCGTAGAAGTCGAACGGCAGGCCACGGTTGAGCGCAGCCTTGCCGAGCAGCAGCATGCCGCGCGCGTCGGTGTAGCGCTGGGTCAGCTCGCCGAGGCCGGCAAGCGCTTCGGGATCGCCGTTCTCGCCCATGTCGGCGAGCAGCGGTATCGCCATCTCGCGCTCGTCCAGTTCGTAGAGCAGTTGCGCGGCGCGCACGATCTCCAGCCGTTCGGCGCCGCGGCCACGCGGCTGGCTGTTGAGTTCGATCTGGGGCAGGCCGAGCTTGGCGCGCGCAAGCTGGCCATAGTAGCTGGTCGACTGCTCGGCAGCTCGCGCATAGGCGTTGCGGGCCTCCTGTTGGCGACCCATCGCTTCCGCGGCGCGGCCCTGCCAGTAGCCGGCACGCGCCAGCGCGGTCGGATTGACGCTGCCGACCCCGATGCGCGCAAAATGCTGCGCGGCGGTCGCGGGATCGTTGAGGAAGCGGAGCGCGATCCAGCCTGCGGTGAACTCCTGCTCGGTCTTGTAGATGTCGCGCGAGGGCAGCGCGGCGTCGCGTGCGATCAGATAGGCGCTGCGAAATTCCTCGGTGTCGATCATCTTGCGTGCCAGCAGGCGGCGCTCGATCCACCATTCGTCGAGATTGTGAAGCCGGCCCGGGTCCTTCGGCGCCGCCAGCATGAGCTGGGCAGCCTCAGTGAACTTCTCCTCGCGGCGCAGCAGCTGGATCTTGCTGAACATGAAGCCGGGATCGTTGTGCAGCTCGCGCGGCACCGCATCGAGCAGCGCCCGTGCATTCGGCGCCTTCTTGACCGCGGCGATGCGGGCCTTGGCCAGCGCGACATAGCCGGCGCCGAGGCGCTTTGCGGCGCGCAGCGCGGCCTCGTTCTCGCTGCCGTAGAGCAGGGCATCCATCCGCGCCTTCTGATCGCCCGGCGTCAGCAGGGCACCGAACTGATCGAGTGCGTTGTTCTCGGTGTCCTCCGACATCGGATCGCTGCGCCAAGCGTCGCGCACCAACCGCTCGGCATTGGCGCGGTCGCCGCGTGCCAGCAACGCCCTGGCGAGCGTGAAGCGGCCCTTGGCGGAGATCGGAGACTCATTCTCGAACCACGACCACGCCACGGACTCGTCGCGCCGATCATCCCACATCGCAGCCTCGAGGCGCCGGCGCAGGAAGGTCTGCGACGGCCAGCTCGGGTTGGCGGAGATGAACGCGCGATAGCGCTCCACCGTCGCGCCGTTATCTTCGCTGCGCAGGATGATCCATTCCGCGAGCTTTCGCGCCACCGGATCGGAAATCGAAGCCGCGTAATTGGTGGCGTCGGCCGCCTTGCGCTTGCGCACGAGCTCGATGACGTTCTCCAGCGTGTCCTTGTCGGCTTGCGACGTCGACGATGTCGCTGCGACCGCGGCCGGGATGGCCGGCTTGCGCGGCGCTGCATGCTGTCGGGTCGCAGGAGCCAGTACCGGCGCTGCGACGGGTCTGGCCGGGGCCGGAGCGGCCGGTCTGATCGTCGCTGTCGAAGCCGGCGCGGGCGCGGTTTTGGGGGCCGAAGCGCTGGCGGCCGGGGGCTTGGGCGCGGGGGCCGCTGCTGCGGGCTTGGAGGCTGCCGCCGGCTTGGATGCCGCCGCTGGCTTCGCTGCCGGCTTGTCCTTGGCGGAGTCATTGGCAGGTTTCTTGGCGGCATCCTTGGCCGGGGCGCTGGTCGCACCCTTGCTGGCGCCCTTGGCGGAATCCTTGGACGTTCCCTTGTCTGTTCCTTTGGACTGATCCTTGGCCGCCGGCTTTGCGGACTTCTTGGCCTCGTCCGCGCTCGTTTCGTTGGGCTTGGCCAAGGCCTCGCAGCCGATCGACAGCCCTGCCATTAGGCTTACAATCAGACCTAGGGATCGCCATGCGGCGCGCGGAAGGGAGGTCACGGCGTTTCGTCGCCCCGAATCAGTCAAGTGGGTCCAAGATCGAGCTGTATTTGATTGAATATGCGGACAAAATACCAACAGCCGCTTACTTCGGGCCGATTTGCACCACCACCGCGGCAAAATCGCGGCCTAAACGGTGCGTCACACGGCAGCGGGTCTTTTACCGGCGGGATAGACCCGATATGAAGGGGGCTTGCTCGAGAGATCGCCGCGTACGGAGGAAGTCCATGGCAGCCAAGACGAAATTCCGGGGATCGTTCACCGCCTTGGTCACGCCGTTCAAAAATGGCGGGCTGGACGAGGCGGCGTTCCGCTCCCTGGTGAACTGGCAGATCTCGGAAGGCACCAACGGCCTGGTCCCGGTCGGCACCACCGGCGAAAGCCCGACGCTGAGCCATGACGAGCACAAGAAGGTCGTCGAATGGTGCATCGCTGAAGCCAAGGGCCGCGTCCCCGTTGTTGCCGGCGCCGGCTCCAATTCCACCAAGGAGGCGATCGAGCTCTCCCAGCACGCCGAGAAGGCGGGCGCGGATGCCGTGCTGGTCGTGACGCCCTACTACAACAAGCCGACGCAAGAAGGCATGTACCAGCACTTCAAGGCGATCAACGATGCGATCGGGATTCCGATCATCATCTACAACATTCCGCCGCGCTCGGTGATCGACATGTCGGTCGACACCATGAAGCGGCTGTGGGAGCTGAAGAACATCGCCGGCGTCAAGGACGCCACCGCCAGCATGGTGCGCGTATCGCAGCAGCGGGCGGCGATGGGCGAAGACTTCAACCAGCTTTCGGGCGAGGACGCGACTATCCTCGGCTACATGGCCCATGGCGGGCACGGCTGCATCTCGGTGAGCTCGAACGTCGCCCCGCGCCTGTGCTCCGAGTTCCACGCCGCCTGGCAGAAGGGCGACACCAAGGCGGCGCTCGCGATCCACGACAAGCTGATGCCGCTGCACAACAACCTCTTCATCGAAAGCAACCCGGCGCCCATCAAGTATGCGATGTCGCTGCTCGGCAAGCTTGACGAGACGCTGCGGCTGCCGATGGTCCCGGTCTCCGAGCCGACGCGGGTTGCCGTGCGCACCGCGATGGTTCACGCTGGCCTGATCAACTGACGCGTTGGCCTTTCGGGGGAGCCTTCCATGAGCGTCGAGGACAAGGGCGCGCGCATGCTC
This sequence comes from Bradyrhizobium sp. CCGE-LA001, assembly GCF_000296215.2. Lineage (NCBI taxonomy): Bacteria > Pseudomonadati > Pseudomonadota > Alphaproteobacteria > Hyphomicrobiales > Nitrobacteraceae > Bradyrhizobium > Bradyrhizobium sp. CCGE-LA001. Next base: position 4,651,367 of record NZ_CP013949.1, on the reverse strand, counting down.
AAGGAGTTCCGCGAGTTCGCCATGAAGGGGAACGTCGTCGATCTCGCGGTCGGCGTCATCATCGGTGCGGCTTTCGGTGCCATCGTCACGTCGCTGGTCGGCGATGTCATCATGCCGATCATCGGCGCCGCGACCGGTGGCCTCGACTTCTCGAACTACTTCATCCCCTTGTCGAAGGCGGTCACCGCCACCAACTTAGCGGATGCCAAAAAGCAAGGCGCCGTGCTTGCTTACGGCAGCTTCCTGACGCTGACGATCAACTTCATCATCGTCGCCTTTGTGCTGTTCCTGGTGATCCGCGCCATGAACACGTTGAAGCGCAAGGAGGAGGCGGCTCCTGCCGTCCCCGCCAAACCGTCGGCCGAGGTCGAGCTGCTGACCGAGATCCGCGACCTCCTCAAGAAGTGACGCGCGCACTTCATCCGAACTCTTAGCTTTGCTGCGCATCTCGATCAGGTTTGCCTGTCATGGCCGATAAAAACGAACGTCCGATCAAGGTCATGGCGGAAAACCGCAAGGCCCGCTTCAACTACGCCATCGAGGACACGATCGAGGCGGGCATCGCGCTGACCGGCACCGAGGTCAAGTCGGTCCGCAACGGCAAAAGCACGATCGCGGAGTCCTATGCCGATTCCAAGAACGGCGAGATCTGGCTGATCAACGCCACCATCCCCGAATATCTCCAGGGCAACCGCTTCAACCACGAGCCCAAGCGGCCGCGTAAGCTGCTGCTGCACCGCCGGCAGATCAACAAGCTGATGGGCGCGGTCGACCGCGAGGGCATGACGCTGATCCCGCTCAAGCTGTACTTCAACGAGCGTGGTCGGGCCAAATTGCAGCTCGCGGTTGCAAAGGGCAAGAAGCTGCACGACAAGCGCGAGACCGAGAAGAAGCGCGACTGGAGCCGCGAGAAGGGCCGCTTGATGCGGGCGAGGGGGTAGCGGGATGACCCAGAGGAACCTGCTCGAGGTCGACTGGAGCAAGATTCCCGCGCCGGCCGATGACGGCGGTGCCGCGCATCTCGGGGGCATGACGTTGCCTCCGATTGGCCTGCGCGCGACCGACGATACGTCAGTCACGCTGTCGGCGCTGCGCGGCCGCACCGTCGTGTTCGCCTATCCCCGCACCGGCGAGCCGGGCAAGATCGCGTTGGTCGATGATTGGGACATGATCCCGGGTGCGCGCGGCTGCACGCCGCAGACCTGCGCGTTCCGCGATCTGTTTGCCGAGTTGAAGGCGGCGGGCGCCGTGCATGTGTTCGGTCTGTCGACCCAGAGCAACGACTACCAGATCGAGATGGCCTCGCGGCTGCATCTGCCGTTTCCGGTGCTCTCGGACGAGAAGCTGGCGCTGACGCATGCGCTTAAGCTGCCGACGATGGAGGTCGCAGGTCTGACGCTGATCAAGCGCCTCGCGCTGGTCATCGACGATGCCCGGATCACGCATGTGTTCTATCCGGTGTTTCCGCCCGACCGGAACGCCGGCGATGTGCTGGAATGGCTGAAGGCCAATCCAGCCAGGTAAGACCTAATCGAGATCCGCCTTCACCTTCGCGAACACGGACCGGAACATGTCCGGCGTCAGCACGCCGGTGTTCGTATTGTAGCGGGAGCAGTGATAGCTGTCGTAGAGCCTGAAGGCGCCGGCCTGATGCACCGCGCCGTGGCCGAAGGGAGCCTGAGAGGCCTTCAGCTTGAGCGGCTTGAGCACGCTGTCATGCGCAATCCGCCCGAGCGCCACGATCGCGCGCAGCTTGGGCATCGTCTCCAGATTAGCGACGAGAAACTGGCGGCATGTGGTGATCTCGACCGGCAGCGGCTTGTTCTGCGGCGGAACGCAATGCACGGCATTGGCGATGCGGCAATCGACCAGCTTCAGGCTGTCATCGGGCCGCGCTTGATAGGTACCCTTGGCAAACCCGTATTCGAGCAGCGTGGCGTAGAGCAGGTCGCCGGCATAGTCGCCGGTGAAGGGGCGGCCGGTGCGGTTGGCTCCCTGCATGCCCGGCGCGAGGCCGACGATCAGCAGGCGCGCACGGATGTCGCCGAACGGCGCAACCGGCGCGTTGTGCCACAACGGCTCACGCGCGCGGTTCGCCCCACGAAAGGCGACCAGGCGCGGACAGAGCGGACAGTCACGGTCGGGGATGAGGGTGGGGGTCTGGCGTCTTGGCCGGGCCGCCTCACTCCTCGAAGTCGTCATCACCCCTCGGCGCCACGGTCGTTGCGCGCTGGAGGAATTGCGGGGCGTGGTGGCGTTCACCACGCTCGCCGCGGTCGCGCGGGGCGGGGCGTTCGGACGGGTCGCGGCCGAGCTTGGATTGCAGCTCGACGAGATCGGTGAAGACGTCGGCTTGGCGGCGCAGCTCGTCGGCGATCATTGGCGGCTGGCTGGCGATGGTGGAGACCACGGTGACCCGCACGCCGCGACGCTGGACGGCCTCGACCAGGGACCGGAAGTCGCCGTCACCCGAGAACAGCACCATCTGATCGATATGCTCGGCGAGCTCCATGGCATCCACGGCGAGCTCGATGTCCATGTTGCCCTTGACCTTGCGGCGTCCGGAGGCGTCGATGAATTCCTTGGTCGCCTTGGTGACGACGGTGTAGCCGTTGTAGTCCAGCCAATCGATCAACGGACGAATCGAGGAATACTCCTGATCCTCGATGATCGCGGTGTAGTAGAACGCCCGCAACAACGTCCCGCGGCTCTGAAATTCCTTCAGCAGGCGCTTGTAATCAATATCGAAGCCAAGCGTTTTCGCCGTCGCGTAGAGATTGGCCCCATCGATGAAGAGCGCGATCTTGTTGGTAGGGGAAAGTGACATTCAGTTTGCTCGCGTAGTGTGTCGTGATTGATCGTTTATTGTTGGCGCGCGGCGGCAAGCCACGCACGTCAGAGTGCTGCCGAAACCCGTCGAAACCGCAAATCCGGAGAAGTCGGGGCAATCAAGGTATAGTTATGGCGAACTTGCATAGACCCTGTGCTACCTTCGATGGCAGCCCGGGAAACCACCCATCCCAGTCCCAATGTGGGGGTAGCAGAGCCGTTTGGCGAGGCCAAATCACAAATTGGCCTTGCGAAATCGGCACCGTCCCTATAACTAGCCCCGATCATCCACATATTTCGTCCCACCCACAACGGAGCGACAGTCCATGGCTCGCGTCACCGTAGAAGATTGTATCGACAAGGTCGACAACCGGTTTGACCTGGTCCTGCTGGCCGCCCACCGTGCCCGCATGATTTCGTCCGGTTCACAACTAACGGTTGACCGAGATAACGACAAGAACCCTGTTGTGTCTCTGCGCGAAATTGCGGAAACGACCATCTCGCCGGAGGACCTCCGCGAGGAGCTGGTGCACTCGCTCCAGAAGTTCGTCGAGGTCGACGAGCCCGAGCCCGATACGGTGCCGCTGATCGGTTCCGCCGGCGCGAGCGTCGATGCAGATGACACCGAGGTCGCCGTCGAGCGCATGACCGAAGAGGAGCTCCTGAAGGGTCTCGAAGGCCTCGCGCCGCCGGAGGAGCAGCCGGAGGAGGACGAGTAATCGTCCCGTCGCAATCATCGACTGCTTGTGATCTTATCGAGGCCCGAACCGTTGTTCGGGCCTTTGCTTTTGTTGGCGTTTTCGTGGTTACCATAGTGTCGTCGGTTCGCGCTGGCCTGTCACTGAATTGATCGGACACGCGCAGGATCGACGCTAAGATGTGTGCAACGGGCCGTCTCCTGGCCCGTTTAGAGGCAGGACGGCATGGTTTATCGGCGCCGCAGATCCACGCAGATGCAGGCCGCAACCGAATCGGTTGCCGTGGCCCCGACTGCGCCGGTTGTACGCCCGGCCAAGCCCCGCGCGCGGATGATGCGTCAATATGACCTCGTCGAGCGCGTCAGGTCCTACAATCCCAACACCAACGAAGACCTGCTGAACCGCGCCTATGTCTACGCCATGAAGGCGCATGGCTCGCAGACCCGCGCCTCGGGCGATCCGTATTTCTCGCATCCGCTCGAAGTGGCGGCGATCCTCACCGACCTCAAGCTCGACGACGCCACCATCGTGGCCGCGCTGCTGCACGACACGATCGAGGACACCGAGGCGACGCGGGCCGAGATCGACCAGATCTTCGGGCCCGAGATCGGCGCGCTGGTCGAGGGGCTGACCAAGCTGAAGCGGCTGGAGCTGGTATCTCGGGAGGCCAAGCAGGCCGAGAACCTGCGCAAATTGTTGCTGGCCATTGCCGACGATGTCCGTGTGCTTCTGGTCAAGCTCGCCGATCGCCTGCACAACATGCGCACGCTGGATTTCGTCCCGACGGAATCGCGCAGGCGCATCGCCGAAGAGACGCTCGACATCTATGCGCCGCTGGCGGGGCGCATGGGCATGCAGGAGATGCGCGAGGAGCTGGAGGATCTGTCCTTCCGCACCCTCGATCCCGAAGCCTATTCGGTGGTGATGCAGCGGCTCGACGCGCTGGCCGAGCGCAACCGCAATCTGATTGGCGAGATCGAGGACCAGCTCTCCAACAATCTGCGGCACCGCGGTCTGGGCGCGCGGGTCTATGGCCGCCGCAAGAAGCCATTCTCGATCTGGACCAAGATGGAGCGCAAGTCGGTCGGCTTCGAGCAATTGTCCGACATCTTCGGCTTCCGCCTCGTCGTCAACGACATTGAGGCCTGCTATCGCGCGCTCGGCATCGTCCACACCACCTGGCCGGTCGTGCCCGGGCGCTTCAAGGACTACATCTCGACGCCGAAGCAGAACGACTATCGCTCGATCCACACCACGGTGATCGGTCCCGGCAACCAGCGCGTCGAGCTCCAGATCCGCACCGAGGCGATGGACCAGATCGCCGAGCGCGGCATCGCCGCGCACGTGTTTTACAAGGAAGGCGTGGGCTCACCGACCGAATTCCTCAAGCGCGAATCCAACGCGTTCGCCTGGCTGCGCCACACCATCGGCATCCTCTCCGAGAGCGCCAATCCCGAGGAATTCCTCGAGCACACCAAGCTCGAGCTGTTCCACGACCAGGTGTTCTGCTTCACCCCGAAGGGCAAGCTGATCGCGTTGCCGCGCCATGCCAACGTGATCGACTTCGCCTATGCCGTGCATACCGACGTCGGCAACAGCGCGGTCGGCTGCAAGATCAACGGCAAGTTCGCGCCGCTGTCCTCGGAGCTCCAGAACGGCGACGAGGTCGAGGTGCTGACCTCGGAAGCGCAATCGGCGCCGCCGTCGGCCTGGGAGACGCTGGCAATCACCGGCAAGGCACGGGCCGCGATCCGCCGCGCCACGCGCACTGCCGTGCGCGATCAATATGCCGGGCTCGGCCGGCGCATCGTCGAGCGTCTGTTCGAGCGCGCCAAGATCGAATACGCCGACGACAAGCTCAAGGGCGCGCTGCCGCGGCTTGCACGCACCTCGATCGACGACGTGATGGCGGCGGTCGGCCGCGGCGAGATCAAGGCCTCCAACGTCGCGCGCGCGATGTATCCCGACTACAAGGAGGAGCGCATCGCACGCTACGGCGCCAAGAAGGGGCTCGCCGCCAAGCTCAAGGAGAAATCCTCGGAGCCGTCACGCAGTCCGGTCGTGATCCCGATCCGCGGCATCAATTCCGACCTTCCGGTGAAGTTCGCGCCGAATGGCGGCGCCGTGCCCGGCGACCGCATCGTCGGCATCGTCACGCCGGGCGAGGGCATCACGATCTATCCGATCCAGGCGCCGGCCCTGAAGGATTTCGAGGAGGAGCCGGAGCGCTGGCTGGATGTGCGCTGGGACATCGAGGATTCCGCACCGCAGCGCTTCCCCGCCCGCATCAAGGTCGAGAACGTCAACGAGCCCGGCGCGCTGGCGCAGATCGCCACCGTGATCGCCGAGCACGACGGCAACATCGACAATATCAGCATGCAGCGCCGCTCGCCTGACTTCACGGAAACGACGATCGATCTCGAAGTCTATGATCTGAAGCATCTGAGCGCGATCCTGGCCCAGCTGCGTGCGAAAGCGGTCGTCGCCAAAGTCGAACGTGTTAATGGATGAAGTTCGTCGTTGCCGGGATTGATCCGGCAGCCCATCTCTCAAAAAAGATGGATGCGCGGGTCGAGCCGCGCATGACGAGTTGGGAAATGTCACTTCGCGAGCCCTGAAATGCCTGCATCTCCGCTCCGCCTCGGCGTCAATGTCGACCATGTCGCGACCCTGCGCAACGCGCGCGGCGGCCGCAATCCGGACCCGGTGCGGGCCGCGCTGCTCGCGATCGACGCCGGTGCCGACGGCATCACCGCGCATCTGCGCGAGGACCGCCGCCACATCCGCGATGAGGACATGGCGCGGCTGAAGGCCGAGATTTCCAAGCCGCTCAATTTCGAGATGGCGGCGACCGACGACATGATGCGCATCTCGCTCGCCACCAAGCCGCACGCGGTGTGTCTGGTGCCGGAGCGCCGTCAGGAGGTGACGACCGAGGGCGGGCTGGACGTGGTCGGCCAGCACAACGCGCTGGCGCCGTATATCGCGCGGCTGAACGACGCCGGCATTCGCGTCTCGCTGTTCATCGCCGCCGACCCCGCGCAGATCGAGATGGCGGCGCGGCTGCGCGCGCCCGTGATCGAGATCCACACCGGCGCCTGGTGCGACGCCGTCGTCGACGGTCACACCGACAAAGCGGAAGCTGAATGGCAGCGGATCGCGGCGGGAGCAAAGCTTGCCAAGGCAGCCGGGCTGGAGGTCCATGCCGGGCACGGGCTCGACTATGCGACGGCGGAGACCATCGCGGCCCTGCCTGAGATCATGGAGCTCAACATCGGCTACTACATGATCGGCGAGGCGCTGTTCGTGGGGCTGGCCGAGACCGTACGCAGGATGCGGGCGGCGATGGATCGCGGGCGGAGCCGGGCATGATCATCGGCATCGGCTCCGACCTGATCGACATCACCCGCGTCGCCAAGGTGATGGAGCGCCACGGCGAGCGCTTCCTCGACCGCATCTTCACCCCGGCCGAGCGGGCCAAGGCCGAGCGGCGCGCCAAGAACGAGAAGATGGTGGTGGCAACCTACGCCAAGCGCTTCGCCGCCAAGGAGGCCTGCTCCAAGGCGCTCGGCACCGGGATCCGGCGCGGCGTCTGGTGGCGCGACATGGGGGTGGTCAACCTGCCGGGAGGGCGCCCGACCATGCAACTGACCGGCGGCGCTTTGGCCCGGCTTCAGGCCCTGACGCCGGAGGGATTCGAGGCCCGGATCGACGTTTCGATCACCGACGACTGGCCGCTCGCGCAGGCCTTCGTCATCATTTCGGCCGTCCCGCTCGCCAAGCCCTGACGGCGTCAGGAAGGATCATAATTCGCATGAAATACCAGTATCTTAGGCGGTTTTGATGCGATCATTGATTGCGTGGTGTCCGACAACCGTCTAAAAGTCCGCGGACGCAAATCAGGCTGGGTAAATTCGGCTTTACGCCGGAATTGGCCCTCATTATCAGAATCAGGACAATCTCCTTGGACCGCGAACCGATGGGCTATTCGCGGGAGGAGGGCGCTCTGTGACCGCCGGCTGGAATTGAGAGAGCAATGAGCGTGACTTCGGGAACGAAAACTGAGAGCGGCGTCGGCGAAACGATCCGGGTCGTGATCCATGCTCTGTTGATCGCGCTGGTGATCCGCACGTTCCTGTTCCAGCCCTTCAACATCCCGTCCGGCTCGATGAAGGCAACGCTGCTGGTCGGAGACTATCTGTTCGTCTCGAAATACTCCTACGGCTATAGCCACTACTCGATCCCGCTTTCGCCGAACCTGTTTTCCGGGCGGATCTGGGGCTCGGACCCGAACCGCGGCGACATCGTGGTCTTTCGCCTGCCCAAGGACGATTCCACCGACTACATCAAGCGCGTGATCGGCCTTCCCGGCGACCGCATCCAGATGCGCGACGGTCTGCTCTACATCAACGATGCCCCGGTCGAGCGGCAGCGCATGAGCGAGTTCGTCGGCGAGGACCCGTGCGGCTCCGAGGGCGGCGGCATCTCCCGGGTGAAGCGCTGGAAGGAGACGCTGCCGAACGGCGTGTCCTACGAGACGCTGGACTGCGCCGACAACGGCTACATGGACAACACCAACGTCTACAACGTGCCGCCCGGCCACTTCTTCATGATGGGCGACAACCGCGACAACTCGACCGATAGCCGCTTTCTCGGCCAGGTCGGCTATGTGCCGCAGGAGAATCTGATCGGCCGCGCCCAGATGATCTTCTTCTCCATCGCCGAAGGCGAGCACGCCTGGATGTTCTGGCGCTGGCCGTGGTCGGTGCGCTGGAATCGTTTCTTCAATATCGTCCGATGAAAGACGAAGCCAAGGACATCGCGATCCAATCGACCGAGGCGCAAGCCGCTCCCGAGAGCGAAGCTGCACCGAAGGCGCCTGCGAAGAAGAAGCGGGCGCGGAGCAGCAAGGCCAAGGGTACCGATGCGAATGCCGCGCTCGAGGCGCGCATCGGCCACAAGTTCGCCGATCCGAACCTCCTGATGCAGGCGATCACCCATGTCTCGGCGCTGAAGTCGGGACGCAAGCGCGGCGACAGCTATCAGCGGCTGGAATTCCTAGGCGACCACGTGCTGGGCCTCGTCGTCTCCGACATGCTCTATCACGCCTATCCAAGCGCCGATGAGGGCGAGCTGTCCAAGCGCCTTGCCGAACTCGTGCGCAAGGAGAGCTGCGCCGACGTCGCCAAGTCGCTCGGACTGCTCGACGACATCAAGCTCGGTTCGGTCGGGTCCAGCGCCGATGCCCGCCTGCGCAAATCCATCCTCGGCGACATCTGCGAGGCCGTGATCGGCGCGATCTTCCTGGACGGCGGCCACGCGGCGGCAGCCGAATTCGTCAAGCGTAACTGGACCGAGCGCATGCACAAGCCGCGTCGGCCCTTGCGCGACCCCAAGACCGTGCTGCAGGAATGGGCACAAGGCAAAGGACTGCCGACGCCGGTTTATCGCGAGGTCGAGCGCACCGGCCCGCACCACGATCCGCAGTTCCGCGTGGCGGTGGACCTGCCGGGACTGGCTCCGGCCGAAGGCATCGGCGGGAGCAAGCGCGCGGCTGAGAAGGTGGCGGCATCAGTGATGATCGAACGCGAAGGCGTTGGCGGCGGCAATGACGGCTGAAGCAAGCGGCGAGGCGCCCACCGCAACGCGCTGCGGTTTCGTTGCGCTGATCGGCGCGCCCAATGTCGGCAAGTCCACACTGGTCAATGCGCTGGTCGGCGCCAAGGTCACGATCGTCTCGCGCAAGGTGCAGACCACGCGCGCGTTGATCCGCGGCATCGTGATCGAGAACAACGCGCAGATCATCCTGGTCGACACGCCCGGCATCTTCCTGCCCAAGCGCCGGCTCGACCGCGCCATGGTCTCGACCGCCTGGAGCGGGGCGCATGATGCCGACCTCGTCTGCGTGCTGCTCGATGCCAAGACCGGCATCGACGAGGAGGCCGAGGCGATCCTCGCCAAGGCGGCCAGCGTCAATCACGACAAGATCCTCGTCATCAACAAGGTCGACCTGGTCCAGCGCGAGAAGCTGCTGGCGCTGGCGCAGGCCGCCAACGAACGAATGAAGTTCGCTCGGACCTTCATGATCGCGGCAATCTCGGGCGACGGCGTCGACGACATCCGCACGACGCTTTCGGAGATGGTGCCGCCGGGCCCCTTCCTCTATCCCGAGGACCAGATGTCCGACGCGCCGATGCGGCAGCTGGCGGCCGAGATCACGCGCGAGAAGATCTATCAGAAGCTGCACCAGGAATTGCCCTACCAGTCCACGGTCGAGACCGACAAGTGGGAGGAGCGCAAGGACAAGTCGGTGCGCATCGAGCAGACGATCTTCGTCGAGCGCGAGAGCCAGCGCAAGATCGTGCTTGGCAAGGGCGGCGCCACCATCAAGTCGATCGGCGCGGATTCGCGCAAGGAGCTGACGCAGATCCTCGATGTGCCGGTGCATCTGTTCCTGTTCGTCAAGGTGCGCGAGAACTGGGGCGACGATCCCGACCGCTATCGCGAGATGGGGCTGGACTTCCCCAAGGAATAACCAAGAAAAGATCGGTATCCGATGAGCGTGCCCAGCAACGTCCGGCGCTTCGAAGCGCTGCTCTATGCATCGTTGATGCTGGATGCCCTGTCGGTCGCGGTGCAGGACCGCACGCCCAATGCCGAGATGACCGAGCAGATGATCATGATGGCGACCCTGCTCGCCGGCGGCATGATCCTGCTGCTGGTCTATTTCGTCCGGTTGGCCGCGCATCACCGCAAGAATTGGCCGCGCTGGGTGCTGGCGGCGGCGCTCGTGCTGTCGGTGATGTCGCTCGGCCAGATCATCGGCGCAAAGGGCTTGGAGCTCGACAGCGCCATCGAGATCGTTTCCTGTGCGCTGACCACGATGGGCCTGTATTACTCCTTCACTGGCGACGCGCAGGGTTGGTTCGACGCGTGAGATCTTGCGCGGTGCCGTAGGGCGGATCAGCGAAGCGTAATCCGCCATCCCAGTGGACAACTTGGCGGATTACGCCTTCGGCTAATCCGCCCTACAATCGGTAAGCGTGGACAATTAACACCGCGCCTATGATGAGCGTCCAGATCACGAAGCCTACGACGACGCCGAGCGCCGGCGACAGGATCATCCGGCCTTCGTTCGTACGCGTGACCTGCAAGAGGCCTGTCCAGCCGACCCGGATCATGCTCTTGGGGAATGCGACGGTGATCCTGCCGAAGGTGGCTGCATAGAGCAGGGCGAGGGCGGTGAAATAGAAAAAGGTCGGCAAGGCCTCCCAGACGATCCAGAACACCAGCTCGAGAATGAGCGCGATCAAGTCGGAAATGATGCTGGCCATCGTGATTCCAGGCGTGTCCGAACTTCTGCGTCAAGGCATATAGCGCTATATATAGCACATGGAATGGACCGACGAAGGCATCGTGCTGGGCGTGAGGCGACATGGCGAATCCAGCGCCATCGTCGAGCTGCTGACGCGCGCGCACGGCCGGCATCTCGGGCTCGTCCGCGGCGGCGCCGGTTCGCGGATGCGGCCGCTCTTGCAGCCCGGCAACAGCGTCGGTGCGGTGTGGCGGGCGCGGCTCGATGAGCATCTCGGCACCTACGCCATTGAAGGGCTGAAACTGCGTGCGGCGACGCTGCTGGCGTCCTCGCACGGCGTCTACGGCGTCACCCATCTCGCGTCGATTGCGCGGCTCCTGCCCGAGCGCGATCCGCACGAGGAGATTTTCGCGCAGCTCGAACATGCGCTCGACGATTTCGACGATATTGGCGGCGCCGCCGTGCATGTCATCCATTTCGAGCTGGCGATGCTCGCCGAGCTCGGCTTCGGCCTGGCGCTGGAGAATTGCGCTGTCACCGGCGAGACCACGGACCTGATCTATGTCTCGCCGAAATCCGGCGGCGCGGTGTCGCGCGGCGCGGGCGAGCCATGGCACGACCGGCTGTTGCGGCTGCCGCCGTTCCTGCGCCAAAGCGAGGTGCACACCGACCTCACGGAGCAGGATCTCCAGGATGGCTTTCGGCTCACCGGCCTGTTCCTGCTGCGCCATGTGCTGGAGCCGCGCGGGCAGGGCCATTCCGACGCACGGGCAGGCTTCATCAACGCCTTGATGCGGCAGCAGGCGAAAGCCGCGATACCGGCGCCATGACTTGAGCGCGTCTCTGCCTTGTCCCTCGACATGGAGTTCCCGGGAACGAAATCCGTCCGAGCGGACTTGGGTCCTGTGGTTCCACAACGGGGACAGCCCAGATGTTGATCAGGGGATTCGCCTTGTCTGCGGCGCTGCTGACGTTTGCGCCTGATGCAATGGCCGGCGAGCCGCAACCCGGCGTGTTTCGCCGGGCATCCTGCACGGTGGTCCGGTACTATGTGGCCAAATATTCCGCTGCAGCCGCCGAGGCATGGGCACGCTCCCATGGCGCGACCGAGGCCGAGATCGAGACCGCGCGCCGCTGCGTGACCAACGCGCCGGCCCCGGCTCAGGCGCCTGGGCAGGCGAAGACCCCGCCTGTGACAGCCGGTTGGGCGGGCCACTAGACCGCCCACAGGGAACATTCGATCCTTGCCCGATTCGCTTCCACGGTTTAACCGGGCGGCATGGGAAAACGAATCGTTCCGCCGGAAGAACCGGCCGAAATTCACGAGGTGCCGCTGCGTGAAGCGCTGGAAGAGCGCTATCTCGCCTATGCGCTCTCCACCATCATGCACCGCGCGCTGCCCGACGCGCGCGATGGCCTGAAGCCGGTCCACCGCCGCATCCTCTACGGCATGCGCCTGCTTCGGCTCGACCCGGGCACGGCCTTCAAGAAGTCGGCCAAGATCGTCGGCGACGTGATGGGCTCGTTCCATCCGCATGGCGACCAGGCGATCTACGACGCCATGGTCCGCCTGGCGCAGGACTTCTCCTCGCGCTATCCGCTGGTCGACGGCCAGGGCAATTTCGGCAATATCGACGGCGATAACCCCGCCGCCTACCGCTACACCGAAGCGCGCATGACCGACGTCGCGCGGCTGCTGCTCGAGGGCATCGACGAGGACGGCGTCGAATTCCGCGCCAATTACGACGGCCAGTCGAAGGAGCCGGTGGTGCTGCCCGGCGGCTTCCCGAACCTGCTCGCCAACGGCGCGCAGGGCATCGCGGTCGGCATGGCGACCTCGATCCCGCCGCACAACGCGGCCGAGCTGTGCGACGCCGCGCTGCATCTGATCGAGAAGCCCGACGCGAAGTCCAAGGCGCTGTTGAAATGGGTCAAGGGCCCGGACTTCCCGACCGGCGGCATCATCGTCGATTCCAAGCAGGCCATCGCTGAAGCCTACACCACCGGCCGCGGCTCGTTCCGCGTTCGTGCGCGGTGGGAGCAGGAGGAGGGCGCACGCGGCACCTGGGTCGTCGTCGTCACCGAGATCCCGTTCCTTGTGCAGAAGTCGCGCCTGATCGAGCGGGTTGCCGAGCTGCTGGACCAGAAGAAGCTGCCGCTGGTCGGCGACATCAGGGACGAGTCGGCCGAAGACGTCCGCATCGTCATCGAGCCGAAGTCGAAGAATGTCGATCCCGCCCTGATGATGGAATCGTTGTTCCGGCTGACCGAGCTCGAAAACAAGATTCCGTTGAACCTGAACGTGCTGGTCAAGGGCCGCATTCCCAAGGTAGTCGGCCTTGCCGAAGCCTTGCGCGAATGGCTCGACCATCTGCGCGACGTTCTGGTTCGCCGCAGCAACTACCGCAAGGCGCAGATCGAGCATCGGCTCGAAATCCTCGGCGGCTTGCTGATCGCGTATCTGAACATCGACAAGGTGATCAAGATCATCCGCACCGAGGATGAGCCGAAGCCGGCTTTGATCAAGGCGTTCAAGCTCACCGAAGTGCAGGCCGAAGCCATCCTCAACATGCGGCTGCGCTCCTTGCGCAAGCTCGAGGAGATGGAGATCCGCACCGAAGATGCCGATCTACGCAAGGAGCTGAAGGGCATCGAAGGGCTGCTCGCCTCCGAATCCCAGCAGTGGAAGAAGGTCGGCGAGCAGGTCGGCAAGGTCCGCGACATGTTCGGGCCGAAGACGCCGCTCGGCAAGCGCCGTACCACCTTTGCCGACGCGCCCGAGCACGATCTCGCCGCGATGGAGGAAGCCCTGGTCGAGCGCGAGCCGGTGACCGTGGTGGTCTCCGACAAGGGCTGGATCCGCACCATGAAGGGCCATGTCGAGGATCTCTCGGGGCTCGCCTTCAAGCAGGACGACAAGCTCGGCTTCGCCTTCTTCGCCGAGACCACCTCGAAGCTGCTGCTGTTTGCCACCAACGGCAAGTTCTACTCGCTCGATGTCGCCAAGCTTCCGGGCGGCCGCGGCCATGGCGAGCCGATCCGCCTGTTCATCGACCTCGAGCAGGAGGCCGCGCCTGTCGCGCTGTTCGTGCACAAGGGCGGACGCAAATTCCTGGTCGCGAGCCATGAGGGTCAGGGCTTCATCGTCAACGAGGACGATTGCGTCGGCACCACCAAGAAGGGCAAGCAGGTCCTCAACGTCGACATGCCGAACGAGGCGCGCGCGATCACCGAAGTGCTCGGCGACACCGTCGCGGTCATCGGCGACAACCGCAAGATGCTGGTCTTCCCGCTCGACCAGGTGCCGGAGATGGCCCGTGGCCGCGGCGTCCGCCTGCAGAAGTACAAGGACGGCGGCCTCTCTGATGTCGCCGTGTTCGACGCCAAGGCGGGCCTGACCTGGAAGGACTCCGCGGGCCGCGAATTCTCGGCGACCATGAAGGAGCTCGCCGAGTGGCAAGGCACCCGCGCCGACGCCGGCCGCCTGCCGCCGAAGGGCTTCCCGAAGTCGAACAAGTTCGGTCGGGGGATCGGATAGCATCCCGTGTCCCGGACGCGCTGCAGCGTGCAACGCTGCTTCGCAGAGCCGGGACCCACGCTGCAATGCAGGTGTCGTGCCCCGGCTTGACCGGGGCATCCAGTACGCGGCGGCTTCTCGGTTCAATCACACCCGTCTCGGAGTACTGGATCGCCCGGTCAAGCCGGGCGATGACACCGAATGTCTGGATTGCTTCCGCTTCGGCGGACAAGTCGCCGCGCTCGCAATGACGAGCTGCGACAGCGCCCCTCTTCAATTCGCTTTCCACCGCTCAGCGCCGTCTGATACCGTCCACAACGCCGGTGTTCTGGAATGTCGAGAAATAACGCCATGTACGATGTCATTGTTGTCGGCGGCGGCTCCGCCGGCGCTGCGGTTGCGGCCCGGCTGTCCGAAGATCCCGCAAGGCGCGTGCTGCTGCTCGAAGCAGGCCTCGACTGGCGTGCCGACGAGGCGCCATGGGAGGTGCGCACGCCAAACCCGATCCCGATCATCCACAAGCGCGAGTACCAGGAGAAATGGCAGTGGCCTGATCTCTTGTCGCGCCGCGTGGCCGGGCAGGAGCCGCGCTTCTACTGGCGCGGCAAGGGGCTCGGCGGCTCGTCGATGATGAACGGCCAGATCGCCATCCGGGGCGTCGCGGATGCCTTCGACGAATGGGCCGCCAACGGCTGCACAGGCTGGTCGGCGGGCGATGTGATGCCGCTGTTCTCCGTGATCGAGGATGATCTCGAGTTCGGCGACGCCGAGGGACATGGTCGCGGCGGACCGTTGCCGGTCTATCGGGCCCCGCCCGAGAAATGGGGGCCGATCGATCGCGGCTTGCGCGATGCGGCGCTGGCGAGCGGCTATCCCTGGTGTGCCGACCTCAATGGCGCCGACGGCGAGGGCGTTGCCTGCTATCCCATCAACAGCCGCGACAGCCGCCGCATCAGCACCAACGAGGCTTACCTCGAGCCCGCGCGCGGCCGCGCCAATCTGGAGATCCGCGGCCACGCGCTGGTGGATCGCGTGCTGATCAGCGACGGAAGGGCGACAGGCCTCCGCGTTCACATCCAAGGGCAGGGCACCCATGAGATCAGCGCGCGGCAAATCGTGCTCTGCGCCGGCGCTATCCACAGCCCGGCGATCCTGCTGCGCTCGGGCATCGGGCCGGCCGAGGAGTTGAGAGCGATGGGCATCGCGGTCGCGCGCGATTTGCCGGTGGGCAAGCACTTCTTCGATCACCCGCTGTTTCGCACCACGATCCAGCTCCACGAGAACCTGCGGCCCACCGATCCCGACACGCGCCACACCAATTGCTGCGTGACCTATTCCTCGGGCCTCGCCGACGGCGGCAAGCGCGACATGATCCTGATCGCGTTCAACCATCGCGGCATCGGCAATCCCGGCGCGATCGGCGCCGGCCTGTTCAACGCCTATTCGCGCGGCACGCTCAAGCTCGCCTCGACCGACCCGTCGGTCGATCCCGTCGTCGAGGAGAACATGCTGGCCGATCCCCGCGACATGCTGCGTATGATGGATGCGGTGAAGCGGCTCGCCGTGATCACGTCCCAGCCGGCGTTGTCTGGCATTGCCGATTGGATCCGGCTCGCAGACACAGATTTGACGCTGCCGCAGGCAGCCCGCCTGCCGGACCACGAGCTCGATGCGGTGCTGCGCCGGGAGACCGGCGACATCCAGCACGCGGCCGGCAGCTGCCGCATGAGCGGCATTGGCGACGCCGACGGCGTAGTCAATCCTGACGGCACAGTGAAGGGCATTTCCGGCCTGCGCGTCGCCGACGCCTCGATCATGCCGTCGGACTGCCGCGCTAACACGCATTTCACGACGGTGGTGATCGGGGAAGCGATCGCGCGGATGATGATGGGATAGCCCTGCTTGCTGCGAGCAGCGTCGTGGCATGGCGTTCGCGGCTTCCACATCGTCATTGCGAGCGGAGCGAAGCAATCCAGGATCTTTCCGGGGAGGGATTCTGGATTGCTTCGTCGCATCAGCGCAAAATTGCTTCGCAGTTTTGTCGCGAGCTCCTCGCAATGACGGAGCAAGGGGCGAGGGCGTCGCTCTCCATTTCGCATTTCAAACAGCAGACGCACCATCGCCTTCCCGCGGCTCGTTTCGCCCGAGTTTTGGTTCTCGCACGCCCTCGAAAAAGACAAGGGCGCAGGGAAGGCCGGGCGACGGCGGCACCCGCAAGTCCGTGCACAGTAAGAATGCACACGGGGTGGACCACAGGTGTTGCCGGTCGCCCGGCCTTCCCTGCGCGAATGGTTTTAACGGTGTCCTTCGTGCTCTCCCCGGGGAGCGATGCACTATTGTCCCCGTCGCCTTGCGGATGATCGATGCGCGTGCCGGTCGGCCGCTACATCACCGCAAGCCTTGACGCACAGACCCCGGGCGTCAGGACCACACGACTTCTCCGTCCGCGCACGTCTTCGCTGGGCCTCCGAGGGGTGGCGTGTGCTCGCCCCCGAAGCCATGCGAAGACGCTGTCAGCTCGTGTCGTCGGCGCAAAGCGATTGCTCACGACCGAAGCCGCCCTACAACGCCTGCTGCGCCCGACGCCGTCGCGTCCATCGCTGCCCGGCCCGCGGTTCGTGACGATCGCGATCCGCCCCTTGTCTCGGGCCAGGGTGCATTGTCTGTACGACAAATCCGAATTTCGGTAAAGACGTAAATTGTGGGCGGTGGGGCTTGACAGGTGCCTGGGTTGAAATGGCTGCGATGTTTTGCCCCACGGGCAATGGCCGACTGGGAGGTAGTGACGAGCACTTGTCCTCATCAACACCAGCTCTCGGTGGCAAAGCAGAAGTCTGGCAGCTGGCCGTCGTGGACGGCTTATGACCCAAAGACGACCTTCGATTGCCATCCGGGATAGGTTGCTCTATCTTTTCCATGCCATCTTTGCTTGTAGCGTTCTTGAATTTAGCTCTCGAAGAGCAAGAGGATAATCTGGCGCCGCGCTCCGAGAAGGTGTTGGCTGGAGCGGCGGTGGGCTGCTCGACCGGTGTCAGCGAGGCCTGCCGCGCCCGCTGATTATGAACTTCAGGGAGAAGAGTGCTGCATGCCTAAGGACGCCTTGTTCTTGATATTGACGGTACTTGTAAGCCTGACAGTCGTTCATGGCTCTCTTTGGATAAGAGGCATTAGACCATCGCCTCGGACGTGTTTGTGGGAACGAATGACCTTGGAAGTTTTTCCCAAGGATGATCAGCAAAGAGAATATTTGACGCAACGACTTTTGACGGCAGTAGTGGTGCTTCCAGTAGTAGCATTTGCGGTCCACATATTTCTTGAGAGCCTTGGCGTATAGCTTTCACGGAACGTACGCTCTTGGCCCTTAGCCGAACCCGCTGATCCAGTTGTCACGTCGTCTATCGTTGGTAGGACGCGCGGCCGCTTGTGACGCACAGTTGACTTCGGCGGGTTGAAGCAATCGTTAGCCGCCCTTGCCGCCCGTCTCGAGCTGCCGGCGCAGCTTCTTGGCGTATTGCTTGAGTTCAACCGTGAGGCGCCGGTTATAAATGCGGACTTCTTCGTCCGCGGACAGATTTCCCAGTAGCTCGCTTTCGGCGGCTTTCACTTCGACATCTTCAATACGTTGCTTGAGGTTGGTCACCCAACTCTCCTTTCAGTCCTACGCGAGTGGGGCACGCCGGAGCCCGTGGTCGTAACCGGCGAGACGCTTATGCGCTATTCGCAAGCATTGGCCCATGTCCGCTGCGAGAAGCGAACTGCGGCGGGTGACGCTTGAAAGTATGCAGAACATACGGTCTGAAAAATCCGAAGCGCCTGCTCGTTTTCATTCGGCCAATGATGGGCTTGGTACGCGACCAGGGCTGGACGTGAGGCAGCGCCGGGGCCGCGAGCGCACCGACTCAACTTGCGCGCTGAGGGAATATTTCCGAAAAGTGACCGACTCGTCGTATCAGATGATACGTGCACGCAGGTGCAGTCGGCCGCAACATCCCCGAGCGGGGCTGAAGCGCCACGCCTGCCGCGCAGCTATCAGCAGCGCAAATCTAACGTTCGACGCCCAGCCCAAACAGCGGCCGCAGTTGCGTTCCCAGGATATTGCCCAGGAAGGCGGCGACCAGCCAGCACCAGCCGTGCAGGCTGCCAGAAGCGATCCCGCTGAAATAGGCGCCGATGTTGCAGCCATAGGCGAGGCGCGCGCCGTATCCCAGCAGCAAGCCGCCGACGATCGCGGCGAGCAGCGAGCGAGGCGCGATGCGCCATGTCGGGCTGAATTTGCCGGCGAGGCCCGCCGCAAGCAACGCACCCAGGATGATGCCGAAATCCATGACGGAGGTGATGTCGGTAAAGATGCTCTGCTGCAGCGAGGCGGCGCGGGCACCCTGCCAATAAGGCCATGATGCGACGTCGACACCCAGTCCCATCAGGATCTTCGATCCCCACAGTGCGAATGCGGACGTGATGCCCCATGGCCGCCGGGCCAGATACAGCGTGGCGAAATTGCCGATCGCGAGCAGGATCGCGCCCCATAAGAGAGGCCATGGTCCTTGTATGAATCGCCGAAAGCCTCGCAGCTCCGTCCGCGCTCCCGGTTCGAGCGCGCCATGCCGTTGCCGCTCGGCCCTGACGGTCAGGAGATAGATGACAGCCATCACGGCCCAGCAGAGCATGAGCGCCGGCAGCCATCCCAGCCTTTCGATCAGAGAAACAGGTCCGATGTTCGGAAGACCGCTCCACCAAGGCAGATGAAGCGCGCCGATCGTCGATCCCGCAATGAAGGCCGCCAGCGTCACCAGCATCCGCGTGTTGCCGCCGCCGGCGGTGTACAGCGTTCCCGACGCGCAGCCGCCGCCAAGCTGCATTCCGAGGCCGAACAGGAACGCCCCGGTCAGCATTCCGATTCCGACCGCGCCGATCTCGCCCCGGACGGCCCCGCCAAACAGAGTGCCTTGAGCCAGGACGGGAAAGAACAGCGCCGTCGCCAACGCAAGCATGACCATCTGCGCACGGAGCCCTGCGCCTCTGCGCGAGACGATGAAGACACGCCAGGCCGAGGTGAACCCGAACAGCGCATGGTAGAGCGTCAGGCCAAGAGCGCCGCCGAGGAGAAACAACAATCCCTGCTGCCACGAAACGACGTTCGACAGAGCTGCCGCGCCAGCGAGGAGAAGAGCCGCCGCGATGGCGACGATTGTGAGATTGGCTTGGTGCCGATTGTTGTCAGGAGCAAGCAGTCGGGCATCGATGGACAGGTCAGTCATACACTCTTCCCCGGAAAGCCGACCCCATGGTTACGGGAGCTAACCATGGCAAATTAGCCCCGTTCCAATCGCCATTGGCGGGAACCCTGCGCTTATGTTCGGGCGCGTTCCGCCGGCTTATCGACGTGTCTGAGTTTTCCGGCTAGATCACCCCCGCCAGCCGCAGCGCCACACCCGCCGCGCAGCTTGCCGCGAGCACCGTCAGCATCCCCAGCTCGAACCGGAAGATCGCCGTCGCCGCTGCGATCGCCAGCAGCAGGGCCGGCACATCGACGCTGCTCAGCACGGGCCTATCGAAGTTCAGCGGGAAGGCGTGCACCGGCACGGTCTCGCGGAACAGCGTGTGCAGGGCGAACCAGATCGAGAGGTTGAGGATGACGCCGACGACGGCGGCGGTGATCGCGCTGAGCGCGCCGGCGAGGCCCGTATTGCCGCGCAGGCGCTCGATATAGGGGGCGCCGACGAAGATCCAGAGGAAGCAGGGTGTGAAGGTGACCCAGGTCGCGAGCAGGCCGCCGAGCGCCGCCGCCAGCATCGGCGACAGCCCGTTCGGATCGCGATAGGCGGCCATGAAGCCGACGAACTGAAGCACCATGATCAACGGTCCCGGCGTGGTCTCGGCCATGCCGAGGCCATCGAGCATCTCGTGCGGCTTCAGCCAGTGATAATGCTCGACCGCCTGTTGCGCGACATAGGCCAGCACCGCGTAGGCGCCGCCGAAGGTGACCAGCGCCATCTTCGAGAAGAACAGCGCGATCTGGCTGAACACGCTGGCCTGCCCGAGCAGTACAAGCAGCGCGGCGATAGGCACCAGCCAGAGCGCAAGCCACAGCGCCCCGACGCGGATCGCGCGCCCTGTATCAGGCTTGACGTGATCGGGCACCGCGTCGCCGAGCATGCTGTCGATCACGGCCGTGCTGCCGCCATGGCCGTGACCGGCCGGTGCGAATTCCCGCCGGCCGCTTCGCGCGCCGATATATCCGATCAAGCCGGCGGCGATGATGATGATCGGGAAGGGGACGGCAAAGAAGAAGATCGCGACGAAGGCGATGGCGGCGAGCGCGATCATGATCCGGTTCTTCAGCGCGCGCTTGCCGACGCGCACCACGGCCTCGACGACGATGGCGAGCACGGCCGCCTTCAGCCCGAAGAACAGCGCCTCGACGAAGCTGACATTGCCGAACGCCGCGTAGACGTAGCTGAGGCCCATGATGGCGATGATGCCGGGCAGGATGAACAGCCCGCCCGCCATCAGCCCGCCGGCAGTGCGATGCATCAGCCAGCCGACATAGGTTGCGAGCTGCTGCGCCTCCGGCCCCGGCAGCAGCATGCAATAGTTCAGCGCATGCAGGAAGCGGCCTTCAGAGATCCACTTCTTCTCCTCGACCAGGATGCGATGCATCACCGCGATTTGGCCCGCGGGCCCGCCGAAGCTGAGGCAGGCGACGCGCAGCCAGACGCGGAAGGCTTCATTGAAGCTGACGCCGTGACCGGCGTCAGCTCCTGCACGAACGGTACGGGTATCCATTACGCCTTCACCTTGTTGGTCGGCCAGTTGTGGGTCTCGGCCGTCGCGTCGCGGCACCAGCGGTAGAAGGCGTCATAGAGCAGCATGCCGGCCTCGAGCTGTTCGAGATCGTCGTCATACATCCGCGACAGTCCGAGCGAGGCCGCAAGCAGGCCCGGCGCCTCCGGTGCGAGCTCCGGCCGCGCGGTGTCGGCGCCGCGCACCAGCGTCGCGAGGCGGAGCAGGGCCGGTGAAGCGATCCCGAACTCCTCGATCATGACGTCGAAAGTGCAGAGCTCGCCGCGGTGGCTCCAGAACACGTTCTCGATGTCGAAGGGCGCGGCATTGAACCGCTCGCCGACGCCGATCACCTCGGAGGGTGCGACGAACAGGAACGCCGCGTTGGGATCGACGAAGCGGCGGATCAGCCAGGGGCAGGCGATGCGGTCGACCTTGGGGCGCGCCCGCGTCACCCAGACGGTGCGTCCCCTGGCATCGCGCGGCGGCAGCTTGCGGGCGTCGAGCAACGGGAGCTTGGCCGCTTTCCAGCCCTCGAAGCCGCCCTCCAGTGCCTCGGCCTCGACGCCGAGTTGGCGCAGCCAGGCGGCCGTGCCCTGCGCGAGCTTTTCGCCGCGAAGGCAGGAGACGATGGTCCGGCGGCCGGCGAAATCGCGGCCCCAGTCCGTCACCTGGTCGTGGCTGAGCTTGATGGAGCCCGGGATCAGCCGCCGGTCGGCGGCAAAATCCTCCTCGGTGCGCACGTCGATGAGGGAAGGGCTGTTCGCCGTGCCGATCAGCCGTGCCAATTTGTCAGATGATATGGTCGTGAAAGCAGACATGATGCGTCCTCGCAAAACCGAACGGGACGCGATGCTTGGGCGTGTCGCCTCGTGGGGAGATCGCTCAAATCCCCATGGCGCAGATTACAGCGAAACTTGCAAGCACTGTCAATGCGCGGGGCGATTGGACCTTAGAAAATCGGTGTCCGGCGACTATACTAACCGTCAACTGACCTGAATCTTCTGGAGAATTCGATGCATTCCCACTCCATCGAGCAATGGACCCATGACCACGCCTTCCTGGGCGAGAAGCACGAGGAGAACGAGCGGCGCACCTGGTTCGTGGTCGTCCTAACGCTGGTCATGATGGCCGGGGAGATCGTCGCGGGGTCGCTGTTCGGGTCGATGGCACTGCTCGCCGACGGCTGGCACATGGGTACGCATGCCGCCGCGCTCGGCATCGCCGCCTTCGCGTATCGCTTCGCGCGACGGCATCTCGGGAATGCACATTTCACCTTCGGCACCGGCAAGTTCGGCGATCTCGCCGCCTTCGCCAGTGCGATCATCCTCGGCCTGATCGCGGTCGAGATCGCCTATGAGAGCGTGCTGCGGCTGATCACGCCGGTGCCGATCGTCTATGGCGAGGCGATCGCGGTCGCAACGCTCGGGCTGTGCGTCAACCTCGCCAGCGCGTGGCTGCTGCGCGGCAACCATGAT
This sequence comes from Bradyrhizobium sp. CCGE-LA001, assembly GCF_000296215.2. Classification (NCBI taxonomy): domain Bacteria; kingdom Pseudomonadati; phylum Pseudomonadota; class Alphaproteobacteria; order Hyphomicrobiales; family Nitrobacteraceae; genus Bradyrhizobium; species Bradyrhizobium sp. CCGE-LA001. The sequence goes on along the minus strand of NZ_CP013949.1, from coordinate 4,628,747 downwards.
CATCATCATGGCCATCATCACGGCCATGGCCATGCGCATGATGATCACGACGATCACCATGACCACCACCACCATCATCACGACAACAACCTGCGCGCGGCCTATGTGCACGTGATGGCGGATGCTGCGACCTCGGTGCTGGCGATCGGTGCCCTTGTGGTCGCGATGTATTCGGGCTGGGTCTGGGCCGATCCGGCCGTCGGCCTGATCGGCAGCGCCGTGATCGCGGCCTGGGCGTTCGGCCTGATCAAGTCGTCAGGCGCGGTGCTGCTCGACGTGCGCGCCGACGAGAAGCTGGAGCGGGTGATCCGGGCGCGCATCGAGGTCGGCGACGACCGCGTCACCGATCTGCATCTCTGGCAGGTCGGGCCCGGCCATTGCGCCGTGCTGCTCTCGGTGGTGTCGGACCAGCCGAAGCAACCGGCCGTCTACAAGCGGCGGCTTGCCGGACTGAAGGGGCTGAGCCACGTCACGGTCGAGGTCGAGACCTGCCCGCATTGACGTGAGGAATCAGCCTTTCGGTGCGGTCACATTAGGCGGGCTCGCGTCCGGTGTCTTCTTCGGCTTCAGCGTGCCGGCATAGAACGAGACCAGCCAGACCAGGAGAAGCGCGAGCAGATAGACGCCCCAGGCCTGCGGCGGCGTGGTCGCCCAGCGCAGGAGGCCTTTGAACGTGCGGGGCGGGCTGGCATCTTCGCTCATGGCTCGCTTGTGCCGCGAAAGCGGCGGGGCGGTCAATCCGGCCGGGGCTTGGTGCGGATCAGGAACAAGGCCGCCAGCGCCGACAGGCTGAGTGCGGAGGAGACGATCAGCACCTTGGCGCCCATGACGTCGATCAGCAGGCCGAAGGCGAGCGGCGCCACCGCCTGCGCCATTCGCGCCGGCGCGCCGATGATGCCGAGACGATAGCCAAAATCCTTCGGCCCGAAGATCGCGAGCGGGAGCGTGCCGCGCGCGATCGTCAGGATGCCGTTGCCGGAGCCATGGAACAGCGCGAACGCGCTCGCGGCCGCGCCGCCGAAGATCGCCACGACCACCGCGCCGATCGGATGGGTGAGGCAGGCGAGCCGCGTCGACCACAGCGGATGGAAGCGGCTGAGAAAGCCCGCTTCTAGCATGCGTGCGCCGACCTGCGCCGGGCCGATCAGCGCGCCGGCTGCGATCGCTTCGACCGGCGTTGCGCCGGTCGCCTCCAGGATGCGTGGGAAATGCGCGGCCATGGCGCCGGTGACGGTCCAGACCGCGGCGAAGATGAAAGCGAGCAGGACCATGGTGCGGTCGAGCGGCAGATGCGGCTTCTCGGCGGTCGCAGCAGTCTGCTTCGCGCCCGTGATCGCTGGCAGCATGAAGAAATTGAGCGGCAGGCCGATCAGGAGATTGGCCGCGGCCCAGGCAAAGCAGGTCTCGCGCCAGCCGATATGGGCAAGGCCCCAGGCGGTGAGCGGCCAGCCGATCGTCGAGGCGAAGCCCGCCATCAGCGTGATGCCCGTGATGGGCCTGCGCGCCTCGGTGCCGTAGATTCGCCCAAGCGCGGCGAAGGCGGCGTCATACAGACCCATCGCCATGCCGATGCCGAGCACGAGCCAGGCGATCGCCATCACCGCCACCGACTGCGCGAGGCCGAGCAGCACGAGGCCGGCGGCGATGGAGAGGTTCGAGGCCGACAGCACCTGCCGTCCGCCGAAGAGATCGATCTGCCGTCCGATGCGCGGGCCGAGCATGGCGGAGAGCACGAGCGAAGCCGAGAACGCGCCGAAGATCCAGTTGGAGGAAATGCCGAGGTCGCGCGCCATGGGATCGGCGATCAGCGCCGGCAGATAATAGCTGGACGCCCAGGCCAGCGTCTGCGTGGTGCCCAGCGCCAGGATGATCGGAAGCTGGCGCCGGCTCATGTCCTCGTGCTTCTGATCTTCTGTGTCATTGGATGCATTTGCCGCTTGCGGCGTGAGCCCGTCAACCGCGTCTGCGGCATATTCGACCTGCCGCGGACGCGAGCCTGCCGGTGTCCGCGCGCGGCCTTTCGTTCGTCACGAATGCACGCCATAATGGCGTATGCAATTGACCTCGCGCCTTGCGCTGATGAACTGGCTGACCGGCCAGGGGCTCACGGGCCTGCCTGAAAACGAGCTGCTTCGCGGTTTCTGCGAGCGCTGTTGCGCCGAGGGGCTGGACCTGTCGCGCGGACTGGTCGTCATCGACACGCTGCATCCGATCTATGAGGGCCGCGGCTTCCGCTGGAGCGACCGTCCCAGCAACGAGAGCGACGCGTTCGAATACGGCTCGACCGCGGACGGCGACGCCGCCAAGAGCTGGCGCCGCTCGGTGTTCTTCCACATGCTCGAGAATGGCGACGACGAGATGGTGATCGATCTCGCCGACGCGCCGTCACTGGATTTCTCGCAGATCGGCGAGCTCGCCGAGAAGGGCCACAAGCACTATCTCGCCTTCGTGCACCGCTTCGGCGAGAACGGCGCGCTCGGCCTGATGGATTGCCTGTATTCCTGCTGGACCACCCGGCGCGACAGCGGCTTCACCGGATCCGAGCTGGAAGCGCTGCGCGATCTGGTGCCGGTGCTGGGGCTCGCGATCAAGTCGGCCCAGCAGGTCGACATCGCGCGCACGCTCGGCCGCGTCTATCTCGGTCGCGACGCGTCCGAGCAGGTGCTGCGCGGGCGCATCTCGCGCGGCGTCACCGAGCGCATCAACGCCGTGCTGTGGTATTCGGATTTACGCGGTTCGACCGGGATCAGCGAGAGCATCGGTCCCGACGAGATCATTCCGTTCCTCAACGACTACGCGCAGGCCGTGATCGATCCGATCCATGAGGCCGGCGGCGACGTGCTGAAGCTGATCGGCGACGGCGTGCTCGCGATGTTCTGGGGCGAGGACATGGCGGCGGCGCGGCGCGCCGCGCTCCGGGCCGAGCATCTGTTCCGCAAGAACGTCGCGGCGCTGAACGCGCGCAGGGCGGCCGCCGGCCGTCCCACCACGTCGGCCTATATCGGCCTGCATGTCGGCGAGGTCTTCTACGGCAATATCGGCAGCGAGGACCGGCTCGATTTTACCGTGGTCGGGCCGACCGTCAACGAGGTCAGCCGCATCGCCTCGATGAGCCGCTCGGTCGATCGCGAACTCCTGACCTCGTCGGAATTCTACAAGGGCTTGGATGCCGCCGGGCGCCGCTATCTCGTCTCCACCGGCCGCTACGCGCTGCGCGGCATCGGTCGCGCGCAGGATCTCTACACGCTCGATCCTGATGTCGATGCCAGCGAGCCGGTGACGGGGAGCTACGAGCGGTATCTGGCGGGATAAGCGGGCTGTTCCGGCTTGCTTTGTCATTGCGAGCGTAGCGAAGCAAACCAGAATCCCTCAGCGGAAGATCCTGGATTGCTTCGTCGCTGCGCTCCTCGCAATGACGGCGCGGCTAGCACTTCACCGCCACCTCATCTCCCACCATGTCCGGCTGCCGGTCGAGCGACACGGCCGGTGACAACAGGATCACCAGCGCCTGCACGCCGAACACGGCGGCGGCGAGATACAGGCACGCTTCCGCGCTCCAGAGGCCGCCGACGATCGCGCCCAGCACTGAACCGAGCGGGCGGGCGCCGTAGCTCATGATGTTGATGGCGGAGACGCGGCCGAGCAGGCGCGGCGGTGTCACCGACTGGCGCAGCGTCGTGGTCGAGATCACCCAGAGGATCGGGCCGACGCCGAGCAGGAAAAAGCTCAGGGCCGCAAGCCAGGGCGAGGGCACCAGCACCGTCAGCGCCATCACCAGTGCGGCGACGAAGCCGGTGACCGGGCCGAGGCCGACCACCGTGCCGAACGCGAGGCGCTGCATCACGCGTGTGGCGAGCAGCGCTCCGATCACCATGCCGGCGCCGTACATCGTCAGCACGACGCCGACGCCGGCGGCGGTCAGGCCGAGATGGCGCACCGCATAGGGCACGAACACCGCGATCTGCAGGAACCAGCCGGTGTTGAAGATGAACTGGGTGATGAACACCGGCCGCAGCAGCGGATGGTGAAACACGAAGGCCGCGCCCTCGCGGATGTCCTGCAACGGGTGGCGCCGCGGCGCCGGCGCGCGGGCAGGCTCGTAGATGCCGGCGAGCAGCACCACCGCGATCGCCGAGAGCGCGGCGGCAAAGCCGAAGGCCGGGCTTGCGCCCCACCATCCCACCAATGCGCCGCCGAACGCGGGCCCGCTTGCAAAGGCAATGGTGCGCGCGAGCTCGATGCGGGCGTTTGCGGCCGGCAACAGGTCCGGGCTCACCAGCGAGGGCACCAGCGCCGGGGCGGCCACGCTGTAGACGACGGTGCCGCATACGGCGGCGAAGCCGAGCAGCGCCAGCAGCGGCAGGTTGAGGGCACCCAGCGCCAGCAGCAGGACGATGGCCGCAAGAGCAACCGCCCGCAGCGCTTCGGCGCCCGCCATCAGCCGGCGGCGCGAGATTCGGTCGGCCAGCACGCCGGCGGGAATGGCGAACAGGACGAAGGGCAAGGTGAGGGCGGTCTGGAGCAGGCCGGTGCGCCCTTCGGCGACCCCCAGCGTCAGCACCGCGACGATAGGGGCTGCGGCGAGCGCGATCTGCTCGGCCGATTGCGCTGCGAGGTTCGACCAGGCAAGGCGGTTGAAGGTGTCGGGGAGGTGCGGCGGTGACATGGCTCATATCCTGCGGAGGCGAATTTGCGCCGATGTTCGCCTTCCGGGACCACCGAACCCACCCGCTTCCCGACAAGAGACGGGACTGCCGCGATCCGCCCTCTGAACGAAAGCGGCTAGATGCAGTTGCAAATGAGTTGCAATAAGAATGAACTTGGGTATTCTGCCAGCATGGATGCCCGATCACCCCACATGAGCCCCGACGCCGCCGGCTGGCGCGCTGACGCGCCGACCACCAAGAGCCTCGCCGAGGTCAATTCCACAGTCGCAATCCCGGCCGCCGGCCACTGGTCGCGACGGCTGCTGGCCTTCGTCGGTCCCGGCTATCTGGTCTCGGTCGGCTACATGGATCCCGGCAATTGGGCGACCGACCTCGCCGGTGGATCGAAGTTCGGCTACACGCTGCTTGCGGTCATCCTGCTCTCGAACCTGATGGCGATCCTGCTGCAGTCGCTGGCGGCGCGGCTCGGCATCGTCACCGACCGCGACCTCGCGCAGGCCTGCCGCGCGACCTATTCTCCGCCGGTGAACTTCCTGCTCTGGCTCGCCTGCGAGGCGGCGATCATCGCCTGCGATCTGGCCGAGGTGATCGGCACCGCGATCGCGCTCAAGCTGCTGTTCGGCATTCCGCTGATCGGCGGCGCGTTGCTCGCCGCGCTCGATGCGTTCCTGCTTCTGATCCTGATGAATCGCGGCTTCCGCTTCCTGGAGGCCTTCGTCATCGCGCTGCTCGTGGTGATCGCGGTCTGCTTCGCGGTGCAGATCGTGGCTGCGGCCCCGCCGGTGGCTGAAGTGCTGCACGGCTTCGTGCCGAAGAGCGAGATCTTCACCAATCCTGAAATGCTCTACATCGCGATCGGCATCATCGGCGCGACCGTGATGCCGCATAATCTCTATCTGCACTCCTCGATCGTGCAGACGCGCGCCTACGAGCGCAACGATGCCGGCCGGCGCGAGGCGATCAAGTGGGCGACGACGGACTCGACCATCGCGCTGATGCTGGCGCTGTTCATCAACGCTGCGATCCTCGTCGTGGCGGCAGCCACCTTCCACAAGAGCGGCCATTCCGACGTGGCCGGGATCGAGCAGGCGTTCGAGCTGCTATCGCCGCTGCTCGGCCTCGGCATCGCCTCGACCTTGTTCGCGGTGGCCCTGCTGGCTTCAGGCCTCAACTCGACGGTAACAGCGACGCTCGCCGGCCAGATTGTGATGGAAGGTTTTCTCGACCTGCGCCTGCCGAGCTGGGCGCGCCGCCTCGTCACGCGCGGCATCGCTATCATTCCCGTGATCATCGTCACCGCGATCTATGGCGAGCGGGGCACCGCAGACCTGTTGGTGTTCAGCCAGGTTGTGCTGTCGATGCAGCTGCCCTTTGCGGTCATCCCGCTGGTTCGCTTCGTCTCCGACCGCCGCAAGATGGGCAAGTTCGCAATCCCGGTGTCGGTCGCCGCGGTCGCCTGGATCGTCGCGGGCGTCATCGTGATTTTGAACGTGAAGCTGCTGGCGGATACGTTGATGGGGTGAGTAGCGAATGGCGAATAGCGAATGGTTTGGCTATTCGCTACTCGCCATTCGCCGCTCAATCCTGCGGCTCGGAGGCCATATCCCCTTGCGCATCGATGCGCAGCCAGCCCGAGGGAGCGAGGCGCTGCTGCGGCAGGAAGCGGGCCTTGTAGTCCATCTTCTTGGAGCCTTCGATCCAGTAGCCGAGATAGACGTAGGGCAGGCCTTGCCGGCGCGCCCGGGCAATGTGGTCGAGGATCATGAAGGTGCCCATCGAGCGGCTGACCTCGCTCGGCTCGAAAAAGGAATAGACCATGGATAGCCCGTCGCTGAGCACGTCGGTGAGCGCAACTGCGATCAGCTCCTCGCCGCGGCCGGTGATGCCACTGTCGGGGCCGCGCTTGCGGTACTCGATGATGCGGGTCTCGACGTGGCTGTCCTCCACCATCATGGCGTAGTCGAGCACAGTCATGTCGGCCATGCCGCCGTGGCGGTGGCGGGCGTCGAGATAGGCGCGGAAAACGGAGTATTGCTCGGAGGTCGGCACCGCGCTGCGCTGCTCGCCTATGATGTCGGCGTTGCGCGCCATCACCTTGCGGAAGTTGCGGGATGGCCGGAACTCGTTGGCGACCACGCGGACCGAGACGCAGGCGCGGCATTGGTCGCAGGCGGGCCGATAGGCGATCGATTGGCTGCGGCGGAACCCGCCATGGGTCAGGAGGTCGTTGAGATCACCGGCGCGCTCCCCCACGAGGTGCGTGAACACCTTGCGCTCATGCCGGCCCGGCAGATAGGGGCAGGGGGAGGGCGCCGTAAGGTAAAATTGTGGGGTGTCGCGCGAGTGCTGGGTCAAGGGACGTCGTGGGCCTCCGAAGTGTGGTTTAGCATCGCGCTCCAGAGGCCCACGGTCAATTGTCCTGCTCGGCAGATCAGATCAGTCAGCTTAGTAGGTCCAGGTTGATAGGTTGTTGACCAGCAGGTTCTCAGTACGTCCTTGCGGCCTGGGGCGCGGGGAGACGAACCGAATTGTTGATCACGACCGTTCCCAGGACGAAATCGTGCAGCAGGCGACGACGGCCGTTGAACGGGCCGACCAGCACCACGAAGGGCGTCAGGAACGAGACCGTCACCCAGAACAGCACTGCATGGGTGGCACCGAGCACGAAATAGCCGGGTGCGCCGTACCAGGTGCGCAGTTCCAGGTCCATCACACGCATGCCCACCGTCGCCGATGAAGGGCCGCCGATGCTGGCGCCGTAATAGACGATGGCCCAGATCACCGAGGCCGGCCAGGCGATCCAGAACAGCGCCCAGCCGATGCCGAGCGTGACCACGCCGAACAGGGCGATGAAGATGTAGCCGAGGATGACAGGCACGGAGATCACGATCATATCGATCAGGAAGGCAAAGACCCGCCGCGTCGCGACACCGCGGAACAGCTCCGGGTGCAGATAGGGGTCGTAGGCATGCGGTTGCATCCCACCCTCGTTGCGCCAAGTGCCTGAATTGCCTGCGTCGGACATGTCCGTTCTCTCCCAGCGAACCCCCGAGCAGGACATGGGAACAGGCTGTCCGCATGCCAAGGGCGCTGGGATCAACAAGCGAAAATATTCCGGCGATTCGGCGGCGGGACGACACTGAGCATGCAGTGCGAACCTACCCCTGCGCCCGCAGCTTCTCCGCGGCCTTCGGCGCGAAATAGCTCAGCACGCCGTCGGCGCCGGCGCGCTTGAAGGCGAGCAGGCTTTCCATCATGGCGCGCTCGCCGTCGAGCCAGCCGTTATTGGCGGCGGCTGCGATCATCGCGTATTCGCCGGAGACCTGGTAGGCGAAGGTCGGCATCGCAAAGGTGTCCTTTACGCGGCGGACCACGTCGAGATACGGCATGCCCGGCTTCACCATCACCATGTCGGCGCCCTCGGCGATGTCGAGCTCGACCTCGCGCAGGGCTTCGTCGGTGTTCGCGCTGTCCATCTGATAGGTGCGCTTGTCGCCGGTGAGCGTCTTGGCCGAGCCGATGGCGTCGCGGAACGGGCCGTAGAAGGCGGAGGCGTATTTGGCGGCATAGGCCATGATCTGCACGTCGAGCAGACCAGCGCGATCCAGGCCTTCGCGGATCGCGGCGACGCGGCCGTCCATCATGTCGGAGGGCGCGATGATGTCGCAGCCAGCCTCGGCCTGCACCAGCGCCTGACGCACCAACACGGCGACCGTCTCGTCATTGAGGATCTTGCCGTCGGAGATCAGGCCGTCATGGCCGTGGCTGGTGAAGGGATCGAGCGCGACGTCGCAGAGAATGCCGATCTCCGGGAATTCCTTCTTGATCGCACGCACCGCCTGGCAGACCAGATTGTTCGGATTGGTGGCCTCCGAGCCTTCCTCGTCGCGCAGGGACGGGTCAGTGTAGGGAAACAGCGCAAGACAAGGGATGGTGAGCTTCATGGCGCGCTCGGCTTCGCGCACCGCCTGATCGACGCTGAGACGGTCGACGCCCGGCATCGAGGCGACCTGCTCGCGCTTGTTGGTGCCGTCGATCAGGAACAGCGGCCAGATCAGATCATCGGTGGTGAGCACGTTCTCGCGCACCATGCGCCGCGCCCATTCGGCCTTGCGGTTGCGGCGCGGACGGACAGTCAGATCGAGGGCATGGGGCACTGCCGTGCCCTCCCGGCGCGCGACCTCGCGCAATTCGATCGGACGTCCGTATTTGATCGCCATCACTCTTCCTCCGGCTGGAATTATTCTTATACCAGCTCGCATGGTTCCCGTCACCGCGGCTTGACCTGCCGCAAGGCAGAATTGCCCTGACTTGGCAGCCGATTGATTTTGCGGGGCGAAGCAGCCAGAAGGGGCCATGTCCGAGATTTCCACCCGCGATGCGGCGCGCGACGGCGCCAGGGACAATGCCAGAGACAGCGCCAGGGACGGCGCGATGTCGGTGGCGGCGATCTCGTCGGAGCGCTCCCAGTCCGACGATAATGTCTGGACGCGGCGGCTCGTGCTGTTTCTGCGGGTGATGGCGCTGCTGTCGATCCTGAAGGGTCTCTATCACTGGGCGCAGGTGACGGGTTTCGTCGGCGGCGAGGACGAGGCGTTCGAGAACCAGTCGATGGCCTGGCAGGCCGCGACCGTCTACTTCGCGGTGATCGAGCTCGTTGCGGCCGTGGGCCTGTGGCTCGCAACGCCCTGGGGCGCGGTGGTGTGGCTGACCACCGTGGTGTCGATGGCCGTGATCGAGCTGATGTTCCCCGGCATCTATGGCGGCAGCCTGATCGTGGTCGGTGTCGAAGCCTTCATGCTCGCCGCCTATCTCGCGCTCGCCTGGATGGCCGCGCGGGAACGGCCGCCGTAGAGCGCGTAGATCATTCAACGCATCACGCTCGTGCCCCGGACGCAGCGCAGCGCTACTTCAGCGATGCGCTGCAGAGCCGGGGCCCATCTCTCCATCATATCGCTTGCGGCTTTCTGGGTCCCGGCTCTGCGATGCATCGCTTCGCGCTGCATCTTGTCTGGGACACGAGAGCGGAGTTGTGCGCGCTTGGTTGACCGTTGGTTGCCTAAAATTTGAGGTAAGTTTTCGTTGACCAGCCGGTTCCGCCACAGCCGTTACTCGCCCGTTTCGAAACGGGGCGGCGCTGTTCTGGAATGCGACAGTTGCGGCGGACGGAGGGTGAACAGGACCTTGCGAAGGTCAACAGACAGTTGCGAAAAGCCCTTGTGGCACAGGCTTAATCCGCAATTCACTGTCTTAAATTCATGATCTCTTTATTCTCTTATTTAAGCCGATCTTCAAACGAGCCCCTTAAGTTGCACCTATCAGACGGGACACAAGTTTCGTCGAATAAGTGTCGATAAAAACGACAACAGGGGAAGTGTCATGATGAAAGCCGTCGCAACTGCGGCAGATACCGCAGAGCGCGTCTCCGGCCAGCAGGGTTCGGTGCAGTCGCTCTATCTGGAAGCTTTGACTCTGGTGGAGCGGCTGCATCGCCGGCTCCTCGACGTGATCAAGGATGAATTCGATCGCCGCGGCCGTGCGGACATCAACTCGGTCCAGGCGCTCTTGCTCTACAACATCGGCGACAAGGAGCTGACCGCGGGCGAGCTGCGTACGCGCGGTTACTATCTCGGTTCCAACGTCTCCTACAATCTGAAGAAGCTCGTCGAGCTCGGCTTCCTCGATCATCAGCGCTCGCGCGTTGACCGCCGCTCGGTGCGCATCCGTCTGACCCCGCAGGGCCAGGAAGTCCGCCGCATCGTCGATGCGCTCTATCAGAAGCACGTCAAGACGGTGGAGCAGGTCGGCGGCATCTCCGGCGAGGAGTTCGCTACCCTGAACAAGTCGCTGCACCGCCTCGAGCGGTTCTGGACCGACCAGATCCTGTATCGGCTCTGAGTTTTCTCGAAGGGATCAAGGCCAAGCCGGCCCGAAACAAGACCGGCAGGCGACCCTGACGTGCCTGACTTCCCCAAGCGCACTGGCCCGGATCCGTCCGGACCGGTGCGTTTTACTTTGTGCAACTGCGAAAAATTCCTCTCCTGGCAAGGAACCAGTTCCGGCCCCGTCGCTTATCTCCATCGGATCGGAGGAATGTCGATGCTGGTCGAGCGCGGACTTCGGGCGATGAACGTGGAACTCGTCAGTGAGGCCTACGCCATTGCCGCGAATTACCTTCGCCGCTCCGGTGCGATCCCCGATACGCTCGTTACCGACGAGCGCCTGCTCGGAATCATCATCAAGCTGCTCCAGCAGGGCGAAATCAACAAGATCAGGCTCGCCAACACGGCGATCGCACGGTTCGAGACGCAGTCCGAGGCCCGCGCGGTTGCCTGATCAAGACTCCCAAATTCCAAGAGAATCAGAGGGTGCCATGGAAGCCGCCATCGACCGCATCATGCAGACCTATGACCTGCTCGCCAACCGCACTGCCGCGGCCAGCGAGGAGGCTCGGGCCAAGGTCACGACCTATCTCAATACGCTGATGGAGGCCGGCGAGAAGGACACCCACAGGTTGACCGTCTGCGGCCTGACCTATCTCCGCCAGCTCGACGGCAGCGTGGACCCGGTGAAGGCGGGCTATACGGGGTTGTAGCTGGCCCGGCTGGGGGCCAGCCGATCACTGGGCGGGGGTAAGGGCCAAAACGGCCTTGGTTCAGGTGTTGGCCGCGGAGCGGCTCGATAAGCCGCCACAGGGCCGAAACCTCCAATCCCCACCATATCTTGCATAAATCTCAGGCTCGACCCGCAAACCCTTGGCCTGTTGCGGGCGATGTGGTAGATCGCGCACGCCGCTTCCGATCGCCACACCAGACCGCCCGTAGCCCGCCAAAAGGCTGCGGCGGTGGAGATATTCGCAAGATGACCTCAGCCAAGACCGCCTCCGCGCCCGATTCGTTTTTCACCGCCTCGCTCGAGCAGGCCGATCCGGAAATCGCCGCCGCCATCAAGGGCGAGCTCGGCCGGCAGCGCCATGAGGTCGAGCTGATCGCCTCCGAGAACATCGTCAGCCGGGCCGTGCTGGAAGCGCAGGGCTCGGTCATGACCAACAAATATGCGGAAGGCTATCCGGGCGCGCGCTACTATGGCGGTTGTGAGTGGGTGGACGTCGCCGAGAACCTCGCGATCGATCGGGCCAAGAAGCTGTTCGGCGCCAAATTCGCCAACGTGCAGCCGAACTCCGGCAGCCAGATGAACCAGGCGGTGTTCCTGGCGCTGCTCCAGCCCGGCGACACCTTCATGGGCCTCGACCTCGCGGCGGGCGGCCATCTCACCCACGGCTCGCCCGTCAACATGAGCGGCAAGTGGTTCAAGGCCGCGCACTACACCGTGCGTCGCGAGGACCAGATCATCGATATGGATGCGGTCGCCAAGCAGGCCGAAGAGGTCAAGCCGAAGCTGATCGTTGCCGGCGGCTCAGCCTATTCGCGGGCCTGGGACTTCAAGCGTTTCCGCGAGATCGCCGACAGCGTCGGCGCCTATCTGCTGGTCGACATGGCGCATTTCGCGGGGCTCGTCGCCGGCGGCGTGCATGCCTCGCCCGTGCCCTATGCCCACATCACGACGACCACGACGCACAAATCGCTGCGCGGACCACGCGGCGGCCTGATGCTGTGGAATGACGAGACGCTCACCAAGAAGTTCAACGGCGCGATCTTCCCGGGCCTGCAGGGCGGCCCGTTGATGCACGTGATCGCGGCGAAGGCGGTGGCCTTCGGCGAGGCGCTGCGCCCGGACTTCAAGGTCTACGCGAAGAACGTCGTCGAGAACGCCAAGGCTCTGGCCGAAGCGATGAAGAGCCACGGCTTCGATATTGTCTCCGGCGGCACCGACAACCATCTGATGCTGGTCGACCTCAGGCCGAAGGGCCTGAAGGGCAACGTCTCGGAGAAGGCGCTGGTCCGCGCCGCCATCACCTGCAACAAGAACGGTATTCCGTTCGACCCCGAAAAGCCGTTCGTCACCTCGGGCTTGCGTCTCGGCACCCCGGCCGCGACAACCCGCGGCTTCGGTGTCGCGGAATTCCAACAGGTCGCCGGTATGATCGCCGAGGTCCTCAACGCGATCGCGCAGTCCGACGACGGCAAGGCGCCGCTGGTCGAAGCCGCGATCAAGGAACGGGTCAAGGCGCTCACCGACCGGTTCCCGATCTATCAGTAAGGCCGAAGCAAACTGGTCAAGGCAATCGGATGCGGTGCCCGAACTGCAATAGTCTCGATACGCAGGTGAAGGACTCGCGTCCGACCGAGGACTCGTCTGTCATTCGCAGGCGGCGCGTATGCGTGGCCTGCAATTTCCGCTTCACCACCTTCGAGCGCGTGCAGCTGCGCGAGCTCACGGTGATTAAGCGCAACGGCCGCCGCGTGCCGTTCGACCGCGACAAGCTGATGCGTTCGGTGCAGATTTCTCTGCGCAAACGGCAGGTCGAGCCGGAGCGGGTGGAGAAGATGGTCTCCACCATCGTGCGCGAGCTCGAGACCGGCGGCGAGGCCGAGATCTCGTCCGAGGTGATCGGCGAGACCGTGATGGAGCATCTGCGCACGCTCGACGATGTCGCCTATGTGCGCTTCGCCTCGGTCTATCGCAATTTCCGCGAAGCCAAGGATTTCGCCGACGTGCTCGGCGAGCTCTCCGGCGAGGAGGAAGCGCGGCTCGCCGCGATCCGCAAATGATCTTCCGCATCCTGGAAGATCAGTTCGCGCAGAAGGCCCGCGAGGCCAAGGACGCCGATCTCCGCTTCATGCAGCTGGCGCTGGCGCTCGGCCGGCGCGGGCAGGGGCGTACCTGGCCGAACCCGGCCGTCGGTGCGGTCATCGTCAAGGACGGGGTCATCGTCGGCCGCGGCTGGACCCAGCCGGGCGGGCGGCCGCATGGCGAGCCCGAGGCCTTGCGGCGGGCCGGCGAGGCGGCGCGGGGCGCCACGCTCTATGTCACGCTTGAGCCATGCTCGCATTTCGGCAAGTCGCCGCCTTGTGCCGATGCGGTGATCGCGGCCGGCATCAAGCGCGTGGTTGCCGCGATCGAAGATCCCAATCCTGAAGTCGCAGGCCGGGGCCATGCGCGGCTGCGCGCCGCCGGTATCACGGTGGATGTGGGCCTGTGCGCGGCAGAGGCCGCGTTCGACCATGCCGGGCATTTCCGCCGCATCAGGGATCACCGCCCGCATGTGATCCTCAAGCTTGCGGTCTCGCCCGACGGCAAGATCGGCGCGGCTGGCGGTAAGCCGGTCGCGATCACGGGCGAAGCCGTGCGCGATCGCGTGCATCTCATGCGCGCGCAGAGCGACGCCATCCTGGTCGGCATCGGCACCGTGCTGGCGGACGATCCCCTTCTCACCTGCCGCCTGCCGGGCATGGCGGCGCGCTCGCCGGTGCGGGTGGTGCTCGACCAGAGCCTGCGCATTCCCGGCGCGAGCAAGCTCGTCCGCACCGCGCGCGAAACGCCGCTCTGGGTGGTGGGCTCCGACCTCGCGGAAGCCGCGGCCGCAACGCGGCTCGGGGCGGCCGGTGCGCAAATGTTGCGCGTGCCTCCGGGCGGTGCAGCGGGGCTCGATCTGCCCGCGGTGCTGCATGCGCTGGCCGAGAAAGGCATCACTCGGCTGATGGTCGAGGGCGGTAGCCGTGTTGCCGCATCCTTTGTCGCGGCCGATCTCGTCGACGAGATCTGGCTGTTCCGTGGGGCGGAAGAGGCGGGCCCTGATGGCGTCGATGCGCTCGATGCATTGCCCCTGTCGAAAATCACGCAGTCGCAGGCCTACAAGGTTCATGCTAGCGAGACATTCGGCAACGATACTCTCACTGTCTACGAGCGCGCGTAATGTTCACCGGCATTGTCACCGATATCGGCGAGATCGTCGGCTTCACGCCGACGGCGCAGGGGCAGCTGCACCGCCTGCGCATCGCCTGCAACTATGACCAGATCACCATTGCCGACGGTGCCTCGATCGCCAGCAACGGCGTGTGCCTGACCGTGGTTGCCTCCGGCGTCGCCGGCGGCAGAACCTGGTACGACGTCGATGCGGCAGCAGAGACGCTGGCGCTGACGACGGCCAAGCACTGGAAGCTGGGCACGAAGCTCAATCTCGAGCGGGCGCTGAAGATCGGCGACGAGCTCGGCGGCCATATCGTCGCCGGTCATGCCGACGGCGTCGCGACGCTTGTCAGCCGCGAGGACCTGCCCGACATGGCGCGGTTCGAGCTCTCGACGACGCGCGAGCTGGCGCGCTTCATCGCCACCAAGGGCTCGATCACGCTCGATGGCGTCTCGCTGACGGTCAATACCGTGAAGGACACGACCTTTTCGGTCCTGATCATCCCGCACACGCTGACGGTCACGACGATCGGCGGCTGGAAGGCGGGAGACGAGGTCAATATCGAGGTCGACCTGATGGCCCGCTATGCGGCGCGGCTGACGGAAATGAAGTGACGGTGATTAAAGATCGTCGTGCGCGGGCTTGACCCGCGCATCCATCCTCTTAAGAGGGGCTTGCCCGATGGATTGCCGGGTCAAGCCCGGCAATGACAGAATAGGTTGACCATGGCAGACGCGCGGCGCGCACCCCTGAAGGACCAGACCGACATTTCCGGCGCCCGCGCGCTGATCGTCGAGGCACGGTTCTATGACGACCTCCAGGACGCGCTTCTGGACGGCGCGGTGGCCGAGCTGAAAGCCGCCGGCCTGACCCATGACGTCATCACGGTTCCCGGCGCGCTGGAGATTCCGGCGGCCATCGCCATCGCCATCGACGCGGCCGCGGCAAACGGCAGGCCCTATGACGCCGTGATCGCGCTGGGCTGCGTCATCCGCGGCGACACCATCCATTTCGAGATCGTCTCGCAGGAATCTTCGCGCGCGCTGATGGATCTTGCCGTGGCGCGCAAGCTGCCGCTCGGCAACGGCATCCTCACCGTCAACAATGAGGATCAGGCCTGGGCGCGGGCGCGCGCCAGCGAGCTCAACAAGGGCGGCGATGCCGCGCGCGCCGCGCTTGCGATGCTGCGCATCAAACGCCGTCTGGCGCAGGCCTGACCATGGCCGACAACACTAAGAAGCCGGCAGGCCCTGCCGAGAAGAAAGCGAACCGGCGCGGTGCGGCGCGGCTCGCCGCCGTGCAGGCGCTCTACCAGATGGACATCGCGGGTGCCGGCATCAACGACATTTTTGCGGAGTTCGAGAGCCATTGGCTCGGCAACGAGGTCGAGGGCGACACCTATCTGCCGGCGGAAGCGGCATTCTTCCGCGACGTCGTCTCGGGGGTCGTGCGTGACCAGAAGAAGCTCGATCCCTTGATCGACGAGGCGCTGTCGAAGGGTTGGCCGTTGAAGCGGATTGAGGCGATCCTGCGCGCGGTGCTGCGGGCAGGGGCCTATGAGCTCCAGCATCGCAAGGATGTGCCCGGCCGCGTCGTGGTCTCCGAATATGTCGACGTCGCCAACGCCTTCGTCGACCGCGAGGAGACCGGCATGGTCAATGCGGTGCTCGACCAGATCGGCCGCCAGTTTCGCGGTGACGAGTTCGGGCGGGGGTAGTCACACATTCCGCTGTCATCACCCGCGAAGGCGGGTGATCCAGTACGCCGTGGCAGCGGTAATCGATATCAGGCGTCTCGGCGTACTGGATCGCCCGGTCCCGGCTCCGCCAAGGCTACGCCGAGGCCAACAGGGGTGCTCGGCTCGCCGAAGCTTTAGCGAAGGCGGCAAGCCGGGCGATGACAGCGGAGTGTAGGGCCGACATCGATGACCACACCGCAAAACCCCTCCGCTGAAGACTCCCTCATCGCCCGCTATTTCAAACCGCTGGCGACCGATCCCGGTGCGTTCTGGCTGGTCGACGATGCTGCCATCCTGCGGTCCTCCGGCGAGGACATCGTCGTCACCACCGATGCCGTCGTCGAGGGTGTGCATTATCTCGCGAGCGATCCCCCTGACACCATCGCGCGCAAGGCGCTGCGGGTGAACCTGTCCGATCTCGCCGCCAAGGGCGCGGTGCCGGCCGGCTTCGTGCTGACGCTGGCGCTACGGAACAAGGAGGACGGCTGGCTCCGGCCGTTTGCGGATGCGCTGGGCGAAGATTCAAAGGGTTTCGGATGCGCGCTGCTCGGCGGCGACACGGTGTCGACCCCGGGACCGCAGATGATCTCGATCACCGCCTTCGGCCGCGTGCCGCGGGGGCGGATGGTTGGCCGCACCGGGGCACGGCCGGGCGACCGCATCCTGGTGACGGGGACGATCGGCGATGCCGCGCTCGGCCTCGACGTGCTCAGCGGCGGCGGGGCGGCCACGGCGCTTGCCTCCGATCCCGCTGCACGGGATTTTCTGATCTCACGCTACCGCGTGCCGCAGCCGCGTAGCGTTCTGGCGCAGGCCGTGCGCGATCATGCGACCGCCGGGATGGACGTCTCCGACGGGCTCGCGGGCGATCTCACCAAGCTTTGCGCAGCCTCCGGCGTCTCGGCCACGGTCGCGGTGGCGAGCGTGCCGCTGTCGGCTGCGGCGGCAGGCCTGATCGCACGCAAGGTCGTCGGCGTCGAGACGCTGCTCGCTGGTGGCGACGACTACGAGGTGCTCTGCACCGTTTCGCCTGCGCAAAGCGATGCACTGATCGCCGCCGGGCGGGCGACCGGCCTCGCTGTGACTGCCATCGGCACGATCATCGAAGGCGGGGCGCCGCCGCGCTTCCTGGACGGGCAGGGCCAGGAACTGACTTTGACGCGGCTCTCCTACAGCCACTTCTAGGAATTGCTCCAAACCGGCAGCTTGGTTCGCAGGACTAGCCCAAATACCTGCCGGGATCGGCTGTTTCGGCCTTATCCGGCGTTGCACCCTCAATTTGATTTTGGCAAGCTTGCGACCGACTAGGGCCGCTCCCTTCGGGCTAGGGGGCGGCCTTGTTCAAAATCAAGGCGCCGCACCGCACGACGGACCACAAAAGGCGCCGGGGGTACATCAAGGATCTGAGGCAATAATCAAATGACAGCATTATGGTTGATAGTGCTCTGCGGAGTGCTTTCCGTCGTCTACGCGATCTGGGCGACGTCTTCGGTGTTGGGTGCGGACGCGGGGTCGCCGCGCATGCAGGAGATCGCAGGGGCGGTGCGCGAAGGCGCACAGGCCTATCTGCGGCGCCAGTACACCACGATTGGTCTCGTCGGCATCGTCATCTTCGTGCTGCTTGCCTATTTCCTTGGACTTTATGTCGCGATCGGTTTCGCCATCGGCGCCATCCTGTCGGGGGCGGCTGGCTTCATCGGCATGAACGTTTCGGTCCGCGCCAATGTGCGCACCGCCCAGGCCGCGACGACCTCGCTCGCTGGCGGCCTCGAGCTCGCCTTCAAGGCCGGCGCCATCACCGGTCTTCTGGTGGCGGGACTCGCGCTGCTCGGTGTGACGCTCTATTTCGCCTTCCTCGTCCACTCGCTGAAGCTCGCGCCCGACAGCCGTGTCGTGGTTGACGCCCTCGTGGCGCTCGGCTTCGGCGCCTCGCTGATCTCGATCTTCGCCCGTCTCGGCGGCGGCATCTTCACCAAGGGTGCCGACGTCGGCGGCGACCTTGTCGGCAAGGTCGAGGCCGGCATTCCCGAGGACGACCCGCGCAACCCGGCGACCATCGCCGACAACGTCGGTGACAATGTCGGCGACTGCGCCGGCATGGCCGCCGACCTGTTCGAAACCTATGCGGTGACCGCGGTTGCCACCATGGTGCTGGCGGCGATCTTCTTCGCCAAGACGCCGATCCTCGCCAGCATGATGACGCTGCCGCTCGCTATCGGCGGCATCTGCATCATCACCTCGATCATCGGCACTTTCTTCGTCAAGCTCGGGCCGAGCCAGTCGATCATGGGTGCGCTCTACAAGGGCCTGATCGCGACTGGCGTGCTGTCGTTGGTCGGCATCGCGCTGGTGATCCACTACCTGATCGGCTTTGGCAAGCTCGACGGCGTCAACTACACCGGCATGGCGCTGTTCGAGTGCGGCGTGATCGGTCTCGTCGTCACCGCGCTGATCATCTGGATCACCGAATACTACACCGGCACCGACTACCGTCCGGTGAAGTCGATCGCCCAGTCCTCGGTCACCGGCCACGGCACCAACGTGATCCAGGGCCTCGCCATCTCGATGGAAGCGACCGCGTTGCCTGCGATCGTCATCATCGCCGGCATCCTGGTCACCTACAGCCTCGCCGGACTGTTCGGCATCGCCATCGCGACCGCCACCATGCTGGCGCTGGCCGGCATGATCGTCGCGCTCGACGCCTTCGGCCCCGTCACCGACAATGCCGGCGGCATTGCCGAGATGGCGGGGCTGCCGAAGGAGGTGCGCAAGTCGACCGACGCGCTCGACGCGGTCGGCAACACCACCAAGGCGGTCACCAAGGGCTACGCGATCGGCTCGGCCGGTCTCGGCGCCCTGGTGCTGTTCGCGGCCTACAACGAGGACCTCAAGTTCTTCATTGCGGGTTCCGCGCAGCATCCCTACTTCGCCGGCGTCAATCCGGACTTCTCGCTCAACAACCCCTACGTCGTGGTGGGCCTGTTGTTCGGCGGTCTGCTGCCGTACCTGTTCGGCGCAATGGGCATGACGGCCGTCGGCCGTGCCGCCGGTGCGATCGTCGAGGAGGTGCGGCGCCAATTCCGCGAGAAGCCGGGCATCATGCAGGGCACCGACAAGCCCGATTACGGCAAGGCGGTCGACCTGCTGACGAGGGCGGCGATCAAGGAGATGATCATCCCCTCGCTGCTTCCGGTGCTGTCGCCGATCGTGGTCTATTTCGTGATCTACGCGATCGCGGGCGGTGGCGCGGCCGGTAAGTCGGCGGCGTTCTCGGCCGTCGGCGCAATGCTGCTCGGCGTGATCGTGACGGGCCTGTTCGTCGCGATCTCCATGACCTCGGGCGGCGGCGCCTGGGACAACGCCAAAAAGTACATCGAGGACGGTCACTTCGGCGGCAAGGGCAGTGATGCCCACAAGTCGGCAGTGACCGGCGATACCGTCGGAGATCCCTACAAGGACACGGCCGGCCCCGCCGTGAACCCGATGATCAAGATCACGAACATCGTGGCCCTGCTGCTGCTGGCGATTTTGGCGCACTGAGCGGCGAGAGCTCTACAAGACAAAACCCCGCGGCGCGAGCCGCGGGGTTTTTGTTCGACGAATTGCACACTCTCACCGCGTCATCGCGAGCGCAGCGTCAATCTCACTGTCATCGCCCGCGCAGGCGGGCGATCCAGTATTCCAGAGGCGATGATGGGATACTGATAGGGCGCGGCGTACTGGATTCCCCGCCTTCGCGGGGAATGACAGCAGTGTTGGGCGCTATCCTTGTGCCAGCTCCTCTTGAGCGCCTACTGCACGTCCATCTGCAGCCCTTCCTTCTGGATGATGCCGGCGAACTTCTTCGTCTCGGCGTCCACGAAGGCGGCGAATTGCTGCGGCGTGCCGTAATCGGCGCGGGCGCCCATGGCGGCGATCTGCTTCTTGACGTCCTCGCGCTCCAGCATCGCCTTCACCTGAAGATTGAGCGCGTTCAGCACCTCCGGCGAGACCCCCTTCGGCAGGAACACGGAGAACCAGGACGACACGTCGAAGTTCGCCAGCTCCGGCGCGCTCTCGCGCATGGTCGGCAGGTCTTTCGCGAGATCGCTCCGCTCGGGCGTGGTGACGCAGAGACCGTTGAGCGTGCCGCTCTGCACCTGCGGCAGGCTCGGATAGAGATTGTCGAACAGGATCTGGATGTCGCCGGCAAGCGCAGCCTGGAGCGCAGGGCCGGCGCCGCGGAACGGGATGTGGGTCATCTTCAGCCCGGTGAGCTGAAGGAACCAGGCGCCGGTGAGGTGAGGGCTCTGGCCGACGCCGGACGAGGCGTAGCTGAGCTTGTCCGGATTGGACTTCAGGTATGCGATCAATTCGGGAATCGACTTGATGCCCGTCTTCGGATGGGCCGACACGATGTTCGGAATCCGGATCATGTTGGAGACCGGCTGAAGCTGGTCCGGCTTGTAGGAGAGGTTCTTGAAGATGCTGTAGGCGATCGCGTTCGGCCCGGGATTGCCGACCAGGATGGTCTGACCGTCAGGCTTGGCGCGGACGGCCTCGGCCGTTCCGATCGTGCCGCCGCCGCCCGAGCGGTTCTCCACGACGGCCGACTGACCCCAGGCGGTTTGCAAATGAGCAGCCAGCAGCCGGCCCATGACGTCGGTCGAGCCGCCGGCGGCGGCCGGTACGATGAGACGAACGGTCTCGGTCGGCTTCCAATCGGCGAGGCTCGATCGTGGCAGGATCGCTGCGGCCGAGAGGCCGGCAATTCCAGTGAGCACGCGACGGCGGGACAACGAAATGTTCTGAAGTTTCTTGGGCACGAATCCACTCCCTGCTTCTTGCTTGCAGCGAGCGTAAGGGAACGCGGCACGCGGCCGCAAGTCGCGCATGGCGGCAAGTGTGGCGTGGACAGCGGCAGGACGCCGCAGGCTCGCGCCATTTACCTTCCGATGGAATTACAACGACTCTAGAGCTGGTCTTGACGTGTTTTGTTCAGGCGAAGCGGCATCCGCTTCGCCCGAAAGCGCCCGCGACTCAGTTGAAGCTCAGCAGCTTGAACAGCGGCGCGAGGTAGCTCATCTCCTGACCCGACGTCGCCGTGGTGCGGCTGATGAAGTCGAAGATCTTGCCGTCCTGCAGGCCGTAATTCGCCAGCCGGCGCACGCGCCGGTTCTTGTCGAAATAGATCGCGATGACGCGCTGATCGACCACCTTCTGGTTCATGAAGGCGACCGGGCGCTCGGAGCGCTGCGAGATGTAGTAGAACACCTCACCGTCGAGGGTTGCGACGGTGGAGGGCGTGCCCATCACGATCAGCACCTGGTCCTGGCTCGCGCCGATCGGAATCTGCTCCAGCGCGCCGGGCGGCAGGATGTAGCCCTTCTGGAATTGCTCGCCGGTGCAGCCCGCGAGCGCTGCGCCCACCAGGGTCGCAGCCGCGAGCATGCGCAAGCCGCGCCAGCGTGCATGAAGGCCGCGCCGCTTCTCAGCGCGCTGGCTGCTGTGGTTCGTTATCGTCATTGCGGAACTGATTCCGTCCCCTTGCGTCGCGCGAGGCGCTGAAGTACCGGGCTGGGCGTCTGAATGCAACTCGCGCGCGCCCGCTTGCGGAAACCACAATGCTTTGGCCGTTCAATCACTTCAGGAAACCCCGGCTAGCCCCGGGCACCATCGAGGCCATCTATGGCATGATCGTGACGCAGGCGCGAGAACCCATATTTTACCGGGACTTGGGGGTGCCGGATACGGTTAACGGGCGTTTCGACCTGTTGCTGCTGCACCTCTGGCTGCTGCTGCGCCGCCTGCGCACGGTCCAAGGCGCCACGGAGCTGTCCCAGGCGCTGTTCGATCGCTTCTGCGAAGACATGGACGACAATCTGCGCGAAATGGGGGTGGGCGACCAGACCGTGCCGAAGCGGATGAAGGCTTTTGGTGAGGCCTTTTACGGCCGCGCCCGGGCCTATGATCAGGCCATGGAGGGAGGCGGCGAGGCGCTGGCATTGGCCATCTGCAAGAATATCTTGAACGGGAGCGGCATGGATCAGGCGCAGAGGCTTGCGGCCTATGCCCGGGCCACCGAAGCCGATCTCGGCCGGGCTGACGAGGCGGCGCTACTCCGCGCGTCCTTCAAGTTTCCTCCCGCGCTTCCAGAGGATGTCACACCATGAGTCGACCGACGACCGGATCAGTGCCCGATCCCTGGCGGGCGCCAATCATCGTGGCGCAGGTCCCCGAGACCGGCCTGCATCGCGAGCTCGAGGCATCAGTGGCCGAGCGGCAGGCCATGGCCGAGCTCGCGGGCCTGCGGGAGATCCTGTCCGCCCATGCCAGCTTCGATGTCGTGCCAAAGAGCGGCGGCCGGGTCCAGGTCACGGGATTGGTTCGCGGCCGTGTCGGCCAGACCTGCGTCGTGACGCTCGATCCGATCGAGAGCGAGATCGAGGAGGAGGTGGACCTGATATTCGCCCCCGAAGCCGAGGCGCGCCGGCTCGCCGACCTGATCGAGGAGGGGCAGGACGACGAAGAGCCGCCGGAGGTCGCCGATCCTCCGGAGGCGATCGTCAACGGCATCATCGACCTCGGCCGCCTCGCCACCGATGCGCTGTTCCTGGCGATTGATCCCTATCCACGCAAGGAGGGGGCTGTGTTCGAGGCGGAGGTCACTGCCCCCGATCCGGAGGACCATCCGTTCGCAGCGCTGAAGGCGCTTCAGGACGGGAAGAAGGGCAAATAGGCTGGGCATATCCGGCCGGGTCGCTTGGGGCGGGACATGAGCTGTCTACCGTGATGGTTTGAAGGGCGCCTATATCCGATTGATTTCGATGTATTTCTCGCCAGTTCATCGGTCCGTTCCCGGATCGCTCGGAATGCAAAAGGCTGGGGGCAAGAGGTTGTTTCGGGGGTACAAAACGCTATTGTCGCGCCCCGGTTCGGGTGCGGCGTGGCGCTTGGCCGGTCGCCATGTCCATGGCGAGCCCATTTTGCGGCCCCGCTGATTCAAGACCGCACCAGACCAGGTTTCCAGGACTTTCATGCCAAGCAAGGTTCGCATCGCGCTGGACGCCATGGGGGGCGATGTCGGTCCCGCCGTGGTCATCCCCGGCGCGGCCATCTCGCTTGGCCGGCATCGCGACAGCGAGTTCCTGCTGGTCGGCGACCGCGCCAGGATCGAGCCCGAGCTCGACAAGCACCCGAAGCTGAAAGCAGTCTCCCGGATCATCCATACCGACGTCGCCGTCAGCATGGAGGACAAGCCGAGCCAGGCTCTGCGGCGCGGTCGCAAGACCTCCTCGATGTGGCTTGCGATCGATGCGGTGAAGAAAGGCGAGGCGGATGTCGCGATCTCGGCCGGCAATACCGGTGCGCTGATGGCGATGGCCCGCTTCCATTTGCGCACGCTGCCGGGCATCGATCGCCCGGCCATCTCCGCGATCTGGCCGACCCGGCGCGGCGAATCCGTGGTGCTCGACCTCGGCGCCACGCTCGGGGGCGATGCCCACCATCTGGTCTCGATGGCGGTCATGGGCGCGGCCAAGGCGAGCGTGCTGTTCAACAAGACGCGGCCCACGGTCGGGCTCCTCAACATCGGGGCCGAGGAAATCAAGGGCCATGAGGAGATCCGCGAGGCCAGCGAGATCCTGCGTGCGCGGAACCTGCCGGAGCTCGACTATATCGGCTTCGTCGAGGGCGACGGTATCGGCAAGGGGCTGGCCGACGTTATCGTCACCGAGGGCTTCAGCGGCAACATCGCGCTGAAGGCTGCCGAAGGAACCGCACGGCAGATGGCGGAATTACTTCGGAACGAGATGCAGCGGAGCTGGCTGTCCAAGCTCGGCTATCTCTTCGCCCGCAGCGCCTTCCAGGCCCTGCGCGACAAGATGGACCCCAACAAGTCCAATGGCGGCGTGCTGCTGGGACTGAACGGGGTGGTGGTCAAGAGCCACGGCGGAACCAACGCCGAAGGCTTTGCCTATGCGATCGATGTTGGCTATGAGATGGCTCACTACGATCTCCTGAACAAGATCAATCAGATGCTCAACCGCGAGGGTGGTGCACTCAGTTCGGTGCAGGCCGCGCAGGAGGCTGTTTCGTGACGAAAATTCGTTCGGTCGTACTCGGCTGCGGCTCTTATCTGCCGGAGCAGGTGGTGACCAACGCCCAATTGGCGGCGCGGATCGACACCTCCGACGAGTGGATCGTGCAGCGCACCGGCATCCGCGAGCGGCATGTCGCCGCCGAAGGCGAGTTCACCTCGCATCTCGCGATCAAGGCGGCGCAGGCCGCGCTGACTGACGCCGGCGTGGATGCGCAATCGATCGAGCTGATCGTGCTGGCGACCTCGACCCCGGACAACACGTTCCCAGCGACCGCCGTCGCCGTGCAGCACGGGCTCGGCATCAACCATGGCGCGGCCTTCGACCTCCAGGCAGTGTGCTCGGGCTTCGTGTTCGCGCTCGCCACCGCCGACAATTTCCTGCGCACCGGCGCCTACAAGCGCGCGCTGGTGATCGGTGCCGAGACCTTCTCGCGCATCCTCGACTGGAACGACCGCGGCACCTGCGTGCTGTTCGGCGACGGCGCCGGCGCGGTGGTGCTGGAGGCGCAGGAGCAGCCGGGCAATGCGGCGACCGACCGCGGCATCGTCACAACACATTTGCGCTCCGACGGCCGCCACAAGGCCAAGCTGTTCGTCGACGGCGGGCCGTCCTCGACCCAGACCGTCGGTCATCTGCGCATGGAGGGCCGCGAGGTCTTCAAGCACGCCGTCGGCATGATCACCGACGTGATCGTCGATGCCTTCCAGGCGACGGGGCTGAATGCCGACAGCATCGACTGGTTCGTGCCGCACCAGGCCAACAAGCGAATCATCGACGCCTCCGCCCACAAGCTGCACATCGCGCCCGAGAAGGTGGTGCTGACGGTGGACCGGCACGGCAACACCTCGGCGGCCTCGATCCCCTTGGCGCTCTCGGTGGCGCGCAAGGACGGCCGCATCAAGAAAGGCGACCTGGTGCTGCTGGAAGCCATGGGTGGCGGCTTCACCTGGGGCTCCGCGCTCGTGCGCTGGTAGCAACAGTCCATAAAATTTTGGCCGAATCAGCGCCGATTATCGATACGTCTGTATTGATGAGCGCTGTTGACCGCCGTATCGTAACCTCCTAATTTCAGACAACAATTGTTCGCCGTGATGTGGGGCAGGGCGATGACCGATCAAAGCAAAACCGTAACGCGTGTTGATCTCTGCGAAGCCGTCTACCAGAAGGTGGGCCTGTCGCGCACAGAATCGTCCGCCTTCGTGGAACTCGTGCTGAAGGAGATCACCGACTGCCTTGAGAAGGGCGAGACGGTGAAATTGTCCTCGTTCGGCTCCTTCATGGTGCGCAAGAAGGGCCAGCGCATCGGCCGCAACCCGAAGACCGGCACCGAGGTGCCGATCTCGCCGCGGCGCGTCATGGTGTTCAAGCCGTCGGCGATCCTGAAGCAGCGGATCAACACCCAGCACCGCACCAATGGCGATGCCACCAAGGCTCAACCCGAGGCGTAACCGCCTTTCGGAAAGGACTGGCATTTGGACAAGGCGCCGGATGCGTTCCGAACCATCAGCGAAGTAGCGCAGGAGCTCGACATTCCGCAGCACGTGCTGCGGTTCTGGGAGACCCGCTTCGCCCAGATCAAGCCGATGAAGCGCAGCGGCGGCCGCCGCTACTATCGCCCCGACGACGTCGACCTGCTCAAGGGCATCCGCCGCCTCCTGTACGGCGAGGGCTATACCATCCGCGGCGTGCAGCGGATCCTGAAAGAGCACGGCGTCAAATCGGTGCAGGGCCTCGCCGACAGCGCGGCCGCGGTCTCCTTCGGCGCCATCGAGGACGCCATCGGCGCGAGCCTGATGGAGCCCGAGGACGAGGCGCCCATCAAGGGCGTCACCGACACCGACGATGACGATTATCAGGGCGACGAGGAGGAAGGCATCGACTTCCGCTTCGCCGAGATCGACGACGAGGAGATCCTCACCACCTTCCGCAAGGGCAGCGCCCCCGCTGCACCCGCCGGCCCCAGCGCACTTGACCGGGAGCGGCTGGGACGGGCGCTCGCCGACCTCGTGGCCTGCCGGGAGATGCTGGAGCAGGCGCTGAAGGACGGGTAGGGGCGGCTTTCCGCCGGCTTGGCGGGCAGTTCCGGCCCGCTTTGGGCGGATACACCAAAATGCTGCGGCCTCGCCTTGCGCATCGCGGCGATCCTAGCTAATGGAACGGCATTCGGAGCGTGGCGCAGCCCGGTTAGCGCACTAGTCTGGGAGACTAGGGGTCGGAGGTTCAAATCCTCTCGCTCCGACCATTTTTCCAAAACATCTGTCGGGTGGATCGACCGGGGGCGGGGAAGCCTGCTCCGGCCGGGATACGCGCGCGGCTATCAGCGGTGAAGCGCTGTTTCGGGGGCGACAAACCACACTGCCCGAAAACAACCCCATGCACAGTAGCGATGTCATTGACGGAATGTCGTTTTTCCGAAGCGCTTTGATCCGTCGGGCAAAACAGGCCTATGGTGTCATCGTGCCAGCCTGCGGGATGAGGAATGGATCGGATCGCTCTGCTCTGCACGTTCGTGCTGATCGCGTCGTCTGCGTTGGCTGGTGAGGGGCTAAAAGATCGAGAAGCTGATCGCCTCATGCAGATCATTCGCGACGAGATCGCGCGCGAGGATTGTCTGTGGCGAGAGAGCCTGGCGCAGTTGTCCAGTCAAACTCCAGACGAGCAGCAGAAGACCGCCGGGCTCGTTGCTCATGTCTGCAGCCAGAAGAACAGGGAGCAGATCGTCCAGGGAGCGACGACGGAGGATCTCGTCAGGCACGAGGCCGCGGCGTACGATCAACTCTGGGCGCGGGAGAGGGCGATCGAAATTGGACGGCAGATCTGCGAACTCAAGGAGCGCGGGCACCGCTGAGATTTGGATGGATCGTCATCGCGCTATGCTGTTGTTTTCTCCGGAAAGCCGCTGCGCATGTGACAGATCGTTCTGTTTCGAAGGTTCCGGCCCGGCGGTCGCGCGGGATCGCCGCATGCCGCCGCGGCTGCAATCGGTCGCACCTGACTTAGGAACGAGGTGCGAAGACCTCCGTTGGCAAGCATCCTTAACGGAGGAAACACTATGAGAGTTGCGAAAATTACGCTGGCAGCAGCATTCATTCTCGGTTCGATCGCCGCGGCGACGGCACAAGGCGCTGGCGGAGCTGGCGGCGGAGGCGCCGGAGGAGCGGGTGGTGCAGGGGCAGGAGCAGGAGCAGGCGCTGGAGCCGGTGGAGGCTCCGGCAGCGGCTCCGCAGGCGGCGCTGGAGGAACCGGAGGTGGCGGTGACTCACCCGCGGCCACGACTGGTCAGGGAGCCTCGAGCAGCCCGAGTTCAGCCAATCCTGGTGCAACGATGAACGATCCGAAATCGAAGGGACGCTAACTCCCGGAGGCTCGCCACTCACCCGGAGTGGCGAGCCTTTTCTCGTTTTCAGTTCCAGCTCCGCACTTCGCCTGAGCTTCGATGCGAAGACGTCTTCCTGTCGCGTTCTCAGTGATGCTGATGGCGTGATAGCAGGACGCTTTCATCTTGTGCGAGGGCAACATGTTTCAGATACCGTGGAACGAGATCTTCGTCCCGACGCATTCCGTCATGGAAATGATCGTCCGGGGCACCATCATGTATCTCGGCATCTTCACGCTGATGCGCTTCATTCTGAAGCGGCAGACCGGCGGTCTCAGCATTCCCGATTTGCTTCTCGTCGTCCTTCTGGCGGACGCGGCTCAAAATGGCATGGCGGGTGAATACCGCTCGATCACGGAAGGTATCGTGCTCGTTGCCACGATCATCTTCTGGAATCTTGCCATCGATTGGGTCGGGTATCACGTGCCTTTCGTGGAGCGGCTTGCTCGGCCCGCGCCGCTCCTTCTCATCAAGAACGGGCAGGTCCTTCGACGCCACATGCGGCAGGAGCTGGTGACGATGGATGAGTTGATGAGCAAGCTTCGCGAAGAGGGCATAGCGAGCCCCTCGGACGTGGTGGAGGCGTATATTGAAGGCGACGGCAATATCAGCGTGAAGAAGAAGGAAGCCTGACGTCTGCTTCTGGCCGGCCGAAACGACCGGCACAGCGGAGCATCGACGATGGACTACTCGTCATGCGACAGCCGGTTTCCATAAAGGCACGCTAAGGATTGTTGTGCGCGACCGCCTTCATCGCGTTGACGCAGATGAAGGCGGTGAGCCTTGAGGGCCATATCCACAATAGTGTCGGCTATCAGTGTCTCGGCGCTCCAAAAGTCATCCGCTACAACACTTCGGCATGGACGTGAGCTACGCCGCGATCCGTGATCCCCAAGCTGCGCGCGGCAGCGAGCGAGAGATCGAGGACGCGACCACGAATGAACGGGCCTCGGTCATTGATCGTGACGATGACGCTGTTTCCGCCATGGGTCACGCGGACTTTGGTGCCGAACGGCAGGCTGCGATGCGCTGCTGTCAGGTGATTGCGATTGAACGACGAACCGCTCGCCGTCTTGCCTTTGGAATACGAATAATAGGAGGCCTTCCCCGAAAAGACTCGATTGAAGGATCGCATGCCCGAGCCATCAGCCGATGGTTCTTGTTTGCTTGGAGGTAGAGTCTCCGGTTGATCCTTCTTGGTCTGTTCGAGCCTCTCAGGCGCCGGCGCTGCGTCAGCTTTCGGAATGATGGACCATCGGTCAAGAAAATCTTGTGCTGCAGCAGAGTCCGCGTTCAATCCGATCCAAGCAGGTACTGTCGCAATCGCTACCATTCTGACGAGAAGATGCATTGTCGACCTCATGAACAAAATTGAAGATCACGCCGACAATGCAGGCTCATGAGGCGGTGTTCCCTAGCACGCTCAAAACGGTGATTGCATACCGACCTCGCGAGAAAGAGCGTCCCGCTTTCACTTATCTCAAATGATACGCTATTTAATTATGCCAAAAATTAAATAATTAAATAGTTAAATGCAGGCGCCTTGGCCTGGCGCCGGCCTACCTCAAGTACCTCACCACCATCCGCGTGGTCTCGTCCACCAACGTCCGCACCATCTTCTCCGACAGCATCTCCGCCCCGCTCAGTACGGTGTTGTGCGCGACGGCCTCGATCGCGCTGACGCAGACGAAGGCGGCGAGGTCGGGGTCGATCCTGCGCATCTGCTTGCGGTGACGTTCGAGATAGGCGCGCACGAGGGCGTGGACTTCGCGGTTTGAAGCTTCGACGTCTTTGAGCTGACCGATGCGCGGGATCTGCTCGGCGAGGATGCGGTGCAGATCGGGGTCGATGTGGTGAGCTTCGATCGCGACCGTGACGAGGCGACGCACGGCTTTCTCGATCGGCATGTCCGCGACCTCTGCGAAGGCGGCGCGGACGATCGTCATGATCTCGTCGTTGTGCCGCTCGATCACGGCGGCGACGAGGGCTTCCTTGCTGGGAAAATATTGGTAGAGCGAGCCGACGCTGACGCCGGCGATCTCGGCGATGCGGTTGGTGCTGGCTTTCTCGAAACCTTCGCGGACCAGAATGCGAGCGGTGGCTCGACCAACGCGTCGACGGTGGCGCGCGATCGTGCTTGCGAGGCATTTTTCCGCGGATTTGTCGGCGGTTTGCGCGCCATGGACTTGCGCTCCAGAATGCGAGTAGGAAAAGCGAGCGAATGCTCGCATTATATCCGCGGTTGGCGGCCTTTCGGCAAGCCTCTTGATCGCCATATGACTGCCGAGCCAGGCGGAGAACGGACCCATGAGCGTTGCAAGACTTGTGTCGGCGTTGCAGTTCTGCCCGAGCTTCTGTGTGCAGCGAAGCCGCGATCCCGCGCCGAGCCTGCAAAGCCGCGCCTTCAACCTCTTGCTGCAACAGCTGCCGTACAAGGAGCAGCTCGCATCGGCCGAGGCGGTGCAGGCGGGCGTGCAGAAGCTCGCCTTGGCGCCGGCCTCGTTCGAGCCGACGGGGCTCGGCCGTGACGTCGAGCTAATCCTCACCAAGATGGGCGGATGGCCAGTGTATTATACCGCGCCGTCATCCGGCCATGAGGGCTGCAACTACGTCATGTTCCTGCATGGCGGCGGCTACATCAACGAGATCGCGCCGGCGCATTGGCGCTTCGTCGCGCAGATGACGCGCAAGGCGCGAGTCTATTGCGTCGTGCCGGTCTATCCACTGGCGCCGCGCGCGACCGCGAAGGACGTGGTGCCGGCGACGGCCGAGCTGCTCAGGATGCTGCTTGAAGATGCAGGTGACGCCAAGGTTACGGTGGTCGGAAATTCCGCCGGCGCGGGCCTTGCGCTCGCCGCGTGCCAGTGGCTGCGCGATCACGGCCATCGGCAGCCGAGCCGGATGGTGCTGATCTCGCCGGCGGCCGATGCCTCGGTCAGCCGCCCGGAGCAGGTGGCGATCGCCGCGCGCGATCCGATCCAGGACATTCCGGGGATCGTCGAGGCGGGACGGCTCTATGCCGGCGGGCTCGACATCGGCCATCCCTTTGTCAGTCCGCTGAACGGCGCCTTCCGCGCGCTCGCGCCGATGACGATCTTCTCAGGGACGCGCGATCTTCTGTATCCGGACAGCGTCGATCTGGCCGAGAAAGCCAGGACGGTAGGCGTGCCGGTCGAGCTGCATCTGCTGCGCGATCAGCCGCACAATTACGCGCTGATGCCGACGCCGGAAGGGCGGCGCGCGCGTGCGGTAATCTTGCGGGCGGTGGCTTGAGGGAAAGGCGATCATTGTCAGGGAGCGCAGCGGCAGAATGAGGCCGGCGCTAAGCCCATGCGGAGGGAGACGGGCGCCTCCGGGCGTTTCCTCGACGTCGTAGTTCTGCGGGCCTTAGGCGTGGCCCTTGATCTCGTAATGGCCCGGCACGCATTTGTAGCGCTCGAGGCGCCAATTGGCGTGATAGATCGGATGCTCACCCATCCATTTTGCAAGCGGGGCCTGTGCGCCGATCGCACATTGCATCATCGACATTTCGGGCGTCATGTTGCTGTCGGTCACGATTTCTTCGACGCAACTGCCTGAACTGGCTGCACTAAGCCGGCATAGCACGGCAACGACGGTCACGAACATTCCAGTCACCTCATCGGTTGTTTCTGACCACGACAAGGATGCAAGCGGAGTGCCAGAGCCCGTGACACGCAACCGCCGGGCAAATACGGGGATAGTCCGCGGCCCGAAATAAGCGACGTCGAATGATCGCGCCAAGGCGCTTTTACCTACCAATGCGGCGCTGCTACATTTTGCGATGGTGCCCACAGCGCGGGCAGCTCCGAAGAAACATACCGATAAGGGGAGGGACCGAAGTCCCATGAAGGATTTTGCTGGAAAGATCGCGGTCATCACCGGCGGCGGCACGGGAATGGGGCGCGAGCTCGCGCGGCAGCTGGTCGCCGAAGGCTGCAATGTCGCGATGTGCGACGTTTCGGAAGCCGCGATGGCGGAGACCAGGCGGCTGTGCGAGGCCGAGAAGCTGCCGCAGGGCCTGCGCGTCACGACGCATGTTGCCGATGTCGCGATCGAGGATCACCTGAAGCGTTTTCGCGACGAGCTCGCCGAGCAGCAGAAGACGGACCGCATCCATCTGTTGTTCAACAATGCCGGCATCGGCGGCGGCGGCAGCCTGTTCACCAACACGCGCGAGCAGTGGGAGCGCACCTTCAACATCTGCTGGGGCGGCGTCTATCTCGGCGTGCGCACCTTCCTGCCGATGCTGGTCGCAGCCGACGAGGCTCACATCGTCAACACGGCGAGCGTCAACGGCTTCTGGGCCTCGATCGGGATGAACCAGGCGCACACCGCCTACAGCTCGGCGAAGTTCGCGGTGAAGGGATTTACGGAAGCGCTGATCAACGACCTCCGCCTGCACGCGCCGCACGTCAAATGCTCGGTGGTGATGCCGGGCCACATCGGCACCTCCATCGTCTCCAATTCGCGCAAGGTGCAGAGCGGCGACGGGTCGGAGAAGCTCAATGCCGACGAGGTCGCGCTGACGCGCCGGCGCATGGTCGCGGCCGGCGTGCCGGATGCCGACAAGATGTCGGACGATGATATCCAGGCGGCCTTTGCCGAGCGCGCCCGCAGCTTCCTCGAGGACGCGCCCACGTCGGCGGCACAGGCCGCCAAGATCATCCTCGACGGGGTTAAGACGGAGCGTTGGCGGATTCTCGTCGGGGATGACGCCAGGCTACTCGACGAGCGCGTGCGCGCCGC
Organism: Bradyrhizobium sp. CCGE-LA001; assembly: GCF_000296215.2. NCBI lineage: Bacteria > Pseudomonadati > Pseudomonadota > Alphaproteobacteria > Hyphomicrobiales > Nitrobacteraceae > Bradyrhizobium > Bradyrhizobium sp. CCGE-LA001. The sequence goes on along the minus strand of NZ_CP013949.1, from coordinate 4,596,307 downwards.
GCCGGAGCAGGCCTACGACCGCGCCTTCTACGAAAGTTTTACGCAGGAGGTCGGCTGGCGGCTCGGCTGAGCAGTGCGCGGATGTAAGTATGATCACCGTCATGGCAAGAGGTGTGCCGACAATATCGCGTGCCACCTCTTGCCAATGTTCGGCACCTCATGCCGAATTGGAATGTCACGCATGCGAGGCGTCGCTACGTTCAAGCGATGGTGATCTCGAGCGGGTCTCATTTGACGCACGCCAGCTTGGTTGATGAACCCAAATGGTCTAGTCAAGCAGGGGTAACGCGACGATAGAGCGTAGCTTCGATGATACCCGCATGCCTCTCCGACGACTGGACCCTTTGCCCGGAGCGAGAGGACATCTCCGCTGAATTCACGCGGCTCCTCACCGCGGCGCAGGAGGGCGGCGCCACCATCGCCGAATGCCTGATGATCGCGCGGCAGCTGAAACGGGGCGACGACCAATCCTGGCATCGCGAGTGGAAGAAGCTGGCGCAGGCCAATCGCCATCGCGCCGAGGCCGCCTTTGCCGAGGGCCACATGGCAACGGCCCAGCGCAACTGGCTGCGCGCGATGAACTATTATGGTGCCGCGGCGATGCCGCTCGATCCGTCCGACGAGCGCCGCTGGGTCGCTGTGCTCGCGATGCAGGAATGCGCCCGCCGCTATCTCTCCGCACGCAGCCCGGCCGGCGATGTCGTGACCATCCCCTGGCTCGACGGACACGCGCTGCAGGGCTACTTCCTGCCGGCGGCGCGGCGCGGGAGGGCCCCGACCGTGATCTGCATCGGCGAGCCCGGCCATCGCAAGGAGGAATTCCTGTTCAAGCTCGCGCCGCATGCGCGCGAGCGCGGCTTCTCCCTGCTGGCGCTCGACTTGTTCGGCGACCAGCGCGACGACCATCTCGACGTACTGTTGCGGCGGCGGGATCTCGAGAGTGCGATCCCATGCGTTATGGACTATCTGGAGATGCGCAGCGACGTCGATTTCGACCGCGTCGCGATCGTCGCGGACGGCTGGGGCTCGTCCTTCGTGGCACGCGCGGTGCTGCAGGAGCCGCGGCTCGCCGCCGCCGTCTGCGACGGCGGACTGTGGGACCTGCACGAGCGGGCCTTCTTCGCCAGCCGGTTCGCCGTGAGCGACGTAAGTATCGTGCCGGTGCCGCAGGCCCCGCTGATAGCGTCCAGCGCCGACTGCCCGGTGCTGATCACGCTCGGCGAGGACGGCTGGCTCAAGGCCGACCGCGCGCGTCAGCTCGTCAAGAACTCCAGGCTCGGAAGCTCGGACGTGATGCTGAAGGTGTTCACCGCAGCCGAGACCGGCGCGGCACAGGCGCATGCGGACAATCCGAGCCTTGCCAACGAATACATCTTCGACTGGCTGGAGTCGCGGCTCGGCGCCGCCGGGCGGATCTAGGCGCTCTGCCTTCCGCTCGCGTCAGAAGTCGAGCGTAAGCCGGACGCAGGCCTTTTCCAGGCGGGTCTTCAACGTGGCGAGCTTGGTGGTGAATTCCGTCAGCTCGTGCTCGTCGAACTCCTGGAAGACGAACTCCTTGATGGTCTTGTACTGGTCGTTGAGGCTGGCGAGGTGCTTCTGCGTCTTCTCGGTCAGGGACAGCCGGACCACCCTTGCGTCGGTCGGCGAAGGGCGGCGGCGCAACAGGCCCTTCTTCTCGAGCAGCTTGGACTGCGTGGTCACGAAGGACGGATCGACGTGCAGCAGCTTGGAGACGACGTTGACCGGAATGCCGTCGTCCTTGTCGAGGTCGGAGATGGCCATCAGGATCAGCCATTGCGGGCCGCTGATGCCGAGCGTCCTCGCCCAGAACTGACGCAGCTCCTCCAGATACATGTTGATCGACGAGATCTCCCAGGTGAATCGCCTGATGACATCCAGATTGCCGATCGAGCGCAGGCGCGCACCCTCTTTCCTCGTTGCGGACACAGCGTCACTCCCGTGAACTGATTCTTCGGGCCGAACTTCGTAGAAGGCCATAGTCCACGCAAGCCTGCTCTGACGCAAGTGCAGAGCTGCGTTATTTTGTCACTAAAATTACAAAGATGATCAGCTCAGCAGTCGGCTCGCCTTCGGTGTTGCGCGCGAGGCACAGGTTTACCGAAACCACAAAGCTGAGTTGATAAACTATTTTGATTAACGGAATGGCGCAGGCATATTGGTCCGTGACGGTGGGGGGTACTCGATCGTCCCGTTGCAGGTGGTTCGCTCTCGTCCCTCGCGTTCAAGCGGGTGTGTCCGGAAGCGCACAGCGGCCGAGCGGATTTGAAGAGACGGGGATCTGGGGGGCCTCACGGTCCGGTCTCCGAAAAATGAGCAACTTGGAGGTTTTAAATGAAAGTGGTGAAGAGCCTTTTGCTCGGCACTGCGGCGGGTCTGATCGCCGTGGGTGGAGCCCAGGCGGCCGATCTTCCGGTGAAGGCCAAGGCGGTCGAATACGTCAAGATCTGCTCGCTCTACGGTGCGGGCTTCTACTACATCCCGGGCAGCGACACCTGCATCAAGCTGGGCGGCTATCTGCGTGCCGAAGTGGCGCTCAACGCCGGCGGCAATTACAGCGCCCAGTACAACGGAGTCTTTGCCGCGAACAACCGCCTGACCAACTATTACTCGATGCGCGCTCGTGAAGATCTCAACATCGACACGCGCACCGCGACCGAGTACGGCGTGGTCCGCACCTATTTCGACGCGGTCTTCACCTGGACGACCGGCAACTATGTCGGCACCGGCTCGGGCACGGGCGGTACGCAGTACAGCGGTACCCTCGGCCTCAACGCCGCCGGCACCGGTCTCGTCGGCTCCAGCGGCGGCGCGGTCAACGGCACCGACGGCTCCATCTCCGGCGGCTCGCTCGGCGTCTACTACGCCTTCATTCAGTTCGCCGGCTTCACCATCGGTAAGTCGGTCTCGCAGTTCGACGCACCCTGGATCAACTATCCCGGCAACAACTTCGACCAGCTGGTCGGCGGCAGCGGCACCACCAATGGCGTCGCGCAGTTCACCTACACCGCCGATTTCGGGCAGGGCATCACGGCCGCGTTCTCGGCCCAGGATCAGACCCAGGTCTTCCAGACCAACATCTGGAACACTGCGGGCATGACCACCACCGGCGTCCTTGGCGGTGCCTACGGTTCGAACGATCTCGCCGGCAGCCGCTCGCCCGATCTGGTCGCGATGGTCCGCGTCGACCAGGCCTGGGGCCTGTTCCAGGCGTCGGTCGCTGCGCACGAGAACCATGTCGGCTATTACGGCGCAACCGAAACGACCGGTCATCCGGAAGACAAATGGGGCTGGGCCGTCCAGCTCGCGTTGGGCATCAAGAATATCCCGACCGGCGCAGGCGACGTAATCAACATCTCGGGCGTCTACACCGAGGGCGCGAGCCGCTACAACTTCCAGGAGCTGGCCGCGACCAGCTACTCGATGTTCGGCAGCTCGAACGCGGCCTATCAGAGCATCGGCTTCGCCGGCGTGTCCGACGCGGTGTTCGGTCCGGGCGGCCAGCTCGAGCTGACCAAGACCTACGGCTTCCGCGGCGCCTTCACCCACAACTGGAGCCCGTATTGGAACACCGCGCTCTACGGCGCGTGGGCCGCGGTCAACTACAGCGGCACGGCGAAGGGCCTGATCTGCGGCAGCGCCGCGTTCGCGACCCTGACGGGCACCTGCAACCCGGACTTCAACATCGGCCAGGTCGGTGTCATCACCCGCTGGACGCCGGTGAAGAACCTGACCTTCTCGGCCGACTTCACCTACAGCCATCTCGACCAGAAGTATTCGGGCACGATCACGCCCGGCGCGCAGACCGCCGTCGCCAAACCGGCGGCGACTTATGAGCTGAAGGACCAGGACACCTACAGCCTGCTGCTGCGCGCCCAGCGCAACTGGTAAGCTCGGTCTCTCCCGGACATGACGCAGGCCCCGGCGGTAAACCGCCGGGGCCTTTTTCATGATGAGAGCCCTTCGGAAATGCAGCATCTGGCCCGCAAGCAACGAAGACGAGCCATGCGATTCGATCGCTCTCAAACTTATTTACTTACCTGAGTTACTAAGCTATATAGCTCTCAGCCAAATACGAAAGTTGCGGCTCTTAGCTTCACGCTAAGCCTCCAGAAACCTCCGGTGATGCCCCGCCGGAGGTTTTTCGTTTCTGCTGTGGTGCTTCAGCCGCGCATGGCGCGAACGCGCGAGTTTGGCCTATAGGCGAGGCGGCTGTGGCCGACGCAATAGGACTGGCCATCGGGCGCGTTATTGCCGCAGAAGCAGAAATCGTCTTCGCCCGGCGATGAGATCGGCCAACGGCAGCGGTTCTCGGAGAGCTCCAGCAGCGAGCAGCGATTGGTCTCGTCGATCGGGCCCGTCACCACCGGCGCGTCGGTCTCGCCGTAGATCGTCGCGAGCATCTCGTATTGCAGGCGCGGGACGGCCCTCCGCGCGCGCCCCGGCGCCAGGCCGCGGTCGTGAGTCTTGCGGTCGTCGACGGTGCGGCCACGCGTCAGGTTCAAGCGGGACAGCTTGCCGATGACCGCATTGCGGCTGACGCCGATATCAGCGGCGATCTCGCGGCAGGAGAGGCCAGCCTCGAAATGTTGCCTCAGGAGCTCAATGCGTTCGTCAGTCCAAGTTGGTGAAGAAGTCTGTGCAGAAGCTTGTGCAGAAGTCTGTGAATAAGTCGGGGAAAGAGCAGGCATGTGTAGCGGTCCCAGGGTTGCAGATGTCGGCCATCCGCTTTTCCAAGATCCGTCCGCCTTGCCTCCGGCGTGCGCTCACGTTCTGCCGTTGTCGCGGATCGACAAGAGCCCGTCCTTGATGGCGAGACGGATTCCTTCCTCGATCAGGGTACGCGCGACGCCGGGAACGCTGGTGCCGTGGGTGCCCTGTCTCACCAGTTTCTCCAGATAGGTGATGGTCGAGAGCGCCAAGGTTACGGGAATACGGTCAGTCTCGGCTTTTTCGGTGGCCATGGCCCGAACGCTAGCCTCATACTCGGGTACATAAAAGTAACGATTAAGACTCTATTTAGGTTCAGGGCTGGAAGTCAAATACGAACTGATTTGCTCGCTCAGGCCATTGGAATCGCACGAGAAATCGGCACGGCGAAGCGCGCCGCGCGGGATAGCCGGCGGCGGTCTCTCGTCGACAGGTCAGGGAACGGCTTGGCCGGATCAGCCGTGCACGATCGCCTTTTCGATCATGCAATGGATGCCCTTGGCGCCGTTGACGGTCTGGGTCACCCTGAGATCGGCGGCCAGGCTGCACAACGTGTAGGCGTCCTCGCGCGACAGGTTTCGCCGCTCGCCGATAAGCGTGATCATGTCGCGCAGCGCGCGGACCACGCATTGATCGAGGTCGGGATCCATCGCCATGGTCATGTAGTGCGTCGCCGTCTCGGCGCGGGGATAGTCGAACTTGAGGTCCTTGTGCAGCGTCAGGCGGAAGCGGCCCCGAAGCGCAGTCTCGATCGCAGTGACGCAGACTTCGCCGTCGCCCTGCACGCCGTGGCCGTCGCCGCAGGAGAACAGCGCGCCTGGAACGAACACCGGCAGATACAGCGTCGCACCCGCGCCTAGCTCCTTGTTGTCGAGATTGCCGCCCATCGCGCGCGGGATCAGCGAGGAGATGCGGCCCCAGCTCGGGGGCGGCGACACGCCCATCACGCCGAAGAACGGCTTGAGGGGCAGGTCGAGGCCCCAAGGCATGCGGCCGACCATGCGCTTCTGATCAAGCGGGATGTTCAGGATACGCGTCTCGTGGAAATCGTCGGGCAGGGTGCCGGACAGCGGCTTGATCATGTTCCAGCCCCAATCCTGCCGGAGCTGAACGTCGAGGATCTCGACCGCGAGCACGTCGCCCGGCTCGGCGCCGTCGACCGCAATCGGACCGGTCAGGATGTGGCCGGGCAGCATGCGCTCGCTCCTGGCGTGAACCTCGTACATCTCCGGCGGAATGTGAAACTTGTCACGGTCGGGCAGCATGTCCGGACCGCCGCTGATGGTGTCGATGGTCACCTCGTCGCCGCTCGCGACGGTCAGGACGGGCTTGAGCGCGGCTTCGAAGAAGCCCCAATGACAGGTTTCGGGGCTGGAATGCAGGTGATGATGGGTCATTTGCCGCGTCCGGTTGGTTTGATCGGTCCCGGGCTTGACCCGGCGCTCGATCCTCTTCCAAGAAGATTTCCGAACAAGGCCGGGCCGGTCAAGCCCGCGCATGGCCGGCACGATTATTCCAGCGAGGCTCCCCTGTTTTTCGCTCTTTCCAAGACCATCGGAGTCGCGCTGCTGCCGATCAATCTGCTGGTCGAGCTTGGAATCCTGTCCGTCGTGCTGATGGCGACGCGCTTTGCCGCCTTCGGCCGCAAGCTTGCGGTGATCACGCTGGTCGTGCTGGCGCTCGCCGCGTTCTCGCCGCTCGGCAGTCTGTTGCTCTATCCGCTGGAATCGCGCTTTGCGCCTTGGGATCCCTCGCGCGGTGCGCCCGACGGCATCATCGTGCTCGGCGGCTCCGTCGACACCGACCTGTCGGCGGCGCATGGCACGCCTGTCGTCGCGCACGCCGCGGATCGTCTGTTCGCGCCGGCCGAGCTTGCCCGCCGCTATCCAAATGCACGTATCGTCTTCACCGGTGGCAATTCGAACCTGGTCTCCACGGAGGCGAGGGAAGCCGATTATTCCGCGCCGGTGCTGGAGAATATCGGCATCCCCAAGGAGCGCCTGATCCTCGAGCGCAACTCGCGCAACACCTGGGAGAATGCGATCTTCACCAAGCAACTCGTGTCGCCCAAGCCGGGCGAGCGCTGGCTCCTCGTCACCTCGGCCTTTCACATGCCGCGCTCGATGGGAATTTTCCGCAAGGCCGGCTTTGACGTCGAAGCCTATCCCGTGGATTGGCGCATGGGCGGCCGGGACGATCTCTTCTCCTTCACCAATTCGGGGGCAGACGGCCTTCGTCGAACCGACATCGCGGTGCGCGAGTGGATCGGTCTCGTGGCATACCGCCTGATGGGCAGGACCGACGAGTTGCTTCCTGGACCGGGCAAGGACTAAAACGAAGGCTGAAAAGCAAGAATGCGGCGCGCGATCGCCGGCCGGGAGGAACGCCATGCAGGAGACAAGCGCAGACAGGATTGATCTTGCCGGCCTCGTCGCCGATCTCAACAATCTGTTGCGGCTGAAGACCACAGTGATCGGCATGAAGCTGTTCGCGCGTGCCGCGGAGATGGAGGCGATCCCGAAAATCCGGCGGCCGAATGCGATCCACACCACCGACCAGATCGTCAGCATGGCCGCGCGTCTGGGATGGACCGTCGGCATCACGGCCGATGATCTCGTCGGCGCGCAGTGCCGCGCGGTGATCGGGCTTGCGCCGCAGGACGACAAATGGCTCGCCGGCGAAAATTATGTCGGCGTGTGGCACGGCACGGCGGAAGACGCACGCAAGCGGCAGGAGGCGCTGGACGTGGTGCCGTTCGGGCAGTATCAGGCGCTCGCCGTCAGTCCGCTCGCAAGCGGCCGGCTCGATCCGCCCGACATCTGCCTCGTCTACGCGACGCCGGGCCAGATGATCATCCTGATCAACGGGCTGCAATATACCGGCTACAAGAAGTTCGAATGGGGCGTCGTCGGCGAGACCGCTTGCGCGGATTCCTGGGGGCGGGCGCTCAGGAGCGGCGAGCCCAGCCTGTCCTTGCCATGCTATGCCGAACGGCGCTATGGCGGCGTGCCGGACGAGGAAATGCTGATGGCCCTGAAGCCGTCGCATCTCGCCAAGGCGATCGAGGGCATGAAGGCGCTGGCCAAAAACGGCCTGCGTTATCCGATCCCGCCCTATGGTATTCAAAGCGACGTCCGTGCCGGCATGGGCGTGAGCTACGCGAAGAAGTAAAGGCCGATCATGAGCTCTGCGAAATTCGACATCGTCGTCTATGGCGCGACCGGTTTCACCGGTCAGCTCGTCGCCGAATATCTGGCGGCGCATTACCAGGGCGACACGACGCTGAAATGGGCGATGGCGGGCCGCAGCCTCGACAAGCTGAAATCGGTGCGTGACGCCATCGGCGCGCCCGCGGAGACGCCGCTGATCGTGGCCGACGCGTCGGATGCGGCATCGCTGAAGGCGATGGTGGCGCAGACCAGATCGGTGATCACGACGGTCGGTCCGTATCAATTCTACGGCGAGGATCTGCTCGCGGCCTGCGTGGCCGGAGGCACCGACTATTTCGATCTCTGCGGCGAGCCGGTCTGGATGCGGCAGATGATCGACAAATACGCGGCGGCAGCCAAGGCGAGCGGCGCACGTATCGTGTTTTCGTGCGGCTATGATTCCGTGCCGTTCGAGCTCGGCACCTTCTTCGTGCAGGAAGAGGCGAGGCGCGTGTTCGGCGCGCCGGCGCCGCGCGTGAAGGGCCGCGTGCGCGACATGCGCGGTACGCTTTCGGGTGGCACCGCCGCGAGCGCGAAAGCGACCTTCGATGCGGTCGCCAAGGACCTTAGCCTCGTCGCCATTCTCAACGACCATTTCGCGCTGACACCCGGCTTCACCGGCCCGAAGCAGCCGAAGGGCAACAGGGCGGCTTACGAGGAAGACCTGCAATCCTGGGCCGCGCCGTTCATGATGGCGCTGATCAACACCCGTAACGTCCATCGCTCCAACATGCTGATGGGCTTTCCCTACGGCCGCGAATTCGTCTACGACGAGATGGTTCTGACCGGCCCCGGCGAGAAGGGCGAGGCCAACGCCAAGCGCGTGATGGCAGCCAATGCCGAGAAGACCGGCCCGAACGCGCCGAAGCCGGGCGAGGGGCCCTCGAAGGAAGAGCGCGAGAACGGCCTGTTCAATCTGCTCTATGTCGCGATCGCGCCCGACGGTCGGCAAGTCCGCGCCGGCGTCACCGGCGACCGCGATCCCGGCTACGGCTCGACCTCGAAGATGATCTCGGAATGCGCGATCTGCCTGCTGCGCGATGCCGCCGACGTTCCAGCCGGTTTCTGGACTCCGGGTGCGGCGATGCAGCACAAGCTGATCAAGCGGCTGCAGGACAATGCGGGGCTGACGTTCAGGGTGGAGAATTAGGCGCGGTCACTTTCCACAATGACGGTGTCATCGTCCGGCTTGACCGGACGATCCAGTATTCCAGAGCCGGCTGTGATTAAGCCGAGAGGCCGCGGTCAAGCCGGGGCATGACAGTGTTATTCTGGGCTACGCCACTCGCGCGTTATACGCGTACATGAAATCCATGCCCTTGGCGCCGAGCGGCAGCAGCCATTTCATCATCTGATTGCGAACCCATGCGCCGGTGGCGCTGAACTCGCGCTTGCTGTTGCCGTTGCGGCGGGCCATGGCGACGATCTTCTCGGTGCGCGGGCGGCGCTCGGCCTCGAAGGCCTGGAAGGTGGCGCCGAGCTCTTGCCCGTCCTGCATCAGGCGCGCGAGACGCATCGCATCTTCGAGCGCGAGCGAAGCGCCCTGGCCGGCATGAGGGCTGGTCGCGTGCGCGGCATCGCCGATCAGGAGCGAGCGCTTGCGCGACCAGGTCGGCAGGGTCGCGACATCGAGCGTATCGGTGACGACGATGTTCTCGGCCGCTTCGATGATGGCGGGAATCGGATCGTGCCAGCCGCGGTGGAAGTCGCGCAGATGCTGCTTCAGCGTGGCGTGATCGAGCGCGCGGAACGTCGCGGCATCCATGCCGTGCGCGGGCTGCGTGCTCCACCACATTACGCCGTCGTTGGGATCGGGACTGCAATGGCCGTAGCCGAAGAAGCCGCTCTGTCCGAACGTGGTCTCGACGTGCCGGCCAATCGGCCTGCCGTCGAGCACGGCATGCGGCACGAAGCCGCCGAAGCCGATCAGGCCGGTGTCGAACGGTTGCGGGCCATCCGGGATCACCTGGCGGCGCACGACAGAGTGGACGCCGTCAGCGCCGATCAGGAAGTCGCCTTCGGCCGTGGTGCCGTCGGCGAAATAGGCGATGATCAATTGGTCGCCGCGGTCCTCGACCTTGATCAGGCGCTTCTCGAAATAGAGCGAGACGCAGGCGCACCAAGCCTTGTCGATCAGGATCTCGTTCAGCGCGGCGCGGGAGATGTTGACGGCCGGCTGGCCGAAGCGCCGCTCCATGTCGCGGTTGATCGAGCCCAGCTTCTTGCCGCCTTGCGAATAGAAGTCGAAGGCCTCCGCGACCGAGCCGCGGCTGACCAGCTCCTGCGCAAGGCCGATCTCATCCACCACGTGCATGCCGTTCGGCGCGATCTGAAGGCCGCCACCAATGCCCTTGGAATAGGGCCAGGCCTCATAGATTGCGGATTCGATGCCGGCGCGGCGGAGCAGAATCGCGGCGACGGGCCCGGCGATGCCAGCGCCGATGATCAGGGCCTTTCGCGGGCGGATGGACATGGCTTGCTCCGGACGTTCCCGTGGTGCTAGGAGAAATTACGGTCGCTAAATATCTTAGTGACTAAGATATACATCGGATAAGAGAAGAGGTCGGCCTTGTCAAGGACGAAGGCGCGCGCGACGCTGTTGCAGGAGCTCGAGGAGGCGATGCGCAGGTCGTCCGCGCAGGGTGTGCTCTATGGCCAGACCGTTGCGAACGTTGCCGGAATTGCCAATTCCGACCTCGAATGCATGGACATTCTCTATCTCGAGGGACGCGTTACCGCTGGAAGGCTCGCCGAGGTCACGGGGCTCACGACGGGGGCCATCACCGGCGTCGTTGATCGGCTGGAAAAGGCCGGCCTGGTGCGCCGCGAGCGCGACGAGAAGGACCGTCGCAAGGTCTTCATCGCCGTCGTGCCCGATGCGATGGCAAAGCTCACCCAGTTCTACGTGCCGATGCAGCAAGCCATGGAGAAGGTTTGCAGCGGCTATTCGGACGAGGAGTTGCGCCTGCTGTTGCGTTTCGCCAATGAGGGCTACAAGGGCGTGCTGGCGGCGACCGAGGCGCTCAAGCGTCTGCTCGATACGCCGCCGGAGAAACGCCCCGATCTCAAGCTGAAGAAGCGTCCTCGCTAGTCCGGTGAATCTGCGCGGCCGCGATCATGCCCCACATCGCGCCGAGCATCATCCAGAAGTGCCGCCAGTGGTCGGTGTCGATCACGAAGCTCTCGCCGACGGTGCCGAGGAAGGCCGAGAACACGGCGAGGTAAGCTCGTTGCCAGGGCACGGGGATGAAGATGTGCCTGAAGCCCATGATGACGGTGGTGAAGACCAGCGCGGGATAGCACACGCCCGAGAGCCAGCCGCCGGACATGAAGGCGTTGAGGTAGGAGTTGTGGGTGTCCTCGGGGAAGAAGCGGTGGAATTGCAGCGGGCCGATGCCGAACGGCAGGTCGAGCGCCATCTCCGCACCGAGGATGTGCCGGCCGAACCGGCCGAAGCGGCCCTCGTCGTAGCTCTGATCGAAGCTCGCACGCTGCTTGAACATTTCGGCGGTGGCATCGAATGACAGCAGCACCGCGATCAGCGCGACGCCCAGCACCACTGCTACGATCGCCATGATGATGATGCGCGACCGCTGCGTGTTGGTGCGGCTGGTCAGCACCATCAGCGCCAGCATGAAGGCGGAGGTCAGCACCAGCCCGCCCCAGGCGGCGCGGGAGAAGGCGAGAAGGATCGCCAGCGACATGATGCCGAAGGCGACCACACTGCGGAACGCCTTGCCGAACTTGTCCGAGACCACGCTCTGGAGCGCGAACAGCGCCGGCAGGATCAGGAAGGCGCCGAGCACGTTGGGGTCCTTGAACGTGCCGCGCGCGCGGCCGTAGAGGGTCAGGAGGTCGCTTCCGCCGGGGACGAGATGGAAGTAGCCGGCGATCGCCAGGAGAGAAGCGATCATCGCGCCGACCAGGAGGCCTCGCCGCAGCATGTCGAGCCGGGCTGTCGTGTCCTCCGAGATGACCATCGCGAAGAACACCACTGTCACCGCCATGTACCAGGAGGTCGCGATCCAGCTCACGACCTCGGACTTATCGAACAGCGGAATCGCGCTGATCGTGTAGCCGACATTGAGCAGCACCAGCAGCAGCACCAGCGGCATCAGCACGAGCTTCAGCCGCAGGCCGGTGGCGAAGAAGACGACGGTGGCAAGCAGCGTCGCGATCTCGTAGGGGCTCGGCTCGATGAACACGATCGCGCCGGAGGCGCCGACCAGCCATACCAGCGCGCGCTGCAGCGCCAGCACGCCGGGCGCAGCCGGTGCGGCTACGTTCACTCCACCGGCTGTCGCCGCATACGTCATCGCACGCTCACGCTAGTCTTACGCCACAAACACAGCTGTCATCGCCCGGCTTGACCGGGCGATCCAGTACTCTGCGGCGCGCATTGGTGAAACGGCCGGCGCTGCGGCGTACTGGATGCCCCGCCTGCGCGGGGCATGACGGAGAAACTCAACTCAATACGCGTTCTCGTTCTTGGTCAGCAGCGAGACCGGCGTCTTCAGGAGAATGAAGAGGTCGAACAGCACCGACCAGTTCTCGATGTAATAGAGGTCGAACTCGACGCGCTTCTGGATCTTCTCTTCATTGTCGATCTCGCCGCGCCAGCCGTTGATCTGGGCCCAGCCGGTGATGCCGGGCTTGACGCGGTGGCGGGCGAAATAGCCGTCAACGGCCTCGTCGAACAGCCGGCTCTGGAGCTTGCCCTGCACCGCATGCGGACGCGGGCCGACCAGCGAGAGATTGCCTGAGAGGACTACGTTGAAGAGCTGCGGCAGCTCGTCCAGGCTGGTCTTGCGGATGAAGCGGCCGACGCGGGTGACGCGCGGATCGTTCTTGGTCACGACCTTGGCGGCGGTCGGATCGGCCTGATGGTGGTACATCGAGCGGAACTTGTAGACGTCGATGCGTTCGTTGTTGAAGCCGAAGCGCTTCTGGCGGAACAGCACCGGACCCGGGCTGTCGAGCTTCACTGCCAGCGCCACCAGCCCCATCACCGGCAGCGCGGCGAGCAGCGCGAGGCTGCCGACGACGCGGTCGAACAGCCATTTCATCACCAGATCCCAATCGGTAATCGGTGCCTCAAACACGTCCAGCGTCGGCACCTCGCCGAGATAGGAATAGGAGCGGGGGCGGAAGCGCAGCTTGTTGGTGTGCGCGGAGAGGCGAATGTCGACCGGCAGCACCCAGAGCTTCTTCAGCATCTCCAGGATGCGTGTCTCCGCCGAGATCGGCAGCGCGAACAGCACGAGATCGACGCGGGTGCGGCGGGCAAACTCGACGATGTCGTCGACCTTGCCCAGCTTGCGTGCGCCGGCGCAGGTGTCGAGCGCGCGGCTGTCGTTGCGGTCGTCGAACACGCCGAGCACGTGGATGTCGGAATCTTCCTGCGCCTTCAGCGCCTCGACCAGCAGCTCGCCGTTGCTGTCGGAACCGACGATGATGGTGCGGCGGTCGAGCCGGCCTTCGCGCGCCCAGCCGCGCACCAGCGAGCGCAGGACGAGACGCTCGGCCATCAGCGCGGCGAGGCCGAGGAAATAGAACGCGGCAAGCCATAGCCGCGACACTTCGCTGCCGAACTTGGCGAAGAACGAGATGCCGATAAACAGCAGGAAGACGAACGACCAGGACGAGATCATCCGCGTCATCTGCCGCAGCTGCCAGCGGAACATCTGCACCTGGTAGAGGTCGGCGGCCTGAAAGCAGACCACGGCGGCGATCGCGACGGCGACGACCTCGGCGGGATAGACCCAGCTGAAGGCGCCTGCGAGCGGCATGACATAGCCGAGATAAACCGCAATGCCGACGAGGCTGAGCAGCACGAAATCAGCGAGGCGCACCAAGCCGGCGATTACGATCGGCGAATAGGCGCGGGCCACCTTCTGGTTGACGACTTCGAGCGCTGCAGGCGATAGCCGGCGGCGGCGCTCGACAAAGGGTTGGTCGGCGGGCTTTGCCGTGCCGCTGGTCGCGGCATCGAGCATCGAGCGTGCGTTGAGCGGTTCCACGGGCGTCCACGTCCATTCCAAAGCCCGCGGCACGGCCTGACGCGCCCCGGGCAAGCATCCCCTGGCACGTCGATTATCGAACAAATCGGAAGATTCTCTAAAGCGCCTTAAGGATAGTTAATGATTGGCAAATGCGTCGCGGTAGCCGGCGATCACGCCGTCGACCATGGCGGATTGCGAGAAATGCGCGGAGATGCGCTCGCGCAAGGAGACGGCGCGTTGCGCTGTAGCCTCGGGATTGTCGAGTGCAGCCGCGATCGCCTCCGCCATGGCCTCGGGGTTGCTGGGTGCGAACAAAGCGGGGCTGTCGGAGCCGAAGATCTCGGGGATGCCGCCGATGCGGGACGCGATCATGGGAATGCCGGCGGCGCCCGCCTCGATCACGACATAGGGCATGGAATCGCCGCGCGAGGGAACGACCAGCAGCCGCCCCTGGGAGAAGCCGTAGCGCGCCTTGACGTGGCCGATGAAGCGGATCGCGCCGGACAGGCCGAGTCGCTCGACTTGCGCCTTCAGCGCCGCCGTTTCCTCGCCGTCGCCGCCGAGCGTCAACGTGACCTTCTTGCCGCCCTCGTGCAGGCGCGCCACGGCGTCGACCAGGAGATCGGCACCCTTGATGTGCCTGAACTCGCCGACATAAGCGAGATCGGTGGCATCGTCGGCGAGCACGACCGGCTCGAACTCCTCCGGCGTGACGCCGTTGAAGACGCAATGCACGACGCCCTTGGGCGTGCCGACGATGCGTTGATAGGTGTCGCGGGCAAACGCGCTTTCGAACAGGAACAGGTCGGTCGCATCCATCAGCGTGCGCTCGAGCCGCGCGTAGAATTCGCCCTTGAAGGTGTTGAGGGGATAATGCAGCGAGCCGCCATGCGGGGTGTAGATGCGGATGGTGTCGTCGGAGCGCCGCCGCATGCGGATGAAGGCACCCGCCTTGGCACCGTGGCCGTGCATGACGTCGGGCTTGAGTGCGGCGATCAGCCGCCGCATGCGGAGCCACACCATGACGTCGTCGGGCGAGGGTTCGCGGCGGATCGCGAGGCGGTGCACGCCGAGCTTCAGCCGCGGTGCGAGCTCGGCCAGCGCCTTGTCGGCGCGCTCGCCGCCGGTGAGGCTGTCGGCGAGGATGCCGACGTGATGGCCGCGATCGACCTGGCCATTGGCAACGTCGAGGATGTGGCGAAAGATTCCGCCGACGGGTGCGCGCACGGCGTGCAGGATTCGGAGCGGCCGGTCGGGAGAGGGGGGCATGATCAAAACCAGCGCTCGACGGCGAACACGAACAATCTTGCGAATAATCGAGACGGATTAAGGGGCCTCGTGGTTAACAAACGGTGACGAGCGCGTGCGCGCGGATGGCGGAACGGAGCGATTAACCCAGCGGCAACCTTAATGGAGTGTAATCGCCGCGGTTGAGGTAGAGTCGCAGCGTTGCCCTGCGGGAGTGTTCGATGCGTTTAGCGTTCTGGCGTGCCGGCAAGGACAAGGCTGTGATCGAGCGGGCCGTCTCGAAATCCAGGGCCGAAGCTGCGCCCAAGATCGACAGCAAGATCGAAACCAAGATCGAAGCGAAGCCCGTCGTCACGAAGCAGGCGCAAATCGAATCCGGCGACATCGACCTGCACGCGCTCGGCGGAGCATTGGCGCGCAAGCGCGGCTGGATCATCGTGCCGACGGTGCTGGTGCTCGTCACCTCGATTGCCATCGTGAACCTCGTCACGCCGCGCTACAAATCCGAAGCCCGTATCCTGATCGACGGCCGCGAGAACGTGTTCCTGCGCCCGAACAGCGACCGCGCCGAGGAGCGGCAGGCGCTCGACGCCGAGGCCGTCACCAGCCAGGTGCAGCTCGTGTTATCGCGCGATCTCGCGCGCGAGATCATCAAGAAGAACAAGCTTGCTGAGCGGCCCGAATTCGATCCCGTGCTGCAGGGCATCTCGCCGCTGAAATCGCTCGCGGCGATGATCGGCATCGGCCGCGATCCGTTCTCGATGACGCCGGAAGAGCGGGTGCTGGACGCCTATTACGAGCGCCTCCAGGCCTACGCCGTCGACAAGTCGCGCGTGATCGTGGTCGACTTCCAGTCCGCCGATCCCGAGCTTGCCGCGCGTGTCGCCAACTCGATCGCCGAGGGTTACCTCGTGCTCCAGCAGAGCGCGCGCCAGGAGCAAGCCAAGAACGCCAGCCAGTGGCTGGCCGGCGAGATCGAGGACCTGCGCAAGAAGGTCTCCGACGCCGAGGCGCGGGTCGAGGACTTCCGCTCCAAGTCCAGCCTGTTCGTCGGCACCAACAACACCACGCTGTCGAACCAGCAGATGGGCGAGATCAACACCCAGCTCAACAATGCGCGTTCGATCAAGGCCGACGCGGAATCCAAGGCGAAGCTGATCCGCGAAATGCTCCAGAGCGGCAAGCCGATCGAGGCGTCGGAAGTCGTGAACTCCGAGTTGATGCGGCGGCTGTCGGAGCAGCGGGTGACGCTGCGTGCCCAGCTTGCCGAGCAATCCTCCACGCTGCTCGGCAACCACCCGCGCATCAAGGAATTGAAGGCGCAGCTCGGCGATCTCGACAATCAGATCCGCGACGAAGCCGCCAAGATTTCGCGCACGCTCGAAAGCGACGCGCGCATCGCCAGCAGCCGGGTCGACGGTCTGACGACGAGCCTCGATCAGCTCAAGAAGCAGGCGGCCTCGACCAACGGGCAGGACGTGCAGCTCCGCGCGCTCGAGCGCGAGGCCAAGGCGCAGCGCGACCTGCTGGAGACTTATCTTGCCAAGTACCGCGAGGCCAATACCCGCGAGACCATCGACACCGCGCCGACCGACGGTCGCATCATCTCGCGCGCCATCGTCTCCAACACGCCGGCCTATCCGAAGAAGCTGCCGATCGTGCTGATCGCGACCATCGCGACGCTGTTGCTGTCGTCCGGCGTCGTCGTTACCGGTGAGCTGTTGCGCCAGACCGCGCCGCGCGCGATGGGAGCGGTCCTGCCGTCGCGGGCGCCGGTGCGCCGGGACGTGATGGTTGAGCCGGTGGTCGAACCGGTGGCCGCGCCGATAATTGATCCGGTGGTCGACAATCCCGGGCCGCTTCAGCCGGAGATAGCGCCAGAAGCCGACATCTCCGAATTCGCCGAGATCGAGCAGTTGGCCGGCAGCCTGCGCCGGGCAGGCGCGGGGGCAAAGAAGGTCACGGTGCTCGGCACGGCGGCCGGTGAATCCATCACGCTGTCGACGCTGACGCTCGCCAGGCATCTGGCGCGCGACGCGCGTGTCGTGGTGGTCGATCTCGCCGGGTCGTCGCCGACGATTGCCGCTGTCTCCGTCGATGCGTCCGCGCCGGGTCTTGCCGAGTTGATGCAGGGCGAGGCGACGTTCGCGCAGGTCATTACCCGGGACAAGCTGTCGCGGTTGCATCTTGTCATGGCCGGCCGTCCGGGCTTCGACCGCAGCCTGTTGCAATCGCCGCGCGTGACGCTCGCGATCGATGCGCTGCTCCGCGCCTACGACCACGTGCTCCTCGATGCCGGCAGCGCCTCCGATCTGCCGGCCGACCTGCTGACGGCGCATGCCCGCGCCGTCGTGGTGCCGGATGCAACGATGGCCCCGGATGCGCGCACGCAGATGTGCGAGCAGCTGAGAGCGGTCGGCTTCAGCGAGGTGACGATGCTGAACAAGCCGGTGCAGCCGACGGTGGAAGCTCCGCGCGTCGTGGCGGCGTAGGCTCTCTCCGCACACTCGGAATCGTAGGGTGGGCAAAGGCGTGTTTGCGTCGTGCCCACGACCTCTCCAATGCGGGAACGGAAGACGTGGGCACGCTTCGCTTTGCCCACCCTACGACCCGGTCATTGCGAAGAGGTCTTACCCGAACGTCTGCCGCAGCCGGCGGGCGAGATCGAACAGCATCTGGTTCTGCTTCACCATCCGCTTGCCGCGACTGAGCGATGACATCGCCATCGCCGCGAGCTTTCCGCGCGAGGT
This sequence comes from Bradyrhizobium sp. CCGE-LA001, assembly GCF_000296215.2. Taxonomy (NCBI): domain Bacteria; kingdom Pseudomonadati; phylum Pseudomonadota; class Alphaproteobacteria; order Hyphomicrobiales; family Nitrobacteraceae; genus Bradyrhizobium; species Bradyrhizobium sp. CCGE-LA001. Next base: position 4,578,370 of record NZ_CP013949.1, on the reverse strand, counting down.
CAGGGGCACGAAGCTGTCGAAGATGTCCTCGTCGTCCTTGCAGAACATCCGCTTGTAATCGTCCGAGCCGATGCCGAGGTCGAGGGAGTGGTAGCCGCGCTCGGCGCAGCGGTCGATGATGTAGCGCATCAGGATCAGGCCCGGGCTGTAACGGGCATGCTCGGACATCGTGTAGGTGTTGAACATCATCGAGAAGCGCTGGCCGTCGGCGACGCCGGCGAAGATCGCGATCACGTCCTCGTCGCATTCGAGCGCGTGGATGTCGATCGCGCGGCCGTCGCCGCGCCGGGACAGGCAGGCGCTGCGGATGAATTGCTCGACGCCCGGCTCGGCGAACACGTTCGGCAGGTTCTGCTCCGCCATCCGCGCCGGCTTGACGCGGAAGAACCAGTCGAGCAGGCGCTCGATGTCCGCATCTGAGGTCGCGAGATTGTAGCGGTAGCCGGGCAGGGCCTGGAGCTTCTTCTCCTTGCTCTTGAGGCGGCGGCGGAAGGAATTGCTGATGCGCGATTCCAGCGGGCCGCCCGGCTCCATCGCCAGCAGCGGGCAGCCGTTGATCGAGCCCTGCCGCGGCAGCAGCGCAAACGGGTTCTGCTGGCCGCTCCAGCGCCTGGGCTGCTGCGTCAGCGAGAGCACGTCGACATGCGCGCGCAACGGCATCAGCAGTGCGTCGAGATCGTCGAGAACCGCCTCCGCCGCGAATTCGGCGTTCCAAAGGCCCATGTTGAAGGTCGTGTGCTTGCCGCCCATGAAGCTGGCGGTGCGCACGCCATGGCTCTGGCGCAGTGACAGCGGCAGCAGCAGGAGAGGCCCATGCTCGGCGTCGCGGGCGATCACGATGAAAGGGCGCGCCCCTTCGTGGGCACCGACTAGCTGTTGCCAGGGGGCGAGCAGATCGAAGCACTGGTAGGGCGTAAAGAGATGGCCAGTCTGCTCGAAGGCGCGCCAGGCCGCCTCGGCCTCGCCGAGATCCGTGACGATATCGACCTGAGCGATGCGGCTCGCCGTCGACCGCGCTGGCGCTTCTGCCGATCGGCTTTGCATCGCCGCAGCCATGGTCATTCGCGAAACCTGTCGAGAAATCAAAATAGACCGAGTTCGGCCTTGGGCCGACCTTTGCAAAGAAAGGTCAACAAAGGGTAATGACGACAGGAGAGGGAACGGGCGCCGGCGCGCGAAGGGCGGGGACCTTGGTATCCGACGAAAGATGGCTGGAGCGGCTGCGGCTTGAGCTGACCTGGTTCAGCGGCCAGGCGGCGCTGCGCAGCCGCGGTGCCGGTGCCATCCTGCGCTTTCAGCGCGTGCGGCCGCGGCGTCGTGGCGGGTTTCAGCCGCTGCGCGAGCACGAGATCACGCCGCAATTCCTCGACCGTGCCATTCGCGCGCTGCGGCGCTGGAGGTATGATTTCCTCGGCATGGACGAGGTCTGCCGCCGCGCCGTGACGCTGCCGGAGAAGCGGCGCTTCGTGGCGCTGACCTTTGATGGCGCGAGCAAGGATCTGATCGACTTCGCCTATCCGGTGCTGGCGCGCCACGGCGTGCCCTTCACGATCTATGTGCCCACCGCCTTTCCCGATGGCGTCGGCGAGGCCTGGTGGCTCGGGCTCGAACAGGTGATCGCGCTCGAGAGCCGCATCAGCCTGATGATGGGCGAGAAGGAGCAGCGTTCCACGGTTACCGATATTGCGGGGAAGCGGGCGCTGTTCTCCCATCTCGAAGGCTGGTTGCGCTCGCTGCCGCCGGCGGAGCTGTCGGCCGCGATCGCCGATCTCTGCACGCGTTACCGGATCGACCTCGCCGCACTTTCGCGCGAGGCGTCGATGAACTGGGAGGACCTCGCCAGGCTCGCTGCGGATCCGCTAGTGACGATCGGCAGCGCGACCGTGAATTATCCCGTTCTCGCCAATATGAAGGATACAGGCGCGCTGCGCGAGATGACGATGGGCAAGGTGGTTGCGGAATCCGCGTTCCATCGCGAGATCACGCATCTCGCCTTTCCGTTCGGCGACCGTGCCTCGTTCCGGCGCAGCCATGTCGTGATGGCCGAGGAGGCGGGCTTTGCCAGCGCGGTCTCAGCAATCCCCGGCATCGTGGAGGCGGAGGGCCGTACCAATCTGCGCGCGCTGCCGCGGATCTCCTGGGACGGAAGGGTGCGCTCGCTACGCATGCTGCGCGTGCTGGTGTCGGGTGTGGCCTTTGCTCCGGTGAAGCCGACCGGCAGCGCTACGAGCCAGACTTGACGCGGTCCGCTCGCTGCATCCAGCTCACGATCGGCATCGCCGGCAGCACCCAGCCCAGGCCCACCACCACGTAATAGATCGCCTGCCGCCAGCCGGACTCGGCGATCCACGGCATCTGCGCCGCCGCCATGCCGAGCAGGGACCAGACCGTTGCCAGCACCAGGAGCAGGATGGCGCCAAGGAACTTGCGGGTGCGGATCGTCATGGCGGAATATCGTGGCTTTCGCGTAACTTGCGCTGCGGGAGCGGGGGACTATAAGGGGCGCGCAGTCCGGTTCAAGCCTCCCTGGTTCAAGTCTCCCTGGTTTAAGGCCTGGTTTTTGCCCCCGATGACGACGATGTCCGCCTCATCCGAACCGCATCGCGCCGTGCGCGCGTGGCTGATCGCCGTCGCGGCGCTGATCGCGCTGATGGTGCTGGTCGGCGGTGCGACGCGGCTCACGGAATCCGGCCTCTCGATCGTCGAATGGAAGCCGGTCACGGGCAGCGTGCCGCCGCTCACCGAGGCGCAGTGGACCGAGGCGTTCGAGGCCTACAAGAAGATCCCGCAATATCGCGAGCTCAATGCAGGCATGAGCCTGTCCGAGTTCAAGGAGATATTCTGGTGGGAATGGAGCCACCGTCTGCTCGGCCGTTTCATCGGCGTCGCCTATCTCTTGCCGTTCCTGTTCTTCCTGTGGCGCGGCGGTCTGTCCGGTGAATTGAAGCGGCGGCTGTGGCTGCTGTTCGCGCTCGGCGGCCTGCAAGGCGCAGTCGGCTGGTGGATGGTCGCTTCGGGCCTGTCGGGACGCACCGAGGTGTCGCAATATCGGCTGGCGACGCATCTGATGCTCGCGCTTCTGATCTTCGCCGGCATCGTCTGGACGGTGCGGCGGCTCAAGGAGCGGCCGCAGATCGCAGCACAGGCGCGGCTGCGGTTCACGAGTGTGCTGCTTCTCGTCGCGACGTTCGTGCAGATCTATTTCGGCGCGCTGGTCGCGGGCCTGCGCGCCGGGCGCGCCTACAACACCTGGCCGCAGATCGACGGCGCGTTCATCCCGTCGGCCGAGCGGCTGTGGTTCGAGACGCCGTGGTGGCGCAATATGTTCGACAACGTGCTGACGGTGCAGTTCGAGCACCGCATGACCGCCTATCTGCTGTTCGCGCTGGCGGCGCTGCATGCGATCGACGCAGTGCGCGCGCGGGCAGGGACGGCTGCGAGCGGCGCGCTCTGGCTGTTTGGGGCGGTGAGCCTGCAGGCGGTGCTCGGCATCCTGACGCTGCTCAACCAGGTTCCAATTGGCCTCGCGCTCGCGCACCAGGCGGTCGCGATCGTGGTGCTCATGCTTTCCGTGATGCAGGTGGAGCGTCTGGTCTCGCGGCAATCGATGCAGGTGCAGCCGCGTGCGGTTCCGCTCGGTCAGGCCGGCTGATCCATCAGCTCCAGCTGATCAGATCAGCAATAGCCGTAAACGCCGCACGCGTAGGGCAGGCGCCAGAAATAATCGACCTGCTTCCCGCCGTAATACGCGCCCTGGTAATCGTAGCTCCAGGGGCGGCCGTAATAGCCCGGCAGCGTGTGCGAGCCGGGCAATAGCGGCGTGCCCGGCAAGTTGCGGATGTAGCTGCCGATGCCGTAGGCCGGCGAGATCAAGGCATCAGGGTCGGTTTCGACGTAAACCTTCGGTGCGTCCTGCGGCGGAACAGCGGCGCGCCGCTTCGGCGTGACCGGCAGATCGGCGGCCAGCGCGGACGAAACCGTCAGCATCACTGCCAGGGCAGGCATCATCCAGCGCAACATCGTCGGCTCCGAATCAAGGGGTGATCCAGCGACGATGTATGCGGCAGATATGGTTAACGACTGTTAACTGACGGCAGCCAAAAAGCCGCCGTCATTCCGGGGCGGTGCGAAGCACCGAGCCCAGGTGCGCAATTGCGCACCCGAGAATCTCGAGGTTCCGGGTTCGCTGTCGCGCCCCGGAACGACATTAAGCCCCCAGCGCCTGCTCCAGATCTGCGATCAAGTCTTCCTTGTCCTCGATGCCGACCGAGAGCCGCACCACGTCGGGGCCGGCGCCGGATTTGACCTTGGCGGCGTCGTCGAGCTGGCTGTGCGTGGTCGAGGCCGGATGGATCACAAGCGACCGGGTGTCGCCGACATTGGCCAGATGCGAGAACAGCTGCAATTTCGACACCAGGCTCACGCCGGCGTCGTAGCCACCCTTGAGGCTGAAGGTGAACACGGCACCCGCGCCCTTCGGCGCGTATTTGCGCGCGAGCTGGTTGTACTTGTCGCTCGCAAGGCCCGCATAGCTCACCGAGGCCACCGCCGGATGTCCGGCGAGGAATTCGGCGACCGCCTTGGCGTTGTCGCAGTGCTTCTGCATGCGCAGCGGCAGCGTCTCGATGCCGGTCAGGATCATGAAGGCGTTGAACGGCGACAGCGCCGGCCCGAGGTCGCGCAAGCCGAGCACACGGCAGGCGATCGCGAAGGCGAAATTGCCGAAGGTCTCCTGCAGGCGGATGCCGTGATATTCGGGCCGCGGCTCCGAGAGCATCGGATATTTTCCGCCGGTGGACCAATCAAAGGTCCCGGCATCGACGATGATGCCGCCGAGCGAATTGCCGTGACCGCCGAGGAACTTCGTCAGCGAGTGCACGACGATGTCGGCGCCGTGATCGATCGGGCGGATCAGATAGGGCGAGGCCAGCGTGTTGTCGACGATCAGCGGCACGCCTGCCTTGCGCGCCACCGTCGAGATCGCCTCGATGTCGGTGATGCTGCCGGCGGGATTGGCGATGGATTCGATGAAGATCGCCTTGGTGCGCGGCGTCACCGCGCGCTCGAAGCTCGCGATGTCATCGGGATCGGCCCACACCACGTTCCAGCCAAAGCTCTTGAACGCATGCGTGAACTGGTTGATCGAGCCGCCATAGAGCTTTCGCGCGGCAATGAACTCGTCGCCGGGTTGGAGCAGTTGCTGCAGGATCACGACCTGCGCGGCGTGGCCCGAGGCCACCGCAAGCGCCGCCGTGCCGCCTTCGAGCGCGGCGACGCGCTCCTCCAGCACCGCGTTGGTGGGATTGCCGATGCGGGTGTAGATGTTGCCGAACGCCTGCAGGCCGAACAACGAGGCGGCGTGGTCGGCGTCGTTGAAGACGAAAGACGTCGTTTGATAGATCGGAGTTGCGCGCGCGCCGGTGGTGGGGTCGGGCTGTGCACCGGCATGCACGGCAAGCGTTGAAAATCCCGGAAGGCGATCGCTCATTGAGGCGTCCTGTTCTTGTGGTCTGAAATCGCGCGGCATGCTGATCGGCGCAGCGTCCGCCGTCAAGCCGCCGCTTACATCGAAACGATCGTGCTACGCATTGTCGCGTTCGCGATATGAATCCTTCGCGGGCCGCGTCAGCTTTGCTCGGTCTTGTTTTTGGCGGCGCGATCGGAAGCCGCGGTGTTGCCGCCGCCGACACTCATCCGATTGAGGGAGAGACGCATGCCTTGTGTCGGCGCCGGTGCCCGCTTGGAGCTGAGCGTGCGCGAATTCACGCCCATCCAGGAGATCTCGGACGACAAGCGGCCATATTCGATCTTGGGGCAGCGGTTCATCACCACCTTGATACCGACCGATTCCGCCTTCGCGGCCGCCGCGTCGTCACGTGCGCCAAGTTGCATCCAGATCACTTTCGGCAGCGGGTCGAGCGTCAACGCTTCCTCGACCACCGGCATGATGTGGCTGGAGTTGCGGAAGATGTCGATCATGTCGATGGGGCGGCCGATGTCGGACAGCGAGGCGACGAAGGGCTTTCCGAGCAGCTCCTTGCCGACATGGCCGGGATTGATCGGGATCATGTCGTAACCGCGCTGCGCGAGATATTTGAACGCAAAATAGCTCGGCCGCACGTTGACCGGCGAGGCGCCGACCATCGCGATCGACTTCACGCTGTTGAGGATGCCGCGGATGTAATTGTCGGGATAGGAGTCGTGGTTCATTGGCTCATCTTCTTGCTGTCATTGCGAGGAGCGAAGCGACGAAGCAATCCAGTCTGCTTTCGCGGAGGGATTTCTGGATTGCTTCGCGGAGCTTGTCATCGGGCCGCGCTTCGCGCGGACCCGTTGGCTCGCAATCACGATTCTACTCGTCGCGCCATGTCGGCGTGCGCTTCTCGATGAACGCGCCGATGCCTTCCTCGGCGTCGCGCGCCATCATGTTCTCGGTCATCACCTCTGCCGCATAGCGGTAGGCCTCCGCAAGGCTCATCTCGGCCTGGCGGTAGAACGCTTCCTTGCCGAGCTTGACCGTGTAGGCGGATTTCAACGCGACTTTTTCCGCCAGCGCGATCGCCGCGTCGCGCTCGGTCCCGGCAGGGACGACGCGATTGACGAGCCCGATCTCGCGGGCGCGCTCCGCAGGGATCGGCTCGCCCGTCAGCAGCATCTCCATCGCCTGCTTGCGCGGCACGTTGCGCGACAGCGCCACCATCGGAGTCGAGCAGAACAGGCCGATGTCGACGCCGGGCGTGGCAAAGCTCGCCGCCTCCGAGGCGATGGCGAGATCGCAGCTGGCCACGAGCTGACAGCCGGCCGCGGTCGCGATGCCCTGGACGGAGGCGACCACGGGTTTCGGCAGGTGCACGATCGCCTGCATCATCGCGCTGCAGGCGTTCATCATCTGTGCGAAGAACGCGCGGCCGCGATCGGGGTCGGCGCGGCGCGCGGTCAGTTCCTTCATGTCGTGGCCTGCCGAGAAGGCGGGACCGTTGGCGGCGATCACGACGCCGCGGACCGCCTTGTCGTTCCTGATCGCGTCGAGCTCGGCATGCAGGCTCGCGATCATGGCTTCCGAGAGGCTGTTGCGCGCGGCCGGGCGATTGAGGGTCAGCACCGCGATCGAGCCTATTGTCTCGCGCAGCAGGATCGGCGGTTGCGGGGAGGGGGCGCGGGCGGCCTGGGCGGACATCGAAGCGTTTCCGTTTGGATTATTGCATTTGGATTACGCAGATAACTTAATGTAACAGGGACCGTGAAGCGAGGGTGAGGAGTAGCATGGCGTCAGCGAAAATGAGCGTGGCGGAGCTCGAACAGTTTCTGCGCCACGAGTTTCCCCAGGCCTTCAGTGGCGATGACATCACGATCGAAAGCGCCGACGGCCAGACCTGCCTCTTGCGACAGCGTTATAGCGAAAGAATGCTGCGACCGGGCGGAACCGTGTCCGGCCCGACGCTGATGGCACTAGCCGATTTCGCGATGTACGTGGTCCTGTTGTCGGCCATCGGGCCGATCGGGCTCGCGGTCACCACCAATCTGAACATCAATTTCCTGCGCAAAGGCCAGCCCGGGCAGGATGTGCTGGCGGAGGCCCGGCTGCTCAAGCTCGGCAAGCGCCTGGCGGTCGGGGAGGTGAAGCTGTTGTCAGGCTCTTCGCCCGATCCGATCGCGCATGTCACCTCGACCTATTCCATTCCAAATATTTGATGTTTTTGCGGGTATCTTGATACCATAATTTTAAGCCATTGATATTGCTTCTGGAATTTACCCCTTCGGGCATTGACCGTTGCGCCTCTCTTCTCTAGAACCCGCGCAGTCCGGTGCGGTGTTCGCGCCGATGTCTCCCTCACGGAAATTCTGACATGAAAACCTTTTCGGCAAAGCCGGCCGAGGTGACGAAGAAGTGGGTGCTGATCGACGCCAAGGGTCTGGTCGTCGGCCGTCTCGCCACCATCGTCGCCATGCGGCTCCGCGGCAAGCACCTCCCGACCTACACCCCGCACGTCGATTGCGGCGACAACGTCATCATCATCAACGCGCAGCATGCGGTCCTCACCGGTCGCAAGCGCGAGCAGAAGACCTATTACAAGCACACCGGCTATGTCGGCCACGTCAAGGAGCGCACCGCGCGCCAGATCCTCGAGGGCAAGCATCCCGAGCGCGTGCTCGAGAAGGCCGTCGAGCGCATGATCCCGCGCGGTCCGCTCGGTCGCGTGCAGATGGGCAACCTCCGTGTCTATGGCGGCGCCGATCACCCGCACGAGGCTCAGACGCCCGAGAAGATCGACATCGCCAAGTTGAACCGCAAGAACACGAGGGCCGCATAACATGGCCGAATCCATCCAGTCGCTCGACCAGCTCTCGCAGCTCAAGACGGCGGCCGCGCCCGACGCGCCCAAGCACGAGAAGAAGGTCGACAAATTCAACCGCGCCTATGCCACCGGCAAGCGCAAGGACGCGGTCGCCCGCGTGTGGATCAAGCCCGGAGCCGGCAAGGTCACCGTCAACTCGCGCGAGGTCGAGGTCTATTTCGCCCGTCCCGTGCTGCGCATGATGATCGAGCAGCCGTTCTCCGTGGCCGCCCGTTCGGGCCAGTACGACGTGATCTGCACCGTCGCCGGCGGCGGTCTGTCTGGTCAGGCCGGTGCTGTCCGTCACGGCATCTCCAAGGCGCTCACCTATTTCGAGCCGGAGCTGCGCAGCGTGCTCAAGAAGGGCGGCTTCCTCACCCGCGACTCGCGCGTGGTCGAGCGCAAGAAATACGGCAAGGCCAAGGCCCGCCGGTCCTTCCAGTTCTCGAAGCGTTAATCGCTTTCGTCGCATTCGCCGCGAAAGCGGCTTCAATGAGATGCAAAAGGGCGCTGTTTTCAGCGCCCTTTTTGCTGTTCGTTTGTATGCAAATTGATGGCGTGTTTCAGGAAAACTTGGGGCCGCGCGAAAACCTGAATGGAACCCGCGGGACATAGCGTCGCATTCGGAAGGGCGCGCAAGTCGGCTGGGCCGATCGCGTAACTGCTATGTTTTAGAGGGGGCCGACATGATGTCGCTCGATAGCATCACGCTCTATTTGGTCGCCACCATGGTTGCCGCGCTGCTCGGCGCCATGATGGTGTTCTTCGGCCGGCAGGAGAACAGTCCTGCGCTGAAATGGTGGGGCACTGCCTATCTCCTGGGTGCCGCATCCGTCGCGCTATGGACTGCCGCCGGCGACAAGCTCGGACCGCATTTCTACCTGGCATTAAACGCCGTCGGCTTCGTCGCTTGCGGCATGGTGTGGAACGCGGCGCGCGTCTTCCACGGCCGCAAGCCGAACTGGCCCGGCCTCGTGCTCGGTGCGATCGCCTGGGTCGCCGCCGTCACGCTGCTCGACCCCGCAGCATCCATGCTGCGCATGATCGTCGGCGCCGGCATCGTCTCGGTCTATGCGGCACTGACCGCCAGCGAGCTCTGGACCGAGCGGCGCAAAAGCGTGCAGCGACGCTGGCCGGCCTTGGTGATGCCGGTGATGCACGGCTGCGTGCTGATGCTGCCGATCGTGATCGGCAGCTTCCTGCGCCCGCACGATGCCGGCTTCTCGTCGAGCATCTGGGTCACGGTGTTCGCGGTCGAGCTCATCCTCTATGCCGTCGGCACCGTGTTCGTGATCTTCATGCTGGTGTCCGAGCGCACGGTGACCGCGCACCGCACAGCCGCATCGACCGACCCGCTGACCGGCATGCTCAACCGCCGAGGTTTCTCCGAAGCCTGCTCGCGCGTGATCGAGCGCGAGGCGAAGGCCGGGCGGCCCGTCACCGTCATGATCTTCGACATCGACCACTTCAAGTCGATCAACGACCGGTTCGGTCATCCCGCCGGCGACGAGATGCTGAAGCTGTTCTCCACGGTCGTCGTCAACAACCTCCGCATCACTGATCTGTCGGGCCGTATCGGCGGCGAGGAATTCGCCGCGCTGCTACCGTGTTCGCTGGAGGAGGGCGTGCTGGTCGCCGAGCGAGTGCGCGAGGCATTCGAGACGTCAGGCGTCGTGGTCGATGAGGGCCCGGTTGACACCACCGTCAGCATCGGCGTCGCCGGCGGACCGGCCGGCACGGAGCTCGAGGTGCTGTTGGCGTCCGCCGACACCGCGCTCTACCAGGCCAAGCGGGGCGGCCGTAACCGCGTCGAGGCGGCGGAGGAGCTGCCGCTGTCGCTGGAGAACTGGCGCCGCCAAACTGCCGCGCGGCCCGGTGCGCCGCAGGTGCGTCCCGCGACGGCATGAGGCAAGGCGGCATTGCGGTAATCTTCTGTTTACCATTCGATCCCTACCTTCACGGTCATGGAATCGATCCCTCGACACGACCCGCAAGCCGCCCTGATGTCACTCGAAGCCGCAGCTAGCTCGGCACGCGGCGGTTTCGCCTGCTTGTTCTCGACCGCGGACGAATACGAGACGGCGCTGATCACGGAGCGTCGCGCCCAGGGACATTACACGCAGGGCCGCAGCTATTGGCCGTTCGTGATGTTCGTCGGCTGCGTGTTGATCGTGGCGGGCACCGTTCTGCTGCTCGCCTGAGTGATCTGCGTTTTTCGGCCGGGCAGGGTGCCGTTTCGGCGCCTTCTTCTTTTGCGCCGGCTGCGGTAGATACGCCCATCGAACAAGAATGGGTGGAAACCGATGATCACCGAGATCGCGCAAATCGACGTCAAGCCGGGCAGCGAGAAGGACTTTGAGGCCGCCGTTGCCAAGGCCAAGGCCGCCTTCGGCCGAGCCAAGGGTTTTCACGGCTTCGAGCTGCACAAATCGATCGAGAAGCCGCAGCGATACCGGCTGATGGTGAAGTGGGCGACGCTGGAAAACCACACCGTCGATTTCCGCGGTTCCGAGAACTTCACAGAATGGCGCGGCCTCGTCGGCCAGTATTTTGCCGCGCCGCCGGAGGTCGAGCACACCGAGACCGTGCTGACGAGCTGAGCTGATTCATGCCGCTTCTGCCAGAGGCGACGCCTCATACGTCTTGAAGTGGTCGATGATGACCTTGGCGATGGCGACCAGAGGCAGCGCCAGCGCAAGGCCCCAGATGCCGAACACGACGCCGAGCAGGATCTGGAACGCGAACAGCGTGGCCGGCGGTATGTCCAGCGCCTGGCGCTGCAGGATCGGCGTCAGCACGTAGCTCTCCATGGCGTGGACGCCCATGAAGAGGAGAAACGCCGACAGCGCCGCGATCCAGCCCGAAGCAAGGCTCGCAAGCACCACGATGACGCCGGCGATGATGGCGCCGACGGTCGGGATGAAGGCGAGCAGGCCGGCCTGGATCCCCAGGATGAACGCGCCGGGGATGCCGATGATGGCGAGGCCGATCCAGGTCACGGCGCCGACCGCCAGCATGACCGTGATCTGCGCGATCAACCAACGCTCCAGCGTCTCGCTGATACGATCGATGATGAGCCTGACGCGGGTGCGATGTCTGACCGGCGCCAGGAACAACAGGCCGTCATGATAGACGCTGGGCTGGGCGGCGAAGGCGAGCCCCAGGAACAGCACGATGAATATGTTTCCGACACCATGGATGGTGCCGAGCAGCAGCTTGAAAGTCTGGCTCACGATCGCACCGCCGCTGGAGGCGAGGGCGCCTGCGCTAGGCAGCGCGCCGCGCGAGGACGCCGCTGGTGCGGGCGTCGGGGCTGCCGGCGTATCGATGGATGATTCAGGCGCGGCATTGCCGAGATCGAAGAAGCTGGTGTCGATGCCGTGGTTCTCGAGGAAGCCGCGGACATTGGTGATCTGCGATTTGATGGTCTTGCTCAGCAGCGAAGCCTGCTCGGCGATGGTGGCGCCGCCGAGATAGCCAACGCCGGCAAGCATCAGGGCAAGGGCGGTGCAGACGATCGCGAGGCGGACCGGATGCGGCAGGGGCACGCGGCGGCCCAGCGCGCCCGTCAGCGCGTTGAGGCCGACACCGAGCAGCATGCCGGTGAAGATCAGCAGCAGGGTGGGAGCAAAATACCAGCTGAACAGCAGCATGGCCGTGAACAGCACGATACCGATGCCTCCGACCGAGATCGCCCAGGCCTGATCGCGAGCGAGGTCGGCACGGGAACGGGGCCGTTCATCTGCGGGAAAGGTCACATCGTATCCTGTCTTTGGTAGCTGCAATCCGGGCACTCTTTCGACAAACGCGCTTCCGATCAAGAGCGGCAACGCGCCGGTTTGACGCTGCCGCGCGAACGGTGCAGAGCGGTGCGAAAGAAGAAAGTGGGGGGCAATTGAGTTTCATCAGCAAGTGGGCCGGTCTGCTCGGGCTTCTGGCCTTGCTCGTCGGCGGCGACCAGATCCGGATCAACCGGCCGGACCACAAATACCGCCTGACGGTCGAGGTGACGACGCCTGACGGGATCAAGACCGGGTCGGGCATTCTCGCCGTCGTGCCCGATCGCAACTACAACCGCAGCGGCCGCACCACGATGCGCGGGGAGGCTGTGTTCGTCGACCTCAGCCAAGACCGAGACAAAGGCAAGAACCTCGTCGCATTGCTGGCGCACCAGCAGGGCGCCAAGCTCGACCTCGACGACATCAACTATGTCGCGCTGCGCGCCTATGGCGCCGCCCGCGGCAGCCGCGTGTCGTTCAAGGACATGAGCCGGCAGGCGGGCATTGTCCCGGTGCAGGGCGAGCTCATCCCGGTGCTCGTCAGCTTTGGCGATCTCAAGGACCCCAACAGCGCGCGCCTTGTCGCGGCCGACCATGCAGGGGCGATCCTGGGCGACGGCTACGCGATCCGCGGCCTCACCGCCGAGGCGGTGCCCAACGGGTTCTGGCCGATCGATTTCGGCGGCGCGCTCGGTGAGCCGGTCACGCGTGGGATCGAAGCGAGATTGCCCTGGCTGGCCGTGCCGGGCGAGGCAGCGGCAACCGCGCTGAAAGCCGCCGGCCTGCCCCTCGAAGGCGGGGTGGAGGCCCGGGAGGCATTTGCGCGAAAATAGCATTGCCGTCCCGCGCTTGCTTCTGTTGAATTTGTTCCATCCCAGGGGCATGTTTGGAGAATCTTCTCACCGCAGGAGGCGCGGAACGACAGATGAGAAAGCCGGTCGTCGGCGTGATCGGGAATGCCCATCGCGTCGAAAATCGATTTCAGGTCCAGATGGTCGGCGAGCGAAACCTGCGCGCCGTGGCCGAGGTCTCCGGCGGCTTGCCGGTGATGTTTGCGGGCTCCCCTGACATCACCGATATCGGGGCGCTGCTCGATACCGTCGACGGCATTATCCTCACTGGCGCCCGCGCCAACGTGCATCCGACCCGTTTCAACGTCGATCCTTGCGAGAAGCACGAGCCCTACGATATCCACCGCGACGAGGTCGCGCTGGCGCTCTCGATGGCCTGCGTCGCCCGCGGCATCCCGCTGTTCGGCATCTGCCGCGGCCTTCAGGAGATGAACGTTGCCTTCGGCGGCTCGCTGCATCCCGAGATCCGCGAAATCCCCGGCCGCATCAACCATCGCATGCCCCGGCTGGAGAACGGCGAGATCCATCCCGATCCGACTGTGGTGTTCGCCGACCGCCACGATGTCGACCTGACCCCGGGCGGCGCGTTCGCGCAACTGCTCGGCTGCCAGAGGATCCGGGTCAATTCGCTGCATGGCCAGGGCATCCTGGAGCCCGGCAAGCGCGTGCTGATCGAAGGCATCGCCGAGGACGGCACCATCGAAGCGATCCGCATCGCGGAAGCTCCGACCTTCGCGCTCGGCGTGCAATGGCACGCGGAGTACGACCCGCAGCACAATCCCATCAACCGCAAGCTGTTCGAAGCCTTCGGCGAGGCGCTGGTCGCGCGGCAGAAGGCGGCGGCGTAGGGCACGTTCGTGTGCCGGACACGCAGCGGCGTTCTTGCGCTGATGCGCAGAGACGGGACCTGTACACCGCCGCCACATGGGCCCCGGCTCTGCAGCGCACCGTCGAAGAGACGCTGCGCTGCGTCCGGGGCACAAGAGAAGGCTAAGGCGCTCTCTCCCTATCGTCCTTGCGAGCGCAGCGAAGCAATCCTTCCCTCCGCAGAAGGACTCAAGCTTGCTTTCGCCTCGCTAATGGCTTCGGCGGACATGTGACTCCGTGTTGGACCGGCCGCATTCGTCGTTTCGCCCAATGTCCATATTTCGAGCCGAGTAAACCAATCAGTAGGAATTGCTCCGCCTCGAATTTTGCGGCTCTGATTTGTTCTTTGAGAACGAAGTGGAGTCAGATGCAGAACGAAAGCTGACGGCTGCGCGAGCCCATTCTGTCGATTGCGTTTGAATCGTCGACGCGCAGAGCGATCGAATTCATCGCTGGCAAAATGAAAAGGCGCTTCCATCGGAAGCGCCTTTTGCTTGTTGCAGAAAGTTCGAACCGCTTAGTTCGAATAGTACATCTCGAACTCGACCGGGTGCGGGGTCATCTCGAAGCGGGCGACTTCGGTCATCTTCAGCTCGATATAGGCATCGATGAAGTCGTCGTCGAACACGCCGCCGGCCTTGAGGAAGCCGCGGTCCTTGTCGAGGTTTTCGAGCGCCTCGCGCAGTGAACCGCACACCGTCGGGATCTGCTTCAGCTCTTCCTTCGGCAGATCGTAGAGGTCCTTGTCCATCGCCGGACCCGGATCGATCTTGTTCTTGATGCCGTCGAGGCCGGCCATCAGCATCGCGGCAAAGCCGAGATAGGGGTTGGCCATCGGATCGGGGAAGCGCACCTCGACGCGCTTTGCCTTCGGCGAAGCGGTGTAGGGGATGCGGCAGGAGGCCGAGCGGTTGCGCGCGGAATAGGCGAGCAGCACGGGGGCCTCATAGCCCGGGACCAGACGCTTGTAGGAGTTGGTCGACGGGTTGGTGAAGGCGTTGATCGCCTTGGCATGCTTGATGATGCCGCCGATGTAGTGGAGGCAGGTCTCGGAGAGGTCGGCATATTTGTTGCCGGCGAACACCGGCTTGCCGTCCTTCCAGATCGACTGGTGCACATGCATGCCCGAGCCGTTGTCGCCATAGATCGGCTTCGGCATGAAGGTCGCGGTCTTGCCGTAGATGTGCGCGACCTGATGGATGCAGTACTTGTAGATCTGCATGTGGTCGGCCATCAGCGTCAGCGTGTCGAACTTCATGCCGAGCTCGTGCTGGGCGGAAGCGACCTCGTGGTGATGCTTCTCGACCTTGACGCCCATCTTGGCCATGGCGCCGAGCATTTCCGAGCGCATGTCCTGCACCGAGTCCTGCGGCGGGACGGGGAAGTAGCCGCCCTTGGTGCGGATGCGGTGGCCGAGATTGCCGCCTTCATATTCGGTGTCGGAGTTGGTCGGCAGCTCCGATGAGTCGAGGCGGAAGCCGGTCTTGTAGGGGTCGGCCGAATAGCGCACGTCGTCGAACACGAAGAACTCGGCTTCCGGGCCGACGAACACGCTGTCGCCCACGCCCATCGACTTCACCATGGCTTCCGCCTTCTTGGCGATGCCGCGGGGGTCGCGGTTGTAGGGCTCGCCGGTGGTGGGCTCGAGCACGTCGCAGGTGATGACCATCGTGGTCTCGGCGAAGAACGGATCGATCGTCGCGGTCACCGGATCGGGCATCAGGCACATGTCGGACTCGTTGATCGCCTTCCACCCGGCAATCGAGGAACCGTCGAACATCGTCCCTTCGGCGAAAATGTCCTCATCGATCATGCTGACGTCGAACGTGACGTGCTGCCACTTGCCGCGCGGATCGGTGAAGCGCAGGTCGACGTATTTGACGTCGTTGTCCTTGATCGATTTCAGGACGTCTTTGGCGGTCTTCATGCATACCCCTTTTGGCTCTGCGGGTCGGTTTCCAGATGAGCAGATTCGTTCTCGCTTTCGGCGAGTTGGCGCAACCGCACAAACGAAATCAGGCCGCCGAAGCAGCCTTTTTTCTTTCAGAGTGTCGCAAAATGCGGGATAGCACCCGGCTCAGATAGCGTCCAGCCCGGATTCGCCGGTTCGGATGCGGATCGCCTCTTCGACGTTGGAGACGAAGATCTTGCCGTCGCCGATGCGTCCGGTCTGCGCGGCGCGGCGGATCGCGTCGATGGCACGCTCGACCAGATCGTCGCCGATCACGATCTCGATCTTCACCTTGGGCAGGAAGTCGACGATGTATTCTGCGCCGCGGTAGAGCTCGGCGTGACCCTTCTGCCGTCCGAAGCCCTTGGCTTCGGTGACGGTGATGCCCTGAAGGCCGACCTCCTGAAGCGCTTCCTTCACCTCGTCGAGCTTGAATGGCTTGATGATGGCTTCGATTTTTTTCACTGCGCGCCTCCCGGCCTTTCGATCAAATAGCAACGTCTTCGTCAGGATGCGCCTTCTTGAACGCACGATCTTGTCTTCGCTATACCGGGATGCCTGACCAGCCCGGCCGCGGCCGGCCACACCCTGATACACGCCAGTGAGCACGACGAACCGAAGCGGCTTCCTCGAAAGCAGGGTCTATGCCAAGTTGCAAATGCCCTGATTATTGGAGCGTTATCAGCCTTTTAACGAGCATCTCTGATAGGTGGCGCCGACCGATACAAAATACCGAAGACTACGAAATAGGCAAACGGTTCAATATGTGTGCAGAACGGTGTTTCCCGGGGGTGGGACGGCACGGATCGTGCCTGTTGTAAAGGCGTTTGGACCAGGGAAGTGGCATGGAAGTTCTGACCACCGCTGAAATGCAGCGCGCCGATCAGCTCAGTATCGCGGCAGGCACGCCCGGCTTCAAGCTGATGCTCAGCGCCGGCCAGGCCGTCGCCGAGGCCGCCCATGTGCTGGTGGAGGAGGGGCCGATCCTGATCGTGGCGGGCCCCGGCAACAATGGCGGCGATGGTTTCGTCGCGGCCGCCGAGCTCGCCGCCCAGGGGCGCGAGGTTTCGGTGATCCTGATGTGCGAGCGCGACCAGCTCCAGGGCGATGCCGCATCAGCCGCGCGCGGCTGGAAGCAACCGGTGCTGCCGTTCAATCCGCAGGCGATCGGACGGCCCGCGCTGATCATCGACGCGCTGTTCGGCGCGGGCCTCAGCCGTCCCGTCGATGGCGAGGCGCGCGCGATGATCGAGGCGATCAACGCCAACGGCGCGCCGGTTTTGGCCGTCGACCTGCCGAGCGGCATCAACGGCACCAGCGCCGCTGTCATGGGAGTTGCGGTGGACGCCGCCGAGACCGTCACCTTCTTCCGCAAGAAGCCGGCGCATCTGTTGCTGCCCGGCCGCATGCATTGCGGCCGCGTGCGCGTTGCCGACATCGGCATCGACGCCAGCGTGCTGGACGAGATTGCGCCGCAGCTCTTCGAGAACGATCCGGACTTCTGGGGCGCCACCTTTCCGGTGCCGCGCATCGACGGCCACAAATTTTCGCGCGGTCATGTGCTGGCCGTCTCCGGCGATGCAGCCGCGACTGGCGCTGCGCGGCTCGCCGCGCGCGGGGCGCTGCGGGCCGGGGCGGGCCTGGTGACGCTGGCGAGCCCGCGCGATGCACTCGCAATCAATGCGGGCGCGCTGACCGCGGTGATGGTCCGCGCCGTCGACACTGCGGTCGAGTTCGGCGAGCTGCTCGGCGACAAGCGCTACAACACCTGCATCATCGGTCCCGGCGCGGGGGTGGGCGAGCGGACTTGCGACTTCGTCCATACCGCGCTGACCGCGCGGCGGCACGTGGTGCTGGATGCGGATGCGCTGACGAGCTTTGCGGCCAAGCCCGAGCGGCTGTTCGAATCGATCAAGTCCTCGCACGACCATGCGGTGGTGCTGACCCCGCACGAGGGCGAGTTTCCGCGCCTGTTCTCGGACCTCAGCAACAAATATCCGGGCCGCTCGAAGCTCGAGCGCGTGCGCGCCGCCGCCGAGCGCTCTGGTGCCGTCGTGCTGCTGAAGGGGCCGGATACCACCATCGCCGCCCCCGATGGCCGCGCCACCATCGCCGCCAACGCGCCGCCCTGGCTTGCGACCGCCGGCGCCGGCGACGTGCTCTCCGGCATCATCGCTGGGCTGCTGGCTCAGGGCGTACCGGCCTTCGACGCCGCCAGCATCGGCGTGTGGATGCACGGCGAGTCGGCAAGTGAAGCGGGGCCGGGTCTGATTGCCGAAGACCTCACCGAGACGCTGCCGGCCGTGCACCGGCGGATCTATGACGCGCTTGGGGTGGAGTACTGAGAGCTCACTCCACCGCGTACCAGCGCACCAGGCGCGGCGCGGCCCAATCGGTCACGACCGATTCGAGGAGCCATCGTCCGGGGAAGGTTGCCGCGAATGCGATGCGCTGGGTCTGGCCCGGCTCGACGGCGAGCGTGTCGAGCCAGTAGGGCTTCCAGCCGTCGTCGAGTTTGTCGAGCAGGCGGAAATGGTGGCCGTGAAGGTGGAACACGGTCGTGACGGGGGCGGGGTTCTTCAGGGCCAGCACGATGGTGCGGCCCGCCTTAGCGCGGAAGGCAGGGGCGGACGCGGTCGAAAAATTCGCGGGGCCTATCCAACCGGCGTCAGTCGCGCCGAGCGCGACATCGAACCGCAGGGCGCTTCTCAGATCGAGCGTCTCGGGGAGACCGTTCGATGGGAGCGGCTGTGGCGCGGCCAACGGCGCGCGCCGTTCTGCCGGGCCGGTGATCGCGAGGCTTCCGACCTGGCGCGCCTCCTTGCCGTCATGCAGCAGGAAAGAGGCTGACGTGGCCGCATTCACAAATGCGTCGGCGCGTGCGCCCGGCGCCAGCACCACGGCGCCGTTGCGGGCCGGAAACGGCTCGGCCGGCTGCCCGTCCAGGGCCATGACGCGAACCTCGTGGCTCTCCAATTTGATTGCCAGGACAGAGCGTTGCGAGCCGTTGATGAAGCGCAGCCGGAGCCGCTGATGGCCCGTCGCTGAGAGTTCGAATGAAGTCTGTCCGTTGATCGTGTAGAGCGCCGTCGTGTCCTTTGCGTCCCGGCCCGGCGGCACGGCGGTGCCATCCGGCCGCAGGCGCCATTCCTCGATCAGCAGAACCTCGTCACGGTCGACGGCTGGGCGGCTCGTCTCTTCGGCGATGATCGGCAGCGGGCGTGCAGGCTGCTTCAGGCCGTCTTCGAAGAGCCGGAAGTCGGCCAGCAGAGTTCCTGCGTTAGATATTGAAAGAATTGATGTTTCGGTCGTATTTGGAGTCGTCGGCGCGCGCCCCCGCAGCGGATCGGACGTGGCCGGGCCGTTCAGGCCGTACCACACTGGGGCAAGCGGCACAGGCAGCTCGTTCCGAAACACCACTTCGCAGCGGTCGCCCCGCTTGAGGCGGACGCTCCCCAAATGGCTTGCGGCGGCCAGCTCCCAGATTGGTGTAGGCGGCTGACCCGGCCTCAGAGCCAGCGTGGCGGGCCTGGCCTGCAGGGCGAGCTGGGCGGTCACGAGCGGGCCGGCGCCACCGGCAATCAAGCCGGCGGCCGAGGCGCCAAGTCCACTGGCAATGCCCGCCAAGAGCTCACGCCGGTTCGGGTCGAAAATCCGCAACGTCATGGCGCGATCCGGACCACGCCGCGCTGGATAAGTCCAGCCACCGTGCCTATTTGAAGCTTGCCTCCATCGGGCCATTTTTTTGCTGCGAACAGTCAGGCGCATGCTATAAGCCCGGCCGCCCGCGGCATCGCGGCCGGTCTTGATGCAAATTCACGCGGGCGTGGCGGAACTGGTAGACGCGCTGGATTTAGGTTCCAGTGACGAAAGTTGTGGGGGTTCGAGTCCCTCCGCCCGCACCAAGCGCTTATCGCGTTTGCACGGATTACGAGACCTTCCTCGCGGATGTTTGGCCGCTTGGAGCGGTCCGATGAACCACCGGCGTTGAGGCGTCCGCCTCGCGCTGGATCGATTAATGACAGCGTCCCGACGCATGCGCGCCGGGACCGAACGAAAAGAAGATTGGACGCCATGCAGGTCACAGAGACCCTCTCGGAAGGTTTGAAGCACGAGTTCAAGATCAGCGTCCCGGCGTCGGATCTCGACGCCAAGGCCGGCGCCAAGCTCGTCGACCTCAAGGACAAGGTCCGCATCAACGGCTTTCGCCCCGGCAAGGTGCCGGTCGCGCATTTGAAGAAGGTCTATGGCCGTTCGGTGATGGCCGAGACCATCGACCAGACCATCCGCGACACCAACACGCAGCTGTTCTCCGAGCGCGGCTTTCGCCTTGCGACCGAGCCGAAGATCACCATGCCGAGCGAGCAGGCCGAGGTCGAGGAGCTGCTGAGCGGCAAGACCGATCTGACCTACACGGTCGCAATCGAAGTGGTGCCTTCGATTGCGCTCGCCGACTTCAAGACCTTCCAGGTCGAGAAGCCCGTCGCCGAGGTCACCGACGCCGATGTCGACGAAGCGATCAAGCGCATCGCCGATTCCAACCGCAGCTTTGCCGACAAGGGCGAGGGCGCCAAGGCGGGTTCGGGTGATCGCGTCACCATCAATTTCAAGGGCAGCATCAACGGCGAACTGTTCGAGGGCGGCACCGGCGAAGGCATCCAGGTCGTCATCGGCTCCAACACCTTCATCCCCGGCTTCGAGGAGCAGCTCATCGGCATCGGCGCCAATGAGACGCGCACGCTGAAAGTGTCGTTCCCGCAGAACTACATGAACGACAAGCTCGCCGGTCAGCCCGCCGAGTTCGAGACCACCGCGACGCTGATCGAGGCGCCGCAGGATCTCGCGATCGACGACGAGTTCGCCAAGACGCTCGGCCTCGAATCGCTCGACAAGCTGAAGGAAGCCGCACGCGAGCGGCTGACTGCCGAGTTCGCGACCGCAACGCGCCAGCGCGTCAAGCGGGCGCTGCTCGACCGTCTCGACGAGGCGCATCGCTTCGAGGCGCCGCCCTCGCTCGTCGACGAAGAGTTCAATCTGATGTGGAACTCGGTGAAGGCCGAGATGGCCTCCGCCGGCAAGACCTTCGCCGACGAGGACACCACCGAGGACAAGGCCAAGGAAGAGTATCGCAAGATCGCCGACCGCCGCGTGCGGCTCGGCCTCGTGCTCTCCGAGATCGGCGAGAAGAACAAGATCAGCGTGACCGACGACGAGGTCGGCCGCGCCGTGATCGAGCGCGCGCGCCAGATGCCCGGCCGCGAGAAGGAAGTCTGGGACTATTACCGCAACAACGCCCAGGCGCTGGCCCAGCTTCGTGCACCGATCTACGAGGACAAGGTGGTCGACTTCATCCTTGAGCTTGCCAACGTGACCGAGACGAAGGTTTCGCGCGAGGACCTCTACAAGGACGACGAGGCGGAAAAGACCGCTGCCTGAGGGCTTTAAGATAGTCTCCCATTAAGGATGATCAGTGGAGAGGCCCAGCTAGCCAGATGGTCGGCTGGGCCTCTTTGCACGAATCAGCTTCAACTGCCGATCGGATTAAGCCTTAATGCGCTCCGCACTTGTCAGGCGCGAATTGGGCTATATCTGTCGGTACGCCTTCTAGCTCTACCAAGTTCCTGCATCACAGGACGTCCATCCGCCCTCCGGCAAATCCAGCCAAACTGGCGAGCCTGCCCGGCGATGTCCGTCTCCGAAAACCCTAGGTGACTCATGCGCGATCCGGTTGAAACCTACATGAACCTCGTGCCCATGGTGGTCGAGCAGACCAACCGTGGCGAGCGCGCCTACGACATTTTCTCGCGTCTCCTGAAGGAGCGCATCATCTTCCTGACCGGCCCGGTCGAGGACGGCATGTCGACGCTCGTCGTCGCGCAGCTCTTGTTCCTCGAGGCGGAGAATCCGAAGAAGGAAATCTCGATGTACATCAACTCGCCGGGCGGCGTGGTGACGTCGGGCCTTGCGATCTACGACACCATGCAGTTCATCCGCCCGCCGGTGTCGACGCTGTGCACGGGTCAGGCTGCCTCGATGGGCTCGCTGCTGCTCGCGGCCGGCGAGAAGGACATGCGCTTCTCGCTGCCGAATGCACGCATCATGGTTCACCAGCCCTCCGGCGGCTTCCAGGGGCAGGCCACCGACATCATGCTGCACGCCCAGGAAATCCTGAACTTGAAGAAGCGGCTCAACGAAATCTACGTGAAGCACACCGGCCAGACCTACAAGACGATCGAGGACGCGCTGGAGCGCGACAAGTTCCTGACCGCGAACGACGCCAAGGAGTTCGGTCTGGTCGACAAGGTCATCGACAAGCGCGCCGAGGAACCGGCGACGGCGAAGGCCCCGTAACACTACCGGTCGTGACGGCGATCCTCCGGCAACTTTCTGGGGATCGCCGCACACCCGTCAGGGCGCTGTTCACGTTAGGTGCGCGTGCGCGCATCGCAAAACGTGGTTTTGCGCCCTGCGACAGGCAGAAAGTTCCTCTTTCGTGCTTGTTTTTCGTGGCA
The DNA here is from genome assembly GCF_000296215.2 of Bradyrhizobium sp. CCGE-LA001. Taxonomy (NCBI): domain Bacteria; kingdom Pseudomonadati; phylum Pseudomonadota; class Alphaproteobacteria; order Hyphomicrobiales; family Nitrobacteraceae; genus Bradyrhizobium; species Bradyrhizobium sp. CCGE-LA001. The sequence goes on along the minus strand of NZ_CP013949.1, from coordinate 4,556,074 downwards.
ATCCAGCAACGCCGGGGTGATTTCGATCACTTCGTCCGTGCCAAGGCCGGAAATCACGGTATTGTCACGGGTAGCCGGCGACCCCCGATTAGCGAATTCTTGATAGTCGGGTGACAGCATGGTTGGCTACGACTGATCGGCTATGATCGCGGGAGAATCGAGTGACCGTGATTCGCACGGTGTGTAAAGCGTAGGGTCTTTTTTGGTACGGAATTTGCTCTACTTAAGCTTCATGCCGGCCGTCGTGTCGGAATGGAGCGATCGAGCGGAACGGGATCGAACCGCGGACGGAGACATGAATGAGTAAGGTCGGCACGAGCGACTCCAAGAACACGCTATATTGCTCGTTCTGCGGCAAGAGCCAGCACGAAGTCCGCAAACTGATCGCGGGTCCCACGGTCTTCATTTGCGACGAGTGCGTCGAGCTCTGCATGGACATCATCCGCGAGGAGAACAAATCCTCGCTGGTCAAGTCGCGCGACGGCATTCCGACGCCGAAGGAAATCTGCAAGGTGCTGGACGATTACGTGATCGGTCAGAGCCATGCGAAGAAGGTCCTCTCGGTCGCGGTGCACAACCACTACAAGCGCCTCAACCACCAGACCAAGCACAACGACGTCGAGCTCGCGAAGTCGAACATCCTGCTGATCGGTCCGACCGGCTCGGGCAAGACGCTGCTCGCGCAGACGCTCGCCCGCATCCTCGACGTGCCGTTCACCATGGCGGACGCGACCACGCTGACGGAAGCCGGCTATGTCGGCGAGGACGTCGAGAACATCATCCTGAAGCTGCTCCAGGCCGCCGACTACAATGTCGAGCGCGCCCAGCGCGGCATCGTCTACATCGACGAAATCGACAAGATCAGCCGCAAGTCCGACAATCCCTCGATCACGCGCGACGTGTCGGGTGAGGGCGTGCAGCAGGCGCTGCTCAAGATCATGGAAGGCACGGTGGCTTCGGTCCCGCCGCAGGGCGGCCGCAAGCATCCGCAGCAGGAGTTCCTGCAGGTGGATACCACCAACATCCTGTTCATCTGCGGCGGCGCCTTCGCCGGGCTCGAGAAGATCATCTCGGCACGTGGACGGTCGACCTCGATCGGCTTCGGTGCCCAGGTGCTCGCGCCGGAAGATCGCCGCACCGGCGAGATCTTCCGTCACGTCGAGCCGGAGGACCTCCTGAAGTACGGCCTCATTCCGGAATTCGTCGGCCGTCTGCCCGTCGTGGCGACGCTCGAGGACCTGGACGAGACCTCGCTGAAGAAGATCCTCACCGAGCCGAAGAACGCGCTGGTGAAACAGTACCAGCGGCTGTTCGAGATGGAGAACATCGAGCTGACCTTCGCCGACGAGGCGCTTGGCGCGGTCGCCCGCAAGGCGATCGAGCGCAAGACCGGCGCGCGCGGCCTGCGCTCGATCCTCGAAGCGATCCTGCTCGAGACCATGTTCGACCTGCCGGGCCTGGAAGGTGTGGAAGAGGTCGTGATCTCGCGGGAAGTCGTGGAAGGCACGGCGCGTCCGCTCTACATCTACGCCGATCGGTCCGATCGCGCGGTCGAGAACGCCAGCGCCTGATCGGCGCTGGAAACGCTCCAATCGTCTCATCAAATCGGGCTGCGGACATGTATCTCCGCAGCCGGTGTTGCGTCGCTTATCGCGTTGCGTAAGCGCCTGATGGCGCGCGTTTTTCAATGACTTGACACCCCCCTTGTCGATAGCCACCTAATGTCGGCGGCGAGCGAAAATTCTCTTCAAGATTCGCCTCAGTTCCGATCCGGCAAGCCGGTCCAACGCGCAAACGGGCCGACCGTCTTGCGGATCACCTCGGCACCTTGTGGCGGTTGCGCATGATCAGCGGGCTGCGTGCGAGGGGGCAAAGCAAAAGGAAAAGGCCATGACTAATCCCAAACCCAGGCCAACCATCGTCCATGGCGAAACGCACGCTTATCCCGTGCTGCCGCTGCGCGACATCGTCGTCTTCCCGCACATGATCGTGCCGCTCTTCGTCGGCCGCGAGAAGTCGATCCGCGCGCTCGAAGAGGTGATGAAGAACGACGCGCTGATCATGCTCGCGACGCAGAAGAACGCGTCCGACGATGATCCGGCCCCCGATGCCATTTACGAGACCGGTACGCTTGCCAGCGTGCTCCAGCTCTTGAAGCTCCCTGATGGCACCGTGAAGGTGCTGGTCGAAGGGCTCGAGCGTGCGCGCGTGCAGAAATACACCGATCGCGCCGACTACTATGAAGCCACCGCCGTTGCGCTCGCCGACACCGATGCGAAATCGGTCGAGGCCGAGGCGCTGGCACGCTCGGTCGTGTCCGATTTCGAGAGCTACGTGAAGCTCAACAAGAAGATCTCGGCCGAGGTCGTCGGCGTCGTGCAGGCGATCACCGATTTCGCCAAGCTTGCCGACACCGTGGCCTCGCATCTCGCCGTCAAGATCGCCGATCGCCAGGGCATCCTGGAGACGCTGTCCGTCACCACGCGCCTGGAGAAGGTGCTGGGCCTGATGGAGAGCGAGATCTCGGTGCTGCAGGTCGAGAAGCGGATTCGTTCTCGCGTCAAACGACAAATGGAGAAGACCCAGCGCGAGTATTATCTCAACGAGCAGATGAAGGCGATCCAGAAGGAACTCGGCGACGACGACGGTCGCGACGAGCTCGCCGATCTCGAAGAGAAGATCTCCAAGACCAAGCTCTCCAAGGAAGCGCGCGAGAAGGCGCAGCATGAATTGAAGAAGCTGCGCCAGATGTCACCGATGTCCGCGGAAGCGACCGTCGTGCGCAACTATCTGGACTGGCTGCTGTCAATCCCGTGGAACAAGAAGTCCAAGGTGAAGAAGGACCTGGAGGCCGCGCAGGCCATCCTGGACTCCGATCACTACGGGCTGGAGAAGGTCAAGGAACGCATCGTCGAGTATCTCGCGGTGCAGTCGCGCGCCAACAAGCTGACCGGCCCGATCCTGTGCCTCGTCGGGCCTCCCGGCGTCGGCAAGACCTCGCTCGGCAAGTCGATCGCGAAGGCGACGGGGCGCGAGTTCGTGCGGGTCTCGCTCGGCGGCGTGCGCGACGAGGCCGAGATCCGCGGTCATCGCCGCACCTATATCGGCTCGATGCCCGGCAAGATCATCCAGTCGATGCGCAAGGCGAAGTCGTCCAATCCGCTGTTCCTCCTGGACGAGATCGACAAGATGGGCGCTGATTTCCGCGGCGACCCGTCCTCGGCTCTGCTCGAGGTTCTCGACCCCGAGCAGAACGGGACGTTCAACGACCACTATCTCGAGGTCGACTACGATCTGTCCAACGTGATGTTCATCACCACCGCGAATACGCTCAATATTCCGGGCCCGCTGATGGACCGCATGGAGATCATCCGGATCGCGGGCTACACCGAGAACGAGAAGGTCGAGATCTCGCGCAAGCATCTGATCCCGAACGCGGTGTCCAAGCATGGCCTGGACTCCAAGGAGTTCTCGATCGACGACGACGCGTTGCTGCTTCTGATCCGCCGCTACACCCGCGAAGCGGGCGTGCGTAATCTGGAGCGTGAGCTCTCCACACTCGCCCGCAAGGCGGTGAAGGAGCTGATGATCTCCAAGAAGAAGGCGGTCAAGGTCACCGAGAAGACCCTGGAAGAGCTGCTCGGCGTGCCGAAATACCGCTTCGGCGAGATCGAGAGCGAGCCGCAGGTCGGCATCGTCACCGGCCTTGCCTGGACCGATGTCGGCGGCGAGCTGCTGACGATCGAAGGCGTCATGATGCCCGGCAAGGGCAAGATGACGGTCACGGGCAATCTGCGCGACGTCATGAAGGAGTCGATCTCGGCGGCGGCGTCCTACGTCCGCTCGCGGGCAATCAACTACGGCGTCGAGCCGCCGCTGTTCGACCGGCGCGACATCCACGTGCACGTGCCGGAAGGTGCGACGCCGAAGGATGGTCCGTCTGCGGGCGTCGCCATGGCCACCGCGATCATCTCGGTCATGACCGGCATCCCGGTCCGCCACGATGTCGCGATGACCGGCGAGATCACGCTGCGCGGCCGCGTGCTGCCGATCGGCGGCCTCAAGGAGAAGCTGCTGGCTGCGGCCCGCGGCGGCATCAAGACGGTGCTGATCCCCGAGGACAACGCCAAGGATCTCACGGAGATTTCCGATGCGATCAAGGGCGGCATGGAGATCATCCCGGTCTCCCGCCTCGACGACGTCGTCGCCAAGGCGCTGGTGAAGAAGCCGACGCCGATCGTCTGGGAAGAGGACACCAAGGTGACGGTGAAGCCGGACGGCGATGAAGCCGCCGGCGGTCTGACCGCTCACTGATCTCAAGCGAAAGATGATAAAACGGCGCCTTCGGGCGCCGTTTTTGTTTGGGGGAAGGGGACGCGGCAATGCAGATCGACGGGCAATGCCATTGCGGGAAGATCACCTTTGAGGCCGAGATCGATCCGGAGGAGGTCTCGGTGTGCCACTGCCGGGACTGCCAGACGCTGACCGGCTCGCCGTTCCGGGTGACTGCGATCTGCACCAAGGCTGACGTCCACCTGACCGGCGGCACGCCAAAAATCTACGGCAAGCGCGGCGACAACGGCCGAATGCGCTTCCAGCATTTCTGCGCCGATTGCGGTTCCCCGCTGTTCACGAGCGGTGAGGGCGACCAGGCTGATGATTGGGGCATCCGCTGGGGCGCTATCCGCCAGCGCGACCAATTGCGGCCCGTCAGGCAGATCTGGTGCCAGTCGGCGGCGGTGTGGATCGACGCCGTGCCGCTGCTGCCGGGCAGGCCGGGGGATTGAGGGCCGAGATTGGCGAGCCCGCCTTCGCCCGTTGGGTTTCGGCGCGACAGCCTTCACTTGCTTCGCGCTCATGGCCTGCGCTGCTGGCCTGCCGAGCCGTAGCTCGCGAAGCGAGCGAAGGCTGGTGGGCGGTCACGGATTCGAACCGCGGACCCTCTCGGTGTAAACGAGATGCTCTAACCAGCTGAGCTAACCGCCCAATGGCGCCTCTTTAGCGCCCCGGCAGGTGCCGAAGCAAGAGCCGAGCGCGCCCGAGCGGGCTCCAATGCCGTCTGGTTAGAGCTTTCTGCCGGACACGGGCGGCCCTGCAGCAGCCCGCTGCAGGGCAATCCTTTCTCGCACTGCGGATCTCGACCTCCAGCCGAGGAGGCGGCGGTCATGCTCCGGGTCTCAGGCCGTCTTGGTGAACATCGTCAGCACGCCGTCGGCGATGTTGATCGCGACGACTTGTGCCGAGCTCAAGCCCTTGGCTTTGAGCACCGAGGCGGCCTGCGGTGTGGCGTCGATAGACTGCCGGAGCGACTGGATGTCCTTCTCGGTCGTTTGCGCCACGAGTTCATCGACCTTGGCGCGCACGGCCGGCTGCAATTCCTTGACGTCGACAACCTGTATGCTCCGGATCACCGTGCTGGACTGCGTCGACGGCTGTTCCGTGCCGGATTGCGAGGATGCGCCCTGCGCCTGCACAAGGGTCGGTGTTCCCAGCGAGAGAGCTGCAACGATGACAGATGCCGTGAAGCTGCGCATGGTCATGCCTTTTCCAGTTTGAGGAACCGCGACCCTAGCGGGGAAATCTGGTTGGCATCTGATTCCGATGTGGCGGTTCGGTGAAACCAATGCGGCCGCAATGCGCGGGTATGAGACGCTTGTGTCGGGTCTGGGCCCAACGCGCAACTCAGTTGCAGACTTCAACGTTTGTGTATCCTCCCATATTCCCCTTCGCAAAGACCGCCGGCGAGTTCAACTCGAGACGGCAGCCGGGCCGGACCGGGCGGCAGCCGGCATGTCCGCACACGATTTGCCCACTCGATTGCGGTTTCGACGGAGCAGCTTCGGTTTTCTTACGTTCTGTGTCTCGCGCAGGTGCGTCGTCGCGCTTGGCGATGGGCTTCTTGTCCTGCACCTTCTCGCATTCATTGTCGTCATTGACGCGGTAGCCGGCGCGGCAGGTGATCTTCACGCAGGCGTCGCCATCGGCCTTGAATCCGCGGTCGCAGATCAGCGGGCAGACGCGGCCCGGCTTGACCTTGATCGCGTCCAGCGCTTCGAAGCTGGGGAGCTTGGGGTCGAATTTGGTGCCGGCGTATTTGTTGAACAGCGTCAGCGAACGTTGTGATGCAGCGTTCCAGTCGCCGTCTGCTGAGGCCGTCAGACAGCCGACGCGGCGGAGCTCCGACTGCACCAGTTTTGTCGTTTCCTGCGGAGACGTCGCCGGCGGGGTTGAAGAGGGTGCAACCGCCGCGACCTTCTGCTCTGCATTGCCTGAGGCCTGTTTCTCCGCGGCCTGCTTCGCAGCGAGCTCGGCTGCGGCCTTGTCGCTCGCGAGTTTCTCAGCCAGCGCCTTCTCGGCGGCTTGCTTGTCAGCGAGGACCTTCGCTGCTGCCGCCTCGGCTTCTTTCCGCCGCTGCTCGGCTGCGGCCGCCCTGGCTTCCTCGATCTGCTTGGCCTTCTCGGCCGCAAGGCGCTTTTCCTCGGCAGCTTTGGCCGCGGCTGCCGCCTTCTCCTGCTCGGCCTTGTTGGCCCGCTCGGCAGCGAGCCGGGCCTTTCCCTCTTCCGCCTGCCGGGCCTTATCTGCAGTGGCGGCGCGGATCTCTTCGGCGACGATCTTGTTCATCTGGCCTTTCGCGAGATCGGCATAGAAGCCGCTCGGAAAGCGGTTGAGGAACGCCGTCCATCCGTCACGCGTGCCGAGCTGAAGCGCCAGTTCGTAGTCGCGTCGGATCTCGCTGTCAGGGTTTGCCTGGGGACCGGTGACAACCGGCTTCGCCGCCACCAGCGGCACGTCATCGCCGCCCAGCGAGCCGTAGACATAGGGCTCCTGCTTGTAACCAGTGTTCTTGAGGACGTCGTCACGGACGAAGCCGAACGCCTTGCGCAGGTCGAGCCCGGGCGTGGGCAGGCGTTCGACCAGGGCTGCGGCAAACGGGCTGTTTCTGGAATCGCCGTCGGAGGCGGTCGAGCCGGCCTTGGCCGCGAAGGCGATCATGGTGTTCGGGCTGCTCGGCTCGACCTTGGCGAGGCCGCGGCCGATGGCGCGTGCGGCGACCGTCCGTTTCATCGTCTTGGCGAACGGGTTATCGCGGCAGGCATCGAGAATGACGAGGCGAAGCTGCTTGGCCGGCTCGATGGCGAACAACACCCGGTCGAGCGGGAAAGCCTCGTCGAACACGTCGGCGTCGGTTTCCAGCGCGGCATCGGTTGGGATGAGGTAGTTGTTGCCGTCAAGCTCGATGCCGTGGCCCGCATAATAAATAACGGCGACGTCGGCTTCGCGCGCCTTGCTGCCGAACTCGCGGAGCGCCTTGCGCATGTCGACGACGCTCAGGTCGAGCTTGACGTCCACGGTGTCGAACCCGGCCTTCCTGAACATGCCGCCGACAAGGAAAGCGTCATTCACCGGATTGGCGAGCCGGGGTACGCTTTTGTAGGCGGAATTGCCGATGACGAGAGCAACGCGCTTTTCCGCATGCGCCGATCCGCAGCTGAGACACAGGCCCGTCAATAAAAACAGGAAAATCCGAATCGCGCCCATTGCCGCCCCAAATCGCAATGTGATCAGAGTAGTCGCAGAGTGTCATCGAGGCAAAGGACAGCTATGTGATCAACGTCACAGGCGCCCGGGCCGGCCTGGGGATCTCATTTATCGCCATTGCTGCCGGACGTGCCTGCGCAAAGCACGGCGCTTGAATAAGAGTGGTTCGACCATCGCAATCTGGTAATGACGGCGCGCTCGCTTTGGCTCCTTGAAGGGGTGCGCCTGCCTTCCCGACGTGATATCGCCGCTGTGCGGTCTTAGAACCGCGACGGGACGGGCATTCGGGAATGGGAACGACCGGGGACACCATGCAACAGCCGAGCGGACACGCAGAGAACGCCGACCAGATCGCTTATTGGAACGGGCCGAGCGGGCAGCGTTGGGCCGATCGTCACACGGCGCAGGAGAAGCTGCTCGGCCCCATCGCTGACGTGCTGATCGACCGCGCCGGGCCAAAGCCGGGCGAGCGCGTTCTCGATGTCGGCTGCGGCTCCGGCGCGACGACGTTCGCGTTCGCGAGGGCGGTGGCGCCCGATGGCTTTGCGCTCGGGCTCGACGTCTCCGAGCCCATGCTGTCGCAGGCGCGCGCGTTGGCGCCGAAAGGCCTGCCGCTCGATTTCGTGCTGGCGGATGCGACGGTGCATCGGTTCGAGCCGGCGAGCTTCGATCTGCTCGCCTCGCGCTTTGGCGTGATGTTCTTCGCCGATCCGATCGCCTCCTTCACCAATCTTCGCCGCGCGCTGACGCCGACCGGGCGGCTCGCCTTCGTCTGCTGGCGCGAGCCGAAGGAAAATCCGTGGATGATGACGCCCTTGATGGCGGTCTATAAGCACGTCCCCAAGATGCCGCCGGTCGGGCCCGAGGAGCCCGGTCCGTTCGCCTTCGCCTCTGAGGAGCGCGTGATGCGTATCCTGAAGGGCGCTGGCTTCGTGGACGTCGCGATGCAGCCGCACAATCTTCCGATGGATATCGCGATCGGCGGCGGGCTCGAGGCGGCGGTCGACGGCGCGCTCCAGATCGGCCCCGCCAGCCGTGCGCTCCAGGGCCATCCGCCGGAGACCTACGAGGCCGCGAAAGCCTCGATCCGCGAGATGCTCGCGCCGTTTTTGAAGGGACAGAGTGTGGCGTTGCAGGGTGCGATCTGGATCGTGACGGCAAAGGCGGGATAGGCCGCAGCTCTCTCCGCCGTCATTGCGAGGAGCACTTGCGACGAAACAATCCAGACTATTTCCGCGGAAGCAGTCTGGATTGCTTCGCTGCGCTCGCAATGACGGCGTGGAGGCAGAGTCGCTTCACACCACATCATCCGGCGCCAGTGCGCAGCCATTGTCTGGATGCGTTTCCACCTGAAGCGTGGTGTGGCCGATGCGGAATGAGGTCTTGAGGAGCTGCGCCGTCTCCATCAAGAAGGCGTCGCCGGTGCCCGCGGGCATCACGAGGTGGCAGGTCAGCGCCGTCTCGGTCGTCGAGATCGGCCAGACGTGGAGATCGTGGATCGCCGACACGCCGGGGCGGGCCAGCAGGAACGCCCTGATCGCGGCGAGGTCGGTGCCCTTGGGAGCGGCTGCCATCGACATGTCGATGGAGCCGCGCAGGAGGCTGCTCGTGCTCCAGAGGATGGTGGCGCAGATGACGAGGCTGGTGACGGGGTCGAGCCAGAGCCAGCCGGTCCAGATGATCAGCGCCGCCGAGACCACGACGCCGAGCGAGACCGCGGCGTCGGCGGCCATGTGCAGATAAGCGCCTTCGATGTTGATGTCGTCCTTGCGTCCGCCCGCGAACAGCAGGGCGGTAAAGCCGTTGATGAGGATGCCGATGCCGGCGACCACCATCACGGTAATGCCTGCGACCGGCTCGGGCTGTTGCAGGCGCAGGATCGCCTCCCAGCCGATCGCGCCGGTCGCGACCAGCAGGAAGACCGCATTGGCCAGCGCCGCCAGGATGGTGGAGGCGCGCAAGCCGTAGGTGAAGCGGCCGCTCGGCGCGCGCTTCGCCGCGATCGAGGCGCCCCAGGCCACGACGAGGCCGAGCACGTCGGACAGGTTATGGCCGGCGTCGGCGAGCAGGGCGGTGGAGTTGCCGATATAGCCGTAAGTCGCCTCGGCCACGACCAGCGCGATGTTGAGCGAAATGCCGATCGCGAACGCTTTGCCGAAGCTCGCGGGCGCATGGACGTGCCCGTGCCCGTGAGCATGGCCGTGCTCGTGAACATGATCATGCGAATGGCCATGATCGTGGTGATGGTGTCCGTGATGGTCGTGACCGGCCACCTCTAGCGCTCCCCGGAAGCTGCCAAATCGGGCGCCATTGTAGGCGTTTCGCTCGCCGCGTCACGGCGGAACAGCACATAGAGTGCCGGCAGCACCAGGAGTGTCAGCATGGTCGAGGAAATGATGCCGCCGATCACCACGGTTGCGAGCGGGCGCTGCACCTCGGCGCCGGCGCCCGTGGCGAGTGCCATCGGCACGAAGCCGAGCGAGGCGACGAGGGCCGTCATCAGCACCGGGCGCAGCCGCGTCAGTGCGCCCTCGCGCACGGCATCCACGACGGAGTACCCTTCGCTGCGCAGCCGCTCGATGAAGGCGATGATGACGAGGCCGTTGAGCACGGCGACGCCCGACAGCGCGATGAAGCCGACGCCGGCGCTGATGGACAAGGGAATGTCGCGCAGCAGCAGCGCCGCGACACCGCCGGTCAGTGCCAGCGGCACGCCTGAAAACACGAGCGCCGCATCCGCCGCCGATCCCATCCCCATGAACAGCAGCAGGAACACCAGGAGCAGCGCCACCGGCACCACGATCGTCAGCCGCTTGGTTGCGGAGACCAGTTGCTCGAACTGTCCGCCCCAGCCGATCCAGTAGCCCGGCGGCAGCTTGACCTTCTCGGCCACTGCCGCCTCGGCCTCGGCGACGAAGGAGCCGAGATCGCGGGCGCGGACATTGGCGGTGACGACGATGCGCCGCTTGCCGTTCTCGCGGCTGATCTGGTTGGGCCCGGGCGTCGCGTCGACGGTCGCAACCGACGACAGCGGCACATAGCGCATCTGGGTGAGCGGGGAGGCGGCCAGCGCTGCTCGAACGGCCGTGCCGGAGCCGGAATCCTCACCGGGCGGGAGCGGAATCGGGATGGCCCTGATGGCCTCGAGATTGCCGCGCAGATGCTCGGGCAGGCGGACCACGATCTCGAAGCGGCGGTCGCCCTCGAACAGCTTGCCGGCCGACTTGCCGCCGACCGCGATCTCGACGATGCCCTGCACCTCGGCGACGCTGAGCCCGTAGCGCGCGAGCGCCTGGCGGTCGAGGCGCACGGTGAGAATCGGCAGGCCAGCGACCTGCTCGATCTTGACGTCGCTGGCGCCGCGGATGCCGCGGATCGCGGCCTCCACCTGTTTGGCGGCGCCTTGCAGGATGTCGAGATCGTCGCCGAAGATCTTGACGCCAACGTCGGTGCGCACGCCGGAGATCAGCTCGTTGACGCGGAACTGGATCGGCTGGGAGATCTCATAGGCGCTGCCGGGAATCTCGTCAGCGGCGTGCTCGATGGCCTCGATCACCTCGGATTTGGTCTTGTGCGGATCGGGCCATTCGCTGCGCGGCTTTAGCATGATGTAACCGTCGGTCTGTGCCGGCGACATCGGGTCGGTCGCGATCTCCGCGGTGCCGATGCGGGTGAAGAACTCCTTTACTTCGGGGATCTGCATGATGCGCTTTTCCAGCGCCTTTTGCAGGTCCAGCGATTGAGTGAGGCTGGTGCCGGGAATTCGGATCGAAGCCAGCGCGACGTCGCCTTCGTCGAGGCTTGGAATGAACTCGCCCCCCATCCGCGCGGCAGTGATGCCGCTTGCGACCACGATGACGACGGCCATGATGGCGACCGCGGCGCGGTTGTCGATGGCAAAGCGCAGCAGGGGAAGATAAGCGCGCTTCGCCCCCCGCATGAACAGGTTCTCGTGCTCGGACACCTTGCCGGTGACGAAAATGGCAACCGCTGCCGGCACAAAGGTGATGGAGAACAGCACGGCCGCGCCGAGCGCCATCAGAACGGTCATGGCCATGGGCGTGAACATCTTGCCTTCGACGCCGGTCAACGTCAGCACGGGCAGGTAGACCACGGCGATGATGAGCGTTCCGAACAGGCTCGGCTTGATGACGTCGCTGGAGCCGCGCAGGATCGCGTCCAGCCGTTCGGAGGTCGTGAGCAGCCGGCCTTTCTCGCGCTGGGCGGCGGCCAGCATGCGCAGGCAGTTCTCGACGATGATGACGGCGCCGTCGACGATGATGCCGAAGTCGATCGCGCCGAGACTCATCAGATTGGCGCTGACCTTGGTCTCAACCATGCCGGTGATGGTCATGGCCATGGACAGGGGGATGACGCAGGCCGTGACCAGCGCGGCGCGGATGTTTCCGAGGATCAGGAACAGCACGGCCACGACCAGCGCGGCGCCTTCCAGCAGATTGTTGCGGACCGTGCGGATGGTGGCTTCGACCAGATCGGTGCGGTCGTAGACGGTCCGCGTCACGACGCCCTCGGGCAGCGATTTGGCGATATCTTCGAGACGGTCCGCGACGCGGCGGGCGACGCTCCGGCTGTTCTCGCCGATCAGCAGCATGGCGGTGCCGAGCACCGTCTCCTCGCCGTTCCACGTCGCCGCGCCCGTGCGCAGATCGCGGCCTTCCTTCACGGTGGCGACGTCCCTGATCCTGACGGGATTGCCGCCGCGCGAGCCGATCACGATGTCCTGGATCTCATTGACATTGCCGACCTGGCCCGGCGAGCGAACCAGATATTGCTCGCCGTTGCGCTCGATATAGCCGGCCCCGACATTGGCATTGTTGGCGGCGAGCGCCGTCATGACGTCGCGAAAGCCGAGCCGGTAGGCCATCAGCTTGCCGGGATCCGGCAGCACGTGGAATTGCCGCTCGAAACCGCCGATGGTGTTGACTTCGATCACCCCCGGCACGTTGCGCAGCTGCGGCCGGATGATCCAGTCCTGCACGGTGCGCAGATCGGTCAGCGAATAGTCGTGGCCGCCTTGCGTCTTGGCGCCGGCCTTGGCCTCGACGGTGTACAAGAAGATCTCGCCGAGCCCGGTCGAGACCGGGCCCATCGCGACCTCGACGCCGGCCGGCAGCTGGTCCTTCACCTGCTGGATGCGTTCGCCGACGAGCTGTCGGGCGAAGTAGATGTCGGTGCCATCCTTGAACACGACCGTCACCTGGCTGAGGCCGTAGCGCGACAGCGAGCGCGTGTAGTCGAGCTTCGGCAGGCCGCCCATCGCGGTCTCGACCGGGAAGGTGATGCGCTGCTCGGTCTCCAGCGGCGAATAGCCGGGCGCGCGCGTGTTGATCTGAACCTGGACGTTGGTGATGTCGGGGACGGCGTCGATCGGAAGGCGCTGGAAATTCCAGGCGCCGAAGGCGAGGGCGCCGAGCGCGAGGACGAGAACCAGCCAGCGCTGTTGCAGCGAGACGGCGATGAGACGCTCAATCATGCTCGGCCTCGCCCTTGCCCATCTCCGCCTTTACGACGAAGCTGTTCTCCGCGACATAGTGCTCGCCGGCTGCAAGGCCAGCCTTGATCTCGACGAACCGCGGATCGGAATCCCCGAGCTCGACCGGGCGCGCCTCGATCTTGTCGCCCTCCTCGCGGACGAACACGATGGTCCTGTTCTCCAGCGTCTGGATCGCGCTTCGGCGCACGGCGACCGCGACGTCGCGCGCGGCGAGGATCAGCCGCGCCGTGACGAACAGGCCGGGGCGCAGGCGTCCGTCCGGATTTGGCAGCACCACGCGCGCCAGCGCCGTCTGGGTCTCGCTCGATCCGATCGGCGCCATGTAGGAGATCTTGCCCTTGATCTCGCCGCGGCCGTCGTCGGGATCGATCAGCACCTCGTCGTTGAGGCGCACGCGCCGGAGGTCCTGCCGGTAGATCGACAGGTCGACCCAGATGCTGGAGAGGTCGGCGACGACGAAGGCCGGCTTCTGCTCGGAGGCGTATTCGCCGAGCGAGATCTGGCGCTCGATGATGGTGCCGGCGATCGGCGCCTTCAGTTCGTAGACGGTGAGGCTTTGGTTGCTCTCGATCGCGGCTAGCAGATCGTCCTTGCCGACCTTGTCGCCGATCCGCTTCAGGATCGATTTGGCGATGCCCGGAAAGCGCGGCGTGACCTGCACCACGGCTTCCTGATTGGCGCGCAGGATGCCGTTGAAGGCGAGCGTGTCGGTCAGTGTCGCGCTTGCGGCTTCCGCCAGCGTGACGCCCGCCGCGGCCAGCTTGACGTCGGAGATGCGGATGCGGTCGGCGCCGTGCTCGTCCTGCTCGACGCGATCGTTCGGCTTCTTGTGTTCGGAATGCTCAGCATGCTCGGTGTGCGCGTGCTTGCTGTCAGCGAGCAGGGAATAGCCGTAGGCGCCGAGCGCGGCGGCCACGATCGCCACGACGATGGTGGAAGACGTCTTCATCGGGCGCTCTCCCGGGCCAGCGCAAAGGGATTACCGACGAGGCCTTCGATGATGGCCACGCCTGCATGGAAATTCTGCAGCGCCTCCTGCTCGCGCAGCCGCGCCTGGCTCACGCTCGCCTGTGCGTCCAGCACTTCGAGCAGGGTGAAGCGGCCCTGGCCGTAACCCTGCGCGATCGCATCGGACGCTTCGACAGCCTTGGGGATCGCGGTCTCGCGCAGCACGGCGAGCTCGCGCAGCGAGCCCTGGAGCGAGTCGTAGGCCCGGCCGGCGATCACGATCAGCGCGTTGCGGTTGGCCTCGCGCTCGGCCTTGGTCTTGGCGAGGCTTTCCTGCGCGGAGAGGATGTTCCCCTGGTTCTGGTCGAACACGGGAATGGGCACTGAGACGGTCAGTCGCGCCGCATCGTCGTTGGTTTCGTTGTAATGGCGCCAGCCGGCCGCGATCCGCACGTCGGGATAAGGCCTGAGCCGGGCGAGCAGCAGCTCGGCATTGCGCTGAGCGTATACCGCGGTCCAGCGCACCAATTGCGGATTGGCATCGATGGCGGCGACGACCGACTGGAACGTCGGTGGCCGCCCGGTGGTGTCGAGCCGGCCCGAGACCTCGCCGAATTTGGTCGCGGGATCGCCCATCAGCACCGCAAGCTCGCGCCGCGCGCTCGCCAATGTCGCTTTGAGGCGCTCGCGGTCCGCCTTGACCAGCGCAGAGGCGACCTCGGCGCGGCCGGTCTCCGCCGGCGAGGAGGCTCCTGCCTCGACGCGGCGGCGGAGCAGCGGCGTCAGGCGGTCGATCGCGGCGATCTGCTCGTCGAGGATCTGGATGCGCCGCTGTGCACCGAGCACGCTGAGAAAAGCGATCGCGGTCTCGGACAGCACCTCCAGCCTGACGGCCTTGCGCTGGATCGCGGCGACTTCGATACCGGCCTGCCCGGCCGCGATCCGTGCCTCGCGCTTACCGAACAGCTCGAAGGCCTGGCTGATCTGGAGCGTGGTCTCGGCCGATCGCGTCCCGCGATATCTGCCGGAGCCGAACGAGTCATCCTGCTCATAGGTGAGTTCCGGATTGAGCAGGGCGCCGGCCTGGATGCGCTGGCCCGTGGCGATGCCGACGTCACGCTCCGCCGCCGTCAGCCGCGGGCTCGCGGCCAGCGCCCGCGACAAGGCGCTGCGCATCGTCAAAGTCTGGGCGTGAGCCGGTACAAGTGCCGATCCGACAATCAAGCACGCCGCCGCGCACGCGAGGCGCGCAGCCATTCCCCTGCGAAACATGAAACCAACCTGTGAAGGACGAACCTAATGGGCGCGAGGCGCCCGACCAATCCGTTCAGGCAATATGTTTGGGGGGCGGGGAGTCGGTATCGGGGATGATTCCGGCGAGCCGGGGTGCAGGCTGCGGGCGCGATGCCGACACAAGGAACATCGATGCGGCCGCAGGCGCGGACTGAGCCACCGCGACCGAGAAGCAGCCGTGGCAGTGATGGCCGGCGAGCGCTGCGTTGTCGCCATGGCCTGCGGCGCCGTCGTCGAGAATAGAAGCGATCTCCGAGCCGCCGGCGGGGCTGGTCACGTCGAGGTCGCACAGCCCGTGGGCGGTGCCCGCGAACAGATAGGTCACCGCAACAAGCACAGCCAGCAGTCCGCGCCAGTTGCGCAAGCGGCTAAACAGGGCGGGCTGGCGGGGCAGGAACACGAATTTGCTCTCGGTGTCGGTCAGGTTGGCCTAGCACGGCGACGGGAACAGTGTCGACCCGCAACAATGTTACGTGTGGGGAACTTGATGTCGCGGGCGGGGACGGCAATTGTAACTTGTGCAGCTTGCAATGGTCGGAGCTGACAAACTGCGCCGAGATGATGGAAAGGGCGTCATGACGAGTTCAAGCCGGGCGGCCCATTGGCAGGCCGTTTACGAGAGCAAGAGCGAACGCGAGGTGAGCTGGTTTCAGGAGATTCCGTCGCCCTCGCTCGAGCTGATCGCGCTGACCGGCGCGGCGCCGACCTCTTCGATCGTCGATATCGGCGGCGGGGCGTCCCGGCTGGTCGATGCGCTCCTGTCCAAGGGATATACGGACCTGACCGTGCTGGATTTATCCGATGCGGCGCTCGCGGCATCGCGGGCGCGGCTCGGTGCCGCCAGCGACGGGGTGGCGTGGATCGCGGCCGACGTGACGGCCTGGCAACCAACGCGGACATACGACCTCTGGCACGACCGCGCGGCATTTCATTTCCTCAACGCGCCGGAAGAACAAGCCGCCTACGTGGCCGTTGTCAGACGGGCCGTGAAGATCGGCGGTCACGTCATCATCGGAACATTTGCCGTCGATGGTCCGGAGAAGTGCAGCGGCATGCCGGTGACGCGCCACAGTGCCGACAGCATCGCAGCGCTGCTCGGCCCTGGCTTCACGTTGATCGATCATCGCCGGCATGGGCATGTGACGCCGTGGCAATCGGTGCAGAACTTTCAGTTCAGCAGCTTCGTCAGGTCGTCATAACCTCCCACGATCGTGCGATTTGCGCTCATTGGGCGGGCTCCAGTGCATCGCGGCGTTGCGCGGGGCTTTCGACGTGGAGCGGGGGCCCTGCGTTCGTGCCGGGTGACGACGGCAGCCCAATCCCTTTTACGATCCCGAAGATCGCGGGAATCACGATCAGCGTCAGCAGGGTCGAGGATATCATGCCGCCGATCATGGGCACCGCGATGCGCTGCATGATTTCCGAGCCCGCGCCGCTGCTCCACATGATCGGCAACAGGCCGGCCATGATCGCGACCACCGTCATCATCTTCGGGCGGACGCGCTCGACTGCACCCTCCATGATGGCGGCGTAGAGATCGTCGCGTGTCATCGGGCGGCCTGCGCGCGCGCAGCGCGTCTGGGTCTCGGCGAGCGCGTGGTTGAGATAGATCAGCATCACGACACCGGTCTCGGCTGCCACGCCCGCCAGCGCGATGAAGCCGACGGCGACCGCGACCGACAGGTTGAACCCGAGCCACCACATCAGCCAGAGGCCGCCGACGAGGGCGAATGGCAGCGAAAGCATGACGATCAGCGTCTCGGTGACCGAGCGGAAGTTGAGATAGAGCAGCAGGAAGATGATCAGCAGCGTCACCGGCACCACGATCTTGAGCCGCGCGGTGGCACGCTCGAGATACTCGTATTGACCGCTCCAGATTAGATAATAGCCGGGCGGGAACTGGATGCTGGCCTGCACCGCGCGCTGGGCCTCGGTGACGTAGCCGCCGAGATCGCGGTCGCGGATGTCGACATAGATGTACGTGGCGAGCTGGCCGTTCTCGGTCCGGATCGACGTCGGCCCGCGTGCCGGCGTCACGGTTGCAACCTCGCCGAGGGGAACGGCGCCGCCCGATGGCATGGGCACCAGGATGTCGCTGCTGATCGTCTTTGGATTGTCGCGCAGGTCGCGCGGGTAGCGCATGTTGACCGTGAAACGCTGACGCCCTTCCACCGTCGTGGTCACGGTCTGGCCGCCGAGCGCGGTTGCGATGGTGTCCTGCACGTCCTGAATCGCGATGCCGTAGCGCGCCAGCGCCTCGCGGTTCGGCGTGATCTCGAGGTAGTAGCCGCCGAGGCCGCGCTCGGCATAGGCCGAGGAGGTGCCGGGCACGGCCTTGAGGACCTGCTCGACCTGCTTTGCAAGCTTGTCGATCCCGGCGAGATCCGCGCCGATCACCTTGACGCCGACGGGGGTGCGGATGCCGGTCGAGAGCATGTCGATGCGGGCCTTGATCGGCATGGTCCAGGCGTTGGAGACGCCGGGAAACTGCAGCGCCTTGTCCATCTCGGCGATCAGGCTGTCGACGGTCATGCCTGCGCGCCATTCCGCTTTCGGCTTCAGATTGACGATGGTCTCGAACATCTCCGACGGCGCAGGGTCGGTTGCTGTCGCCGCGCGGCCGGCCTTGCCATAGACCGAGGCGACCTCGGGGAACGACCGGATGATGCGGTCCTGGGTCTGCATCAGCTCGGCAGCCTTGGTCATGGAGATGCCGGGTAGCGTGGTCGGCATGTAGAGCAGGGTGCCTTCGTCGAGGTTAGGCATGAATTCGGTGCCGAGCTGCCGCGCCGGCCAGACCGAAGCCGCGAGCACGCCGAGGGCCAGCAGGATCACCACGATCTTGGCGCGCAGTACGCCCGATATCACCGGGCGGTAAATCCAGATCAGGAATCGGTTGATCGGATTGCTGTGCTCCGGGATGATCCGGCCGCGAACGAAGATCACCATCAGCGCCGGCACCAAGGTCACCGACAGCAGCGCCGCTGCCGCCATCGCAAAGGTCTTGGTGAAGGCAAGCGGGCTGAACAGGCGACCTTCCTGAGACTCCAGCGTGAAGATCGGCATGAACGAGACGGTGATGATCAGGAGGCTGAAGAACAGGGCAGGGCCGACTTCGGCCGCAGCTTCGATCAGAATCGCGAGCCGCGAACGGCCGGGCTCGGCGCGTTCGAGGTGCTTGTGCGCGTTCTCGATCATGACGATCGCGGCGTCGATCATGGCGCCGATCGCGATCGCGATGCCGCCGAGACTCATGATGTTGGAGCCGATCCCGAGCAGCTTCATGGCGCCGAAGGCCATCAGGACGCCGACGGGAAGCATCAGGATCGCGACCAGCGCGCTGCGGACATGCAGCAGGAACACGATGCAGACGAGGGCCACGACGATGCTCTCCTCGACCAGCGTGTGCCTCAGGGTGTCGATCGCGGCGTAAATCAGGTTCGAGCGGTCGTAGACGGGAACGATCTCGACCGATTTCGGCAGGCTGGTCGCGATCGCGGCAAAGCGCTTCTTGACGTTCTCGATCACGTCGAGCGCATTCACGCCGAAGCGCTGGAGCACGATGCCGCTCGCGACCTCGCCCTCGCCATTGAGCTCGGCGATGCCGCGCCGCTCGTCCGGGCCGAGCTCGATGCGGGCGACGTCGCGCAGCTTGACCGGCGTGCCGTTGTCGGTCTTCAGCACGATGTTTCCGAGATCGTCGACGTTTCTCAGATAACCCCTGCCGCGGATGACATATTCGAACTCGGACAGCTCGACGGTGCGGCCGCCGACATCGGCATTGCTGGCCCGGATCGCCTCGCGCATCTTCTGCATCGTGATGCCGAGATCGCGCATGCGCTGCGGATCGAGGATCACGTTGTACTGTTTGACGAAGCCGCCGACGCTTGCGATCTCCGCGACGCCTTCCGCCTTGGCCAGCGCGAATTTCAGGTTCCAGTCCTGGATGGTCCGGGTCTCCGCGAGGTTCAGCTCCTTCGACATCACGGCGTACTGGTAGACCCAGCCCACGCCGGTGGCGTCCGGGCCGATCGTCGGCGTCACGCCGGTCGGCAGCCTCGATGCCGCGCCGTTGAGGAATTCGAGCACGCGCGAACGCGCCCAGTAGATGTCGGTGCCGTCCTCGAAGATGACGTAGACGAAGGAGACGCCGAAGAAGGAGAAGCCGCGCACCACCTTCGATTTCGGCACCGTCAGCATGGCGGTCGTCAGTGGATAGGTGATCTGGTCCTCGATCACCTGCGGCGCCTGTCCCTGGTATTCGGTGTAGACGATGACCTGGGTGTCGGAGAGATCGGGAATGGCGTCCAGCGGCAGATGCAGGAGGGCGTAGAGGCCCGCGGCGGCGGCAAAGCCGGTGCCGAACAGCACCAGCAGCAGGTTGCGTGCCGACCATGCGATGACGCGCGCGATCATGGCTTGGCTCCCATTGCCTTGCCGCCGTCCTGCATCGTGCCGGGCTCGGCGAAACCCTTCAGCGCAGCTTTCAGATTGCTCTCGGCGTCGATCAGGAAGTTGGCGGAGGTCACGACGGAATCGCCCTCGGCAAGGCCGTCGCGGATCTCGACATAGCCGTCGCCGCGCCGCCCGGGCTTGACCTCGCGCGGCTCGAAACGGCCCAGGCCTTTGTCGACCAGCACGGCCTGCCGGCTGCCGGTGTCGAGCAGCGCGCTCTCGGCGACGCTGAGCACCGGCACCGCCGTGCCCGTGTCGATCTCGACATCGACATACATGTCGGGAAGCAATGCGAGGTCGGCATTGGCCAGCTCAATTCGTACCCGCGCCGTGCGTGTCTCCTTGTTCAGCTGCGGATAGATCACTCCGATCAGGCCCGTGAACTCCCGGCCGGGATAGCTACGGGCCCGTAATCTCACCGACTGGCCGACGGCGATGTTGCCGAGGTCGCGCTCAGCCACGTCCACCGTCGCCCAGACATGCGAGATGTCTGCGATGCGGAACAGCACGTCGCCGGGCTGGGCGCGCATGCCCTCGACCGCGTTGCGCTGGAGCACGATGCCGTCGCGCGGTGACGACCACGGGATGGTGATCGGCACCGAACGGTTCTTTTCCATCTCCGTGATGACCGGTTCGGGAACGTCGAGATTGACGAGGCGCTGCCGGGAGCCGCGGCCATAGGGCTCGATGCCGGCCGTCGTCTTCGAGGTGATCGTCGCGAGATATTCGGCCGCCGCGGACGAGACCGCCGCGCTGTAGATCTCCATCAGCGGCTGGCCCTTGGCGACGCGGCTGCCGGTGGTGACGTCGGCGACTTTCTGCACGAAGCTCTCGGCACGCATCGCGACCACCGATATGCGACGTTCATCGAGCTGGATCGTGCCGGGTGCGCGCACCAGCGTTCTGATCCGGCGCAGCTCGGCCGGCTCGGATTTGACGCCGCTGCGCTGGATCTTGCCGGGCGAGAGCTTGATCGAACCGTCGTCGGCGTCCTCGTCGTCGTAGACGGGAATGTAATCCATTCCCATCTGGTCCTTCTTCGGCACCGGCGAGGTGTCCGGCAGGCCCATCGGGTTGCGGTAGAACTTGATCCTGCGATCGCTCTTCGCCTCGGCCGTCATGGTCTCGGGCGCGTCGTCGGGGTCGTCGAAGCTGATGTCCTCGCTCGCCCGCACCGGGCGATAGTCGCGGCCGTCGGCGGTCTTCCTGGGCGTGAGCGAGTAGAACGGCTTGCCGTCCGGATCCTTGAAATAGATCGGTGCGCCCGCGTCCGCAGCGTGCGCGGCAGAGGTCAGCAAGCCCGGATCTGGCTGAGGCTGCATGGCGCGGCTTGTAACCAGGGCGACACCTGCCACCGCGAAGATCGCGGCGGCAGTGCCGATGATGATGAGGCGGGTCATTTCTCGGCCGTGACGACGAGCTTGTTTTCGACCGTGCCGGTTTCACCCTGCACCTTGGCGCCGAGCGAGAGCTGCCAGCGCCCAGCCATGCTGAAATTGGCCTTGAAGCGGTAGGTCCCGGGTTCGGTGCCCGGCATGGCCGTCACCTTGGTGGCCATCTCCTGCATGCCGTCGGGGGCCATGTCGAGCCTGATCGCGAAGATCACGGCGTCGGGTATCGCCTTGCCGCTGCTCTTGTCGACCAGCCGCACGGTCACGACGCGATCGGCGCCGGTCTTGACCGTCGGCTGAGCCAGCTGGAATTCGTAGGTCTTGATGTCGGCATGGGCAGCACCGGTGAGCGCAGCGCCGATCAGCGCGGCCAGGGCGACGCGCGCGAGCTTGATGGTCGTCATGATCTATAGTTCCTCGATGGGTCTGATGGAGCGGGCGGAGCTGCCCGCCGCAAGCGGGATGCAACTCAGCGGCAGGCAATGGCGCGTACGCCGCTATCGGCGTGCACGGTCATTCGGCGCGTCAGCGCCGATCAGGCCCGGGTTCGAGGAGGATGGTCGGGAGGCTTGGCCGCGAGGCCGTCGCGCAGGCGGTCATCGGCCGGCGCAAGCGCGCGCGTCTGCGGCTGCCGCTCGATCGTCGAGCTCACTGCGGACGGAGCGGAGAACGACAGGCTCAGCATGCACAGCGCGACGAACGGACAGGAGTCGCAGGATTTACTCTTGGTCTCGTCCGGGCAGCAGGGCATGTCGTCCGACATGGCCTGGCCGTCGTCGGACATCGCGGGCATGCTGCTTCCGGCGCCCGGTACTGCCATAGCCGATGCCGGCGTCGCCAGCGGTGCGAGCACAAGCCCGACCGCAACGAGCAGCATCACCAAAGCCTTGGCGAACCGAGTCCGGAGCATACGCCATTGTCGCATGGTGCGGCGGAACCTGCAAATCGCAGCACATCACGACTTGGCCATTGGTTTGCTCGTCGTATCCTGAACGGCGCCCAGGCCACCCGGCATTAACCTACGCCGAGGAGCGCTCCGTTACCGCAACGCCTGCCGTTCGGTTGCCGGCCGGGCGAGCGTGCCAGTGTCTTCGGGCTCGATCGTGACGACGGCACGATAGCTCGCTTCCATTGCGCGCTCGAGCCATTTGATGGCTTCGTCGATCCACTCGTCGTGGTGTTCGGGATCGGCGAGGGCCTTTTCCCGGAATGCATCTGCCTGATGCAGGCAGGCTGTCCTGCGATCCACGTGGCGCTCCCGATCCGGAAGGTTCCGCCCCGGTTGCATCTTTGATGATCTCGCCCCCGGCGTCCTTAACATAGGACAAGCAGGAGCCGCGCAAACGAAAGGGCCCCAGCCGGGAACTGACCGGCTGAGGCCCTTTGTGCTCACAATCTTCATTCTTGGGACTTGAGCAGACAATGCGCATCCCGCCGGTTCGTTCCCGGAGATATGTCCAATTTGGAACGTTCCTCATACCTCGCGATTAGCGAGCTGAAGAACTGAGGAGGACGGACAATGGACGGACTTATTTATTTGATCGGCTTGATCGTCGTCATCATGGCGATCCTGTCGTTCTTCGGCCTGCGTTGAGAGAGCGGCGATGACGGTCGAAACGTTGATGCGGGAAGAAATCATGGAGGGCGGCCTTGAGGGCGAAGCCCCTCGCAGCATCCAGTGGAGTTCGGTGTTTGCAGGCGCGCTTGCGGCGAGCGCCATGTCGTTCATCCTGATCGGCTTTGGCGTCGCGGTCGGCCTGGGTGTCAGTTCGGCCTCGCCGACCTGGCGCGATGCATCGGCAGCGCTGGCGCTGCTCTCCGGGCTCTATCTGATCATCCAGGCGATCATCAGTTTCGGCTTCGGGGGCTACGTCGCGGGCCGGACAACCCGGCCGGCACCGGCGCTTGCAACGATCGAGGACGATGGCGAGCGGCGCGACGGGCTGCATGGCCTGATCGCCTGGGCGCTGGCCGTGCTCGCCGGCGCAGCGCTGCTGGCGCTGCTTGGAGCTGCTGCGCTCGATCGCTCACCGATGCGCAGCTCGGCGAGCAATACGTCCGCGGCCGAGCCGCTCTTGAGCTATGAGCTCGACAAGCTGTTCCGCGCACCGCGCCGCGCGCCGAACACTGATCTCAGGGAAGCCCGCGCCGAAGCGGGGCGTATCCTGATGACGTCATCCAGCCACAGCGGCGTTGCCGCCGATGACCGGACCTACCTCGTGCAGCAGGTCGCCGCGGTCACGGGCTTGGCGGCCCCCGACGCTGAAAAGCGCGTCGATGCGCTGATCGCGGACGCGAAGACGGCCATCAATCGCGCGCGGCGTAACTCGATCATCGTGGCCTTCTCGGTCGCAGCCGCGACCCTGATCGGCGCCGCAGTGGCCTGGGCCACCGCCGTCGCCGGCGGACGCCACCGCGATGGCGAGCCGTTGCCGAACTGGATGGCGAGCTCGAACCGCTTCCATCGCAATCCGCGCGCGATGCCGGTGCCGTAGCCTTTCAAGCGATCGGCCGGGCGGGTAAGCCCGGCCAAGTTAGATCTGCGGGCGCGCTTTACGCCTTCTCTTCCCAGATCATGGCGAGGTGCACGATCGTCTGCACCGCCTTTTCCATGTCCTGCCGGCTGACCCATTCGAGCCGGGAATGAAACGCGTGCTCGCCGGCGAAGATGTTGGGGCAGGGCAGGCCCATGAAGGACAGGCGCGAGCCGTCGGTGCCGCCGCGGATCGCGGTGCGCATCGGGCGCAGGCCGGCGCGGCGGATAGCCTCGATGGCATATTCGAGGACATGCGGGTGACGGTCGATCACCTGCTTCATGTTGCGATACTGCTCGCGCACCTCGAATGTGTAGGTCGAGCGCGGATAGTCCTTCATCACGTCCTTGACGATGCTCTCAAGCAGGACCTCCTTCTCCTTCAAGCCTTCCTCGGTGAAGTCGCGCACGATGAAGGAGAGCGTCGCCTGCTCCAGCGCGCCCTCGATGCCGACAGGATGCAGGAAGCCCTGCTTGCCCGAGGTCGTCTCCGGCGAGCAGCCTTCCTTCGGCAGGCGCTCGACGATGGCGGCGGCGATCTTGATCGCGTGCTCCATCTTGCCCTTGGCGTAGCCCGGATGGGCGCTGACGCCGTTGATGGTGATGGTGGCTCCGTCGGCCGAGAAGGTCTCGTCCTCGACGCAGCCCGCGCTTTCGCCGTCCATGGTGTAGCCGAAGTCGGCGCCCAGCTTGCTCAGGTCGACATTGTCGACGCCGCGGCCGATCTCCTCGTCCGGGGTGAACAGGATCTTGATGGTGCCGTGCTTCACATCGGGATTGTTGATGAAGAAATGCGCGGCATCCATGATCTCGGCGACGCCGGCCTTGTTGTCGGCGCCCAGCAGCGTGGTGCCGTCGGTGGTGATGATGTCGTTGCCGATCTGGTTCTTCAGCGCAGGGTGCTCATTGAAGCGGATCACCTGGCTGGTGTCGCCGGGCAGGGTGATGTCGCCGCCGCGATAGTTCTTCAGTAGCTGCGGCTTGACGTCCTTGCCGGTGACGTCGGGCGAGGTGTCCATGTGCGAGCAGAAGCAGATCACCGGCACCTTCTTGTCGGTGTTGGCCGGGATCGTGCCATAGACATAGCCGTAATCGTCGAGATGGGCGTCCGCAACGCCCATGGCCTTCAGCTCGGCGGCGAGCACGCGGCCGAGATCCTTCTGTTTCTCGGTGGACGGCGAGCGAGGGGATTCCGGATCGGACTGGGTGTCGATGGTGACGTAGCGCAGAAAGCGCTCGGTCACGGTGTGCGAGAAGGTGAGGGAGGACATTTCTGGTCAAACCGCCGGGTCTTTGGGGAAGCAGGCGGTATATCAGAAAAGCGGGCCGTGATGCGGCCGCAACGGGGCGGTTCAGGCTTAACGAAACGTGAGTCCTAGATCGCTTCCTTCAATTCCTTGACCGGGCGGAACGCGACCTTCTTGCTGGCCTTGATGTGGATGGCCTCGCCGGTGGAGGGATTGCGGCCGGTCCGGGCGGCGCGCTTGCGGACCTGGAGGATGCCGAGCCCGACGATGCGGACGCGGTCGCCCCTCTTGAGGTGCTTGGTGATCAGCTCGACCATGTCGGTCAGAACGGCCTCGGCGCGCTTCTTCGACAGGTCCTGGCTCTCCGCGATGTCGGCGGCAAGATGCTTGAGCGTGATGGTGGCGGCCGCGGCTGCCTTTTTCGCCGAATCCTTCTTAGCCAAATCCTTCTTAGCCATCTCTGGCCTCCTCGATTCCAATGACAGGGAAGCCCGGAAAGGCCGGAAACGCGTGGGGATCCCTCTAAGTCCTGGAAGGCGTAGACGATTCGGGCGCAGGCTGACTATGCCGCGAGTTCCCGCCGGACGCCGGCAGTCCATGGCCTGGATGCGACAGGGCGTCGGGAAGTTCGGCTAAGGGTATGAAGGGATTGCCAAAATGGCGCGAGAGACGGGGCTCGAACCCGCGACCTCCGGCGTGACAGGCCGGCGCTCTAACCAACTGAGCTACTCCCGCGTGGTTCGCTGAACGCGCGCGGAACGAGGGGGACTTAAAGGTGGGGCTGGGTGAAGTCAAGGACGTTGCGCTTTGCCGCCGCATCTCGGCTAAGCATTGCTCTGGAAAACGAAAAAGGCCGCCCGGGGGCGGCCTCTGGTCAGCCCTGGAAAGGGCGTGTCAGCGAATCTGGGACGTGCCCGCGCTCGTCACCGCCACCGGCTTTCCGGCCTTGATGACCTGGGTGGACTGGGCGGTCTGGCTGTAATCAGCGTTGGTCCGGGCTGCGATCCCGAAGCCGGCCACGGCAATACCGGCAATCAGCGCCACCACCACGATCTTCAGGTGGGTCGCACGATCAGCAGAGTGAATTGAGTGGTTCATCTGAGCCTCCCGACGGGCTTTGCCGTCGTCTATGGGCTCTTCTTCTAGGGACTCTCTGTTTCCGGATGGTTTCGCGGGTTCCGCAAAATGGTTTCATCTCCCCGCTTGGCGGGTTTCGTGCGCGGAGGAGGCGGGGCCGGTCGCGGCAAATCTTGGAGTATTTCTAAGACCCGTTCTAAGAAGCTTTCAATTAGGGAATTCGCGCGCCCTCACATAAGCGTCATCGGAAGCGCATGCCGTCGTGGGACCGAGGGCATGCCGCATCAAAACATGCAGCTTTGGGGTGGCGCGTTGAACAGTCTTGGAATGCTGCGGTCGGCCGTATTGGCGACCGCGTCCGCTTGGGTATTGATGCCGCAGGCGTCGCTCGCACAATCATCGCCGCAGAGTGGCGCGCAGAACATTCCGTCGGTGACGGTCACGGCGCCGGAAGCGCGCCGCCGCGCCGCCGCGACCCCTCAGCGCCGCGCGCCGCGGTCGTCTTCGGTGCAGAGCGCCAACAGGAACAGGCCGCAGCCGCAGCGCGAGGTCGGCTTCGTGGAGACGCCGCTCGGTCCGGTGAACGGCTACGTCGCCGGCCGCAGCTCGTCGGGCACCAAGACCAACACCCCGATCATGCAGACGCCGCAGTCGGTCTCGGTAATCGGCGCCGAGCAGATTCGCGACCAGAAGGCGAACAAGCTCGACGAGGTCCTGCGCTACACCGCCGGTGTGCGGGCCGGAACGTTCGGCACGGACACCCGCAACGATTGGTGGCTGATCCGCGGCTTCAAGTCCGAAGACATCGGGCTGTTCCTCGACGGCATGCAGCTGTTCTACACGTCCTATGCGAGCTGGAAGCTGCAGACGCCCAATATGGAGCGCGTCGAGGTGCTGCGCGGCCCATCGGCGGTGCTCTACGGCGGATCGAGTCCGAGCGGCATCGTCAACGTCATCAGCAAGATGCCGCCGGCCGAGCCGATCCGTTACATCGAGACCGGCGTCAATAATTTCGGCAACGCGTATGTCAGCTTCGACATGGGCGGACCGGTCACGGTCGCGCCCGAAAACGGCAAGCTGTTCTACCGCGTCGTCGGCCAGGTTCAGAACGGCGGCACGCAGGTCAACTTCACGCCCGACAACAACTACTTCATCGCGCCGTCATTCACCTGGCAGCCCGACGCCGACACGAGCTTCACGGTGCTGGCCTCGGCCTCGAAGCAGGACACCCGGGGCATCAACTTCCTGCCTTACCAGGGCACTGTGACCAACGCGCCGTTCGGCAAGATCCCGACCAGCTTCTTCGTCGGCGATCCCGCGGTCGATAAGTTCACCCGCGAGCAGGAGATGCTCGGCTATCAGTTTTCACGCAATCTCACCGACGATCTGACGTTCCGCCAGAACGCCCGCTTCGCGCATGTCGACATCAGCTATCGCGGCTATGTCGGCAACGGCTGGGACAACATCAATACCGCCACGATGGCCCGCTACAATTGGTATGCGAAGAACACCGCAAATCAGGCCAATCTCGACAACCAGCTCGAGTATCGCTTCAATACCGGCCCGGTCAGGCACACGATGCTGTTCGGGGTCGATCTGAGGGGCTACCAGATCGACGACTATCAGGCCTTCAATTTCGGCACCGTTCCCTCGATCAACGTCTTCAATCCCGCTTACGGCATCAACATTCCGCTTGCGGGGGCGCCGTTCCGCAACTTCCTGATCACGCAGAAGCAGGCCGGCACCTACCTCCAGGATCAGATGAAGCTCGGCAACTTCACGCTGGTGCTGAGCGGCCGCAATGACTGGGTCGAGACGACGCAGGAAGCGCGCGACACCGGCGCGTTGGTCGGCAGCCGCGACGACAGCAGGTTCAGCGGCCGCGCCGGGCTGATCTACAATTTCGACAATGGCATCGCGCCCTACGTCTCCTATTCGACGAGCTACAATCCGATCATCGGTCTCAACGCCCAGAACCAGCTGTTCCTGCCGGAAACCGGCAAGCAGGCCGAAATCGGCGTGAAGGTCGCGCCAAGAGGTTTCGACGGTTATTTCACGGTCGCGGCGTTCGATCTGGTCCGTCAGAACGTTCCGACGACAGTGCCGGGCAGCACGCCGCTCCTGCAGAACCAGACCGGCGAGGTGACCTCGCGCGGCATCGAGCTTGAAGCCGTGGCGAATGCCACGAAGGAGCTGAAGTTCATCGGTGCCTTCACGGCCTACCATCTCTTCACCAGCAAGGATCTCGATCCGACATTGGTCGGCAAGACGCCGACCAACACGCCGGAGCTCCTGGTCTCGGGCTGGGCCGACTACACCTTCAGGGACGGACCGCTTGAGGGCTTCGGTTTCGGCGGCGGCGTACGCTACGTCGGCTCGTCCTGGGCCGATGCTGCCAACACCCTCGAGGTTCCCGCAGTGGTGCTCGGCGATCTCGCGGTCCACTACGAGTGGCAGAACTGGCGCACGGCGCTCAACGTCATCAACGTGACCGACAAGATGTATGTCGCGAGCTGCGCATCGGCGTCGTCCTGCTTCTACGGTGACCGCCGGCGCGTGACCGCTAGCGTCTCCTACAAATGGTGAGCGCAGGCGTGGGCAGGCGGTCGTGAAGGCGCGCACGGTCAGGCTCTGGTCCGTGGTCCACACCTGGACCAGCCTGGTCTCGACCGTGTTCCTGTTGCTGCTCTGCCTGACCGGCCTGCCGCTGGTGTTCCATCACGAGATCGATGAGCTCCTGGGCTACGCCCCCCAGCCCGAAGCTCATGCGAGCGCGGCGCGCGCGACGCCGCAAGCCGTCGCCGACGCCGCGCTCGTCGCCGATCCCGGCCGGGTCATGCAATATATCTCCTGGGACAAGGACGAGCCCGGGATCGTGATGGCCTTCACCAACAACGCGCCTGACGGGCTTCCCGACAATGCGACGGTGCGGGCCTTCGACGCCGTCTCGGCCAAGCTGCTCGGGCCGGTCGGCGTCGGGCCGATGCTGATCGTGCTCAAGCTGCACACCGACATGTTCGCCGGCCAAGCGGGGAAATTGTTTCTGGGTGCGATGGGGCTGCTCTTCGCCGTCGCCATCGTCTCGGGCGTGGTGCTGTATTGGCCGTTCACCCGCCGCCTGCGCTTTGCCACCATCCGCGATCATGCCTCCCGCCGCGTGCGCTGGCTCGACTGGCACAATCTGATTGGGGTGGTGACGGTGGCCTGGGCGCTGGTGGTCGGGCTGACCGGCGTCGTCAACACCTGGGCCGAGCTGATGCTGAACCAGTGGAAGGCGACGGAGCTCGCCAGCATGGTCGCACCCTATGCCGGCAAGCCGCCGCCCGTGCATCTGGCCTCGCTCGACGATGTCGTCGCCCGGGCGAAGGGGGCCGCCCCCGGCATGGACGTCGCCTTCATCGCGTTTCCCGGCACGCCGTTCACCTCCTCGCATCATTTTGCTGCCTTCATGCGCGGCGACACGGCACTGACGGCGCGGCTGCTCAAGCCCGTCCTGCTCGACGGCGAGACCGGAGAGGTTGCAGACAGCAGGGCGCTGCCGCTTTATCTTCAAGCCCTGTTGATCTCGCAGCCGCTGCATTTCGGTGATTACGGCGGCATGCCGCTCAAGGTGATCTGGGCCGTGCTCGACCTGCTCACGATCATCGTGATCGGCAGCGGCCTGTATCTCTGGCTGGCGCGGCGGCGGAAACGGACGTCGGCGCGGCTCGACACATTCGCCAGACGAGCCCCGGTCCCGTCGTGATGCATGGCTCGTCCGATCGCGCGCGCCTGTGGATACGTGTCTTTGCTGCACCTATCCTGCTCGCGGCCGCGACCATCGTCGGGCTTCTGGCTGCGCTGCTCTGGGGCGTGGTCGGCCAGTATGTCGCCTGGGTGACCGTCGGGGCGCCGGTGCTGGTTGTCGCCTGGGTTTGGGTGCGCTGCCGCAGCGAAAAAATCGGGCCATTTTCCAGGCCAACGCGGGGCCCGTAGCCCGCGCGGCGCGCGGCCCGCAATCTCAGATCGCTGCCCTGCGAAATTGCGGCCGGCCTTGCTGGGGCAGGCGATCTGCTCCATACCAGCGCGCGGGGTGATTCCGGCGTTTCCACCGTTCTGGAGGCCGCAAAGGGCCTAAAATGAGCGTGTCTTGCGCCCATTGGTGCACTGCGCTAAGGCTCAGAATAATTCCAAACCGGACGAATCCGTGGCTGTCCCGAGGCTGCGGGAAAAAGGGCTCGTCAATGAGCGGTATTCTGCAGAACTATCTCCCACTCGTCGTCTTTATAGGGGTAGCTGCCCTCATCGGCCTCGTGCTGCTGATTGCGCCCTTCATCGTTGCGTTTCAGCAGCCGGACCCGGAAAAGCTGTCGGCGTATGAGTGCGGTTTCAACGCCTTCGACGACGCCCGCATGAAGTTCGACGTCCGCTTCTACCTGGTCGCCATCCTCTTCATCATCTTCGACCTCGAGGTGGCGTTCCTGTTTCCCTGGGCGGTGGCGTTCGGCAAGCTTGGCGCGACCGGCTTCTGGTCCATGGTGGTGTTCCTCGCCGTGCTGACGGTCGGGTTCGCCTATGAATGGAAGAAGGGAGCACTCGAATGGGATTGAACCCTGCATCGTCCACCGGTCCGGTCGTCGCGCCGGCCCCCAAGGGCATTCTGGATCCGTCGACCGGCAGGCCGGTCGGCGCCAATGATCCGTTCTTCCTCGAGGTCAATTCCAAGCTGTCCGACAAGGGCTTCTTCGTGGCCGCCACCGACGACCTCATCACCTGGGCGCGCACCGGCTCGCTGATGTGGATGACCTTCGGTCTTGCCTGCTGCGCGGTCGAGATGATGCAGGTGTCGATGCCGCGCTACGACGTCGAGCGCTTCGGCTTCGCCCCGCGTGCCTCGCCGCGCCAGTCCGACGTGATGATCGTCGCGGGCACGCTGACCAACAAGATGGCCCCGGCTCTGCGCAAGGTCTACGACCAGATGCCCGAGCCGCGCTACGTCATCTCGATGGGCTCCTGCGCCAACGGCGGCGGCTACTATCACTATTCCTACTCGGTCGTGCGTGGCTGCGACCGCATCGTGCCGATCGACATCTACGTGCCGGGCTGCCCGCCAACGGCGGAAGCGCTGCTCTACGGCGTGCTGCTGCTGCAGAAGAAGATCCGCCGCACCGGCACCATCGAACGCTAAGGTTTTACGTCATGGACGACGCCAAGCTCGACGCCCTGGGGCAGACGATCGTTAGCGCGCTGCCGGGCGCCGCCACCGGTCACTCGGTGGCCTTCAACCAGCTCACGGTGGACGTCGAGGCGGCTGGGATCGTCGAGGTGGTCAAGTACCTGCGCGACGATCCGAAATGCCGTTTCGTCAATTTCACCGACATCACGGCGGTGGACTATCCCGATCGCGAGAAGCGTTTCGACGTGATCTATCATTTCCTGTCCCCGACGTTGAACGCGCGGATCCGGCTGAGGGCGCAGGCTGACGAGACCACGCAGGTGCCGTCGCTGATCGACGTCTTCCCGGGCGCGGACTGGTTCGAGCGCGAGGCCTACGACCTTTATGGCGTGTTCTTCGTCGGCCACCCCGACATGCGCCGCATCCTCACCGATTACGGTTTCGAGGGCCATCCGCTGCGCAAGGATTTCCCGCTGACCGGTTTCGTCGAGGTCCGCTACGACGACCAGGAGAAGCGGGTGGTGTACGAGCCCGTCCGGCTCAACCAGGAATTCCGCAAGTTCGATTTTCTCTCGCCATGGGAAGGGGCGGACTATCCGGTCCTTCCGGGAGATGAGAAAGCGGGACCGAAGGCCTGATCATGAACGAGCAACCTGAACAGCTTCGCAATTTCACCATCAATTTCGGTCCGCAGCATCCGGCCGCGCACGGCGTGTTGCGCCTCGTGCTGGAGCTTGACGGCGAAGTCGTCGCGCGCGTCGATCCCCATATCGGCTTGCTTCACCGCGGCACCGAGAAGCTGATCGAGCAGAAGACCTATCTGCAGGCGATCCCTTACTTCGACCGGCTCGACTATGTCGCGCCGATGAACCAGGAGCATGCCTTCTGCCTCGCCGCCGAAAAGCTGCTCGGCATCGAGGTGCCGCGCCGTGGCCAGCTGATCCGCGTGCTTTATTGCGAAATCGGCCGCATCCTGTCGCATTTGCTCAACGTCACCACGCAGGCGATGGACGTCGGCGCGCTGACCCCGCCGCTGTGGGGCTTCGAAGAGCGCGAGAAGCTGATGGTGTTCTACGAGCGTGCCTCGGGCAGCCGCATGCACGCGGCCTACTTCCGCGTCGGCGGCGTGCATCAGGACCTGCCGCAGAAGCTGGTCGACGACATCGAGGCCTGGTGCGATCCGTTCCTCAAAGTCGTGGACGACCTCGATCGGCTGCTCACCGCCAATCGCATCTTCAAGCAGCGCAACGTCGACATCGGCGTGGTGCCGCTCAAGGAAGCCTGGGAGTGGGGCTTCTCGGGCGTGATGGTGCGCGGCTCCGGCGCGGCCTGGGACCTGCGCAAGTCGCAGCCTTATGAATGCTATGCCGAGATGGATTTCGACATCCCGATCGGCAAGAACGGCGACTGCTACGACCGCTACCTGATCCGCATGGAAGAGATGCGCCAGTCCGTGCGCATCATGAAGCAGTGCATCCAGAAGCTGAACGCGCCGGACGGGAAGGGCCCCGTCGTCGTCGAGGACAACAAGGTCGCGCCGCCGCGCCGTGGCGAGATGAAGCGCTCGATGGAGGCGCTGATCCACCACTTCAAGCTCTACACCGAAGGCGTCCACGTGCCGGCCGGCGAGGTCTATGCCGCGGTCGAGGCGCCCAAGGGCGAGTTCGGCGTCTATCTCGTTTCTGACGGCACCAACAAGCCCTACAAGTGCAAGATCCGCGCGCCGGGCTTTGCCCATCTCCAGGCCATGGACCACATCTGCCGCGGCCATCTGCTCGCCGACGTCTCGGCGATCCTCGGCTCGCTCGACATCGTGTTCGGAGAGGTCGATCGGTGATGGCGCAGGCGCCAATCCAGTTTGACCGCGCCTCGGGGGCCCTTGAAGGGGCCAACCTGTGGGAGCGGACGGCTGCCTTGGCGCTGGTGACGGGTTCGAAGATCTCCTCGCACTTCTCGCATATGGGCTACATCGCCTGTGCGAACCTGCTGCGCAAGACGCTGCCCGAGCGCAACATCGCCATCAGGCTCAATCCCGACGCCGTGTTCGAATTCCCTTATGGCGATGGTTATTGGAGCAAGCTGCTCAACCGCTCGTACAATTATGAAGACGAGCTGGAAGTGCTGTTCGCGGACTCCGTCGACGTCGACTACACGCTGCTCGATTGCGGTGCCAATTACGGCTATTGGTCGGTGCTGGTCTCCAGCAGCCCGTTCGGCTCGCACAAGGCCATCGCGATCGAGCCGTCGGGGCAGAACTATCCGAAGCTCGCCAACAATGCCCGCGTTAACGGCAATCGCTTCGAGACCATGAAGTGTGCGATCGGCGCGACCCGCGGCACTGCGCGCCTTTCGGGCACCAAGCACGAGGCCTTCAGCATCGCCGGCGATCCTTCGAGAGGCGGCGAGGAAGTGCCTGTCATCGCGCTCGACAATCTGATCGACGACGGCAAGATCGCCGCGACCGGAAAGTACCTGATCAAGCTCGACGTCGAAGGCGTCGAGATCGAGGCGATCAAGGGCGGGGTCCGGCTGCTCCAGGCCGACAGCGTCATCATGTGCGAGGAGCACGGCAGCGACCGCTCGCATTCAGTGTCGCGTTTCATCCTCGAACAGACCCCGCTGAAGCTGATCGTGTTCGATCCGCGCAGCAACCGCATGGAGACCGTGACCGAGCTGTCGATACTCGACCGCATCAAGGTCTCGACCCATGTCGGCTACAACGTCTTCGGCACCGCAAGCGCATTCTGGCAGGACAGGATCGAAGCCCTGAATGCGAAAACCGCGCGCCGCATGCAGTGAGAGATTGAAGAGATGTCCGTTCGCCGATTAGCCCCGAAGGAAGTCCAGCCCGCGAGCTTTGCGTTCACGGAGGAGAACCTCGCATTCGCGCGGCAGCAGATCGCGAAATATCCGGCCGGACGTCAGGCTTCCGCGGTCATCGCCATCCTCTGGCGCGCGCAGGAACAGCACGACGGCTGGGTCTCGGAAGCCGCGATCCGCGTCATCGCCGACATGCTCGACATGCCCTATATCCGCGTGCTCGAAGTTGCGACCTTCTACACGATGTTCCAGCTCGCTCCCGTCGGCAAGAAGGCCCACGTCCAGGTCTGCGGCACCACGCCCTGCCGCCTGCGCGGCGCCGAGGACCTGATCCACGTCTGCGAGCACCGCATCCATCACGAGCCCTTCCATCTCTCCAAGGACGGCAATTTCAGCTGGGAAGAGGTGGAGTGTCTCGGCGCCTGCGTGAACGCGCCGATGGTGCTGATCGGCAAGGACACCTACGAGGACCTGACGAAGGAAAGCTTCGGCAAGGTGCTCGATGGTTTCGCTTCGGGCAATCCGCCCAAGCCGGGCCCGCAGAACGGCCGCCAGTTCTCGGCGCCGATCACCGGACCGACGACGCTCAAGGAGATCACCTGATGCGTGATCTCATCGCAATCGGAGGGAGCACGGCCGTGAAGAGATGGGGCTTCGTCGCCATGCATGCCGCGATCGCGGCTGCCTTCATGTTCCTGCTGCAGCGCTTCTTCATGAACGCGTCGCAGGAGACCAGTCTGCTCTGGGCGCTGTTCTTCGCCGTCTGCGCCGCCGGACTTGCCTACAAGCAGTCCATTCGTTGATCGGAAAGCACTGATATGCTCGAGGACAAGGACCGCATCTTCAAGAACCTCTACGGCCTCCACGATTGGGGGCTCGAAGGCGCGCGGCGCCGCGGCGCCTGGGACGGCACCAAGAACATCATCGACAAGGGCCGCGACTGGATCATCAACGAGATGAAGGCGTCGGGCCTGCGCGGCCGCGGCGGCGCCGGCTTCCCGACCGGCCTGAAATGGTCGTTCATGCCGAAGGAATCGACCGACGGCCGGCCGAGCTACCTCGTCGTCAACGCCGACGAGTCCGAGCCCGGCACCTGCAAGGATCGCGAGATCATGCGGCACGATCCGCATCTCCTGATCGAGGGCTGCCTGATCGCGAGCTGCGCGATGAACGCGCACACCTGCTACATCTATGTCCGCGGCGAGTTCATCCGCGAGCGCGAGCATCTCCAGGCCGCGATCGACCAGGCCTATGACGCCAAGCTGGTCGGCAAGGACAATGTCAACGGCTGGCCGTTCGACATCTACGTCGCCCACGGCGCCGGTGCCTATATCTGCGGCGAGGAGACCGCGCTGCTCGAAAGCCTCGAAGGCAAGAAGGGCCAGCCGCGCCTGAAGCCGCCGTTCCCGGCCAATGTCGGCCTGTTCGGCTGCCCGACCACCGTCAACAACGTCGAGTCGATCGCGGTCGCGCCGGACATCCTGCGCCGCGGCGCGGCCTGGTTCGCAGGAATCGGCCGTCCGAACAATGTCGGCACGAAGCTGTTCTGCATCTCCGGCCATGTCGAGCGTCCCTGCAACGTCGAAGAGGCCATGGGCATCCCGTTCCGTGAGCTGATCGAGAAGCATTGCGGCGGAATCCGCGGCGGCTGGGACAACCTCAAGGCGGTGATCCCCGGCGGCTCGTCGGTGCGCATGGTGCCGGCCGAGCAGATCATCGACACGCCGATGGATTTCGACAGCTTGAGCAAGCTGCGCTCGGGTCTCGGCACCGCCGCCGTGATCGTGATGGACAAGTCGACCGATCTGATCCGTGCGATTGCCCGCATCTCCTATTTCTACAAGCATGAGAGCTGCGGCCAGTGCACGCCGTGCCGCGAGGGCACGGGCTGGATGTGGCGCGTGCTCACCCGCATGGCCGAGGGCCGCGCCCACAAGCGCGAGATCGACATGCTCCTCGAAGTGACGAAGCAGGTCGAAGGCCACACCATCTGCGCGCTCGGCGATGCAGCGGCATGGCCGATCCAGGGCCTGATCGCGCATTTCCGTCACGAGATCGAAGCGCGCATCGACCAATATTCGCACAAGGCCGACATCGACGATGCCGGCGTCCGCGATCCCGTGAACATGGTCGCGGCGGAGTAGGAAGAATGACCAAGCTCATCATCGACGGCAAAGAGATCGATGTGCCCGCCGAATACACGCTGCTTCAGGCGTGCGAGGCCGCGGGCGCCGAGATTCCGCGCTTCTGCTATCACGAGCGGCTGTCGATCGCCGGCAATTGCCGGATGTGCCTCGTCGAGGTGAAGGGCGGCCCGAAGCCGGTCGCGAGCTGCGCCTGGGGCGTGCGCGACTGCCGTCCGGGTCCCAAGGGCGAGCCGCCGGAGATCTCCACCCGTTCGCCGATGGTGAAGAAGGCGCGCGAAGGCGTGATGGAGTTCCTGCTCATCAACCATCCGCTGGATTGCCCGATCTGCGACCAGGGCGGCGAGTGCGACCTGCAGGACCAGGCGATGGGCTATGGTGTCGACACCAGCCGCTTCGCCGAGAACAAGCGTGCCGTCGAGGACAAATATCTCGGCGCGCTGGTCAAGACCTCGATGAACCGCTGCATCCAGTGCACGCGCTGCGTCCGCTTCTCGGCGGAAGTCGCCGGCGCGCCCGAGATGGGCGCCACCGGCCGCGGTGAGGACATGGAGATCACGACCTATCTCGAGCACGCGCTGACCTCGGAATTGCAGGGCAACCTCGTCGATATCTGCCCTGTCGGCGCGCTGACCTCGAAGCCCTATGCCTTCGCGGCGCGCCCGTGGGAACTCGGCAAGACCCAGTCGATCGACGTCATGGACGGCGTCGGCTCCGCGATCCGCGTCGACACCCGCGGCCGCGAGGTGATGCGCATTCTACCCCGCATCAACGAGGCCGTGAACGAGGAGTG
This sequence comes from Bradyrhizobium sp. CCGE-LA001, assembly GCF_000296215.2. Classification (NCBI taxonomy): domain Bacteria; kingdom Pseudomonadati; phylum Pseudomonadota; class Alphaproteobacteria; order Hyphomicrobiales; family Nitrobacteraceae; genus Bradyrhizobium; species Bradyrhizobium sp. CCGE-LA001. The sequence goes on along the minus strand of NZ_CP013949.1, from coordinate 4,519,164 downwards.
GATCTCCGACAAGACCCGCCACGTCGTCGACGGCCTGCGCACCCAGCGTCTCGACCGACCCTATATCCGCGAAGCCGGCAAGCTGCGTGCGGCGACTTGGCCCGAGGCCTTTGCCGCGATTGCCGCGAAGGCCGCGCGCACTGACGGCAAGCGCATCGGCGCGATCGCCGGTGATCTCGCCGGCGTCGAGGAGATGTTCGCGCTGAGGGACCTGCTGACCAAATACGGCTCGGCCAATCTGGCGGTGCAGGGCGGCGACGCCTTCGATCCTGCGCTCGGCCGCGCCTCCTACATCTTCAACCCGACGCTCGCAGGCGTCGAGCAGGCCGACGCTCTGCTGATCATCGGTGCCAATCCGCGGAAGGAGGCGGCCGTGTTCAACGCCCGCATCCGCAAGCGCTGGCGTGCCGGCGGCTTCAAGGTCGGCGTCATCGGTCCCAAGCCCGATCTGACCTACGATTACGATCATCTCGGCGCAGGCACTGACACGCTCGGCGAACTCGCGGCCGGCAAGCACTCCTTCACGGACGTGCTGAAGAACGCCAAGAACCCGATCATCCTGGTCGGCGCGGGGGCAGCCGCCCGCCACGATGGCGCCGCCATTCTCGCCGCCAGCGCCAAGCTCGCGCTCGATGTCGGCGCGGTCAAGGACGGCTGGAACGGCTTTGGCGTGCTGCATGAGAGCGCCTCGCGCGTCGGCGCGCTCGACATCGGCTTTGCCGCCACGGCGGGCGGCTTGAACGCGGCGCAGATGACGACGTTCGGCACGCTGGACTTGCTGTTCCTGCTTGGGGCTGACGAGATCAAGGCGCCGGATGGTACCTTCATCGTCTATATCGGCACCCATGGCGATCGCGGCGCGCACCGCGCCGACGTGATCCTGCCGGCGGCGGCCTACACCGAGAAGTCCGCGATCTACGTCAACACCGAAGGGCGCGTGCAGATGACCGGGCGCGCCGCATTCCCGCCGGGCGAGGCGCGCGAGGACTGGGCGATCATCCGCGCCCTGTCGGAAGCGCTCGGCAAGAAGCTCGGCTACGACTCGCTGGCTGCCCTTCGGCAGGTGATCTTCAAGGCCGTGCCGCACCTGATCCGTCTCGACCAGATCGAGGCCGGTTCCGCCGACCAGATCAAGAAGCTGGCGGGGAAGGGCGGCTCGCCCGAGAAGGCGCCGTTCAAGCCGCTGGTCGAGGACTTCTATTTGACCAACCCAATCGCGCGTGCCTCTGCCGTAATGGCGGAATGCTCGCGCCTCGCCTCCGGGCATATGCTGACCGCAGCGGAGTGAGCGTGATCTGATGGCATTCTTCGAAAGCGCATTCTGGACCGGGTTCCTCTGGCCGCTGATCATCATGGTCGCGCAGAGCGTCCTGGTGCTCGTCGTCCTCCTGGTGGCGATCGCCTACATCCTGCTCGCGGATCGCAAGATCTGGGCTGCGGTGCAGATCCGCCGCGGCCCGAACGTGGTCGGTCCATGGGGCCTGCTGCAATCCTTCGCGGACCTGCTGAAATTCGTGCTGAAGGAGCCGATCATCCCGGCCGGCGCCAACAAGGGCGTGTTCCTGCTGGCCCCGCTGGTGTCGTGCGTGCTGGCGCTCGCGGCCTGGGCGGTGATCCCGACCAATCTCGGCTGGGTGATCGCCGACATCAATGTCGGCGTCCTCTTCATCTTCGCGATCTCGTCGCTGTCGATCTACGGCATCATCATGGCCGGCTGGTCGTCGAACTCGAAGTACCCGTTCCTGGCCGCGCTGCGCTCGGCGGCGCAGATGGTGTCCTACGAAGTCTCGATCGGCTTCGTCATCATCACCGTGCTGCTCTGCGCCGGCACGCTGAACCTGTCGGCCGTGGTCGAGGCCCAGCATGCGCGCGGCCTTGCCAGCCTGATCGGGCTGCCGCAGCTCACGATCCTGAACTGGTACGTCTGGCCGCTGTTCCCGATGTTCGTGGTATTCTACGTCTCGGCGCTGGCGGAAACCAACCGTCCGCCCTTCGACCTCGTCGAAGCGGAGTCCGAGCTGGTGGCCGGCTTCATGGTCGAATACGGCTCGACGCCGTACCTCTTGTTCATGCTCGGCGAGTACGTCGCGATCGTCACGATGTGCGCGCTGGCGACGATCCTGTTCCTCGGCGGCTGGCTGCCGCCGGTCGACCTGCCGCCCTTCAACTGGGTGCCGGGGATCATCTGGTTCTCGCTGAAGCTGTTCTTCATGTTCTTCCTGTTCGCGATGGCGAAGGCGATCGTGCCGCGCTACCGCTACGATCAACTGATGCGCCTCGGCTGGAAGGTGTTCCTGCCGCTGTCGCTGGCGATGGTGATCGTGGTGGCCGGCGTGCTGCAATTCGCCGGCATCGCGCCGAAGTGAGGGCCGTCATGGGTATCAACATCAACGCCACCGCACGCTCGCTTCTGCTGTCGGAATTCGTCTCGGCGTTCTTCCTCGCCATGCGCTATTTCTTCCAGCCGAAGCCGACGCTGAACTATCCGTTCGAGAAGGGCCCGATCTCGCCGCGCTTCCGCGGCGAGCACGCGCTGCGCCGCTATCCGAACGGCGAGGAACGCTGCATCGCCTGCAAGCTGTGCGAAGCGGTCTGCCCGGCGCAGGCCATCACCATCGAAGCCGGCCCGCGCCGCAACGACGGCACCCGCCGCACCGTGCGCTACGACATCGACATGGTGAAGTGCATCTATTGCGGCCTCTGCCAGGAGGCCTGTCCGGTCGACGCCATCGTCGAAGGTCCGAACTTCGAGTTCGCGACCGAGACCCGCGAGGAACTGTTCTATGACAAGGCCAAGCTGCTCGCCAACGGCGACCGCTGGGAACGCGAGATCGCGAAAGCGATCGAGCTCGATGCGCCGTACCGGTGAGGTGAGGGCATGATCCTTCCCGCGCTGTTCTTCTATCTCTTCGCCGGCGTCTGCGTCGCCTCGGCGGTGATGGTGATTGTCTCGCGCAATCCCGTGCACTCCGTGCTGTACCTGATCCTGGCCTTCGTCAACGCCTCCGGCCTGTTCGTGCTGATGGGCGCCGAATTCCTCGGCATGATGCTGATCGTCGTCTATGTCGGCGCGGTCGCGGTGCTGTTCCTGTTCGTGATCATGATGCTCGACGTCGACTTCATCGAACTCCGCGAAGGCTTCATCCAGTATCTGCCGGTCGGTCTCGTGATCGGCGGCATTTTCCTGTTCGAGCTGCTGCTGACCGTCGGTGCCTGGATCATCAACCCGACTGTGAGCAAGACCATCACGTCGCCGATCCCGGCCAATGTTTCCAACACCGAGGCGCTCGGCCTCGTGCTCTATACGAAGTACATCCACTACTTCCAGCTCTCGGGCATGGTGCTGCTGGTCGCCATGATCGGCGCCATCGTGCTGACGCTGCGCCACAAGGCGAGCGTGAAGCGGCAGGACATCAACGTTCAGAACGCGCGCACGCCCGAGATGGCGATGGCGATGCGCAAGGTGGCGCCGGGGCAGGGGCTCTCGGATGCCGATGCGGCGGAGTGGGTGAAATGACGATCGGGCTCGGACACTATCTGGCGGTCGGCGCGATCCTGTTCACGCTCGGCATCCTCGGCATCTTCCTGAACCGCAAGAACATCATCGTCATCCTGATGTCGATCGAGCTGATCCTGCTCTCGGTCAACATCAACCTCGTGGCGTTCTCGACCTTCCTCGGCGACATCGTCGGCCAGGTCTTCGCGCTGCTGGTGCTCACCGTCGCGGCCGCCGAAGCCGCGATCGGTCTCGCCATCCTGGTGGTCTATTTCCGCAACCGCGGCTCGATCGCGGTTGAGGACGTCAATCTGATGAAGGGCTGAGCTCAGTCATGGTTCAGGCAATTGTTTTTCTGCCTCTGCTGGGCGCCATTCTGGCCGGCCTGATCGCGCTGTTCGGCGCGCATGCCCGCAACCCCTCGGGCGACGAGCTCGATCATCACGGTGACCATGGCCACGGGCATGCCCATGTCCATGCCAATGCCCATGCGTCCGATACGATCAACCAGGATGCGTCGGTCATCCACGAGACCCATCACGAGCCCGGCGACGGGCACGACGACCACGGCCATGGTCCGGCCGAGCCGCCGGCGGCGGGCTCGCGCGGCGCCGAGCTGATCACCACGGCGCTGCTGTTCGTCTCGGCGGCGCTGTCCTGGATGACGCTGGTCGACGTCGGCTTCATGCACCACGACTACAGGATCCAGCTGCTGCCCTGGATCTTCTCCGGCGACCTCCAGGTCTGGTGGACGCTGCGCGTCGACACGCTCACCGCCGTGATGCTGGTGGTGGTGACGACCGTTTCCTCGCTCGTGCACCTCTATTCCATCGGCTACATGGACGAGGATCCGAACCGGCCGCGCTTCTTCGGTTATCTCTCGCTGTTCACCTTCGCCATGCTGATGCTGGTGACGGCGGACAACCTCGTGCAGCTGTTCTTCGGCTGGGAAGGCGTGGGCCTCGCCAGCTACCTGCTGATCGGCTTCTGGTACCAGAAGCCGTCGGCGAACGCGGCCGCCATCAAGGCCTTCGTCGTCAACCGCGTTGGCGACTTTGGTTTTGCGCTCGGCATCTTCGCGATCTTCATGCTGGTCGGCTCGACCGATTTCGAGACCATCTTCCATGCCGCCCCTGGTCTCACCGGCAAGACCATCAACTTCCTCGGCTGGCATGCGGATGCGCTGACCCTGACTTGTCTGCTCCTGTTCATGGGCGCGATGGGCAAGTCGGCGCAGTTCCTGCTGCACACCTGGTTGCCTGACGCGATGGAAGGCCCGACCCCGGTCTCGGCGCTGATCCATGCCGCGACCATGGTCACCGCCGGCGTGTTCATGGTGGCGCGTCTGTCGCCGCTGTTCGAGCTCGCTCCGAATGCGCAGGCCGTCGTGATGTTCTTCGGCGCCACCACCGCGTTCTTCGCGGCGACCATCGGCCTCGTCCAGAACGACATCAAGCGCATCGTCGCCTATTCGACCTGTTCGCAGCTCGGCTACATGTTCGTGGCGATGGGAGCGGGAGCCTATTCGGTCGGCATGTTCCATCTGTTCACGCACGCCTTCTTCAAGGCGCTGCTGTTCTTAGGCTCCGGCTCGGTGATCTACGCGATGCACCACGAGCAGGACATCCGCAACATGGGCGGCCTCTGGAAGAAGATCCCCTACACCTATGCGGTGATGGTGGTCGGCACGCTGGCGCTGACCGGCTTCCCGCTCACGGCCGGCTATTTCTCCAAGGACGCGATCATCGAATCCGCCTACGCCGCGCACAATCCGTTCGCGATGTACGGCTTCCTGATGACGGTCGTCGCCGCCGGCCTGACCTCGTTCTACTCCTGGCGCCTGATCTTCAAGACCTTCCACGGCGAGCCGCATGACGAGCATCACTACGAGGCCGCGCATGAGGCTCCGATCTGGATGCTGATCCCGATCGGCGTGCTCGCGGTCGGCTCGTTCGTCGCTGGCCTGCCGTTCAAGGAGCTGTTCGCCGGTCACGGCATCGAGGAGTTCTTCCGCGAATCCGTGAAGATGAACCCGCACATCATCGAGGAGATGCATCACATCCCGGAGGCCATCGCCTTGCTGCCGACGGTGATGATGGTGCTGGGCTTCCTGGTCTCGTACCTGTTCTACATCCGCCGGCCCTATCTGCCGGTCGAGCTCGCGACCACGCAGCCGATGCTGTACCAGTTCCTGCTCAACAAATGGTACTTCGACGAGCTTTACGACTTCATCTTCGTCCGTCCGGCGAAGTGGCTCGGCTACCAGCTCTGGAAGAAGGGCGACGGTTTCATCATCGACGGCCTGGGCCCCGACGGCGTCTCCGCCCGCGTGCTGGACGTCACCCGCAACGTCGTGAAGATCCAGACCGGCTATCTCTATCACTATGCCTTCGCCATGCTGATCGGCGCCGCCGGCCTGATCACCTGGTTCATGTTCGGCTTTGGAGGCCAGTAAATGACGACCTGGCCCATCCTTTCGGTCACGACGTTCCTGCCTTTGGTCGGTGCGCTGATCGTCTATCTCAGCCGCGGCGATGACGTGGCGGCCAAGCGCAATTCGCGCTGGATCGCGCTTTGGACCACGCTGATCACCTTCGCGGTGTCGGTGATCCTGGTGATGCGCTTCGATCCGGCCAACCCCGACTTTCAGTTCGTAGAAAAGGCGAACTGGCTCGCCACCGGCATCACCTACCACATGGGCGTCGACGGCATCTCGCTGCCGCTGGTGATCCTGACCACCGCGATCATGCCGTTCTGCATCATCGCGAGCTGGAAGGCGGTCACCAACCGCGTCCGCGAATACATGATGGCTTTCCTGATCCTGGAAACGCTCATGATCGGCACCTTCTCGGCGCTCGATCTCGTGCTGTTCTATCTGTTCTTCGAAGGCGGCCTGATCCCGATGTTCCTGATCATCGGCGTCTGGGGCGGTCCGCGCCGGGTCTATGCGTCGTTCAAGTTCTTCCTCTACACGCTGCTCGGCTCGGTCCTGATGCTGCTCGCCATCATGGCGCTGTACTGGAACGGCGGCACCACCGACATCCCGACCCTGATGCACACTGCCGTGCCGCGGTCGCTGCAGACCTGGGCGTGGCTCGCCTTCTTCGCCTCGTTCGCGGTGAAGATGCCGATGTGGCCGGTGCACACCTGGCTTCCGGACGCGCACGTCGAGGCGCCGACCGCAGGCTCCGTGGTCCTGGCCGCCATCCTGCTGAAGATGGGCGGCTACGGCTTCCTGCGCTTCTCGCTGCCGATGTTCCCGCTGGCCTCGCACGACTTCGCGCCGCTGGTCTTCACGCTCTCGGCCATCGCCATCATCTACACCTCGCTGGTGGCCCTGATGCAGGAGGACATGAAGAAGCTGATCGCGTACTCGTCGGTGGCGCATATGGGATTCGTCACCATGGGCATCTTCGCCGGCACCATGCAGGGCGTCGCCGGCGGCATGTTCCAGATGATCTCGCACGGCATCGTCTCCGGCGCGCTGTTCCTCTGCGTCGGCGTCGTCTACGACCGCCTGCACACCCGCGAGATCGCGGCCTATGGCGGCCTCGTCAACCGGATGCCGCTCTACGCGCTGACCTTCATGGTCTTCACCATGGCCAATGTCGGTCTGCCCGGCACGAGCGGCTTCGTCGGCGAGTTCATGACGCTGCTCGGCACCTTCAAGGTCTCGATCCCGACCGCGTTCTTCGCGACCTTCGGTGTCATCCTGTCGGCGGGTTACGCGCTGTGGCTCTACCGCAAGGTCGTGTTCGGGGCGCTGGTCAAGCCATCGCTGGCGAGCATGAAGGATCTCACCTTGCGCGAATGCGTGACGCTGTTCCCGCTGATCGCGCTGACGATCCTGTTCGGCGTCTATCCGAAGCCCGTGCTCGACATGTCGGCCGCCTCGGTCCAGCAACTCGTCAACAATTACAACACCGCCGTGTCGGCCGTGAAGGCCGCCGCACTGCTCCAGTGAGCGGGCAGGTCAGGATATCGCCATGAGCTTTGAGACTGCAGGATATCAATTGGCGCCGGTGCTGCCCGAGCTCGTGCTCGCGGTCGGCGCCATGGCGCTGCTGATGCTGGGCGCCTATCGCGGGCAGGAGACGACCAAGACCGTCACCTCGCTGGCGGTGGTGCTGCTGATCGTGGTCGGCGCGCTCGTCTACATGCAGCCCGCGGGCAAGCAGGTGACCTTCGGCGGCAGCTTCATCGTCGACGACTTCGCCCGCTTCATGAAGATCCTGGCCCTGATCGGCTCGGCGGTGACGCTGGTGCTGTCGACCGAATTCCTGTCCGATCCCTCGCGCCGGATATTCGAATACGCCATCCTGGTGCTGCTCTCGACCCTCGGCATGATGGTGCTGATCTCGGCCGGCGACCTGATCTCGCTCTATCTCGGCCTCGAACTGATGTCGCTCGCGCTTTACGTCGTGGCAGCCTCCAACCGCGACAACGCCAAGTCGACCGAAGCGGGTCTGAAGTATTTCGTGCTCGGCGCGCTGTCCTCGGGCATGCTGCTGTACGGCTCCTCGCTGGTCTACGGCTTCACCGGCACGGTCAGCTTCACCGGCATCGCCTCAGCCGCGACCATCTCCAATGTCGGCCTCGTCTTCGGCCTGGTCTTCCTGCTCGCGGGCCTCTGCTTCAAGGTCTCGGCCGTGCCGTTCCACATGTGGACGCCGGACGTCTATGAGGGCGCGCCGACGCCGGTCACCGCCTTCTTCGCCTCGGCGCCGAAGGTGGCCGCGCTCGCCGTCTTCACTCGCGTCACGCTGACCGCATTCCCCGGCATCGTCTCGCAGTGGCAGCAGATCCTGGTGTTCGTCGCGATCGCCTCGATGGCGCTCGGCTCCTTCGCCGCGATCGGCCAGACCAACATCAAGCGCCTGATGGCGTATTCCTCGATCGGTCACATGGGCTTCGCGCTGGTCGGCCTCGCCTCCGGTACGGTGGAGGGCGCGCAGGGCGTCCTGATGTACATCGTGATCTATGTCGCGATGACGCTCGGCTCGTTCTCGATCATCCTCGCGATGAAGCGGAACGGTCAGGCCGTGGAGCAGATCAGTGATTTCGCGGGCCTGTCGCGGACCAATCCGCTGCTGGCCTTCATGTTTGCGATGCTGCTGTTCTCGCTTGCCGGCATCCCGCCGCTCGCCGGCTTCTTCGCCAAATGGTACGTCTTCGTCGCCGCCATCAAGGCCAACCTGTTCACGCTCGCCGTCATCGGCGTGCTGACCAGCGTCGTTGGCGCCTACTACTATCTCGCCATTGTCAAGACGATGTATTTCGACGAACCGGCCGGCCAGGTCGATCCCGTCCGCATCGAGGTGCGCACGGTGCTGGCGGTCGCGGGTCTTTTCAACCTGTTGTTCGCGCTGTTCGCGGGTCCCGTGGTGAGCATCGCCTCCGCCGCGGCAAAGTCGTTGTTCTAGGATGGGATTCGCGCTCGGTCCTCGTGCACAAGCCGCGGGCTACAAGCTCGCGGCTTTCGAACGGACCGGCTCGACCAATACCGACGCGATCGAGCACGCCCGGGCCGGCGAACGCGGCCCGATGTGGTTCGTCACATCAGAGCAGACCGCCGGCCGCGGCCGTCGCCAGCGCGCCTGGATCGCGCCCAAGGGCAATCTCGCGGCCAGCATCCTCGAAGTCATGGACGTCGCGCCCGCTGTCGCGGCCACGCTCGGCTTTGCCGCCGGGCTGGCGCAAGAGGCGGCGCTGGAGAAGGTGAGCCTCGAGGCCGCGCTGCGCCTCGGCGAGGGCCGTCCCCGCTACGCCCTGAAATGGCCGAACGACGTGCTCGCCGGCGGCAAGAAGCTGGTCGGCATCGCACTGGAGGCCGAGGCCATCGGCGACAGGCTGGCCGTCGTCGCCGGCATGGGTACCAATGTCGTGGCCGCGCCGGAGGGCACGCCGACGCCTGCGGTGTCGCTCGCTGCGCTCGGCGTCCAGATCAGCGCAGAGGAGCTGTTCTCGGCGCTCTCCGATGCCTGGGTCGAGTTCCGCGGCATCTGGGACAATGGCCGCGGCTTTGCCGAGATCCGCAAGCTCTGGCTCGAACGCGCCGCCGGGCTCGGGGAGCGGGTCGCTATCCAGACGGGAACGATGACACTGGAAGGCATTTTCGACAGCATCGACGACACCGGCTGCCTGATCGTACGCACTGCGGAAGGCCGGCTTGTGCCGGTGGCGGCGGGCGAGGTGTTCTTTGGCCCGGTCCGCTCGGTGGGAGCTGCGTGATGGCGAAGCCCGACGAATTGGTGTTTGCGCCGCTCGGCGGCGTCGGCGAGATCGGCATGAATCTGTCGATCTACGGTCTCGGCAACCGCCAGCAGCGCGCCTGGCTCGCGGTCGATCTCGGCGTCTCCTTCGGCGACGAGGAGCATCTGCCCGGCATCGACTTGATCATGCCGGACATCTCCTTCCTGGAGAAGGAACGCAAGAACCTGATGGGCCTGGTGCTCACCCACGCCCATGAGGACCATTTCGGCGCGATCATCGACCTCTGGCCAAGGCTGAAATGCCCGATCTACGCGACCAAGTTCAGCGCCGCGCTGTTCGAGGCCAAATGCGCCGCCGAGCGTAATGCGCCCGACATTCCTGTCAGGGTGATCCCGTCCGGTGGCCGCGTCGATGTCGGCCCGTTCAACGTCGAGTTCATCCCGGTTGCGCACTCCATTCCCGAAGCGCACGCGCTTGCGATCCGCAGCGAGGCCGGCACCGTGCTGCACACCGGCGACTGGAAGATCGACCCGACCCCGACGCTGGGCGCCCCGACCGACGAGAAGCGGCTGCGTGAGCTCGGTGAGGAGGGCGTGCTCGCCTTGATCGGCGATTCCACCAACGCGGTGCGCGACGGCCGCTCGCCGTCCGAGGCCGAGGTCGCCCGGACCATCATCGACCTCGTCAAGGCCGCCAAGGGCCGCGTCGCGGTGACGACCTTCGCCTCCAACGTCGCCCGCGTCAAAGCCGTGGCCGAGGCCGCGAAGGCTGCCGACCGCGAGGTCGTCGTGGTCGGCCGCGCCATGGAGCGCGTGGTGCAGGTCGCGCGCGAGACCGGTTATCTCGACGGCGTGCAGAACTTCCGCTCGCCCGAGGTCTACGGCCATCTGCCCCAGGACAAGGTCCTGGCGCTCTGCACCGGCAGCCAGGGCGAGCCGCGCGCTGCGCTGGCGCGCATCGCCAATGACGACCACCCCGAAATCACGCTCAATCGGGGCGACAGCGTCATCTTCTCCTCGCGCACCATCCCCGGCAACGAGAAGGCCGTCGGCTCGATCATCAACAATCTGGTGCTCCAGGGCGTCGAGGTGATCACCGACCGCGACGCGCTGGTCCACGTCTCCGGCCATCCCCGCCGCGACGAGCTGCGCGATCTGATCTCCTGGGTGAAGCCCCAGCTCCTGATCCCGGTCCACGGCGAGGCGCTGCACTTGAATGAGCACGCCAAGCTGGCGCGCGCCGCTGGCGTGCCGCGCGTGCTGGTCTGCCGCAATGGCGACCTGGTCAGGCTCGGACCCGGCGATCCCGGCATCGTCGGCGAGGTGCCGTCGGGCCGTCTCTACAAGGACGGCACGATCCTGGAGGACTCCAAATCCCGCGCAGTGGTCGAGCGCCGCCGCATGGCCTTTTCCGGCTGCGCCTTTGTGGCCGTCGCCATGACGGAGCAGGGCGAGCTTGCCGACGATCCCGAGGTCGATCTCGTCGGCATCCCCGAGAAGAACAGGGCGGGCGAGGCCTTCGACGACATCGTCTTCGATGCCGTGGTCTCGACCATCGAGGGCCTGCCGCGGCCGCGGCGGCGCGATCCGGACGCGCTGGCGGAGTCGGTGCGACGCGCTGTCCGTGCCGTCATCAACGAACACTGGGGTAAAAAGCCCCCCTGTCTGGTACATGTGCTGACAGTGTAAGGGGAGAAGAGACATGCTCGGCCGGCTCAACCATGTCGCGATCGCGACCAAGGACGCCCTCAAGGCGGCCAAGATCTACGGCGCGGCGTTCGGAGCGCAGATCTCGGAAGCCGTGCCGCTGCCCGAGCACGGCGTCACCACCGTATTCGCGACGCTACCCAACACCAAGATCGAGTTCATCGAGCCGCTCGGCGAGGGTTCGCCGATCGCGAAATTCCTGGAGCGCAACGCCGACGGCGGCATCCACCATATCTGTTACGAGGTCGTCGACATCATCGCCTCGCGCGACACCCTGGTGAAGGAGGGCGCGCGGGTGCTCGGCGACGGCGTGCCGAAGATCGGCGCCCACGGCAAGCCGGTGCTGTTCCTGCACCCCAAGGATTTTTCCGGCGCCCTTGTCGAGATCGAGCAGGCATAAGGCCGCGTCATGGCCATCCAGATTTCAACCTGGCTCGCGATCTACTTCGTGCTGTGGTGGGTCATGCTGTTCGTGACGCTGCCGTTCGGCGTGCGCAGCCAGCACGAGGACGGCGTCGGCGCGCCCGGCACCGACCCCGGCGCACCGATCCTGACCCGAATGGGGCGCAAGCTGATCTGGACTACGATCATCTCGGCGATCGTCTTCGGCATCGGCCTTGCCGCCTACCACGCCGGCTTTCTCTCGATCGAGCGCCTGTCGAAGATGATGGGCATGCCGTTTTAGGTATTATTGCAGGCGATTGTTTTTGGGGGGATCGAATGACTTTTCAGCGGATCGTCATTGCGCTTCTGGTGTTGATCGTCGCCGGCCTAGGCGTCATCGGCTATGTCGAATGGAAGATGGCGGCGCAGCTGCGCACCCTGAAGGCCTTCGTCGAGGGCTATGTCTTCAACGAGGCCGTGATGGCCTGCGAGCAGGCCAAGAGCTCGACGCCGTTTAGATGGAACGGCGGCAAGAGCACCTCGGTAATCGGGCTGAACTCGGTCAAGACGGACAAATACAGCGTCTACGCCAGCTACACGCTGGTGGCGGACAGCGTCTATTGCGATTACGACCCGATCAAGAGAAAGGCCGAGATCGGCTCGAGCTTCCTGGAGCGGGAGTAACGATCCGCGCCAGCTCTAGATCGCGCGGCGTTGCCGGCCGGCGATAAGACCGTAGACGAACAGCACGATGATCGCGCCGACCACCGCACCGATCAGGCCCGCCCCTTCGCCAGGGCGATACCAGCCCAGCGCCTGGCCGAGATAGGAGGCCACGAAGGCTCCGACGATGCCGAGGATGGTCGTCAGGATGAAGCCGGACGGTTCATTATCGCCGGGCATGATGAACTTGGCGATCACGCCGGCGATGAAGCCAATGATGATGGTCCAAAGAAGGCTCATGTGTACTCCTCTTCTGAGTGGAGCCGTTGCAGCTACGCGTCGGGCAAACGTCCATCCGGCGTGTATTTGTCGATGGCGGTCGGAAGCTCGCGGGATAGCCGTGTGACGATCTCGTCTTGAGAAAGCCCGGTCTGCTGTGCGAGCTTCTCCAGGACGTCGCTGCCGATGGCTTGCTTGAGCTCCGGCGAGGAGATCTCCTTGTTCGGGCCGGGCTTCACCCATGAATCGGCGATCTCGCCCTGCCCATTCTGGTTAAACCTCTCCAGGAGCTCGCCAATTCCGCCGTTGAGCAGGCCCCCGATTCCGCCCGCGCCGAGCATGCCGCCGAGATTGCCCAGCATGCCTCCGAGCGGCTGCTGGCCCCCCGGGGACGAGCCGCCGCCGGCGCCTTTCAGCAGCTCTGCCAGTTTGTCGCGGTTCTGATATCCGGCGATGGCCAGCATCGCCAGAAGTGCAGTCATGGATGGCATTCCGCGGCTCATCGGCAGCTCCTTCAAACGGTCAGAATGGCAAAACCGTCTCGGCCCGCTTGTGTTCCTGGCCGGCAGACCGAGCGCTCGCGACCAAGCGTCCCAGCTTGGTCCCGATACTCGTGACCTCGGTCATCTTCCTGTGCGCTGGCACAACCAAAAGCGCTGGCTGGCGGCCTGCGTTGATTGTGACTACGATCCGACCAAAAGAATGGCCGGGCTCGGCTCCTGCTTCCCAGCAGCGGGAGTAACGTTCCGGCCCAGACATGGGATGGGATCGTCATGAGCGGGGACCGGGCAGGGGACTATCGGATCTTGCATGAGGCGGACTTGCGGGACTATCTCGCTGGCCTGCCCGATATCGCGGCACTGCTCGGCGGCGAGCCCAAGTCCTGGGCGATCACCGAGGTCGGCGACGGCAATCTCAACCTCGTCTTCATCGTCAAGGGCAATCGCGGCGGCATCGCCGTGAAGCAGGCGCTGCCTTACGTCCGCCTGGTCGGCGAGAGCTGGCCGTTGCCGTTGTCCCGGGCCCATTACGAATATCTGGCGCTGTCGAAGCAGGCCGAGCTCGCGCCCGGCCTCGTGCCGGCGCTGCTGCATCACAACGCGGCGCTGGCGCTCACGGTGATGGAGTTGCTCGAACCCCACATCATCATGCGCAAGGGGCTGGTTGCGGCAACGCAATATCCTGGCTTTGTGGACGACATCACCACCTTCATGGCGCAGACGCTGTTCTTTACCTCCGACCTCGCGCTGTCCGCGGCCGAGAAGAAGGAGGGCATCGCGGCGTTTGCCGGCAACCATGCGCTCTGCAAGATCACCGAGGATCTGATCTTCACCGATCCCTACCGCGTCGCCGAACAGAACCGCTGGACCGCGCCCTATCTCGACGGCCTGGCCGCGGAGCTGCGCGACGACATGGACCTGCACGTCGCGATCTCCCGGCTGAAGCTGAAATTCATGGCAAGCCCGGAGGCGCTGCTCCATGGCGACCTCCACACCGGCTCGATCATGGTGACGGAGAGCCAGACGCGGGTGATCGACCCCGAATTCGCATTCTACGGCCCGATGGGCTTCGACGTCGGCGCCGTGCTGGCCAATCTCCTGATGGCCTATTTCGCCTCCGCCGGCCACGAGCGCAAAGTGGGCGAGCGGGCGGCCTTCGAGGGTTGGGTTCTGGAGACCGTCGAAAAGGTCTGGAATGAGTTCGCCCGCAAATTCCTCGACCTCTGGCGCGCCGGCGCGGAAGGCGATGCCTATCCCGTCTCGCTCTTCGCCGGCGAGAAGGGGGCTGCGCGCCTGGAAGCCGAGCGGCGGGCCTACATGCAGCGCCTGTTCGCCGATACGGTCGGCTTCACCGCCGCAAAAACCATCCGCCGCATCTTCGGCCTCGCCCACAACATCGACTTCGAGCTGATCGAGGATCCGCGCAGGCGAGCGATTAGCGAAGCTCGCGCCGTGCGGCTCGCACGCGCAATGATGGTGGAGACGGCGGCATTTCCGACCATCGCAGACGTCACCGGCGCTGCGCGAAAGCTGGGGGACTGGATGCCGGAACTATCCGGTTGACAGGCGATAATCAATAAAGCCGCATCGGCAGCAAGGCGCCATCCGGTCCGACCAGAACACCCCAGGTCTCATTGACCGCGACTTCGAACTGCCGATCTTGCGCGCGACCATCCGCCTTGACGCTGAACTTGTACTTGCCCGGCGGCAGGTCGAGCTTCAGGTCGTCCGGCAATTCGTCCGCAACGTTGTCGGAGTAGGCCAGCCTTTCTCCGGCGTGAGCCGCCAGCGGGATGGTGCGCTCGTTGACGGTGATGACCGCCGCTTTATCCGTCTTGTTGCCGAGCAGCAACCTCGCTTGCCCGGGCTTCGGCAGGATGCCGGCCGACGCGACCGCCGGCTTGCGCAGAGAAAGATCCGCGATGGTCTTGCCGCTCTCGCGGCTGAGCCGAAGCGACGCCGGGCCTTCGCTCGTCGTGAAGCCGATCGCGGTGCTGTCGGGCGTGACCACCGCGCCCTCGATTTCCGTCCAGCCTCGCTCCCGGAGTGCGGCGCGATAGAAGGCGAGCACCGCCGCGAGATCGCGTGGCGTCTCGACGTGCGCCGACCGGATGAAGGGCGAGTTCTTCGCGGTCATCAGTCCCCAGCCCGCCGGCAGCGCGAGACCGGCCTCGTCGGACATCTTGGCTTCGAACGTCCGGGTGGCTGCCCGTGCCAGAAATGCGACCGCGTCGCAGAGGAGGCGCTCACCGAGATGCCCTGGGGTGCAACGGTCCCTGACCGCCCACCAGGTTTGATCGATATACTCGTTTGCGCCCGGGGTGCGATGCCAGCCGAATTGGATGGTATCCGCCGAGCTGTCGCGGACAGGGTCCGGCGTGACCGGGATCGCCATCGCGGCCGTCGCAGCGAGCAGGCTGCCGGCAAGCAAGCCCCCTAGCGTTCGACGGTTCATTTTTGCGCAATCCCTGGGGCTCAGATGACGATCCTGAGCTTGGTCGCGCAGACCACGAAAAATGTTCATTGTTCCCGGTTGTAGGTTTGGGACTCGGCGTTGGTAGCGGCCGGGAACAGCCTCAACGTCCGCTGATGCCCACCAGACGCGGACGGCCGCTTGCGCGCGGCTTCTCGGCCGATAAGGCGCGCAGCCACGCGCGGAAACTGACGACCTCCGGGCAATCCGCCGTGCCTTCGGGCGCGACCAGCCAGTCGCCCAGACCCGATCCCTCGTCGATCCGGTTGCAGCGATATCCGGGATGGTGGCCGAGACCGCGGGCGATCAGCAGGTCGACCTTGCCTTCGACCATCTCGTGCAGGCCGGCGGGCTGCAGCACCCGCAGGCCGATGTCCGGGTGCGCGCTGCGAAACTCCGCGAGATCGAGGCGGCGCAGGTCGATGCTGCCGTGGACGCCCAATTGCAGCAGCACGCCAGCCGGCTTCAAATGCGAGGTCGCCTCGGCAATGTGACGAAAGCCTTCGGATATCCCGGGCAGATAGGCCTGTCCTGCCGGGGTGAGGATGAGCTGCTTATGCAGCCGATCGAACAGCCGCACGCCGAGGCGTGCCTCCAGCGCCTTCACCTGCTGCCCCACGGCGGCGGGCGTGACATGCAGCTCGTGCGCGGCCAGCTTGAAGCTGAGATGGCGCGCGGCGGCTTCGAAGGCGCGGAGCGCGTTGAGCGGGGGAAGGGCGTAGGTCATCGCTGCCAAGTTTGTCATGCAACGGCTGTGGGCTTGCAATAGATTTTCTTGCGTTGAACCGCAGGAATGATGGTTTGCGCGGCAGCGCCGTCGCCGGATACGGTGGATCCGCAATCCGGAGAAACCCATGCCCCGCCGCCTCGATCATCTCGTCATTTGCGTCCGCGATCTGCAACAGGCCGCGCTGGATTGGCAAAAGCTCGGCTTCAATCTCACGCCGACCGGGGTGCACCCGTTCGGAACCAGCAACCGCCTCGCGCAGTTCGCCGATAATTTTCTCGAATTGCTGGCCGTCACCGACGAGGCGCTGGTGCCCGCCGCCGCGCCGGGGCGCTTCAGCTTCGCGGCTCACAACCGGGATTTTCTCGCGCGTAGCGAAGGCATGTCGATGCTGGCCTTGCACAGCACCGACGCCCTTGCGGATGCGGCCGATTTCGCGGCGAAAGGCATCGGCGCCTACGCGCCGTTCGATTTTGGCCGCGACGCGGTGCTGCCGGGCGGTGGCACGGCGCGCGTCGAGTTTTCGCTCGCCTTTGCCACCGATCCCGCGATGTCCGAGATCGCGTTCTTCACGTGCCAGCAGCGGCATGCGCCGGAATTGTTCTGGAAGCCCGATTATCAGCGCCACCCTAACGCGGCAACACGTGTGATCGAGGTCGTGATGTCGGCACCGGAGCCGGCGAGGCATCGCGAATTTCTCGAGCATCTCATGGAAGGAACGGCCGAGCTTGCGCCGGGGCGGCTGACGATCGGCAAGACCGGCGATCGGATCACGGTGCTGGGCCCTGCGGAATTGTCGCAGCGGTTGCCGGGCCTTGCCGGCGATACGTCGCCGCGCTTCTGCGCTGCGCGTTTTGCTGTCGCCGAGCTCGACGCTACCCGACGCACATTGAAGTCAAACGGCGTCGATTTCGAGATGCGCGGCGCCGTGCTGCTGGTGTCGCCTGCGGCATCGCATGGGTTGGCACTGGAATTCGTCGAACAGGAGGCAATCTGACATGGCTCAAATCGTCACGCATAATCCTCCATCGGTTCATCCGCCCGCCGGCGGCTACAGCATGGGACTCGAAGTCAGTCAGCATCGCCGACTGCTGTTCATCAGCGGTCAGGTGCCCGAGAGGTCCGACGGCAGCGTGCCCGACGGTTTCGAGGCGCAATGCGAGCAGGCTTGGCGGAACATCATCGAGGTGCTCGCCGCAGCCGGCCTCGGCATCCGAAATCTGGTGAAGGTCACCACGTTCCTGACCGACCTCAGCCAGGTCGTGCCCAATCGCGGCGTGCGCCGCAAAATGCTGGCGGGACACGAACCCGCGCTGACCGTCATGATCGCGCAAACCGTCGACAGCAAATGGCTGCTGGAGATCGAGGCGATCGCCGCGGAATGAAGCGGGCAGGGCGATTTGTTGAGAGACATCCGATGGCCGAGATCATCCATCCCTTCTACGAGGCGCATCGCGGCACCATGGAAGCCGCCATGCGCCATCGCCTCGACCTTGCCGAAGCGATGTTGCGCGACCGTGCACAGCTGCCCGATATCGCTGCCATCAGGCAGGAGGTCATGGACGAATTCGCGGTCGTGCTCGCCCAGCTGCCCTATGTCGGAGGTGCAGCAAACCGCATGAGCGATTTCTTCATGCGTCTGATGGGTTTTATGGCTATCAGCCGCGTGCTCCAGCGGCATGGTGTGCCGCTGCCGGTGATCGGCGACATCGAGCGGGAAACCTACAATGCGCAATTGCTCACGGTGCCCGAGGCGGAACGCCTCGCCGCGGGGCGCGAGTTCATGTCACCCGAGAACCAGACATTGCTGCGCGAGCAGGCGGCGCAAAGTGTCACGAAGAGCCATCAAGACGCATTCCCGGGTGATTTCGTCTACAATTTCGTCGAGCCCGGGCCAGGCGACGAGTTTGAGTTCGGCATCAACTACAAGGCTTGCGGCTTCTGCAAATTCGCCGCGCGCCATGGCGACAAGGACATCCTGCCGAACATTTGCGGGCTCGATTTCGATGCCTACGCAACGCGGGGCATCCGCCTGGAACGGACGCAGACGCTGGCCGGCGGCGCGAGCCATTGTGATTTCAGATTTTCGAAGATTTCGCCGGCCGGGAAGGGCGCGAGCTGAGCAGTGTTCGCCATGTTGATCAGCTGCTCTCACCGCGTCGTCATTGCGAGCGCAGCGAAGCAATCCAGAAATGCATCCGCGGAGAGATACCTGGATTGCTTCGCTGCGCTCGCAATGACGGGGTGGCAGCGGTACTTCGCCAATCGCTTTGAGGGCGCCGCCATGGTGACATCCTGCCCCTGTTTTGCCCGACGAGTCAAACGAAGTTCGCTAAATCCGCAGTTCGGCGACGCCGCGCGCAAGCCATTGATTTCGCTGGCCCCGGCTACTGTGCATGGGGTTGTTTTCGTACCTTTGTTTCGAGAGCCGCCTACTCCGCCGCTTTTTCCCTCAAGCGCTGCGCATAGACGTTGATGACCAGCGCCGCCAGGAGAATCAGGCCGCGGATCAGGATCTTCAGGAAACTGTCGATGTTGACGTGATCGAGGCCATTGTTGAGAACGCCCAGCACGAACAGGCCGACGATGGTGTTGCCGATGCCGCCGCGGCCGCCGAACAGGCTGGTGCCGCCGACCACGACGGCGGCGATGGAGTCGAGCAGGTAGGTGTCGAACTCGTTCTGCTGCGCGCTGCCGAAATGGGCGACGCCGAGCATGCCGCCGATGCCGGAGCACACCGCCGAGATCACCATGACCGCGCCGAGGATCAGCTTGACGTTGAGGCCGGAATATTCGGCGGCCTCGCGATTGCCCCCGACCATGTAGACATAGCGGCCGAAGCGCGTGTAGGTCAGCACCAGATGGCCGCCGAGCAGCATCAGCGCGGCGATGATGACGAGCCAGGGGATGCCGCCGATCGAGCCCGAGCCGAGCGTCGTGATCAGGCTCGGCACCTTGTAGGCGATCTGGCCGCGCACCAGGAGAGCGGAGATGCCGGCGGCGATCTGCATCATCGCCAACGTCATGATGAAGGAGGGGATGCCGATCACGGTCAGCCCCAGCGCATTGACGAGGCCGAGCAGGGCGCAGAGCAGGATCGACAGCAGGATTGCGACGGCGCCAGGCAGCGGCACGTTGGCGATGTTGACGTAGGATTCCTGCAGCGTGAAGTAGGCAACCGCGATGCCGGTGACGTTGGCGATGGCGGCGATCGAGAGGTCGATCTCGGCGCAGAGGATCACGAAGGTGAGGCCGACCGCGATGATGCCGGTGATCGACACTTGCGTGAGGATGTTGCCGAGATTGTCGAGCGTCGCAAAGGAGGGGCTGGCGAAGGAGAAGAAGCCGGCCAGGAAGATCAAGGTCAGGAACGGCGCGATGTTGCGCATCTGCGAGCGCAGGAAGGGCGCGAGCCCGCGTGTCCGCTGCCCCGTCGCCAACGCCGTGTCGCTGCTCATGTGCTTCTCCGTCACGCCGCTTCCAGCAGGCGGTCCTTGCTGACCGGCTCGTTCCTGAATTCCCGCACCAAGGCGCCGCGCTTGAGCACGAGGATGCGGTCGGCCAGCGACAGCACCGTTTCCGGCTCGGTCGACAGCACGATGATGGCAAGGCCCTTAGCGCGGAGGTCGCGGACGATGTTGATGACGTCGTTCTTGGCGCCGACATCCATGCCGCGGGTCGGCTCGCACAGCACCAGAAGCTTGGGCGGATAGGTCAGCCATTTTGCCAGCGCGACCTTCTGCTGGTTGCCGCCGGAGAGCATGCCGAGGTCGAGGCCGACCACCGGCGGCCTGATCTGGAGCTGCTCGACCTGGCGCTTGGCGATATCGCGCTCTTGCGCCGGCTTGAGCAGCAGCGCCGAGATGCGGTCGAGAATACTGATCGAGATGTTCTTGTAGACGGGTTCCTGGTGAAACAGCATGTCGCGCCGGCTCTCGGGCACCAGCGCCACGCCGGCACGCCGCGCCGCCGCCGTGCTGGCGAAGGTCTTCGGCGTGCCCTCGACGGCGAGCGTGCCGCCGTCCGGCTTCAGCTTGCCGAACAGGATGCGCGACAGCTCCTGCTGCCCGCAGCCCATGAAGCCATAGATGCCGAGCACCTCGCCTGCGCGCGCCTCGAACGAGACATCCTTGAGGCTGCGGGCGAGGGAGAGCTGATCGACCTTCAGGATCACCGGGCTGCCGCTCGGCTGCGGCAGCATCAGATCGTCGGTGTAGCTGTGCTCGAGCGTTTCGCCGCCGCGGCCGATCATGGCCTCGATCAGCGCGCCCTTGCTGGTCGCGGCGCTCGCGGTCTCCGCGACCTTGCGCCCGTTGCGGAACACGGTCACCGTGTCGGAGACGCGCAGGATGTCCTCGATGAAATGCGAGATGAAGACGATGGCGGCGCCTTCCTCGCGCAGCCGCCTGAGTGTCGCGAAAAGGCGCTCGACCTCGGGCGGGGAGAGGGCGGAGGTCGGCTCGTCCAGGATGACGATGCGCGCGCCCGAGAACAGCACGCGCGCGATCTCGATCAGCTGCTGCAGCCCGATCGGGAGATCGCCGAGCCTGCTCATCGGATCGACGTCGATGCCGAAGCGGGCGAGTTGCTCGCCGGCCTCGCGCGCCATCCGCCGCCACTGGACGAGGCCAAGGGCGTTGGTCGGCTGGTTGCCCAGGAAGACGTTCTCGGCGACCGTGAGGTCGGGCGCGACCGAGAGCTCCTGATGGACCATGGCGATGCCGGCCGCGTGCGCATCGCGCGCCGAGCGGAAATGCGTTTCCGCCCCGTCGATCAGGAAGCGGCCGGAGAAGTCGGTGTGCACGCCGGCGATGATCTTCATCAGCGTGCTTTTTCCGGCGCCGTTCTCGCCGACGAGACCATGGATCTCGCCGGCGTGAAGCGCGAAGTCGACACCACGAAGTGCTTCGACACCGCCGAAGCTCTTCGTGATGCCCTGGAGCTCCAGGATAGGCGAACCAACCTCAGGCATGGAGAACTAGATCAGATAGTGATCCTGCATCCATTGCATGCCGGGCGCATTCGCCTTGGTCACGACGGGACCGTCGGTGACGACGTTCTTGGGGATGCCCTGTCCGCTCTTCTCGCCCCCGACCACCGCCGACACGCCCGCGATGATCGCGCCGCCATGGATGCGGCAGGACGGATTGCGCACGGTTGCGAACATGCGGCCTTCGCTCACCGCCTGGATCGCCGGCGGCATGGCATCGACGCCGCCAATCAGGATGTTGGTGCGGTTGCGGGCCTTCATGATGTTGTAGGCGGCGAGCGCCATGTCGTCATTGTGGAAGAACGCCGCGTCGATCTGCGGATATTTCGTCAGATAGGTCTCCCAGAGGCGGGCGGTCTTCGAGACGTCCCAGTCGGCCGGCTGGGTGTCGAGCACCTCGATGTTCGGGAACTGCTTGACGACCGAGTTGAAGCCCTTGGCGCGGCCTTGCGCGCCGGTGTGGCCGAGCGCGCCTTGCGTCATGATGATCTTGCCCTTGCCGCCCATCGCGTTGCACAGCGCCTGGGTCACCGAGGCACCCATGAACTCGTTGTCGGGTGCGAGGAAGGAGTGGACGTTGATCTGGTCGAGCGGCGCAATCAGCGTGTCCATGTCGATCACGGGCGTGCCGGCGTCGATCATCTTCTGCACGGGCTGGGTGAGGGTGCCGATGCCGAAGGCCTGGATCGCGACGAAGTCCCATTTCTGCGAGGCCATGTTGTCGATCGCCGCGCGCTGCTTCACCGCATCGAGCTGACCGTCGAACCAGGTCACCTCGACATTGAACAGCTTGCCCCAGAACTCCGCGGCCTTCTTGCCCTGCGCGCACCACGTCGCCTGCAGGCCCGCGTTGGAGAAGGCCGCTTTCAGCGGCTTCTCCGATCGTCCGACTTCGGCTGCAAGTGCTGGGTTTATGCTCATGCTGCCGAAGAGGGCAGCTCCGGCGCCGGCGGCCGCTGCCGCCTGAAGAAGATCGCGCCTCGTCGTCGAGAAATCTTTCGTCCCGGACATCGCTCGCTCCCGTAAGATTTTATCGTCGGCGCGTCATTGATTGCGCGACCGATGTCGGAAAGTCTCTCACAAGAGTTGACGCCACTCAATCTGCAATCAATCGCGTGATCGCCGCAGGCGTCGTTGGTGCAGCGCAAAGCGTCAGGCCGGGACGGCGAACGCGTCGATCTCGATGAGCAATGCATGCCAAGCCCGCGCGATGTCGCCCGACCGTTCATCGTCGAGCAGATCGCGGAGCGTATCCCGGATGATCGCAAAGAAGGCGATGAAGAGGTCGCGCGAGGTACCGTAGGCCTCGTGCGAGGCGGCTTCGCAGGCGATCAGCCGGAAATGTCCACGCCGCGCGTCGGCGAAGTCGAGGATCGCCTCGATGGCCAGCGCGAGCATCGACCCCATCACGAGCTCGCTGCCTTGCGAGCGGAACATCGCTCGGGTTTCCGGATGCCGTTCGCACAGGCGTTGATAGACCCGTGGCGCCAGATCGGCGCAGCGCGAGGCCGCCAGCTCGAAGCTGAGTTCGATCGGATTGGGAGAAGCCGTCATCGGCGCTTCAGCCCTGCAGGCAAAAAAAGAGCGGGGCCCTGGCCCCGCTCAAAAATTGTGTCGACCCTATTATCCCCGATTCTAAGATTTGCTCTTGATTGACGGGGCGACGCTGCGTTTTGCGCGCCAGGGGCTCCTCCCGAGACTTGGACCACCAGGCTTTGACCTCGCGGTCAGCCTGAGCAAGAGGGATGCTAGATCAACTTTTCTCACTTGTCATCATTTTCGGCAACGATTGTTCAAAATTCGAGCAGTTGACGAAATGTTCGGGCTTCATGCCCTGTAAGTATATGACATATATAATAAATCTGTGGGGGATGAGGCGTTTGACTTGCCTCAAATGAGCGGCCTCCGGCCTCGATCGGGTGCTCGCCAGCACAGTTTCCAAGAAATTTGCGCCGGGGCAAGAAGACGGCGGAACTGACCTCGACTTCGGGCAAGCCGGGTGTTTAGTTAGCAGGCGAACGAATGGTTCGGCGAATGCACGCGCGGCTGCAAAAATTCCTACCCATCGTCCTGCTCGCTTTGGTGATGCAGGTGCTGGCGCCGATTGCCGCGTGCCTGTCGGCCGGCCAGGCCGTCGCCGATCCGCTGTTTGCGGGAGTGATCTGCCACAGCGGGGGTGAGCAGGGCGGCCAGAACGATCAGACCGGCAGCTCTACTGCGCACGCCGGTGCCTGCGCGATGTGTTGCCTCGCGCAAGCGGCCGCATCGCTCGATTCGCCGCCGCAGGTCGCGCTCGCAACTCCGGTTCGGCACGCCGAGCGCGTGGTGTGGCGCGCTGCGGATGCATCCAGGGTGTCCGCCTACAGAGGCTCAGGCGCCCAAGCGCGCGCACCTCCACGCTTTTCCTGACGTAGCGACCAACCGAACTATCGGCGCGCGGCTTGGCTGCGCCGGTGGGCGTGCTCAATGGACCGGCCGTCGCGCCGGATGTCAGGAATACTAGTGATGTTACGCATATGTGCGATCGGCAGCGCGAGCTTGCCCGTGCTTTGTGGGCTGTTGTCCGCGACCAGCACAGGCGCGCTTGCCCAGGCTGCCCAGGAGGCGCTACCCCCTGTCACCGTCGAGGCGCCGCAGACGGCCCGCCCCAGAGCAGCAACCCGGCCATCGCGGCCTCGCTCTGCTTCGGCCGGCCGCGCAGCAAGGCCTGTTGCGCCGAACGCGACCGACAGGGCTTCGGCCCAAAACAGGACGTCCAGCGCGGGCGCGGCGCGAGATGGTCTCAATCAGGCACCGGCCGGCCAGACCGCGACGACCATCGATCGCAGCCGCTTCGACAACCGCCCGGCGTTTTCGGTCAGCGACGTTCTGCGGGACAGTCCGGGCATCTCGGTCAAGCAAGGAAATGGCCCCCGCGATTTCGGCATCTCGATTCGCGGATCCAATGCCCGGAACGGTTTCGCCATCCGCAATCTCGTCATCTTCGAGGACGGCTTTCCGGTGACGCAGCCGGACGGCCTGTCGCGGAGCGACCTGATCGATCCCCATGCCTATGCTGCGATCGACGTGATCCGCGGCCCCTCATCGGCGCTCTACGGCAATTACGCGACCGGCGGTGCGCTCAATTTCCGGACACGGCCGGGCAGCACGATCGACGGCGTCGAATATGGCGTCGACGGCGGCAGCTACGGCTATCTCAACAATTACCTCGCGGCCGGCAAGAGGGTCGGCAATTTCGAGGGCTCGCTGTTTGCGAGCGATGTGCGGGGTGACGGCTATATCGGCAACAGCTGGTTCAACACCCAGACCGTCAACTTCCTCGGAACGCTCCAGGCCACGCCGAACGATCGCTTCACGGTCAAGATCATCAACAACGATCTCAGCACACGGTTGCCGATCCGGCAGTCGCTGAATCAATACTATCTCAACCCGTTCCAGCAGGGATGTGCGACCGGCGCCACGGCCGCGCCCGGATGCGGCACGGTCAGGCTGTTCAACAACGGCTTCAACGCCACCGCTGGAACTGATGTGGAGACGGCTGTGCAGGCCGGGCTTGGCCGCAACGACCGCCGAACCATCGTCGGCGCCCGGTGGGAGCACGATTTCGACAACACCATAACCTGGCGCAACCAGTTCGTGTTCGATGACCGGAATATCAGCCAGCCGACCGGCACGACCAGCTCGATCGGAGATTTTCCGTCGTACAACTACATGAGCGACCTGACCAAGCGCGGCGAGATTCTCGGCTTGGAATCGACCACCTTCTTCGGCGCGTTCTACAACACGCTGTCGGCCTCGAGTGACACGCGGAACGTGATGCCGGGAGGCAATGCTGCGCTCGGCAGGCTATCGAGCAATCTCTTCAGCGAAACGACCAATTATGGCGTCCGCGCGCGCGAGGAGTTGAGGCTGACGAGCGCGCTGACTGCTGTCGCCGGCGTTGGTTGGGAGACCACCGTTCTGAAGGGGGTGAACACGGCGTATGCCTACGCAGGTCCCACCGGAATTACCACGACGACCCTGACGACCGCAGACCGGCAGTTTCAAAATGCTGCGCCAGAGTTTGCGCTCCTCTACAATCGCAACAACGAGTGGCTATTCCGGGGTCGCGTTGCGACCGGGTACGGCACACCGCAGGTCTCGAATCTCTTTGTGCTTCCGACCGGTCTGTCGGGCAACAACACCCAGCTCCAGGCGCAGAAAAACCTGGGCTACGATCTCGGCTTCGATTGGACGCCGAACAACACGCTCAAGCTCAGCGCAACCGGCTTCTACGAGTTCTTCCGCAACGAGATCGTCAGTCAGGCGACGCCGGTCGCCGGCATATCCTACACGTTCAACGCTCCACGCTCGGAACACCGTGGCATCGAGCTTGCGGCAGACTGGAAGTTCTATCCGGGCTGGCGATTCCTGGCGGCCTACACCTATCTCGACGAGGTCTACACTGAATATGTCGAGAACATCACCAATGGCACCGTGTTCAGCTTCAACCGCGCCGGCAACAAGATCCCGGGCATCTCGCCCAATGAGCTGACGGCCAGGATCGGCTACGACGAGTTCGCGGGACCGCTGGCGGGCCTCGGCGGCTTCGTCGAGGTGCAGTGGAAGGATTCCTTCTACATGGACAACGCGAATTTGCTGAAGGCGCCCGGCTATGAGCTGGTCAACGTAAATGTTCACTACAAGGCCGATCTGGTGTCCGAGACCTTCAGGTCTCTGAATCTGTTTCTCGAAGTCAGAAACGTGTTCGACCGCACCTACGTCGCTTCGGCCAACAACATCGCGAACACGGTGACGGGGGCGGGCCTTCAAAATCCTGCGAGCGTGCTCGCAAACACGACGGGATCGATCTATGCAGGCTCGCCGCGCACATTCGTTGCTGGTATGAAGGTGGCGTTTAGATGATCCGGGCTCTCGAAGGGAATAGGGCCGTGATCCGAAATGGCTTGCTCGCGATCATCGCTCTCGCATTCGTGGAAGCCCCGGCGCTCGCCCAGATGCGTGCGCCGCATGCGTCCGAAGCGGCGTGTGAAGAGCCGACGCTGCGCTGTGCAACCAAGGCGACGCCCGCGTTCGCTCCGGATGGAACGCTATGGTTGGTTTGGATGGCGGGCGGGCAGGTCTCTGTCGCGCACTCGCAGGATTCCGGCCGTACCTTCTCCACACCAACCCAGGTCACGACGAAGCGGCTGAACCTCGATTGGGGGCCGGATGCCCGGCCGAAGATCGTGGTCGATCGCAAGGGCGGCATCGCGGTGGCGTTCTCGATCTTCAGGGACGAGGCCTTCAACGGCCAGGTGCTCACCACGCGCTCGGCCGATGGCGGAAAGAGTTTTGCGGATTTGAAGCCGATCACGGCAAGCAATGAGAGCCAGCGCTTCGAGGCGCTGGCGCTCGACCAGGACGGAACGGTCTTCGCGGCTTGGCTCGACAAGCGCAATCGCGTTTTTGCGAAGGAAGCGGGACAGAAGTACGAGGGAGCGGGGTTGTTCTTCACATCGTCGAGCAATGGCGGCACCACTTACGCAGAAGCAAAGCTGGCTCGCGAGGGCACTTGCGAATGCTGCCGGTTGGGGCTGGCGTTCGCGGCGCCCGGCCGACCCGCTGTGATCTTACGAAACATCTTCGAAGGCGGTGTGCGCGATCACGCGGTCATGACCTTCGCCGACGTTTCGACGCCGGGTGAGATCCACCGAGTCAGCCATGACGACTGGCAGATCAATGCCTGCCCCCATCACGGTCCCAGTCTTTCGGTGGCGCCGAACGGAACCTATCATGTGGTCTGGTACACGAACGGCAAGGCGCGGAAGGGATTGTTCTACGCGCATTCGCGCGACCAAGGCCGCACGTTCTCTGCGCCGATGGCGCTGGGGCAGCCTGGTCGCAATCCGACGCGTCCCTTCGTGCTCGCGGGGCCGCCGGGAATGGTGATGGTGTGGAAGGAATTCGACGGGGAGAAAACCTCGGTCCAGATGACGATTTCCAGGGACGATGGCGAGACCTGGTCGCCGCCGAAGACGATAGCGAGCACAACCGACACGTCCGACCATCCCTTGCTCGTCGACAATGGCCGGCAAGTGTATCTGTCATGGATGACGAAGGCGGACGGCTATCGTCTCACAGCGATCGAGGATCAACCATGAGACGTCGATTTGCAGGCATTCTGGGGCTGGGCATCCTGATCGCATCGGCGTCCGCACTCGGGTCGCCTTCGGCTCTCAAGCCATTCGAACGCGGCACCTGGCAGAGCGTGCTCAAGGGCCATGCGGGCCGCCCGATGCTCGTGCATTTCTGGGGCGTGACTTGCGGCCCCTGCAAGGTCGAGCTGCCGCTGCTCGGCGAGTTCGCGAAGGACCATCCCGAGATCGATGTCGTCACGGTTAGTGCCGATCTCGTGCCGAACCTGCCGGCGGCGACGCAATCGATGCTGGACAAGGCGGGGCTGTCGTCGACCGAGAATTTCATCTTCAGTGACGGCTTCGTCGAGCGTTTGCGATTCGAGATCGATCCGGCCTGGCAGGGCGACATTCCCAGAACGATGCTCTTTTCGCGCGATGGCACCGTCACGACGATCGAAGGTTCCGCCGAAATTCCCGATCTCGAGACATGGTCGGCCCAACAACGCTCCACCCGCTGAATTCAGTCTGCAAACAGGAATACGCATATGAAGACAATGTTGAAGAATGTGCTGCTCGCGACGTTCGCTGTCACGCTCGGTGCAGCGCCCGCGGCGGCCGACGACGTGAAGGCCGGCGATCTCGTCATTTCGCAGCCCTGGAGCCGTGCGACGCCGGGTGGAGCCAAGGTCGCGGGCGGTTACCTCACCATCGAGAACAAAGGCACGGCGGCGGACAGGTTGGTCAGTGTGTCCGCCGACATTGCCGGGAAGGCTGAGATTCATGAGATGGCGATGGACAATGGCGTGATGAAGATGCGCGCGCTCGACAAGGGAGTGACGATCGATCCCGGCAAGACGGTGAAGCTCGCGCCGGGTGGCAATCATCTGATGCTCCAGGAGCTGAAGGGGCCGTTCAAGCAGGGCGACAAGGTGCCGGTAACGCTTCAGTTCGAGAAGGCCGGCAAGGTCGCGGTCTCTCTCGACGTCCAGGGCGTTGGCGCGCAGGCGCCGGGTGGTGATGGGCATTCAGGTCATATGGACATGAAGAAAACGCCGGATCATTCCGGAATGAAGATGAAGTGACATTGACCTGGGGGAGATTGACCATGTCGAAGCGATCCTGCCTGATCCTGATCGTTGCGTTCGCCGCCTCACCGGCGGCGGCGCATGTGTCGCTCGAGACCAAGCAAGCCACGGTCGGCGCGTCGTACAAGGCTGTGTTCACTGTGCCGCACGGCTGCAAGGGCTCGCCGACGGTGAAGATCCGCGTGCAGATCCCGGAAGGTGTCATCGCGGTCAAGCCGATGCCGAAGGCGGGCTGGACCATCGATGTCGTCGAGGGCAAATATGCCGGGGAATACGACTATCACGGCAGCAAGCTCTCTTCCGGCGTCAAGGAGGTGGCGTGGTCCGGCGGCAAGTTGCCGGACCAGCACTATGACGAATTCGTCGTGCACACGTTCCTGACCGCCACGCTCAAGCCGAACACGACCCTGTACTTCCCCGTCGTCCAGGAGTGCGAAACCGGCCTCAGCCGCTGGATCGACGTCCCGGCAGAGGGAGCAGGGCATTCGCATGATGGCAAGTCCCCGGCACCGGGTGTGAAGCTCATGCCAAAGCCCTGATGCGCCTGTTCGCCGCGCTCGCGACGCTGCTTTTTGCGGTCGGCTTCGCGACTGGTGTATCCGCGCATGCTGCGCTGGTAGCGGTCGAGCCGGCAAACGGCACCGTGCTTGCGAGCGCGCCGCCAGCCGTGGTCCTGCGCTTCAACGAGGCCGTGACGCCGGGTGCGATCCGGCTGATCGACGGCTCGGGCAGGGCGCGGGACGATGTGCGCGTTGACACAGCCGGAGACGCCGTCTCGGTCAACATGCCGCCGGACCTGCCGCAGGGCACGGCGGTGGTCAGTTATCGCGTGATTTCGCAGGACGGCCATCCCGTCGCAGGATCGGTGATTTTCTCGATCGGCGCGCCGACGGGAACGAAGCCCCCGGCGAGTGCGGACGAAGAATTGAGCGTGCTGATCTGGCTCGCGCGGGTCGGGCTCTATCTCGGACTGTTCGTCGGCGTAGGCGGCGTCTTCTTTGCGCGCTGGGTTGCTTGGTCGATGATTGGCATGACCGTGCCGCGCGTGGCGCTCGCGATCGGCATCCCCAGCGCAGTGGTGTCCCTTGGTGCCTTGGGTCTTGATCTCCTCGGCCTGTCGCCGGCGGGTCTCGTGACGGCTGCGCCTTGGAAAGTCGCGTTCGCGACCAGCGCCGGCCCGGCGTTGCTGGTTGCGATTGCGGCGATGTTGTTCGCTCTGCTGGCGCTGCGCAGCGGCTGGTCTTCGCGGGCTCTTGCCGTCATTGCCTTGGTCTGCGTCGGGCTGGCGCTGACCATGACAGGACACGCCGCCACCGCTCCGCCCGAAATCTTGACGCGGCCGGCGATCTTCCTCCATGGCCTCGGCGTCGCCTTCTGGATCGGCGCACTGGCGCCGCTTGCTGCACTGGTCTCGAAGTCGGGGGCGATGGCGTTGCCGGTCGTCTACCGCTTCTCCCGTATCGCCGTGCCGGTCATCGCCGCGTTGGCATTGACCGGTCTTGTGCTCGCCGTCATTCAGCTAGGAAAGCCGTCGGCGCTGGTCGAGACCCGCTACGGCCTCATCCTCTCGATCAAGCTCGCGCTGGTCCTGTTGCTGCTCGCACTGGCGGCGCTCAATCGCTTGCGTTTGACTCCAACGCTCGCTCGTGATCACGAGGCCGGGACCGCCCTCAAGCGCTCGATCCTGCTCGAATGCGGGATCGCGCTCGCTATCTTTGCTGTCGTCGCCGGCTGGCGCTTCACGCCGCCGCCGCGGACCATCGTTCCCGAGACGCCGTTGGGGATCCACATCCACAGCGACAAGGCGATGTTCCAGGTGCTGGTGTCTCCTGGGAAGGCCGGCGTGGACGATTTCGTGCTCCAGCTCATGACCGGAGAGGGGACGCTGCTCAGGGCCAAGGAGGTGACGTTGATACTGAGCCTGCCCGAGCGCGGCATCGAGCCGATGGAACGGAGCGCCTCGCTGGGGCCGGACGGCTACTGGCATGTGCACAAGGTCGAGCTGCCCTTCGCCGGCCGCTGGCAGGTGCGGATCGACGCGCTGGTGAGCGATTTCGAGCGGATCACGCTCGAGGACGAACTCGTCGTGCCGCCGCCCTAGGCTCGCCGGCTTTGCACGGCATGTTGATGCTCGAGGCAAACCTGAAGTCGACGGAAAAATGACAGGAATTCCGCCGCGTTAGCGGCTTTTCCTCATTCCCGGTCTTGTGTTTTCGCTCCCAATCCGCTTTCACTGCAATCCAGCACTGATTCCCAGAGTATTGTCATGCGGTTGTCGCGGTTCTTTCTGCCCATCCTGAAGGAAAACCCGAAAGAGGCTGAGATCGTCTCGCATCGGCTGATGCTGCGCGCCGGCATGATCCGGCAGGAGGCGGCCGGCATCTATGCCTGGCTGCCGCTCGGCTTCCGCGTGCTCAAGAAGATCGAGCAGATCGTGCGCGAGGAGCAGGACCGCTCCGGCGCGATCGAGGTCTTGATGCCGACGCTCCAGCTTGCCGATCTCTGGCGCGAGAGCGGCCGCTACGACGCCTATGGCCCGGAGATGCTGCGCATCGCCGATCGCCACAAGCGCGAGCTGCTGTATGGGCCGACCAACGAGGAAATGATCACCGAGATCTTCCGCGCCTATGTGAAGTCCTACAAGAACCTGCCGCTGAATCTCTATCACATCCAATGGAAATTCCGCGACGAGCAGCGTCCGCGCTTCGGCGTGATGCGCGGCCGCGAGTTCCTGATGAAGGACGCCTATTCGTTCGACCTCAACGAAGCCGCCGCGCGCGTTGCCTACAACAAGATGTTCGTCGCCTATTTGCGCACCTTCGCGCGGATGGGACTGAAGGCGATCCCGATGCGCGCCGAGACGGGGCCGATCGGCGGTGATCTCAGCCACGAGTTCATCGTGCTGGCCGAGACCGGCGAATCCGGCGTGTTCATCAATCGCGACGTGCTCGACCTGCCGGTGCCGGGCGAGGACGTCGATTACGAGAGCGACCTGACACCGATCATCAAGCAGTGGACGTCGGTCTACGCTGCGACGGAAGACGTTCACGACGCCGCGCGCTTCGAGCAGGAGGTGCCGGCGGAGAAGCGGGTGAACACCCGGGGCATCGAGGTCGGTCAGATCTTCTATTTCGGCACGAAATATTCCGAGCCGATGAAGGCGCTGGTGGCGGGCCCTGACGGCGTCGACGTGCCGATCCATGGCGGCTCCTATGGCGTCGGCGTCTCGCGCCTGCTCGGCGCGATCATCGAGGCCTGCCACGACGATGCCGGCATCAAATGGCCGGAAGCGGTGGCGCCGTTCCGCGCCGTGGTGCTCAACCTCAAGCAGGGTGATGCCGCAGTCGATGCGGCCTGCGAGAAGCTCTATGCGGAGCTCACCGCCAAGGGCGTCGACGTGCTCTACGACGACACCGACCAGCGCGCCGGTGCCAAATTCGCCGCAGCCGACCTGATCGGCATCCCCTGGCAGATCATGATCGGGCCGAAGGGACTCGCCGACGGCAAGGTCGAGATCAAGCGGCGCAGCGACGGCGCCCGCGAGACCATGTCGCCTGCCGACGCGGTCGCAAGACTTGTGGGCTGATAAGGCTGGTCGCCTGAATATTGTTCATCGCGCGATATCGCGGCCGCCAATCCGGCCACATTTGACCCCGAATCATGGGATTATCGAGCGATGGATGAGACCATGACCGAAACCAAGAAGTCTGCGCCTTTTGCGCCATTCGAGTGGATGCTGTCGGCGCGCTATTTGCGGGCGCGCCGCAAGGAGGGATTCATCTCGGTCATCGCCGGGTTCTCCTTTCTCGGAATCATGCTGGGCGTGGCGACGCTGATCATCGTGATGGCCGTCATGAACGGCTTCCGCAAGGAGCTGCTCGACAAGATCCTGGGGTTGAACGGCCATATCCTGGTCCAGCCGCTGGAATCGCCTCTAACAGACTGGAAGGATGTCGCCGACCGCCTCAGCCAGGTCCAGGGTATCCGCCTCGCGGCGCCCGTGGTCGACGGCCAGGCATTGGCGTCGTCGCCGTGGAACGCCTCGGGCGTCCTGGTCCGCGGCATCCGCTCCGACGACCTCAACAACCTCACCTCGATCGCCAAGAACATCAAGCAGGGCTCGCTGGAGGGCTTCGACGAGGGACAGGCCGTCGCGATCGGCCGGCGGCTCGCCGATCAGCTGTCGCTGCATGCCGGCGACAGCGTCACGCTGGTGGCGCCGAAAGGTGCGGTGACGCCGATGGGTACGACGCCGCGCATCAAGCCGTACAAGATCGCCGCCGTTTTCGAGATCGGCATGTCCGAATACGATCTCGGTTTCGTGTTCATGCCGCTCGCGGAGGCGCAGGCCTATTTCAACCGCAGCAACGACGTCACCTCGATTGAGGTGTTCACCACCAACCCCGACAAGATCGACGCCTTCCGCAAGGCGGTGACGGAGGCTGCGGGCCGACCGGTGTTCCTGGTCGATTGGCGGCAGCGCAACTCGACCTTCTTCAACGCGCTCCAGGTCGAGCGCAACGTGATGTTCCTGATCCTGACCATGATCGTATTGGTCGCAGCGCTCAACATCGTCTCCGGCCTGATCATGCTGGTGAAGGACAAGGGCAGCGACATCGCGATCCTGCGCACGATGGGCGCTTCGCAAGGCTCGATCATGCGCATCTTCCTGATCACGGGCGCCTCGATCGGCGTGGTCGGCACGCTGGTCGGCTTCTTCGTCGGGCTCGTGATCTGCCTCAACATCGAATCGATCCGGCAATTCCTGTCCTGGCTCACCAGCACCGAGCTGTTCTCGCCGGAGCTCTACTTCCTGTCGAAGCTGCCCGCCGAGATCGACGTCGGCGAGACCACGGCCGTCGTCATCATGGCGCTGACGCTGTCGTTCCTGGCGACGCTCTATCCGTCCTGGCGTGCCGCGCGCCTCGACCCTGTCGAAGCGCTGCGGTACGAGTGAGGGGCTGATGGAGCAGCAGGGGGAAGATGTACCGGTCATTTATCTCCACGAGATAAAGCGGCAGTACTTGCAGGGCGAGGTGCCGCTGACGATTCTTGATGGCGCCAAGCTGGCGCTGTGGCCGGGGCAGTCGGTCGCGCTGGTGGCGCCGTCGGGCTCGGGCAAGTCGACGCTGCTGCACATTGCGGGTCTGCTCGAGGCGCCAGATTCAGGCGAGGTCTATGTCTCGGGCACGCCGACCTCGCAGCTGCCCGACATCGAGCGCACGCAACTGCGCCGGACCGACATTGGCTTCGTCTACCAGTCGCACCGGCTGTTGCCGGAGTTCTCGGCGCTGGAGAACGTCATGCTGCCGCAGATGATCCGCGGCCTGAAGAAGTCCGAGACCGTGAAGCGCGCCAAGGAGATCCTGGGCTATCTCGGCCTCGGCGACCGCATCACCCATCGGCCCGCCGAGTTGTCTGGCGGCGAGCAGCAGCGCGTCGCGATCGCGCGTGCGGTGGCGAATGCGCCGCGCGTGCTGTTTGCGGACGAGCCGACCGGCAATCTCGATCCGCACACCGCGGACCACGTGTTCCAGGCGCTGATGCAGCTCGTCAAGGCGACGCAGGTCTCGATGCTGATCGCGACCCACAACATGGAGCTCGCCGGCCGCATGGACCGCCGCGTCTCGCTGTCGAACGGCCAGGTGGTCGAGCTCGAATAGGCCGCCATCGCGGGTCCGTGGCGCGACTGGCTTACTTTGCGAGCCAGTATATCGGGCTCAATCAGGGAGCGCTCAACCATGCTCACCGTTTATGGCGAAGGTCGTGGCTTCCGGGTCGTTTGGCTGCTTGAGGAAATGGGGTTGGCCTATCGGCTGCACCCGGTCGATCTGCTCGCCGCCGAGATTGACCGCGACTTCCTCGCGATCAACCCCGCCGGCTTCATTCCGGCGCTGCAGGATGGCGAGACGATCATGGTCGAATCGATCGCGATTCTTCAGTACCTGCTCGCCCGCTACGGCGCTGGTTCGCTTGCCGTGGCTCCGGATGATCCCGCCTTCGCTTCGTATCTGCAATTTCTCCATTTGGGCGAGGCCGGGCTCGCCGGGCCGATCAACGCCCTCATTGTCGGTCGCCAACTGGCGCCCGAAGCCGAGCGCGATGTCCGCGTGACCCGCTGGGCAATGCAGACCTTCGAGAGCCGGCTGGGATTGGTGATCCGCCGCCTCTCAGAGTGCCGGTATCTCGCTGGCGACCGATTCACGGCCGCCGATATCTCGGTGAGCTACGCGCTCCTGCTCGGCCTGCGTACCGGCAACTATGTCCCCGGTTTGACCGAGCGGGACTATCTCGCCCGCACGACGGCGCGCCCGGCCTACCTCCGTGCGATGGAAAGCTGCCAGGCCACCAAGGCTTGGGCGGCGAGATCGCCGGGATTATAGGGCTCGCTTTCGGCCGAGCTGCGAAAACAACCCCATGCACAGTAGCCAAGTGCTTGGCTGGACTGACGAAAAATTCGGCGATGGAACTCCACCGGCGCCTGCGGGCTCAAGGCCTGATCACCGTCAATTTGAACGGCCCGCCATGGGCGGCGGCGTGTTCGACCGCCGCGTTGGCGTGATCGAGATCGAACGCGATTGCCTGATATTCGTCCAGTTTGAGCAGCCCGGCGCGCACCAGCGCGATCAGGCGGCTCGCGGCGTCGGGCGGGTACATCCAGACGCCGTGGATGCTGATGCAATTGCGCATGATCCAGGGGTAGGGCAGGTCTAGCCCTGCACCGCCCGCCATGCCGACGCCGCCCATCAGTACGACGCGGCCGTAAGCGCGCACCGTCATGACCGCCGCGCGCACCACAGTCGCGCTCACCGAGGGCGGCATGATGTCGAATACGCAGTCGATCGGGCCTGATGCGGCGCGCTTCATCGCTTCGCGATCGTCATCCTCCGCGCCGGTGAGTTTGACCGGCTTCACGCGGGCGCCGAAGCGGCGGACGAGATCGGCCAGGATATTTTCGTTGCGGCCAGGTGCGACCACGCACGCTGCGCCCATCGCGAGTGCGACCGAGACGGCCGCGCTGCCGAAATTGCCGGTCGCTCCGCTCACCAGCACGGTCTCACCTGCTTGCAGATTGGCGGCGAGGAAGGCGCCATAGGGCACGAGCAGCGTGCCCAACGCGCACCAGTGCGTCGCTTCCTCTGATGTGATCGTGCCGATCCGTTTGACGTTCTCGGTCGGCACCCGCATCTGCTCGGCAAAGGAGCCATGGCGAAAATGCTGTTGCAGGCGCATGCCGCCGGGGCCGGCGGCGGTCAGCCCTTGCAACGCGATGTCGGGCGCTGTGGCGTCGTCGCGCGAACGCACCGTCGGATCGCAGAACACCCAGTCGCCGACGGCAAGCCTAGTGGCATCAGGGCCGATCGCGCGCACGCGGCCGATGCCGCCAGGGCCGGGGATGATCGGCAGATCGAGCGCGTAGTTGCGCGTCCCGTCGAAGACCTCGTTCATGTAGGACAGCACGCGGGTGGCGACGACATCGACGATGACCTCGCCGGTGCCGAGCACTGGTTCGGGGACGTTCTCGATCGCCAGGGGCGAGCCAAAGGATTTGAGCACGGCAGCTTTCATGGTGTTTCACCTCAAAGTGGGGTGAAGCCGATATGCGCCCCTTGGAGGGGGTAGGAAGGCCTGGTATTATCCTAGTATTCCAGGGGCCCTCCATCGCGGGAGCGATATCATGGCCGATCCACGCCGCGTCGAATTCGGCGATTTCCTCAGGTCGCGCCGCGAGAAGCTATCGCCGAAGAGCGTCGGGCTTCCGGCGGGCCGCCGGCGACGCACTGCGGGCCTGCGGCGCGAGGAGGTCGCCCAGCTCGCCGGCATCGGCGTCGATTGGTACATCCGCCTCGAGCAGGGCCGCACCGTAAGCCCTTCCGTCACCACCGTGGACGCGCTGGCGCGGGCGCTGCGCCTCTCCAAGACCGAGCACGCGCATCTGAAGGCGCTGGCGCGCGACGGGGTGAGAGCCGCCTTCGTGCCCGAGATCGTGCCGCCGCCCATCCGACGGATGATCGAGAGCCTGACGCAGCCGGCCTACATCACCGGACGGCGCTGGGACGTGCTGGCCTGGAACGCGGCGGCCGAGGAGATCTTCGGCTTCGGGCAACTGCCGGAGCAGGATCGCAACACGCTGCTGCTGGTGCTCACGAACAAGCAAACGCGAAAATTCTACGGCGCAGGCTGGACCGATGTGGCCAAGAGCATGGTCGCGATGTTCCGTGCCACCCACGACGTCTGGGCGGGCGATCCCGCCTTCACCGAGCTGCTCACGCGGCTGCGCCAGGGCAGCCCGGAATTCGTCAAATGGTGGGAAGCGCACGAGATCCGCAGCACCGCCTCGGGCTTCAAGACCATGAACCACCCGACCAAGGGCGTGCTCCGGTTCGAGCACACGAGCTTTCAGGCCAACGACGATCCCGCGCTGAAGCTCGTGATCTATACGCCGGTGTAGGGCGTGGATGAGCTGAACCGATAACATCACTGAGCTGGGCGAAGTTTTGCCGCAGGCTCGCTGTCGGCGCTCCGCACGGGAACCCAAACGCCATCATGCGGTTAACGACGGACAGCTTGCGCGGGCTGCCTGCATCATGGAGGTCGGGCAGGCGCGCTGGTCGGTGCGAATTGTAGCGCGAAAGATCGATTTCATTGGCTCCTCGGGGAGATTAGGAAGTGGCAGGGGAAGACCAATGACGACAGCGACCGGGCTCTACTCGGCCGATCGCAATTCCGTCCTGGCCACACTCGGCGACTACATCCGAGAGATCAGCAATCCCGACGATCTCGCTTATGCTGCCGCAGAACTGCTCGGTCGTAGCCTCAAGGTCAGCAGGGCAGGGTATGGCACGGTCGACACCACCGACGAAACCATCACCATCGTCCGCGACTGGAACGCGCCGGGCATCTCGAGCCTCGCCGGGGTGCTGCGCTTCCGCGACTACGGCAGCTACATCGAAGACCTGAAGCGTGGTGAGACCGTCATCTGTGCCGATGCCGAGAAAGACCCTCGCGTCGGCGACCGCGCCCGAGCCCTCGAGGCGATCTCCGCGCGCGCGCTCGTCAACATGCCGATCTCCGAGCCGGACGGGGTCGTTGCGCTGCTGTACCTCAACAACGCCACGCCGCGGCAATGGAGCCGCGACGAGCTGGAGCTGATCCGCGATGTTGCCGAGCGCACGCGCACCGCGGTCGAACGCCGCCGCGCGGAGACGGCGGTGCGGGAGAACGAAGCCCGGCTGCTTTTCCTGGACGCGCTCAACAAGGAGACGGCCAAGACCCGCGATGCCGACGGCGTGATGGCGGTGACCACCAGGATGCTGGGTGAGCATCTCGGCGTGTCCAATTGCGCCTATGCCGACATGGATCCCGATCAGGACGGCTTCACCATTCGCGGGGATTGGGCCGCGCCCGGTGCGATGCATATCGTTGGCCATTACAGCCTGGCTGATTTCGGCGTGAAGGCGGTGCGAGAGCTGGGTGCCGGCCGGCCGCTCATCATCAACGACAATCTGAAGGAGATTGCGCCGGAGGAAGCTGCGACCTTCCAAAGTATCGGGATCGGTTCGACGATCTGCATGCCCCTGGTCAAGGAAGGGCAGCTCACCGCCTTGATGGCGATCCATCACCGCGGCCCGCATCGGTGGACGTCGCGCGAGCTCGCCTTGCTCACGGAGGTGACCGAGCGATCATGGGCGCATATCGAGCGCGTCCGATCTGAACAGGCCGCCCGGGATGCCGCCGAACGGCTGGTGCTCGCGAATAAGGCGGCCGGTATCGGCACCTGGGATTACGATCCGGTCAACGACGTTCTGCGATGGGACAATCGCTGCAAGGAGGTGTTCGGTCTCTCGCCGGACGCCGAGGTCAGCTATGAAGAGTCTTTCCTCAAGGGCATTCATCCCGCAGACAGGCAGCGTGTGCACGAGGCTGTGTCCGCCGCCCTCAATTCCGAGGCGCCGACAAGCTACAACATCGAATATCGGACCGTCGGCATCGAGGATGGTGTCGAGCGCTGGATCGCCGCGACAGGTCAAGCCATCTTTTTCGACGGCCAGGCCGTTCGATTCATCGGGACGGTGCTGGACATCTCCGCGCAAAAGAAGACTGAGCGACATCTCAGAATCTTGAACGATACGGGGGCTTCGGTCGCCCGCGAACGCGATCTCGAGAAGATCGTGCAGATCGTGACCGATGCCGGCGTCGAGCTGACGGGCGCCCAGTTCGGGGCCTTCTTCTACAACGTTCTGACGCCGGACGGCGGCAGCTACATGCTCTATTCGCTGTCCGGGGTGGCGCGATCGGCCTTCGAGAACTTCCCGATGCCGCGCAACACGGCCGTGTTCGAGCCGACGTTCAAAGGCACCGGCGTGGTGCGGTCCGAGGACATCCTGCAGGACCCGCGCTACGGCAAGAACGCGCCGCGGAAGGGCATGCCCGACGGCCATCTCCCCGTTCGGTCGTATCTGGCGGTCCCTGTGATCTCGCGGGCGGGAGAGGTGCTCGGGGGATTGTTCTTCGGTCATGCCGAGACGGGCCAATTCCAAGCCGAGCATGAGGCCGCGTTGCTCGGGATTGCGGGCCATGCCGCCACCGCGATCGACAACGCCCGGCTTCTGACCCGGCTTGAGGCGCTCAATGCCGAGCTGGAGCAACGCGTCGCAGACGAGATTGCCGAGCGCATGAAGGCCGAGGAGCAGCTGCGGCAATCCCAGAAGATGGAAGCCGTCGGGCAGTTGACCGGCGGGATCGCCCACGACTTCAACAACATGCTGGCCGTCATCCTCGGCAGCTTGAATCTCGCCAAGCGGCGGCTCGGCAAGGGAGAGGTCAACATCGACCGCTTCATCGAGGGCGCCATCGATGGCGCAAGCCGCGCGGCCACCCTGACGCAAAGGCTGCTCGCGTTCTCACGCCAGCAGCCTCTGGCGCCGGAAGTCGTCGACATCAACAAGATGGTCGGCGGAATGAGCGAGCTGCTCGAGCGCTCGCTCGGCGAGCTTGTCCGCCTCGAGACGGTTCTTGCGGCCGGCCTCTGGCGCGTCAAGGCGGACCCGGCCCAGCTGGAAAGCGCGCTCATCAATCTTGCCGTCAATGCGCGCGATGCGATGCCGAAGGGCGGCAGGCTGACGATCGAGACCAGCAACGCCTCGATCGACCGGAAATTTGCCCTCGAATACGCACTATCGCCCGGACAATATGTTCTCATCGCCGTGACGGACAACGGCACGGGCATTGCGGCCGATGTGTTGGGAAAGGTGTTCGATCCGTTCTTCACGACCAAGGTCGTGGGCAAAGGCACCGGCCTCGGTCTCAGCCAGGTCTACGGCTTCGTGCGGCAGTCCGGCGGCCATGTCAAAATCTATTCGGAGGTCGACGTCGGCACCACCGTGAAGATCTATCTTCCGCGCTTCGCGGGCAAGGAGGCCGTGTCAACTCCGTCGCAGGGCGTGACGCATCCCGGAGCAAGTCTTCAGAGCGAAACCATTCTCGTCGTCGAGGACGATGAACGCGTCCGCAGCATCTCGTCCGAAAGCCTGCGCGAGCTCGGCTATAAGGTGATCGAAGCCGCGAGCGCCAAGGAGGCGATCAGGACGATCGAAAATGGTTTCGTTCCGGATCTGCTGTTCACCGACGTCGTCATGCCCGACATGACCGGCGCCGAGCTTGCTGCCGAGCTGTCGAAGCGCCATCCGGAGCT
The DNA here is from genome assembly GCF_000296215.2 of Bradyrhizobium sp. CCGE-LA001. Classification (NCBI taxonomy): domain Bacteria; kingdom Pseudomonadati; phylum Pseudomonadota; class Alphaproteobacteria; order Hyphomicrobiales; family Nitrobacteraceae; genus Bradyrhizobium; species Bradyrhizobium sp. CCGE-LA001. Next base: position 4,478,834 of record NZ_CP013949.1, on the reverse strand, counting down.
GAAGGTGCTGTTCACCACGGGCTATACGCGCAACGCGATCGTTCACAACGGCATGCTCGATGCGGGAAAGCATCTGCTGTCCAAGCCCTTTGCGATCGAGGACCTCGCCGCCAAGGTCCGCCATCTGCTCGACGAGGGTTGAAGACGGCGGCTTTGGTAAAAAATGCAGTCGGTTTGCACGCCGCCTGCACAGGCGCTATGCCAGAGCTTTCGGATGGGCATGGCATGACGATCTCAGACGACAACGACCTCACTCGCCTGAAAGAAATCGGGCGCATCGTCGCCAACACCTTGGAGGCGATGGGCAAGGCGCTTGAGCCGGGCATGACCACCTCCGAGCTCGACCTGATCGGCCGGAAGCTGCTGGAGGCTGCTGGAGCGCGCTCTGCTCCGGAACTGGCCTACGACTTTCCCGGCGCGACCTGCATCAGCGTGAATGAAGAGATCGCTCACGGCATCCCGGGTGAGCGTCGGATCGCGCGTAGCGATCTCGTCAACATCGACGTGTCGGCCGAGAAGAACGGCTTCTTTGCCGACACGGGAGCCTCGTTCGCCGTTCCGCCCGTTACCCGGGCGATCGAGCGCCTTTGCAGGGACGGCCGGCGGGCGATGTGGACAGGCCTGCGGCAGGTCGGGACGGGCAAGCCGATGGCCGGCATCGGCGAAGCCATTGGAACGTTCGCTCGCAAGAACGGATACAGCCTGGTCCGCAATCTCGCCAGTCACGGTGTCGGCCTGTCGCTTCATGAGGAGCCGACGGAGATCGCAACATGGCCCGACCGCTCCGAGCGCCGCATCATGGGCGAGGGTCTGGTGTTCACCGTCGAGCCATTCCTGTCCCTGGGTGCCGAATGGGCTGAGGACGGTGAAGGCCCATGGACGCTCTACAGCAGCCCCGAGGCGCCGACCGTTCAGTACGAGCACACCGTGATTGCGACGCGGAACGGACCTTTGATCGTCACCATGGCAGGCTGAGGCAACAACTCCGATCACGTCAAACGGCCAATGATCTGAAGCAACCGCTCGCATGCTGGCTCGATCCGCTTGAGCGGAGATGTCGCAACCCCAAGCAAGAGTCCCTGCCTCGCCGAAGCCTTCGACGCATACCAGAGGGATAATGACGTAGGCGCCATTCCAAGCGCGGCTGCTTCCCTGGCGATGGCGAGGTCAGGAGCTCCGTCCGGCAACCACAAGACTGCAGCCAGTCCGGCGAGCGTCACATCTGCGGTGCGCTGGGAAAGATATTTCAGCAACGCATCGCCTTGGGCCGCGTAGGCGCGCTTCGTGCGTCGAAGATGCCGGAGATAATGGCCCTCGCGCATGAAGTCGGCAGTTGCGAGCTGCACCGCGGGGCCGGGCGCCGGCGCAAGGCACGCCGCAGCTTCCGCAAATCGCGATGCCAGGGCGGCCGGAGCGACGACGAAGCCCAGCCGCAGAGCGGGTGTCAGGGTCTTGCTGAAGGAGCCGATGTGAATGACCCGGCCGGCGCGGTCGAGCGAGGCGAGCGCGGGTGTGGCCCGGCCTTTGAGCTGGAGTTCGCTCAGGTAGTCATCCTCGATCACCCAGGCGTTGCTTTGCGCAGCCCAATCAAGCAGGCGCGAGCGCCGTGCCAGCGATAAAGTCGATCCAAGCGGCGCCTGCTGTCCCGGCGTCACGACCGCAAGCGCCGCGTCGGGCGCGTGTTTCAATCCGTGGTCGACGTCGATGCCCTCAGCGTCGACGGGGATCGACATGATGAATAATCGCGCAAGCTCCATACCGCGCCGGGTGAAGGGAAAGCCCGGGTCCTCCATCCAGGCCTTCTTCTGCTCGAGCCCGAGGACGCGGAGCGCCAATCCGAGGCCGCCGCTGAAACCAGCGGTGATGATGATCTGCGACGGGTCGCATTCGATCCCACGGGCCAACGCCAGGTAAGCCGCGATTTCGCGCCGTAACGCCAACTCGCCGCGTGGATCAGGGTAGATCGCTGGCGTGCTCGCTTCGGCGCGAACCGCCTGCGCGCGCATACGCGCGAGCAGCGTGGCAGGAAAGGTCTCCTGGGCCGGCACACCCATCTGAAAGATCGCAGGCCCCGCAGTGAGCTCCTGGTACATTTCCATGAAGGAGCCTGGCACCGGGGCCTTGTCCTGGCGAACGGGGAAGGACGGCCGATCCACCACATGCGTTCCGCTGGCGCGGCTGGCGACGATCAGTTGGGCGGACGAAAGCTTCTCATACGCGATGCGCACGGTGCCACGCGCGACACCAAGCTGAGCTGCCAGATCCTGCCAGGAGGGCAGGCGCGCGCCCGGCGCGAGCACGCCGCTCTCGATGGCGGCCCTGATCCCCCTGTGGATCTGCTCTGCCAAGGGCGTCTTGGCGGAACGATCGAGCTCCAGATGCAGCGGCTTGGTCACGCCTGAGTGGTACACGATTTTTGTGTATTCTTGGTGCTTTTTTATGGACTACGGAGAGGGCACGTAAAAGGCAAGGTAACGCTTCATTCCCTCGGATTATCAAGGAGAAAGCAGATGAGCGAACGTCTCAACTACAACCACGTCGCTCCGGCGGGCGCGAAGGCGCTGGGCGGCGTTTACGGCTACGTCATGCAGAGCGGGCTCCCCGCGACGCTGGTGAATCTCGCTTATCTGCGGGTCTCGCAGATCAACAACTGCGCCTATTGCCTCGCCATGCACACGCGCGATCTGCTCAACGGCGGGGTCAAGATCGAAAAGCTTGCGCTGGTCCAAGCGTGGACCGAGGCCGGCAATCTCTTCGACGAGCGGGAGCGCGCCGCACTCGCATGGGCGGAGACTGTCACCCGCGTTGCCGAGACCAACGTTCCGGAGGAGGCCTATCAAGCCGCGCGCAAGGTCTTCACGGAGCGCGAGTTGGTTGACCTCACGATCGCCATTAGCCTGATGAATGCGTACAATCGAATGTCAATCAGCTTCCGAAATACGCCGCAGGCCGTTCTTGAGAAGGCCGCCTGATTTCCAACGGTACCTGTGGAGAGAGAGTAGGATCTTGAAAATGACGAGCGTGATTTCCGGCGTCAAGATTCCCGACAGCCAACTGGCGCGAGAGGCCACCGAACTCGTGCGCCAATACGAAGACGAGATGCTGTTCAACCATTCGGTTCGCGTCTACGTGTTCGGTGCGATCAAGGGGCAGCGTCAGAAGCTGAAGTTCGATTCCGAGCTGCTGTACGTGGCGGCGCTGTTTCACGACCTCGGCCTCGTCGATCACTATCACACCGAGACCAAGCGATTTGAGGTCGATGGCGCCGACGCCGCGCGCGACTTTCTGCGGGCGCGCGGCATCGCCGAACCGCAAGCCGACCTAGTGTGGGAGGCGATCGCGCTGCACACCACGCCCGGAATTCCACAATATATGAGACCGGAGATCGCGCTCACCAATGCCGGCGTTCTGGTGGATGTCGTCGGCGTAGGATTTGACGACTACACGCCGGAACAGCGCGAGCAGGTGATCTCCGCGTTTCCGCGGGGTGACTTCAAGAACGAATTTCTGAAGGTGCAGACCTGTTCAGCCCTGAAGAAGCCGCAGACGACGTTCGGGACGGTGAACTTCGACTACATCGAGGATCACGATCCCACCTTCCGCAAGCCAAATGTCTGTGCGCGCATCCGCAACACGCCCTGGCAGAGCTGAACCGTTCACGACATTCGCCGCACGCATTACACCACCGGATTCCTGGCCGAATCGGAACGGCTACGATCCGACGCCAGCGGCGGGGGCCGTCGGAGCCTTCGTCGGCGACCCGGCATCACGTCGCGAGGTGACCCGCGCAGGTCCCGTGTCGCGGGCGGCGATGGCCCAGATCAGCAAACCGAGCAGCGCGAGCGCAGCGCCGACGGGCCCGGTGGAGGTCCAGCCGAGGCCTTCACGAATGGCGAGGCCGCCGAGGAATGGGCCGAGCGCATTGGCGGTGTTGAAGGCCGAATGGTTCAGCGCGGCCGCGAGCGCCTGCGCATCGCCCGCAACGTCCATCAGCCGCGTCTGCAGGATGGCGCCGAGCGACACGCTGGCGCCGATCGCAAACACGTCCGCCGCGAGCAGCCAGGGATTGCCGGCGGCAAGAGGAAACACCATGAGTGCAACCGCGGCGAACAGCAGGATGACGCCCGCCGTCGGCATCAGGGCGCGGTCGGCGAAGCGCGGCACGAACAGATTGCCGAGCGTGGCGCCGATGCCGAACACGGCCAGGAAAAACGGAATGACCGTCGGGCTGACCTTGGTGACCTCGATCAGCGTGGTCGCGAGATAGGTGTAGACGGCGAACATGCCGCCGAAGCCGATGGCGCCGATCGCCAGCGTGATCCAGACGCGGCCGCTTCTGAGCGCGCCGAGCTCGCGGAGCGGATCGGAGCTGCCGGCCCGGTCGCGCGGCGCGAACAGGGCGCACAGCAAAATCGTGAGCAGCGCCAGCACCGACACGAGGCCAAAACTCGCGCGCCAGCCGACCGCCTGTCCGATCAGATTGGCCAGGGGCACGCCGATGATGGTGGCGGAGGTCAGGCCGAGCATCACCTGGCCGACTGCCTGTGAGCGACGATGTTGCGGAACGAGCGAGGCGGCGACCAGCGCGGCGATGCCGAAATAGGCGCCGTGGGGCAATCCGGAGAGAAAGCGGGCCGCGATCATCGAGCCGTAGCCCGGCGCCAACGCCGTGAGCGCATTGCCGAGTGCGAACACGGCCATCAGGGCCAGCAGCTGCGTGCGCCGCGCGAACCGCGCGCCGAGCACAGCGATCAGCGGTGCGCCCAGCACGACACCGAGGGCGTAGGCGCTGATCGCGTGGCCCGCGGTCGGCTCGTCGATGCCGAGGTCGGCGGCGAAGAACGGCAGCAGGCTCATCGATGCGAATTCGGTGGTTCCGATCGCAAAGCCGCCCATCGCGAGCGAGACGAGGACGATGGCGAGGTGAGGGGGCGCTGAAGCTGCGGCTGAACCCGCGCGGGGCGAGGTCGCTTGGTGCGAGATCGTCATGTGTCCTGCATTGGTGGCGTCAAAGGGAACCAGCCCAGCGAACGTCGCCATCCCTGCAAGATTTGTTCGACGGTACTTAAACCCGGATCAGCCAGCGTCAACACGGGAGCCGCGATGTCAGACGGGCTGCATATCAGCATCCCGCATGTGCCAACCCTTATCGGTGCTTCGATCGTCGAGGGGGCTTAGCCTGCGCAAAATACGGGTTCACGACGCAACTCGCCGAACGGCCGACGGCGAGATACCGGCATTGCGCCAGCGAGCCGTAACGACAGTCGAAATAGCCGACGGGGCCGTAGATCTGCATGCAGACGGGGTAGCTCGGATCATAGGTCTGTGCGTGCACGACCCCGCCTGCGAACGGCAGGCCGATCACGACAAGTGCGAGGCAGGTGCGGCGCATCTCAGCGCGGCAGGAAATAGCCCGGCGTCTGCGCACCCGGCCGGTTCGGATAGGCGTAGGGATCATCGCTCACGCCTGCGAAGAAGGGATTGGCGATGCAGGTCAGCGCGCGGCCCGACGCACTCGCCTGACACTGTGCGTAAGTATCGAACCTGCAATTGCTCAACCCCGGCCATTCATCGCCGGTGAGGCAGAAGGGATGACGCGTGCCGAACGCTTGCGCCGGAGAGCTTGCGCTGAGCACGAGTGCAAATGTGGCGAGTGCGAGCGAAAATGTGGCGACAATGGGAAGAGCAATTCGGGCGCGCATTTCGATTCTCCAATCACACGAATGTGCGTTCCAGCGATCGTTACGCTCGCACGCAGTATATGTTGTGTAGCGGGCATTGGAACTGCTGAAAACACTTGTTTCAAAGGGTTTCCAGCACGCTCCGCTAAACGTTCGTTAATGTAGCGCGGCCCTTTGGCGACAACTGTTGCGTCGAGGTTACAGCAATTCCGCCGAGCACTGTTATGACGGCAACACGGCCCGGGGGCCTACTGAAGAAACTGGAACGGGAATCAAATGAAGAAGAATTTGTTGCTTGCCGCTGTCAGCCTCGTCGCGCTCAGCGCGGCTGCGCCAGCGCTGGCTGCTGACCTCGCGGCGCGGCCGTACACGAAGGCTCCGCCTGCGGCGATCGCGGCGGTCTATGACTGGAGCGGGTTCTACATCGGCGTCAACGCTGGCGGCGGTTCGGCGGATACGTCCTGGGATCTCGTCGGCTTCGGTCCTGAAGGTTCGCACAACTCGACCGGGGCCACGGTCGGTGGTCAGGTCGGCTATCGCTGGCAGACGGGCCAGTTCGTTTTCGGTGTTGAAGGCCAGGGCAACTGGGCCGACTTCTCGGGCGACAACATTACCCTGCTCGCTCCCGGCGCCAATCGCAACCGGACCAGGGTGGACGCGTTTGGGCTCATCACCGGTCAGGTCGGCTATGCCTGGAACAATGTCCTGCTCTACGCGAAGGGCGGTGCGGCCGTTGTCAGCAACAAGTACGACGTCTACAGCGTCGCGACGGGTGCGAACCTCGATCGGGCGGACGAGACCCGCTGGGGCGCGACGGTTGGCGCGGGCCTCGAGTTCGGTTTCGCTCCGAACTGGACGGTGGGCGTCGAGTACAACCACATCTTCCTCGGCGACCACAACGTCACCTTCGCCAGTGGCGCGGTCGATCGCATCGGGCAGGACGTGGACATCGGCTTGGTCCGCCTGAACTACAAGTTCGGCGGCCCGATGATCGGCCGTTACTAAGACATACCGCTTCTCGGAAGCGAGCCATAGAAAGCCCCGGCCTTGCGCCGGGGCTTTTTTTGTTCGAATTCAGAGACTTAACCATCTTTTTCCGGGATGGCTGAGATGACCTTGACTCCCGAGAACGAAATGAGAACAATGTTCTTCATACGTTCTAGCAAAGGAGCGAGACCATGTTCAGGATTTTCGTGGAAGAGGCGGCTGCTCTGGCGTCGATCACGCTGTTCGTCGGGATGATCGCGATCTGGGCCCAAGTGATTCCGCAGCTCTGAAGCCGCGGTTTTGTAAGCCGATGGCCAAGAACCCTGCCGGAGCCCTCGTCGAAGTGCCGGATTGGGGAAAAGCGGGACGACGCGGCTGATCGGTCGTTCCGGCGTGGACTCTGGGGCAGTGACGCCTCACCATCGTGAGGCGAGTCGGCCGGGCAGCTGCGGGATGCTCACCATGTCCCCCTGGCGCCGGCGACCGCTCCATTTCATCTGCAAGAGGCCGTCACGCGACCATGCCGAGCGCCGGATTTGTCCACCTTCACGTTCACTCGGCCTATTCGCTGCTCAAGGGCTCGATCAAGATCGCCAAGCTCGCCGAGCTCGCGAAGAAGGATCACCAGCCGGCCCTGGCGCTGACCGATACCGACAACATGTTCGGTGCGCTCGAGTTCTCCGACAAGATGGCGGGTTCCGGCATCCAGCCGATCGTCGGCTGCGAGCTCGCGATCGATTTCGGCGACCAGGATCCGAATGCGCGCAATGCGCTCGGGCCCTCGCGCGTGGTGCTGCTGGCCGCGCAGGAGCGCGGCTACCGCAGCCTGATGCGGCTGAACTCGCGGGCGTTCCTGGAGACGCCCGATACCCACGCCCCCCACATCAAGTTCGACTGGCTCGACGGCGAGACCGAGGGCCTGATCGCGCTCACCGGAGGCCCGGACGGCCCGGTCTCGCTGGCGCTCGCCACCGGGCAGGCCGAGATTGCGGCGTTGCGCTGCGAGCGTCTCGCTGGCCTGTTCGGCGACCGCCTCTACGTCGAATTGCAGCGCCACAACACCGACAAGGAGCGGCGCATCGAAAGCGGCCTGATCGACATCGCCTACGCCAAGGGCCTGCCGCTGGTCGCGACCAACGAGCCTTATTTCGCCGCGACCGACGATTACGAGGCGCATGACGCGCTGCTCTGCATCGCCGGCGGGCGGCTGATCGCCGAGACCGACCGCGAGCAGCTCACCCCCGATCACCGCTTCAAGACCCGCGCCGAGATGGCGGTGCTGTTCGCCGACATTCCGGAGGCGCTGGCCTCGACGGTGGAGATCGCCGAGCGCTGCTCGTTCCGGCCGATGACGCGCAAGCCGATCCTGCCGTTCTTCACGGTCGGTGCTGCCGCAAGCTCGGACGCGGCTTCGGTCGAGGCTGCGGAGCTGAAGCGCCAGGCGGAGGAGGGGCTCGCCAACCGCCTGCGCGTGCACGGCCTGTCGCAGGGCACCACGGAGGAAGACTACAACAAGCGCCTGGCGTTCGAGCTCGACGTCATCATGCGCATGAAGTACGCGGGCTACTTCCTGATCGTGTCCGACTTCATCAAATGGGCCAAGGCGCACGGCATTCCCGTCGGGCCGGGCCGCGGCTCGGGCGCAGGCTCGCTGGTCGCGTGGGCGCTGACCATCACCGATCTCGATCCGATCAAGTTCGGCCTGCTGTTCGAGCGCTTCCTCAATCCCGAGCGCGTCTCGATGCCGGACTTCGACATCGACTTCTGCCAGGACCGCCGCGGCGAGGTGATCAAGTACGTCCAGGAGCGCTATGGCCGCGACCAGGTCGCGCAGATCATCACCTTCGGTACGCTGCAGGCGCGCGGCGTGCTGCGCGACGTCGGTCGCGTGCTGCAGATGCCCTACGGCCAGGTCGACAAGCTGACCAAGCTGGTGCCGCAGAATCCGGCCGCGCCGGTGACGCTGGCCGCGGCGATCGAGAGCGAGCCGAAGCTGCAGGCGTTCCGTGATGAAGATCCCGTGGTGGCGCGCGCCTTCGACATCGCCCAGCGCCTCGAAGGCCTGACCCGCCACGCCTCGACCCACGCGGCCGGCATCGTGATCGGCGATCGCCCCTTGAGCGAACTCGTGCCGATGTACCGCGATCCGAAGTCGGACATGCCGGTGACCCAGTTCAACATGAAATGGGTCGAGCCGGCGGGCCTCGTCAAATTCGACTTCCTCGGCCTGAAGACGCTGACGGTGCTCGACGTCGCCTGCAAGCTGCTCAAGCCGCGCGACATCCATGTCGATCTCGCCACACTGCCGATCGACGATGCCGAGAGCTACCAGATGCTGGCGCGGGGCGAGGTGGTCGGCGTGTTCCAGGTGGAAAGCCAGGGCATGCGGCGCGCGCTGGTCGACATGCGTCCCGACCGTTTCGAGGACATCATCGCGCTGGTGGCGCTGTATCGCCCGGGCCCAATGGCGAACATCCCGACCTATTGCTCGCGCAAGCACGGCGACGAGGAGCCGGAATATCTGCATCCGGTGCTGGAGCCGATCCTCAAGGAGACCTTCGGGGTCATCATCTACCAGGAACAGGTGATGCAGATCGCGCAGGTGATGTCGGGCTATTCGCTCGGCGACGCCGACCTCTTGCGCCGCGCCATGGGCAAGAAGATCCGTGCCGAGATGGACAAGCAGCGCGACATCTTCGTCGCGGGCGCGGTGAAGAACGGCGTGCCGAAGGGCCAGGCCGAGACCATCTTCGAATTGCTGGCCAAGTTCGCCGATTACGGCTTCAACAAGAGCCACGCAGCGGCCTATGCGCTGGTGTCCTACCACACCGCCTACATGAAGGCGCATTATCCGGTGGAGTTCATCGCGGCGTCGATGACGCTCGATCTCAACAATACCGACAAGCTGTCCGAATTCCGCTCCGAGGCGCAGCGCCTCGGCATCAAGGTCGAGCCGCCGAACATCAATCGCTCGGGCGCGACCTTCGAGGTCGGCGACAAGACGATCTATTACGCGCTCGCCGCGCTCAAGGGCGTCGGCATCCAGGCGATCGACCAAATCATCGAGGAGCGCAACAAGAGGGGCTTGTTCACCTCGCTCGCCGACTTCGCCGCGCGGGTCAATCCGCGCGCGATCAACAAGCGCATCATCGAGAGCCTTGCCGCCGCCGGCGCGTTCGACACGTTGGAGCCGAACCGGGCGCGCGTCTTTGCCGGAGCGGACTCGATCCTGGCCGCCTGCCAGCGCGCGCATCAGGCCGAGACCATCGGTCAGAACGACATGTTCGGCTCATCGGCCGACGCGCCGAGCATCATGCTGCCGCAGATCGAGCCATGGCTGCCTTCCGAGCGGCTGCGCCGCGAATACGATGCGATCGGCTTCTTCCTGTCGGGACATCCGCTCGACGATTACGCCACCGTGCTCAAGCGCCTGCGGGTGCAGTCCTGGGCCGAGTTCTCGCGTGCGGTGAAGACCGGCGCCACCGCCGGCAAGGTTGCGGCCACCGTCGTCTCGCGCATGGAGCGGCGTACCAAGACCGGCAACAAGATGGGCATCATGGGGCTGTCTGATCCCACGGGCCACTTCGAGGCCGTGCTGTTCTCCGAGGGTCTTGCGCAATATCGCGACGTGCTGGAGCCGGGGGCTGCCGTGCTGCTTCAACTCGGCGCCGAGCTCCAGGGCGAAGACGTCCGCGCCCGCGTGCTGCATGCCGAGCCGCTCGATGACGCCGCCGCCAAGACGCAGAAGGGCCTGCGCATCTTCCTTCGCGACACCAAGCCGCTGGAATCGATCGCCAAGCGTCTCGCCGGCCCCGAGATGGCCGCCTCGAACGGCGCCGCGCCAAAAATCGGCAGCCCTGCCATCGTGCCGCGCTCCAATGGCGACGGCGAGGTCTCGTTGGTGATGATGCTCGACCTCGACACCGAGGTGGAGATGAAGCTGCCCGGCCGCTTCAAGGTCTCGCCGCAGATCGCCGGCGCGATCAAGGCGGTCGCCGGCGTGGTGGACGTGCAGCAGGTATGACGGTGTGCACGCACCGCTGCAAACCAAAGCTTAACTATCTGGTCCGCCCCCGGTGTCGTAGTCTGTCGAGCGCAGCTATCAGTGTCTTCCCGTGAATCTCGTTGAGCGGGACGCCAGGAAGGACCACAACCATGTGCGACAAATGCTCTGACAATCTGCATCAATCAGTCGCTGCTTCGCGGCGCTCCATGATGCTCCTTGCTGCTTCGGCATTCGGAGTGGCGGCGTTCGGCGGATCTGCGCTGGCCAAGGAGGCGAAGGCGCCGCCGAAGCCACAGAACGTGCTATCGCCCGATGCCGCTCTCAAGCGGCTTATGGAGGGCAATGCGCGCTACGTGTCCGGCGTGTCGCGTCGCCACGACTTCAAGAATGAGCGCGAGGCTCTGGTCGGCGGTCAGAATCCTTTCGCGGCGGTTCTGAGCTGCGCGGATTCGCGTATCGCGCCCGAATACGCCTTCGACAGCGCGCGCGGCGACCTGTTCGTGTGCCGCGTCGCCGGAAACTTTGCCGGCGATGAGACGATCGCGAGCATGGAGTACACCGTCGCCGTGCTCGGCACGCCCTTGATCCTGGTGCTCGGCCACGACAGCTGCGGCGCCGTCGACGCGACCATCAAGTCGCTGAAGGACGACAAGCCGCTGCCGGGGCACATCCCCACGCTGGTGTCCGCGCTCGCGCCGGCGGTGAAGACCGCGGCTCAGCAGAGTGGGAACGCTCTCGACAACGCCATCCGTCAGAACGTCATCGACAACGTTGCCAAGCTGAAATCGGCCGCCCCGATCCTCAACGCGGCAGCCGAGCAGGGCAAGCTCAAGGTGGTCGGCGGGATCTACCGGTTGAACACGGGGACCGTCGAGTTGCTTGCCCAGGGCTGAGAGAGGCCCGCCTTCGGAACATGGAGCCGGTGGTCGCGCCTCTTTCCAGCAGAGGCCGGCTGCCGGGCCATCTTCAGAAGCGCAGCCGCCCTCGGGCCTGTCCGCGCCATTCCGCCGCCTCAATCCGAGCCTTTCGTTCAAGCGCCGTTCAGCCGGCCGCGCGTCAGATGCGCGGTGGCGTTTGAACCATATATTGGCGGGCGGAGCAGGCGATGCGTGGGACATACGGAGCTTTCTTCGGCCTTCTTCTGGCGATCCCGCTGGTTGCGGGCATGATGCCGGGGCCCGCAAGCGCGCAGCAACAGGAGAAGCGCATCGCGCTCGTCGTCGGCAACGGCGCCTATGCCAAGTCGCCGCTGGCGACCACCGCCAACGATGCCGGCCTGATCGCGCAGACGCTGCAGGCCGCGGGCTTCGATGTCGTCGGCGCGCGCGATCTCGACGGTGACACGCTGCGCAAGAGCTTGCGCGACTTCATCCAGAAGGCCCAGGCATCCGGCCCGGGCACCGTCGCGATGATCTATCTCGCCGGCTATGGCGTGCAGCTCGCCGGCGAGAACTATTTCGTCCCGGTCGATTCCAACATCAGCCGCGACACCGACATTCCGACCGAGGCCCTGCGCATCAGCGACTATGTGCGCCAGCTTGCAGCGATTCCGCTCAAGGCCAACATCGTCGTGCTCGATGCGGCCCGTGCGCAGCCCTTCATCGAGGGCGGCCAGCCGATCGCCAGCGGCCTTGCACTGGTCGAGCCCGAGGCGAACATGCTGATCGCCTTCAACGCGGCGCCCGGCACGGTGGCGCCGGAGGAGGCGGGCCCCTACGGCATCTACGCGCAGTCGCTCGCCGAGATGATCCGCACCGGCGGCCTGCCGCTGGCCGAGGTGTTCGACCGCGTCCGCCTGCGCGTCAACGAAGCCTCCAAGGGGGCGCAGGTGCCTTGGAACGAGCAGAAGATCACCGCGCAATTCTCGTTCTTCGAGCGTGGGCCCGACGCGCCGCCGCCGGAGGCCGCGTCCGACCAGGTTGCCGCGATCCGCAACAAGCCGATCCGCGATCTCGGCGTGCAGGATGCCTATGCCGCCGCGCTCGAGCGCGACACGCTGGCGGGCTATGAGGAATTCCTCGTGACCTATCCGAGTGATCCGCTCGCCAAGCGCGTGAGGGCGATCGTGGCGGCGCGGCGCGAGGCGATCACCTGGCGGCGGACCTATCGCACCGACACGCCGGAGGCCTATTGGTCGTATCTGCGCCGCTATCCGCGCGGACCGCATGCGGCCGACGCGCGCCGGCGTCTTGCGATTCTCACCGCGCCGCCTGAGCCGCCGCCGACCTTCGCGATGATCGATTACGACGTGCCGCCGCCGCCGCCGGAGGAGGTGGTCTATGTCGATCGCCCCGTGCTGTATTTCAGCGATCCCGATTTCGGCTTCGCGCCGCCGCCACCGCCGCCGGTCTATTACCTGCCGCCGCCGCCGCCGGATTTCGTCGTGCTGCCGCCGCCGCTGCCCGTGGTCGGCCTGTTCGTGCTGCCGCAGCCGGTGTTCGTGCCGATTCCAGTGTTCGTCAGGCCGCCGGTCTATGTCGCGCCGCCGCCGAACAACATCATTTACCAGAACATCCACAACACCACGGTCATCAACACCGTGATCAACCGGCCGCCGCCGCCACCGCCTGCGGGAGCAGGCCCGGGGACCGGACCGGCCAATCTGGCGCCTGCCGTCGCCGGGCGCGCCAACCCGGCAGGTCCGGCGGTGCCGCAGGCCGTGGTCCAGCGCGCTGCGCTGATCCAGCAAGGCAAGGTGCCGATGCCGCCGAGCGCGACGATCCAGCCGATTGCAAGGCCAGGTATCGCGGCACCGGCTCCGGCCAATGTCGCGCCCGCCACATCCGCGCAGCCGCCGGCTGGGGCCAAGCTGCCGCAGGCGGATACGCTGCCGCAGGCCAATACGCCGCCGTCGCCGGGGACTCCCGGTGCGCCACCGGCCGGAGCAGGGGTGGCGCCCGGAGCTATCACGCCGAACACAGGTCCGACCACGACTGCCCCCGCCGGCAACGCGGCTGCGACCCCGCAAGCACCGGGGGCGGCCAAGCCGCCGCAGGCCAGCACACCGCCACCGGCCAGCACACCGCCGCAGGCGAATACGCTGCCGGTGCCGGGGACCCCTGGCGGACCGCCGGCTCCGGCTGGCGCAGGGCGCGCGCCCGGCATGGCCCCATCGCAGGGCAAACCCGTCGCGACGACCACGCCACCCGCCGGCAACATTAAGCCCGCGCAGCCGAACGCGGCAACCACTACCGCGCCCAACCAGCCGCCCGCTCGCGGAGGTCCGACGCCGCCTTCCGCGGGGCTGCCCAGGCCGGGGGCATTGCCTCCGTCCGCGACGGACCCGCGCGGCAGGCCGACCGGCCCTCAGCCGGGCGTTTTGCCGCCCCCGAGTGCCGCCGGCAAACCGGGTGTTCCGAGCGCGGTCAGGCCCGCGACGCCTCCACCGCCGCCGGTGGCAGCGCGCGAGCCGTCAACGGTTCAGGATCGTCGGCCGGTTCCGCCGCCGCAAGCCGCCAGGCCCGCGCCGCCGGTCAATCCTCAGGCTCTGGCCAGGCCGACAGCTCCGCCACCGCCACGGGTCGCACCGCCTCCGCCGCCGCGTGCGGCGCCTCCACCGGTGGCCGTCGCACGACCGACACCGCCGCCGCCCATGGCCCGGCCCGCTCCGCCGCCTCCGATGGCGCGGCCGGCGCCGCCTCCGCCACCGGTGGCAAGGCCGGCACCGCCGCCGCCACCTCCGGTGGCGCGTGCAGCACCGCCTCCCATGGTCGCGGCGCCGCCGCGGCCAGCGCCAGCACCACATCATCCGCCGCCACGGCCGGCCGGGCCGCCGCCGAAGGTTTGCCCGCCCGGCCAGAAATGCTAAGGCGGCAAGCGACGGAAAGCTTCCGGGCGCCCGGGAAGGGCCCCTTATTTCCTTGCTTCTGGCCGAAATGGCGCTATATAGCGCGCCATCTCACACGGAAACATGGCTCACAAGGCCGTCCGGTGGCAACCGGGGCGAGAACGCTCCGTTTTGCTCACACGTTTCCGGAGGAACCAACCGGAGAATTAGAACGATGGCGCTACCCGATTTCACCATGCGTCAGCTGCTCGAAGCTGGCGTGCACTTTGGTCACCAGTCTCACCGCTGGAATCCGAAAATGGCTCCGTTCATTTTCGGCGCCCGCAACAACATCCACATCGTCGACCTCGCCCAGACCGTGCCGATGCTGCACACGGCCCTTCAGGCCGTTAGCGACACCGTCGCCAAGGGCGGCCGCATCCTGTTCGTCGGCACCAAGCGCCAGGCTCAGGACGGCGTCGCCGACGCAGCCAAGCGCTGCGCCCAGTACTTCGTCAATTCGCGCTGGCTCGGCGGCACGCTGACCAACTGGAAGACGATCTCGGCCTCGATCAAGCGCCTGCGTCATCTCGATGACGTGCTCTCCGGCGGCGACGCCAGCTCCTACACCAAGAAGGAGCGCCTGACGCTTCAGCGCGAGCGCGACAAGCTCGACCGTTCGCTCGGCGGCATCAAGGACATGGGCGGTTTGCCCGACCTGATCTTCGTGATCGACACCAACAAGGAAGACATCGCGATCCAGGAAGCCCAGCGGCTCAACATCCCGGTCGCCGCGATCGTCGACACCAATTCGGACCCCAAGGGCATCACCTATGTGGTGCCGGGCAATGACGACGCCGGCCGCGCCATCGCGCTCTATTGCGACTTGATCGCGCGCGCTGCGATCGACGGCATCTCGCGCGCCCAAGGCGATTCGGGTGTCGACATCGGTGCCTCGACTCGTCCGCTCGCCGAAGAGCTGCCGGCTGCTTCCTCAAGCGGCTTCCAGGGCCTTGCAGGTCCGCGCGGCACCGCCGACGACCTCAAGAAGCTTCCGGGCGTGTCGGGTGCGATCGAGAAGAAGTTCAACGACCTCGGCATCTTCCACTACTGGCAGCTCGCCGAGCTCGACCACGACACCGCGCACACGATCGGCGAAGAAGTCGGTCTGCCGAGCCGCGCGGACGCCTGGGTGGCCAAGGCCAAGGCGCTGACCGCGGAAGCGGAATAGTCAAAAAGGCGATGGGTTGGCCGGCTAAGCCCCGGCCACCATTTCATTCAGTTGACGCGAATTCCTGAGATGGACCGCGGCGGGGCAATGGGATGCCGCGCCGCGGCGAACCGGCAGGCAAGAAGGATTTTCAACGATGGCAACGATCACAGCTGCGATGGTTAAGGACCTGCGCGAGTCGACCGGCGCGGGCATGATGGACTGCAAGGCCGCACTGACCGAAAACGACGGCAACATGGAAGCGGCGCAGGACTGGCTGCGCAAGAAGGGCCTGTCGAAGGCCGCCAAGAAGTCTGGCCGCGTCGCTGCCGAGGGCCTCATCGGTGCGCTCACCAAGGGAAACAAGGGCGTCGTGGTCGAGGTCAACTCCGAGACCGACTTCGTGGCGCGCAACGGCCAGTTCCAGGGCCTCGTCAAGATGATCGCCCAAGTCGCGTTCAACGTCGGCGCCGATGTCGAGAAGATCAAGGCTGCCAAGGTCGGCGACGTCACGATCGAGACCGCGATCAATGACGCGATCGCCACCATCGGCGAGAACATGACGCTGCGCCGCGCTGCCCAGCTCGAGGTGAGCCAGGGCGTGGTCTCGCACTACGTCCACGGAGCCGTCATCGACGGCGCCGGCAAGATGGGCGTGATCGTGGCGCTGGAATCGCCGGGCAAGGCCGACGAGCTCGCAGCGCTCGGCCGTCAGATCGCGATGCATATCGCCGCTGCCAACCCGCTGGCGCTCGACCCGTCGGGCCTCGACCCTGCGGTGGTCAAGCGCGAGAAGGACGTGCTCGCCGACAAATACCGCCAGCAGGGCAAGCCCGAGAACGTGATCGAGAAGATCGTCGAGTCCGGCCTCAAGACCTACTACAAGGAAGTCTGCCTGCTCGAGCAGGCCTTCATCCACGACACCGGCAAGTCGGTGGCGCAGGCGGTGAAGGAAGCCGAAGGCAAGGTCGGCGGCCCCGTGAAGATCGCCGGGTTTGTGCGCTATGCTCTCGGCGAGGGAATCGAGAAGCAGGAAAGCGACTTCGCAGCCGAGGTCGCGGCGGCCAGCGGCAAGAAGTAAGCGCCGGAACGTTCCTTCCGGCGCCGCCGGAAGCGGCGCCCGGACAAGGAAGGTGCTCATGACTGATCCGGTCTATCGTCGCGTCGTGATCAAGCTGTCCGGCGAATATCTCGCGGGACAGCCGGGCTTTGGTATCGACCAGCTGACCGTCGACCGGGTTGCGGACGATTTGATCGCCGCCCGTAAGCTCGGCACCGAGGTTGCGGTCGTGATCGGTGGCGGCAACATCGTGCGCGGGGTCGAGGTTTCCGCCCGGGGCGTGTCGCGGCCGACCGGTGACACCATGGGCATGCTCGCCACCATGATGAACTGCCTCGCGCTGGAGGCGGCGATCGAGCGCAAGGGCACCCCGGCGCGCACGCTGTCGGCCTTCGTCATGCCGGAGATCTCCGAGCTGTTCACCCGCGCCGCGGCGCACAAATACCTCGCCGAGGGCCGGATCGTGCTGCTCGGCGGCGGAACCGGCAATCCGTTCTTCACCACCGACACGACCGCGGTGCTGCGTGCCGCCGAAATCGGCGCCCAGGCGGTGCTGAAGGCGACCAATGTCGACGGCGTCTATTCGGCCGACCCCAAGAAGGACCCGTCCGCCACTCGTTTCGACCGCCTGACGCATTCGCAGGCGATCGAGGGCGGCTACAAGGTGATGGATGCGACCGCCTTCGCGCTTGCCCGCGAGACATCACTGCCTATCATCGTATTCTCGATCGCGCAGCCGGGGTCGATCGGTGCGATTCTGCGTGGCACCGGCCACGGAACCATTGTCGCCGGCTGATGTCTCGTCGTCGCCTTCCAAAAAGGGAGGGCGCGGAGAGATCGCCGGGATTTTGAAGGAGAAACGTGATGGCCACGGGTAGTTTCGACCTCAACGAAGTGAAGCGCCGCATGCAAGGCGCCGTCCAGTCGCTCAAGCACGAGCTTGGCGGCCTGCGCACGGGGCGGGCCTCGGCCTCGATGCTCGATCCGGTCCAGGTCGATGCCTATGGCAGCCACATGCCGCTCAACCAGCTCGCCACCGTCAGCGTGCCGGAGCCGCGCCTGATCTCGGTGCAGGTCTGGGACAAGTCGATGGTCAAGGCCGTCGAGAAGGCGATCGTCGATTCCAATCTCGGCCTGTCGCCCGCGACTGAGGGACAGGTGCTGCGCCTGCGCATTCCCGAGCTCAACGAAGAGCGGCGCAAGGAGCTGGTGAAGGTCGCGCACAAATACGCCGAAGCCGCCAAGGTCGCCGCGCGCCATGTGCGCCGCGACGGTCTCGACGTGCTCAAGAAGCTCGAGAAGAATCACGAGATGTCGGAGGACGACCAGAAGCGTCACGCCGACGAGGTGCAGAAGGCGACCGACGGCACCATTGCCGAGATCGACCAGCTGCTGGCTGCCAAGGAAAAAGAAATCCTCACGGTTTAAGGCATCGCCTTCATGTCCAACGCCGCGCCCGCAACGGAAGGACCCGATCGGTCCGAGGCGCCTGCGCATGTCGCCATCATCATGGATGGCAACGGGCGTTGGGCGGCCGCGCGCGGTCTGCCGCGTGCGGAAGGGCATCGCCGCGGCGTGGACGCGCTGCGCCGCGTGGTGCGCGCCTCGCACGAGCTCGGCATCCGCTATCTCACCATCTTCTCGTTCTCTTCGGAGAACTGGTCGCGGCCGGCGAGCGAGATCGGCGATCTGTTCGGCCTGCTCCGGCGCTTCATCCGCAACGATCTGGCGAGCCTGCATCGCGACGGCGTCAAGGTCCGCATCATCGGCGAGCGCGAAGGGCTCGAGAGCGACATCTGCGCGCTGCTCAACGAGGCCGAGGAGCTGACGCGCGACAACACGCGCCTCACGCTCGTCGTCGCCTTCAACTACGGCTCGCGGCAGGAGATCGCGAAGGCGGCCCAGAAGCTGGCGCGCGAGGTCGCGGAGGGCAGGCGCGATCCTGAAACGATCGACGCGGAGACGCTCGGAACCTATCTCGACGCGCCTGACATTCCCGACCCCGATCTCATCATCCGCACCAGCGGCGAGCAGCGCCTGTCCAACTTCCTGATGTGGCAGGCCGCCTATAGCGAGCTGGTCTTCGTGCCGATCCACTGGCCCGATTTCGACAAGGCGGCACTGGAAAGCGCGATCGCCGAATTTGCCAGGCGCGAGCGCCGTTTCGGCGGTCTGGTCGCGAAAACCGCCTCGTGAGCGAACCCGACGCCGCATCGGCGGGCGGAAAGCCCGCCCCGAGCAATCTGGTGATGCGGGTCCTCGCAGCACTGGTGCTGGCGCCGCTGACCATTGCGATCGCTTACGCCGGTGGCTGGCTGTGGGCGCTTCTCGTCACCCTGGTCTCGATCGGGCTGTTCGCGGAATGGCTGATGGTGGTGGGTGCGGGATCGACCGCGCTGACGGGGGCAGGGACGATCGTCATCGCCATGATGGGTGCCGCCGTCGCCTTCGGCGGGCTCAAGACCTCCGTCATCGTCGGCCTCGTCGGCGGCGCGGTCGTGACGTTGATCGCTCGGGGCAAGTTCGTCTGGGCGGCGACCGGCTTCGCCTATGCAGCGGCAGCGCTGCTGGCCTCGATCCTGGTGCGGAAGGATCTCGTCAACGGCTTCTCCGCGCTGATGTTCGTGCTGCTGGTGGTATGGGCGACCGATATCGGCGGCTATTTCGCCGGGCGCAGCATTGGCGGGCCGAAGCTGTGGCCGCGCGTGAGCCCGAAGAAGACCTGGGCGGGCGCATTCGGGGGCTTTGCCACAAGCCTTGCGGTTGCGGCCGGCTTTGCCGCCTGCGGGATCGGAAAGCTGGTTCCGCTGCTGCTTGTCAGCGCCGTCCTGTCGGTGGTGTCGGCGTTGGGAGATCTGTTCGAATCCGCGGTGAAGCGGCGTTTCGGTGTCAAGGATTCCAGTCACTTAATTCCCGGCCATGGCGGGCTCATGGATCGCCTTGACGGTTTTGTCGCCGCCATCCTGGTGGCATGGATTATCGGCTTTCTCCGCCATGGTGTGCATAGCGCCGGAAGCGGTCTTATGGTTTGGTGAGGATATGAGCGCGGTCCCATTGCGTAACAACAGGCTTGCTGCGACCAGCGTCCGCAGCGTCACGGTCCTCGGCGCCACCGGTTCGATCGGCGACAGCACGATGGATCTGCTGCGCGCTTCGCCCGAGCGCTACCGCGTCGAGGCGCTGACGGCGAACGGCAACGTGGCGGCCCTCGCCAAGCTCGCGAAGGAATTCTCTGCGCGCTTCGTCGCGATCGCCGATAGCTCCAAGCTCGGCGAGCTCAAGGCCGCGCTGGCGGGCACCGGCACCGAATGCGGCGCCGGCGAAAGCGCGGTGATCGAGGCGGGTGCGCGTCCGGCCGACTGGGTGATGGCGGCCGTGAGCGGCGCGGCCGGACTGAAGCCGGCGCTGGCCGCGGTCGATCGCGGCGCGCATGTTGCGCTCGCCAACAAGGAATGCCTGGTCTGCGCCGGCGATTTCTTCATGCAGCGCGCGGCCAAGGCGGGCGCCTGTATTCTGCCGGCCGATTCCGAGCACAATGCGCTGTTCCAGGCGTTGGCTTCCGGCAATCGCGACGAGCTCGTCCGCGTCATTATCACGGCGTCGGGCGGCCCGTTCCGGACCTGGAAGCCGGCCGATATCGAGCAGGCGACGCTCGAACAGGCCCTGAAGCATCCGAACTGGAGCATGGGCCAGAAGATCACGATCGATTCCGCCTCGATGATGAACAAGGGCCTCGAGGTGATCGAGGCGTCCTATCTGTTCGCGCTCTCGCCCGACGAGATCGACGTTCTGGTGCATCCGCAGTCGATCATCCACGGCATGGTCGAGTTCTCCGACCGTTCGGTGATGGCGCAGCTCGGTGCGCCCGACATGAGGACGCCGATCGCGCATTGCCTCGGCTGGCCCGACCGCATCAAGGGACCGGCGGCCAAGCTCGACCTCGCCAAGATCGGCCAGCTCACCTTCGAGGCCCCGGATTTCGAGCGCTTCCCGGGCCTGCGCCTGGCCTTTGATTCGCTCCGGACCGGGAAGGGCGCGACCACCGTCTACAACGCGGCCAACGAGGTTGCGGTCGCCGCCTTCATCGCCGGCAAGATCCGCTTTGGCGCGATCGCGCGCCTGGTCGAGGCGACATTGGACGACTGGGTCCGCAGCGGGAACCAGGCCCCGATGACCTCGGCCGATGATGCAATATCCGTTGACCATGTTGCGCGAAATAGAGCTGCCGCCCTATTGCCTCAAATTGCCTTAAAGGCATCCTAGATGGCTTGGGGCCAGGGCCTTGCGGCGCTGGATGAGGGACTTCGATGATCGACTTTTTCGTCCATAGTTTCAATACGTTGAGCCATGGGCTCCTGGGTTACGCGGTTCCCTTCCTGTTCGTCCTGACCATCGTCGTGTTCTTCCATGAGCTCGGCCATTTCCTGGTCGCGCGCTGGGCAGGCGTTCGCGTGTTAACCTTTTCGCTCGGTTTCGGACCGGAGCTGGTCGGCTTCAACGACCGCCATGGCACCCGCTGGAAGATCTCCGCGATTCCGCTCGGCGGCTACGTCAAGTTCTTCGGCGACGAGAGCGAGGCCTCGACCCCCTCGGCGCAGACCCTGTCGTCCATGACGGCCGAGGAGCGCGCCGGCAGCTTCCACCACAAGAAGGTCGGCCCGCGTGCCGCCATCGTCGCAGCCGGACCGATCGCCAATTTCATCCTGGGCGCGCTGATCTTCGCCGCCATGGCGCTGTACTACGGCAAGCCGAGCACGATCGCGCGCGTCGACGGCGTCGTCGCGGACGGCGCTGCGGCGGCGGCCGGGTTCAAGGTCGGGGACGTCGTCGTCCAGATCGACGGCAAGCCGATCGAGAGCTTCGCCGACATGCAGCGAATCGTTGCAATGAGCGCGGGTTCAGCGCTTGCATTCCAGGTGAGACGCGACGGCGCCATCGTAGCGCTGACGGCAACTCCTGCGCTGCTCGAGCGCAAGGATCCCTTCGGCAACCGACACCGAGTCGGCGTATTGGGCGTCGAGCACAAGTCGCAGGCCGGAGAGGCCTCGACCGCGCCGGTGGGCGTTGGCGAGGCGCTGAAGATCGGTGTCGAGCAGGTCTGGTTCATCATCACCAGCACTTTCAAGTTCCTGGGCTCCTTGTTCGTCGGACACGGCAATCCAAACGAGGTCAGCGGCGTCCTGGGAATTGCGAAGATGTCCGGGCAGGCGGCCAGCGCCGGGTTCCAGTTCGTGATCAACCTGTGCGCCGTGCTCTCGGTGTCGATCGGCCTGTTGAACCTGTTCCCGATCCCGCTGCTCGATGGCGGCCACCTGATGTTCTACGCGGCCGAAGTGGTCCGCGGCCGGCCTCTATCTGAGCGGACTCAGGAGATGGGGTTCCGAATCGGGCTCGGTTTGGTGCTGATGTTGATGGTGTTTGCGACCTACAACGACATCTTGCGGATGGCCGCTTCGTGATAGGGGCTTTTTTGTGGCGTTGCTGATCAGCAACGTCTTGGAATGAAATTGAAATTACGGCGCGCTCGGCCGTTTGCGGCGTCGGGGAAATTGGATACAAGCGGCGTGAACTTGGGGAATCTTCCAGATCGGCGTTGGGGTTGGGTCTGGTACGGAATGATAAGGGCGCGTTGCGCGATGAAGTTTGGACTGCGACTCCGGGGGGGCTTGCTCGCAACCCTGATCATGTTCGGCGCGCCGGTGGTTGCCCCGGTTGGGGCTGTTTTTGTGTCTTCGTCTGCGCTCGCTCAGACCGTCCAGTCGATTTCCGTCGAAGGAAATCGCCGTGTCGAGGTGGAGACCATCCGCTCCTATTTCAAGCCGGGTCCGGGCGGCCGCCTGGACCAAGCCGCCATCGACGACGGCCTCAAGGCGCTGATCGAGACCGGCCTGTTCCAGGACGTCAGGATCAATCGCGGCGCCGGCGGCCAGATCATCGTCTCCGTGGTGGAAAACCCGGTGATTGGTCGCGTCGCCTTCGAGGGCAACAAGAAGATCAAGGACGAGCAGCTCACGACTGAAGTCCAGTCCAAGGCGCGCGGCACCTTCTCCCGCGCCATGGTGCAGTCCGACACGTTGCGAATCGCCGAAATCTATCGCCGGTCCGGCCGCTATGACGTGCGCGTCACGCCTGAGGTCATCGAGCAGCCGAACAACCGCGTCGACCTGATCTTCACGATCGAGGAGGGCGCCAAGACCGGCGTCAAGTCGATCGAATTCGTCGGCAACAACGCGTTCTCGTCCTATCGCCTGCGCGACGTCATCAAGACCCGCGAATCCAACCTCTTGAGCTTCCTCGCCAGCGGCGACATCTACGACCCCGATCGGGTCGAGGCCGACCGCGACCTGATCCGCCGCTTCTATCTCAAGAACGGCTTTGCCGACGTCCAGGTGGTGGCCGCGCTCACCGAATACGATCCCGAGAAGAAGGGCTTCAACGTCACCTTCAAGATCGAGGAAGGCGCGCAATACCGCGTCGGTTCGGTCGATTTCCGCTCCAGCATTCCGAATTTCGACCCCTCGTCGCTGCGGGCCTATTCGCGCGTCTATGCCGGTTCGCTCTACAACGTCGAATCGGTCGAGAAGTCGGTCGAGGAGATGCAGATCGAGGCGTCGCGCCGCGGTTATGCCTTCGCCGTGGTCCGCCCGGGCGGCGACCGCAATTTCGAGGCGCACACCGTCTCCGTCGTGTTCAACATCGACGAGGGCCCGCGCACCTATATCGAGCGCATCAACCTGCGCGGCAACACCCGCACACGCGACTACGTGATCCGCCGCGAGTTCGACATCTCCGAGGGCGACGCCTATAACCGCGCGCTGGTCGACCGTGCCGAACGGCGCCTGAAGAACCTCGATTACTTCAAGAGCGTGAAGATCACGACCGAGCCCGGCTCGTCGAGCGACCGCGTGATCCTGATCGTCGACATGGAAGAGAAATCGACCGGCGACTTCTCGATCTCGGGCGGCTACTCCACGACCGACGGCGCGCTGGCGGAAGTTTCGGTCTCCGAACGCAATTTGCTCGGCCGCGGCCTGTTCGCCAAGGCCTCGGTGACCTATGGCCAGTACGCGCGCGGCTACTCGCTGTCGTTCGTCGAGCCGTATCTGCTCGACTACCGCGTCGCGCTCGGCCTCGACCTCTATCAGCGCGAGCAGCTGTCCAACAGCTACATCTCCTACGGTACCAAGACACTCGGCTTCTCGCCGCGCCTCGGCTTCTCCTTGCGGGAAGACCTCGCGCTCCAGCTGCGCTACTCGGTCTACCAGCAGCAAATCTCGCTGCCGAGTTACCTGGCGAACTGTAACAACAATCTGGGGACTTCGGCTTTTAACCCGAGCCCGGCCTTTGCCGCGTCGCAAATCCCACCGATCGACCTGAGCTCGACCAACGGCCTCGGCTGCTACGCCGACGGCGAAGCCTCGCTGCCGGTGCGCAAGGAGCTTGCCAACGGCAAGACCCTGACGTCGGCGCTCGGCTATACGCTGACCTACAACACGTTGGACAACAACAAGAACCCGACCGACGGTCTGCTCATCGACTTCCGGCAGGATTTCGCCGGCGTCGGCGGCGACGTCTCCTATCTGAAGACCGTGGCGGACGGAAAGTACTACGCTCCGCTGGTGTCTGATATCGTCGGCATCGTTCGTCTCCAGGGCGGCATTCTGACCAAGATCAACGATGATCTGCGGATGCTCGACCACTTCCAGATGGGCCCGAACCTCGTCCGCGGCTTCGCTCCGAACGGCATCGGCCCGCGCGACCTGAATCCCTTTGGCACGCAGGATGCGCTCGGCGGCACCAAATACTGGGGCGCTTCGCTCGAATTGCAGATGCCGTTCTGGTTCCTTCCTAAGGAAGTGGGCCTGAAGGGCGCGGTGTATGCCGATGCCGGCGGCCTCTACGACTATAAGGGACCCACGAGCTGGTTCGCGACCAATGAGGTCAATGCGCCGGGCTGTATCCCGTCGACGATCAACCCGCCGAGCGCTGGAACGTGCACAGGCCTCGTCTATGACGACAGCAAGGTGATCCGCTCGTCGGTCGGTGTCGGTCTGATCTGGCAGTCGCCGTTCGGTCCGCTCCGCTTCGACTACGCGGTGCCGCTCACCAAGGGCAAGTACGACCGTACGCAGGAATTCCGGTTCGGCGGCGGCACGACGTTCTAGTTCGATCAGCACGGCACGATCCGGATCACCGGAGCCGGTTTCCGAAAGGGATCGTGCCAATCCAAGACATGAGGCATGATGCGGCCCGGCCGCTTCATGCCGAAGCCGGACCGCGACGGGGTGGAATGGCGCAGCCGACCTTCTTCACACAACCGCCGGCGTCAGCGCTGGCCGACATTGCCGCGCTGAGCAAGGCGCAGCTGGTCGACCCTGCGCGGGGGCAGCACGTCATCAAGGGCCTTGCTTCGCTCGACGAAGCCGGCCCGATGCATCTGACGTTCTTCGACAATCTGAAATATGCCGACCAGCTCAGGGCGACCAGCGCCGGGGCCTGCCTCGTGAGCCCGCGCTTCGAGGCCGAGGTGCCCGCGCACGTGGCCGTGCTGCGCGTGGCGCAGCCGTTCCGTGCCTTCGTCAGGATCGCACGGGAATGGCACGCAGACGCGCTCAGGCCGCAATCCTGGGTCGGCAATGCCGGCATCGCGCCGTCCGCCATCATCGATCCCTCGGCCCGGCTCGAGGACGGCGTGATCGTCGATCCCCTGGCGGTGATCGGTCCGGACGTCGAGATCGGCAGCGGCACCGTGATCGGCGTCGGCGCGGTGATCGGCCCCGGGGTCAAGATCGGCCGGGACTGCAATGTCGGCGCCCGCACCGCCATCCAATGCGCCCTGATCGGCAACAATGTGCTGATCCATCCGGGCTGCTCGATCGGCCAGGACGGCTACGGCTTCATCTTCTTTGGTCCCGAGGGACATCTGAAGGTGCCGCAGACCGGGCGGGTGCTGATCCAGAACGACGTCGAGGTCGGCGCCAACACCACGATCGACCGCGGATCCCTGCGCGACACCGTGATCGGCGAGGGGACCAAAATCGACAATCAGGTCCAGATCGGCCACAATGTGACGATCGGACGGCACTGCCTGCTGGCGGCGCAGATCGGCCTCGCGGGCAGCCTGACCATCGGCGACAACGTGGCGCTGGGAGCGAAGGTTGGTATCAACAACCACCTCAAGATCGGCGATGGAGCTCAGGTGACCGCCATGAGCGCCGTCAAGGACGATATCCCCCCGGGCGGACGCTGGGGCGGGCATTTCGCCAAGCCGACCAAACAATGGTTCAAGGAGATCATTGCTGTGGAGCGTCTGGTGCGCGACAGCAAGGCCGATCCGAAGGGCGAGGGACGGGAATGACGGCGGAATCACCTATTAAGTTCGAGCTGGTGGACATCAACGCCATCCTCCAGACCCTGCCGCATCGCTTTCCGATGCTCTTGATCGACCGCGTGATCAACATCCGCGCCGACTACAGCGGCATTGGAATCAAGAACGTGACGTTCAACGAGCCGGCATTCCAGGGGCACTTCCCCGAGCGTCCGGTCTATCCCGGCGTGATGATGATCGAGGCGATGGCGCAGACCGCGGGCGTGATCGGCATCAAGTCGGTCGAGGGCACCGAGAAGCCGCGCGCGGTTTATTTCCTCACCATCGACAAGTGCAAGTTCCGCAAGCCCGTGCTGCCGGGCGATACCATCGAATATCACATGCGCTCGCTCGGCCGCCGCAAGGCCATGTGGTGGTTTCACGGCGATGCCAAGGTCAACGGCCAGGTCGTCGCCGAAGCCGATGTCGGCGCGATGCTGACGGACTGAGCGGGATCAGCTCCTCTGGAGGCGCTCCCGCGTTCCGCAGGCATAGCGGCCGGCCGTGGCATCGCGTTTGATGTTTTGGTTGAAGAACTGGCCCATGGACGGCGCACTAAGGAGGCTGTCGATCGTCTCGGCTGCGACGCCACAATAGCGGTCGTAGCGACCGTCGATTGCGACGATCAGGTCCTGCTGCGCGCGATCATAACAGACCCGCTGCAGGACGGTGCTGCGGGTGATGTCCCGGCATTCGAATGTCCTGAGATCGACGAGGCGGTGTTCGCCGGTCTCGACCGTCTCGGACACGATCGGCGTAGCCGCCAGCTGTGCAAGCAGAAGAACCAGGGCTCTGACCACGATAGCTGAAGCTCCGCATGAACGCGTTGAGCAGCCGGGAGGGCCGCCTCATCCGGCACTTGAAACACGGCGAGATGATACGTCACTGGACAGATCGGGCATAGTCGCGCTAACCAGCCGAAAACCGAGCGACTTCAATACATAACCACACCTTCTTGACGAGTAAGATTGGCTTGATGAGCAAGATCGATCCCACCGCACGGGTCGCGGACGGCGCCGTGATCGGCGAGGGTACCGAGATCGGACCCTATTGCATCATCGGCCCGAACGTCGTGGTCGGCAAGAATTGCAAGCTCATCGGGCACGTCACCGTCATCGGCCATACCTCGCTCGGCGATGGCTGCGTGATCTCGCCGTTCGTCGTGCTCGGCGGCGCCCCGCAGGATCTCAGCTACAAAGGGGAGCCGACCCGGCTCGAGATCGGCTCCGGCTGCACCATCCGGGAAGGTGCGACGATGAACGTCGGCACGATCAAAGGCGGCGGGCTGACGCGCGTCGGCAACGGCGGCTATTTCATGAACAATAGCCACGTCGGTCATGACTGCATGGTCGGCGACAACGTGATCTTCGCGACCTCGGCAACGCTCGGCGGTCACTGCGAGATCGGCGACGCCGTCTACATCGGTGGCTTGTCCGCGGTGCACCAGTTCACGCGTATCGGCCCCTATGTCATGGTCGGTGGCGTATGCGGCGTGCGAGACGACGTCATCCCCTACGGGTTGGTCAACGGCCAGTATGCCGTGCTGGAGAGCCTCAACCTGATCGGCATGAAGCGGCGCAAGTTCACCAAGCAGCGGCTCGCGACCGTGCGCGCGTTCTACCAAAAGCTCTTCCATGGCCCCGGCACCTTCGCCGAGCGGCTGGAGGTGGCGCGGCCGCTCGCAAGCGAGGACCCCGCGATCGCCGAAATCCTCGACTTCATCGGCAAGGGCAAGCGCCCGCTCTGTCTTCCCGCCATCGCGAAGTGATCCTGTGATGGCCGCGGGCATGACATCGGCGGCTTCGGAGGTTTCGGCACCGGTCGGCATCGTCGCCGGCGGCGGCGCCATGCCGTTCGCGGTCGCCGAATCGCTCGCCGCGCGCGGCATCACGCCGGTGCTGTTTCCGCTGCGCGGTGCCTGTGATCCTGCACGAGTGGAGCCATTCCGTCACCGCTGGATCTCGGTCGGCCAGCTCGGCCGCGCGATGCGGCTGTTCCGCGAGGAGGGCTGCCGCGACCTCATCTTCATCGGCACGCTGGTGCGGCCCTCGCTGTCGGAGATCCGCTTCGACATCAAGACGCTGCGCCTGCTCGGCAACGTCATCCGCGCCTTTCGCGGCGGCGATGATCATCTGCTCTCCGGCGTCGGCCGGCTTCTCGAGCAGGACGGCTTTCGCATGGTCGGCATCAAGGATGTCGCGCCTGATCTGTTGATGCCCGAGGGCTGCATCAGCCGGGCCTGGCCGAATGACAATGCCAAGGCCGATATCGAGCGCGGGCGCGCGGTCCTGACTGCGCTGGGTCCGTTCGACATCGGCCAGGCCGTCGTGGTGATCGACGGCCATGTAGTGGCGGTCGAGGATATCGAGGGCACCGACGCGCTGCTGGCGCGCGTGGCGCGGCTGCGCGAGGAAGGCCGCATCCGCGCCGCGACCGGACGCGGCGTGCTGGTGAAGGCACCCAAGAGCGGTCAGGACCTGCGCTTCGACCTGCCGACGATCGGCCCGCGCACCATCGAGGGCGTCGCGGCCGCGGGGCTTGCCGGAATCGCCGTCATCGCCAGCAACACCATCGCGGCCGAGCCGCAGGCGATGATCGCGCTTGCCGACGCCAAATATCTCTTCGTCATCGGCTTGCCGGCGTGATGCAGTCGCGCGATCCCCAACGGAAGATCTTCCTGATCGCCACCGAGGAATCCGGCGACAGGCTCGGCAGCGCCTTGATGAAGGTGCTGCGCCAGCGCCTCGGCGACGGCGTGCAGTTCGTCGGCGTCGGCGGCCGCACCATGGCACGCGAGGGGCTCGAGACGCTGTTTCCGATCGAGGAGCTTTCCATCGTCGGCTTCGCCGCGGTGGTGCAGCAATTGCCGAAGATCCTGCGGCTGATCCGCCAGACGGCCGACGCCGTGACGGAGGCCGCGCCCGATGCGCTCGTCATCATCGACAGCCCCGATTTCACCCATCGCGTCGCCCGCCGCGTGCGGGCGCGCAGTCCGGCAATTCCGATCGTCGATTACGTCTCGCCGCAGCTCTGGGCATGGCGGCCGGGACGCGCGCGGACCATGCTCGGCTATGTCGATCACGTGCTCGGCCTCCTGCCGTTCGAGCCGGAGGAATACCGCAAGCTCGGCGGCCCACCCTGCAGCTATGTCGGCCATCCCCTGATCGAGCAATTGGGCTCGCTGCGGCCGAACACGGACGAGCGGGCGCGCCGGGATGGCGCGCCGCCGGTGCTGCTGGTGCTGCCCGGCAGCCGCCGCAGCGAGATCCGGCATCACCTCGCCGTGTTCGGCGCGACGCTCGGCCGCTTGCAGGCGGAGGAACGCGCGTTCGATTTGATGCTGCCGACCATGCCGCATCTCGAAGCCACCATTCGCGAGGGCATTGCGGATTGGCCGGTCAAGCCGCAGATCGTGATCGGCGAGAACGAGAAGCGCGCCGCCTTCCGCATTGCCCACGCGGCGCTGGCAAAGTCCGGCACGGTGACGCTCGAACTCGCGCTGTCGGGCATTCCGATGGTGACGGCTTACCGTGTCGGCGCGATCGAGGCCTTCATCCTGCGCCGCGCGATCCGCGTCTCCTCGGTGATCCTCGCCAATCTCGTCATCGGCAAGGACGTCATTCCGGAATATCTGCAGGAGGACTGCACGCCCGAGAAGCTGGCGCCCGCGCTCGCCGAGCTGCTGACGGATTCGCCGCTGCGCCGGCAGCAGGTCGAGGCCTTCGCCCGGCTCGATCAGATCATGTCCACGGGCAACAAATCGCCGAGCGTGCTCGCTGCCGACATTGTGTTGGCGACCATGCGCAAGGGCAGGCGGTAAGCGCCCACTTGTAGGGTGGGCAAAGCGAAGCGTGCCCACCAGTCCTTGCTCGGTCGCGGGGAGATGGTGGGCACGGCGCTTCGCGCCTTTGCCCACCCTACGAGATTACGAGACTACGCAAGTCCGCCATCGACCCGAAAACATTGGCTGGTGATGCGCTGGCTTTCGTCGGAGGCCAGGAACAGCGCCATGCTGGCGATGTCCTCGGGCGTCACCGCACCGGGAACGGCCTGCCGCGCGCGAATCTCGGCGATGACCTGTTCGTCCGGATACCACAGCCGGCGTTGGCGCTCGGTGATCACCATGCCCGGCGCGATCGCGTTGACGCGAATGCGGTCGGGGCCGACCAGCCGGGCCAGTGAATTGGTGAAGCCGACGATTGCCGCTTTCGCCGCGGCATAGGTCGGCAGCGCCGGTGCGCCGCGCATCCAGGCGACCGACGACATGTTGATGATCGAGCCGCCGCCACGCGCCTGCATCTGCGGCACCACCGCTTGCGCCGCGAAGAAGACATGCTTGAGATTGACACCGATCGTCCAGTCGAACTCGGCCGGCGTCACCTCGGAGAGAACCTGGCGCTGATCGTTGGCGGCGTTGTTGACGAGAACGGCGGCATCGCCGAGTGAATGCTGGACCTCTGCCGTCGCAGTGCGCAAGGCGTCGATGTCCAGGAGATCGCAGGGCACGAACAGTGGTGCGGTCCCGCCCGCAGCCGCGACATCCCGCACCAGCGCTTCGCCCGCCTTGGTGTCGATGTCGAGGAAGGCGACGCGGGCGCCTTGGGCGGCGAAGGCCCGCACGAAGGCGGCGCCGATGCCGCTGGCGCCGCCGGTGATCAACACTACGCGGTCCGAAAGCCCTGAATAGGTCGTCTTGGTCATGCGATCAGTCGCTCCGTCTCGGGGTCGAACAGGCAGATGCGGCGCGTGTCGAGCGCGAAGGCGGCGGACGCACCGGGCGAGGGGCGGATATCGGGTGACACGCGCGCCATCGCCGGCTCGCCTCCGAGCCGCAGCGATACCATCGTCTCGGCGCCGGTCGGCTCGATCATGTCCACCGGCGCGTCGACGAGAACAGGCGCATCGCCGGAAAACACGCGGCTGCCTTCGGCGATGCATTCCGGCCGGATCCCGAACACCACCTCGCGCCCGACAAAGGGCACGGCGGCGTCATATCCGCTCAGGCGCAGACGAAGCTCGTCCGGCCGGCCCGCGCCGATCACGACCACCAGCCCGTCGTTCTCGGTCTCGAGTCGCGCCGGCATGGTGTTCATCGGAGGCGAGCCCATGAAGCGCGCGACGAACAGATTGGCGGGGTAGCGGTACACGGTATCGGGATCGGCGAATTGCTGCACGCTGCCCTGGTGCATGACGGCGATCCGCGTCGCCATCGTCATCGCCTCGATCTGGTCGTGGGTGACATAGACGATGGTGGCGCCGATGCGCTGGTGCAGCCGCTTGATCTCCATCCGCATCTCGACGCGCAGCTTGGCGTCGAGATTGGACAGCGGCTCGTCGAACAGGAAGAGCAGGGGATCGCGCACCAGTGCGCGGCCCATCGCCACGCGCTGGCGCTGGCCGCCGGACAATTGCGATGGCTTGCGGCCGAGCAGCGGCTCGATCTGGAGCAGCTTTGCCACATTCGCGACCGCCTTCTCCTGCTCGGCCTTGGGCACGTGGCGGCATTCCATGCCGAAGGTGATGTTCTGGCGCACGGTCATCGAGGGATAGAGCGCGTAGGACTGGAACACCATGGCGATGTCGCGATCTTTCGGCGCGACATCGTTGACGACCCGCCCGCCGATCTCGATCGTCCCGGCGCTCGGCCGGTCCAGCCCGGCGACGATGTTGAGCAGCGTGGACTTGCCGCAGCCGGACGGGCCGACCAGCACGGTGAACTCGCCGCTCTCGATGTCGAGCGCGATGTCCTTCAGCACCTCGAGATTGGCGTAGCGTTTGGACAGGGCGCGAATGCTCAGTGCCGCCATGACGACTCCATCATTTCACGGCCCCGGCAGTCAGGCCGCGGACGAAATATTTTCCGCCAAGGAGATAGATCAGCAGGGTGGGGAGCGCTGCGATGATCACCGCCGCGCTCTGCACGCCATGCTGCGGGATATCGGCGACTGCGGCAGAAAGCGCGATGAGAGCGGCCGTGACGGGTTGCTGCTGTCCGGTCGTGAACGTCACGCCATAGAGGAACTCGTTCCAGATATGGGTGAACTGCCAGATCACCGTGACGATCAGGATCGGACCCGAGAGCGGCAGGATGATGCGCCAGAAGATGCGGAAAAAGCCGGCACCGTCGATGCGGGCGGCTCTGATCAGTTCATGGGGAATGGCGACGTAATAGTTCCGGCAGAACAGCGTGGTGAAGGAGAGCCCCTGGATGGTGTGGATCAGAACGAGTCCCGTCAGCGTGTTGATGAGACCGACGTCGCGCAGCACGATGGTCCAGGGCAGCAGGCGCATCTGCTGGGGCAGGAAAAGGCCGAGGGTCACGATGCCGTAGATCCAGTTGTCGCCGCGAAAACGCCAGAGCGACACGGCGTAACCTGCGATCGCGCCAAGCAGGGTCGAGAAGATCGTCGCGGGAATGGTAACGAGTGCGGAGTTCAGCATGTACGGCCGGATGCCGGCGCAGGTCTCGGCGACGCAGAAGCCGCTCCAGGCGACCGCGTAATTGTTCCAGGCCCATTGCTGCGGCCAGCCGATCATCGAGGCCTGTGCGATCTCCTCGTTGCTGCGCAGCGAATTCAGCACCACGACGACGAGCGGCGCCAGCCATGCCGCGGCGATCAGCGAGACGATCAGATAGATCAAGATTCGGCTCGGTGCGAAGCTGCGGTCACGCATGGGCGGCCCGCCGTCGCTGGATGTATCGCCACGCCGCATAGGGCAGCAGCACCGCGAGAAGGATGAGCAACATGAGCACCGCGGCCGCCGCGCCGCGGCCGAGCAGGCTGCGCTGGAACATCAGGTCATAGACGACGAGCGCCGGCAGCTGGGTCGCAATTCCCGGCCCCCCGTTGGTGAGCGCGCGGACGAGGTCGAACGTCGAAATCGCGAACTGCAGCTGGATCACGGCGACAGTGATGGTGATCGGCCACAGCGACGGCAGGATGATGCGCCGGTAGATCCGGACCGGTCCGGCGCCGTCGATCTGCGCCGCCTTGATGATGTCGGCGTCCACGGAGCGAAGGCCGGCCAGGAAGAGCGCCATCGCGAATCCCGAGGATTGCCAGATCGCGGCGATGACGATGGTCCAGATCGCCATGTCGCGGTCGATCAGCCAGTCGAACCTAAAGGAGGTCCA
Source organism: Bradyrhizobium sp. CCGE-LA001 (assembly GCF_000296215.2). Taxonomy (NCBI): domain Bacteria; kingdom Pseudomonadati; phylum Pseudomonadota; class Alphaproteobacteria; order Hyphomicrobiales; family Nitrobacteraceae; genus Bradyrhizobium; species Bradyrhizobium sp. CCGE-LA001. The sequence continues at coordinate 4,445,622 of NZ_CP013949.1, read as the reverse complement.
GCCGAGGTCGTGGACCAGCTTCTGGATTCCAAGGCCAGGATTGAGCAGCCAGCTCCAGACCGTGCCGGTGACCACGAACGACACCGCCAGGGGATAGAGGAAGATCGATCGCAGCACGTTCTCGCCGCGAATACGCTGATCGAGCAGGATCGCCAGGATCAGGCCGGTCGCCGCGCTCAGCACGACGAACGCGCCGCCGAACAGCAGTAGATTGTCGAAAGCGATCTGCCAGTTCCGCGATGCCAAGACCGCCGAATAGTTGCGCAAGCCCACCCAGCCCGAGACCGGAATCAGAGTGGACGGCGTGAACGATATCCAGATCGTCCACAGCGAGAACGAGATGAGGTGCGCGGCGGACAGCAGCAGCGGCACCCAGATCATCAGATATTCCGGCAGCCGGCGCATCCATGCAGGAAGCGCCGGCCGGCCCGGCTCATGGCGGCAACATCGCTCAACGCGCGCCCTCGACGGCCTCGGCAAGACGCGTGGCGGCCTGCTCGGGTTTGATCGACTTGTTCTTCACGTACTCCGTGATCACGTCGATCATCGCCGCAGTCATCCCGTTTTCCTGCGCCATGTTGTGGGCCATGCTGAGGACGGCCTGGTTGCTGGCGATGGCGTCCTTCAGGGCCTTTGCAGTCGTTCGCTGCCCCTCGGACCAACCTTCGCCGGACAGGTCAACATCGGTGCGCACGGGGATCGATCCCGTGATCTGCGAATACATGGTCTGGATCGCCGGATCCATGACGAGCTGGGCCATCAGCGTCTGGCCGGCTTGCAGGTCAGGCTCCTTGCGCTGCCAGAAGATGAAGGCGTCGGCATTCAGCAGGAAGACCGGCTTGCTGTTGTCGCTCGGGCCTGGCGCGATGACGAAGTCCTCAAACTTGAAACCGGCATTGCGTAACACGCCCTGGGCCCAGCCGCCCATGATCATCATGCCCATGTCGCCGTCGACGAAGCGCTTCAAATTGGTCGAAAAGTGTTGCGCGCCGACGTTTGGATCCATCCAGTCGGCGATCTTCCGCACCTGTGCGAAGGCGGCCTTGATCTCGGGTCCCTTCAACGCTTTCTCGTCAAGATTCATGATGGCGGCGCGATAGGCGGCGGGACTGATGCCGGCGAGAGCAGCCTCGAATTTTTGCCCGTCGTCGGGACGGGTACCGCCGTTGGCGATGGGATGGTTGACGCCACCCGATTTCATCTTCTCGGCGAGATCATTGAAGTCTGCCCAGGTGACGGGGACCTTGTCAGCCTTGGCCTTGTCCATCGCGCGCTTGGACAGGAACAGCATGTTGGTGCTGTAGATCTGCAGCGGCAATGCGATCCATTTGCCTGCAGGCTTGTGCAATTTTGCAAGATCGGGAGCGACGACCTTTTCGTAACCGGCGGCAGCGACCACGGCGTCGAGATCGACGGTCGGGGCGATCTTCGACCAGGCTGCAATCTCCGGACCCTTGAGCTGGGAGCAGGCCGGCGGATCGCCGGCCATGATCTGCGCGCGCAGCTTGTTCATCATCTCGGTGGTGAAGCCGGGGACGGGCGAGTGCTGCCAGACACCGCCCTTCTCCTCGAACTTCTTGCCGAGCGCCGTGATGGCCGCCCCGTCGCTGCCGGCCGACCATTGCGAGATCGCCGTCAGGCGCGGCTTGGCCGCGCCTTGCGCACGGGCAAAGGCCGGCAGCGCGAGCGTGGCAACGGATCCAGCGAGCAGACGGCGCCTTGTTGTCGTAATCGGCATGGCAGTTCCTCCCGGTGTGAAGTTCTTGCGTGTTCTTGACGCGGCGCGTTGATGCCGCACGGCTCAGGACATGTCAGGCGGCCTCCGTCGAGCTGGCCGGCATGCCGCCGCGGCTGGCGAGGCAAAACGCGGCGAAGGCAAGGGCAGCCTGCGGATCGTTGCCGGTCGAGGGCGGCACGAAGGCGATGGAGACTTGCGCCAATGTCCGGCCCCCCAGGAGGCAGGCGTCGATCCCCTCGATCACGGCGTTGCGATCGTCGTCGGCGAGAAGCGATGGCCAGCCGCTGATGGCGACGCCACCGCATGGCTTCACGTTCAGCGTGTTGCCGATCGCAAGGCCGAGCCGGAATAGCCGCCGCCGCAAGTCCTGGCGCATGCGCGTCGACAGCGGGATCGCGTGCACCCATTCGCTGCCGAGCTGGAGCAATTCGGCTTCCGAGATGTCGAGAAGCTCGGCCAAGGCGGGGAGCGAGGTGTAGGCCTCGACGCAGCCATCATGACCGCAGCGGCAGCGCGGTCCCTCCGGTCCAAAGACCATGTGGCCCAATTCCACCGGTTGGAGGGCATCGGCCTCGGTCGGATCATCCATCCAGGCGCCGGCAACGCCATGGCTGACGAAGACGAACAGATGCGTGCCGCTGAATGGATAGTTCTGCGTGCGGCAGCGATGGAAGGTCGCGTGCGCCACGACCGAATTGGTGAATTCCAACGGCACGCCGGCAAACATCTCGCCGATCATGCCGCTGATGCGGGCGACGTCGCAGGGAATGATCGGATTGCCTGCTGCCGTCAACCGGCCAAGGCCCGGGATGGAGACGCCGATCTGCGCGAGCGTGATGCGGCGACGGCGTGTCCAGTCGCGCAGCAACGTCATCGCCTCGCGGAACACGCGGCCGACGGTCTCGACGGTTGGCGTCTTCGGCAACGGCAGTCGCTCGGTGTAATGCAGCTCGCCCGAGAAATTGCCGACGCCGACACTGAGCCATTGCGCCGTCAGCTCGAGGGCTGCGAGCGCCACCGTGCTATCGAGCGACACGAGGCCCGTCGGGCCGCCGACGTAAGGGGCAGGGCGCCGCACTTCCTCGATCAGCCCTTCAGCTTTCAGGTCGAACAGGATGCGCGACAGGCTCGCCTCGGACAGGCGCACGGCCTTTGCCAGCGGCGGCCGGAACGAGCCGCCGGACTGGAGCAAATGAGTCAAAATGGCAGCGCGCGTCTGCCGCCGACTTCTCGGCTGCTCCGGCATTTCCATCCCTGTCGTCATTCTTACTTAGTGTAAGAATTTGCGCGCGGAGCAATTGGACTGTCAAGCGATTACCCGTCGAGTGCGCCGACTTGTTGTTGTGCGCGGCAGCAAGACGAGCATCCGTCCGCAAACAAAAACGGCGCCATCTTGCGATGGCGCCGTTTTGTCGGACCTATCGTCCGAACTTACTTGCGATCGTTGATCGGCACATAGTCGCGCTTGGCGACGCCGGTGTAGAGCTGGCGCGGACGGCCGATCTTCTGCTGCGGATCCTCGATCATCTCGCTCCACTGGCTGATCCAGCCGACGGTGCGGGCGACCGCGAACAGCACGGTGAACATCGAGACCGGGAAGCCCATCGCCTTCAGCGTGATGCCCGAATAGAAGTCGACGTTCGGGTAGAGCTTGCGGTCGATGAAGTACTGATCGCTGAGCGCGATCTTCTCGAGCTCCAGCGCGACCTTCAGCATCGGATCGTCGCCATGGCCGGTCTCCTTGAGCACGGCGTGACACATCTTCTGCATGATCTTGGCGCGCGGATCGTAGTTCTTGTAGACGCGGTGCCCGAAGCCCATCAGGCGGACTTCGGAATTCTTGTCCTTCACCTTGGCGATGAATTCGGGGATCTTGTCGACCGTGCCGATGCCGTAGAGCATGTTGAGCGCGGCTTCGTTGGCGCCGCCATGCGCCGGGCCCCAGAGGCAGGCGATGCCCGCTGCGATGCAGGCGAACGGGTTGGCGCCGGAGGAGCCGGCGATGCGCACCGTCGAGGTCGAGGCGTTCTGCTCGTGATCGGCGTGCAGGATGAAGATCTTCTCCAGCGCGTCGGCGAGCACCGGGCTGACCTTATAGTCCTCGCAGGGCACCGCGAAGCACATGTTCAGGAAGTTCTCGGCAAAGCCCAGCGAGTTCTTCGGGTAGATGAAGGGCTGGCCGACCGTGTACTTGTAGGCCATCGCCGCCAAGGTCGGGATCTTCGCAATCATGCGCATGGAAGCGATCATGCGCTGCTTCGGATCGTTGATGTCGGTGGAGTCGTGATAGAAGGCGGCGAGCGCGCCGACGGCCGCAACCATGATCGCCATCGGATGGGCGTCGCGGCGGAAGCCCTGGAAGAAGCGGGCCATCTGCTCGTGCACCATCGTGTGATGGGTCACGCGATGGTCGAAATCCTTCTTCTGCGCGGCGGTCGGCAGATTCCCGTAGAGCAGGAGATAGCAGGTCTCCAGGAAGTCGCCGTGCTCGGCGAGCTGCTCGATCGGGTAGCCGCGATATTCCAAGACGCCCGCATCACCGTCGATATAGGTGATCTTGGACTGGCAGCTCGCAGTCGAGGTGAAGCCCGGATCGTAGGTGAACAGGCCGGACTGGCCGTAGAGCTTGCCGATATCGATGACATCAGGCCCGACGCTGCCGCTGAGGATCGGAAGATCGTAGTTCTTGTTTCCGACCGTCAGTGTGGCGGTCTTGTTGCTTGGTTTTGCGTCCATCGTAGGTCCCCGATGTGTGGTGAAACGGGCCGGAGCCGGAGGCCCCTGGGAAGATCATGGGGGCAGGCCGGATGTTCCAGAATGTACGAGGGAGATGGGTATATTATTGCTGTGTGCGCTGCAAGATCATGGCAGCCATGGCCTACTTACGTCGTAGACTGATCTTTAAGCCGGGCGAGGCTCTCCTGGCGTCCGAGGACGTCCAAAACCTCAAATATACCAGGCGATGTCGTCCGTCCGGTCAGCGCGGCCCGCAAGGGTTGGGCGACCGCGCCGAGCTTGAGACTATTTTCCTCGGCGAAGGCGCGCAGCGCAGCCTCCGTGCTGGCGCCGCTCCAGGTCTCGACTTTCTCCAGCGCGGAATGAAGCTGGCCGATCAGCTTGCGGTTCTCTGCTGTCAGCAGCGCCTGCGCCTTGGCATCGAGCTGCAGCGGCCGGTCGGCGAAGATGAAATAGGCGCCGTCGATCAGCTCGATCAGCGTCTTGGCGCGCTCCTTCAGGGCCGGCATGGCCTTGAGCAGCTGCGCTCGCGTGGTGTCGTTCAGCTTGGCCTTGATCTCGTCGCGGGCAGGCACGACGTGGTCGAGCACATCCTCGAACATCTTCACGAGTGATTGATCGTCGGCGTTGCGGATGTAGTGACCGTTGAGGTTCTCCAGCTTGGCGAAATCGAACCGCGCTGCGGCCCGGCCGACGCTTGCGAGGTCGAACGCCGCGATCATCTCCTCGGTCGAGAAGATCTCCTGGTCGCCATGGCTCCAGCCGAGCCGGACCAGATAATTGCGCAGCGCCGCCGGCAGGTATCCCATGGCGCGATAGGCATCGACGCCCAGTGCGCCATGGCGCTTCGAAAGCTTCGAGCCATCCGGACCGTGGATGAGGGGGATGTGGGACATGCTCGGCAGCGCCCAGCCCATCGCATCATAGATCTGCTTCTGGCGGGCGGCGTTGATCAGATGGTCGTCGCCGCGGATGACGTGGGTGACGCCCATGTCGTGGTCGTCGACCACCACCGCGAGCATGTAGGTCGGGTTGCCATCGCCGCGCAAAAGCACGAGGTCGTCGAGGTTCTCGTTCTGCCAGACGACGCGGCCCTGGACCTGGTCCTCGATCACGGTCTCGCCGGTCTGGGGCGCGCGCAGGCGGATCGTCGGCTTGACGTCGCCTGGCGCCGTGGCCGGGTCGCGGTCGCGCCACATGCCGTCATAGAGGCGGGTGCGGCCTTCGGCGCGAGCCTTCTCGCGCATGGCGGCGAGCTCCTCGGCGGTGGCGTAGCAGCGATAGGCCTTGCCCTCGGCGAGCAGCTGCTCGGCGACCTCGCGATGGCGGGCGGCGCGGGCGAACTGGTAGATGACCTCGCCGTCCCAGCCCAGCTCCAGCCATTCGAGGCCGTCGAGGATGGCGCCGATGGCCGCCTCGGTGGAGCGCTCCCGGTCGGTGTCCTCGATCCGCAGCAGCATCTTGCCGCCATGCTTCTTCGCATAGAGCCAGTTGAACAGCGCCGTGCGGGCGCCCCCGATGTGGAGGAAGCCGGTCGGCGAGGGGGCAAAGCGGGTGACGACGGAATCGGTCATTCTTGGCAGGGCCTATGCATTGGAGGCGGTGGTGTATAGCAGGACCGGGGCATAACTAAAGCCCGGCGGCGGATCTGGCAGGCCTTGCTTGGCCCTTGGCTCAGCCACGCGAATTTGGCAGAAGGTCCGCTGATTTCCCTACAGGATTTTCGTAATGACAGAACCGGTGGCAGCTGAGGTTGGGCGCGATTTCATTCGTGACATCATCCAGGCCGACCTCGAGCAGGGCAAGTACAAGGAAATCGTGACCCGGTTCCCGCCGGAGCCGAACGGCTATCTGCATATCGGCCACGCCAAGTCGATCGCGCTCAATTTCGGCATCGCGCAGGAGTTTCCGGGCCGCTGCCATCTGCGCTTCGACGACACCAACCCGGTCAAGGAAGAGCAGGAATATATCGATTCCATCCAGGCCGACGTGCGCTGGCTCGGCTTCGACTGGGGCAAAAACCTGTTCTTCGCCTCGGACTATTTCGATCGCCTGTACGAATGGGCGGAGCAACTGATCCGCGACGGGCTCGCCTATGTCGACGATCAGACCCAGGAGGAGATCCGCCTCTCGCGCGGCACGCTGACCGAGCCCGGCAGGAACTCGCCCTTCCGCGATCGCGCGGTGGAGGAGAACCTGGACCTGTTCCGCCGCATGAAGGCCGGTGAATTCCCGAACGGCGCGCGCGTGTTGCGGGCCAAGATCGACATGGCCGCGGGCAACATCAATCTGCGCGATCCCGTGCTGTATCGGATCCTGCATGCGCATCATCCGCGCACCGGCACCAAATGGAGCATTTATCCGAGCTACGACTACGCGCATGGCCAGTCGGACGCGATCGAAGGCATCACGCATTCGATCTGCACGCTGGAGTTCGAGGATCACCGGCCGCTCTATGACTGGTTCATCGAGAAGTTGCCAGTGCCGTCCGAACCGCATCAGTACGAATTCGCGCGGCTGAACCTGACCTACACGCTGCTGTCGAAGCGCGTGCTGACCCAGCTCGTCCGCGACGGCCATGTCGCGGGCTGGGACGATCCGCGCATGCCGACCGTGGCGGGGATGCGCCGCCGTGGCGTGCCGCCGGCTGCGCTGCGCGAATTCGTCAAGCGCATCGGTGTGGCCAAGGCCAACAGTGTGGTCGACGTCGGCATGCTGGAGTTCTGTATTCGCGAGGAGCTGAACCGCACGGCGCAGCGGCGCATGGCCGTGTTGAAGCCGCTGAAAGTGGTAATCGAGAACTATTCGGAAGGGCAGACCGAGGAGCTCGAGGCGATCAATCATCCTGATGATCCCTCGGCCGGCACGCGCAAGATCACGTTCGGCCGCGAGCTCTATATCGAGCAGGACGACTTCATGGAGAACCCGCCGAAGAAGTTCTTCCGCCTGTCGCCCGGCAACGAGGTGCGGCTGCGCTATGCCTATTTCGTCAAATGCACCGGCGTGATCAAGAACGACGCGGGCGAGGTGGTGGAGCTACGCTGCACCTACGACCCCGCAACCAAGGGCGGCAACGCGCCCGATGGCCGCAAGGTCAAGGCGACCATGCACTGGCTGCCGGCGGCGGCATCGAAGCCGGCGGAGATCCGCATCTACAACCAGCTGTTCTCCAATCCGAGCCCGGACGCTTCGAACTTTGCGGCCGATCTCAATCCGAACTCGCTCGAGATCCTGTCCGACGCGCGGATCGAGGCTTCCGTTGCGGAGAGCAATTCCACCGAGCCGATGCAGTTCGAGCGCCAGGGCTATTTCGTGCGCGACAAGGACTCGACGTCGGGCAAACCGGTGTTCTCGCGGACGATCGGCTTGCGCGACACGTTCGCCAAGGAAGTCGCCAAGGGCTAGGGGACAGTAATGAGCAGCGAAGCCGACAACATCGTTTCAGCCATCATCGCGAAATGGTGCGCCGGCTTCGCAAGGCTCGACGCTGCGGCGCTGTCGTCGCTGTATTCGAAGAACGCGTTCTTCTTCGGCTCCAATCCCAAGCTCTATCGGGGCCGGGACGGCGTTGCCGATTACTTCAACGGCCTGCCGCGCTGGCGCAAGCCAAGCGCGACCTTCTCCGAGGTGTACGCAGCGCAAGCAGGCCCTGATCTGATCAACATCGGCGCCACCATCACCTTCGATCTTGCCGGCGAACGTCCCGATCTGGTCGTCAAGATGAGCTGGGTCATCACCCGCGAGGACGGCGAGTGGAAAATCGTCAATCACCACGCCTCGTCGAAGGCGCCGCTGATCTGACGCGAGACGATACGACATCGTCATTCGGACTGTCGGCCAAGGCCTCGGTGGCCTTGCCCAGAGTCAAAGTAAAGTAGGGCGCTGCACCGACTGTTCCTGATCCGTACCCTATTCGCACATCCGCACGGTCCGGTAGCCTCTGCACCTGTCGCGTATCGTAAGGTGCAGGGGAATGGCGGAGCCGGTCCGGCCAATACGCTCCCAGGGAGTTGCCGGGACGTGGCCGCTCGGCCGCGCCACGCCGGCTGGCGGCCTTGCACCTGTTGGCTTTGGCCTCTGGCCCGCGATCGTCGAGACATTGCGCGGCTGGGCCCGCGCGGAAGCCGGTCCGGGGCGCCTGCTGCCGTGGGTGCCCGTCGCCTTCGGGGGCGGCATCGCGCTCTATTTCGCCGCCGATCATGAGCCGGTGCTCTGGGTCGTCGCGGCGACGGCTGCCGCGCTCATGCTCGGCGCGGTGCTGCTCCGGCGCAGCCGGCTGTTCGCCCCCGCGATCATGATCGCAGCGCTCGCTGCCGGCTTTGCCATCGCGACCTGGAAGACGGCGCGCGTTGCTCATCCCGTGCTGGCCAAGCCGCTCTATTCGGTGTCGCTCTCGGGTTTCGTGGAAGCACGCGACATCCGCGAGCGCACGGACCGTTTCGTGCTGCGCGTCACCGCGATGGAGGCGCAGCGCAGCGACGTCAAGCTGGAGCGCGTGCGTCTGTCGGTGCGCAAGGGGACGGCGCCGGAAGTCGGCAGCTTCGTGCAGCTGAAGGCGCGGCTGATGCCGCCGATCTCGCCGGTGCGGCCCGGCAGCTACGACTTCTCCCGGGACATGTATTTTCAAGGCATCGGCGCCTCCGGCTTCGTGATGGGAACGATCGCGGCGTCGATGCCGCCGGAGGCCGGCGGCTTGCGGTTGCGCTATGCGGCGTTCATGCAGGGCCTGCGCGATGCGATCGATGCGCGCATCCGCGCGACGCTCGAGGGCGACAATCGCGCGATCGCAACGGCGCTGCTCACCGGACGGCGTGATGCCATCAGCGCGCCCGTCAACGACGCCATGTTTGTCTCGGGGCTGGGCCATGTGCTGTCGATCTCCGGCTACCACATGGCGGTCGTCGCCGGCGTCGTGTTCTTCGCAGTGCGCGCGCTGCTGGCGTTGATCCCAGGGCTGGCGGCTGGCTTTGCCATCAAGAAATGGTCGGCAGCCGCCGCGCTGGTCGCGGCCGCGTTTTATTTGCTGCTGTCGGGTGCGGAGGTCGCCACGCAAAGGTCGTTCTTCATGACGGCGGTGGTGTTGATCGCGGTCATGGTCGACCGCCGCGCTATCACCTTCCGCACGCTGGCAGTGGCCGCACTCATCGTGCTCGCGGTCGCGCCCGAAGCGCTGGTGCATCCGAGTTTTCAAATGTCCTTTGCCGCAACGCTCGGGCTCGTGGCGCTGGTGCAGATCGGCATGCCGAACCTGTTTGCCTCGCCCGAACATTCGGCAACGGCGCGTGTCGCGCTGTGGGGCGGCCGCGAGATCGCGATGCTGTTCCTGGCCTCGCTGATCGCGGGGCTCGCGACGACGCCCTATGCTGCCTTCCACTTCCATCGTGTCACGCCTTACGGCGTGCTCGCCAATCTCGGCGCGATGCCGGTGGTCTCGGCACTGGTGATGCCGGCGGGGCTGCTGGGACTGATTGCAGCGCCCTTCGGGCTCGACGGCGTGTTCTGGTGGCTGATGGGGATCGGTATCGACTGGATGGTCGCGGTGTCGCGCTGGGTGGCGGCTCTGCCGGGCGCAGTCGGCCGCATTCCAGCTTTCGGCATCGCGCCGTTGATGGCGGCAAGCCTCGGCATCATCATGATGGGGCTGTTGCGAACGCCCTTGCGCTGGTCCGGTGGCCTGGTGCTGCTGGTGTCCCTCACCTGGGGCCTGTCGGTGCGCCAGCCCGATATCCTGATTGCCGGGGACGGCACGAGCGTCGCGGTGCGGGGCAAGGACGGGCAGCTGCACGTGATCCGAGCGAGCAAGGACAGCTTTCTGCTGAAGGAGTGGCTGGCGGCCGACGCCGATCCGCGCGACGCCGCAACCAATTCGCTGGCCGATGGTGTGTCATGCGACGAAACCGGCTGCGTGACGCCGCTCGCCGACGGGCGGCTGGTCGCGCTGTCCCTGCGCGTCGACGGTCTTGCCGATGATTGCAGCCGCGCCGCGCTGGTGGTGACGGCGCGGCCAGCACCCTCCGGCTGCGCGGCCATGGTGGTCGACCGTCCGCGCCTTGCAAGCCAGGGCGCGCTGGCGCTGACGCAGCGTGGCGACGGGTTTTCGGTTCAGACCGTGAGGGCCAGAGGCACAAGCCGGCCCTGGTTGCCGGCCGGCGCCGGCGAGGGCGATTTCGACGGCAGCCTTGTTCCGAAGACGGCAGCGCCCCGGAGCCGGGACGCAACGCCGGCAGAGACCGACCTGCAGGCTGACGATTGAGCAGATGCGCTACAGATACCAAGCCAGCACGGCGTCTAGACCGGCGCTGCCGATGACCGGCAGGGCCACCATCTGGCTTAGCCCGGCTGCGCGGGCCTCTGCAGCCGCGATCGAGCCGTCATGTGCGAGATCATCGCTAATCGCGGGCATGCCCGTGGCCCAGGCGCCCCCGATGCTCCCGTCGCTCCTGGCGATTGATGTCGTCGCATAGAGTTCGGCAAGGTCGGTTTGCGCGCTGCAATCGCCGGCGCGGAAGACCAGCGCAGAGCGAGCCTCGTTCGGGACCCAGATCTCGAAGCGCCGTGCGATCGGGGTGGCCTGTGCGGAGAGGAAGGTCAGCACCCAGCTCTGGTCGGCGCCGGTGCGGTAGGGCACGCCGACGCCGAGATTGATCCCGATTTCGGCGGCTTCTTCCCAGCGCAGAAAACTCTTGGCGTTGTGCAGGTCCTTGATGATCAGCGGCAGGCCGGCCTTCCAGGTGCGTCCCGGCAGGCCGAAGCCGCGCGGGAATCTGGTGTGGCGGGAGTTGAATTCGAACATGTCGGCGGTGCCATAGTAACCGTCGACAAGCCGCATCTCGTGGGAGACATCGGGGTCGTTGTGCCAGAGCTCGAGCGCCCCGACATGCGCTTCGTCATCGCCGCAGAACAGCACCATCACGGCCTGCAGGAATTCGCCGGCGAAGACCGGCACCGCGACGCCGCATGTGAGGCCCGCTGCGAGCGCCTGATCGGTCCGCTTGAAGTAGGAGTTGGCGAATTTGGTGAGGATCACCGGATGGCCGCTGGCCCACGCTTTGCCGGGCAACCCCTCGTCATAACCGAAGCGCAGATCCTCACTCACGGCTTTGAATGCGGACAGCCCTTCACCGTAGAGGCCGCCGCCGAATTCCAGCCGCATGCGCGTGCGATCGGGCACCCAGAGTTCGACGACGCGAATGAAGGCTTTCATCGACCATGTCCGCTGTGTCAGGTCCCGACAGCATCGGTCATTTGACGGTCGAGCGGACGTTCAAAATTCAGGCAGGGCGGCCCAAACTTCGTGCGCAGAGGCGAAGGGCACTCGGTCGGCTGGTTGGATGTCGCGAGCGCCAAACCGCTCCATGTCGCCGGCCGCGGCCGGCGAATGGCAATTTCAATTCTGGTCTCCGACCTGGACGGCCGGGACGGCGCATCAGCCGATCGGCAGGCGGGGCGTTGGGCTCGGGCGGCTGTCTGCGATGATCTGCGGCTTGTGCTCGCGCTCGCTGACCGGCTGCGTCACGGGCAGTTGCAGCACCGTTGCGCGCTGGCCTTCGACGAGCTGCGTCACCAGCACGTATTTGCCATCAGGAAATTCGATCGCGTCGTGATGGCGATCGGGAATGTGCGGATCGATCTTGCCGAACTTGCCGACGCGGGAGTTGATGGTGCGCGTCCAGATCCAGCGATTGTCGTAACGGACGTTGTCGGCGAAGGCGAGCTCCGTTCCCGGCAGCAGGCAGACGGCCACGGTCGGATCTGCCGCGGAAGCAAAGCCGCGCGTCGAGGTGCCGCGGAACGTCGTGGAGACGATCGTCTCGCCAACTTCGGCGGGACGCGATGCAACGGCATGCAGGCTGTAGTCACACATCGGGTGCTCCTCATGCGAAGATAGCAACCCGCGCCTCTTTCGGAGGCGCAAGCCTCTATCAGAGTGGAAGCATGTAACGCTCTGCTCGGTTGTAGGCGAATCTGCGGCTGGCGTTCGCGAGACGCGATCACATTATCTTTTTCAGATTCACTAGGAACAAAGCTCATTTCAGCGCATTCGGGGACCACGAACGCCTGTGGCCGCGAGCGGTGAGGCATCCTTGTCTGCTCGATCTTTCGAGCTCAGACGCGATGAGCGCTTGGCCGCGACACGCAGAGTGTGTCGTGCTGAATGAGGGCCGGACAATCTGCGCAAGACCGGAAAGACTGCCCAGCCGGAGCGGACGCATCCGCTCCAATCGGGATCATCGGTATCGAATGACCGCCGGGCGGTCAGTACTTGCGGTACAGCCCGATCAGCTTGCCCTGAATCTTCACCCGGTTGGGCGGCAGGATGCGCACCTCATAGGCGGCGTTGGCGGGCTCGAGCGCGATCGAGGCACCGCGGCGGCGGAAGCGCTTGAGCGTCGCTTCCTCGTCGTCGATCAGCGCCACGACGATGTCGCCGGTATCGGCGCTCTCGTTGCGCTGGATCAGCGCCATGTCGCCGTCGAGGATGCCGGCCTCGACCATCGAATCGCCGCGCACTTCGAGCGCATAATGTTCGCCGGAGCCGAGCATGTCCGGCGGGACGCTGATGGTGTGACTGCGGGTCTGCAGCGCCTCGATCGGCGTGCCGGCTGCGATGCGGCCCATCACGGGCACGGCAACCGGACGCTCACCCTCGTCCGCGGGCGGGCTGGAGCTCGCACGGATCTTGCCGAGATTGCCCTCGATCACGCTCGGCGTGAAGCCGCGGCGGTTGCCGGCAGCGGCCTGGAGCTCGGGCAGCTTGATCACCTCGATGGCGCGGGCGCGGTTGGGCAGGCGGCGGATGAAGCCGCGCTCCTCGAGCGCGGTGATCAGGCGATGGATGCCTGACTTCGAGCGCAGGTCGAGCGCATCCTTCATCTCGTCGAAGGAGGGCGGCACGCCGCTTTCCTTCAGACGTTCGCTGATGAACCGCAGAAGCTCGTATTGTTTGCGCGTTAACATCTCGACCAAAGTCCCCCGGTTGATGTCGTTCGATTCCGAGACGCTGTATTGGAGCGGCGAACCGCTACATCCTCGAAACAAATCATGAACGGACACTATATGTTCGATACATGTTCCGCAACTGCTTAATTTACCGTGAACGCCGCAAAGTTCGCGGAACGCGTGTGGGGGATGCGTTCAGGCGGGCAGGCGCAGCACCTCGCAAGGCGTGCCGGCTTCGGCCCTGGGGGCGAACGGCGCGCGCACGAGAAGTGCCTGTGCCGCAGCAAGATTTGCAAGCAGCGAGGAATCCTGGTGGTTGACGGGAATAGCGACGAGCGCGCCGTCATCGCGCTCCTCCAGCCTCGCGCGAAGATAATCCGCGCGCATGTCGTTTGCGCCGACGTCCTTGCCGAGCACGGCGCGCTCGTGGCGATGATGAATCTCGGATCGGCCCGACAGGGCGCGAATCAACGGCACCATGAACAGGAAGGCGCAGACATAGGACGAAACCGGATTGCCAGGCAGGCCGATCACGCGCATCGCCCCCAGGCGTCCGTGCATCATCGGCTTGCCCGGGCGCATTGCGATCTTCCAGAACGCCATCGCGATGCCTTCGTCGCGAAGGGCTTGCTGCACCAGATCGTGGTCGCCGACAGAGGCTCCGCCTGTCGTGACCAGGATGTCGGCGCCGCTCTCGCGCGCGCGGCGGATGCCGGCGGCGGTGGACCCGAGCGTGTCGGCGGCAATGCCGAGGTCGATGGTCTCGGCGCCCTCGCTGCGGGCGAGCGCGTGCAGGGCATAGCCGTTGGAATAGACGATCTGGCCGTGGCCGGGCGTGGAGCCCGGAAACACAAGCTCGTCGCCGGTGGCGAGGATCGCGACCTTCGGACGACGGCAAACGGGAAGCTGTGGGTAATTCATGGCGGCGGCGAGCGCGAGATCGCGCTCGGTGAGGCGGGCCCCCTTGCGCAGCAGCACGTCGCCCTCGGAGAAGTCGACGCCTGCGGGGCGAATGTGCCGCCCTGTAATGGCGGCTTCCTTGACCGTCACGTGCTTGCCGTCGACGACGGTGTCCTCCTGAATCACGACCGCGTCGGCACCGGCGGGAATGACGCCGCCGGTGAAGATCCGCACCGCTTCACCGGTACCAACGGATGCGGCAAATGGCCGGCCTGCTGCAACCTCGCCGATGACCGTGAGCTTGGAATTGATCTCTGCCGCATCGGCCGCGCGCACGGCATAGCCATCCATCGCCGACATGGCTTCCGGCGGCTGCGTGCGCCGCGCTGCGACGTCGCGGGCGAGCACGCGGTGGAAGGCCGCATCGAGTGCGGCCATCTCGTCAGGCAGCGGCTCGGCACCCGCCAGCACCGCGGCAAGCGCGTCGGAAACCGGCATCAGGGCCACGGGTGAACTCCGCAACAAATCAAAGGACACGATCGGTAAGGTTCTAGCCCAGTGAGAGGATCGACGCAAAAGAGGTCTCAATGGAGTGAGAAAGACGCGCTTCCTTTCGGCGCAACTTGGGCTTATCTTTTGTCGATGACAAAATTGCTCGAAAAGGCTCTTCACGCCGTGCGGCAGCTTCCTGCCGATGATCAGGACGAGATCGCGCGCGCAATGCTGGCTTTGACCGGCTATGCGGGAGAGCCCGAGGAAATCGATGCCGCGCATCTGTCGGCGGTCCTCGAGGGACTCGCACAGGCGAAGCTCCGGCAGTTTGCGTCTGACGTCGAGGTTGAAGCTGCGTTCCGCCGCTTCGAGCGATGAAGCTCAGATACACGCCACGGGCCGCGCAAGATCTGATTGGCATTGCCGAATATGTCAGGGAGCAAAGTCCGCAAGGCGCATTGCGTGTGCGCGCTGCAATCCTTGAATCGCTTCAGAATCTCGTCCGTTTTCCGCGACTTGGAAGACCGCCGAAGGTAGAGGGCGTGCGCAAGCTGGTAACCCGGCGATACCCCTATTTGATTTATTACACGCTCGACGAAGAGGCTGGTGAAGTCGTCATTCTCACCATTCAGCATCCCGCACAGGCGCGCGAGCACTCGGACGCCTAAGGCGGCTCAAATTCTCCGAGGCATGATCCGGAAGGCGAGGCAGACTGGCACCAGGATGGCCATGGCAAGCACGAGAAGAACGAGCGCCACGGCCAGCATGGGTCAACTCCGCGTCGGCCCGTTCGGACTGACGTCCGGGGCGTGGGGACCCTGATCCGTATCGGGCAGCGGGTCGGCCTGCGATTTCAGGTCGGCTGCCTTGCTGATCAGCTTAGCGGAGAGGTCAGAATCCGAGGTGGTTCTGGCGAATTTCATCAGCAGAGAGGCCTGCTTGGTAAGATAGGTTTTGCCCAACACGACGATAAGTCCGATGTAGAAGTCCCAACGGACTCATGAGTCCTGAAGCGGGCATTCGTTCCCGGAACTTTGTATAAAAATATACAGAGGAATTTGGTTCCTCGCCCTCGGCAAAAATAGTTCCCGAGCGCTCCGGTCGATCTCGGCCAGTCCGCGGGACGGATTAAATTCCCAGCGCCCTGAGCGCGTTCCCGACGTCCATGGGCGAGGTCACGTGCACGCAGGTCAGGCCGCAAGCCCGCGCCCCCTCGACGTTCTCGGCAAGGTCGTCGAAGAACACGATTCGGCTAGCTGGCACGCCGATCGCCGCCACGACATGGTCGAACGCCTCCGCATCCGGTTTGCGCAGGCCGATGCTGGACGACAAATAGAGCTCGCGGAAATGGCCGAGCACGCCGGCATATTCCTTCGAGAAATAGTCAATATGCGGCCGGTTGGTGTTGGAGAAGGCATAGATCGGCATCTGCTTGGCCGCGCGCGGCAACAGCTCGGCAATGTCGGGCATCTCGCCGGCGAAGATCGCGTTCCAGCCCTCCAGGAACTGCGCATCCGAAATGCCGATCCCGAGCGATGACCGCAACGATTGGAAATAGTCCTCGTCGCTGATTTTGCCGACCTCGTGCAGCCGGTAGGCCTCGTCACGCACGTAGCGCGCGACGATGGCCTCGGGCTGGCAGCCGGCATGTCCCGCCCAGCAGGCGATTGCCTTGGAGAAATCGATGTCGATCACCACGCGTCCGAGATCGAACAGGAGCGCATCGGCGGTGCCGGGAGAGAGCGAGGTCATTGCGTCCTTTCACGTCAGTATCGATAGGGGTCGTGGTCGAACAGCGGGAACGCGCTGAACACGCTCGGCGCATTGGCTGCGGCCGCCGGATGCAGGCAGGATTTTTCGACCTCGGCGAAGGAGGCGGCCCCCAAGAGACCCAGGCAGCGCAACACTTCGTCCTCCAGCAGCTCCAGCATGCGTAGCACGCCGGCTTCGCCGGCGGCCGCCAGAGCCCAGCATTGCAGCCGGCCGATGCCGACGAGGTCGGCTCCTGCCGCGATGGCCTTGACGATGTCGGTGCCGCGGCAGAAGCCGCCATCGACCATGATCTTGGCACGGCCTTTCACGGCCTCGACGATTTCAGGCAGCACGTGCATGGCGCCGCGGCCATGATCGAGCTGACGGCCGCCATGGTTGGAGACGTAGATCCACTCGACACCATGATCGACCGCGATCCGGGCGTCCTCGGCGGTGGCGATGCCCTTCAGGATCAGCGGGATCCTGAACTTGTCCTTGATCATCTTCACCGTCCGCCATTCCAGGCCCTTCTGGTAGTCGCCGCCGGTCGCGCGCAGGCGGCTCTCGCGAACATAGCGCTTGGCGATGTCACGTTCGCGACGGCTGTAATGGGCGGTGTCGACGGTCAGGCAGAACGCCGCGTAGCCGTTCTTCTCGGAGCGGCTGACGACATCGGCGACGAAGGCATCGTCGCCGCGGACATAGAGCTGGTAGAGCCGCAGCGCGTCGGGCGCGGCTTCCGCGGTCTTCTCGAGGCCCGGCTCCGACACCGAGCTCAGCATGTGCGCCGCACCGAAGCTGCCGGCGGCGCGCGCGACGCTCGCCGCGCCATCGGGATCGAAGATCTCCAGCGCGCCGACGGGGGCGAGCACCACCGGCAAACGCATCCTGCGGCCGAGCTGCTCGACGGAGCCGTCGACCTTGCGAACGTCCCGCAGCACGCGCGGGCGAAAGGCGATCTCGTCCAGCGCCATCCGGTTGCGGCGCATCGTGGTCTCGGTCTCGGCGGCGCCGACGATGTAGTCCCAGGCGTTCTGGTTGAGGTTGGCACGCGCCTTCCTGACGAATTCGTGCAGGTTCTGGAACGGCTCGTTGCTGGCGCCGAGTTCGACGTTCCGTTCCGGCCGGATGCGGGGCGCGTCGTTCATTGTTGTCCTCCCGGGAATTTGAAGTCTTATCGCCATCGCCTATCGCGTCCGGCCCTCCAAAACCATCCTAAAATCGCATAGCTGCAAGGCGTCGGCCCGTCGGCCGAACTGGTCGACCGTGCGATGGTCCTTGAACGTTGCCAAAAGTTTAGGCCCCAACGAAGGGATTTTTGCGGTGTACCGCCGGAGTGGCGTTCCGGGCCTTGAAGAAACCAGAATGATATTGTGAGAAGCGGCTGGATCGCCATTTGCATGGCGCCACCAGCCCCAAGAAAAAGGCTATCTCTCCATGCGGAAAACCCTGCTGTTCCCCCTGGGCGCGCTCACTGGAGCGTGTCTGACCCTTCTGGTAGCCAGTCCCCACGGCGGCGTATGGGCGGCACGGGCGGCAGCGAGCGCGGACGACGCCTATTCCCAGCTCAATCTGTTCGGCGCGGTGTTCGAGCGCGTGAAGGCGAGCTACGTCGAGAAGCCCGACAATGCCAAGCTGATCGAAGGCGCGATCACGGGCATGGTGACCTCGCTTGACCCGCATTCGCGCTACATGAACGACAAAGCCTGGACCGAGATGCAGGAGACCACCTCCGGCGAGTTCGGCGGGCTCGGCATCGAGGTCACGATGGAGGACGGCCTCGTCAAGGTCGTCTCGCCGATCGACGACACGCCGGCCTCGAAGGCCGGCATCATGTCCGGCGACCTCATCAGCAAGATCGACGGCGAGGCCGTGCAGGGCATGACGCTCGAGCAGGCCGTCAACAAGATGAAGGGCCCGGTCGATACCAAGACCAAGCTCACCATCGTGCGCAAGGGCGCCGACGCGCCGCTCGACGTCGCGATCACGCGCGAAATCATCCATGTTCGGCCGGTGCGCTTCCAGGTCAAGAACGGCGATATCGGCTACATCCGCATCACCTCTTTCAACGAGCAGACCACCGACGGGCTGAAGAAAGCGATTGCGTCGATCTCCAAGGAGATCCCGCCGGAGAAGCTCGCGGGCTATGTGATGGACCTGCGCAACAATCCGGGCGGCCTGCTCGACCAGGCGGTGTCGGTCTCGAGCGCATTCCTCCAGCGCGGCGAGGTCGTCTCGACCCGCGGCCGTAGTCCGGAAGAGACCCAGCGCTTCACGGCGCGTGGGGGTGACCTTGCCAAGGGCAAGCCGCTGGTGGTGCTGGTCAACGGAGGCTCGGCCTCCGCCTCGGAGATCGTCGCCGGCGCGCTGCATGACCACAAACGCGCGACGCTGATCGGCACGCGCTCCTTCGGCAAGGGCTCGGTGCAGACCATCATCCCGCTCGGCGCCGGCAATGGCGCGCTGGCGCTGACCACGGCGCGCTACTACACCCCGTCGGGCCGCTCGATCCAGGCCCAGGGCATTGCGCCCGACATCGAAATCCTTCAGGACGTGCCGCCGGAGTTGAAGGGCCGGATGGACACCATGGCGGAATCTCAGATGCGCGGGCATTTGTCGGCCGCCGACGGCGCCGAACAGACCGGATCGCAGTCCTACGTCCCACCGAAGGAGGAGGACGACAAGGCCCTGCATGCGGCTTTCGACTTCCTGCACGGCGTCAGCGCAAATGCGGTTGCCGCCAAGCCGGCGCCGAAGGCGGCGGTGCCGAACTAGATAGACCTCACGATCTTCGGATGATGGATCGCCCGGGAGTGGATCGCCGCTCCCGGGCGAATTCGTTTGAGGGTCTGTCCCGGCGTGCGATCTGCCCAGGATTGCGTCGCGCTCTATCGGATCTAACCGGCCTCGCGCCGGCGGCTCTCGCTGGCGCCGCGCTGGGCGAGACGGCTGCGATGCAGCGCGAACAACTCCAGCATCTTGTCGGCGGGCTTTGCGGCGCTGAACAGATAGCCCTGCATCTCAGAACAGCCGAGCGCGCGGAGCAGACGCTGCTGCTCTTCGGTTTCGACGCCCTCGGCCGTGGTGGTCATGCGACGCGCCGCCGCGAGGTTGACGACCGCCTGGACGATGCTGGCGGAGCCGTCGGGGCGGGCGATGTCGTCGACGAAGCAGCGGTCGATCTTGATCTTGTCGAAGGGGAAGCGGTGCAGATAGCTCAGCGAGGAATAGCCGGTGCCGAAATCGTCGAGCGCGATGCGCACGCCGATGGCGCGAAGCTGGTGCAGGATCGCGAGCGCAGTATCGTCGTCGCGGATCAGCACGGCCTCGGTGATCTCGAGCTCGAGCCGGCTCGCCGGCAAATTGGAGGCGGCGAGCGCGGCCATGATCTTCAGCGCAAGCGTGCCGCTCTTGAACTGCACCGGCGAGACGTTGACGGCGAGGCGGATGTCGTCGGGCCAGCTGGCTGCGTCCCGGCACGCTGTCGCCAGCACCCATCCGCCGATCTCGTTGATCAGGCCGGTGTCTTCGGCGATCGGGATGAATTCGGCCGGTGAGACCATGCCGCGCTCCGGGTGGCGCCAGCGCACCAGCGCCTCGCAGCCGGTGATGCGATCGTCCTTCAGTCCGAGGCAGGGCTGGTAGTAGACCTCGAGGCCGCCTTCGAGCCCACCTTGGGCGATGGCATGACGCAAGTCGATCTCGAGCTGCCGCCGTTCGCGAACCTTGGCGTCCATCTCCGGCTCGAAGAAGCGATAGGTGCGGCGTCCCGCGGCTTTGGCCGCATACATCGCCATGTCGGCGTTCTTGAGAATCTGGTCGAGCGCACTGCCGTGCTCCGGCGCGAGCGCAATGCCGATGCTGGCGTCCGCCGTGAGATGATGACCCATGCAGTCGAAGGGGGTGCGGATGGCATGGAAGACCCGACCGACCAGATCGGTGACCTGGTCCGGTGACGTCACCGCACTCTGCACGATGGCGAACTCGTCGCCACCGAGCCGGGCCACGAAGTCCTCCGGGCCGGCGCAGCGGCGCAGGCTGTGCGCGATCGATTTCAACAACTCATCGCCGACGAGATGGCCAAGCGCGTCGTTGACGCCCTTGAACTCGTCGATGTCGATGTAGTGCACCGCGATCTCTTCGCCGTCCGCGATGGCGGCGAGCTCTTCGCGTAGATGCTCGTGGAACATGGTGCGGTTGGGCAGGTCGGTCAGCGCATCGTAATGGGCGAGATGGGTGATGCGCTCCTCGGTCCGCCGGCGCTCGGTGATGTCCTCATGCGTCGCCACCCAGCCGCCGTCGGCGAGCGGTTCGTTGTCGATCTGGATCGAGCGGCCGTCGGAGGTGTCGATGACCATGGAATTGCGCACGTGGATGTCGCCCAGCACGCGCGCAACGTAGTTGTCGATGTCGCCGGTGAACGAGCCGGTCATCTTGCGATGGGCGATGATGTCGTGGAAGCTGCAGCCGGGCTTCACCACCTCTTTTGACAGACCGTACATCTCGATGTAGCGCTGGTTGCAGATCACGAGCCGCCGCTCGGCATCGAACAGCAGAAGGCCCTGCGTCATGTTGTTGACGGCGCGGTCGAGGCGCTGTTTTTCCAGCGTCAGCCGTTCCCGCGAAAGGCGGTGCTGCTCCAGCAGCTTGCGCACGATCGCGATCAGCACGCCCGCGATGGCGAGCGCCGACGACGCCGCGACCGAGATCAGGATGCCGATCTGCTCGCGCCAGTCCGTCAGGGCCGCCGCGCGCGTTGTTGTCGCCATCATCAGGATCGGAAAATGGGGCAGGGCGTGCGAGGCGATCAGCCGGTCTTCGCCGTCGACGGGGCTGACGAAGCGGCCTGCGAAATGATCGAGCCCGAACACCCTCTGATGCGAGAACGGGCCGGTCTTGAAATTCCGTCCCATCAACTCGCCGGATTGCGGATAGCGCGCGAGCAGCGTGCCGTCTCGATGCAGCATCGAGATCGTCGCCTCTTCGCCGAGCACGACGGTCTCGAAGAACTTCTCGAAGCTGGCCGGCTCGATGCCGCGGCCGACGACGCCCAGGAACTCGCCGTTCGGTCCCACGATCTTGCGGACGATCAGGATGGTCCAGGCGCCCGAGATGCGGCTGTGCAGCGGCTCGATCAGCACGTCGGGCGAGTAGGGATCGTATTTGAAAGTACGGAAGTAGGCGCGGTCGGCGACGTTGACCTTGGGCGCCGGCCACGTCGTCGACGAGTTGATCAGATTGCCCTCGGCGTCGATGACGTTGACTCCGCCCATGTAAGGCAGCGCCTCGATCTTCGAGCGCAGCATCCGGTGGACGTCCTGCCCCGAGAGACGCCTGCGATAGTCCTCTGCAGCGTTGATGCCGGTCGTGCGGACGTGGTCGACGAAGCCCTTCTGAATGACGGCGAAATCCTGCAATTGCTGGTCGAAATGATGGGCGAGCATCAGCACGGTGTTTTCCAGCTCGCGGCTGGCGTTGCGCAGCGCACGTTCGCGGAAATTCTGTGCCATGAGCGTCGCGCCGACGGCGATCGCCACGATCAGCAGCGCGCCGCCCACCACCAGCCAGCGGATCGGTCCGCTGCGCACGAAGGCCTGGTCAAAGAGGCGACTGCCGAATCTCGTCATCATACTGGATCATTGCCGTGCACACGCCAGGATCAATTCTTGAATCCCAAAACATCCGTTGGTTTACGGGAACGGTGTGGAGGCGAAGTTAGGAAGCGCGGTTAACGCAATGTGAACGCTCGCGCACAAAAGCGATCGATGCGCGAGGCGCAAGACCTGCAGGAATTGCCGCAAGCTCCCCGCGATGCCGGTCAATTCCTGCCGGCCGTGTCGCGACTAACCAGGGCTTAACCATCTAACGTGTTGGCGAACCTCGAACGTACGATGGCACGTGATTTGCGAAGACGTCTGCCCACAACGCAGAGAGGGACACGATCATGACGAACATTCTGAAGGACTTCATCGCCGACGAGCGAGGTGCGACCGCGATCGAATACGGCCTGATCGCCGCCGGCATCGCGCTCGCGATCATCACCGTCGTGAACGGCATGGGCAGCAAGCTGAACGCGAAATTCGGATCGATCAGCAGTTCGCTGAAGTGATCGCGCCTACGCGCGGTAGTGGCCGGACTTGCCGCCGAGCTTCTCGACGAGATGGATGCCTTCGATGCGCACGCCGCGCTCCACCGCCTTGATCATGTCATAGACGGTGAGGCAGGCGACCGAGACGGCGGTGAGCGCCTCCATCTCGACGCCGGTGGGGCCGGTGACCTTCACGCTGGCACGGACGAGACAGCCAGGCAGTTTCGCGTCGGGCTCGATGTCGACCGTCACCTTCGACAGCGCGAGAGGGTGGCAGAGCGGGATCAACTCGGAGGTGCGCTTGGCTGCCATGATGCCGGCGATCCGTGCGGTCCCGAGCACGTCGCCCTTCTTGGCGTTGCCGGACACGATCAGATCGAGCGTCGCCTTGGTCATGATGACGCGGCCTTCGGCGACCGCAAGCCGTTCGGTCGCGGGCTTGTCCGACACGTCCACCATGCGCGCCTCGCCGGAGGCGCCGATATGGGTGAGGGCAGGGCCGGTCTTGGACTTGGTTTTGGCGGGCTTCGTCGAGGACGGCTTGCGTGCCATGTCAGCGCGTACCGGTTGCGCGTGCGCCGGGCTCGCGCGCGAGCAGCGAGCGTGTCGCCGCAGTGACGTCGGCCTGCCGCATCAGGCTCTCGCCGACCAGGAAGGTCGACATGCCCACGCGCTCGAGCCTGGCGAGATCGGCGGGCGTGAAGATACCGCTCTCGCCGACCATCAGCCGCTCCCGCGGGATCAGCGGCGCCAGCGCCTCGCTGGTCGCGAGCGTGGTTTCGAAGGTGCGCAAGTTGCGGTTGTTGACGCCGATCATCGGCGAGCGCAGCTTCAGAGCCCGGTCGAGCTCGGCCCGGTCGTGGATCTCGATCAGCACATCCATGCCATAGGCAGTCGCGGCGTCTTCGAGATCCTGGGCGGTGGCATCGTCGAGCGCGGCCATGATGATCAGGATGCAGTCGGCACCATGCGCGCGGGCTTCCGCCATCTGATAGGTGTCGAACATGAAATCCTTGCGCAGCACGGGGAGCGAGGTTGCCGCGCGCGCCGCCACCATGAAGTCGAGATGACCCTGGAACGACGGCGTGTCGGTCAGAACCGAGAGGCAGGCGGCGCCGCCGGCCTCATAGGCCTTGGCAAGCTCCGGCGGATCGAAATCGGCGCGGATCAGCCCTTTCGACGGTGAGGCCTTCTTGATCTCGGCAATCAGCGCGTAGTCGCCACTGGCGTGCTTCGCCTTGATCGCGCGCAGGAAGCCGCGCGGTGCGGCTTGCGCCTTGGCCATCGCCTCGACCGCGGAGAGCGGCTGCGCGTGCTTGGCGGCGGCGATCTCCTCGCGCTTGTAGGCTTCGATCTTGGTCAGGATGTCCGACATGCCAGGCTCAGCCGTTCGAGACCGCAATCAGGTGTTTCAGCTTCGCGTTCGCAGCGCCGCTGTCGATCGACTTCGTGCCGATCGCAACGCCGTCCTTGAGATCCTTGGCGCGTCCGGCCACGACCAGCGCGGCGGCTGCGTTCATCAGTGCGACGTCCCGATAGGGGCTCGGCTTGCCGTCGAGCACGCTTTGCAGCGCGATCGCGTTGGCATCCGCGTCGCCCCCCTTGAGTGCGCCGGCGTCGCAGCGCGACAGGCCGGCTTGCTCCGGTGTCACTTCGAAGTTCCTGATCTCGCCATTGTGGAGCGCCGAGACGAAGGTCGGACCGGTGAGGGTGATCTCGTCGAGGCCATCGGAGCCGTGCACCACCCAGGCAGATTCGGAGCGGAGATTCTTGAGCACCTGCGCCAGCGGCTGCACCCATTGCCTGGAGAACACGCCGACCATCTGCCGCTTGACGCCGGCAGGGTTCGACAGCGGGCCGAGCAGGTTGAAGATCGTGCGCGTCGCCAGCTCGACCCGGGTCGGGCCGACGTTCTTCATCGCGGGATGATGGGCGGGGGCGAACATGAAGCCGATGCCGCATTCGCGCACGCAGCGGCCGACCTGCTCGGGCCGCAGGTCGATCTTGACCCCCAGCGAGGCCAGCACGTCGGCGGCGCCGGAGCGCGACGACAGCGCGCGGTTGCCATGCTTGGCCACCGGCACCCCGGCGCCCGAGACGATGAAGGAGGCGCAGGTCGAGACGTTGACCGAGCCGGAGCCGTCGCCGCCAGTGCCGACGATGTCGACGGCGTCGGGCGGTGCCGTCACGGTCAGCATCTTCGAGCGCATCGCCGTAACGGCGCCGGTGATCTCGTCCACGGTCTCGCCGCGCACCCTGAGCGCCATCAGCAGGCCGCCCATCTGCGAGGGCGTGGCCTCGCCACTCATCATGGCATCGAAGGCGGAAGCGGCTTCGTCACGCGACAGGCTGGCGCCGGTCGCCACTTTTCCAATGATCGATTTCAGGTCGTCCATCGCGTGCTTTCAACTCACTGGTTCGCGCCGGTCACCTGCGCGAAGGCGGCCTGATTAATGGTGGTCCCGATGTCGGTTTCAAGCTTGTTGACGTAGGAGGCGACCTGCTCCTCGGTTTGCGCACGCTCGAGGCTGTCCTTGAGCTTCTTGACCGCCTCGGAGGCGGCGTCGATCGCGGGCTCGACGATGTCGGTGACGCGAAAGACGATGACTTCGCTGCCGCCGCTCACCGCGGTCTGTCCGACGCCATCCTTGGCGGTGCGGAAGGCGGCCGCGACGACGGTGCCGGGCACGCCGGCGGGCGAGTCGTCGCGCTTGAAGCCGCTCGCGGTCTCGACCTTGGCGCCGATCGCGGCGGCCTCATCGGCGAGCTTGCCGCCGGATTCGAGCTTCTGCACCATCTCGGTCGCCTTGGCCTTCAGCTTGGCAGCGATCTGGTCCTGACGCCAGCGCGCCTCGACCTGGTCGCGGACCTCGTCAAGATTGCGATCGCGCGAGGGCGTGATGCCGAGCACGTCGTACCAGACATAGCCGCCCTTGAACGAGATGGCGTCGTTGTCGACGCCGACATCGGTGTTGAAGGCCTGCGACACCACGTCGAGGCCTTGCGGGATATTGGCGACCGGCTGGCCGTTCGGGGCGCGGCCGGAGCGATCGACGGCCTCGATGGTGACGGCGGTCAGGCCGAGCTTCTGCGCCGCGTCGATCACGCTGGAGCCGCCGCCGCGCTCGTCCTCCATCTTGTCGCGGAGATCGGCGACCTTGATGCGCGCACGCTCGGTGGCGATCTCGCGCTTGATGTCGCCGGCCAGGCTGGCGTAGTCCGCCTGCTTGCCCGGCTCGATCTTGTCGACCTTGACGATCGCGACGCCGAGCCCGCCCTGGATCGGCTGGCTGATCTCGCCGGCAGGAAGCGCGAAGGCGGCATCGCCGACCGCGGGCGCGAGCGAGGATTTGGTCACGAGCCCGAGGTCGACGTCGGAGGCGCTGAGGCCACGCTCCTTGCCGAGATCCTCGAACGACATCCCGCCGACGAGGCGCTCGCGCGCGGCCTGCGCGTCGGCGACGTTCGGAAATACGATCTGCTGGATCTGGCGCTTCTCCGGGGTGCCGAGCCGGTCCTTGCGCTGCTCGAACATCTTCCTGGCGTCCTCGTCCGACACCTCGGTCCACTTGCCGATCTCCTCCGGCGAGACCACGACGAAGGAAATCTTGCGGTATTCGGGCGCGCGGAACTGGACCTTGTGATCCTCGAAATAGGCAGCGAGCGTCTCGGGCGAGGGCGCATCGATCTGGCCGGCCTGCGCGGCGTCGAGCTTGACGAACTCGATGGCGCGCTGCTCATTTTGGAAGCGCGTCAGCACGTCCAGCATGGTCTTCGTCGGTTCGACACCTGCACCGATCGTGCCGGTGATCTGCCTGCGCAGCGACACCTTGCGCTGCTCGGCGACGTAGCGCTGCTCGGTGTAGCCGAAATTGCGGATCACGGCCTGGAAGCGGTTCGCATCGAAGCTGCCGCCGACGCCCTTGAAGTTGGGATCGTTCATGATGACCTGGCGGATCTGCTCGTCGGACTGGCCGAGCCCGAGCCGGCGCGCCTCCTCGTCGAGGGCGGCTTCGGCGATGGTCTGCTGGAGCACCTGACGGTCGAGGCCGAAGGCACGCGCTTGATCGGGCGTCAGCGGACGGCCGAACTGGCGGCTGATCTGTTGCAGGCGGTCCGTATAGATCTGGCGGAACTCATTGAGCGAAATCTCGGTGCTGCCGATCTTGGCCACCGTCGACTGGCCGAAGCCCTTGAAGATGTCCGCGATGCCCCAAATGCCGAAACTGACGATCAACACGCCCATCACCACGGCCATAATGGTCTTGCCGAGCCAGTTCGATGAGGCCTTGCGTATTCCTCGAAGCATTTGGTCCAACTTGTTTGGTCAGGAGGGGGACGGGAGCGCGTCTTAATGCAGATTCCGCAAAAGCGCGTCACCAAATTGATCCATCATCATAAAGTGGCGGCTTTCCCCCCGCAACCTTGCGTCAGCCGGCGCTTCGGGGCTGCGGTTAAAAGCCCCAAAGCGTTTTCCAGCGAAGTGGACCCCGGTTCGCGTCAAGAAAACGCGTCAAAACAAGAATCTGGAACTACCGCAGCGGCTCTGCTAGCTCATGCGCAAACCTCATTCAGCTGGAAAACGACATGACCGATGCCATCCGACCGCTGATCGCCGGCAACTGGAAGATGAATGGCCTGAAGGCCCAGGCTGCCGAATTCGACGCCATGCTCAGCGGCGCGGCAGACGTGACCGCCAAGGCCGACCTGCTGGTGTGCCCGCCGGCGACGTTGATCGCGGCCTTTGCCGGGAGGGCGGCAGGCAAGAAGGTCGCGGTAGGGGCCCAGGACTGCCATCCCAAGGCCTCCGGCGCCCATACCGGCGATGTCTCAGCCGAAATGCTGGTGGATGCCGGCGCAACCGCCATCATCGTCGGCCATTCCGAGCGCCGTGCGGACCACGGCGAGGGGGATGCCCTGATCCGGCAGAAGGCGGAGGCGGCCTGGCGCGCCGGGGCGGCGGCAATTGTCTGCGTCGGCGAGACGCAGGCCCAGCGCGATGCCGGCCAGACCCTCGACATTCTGCGCGGCCAGCTCGACGGCTCACTGCCGGACGGATCGACCGCCGCCAATCTGGTCGTGGCCTATGAGCCGGTCTGGGCGATCGGCACGGGTCTTACCCCAACAGCCAAGGATGTTGAGCAGATTCATGGGTTTATCCGGGAGCTCCTGACCTCCCGGTTCAAGACGGACGGCGCCAGGATGCGCATTCTCTACGGCGGCTCGGTCAAGCCCTCGAATGCGGCCGAGCTGATGGCAGTGAAAAACGTCAATGGCGCGCTGGTCGGCGGCGCCAGCCTGAAAGCGGCCGACTTCCTTGCGATTGCCAAGGGCTGTCTCTAGCTCATTGAAACCCTTGGTCCGGGCCCGATCGGGGGTGGCAATGCCCCCTCCGATCGTGTAACACCGCGCAACTTCAGGAAAACCCGCGAAGCGCGCTCGGCCGCCGTCAGGCGCCGCCCGCTTGTGACGGAAGGATACTATGCATACCGTTGTCATCGTCATCCACCTCATGATCGTCGCCGTCATGATCGGCGCCGTGCTGCTCCAGAAGTCGGAAGGCGGCGGCCTCGGCATGGGCGGCGGCGCGGGCTTCATGTCGAGCCGCGGCACTGCGAATCTTTTGACGCGGACCACGGCGATCCTGGCCGTCGGCTTCTTCCTCACCAGCCTGTTCCTGTCCTGGTACGCCGGCTACGACCGCAAGCCGTCGTCGATCATCGGCCAGCCCGGGCAGACCCAGCCGGCCGGCGGGTCGCCGATCGCGCCGCCGACCTCGGGCGGCATCCTGGATTCGCTGAAGAAGGCCGACGAGCAGCAGCAGAACCAGGCGCCGGCAGGCCCGCAGGTGCCGCGCTCGCAATAAAGCAGGGGGGCCATGCAGGACGGCTGCTACCGTCCTGCATCAAAAGTCCCCATCAAGGCACTGTCACCACTCTCAGTTCTGCATCACCCACAGGCCCGCAAAATCTTTGGGGCGGAATGCGAATCGCTTTGGCGAATCGAATTTAGGGGATTAGAGGTTAAGTCCCATGGCGCGGTACATATTCATCACCGGCGGCGTGGTTTCTTCGCTCGGCAAGGGTTTGGCTTCGGCGGCACTGGGTGCCCTGTTGCAGGCCCGGGGCTACAAGGTCCGCCTCCGCAAGCTCGATCCCTATCTCA
Organism: Bradyrhizobium sp. CCGE-LA001; assembly: GCF_000296215.2. Taxonomy (NCBI): domain Bacteria; kingdom Pseudomonadati; phylum Pseudomonadota; class Alphaproteobacteria; order Hyphomicrobiales; family Nitrobacteraceae; genus Bradyrhizobium; species Bradyrhizobium sp. CCGE-LA001. The sequence continues at coordinate 4,416,811 of NZ_CP013949.1, read as the reverse complement.
ACCTCGATCCCGGAACGATGTCGCCGTATCAGCACGGCGAAGTGTTCGTCACCGATGACGGCGCGGAGACCGATCTCGATCTCGGTCACTACGAGCGCTTCACCGGCCGTCCCGCCACCAAGGCCGACAACATCACAACGGGGCGCATCTACCAGGACATCATCTCCAAGGAGCGCCGCGGGGATTATCTCGGCGCGACCATCCAGGTGGTTCCGCACGTCACCAACGCGATCAAGGAATTCGTCCTCGACGGCAACGATGATTACGATTTCGTGCTGGTCGAGATCGGCGGCACCGTCGGCGACATCGAGGGCCTGCCGTTCTTCGAGGCGATCCGCCAGCTCAAGAACGAGCTGCCGCGCGATCACGCCGTCTACATCCACCTGACGCTGCTGCCCTACATCCCGAGTGCCGGCGAGCTCAAGACCAAGCCGACGCAGCACTCCGTCAAGGAGCTGCGCTCCATCGGCATCCAGCCAGACATCCTGCTCTGCCGCACCGATCGCGAGATTCCGAAGGAAGAGCGGCGCAAGCTCGGGCTGTTTTGCAACGTGCGCGAAAGCGCCGTGATCGAGGCGCGCGACGTCGACAACATCTACGCCGTCCCCGAGGCCTATCACAATGCGGGCCTCGACGACGAGGTGCTCGCCGCCTTCGGCATTGGCTCGCGGATTCCGCCGGTGCTCCAGAGCTGGCAGCAGATCAACGAACGCATCCGCAATCCCGAAGGCAACGTCACCATTGCCATCGTCGGCAAATATACCGGCATGAAGGATGCGTATAAGTCGCTGATCGAGGCGCTGTCGCACGGCGGCATCGCCAACAAGGTCAAGGTCAATCTCGACTGGATCGAGAGCGAGATCTTCGAGAAGGAGGATCCGGCGCCGTTCCTCGAGCACGTCAACGGCATCCTGGTGCCCGGCGGCTTCGGCCAGCGCGGCGCGGAAGGCAAGATCAGGGCGGCGCAATTCGCGCGCGAGCGCGACGTGCCATATTTCGGCATCTGCTTCGGCATGCAGATGGCGGTGATCGAGGCCGCGCGAAATCTCGTCGGCATCGAGGACGCCAACTCGACCGAGTTCGGCCCGACCAAGGAGCCGCTGGTCGGCCTGATGACGGAATGGCTGCGCGGCAACGAACTGGAGAAGCGCTCGCAGGCCGGCGATCTCGGTGGCACGATGCGGCTCGGCGCGTATCCTGCGGCATTGAACCGCGGCAGCCGCGTCTCGCAGGTCTATGGCGGCGCGACCGAAATCTCCGAACGCCATCGCCATCGCTACGAGGTCAACACCGCCTACAAGGATCGGCTCGAGCAGCATGGGCTGAAATTCTCAGGCCTGTCGCCTGACGGCGTTCTGCCTGAAATCGTCGAGTACGAGGATCACCCCTGGTTCATCGGCGTCCAGTTCCACCCCGAGCTGAAGTCGCGGCCGTTCGAGCCTCATCCGCTGTTCGCCTCGTTCATCGCGGCGGCGGCGAAGCAGAGCCGGTTGGTGTAGCGTTTCTCTGCCTTTGACGATCGCGCCGTTTGTTGCGACAACTCCCTGCCGCAAGAACAACAGCAGGGAGTGAAGTTGATGATCTACGAAATGCGCGTCTATCGCTGTGTGCCCGGCCGGCTGCCGGCGCTGCTGAAGCGGTTTGAGACGGTGACGCTGAAGCTCTGGGAGAAGCATGGCATCAAGCAGGCCGGCTTCTTCACCACGCTGATCGGTGGATCCAACCAGGAGCTGACCTATTTCCTTGCCTGGGATTCGCTCGCCGAGCGCGAGAAGAAGTGGGGCGCGTTCATGACCGATCCGGACTGGATGAAAGCCCGTGCCGAGAGCGAAGCTGACGGCCAGATCGTCGGCAACATCGTCAGCCAGATCCTGGCGCCGACCGCCTTCTCCTCGGTGAAGTAGCGATTCCCGCCGCCGCCGGGAACCCTGGCGCAACCCTGATATTCGAACGGCCCGGGCGGAAGAGGGTTGATCCGACCCTCATCACGGCTATGGTCGCGCCGAAACGAGGGATTTGCCTTGAGCTCTTCGCATTCGGCGGCGCCGGTCGTCACTATCGGGACGGTCAAGTTCGGCAATGATCTGCCGATTTCGATCATTGCCGGACCGTGCCAGCTCGAAAGCCGCCAGCACGCGTTGGAGGTTGCTTCCGCGCTGAAGGAGATCGCCGCGCGGCTGAAAATCGGCCTCGTCTACAAGACCTCCTTCGACAAGGCCAACCGTACCAGCGCCTCCGCTGCGCGCGGGCTCGGTCTTTCGCAGTCGCTGCCGATCTTCGCCGAGATCCGCTCCTCGCTTGGCTTGCCGGTGCTGACCGACGTGCACGAGGCCACGCAATGCGCCGAGGTCGCGCAAGCCGTGGACGTCTTGCAAATCCCTGCCTTCCTGTGCCGGCAGACCGATCTGCTTCTCGCCGCCGCCGCGACCGGCAGGGTCGTCAATGTCAAGAAGGGCCAGTTCCTGGCGCCCTGGGACATGGCGAATGTCGTGACCAAGATCACCAGCGCGAACAATCCGAACGTGCTCGTCACCGAGCGCGGCGCCTCGTTCGGCTACAACACGCTGGTCTCAGACATGCGCGCGCTGCCGATCCTGGCGCGCACCACCGGCGCGCCCGTCATCTTCGATGCCACTCATTCGGTGCAGCAGCCGGGCGGGAAGGGCACCTCGTCGGGCGGCGAGCGTGAGTTCGTGCCGGTGCTGGCCCGCGCGGCTGTCGCCGTCGGCGTTGCCGGCGTCTTCATCGAAACCCATCCCGATCCCGATCGCGCGCCGTCGGACGGTCCCAACATGGTGCCGCTGCGCGAATTCGAAGGGCTGATCGCCAGGCTGATGGCGTTCGACACGCTGGCCAAAGAATCTGTCAAAGTCGGCCCGCGCTGATGCAGCAAGGCGAGGCGCGGCCGCACGATCACGGCTTGCCGGCAGCGCTCTACGTCATAGCAGGCGCAAGCTTCGCCGCAGCACTCTCCGCACGCGCGCTCGATCCGGTGCTGCCGCACGTCGCCGAAGACTTTGGCGTCAGCATCGCGACTGCGGCGGGCTTTGCCGCGGTGTTCGCCTTCACCTTCTCGATCATCCAGCCCATCATTGGCGCTGCAGCCGACCTGTTCGGAAAGACGCGGCTGATGATCGGCTGCCTCGCGCTGCTCGGCCTCGCCAATATCCTCGGCGCGTTCTCGACCTCGTTCTCGGTGCTGTTTGCCACCCGCATTCTCGCCGGTATCGGCTCGGGCGGTGTGTTTCCGGTGGCGCTGAGCCTGACCAGCGATCTCGTCGGGCCTGAGAAACGCCAGGTCGCAATCAGCCGCACGCTCGCGGGCGCGATGACGGGCAATCTCCTCGGCGCCTCGGCCTCCGGCCTGATCGGCGATTTCCTGGGGTGGCGCGGCGTGCTGGCGGTGCTGGGCGTGCTCGTGATCGTCGCCTCGATCGCGGTTGCGGCCGGCTTTCACGGCGCCAAGGTCAAGCATCCGCCGAAGACGAGCCTGTCGGCGCTGAAGGCCGGCTATCGCACCATCTTCACCAATCCGAACGCCTATGTCTGCTACACGGCAGTGTTCATCGAAGGCTGCTGTGTGCTCGGTCTGTTTCCCTACATCGCCTCGTTCCTGTTCGAACTTGGCCAGACCTCGCTCTCGATCGCGGGGCTCGTCATCGCGGGCTTTGCGGTCGGCGGCCTGTTCTACACGCTGACGGTGTCGCGCCTGCTGCCGCGCCTTGGCATGAAGGGCATGATGATCGCCGGCATGACGCTGGTTGCCTCACAGCTCGTTGCTGTGGCCTTCGGCCCGCGCTGGGAGGTGCAGGCCCTGAATCTCGTCGTGATGGGATGGGGCTTCTACATCGCCCATGGTTGTCTGCAGGTCTTCGCCAGCGAGCTCTCGGTCGAGGCGCGCGCCACCGCGTTGTCGCTGCATTCATTCTTCTTCTTCATGGGGCAGACCGTTGGGCCGCTCGCCTATGGCTTCGGACTCCACCATGCCGGCAAGATGCCGACGCTGTTCGCGAGCGCAGTGATCATGGTGGTGCTGGGCTTCGTCTGCGCCCGCCTGCTGAAACAGCGAGCGCCGGCGGACGCGCGCTGACGTCTACCGGATGAGCTTGGCTATTTTGACCCGAGAGCCTGGATCGGCTCCATGCCGCTCGCAATGATCGCCTCGCGCGCAGCCGGGGAGGCCAGGAACTTGATCAAGGCCCGGCCTGCCTCGGGCTCCTTCGAACCGGTCGCAATTCCGGCGGAAAAGATCGTGATCTTCTGCAACTCGCTCGGCAGCGGTCCGACGATGTCGATGCCCTTGACGGGCTTCAGCTCGCTGATCTGCTGGAAGCCGAGCTCGGCCTCGCCATGCGCGACGGTCTCGCCGACAGGCGTTGCCGGAATCTTGCGCGCCTTGTCCTTCATGGCGTCGGCAATGCCGAGCTTGTCGAACATCTCGGTCGAGACGTAGACGCCGCTGGCGCTGTCGGAATAGGCGATCGTCTTCGCCGCCAGCAGCGCGCGCTTCACCGTTTCCACGGAGCTGATGTCCGGCTTCGGCGCGCCCGCTTTCACGGCGATCCCGATCGGGGACCTGGTCAGATCGACCTGGCTGCCGGCAACGACCTTGCCCTTGCTGGCGAGATCGTTGAGGGCATAGCCCACCATGATCAGGACATCGGCCGGCTCGCCGCGTTCGAGCCGCACCGGGATGGCGTTCGCGGTCGTGCCCATCGACGGCCCATATTCCGTCAGCACCTTGTTGCCGGTGGCCTTCTCGAATTCCGGCACGAGCACCTTGTAAGCAGCCGTCAGTCCGCCCGAGATCATCACCCGAACCTCGGCAGCATCGGACGCGCCGCTGAGCCACAGGACAGCCAGAAGACCCAGAGCAAGGTTGCGGAGTGTTGCTGGCATCCATTTCATTGTTGTTTTTCTCCTCCTAGCCCCGCCCGCGATAAGGCGCGACGCCTTGCTCGGGCACCCACATTCCCTTCGGTACGCGGCCGGTCTGCCAGAATACGTCGATCGGGATGCCGCCGCGCGGATACCAATAGCCGCCGATGCGCAGCCATTTCGGCTTGATCTCGCTGGCGATGCGCTTGCCGATCATCACGGTGCAGTCCTCGTGGAAGGCGCCGTGATTGCGGAAGCTTGCGATGTAGAGTTTGAGCGATTTTGACTCCAGCAGCCACTGGCCCGGCGCGTAGTCGATCATCAGATGCGCGAAATCCGGCTGGCCCGTGACCGGGCAGAGCGAGGTGAATTCCGGCACGGTGAAACGCACCAGATAATCCGTGCCTTCTTGCGGATTCGGCACGCGGTCGAGCTTGGCTTTTTCAGGCGCATCCGGCCATTCCACGGCGCGGCCAAGCTGCAATGAAGCTGGCTTGGCAGGGGACTTGTTCGATTTGCTGGGTTTTTTCGACATTCGGCCGCCTCCGTGCGGCCCTCTTAGCCAATCATCGGGCGGCCGTCACCCGGCCTTTTCCGCGTCGATGCATTGCGGTAGAAGCACCGCCAACTGCCCCTTTGTTTCCCGAAATGAGGCTCTCATGACCGCCATCATCGACATCATCGGCCGCGAAATCCTGGATAGCCGGGGTAATCCCACCGTCGAGGTCGATGTGGTGTTGGAAGACGGTGCGCTCGGCCGCGCCGCGGTGCCGTCGGGCGCCTCGACCGGAGCCCATGAGGCGGTGGAATTGCGCGACGGCGACAAGGCCCGCTATCTCGGCAAGGGCGTCACCAAGGCGGTCGGCGCCGTCAACGGCGAGATTTTCGAGGCCCTGAGTGGTCTCGATGTCGAGCAGCAGGCCCAGATCGACCAGATCATGATCGATCTCGACGGCACGGCGAACAAGAGCCGGCTCGGGGCCAACGCCATCCTCGGCGTCTCGCTCGCCTGCGCCAAAGCGGCCGCGAACTCGCTCGACATGCCGCTCTATCGCTATGTTGGCGGCACCTCCGCGCGTCTGTTGCCGGTGCCGATGATGAACATCATCAATGGCGGCGTGCATGCCGACAACCCGATCGACTTCCAGGAGTTCATGATCCTGCCCGTCGGCGCATCGTCCTTCGCCGAGGGCCTGCGCTACGGTGCGGAGGTGTTCCACACGCTGAAGTCCGAATTGAAGAAAGCCGGCCACAACACCAATGTCGGCGACGAGGGCGGCTTCGCCCCGAACCTGCCGTCGGCGGATGCCGCGCTCGACTTCGTCATGAACGCGATCGGCAAGGCCGGCTTCAAGGCGGGCTCCGACATCGTGCTCGGCCTCGACTGCGCCTCGACCGAGTTCTTTAAGGGCGGCAAGTATGTCTATGAAGGCGAGGGCAAAACCCGCTCGATCTCCGAGCAGGCCAAGTACCTCGCGGACCTCGTCGCGCGCTATCCGATCGTCACCATCGAGGACGGCATGTCGGAAGACGACATGGACGGCTGGAAGGAGCTCACCGACCTCATCGGCAAGAAGTGCCAGCTCGTCGGCGACGATCTCTTCGTCACCAACGTCAAGCGTCTCGCCGAAGGCATCAAGGCCGGCCGGGCCAACTCGATCCTGATCAAGGTCAACCAGATCGGCACGCTGACCGAGACGCTCGCCGCCGTCGAGATGGCGCACAAGGCCGGCTACACCTCGGTGATGTCGCACCGCTCGGGCGAGACCGAGGATTCCACCATCGCCGATCTTGCGGTTGCCACGAACTGCGGTCAGATCAAGACCGGCTCCCTTGCGCGGTCCGATCGCACCGCCAAATACAACCAGCTCCTGCGCATCGAGCAGCAACTCGGCAAGCAGGCGCTCTACGGCGGCAAGGCGGCACTGAAGGCGCTTGCGTAAGCCGGCGCCTCGACTGCGAAAGACGGACAGGGAGGATCGACATGAGCGACGGCAAGACCGGACTACAACTGCGTTCGCTGCTGAAGAAGAGCGGTGAGCTGGAACTGTCCCTCGTGAATGTCCCGACGCCAGAGCCGGCCGATGACGAGGTCGTGGTTCGCGTCGAGGCGACCCCGATCAACCCTTCCGACCTCGGGCTCCTGATTGGACCCGCCGACATGTCGGCGGCGAAGGCCTCCGGCACCAAGGAGATGCCGATCATCACCGCCCAGATGCCGGAGGCGGCGATGCGGATGATGGGGGCGCGGTTCGACCAGTCTCTGCCGGTCGGCAATGAGGGCGCCGGCACGGTGATCGGGGCCGGCTCGTCGGATTCGGCAAAGGCGCTGATGGGCAAGACGGTGTCGATGATCGGCGGGGCGATGTACACGCAATATCGCGTGCTGAAGGTCCGCGACGTCATGGAGCTGCCTGAGGGCACCACGGCCGCGGATGGCGCCTCCTGGTTCGTCAATCCGCTGACCGCGCTCGGCATGACCGAGACGATGCGGCGGGAGAACCACAAGGCTCTCGTGCACACCGCGGCTGCCTCCAATCTCGGCCAGATGCTGAACAAGATCTGCATCAAGGACGGGATCGCTCTCGTCAACATCGTCAGGAACAAGGAGCAGGCGGAGATCCTGCACAAGATCGGCGCCAGGCACGTTGTGGATTCCAGCGCGGCGAGCTTCATGGACGATCTCACCAATGCGCTGGTCGAGACCGGCGCCACGATTGCCTTCGACGCCATCGGCGGCGGCAAGTTGGCGAGCCAGATCCTGGCGGCCATGGAGATTGCGGCCAACAAGACCGCGAAGGAGTACAGTCGCTACGGCTCTAACGTGTACAAGCACGTCTACATCTATGGCAGCCTCGACACGCGCCCGACCGAGCTGAACCGCTCTTTCGGCCTCAGCTGGGGTGTCGGCGGCTGGCTGCTCACGCCGTTCCTCCAGAACATCGGCCCGGCCGAGATCGGTCGCCTGCGCCAGCGCGTCGCCTCCGAGCTCAAGACCACCTTCGCCAGTCACTACACCAAGGTGGTCTCGCTGCCCGAGGTGCTCGATCCCGCCAACATCGCGGTCTACGCCAAACGTGCCACCGGCGAAAAATTCCTCATCAACCCAAATAAATAATGGCGGCGTGCGACGGCACGTCACCCAAAGAAGGTCTTGCCTTCCGAGCGAAGCCGGGGATTATTCCCGCCGTCGTTGAAAGCGGAAAATCCGCAGGGGCTCAGAAGGGAATTCCATGACCGATCTCAATCGCCGTCACCTGCTCGCAGGCGCCGCCGCCATGGGCGCGGCTGCCGTTACCGGGCTTGGGACCATGACCGCCAATGCCGCAGCGCCCCAAGCCGGGGCGCAGGCGCCGGGCTTCTATCGCTACAAGGTGGGCAGCCTCGAATGCACCTCGGTCAATGACGGCGCGCGCACCTTTCCGATGCCGGACAAGTTCGTCGCCAATGTTCCGAAAGAGGAGGCGCTGGCTGCTGGCGAGGCGGCCTACATGCCCAAGGGCATGGTCACCGTCCCGTTCAACCCGCAACTCATCAACACCGGCTCCAAGCTGGTGCTGATCGATACCGGCAACGGCATCGCGAATTTCGAGGGGAGCAAGGGTGCCGTCGGCCGCTTGATGCAAAATCTGCAGGCTGCCGGGGTCGATCCCAAGACCATCGACGTCGTGCTGCTGTCGCATTTGCACCCTGATCACATCAACGGCATCCGTCTCGCCGACGGCGCGCTCGCCTTCCCGAACGCGGAGATCATGGTGCCGGGCAAGGATTGGGAGTTCTGGACCAGCGAGGACAACGCCGCCAAGGCCGAGTCCAATCCGATGATGAAGAACTATTTCGCCAGCGTGAAGAAGACCTTTTCCGGTCTCGAGTCCAAGGTCACCAAGTTCGAAGCGGGCAAGGAAGTTGCACCCGGCATCACCTCGATCGCGACGCCGGGCCACACGCCCGGCCATACCTCGTTCGCGGTCGCATCGGGCGATGCCAAGGTCCTGATCCAGTCCGACGTCACCAACATCCCGGAATTCTTCCTGCGCAATCCGGACTGGCACGTGATGTTCGACTACGACGCCGCGATGGCGCAGGCCACGCGCCACAAATTCTACGACATGGCGGCGGCCGAGAAGGCGACCGTGATCGGCTTCCACTTCACCTTCCCCTCGGTCGGTCATGTCGTAAAGGACGGCGCCAAATATCGCCTGATCCCGTCGGCATGGAATCCGACGATCTGATCTGGGTTAGACGTATGCGAAAGAGTTCGGGCCGCCGCTTGGCGGCCCGAATGTTTTAGGCAACATCCGCTTTCGCGAAACACAGCGTTTCCAAATCGATCCGGTTCATGCACTTGCATCGAATGCGCCGGATCGCTTAAGTGCCGCCCCGGCACTCCCGCTCCAGCCCCCGAGGACACCCCATGGCCTACAACATCGTCGTGATCGCCGGCAGCCTGCGCAAGGACAGCTTCTCGCTCAAGATCGCCAATGCGCTCGCCAAGCTCGCACCGGCCTCACTCAAGCTCGAGGTGATCACGCCGGCCGGCATCTCGTTCTTCAACCAGGACCTCGAGGGCGCGCCGCCTGCGGACTGGCTGGCCTTCCGCGAGAAGCTTCAGAAGTCGGACGGCGTCATCTTCGTCTCGCCGGAATACAATCGCTCGATTCCGGGTGTGCTCAAGAATGCCATCGACGTCGCCTCGCGGCCCTATGGCAAGAGCTCGTTGCTCGGCAAGCCGGTCGGCATCGTCTCGAACTCGCCGGGGCCGCTCGGCGGGGTCAGCGCGGCCAAGCATCTGCAGACGATCCTGCCGGGCATCTCCGGTCCGATCCTCCAGCAGCCCGAGACCTATCTGAACGCCGTCGGCGACGCTTTCGATGCGGAGGGCAATCTGACCAAGGAGTCGCTCAAGCCCGTGCTCCAGGCCTATGTCGACGCCTTCGCCGCGCACGTCGCGAAGCACCACGGCTGAGGCGTTTCCGCCGATACTTGCTCAACTGTTCGTCATGGCCGGGCTTGTCCCGGCCATCCACGTCTTGGCGTCAGCGACGAAGAACGTGGATGCCCGGGACGAGCCCGGGCATGACGAGGAGATATCCGGTCAGGGGTAATTAGCACTCCCTTAACCAACCTGCCGCATCTTCCCAGGATGGTCTCCCGCGCGCGCCTGAAATCGATCCTGACCGGCCTTGCCCTCTATGCCATGGCAGCGGCCATCGTCGGCTATTTCGGCGTCAACGCCTACACCGGCAAATATGGCCTCAATGCCCGCCAGGAGCTGGATCAGGAGATCATCGCGCTGACCAGCGAGTTGGCGCAGCTCAAGCGCGAGCGCGCCAGGAGCGAGCAGCGCGTCTCGTTGCTGCGCACGTCGCGGATCGATCCTGACATGCTGGACGAGCGGGCGCGCTATCAGCTGGACTATGTCAATCCGCATGATCTCGTTCGGATGATCCCGGCGAAATAGCGTTCTCGCTGCATTCGAAACCGCTATCGAAAGTGGCTGCGGATTGCCGCCGGCCGCGCACCGCACTGTTACCGAAAGTCGTAGGCCAAGAGGCTGCCGGCTGCCTTGACGGCGCCGCAGCAGGGGCTCATGGCTTCGGTCGCTGTCGCCCGGATTGACGCAGATCAACCGGGCCATGGCGGCATGGCTTAGGCTGCTTTCCGGAGGAAACAGTGATGAATGGGTCAATGCCCCCGCATCACGCGGCCCGCGTCGAGGCTGCCATCGCGTCCGGCCAAGCCGCCCGGTCCGCGCTCGTGGCTTCGTGGCGTCGTTCGTCCCGATTGCATCATCTCGATCCCGGAGGCCGCAGCTCGCCGATGCGGCTCACCGAAACAGAGCTCGGTCAAGCCCGCGAGCGCGTCGCGCCGCTGCTGGCGGCCGCGCAAGGTGCGATGGACCGGCTGTATCAGGCCGTCGGTGCCAGCGGCTGCTGCGTGCTCCTCGCGGACGGCGAGGGAGTGCCGGTCGATCGTCGCGGCACGCCTGCGGACGATGCGACGTTTCAATCCTGGGGCCTGTGGACCGGCGCGCTCTGGAGCGAGGAGCACGAAGGCACCAACGGCATCGGCACCTGTCTGGTCGAGCAGCGCCCGCTGACGATCGATCGTGACCAGCACTTCTTCACCCGCAACACGCTTTTGAGCTGCACGGCCGTTCCGGTCTACGACCATGAGGCGGCGCTCGCGGGCGTGCTCGATGTCTCCTCCTGCCGCGCGGACCGCACCGAAGGGTTCTCCAGCCTGATCGCGCTGGCGGCGGGCGAGGCGGCCAAGCGGATCGAGGCCGACCTGTTTCGCAGGGCCTTCGCCCATGCCCGCATCGTCTTGACGCGAGGTCCGGACGGAGGTTGCAGCGGCCTGCTCGCGGTGGACGCGGACGATCTCGTGATCGGCGCGACCCGCTCGGCCCGGATCGGACTCGGGATCGCACCCGGCAAGGCGTTGCAGCCGGTGCCCGCGGCCGATCTCCTCGGCGGCGAACCCGCGCATGACCATCTCGCCGGCGGTCAGCGCGCGGTGTTGCAGCGGGCGCTGCTCCGTGCCGACGGCAACGTGTCAGCGGCCGCCAAGGCCCTCGGCGTCAGCCGCGCTACGCTGCACCGGAAGTTGAAGCGGTTCGGGATCAAGCACTGAGCCGGCGCTGTTCCTCAACCGTCATTGCGAGGAGCGAAGCGACCAAGCAATCCAGAATCTTTCCGCGGAGGGACTCTGGATTGCTTCGCTGCGCTCGCAATGACGAGGTGGAAGCCGCCTGACACCCTAATTGTCCGTCGCCCGTAGCGGGCAAGTACGACTGTCGCAGAACTGCGACAGGTCCGCTCCGCCATCGCCCCCGGCCGGGCTGACAGAAAACGCCTCCCGCATCATCGTCTGCGCAAGTCGCGACCACGCGACGAATTGCGCAAACAGCAAACATCGGGAGTGAACAATGAACAAGGTGGAATTCCTCAGCGTCACCAAAGTTCCCTTCGCAGAGCGCTATGACAATTTCATCGGCGGCAAGTTCGTCGCGCCGATCTCGGGCAAGTATTTCGACAATGCCTCGCCGGTGACCGGCCAAATCGTCTGCAAGATCGCGCGGTCCGACGCGCAGGACGTCGAGGCGGCCCTCGACGCGGCGCATGCCGCCAAGGCGGCCTGGGGCCGCACCAGCGTCGCCGAGCGCGCCGCGGTCCTGAACCGGATCGCCGACCGCATGGAAGAGAACCTCGAGCGTCTCGCCATCGCCGAGACCTGGGACAACGGCAAGCCGATCCGCGAGACCCGCGCCGCCGACCTGCCGCTGGCCATCGACCATTTCCGTTATTTCGCCGGCGTGGTGCGCGCCCAGGAAGGCTCGATCGGTGAGATCGACCACGATACCATCGCCTATCATTTCCATGAGCCGCTCGGCGTGGTCGGCCAGATCATTCCCTGGAACTTCCCGCTGCTGATGGCCTGCTGGAAGCTCGCGCCTGCGCTCGCCGCCGGCAATTGCGTGGTGCTCAAGCCCGCCGAGCAGACTCCGGCCTCGATCATGGTATGGGCCGAGATCATTGCCGACATCCTGCCGCCGGGAGTCCTCAACATCGTCAACGGTTTCGGCGTCGAGGCCGGCAAGCCGCTCGCCTCGAGCCCGCGCATCGCCAAGATCGCCTTCACCGGCGAGACCTCGACGGGCCGGCTGATCATGCAATATGCCAGCCAGAACCTCATTCCCGTCACGCTGGAGCTCGGCGGCAAGTCGCCGAACATCTTCTTCAATGACGTCACCGCCGAAGACGACGATTTCTTCGACAAGGCGATCGAAGGTTTCGTCATGTTCGCGCTGAACCAGGGCGAGGTCTGCACCTGTCCGAGCCGGGCGCTGGTGCACGCCGATATCTATGACCGCTTCATGGAGCGTGCGCTGAAGCGCGTCGCCGCGATCAAGCAGGGCGATCCGCGCGACGCCACCACCATGATCGGCGCCCAGGCCTCTGGCGAGCAGCTCTCCAAGATTCTCTCCTATATCGACATCGGCAAGCAAGAGGGCGCCAAGGTCCTGGCCGGCGGCGGACGTGCCGAGCTCGCGGGTGATCTCGCCGGCGGCTTCTACGTGCAGCCGACCGTGTTCGAGGGCCACAACAAGATGCGGATCTTCCAGGAGGAGATCTTCGGTCCCGTCGTTTCGGTCACCACCTTCAAGACCGACGAGGAGGCGCTCGCGATCGCCAACGACACGCTCTACGGCCTGGGCGCCGGCGTCTGGAGCCGTGATGCCAATCGCTGCTACCGTTTCGGCCGGGAGATCCAGGCCGGCCGGGTCTGGACCAACTGTTATCATGCCTATCCCGCGCATGCTGCCTTCGGCGGCTACAAGCAGTCGGGCGTCGGTCGCGAGACCCACAAGATGATGCTCGATCACTACCAGCAGACCAAGAACCTCCTGGTCAGCTACAGCCCGAAGAAGCTCGGCTTCTTCTGATCGGGCACGTTCTGATCGGGCAAGAGGCATGGGCGGCGCCAGTTCGGCGCCGTCCGTTCCAATTGTCAGGACTGCGTTGGCCCAACGCTTCTTGACGCGATCACGAATCTGCGCGTCCGCCCGCCGGCCATCGATTTGTTGCCCGATCGGCGCCAAACATTTTGCAATATTTCGACCACGTTGCAGTGCGGCATAATGAAAGTCGTGCCATGTCGCCGCGGTGCTTTCCAAGGGCGTTTGACTTGGGTTAGAGAGGGCGAAAGTTTTCTCTGACCCGGAATTCCCATGGCCGCACCCAAGAAAGCCGCCGCGAGCACGCCACACGACAAGACCGATGGCGGGTCGCCCCCGGAATTCACGAAGGAGCAGGAGCTCAAGGCGCTGCGCGACATGCTCCTGATCCGGCGCTTCGAGGAGAAGGCCGGCCAGCTCTACGGCATGGGAGCAATCGGCGGTTTCTGCCATCTCTATATCGGCCAGGAGGCCGTGGTGGTCGGCATGCAGATGGCCCTGAAGGAGGGCGATCAGGTCATCACCGGCTATCGCGATCACGGTCACATGCTCGCCACCGGCATGGACGCCAACGGCGTCATGGCCGAGCTCACGGGCCGCCGCGGCGGTTATTCCAAGGGCAAGGGCGGCTCCATGCACATGTTCAGCAAGGAGAAGCACTTCTACGGCGGCCACGGCATCGTTGGCGCGCAGGTCTCGCTCGGCACGGGTCTCGCTTTCGCCAATCATTATCGCGACAACGACAATGTCAGCGTCACTTATTTCGGCGATGGCGCGGCCAACCAGGGCCAGGTCTATGAGAGCTTCAACATGGCGGAGCTCTGGAAGCTGCCGGTGATCTACGTCATCGAGAACAACCGCTACGCCATGGGCACCTCGGTCTCGCGCGCCTCGGCGCAGCAGGATTTCTCCAAGCGCGGCGCGTCATTCAACATTCCGGGCAAACAGGTCGACGGCATGGATGTCCGCGCCGTGAAGGCTGCGGGCGAGGAGGCGGCGGCCTGGTGCCGCGCCGGCAAGGGCCCCTACATCCTGGAGATGCAGACCTATCGCTACCGCGGTCACTCGATGTCCGATCCTGCAAAATATCGCACGCGCGAGGAGGTCGAGAAGGTCCGCCACGACCAGGATCCGATCGAGCAGGTGCGCAACCGCCTGCTCGCGGCCAAGGTCAGCGAGCAGGATTTGAAGGCGATCGATGCCGAGGTCCGCGACATTGTCAACGCGTCCGCCGATTTCGCCCAGCATGATCCCGAGCCGGATGCCGCCGAGCTCTGGACCGACGTTTACCGCTGAACGCGCGCAAGCTTTCCTTGGAGAAGATATGCCAATTCAAGTGCTGATGCCCGCGTTGTCGCCCACGATGGAGAAGGGCAACCTCGCCAAATGGCTGAAGAAAGAGGGCGAGCCGATCAAGTCGGGCGACGTGATCGCCGAGATCGAGACCGACAAGGCGACCATGGAGGTCGAGGCGACCGATGAGGGGACGCTCGGCAAGATCCTGATCCCCGAGGGCACCGCCGATGTGGCGGTGAACACGCCGATCGCGACCATTCTCGCCGATGGTGAGAGCGCCGCCGATCTCGCCAAGGCCAGCGCGCCGGCCAAGCAGGAGAAGGCTGCCGAGTCGGCGCCGCCTGCAGCGGCGAAGTCCGAAGCGCCAGCGCCGAAGGCTGCGCCCGCTCCGCAGGCCGTTGCCGAGCCGGATCCGGAAGTGCCTGAAGGCACCGAGATGGTGACGCAGACTATCCGCGAAGCCTTGCGCGATGCCATGGCGGAAGAGATGCGCCGCGATGCCGACGTCTTCGTCATGGGCGAAGAGGTCGCCGAATATCAGGGCGCCTACAAGGTCACGCAAGGGTTGCTCCAGGAGTTCGGCGCCAAGCGCGTGATCGACACGCCGATCACCGAGCACGGCTTTGCCGGCGTCGGTGTCGGCGCCGCGATGACGGGCCTCAAGCCGATCGTCGAGTTCATGACCTTCAACTTCGCCATGCAGGCGATCGATCAGATCATCAACTCCGCGGCCAAGACGCTCTACATGTCCGGCGGCCAGATGGGCTGCTCGATCGTGTTCCGTGGGCCCAATGGTGCCGCTGCGCGCGTTGCCGCCCAGCACAGCCAGGACTATTCGGCCTGGTACTCGCACATCCCCGGCCTCAAGGTGGTTGCGCCGTATTCGGCCGCCGACGCCAAGGGCCTGCTCAAGGCCGCGATCCGCGATCCCAATCCGGTGATCTTCCTCGAGAACGAGGTGCTGTACGGTCACACCGGCCAGGTGCCGAAGCTCGACGACTTCGTCATCCCGATCGGCAAGGCGCGCATCGTACGCGCTGGCAGCCACGTCACGATCATCTCCTGGTCGAATGGAATGACCTATGCGCTGAAGGCCGCCGATGAGCTCGCCAAGGACGGCATCGAGGCCGAGGTGATCGACCTGCGCACGCTGCGTCCGCTCGACACCGAGACCATCATCAACTCGGTCAAGAAGACCGGTCGCGCCGTCACCGTGGAAGAGGGTTGGGCGCAGAGCGGCGTCGGCGCCGAGATTGCCGCGCGGATCATGGAGAACGCCTTCGATTATCTCGATGCGCCCGTTGCGCGCGTCTCCGGCAAGGACGTACCGATGCCTTACGCCGCGAACCTGGAGAAGCTCGCGCTGCCCTCGGCGGTGGAAGTCGTCGAGGCCGCTAAAGCCGTCTGCTACAGGTAGATCCATGGCGGGCCCCAAGGAGCAGCCACTGCCGCCCGACGTCATGACCCGCGACGATGCGGTCGAGATCCTGCGCGTGTTCGTGCTGGACGGCGGGCTGTCGATGGCGTTTCAGCGCGCCTTCGAGGAGCCCGACATGTGGGGCCTGCTGCTCGTCGATCTCGCCCGCCATGCCGCACGCGCCTATGCGCGCGAGAGCGAATATACCGAGGAGGACGCCTTGAACCGCATCCTCGACATGTTCCAGGCCGAGATCGAGCGTCCGACCGACACCGGCACCACGACGCCGCGCGGCAAGGGACACTGACTGTGGCGATCGAATCCCTTCATTTCGATTTCATGCTGGAGGCGATCCGCGAGGCGGAAGCCTCGATCGCGCAAGGCGGCCTGCCGATCGGCGCCGTGCTGACGCGCGACAACAAGATCATCGCCCGCGGACACAACAACCGCGTGCAGGAGAACAATCCGATCCTTCATGGCGAGATGAGCTGCCTGCGCGAGGCCGGCGCGATCTCGTTCCACGACACGGTCATGTACACGACGTTGTCGCCATGCTCGATGTGCGCGGGCGCGCTCGGGCTGTTCAAGGTGAAGCTGGTGGTGATCGGCGAGTCCGTCACCTTCGAAGGATCCAAGGATATCCTCGACAAGTTCGGCATTCCCTGGATCGACCTTGCCGACGACCGCTCCATCACCATGATGAAGAATTGGCGTTCCATCCCTGCCAATGAGCGCCTGTGGCAGGGCGACATCGGCAACTAAACCCGGTCTGTTCGTCTTCACTTTCGGAGACGACGTTTTGCAAAGTTCTTCTTGAGGTCAGCATGCCCATCAACATCCTGATGCCCGCTCTCTCGCCGACGATGGAGAAGGGCAACCTCGCCAAGTGGCTGAAGAAGGAAGGCGACAAGGTCAAATCCGGCGACGTCATCGCCGAGATCGAGACCGACAA
Source organism: Bradyrhizobium sp. CCGE-LA001 (assembly GCF_000296215.2). Lineage (NCBI taxonomy): Bacteria > Pseudomonadati > Pseudomonadota > Alphaproteobacteria > Hyphomicrobiales > Nitrobacteraceae > Bradyrhizobium > Bradyrhizobium sp. CCGE-LA001. Next base: position 4,399,807 of record NZ_CP013949.1, on the reverse strand, counting down.
GGCGACTATGGAGGTCGAGGCGATCGACGAGGGCACGATCGCCAAGATCCTGGTTCCCGAGGGCACGCAGGACGTTCCGGTCAACGACGTGATCGCGGTGCTCGCCGGCGAGGGCGAGGACGTGAAGGCGGCAGGCAGCGCAAAGCCCACCGCCTCGGCCGCTCCGCCGAAAGCCGAGAAGGCCGCTGAGGCTCCCGCTGCTGCGCCGGCGCCCGCACCGGCCGCGCCCAAGGAAGCAACAAAGGCAGCACCGCCGCCGGCCGCGACACCCGCGCCGCAGGCCGCCGCACCGGCCGCGCAGGGCAACGGCCATGGCGGCCGCGTGTTTTCGTCGCCGCTGGCACGCCGTCTCGCCAAGGAAGCCGGCATCGATGTCGGCATGGTCACAGGCACCGGCCCGCACGGCCGCGTGGTCGCGCGCGACGTCGAGCAGGCCAAGTCCGGCAAGGGCCTCAAGGCACCGGCCGCTGCACCCTCGGGCGCGCCCGCGATCGCGCCGACCATGTCGGACAAGCAGATCCTGTCGCTGTTCGAGCCTGGCTCCTACGACATCGTCCCGCATGACGGCATGCGCCGCACCATCGCGCAGCGCCTGACCGCGTCGATCCAGAACGTCCCGCACTTCTACCTCACCATCGACTGCGACATCGGCAAGCTGCTCGCCGCGCGCGAGGAGATCAATGCGGCCGCGCCGAAGGACAAGGAGAAGAAGCCGCTCTACAAGATCTCGGTCAACGACTTCGTCATCAAGGCAATGGCGGTCGCGCTGAAGAAGATTCCGAACTGCAACGTCAGCTGGACCGAAAGCGGCATGGTCAAGCATCACCATTCCGACGTCGGCGTTGCCGTCGCGATGCCCGGCGGCCTGATCACGCCGATCATCCGCAAGGCGGAGACCAAGACGCTGTCCACCATCTCCAACGAGATGAAGGATTTCGCCGCGCGCGCCCGGTCCCGCAAATTGAAGCCCGAGGAATATCAGGGCGGCACCACCGCCGTTTCCAATCTCGGCATGTACGGCATCAGCCACTTCACCGCGGTGATCAACCCGCCGCACGCGACCATTCTGGCCGTTGGTACCAGCGAGGAGCGTCCGGTCGTGCGCGGCGGCAAGATCGAGATCGCGCACATGATGAGCGTGACCCTGTCTTGCGATCACCGTGCCATTGACGGTGCCCTCGGCGCGGAGCTGATCGGCGCGTTCAAGCAGCTGATCGAAAACCCCGTCATGATGATGGTCTGACGCGGCGGCGAAGGGGGCAACCTTGCATGTCCGGACCCGCTGGCCATGGATATCGCTGCTGCTCGGCGCCGTCGTCGCGCTCAATCCGATCGGGTTCGATTTTCTTCGGTCCGCCTTCCTGTCGGGAGAGCATTTGTCGCGGAACATCGCTCAACCCATCGTGTTGAGCGCGCTGGCCGTTCTGGTCTTGGTCGGGATCATCGAATGGCTGGTCAGGTTTGTTGTCTTCAAGCGCCGCGCCCGCGGCGTCACGTCTTGAGTTGAACGGGAGCCGCCATGGCCGATACATCCTTCGACGTCATCATCATCGGCTCCGGCCCCGGCGGCTACGTCACCGCGATCCGCGCCGCGCAGCTCGGCTTCAAGGTCGCGATCGTCGAGAAGTCCTATCTGGGCGGCATCTGCCTGAACTGGGGCTGCATCCCGACCAAGGCGCTGCTGCGCTCGGCCGAGATCTATCACTACATGCAGCATGCGAAAGACTACGGCCTGTCGGCGGAGAAGGTCTCGTTCGATCCGAAGGCGGTGGTGCAGCGCTCGCGCGGCGTCTCCAAGCGCCTGAATGACGGCGTCGGATTCCTGATGAAGAAGAACAAAGTCAGCGTGATCTGGGGCGCCGCCTCGATCGACGCACCCGGCAAGGTCACCGTCAAGAAATCCGACGTCGAGGGTCCGAAGGGCGCGCTGGGCGAGGGGACCTACCAGGCCAAGCACATCATCGTCGCGACCGGCGCGCGGCCGCGCGTGCTGCCGGGACTCGAGCCCGACAAGAAGCTGGTCTGGACCTATTTCGAGGCCATGGTGCCGGAGCGGATGCCGAAATCGCTGCTGGTCGTCGGCTCCGGCGCGATCGGCATCGAGTTCGCCTCCTTCTTCCACACCATGGGCTCCGACGTCACGGTCGTCGAGGTGCTGCCGCAGATCCTGCCCGTCGAGGACGCCGAGATCGCGGGCCTCGCCCGCAAGCGGCTGGAAAAGCAGGGCATCAAGATCATGTCCTCGACCAAGGTCACCAAGCTGGAGAGGAAGGCCGACAGCGTCGTCGCCACCATCGACGACGGCAAGGGCAAGCCCGTCACCACCGAATTCGAGCGGGTGATCTCGGCGGTCGGCGTGGTCGGCAATATCGAGAATCTCGGTCTGGAAAAGCTCGGCGTGAAGACCGACCGCGGCATCATCGTGGTCGACGGCTACGGCAAGACCAACATCCCCGGCATCTACGCCATCGGCGACGTCGCCGGTCCCCCCATGCTCGCGCACAAGGCCGAGCATGAGGGCGTGATTTGCGTCGAGGCGATCAAGGGCCTCCATCCGCATCCCATGGACAAGAACATGATCCCGGGCTGCACCTATTGCCACCCGCAGGTGGCATCAGTCGGCTTGACGGAAGCCAAGGCCAAGGAAAGCGGCCGCGAGATCCGCGTCGGTCGCTTCCCCTTCGTCGGTAACGGCAAGGCGATCGCGCTCGGCGAGGACCAGGGCCTGGTCAAGGTGATCTTCGACAAGAAGACCGGCCAGCTGCTGGGGGCCCACATGGTCGGCGCCGAGGTGACCGAACTGATCCAGGGCTACGTCGTCGCCATGAATCTGGAGACCACGGAAGAAGAGCTGATGCACACGGTCTTCCCGCATCCGACGTTGTCGGAGATGATGAAGGAAGCGGTGCTGGATGCTTATGGAAGGGTGCTGAATATCTAGCGTATCTCCGCTTGTCATGCGCGGGCTTGAGCCGCGCATCCATCAAGCGAAGCGCTCTTCAAGGATGGATTGCCGGGTCAAGCCCGGCAATGACGGATGCAAGAAACTGGCGACATAAGGAAGAAGAAAGAATCGAGCCATGCACGACAACGACAACCTCACCATCGAACGCCCGACTTTCGTCACCCATCTCGAATGCGCGATGGAGGGCGATCACTACGCCGCCGACCAGGTCCACAACCTGTCGAAGGCCGGCAAGCCGCTTCTCGTCCGCTACGACCTCGCTGGCGTGAAGAAGGCGCTGACCAAGGATGCCCTCGCGCAGCGGCCCGGCGACATGTGGCGCTACCGCGAGCTGCTGCCGGTGCGCAAATGCAAGGACATCGTCTCGCTCGGCGAAGTGACCACCCCGCTGATCCGGCTGCCCAAGCTCGGCAAGAAGCTCGGTGGTGGTGAGATCATCGTCAAGGACGAGGGACGCCTGCCGACCGGCTCGTTCAAGGCGCGCGGTCTCGTGATGGCGGTCTCGATGGGCAAGGCGCTCGGCATCAAGCACATGGCGATGCCGACCAACGGCAATGCCGGCGCGGCGCTCGCAGCCTATGCGACGTCCTGCGGCATCAAGACCACGATCTTCTGCCCGGCCGATACGCCGGAGGTGAACGTCAGCGAGATCGAGCTGCAGGGCGCCACCGTCTACCGCGTCAATGGTTATATCGACGATTGCGGCAAGATCGTCGGCGAGGGCAAGGCCAAGGTCGGCTGGTTCGACACCTCGACGCTGAAGGAGCCGTACCGCATCGAGGGCAAGAAGACGATGGGCCTCGAACTCGCCGAGCAGCTCGGCTGGGACGTGCCCGACGTGATCTTCTATCCGACCGGCGGTGGCACCGGCCTGATCGGCATGTGGAAGGCGTTCGACGAGCTGGAGAAGATCGGATTCATCGGCTCGAAGCGCCCGCGCATGGTCGCGGTGCAGGCCTCCGGCTGCGCGCCGATGGTGCGCGCCTATGACGCCGGCACCGAGCATGCGACGCGCTGGGAGGACGCCCACACCATCGCCTCAGGTATCCGCGTGCCGCAGGCCATCGGCGATTTCCTCATCCTGCGCGCGGTACGCGAGAGCAAGGGCTTTGCCATCGCCGTCGACGACGACAAGATCTCGGCGGCGCTGAATGAGGTCGCGCGCGAGGAGGGGCTCTTGCTCTGCCCCGAGGGCGCCGCCACCTACGCCGCCTACAAGGAAAGCCTCGCCGACGGCCGCGTCTCGAAGGGTGATCGCGTGATGCTGTTCAACTGCGCGACCGGTCTGAAATATCCGCTGCCGCCGGTCACCCGCACGCTCGATCGCCACAAGCCGATCGATTACGCCCAATTCTAGCGCGGCAATGCGCCACGAATGATCCCTCTTCCCGTACGCGGGAAGGGCAAGAACAATATCGACATCGCTGGGGAGAGGACAATGACGAAGGCCGTCTGGGCTGCGCTGATTGGTATTCTCGCTGTAACCGGCGCTGCGCGCGCCCAGGATTTTCCGACGCGTCCCATCACGATCATTGTGCCGTTCTCGGCCGGCGGGCCGTCCGATGCGATGGCGCGGGTGCTTGCGGAGCGGATGCGGGTGACGCTGGGGCAGCCCGTGGTGATCGAGAACGTCACCGGCGCCGGCGGCTCGATCGGCGTCGGCCGTGCGGTGCAGTCGCCGCCGGACGGCTACACCATTTCCTTCGGCCACCTCGGCACCCACGTGGCCAATGGCGCGGTCTACAAGCTCAGCTACGATCTCGTCGCCGATCTCGAGCCGGTGGTGCTGCTGCCGAGCAATCCGATGATCGTGGTCAGCAAGAATGCGGTGCCCGCGGCCTCGCTGAAGGAGCTGATCGAGTGGCTCAAGTCGCGGCCGTCGCCCCCGACCGCCGGCACGGCCGGTGCGGGATCCGGTAGCCACATCGCCGGCGTTTATTTCGAGAACGTCTCCGGCATCAAGCTGCAGTATGTGCCATATCGCGGCACCGCGCCCGCCCTAAACGATCTGATCGCGGGGCAGATCGACCTCATCGTCGACCAGACCTCCAACTCCATCAACCAGGTTCGCGCCGGCACCATCCGCGCCTACGCCATCACCGACGACAAGCGCCTGCCGTCGGCACCGGAGATTCCGACCGCGGAAGAGGCGGGCCTGAAAGGCTTCAACATGACGCTGTGGTCGGGCATGTGGGTGCCGAAGGGCACGCCGAAGGAGATCGTGACCAAGCTCAACGCCGCGGCCGTTGAAGCGCTGAACGATCCAGCGGTCAGGAAGCAGCTCGAAAGCCAGGGCCTGGAGATGACGCCCAAGGACCAGCTCACGCCCGAAGCGCTCGGCGCGCGCCAGAAGGCCGAGATCGCAAAATGGTGGCCGATGATCAAGGCGGCCAATATCAAGGTGGATTGAGCGGTGGGGCGCGCTTCGCGTAGGGCGCCAAATCATTCTCCCTCATCCCGAGGCGGCCGCGACCGCGGCCATCTCGGGCCTTCGCGCGAAACAGGATCGTCTCGGTTGCCGTCACCACAGGTTCGCGCGTCCCCGTACAATCACTCGATGGTTTCGTTACCCGCTGCCAGCGCTCGCTCCAGGCACGGCATCAGATCGGAGGCAGCGAACGGCTTGCCGAGGAAACAGATTGCACCGGCCTTGAGCGCGCGCACACGCACGCTCTCATCCGGGAAGGCGGTGATGAAGATGAACGGCGTAGCCGAACCCTGCGCGCGCATCTGCGTCAGCAGGTCGATGCCGGTGACCAATGGCATCTGCACGTCCGCGATCACGCATGAGGTGTCGCTCGAAACGGTCGATCGTAGAAACTCGTCGGCGGAGGCGAACGTGTGGACGATGTACCCGCGCGATTCCAACAGGTTGTGGAGCGCCGCCCGCACGTAAGGGTCATCGTCGAGCACCGAAATGACCGAAGCCATCGACAAGACGTCCGCTCCTCGCTCGGGATTACGCTTGCCGTCGCTGCGGCCGCACATAGGCTACGCAGGGTGGACCTCTCGGTCACCATTGGAAACTCATACTTAGGTTTGTATGTCGGGCTTGCCGGACCGAATCCCGAGCGCCTCGCTCATTCTCACCAGGTCGGCCAGCGACTTCGCACCCATTTTTCGCATGATCTGGCCGCGATAGATCTTGACGGTGATTTCCGCCAATCCGAGCTGGACGGCCACTTGCTTGTTCATCAGACCGGACGTCACCAGTGACAATACGTCTCTCTCCCGCGAGGACAGTGACTCGAACCGTGATCGGACGGTCGAGATTGTCCTGTTGAGGTCGCGGCGCTTGCGGTCCCTCTCGATCGCGGCCTGGACTGCGTCCAGGATGTCCTGGTCACGAACCGGCTTGGTCAGGAAGTCGATCGCGCCGCTCTTCATGGCCCGAACGGTCATGGGAATATCACCGTGACCGGTAATGAAGATGATGGGCGTGTGGATATTGGCCTTGGCAAGATCGGTCTGAAGGTCGAGGCCACTCGCTCCGGGCAGGCGGATGTCGAGCACGAGGCAACTGGGGACTTCCGGCGGCTTGGCCTGGAGGAGTTGCGGTGCCGAGCCGAATGCTTCAACCTTGAGGCCGACCGACTCGAACAGATTGGTGAGCGCACGTCGCATGGACGCGTCGTCATCGACGATGAAGACGATTGGTTCATCGCCGTCTTCCTGCGCCGGCGAAGGTCCTGCGCGTTCGGTCACGATGCTTCCTCTCGATGGACGGGCAGGGTGATCTGGAAAGTTGCGCCGTGCCCTCGGTTCGGAGCGGCAGAAAGTCGTCCGCCATGGGCCTCGACGATGGAGCGACAGATCGATAGCCCCATGCCCATGCCCGAGGACTTCGTGGTGAAGAACGGCGTGAACAGGCGGTCAATCGCCTGTTCGCAGATGCCGACGCCGGAGTCGGCGACGCTCACCAGCACCGCGCCGTCGCCGTCCGCCACTGAGCGGATTGCCAGCTCGCGTGGGCGATCTTCGACGCCTTCCATGGCCTCGATCCCGTTCATGATCAGGTTGATCAGGACTTGCTGCAACTGGATTCGGTCGCCAAAGATCTCGGGCAGTGCAGATGATAGCTCCATTCGCACCGACACGGCATGACTGGCCATTTCGCGCTGAACGAGCGCCACGGCCTCCCGCACCACCGCGCTTGCGTCGAGCGGCACCATCTCGATGTCGGTCCGCTTGGCGAGCGCCCGGACGTGGCGGATCACGTCGCTGGCACGCTTGCCGTCCTCGATGATCCAATCCACGGAGCGGCGCGCCGCGTTGAGATCTGGCGGACTGCGCTGCAGCCAGGAGAGACAGGCGTCGGCGTTCGCGATCACGGCGGCGAGCGGCTGGTTGATCTCGTGCGCGATTGAAGCTGTCAGCTCGCCCAGTGTCGTGACGCGCGTCACATGGGCAAGTTCGGTCTGGGCCTTGCGTAGCGCCTCTTCGGCCTGATCTGCCCGGATGGCCGCAGTCACGTCGGTGCAGACGCCGCGATAACCCAGAAAAGCGCCTTCCGCGTCGAAGAACGGCTTACCGCTGGTCCGGACATAGATCGCGTGACCGTTGCGGTCTCTGCTGCGATACACCAGGTCGCGGAACGGGACGTGGGCATCGAGCGCCTCCCGATGTTGTCGCCATTTTTCCGGTTCGAGATTCGCATCGGGCGCAATGTCCCAACGCGTGAGCCCGAGCAGGCCGGTGGGGGCCGCGACGGTATCGGAGTGTTCCGAAATCTGGGTCACGCGATGGTCTGGCCCCGTCTCCCAGAACCAGTCAGACGCCGTTTCGGCGTAGTCGCGAAAGCGCTGCTCGCTTTCACGAAGCCTTCGCTCCGCCTCTTTGGTCGCCGTGACGTCAGTTACCGACCCGACGAACTCCACGCGACCGTTGGAATCCCGCGTCGCCCGGGCCACGGCCCGGACATATTTGATGGAGCCGTCGGGCATCACGAGTCGGTATTCGTGATCGTAATCCTTGCCCTCTCGCGCAGCCCGAGCCGTGGTCTGTTGCACCGCGAGCCGATCGTCCGGATGAATACGCTGGAGCATGAAGGGGATTCTAGGCTTGGTCCCCTCGTCGCATTGGAATATGCGATAGGTCTCCTTGGACCAGCTAATCTCTCCGGTTGATGACTTCCAGCCGAAACTGCCGGTGTGGCTCAATTCCTGCGCCTGTGCGAGATAAGCCTCGCTCTGTCGCAGCGCATTCTCGGCTTCCTTGCGCTCGGTGATGTTCTCGCAGGCGACCAGCACGATCGGCCCGCCATCGGCCCGCAGCATGGTCTTGGCGTTCTCGCGCACCCATAGTACCGAGCCGTCCTTGCGAACCTTCCGGATTTCCCAGGTGTGGGACTGATCGACGGTCTCGAGGCACAGCGCGACACATGCGCGGACGAAGTCGCGGTCTTCCTCGAAGAAGACATCCAGCACTGATCGACCGATCAACTCAGTGGCCGTATAGCCGAGTTGCGCGGCCCCGAAAGTGTTCACGTTGATCACGGTTCCGACCGGGTCGACCATGAAGTACATGACGGGGTTGTGCTCGAAGACTTGCTGCCACTGCTTGACCGACTCGAGCAAACCGGCGTCACCAGGCTCGACGCGCTGCTTCGTATCAACAGTCTGCCTGACGCAGCCGGCGAGGAACTGCACGGCTGACTTCCCGAACGTCGCTGCACGGCCAGGCTTCATCGCAGACGCTCCCGGCGCTCTCTGCGTGTCTACGAGTAGAGCACGTTGCCGCAAGAGGAGCAATTCCGGCCAAAGTCGGATGGCCGTTACGAGATTCGCCTCGGACTGGCTGCTTTGCCGCTGTCATGCAGCGCATCGAGTGCGCCGCGCCGACCTCTTTTCGCGGCGACCGTGCAGCCGATGCATGGTGCGCCGTGTCGTTGAATGGAGTCAGCGCGAGAGAGGCTCAGCCGACGACCGGACAAACCTAGGTATAGCTCCTCCATTCCTAGTCATGTCGGCCGTTTACCTCCGTACAATTGAGCAACTCGTGGCGGGCGGACTAGGCTCATGACCATCGGGAGTGTCGACCAGTCAATCGCACCAATCGCACGAGAACTGGTCTGAAGCGAACGGCCAAGGCGCCTCACCGACCGGCACACGACCAGGGACGAGGCCACCGCATTTCTCGATACGTAGCCGCGTCGCGGCAATTCACGACCCGCGAGAGGTCGAAGGGAATGAACCGGCACAAGCGCAAGCAACAGGGTGAGACAACAATGTGCGATACATCGGAACGTCCTGAAGGTCGCCTACCCGGATCCGAACGTTGCTCTTCAGTCAACGGCTGCGCGATGTGCGGCGGCAAGTTTGGCCTGATCCGCTACTATTCCTGGCGCACGGCGCTCTGTTCCAAGAAGTGTGTTGACGGTTTCCGCACGCGCCGCGAACGCGACCGCCGGTGGTTGTTTCGGGCTCAGGTCGCGTGAGGCTGAGTTGGAGGGCTGACGTCGTTCAGCTCTGATACGGGAGCCCGTACGTTGAAACGCTCTCACAACCCCTTGTGCTGGATCATTCTCCTCGGCTCCATTGCGACGGTCCAGGCGCAGGAGACGGGACGGGGTGCCGTTCATCGCCAGCACCCGCCCCAGGATCAGGGGCTGCACGAAAAGTTCTATTCGACCTGGCACATGCCGGATAATCCCGGCATCAGTTGCTGCAACAGCTCTGACTGCTATCCGACCGACATCAAGTACATCGACGGCCAGATCTACGCACGGCGCAGGGAGGACGGGAGATACATTCTGATCCCGCCGCAGAAAGTGGAGCGAAACAGGGATAACCCGGACGGTCGAAATCATCTTTGCGCTCCACCACCCGCACTGTCTCCATTGGACAGCGTTTACTGCTTCGCTTTGGGAGGTGCCACATGAGATTCGCGTTCGTGCTGGTGAATGACCGGACGCCGTTCCGGCAGACCTGGTGCTTGCAGTGCTGCGAGCCGATCGAAGGCGGATATCTCCGCGAGATCACGACGCGTCTGCCTTACTGCGACTATCAGTGCTACGGGCTGTTCTGCGAGGCGCTTGCGAAAGATCGCATGAGGGCGGTGTCGTGAAATTCGTGGTGGTCAATCACGAGCCACCGTTGCACGCGGCGACGTGCAGCACATGCTCGCGGTCGATCCAGTCCGGCTACGTCCGCCATGCGCGGACCCAGCACCGTTACTGTGACTACGATTGCTATCGGCGGCGCGAAGTCGTGACGCTGTCGATGCAATGGCCGATACCTGGACGCGCAGGGCCGGCCGCCGGAAACGTCGAGGTCGCCGCCGGCAGCATGATCGAGATGTTGGCGGTCGTGGGTGCGGTCTCGTGCTGGAGCTATACGATCCAGACCTGGAGCTTCGCAAGAGCCTTGACCGCCGCATATTTGGACGGTCGCGATCTGATCAAGCTGGAAGGAGGTGACACCTAGCTACGCGACTGCACTCGCGTGGAAGCCGCAGCAACGTAACCTTGCAGTCGCCGCGTCCAGCCCCGGCGGCGTCGACTAGGGAGCGGGTGCTGCGGCCGCCACGGGTGCGGCGGCGCCGGCCTCCTTCGTCACCACGCGCTGGTCGCTCTTGCCGGCGATCATGCCGCTGTCTTCGAACCGGGCGCGGTAGACCAGCACGTTCTCCATCACCCGCTGGACGTAGTTGCGGGTCTCCGACAGTGGAATGCGCTCGACCCAGTCGACCGGGTCCACCTTCGGGTCTCTGGGGTCGCCGCGCGCCTGCACCCATTCGCGCACGCGGCCGCGGCCGGCATTGTAGCCGGCGAAGGTCATGATCTGGTTGCCGCGATATTCCGAGAACAGCGCGCTGAGCTCGGCGGCTCCCATCTGCGTGTTGTAGACGGGATCGGAGACCATCCTGCCCCAGTCATAGGTCAGGCCGAAGCGCTTGGCGGTATCGCGGCCCGCTTCCGGCGTCACCTGCATCAGGCCAACCGCGTTGGCGTGCGACTTGTCGCGCTGATCGAACGAGCTTTCGGTGCGTGCCACCGAATAGATCACGCTGGTCTCGATCGCAGGTGCGACCTGCTTGTGCTCGGGAATGCCGATGGTGGGGAAGGCGTAGTGGTCGAGCGCGAGCCCGCGCGCCAGGGCCGACTTGCCGACCTCCAGCATCACGCGCGCATCGTTGCGCTGCCTGGCGAGCTCGCCGAGCGCTTCCAGCGCCGCGGCGTCGGTGCTCTCCTTGGCGAAATCCTCGGCATAGTAGAACATGACATCGCGCTCACCGAGATCGTAGAGCATGTTGGCCGCGCGCACGCGCGCGTCCGCCGACGGCGTGTCGGCGGCGGCCAGCACGGGCGAGGGCGGACGCAGCTCGATGCCGTCGAGGCCGAGCTTGGCGCGGGCGAGCTGGCCGTAATAGGCGGTGTGGTAGCGGGCCGCCGCCCGATAGCTCATGCGCGCGTCGGCCGCCGCGCCCATCGCCTCGGCGGCGCGGCCGCGCCAATAATGGGCGCGCGACAGCGCAATCGGATTGGCCGAGCCTGCGTCGATCGATGCGAAGTGCACCATCGCCGCCTTGGGGTCGTCGAGATAGCGCAGCGCGATCCAGCCGCACATGAAATGGTAGTCGACGCGGTAGACTTCCTTTTCCGGTACCGCGGCCGTGCGCACCACGTCATAGGCCGTCTTGGATTTGCCTTGGTCGAGCAGCTTGCGCGCCAACATGCGGCGCTCGCGCCACCAGGCATCGGTGTCCTGCGCGGCCATCGTGTCGGGCAGGGCGGCGAGGATCAATTCGGCCGCGTCGTCGATACGATCGTTCTGAAGATGCCATTGGGCGCGGCACAGCACGTAGCCGAGATCGCGCCGCTCCTGGGCCAGGACGTCCTCGAGATAGTCCTTGGCCTTGCTCGACTTGCCGGTGACGGCCGCGCAGGCTTTCACGATCGCAAGCGCATCCTCGCCGAGCCGTTTGGCCGCGCGCCTTGCACCGTCATAGTCCTTGGCGCCCAGGCGCTTGTCCATGCGCGCGCGGTGATCGTCGGCGGACAGAAGATCGCGGAACGCGGCGTAGGAATCTTCCTCGCTCCGCTCAGACAGTTCGTCCGCGCGCCAGGCCTCGCGCACGAGACGGGCGGCCCTGTCGGTCTCGCCTTCCGTGAGCAGCACGCGGGCCAGCGCGAACTTGCCCTTGGCGCTGGTCGGCCGGTCCATGGTGAATTTGTGCACGGTGGCTGCGTCGCTCTTCTCCTGCCACAGCCGCGCCTCCGCGCGGCGGCGCAAGAGAGCGCTGCTCGGCCAGTCCGGATTGGCGGCAAGGAAGGCGGCATAGCGTTTGAAATTCGCCGTGCTCTCGGAGTGCCGCAGCATGTACCAGTCCGCGAGCTTCTGTCCGGCGGGATCCGTGATGCGGTCGCGCGCGGCGGTCGCGTCCTCCGTCTTGCCCCTGCGCGCGAGGTCGATCGCATCCCTCAGCGCGGCAAGATCGCCGGTCAGCGGCGGCGGTGCCGGCTTGGCCGAAGGCTCCTCGACCGCTTTCTTCGATTTACGTTTGGCCTCGGCATGCTTGCCGTGCCGCGCTTTGCCGGCGGCAGCGTGACGCTGCTTGCCGGCTTTCGCCTCATGCATCTTCTTCGGTGCAGATGATTTGTGACTGCTCTTCGCCACGAGCTCGGTGGGAAGAAAGGCCATCGCGGCCACGGTAACGACACACGCGAGCGAGCGTAGGCACTGGTTCATTCCATGGTCCCCCTGCGAAACCATTACAAACCAAGGTCCGCGACGACATGCGGCTTGAGAATCAAAGACGACAACCAAACGATGTCATGACATCGTTTCGCATTCCTCACGCTCCCGCAACAATGCGGCAAAATACGGATAGGAACTCGGGAACTTCCGAAATCGCGCAAAAGGCAGCGCCTTTAACCTTTGTTAACGATCCGGGCTCGCGCGACGGTTGCGCACGGTCCTGGGCGTCAGCCCTGCCAGATTGCGCGTGTTCCCGGCTCCGATTCCGGTGTATTGAGTTCCATCGTTCCTTCTTCAACCTTTGCCCTGCACCTATGCCGATTTTCAACCAGTCGATCCGGCGCAAGATTGTCGGCATCGCCCTCGGATTGATCGTCCTGATGCTGGTCACCTCGATCCTGTCGATGGTGATGTCGAGCCAGGTCGGCGTCCTGCTTGATGAGCTGACCAACCGCTATATCCCCGCTTACGGTAACCTGGCCCGCGCAAATATCCGCTCGCTGGAGCGGTCACTGGCGCTGCGTCGGATGGTGATGGTGAAGATGCAGGAGTCCTCCGACGAGGAGGCCTATGCCGTGCGCCTCAGAGAGTTCGAGCAAGCCGACCTCAGGATCGAGGAGGAGACCTCGAGCGCGCGAAAGCTCATCAACGAGATCCTCGACGATACGAGGACCCCATCCGACAACGCCGCGCTGGCGCGGATCGATACCCGCATCGAGACCGCCGTCTCCGAGCTGCGCCGCGGCATGACTGAGGACCATGCAAAGCTCCTCAAGCAGATCGATGCCAAGCAAATGCCGGACGCGCGCGGCACGCTGGAGCATCTCGACCTCTTGCGCGACCAGTTCAATCAGAAAATCGACGGCATTCGCGCCGATATGCTCAAGCAGGTGTTCGCCGCCACGTCGACGGTGATCGGCCGCCAACATCAGGCGATCATCATTTCGGGCGTTGTCACTGTCCTAGCTGCTGTGGTCGGCTTTGTCTTTGCACTGATGGTTTCCAGCGGCATCACCCGGCCGGTGCGGCTGCTCCTCGCCGGCACGCGCGAGGTCGAAGCGGGCCGGTTCGACAAGACCATTACCGTTTCCACGCAAGACGAGATCGGCGAGCTCGCGGCCGCCTTCAACCGCATGATCGAGCAGCTGCGTCATAACGAGCGCATCCGCGAGACGTTCGGCCGCTACATCGATCCCAAGGTCGTGCAGGGCCTGATCGACCGGCCAGAGGTCGCCATCGATGGCCAGCGCCGGGTGATGACCATCATGTTCTGCGACATGAGCGGTTTCACCTCCATGAGCGAGGGCATGACCCCGCGTGGCCTCGTCAAGGTGATGAACCACTACTTCACGGTGATGTCCGGCCCCATCCGGAGCCATCGTGGCGTCATCGACAAATACATCGGCGACGCCATCATGGCCTATTGGGGCCCGCCCTTTATCGAGGAGGACGAGCCGGCGCTGTTTGCCTGCTACGCGGCCATCGACATGGCGGATCAGGTGCCCGCGCTCCAGAAGCAATTGCCGGACCTGCTCGGGATCCGCGCCATGCCCGTGCCTTGCGACTTGCGCATCGGTATCGCGACCGGGGAAGTGCTGACCGGTAGCATCGGCTCCGAGCTGATGATGAGCTTCACCGTGATGGGCGATGCCGTGAACCTCGCCTCGCGCCTCGAGGTGGTCAACAAGGTCTACGGCACCCGCATCCTGATCTCGCAGGCCACGGCGGATGCGATTGGATCGAACCTTGAACTGCGCGAGATCGACCGTCTCGCGGTGGCCGGCCAGAGTGAGCCGCAGGCCATTTTCGAGGTGATGAGCAAGGCGCACGGGCTCAGCATTCCGCAGGAGAACCTGCGCACGCACTATGCCGAAGGTCTTGCCGCCTATCGTGCGCAGCGTTTCGACGACGCCCGCGTCGCCTTCAACGCAGCGCTTGAAGCGGTACCTGGTGACGGCCCTTCGCGTACGCTGCTCGGCCGCATCGCGCAGTTCGAAGTCAATTCGCCGGGCAATGGGTGGGACGGAGCTTGGCGGCTGGATCAGAAATAGCCGTCCTTATCGAGCTGGCATCGCTGAGTCGGGAAAAAACGGTTCTAGTCGATAACGATGTTCGCCGTGACCTATTTCCCGGGCTTACGTTAAGTGTCCCTTGTGGCGTTTGATGGGGACACGCCGATGACCGATCTTCATGACAGGCTGGAACGGTTCGAGACGCTCACCGCCGAATGCGAGCTGATCGCCAAGCTCGCCACCGACAGCACCAAGCGCGAATTCTACCTGAAGCTCGGCGAACAGTACCGCCAGCTGGCGGTGGATATGCGACAGGTGATTGCAGCCAGAGCTGCGGCCTGATCGGTGGCAATCCCTTCTTAACGTTTGGCGCGCATCCTCGGGTGCATGCGGGCGTCGCTGACCGGCGATACCCGTAGTGGGAAGGCCGGGGTTCGTTGCAATGCAGCGTTCCTCGCGAGTGTCGTTGTCGTGCTGACAGGGCAATCCCATGCGCCTCGTTGCAGTGATCATGCTTGCGCTCATGACGGCGGCCTGCGATCAAGGGCAGGACATCACTGGCTCGACCTCGGCCTCGGTCTCGTCCTGCCCGTTGCGAAACTACAGCTACAATCCGCGCGACATGAAGCAGTGCGTGGACGCCTGCAAAGCGTGCGATCGTGGCACCACGGTCACCTGCTCGACGTCCTGTACCCTCAAGGGGGCTCGCTGAGCGGACCGGCGGAACACAGGTTGGCAGCAGACATGGCGCTGCCGGTGCTGGGGCACCGGAACGATTCACATGGATTAATCATTGAAGAAGCGGGCAGGACGCGGAGTCCGATGGAATGGGTATGCTCGATCCCGGCCGGTTCTTGGTATCGTGCTCGCAATGCGATGCCTGGCCGATGGCCGCCAACGTGAAACGTTCAAGCTGGTCGGCATCCCCGCACGAGGTCCGTTTCGTGTGCCCGCGCTGCCGCCGCGAGGAGACTGCGATCGTCTCGCCCTCCGGCGAGTTGACACCGATCAAGCGGATCGACGTCCCACCGCGGGACGTCGCCGTCGCCTGGGCCCAGGCCCAGCGCCAAAGGGGCCGGACCTGAGCACCCGGTACGCAATCGGAACCTGCCGCTCTCAATGGTACGACGTGTCGTTTCTGAGACGGTTCATGTCTGGACGAGTGTGCTAGGATTGCGCTCAGGAGTTCAATCATGACCGCTCGCATCCTGCCATATCACGCCGACCGTTTGCGGCTTCATCCTGTGCCGCCACGCCTTGCGCCGCTGTTCTGCCTTGCGCTGCTGACGGCGTCGTGCGCGCTCGCGAGCTTCGCGTTGGCTTGCGCGACGCCCTTTGCGGCCTTCGCGGTTCTCGCGGCCGCGATGTTGCCGCTGCGTCCGGCACTGCTCGTCGTCATGGGCGCGTGGCTCGTGAATCAGAGCATCGGCTTCGGCGCGCTGCATTATCCCGTGGACGGCGGAACCATGGCCTGGGGTCTTGCGATGGGCGCGGCTGCACTGCTGGCGACTGCGGTGTCGTCCGCCGTGCTGCGGACGCTGCCGCAGGGCCGCACGGCGCTGACGCTGGCCGTCACGCTCGTTGCCGCCTATGCGACCTATGAGCTCGCGCTGCTTGCCGTGACGCCGTTGCTGGGCGGCGAGGGCGCCTTCACGGCGGCCATCGTGACCCGCATCGGGCTGACCAGTGCCGCCTGGCTCGCCGGCCTCGTCGCCGCCTGCGAGATCGTTCGTCTGGCCGATCCGCTCCGGCGCAAGGAAGCGATGTCGGCCTGAGTGGTCTTCCTGCCGCCGCGCCTGTGTCGCCCTCTGTCAATCCAGTTTGGGAAAAATATTCCGCTTTACCGAAATTCGGAATTGACGTATGTGTCGTTCATCCCGGCTCACCCTTGAGGGGCGGTCATGTTGTCGTGTGATCGCAGAGCCGGGCTTGCGGTGGACGCAGCAGCGTCGTGCGCGAAAGCTAGGGGCAGGGCGGATTGCTCTCCGTGAGCCCTTCGCATCGCGTGGACGAGCGGCGCTGTCAGGTTCGTCGCGTCATATTCCGAGGGCAAGGTGCACAACGCCGTCGGACCCTGTGGCGCCAACGAACCGTGCGTACGGCAAAACCGTGTGGTCCTGGCCGTCGTTGCTACGGTCAAGCTCTTGCGGATGCGGCACTAGCGTCAACCGGCGCGGGGACGGTGAATTCCGTGAGGGGGAGGGAGGCCAGAAGGAACTCGGCTCCCGGGAGAGCGCGGCATAAGCCGTCCGACCATCGCGCAGGGAAGGCCGTGTGTTGGGCTTCACCTGTATGCTGCTGTGCGGTTTTCTGCGTGTGCCTTTTGCGCAGCGGACCGCGGGTGCCGCCGGCACCCGGCCTTCCCTGCGCCCTCTTGGGTTTTGAGGGTGGAGCGATCAAGCAAAGCTCGGGCGAATTGAGCCGCGAGGCTGCGAAGCCGTGTCTTTAGCCATACACTCAGTGTCATCGTCCGCGAAGGCGGACGATCCAGTACTCCGAGACGTTCGTGATTGAATCGAGAAGCCGCGGCGTACTGGATTCCCCGCCTTCGCGGGGAATGACAGCGTTGATTGGGGGCCAACTCTGCCGCCTCATACTCCGTCGTTGCGAGGAGCGAAGCGACGAAGCAATCCAGAATCCCTCCGCGGAGAAAACTCTGGTTGCTTCGCGCGCTCGCAATGGCGAGGCGGAGATAGTGATGCGCCAGACTCCGACCTCGTGCCCGGGCCGCAGCGCAGCGTCACTTCGACGGTGCGCTTCTGAGCCGGGATACGAGGGTGCGGCAGATGCGCCGACTCGGCTCACGCGTGTAATCTGATCTCCGAGCAAGAACGGGTGCGCCTTCCGGTGTCATGAAATCAAAGATTGTGAACCGGCACTTGGTGGAGGTATCGAAGTAGCGAGGCCCGTGTCTTCCCGGTAACGATTGTGCTGTCTTCGCAACACTCATCCCAGATTTGTCCTTCATCACCGGCCGTTCGCATCACCGCCGCTTTTTGGCCACACCCGAACATGAATAAAATCGCTCTAATGTTTTAGGAGCAGCGGCAGTCCTCGACGCCACGGAAATCCCAAGGTCGATTCAAATCTTGGCTCTGATTTTTCGGGTCTGAAAGGGTTGGCCGGGGAAACTGGTTGCGATGGGCGCCAAGATTGACAAGCAGAGGCTACCGAGCCGTCACGTGACGGAAGGCCCTGCGCGCGCGCCGCATCGGTCCTACTTCTACGCGATGGGTCTGACCACCGAGCAGATCCACCAGCCGTTCGTCGGCGTCGCCTCCTGCTGGAATGAGGCGGCTCCCTGCAACATCGCCCTGATGCGCCAGGCGCAGGCCGTTAAGAAGGGCGTGGCGTCGGCCGGCGGCACGCCGCGCGAATTCTGCACCATCACCGTGACCGACGGCATCGCCATGGGCCATGACGGCATGCGCTCCTCGCTGCCGTCGCGCGAATGCATCGCCGACTCGGTCGAGCTGACCGTGCGCGGCCATGCCTATGACGCGCTGGTCGGCCTCGCCGGCTGCGACAAGTCGCTACCGGGCATGATGATGGCGATGGTCCGCCTCAACGTGCCCTCGATCTTCATCTATGGCGGCTCGATCCTGCCCGGCAATTTCCGCGGGCAGCAGGTCACCGTCCAGGACATGTTCGAGGCCGTCGGCAAGCACTCGGTCGGCGCCATGTCGGACGAGGATCTCGACGAGATCGAGCGCGTGGCCTGCCCATCGGCGGGCGCCTGCGGCGCGCAGTTCACCGCCAACACGATGGCGACCGTCTCCGAGGCCATCGGCCTTGCGCTACCGTACTCGGCGGGTGCCCCGGCACCGTACGAAATCCGCGATGCGTTTTGCATGACCGCGGGCGAGAAGGTCATGGACCTGATCGCTCAGAACCTTCGGCCGCGTGACATCGTCACGCGCAAGGCGCTGGAGAATGCGGCTGCCGTGGTGGCGGCCTCCGGCGGCTCGACCAATGCTGCACTGCACCTGCCGGCGATCGCGCATGAGGCCGGCATCAAGTTCGACCTGTTCGACGTCGCCGCAATCTTCAAAAAGACACCATATGTCGCGGATTTGAAGCCGGGCGGCCGTTATGTCGCCAAAGACATGTTTGAAGTAGGTGGCATACCGCTTCTGATGAAGACGCTGCTCGACAACGGATTTCTCCACGGCGACTGCATTACGGTCACCGGTCGAACGATCGCCGAAAACCTCAAAAGCGTGAAGTGGAATCCGCACCAAGACGTGGTGCACCCGGCAGACAAGCCGATCACCGTCACTGGCGGTGTGGTGGGTTTGAAGGGCAATTTGGCGCCAGAAGGTGCGATCGTGAAAGTCGCGGGAATGTCCAACCTCAGGTTTACCGGTCCGGCCAGGTGCTTCGACCGTGAGGAGGATGCTTTCGAGGCCGTCCAGAACCGCACCTACCGCGAAGGCGAAGTCATCGTGATCCGCTACGAGGGGCCCAAGGGCGGCCCCGGCATGCGGGAAATGCTCCAGACCACCGCAGCGCTGACCGGCCAGGGCATGGGCGGCAAGATCGCGCTCATCACCGACGGCCGCTTCTCCGGCGCTACCCGCGGCTTCTGTATCGGCCATGTCGGCCCCGAGGCCGCGATCGGCGGCCCGATCGGCCTGCTCGAGGATGGCGACATCATCGAGATCGACGCCGTCGCCGGTACCCTTAACGTAAAATTGAGCGACCAGGAGCTCGCCCAACGCAAGACCAAATGGAGCGCTCGCGCGACAAACCACACGTCAGGTGCGCTCTGGAAGTATGCTCAGCAGGTTGGACCAGCGGTCGGAGGGGCAGTAACCCATCCGGGCGGCGCGCACGAGAAACAGTGCTATGCGGACATCTAGGCGTACCACAGTTGCGTTTGTGTTGGGGGCTATAGCGCTGGCCGCGCCGGCGCTCGCCTTTGACGGTGCGCCGGTCAACAAGGACACCGCCATCCCCGTCGTGACCACCCTGCCTGGCGCCGCAGCCGCGGTTCGCACCAAGGTACCGCCGGCGGTCGCCACCCAGGAAACTTCGCTCACCGCGCTGCAATATGCCGCCGAGGGCGGTCACCCCATCGCGCAATGGAAGCTCGGCCGCATGTACGCCAATGGCGACGGCGTCGCCCAGGACGATCTGCGCGCCTTCGAATATTTCAGCCGCATCGCCAACGCGCATGCCGAGGACAGCCCGTCGGCGCCGCAGGCCCAGATCGTGGCCAACGCCTTCGTCGCGCTCGGCCGGTACTATCTGAGCGGCATCCCGAACTCGAAGGTCAAGTCGGATCCGGACCGGGCGCGGGAGATGTTCTCCTATGCCGCGTCCTATTTCGGCAACGCCGACGCGCAGTACGATCTGGCGCGGCTGTACCTGAAGACGCCGGACGCCTCGCGCGAGGATTTCCGCTACGGCGCACGCTGGCTTGGCCTTGCCGCCCAGAAGGGCCAACATCAGGCCCAGGCGCTGCTCGGGCAGATGCTGTTCAACGGCGACCGGCTGCCGCGGCAGGCCGCGCGCGGCCTGATGTGGCTGACCCTGGCGCGTGACAGCGCCGGTGCCGAAGAAGTCTGGATCAAGGAAAGCTACAACCGCGCCTTCGCCAAGGCCTCCGACGACGACCGCGCCATGGCTCTGCAAATGCTGGAGCAGTGGGTGCAGGGCCGCCGGGAGTAGAAGCGGCAATCTCAGTGCCGTAGGGTGGGCAAAGCGGAGCGTGCCCACCACCACTATCCCTCGCAGACAGATCGTGGGCACGGCGCTGTGCGCCTTTGCCCACCCTACGGCACTTGCGACTGCGGCCGGCTCCTGCGGGCGTTACGTTAGGCCGCCTCGAGATCGAGATCCGCCCACACCGGCACGTGGTCCGACGGCTTCTCCCAAGCCCGCACATAGCTGTCGATCCCGACATTGGCGAGCTTGTCGCTGGCTTGCGGCGACAGCAGCAGATGGTCGATCCGCAGGCCCTGGTTTTTCTGCCAGGCCCCGGCCTGGTAATCCCAGAACGTATAGAGGCCCGGCTCATCGGTGACCGCCCGCAAGGCATCGGTAAGGCCGAGGCCGAGCAGGGATTGAAAGCTCTCGCGCGTCTCGGCCTTGAACAGGGCGTCCTCGGTCCAGGCGGCGGGGTTGTGGACGTCACGGGCGTGCGGGATGACGTTGAAGTCGCCGGCAAGGATCAGCGGCTCCTCGGTCTTAAGGCGTTCCTTCGAGTACTCAAGAAGCCGCGACATCCATTTGAGCTTGTAGGGATATTTCTCCGTCCCGACCGGATTGCCGTTGGGCAGATAGAGGCAGGCGATGCGCAGTACGCCGGTCTTGAGCGTCACCACGCCTTCGAGGAAGCGGGCATGGGCATCCTCGTCGTCGCCGGCAAGGCCCGACTTGGTCTCGTCGAACCGGAGCTTGGAGAGCAGGGCGACGCCGTTGAAGGTCTTCTGCCCGTGCGTCACCACATTGTAGCCGAGCGCCTCGATCTCCAGCCGCGGGAAGGCCTCGTCGACGCATTTGATCTCCTGCAGGCAGACGATGTCCGGCTGGCACTCCTTTAGCCAGCTCAGGAGGAGGTCGATCCGCTGCCGGACCGAGTTCACGTTCCAGGTGGCTACTCTGATGGGCATGGTGGGGGGCTCCGGGCAGGGGCCATGGTTAGAACAAACTGCCAACGCGCCCGTCAAGGACGCCGCAAAATCTCCCACAAAATTAACCCGCCCTAAGCGCGCGCCGGGGCATTGATGGGCGAAAAGGTTCCACGGATGGATGGCCGGACAAATCCATGACGCGAACTAAGCCGCGCGACGGTCTGGTCGGCGCGTTCCTGTACTGGCTCGGCGGCTTCGAAATCGAGGACGGCTTGACCGCCGATCTCAGCGAGCGCGAGCTGCGCCGCATTCGCGCCAAGCAGATCGACGCGGTGACGCGGCTGATCCCGGTGACGATGGCCGTCACCATGCTCAATGTCGGCATCGTGCTGATCCTGTTCTGGGGCAAGGGCTGGAACGACTTTCTCGCGATCTGGGGCCTGACACTCGCCGCCACCGCCTCGCTCGCGGTGCGCTCGTGGCGGCGGTCGCATCGACATCCGCCGCAGGAGGCCTCGCCTCGCGCCGCGCGGCAGACGCTGCGACAGGCGTTCTTCCTCGCGGCGATCTGGGGCACGCTGCCGCTGGCCCTGTTCAGCCGCATCGAGCCGACCAACCAGCTCATCCTGGCCTGCCTGATGGTCGGCATGATGTCGGGCGGCGCGTTCACGCTGTCCACCTTTCCGCGTGCCGGCCTCGTCTATCTCGCCGCCATGACGTTCGCCTGCGCCGGCGCGCTGCTGCTGTGCGGCACGGGTCCCTATCTCGTCGCCGCGGTGTTCCTGCTGCTGTTCGCGTTCTTCATGGCGCGCAACATCGTCTCCCAGGGCAACCTCTTCCTTGGCAATCTCAAGGCCCAGCTCGAGCTCGAGCGGCAGACCGAGATCATCTCGCTGCTGCTGAAGGACTTTCAGGAGAATGCCAGCGACTGGCTGTGGCAGACCGATGCCGAGGGGCGTCTGGTCGAGGTGCCCGAACGCTTCGCCGCGGTCGCGCAGCTGCCGCTTCCGCTGCTCAAGGGATCGCATTTCGCCGACGTGTTGGACATGCTCTGCCCCGAGGACAAGACGGCCGCCTACAACATCGTCGGTCTGATGGAGCAGGCCGAGCCGCTGCACGAGATGAACCTCAAGGTCGTTGCCGGTGGCGAGGCGCGGTTGTGGTCGCTGACGGCGAAGCCGGCCCATGATCGCGACGGTCATTTTCTCGGCTATCGCGGCTTCGGCCGCGACGTCACCGAACGCTGGCGCGCGGAAAAGGCCGAGGCCGAGAGCCGTGCCAAGTCCGACTTCCTGGCGGTGATGAGCCACGAGATCCGCACGCCGATGAACGGCGTGCTCGGGCTCGCCAGCATGCTGCTGGAGACCAAGCTCGATCCGGAGCAACGCGAGGCCGTCACCACGATCCGCGAGTCCGGCGACAATCTCCAGCGCATCCTCAATGACATCCTCGACCTGTCCAAGCTCGAGGCCGGCCGCTTCCAATTCGAGGCGATCGATTTTGCCCCGCAGGCGCTGGTCGAAGCCGTCGCGGCCGTGGGGCGCGCGAGCGCCAAGAGCAAGGGGCTCACGGTCAAGGTCGCACTCGATCCGAACCTGCCGCCGACATTGCGCGGCGACGTCGCGCGCATCCG
Organism: Bradyrhizobium sp. CCGE-LA001; assembly: GCF_000296215.2. Classification (NCBI taxonomy): domain Bacteria; kingdom Pseudomonadati; phylum Pseudomonadota; class Alphaproteobacteria; order Hyphomicrobiales; family Nitrobacteraceae; genus Bradyrhizobium; species Bradyrhizobium sp. CCGE-LA001. Next base: position 4,376,921 of record NZ_CP013949.1, on the reverse strand, counting down.
TCAGGTGCTGCTCAACCTCGTGTCCAATGCGGTGAAGTTCACCGACGAAGGCGAGGTGACGATCTCGGCGATCTGCCAGGCGCGGCGCGATCTGCTGGCGACCGTCGAATGGACGGTGACCGACAGCGGCATCGGCATCGCGCCCGAAAAGCTCGGTCTGCTATTCAGCGATTTCGCCCAGGCCGACGCCTCGATCAGCCGCCGCTTCGGCGGCACCGGCCTTGGCCTTGCGATCAGCAGGCGCATCATCGAGCAGATGGGCGGCACCATCGACGTGACCTCGACGCCGGGCGAGGGCTCGGCTTTCCGCTTTACGCTGGTGCTGCCTTGGAGCCAGGCCCAGGCGTCCGATCAGGACGCCGGCCGCGATGACGCCGAGGAGTTGAAGACCCGCATCGCCGACCTCGATCGGCCGCTAAGGGTGCTGGTCGCGGAGGACGACGCCGTCAACCGCATGGTCGTGAGCAAGATGTTAGGGGCCTTCGAGGTCGAGCTTCGCATCGTCACCGACGGCGTGCAGGCTGTCGCGGCGGCTTCCGATGGCGACTACGATGTCGTGCTGATGGATGTGCGCATGCCCGACATGGACGGATTAGCTGCGACCCGCGCGATCCGTGAGCAGGGCGGGAGCTACGAAACCTTGCCGATCGTTGCGCTCACCGCCAACGCGTTCTCCGAGGACGTCAGAATCTGCCGCCAAGCGGGCATGTCGGACTTCCTCGCCAAGCCGCTGCGCAAGCCGGCGCTGATCGCGGCCCTTCTGCGCGCGCTGGATGGCTACGTCATGTCGGAGGACGCACCGCTGCAGCCGGAATTGATGCCGGTCGAGGTCGAGTGGACAGACGAGGAGAGACAGGCAACAGGCGCGTGATTATTTCCGCGCTTAGACCGAGAAGCTAGTCCCGCAGCCGCAGGACGCCGTCGCGTTCGGATTGTTGACACGGAACGAGGCGCCGATCAGGTCGTCGACGAAATCGACCTGTGATCCCGCCAGGAACGGCTGCGAGGCGGAATCGACCAACACCACCGCGTTGTCCTGCTCGATCACGAGATCGTCGTCGGTGCGGGAACGGTCGATGTCGAACTTGTACTGAAAGCCCGAGCAGCCGCCGCCCTCGACCGAAATGCGCAGCATCGCACCCGAACCTTCGCCCTTGAGGATCTCCCCAATCCGGCGCGCGGCCCGGTCGCTGATGGTCACGGCAGTCGTCATCACTGGTCTCCGATAGTCCCGCAGTCATACCCAATTCATTTGGTATCCCGCGCCCGACATAGTTAAGTGCCACAATACGCAGAATCAAATGGATAGGGACTAAATTCGCCGTGTCCGTCGGAATGGCAGCCCCCCGTGCGCCCTATGCCTGCGACCCCGATCGCAGCCGCGGCCGGCTGGTCGCCGAGCCCCCGAGTCGGACCCGCAGCCCGTTCCGGCGGGATTGCGACCGGGTGATCCATTCCACCGCGTTCCGCCGCCTGAAGTACAAGACCCAGGTGTTCGTGTTCCATGAGGGCGACCACTATCGCACCCGGCTGACGCATTCGCTGGAGGTGGCGCAGATCGCCCGCGCGCTGGCCCGGCAACTCGGCCTGGACGAGGACCTCACCGAGACTCTGGCGCTGGCGCACGACCTCGGCCATCCGCCGTTCGGCCATGCCGGCGAACGGGCGCTGGACGCCTGCCTGAGGGCGTTCGGCGGCTTCGACCACAACGCCCAGACGCTCCGCGTCGTCGCCGCGCTGGAGCACCGTTACCCCGAGTTCGACGGTCTGAACCTGACCTGGGAATCGCTGGAGGGCATTGTCAAGCACAACGGCCCGCTGACTGATCGCAGCGGCGCCCCGACCGAGCGCTATCGTGAGTATGGCATTCCCGTCGGGATCGCTGACTACATCAAGACCTATGATCTCGAATTGTGGAGCTTCGCCTCGCTCGAGGCGCAGGTCGCCGCGATCGCCGACGACATTGCCTATGATGCCCACGACATCGACGACGGCCTGCGTGCCGGCCTGTTCCACCTCGACGATCTCAAGGTGATACCGCTGACCGCGGAGATCATCGCCGAGACCTCGGCGCATTATCCCGACCTCGAAGATGTCAGGCGCGGCGCCGAACTGGTCCGCGAGCTGATCTCGCACCTGATCGGTGCGGTGTTCGCCGAGGCCCAGAAGAACCTTGCGGCCGTCAAGCCGCAATCGGCCCAGGATGTCCGCCAGCAGAGCCGGGCTCTGGTCACGTTTCCTGCGGAGGTCGCTGAGGAGGAGGCCGCCATCAAGCGCTTCCTGTACCAGCACATGTACCGCCACAAGCGGGTGATGCGGGTGATGGCGGAGGCGGAGCAGATCCTGTTCGACCTGTTCGCGAGATACCTGAAGGAGCCATCTGAACTGCCGCCGGAATGGCTGCTCGGGGCGGAGGCGGACAATGAGGGCGACCGGGCGCGCCGGATCGGCAATTTCATTGCCGGAATGACCGACCGCTTCGCCCTGACCGAGCACCAGCGGCTTTTTGACTCGACCCCGGATTTGCGTTAGGCGGCGGCCATGCCCCAGACCTCCTCATCCCTGCATTTGTTCGCCGACGTGCTCGCGCGCGTGCACGCCGCCTGCCGTACGCTGGCCGTGGAGGCCAACTGGCCTGAGGGGGTCGATTTCGCGCGCGTGGTGGTCGAGCCGCCGCGCGATGCCTCCCATGGCGACATGGCGACGAATGCCGCCATGGTGCTTGCGAAAGAAGCCAAGGCTAAGCCGCGCGATCTCGCCGAGCAGATTGCCGAGCGGCTGCGCACTGATGCGCTGATCGCCAAGGTGGATGTCGCCGGCCCCGGCTTCATCAATCTGACCTTGAAGCCGGCCGCCTGGGCCGAGGCGCTGCGCACGGTGCTGCGCGAGGGCGCCGATTACGGCCGTGTCCACGGCGGCTCCAAGGTCAATGTTGAATATGTCTCGGCCAATCCCACGGGGCCGATGCATGTCGGCCACTGCCGCGGTGCGGTGTTCGGCGACGCGCTGGCGAGCCTGCTTCAGTTCGCAGGCCACGACGTCACGCGCGAATATTACATCAACGACGCCGGTGCCCAGGTCGACGTGCTCGCCCGCTCTGCGTTCCTCAGGTACCGCGAGGCGTTGGGACAGGACATCGGCGCGATCCCCGAAGGGCTCTATCCCGGCGATTACCTCAAACCCGTCGGCGCAGCGCTGGCGAAAGAGCACGGCGACAAGCTGCTCAGGATGAGCGAGGCCGAGTGGCTGCCGACGGTGCGCGCCAAGGCGATCGCGATGATGATGGACGAGATCAAGGACGATCTCGCTGCCCTCAACATCCGCCACGACGTGTTCTTCTCCGAGCGATCGCTGATCGAGACCGGCAACAACAAGGTCGCTGAGACCATCGATTTCCTGCGCGCCAAGGGCGACATCTATGAGGGCCGTCTGCCGCCGCCGAAGGGCGCGCCGGTGGAGGACTGGGAAGACCGCGAGCAGTTGCTTTTCAAGGCGACCGCCTATGGCGACGATGTCGATCGTCCGCTGATCAAGTCGGACAATTCCTACACCTACTTCGCCTCCGACATCGCCTACCACAAGAACAAGTTCGACCGCGGCTTTGCCGAGATGATCGACGTCTGGGGCGCCGACCATGGCGGCTACATCAAGCGCATGCAGGCGGCGGTGAAGGCGACGACCTCGGGTAAGGGCGCGCTCGACGTCAAGATCGTGCAGCTGGTGAAGTTGCTGCGCAACGGCGAGCCCGTGAAAATGTCCAAGCGGAGCGGGGACTTCGTCACCTTGCGTGAGGTGGTGGATGAGGTCGGCCAGGACGCGGTCCGCTTCATGATGCTTTACCGGAAGAACGACGCGGTGCTCGATTTCGACCTCGCCAAGGTTATGGAGCAGTCGCGCGACAATCCGGTGTTCTACGTCCAGTACGGTCACGCCCGCGGCCATTCGATCTTCCGCAACGCGCGCGCCGAGGTGTTCCCCGAACTGCCCGAAGATTCGGACAAGCGGATCGCCTGGCTAAGTGAGTCGGCTGTGGAACGGCTGTCGGACCCGGTCGAGCTTGAACTTCTCAAGCGGCTTGCAATATATCCTCGCATGCTGGAAGCCGCTGCCGCGGCCCATGAGCCGCACCGAATTGCCTTTTATCTCTATGATTTAGCCAGCGAATTTCATGCACTTTGGACGAAGGGGCGGGATTTGCCCTATTTACGCTTCATTATCAATAATGATGCAGTTCTAACGAAGGCGCGACTGGCGATGGTCCAGGGCGTCGTCTCGGTTCTGGCATCGGGCCTCGCCATCCTCGGCGTCCATGCCCCGAACGAGATGCGGTAGTTTGGGGCGAACTACTTAAGAGGAATTCGGGGGTACCGGCAGAAGCCGGATCGCTTAGACTTGGTTGAAAGCCTTGTGGGTCGAAAGCCGTGCCTTGGTCGAGGGGCGCGCGGCTTTCCCGAAGGGACGCATCATCACGATGGCCGAACGATATCAGGACAGACCGTTTCCTTCCGATGACTATGGTCGCGGTGGCGATCAGCATGGGAAGGCGGACAACGATCCCTTGGCCGAGCTCGCCCGTCTGATCGGACAGACCGATCCGTTTGCAGCGCAGTCGCGGCCATCCGCCCGCCCGCCGGCAGCGCCCGCCCCGAGCTATCAGGATCACGATGATCGCCAGGACGGTGATCAGCACGATTATGCCGAGCAGGCTCCGCCGCCCGGACCGCCCTCATGGATGCGTCGAGCAAATGTGCAGCCGCAGCCGGCACCCGAGCCTGACTATCCCGTCTCCGTGAGCCCGGTTCATCCGTTGCATCGCTATTCGGCCCAGCCGGCGGCGCCTGCGCCCGAGCCGGAGTTTCATCAGTCCCAAGCCTATCAGGATCAAGCCTATCAGGATCAGGCCTATCAAGCTCAGGGCTACCAGCAGCATGGCCAGGCCTATCAGGAGCAGATCCATCAGGAGCCGTATCCGCAGCCCGATCCGTCGCGCTACGACGATGCGCTCTATGGTCGGCTCGAGACAGGCGAGCAGGACTACCAGCGTGATCCGGCCTACCCGGATGATCCCTACGCCTACCAGAGCGACTATCCCGAGGCTGAGATCGAGGAGCCGAAGAAGCAGCGCGGCGGCATGATGACGGTCGCAGCCATCCTGGCCCTTGCCGTGGTCGGGACCGGCGCCGCCTTTGCCTACAAGACCTATGTGGGTTCGCCCCGCAGCGGTGAGCCGCCGATCATCAAGGCCGACAACACGCCGACCAAGATCGTGCCGGCGCCGACCGACACGGCGGCCAAGGTGCCGGATCGCATGGTGACGGGTGACGGCACCGAGAAGATCGTCCCGCGCGAAGAGGCGCCTGTCGACGTCAACGCCAGGGCAGGCGGCCCCCGGGTGGTGTTTCCGCCGTTGAACCAGAATGCGAACCCGCCGTCGGTGGCGAGCGTGTCGCCGTCTGCTGTGCCACCGCCGAGCACGGGGGCGAGCAATGGCACGCTGCCGAACAATTCGCCGCGCGCAATCAGGACTGTCGCCGTGAAGGGCGATCAGACCGACAGCGCCACGTCGCAATCGGCCGCTGCCGCCAGGTCGATTGCTGCGCCGAAGCCTGTTGCTGCTGCACCCGTTGCACCGATCGCGCCGCGCAACCCGCCGACTTCGGCCAACGCCAGCGCCAATCAGCCGATGTCGCTGGCGCCGCAATCGATGCCGGCGGCGGAGCCGCCGCAGCGGATGGCTGCGACCACTCCGACTCAGATCGCGCCCGCCAGCAGCGGTGGCGGCTACATCGTGCAGATTTCCTCGCAGCAGAGCGAGGACAGTGCCGTCGCATCCTACCGGGTGCTCCAGGGCAAGTATGGCAGCGTGCTCGGCTCCCGTTCGCCCGTCATCAAGCGTGTCGACCTCACCGACAAGGGCAAGGGCGTCGTCTACCGCGCCTTCGCCGGACCCTATGGTTCGGCCGAGGAAGCGACGCAGGCGTGCAACAGCCTGAAGTCCGCGGGCCTGTCTGCCTGCTTCGTCCAGAGGAATTAACGGCCGTTTCCTTGACCCTCTCGCGGGGCAGGGTTAATCGGCCGTTATGAGCACGCGGGCCTTCATTACCGGTGTATCCGGAACCGAACTGACCGCCACCGAGCGGGAGTTCATCCGTGCCGAACGTCCTTGGGGCTTCATCCTGTTCAAGCGCAATGTTGCCACACCGGCTCAAGTGGCTGCACTGGTTGCGGAATTGCGAGCGGTTACGGGTGTCGCCGACGCCCCTGTCCTGATCGATCAGGAGGGCGGCCGGGTGCAACGGCTCGGACCGCCGCACTGGCCGGTCTATCCGCCGGGGGCCGTATTCGCGAATTTGTACGACAGTGATTCGGCACTTGGGCTCACCGCGGCGCGCCTGAGCGCCCGCTTGATCGCGGCCGATCTCGCCGATCTCGGCATCACCGTGGATTGTCTGCCGCTGGCGGATGTGCCGGTGGCGGGTGCCGATGCCGTCATCGGGAACCGGGCCTACGGCACTGAGCCGGGCATAGTCGCGGCGATCGCGCGCGCTGTCACCGAGGGGCTGGAGCAGGGCGGCGTGTTGCCGGTTCTCAAGCACATTCCCGGCCATGGCCGGGCCACGGCCGACACCCATTTCAAGCTGCCGACGGTCGATACGGCGAGGGACGAGCTGGAACGCACTGATTTTGCCGCGTTCAAGCCTCTCGCCGACCTGCCGATGGCCATGACTGCACATGTTGTGTTTAGCGCGGTCGACCCCGCCCATCCGGCGACGACATCTGCGACAATGATTGCTGACGTGATTCGCGGCGCAATCGGGTTCCAGGGTTTGTTAATGAGTGATGACGTGTCGATGAACGCGCTGTCGGGGAATATCGCCGAGCGGACCCGCGCCATCTTCGCGGCCGCCTGCGATGTGGCCCTGCATTGCAACGGCAACATCGAGGAGATGCGCGAGGTCGCGGGACAGACACCCGAGCTGTCCGGCAGGTCACTGGAGCGGGCGAAGGCCGCGCTCGCCGCACGCAAGCCGCCGCAGCCGTTCGACCGGGCGGCCGCACGCGCGGAACTGGACGCATTGATCGCACGGGCAAACACGGCATCCGCATGACCGCAGAAATCCTATCGTTTGAAACCGGGCGGCCCGCAGAGCTCGCCGAGGGTGAGCCGGCGTTGGTCGTGGACGTCGAGGGCTATGAGGGCCCGCTCGACCTGTTGCTCGCGCTGGCGCGGCAGCAGAAGGTTGATCTCGCCAAGATTTCGATCTTGGCTCTGGCCGACCAGTACCTCCACTTCATCGAAGCTGCGCGAAAAATCCGGCTCGAGCTGGCCGCCGACTACCTCGTCATGGCGGCCTGGCTCGCCTTCCTGAAGTCGCGCCTGTTGCTGCCAGAGCCGCCGAGCGCGGAAGGCCTGAGCGCGGAGCAGATGGCGACGGCGCTGGCCAACCGCCTGCGCCGGCTGGAAGCCATTCGCGAAGCCGCCAACCGGCTGATGAACAGGCCGCAATTGCAGCGCGACATCTTCCCGCGTGGTGAGCCCGAGCAGATCGCCGAGATCAAGCATCCGAAATACACCGCGACGCTGTACGACCTGCTTACTGCCTATGCCGCGCAGCGCCAGTCGCGCGTGCTGGCGAGCGTACATCTGGCCAAGCGCACGGTGTGGTCGCTGGCTGAAGCGCGCGCCACGCTGGAGCGGCTGGTGGGCAGTATCACCGAGCAGGACGATTGGGGTGTTCTCGACGACTTCCTGATCCGCCACGTCGCCGATCCGACGCAGCGCGCGACGGTGTTCGCATCGAGCTTCGCAGCCGCGCTCGAACTCGTGCGCGAGGGGCAGCTCGAGCTGAACCAGAAAGAGGCATTTGCGCCCATCTATTTCCGGAAGGGGCGCCCAAAACCGGTCACGGACGCAGCTCCTGCGCCCGATGCGCCGGTCGCTTAGTGCAAGAAGGAGAATCTGCCATGGCAAGCCTGGCTGAAGTGCGGGTAGACGAGGCCGAGCCGATGGAGAACGAATCCCAGGCACGTCCCGAGGAATTGCGGCTGCTGGAAGCGCTGCTGTTCGCTTCGAGTGAACCGTTGGACACTGCGACGCTCGCCAAACGCATGCCCGATGGCGTCGATGTCAAGGCCGCGCTCGAGCAGTTGCAGGCGGACTATGCCTCGCGCGGGGTGAACCTCGTGCGCGTCGCCAACAAATGGACGTTCCGCACCGCCGGTGATCTCGCCTGGCTGATGACGCGGGAGACCCACGAGACGCGCCGCCTGTCGCGCGCCGCGATCGAGGTGCTGGCGATCATCGCCTATCACCAGCCCGTGACGCGTGCCGAGATCGAGGAGATCCGTGGTGTCGTCACGTCGAAGGGCACGCTGGACGTGCTGCTGGAGACCGGCTGGATCAAGCCGCGCGGCCGTCGCAAGACGCCGGGGCGCCCCCTGACTTTCGGAACCACCGAGGACTTCCTGTCGCAGTTCACCTTGGAACAGCTCGGCGATCTGCCGGGTCTCGAAGAGTTGAAGGGTACGGGCCTGCTGGATTCGCGTCTGCCGACCGGATTCAGCGTCCCGACGCCGTCCGACGACCCGGCGCTGCGTGAAGACGAGGATCCGCTGGAACCGGGCGAAGACCTCGATCTGGCGCTCGCGCCTGCGGTCGAACCCGAGACCCCGCCGGAAGGGGGCAATGAGGGTAGCGGCGAAGGTGGTGCCGAGAACTGACGCCCCGGCTCATTACGGCTTCCCTGCGACAGTTAACACTAGCAAGATTACGTAGTGCCGACAGCGAATTGGCACTGCCTTGGTCCTTGTTTTTGAGACCTGCCAAGCCTAGGTTTCGGGGAAGATCGGCCGGGTCTTCGGCCATGCGCGTTTGGAGGGTTGCAGGATGGGTTCACTCAGCATTTGGCACTGGATCTTGGTGATCGCAGTGGTCCTGCTGCTGTTCGGCCGCGGCAAGATTTCGGATCTGATGGGCGACGTGGCGCAGGGCATCAAGGCCTTCAAGAAGGGCATGCAGGACGACGACAAGCCCGCTGAAAAGCAGGAGCCGGCCAAGTCCATCGAGCACAACAATGCCGCGCCGACCGCGGCACGGTCCGACGTCGGCAGCAAGGCCGTCTGAGTCAGAGAGCACGCGAGACGCGGGTAGCGGCCCGATCCTGCGCGCAAGGGATTGGGGCCGGCTGCGGCTTCGCGTGAACGGAAGACCTCATGTTCGACATCGGGTGGAGTGAACTGGTCCTGATCGGGGTCGTGGCCCTGATCGCCATCGGCCCGAAGGAGCTGCCGGGCGTGCTGCGCATGGTCGGGCAGTGGATGGGCAAGGCCCGCAAGATGGCCGCCGAATTCCAGGGTCAATTCCAGGAAGCCATGCGCGAGGCCGAGATGGCCGACCTCAAGAAGAGTTTTGACGAGGTCAAGGAAGCCGCGACCGGCTTCAATCCGCTGACCTCGCTCCAGAAGGACGTCAGCGACGCGCTGCGCGTCGATGCACTGGACAAGCCCGCCGAGACGTCGACGACGACAGTTGCAGAACCACCTGTGAGCCCAACCACTCCGGAAGCGCCGACGCCCGCCACCTTCGTGGAAGCCGAGGCGCATGCGGCTGTCAACGAGCCGCTCGCCATCACCCGTGAGGTCGAGCAGGCACCGGTGGCGCAAGACACCGCGCCATCCGAAACGATCAAGGACGCCAAAGCGTCATGACCGACGCCGATATCGAGGCCAGCAAAGCCCCCTTGATGGACCATTTGATCGAGCTGCGGTCGCGGCTGATCAAGGCGCTGCTCGGCTTTGGCCTTGCCTTCATCTTCTGCTTCTTCTTCGCCAAGCAGATCTACAACGTGCTGGTCTGGCCGTTCGTGTGGATTGCGGGTCCCGAAAATTCCAAGTTCATCTACACGGCGCTGCTGGAATATTTCATCACCCAGCTCAAGCTCGCGCTGTTCGGCGCTGGCTTCATCTCGTTCCCGATCGTCGCGACGCAGATCTACAAGTTCGTCGCGCCCGGACTCTACAAGCACGAGAAGCAGGCGTTCCTGCCGTATCTGGTCGCGACCCCGTTCTTCTTCGTGCTGGGCGCAGCGCTCGTCTATTTCGTCGTGCTGCCGATGCTGGTGCGTTTCTCGCTCGGCATGCAGCAGGCTGGCGGCGACGAGACCGCGCAGATCCAGCTCCTGCCCAAGGTCGGCGAATATCTGTCGCTGATGATGTCGCTGATCTTCGCCTTCGGGATCGCCTTCCAGCTTCCGGTGATCCTGACGCTGCTCGGGCGCATCGGCATCGTCACCTCGAAGATGCTGCGGGAGAAGCGCCGCTATTTCATCGTGCTTGCCTTCGTCATCGCGGCCGTGCTGACGCCGCCCGACGTGCTCAGCCAGTGCTCCCTGGCGTTTCCGCTGATGGCGCTCTACGAGGGCTCGATCATCGCGGTGGGCATGGTGGAGCGGAAAGCCGCGGCCTCGCAGGCGGCCACCGCCACCGACGTGTCGACGCCGGCCAATCCGGCGGAGTAGGGCGGCTTAGCTTCGGTGTCATTCCCCGCGAAGGCGGGGAATCCAGTACGCCGGGGCACATCGTGGAATCACTGCCGTCTCTGGAATACTGGATCATCCGCCTTCGCGGATGATGACAGCTGTGCTAGGGGAGGCGCCGCCCATGTGAATTGTCGGCATAAACGTTGACTCTTTGCGCGCCGACTCAGGACCACAGCCATGCACGACATCAAATCGATCCGCGACAATCCGCAAGCTTTCGACGCCGGCCTCGCCCGGCGTGGCCTGAAGCCGATGTCGGCATCGCTGCTCGCGATCGACGAGAAGCGGCGTGCGGCGATCCTTGCTTCCGAGCAGGCGCAGGCGCGGCGCAATGCGGCGTCCAAGGAAATCGGTGATGCCAAGAAGGCCAAGAACGAGGCGCGCGCTGCCACGCTGATGGCCGAGGTCGCCGAGCTCAAGACCACGATGCCTCAGCTCGAAGCGGCTGCGAAGGCTGCCGACGACGAGTTGATGAAGGAGCTGTCGGCAATCCCGAACATTCCGTTCGACGAAGTGCCTGATGGCGTCGACGAACACGGCAACGTGCAGCACCACGTGTACGGCAACAAGCGCACTTACGCATTTGCGCCGAAGCTGCATGACGATCTCGGCACCGCGCTCGGCTATATGGACTTCGAGGCAGCGGCAAAACTCTCCGGCGCGCGCTTCGTCGTGCTGAAGAAAGGCCTGGCGCGGCTCGAGCGCGCAATCGGCCAGTTCATGCTCGACCTGCACACGACCGAGCACGGCTACACCGAGATCAATCCGCCGCTGCTCGTGCGCAACGAGGTGATGTTCGGCACCGGCCAATTGCCCAAATTCGAGGATGACCAGTTCTGGGCGATCAAGGGCGAGCTGCTCGCTGCGCCAGACCATGAGCGGCTGAAGACCGAGCGCCTCGGTCTGATCCCGACCGCAGAAGTCTCGCTGACCAACCTTGCGCGCGAATCCATCCTCGACGAGAAGCAATTGCCGATGCGGCTGACCGCGCTGACGCCGTGCTTCCGTGCCGAGGCGGGCGCCGCCGGGCGCGACACCCGCGGCATGATCCGCCAGCACCAGTTCACCAAGGTCGAGCTGGTCTCGATCACGACGCCTGAGACCAGCAAGGACGAGCTGGAGCGGATGCTGTCCTGCGCCGAGCAGGTGCTGCAAAAGCTCGACCTGCATTATCGCGTCATGACGCTTTGCGCAGGGGATATGGGTTTCTCGTCGCAAAAAACCTATGACATCGAGGTCTGGATGCCCGGGCAGGGCGAGGGCGGCATGTTCCGCGAGATCTCGAGCTGCTCGGTCTGCGGCGACTTCCAGGCGCGGCGCATGGATGCGCGCTCCCGCGGGCCGGACGGCAAGCCGCGCTTCGTGCACACGCTGAATGGCTCCGGCACCGCGGTCGGCCGCGCGCTGATCGCCGTGATGGAGACCTATCAGCAGGAGGACGGCTCGATCGCAGTCCCCGACGTGCTCCAGCCCTATATGGGCGGCGTGAAGGTGATCGCGCGCGACTAAAGCGTTTTCGAGCGAAGTGGCTGCCGGTTCGCGTCAAGAAAACGCGCCGGACAGAATCGCGTTGCGAAGATCGGGCGGCCGGTTATCCTGCCGGCCCGTCCACGCGAACCCAACTCCATGGCCTTGCACCGCGACATCTTCTGGGTCGGCCGACAATGGGCGGTGACGGGTGCCGGCATCCAGGCCGTCGACCAGCGCCTGCGCGGCGTGTTCGACATCGAGATCGCGCGGCTCTGGGACGACGATCTCGTGCAGAGCCGGCGGGCCAAGCCCGGCGTCAATGCTGCCGATTTCGACAAGGCGTTGGTGGTGGCGCGCGAGCGCTTTCCGCAGGCCTCCGGGCCAGATCCGCTCATCGCGCAATTGGAGGCGCTCGGCGTGGTCGAAACGCCCGTCGTGAGCCCGGTCGTGCCGGCGGTGCAGCTGCGCGCGGAGGGCCGGCTCGCGCGCTTCATGCCGCAATGGCGAGTCCGCCGGTAGCAGAGCCGGGAACCGGGCGCTCTCGGTTTGCCTGATCGGGCATAGCCGGATAAGACGGCTCAGACCCGCTTTCTGGAACAGACCTTTCGCATGCGCATCCTCTGCACCAATGACGACGGTATCCACGCCCCCGGCCTCAAGGTCGTGGAGGAGATTGCGCGCGCGCTGTCTGACGACGTCTGGGTGGTGGCACCGGAGCTCGATCAATCCGGCGTGTCGCATTCGCTGTCGCTGAACGATCCTCTGCGCCTGCGCGAGGTTGGCCCGCGCCACTTTGCCGTGCGCGGCACCCCGACCGACTGCGTCATCATGGGTGCGCGTCACATCCTCGGCACCAAGCCGCCGGACGTCGTGCTGTCCGGCGTCAACAAGGGGCGCAACGTCGCCGAGGACGTGGTCTATTCCGGCACCATCGCCGGTGCGCTGGAAGGCACCATCCTGGGGCTGCCGTCGTTCGCGCTGTCGCAGGAATTCAGTGTTGAGACTCGCGATCGCCCGCCGTGGGACACCGCGCGCAAATTTGGCCCCGACATCGTGCGGAAGGTGATTGCCGCGGGTGTCCCCAAGGACACGGTGATCAACGTCAATTTCCCGTCTTGCGCCCCCGAGGACGTGCTGGGTATCCGCGTCACGCGCCAGGGCAAGCGCAATCTCGGCTTCCTCAGGGTCGACGAGCGCAAGGACGGCCGCGGCAATCCCTATTTCTGGATCGGCTTCGAGCGCGCCGCGATGATGGACACGCCCGCCGACGGAACGGATCTCGCGGCGCTGCGCGAGCGCTACGTCTCGGTCACGCCGCTCAGGCTCGACCGCACCAATGAGGCGTTTTCGGCAGAATTGAGCGCGACGCTGAAGTAGCAGCTATCCGCCGCGAAGCGCGGCTTCGATGGTCTTGCCGAGGGCATCGAGCTGGAACGGCTTCTGGAGCGCCGGCCGGTCGCGGTACTGTTCGGGCAGGCCGGAGGAGCCGTAGCCGGTGGCGAAGATGAACGGGCAGCCCTTCGCCTTGATGACGTCGGCCACCGGAGAGATGACCTTGCCGTTGACGTTGACGTCGAGAATGGCGATGTCGAACTCGGTCGCCTGGGCGAGCCGCATGGCCTCGGTGATGTCGCCCGCCTCGGCTGCGACCTTGTAGCCGAGCTCTTCGAGCATGTCCGCGACCATCATCCTGATCATCACCTCGTCCTCGACGAGGAATACAGAGCGGCCGGAAAGCCCCGTCGCGGTCATCTTTGAGTCCTTGCCCATTCCCAAAAACGTTCGCAGATAACATGAATCGGCGCAATGCGCGTTTCGACGAACGGATGCCTGAAAATGGCCGTCGCGGCCCGCCCATGGCAAGCCAATTTATGGTCAAATGCGTGGCCCGAAGGATATCATGGGTTCCTGACCAGGAACAAGATTCTCAGCGGCCGGGCCTTGGCCATCGCCCGGCCCTGACGAGACAACATCGGCGGCAATGACCTCCCATCAGCACCCACCGGAAAAGATGATGTTTCAGCTCACGCTGAGGCGTCGAGGCATCAGCGATCAGGCGGTGCTGCGGACCATGGAGGAGGTGCCGCGCGAGCAGTTCGTCGACGAGGCCGATCGTGACGGCGCCTATCGCGACAGTGCGCTGCCGATCGCCTGCGGGCAGACCATCAGCCAGCCCTTCGTCGTCGCCTACATGACCGAGCAGCTCCAGCTCCAGAAGCACCACCGCGTGCTCGAGATCGGCGCCGGCTCCGGCTATCAGGCCGCAGTGCTGTCCCGGCTCGCCGGACAGGTGCTCACCGTCGAGCGCTACCGCAAGCTGGCGGACGCCGCACGCGCGAGGCTTGAAAAGCTCGACTGTCACAATGTCGAGGTGATGCTGGGCGACGGTCTCAACCTGCCTGCCAATATCGGCCCGTTCGACCGCATCATCGTCACCGCGGCGATGGAGCAGCTTCCCGAGAACCTGATCGAACGGCTCGAGATGGGGGGCATCCTGATCGCGCCGGTCGGCCCGCATCAGGGCGTGCAGACGCTGATCCGCCTCAGCCGCACCGAACGGGGGATCGTGCGCAAGGAACTCGTCGAGGTCCGCTTCGTGCCGGCGCTGCCCGGCGTGGCGCGGGAGCTGTAGAATTCCGGATCAGCTGTGCGGCCAACGTCTTATTGGAAGGGTTAAGCCGTTATTTACTCGGCGCGTGTTTACTTAAAAGACCAGTTCTGTTGCGTACGAGTGAGTAACCATGTCCATCGTCGCCGAGTTGCTTTACTCGCGCCGCGTGCCGCAGGTCGCGGTGCTGGCGCTGATCTCCTTCAGTTTTGCAGGGTGCAGCGCCGACATGTCGTCGCGGCTGTCTCAGTCGAACTTCTCCAATCCCTTTGCCTCTGATCAGACCGGATCGGTGCAGCAGGCCCCGCCGCCGCAGCAGCGCGAGCTGCCGCAATATGCCCGGCCGCAGACGCAACCCGGCCATTATCAGTCACAGCCCCTGCCGCCGCCGGCGGTATCGGCGCCGCAGTCCTACCCCGTCGCGGGTGGTGGCGGCGTGTCCGGAGGCGGCCGCGGCGTCAGCTCCTATGCGCCCCCGGCGCAGCCGCATCTGGAGACCACGGCCACCGTGCCGCCGCGCTCGGTCGCGGCTGCCCAGCCGACCGGCGGCACCAAGATCATCGTCGGCACCAGCGACACGCTCGACGTGCTCGCCAAGCGCTATCGCGTCACGCCGCAGGCGATCCTGGCCGCCAACGGTTACAAGGGGCCGCGCGCGCTCTCGCCCGGCCAGCAGCTGATCATTCCGCATCCGGCCACCGCTGCAGCGCCTGCGCCGGCAATGGCTCCCGTTGCGGCGGCAACTGCAGCCAAGCCCGTGGCCGCCATCGCTGCGCCGCCGAGCACGCACTTCGTCAACCGGGGTGACACGCTCGCCAGCATCGCGCGTAACAACCGCATCTCGGCGGCCGAGCTCGCACGTGCCAACGGCCTCGACCCGTCCGCCAAGCTCAAGCTCGGCACCAAGCTGACGGTGCCGGGAGCCAAGACTGCTGCTGTTGCAGCGCCCGTTGCTGCGGCTCCGGTCGCGGCTGCGCCGGTGGCCGGAACGCTCCAGCCCGTCGCGGCCGCTCCGGCGCCCGCCACCAAGGTGGCAACTGCCGCCGCGCCCGTGCAGAGCGCGCGTCTGGCCCAGGCCACGGCCAATGTCGAGGAGAAGCCCGCCGATGCGCCTGCGAAGGCAGCGGAGGCCACGGGCGCGCTGCCGACCTTCCGCTGGCCGGTGCGCGGCAAGGTGGTCACGAGCTACGGCGCCAAGACCAATGGCAAGTCCAACGACGGCATCAATCTCGCGGTGCCCGAGGGCACGCCGGTCAAGGCCGCCGAAGACGGCGTCGTCGCTTACTCCGGCAACGAGCTGAAGGGTTACGGCAATCTGGTCCTGGTTCGGCACTCCAACGGCTACGTCACCGCATATGCCCATGCGAGTGAGCTGTTGGTGAAGCGCGGCGATACCATCAAGCGCGGTCAGGTCATTGCCAAGTCGGGTCAATCCGGGGAAGTGGCGTCGCCGCAGCTTCACTTCGAGATCCGCAAGGGATCGAGCCCGGTTGACCCGCTTCAATTCCTGAACGGAGCGTGAGACGCCGTCGGGCTGCCGCTCTCATAAGAAACACAGGTTATCGCCCGCGAAAGCGGGCGATCTCGTTTTGGGCTAACAGCCGCTATTTCCCCGCGAGCTTCACGCCGAGCCGGCCCGCCAGCTCCTGCACGAACTGCCATGCTACGCGGCCCGAGCGCGAGCCGCGCGTGGTCGACCATTCCAGCGCCTCGCGCTCCAGCGCCTCGTCGTCGACCTCAATGCCGAAATGGCCGCAATAGCCGCGCACCATGGCGAGATATTCGTCTTGGCTGCAACGGTGGAAGCCGAGCCAGAGGCCGAAGCGATCCGACAGCGAGACCTTCTCTTCGACCGCTTCGCCGGGATTGATCGCGGTCGAACGCTCGTTCTCGATCATGTCGCGCGCCAGCAGATGGCGGCGGTTGGAGGTGGCATAGAGGATGACGTTCTCGGGCCGGCCCTCGATGCCGCCTTCGAGCACGGCTTTGAGCGACTTGTACGACGCATCGTTGCCGTCGAAGGAGAGGTCGTCGATGAACACGATGAAGTGGAAGCTGGCGTCGCGAAGCTTCTCCATCAGCATCGGAAGCGTTTCGATGTCCTCGCGGTGGATCTCGATCAACTTCAGCCTGTCGGCCGGCTTGCGCTGGGCGTTGATGCTGGCATGCGCGGCCTTCACCAGCGACGACTTGCCCATGCCGCGCGCACCCCAGAGCAGGGCGTTGTTGGCGGGCAAGCCATTGGCGAAGCGCTCGGTGTTCTCCATCAGGATGTCGCGCATCCGGTCGACGCCCTTCAGCAGGAACAACTCGACGCGGCTCACCCGCGGCACGGCGGCAAGGCGGCCGTCAGGGTGCCAGACATAGGCATCCGCCCGCTCGAACGACTCGGTCTCGACCGCCGGCTTGCCCCGAGCCGAGAGGTGCGCCGCGATGGTCTCCAGCGCGCGCACGATGCGCTCCTGCGAGAGGTTCGGGGCTGCCTCGAAGTTTGCCTTGGAGGCCATCGTGGGGCGTTTTGCCGCGACGCGGGCGGGCTTGCGGGCAGGGGTGCTGGGGCCTTTGCCGACCGGGCTTTTGCTTGCTTTTTTGGGCATGTCCGAAGTTCCTGAGAACGCAGCCTTATCGGGCCTGACGGCGCGCCGCAAGGTGGCCAAAAGGGCGGTCTGGCAGCGTTGCAATTGGGGCAATGGCCGCTATAGTCCGCGCGAATTTGACCGAACCGGTCGCCTTTGAAGGCCTGACCGGCTTCCCCCCGTTCTCACGAGGATCGTCCGAATGCTGATTACCCCTGCGTATGCCCAGGCTGCGGCCGCCGGCGACACCAACAGCATGTTGATGTCGCTGCTGCCGTTCGCCCTGATCTTCGTGATCATGTACTTCCTGATTCTGCGTCCGCAGCAGAAGAAGGTCCGCGATCACGCCGACCTCGTGAAGAACATCCGCCGCGGCGACACCGTCGTGACCTCGGGCGGCCTCGTCGGCAAGGTCACCAAGGTCGTCGACGACGATCAGATCGAGTTCGAGATTTCCGACGGCGTGCGCGTGCGGCAGATGCGCCAGATGATCTCCGGCGTGCGCGCCAAGGGCGAGCCGGCCAAGGAATCCAAGGATAGCAAGGAAAACACCAAGGACGACGCCGCGTCGAAGTGAGCGCTTCCGCGAGCATCTCCAATCTCCTGATCTGACAGGTCCAGTCGATGTTGTATTTCACGCGGTGGAAGGCGCTGGGGATCATCCTGACGGCGCTGATCGTGTGCCTCTGCGCGGTCCCCAATTTCTTCCCCGAGGCGCAGGTCAAGTCCTGGCCCGCCTGGGCGCAGCGCAGGCTGGTGCTCGGCCTCGATCTCCAGGGCGGCTCCTATCTGCTGCTCGAGGTCGATTCCAACTACGTGAAGAAGGAGAGGCTCGACCAGGTCCGCGACGACGTCCGCCGGACGCTGCGCGACGCCAAGATCGGCTTCACCGGCGGCGTGACCGTGCGCAACGACGCCGTCGAAGTCCGCATCACCAAGGAATCCGATGCGCAGTCCGCGCTCGCCAAGCTGCGGGAGCTGTCCCAGCCGCTGGGCGGCCTCATGGGATCCAGCGGTCAGCGCGACCTCGAGGTAACCGATGCCGGCGGCGGGGTGATCCGTCTGAGCGTCCCGCAGGCCGCGATACTCGATCGCCTGCGCAAGACCATCGAGCAATCGATCCAGATCGTCGAGCGCCGCGTCAACGAGCTCGGCACCGTCGAGCCGGTGATCCAGCGCCAGGGCAACGACCGCATCCTGGTGCAGGTGCCCGGTCTCCAGGACCCGACCCGGCTGAAGGAGCTGCTGGGCAAGACCGCGAAGATGGAATTCCGCATGGTCGACGCCTCCGTGCCGCCGGATCAGGCGCAGCAGGGCAGGGTGCCGCCGGAATCCGAGCTCTTGATGAGTGCCTCGCCACCGCCGACACCCTACGTGGTCAAGAAGCAGGTGCTGGTGGCCGGCGGTGATCTGACCGACGCCCAGGCAAGTTTCGACCAGCGCACGGGCGAGCCGGTCGTCAGCTTCAAGTTCAATACCTCGGGCGCCCGCAAATTCGCGCAGGCCACACAGGAGAACGTGGGACTGCCGTTCGCCATCGTGCTCGACAACAAGGTGATCTCGGCGCCCGTCATCCGGGAGCCCATCACAGGCGGCCAGGGTCAGATCTCCGGCAATTTCACTGTGCAATCGGCCAACGATCTCGCGATTCTTTTGCGCGCCGGCGCGCTGCCCGCGCCGCTGACCGTGGTCGAGGAGCGCACCGTCGGCCCGGGTCTCGGCCAGGACTCGATCGAGAAGGGCGAGCTTGCGGCTTACGTCGGCTCGATCCTGGTCATCATCTTCATGCTGGTGACCTATCGGCTCTTCGGCGTGTTCGCCAACATTGCCGTGGCCATCAACGTCGCCATGATCTTCGGCCTGTTGTCGCTGCTCAACGCCACGCTGACGCTGCCGGGCATCGCCGGCATCGTGCTCACCGTCGGCATCGCGGTCGATTCCAACGTGCTGATCTACGAGCGCATCCGCGAGGAATTGCGGGGCGGCCGCAACGCCATCTCGGCGATCGACGCCGGCTTCAAGCGGGCGCTCGCGACCATCCTCGATTCCAACATCACCACCTTCATCGCTGCCGCGGTGCTGTTCTACATCGGCACCGGCCCGGTGCGCGGTTTTGCCGTGACGCTCGGCATCGGCATCATCACCACGGTGTTCACCGCCTTCACCCTGACCCGGCTGATCGTCGCCTGGTGGGTGCGGTGGAAGCGGCCGCAGAGCGTGCCGATCTAGGAGCCTGATCGTGACTCAGACCGTTCTCATCGGGCTCGGCGTCCTCATTGCCATTCTCACCGTGGTCGCGGCGTTTGGCTGGCTGCCGTCGCTGCGCATCGTCCCCGACGATACGCATTTCGACTTCACGCGTTTCCGCCGCATCAGCTTTCCGATCTCGGCCGCGTTGTCGATCGTCGCAATCGTGCTGTTCTTCACCCATGGGCTGAATTTCGGCATCGATTTTCGCGGCGGCACGCTGCTGGAGGTCAGGTCGAAGTCGGGCCCCGCCGACATTGCGGTGATGCGCACGACGCTGGATGGCCTGCGCCTGGGCGAAGTCCAGATTCAGCAAATCGGCGATGCCGAGAACGTCCTGATCCGCGTCGCGGAGCAGCCGGGTGGCGACGCCGCCCAGCAGGAAGCCGTGCAGAAGGTTCGCACCGCGCTTGGCGATTCCGTCGAATATCGCCGCGTCGAGGTGGTCGGCCCGCGCGTCTCCGGCGAATTGCTGGCCTTCGGCATGCTCGGCCTGATGTTCGCGATCATCGGAATCCTGATCTATCTCTGGTTCCGGTTCGAATGGCAGTTCGCCCTGGGCGCCATGATCGCCAACGTGCACGACATCGTGTTGACCATCGGCTTCATGTCGATCAGCCAGGTCGATTTCGACCTGACCAGCATCGCCGCGCTTCTGACCATTCTCGGCTATTCGCTCAACGACACCGTCGTCATCTACGATCGCATCCGCGAAATGCTGCGGCGCTACAAGAAGATGCCGATGCCGCAGCTGCTCAACGAGTCCATCAACTCGACGCTGTCGCGCTCGATCATCACCCACGTCACGGTCACGCTGGCCCTGCTCGCGCTGCTGCTGTTCGGCGGTCACGCCATCCACAGCTTCACCGCGGTGATGATGTTCGGCGTGGTGCTGGTTGGCACCTATACCTCGATCTTCATTGCGGCGCCGATCCTGATCTATCTCGGCGTCGGCGAGCATCGCGAAGACGCGCCCGACACGGATACGCCGGCGAAGAAAAGCAAGGCATGATCCGAACCGCATGCCCTCGCAAACGTTTGCGAGGGCAGTAAGCCCATTCGGACGAAGCTCATGGCCGGCGATCCCAACGCACCGCATTTCCCGCGCTCGGCGCCGATCGAGGCCTATGGCAAAGGCGGCTTCGCCTTTGCCGGCATGTCGCATCGGGGATCGCTGTTGTGCTTGCCGGATGCGATCTGGGCCTGGGACGTGAACGATCCCGCGAAGATCGACCGCTACTCGCTGGACCGGGTGTTCGCGGCTGCCAACGGCATCGACACCCTTCTGGTCGGCACTGGAACCGGGCTCTGGCTGCCGCCGCCGGAGCTGCGCCAGGCTCTCAAGGCGGTGAGGGTGGTGCTGGACACGATGCAGACCGGCCCTGCCGTGCGCACCTATAACATCATGATCGGCGAGCGGCGGCGCGTCGCGGCTGCGCTGATCGCGGTACCATGAGCAGCACCGCGCAGGCGCCCGACTCGGCTGCTTTCTGCGCCGATCTGGTGCGCAGCCACGACTTCCCGCGCTATGTCGCGACACTGTTCGTGCCTGCCGCCGAGCGCCGCGCGCTACTGGCGCTCTATGCCTTCAATGTCGAGATCGTGCGCGTCCGCGACCAGGTGAGCCAGCCCTTGCCCGGCGAGATTCGCCTGCAATGGTGGACCGACATGCTGTCGGGGCAGGTTCACGGCAGCGCCGAGGGCAATCCGGTCGCGGCCGAGCTGCTTCGCGCCATCCGCGATTATGACCTGCCGGTCGAACCGCTGTCGCTGCTCGCCGACGAGCACCAGTTCGATCTCTACAACGATCCGATGCCGACCATGGCGGCGCTGGAGGGCTATCTGGCTGCGACTTCTTCGGCGCTGTTCGGTCTCGCGGCACAGGTCCTGGCACCGCCATCGGCAGCAGTCGAGCATCTCGCCCGCCATGCCGGACTGGCGCAGGGCATCGTTCAGGTCATCGCCAATCTGCCGCGCGATGCCGCGCACCGGCAATT
Organism: Bradyrhizobium sp. CCGE-LA001; assembly: GCF_000296215.2. NCBI lineage: Bacteria > Pseudomonadati > Pseudomonadota > Alphaproteobacteria > Hyphomicrobiales > Nitrobacteraceae > Bradyrhizobium > Bradyrhizobium sp. CCGE-LA001. The sequence goes on along the minus strand of NZ_CP013949.1, from coordinate 4,355,485 downwards.
GTTCGTGCCGCAGCAGGTGCTGGCGAACCACGACTGCAACATGGAGGATGTGTTCGTCGGCAAGGAGACGCCAGCCGTGCGTGCGGCGCTGGAACAGCTTGCGGCTGAGGCACAGCAGCATTTGACGACGGCGCTGTCGCTGCTGCCGGACGTGCCGCCCTCAATGCGCCCCGCGTTCCTGCCGCTGAGCCAGGTGCGGGCCGAACTCAAGCGCCTGTCGCGGGCGGGGCGCAATCCGTTTGCGCTGCTGCCGGCCTCGCGGCTGCGCACGCTGTGGACCCTTTGGCGGGCTTCACGTTCCCGGGAATTTACCAAATAGCGGTCGGCTGGTCGCCCGGGCCGTGCAAATGCTCTATGCTGTCCCATGGCCGACTTGTCCCAAATCACGTCCTGCGATCTCAGCGGCCTTGCGGTCGCTCCCGGCGACATTCACGCCGCCGCCAAGGTCATCCACGGTGCCGTTGTCGAGACGCCCTGCAGCTACAGCCGGACGCTGAGCAGCATCTGCGGCTGCGACATCTGGCTCAAATTCGAGAACCTGCAGTTCACCTCCTCGTTCAAGGAGCGCGGCGCCCTCAATCGGCTCACGGCGCTGACGTCCGAGGAGCGTGCGCGGGGCGTCATCGCGATGTCGGCGGGCAACCATGCGCAGGGTGTCGCCTATCACGCCAAGCGTCTCGGCATCCCCGCAACCATCGTCATGCCCGTGGGCACGCCCATGGTGAAGGTCGAGAACACCCGGCATCACGGCGCGGAGGTGGTGGTCACCGGTGCGACGCTGGAGGAGGCGGCCGCGTTCGCGCGCAGTCACGGCGAAGCCCGCGGCATGATCTTCGTCCATCCCTACGACGATCCGCTCGTCATCGCGGGGCAGGGCACCGTCGGGCTGGAGATGCTGAAGGCCGTGCCGGAGCTCGACACGCTGGTCGTGCCGATCGGCGGCGGTGGGCTGATCAGCGGCACCGCCATTGCGGCGAAGTCGATCAAGCCTTCGGTGCGGATATTGGGCGTCGAGGCCTGGCTCTATCCCTCGATGTACAACGCCATCCATGATGGCAACCTGCCGGCGCGCGGCGACACGCTTGCCGAAGGCATCGCGGTCAAATCTCCGGGCAAGATCACCACCGAAATCATCCGCCGTCTCGTCGACGACATCGCGCTCGTCAATGAAGCCGAGCTCGAGCGCGCGGTCGCGACCCTGATCTCGATCGAGAAGACGGTGGTCGAGGGCGCCGGCGCCGCGGGCCTTGCCGCGCTGATGTCGGATTCATCTCGCTTTGCCGGCCAGAAAGTGGGCCTGGTGCTGAGCGGCGGCAACATCGATACCAGGCTGATCGCCTCCGTCCTCACGCGCGAACTCGCGCGGGAGGGACGGCTGACCCAATTGTCGCTCGATATCCCCGACCGGCCCGGGCAGCTCGCCGCAGTGGCAGCGCTATTGGCCGAAGCCGGCGCCAACATCATCGAGGTCTCGCATCAGCGGACGTTCTCGGACCTGCCGGCGAAGGCGACGCTGCTGCAACTCGTCATCGAGACCCGCGATGCCGCGCATCTCGATGAGGTCATGGCAAAGCTCAGTGCGTCCGGATTGAGCGCGCGCTGCACCTGACGTGCCATCATCGCCGTGCGACGCTTGCGAGGTGGTCGATGAGGCGATCAATCTCGGCTTCGGTGTTGTAGTAATGCGGGGAGGCGCGGACGAGTGGCGGTAGCGAGCGCGTTTCGGCATCAATGCGGGTGCTCTCCGGATCTGACGCGCCGATCGTGATGCCGGCTGCAGCGGCACTGCTGACGATGGTGTCGGCCTCATGTCCGTCCACGGTGAAGCTGACGATAGCGCCCGGACGGCGTCCGAGATCACGAATGGTGATGCCGGGGATGGCGGCAAGGCCAGTGCGAAGACGCTCCGCGAGCCCACGGCAGCGCTGCTCGATCGAGGCCATTCCGATGTCGAGGGCATAGTCGACCGCCGCGCCTAGCCCCAGCCGGGCCGCGTAGTTGTTCTCCCAGGTCTCGAAGCGGCGTGCGTCGTCGCGCAGTTGATAGGAATCTCGCGAAACCCAGGGAGCCGCGAAATGATCGATCATGGGCGGCTCGAGCTGCTGCAATAGCGCGCGACGGACATAGAGAAAGCCCGTGCCGCGCGGCCCACGCAGGAATTTGCGTCCCGTGGCCGACAGCATGTCGCAACCGATCGTTTCGACATCGACCGCCATCTGGCCGACGGCCTGGCAGGCGTCGAGCAGGTAAGGAATGCCGTGCGCTCGCGCAATCCTGCCGACAGCCGCCGCGGGATTGACCAGCCCGCCATTGGTCGGAACCCAGGTGATGGCGATCAGCTTCACGCGCTCGTCGATCATGCGTTCGAGCGCGCCGACATCGAGTTCGCCCGTCGCGTCGCTCGGCACTACATCGATGACTGCGCCTGTGCGCTGGGCAACCTGAAGGAACGCAACATAGTTGGCGGCGTACTCCGCTTCGGCGGTCAGGATCCGGTCGCCCTCTCGAAATGGAAGCGAGTAGAACGCCATCTGCCAGGCAACCGTCGCGTTCTCCACCAGGGCAATCTCTTCGGGCGCGGCGTTCAGGAGCCGGGCCACTGAACCGTAAATTGCTTCGAGCCGATCGGACTCGTGATCGGCAGCGGCATAGCCGCCGATCTCGCTCTCGAGATCGATATGTCCCTTCATCGCCGCGACGACGGGTGCGGGCATCAGAGCCGCCCCGGCATTGTGGAGATACGCGAGCCGGGAGGCAGCAGGCGTGTCGGCACGCATTCGGTCGATGTCGATCACGTCAGAGCCTCCATCGTCAGGTTCCTCGTAGACACAATGACGCACGCGAGCAAGCTCGGGCAAATGACTGTTCCGGCTGGAGCATGCCGGTCGGGATGCCTATGCTGATCGGAAGCGCAATTTGGCACGGAACGACAGGGAATACCCAATGGCAAAGAACACGATCTGCCTCTGGTACGACAAGGATGCTGAAGCCGCGGCCCGCTTCTACGCCGAGACGTTTCCCGACAGCGCGGTGAGTGCGGTTCATCGCGCGCCCAGCGATTACCCGTCGGGCAAGGCGGGCGATGTCCTGACCGTCGAATTCACCGTGGCAGGCGTTGCCTGCCTCGGGCTCAACGGCGGACCCGTCTTCAAGCACAACGAAGCCTTCTCGTTCCAGATCGCGACCGACGACCAGGCGGAAACCGACCGCTACTGGAACGCCATCGTCGGAAATGGCGGGCAGGAGAGCGCCTGCGGCTGGTGCAAGGACAGGTGGGGCGTTTCCTGGCAGATCACGCCGCGGGTGCTGACCGAAGCGTTGGCCGCCGGTGGCACGGAGGCCAAGCGCGCCTTCGATGCGATGATGGGGATGACGAAGATCGACGTCGCCGCGATCGAAGCCGCGCGCCGCGGCTGAGACGGTCTCGCCTCAGATGCAGAGGCCGAGCAGCTTGACGTGACAATTGCTCGGTTTCGGCTTGCTTGTGGGCGCGACCTCCCGCTTCACGGCAACCAGCGGCTCCTTGTCCTTCTTCTTCTTGCCTTTCGGCTCGTAGTCGCCGGCGATCACCATCGCCCAATAGGTGCGCTTGCCGCTGGCCGTCTTGGCGCTTGCGATGCCGACGCGGGAGGCGTTGTGCAGCAACAGGTTCTTGCGGTGGCCGGACGAGTCGATCCACTGTCCCAGCGTCTTCTCGAAATTGTCGTAGCCGTAGGCGATGTTCTCGGCGGCGCGGCCCGCGCCGGCGGGCGCGACCCGGCGATTGAACGGGCCGAGCGCATCGTGGCTGAGATCGTCCTTGGCCGCCATCGCACGGGCTTGGTCCATGGCGATGCGGTCCAGCGTGGCGTCGCGCACGACGCGGACCTCACCATGCTTGAGACGGAAATTCGAGATCAGTTCGGCCGGAGTGTCAGCCATCGCGGGGGCGGCGGTCAGCAGCAGAAGGCCGGCGGTCAGAGCGCCAGCCAAGCAACGCATCACAGTCCCCCGAGTGCCCATGACCCCGCCAAGCCCGAATTATTTGACCGCTTCTCTATTGGCAATGTGGACGCTTCAAGGCACGGATCACGCTCTAGCCGGCCGGCAGGTCCGCCTCGAAATTGAAGCGGTCGCGCAGGTTCTTGCGCTGCTCGAGGATGTCCTTGAGGAAGGCGCGGTCCTGGTCGTTCTTCATCATCGGCTCGATCAGGTCGAGCTGGTTCATGGCGACCAGTTGCAGGATTTCGGTGCGCGGCTTGCCGCCTGAGTCGCGGGGCAGCGCGTGGACGACCTGGATGTGTTCCGGCGGCTTGGGGCCCTTGGCGGCCGCAAGCTCGTTGCGGAGCTCGCCTTCGAGCGTGACCTGATCGGCTTCGACGAAGGCATAGAGCCCGACACCCGAGCGGCGGTCGGCGAAGGCGACGATGGCGGTGTCGCGTACGGCCGGGTTCTTGCGGATCAGTTGCGCCAGCACCGGGGCATCATTCACCAGGCGGCGGCCGCCGCCTTCTCGGTCGGTGAAGTTGAACAGGCCGCGGGTGATGGCGCGGTAGACCTTCTTGCCCGTGGCGAGCCATAGGCTCGCGGCGAATGATTTCTTCGCCAGGATCTTTCGCTCGCGCGGCGTCAGCGCCTCGGGTGCATAGGAGCGCTTGTGCTTGAGCAGATGCCTGAGGTCTTCATAGGCCAGGATGCGGTAGAGCCGGCCGCGCCGCGCGAAGCAGGCAGCGAGCTGGAAGTCGGTGACGTAAGCGCGGCCGTCGCGGCCGACCAGCCAGTTCTGCTCCTTGGCGAGATCATTGTGGCAGATGCCGGCACGGCGCAGCCGCCGCAGCGCGGCCTTGGCCGAGCGGAAATAGGCGAGGTCGCCATGCGGCTTGGCCAGATGCAGCGCGACGCCGTCGACGAAGCCGCGCACCAGCGCGCGGCGGCCGGCCCATAGCAGCTCCGGACCGACATTGAGGCCTTTGGCGAGCGCGAGCGCATGCTTCTCGCGGGCGAACAGATGGCGCGCCAGCGCGAATGACCACCACGGCACTTCATCGAGCCGGCGCAGCACCGCATCGACTTCGCCTTTGCCGTTGCGGAAGCGGCCGCGCTCGACCGTCGAGAACACGTCGCGCTTGAGCAGCACGCCCTCGGTCCAGCGCGCCGAGAGTGCCGCGGCGTCGTCTTTGGGGAGGCTCATCGACAAACTCACGCAGCGGCGGCAATGCGCAGGTGATCGGCGATCCAGCGATCGAGATCGGCGAGCGCGCGTGCGCTCATCGCCTGCTTCTTAGCCACCGTCTTCTCGTTGCCGCGCAGCCGCGTGCCGTCGGGCTTCTTGGTCGGCACGGATGCGAGCGGCGGGAACAGGCCGAAATTGATGTTCATCGGTTGGAACGAGCGCGTGCCCGGCTCGATGGTCTCGATATGGCCGCCAGTGATGTGGCCGAGCAGGGATCCCAGCGCCGTTGTGCCCGGCGGACTCGCCAGCGTTTCGCCGCGCGCGTCGGCGGCTGCATAGAGCCCGGCAATCAGGCCGACGCTGGCGGATTCGACATAGCCTTCACAGCCCGTCATCTGGCCGGCAAAACGCAGCCGAGGCTGCGCGCGCAGGCGCAATTGGCCGTCGAGCAGCTTGGGCGAGTTGAGGAAGGTGTTGCGATGCAGACCGCCGAGGCGGGCGAACTCGGCCTTCTCGAGCCCGGGGATGGTGCGGAAGATGCGCTGCTGCTCGCCATATTTCAGCTTCGTCTGGAAGCCGACGATGTTGTAGAGCGTGCCGAGCTTGTTGTCCTGGCGCAGCTGCACGATCGCATAGGCTTTCGTGGTGGGATCGTGCGGATTGGTCAGGCCGACCGGCTTCATCGGGCCATGGCGCAGCGTCTCGGGGCCGCGCTCCGCCATCACCTCGATCGGCAGGCAGCCGTCGAAATAGGGCGTGTTGGTCTCCCACTCCTTGAACTCGGTCTTCTCGCCCGCGATCAGCGCGGCGACGAAGCCGTCATACTGCTCCTTGGTCATTGGGCAGTTGATGTAGTCGGCGCCGTTGCCGCCGGGGCCGACCTTGTCGTAGCGCGACTGGAACCAGGCGACCGACATGTCGATGGATTCGCGATGCACGATGGGTGCGATCGCGTCGAAGAAGGCGAGCGCGTTCTCGTCGGTCAGCTCGCGGATGGCATCGGCCAGCGGGGCTGAGGTGAGGGGGCCGGTCGCGACGATGACGTTGCGCCAGTCGGCCGGAGGCAGGCCGGCGACCTCGCCGCGGGCGATCTCGATCAAGGGATGGTCGTTGAGCGCCCTGGTGACGGCCGCCGAGAAGCCCTCGCGGTCGACGGCGAGGGCACCGCCGGCAGGCACCTGGTTGGCATCGGCGGCGCGCATGATGAGCGAGTCGAGCCGGCGCATCTCGGCATGGAGCAGGCCGACGGCATTGTTGGCGGCATCGTCCGAACGGAACGAATTGGAGCAAACGAGCTCGGCAAGGCCGTCGGTGCGATGCGCCTCGGTCATGCGGGTCGGCCGCATCTCGTGCAGCACCACGGGCACGCCGGCCTTGGCCACCTGCCAAGCGGCTTCGGAACCGGCAAGGCCGGCGCCGATCACGTGCACGATGTTGGATTGGGGTCCTGTCATGGGGCGGACAGGTAGCGCTTTTCGGCGACGAGTGGAATCGCCGAGATCGAGTTTTCTGCCGCTAGATGCGACAACGCCCGCACGAGGCGGGCGCTATCGGTTCGTCCGGTGAAGGGCTGAACGATATCAGCCCTGATACTGGCCGGCGGCAACGCGCGGGATGTCCGAGCGATCGAGGCCGATGTCGGCCAGTTCGCGATCGCTGAGCTGGGACAGCTCGGCAACATTGCGCTGATAGTCCCGGAAAGCCTGGATCATGCGGATGAGCGAGAGCAGCATTGGTAGTCTCCTGTAGTTCGATTCAGCCCTTGCTCGAGCCTCATCGTTGAAATGAATATAGGTGGGAGTGGTGCAGTGCGAAAGTTCCGATGTTGCGATGCAGCTAAGCGTTGCATGCATAGCGTCGGTAACGGACGCTTAACCCGAGGGCGCTCCTGCCCATGTAGCGGGCAATACGCCCCGGGTGGAGCATTAATTACCGTGAATACACGGACTTAGGCCAGGAAATGCGATTCTGGACTTTCCGGAAATATGGTGCGTTCACCTGTCCGCTAGGAATCCGGGCCAGCGTCTTGGCCCAAGTCACGCATGCGCGATTCGCATGTGACTCCGATTGTAAGAGTGAATATATGTTCACTTTCTGCGTGAGCATTACGGTGACGTAATGAAAACTGGAACCTGCGCATACGCCTCTGCGCCCGGCGCAAGTTCACGCAATTCTCGCGAGGAGTTTACTGCGACAAGTTGCCACGCCCAAGCAAAAGTCATGTCGCAGAATCCGGCAATGTCGCTGGTCTGCGAAGGACAAGAAGGAAGGTAACGTCATGACGAAGTTACTCGGGGCTGTCGCGATTGCCGCCGTCGTGTTTGCTCTCCCGCCGGCCGAGGCTGCCAAGCGGAGCGCGGGCGGCTGCAGCTCGGCCAATCTGGAGAAGACGGAAACCGCGATCGAGAACATGGCCGACGGTGACAGCAAGCTCGTCGCGCAGAAGGAGATCGCGGCTGCGCAGGACTCCCTGCTCAACGGCAAGATGGGTGCGTGCGGTGCGCATCTGAACAAGGCGATGCAGGCCTCCGCGGCCAAATAGAAGCGTTGAGACGTCAATTCAGAGAGGGCCGGTCGCTGGGCGATCGGCCCTCATTCAGTTGCCCGATCGGTTCAGGGAGCTCGCGCCAGCTGGGCGGCGAAATAGGCGACGGTCTTGGAATAGACCTCGCTCTTGTTCCACTGCTTGAGCACCTCGAAGTTGGGACTGCCCGGCTGCCAATCCTTGCCGCGCTGCCAGCCATAACCGGCGAGATAATTGGCGGTGGAGGCGAGCACGTCGGGCGCGTTGTGCAAGAGATCGCGCTTGCCGTTGCCATCGAAATCGACGGCGTATTTCATCCAGGACGACGGCATGAACTGGGTCTGGCCGAGCTCGCCGGCCCAGGCGCCCTTCATGTCGCCAGGCGCAAGGTCACTGCGCTGAACGATGCGCAGGGCATCCAAGAGCTCGGCCCGAAAGTACTCGGAGCGTCGGCAGTCGTAAGCCAGCGTTGCCAGTGAACGGATCGTTGCGAACGTGCCGGTGTTGACGCCGAAATCGGTCTCCAGACCCCAGATCGCGACCAAGATCTCGCCCGGGACGCCGTAGGTCTGCTCGATGCGCGACAAAACGGAGCCGTACTGCTTCATCCTGTTGGAGCCGCGCTGCAGGCGCGGCGGCACCATGCGGCCCGAAAACTCTTCGAAGCTCTGGCTGAAAACCTTCTGCGAGCGGTCGCGGTTGAGCACGTTCTGATCGAGCGTCACGCCGGCAAGCCCGGCGGTGATCGCCTGCTGCGAGATGCCTTTGGCAGCGGCGTCGGTTTTGAAGTCCGCAAGCCAGGCATCGAAATTGCCCGAGCCGCAGGCAACAGCGGCGAGCGCTGGCTGGGCTGACAGGATTGAAGCGGAAAGGGCGAAAGCTGCGAGAGCGAGACGAGAAATCGTCGGGGTCATCAGATGAAATGGATTCCGTGAAGTGATCTGACCGGCCTACGCAATCTCGGTTGTAACCGCGGCCAAAGCAAGGCGTGCGGCCCTGTCCGAATCGGGCAGGGCCGCACGTCACGACATTGTCAGGCGTCCGTGTTGTTTCGCCACGGGAAGAGGTTGGCGGGGAAGTCGGCCGCCGGCTTGCGCTGCCGATGCGGCGGAGGCGGCACCGGACGGGCACCCGGTTCGGAGACGATCACCTTGCGGTAGAGATGCCAGGTGGCGTGGCCGAGCAGGGGGATCACCACGGCAAGGCCGAGGAAGGCCGGGATCGTGCCGAGCGCCAGCAGCACCGCCACGATCAGGCCCCAGGCCGCCATCGGCACCGGGTTCGTCGCGACGACGCGCAGCGACGTCGTCATCGCTTCGAACGCGCCGGCACGACGGTCCAGCATCAGCGGGAACGACACGACGCTGATGCAGAGCGCGGCGAGCGCGAACAAGAAGCCAACGCCGCAGCCGACCACGATCAGCCACCAACCCTGCTCGGTGGTCAGAACGCGCGTCATGAAATCCGAGATCCCGGTCGCACCCTCATAACCGAACGCCGCGATGTAGATCGCCTGCGCGGTCGCAACCCAGGTCACGAACAGCGCGAGCAGCAGCGTGCCGAGGCCGAGCATCGCAGCAAACGACGGCGAGCGCAGCACCTCCATGGCATCCCAGGCGGTCGCCTCTTCGTGGCGTTCGCGCCGGCTGGAGAGTTCATACAGCCCAAGTGCCGCGAAGGGGCCGATCAGCGCGAAGCCCGCGGCCAGCGGAAACAGCAGCGGCAGCACCGAATAGCCCATCACCACGCGGGCGAGCACGAGGCCGAGCACCGGATAGATCACGCAGAGGATGATGGCGTGGCTCGGAACGGCCTTGAAATCCTCCCAGCCGCGCTTCAGCGCATCATGCAGGTCGGACAATTGGATGGTCCGGATCACCGGTCCAGCCGCTTCCGCGGGCTGGGCCACCGTGGGGACATCGCCCTGGTAGAGTGTGGCCATGGTCGCTAGCTCCCTTGCCGCGCGGTCGATCTCGCGCCGGCAACGGCGCAAGCGGCCGCTCTCTTCGAACTCTCGCGATTCCCGACCAGACGCGAATTCCGGAAAGGCAATCGCGAGCTGAAGGTTGAGCGTACTCCCAATTCCCAGTCCTGTCCCTCACGCTTGGGGGAAATTCGATGGCGCAGTGCAACCTCGGTGATGTCATTCGGCCGTCATTTCGCCGCAGATAAGCTGATGCTGCGTGCTGGTCCGCGGAACTTCGCGGGCGCCACGACGTAACTTCGTCTATAAGTGCCACTCAAGGCCCTTCCAACGGATCCTTTTTGGGGAGCAGACATGAGCATTTTCGGGAAAATCATGGGCGCGATCTTCGGTAGCCAGCCGGCCAGCGCCGCGCCTGCCGGCAGCGCGCCCGCTAGCAGCGCGCCCGGCACATCGGCGCCGGCCACCGCCCCGATGGCAGCGGTTGATGTTGCCGCGATCGTCGACAAGGCGGCGGCTGCGCACAAGGGCGAGAAGCTGGAGTGGCGCACCTCCATCGTCGACCTCATGAAGTCGCTCGATATCGATTCCAGCCTCGCCGCGCGCAAGGATCTCGCCAAGGAGCTGGGCTACACCGGCGACATGAATGACTCGGCGAGCATGAATGTCTGGCTGCACAAGCAGGTGATGTCCAAGCTCGCTGCCAATGGCGGCAAGCTGCCGCCGGAGATCAAGCACTGACCGGTCGCCCGGTCTTAACCGTAAGGGCCCGCCATCGCGCGGGCCCTTTTGCGATCAGGCCACAAGATCCGCATCCTCCGGATGCCTATCGAGATAATCGACGACGAAACCGCAGCCGGCAATCACCTTCCGGCCGTCGCGGCGGATCAGGTCCAGCGCGCCCTTGACCAACTCGGAGCCGATGCCGCGGCCGCGCAGCGCGCGCGGCGTCTCGGTGTGGGTGATGATCACGGCCGACGGCGTCAGCCGGTAATTGGCGAAGGCGACCTCGCTGCCAACATCGAGCTCGAAGCGGCTCCTGTCCTTGTTGTCGCGTACTGTAGCCGCCATGCGGGACCCTTCCGAACTGCAGATTGCTTCCTGATCTAAGAGGCGGAGCCGGCCCTTGCCAAGGTGGGACCAAGGGCGATTGCCGCAAGGGAGGCATCTGCAAACGCGCTGCTGCCGCCGCAGCGCAATATATAGGTCTCGCCATGCAGGCATGATGCGACGGCTGCAAATAATCCTCGCGGTCGCTCTTGCAAGGCGAACTTCGATTCCCACGTCCTCGAGAGGACATACGCCCGAATGCGGCCGGCAGGGTCGCTAGACGTTCGGAGTGTCATGATTGCCAGCCGCAGACGTATGCCTCTTCGAAGGAGGGTACGATGTCGGATTTTGGTTTCTTGAATACTCATCGAACATGGGAAGACTGGTGCGGGATGCTGCTCGGCGCGGTGATCGTGGCATCGCCGTGGTTTCCGATCCAGGATCCGATGATCACCGGACATCAGACGGTGATCCTGAACACGGTCGCAATCGGTCTGATCGTGTTTGGCATCAGCCAGCTCGAATATGTCGCCTTGCAGCGCTGGCAGGAGGTGACGACGATCCTGGCCGGACTGTGGCTCATCGCCTCGCCCTACGTGATCGGCTATTCCGGTGACGGCTTCCTCCGCGTCTATCACACCAGCCTCGGCGCGGCGGTGGTGCTGCTCGGTATACTCCAGCTGTGGCAGGACTGGGATATGAACGACCAGGACATGCTCAAGCATGGGCAATAGGTCAAGACATCGGCAGGTTCGCCGTCGCGGCGGTGGGCCTGTCTTATCGCGTCACGAGATCGGCATAGTCCGGGTGCTTCTCGATCCACGCCTTCACGAACGGGCACTGCGGGATCAGCTTCAATCCGTCGGCGCGGATCTGGTCGAGCGCGCCTTGCACCAGCTTCGAGCCGATGCCCTTGCCGCCAAGCTCCTTCGGCACGTCCGTATGCTCGAAGGTGATCACCTTGCCATCGAGCTTGTAGTGCTCTGTCGCAAGATGGCCGTCCACCGCGAGCTCGTAGCGGTGATGGTCTCTGTTGTTGACGACGTCGCTCATGTCTCGACCTCCAGCTGCCAGCGCCGCACACCAAGCCGTAACGCGCGGTCGGGTCGGCAGGTTTCCGATGTTGAGGTTGTTCGGTTCAATCGCCCGCTTTGGCCAGCCTGGAATCTTCGGGCTGCGGCTGCGGGCGCAGACAGCCCTGGCAGATGACCAGGGAGCGGTTGACCCTGGCGTCCTGGTCGGCCTCGATGCCGTCCTGTGCCTGCCACCATTCCTTCGAATAAGGGGCAAGCCCGGCCTGCGATCGGTTGCGCTCGGCTGCCGCAGCAGTGCGCGTCGCACGCGAGGTCGAACGGGGCTGATTGGGATTCTCGCCGGCGCCATCCCAGGCATAGCGCGCAGGCTTGAAGGCTGGATCGGACGTAAGCTGCGCTTGCGGGCCCACGGCACATCCGGCGAGCGCCAGCGACAATAGGAGAAGGGCCGGCGCTTTGACCATGATGGGGTACTCTGTACGCGACAACTGATGAACGTTGCGCCGATCATGTTTAAAATTCCCTGAACGATTGTGACCGCGCTGACGACAAACGCGCATGCGTTGTCTCATCATCATGCTGGCTCTGTTCGCCTCGGCCGCGCGCGCCGAAGACGCAAAGCCGTTCAATCCGGCCGACTATCCGCCTGGGGTGCAGAAAGCCGTGCGCTTTGCCAATGAGGAATGCGCGAGCCAGGACGGTGGCCCGGTGACATTTGCGCCTGATACGGTGCGAAAGGTCGACCTGACCGGTGACGGTCGCGAGGACTACATCGTCGATTTCCAGGACACCAAATGCGGTGATCGCGAGACGACGTATTGCGGAACCGGCGGCTGCGTCATGAAGATCCTGGTGACTCTGCCGGACGGCAGCATGCGCGAGGTGTTCGACGGCTACGTCCTCCGCTACAAGATCATGGCCCCATCGGTGAAGCGCGGCGCCGCGCGCACCGTCCGCTTCGATCTGCATGGCAGCTTCTGCGGCGGCTTTGGTCCGCAAGCCTGCTCGAAGACCAAGGCCATCACGGCGACGCCGTTTGCGTTCAAGCAGCCGTAGGGGAGCCGTGCACCCGGCGGCCTTGCAGGGGCGCTGGCGATGGCGATAAATGGGCGGCAATGAGCGGACGGCCGGCGTGCCGCCCGTCGTCGAAGAGGAAGCCCGATGCAGCCCCTGCGCATGTCCCGCCGCGTGATGAATCTCGCCTATATGCTGACCCAGAATGCGCGGCGGCATGGATCGCGCCCCGGCTTCGTCTGGGGGGACAAATCCTGGACCTGGCACCAGATCGATGCGCAGGTCTCGGCGCTGGCCGCAGCGCTCGCCGCGCGCGGCATTGCCAAGGGCGACCGCATCCTGGTCCATTCCAAGAATGGCGACGAGATGTTCTTCTCGATGTTCGCCGCGTTCCGGCTCGGCGCGGTCTGGGTGCCCACCAATTTCCGCCTGATGCCGGATGAGGTCAGCTATCTCGCGGAGGCCTCCGGCGCGAAGGCGTTCCTGTGCCACGTCGATTTCCCCGAACATGCCGCGGCGGTGAAGGGCGGCGCACTCGAGTTCACCTGGAGCGTCGACGGCAAGGCTGCGTTCGGTGAGCGCTCGGTGGCCGATGCCATCGCCTCGCAGGCCGGTGCTGCCGTGGAGAACGTCGCGGTCGAGCACGACGATCCCTGCTGGTTCTTCTTCACCTCCGGCACCACCGGCCGCTCCAAGGCGGCGGTGCTGACCCACGGCCAGATGGGCTTTGTGGTGACCAATCATCTTGCCGACCTGACGCCCGGCACGACCGAGCAGGATGCCTCGCTGGTGGTGGCACCATTGTCGCATGGCGCCGGCGTGCATCAGCTGATGCAGACCGCGCGCGGCGCGCGCACTGTGCTGCTGCCGACCGAGAAATTCGACATCAACGAGGCGTTCCGCTTGATCGAGACGCACCGCGTCAGCAATCTCTTCACGGTGCCGACGATCCTGAAGATGATGGTCGAGAATCCCGCTGCCGACAAATACGATCATTCCTCGCTGCGCCAGGTGATCTATGCGGGCGCACCGATGTATCGCGAGGACCAGAAGGCGGCGCTGAAGAAGCTCGGCAAGGTGATCGTGCAGTATTTCGGCCTTGGCGAGGTCACCGGCAACATCACCGTGCTGCCGGCGGCGCTGCACGATCCCGAAGACGGCCCGCACGCGAAGATCGGCACCTGCGGCTTCGAGCGCACCGGCATGCAGGTCTCGATCCAGGACGACGAGGGCCACGAGCTCAAAGCCAACCAGAGCGGCGAGATCTGCGTGATCGGGCCTGCGGTGTTCGCGGGCTATTACGACAACCCCGAAGCCAATGCGAAGGCGTTCCGCAACGGCTGGTTCCGCACCGGCGATCTCGGCCATATGGACGAGGAGGGGTTCGTCTACATCACCGGCCGGGCCTCCGACATGTACATCTCCGGCGGCTCCAACATCTATCCGCGCGAGATCGAGGAGAAGATCCTGACCCATCCCGCCGTCGGCGAGGTCGCGGTGCTGGGCGTGCCCGATGCGACCTGGGGCGAGGTCGGCGTCGCCGTCTGCGTCGCGCGCGAAGGCGCGCAGGCCGTGAGCGAGGCCGAGATGGCGGCGTTCCTCCTCCCGAAGGTGCCGCGCTACAAGATGCCGAAGCGGTTCTTTTTCTGGGAGGCGCTGCCGAAATCCGGCTACGGCAAGGTGCCGAAGCGCATGGTGCGCGACGAGCTCGAGGCGCGAGGCCTGCTCGACCTCGATAGCACGAAGGCAGGCTGAGCCGGGCCGATGCGGAGCATCAAGCAGCCGGGCTCGCCCGTTGCCGAACGCATTCAATGGGTGGAGGCGAGGGGACGTGCCTTCGCCTTCACGCTTCAAGCCGGTCTGCCGTTGCTGGACGCCGCGCGCCGCGGTTTTGCCGCGGAGGGGTTTGCCGGCGGCGTGCTCAACTTTGGCGCTGGCGCGCTGGGACCGTTCGCCTATGTGATGCCGGCCTTGTCGAAGACCGGCGAGAACGCCGCGTTCTACAGCGATACGTTCCGGCCCGAGGGCGTGACGCGCGTGAGGCTCGGCAGCATGACGCTCGGCACGCGCGACGGCGCGCCGTTCTTTCACTGCCACGGGCTGTGGACCGAGGCTGACGGCAAGGCGAGCGGCGGCCACATGCTGCCGGACGAGACTATGGTGGCCGAGCCGTTCGAGGTCGAAGCCTTCGGTCTCGATGGAGCGATGTTCACGGCCGAGCCTGATCCCGAGACCAATTTCAAGCTGTTCGGGCCGGTTGCCGCTGCGAGCACCGGCGCACGCACGACGCGCCGCGCTTTCGCGCTGCGGCTGCGGCCGAACCAGGACTTTGCGGGTTGCCTCGAAGCGTTTTGTCGCGCGCGTGGCATTGCGCGTGCGAAGCTCCACGGTGGCGTCGGCTCGACCATCGGGGCGCGCTTCACTCATGGCGGCATCACCGAGCCGTTCGCCACCGAGCTGGCGATAACGTCCGGCGCAATCGAGCCCGGTCCGTCAGAGGCGCTCGAAGCCGTGCTTGACGTTGCCCTGATCGACTACACCGGAGGTGTTGCGGAGGGCCGCCTGGTCCGCGGCGACAATCCCGTGCTGATGACCATGGAGCTGGTGCTGGAGGTGCTGGAGTAAACAAGTGAACCTTCTCCGGCGAACCACTTCCTCGCAATGATTGTTCCTGATATGTTCGCGTGACGGCAGTGTTCGGTTAGGGCAGGGAGGGGTTGTTATGCGAGGGCGACAGCGCGACATCAGGCTGCCTGCTCCCTATCTGCGGCGCGTCTGGCTCGACCGCACGCTGGTCTCCGACTGGACAGCATATCCATATTGTCTTCCAATCTTCAGCGAAGAATTCGACCTGAGCTTCGACACCGCGATCACCATCATTGTCGGCGAAAACGGCACCGGCAAATCGACCATCCTGGAGGGTATTGCAGCACTTGCCGGATATGACGACGCCGGCGGCGGCAAGGGATATCGCGCGGTCGATCATTCCAATGCACGCGAGATCATGGGTGGAGAGTTGTCGACCGCACTTCGCGCTGGCTGGGTGCCAAAGGTTACCAACGGCTGGTTCTTCCGAGCCGAGACCTTCTTCTCCGTTGCGAGATATCTCGACGAAGTCTCGGACATGCCGCCCGATTTTCTGTCGTACTCCCACGGCGAGGGCTTTCTGCGCTTCTTCGAGGAGCGATGCCAGAGACAGGGCATCTTCATCTTCGACGAACCGGAATCGGCGCTGTCTCCGGCCCGCCAGATGGAGTTCCTGAAGCTGATGCATCGCATGGATTCTTCACGCAACTGCCAGGTCATCATGGCGACGCATTCGCCGATGCTGATGGCATATCCCAACGCGCGCCTGCTGCGGCTGACGAAGTATGGCCTCGAGCCCGTGACAGTGGAGGAGACGGATCACTACCGCGTCATGCGTGAGTTTTGCGCTGATCCGCGCGGATTCGTGGAGGCGACGTTGGCAGAGTAATAGGCGCGGTCGGCGGTCGTTCTCTCCGCCGTCATTGCGAGGAGCTCTTGCGACGAAGCAATCCAGCGCTCAACCCTCGTGTTCCGGACAAGCGGCAACGCGTAAGCGTTGCGGCGCAGAGCCGGGACCCAGTGGGTCAACCGTAAGGTGCCGTGAGATGGGCCCCGGCTCTGCAGCGGATCACCTCGTGCTGCGCAGCGTCCGGGGCACGAGACTGTCGTCGAATGGCTGGGGCAGTTTCCGTTCTCGCGGCACGTCGTGCCAGAGCTTTGCGTTCGCACCGGATGGTGTAGATGCCCGGCAACCACACCGTCACAGCCGTGCCACGAACAGGTCTCCCCATGGTCCAAAAATGCGCTACGATGACCGCAGCGCGCCCGAAGTCGCGCAAATCGAGGAACGAGGAAACGACATGAGGATGATAAGCGGAACGGCGCTTGCCGGGGTGGCGGCGCTGGCTGTGGCGGGGATGGCTCTGGTGGCTGCTTTTGAGCCGGTGTGGGCTCATGGGCCGACCCGGCAGAAAGTGCGGGAATCCATCGAGATCAGTGCGCCGCCGGCCAAGGTCTGGGCCGCGATCTCCAATTTCCAGGACATGAGCTGGCTTCCGATCGTCACCAAGACCGAGGGCCAGAAGGGCAACGAGATCGGCGCGACGCGGACGCTGACCCTGACAGGCGGCCCCACGGTCGAGGAGGAGCTCTACAAATACGAACCCGACATGCAGAGCTATTCGTACCGGATCACCAAGGTCGACGTGAAGGTGCTGCCGGTGACGAACTATTCCTCGACACTGACGGTGTCACCGGCGCCTGATGGCAAGGCGAAGCTGGAATGGGCCGGCGCGTTCTATCGCGGCTATCCCAACAACGATCCGCCGCCGGAGCTGAGCGACGAAGCTGCAACAAAGGCCGTGAGCGGGCTGTACAAGGCCGGGCTCGAGGCGCTCAAGAAGAAGATCGAGAGCGGCAGCTGAGCGTGCGTATCCTGGTTCTGGCGGCGCTCGCCGCCAGCATCGCGCAAGCGTCCGCGGAAGAGGCGTTCGTCACCAACCAGCTCAGCGACGACCTGATGGTCGTGGACCTCGCCACCGCGCGCGGGGTTGCGACCATCCCGATCGGCGGCAAGCCGGCGGGCGTCGCCGTCAGTGCGGACGGGCGCTTGGCCTATGTGACCAGCCCCGACTCCAAGGCGGTGACGGTGATCGACGCGGCAACGCGGCAGATCGCCGGACGCATCGAGGTCGGCGGCGGGCCGCTCGGCATTGCCGTGACGCCCGATGGCAGGACGATCTATGTCGCCGACTGGTATGCGGCCGCAGTGCGGGTGATCGACGCGGCGAGCCGCAGCGTCACCGCCAGTATCGCGGTCGGGACTTCGCCGTCGGGCCTTGCGGTGACGCCGGATGGCAGGCTGCTGCTCTCGGCCGATCGCGACGACGACAGCGTCTCGGTGGTGGACACCGCCACGCGGCAGCGCAAGGCGGTCATCAAGGTCGGCACGCGTCCGTTCGGCGTCACCATCGATGCCGAGGGCAGGCGCGCCTACACCGCCAATGTCGGCTCCGACGATGTCTCCATCATCGACATCGCCGAAGGCCGCGAGATCGGCCGCGTGCCGGCGGGGATGCGGCCCTATGCGGTGGCGCTCACGCTGGGCCGCGGCTTCGTCACCGACCAATACGGGGGCACTGTCAGCGTGTTCGACCTGGCGAGCCTGAAGCCGATCAAGCGCATCAATGTCGGCGACTATCCCGAAGGGATCGCGGCGACCGCCGATGGCAAGCGCGTCATCGTCGCCTGCTGGGAGAGCAACACGTTGAGCGTCATCGACGCGACTGATCTGAAGGTGATCGGCGAGATCAAGACCGGCGACGGCCCGCGCGCGTTCGGGGCGTTCTTGCGGAAGACCGAGTAGCTCGCCAAGAGGCAGCTAAGGCAACCCAGCTCATGGCGCGGGAACGAGGCCGGCCGCCGCCCTCTTGGCCATGCGCGGGGACGGAGGAGCCGAAATCTGCGGAGGCGC
Source organism: Bradyrhizobium sp. CCGE-LA001 (assembly GCF_000296215.2). Classification (NCBI taxonomy): domain Bacteria; kingdom Pseudomonadati; phylum Pseudomonadota; class Alphaproteobacteria; order Hyphomicrobiales; family Nitrobacteraceae; genus Bradyrhizobium; species Bradyrhizobium sp. CCGE-LA001. The sequence continues at coordinate 4,337,287 of NZ_CP013949.1, read as the reverse complement.
AGCGTCGGGAGCCAAGGCCAGGATCGGCTGCCAGGCCGCATTCCAGCGCGTCAGCGCCTCCCGATTGCCATCGTAGGCCAAGTCGAGGAAAGCCAGCGTGAGCTCAGCCGTCGCAGCCTTTACCTTCGGGTTCAGGGCCGGACCGCCCGTGAACGAGCGATCCGTGAAGATGCTGTGCGAGCCGCCTTCGAACACGGCGAGCAGCTTGCGCGGCGTGGCCATGGCGTTGAAGACTGCCAATCGGTCGGTGGTAGGCGAGTGATATCCGGGGATTTGAATGACGTCGTTCGTCGCCGTCACGTGCAGGTTCGGAACGGTGATCTTGCCGAGGACCGAGGCGAGATCGGTTTCGCCATAGAACGGCGGCGCGGAGATGACGATCGCGGCCGTAAAACGCGGGTCGCGGGCCTCGACCCACCTTCCGTCGCGCATGACGCGGGCGCCCACGGCAACGAGAGCCGTGTTCGCGCCATAGGAATGCCCGGCCGCGACGATGCGCCGACGATCGATCCGGGCGCCATAGGGACTGGACAGCATGCGATCCAGGGCGAAGTGCAAGTCGAGCGCTCGCGCCAGCGCCTCGCTCTCATGAGCCGCTCGTTGCAAACGATCGACGACCCCGAGGGGATTGCCTGCCCAGAGCGAGGAATCGCTGCCAGTATGTTGAACATGCAGGCTCGCAACGCCATGGGCCGACCAATACCGGCCGAGATAGCTGTAGCCCCTGCGCGAGCCACCGAGGCCGTGGGAGAACACGATCAGCGGTACGCGCGATCCTGGCGCAACATCCGCTGGCCAGTGCAAGCGCGCCGGAACGGGCCGCGCACGCGCGGGATCGACCCAGTCGAAGTCGGTGTAAGCGGGCGGGGCGGACTGCGCTTGCACCGGATGCGCGGTGACTGCTGCTGTAACCGCAACCGCGAGCAGCATTGCACCGAGGCGGCGTCGCGTCATTTTCCCGGGGGCGGACGCGTCGCTGCCCAACTTGCATGCACGCTGCATAAATCGCACCAGATGTAATATTGAATTGCACTTAGTGTAATTTTGTAAGTTGGTCGATTTCGTGGCGGAGCGTCATCACGAGTTCGTTGGAAGGAAAGGGGGCGGCGCGAACGAAGCGGCGAACTGCCGCATCATAGGGCCGCAGCCCGATCGATGAGCTGTGCTGCGCCGGACGCCATGATGTCTATTGGAGCACCGCGTCGAACCGGATCTCCGGCTGAGCCGACAGATGATCTCCAACATCTTGGCGCCGGATCGCGCGCAACGCAGGAAGCGGAGACGTTTTGCGATGGATAAATGGGCCGAGCTCGGCGTGGCGTGGCTGCCGTTCCTGCTCTTGATCGGAGCGTGGCTCTGGTTCTCGCGCCGGAACGGCATGCAGGCGCGCGGATCGTCCGGCGCGACCTTGATCGAGCTCTACGAGCAGCAGGTCGCCGAGACGAGGCGGATGAACGGATTTCTCGAGCGGATCGCGACCTCGATGGAGAAGCGCGAGCCGCCGCGCGGCAGCGCGTAGCGAGCGCAGGTCGTAGCTCGCATGAGCGGAGCGACATGCGGGACAGTTTTGTCCTCAGCCACCGGCGCCCGGATGTCGCTCCGCTCATCCGGGCTACGCACTGGGGCACAGCGTTGGAATGATCTCGTCCATCCGCTCAAACACGTGGTCAGGCCCGAGCGCTCGCAGCGCCGCGGGCGCAGCGTAGCCCCAACACACGGCACCGCAGGCAATGCCAACGGCCCGCGCCGCGTCGATGTCACGGACCTCGTCGCCAATCGCAATCACCCGGTCAGGCGTGACGCCGGCCCGGCGGATGACCCGGCGGAATTTGGCGGGTTTGCCGAACAGCGACGCCGCGCAGTCGAAATGTGAAAACAGCGCCGCGGCCTCTCCGAGCTTCTCGCGCGCATTGGCTTCGCTGTCGGAGGTCACCAGCGCAAGCTGCACGCCGTTCTCAGCCAGCGTCCGCAGCATCGCCTCGACGCCCGCAAACAGCGGAATCTCGCTTGCTGCCTCCGCCTTCAGCCGCCGCGCATGCCGCGCAATCGCCGGCAGCTTCCACAAGGGCACTTCGAGCCGTGAAAGGATCTCGCGGCTCGATGCATGGCGGAGCTGTTCGATCTCCTCCTGCGCGACGCAGCGAAAATCGAATCGATCGGCGACGTCGTTGATGGTGCGCAGGAACCAGGGAAAGCTATCGGCGAGGGTGCCGTCGAGATCGAAGATGGCGAGGGAGTAGGGCATGTGCAGGTTTTGAGCTCGCTGACAAGCAGATGCGGCGTGCTAAGGTTCGTAGAGTTCGAGGACAGCCATGCGACAGGAGCGGATCGAAATCAACCCGGCGATCATGGACGGCAAGCCCGTGATACGCGGGACACGTGTACCGGTCGAACTGGTGTTGCGCGAACTGGGCGCTGGGATGACGACCGAAACCATCCTTTCGGAGCACCCGCGGCTTACGCCCGACGATATTCGAGCGGCCCAGGCGTTCGCGGCTGACTATCTGGCCGACGAAGACATCATTTATCGCTGATGTATGCTGTGGCTCGCCGAAGAGTGTATCGTCGCCTCGCTTGTGCGAGAGCTGCGCGGTGCCGGTCACGACGTGCTCTATGTCGCCGAATTTGCGGCAAGCTTGAGCGACGTGGAGGTCATCGCGCTCGCAGCCCGGGAAGGCCGGATTCTCCTCACGGCTGACATGGATTTCGGCGAACTGGTATTTCGACGCGGCCAAACCATCCTGGACTCGTCTTGCTGCGTATTGATCCGGAGCACGGTTCGCTGGTGCTGGCGCGGCTGCTGGAAGCCATCGACCAGTTCGGTCAGGGGCTTTTCAGGCGTTACGTCGTCATCGATGAGGTTCGTTTCCGATCTCGCTTCCTGTAGCTCCGGCAATAGCTGTTCCTCACCGCAACTTGCGGACATCGACATTGATGATCGAGATCGATATCGGTCACGCAGGTCTGGCTGGTTTTGTGCGAGTGCCCCTCATGCCAATGGCTGTCGCGCGCCCGGGCTCCGCTGACATTGCCAGCTTTAGGCATCGCCATTGCGGCAGTTGCCCACTGCTCTCGCCGGCAAATTTGCCAAGCCAAAACAGCCTCCTCGCCGCGCTTGTTGGTGCCGATGATGTGCGAGCAAAGCTCGCGGTACCTGCCCTCGTAAACGCAGGTCACCTGCTGCTCGCCGAGGATGGCCCTGCGAAAGAGCGCATAGGTTAGGCTCGGCATGGAGGCCACTCCAAGTCAACTTGATGCCGGAGGTCGCCGACAGCATCGTCGCCGGCTATTGAGCTAGGATTTCCAAACGGTGTCCTCGGTCCAGCCCAGATCGGCGAATTCGGCGGCTCGGAGCGGTGCCTCTCCCTCCGCGAAGAACTCGTCGAGCTGAGGCGGTGCGACGCTCGTTTCGGACAGCATGGCGTGCGCCTGCCCGCGATGATGAATCTGATGTTGGAACAGATGCATGAGCAGCCGGTCGTGCCGCTCGGTCTGCACGGCCGTGTCGCGATTGATCCGCACCACGCCGTCGAGACTCTGGGGCGTCAGTGCATCGCAGGCCGCAATCAAGCGCTTGTCGACCGAGGCTTGCGCGGACTTGAGTTCGGCAAGGGAAGGGTACGGCACCTGGTTCTTCCAGGCGGTCGGGCCCAACCAGCCGCCCTCCAACGCATCGACGTAGAAAAGGTCAACGACATGGATGTGGTTCAGCGTGCGCTGCAGGCTTGGAAAGAAGCCAGTCCGCTTGGCCTCGAAGTCGGGCTGAGACAGAGCGGCGCAAGCCGTGAGCAGCCGATGGTTCGCCCAGGCATTGTTATGGGCGAACGCGCGATAGGTCTGCACAAGTCCGGCAGGCAAAGCTCATTCTCCCTCAAACAAGTGCGTCGGCGCATTCCAGCCGTGTGAATTACTCCGCCGCCTCGCTCGCCGTTCGTCTCCGCTTGGGCTTCCGCGCCTTCTCCAACACGGGTGCCAAAAACTTCCCCGTATAGCTCCGCGGCGCTTTCGCGATGTCCTCCGGCGGGCCCCAGGCGACGATCTCGCCGCCGCCGTCGCCGCCTTCGGGGCCGAGGTCGATGACCCAGTCCGCGGTCTTGATGACTTCGAGATTGTGCTCGATGACGACGACCGTGTTGCCCTGTGCGACCAGCTCGTGCAGCACCTCCAGCAGCTTCTTGACGTCGTGGAAGTGCAGGCCGGTGGTCGGCTCGTCCAGGATGTAGAGCGTGCGGCCGGTGGCGCGCTTGGACAGCTCCTTAGCCAGCTTGACGCGCTGGGCTTCGCCGCCCGACAGCGTCGTGGCCTGCTGGCCGACATGGATGTAGTCGAGGCCGACGCGGTGCAGGGTATTGAAGGTCTCGCGCACGCGCGGCACAGCCTTGAAGAACTCGGCGGCCTCTTCCACGGTCATGTCGAGCACATCGGCGATGCTCTTGCCCTTGAACAGCACCTCGAGCGTCTCGCGGTTGTAGCGCTTGCCCTTGCAGACGTCGCAGGTGACGTAGACGTCGGGCAGGAAGTGCATCTCGATCTTGATGACGCCGTCGCCCTGGCAGGCCTCGCAGCGGCCGCCCTTGACGTTGAAGGAGAACCGGCCGGGCTCGTAGCCGCGGGCTTTCGCCTCCGGCAGCCCGGCGAACCATTCGCGGATCGGCGTGAAGGCGCCGGTGTAGGTCGCGGGGTTGGAGCGCGGGGTGCGGCCGATCGGCGACTGGTCGATGTCGATGATCTTGTCGATGTGCTCGAGGCCTTCGATGCGGTCGTGCGGGGCTGCGCCCTCGCTGGCATTGTTCAGCTTGCGGGCGATGGCGCGGTAGAGCGTGTCGATCAGGAGCGTCGACTTGCCGCCGCCGGAGACGCCGGTGACGCAGGTGAACAGGCCGAGCGGAATCTCCGCCGTGACGTTCTTGAGGTTATTGCCACGCGCGTTGACCACCTTGATGGTGCGGCGATGGTTCGGCGGACGCCGCTCGGGCACCTCGACCTCGAGCTCGCCGGTCAGGTACTTGCCCGTCAGCGATTTCGGGTTGCGCATGATCTCGGCGGGCGTGCCTTCGGCGACGATGTTGCCGCCATGCATGCCGGCGCCGGGGCCGATGTCGAGCACGTAGTCCGCGAGGCGGATCGCGTCCTCGTCATGCTCGACCACGACCACGGTGTTGCCGAGGTCGCGAAGCCGCTTCAGCGTATCGAGCAGGCGGGCGTTGTCGCGCTGGTGCAGGCCGATCGAGGGCTCGTCGAGCACGTAGAGCACGCCCGTCAGGCCCGAGCCGATCTGCGAGGCCAGACGAATGCGCTGGCTCTCGCCGCCGGACAGCGTGCCGGAGGAGCGGGACAGGGTGAGATAATTGAGACCGACGTCGAGCAGGAAGGTGAGGCGCTCGCGGATCTCCTTCAGGATGCGGCCGGCGATCTCGTTCTGCTGTGTGTTGAGCGCATCGGGCACGGTCTCGAACCATTCGCCGGCCTTCTTGACCGACAGCTCCGAGATTTCGCCGATATGCTTGCCGCCGATCTTGACGCAGAGCGCCTCGGGCTTGAGACGGAAGCCCTTGCAGCCCTCGCAGGGCACGTCGTGGAAATACTTCGCCAGCTCCTCGCGCGCCCATTCGCTCTCGGTCTCGCGATAGCGGCGGTTGATGTTGGTGATGACGCCCTCGAACGGCTTCTTGGTGTCGTAGGAGCGCACGCCGTCCTGGTAGGAGAATTTGATCTCGTCCTCGCCGGAGCCGTAGAGGAGCGCATCCTTGGTCTTCTTGGCGAGATCCTTCCACTTGGTGTCGAGCGTGAACTTGTAGTGCTTGCCGAGCGCCGTCAGCGTCTGCTCGTAATAAGGCGAGGAGGATTTGGCCCAGGGCGCGATCGCGCCCTTGCGCAGCGACAACTCCTTGTCGGGGATGACGAGGTCCTCGTCGACATGCTGCTCGACGCCGAGACCGCCGCAGGCGGGGCACGCGCCGTAGGGATTGTTGAACGAGAACAGGCGCGGCTCGATCTCGGGGATGGTGAAGCCGGAGACCGGGCAGGCGAACTTTTCCGAGAACAGGATGCGCTCGGGGCCGCTCTTGTCGTGGATCTTCGCGGTCTTCTTTTTCTCTTCCGCGGGCGCGGCCGCCGGCGCATCGGCGAACTCGACGACAGCGAGGCCCTCGGCGAGCTTCAGCGCGGTCTCGAAGCTCTCGGCGAGGCGCTGGCCGATGTCGGCCCGCACCACGATGCGGTCGACCACGACGTCGATGTCGTGCGGGAATTTCTTGTCGAGCGTCGGTGCTTCCGCGAGCTCATGGAAGGTGCCGTCGATCTTGACGCGCTGAAAGCCCTTCTTGAGCCATTCGGCGAGCTCCTTACGGTACTCGCCCTTGCGGCCGCGCACGACCGGGGCGAGCAGATAGAGGCGGGTGCCCTCGGGCAGCGCCAGCACGCGGTCGACCATCTGCGAGACGGTCTGGCTCTCGATCGGCAGGCCCGTGGCCGGCGAATAGGGCACGCCGACGCGCGCCCAGAGCAGGCGCATGTAGTCGTAGATCTCGGTGACGGTGCCGACGGTGGAGCGCGGATTCTTCGACGTCGTCTTCTGCTCGATCGAGATCGCTGGCGACAGGCCGTCGATCTGGTCGACGTCGGGCTTCTGCATCATCTCCAGGAACTGGCGGGCATAGGCCGACAGCGATTCGACGTAGCGGCGCTGGCCTTCGGCGTAGATGGTGTCGAAGGCGAGCGAGGATTTGCCGGAGCCGGAGAGGCCGGTGAACACCACCAGCTTGTCGCGGGGAATCTCGACGTCGATGTTCTTGAGGTTGTGCTCGCGCGCACCGCGGATCGTAATTGCGCGCAGGCTCGAGCCCGCGTTCTGTTGTTGGCGCTTCGCCTTGATCACTTCGTCCATCCCGGTGGTCCCTTGGGAATCCCAAAGACGCGCGATCGCGCCAATGGTGAAGGCGCGCTTCGCCCGGAACCGGGATCGGCGCCGATGGGTATGTCAGCGAACGTAGGAAGAACGGGAGCAGATTTCCAGTGGCGTTTGCGAATCGTCAACGGAATGTTGGCGCGCTGGCGGCATCTGGCAGCAGGAGCTGCGGAACTGGGCTGCGAAAACAAAAAGGCCGGCGCAAGGCCGGCCTTTCGTGACGATGTGACGTCGGCGGCGAGGATCAGTACCTCGCAACCACCGGACCGCCGAAGGTGTAGTTGAGGCGAACCGTGGCCATGTCCACGTCCTGCTTGATGCTGTCGGTGCGGGTGGTCACGCCGAGGAAGGTAAAGGTCTCGTTGTGCCTGCCCATGAACAGGTGGTTGTATTCGACGCCGACCGACCAGTTCGGGGCGAAGCCGAATTCGATGCCGGTTCCGACGGAGCCGCCCCAACGCGTTTCGTTCGCGTTGTCGAGGGTGACGCCTGCAAAAGTGCCGCTGTACTTGCTGTGAGTGACGGCAGCGCCGCCCTTCACGTACCAGAGCACGTTGTTCCAGGCATAGCCGACCTGGCCGGTAAAGAGGCCAATGGCATCGATCTTGGTGTTGTTCACCAACGGGGAGAGCGCGGCCGGGGAGCTCGTGTTCGAACCCTTCAGGTCAGCCCAGTCGCCCTGAGCTTCGAGGCCGAACACCCAGTTGGCGGACTGCCAGCGATAACCGATCTGACCACCGACGATTGCGCCGGTCGCATTGTGACAACCTTCGGCCACGGCCGGGACGACGGCGATGAGGCCGACACCGGTAAGATCCCAGCAATTGCGGCTCGAGGCACCGCCGGCATTGGCGCCAATGTAAAAACCGCTCCAGTTGTAAATGGCCACCGGAGCAACCGGAGCCTTGGTGTAGGGGCGCGCCGCGAGATCGGCGGCCATGGCCGGAGCGAATGAGCTCAGTACAAGTAGGCTGGTCGAAGCGAAAAGAAGCTGTCTCATATCAACTCAATCCCCATTTTCTGCGTTGCCTTCCGTGCGGAGGGAAGGATTCGGACGCTAAGATCCGACAGATCGTACCTCAATTAAGCCGGAGGTTGTGTGCCCGAGAAGTCACAACATAAAGGGAAAGCGCGTCCTGATTTGGCAGTCTTGTGCGTTAGGCCGGCACGCCAACAAACAAAAAGGCCGGCGCGAGGCCGGCCTTTCGTGACGATGTGAAGTCAATCGTCTGATCAGTACTTCAGCTCAGTACTTCAGCTCAGTACTTGGCGACGACCGGGCCGCCGAAGTGATAGTTCACGCCGACCTGGACGGTGTGGAGGTTGAGGGTGCCGGTGTTCACCGGAGCGCCCAGACCCGAGAAGTAGGTCTCGCCGCCGAGGCTGCGATAGAGATACTCGCCCTTGATCGACCACTGCGGAGCGAAGAAGGCCTCGACGCCGGCGCCAACGGTCCAGCCCGAATGCCACTTGCTGTCCGAGACGGTCACGCCAAGTGTGCTGACGCTGATCTTGTTGTCGATCCAGGCGTAACCGCCGGTGCCGTAGAACAGCACGTTGTTGACGGCCCAGCCGAGACGGCCGCGCACGGTGCCGAGCGCATCGATGCGAGAGCTCGTGGTCACGGGAACGAGCGCGCCGCCGATGAGGAAGGGAGTGGTGACCGAGGCACTGACGTCAGCCCAGGAACCGTCAGCCTCGACGCCGAACACGACGTTGCCGGTCTGCCAATTGTAGCCGGCGGTGCCGCCGACGAAGCCACCCTTCATGCGCGGGTCGCCAGAGCCGCTTTCCCAAGCGCCGCCACCGACGATACCGAGGTAGAAGCCGGTCCAGTTGTAGACAGCGGCCGGAGCGATCGGAGCCTTGGTGTAGGGGCGGGCTGCCAGGTCAGCGGCTGACGCGGGAGCGGCGAGAGCGAACAAACAGGCCGAAGCCAACAAAACCTTTTTCATTTTCAACTTAATCCCAGTCCCAGTTTCTGTTGTTGCCTTCCGCGGTCGGAAGGGCAGCGGACTCGATGGCCCAACTAACGCCGTGCTTACACCATTGAAGCCGCAAGTTGTGTCACTCAAAAGCCACAAGAGTCACAAAACGTCACAATGCTGGCTCATTGTGCCCGGACGGGCCGGCCCAGCAAAAAGGCCGGCGCGAGGCCGGCCTTTGATTTCCGAATAGTATCAAGGGTACTAGTACCTCGCGACGAGCGGGCCTCCCCAGCGATAGTTCACGCGGATGAGGGCGATGTCGACGTCCTGGCTGATGCGCTCGGAGCGAGTGACGACACCAAGCGGAGCGATCAGGAAATTGCCGGACCCAGTGAAGTTGAGGGTGCGGTCGCCGAGGAAGATGTGATTGTACTCAACGCCGAGCGACCAGTTCGGCGCAAATCCGAACTCGACGCCTGCGCCCACGGTGGCGCCCCAACGAGTCTCGCTGGCCCGGTCGAATTCGAGGCCGGTGACGACATCGTAGCTCCGGTAGCGATCACCGACGACGGCGCCGCCGCCCTTCACATACAGCAGGACGTTGTTCCAGGCGTAGCCGACCTGGCCGGTGATCAGTCCGAAGGCGTTGATCTTGGAGCGATCACGCAGGCCCGTTAGCCCGCTGATATTGTCGCCGGAGAAGTCGGCCCAGTTGCCCTGGCCTTCGAGGCCGAACACCCAGTTCGTCGATTGCCAGCGATAGCCGACCTGGCCACCGACCGTGCCACCGACAGCGTTATGGCAGCCTTCGCCAACCAGAACGCCCGTCACCGGTGTCACGAAGTCCCAGCACTTGTGGCTGGTGCCGCCGCCGCCGTTGATGCCGATGTAGAAACCGCTCCAATCGTAGATGGCGGCGACCATCGGCGCCGGAGCCTTCGTGTAAGGACGCGCGGCCATGTCCGCCGCGCTTACGGGGGCCGACAGGCCCAACGCCACTGCACCGATTGCACTAAACAGGATCTTATTCATTGCAGTCTCCCCAGTTTCGTCCGCTTCTTGAAACGTCCCCGAAGCGGTTGATCAGGCGCGACGCCCATATGAATCCAAGTCCAAGGCAACCGTAGCCCAAGAACTAGGCAGAGTCCGTCTCCGAAATGCCACAGTCACGCCCCGTTTGATCGGATGTAACTCAATGAATGTTAAATGGTTTTTGCTGTTCACGGGAACCGGAAAAAGTTCCATCCGGCGCGACGCTCTCTTGCTCGGCACACCGGTCCGTATCGGCCCTCTCTTTGAGAGAACAAATCTGGAACGAACGGAAGGTCGATGCTATATGTGGGGATAACCTGAGGCGTGACGGGCTGATCGGCGCCCGCAAGCGGGCGGCGAGCGTATAGGCTCGCCTCAACACAGGTTGCAGGCCGCCACGGGGCGGGCTGGCCTTTGAGAATTCAGTGGCTTCGGAGTGGAGAACGGCGATGGCGGGAAGCGTCAACAAGGTCATTCTGGTTGGAAATCTCGGCAAGGATCCGGAAATCCGCCGCACCCAGGACGGGCGGCCGATCGCGAATTTGAGCATCGCGACCTCGGAGACCTGGCGCGACAAGAATAGCGGCGAGCGCAAGGAGAAGACCGAGTGGCATCGCGTCGTGATCTTCTCTGAGCCGCTTTGCAAGATCGTCGAACAGTATCTGAAGAAGGGCGCGAAGGTTTACATCGAGGGCGCGCTCCAGACCCGCAAGTACACCGACCAGAGCGGCGTCGAGAAGTATTCGACCGAGGTCGTGCTCCAGGGCTTCAACTCGACGCTGACGATGCTGGACGGCCGCGGCGGCGGCGGAGGCGGCAGCTTCGGCGACGAGCAGGGCGGCGATTTCGGCTCCTCCGGTCCGGTCAGTAGCGCGCCGCGCCGTCCCGTTGCCGCCGGCGGTGGCGGCCGCAACAGCGACATGGACGACGATATCCCGTTCTGAGGCTGGGGAGAGCCGGCTAGTCCCGGCGCAGATAGCGGCCAACTCTGTTTTCAAGGATCTGCACCAAGACAGGATCCATGAATTCAAAGTCGTCTGGAATGTCGAGGCAGATCACCCGCTTTTTTGCTCAAGCTGGCGCGGAATTTCCGGTTCAACTTGTTTCGGTAGGTCTTCTCCATGACGAAGATGAGATCGGCCCACTCGATCTGTTCGGCGGACAGCAAGACGTCCGCGCCGTTCGAAATGCCGGCCGAGTCGGTCTCGATGCCCTGCCACGTCGAGAACACCTGTTCGGCTGTAGGGCTGCGGAGGCGATTGGCGCTGCAGACGAAAAGGATGTTGGTCACTTTACCGCTCTCGTCGATGATCGATCAGGCGTTCGTGGGAACGATCGGTTGATGCTTCTCAAGAAGGCTTCCCAAGGTTCTTGCTACATAAATACCGTTCGTTGGTCGATGGAATCGACCACGTTCCCGTCTGACGCTGGATGGCGGGAAGCTGCTGCATGAGTCTTGCGCCGTTGCTTGATGCTGCTCCGGCGATCCCGCTGCATGCCTTCGCCGCGATGGGTGCGTTCGTCCTCGGGATCATCCAGCTCGCCGCCCCCAAGGGCACGCTGCCGCATCGGGTTCTGGGCTGGGTCTGGGTGGTGCTGATGCTTGTCGTGGCGCTCAGCTCGTTCTGGATCCACGAGATCCGTCTGGTTGGTCCGTGGAGCCCGATCCATCTGCTCTCGATCTTCGCATTGGTGATGCTGGTATCGGGTGTGACGGCTGCGAGAGCTCACAATGTTCGTCGTCACAAGATCACGATGACTTCGATCTTTTTCGGCGCACTCGTCATTGCCGGGCTGTTCACATTCATACCCGGCCGGATCATGCACGCCGTGGTTTTCGGGCCTTGAGCAGGGGCGAAATTCATCTCCCCGTTCAAGGGCCCCCCGCGCACCAAAGCGGCCTGGGAACAGGCTGCCGCCAAGTCCGGTAAGTGCATGAAAAAACGAACGGAAAAAGCGCGTCCAGAGACCCGCCAAGGGTGGTTATCGGGGGTGTGATGCGCTATATGATTCCCAGATAAAACCTCACCGGATTTCCCCTTGGCTGACGACGACAACAAGCCCGGCGACCAGCCGGCGCAACCCTCGGACATTCGCCCCGTCTCCATCCTCGACGAGATGAAGAAGTCCTACCTCGATTACGCCATGAGCGTGATCGTGTCGCGTGCGCTGCCCGATGCCCGCGACGGCCTGAAGCCGGTGCATCGGCGCATCCTGTTCTCGATGAACGAGCAGGGCTTCACGCCCGACAAGAAGCACAAGAAGTCCGCCGGTATCGTCGGTGACGTCATGGGTAAGTACCACCCGCATGGCGACCAGGCGATCTACGACGCGCTGGTGCGCATGGCGCAGGACTTCTCGATGCGCGCGCTGCTGGTAGACGGGCAGGGCAATTTCGGCTCGGTCGACGGCGATCCGGCGGCGGCCATGCGCTACACCGAATCCCGCCTGACCAAGATCGCGCTGAAGCTGCTCGAGGACATCGACAGCGACACCGTCGACTTCCAGGACAATTACGACGGTTCGGAGAAGGAGCCGGTGGTCCTGCCGGCGCGGTTCCCGAACCTGCTGGTCAACGGCGCCGGCGGCATCGCCGTCGGTATGGCGACCAACATCCCGCCGCACAATCTCGGCGAGGTGATCGACGCCTGTGTCGCGCTGATCGACAACCCGTCCCTGACCATCGACGAGCTCATCAACATCATCCCGGGTCCGGATTTCCCGACCGGCGGCATCATCCTCGGACGCCAGGGCATCCGCAGCGCCTATCACCTCGGCCGCGGCTCCATCGTGATGCGCGGCAAGGTCACGTTCGAGACGATCCGCAAGGAGCGCGAAGCGATCGTCATCACCGAGATCCCGTATCAGGTGAACAAGGCCACGATGGTCGAGCGCATCGCCGAGCTCTACAAGGAAAAGAAGATCGAAGGCATCTCCGATCTGCGCGACGAATCCGACCGCGACGGCTACCGCGTCGTCGTCGAGCTCAAGCGTGACGCCGTGCCCGACGTTGTGCTGAACCAGCTCTACAAGTTCACACCGCTGCAGACGAGCTTCGGCGTCAACGCGGTCGCGCTCGACAGCGGGCGGCCGCAGACGATGAACCTGAAGGACATGCTGACGATCTTCGTCGGCTTCCGCGAGCAGGTCGTCACGCGCCGGACCAAGTACAAGCTGCGCAAGGCGCGCGAGCGCGCGCATGAGCAGGTCGGTCTCGCCATTGCGGTCGCCAATATCGACGAGATCATCAAGGTGATCCGCACCTCGCCGACACCGGCCGCGGCGCGCGACACCCTGATGACGCGCGACTGGCCGGCGCGCGACGTCGAGGATATCATCACGCTGATCGACGATCCGCGCCACCGCATCAACGAGGACGGCACGATCCGCCTGTCGCTGGACCAGGCCAGGGCGATCCTCGAGCTGCGCCTTGCACGCCTCACCGCGCTCGGCCGTGACGAGATTGGCGGCGAGCTGTCGAAGCTCGCCGGCGAGATCGGCGAGTATCTCGAGATCCTGCGCTCGCGTGCCCGCATCCTCGACATCATCAAGACCGAGCTTGCCGAGGTGAAGGCCGAGTTCGCCACCCCGCGCCGCACCGTGATCATGGAGCAGGAAGGCGAGGTCGAGGACGAGGACCTGATCCAGCGCGAGGACATGGTCGTCACCGTCTCCCATGCCGGCTACGTCAAGCGCGTGCCGCTGTCGGCCTACCGGGCGCAGCGCCGCGGCGGCAAGGGCCGCGCCGGCATGCAGACCCGCGACGAGGATTTCGTCAGCCGGCTGTTCGTGGCCTCCACGCACACGCCGGTGCTGTTCTTCTCCTCGCGCGGCCAGGTCTACAAGGAAAAGGTCTGGCGTCTGCCGATGGCCGCGCCGAATGCGCGCGGCAAGGCGCTGATCAACATCCTGCCGCTGGAGCAGGGCGAGCGCATCACCACGATCATGCCGCTGCCGGAGGATGAATCGACCTGGGGCGAACTCGACGTGATGTTCGCCACCACAGGCGGCAACGTCCGGCGCAACAAGCTGTCCGACTTCGTCGACGTCCGCCGCTCCGGCATCATCGCGATGAAGCTCGACGACGGCGAGTCGATCGTCGACGTGCAGATCTGCACCGAGCGCGACGACGTGCTGCTGACCGCTGCCGGCGGCCAGTGCATCCGTTTCCCGGTCCCCGACGTCCGCGTGTTCACCGGGCGCACTTCGATGGGCGTGCGCGGCATCGCGCTCGGCGAGGGTGACAAGGTGATTTCGCTGGCGATCCTGCGCCATGTCGAGACCACCTCGGACGAACGCTCGGCCTATCTGAAGATGCGCCGTGCGGTGGCGGGCGAAGCTGCGACCGAGGAGAGCGCCGCGGACGGCGAGACCGAGGAGACCTCCGGCAGCTTCCAGCTCCCGCAGGAGCGCTACGTCGAGATGTCGGCGCAGGAGCAGGTCGTTCTGACCGTCTCGGTCAACGGCTACGGCAAGCGGACCTCGTCCTACGAGTACCGCACCACCGGCCGCGGCGGCAAAGGCATCGTCGCCATGAGCGTCAACAACCGCAACGGCAACCTGGTTGCTTCTTTCCCCGTGGAAGATGCCGATCAGATCATGCTGGTCACCGACAAGGGCCAGTTGATCCGCTGCCCGGTCGAAGGCATCCGCATCGCCGGTCGCTCGACGCAAGGCGTGATCGTGTTCGACACCGCTGAGGATGAGCACGTGGTGTCGGTCGAGCACATCACGGACGAGGCGGAGAGTGGGAATGGTGCGAATGGTGAGTAGCGAATAGAACAGTGTCTATTCGCTACGCCTATTCGCCATTCGCTAGCAAATTTCCATCGGATTGTATGAGGTCCGGATCAGGCTCGCTGACGTGAAGCCGACAGGTTCGACTACGGGGTGCGGTCGGCGGTCACGAGGCGAGCCTCACGGACATTGGCCTTGGTGCCGGCGCGGCGCAGGCAGGAGGCTTCGAAGTTCGGCCAGGCCTGCTGCGAGCAATCCTTGCCGATGCTGCGGATGTCGAGGCGGTCGCTCTTGGCCAGCGGCTGCGGCACGCTGGCTTCGACCTTCGGGGCAAAGCCGGGCAGGAGGGTGAGGGCCGCGGCAACACACGCAGACAGAGCGATCGCTGAAAGAGCCTTGATCATTGACAGTCCCCTGTGATGCGGCCGCCTACGCCCAGTGTGCGGCCCGTCCTTCGTTGGCTGGATTAGTAACCATGGCCAGTTTCCGGATGTCTTCGCCGATGCGGGAAATGGTTTCGTTCGCGGTCCGTTTTGTTTCGTGGCTGCCCTGAGGACGAAACAATTCGGGCGATTCCGACATGCTCTTGCGGAAAAGCAGGCAGGGAACCCGCCTGGCTTGCCGGGCCGGGCCGGGCGCGGTAGGAGGGGGCATGCCGCGCATTGCCTTCTACCCCGGTTCCTTCGACCCCATCACCAACGGCCATCTGGACGTGGTCCGGCACAGCGTGTCGCTGTGCGACAGGCTGGTCGTCGCGATCGGGGTCCACCCCGGCAAGAAGCCGCTGTTCTCGACCGAGGAGCGGCTGAAGATGCTCCATGACGTCTGCGGGCCGGTAGCGGCGCAGGCCGGCTGCACGCTCGAAGCCGTGACGTTCGACGATCTGTCGGTCACCGCGGCGCGCAAGCACGGCGCGACCATCATGATCCGGGGCCTGCGCGACGGCACCGACCTTGATTACGAGATGCAGCTCGCCGGCATGAACGAGGCCATGGCGCCAGAGGTCCACACGGTCTTCCTGCCAGCCTCTCCCATGGTCCGCCCGATCACCGCCACTTTGGTGCGCCAGATCGCCGGCATGGGCGGAGACGTCTCGGCCTTCGTTCCGCCGCAAGTCGCGGCACAGCTCAAGGCCAAATTCGCCTGATAAGGGCGCGCTTCTTCCTCATCTGATCCGGAGTTGTCATGATCCGAATTCTCGCAGTTCTTGCCGCGCTTCTGTTCGCGGCGCCCGCGGTGGCGCAGCAATTGCCGGCGAATCTCGACAAGGCCAACGCCATCGTCATCGACAGCACCAAGGGCCGCATCGTCATCAAGCTCAGGACCGACATCGCGCCCCAGCACGCCGAACGCATCAAGCAGCTCGCGCGCGAGGGCTTCTACAACAACGTGCCGTTTCACCGCGTCATGGACGGCTTCATGGCCCAGACCGGCGACGGCCAGAACGGCAACGGCACCGGCGGCTCGAAATATCCGAACCTGAAGCAGGAATTCTCCAAGGTGCATTTTGCCCGCGGCATCGTCGGCATGGCCCGGCGCGGCGACAGCGTCGACAGCGCCAATTCGCAATTCTTCATCATGTTCGCCGACGGCGGCAGCCTCGATGGCCAGTACACGGTGATCGGTGAGGTCGTTCAGGGCATGGACGTCGTCGACAAGCTGAAGAAGGCGTCGCCCGGCTCGGCCGGCGGGTCGGTCACCGACCCCGACAAGATGGTGAAAGTGCAGGTCGCATCCGACGTCAAATAGGAGCGGGCCAATGGTGCGTCGCGGCGGCAGGCTTCTCCTGGTTGCCGCGATGTTGCTGCTCGGCGTCCCCGGCGCGGCCGCCCAGGGCGCGCAGGTCAACACCATCCAGGACATCTTCCGCCATCTGCGCACCTGCTGGAGACCGCCGCCCCCGGCCATGGCCCGCCCACTCGACATCACCGTCGTCGTGAGCTTTAACCGGGCCGGAAACATTCTGGGCCATCCGAGGATTACCTATGAATCCGCGGAGGCCTCCGACAATGACCGGCTGCAATACCGGATCGCGGTGATTGAGGCGTTGCAACGCTGCACGCCGGTGCCATTTACCGATGCAATGGCCGGCGCCGCCGCGGGACGTCCATTCGCGATCCAGTTCCGCAACCGCAAAACGTCACCCGAAAAGACTTCACCCCCAACGCAAGAGAGACGAGCATGAGCGTCACCGAAAACACCCTGATCCTCGAGACCACGCAAGGCCCCGTCACGATCGAGATGCGGCCTGACCTCGCGCCCGGTCATGTCGCCCGCATCAAGGAGCTGGTCCGCGAGGGCTTTTACGACGGCATCGTCTTCCATCGCGTGATCGACGGCTTCATGGCGCAGACCGGCTGCCCGCAGGGCACCGGCACCGGCGGCTCCGGCAAGAAGCTGAAGGCCGAGTTCAACAAGGAGCCGCATGTGCGCGGCACCGCCTCGATGGCCCGCGCCGCCAATCCGGATTCCGGCGACAGCCAGTTCTTCATCTGCTTCGACGACGCCCGCTTCCTCGACAACCAGTACACGGTGTGGGGCAAGGTCACTGAGGGCATGGAGAACGTCGACAAGATCAAGCGCGGCGAGCCGGTGCAGAACCCCGACAAGATCGTCAAGGCGCGAATGGCGGCGGACAAGGAATAAGCAATATTGCCGGTGTCATGCCCCGCGCAGGCGGGGCATCCAGTAATCACCGGCGGCGGCGACGACTACGATCGTGAGTACTGGATCGCCCGCCTGCGCGGGCGATGACAAGTTCTGGGCATGCGCACCGACCTCTTCGACTTCGATCTGCCGCCCGAGCGCATCGCGTTGCGCCCGGCGAGCCCGCGCGACTCGGCGAAAATGCTTGTGGTCGAGAACGGCGCGTTGCGCGACCAGGTCATTTCCGACCTGCCGCAATGGCTGAGGCCGGGCGACCAGCTCGTCGTCAACGACACCAAGGTGATCGCGGCGCAATTGAAGGGCCGCCGCATCGGCCGCGAGACCGAGCCGAAGATCGAGGCGACGCTGATCAAGCGCCTCGACGGTTCGCGCTGGCAGGCGCTGGTGAAGCCGGCGAAGAAGCTCACCGCCGGCGACCGCATCCGCTTCGGCAACGAGGGCAAGGTCTGCCTGCTCGGCCATCTCGACGCCGAGGTCGAAGCCAAGGGCAGCGAAGGCGAGGTGACGCTGTCGTTCTCGTTCCATGGCCCCACGCTCGATCAGGCCATCGCCGATCTCGGCAGCCCGCCGCTGCCGCCCTACATCGCCTCCAAGCGCACGCCAGACGACCAGGATCTCGCCGATTACCAGACCATGTTCGCGGCCAACGAAGGCGCTGTCGCCGCGCCCACGGCCGGCCTGCATTTCACGCCCGCACTGGAGCGTGCGCTCCAGGAGCGCGACGTCGGCGTCAACCGCGTCACGCTGCATGTCGGGGCAGGGACCTTCCTGCCGGTGAAGGTGGACGACACCGACGGCCACAAGATGCATGCGGAGTGGGGCACCATCTCGGCGAAGACAGCGGAGCGGCTCAACACGGCGCGAAAGAGCGGCGGCCGTATCATCGCGGTCGGCACCACGTCACTGCGGCTGCTGGAAAGTGCTGCGAGCGAGGATGGCACGATCCAGCCGTTCGCGGCGGAGACCTCGATCTTCATCACCCCCGGCTATCGCTTCCGCGCCGTCGATATCCTGATGACGAATTTCCATCTACCGAAGTCGACGCTGTTCATGCTGGTCTCGGCGTTCTCGGGGCTCGAGACCATGACGCAGGCCTACGCGCATGCGATCGCGAATGGCTACCGGTTCTATTCGTATGGCGATGCGTGTTTGCTGTTTCGGGGCGTGCCGTAGGGTGGGTTAGCCGTAAGGCGTAACCCACCATCGTTCATCTCCGCGGAAGCTAGAAGAGGTGGATTACGCCTACGGCTAATCCACCCTACTACACGGGCTCCTACGGCACCGGTTACGCCATCACGCGCTGCGGCAGGAGCTCGGCGATCTGCACCGCGTTGAGCGCTGCGCCCTTCAAGAGCTGATCAGCCGCCACGAACATCGAGATCGAGTGTCCGGACGGATCGCTGAGATCCGTGCGGATGCGGCCGACCAGGACGTCGTCCTGGCCCGAGGCGTCGATCGGCATCGGGAAGTAGTTCCTGGCGCGGTCGTCGACCACCTTCACGCCCGGCGCCTGCGCCATGATGGCGCGGACCTGGTCCTCGTTGATCGGCTTCTCGCATTCGAAGGTGATGGCCTCGCAATGGGCGCGCAGCACAGGCACGCGCACGCAGGTGACGCCGATGGCGATCTTCTCGTCCTCGAAGATCTTGCGGGTCTCCTTGATGACCTTGGTCTCTTCGTCGTTGTAGCCGGTCTCGGGGTCGACGGCCGTGTTGTGATTGAAAAGATTGAAAGCGTAGGGGTGCGGCATCACCTTGGGCGTATAGACCTGCCCGTCGAGATTGGCGCGGGTGGATTCGACCAGCTCCTCCATCGCCGCGGCCCCGGCGCCGCTCGCCGCCTGATAGGTCGAGATGATCACGCGCTTAATGCAGTTCTTTTGGTGGATCGGCCACAGCGGCACCAAGGCGGTGATAGCGGCGCAGTTCGGGTTGGCGATGATACCCTTGTGATCCCGGATGCGGTGCGCGTTGATCTCGGGGATCACCAGCGGCACGTTCGGATCCATGCGGAAGGCGGAGGAATTATCGACCACGACGGCGCCGGCCTTGACCGCGATGGGTGCGAACTTCTTCGAGATGCTGCCGCCGGCCGAGAACAGGGCGATGTCGACGCCCTCGAAGGCGCGCTCGGTCAGCTCTTCGATGACGACGTCCTGGCCGCGGAACGACACCGTCTTGCCGGCCGAGCGGGCGCTGGCCAGCGCCTTAAGCTTGCCGACGCGGAAGCCGCGCTTGTCCATGGTGGCGATGAATTCGGCGCCCACTGCACCGGTGACGCCGACAATCGCGACGACGGGATCGTTACTCACTTTGTCCTCCATTGAATTGAGAATTCAAACAACAAAAAAGCCCCGGACCATCGAGGGCGGGGCTTGCCGTAGAGCTGATGCGTTTAAGTCGACGACCTACGCGCGCACGCCTCCCCGGGCCCCTGGGGCCGTGGTGGTTTTGGTCGTGCGTTTGGTAGTCGTGAACATGGCGGCGACTTATGCGGGAGAGTCTTGCCCCCGTCAATGGCTTTTCGCCCGGGCCGAGCCCGCCGCTATTTGGCAGTCGCTATTTCGTCCTGGCGCCCGGCGGCTCCAGGATGACCTCCTTGAGGTCGTCGCCGCTGATCACGACGATCGCGAAATTGAGCCGGCCGCGTTCGCGCACCAGTCCGCCGCTGATCGCCTTGCCCGAGGCCGCGCGTTCGGCGACGCGCACGGCATCGGCAAGGCGGTGCCTGATCGCGCCGAGCGCTGCGAGATTGCTGCGATCGTCGTGGTCGAGTTCGGCGAGGGGGAGGGCGGCTTCACCGCCGACGAGCTCTCCGGTCGAAGCATTGATGGTGTGGCGCCAGATCCGGTCGTTGTGCAGGGTCTTCACGCGGTAGACCGGGACACCCGAGCCTCCGTCGAAACTCACATCCGCCGTCGTGGCGCCGGCGTGTCGGCCTTCGGCAATCGCCATGGCCTGGCTGATCGAGATCGACGAGCTCCGGAAGCGCTCGACCTCGCGGCTCACCGCTTGGCGATCGGCCTCGGCGTTGCCATCTGTCTCGCTGTGAAGGGCGGTGGGTGTGCTTCCGGCCGAGACGATCGCCTGCGCCGGCGCTGCGATGAGCACGGCCGACAGGGTGGCGGCAAGAAACGTCCAGGGATGTCGTCGTGCCTTCATGCTCGAACCTTCCGCCAGCAAATGTGCCGGATGATCGTAAAGAATTCGCGGCCGACCTTGGGCAAAGGCCGGCCGCGGAGCGTCGTAGCAGGTTGTGCCCGCCGCGGCGTTCGAAACAGCACGAACCTCTTTGGGGCTGGTGAAAAAGCGGTCAGTGCTGTTATAACAAAACCATACCGTATCGTTTTATTTCGGTCAATGGCGCAGCCATGGCCCCCGGAGGATAAGGTCGCGCGCTCACGGAATTGTCAGCGGGACGAGCACCGCTGCGTGCCCTTGGCGGAGTTCTGGACGCGGTCGGCAGGCCCCAGCGCGCCAGCCAGGAATAGCTTGATCGCCGCCCGCATGCGCTTCTCCGCGGCCTTCATCTCCAGCGCCGTTCCAAACGTGGCCATGCGGTGGGTGTGACCGACGACGACGTCGAGAAACACCTCGGCGGCAATGGTGGTGTCTTCGACATCGAGCGCGCCTTGCGCCACGAGGTGGTCGAAGAAGCGCGCCGTGGTGGCGACGGCCTTGAGCCAGCCCTCCTCCTTGCCGAGCTTGGCGACGTCAGGAAAGTTGATGGCCTGTGACGTCATCATGCGGCTGAAGGCGACGGCGTCGGGGCCGCAGGTGAATGTGAGCATCTCGCGCCCGATCTCGATCAGCCGCTGCTCGACCGGGATGTTCGAGCCGCTCGAGAGCTGTGTCTCCGCCGCCGCGGAGAGCGGCGCAAGCCAGCGCGCGATCTCGCGCCTCAGAACGGCCGCAAACAGCCCGCGCTTGTTGCCGTAGCGGGAATAGACGGTGGGCTTGCTGACCCGGGCCGCTTCCGCGACCGCATCAAGCGAGGTCGCGTCGAAGCCGCGATCCAGGAACAGGCGGGTGGCGACCTCGATCAGCCGCTGGTCGCGCTCGATGGCGGCTGACTTCGTAGGCCGGCCACCGCGTGATTTCGTCACCTCGCGCCGCGGCGCTGCCGGTCTGGTCTTGGTCGCAGTCAATCCCATGCCCAATGATTCCTGCGCGGTCGTGATATCGGTCATTCGCTCTATATCGCGCAGGAGCGGAGGCGTCATCGCGAATCTGGCCGAATTGGCCGTATCGTCAACGGTTTCGGTATGGCCTCGTTCCCTCACGAGGGGATCACGGAAGCGACGAGGTCCAGGCTTGGCCGGCGGCGGCCTTGTCGTATCCGTACTGATACAGCGCCCGCATATAGGCGGTGTCGAACCCTTCCGAGGGCGCCGCCGGATAGTCGCGTGCGATGTAGGAGAGATGGAAGCCGAGGCGGTTACGTCTGGCAAAATCATAAGTCGAAAAGATGATCGAGCGCGTCTGCGACTGGGTGATCGCAGACAGGCTGCGCGAGGCGACGTCGATGGTGCTGTTGGAGACCAGCTCGAAATCGCGTTCGATCTTCTTGTTGACGAGGATGTAGATGTCCAGCTTCGCGCTGCCGGGCAGGCGGCTGCCCTGGAACAGCAGGGCATCCGGCAGCGTCAGCACCGGTGCCGTCACGCCACCGTCGACATGCATTTCCTGGAAGCGCCGGCCCTGGCCTTCGGCGTCGATCATGATCGGCGGAAACACCAGCGGAATGCTGGCGGAGGCCGCCATCACGTCGCGAAACAGTTTCAGCGCTTCGGGCGTTCCGACCGCGGCGATCTTGCCCATGTCCCAGATCGCTGTGCGCTGGGTGTCGAGATCGGTCGTCACGATCAGCAGCCGGCGTCCCCTGGCATTCTCGCGCGCGACCTGCGCCATGATCTCGGGCCCGACATAGCGGGCGACGAGCTCGCGCAGCCTCGTATTGCCGAACAGGCCAGATCCGAACAGCACGCGCATGATGCTGGGATCGTTCAAAAGGCTCTCTGCGATGCCGCTGGTGTAGACCTCCCTCAGCGTGTCGTCATATTGCGAGCCGAGGAAGGCAAAAGGCGCGATCAGGCCGCCGGTGCTCACGCCCGAGACGACAGAGAAGGTCGGACGGGTTCTGGCCGCCGTCCAGCCGTTGAGCACGCCGACGCCGTAAGCGCCATCGGCACCGCCGCCCGACAGCGCCAGATACGACTTCGTCGCCGTGCTGTTGTCCTTCTCGAAGCTGAACTTCGTGACGGGCTCGTCGGCGTAGCGCCTGAGGCCATCGATATCGAGCACGCGCGATGTGCTGGCTTCCGCGGCCGTATAGGGCGTGCGGGGCAGGGACGTGCAGGCGCCGAGCGCCAGGCTGCATACCAGGGCCAGGACGCCGCTCAGGCGGGCGCCTGTCCGCCTGATCCAGCCGTGCGGGTGGCTGGACATTTCGGTCGATCGTGAAGGGAGGGGCATCGTCGATGGCTGGCGATCACGCTTTTACCGCCGCCGGCAATTCTGCCGCGGCATTCTCGTCCAGCCCCAGGATAAAACTACACTGTATCGTTTTGTTTAACAAGGGCGGCAGGCGCCGACATAGGCCCGATTGTGTCCCAGTCTGAGCCATTGGCGGGCCGTGGCATGGTCCCGAGCGGGTTGATCGGCCTCGTCCGACACGCAATAAGCACCGCCATGAATCCCGACGATGACCTTCCCAATCACTTTGAGTTGCTCGCCACCGATGGCGCCGCGCGCACCGGACGCCTGACCACGCCGCACGGCGTGGTGCGGACGCCGGCCTTCATGCCGGTCGGCACCGCGGGTGCCATGAAGGGCATGCACTGGCGCGAGGTGCGTGACGCCGGCGCCGACATCGTGCTCGGCAACACCTATCATCTGATGCTGCGCCCCGGCGCCGAGCGGATCGCGGCGCTTGGCGGCTTGCAGACATTCACGGGGTGGAACGGGCCGATGCTGACGGATTCCGGCGGTTTCCAGGTGATGTCGCTGGCGGACTTGCGCAAGGTCAGCGAGCACGCCGTCACCTTCCGTTCGCATATCGACGGCGCCAAGGTCGAGCTGTCGCCGGAGCGCTCGATCGAGGTGCAGCGCCTCCTCGGCTCCGACATCGCCATGCAGATGGACGAATGCGTGCGGCTGCCCGCCGAGCGCGCCGACATCGAGCGCGCGATGCAATTATCGCTCCGCTGGGCCGAGCGCAGCAAGCGCGCCTTCGCGAGCGCGTCCGAGGGCTACATGCTGTTCGGCATCGTCCAGGGCGGCGACGTGCCGCAGCTTCGCCATGCAAGCGCGCAAGGCCTGGTCGAGATCGGCTTCCACGGCTATGCGATCGGCGGCCTCGCCGTCGGCGAGCCGCAGGCGGTGATGCTGGCGATGATCGACGAGACCGCACCGTTGCTTCCGAAACAGCGGCCGCGTTACCTCATGGGTGTCGGCACGCCCGATGACATCCTCGAGGCGGTGAAGCGCGGCGTCGACATGTTCGATTGCGTGATGCCGACCCGCAATGGCCGGCATGGCGTTGCCTTCACGCGCTTCGGCCAGGTCAATCTGCGCAATGCGCGCCACGCCGACGATCCGCGACCGCTCGACGAGGAGAGCTCATGGCCGTCGACGCGCAGCTGCGCGCGCGCCTATTTGCATCATCTCGTCAAGGCGGGCGAGACACTGGGGGCGATGCTGCTGTCCGAGATCAACGTCGCTTACTATCAGTCCCTGATGCAGGGCATCCGGGACGCGATCGCACAGGGCAAGTTCGAGGAGTTCTACCAGCGTACGCGCGAGGACTGGGCGAGGGGCGATATCGCCCCGCGCTAGCTTGCAGAGATCAGTTGCATACGAAACGCGTCTTGACAGCGTGCTTGGTCACGAAGCCGTACCCGCAATTGTCGCAGGTCCAGAGATAGCTGATCATGTGGTCCGAGACGTAGGCGGATGCTTCGGCGGCGACCATCGAGTCGGCGCAGACCGGACAGGTGGGCAACTCGCTGCAACGCGGATCGCGGTTCAGCGCGACGGTCGACATCACTTCAGCAACTGCTGACATCGTGGTGACCTCCCTGCTTTAAGACGTAAGTCTAACATAAGCAGAAGAGGTTGACGAGGTCGCAACACAAATGCGTTGGTTTTCTGATATTTGCAGCTCACGTGATTTTGCGATGCAGCGTATTTAACATGTGCCGCATTGCCGCTTGCGTGTCGCCGCGAGCTGTCCGTAACTGCGTAGGGCCACGACAGAAGCGCATTGTTGCCACAGGGAGCTCATCATGGACGCATCGTTGGAGAAGGCTGCGAAAACGGGTGCAGCGCACCAACCCGGCCGCGGCCGGATCTATGACTCGATCGTCGACACCTTCGGCAACACGCCGATCGTGCGCTTGCGCCGGCTGCCCGCCATGCACGGCGTGAACGCGACGATTTTGGCAAAACTGGAATATTTCAATCCGGCCGCGAGCGTGAAGGACCGCATCGGTGCGGCCATGATCATCGCCATGGAGAAGGCCGGCATCATCAAGCCGGACACCGTGCTGATCGAGCCGACCTCCGGCAATACCGGTATCGCGCTCGCCTTCGTCGCGGCCTCGCGCGGCTACCGCCTCAAGCTGGTGATGCCGGAATCGATGTCGATCGAGCGGCGCAAGATGCTGGCCTTTCTCGGCGCGGAGCTCGTGTTGACGCCGGCAGCCCAGGGCATGAAGGGCGCCATCGCAGTCGCAGAAGAATTGTTGAAGACGACGCCGAACTCGGTGATGCCGCAGCAGTTCAAGAACCTCGCCAATCCCGAGGTGCATCGCCGCACCACGGCGGAGGAGATCTGGAACGATACGGCCGGCAACATCGATGTCTTCGTTGCCGGTGTCGGCACCGGAGGCACCATCACCGGCGTCGGCCAGGTGTTGAAGCCGCGCAAGCCGTCCTTGCGGGTGGTGGCGGTCGAGCCGGAGGAGAGCCCGGTGCTCTCGGGCGGCCAGCACACCCCGCACAAGATCCAGGGCATCGGCGCCGGCTTCGTGCCTGACATTCTCGACCGCTCTGTGATTGACGAGATCGTGAAGGTCAACTCGATGACGGCGATCGAGACCTCGCGCGCGCTGGCGCGGCATGAAGGCATTCCGGGCGGCATCTCATCGGGCGCTGCGATCGCGGCCGCGCTCGAGATCGGCAAGCGTCCGGAAGCTTCCGGGAAAACCATCCTCGCGATCGTGCCGTCCTTCTCCGAGCGGTATCTTTCGACGGCTCTGTTTGAGGGAATCTAGCGCATGGCGGATCAACCGAGACGGCCGCGGACACTTGGCGATGCCAGGACGGAAGCCGAGGCGGCGTTCAAGAAGGTGACGGCCAAGGTCGCTGCGGCGCCGCCCAAGCAAAACGCCGTTCCTGGTATCAAGGAGCAGGTCACGCTGCGCATCGACCAGGACGTGTTGGCGTTCTTCCAGGAGGGCGGGCCGGGCTGGCAGGACCGCATCAACGAGGCACTGCGGAAGGCCGCGGGGAAGTAGGCGCCGCGCGATCAGCGTCCGCAAAGAAAAAGCCCGGCGCGAGCCGGGCTTTGTCTTGAGAGTGCTTGGCGCCTCAGCGGCGGAACATGCCGCCCATCATGCCGCCGACGACGCCGCCGACGAAGGCCGCACCGGCAGCATCGCCGGGATTGCTGCGATGCTGCGCTGGTGCCGGCGCGCTGCTCTGGGCCGGGGCGCTGGCCGCGCGCTTGGCTGGCTTCTGGCTGGTGTCGCTCGCCGTCGCCGGGGCAGCCACGATCTCCGAGAGCAGGGCTTTGTGCTGGAGCTTGTTCAGGTAGCCCGATGTAGGATAGCCGCGCGCTGTCTGCCAGCGCTTGAGCACGGATCGCGTCTCGTCGTCGAACACGCCGGTCAGCTTGGTGTCGAAGCCGAGCGCTGTCAGTCGACGCTGCACATCGCGGCGCTTGTTCTTGTCGAGGCCGATCTGATCCTCGGTGACCTGGGTGGACTCGTCGGTAAAGGTCGCGGGATCGACGCCGGCGTTCAGCGTGCGGGTCGCGGTCGAGGGGCCGCTCTTGATCGCCGCGAGACGGGCCAGCGCCAGCGCCTTGAACTGACCGTTCGGATAGGCCGTGAGATAGGCGTTGAGCTCCTCCGGCTTGTTGGATTCCTTCACCGAGCGCCAGTACTCGAGCTCGACACCGTCCGAGCTGCCGGCTGCGGCTGGCAGGATGCCGGTCGCGGTCGGCGCCGCGGTGGCGACCTGGGTGGTCGGCGCCTGATTGAGGTAGACGCTGCCAGTCAGGTTGGTATGGCCCCAGGGCAGCTGGCCCTTGCGGGTCTCTTCGTTGACCTGGGCGCGCACCGACGTCATCGCCTGCTGGATCTCGACGCCCGGCCTGGTGATGTTGTCGATCAGCGCGCGGGTGAACGGGCTGTTGTTGCCCTCCTGGCCGTCGAGCGCGGTCTGGCCGGGGCCGGTGGCGAACGCGATCAGCGTGCCTTCACCGGACTTCATCTCGGCAAGGCCGCTCTGCACGTTGACGCTGCGGGTGGCGGCATTCGACTTGATCTTGGCGGCAAACGGATTGTCGCGGCAGGCGTCGAGGAAGACCAGCTTGACCTTGGCATCGCCCATGGTCTGCTCGAGCGTCAGGTCGATGTTGATGGCGGCGCCCAGCTTGACGTCCATCTCCGATTTGATGTCGGCGTCGACCGGCAGCAAATAGTTTGTGCCGCTGACGGCGATGCCGTGCCCGGCATAGTAGAACAGCGCGATGTCGGAACCCTGCGCCTTGCGGCCGAAGTCGAGCAGCTTCTCCGTCATCTGGTCGCGGCTGAGATTGGATCCCTCGATTACCTCGAAGCCGACATTGCGCAGCGTCGCCGCCATCGCCTTGGCGTCGATCGGCGGGTTCGGCAATTGCGCGACGTTCTTGTAGTTGCCGTTGCCAACGACGAAAGCGACGCGGCGGTCGGCCTTCGCGGCACTGACCGACAGAGCCATGCACATCAGCGAAGCGAGGAGGGTGAGATAGCGCATCTGAGATCCCCAACAGAATCGAATTGCAGGCAGCAACGAATTGAAAACGAACCTACACGAAGTGCCCGACTTCGTGCCACCAAAACGGCAGTATGTCGCATCCAAACCGCTGCTGTGTGGCCGAATGTGCACGATGGGCAGCTTCCCCAACGTGATCCAAATCACACGGCTACTTTGTTTTGTCGCGTGAGGCGGCGGCAGGTTCACTGTGCGCGAGCGGGAACCACGGACGCCGGTTTCAGATTTAGAAGATTGCCGCAGAGGATTAGCGCCGCGCCGAGCACGGTCCAGGCGTCGAGGCGCTCGGAATACAGCAGCCAGCCGGCCGTCGCCGTGAGTGGAACCCGCAGGAAGTCCATGGGAACCACGATGGTCGCATCGGCATACCGGAGCGCGCTGGCAAGGCAATAGTGCGAGAACGTGCCGCAGACCCCGATGACGAAGAGCCAACCCCACATGTGGGCCGATGGCCAAGTCCAGACATAGAGTGTCGGCAGCAGGCCGACGACCATCTGGACGATGATCATCCAGAACAGGATCGACAAGGCGCTCTCGGTTCGGGTCAGCGACTTCGCCAATATCATGGAGATGCTGAAGCCAATCGCAGCTCCCAGCGCGATCAACTGACCCGGATTGATCTCGCCGGTGGCGGGCCGCACGATCATGACAACGCCGATGACGCCGAGCACGACCGCGGCGATCTTCCAGACCGTCATGCGCTCGGACAGGAATGTTGCCGCCAGCAGCGCCGTCCAGATCGGCATGGTGAATTCGATCGCGACGACCTGGCCGATCCCGATCAGCGTCAGCGCGTAGAACCAGCCGAGCTGTGCGAAATAATGGACACCATTGCGCGCGAGGTGCTGGGGCAGGCGTTGGGTCGCGACCGCCTTGAAGCCGCCGGCGCGGAAAATGAATGGCAGAAGCAGGAAGAACCCGATCACCGATCGGACTTCCATGATCTGGAAAACGCTCAGCTCACGCGTGGTCTCGCGCCCGGCGACCGCCATGACCAGCATCAGCGCCAGCCAGCCCGCCATCCACAGTGCAGCCATCGTTTTGGACGGTGTCGCAGTCATGAGTGTGGGTGCGGAAAATCGTGCCTGAGGGGAGGCCGGTATCGGCGACATCGCTGCCGTTTGCAACGGCCAAATCTGCGGATGCAGCGATGCAGGAGGACGTGCTAAGGCAGCATTGAACAACAAGACAAGGGAGAGCTTCGCTCATGCAAATCTTGCAACCGGCCGAATGGAAGAAACCGCGCGGCTTTTCCCACGGCGTCGTGGTCCAGGGGCCCGGCCGCTGGGTGGTTCTCGCCGGGCAGACCGGCGGCGATGAGACCGGCAACTACGCGCCCGACATGGCGGCACAGGTTGCGACCGCGCTGAAGCGGATCATCAAGCTCTTGGCGGAGGCCGGCGCGGGCCCCGAGCACATCGTTCGTTTGACCTGGTACCTGACCAGCCGCAGCGAATATGAGGCCGCGGGCCCGGGCATCGGCGCGGCCTGGAAGGAGACGCTGGGGCGCAATTTCCCGCCCTCGACGCTGCTTTACATCGGTGGCCTGGTAGACGAGCGGGCCAAGGTCGAGATCGAGGTCACAGCGTTTGTGCCGAACGCATAAAAAATCGACCCGGCGCGGACGCCGGGTCGATCGTTGGGTCACGGCGCTGTCGTCTTACTTCGACAGCGAGATGTTGGCGCCGCGGAACTGGCTGTCCGCGCGCATCGAGACGTTCTGCTTGTTGCCGCTCGTCTTCAGCGAGATGTTGGCGTTAAAGCCGGCGGTGGAGGCAACCAGCTCGTAATTGCCGCCGGCGCCGCGGCCCTGGAGCGAGCCGGAGATGTTGCGGCTGGCTTCGGACCAGCTGCCGGCGATGGCGCCGCCCTCAGCCCTGACATTGGCGCCGAGGTTGAACTTGTAGGCATCGCTGGCGCAGGTCAGCGACATCTCCATGGTCGGTCCGATCGGGGCGTACTTGGCCCGGCAGCGGATGCGTTCGGTCGAGCCGTCGTCCAGTGTGACGGTGCCGCTGCCGCTCCAGCTGCCCGCGAGCGAGGCAAACGGGCCGGACTGGGCGTTGCTTTCCGTGTTGGCGAGACCCGCCGCAAACAAAACGGCGGCCGCGATCAGCAGCCGCCGGCCTTTGGCGCGAGCCTCAATTGGTTTATTGGCGCGATGCTTCCCACCGCCCGCTGCACGGTATGCCTGCAGATGCTCCATTCCACTTCCCCGATCCGGCGTTGCCGTTGAGTTGACCGTTGGCATATGCACCATTGATCGAAACTTTCACAAGTCCCCCGCTGCCGATGGTGCCGGAAACGTTAGCGCCCGGCGCGGAGATCTTGCCGTCGGCAACCGTCAGCATGGAGCTTGCGGTCGGCTCGCAGGAGCCGCTCTTGGTCACGATCGTGACCTGCCAATTGCCGTCATAGGGGCTCTGGGCAAAGGCGGGAGACGCTAGGGTGGCGGAGAAAACTGAGGCGGCACAGAGCACCGCAATGCGACCAAAACGCATGAATTCCGTCCTTGAATCTGTCTGATATGCTGTCGCTTATTCGGACGAAATGTGACGGAAATTTGTTGCGACGCCAAACCGAAAATTGTTCCTGTGGGAGCAATGGTTTATTTGGGTTTTTGCCTCCGATTTTTGAAGCAGAATCAATGCGACTTCACGTTAAGGGTAAAACATCACGAGAGACTCGGGGCCGAGGTTGCGAACTGCTCGTCCTGAACCTTGGCCGGAAGCGCCTTGTGGACTTTGGCGTAGTCGATCACGTCGGCCAGCAGCTTGAGGCCGAGGGGCGCCAGCGCGCGCTCCCAGAGCTCCCGCGCCGTCTCGCCCTTCCTGACGAAGCACCAGTCCTGGGCGGCGATGGCGCCTGCGTCCATGCGGTCGGCGAGGTGGTAGATCGTGCCGCCGGCGATCGGGTCGCCTTCCTTGATGGTCCATTCCACGGCTGCCTTGCCGCGATGGCGCGGCAATAGCGAGGGATGATAGCCGATTCCACCCAGCTTGGCCGCGGCGAGCGCGTCCTTGCCGATCCGGGCGTGGCTGTGCGCCGTGATGATCAGGTCAGTATCGGGCGCGATCTCGGAGGCCACCACCAGCTTCGGATTGGCCTGGACCACCACCTCGATGCCGGCCGCCTTGGCGGCCGCGGCGAGACGATCGTCGGCATCCGCCACCACGACCCGAACGATCGTGACGCTGTGCTCCCGGAGCATGTTC
This sequence comes from Bradyrhizobium sp. CCGE-LA001, assembly GCF_000296215.2. Classification (NCBI taxonomy): domain Bacteria; kingdom Pseudomonadati; phylum Pseudomonadota; class Alphaproteobacteria; order Hyphomicrobiales; family Nitrobacteraceae; genus Bradyrhizobium; species Bradyrhizobium sp. CCGE-LA001. The sequence goes on along the minus strand of NZ_CP013949.1, from coordinate 4,306,761 downwards.
AGGGTGGTCACGCCGAAATGTCGGGAGCCGACCAGGGTAATGCGCATGGGTGTCCGATCTGTCTCGCAGTTGCGTCATCTCCCGATAACACGTCCGGACGCCCTGTCACCATCCGCGCCGCGTTTGGGTGGGTTATCAACAATGCACCAGCCGCCGGACGAATTCCGCGGCTGGCGGCTCGGCCCGGCGCTGCATGTGCGCATGACCAGCGTCGCGGACTGGCCACGGTCGAGCCGGCAAGTGATGCGTGCCTCGGTTCCTGTGTTTCTTTCTAGACAGAAGAGATGCTCGCTCTGCCGTAAGAATGACGGACCGGGGCTGGCGACATTTCAACCCGCATCCGTTTTCGAACCCGGCTTGGCCGCTGGCATGGTTGCCAGCGGCTTTTTCATGTCGCCATGACGAAATCACCCCGCGGTAACATGTTCTCAACCAGCTTGGCGTATCGACGAATCCGTCGCGGATTTGTATTGCGTACCGCGACACCGAAAATGTCCCGCCGGCGTGGGTGCGTCGCGCGGGCTTTTTCGCCGGGACCGATTTCATGCCGAGCGCGATTGAGCAGATCGTCGACATTTATGTCCGGCTGAAGAACCGGCGCGGCCTCGACGAGCTGATGATGCACAGACAGCGGCTCGCGGTCGATCTGAAGAGCAGGTCGGGCTATGATTTCAGTCTGCCCATCGGCAAGATCGACGAGGAGATCGCGATCATCGAGGCAGGCCTCGGCAGACTGAAGGCGGAGCAATCCACGACCTTGTAGCGGGATCCGGCACTTGCGACCTCCTGCGGTACGACGCATCGCCGCATTTCGATCCTGGTTCATGTAAGGTTCAGCGCGGCCGGGGCTCAATCGGCAGGTCGTTTCGTGGGACACGAATCCTGCTAGGCTTGTCCCGGTCATTTGGAGGAGAGGTCATGATCGTGCTTGCGCTGGCTGGCTTGATTGCATTTGCAAACGTGCCCGCGGCACCGCCGGAGCCGATGATGGAGCAGGTTCAGTTCAGGGGTGGTCCAACCGGGCAATGTCCTCATGGGTATGATTACAACCACTCGAACGGCCGCTGCTATCCCAACAACGCTCATGCGCCAGGCGTCTACAACAGGGGCTACGGACCGGGCTATGGAGGTGGCGGCTATGCAGGCGGCGGCCTCTGTCCGCACGGGTATGACTACAATTATTCGGATGGCAGCTGCTATCCGCACGGCGCGCGTGCCCCCGGCACCTATGGGCGTTCCCAAGCCTATGGACGTCGTGGCGGGCTCTGCCCCGACGGTTTCGCGTACAATTATTCGGACGGCCAATGCTACCGCAACGGCATGCAGCCGCGAGGATACTACGGGCGCTAGTTGATCGGATCGCTCAGTCGCGCCGGCCGCCGTCGATGACCGTGAACAACGGCCGCGCCTGAGTCGGCTCGACCAGCAGCTCTTCCACCAGCGCGGTTGCCGCATCCACATATTTGCGCGTCGGCTTGTCGAGCGGCCGCCTGGCCTCGTCGTCGAGCGCGACTTTCGCGGCCTCGACCAGCTTGCGCATGCGCGCCGCATGGTCATCACCCGCTGTCAGCGTGGCGCGTGCCAGCGAGCGCAGCACGAACAGCTCGCCTTCGAGGCGCAGCAGACGGTCGTTGAGCCTGGTGAGGACGGCGTTGAGGTCGGCCATGGCCTGATGTTCGGCGCGGGAGGATTCGTCCTGATCTAGCGGCGATCGGTGAACGGAGTCCAAACGCCATAGGCGCAATTGGGTCGATCGTCCGGTCCAAGTCGGGGACCCGCGCGATCCCATCGATGTGAGCGATTGTGACGCGAAGATGAATGGTGCGGGCGGTTCCGTGAACCACATGATGGGCGGGGACGTCTGGAGACCGTGCGATGCGTGCTGTCCTGGTTTTACTTCTCCTGATGTCAACGTGCGCGTCGGCCGCGGCAGCGCCGAGGCATCACGCACGTCCGCGGAACCACGTCATGGTCCATTCCGACGCGCGTGTGGCCGTTCCGCCCGGCTGGTACAAGTTTCCCGGCTATCCGCCGATCCCGCCGTCCGAAAACAGGAATCTCGATCCCTCCAATTTCGGCGGCGGGTGATCGCGGCTTCACGCTGCCGTTCTGGCCAGGTAGTCGCGCGCGAAGGCGAGATACCAGCCGAGACAGCCGGGATTGGCCATCGCCTCCTTGTTGATGACCTTTTCGACCGCCTGGCCAAGCAGGAGCTTCTTAATAGGCAGCTCCTGCTTCTTGCCGGAGAGCGTGCGCGGGATCTCGGCGACGGCGAAAATTTCGTTCGGCAGGAAACGCCGGGATAGACCGATCTCGATCGCCTTGTTGATCTTGGCCTGCATCGTATCGTCGAGCGCGACGCCGTCGCGCAGCACCACGAACAGCGGCATGTAGCTGTCGCGGCCGAGATACTCGAGATCCACAACGAGGGAGTCCAGCACCTCCGGCAGAGCCTCGATCGCGGAATAGAGCTCGCTCGTGCCCATGCGCAGGCCGTGCCGGTTGATCGTCGCATCGCTGCGGCCATAGATGACGCAGGAGCCGTCCGCATTGACCTTGAGCCAGTCGCCGTGCCGCCACACGGGCCCGCGACCGCTGTCGTCGAAATTGTCCGGATAGGTCTCGAAATAGCTGGCCCGATAGCGCGCGCCGTCCTTGTCGTTCCAGAAATACAGCGGCATCGACGGCATCGGCTCGGTGCAGACGAGCTCGCCGACCTCGCCCGTGACGGCGCGACCCTGGTCATTGAACGCCTCGACTGCGGCGCCGAGCAGGCGGCACTGCATCGCACCGGGTGTCTGCGGCAGCTCGCGATTACCGCCAATGAAGGCGCCGGCGAAGTCGGTGCCGCCGGAGATGTTGGCCCACCAGATGTCCGCCTGCGCCTTGCTGCCGTTGGTCGCCGACAACGTCGCAAAGCGCGCATTGAACCAGCCCTGCGTGTCGGCGCTGAGCGGCGAGCCGGTCGAGCCGAGACACCGCAGTCGCGTCAGATCGCCGGCGGCCGCCAGATCGACCTCGGCCTTGGCGCAATTCGCGAAGAATGCCGCCCCCGCGCCGAAGAAGGTCGCCTTCGATTGCGCGACGAAACGCCACAATGTGGTCCAGTCCGGATTGTCCTTGGTGCCGCCGGGGCTGCCGTCGAAAATGCAGCAGGTGGTGCCGCCGAGCAGGCCACCGACCTGCGAATTCCACATGATCCAGCCGGTCGAAGAGTACCAGTGATAGCGCTCGCCGAACGAGTTCTGGTGATAGGAGCAGCCGATATCATTGTGCAGGCCCAGCAGCGCCAGTACCACGATGACGATGCCGCCATGACCGTGGACGATCGGCTTCGGTAGGCCGGTGGTGCCGCTGGAATAAACGATCCAGAGCGGGTGATCGAATGGCAGCCAGGTTGGCTCGAAGGCGTCGATGGCAGCGCCCGTCATGGCGACGACGTCGGAGAGCAGGGCGTCCGGAGCAGCGGGCGGGGCGACCTCGCTGTGCAGGATAACGTGCTCGACCGTAGGCAGCGAACGCCGCAGCTCGGCAACGACATCCTTGCGGTCGTGGTGTCGGCCGGCATAGCGAACGGCGTCGCAGGCGATCAGCACTTTCGGCTCGATCTGCTTGAAGCGGTCGATCACAGCCGGTGCAGCCATATCGGGCGCGCAGACGCTCCAGACGGCGCCGATGCTGGCGGCTGCAAGGAATGCGATGATGGTCTCGGGGATGTTGGGCAGATAGGCCGCAACACGGTCGCCGGGCTTGATGCCTTTGTCCTTCAGATGCAGCGCGAGTGCAGCGGCCTTGCGCCGCAGCTCGGGCCAGCTCGTCTCCGTCAGCCTGCCGTCCTCACCGGCGCTGACGATCGCAGGCAGGCCTGCGGCATCGGCGGCCTCGACATGGCGGAACACCTGCCGCGCATAATTGACCTGTGCACCGGGAAACCACACCGCACCGGGCATCTTGCGCTCGGCGATTACGGTCGCGAATGGCGTCGGTGATTGCAGGTCGTAATAGTCCCAGATGCTGCGCCAGAAGCCGTCGAGATCGCGAACCGACCACTGCCGCATGTCCTCGTAGCTCGAGAATGTGAGGCCACGCTTCTCGGCAAGCCAGGTGCGGTAGAGAGCGATCTGCGGAACGAAGGGGGCGGTCATCACGTATCGACTTCACTGAGGCAGGAAAGGTAGAGAAGTGTGAACTTAGCGTGTCCCTGACCCGCTGCAACGCCCCAGGCGCGTCGGGGACGCGCGAAAATCGCCCGCGACGCTGCGGCGCCGGGGCGGGTCTCAGCATGTGCTACCATGTGGGGCGGCTCGTCAGCGCGGCCACTCTTGCACAGGGACGATCTCGCTGATGCGATCCGGCTGCCACGATGGGCGGCGAGATCTAATAGCCCGCGTCCGCCCAGCGCCGTCCGAACACGGGCGGCCTCGTCTTCACCGCTTCCCAGCGGAAGAAGTGATGCCCGCCGGACCAGCTATGCACCACGCTGCTGCAGATGCTGCATTTGAAACAGCCGGAATGCGTATCGGCATGTTCCTCCCTGGTCGCGGTGTAGCTCATGCTGCAACCCGCACAGGTGAATTGTTCGATCGTCCAGATGCTGTTGGCCATTGCACTGAATGTTTCTTGGGACCTCGCCGACGGTAGCCGGGCGGCTTTTGCAGCGGCGTAAACCGGCCCAGAAAAATCCGGTTAATCGACGTTAGCCAAGCCGGGCTGCTTGTTGCGGCCGACGGGCAAACTCTTGCCAGCTGCGCATCAATCGTTCGCCGGGCCCGTCCGCATGTCACGATCGATGCGCATTTTCACGCGCCGGATGGCGAGCTGCGGCAATCTGCCTTGCACTCGGCCGGAGCGCACCTTCTCGCCGATGGAATAGGCGTACCGCCAATAGCCGGGCGCACTGTTGCGCGTCAGCGAGAAATGGATGCTGCGGTGAATTCCCGCGTGGGAATCTGGCTCCGTGGGGCGACCCGCCATCGTCCTGGAATGCGCTTTTTGCCGAAGCGTTCCTAATTCCGGAAGGGGCCTTCCGGCGGCTGGGCAGGCGCTCGTCTTGACGGCGGTTCCGCAGCTGGCATAACGGATTGGCCTCGCAAGTTGCCGGAAGTTGCGTTCATGTCGCAGGGAAAGCAGTCGCCGTGAAAAGTCTCCGTCAGCTCCTGACGGGAGAGGATATCATCCAGCTCGTGATCCGGCTCGGCCTGCTCGCCCTGCTGATCATCTGGACCTTCCTGATCATCCGCCCGTTTGTGCCGATCCTGGCCTGGAGCGGCGTGCTCGCGGTTGCGTTCTACCCGGCCTTCAGCTGGCTGGCCAAGATCCTCGGCGGCCGGCCGAAGACCGCGGCTGCGCTCCTGACCCTGATCACGCTGGGCATCGTCATCGGCCCTGCGACCTGGCTCGGTCTCAGTGCGGTCGATGGCGTGCGGGAGCTGGCGCACCAGCTCGGCACCGGCGATCTCGCGCTCCAGTCGGCGCCGGAGCAGCTCAAATCGTGGCCGCTGGTCGGCCCGTGGCTCTATGAGCTCTGGGACCAGACCTACACCAACATCCGAGCGGTGTTGCGCGAGGTGGCGCCATATCTCCAGCCGCTGGCGGGACCGCTGTTGTCGCTCGCGGGCGATGCCGGCCTCGGCACTGTCCAGTTCCTGCTTTCGGTGTTCGTTGCCGGCTTCCTGTTTCCGCACGGACCGCGGCTGGTTGCGGCCGGCCGCAACTTCCTGTTTCGCATCGTGCCCGAGCAGAGCGAGCATTTCCTGGGGCTCGCGGGTGCGACCATCCGCGCCGTGGCGCAAGGGGTGATCGGCGTCGCGGTGGTGCAGGCGTTGCTCGCCGGTTTCGGCTTCAAGCTTGCTGCCGTGCCGAGCGCTGGCCTTCTCGCCTTCATCGTGCTGCTGCTCTCGATCGTGCAGATCGGCGCCTTTCTCGTGCTGCTGCCGGTGATCATCTGGATCTGGACCGCCAAGGACGTTACCACCGCGCTGCTGCTCACCGTGTTTCTCGTCCTGGTCGGCTTCATCGACACCATGCTGAAGCCGCTCGTCATGGGGCGCGGCCTGACCACGCCGACCATCGTGATCTTTGCCGGCGTGATCGGTGGCACGCTCGCCCACGGCATCGTCGGCCTGTTCATCGGGCCGATCATCCTGTCGGTGGCTTGGGAGCTGATGATGGCCTGGATCCGGACGGAGGACCGGGTGGAGGGGGCAAAGGCCGAGCCGACGCCCTGACGGCCTGTGGTCAAGCCGCGCCCTCAACTTGTCTATACGACTAGACAAGTTACGATCGGGACGATTCTGGTTTCGATTTTCGGCAGTGATGGCGAAGTCTTCCAAGCTGGTTGCCGCCAGGCGCGGCAAGGTGTTGTTGGTCAGACGCCGATCCGACGGTCTCTGGATGTTCCCGGGCGGCCGCAAGCGGGCGCGCGAGTCCGAGAAGGACTGCCTGCGACGCGAGATCAAGGAGGAGCTGCCCAAGCTGAAGCTCGGCCGGATCAGTCTCTGGAAGGAAGTGACGGCCAGGAATAAGCGCTCCGGCCGCAAGATGAGCGATGCCATCTTCATCGCCAAGGGCGCCAAGGGCAGGCTGACGATCGGCGACAAGAAAGAGATCGACCGCGCTGCCTGGCAGCGGCCCCGCGGCATCCGCCTGACGCCGACCTCGCGCTACATCCGCGACCGCCTGTTTCCGAGGAAGCCGCGGCGGGGGTGAGCTAATCCTCGCGTCCCGCCGATCGCGTCCGCCCGGCGAACGATCGCGAGCGAGCCGCTGTTCGCAGAACACGCGCAACAGTCATTGCTCCGCCGCGACGGGCGGCAATCTCGCCTCATCAAGCAGCCTGATCAGCCATTATTGCCTGGCCGCCATCGTCTCCAGGCAATGATGATATTCCGGGGCAACCTTGCTGGGATCGACCAGCGCCTGCGAACGGGCGGGCGCGGCTGCGAGCAATGCAACGGCCGCGATGAAAATCAATGGTTTCAAAGGAGCCTCCGTAAAAGGGAACATGCTAGCGCACGGCGTATGCACGCTCAAACCGGAAGAGATGCGGTACCCTGTTCCGGCGGGATCGGATCGTCGGTGCAGCAGATGTGCTTTGGAACGAGTCCGCTCCGCGCGCGTAGACTCCTGGCTCCCGGCCCATCCCCAAGCCCCAAAACCCCCGGGCCGCGAGAAAACCTTCCCCACAAGGTTGGCGACCTCAGGGCCTTCGCGCTGAGGTCGTTTGGCAAGGCGTGTGAACCAGTTCACAAACGCCCGGCGGAATCGCTGCTATGAAGATGTCATTGCTTAACTGATTTATTTCGAACGAAACGCCCCAGCGTGGCTCCAAGCGCTGGGGTTTTTCGTGCTTGCATGTGCACCAAGCGCCAGTTCCGATCTGTGGGGCAATCGCCGGTCAAACTATCGGGATCGCGATGGCACCTCTGGACGTTGCCCACCGCGTGCGTTCGCAAGCCAAATCCCATATGCATGGCGCCGGGCAGCCGAATCGGGACGAGAGCGGCTCGCGTTCGGCTGCCGACGGTTTACGACCAGAGACGGGTTCAAGTGAGGCTTTCCAAAAAAACACGGGCGACCAAAAAATCGCCCAAGAAGAGCAAGGGGTCGCACCGCGCATCGATCTCGTCTTCGTCGCCACTCGGAATGATGGCTCTGCATCTGCTTGCACAATGGAGGCAGTCCGGCAGTAGCGGTCTCGTCTTTCTGGCCGAGAGCGAGAACAGGGCAGAGCGGCTGGGCAGCGTCATTCACGCGCTCGATCCGTCCTGCGAGGTCCTGGTGTTTCCGCGATTGAACACGTTGCCGTTCGATCAGCTGGAGCCGTCCCACGAGCTCGCGGGGCGTAGAGCGTCGGTGCTGCGACGCCTCGCCAAATCCAGGAAGCCGTTGTTTCTGGTTTCGACGGCGGAGGCCGTGATGGAGCGCCTGCCGCCGCCGGCGAGCCTGTCGCGCCTGAGCGTGAGCCTGAAGGTGGGCGGCGCGTTCTCCGAGCAGGACCTCGAGACGCGCCTGCAATCCCTGGGTTACGATCTCGACGACGAGCCGGACTATCCGGGCGGAGCGCTGTTTCACGGCCAGACCTTCGAGATATTTCCCGCGGGCGCGCTGGGCCCATTTCGGATCGAGCATTCGGAGCGCGCGATCAGACGGATCGTGGCGTTCGATCCGCAAGAGCACGACATCATCTTCGAGACGAACGAGCTTGTGGTCGATCCCATGTCGGAGCGGCTCGGCTTCGCCGGCAAGCGAGGTCAGCGCGCCAGCTTGTTCGACTATTGCGGACGCGCAAAATGGGTCGCCGACGCCGGCGTTCCCTCGCACGTTGATGCCTGGCTCGGCACGATCGAGGAGGCCGCGCCGCGTGCGGAGCGGGAGCGTGAATATCTCGGACGCGCTGACTGGAAGCGGCTGTCCAAGGGCATGAAGGTGCTGCCGCGAACGGCATCGTTGCAGACCACGCCGGAGTTCTCGAAGCTGACCTCCGCACGGAAGGCGCTGCGGGCGTTCGTCGATGAGACGCGCCGGGCCGGTGCACGTTTGGTCCTCGTCGCAGCGATCGAGGACGATCTGCGCGTGATGGAGCGGATGGGCGGCGTCAAGGCGCAGCGCTGCGACGACTGGGCGGAGGCGACGAGCGGGCGGAACGGCGAGATGGCGCTGCTGGCCGATCTCGATGCGGGCTTCGTCCTGCCCGGCAAGAAGCCTCTGGTCGTCGTCACGGCGTCCGACGTGCTCGGCAGCCGCGCGCATCACCCGCAGCCGATGGCGCGGGCCTGGAGTGCGGCCTTCGATCATGCCGATGTGCCCGAGCAGGGCACGGTGGTCATCCATCTCCAGCGCGGGCTTGCCGTGCTCGACGGCTTGCAGACCGTGAACACGGGCGGTGGCGCGATGCGCGAGATGATCCGCCTGAAGTTCGCCGGCGACAATGCGGTGCTGGTGCCGCCGCCCGATCTCGCCTTGATGTGGCCTTACGCAACCGAGCTCGGCAAGCTCGCGCTCGACAAGGCGGATGGCAGCACATGGTGGGCGCGCCGTAGCGAAGCCGAGCGCGAAATCCAGGCTGCGGGCAAGGTGCTGGCCAAGCACATCAGCCAGCGCCGGCGGCGGCGCGGCGAAAAGCTGGTGCCGCCCGGATCTGCCTATGAGAAGTTCGTGGCGCGCTTTCCCTATTTCACCACGAGCGATCAGGCCAAGGCCATTGCCGACGTGCTTGATGACCTCGCCTCCGGTCACCCGATGGACCGCGTGATCTGCGGCGACGTCGGTTTCGGCAAGACCGAGGTGGCGCTGCGTGCGGCGGCCGCCGTCGTGCTGTCGGGCAAGCAGGTCGCGGTCGCGGTGCCGACGACGGTGCTGGCGCGCCAGCACGTCGCAACGTTCCAGAAGCGCTTTGCGCCGTTCGGCATCGAGGTGGGTAACCTGTCGCGGGCCACCTCGGGCGCGGAGCTGCGCGAGACCAGGGAGGGACTGCGCAGCGGCCGGATCAAGGTCGTGATCGGCACCCAGGCGCTCACGGGCAAGGACGTCAAGTTTAGCGATCTCGGCCTCGTCATCATCGACGAGGAACAGCATTTCGGCGCGGCCGAGAAGGCGAAGCTCTCGGGCCTCGCCAAGAACGTCCACGTGCTCATGATGAGCGCGACGCCGATCCCGCGGACGCTGGCTGCCGGCCTTGCCGGCTTCCGCGACCTCAGCGTGATCGCGTCGCCCCCGGTGCACCGGCTGCCGGTCGCAACGCGGATCGCGCCGCTGTCGGATGCGGCCATCGCTTCTGCGCTGCTGCGCGAGCAGCGCCGCCACGGGCAGAGCTTCCTGATCTGTCCGCGCATCCAGGACCTCGATCCCATGCTGGCGCGGGTGCAGGCGGTGGCGCCCGAGCTTCGCATCGTCTGCCTGCACGGACGATTGGGCGCCGACGAGATCGACGACCGCATGATGAGCTTCGTCGAGGGCAGGGCCGACGTGCTGCTCGCCACCAATATCGTGGAGAGCGGCCTCGACATTCCCCGCGCCAACACCATCGTGGTGTGCTGGCCCGAGAAGTTCGGCCTCGCCCAGCTGCACCAGCTCCGCGGCCGCGTCGGCCGCAGCGGCATCCGCGCCTTCGCTCATTTGTTGACCGAGGGCGCGTCCGGACAATCGGAGAAGCGGCTCGCCGTGCTCGAGGAGTTCAGCCGGCCGGGCGCCGGCTTTGCCATCAGCGAACGCGACCTCGATCTGCGCGGCGCCGGCGACCTGTTCTCCGAGCAGCAATCCGGCCATGTCCAGGTGTTCGGGCCGGTGCTCTACAGCCATCTCTTGAAGATGGCCTCGGAGAAGGCCGGCGAGGAGCGCGCCGCGGTGTGGGTGCCCGATTTGAACCTGCCGGTCCCGGACATGCTGCCCGAGACCTATGTGCAGTCCGAGCCCGTGCGGCTCGAGCTCTATGCGCGCGCCGCGAGATGCAATGACGAGGACGACCTCGACGACCTCGAGGAGGAGACCTCCCGCCGCTTCGGGCCCTTGCCGCAGGGCGCGGGTGACTTCTTCGCCGCAGCAAAGCTGCGGATCGAGTGCAAGCGGCGCGGCATCATCCGCCTCGACGTCGGCCCTGAGGCTGCCGCCGCAACGTTCCTGCCGGGCCGCTTACGGAAGTCGCGGGGCAAGTCGCTTCAACGCGATGGCGACCGCGTCGTCTATCACAGCCCGATGCGGGACGCGCCGTTCGAGCGGGTGGAGGAGCTGTTCGAGCTGCTGGACGAGGGGTGAGCTGCAAGGTGCGAAAACAACCCCATGCACAGTAGCGAAGTGCTTGTGCCACAACGTCTTTCCTATCGAGCGCAAAAGAGAACTTGCGGCGTCGGGCAAAACAGTGGCATTCTGCCAACTTCGGAAAATCCGTCACGCCTCCGGCGGGTTGGGCTGGGCGCATCGACCCGTACTCGACCGGGGTCGCTCGGCCGTCAGCCAGCCGCGCCGCTAACGTGGAATTAATCCAAAAAGCTCACAATTTTAGACAGTTGTGTATGGGTGCTGCGTAAAGGCGTCGTTGCGACGACGTTCCGTGGGCGGCCGCCTTTTGCTCGCTCATGGGGTCGATAGACGTGACCACGACTTACGAAACGCAAGGCTTCGCCGAAGAGTTCGACCCGGCCGCGCTCGCGGCCGCCGCAGCAACCCACGAACTCGCTGCCCCGGAAGTTCCTGCACAGATCACGCAGTCCAGCCGGAAATCGCTGCTGGCGCTGTCGCTGTGTGCCATCGCCATCAATGGCGCGGCAGCCATCTACACGTTGCCGTCCGATTTCCCTGCGCTCAATGTCGCGAGTTTCGCTCAACTGCTTCCGCGCCAGGAAGCGGCTGCGCCGAAACCGGATCCGGTCGTCACTGCCTTGAAAGAGATTCAGGCGGCCCAGCAGCAACACACCGCTTTGCTGCAGCAGAACAACCACGCGTCGCAGCAAAATACCGATTTGCTGCAGCAGGATTCGATGGTGCTGCTGTCATTGCGGCAGAGCATCACGGACGAACGGGCCGATGTGAAGAAGATCTCATCGCAGCTGTCGACACTGATCGCCAAGGTCGACTCGCTGCAAAACAGGATGATGTCGGACGTCACGTCGTCCGTCCGCAAAGCGAATGCCCGCTACGGACTGGCGATGCGCAAACGGATCGTGCCGGAAAATCAGCCCTTGGGACCGGTTTCGGTTGGTGGAGCACCGCTGGGCGTACCGGCACCCGTTTCAGCGCCGGAGAGCTGAGATCATACCGACGCCTGCAGATCGCGATCAGCGAATGGAGCTGCGCGTCGTTCCGTCATGACCGTCCGGTCGTGCGTTTCAGGAATTTGTGACTTGCTGCGGCGATGTCCGCATCCCAATTCCGGAATGTGCGATCAGATAGGCGGAGCAGGAACAATGCGTATATTGTTGGTGACGTTGCTCACGGCGGCTTCGATTGCCCAGGCCCATGCAGAGGCGAGGACGAACGTCCCGGATGCCTCGTGCAGCTATACGTTGTCGAGCGGGGAGACGTACAAGATCCCAGCGGGACAGAATCTCTGCTGGCGCGTCCCACCGCCGTCTTACAAGGTGTACACGCTGCTGCGTTGTGATCCTCCATTCCAGGAGCTCACCCGGGTGCGCCTGGGCGATGGCCAATGCAACAGGTACGAGGACCGCCAGTAGCGCGGCCGGGGAAGAGCCGCGAAGGTGGCTCTCTCTCGGAGAGCCTCTTCCGTGATGGAATAGAAGCTGGCCGCTGGACTGAGCAGAAGGACCGTGACCCAGAGCTTCGCGGCGCAAGAACGGCCCCTGTCGCCCTTGCAGGCCGAGCACTCCCGGCGCTCTTATCCCCAATTGGATCGGCAGCCGGGAGCATTGGGGGGCTGGAAAGCAAGCCGTCCCATGTTCGTCCGTCAACGACAATAGGGAGGACGCAGGAATCCCGTAGTTTGACGGAGTCCATTTTCGGAACGGGGTGTTCTACTGTGAGAACACCGGCGAGATTTGAGTATCAAGCAAATTTCAAGTTGCCCGGGATATGGCCGCAGTGGGGGCTGGAACCACGCTGCGGCTTTTCCCTGTCTGGCTCGAGCATGCCGCTGTCGAGCTGCAAAGCCGAAGCCGCTGCAAGCGATTCCTCCACCAACATGACAGCAAACAGCATGGCGAGCTGACCATCGCACGCGACAGCGGGACAGCTCGCGATTCTTTGTCCTGCTTGTGAAATCCCTGTCGTTGTGGCGAACCGATCTGCGCATCAGGTAACAGCCAGCGATTGCTCAATTGGAGCTGGTGCGATGCGTTCCCTGCTTGCGACGGGTCTATTGCTCGTCTTCTGCACCTCGGCAATTGCCGGACCGGTGCATCACGCCCGCGCACGCCATCCGGCGATGGACCGGACCCGCGCGAACACCAGTCCGCCCGTGCGCTTCGCGGTTCCAGGTTGGAGCGACGAGGCAACGGAACGCTGGCTCGACAACGCCTCGTCAAACGTCGGGCGGGGCGGATAGAGGCGGAAATCGGCGCCGGCAACCGGGGGGATGGCCCGGAAAGGACTCGGCGGCTAGGCCGCCTGCTCCTCGAACGAGGTGTAGACCCGGCCGTTGGGATCGACGACCTGAACGTCCCAGCACGCGTCCTCGACCAGCTCCCTGGCTTTCTTGAGGGCGGCAGCGAGCGAAGGTCGCTTGAGGCTGACGACGCCCGCCGTATCGAAACCGTTGATTTCAAACATGCCGTTCCTCCGGTTTTGGTGAAGCGTACACGTTTCTGAACGGATGTCAGCGGGTTTTGTGGGCGGGCGAGGAAGGGCACGCTCAGAGCGCCGTCTCATTGCGAGGAGGAGGGTATTTAATGCGAGGACGAAGGCTGAGCGCGATGGCCGCGAGCCTGACATCGACGAGCCAATCTCACGCGGGGCGCCGTCACGCCCGGCGACGGGCGCGACCTCGAAGCGGCTTGGCTCGCTCGATCGCCAAGTTGATCCGCGGCGCTCGCTCGCACGGCTCGCGATTGGTGAGCAGTGACGCACCGGGCCTGCCAGTGCACGCTGGCGGGCCTTCTTCACGAAGCTCTGATGACCGAACAAATCATTAACGAAGACCCCATAGTATATTTGGCCGTTGACCTGCATCCCGTCACCGCAGACGAGGTGGGTCTAGACGTAGGCCGACAACATGGCGGACCTCAGGGAGAAGTTGGACAAACTCCGTGCCGATGCCGCGGATTTGGTTCTAATGAGCAGGCGAACGAGCGACCCGCAAAAGCGCGAACTCTTCCAACGGTTGGCAGATGAGCTCGCGATAGAAGCTCTGGAACTCGAGCAGGTGGTGAAGGCTCAAAGCCGGCGTTCGGGTCCCAGCGACTTGGATAAAGTCGTGCCCCTCAAGGCGCGCCCGGCTCGTCGCTGACGCAGTCTCCATTTCCTTTGTGGGCCACCACTTAGATTGGCGGTCCTCGCTCAGGCTTGCGGTCCGTTCTGATCTGCCACGGCGCCGTTTCACCCGCTCTCTTCAACAGATGCGACGAAGGGGTTGGCGACCCACACGCGACCGGCAGCGTACGCGGCTGCATCACCGCCCTCCCGTGTGCATGGTGTGGGCATCAGAAGAATCGTGACCAAGCGCTTGATTTGTTGTGGTGAGCGCGCTGGGGCTCGAACCCAGGACCCCGCCTCAGAGCGAAGCTCCGATGCCTGGAGATCGCTGGCGAGGGCTTTGACGGCGTTGATGGAAGCGATCCCGAGCCTGTGTTGCTTCACTTCTACGGGATGTTCAGCTGGACGGACCCTCCGCCTAGTCAATCGGGCCGCCGGTTCACGTTGGCGGCTGTCCCACCTATCTCAAAACAGAACGCTGCCGGGCACGAAATACGTGTCCCGGCAGCGTCTCATTCTCAAACTGAGCGCTGAAATCCCAGTTGGCTTTGATCGTGCAGCGGCCATGCCACGGGCTTGTGACAATAGCAAAACGGCCTCAAGCAGGTCCGGGGCTGGCACGGACGCTGAGGCCGTTCGGCGCAACCCACGAACAGGCGCGCGTTGCATGATTTTCCCGATCGCGGCAGGATTTGCAAGGAATACTTGGACCAGCTGTACATTAATCAGCTCGAATGGAAACGTCGCGATCGAAAGCCTTCTGACAACAGAACCCGCCGGTTCACGCTGGCGGCGCTTCAGGTGGCTAGTAGTAAACTGATGCACCGCGGCAGGATCTTCGCGACGAGCGAAGTAAGAATTCGTGGAACCAATTAACAAATTTAAATTTATTTAAAGCGGTTTAATTTTAATCTGCTCTTGCCCTTGAAGGGGAAGCAACATGTCTAAGTTAGAAGAGAAAGACGATCGCCGGGAGTTCTTGAAGACGTGCGGCAGGTTTGCTGCGGTAACCCCGCCAGCGATGACCCTGCTTTTATCGACATCATTGACATCAACAGCCATCGCACATTCCGGCGGACGCGCCGTCGGAGGGAGCGGCGGCGGTGGCGGGCGCAATGGTTCGTTCTTCGACAATGATCGGGATGGCTCGGAGCACTCGAACAAAGAGCATTCCTCAGGCGGAGGAAAAGAGCATTCGTCAGGAGGAGGAGGGGGCGGCTCCGGTGGAGGTGGCCCGGGCGCGGCCGGCGGAAAGGGGTCGAAGGTCGCACATTCCGGCAATGGCGGCTCGCGATCTGGACAGGGCAGCGGCAACAAGATCTCGTCGGGCCTTGGCGGCGGCGGAGATGAGAAGGAAAAGAATGAAACGAGGGGGCGCGACTAAAAATCCCGCGCTCTCTCCACACAGACCTGGGGAAGTGATGACTCAGTTTCGGCCTTCCTTCACTTCCAAACCGGCGCACCTGTGCGAGCTCGTTCGCTGCGCGCGATCTCCTTGGCGATCTCCTCCGCTTCCATCTTGCTCGGGAGGCCGGTGATCGAGCGCCGGCCCGGGTTCTCGTCGAACTGCACGAAGGTGGAGACGCGGATCTCGTAGCGGTGGTTCAGGTCGCCATCGTCACAGCAGATGAGACGGACGTGCGTGTAGGGCTTGGACATGCCGCTATCGAGACGCGCCGCGCTCCAGAGTCAAATTATCGATCCTTAGCGGCGCGGAACGCGCGCGAGCTACTGCCCGTCGTGGGTGTGGATAGACGCTTCGTCCGGATCGGGAATCTTGCGCCGCTTCACGCGCTCTCGCCACCAGATGAAAACGAACAGCACAGCGCCGATCATGGCTTGGCCGGCGAACGCGACCAGCATTGAGCGCAGCATCACCGCTCTCCCGTGTGCATGACGTGTGCACGAGAGATTTTGCGGACTGAATTGGAAGACTTAGATCTGCGTCTAAGCGCTTGATTTGTTGTGGTGAGCGCGCTGGGGCTCGAACCCAGGACCCCGTGATTAAAAGTCACGTGCTCTACCGGCTGAGCTACGCGCTCCCATGGCCGCTGATGGCTTGACGTGGTCGCCATCCTGTCCGGACATTCGAGAAGCATGTCTTGCCGCGACGTTCGATTTGCGTCGCGAGGAAAACCGGCTGTTTCCGGATCATGCTCTCGGCCCGCGCTGTGTAGGGGGAGTGGCCGCGGAGGTCAATAGTGCGAGATGCTGCCGAAAGCGGAGGCAGGAGCGGGGATTCGCTCGCTGCGTCTACTGGTTAGGCCGACAATTTCAACCTGATTGGCCAGTCGTCATCCACGCGAACTCGATCGGGGCGCCGATCGAGCTGGGCCTGCATGGTTCGAGACGCCCGCTTTGGCGGCTCCTCACCATGAGGGCATTCCATCTCGCCGCAAAACGCGACCGCATCTGGGCCCGCCGGAGGCGGGCGTCTCGAAGGATGCGTCGCGGCCAGCTCCCGTCAGTTCGTCTCCCGCGGTACCTCGGTCGGCACGGCTTGCGGCGCGCCCACGGGAGGCAGCGCCACCGGGCGCAGGCCGATCAGCTCGGCGGAGCGGATCGCGCTGTCGCGCCAGAACTGGAACGAGTTGATGCGGCTGAGCTCGAGGATCGCGATCGCGACTGCGGCGAGGAATGGCAGGCTCTGCAGCACCAGCACGCCGGCGAAGATGTAGATCTCGGTGATCTGGCGGTAGCTGTTGGAGGCGATCAGGACCCCAGCGCCGATGATGAGGAGGGCGCCGATCACGGCCTCCCAGAACGCCTGGAACTCGATCGACATGCGGGACAGGCCGCCCTTGGAGGTGCGGGCGAAGGCGATGTGCTCGGTGATCAGGCCCTGCGCCACGGCGCGCGACACCGTCCATTGCACGCTCATCGCCGCGATCATCGCGCCCAGCATCTGGCCGGGCTTGATCGCGACGCGGGCGCGGTACATCGACAGGAAGTGCACCAGCGAGACGACGAAGGCGCCGATGATCGGCAGCGTCAGGATCTTGTCGGGAATGGCGATGTCGGCGAAGGCGACGATCGGCACCCAGACGAGGTTGAGCAGGGCCACGACCACGCCGAGGCTTTCGGCGCCCAGCCAGTTCAGCCAGCCGAGGCCGTATTCGCGTTTCTGGTCGGGCGTCAGCCGGCTCTTGCCGGGCAGGAACTGGCGCCAGTGCTTCTTGACGATCTGGAGGCCGCCATAGGCCCAGCGGTGACGCTGCTTCTTGAAGGCCTCGTAGGTGTCGGGGAGCAGGCCCTGGCCGTAACGCGTGTTAGTGTAATGGGTGACCCAGCCGAGCTCCTGGATGGCTAGGCCGAGATCGGAATCCTCGCAGATCGTGTCCGACGACCAGCCGCCGGCCATGTCCATCGCGGCGCGGCGGATCAGGCACATCGTGCCGTGCACGATCACGGCGTTGAGCTCGTTGCGCTGGACCATGCCGATATCGAAGAAGCCGGCATATTCGCCGTTCATGATGTAATGCATGATCGACAGGTCGCCGTCGCGATGCTCCTGCGGCGCCTGCACGAGGCCGACGCGCGGATCGGCGAACGCCGGCACGAGGTCCTTCAACCAGTCGGGCTCGACGACATAGTCGGCGTCGAGGATGCCGATGATCTCGGCGTCCACCGCGGTGCGATCCATTGCGATCCGCAAGGCGCCGGCCTTGAAGCCCTGCACCTTCTCGGCGTTGATGAACTTGAAGCGTTCACCGAGCGCGCGGCAATGGTCCTGGATCGGCTGCCAGAAGGCCGGATCAGGCGTGTTGTTGATGATGACCACGCATTCGTAGTTCGGATAGTTCAGCCGCGACAGCGCATCGAGCGTCTGCTTGAGCATGTCGACCGGCTCGAAATAAGCGGGGATGTGGATCGAGACCTTCGGGTAGTAATTCTCGGGCACGTTCTCGACCGGCTTGTCCTTCGTGATCAGCCGCTGCGGCGGCCGGCCGAAGGCGACCGCGGCGATCTCGTCGATGCGCGCCATCGCAATGAGAACGAGAGGAACAAGGAGGATCATGCCCAGTGTCAGCGCGAAGGCCGAGCCGAAGATGAAGTAGTGCGTGTTCCAGAACGCGAACACGGTGGCCGCCCAGGCGCCGACGCCATTGGCCGTCGCCGACAGCAGGAAGGCTTGCCTCGCAGTTGGCTTTTCGATGCGCAGGATCGGCAGCGACAAGAGGATGCCGACCAGCAGGGCGATGCCCATCAGCTTCCAGTAATCGGGGTTCTCGACAGGGCCGGTCCAGGCGAATTTCGGCTCGCGGCTGGCGTTGAGGATGCCCCAATACGGACCGACGCCGCCTTCGAAGAATTTCCAGGGCTGATCGATCGCTTCGACGATGTTGTATTCCATGCCGATGGCTTCGGCGCGGGTGACGAAATTGCGCAGGATCACCGCCTGCTGGAACGCGCCGGGATCGGCGTTGCGTAAGTTGTAGCCCTGGCTCGGCCAGCCGAACTCGGCGATCACGATGCGCTTGCCGGGGAACAGGTTGCGCAGGAGATTGTAGCGGTCGACGGCCTGATCGACGGCCTGGTCCGAGCGGAAGTTTTCCCAATAGGGCAGCACGTGGGCGGCGATGAAATCGACGTTGGAGCCGAGATCGGGATTGTCGCGCCAGATGTTCCAGATCTCGCCGGTCGTGACGGGCACGCGGACCGCGCCCTTGACCTTCTTGATCATGCCGATGAGGTCTTCGACCTTCTGCTCGCCGCGGTAGATCACCTCGTTGCCGACCACGACGCCGACGACGTTGCTGTTCTTGCGGGCGAGCTCGATCGCAGCCTTGATCTCGCGCTCGTTGCGGTCCTTGTCCTTGTCGATCCAGGCGCCGACGGTGACCTTGAGGCCGAACTCGGCGGCGATCGGCGGCACCAGTTCCACGCCGCCCGTGGATGAATAGAGGCGGATCGCGCGCGTCATGGTCGACAGCGTCTTCAGGTCGGCGCGGATTTTCTCGACGGTCGGGATGTTGTCGATGTCGGGGTGGGCGGAGCCCTCGAACGGCGCATAGGAGACGCTGGGCAACAGGCCCTTGAAGTCGGGCGCGGGTACCTTTTCGTGCATGACTCCCCAGACGCCGGCGTGGAGCGCAGACACGAGCAACAGAACGGCGGCGACAACGCGCATCGCGGCTAAACCAATAGGGGCTGAGGTGGCAGGGCAGCGGATCCGACCCCGAGATCCGACCAAGTCCGCGGCAAAGGGAGCATACCTCTGCCGCGCGGTTTCTCAACTGTCATGGCCTCATGTCCTTCTGAGGGCATGGCCTTTGTCGAACGACGCGCGGCAGTGCCAACCGTGTCTATGACCGATCGTTCCTGAACGACAGCTGAAACGATCGCGCTATTTCTGGGGCGCGGGTGTCGGGCTTGCCGCAGGCGAGGGGCTGGCGGCCGGCTGCGGCTGCGCATTGTTGGCCGCGGGCGCGGCCGGCGGGGAGGTGCTCGCCGCCGCCTGCTGCGGCTGGGCGGCCGGATTGATCCAGCAGGCGTGCACGCGGCTGTCCAGGGTCTCGGCGACCTTGGGGTCGATCTGCCCGCCGAAGCGAGTCAGGCAACGGAACGCAGCCTGGATGTGGCCGCCCGGGCAGCCGAAACGGTCGTAGAGGTCGAGATGACGGAACGCGGTATCGAGGTCGTCCCGCCACATCAGCCGCACCACGCGGCGGCCGAGCCAGACGCATTCGGGATTGCCGGCGGGGCCATTGATGACCTGGGCCGCTTCCGCGAATTCATCGGTGCGGCGCTGGTTCTGGGCGGCGTCCTTGGCGGCGGCGTCGGCGGGCTGGGCGGCAGCCTTGCCCTGATCGGGGGTGGGAGTGCCGCTCTGGGCGGAGGCGCCACCGAGACCGGCGAGAACGAGGAGAGAGGAGACGGCCAAGGTGGCGGCGAACTGCCGCAGGACCGCATTTCGTGACTCGAACACCCGTTGCCGCATGAATTCCCCAATGTATCCGCTGGCCGCCCGCGTCAGGATCCCGCGGACATGCCGGTGATGGCGTCCAAATGGGTCTCCAATGCGGCGGAAAAGTCTTTCGGAGTCCATGACCTGTATTTGGAATTTTGTCCAGCAAAGTCACGATGCTAGGCCCCGGTCGAACGGCCGCAGCCGGTTTGGCCGGGAGAGGCGCGGATCCGCAGGCGGATCGGCATTTGGACACCCCCTTGGCAGACGGCGTGCAAGCAGGTAATCGACGGACCCTTCGCGGAGGACGGAACCGATTTCTCTTCGTACGCCACTGGCGCTTCTGCTCGTTTCATTGGGTGCGATTGCTGCCGTGTGGTGGTGGTTGGCGACGCCGATCACGCTCGCGCGCGCCCCGATCGATCCCGCCGATAAAGTCCAGTGCGTCTCCTATGCACCGTTCCGCGGCGAGCAGACGCCGCTGGAGCCGTGGACCCATATCGACGCCGAGCAGATCGAGCAGGATCTGCGCCAGCTCAAGGAGATCACCGACTGCGTCCGCACCTATTCGATGGAGAACGGGCTCGACCAGGTGCCGGCGATCGCCGCCAAGGTCGGCGGCCTGAAGGTGCTGCAGGGCATCTGGCTCTCCAGCAACCGCACCAAGAACTACGAGCAGGCCGGACTTGCGATCCGCCTCACCAAGCAATTTCCTGAGATCATCACCGCGGTCATTGTCGGCAACGAGGTGCTGCTGCGCGGCGAAATGACGACGGCGGACCTCGTCTCCCTCATCCGCCTGGTGAAGTCCCAGGTCAGCGTTCCCGTCACTTACGCCGATGTCTGGGAGTTCTGGCTGAAGAACCGCGAGGTCTATGATTCCGTCGACTTCGTCACGATCCACATCCTGCCCTATTGGGAGGACATCCCGGTGAGGGCGAAATTCGCCAGCGCCCATGTGGAGACGATCCGCGAGCGCATGGCGGTGGCGTTTCCGGGCAAGGAGATCCTGATCGGCGAGACTGGCTGGCCGAGCGCGGGACGCATGCGCGAGGGCGCGCTGCCGTCGCGCACCAACCAAGCGCGGGTGGTGTCCGAGATCCTTGCCCTTGCGAAGGCCCAGAAATTCCGCGTCAACCTGATCGAGTCCTACGACCAGCCGTGGAAGCGCAAGCTGGAAGGCACGGTCGGCGGCTATTGGGGCCTCTATGATTCCGTGGGACGGAATCTGAAATATCCGCCGGGCGAGCCGATCAGCAATTTCCCATACTGGAAATGGTACATGGGCGCCGGCATGGGGCTCAGCGTGCTGGTGTTCGCGGTTGCGCTGATCACGCTGCGCCGGCGGCCCTGGACGCCGCGTTTCTCGGCCTGGCTCGGCGTCGGTATCTCGGCGACGACGGCAGGTATCCTGCTCGGGGTGGGCGCCGACAAGATGTATTACGAGAGCTACGGCATCGGCGGCTGGCTGCTCTGGGGCGCGCTGCTGCTCGCCGGCATCCTGTCGCCGATCTTCTGCGCGCAGGCGATGGTGATCGGCCGCAGTCTTCCGACCTTCCTCGACCTGCTCGGCCCGCGCGAGGGCCGCAAATGGTCGAAGCTCACGGCGGTTCTCGGCCTGACGCTGGCGGTGACGGCGGTGATCGCGGCCGCGACGGCGCTCGGCTTCGTGTTCGACCCGCGCTACAAGGATTTCCCCTACGCGTCGCTGACGATGGCGGTGGTGCCGTTTGCGCTTTTGATGCTGAACCGGCCGCAGATCGGCCAGCGTCCGATTGCGGAGGCGGTGTTCGCAGGGCTGCTGGGGCTGTCGGCCGTCTTCGTGCTCTTCAACGAAGGCCGCGACAACTGGCAGTCGCTGTGGACCTGCGCGATCTATCTGTTGTTCGCGCTCACGCTGTGGCGGGCGCGGGCCGAGCAAATCCAAGAATGAACAGGCCGATCGCAAGGCCCGACAGCACGACGTTGTAGAGCACGATGCCGAGGCCCGCGGCGATGACGCCGACGGTGAGCAGCACGATCGATGGCCGCATCAGGTTCAATGTCGCCACCACCAGCGCCACGATCCCGAACACCGAGTTCTTGAACAGCACGGTCGCGACCGAGCGCGCCTTGCAGGTCATGGTCTGAAGCCCGGCGTCGCAGGCGAGCGCAACTTGGGACAATTCGATCGCGAGGTAGCGCAGATAGAACGCAATGCCGACGCTGGCAAAGCCGACGACGATCAGGAACTGCACCTGGTAGGGCGTGAGGCGGAAAGGCTTTTTGGTCATGCGGGCAATATGGTCGGGATGGCGCGGGCAGGCAACAGGGCAGCATGATGTTTCTGTTCCATCCGGCCGGCCATGCATCCTCCAGGAACACGCGCCGGGCTGGCCGGTTCTGGATGTCGTGACGTCTAACGCAGGTGTCTTCGAGGAGCGAGCATGGACAAGCCAACCCAGGAGCAGCTGGACGAGCTCAAGAAGCTGAGCAAGGAAGCGCGGGTCGAGGACTGGTCGGAAATCGTGCAGTCCAAGGACGAAGCGGAGATGCGCATTCGCGATCTGAAGGAGAAGGCGCGCATGGAATAGTGACAGCGCGTCCAGATGTTCGTCGAGGTCGACTTTCCGTCCGAAACTATTTCAATCCGAGGCGGCGTTCGAGCCAGCTGAGCGCGAACAGCACGAATAATGTGACTGCGATGGCGGCGCCGACCAGCAGCCAGGCGCCCAACGCGCAGGCTATGCCAAGACCGGCAGCGATCCAGACCGTCGCCGCCGTGGTGAGGCCATGAACCGTCTTGGCCTTGACGTCGTGCAGGATGACGCCCGCACCAATGAAGCCGACGCCGCTCAGCACGCCGGTAACGACGCCCTGGATCACCCTCGAGATCGCATCCGGATGGTCGCGGAGATTCTGAAACTCGATCACGGAAATCGAGATCAGCGCAGAGCCGAGGGCCACCAGGGCCAGGGTGCGCATGCCCACGGGCTTGTCGTTCATGTCGCGATCGATGCCGATCACTAGCCCTGTCGCCGCGGCAACGAGAAGTCTCAGCACATCATCCAGTTCGTTCATCGGGCACGCATGTCTTGGGGAGGGCGACGATGGGGCGCGTCGGGGGATGCGCGAACTTGCGCGGAAAGCGCGGCTCACGTCCAAGCGTCCGATGGTCGCATGCTCGCAGCGCTGCCTGTGGCGGTCGCAACACTACCGCCTGAAGAAAGAGGACAAGGTCGATGTCGCAGATGCAGAGGCCTCCGGCTTCGCTGGCGCGGGCTGAGGCGCCGCAGGGGCGGCGGGCGCGGGCTCCTCACGCTTCGACGAGCGCTTCGAGGAGTAGCTGCGGCGGCGTTTGTCCGGCTTGGCGCTGGGCGCTGGCGCGGTTTCGGCTTGCGGGACGGCGTCCTGATTCTTCTCGGCGTTCTTGTCCTGGACGCGGTCCTGACTCTTCTCCGGCTTCTCTGGCCCGCCGCGCATCGACAGGCGCTGGCCGTCGAACACGGTGGTCTCGCAATGGCGCTCGTTCACGGTCAGGCCCGCGCAGAGCTTTGCCGCGGCGGCAGCGTTGATCAGGGGGCCGGCCCCGAGCCGGAGCTGCATGCCGAGGCCGGTGGCGCCTTCCTTGATCATGATGATCGGCCGCAATGCGCCAACTTCCGGATTGGATTTGGTCACGCCGCGCCACAGCGCGCGCAGTCCGTCGATCGAATTGGCACCGCCGAGGTCGAGCGCAAAGCGCGTCTGCTGGACCGCGATCGCTGGAGATTCGGTTTCGGCTGCTTCAGGCGGCTTGGTTGCGGCCGCAGCAACCTCGGTCGGGGCAGCCGCGGGCTCGGCCTTCTTCTCCGCGGCCTTGTCAGCTGGCTTCTCCGCGGTCTTCTCAGTCGATTCGGGCTGAATCAGTTTCGACGCGGCGGCATCCGGCGGCGCCATGATCGACTTGGAGGGCACCAGCGGAATGGTCGGCAGCGCCGAATTCAGGGCCGACTGCTGCTGCATGAGCGAGGCGGCGGCCGCAGTCTGCAGCGGCGGGGTCGGCGCCTCCTTCAAAACTTCTTTCGGCGCATCCTTCGAGGCGTTGGCCTCGATGCGCGGTTTCTCGCTGGCCGGCGCCGGCGTCGAGGTCACCGGCGCGACGCTGGGAGCTGCGGGCGCCGGCGCTGCATCCTGCGGCTTCACTGTCGTAGCGGCCTGCGGCGGGGTGGCCGCCTGCTTGGCGATGGCACCGGTGACGGAATCGATGCCCTGCTCCAGCACCGTGACGCGCGAATAGAGCCGGTCGCGGTCGCTGTTCAGCGTCTCGATGGCAGCGGCGAGCCGGCGTGCTTCGTTCTGGCTCTCCTTGGTCAGCAACTGGAGCCGGTCGGCCTGGCGCGCGAGATCGGCGGAGGCAACCTGGTCGCGCCGCCAGCCGAGATGAGCCTGATTGGCCATCACGGCGACGACGACGGCTGCCACGGCTGCCACGCCCCACGAGCCCAGTCGCCACATCATGCGGCGGTCGAACGCGCTTTCCTCGGCCAAAAGTCCGGAGAACAGCCCGCCGGTCTCCTTGGTGTCGAAGGCATCCGCCAGTGGGTCGGAATCCTTTGCCATGAACGTTAAGTGCCCAGCCCCGAATCAATCAGGGAACATTAACAGGAAAACCCCGACGCACTTGAATTCCGGGCGTTTGCGGGGGTAGCTAAGACGTTAGCATCAGGGCGGCTTGCCGTCCGCCGCACCATTGATTCGGCTTATCTGACAGGATTTCGATGACCGCCCGCTCCAGCCTCACGATCGTGCTCGCCGCCGGCGAAGGCACGCGCATGCGATCGAGCCTGCCGAAAGTGCTGCATCCCGTCGCACATCAGAGCCTGCTCGCCCATGTGCTCGCCGCCGCACCGACGGGAACCGGCACCGCGCTCGCCGTCGTGATCGGCCCCGACCATCAGGCCGTGGCGGACGAGGCGCGGCGGATCCGTCCCGACGCGCTCACCTTCGTGCAGGCCGAGCGGCTCGGCACAGCACATGCGGTGCTGGCCGCGCGCGAGGCGATCGCGCGGGGCGTGGACGATCTCCTGATCGCGTTCGGTGACACGCCGCTGATCTCGGCCGAAACCTTCGCGCGGCTGCGCGCACCGCTGGCCAAGGGCGCCGCGATCGCGGCGCTCGGTTTTCGCGCCGCCGATCCCACCGGCTATGGCCGCTTCATCGTCGAGGGCGACCGCCTGGTCGCGATCCGCGAGCAGGCCGATGCCAGTGAAGCCGAGCGCAAGATCGATCTGTGCAATGCCGGCGTGATGGCGATCGATGGCCGCCGCGCGCTCGAGATCCTTGGACAAATCGGCAATGCCAATTCCAAGGGCGAATACTATCTGACGGACGCAGTCGGTATCGTCCGCGACAAGGGATGGGAGGCCGTGGTGATCGAGACCAGCGAGGACGAGGTGCGCGGCATCAACACCAAGGCGCAGCTCGCGGAAGCAGAAGGCGTGATGCAGGCGCGCCTGCGCAAAGCGGCGATGGAGGCCGGCGTCACGCTGATCGCGCCGGAGACGGTGTATCTGTCCGCCGACACCGTGTTCGGCAAGGACGTCACCATCGAGCCGTTCGTGGTGATCGGACCCGGCGTGTCGATTGCCGACGGCACGGTCATCCACTCGTTCTCGCATATCGTCGAGACCACGCTCGGCAAGAAGGTTTCGATCGGCCCCTATGCGCGACTGCGTCCGGGCACGTCGCTGGGCGATGGCGCACGGATCGGCAATTTCGTGGAGACCAAGGCGGCAACGCTGGAGGCTGGCGTCAAGGTCAACCATCTCTCCTATATCGGTGACGCCACCGTCGGCGCCAATTCCAACATCGGCGCCGGAACCATCACCTGCAACTACGACGGCTTCAAGAAGCACAAGACGATCATCGGGCAGGGCGCCTTCGTCGGCACCAATTCCTCGCTGGTCGCGCCGGTGAAGATCGGCAACGGCGCCTATATCGGCTCGGGCTCGGTGATCACGAAGGACGTGCCCGACGACGCCATGGCGCTCGAGCGCAACCAGCAGACCATCCGGGACGGCGGCGCGGTGCGCTATCGCGAGCTGAAGACAGGGGGCAAGAAGCCGGAGAAGTGAGGGGCGCTAGTCGTCTTCGTCGACCTTCGAGAACATCGCGCGCTGCAAGCGCCATCCGCGCGGCCCGGCGCGCTTTGCCGGCTCGCTGGCGGTCTGACTGACGAGGACAGGCTTGGATTCCTTGCCCCGCTCCTTGGCACGCAGGGGCGGCGGCCAGTGCGACAGATGCGTACCTGTGGTCTCGCTGGCGTGCAGGTAGATCGGCGACAGCCCTTTGCGGTCGGACGAGTCCTTCATGATCTTCCACTCCCGGGTGGAAGCGTTGGTCAAATTCATTGACAATGAGTTAACGCGTGCGGTTTAAGGCCGGCCAATCCGAGGCAGGCGAAGCAGAAATCGTGGGGCCCATGCTGTCTCAATCAGCAATAATTATTGAGTATCTGGTTCCCTCGGAATCTCGCTAAAAACCGAGCGTGTCGTTTAGTCGATTTTTCGACGATTTGGGGGATATTGATCCGCATGTGCGGAATTGTCGGCATTCTCGGGCGCGGGCCGGTTGCAGAGCAATTGGTGGATTCGCTCAAACGTCTCGAATATCGCGGCTATGATTCCGCGGGCGTCGCCACGCTCGAAGGCAAGCAGCTGGAGCGCCGCCGCGCCGAAGGCAAGCTGAAGAATTTGGAGAGGCGGCTCGAAGCTGAGCCTCTGAAGGGCACCACCGGTATCGGTCACACCCGCTGGGCGACCCACGGCAGGCCGACCGTCAACAACGCTCATCCGCACGCGACCGAACGCGTCGCCGTGGTCCACAACGGCATCATCGAGAATTTCCGCGAGCTGCGCGAGGAGCTCGAGAAGAAGGGCACGGTGTTCCACACCGAGACCGACACCGAGATCGTGCTGCACCTCGTCGACGATCTGCTCGCGCGCGGCAACAAGCCGGTCGAGGCGGTGAAGCTGACGCTGGCGCGCTTGCGCGGCGCCTTCGCGCTCGGCTTCATCTTCGCCGGCGACGACGACCTCATGATCGGCGCACGCAACGGTCCACCGCTGGCCATCGGCTATGGCGACGGCGAGATGTATCTCGGTTCGGATGCGATCGCGCTCGGACCGTTCACCGACACGATCAGCTACCTCGAGGATGGCGATTGGGTCGTGCTGACCCGCAAGGGTGCGACGATCTTCGACAAGGACGGCAGCGCCGTCCAGCGCGACAAGATCCGGCACGCCGCCTCGACCTCGCTGGTCGACAAGGCCAATTACCGCCACTTCATGGCCAAGGAGATCCACGAGCAGCCGGAGGTGGTGGGCCACACCCTGGCGCGCTATGTCGACATGGCGACCGAGCGCGTCGCGCTGCCGGTGAAGCTGCCGTTCGACTTCAAGTCCATCCAGCGCATCAACATCACGGCGTGCGGCACCGCGAGCTATGCCGGCTTCGTCGCAAAATACTGGTTCGAGCGCTTTGCGCGCCTGCCGGTCGAGGTCGATGTCGCCTCCGAATTCCGCTACCGCGAGGCGCCCCTGCGCAAGGGCGATCTCGCCATCTTCATCTCGCAGTCCGGCGAGACTGCCGACACGCTGGCGGCGTTGCGTTACGCCAAGGCCGAGGGCGCGCACACGGTCGCCGTGGTCAACGTGCCGACCTCGACGATCGCGCGCGAGAGCGAGACCGTGCTGCAAACGCTCGCAGGACCCGAGATCGGCGTCGCCTCGACCAAGGCTTTCACCTGCCAGCTCATGGTGCTGGCAAACCTTGCGATCGCGGCCGGCAAGGCGCGCGGTGAGCTGTCCGACGAGGACGAGACCAAGCTCGTCCACGGCCTCGTCGAGGTTCCCCGCCTGATGGCGGATGCACTCACCACCGAGCTGCAGATCGAGAAGCTCGCGCACAGGATCGCCAAGTCGCGCGATGTGCTCTATCTCGGCCGCGGCACCAGCTTCCCGCTCGCGCTCGAAGGCGCGCTGAAGCTGAAGGAGATCTCCTACATCCACGCCGAAGGCTATGCCGCCGGCGAGCTCAAGCACGGGCCGATCGCTCTGATCGACGAGACCATGCCGGTGGTCGTCATTGCGCCCCACGATCGCGTGTTCGAGAAGACGGTATCCAACATGCAGGAGGTCGCCGCCCGCGGCGGCAACATCATCCTGATGACCGATGCCAAGGGCGCCGAAGAGGCGACGGTCGAGTCCCTCGTCACCATCGTCATGCCCGACATGGCGGCAGCCTTCACGCCGATGGTCTATGCCGTCCCCGTGCAATTGCTCGCCTATCACACTGCTGTCGTCATGGGCACCGACGTCGACCAGCCGCGCAACCTCGCGAAATCGGTGACCGTGGAATAGGCAGAAGGGATAACGGTCGGCCGCAGTCTTCCAAAACCTGCTAGAAGCCCCTAGCTTGTGTGCTGCGACCGACTTGGAACCCGAATGACCACCCGCGACGACGCGCCTGCGCCCCTCGATCCCCTCCCGGAACCGCATACCGGCCTGATGGGCCGTTTCCGCAATTATTTCCTGACCGGCCTCGTGGTGACGGGGCCGATCGCGATTACCCTTTATCTCGTGTGGTGGTTCGTCACCTGGGTCGACGGCGTGGTGCGACCGTTCGTGCCGCTCGCCTACCGGCCCGAGACCTATATGCCCTACGTCATTCCCGGCTGGGGACTGGTCGTCGCATTCTTCACGTTGACCCTGGTCGGCTTCCTCGCCGCCAATTTGATCGGACGGACGCTGGTCGACGTCGGTGAAACGTTCCTCGGCCGCATCCCCGCGGTGCGCGCGATCTATCGTGGCTTGAAGCAGGTGTTCGAGACGTTGTTCTCGGGCAAGGGGTCGAGCTTCCGGAAAGTGGGCCTGGTCGAGTTTCCTTCCCCCGGCATGTGGTCGATCGTGCTGATCTCGCAATCGCCGAACGAGGACATCGCGCGCAGCCTGCCTGGACAGGAAGAGCACGTCTCGGTGTTCCTGCCGTGCTCGCCCAACCCGACCACCGGTTTCTTCTTCTATGTCCCGAAGAGCAGGATCATCGAGGTCGACCTCACCGCCGAGGATGCCGCGACGCTGATCATGTCGGCCGGCGTGGTGCAGCCGGGCTCGGCGCCGGATCCGAAGAAGGCTGCCGCGCTCGCGGGCGTGGCCAACGCGGCGCGCATCGCCAACGCGTCGGCGCTCAAGGCTCAGCCTGCGAAAGTGGAGTAGGGCCATTCCCGCGCGGGATGGCCGCATTCACGCAGGCGTTGGTAGCCTCTGCTAATCTCCGATCGAACTGAGCGCCTCGCTCGGAATTCGATTTGGAGTGCAAGATGTCCAAGACGACGTCGAAGACCATCGCGATCCTCGCGCCCGGCGCCATGGGCAGTGCCGTGGCCCGCCGCCTCAGCGAAAACGGCGCGCGCGTGCTGACGTCCCTGAAAGGACGTAGCGAGGCGACGTTGAAACGCGCAGCGGATGCCGGGATGATCGGCGCCGCGGACGAAGCGATCGCGGACGCCGACATCATTCTTTCGATCGTGCCGCCGGGCGAAGCCGTGGCACTCGCCGAACGGCTCGCGGCGCTGATCGTCCGCTGCGAGAAGAAGCCGGTCGTGGTGGACTGCAACGCCGTCAACGTCGACACGGTGCGAGGGATCGAGGAGATCATCGGCTCGGCGCAGGCGCCGTTCGTCGATGGCGGCATCATCGGTTTTCCGCCGCAGCCCGGTGGCAAGAGCCCGGCCTTCTACATGTCGGGCGAGCACGCCAAGGACGTCGCCGTGCTCGGGAATCTCGGCCTCGACGTGCGGATCGTCGAAGGCCCGGTCGGCGCGGCCTCCGCGCTCAAAATGTCCTACGCCGGCATCGTCAAGGGTCTCGCCGGCATCGGCTCGGCCATGGTGGTCGCGGCAACGAAAGCGGGCGCGGCGGATGCGCTGTGTGACGAGCTTGCGCTGAGCCAGTCCGCGGTCCTGGCGCGGCTCGAGGTCGCGCTGCCCGACATGATTCCGAAAGCCTATCGCTGGGTCGCGGAGATGCGGGAGATTTCCGGATTCCTCGGGCCCGACCATCCGGCCAGCCAGATCTACGAGGGCTTTGCGCGATGGTTCGAGCATCTGGCGGAGGATGCGAAGGGCGAAGCGATGGATGCGGAGCTGATGAAGGCGTTTGCTGCGCGCATCGCGCAGAAGAAGGCCTAGTCTTCCGAATTGGCTGAAACCGACTTCAGAGAACCCTGGATGTTCCGGTCGCGTCTCAAGCGCACGACGGGAAAATCGGTGCCATATTGCAGGCGTTCAGCCTCGATGACAGGCTCGGTAGCGCCACGCCTTCGCTTCGCTCGCAATGACGGGCAGGAGACGGTGCGAGGCCCATCTGGTATCGTCTCTGCGGGCGCAGTTCCTCCGCAAAAGGAGTTCGAATGAGAGTCTTGATCGTCGGCGCGGGCGCTCTCGGCGGTTATTACGGAGCCTGTCTGGTTCGCGCGGGCGGTGACGTGACCTTTCTGGTGCGTCCCGTGCGGGCGGAGCAATTGCGACGGGACGGATTGCAGGTCGTGAGCCCGCACGGCGACTTTGCCGTGCAGCCGAAGCTTCTTCTGGCGCGCGATCTCAAGGAGCCGTTCGACGTCGTGCTCGTCGGCGTGAAGGCCTACTCGCTCGACGACGCGATGGACCAGTTTGCGCCGGCCGTCGGTGCCCACACGATGGTCCTGCCCATTCTCAACGGGTTGAAGCATATCGACGCTCTGACCGCCCGGTTCGGCGCCGCGCGCGTCCTCGGCGGGCTCGCGAACGTCAGTGCCGGGCTCGATGCGGACGGTCGTGTCGTTCAGTTCATGGCCAATCAGACGGTTGTTCTTGGCGAGATCGAGGGGATGTTGAGCGAGCGTGCGCTCGCGCTGGAGACGCTGCTTCAGGTTCCCGGCATCGACGTGCGCGCCAGCGAAACGATCATGCACGATATGTGGGAGAAATTCGTCCAGCTCAGCACGGTCGCCGGCATCACCTGCCTGATGCGCGCGAGTATCGGCGACATCCTGGCTGTGCCCAATGGCGAGCAGTTTATTTTCCGTCTGTTTGCGGAATGCTGTGCTGTCGCGACGGTTTCAGGTTTTGAGCCACGCGCTCCGTTCATCGAGTTCGACCGGAAGCTGTTCACCACCCAGGGTTCGCCGCTGAAGGCCTCGATGCTGCGCGATATCGAGCGCGGTTCGATCACCGAGGCGGAGCATATCCTGGGCGATATGGCCAATCGGGCCCTTACGCTCGGCATCGATACGTCGCTCTTGGATCTGGCCCGCGCGCATGTGGCGGCGTACGAAATCGGGCGGCGAAGGGCGGAGGGCTAACCCGCACCGATCAGCGGAATTGCCTCGTCCCGCTCGTACAAATACAGCAGGCAGCGCAGCGCTTCGCCACGTTCGCCCTTCAGCTTCGGATCGTCCTTCAGAATGCGCAGGGCCTCGTCACGGGCCTGCGCGATCAGCTGGCCGTGGACCTCCGGGCGCGCGATGCGATAGCCGGGCAGGCCGCTCTGACGTACCCCCAACACATCGCCTTCGCCGCGCAGCTTCAGGTCTTCCTCGGCGATGCGGAAGCCGTCGGTGGTCTCGCGGATCACCTTCAGGCGCGCCTTCGACATCTCGCCGAGCGGCTCGGCGTAGAGCAGGATGCAGGTCGAGGCCTCCGAGCCGCGCCCGATGCGGCCGCGCAGCTGGTGCAGCTGGGCAAGCCCGAAGCGCTCGGCATTCTCGATCACCATGATGGTGGCGGCGGGCACGTCGACGCCGACCTCGACGACGGTGGTCGCGACCAGCAGGCCGATCTCGTGGGCGGCGAACTGCCCCATCACGCGGTCCTTCTCGGTGCCCTTCATCTGGCCGTGGACAAGACCGACGCGCTCGCCGAAACGCTTTTGCAGGCTCTCGAAACGTTTGGTCGCGTTGGTGAGATGCTCGGTGCCCTCAGCCTCGGATTCTTCCACCAGCGGGCAGATCCAGTAGACCAGCTTGCCGGCTTCGAGCGCACGGCCGACGCCGTCCATCACCTCGCTGAGCCGGCTCATGGCGACGGCGCGGGTGTCGATCGGTTGCCGGCCGGCGGGCTTCTCGCGCAGCTCGGAGATATCCATGTCGCCGAAATAGGTCAGCACCAGCGTGCGCGGGATTGGGGTTGCGCTGAGCACCAGAACGTCGACGGCCTCGCCCTTCGAGGTCAGCGCGAGGCGCTCGCGCACGCCGAAACGGTGCTGCTCATCGACGATCGCGAGCGCGAGATCCTTGAAGATCACGTCGTCCTGGATCAGCGCATGGGTACCGACGAGCAAGTCGATCTCGCCGGCTTCGAGCCGCGGGATGAGCTCGCGTCGCTCCTTGCCTTTTTCGCGGCCGGTGAGGATCGCAACGCGCATACCGGCGCGCTCGGCGAGCGGGGCAATGGTCTTGATGTGCTGGCGCGCCAAAATCTCAGTCGGCGCCATTAGCGCAGCCTGCTTGCCGACCTCGGCGACCGCCGCGGCCGCCAGCAGCGCCACGACGGTCTTGCCGGAGCCGACGTCGCCCTGGAGCAGGCGGAGCATGCGCACCGGCTGTTTCAGATCGTCGGCAATGGCTGCGGCAGCGCTGCGTTGGGACGGCGTGAGCGCATAGGGCAGGGCGTCGATGATCTTGTTGCGCAGATGTCCGTCGCCGGCGTTGCGAACGCCGGCGGGGCGGCGCAACTGCGCGCGGATCAGCCCCAGCGCGAGCTGGCCGGCCAGAAGCTCGTCGAAGGCGAGGCGAGACCAGAACGGCTGGTCCGGCAGGATGTCCGTGAGCTCGACCGGCAGGTGCACGCGATTGAGCGCCTCCGCGACCGGCGGAAAACTACAGCGGCGCATCACCTCTGGACTGATCCATTCCGGCAGGGCCGGCAGCTTCTGCAGCGCCTGCGCGATCGCTCGCCGCAGCGATCCCAGCGCGAGCCCTTCGGTGAGCGGATAGATGGGGTCGATGCCGGAGACCTTTGCTATCGCCTCCTCGTCGAGCACGCGATCGGGATGCACGATCTGGGGGATGCCGTCATACATCTGCAGCGTGCCCGAGACGTAACGCTTCTCGCCGACCGGCAGCAGCTTCTCGACATAGCCCGGCTTGGCGCGGAAGAATGTCAGGACGACGTCGCCGGTATCGTCGCTGGCGTAGACGAGATATGGCGCGCGCGCGTTGCGCGGCGGGGGCGGGCGGTGGCGATCGACGGTGACCTCGAGCGTCACCATGGTTCCCTGCACCGCGTCGCGGATCTTCGGCCGGGCCCGGCGGTCGATGACCTGGCTCGGCAGATGCAGCAGCAAATCGACCAGCCGCGGCGTCTCGCTCCGGCTGAGCAGGTATCGCAGCAGCTTGTCCTGCTTCGGACCGACGCCGGACAGGCTGGTCACGGGAGCAAACAGCGGATTGAGCAGGCTGGGGCGCATCGGTGCAACAATCGTCATGCGCGGGCTCGACCGGCGCACCCATCTATTCAAGAGGATGGATTGCCGGGTCCCGGCTCCGCAAGGGGCTTCGCCGGGCTCCCGATAGCAGGCCGGCGAAGCTTTGCGAAGACGGCAAGCCCGGCAACAACGACCATAAATAATTGCCACAACAAAGGGCTGACATGACCTCTTCGAGTGGCTATATCAGCCCCGCCCGGCACGTCCGGGCTTTCTGCGTTTGACTGGATTTGAGACATGACGGGAACGACACGATCGAGCAGCGGGCTGGACGACCGCCGCAAGCGGCTTCTGTTCCGCTGCTGGCACCGCGGCACGCGCGAGATGGACCTGATCCTCGGCCGCTTCGCCGATGCCGAGATCGGCAATCTGTCGGATGTCGAGCTCGGCGAGCTCGAACGCCTGCTCGAGGTCAACGATCCCGATCTCTATGCCGCCATCACGGGCGACAAGGTGCTGCCGGCCGACGTCACCGGCGCGCTGTTCGCGCGCATCAAGGCGTTCCCGATCGCGGAACGCGACGCATGAAGCAGGGCATGAAATCTCCGGCCGAGCTGCTGACGCCCGGCCGTGCGCTGACGCTTGCCAATGTCGCCGAGGGCGCAGAGGGCCTCGTCGTCTCCGATCTCGCCCGCGCCATCGCGGCGCGGCCGAAGAAGCCCGCGGTCAGTCTTGCCGTGGTCTGCCGCGATGGTTCGCGGATGCAATCGCTCGAACGCGCCTTGCGCTTCTTCGCGCCCGATCTGCCGGTGCTGACCTTCCCGGCGTGGGATTGCCAGCCCTATGACCGCGTCTCGCCGCATGGCGGCATCCTGGCCCAGCGCCTGACCACGCTGGCGCGGCTGGCCTCGCTCACCGGCAGCGACAAGCCGCTGATCGTGCTGACCACGGTGAATGCCGTGGTGCAACGCGTGCCCGCGCGCGAGCTCGTCGCGGCGCAGGCGCTGTCGGTCGCGCCGGGCAATGTGGTGCCGATGGACACCGTTGTCGCCTGGCTCGAGCACAACGGCTACAACCGCTCCTCGACTGTGCGCGAGCCCGGCGAATACGCGGTGCGCGGCGGCATTTTGGATCTGTTTCCGGCCGGCCTCGAGCAGCCCGTGCGGTTCGACTTCTTCGGCGACAGCCTGGAATCGATCCGCTCGTTCGACGCGGAGACGCAGCGCACGCTGCTCGACATGCGCTCGCTCGATCTCGTGCCGGTCTCCGAATTCCAATTGGTGACCGACACCATCCGCCGTTTCCGCATGGGCTATGTCGCCGAGTTCGGCGCGCCCGAGCGCGACGATGCGCTGTACGAGGCTGTCAGCGAAGGCCGCCGCCATCCCGGCATGGAGCACTGGTTGCCGCTGTTCCAGGACCGAATGGACACGCTGTTCGACTATCTGCAAGGCGCAGTGGTCGCGATCGAGCCGCAGGCCGAGGACGCCGTGCGCGAGCGCTTCAAGCAGATCCTCGACTATTACCAGGCGCGCCGCGAGGCGATGGAGCATCCCGGTGGCGGCGCGATCTACAAGCCGCTGCCGCCCGATCGGCTTTATCTGACCGAGGAGGAGTGGGGCAGGCGCCTCGGCGATATCCCGCTGGCGCGGCTGACGCCGTTCTCGGTGCCGACCGATGGCACCAGCGTCGTCGATGCCGGTGCGCGCAAGGGCCGCGACTTTGCGCCGGAGCGCAACGACACCACGGTCAACGTGTTCGAATCCGTCGTTGCACATGTGATGGGCCTGCAGGCCCAGCGCAAGAAAGTCGTGATCGCGCTGTGGACCGAAGGCTCGCGCGACCGCATGACTTCGATGCTGCGCGACCACAAGCTGGCCCACACCACCAGCGTCAACAGCTGGCGGACGGTGCAGGCGACGCCCCGCAACGAGACCATGCTCGCCGTGCTCGGCCTCGAAAGCGGCTTCGAGACCGACGAGATCGCGCTCATCAGCGAGCAGGACATTCTCGGCGACCGCCTCGTGCGGCCGCGCAAGGCCAGCCGCAAGCTCGACAATTTCATCTCGGAGGTGACGAGCCTTACGGCCGGCGACATCGTCGTCCACGTCGATCACGGTATCGGCCGCTTCATCGGCCTGCAAACGCTCGACGTCGCCGGCGCACCGCATGACTGCCTCGAGCTGCATTACGCCGCCGAGACGAAGCTGTTCCTGCCCGTCGAGAACATCGAGCTGCTGTCCCGCTACGGTTCCGACCAGACCACGGTGGAGCTCGATCGTCTCGGCGGCAGCGGCTGGCAGACCCGCAAGGCGAAGCTGAAGAACCGCATCCGCGAGATCGCGGGCGAGCTGATCAAGATCGCTGCCGCGCGCCATTTGCACGAGGCACCCAAGCTGCCGGTGCAGCAAGGCCTCTATGACGAGTTCTGCGCACGTTTCCCCTATGACGAGACCGAGGATCAGTTAGGGGCCATCGAATCCACCCTGAAAGACCTCGAGCTCGGCCGTCCGATGGACCGCCTGATCTGCGGCGACGTCGGCTTCGGCAAGACCGAGGTTGCTCTCCGCGCGGCTTTTGCCGTTGCGCTCGAAGGCAAGCAGGTTGCGGTCGTGGTGCCGACCACGCTGCTCGCGCGCCAGCACGCGAAAACCTTCACCGAGCGCTTCAAGGGATTTCCGGTGAATGTGGCCCAGGCCTCGCGGCTGATCGCGACCAAGGAGCTGAACCAGGTCAAGAAGGGCATCGCCGACGGCTCGGTCGATATCGTCGTCGGCACCCACGCGCTGCTCGGCAAGGCCATCAAATTCCGTGATCTCGGCCTCGTCATCGTCGACGAGGAGCAACATTTCGGCGTCACCCACAAGGAGCGGTTGAAGGCGCTACGCTCCGAGGTGCACGTGCTGACGCTGTCGGCGACGCCGATCCCGCGCACGCTGCAATTGGCGCTGACCGGCGTGCGCGAGCTCTCGATCATCGCCTCGCCGCCGGTCGACCGCCTCGCGGTGCGCACCTTCGTCGCCCCGCATGATCCCCTAATGATCCGCGAGGCGCTCTTGCGCGAGCGCTATCGCGGTGGCCAGGCGTTCTACGTGGTGCCGCGCATCGACGACCTCGCCGAGGTCAAGGACTTCCTCGACAAGAACGTGCCGGAGATGAAGGTCGCGGTCGCGCACGGGCAGATGCCGCCTGCGGTGATCGAGGACATCATGACGGCGTTCTACGACGGCAAGTTCGACATCCTGCTGTCGACCACAATTGTCGAGTCCGGCCTCGACATCCCCAACGCCAACACGCTGATCGTGCACCGTGCCGACATGTTCGGCCTCGCGCAGCTCTATCAGCTCCGCGGCCGCGTCGGCCGCTCCAAGCTGCGCGCCTATGCGCTGTTCACGCTGCCGGCGCAGCAGAAGATCACGGCGCAGGCCGAGCGCCGGCTCATGGTGCTGCAATCGCTGGAGACGCTGGGCGCCGGCTTCCAGCTCGCCTCGCACGACCTCGACATCCGCGGCGCCGGCAATCTGCTCGGCGAGGAGCAGTCCGGCCACATCAAGGAAGTCGGCTTCGAGCTCTATCAATCGATGCTGGAGGAGGCGATCGTCAACCTCAAGGCTGGCGTGTCCGAGCCCGCCGCCGACCGCTGGTCGCCGCAGATCACTATCGGCATGCCGGTGCTCATCCCCGAGGATTACGTCAGCGACCTCTCGGTGCGGCTGTCGCTGTACCGGCGCCTCGCCGATCTCGACACCGAGGAGGAGATCGAGAACTTTGGCGCCGAGATGCGCGACCGGTTCGGCGTGCTGCCCGACGAGGTGCGCTATCTCTTCAAGGTCGCCGCGATCAAGGCGTTCTGCCGCCGGGCCAATGTCGAGAAGATCGACGCCGGCCCGAAGGGCGCCGTCATCGTCTTCCGCGACAATTCCTTCGCCTATCCCGATCGCCTCGTGACTTTCATCCGCAGCCACGGCCAGGCTGCCAAGGTGCGGCCCGACATGAAGGTGGTGTTCCTGCAGGACTGGGAAACGCCGGAAGAGCGGCTCGCGGGCACGACCGAGATCATGCGTCAGCTGGCGCAGCTCGCCGAGAGCAAGAAGGCGGCGTAGGCCCCCGTTCTCACCGCGTCATTGCGAGGAGCTCTCGCGACGAAGCAATCCAGAATCTTTCCGTTGAGGCAGTCTGGATTGCTTCGCTTCGCTCGCAATGACGGTGTTTGTTGCAGCCGTGTGCAAGAAAACTACGACGCCGCCCTCGAGGCGTCCGCCGACAGGCGCGCAAGCAGCGACCTCGCCGTATCCGACGGCGACAGCGAGTCCACGCTGACGACGGGATCGCTGCGCATCTCGTGCTTGCCGTTCGAGGTGTGCCGCATCACAGCGGAGAGGCGGCGGGCGATCATGTGGGCCGTGCGGAAGTCGGTCTCCGCGAACACCACGATCACCGAGCCATCCTTCTGCGCCGTGCCGAAATCCATTTGACGCATCAGGCGGCTGAGGATGCGCGCGGCATCGAGCTGGGCGCGGGGATTGTTGGGATCGAAGGCGAAGCGGGCGACGGAGAGGCCGCCGCCGCGGGCGAGCGTCTGCTCGACCGCCTTGGCGAAATCGCGGGCGAAGGCTTCCACCGTGAGCAGGCCGCTGCGCGGGTCGAGCCAGCCGCCGGCATCGATTGAGCGCAGCGTGCGGCTCAGCTGCGCTTCCATCGCATGCTGGCGGATCAGCGGCAGGGCATTGGCGGCGATCTTTGCCGGCTCGCCCGCGATCAGTTCGAGATTGGGCAGATCGTAGCTCTGCGCGAGCTGGTGCGCGGTGACGACGACGGGCAGGTTGCGGAAGCGGGTGTCCTCGGCGAGCACGGTCAGGAAAGCGTCGGTAACGCGCGCCGTGAAACCTTCGGCGAGCACGACGCCGTCGAGGTCGCGGGTGTTGAGATGCTTTGCGGCGGCCTCGATCGAGAGTGCGCCGATGACGCCGACGCGTTCGCCGAGCGCCACCGAGAGCGCAGGATAGGCCGCGCCGCGGCCGATCAGCAGCACGGTGGCATCGCGCGCGGGATCGGCCTGCGGCAGCGTGACAGTCACTTCAGGCAGCCGGCGCAGCACAGTGGCATGAAGGGTGCGCACGCGCAGCGCGGCGCGCAGCCGCGCGACCAGGCGATCGGGCGTGCCGCCGCGTGTGGCGAAGGGCAGGGCGTTGGGAGGCAGCGGCACCGCAGCATCCATCGCGACGAAGGGAAGATAGGGCGACTGGCCGGCGATCTTCTTGGCGAAGACGGCGATGTGCGGCTCGTGCCCGCCGGACATCGCGGCGAGAACGGCTGCCGGCTGCACTTGCTCGACGGCGCGCGCGGCGCTGGCCCAGTCGGTGTCGACCACGGGAAAGAGCCGGGCCTCGTCCAGCGCCGCGATGAAGGCGGGGCGCTCGGTATTGGACACAAACAGGATCGGACCCGCCTGGGACATTAAGAAGCTCTGATCACGCAACAGGTTCCGCGCAATCTAGATCGACCGCCTTAATGCGGCGTCAACGTATCCCTCGAAACTGCGGTCAGGCAGGGCCGGAGCGGTCGCGAAAGGCCTCGACCATCAGGGGGTTAAGCCCAAGCTCGCTCAGCGCTTCGCGGGCGCGGGCATTGTCCTGGGCCCGTCCCGCCAGCCGGTGGCCGGAGAGGCGGTCGGGCAGGGCGGTGAGCAGCGCACCCTGGCCGAGCCGGCGAGCCCATTCCTGGAGATCGTTGGACAGGAAGCGATAGCCGCCGACGGCCATGATGCCGGAAGGCGGCGCAGTGATGCAGATCGCCCCGCTCGGACGATCGATCCGGGCGGCATAGCCGGTGTCGACACAGTCGCGCGGCGGCTGCGCGATCAGGGCCTCGCCGATCGGCTGCGGCGGCGCGTAGGCCGCGATCGGCGCCATCGGCCCGCGCAGGCCAAGCGTGCCCTTCGGCGTCAGCAGGATCTCGCCGGCGATCGAGGACCCGGACTGCTCGCGCGGCGCGCCGTGCGGCCCCGGCATCACCGCAACCGGCATGCCGTCCTCGCCGCGGCGGGCGCCGAACAGGCCAGCCTCACCGAACAGATAGACGTCGGTCAGCGGCGCGTGCGGGGCGATCCAGGCATCGCTTGCGGCGACCTGCTCGGGCGCACGCCACAGCCCGATGACGTTGCGCAAGGTCGGCATCCGGGCGGCGAGGTCGGCATCGCCGAGCCGCAGTGCGAGCTGCGCGGGTGCGATCAGCACGTCGCATTCGTGCTCGGTGATCTGCTGCTCCAGCACCTCGCTCTCGAACGGATGATGCAGCGCCAGCGTGCCGCCCGAGAGCAGCCACACCGCGAGCGAGGAGGCCAGCCCCGCGAACGACATCGGCGCGAACGCGGCCATCACGGTCGCGCCCTGCTTGACGTCGGCTTCCAGCGACATCGCCAGGCCACCCGCGATCAGGCTGAAATGCGGCCGCGGCACCGGACGAAAACCTTCGGCCGTGACGTCGAAGGAGATCATCGCCGCCTTGCGGCCGTCCTGGATCACGGCGCGCGTGGCCCCGGGCGGGCACGCCAGCACGTCGTCGAGCGATGCCATGCCCTCCGGCAGATCTCTGCCGAAGCCGCAGACGTGACGGATCGAGAAGGCCTCGGCGGCCGCATGCATGGCAAGATCGGCATAGCTGACGCCGTCGACCGTGCTCGTGGTGACGATGGCGCGCGCGGCGGTGCGGTTGAGCGCGGCGGTCAGTTCCGCATGCCGCCACAGCAGCGGCAGCACGGCGACGACGAGGCCGGCGCGATGGGCGGCGAGCACGGTCAGCACGAACTCGACCGTATTGGGCAGCTGGATCGCGATGACAGAATTGGCCGGCAGGCCCGATTCGACGAAATGCGCCGACAGCGCCTCGATGGCCGTATCCGCCTCGGCATAAGTCATGCGCCGTGGCTGGTGCCCGGTCACGCGCGCCTTGTTGAGCGGATCGAGCAGAGCCGGCGCGTGCGGCTGCCGGGTCAGCGTGCGCTGAAACAGCGTGTCGAGCGTCGGCGATACGGCTGGCTGGTTCACGGCGTCACTTTGCTTGATGAGCTTGCGGCGGCTCCTTCGACCACCAGGTCTCCGGCAAATAGCCGGACAACGAAGTGGCCTTGGGCCGTTCTATCCGATTCCAGCGCGCGATCCATTGCTCGGATACGTTAAACAGGGGGATTGTGTAGAAGCCGGCGATCAAGGCGCGGTCGAGCGCCCGCACCGCCGAGACGAAATCCGTATGTTCACGGGCCTCCAAGAGCGCGGCGATCATGGCATCGACCGCGCCATCCCTGGCGCCCATGTAGTTGCGGGTGCCCGGATTGTCGGCGGCGGCGCT
Source organism: Bradyrhizobium sp. CCGE-LA001 (assembly GCF_000296215.2). NCBI lineage: Bacteria > Pseudomonadati > Pseudomonadota > Alphaproteobacteria > Hyphomicrobiales > Nitrobacteraceae > Bradyrhizobium > Bradyrhizobium sp. CCGE-LA001. The sequence goes on along the minus strand of NZ_CP013949.1, from coordinate 4,266,219 downwards.
GCCCCAATAGAAAGACTGCTCGTTGCCGGGCGACAGCGACTGGTCCCAGCGGTTCTGGATCATGTCGAACTCGTAGGCGAGCCGGCGTTGGTCGAACTGCACGGGATCGACCGAGCGCACGGCCAGCTCGATGCCGGCGCGCTTGAGGTCGCGCTGGAAGGCGAGCGCGATGCGCTCCTGGTCGCGCGTCGTGACCATGATCTCGAAGGTGAAGGGCGCCTTGGTCGCGCGATTGCGCAGCACGGTTCCATCGAGATCGTAGCCAGCCTCCGACAACAGTTTCAGCGCGGCGCGCAGCGTGGTGCGGTCACGCCCCGAGCCGTCGGTGACCGGCAGGCGGTAGCTGCCGTCCATGATGTCGGGCGGCATTTGCGCGGCGAAGGGCTTCAGCAGCTCGCGCTCGCGCGCATCCGCAGGGCGGCCATAGGCCGACAGCTCCGAGCCGGCGAAATAGCCGGCGACGCGCGAATAGAGACCGAAGAAATAGTTGCGGTTGACCAGCTCGAAATCGAACAACAGCGTCAGCGCCTTGCGCACGCGGATGTCGGCGAAGATCGGACGGCGGGTGTTGAACACCAGGAATTCGGACGGCTGCGGCACGCCGGGCTTGACGGTGTCGCGGATCACCTCGCCGCTTCGCGCGGCTGGAAAATCATAGCCGTCGTGCCAGCGTAGCGGCTCATACTCGACACGGAAATCATAGAGGCCGCGCTTGAACGCTTCGAACTGACCATTGGCCTCGCGAAAATAATCGAGCCTGATCTCGTCGAAATTGTAGAGCCCGCGATTGATCGGCAGATCGAGGCCCCAATAGTCCGGATTGCGCATGAGCGTCACGCTGGCGCCAGCCTTCACGGCCGTGACACGATAGGGGCCCGAGCCGACCGGGGCCGCCAACGTCGTCTCCTCGAATGTCGCGATGTCGATCGCGTGCTTCGGCAGAATCGGCATCAGGCCGAGGATCAGCGGCAGCTCGCGGTCATTGGCGCCGGTGAGGTCGAAGCGGACGGTGAGGGGATCGGTTGCCTCGGCCTTTGCGATCTTGGCGTAGTATTGGCGGTGATTGGGGCGGCCGTGGTCGCGCAGGAGCTGCCAGGAGAACAGCACGTCCTGGGCCAGCACAGGCTTGCCATCGGAGAAGCGGGCGCGGGGATCGAGGCGGAAGGTGACGAAGGTGCGGTCGTCGTCGGTTTCGACGGTCCTGGCGAGCAGGCCGTAGAGCGTGAACGGCTCGTCCTGGCCGCGCGCGAGCAGGCTCTCGAACACGTAGCTCCGCATCTGCTGCACCGCCAATCCCCTGACGATGAAGGGGTTGAGGCTGTCGAAGGTGCCGAGAATGCCCCAGGTCATGCGGCCGCCCTTCGGGGCTTGCGGATTGGCGTAGGGCATGTGGGTGAAATCGGCCGGCATCGCCGGCTTGCCGTGCATGGCAATGGCGTGGGCTTGCGCGGCCCGCGCGCCGTCTGCCGAAAGCCCGACGACGAGAGCCAGAACGAGGGTCGGGACGAGACGACAAAGGCGTAATCCGGGGCCCTCGACGAGGCGCTGGAACATGAACATCGGCACACGCTGATTCGAGGACCGGCGGGGCCTAAATCCTATCACAGGGAATTTCCCTGGGCGCAGCGCAGGATGTGGCCAAAGGCGCCTGTCGGCATTGATCTTTTCGTCGGCCACGCTAAGAAGGCACCCAATCGCGCAAGAGCGCCGAGCCCGTCACTTATCCGCCTCAATTGACGGGGAGAGAGCCGCGCCCAGGCGGCTCGGTTCGGCGCTTCGGAGCGGTTCGGGCACTTCCCGTTCAGAAAGGGTTTTCCGCAATGAATTTCCGTTATTTGGCCGCGTCCGTCCGGCCGCGCGGGCGACTTCTCGCCCTGTTGACGGCGACGGCGTTGGTCGTCCCGTTTGCCGCTGAAGCCCAAGCTCCCGCACCGGCTCCCGGCGCGCCTGCGCCCAAGGCGACTCCGGCCCCGAAAGCTGCGCCGCCGAAGGCCGCTCCCAAGGCTCCGGCGCCCGCCGCGTCTCCGCAGGCCCAGCCGGCTCCGGCCCAGGGCGGCCAGCAGCAGGGCGCAGCCCAGCCGGCCGATCAGCAGATCCAGCTGATCTACGCCCCCTGGACCAAGTTCTGCCTGAAGGGTCAGGACGCCAACGCCAAGCAGGTCTGCTTCACCGGCAAGGACGGCCGCATCGAATCGGGCCAGCCGGTCATCGCCGCCGTGATCATCGAGCCCGAAGGCGAGCCCAAGAAGATTCTGCGCGTGACGCTGCCGCTCGGCATGCAGCTCGTGCACGGCACCCGCATCATCGTGGACAGCAATGCGCCGCTGCAGCAGCCTTATGTGATCTGCTTCCAGAACGGCTGTATGTCGGACTACGAGGCCACGCCCGAGCTCATCAACAACATGAAGAAGGGTCAGAATCTCGTTGTCCAGGCGATCAATGCCAACGGCGCGCCGCTGACCCTGCCGCTGCCGCTCGCCGGTGAATTCCAGAAGGCCTATGACGGTCCGCCGACCGATCCGAAGGTGTTCGAGGAAACCCAGAAGAAGCTCCAGGAAGAGCTTCAGAAGAAGGCCGACGAGCAGCGCAAGAAGCTCGAGCAGCAGGGTGGCGCGCCTGGCGCACCTCCGACCGCTCAGAAGTGATCGGGGCCAAAGTCCCGAACAAGAAAAAGGCGCTCTGTTCGAGCGCCTTTTTTGCTGGCCGATGATCGGCGACGATCAGTTCAGCGACGGATTGCGCGGGCGATAGCCGCCGGCCTTGTCCTTGATGAAGATCTCGGCAACCTGGGAATGCCGGACCGGCTCGCCGGAATCGTCGGGCAACAGGTTCTGCTCGGAGACATAGGCGACGTATTCGGACTCAGCGTTCTCCGCGAGCAGGTGGTAGAACGGCTGGTCCTTGTGGGGCCGCACCTCCTCGGGAATCGACAGCCACCACTCCTCGGTGTTGTTGAATTCCGGATCGATGTCGAAAATCACGCCCCGGAACGAAAAGATCCGGTGGCGCACGACCTGTCCGATCTGAAATTTGGCGGTCCGCGCTTTGATCATTCCCCGTCGATAGACCAGGATTGTGGCCGATGCTAGTGCCCTTAGCGGGAATTAACCTTCGTGTCCGGGGCGGATAGCCCCCAATTTCTCAGAAAACACTTCAACAATGGTCGACATCCTCAATCTGGCTCTACCTTATTTCGGCTTGATCTTCGTCGGTTTTGCCTGCGGCAAGGTCAAGGCCCTGCCGGAATCGGGCCTCGCCTGGATGAACTTCTTCCTGCTCTACGTGTCGCTGCCGGCGCTGCTGTTCGCGATCATGTCGAAGACGCCGTTTTCGGAATTGAACAACCCGCCGTTCCTGATTGCGACGACGCTGTCCACGATTGTCGCGTTCACGCTGGCGCTGGTAGTCGGCAAGCTGCTCGGACGGTTGACCCTGCGCGAGGCGACGCTCGCAGGCCTTTCCGGCGGCTACGGCAATATCGGCTATATGGGGCCGGGTCTCGCGCTCGCGGTGCTCGGGCCGAAAGCGGCGGCGCCGACCGCGCTGATCTTCTGCTGCGACAGCATCTTCCTGTTCACGATCGTGCCGCTCTTGATCGAACTCTCCGATCGCGACCATCCCTCGCTCGTGCACGCCTTCGGTGTCGTACTGAAACAGATCGTGCTCAATCCGCTGATCATGGCTGCCTGCTTCGGCGCGGCGGTCGCGGCGCTGCATATCGAGATGCCGGTCGCGCTCGACCGCACCATCACCTTCCTGCAGAACGCCGCCGCGCCGACCGCGCTGTTCGTGCTCGGCGTGACCGTGGCGCTGCGCCCGTTCGAGCGCGTGCCGTGGGAAGTGCCGGGCGTGATCGCGGTCAAGCTGTTGATCCATCCGCTCGCGGCGTTCGGTCTGATGCTGGCATTCGGCCCGTTCGCGCAGCCATGGGCCGCGACGGCAGTTCTGATGGCCTCATTGCCGCCGGCACTAAACGTGTTCGTGATCGCCCGGCAGAACGAGGCCTGGATCGAATCCGCCTCCGTCGCGGTTCTGCTCGGTACCTTCGCCTCGGTGGTCACGCTGACCAGCGTGATGTGGGCGATCCAGAGCGGGCGGCTGGTGTTTCCGTGAGTTGGACTTACCTGCGCCAAGTCGGCGTCAGGCCCTCGCGCATGGCGAAGCGCCGGAGCGGGCCGATGGCGCCGAGCAGGTGCATGCCGACGGCGCGGACCGGCTGGAGCGGCAGGAAGTCATTGAGCAGGGAGCGGTTGGCCATGTCGATCGCAAAGGTCCGGCTCAGAATGTCCGGACGCCGCGTCCGGTCGTAGCGCTTGAGCACGTCGGATGCCCCGGGATCCTGGCCTGCAGCGATCGCTTCACCTGCGAACCGAGCGATGTCGGCGGCATCGCGCAGGCCAAGATTGAGGCCTTGCGCGCCGATCGGCGGAACCACATGGGCGGCTTCGCCGACCAGTGCGACGCGGTCGCGGCCGAAGGAGTTTGGACGCTCGATTGCCAGCGGGAAAAGGTGGCGCCCGGGCTCGACCGTCATGCGGCCGAGGATCGAATGCGACTGCTTCTCGATCGCGGCCGACAGCTCTTCGTCGCTGAGGCCGCGCAGCCGTTCGGCCTCTGCGGGCGCCGCGACCCAGACGATGCTGGAACGGTCGCCGGGGAGGGGCACGAACACGCAGGGACCCTGCGGCGTGTGGAACTCGGTCGAGACGTTGCGATGCGGCCGCGCGTGGGCGACGTTGAAGGTGAGCGCGGTCTGCGTCAGCTCGCGCCGCGTCACGGCGATGCCGGCGGCGTCGCGGCACAATGAATGCCGGCCGTCGGCGCCGACCACGAGCCGGGCGGAAAGAAATTGCGCCGAGGCCGTGCGGATGGCGACGTCGCCGGCTTTGATCACGACGCTTTCGGCTTCGTCGTCGAAGCGGACCAGGTTGGCAAACTCAGCCGCGCGCGCTTCGAGCGCTAGCATCAGCGAACGGTTGTCGATGTTATAACCGAACGCGTCGAGACCGATTTCGTGGCAGGAGAACCGGACCTCGGGCGCGCGGAACAGCCGGCCGGTGTCGTCGACGAGCCGCATGACCTCCAGCGCCGCCGCCTTGTCCTTGCAGCGCGGCCAAACATCGAGGCTCTGCAGCAGATCAATGGAGGCCCCGAGCAGCGCGGTGGTGCGGTTGTCGGCATAGGGCACGCGTCGCGCCACCAGCACGGTCCGTGCACCCGCCTGTGCCAATGCGATCGCCGCTGCGAGGCCCGCCGGTCCGCCGCCGATCACGGCGGCGTCATGGAGTGTCGATGCGTCTGTCATGGAACGACATTTGACACGGCCGGCGACAAATTCAAGCCCACCTATTTTGCCTGATTTTATCACGAATTGTAGGACGGCGCGCCGCAATGGCTTATGTGCAAAGCGGCCTCATTCTGATAGCAGAGGCCATGGATACCCAAGAGGATTCCCTCAAGCCAACCCCCGCGGTCCGTGCCGCGGCGCTCTCGGTGCACGTCTTCACCGCGTTCGGCGCGGCGCTCGCGCTGCTTGCGATGCTGGAGGCCGTGCGCGAGCACTGGGCGGCGATGTTTCAGTGGCTGGGCATCGCCCTCGTCATCGACGCGATCGACGGGCCGATCGCGCGGCGGCTCGACGTCAAGAACGTGCAGCCGAACTGGTCGGGCGACGTGCTCGATCTCGTGGTTGACTTCGTCACCTACGTCTTTGTGCCGGCCTATGCGATCGTGGCCAGCGGGTTGCTGCTGCCGGTCGCGGCGCCCTTGCTCGGCATCGCCATCATCGTCACCAGCGCATTATATTTCGCCGATCTGCGCATGAAGGCCGACGACAATCATTTCCGCGGTTTCCCGGCGCTGTGGAATGCGGCGGCGTTCTATTTGTTCCTGCTGCACTGGCCGCCGCTGTGGTCGACGCTGCTGGTCGCCGCGCTCGTCGTGCTGACCTTCGTGCCGTTCCACGTGCTGCATCCGGTCCGGGTCGTGCGGCTGCGCTGGCTGACGTTGTCGCTGATGGCGATCTGGGCGGTGCTCGGCCTCTACGTGCTGGCGATGGATTTTCGCGTCGGCACGGGCGTGACCGTGGTGCTCTGCGCCATCGCGCTCTGGATCACCTTCAGCGACGCTCTGATACGATTGGTGCGATCCTTCGCATGATGCAGCTCATCACCAGCCCCGAAGCCTGGGCCGCGCTCTTGACATTGACGGCGCTCGAGATCGTGCTCGGCATCGACAACGTCATCTTCATCTCGGTGCTGGTCTCCCGCCTTCCCGAGAAGCAGGCGCACCGCGCCCGGCAGATCGGGCTTGGCCTGGCGCTCATCTTTCGCCTCATCCTGCTCAGTCTCCTGGTCTGGCTGATCGGCCTCACCGCGCCGGTGTTCTCGATGAACGGCTACGCCTTTTCCTGGCGCGATCTCATCCTGATCGGCGGCGGCCTGTTCTTGATCGCGAAGGCCACGCATGAAATTCACGGCGAGGTCGAATCCGATCACGGCGGGAGCGAGAAGCAATCGACGGGCAGCGCCTTCGCCTGGGTGATCGCCCAGATCATCGTCGTGGATCTCGTGTTTTCTCTGGATTCGATCATCACCGCGATCGGCATGGCGGAGGACATCCGGATCATGGTCGCTGCGGTCGTGATTGCCTGCGCGGTCATGTACGTTTCGGCGGGCCCGGTATCGCGCTTCGTCGCGGAGCATCCGACCACCAAGATGCTGGCATTGGCCTTCCTCGTGCTGATCGGCGTCGCGCTGGTTGCGGACGGATTCCAGTCCCACATCCCGCGCGGCTATATCTACTTCGCGATTGCGTTCTCGGCGGCAGTCGAGTTCTTCAACGTGCTCGCCAGACGCAATCGTAGCAAAGTCGGCAAGCCGCCGGACTGAACGATCCAGCCTGGTCGAGTTGACAAGGCGGGCGCGATGTCTTTCGTTGGCCGTCAGGAAGATCAGAGGAGGTCAGGTGATGACCAAAGCCGTCCGTGTGCACAAGGTCGGAGGCCCAGAAGCCCTGGTCTATGAGAGCGTCGACGTGCCGGCGCCCGGGCCCGGCGAGGTGCGCATCCGCCAGCACGCGGTCGGCCTGAACTTCATCGACGTCTATTACCGCACCGGCCTCTACAAGGCGCCGGGTCTGCCCTTCATTGCCGGCAACGAAGCCTCGGGCGAGGTCACAGCCGTCGGGCCCGGCGTGACGCATTTCCATCCCGGCGACCGCGTCGCCTACTATCACAATCTCGGCGCCTATACCGGCGAGCGCAACATCCCCTGGGAAAAGCTGGTCAAGCTGCCCGACCACATCACCCACGAACAGGGCGCCGTGCTGATGCTGAAGGGGCTGACCGTCTGGTACCTCCTGCACAAGACCTTCAAGGTCGAGCCGCATCATCGCGTGCTGATCCACGCCGCCGCCGGCGGCATCGGCTTGCTCGCCTGCCAATGGGCGAGGGCGCTCGGGGCCCACGTCATCGGCACGGTCGGCTCGCGCGAGAAGGCCGAGCTTGCGGAAGCCAATGGCTGCGACCACGTCATCCTCTACAACGAGGAAGACTTCGTCGCGCGCGTCAAGCAGATCAGCCGCAACGAGGGCTGCGACGTCGTCTATGACGGCGTCGGCAAGGCGACGTTCCCGGGCTCGCTATCCTGCCTGAAGCCACGCGGCATGTTCGTCTCGTTTGGCAATGCGTCGGGCCCGGTGCCGCCGTTCGCGATCGCCGAGCTCAACAATCACGGCTCGCTGTTTGCGACGCGGCCGAAGCTCAACGACTATGTCGGCACGCGCAAGGACCTGCTGGAGGGCGCTGACACGCTGTTCGCCGCCGTCATCAACGGCAAGCTGCACGTGCCGATCAACCACGCCTATGCGCTCAAGGATGCCGCCAAGGCGCATATCGATCTCGAAAGCCGCAAGACCACGGGCGCGTCGATCTTGAAGCCGTAGGTCTGCAGTCATCATCCGCACTCGTGTCCCGGACAAGCTGCAACGCGTAAGCGTTGCGGCGCAGAGCCGGGACCTAGAAAGCGACAGGGACCCTGCGGAGAGATGGGCCCCGGCTCTGCAGCGCACCGCCGAAGAGGCGCTGCGCTGCGTCCGGGGCACAGGCCTTACGCCACCCTTCGTGCCGCGCCGGCCTTGCTCAAAACTCCGTCGAGACAATCGATCATCTCGGCGATCTCGCCTCGCGTGACGTTCAGCGCGGGCATGAAGCGCAGCGTATCGACCTGCGGCGCGTTCAGCAGCACGCCTTCTTCGAACGCCTGCGCAACGATGCCGGCCGCGATTGGCAGCTTGAGATCGAGCGCGAGCAGCAGGCCGCGGCCTCGCACCCCGCCGAGCCCGTGCCGGGCCGAGACCTTCTGCAGCTCGCTTTCGAGCAGCAGGCCGGCCTCGGTGACTGACTTCAAGAACTCCGGCTTCTTGACCTCGTCGAGCACCGCAAGCCCCGCCGCGCACATGATCGGATTGCCGTTGAACGTGCCGCCCTGATCGCCGTGGGCGAAGCAGGAGGCGCGTTCGGTCGCAAGCAGCGCTGCGAGCGGCACGCCACCGCCGATGCCCTTGCCGAGCGTCATGATGTCGGGCGCAATCCCGGTGTGCTCGTAGTGGAAGAGCTTTCCGGTCCGGCCCATGCCGGTCTGGATCTCGTCGAAGATCAGCAGCAGGCCGTGCGCCTCGGTAAGCGCCCGCAGCTCCTGGAGGAACTGGTCGCTCGCCGGCCATACGCCCGATTCACCCTGGATCGGCTCGAGCATCACCGCAACGGTGTTGTCGTTGATCAGCTTCTCGACCGAGGCGATGTCGTTGAGCTTCGCTTTCTTGAATCCGGCGACCTTCGGTTCGAACAAGGGCTCGAATGCCTTCTTGCCCGAGGCCGACATCGTCGCCAGCGTCCGTCCGTGGAAGCCGCCTTCGAAGCTGATGATTTCGAATGCACCGCCCTTGTGCAGGCTGCCATATTTGCGCGCGAGCTTGATCGCGCCTTCGTTGGCTTCTGCACCGGAATTGGCGAAGAACACCTGATCGAAGACGCTGCTGTCGACCAGCGACTGCGCGAGCTTCAGGCTCGGCTCGTTGTAGAAGGCCGGGCTCGGCGTCAGCAGCCGCTTGGCCTGCGCGGTGAGCGCCTCAGCAATCGCCGGCGGCGAGTGCCCGAGACAATTCACGGCCCAGCCCTGCACGAAATCGAGATAACGCTTGCGGCCGTCATCCCAGAGGTAGGAGCCGGCGCCGCGGACGAAGACGGCCTTGGGCCGTGCGGTGATGTCCATCAGCGCGTCATACGGATGGGTGGCGGTCGTCATGTCGAGCTCCTCTGGAGGCGGGTGGAAAAGCGGCGCAAAAGCAGAAAGGCCGCACCTTGCGGGTGCGGCCTTCTCGAAGACTTAGGCTGAAATCAGTGGTTCAGCGGCGTCGTCGGACATGGCGCACCCTCTCGTCGTCGCGGGAGCGACGGCGGAGCATTTCGGTGCGCTGATGGGTCCGAGCGTTGATCATGGGGCGCGTCCCTACAGCCGAATGTCGGGACTTGTCAAGCGGGCAGTTTGCAAAACGCGCGTCCGCGTGTGCCGCGAAAGGCCGATGTCATTCGTCGATTCATCGATCGTCCGGTCCGAAACCATCGCGCCTCTGGCGCGTTTGTGATCGCAGGACGCGAATTGGTTCGAACCTGGCGCACCGTAATGCAGACCAAGAGGGACGGGACCAACAGACAGTTTTCAGCCTTGCCCGATACGACGTACCCGATCGACCTCGACAGCATTTGTGGCGCATTTCCGCCGGGCATCGAGGCGCCGCGACTATTGGTCGACTTTGCCGGCTGGCTCGAGGGACGTCCCTGGGGCAGCGTCGGCTGCTTTTCGCTGCAAGGCCAGTTTTCCGACTCCGCGCCGATCGTCGACGGCAGTCCGTTGCGCGACCGCTTTTCGTTGTTCATGCGGCTGCCTGATGGATCAGCCGTGGGCGGCTGGTATGGCGCGGGTCTCGACCGGGATAATCCGCCGATCGTGGGGCTGGGCTCCGAGGGCGACTACGAGCTGTTGGCGCCGAGCCTCGATGCGATGCTGGCAAAGCTGACGTCGCAGCAATTCGACAACGCCTGGAGCGACCTGAAACCGCACGAGGAGGTCGAGTGCCAGACGGTCGAGCTCGCACAATGGCTCGCCGGCCAGCCCGCCGGCGACGCGCCCGACGATACGTCCTCTGAGCTGCCCGACTTTCGCGGCTTTGTGGAGAAGTGGAGCCGCGATCGCGAGGACTATTGGGCCAATCATCGACTAATGGCCGAGCTCGGCTGGCGGCTGGCGGCCCATCTTCCCAAGGGCAAGAAACCCTGGGACCAGACGCGCTTCGAGATCGCGATCGTCGGTGCGCAATACCAGGCGTGCGTGCTCTCGCAAGGGCCGCAGCCGTTCGAAGAGGCCGCTTCGATCGAGTCCCTGCTGCGTGATCTGCGCGAGGAGATGCGCCGTGCGCAGCCCGAGCTGGGCCTGTGGTACGCGATGAATTTCGGGCTGCATGCCGACGGCCGAATCATGCCGAGCTTCGCGTACGATCTGCGCCCGACCATTGACGGTGCGCCGGCGCTGCTATCCGAAGCAAAGGCCGATCTTGCACGGGCGCCCAGGCCAGAGCGCTGGGTGCCAAAATGGCTGGCGTGATTGCTTTCACTCCGTCATTGCGAGCGTAGCGACTTGTCCGCCGAAGCCTTGGCGAAGGCGGAAGCAATCCAGACTGCTTTCGCGGAGGGATTCTGGATTGCTTCGTCGCAAGGGCTCCTCGCAACGACGGAAGGACGTCAAAACCCCGCGACGCTGCCGTGCAGATCGTATGCGTCGGCGCGCTCGATCTTGGCGGTGACGATCTCACCGACGCGCAGAGGCCGGCGGCTCGTCAGGTACGCCGCGCCGTCGATCTCCGGAGCATCGGCCTTTGAGCGACCCTTCGCCACCGTCGGGCCGACCTCGTCGATGATGATCTGCTGGCGCGTGCCGACCTTGCGCTTCAGCCGTCGCGCCGAGATCTTCTGCTGGCGGGCCATCAGCGCATTGTAGCGCTCCTGCTTGACCTCTTCCGGTACAGGGTTCTCGATCGTGTTCGAGGTGGCGCCGGCGACCGGCTCGTATTTGAAGCAGCCGAGACGATCGATCTCGGCCTCATCCAGCCAGTCGAGCAGATAGGCGAAATCGGCATCGGTCTCGCCGGGGAAGCCGACGATGAAAGTCGAGCGCAAAGCGAGATCAGGGCATTCCTCGCGCCAGCGCTTGATCCGCGCCAGCGTCTTGTCCTGCGCCGCCGGGCGCTTCATCGCCTTCAAGACGTCGGGACTCGCATGCTGGAACGGGATGTCGAGATAGGGCAGCACCTTGCCCTCGTTCATCAGCGCGATGACCTCGTCGACATGCGGGTAGGGGTAGACATATTGCAGCCGGACCCAGGCCCCGAGCTCACCGAGCTCGCGCGCGAGATCGAGGAATTTGGCGCGGACCTGGCGGTCCTTCCAGGGGCTCTCGGCATATTTGAGATCGACGCCGTAAGCCGAGGTGTCCTGCGAGATCACCAGCAGCTCTTTCACGCCGGCGCCGACGAGGCGCTCGGCCTCGCGCAGCACGTCGTTGGCCGGACGCGAGACGAGGTCACCGCGCAGCTTCGGGATGATGCAGAAGGTGCAGCGGTTGTTGCAGCCCTCGGAGATCTTCAAATAGGCGTAGTGCCGCGGCGTCAGCTTGATGCCCTGCGGCGGCACCAAATCGAGATGCGGATTGTGCGCTGGCGGCAGCGCGCGGTGCACGGCGTCCAGCACGCTCTCATATTGCTGCGGGCCGGTGATGGAGAGCACGCCCGGATAGGCCTGCTCGATCGCTTCCGGTTCCGCGCCCATGCAGCCCGTCACGATCACCTTGCCGTTCTCGGCCATGGCCTCGCCGATGGCCGAGAGCGATTCCTGCTTGGCGCTGTCGAGGAAGCCGCAGGTGTTGACGATGACGATGTCGGCCCCGTCATGCTTGCGGGCGAGCTCGTAGCCCTCCGCGCGCAGGCGCGTGATGATGCGCTCGGAATCCACCAATGCCTTGGGACACCCGAGCGACACGAAGCTGACCTTGGGCGCAGCCGTCTGATCCATATCTGAACTGCCTGATTGACGGGCCTGAGCTAGTCCCAATTGCCCACAATTACAACCCTTTGCAGGGCGTTCGGGCGTGCTATGGATGAATCACCTGCCGTGAGTGAGCCATGAGCGCCGAACAGTCGCCCAAAATCGTGATCGTCGACGAAAGCCCGATCCGGGCCGCGATCCTGGAGGAGGGGTTGCGGGAGGCTGGATTCACGCAGGTCGTCCATATCCGTGAGATGCAGAGCCTGCTTGCCCGTATTTATGCGGTGGATCCCGACATCATCCTGATCGATCTGGAGAACCCCAGCCGCGACGTGCTGGAGGCGATGTTCCAGGTCAGCCGCGCCGTGAAGCGGCCGATCGCCATGTTCGTCGACCAGAGCGATTCCGCCTCGATCCAGGCCTCGGTCGAGGCTGGGGTATCCGCCTACATCGTCGACGGGCTGAAGAAGGAGCGCATCAAGCCGATCCTCGACCTCTGCGTGTCCCGCTTCAACGCCTTCGCCAAGCTCCAGGAAGAGCTGGAGCGCACCAAGTCGCAGCTGGAGGACCGCAAGATCATCGAGCGTGCCAAGGGCATCCTGATGAAGGTGAAAGGCCTGACCGAGGACGAGGCATATGTGCTGCTGCGCTCCACGGCGATGCGCGAGAAGAAGAAAATCGGTGAGATCGCGCAGTCGATCATCACCGCCTCGGAGATGCTGAAATGACCGCTCCCCTCCGCATCGGGTTCATTCCGCTGGTCGATGCCGCAGCCCTGATCGTCGCCGTCGACAAGGGGTTCACCGCCGCCGAAGGACTCGAAGTCGAGCTGGTGCGTGAAGTCTCCTGGTCCAACGTTCGCGACAAGCTCAATATCGGCCTGTTCGACGCCGCGCATCTGCTTGCGCCGGTCGCGATCGCGTCCTCGCTCGGGCTCGGCCACGTCAAGGTCCCGATCGCCGCGCCGTTCAATCTCGGCATCAACGGCAACGCGATCACGGTCTCGCCCGCGCTCCATGCCGCGCTGATGGAAGAGATCGACGGCGACCGTTTCGATCCGCTCGTCACGGCGAAAGCGCTGGCGCGCGTGGTGACCAAGCGCCGCAAGGCGGGCGCCGATCCGCTCACCTTCGGCATGACCTTTCCGTTCTCGACCCACAATTACCAGCTGCGGTTCTGGATGGCCGCGGCCGGCGTCGATCCCGACGAGGACGTGCGGCTGGTGGTGCTGCCGCCGCCCTACATGGTCGACAGTCTCGCCAACGGCCATGTCGATGCATTCTGCGTCGGCGCGCCCTGGAATTCGGTCGCGGTCGATCTCGGCATCGGCCACATCCTGCATTTCGTGTCCGACATTCTGGTTCGCGCGGCGGAGAAGGTGCTGGCGGTCCGTCAGGTCTGGGCCGACAAGCATCCGGACGTGGTCGCCGCCCTCGTGCGCGCGGCGGTGAAGGGGGCCGAGTTCATCGAAGAGCCGGCAAACCTCGCCGAGGCGGCGCAGATCCTGGCGCAGCCCGAGCGGATCGGCGTCGATGCCGAAGTCATCCAGCGCACCCTGACGGGACGGCTGAAGATCTCGCCCGACGGCACCTTCCGCGAAAGTGGCCGCTATTTGCTGGTCGGACGCGAGGAGGCCGGACGTCCCGATCCGGTCCAGGCCGCGTGGCTCTATGCGCAGATGGTGCGTTGGGGGCAGACGGGCTTGAGCCCGGACGGCGCCAAGACCGCCGTGGCGGTGTTCAGGCCTGATCTCTATGACGCGGCCCTCGGCCGCCGGCGGTCCGACGAGGCTCCCGCGGCCATCGGGGCCTTTGCCGGTCCTGCCTTCGATGCCGACAATATCCGCGGGCACCTCGAGGCGTTCGAGGTCGGGCGCTGGAAGGCCTGATTCGCATCTGCATAGATTGTGAGCAGTCTGGTTTATCGACCAAATTTTGAGCGGCGTGCTCGAATTTCATGAGCGCATCCGGCACCGGAGTTTCCGGTAGCCTCGCTAGTCCATTGAAATCGCAAAATCTTTCTTTTCATCAAAGCTGGCACGCAACTTGAATGTTGCAGTGCGGCCAGCTTGTCACAGGTGCCTGCTGAGCCGAGTCCCGCAGCAACGAAGCTGATCGGACCGTTGGGTGGCCAAGCCGGCTCTCGTGCCAGCAGAGGTTCCCTTTCGGGTCGCGCCAATTTCCGTCGATGCCACTCTGGTGGCCGCAGGAGCTTCGTTACCGACCATGAAAATCGATACGCTCGCAGTCGACTTCACCGACGAGCAGAAACGCTATCTCGAAGGCTTCACGACCGGCTTGCAGATCAGTCGGGTCGGGCGCGGTCTGGGCGGTAACGGCGCCGGCAAGGCCAGCGCCGAGCCCACCGGTCCTGATGCCGTGCACATCAAGGCGCAGGACAAGATCATCGCCGCGGGCAAGAAGCTCGCCGACCAGGAGAAGTTCAAGCGCGACGAACATCCCTTCGACGCCTATCCGCGGCTGCGCCAGCAGGCGCTCGACAACGCGCCGCCGAGCCCGGCGGACAATTTCCGCTGGCGCTATTACGGCATCTTCTACGTCGCGCCGACGCAGGACTCCTACATGAGCCGCCTGCGGATTCCCAACGGCATCATGAAGCACTGGCAGCTGTCCGGCCTTGCCGATCTCGCCGACGAGCTCTGCGGACCCTATAGCCACGTTACCACGCGCGCCAATCTTCAGCTGCGCGAGATCCCGCCGAAGCACGCGATCAAGCTGCTCGAGGGCATCCAGGAGCTCGGCCTGTGCTCGCGTGGCTCCGGCGCCGACAATATCCGCAACGTGACGGGAACGCCGACCGCCGGTATCGATCCGCAGGAGATCATCGACACGCGGCCCTATGCGCGCGAATGGCACTATCACATCCTCAACGACCGCTCGCTCTACGGCCTGCCGCGCAAGTTCAATGTCGCCTTCGACGGCGCCGGCAGGATCGCCGTGCTCGAAGAGACCAACGACATTGCGTTCACGGCGTATGAGGTGAAGGACGGCTTCGGCGTCGAGCCCGGAGTGTGGTTCCGTCTCGGCCTCGGCGGCATCACCGGCCACAAAGACTTTGCGAAATATTCCGGCATCATCGTCAAGCCGGAGCAGGCCACCGCCGTCGCCGACGCCATCGTGCGCGTGTTCATCGACCATGGCGATCGCACCAACCGCAACAAGGCGCGGCTGAAATACGTGCTCGACGCTATGGGCCATGACGGCTTTCTCAAATTCGTCGAGGAGCGGTTAAAGACGCCGTTCACGCGCGTGCCGGAAGAGGCGTTCGCGCCGCGGCTCGCCGCCGACCGCATGGCGCATGTCGGCGTGCACAAGCAGAAGCAGGATGGTCTGAACTGGATCGGCGTGTCGCTGACGCTCGGCAAGCTCACCTCTGAGCAGATGCGGGGTCTTGCCAAGGTCTCGCGCGATCTCGGCGACGGCGAAATCCGCCTGACGGTCTGGCAGAACCTGCTGATCTCGGGCGTGCGCGACGAGAATGTCGAGCTAGCCATTGCCGCGATCGAGCAGATCGGGCTCGCGGTCGAAGCTTCGCACATCAAGGCCGGCCTGATCGCCTGCACCGGCAATGCCGGCTGCCGCTTCGCCGCCGCCAACACCAAGCGCCATGCCGCGGAGATCGGCGACTGGTGCGAGCCGCGCGTCGCGATGGATAAGCCCGTCAACATCCACGTCACCGGCTGCCACCATTCCTGCGCGCAGCACTACATCAGCGACATCGGCCTGATCGGGGCGCGCGTGCCTGTTGGCGAGGAGGACACGGTCGAGGGCTATCACCTCTTCACCGGCGGCGGGTTCGGCCCCGACGCCGACGTCGGGCAGGAGGTCTATCACGACCTCAAGGCCGAGGACGCGCCGAAGACGGTCGAGGCGCTGCTCAAGGCCTATATCGCCCATCGCTCGTCTGCCGACGAAAGCTTCCTCTCCTTTGCGCGCCGCCACGACGGCGAAACGCTGCGCAAGCTTGCCGATGCACAGGTGTCCGCATGAACCAGATCACGCCTCCGCCGAAGCTCGACATCATTCCCGCCAGCGCGCCGTTCTCCGATGCGCAGCGCTCCTGGCTGAACGGCTTCTTTGCCGGACTGCTCTCGCCTGATCTCGCCGCGCCGCTGTCGGCGGAGCAGGGCGCCGCCGTCATGCAAGGCGCGGCCGGCGACGGGGATGATGGCGAAGCGCCGTGGCACGACCAGACCATGCCGATCGCCGATCGCATGAAGCTCGCCGAGGGCCGTCCCGTGCGCCGCAAGATGATGGCGGCGATGGCGCAGCAGGATTGCGGCCAGTGCGGCTACAATTGCCACGACTATTCGGAAGCGATCGCGAGCCGCAGCGAAGCGCGGCTCAATCTGTGTGTTCCCGGCGGCAAGGACACCGCGCGGATGCTGAAGTCGCTGTACGAGGAGCTCGACAAGGCACCTGCGACCAAGACGGCGGACAAGGCCGATGCTCCGGCGCCGGCCGTGACCGTCACGATCGCAGAGCCGGGCCGCTCGCGGGACAACCCCATTGCCGCGACCTTCCTGTCGCGCCGGCTGCTCAACAAGGGGAAATCGGAGAAGGAGACCTATCACGTCGAGTTCGATCTCTCCGAGAGCAAGCTCGACTACGTGGTCGGTGATTCCTTCGGCGTGTTCGCGCGCAACGATGTCGGGCTCGTCGACCAGATCATCGCGCTGCTCGGCGCCTCCCACACCACCAAGGTCAACGGCAGGACGCTGCGCGAGGTGCTGATCGACGACGTCTCGCTGTCGCCCGCGCCCGACTCGCTGTTCGAGCTGATCTCCTTCATCACCGGCGGCGCGGCGCGCGAGAAGGCGCGGGCGCTGGCGCAGGGCGAGGATCCCGATGGCGATGCCGCGACCCTCGACGTCATGGCGGCGTTGCAGAAGTTTTCCGGCACGCGGCCGCATCCGGAAGCCTTCGTCGAGGCGCTGGAGCCGCTGCAGCCGCGGCTCTACTCGATCTCGTCGTCGCACAATGCGACGCCGGGAAAGCTGTCGCTGACGGTCGATTCCGTGCGCTACCTCGTCGGCAAGCGCAAGCGTCTCGGCGTTGCCTCGACCTTCCTCGGCGAACGTATTGCCGAAGGTGAGAAGCTCAAGGTCTACGTGCAGAAGGCGCATGCCTTCGGCCTGCCACAGGATGCGAAGACGCCTGTCATCATGATCGGCCCCGGCACCGGCATCGCGCCGTTCCGTGCCTTCCTGCTCGATCGCAAGGCCACCGGTGCGCCCGGCAAGAACTGGCTGTTCTTCGGCCATCAGCGCAGCGATTGCGACTTCTTCTACCAGGAAGAGCTCAATGCGATGAAGACATCAGGACTTCTCACACGCATGTCGCTGGCCTGGTCGCGCGACGGCGAGAAGAAGTTCTATGTGCAGGACCGCATGCGCGAGGTCGGACGGGAGTTGTGGACATGGCTTGCCGAAGGTGCGCATCTCTACATCTGCGGCGATGCCAAGCGCATGGCCAAGGACGTCGAGCGTGCGCTCGTCGACATCGTCGCCCAGTTCGGCGCACGTTCGACGGATGAAGCCGTCAGCTTCGTCGCCGAGCTCAAGAAGTCCGGTCGCTTCCAGGCTGACGTCTACTAGGTGCCAGCTAAATCGGATGACTCGCCCTTGGGCGACCGTCATCCGACTGTCATCCGTGCGGGTTCCCGCCAGCTTGGATTTTAACGAATAAGATTCTCGGAACCGGGGACCGTAGAGAATTTGTACCCGCGATGGGGCGGCTTCAGAGAATCCCCATCGCTATTTTCGCTACCGTCTTGCCTCCCGCCCTGGTTGATCCTTCATAATCCCGCAAATGGGGCGTTGGAGATCGACCATGCGCGAACTATCGGCGGAAGCCAGGCTGCACTTTTACGCGCGCTCGCTCTCGCGGCGGACCGGGGCGAGCATGCACCATATCGCGATGTATAGCGCCTTCGCCGTCATCGCGGCGATCGTGTTCGGCACGCTGTCGGTGCATCCGTTTTGATGGTCTCGTAGGGTGGGTTAGCCGAAGGCGTAACCCACCAACTACGTTTCCGCATTTGCTGAAGCATGGTGGATTACGCTTCGCTAATCCACCCTACAAACAAAGCTTTCACCCGCGCTTGAACGGCGCCACATCGATCCCTGCATCCTTCAACGCCTGACGCACGCCGCGCGCGATATCCACCGCGCCGGGCGTGTCGCCGTGGATGCAGACCGTATCCGTGCGCATCTTGATGACCTTGCCGGTGACCGACACCACCGCGCCGTCCTGCACCATGCGCACCACGCGATCGGCAATCGCCTTGGCATCGTGCAGCACCGCGCCCGGTTTCTTGCGCGAGACCAGATTGCCGTCGTCCTCATAGGCGCGGTCGGCAAACACCTCGTTCACCATCGGCAGATTGGCCGCTTCACCCGCTTTCACCAGCTTCGAATTGGCGAGCACGACGAAGATCAGGTTCGGGTCGACCGCCCTGATGCCGGCGGCAATCGCCTTCGCCGTCATGTCGTCCTCGCAGGCGACATTGGAGAGCGCGCCATGCGCCTTCACATGCGTGACCTTGTAGCCGGCCGCCGTCGCGATCGCCTGCAGCGCGCCAATCTGGTAGGCGACGAGGTTCTCGATCTCGGAGGCCTTCAGCCCCGCGATGGGATGCCGGCCGAAGCCGTGCAGGTCGCGATATCCGGGATGCGCGCCGACCGAGACGCCGCGCGCCTTTGCCAGCTCCACGGTCCGGCGCATGATGTCGGGGTCCCCGGCATGGAAGCCGCAGGCGACGTTGACCGAGCTCGCCAGCTCGATCATCGCCGCGTCGTTGCCCATCTCCCACGCGCCAAATCCTTCGCCGAGATCGCAATTGAGATCGACTGTCTTCATGGGTGCTCTCCGCCTCTGGTCTTGTTGCCGTTTACGGTTCTGCCGCAACCTGCCACGTCCCGGCATCGACGGCGCTCACGGCATAGCCCGCAACATTGGCATCACTGAGCGCTTCGACGTTGAGCGCAACAGTATCGGACGAGCGCAGGCGATCGGGCAGGCTGCGGATCGTTTGCGCGAACTTGCGCGCCTCGTCCTGCGCCTCGGCCATGCTGATGGCCTTGAAGCGGAACGCCGTTCCCGCCGAGGTCTGCGCGAGACGGCCGACATCGGCCGTGATCACGGTTGCGATCTTAGGATAGCCGCCGGAGGTGCCGCGATCCATCATCAGCGCGATCGGGGCGCCGTTGCCGGGCACCTGGATGCTGCCGTTGACGGTGCCGTCGGAGACGATGTTGTGGCCGTGCAGATGCTTGATCGCGGGGCCTTCGAGCCGGTAGCCCATGCGGTCGGAGGTCGCCGAGATCTTCCACTCGCTATCCAGGAACAGCGCCTTGTTCGCGTCGTCGAACTCGTCGTCCTGCGGCCCCAGCAGCACACGGATCGGCCCGCTCACGGGCTTGGGCAGCTCGATCCGCAGCTCGCTCGCGCCGCTCGCGGCATCGACGCTGAACTCGTCGCCGGCCTGGAGCGGGCGCGGGTAGGGGCTGCCAAGCCCCGCGCGCGCATTGACCGCAAGGCTGCCGAACACCGGCTCGCCCTTGATGGCGCCTTCGATCGCGAGATAGGTGAAGGCGCCGCCGCGGGCAAAGCCCAGCGTCAGCGTCTCGCCGTCCTTCAGCGTCACCGAGGAGTCCATGGCAACCGGGCTGCCGGCGATGTCCGCATTGCGCGGCGCGCCTGAGATCGCGACGCGCACGGCGCCGTCGCGCGCGGTGAAGGAGGCACCGAACGGGCCGATCTCGACGGCGGCCGCGAATGGTGCGTTGCCGACCAGCGTGTTCGCCGCCGCCAGCGACAACCGGTCCATCGCCCCGCTCACCGTCAGGCCATAGCGTTGCGCGCCGAAGCGGCCGCCATCCTGGACGGAGCTTGCAGGACCGATGCTGGCGATGACGAGCCGGCTCATGCGTCCACCTGCTCGGCGACGATCTCGCCGGCCTCCGCTGCGCGGTCCAGTTCGGCGAATGTCTTGTGATCGATGGCAAAGAACGTCACGCGGTCACCGGGCTCGGTGAGGAAGGTCGGATTACGATGGAGCTGATAGGTTCTGACCGGCGTGCGGCCCAGTAGGTGCCAGCCGCTCGGCGCGGCCAGGCATTGGATGCCGGCCTGGACGCCGCCGACCGAGATCGTGCCGGCGGGCGTCAGCAGCCGCGGGTTTTGTCGCCGCGACATGTGCAGGAATTTGTCGAGGCCGCTGAGATAGGACCAGCCAGGCGTGAAGCCGATCATGGCGACCTTGTAGTCGCCGCCGGCATGCCGGGCGACGATGTCGTCGGGCGTTGTGTTCAGTGCCTTGGCGACATCCTCGAGGTCGATGCCGTGCTCACCGCCATAGGCAACGGGAATGCGCCAGCGGCGCGCCTTGGTGGCCGGCGGCAGCGGCTGGCTGGCCAGCGCGAGCAGCTTATCGCCGAGCGCATCGAATCCGATCTCGCCGGGATCGTAATGCACCAGCAGCGAACGATAGGTCGGCACGGTCTCGGTGATGCCGTCGATGAGCGCCGCGGCAAGCGCCTTGTCGAGCGCCAGCACGCGCTGGTTGGCCTCGTCATCGATGGTGCGGCTGAACTCGACCGTGACGGCGCTATCGCCACTGGGCAGAAGGCGGGGCGGGGGAAGCGTCGCGGCCATGGACTGTCGAGGAGCTGTCGAAATCGGGCTTCGGAGGAATGCGGCCCTCAGCGTGCGAGTTCCGCCTCGTCCTGCTTCGCGTAAATGCGCCCGCAAGTCCAATAAATTAATGCAAGGGGAAGCGATAAAGCCTTGTTATCGCGTCGCATAATAGCCCGGCGGCCCTGCGTTATTGGCAGCCTCTTGGCTCTTGACGCAAGGGCTGCGGCTCGCAAGATGCGCGCGTTCTTTCCCACACCTCGGAGCTCGTCCGTTTCCATGTCGCTGTCCCCCGAAGCCCGCAAGACCCTCGCCGGCATCACCACCGCCACCATCACCACGGTCCTGTTGAAGAAGGGCCTGCGCAACGTGTGGATGCGCGGTGCGCGGCCGTTGCGTCCGGGGCTGCCGCGTCTGGTGGGACCTGCCTTCACGCTGCGCTTCGTGCCGGCCCGCGAGGATCTGGCGACGCCGGAATCCTGGTCGTCACCGATTTCGACCCGCACCGCGATCGAGGCAATGCCCGATGGCTGCATCGCCGTGGTTGACGCCATGGGCATCACCGATGCCGGCATCTTCGGCGACATTCTCTGCGCGCGCATGGTCAAGCGCGGCGTGACCGCGCTCGTCACCGACGGCGTCGTGCGTGACGTCGAGGGCGTGCTCGGCACCAATCTGCCGGTCTGGTGCGACGGTTATGCCGCGCCGCCGTCGGTCGCGGGCCTCACCTTCGTCGGCTGGGGCGAGCCGATCGGCTGCGGCGGCGTCGCGGTGTTCCCGAACGATATCGTCGTCGCCGATCAGGATGGTTGCGTGCTGATCCCGCAGGCGATGCTCGATCACGTGCTCAACGAAGGCGTCGAGCAGGAGCGCATGGAGGCCTGGATCGTCAACGAGGTCAACAACGGCGCGGTGCTGCCGGGCCTCTATCCCATGAACGCCGAAACCAAGGCGCGCTACGCGGCCAGCAAGAAGTAACGAAAAGCGAGGACCCCATGGAGATCACTGTTGCAGGCACGCGCCCGACCCGCCGCGCGCCCAAGGAAAACTTCACCGGCACGGTGTGGCAGGACCCCGTCATCATGGCGCCCGCGCCGGCACGGTTGAACTGCTCGCGCGTTGCGTTCGAGCCGGGCGCGCGCACCAACTGGCATCACCATCCGCTCGGGCAGACGCTCTACGTCATCTCCGGCGTCGGGCGTGTCCAGTCCAAGGGCGGTCCTGTCAGGGAGATCCGTCCCGGCGACACCGTCTGGATTCCGCCCGGCGAATTGCACTGGCACGGCGCATCGCCCACCAACGGCATGTGCCACATCGCCATGCAGGAAGCACTTGATGGCGTCTACTCGACCTGGCTGGAGCCGGTGACCGACGCGGAATACGGGGCTGCAGTCGGCTGAAGCTCTCGCGTCCCGGACAAGACGCATCGCCACACGGCGATGCGGCGCAGAGCCGGGACCCAGAGATTTGGGACACACGAAGAATGCTGGGTCCCGGCTCAGCGGCGCAGCGTTACACGCTGCACCGCGTCCGGGACACGGACGCTCACATCCTTTCCGCCGTCCATGTCCCCGTGCACATGGCGCCGCGCCAGGTGCCGGAGCCGGACGCACCGCTGAGCCGGCCGAAGCCGACCGCGCGCTTGATGCCGGTGCTCAGGGTGACGTTAATGCGGCCGG
Source organism: Bradyrhizobium sp. CCGE-LA001 (assembly GCF_000296215.2). NCBI lineage: Bacteria > Pseudomonadati > Pseudomonadota > Alphaproteobacteria > Hyphomicrobiales > Nitrobacteraceae > Bradyrhizobium > Bradyrhizobium sp. CCGE-LA001. Next base: position 4,243,786 of record NZ_CP013949.1, on the reverse strand, counting down.
CTTCGGCGACGCGGCCCGACGCCGTCACGGCGGCGCTGCTCGACGCAATCTGACCGTTGTTGATGCCAATCGAGACGGTCGCGCCGTTGCCGCAGGCCTGGCTCGATGAGGCGATGCGGACGTTCCACGCGCCGTCGAAACTGCTTGTCGCAGCATTCGCTTGCGCGAACGGGACAGCGACGACGACGGCGGTGGCGAAGAGAGCCTTGCGAAACGCGTTCATGACACGCCCCTGTGGTTGACCATGCGGGGACGGTGACATGCGTGCGGAACCGGCGGTGTGAGGGCTGTCACGTGCACAGGAGGCTGTGTGACGTTACGCACCCCGCAACGGCACGGCGCGCAAAAAAGGGGCCCGCATCATGGGCCCCTTGTCTTCGTAAGAGCGATCAGCCCGTGCTCAGTTCACCCGCGTCCAGGTCTGGCCGCCGCAGAACATGCCGCCGAAGGCGCAGCCTTGCACGCGTAGGCGGTCGGTGCCCTTCATCGCGATGGTCGAATCGTAGGTCGAACCGGAATTTGGATCGAGGATGCGGCCCGACCATTTTTGGTCCTTGTCGGGCTTCATGTTGATCAGGACCTGCTCGCCGTTCTGGTTGGATTTGGAATCGACCGAATAGCCGCAGAGATTGCTGCCGCATTGCTCGATGCGGACCTTGCCTTCCTTCTCCTCTGTGAGCCAGACGCCGAGCGGCGAGCTGAGATCGCGCGTGGGCGCTGTTGCCGGAGCAGCCGGTGCTGCGGCTGCCTGAACGGGGGCAGGCGCCGGGGCGGGTGGCAGAGGCGGTGCCGGTGGCGCAGTCGCCACGGTCGGAGCGGGGGGCGGCGCCACGGCGGGCGCGGCCTGCTGCTCGGCCGGCGCAGCGGCCGGAGGCGGGGCGGGCGGCGGCGGCAGCACGGCCGTAGCGGCCGGTGTGTTGGTGGCAGTCGTCGTCGGCGGCGGAGCCGGCGGGGGCGGTGCGACGGCCGCAGCTGCGGGGGCTTGCACCGCGGCAGGCGGCGGGGCGGCGGGCGCGGGAGCCGGTGCGGCAGGCGCCTGCGGATCGACCGTGGCCTGCTGCGGCGTCTGCTCGTTCTTCTTGGCCTTCTTGGCCTTGCCTTGGCCGGTGTTGTCGTACACGCCGGGAATCTGCACCGTGCCGCGGTCCGGATCGATGCGGATGGTGCGCCCGCCATATTCGAAAGTGTACTGGGCTTGAGCAGCTGTGCTCGCCAAAAGGAATGCGGCCGCGGCCAACAGCTTCCTCATTTCCATCTCCTGAGCAGATAGTCCCCGGACCGACGCTTTACGCCCCGGCTCGATCGCAAAAAGTGATCTAGATCACTGTTCTCGGTATGAGTCGTGCTCGCGCCGACCTTGGTTCAATAACGCCGAACTCTGCCCGGAGTTGGGCGGGGCGGCGCCCGGTCCGATGTGACGCACCTGACCGGGCGAAAATTCAGTGCGCCGCGTCTACTTCCGCGGACACCCTGCATCGGCCGCCTGTTGGGCGCGGGCCAGCGCTGCGTCGTTCGCCTTATCGGTGTGAACATCGACCGAACCAACGAGGCAGGCCTTTGCGCCACTGATCGCGAACACGGAGAGCTCCTGGAGCTCCTTCTCATCCTCGTCGACCGTTCGCCAGGTACGGATCACCGCGGCCCTTGGGACACCGCCTCGCATGATCCATTGGACCTTTTCGCCAAACGACTTGCCGGCACCGCGCCATTGCGCAGTCGGTCCGGACACCTTCTCGATCGCGCTCCGAGGCGCAATCGTGATCGATACGATGTTGCCTTCGTCGGCAAAGCTCACCACGTAGCCGGCCGGACCCGGACAGGTCCACAGACCGAGCTGTTCTGTCGACTCGTCCTTGCAGAGCGGCCCGGTCGCGGGTGTGAACTTGGACTGCGCGAGCGCACCGTGGACCCCGCCGATCCCGAGCACGATTGCGAGCGCTAATTCTCTTCGCATGTCAGTCGAACCACGCCGCGAAGATTTTCCTGTAGCTGCCGTCTTCCATGGAAATGTGCAGCCACTGGTCGATGAAGGCCTTCAGCGCCATGTCGCGCTGGAGCCAGTAGGCCTTCTCGGAGAAATCGAACGGCTTTTCGGGATGCACCGCGCAGAGCACGCCGGCGTGCTGCTTCTGCTGGTAGCGCGTCTCCGAGGCGTCCGTCATCATCAGATCGGCGTTGCCCTTGGCGATTTCGTCGAAGATCACGGTGTTGTCGGCGAAGACCGTGATCTCGGCATCCCTGATGTTGGCACGCGCGAAGCGCTCGTTGGTGCCGCCGGGATTGACGATGATCCGGGTGCCCTTCTTGTCGATGTCGGAGATGCTCTGGTACTTGCCGACGTCGGCGCAGCGCGCGATCGGCGTCTTGCCCTCGCGCATGATCGGCGTGGAGAAAAAGCCCTTCTTCTGCCTATCGAGCGTGACCGAGATGCCGCCCATGGCGATGTCGAACTGGTCGGCCTCGAAATCCTTCATCAGCTTCGGCCAGGCCGTCGGCACGAATTCGACCTTGACGCCGAGCGCCTTGCCGAGCGACTGCGCCATGTCGACGTCGAAGCCGCTGAACTGCTGCGTGGTCTTGTCCAGATAGGTGAAGGGCTTGTAGTCGCCGGTCATGCCGACGCGCAAGGTGCCGCGCTTGACGATCTCGTCGAGGCGCGAGGGCGATGCCTGCTGCGCCAGCGCCGAGACACTCACCAGCAACACCACGGCCAAAGCGGTGCAGATTCGAACGATCATCTCTTTTCCACCCATGCCCGAGCTGTCATTGTGCAGCTCTTGAGTGTGGATTTAGACCAGATGCTCGTCGCTGGCGAGGTGGAAGTGAAGGAAATTCAGAGATGACGATTTCGATGTACGAGGCTTCGGTGGGCCTCTTCGTGCCGTACTTGCGAAATCTGTCGGCGCTACTCGACAAGGGCGTCGCCTATGCCGAGACCCGTAAGTTCAACCCGGCGGTCCTGCTCGGCATGCGCATGGCGCCGAACATGTACGATCTGGCGCAGCAGGTCGGCGAGGCCTGCCGCCATGCCACGGTCGCTCCGGCCTTGCTGGCCGAGCGCGAGCCGGTGGTGCTGCCGGTGCTCGAGCACGACATGGCCGGACTTCAGGCGCGCATCGCGACGTCGATCGAGTTCATCGAGAGCCTGCCGCGCGCCGAGATCGACGCGTCGGCCGAACGCAATGTTTTCTTCAGGCTGAAGAACGGCACCGAGCTGCCCTTCACCGGGCGGACGCTGCTGCTGACCTTCAGCGTCCCCCAGTTCTTCTTTCACGTGACGACGGCCTACGACCTCTTGCGGCACGCTGGCGTCGAGCTGGTGAAGAAGGACTTTTTGGGAAAGAAGTAGCGGCGGGTTCGATGTTCACTCGCCCCAGTGGGCAGGGCGATCGCATGTCGAGGGGATCTGCCTGCGGCCATCCTTCGAGACGCCCGCCGTTGGCGGGCCCTCAGGATGAGGACCCAGTGTGCGCTAGTTCCAACGAGCACCGAGGCTGCTTAGCCTCATCCTGAGGAGACCGCGAAGCGGTCGTCTCGAAGGACGAGGCGTGCGCTCAGGCCTACGCTTCGCCCTTGCGCTCGTAATCGGCGAGCGAGCTGCGGCCGGCGATCTCGCTGCGCAGCTCTTCGAAGCGACGGTGTGCCTCGTCCTCGCGCTCGTCGACGAAGCGCACGGCGGCCTCGCTCGTCATCGGGCCGCTGATCACAGGGGCGGATTGCTCGCCGATGGTCTCGTGGACGTAGAACTGGTCGTCGTCGCCGCGATGGACCGTCCATTTCAGCCGGATCGCCACCATCGGGCCGGGGCCGACCTTGCTGTAGCCGTCGGCGTCGGTGTGCTCCGGCACCAGCGGCTGCTCCTCGACCAGTGGATGCTCGTCGACCAATGGATGCTCGTCGACTGATGCATGCTCTTCGACCGACGGATGCTCTTCAGCCACCGCGTCGACGACCTGCCGATCGTCTGCGTCCGTGTGCTCGCGCTCTCCGGCGACCACGATCTCGGTCTCGGTCTTGCGAATGACGAGGACGGGCTCGGGGTTCTCCAGGATGCTGGCGATGGTCGCCAGCGTTTGGTCGGTCGGATCGATCTCTGACAAGGTTCATCCTCCAGCTCGACGCGCCGGCCAGTCTGTCCCCCTGCCGCCGCGTTTCCGACACCATTACGCGCGCTTGATTAAGGCTGAGTTGGGGCCCGATCTGCACCAAAATGGGACGCTTTCTGGCCTTCCGAAGGCGTGGATACTCATTGAGCCTCGGCCGCCGGCCCTGGCTCGTCAGCCCAGCACGTCCTGATTGATGATGTTCTGCCGGATCGGATCGCCGTCCAGCACACTGAGGATGTTGCGCGCGGTCTGCTCGCTCATGCGGCTCACTGCCTCGACGGTGACGCCGGCGACATGCGGAGCCATGATGACGTTGGGCAGCGCGAACAGTGCGTTGCTGATTGGCGGCGGCTCGACCTCGAACACGTCGATACCGGCGCCGGCGAGCTTTCCGGAGGTGAGGGCGTCGTACAGCGCAGCTTCCTTCACGATGCCGCCGCGCGCGGTGTTGATGAGATAGGACCCCGGCTTCATCCGGCCGATACGCGCCGCATCGAACAGGCCGACGGTTTCCGGCGTCTTCGGGCAGTGGATGGTGACGAAATCGGCATTCGGCAACGCGGCGTCGAGATCGGCGACGGGCTCGCAGCCGGCCGCCTTGATGTCGGCGGTGGGTTTGTAGGGATCGTAGACCTGGACGTTCATTTCCATCGCCAGGCACCGCTTGGCGGTACGGCTGCCGATGCGGCCGAAGCCGATGATCAGCACGGTCTTGCCGTAGAGATCGAACGGCAGCATGCCGAGGCGATTGGCCCACTGGCCGTCCTTGACGCAGGCGTGCATCTCGTTGGCGCGCTTGGCCAGCGTCAGCATCATGAACAGCGCCTGCTCGGCGACCGAGGGCGAGTTGGCGCTGCCCGCGACCATCAGCGGCACCTTGCGGCGGGACAGGGCAGGCACGTCGACGGCGTCGTAGCCGACGCCGATGCGGGTCACCACCTTCATGTCTCTTGAAGCTTCGAGCTCGGTCTCGCCGAAGGCCGTGGCACCCAGCGCCACGCCATGGACGGGAGCGTGGCTCTTCAGCAGGGCCTCGAAATCCTTGGCCGAGATCAGGTTCGGAAATTCGACGAGCTCGATATCGTCCCGCTGGGTGAGGAGGGCGCGCGCCCCTTGCGACAAAGTTTGCGTAACGAAAATCTTCTTCTTGTTGGTCGCCATCGTCCCCTGCCTGCGCGAGTTTCTTGTCCGGCCCTCATAACACGAGGCCGGACGCCTCGTTTAGCAGGTGCATGTTGTTGAGGTCCATCGCCAAACGCATGGGTGCTCCGTCCTTGGCGCCGGCGTTGGGATTGACGCGGCCGCAGATCGGCGTGCCCTCGAGCCCGAAATAGACCAGCGTCTCCATTCCCATCGGCTCGGTGACGTCGAGCACGGTCTCGAAGGTCTCGACGCCGGGTTCGAGATGCGCATGCGCCTCGGTGAGATGCTCGGGACGAAGGCCCAGCAGCAGCTTCTCGGTGCACGGCAGCGCGTTGTAGCGCGCGGCGCGGGCCGGCGGCAGCGGAAAGGCGATGCGGTCGGTCAGGCGGATCTGGAGCGTGCCGCCGACATCTTCGAGCCGGCACGGGATGAAGTTCATCGCGGGCGAGCCGATGAAGCCCGCGACGAAACGCGTCGCAGGCTTGTGGTAGAGCTCGTTCGGCGTGCCGATCTGCTCGATCTTGCCCTTGTTCATGACCACGACGCGGTCGGCCAAGGTCATGGCCTCGACCTGGTCGTGGGTGACGTAGACCGTGGTGGTGCGCACCTTCTGGTGCACCTTCTTGATCTCGATCCGCATCTGCACGCGGAGTTTCGCGTCGAGATTGGACAGCGGCTCGTCGAACAGGAAGACCTTTGGATTGCGCACGATGGCCCGGCCCATGGCGACGCGCTGGCGCTGGCCGCCGGAGAGCTGCTTCGGCTTGCGGTCGATCAGGTCGGTGATGTCGAGGAGGCGGGCGGCCTCGGTCACCCGCGCCTTGATCTCGGCCTTGGGATAGTGCTTCAGGCGCAGGCCGAACGACATGTTCTCCGCGACCGTCATGTGCGGATAGAGCGCGTAGTTCTGGAACACCATCGCGATGTCGCGGTCCTTCGGCGGTACGTCGTTGACGATGTCGCCGCCGATCATGATGTCGCCGTCGCTGATGTCCTCGAGGCCGGCGATCATGCGCAGCGTCGTCGACTTGCCGCACCCGGAGGGGCCGACCAGTACGATGAACTCATGGTCGGCGATGTCGAGGTCGATGCCGCGCACGGCTTCGACATCGTCGTAACGCTTAACTACCTTCCGCAAAGCAACGTCAGCCATGAGACATCAACCCTTTGTCGCACCGGCGGTCAGGCCGGCAATGTAGTAGTCCATCAGGAACGCGTAGATGATCAGCGGCGGCGCGGCGCCGAGCAATGCGCCGGTCATGATCTGCCCCCAGTTAAAGACGTCGCCCTTGATCAGGGTGGTGGTGATGCCGACCGGCAGCACCAGCTGATCTACCGACGTCGTGAACACCAGGGGATAGAGGAACTGCGCCCAGGAGACGGTGAAGGCGAAGATGGTCGCGGCGATCAGCCCGGGCAGGGCGACGGGGATGAAGATCCGCGTCAGCGTCTGCAGCCAGGAGGCGCCGTCGATGAGAGCGGCCTCGTCGAGCTCTTTCGGGATCGAGGCGAAATAGCCGATCATGATCCAGGTGCAGAACGGCACCGTCAGCGTCGGATAGATGAACAGCAGCACGTACCATTTGTTGAGCAGCGTGATGCCAGTCACGTCCTGGACAACCGCCAGCATCTTGAACAGCGGAATGAACAGCAGACTGTCGGGGACCAAATAGGTCAGGAAGACGCCGGTCGCGAGCGTCGTCGAGCCCCAGAACTTCATCCGCGCCAGCGCGAACGCCGCGGGAATGCTGATCAACATCGTCACGATCACGACGACGATGGAGACGATGGCGGAATTCCAGAAGAAGCGCAGAAACTGGTTCGAGGTCAAAAGCTCGACGTAGTTCGACAGGGTGGGATTGAACACCCACCAGGGATTGGTCGCCGCCGAAATCTCCGCGCTGCTCTTGAGCGAGGTGATCAGCATGTAGATCGGCGGGGTCAGCGAGAAGATCGCGAACAGCACCAGGAAGAAGTAGGACCAGCGCAGCGCCCAGGCGCGATCCCGGCTCATGCTGCGGTATTTGACCTTCCGCGTGGGGCCGCTTTTGTCGATTGCGAGCGTGCTCATCAGGCTTCGTTCCCACGTTTGCTGACATCGCGCAGAATGAAGATTGCCGCGACTGCGAGGATTGGCACCATGAACAGCGAGACGCAGGCGCCGAGTGGAATGTCGCTGCTTTGAATGCCGACCTGGAACGCCCAGGTGGCGAATATGTGCGTGGAGTCCAGCGGGCCGCCCGAGGTCAGGATTCGCACGATGTCGAAATTGGCGAAGGTGACGATCAGCGAGAACAGCGTGGTGATGGCAATGATGTTGCGCATCATCGGCAGCGTAACGTACCAGATCCGCTGCCACCAATTGGCGCCGTCGATGGCGGCCGCCTCATAGAGCTGGTCCGGCACCGATTTCAGCGCCGCCAGATACATGATCATGAAGAAGGGTGCGCCGTACCAGACGTTGACGAGGATGACCGAGAAGCGCGCCCAGAAGGTGTCGCCGAGCCAGGGAATCGGGCCGATGCCGAAGAACGACAGCGTGTAGTTGAAGGCGCTGTAGGAGGGGTCGAACAGCCACAGCCAGGCCAAAGTGCTCATCGCGGGCGGGATCACCCACGGCACCAGCAGCATGCCGCGCCATTTGCGTTGGCCCTTGGCCGGCAAATTGTGCACGAAATGAGCGACGATGAAGCCCAGCAGCGCTTTGAAGAACACCGCGGTGATGGCGAAGATGCAGGACTGCCTCACGACCATCCAGAACGTGTCGCGCTTGAAAAGGAAGGTGAAATTGCTCAAGCCGACGAACTTCTGCATCGACTTGTTCAGCGTCGCCAGGTGCACGGAGTAGAACGCCGGATAGAGCACGAGCGAGGCGATCAGCAAAATCAGCGGCAGCGTCAGCAGGAACGCCACCGTCGATTTCCGCCCGAGAACATTGCGAAGGCTGGTTCGTTTGCGCGAGCTTGCGGCGCGGACGGAGCGAGCTTGCTCAACGACGACATCGGCCATGGTCAGACTTTCCTGCGGAAGGTTCAATGCAAGCCGGCCATATCGGTCGGCTTCTCTCGAAAGAGGATGGAACGGTCGGATGGTCGGCGGCTCACGCGCAAGCGCGCGAGCCGCCGTGGTCCACCGGCATCAGCTCCGCATGAAGCCTTCGCACTCGCCCTCGGCCCAGGCGAGCGCCTGCTCCATCGTCTCGCCGCGCGCATACCGTAGCGCCAGCTTGGTCAGCGTCGCCTGGCTGTAGATCTGCTGTGCGATCTTCGGCGGAGCCGGCGAGGCCGCGATCGACATCGTCTGCCGGCCATGCGGGTCGGGATAGCTGTAGAGCGTGCCCTTCGGCGGCCCTTCCTCCGCCCACGTCTTCAGCTTCGTCATGTTCGCGAAAGCCGGGAGGTCGTAGCCGCCGCTCGCCGCGACGAACTTTTCGATCGACGACGGTTGCGACAGATGGGTCAGCAGGCTCTTGGCGGCTTCCTTGTTCTTGCCGAAGGCCCAGACGCCCCAGAAATACGGCAGGAACGGTGCGAAGCGGCCCTTCGGACCGGCCGGCATGCCGTGGGTCCAGCATTGCTCGGCGACTTGTGGTGCGTCGCGTTTGGCAACCGCCCACGAGCTCGGCGGATTTAGGATCAGTGCGCCGCGGCCGGAGATCAGCCATTTGTTGTTGGATGCATCATCCCAGGAGGCAGCGTCCGCCGGAAGCACAGCGATCAGCTTCTTGTAGAACTCGAGCGCCTGACGCACGGCGTCGGTCTTCACGGTGATGTCGCCCTTGGCGTTCACGAGCTCGGCGCCGAATGACTGGAAGATCGCGCCGGCGGTGTCGACGCTATCGGTGGTCTCGCCGAGGCCGATCCCGAACGGGACGCCGGCCTTGTTGCAGGCTTCGGCGGCCTTGAGGAAGGTGTCCATCGTCCAGTTCTCGTCCTTGGGCGTGCTGCCCGCCGGATACATCTCCTGGACGTCGATGCCGGCATGCTTCTTCATCAGGTCGATGCGCGAGCAGGGGCCCTTGATCTGGCTGCCGACGGTGGCAGGAACCGCAAGCCATTTGCCGCCGGCCTGGCCGAGATATTTGGTGGTGCCGTTCACCTCGCCGTTCTGCTTGATGATCGGCCCCATGATGTCGGTGACCGGCTCGAGCTGATCTGCATAGGCGTGCGGCCACCAGGTCGGCATCTGGAGAATGTCGTGACCGGATTTCGCCTGCGCTTCGGCGGCGACGGTCAGCTCGAGCTTCTTGTTGTTGCTGGTGATGTAGTCGATGGAGACTTCGACCTTCTCCTTGGCGGCCCATTCGTTGACGAGGTCGGTGGAGGCCTTGTTCGCGCCGGGGACCCAATGGTCCCAGAAGCCTATCGAGAGCTTGCCGGCGGCGTAGGCGCCCCGGACATAGGGCGCTGAGATCAGCGCCGCGGAGGACATTGCAGTGGCAGCCACAAATTGACGTCGAGTCAGTGTCTTGCGTGACATCTCATTTCCTCGCCTGGGTGCTTGTTGTTGGAGTTTCCTCTGAGACTTTCTTTTCGAGTTTTTATTGTTCGATTTTCTTATTGGTGCCGCCGGCCTGCGAGGGCAATTCACGCAAGCGGCAGCAAATTGGTAGCGCGATCAGATCATGATTGATCGCATCTGTCGAGAAAGCCGAACGGCTTCTTTCTCAAACTAATGTCGTGCTCGGCCCCGTCACGATCGCATGTCCGGATCATCCGTTGCACGTCGATGCGAGGTTCATTTTGCGATGCACACCTTGCGCAAACGAGTCCGCGAGCGATCCGTGCGCAATTACGCCGCAGTTTCAAATAAGCCTGCATAACCGCTTCGCGTGAAAGAGTTTTCGGGCGTGGACGGCAATCGGCTGCGTCTGGACCTCGGCGCGGCCGAAACGGTAGAATTGAACTCGAGAGTTGTACTCGAGAGTTGTACTTGGGCGGGCTCGCCCGTCAGACACGCTGATCGACGATGGAGACGAGAATGATCAAACCGGCGCTGCGAGCGCGGCTTCACCTGCGACGATGGTTTGCGCTGGGATCGGTGCTCGCGCTGCTGCTCGGCACGGCCGCGGTGGCGAATGCCCAAGGTCTCGTCAAAGGCGTTCAGGAGGGGGCGGCGGCAGGAAACAAGGCGGCAGGTCCGGTCGGCGGCGTGCTCGGTGGCGCCATCGGCGGCGTGGTCGGCGTTTTCACCGGCGTGCTGGGCGTTGGCAACAATCCCAACCAGGCACCGCCGCCCAAGGAGCCCAACAGGGAGGCCAGCAAGGACGCGAAGGACTCCAAGCAGCCTGGCGGCAAGGACAAGGATGCCAAGAGCGCCAAGGCAAGCAAGGGCACCAAAGCGACCAAGGAAGCCAAGAACGCCCCGGGCGGCAAAGACAATAAGGACAGCAAGGACAATAAGGATAATCAGGGTGTCACGGTCCTGACCCAGCCCGGCGCACCGCAGCAGACCGCGGAGCAGATCGTCGCCAACAGCGATGCCTATATCGAGAGGATCAAGACCGAGCTGAACCTCACGCCCGATCAGGAGAAGCACTGGTACGGCTTCTCAAGCGCGATGCACTACCTGGGACACAATGGTGCGGAGCGGCTCAACCTGCGGGTTGCCCGCGCCAAGCGCGATCCGCCCGACGACATCATCGAGCAGATGCGCAATGAGTCGCAGTTCCTGATTGACCGGGCTGCAGACCAGCGCAACGTCGCCGACGCGGCCGAGCCGCTCTTTTCGAGCCTCGACGACAAGCAGAAGCAGGTCTTCATCCAGGAGATGGTGCGGCTGAGCCACGAGCGCGGGTTGGATTGATCAAGTTGAATCGGATCGGCCGCGTCTGAATTAACGGAGCTCGCCACGAAATCGTGTATCCTCTCCGCAATTCGGTTATGGTTAGCTTGGTAAGGCTGACTGTGGGGTTGATATGGCGGACGGACTCTCCGTTTTCCTGGTCGAAGACGAGGCGTTGATCCGGATGATGATTGCCGACATGGTGGAGGAACTCGGCCACCACGTCGTCGCGGAAGCGGACAATGTGCGCGACGCGAGCGCCTTCGCCATGACCGCGCAATACGATCTGGCCATCCTCGACATCAATCTGATGGGCGTCTATGTCGACCCTGTCGCCGACCTGATCGAGCGCCGCGGCAAGCCGTTCCTATTCGCCACGGGCTACGGCCCGGAGTTGCTGCCGTCCTTGCTGCGGCGCAGGCCGATCCTGCGCAAGCCGATCGCCATGGATCAGCTCAAGGCAATGATCGATTCGATGTTTCCGGAAGCACCGGTGAAGACCCCGCACTGAGCGACGGCGAAGATGCTGTACTGCGCGACGGTAAAGATGCCGTACTGAGTGCATCGATTGGACCACGCGTGATGAGCGCGAGGTCGCGGTATCGGCCGTTCTTCAACACTGTAGCAATGGTCTGTGCCGTCATGGCGGCGCGATCCGAGGCGCGCTGGGCCGCCAGCCGGTCCTTCGCCTTCTCCTCGATCAAGAGCTCGATCAAGGCCAGTCGCTTGTCGTCGTTATCCGCCTCGGTCAGCAGGCGGTGATAGCGGTGATAGTCGAAACCCAGATCCTGCTTACGCATGTCACGCCCCCCGCAACTACGCCACACACAGAGCAGGATTGTTTCGCATCGGGAACAACCAGGCAAGCAGATCCTGCGTGGAACCGCGCGAACACCTTAATCAGTTGTGAATCATGGAACCGGTAGGAACCGACGCCGTCGCTCAAGTCGCATTGTGCTCGGCGAACATGTTGAGCCCGACGAAGCTCGCATCCGGCTTGATGACCAGCCGGGTTGGAATGTTGCGCAAGTAATCCTGGAAGCGTCCCTTGGCCTCGAAGCGTACGCGGAAGGCGGAGGCCGCGAGGAATTCCGGAAAGCGCGGCGCGATTCCACCGGCAATATAGACACCGCCGCGGGCGCCAAAGGTCACCGCGAGATTGCCGGCGACCGAGCCGAGGATGGCGCAGAACATGTCGAGCGTCGCGCGGCTGATCGGGCAGCTGCCCTCCAGCGCGGCTTTGGTGATGGCGGCGGGATCGCGATGCGGCACCTGGGCGCCGTCGACCTCGGCCAGAGCCTCGTAGAGACTTTGCAGGCCGGAACCCGAGAGCGCGCCGCGTTCGATCGAGACATGGCCGAGCCGCTTGCGCAGACAGGCGATCACGCGTTCTTCGCGCTCGTTCTCGGCCGGCAGGGTCGCGTGACCGGCCTCCGTCACCACCGCCAGCCGCGCGCCATGGCGCTCGACCAGACAGGACACGCCAAAGCCGGTTCCCGGACCGACCACCAGCAAGGGTTCGCCGGGCAGGCCATCCTGTCCACCGAGCGGGATCAGGTCGGCAGGCTGCAAGGCGGGAAGGGACCAGGCCACCACCTCGAAATCGTTGAGCACGTGGACGCTGTCGAAGCCGAGGGCGGGTTGCAGCTCGTTGCCGTCGATGACCCAGGGACTGTTGGTCATGACGCAGCGGTTGTTGGTCACGGGCCCCGCCACTGCCAGCACGGCTCGTCGAGGCGTCTGGCCACCGGAGCGGCGTGCGAGGACATCGACGATGGCTTCCCGGACGGTTGGGAAGTCGGCGACCTTCACATAGTCGATTGGTCCGGCTGGATCGCGGCCGCTGGAATCGACCTGGCTCAGCGCGAAGCGCGCATTGGTGCCGCCGATATCGGCGAGAAGAATCTGTCCTGTCTTGCCGATGGTCATGGCGATATGGCTGCCACAGCTTTGCCGGCTGCGGGAACCGCTTCCTCCGCTTTCTCCGATCGCAAATTGCGAACGGCTTCCAGAATCCGTCCTTGGGTGCGGCTAGTCAACACGGACGACATCAAACCGTTGCATCCCGACAGCCCCTCCGGTGACCAATTCGCGCAGCCTTTCGCACCGGCCAGCGGTTGCGCGACAGCGCGGGAAGGCCGACAGTGAGGGAGCGCGCGCGGGACTAGCGCATCGCGCCGCAGATGGAATGAGAAACGATGAAGATTTCCGACCGCGACGTGCTGCTGGTGATCGACGTGCAGAACGATTTCTGCACCGGTGGAGCGCTCGCCGTTCCCGGCGGCGAGAAGGTCGTCCCCGCCATCAACCGAATCGCCCAAAAATTCGCCAATGTGGTGCTGACCCAGGACTGGCATCCGAGTGACCACGTGTCGTTCGCGCCGAACCATGCGGACAAGCAGCCGTTCCAGACCATCGAGCTCGACTACGGCACCCAGGTGCTGTGGCCGACGCATTGCGTGCAGGGCACGGCGGGCGCCGAATTCCACCCGGAGATCGACGTCGACAGGGCGAACCTCGTGGTCCGCAAGGGCTTTCGCCGCGGCATCGATTCCTATTCGGCATTGTTCGAGAACGACAAGAGAACGCCGACGGGCCTGCTCGGATATTTGCGCGAGCGCGAGCTGAAGACCGTCTTCGTCGCCGGCCTGGCGCTGGATTTCTGCGTCCGCTTCTCGGCGGAGGACGCCCGCAAGGCAGGCTTCGAGGTTGCCGTCGTCGAGGATGCCTGCCGCGGCATTGACCTCGATGGCTCCGTGGCCGCGGCTCATGGCAGTTTCAGGGAGCTCGGCATTTCGGTGATCGGCCTCGAAGCGTTCCTGTGAGGAGATCGAGATAGCCATGGCGGACAAGACCAGCAAACAGCCGCGCGGACCCGGGCGGGCCCCGGATGACCCACTGCTGTGGCCGTTTGCAGCAGCGCAGCTTGCCATGGACGCCTGCTTCTGGTGGCTCGATCGCGATGCACCAGTGGAGCAGGATGAGAGCAATCTGCCCTGGACCACGCCGAACACGGTGGCGTTGGAGCTTGCGACCGTGCGCCTGCGCGATTGCACGCGGACGCGCTCCGGCCAGCCGGCTCTGGTCTGTGCACCTTATGCGCTGCACCGGGCCCTGATCGCCGACTTCGCGCCCGGCCACAGTGTGGTGCAGTCCCTTCAGACCAGCGGCATCGACCGGGTCTATCTCACGGAGTGGCGGTCAGCTTCGCCCGACATGCGCTATCTCTCGATCGACAATTACCTCTCCGATCTCAACGTCGCCATCGACGAGATCGGTGCGCCAGTCGATCTCGTCGGCCTGTGCCAGGGCGGCTGGCTGTCGCTGCTCTACGCGGCGCGCTTTCCGGCCAAGGTGCGGCGTCTGGTCTTGGTCGGGGCCCCGGTCGACCTCTCGATCGAGTCGTCATTGGCGCGGCTCACCCGCAACGCCCCCGAGCTGGTTTATGACCAGCTCGTCGCGCGCGGCGGTGGCAATGTCAGCGGCGAGGAGATGCTGCGCCTGTGGTCGAAGGCGCCAAGCCGCGACGACACCGAGGCGGCGTTGCAGAGGGATCTTTCGGACGAGGAGGGCGCAGCCCTGCTCGCCCGTTTCGATCGCTGGAATACGGAGACGCTGGATCTGCCGGGCACCTATTATCTTCAGATCGTCAACTGGATCTTCCGGGAGAACCGGATTGCCGGCGGCAAATTCGTCGCGCTCGGCCGCACCATCGATCTCAAGGGCGTCAACGTGCCGATCTTCGTGCTGGCCGGACTCGACGACGACGTCGTGCCGGCCGCGCAGGCGCTCGCCACCGCCGGTCTCGTCGGCACGCCGCCGCCCTTCATTGCGGCGGCGTCCGAGCCGACCAATCACCTCGGCCTGTTCATGGGAGCGCGGACCAACGCCCATGCCTGGCCCCGGATCGCCGAATGGCTGCGCGACGACCTGTCTGGAGTTTTGGCCCGCAGTGCCTGACGTGCGGGCGCCGGCCCCCATGCAAGTCCGTTATGCATGACGGCGGATGGCCTGCACGGGACCCGGTCGATGGGTTACATATGACGTCGAATTGGCGGCTGCGGCCGCGACAAGATCAAGGGTACTGCGCTCGATGAGTTTCCATTCGATCTACGCCCACGGATTTGCACGCGTGGCCGCCTGCGTCACCACCTCCCATGTGGCAGATCCTTCGGCCAATGCGGAGGCTATCCTGGCCGCGGCGAATGCCTGCCACGAACAATCGGTGGCGGTCGCCGTGTTTCCCGAGCTGTGCCTGTCCGGCTATGCGATCGAGGACCTCGTCAAGCAGGATCCGCTGCTCGATGCGGCCGAGCGCGGGCTCGTGGCGATCATCGAGGCCTCCTCGCCGCTGATGACGGTCCTGATCGTCGGCGCGCCGCTGCGCTTTGGCAATCGCATCTACAATTGCGCCGTCGTCATCCATCGCGGCAACATCCTCGGTGTGGTGCCCAAGAGCTATCTGCCGACCTATCGCGAATTCTACGAGGGACGGCACTTCGCCTCGGGCGCCGGCATCGCCGGAGAGACGATCTCGTTTGGTGGCTTGCACGCGCCGTTCGGTATCGATCTGTTGTTTTCGGCCGAGGACGTTCCGGGCCTCACCATCGGCGTCGAGATCTGCGAGGACATGTGGATCCCGGTGACACCCGCCTCGGAGCTCGCGCTTGCGGGCGCCAGCGTGCTCATCAACCTCTCGGGCAGCCCGATCACGATCGGCCGGGCGCGTTCGCGCGCGCTGCTGTGCCAATCGACATCGGCGCGCTGCCTTGCGGCCTACGTCTATTCCGCTGCGGGGGCAGGGGAATCCACCACCGATCTCGCCTGGGACGGTCAGACCTCGATCTACGAGAACGGCGTGCTCTTGGCCGAGGGCGAGCGGTTCCGCCAGGGCGGCCAGATCACCTATGCCGACATCGATCTCGACCTGCTCAGGCAGGAGCGCGCGTTGATGGGCACCTTCGACGACAACCGTCGCCAGCGCGAGGCGTTTTTCCGCAAGGTGACATTCGCCCTGAAGCCGCCGGCTGATGACATCGGCTTCCTGCGCAAGATCGAGCGCTTCCCGTTCGTTCCGAGCGATGAGAGCCTGCTCGAGCAGGACTGCTATGAGGCCTACAACATCCAGGTCGCCGGCCTCGTGCAGCGCATGCGCGCGACCGGCACCAAGCGCGTCGTGATCGGCGTTTCGGGCGGTCTCGATTCCACCCATGCTCTGATCGTCGCCGCCAAGGCGGTCGACCTGCTCGACCTGCCGCGCGAGAACATTCTGGCCTATACCATGCCGGGCTTCGCCACCGGCAGCGAGAGCAAGACCCATGCGCTGGCGTTGATGAAGGCCTTGCAGACGAGCTGGCAGGAGCTCGACATCCGCACCACCGCGACGCAGATGCTCAAGGACATCGGCCACCCCTTCGGCAAGGGCGAGAAGGTCTACGACGTCACCTTCGAGAACGTTCAAGCGGGCCTGCGCACGGATTATCTGTTCCGGCTCGCCAACCATCATGGTGGCATCGTCATCGGAACCGGTGATCTCTCCGAGCTCGCGCTCGGCTGGTGCACCTATGGCGTCGGCGACCAGATGGCGCATTACCACGTCAATGCCGGCGTGCCGAAGACGCTGATCCAGCACCTGATCCGCTGGGTGATCTCTTCGAAACAGTTCAGTGACGACGTCAACCGCACGCTCGGCGCGATCCTGACGGCGGAGATCTCGCCGGAGCTCGTGCCGGTGGAGGCCGGCGAGAAGCCGCAGAGCACGGAAGCGGCCGTTGGGCCCTACGAGCTGCAGGATTTCAACCTGTTCTATACGCTGCGCTTCGGCATGCGTCCGTCCAAGATCGCCTTCATGGCGCAGCATGCCTGGAAGGACGCCGCCAAAGGGGAGTGGCCGCCGGCCTTCCCGACCGATCGGCGCAAAGCCTACGAGCTAGCCGAGATCCGGCGCTGGCTCGAAGTGTTCCTGCGCCGCTTCTTCGCCTTCAGCCAGTTCAAACGCTCGGCGATGCCGAACGGGCCGAAAGTCTCGGCCGGCGGCTCGCTGTCGCCGCGCGGCGACTGGCGCGCGCCGTCGGATGCGAGCGCCGCGGCGTGGCTCGAGGATCTCGAACGGAACGTGCCGACCTGATCGGGACGGCGGATCGACATGGGAGATGAGCGATGTCGGCCGGGGATGGAGCAGAGGCGGGTGCGGACGCCGGGGTCGTCAACGGCCTCTACATCTTCGACATCGAGATGCGTGACGGCAAGCGCGGACAAGCCAGGGGCGTGGTCATGCTCTGCGACGGGCGCATCATGGGTGGGGACAGCTATTTCTACTACACCGGCAGCTACACGTTCCGGAACGGCAAGTGGCGCGGCGACATGATCGTCAATCAGCATACTGAAGCCGTCGGCAGGACGCTCGCATTCGCCGGCCGCGAGGTCACCTGCGGCTTTTCGGGGCACTATTCCGCCGGTGGCGCCGAGGTCGAAGGCATGGCGCTGGTCGGCAAGACCAGCGTGACCTTCACCGCCCGTCTCACGCTGAAGGATGCGATGTGAACCCGGCCTGATACCTCCTCGTTCCTGCTCAGGAACCTTCGCACCCACAGAACGTTCGCGTCTGTTGTTGTGATTTTGAGGAGAGGGACATGCGCAGGCACTTGATGTTATCGACCGCAGCTATCGGACTGATGCTTGCTTCCGGCGTCGCTTACGCCCAGGCACCCGGTGAGCGCAGGGACGAACCGAGACGAACCGAGGAACCGGCAAAGGGCGCCGGGCCGCAGCGCGGCGGAGCCCAGGAACGTGTTCAAGAGCGCGCGCAGGGCGCTCAAGACCGACTCCAGGGTGCAGGCCGCGAAGACAAGGGCGGCGCTGCCAAGCAGGAGGCGAGTGACGACAAGCGCCAGTCACCGAGTTCTGCCGAGCGCAACCAACCAAAAACGAGGGATCAGGCACAAGACTCCCGCGAGCCTTCGCGCGATCGCAACCGTGAGGCGGAGAGCACGAAGCAGGGACGCGACAGCAAGAGCAGTGCTGAGACGAAGCAGGACAAATCGGCGCCACAGAAATCAACGGCCGAGTCCGAGAAGTCCAAGACTGGCCAGCAGAACGAGCGGACTGGCGCTACAGCCAACCAGAACGAGCGCAACCAGGCCCAGCCGCCGCGCAACGCGGCCGAGCAACAGCCACCGGCGCAACAGAATAGCAGGCCGGCCACCGCCACGGATACGAACCGGACAGCTCCCACCAACAACGCGCAGACCGCGCCCGGCACATCCAGCACACAGACCAACCAGGCCAATCAGACCACGCAGACCAACACGCAGGTCAATCAGCAGGCCCAGGTGACGACCGAGCGGCAGGTGCGGATCTCCGAAACGGTCAGTCGCGCACGGTTGGCGCAGCCGGAGCGCAATCTGAACATCTCAATCCGGGTCGGCGAGACGATTCCCTCGCGCGTGCGGCTGCATCGGCTTCCGCCCGAGATCGTCTCGATCGAGCCTGCCTATCGGGACTACGAATATTTCGCGACGGAGGACGAGGTCGTCATCGTGGAGCCGCGCTCCCATCGCATCGTCAGCCAGGTGCCTCGCGATCCCTCACGGGCCCGCGCCCAAATGGGCGGCAGCACCTCGTCATCAAGCATGGCAGCGGCTGGCGGAAACATGGTGAACTGCCAGATCATGCGGCGTGACGCCTCCGGCAATGTGGCCCAGGCCGAGCCGACCACCGTGGGTTCGACAGCGCGCACGGATTCCCTGAGCGTGATCGTCCAGATGCCCGGCGGCGGCTCGTCTGCGCCGATCGCCCTCGGCGCTCCCGCGGGCAATATCGTGGTCGCGACGCAAGGGCAGGGCGATTGCACGGTGACGCTGGAGCCGCAGACGCGCTAACCCAAAGACCACGCTGAAACGACAACGCGCCGCCCGGATGCCCCACCCGGACGGCGCGTTGCTGCGTTCAATCTAAAAAGTTTCGAGGTCCGGAGTGCCTAGGAGTCCGGACCTCGTCACCTTGCCCCAGCCTTCAATCCCCCGCCCCATGTGGTCCCCCAACCCCATGTCGCGCGATCAGAGGGTGATGCCCGTGGAAGTGGCCGCCGATCGATGTCCCGCGATGTACGCGAAGGTTAATTAGGATTCCATTCCGGATCACTACGGACATCGATACTGCTTGCCCTGTGTTCGTTCGGCATCGGTTGCGCGCATCGTTGCCCAATCGGAAAGCGACGGCCGACAAGATGTCCACATCTCACCGGCACCTCGCAACCTGCATTTCACCAGCCTGTCATTGAACTGGTCTAGCGCTGCTCCCGTCATCGCTGACGGCCAAGGAGCAAGCCATGTCGAAGCCGGTGCTGGGCGCCGCATTGTCCATCAAATCGATCCCCGCGCATCGCGACTGGCTTCTGGAACGGCAGCGCGATCTCGAGGTCCAGGATTTCTTCCGCGCCGATCTGCTCGATAGCGACTGGCGCAGCGCGGCCAGCGACATCAAGCAGATGCTCGCGGGCCACACCGGCCGGCTCGGCATTCACGGCCCGTTCTGGGGCTTCAAGATCGACAGCCACGATCCCATGATCCGTCAGGCCGTGACCAAGCGCCTGCTCCAGGGGCTGGATGCCGCCGAGTTCCTCGGTGCGACGCAGATGGTGATCCATTCGCCGTTCACGACCTGGGACCACAACAATCTCGATCTCTATCCCGATAACCGCGGCAATCTCGTCGAACGCGTCAAGGCGACGCTCGCCGAAGTCATTGCGCGCGCCGAGACGATCGGCTGCGAGATCGTCATCGAAAATATCGAGGACAAGGATCCGCGTGACCGCGTGCGCCTCGCCAAGGCGCTCGAAAGCAGCAAGGTCCGCGTCTCGCTCGATACCGGGCACGCCAATTACGCCCATATCTCCATCGGGGCACCGCCGGTCGATTACTACGTCGAAACCGCTGGTGACATGCTGACCCATGTGCACCTCCAGGACACCGACGGCTTTGCCGACCGGCACTGGGCGCCGGGCGAGGGCAACATCCCGTGGGTCGCGGTGTTCCGCGCGCTGGGACGGGTCAATTCCAACCCGCGGCTCATCCTCGAACTCCGCAACCATGACGACGTCCGTGCCGGCGCAGCCCATCTCGCCGCGCTCGGGCTTGCCGAATAACCGACATCACAAAGGCAGGGTCACCATCATGAGCAAGCTCACCCGTCGCACCATCCTGAAATCCGGCGGCGCTGCCGCAGGCACGCTCCTCCTGCCGCGCTTTGCGATCGGGCAGGCCGACAATCGTCCGTCGGTGACGATCGCCGTGCAGAAGGTGACGAATGCCAACGTGCTCGACGTGCTGCGCGAGCAGTCCAACGTCGGCGAGCGCGTGTTCTTTTCCTCGATCTGGGAAGGCCTGATTTCCAAGAACTGGCGCGGCAATCTCGAGGCCGTACCGGGTCTCGCCACCGAGTGGCGCCGCATCGACGACCAGACCGTCGAGCTGAAGCTGCGGCAGGGCGTCAAATTCCACAATGGTGACGAGCTCACGGCGGAGGACGTCGTCTTCACCTTCAGCCGCCAGCGCATGTTCGGCGAGACCGAGGCCAAGAGCCGCTCCACCATCCAGGCCTTCGAGAAGATCCCGACGCCGCGTCCCGGCAAGGAGCTGCCGCCGGATGTGCCCGCGGTCGCGCGCCGCATCTGGCCCGACCTCGTCCGCGTCGACGCCGTCGACAAGTACACGGTGCGCTTCTACAACGCGACGCCCGATGTCACGATCGAGGGCCGTCTGATGCGCTACGGCTCCGACATCATGAACCGTCGCGCCTGGGAAGAGTCCGCGAGCTATCTCGATTGGGCGCGCAAGCCCGTCACGACCGGTCCCTACAAGGTCGTTGAGCTCAAGCCCGACGTCTCGCTGACGCTCGAAGCGCACGACGAATATTGGGGCGGCCGCCCGCCGCTCAAGCGCATCCGCTTCCTCGAAGTGCCGGAGGTCGCTAGCCGCATCAACGGGCTCTTGTCGGGTGAATATCAGTTCGCCTGCGACATCCCGCCGGACCAGATCGCCGGCATCGAGAAGAACGCGGCGTTCGAAGTGCAGGGCGGCACCATTCTCAATCACCGCCTGACCGTGTTCGACAAGAACCACGCCGTGCTCGCCAATCCGCTGGTGCGGCGCGCCTTCACCCATGCGATCGACCGCCAGGCGATCGTCGACAGCCTGTGGGCCGGCCGCACCCGCGTGCCGAAGGGCCTGCAATGGGAATTCTACGGCGACATGTTCAACGCCGATTGGAGCGTGCCGGCTTACGATCCCAAGCTCGCGCAGGATCTGTTGAAGCAGGCCAATTACAAGGGCGATCCGATCCCGTACCGGCTGCTCAACAATTACTACACCAATCAGGTCGCGACCGCGCAGGTGCTGGTCGAGATGTGGAAGTCGGTCGGCCTCAACATCCAGATCGAGACCAAGGAGAACTGGTCGCAGATCATGGAGCGTGCGCCCACGCGCGCCGTGCGCGACTGGTCGAACTCGGCTGCCTTCAACGATCCGGTGTCTTCGCTCGTCGCCCAGCATGGCCCGAACGGCCAGCAGCAGCAAATCGGCGAATGGACCAATGTCGAGCTGAACAAGCTGTCGGAGTTCCTGGAGACGTCGACCGATCGCGCCGCGCGCAAGAAAGCGTTCCGCCGCATGCTGGAAATCGCCGAGCGCGAGGACCCCGCCTATACGGTGCTGCACCAGAACGCGACCTTCACGGCCAAGCCGAAATCGATCAAATGGAAGGCCGCGCCCGCCTTCGCGATGGACTTCCGCGCCGGCAATTTCGAGGCCTGAGCGGTGCCGCCGCTGGTCAGCATCAAGGACTTGCGCGTCGCCTTTGGCGGCGTGCCGGTCCTGCGTGGCGTCGACATCAGCTTGCAGAAGGGCGAGGCCCTCGGCCTCGTCGGCGAGTCCGGCTCGGGCAAGTCGGTGACGTGGCTTGCCGCCCTCGGCCTGCTGCCGCGTCACGCCTCGGTCTCTGGCTCGGTGCTGCTCGACAGCTGCGAGATCCTCGGCGCGCCCGCCGCCGCGCTCGACCAGGTCAGGGGCGGGCGCGTCGCCATGATCTTCCAGGATCCGGCCAGCGCCCTCAACCCGGTGCTGACCATCCGCAGGCAGCTCTGCGAAGCGCTGGCGCTGCATCGCGATCTCTCGGGTGAGGCGCTGAAGGCGGAAGCCCGGCGGCTGCTCGATCTCGTCGGAATTCCCGATGCAGCGAGGCGGCTGTCCGCCTATCCGCACGAATTCTCCGGCGGCCAGGTCCAGCGCATCATGATCGCGATGGCGCTCGCCGGAAATCCCGACCTGCTTGTTGCGGACGAGCCGACCACCGCGCTCGACGCCACCATTCAAGCCCAGATCCTGGAGCTGCTCTCCACGGTTCGCCGCGAAATGCACATGGCGATGGTGCTCATCAGCCACGATCTCGGCGTCGTCGCCGAGAACTGCGACCGCGTCGCGGTGATGTATGCCGGCCGCATCGTCGAGCAGGCGCCCAGCAACCAGCTCTTCGCCGATCCCGTGCACCCTTATGCGCAAGGCTTGATCGGCGCGCTGCCGCCGCTGGATGGACCGCGGCGGCGCCTCACCGCCATTCCCGGCACGGTGCCCGATCCCGCGCACATGCCCAGCGGTTGCGCCTTCGCGCCGCGCTGCATGCTGGCGGCCGAGCCGTGCGGCCATGCCGCGCCGAGCCTGGCGCCGATCGCAGATGACCGCAGCGTTGCCTGCATCCGCGCCGAGGCCTCGCGCCGCGCGCTGCTCGGGATCGCCGCCGAATGAGCCTGCCGCTTGTCGAGGTGTCCGCGATCTCGCGCAGCTATGCGATGCGTTCCGGAATGTTCGGCCGCGCGACGGCGGTTCATGCCGTCGACGGCGTGTCGCTGACGATCGCCAAGGGTGAGACGCTCGGCCTGGTCGGCGAGTCCGGCTCGGGCAAATCGACGACGGGCCGCATCGTGCTCGGCCTTGAGCCGCCCGACAGCGGCAAGGTGAAGTTCGACGGCAAGCCGATGGCTGCGCCGGGAACGGCCGCCTGGCGTGCACAGCGCGGGCGCATGCAGATGATCTTCCAAGATCCCCTCGGCGCGCTGGACCGGCGGCTGCCGGTCGCCACGCAAATCCGCGAGCCGCTCGACATCCACGATCTCGGCACGCCGGCCGAGCGTGAGCACCGCGTCCGCGAGCTGCTGCGTGCCGTCGAGCTCACACCGGCGCATGGTGCGCGCTATCCCGGCGCGCTCTCCGGCGGCCAGCGTCAGCGCATCGTGCTGGCGCGGGCGCTGGCCACGAAGCCCGATTTCCTGGTCTGCGACGAGCCGGTCAGCGCACTCGACGTCTCGATCCAGGCGCAGGTGGTGAACCTGCTTTGCGATCTCCAGGCGCAACTGTCGCTGACGCTGCTGTTCATCAGCCACGATCTGCGCGTCGTCCGGCAGATCAGCAATGTCGTCGCCGTGATGTATCTCGGCCGCATCGTCGAGATCGGCAGCGCCGATGATCTGTTTGCGCGACCCGAGCATCCCTATACCCAGGCGCTGGTCTCGGCCTCGCCCGCGCCGGGCCGCCGCAGCGCGGGCCGTATCGTGCTTTCGGGCGATCCGCCGAACCCGGCTGCGCGGCCGCAAGGCTGCGCCTTCCATCCGCGTTGCCCGCGCGCCATCGCGCGCTGCAAGAGCGAGGTGCCTGTTCTCGCGGCCGTGGGCGGCGACAGGCAAGTCGCCTGCCATCTCGTCACGGGCGCCGAGACGCGGGATGCAGCCTGATGGGACGCTATTTCGCCATCCGCATCGGACGCGCGGCGCTCACGATCGTGCTCGTGGTCACCTTCGCCTTCATCGTGCTGCGTCTCTCCGGTGATCCCGCGCTGATGATCCTGGGACCTGAGGCGCCGCCCGAGGTGCTCGCAGCATTCCGCAAGGCCTGGGGCCTCGATGATCCGATCTGGGCGCAATATTTCGACTATTTCGGCGCCATTGCCAAAGGCGAGCTCGGCCGCTCCATGCGCGACGGCCGTCCCGCGATCGAACTCGTGCTGGAGCGCATCCCCGCGACCTTGGCGCTGACCTTGCCGGCGTTCTTTTTCAAGGTCGCGCTGGGCATCCCCGCCGGCATCTACGCCGCGCTGCATCGGGGCTCTGCGATCGACCGCGCCGTGATGATGACGGCGGTCGCCGGCTTCACGGTGCCGAGCTTCGTGCTCGCGCTGCTGCTGGTCCTCGTCTTCGCCGTGCAGCTCGGCTGGCTTCCCTCGGGCGGACAGGACAGCTGGCGCCACGCCATCTTGCCGATCACGACGCTCAGCCTCGGCGGTGCGGCCGTGCTGGCGCGCTTCACCCGCAGCGCGATGCTGGAGGTTCTCGGCCAGCCCTATATCCGCACCGCCTCGGCTAAGGGCGTGCCCTGGCGCAAGGTCGTGACCTCGCATGCGCTGCCGAACGCCGCGATTCCGACCGTCACCATCCTCGGCTTCATGGTGGGGACGCTGATCGCCGGCGCGGTCGTGGTGGAGAGCGTGTTCGCCTGGCCGGGCGTAGGGCGCCTGCTGGTCGTCGCCGTCGCCAACCGCGACCTCGCTGTCGTGCAATGCATCCTGCTGCTGGTCGCGATGACCATGGTGACGTCGAACCTGATCGTCGATTTCCTCTACGGCTTCCTCGACCCGCGCCTGCGCACCAAGGGAGCGCATGCATGACCGACGCGACGCTGAAGGATACCGCCACACGCCGGCGCATCAGCCTTCCGGCAATCCCGGTGTCGGTCGCGCTTGCGATCACCTGGATCGTCGCGGTGCTTGTCATCGCGGCGTTCGCCGAAAAAATTGCGCCCTACGGCTTCAGCCAGCTCGATCTGCGCAACCGCCTGGCCGCGCCCGGCAATGCCGCGCACTGGCTCGGCACCGACGAGCTCGGCCGCGACGTGCTATCGCGTCTTCTGGTCTCGATCCGCATCTCGCTCCTGATCGCGTTCGGCGCGACCGCGATCTCGGCCTTGGTCGGCACCACGCTCGGCTTTCTCGCCGCGCATTTTCGCGGGTTCGTCGAGCAGCTCGTGCTGATGCTGACCGACTTCCAGGCCAGCATGCCCTTCCTGATCATGGCGCTGGCTGTGCTCGCCTTCTTCGGCAATTCGCTGCCGCTCCTGATCGGCCTGATGGGCCTGTTCGGCTGGGAGCGCTACGCCCGCATCGCGCGCGGCCTTGCCATCTCCGCCAACGCGCAAGGCTATGCCGCCGCCGTGCGCCAGTTGGGCGCGACGCCGTCGCGGATCTACCTCCGCCACATCCTGCCCAACATCGCCTCGACGCTGATCGTCTCGACCACGCTGGTATTCCCCGAGGTGATCCTGATGGAATCAGGCCTGTCCTTCCTCGGCCTCGGCGTGCAGCCGCCGATGACCAGCCTCGGCAACATGGTCGGCTACGGCCGGGAATATTTGACCCGGGCGCCCTGGATCATGCTGGCCCCGGCCGCCACCATCGTGGTCACCACGCTAGCCGTCTCCGTAATCGGCGACTGGCTGCGCGACCGGCTCGATCCGACGTTGCAATAGGGGCGGCGGTCTCGTGTCCCGGACGCGCAAAGCGCGAGCCGGGACCCAGAGGCCACGGCCACCCGTTGCCAGATGGGCCCCGGCTCTGCAGCGCATCGTCGAAGTGACGCTGCGCTGCGTCCGGGGCACGGCAAGACCCCCCGCGCCGGGAGCAGGGGAGCTCTGTCAGCCCCAAGTTCCCGTTGCGCGCGTTCCCCGCCTGCGCTATCCGGCCGGAAAGGCCTGAGGCGGCTCCATATTTTCCCGCCCCGGCTGCCAAACCCGAGGACGGAACCGCCATGCCAGCCTATCGCTCCCGCACCACCACCCACGGCCGCAACATGGCGGGTGCCCGCGGCCTCTGGCGCGCGACGGGCATGAAGGACGGCGATTTCGGCAAGCCGATCATCGCGGTCGTCAACTCCTTCACCCAGTTCGTGCCCGGCCACGTCCATCTGAAGGACCTCGGCCAGCTCGTGGCGCGCGAGATCGAGCAGGCCGGCGGCGTCGCCAAGGAGTTCAACACCATCGCGGTCGACGACGGCATCGCCATGGGCCATGACGGCATGCTCTACAGCCTGCCGTCGCGCGAGCTGATCGCCGACAGCGTCGAGTACATGGCCAACGCCCATTGCGCCGACGGCCTCGTCTGCATCTCCAACTGCGACAAGATCACCCCCGGCATGCTGATGGCCGCGCTGCGGCTCAACATCCCCGCGGTCTTCGTTTCGGGCGGCCCGATGGAGGCCGGCAAGGTCAAGCTGCAGGGCAAGACCAAGGCCGTCGACCTCATCGACGCCATGGTGGCCGCGGCCGACAGCAAGGTCAGCGACGAAGACGTCAAGGTGATCGAGCGCTCGGCGTGCCCGACCTGCGGCTCCTGCTCGGGCATGTTCACCGCCAACTCCATGAACTGCCTGACCGAGGCACTCGGCCTCGCGCTGCCCGGCAACGGCTCGGTGGTCGCAACCCATGCCGACCGCAAGCGCCTGTTCGTCGAGGCCGGCCACACCATCGTCGATCTCGTCCGCCGCTATTACGAGCAGGACGATGCATCCGTGCTGCCGCGCAACGTCGCCAACTTCAAGGCGTTCGAGAACGCGATGACGCTCGACATCGCCATGGGCGGCTCGACCAACACCGTGCTGCATCTGCTCGCCGCCGCCCATGAAGGGCAGGTGGCGTTCACCATGAAGGACATCGACCGTCTCTCGCGCCGCGTGCCCGTGCTGTGCAAGGTGGCGCCGTCCGTCGCTGACGTGCATGTCGAGGACGTGCATCGCGCTGGCGGCATCATGGGCATCCTTGGCGAGCTCGACCGCGCCGGGCTGATCGACACTTCGGTCTCGACCGTGCACGCACCGACCATGAACGACGCGCTGGAGCGCTGGGACATCAAGCGCACCAAGAGCGAGGCGGTGCGCACCTTCTATCGCGCCTCGCCCGGCGGCATCCCCACCCAAGTCGCCTTCAGCCAGGAGCGCCGCTACGACGAGCTCGAGGCCGACCGTGAGAAGGGCGTCGTGCGCGACCTCGAGCACGCCTTCAGCAAGGATGGCGGCCTTGCCGTGCTCTACGGCAACCTCGCGCAGGACGGCTGTATCGTGAAGACCGCCGGCGTCGACGCCTCGATCCTGAAATTCTCCGGCCCCGCGCGCGTGTTCGAGAGCCAGGACGCCGCCGTCGAAGGCATCCTGGGCGGCAAGGTCGTCGCCGGCGAGGTCGTGGTCATCATTTATGAAGGCCCGCGCGGCGGCCCCGGCATGCAGGAGATGCTGTATCCGACCAGCTATTTGAAATCGATGGGCCTCGGCAAAGCCTGCGCGCTCGTCACTGACGGTCGCTTCTCCGGCGGCTCCTCCGGCCTGTCGATCGGCCATTTGTCGCCGGAAGCGGCCGAAGGCGGCAACATCGGTCTGGTGCGAACCGGCGACATCATCGCCATCGACATCCCCAACCGCAGCATCAACCTCGAGGTCTCCGACGAGGAGCTCGCCCGCCGCCGCGCGGCGGAAGAGGCAAAGGGCGATGCCGCTTGGCAGGCGCAAGGCCGCAAGCGCAACGTCTCGACCGCGTTGCAGGCTTACGCCGCGCTCACCACCAGCGCCGCGCGCGGCGCTGTGCGCGAGGTGAAGCGGCGCCCGAGATAGTTGCCTGATCGGTAGCGCCAATCCCGATTCATTGCTCCGGAACGACGCGCGATCGCCTATCCGGAGCGCGCGCCGATGCGCGGTTGCAGGCCGTGTAGCCGGAATGGAGTTTGGAAAGAAACGGCCCTCGCCTCTGGGGGGCTAGTTGGGGGTGAGGCGAGGGCCGTTTGCGAAGTGGGCACCCGACGTGCGGGCTTGCCCGCCAGGCAGCTATGACCATAATGCTTTTATCCCCAATCTGCTATTTAATTCTTATTTATTTCGTTTTTGTTTATAATCTAATTGTGCCATCCTATGAAAACTGCGGAAATTCATTTTCCGGATCTCGCCGGAGGCGGCCGCCTTATTCAGCTCCGTCCGCAACGGTCCCGGATTGCCAGTAGCGGAGTAAGCTATGAGTCACGCTCCATCACTCGTGCCGCAGATGACCACAGACCAGGACGTCTATCTCGTGCTCGATGATTTCGGCCGGCGATTGGGCCGCGCCTGGTGCGAAACAGCGGAAGAGGACGCCAATCGCGCGACCCTGCTCAGGCATCTCGTCGACGGACAATATCTGCATCCCGCCCGTGTCGTGGCCTTCAATACCGCGGAAGGATGGTCGCGAGATTGCACCGCGGAGATTGCCG
This sequence comes from Bradyrhizobium sp. CCGE-LA001, assembly GCF_000296215.2. Classification (NCBI taxonomy): domain Bacteria; kingdom Pseudomonadati; phylum Pseudomonadota; class Alphaproteobacteria; order Hyphomicrobiales; family Nitrobacteraceae; genus Bradyrhizobium; species Bradyrhizobium sp. CCGE-LA001. The sequence goes on along the minus strand of NZ_CP013949.1, from coordinate 4,215,428 downwards.
ACGAGTTGCGTCGCCGCTTTGTCGAATTCGAGGAGACGGATCCCTCGCTGCTGGAGTTCTTGGAACGAGCGGCGAGGCGCTGAAGCTCGCCCTCGCAGAGGTGGGTAACGCTTAGGAGGCGGCGCTCGAACGGAGCACTGGCGATATCCAATCGCCGGCTAGCGCTCCCAGACGTCACGCGGACTTCGATGCGAACCCACGTCGCGCGCGTTAATGCGCGTGGTCAATGAGTTCTTACCGTTCGACCGCAAAGGGCCGTTCGCATTAAGGATGCCCGGACGAAGTTCGGCAGCTCTGGATTTTACCGCGTATACTGCGCCGACCTTCGCACATCCATTTCGGGCAACTGGGGCACCACCGCAATGTCTCGTACTCTCGCCGTTGTTTTCTCCACCGCCGTCGCCGCGATTTCCATGACGGGCGCAGCCTCTGCCGGTTGCTACAATTGCTACACGCCGCCGCCCTGCACGACCTGCTATCAGCAGCAATACGTCGCGCCGCAATACCGCACGGTCGACGAGACCGTGATGGTCTCGCCGGGCTCCGTCGTCGCGCACCGCACGCCGGCGCAGTACCGCACCGTGATGGTGCCGCAGACCGTGATGGTGGCGCCGCCCAGCGTCCAGTACGAGCGCATCCCGCCGCAATACGCCACGCGTCAGCGCGTCGAGATGGTCTCGCCCGGCTATTCCTATTACGCCCCGGTGCAGATGAACTGCGCGTCCTGCGGCTACTGAGCTGAACCCGGTCACGACGAATAGTCGCGCGGCGCTCCTTGCGGGGCGCCGCGCTTTCTTTTGCGCGAGCCAAAGGTGAGGGAGCTTTGAACCGCCGAGCGCGGAACGACACGAAACGAGATGAGCTTGTTTCTCGCCTCCCTCGAGCGACCGCAACTCGGACTGGTCGCCGCTCTCGCTGTTTCGTTGATCTGCGTCATTGCGATCGTCTGGTCGGTCGGCTCCACCGACCGCGTCACCTATCTCGGCCCGGACCACGGCCAGGAACAGACGATCGCGCAGGTCCGCCTCAAGACGCTCCCGCAAGGGAGTTACGTGATCGAGCGGGGCGCGATCTACAAGGCCATGCGGGCAGGATGCCGCTACGACCTCAATTACAGCCCGCAATTTGGCCGCTACGTCAACGCTCATCAGAGGACCAAATATATCCGGAGCGCCGTGCTGGTTGATTGCCCGTCCAGCTAGGGGTGGCTGATGGCGGCCAGTTCGACGAAGGAGCGAGCCGAGTGGCTGCTACATCTTCCTACGACCTCGCGCGTCGGACCGCCGCATTCTCCAAACGACAAAGGCCCGCCAGCGGCGTCAATGACGAGGCTTGCCCTCTCGCTTGAGTAGCTCCAGTCGTCGTTCTAGCTGGTCCTTCTTCGCCAGAAGCCTGGCGGCGAGAATATCGTTGACGAGGCTGTGGAGTTGCCACAGCTCTTCAAGAGGCATGCTCTCAAGCGGCTTCCGCTCCATGGATCCCCCCGACTCACACGGGGCGAAAGCTTGAAGTTAACAGACTGAACCGGCAATCAGTCGCCGGTCGAGCGCGAAGGTTATCTACACCTTGCTTCTGGACCTCGGCTTTCGGGATGTTGGCGATCCGGAATTGAGAGCAACCCAAAATGCCGTCGACCTGGAGCCGGCAGGTTCTCAATCGCGATGTCTTAAGTGAAAATATCAGCCGTTGACCTTGAGTGGCTCGCCTAGCGTGAGCCGGCGGGCCTTCATTTACGTTAAAAATAGACCCCTTCACGGGGGCGGCACGCTCCTTGCCATGTGGATCTCCACAGCATGGAGGCGTGCACCGATGGGACAGCGTATTCGTATCTCGCGACGTCCAAAGCCCAGATTGGCACATATGACCCGCGAACTGGTGAGGTTGCTGAATGCGATCGAAGAGCTCGAAGAGTTGAGAGAAAGAGTCCGGCTCGCCGAAGCGAGCCGGGTGCTGCACTAGCCGCTCTCCTCGATGGCGAGCACCAGGGATATCTGGCGTCCCTTGATGCCAAACATGCACGGGGAGGCCGCCGCGGCGGTTGACGTCGCCACGCGCGCCGCCATAAACAAAGCGAGCCGATGTTGGGTAGCAAAGCGGTCGCAGAGTCCTCGAAACGTTTCTGCGAAGCGATGAAAAGCTAAACAATTTCAAGGCTTGGAAGGGTGGCCGAGTGGTTTAAGGCACCGGTCTTGAAAACCGGCGTGCCCGCAAGGGTACCGTGGGTTCGAATCCCACCCCTTCCGCCAGTATATTGTTCTCCACTGTTCGCAGTCGTTCGAACTCCACAGCAACATCAGTGACTTGCGCCGAAGTGCTGTACTTTGCAGTTCGCCGGTGTTCCTCCTAATCGGGGCACTGACCGTAGCATTAGCCCGTGGGTTCGGAGGACGGTTTTCCCGGAGGAACAATGGCTGGAAGGCTCAAACCCCTCGACGTAGAGCGCCAAACCAAGCCCGGCAAATACGCCGATGGTGATGGGCTCTACTTGATCATCACCGGACCAACGTCGAAGAGCTGGTCATACAGATATTGGAAAGATGGCAAGGAGCGCTGGCACGGCCTCGGTTCCTTGAAAGAAGTGTCGCTAAAAGATGCGCGGCTGGCACGGGATGCGGCGCGGCTGCGCGTGAAAGGCGATCGCAGCACCGCCGGCGTGGACATAGTGCAGGAGAGGCGAAAGGCGCGCGAAGAATCGAAAGCCATCGAGGCCAAGGTTGGGTTGCCAACGTTCGAGGAATGCGCGGAAGTCTACATCCGGACGAATTGGTCGACCTGGAGCGTGAAGCATCGCGATCAGTGGCCCTCGTCCCTCAAGCGGTACGCCTATCCCACAATCGGCAAGCTGACCATCCCGGAGATCAAGCCGAGCCACATGTACGATCTGCTCAAGCCGATCTGGGTGGAGAAGCGCGAGACTGCAAACCGGGTTCGCGGCCGGATTGAAACGATCATTGCGAAGAACGTTGATATTGACGATCCAGACTTCCGCAATCCGGCCGAGCTTACGAGGCAGTTGCGCGAAAAGCTCCCAAAGCGCCCCAAGCGGATGATGATGCTGAAACTGCAATGACGTACAAAGGTTCCTTGGACGGTGGGCGCCTTTTTGAAGTGAGGACGTCTCAGTTCGCGGCCTCTTTCATTTCGGCCTACGTTGACTTCTGCTATTGGCCGTAGCTGACCTTCACGCCGAAGCCCGTTCGGGGCCGATTCTGACCCATATCGGACATTGGGAGTCGGACAACGCCCCGTTAAATTGCTATACTGTCCGTCCAATCTCCCGAGCTGGGAGGCACTTGTGAGCAGCGAGCGCGTGGAGCGGCGGCTGGCGGCTGTGTTAGCGGCGGATGTCGCCGGCTATAGCCGCTTGATGGGCCGCGAAGAGGAAGGCACGCTGGCGCAGCTCAAGTCGTTGCGGAAGACGCTCATCGATCCCGCTATGGCCGAGTATCGTGGCCGCATTGTAAAGACGACCGGCGATGGCATGCTGGTCGAGTTCGCTAGTGCCGTGGACGCAGGTCACTGGGCCGTTGAAGTTCAGCGTAGCATGGCCGACCGGAATACGGGCCTGCCACAGGATCAAAGGATAGAGTTTCGGATCGGAGTTCATGTCGGCGATATAATCATTGATGAAGACGATATTTTTGGCGATGCCGTCAACATAGCCGCCCGTCTGGAGGGGATTGCAGAGCCAGGAGGGATATGCATCTCCGATGACGCTCAGCGCCAACTCCGCGGCAAGCTTGACATTTGCTTTGACGATCTGGGTTTTCAGTCGCTGAAGAATATCGCTGAGCCAATGCGTGCCTGGCGAATGCGTGTGGATAAGATCTCGGCTGCGGCGGGTTCAAAGAGTGTTTCTGCCGCGCCGAGCCAACTCTTCGCGCTTCCTGATAAGCCCTCGATTGCCGCGCTTCCGTTCCGAAACTTGAGTGGTGAGTTAGAGCAGGACTACTTCACCGACGGCATCACCGAAGATATCATCACGGCATTGTCAAAGTGGCGCTGGTTCTTCGTGATTGCTCGCAATTCAAGCTTTTCCTACAAGGGCCGCCAAGTCGACATAAGAGATGTTGGTCGGCAATTGGGTGTACATTACGTCCTCGACGGAAGCGTTCGAAGGGCTGGCAGTCGGGTGCGCGTGACGGCGCAGCTGGTAGACACCACCACTGGCACGAGCATCTGGGCAGACAGGTATGATCGTGATCTCACCGATGGGTTTGTGATTCAGGATGAGGTGGCGCAAGATGTCGCTACTGCGATAGAGCCGGCGGTCTCGAAAGCCGAAATCGAACGCGCCCGCCGCAAGACGCCGGAGCAAATGGTGGCGAGAGACCACTATTTTCGTGGAATGTGGCACTTCCATCAGTTTAGCAAGGAGGATGCACAGAAGGCCATTGTCTGTTTCAATCTCGCGATTGAGCTAGATCACACGCTTGCCGACGCCTACGTCGGGATTGCTCGGACTTTATTCAGCACTCGTGCCTATCGGCTCAGCCCAGGGCGCGATGTCAATGCTCATAAAGTCAACGCTCAAATTGCTTCTGCTGCTAAGAGTGCTCTTGCACTTGACCCTAGCAGCGCTTCTGCCTGCTATATTTTAGCACTCAATCTGGCGCATAACGACGATTGCGAAACCGCAGTCAAATTCGCCAGGCGAGCAATTGAGCTGAATGAAAATTTTGCTCTCGGCTATTTTGCGTTAGCGGTGGCAAGCAATTTTCTCGGCCTGCCGCGCGAGGCCCTGACGGCGATCGATCGGGCGCTACGGCTTAGTCCCAATGATCCGCAAATCTTCGCTTGGCTCGCCCAACGGGCGTCGGCCTTGTATCTGCTCAGACGTTACGCCGAAGCCGCTGAGACGGCGAGGCAAAGCCTTGGACAGCGCTGGTTCCACACCGCGTGCCGCGTACTGGCGGCGAGCTACGCCCACCTCGACATGATCGACTCCGCAAGAAGGACACTGAGTGATCTGTTAGCAAGCGAGCACTCGGAGAAAACGATTGCGGAAGTGATCCGTCCCTTCAAACGTGAAGATGATCGCAACAATTACAGGGAAGGGTTGCTCAAGGCAGGAATGCCGCAACAATGATCAATCAGCCATGTCGGACGCGGCCGGAACGACACCAGCTAATTGCGTCGTTCAGTCGGTCGTCGCCCCAAAATAGTTCGCCGTCCACGACGAACGTCGGTGATCCGAATATACCTAGATCTCGCGCTGCGCTCGTCTCCGCCCCAAGTTCGGCCTTCGCCGTCTCTGCATAAGCCAACGTGAGCACACGGTCCGGGTTTTGCCCAATGTCCCGTAAACTCTCCGATACATTGGGCTCGTCGCCAGTTTCCTGTCTTAGCGTGAACCAGCGGCGGTACGCGGCGCAAACAAATTCCGGCCCCCAACCTTCGCGCATGCCAACAGTTGCGATGAGATTTGCGACTATTGACTGCTTGGCGGGGTAGGGCACAGGGAGATTGGCTGGATAGCCGTACATCGCGGCGCGGCGTCCGATATCCCGCCACATATAAGTCAGTTTAGCTGGCTTATCGGCGAACGGGACGTGCCTCATTTCTTGCAAGATGATGAGCAGATGAAACGGGCGCCAACGGAAGGAAATTCCCGTAGATCGCTCAACATCGGAGAGCCTCAACACGCTCAAGTAGGAATACGTGCTGCCCATAGTGAACCAGAAATCAATCTGCGATGGGGCCACTCTAGATCTCCCCTCGTCAGGCCTGACACGCTTACTGTCGACCATCTCAACGCGCCGTTCAAGAGGGGGAACAACGTGTCCTGCGATCGCAAGCAGCAGCGATTTCCGTCTCTGGCCCGAACGCGAAGTCTAGGCAGCGTCCCGGGTGGTCGGCTCATAGGGGTAGATCGGAAGCAGGCAGCCTGCACTCCGAAGTGCGGTCATGACCCAAACCGGTCCTCCAAGAGGGCGCTCTAGACAGGCTGTCTCAACTGCGGGATCATGCAGCGCAAGGCGAACCGGGGCGCCATGATGGACGTCGGAGTTTGGCTGCGGAGGCTTGGCCTCGAACAATATGAGGCGGCATTCCGCGAAAATGAGATCAGTGAGAAGGTCCTGCCCAATCTGACGGCGGAGGACTTGAAAGACTTGGGCGTCGCCATGGTTGGGCACCGCCGCACGCTTCTAGATGCAATTGCGGTTCTGCGCGCGGAAAAGAGCGCAACCACGCCAGCATGCGACGTTTCTCTGGCAATCCACGAAGAGGAGGACACCGCCGAGCGTCGCCAAGTGACCGTAATGTTCTCGGATCTCGTCGGCTCGACGGCGCTCTCGGTCCGGATGGACCCAGAGGATTTGCGCGAGGTCATCACGGCCTATCAGAAGTGTGTTGCCGAGACCGTCCGCAGCTTCGGCGGGTTCGTGGCAAAATACATGGGCGACGGCGTTCTCGTCTACTTCGGTTATCCTCAGGCGCATGAGGATGACGCCGAGCGAGCTGTTCGTGCCGGCCTCGCCCTGATCGACGCGGTTGCTGCGCTCCCAGCTCGCGAGCCCCTGCAGATGCGGGTTGGGGTTGCCACCGGGCTGGTGGTCGTCGGAGATCTCGTCGGCTCCGGCGAAGCGCAGGAGCGCGGGATTGTCGGCGAGACGCCGAACCTTGCGGCCCGTCTGCAAGGCATCGCGGAACCGAACACAGTCGTCATTGCCGAGGCCACGCGCAAACTGCTGGGCAATCTCTTCGAGCTGCGGGACCTCGGGCCAACGGAGCTTAAGGGGATCACAGGTCTAGCGCGAGCTTTCGCGGTGCTGCGGGCCAGTTCTGTCGAGAGCCGTTTCGACGCAATGCATCCCGGCGGCCTGACCGCACTCGTCGGCCGCGAAGAAGAGCTTGAGCTCCTGTTACGGCGCTGGGCAAAAGCCAAGGCCGGCGAAGGCCAGGTGGTGCTGCTGTCCGGTGAGGCCGGGATCGGCAAATCCAGGCTCTCCACTGCACTCATGGAGCGCCTGACGGCCGAACCCCACACACGGCTTCGTTATTTCTGCTCGCCCCAACACATCGACAGCGTTCTTTATCCGATCATCGGGCAGTTCGAACGGGCTGCCGGACTTGTGCACGGCGACATATCGCAAGCCAAGCTCGACAAGCTCGATGCGCTCCTGGCGCAGACTTCGACGTCCCGCCAGGACGCGGCGCTGTTGGCCGAGATGTTGTCGCTTCCTAACGACGGACGCTATCCCGCTCTGGAGTTTGTTCCCGAACAGCGCCGGCAGAAAACGCTGGCGGCACTCGGCGTCCAATTGGAAGCCCTCGCGCGGTCCAGCCCGGTGCTCATGATCGTCGAGGATGCGCACTGGGGAGATCCCACGAGCCTGGAAGTGTTCGGTCGCTCGGTGAACCGGATCGCGAGCCTTCGCGTGCTCTTGATCGTGACGTTTCGGCCTGAGTTCGACGCGCCCTGGGTCGGACAATCGCATGTGACAACGCTTGCCCTCAATCGGCTGGGACATCGCGAGGTCGAGACCGTCATCGAGTGCGTCGTCGGCAATAAGCTGCTGCCGGCGAAGGTCAGAAAGGACATTGTCGAGCGCACCGACGGCATCCCGTTGTTCGTCGAGGAGATGACGAAGGCGGTGCTGGAGGCTGGGGGCGAGCGCGGAGCGATGCAGACTGCGGCCGCGATTCCCTCTCCAGCGCTGGCGGTCCCCGCGAGCCTGTATGCTTCTCTGATGGCGCGGCTCGACCGGCTTGGCCGGGCCAAGGAGGTAGCACAAATCGGAGCGGTCATAGGTCGTGAGTTCTCTCATGTGCTATTAGCCGCCGTGCTGCGGCAGTCAGAGCCGGAACTGGTCTCGGCGCTCGACCGCCTGATGCAAGCCGGGTTGCTGTTCCGAAACGGCATCCCGCCGCACGCGACCTATTTGTTCAAGCACGCCCTCGTTCAGGACACCGCCTATGGCACATTGCTGCGCAATAGGCGGCACGCGCTGCACGCGCGCATTGCCCGGGCGCTCGAAGAGACGTTTCCGGACATCGCGGCAACCCAGCCGGAAGTGCTCGCGCACCACTTCACCGAAGCTGACCTTGCGGAAAACGCCATTGCCTACTGGCAGGCGGCCGGCCAGCGCGCGGCTGAGCGCTCGGCGCATGCCGAGTGCCTTGCCCATCTCTACAAGGGGCTGGCGCTCGTCAGGCGGGTCGCCGATCCGGCGGAGCGTGCCCGCCGCGAACTCGCCCTGCAGCTCGTGCTTGCGCCGGTGCTGATCGCCACCAAGAGCTATTCGGCGGCGGAGGTGGAACAAGCTTATCTGCACGCACGCGATCTGTGTCAGCAAGCCGGCGATGTAGCGCAGCTCTATGCCGTGAACTGGGGGCTGTGGCTTGTTTACCAGCAGCGCTGCGAGTTCAAGGCGGCTCGCGGCCTATTGGACGGGCTGTTCGCGGTCGCTCGGCAGAGCGCCGACCCGGCGTTGCTCCTGCAGGCGCATCATGCCGCATGGACGACACTCCTTCATCTCCCGGAACTGACCGCGTGTCGGACGCATCTCGAAGCCGGATGGGCGCTGTATCGGCCGGACGCGCACCGTGGCCATACGTTCCTGTATGGCGGCCACGACGCAGCCGTCTGCAATCGATACACCGCGGCCCTCACGCTGTGGCCGCTTGGCTTCCCCGAGCAGGCGCTTGCCACGGCGCGCGAGGCGGTGAGGATGGCGCGGGGGCTGTCGCACCCCTTCAGCGTTGTTCTCGCCCTGGTGTTCGCGGCAATGATCTACCACCATCGGCGGGAAGCGGAGCCGGCCCAGGAGCATGCGGAGACCGCAATCGCGGTGTGCGCTGAGCATGGGATCGCACCGCACCTGGCGGCGGCTGGGAGCATCTTGCGGGGGTGGGCGATCGCGGCACGCGGGCAGGCGGTGGAAGGGATCGCGGAGATTCGCGGCGGTCTCGCGGCCGTCGAGCCGACGGGCGTGCGCATCCGTCGGCCCTATTATCTCGCGTCGCTGGCTGAAGCATCGGCGTGGGCCGGAGAAATCGAGCAAGGATTAACTGCGCTGGTCGAGGCTGCGCGCATTGTCGAGGAAACCGGCGAGCGGCGATGGGAGGCGGAAATCTGCCGGTTAACTGGGGAGCTGACGCTTGCCAGGCGGAGCGGCGACGGGACCGAAGCAGAAGGGTGGTTTCGGCGTGCGCTAGACGTGGCGGGTTGCCAGAGCGCCAAATGCCTGGAGCTGCGCGCTGCCACCAGCTTGGCCCGGATCTGGCGCGACCGTGGCAAGCGCAGAGAATCCCGCGATCTCCTCGCGCCTATCTACGGCTGGTTCACCGAGGGCTTCGACACGTCGGATTTGAAGCAGGCCAAGTCCTTACTCGACGAACTGGCGCAATGAAGGTGCTTTTGGTCGCAGGAGGCCACATGGAAGGTCAGGTTATGGCCCTTAGCTGAACAACGGTGAGCCAATTCGGATGTCGGCTATCGGCCGCGAACCTGACGCGGGGCCGCCTTTGCCTCGACTGCCGCTTATGACCCCCAAACGGACTTCCCTAAAGCGCCGGCCAAACTCGCGAGAGGACAAGGAAAGTTGCGGCTGGAAATTCCTGATCGGAAGCACATATCACCAGCATGGTGACAGTTGTGCAATGCACTTGCGGTGCTGAGTACAGACGCACCGAAGAGAAGTTCTTGGTACCGCATCCAGGTGACGTGGTCTGCGCAATCTGCGGAGCTGCTCTGGACTCACGGCAGGAAAGCACCCGCGTTCCCAGTTACGAACTTATTGAACGCCCGAAGACGAGGCTTTCAAGGTCCGTCTGATTCCGAAAGCAGCGGATCACCGCTCCTCTGCACTCAGCGTTGGAAGTTGTTAGAATGGCACAGATTTTTAGCTGAGTGTCTCAGAGCCCACATGAAATGCTACGGGGACTTTCTACGGCTAAGTTCTACGGAAGCTTAGCTTCTTGAATTGGTCATGGCCAGGCCGGCAGCGGCGGTCGTGAGTTGTTGAATGCTGCCGTTGCTGACCTGCTACATTGCTGGAGAGGGCCGACAGCGGCTTTCGCAATGAGGAAACGCGGGATACAGCCACAGTCGCGGCTCCGGCACTCCTCTGCGCTCTCGGCGAGATACGATCCCATCCGACTCGGCTTGTGCAGCGGGTCCATCTTGGCCAGTACGGCCGAGGCATCGCGAAAGGCGAGGTGTTGCTTCGATCAGCCGGTGCTGTCCTGACGGGCAGACTGGGCCGCAAGCTGCTTTCGGTAGTCAGGGACGGGAAGTCCACCCCATCCCCAATTTTCCAGCTCAACTTCGTCGATCACGACGAATGTCGAGTCTTGCGGTTTGCCCAGAATCTGGAACAGCAGGTCGCTGACGCCCTTGATAAGCGCCGCCTTCTGTTCGGGCGTGGTGGCCGTCGCGCCGGGTGATGTACCTTCGCGTGTGACCTTGATGTTGACGTAAGGCATGGTCCTTGTCTCCTCGGTTGTTTACCGGCCGGCGTGCTGGCCGCCGTCGACGTGCAGCGTTTCACCGGTGACGAAGCCCGCGCTTTCCAGGTAGAGGACCGCATCGACAACGTCCGCGATCTCGCCCATATGTCCCATGGGGTGCAGATTGCCGAGAAACTGGTGCGTTTCGGGCTGATGCATGGGCGTCTTAATGATGCCAGGGGCAACGGCATTCACGCGAACACCCTGTCTGGCGTACTCCATTGCGAGACCACGGGTGACCGCGTCCAGCCCGCCTTTGGTGAGCGATGCGAGCCCGGCGGGCACTGCCGAGCTTGGTTGGCCGACAAGCGCGGTCGTTATTTGCACGATATGCCCATGTCGCTGCTTCAACATGTGCGGAAGAGCAAGTTGTGTCACATGGAAGAAGCCGGCGAGATTGACGTCGAGAACGTCGCGAAAGTCGTTTGCCGTATAATCGGTGAACGGCTTGCTTATGAAGATTCCGGCGTTGTTGATGAGGGTGTCAATCCGTCCAAACCGTTCGATGGCCATATCGACGACCCGGCTCGCGACCCCGCGGTCGCCGATATGGCCGGCGACGGCGACCACATCGCCGTCGTTCCCTTGCTTCATGTCCCGTGAATTCGCGACCACCGCGTATCCGAGCTTCCGGTAAGCGTCCACGATACCGGCCCCGATGCCCCGCGAGGCACCTGTGACGACCGCGACTTTTTCGATTTTACTCATTCTCGTTCTCCATTGATCAGGGATGAAGCTTTGCTGTCCTCACGGGCCAAGTCGGCTGCGAGGCTTTGTTCGAAGTTGCTATAAGTTTCAGGCGCTCATAGCCGCTTAGTCGGCTGCGGATGGATCCAGCGCCGGCGCATGCGCGGTGGAGAGTGCTTCCACGATCTCCTTCGTGGTCACAATCGCGCTCGCATAATTCGGCAGGTTGATTTCCAGTGCGGCGTGCATCATCTCGTCCGAGTAGTCGGCAACCGCATCCTTGACGACGGTGACGTCATACCCTAGCTCCGCGGCGAAGCGCACGGTCGCTTCCACGCACGTGTGCGCCACCAATCCGATGACGATCAGTTGTTGGATGCCGTGCCTCTTGAGCTGCAGATCCAAATCGGTGTTGGCAAAGCCGCTGGAGCACCAGTGTTCGTCGGCAACGATCTCGCCTGGAGCCGGAACGAATTCAGCGCGGAACTCACCGCCCCAGGTGCCGAATTCAAAACTACGGCGTTTCCACGCAGCTCGCTGGATGGGGGCGATGTACTTCCAAGAGGCATAATCCCCGGCGCGGTACCGGTGATGCATGGCATAGAAAACCCGGACCTTTGCATCGCGTGCCGCATGCAAGACTTTCTGCATGTGCGGAACACAGTTGTTCGCTTCGGCGACGGCCTTGATCCGTGGCCAGATCTTGCCGCCCTCGGAAATGAAGTCGTTGTAAGGGTCGATAACTAGCAGTCCGGTGACGTTCTTGTCGAAGGAAGCGTGAGGCATGGGAAGTCTCCATAGCAGGCGCGCCGTTGCCACGGCGCGGTCCCGGTTGGTGTTCAGTTCTTCTTGAGGGCTGCCCGTTCGATGCTGGCCGCAAAAAGAGGCGTTTCGCTCTGATTGTGAGCAATCGAAGCAGGCTGGCGCTGGGCGCGGAACAGGTCGAACGGAATTCCCTGCTTGCCAATGAACGTCATGAACTCGTCCGTCGCGTTTGACCGTACCCTGTTGGTGAATTCGCACTTCCCGGGCTCGATTTCCCTGGCGCTCAATTCCCAGGTGACATGGATGGTGGTCCGCCCGGTCGGCGTGAAGACGTCCGAGGTCGAATCGAGGATCAGGTGGTTCTTCTCGCCCAACGTCTCGACATAGTGCTGAACCATCAAGCTTCCGCCGATGATTTCTACGTTGATGGACATCCTCCGCCCGTCGGGTGCGGTGGTGAAGCCAGCAGCGATGTGTGCCGGCGAACAGCCCTGATAATCGGCCTCGGAGAGGTTGAAGCACCAGGAGGGAATATCGATCTTCTCGATCGGTGCGTTGATGATGGCCGTGAAGCTTGAATCGACGATTTGGTTGGTGATCATTTTCGTCTCCAGGTTGCTCTGCGAGTTTATAGGCTTGTCTTGTTCGAGGGCCTGACGCCCCATTCGGCTACCCGCGGTGAGGCTTTCACGGGTCGGTCGTCGGGGGCGCTGTCGACTTGTCTCAAACCGACAAGTGTCCGCGGTTCACAGAGTGCAGCGGGCGGATGGATTTGGCTCGTTAGAGGTTGTTATGGATCGTTAGCCCTTGCGTCGCTGGGGCCGCAGGTGGCGGCATGTGTCGCCGTCGGCCAGGAAGCAGCCGGCAACAGCTAACAGCGTCTAACAACCCCTAACGAGCTAATTCCCTGCGGCTGCGCGAGGGTCATGACGCAGCAATCGGCCGATTTCGAACTCGGGTCGGCAGAGCGCGAACATGGAGAAGATCGTCATGACCATGCCGGAAGTACCCGGGAACACGACGATGGTTGTGCCTTCGCGGACGATAGATCTTGTGAAGACGCTAAGATCTTTGACGACGGCCGTACTGATCGTCGGAAGCACTTATGTGCACTACGTGGCGAACGCCCAACCGCACAGAAGCTGGGAAGCCGTGCCGCATCGTATCAGCAGTCTTGGCAGCGAGTTTGGTCGGCCAGCGGCTGAGTAGCCGCAATCGGCAACAGCATTCGAGAACACATCGCAGAAATGAGAGGACACCATGGCCTTTACCATCAGCATCAATGGAAGCAGGCATAGCGTCGATGTAGACGGCGACACGCCGCTACTGTGGGTCTTGCGTGACGTGCTCGGTATGACCGGCACGAAATTCGGCTGTGGCGAAGCGCTATGTGGCGCCTGTACGGTGCATATCGATGGCCTCGCGACAAGGTCATGCGTCACTCCGATCGATAGCATCGGAAAGTCCACTGTCACGACGATTGAGGCCGTCGGGGCGACGGCGCCTGGCGCAAGCATTCAGAAGGCCTGGCTCGACCACGAGGTCGTCCAGTGCGGCTACTGCCAATCAGGGCAGATCATGTCGGCTTCGGCGTTACTCGCCAGTAATCCGCATCCCACCGATGCTGACATCGACGAAGCCATGAGTGGAAACATCTGCCGATGCGGGACCTATGTGCGCATCCGTGAGGCGATCAAGCTTGCCGCGCAAGCGAACGCAAAGGGAGACTGACATGATCTTTGATGGCATTGCATCGCGTTCCAACGACACCAAGCTGTCGCGTCGCAGCTTCCTCTACAGTGGCGCCGCGGCTGGCGGTGGTCTGTTATTAAGTCTGAGCTTGCCATTCGGCCAAACCAAGGCTGCGGCTCTGGAAGACTTCACGCCGAACGCATTCATCCGTATCGCCGGCGATGGTCGGGTCGTCCTGACGATGCCTTATGTCGAAATGGGGCAGGGCACCTACACCTCAATCCCGATGCTGCTCGCCGAAGAACTCGAGGTGAGCCTGTCCCAAGTGCATCTGGAGCACGCGCCGCCGAATGAAAAACTCTATGCCAATCCGATGTTGGGCGTGCAGGCCACGGGAAACTCAAATGCCATCCGCGGGGGGTGGCAACCGCTGCGAGAGGCCGGCGCAACTGCGCGGGTCATGCTGGTCGCCGCGGCCGCGCGGCGTTGGGCCGTTGACCCGACTGCCTGCCGCGCGCGCGACGGCGAGGTGATCCATGAGCCGACAGGTCGCCGACTGAAATATGGGGAGCTTGTCGCTGATGCGGCGCTACTGCCTTTCCCGGAAAAGGTGACGCTGAAGCGGCCAGAAGACTTCCAGCTGATCGGCACGTCGGCCAAGCGGCTCGACGCGCCTGGTAAGGTCAACGGGACGGCCCGCTACGGCATCGACGGGCGCCCGCCAAACGTGAAGATAGCGACGCTGGCGCAATCACCGGTGTTTGGCGGCCGATTGAGGAGTCTGGACGATAGCGCCGCAAGAGCCGTCCGCGGCGTCCGCCAGATCGTCCGGCTCGACGATGCCGTCGCTGTCGTGGCCGATCATATGTGGGCGGCCAAGAAGGGTCTGAAGGCCCTCGTTATAGAATGGGACGATGGTCCTCACTCTGGGTTGGACACGACGCAGATCGCTCGCGAGCTGGAGCAGGCTACCCTTGGTTCTGGCGCGGTCGCCCAGAACGTTGGTGACGTGGACAAGGCGCTGGCGGGTGCAGTCACCAAGGTGGACGCGATGTACCAGGTTCCGTTCCTGGCGCACGCGACGATGGAACCCATGAATTGCACGGTGCACCTTCGCAAAGACGGGTGCGAGATCTGGATCGGCAGCCAAGCTGTGGCGCGCGTGCAGGGGATGGCGGCGAAGGCCGCAGGTCTTCCGCCCGAGAAGGTCATTGTCCATAATCATCTAATCGGCGGCGGGTTTGGCCGGCGGCTGGAAGCCGATGGTGCGGTCCGCGCTGTCGAGATCGCAAAGCATGTCGATGGTCCCGTGAAGGTCGTGTGGACGCGCGAGGAAGACATTCAGCATGACATGTATCGGCCGTATTGGTTCGACCGAATTTCCGCCGGGCTCGACAAGCAGGGTAAGCCCGTGGCTTGGAAGAACCGCTTCGCCGGCCCTTCGGTGATTGCGCGTTGGCTACCTCCCGCCTTCAAGAACGGCCTTGATCCCGACTCGACCGAAGGCGCGATCGATCTCGTGTACGAGCTGCCGAACTTCCATGTAGAGTTCGTGCGCGTGGAACCTCCTGGTATTCCGACGGCGTTCTGGCGCAGCGTCGGCCCGTCGCACAATGTTTTTGTGACTGAAAGCTTCGTCGACGAGCTTGCATCGGCAGCACGGCAGGACCCTGTTGCGTACCGGCGGATGCTCCTGGATCGCAATCCGCGCGCCAAGGCCGTGCTCGATCTGGCCGCGGAAAAGTCCAGCTGGGGAGATCCTTTGCCCACAGGCCGGGGCCGAGGCGTTGCATTGCAATTTGTATTCGGCAGCTACATGGCACAGGTTGTCGAGGTCGAGGTGTCCAAAGACGGAAATGTGCGGGTTGTGCGGGTGGTGTGCGCGATCGATTGCGGCACGGTCGTTAACCCCGACACGGTGCAGGCGCAAGTCCAGAGTGGCATCGTTTTCGGAGCGACAGCAGCGCTTTATGGTGAGATCACGTTGAAGAACGGGCGCGTCGAACAGACGAACTTTGACACGTACCAAATGATGCGCATGAACGAAGTGCCGGCCATCGATGTCCATATCGTCAAGAGCACCGCGGCTCCAGGTGGGATGGGAGAAACCGGGACGTCGTTAATCGTACCGGCCATTGCCAACGCGATCTTCGCTGCCACTGGCAAGCGCCTGCGCAAGATGCCGGTGGACAGCAACATCCTAAAGCGGTCGGTGTAACCGGACTTCCAAGATTCAAGATCGGAAATTTTCTACTCATCCGGGAGGCAAGGTTCCCGCCTGGCGACCGCGGGCCGTGCCTGTCTCGCCGGCGGGGCTGAGAACAATTATCCGGTGGTTCACCGGTTTGACGCAGCAAATACCCCCGCGCGCCTGCAGTTCCAGAGCTTGCTGGCAGAAGGGCTACGGGGCGAGCATATCGGCGCACGCCCTTTCGCTCTTTGGGCAGCATGCTGGGAGATTGGCCTCTGACGCGCTTTAAGACGGTGGAGATTTCACGCGTCCACCAAAATCAAGGCAAATCCTTCCGTGCTCTGGAAACAGCCGACAGCCGGACAAAAAGCCCCTGTGTGATGTTTTGGACGGGGCAGACGGTGTGCAAGCTCAAAATGAGCGCCGCGCGTCGCAGAGATTTGATTTTCTCCAGCTTTTCAATTATTTGCGTAGAACGGTAGCATATGAGGAGAGGGGTTCGATCGCTTTTCGATCGATAAGCTTTGTATGCTGCGGGCGTAGAGAATGGGCGCCTCGCATTGGGATGCAGTGGTCGCCAAGATGGGGCAGATGTGAACGAGCTCTCGGCTGCAAATAGCTCCTCCGGCAAGGGCGCCCCACTGAATCTAGATCTTCACGCCGTTTCGTTCGGACCGTTTTCGCTGAGGTCTCGGTTGCTCGAGAGAGATGGCGCCCCGGTCAAGCTCGGCAGCCGCGCGATGGATATTTTGCGCCTGCTCGTCAGCCGTGCCGGCGAAGTGGTGCCCAAGAACGAGATTTTGGCCTACGCTTGGGCGGGCCTGGCGGTCGAGGAGATCAGCCTGCGGGTGCATGTCGCTGAACTGCGCAAGGTTCTCGGCGACGGCAAGGACGGTGCCCGCTTCATCACCAACATTCCGAGTCGGGGTTATTGCTTCGTCGCTCCCGTGCAGCGCCGCGAACCCAACGTTGATCCGGTGCCCGCATCGCGTGCCCCCGAGGGAGCGCCCCCGCCCCCCTTGCCGCGTCGGCTGGACCGGATGATCGGGCGCGACGACGTCGTGGCCGAACTGTCCGCCCGTCTGCTCCGCGATCGCTTCGTCACGCTTCGAGGGCCGGGCGGCATCGGCAAGACCACGGTCGCGACCGCGCTCGCCCATGACATGTGGCGAACGTTCGAAGGCCGCGTCCATTTTCTCGAGTTCGGTCCGTTGAAGGACGCCGCGCTGGTCTCGAGCACCGTCGCGGCCGCATTGGGACTTGTGGTGCATCACGATGATCCCTCGGACAGCATCATCAATTCCCTGCGGGGACGGCGGCTGCTTCTGATCCTTGACAGTTGTGAGCACGTGATCGACGAGGTCGCGCGCCTGGCGGAAAACATCTACCGCGAGGCGCCCGACATCGCAATTCTCGCCACCAGTCGCGAGTCGCTGCTGGTCGAAGGCGAGCAGATCTTCGAACTCGTTCCGCTGCCGGGGCCGCCGCAAGGCGTTAGCCTCAGCGCCGGTGAAGTGCTGGACTATCCTGCCGCGCGGTTGTTCGTCGACCGTGCTGCCGCGGCGGGGCATCGGGCAAATATCACGGATGAGGACGCGGAGGTGCTTGCTGAAGTCTGCGGCAAGCTCGACGGAATCGCGCTGGCGATCGAGCTGGCTGCCGCGCGCCTCGGCGTCCACGGATTGCGCGAGCTGGCCGCGCTGCTGGACAGCCGGCTCAAGCTCGAATGGCGCGGACGGCGAACGGCGCCGCCCCGGCAACAGACGCTCGGTGCAACGCTTGACTGGAGCTTCGGCTTGATCCGCGAAAGCGAGCGCATCGTGTTTCAGCGGCTTGCCATTTTCGCAGGCCCCTTCACGCTCAAGGCTGCGATGGCGGTCGCGACCGAGGAGGGCGCGCCGGGCGATCGTGTGGTCGACGCACTGGAGCAACTCGTCGCCAAGTCGCTGGTGTCGGCGCAGCCGGACGGTGCCTCGCGGCGCTATCGCCTGCTCGATGCCACGCGCGCCTACGCGATGCAGAAGCTGGCCGACGGCGGCGAGGCGGACGTGATTGCGCGCCGTCACGCCTTCTATGTCCAGCGGACGCTCGAAGCCGGCATGGCGGAGCAGGGCCGGGACCAGGGCTCCCGCCTCCAGGAGCGCGCCAGCCTGCTCGCCGATGCCCGCGCGGCGCTGCAATGGAGCTATGCCAACGATGAAGGCGCCGCCTTGCGCGTGCCGCTTGCCGGCAGCTGCGCCAGGCTGTTCATCGAGCTCAATCTGCTGAACGAGGCGCGCATCTGGTCGGGCCGCGCGCTCGCAACGCTTGATGACGCCGATAAGGGCGGGAAATGGGAGCTCGAGCTCCAGTCGACGCTCGGTCATGCCTTCATGTTCACCGAGCGCAACAGCGAGCAGGCCGAGGGGGCGCTCCGGCGCGGGTTGGAGATCGCTGAAGCGATGGACGACCACGCAAACGGGTTCAGACTGCTGTCGCGACTGAACATGTTCTATCGCCGTACGGGAGACTACCGGCATCTGGTGCCGACCGCACTCCACGCCGAGCGGATTGCCCGGCTGATCGGCGACAGCGCGGGCCTCGCCGGCAGCAAGGCGCTTCTTGGAGTGTCCCATCATCTTGCCGGGAATCAGGCCGAGGCACAGGCCCATCTCGAGGAAGGCGTGCGGGATGATGCCGCGCTGCGCGGAACGCAGCCCGGGCATTTCGCCTATTCACGCACCCCGCAGATTCCGCTCGCGCGGGTGTTGTGGCTCCGCGGCTTTCCCGATCGGGCGCTCGACTGCGTCCGCCCGCTCGTCGGCGCGGCGGTGCCGCGCGACGTAGTGATGCATTGCATCGCGCTGTGCTGGTCGGCTTCCGTGTTCGGTTGGGTCGGGGACTGGGCCTCCGTCGAGACGATGACGGGGCGCCTGGCAACGCATGCGAATGTGCACGGGCTCGCGCCCTATGAAGCCGTAGCCTCGGGATTTCGCGCCCAGACCATGATCGCCCGCGGCGACGTGACTGGCGGCGTCGATTTGATGCGGGCTGCGCTTCTGCGCCTGCATGCAGATCGTTACGAGCTCTACGCCTCGGCGTTCGCTGCCGACCTGTCGCAAGGATTGGCGGCCCTCGGCCGGGCGACGGAAGGGCTGCAAGTTCTGCGCGAGACAATCGCCCGGGTTGAACAGGGCGGCGGAGGTTTTGACATGCCGGAACTGCTGCGGCGGCGCGGCGACCTTGAAGCGCGTACCGGTGCTGTCGATGCTGCAGAAGCCAGCCTGGTCGCGTCGCTCGCACTGGCGGAGCAACAGGGCGCGTTGTCTTGGCGATTGCGAACGGAAATGTCGCTGGTACGGTTTGCGCAGCAACGCGGCGGCAAGAAGTCGCTTCGCGATCTCGCGGCAACCCACGCCCGGTTCTCGGAAGGGTTTGAGACCGCCGATCTCAAGGCGGCGCGGCTCATGCTGGACGAGGCTTCCTGAGAACGCTCAGTCAAATCGCAATTCCGAGAGGTCGATGGACACCATCAGCTCGTCGCGCATCGGCGCCAAATCCTCGCCGCGCAGATAGGCGCGCCGCCGGGTCGGGATCATGATGCCGTCGATGCTGACGGGATCCGATACGTAATGAGCCGCCGGGAAATTGCCGGCGATCTCGACTCGGTAGTCATGCCGACGGATCAGCATATCAGGACCGAAATAGAAGTCCTGCTCGTCGCTATGGCTGGCGATAGCCGCCGGAAAAGTGGCTCGCAATCCGCGCCAGACTTCAGGGCCCTCGCGCCACGGTTCGATCTCGCGCACCTCGAATCCGTCCATCGCGAGCAGAAAAGGCGCGGTCATGTAGGTCCAGAGCGCGTAGCCGTTGAAATAGGCGCGATGCAGCGGATCCCAGTGCGTCCGCATGTCGTGTCCCGCGAACGCAGCGCGCGGGTTGTTGCGCTCTGCCACGATTCGTCCTCCCGCAGCGACAATGGCGATCCGTTCCGGGCTGAAGTCGGTGCGCTGACCGGGCTTGCCGAATGGCTCGACCGACGCGCGCTCGCGATGCAGCTCGATGCGCATCGTTCGCGGCGCCTGGTCCTGGTCGAGACCCTTCAAGGCCCAGAAATCGCCGCCCGTCACGATCGTGGCGGTGAGAAGACTGTGGGCATTCCATCGATCGAGGCCGCCATGGGCCTCGATCGCATTCGCCAGCAGCGGAATCATCCGACTCTCCCTCTCACATCCGCGGTGTTGCCGAATGGAGATAGCCCGGCGCGCACCAGCCCGCCCGTTAAGCGTTGTTAAGTGCCGTTGTCGAAGCGCGGCGCCTAGGCTTCCGCCATGATGTCCAGCACCGCATCGGCAAAGGCCTTCGGCGCCTCCTGCGGCAGATTGTGCCCGATACCACCCTTGATGGTCCGGTGCGAATAGCGTCCGGAGAACTTTTTGGCGTAGGCCGACGGCTCCGGATGCGGCGCGCCGTTGGCGTCGCCCTCCATGGTGATGGTGGGTACGGCGATCACGGGCGCCTGCGCCAGTCGCGCCTCGTACGCGTTGTATTTCGCCTCGCCATCGGCAAGACCGAGCCGCCAGCGGTAATTGTGAATCACGATCGCCACATGATCCGGATTGTCGAAGGCCTGGGCGCTGCGCTCGAAGGTGGCATCGTCGAAGTGCCACTGGGGCGATGCGAGTTGCCAGATCAGCTTGGAGAAATCGTGGCGATACTTGTCGTACCCTTCGCGGCCGCGCTCCGTTGCGAAATAGAACTGATACCACCATTGCAGCTCGGCCTTGGGAGGCAGCGGCATCTTGCCGGCCTGCTGGCTGCCGATCAGATACCCGCTCACGGAGACCATCGCCTTGACCCGCTCCGGCCACAAGGCGGCGATGATGTTGGCTGTGCGCGCACCCCAGTCGAAGCCGGCAATGGTCGCCTTGTCGATTTTGAGCGCGTCCATCAGCGCAACGATGTCGGCCGCGATGGCTGACGGCTGCCCGTTCCGCACCGTCGCCTCCGCCAAGAAGCGCGTGGTGCCGTAGCCACGCAGGTAGGGAACGATCACGCGGTGCCCGGCAGCAGCGAGCAGCGGGGCAACATCGACGAAAGCGTAGATATCGTAGGGCCAGCCGTGCAGCAGGATCACGGGCTGACCATCGGCCGGGCCAGCCTCGGCATACCCGATGCTGAGCAGGCCGGCCTCGATCTGCTTTAGGGGCGCAAACGAGGTGTTGGACCCGGTCTTGACAGACGGCCCGGCAGACTTCGCCGGCTTGGCCGCGGCCCTCGCACTCAACGGAAGCTGGGCTGCCGCAAGGGTCATGGCGGCGCCTCCGAAGAAACGGCGGCGTTCACGATTGATGTTGTCGGACATGTGTTTTGCTCCTTTTGCCGTCGTGCGGTGGGGGGTGTGCGGACGGGCGCCGCTCTGTCGCCGTTCAGCGTGTGTGCCCGTCGATCCGAGCAAGGAAGCCACGGACGAGCGAGGCGATCTCGTCTGTCGCCTCGTCCAGTGCGAAATGGCCGGCCTCCAGGAGGTGAACCTCGGCGGCGGGCACATCGTCGCGGTAGGCTGCAGCGCCGGCGACGGCGAAGGATGGATCGTATTTGCCCCAGACCACCAGCGTTGGCGGACGCATCCTGCGCAGCCACGCCTGCCACTTCGGATACGACGCGACATTGGTGCGGTAATCCAGGAACAGGGTGGTTTGAATCTCGGGCTGCCCAGGACGCGTCAAAAACGCGTACTCATCCGTCCATGTATCAGGGGCGTATCGCTCCGGATGCGGGCTGGTGCCGAGGTGCCGTTGGCGTGTCGCCTCCAAGGAGGTGAAGTTGGCCTTGAGTGCCTCGAGCTCGTGCGTTGGGTCGGCCCAATACTTCCGCCGTGCCGCCCAGAGTGGACCCAGTCCCTGCTCATGCGAAACAGCGTTCTGAACGATGATGCCGCGAACGCGCTCGGGATGCGCGAGTGCCATGCGGAAGCCAACAGGGCCGCCGTAGTCTTGCATCAGTAGGACGTAGCTGGTGAAGCCAAGCTTATTCGTAAGATCGCCCATCACGCTGGCGATATTGTCAAATGTATAATTGAAATCGGACGGCGTCGGTGCGCTGCTGTTGCCGAAACCGGGATAGTCCGGCGCGATCAGGTGATACTTGTCCGCGAGCAGGGGCAGCAGCGGCTCCCACATCCTCGACGAGGACGGGAAGCCGTGAAGCAGGATCACGGTGGGGGCGTCGGCGGGTCCGGCCTCACGATAGAAGATCTTGAGACCTTGGATATCGACGCTGTGATAGCTGATCGAGCGTCGGCTCGACGGTAAAGTTTCCGCCGACGCCTGCATTGTCGTGCAGGCCAGGGCGGCCGAGAGGGCTACGGTGGCTGGGAAGTTCATGTGATCGCTCCTGTTTTAGGCCGCTGTCAGATCATCCGATCCGGCGCCTTCACGGGCGGCAGCTGCCGCACGGCAGACAACGTTCGTAAGCTGCACTGAAAGGCGCAATCACGAGCGCCTCTCAGGTGAAAGCGTGTCCGAATCTACGAAGCGCGCGCCAGCGGCTTGCCCTTCAGGCTGGCGAGCAGCGTCTCCGCGGCCGCGCCCGACGAATGCGGGTTCTGCCCGGAGATGAGCGGACCATCGCTGACGACGTGCACGCCCCAATTTGCGGTCTTCGAAAAGACGGCCCCGAGCTTGAGCATCTCGTCCTCGACCAGGAACGGCACCACCTTGGTGAGGCCGACGGCCTCTTCCTCGCCGTTGGTGAAGCCGGTGACTTCCTTGCCCTGAACAAGAGGCTTGCCATCGGGCGTCTTGACGTGACGCAGCGCCCCGGTCGAATGGCACACCACGGCAATGGTCTTGCCGGCGGCGAGGAAGGATTCGATC
The DNA here is from genome assembly GCF_000296215.2 of Bradyrhizobium sp. CCGE-LA001. Lineage (NCBI taxonomy): Bacteria > Pseudomonadati > Pseudomonadota > Alphaproteobacteria > Hyphomicrobiales > Nitrobacteraceae > Bradyrhizobium > Bradyrhizobium sp. CCGE-LA001. The sequence continues at coordinate 4,192,781 of NZ_CP013949.1, read as the reverse complement.
AGGTTGACCGAAACCTTATCCTCGGCCAGGTCCCACATGGGGCCATGACCACCGGGATAGAAGACCGTGTCGAAATCCTCCTGCTTGAGGCTGTCGAGGCGAACCGTCTCGTTCAGCTGGGTTTGCGCGGCGGCATCCGCTTCAAAGCGCAGCGTGAGGTCAGTGCGGAATTCGGGTTCGTTGCTCTTGGGGTCCAAGGGCGGACGGCCGCCCTTCGGCGAGGCGAGCGTGATTTCCGCGCCCGCATCCTTGAAGACGAAATAGGGGGCCGCAAGCTCTTCGAGCCAAAAGCCCGTTTTGCGTCCGGTGTTGCCGAGTCGGTCGTGCGAGGTAATGACCATCAAAATTTTCAAGACACGGGTTCCCTTGATTGCATGTGCTGGATGACGCGCGAGGGGCGTCGATCTAACTCTCCTTCGAGCACGTGACGTCGTCCGCCGCTCGTGAGTGCAATCTGGACTGAAGCGGGCCTATTAGCTCGTTATGTAGTGTTAGGCGTTGGGAGAGAATGTTATCCAACTCTCGGAAGTCTCCAGGCGCTCCACGAAGAAGGCGTCGAAGACTTAGACTCCACCAACAAGTGCTTTGCGATCACCCCTCCCGTCAGATGCCACCGAGGTTGTCATGGGCCGATGCGAAGTTAGCGACCTTCATTCGGAAGAGATCGTGATCGGTCCGCCTCTGCAAAGTGTTGAGATCTGCTCGGATGCCAACTTGATCAGCTGAGGGGAACTGCGTCCGCAGCCGTGATCGCATTAGGCGCAAAAGGCTTTTTCACGGCTGATACCCGTAAAGCGGATCAACTGTGTCAGGGTTGAACCTGCCGCGGTTACATCCTGAAACACCCGGGCTCCCCCTGCTGGAGAACGAAGTTCCGCCGAGGAAAAGGTGGGCATGAACGGCCTCAAGTTATTTCAGTGGGCCAACCGCCGCCGGCCTCGTTCACATCGTCAAGAAGGGCCATGTTCCGCCTGATCCGCCTTGAAGCGCCAACATCAATGGCGGGGAAGTGCGGCCTGGCCTGTTAATAGCTGTTATGCGTCGGGAGTGTGCAGGATCGTGATATCCCGTTCAAGATGCTCTCAAATCAAGGCATCCAGCAGTCCCCTTGCAGCGACCGGGTCGCGGGGTCTGCGATCCTCTTGGTAGCGCTCTACGAGGGGCAAGCAATGCGCGCGCGTCGGCTGGTTGCCTGCGGTCGCTGAAGATCGCCTCAACGCGATCGGCGGCGAGCCATAACATCTCATAACTTCCAACGGTCCCCGGTCCGCGCAAGGTTGATCCTGCAAACGGCGGGATCGGTCCGAACCCGCGTCTCACATCAGGGAGTTCAAGATGGCCAGTACAGAAATTGACCGCAAGGCCGCCAAATCTTCGAATAGTCCTCCACCATCGCGCAGCAATGATATGAAGTTCGAAGTCGTCGTCATCCCTGTGGCGGATGTCGATCGCGCCAAGGAATTCTACTCGCGCCTCGGCTGGCGATTGGACGCGGATTTTGCCTCCGGCGACGACTGGCGCGTCGTCCAATACACGCCCCCGGGCTCCGCCTGCTCGGTGATCTTCGGCAGGAATGTGACGGCCGCAGCGCCCGGTTCGGCTCGAGGTCTGTACCTGATCGTCTCCGATTTGGAGGCTGCACGAAAAGAACTGGTCGATCGTGGCATAACGGTGAGCGAACCATTCCATGGTGGCGGCGACGTTCATGCCGGGCCCGACGAGCCGTATCTTTCGGGCACCGTTCGGGTCAGCGGCGTTGACCCCAAGCGCGGCAGCTATGGTTCGTTTGCCGCGTTCAGCGATCCCGACGGCAATGGCTGGTTTTTCCAAGAGGTCACTGCGCGGCTGCCCGGACGCATCACGGGCGGGGGCACGAACTTCGCTTCGCAGACAGAACTCGCAGCCGCAGTGCGGCGCGCGGCGGCGGCACATGGTGAGCACGAGAAGCGGATCGGCGGACATGACGAGAACTGGGCCGATTGGTACGCCGACTACATTGTCCGCGAGCAGGCCGGCCAGCCTCTGCCGTCCTGAGTACATCTCCAGACTTGGGTCGAGACGGCGCGCGAAGACTCGGTCATCGCGCGCCGTGTCGCATCGTATCTCGTGAAATGTCATCGTTTGCCGCACTCTTCCTCATCGCTCAGACCCGCAACTGCTAACGCAGCCTAACAACCCATAACGAGCAAATGGTCGGCACCTGCGCCAATCTCTGCGCATGACGAACCCCAGCACGTTGATTTCGAAGCCGGCGGTGTCACCGACAAAAAGCAGAGGAGATCCACAATGACCACGCAAGCACAAACCGGCATCCTCAACCCGGACCGGCGTCAACTGCTGAGCCAGGCCGCGATGACCGCCGTTGCGGCGAGCGTCGCGAACTTGCTGCCGCTGCGCGGCGCAAAAGCCACTGCCACCGGCGCGATCCGCCCGTTCAACGTGAACGTGCCCGAGCAGGATCTGCTCGACCTCCGTCGCCGCCTCGCCGCGACGCGATGGCCGGATCGCGAGATTGTCGCGGATCAGTCGCAGGGTGTGCAGCTGGCGACGGTGCAGCAGCTCGTCCACTACTGGCAGCACGACTACGACTGGCGCAAGATGGAAGCGCGGCTGAATGCGCTTCCGCAATTCGTCACCGAGATCGATGGCGTCGACATCCACTTCATTCATGTCCGTTCACGGCATGAGAACGCGCTGCCGATGATCGTCACGCATGGTTGGCCCGGCTCGATCATCGAGCAGCTGAAGATCATCGGCCCGCTGACCGATCCCACCGCCCACGGAGCTAAGGCGACGGATGCGTTCGATCTCGTGATCCCCTCGCTCCCCGGCCATGGCTTCTCCGGCAAGCCGAGGGCATTGGGCTGGGATCCGCAGCGTATCGCGCGTGCCTGGATCGTGCTGATGAAGCGGCTCGGATACAGCCGCTATGTCGCGCAAGGCGGTGATTGGGGCAATGCCGTTACCGAGCAGATGGCGGTGATCGCGCCGCCGGAGCTGCTCGGCATTCACACCAACATGCCGGCTACCGTCCCCGACGATATCGCCAAGGCGCTCCAGCCCAGCGGGTCGGGTCCGTCAGGCCTCTCGGCGGACGAGCGCACCGCCTTCGACCAGCTTGACGATTTCTACAAGCACGGCCTCGGCTACGCGATTGAGATGTCCAACCGGCCCCAGACGCTCTATGGCCTCGTGGATTCGCCGGCGGGGCTCGCGTCCTGGATGCTCGACCATGATGCACGCAGCGCTGCGATGATCGCTCGGGTGTTCGACGGCAAGACGGAAGGGCTGTCGCGAGACGACGTGATCGATAACATCACGCTCTACTGGCTCACCAATACCGCGGTGTCGTCCGCGCGGCTGTACTGGGAGAACAAGCTCGTGTTCTTCGAGCCCAAGCACATCAAGATCCCGGTCGCTGTCAGCGTGTTTCCCGACGAAATCTACGCCGCGCCGCGAAGCTGGGCCGAAAAAGCATATCCGAAGTTGTTGCACTACAACCGGCTGGACAAGGGTGGCCACTTTGCGGCGTGGGAGCAGCCAGCACTGTTCTCTGCGGAAGTGCGTACCGCGTTCCGGCCGCTGCGCCAATCGATCTGAACCTAGAGGAGACGATCGCTTCAGCACGTCCCTGTTCCTTCAAGCATCAGGAGTCCGATCATGAGCCGCCCCGAACGTACGTTCACGACCGACCAAATTCGCCTTGAACGCCGCCTGCCGACTTACTGGCGTGTCACATTCGACATGCCGCCGGTCAACATCTTTGGCCCAAAACAGCTTCCGCTGCTGGGTGACATCGTCACGGCGATCGAAACGGATCCCGACGTGAAGGTCGTGGTGTTCGACAGCGCGGTCGAAGGCTTCTTCATCACGCATTACGACTTCCTCGCTCCGCTTGAGGAGTCCCTGAGCATCCCGCCTGGGGCGACCGGGCTCCAAGCGCTGCCGGATATGCTGGTGCGTCTCAGCCGCGCGCCGGTCGTGTCGATTGCCTCGATCCGCGGCCGTGCGACGGGTGTTGGCAGTGAGCTCGCGCTGGCGAGCGATATGCGCTTTGCCAGCCGCGAGAAGACGATTCTATCGCAATGGGAAGTCGGGGCGGGCCTCGTGCCCGGCGGCGGGCCGATGGCGCGATTGCCGCGCCTGATGGGCCGCGGACGCGCGCTCGAAGTGTTGATCGGTGCCGATGACATCCGAGGCGATCTCGCCGAACGCTACGGCTACGTGAACCGGTCGTTTCCGGATGCCGAGCTCGACGGCTTTGTGGAGGCGCTCGCCATGCGCATTGCGTCGTTCGACAAGGAGGCCATCGCGGAGACGAAGCGTCTTGTCGACGTCGCGAGCCTGCCGCCTGATGACGAGATCAAGCCGGAGTGGGACGCGTTCCTGGCCGCACTCGGCCGTCCCGCCAGCCAGACCCGCATCAAGGAGCTGATGGCGCGCGGCTTCCACCGCGCCGGCGATGTCGAGAACCGGCTGGGCTTCCACGTCGGGCAGATCGGTGGCTAACGGAAACGGTGCGGCGCAACCGGTTGGAAAGGGGCACAGGCGGTCGCGCCAATGTCGCTTTCTTTCGGTACCTAGCGCCGGTGTCGAAATCAAACATGGAGAACTGAGATGATCCGCAAGGCAACAGCAGTCTGGAAGGGAACTGGCCGCGATGGCACCGGTCAGCTATCGAGCGAATCCGGCGTGCTCGCCGCGACGCCTTATTCATTCAAGACGCGCTTCGAGAACGAGAAGGGTACCAACCCCGAGGAGTTGATCGCTGCGGCACATGCCGGCTGCTTCACGATGGCGCTGGCGTTTGGCCTTCAGCTTGCTGGCTTCACGCCGGACGAGCTCTCGACCGAGAGCGGCCGTCACGCTCGAGCCCGAAGGCAAAGGCTTTAAGATCAGCAAGTCGGCCCTGACGCTGCGCGCGAAAGTGCCGAACCTCGGCGAGGCCGACTTCGCCCGCATCGCTGGTGAGGCCGAGAAGAATTGTCCGGTCTCGAAGGTGCTCAACGCCGCCATCGCGCTCGACGCCAAGCTGACCTAACCGAGCACAGGGAGTGTTGCCGTGACCCGTCAAGATCTGCCTCGCCAACATCAGCCTGATGAAGAGAAGTTTCGGGCGATCCTTCCCGAGGATATCGCATGGCAGCCGTTCCCCGCGTTTCCACCAGGCGCGAAGCTCGCCGTGATGGTCGGTCACCCCAGTGAACCCGGACCCTACTTGGTTCGGGTGAAGGTCCCCGGTGGCACCAAGCTGATGCCGCACAAGCATCCGGAAGACCGCATCTACACGGTCATGTCAGGTGTATTCTACATCGGGCTTGGCGAGAGTTTCGATGGCGACAAGGTGAAGGCCTATCCGCCTGGTAGCGTCGTGGTGCTGCCCGGCGAGACCTGGCATTTTCATTGGGCCAAGTCGGGCGAATACGTCACGCAGGTTTCCGCCATCGGCCCCTTGGGCCTGGAGTATCACGACGATAATGATGACCCGCGCCTGCATGCCACGATGCCGTAGGATCTCGCGCATATAAATGGAGGCTTTGTTTCTCACGGAGAAGTTCTTTGACGGTGGCCGCGGAGGATGGGTGGTGCTGTAAAGCCTTGTTGGCGGCCTTCTGAAGCGTGCGACAGCATCCCGCCTACCTGCCGTCCCCAATCTGGTCCGCAGGCTTTTCGGCCCGAAGCGAGACAACCTCTTGAACGCGAGCTTGCACGCTTGTTCCCGCGGAGTCGAGTTCTGTTACGTGAAGTTTTGCGCTGACAAGCCCTCAGGTCAGCAATCCGGTTCATCAAGCGATTATTCTTTCCAATTTTTGGTGTGGTGGCTAGGCGATCCGGCGGGCTCCAGACTTGCAACCCAAGGGGAAGCCCGAAAAGGGGCGGATATCCACTCCTCCAAACGACGACAATCAAGGGATTGAACCGTCTACAATTTTCGGAGGGCGACCTAGGAGCCGCGCGCAGTAGCTACGGTGACAAGCTACGAGCTCTGTCACCGGGCGGAAGCTGGCAGGGACCTCGCGTTCTTTAATTCGCAGCTGGGTCTCGGTGTGAGTTGTAGGACTGCTGCTGTGATGCGGACGCTGGTCTGGCTGCTCGCATAACTTAGAGCGGGCTGGACATATCTACTCCGCACCCGATAGCCGACATGGCAAATGGCTCTGTTCGATTCCGCAATGGGCCGGCCAGAAGCGGACGTACGTAGGGGATAACCAGTCACCGACTGGGCTCGTTCTGGTCTCGGATTAGGGCTGGCGGACAGTGAAGCGGTGACTCATGCGCGCGCCTACCATCTCGGTCCAGAGCCGCCCCGCGTTATCCCCTGCTTCAGTAGTCCGTTTGAGGAATCAAGTCATTCGGACCGCGGCCGTTACTCCCTTCCCCCTCGCCAAATAGAGACAGCGGGCACCCTCGAACCCTTCGCGCTCCGGTTTCGAGCGCGAGCAACGGCCCGCTTGTCAATTCTTCAAAGGCAGAGAGTTACTGCGACTATTAAGCCAGGAAATGACGTCGAACGCCGCAACGTCGCAGATCTCGATCGATCGCAGGTCGTCTCTGTTCGTCATGTTTTGAGTGCTGGAGGCGACACCACGCGAACTAACGACCTCAGGCTCGGGCTTGGGTGTCGCATTTGTCTTAGCCACAGGAAACTCCTTGGGTCCCGCCTCGACTTGCACCTGCAGTGTTTTTAAAGATTGGGGAGAGTGTATGCTGTGCGGCTGCCGTCAGGCTACTTGTACCAAAGGACGGAGTGCTTGTGGGCGCTTGGCAGCAGAGCCGACCATAGTGAGTGACCGGGATTAGGTCAGGTCCAATACCCAATGAGCTACGTCGGCGCCAGGTCCGGCGGTGGTACCAAAACCATGTTCCTTGAGAACGTTAGACATAGCGACATTCTCCGGTAAGACTTCTGCGCGGAGCTGGGACAATCTGGCGGCGCGAGCGATGCCGATCAAATGACTGGTCAACAACCCGCCAAGGCCACGTCCCTGCCATGCGTCGACCACAAAGAAGGCCAGCTCAGCCCGGCTGGCCTCAAATACGATATAGCGGCCGCCGCCGATGATCATGTCTGCGTCCTTGGTGCATGCGACAAGCGCCACGTGGTTTTTGAAATCCGCATTCATGAAGAATGACCGCTCGCGATCTGAAAAGTGCCGCTTCGGCGCGAAGAAACGGCGCTGTAGCGATTGCTTGCTCGCCTGCTCTAACGCGGCCAGCATGCCGGTCTCATCGTCCGGCCGAAGCGAGCGGATGACGGTCCTCGTCCCGTCGCGCAGGGTTTCGTCGCGGGCATAGTTTGCTGCGTCTAGCATGGCTTGGTCATCACCATCGATAGGAGGCATCTGCATGCCATCTGCGATGAAGCCGTGCCCGCCCGCCCGCCCGTTTGATCTGCATCAAGCTCGCGGACCAGGGGCGGCCTCAAGTCCAGGATGGCGTCACCCCACATGATCGGGCCCCACACCTTGGAAACGCTTCGTCACCTTTTCCTCAGCGACGACGTCGTGCAACTCGTGATCAGGCTTGGACTGCTGGCGCTATTGATTCTGTGGACCTTCTTCATCATCAAGCCATTCGTGCCGATCCTGACCTGGAGCGCGGTGCTTGCGGTGGCGTTTTATCCCGCTTTCAGTTGGCTGGCGAGGCGCCTCGGCGGCCGCCCGAGGACGGCGGCGAGCATCCTGACATTGACCATGCTCGGAATTGTCATCGGTCCCGCGGCCTTGCTCGGCATCAACGCCGTCGAGGGGATCAAGGACATTAGCAGCCAGATCGGCATCGGTGACGTCGCGCTTCCAGCCGCGCCTGAGCAGATCAAGGGGTGGCCGTTGATCGGCCCGCAGCTTCATGACCTCTGGAATCTCGCCTACACCAACGTTCGGGCCGTGCTGCGCGAAATCACGCCCTATCTGAAACCGGTTGCGGGCGTCCTGTTGTCCCTTGCCGGCAGCGCAGGGGTTGGCACGCTGCAATTCCTGCTGTCGGTGCTAGTGGCCGGCTTCCTGCTTCCCATGGCCCGCAGCTTGCCGGCGCGATCGTGGCTTTTGTTCCGGATTGTGCCGAGCCAAAGCGAGCATTTCCTGGAGCTCTCCGGCGCGACCATCCGCGCGGTGTCGCAAGGCGTGATCGGTGTTGCGATCATCCAGGCCCTGTTGGCTGGCGTCGGGTGCAAGCTCGCCGCGATCCCGAGCGCGGGGCTGCTCGCGATTATCGTGATGCTGCTCTCGATCGTGCAGATCGGCGCGGCCATTCCTCCCCGTCGTGATCTGGATCTGGATGAGCAAGGACGTTATGCCGGCGCTGCTGTTCACGATCTTCTTCGTTATCGTCGGTTTGCTCGATAACATCCTGAAACCGCTGGTGATGGGGCGCGGACTGACGACGCCGACGCTGGTCATACTCGTCGGAGTGGTCGGCGGAACGATCGCCCATGGGATCATCGGCCTCTTCATTGGACCGATCATTCTCGCCGTGGCTTGGGCGCTCGTGGCAGCCTGGATCCGCATCGAGCGCCCTGTCGAGGTGCCACACGTCGCCATCGACCGTTGACCTAAATCAACATTGCCGATCGCCGGGCTCGTTGAATGATCGTGCACTGCGGCGAGGTCGGTCATGACAATGGAAAGTGCGAAACTGCCGGATGGTCCCATGTCGGGCCTGGTTGCGTCCGCCGTGGAATACATGGTCGATGCCGGACAGCGCAATGTGCTGTTCCTCGACATCATGCGCAAGCGTGGCGACCAATATCGCGAGCATGTCGCGCAGACCGCGCCGCATGTGCTGCAATATGCCGCCGAATTAGTCATCGATGGCCGCAAACTCGCCGAGCCCGTCAATTACGCGCTGGTGCGCATTGTTCCTCCCGAGGGCGTCGAGATCGACAAGAACCGGCGGCCCTTCGTCGTGGTCGATCCACGGGCGGGCCACGGCCCCGGAATCGGAGGATTCAAGGCCGACAGCGAGATCGGGGTCGCGATGAAAGCCGGTCATCCCTGCTATTTCATCGGCTTTTTGCCCGATCCGATGCCGGGCCAGACGATCGAGCGCATCGCGCGAGCCGAAGCCATCTTTATCGAAAAGGTGATCAGCCTTCACCCGGATGCCGACGGCAAACCGTGCGTGATCGGCAATTGCCAGGCGGGATGGGCCGTCATGATCCTGGCATCCCTCCGCCCCGAATTGTTCGGGCCGCTCATCATCGCTGGGGCGCCCCTGGCCTATTGGGCCGGTGTGCACGGAAAATACCCGATGCGGTACTCCGGAGGTCTCCTGGGCGGTAGCTGGCTAACCGCCCTGACCAGCGATCTCGGCGCGGGCAAATTCGACGGGGCCTGGCTTGTCCAGAACTTCGAGAACCAGAACCCGTCCAACACGCTCTGGACCAAGCAATACAACGTCTATTCCAAGGTCGACACCGAGGCGGACCGCTATCTGGAGTTCGAGCGCTGGTGGGGTGGCCACGTCAATCTCAATGCCGAGGAAATCCAGTTCATCGTCGATGAGCTGTTCGTCGGCAACAATCTCGCTGCCGGCAAGATCGAGATGTCGGATGGCCGAAAGGTCGACCTCCGTAACATCAGGTCCCCAATCGTCGTGTTTTGCTCCGAAGGCGACAACATTACCCCACCGCAGCAGGCGCTGCATTGGATTCCGGAATGCTATGCCGACGTCGATGAGATCAGGGCCTACGGGCAGACCATCGTCTACACGGTGCACCAGACCGTCGGCCATCTCGGCATTTTCGTGTCCGGTGGCGTCGCGAAGAAAGAGCATGCGGAATTTTCGAGTAACATTGACCTGATCGACATCCTGCCACCCGGCCTCTACGAAGCCACATTTGAGGCCAAGGGCGAGGAGACCGCGAGCTCGGACCTTGTCGTCGGTCATTGGGTGATGCGATGCGAGGCGCGGACCCTCGACGATATCCGTGCCATGGGCGGCAACTCGCCCGAAGACGAGCGCCGCTTCGCCACCGCCAAGCGGGTTTCCGAGATCAATCTGACCGCGTATCAGAAATTAGTTCAGCCATGGGTCAAGGCTATGGCGACGCCGCAAATGGCCGAATGGGCTCACAAGATGCATCCGCTGCGGCTGCAATATGAGCTGTTCAGCAGCGAAAACCCCTATATGGCGACGGTGAAGTCGCTGGCGGAGAAGGCCGCGGAAGAGCGCAAGCCAGTCTCGCAGGACAATCCTTTCCTGGCGTTTCAGGAGCAGATGTCGAAGCAGATCGTGCATGCCCTCGACAGCTGGCGGGACTCGCAGGAAGCGATGAGCGAGGCGCTGTTCCTCGGCATTTATGGCTCTCCGGCACTGCAAGCGGCGGTCGGGATCGACCCCAAGTCCACACCTTCGGCGCGGCGCGAGATGCCCCCGGAGCACCGCGCGATGCTCGAGAAGCGGATTTCAGAGCTAAGGTCGCGGATCGAGGATGGAGGGCTGCGGGAGGCGGCGTTGCGCGCCTTGCTCTATATCGGATCAGCTCGCGGCATGGTCGACGAACGAAGCATCGAGGCCCTGCGTCAGATTCGCGACGAGCAGGGCGGCGCACGGATGACGCTGCCCGAGTTCAAGATGCTGGTCCGGGAGCAATTCTTCATACTGCTCCTGGATCAGGGCGCGGCGCTCGCGGCCATTCCGAACATGCTGCCGGACGATCTGAACGTTCGGCGTGAAGCGTTCAGGGCCATGCGCCGGGTGCTGTCTGCGAGCGAGGACATCACTGGTGAGCGCGAGAAGCGCCTGAGGCAGATTGCCGGCATGTTCGGCGATGCGGTGGAGGAGGGCGACAGAGAGTCGAATGTCGCCCCTTTCGATTCGAAGGCCAAGGCATCGTGACGAGGGCGGCAGGAAGCGGGACTGAGATGATGTCAGCAGATGCGACCGCAACGCAGTCTCCCGGCAAGTACGATCGACTTATTGCCGCGGCGAGGGCCATTCCCGCGGCGCCGACCATCGTGGTGCATCCTTGCGACGAGACATCGCTGAGGGGCGCGGTCGACAGCGCACTGGCCGGCATCATCCGGCCTGTGTTGGTCGGGCCCGAGCGCAAGATCCGGGACACCGCTGCCAAGTTCGGTCTCGATATCTCCGGCTACGATCTGATCGACGCAGCGCACAGCGACGACGCCGCAGCGAAAGGTGTCGAGCTGATCCATGCGGCCAAAGGCGAACTGCTGATGAAGGGCAGCCTCCACACCGATGAGCTGATGCGCGCCGTTACGGCGAAGGTGGGGGGCTTGCGGACCGATCGGCGCATCAGCCACGTCTTCGTCATGGACGTGCCGGCCTATGCCGACACGATTTTCGTGACCGATGCCGCCATCAACATCTTTCCGGATCTAGATGCCAAGCGCGATATCATCCAGAACGCAATCGATCTCTACAACCAGGCCGGGTTCGGCAAGTCCCCGCGCGTCGCGATCTTGTCCGCGGTCGAGACCGTCACGTCCAAGATTCCTTCGACAATCGAGGCTGCAGCGTTGTGCAAGATGGCCGACCGCGGGCAGATCACGGGCGGCGTGCTCGACGGTCCGCTGGCTTTCGACAATGCCATTGACGTGGAATCCGCGCGTATCAAGGGCATTAGGTCCGAGGTTGCCGGACGCGCACAGATCCTGGTCGTGCCTGACCTTGAATCCGGCAACATGCTTGCCAAGAATCTCGCTTATTTCGCCAAAGCCGACGGCGCCGGCATTGTGCTCGGCGCGCGCGTGCCTGTTATCCTGACATCGCGTGCCGACAGCCCGAGGGCGCGGATGGCATCTTGCGCGGTCGCGGCGCTTTATGCTCACGCGCGGCGCCAGAAGGCGCCGACAGTCGCCGCGTGACCGCCATGGACAGCATCCTCGTCGTCAATGCGGGTTCATCGAGCGTCAAGTTCCAGGTGTTCGCGGTGGAGGGCGAGGGCACCCTGCGCCGCCTGATCAAGGGACAGGTGGACGGCATCGGCAGCCGCCCGCGCTTGCGGGCCACCAGGGCAAGCAACGATCCCATGGCGGACCGGGCCTATCCAATCGAAGCTATCCCCGACGTTCCGGCAGCGATGGATGTCGCAGGCACATGGCTGCGGAATGAGGCTCGCATCAGTCCGCTGGCGGTCGGGCATCGTGTCGTCCATGGCGGGCCGGACTTCGAGCGGCCGGTTCTCGTCGACCATGGCGTCGTGGCGCGACTGGAGCGTTTCATCGCGCTGGCGCCGTTGCATCAACCCCACAATCTGGCGCCGATCCGCTCGATTCTGACCAATTTTCCGACGATGCCGCAGGTGGCCTGTTTCGATACGGCGTTTCATCGCACGCACGGCCCCATGGCCGATCATTACGCCATCCCATATCAGCTTCATGCCGAAGGCGTCCGCCGCTACGGGTTCCACGGACTGTCTTATGAGTACATTTCCAGGACGCTGACCATGATCGCGCCGGAGATCGCGAAGCGCCGCGTCATTGTTGCTCACCTTGGCAGCGGCGCATCGATGTGCGCCATGAAGGACGGACTAAGCGTAGAGAGCACAATGGGCTTCACCGCTCTCGATGGCCTGCCGATGGGCACGCGTCCGGGCCAACTCGATCCGGGCGTGGTGCTCTATCTGCTCTCAGAGAAGGGCATGAGCGCGTCGAAGGTGCAGGATTTCCTTTATCGCGAATGCGGTCTGAAAGGTCTTTCCGGCATCAGCAACGACATGCGCGAGCTGGAAGCGAGCACCGATCCGCAGGCAAAGCTTGCGGTCGATTATTTCGCCTATCGCATCGGCCTCAACACCGGCATGCTGGCAGCCGCGCTCCAGGGCATCGATGCCTTCGTCTTTACCGCCGGCATCGGCGAGAACTCGAGCGGCATCCGCGCACGCGTGGCGGAGCGGCTCGGCTGGCTCGGGGTGACGCTCGATGGCCCGGAAAACGCGCGCCATGCGCGGTTGATCTCGACAAAGATGAGCCTCGTCCCCGTTTACGTCGTGCCGACAGACGAGGAACTGATGATCGCGCAGCACACGTTGTCGCTGTTGTTGAAATGGCCAATCGTCCAACGTCAGACATGAGAGGGTGTCATGATCCCAGTATTTCCGGACAGCAAGGTCGCCCTGAAGGGAAAGAAGGGCCTCGTCGTCGGCATCGCCAACGACCAGTCGATTGCCTGGGGTTGCGCCAGGGCGTTCCGCGCCCTGGGCGCCGATCTCGCCGTCACCTATCTGAACGACCGGGCCAAGAAGCATGTCGAGCCGCTCGCGCAGGCATTGGAGGCGCCGATCTTCATGCCGCTCGACGTCATGGCTGAAGGGCAGACCGAGGCGGTCTTCGAAAGCATCAAGTCGGAATGGGGCGAGCTCGATTTCCTGCTTCACTCGATCGCCTTTTCGCCGAAGGAAGCATTGCACGGCCGCGTCGTCGATGTCGGTCGGGAAGGCTTCCTGAAGACCATGGATGTCTCCTGCTGGTCATTTCTGCGGATGGCGCATCTTGCCGAGCCCCTGATGAAGAACGGCGGCACGATGTTCACGATGACCTACTACGGCAGCCAGATGGTGGTGGAGAACTACAACATCATGGGTGTCGCGAAGGCCGCCCTGGAAGCCTCCGTCCGTTACGCCGCCGCCGAGTTGGGCCCGAAGGGCATCCGGGTCCATGCGATCTCGCCGGGACCTCTTGCTACGCGCGCGGCGTCAGGCATTCCCGAGTTCGACGAACTCATGGACAAGGCGCAATCCAAGGCGCCCGCACGCAGTCTCGTCAGCATCGACGATGTGGGCAATGCAACCGCGTTCCTGGCGCTCGACGGCGCCAAGCTGATCACCGGCGGCGTGCTCTACATCGACGGCGGCTATCACATCATCGACTGAGCTCCAGCTCAGCGATAGTGCAGCGCGATCAATTCGGCGATGCAGGCCGGCTTCTTGCCGCCCTCGATTTCGATCACCAGGTGATAGTTGACGCGAAGCCCTTCCGGCGGAACATCCTCGGTCTCGGCGATCGTAACCCGCCCACGCAGTTTCGATCCTGCTGGCACCGGCGCGAGATATCGGATGCGGTCCGCGCCGTAATTGAGCGTATTGCGCAGGCCTTTAAGACCGATGACCGAGCGGATGAACATGGGGGCCAACGCCAGTGACAGCAGACCATGCGCAATGGTCTTGCCGCCGGGCATCTCCTGCTTGGCGCGCTCTTGATCGATATGGATCCATTGCTCGTCACAAGTCGCTTCGGCGAACTGATTGATGCGGTCTTGCGTGATCTCGATCCAGTCGCTGGCACCGATCTCGGTACCGACTGCCGATTTGAACTCGCTGAAGTCGCTGAATATGCGCATGGGTCGACCTGCTCAGAGCTTCATTTCCTGGATGTTGTCGGGAAGTACGAGCTCGGCATCGGTCAGCGCGAGGATCTCGCCGACACTCAGGCCGGGCGCGGTTTCCAGCAGCGTTGCCTTCCCCTCGGGGAAGCCGATCACGGCGAGGTCCGTCACGACCAGATTGACAGGGCGGGCTGAGGTCAGCGGCAATGAGCACTTTGCGACGATCTTCGATTTGCCCTTCCCTGCGTGCTGCATGGCGACGATCACGCGTTTGGCGCCACTGACGAGATCCATAGCGCCGCCCATGCCCGGCACCATCTTGCCCGGGATCATCCAGTTGGCGAGATGGCCGTGTGCGTCGACCTGGAGCCCGCCGAGCACGGTGACATCGACATGGCCGCCACGGATCAGTCCGAACGACATCGCGCTGTCGAAGGTCGAGGCGCCCGGCAGCGCGCTGATAGGGCGTCCCCCGGCATCGGTGAGGGTCGGATGAGCCATGCCCTGCTCTGGGATTGGTCCCGTACCGATCAACCCATTCTCCGACTGGAAAAACACCTTCAGATCGGACGGGACGTAGTTAGCCACGAGCGTCGGGATGCCGATGCCGAGATTGACTAGATTGCCGCTCTTGAGCTCCTTGGCGACGCGCCGGGCGATGATGATCTGGGGATCCATGATGTCACCCGTTGGTGATGAGGTAGTCGACGAGCGGCGCGGGAGTGACGACGTGGTCCGGCGCGATCACGCCAACGGGAACGATATGCTCGGCGGTCACGATGACGGTATCGGCAGCCATCGCCATCACCGGATTGAAATTTCGAGAGGTGAGAGCGTAGGCGAGGTTGCCGAGATAGTCGGCAAGAAAGGCGTGAACGAGGGCGAACTGGGCGCGCAGCGCCGTTTCCAGTAGAAAGGGCTTGCCGTCGACTTCGATCTGACGCTTGCCCTCGGCGACGAGCGTCCCGACACCGGTCGGCGTCAGCACGCCGCCAAGCCCGCATCCGCCGGCGCGGATGCGCTCCACGAAGGTGCCCTGTGGAACAAGATCGACGGCGATCTGGTTCGCCAGCATCTGCTGCTGAGCCTTCGGATTCAAACCGATATGCGTTGCAGTCAACTTTGAGACCAAGGCCCGATCGAACAGCTTGCCAACGCCCTTGCCCGGGGTCGCGGCGTCGTTCGAGATCAGGTTCAAGCCTGTCTTGTTCTGCCGCACAACCTCGTCAAGCAGGCGCTCCGGCGTTCCGACACCCATGAAGCCGCCCACCATGACACTGGCGCCCGCCGGAATCATTGCAACGGCTTCTTCCACGGAAACGGCCTTCATGATTCAGACCCTGGGTTTTTTCGTCAATCAAAGCAGGCGGATGATGGCGGTCGACGGACCTCCTCCTTTGATCTGCGTCAAAACTTCCGGTCATTCTGTTCTGGAGGCATCGATACCGATGCTCGTTTGTAGTTCGTGCCAAAGCTTGCGAACGCCGGCGTGACGCTGCTCGAGCGCGGCACTTACCGCGTCCCGATACGCGACAAGCTCCGTGCCCTTGAGGAACAGCGTCTGGGCCAGCAGCAGCCGGCCGCTCTCTACCTCGATTCGTCGGAGCGCCATGACGAAGCGGTCCTGAGCATTGGCCTCGATCGGAAGCAGTGCAGCCGGCCGGATGCCGGCATGTACGGCATGGGCAAGCGTTGCAAGATGAACCGCTGGAGCAAGGCGGGGATCTGCAATCCCTTCGATCGGCGCCGGCAGCCAGGCGGTCTCCCAGGACACGAGCATGTATCCCAGCGCCAAATCCGGCATCCAGGACGTTGCGCGCATCAGCAGCGAGACGATCTCAGTCTCGCGGTAGAACTGCGCGTTCAGTTCGGTCTGCCACGCCGCGTCGAAGCTCGCCGACAATGTGCAGGCGAACAGCCGGGCGAGGGCGCCATGTGCCGAGACGAGGAAAGCTGCGATCCGCGTTTGCTGACCCGGCGGAACGCGGCCGTGGGGGTCAAGCGGACCTAGAAATCGGCTCATGGCAGGTCTCGCTTGACCGGGATGGCACGCAAATGATCATAACCGGCAGGAAACGGCGTCAACTCGCCGCCGGGCTCCTCGGGTGCGATCCGAACGCTTTGATTGCCTTGCCAGCGATTGGCCCGTACGTCCTCGGCAAAGCGCGCGAGAAGGTCGGCCGTCAACGCGCCTTTCTCCAGCGTGAAGGCATGATACGCCTTCGGGATGATGACCAGCGAGCTGTTTGGTATTTCGACGCGCAAAGTCTCGTGCAGATGACGCGGGGTCAGGAAATCGAACTCGCCATTGAGGATCATGGTCGGGACTGAGATCGCCGAAAGCCGGGGCGTAAGCGGTTGGAAGTCTAGAAATGACTCCATCAGATTCTGGAGGGCGTAGACGTCGTTCACTAGCCAACCCTGGCGCTTGACCTCGTCGAGCTTGTCGAGCAATGGCAGCAGCCACTGGTCCGACAGGTTCATCGGCAGCAGCAGATCCTGGAGATACCCCGTTCCTCCCAGGATCAGGCCGGTTCGCAGAGCGTTGCCCAGCAGCAAGAGCTGCGGCGTGAGCTCGGCGAAGCAGCTCATCGGCACTAGTCCGGACAGTCGCTGCCCGTGCTCAATGGCATAGCGAAGCGCGATCAGGCCGCCAAAGCTGATACCGCCCAGGAACACTGGGCCCTCGCCAAGCTCTTCAATTATGAGGCTCAGCGCTTTGACCTGATCGTCTTGGCTGATGAACAGCTTGGGCTTGTCGGACGCCCCTTGGCCAAGCAGGTCGAACGTCGCAACTCGAAAGCCGCGCGCCAGCAGCGCCTCGCGATAGGCACCCCAGAGCTCGGAATATTGGGTCAATCCGTTCACGAGCACATAGGCAGGTGCGCCCGCCGGTCCGTCGAGCTCATAGCGTATCCGATACGAGCCGTGACTGAGAAATGGCATCGCAAAAAATTACCGACATCGATACGCGTGATCCTCGATCGTCGCGAGCGGATTCCGTTGAGCTAAATCAAAGCTTCCCTGGCGCCGCTTCCTAGCCTTTCCAAAATTGCCTAGGGAGGAATCCGTCATGAGCGCGACCGATTTCCTGAAACGCGGCTTCGTCAGCTTGATCGTATTTCTGGTCGGCACTACTCTCGCAGTCGCACAACCCTATACCCGTCGCTCATCGCAAATGCAGCATGACGGGCTGAAGAAGACCTACGAGATTGCCGACTTCCGCCTTGGCGGCAAGTACGACCTGTCCGATCCATCGAAGTGGGAAAACGGCGGCGAGGGCGGCGTCACGCTGGAGTCACTCGGCGCCGGCAAGCTGCGGACCGCTTATATCGCGACCGGCAATGCCCGCCGTAATGCTGCTGGCGAGATCACCAATGCCGTCGTGATCAATTCCTACTATTCCGGCGATTCCACTGATATGTACGAGCAGTGGGTCAAGGGGGCTGCCTTATCCGGTGGAGTGCCGATCATTGGCCCGGGCCGCCCGATCGACACCGACCGTTACTACGTCATCATGGTTGATCCGCTCGGCACCTGGGGGGCCAGCAAGCCTTCCGACGGCCTCGGCGTCAAGTTTCCGCAGTACAGCTATTACGACATGGTGCAGGCGAATTACCGCCTGCTTCGCGACGAGTTGAAGGTCGCCCGCGTCGCGCTGGTCACCGGCGTCTCCATGGGCGGCACGCAGACCTATGTCTGGGGCGTCATGCACCCGGAATATATCGGCGGCCTGATGCCGATCGGCGGCACTACGCAGTCGGACGGCGAGGATCCCGTCGGCAACTGGACGTTCCAGATGATGACGGCCGCGATCGAATCCGATCCGGTATGGCAACAGACCATGGGCGACTATTACAAGCTGCCCAAAGAGAAACATCCCATGCCGGGGGTGGCGTTCGGCTGGTCAATCCTTGGCATGACCGGCTACGACTTTGCCTTCCGCACCGGACAGAACTGGGGCGCAGTTCAACCCGAAATCTTCTATTGGGATCCGCCGAATGAAAAGGCAGCCCTGAACGTCATCAACCGCGCCAAGCTATACGATGCGGTAGATCTGGTCTGGCGCAACCGGGTCGGCGAGACGCACAACATCAATCCCTATCTCGGCCGGATCCAGGCGCGCACGCTGGTGATGCACATCACGAACGACCTGTGGCTCAACTTCAAGCTGGCGCAGAAGGCCGTCGACCGTGTACCCGGCGCGGACCTCATCGCGCAGGAGAGCCCGGTCGCCCATTATGGCGTGTTCCCGATCATCAACCAGCGCAAGAACGATCCGAAATTCGTCGCCTTCATGGACGACATCGCCAGCCTCGATCGCGCGCAGAAATTCGTTGACAAGAACTATCGCGTCCCCGGGGTTGCCGAAAAGATCGACCCTCAAAAGTCCTTCTGGAAGGACTTCGTGACGTATCCCTATCCGATCAAGTTCGCCAATGCCAAGGACAAGAGCGGCAACTCATGGCAGATCGGTTACATGGACGAGTACAACGGCACCGATAGGAATCCGAAGGTGCTCGTCATCATCCATGGCAAGGGCGCGTTCGGCGGCCACTACGGCAACATCATGCAATATGCGCTGCGAAGCGGATTGCGCGTGATCGTGCCCGACCTGCCGCATTACGGCATGTCCGGACCCGGCAATCTCGACAAGAACCCGGCGCGGAGCATGCAGGACATGCGGGAGGTCATCTACGATGTCGTGGTCAACCAACTCGGTGTCAAGAAGGCTTATTATCACGGCCATTCGCTCGGCGGCCAGTTCGTGATGGGCTATGCGCTGACCTGGCCGGACGCGGTGCAGGGACTGGCGCTGGAAGCGCCCTCGGGCCTCGAGGAATATCCACGCGAGATCGCGATTTCAAAGGACAAGAAGGTCAAGCTGTTCGATCCGGCCTTCGACCGCGACTTCGACAAGTGGAAAGCGGCGTGGGACCAGACCGGCATTCTCGCCGCGGAGAAGGCGCGCGACGAGCAGAACATCCGCGACTTCTTCTACTTCAAGAAGAGAGATCCCAATACGGGTGCAGTGTCAGCGGCCAAGAGCGGCTACTTCTTCAACGACAGCGAGTATGCCCGCTTCCATACCGAGCAACGCGTCGGGATGACCAAGGGCAACCCGAAGGAGCTCGAGCAATGGTGCAACGTCTTCATCTATGACATCCACACCATTGGAGCCGAGGTTCAGCAGGACGATCCCAAGAACCTCTATGAACGCCTTACCGAAATCAAGACGCCGATCTTCATCGCCTTCGGTGACAAGGAGCCGTACATCCCGACGCCAGCGTTCAACGGGCTGACGGATCTCGGCCGCGACGTCATCTCGCCGTTCATGACGCGCATGACCAACGCGGGCAACCGGCCGATCCTGAAGATCTATCCGGAGACGGGACATTTCATCCACACCGACAATCCCGTCGAGTACTCAGTCGATGTCGTGGACTTCGTTGGCAAGGGCAGCGTCGATACGTCCTCGCCCCTCGGCATCGATCGCATGATCAAGGGAGCCGTGGTCTCGGCGCTGCCGGTCGCGCCTACGCCTCCGGGCGCGGCGCCCACGGCCGGCTTGAACAAATAGGACTGCGCATGGCGAGGGTGCAGGCAGGCGAGGTTCAGCTTGGCTGGCGGGAATGGGGACGAGGCGACGTCACTGTCGTCTTCATCCACGGCAATCTCGCCAGCAAAGATTGGATCGAGTTGGCCGCGCCCTTGTTTCCGACGGGCCTGCGCGTAATCGCGATCGATTGGCGCGGTTGCGGCGACAGCGATCGGCCAAGGCCGGTCGCGGATTATTCCAACTACTCGATGCAGCAGCATGCCGAGGACATGCTGGCGGCGATGGATAGTCTCGAGGTTAGCTACTGTCATCTCGCGACGCATTCGACGGGCGGCATCATCGCCGCGCGCATGCTCCTGAAGCAACCGCAGCGCTTCGGCCGTGTGTTCGCGCTGGATCCGGTCACGCCGCTCGGGATGACGTTCAACAATGATCAGATTGGCCTGTTCCGCTCCATGATGACGAGCAAAGATCTGACGCGGTCGATCATGGCGACTGCGGCATCATCGCTGTTCGTGCCCGAGAGCATGGCTCCCAATGCCGTCCCGCGCTTCCGCGAGGGGCTGGGTGACATTCAGGCATTGTTTGACCGCATCATCGATCAGACCTTTGGTGTCTCGGAGGGGATCTGGATCGGGACCCCTGTCAACCTGACGCGGGAAAAGGAAAGCCGCGAGCTGGAGCGTCGCATGGCGGAGCTGCGGCACCCGCACCTTGTGCTGTGGGGTGAATGGGATGGCTGGATTCCACCGGCCGATCTTCGCGTTATGGCCGACGCGATGCCGGATTGCCGTCTCGTGATCGTGCCCGGCGTGGGGCACTCGATGAACCTGGAGCGGCCCGCGCTCTATGCGGGTTATTTCGGCGCATGGTTTGGAGGACTTCCCGCGACCAACCGGTAGGAGCAATGTTATGGCAGAAATCGATGCATCCGCTGAAGGTGTCCGCACAGCGCTGAGTGAGGCTCTTGGGCGCCTTCGGAAGGCAAATGCGGATTACTTCGCGCTTCTGGAAAAAGGGCTCGGCTCGTCGCCGCTGCCGCTTGCAAGCCAGGCAAAGGAGTTCTGCGACTTCATGCAGCGCAACGTCAGCGCGACCTTCGATCTCGGCGAGAGGCTGATCCACGCCAAGGACGTTCAGGACGCTCTCAAGCTCCAGTCCGATTTCTTCCAGGAGCAGATGCGCACGCTGACCGATCAGACCAAGACGCTGGGTGAGTCCGCAATGAAGGCGGCAGGCGGGTTGTTCAACCCGAAGAGCTGACGCGGCCGACGACGGGGCAAGACAATTGTTCCGGCAGGAGGACCCATCATGTTGAAGTCTACAACAGCTGTCTTCGCCATTCTCGTACTTCTCGGCAGCACGCTCATGCCGGACGACGCTGATGCCCGCAGGGGTGGTGGCGGTCGCGGTGGTGGAGGATTCCATGCTGCGGCGGAGGCCGCGCTCACTTTGCGGGCGGCGGCGGACGCGCTCATTTTGCCGGAGGGGGTGGACGCTATCATGGCGGCGGTCGCTTTGCCGGACGCCCGCATCCAAGCCATCCGATCGCGGGGCGTCCCGGAGGCCGACCAATTGCCGGACGCCCGGGACGTCCGACCCATCCAATTGCGGGACGCCCAGGACGCCCTGGCTATCCGATAGCAGGCCGGCCCGGTTATCCCGGCTACGGCGGCCGTTACCCCTATTATCCGGGGCGGGGACTTGCCTACGGCGCCACTGCCGGCGCCGTAGCGGCGGGTGCCTATTACGGCAGCGGCTACTACAACCAGGGTTGCTACTACGACACCTACGGCAAATGGATTTGCCCGCAGCAGAATCCCTACTAACCCTATTGACGGGCATGGACCCCACGGCGAGGTGAGCTATGGCTAGAACCAACAAGCTCTCGGTCGAGAAGGCTTTGGAAAAGCTGCGCAAAGATGATCAGCCGAAATCGAGCGGCGAACGACGCGACGAGAAGAGTGAAGAGCTCGATCGGGAGATCAAGCGCATGAGGGCACAGCGATTGCGGCTCGACCGCAAGTCCTCGTCGTAAGTCAGAGCAGGGCCGCAACCCGCAAGATGTATCTAGGATCAATTCCCAGACAGCAGGACCGGGCGGGCAAATGCTGGAGGAAGTCGATGTGGGTACTGATGTACGTCTTCTCCTACTCCGTCAGCCCCGCCGCGACGAATGACAAGGCAGAGTGGCGACTGCTTCCGACAGTCGCTTTCCAGGAATTTTCCAATGAAGAACGATGCAGAAGAGCCAAAGCCACAATCGCAGGAAGCCTGAGCGAGGCGGGAGCCAAGCTTAGGAGGGGTTTGGAGGACCTTACGAGCCTTGGGAAAGCCGATCCGGCTCAGGTCATCATGCATACAACGTCGAGTGCCTGTCTAAATAGACACATTCAGCGGTTCGGCCCGGTGCCCTGTCTGAGTCGTTGCTTGCAAAGCGCGCGCACCCGATGAATGATCGTATCTCACCGCCCGATAAAGGTTGGTGCTTCGGCCTTTCGCTGGCCAACGTGCTCCATACTTCGAAAGCATGAAGAACGGGGAGGTCTGCCGCAATGTCATTTCTTCGCTTGGTGTGACGAGCGGAAAACGGAACGGCGCCTCACGCTGATCAAGCCGGCACATCCCTTCTTAAAAGCAAATGATCGCTCTGCGTCACATACATCAGAAGGTCCGCTTTGGGTCAAACCGCGAAGAACTCAGGTTGTGCAAATCTGGTCCGCCCTGCAGCCTGAGCCGACTTCCGTGAAGCGCCGCGCAAGGTGCCCGTCACCCGCGTCATCGCGATGCCTATGGTTCTTCGTATTTTGGACGGCCCGGCGGCGTTGCATCGGTCTCGGCGCTTCAGCCTAAAACCGCCCGGCAAACCGCCCAAAGAGGTCCAGGACCGATCTTACCACCTTGAACGGAGTGACAGCGTCTTCGTTTCGAAAAGCCTCATCGTAAAAGTCCAGGCAAACTTCGGTGGGGCGAAGCCTTTCGAGCCATAAAAGTCCGGCCGCGGATGCTGTCCACTTTGGGAAGAAGACTGGCGGGGGAGGGGGGAAGTAGCGATGGAAACTACGGTGGGAACGTCGCAGCGATGACCGTTGCAAGCACCGTAGATATTCTTGCGAATAGCCGCAAAACGCCCATCTAATCAAAGAGGTTGACAGGACACCCCTTCCGCCAAGACGTCAGTTAAATCAGTTACTTAGAATTGATGATGCTGGCCAAAACACAAGCGAACGTTCAACGATCGCGTAGCTGCCACGCTCATTCGAGCGCTGTTGGTCGCGTTCGCAGGCTAGGCCAGCCGCTGTTTTTGTGGCGGCCAGGACCACCTCTACAACCAAAACGCCTCGCCACCCTCTCGCTCTTCCGGGTGCACGGGTCCCCTCGTGTTCGTTCAGTCCATTGGTCAACTCCATCGCACGAGCAGCGCTCAATTTGTCTGCCGCCGTTCAACGGGAAGCGTGGTTGATTAGGAAGTCGTCCAGCTTCCGGCCGCCTCGAAGCTGCGGCCGCAGCCATCGAGGCAGCCTACCGCGACCTGACCAGGTCTCTGCCGGGTTCTTCGGATTGCAATATTTGGGACGAACCGGCGGATATGGACGACGTTTACGATCGAACTGTTTGGCCTCGTCGGCCAGTCCAATTTTGACGAGCCGTTCCTCCAACCGAGCTTTCTGCAACAGGAGCTTCTGAGCGAGGCTGGCGGCCACCTGTTGGTGAAGCGTCCAGAGCTCGTCGAGGGAGAGCGAATTTAAATGCTCGGTGTTCATGGTTCGATCCAAACTCTTGGGTGAGGCCCAGGCAGACAAGTCGGGAATGAAGAAGCACACAAGCGGTCAGTCGGAGATTGCCGTACAATCCACATTTAATTGAGGGAGGTTGCAGGGAGAAAGGCACGACAGCGGTAATATCGTGGCGAAGCATTTAATTTGATGCGAGTGCGAAACGCAGATGGCCCGATTGCGCGTGCCGCGTGTTGCGACCCAAAGGTGCTGGATGGATTGATTAATTCGGCGAGGAGCACAATTAATCCATCTCGCTGTCAGATTTGGGCCGCACGTTGCCGCGAAGGCTTATGCCCGGTTGGGGGGCGCAACATCGGGAGAGTTTTCGATGTCCGGTCATTTGCGATCCTATTTCCCGTGTTTGGTGCTGGTTGGAACTCTTTCGGCGGCGCCTGCATGCGCGAACCCTTTCGCCGACTTGTTCAACAACGCTCCTCGCGAGCCCGCAGCAACCTCGTCGGCGCAGCCGGAATGCATGCCGAGGCCCGGCAATTCGCCTGGTGTAGGACAGCGCTGGGTGTATCGGCGCGACGGTCACCGCAAATGCTGGTTCCTAGCTGAGGGCATCGCAACGGTAAGAAAGCCGGTTCATGGTCGTGCGACCAACCGCGCCGCCAGTTTAGACGACGAGGCCGCGCGGCGAGGGCGGAGCCCCATGATCGATGCGCGCGCGGAGTTGCCGAGCTCTTCGCCGGCTGAGAGGGCTCCGACGCCGCCGGCAGGCGAAGTCAAGGTGGCTGACGCCGCTTCTGTCTTCGATGCTGGCACGCCGGCCTTGATGCCGGCGGCACCCGTCACGGATCTTCCCAGCGGCGAGCTCACGCCCGAGCGCCCGGTGCCGCCCCGTGTGGAGGTGGAGAAGCTCCCTGAGTCCGCGACAGCAAACTCACCAGCTATGCCAATGGATGCGCGCGATGAAGAGGTGCGTGACGACGCGCGCAACACGGTGACAACCTGGCTAGGTGTGCTGCTGATGACGCTCGGGGGCTTCTCGATGTTGAGCTCGAGCCGCGCACTTCGGCACGCAGTGAGATTGCGGCACTGACGCGCGCTTGCGTGGGCAGGTTGCGTGACACGCTCAGCGCGCGACCGATGAGCTCACGCTGGTATAGCCGAATTGCCACACGTACAATGGTTCCGCCAGCCTGCACTCACTTAGGCAATGCCTGAGACAGACATTCGATTATGATGATGGTCCCCTTTGGGTGGGACGGCTATCATGCGGTACAAAGTGTTCGTGGTGGACAGCAACCGGCGAGTGATCTGCGCCGCGAAGCTTGACTGCATTGACGAAGAGGCGGCGAGACGTCGAGCCGAGCAAATGCAGGGCGAGCACGACGTGGAGCTTTGGGCAGGTGATCGGCTCATTGCGGTTTTTCAAGGTGCAACGTCGAACGGAAATCGGTGCAACCGCCTGTCCTGAGCAGGCGGCCGGTCTCGCTGCCGCGTTAGTTCACCGCTCTAGCTCTGCTGCCCGGATTGGTAAGCCGTCTTCTGCCGATTGTTCTCTCTTCTGCACGTCGGAGCTTACTTCGAAGCTTCTTCACCTCAATCAGCTCCGCCACAAGCGCTTGGCGTCGTTCACTCAGAACAGCATGAGCATAGATCTGACGCTTATCGGTCATGACCGATCTCGATTGACTTAGAAGTCGATAACAAGAAGGGGGAAGATAAATCGCTCGGCCGAACCTCAGTGATCTGAGGCTGCAGCCGCCAGATGCTCCCAATACTCTGCCTCAGCGAGCAGTTTCCAGCTTCTCTCCGGTTGGAGCGCGGCAGTCTGTCGGCAAAGCAGCGCCATCGCGCGAAAGCGGCGGGCAATTTCCATTCTAGCCTCCCATGTTTTGCCCAGCATATTTTTTAATTCTGTGGTTGAGTCATCATGATTATCCCCCATAATCAAAATTATAATCGAAGGGGCAATTAATCAGCCTTTCGTTCGACGAGGCTGCAAATAACTCTTTCAGTTTGACCCTTGTCTCGAATGCTGCCTTACAAGGAGCTGTTGCGTTTCCAAACGCGTTTTCACGCAATCGCCTCGTGTCGAGTGCGCGCGAGGCAGCAACACGATTGTGCGAAGCTATGAAGGTGAGAGCCTTGTCCGCGGGCGTCGGTCCGTCGCGGCTTAGCGCGACCATGGCCATGCGAACGACGGCTGCGGTTTTGTAGCTTGTGGCTTGGCAATTGGCGCAGGCTTTGGCGCCTGGGCGACATTGGCCGACTGCCGCGGACGCGGCAATGGTATTTCAGGCATGACCCTTGGCTTTTCTGGGATCGCGTTCGTAACCTCAGGCATCATCTCCTTTGGCGCTGAGGCATTGGCCGTGACGCGGTCGAGTTGCTCTTGGTTTGCGTCGAGGCGATCGGTGAGCGTTTGGCTTTCGCGTGCCATTTGGGTCTGGATCGCTCTGACCTCGTCGATGACACGGCCGCTGCCTGCGATTTCTTCCTGGCTCGCCTTGAGTTGGCGCGCGACATTTTCATTGTCGTGGGCCAATTTCTCTTGCGCCACCTTCAGCTGTTCGACCGCTGTCCTCAAGGCAGCGAGATCGCGCGTCATCGACTGAAGCTGCTGTGCCAAGTCGGAAACCAAGGCGATTGCAGACGGCGCCGCGTCATTCAGCGCCGCGGCTTCTCCGGGGCCCCGCGTCAGAGGTGCAGCGTCCGAGGATGCCGTCATCGCCGGATGAACGGAGGACGACCACCACCACCAAGCAGCAATGGATGCCGCCAGCAGAGAGCACACGAAAGCCACGTGGGGCTTTTTCGTCGATTGATGGTTCGTTGTCGGCTGGGCGCGAGACGTCTCCATGGGCGGCCGGACCAAGGGACCGTCTTCCGCTTTGCGCGCCAAGTGCGAAAGCTCCTCCGCGATCTGCCGTTCCGCGACGCTGTCGTCCCGCGTGGAAGCCATTTGGTGCTCCATGTCAATCCTTGACGACGGTGCTGAGCTTTATTTTTTAACACAATTTTAATCGCCGCGCTCGGGCTAGGCGTCGTCGGCAAATGGGGCCGATCGCCGAAAATTCGAGGCTGATCGAGGGAAAAGCGCCTAAACTGGCTGAGAATTCATTTGCGTTTGATTGCCCCACGGACGAAGACGCCGAGGTTCGAGCCGAGAAGCTTTTAAGTGCAGTTCCTGCTGTTGAGGTCTAGGCGGGATCTCGAAGGGTCATCTGCGTAGGCTTACGACTTGTGGCGGAGGAACTGGCTTGAGAGCAGGCCACTACGTTTGGGGTGCAGCGGAGAGTCCCACACCTCACGTCGGTCAAGCGACTGAGACACCCCTTCCGCCGCGACTTGGAATGTCCAGCCCGGACACCGGTTCCTCGATCGTCACGATGCTCCGGTGAAGCAGCCCGATTGCAAACCAGCGAGACCGCGCGTCCGCAGCCGTTGACTCTAGGCAGCCGGCTCCCGGGGCGGGGGCACCATGGCGAGCTGGTTTCTCACGCTCGGCCGCTGCTGCATTCTCGCGTACCAGGCTGCGAGCGCCTCGCACTCGACAGGGACCGGCAGCTTCACAAGGCTCGCAAAAATCAAGCCGCCGACGACGGTGATGTCGGCCATCGAGAAAGCCTCGCCGGCGACGAAGGGCTGTTGCCGCAGGACGGAATCGAAGTAGCGCATCCCCCTCACGGCCTTGTCGCGCTGACGCAGTCCCCATTCCTCGTTTTGATAGATCTCGACCTTGGGGCCGAGCCCCGGCGTGGCGTGGTGGAAGTAGACGCTGATGGCATCCAGCAGCTCCAGCTCGGCCCGCTTGTTCATCATGTGGATCACGCCCCTGTCACGCGGCGTAGTACCCGTGAGGGTCTGGGCCGCATCGAGCGCGTCCAGATATTCGGTGATCGCCGTGCACTCGGCAATCAGCGTGCCGTCGTCAAGCTCCAGCACCGGAAGCGTGCCGGAGTAGTTTTTGGTGGCGAGGAAGTCGGCGGTCTTGTGCTCGCCTTTCCGCAGATCGACCGTCACGAACTTGACGGCCGATTGCAGGTTCTTCTCGGCCAGAGCAATGCGCACGCGAGCCGGATAGGGACCGGTGGGCCAATCGTAGATCTTCATCAGGCTTCCTTTGTCTACCTGTCACTTGGTAGGCTACAGATACCTCTTGGATTCGAGAGGTCAACCTCTATCTGTCGGTAGGTAGGGTGTTTCAAGCGGATGTGAGGAGACATGAGTTCAAGTGCGAAGGAGGCCATCCTCGCAGCGGCCAAGCGGACCGCGCAGGCGCACGGCTATGGCGGCCTGAGTTTCCGCGATCTCGCTGAGGAAGTCGGCATCAAGGCCGCGAGCATCTACCATCACTTTCCGAGCAAGGCCGAACTCGGCGCAGCGGTGGCAAAACGCTATTGGGAAGACACCGCGGCTCAACTCGAAGCGATGCTGAGTGACAATCCGGATCCGCTACGCTGCCTCAGCCAATATCCGGGCCTGTTTCGCACGGCGCTGACGCGGAGCAATCGCATTTGCCTGTGCAGCTTCATGGCGGCCGAATACGACGACCTGCCGGCCGCAGTGAGAAAAGAGGTGCAGGCATTCGCCGAAGTCAACGTGGCGTGGCTCGTCAAGGTTCTGTCCGCTGCGGCCGTGGTTGGTCCGGAGCATATCCAGGCGCGCGCTCGCGCCATCTTCGCAGCCGTGGCCGGCGCGCAACTCATGGCCCGAAGTCGCTCGGATATCGCGCTGTTCGATACCGTGATCGAAAGCTATCGCGCCGCCGGCTTGTTGCCAGCATAGTCCCAGGCAGCAGGGTGAGCCATGCGATGCGTCCGCCGCGACAATCGGCCATATCGCGATTGTTTCCGAATGTTTCGCGATCGTGCTAGCCAACGTGCACAATCTAAAATGTGCCGGGCCCACCCGCATGAAATTCGTCAAGAGAGTAGGGCGCAAGCTGTTCAAGCCTCGCGACGTCATCGTGGGGTATGAAAACCCGGAACTGGTCGAAACGATCTTTCTCAAGACGGTCAATCACAAGCCGAGCAGCCACGCCTGGCCGCTCGTCGTCGGCGCAAAGACGGTTCTCGATTTCGGAGGGGGTGCCGGTCTGCATTACAAGCTCGCGTGCCGGCAGTCACAGGACATTCGATGGGCCGTGGTCGAAACTCCAGCCATGGTGCGGCGTGCGAGGGAGCTTGCCACCGACAGGCTGATGTTTTTCGACCGCATCGAGGAAGCGGCGGACTGGTTGGGCGGTGTCGACCTCGTGCATTCGAACGGGGCCATACAATATGTCCCGGACCCGCTGGAAACCGTCAAAGCGCTCTGCTCCGTCCGGCCGGCGATGTTGGCTTGGCATCGCGTCCCGATCAGCGACCAGATCAGGCACGAGGTCCAGACATCGTATCTGAGCGACAACGGTCCGGGAGAGTCAGTCGCGTCAAAAGAGAAGCTTGTCAGATACGAGCGGACTTGGATCTCGGAGCAGGCGTTCATCGGAGCTCATGACGGCTTTCGTCTCACCGAGCAGAGTTCGGATCCCATGGAGCGGGGCACTCAGCAATTCAAGTTTGCGCGTCACGTACGTGCGGAATGACTTCCTCGTAGTGCCTTGCGCAGCGATCTGGCCCGAAAGATCGCTTCCTGGCCACGCGTCCGGACACGCCGATAACATTCCAGGCGCATCAGGAACGCAAGCGGACCAGAAAACTTAGCCCGCCACGAAGCTTCAGAGCGGGCGGCGCATGTTCTTCCTCTTCTCGAATCGTCTGGGATGTCTTGGCTCGCTGCTGATCTCCGGATTGATCACCGTCGCGCTTCTTTTCCTGTTCGGGATCGTTCGGTTCTAAGCGTCAGCGCGTGGGTCCATGGACCCTGCGCGCCTTTGGGAACACTTCCGAAGCTTCAGGAACTTGACCCTTTCTCGCCTGTTGTTCGCATTCTCGTCCATCCAGGGAGGGCGCTTTGGAAAGTACGATCATCGGAGAATTCGACACGCGCCGCGGTGCCGAGCTTGCGGTTGAGCATGTCGTGCAGGAATGCGGCGTGCCGCGAGGCGACGTCTTCGTCCAGCCCGTCGGCAACGCGAATACAGTGGGAACGCAGCCGTCAGGCAGCGACGTCAAGGCTGCGCCGGCGCCGGAGGGGCGGCAGAAGCTGGAAGGTCCGATTGAGGTCTCCGTAGATTTTCACGGCGATGCTCCTGAGAAAATCGCGGATGCGTTGAGGAGTGCCGGCGCGAAGACCGTCCGCACTAAATGATGCCGATGCATCATGTGCCGAGAATCGGCAAACCTCTCGCATTCGACCCCATTGAACCGCAGCTTTGAACGCGGGGAACCCCTTGAGCCTCCAGCGCGTTTAGACGCAAACGCGAATTGCGAGGTCATCCTGCTTCAGAGTTCATCGACCTTGATCCCCGGCGACACCGTCTGGCGGCGGTGCAGGGCGCAGCGCGTGGCGGTTCTGAACGATGCAGCTGCCTATTTTGCAGCCCTGCGGGAGGCGCTGCTGGAGGCGCAGGATATCGTCTACATCGTCGGATGGGACATCCACAGCAAGACCCGGCTGGTCGGAGCTTCCGGACATGCGGATGACGGCTTGCCTGTGGAGCTCGGTCCATTCCTGCACGCGCTGGTTCAGCGCCGTCCCGCCTTGCGCGTCAACATTCTCGTCTGGGACTTCGTCTCCTTTTACGCCTCCGAGAGGGAGTGGAATTCGGCGGCGAAATTCACTGCCGGCACGGATGGCCGCGTGCGCTTTCATCTGGACGCCTCGCTTCCGTTTGGTTCGGCTCAACACCAGAAGATCGTCTGTGTCGACGGTTCAGTGGCGTTCGTCGGCGGCCTTGATCTGACGATCAGACGCTGGGACACGAGTGACCATCGCGCTGACAACCCAATGCGCTGCGATCCCCAGCGCAAGCCATATCCGCCGTTTCATGACGTTCAATGCCTGGTCGACGGGGATGCCGCGGAGCAGCTGTTCGAGCTCGTGGAGCAACGCTGGCGTGCGGCGGGCCAACAGGTTGATGATCGGCGCACCGTAACGGGCGATCGCTGGCCGGCGAATGTGCCTGTTGAGGCCGAACATATGCCGGTGGGGATCGCCAGAACCGAAGTGGTCTGTCCTGCAGGCTCGACCATCAGGGAGGTCGAGCGCTCGTTGATCGCCGCGATCCGGTCGGCGACGAGCTTCGTGTACATCGAAAACCAGTTCACCAGCGCGACCCGGATGGCGCGCGAATTGGCGGAACAGATGTGTCGCGTGCCGTCGCTTCGGGCCCTGATCGTCGCGCCGAAACTGCATTCCTCGTGGCTGGAATCCCAGGCCATGCAGAACGGCCGGGGTGCCTTCATCGACTGCTTCAGCACGGCCGGCGTCGCCGATCGCATCCGCTTCGTCTACCCTGTCGCGCGCAGCGGGCATAAGGAAGCCGCGGTGATGGTGCACAGCAAGCTCATGGTCGTCGACGACCGGATCTTGCGGATCGGCTCGGCCAATTTGAACAATCGCTCGATGGGCGCCGACAGCGAATGCGATCTGATTTTCGAAGCTGAATCCGAGGAGCATCGGGATTTCATCAAATCGGTCCGCCGTCGCCTGATCGCGCATTTCTGCGGTCTCGACGAACAGGTCGTCACGCAGAACGAGCATCGGCTGTTCGCTTTGCTGGACGAGGCGTCGAAAACCGGTGGGACGAAGACGCTGCGGAAGGTGGAAGCTTCGGTCCTGACCAGCACGCTGGCCAGCATGGTTCAGCCGGTGGCGGATCCCGAGCTGCCGCTTCATCTGGAGCGCGCGGCATCCCGCATGTGGAATACGAAGACGTTGATCGGGGTGGCCTCGATCGCCTTGGCGCTCTTTGGCCTGGCGCTGGCCTGGTCGTACACCTCCTTGAGCGATTACGCCGACACGGGCCACATTTCGGCGCTGCTGTCGGCCTATTCGCAGTCCGTTTGGGGACCGCCATTTGCGATCGCTGCCTTTGTCCTTGGCGGGCTGGTCATCTTTCCGGTTCTCGTGCTCATCGCCGCAACGGCCGCCGCACTCGGGCCGTGGCTGGGCTTCATCACCGCCATGGTGGGCGTCCTGCTCAGCGCCCTTACCCTGTTTGCGATCGGTCGTTTCCTCGGCCGCGAACGCCTTCAGCGTTTGCTCGGGAGACGTGCCGCACGCATCCAGGAACGCGTCGTCGGCAAGGGAATTTTGGCGGTCGTCGTCATCCGTATGATCCCCATCGCACCCTTCTCGCTGGTGAACGTCGTGGCGGGTGCGAGCACGCTGCCGCTGCGTGACTTCATGGTTGGGACGCTGCTGGGCATGATGCCCGGCATTCTCGCCATGGCCGTCCTGGGCGCCCAGATCGCGGACCTCGCCAGGAATGCGTCCTGGACCAACATAGCGCTGCTCGTGCTGGCGTTCCTGGGCTGGCTCGGGATCTGCGCCGCCGCACAATTCGTCGCGACCTGGCTCGCCGGGAGACGCTGATGGCGCCGGTGCGCTTCATGACGTGGAATGTGCATGGCACCTTCAATCTCAATCCGAAGTTCGATCTGGAGGGAGTCTGCTCCATCCTGCGCAAATGGACTCCTGATGTCGTTGCGCTTCAGGAGGTGGATTCGCGGTCGCGGTCGGACGATCCGTTTGCGAAGCTGGCGAGCGTCATCGGCGATCACCGCGTGCACGCCAAGTCGATCGTCACCGAGGATGGTGATTACGGTCAGATGCTGCTGAGCCGCTTTCCGTTCTCCAGCGTGCCCGAGATCGTCGATGTGTCGTATCAGGAGCGGGAGCCACGCCGGGCGATCGCCACGGATTTGCTGACGCCTGCCGGCGATGTTCGCGTGGTCGCCACGCATCTCGGCTTGAGCATTCACGAGCGCTATGCCCAAGCGCGGGCCCTGGTAAGCCTGGTGAAACCGGCAAGGACCGTCGTTCTCGGCGATTTCAACGATTGGTTCTGGGTCAAATCGGTGCGGCGGGTGCTCGCTCAGGTCTGTCCAAGCCGGACGCGGCTGCGGACGTTCCCATCGCGCCTACCGCTCATGCGGCTCGACCGGATCTATGCAACGTCCGACAGCTCGATCGCGAAGGTTTGGACCGACACCGAGGCGAGGGCCTATTCAGACCATTTGCCCGTGATTGCGGATATCGAGATCTCCGCCGAGGGGACATGATCGTCGTGCGTGCCCCTTGTGCCGATGGTCGAGAACTGAACTTAGGATTGTCCGAAGATCGCAGAATGCCACTATTTTGCCCGACGGGTCAAGCGCGCTCGTCGGCTCAATAAAAAAGCTCTTGTGTTAGAATGGCTTGGCTACTGTGCATGGGGTTGTTTTCGCACAACGATCAAGGTGAGCCTTTGACGCCCAATGAGACCGTGCGGAACCTTTTCCTCGCCGCCAAGTTGTCTCGACATGACTGAAGACCTTTCATTCCGACGCAAACCCCTGACCCCCGAGCAGCGCCAGGCGCGCGATGCGGCACGCCGGATCGAGGCCGAGAAGGCCATGCGCGATCATGAAGAGGCGCAGAAGGCGTTCTACGCCAATAAGGAGCGGCTGAGAGCCGAGCGCCTCGCGCGCGAAGCGGCCGCACCCAAAGGCTGACGCGGCCGCTAATCTAATCTCTCGAAGAAGTCAGTTCTTGCGCCTCACTCGGCGTGCTTGCGCGTCCCGGAATCGCCGAGCTTGTCGACATAGGCGATGCCGATCGCCGAGACGACGAAGGTGAGATGGATCAGCACCTGCCACATCACGCCGTTCTCGGTGTAGCCGGCACGGTCGGAGCCGAGATTGCCGGCCTCGATGAAGGTGCGCAGCAGCGCGATCGAGGAGATGCCGATGATGGCCATGGCGAGCTTGATCTTGAGCACGCTCGCGTTGACGTGGCCGAGCCATTCCGGCTCGTCTGGATGGCCTTGTAGCTCGAGCCGCGAGACGAAGGTCTCGTAGCCGCCGACGATCACCATCACCAGCAGGTTGGAGATCATCACGACGTCGATCAGCGCCAGCACGCTCATCATGATCCGCTGCTCGGTGAAGTCGAGCGCGTGCCAGGACAGGTGCCAGAGCTCCTTGAGAAATAGCGCGATGTAGACGCACTGCGCCACGATCAGCCCGAGATACAGCGGCAGCTGCAGCCAGCGCGAGCCGAAGATGATCATCGGCAGCAGGCGCAGGCGCAGGCGCGGCGAGGGCGGACGGGGTTCGGTGCGGGCCTCTGGCTCAACCGACATTCGGGCAGCATCCTCGAAGCGAGATGATCTCGCCGTCCTGTAACCCGGCAAGATGGCCGGCGGAAGACGCAGCGCGCTCCTCTCCTGATAGGCATGGTGTCGTTTCATGCTACCGTGCCGCGCGGCCGGAAGCGGGAGGTGGGGAGTGTCTTGGAGCGGCTTTGGCAAACGAGGCGGCGCAATCGCGCTCGCCGTTACGGTCGTGACCAGCTTCGCCAGCGCAGGGGCATCGGCAACCCCGCTGACGCCGTTTCGCTACGAGGCGCAGGCGCAGCGTCATTGCCCGCACGATCAGGTGGTCTGGCTCGATTTCAGGAAGGGCATCTACTACACGAGGAGCCAGAGGCGATATCGCCAGGGCCTCGACGGCAGCTTCGTCTGTCTGAGCGAAGCGCGCGACGCCCGCTATCGCCGCTCACTGCTTGGCCTGCGCTGAGCGGCGCGTGACCGGGGCGCGAAGGCGAGCCGGGCTATTTGCGACTCGGCAGCTTCACCGGCACGTGCGGCGAGGTGCTGATGACCCGAAGGCTTCCATCCGGGTAGGTGCGATCGCCGCGGATCAGGGATTCCAGAGCCAGGAAAAACTTCTCGGCAAGCATGGTAAGTCACCTTCGTTGGTGATGGCCTTGAAATGTAGGTCGAGGCGCCGAACGCGGAAATTCAATCAACTAAACGGGAGCCGGACAACTCCGGGCAAACACCTGCTTGCAGTGCAATGGTCGTCGTCGGGGAAGACGAGGAGATCTGTCTGAGGTTAGCCGAACGCCAGCGCCACGAGGCTCGAGCAGAGCAGGACGAAGCCGCCTGCGGTCAACACCAGGAAGCCGTCGGATACGAGGTCATGATTGCGCATGGGACACCTGCCGCTCTCGTCTTCGATGCTCGATCGGATCGACTAAATTGTCCGAACGTGTCGCCTTGAAAGAGGTGATGCTTGCCGTCCGCGCGAGTGCCGTCAGGCCCTCGTGCGGTAACCTTCGAACGCATGGGCCAGGAAGATCCCCGCGCTTACCAGACCCATCAGTGCCGAAACCGTCTCGATCATCGTTAACTTCCAAATCCCGCCCTTGCATCCGAGAGAACGCGTGCGGCCTTGCACAGTCAAAAGAATTTCGGTGAGCGGCGCGACAATGGGGGTGGGGTGAGGCTTCGGCGCAACAGAATGTCCAGCCTTGGTACAGAGCAGGGCGCTGCGCTCCGTAGACCGACGGGGAGACGCGAACGTCCCGTTTACCATCCCGGCGGGATCGCTGCCGGCTCCCCATTTCCGCCGTGTTCGGGTTGCGTTATCGTTACCGCTTCCGATGCGGTGGTGGGCCGCCTCGGATCACAGGACCGGACGGCGCTCCCGTAGCCAAAAGCGGGTTGGGCATGCCGCCGGCGGAATGGTATTTGGGGCGAATGGGGATCCGACGGTCAGATTCGGTTTTGCGGGCCGCGCGTGGTGTTGCGGCGGTCGCGACCTGCCTTGCGCTTGCCAATTGCGCCTCCTCGAACAAGTTCGCCAGCCGGGTTGATCCCAAGTACGGCGTGTCCTCGAGCCCCCGGGTGGTGGCCTTCGGCGATCCGGTCCCGAAGGGCGGCGGCACCTACCGTGTCGGCAAGCCCTATGTCGTGGCGGGCAAGACCTACGTGCCCGAGGAGGACGTCAATTACCGCGCCGAGGGCATGGCGTCCTGGTACGGCGATGATTTCCACGGCCGCCTGACCGCCAATGGCGAGGTGTTCGACATGACCTCGCTGACGGCGGCGCATCCGACCCTGCCGATGCCATCCTATGCGCGGGTGACCAATGTCTCGAACGGCAAGTCGCTGATCGTCCGCGTCAATGACCGCGGGCCCTATCACGGCAACCGGCTAATCGACGTCTCGAACAAGGCCGCCGAACTGCTTGAATTCAAAGGCAATGGTGTCGCCAAGGTGCGGGTCGAATATGTCGGCCGGGCACCGCTCGAAGGCTCCGACGACCGCCAGCTGATGGCGACCCTGCGCACCGGCGTTCCGGCGCCGACACCCTCCATGGTCCGGGTCGCCTCGGCCAAACCCTTCGTGCCGGAATTGGCCTCGTCGAACCGCGGTGCCATTCGCGGCGAGGTGCCGATGCCGGAGGGACGACCCTACAACCTCGGCAACAGCTCGGCCGATATGGCCTCGCTCAACGCGACCTCGGAAATGTCGGCCTCGAGCCGCGGCCGGGGCCGGGCGCTCCAGAACGCCCGCGCGGTGTCCTACGACGAGAGCGGCCGCTACGCGAGCGAAGGCGCGCCGTCCGCCGCCTACGGCTCCGACGGTGCGGCCGAGGCTCGCAGCATCCTGAGCGGCCGCGGGCTCTACTGAGCCGCGCTCTCCTTTACAAACGTCACCAGGGCCGCGTTCACCTCCTCGGGACGCTCCTGCTGGACCCAATGGCCGGCACCGTCGAGGATCAGCTTGCACTTGAGGTTGGGTAGCACGCGCTCGAGCTCGTTGACGCGCTTGGCCCCGATCAGGCCCGTGATGACGGCGTCCTTCGAGCCGGCGATGAACAGCGAGGGCTGGTGAATCTGGGCATCCTGCCAAGGCGCCGTCAGCTCCCAATTGCGGTCGATGTTGCGGTACCAGTTCAGCCCGCCGCGGAAGCCGGACTTGCGGAAGCTTTCGGTGAAATAGGCGAGGTCAGCCTCGCTCAGCCAGCCGGGCAGCGGCTCCTCGGCGCCGGCATGGCCGAGAAAGCCCCTGCCTTCCTGCACGAACATCGCCGCTGAGGGATCGGCCAAGCCGCGCCCGCCGAGCACGATGCGCATGGTGCGGGCGACGTCACGCTCAAGCTCGGCCTCGGCGACGCCCGGCGTCTGGAAATACTGCCAATAGAAGTTCGTGATGCCACCCTGGCGCAGCAGGTCGAGCGGCCTGCCGCGGCCGCGGAAGGGTGGCGGCACGCTCAGGCCGGCGACCGCCGTGAAGATGTCAGGGCGGAACAGCGCCGCGTGCCAGGCCACCGGTGCGCCCCAGTCGTGCCCGACCACCATCGCCTTGCTCTCACCCAGGGCCTGGACCAGGCCGACGATGTCGCCGACGGTATCGAAAATGGAATAGGCGGCCACGTCGGGCGGCGCTGCGCTCTGGCCGTAGCCGCGCATGTCGGGGGCGACAACACGAAAGCCGGCCGCCGCCAGAGCCGGGATCTGATGGCGCCAGGAATAGGACAGTTCGGGCCAGCCATGACACAGCACCACGAGCGGCCCCTGGCCCTGCTCGCGGATGAAGAGGTCGATCCCGTTGGCCTTGATCATCCGGGTTGAGGACATTCGCTTTTCGGCCTTGTTTCAGGGGTTTGGTCGGGAAATGTGATGTGCCACGATAGGGGCGCGACGAGAATCGTGCAATCTCTGGATCGCGTGTCCAACCCTGTGTTGTTCGCGCCTATTCCAACTGTTAGAACGCCGCTCTCAGGGCTTGAGCCATGGCATTTCTTCTTTCCCAGCTTCGTCGCCCCCGGCTCACCGCCGGTGCGCTGGCGCGCGGGCTGATCGCGGCGGTTCTGGTCATGGGCATCGGCTGGGGCGGGGCGATCTACGCCGCCAACCAGAGCGTCCAGGGCGCGAAGAAAGCAGAAGACACGGGTTTCGACGGCGATGCCCCGACTGCGATCCTGATCGAGGCCTCCTCGGGCAGCGTGCTGTTCGAGAAGAACGCTGACGAGTTGCGCGCGCCCTCCAGCATGATGAAGCTGATGACCGCAGAGGTCGTCTTCAACGCCGTCAAGAAGGGCGACATCAAGCTGACCGACGAGTACCGGATCAGCGAGAATGCCTGGCGCAGGGGCGGGGCGCCCTCGGGCGGCTCGACCATGTTCGCCGCGATCAACAGCAAGGTCTCGGTCGACGATCTCCTGCATGGGGCGATCATCCAGAGCGGCAACGATGCCTGCATCGCGCTCGCCGAGGCCATGGCGGGCAACGAGCGGATCTTCGCGGCCGATTTCATGACCAAGCGCGCGCGCGAGCTCGGCCTTACCCGATCGACCTTCGCCAACGCGAGTGGCTTGCCTGATCCCGGCAACAAGATGACGGTGCGCGAGCTCGGCATGCTCGCCCGGCATATCATCCTGGATTTCCCCGAGTTCTACAAACTGTTCGGCGAGAAGGAGTTCACCTGGAACAAGATCCGCCAGCCCAACCGCAATCCGCTGCTCAATTCGATGGAAGGCGCCGACGGCCTCAAGACCGGCTTCACCAAGGAGGGCGGCTACGGCATGGTCGGCTCGGCCGTGCAGAACGGCACGCGGCTGATCGTGGTGGTCAACGGATTGGACGATCCTGATGACCGTGCCACGGAAGCCAAGAAGATGCTGGAATGGGGCTTTCGCAATTTCGAGACCCGCACGCTGATCGCGGCCGAGCAGCCCGTCGGCTATGCCAAGGTGTTCGGCGGCGAGAGCCGTTCGGTCAAGCTCGTCGCCAAGACGCCCGTGAAGGTGATGGTGCACAGGAACGGCAGCGACAAGCTGATCGCCCGCGTCGTCTACAGCGGCCCGGTGCGGGCGCCGGTCGAGGCCGGCCAGAAGATCGGCGTGGTGAAAGTCTGGCGCAGCGGTAACATTGCGGTGGAAACGCCGGTCTATGCCGCCGATGCTGTTGGCACCGGCTCGACCATGCGCCGCGCGATCGACGGTGCCAGCGAGCTCGTGATCGGCATGTTCCGCGCAGGCGCCGAGAAGCTCTGACCATGAGTGAAAGTGCGGTACGCTGGCCGTCTGGACGCGGACGCTTCATCACCTTTGAAGGTGGTGAGGGGACAGGCAAGTCGACCCAGATCAAGAAGCTTGCCGATCGCCTCAAGGCGGCAAGGATGCGCATCCTGGTCACGCGCGAGCCGGGCGGCTCCCCGGGCGCAGAGATCATGCGCCATCTGGTACTGTCGGGAATGGGCAAGCTGCTCGGGCCCGAGGCCGAGACGCTGCTGTTCGCCGCAGCCCGCGACGACCATGTCCGCAGCGTGATTCAGCCCGCGCTCAACCAGGGCGCCTGGGTGCTTTGCGACCGTTTCGCCGACTCGACGCGGGCCTACCAGGGCAGCCTCGGCCGCGTGCCGGCTGGCCTGATCAATGCCATGCAGCGTGTCACGATCGGCGATCTCAAGCCGGACCTCACCATCATCCTCGACCTGCCGGTCGAGATCGGCCTGCAGCGCGCCGCCGCGCGCCGCGGCAGCGCCACGCCCGACCGCTTCGAGGGCGAGAACCTCAAGTTCCACCAAGATCTCCGCGATGCCTATCGGAAGATCGCTGCGGAAGAGCCCGCGCGTTGTGTGATGATCGACGCAAATTCCGATCCCGATACGGTTGCCGGGCGCATCTGGACGGCGCTGCGCGAACGTCTCCTTCCCACCCCAGCATCGGTGCTATCGCGATGAGCCCGCGCCAGACCGAGCGCGAAACCGCGATTGCGCATCCGCGCGAAACGTCGAGGCTGTTCGGCCATCGCGAGGCCGAGGCGGCGCTGCTCGCAGCCTATCGCAGCGGGCGCATCCCGCATGCCTGGCTGATCGGCGGACCGCAGGGGATCGGCAAGGCAACGCTGGCCTATCGCATGGCGCGCTTCGTGCTCGCCCATGGTCAGCCGATGGCGCCCTCGGTGCAGCACGCCGAGGACCTTGCGATCGGTCCCGATGATTCCGTGGCTCGACAGGTCGCGGCGAGTTCGCATGGTGGCCTGCTGACGCTGGAGCGCACCGCCAACGACCGAGGCGTGATGCGCACTGTCATCACGGTCGATGAGACGCGCGAGACGATCGGCTTCTTCGGCTCCACGGCCGCCGCCGAAGGCTGGCGCGTCTGCATCGTCGACACCGTCGACGAGCTGAACCCCAATGCAGCTAACGCGCTGCTGAAGATCCTCGAAGAGCCCCCGCAGCGATCGCTCTTCCTGCTGGTCAGCCACGCGCCCGCACGCGTGCTCGCCACGATCCAGTCGCGCTGCCGCAAGCTGCGGCTTCGCCCGCTCGCCACGGACGATGTGATCGGCGCTGCAGCCTCGGCGGCCGATCTCGATCCGAGCGATCCGGCGCTGCGCGAGGCGGCCGAAGCCTCGGAGGGCAGTGTTGCACGGGCGCTGACGCTGCTCGGCGGCGATGCGCTCAAGCTCCAGCAGCGCACGGCGGCGCTGCTCGCGCGTCTGCCGCAGGTCGATCCGCGCGAATTGCACACGCTCGGAGATTCGCTCGGCAGCAGCGACCGCGTCGCGCTCGCGGCCTTCTTCGACGGCATCGACCGCTGGATCGCGGAGCGCCTGCATGCGGACGAAGCCAATGCCAACCAGAACCTGCCGCGCCTTGCGCGACTAGCTGAGGTATGGGAAAAGATCGTCCGCGCTGCGCGCGACACCGAAACCTACAATCTGGAGCGCAAGCCCTTGGTTTTCTCGGTGTTCGGCTGGCTGGCGGACGCAACGCGCTAGGCGCAGAGCCGTTTCCAAATTTCGAGAAGCCGGTAAAGGAATTCGTGGTGGCATCGCGAGCTAAGAAAACCGTCAAACGCAAGAGCGGCAAGAAGGCTGCGAAGAAGACCGTCAAGAAAACCGCGAAGAAGGCTGTGAAGGCGCTCGCGCGCAAAGCTGTGAAAAAGGCCAAGAAGACTGCTGCCAAGAGGGGCCTGAAGAAGGGCACTGCGAAGACGTCCAAGAAGGCGGCTAAGAAGCAGCCTGCCGCCAAGAAGGCGGTAAAGAAGGCTGCCAAGACACCGGCCAAGACACCGGCCAAGACTTCGGCGAAGCAGGTGGCCAAGAAGGCAAGGGCGGCTGCGTCCGCCGTGACGTCCGCTCCGGCTGCCGTCGCTACGCCGCCGGAGACGTTGAAGTCCCAGGTGTCCAAGCCAAAAGTGTCCAAGCCTAAGGCACCGCGTGCGCCAAAGCCCGCTGCGGCTTCGCAGGTCGCAGCGCCCGTCGCCGCTCCCGCTCGCGATAACGTCTTCTACATCACGACGGCGATCGCCTATCCCAATGGCAGCCCGCATATCGGTCACGCCTATGAGGCGATCTCGACCGACGTGCTGGCGCGCTTTGCCCGGCTCGACGGCAAGGACGTGTTCTTCCTGACTGGCACCGACGAGCATGGTCAGAAAATGGTTCAGACGGCGGCCGGCGAGAACATGTCCGTCTCCGCGCTCGCGGCCCGCAATGCCGGCCGCTTCAAGGAAATGGACCAGCGTCTGAACGTGTCGTTCGACCGCTTCATCCGCACCACCGAGGAGCAGCATCATCGCTCCAGCCAGGAGATCTGGCGGCGCATGGAAGCAAACGGCGACATCTATGCCGACACTTATGCCGGTTGGTACTCCGTGCGGGACGAGGCGTATTACGCCGAGGACGAAACGCGCGTAAACGGCGACGGGGTCCGGCTCGGCCCGCAGGGCACGCCGGTCGAATGGGTTGAGGAGAAGAGCTATTTCTTCCGCCTGTCGGCGTACCAGGACAAGCTACTCAGGCTTTATGCAGACCACCCCGAATTCGTCGGGCCTGACTCGCGCAAGAACGAGGTGGTGAGCTTCGTCAAAGGTGGCCTGCGCGATCTCTCGATCTCGCGGACGACGTTCGATTGGGGCGTGAAGGTGCCAGGCGACGAAGAGCACGTGATGTATGTCTGGGTCGACGCGCTGACCAACTACATCACCGGCGTCGGCTTCCCCGACGAGCAGGACGCGAATTGGCGCTATTGGCCGGCCGACGTGCACATCATCGGCAAGGACATCATCCGTTTCCACGCCGTGTATTGGCCGGCGTTCCTGATGTCTGCGGGGATTCCGCTGCCGAAGCGGGTCTATGCCCACGGCTTCCTGTTCAACAGGGGCGAGAAGATGTCGAAGTCGGTCGGCAACACTGTCGATCCATTCAACCTCGCCGACCAGTACGGCGTCGACCAGTTGCGATACTTCTTTCTGCGCGAGGTGCCGTTCGGCCAAGACGGCAATTACAACCACGAGGCCATCGTTGCGCGGATCAATGCGGATCTCGCCAACGACCTCGGCAACCTTGCGCAACGCTCATTGTCGATGATCGCCAAGCAACTCGGCGGCGTGCTGCCGGAGCCGGGCGAGTTCAGCGACAATGACAAGGCCATCCTGGCGATGGCCGACGGCATGATCGCCGCATCGCGCGAAGCCATGGCGACGCAGCAGATCCATCACTGGCTCAATGCCGTGTGGGCGGTGGTGGCGGAAGCCAATCGCTATTTCGCGGGCGAGGCGCCATGGGCGCTCGCCAAGACCGACCCTATCAGGCAGAAGACGGTGCTCTATGTCACCGCCGAGGTCGTGCGCCAGATCGCGATCCTGGCCCAGCCGGCGATGCCGACAGCCTCGGGATTGCTGCTCGACAGTCTCGGCATCCCCGCGGAGGAGCGCAATTTCATGATGCTCGGCGGCGCCACGCGGATCGCGCCCGGCTCGACCTTGCCGGCGCCGACGCCGGCGTTCCCGCGCTACATCGAGCCGGCGGCCTGAAGGCGTTCGCGTGATGCTGGTCGACAGCCATTGTCATCTGGATTTTCCCGACTTTGCGGATGATCTCGACGGGATCGTGTCGCGGGCGCGCGCAGCCGGCATCGCACGTATGGTCACGATCTCGACGCGGGTGAGGAAGCTGAACCAGCTTCTGGCCATCGTCGCGCGTTATGACGACGTCTATTGCTCGGTCGGCACCCATCCGCACAATGCGGACGAGGAGGACGGCATCGCGGCGGACGAGCTGGTCGCGCTGACGGAGCATCCCAAGGTCGTCGCGCTCGGTGAAGCCGGGCTCGATTATTTCTACGACAACGGCTCGCCAGAGGCGCAGGCGAGGGGCTTTCGCGCCCACATCGCCGCGGCCCGCGCGACCGGCCTGCCGCTGGTGATCCACACCCGCGAGGCGGACGAGGACTGCGCGCGTATCCTCGAGGAGGAGGCGGGGCGAGGATCGTTTCGCGGCGTGCTGCATTGTTACACGGGCGGGCGCGAGCTTGCACTGAAGGCGGTGGCGCTGGGGCTCTATATCGGTTTCACGGGAATCCTCACTTTCAAGAAATCGGAGGCCCTGCGTGCGCTGGCGGCCGAACTGCCGTCCGACCGTATTCTGGTTGAAACAGACTCGCCCTATCTTGCGCCCGGGAAGTTCCGGGGCAAACGCAACGAGCCGGCTTATGTCGTCGAGGTCGCCAAAGTGCTTGCTGAGACGCGCGGCGTGTCGCTGGAAGATATCTCGCGTCAGACCACCGAGAACTTCTTCCGTCTGTTCTCCAAGGTGAAGGTTCCGGAAGGCGCATGACGCTGACGCTGACGATCCTGGGATGCGGCTCCTCCGCCGGCGTGCCGCGCCCGGCGCTCGGCTGGGGCGCCTGCGATCCCAACAATCCCAAGAACCGCCGTCGTCGCTGTTCGCTGCTGGTCGAACGCACCTCCGAGCACGGCACCACGCGCATCGTGATCGACACGTCCCCCGACCTGCGCGAGCAATTGCTGTCGGCCGATGTCGACCACATCGACGCCGTGTTCCTGACCCACGAGCACGCCGACCAGACCCATGGCATGGACGATCTGCGCTCGGTCGTCATGAAGATGCGTCAGCGCATCCCAACCTACCTCAATCAGTCGACCGCCAAGGATATCATGTCGCGGTTCTCCTATTGCTTCATCTCGCCGGAAGGGAGCGATTATCCGCCGATCCTGACGCAGCATTCGATCGAGGCGGGCGAGAGCCAGACGATCGTGGGGAAGGGTGGTGCGGTGACGATGACCGCCTTTCTGGTGCAGCACGGCAAGATTCCCGCGCTCGGCTACCGCATCGGGGATGCCGCCTATACGCCCGATCTCCATGACATCCCGCGTGAGAGCTGGGGCGCACTCGAAAACCTCGATCTCTGGATCGTCGATGGTTTGCGTTACACCACCCATTCCAGTCATTTCAGCGTCAACGACGCGCTGTCATGGATCGAGCGATTCAAGCCGAAACGCGCGGTCATCACCAACATGGCCTACGAGGTCGATTACGAGGTCCTCCGGCTGTCGCTGCCCGCCGGCGTGGTGCCGGCCTATGACGGGCTGCGCTTGGAAACGCGCTAAACCCGCGGTGGAAACTCCTCTGCCTGCCGGCATAGACCTTGCTTCCGTCTACACCATCA
This sequence comes from Bradyrhizobium sp. CCGE-LA001, assembly GCF_000296215.2. Lineage (NCBI taxonomy): Bacteria > Pseudomonadati > Pseudomonadota > Alphaproteobacteria > Hyphomicrobiales > Nitrobacteraceae > Bradyrhizobium > Bradyrhizobium sp. CCGE-LA001. The sequence goes on along the minus strand of NZ_CP013949.1, from coordinate 4,148,839 downwards.
TGTTGATCTAACGTCTGAAAGACAGGCGCTGGGCAGAGAGCGATATTGAGGCAACACCGGCACTGACGTGCACGCGCCGGTGTCCGTTTGAATCGCCTCGTATGACGATGGGGATCGTGTTGGCAGGAGACGATGTAGCGGCTCGGGGACTGGTGCGACGCGCTCTGGATCTCCTTTATCTCGGTGCAGGCTACGCCGCGGGCGTCTTCCTGTTTGCGATCTTCGCAATCATGATGGTCATGTCGGTCGGGCGTCAGTTTGCGATCAACATCCCCGCCGGCGATGATTTCGCGTCCTGGTGCATGGCCGCGATGGCCTTCCTCGGCCTCGCTCACACCTTCAAGCGCGGAGAGATGATCCGCGTCGGCCTGCTGCTCGAGCGTCTGCACGGGCGGACCAAGCAGATCGCGGAGATCGTGGCGCTCGGCATTGCCACCGCCTTCATCCTCTATTTCACGCGCCACGCGGTGCAGATGACCTACGATTCCTGGCGCTTCAACGACGTTGCGCAGGGCGTCGTCGCCCTTCCGCTCTGGATTCCGCAGCTTGGCTTTGCCGGCGGCCTTGCGATCCTGTCGATCGCGCTGATCGATGAGATGGTCAACGTCATTGGCGGCAATCGTCCCAGTTACGAGAAGGGGTCGCCGGACGAGACGCCGGAGGAGTTCGTCGAGCGTATCTCGCAGGGCGGCGGAGGTTGAGGATGACCAATCTCGGCATGATCGAGCTGTCGTTCATTCTGCTCGGCGTCATGATCCTGCTGCTCGGGAGCGGCGTCTGGATCGCGGTCTCGCTCGGGCTGGTCGGCTTCGTGGCGATGGCGCTGACCACGAGCCTGCCGCTCGGCTCCGTGCTAGCGACCACCACCTGGAGCGCGAGCGCGTCCTGGACGCTGGCGGCGCTGCCGTTGTTCATCTGGATGGGCGAGATTCTGTTCCGCACCAAATTGTCGGAGGAAATGTTCCGCGGCCTGTCGCCCTGGGTGCAGTGGCTGCCGGGACGGCTGACGCATGTGAACGTGATCGGCTGCGGCATCTTTGCGGCGGTGTCCGGCTCGTCGGCCGCGACCTGCGCGACGATCGGCAAAATCGCGCTGCCCGAGCTCGACAAGCGTGGCTACGACAAGAGCCTGAGCCTCGGATCGCTCGCGGGCTCCGGCACGCTCGGCCTCCTGATCCCGCCTTCGATCCCGATGGTGGTCTATGCGGTCACGGCGAATGTCTCGGTGCTTCAGGTGTTCCTCGGGGGCTTCCTGCCGGGATTGCTCGTGATCGCGCTCTATTCCGGCTACATCATCATCTGGTCGCTGCTCAACCCGACGAAAATTCCGCCGCGCGATCCACCGATGCCATTCCGGCAGAAGCTACGCGAGTCGGCCAAGCTCGCACCCTGCCTGCTGCTGATCCTGGCGGTGTTCCTGTCGCTCGTTCTCGGCTTTGCGACAGCGACGGAATGCGCGGCGTGGGGCGTGTCGGGCGCGCTGCTGCTGGCGTGGTGGAGCGGCACGCTCACGCGCAAGAATTTCCTCGAGAGCATCATGAGTGCGACGCGGCTGACCTGCATGATCATGCTGATCCTCGCAGGCGCGGCCTACACCACGGCGGCGATGGCCTATACGGGCATTCCGGCCGCGCTCGCCACCTGGGTCCAGGGGCAGGAGCTGACACCCAGCATGCTGGCGCTGTATCTGAGCATCATGTACATCATCCTGGGCTGCCTGATCGACGGCATCTCGATGATCGTCCTGACCGCCGTCATCGTGCTGCCGATGGTGAGGCAGGCCGGTCTCGACCTGGTCTGGTTCGGCGTCTACCTCATCATCCACGTCGAGATGGCGCAGATCACGCCACCGGTCGGCTTCAACCTGTTCGTGCTGCAGAACATGAGCGGCCGCGACACGTTCACCGTGGCGCGAGCGGCCTTTCCGTTCTTCGTGCTTTTGCTGGTCGCCGTGTTCATCATCACCGAGTATCCGCAGATCGTGATGTTCTTGCCCAAGCTTGCTTTCCCAGATTGAGCGTATCCGTTCCAGAAATGACCGTGAGGAGAAGCCCCATGATGTCTCGTTTAGTCCGCGCATCCCTGATCGCCGGCCTCGTGATGGCCGCGACGCCAGCCTTGGCCCAGACCAAATGGAATTTGCCGGCGGCATATCCTGCCGACAATCCGCACTCCGAAAATCTGGCGGCCTTCGCCAAGGACGTCGAGGCCGCGACAACAGGCAAGCTAATGATCACGGTTCATCCCGGCGCCTCGCTGTTCAAGGCGCCCGACATCAAGCGCGCGGTGGTGACAGGGCAGGCGCAGATGGGCGAAGTGCTGCTCTCGATCCACGAGAACGAGGATCCGCTTTTCGGGGTCGACGTCGTGCCGTTCCTCGCGACCAGCTTTCCCGACGCCATGAAACTGTACCAGGCCTCCAAGCCGGCGATTACCAAGAAGCTCGATGCGCAAGGTCTCAAGCTGCTGTTCGTCGTGCCGTGGGCGCCGCAGGGCGTCTACGTCAACAAGCCTCTGGCGACGATCGAAGATATGAAGGGCTTGAAGTGGCGCGCCTACAATGTCGGGACAGCGCGTATCGGCGAATTGGTTGGCGCGCAATCGGTCACGATCCAGGCGGCCGAGCTGCCGCAAGCGCTTGCGACCGGCGTCGTGAACTCCTTCATGTCGTCGGGCGGCACCGGCTACGATGCGAAGGCGTGGGAGTCGCTGAAATATTTCTATGACGTGCAGGCCTGGATTCCGAAGAACTACACCTTCGTCAACAAAGCCGCGTTCGAGGCGCTGGACAAGCCGACCCAGGAGGCAATCCTGAAGGCGGCGGCGACAGCGGAAACGCGTGGCTGGAAGGCCTGGCAGGACAAGAGCACCTGGTATCTCGATCAGCTCAAGGCGAAAGGGATGAACGTCGAGCCGCCGAGCCCGGCCCTCAAGGCCGGATTCCAGAAGATCGGCGAGCAGCTCACCGCCGACTGGCTCAAGAAGGCGGGGGGAGACGGCCAGGCGGCGGTCGACGCCTACAAGAAGATGTGAGACCGGCGAGGCCTTCCGCTCGCCGCTCTCGGGCGTGTGGGCGGAGGGCTCGTTCGGTATCGAGACAGACTCCGTAAGCGCTGCTGATCTAAATGGCGCTTTAGGCCGAGATCGCCTTCGCCGATCCGACTTCGTTGCGCAAAAGGAATTTCTGGATCTTGCCCGTGGACGTCTTCGGGATCGGCCCGAACACGATCGCCTTCGGGGTCTTGAATCCGCTCAAATGCGATCGGCAGAACGCGATGATGTCGGCTTCGCTGGCGCTGGCGCCGTCCTTGAGCTCGACGAAGGCGCAGGGCACCTCGCCCCATTTCGCATCGGGCTTGGCAACCACGGCCGCGAACAGCACGGCTGGGTGCTTGTAGAGGATGTCCTCGACCTCGACGGACGAGATGTTCTCGCCGCCGGAGATGATGATGTCCTTGGAGCGGTCCTTGATGATGACGTACCCATGCTCGTCGAGCACGCCGAGATCGCCGGTGTGAAACCAGCCGCCTTCGAACGCTTCCCGGGTCGCCTTCTCGTTCTTGAGATAGCCCTTCATCACGATGTTGCCGCGGAACATGACCTCGCCGATGGTCTCGCCGTCACGTGGCACCTCCCGCATCGTTTGCGGGTTGATGACGGTGACGGCTTCCTCGAGCGGGTAGGGCACGCCCTGCCGGCGCTTCATGCGCGCGCGCTCGGCGGCGGGCAGGTCGTCCCAGCCAGGCTGCTCGGCGCAGACGGAGGCGGGGCCGTAGACCTCGGTCAGGCCGTAGACATGTGTCAGCTTGATGCCGATGCTTTCGGCGCCTTCGAGCACGGCGACCGGCGGCGCGGCGCCAGCGATCAGGCCGACGACCCGGCGCGCGGCGTTGCCTTTGGGCGCATCGGGCGCGTTGATCAGAGTGTTGTAAACGATCGGCGCGCCGCACATATGGGTGACGCCATGCTGCTTGATCAGCTCGAAGATCTTGCTCGGCTCGACCTTGCGCAGGCAGACATTGATGCCCGCGGCCGCCGCAATGGTCCACGGGAAGCACCAGCCGTTGCAGTGGAACATCGGCAGCGTCCACAGATAGACCGGATGCTGGCCGAGATTGCCGGCGAGAATGTTGCTGACGGCGTTGAGATACGCACCGCGATGATGGGTGACGACGCCCTTGGGATTGCCCGTGGTGCCCGAGGTGTAGCTCAGTGCGATCGCGTCCCATTCGTCGGTCGGCAGGATCGCGGCGAAGTTCGGGTCTCCCAGCCCGAGCGCCGCCTCATATTCGATCTCGCCGATGCGTTTGCCGCCCTTGAAGGCGGTATCGTCGACGTCGATCACGAACGGCTTTGGCCCGGTCATCTGCGCCAGCGCGTCGCTGATGACGCTGGAGAATTCCGGGTCGACCAGGATGACCTTGGCGCCGCCATGATCGAGTTGGAACGCGATGGAAGGCGCATCGAGGCGGATATTGAGGGCGTTCAGCACGGCACCCGTCATCGGGACGGCGAAGTGCGCCTCGTTCATCGCCGGGATGTTCGGCAGCATCGCGGCCACGGTGTCGCCGACGCCGATGCCCTTGCCGGCGAGATAGGACGCGAAGCGCTTGCAACGCTCGTGGGTCTGCGCCCAGGTGAAGCTGCGGCCCTCATAGACGGTGCTGACGTGATCGGGAAAGATCGCGGCGCTGCGCGCGAGGAAGCTCAGCGGGCTCAGGGGCACATAGTTGGCGGGGGTCTTGTCGAGGCCGATATTGTACTGGTTCTGCCGCTCACTCATCGACACCTCCTGAAAACGCCTCAAAGGAATCCGATCGAGATCCAGGGGAAGATCGCGACGATGATCAATCCCACCAGCAGCGCCAGCAGATAACCCCAGATCGGCCTGATGCCCTCGGCCGGATCGACGCGTCCGATGGCGCAGGCAGCATAATAGCCGACGCCGAACGGCGGGGCGAATAGCCCGATACCCATGGCCAAAATGATCACCATGGCATAGTGCACCTCGTGCACGCCGACGGCGCGGGCAATCGGGAACAGCAGCGGCCCGAACAGCACGATCGCCGGGATGCCCTCCAGCACGCTGCCGAGAATGACGAAGGCCAGGATCGAGACGGCGATGAAGGTCGCCTGTCCCCCGGGCAATCCCGTCATGGCTGCTGCGAGCGAGCGCGAGAAGCCCGATTGGGTGAGGCCCCAGGCCATGCCGGTGGCGGTGCCGATGATCAGCAGGATCGCGCCCGACAGCGCCGCGGTCTCGACCAGCATCGGGAACAGCCGCCGCCAGTCGAAGCGGCGGTAGACGAGGAGGCCGACCACGGCGCCATAGACGATGCCGATGGTGGAGACTTCGGTGGCGGTCGCGATGCCCTCGACGACGGCGTAACGGATCACGAAGGGCAGCGCGAGCGCGGGAAGGGCGATGACGAAGGTCCGGCCGATCTCGGAAGCCGAGGCACGGCGGACGTGGCTCATGTCCTCATGGCGGTAGCGCCACCACACCAGCATGCACAGCGTGATCGCGAGCACGACTCCGGGCAACAGACCGCCAGTGAAGAGGGCGGCGATCGACACGCCGGTGACCGAGCCGATGGTGATCAGCACGAGGCTCGGCGGGATGGTCTCGGTCTGGGCGCCGGTTGCCGAAAGCAGCGCGACGAGGTCGCCGGGCTTGGCGCCGCGCTGTTTCATCTCCGGGAAAAGCACGGGCGCGACCGCGGCCATGTCGGCGGCCTTGGCGCCGGAGATGCCGGAGACCAGGTACATGGCACCGACCAGCACATAGTGCAGGCCGCCCCTGATATGGCCGAGCAGGCTCGCCAGGAATGCCACCATGGCGCGCGCCATGCCGGTCATCTCGATCAGCAGCCCCAGGAACACGAACAGCGGTACCGAGAGCAGGATGAGGTGGCTCATGCCTTCGTCCATCCGCCCGACCAGCACCATGACCGGCGTCCGCGTGGTCAGCGCCAGATAGCCGAAGATCGCAAGACCAAAGCCGAACGCAATGGGAACGCCGGCAAAGACGCAGAAGCCGGCGACGCCGACGAAGAAGATGACGAGGTTGAGATTGCCGAGCGGCCGCAGCAACGGCTCCGCCAGCCAGAACAGTCCGACCAGGACGGCGACCGACAGCACGGCGGCGGCGACCATGCGATAGTCGGCCGCACGCAGCAGGCGCAGCAAGGCAAAGGCCACCATCAGGCCGATGCCGGCCGGCAGCGCGGCGGCGCGCCACATGTTGGAGATCTGCAGCGCCGGCGTGGTGATGTAGCTTTCCTCATAGGCATAGTCGCAGGACGGCCAGACGATCAGCGCCAGGAACGCCAGCGCCGCCGACGTCGCGACCAGATCGAGATAGACTCGCATTGCCGGCCTCGCACTGGCGACGACCGCGGTCATGCGCATGTGCTCGGAGCGGCGGAACGCCACTGCCGCACCCAGCATCGCCAGCCACAGGAACAGGATCGAGGCCAGCTCGTCCGACCAGATCAGCGGCCGGTGAAAGCCGTACCGCGCGACCACGCCGGCAAACAGAATCACGATCTCGGCGACGACCAGGGCCGCCGCCGGGATCTCCACGAGAAGACCGAGTGCGCGCTCCAGCGAGCCCAGCAATGAAGGTCGGCGAGGGGACCGAGCAGTCGCCTCGCCCGTCATTTCGATCACCTCGGCCTCGATATGAGCCATGACGGCCCCGACGCGCTACGACAGCTTGCCCACGGCCTTTTCCAGGTGGTCCCAGGCCTGGTCGCCATATTTGCCCTTCCACTCGGCATAGAAGCCGGCGGTGCGCAGCTTGTCGCGGAACGGCGCCACGGCCGGCTGGTTGAAGGCCAAGCCCTTGCCGGCGAGCTCCTGCTGGAGGTTGGCGTTGAGCTTGGCGGTATCCTCGCGCTCCTTGACCGCGGCGGCGTTGATGTTCTTGGCGACGACGGTGCGCACGTCCTGCGGCAGCTTCTCCCAGGCTCTGCGGTTGGCCAGGAACCAGAAGCCGTCCCACATGTGGTTGGTCAGCGAGCAATACTTCTGCACCTCGTAGAGCTTGGCGGTCGAGATGATCGCCAGCGGGTTCTCCTGGCCCTCGACGATCCTGGTCTGGAGTGCCGAATAGACCTCGCTGAAATTGATCGAGGCGGGCGCCGCATCGAACGCCTTGAACATCGAGGTCCACAGCGGCGAGACCGGCACGCGGATCTTGAAGCCCTTGAGGTCGTCGGGCCCGGTGATCGGCTTGCTCGACGACGTGGTCTGGCGGAAGCCGTTGTCCCAGATCTTGTCCATGACCTCGAGGCCGGCCTTCTTGATCTCGCCGCGGACATGGGCGCCGAGATCGCCGTCCATGGCCTTCCAGACCGTGTCGTAGTCCGGGAACGCGAAGCCGATGCCGTTGATGGACGCCGCCGGCACCAGGGTCGACAGGATCAGGCCCGACAGCGTGAAGAACTCGACGCCGCCGGAGCGGATCTGGCTCAGCATGTCGGTGTCGGAACCGAGCTGGTTGTTCGGGAAGATCTGGAGGTCGAACTTGCCGTTCGTCTCGGTCTTGATCGCCGCCGCCATCTCCTTGGCGCGCACGTTCAGCGGATGGGTGTCCGGCAGGTTGTTGGCATATTTGTAGGTGAACTCGGCGCTCTGGGCGCGGGCCACATGGGGCGCACCGATGCCGCCCAGGACCGCAGTCGCGGCGGAGGCCTTGAGAAGCGTGCGTCGGGAAAAGCGCGTTGAAAACACCATGGGTCTGCTTCCTCGGAAGTTTGTTGTTGTTCTGAGATGCAAACCTATACGGACGTCAGGTCAGAAGGTCATCTGCGATCTCGCGAGGCCTCGCTTATTGCAGCCGGGCAAGGTCACGGCAACATCGGCTTTCGCAAACTCGGGGTGGATTCGAAACCTGAAAAACAACCCCATGCACAGTAGCCGTCAAGACCGCAGGCGACGATCGTCGCGCGAACGCAGCCTTGAGCGCAGAGCGAACGTTCGATGGCAAGAGCTTCGTCTAAATAATTGATCTGATGGTAGATAAATATATTCCATAATATACCTTATGCGAATTCCTAATGTGGCTGTCCGGATCTGGGTCCACTTGTGGTCCGGTCGCCCGAATCCCTCTCCACCCGTACCGACAGTTCGAATCCCAGCCGCGGCTATCGGGCCTCATCGAAGCTGAGCGGCTCTTGGGTTGGGCCGTGGTCGTCTCGGGTGACGCTCGTGAGCCGGAGCTACCCGAGACGGCGGGTGGCCGATCAGGCCGGCGCGGCGAAGTCGTAGGAGATGCGTCCGGCGGGCAGATAGAACAGCGCGATGACGGCGCCGCCGCGGACTTCGGGGTAATGACGGCTGCCGGGATCGGGCGCGGTCCAGCCGGGGCCCTGCCAGCCCTGAAGCCCCCTCAGCTCGGCGCCCTTGTCCAACGGCACGACCAGGTTCAGCTCCCCGTATGGGTGACCGTGATATTGCCCACGCAGCACGTCGTGGTCGTCCTCATCCTTGAAGCGGCGCGGATCGGCGCTGTTCATGTAGACGGCGGTGATGCTGAACTGGAACGTTTCAGGCAGGGGCTCCAGGATGCGGCTGCGCCGGTAGTTGGGGCCTTCGACCTCCTGGTTGGCGGCCCAGCCTTCCGCAACCCCGCGCTTAATCAGCCGCGCCAGGTCCTGGTAGAGTGGGCTGCCCTCGCCGTATTTTTGATTGAGCCACCGCTCCATCTCCGCGCCCGGTGTCATGTCCTTGACCTCGCGCAGAAATGGAATGCTGCACTGAATCAGCTCGTCTCGGCTTCCCATGGCCTCGTCCTTTCCATTTGCGTTTCACTTTGTTCTTCGAAGCCCGCGAAAGATGCGAACTCCGCTAGGTCGGCGCGTGGCATTAGTCTGCCCCGGGTTCCGTCCCTGGCGCGGCCAATCGAGATTCCGCACACCACCATTTGTTCTGGCGGGATGGACAGCAACGAGCGCAGGGTCCGGTGATATTTCGAGAACGTCTCCTGCGGACAGGACTGGAGCCCATGGCCTGCCGCGGCCAGCAGCACGTTCTGAACGAACATGCCGAGATCGAGCCAGCTTCCGACCTGCAAACGCCGATCGATCGTGATGATGAGCCCAACGGGCGCGCCGAAGAACGCGTAGTTCTTGGCGGTCTGGCCGCTTCTGGCTTGGAGATCGGTCTGGGCGATGCCGAGCGAGCCGTAGAACAGGCGGCCAAACTCCTGGCGTCGTTGCAGGTAGGGTTCGGGCAGGTCGCTGGCGTAGTAGCTGTATTCCGACACGTGCGCGTCGCGGGCGGTGTCGTGCGCCTCACGGAGGGCCGCCGACACCCTGTCCTTGGCGGCGCCCGCCAGCACGTAAACGTGCCAGGGCTGGATATTGGCGCCGCTCGGCGCAAACCGCGCCACACGCAGGATCTGCTCGATGGTCCCTCGCCCGACCGGTGCGTCCGAGAAATCGCGGCACGCAAAGCGGCCCGCAATGATCTCGTCCATCGGGCTTCGCGCAGCTGCGCCCGCGGCCGTCATGGCTTCTTCAGGAGCGGACATCCACCCTGCTCCATCGGCCGGAACGCCTCGTCACCCGGTATCGTTGCGAGCAACTCGTAATAGTCGAACTTGTATTTCGACTGCTCGGGCGACTTGACACGAAACAGATACATGTCGCGGACCAGCCGGCCGTCCTCGCGGATCCGGCCATTCTTTGTCATGAAATCATTCACGGGCATGTCGCGCATCCTGGCGGCGACGGTCGGCCCGTCCAGCGTACCAGCTGCCTGGACGGCCTTGAGATAGTGCATCACCGCGCCGTAGGTGCCGGCGTGGATCATGGTCGGGACCTTCTGGGTCTTGGCAATGAAACGCTTCGACCACGCCCGCGTGTCCTCGTTGAGGTCCCAGTAGAACGCCGAGCTCAGCATCAGGCCCTGCGCACTCTGCAGGCCGAGGCTGTGAATGTCGGCAATGAAGACGAGCAGCCCGACCAGCTTCTGCCGCTGTGTGACGCCGAATTCACCGGCCTGCTTGACGGCGTTGATGAAGTCACCGCCGGAGTCAGCCAGTGCGATCACATCCGCCTTCGACGACTGTGCCTGAAGCAGAAAGGACGAGAAATCCGGCGTGTTGATCGGATGTTTCACCGCGCCGCGGATCTTGCCGCCCATGGCATCGATGACCTGACGGCTCTCGGCCTCGAGTTGGGCCCCAAGAGAATAGTCGACTGAAATGAAGTACCAGGAGTTTGCGCCGAGACGCGACATCGCGCGCGTCGTTCCCTGCGACAGCGCATAGGTGTCGTAGGTCCAGTGTATCCCGGTCGGCGAGCATTCATCGCCTGTCAGGCGCGACGTCGCGGCGCCCGTGGCGAGGAACAGCTTCTTCTTGTCGCGCGTGATGCCCTGTACCGCCAGCGCAACCGCAGAATTCGGCACGTCGAGAATGACCTCGACGTTTTCATTTTCGAGCCAGCGCCGCGCGATGGTCGATCCCACATCGGCCTTGTTCTGATGATCTCCCGCGACGATCTGGATGCTGCGCCCCAGCACCCGGCTCCCGAAATCATCGACGGCCATTTGCGCCGCAACCACCGAACCCTGGCCGCCATTGTCGGCATAGAGTGAGGACATATCGGTGAGGACGCCGAGCTTCACGGGGCCATCCTCCGCAATGGCCGGCGCCGCGAACAGCGCCAGTGCTAGTCCGAAAGCTCCGATCGAGACCACGCAGAATTTCATCACCCATCTCCTCCAAACCCGGCGCCGGGATCATGGCCGGATCGCGAGATTGCGGAAGTGAAACTCTCGCAGAGTGATCCTGAACCGCCTTCAGTTTGGTGCGGCGAACGGCCGGGCGTCGCGCTCCGGGCGCCCTGCTCGGTTGCGTCGGCTGCGTGGTTGGCCTTAACTGCATGCGATCGCAGGCATACAACGGGCGCGCGATCCGCCTTGAGACGGTGTGCTGCGCGTGGCTGTTTCCTTCAAGACGCTTGACCTGAACCTGCTCAAGGTCTTCGACGCCGTGATGGAGGAGCGCAGCGTATTGCGGGCAAGCCAGCGGGTCGCTCTCAGTCAATCCGCCGTGAGCCATTCCCTCGCCCGTCTGCGCGAGATGCTCGAAGACGATTTGTTCGTGCGCACGGCGGCCGGCATGCAGCCGACGGCGCGCGCACTGACGATGGCTCCGCAGGTTCGCGAGGCCCTGCGAACGCTCGAGGCGGCGGTCGAAGTGCCGGGCTTCATTCCGACCGCCGCCACCAGGCAGTTCACCCTCGCCGCCAACGACTTCACCACGATGGTGCTGGCCTCACCGCTCCTGAAGATTCTCAAGGCCGAAGCGCCGGCGATCGACCTGGCGATCAAGCCCGTGACCCGGATTGACCTTGCTGAGCAGATCGATCTCGGCCGCATCGACGTTGCCGTGGGCGTCTTCTCGGATCCGCCGAGCCGCTTCCGCACTGCGCTGCTGTTCGAATATGACGACGTGCTGATCGTAGGCGGCAAGCGCAAGCTCGGCCGGATCACCAACACGACGCTGGCGCGCATGCCGCTGGTCGTCGTCTCCTTCGGCGGCGAGCAGGAGGGAGCGATCGGAGGCTTCATCTCCGAGCGCGGGCTCGCAAGGCGATCGGAAATGTATGACCGCGCCGCGCTCGAACGTGCCCTGTCCGAAAGCGATCGGCCGCCGCGAATAGCCGTGTCGTTGCCGCATTTTCTTGCCCTGCCCGCCCTGCTCGCCGACTCCGAATTTGCAGCCATCGTCCCGCGTCCATTGGCCCGCGCATTCGGACGCGCGCATGCGGTCACCACGTACGAACTGCCTTACGCCACGTCTCCGGTCGAAGTCCGGCTGTTGTGGCACGAACGTGTCGAGGGCGAGCCGGCACACGATTGGCTTCACGATATCCTCAGGCGCGCGACCGAGGATCTCCGGCGCGGACGCTAGCTATGTGGACCGGCGCTCACGGCCAGTCGGCAAAATTCAGCGTCGGTCTCGACCGTCCGGCGCGCGCGCGCGCGGCGACGCGCCGGCGCCAGACGCCCGGCGCCTCACCGGTGTGCTTGCGGAAGAAGCGGCTGAAGTAGGCAGTGTCCTTGAAGCCGAGCGCAAACGCGATCTGCTTGACGGCGGCGGTGCCGGTCTCCAGCCGCGTCGCGGCTTCCTTGACCACGCGCTGCTGGATCAGCTCGCTCGGCGAGCGCTTCAGCTCGCGGCTGCAGAGGGCGTGCAGGCGGTCCGGGGTCATGCCGAGGAGGTTGGCGTAATCGCTGACGCGCAGATGCTGATGATAGCGCTCCTCGAGCAGCCTGCGGAAGCGGCTCAGGATCTCGGTGCTGGTGCCCTCCTCGACCCGGTCGCCGTCGCCGGCGAACAGGCGCCAGAAGCGCAGGATGCACAGAGTCAGCTCGGCCGATACAATCGACGCCGCGCCGCTGCGCGCGGGTGATGCGATCTCATCTGCGATCGCCGCAATCGAACGGGCCATGGTCGTCACAAGTTCAGGATCGACCGGCAGTGCCATAATGCCGGCAGCGCCTTCGAGGGCGAGGTAGGCAGGCTCGGCCGACGGCGGCAGGTATCGATGCCACACGCCCGTGCGGAGATACAGCAGTTCGGCGGTGGCTCCCGCCGACACCTCCAGAAATTCGGCCGATCCCGCCGGCAGCCAGACGATCGCGGGTCCGACCAATTTCATCGACTTGCCGGTCCGGCCGATCTCCGCGGTGCCGCCGCCGTGCAGGCAAAGCAGATGGGTGAAGGGTCGGGACGCCCTGGACATCGGTGTCCAGCGCCGGGCCACGTAATGCGATCTGATCAGCTCGGCGCCAACGGGCGCGGCTCCGCCCGCTATGGACGCCTGCGCGCGAGGAGCCTCCGCGACGCCTCGACGCACTTGCCCGTCACGACCAGAAACGTCCAATCTTTCACCGGATTTGTCCATTGTGCGAACAAACCGCGCGGTGCTTGCTAGGTCAAGTCCTGGTCGCGGCCGGCTCAGCGAAGCCGCGCCGAAGAAATCAGGCCAAGAGGAACGACCACTCACGCGAACAATCGCTTGCGTGAAACACGAGGGAGGATCGACATGTTTTTGGCGAACCGTCGAACGTTGCTGCGCGTCACTGGGCTGATGGCCGCTGCGACAGTGCTGGGAGCCTTTGCGTCCACGGCAGAGGCGCAGGAGAAGATCCGGATCGGCTATGCCATTTCCAAGACCGGTCCCTATGCCGGCGGCGCCGGCATCACCACCCTGCCCAATTACGAGCTGTGGGTGAAGGACGTGAATGCCGCGGGCGGCATCAAAGTCGGCGACAAGAAGCTGCCGATCGAGGTGGTTGAATACGACGACCGCAGCAGCTCGGAGGAAGCCGTCAAGGCGATCGAGCGTCTTGCCAACCAGGACAAGGTCGACTTCATTCTGTCGCCCTGGGGCACGGGCCTGAACCTTGCGGTCGGCCCGACGCTGAACCGCCTCGGCTATCCTCATCTCGCGGTCACCTCGGTGACCGACAAGGCGCCGGAGCTCGCCAAGCGCTGGTCGAACGCGACCTTCTGGCTCGGCACCTCCGCGCAGATCTCCGAGGCGCTGGCGGACCTGCTCGGCAAGCTCAAAAGCGAAGGCAAGATCGGGCCGAACATCGCCATGGTGAGCATCGCCGATCAGTTCGGCATCGAGCTCTCGGCTGCGGGCCGCGCAGCCTTCAAGAAGCACGGCTTCACGCTCGCCTATGACAAGACCTATCCAATGGGGACCCAGGATCTCCAGCCGCTGCTGAAGGATGCCATCGCGGCCAATCCGGATGCGTTCATCGCCTTCAGCTATCCTCCGGATACGATCGCGCTGACCGAGCAGGCGCAGCTGCTCAAATTCAACCCGAAGATCTTCTATGTCGGCGTCGGCACCGCCTTCCCGCTCTATAAGGGCAAGTTCGCCGCCAACAGCGACGGCGTGATGGGGATCGGCGGCTGGAACGCGGACTCGCCACAGCTGAAGGATTATCTCGCGCGCCACAAGGCCGCGACCGGCAAGGAGCCCGATCGCTGGGCGAGCTCGATCACCTATGCGAGCCTCCAGGTTCTCCAGCAGGCGATCGAGAAGGTCGGTAAGCTCGATCGCGCCGCAGTCGCAGCGGAGATCCGTTCGGGCACGTTCGACACCATCATCGGCAAGGTCAAGTTGAAGGACGGCCTGCTCCAGGATATCTGGGGCGTCGGCCAGTGGCAGAACGGCGAATTCTACGCCGTCGCGCCCGCCTCGCTTCCGGGCGCGCGTGCGCCGGTCGTGCCGAAGGCGCAGTGGCAGTAAGGCTGGCGGGCAGGCCTTGCGCGGCGAGGCCTGCCTCCGTCCACCAGGGACCCGTTTCATGTTGCTTGTCGACATCGTCCTGCCGGGCCTCGTGCTCGGCGGCATGTATGCGCTGATCGCGCTCGGGCTCACGCTGCAATATGGCGTGGCGCGGATCATGAACCTCTCTTATGGGGAGTCTCTGGTCGCGGCTGCCTTCGGCGCGTTCTCGCTCTACAGCGGTCTTGGCCTCAGCCCGCTGGCCGCGCTGCTCTTGGCCGTCCCGGTCGCGATGCTGCTGAACTGGCTGCTCTATCGCTTCCTGCTGGAGCGCCTGATGCGGCGGAGCAAGGACAGAGGCGCGCAGGAGATCGACAGCATTCTCGTCACCTTCGGCGTCTTGTTCGTGATCCAGGGCGCCATGCTGGTCGCCTTCGGCGGCCAGTATTACAGCTACAGCTATCTCTCCATTCCGCTGACGATCATGGGCTCAACGCTCGCGGTCAATCGCCTGGTCGCGCTGCTGTTTGCGGCGCTGGTCGGCGGCGCGGTGTATCTTGCCCTGACCCGCACGCGGATCGGCACCGCCGTGCGCGCCATCGCGGTCGATGCCAACGCCGCGCGCCTTGTCGGGATCGACGTGGCCGCCTTGTCGGGGCTGGCCTTTGCCTTCGGCGGCGGCCTGGTCGCCGTCGGCGGCGTGCTCGTCAGCATGTTCCTCACCTTCAATGCCGCCATGGGCGTGGTCTTCACCATGAAGGCGCTGGTCGTCGTCATCATGGGCGGCGTCGGCAATGTGATGGGCGCCTTAGTCGCAGGGTTGTTGCTCGGTGTCGTCGAGACCGCGGTGGCGCGGCTGGTCGATCCGGGCCTGACGCTGGCCGCGACCTACGCGCTGTTCCTGGGCGTGCTGCTGATCAGGCCGACCGGCCTGTTCGGAAGGGCCGTGTCATGACCGGGCCCATGCGTGCATTGCTGTGGGGTACCGTCCCTGCCCTGGCTGTGGCCATCGTCACCTATCCGCTCTACGCCAACGGCTATTATCTCGCGCTCGGCATCAGCGTTCTCTATTTCACGATTCTGGCGACGGCCTGGGCGATGTTCTCAGGTCCCACCCGCTACATCTCGCTTGCGACGGTCGCCTTCTTCGGCCTCGGCGCCTACACCGCCGCAGTGCTCGGCGAGACCATGCCTTGGCCGGTCGTGCTGCTGGCCGCGGCCGGCGTGGGCGCACTCACCGCCGCGATTACCGGCCTCTCGACGCTGCGGCTATCAGGCATCTATTTCGTAATCTTCTCCTTCGGGCTTGCCGAGCTGATCCGGCAGCTGGTGATCTGGTACGAGGTCAACATCCACAAATCGGTCGGCCGCTATCTGTTCAGCGCGGTGACGCAGGACATCCTCTATTGGCAGCTTCTTGGTCTGACGGCGCTCGTCTTCCTCGTGGGTTGGCTGCTCGGGCGCTCGCGCTACGGGCTGGCCCTGCGCGCCATCGGCGCCGACGAGACCGCGGCCAGCCACTCTGGCATCGACGCGACGCGGGTCAAGCTCAGCGTCTTCATTCTGAGCGCGACATTCATGGCGGTCACAGGCGCGGTGATGGCGCCGCGCTGGACCTATATCGATCCCGCCATCGCGTTCAATCCGACCATCTCGTTCCAGGTCGTGATCATGGCCTTGCTGGGCGGCGCCGGCTCGCTGTTCGGACCTGTACTCGGCGTCATTCCGCTGGTCCTGCTGTTCGAGGTGCTGACCGCGACGCTGCCCAATCATTTCAGCATCGTGCTCGGCGTCATCTTCGTGCTCATCGTCATGGTGCTGCCGAACGGCGTGATCGGCCTGTTCGGGGCAGGCCGCTGGCGCGTCCCGGCTGGGCGGCCTGCGGCTGCTTCCGCCCGCACCATGGCGGCACCGCTGCTCGCGGTCGAGGGCGTCAGCAAATCGTTCAGCGGGTTGGTTGCCGTCAATGACGTCAGCTTCAAGGTCGCGCCGGGCGAGATCATCGGCATCATCGGCCCGAACGGCTCCGGCAAGACGACGCTGCTCAATACGCTGTCCGGCGCCTTGAAGCCTTCGTCGGGGACGATCCGGTTCGGTGGCACCCTCCTCAATGGCCTGCGCGCGCACCAGATCGCGCGCCTGGGCCTCGCCCGCACGTTCCAGCTGGTGCGCGTGATGCCGGATCTGACCGTGGCCGAGAACGTCGCGGCGGCGCGGCTGTTCTCCACGTCGGACGGCGCGGACGCAACGGCGAGCGAGCTGCTCGATCTGGTCGGGCTCGGCAGCATGAGCGAAACGCCAGCGCGCGATCTCACCTATATCGACCAGAAGCGTCTGGAGCTCGCCCGCGCGCTGGCGCTGCAGCCGCGCCTCGTGCTGCTCGACGAATGGCTGGCGGGCCTCAATCCAAGCGAGCTCGAAACAGGCATCGCCCTGATCGCAAAACTGCGGGACCGCGGCCTCACCATCATCATGGTCGAGCATGTCATGGATGCGATCCGCGCGCTGTGCAGCCATTGCATCGTCATGAATGCCGGCAGCGTGATCGCACGCGGCGGACCGGACGAGGTGTTGTCCGATCCTAAGGTCGTCGCCGCCTATCTCGGAGGTGACGATGCTTGAGATCTCCGCCCTCTCCCACTTCTATGGCAAGCACCAGGCCCTTGCCGACATTGCGCTTGGCATCAATCAGGGCGAGATCGTCGCGATCCTTGGCGCAAACGGCGCCGGCAAGTCGACCTTGCTCAAGAGCATCGCCGGGCTGGTCAAGCCTGCGCCGGGCGCAACGATCCGGTTCGAGGGACAGAGCATCGTCGAACTGCCAGCCCATCTGATCGTGGAGCGCGGCATTGCCTTGGTGCCCGAAGGCCGCGGCGTGTTCGGCGATCTGACGGTCGCCGAGAATCTGCAGCTCGGTGCTTATCCCGCACGCGCCCGCGCCGGCGAAGCGGACCGGCTCGCAAGGATCCTGCAGCTGTTCCCGCGGCTTGCCGAGCGCATGCCCCAGGCCGTCCGCACCATGAGCGGCGGCGAGCAGCAGATGGTGGCGATCGGCCGCGCGCTGATGTCGAACCCGCTGCTGCTCCTGCTCGATGAGCCCTCGCTCGGCCTGTCGCCCCTGCTCAGCCGCGAGGTCTTCCGCGCGCTGACGCAGATCCGCAGCACCGGTCTCGGCGTGCTGCTGGTCGAGCAGAACGCGCGGGCGAGCCTCGACATCGCCGATCGCGTCTACCTGATCGAGTCCGGCCGCAACGCCGGCAGCGGCCCTGCGGCTGCGATGAGGAACGATCCCGAGATCCAGCGCGCCTATCTCGGCAAGGCGCGCGTCTCTTCGAAACCAACGTAATCACCCACACCCCATGGAGAGCGCCATGAACGCAATCGACCTTCTCATCGGCGGCAAGGACCAGTCGGCCAGCAATCAGCGCACCTTCCAGCGCCGCAATCCGATCTCCGGCGAGACCGCGACCGTCGTAGCCGCGGCCTCGATCGACGATGCGATGCGCGCCGCCGACGCGGCTGCCGCCGCCTTTCCGGCCTGGTCGCAGCTCGGTCCCTCCGAGCGCCGCAAGCGGCTGAGCGCCGCCGCCGACATCCTCGCGCGCCGAGCGGCGGAGTTCACCGCACTGATGGTCGCCGAGACCGGCGCCACCGCGGGCTGGGCCGGCTTCAACGTGCATCTCGCCGAAGGCATGCTGCGCGAGGCCGCCGCCATGACGACGCAGATCTCGGGCGAGGTCATCCCGACCGACAAGCCCGACAATCTCGCGATGGCGTTCCGTCAGCCGGTCGGCGTCGTGCTCGGCATCGCGCCGTGGAATGCGCCGGTGATCCTGGGTGTGCGCTCCGTCGCGATGCCGCTTGCCTGCGGCAACACGGTGGTGCTGAAGGCCTCCGAGATGAGCCCCGGCGTGCACCGCCTGATCGGAAGCTGTCTGGCGGAGGCCGGGCTCGGCGACGGCGTCGTCAATGTCGTGACCAATGCGCCGGAGGATGCGCAGGCGGTCGTCGAAGCGCTGATCGCCCATCCCGCGATCCGCCGCGTCAACTTCACCGGCTCGACCCGGGTCGGCCGTCTCATCGCGCTCGCTTGCGCCAAGCATCTCAAGCGCGCGCTGCTGGAGCTCGGCGGCAAGGCCCCGCTCGTCATTCTCGACGATGCCGACCTCGATGCCGCCGTCAACGCCGCGGCCTTCGGCGCCTTCATGAACCAGGGCCAGATCTGCATGTCGACGGAGCGGATCGTCGTCGACGACAAGGTGGCGGACGCCTTCATCGCCAAGTTCAGCGCCAAGGCGAAGAGCCTGCCCCATGGCGATCCCGGCAAGGGCAATGTGGTGCTCGGCTCGCTGATCAGCAATGCTGCCTGCGACCGCGTCCGCGGCCTGATCGACGACGCCGTCGCCAAGGGCGCGGTGGTGACGGCAGGCGGGCACGGCAACGGCACGATCATGCCGGCCACCATCGTCGATCATGTCACGCCGGCGATGCGCATCTATGGTGAGGAAAGCTTCGGTCCGGTCGTGACCGTAGTGCGCGTCAGCGGCGTGGACGAGGCGGTCCGCGTCGCCAACGACACCGAATACGGCCTCTCCTCCGCCGTGTTCGGCCGCGACATCGCGCGCGCCCTTGGCATTGCCAAGCGGATCGAGGCCGGCATCTGCCACGTCAACGCGCCGACCGTGCACGACGAGCCCCAGATGCCGTTCGGTGGCACCAAGGCGTCAGGCTACGGCCGCTTCGGCGGCAAGGCGGCCATCGACGAGTTCACCGAGCTGCGCTGGATCACCGTGCAGACGGGGCCGCGGCACTATCCGTTCTGAGCGGTCGCCCGCGTTTAGCGCAGCGGCAACAGCTCCAGCTGTCCCTGCGCCTTCTTGACGATGGTGGCGTACCAGCTCTGGCTCGGCGCTTCCTTGGCGAAACATTTGGTATAGGCGTCCATGGCCTTGTCTTCGCGGGCCATGGCGTCCTGCGGGACCTTCCTAGCCATCATCTGGTTCCAGACCTTTTCGCAGGCCGGAATCTCCGTCGTCTTCACGCCGTCGGACGTAGCGATGAAGTAGACCTTGTCGCCCTGGATCGCGACCACGTCGATTTCATCCGGCGGCCCCTTCAGGCCGCCATTGCCGCGCAAGCCGAGTACGGCCGCTGCAACGGTTACACCCGCGGGCTTGGTGATCGGCAGCTCGGCATAGATGGCGAAGGCGGCATCCTGGATCGCATTGTAGTAGAACCGGTCCGACTTGAAGGCGGCGCCGATCTCCTGCGGCATGCCGTCCTCGCGACGCTCGCGCAGCCAGTGCTTGAGCAGCGTCGTCGTGGTCACGACGGCCTGCGTCTTGTAGCCTTCCGACGCGAAGCTGAGCCCGTCGAGATGGCCGAAGCCGATGTCGCCCTTGAACAGCGTGTCGACGTTCGATTTCCCCTCGGCCGGCAGCCCCTTGATCGTGACCGCACCCACCACGCCGCGCAGCATCTCTGCCAGCTCCTTCAGCGCGGCGTCATGCTGCTTGTAGATGGCGTCGCTCTCCTTGGCTTTGGAGAACTTTGCGATGTTGCGGTCGCGCAGCTCGAGATAGGGCTGCTCGGGCGTGGCCGCATGTGCGGGCGCGGCCAAGACGAGCAGGCAGAGCAAGGCAAGCGATCTCATTGCGATTTCCGGAAAGACTGGAAGCGATCTCCAGTCTTTGTGGCGGCGCCTCGCCGGAAGGTTCACCTGCAACGGCCGGGCGAGCCCTACTCCGCCGGCGTGAGCTGCTGCTGGCTGAGCCGCACCGCCGCGGTCTCGCGCACGCGGACACGGGCGCGGCGCTTGCGCCACCAGATCACGACGCCGGTCACCGAGAGCGCCGCCACCACCAGCCCCATGATCGAGATCAGGATGCGGCCGAACAGCCCGACGATGCGGCCCGAATGCAGCGGGAACTGCGCCTGCACGAAGATGTCGGCAGCGGTGCCGACCCAGGGCAGCCGCTCGCCGATCGGGCGGCCGTCCTCGCTGTCGTAGTAAAGCTGCGCCGGGCCGACACCGCCGGCGCCGTGATCGTCGCCGGGATGGAAGAAGGCAGCGGCATAGACACCATGGGCAGGCCCGTAGCTGATCGCGCCGACCGGAATGGTCCAGCCACGAGCTTTGCCGTCGGCGGCTGCGCGGGCGGCGATCTCGGCGAACGTCATTTTCGGCTCGATGGGGTCGTCGAGGCCGCGATAGGGCCGCTGCTCATAGGGCGTCGGGGTGTAGTTCGACACCATCTTCATCAGCGGCGAGAACACCTCGAAATACAGGTTCAGCGAGAACGCCGTGAAGGCGATGACGAACAGCAGGCTCCAGGTCCACAGGCTGAAGGCGCGGTGGATGTCGAAATTGATCCGGTACGCGCTGCCCGAGGTCTTGATGGTCCAGGCCGGCGCCCAGCGCGCCCAGAATCCGCGCTCGAGCTGCCGCGCGACTTCAGGCGCCCGCGCCGCCTTGGCGCGCCGCCGCGAGGGCAGCGTCAGATAGAAGCCGACGAAGCAATCGATGGTCCAGATGATGGCGATGATGCCGAGCACGCGCATGCCCCAGCGGTCGCTGCCCCAGAACTCCGGGATGTGCATCGTGTAGTGCAGCTTGTAGAGGAACGAGACGAAGTTCTCTCGCGTGACCGGCCAGACCGCGCCCCAATAGCGCCGGCCGAGCTCCGCGCCGGTGTTGGGATCGAGGAAGACCTGGTTATAGTCGAGCGGATAACGCTTGCCGGTCGCGGGATCGATCCGCGGCATCACGAAGAACCACAGCGAGTGGCCCTCCTCCGGAGTCATGAAGAGATAGACGACGCGCGCGCGAGGATCGCGCTGCTCGATCATCTTGGCGAGCTCAATCGAGGGAATCGCCGGGCCCTTGCTGCTGACGTCGAACAAGTGGCTGTTCAGGACATCGTCGAGCTCGTGATCCCACGAGATGATCGCGCCGGTGATGCCCGAGAAGAACAGGAAGCCGGCCGTCAAAAGTCCCGCCCAGCGATGCAGCCGACCGAATATCGCTCTCATCGTCTTCCACTCTCATCCGTCAGGTCCGGCTCCCCATTGCCGGACCATCCTCAGTTCGAACTCACCAGCGGTAGGTCAGCTTGCCGATGGCCTTGCGCCCTTCCGCGTAGAAGCAGCCTGACAGGCTGTAACAGGCAGCGACATAGCGCGTATCGGCAAGGTTGGTCACGTTCAAAGACAGGCGCCAATTGTCACGGGTGTAGGCGAGCAGCGCGTCCAGCACGGTCGCCGATCCCACCTTGAAGGTGTTGGCATCATCGCCCCAGGTCGCGCCGACATAGCGGATGCCGCCGCCGAACTGCAAGCCGGCGAGCACCCCGTTCTGGAGCGTGTAGTCGCTCCACAGCGAGGCACGGTTGAGCGGCACGACGACCGGCGCCTTGCCGACATTGACCGGATCCTGCGTGACCACGGCATCAACATAGGCATAGGCCGCGCGCAGGTTCCAGCCGTCGGCGAGCGACATAGTGCCTTCGAGCTCGATGCCGCGCGATTTCACCTGCCCGGTCTGTTCCGCGATATAGGTCGGCGGCGCGTAGGTGACGACGTTGTCGCGCGTCAGGTCGAAGGCGGCGAAGGTGAACAGCGCATTCCAGCCGATCGGCTGGTACTTGACGCCGACCTCGTACTGGACTCCCGTCTCGGGATTGAGCAGCTGGCCGGCCGGTCCCCTGGCGAGCACCGGCAGGAACGATTCCGAGTAGCTGAAATACGGCGCGATGCCATTGTCGAAATTGTACATGACGGCGGCGCGGCCGGTGAAGGCCGACGCATCCTTCGAGACCGACGTACTGGCGGCGGGCAGATCGCTGTCGAGTTGCGTCGTCACGAAGTCCTGGCGGCCGCCGAGCTGGAACGACAGCCGGCCGAGCTTGATCTGGTCCTGTGCGTAGAGGCCGACCTGCGACTGCTTGACGCCGGTGTTGTCGCTCATCGCGCCAATGGCCCAGTCGTAGCTGTAAACCGGGTTGAACACGTTGATCTCGGGAGCCGAGGTGGTGACGCCAAAGGCGGTGTCGCGGAACGCAGTGTTGCGATAATCGACCCCGACCAGGGTGGTGTGGCTGAAGATGCCGGTGACGAACTTGCCTTGCAGTTGATTGTCCACCGCGAAGGAGTTGATGTACGAGTTGCTGTAGCTGCCCGCGCGCGCGAGTTGCCCGGCCGCCTCATCCGTATAGCCTGCCCCGTAGAACACCTTCTCTTCGTTATGTTGATAGGCGTAGCGCAGGTTCTGCCGGAACGTGATGTTGTCGGTGAAGTTGTGCGAGAGCTGGTAGCCGGCGGTCGCGATCTCGGTATTGAACGCGTTGAAGCCCGGCACGCCCGCGAAGAACGAGACCGGAATGGTGCGGCCATTGTTCGGCCAGACCGTGCCAGAGGCCGGCAGGAACTGGAGGCCCCACCCTGCCCGGTCCCTCTGGTAGTTGGCGAGCAGGGTGATGGTGGTGTCCTCGTTCGGCTTGAAGGTGACGGCCGGTGCGATGAAGACACGGTTGTCCTTGGTGAAGTCGACCTGGGTCTGGCCGTCGCGGACGACGCCCGTGAGGCGCCACAGCACGGTGCCTTCCTTGTTGGCGGGGCCACCCATGTCGAACTGGCCCTGGTAGCGGTAGAAGCTGCCGCCGGAGATTGAGGCCTCGCCGAACTGCTGCGCGGTCGGTAGCTTGGTCACGTAGTTGAGGATGCCGCCGGTGCCGCTGCCGCCATACATCGCCGAGGACGGCCCTTTCAGCACTTCGAGGCGCTCGGCGCCGTAGGGATCGAGGCCGTTGAAATGCACGTAGTTGCTTGACGGAATCCGCAGGCCGTCAATGTAGAGGCCCGTCATGGTCGTATCGAAGCCGCGGATCTGCAGGGCGCCGAAGCGGGTATCGGAGCCGCCATTGACGTCGCCGCTGACGCCGGCGGTGTAGCGCAGCGCCTCGCCGATCGAGACCGCGCCCTGGTTCCTGACTTGGTCAGTGGTCACGACCGACACGGACTGCGGAGTTTCGATCAGCGGCGTATCAGTCTTGGTGGCGGTGCCGCTCCGCGTGGCGACGAACCCGCGCACCGGCCCGTTGGCGCGTTCACCTGTTGCGCCGTTCGATGATGCCGACGGGGTCGGTGCCGCCTGCTGCGCCGGCGCGCGACGATTGGCGCGAGCAGCGCGTGCTGCAGCCGACCCTCGCGACGAGGCGATTGCCGCCGGACGGGCACGTTGCGCCGGCGCTTCCACGGTGACGGCAGGAATCTGGGTCTGGGCTTGCACGGAGCCGACGGGCACGGCGAGAGCGAACGTGCTGACCGCACCGAAGAAGATCACCTGAATTCGTTGACGACGCGCGTCAAAGCGCGAAGGAAGTTGGAAGTCTGTCACGTTTCGTAAAGCCCCACGCCTCGCCGGCTTCGCCGGTACCATTCTTGATGCCCCGCCCTAACTCAGGCGGCTTCGCAGGGCGATAGGAACAAGGTTAGAATTTCTCCAGAGATGTGCGCAGCATGCGCGACCAATGCACTCATGGCGAACGGATGCGTACGGCTGCTGCGCAGCCGACATGTCAGCGAGCAGCGATCTCGAACATTGCGATGACGAACATCTAGAACGCTTCTAGATAGACACGATCGCTCATTGTCCGGCAATGACCGGAAATGATCGGCTTGTTACAGCGCGGACTCTATGGCCTGACGGCGCCACAGCACGACTCGCCGGCGCTGTTACTCGCGCCCGCCAGCACGCTGTGGCTGTTGCGGTCGGGCGGGATGTCGCCGGCCGCGTTGGCGGCAAAGAAGCCGGTCGGCTTCAGCACGAAGCCGGCATATTCGACCGGCATGATCGGAAAGTCCTCGGGCTTGCAGAGGTGAGTATGGCCGAAAGAGTGCCACACCACGATATCGGCATTCTCGATGTTGCGGTCCTGCGCGGCATAACGTGGCAGGCCGTCGCCGCCGGCATGGACGTTCGGGTAATCGCCGCTCGCGTATTTCTCGGCGGGATCGAATGCCGTCACCCAGACATGCTTGGTCGCGAAGCCGCCGCGCTTGCGCACATAGCTGCCCTCCTGCGCCAGCATCAGGGGAGACGGATTGATGACGAGCTTGTAGGCCGGCGCGTTGCCGACCGAGTTGGTCTCGTTGGGATTGCTGATCTTCCAGAACCGGCCGGTTTCGCCGTTGGCGATCCCCGCCGCGTCGCGCTCGCGCGACAACACCCGCGTCGTGGTGTCGAACACGTTGCCGTGCGGATTGCCCTCGCCCCAGGGCCGCGGCACGAAATCGTGCTCGGTGACGGTGTTGCCGCCGTCATCGAGATCCATGTGCAGGCGGACGTTGAAGAAATGCTGGTGCGTCGGTCCGCCCAGATTGTCGTCGACCATGCCGCCCCATTTGTATGTTTCGCCTAATGGCACGGCGGCGGTCTGGATGATGCCGGTGAGCTTGGTCTCCAGCTGGATCGTGCCATCCTGGTAGAGGTACCAGTAGAAGCCGTAGTCGTAATTGCCGACGGTCGCGAAGAACGAGATCACCAGCCGCCGCGAACGGCGGACCTCGAACAGGCCGTTGCGAAACTCGTAGTGCTTCCAGGCGATGCCGTAGTCTTCCTCGTGCATGCAGATGGCGTTCTGCATGACGAAGGGCTCGCCCTTGCTGTCCGTGGCAGGTACATCGAAATAGTGGATGTTGCCGAGACAGTCGCAGCCGAGCTCTAGCGCGTTGGCGAGCATGCCAAGGCCGTATTCGCCGGCATCGAAGGCCGACTTCCAGAAATGGTTCGCGGTGGGATCGGCGTAGGGCACCACCATTTCCGTGACGCTGGCGCGATGGATCAGCGAGCGTTTGCGCGGGCCGTCCTGATAGGCGAGCTGATGCAGCACGAGGCCTTCGCGCGGCGTAAAGCCGATGCGGAAGCTCCATTTCTGCCAGTCGACCTGCCAGCCCTCGACACGAAAGCTCGCGCCGTCGGGCTGCTCGATGTGTAGCGGCTTGATGTCGGTGCGCGGATTCGCAACCTCATGCGCGCCGTAGTTCCGCTTCTTGCGTGGGATCGGCACGATCGGGTCTTCGTCGGTGAGGTCGATGACCTTGCCGCCGATCAGATCGACGACGGCGACGACGCCCTCGATCGGGTGGGCGTAGCCGTTGTCCTGGGGATGCTCGCGGAAATAGCTGACCGCGCGCACGATACGTGCGCCGCGCTCGAACTCCTTGTCGAAGAAGCCCGAGGAGAACGGGTCGACCTGAACGAGCTCGATGTCCCTATCGCTGAGCCCGCGGCGGCGCATTGCCGCGCGCCAGCCGGCATCGGCCTTCACCACGGCCTCGCACTTGAAGAACTCCTCCAGCATCACCGGCGGCTGGCCATAGGGCGCTTCGCGGTTCGGGAGGAGTTTCCGCGTCACGATCTCGCTACGGCCGAGATCGACGACGTGCTCGATAGCTTCGCCCGTCGTTACATCCAGTGTCAGCACGAAGGCACGGCGCCCCGCCACACCTGCGGCCAGTTGCTGCTTGGTCGGCTCCTCCAGCCTCACCACCGGGAAGCGGCAGTTCTCCGGCGCGGCTGCCGCTGCACGCACCAATGTGCAGGCTGCGCGGATTTCCTCGATCGTCAGGGGATCGAGCGGATGTGGTCGGGCGGCTTGATCCGTTGATCGGGCTTTGGCGGTGTCGAGCATGGGAGGTCCGTTCAGCGCGGGGCGAGATGCGCGGTGATGGCGCGGAAGGCGGCGAGCCAGCGATGGTCGAGCGGCACGTCCATCGCCTTCGGCTGCGTGGCGAGCTTGACGATGACCGTGTCGGAGGCGGCATCGATATAGAGCCACTGGCCGTGGATGCCGATCCCTGCGAGATCGTTGCGCGAGGCGTCGATCGTATACCATTTGCTGCGGTAGCGCGCGCCCGGAAAGATCTCGGCGAGGTCGCCATCGGCCCAGGCCTTGGGATCGCCGTTCTCGTGGATGTCGTCGATCCACCAGCCCGGCATGGTCGAGACGTAGTGGAACACCTTGCCGTGCGGCTTGCCTGTCCCGCGCAGCGTCGTCAGATAGGCCCGCTGGTGACTGGCCTCGACACCCGGAGGCGGCACGTCCCAGCCCGAGGAGAAACGGTAGCGCGCGACGTCGCCGGCGGGATCCTCGTAGTCCTCCTCGAACTTGATGGCGACCGCCATGTCCAGAACGTTGCGGACCGTGCAGCCGCCATAGACCGAACTCTCCAGTTCCGGCACGTAACGCACCACCCTCGCCTCGGGATCGAGCAAGCCGCGTGCGGCCAGAATGCCGCCGAGCGTTCCGGCGATCGACTTGCTGATGGAGCAGATGAGGTGCGGCGTGGTCACGCTCATGCCGTCGCCGTACCATTCGTGGATCAGCGTGCCCCGGTGCATGACGAGCAGCGCATCGCCGAAGGTCTCGCGCAGCGTGGCCTCGACTGTCGTCGGCTGGCCGTCCGGCGCCGTGAAGCCGAGCCTGGACAATTCGCGCGGCGCGCTGCGCACCGGCGTCGGACTAGCCGAGCGGCGGACCTCCGCAGTCGGCAGCATCTCCCGGGTGTGGGTAAAGCCCCAGCGGATCGCGGGGAAGCTGCGCCAGTTCGCGCGCGTCACCTGCGCCTCGGGCGCGGGCGGGCTGCCCCGCATGATCTCGGTCGGTCGCATCTCGATCCCTCCGCCAAGCGGCCTCGACACCAATGTCGGGAGCGCCGGGGCGGAAGACTGCATTGAAGGCTCCGGCCGGCGTTATCGAGATCCGGCAATATTTTGCTGGACAGCGCCGGTGGCCGTGCCAGTCTGGCGTGGTTCTTGCTGGCTGCTCGAACGGGGAATTTGACGTATCGTCATGACCTTAAGTGAAGTTCTTCCGACTCTGGACTCAGCTCACAATCTGCTTCAGGCGACCAGTTGCGACGTCGACGAGCACTGCGCTTCGCTCGGGCGCTGGCGGCTGAGCTACGACCAGATCAGCGCCGGAGCCTTCAGCGGCAGTTTCACGCAACTCTCCCTGCCCCGGCTCGAAATCTTCCGCGAGATCACCAGCCAGCAGGTCCGCCAATACGGTCAGTTGGGAGCCGACAGCTTCGGCATTGCTCTGCCCTGGCACGGTGAGGGCGAGATCAATTGCAACGGCGCCAGCGTTGCAGGCGCCCAGGTCATTGCCTGCATCGACGCCGAGGTCGACATGTGCACACCGCGATCGTTCGAGCTGCGCGGCGTCATCGCCAGTTCGGCGCTGATCGAGGAGCTCGCTGCTCGGCTCGATATCGAGCTGCCGCGCGCGGTCTGGCATCAGTTGCGCGTGATCGAGATGGCGCAGGCGCCGGTCTTGCGATTGCGAGCTCATCTTGCCGCGATCCACGAGACCATCGCGACCGCGCCCGAACGATTCGACGATCCCGCCGTCCGGCAGGCGCTCGAAGACGCCCTGCTCGTCGATATCATGGACATGTTGCCGACGGCACGCCCAAGCGATCCCGGCCGCAGCGCTGCGGGGCGCAAGCGCACCGTCGATCGCGCGCGGGAGCTGATGCATGGCAGCGGCGAGCGGATGCTCTCGCTGCTGGAGGTCTGCCAGGCGGTCGGCGCCAGCCCGCGCAAGCTCGGCTACTGCTTCCAGGAGGTGCTCGGCACGAGCCCGATGCATTACTGGCGCGCGATGCGGCTCAACCGTGTGCGCCGCGATCTGAAGCGCGCCGGCGGCACGAATGCCTCCGTCTACGACGTCGCCGTGCAGCACGGCTTCTGGCACTTCAGCCAGTTCTCGTTCGACTACAAGCGCCACTTCTCCGAGCTGCCCTCGCAGACGCTGCGGCGCGCCAGGTGTGCCTGACGCGCGCCGCTCGCCTTTACCAGGTCGGCAGGTAGGTCCCCTTGAAGCGCGTCTGCAGAAACGCCTTCACCGGATCGGAGTGGTAGACCTCGATCAGCTGCTTCACCCACGGCTTGTCCTTGTCCTCTTCGCGGACAGCGAGGATGTTGACCCAGGGGCCGTCGGGGTTTTCGCGCGCGATCGCGTCGGTCGCCGGATTGAGACCGGCCTGCACGGCGTAGTTGTTGTTGATCGACACGAGGTCGACATCCTGCAGCGCGCGCGGAAGCTGGGCGGCATCGAGCTCGACGAAGCGCAGCTTCTTCGGGTTCTCGGTGATGTCGGCGATGGTCGAGGAGACGTTGTTCGGGTCCTTCAGCTTGATGACCCCGTGCAGCGCCAGGATCATCAGGCCACGCGCGCCGTTCGACGGGTCGTTGGCGATGGCGACGCGGGCGCCTTCGGGCAGGTCCGCGAGCTTCTTGTATTTCTGCGAATAGACCCCCTGCGGCGAGCCGATCGTGTTGGCGACCTTGACGATCTTCCAGCCGGTCTTGGAGATCTGGTTCTTCAGATACGGCTCGTGCTGGAACGAGTTGGCCTCGAGATCCCTAAGCGCCAGCGCCTGGTTCGGGATCACGTAGTCGGTGAATTCGACCACCTTGATGTCGATGCCGCGCTCGGCGCCGACCTTCTTTACGACGTCCAGGATCTCGGCATGTGGGCCGGCGCTCACGCCGACACGGATGGTTTCGGCGTGGGCATTGGCCGCAAGCAAGGCTGCAGCCGCAAGGGTTGCGAGAAAACGCATTGATGTCTCCAGTTTCGAAAAGTTTGGTTCAGCGATGCCGCAGCCGGCGGTTGACCCGGCGCGCCAGATAATCGCCCGCGCTCTGGACGATCTGCACCAGCGCGATCAGCACGACCACGACGGCCAGCATCATCTCCGGCATGAAGCGCTGATAGCCGTAGCGGATGCCGAGGTCGCCGAGCCCGCCGCCTCCGACGGCGCCCACCATCGCGGAATAGCCGAGCAGGCTGACCACGGCGAGCGTCAATGCGAGTAGCAGGCCGGGCAGCGCCTCCGGGATCAACACTTTGAGCACGATCTGGATCGGTGAGGCGCCGAATGAGGACGCGGTCTCGATCAGCCCGCCATCGACCTCGCGGATCGCCGCCTCGACCAGGCGCGCGATGAACGGCGTCGATGCAATGACCAGGGGTACGATCGCCGCCGTTGATCCGATCGAGGTGCCGGCGATCAGCCGCGTGAACGGGATGATGGCGACGACCAGGATGATGAAGGGCGTGGACCGCGTGGCATTGACGATGATGCCCAGCACGCGATTGACGACGGGAGCCGAGAATAGCTCGCCCTTGCGGCTGGTGGCGAGAAAGACGCCGAGCGGCAGGCCGAAGGTGGTGCCGAGCAGCGCCGCGATACCGACCATGTACAGGCTTTCGCCGGTGGCCTGGACGATCAAATTGATGAGTTCAGGCGACATGGCCGAGACGCTCCGCCGAGAATTGATATTGAGAGAGCCAGGCGAGCGTGCGCGTCACCGCGTCTTCGCCGCCGGGAATGCCGAGAACGAGCGAGCCGACGTGCTGGCCGCCGATCTCGTCGATGCGCGCCGCGAGCAGCGCAACGTCGAGGCCAAGCTCACGGGCGAGCCGCGCCACCACCGTGTCGCCGGCCCCTGCCCCGCGCACCTGAATGCGGATCACGGTCTGCCCGCCCACGACGGGCTCCGGCACGATTCGGCTTGCCAGCGAGACCGGCAGGCTGTCGCCAATCACTTCGGCGAGGAAAGACTGGGTGATCGGGTGGTTCGGATGGGTGAAGATGTCGGCGACATGGCCGCTCTCGACCACACGGCCGGCATCGAGCACCACGACCTCCTTCGCGAGCTGGCGCACCACGGACATTTCGTGGGTGATCAGCACGATGGTCACCCCGAGCTCACGGTTGATGTTCGCGAGCAGATCGAGGATCGCGCGCGTAGTCTGCGGATCGAGCGCCGAGGTCGCCTCGTCCGACAGCAGCACGCTCGGCCGCGTCGCCAGTGCCCGCGCGATGCCCACGCGCTGCTTCTGGCCGCCCGAGAGTTCCGAGGGATAACGATCATGCTTGTCGGCGATGCCGACCAGCGCGAGCAGCTCGGCGACGCGCGTCTTGATGTCGGCTCTGGACCAGCCGGCGATCTCGAGCGGCAGCGCGATGTTGTCGGCGGCGGTGCGCGACGACAGCAGGTTGAAATGCTGGAAGATCATGCCGATCGAGCGCTGCGCCAGGCGCAGCTCGCGGCCGGCCAGAGCCGAGATATCGCGGCCGTCGACGATGACGCGGCCCGTGGTCGGCTTCTCCAGCCCGTTGATCAACCGGACCAGGCTCGATTTGCCTGCGCCCGAGCGGCCGATCACGCCGGTGATGGAACCGCGCGGTATGGCGAAGTCGATATTCTGCAGCGCGTTGACGCCGGGCTTGCCGCGGTAGGCGGGATAGGTCTTTGAGATCCCGTCGAAACGGACCATCGCGTCCGGTTCCGGCGCGACAGGTGAAATCGGTTCAGGGGGCGCAATCGGCTGTCCGACGGCAAGCGATTGGTGAGCGTTCATGGAGACGGCCTTCATGCACAATAGTTCTCTCGGCTGCCCGGAAGGCAAACCAGAGCCGGTCGCATCGGCGACTGGGAAGTGGAACAGCAGCAAACCGCCTCAAGAGAACGACGCGCTGCACCGCAGCACGCACCATCGCCTTTTCCAGTCTTCCTTGCAATTTCAGATATTTGCAGGGAGATGGACGAAGTTTTCCCAATCGCCCCCAGCTCAAGAAAATTCATCTGCCCGACATCGACAGCGCCGTGGGCTACCGCCCCTTGAACCGCGGCTTGCGGCGCGTCAGGAAAGCCTCGACGCCCTCCTTGTGGTCCTCGCTGAAGCCAGCGAGCGCGAACTGGTCGACGTCCATGTGGCTGGCGAGATCGTCAAGCGCATGCGCCAGCCGGTTGACGGTGAGCTTGGTCATGGCCACCGAGAGCGGCGGCTGCGCGGCGACCTTGCGCGCGAGATCCATCGCGGCCTCGAAGGCATGGCCGGGATCGACCACCTGCTCCACCAGCCGCCATTCGTAGGCTTCATCCGCGCTGATGCGCTGATCGGCCAGGATCACCGCCTGCTTGGTGCGCGCCGGACCCATCAGATGCATCATGCGTGGGATGCTCTGCCAGCTCATGTTCATGCCGAGCCCGATCTCGGGCACGCGCAGATGCGCATCGCGCCCCATGACGCGGAAGTCGAGCGCCACGGCCAGCGCGACGCCGCCGCCGACGCAAAAGCCCTCGATCGCCGCGATCGTGATCTGCTCCATCTCTTGCCAGGCGTGCGTCAGGCGCGGCCCAAGCTTGAGATGCCGCCGCAGCGCGCCGAGATCCATCTCCTTGCGCGAGCGCCCCTCGGCGTCCTTGAGGTCGAAGCCGGCGCTGAATGCGCCCGAGCTGCCGGTCAGGACCACGACCGACGTCGCGGCGTCGTCCTCGAAGCTGCGCGCCGCTGCGGTCAGCTGCCGCATTGCCTCGGGTGACAGCGCGTTGATGCCGTCGCCGCGATCGAACCGCACCACCGCAATCCGTCCCTCGGGCCCGAGGCCTTTCTCGATCTTCACATAGTCCGTCACCAGCGTCTCCTCATCGCTTTTGCGGCGATGCTATCCTACAACCGCCCTCACGAATATGGGACCCGGACGCACCGCAACGCATACTCGACAGGCCCAGGTCATTGCGCCTATCTTCGCCGTCATGAGCCACGATCACGACCATCATCATCACCACGATCACGATCATTCCGAGCTCTCGGAGACCGAGCTGCGCGTGCGCGCGCTCGAGACGATCCTGACCGAAAAAGGCTATGTCGAGCCGGCCGCGCTCGACGCCATCATCCAGGCCTACGAGACCAAGATCGGCCCGCACAATGGCGCGCGCGTCGTCGCGAAAGCGTGGACCGATCCGGCGTTCAAGCAGGCGCTGCTGGAGGACGGCAGCAAGGCGATCGGCACGCTCGGCCATGTCAGCCGCGTCGGCGACCACCTCGTCGTGGTCGAGAATACGCCCGAGCGCCACAACATGGTCGTGTGCACGCTGTGCTCCTGTTACCCCTGGGAAATGCTCGGGCTGCCGCCGGTCTGGTACAAGGCCGCACCCTACCGCTCGCGTGCGGTGAAGGACCCGCGCGGCGTGCTCGCCGATTTCGGCGTCACGGTCCCCAAGGACATCGAGATCCGAGTGTGGGATTCCACGGCCGAGACGCGCTTCCTGGTGCTGCCGATGCGGCCCGCAGGCACGGAGGGCTGGAGCGAGGAGCAGCTCGCCGAACTGGTCACGCGCGATTCCATGATCGGCACCGGTTTTCCGAAAACGCCGGGAGCGCCGTCGTGAACGGCGTGCACGACATGGGCGGCATGGACGGGTTCGGCAAGGTCGAGCCCGAGCCGAACGAGCCGATGTTCCACGAGGAGTGGGAGTCCCGCGTTCTGGCCATGGTGCGTGCGATGGGCGCGGCCGGCGCCTTCAACATCGACACCTCGCGCTTCTACCGCGAGACGCTGCCGCCGCACGTCTACCTCTCGAGCTCCTATTACAAGAAATGGTTCCTCGGGCTTGAGGAGATGCTGATCGAGAAGGGTTATCTCACCCGGGAAGAAGTTGCGGCCGGCCACGCGATGAAGCCTGCAAAGGCGCTCAAGCA
Organism: Bradyrhizobium sp. CCGE-LA001; assembly: GCF_000296215.2. Lineage (NCBI taxonomy): Bacteria > Pseudomonadati > Pseudomonadota > Alphaproteobacteria > Hyphomicrobiales > Nitrobacteraceae > Bradyrhizobium > Bradyrhizobium sp. CCGE-LA001. The sequence goes on along the minus strand of NZ_CP013949.1, from coordinate 4,116,012 downwards.
CGGCAAGTTCGATCTTGCCAATGTCGAGCGCATCATGGTGCGCGGCCAGTTCGCCCGCCCTGCCCCGGCCGCGGCGAAATTCAACATCGGCGATCGCGTTCGCGCTAAGAACATCCATCCGGCCACGCATACGCGCCTGCCGCGCTATGTCCGCGGCCATGTCGGCGTGGTCGAGCTCAACCATGGCTGCCACGTGTTTCCGGATTCGGCGGCGATGGAGCTCGGCGAGAACCCGCAATGGCTCTACACCGTCGTGTTCGAGGGCCGCGATCTCTGGGGTGAGGATGGTGATCCAACCTTGAAGGTCTCGATCGACGCGTTCGAGCCTTATCTGGACCCGGCGTGATGAATAGTAGTGCTGCCGCGGCTGCGACCGCCGCCATTCCCAGCATTCCGCGCGATGACGACGGCCCCGTGTTCCGCGCGCCCTGGGAGGCGCATGCGTTCGCGATGGCCTTGAGCCTGCACGAACGCGGCGTCTTCACCTGGCCCGAATGGGCCGCCGCCCTCGCCTCCGAGATCAAGCGCGCGCAGGCCGCCGGCGACCCCGACACGGGCGAGACCTACTATTTGCACTGGCTCGCCACGCTGGAAGGCCTCGTCGCACGCAAGGGTGTCGCCTCCAAGGAGACGCTGCATCGCTACCGCGACGCCTGGGACCACGCGGCGGATCGCACGCCCCACGGCAAGCCGATCGAGCTGCGGGAAGAGGATTTTGCTTGATAACCACCTGCGCGTTGCGGGCACCGTTTCCCCAAATACAGCTGTCATCACTCGCGAAGGCGGGTGATCCAGTATTCCAGAGACGTTTGTAGGATACGGAGAAGCCGCGGCGTACTGGATTCCCCGCCTTCGCGGGGAATGACAGCGGAGATCGGAGCGCTATCTGCGTCCCGCCACGAACTCCCGCCATCCCTTCGCCCGCAGGCTGCAGGCCGGGCACTCGCCGCAGCCATAGCCCCAGTCATGCTGCGCGCCGCGTTCGCCGAGATAGCAGGTGTGCGACTGCTCGCGGATGAGGTCGACCAGACCGTCGCCGCCGAGGTCATGCGCCAGCTTCCAGGTCGCGGCCTTGTCGATCCACATCAAGGGCGTATGCAGCTCGAACTTCCGCGCCATCCCCAGCGAGAGCGCCGCCTGCATCGCGCGGATGGTGTCGTCGCGGCAATCGGGATAGCCGGAATAGTCGGTCTCGCACATGCCGCCAACGATGTGGGTGATGCCGCGCCGGTAGGCCAGCGCTGCGGCGAAGGTCAGGAATACGAGGTTGCGGCCAGGCACGAAGGTGTTGGGCAGACCGTCGGCGCCCATAGCGATCGCGACGTCGCGCGTCAGCGCGGTCTCGGAGACGGCGGCGAGCGTTGGGATCGACAGCGTATGGCTCTCGCCGAGCTTTGCAGCCCAATCCTCGCGTAGGCTCTTGATGCCGTCGACAAGGCGGTCGCGGCAGGCGAGCTCGATGGCATGGCGCTGGCCGTACTCGAATCCCAGCGTCTCCACTCGCGCGAAGCGGCTGAGCGCCCAGGCGAGGCAGGTGGTGGAATCCTGGCCGCCGGAGAACAGCACCAGCGCGGTGTCGGAGGAAATTGAGTCACTCATGGGCCTCAGGTAGTCCAGTTCGTCGACGCCATCAATGCTAGATCACACAACGACGCGCGCTCCGAAGAGCTTCCACTCAATTGCAGCCGCATGCTCGCGCTGGTAGTCTAGCGCAACTGCCACACAATGTAATGGATGGGCGGCGACATGGGCTATTTTGAAGGGCTGACCAGCAGCAGTTTCAAGACCACTGAGGACGGACGCCGGCTGTTCTTTCCATGGGGCGTCCTCGGCCGCGGCTACATGGTTGGCTCAGAGGAGAATTATCGGCGGCTCCGAAAGCAGATGAAGGCCTATATCGTAGTTTCAGCCCTGCTGATCATCGTCGCATCAACCTTCTTTCGAGGATACAACCTCGGCGTCTCCGTGGTGCTGGCCGGCGTCTTCTTGGCGTTTTATCTCGCTTGGATGTGCATTCTGCTCCCTAGACTGAACGCCGCGGACGAGGGGCTGTCTTTGAAGGAGAGCATGACGTCCCAGGCACGCGCACACGGCCCGATCGTGCTCTGGCTCCTGACAATCGTGTCTTTGGTGCTCGTCGCCGGCGGACTCGTGATGTTTGTTGCCCAGCCAGGCAGCAGATTGATTGCGCTCGCGCCAATCCTGTTCTTTGGATTTTGCGCTGCGATGTTCATTCGCATGCTCCTGCTTCGGCGAACGGCGGTCTGATCCCGATCAGTCGGTCGGCCGGTGGAAACCAGTCTGATTTCGGCCTGTTCCGCTGGGATTGATGCAGAGCTTTTGGCATAAAGCCGGAAGCATGTAGCTCCGGTGCCCAATGAGACATCGGCTTCCGGATGCGGAGCAAACCTCATACCGCGTGGAGGCGGCTTGTTCCCTGATCCCACTCTTAGATGGCGGCCATACGAGTCGATTATCGACGGCATCGAACGCCCGCCCTATGTTTTCGACCAAGGACTTTGGCGTCGCGTGCTCTACCTAATTGTCATTGCGCCAAATCCCAGTCGTCGCGCTTATGGCATCGAAATGCCCTGCGAGATTTATGCGGGTTTTGATGAGATGATTTACTCGGTGGCCGATCATGGAGACAGCGCGGGAGTTTACGATGGAGGTATTTACATTAAGGAGGCCGAAAGCTCCGCGCTGCTCAGCGCATATACCGCTACCGATCCAATCGGCCGGAAGCCACGACATTTCTCCTTCGTCGGCAGCGATTACTGCTATGAGGTGCTCGGCTTCGAGGAGCCGATGATCCGACCGTTCGACAGCCCGGAAGAAGCGTATGCGTGGGGACCTTCGAGACAGAGTTCGCCGTCGGATTTCCATTAGTTGTCTCTTCCGAAGCGTATAACGCCGGTGTTTGATTCTATGGAATTTCATGACATGAAGCCCTCCCGCGACATCTCCCGCCTGATCGAGATCATGGCGGCGCTGCGCACGCCGGTGACCGGCTGCCCCTGGGACCTCGAACAGAACTTCGCGACCATCGCGCCCTACACGATCGAGGAAGCCTATGAGGTGGTGGACGCGATCGCTCGCGGCGATCTCGACGATCTCAGAGAGGAGCTCGGCGACCTCCTGCTTCAGGTCGTGTACCACGCTCAGATGGCCTCCGAGCAGAACGCGTTTTCGTTTGGAGATGTCGTCGAGGCTATCACGCGCAAGATGATCCGGCGTCATCCCCACGTCTTCGCCGACAAGGACGGCAACCTCGCCCCGCACCACGTCAAGGAGGTCTGGGACCGCATCAAGGCTGAGGAAAAGGCCGAGCGCGCCGCGCGCCGTCCGACGGAGCAAACGCCGGCGCACAAGTCATTGCTGTCAGGCGTGAAGGCCGGCCAGCCCGCGCTGACGCGGGCCATGGAGCTGCAGCGCAAGGCCTCCACCGTCGGCTTCGACTGGAACGACCCGCGCGCCGTGCTGGCAAAGATCCGCGAGGAAGCCGACGAGATCGAGGCGGCATTGGACCGCAACGACAGCGCTGGCCTGGCGGAAGAGACCGGCGACCTCATGTTCGCGCTCGTCAACCTCGCCCGCCATGTCGACGCCGATCCGGAAGCCGCATTGCGCGCTACGAATGCGAAATTCGAGCGTCGTTTTGCCTATATCGAGCGGGCTTTGGAGGCGCAGGGCCGGACGCTTGAGCAGGCGTCGCTCGCGGAGATGGACGCATTGTGGAATGCGGCAAAGGATGAAGACAAGCCGGCGGCAGAGGGGCGCAAGGAAGCTCGCCGATAGCTAAGTGCCGTGCTGGCCTAGCGCGCAATTGCGCGCGGGGCCAGGACGACAGCCGTTATGTGGCCGACAGGTGCGGCACCGCATCAAACCTCGACACCACGATATCCCGCTTGGTCTCGTCTACCCGCACGGTCATGTCGAAGCGGCCGTCGTGCAGCTCTTTCGCCAGCACCTCGGCATTGCGGTGCAGCCAGGAGATGCCGGCGCCGTCGGCGGCGTCGATGGAGAGATCGAGCGTGGTGCGCTTGGCTGCTAACCGCTCCTCGATCGCGGCGAGCAGTGCGTCGATCCCCTCGCCCGTCGCTGCCGAGACCAGCATCGCCGGGTGATCTTCCGGCCGGCGCGCGGCGATGTTCAAGAGCTCTTCGCGCTGTTCGGCATCATAACGGTCGATCTTGTTCCAGACCTCGATGATGCGGCCGGAATCATCGGGGTTGATGCCGAGCTGGCGCAGCACGGCGTCGACGTCGCTTTGCTGCGCCTCGGCATCCTCATGGGAGATGTCGCGCACATGCAGGATGACGTCGGCCTCCAGCACCTCCTCCAGCGTGGCGCGGAAGGCGGCGACGAGCTGCGTCGGCAGGTTAGAGATGAAGCCGACGGTGTCCGACAGCATCGCCTTGCCGCCATGAGGTAGAGTGAGCGCGCGCAGCGTCGGGTCGAGGGTGGCGAACAGCATGTCGGCGGCCTGCACGTCGGCGCGGGTCAGGCGGTTGAACAGGGTCGACTTGCCGGCATTGGTGTAGCCGACGAGTGCGACGACGCGATACGGCACGCGCTGGCGCCCGGCGCGATGCAACCGCCGCGTCGCCTGCACTTTCTTCAGCTCGCTCTCGAGCTTGGAGATGCGCTCCTGGATCAGGCGACGGTCGGCCTCGATCTGCGTCTCGCCGGGACCACCCATGAAACCGAAGCCGCCGCGCTGGCGTTCGAGATGGGTCCATGAACGCACCAGGCGCGAGCGCTGGTAGTTGAGATGAGCGAGCTCGACCTGGAGCGAGCCTTCCCTGGTCTTGGCGCGACGGCCGAAGATTTCCAGAATGAGCCCAGTGCGATCGAGCACCTTGGCATGCAATTCCTTCTCGAGATTGCGCTGCTGGATCGGCGCCAGCGCGCAATCCATCACGACGAGCTCGACCTCGAGGCTCTTGATGAGCCCGGCGATCTCCTCGACCTTGCCCTTGCCGATGTAGGTGGCGGGTCGGATCTGGCTGATTGGTGCGATGATCGCGTCCGCAACGACGAGATCGATCGCGCGCGCGAGACCTGCGGCTTCATCGAGCCGGGCCTCGGCGTCGCGCAAGACGTAACTTTCCGATTGCGCATCGGAACTTCCCGCGCGCACTCGCAAGTAGGGGCCGATGACCAGCACCCGCCCCGTCTGCTTAGCCCCTGCCGACCGCGGACGGTCGGCATCCCCGTCGAAATTCCGGGGTTCCAATCAGATCACTCTCAAGCCGGCTGATCCTCGCCGCCTTCGAACAACTGGATCGGTGCGCCCGGCATGATGGTCGATATCGCATGCTTGTAGACGAGCTGCGAATGACCGTCGCGTCGAAGCAGCAAACAGAAATTGTCGAACCAGGTCACGATGCCCTGGAGCTTCACTCCGTTGACCAGAAAGATCGTCAGTGGCGTCTTGGTTTTGCGAACGTGATTAAGGAAGGTGTCCTGTAGGTTTTGTGCGCGGTCTGCCGCCATTTTTTTTCTCGCTTTGAGTTTCTTGTTATTGCACCGGTTGCGCCCCCTGTTTTGGTTGTGTGGGGCCATTCCCGGTTGCTGTTCCTCATGAGATCCCCCTCGGAAGGAACAGCAGAATGATTAGAGGACAGGTGAGCTTATTAGGCAAGCCGCTTCACGCGGCAGCCCACGCCGTATTGCCCCGAAAGACTACGGAAATCGATGATTTCCCTCACTTATCTCGGTGGTCTGGCCCGGAATGTCGCGGCGCCGGCGTCTCGTCGCCATGCGTTCGCTGTATGCGGGCCGGTATCCAACCCGCTCGGAATTGCGTCAGCCGACACCGAGCGCTTTCAGCTTCCGGTGCAGCGCCGAACGTTCCATGCCAACAAACTCGGCCGTGCGAGAAATATTTCCTGAGAACCGGCTGATTTGTGCAATCAAATAGTCGCGCTCGAACACTTCGCGCGCTTCGCGCAGCGGCAGGCCCATGATGTGCTCGCCATTGTTGCTGGTCGGCATTGCCGGCACCATGGATCCGACGTCCTGCGGCAACATGTCGGCGGTGATGATGACCTCAGGCCCGCCTGCAGCCAGAATCATGACTCTTTCAACGTTGTTTCGGAGCTGGCGCACATTGCCCGGCCAGACATGCGATTGCAGCACCGCCATCGCGTCCTGTCCGATCTGGCGCTTCGGCAGGCCGCTGCCGGCCGAGATCTGCTCCATGAAGTAGTCGATCAGTTCCGGAATGTCCTCGCGCCGCTCGGAGAGCGCGGGCACGCGGATCGGCACCACTGAAAGGCGATGATAGAGATCCTCGCGGAAATGGCCGGCGGCGATCTCCTCTTCGAGGTTGCGCGCGGTGGAGGAGATGATGCGGACGTCGACCTGCACCTTGGAGGTGCCGCCGACGCGCTGGAACGACTGCTCGACCAGCACGCGCAGGATCTTGTTCTGGGTTTCGCGCGGCATGTCAGCGATCTCGTCGATGAACAGCGTGCCGCCATGGGCTTCCTCAAGTGCGCCCGGCTTGCGCGGCTGTTCGCCGTTGGACTGCTCGACGCCGAACAGCTCGTGCTCCATCCGCTCCGGCGTGATCGCAGCGGCGTTGATGACGACGAAGGGGCCGTCGGCGCGGCCCGAGGCCGTATGCAGCGTGCGCGCGGTCAGCTCCTTGCCGGCGCCGGCGGGGCCGACGATCAGGATGCGGCTGTTGGCCTTGGCTGCGCGCTCGATGGTCTGGCGCAGCTGGTTCATGCTGGGCGAACGGCCGACGAGCTGGCTGGCGCTCGGCGCGAGCTGCTTCAGCTCCTTGACCTCGCGCTTGAGGCGCGAGTTCTCCAGCGCTCTCGTCGCGACCAGGATCAGCCGGTCGGCCTTGAACGGCTTCTCGATGAAGTCGTAGGCGCCGCGCTTGATCGCGGCGACCGCGGTCTCGATGTTGCCGTGGCCGGAGATCATCACGACCGGCAGATCCGCATTGTCCTTCTTGACCTGTTCCAGCAGCTGCAAGCCATCGAGCTTGGAGCCCTGGAGCCAGATGTCGAGGAACACCAGATGCGGCCTGCGGTTGGCGATCTCGGCGAGTGCCGAATCGCTGTCGCGTGCGGTCCTTGTGACGAACCCCTCGTCTTCGAGAATGCCCGCAACGAGATCCCGAATATCGGCCTCATCATCGACAATCAAAATTTCACTTGCCATCGGTTGCGCCCGCCTTGTCAGCTGCCTGTTGAGGCTTCGATTTTCGTTAAATCATTGGTCTTTTCAGCCGGCTCTTTGGTTTCGGCGGCCGGCTCTTTTGTTGCCAGATCCTGACCGGATTCCTTGAGGCCCGGCCTGGCCGCGTCGTGGGCCACCGGCACCGCTCCGTCGGATTTTGCGGGTTGCCCGGAGATCGCAAAGCGCATCCGCATCCAGGCGCCGCGCTGGCCTTCGCGGAAGTCGGCGGCGTCCTTCAGCTCGATGCGTCCGCCATGGTCTTCCAGCACGCGGCCGACGATGGCGAGCCCGAGGCCGGTCCCCTTGGCGCGCGTCGTGACGTAGGGCTCGAGGAGACGCGAGCGTGCGACCTTGGGCAGGCCGATGCCGTTGTCGATGACGTCGATCAGCACGTCATCGTCCTCGCGCGACACCACCACATCGATCCGGCCCTTGCCAAGTTCTTCGGGCGGAACCTGCTCGATCGCCTCGGTGGCGTTCTTGACGATGTTGGTGACGGCCTGAGAGATCAGCCGCCGGTCGAACTGCGCCCGCAGCGGGTCCTGCTTGAACTCCGCCTCGATGTCGATCTCGGGGTGGGCGACCTTCATCAGGAATACCGCCTGCCGCACCGTGTCGGCGACGTCCTCGCCCTCCATCACCGGCTTCGGCATCCGCGCGAAACGCGAGAATTCGTCGACCATGCGCCTGATGTCGTCGACCTGGCGCACGATGGTGTCGGTGCACTGGTCGAAGATCTGCTTGTCCTTGTCCTCGGTGATGGTCTTGCCGAACTTGCGGCGGATGCGCTCGGCCGAGAGCTGGATCGGCGTCAGCGGATTCTTGATCTCGTGGGCGATGCGCCGTGCCACGTCGCCCCAGGCCGAGGTGCGCTGCGCCGAGACGAGCTCGGTGATGTCGTCGAGCGTGATGATGTAGCTGTCGTGCGGCTGGTTCTTCTCGGCGCTGACGCGGACGGACAGATTGCGCTCCTGCCCGTCGCGGGTGATCGTGATCTGGCCCTGCACCAGCCGCTGCGTCCCTTCCCGCGCGGTCTTCATCATCTCGTCGAGCTCGGGCAAGACGTCGGAGAGCGGGTGGCCGAGCGTCTCCGCTTCGGAGTGTCCGATCAGCTTCTCGGCGGAGCGGTTGAGGATGCCGACGCTGCCCGACGCGTCGACGCCGATGATGCCGGCACTCGCCGAGGACAGCACGGCCTCGATGAAGCGGCGGCGGCTGTCGATGAGATCGCTGGCGTTGACGAGCTCGTCGCGCTGGCTGCGCAATTCCTGCGTCATCTTGTTGAAGGTCTCGCCGAGTTGGGCGAGGTCGCCTTCCGACTGATACACGGGCACCTGGACGTGCAGGTCGCCGGTCGAGACCGTGTGGGCCGCGTTCATCAGCCGCCGGATCGGCGAGACCAGCGAGTTGGCGAAGTTGAGGCCGATCAACACCGAGGCCATCAGGATGGTCAGCGCGATGACTGCGAACATCAGCGCGAACGCGACCTGGATGCCGAGCCGGCGCGACTCGATCTGGGCGTATTCGGCGACGCTGACCTCGGTCTGCTTGAGCTGGTTGACGACGTTCGGATCAAGCGGCCGCGCGACATAAAGGAACGTGTCGTTGAAGGCGCGCAGCCGGATCACCGCGGCGACGAAGCTTGCGTCCGGCAGCACCGCGATCTCGGGCTCGTTCTCGTTGACGTTGCTGAGAAAGTCCGGCGCCGGCGGCGAATAAGCGAGCCGCATGCCGGTGTCGGCGGACTCCAGGATGTTGGTGTTCTTGTCGATGATCATCGCGCCGGGCAGATTGCGCGAGCCGGCACTGGCGGTCAGCATCTCCCGGAACGAGCGGCGGTCCTGGTCGTAGAGCGGCCGGGCGTGCGCGATGTCGTTGGCCATGCCGAGAATGTCGCCGCGGATCAACTGCGCATGGTCCTGCATATAGGCCCGCGCGATCGTCAGCGAGTTCTGGATCACCTCCCTGGTCGGCCCGGAGAACAGCCGGTCGAGGCCGCGCTCGATGGTGACGTTGGCGACGACCGACACCAGCACGGCCGGCAGCACCGCCACGATCGAGAACAGGCTGACGATCTGGACATGGAGCCGGGCCGCCGCCCTGCCCCGGCGCCGCGCCAGGATCAGCTGCCAGAGCTCCCGGACAATGATCCCGACCAGGAGCAGGATGGTCGCGGCGTTGATTAGATAGAACGAGCGCACCACCTCCGGCGTCGGCTCGATCTTGGTGAGGCCGGTCAGGACCAGGAAGGTCACGAAAGCCGACCCCAGTGCCAAGGCCACGGCAACGGGCGCCAGCCAGCGCCTCAGCGACCAGCGCCTGGGTTCGTCGGCTGGGGCCGTGTCAAAGGATGCGGCCGAGGTATCTGCGCTGGTCATTCCGGCAATGGGGTGCTGAAAACGGGTCCGCGAACGCGCGGATACTGATGTATTCGTACCACATTGTTGCCGAATTGCGACAATTCCGCGGCGTCTGTCCCGCGGCGGGGCGCGCAATCCACAGGCACGGCCGGTCGGACGGGAACGGATTCCCGTCATCCCGGCTTGACCCGGCATGGATAGGATTTGTCTCGCAACGATGGTTTCAGCCGTTCTGCTGCTGATCGTGGCCGCCGACCTCCTGGTCAACGGCCTCGGCGTTCAGCCGCCGCTGGTGAATGTCGCCAGCGTGACGCCGGCATCGGGCGGACTGGTCAGATAGACGTGATGCCGCACGTTGCGGCCGAATGAACGATTTTGAAGGTGCGCGCGGAACATTTCGGTCCTGTCCGGACTTCTGCTCACCGCGTCAGCCACAACGGCCAGCGCGATCCGGACAGGCTCAGCTCTGCCTTGGTAGGGGGAGCTGAGCCACCTCCGCGCAAACGCGCTTTAGCGTTTGTCGCGTCCGCGCAAACGCGCTTGGCGCTTGTTGCGAGAAATCAGCCCCCGCTCCGATACACCTGGATGTCGAGATCCCGGATCTTCTTCCGCAGCGTGTTGCGGTTGAGGCCGAGCAGGTCAGCGGCGCGGATCTGGTTGCCGCGGGTGGCCGCGAGAGCCGCCGTGAGCAGCGGCACCTCGATCTCCTTGAGGATGCGGTGATAGAGGCCCGGCGGCGGCATGCCGTTCGGGAAGCCCTGGAAGTGCGTGGACAGATAGGCCTCCACCGCGCCGCCGAGATTGTCGACGCCCTGCTGGACCGCCGCGCCCGGACTGACCGAGGGCGGCGCCAACTCGCCGTCGATCACCGAGGACGTGATCACGTCCTGCGGATAGAGCGCTGCGAGACGCCGGGCGAGGTTTTCGAGCTCGCGCACGTTGCCCGGCCAGCGATGCTGCTTCATGCGCTCCAGCGCCAGCGTGTCCAGCTTCTTCGGCGGCAAGCCGTCCTTCTCGGCCAGCGTGAAGAAGTGCCGCACGAGGTCCGGCAGGTCCTCGATGCGCTCGCGAAGCGGCGGCAGCCGCAACGGCACCACGTTGAGGCGGAAGAACAGATCTTCGCGGAACAGACCCTGCTGGATCAGGACGCGCAGATCCTTGTTGGAGGCCGCGACGATCCGCACATCGGTCTTGATCGGGGTGCGGCCGCCGACGGTGGTGTATTCGCCCTGCTGCAAGACGCGCAGCAGGCGGGTCTGCGCCTCCATCGGCATGTCGCCGATCTCGTCGAGGAACAGCGTGCCGCCCTCGGCCTGCTCGAACCGGCCGGAGGCGCGAGTGTTGGCGCCGGTGAAGGCACCGCGCTCGTGGCCGAACAATTCGGATTCGATCAGGTCGCGCGGGATCGCCGCCATGTTGACCGCGACGAACGGGCCGTTGCGGCGCTTGCCGTAATCATGCAGCGCTCGCGCCACCAGCTCCTTGCCGGTGCCGGACTCGCCCGTGATCATCACGGTGAGATCGGTCTGCATGAGACGCGCCAGCACGCGGTAGATTTCCTGCATCGCCGGCGAGCGGCCGACCAGCGGGATGGCCTCCATCTCGGCGTCCTCGTCGGGCGTCGACGTCCGCTCCTTCGGCTCGGCGAGCGCGCGGCCGACGATGGCGATCAGCTCCTTCAGGTCGAAGGGCTTCGGCAGATATTCGTAGGCGCCGCGCTCGGAGGCGCGGATCGCGGTCATGAACGTGTTCTGCGCGCTCATGACGATGACGGGCAGATTCGGCCGCATCTTCTTGATCCGCGGCAGGAGGTCGAACGCGTTCTCGTCGGGCATCACCACGTCGGTGATGACGAGATCGCCTTCCCCCTGGCTGACCCAACGCCACAGCGTTGCGGCATTGCCGGTCAGCCGCACTTCATAGCCGGCGCGGGAAAGTGCCTGATTGAGAACGGTGCGGATGGCGGTGTCGTCATCCGCTACGAGAATGCTACCTGCGGGCATCGCTAATCCTCATTTTGCCCCCTGTGACGCAGGCGACGGCTTCCCGGCAGAGTCGGCGCGGCTGCTTTGATCGGCATGTTTCACCGATGTGGAATACATCGGCATCAGCACGCGGAAGGTGGTCTTCCGCGGCTGAGATTCGCATTCGATGATGCCCCCGTGATCGCCGACGATCTTGGCGACCAGCGCAAGGCCCAGGCCGGAGCCGGTCTGCTTGGTGGTCACGAAGGGATCGAACAGGTTGGGCAGAAGGTCGTCCGGCACGCCTGGTCCGTTGTCTTTCACGCAGAACTCGAGCGGCAGGGATACCCGGGATTTTTGACCGGGTACTGACAGGCGCACGCCGGGGCGGAACGCGGTGGTGAGCTGGATCTCGGCGTCGGGAACGTCGATCAGGGCTTCGGCGGCGTTCTTCACGAGATTGAGGAACACCTGGATCAGCTGGTCCTGGTTCGCCAGCACCGGCGGCAGCGAGGGATCGTAATCCTCTATGAAGCGGATGTTGCGGGCAAAGCCCGACTGCGCCAGCCGCTTCACGTGATCGAGCACCGAGTGGATGTTGACGGGCCCGCGCACGACGGGGCGTTCGTCGCCGAACACCTCCATGCGGTCGACCAGCGTCACGATGCGATCGGCCTCGTCGCAGATCAGCCGCGTCAGCATGCGGTCTTCGGACGACGCCTGCTGCTCCAGCAGCTGCGCCGCGCCGCGGATGCCGGAGAGCGGGTTCTTGATCTCATGCGCGAGCATCGCGGCGAGCGCGATCACCGAGCGCGCGGCGCTGCGATGGGTGAGCTGGCGGTCCATCTTGTCGGCGATGGACCGCTCCTGCAGCATCACCACGATATGGCCGGGCCGCTCCGTCAGCGGGGCGACATGCAGGTCGACCTGACGGTCCCCGCCCATGCGCGGGGTGCCGAGATCGACCTTGTACTCGTTGACCGGCGAGTTGGACGAGCGCACCTGGTCGATCAGCGCCAGCAGCGGGCTGCCGAACGGCACCAGCTCCTTCAGCGACTGCCGCTTCAGGAATTGCGTCGAGATCTCGAAGAAGGCTTCGGTCGCGATATTGGCGGCGACGATCTTGCCGTCCGGCCCGATCATCAGCACGGGATTGGGAAGCGCATCCAGAATCGCGTCGCTGTCGGCGGGCTGGCGATGGTCAGCGGCTGAAGTCATGCAGCAGCCCTCCATGCGAAATCGTCGAAGGCGTCTTGCAGCGATTGATGGACGAGGCGCGGATCCTCGGAGGTCAGGATCTTCTGACGCCAGGCTTTCAGCGTCTCGACCGGCGCCCCGCTCGCTTCCGCTGCGACGTCGAGCCCCCAGCCCAGATGCTTGCGCGCATGTCTGAGCCCGACGCGCAGGCCGTAAAGCGCGCAGACACCCTCATAGAGCGTGCGGACATAGTGCAGCTGCGCCTGGAGCGAGGGCGTTGCTTCCGCCGCTCCGCCCTTCAGGCGGCGGCCGATCTGGCCGGGCAGCCAGGGCTGGCCCTGCGCGCCGCGGCCGATCATCACGGCGTCGGCGCCCGAGGCCTCCAGCGCCGCGAGCGCCTTGTCATAGCTGGTGATGTCGCCATTGACGACGAGCGGAATTGAGATGGCCCCGCGCACGGCGCGGATCGCGTCCCAATCGGCCTCGCCCTTGTAGAACTGGCAGCGGGTGCGGCCATGCACGGTGACGAGCTTGATGCCTGAAGCCTCGGCACGACGCGCCAACTCCGGCGCATTGCGGCTGCGGTCGTCCCAGCCGAGCCGCATCTTCAGCGTCACCGGCACCTTCACCGCCGCGATGGTCGCATCGATCAGGCTGACGGCGTGATCGAGATCGCGCATCAGGGCCGAGCCGGATTGGCCGCCGGTGACGTGGCGCGCCGGGCAGCCCATGTTGATATCGATGATGTCGGCGCCTTCGGCCTCGGCGATCCTGGCTCCTTCGGCCATCCAATGCGCCTCGCAGCCGGCGAGCTGGACCACGTGCGGGCCGACTCCGGTGGCTTCGCAGCGCAACCGCGACATCCGATGTCCGTTGGCGAGCTCGTCGCTGGCGGTCATCTCGGAGACGACGAGACCTGCCCCAAGCTCGGCAGCCAGCCGACGGACGGGCGAGTCAGTCACCCCCGACATCGGTGCCAGGAAGACCGGGGTGGCGACTTCAATATCGCCTATTTTCAACGGCTTAGAGCCTGATACTGCCGAGCCGGTCACGGGGGTCTCGTTGACTGCGCAGGGCTTCATCGCGCCTGCCATGACCTATCTTGCGCACAATTCTTGTGCAGTCAAGCGTCATGCCTACAGTTTAGACAATTCTGCAGATCTTTCAAGTGCAGTGCAACAAAATGCTGTTTCCCACAATCCGGGGAAACCCCCTTTTTTTGCGGGCCTGCCGTGCTAGAGGCATGCCGTCAAATCACCCCGCTCCCCGGCTCCTTCATCACCAACTGAATATTTGAGTCCTATGGCGAAATCACAACGCACCGCGGTCGTCCTCGTCGCAGCCGGGCGTGGCTTGCGCGCCGGTGCCGGTGGTCCCAAGCAATATCGCGAGATCGGCGGCGTGCCCGTGATCTATCGCGCCATGGAAGCCTTCAGCCGCCACCCTGAAGTATCCGTGGTGCAGCCGGTGGTGAACCCCGACGACAGCGCCGTGTTCACGGCCGCGGTCGCAGGGCTCAAGCACGAGCCGCCTACCAATGGCGGCGCCACCCGCCAGGCCTCGGTGCTGGCCGGCCTCGAAGCGCTCGCCAAGCACAAGCCCGACATCGTGCTGATCCACGACGCCGCCCGGCCCTTCGTATCTGAAGGCGTGATCTCCCGCGCGATCGAGGCGGCGAGCCAGACCGGTGCCGCCATTCCCGCCATTGCCGTCACCGACACGATCAAGCTCACCGGCGAGAACGGCCATGTCGAGGGCACGCCGGACCGCGCGCGGCTGCGAATCGCGCAGACGCCGCAATCCTTTCGTTTCGACGTCATCCTCGAGGCGCATCGTCGTGCGGCGAAGGACGGGCGCTCGGATTTCACCGACGATGCCGCCATTGCCGAATGGGCAGGATTGACGGTTGCAACTTTTGAAGGCGATGTTGCCAATATGAAGCTCACCACTCCCGAGGATTTCGTGCGCGAGGAAGCCCGCCTGGCTGCCCAGCTCGGCGACATCAGGACCGGCACCGGCTATGACGTGCACGCTTTCGGCGAAGGCGACCACGTCATGATCTGCGGCGTGCGTGTCCCGCACAACAAAGGCTTCCTCGCCCATTCCGATGGCGATGTCGGCCTGCATGCTCTGGTCGACGCCATTCTCGGCGCGCTCGCCGACGGCGACATCGGCTCGCACTTTCCGCCGAGCGATGCGAAGTGGAAGGGTGCCTCCTCCGACCAGTTCCTGAAATACGCCATCGAGCGCGTCACGGCGCGCGGCGGTCGTGTCGCCAATCTCGAGGTGACGCTGATCTGCGAGCGGCCGAAGATCGGACCGTTGCGCGACACCCTGCGCGCCCGCGTCGCCGAGATCTCCGGCGTCGACATCTCGCGCGTCGCGGTGAAGGCGACCACCAGCGAGCGGCTCGGCTTCACCGGCCGCGAGGAAGGCATTGCGGCCACCGCGAGCGCCACCATTCGCCTTCCCTGGGGCGTCTAGGCCATGGGCGGCAGCGACGCACGCGCCCTCTCCCGCTCGCTGCTCGATCTGTGCCGGATGCGCAAGCTGACGATCGCCACGGCGGAGTCCTGCACCGGCGGTCTCGTCGCGGGCGCGCTGACCGACATTCCCGGCTCTTCGGATGTGATCGATCGCGGCTTCGTCACCTATTCCAACGATGCCAAGCGCGCGATGCTCGGGGTCGAGGCCAGCACGCTCACAAATTTCGGCGCTGTCAGCAAGGAGACCGCCACCGCGATGGCGATCGGCGCGCTGGAGCGCGCCGATGTCGATCTTGCCGTCGCCATCACCGGCATTGCCGGCCCCGGCGGCGCCACGCCCGGCAAGCCGGTCGGCCTCGTGCATTTCGCCGCAGCCGCGCGCGATGGCCGCATCATCCATCGCGAGCAGCGGTTCGGCGCGATCGGCCGCAGCGCCGTGCGCGCCCGCTCCGTGGTCGAGGCGCTGCGCATGCTGCTGGACCTGGCCCGCGGCCCGCAAGCCCAGGCCAAGCCGCGCCCCGCCGCCGCAAGCCGCCTGCGCCCCCGCGTCACCCGCTCGCCGCGCCGGCACGCCGTGAAGCGCCGGCCGCCGCGTTCGCCGCGGGGGTGAATCGTCTCACGCCGCCGCGAGCAGTGCGCTCGCATGATCGAGCACACGCTGCTTGACGGCATCGGCGTCGGACGGCTTCACCTTCGCGCTCACCGTCAACTCAACGACAGGGGTTGCGGGATCAGTAGCAATCACCTTCGACACATTGACCGAAGGCGTGCCTCCCTCGGCGATGCGAGGATCATCGCGCAGCTCTTTCAGGATTTGGCCAGCCAACGCATTGGCCGCGCCGGCCCTGACCGGAAACGTCACCTTGACCTCGCCCGTGCCGGGATAGGCGCTGCGGTTGATGATCGCGGCACCCCACACCTGTCCGTTCGGCAACAGGATCTGCGTGTTGTCGGGCGCCACCAGCTCGGTCATGAACAGCGAGAGCGACCTGACCTTCCCCGCCTTGCCGGCGACCTCGACCTCGTCCCCGATATGGAAGGGCCGGAACAGCAGTAGCATCACGCCGGCGGCGAGATTGGAGAGCGTGCCCTGGAGCGCGAGGCCAATGGCGAGTGACGTCGCGCCGAGCACGGCGACAAGGCTTGCCGTTTGAATGCCGAACAGCTGAAGCACGGCGATGCCGACCACGGCAAGGACGCCGTAGCGCGCGAGGCTGCCCACGAACAGCGTCACGAGCGGGTCGACGCGGTGCGTGACGCTTAGCAGGCGCGTGACGAAACGCTGCATCGCGCCGGACAGATACCAGCCGATTGCAAGCAGGAGGATCGCATAGATCGCGTTCAGGCCATACAGGACCAGCGATGCTTTCAGCGTGTCGAAATTGATGGTCATGGCAGCTCCCGCGCGGACAATCCGGAGAGAACCCGCAACGAAGCAAAATGATCCCGGTGCCGACCGCTGTGGAACCGGTCGCGTAGCCCGGGTAAGCGCAGCGAGACCCGGGACCATTGCGGAATCCCAGGATGTCGCTGCCCGCTCGTCCGGGCTACAGCCTACAAGCCCTTGTATTTTCCGTCGGGCAAAACACGCTAGGCACGGGTCAACCGGACCGGAACAAAATATTCGGCTTTACAGAATTTCTGGTTTGTCGCATTCTTGCGCCACCTCATCCCAGTCAGAGGGGCGTATCGCGATCGTCACGAACGCGGGATGGGCCGTGGTGGGCGCTGGCAGCACCGGCGCGATCGCAATTGCAGGGCGGGGCAACCGTGAGCGATCGCGTCGCGCCAACGACAGGTGCTATCGGCGTACGGCAAAACCGTGTCGTCCTGACGCCCGGGGCCTGTGCGTCAAGTCTTGCGGTGATGTATCGTGCCCAACCGGGCGCGCACATCGATCATCCGCAAGACGACGGGGGCAATAGTGCATCGCTCCCCGGGGAGAGCTCGGCATAAGCCGTCAAACCACTGCGCAGGGAAGGCCGGTCGCTTGGCTTCACCTGTATGCCGCTGTGCAATCTTGTAAAGCACACGCTTTCGCACAGTGGACCGTGGGTGCCCAGCCGGCACCCGGTCTTCCCTGCGCCCTCTGACAAGGAGGGTGAGATGACGAAGCAAAGCTCGGGCAGGTCCTGTCGCGAGGCTGCAGCGTTTTGCTCGGTTTTCAGAAAGCACCCAAGTTTTGTCGAATTCGATCGGAAGCGCGGATGCGGATACCGCGACCAAACGTCCTCGCGCGTGACCGATCTTGCGCGGGACCATATTGGCGCAATAATGCCGCCTTACGTTGCGCTCTGGAATCAACTGGACCAACATTGTGGAGGGCGACGAAATTGTTCGCTCGCGCCGCGGCGTCAGTCGCCGTGATCATCACCTTGGCTGCCATTGAGGGTGCGGCCGCTCAAACAGCCAACCAGCCACCGGATACGATGGCGGCGCGGGTCGAGGCCTGTACGCCCTGTCACGGCAACAAGGGCGAAGGCACCAGTGACGTTTATTTTCCGCGGCTGGCCGGCAAGCCGGCCGGCTATCTCTATAACCAGCTCCTGGCCTTCCGCAGCGGCCGGCGGAAATATCCGCCGATGAATTATCTGCTGGAGTTTCTGCCCGATCCCTATCTGGAGGCGATGGCGGAATATTTCGCCAGCGAGCATCCGCCGCTGCCGCCACCGGCGCCGAGCGAGGTCAGCAAGGACGTGCTCGCGCTGGGAGAGTCGCTCGCCACCAGCGGCGATGCCAACCGCAACATTCCGGCGTGCGTGAGTTGCCATGGGCCTGCGCTTACCGGGATGCAGCCGGGCATCCCAGGCCTGCTCGGCCTCCGCGCCGCCTATGTCAGCGCGCAGCTTGGCGCCTGGCGCTACGGTACCCGCACCGCGAAGTCGCCCGACTGCATGCAGCTCGTCGCCGGTCATCTGACCGAGGCCGATGTCACTGCTGTTTCGGCTTGGCTTGCGACACGGCCGGCGCCGGCCAATCCGGCCCCCGTCCCGAAAGGCACTTACGCGCTGCCGTTCGGCTGCGGTAGCCAGCCCAACTGACGAGGCGGATGATGGGCTCGAAACTGCCGTTTGCACTCCTTGCTCTCGCCGCACTCACGACGACGACTCATGCGCAGGACAGAAGCAGCGATGTCATCGCACGCGGCGAATATCTCGCGCGCGCTGGCGACTGCACCGCCTGCCATACCGCGCCGGAAGGCCGCCTGTTCGCGGGCGGCCGCGCTATGCCGACGCCGTTCGGCACGCTCTACACGTCCAACATCACGCCAGATCCGGATACCGGCATCGGCAGATGGAGCGCGGACGATTTCTACAAGACCATGCACAGCGGCCGCTTCCCCGACGGCGGGCTGATCTATCCGGCGATGCCGTTCGCGTCCTACACCAAGGTCACGCGCGCCGACAGCGATGCGATCTACGCCTATTTGCGCTCGATCCCGCCTGTGAACCAGAAGAACAAGCCGCACGAGCTGCGCTTTCCCTATGACAACCGCCAACTCATCCTCGGCTGGCGCACGCTGTTTTTCACCGAGGGCGAGTTCAAGCCGGATCCGAAAAAATCGGAGGAATGGAATCGCGGCGCCTATCTAGTCGAGGGTCTCGGCCATTGCGGCATGTGCCATTCGCCGATCAACGCGCTCGGCGGCACCTCGCAATCGGAGGCCTTCAAGGGCGGCCTGATCCCGATGCAGAACTGGTACGCGCCCTCGCTGACGTCTAATCGTGAAGCCGGGCTCGGCGACTGGAGCATCAAGGACATCACCGACCTGCTCCAGACCGGCGTTTCCATGCGGGGCGTGGTCTATGGTCCGATGGCGGAGGTCGTGCACAACAGCCTGCAATATCTCACTGACGAGGACACCCGGGCGATGGCCGTGTACCTCAAGAGCATCTCGGAGCCCTCGCCTCCGCCGCCGGCGCGGACGACGCTGCCGACCACCGAGAGCAGTCTGCTGATCAGCCTCGGCAAGGCCGTTTATGACAAGCAGTGCGCCAGCTGCCATGGCGCGCAAGGCGAAGGCAAGCCGCCGCACTGGCCGCCCCTTGCCAACAACCAGTCGATCGAGATGCAGTCCGCGGTCAATCCGATCCGCATGGTGCTCAATGGCGGCTATCCGCCGGGCACCAAGGGCAATCCGATGCCGTACGGCATGCCGCCCTTCGCAGGCCTCCTCTCCGACAACGAGGTCGCTGCCGTCGTCTCCTATATCCGAACCGCCTGGGGCAATCGCGGCACGCCGGTTTCGGCGCGCGAAGCCAACGAACTGCGCGCCGCTCCGCTGAAATGAGGCTGCCATGATCAATTCCGATCCGCCGACCAGCCCGGCTGCCGCCGACCAGGCCGTCGAGGAAGTCGTCGCGCAAGGCCCGTCTGGGGCGGTCGTGCTCGCCGGCATTGCCACGGCCTGCGTGGTCGCAATGTGGTTTGCGTTCTACCTGTTCGTCTTCCTGCCGCGCGGATCGCTGCAATGAGTGCCGAGGAGACCCATGGCAGCGCCGAGGTCGCGGCTCGCGTCGAACGCCGCTGGGCCACCATTGCCGTGATCATCAT
Source organism: Bradyrhizobium sp. CCGE-LA001 (assembly GCF_000296215.2). Classification (NCBI taxonomy): domain Bacteria; kingdom Pseudomonadati; phylum Pseudomonadota; class Alphaproteobacteria; order Hyphomicrobiales; family Nitrobacteraceae; genus Bradyrhizobium; species Bradyrhizobium sp. CCGE-LA001. Next base: position 4,096,251 of record NZ_CP013949.1, on the reverse strand, counting down.
CGTGATGATGGCCCTGCTCGCCGCATTTGCGGGCATCCATCGTGCGACCATGCCGCAGCCGCGCGTCGAGACCATCGATCCATCGCGCCTGCATCTGTCCGGCGAATTCGTCGAGAGCAATCTCGGAAGCGTGCTGGAAGCCAACGGCAATGTGACGGTGCGCGCGATCGGCCAGCAATATTCCTTCACGCCCGCCTGCATCCTGGTGCCGAACGACACGCCGATCACGTTGCGCGCCACCAGCGCCGACGTCGTGCACGGCATCCTGATCCAGGGGACCAACGTCAACACCATGCTGGTGCCGGGCTATATCTCCGAGCAGCCCATGCGCTTTGCGAAGGCTGGCGACTATCTGATGCCCTGCCAGGAGTTTTGCTCCTTCGGCCACGAGGGCATGTGGGGCAAGGTCAAGGTGATCGACAAGACCGAATTCGCGGGACGTGCGAAGGGTGGCGGGAGGCTGAGCTGTGTTGGTCAATAGGAAGCTCATCCTCGCCCATTTCTGGCTGGCCTTCGCGGTGTTCGGCATCGCCCTCGCGCTCGGCGCCTGGCAGATGTTCATCCGAAGCCCGATCGGCATCTGGCTCTCAAACCCCGAGCTCTATTACCGCTCGCTCACCGCGCACGGCACGGTGATGGGCTATGTCTTCCCGACGCTCGTCGCGATGGGCTTTGGCTACGCCATCAGCGAATCCGCGCTGCAGCAGCGCCTGGTCGGCGTGCGCTGGGCCTGGGCCGGATTCTGGCTGATCGTCGCCGGCAGCGTCATGGCGGTGATTCCGATCGCGCTTGGCCGCGCCTCGGTGCTCTACACCTTCTATCCGCCGCTGATCGGCAATGTGTTCTACTATGTCGGCGTCGTGCTGGTCGTCGTCGGCTCGTGGATCTGGGTCGCGCTGATGTCAGTCAATCTGCGCGTCTGGCGCAAGGCAAATCCCGGCGCGCCGGTGCCGCTCGCCATGTTCGCCAATGTCGCGGGCTCGTATTTGTGGGCCTGGACTGCGGTCGGCGCCGCGCTCGAGCTGCTGCTCCAGATCATTCCGGTCGCTGCGGGGCTAAAGAGCACGATCGACGCCGGTCTTGCCCGCGTGTTCTTCTCCTGGACGCTGCACGCCATCGTCTATTTCTGGCTGATGCCGACCTACATCGCTTATTACACAATCGTGCCACGCGCGATCGGCGGCCGGGTTTATTCCGACAGCATGGCGCGGATCTCCTTCATCCTGTTCCTGGTGGTCGCGATGCCGATCGGCATGCACCACACCTTCGCCGATCCGCAGGTCGGCGCCGGCTTCAAGTTCATCCATTCGGCCTTCACGGCGCTGGTGGCCTTGCCGACGCTGCTGACCGTGTTCACGATCTGCGCCTCGGTCGAGATCGCCGCGCGCCTGCGCGGCGGGCGCGGCATGTTCGGCTGGATCAGGGCCCTGCCCTGGGACAATCCGATGATGCTGGCACTGGCGTTCTCGTTCGTCATGCTCGGCTTCGGTGGCGCCGGCGGGCTCATCAACATGAGCTACCAGCTCGATGCGTCGATCCACAACACGCAGTGGATCACCGGCCATTTCCACCTCATCTTCGGCGGCGCCATCGTCATCATGTATTTTGCGATCGCCTATGATCTATGGCCGCATCTGACGGGCCGCGAGCTGATCGATCTCCGCTTGATCCGCACACAGCTCTGGCTCTGGTTCGTCGGCATGATCGTCACCACCTTCCCGTGGCACTGGGTCGGCATCCTCGGCATGCCGCGCCGCATGGCCTATTTCGATTTCGGCGATCCTGCCATCGCGCCGCAGGCGCTCTCGGTCACGCTCTCGGCCATCGGCGGCTTCATCCTGCTCGCCTCCGGAATCATGTTCATCGTCATCCTGGCGCGCGGCATGCGTGCGCCTCAGGCCGATGCAGGTCCCTACCAGTTTGCGCTCGCCGTGCACCAGCCCGCAACCGTGCCGGTCGCGCTCAACACCCACGGGCTCTGGGTAGCCCTGATGATCGCGCTCACGCTCACCAATTACGGCTATCCAATCCTGACTCTGGCCCTCAGCGAAGGCACGTCGGTGCCGGCCGTCTATGTGGGGGCGCAGTGATGAGCACGCCCGACCTTTTCACCTTCCGTAACAGGCATTTCACGCTCAGTATCGGTATCACCGCCGCGATCCTGGTCGTGACGGCGATTGCCGGCTTCATCGTATTGCCTCTTGCGCAGCCCTGGGTTCAGTTCGCCAATCTGTGGGATGTCATCTGCAGCGCCGCCGGCGTGCCGCAGCGCGCGCCGAACGTGACGGCACCCGAGCAGAGCAAGCGCCTGTCGGAGGTCGTGCTGACCTCGTCCACATTGTCACGTCCAAGCCAGGAGGCGATCGGCCGTGGCGCCACGCTGGCGCAGCGCTGTGCGATCTGCCACGGCCCGACCGGCGTCAGCCGGGCGGATTCGCCGAATCTCGCCGGCCAGTATGCCGCGGTGATCTACAAGCAACTGCTCGACTTCCGCTCGGGTGCGCGCACCAATGCCGTGATGTCGCCGTTTGCGGTCAATCTGACCGACCAGGAGATCGCCGATCTCTCCCAATATTACGCCTATCTGCCGCGGCTGCCGGCCTACCATCCGACGCCGCAGCTGCCGAAGCCCAACATCGTCATCTTCGGCGCACCGATCCGCGGCATCGCGCCCTGCGGCTCCTGCCATGGCAGCCTCGACAACAAGACCGGCAGTCCGTGGCTCGAAGGTCAATCGGAGGCCTATATGAAGGCCCAGCTCCAGGCCTTCGCCTCCGGCGAGCGCCGGAACGACATCAGCCAGCAGATGCGAAACATCGCCCGTGCGATGACGCCGCAGGAGATCGATCAGGCCGCGGCATACTACGCCTCGCAGCCGCCGGATGTGGTGAAGGCGGTGGATTGAGGGGCGCGTTTGTCCCTCCAGCGTGATTGCGAGGAGCCCTAGCGACGAAGCAATCCAGAATCCCTCTGTGGAAAGACTCTGGATTGCTTCGCTGCGCTCGCAATGACGGCGGAAAGAGTGGTGCCTGCGGCAGCTACGTCTGCGCCAGCTTCGGCCGGCCGTAGATCGCATCCGCGCGCTTTTCGAACGCAGTGGAAAACCGCGCGAAGGCGGCGTCGAACATCGAGCCCATCAGCATCGCCAGCATGCGGCTCCTGAACTCGTAGGAGAGGAAGAACCCGACGTCGCAGACGCCCTCCCCCTTGGGCTCGAACGTCCAGCGGTTTTCGAGATTACTGAAAGGACCTTGCAGATATTCGACCAGGATCTTCAGATTGGCGCGATCCAGCGTCACCCGGCTGGTGAAGGATTCCTTGACCAGCTTGAACGACACCGTCATGTCGGCGACCAGCACCTCGGTGCCGTCGGGTTTCGTCATCCGCTGGCGCACCTTCAGCGCGCTGCACAGCGGAACGAATTCCGGGTAGCGCTCGACATCGGCGACCAGATCAAACATCTCGGATGCGCTGTGATTGACACGGCGCTTGCTCGAAAATTTGGGCATGGCGATTCAGCGGACGCTAGCGGCCCGCGCGGCCTTCAGTCTCGCGAAATCCTCGCCGGCATGATGCGAGGAACGGGTCAGCGGGCTCGCCGACACCATCAGGAATCCCTTGGTGTAGGCGACCTTCTCGTAGGAGGCGAACTCGTCGGGCGGAACGAAGCGCATCACGGCGTGGTGCTTGCGGGTCGGCTGGAGATACTGGCCGATGGTCAGGAAATCGACCTCGGCCGAGCGCAGATCGTCCATCACCTGGAGCACCTCATGGCGCTCCTCACCGAGGCCGACCATGATGCCGGACTTGGTGAAAATGGTGGGATCGAGCTCTCTCACCCGCTGCAGCAGCCGGATCGAGTGGAAATAGCGCGCGCCGGGACGCACCGTCAGATAGCGCGACGGCACGGTCTCGAGATTGTGGTTGAACACATCGGGCTTGGCCGCGACGACGATTTCGAGCGCGCCCTCCTTGCGCAGGAAGTCCGGCGTCAGGATCTCGATCGTGGTCGAGGGGCACGCGGTCCGGATGGCGCGGATCGTCTCCGCGAAATGCTGGGCGCCACCATCGGGAAGGTCGTCGCGGTCGACCGAGGTGATCACGACATGGGCGAGGCCCAGCTTCGCGACCGCCTCCGCTACGTTCTGCGGCTCGGCTGCATCGAGTGCATTGGGCAGCCCGGTCTTGACGTTGCAGAAGGCGCAGGCGCGGGTGCAGGTGTCCCCCATGATCATGAAGGTCGCGTGCTTTTTGTCCCAGCACTCGCCGATGTTCGGGCAGCCCGCCTCCTCGCACACCGTGTGCAGGCCGTTCGCCCGCACGATGTTGCGGGTATCGGCATAGCCGCGGGTGTTGGGCGCGCGCACGCGGATCCAGTCCGGCTTCGGTGGCGAAGCGGAATCGGGCCGGTTCACCTTTTCGGGGTGACGCGGGCGCAGCGGGTTCGAGATGGTATCGACAATAACGACCATGGGGTGTCCGGTCTGTTCAGGTCCTACCTAGTCGGTCTGGCCAGGCATCGCAACCCGGCTCGCCCCGCTTCAGGGAACATGGCAGATATGGGCAATATCCTGCTCTGTTGTCTGGCGATTCTCACCTCGAATGGCTCCAATCAAGAAGACTTCACCACCCCGGCTCGGCAAAGCCTTGAAGCGCGCCTTTTTCGACCGCAGCGTGCACGAGGTCGCGCCCGATTTGATCGGTGCCACCATGCTGGTCGACGGCGTCGGCGGGATCATCGTCGAGGTCGAGGCCTATCATCATACCGACCCCGCCGCGCACTCCTACAACGGGCCGACGCCGCGAAATCAGGTGATGTTCGGCCCACCCGGCGTTGCCTATGTCTACCGCTCCTATGGCATCCACTGGTGCGTGAACTTCGTCTGCGAGGAGGAAGGTTCGGCCAGCGCCGTGCTGATCCGCGCGCTGGAGCCGACGCACGGCCTAGCTGCGATGCGCCGCCGCCGTCATCTCCAGGACATGCACGCGCTGTGCTCGGGCCCGGGCAAGCTGACCGAGGCGCTCGGCATCACCATCGCGCACAACGCCCTGCCGCTGGACCGCCCGCCGATCGCACTGCATGCGCGGACGGAGGACGTCGAGGTCGCGACCGGCATCCGGATCGGCATCACCAAGGCCGTCGAGCTGCCCTGGCGCTACGGCGTCAGGGGCTCGAAATTCCTCAGCAAGCCGTTTCCGAAGTAGGCCTACGACGCCTGCTTCAACCGCTCCAGCGCCTCGAGCAGCTTGGCCTTGCGGGCCAGGGCCGCCTCGCGCTTTTCGCGCTCCTCCTCGACGACCTCTTCGGCCGCGTTGGCGACGAATTTCTCGTTGGCGAGCTTCGACTCGGCGCGCTTGATGTCGGCCTCGGCCTTGCCGATCTCCTTGTCGAGGCGCGTGCGCTCGGCAGCGACATCGATCACGCCCTTCAGCGGCAGCGCGGCCACCTCGCCGCGCACCAGCAGCTGAACCGCGCCGTCTGGCGCGCGCTCGGCGAAGGAGATGTCCGACAAGCGCGCCATGCGCTTGATGACGTCGGTCCAGCGCGGCGCGCGCTCCCTCGTCTCGGCCGAGGCGCCGGCGAGCACCAAGGCCGTCAGCGTCGCCGGTGGGATATTCATCTCGGCCCGCACCGAGCGGATCTGGGTGACGAGGTCGATCACCCAGCCGATCTCGGCTTCCGCCTTGGGATCGCTGAAGTCGGCATGGTCGAAGATCGGCAGCACCCAGGCCGGCGCGGCGAGCGGATCGGTCGGCCCCGTCGTTGCCGCCAGCATCGCAAGCTGCTCCGGCGTCGGCCCGGCGGGCTTCAGCGGCCACGGCGCCAAGGCGAGCAGGCCGTCGCGCTTGGCCGTCACCTCCCACAGCTCTTCGGTGATGAAGGGCATGAAGGGGTGCAGCAGCTTGAGGATCTCGTCGCGCGCCCAGGCGACCATGGCGCGGGTCTCGTCCTTGGCGGGACTGTCTGGACCAAGCAGCACGGGCTTTGCGAGCTCGAGATACCAGTCGCAATAGACGTTCCAGACGAACCGATAAATCGCGCCGGCGGCATCGTTGAAGCGATAGGCCTCGATCGCCTCGGTCACCTCGCGCGTGGTGTGCGCGCTCTCATGCGCGATCCAGCGATTCAGCGTCTCCGTCGCCTTCGCCGGCTCGAATCCTTTGGGCACGGCGCAGTGGTTCATCTCGGCGAAGCGGCACGCATTCCAGAGCTTGGTCGCGAAATTGCGGTAGCCCTCGACGCGGCTGGTGGCGAGCTTGATGTCGCGGCCCTGTGCCGCCATTGCAGCCAGCGTGAAGCGCAGTGCGTCCGCGCCGTATTCGTCGATCAGGTTCAGGGGATCGATGACGTTGCCCTTCGACTTCGACATCTTGGCCCCCTTCTCGTCGCGAACGAGGGCGTGGATGTAGATGGTCGAGAACGGCACCTCCTTCATGAAGTGCAGGCCCATCATCATCATGCGGGCGACCCAGAAGAAGATGATGTCGAATCCGGTCACCAGCGCATTGGTTGGATAATAGCGCTGCACCTCGGGCGCATCTTCGGGCCAGCCGAGCGTCGAGAATGGCCACAGCGCCGAGGAGAACCAGGTGTCGAGCACGTCCTCGTCGCGGGAAATGAAGCCTTCGCGCTTGTTGCGGTCGAGCGCCATCTCGCGCCCCTGCTCCGGCGTGATGACCTCCTGCTCGACGTAATAGCCGAGCGCGTGGCTGACGGCCTCCTCCTCGGTCTCGGCGACGAACACCTTGCCATCGGGTCCGTACCAGGCCGGGATCTGGTGACCCCACCAGAGCTGGCGCGAGATGCACCAGGGCTGGATGTTCTCCATCCAGTCGAAATAGGTCTTTTCCCAGTTTTTCGGCACGAACGAGGTTTCGCCCGAACGCACCGCCGCGATCGCGGGCCTCGCCATCGTCTTGGCGTCGACGTACCACTGATCGGTCAGATACGGCTCGATCACGCTGTTGGAGCGATCGCCGTGCGGCACCATGTGGGTGTGCGGCTCGATCCGCTCGACGAAGCCGAAGCTCTCCAGTCGTTCGACGATGCGCTTGCGCGCAGCGAAGCGATCGACCTTGTGGAACTCCTCCGCAAACTGCCCGGCGCCCTCCGGCAGGTCGCGCAGATAATCCTCGTTGTCGACGAGGTCGAGGCAGCCTTCCCGGTCGATCACGCTGATGCGGCGCAGGCCGTGGCGATTGCCGACCTCGAAGTCGTTGAAGTCGTGCGCCGGCGTGATCTTCACCGCGCCCGAGCCCTTCTCGGGATCGGAATAATCGTCGGCGACGATTTTGATCTTGCGGCCGACCAGCGGCAGCATCACGTTCCTCCCGACCAGCTTTTGATAGCGCTCATCATCGGGATGCACGGCCACGCCGGTGTCGCCGAGCATGGTCTCGGGACGGGTCGTGGCGACGACGATGAAGGTCGAGGGATCCTCGGGATTGAAATTCTTGCCCTCGATCGGATAGCGCAGATACCAGAGACTGCCCTTGACCTCGGTCTGCTGCACCTCAAGATCGGAGATCGCGGTCAAGAGCTTGGTGTCCCAGTTCACCAGGCGCTTGTCCTTGTAGATCAGCCCCTCGCGGTGCAGCTCGACGAACACCTTGACGACGGCCTTCGACAAGCCCTCGTCCATGGTGAAGCGTTCGCGCGACCAGTCGCAGGACGCGCCCAGGCGCTTGAGCTGGTTGATGATGGTGTCGCCGCTCTCGGCCTTCCACTGCCAGACGCGCTCCAGGAACTTCTCGCGGCCCATCTCGCGACGGCCGGGCTGCTGACGCTCCATCAGCTGGCGCTCGACCACCATCTGGGTGGCGATGCCGGCATGGTCGGTGCCGGGCTGCCACAGCACGTCGCGGCCGCGCATGCGCTCGAACCTGCACAGGATGTCCTGGAGCGTGTTGTTGAGGGCGTGGCCCATGTGCAGCGAGCCCGTCACGTTCGGTGGCGGGATCACGATGGTGAAAGGCACCGCGTCGCGGCGGTCGGGGCGACCGGCCTTGAAGGCGAGGCTGTCCTCCCACACCACGGACATGCGGGCTTCGATATCGGCGGGCTGGTAATTTTTCTCGATCATGGGGCTGCTAGAAAGCCGCGCGCGCGGTTCAAGTCAACGGGAAGCTCGACGGCAGGCGGCTCCGGCCGGGCCACAGGCCGAATATGACGCAGGAGCAGGGCTTTATCGGGGCCGCACGGCCCCTCTCAACGGCCGCCGCGCGAGACCCGCTCGATTTCCGCCTTCACGATGCGTTCAACCAGGCCCGGCAGATTGTCATCGAGCCAGGACTTCAGCATCGGACGCAGCATCTCCTTGACCAGATCCTCCAGCGTCCGCGCATTGCTGCTCAGCACCGTATGGGCCAGCGAGTTGAAGGCGGATTCGACCGCGGAGACCGTCGATTGCGCGAGCATCGGCTGTTGCGGCGGCAGCGGCGGCGCATCGAAGTCCACGGGTGCGTAAGACGGCTGCGGCGCGGGGCGTGGCGGCGGCTGTTCGGCGAATTCCAGATCGTCGCGCGGCTCGACCTTGCGGAAGCTCGGTGGCGGCGGAGGCGGAGTTGGGTCGACCGCCATCTCGTCGGTCAATTCGAGCACGTCGGGCTCCGGCTCCGGCTCTGGCTCCGGGTCGGGCGCACGGACCTCCGGCGCAGGCGTGGCCGCATCGAGACCGGCCAGGAGCGCGTCGATATCGTCCTGGCTGTTGGATGCGTCCGCTGCGGGTGGTGGCGGCGCCGGCTTTGCGGCCGGCGGCGCTGCAGGCTTCTCGGCGGCGGGCTTGGGCGGGGCGACCTTGGATGGCGGAATGTCGTTCATCGCCTGTGGCTTCGGCGGCGCGGCAGGCGCCGCAGCCTTCTCAGGTTTGGCGGTCTCTGTCGGCGGTGGCTTGGCCTCGTCGTCGGCAATGATGCGCCGGATCGAGGCCAGAATCTCCTCCATCGAGGGTTCTGTGACCTTTGCAGGCTGCGTCATCTCCGACTCCACATCATCAACGCCCTCGCATGCGTTGTTTTACACCAAGCACGACAGGATTGGCCGGTTCCGGATCGACGGCCCGCCATTTTCGTTGCGACAGCCCGACTTGTCCCCAGATCACGGCTCAATGTGCGGCGGTGCGCCCCTGCCCGCGGCACTCAAGCTTTACGCACACGGCATCAATACGGGCCGAATCGACCCGCATCTTCTTGGCAAGGCTATGTCAGGGATTTTGGGGATTGCAAGCAAAGCACCGATCGGCCGCAGCTGTTTGCGAGGCCGATCGGATACTTGCGGGAATCAACGCCCGTCGGGCGTGCGCACGCCGGCCCAGCTGTCGCGGACCTGATGGTAGTGCACGCTGGGATCATAGACCGTGGTCCCTAGGCCGAGCACCTGCGGCGACAGACGGCCGACGGCCGCGAGGACGTTATAGGATGCGACCACGCGATCGTGCTGCGCGGTGACCAGCGCGACACGCGCATTGACCAGGGCCTGCTGGGCGTTGAGGACGTCGAGCGTGGTGCGCTGGCCCGCCTTGGCTTCCTCGCGCACGCCGTTCAGCGCGATCTCGGACGCCGCCACTTGCGCCTGTGCGGACTGGACCTGCGCCTTGCCGGCCTGCAACGACCCCCACCACTGCACGACGGTCGCACGCGCCTGGTCGCGCGTGGTTTCGAGATTGAGACGCTGCTGCGCCAGGTTCTCCTTGGATTGGCGGATCAGGGAATATTCGCCACCTCCCTGATAGATCGGCACCGAGATCTGCGCGATCGCCGATGCGGTGAACGAGCGCATCTGAATCAACGACTGTTCATTGGCCTGCTGGGCCGATGCCTGAATCGTAACCGTCGGCAACAACGCACCTTCAGCGACCTTGACCTGCAAGAAATTGACGTCAATGCCGTACATGGCCGCCGTCACGTTGGGATGCTCGACGAGGCCGAGCTCGACCGCTGCGGCAAGCGTTGCTGGCAGGAAACGATCGACAGGCGAGCCGGGTGCAAGGTTTGCCGGATCGTTGCCGATGATACGGCGGAAGTTGGCGCGCGTTGTGGTGAGATTCGCTTCTGCAGTCAGGGCCTGCGTCCTGCCCGCCGCCAGCTGAGCTTCCGATTGCGCAACGTCGGTGCGCGTCACTTCACCGACGTTGAAACGATCACGCGTCTGCTTCAGCGTCTGCTCGAGCACGCGCACGTTGCTGCGCTGGACTTCGAGCGTGGCAGCGTCGCGCAGGTAGTCCATGTAGGTCGTGGCGGCCTGAAGCAACACGCTCTGATCGAGGCTGCGCAGCGCTTCGCGGGCACCGGACACCTGACTCTCCGCCGCCCGCGTTCTGTTGGCGGTCTGATTGCCATTGTAGAGCGTCTGGGAAGCCGTAATCCCGGCGCTGCGAGGTAACCTCGTTCCGTTGATGGAATCAGTCCCCGGGCCACTCTGCAAATCCTGGTACTGATAACCGCCGCTCGCCGTCAGTGAGACCCTCGGGCGATAGCCAGACAAAGCTTGAGGCACGTTCTCGTCAGTCGAGCGCACCTGGGCACGTTGCGCGTTGAGCTGCGGATTGTTCTGATAGGCGCGCACCAGCGCGGACTCGATTGTGTCCGCCAAGGCTGGCACTGGCCCGGCTAGCGACAGCAGCAGGACCGAAACTGCAGCTCCGGTGAAGAGCTTCACCCCATGCATCCCTGAAATTCCGTTCATTGTAACGCCCACCTCGTGCCCGCGAGCTGGGTTACCGTCTACCGAGTGGAGTCGTTGCCCCGCCGCAACATAGGATGAGGATTAACGCGACGGAACTACCTCAGGGTAGTTCTCGGTGGAAACTCTTCACGTGCAGCATCCCGGCCACACTTCTGATTTGGAACGGGATTTTATGGCGGTTGTGCGTCAGAACACGAAGGCGGCGGCCCGTTCCAGCCCGGGAAGGACCGGGGCGGCGGCGTCAAACAGCGCCCGATGGCCGAATTCGCCGTGGGTACGGGTCACGATCATGGCCCGCGGAGGCCTAGATTCGGCCGAAACCCCCACCAGGCGCCCGCCCTCCTTGAGCTGCCCAAACAGCCCCTCCGGCGTCACCTCGGTGGCACCATTGAGGATGATCACATCGTAGGGCGCTGCGGACGCATCGCCCTCGGCGCAGGAGGCAGCCTTGCAGCTGACATTGGCGAGCCCCAGGGCGGCGACGACGTCCTTGGCCTTCGCGGCCAGCGCCGAATCGCATTCGGTCGCGGTGACTTGGCGCGCGAGCTTGGCCGTCAGCGCGGCGAGATAGCCGGTGGCGCAACCGACGACCAGAACGTCGTCCCCCTCGCCGATTTCGGCGGCCTGGAGCAGCTTGCCGGTCAACTGCGGCTTGATCAGGAACCGCTTGGCGCCCGCCTCGCTGACATCAAGGTCCAGGTCGAGATAGGCCAAAGCCTGCCTGCTGACGGGCACGAAAGCCTCGCGCGGAACGGTGAGCATGGCATCGAGAATACGACGGTCGGTGACGTCACTGGTGCGCACCTGGCCATCGACCATTTTTTGGCGCGCGGTCGAGAAACCGGACATTTGCGGACCCTGAAATGCGGACTATGCCGCTGAGATGAGCTGGCGGCATCTTTGGTACATGCCCGGCCAAAACGCAACATGGCGTTGGCCCGGACGGCCCGCCGGGGGCGCAACTCACCGCATCAGGAGACGAGCAGCCTCTATTCGATCGCGACTGCGAGACGGCCGATCAGCGCTGCAACTTCGTCCAGCCGCGCCGAGTCGGGCGCCTCCACGGCGCGCGCGAGGCAGGCCAGGCATTCGTCGTCGCTCAGTTCGGGAACATCTGCCGGCAGAACCGAGGGGGCCATTTCGGAACGGTCAACCTGGACGTCTCGCATTGGATCATGCTCCGTAAAATTCCGGCAGCTACGAAGCTCGACATGAATTGGGTCGATTTGGTGCCGCCCGCGCGGCGCGATAGCGCCAACACACACATTTGTTTGGGCGCGATTCTGTGCAGGCGGACGGATAAACTTGGGCTGTCGACCAACGGTCAACGTTCGCCGAGTAACGTGCTAGCCTACCATGAGTTGATCGATTCCAGCTTGTAGGTTAGCTTTCCTGCCCTTGATGGGAGCGGGCTTTGAGCGTTTTTGAGATGGTGGGTCGTCTAATTCGATCACAGCCGAGACTTCCGAAAGATCGGCAAATCGCTCCGCACCTTGAAAATCAAAAGCTGTCAGGAGCAAGCATTCTCCGGGCCCAGCGTCTTGGCGCCGCGATCACAGATTCCGTTCGAATTCGGCGTGAACTCATCGCAAGCAAACCGGAGATCGACGAGAGTTTTGCGATGCCTGCGGCTAATTGGGATGCCGACATCTCGAATGATTACCTCCGATGCTACAAGTTGCTCGCAACACTGACACCACAGGAAATCGAGCTGCTGCGCTTCCGCTCGCAGAATTTCAGCGGAAATAATCTTACAAAAATGGCACCCGGCGTAGGCACCAGCGGGACAGATCCGGTCGCCGATGATCTGGAGACGAGATGGACCAATCAAACACGGGATCAGCTCATAACGCACTGGGAAGCGTTGACGAACAACATCCCGTCGCAATTCGTTCTGAACGCGCCCAACATTCTGGGCGAATGCGGCTGGTGGTGGAAGGGCCGCATCGTGAACTCCGACGTTGTCAACTATCAAGAACGCATGAGCCTGATGGCCCTCTCCGACATACTGAACCGGTTCAGTGGCCGCTCACCTCGCATCCTCGAAATCGGCGGCGGCTACGGCGCGCTCTGCTTAGGCCTGCTGAACGCACTCAAGCCAAGCCAATACGTGATTTGCGACCTTCCCGAGTCTCTCCTGTTCTCCGGCCTGTACTTGTCGACGGCCCTTGATCGCGAAACTCGTCTTGTGGATGCAGATAACAGCATCGCTCAAGGATCGAGCGGAGAAGTGTGTCTTCTCCCGAATTATTTGGCTCAAACGCACATTCCCCGGCAGCAATTCGACCTTGTCATCAATACGCTCTCGATGAGCGAGATGAGCCCTCATCAGGTAAAAACATATGCTGAGCTCATATCGACGTCGATTGGCTCCACTGGTGTGTTCTTTGAGCAGAACCACGACAATAAGCCGGTCGGCCTGATTGACTGCAAAGATTACCTTGGCGCTTTCTTCAGCAAGGTCGCTTTCATTGAAGCGCCAATTCCGGTTGTGCGCGGCAAAGCTGCGGTTTGGTCGAATTAGCAAGCCAGCCGACCTGTCGGGGTCTATCGCCCTGCGATAGTGAACGAACGGACGGCCCGCCGGATCGCCTTCGCCGACATCGGAAGGTAGCACCCGACCGCCCCTGATCAGGAACCGATGATTCCTGGACGAAAAAGGGGATCTGCTTCCGAGAGCATCTCCGTGGAGCGCAACACGTCAGCCTGGCGGCTTAAATCTATTTGATTCTATTGAAGAATTTGGCTCCCCGGGCTGGATTCGAACCAGCGACCATCCGATTAACAGTCGGATGCTCTACCGCTGAGCTACCGAGGAAAAGGGCGAACCAGTCGTTCGCGCGCGGCTGCGTATAACAAAGCCGGTTGCGCTTGCAAAGACGAATTCGTCATTTTCCGCAAGGCGCCTGAGGACGGGCCGTGACGCGGCCCTCCCCCCTTGCCATGTCGGCCGGGGCTACTCGGCGAGGAAGGAGGTGGTCTTGGTGCCGGGGTCGTAGCGCAGCCGCAGCGCCGTCATCTTGCAGAGGTTGACGTTCTTCCAGAGCACCGCCTCGTCATAGTTCTGCCAGTCGACGCGGATGTTCCAGACACAGCCCTCGTCGTCCTCGTCGAATTCGACATAGGTGCTGGCCTGATTCTGCAAAACCTTCTCGAGCTCGTTCTCCCATTCATCCAGACCATCGTCCGGGGCGTTGAAGCCAAGGAACTTGATGCCATAGCCGGTCTCGTTGACGACGGTGACGTTGCGGGCGTCAGCCGCAAAAGACGGCGCGGCAGCGATCGCGATTCCGATCGCGATCAGCCCAGACAGAAAATGCTTCATTGAAAATCTCCCGATCGAAACAGGCTTCGGCGCCCGGCGTCGATCGGCGCAGGCGCCGTTGCAACAAATGGCGTTGCCTCGAAAGCTTCCTCCGAAGCGCGATCGACAGTTTCAACGCGCCGTCGACCCGCACTCGGAAGTCATGCGCGACGCGAGACGCGCATGGCCTGTTCTATCGTTCCGAATTCTCCGCAGCAATGAATGGGCATTCATAGATCGGCGGCGTTTGTTTTCTCCGGCAAGGGCGCAGGCACGGCGGCGCCGTTGCTCTTTCCCGTCACCGCGCCGACCAGCGCCTTTACGGGATCGTCGTCCGGCGTGAAGCCGCTCTGGCGCAGGATCTCGTCGATCATCGGGCGCAGCGCGTGCACCTTCAGAAGCTCGCCGGCAAGGCCTTCGCCGAAGCCCACATTGCCGCCGGCACCATTGCCGTTGCCGCCGAACGCCCCTCCGGTGTGCAGGATGCGGACGTCCTTGAGGTTGGCTATCGGCTTCACCATCTCGGCCAGCGCCGAGGGCATGGTCTCGATCCGCTTCTTGGCGATCTCGAAATCGATGACGTTGCTGCCTAGCTTGTTCTGGGCCTCGTTCTTCATGGTGATCACGGCGGCCTCGGCCTCACCGATGTTGCGGACGCCGACGGCCTTGATCTTGTTGGACTCGGCTTCCGCGGTGGCCAGCGTCTTCACGGCCTCGGCGCGATCGAGCGAGGCCTTCTTCTCGGCCTCGGCGGCGACGATCAGCTCGGTCGATTTGCGTTCGGCCTCGGTCCGTGCGGCCAGCACCTGGGTCAGACGGGCGCGATCGGCGATCTCGACGGCACGCGCGGTGACGACCTTTTCCTCCGCGGAGACGGCGAGCGCCTCCGCCGTCTTGGCTTCGGTGACCGCTTCCGACGTCTCCTTGCTCTTGGCGGCGATCTGGATCTCGTTCTCCTGGGTCGCGATCTGGATCTCGCGCTGGGCGTCGGTCTTGCGCTTGTTGATGGCGAGATCGGATTCGATCACCGCGGTTTCCTTGACCTGCTTGGCGCCCGCCTCCTTCTCGGCAACGGCACGGTCGGTGTCGATGCGGGCATTTTCCTCGGTCAGGCGCGCAGTTTGTGTGGCAGTCGCGACCTCGGCGCGGGTGCTCGCGGTCTTGTTGGCGATGTCGCGCTCCTGGGAGAGCTCGGCCTCCTTCTTGGTCCGCTCGATCCCGAGGGTCTGCTGCCGCGCTTCGAGGTCCTTTTGCGCGATCGCCACCTCGTTGTCGCGGACGATGGCGTTTCGATCGCGCCGCCGGGTCTCGGTGACGGTCTTCAATTGGGTGAGACCTTCCGCGTCGAAGAAATTCTCCGGGTTGAAGAACTTGACGTCGGTCTGGTCGAGCTTGGTCAGCGACACCGATTCAAGCTCGAGACCGTTCGATTTCACGTCGGACTCGACGGTGGACTGCACGTGCTTGACGAAGTCGGAGCGCTTCTCCTGGAGCTCGAGGATGCTCATGGTCGCGGCCACCGAGCGCAGGCCGTCGACGAATTTCGCCTCGACCTGGTTGCGCAGCGCCTCGGCATCATTGGTCAGCGCGCCCAGCGTCTGGCTCGCGAGCGCGATGCTCTCCTCGTCGGGGCGGACGCGGACGTAGAATTCGGCGACGATGTCGACCCGCAGGCGGTCCTTGGTGATCAGGGATTCCCGCTCCTTGCGCTCGACGGTGAGCCGCAGCGTCTTCAGATTGACGCTGGCATAGGAATGGAAGATCGGCAGGATCATGGCGCCGCCGTCGAGCACGACCTTCTTGCCGCCGAGCCCGGTGCGCACGAACGCTTCGTCACGCGTGGCGCGCTTGTATAGAATGGTGAAGACGATCCCCAGGACGACGATCAGCGCGACGCCGATCACGGCCGGGACTGCGATGTCGAACATGATTCTCTCCGATAATGGACGTGCTAGCTGCTTAGACTGGGCTTGGAAGGTTTGAGTTCATCGTCGGCCTTCACCGCCACGAAGCGGGTGCCGTCGCGATCGACCAGGAGAACCAGCGTTCCCTGCGGCAAAGGCGATGATGAAGGTGCTGCGACTGCCGAGACGAAGTGACGGTTGCCGTGGATGTCGGCGACGCTGACGCGTCCCGGCGGCCCCTGATCGAGCGGACCAATGACGACCTCACCGATCCGGCCGACGAGATCGCCGAGGCCGACCGCGTAGCTCTCGTCCTTGGGAATGACCCGCGCGATGGCACGGCTGGCAAAGCGAACCAGCGGAACCGATGCGGCGACCGCCCCGACCGAGGCGACCGTCGCCGGCAAGGGACCTGCCACCAACCGCGCGACGTCCTGGATCAGGAAGCCGGTGATGGAAAAGGCGCCGAGCAGCAACAGCAGGAAGATCAAGAGCGGTACACCGCCGACATTGATCCACGAGATCGCATTGATCGCCCCATTGTCGCTGGGGTGAGCGAAATCGATGTTGGTGCCCAGCATCTCGCTGAGCGAAGCCCCCACCAGCATCGAGACCACCTCGATCGTGCCAACGATGACGATCATGGCCGCTGCGATCGCGAACGGCCTGACCTCCGGCGACATGACGTGTTCGAGCAGAGCGCTCATGACACGGCACTCAGGAGCCCGACTTCAACCGGGCCAGCCGCGCTGCAATTTCCTTGTCGCGATGCAACGTGCTGAGCTCGTCGATGTCGCTCGAATAAGGGATGCCCGGCGGCACGCCGGTCGCCCGCGCCACCGCCCTGCCCGCACGCAGCGCCTTCGCCGCCGCAGAGCTGCCGCCCTGCTTCTTGGGCGATGTCGAGGCCTGCTGGCTTGCGACAGCCTCGCTCTTTTCGAGATCGGCGCGGCGCTGCTCGGCGTCCTGAAGCGCCGACAGCACGGCACGCAGCGAAGTCACGCATTGCTCGATCTTCTCGTTGTTCTCGTCGATGGCCCGCGAGAGCACTTCGAATTGCGCTTCCAGATCCATCTGTCGCGCGATGCCGGCGCGGGCGAGATCGTCGCGGCCATCGGCGATCGCGCCCTCGATCTTGGCGGTCAGATCGGCCATCGCACGCTCGATTTCGCTGCGGCGCGCGTTGAGACGGTATTCCTCGGCCCGGGCTGCGGCGAGCGCATCGCGCGCCTCGCTCTCGGCGCGCTCGATCTCGCGGATGGCCTGTCCAACCACCTTGAGCTTGTTCTTGCCTTCCGCCTGCTCGATCGCGTCATAGGCGATTCCGGCGATCAGGCGCCCGACACGGGACAGGAAATTGTCGGGAGCGGCAGCGATGTTATCCATAGCGTTCTCCTCCTCTGGTAGACTGTTCGGCGTGACGCCGTAGTGAACTTCGAAACCGTCGTCGGTCCGGATGAGGTGTGCGGGCACGCTCTGCCCCCAGCCCTCGGCATAGCCCGCATAGTCGAAGGGCACGCTGAAGCGGCCTTCTACGGTCGCAATCGAGATGGTGGCAGGCCCCTTGATCTTGGCGAGCTTGTCGTCGAGCGGCAGGCGGCGGCCTTGGGCCGCGCGATAATCGGCACGGTCACGCAAGCCCAGGGTCACCAGACGCGACGGCAGCGCGGTCTCCTTACGGATCGGCTCATAGGCATGGGCGTGGAGCAGGACCACGTTGGAGCCCAAATTGTGGGTCCGCGCGACCTCGTCGAGAATCTCCATCATGCGGTCATAGGCCCGGAATGTCGCCTCAAGCGCGGCCTTGGCGGCGGGGTCAGGGGCAAGCCGATAACGCAGCGCGGACGGGGCATTTCGGGGCGACGGGCTCATGAAAAGCACTAAAGCACCATTTTAGTGCTTTCGGAAGGGCAGTTTCGATCACGTTCCACTGATCCCTATGCACTCTGTCGGTTAGTCGACGCGGTCCCGGCGTGCGTTCAAGCCGGCCGATCACCTCTAGATCACAGCCGATCAAGATCTTCTGCACGCGAAGGTTGCAATTTTACGCACTGGGTCGAGGGCGCGTGGAGCCCGATCCAGATTGCGCCGCTCCGCTTGCAATGGCGGAGCAGGCTACTTGCGCAGGGTGCCCTCTCACTCACGAGCGCCACGCAAACCAATCGTTCAACAGCTTGTCCGCAGCATATTCACAGACGCAGATCGACAGATTTTGCATGGTGCGCCCTCCACTTGCTGCGCACAAATCCACAGGCTCTATCCTCCGGCCTGGTCGAACACGCTTCTGCAAGCGTCGCTTTGGCTTGAGCGATTACGCCGCAGGCACGCGGTGATGGCTCGGACGTTGGGAATTTCGCCGGCGCAGAGGCGATAAACGTCGGGCGTGCAGGCCCGGCGCTGCTCCGGCGTCCCCTGCGCATGGCCCGCGGACGTAAACAACGTGAGAAACAGCCCGAGCGTCGAGGCCCGGCGCGCCCGGCTCTTCACTGCTGCGAACCGCAAGAACCTCGCCTTCATGACCGTTCTCCCGTTCTGCGCTGTCCGGCTGCGCTTGGCCGTCGTCGGACGCGAGGTTGCCAAAATAAACCTCCGGGGATGTGATTTCTTTCACACTGTCGGCCGAACTGAGGAACCTAGAATTCGCGAGGGGATTTTCATCACTCGCTAACCAATCGGGCCCTGATCGCCGGATCGTTAAAATGCGAACGATCGGGTCAATCGGACAACAAACCGGCTTTGCGACATTGCGCCATCCGCGTTCCGGAGGGTGCGATGAGCGAAGCCGAATTCAACTTGCTGCTGGATGCCGTCCGGGACGTCATGACTCACGAAGATTTCGCGCCGATGCCGGAGCATGATTTCGCGCCCCGCTCCTCGCCATACGCGGCCTTGCCCCAGACCACCCCAGTGGCCGCCAACGACAACGAGGGCGCCTGGCCCCTGCTGCCCTTTCCGGAAGGCTGGTACGCGGCCTGCTGAGGCCATCGTCGTTGCGAATGGACACGCCCGCTTCGCGGGCGTTTTGTCGTGGGCGAGCGCCCAAGCGGCGGTCAGGTTTTGACGTGATCCTCGCTATCCTGCGGCACCCGGTCGGGGGCCGCCGGCGGAAAGATGCTGTCATAGATCGCGCGCGCCTCGCGAATGAGACGGGCACGCTCCAATTCGGTTTTCGGAACAAATCGGACGATTTCGCCCACGGGTGCTCCAGCGCTCGGTGATAGGGCATTTCGCCCAGCCGATGCGAACTCTGTGCCACCGAGGTGAATCGCGGGCTTCACTAGGCCCCAGGCGAACCCGGACTCACCCGGTCGCCTGCCAAGCGGATCGGCGCGAGGCCTGCGCTACAGCCAATTACTTTTCAAAATCAGGTGCTTGTAATGGAGGCCACGACCAGAATTGAACTGGTGTACACGGTTTTGCAGACCGTTGCGTAACCACTCCGCCACGTGGCCCCACGGCGGAATGCCTTAGACATTTCCGGCGCTTGTCGCAAGTCCAACGGCGGATGATATGGGCCGAAGTCAGTCCCGCTTGCTGCGCCTGAAATCGCGTCGGCGGCCCTTCGGGGCCGGCTTTGGCGCCAATTCCGGCATTTCGACCTGAACTTCGCGGTAGCGAGTCAGCAGTCGCTCAAAACTGGCGTGCAGGATCTCGGTGATATCAGGGCGCCGTTCAAGGCCGGCGAGAATCGTCGCCGCGGCCTCAATGGTCGAGAGGCCGTCGCGGCGCGGCTCCTTGCGCAGGCGCCCGTAGCGCGAGGGGTGCGCGGGGTTGAGGATCACGCGCTGGCATTTCAGCATCCAGGGATTGCGCCACCATAGCGCCTTGGCCTGGCTCCAGGTGCCGTCGAGCAGCACCACGCCTTCGAGCTTGCCGAGGATCGCGCGCTGGTTCTCCGCGACCTCGCCTTTGCGGTTGAGCGCGACGATCTCGCCCTCGACGTCGAGGTCTGCAGCGCGGGCCGAGCCGAGATAGAGCACGGCCCAGCGCGCGGCGTTCTCGACCGGCCGTCCGAGCGCCTTGGACAGGCTCGGCCACGACAAGCCGACGCGTACAGTGGCATCTTCGAAATGCTTCGCAAGCAGCCGCGCCGTGCCGAGTGCCCTGTCCTGCTCCTGCGGATGCTGCAGAATCAGGAGCGACAGACGATTTTCAATGGGCGTGACGCTGTCGCAGATGCACAGCGGCATCGGCTTCTGACAGTGCGGGCATTCGGGGACCGGCTCGGGCGCAGCGGCGATGTCGGGCGGATTGGACATCGCGCCGCTATACGCTTTGCACCGCGCTTCAACAACCTATTCCGCAGGCGCAGCCAGCGGACGCGGCGCAGATCGCCGCCGCAGGCGGTCGATCAGGAGGTAGATCACCGGCGTCGTGTACAGCGTCAGGATCTGCGAGACGAACAGGCCGCCGATGATGGTGATGCCGAGCGGCCGGCGCAGCTCCGTGCCGGGGCCGGTCGCGATGACGAGCGGAATGCCGGCGAACAAAGCCGCCATCGTCGTCATCAGGATCGGGCGGAAGCGCGCCTGACAGGCCTCGAAGATCGCTTCCGCCGAGGACAGGCCGCGCTGACGCTCGGCATCGAGCGCGAAGTCGACCATCATGATGCCGTTCTTCTTGACGATGCCGATCAGGAGGATGATGCCGACGAACGCGATCACCGTCAGCGGCGTGTTGGTGAGCTGGAGCGCAAGCAGCGCGCCGAGGCCGGCCGAGGGCAGCGTCGAGATGATCGTGAGCGGATGGGCGAGGCTCTCGTAGAGCACCCCCAGCACGATATACATCGCAACCAGCGCGCCGAGGATCAGGAGCGGCTGACGGCTGCTGGTCTTGGCGAAATCGCCGGCATTGCCGTCGAAGCTGCCGCGGATACCCTCGGGCATGTGCAATTCCTCGACCGCGCGCTGGATATTTTGCGTCGCATCCTGCAGCTGCACGTCGGGCAAGAGGTTGAACGACACCGTGGTCGAGGGGAAAGACTGCGAGTGATAGACCGCGAGCGCGGCGAGCCCGCGCGTCGCGTGCACCACGGCCGAGAGCGGCACCTGCACGTCATTGGCGCCCGCGACATAGATGCGATCCAGATTGGAGGGATCGACCTGGAATTTCGGGTCGATTTCCAGCACCGTCATGTACTGGTTGCGCTGGGTATAGATGATCCCGATCTGCCGCTGCGAGAACGCATTGTTCAGCGCATTGTCGATGTCCTGAACGTTGACGCCCAGCGCCGAGGCTTTCTGGCGGTCGATCGACAGGGTCAGCTGAAGCCCGCCGGGATCGCGGTCGCTGGAGATGTCGGTAATGCCTTCGATGCTTTCCATCCGCTTGGCGACGATCGGCGCCCATTTCTGCAGCAGGCTGAGATCGGTGCTGGTCAGCGTGTACTGGTAGTCGGAATCGCTCTGCCGTCCGCCGGCGCGCACGTCCTGGGCGGCGAACATGAAGAGGCGAATGCCGGGCACGGGATAGAGCGCGCGTCTGAGACGATCGATGACGACCTGTGTGGAGACGTGGTCGCGCTCCTCCGGCGGCTTCAGGCTGATGAACATGGAGCCGCGATTGGAGGTCGCCGCCCCCGGCCCGCCTCCGCCGCCGACGGTCGATCCGATGCCGGCCACAGCAGGATCCTGCATCACGATGTCGGCAAGCCGCTGCTGGAGGCCCAGCATCGATTGGAACGAGATGTCGGCCGAGGCACGCGTCGCCCCGATGATGAAACCGGAATCGTCGGTCGGGAAATAGCCCTTGGGCACCTTGATGTAGAGCGTCACCGTGAGGCCGATGGTCGCGAAGAACACCAGCAGCGTCAGCAGCGGATATTCCAGCACGGTGCGCAAGGTGCGGGTGTAGAAGGCGACGACGCGCGAGAGCGAGCCTTCGATCAGTCGATCGAACAAGGTCGCGGTGCCCGAGGTGGTTTGCCGGATGTAATGGGCGCAGATCATCGGCGTGACCGTCAGCGACACCAGCGTCGAGACCAGGATCGCGAAGGTCAGCGTCAGCGAGAATTCGCGCAGCAGGCGGCCGACGACGCCGTCCATGAAGATCAGCGGCGTGAAGGCCGCGATCAGCGACAGGCTGATCGAGACCACGGTGAACCCGATCTGCCTGGCGCCCTCCTGCGCCGCCCGGAACGGCCGCATGCCGTGCTCGAGATTGCGGTACATGTTCTCGATCATGACGATGGCGTCGTCGACCACGAAACCGACCGAGATCGCCAGCGCCATCAGCGACAGATTGTCGATCGAGAAGCCCGCGACCCACATGCCGGCGCAGGTTCCTGCCAGCGCCAGCGGCACCGAGATGCCCGCCGCGATCGTCGGCGTCAGTCGCCGCAGGAACACGAACACCACGACCATGACGAGGAGCGCGGTCGCCAGCAAGGTCCATTGCATGTCCAGCACGCTGGCGCGGATCGTGCCGGTACGATCGACCAGGGTGGAGATCTCGACGCCGGCCGGGATCCACTGCTTCAACACGGGGATCAGGGCCTTGACCCGGTCGACCGTGTCGATGACGTTGGCGTCGCCCTGCTTGGTGATCTGGATCAGCACCGCCGGCTGCTTGTTGAACCAGGCGAAGGAGCGCGCATTGCGGACGGAATCCTCGATGTCTGCGACGTCGGAGAGCCGAACGAAATTGCCGTTCGAGCTCTTGATGATGATGTCGCGGAACTCCTTCGCCGTGCGCATCTGCTTGTTGAGCGCCAGCGTCTCGCTCTGACGCTCGCCGTTGAAGATGCCGACGGGACCGAGCGGGTTGGCGTTGATGATAGCGGTCCGGACGTCGTCGGTGGCGATGCCCGCATTCGACAGCGCGACTGGGTTGAGCTGCACCCGCACCGCCGGCTGGTCGGCGCCGGAGACCGTGACGTCGCCCACTCCAGGCACCTGCGAGATGCGCTGCGCGATGACCGTATCGGCGACGTCGTAGATCGCGCTGGCCGACAGCGTCTTCGAGGTCAACGCCAGCACGAAGACCGGCGCGCCGGCCGTATTCGCCTTGCGGAAGCGCGGCAGCGTCGGCAGGTCGGTCGGCAGATCGACCATCGAGGCGTTGATCGCCGCCTGCACGTCGCGGGCGGCCTTGTCGATGTTGCGGCCGATGTCGAACTGGAGCTGGATGCTGGTGGTACCGAGCGAGCTCGTGGAGGTGATCTGGTTGATGCCGGCGATCTCGCCAAGCCGCCGCTCCAGGGGCGAGGCTACCGTCGCGGCCATCACGGACGGATCGGCGCCGGGACGGCTGGCCGAGACGAAGATGGCAGGGAAGTCGACGTTCGGGACCGAGGCGACGGGAAGGAACTCGTAGGCCACGACACCCAGCAGGAACAACCCGATCGACAGCAGCGTGGTCGCGACCGGGCGGCGGATGAAGGGCTCCGAGATCGAGACCATCACTGCATCCCCTCGGTCGCGCCCGCGACCGGCGGGCCGCCGGATTCGGCCGGCGGCAGCGCCTGCTCGAGGCGGCGGTTGATGCGGTCGAGCGCGAGGTAGATCACCGGCGTGGTGTAGAGCGTGAGCAGCTGGCTCAGCAGCAGGCCGCCAATGATGGAGACGCCAAGCGGGAAGCGCAGCTCGGCGCCGGTGCCGCTCTCGATCGCCAGCGGAAGCGCACCAAACAGCGCCGCCAGCGTCGTCATCATGATCGGGCGGAAGCGCAACAGACAGGCCTGCACGATCGCCTCCTGCGGCGACATGCCCTGCCCGCGCTCGGCGTCCAGCGCGAAGTCGATCATCATGATCGCGTTCTTCTTGACGATGCCCATCAGGAGGATGATGCCGATCAGGCCGATGACCGAGAGATCCTGCCCGCACAGGATCAGCGCCAGGATCGCGCCGACGCCGGCCGAGGGCAGCGTCGACAGGATCGTGATCGGGTGGATGTAGCTTTCATAGAGCACGCCGAGCACGATGTAGATCGTGATCACGGCCGCGAGCAGCAGCCAGGGCTGGCCGGCGAGCGCCTTGGCGAATTCGGCGGCATCGCCGGCATAGACGCCGACGATGCTGTTGGGCATGCCGATGCGGGTCTCGATCGTCTTGACCGCTTCGACGGCATCGCCGAGCGCGGCGCCCGGCGCCAGGTTGAAGCTGAGCGACACGGACGGGAATTGCGCCTGGTGCGAGATCGCCAGCGGCGCAGTGGTGCGCTTCAGGGTCGCTACGGCCGACAGCGGCACCTGGGCGCTCGGCGCGCCGACGGTCGTGCTGCTGGCGGCACCCGGCAGATAGAGCTTCGACAGGACCGAAGGATCGCGCTGATACATCGGCAGTGCCTCCAGCACGACGCGGTACTGGTTGGCCTGGCCGTAGATGGTCGAGATCTGCCGCTGCGCGAAGGCGTCGTTGAGCGTATCGGTGATGGCCTGGAGGCTGACGCCGAGCTGGCCGGCCCGCGTGCGGTCGACGTCGAGCTGCGCCCGCAGGCCGCCTTCCTGCGCCTCCGAGGAAACGTCGCGGAACAGCGGATCACGCCGCATCTCCGCCACCAGCTTGCCGGCCCATTCCGACACCAGCGCCGCGTCGGTACCCGTCAGCGTGTACTGGTACTGCGAGCGGCTCGACTGGGTCGAGATCTGCACGTCCTGCACCGGCTGGAAATAGACGGTCATGCCGGGAATGCCCGCCACCCTCTCCTTCAGCCGGATCACGACCGCTGCGACATCGTCACGCCGTTCGCCGCGCGGCTTCAGATTCATGACGAGGCGCCCGACATTGGTGGTCGGGTTGACCGAGCCGGCGCCGATCACGGAGACGACGCCGACGACGTCGGGATCGGCCTTGATGGCGTCGGCCACCTCGGCCTGCCGCTTCTGCATCTCCGCGAACGACACGTCGGGGCCAGCCTCCGTCACCGCCGTGATCGAGGCGGTGTCCTGAAGCGGCAGGAAGCCCTTTGGCGCGACGACATAGAGGACGAGTGTCGCAATCAGCGTGACGAAGGTTACGACCAAGGTCGCGCGCTGACGCTCCAGCACCCACAGCAGCGTCCTGTGATAGGCCTCGACGGTACGGTCGATGAAGCGGCTAATCGCGGCCAGGCCCGGCACCGCCAGCTCCTCATGGGCATGCTTGAGCAGGCGCGAGCACATCATCGGCGTCAGCGTCAGCGAGACCACCGCGGAGGTCACGACCGCGATGGTTAGCGTCAACGCGAATTCGCGGAACATGCGCCCGACGAGGCCCGACATGAACAGCAGCGGGATGAACACCGCGATCAACGAGACCGTCAGCGAGATCACGGTGAAGCCGATCTCGCTGGCGCCCTTGAGCGAGGCCTCCATGGCGCTGTCGCCGTTCTCCATGTGGCGGACGATGTTCTCGATCATGACGATGGCATCGTCCACCACGAAGCCGGTGCCGATCGTGAGCGCCATCAGCGACAGATTGTCGAGGCTGAAGCCGGCAAAATACATGATGCCGAAGCTCGTGATCAGCGACAGCGGCAGCGCCACGCCCGCGATCACGGTCGCACGCAGCGAACGCAGGAACAGCAGCACGACCAGCGTCACCAGCACGACGGCAAGGACCAGCGTAAACTGCACGTCACGCACCGAGGCACGGATGGTCACGGTGCGGTCGGAGACGATGGTCAGGTTCACGCCGGCCGGGATCGCGCGCTGCACCTTGGGGATTTCGGCACGGATCTGGCTGACGACGTCGATGACGTTGGCGCCGGGCTGGCGCTGGATGTCGATGATGACGGCCGGCGTGCCCTGGTACCAGCCGCCGGTGCGGTCATTCTCGAGGCCGTCGACGATCTGCGCGACGTCGCCGATGGTGACGGGCGAGCCGTTGCGGTAGGCGATGATGATCGGCCTGTAGGCGTCGGCTGCGGCGATCTGGTCGTTGGCGGCGATGATGTAGGCTTGCTGCGCGCCGTCGAGAGAGCCCTTGGGCCCCGAGACGTTGGCATTGGCGATCGCGGTGCGCAGATCCTCCATGGCGATGCCATAGGCGGCGAGTCGCGCAAGGTCCGCCTGGATACGCACGGCCGGCTTCAGTCCGCCGAGCACGGATACGCGGCCGACGCCGGAGATCTGGCTCAGCCGTTGCGCCAGAATGGTGTCGGCGATGTCGCTCATCGCCCGCAGCGAGATCGTGTCCGAACGCAGCGCCAGCGTCATCACCGGTGCATCCGCCGGGTTCACCTTGGCGTAGGTCGGCGGGTAAGGCAGCGTCTTGGGCAGCACGCCCGCTGCGGCATTGATCGCAGCCTGGACGTCCTGGGTGGCGCCGTCGATGTCGCGGTTGAGGTCGAACTGGAGCGAGATCTGGCTGACCCCGAACGAGCTCGTCGAGTTCATCGCCGATAGCGACGGGATCTGGCCGAGCTGCCGCTCCAGCGGTGCGGTGATCAGCGAGGCGACCACGTCGGGGCTGGCGCCGGGCAGCTGCGTCGTCACCTGCACGGTCGGGAAATCGACCTGCGGCAGCGCCGAGACCGGCAGCGCGAAATAGCCCAGCAGCCCGCCGATCAAGAGCGCAATGCCGAGCAGCGAGGTCGCGATCGGACGGCGGATGAAGGGTTCGGAGACACCCATGGGTTACGCCTGCCGCATCACGCGGCTGTTGTCGGGATCATGGCTGCTTGGCTCCACTTCCCGCTGCCCCCGGCCCGGGAGCCGGCCCGGTCTGCCCCTTCTGGTCGCCCTCGCTGCTCTTGCGCTTGGCGCGGAGCTCGCCGTCCTTGCCCTGTCCGTCCTTCTGGTGCTCCTTCTGCCCTTCCTTGGCGCCATCCTTCTTCTGAGCGTCCGGCCCGCGCGAACGCTTACGCGGCGCCAGATCGGCCGAGGGGGTCTGGTCGTCGCGGCCGATGATCACCTTGGAGCCGTCGGACAGATTGGCAAAGCCCGTGGTGACGACCTTGTCGTTCGGCGACAGGCCGCTCGCGATGACGGCGTCATGCTCGTTCTGCTGGGTCACCGTCACGGGCTTGGCCGAGACGACGTTGTCTTCGCCGATGACGTAGCTGAAGGTCCCGATCGGACCACGCTGCACCGCGGAGGTCGGCACCACCAGCGCCTGCGTCAAGGTCTCGACCTTGAGGCGGACGTTCACGAACTGGCCCGGCCAGAGCTGGTAATTGGCGTTGGGGAATTCGGCCTTGAGCTTGAGCGTGCCGGTGGTCTGGTCGACCTGGTTGTCGATGCCGGTGAGCTTGCCCGTGTCGATGACCGTGACGCCGTCATTGCCGAACACGTCGACGGGGAGCGTTCCCTTCGCCGCCGCGGCGTTGACGCGCATGATCTGCTGTTGCGGCAGGCTGAACCACAGCGCGATCGGCTGCAATTGCGTGATGACGACGAGGCCGGTGGTATCGGAAGCGTGGATGATGTTGCCCTGGTCGACCTGGCGCAGGCCGGCGCGGCCTGAGATCGGCGCCACGATCTTGGTGTAGCTGAGCGTTGCTGCGGCGTTGTCGATCGCGGCCTGGTCCGCCTTCACCAGCGCCTCGGTCTGCGCCACCAGCGCGCGCTGGGTGTCCGCCTGCTGCTTAGAGCCGGCGTTTGACGCCGCGAGCTGCTCGTACCGTGCAAGGTCGATGCGCTGGTTGGCGAGCTGCGCCTGGTCCTGCGCCTTCTTGGCCACAGCCTGGTCGTACTGCGCCTGGTAGATCGCGGGATCGATCTCGCCGAGCACGTCGCCCTTCTTGACGTCCTGGCCTTCCGTGAAGTTGACCGCGATCAGCTTGCCGTCGACCTGCGAGCGCACGGTCACGGTGTTGAGCGCGCGGATTGCTCCGACGCCGTCGAGATAGACCGGAACGTCCTGGATGCGCGGCGTTGCGGCCAGCACGGGCACCGGCAGATCGGGGCGCTGGTTGCGGTTGTTGGCCTGCTGCTGTTGCGTGACGGTCCAGCCGAGATAACCGAGCCCGCCGAGAATCGCGAGCGTGATCAGGGTCATGACGAATCCGCGGCCGCGCGACTTCTTCGCCGTCGCCTCCTGTGCGCCCTGCTTTGTATCGGGCTTAAAGAGCATTGACCGGTTTCTCCATCCTCGGCTCCCAACCGCCGCCGAGTGCCTGGTACAGGCTGACGATGGCGAGAAGCCGTGCGAGTTGGGCCTGCCACAGCGCGTCTTCCGCCTGGAACAGGGTCAGTTGGGTGTTGAGCACGGTCACGATGTCGGCAGTGCCGGCGCGCAATTGCTGCTCGGAGAGATCGAAGGCGCGGCGCGAGGCGGCAACGACGTCGCGCTGCAATTGCAGCCTGATCGTGGTCTGCTTGATCGAGAACAGCGCGTTGTCGACGTCGGCAAAGGCCTGGATGATCGTCTTGCGGTAGGTCTGGAGCAACTCGTCCTGCCGCGCCTTGGCGAACTCGAAATTGCCGAGGATCCTGCCGCCATCGAAGATCGGCTGCGTGGCGCTGCCGACGAGCTGGAAGAAGGCGGCATGCGGCTGGAACAGCGAGACCAGCGCCGAGCTCTGATAGCCGCCATTGCCGGTGAGCTGGATCGTCGGAAAGAACTGCGCGCGGGCATTGCCGATGTTCGCGGTGGCCGACGCAAGCTGCGCCTCCTGCCGGCGGATGTCGGGCCGCTGCGTCAGGATCTCCGACGGCAGGCCGGGCGTCACGCGCGGGATCGCGATCCGGTCCAGCGAGCCGCCGAGCACTCGCACGCTCTCCGGCGGCCGCGACACCAACACGGCGAGCGCGTTGACGTTCTGGTCGAGCGTCTGGCGCAGCGGCGGCACCAGGGCCTTCTGGTTCGCCAGCACGCTTTCCTGCTGGGCGACGTCGAGATCGGTACCGGTGCCGGCCTTGCGGCGATCTCTGACGGCGTCGAGGATGCGTTGCGCGCTGGCGATGTTGCGCTGTGAGGTCCTGATGCGGTCCTGCGAGGCTAGCACCTGGAAATAGGCGTTAGCGACTGACGCCAGCGTCGTCAGCGCGACCGTGTCGCGATCGAAGCGGTTGGCGTGGGCCGTCTCCTCCGCCGTCTGCAGCGCGGCGCGATTCTGGCCCCAGAAATCGAGCTGATAGCTCGCGCTCAGCGAGGCCGAATAGTTGACGACCTCGCGTCCGCCGATGGACAGACCCGAGGCGCTCGAGCCCGAGGTACGCGAATAGGTTTCCGATCCGGCCGTCGACACGCTGGGCAACAGCGCCGCGCCCGCCTGCCGCGCCTGGGCGTCGGCCTGGACGATGCGTGCAACGGCAGCGGCAATATCGAGATTGACGGTCTGCGCCTCCTCCATCAGCTGGGTCAGCTCGGCTGAGCGGAAGCCGCGCCACCAATCCAGCGACGGCGGCGTATCTCCCTTCCCCGCGTATTTGTACTGCGCGGGAACGTCGAGCGCGGGATCGGGAAGATCCTGCGTCAGCAGGCACCCACCGGAACTCGCCGCAAGGCACAGCGCCGCAAGCCAGCGCGCCGCAAGGCGCGTCCGGGACGGCGAAGCAGGAGACCGCCGCATGGCGATCGCTGGAACATCCCGTGTCACATCCACCCCCCGCCGGGCAGATCGAGCCGCCACCGCGAAGCCGGATTAGCCGATTCGCGGCGGCACAGGCGGGGGACGTTGGACAACTCGTTCACAGCTGCGATGCTTTCTCGGAACCTTGAGACCCATACTAGCCGGGCGCGGAACTGCGGGACAGTCCCGCAGGTGCGAGAAGCACGCCGGAACAGGCGAAAGTCAGGACCACACAAATGAGAAATATCCCTGTCTCGCAGGGACTTCTTTCATTGTTGTGCAGTCCTGCCACGCGTTCAAGCTTACTAAGATTTCATGTGATATTGCCGCAACAACCGCGCGGTCACGCTGCTTAACGGCATTAACGCGACTTCAGCTTCGATCTCGCGCTCAGACGGGCGCTCTCACGAGATCGTCAATTGCCGAAATTGCGAATGCGTCTCACTCACGCAGATCTCCGTCCAGCAGCCATGCCACCGAGCACCCCGGCGTCGACCTCATCGGTCGGAGGCGAGACGATTGTCAGAGCGGCCCAAGACGATCGCCAGCTTCCGTGCTCCGAGGAGGATCGCGGATGTTCCTCTCCGATTATCCCGCCTGGCGGTCGGGCACATCCTTGCTGAAGTCTGCGGGCTCAAAATAACCCTGCTGCCGCGGCAACTTCGGCCGGTTTCGCCGCAGTGCAAAAGCCTTTCCCTTTTGCCGTGCAAGCACTAGGTTCTGGCCAGCCTGATCAACCCTTTGCCAGTGATTTCCCCCGATATGACCTTCACGAATGACGTTGTCGAAGCCATCGGCAACACCCCGCTCATCAAGCTCAAGCGCGCCTCGGAATTGACCGGCTGCACCATCCTGGGCAAGGCCGAGTTCATGAATCCCGGCCAGTCGGTGAAGGATCGCGCCGGCAAATGGATGATCCTGGAGGCTGAGAAGCGCGGCGAGCTGAAGCCCGGGGGGCTGGTGGTGGAGGCGACCGCCGGCAATACCGGCATTGGCCTTGCCGTCGTTGCCAGCGCGCGCGGCTACCGCACGCTGATCGTGATCCCGGAGACGCAGAGTCAGGAGAAGAAGGATTTCCTGAAGCTGTGCGGCGCCGAGCTGATCGAGGTGCCGGCGCTGCCCTATGCCAATCCCAACAACTACCAGCATGTCGGCCGCCGGCTCGCCGACGAGCTGCGCAAGACCGAGCCCAATGGCGTGCTGTTCGCCGACCAG
Organism: Bradyrhizobium sp. CCGE-LA001; assembly: GCF_000296215.2. Lineage (NCBI taxonomy): Bacteria > Pseudomonadati > Pseudomonadota > Alphaproteobacteria > Hyphomicrobiales > Nitrobacteraceae > Bradyrhizobium > Bradyrhizobium sp. CCGE-LA001. The sequence continues at coordinate 4,065,710 of NZ_CP013949.1, read as the reverse complement.
TGGAACAACCTCGACAATGCCAAGGCGCATTACGAATCCACCGGACCCGAGATCTGGGAGCAGACCGGCGGCAAGGTCGACGGCTTCGTCTGCTCGGTCGGCAGCGGCGGCACCCTCGCCGGCACCAGTCGCTACCTGAAAGAGAAGAACAACAGCATCCGCATCGCCTGCGCCGATCCGCACGGCGCCGGCATGTACGAATATTTCAGGACCGGCGATGCCAAGGCGACGCCGGGCGGCTCGATCACCGAGGGCATCGGCCTCAACCGCGCCACCGCAATCGTCGAGACGGCCAAGGTCGACGACGCCTATCTCATTCCCGACGCCGAAGCGGTCAGCGCGATCTACGAGCTGCTCCAGCACGAAGGCCTGTGCCTCGGCGGCTCGACCGGCATCAACATCGTCGGCGCGATGCGGCTGGCCAAGCAGCTCGGACCGGGCAAGACGATCGTCACCGTGCTCTGCGATTCCGGCAGCCGCTATCAGTCCAAGCTGTTCAACGCGGACTTCATGCGCGCCAAGAACCTGCCCGTGCCCGAGTGGCTGGAGAAGCGCAGCAACATCAAGCCGCCCTTCGTCTGATAGCCATAGCGAGCGCGCGTCGGACGCGCGCTCAGGCCGGCGCTTTAGGCGCCCTCGCCGTTCGCCGAGGCCGCGGCACAATAGTCGCGCCAGAACTGGCGATAGCCGGCCTCGACCTGGCGCGTATAGATCTCGACATTGCCGGCCGGCGAGGCAGCGATCCGAGCCGGCAGCTCCGCGCGCAGCTTCGCCAGGTAAGCAGGCTGCGCCGCGTGCTTGCATGCGATCGCCGCGTAGCCCTCGTCGTCTTCTGCGACCCAGTCATCGAGCCCGACTGCCGTCACGATGGAGCCGCCGGCCCGCGAGGATGCACCATGGCCGAGCTTGGCGACGACGGGAACGCCCGCATAGAGAGATTCCCAGGTGCTGACGCCGCCGTTCTGCGGGAATGGATCGAGCGAGATGTCGACATTCGCGAAGGCCCGCAGATGCTCGGTGCGATCGGACGAGCCGAGGCAGGTGATGTTGCCTTCCGCAATCCCCTGCGCCACAAATCGAGCGAGCAGGCCGTCACGCACCAGGGGATCGTCAAGCAGGGTGTGCTTGATGATGATCTTCGATCCCGGCACCTCGCGCATCACCTTCGCCCAGACGCGGATGGCCTCGTCCGAGATCTTGTTGACGCGGTTGAACACGCCGAAAGTAACGTGGCCGTTGCGGAGCATGGGAAGCTCCGAAGGCGGCACATCCAGGATGGGATCGGTCGTGATCAGGCACGGCAGGTCGAAGACCTTTTCGGCCAGCAGATGCCGCGCCGATTGCGGAATGAAGACCGGATCGGCGAGCACGTAATCCATCGTTGGAAGACCCGTGCCGGTCGCGTGTCCGAAGCCCGTGACCTGAATGGGGACCGGCTTGCGGGCGAAGACCTGGAGCCTGTTGCCCGACGAATGCCCGGACACGTCGATCAGGATATCGACCTTGTCGGCCTGGATACGGTCAGCCAATTGGTCGTCAAACATCTGCCAGGCATCGACCCAGACGTCTGCAGACGACTGGAATTCGGCTGTCACCTCGTCTCGTATCGGCGAACACGAATAGCAAGCGACGTCGAAGTTGGCATGGTCATGATGGCGCAGTACCGGCAGCAGGCCGAACGCCGCCGAGTGATACCGAAATTCGGCGGAGACATAGCCGATCACGATCCGCCTGTCGGGGTCGAGCTGCCTGGGCGCGAGCGTGCGTTGCGGCACTCTTGCGCCGATCGCCTGCCCCCAAGACTTCCGCGTGGCCTGCTGGATCGTGAAATCGGCCTCGGGAAGAAAGTCCAGAAAGTAAATCTTCCGCGCGATCAGGTCCGGATCCGGCGAGATCGCCAGCGCCGCATCGAGATGTTCGATGGCGGACGCGATCTCTCCCTGGTTTGCAAAACAGGAGCTCAGCAGCGCCATCGCGATGGTGGAGTGTGGATTTTGCTCCAGCAAGGTCGTGCAGGCCAGGATCGCCTGTGCAGTATTTCCTAGGCTGAGCGAGACCTCTGCCTTTCCACGCAAGGCAACTTCAAGCCGGGGCGACAATGCAAGTGCCGCATCGAAGTCCGCTGCCGCCTGTTCAAGCCGCAACAGTTCGGCATTGAGGCGTCCGCGCTGCGCCCAAATCTTCGCGGAATCGGGTTTGACCGCGAGCGCCGCTGAGAGCGCGGCTTCCGCCTCGTCGTAACGCCTGAGCTCGATGCCGACCATGCCTTTACCCGCGAGCGCTTCGACGTGGCGCGGCTGAAACAACAGCGCACGATCAAAGCTCTGTTTGGCGCGGTCAAATCTATACAGCGCCATCTCCGCAACGCCACGATTGCAAAGCGCGTCGGCATAGTCAGGCTTCAGTTTGATCGCCCGGTCGTACATCTCGATGGCCTGTTCGGGCAGGTTCATCTGAAGCAAGACGCTGCCCAGGCCGGCCAAAGCCGGCGTGAAATTCGGCTTCAGCGCGATCGCCTTCTCCTGGCAGGCCCGGGCCGCCTCTGGTTTCTGAAGGACGAAGTACACGGACGCGAGATTGCTATGAGCCTCGTGCGAACGCGGATCGATCGCGACCGCGCGTTCGAGCAGCTGCTGCGCCTCTTCAGGGCGCCCGCGCTGTTGCGCGCACAAGCCGAGTAGGTGCGTGGCGTCGAAATGATCCGGAATGGCCTGCACGATCTGGCGGCAGATCGCATCGGTCTCTGCATACCTGCCCTGGCCATAAGCGCTCGCTGCAGCGGCGATGGCAGCATCGGCCTGCTTCTTCAACTTCTTCTGCAACCGCGCATTCTGGAATGCGCGCGCGCCGGCGCTGCTCTGCAAGGTGTCTCTCCGGAAGATGGCCCGCCGCGAGTCTAGCTGATTCGCACAAACGGGCCGGAGGGGATGAAATCGGCCCGGGTTATCCCGGGGCTCGCTGCTGATCCGGCTCAGGAACCGGTCGGTGCGTCGGCCATAATTGTCGCAGCGTCGCCGCCATCAGAGGCCGCGGCGCAATAGTCGCGCCAGAACTGCCGATATCCCGCTTCGAGCTCACGCGTGTAGATCTCGACGTTGCCGGCGGGCGAGGCTGCGATCCGAGCCGGCAACTCAGCGCGCAGCTTTGCGAGATGACCGGGCTGCGTTGCGAATTTGCGGGCGATCTCGACATAGCCGTCGTCATCCTCCGCGACCCAGTCGCCGAGACCGACGGCGGCCACGATGGAGCCGCCGGCACGCGAGGAGGCTCCATTGCCGAGCTTGGCGACCACGGGAACGCCCTTGTAGAGGGACTCCCAAGTGCTGATGCCGCCGTTTTGCGGGAACGTGTCGAGCGAAATATCGATCTGGTCGAACGCGATGAGGTGGTCGTCGCGCGAGGTCGTGCCGAGGCAGGTGATGTTCTCCTCCGCAATGCCCTGCGCCACGAACCGTGCGACCAGGCTGTCGCGCAGCAGGGTATCGTCCAGCAGACCATGCTTGAGAACGATCTTCGATCCAGGCACCTCCCGCATGATGCGCGACCACACCCGGATCGCGTCATCCGAGATCTTGTAAATGCGGTTGAATACCCCGAACGTGACGTAGCCGTTGCGCAGCATCGGCAGCTCCGAGGGCTGCAGATTGGTGACGGGCTCCATCGTGATCAGGCACGGCAGATCGAAGATCTTTTCCGGAAACAGATGCCGGACCGAAGGCGGAATGAAGATGGGATCCGCCAGCACATAGTCCATCGTCGGCATGCCCGTGCCCGTCGCATGACCGAAGCCGGTGGCCTGGATCGGCGCCGGCTTCCGCGCGAAGCATTGCAGCCTGTTCCCGGTGGTGTGGCCCGAAACGTCGATCAGGATATCGACCTGGTCGGCCTCAATGCGATCGGCGAGTTCGTCGTCTGAAAGACCCCAGGCATCAACCCAGACGTCCGCCAATGACTTGAACATGGCGGTGTACTCGTCCGCGCCCGGCCAGGAATAGTAGCAGATGATCTCAAACTTGGCGTGATCATGGTTGCGCAGCACCGGCAGCAGGGTAAGGCCTGCCGAGTGCTGCCGGAATTCGGCGGCGACATAGCCGACCACGATTCGCTTCTCCGGGTCCAGCGGCCGCTTCGGCAGCGTCCTTTGCGGTATCCTCGAGCCGATCGCGTCCCACCAGGATTTTCGCACCGCCTGCTGGACCACGAAATCGGCCTCGGCGCGGTAGTCCTGCAGGAAGATCTTGCCCCTGATTGCATCCCCATAGTCCGGGCGCAAATCTAGCGCGCGATCGAGATATTCGATCGCGGTGTCCATGTCGCCCTGGTTCGAATAAGCGAAGCCCATCAGCGCCATTCCCATCTCGGAGCGCGGATTTCGCTCGATCAAGGTCGCCGCCGCGGCCATCGCCTGCGCGGTCTTTCCCATGACGAGGCAGGTCTGAGCCTTACCCCGGAGCGCCAGTTCGAGCTTCGGCGAGATTGCAAGCGCCGCCTCGAAATCTGCAAGTGCGGGCTCCAGGCGCTGCAGCTCGTAACTGAGCCGCCCACGCTGGGCCAGGATCCTCGGCGCGCCCGGCTTGATGGCCAGCGCCGTAACGAATTTGGCGGCCGCCTCTTCGTAGTGTCGCAGTTCCATGCTGACCATGCCGCTGCCGACGATGGCCTCGGCGTGACGCGGCTGAAACAGCAGGGCGCGATCGAAACTCTCCTTGGCGCGCATGATCTGCCCAAGCACGATCTCGACCATGCCACGGTTGCACAGCGCATCGGCATAATCCGGCTTCAGCTTGATGGCACGCTCGTGCATCTCGAGCGCCTGTTCGTACCGCCCCATATGCATCAGCGTGTTGCCGAGATTGGTCAACGCCACCGCGAAATTCGGCTTCAGGGCGATTGCCTTCTCCTGGCACCGCCGCGCGTCCTCGTAATTGCCGAGGTCGAAATGCACGGTCGCCAGATTGTTGTGAGCATCGTGCAGACGTGGATCGAGCTCGATCACGCGCTCGAGCAGCTGTTGCGCCTCCTCCAGGCGCCGACCGTCATGGGCGCACATGCCGAGCAGATGCATGGCGTCGACATGATTGGGGATCGCCTTCAATATCTCACGGCAGAGCGCTTCGGTTTCGGTATATCTGCCCCGGCCATAGGCGGCGGCCGCTGTGGAGAGGATAGCGTCCGCCTGCTTCATCAATTTCTTCTGCAATCGCGCATTCTGGAATGCGCGCGCGCCGCCGCCGCTGCTCTGCAAGGTGTCTCTCCGGAGGGTAGTCCGGCAGGAGTCTAGCTGATTCGCGGCGGCAGCCAGCCGATCAGCTGGGCGAGACACCCCCGGGATTTCCCGGGGCTCAGCGCAGGATCTGGCTCAGGAACAGCTTCGTGCGGGCGTGCTGCGGGGCTGCGAAGAACTCGTTCGGCGTGTTGGCCTCGATGATCTGACCGGCGTCCATGAACACGACGCGGTTGGCGACTTCGCGGGCAAAGCCCATCTCGTGAGTGACGACCAGCATAGTCATGCCTTCCCCGGCGAGGTCGACCATGGTGTCGAGCACCTCCTTGACCATCTCGGGGTCGAGCGCGGAGGTCGGCTCGTCGAACAGCATCACCTTCGGGTTCATGGTCAGCGCGCGGGCGATCGCGACGCGCTGCTGCTGGCCGCCGGACATCTGGCCCGGAAACTTGTTGGCCTGATGCGGGATCTTGACCCGCTCCAGGAATTTCATGGCGGTCGCCTCGGCGTCCTTCTTGGGGATGTTGCGCACCCAGATCGGCGCCAGCGTGCAATTGTCCAGGACCGTCAGATGCGGAAACAGGTTGAAGCTCTGAAACACCATGCCGACTTCGCGGCGCACCGCATCGACATGCTTGAGGTTCGGCCCGAGCTCGATGCCGTCGACGACGATCTCACCCTCCTGGAATTCCTCCAGCGCGTTGACGCAGCGGATCAGCGTCGATTTGCCCGAGCCCGAGGGGCCGCAGATCACGATGCGCTCACCCTTGCCGACCTCGAGGTCGATGTCGCGCAACACGTGAAACTCGCCGTACCATTTGTTGAGCCCGGAAATCTTGACGATGGGATCGGACATGGCGCGCTCCATCAGTTGCGGCGGTGAGCGTTGAGGCGATGCTCGACGAAGAGCGAGTAGCGCGACATTCCAAAGCAGAAGATGAAGTAGACGATGCCGGCGAAGGCAAAGCCGGTGAACAAGGTCGACGGCGTCGACCATTTTGGGTCCGAGAACGAGGCGCGCAGAGAGCCGAGGAGATCGAACAGCGCCACGATCGAGACCAGCGAGGTATCCTTGAACAGCGAGATGAAGCTGTTGACGAGGTTCGGAATGACGTGACGCAGCGCCTGCGGCAGCACGATCAGCGAGGTCGTCTTCCACCAGGACAGCCCCAGCGCCGCCGCCGCCTCGCTTTGCCCGCGCGGGATCGCGGCGAGACCGCCGCGGACGTTCTCGGCCTGATAGGCCCCCGTGAACAGCGCGATGCCGATCAGCGCGCGAACCAGGCCATCGACCGTGAAATTGCCCGGCAGGAACAGCGGCAGCATGTAGGTGGCGAAGAACAGCACGGTGATCAGCGGCACACCGCGCCAGAACTCGATGAAGGCGATCGAGAAGATCCGGATCAGCGGAATGGTGGAGCGGCGGCCGAGCGCTAGCGCAATGCCGATCGGCAGCGAGGTGACGATGCCGGTGACGGAGACGACCAGCGTCACCAGAAGCCCGCCCCACAGATTGGTCGACACAACCGGCAGTCCCCCGCGGTCAAGCCCCATCAGCTTCATGACGATCGCGATGGCAACGAAGGTGACGATACTCCACACGAGGGCTCGCCATCCGGTACGAATGCCGCCACCGAGCACGAAGGCGATCAGGCAGACGATCGCGGCCGTGACGGCGAAATCGGCCCAGACCGGCTGCCCCATCGTCTGGATGTGATCGCGCAGCCAGGTGAGCGGAAAGATCAGCCAGGAGATCGCCGTGCCGACCAGCACGATCAGGTTTCCGAGACCCCACAGCAGCGGGGCGATGGCGGAGGTCTTGCTGAGATTGAGCAGCGCCTGCCCGGCCCCGACGATGCTCTCTTCGAACAGTTGCAGGAGGCTGGCCGTCCAGCTCAGGCCGAAGCCCTTGATGCCGCCGCCGTGCAGCAGGAAGAATGCGACCACCGGAAAGGCGACGAAGAACAGGCCGGCATTGAGATTCTTCGCCGGCAGCCGCGGCACGAGCATCGGCACCAGCAGGACCACGGCCAGGACGAAAGTGAGATCGACCCGCCAGCGCTCGGCCTCGGGATAGAATCCGTAGATCAGCTGCGGCAGCTTGGCCTGGATGTAGGGCCAGCACGCGCCAACGACAAAACCGGCGTTTTCGCTGAGGCACGCTGCGCGATCCTTGCCGGTCCAGACCGCATCGATCACCAGGAACTTGACGGAAGGGACAATCGTGAACCAGAGCAGCAGCGCGCCCACGATCGTGAGCAGGATGTTGGTTGGTGAACTGAACAGGCGAGTGCGCAGCACGCCGATCAAGCCCGTGGTCTTGACCGGTGCCGGACGCTCGGCAACCAAATCCTGACGGACGAAGGCGGAGGTGGTGACATCGCTCATGCGCCGAGACTCCGGCTGACGCGCCACCCATAGACGCTCATGATCGCGCTGGTGAGGAGCGAGATCAAGAGGTAGACGCCCATCGTCATGGCGATGATCTCGATCGCCTGCCCGGTCTGGCTCAGCGAGGTGCCGGCGAACACCGACACGAGGTCGGGATAGCCAATCGCGACCGCCAGCGAGGAGTTCTTGGTCAGGTTGAGATACTGGTTGGTCAGCGGCGGCACGATCACACGCATGGCCTGCGGCACGACGATCAGGCGGAGCGTGGTGCCGCGGCTCAGGCCCAGGGAGGACCCCGCCTCCATCTGCCCCTTGTGCACGGACAGGATGCCGGCGCGGACGATCTCGGCGATGAAGGCGGCGGTGTAGGTCGCCAGCGCCAGCGTGAGCGCCACGAACTCCGGAATGATGCGCGCGCCGCCGGCGAAATTGAACCCCTTGAGCTGCGGCAGCTCGAAGGTAAAGGGCAGACCAAACACCAGCACGGTCGCGAGCGGCAGCCCGACCAAGAGGCCCAGCACGTAAGGCCAGATCCGGATCACCTCCCCCCGCTGAAACAGCGCGCGCCTTGCATGGATGCGCAGGGCCAGCGATGCCACGATGCCGAGCGCCAGCATCGCCAGGAACGGCACGAAGCCGCTGCCGCCAATCGGCGATGGAATGACGAGGCCGCGATTGCTGAGGAAGCTGATGCCGAGCAGCGAGATGCTCTGCCGCGGATTGGGCAGTGCCGCCAGCACCGCGAGGTACCAGAACAGGATCTGGAACAAGAGCGGCAGATTGCGGATGACCTCGACGTAGATCTCGCCGACCCGGGACAGCAGCCAGTTCGGCGAGAGCCGGCAGAGCGCGACGATGAAGCCGATCACGGTGGCGAGGACGATTCCGACCACCGAGACCACGAGCGTGTTGAGCAGGCCGACCACGAACACGCGCAGGAACGTGTCTGAGCCGGTGTAGGAGATCAGGGTCTGGTTGACGTCGAAGCCGGCATTGTTCCTGAGGAAGCCGAAGCCCGCGGCAATGTGCTGGTTCGCCAGATTGGCGCGGGCGTTGGAGACGATCTCATAGCCGATCCAGCCCAGGATCGCCGCGAAGGCAAACTGGACGGCGACGCCGTTCCAGCCTGTCTTGCCGCCCAGCATGCGCCTGATCTTCAGCGCAATCTGGGGCGGCGGTTTACGGGCCTCGGTGCTCATCGCCGCGAGCCGCGGATCGGGGCGATCAGCGGATCGGCGGCGCGTACTGGAGACCGCCCTTGTTCCAGAGATTGTTCAGACCGCGGTTGATCGCGAGCGGCGAGCCGGCGCCGACGTTGCGGTCGAACACCTCACCGTAATTGCCGACCGTCTTGACGATCCGTACCACCCAATCCTTGGTCAGGCCGAGCTGTTCGCCGAAATTGCCGTCGCTGCCGAGCACGCGCTTCAGCTCCGGGTTTTCCAGCTTCGCCTTCTCGTCGACGTTCTTCGAGGTCACGCCGAGCTCTTCGGCGGTGATCATCGCGAACAGCGTCCATTTCACGATGTCGAACCACTGATCGTCGCCGTGGCGCACCATCGGCCCGAGCGGTTCCTTGGAGATGATTTCGGGGAGCACCATGTGGTCGTTGGGATTGGCGAGCTTGAGGCGGTTGGCGTACAGGCCCGACTGGTCGGTGGTGAACACGTCGCAGCGGCCGGCTTCATAGGCCTTGACCGTTTCGTCATTGGTGCCGAACGCGATCACCTCGTACTTCATGTTGTTGGCCTTGAAGTAGTCGGCGAGATTCTGCTCGGTGGTCGTGCCGGTCTGCACGCAGACAGATGCGCTGTTGAGCTCGAGCGCCGAGTTCACCTTGAGCGACTTCTTCACCATGAAGCCCTGCCCGTCGTAATAGGTCACGCCGGTGAAGTTGGCGCCGAGCGAGGTGTCGCGCGAGATGGTCCAGGTGGTGTTGCGCGAGAGCACGTCGACCTCGCCGGATTGCAGCGCCGTGAAGCGGTCCTTGGCGGACAGCGGCACGTACTTGACCTTGGTGGGATCGTTGAAGACCGCCCCGGCGATGGCGCGGCAGAGGTCGACGTCGAGGCCGGTCCAGTTGCCCTTGTCGTCGGGCGACGAGAAGCCCGGCAGGCCCTGGCTGACGCCGCAGGACAGCATGCCGCGGTCCTTGACGGTCTTGAGCGTTTGCGCATCGGCGGCTTGGGTGGACAGGCCGGCGACGAGAGCAAGTGTGAGAGCCAGGGTTACGCGTTTCATGGGCTGAAGGCCTTTCAAGGTCGTCTCAAGGTCAGGAATGTTGTCTTTGGAATCGTCTCTGCCGGGATGAGCCCTGCAAGAGTCATGCTGGAAAACCTTACCGAACACTCGCCGATGTCGGGAGGCCTTACCCTTAATCCCCACCGCTGGCGCCCGCCATTTTTGGCTGTGGCACAAGTCCGGTCAGACGATGGGATCGAAGGTCGCGGCTGCCCCTCAACATGCGGCGACTGAATAGCACCTGCGCATCACAGAACGACTGGCCTGCCGGGTCAAGGGGTTGACGGGACTCTTCTGTGTTCTGTTATTAACGACAGCGGCCTTTGGGCCAGCCCGGCAGGCGCGGCGCGCCCGCGGGAAACGCGGTTTTGAAAGCAGACGCATGGATTCCTCACACCCCTCCCAGCAGCACGCCGAGACCCGGCTGGTCACCTCCGGCCGCGACACCAAGGCGCAGAAGGGGTTCGTCAATCCGCCGGTCTTCCACGGCTCGACCGTGCTCTATCCGACCGCCGAGGACCTGCACGCCCATCGCGGCGAGTTCACCTATGGCCGCCACGGTTCCCCCACCACCAAGGCGTTCCAGGAGACGCTGATGGCGCTGGAGGGGCCGCAATGCGCCGGCGTCGGCATCGTCCCGTCGGGGCTGTCGGCGATCTCCACCACCCTGCTCTCGGTGCTCAAGGCCGGCGACCATCTCCTAGTCTGCGACAACGTCTATCGGCCCTCGCGCAATTTCTGCAACGGCATGCTCGTCCGCTATGGCGTCGAGACCACCTATTTCGATCCGCTGATCGGCGCCGGCATCGACAAGCTGTTCAAGCCCAATACCCGCGCCGTGCTGGTCGAGGCACCGGGCTCGCAGTCGTTCGAGATGCCTGACATCCGTGCCATCGCCGAGGTCGCGCATGGCCGCGGCGCGCTCGTCATCGACGACAACACCTGGGCGACCCCGCTCTATCACCGCTCGCTCGACCAGGGCGTCGACATCAGCATGCAGGCCGCGACCAAATATATCGGCGGCCATTCCGACATCATGTTCGGCACCATCTCGGCCAACGCCAAGGCCTGGCCGCAGATTGCCGAGGGCATTCGCCTGCTCGGCGTCTGCGCCGGACCCGACGACGTCTTCCTCGCGCTGCGCGGTTTGCGCACGCTCTCGGTGCGCCTCGCGCAGCATCATCGCTCGGGGCTCGACATGGCGCGCTGGCTCGCCAGCCGGTCCGAGGTTGCGCGCGTGCTGCATCCGGGTCTCGAGAGCGATCCAGGTCACGCGATCTGGAAGCGCGACTTCACCGGCGCTTCGGGCCTGTTCAGCATCGTGCTGAAGCCGGCGCCGCAGAAGGCGGTCGACACCATGCTCAACACACTCAAACTGTTCGGCATGGGCTTTTCCTGGGGCGGCTTCGAGAGCCTCGCGATTCCCTTCGACTGCGACGCCTATCGCACCGCGACCAAATGGGCGCCGGGCGGCCCGACGCTGCGCCTGCACATCGGGCTCGAGAACGTCGACGATCTCAAGGCCGATCTTGACCGCGGCTTCGCTGCCCTCAAAGCGGCAATGTGAGCCCGCTCGCAAGGCATCGCGCCTGAGAACGCGGCATCACACTGCGGGCGCGTGGTCGCGCCTTGGAGGAACGTGCACCTGTCGTAAACGTTAACGCCGATGCGCCAACAAATGGTTTGATCCTCAAGCGTTTGGCGCTAGCCTCACCAATCGACTCCAATCCGGACACGGAGCATGGGAACGTTGGTTCTGCTCGACCTGATGGGCGGCGTTGCGTTGCTGTTGTGGGGCCTGCACATGGTCCACAGCGGGATCCTGCGTGCCTTCGGTCCCGACCTCAGGCGCCTGCTCGGCAAGGCACTCGGCAACCGCTTCAACGCATTTGCCGCCGGCCTCGGTCTCACCGCCCTGCTCCAGAGCAGCACGGCCACCGCGCTGATCACGAGTTCGTTCGCCGCCGAAGGCCTCGTCAGCCTCGCCGCCGCGCTCGCCATCATGCTGGGAGCCAATGTCGGCACGACGCTGATCGTGCAGGTACTGTCGTTCAACATCGCAGCCATCGCGCCGGTGTTGTTCGTGATCGGGCTCGTCGCCTTCCGTTCCGGCCCGCGCTCGCGGATCAAGGACATCGGCCGCGTCTGCATCGGCCTCGGCCTGATGCTGCTCGCGCTCCACATTCTGCTCGACACGCTGGCGCCGGCCGAGAACGCGCCCGGCGTGCGCGTCGTGATGTCGGCGATCACGGGCGATCCCATCCTGTGCATCGTCGTCGCCGCGCTCATCACCTGGGCGGTGCATTCGAGCGTTGCCAGCGTGCTACTGATCATGTCGCTGGCCTATTCGCAGTTCATTACGCCGGAAGCCGCTCTCGCATTGGTGCTCGGGGCCAATCTCGGCAGCGCCATCAATCCGGTGTTCGAGGGCGCCAGGCGCGACGATCCCGCAAGCTATCGCCTGCCGGTCGGCAATCTCGTCAACCGCGTGGTCGGGACTGCCCTCGTCCTGCCCTTCCTGAGCGTGATCGCCGGACACATGCACGCCTGGCAGCCCGATCTCGCCAAGATGACCGCGGCCTTTCATATCGCTTTCAACGTCGGCACGGCCGTTCTCTTCATCGGCCTGCTCGATGCCATGTCGCGCCTGCTGACCCGGCTGCTGCCGGATCGCATCCGGGAGGCCGATCCGGCGCGCCCGCGCTATCTCGACGAGACCGCGCTGGAGACGCCGTCACTGGCACTCGCGGACGCCGCCCGCGAGACCCTGCGCATGGGCGATCTCGTCGAGGTCATGCTGCGCAAGGTGATGGCTGCGATGATGACGGGGGACCGTGCGCTGGTCGACCAGGTCTCGAAGACGGACAATCTCGTTGACGGCCTCGACGAGGCCATCAAGCTCTACGTGACGAAGCTGATGCGGGGCAGCCTCGACGAGAGCGAAGGACGCCGCGCGATGGAGATCATCTCCTTCGCCATCAACCTGGAGCATATCGGCGACATCATCGACAAGAGCCTCAGCGAGCTCGCCACCAAGAAGATCAAGCACCGCTTCCAGTTCTCGGCCGAGGGCGCCGAGGAGCTCGCGGCCTTCCACAAGCGCACGATGGATTCGCTGCGGATCGCCTTCGGCGTCTTCATGTCGGGCGACGCCAACGAGGCGCGTAAGCTGCTGGTGGAGAAGACGGCGCTGCGCAACACCGAGCTCGCTGCCGTCGAGCGCCATCTGGACCGGCTGCGCGAGGGGCGTCCCGAGACTATCGAGACCACGTCGCTGCATCTGGACGTGCTGCGCGATCTGCGCCGCATCCACTCGCATATCTGCTCGGTGGCCTATCCCGTGCTGGATGCGGCCGGCGAGCCCTATCGCCGGCACGAGGCCGATCGCGCCGCCCTGCCCGCCTCAGGCGCGGCATCGGCGTTACCGCGATAGGTCTCGGGATCAACGGTCCAGCGTCTTCGAGGCGGTGCCGCGGTTCTTCCAGATCAGCATGATGTTTCTGATGTAGATGACGGTCGCGAGCGACTGTCCGAGAATGATGACCGGCTCGCGTTTCACGACGCCATAGACCAGCGTCATCAGCCCGCCGCCCATCGAGCAGAACCAGAACGCCATCGGCACCACGCTGTTGCCGGCGCGCTCGCTGGCGATCCACTGCACCAGGAAGCGCGCGGTGAAGAACAATTGCGCGACGAGGCCGAACGCGAGCCAGAAATCGAACTTGGCGACGAAGACGTCGTAGAGATAGTTGCTCAGCGCCTGACCGTATTGAATGATCATGCGTTCACCTCGGTCACGTCAGGAGTCGGCTTCTTGCGGCGGATCAGCCACCACACACCGGCGAGATCCATGATGCCGATCCACAGCCGGTCGAAGAAGCCGTAGTTGGATACACCGGAGTGGCGCGGCCGGTCGATCACATCGACATAGGCGATGTCGTAGCCTTCGCGGCGGACGAGCGCCGGCAGGAAGCGATGCAGCCCGTCGAAATAGGGCAGCATCAGGAAAACGTCGCGCCGGAACGCCTTCAACCCGCAGCCGGTATCGCGCGTGCCGTCCTTCAGGATCGCGTTGCGAACCCCGTTCGCCACGCGCGACTGAAGCTTCTTGAAGCCGGTGTCCTTGCGCCCGATCCGCTGGCCGGCGGCGAGCCCGACGCGCCCCGCGCCCTTCTCGACCGCCGCGATCAGGTCCGGCAGGAACGCCGGATTGTTCTGGCCGTCACCGTCGAGCGTGGCCACGATGACCCCGCGCGCCGCACGCACGCCGCTACGCACGGCCGCCGATTGACCGCCCGATCGCGCATGGCGCAGCTGACGCAGGTTGCTCCGCTGCTTCATGATGGCGGCAAGCCGCTCGCCGGTCGCATCGGTCGAGCCGTCGTTGACGTAGATGATCTCATAGTCCCAGCGGCCATCGAGTGCCGCCGTGATCTCCTCGACCAGCGGCACGATGTTGTCGGCTTCGTTGCGCACGGGAACGACGATGGAAACCGAAGGCTGGGACGTCGACAAATCGAGGCTCGTGGTTGGAATTGGCCTGCCCCGGGAACCGGCGTCCCGGCAGGCAGCCGCTTTTATGGGGCGGATGCCCCGCGGGCAACCCTTTTGAAAGGGCCCGGGATGGCCACGATGGCGCCGTCGGAGCGGATGGCAAAACCCAGCCTTCGGGCCGCAAACCAGTAGCGCACGGCCATGGCGCCGACCGTTCCCACCAGGGCACCGGCCACGACGTCGCTTGGATGATGCGCGAGCAGCACGAGGCGCGTCAGCAGGATCACGATTGCGTAAGTGAACATGAACACGCGCAAACGCGGCCACAAGGCCGAGACTGCAAACGCCAGGGCGAACGCGGCCACGGCATGCCCCGAGGGCAGACTCGCATAGGCCCCCGTCCCTTCGAACGGGACGAAGTTGAATGCATTCGCCGTACCGCCGACGAAGGGCCGTCCGCGGCCGATGACATATTTCAAAATCTCGGCGGCGAACGCCGACACGGCAACCGACAGAAACAGGAATTGCAGCCGCGTGCCGAAGCCGAGCAGCAGCGCGCGGCGCCTCCCATGCAGCCCTGCCGCAACCAACGCCAGAACCACCAGCCCGGCACCCATCACCGACAGCAGATACTCGTCCTTGCCGAAATCGGTGAGGATGCGGATCGGCCATAGGCCCGGCGTTCCGCGCGCCGGCATCAGCTGGATCTCGGTCTGGTCGAACGCGACCATCAGCACGATGGCCAGGGCTGCGCCCACTGCGCTGAGCCACAGCGAGTGCCGCGCCAGCTTTCGGGCGGCTTCGGCGCGGCGCGAATGCGAGGGCGAGCGCACGAGTTGGGCCAGCGCGCGCCAGGACACGGCGAGCAAGTGCGCGGGATAGCCTGCACGCGGCGCGATATCGGTCGGGCCCCGCATCCTATTCGGTGCCTTCCGAGCGGAAGATCGAGATCGAGATCGCACGCCCTTGCGAGAAATTATAGCCGTCGATGCGCGTGCCGACCTTGTAGCGCAATCCGATCGCCTCGGCGCGCTGCACGAAGCTGCGTTCCGAGCGCTGCTCGATCAGGGCGAAGCGGCAGCTGCCTTGCCCGAGGAAGTCCGCCGCACCCGAGCCGTCGGTCAGCAGCGTCTTCGTGCCCGTCAGGAAGACCAGGCTCGGCTCGTGATAGCCGGCAGAAGCCGCCTTCGGCCCGACGCAGGTGACGTTGCGCAGCGCGCGCGCGATCTCGATGCTCGGAAACAGTGGGGTCAGCGACGGCAGCACGATGCCGTAGACAACCACCGCCAGCATCAAAGCGGCGACCAGCGCGTTGAGCAGCGAGCGCTCGGCCCGGTTGTTGTCGTAGAGCCACCAGGCGAACAGGCCGAAGATCAGCGCGGCCGCGATGAACGGCCAGGCCACGAAGGCCGGCTGCCGCGTCAGGATCACCGCGCCGACCACCGCGATGATCGAGGCGGCCGCGGGGATCGCGAACCACCAGGCCGCGCCGCGCATCAGCCAGGACCGCGACAGCACACGCCGCTCCACCGCGCCGGCGGTGAGGATCGCAATCGCGGGGTACAGCGGCAGCACGTAATGCGGCAGCTTGGTCAGCACCGCCTCGAACACGATCCAGGACGGGATCAGCCAGGCCAGCAGGAACTGCGCGCCAGGCTCGCGCCGCGCCCGCCAGACCGCGGGCGCCGCCATCGCCGCGAGCGGCGCGCCGGGCCAGAAAGTGATCCAGAACAGTGCCAGGTACAGCCCGGGCGGCGCGCCGTGGGATTCCTGGGCCCCCAGCTTGCTCAGCATGTCGCCGCCGACGGAATCGGTGAAGAAGGTCTCGCCCGCGCGCCAGAAGATCGCGACGAACCAGGGCAGCACCAGTACCAGCGTCCACATCAGGCCCCAGACCGGGCGCAGCTTCCAGAGCCAAGACGAGTCACGGTCCTGGATCGCGAGCGCGACGATGGTCAGGCCCGCGAACATCAGGATCAGTGGCCCCTTGATCAGGATGCCGACGGCGAGCGCGGTCCAGAAGATAGCCGGCCAGCTCCAGGGCGGACGGGCCTCGTCCTCGGCGCGCTGCCAGGACAGATAGGCCCGCGCCATTGCTCCCATCGTCGCGACCACACAGAGCAGCAGCATCGCGTCGGTTTTGGCGAGCCGCGCCTCGACGCCGAGCAGCACGGAGGCGCACATCATGAGGGCCGCCAACACTGCGGCACGCCGCGTGATGAAGCCCAGCGCGGCCCAATAGGTCATGAGCACCGCGCCGATCGCTCCCAGCAGCGACGGCAGGCGATAGACCCAGATGCGCAATTCGGCCTTCGGCAGCTTGAGCGCCGCGGCAGCTTCCACGGCAGCCGATTGCAGCCAATAGATGCCGACCGGCTTCTTGTAGCGGACATCCTCCTGGAAGCGGATGTCGACATAGTCGCCGCTCTCCACCATCTGCTTGGTGGCCTGGGCGAAGCGTGCTTCGTCGCGGTCGATCGGCGGAATAGTGAAGAAGCCGGGCAGGAAGAGCAGCAGCGCACACAGCACCAGGAAGCCGACCGCGCGGGCATGGCTGGCCGTGGCGATATCGAGCATGCGCACGAGCCCGCTGCCCGGATTGACGGGCGATTTCGGCTCGCGGGGCGCTCCAAAACGGGGAGTTGGGTAGGTCTCGACCATTGGTTCCGCTTACGCTGAAACCGCCATCGCCACAACCGCTTGAGCCGGGCTCACTGAATTCGAATGACGACTGTGTCCGCGGCGCCCGTGGCGTCGATCACGGTGAGGCGGGCAAAGCCCGGACCGGGCGGATCGATCAGGCGCTGGCGACGGCCGTCGATCTCGCCGAGCGCAGTCCCGTTAACCATGATGGTCATGGGCAGCACGCCGCCAGCGACCTTGACCGGCATGGCTGCGCTCTCCCGGCCAAGGGAACGATCGACGTCGATCCGCGAGCCATTGAGCGGAAACTGGATGTGCAGGGCCTGCTCGCCTCCCGTGCGCACCAACTCGCCGACCGGACGGAACCGCTTCAAGGGCAGCGGCAGCTTGGTGTTGCTAGCCACCAGAGTTCCCTTGGGCGGCTTCGGCAAGGGCGCCAGCGTCTTGCCGGTTCGGGCGAAGGCGTCGAACAGGATCGGAGCGGCAGCGACGCGCCCGATCAGGCCCGGAACTGGCGCACCGTCGGGCCGGCCGACCCAGACGCCGATGGTCATGCGGCCATCGAAGCCGACCGACCAGGCATCGCGATAGCCATAGGATGTGCCGGTCTTGAAGGCGATACGGTTATGGGCAGCGTTCTCCGGCGGAGGCGTGCCCAACAGCACGTTGCCCACTTGCCAAGCCGCGACCTGATCCAAGAGCCGCAGCGGCTCGCGGTCATCGCTGTCGGCCATGATCTCGCGCAGCGGCTTGGTCGTGCCGAGTCGCGCGAAACCCGTATAGAGCTGAACGAGATCCTGGAGCGTCACGCCAACGCCGCCGAGACCCATGGCGAGGCCCGGCGCCTCGTCCTTGGGCAGCACGAGATTGCCGCCGGCCTGCCGCAGCCGCGAGGTCAGCCGGCTGGAGCCGACGCGATCGAGCAGCACGATGGCCGGTACGTTCAGCGACAATTGCAGCGCCTTCCGCACCGGCACCGTGCCCTGGAACGTCATGTCGAAATTTTCCGGCGCGTAGGAGCCGAAGCGGACCGGCCGGTCGTCGATCAGGCTCTCGGGATGAACGAAGCCGTCCTCGAAGGCGAGTCCATAGATGAAAGGTTTCAGCGTCGATCCCGGCGAACGGACCGCGCGGGTCATGTCGACCTGCCCTGCCCGGCTCTCGTCGAAATAATCGGCCGAGCCGACGCGGGCGAGCACGTCGCCGCTCTCGTTGTCGACGACGATGATGCCGACCGAGATGTTCGGCCCAAGCGCAATCGCGCGGTCGCGCGCCAGCGGCTCCAGCACCTTCTGCAAATTCGCATCCAGCGTCAGCTTGATGACCGGCTTGTCCTTGACGATCGACAGCGCGCTGTCGGAGGCATGCGGCGCGAGGATCGGCATCGGCCTGCGCAGCTTCGGGATGGGAACGGCCTTGGCCTGCTTCGCATCCTCAGCGCTGACCTGATGCTCGCCGACCATGCGGTCGAGCACGCGGTCGCGCGCGATGCGGGCTGCCTCGGGATGGCGATCGAGCCGGCGCGTCTCCGGCGATTGCGGCAGCGCCACCAGCAGCGCAGCCTCGGCCAGCGACAATCGCTTCGGCTCCTTGCCAAGATATGCGATCGAAGCCGCACGGATGCCTTCGAGATTGCCGCCGTAAGGCGCGAGCGCGAGATAGAGGTCGAGGATCTCTTCCTTGCTGAGGGTCCGCTCGATCTCGATGGCTCGCACCGTCTGCCGCAGCTTGGCATAGAGCGAGCGCTGCCGCCGCGGCTCCATTAGGCGCGCGAGCTGCATGGTGATGGTCGAGCCGCCGGACACGATGTGGCCCCGTGTCGTCAGTTGCAATGCGGCGCGGCCCAGCGCCAGCGGGTCGATTCCGTCATGGGCATAGAAACGCTGGTCCTCATAGGCCAACAGCAGCTTCAGATAGATCGGATCGACATTCGTTTTTGCGTCGACCGGCAGCCGCCAGCGTCCGTCGGCCATGGCATAGGCGCGCAGCAGCTTGCCGTTGCGATCGACGATGGTGGTGGAGACCTGCCGCGCCTCGTCGAGCGGCAAAGGGCCGAGCGAGTAGACCCAGCCGACGAAGCCGATGATGGCGAGGATGAAGGTAAGCGCGAGGGCTGAGAGAAGTCGAAAGACGAGCTGCCCTCTCCGCCCGTCATGGCCGGGCTTGTCCCGGCCATCCACGTCCTTCGCCGCGGCAGCAAAGTTCGTGGATGCCCGGGACAAGCCCGGGCATGACGACTGCGTGTGCGGCGTCACTTCCTTCATCTCACTTCGCTGCTCGCACCTCGACGGACCCCGTACCGGTGCGGCCGTAGCGCGAGGGATTATACATGTCCTCGACATAGGCCTGCGGCAGCACGTATTTGCCCGGCGAGACCGCGCGCACGATATAGGCGACGGTGAATACCGACTTTGAATCCGAGGCCCGATCGATGGCCGCAGTGAAGCGGTCGTCGCGAAACTCGGTATTCTCGGGCTCCTCGCCGTCCTCGATCCAGTCCAGCGTGCCGCTGTCCCCGGAGGACACAAGCTTCGGATTGTCGATCTCCAGGCCCGCCGGCAGATAATCCGCCACCATGATGTGGCCGTACTCCGGCTTGGCCTCGGTGATCTTCAGCACCACCGCAAAGCGCTGGTTCTGCTTGACCTTGCTGATGTCGGCTGGCTTGCCGTCGAGCGTGAAGTAATTGCGCTCGATCTTGAAGCCGTTCGACGCGGCCGGCTCCGGCGTCACCGGCGAGCCCGACACCGAGACCACCGCCTGCACCGGTGCATCGCCGGTATTGGTGATCTTCAGCGGCTTGCCGCTCAGCGTGTCCGGCTTATAGCTGCGATAGAGCGCGGACTTGACCGGCTGGCCGTCCACCTCCATCGACAGGTTCTCCTTGGCCAGCGCCCGCGCCGCCAGCACCAGCCAAGCATTCTCCTGCGTGGAGGTGTAGGGCGTGAGGCCGCGGGCGGTCTCGACCCGAGCGACAGCCTGAGTCAGCGTCGCCTTCGGCGCATTGCCTTCGCTGGCGAGCGACACCAGAGCTGCGGCATCGCGAAGCTGCGAGCCGTAATCGGTGCGGCCGAATTCCAGCGCGGGCTTCGGCGCGAGGCTGTCGAGCGCAGCGCCGTACACACGCTCGGCTCGGTTGCGATCGCCGACCAGCGCCAGCGCCGCCGCAAGCTGCGATTTCGCGATCGGCGTTGCGAGGTTGGCAAGCTTGGTGTCGGCGAGATAGCGGAGGTCGCCGATCGGCGCCGCGCCATTGCGCGCGAGCACGTAGAGGCCGTAGGCGAGCTCGCGCCCACCGTCCTTTTCCGGCTCGTCGGCATTGACGACGGAATTGCGGATGCGGTCGAGCGCGTTCTTGAACAGCACGTCCGGCACCGCAAAACCCTTCTCGCGGGCGCGGGTCAGGAAGTCCGTCACATAGGCGTCCAGCCATTCATCATCGCCGCCCGCCGACCACAGTCCGAACGAGCCGTTGGAACCCTGGCGCGCCAGGAGCCGCTCGATCGCGTCGCGGATGCGCTGGTCGACCTCGGTGTCCATCGCCAGATGCGCCCCCGCGGCGAGATCGTTGACGTAGAGCAGCGGCATGGCACGGCTCGTGATCTGCTCCGAGCAGCCATAGGGATAGCGGTCGAGTGCCTTGAGGATCGTCGCCGCATCGAGCGCGGTCGACAGGCTTGCCGAGACCGAGACGCTGCCGGTGCCCGGCACGAGGTCCGAGAACATGTCCGGGGTCAGCGTCAGGCTCTCGCCCTTC
This sequence comes from Bradyrhizobium sp. CCGE-LA001, assembly GCF_000296215.2. Classification (NCBI taxonomy): domain Bacteria; kingdom Pseudomonadati; phylum Pseudomonadota; class Alphaproteobacteria; order Hyphomicrobiales; family Nitrobacteraceae; genus Bradyrhizobium; species Bradyrhizobium sp. CCGE-LA001. Next base: position 4,044,960 of record NZ_CP013949.1, on the reverse strand, counting down.
GCCAGCGTGCGGATCGAGCGGCGCGCCAGCACCTGGGTCGCCGCCTTGACGTCGAGCGCATAGTGGCGCGCGAGCGTAAGGCCGTTCGGCCCCGTGATGTCAACGTCGAACGTCGCCTGCCCCGCCGCCGTCGCATCGATCGCCAGCGCGAACGAGTTGCGCTGCTTGGCGGCGAGCTTGACGGTGGTGGCGGGATTACCCGTCATCTTCACCGGGCCGGCCGTTTTCACGTTGATGACGTAGTCGCCGGCCTGGCCCTCGACATTGTCGATCTCGAGATTGACCGTGCCGCGGTCGCCGTTGAGCAGGAAGCGCGGCAGCGTCGTCGTCAGCACCACGGGATCGCGGATCACGACGTCGGTGTTGGCACGGCCGAGCTTGGTCGCGGTCCACGCCACCGCCATCACGCGCGCGGTGCCGGCAAACTCCGGAACATCGAAGCTCACCTCAGCCGAGCCGTCGGCGGCGACCGTGACGATGCCTGAATACAGCGCCAACGGCTTTTGCGTGGGGGGCGAACCCTGGAGCTCGCCACCAGCGTCGCCGCCGGACTTGATCTGGCCGCGCGTGCCCGACATGCCGTCGATCAACTGCCCGTAGAGATCGCGGATCTCGGCGGTCAGGCTGCGCTGGCCGAGATAATAATCGTCCGGCGCCGGCGGCTTGTAATTGGTGAGATTGAGGATGCCGATATCGACCGCGGCGATGACGACCTTCGCGTCCTCGCCCGGATTGAGCCCGTCGAGCTTGACCGGGATCTTCAACGTCGAATTCGGGCGGATCAGCGCCGGCGGCGTCAGCTTGACCTGCAACGTGCGGGCCTGCTTGTCGATGCCGAACCATTTCAGGCCGATCGCCCGTCCCGGCATGCGCTGGGCGGCCGCGTCGAGCGGACGGCGCAGCGTCGCCACGACATAGGCGCCGGTACCCCAGTCTTTGCCGATCGGAAGCTTCACCTGCGCGGTGCCTTCCTTGACGTCGACAGTCTGGGTCGTCAGCAGGCGGTCGCCGAACACGTTGATGGTCAGCTTGCCGGCGCTGCGCACATTGACCGACACGGTCATGGTGTCGCCGGAGGCGTATTGCGGCTTGTCGATCGAGGTCTCCAGCAGGTCCGGCGTATCGGCGCTGCCGTCCGAATACCAGCCGACATCGAACTGTATTGAGGTCACCGGGCCGTCGGCATCATTCGACTTCACGTCGAGCCGGTAGCGGCCGGACTGGGGGTTCAACGAAATCCGCGACGGTTTATCGGCGGCGACCACGACGTCGCCGTCAGCAACGCGCGAGGTCGACTTGACCGGCTCGTACTCCCAGTAATTGTTCTGGCGATACCATTGGTAGCGCGACTCCATCTTCAGGAGCTCGTAGCGCAGACCGTCGCGCGGCAGCGTCTTGCCCTCTGGCGAGACGAACACGACGTCGAATTCCGCCTTGTCGCCCTCGGCGACGTTCTTGTCGCCGAACAGCGGCTTGATGCCGATCATGGCGCTCGCTGGCGCGATCGGCAGCACGAGCTTGCGCTCGACGGCGCGGCCGCCGGTCTCGACCATGCGGACGAATATCTGCGCCTCCTGCGGTCGGGTCGAGGCCGGCTGCTTGTCCAGGGTCACCGGAAAGGTCGCAACGCCGTTGGCGTCCGCCTCGGGCAGGTTCTCGAGCGCCGTGCGCTCGTTCGAGGTGGTCTCCTCGTCGTCGACGCCGAACTGGTAGCCGGCAAAGCCCGGCCGCTCCTTCGCAGGTGCCACCAGCATATCGCCTTCGAGCTGGAGGCCCGAGGCCGGCGCGCCATAGAGGAAATGACCGTCCGCCTTCAGTTCCACTGGAGCATTAGCTGTGATCACCTTGTCCTTGGCGGACAAGTCGAATTCGATCCGGTCCGGGACATAATCCTCGACCATGAAGGTGGTCTCGCCGACGGCCGATCCCTTCGGGTCGGTAAAGGCGCGCGCCCGCCACGTCCCGGTCGGGACGGCCGAATTGAGCGGCACGGCCAGCGTGCGTCCGCCGGCGCCCTGGTCGGCCAGCACGGCACGCCGATATTCGACGCCGTCTGGGCGCTCGATCACCATCGTGAGCGGGCCGCCGGTGACGGCATTGCCCTGTCCGTCCCGCAACAGCGCGGTGAGATAGACCGTCTCGCTGGAGCGGTAGACGCCGCGCTCGGCATAAACGAACGCGTCGGCGCCTGCAGGCACCGCACGGCCGGACACGCCGCGGTCGGACAAATCGAAGGCGGAGGACTTCAGGCTGAGGAAGGCATAGTCGGCCTTCTCGCCGCTGACAGTGAGCATCGCCGGCGATAAGCCACCCTCGCCGCGCGCTAGCCCCGCCTCGAACAGCACATGGCCGGCATCGTCGGTCTTGCGGGTCGCCAGGATCTCGTTGTTGCGGGCAACTAGCCGCACCTCGGCCTTGCCGATCGGATCGGTCGACGCCAGCGAATTCACGAACACATGGATGCCGTCATTGCCGGAATAGGCGGTGATGCCGAGGTCGGAAACGATGAACCATTGCGTGGCGAGCTGGTACTCGTCGTCCGAGCCCGGGCTCTTGGCGGCGGCGGTCATCACGTACACGCCGGGCTGCAACTCGCCGAGCGCCTGGTCGACCGGGAATGCCGTCGTGACGTCCTGGTTCAGCGTCATCGCGGTCGCGAGCTCGCCGGACCAGACCTTGACGCCGCGCTCGCCGCCGAGATCCGAGAGCTGATATTTGGTCAGCGTCTTCTGGAAATCGCTGTCGACCACCGTGTTGATCAGGTTGCGGTCGCCGATCCGGAACACGTCGATATTGACCGCGGGCGTGTTGACGCTGACCACGGGAATGCCGCGCTGGCCGGTCTTCGGCAGCACGTAGGCGCGGCTGGTGAAGCGCACGAACGGCTTGCGGTCGCGCACATAGATGTTGAACTCGGCCGATTTCGGCAGGCCCTCCTTCACCGTCGATGGCAGGCCGGCGCGCAAATTGATATTATAGCGTTCGCCGTGCTTCAGCCCGTCGACGCAGAGCTGCTTGCCTTCGGCCGACAGCGCCGGCTTGTCCTGTCCCGCCAGCGCCAGGAACGGCGCGAAGTCGGTACGCTTGGCAAGCTCCTCCGAGAACTGGAAGCAGGCCCGCGGGCTCGCCGAATCCGAGTCCACGGTGTAGTCGAGCAGCCGGAAACCGTGCTCGTTGCGCAGCTTCTCATATTGTCCGCGGACCTCGGCGACTTCGCGCGTGTCCAACGACAGCCGCATCGCGTCCAGTGCCGGCCGCCACAGCTTGCGCTCGGCCAGCGCCTTGCCGAGCACGGCGAGCGCGTCGGCCTCCTCGCCCGGATTGCCGGCGCGCTGATAGGCGATGTAGGCGGCCGTCGAGGCGCGCTCCAGCAGGAAGGTCTGCTCGCTCGAGCTCTTCGGCGAGATCTGGAAGATGACCTTGGCGAGCCGCAGCCAGTTGGCGGTGTCCTCGGGCGTGGTCGCCGCGATCTGGCCGAGCACCGACAGGCCGCTGCGATAGTCGTTGCGTCGGAATGCGGCGTCCGCGTCGGTGCGCAGCGTCGCGCTCGATTTGGCGACGGGTCCTGCCTCGCTCTTGATCTGGGCCTCGAGCTTGATTGCGGAATCGGCGAGATCGTCGCGCTTGAATGCCTTGTCGGCTCCGTGCGCTGCGCTGAGGCCGAGCGCCAGCGTGGCGCAGAGTGTGACGGCGCGGATCAGACCGATCATGAAGGACTCCCGGAAAGCGCGGACGAACGCCGCGACGGCAAATGAAATGCGCGGAAAGGTGACGGACTCATGGCGGTGGAACCAAAGCTGCAGATCGTCGCAATCGCCATGACAAGGCCAGCCCAGAGGAGACCGATCAAGGTACCGCCGCGCACGCCGTCCTAATGGCGCAGCAATCCCAGACCAGTCGACCAGCAGCCGCGTCCCGGAAGCTGTTCAGCGGTCCCGGCGATGTGATCCATCGTCCAGTCCGCTGCCGCTCGACCCGGCACCCTGACACGCCACCGTTCCGCTTTGTCGCGGCATTGAGGAAAACGGTTCGGTTCAGACTTGGCGAAAGGCGAGATTTTTCATATTGGCATGGTAGATGAACAGTCGCCCCACCCGGGGCGGCCTAAGAACGGTCCCGTAGCTCAACTGGATAGAGTAGCGGATTTCTACTCCGCGGGTTGCAGGTTCGAGTCCTGCCGGGATCGCCACGCATTGCATGCCTCGACGTTCAATGCGTCAAATCCTTGTCAAATTGGCTGGCTGGGGTTGGGACAACGACGCTCCCTTGGTGCACCTGCCACCACCGCGCAATCGCCGCCGTCAGGTCATCCCAAACCTCCGTCGACAGATCCGGCACGGCCACGCGGACGCTGTAGCGATCCGTGGTGGCGTCGTGAAACCACTCGGTGGCCGCGAAGTCGAAGCCGAAGCTGCCGGCGTGGCGGATCGGCAAGCCTGCTTCCGTCAGATCACGGCTCATCAACTCGGCGGCCTGCCGAGCGCTGGCCTCATCGAGCGGCCGGCTGCTGCGCAGCGTGACATAGAGGCCGTGGGCGAAGTGCAGCTCGGCCGTCAAAGGCGCCAGCGCCGCGGCAAAATATCGGCTCGTGCGCCGGCCGTTGCGCAGGATCGCGGCGATGCGCCGCCTCGTCAGCGTCCAATAGGCCGGCGTGCCCACATAGGGCGGGAAGTGCGCCGGCAGCGCTGCGCCGCCGAACAGACGGACCGCATCGCGCATGTCCTGCGCCAGGCGATCACAGGTCGAAGGGCCCTGCCCATCCGCGTCCGGACCGACGAAGACCGCAGACCCGAGTCGGCCGTATTCCGCCCCGAGCGAATCCAGCTTGGTGTGGCTTCGCACCATCACGACGGGTAGCCGGCACCGCCGCGCCCAGCTGAGCACGCGGCGGATGCGACCCGATCCGCCGGCAAAGCACGTCGTGTCGAAGATCAGCAGATCGAGCCCAGCTCCATCAGTGCGAAGCGCAGCTGCAAACGCGCCGGCCGGCGCGCATGAATCCAGCAGCAGGATGTTTCGTGAGCCGGCGCGGGCCAACGCGTCGCCCAGCGGCAGCTGCAGCCTGACCAGCCGCAAATGCGGGGCGAAGCGCTCGATCAGCTCGATGGTCTCGCCGTAACAGCCCGGCATCACCAGGATGTCGGCCCCGTCGAACACGCGCGCCGAGGCGAACAGCAGCGCCGAGATCGCCGCCATGCCCGACGCCGTGTAGATCGTGCGGCCGGTCTCGTGCTGATAAAACGACGGACCGCGCACCTCGAGGTCCGCCCGCTGGTAGTCGTAGCTGAACTCGAAGGGGCCGCTTGCGGGCGAGGCCGTCGCCGACCACGCCGTCTCCGTCGCCTTCCAATCGCGCAGCTCATGATCGGCCCGCAGCGCGGCCGTGATCTGGAACTTCGACTTGACGACCTCGTCGACCGATCGCGGACGAGGCAAGCACAGCGGGTTTCTCAGGCAACTATTCAGCAGCCCGAGTTCGTCATGCTTGCGTTCCAGGTAGGCCTGAATGGTCTCCATGCGCCTCTACAGATCCAACATGGATGGAACGTCCAGAAAGTGCCTTGGGTCCAAAACTGTGACTGAAACGAACGTCGGCCTCGACCGTTGAGACTGCGCAAGGAGGACCATATGTCGGAAATCAGAGAGCACATGAAGATCATCGGCAGGGACGGCGCGCATGTCGGCACCGTCGACCGCCTCGAGGGCAACCGGATCAAGCTGACCCGGAAGGACAGCCCCGAAGGTCACAAGGACCATCATCACTATATCGATACCAAATATGTCGGCGCCGTCGAGGGTGACACCGTCAAGCTGTCGGTGAATGCCGACGCCGTGCCCAAGCAGGAAGCGGCATAAGAAGATCAAGCCCCTTCGGGGGCTTTTTCTTTGTTCGCGGAGCGCGACAGCCAAGCTCCCCAAATCTCGTCCTTCAACAAAATGTGCGCAGACCTGTCAGGCGAACGGGAGCGCCCTATCTATGCGCCATGCCAGGAAGCTGTCGCAGGATATACTGATGCCGCCGTCTGATTGGACACGGATGGCCATCGCATCGGGGGTTGCCGCCACCGCCATCGCATTTTTGGCGATAGATGCTGCCGTGGACGTGAGCCCGAGGGGCATCGCAAGGCGACTCGAAGTGGTGCAAGCGTCCCTGACGCACGCCGCGGCGGGTCACCATCAATTGGCCTTTGCCGTTCGTGCCTGGGCGCGTGGGAGTGACCAGACGCACCATCCGGCCGGCTATCAATCATGCATCGAGCGTGACGAGCAAAGGCCGCAGCCGGTAGGCGTCGATCGCGGCGTTTGACAGCAGCAGTCTGCGCCGCTCCCCACGCAGCATCATGCGGTCGATCCGGTTCAGGATGAAGCGGGCCGAGTCCTTGCGCTCGCCAGTGAGCAGGCCGGATTGGTCGAGATATCTCCAGGCGATCTCAAAGGATTGTGCGCGCAGCTCGGGATCGGTCATGGCCGGCCAACGCTGCCACGGATCGAATGTTCCCGCCTGAGACCTGAGCCGGGCGGATCGACCGCGGTCCCGATCGGTTGGGCGGCCGCGCGACAAAATTCTGCGCGTCGTGGAACGAGATCACAACCGGCACGTTGCATCGACGAAACAGAGTGGTGCCGACCCGCCAGCCCCGGTCGGCCTTGAAGGACCTCGTGCTTGTCCCCCAAGCACGGGGTTTTTCTGTTTTCGGACTAGCCGGTGAGACAAGACCGTTACTCGCTCGGCTCCTCACGCCGTTCGCGAGCGAGCTGGTGCCAAGCCAGGGCGAGCTCGATCAGGCGTTGCCGATCAGCGCCTTCGGACGCTGCGGCCCGCTTCATTGCGGCCTCTGCCTCGTGCTGTGGATCGTACTGGCTACACATGACGCTGACATCTTAACCGGACGATCTGGACAAGCGCGTGGCATTTTCGTCCGTATGATTGCGGGGTAATGTCGCGACCGGAGTTGTGGCGTGCGAACTGACAACCGCGCGATGCATGCGCTGATCGCAAAGCCGGACCTTCATTCAGACCGATCTGTGAATTGCATCACATCCGGCGGACGACATCTTCGCTAAACATCGAGGCAACGCTTCGCTGAAGCGCCAGCGCTTACACGAGCGCAGAGGATATGATGGTCGCTCCTGTCATGACACACAAAGCAGCAGCCGACGTGGTCGTCCCGACGCCACGACAGAGACCCGACCTGCTCGGCATCGCCTATCTCGGCACCATCACCATCGTGATGCTGGCCTGGATCGGCGGCCTGGTCTGGGCCGCGATCGCGTTCTTCAACTGGCTGGTATCTTGATGGGCGGAGCGATCCGGGGTGCAACACCAATCCTGCTCTAGAACAGGTAGTGCAGCACCTGCGAGAGTTTGATCCCGCCGCATACGATCATGGCCCACAACGCCATGCTGATCTGGATGGCATCCAGCATGTCCCACATCCCCGCGAATCATCCCGACGTTTTTCTTTGAGACTTGCGTGGGGCGACACCGAGCGCCAGCGCTAATTCGAAGCCATCGCGGGCGCCAAACGAAAGAGGCGGGCCTGAGCCCGCCTCCGTTTCAAATCCGATTTGGCAAGCTCAGTAGCACGCGCGCGGATCGGCCTGCACATATTGACCGTTGGGATAGCGGTAATAGCAAACGCCCTGAGCCAGATAGTAGCCCGGCTGCGAGGCGGCCGTGGCGCCGGCAATCGCCCCCGTCGCTCCGCCGAGGACCGCGCCTGCGGCGGCTCCCGTCGCGTTACCCGAGAGCAGCCCGCCCAGCACGCCACCGACAATGGCGCCACCGAGCGCGCTTGCACCGGGATCGGCCGGCGGCGGCGGCGGAGGCGCGTAGGCCACCGGAGGCGGCGCCGGGGCATAGGCCACCGGCACGTCGTCGTAATACTCCTCCGAGATATAGGCCGGCGGACCTGCCATGCGCTGCGGATAATAATACCAGACGCCGCCGACATCCCACCACCAGCCGGAGCGGCCGTTGCGGACCTCGTGGCGCCAGCGGCCGCCATCCCAAGAGCGGTTGCCGCGATAGGCGTGGCCGCCCCAGTCGCGCTCCCGCACAGCCCCGCGGGCGTAATGGCGTCCAGGCGGTGGGCCGCCCGCGTTGTGCGGACCGCGACCGCCGGCATGAGGCTGTGCACCGGGCTGCGGCGCGGGCCGAGCCGCCTGCTGCGGCGGCCGATCCTTGCGCATGTTCTGATTGTTTGGGGGCGGCGCGGCAGCGGCTGGGCCGGCCGGCGGTTGGCCGGCTTCCCTCGGCGGTCTGGCCTCCTGCGCCTGCGCGGACAGCGCGAGCAGCGACATGGCCGAAACCAAGGGAATGAAGATCTTCATATGTTTGGAAGCACTCATGCGTGCTCGCCCCCTACTCTTTGACCGCCGTGATTTCCGAGCGCATAGACGATTCGTCTCGCGCCGGGCTGATGCCGGCTGATATAACTGACCTGCTTGATGGGCTAAGTCCCGTTACAAATGATTAAGATCACGGCAATTTTCGGCTCGACCGGTCGGGCCGGATCGCTTCTAGCGGGCCGGCTCGATCACGTTGCAATTTGTCCGCCCGGACATCAGGCAGTCCTGCATCTTGCTGGCCGAGGTCAGGTCGCGGGCAAGCCACCAGCCGATGCCGAGGATCAGAAGCGCGATGATCAGGCCGGCGACCGCGCCGCGGCGATTATCGCCGGATGGGGTCTTTCGAGAGGGTTTGGGCTTGAGGCCCGGCTCGGGCTTGGACTCGGGCTTGGACATGACTACCTGGTCGTCGGGTCGGACGCCTTTACCACCTCTGCGGCGTGGCGTCACATCCCGATCGCCGGGCCGGGTTCAGCCGCGGGTCGGGCGGATTGCATCCTTGCGCGAGGTCTCGACCGCCGGGGTCGCTCGCGGCGCGCAGGTTGTCAGCACGAAGGCGGTCTGGGTGCACTCCCAATCGGCACCCAGAACGGCACTGTCGACGGGTTGCGGACGTGCGAACAGGAGCGTGGCACCGACCAGCGCCGCCACCACCAGCGTGAGCGCCAGCGCCTTGAGGCTTAGTCTTGAGATGGTCATGCCCGTGCTCCGTCTCGTCGTCGGGCGGACGCTAGGCGCCGCTCCGCGTGCTCCCTTATGAGGGACATCACAATTCGGCAGTTTTTTCGGGCTACGAGAGATCGTCGGGAGGCGATTTTTCGTTGACCTGATCGGCTGCGATTATGGGTGGCGTCGCGACGCGCGCCGATGTACAGGCTTCTACGTCGCGTGGCGCCTGCTATGCCCAGCCGACGTACCAACTGCCAGTGATGTAGGATCGAAAGCGAGGAAGACAAGGCTCGTCGATGAGTGGATTCAGGGAACCCGGGTTTGCAGACCGGCAAAAGGCGGCACAAGACGCCCGCAAAAATCTTTTGAACAAGTTCAAGTCGCAGCCGGGTCCTGATGATCCCGCAGTTGCGGCGAAGCGTGCCGAACGCGAGGCCCTTGCGGCCAAGCGCGCCGAAGCCAAGGCCGCGCGCGAAGCCGAGAAGGTCGAGCAGAAGCGCCTTGAGGACGAGGCCAAGGCCGCCGAGGCCGCACGGATTGCACGCGAAGCCGAGGAAGCCGCAGAACGACAGGCTGCGCTCGAAGCCGAGCAAAAGGCCAAGCGCGACGCCCGTTATGCGGCCCGCAAGTCCAAGCGCAAGTAACGCTCGAAATTTACGTTCAATTGAAATTGAACTGAAGTGCCATTCCGGGGCCGTCCATGGGACCGCGCCCGGAATTCGAGATCGCGCGCCCGGTCGAGAGCCGGCATGGCGCGACGCGGACGGAAAATCAGTTCTTCTTCATCATGCCGTCGTCTTTCTTCATCCCGTCCTTCGACATGTGATCCTTCTTCATGCCGTCGTCCTTGGACATGGTGTCCTTCTTCATGGCGTCCTTGGACATCGTGTCTTTCTTCATCATGCCGCCGTCCTTGCCCATCTTGTCCTGAGCAAAAGCGGCCGGCGACAGCGCGAGGCCAAGCGACAGAGCGGCAGCGGAAACGCCGAACACGATGCGGGTGCGAATGGTCATGAGCAGTCTTCCCTTCGAGATGGTGTTGTCAGCGACGGATGCCGCTATCCTGTTTCGACGGATGGGCGCACGGCGGTGTTACGCGCTCCGCTGAGAAATTTCGCCGGAGCCATGCGGATCGGAAGTGTGCAGCGCAGCACGTCCGGCACTTGCCGGAGCATTCGGTCTCGCACTATCAGATGAGAGATCATCGGGTGAAAGACCGGCAGATGGGCCTACGCACCGGTCTCGACAGCCCAGACCCAAATCGCGCCAAACAAGAACCAATCCAAAGTACCGCCCAAGGGGATCACACCATGCTCACGCGCCGCCACCTGCTCGCGACCGCCGTCGCCGCGCCCGCCATTCTCCGCCTCGGCACCGGTACCGCGCAGGCCGCCACCACGCTGAAGATCTCGCACCAATTCCCGGGCGGCACCATCGACAAGGGCGACTTCCGCGACCGGCTCTGCCGCATGTTCGCTGCAGAGATTGCCAAGCGCAGCAACGGCGACATCGCTGCCGAGATCTATCCGAACTCCTCTCTGATCAAGACCAACGCGCAGTTCTCCGCGATGCGCAAAGGCGCGCTCGACATCAGCCTCTATCCGATGCCCTATGCCGGCGGCGAAGTGCCGGAAACCAATATCGGCCTGATGCCGGGTCTGGTAACCACCTACGACCAGGGCCTGCGCTGGAAGAAGGAGCCGGTCGGCAAGGCGCTGACCGACTTCCTCGCCGACAAGGGCATCATCCTGCTCACCTGGGTCTGGCAGGCCGGCGGCGTCGCCAGCCGGTCCAAGCCGATCGTCGCGCCTGAGGACGCCAAGGGCCTGAAGGTGCGCGGCGGCTCGCGCGAGATGGACATGGTGCTCCAGACCGCCGGCGCCTCGGTGCTGTCGGTGCCCTCGAACGAAATCTACGCTGCGATGCAGACCGGCGCCTGCGATGCCGGCATCACCTCCTCGACCAGCCTGATCTCGTTCCGCCTCGAAGAGGTCGCGAAGTCGCTGACATCAGGGGCCGGCGCCTCATATTGGTTCATGCTCGAGCCGCTGATGATGTCGAAAGCGATCTTCGACAAGCTGCCGAAGAACCATCAGGACATCCTGCTCGCAGTCGGCACCGAGCTCGAGTCCTTCGGCCGCAAGGGCGCGCAGGACGACGACGTCGAGGTCGCCAAGGTCTACGAGAAGGCTGGCGCCAAGGTCTCGGCGCTCGACGCTGCGACCGTCGGCAAGTGGCGCGACATCGCCCGCGACACGGCCTGGAAGGACTACGCCGCCAAGACCGCGACCGCTGCGAACCTGCTCAAGCTCGCCACCGACGTCGCCGCATGAGTCACGGTCCGCTTCCGGATCGTGATGACCAGGCGAACGCTGCCGCAAGCACCGGCCTTGCGGCGGCGATCGATCGCGGTCTCGCCATCCTCAACAGCATCATCGTCGTGTTCGCGGCGATCGCACTGGTCGCAGCCTGTGCGATTCTGAGCTACAGCGTGCTCAGCCGCGCGCTGTACAAGGCGGCGAACTACTGGCAGGACGAGGCCGCCGTGTTCCTGCTGGTCGGCGCGACCTTCATGACGGCAGCCTATGTGCAGCAGCACCGCGGGCACATCGGCATCGAGGCCTTCGTCGGCCTGCTCTCGCCGCTCGCGAACAGGGTCCGGCTCTGGCTGGTCGATGCCGCCACCTTCCTGTTCTGCGCCTTCTTCACCTGGAAATCCTGGACGCTGGCGCACGAAGCCTATGTCGACGGCCAGGTCTCCAACTCGATGTGGTCGCCGCCGCTCGCCATTCCCTACACCCTGATGGCGCTCGGGATGAGCCTGCTCTGCATCCAGATCCTCGTGCAGCTTGCGCTGCCTTTCGCCGGAGCCAAGCGGCCATGAGCGTTTTCGGTATCGGTCTCTCTTACGGGATCGCGACGCTGCTCGTGATGTTTTCGGGCATGCCGATTGCGTTCGCACTCGGCGCGGTCGCGGTCGTCTTCATGGCCATCTACATGCCCACCGCGTCGCTCGATACGGTCACGCAGAATGTCTACGAGGAAATGGCCTCGATCACGCTGTTGTCGATCCCGCTGTTCATTTTGAAGGGCGCTGCGATCGGCAAGTCGCGCGCCGGCCAGGATCTCTATTCGGCGCTGCATGCCTGGCTGCATCGCGTGCCCGGTGGCCTCGGCGTTGCCAACGTGTTCGCCTGCGCGCTGTTTGCGGCGATGGCGGGGTCTTCGCCCGCAACCTGCTCGGCGATCGGCTCGGCCGGCATCCCCGAGATGCGCAAGCGCGGCTACTCCGGCGGCTTCGCCGCCGGCATCATCGCAGCGGGCGGCACGCTCGGCATCCTGCTGCCGCCCTCGATCACCATGATCCTGTTTGCTGTCGCGGCCGAAAAGTCACTCGGGCGGCTGTTCCTCGCCGGCATCGGGCCCGGCCTGCTGCTTGTCTTCCTGTTCGGCGCCTATGCCGTCATCCGCTTCCGTCAGGAATATGCCGCCGCCGAACTGGCCTACAAGAACGGCGGACCGGAGGCGCCTATCCTGCATCGCGACGAGTACACGCTCGCCGAACGCTTCAGCGTGCTGCCGCGCGTGATCCCGTTCGTGCTGCTGCTCACCGGTGTCATGGTCGCGCTCTATGGCGGCTACGCCACGCCGTCGGAGACCGCCGGCCTCGGCGGCCTGCTCGCGCTGGCGCTGATCGCGGCGATCTACAGCGTGTGGCGGCCCAGCGACCTCGCCCCGATCATAAGGTCGACGATCCGGGAATCGACCATGCTGATGATGATCATCGGCATGTCGCTGCTCTATTCCTACGTGATGAGCTATCTGCACATCTCGCAATCGGTCGCCGAAGCCATCGTCGCGATGCACCTGCCGCGCTGGGAGCTGCTGTTTGCGATCCTCGTCATGGTCGTCGTGCTCGGCTTCTTCCTGCCGCCGGTCTCGATCATCCTGATGACGGCGCCGATCATCCTGCCGCCGCTCCGCGCCGCCAATTTCGACATCATCTGGTTCGGCGTGGTCATGACCATCGTGATGGAGATGGGGCTGATCCATCCGCCGGTCGGCCTCAACATCTTCGTCATCCGCAACGTCGCGCCGGATATCCCCTTGCGCGAGGTGATCTGGGGTACCCTGCCCTTCGTGCTGCTGATGATGCTGGCGGTGCTGCTGCTGTGCCTGGTGCCGGGGATCTCGACTTGGCTGCCGGACCTCGTGATGGGGCCGGACGGGAGCAGGTAGAGGCACTCGCAGTTGCCGTGGGGTGGGTTAGCCGAAGGCGTAACCCACCTTCTTTTGTCGCTGAAAAGAACAGTGGTGGGTTACGCCAAGCAGACGCGCTTCGCGCATCTCCTCGGCCAAACCACCCTAGCTACGAAGTTGCCCGCTTCCTCTTCGCATTCAGCGCGGACGCCACGCGGCTCACGGGCGGCTTGCCCAAAACGCCGCTCATCTCGTTGGTGGCCGCCAGCAGCTTATCCATGTCGACGCCGGTCCTGATGCCCATGCCTTCGAGCATGTAGACGACGTCTTCGGTCGCGACATTGCCGGTCGCGCCCGGTGCATAGGGACAGCCGCCGAGGCCGCCGGCGGCCGCGTCGATGACGCGCACGCCCTCCTCCATCCCTGCATAGAGATTGGAGAGCGCCTGGCCGTAGGTGTCATGGAAATGCATCGCAAGCTTGGCTGCGGGAATGTTGGCGCTGACCGCGCGTAGCATCTCCTTCGCCTTGGCAGGTGTGCCGACCCCAATGGTATCGCCGAGGGAGATCTCGTAGCAGCCGAGCCCGAACAGCGTATCCGCGAGATCGGCCACCGCCTTCGGCTTGATCTCGCCGTCGAAGGGGCAGCCGAGCACGCAGGAGATATATCCGCGCACTGGAATGCCGTCGGCTTTGGCGCGCGCCAGCACCGGCTTGAACCGCTCGATGGATTCCGCGACCGTGCAGTTGATGTTCGCCCGCGAAAAGCCTTCGGAAGCGGCGGCAAACACCGAGACGACTTTCGCGCCCGCTGCGCGCGCGGCGTCGTAGCCCTTTTCGTTCGGCACCAGCACGTGGAATTCGGCGTTGGTCACGTGGCTGACGCCACGCAGCACGGCATCCGAGCTGGCCATCTGCGGGATCGCCTTGGGCGAGACGAACGCGCCGACCTCGACGGTGTTAAGGCCAGCCGCGACCAGCGCCTCGATGAAGGCGATGCGGGCCTCGACGCTGACCGGCGTCTTCTCGTTCTGAAGGCCGTCGCGCGGCCCCATTTCGATGATGCGGACGGAATCGCTCATGTCACTCTCCGGACGGCTCGACCACGGCGAGCTCGATACCTTCCTGCACGATGTCGCCGACCTTGCACCTGACGGATTTCAGCACGCCTGCATAGGGCGCGCGCAGCGTCTGCTCCATCTTCATGACTTCCAGGGTGAGAATTGGCGCGCCCTTCTCAAGCTTGGCGCCCTCCTCGGCCAGCACGGCGACGACGGTGCCCGGCAAGGGCGCCGCGATCTTGTCCTCGCCGGTCTGCTCCTCGCTCTCACCGCCGAACGGATCGACCCAGTGCAGCTCGAAGCGGCTGTTGCGCGTGCGCAAATACAGCTCATGACCGTCGATCACCGCCGCGACGGACGATTTGACGCCGTCCAGCGTCAGGTCGAAGCCGGCTTCCTTCTCTGAAAACGTGAAGGCGAGTTCGCGCTCGCCGATCACCAGCGTGGAGGGACCGCTGCCGTAGTTCAGCGCGATCTTCTGCTCGGCCCCGTGCCCGACCCGGAACGCAAAGCTGCGCTGACGGCGCCCGACCGGCTGCCATCCGAAGGTCTGCCAGGGCGAGTTCGCCTGGCTACGCGCCGCCTGCTGCTCCGCGTTGATGATTGCGGCGACCGCGGCACAGAGCTCGAGCTCTCCAGGCGCCGGCGAGGCGGAGGTCAGCACCGCCAGCTCGCGCTCGATGAAGCCGGTGTCGATCGCGTTGGTCCGCACCTTCGGATGCGTCATCAGCGCCGACAGGAACGGGATGTTGGTGACGATCCCGCGAACGTCGGACTCCTCCAGCCCGCGGTTCAGCCGCTCGATCGCGACATCCCGCGTCGGCGCCCACGCGATCATTTTTGCCAGCATCGCGTCATAATACGGCGAGACCGTATCCCCCTCGCGATAGCCGGCGTCGATGCGCAAGCCACCCGCCTCCGCCGGCAGCTGCCAGGTCGAAATTTTCCCAACCGACGGCATGAAATTCTTGGTCGGGTTCTCGGCATAGACGCGCGCCTCGACGGCGTGGCCGTCGAGCTTGATCTCGTCCTGCTTCAACGGCAGCGCCTCGCCGAAGGCGACGCGCAGCTGCCATTCGACCAGGTCGATGCCTGTGATCAGCTCGGTCACGGGATGCTCGACCTGGAGGCGCGTGTTCATCTCGATGAAGAACACGTCCTTGCCGTCGGAGACGAACTCGATGGTGCCGGCGCCGACATAGTTCACCGCGCCCGCCGCCTTGCGCGCGGCGGCACAGACGGTCTCGCGCTGGGCCGCGTTGAGCGTCGGCGACGGCGCTTCCTCGATCACCTTCTGGTGCCGGCGCTGCAGCGTGCATTCGCGCTCGAACAGCGAAAGCAGATTGCCGTGGCTGTCGCCGATGATCTGCACCTCGATATGCCTGGGATTGTCGACATATTTCTCGATCAACATGCGGTCGTCGCCAAACGCAGCCTTGGCCTCGCGCTTGGCGCTGACGATCGCGGCCGCAAGCTCGTCCGCCGAGCGCACGATACGCATGCCGCGCCCGCCGCCGCCAGCGGAGGCCTTGACCAGGATCGGGAAGCCGATCTTGTCCGCGGCTTTCGAGAGCGTCGTCTCGTCCTGGGCCTCGCCGTGATAGCCAGGCACCAGCGGCACGCCGGCCTTCTCCATCAGCGCCTTCGAGCCGGACTTCGAGCCCATCGCAGTCATCATCTCGGCGGTCGGGCCGACGAAGACCAGCCCTGCTTCAAAGCAGGCCTGCGCGAACTCGGCATTCTCCGACAGGAAGCCGTAGCCGGGATGCACGGCCTCCGCCCCCGTCTTCCGCGCAGCCTCGATCAGCCGCTCGATGTTGAGATAGCTGTCGCGCGCCCGCGCGGGCCCGAGCAGCACGGCTTCATCCGCCAGCGCGACATGCATCGCATCGCGGTCGGCCTCGGAATAGACCGCGACCGTGCGCAGCCCCATGGCGCGCGCGGTGCGGATGACGCGGCAGGCGATCTCGCCGCGGTTGGCGATCAGGAGCGTGCGGAAACGCCGGTAGAGCTTTGAGCGGTCCATCGCATCACATCCTGAACAGGCCGAATTTCGTCGGTTCGATCGGCGCATTCGACGCCGCCGAGAGGCCGAGGCCGAGCACGAGGCGCGTGTCGGCGGGGTCGATCACGCCGTCGTCCCAGAGACGCGCGGTGGCGTAATATGGATGCCCCTGGCTCTCATATTGCGCGCGGATCGGCTCGCGGAATTTGTCTTCGTCTTCCCTGGACCAGCTATCGCCCTTGGCTTCGATATTGTCTCGGCGGACCTGGCTCAACACCATCGAGGCCTGCTCGCCGCCCATCACGGAGATGCGCGCATTCGGCCACATCCAGAGGAAGCGCGGTGAATAAGCACGACCGCACATGCCGTAATTGCCTGCGCCGTAGGAGCCGCCGATCACGACGGTGAATTTCGGCACCGAGGCGGTCGCGACCGCCGTCACCAGCTTGGCGCCGTCGCGCGCGATGCCGCCGGCCTCGTATTTCTTGCCGACCATGAATCCGGTGATGTTCTGCAGGAACACCAGGGGAATGCCGCGCTGGCAGCACAGCTCGATGAAATGCGCGCCCTTCAGCGAGCTCTCGCTGAAAAGAATGCCGTTGTTGGCGATGATGCCGACCGGATAGCCCCAGATATGGGCGAAGCCGCACACCAGCGTCGTGCCGTAGAGCTTCTTGAACTCGTCGAATTCCGAGCCGTCGACGATGCGCGCGATGATGTCGCGCACGTCGAATGGCTTGCGGCCGTCGACGGGCACCACGCCATAGATCTCCTCCGCGGCAAACAGCGGATCGCGCGGCTTGTGCATGTTGAGGTTCGGCCGCACCGGCGGCTTCAGCGTGCCGACGATGCGCCGGGCGATGCCGATCGCATGCGCATCGTTCTGGGCGTAATGATCGGTCACGCCTGATTGCCGCGAATGCACGTCGGCGCCGCCGAGCTCCTCCGCGGTGACGACTTCGCCGGTCGCCGCCTTCACCAGCGGCGGACCGCCGAGGAAGATGGTGCCCTGGTTGCGCACGATGATGCTCTCGTCCGACATCGCGGGCACATAGGCGCCGCCGGCGGTGCAGGAGCCCATCACGATCGCGATCTGGGGAATGCCTTGGGAGGACATCTGCGCCTGGTTGTAGAAGATGCGGCCGAAATGCCGCTCGTCCGGAAAGATCTCGTCCTGCAGCGGCAGGAAGGCGCCGCCGGAATCGACCATGTAGACGCAGGGCAGATTGTTCTGCCGTGCGATGTCCTGCGCGCGCAGATGCTTCTTCACGGTCATGGGATAGTACGTGCCGCCCTTGATCGTGGCGTCATTGGCGACGATCACGCATTCGCGGCCCGCGACACGCCCCACCCCCGTGACGACGCTCGCCGAATGCACGTCGCCGCCATAGAGGCCATAGGCCGCGAGCGGCGACAGCTCGAGGAAAGAAGTGCCGGGATCGACCAGGAGGTCGACGCGCTGGCGCGCCAGCATCTTGCCGCGCGCGGTGTGGCGGTTGCGCGAGGCCTCGCCGCCGCCGCCGGCGACCTGACTGAGTTTTTCGCGCAAGTCCGCGACTAGCCCGCGCATGGCCTCGGAATTGCGCCCGAAATCGGATGACGACGGATCGATGCTGGAATGGAGCGGCATGATGATTCCAATGAAGATGAACGTATCAGGCCGTCTCGGCCATCAGCTCGCGGCCGATCAGCATGCGGCGAACCTCCGAGGTGCCGGCGCCGATCTCGTAGAGTTTGGCGTCACGCCAGAGACGCCCCACAGGGAATTCGCTGGTGTAGCCGACCCCGCCGAGCGCCTGGATCGCCTCGCCCGCCATCCACGTCGCCTTCTCCGCGGAATAAAGGATCGCAGCCGCCGCATCCTTGCGCAAGCTGCGGGCATGGTCAGCCCGGTCGCAGGCGCGCCCCACCGCATAGACATAGGCGCGCGTGGCCTGCCAGGTCGAATACATGTCGGCAAGCTTGCCCTGCATCAGCTGGAAATCGCCGATCGGCTGGCCAAACTGCTTGCGTTCGTGCATGTAGGGCACCACCGCGTCCATGCACGCCGCCATGATCCCGAGCGGACCGCCCGAGAGCACCGCGCGCTCATAGTCGAGGCCGGACATCAGCACCTTGACGCCCTCGCCTACATTGCCGAGCACGTTCTCCTCAGGCACCTCGCACTCGTCGAAGAACAAGGGATAGGTGTTGGAGCCGCGCATGCCGAGCTTGTCGAGGTGCTGGCCGTGGGTGAATCCCTTGAAGCCCTTCTCGATCAGGAAGGCCGTCATGCCGCGCGGCCCGGCCTCCGGATCGGTCTTGGCGTAGACCACGAGCACGTCGGCATCGCCGCCATTGGTGATCCACATCTTCGAGCCGTTGAGCACGTAGCGGTCGCCGCGCTTGTCGGCGCGCAGCTTCATCGAGACCACGTCGGAGCCGGCCCCGGGCTCGGACATCGCGAGCGCGCCGACATATTCGCCCGAGATCAGCTTGGGCAGATAGCGCTGGCGCTGCGCGTCGTTGCCGTTGCGGCGGATCTGATTGACGCAAAGGTTGGAATGGGCGCCGTAGGACAGTCCCACGGCCGCGGAGCCGCGCGAAATCTCCTCCATGGCGACGATATGGGCGAGGTAGCCCATGTTGGAGCCGCCATATTGCTCCGGCGCAGTCATGCCGAGCAGGCCGAGGTCGCCAAAGCGCTTCCAGAGGTCCGCGGGGAACAGGTTGGCCTTCTCGATGTCGGCCGCGCGCGGGGTGATCTCCGCCTCAACGAAGGCGCGAAGCGTGTCGCGCAGCATGCCGACCTCTTCGCCCAGATCGAAATCGATGCTCGGGATATTCAAGGCGATTCCTCCGTATTTTGCCCTCCGAACCTAGCGGTATCGCAGCCCTCTGGCGGTCGAAAAGGTTGCATTTTCCGCCAAACTTGGCGAGGGTTTTCCCGAGGAATTCCGATGCCTTTTCAAGCCACCACCGCAACCTCGCGCCGCGCCGTGACCCCCGCCGCCTTCGTCCGCGGCGTGATCGCCGCTTACGAGCGCTACGGCCGCGATCCCGCGGAGGCGCTGGGCCGCGGTCAGGTAGCCCCCGACCTTGTCAATTCTCCGGACGGGCGGGTCACGGCGGCCCAGTTCGAGGCCCTGGCCGGCCACGCCATGCGCGAGCTCGACGACGAGGCGCTCGGCTGGTTCTCGCGGCGGCTGGCATGGGGCACCTACGGCATGCTGTGCCGTGCCTCGATCACGGCGCCGACACTGGAGGTCGCGCTCAAGCGCTGGTGCCGGCATCACCGCCTGATCACCGAGGACGTGCTGCTCGATCTGGAACTGAACGAGGAGACCGCAATCGTCTCGATCCGGGAGCTGCGCGATCTCGGGCCCTTGCGTGAATTCTGCCTCGTCACCCTGCTCCGCTACGTGCTCGGCTTCTCCTGCTGGGCGGTCGATTCCGGGATCGCGCTACGGGCAGCGGAATTCCCTTATTCCGAGCCCGGCCATGTCTCGGTCTATCCGACCATCTTCTGCAAGAACGTGCGCTTCGATGCGGACTGCGCGCGCATCGTCTTCGACAAGCATTATCTCTCGCTACCGCTGACGCGCAGCCCGAGCGATCTCGACAACATGCTCAAGGGCGCGCTGCGGCTGACGGTGCTGCCCTATCGGCGCGACCGGTTGCTGATCGAGCGCGTCCGCCGCGTGCTTCGCCGTGCGCGCGGACGCAGTCTCGGCGCCGAGGACGTTGCCAGCGAGCTGGCGCTCTCCACCCGCACCATGCATCGGCGTCTCCGCGAGGAGGCCACCTCGCTGCGCGATCTCAAAGAAGAGGCGAAGTTCGAACTGGCAAAACAGGAGCTTCTGCGCGGCCGCACTCCGATCAAGCGGATCGCGGAAATCGCCGGCTTCCGCAACGAGAAGAGTTTTTCCCGTGCCTTCCGGACCTGGACCGGTGCGAGCCCGCGCGAATTCCGCGGCCGTTATCGCTGAGGCGCCAGCCGTCGCCTGCGCGAGAAAAACGAACGGCCTCCGGGATGAATCCCGAAGGCCGCAACGTCGCGAAACCGATGTCGATTTCAACTTCAGTTCGAGTTGGTCTGACCGCCCGAGCGAAGCTTGGCGCGCGGCTGTGTGTGCTTCGGCTGATAGGCCATCGCGTCGTTTGAGGTCTTCGCGCCGCCGCTCTGCGAGCAGGTGCCGCCGATCCCGCCGGCCGCCGCCCGGCAGGCTTCCATCGTCGGGTAGCCGCAGCCATGAGCGGCCTGGGCGCCGTTGGTGATGCAGTAGTCTTCCGCCTGCGCGGCGGGCGCGGTCATCATGAGAAACGCGGAGGCGAACAGCGTCGCAGCGGATGCGACGAACGTCTTCGAGGTCGAGGTCATGGTGTCTCTTCCAGCTTCAAGGGTCCCACAAAACAGGCCTCAGGATGCGACGCAGGCTGAGGTTCACCCCTTGCATCTAGGCGGGGCGGCTGAACCGACAATCACGTCTTGGCGCATCGCAGGGCTTCCGAAATCACATGTCACAGTTAGGTGAGTGAGTCATGCAAATGATTTGATTAGTTGATATCCCGGTTGTCTCTTTCAGGACCCCTATCCGGCCGACGCCGCGACGGCGACCTCCTGCAACGGCAGCGGCACGTCTTTGGCGACGCCCAGCACGGGGAAGCTGCGAACGTTTTTCACATCAGGCATCGCGGCAAAATGCAGGAGCTGCTGGCGCATGCTCTCGACGCTCGGCGCCACGCATTTGAGGAGATAGTCGGTGTCGCCAGAAATGCGCCAGCACTGCTGGATGCGCGGGATCGCTGATATCGAGCTCTCGAACGCCTCCAGCACCGGCTGAGCCTGGCTGCCGAGCTGGATCGAAACGAACGACACCACCTCATAGCCAAGCAGCCGCTCGTCGATGACGGCGCGCACCGCCCGGATCACGCCCCGGCTGAACAGCGATTTCAGTCGCCGCAGGCAGTTCGGCGCGGACACCCCGACACGCAGCGCCAGCTCGTTGTTGCGAACCCGCCCGTCCTGCTGCAGCTCGGACAATATCTTCAGATCAATGCCGTCGAGCTGGTCACGCCCCGCCATACCCCTATCCTCGCCGTGATCGTGTCATGACGGCAAGCGAAGCACGCAGCGAAATGGCTGCCAAGAGTTCTTCGGTTCAAGCGACTAACCGCTCCCGGCGTCGGCCGTAACCGTCCGAAGGACGGCTCCCGCTCGCCTATGTCCCGGCCATCCCCGTTCTTCACGCTGCCGCCGAAACGCGGATGCCCGGGACAAGCCCGGGCATCACGTACCGATCGAGCTTGCCGAGGATCAATGCGTCCAGGGCTCGCCGCGGCGAAACGAGAAATTATCGGCATAGGCAACCGGGCGGCGGATCGATTCCTGCGGCTCGATCACCTGGTAGGCGATGCCCTTGCGCTCGCAATAGGCGACCGCCTCTTCCTTGCTGTGGAAGCGCAGCGTGATCTGCTGCTTCATGTCTCCGGACGAGGTCCAGCCCATCAGCGGCTCCACCGAACGCGGCTGCTCCGGCTCGTAATCGAGCTGCCATTCCTTCGTCTTGGACCGGCCGGATTGCATCGCGTTCTTGGCGGGTTTGAAAATGCGTGCGGTCATGGATGGTCCGGGCCTCTTCGTCTTTTTCGTTCGATTCCGATGCGTCACGGTGGCAGTTGGTGGAAACTGCAGCATAGTATAGAGACACCGTTCGGGACATGCGCGGTGATTCCGGCTCCCGGGGTGCCTTGCCTATGGGTATAGTCATTATGCTGCACCGTGACAATTGCGTACCTGCCTTCCGCGCCGGGATCCCGTCCGACGGCCCGGCCTCACCGATATCAGCGCTTCCGTCCTCTCCGAGAGCTCCCGACGCATGGCCTTCCTGAACGTCAGCGCAACGCTTCCCGACAAGGGTCGCGACCTTCGGCTCGACCTATTTCGCGGCGTTGCGAACTGGGCGATCTTCCTCGACCACATCCCCGACAACGTGGTGAATTGGATCACGACGCGCAATTACGGCTTCTCCGACGCGGCCGATCTGTTCGTCTTCATCTCAGGCTACACGGCATCCTTCGTCTATGCGCGGATGATGCTGGAGCGCGGCTTCATCGTCGGCGCCACCCGGCTCACCAAGCGGGTCTGGCAGCTCTATGTCGCCCACATCATCCTGTTCGTGATCTACATTGCCTCGATCAGCTATCTCGCGCTGCGCTTCGGCGATTCCGAGATGATCAACGAGTTCAACGTCGCCGGCCTCGTCGACAACGCCACCGAGACGCTGCGCCAAGGCCTGTTCCTGCGCTTCAAGCCGCTCAATCTGGACGTGCTGCCGCTCTACATCGTGCTGATGGGACTGTTTCCGCCGGTGCTGTGGTTCATGCTGCGCAAGCCGGACCTGACGATGGCGCTGTCCATCGTGCTGTGGCTCGCAGCCCGCCATTTCGGCTGGAATCTGACGGCCTATCCGGCCGGCCAGTGGTACTTCAACCCCTATTGCTGGCAGGTTCTGTTCGTTTTCGGCGCCTGGTGCGCCATGGGCGGCGCGCGGCGCTCGGCGGCGCTGATCAATGCGCCGGTCACGCTCTACCTCTGCCTCGCCTATCTGGCCTTCGCGCTGGTCATGACCATGGCCGGCCGCTTCCCGACCTTTGGCGGCATGTTCCCGGAGTGGCTGTTCTCGGCCTTCAATCCCAACGACAAGACCAACCTTGCACCTTATCGCTTCATGCACTTCGTCGTGATCGTGATCCTGGTGATCCGTTTCGTGCCCAAGGAATGGCCGGGCCTGGAATGGAAGGTGTTCGATCCGCTGATCGTCTGCGGCCAGCAGTCGCTCGCGGTGTTCTGCGTCGGCGTATTCCTGTCCTTCGTCGGCCATTTCGAGCTGTCGATGAGCTCGGGCTCGCTGCTGGCGCAAATATTCGTCAGCATCGCAGGCATCGCGATCATGACGACCGTGGCCTATTACATCTCGTGGTCGAAGAAGCAGGACAAGCCGCTGAAGCCGCCGCCGGCCAAACCGGCTGCTGCGGCGAAAGCCGGCTGAGACGGGGCGCAGCGATTTCGGCCTGACGACGGTAATGCCGGCTCAGGCCGCCGCTTCGCCGTCGAACTCGGTGAACTTCTTGTAGATCCAGTCGCGCCCGTCGTGGCGGCGCCAGACCCTGCCGTAAACGAGCTGCCCATTGATCGAGCGGCGTGGGACGATCACGGTCCAGAGATGCCAGATTTCGGTCCAGTTCGATTGCGGACCGGATTGTGGACCGGCGGTTGTGAAGTCGCGGTCGAAAGACATGACGCAGAACTCGACTGATACACGCGCCGCGACGAACTGTGACCCTGTGTGAGCACGGATTGCAGGCAGTCCATCGCGAGTTGGTGTCCATCTGATAACGATCACCAGGGCGGCTGCAACCACTGCTCGCGCTTAACCTAACCGATCAACCTTACTTCTCGTGCGCAAGCGGCGAGATTGGTTGAAAGCCGGCCTCGACTTTCCTAGAATGCGTGCGTGATTTGAGAGCGCGCCGTTTTTGGAACGCGCGGTGATTTTGAACCGACACGTATTTTGAAAAGTTTCGACGGGCGGGGCGACCACGATGAACTTGCAATGCGCATCTCTGCGCTTGGCGCTGCGATCGACGACGCCCGACCCGATCGCAAGGACGCCCGCCCATGATCCGCCGAAGGCCGCCAACGACAACCAGACGGCCTGGCCATTGGTGCCGTTTCCGTCCGGCTGGTACGCCGCGAACTGACGGATCAGACCTGAGAAACAACGGCTGAAAAAGCGCAACGCCGCGCAAGCGGAATATCATCGCTTGGCGGCGTCCGTTTAGACATTGGGCGCTGAAATCCCCAATACGGATATGTCTATGGCGACGAACGGAAGGTTCGATGAACCCCGGCGATTCTGTGCCGCCGCGAAGGGCGCAGCGGCTTGAACGTCGCGCTGAGGTCGCCGCCCTGAGCGGCTGAGGTCGCTGCCCTGAGCGTAAGTGCCAAGGCCTCCACAGTGCCTTTTCAGCTCTGATGGCCGCAACCAATCACCGCGCCAGACGTTGCAGCTTTTTCCCAATCAGGGGCATAAGGCGTCCACCGCGTGCGCCCGCTTGCCCCCACTCCATGTGAGGTGGAGCGTGCCGGTGAACATCCGCGAACGAGCCGAGGTGAAGGACGAGCAGGCAGCAGGGCAAGGCGACGGAACGAGCCAGGTCGATGCACCCAAAGCACTTGCCGACAAGACGCTTGCCGACGAGACGCTTGCCGAGCCGCCGGAGACCGGAAGCTCGCTGGTCGCGCTCTGCGGTCTCGGCCTCGCCGTCGTCGCGATGTTTGGCTGGATATGCGCCCTCGCCTGGATCGGCTGGCGCCTCATCAACTGGCTACTGTTCTGAGCCCGCGAGGGTCGGCATCGCCTCAGGACGCCCCGCTGGGGATCCCCGGGACTGGTCGGGGCAGCTGGATTCGAACCAACGACCTGCAGTACCCAAAACTGCCGCGCTACCAGGCTGCGCTATACCCCGAATGTCCTGCGAGCCCCGTCGATACACGCTTCCCAATGCGCCAGCAAGCTTCCTGGAAGCTGCCGGCGACCCCGGAAACGCCCTCGCTTGCCCGGCCTATTTGCTGCCGAACAGCGGATGGCCGACGCGGTCGCCGGGGCGGATGCCGTATTTCTGCGCCGTTCCCGCCACCACCTCCAACACGGCCCGGGCGGGCCCCTTGGACGAGATGATCTTGGTCGACATCGGCTCGGTATTCTCGGCGATGCGCAAGATGCGGCCATCGGCGCGGATGAAGATCATGTCGAGCGAGACGTAGGTGTTCTTCATCCACATCGAGATTTCCTGCTCGGGATTGAAGTCGAACAGCATGCCTTTGCCATCAGGCAGTTCCTTGCGGTACATCAGGCCGGTCTGCTTCTCCTCCTCGGTCGTCGCCATCTCGACCGAGAACACCTGCACGCCGTTTTTGGTGACGATCTCGAGCGGCTGGAAGCTCGCAGCGTAGACAGACCCGGTGGCCGCGGTGACGCCGGCAACGAGGATGGCGACGAGCCACCCCTTCAGAGCGGACCAGACGGCCTTTCGATCAGAATTCATGGGAATACTCGAGGCGTGGGACTGGAGCAGTCCTTACGCGGCGGTCGCCGGAAAAGCCAGAGGCGCCCCGGCCAGCCGGCGCGCCTCTGCTCACGATTGCGGGAACGGACCCGTCTAAATTAGTGCGACTGCAGGCCCGGCGATCCGGTCTCGGGATGGATCTCGGCCGCCATCATGCCCTTGGAGCCAGGCCCGAAGCGGACCAGCACGTATTGCCCGGGCCGCAGCTCCGTCATGCCGAAGCGGCGCAGCGTCTCCATGTGCACGAAGATGTCGGGCGTGCCCTCCCCGCAGGTCAGGAAGCCGAAGCCGCGCAGCCGATTGAACCATTTGACCTGGGCCCGCTCCAGGCCGCTGGTCGGGGTGACCGTGACATGGGTGCGCGGCGGCAGCATCTGCGCCGGATGGATCGCGGTGGACTCGTCCATCGAGACCACGCGGAAGGCCTGATAGCCCTTGGCGCGCTGGATGCACTCGACGACGATACGGGCGCCCTCGTAAGCAGTCTGGAAGCCGTCGCGCCGGAGCACGGTCACGTGCAGGAGCACGTCGGGCCAGCCATTGTCGGGAACGATGAAGCCGTAACCCTTGGAGGCGTCGAACCATTTGATGACGCCGGTCACCTCGACGAGGTTGGCGCTGGTCTCACCGAGACCGGTGAAGGGACTGAGCGCGGTGTCACGGCCCGCGCCACCATGCTCACCCGGCGCCAATCGCCCCGGCGAAGCGCTCTGTCCGGGAACTCCAAGCTTCTTGGACTCAAATCCGTCCGACGACCCCATAACCCCGGACCCCACACTGCCATGCAACCCGCCACATTGGCGGCTCTCGAATCACGCGTCTTAAGAGAATGTTCTCAATTGGACGCGACGCGAATCTTTCGACTCAAAAGATAACACTCCCGGTTGCGAGGCATAGACAAAAAAGAGATTCGCCGGAACCTATGAACAGCTTGCACGGCCGCGAATCAAATTGATGCCTCAATTTCCGACAAAGGGCCCGAGAGTCTCACCGATGTCGTGGCGGATGACGAGATCGGCGATGTCGTCCTGCTCGGTCGGCTCGCGGTTGATGATCACCAGACGTGCACCAGCGTTCTTCGCCATCATCGGAAAGCCCGCCGCCGGCCACACCACCAGCGAGGAACCGATGGCGATGAAGAGATCGCAGGCCTGCGACAACGCGGTCGCGCGCTGCATCTCGTCCTCGGGCATCATCTGGCCGAACGAAATCGTGGCGGTCTTCACCGGCTCATCGCAACTCGTGCAGGTGGGCGCGGCGCCGTCGGCATCGAACCTCTGCTTCACCCAGTCGAGCGAAAAGACCTGCCCGCATCCGATGCATCGCGCATAAGTAGTATTTCCGTGAAGTTCAACCACGTGCTCGGGCGCCAGCCCCGAGGCCTGGTGCAGATTGTCGATGTTCTGGGTGATCACGGCGGGAACCTTGCCGGCGCGGTACAACGAGGCCAGTGCGCGATGACCGCGGCCCGGCTTTGCCGCGGCGAACACCGCCTCCATCGCAAAGCGCCGGCGCCAGGATTCGTCACGCGCCTCCTGGCTCGCCACGAACTCGTCGAACGGGATCGGACGATAGCGCGTCCAAATTCCGCCCGGCGAGCGGAAGTCGGGGATGCCGCATTCGGTCGAGATGCCCGCGCCGGTGAACGGCACGATCCTCTTCGCTTCGGCGATCATGTCGCCGAGCCGTTCGACGCCGCTGCGAAGATCCGATGCAATCACGCGCTGCTCCCGATGTGTTTGCGCTCCCAGGGCGGGCAAGCGGCAAGATTGTTGACGCTCTTATCCACCGTGAAAGAAAAGAGCGAAGACAAACAGAGTAGGCAATTCCTTCCGCCCTTCCCATATCACAATCCTGCAATGCCTCCTCCCCATTGACGCCCCATTCCGAAGCACCAATGGATGCGTTGACGCGACTCAACGTGATTGCGGCGGCAGCGCTTGAGTTCAGGTGCACATACTCAGGTGTAGAGGGGATTTGACATGACCGAAGACGAACAACGCAAAGAGCGCGAACGCGAAGAGATTGCCGCCCGTGTCGCCGCCTTCCGTGCCACCCAGGAAAAATTCAAGCGCGAGCGCGAGGAATATTTCGTGTCGACGCTGGAGAATGCCCGCAAGGTCGAACGTCCTTCGCTCTGGCCGTAGACGCCAATGTCGCGTGCACGAAAAAGCCCGGAGCATCGCTCCGGGCTTTTCGTTTCTCGGTCGCTACCAGTGGCGCCAATGATGGTGCCGGTAGTACGGTCCGCCACCGTAATAGGCGTAGGGGCCCGGCTCGTAATAGCGGGGGCCGCTATAATAGCCGTATCTCGGGCCGTAATAGCCGTACGGCTGCGATGCGGCGACCGCGCCCGCGGTGATCGCGCCGGCGGCCAAACCGAATGCCAGGCCCGGCCCGATGCCGCGACCGCGTGCCTCGGCAGGCGCAGGCGCCGCGACCGCGGTCACGCCGACCGCTGCGACGGTGGCCAGAACTGCCAGTGTCTTCTTCATCATCTTCCTCCTTCGCGCGTCTCGCCGAGATAACGGCGGCCGCCTGCGATGGTTGCGCGCAGCTGGGAACCCGGAGCCACCAAAAAACAGTGAACCCGCGGGAACGATCGCGCGGCGGGCGGATTGACCTTGCAAGTGCGGAAGCCTCCGCCATCCGGTTGGGGCGACAGCACGAAGACCCCGTCAGCATCCTCCGCGGTGCTGGCGGGGTTTTTAGTTTCACGGGAGAAATGGCAGCAGACGCGTGTGGTTGCCAGCGGGGCGGACGTGTTAGGAGGAGAGATTGCCGATATCCGCTTTGCTGGCCCGTATCCGCCGGCTCGTGCCCAAATCCGACGATCAGCACTACGAGGAAATCGTCCGCAACTTTGGTGTCGGCGCGCTGCGCCCGCCGCCGACGCCGATGAGCGACCGCGAATTGGCGCAGGCCATCGCCGAGTTCCTGAGAGAACAGCCGTCGAGCGAATCCGTCGCGGCCTTGGGCCGCAAGCTCGATCCCTCCTCACCGCTTTGAGCAGTTCTGATGTGAGCACGGAACAAGGAGTTCGCGCACACGTTGAGATCGGCCTCAGGAAGGAGAGACCCGATATGCCTGCGTGGCTCGAAGTCCTGCTCAACTTGTCCGGCTATGCCGGCTTTGTCGCCCTCGCCTCGCGCGGCGGCACCTTTACGAACGCGTCTGCTGACGACCGGACCAGCGGCGGGAGAAACTAGCGCGCTTCCTAGTTCGTGCGCGGCGGCTGTCCTGCCGTGCGTACCAGGCGGTCGGCCTTGACCGCCACACGCGTGTCCTCGGCCTGCGGCCGCACCGAAAAGCTGATCAGCACGAAAGCGAGACAAAAGAGCGTGCCGACGACGGCGACGCGCCGATAGGTGTGGCGATCGCCTTGATGAAAGGACGGCTCCGAAAATGGCGTCATGGCAAATTGCTTCTTGGCAAAGGTCGTTTCTTGATTCTCTTGCCAAACACCTATCCCAAGCAGCGGCAAGCGCAACGCCATTGGGCTTTTAACCTAACCGAATAGGGTTATCGGCTTTCGCACAAGCTTTCGTTAGGAGTTGCGCAGCCGGCTCTCGCATCGCGGTGCGCGGCTTCCGACATCGCACGGCTCGCGCCCTCCGTTTTGTTCCAGCTTCGACTCCTTTTCGTTCGCGAAGAACGAATCGGAATCGAAGAAATCGGCGCGGAGCAACTCTTAACAAGCGGTATGCGCGCGCACGGCGAACGTCCGATCACGTGACGCCCATCGCGACGCTACCGACAACCACGTAAGCCTCTCGCGAAAGCTGGCCGCCACGCGCATGTCCCGCATCGATACAGAAGCCCCGGCTTGTTCTGCATCCGACTCCATTCCGTTCGCAAAGAACGAATCGGAGTCGAAAGAATCAGTGAGACGCAAATCCTAACGATCGGTGAAAGCCTGCATCGTCACGTGCTCGGCGCAAGACTCGACGGCAAAATCTTCGGCGGCAAGAACTTCGAGACGACGGCGAACACGATGACGATCTCGCGGCACGGCTCGCAGCGAAAGCTGTTGGGCGCGATCGTCGTCATCGGCTTGGCGCATTGTGGGCATGTCATCCTGCGCGAACGCAGGCGTCCCACGTTCGTTCCAATGATATCGGCAACGCGTTTCGCCCGCCCGATCACGCCGCCCGCTTCGCTTTGCCCTTCTCCGAAAAGCATTCCAGTATCTGGATGCGGAGCTCTTCTGCGGCCGGACCTTCGAGCTTCCTGAGCTCGTTCCAGAGCCTGATCACTTCGCGCTGTTTCTCGACGGTCATGAATCACCTCCCAGAAGAAGATGCCTCACTAGAACAAACCGAGAACAAAAAGTCCAGACCTCTCCCCGAAAAACCCGGGCACGACGCGTTGAACCTTTCCCCTGCTGCGCGGACCCATGGAAAGCTGGGGATTTCAGCGCCCAGTCATACGGCAGCGCCGCCTGACGAACATATTCCGTCATCGCGGCGCTGTTGCTTTTTGGATTTTCAACCTTAAGTGTAGTGCACGGCTGGCGGCCAGGCGCTGAAATCCCAACGCCGCCGGCCGAGAGAGCCCCGTGCGCAAGCGCGGGGTTTTTCTTTGGAGCATGATCCGGAAAAGTGCGCGGTTTTCCGAAAAGATCATGCTCAAACAACGTCTTTAGACCGCGTCCTTGGCCACCTTCAGCGGCGAGGCCTTGACCGACTTGCTGGCGGGCTTGGCGGCGAACTGCATCGGCTCCTTGGTGAAGGGATTGATGCCCATCCGGGCTTCGGTCGCCGGCTTGTTCACGACCGACATCTTCACGAAGCCGGGAATGACGAACTCGCCGGACTCGTTGAGCTCCTTGTAGCCGACCGTGGCCATGTACTCGATCACCGACTTCACGTCGTTCTTCGACAGCTGCGTACCTTCGGCAATTGCATCGATCAATTGGGTCTTCGTCATCTTCGCCATGTTCTGAATTCCTTTGAAGGGATGCGCACGTAAACTCTGTGGGACGCGGGGGAAGACCCGCGGAGGCGCGCTTTGGATTCATGCCAGAGGTCATGAAGTGACCGGGCTTAGAGCCCATCGAGGCCCAAAACGCAAGCAGCGGTTCTCTGGGGTTCCAGACTACCTGTGAACGATGCGGCAGCTCGTGTGGATTCTTTTTGAACCATTTTCCGGCTGGCGCGTCCCATTCATGAAGTCCCCAAGCTTCACCCCACCAGAGAGCCCCGCTTCCCCCAGGCGGGGTTTTCGCTTTTCGGTGCCCGGCAGTCTGCCGGCTGCTATATGGTCGAGCAGTTTTCTCGTGGGGGACTCATGAAGGTCGCCATCGTTCTCGCCGGCTTGGTCGTTGTTGCAGTCGCAGCCATCGTCGCGATCCAGCCGCGCTTCCTGAAGCCCGCGTCCCTCGCCGGCGTGAAGAAGTCGGACATGTTCGGCTTCTCGCCCGGAATGACATCCGACGAAACGACCAAGCTCGTGACTCAGCGTCACTATCTCTGCCGTCATGGCCGCGGCTCGCTAACCCTCGAATGCGAGATCAACGGCGCCAAGGTCACGGTCTACAGCGACGATGCGGACGCCAGGCGTCCGATCTGGCGCGTCCACGCGGAGCTGAACAATCCGGGCCCGCAGGAGGCCGCCGTCAAATCGATCTCCGACCAGTTCAACGCCGAGGCCGTCAAGGATCAGGACGGATGGACATGGATCGTCGGCCGCGGATTCAAGCTCAGCTATGACGGTACCGCCTTGAACCTCGTCGACGCGGCGGCGGAGGCGCGGCTTCGCAAGACCGACGCCAAGCGCTAGCGAGCCCAGCCGGTCACCTCGTCGTGAAACTTGTGGCGGGGCACGCCTTGTTGAGACTTCGGTAACCTAACGCCGCCAATCTCGCATCAGTAAGGTTGCGTTGGAGTATCCCCGAAATGCTGGATTTTAACGAGCTGCGCGAACTCGCGGCAGATGTGCGCATTTTCGTCGATGTCGCCGAAGACAAGGCCGAGGCGCTGCGCGCCGTCATCGCAGCCTATGACGTGGTGCTTGCGATCTTCCCGTCCGGCGACGGCATGGGCCTGCACGTCGTCAAGGGCAAGGAGATCCTGGACAGGATCGCAAGCTCGGGGAGCCACGCGATGTACAGCCACACGGCGATCGCAGTTCCCGACCTCGAGCATGCCGAAGTGCTGAAATATCTGACGGCGCCGGTCGAGCAACGGATTGCAGCCTGATCGCCGAAGCCGCGGGGCGACGACCGGCGAGCCGGTCTAGCCAGCGTGGCTCTTCCGTCGCAGACCGATGCGCGTGCCCGGCAGATTGAGGCCGAGTTCGATCGCGCGCGATCTGATCGAGGCGATCGGACGCTTGAGCTTCACGATCATCAAGGTGAGGCTCTTGCCGGTTTCACACATGGACCGAAGCAGGCGATCGTCATCTTCCGACCAGCGTTCGTGGTTGTATGTGCGGGCAGCCATGGGCGTTTGCCTCTGAGGCCATTGAGGCGGGGCCAGTCGCGGGAAATTCAAAGGACCCAGCTTCGCCTTTACTGAGCGCGGCGGCTGGGTGTCAGTTGAGGAGCGGCTTGTTACGCTGCCGCCTGACGCAGAGATAATTCCAAGGCGCTGCTTTTCAACCGACTTACGGATTTGTAATCGGACGGGATCGCGTCCGCCCTCAGCGCACGTTGGCAATGATCGCAGCCACGCGTCGTGAGTGTTGATCCACGATGACGAGGTTGGTGCCCGCGATCAGATACTGGTCTCCCCAAAATCCATTCAGCACTTGCGTTGCTTCCGGCGGCAGATCGGCGACGCCGGTCTGCCGGGGGACCGATGTGCCGATCATCATCTCGAAATTCGGGCGGTCCATGGCCGGTCCTTGCGCCGACGAGAAGATCGCCCGGAGCTGGTCGCGTTGTCCGTCGCTGAGGTTCGCTGGACCGGCAGTTTCCTTGATTTCGCGGGCCCGGCGTCCTGTCGAATCTTCGTTTCGGGCGGGATCTTCCTTCGCAGCCGTGCTGATCGCTTCCCGTTGGCTCGGAACTCCGGTCCCAACCGTGGTGGCGGGCGCGCTATTGTCGGCGCCGGTGGACGAACGTCCCGCATGGTCGGTGGCCTTGAAGGTATGGGGCACGACAAACCACAATGCAAACCCCACGAAGAGGACGGCGGCGAGCGCGAATCCCCACATCATCAGCTTGCGGGTACCTTCTCTCTCTTCATTCCGGGACAGATTTGGGACCATGGTGAGCCTCTCCGATGTTTCGGGCCAACCCGAGCATCGAGCGACCGTTCCTAAGTCGCCGCCGTCGGCGCGGTGCGCGTTTGCAAGACTTCCCGGGGGGCGCGCTGGAATGGAACGTTCAGCTCCCGCGCGCGCTGATCGAGGGCATTCGGAGCGGCCTGCCAAGGCCAACCAGGGAGAAATGCCATGCCGAACGATTCAGAACAGAAGCTGCAATCGATTCCGAAAGAGCGTTCCGGGCCGCCCAGCCAACATCCCGCCGGACCACACGCGAGGCCGGAGCTGACCGATCCGGACAAGACGCCCGGATGCGGCGTTCTGCCCGACCCGGATGATCCGAACATCAGTCCGACGGGCTAGAAGAATGGTGGAGCGGCCTTCCGAACGTTGCCACAGCATCAGCCGGATTGCCTCCCGCGGGCGTCGTCAGTAGCCCAGCATGTACACCGTGAAGCCGATCACGATACAGCTGAGCCCGACGATTGCCGTCACGATCTCGACGAGGTTTTCCAAGCCTAGCGATCGCACGATGGTGTCCCATAAGGCGGACAGAAGGATCTCCAGGATCTCAGTGAGCAGGCTTTGACGCATGAAAATTGGTCACGCCCGGCTCTGCCGTGGTTCACGCGTCCTGCTCCTGGGATGATCCGCGCTTTTCATTTGAACTTTTCGCCGGCGCGAACGTCTTACAGTTGAAGCGTCCCTAAGCTTCACTTTGACAGAGAACCCCGCTTTCCCCGGCGGGGTTTTCGCTTTTGCGCGCTGCATCAGCTCACCTGCAATTTCAAGCCCCTCTTTGCCGTTGACCCGACGATCCCTTCCACGCACTTTTCCGGCGGGCAGGGTTTTGAGGAAAAATGATGCCGAAAACCCTAGTGGAATTCAGAGCGCAGAACCTTCGTTTGCTTGAGCAGCTTTGTCCCGACGATCCCGCCTACATTAAAGCCTGGCTGAAGCAATTCGATGAGCAGAACGGAATTCTGGCCGAGCTTCATGCGAAGCCCGGCAAGACACGAGGTGCTTCCGCCCGGAAGGCTGCATCTTCCGGTCGGGCCGGATCATCTCGCGCTTCGGTCCACTCGGTTTCGTGAAGCAAGCGCCGCGTATGTCAGGCAGCGCGGCGCTTCTTCCGCGAACCTGCAGACTTCGCTTTCGGTTTGTCGGAGCTCGCCTTCGAGACGCGCGCCACCGCGCCGAGTGACGCTGCGAGGATCTCGCGCTGGGCTTCGAGCCAGTGCCTTTCGGCGTGGCCATGCTCGGCACCGCCGTCCATCCAAAGCTGGTAAGCACGTTCGCGGATTGCTTGTTGCAGATCTGACATCGCTGTCCCCTCCAATTTGGAGCGGCATCGTGAGCGCGGTCGGTTAACAAGCTCTCAAGCGAGCGGCGTTCCGTCTAGGGAACACGCATCGCGTCACCTCGCGAGCCAACACCACACAGCGAGCCGATTGGCGATACGCACGATCATGGCAGCTCGAGCGTGAACGTCACGACGAGCGACGCTCCTCGACGCAAATCACGGCACCAAAGCGCTCACCGAACGTCCGCGGCTTTTCTGGTCTCGCCAATCGAGACTGGCTTGTTGAGAAAATACTCGCGGTTGCCGGTCGCCGCTTCCGCATATTGGTCGATCGCCACGATGATCGCCTGGACATGCGCATAGCACCAGCCTTCCCGCGTCGCCTTGCGGCGAACGTCCTCGAGCGCGGCCAGGAAGGGCGACAGCTCTCTCTCGTCGTCGAACCAGCGCCTGCTCACCATGTCCTCCCCCCGAGCACCCTGCCCTTGGTCTGGCGCGGCTGCGCCGCCTTCAGCGCGTCGCGCTGCGTGCAGAGACCTTCGACCTTCGCCTCCATCCGCGACAGCAGCGCTTCGGCCGAGGCCGTGCCCAGACCTGCGCGCTGGAGCTGGAGGATCTCCTTTCTCTGCCGTCCTATCTGGATGCGCATCCGTTCGATCTCCCGCCTGAGATAGTCCAGGTCCGGCATGTTCCCGCCTCGCGATTTTGAATATGCGGCATGAGAACAAAAAAGGAACGAAGAGTCGAGTCCGACGTTGGACGGACGACGGAATAGGAGATGTGCAATGGCCGACAACACGCAGAAGGACCCGAAAGACTGGGTTTCCGGCGACGATCCGATGACCGGAGCCCAGGAGTCCTACCTTAAGACCCTCGCCGAGCAGGCCGACGAGCAGCCGCCCGAGGCCGAGCTGACCAAGGCGGAAGCCTCCGAGCTGATCGACAAGATGCGGCAAAAGGCCGGGCTGGAGAAGTGAGCTGTAGAATTGCGGGAACCCGACTCCGTGTGTATGCAAACGAAATTGGGAATCGGAAATGCCATATTTCGTTTGCGCCCGCGACGGAGCGGGCCAGGTCATTCTGAAAAGAGACACCAAGGAAGCGGCCGAGAAGAAGGCCGCCGAACTCCGCGACATGGGCTATTTCGAAGTCGAGATCATCGCCAAGGGTGTCGAGAAGGCGGCGTAGGAACGCGCGCGCCGCCGGCCGCGTTGGCCATGCATGACAAAAGCATCGCTCCAGCACCAGGCCGACCGCGCCGAAGCCCTCGCCGCTCAGACGGCGGATGGCGAAATCAGAGAAGCTCTATTGAAGGCTGCGGAGGAATATCGAGCGCAATTGAAGAACGAAGACGACGAGGCGGAGTGAGGCGGCTCCGAGGATAGGTACCGCTGATGCATACGATTTCGACAACACCATGAGCGCACGCCTCGCCCTTCGAGACGACCGCTTCGCGGTCTCCTCAGGGTGAGGCTGATCGGGCATCAGGGCCCGTTGATACTGCCGCCACGCACTCGGCCGTCATCCTGAGGAGCCCGCCCATGGCGGGCGTCTCGAAGGATGGCCGCAGCGGGACCTTCGCTGCTTTCTCCGATTTCATCCGCCCGCCTGCAAGCGCATGGCGCCCTGCCCCGCACTGGCAGCTCAGCCTTTCGCTCCAGGCGCGACCAGGATGATTTCGCAGACGAAGCCGATGCCGAAACAGAGGGGGCAATCCGGCGTCATCAAAACAGGTCGCCGATGAACTTCATGATACTGACGATCAGGCCGGAAAGACATGCCGCGGTGCCGAGATCGGCCAGATACAGCAACGCATGACGTTCATCCTCACTCAGTTCTGCCAGCGCCTTGCGCATCGTCCCCTCCACATGGCCTCGATGAGTTCTTCGTCATCGAGAACATTCAGCAGATTGTTGATCGTCTCGTTGCAATCGCGCGATGCTGGCTCGACGTAACTTGCGAGAATGACCCGCGCCCTGTTCGACGGCTTCTCTCACGCGATCCGGCACGCCGGTACGCCACTCACTCCGTAAAGCAGAACGCGATCAGGAACGGCGCGTTCCTTCTCAACCGCCTTGAATAGCCTGCGCGCAACAACCGTTCGGAAGCGATGTCGCGACGCTCAACGTCAGGGTAGTCGGTTGCCCAGGTCGCGTTCGACTTCCTGGCGAAGCTACTCTGCGCAAAGCAGCACGAATGAGACCGGGGCGACAGCCTTGCCGATAAGGTCTCGCCGAACCTGACGTAGAGGAACGAGTCCGCCCCACCGGAATTCACCCGGCGGCCCCGGCATTCTCCCCTGCATGCCGACGTCGACAGCCCTGTGGCCGCCGCTGCGGGGCTCTCCTTTCGGAGGCCATCATGAGTGACCGCACAGGCAACGAACCCGCACCCCTCGTGCTTTTCGGCTTAGCCATCCTCCCGATCATGGCGGTGCTGGCCTGGTTCGCGTTCTGACGATAGTGACGATTCCGACGCACGCTTCGGCTCGGTAAGGTCGCAAACAATTACGGTGGCAGCGCCATATCCATCGCACCTGCTTGCTGCACGGGACGTCCGCGTTTGCATCTTGTTTTCAAGCACATCGTCTCTATCTGTCTCGCATGGAATTATCCGACATTCAGGACTTTGCGATCCAGGCCCGCATCGCGGCGGTCCTCGGCGCAACCGAGTTCGACCGCGTTTTCACCGGGGTTCATTTTGCCGAGGTCGAGGGGCCGCTGCTGTACGTTTACGCCAAAGACGAAGCCGCCGCTGCCGCGATCGAGGAAGACTTCGCCCTGCTCATTGCAGACATTGCCGGCCGCATCTTGAAGCAGGACATCGAAGTGGTGGTCGTGCTGCCGAAGGTCTTGCAGTAGCGTTTTGGTTCGGCGATGGTGGCACGAGTTCGCTAGCCAGGTCTCCGATATTATTCCGCTTCTGTAGGTTGCCGCTCAGCCCTCCACGCCAAACGCGAGACGGTGGATGGCGGATGGAAAAGCCTGGCCTCCTTTCCATGGAAGCCGTGGCTCATCTCCTCGTCAAGCTCGCCTCGCAAACCGGTGGCTTGAATGAAAACCGCACTTGTCTTCGGCGCAACCGGCTTCATCGGCTCGCATTTGCTGCGCGACCTCTTGGACAGTCCCGACTATTCGAGGGTTGTGGCGGTGACCCGCAAGCCGCTGGCGGTGAGCCATCCGAAGCTCACGGTGTTGATCGGCGCTCTCGCGTCCCTGCCCACACTCAAGCCGCAATTGGTCGCCGACGAGATCTTCATCGCGCTCGGAACGACGCGCAAGCACACCCCTGACGAGGCCGAGTACTACAAGATCGACCATGATTATCCCCTGTTGGCGGCCGAGATCGCCAGGGCGAACGGCGCACGGTCGGTGTTTCTGGTCACGGCCGTTGGCGCCAACGCCGGCTCCGGCGTGTTTTATCTCAGAACCAAGGGCGAGGTGGAGCGGGACATTCTCTCGCTCGATTTCGAGCACACGCATATTTTCCGCCCGTCGATGATCCTCGGCGCGCGCGACGAGGACCGGCCGCGTGAACGCCTCATCATCGCGATATGGAGCGTACTCAATCCGCTGCTCGTTGGCCCAGCGGAGCGGTATCGCGGGCTCGCCGGCAACGACATCGCGCACGCCATCGCCAAAGCCGCGCGGCATCAAACCGAGAAGGTGCGCATCTATCATTGGAAGGAGATGGCGGCACTGCTTCGAACGTGATGCAGCGCGAGCCGAACCGGCACGCTTCACGCACATTTGCCCCCGCCCCCTGCCCCTCCCCCCACTTTCCTGCTATCTCTCCCCCGCCGTCCCGGCCCAAGACAAAACCCTCCGTCCGTTCCAGGGAGCAAGAACCATGCGATACCTCCACACCATGCTGCGCGTGCGCAATCTCGATGCCGCGCTGAAGTTTTACCAGGATGCGCTGGGCTTGAAGGAGGTGCGGCGGATCGAGAACGACAAGGGGCGCTTCACGCTGGTGTTCCTGTGCTCGGCGGACGATCTCGAGGCGCTGAAGAAGCAGCCGCAAACCCGTGGAGCGCCGCTGGTCGAGCTCACCTACAACTGGGACGAGGAGAAGTACGGCGAGGATCGCTTCTTCGGCCATCTCGCCTATGAGGTCGACGACATCTACGCCACCTGCGAGAAGCTGCAAAAGGCCGGCGTCACCATCAACCGTCCCCCGCGCGACGGCAACATGGCCTTCGTGCGCTCGCCCGATCTGCACTCGATCGAGCTGTTGCAGAAGGGCGATCCGAAGCCGCCGCAGGAGCCCTGGACGTCGATGCCAAACACCGGCCATTGGTAGGCCAACAGGCAGGAACAACGCCCCTCGCCCGACGTTCTCCTTTCACGAAGCCGATTGGAGGAGGATGCGATGGCAAGAGGAATGTTGCTGTGGATGCTTGGCGTGCCGATCCCCGTGATCATCCTGTTGTGGCTGTTCTTCGGCCGCTGAGCGCTAGGTACGATTTTGCAATGAAAGCTCCGCCCATGGCGGAGCTTTTTGCATGAGGGGCGCGCGGCAATCGCGCATCGCCGATCCCGCGAAATTCCGCTATCACCCGCGCCAGACGGACGCGTAGCCCGGATGGAGCGAAGCGCAATCCGGGGTGCTTCGGCTGCGGCGCTCCCAGGTTACGCTTCGCTCCATCAGGGCTACGGCACCGAAACACCGGGGAGACGCTTCATGCCTGACACCAAGCTGACGATCTGGGGCCGCGCCAATTCGGTCAACGTGCAGAAAGTGCTGTGGTGCCTCACCGAGCTCGGCCTCGCCTACGAGCGCGTCGACGCCGGCATGCAATACGGCAAGACCCGCGAGGCCGACTATCTCGCGATGAACCCCAATGCGCGGATCCCGACGCTGGTCGAGGGCGACTTCGTGCTGTGGGAGTCCAATTCGATCATGCGCTATCTCTGTCTCGCCCATGGAAGCGGCACGCCGATCTATCCGGAGGCGCCGAAACTGCGCGCTAGCGTCGACCGCTGGCTCGACTGGACGCTGTCGGCGGTGCAGCCGGTCGATCGCCCGGTGTTCTGGGGCATCGTGCGCACCGCGCCCGCCGAGCGCGACATGCTTCAGGTGCAGCGCGATGCCGATGCCGCCGCAGAGGTCTGGGCCATCGCCGACCGCCTGCTCTCCTCGCGCCGCTTCATCGATGGCGATGCGTTCACGCTCGCCGATATCGCGATCGGCTCCTATGCGCGGCGCTGGCTCGGCGTCGAGGGCATCAGCCGGCCGGCGCAGCCGCACCTCACGCGCTGGCTCGCCGAGCTCGGCAAACGGCCGGGATTTGCAGAGTTCGTCGCACCGCCGATGTCGTGACCCGGCCATCAGGCCGACCACTCGGCTGCCTCTTTCGACGATGCCATCATACCCCTGTTTTGCCCGACGCCTCAAGATTTGCTTCGCCGAATCCTAAGCATGTAAATCCTCAGCGTTTGCCGTGACTTGGCTACTGTGCATGGGGTTGTTTTCGCGGTCTTGTTCTGGTTGGCAGGATCTTTTCGGAAATCCGCTTTGCACGAAGCCCGGCCCTGCGGATCCGCCTCCCGCCTAGCGCCAGCCGCGCTCGACCAGCAGCACCACCATGATCAGCACCAGCGTCACCGCGGCCGTGGCGAGCCGCGCAGGCCAGCTCAGGCTGCGGCCAATCCACCACAGCAGCGCGCAATACATCAGCACGGGAACGAGGATATCGAGCCGCAAGAGGTCCTGCGTCATGAGCCCTCAACGCCGGATGGCGGTGTCGACGCTGATCGAGCCGCCGACCTTGACGCAGGTCCCGGTGCCCTCGACCATGACGAAGCGCGGTCCATAGGAGGCGCAGGACCCTGCCCTGGCCGTCCCGGCCGTCCCCTTCAGCGGCAGCGCCTTTCCGAGGTCCTTGCCTCCCTGCGGCCGCTCGGCGGGCAGCCGCAGGCTCTCGGCCGCGGTCGCGGACGTCGCCATGAGCGAGAGCAGGATCAGGAGCGGCATGCGCATCGCCGCCTTGTAACCCGGACGCGCCTCACGCGCCATCGGATGCGCTGCGGCGCGATGTCAGAGGAACTTGATGCCGGCGGACTTGCCGCGGCGCCAGACCACCTGGCAGCTCCGTCCGGTCCGGGCATCGCGGGCGAAGGCCAGGCGGATCACGCCGGGAAGCTGGCTCGCATCCTCGTCCATCGTGATCTTGGCGCCCGAATCCGAGATGTCCTGGACCAGGCAATGCCGCGCCGCGAATCCGCCGTCGAGCGTGATCCAGGCGTGCTGCGACAGCAACTTGCGCGCTGCGCGCTTCTTTGGCGGTGGCATCGGAATATCTCCCACTCCAGCGCTACCCAGGGAACCCTAACAAACCGTTGAATTCGCCGCCCGATCGTCCCCGGCTCCGATGCTATCCACCGGAGCCAAAAGTCCGTTCCCGAACGGCTTGCCCGGGAGCGCAAAGGCCACTATACGTTCGCCCGCTGCAAGCTGCCGGGCCCTGTTCGGCCGGCCAGCGGCCGTGCCGCGGAGAGCGGTCTGGCCCTGCGTTTGCTCCCTTCGTCTATCGGTTAGGACGCCACCCTTTCACGGTGGAGAGAGCGGTTCGATTCCGCTAGGGAGCGCCACTGATCAAAATCCCTATTGATTTTGCTGCATAAGAACTGCCTGGGCGACCCACTGTCTGGAACGTCTGTTCCGGTGGGCCACATTGGCCTTTGAGCTTCGGGCTGACTGTTTCAAGACTCGAGCGCCTCGCCAAAAATCTCGCTTGACGAACCGATAGGACGCCCTCCCCTGCGGACTACAAATCCTAGCGGCTTGCCTCTCGGGCCCTCATCGCGGAATCCTTCGCCATGGGCACCAAGTCGCGAGAGGTCATATGGGGCGGCCGGATCATGGGCGCGAAGATCCACGCCGAGGGAGCCCGCGAGCGCGCCAATCAGGCCATCCGCGAAGCGGACCGAGCCGAGGCCGCGGACTGGTCGGTCCGGATGGAAGGCTACGGCGGACCTGCCCAGCCGTCCCCGACCATCGGGCAATGCCTCAACGGCGGCCTCGCCTGTTAGAAGTCGAGTGCGCCCGCTGCAAGACGCGCGCGAGCCTGCCGCTCGACGCGATCCGCCGGCCTGAGGATACGCCGCTCTGGAAGCTGGAAGCTTCACTGAAATGCCGGTCGTGCCGTACGCCGCGCTACGCGCCGCCAGCGCGCATGATCATCCGGCGCCACCTCGTTGGGATCGACCACGCGGCCGTCTTCGAGCACATACCAGGTTTCGCGCATCGTGCTGTCTCCCTTACATTTACGGACTTGCAGGCCCCCTCGCCGGCGCAGGCGATGCAAACGCCGGCGAGAATTGTTCGACGTCAGTTTTCGGTGACGATGTGGAAGGCGCCCGCCTTCGCGGCGCCGCCCTGCGCAATCGCGATCTTGACGCGATCGCGGCCAAACCGGATGAGATCGCCGACAGCAGTGCCGCCGGAGGCGTACAGCGCCGCAACGCCGGCATTGGAGTGGGTCGGGCTGCGGGGATAGCAGGACTTCGAAGCGTTGACGTCCGCCTCGGTCCAGATGCCCTCGCCGGTAGCCTCGCCGGTGATGGTGAAATCGACCCC
Source organism: Bradyrhizobium sp. CCGE-LA001 (assembly GCF_000296215.2). NCBI lineage: Bacteria > Pseudomonadati > Pseudomonadota > Alphaproteobacteria > Hyphomicrobiales > Nitrobacteraceae > Bradyrhizobium > Bradyrhizobium sp. CCGE-LA001. The sequence goes on along the minus strand of NZ_CP013949.1, from coordinate 4,003,470 downwards.
GGCCGCAAAGGCGTTGGATCCATCCTTGATGTAGTGGATCGCGGTGATCCTGCCGGAAATATAGGGCGTGTAGGCGGTGGCGACGCCACTGCCATCGGTCAGGACATTCACGGTGAATCTGCGGGTCGGCATGGCTTTGAGCCTTTCGTGCTGGAGATCTGAGGACAACCCTCTACCCCTGCAAAGAAAAGCCCGGCGCACGAGGCACCGGGCTTTCACGTCAACCAGCCGGCGCCCTGAAGGGATTGCCCGACATCCCCCGAGGGAATGGACGGGAGCCATACGGAACGCCTATATGGTCCCAAATAAGGGGGACTAGAATGTTCGATCCCAACCTGAAGCGTACGGAAGAGGAAAAGATCGCCGCACTCGCGGAGCAAATGGAAATGCTCAAGGCGTCTTCAGAGAACTATGATCGCGGAAATTGCTGGGAAGCGAAGCGTCTCGCCACAACCGTGGCAACTCTCCTGTTGGACGGCCGCGGCAAAATCCGCCCTCTCCTTGTCCAGCTTGGCTTGCGAAGCACCTTGCAATTCATAAGCACGGCGAGGAGCTTGGAGACGATGCGACCTCGGCTAGCCTTGGTCGCGATCTTATTGGACGGAGGCCCGGTCCGCTATTCGCCCTATTGCGACACCGAGGATTTTAAACTTCCGTGGACACATGAGATGAAGTTCCAGGAGTGGTGGGAAGAGCCTGTCTTCGGTGCTGCCGACGGGCGCACCTTGTCGCGGAAGAATGTGGTCTTCTCTTTGCGCAGTCAGGACGGCGGCGCGCATTTTGATGAGAACTGGGGAAACGATCTTAGCAAGATGATCGCGACCACAAACGACGAACAACTGACAACAGGCGATGGAAAGCCGATCGCCAACGCTCACCTCGGCACTATGCGTCAGATTGCATGGGAGCTGACGGAGACATTGAAGCCAGTGCTTGGCAATCAGAAGCTCTTCTTGGAAGCCCGGGAACAGCTGCGAACCAAACCTTCGCGAGATCCGCACCCCTGAAGCGAGTGGACTGTTCGCTGGCGGCACCAGCGACATTTTGACCTATCAAAGTGGTTCACCAGAGCCTTTCCCATCTGTGTACGGTTGATCCGTTGCAACCTATGGGAGTGGCAGATGAAGCCAATACGTTTTGTTATTATTCTTATTGCGATTTTTGCAGCAGGCACACCGGCTATCGCGCAGACTGCAAAGGACAAGGCACCGCCGTCAGCTGAGAAGGCCGGAGACCTCAGTGCCTCCGCCATTTTTGGCTGGTTTAGGGAGGTCGTGGAACTCTTGCGAAAGATCGAGAGCAATACCGCCACAACCAACGCCATACTTCTGCGTATCGAACAGAAGACTGGCTCGGCGGCTCCGTTGCCTCCGACAACTGTCAGCTTCGACCCTGCGCGGGTTTGCGGCAAAGCCCCGATTGGCTGCGGCAACACTGCGGCACAATATTGCAAAGGCTTGGGATACTCGAAAGGTCATTCTACCGGCACAAAACAAGAAGATCGCGAACATATCGAATTCGGACAACGGTTCACAAGGGTCGACGTACTTACGCAAGTGACCTGCTCCAACTAAGCATTCTCCCGGAGTCCAAAAGGCATAACGCTTAGCGGACTCCGGGATCATTCCGCGCGCCGACGGAGGATGCCAGCCGCTCGACTGCACTGAAGGGAGCGCGCGGCAGTTTCAAGGACATGGTGCGGCTTTCGGACAGGTTCTACTTAAGGAGGACACGCAGTGCCGCCCCGCCTCTTGACAACCTCACGGGGTACCGGGCGCAATGGGCGGCTTTCGACCAAAGACATTTCACGAGGAAAAATGATCAGATACCTGAAGTGCCTGCCCATCATCGCGTTGGCTTCAAGCCCGACATTTGCTCTCGACAATTGCGACAGTCTCGCAGCGACGAAGCAGATCGAAGAGAGACCGCAGTGCCTGCAGAAGAACAACGCCGAGCTTCAGGCAGCGATTCAATCCATCAACGCGATCCGCGCAAATCAGGACATTGTCATCCAGACAGGCGAGTATTGCCTCAACGGAGATCACGGAGCTCCAAACCATCTCACCAGATGTACCGGCGGCACCCCGACGCGCTTCAAACTCGTTCTGCCTTAGTTGCCTCCGATCGAATGCGGGATGCCGAAAGCTGCTTTGTGCTTGCGGCACCCGCCACCTTTAGCCTAGGCGCCGTGGCTGCTGCCCTGAACGTAGTGGATGACACCAATGCCGGCTGCAGCAGGCTTGAGCTAGATCAAAGCTTCACAACAGGCAGGTAAGCACCGTTGGGGCATGCCTGATCCCGACAAGAAGACAGAGGGCAACGAAGCCAGGCCGTCTCGGCTGGATTTGGCGCGAGCCGCCGAATTACGTGAGATCATTGGGAAGCCTCGGGACAAGCTGAACTGAGGCGAGGTCTCAGTCGCTGTCTTAAGGGAGTGGACCAATCAGTGTCTTGCAAAGTCCTGAATTAGACGACAATCATCCGCCTTTGTCGGGGACTCGCGTATGACGCTGTATGTCGGCCTTATCAGCCCCAGTATTACTGTTGTTTGCTCTGATCGCCGACTAACCGTAGACGGTCGAGTCGTGAAGGAAGGCACGATAAAGCCTTCGTTCTGTTCACCCAGGACGGACAAGCCGTCATAACGTTTTCGGGCATTGCCAAAGCGGGGAGCTTCGATACTCACAAGTGGCTCATTGAAACCATCATGACGCTGGGCCCCCCTGATTTCAACCTTGGTGGAATCATTGAAAGGCTGACGCTCAAGCTGACTGAAAAATTCAAAACGCACTACGTTTTGCGCAGCTTAACTCGTTCACAGCTCCTCCTGAGCCTGATGATAGTCGGCTACATCTATAGACGAAATGAGTACATTGGCGCGTACGGCCTGATCTCTAACTTCGAGCGGCCTGACCTGCAGGTCCCACCAACGTCCGAAGCAGCCGATGAATTTCACTTGATGCAGGGAGCTATCGACTCTGTCACGCCCATCGTAACGCACACGGTTGGAACGTCCAGCGCGCTGCACGTTGATGACTTTTTCGCGTTGAGACAATTTGCAAAGCAAGGCGCAGATGGCAAGGCGATCGCACTTCGGATCGTCGACATCATTCGCAAGGCCGCCTCACACAGTAACAGTGGAAACGTCATCGGTAGCCAAATCAGCAGTGTCATCCTGCCAGCGAACCGGAACTCGAGCCCTACCAGCAACTACCACAGCGCCATCGTTCGGAACGCGTTTGAGATCCCCGCAATCGTTTGGGTGCTGCCAGATTACGTGGGCAGCGTCACAAAAATCAAAGTTGACCCTACCGATCCCTCAGCGCCACCCTTGGCAGTACCCAAAGTGGGGAGAAACAAGCGTTGCCCATGTAACAGCGGCAAAAAGTACAAGCACTGCCACGGGAATGCGGGAGAGCGGCTCATCAGAAGGGCTCACCCACCTGAAGGGATCAAACCAACATTTCCGAAGAGTGAACTAAAGTCGTATCTCCACTTGAGATTGCGTAGGCGATAATCGGCTAAATGCCCATATTTTGGAGTGCAGAATGACCAGCAGGATCGAAGCCAAAATTGGCCGGGTTCACGGCGATAGATACCTACCAGTCAGCAAGGCGCTCGAAGGATTTGTTGGTCATCCATTGGAGGTTGAGAACCTGCAGGGCTGGGCCGGCCCGAACGATTTTATGCAGATCATCATGGATTGGGCCTCATGGTACACCCTCGCAAAGCTGGGAGTAGGCGTCTTTGGCACCGGCATGCTTGCTAAATTCGGCCAGCTGGCCGCTGAAGGAAGTCATGGAGCGCTCAAACGCTTACTCACTAAGGCGCCGCCGCCGACGTCTGAAGAGAGCAACCCGGATCAAGCAAAGTTCGACGCTCTGACGCGCGCGATTACCGGTGCAATTGATGACGGATACGCGGTGACATTCAGTATCCCCACCCAAGGCCAATTTCGCAATCACATGGGCGTTCAATTGACCACCGGCGACCCGGTCGAACTGATATCCGTGGCAGCTTCGTTGGGAGAGATCGGAAACGACCTATGTCAGGTCCTTGAATCTCAACAGCAATCCGGCAAGACGCTATACGGGGAAGGTCACAACCGCGACGGGGGCCCGAAAATTGAGCAGCAAAACGATGGCTCCGTTATCATACGATTGTCCGTCTCGAAAGACGGACAGTCAGGGCCTCTCGTCATCCACTTCGACAAAGATGGGAAGCTTGATCGAGTGGAAACCAGCGTTTGATGCGCGGAGTCCCTTGACCTTCACCGGTCGATACTATCTCCGGGCGAACAGCCGAACAACCGCGAGAAACGCAGCAGCTACCTTGACGGGAGTGGACACGGTCCTAGGGACGCAGCCACCGTGCTTTAATTGGCCCCCAACAGGCGATCGGCTTCCTTAGTGCTGAGGATCTCAAACTCAAGGTGATTGCGATGCCGCTGAGCAGACCAATCCTGCAGCTTTTCGACGTACCGACTAAGGGCATCGTTCTGATGGTCCGGAAGAATTTGAGAGATAGAGAGCCCGTCGGCCGTCAACAGATAGACAGGGATCCAAACCTCACCCCCGTTCGACGGCGGGGATGGAAATGGCATTCGTTTCAAATCGGAACAAGCGAATTCGATTGCTGCCATCGTCGATGATTTTGCCTTCATTGGCATGGCCGAAGGTGCCCGGATCAACAAGTAAGCCCGCCTCTACAAGCGCTTTGCGCACAGGAAATTTAAGCTCGCCTGTCAAGCAGGTGGGCACCGTGTCTGCAAGTCGGTTCACACATAGCTCTTCGAACAACATGGCCGCAGCAGGGTCAAGTTCGTCGATCAGACGCATCGCGCGGGCAGTTATGCTTCCGGGCTTACGGACCTCGGCCGCCACAACGCGCCCCCATTTCTCGCGAGCCTCCTCAGTTGCGGCGTCTTGAGCATGACGCTCAAGTCTATGCAGAAAATCAGGACTAAGAGCCTTGTCGTTTGCATCTGCGCGAGGGTCGCGCCGAAGATCCTCAAGGGCGTGCCGCGCGACGCTATCTTTGTTTTCCTGCTGAAGTCCAATAGACCGAAGATAAGCGTCTACAGCACGATCAGCAAAAGCCCGATCGGTCTTCATTCGCCCTATCGCGTGATCGCGCATAGCTTCCATGAGCTTGCGCTCCCCTTCGATTTTCGCTCTCGATCTAACAGTGCTGTCTTCGAAAGGGATACGCCCCGCGCGGCCTGCGCCGTGCCGCCGCGGCCGACTGGGTCGGGATGTCGCCCAGCAAGTTCGACGAGTTGGTGCGGGAGGGCTTAATGCCCCGCGGAAAGCTTGTGCGAGGCTGCAGGGTCTGGGACCGCTAGGCGGGATCTTGTGGCATGGATTGATGAGGATTCATGAGACTTGCGCATCCCACACGCGCACGAAAGCGCTCTGAAGCGATGCCGCAGAAAAGCCGCTCTTGAAGGTCCGAGAGACACTGGGTCGGCCCAAGCGCACGCGCGAAATGTTCAGCAGGGGCCAAAAACGCGCGCCCCGCCGAATTTCGAAGGTCTTCAAAGCCCAAACTTGGTACGAATATAGTCGATGAAAAGTCCGAAAAGCCCTGCCCTTTTCGCCAAGCGGTACACGGCTGGCGCCACGGCCCGGGCGACCTCTAGCCAGTAAAGCCAGCGCGCCCGCTTAGCGCCGTGGCGTTCGACGTTCTTGGCGTGGAGCTCGCTCAAATCGCCGAGTTGCGCGTCGACAGTAGCTTTAGGTGCCAGCAAGGCGAAGGCAGCTTCGGCCAACCGCGGAGGTGTCGCCCTTTCCGATTCCTTCGCTGACAACTTTCTCATCGTCGCCCAATAGTCCAGAGCCTGGACGCCGCGGAATAGGCGCCTGTGTTTCTCCGCCTCCGCAGCTTTCACGCGCGAGAGCATCAGACCATGAATGAACTCGCGCTCCTCTTGCTGAGACATCCCCTCCGGAACCCGAAACACTTCGCCTTCCGCGTCGTCCCCCAAATAGATGACGTAACTGCCGTCATCTATCGGGTGTACCCTGCAGCTAATGCGCTTCACCCCATCGCTCCTTTCCATTCCAACCCTTCGGTCAGACGGAAGAAGCCGTTGAGCGAAGCATTGAGGGCCTTCTGCCCTTTGCCGGTAATTTCGAAGTACATCTTTGCGCGACCGCCGCGTTCTGCGGTGGCCTCGCCTTGCCGCGACCGGACAAACCCCTTGTCCTGCAGCTTCTCTAGCGTGGCGTAGATTGTCGCCATCGGCACTTCCTTCTGCAGTCGCTTGGCTAGCTCTTCATGGATAGAAACGCCGTAAGCGTCTCCGTTCTTCCTCAAGATCGCGAGCATAACCACCTGCTCGGTCTGTTTGAGACTGGTGTCCATTTCTCTTCAACCCTTGTTGTGCCTCGCGTTTATTCGCGAGATTCTTGGCTTCCTTCCGATGAGTATCTTCCAATCTATAGAATATATTGTCGAAGTCAATGTTCCAGAAACTAGAAAAAATACCGCGCGGGATGAGACCGGCCAGTCCTACGTTCTTGCATTGACCCACTTAACGACCGTATCCGAAACATAACCCTCGCATTGCCCGCGAATGAGCAACGTGACGAAAAGACGGTCACTCGGGTGAAGATGCTGCTCGATTTTGGTCACCATATCTGCCGCGGTGGTGTGGGCCTCGATGAACCACACAGAATTTAGGCCTGGATCTTTGATGTGAGAAAAATTTGAAAGATAGCTGATAAGGTTGTTTCGGGCCGGCGTGTAGTTGGCACGCTGCTTGTTCAGGTCCCATGTCACCAAAAAAAGGGCCATATCCGAATCTCCTGATTCTAGTAGGCGACCAGGATGGACCCTCGGCGCTGCGTCGCAACCCTGGGTTTGGAATGTCCTTGGTATTCACAAGCGAGGTAAGCCGCCGTGCGAGACGCCGAAGGAGTGGGCCACAGGCAGGAGAAAGTCCTGAAACTTCATGGGGAAGCCGTGAGACCCACACTCCACCAACATTCTGAAGCAGCTCGAAAATCTGCTCCGCTAGGGAGCGCCACCCGCCCGAAACAGTTCCCCGCCGATGACCCCGAGCACTAGCCTTGCACCACCCGGCGACAGGTGGATCGTATCGGTGGCAATCACCTCCCGCTCCGGCGTACGCACCAAACATTCTTGCCTGATGTCGCAGAGAACCTTGCGCAGCGAGACGTAGCCGATCCCGGCCGATCTAGCGAAGCCGGACATCAGCTCGTCCTCGGCCGGACCGGAGACGCCGGAGCCGAGCCGGTCCGGGAGTTCATGCGAGAAGCGGTAGTGGTTGATGATCGCGTGCGGCAGCGTGCGCTTCCAGACCGGCGGCGGCCCGACGATCACCACGCGCAAGACGCCGGCGTTTCGCAGCGCGGTGACGGTGCCGCCGAGTTTCTCCAGGTCGTTGTCGAAGCCCCACATCGCATGCAGCACGACGATGTCGGGTCGGGCCGCTGCGATCAGGCCAAAGGCCTTGCCGTTGCTGGCGGTGCAGCCGGCGTTCGGTCCGGCATCGAGAATTGGCGCACAGCCGGGCGCGGTGAAGCGGCCGACACGGAACGAGGCGTGTTGTGCGGCTTGCGCGAGCGCCGGATAGAGCGCTGCCGCATTCGAATCGCCCCACAGCACCAGCAGTGGCCCGCCGCCGGGCCCGATGCAGCCCGCGTCGAAACCGCTGCCGGGCGCTTCGAGAAAGCAGCGATCCCGGAAGGCGGGGTTGTCGTCCGTGCTCACGCGCGCGATCGCCTGCAGTTCTTGCGGGAAGCGCCAGGGAACACCCGCCGTGATGACGATGGCCGCGCCGATCACGCCGGCCGTGCCGAGTGCGATCGACAGGGACGGCGCCAAATTGCCACGATTGCGCATCGGCCATTCGATGAAGTGGAAGGTCAGGATCGACAGCACAGTTGCCACGAGGATCGCGCCCCAGATCTCGAGGAAGTTCGGCACCCCATGCCTGATGATCCCGAGATAGGTCAGGAGCGGCCAGTGCCAGAGATAGAGCGGATAGCTGATCAGACCGAGCAGCACGGCGGGCCGGCTCGACAGCAGCAGGCGGTTCGTCACGGCGTTCGGCGATACGATCACGAGCGCGGCGCCGACGACCGGTACGAGCGCCAGCAACCCGGGAAACGGCATCGCGCGGTCGAACAGCAGCGCGGACGCTGCGATAGCGGCAAGGCCGATCCCGCCGAGAAGATGGCTGCCGCACTTCCTGACCAGATTGGCCTCCGCCAGCAGCCCACCGATCAACAGCTCCCAGGCGCGCGGCACCGGCGCGTAGAAGGCCCAGTCCGAATGCGTCACCACCAGCACCGCACTGGCGGCGAGCGACAGCGCAAGCGCGCCGAGAATGTACAGCCGACGCCGGGGCGAACGCGCCAGCAGGCCAAGCGCCAACGGCCAGAAAATATAGAACTGCTCCTCGACGCCGAGCGACCAGAGATGCAGCAGCGGATTTTCCGCGGCCAGCGGCGCGAAATAGCCGAGCTGCCCGAGCTGGAACAGATTCGAGGCGAACAGCACGCTGGCGACGATGTTCTCGCCCAGCAGCCGAAACTGCGGCGGCAGCAGGATGACCCAGCCGATCGCAGCGGTGACCAGCAGAACCGCGATCAGGGCCGGAAAGATGCGCCTGATCCGGCGGGCATAGAAGGTCGAGATCGGCATCCCGCCAGGGCTCAGCAGGATGCGGGTGATCAGGAAGCCGGAGATGACGAAGAAGACGTCGACGCCGACGAACCCGCCGGGAAGCAGCCAGGGGTGCGCGTGATACAAGACCACCAGCAGGATCGAGACGGCCCGGAGTCCATCGATGTCCGGCCGGTAATTCTCGGAGGGCGTCATTGGACGTGACGTAGCGGCATTCGCCCTGCGACACAATCGGATGCAGACCGGCAATGTCCTGAAATGGAGCCGTCAGGAACGGCCGATTTCGCCGGCCAGCTTGAACCTCCCCGCACCCGGACGCCGACCAATGTTCGATCGGAACCGGTGCAGGTCGATGGAGCCGCGCGAGACCATTTCGGAAGAGCCGTCCGGCGTTGCCTTGCCGACGCTACCGCCATGGATGCGGCCCGTGATGCCCTACGCGCCGGACCGTCGTGCGAGGATGCTGGAGCATATGGCGCGCACCCGCTCGCAGCCCCAAGCCAGCGCGGCACATCCGCCGGCCCAGTCGCCATTCGCTTCGGTCACGGCCATCCTGGGTGATGCCTTCGGTTACGCGATCCTGTTCGGCATCGTCGCGCTGCTCTTCCGGTCCCGCGTTCCCCTCTACGTCGGCGCGTTTGTTTTCCTGGCCGACGGCCCGCGCATCGAAAGCGCGCTTGGCGCGATCGGCATCAGGTTCGAGCCCGATACGATCGGGCCCGATATCATCAAGAGCTCCGTGTTCTGGTTCGGCTGGATCGCGCTGCTCGTGTCCATCAGAGACGCCGTCCCCGCTTGGCTCGCGCCATGGATGCCCCCGACCTTGTCATGGTCGGCCATCGGCGGCATCGCCCTCGCGCTCGCCATCTTCGATGCGCTCGCAGCCTTGACGGTGCGGCGCACGGGTCCGTGGTTCGGATTGACGATCAGCCCGGACGGCCTGATCTGGACGACGGTCAAGTTCGTGATCCTCGTGGGTCTTCTGGCGCTGCTGGTGCTGCTCGGGACGGCCTGACCCTCGCCGTCCGCGCGATGACGACGTTGTGACCTTGCGCCACGAGTGGTTTCGTCACATCCCGCCCGCGTATTTACCGGAAATTTACCCCTGCTCGGAAGCGACGGTATCGTTTGCTTAGAATTTGACGGCTACCGTGGAATTACGGAATTCACCCAAACCGGTTGGCGTTCATGTCTGTTGCGGAGTTCCTCAGGCAGCGTGCAGTGGAAGTGACCGTGAGCGGCAGCTACTCGCTGCCGCGCTGGTACGATTGCGAGGGCAAGCTCCGCAGCTTCGCCTGCCGCACCAAGCGGGTCTCGCCCTTCCGCATGATCGTGGACGTGCCCGTCGTCGGCAGGGTCGGCGAGCGCCTCACCTCTTACTTCCAGGATTTCGGCGAATTCCAGTGCACGATCAGCGCGACGCTGAAATCGGGCTTCCTGATGGAGCTCGACATGACGCGGGCGCGGCGCGCCTGGATGTCGGAAAAGCTGACCTGGCTCGAGAAGAAGCAGAAGGACGCCAGCGTCCAGGAATTGCGGAACGACGCGCGTTTCGTACCGCAGGTCTCGCACACATTCCTGACGCTCGCCGACGGCAGCACCCATCCGTGCTTCATCATCGACGTCTCTACCGCCGGCGTCGCGATCTCCTGCGAATACGATCCGCCGGTCGGAACCCCGCTTGCGGTCGGCGCCTGCGTCGGTCGCGTGATCCGCAAGTTCGACCATGGCTTCGCGGTGAAATTCGCCGAAAAGCAGTCCCGGGACGATCTCATCCGTCTGGTCGTCCGGCCACCCATGCTTCAGTCGGCCTGACCCTTCCGCATCGCTGCCCTATAGCGGCCCCATTGCCGGGTCAGCTTTTGCCCCTGCAGACTTGCGATCGGGGGACCGAATGGCAGTCGACAAGACCACAGTTGATAAGATCACTTGGGACAGGGTCGGCCGGGTCACCGAGCCCGGACGCTACATCTACACCTTCGGCTGGCTCACCATCACCGCCGACGACCTCGAGATCTGGAAGCAATATCCGCAGGCCGCGTTCACGCTCCTGCAGGATCCCGAACCGCACGAGGCCGTCGGCGAGGAATTCCATCTCGGAGCCTTCGATATCGCCCCCGGCGGGCCATCGCCGTTCACCACCCACTGAACGCACCATCGCCGGGAACGTGTGGCATGGGCTGTGCTTTATCACCGCCATGATGCACATCCCCGCCGTCGACCAAGCCGTACTGCTACTGCTCATCGTGCTGTGCCTGGGCACGTGCCTCGTACGCGTCTTCTGGCAGATGGAGCAGGCGCGGAGCCGCCGGACCGCATCCACTCGCACACGGTCCACAACGAAGCGTGATTAGGCCGTTCGAGGTAGCTGCTGGCCGTCCGGGCCGTAAGTCCCGGTTCTGGCCCCATCTGGGCCAGCCGACTGCACCGAGACTCAAGAAACTCCGTACATTCTATTGATGCGGCTAATGAAACGCGCTTCGAACGAAGCAGCGGATGACTCCTGCCATCGAAGGCGAATTGGTGATGGCATGCAATTGATTGCGCTCTTGTTCTACATTTGGCAGCCCTGATGAATGCCGGCTGTCGCGCCCATTAAGCGAGGCGACAGCATCCGCATGACACATGGTCGCATCGGTAGACGTAGATTAGCGGATCAAGGGAACCTATTTTCGGCGCCGATGTACCTGATTGAAGCGTTACCCACCGTCATCGGAACTGCCGCCATCGCCCCGGCGCTGCTGATATTGTGGCTCGTCATCGCCGCCGAGGAGCGCCCTGGCCCGCCCGCACAGGTCTGGACCGCCTTCCTGCTTGGAGCTGCCAGCATTTCGCTTCTGGGCATCGCCCGCGCCCCCTTCGCCAAGATGGTTGCAGCGCCCGACGACCCCTGGGCGGCGCTCGCCATGCATTCGGTCTTCGGCGTCGCCCTTCCGGAGGAAGCCGTCAAGGTGATCGCCATCGTGCTGATCTCCTCGACCAAGCGGCGGACCTTTGCCAATCCGATGGACACCGTGGTCTATGGCGCGGCCGTCGGCCTCGGCTTCGCCGCCTACGAAAACCTCGCTTACCTCGTGCATCATGCCGACATGTGGCGCTCGCTGGCGGCCCTGCGCAGCGTGCTGACGGTGCCGTTCCACGGCGCGCTCGGCATCATCGCCGGCGCCTACCTCACCATTGCCCGGGCCGGCACCGCGCTGGGCGCCAACCGCCACAATCGCGATTGGGCCCGCCTGTCCAGCCGCCTGCTGATCTTCGCAGGCCCGCTCGCCCTACATTCGGCGTTCGACTTCCCGCTGCTGACGCTTCAGCGCATGCCGGATCTCGACCCGACGCTCCGGATGTGGCTGGGCGCGGCGAGCCTGTTGATCGGCTTCAGCTCGATCGCCTTCGCCATTCGCCTGGTCCGGCGCGTCGCACGGCATCACGCGCCCCGGACCGACGTCGCCCGCGAGCGGCTCAGCCAGCTGCGCCGGATGTGGGCGCTGCTGCTCGCCGGCGGCGGCGTCGGCTTTCTCGGCCTCGCCTTCGTGCTGACCTCGATCCATCACTGGCTGATCAATCCCGAGCGCAACCTCACGCTGGCGCTGATCCCGATCGGCTTCGTCTCGATCCTGCTCGGCCTTGCGCTTCTTATTGTCACGACGGCGATCTATATTCTGGGCCGCAACCGCATTCGCACCAGTGCCGAAGGTTTTTCGTCGGCGCCCGGCAGCCGTTGATCCTCCGCATGGCAAGCGCGCCATGGACCGACTAGATTGGACGTAGTCTTCTCGTTCCGGAGCCAGACCATGACATCGCCCGAGGAGTTTTCCCGCCTGCAATCCAAGATGAGCCAGGCGGTCAAGGCGCATTGGAAGGCCTTTCTGTTCGAAGGCATCCTGCTCGCTGTCCTCGGCATTGCCGCGCTGATCCTGCCGCCGCTCGCAAGCCTGGCAACGGCGATCTTCCTCGGCTGGATGTTCCTGATCAGCGGCATCGGTGGACTGATCGTGACCTATTGGGCGCGCAGCACGCCGGGCTTCTGGTGGTCGCTGATCTCCGCTGCGCTCGCAGTGCTCGCCGGCGGAATTCTGCTGGCCCGACCGATACAGGCGGTGCTGACGCTGACCATCGTGCTCGCCGCCTATTTCCTTGCCGAAGGCGTCGCCACCATCATGTACGCGCTGGAGCATCGTCGTGATTTGAGCAGCCGATGGTCGTGGCTCCTGATCTCGGGCCTCGTCGACATCGCGATCTCGTTCATGGTGATCACGGGACTGCCGAGCTCGGCGGAATGGGCAATCGGCGTCCTCGTCGGTATCAACCTGCTGTTCGGCGGCGCCACCCTGATCGGCATGGCTTTGGCGGCGCGCAAAAGCAACACCTGAGACGGGCTCGTCGCCTCTAAAGCGGTTTGGGGGGTGACAAGGCGTCAGCGGCACGCTATATGCGCTACCATGATCACCGTCGCCACCAGCTATTTTTGGTACTTTAGCTACGACAGCTTGCTGGCGGCAGGAGGATCACGCTCAATCTGAATATTGAAGCAGACGTCCGAACAAGCCGCCAGACCTGGCGGCTTTTTTATTGGCCGGCAGGTTCGAAACAAACAGGAGCCCGCCGTGCTGAGCACGACAGACGATCTTCGTATCCGCGAACTGAAAGAGCTGAGCACGCCGGAAGAGGTGATGTGCGAAGTCCCCCGCACGCTCACCGCGACACGCGTGGTGATGGCGGCGCGCAACGCCATCCACGCCATCCTCACCGGCCAGGACGACCGCCTGCTGGTCGTGGTCGGCCCGTGCTCGGTGCACGATCCCAAGGCCGCGCTCGACTACGCCGAGCGCCTGGCAAAACTGCGCGAGGACCTTGCCGACCAGCTCGAGATCGTGATGCGGGTCTATTTCGAGAAGCCGCGCACGACGGTCGGCTGGAAGGGCCTAATCAACGATCCCGATCTCGACGGCAGCTTCGACATCAACAAGGGCTTGCGGCTCGCGCGCAACGTGCTCTCGGCCGTGAACAATCTCGGCCTGCCCGCCGGCACCGAATTCCTTGATATGACCACGCCGCAATACATCGCGGACCTCGTGTCATGGGCAGCGATCGGCGCGCGCACGACCGAGAGCCAGATCCATCGCGAGCTGGCATCGGGGCTGTCCTGCCCGGTTGGCTTCAAGAACGGCACCGACGGCAATGTGCGGATCGCAGCGGACGCCGTGAAGTCGGCCTCGCATCCGCATCATTTCATGGCGGTGACCAAGCTTGGCCGTTCAGCGATTGCGTCCACCGCGGGCAACGAGGACTGCCACGTCATCCTGCGCGGCGGCAGCGAGCCGAACTACGATGCAGCGAGCGTTGCGGCGGCGTGCAACGAGCTCACCAAGTCCGGCGTCGCGCCGCTCGTGATGGTCGATGCAAGCCACGCCAATTCGACCAAGAAGCCGGAGAACCAGCCGAAGGTGATGACCGACATTGCCGGTCAGATCGCCGGAGGCGAGAGCCGCATCATGGGCGTGATGATCGAGAGCAATCTCATCGCCGGCAGGCAGGACGTGGTGCCGGGCAAGCCGCTCACCTACGGGCAGAGCATCACCGACGGCTGCATCGACTGGGCAACGACGGCGACAACGCTCGAGCAGCTCGCCGACGCGGTCGAGATCCGCCGCAACAGCCAGCGCGCAGGGCTGCACGAGCGATCGGCCTAGCTGAAATCATTGCGGGCGGGGCGAAGCTGTCGCGCCCGCCCGCAATGTCACCGCCTAGCAGCCGCGGCAGATGCTCTTGATCTTGCGATCGAGCTCCGCGTCTTCCTTGTTCGCAGGCGTGTTCGGATTGCTCAGATTCTTCTCGCTCGGCACGTCGGCCGCGCGCGGCTGGCGGTGACCGACGGGCGCCGGCCAGGCCGTCCCGGAGCTCGCGCCGCCCGACGTCGATCCCTTGGAGCCGCCGGTCTGTGCAGAAGCCGCGCCGCCGAGCAAGATCACGAGCGATGCTGCCACCATGATTTTTTTCATGTTCGCTTCTCCATTCTCAAACCCACGCCCCGCTCCAGCACCGTCAGGTTTCGGGCGGATAGAGATGAACGTCGCCGCAATAATCCACGATACGATACCGCGTTTCGGCTCCCGCTTCACGCGCGTCGGCTGCGGTATTTTGTGTCACTGACACATAATTCGGCCCGACCGGCGACTTGCCGGCGCCGCCGGGAATATCGATGACATAGTCAGGCTGACACAGCCCCGATACCCGCCCGCGCAACTGCCGCATCAAATCCTGTCCTTCGGCCAGCGTCGTTCGCAAATGCACGGTGCCCGGCGCGAGATCGCCGTGATGCAGGTAATAAGGCTTGATCCGGCATTCGACGAAAGCTCGCATCAAATCCGACAGAGCGGCGACATTGTCATTGACGCCGCGCAAAAGCACGGACTGGCTCACCATGGGAATGCCGGCGTCCACCAGCCGCGCGCAGGCGGCGCGCGCTGCTCCGGTCAGCTCCCGCGCATGGTTGGCGTGTAGTGCGACCCAAGTGGTGGCGCCCTCGACCTTGAGCGCGGCGACCATCTCGTCGCTGACGCGGGCGGGATCTGCCACGGGAACGCGGGTATGAAGGCGGATGATCTTGACGTGGCCGATTCCGGCAAGATCGGCCATGATCTCGCTCATGCGTCGCGGCGAGAGCATCAGCGGATCGCCGCCGGTGAGGATGACTTCCCAGATTTCGTCGTGGGCGCGGATGTAGTCGATCGCCGCGCGATAGGCGCTGTCCGAGAGCGCGTTGTCCTTGCCAGGCCCGACCATCTCGCGGCGGAAGCAGAAGCGGCAATAGACGGCGCAGACGTGAACGAGCTTGAACAGCACGCGATCGGGATAGCGATGCACGATACCGGGAACCGGCGAGTGCGGATGATCGCCGATCGGATCAGCGCTCTCGCCCGGCTGCACATCCAGCTCGGCCGCTGTGGGAACGAACTGCCGCGCGATGGGATCCTCGGGATCGGTCGCATCGATCAGCTCGACGAGATGAGGCGTGATCGCCACTGCATAGCGCGCGGCAACGCGTTCGAGCGCGGGCAGCGCAGCGGCGGGCGCCAGGCCTTCCGCCACGAGCTCGGCCGGCTCGCGCAATGTCCGTACAAGGCAGGTCTTCGTCATCTCTCACCTGCAGGCGGCGTCCACACCACCTGATCAATTCGCGCTGCGCCGCTCGCCAGCATCACCAGCCGGTCGAAGCCGAGCGCGACGCCGCTCGCCTCCGGCATGGCGGCAACGGCGGCGAGAAAATCCTCGTCGAGTGGATAGGCCTCGCCGTAGCGGCGCTGCTTTTCCGCCATCGATTCCGTGAAGCGCTTGCGCTGCTCCTCGGCATCGGTGAGCTCGCCAAAGCCGTTGGCGAGCTCGACGCCACAGGCATAGACCTCGAACCGTTCCGCAACCCGCGGATCGTCCGCCTTGACCCGCGCCAGCGCCGCCTCTGGAGATGGGTATTCGAACAGAATGGTCAAACGCCCCTGCCCCAGATGCGGCTCGACATGCTCGACCAGGACCTTGCTGAAGATGTCCGACCAGGTGTCGTCCTCGGTCACACGGACCTTCCCGCCGGCCGCCTCGGCAAGCGCGGCACGGTTACCCTCGCCGCCCGAGATTGTCGACAAGAGATCGATGCAGGCGAACTGCTCGAAGGCGCCCGCGACCGTGACAAGCTCCGGCTCGGCAAAGGGGTCGGCGGTCC
Source organism: Bradyrhizobium sp. CCGE-LA001 (assembly GCF_000296215.2). Lineage (NCBI taxonomy): Bacteria > Pseudomonadati > Pseudomonadota > Alphaproteobacteria > Hyphomicrobiales > Nitrobacteraceae > Bradyrhizobium > Bradyrhizobium sp. CCGE-LA001. Next base: position 3,987,101 of record NZ_CP013949.1, on the reverse strand, counting down.
GGCCTCGGAACGAGAAAGCCGGGATTCCGGTCGCCTGCGCAGCCCGGACGATCACCGCCACGGTGTCGTTCATGATGTCGTCATAGGGAGCGCCGGCCCGGTACCATTCCAGCATGGTGAATTCAGGCAGATGCAGGTCGCCCCGCTCACGGTCCCGGAACACCCGGGCGAACTCGAAAATCCGCTTCTCACCCGCCGCCAGCAGCTTCTTGCAGGCAAATTCCGGGGAGGTTCGCAAATATCGGCTGGCGCGGCTGCCATCCGGCCGCATGATGTCGGTCCTTGGGGCGTGCAGATGGGTCTCATTGCCCGGGGAGACCTGGAGGACCGAGGTTTCGACCTCGACGAAGCCCTGCTCGGTAAAAAAGCCCCGCAAGGCCGCGTTAATGGCCCCCCTGGCCTGGAGGAAGGGCCGCCGGTCGAGGTGCCGCTCGGGCGACCAGAACGGCGACATCGGCTTGTCCCCAGCCATTACCCGACCGCCCCTTGGGACAGCAAAACGCTGGCATCCAACGGCAAAATCAGTATGTTGCGGCCCGAAACGGGCGCCGAGGTCCGATTTGAGGCCCCAAGTCCCCCATCGATTTGACCATGTCCTGGCCGGTGCCGGGCCAAGCAAGCAGGAAATACAGCTTTGAGAGTCATCGCCAGTTCTATTCGCAAGGGCAACGTGATCGAGCAAGACGGCAAGCTTTATGTCGTCGTGAGCGCCGAGAACATCCATCCCGGCAAGGGCACCCCGGTCAGCCAGATCGAAATGCGCCGAATCTCGGACGGGGTAAAGATCTCCGAACGCTACAAGACCACCGACCAGGTCGAAAAGGCCACGATCGAAGAGCGCAACTACACCTTCCTGTATGAAGATGGCGACGGCTACCACTTCATGAACCCAGAGACCTACGACCAGGTCCAGGTTCCCAAGGACGTCGTCGGCGACGCGGCCGCGTATCTTCAGCCGGACATGACAGTCAAGCTGTCCATGCACGACACCAACCCGGTGTCGATCGCACTGCCGCAGCGCGTGACGCTGGAAGTGGTCGAGACCGAGCCAGTGACCAAGGGCCAGACCGCCTCCTCCTCCTACAAGCCCGCGGTGCTCTCCAACGGCGTGCGCACCACCGTGCCGCCGCACATCTCGGTCGGCACCCGCATCGTGGTGATGACCGAAGACGGTTCCTACTCCGAGCGCGCCAAAGACTGACGGGGAGCAGAGCGATCGCAACAGGTGCCGCGGGGGGCGAGACAGTGGTTGGGAAAGGTTTCCGCTTCGTCTCGCACCTTCTGGCGTTGCTTTCGCTCCTCATTGCCACCCCGCTTGCTGCGGACGAATTTCGCAGCCCTTCACTCACTGCCCTGCGCGTCGATTGGCGCGCAGCGCTCGACCAGCTCCGCACTGAGATCAACAGCCGTCCCCGGATCGCAGGCGACTTCATCTTCGTGCCCCGCCGTTCGGTACCGCGTTACGATCCGCGCGCAGTGCCTGCGCTGGTGCAGCTCAACGCGGTCTCCTCGCAATTCTTCACCGGCATCGCCCGCAGCCCCGTGCCCGTGCTGCTGCCGTTCGACGCCGCCGCGTATCTCGAGGCGCAACGCAATGGCGCACCAGCGACCCTCGCGCTGTCGCGCTACCAAGCCGACTTCAATTCCGTCGACATGTTCGATGCCGGCCCGGCCGGTTATAGCGCGACCTTCTCGCTCGAGCCCGGTGCCGGCGACGGGATGCCGAGCCGCGTCTTCACAAGGCCCGTCGAGGTGCAGATCACGGGCTCGGCGCTCGTCTATGACATCGCCGACCCCTCGGGGGGCAAGGGCGAGCCGGTCAAACCTCTCGCCGCAACTTATCCAGACCTGCGCAGGTTCATCCGCGAAGGCTATGTACGCTACGCCTTCACCCGTTTCGGCGTAGCCTATGTTGTGTCAGTTCAGTGCCTCGACAGCGTCGCAAAGCCGCGGCGGCTCGCCTGCAAGGAAGCCTATCCGGTGGCCGAGCGCTTCCTGAAGGCGCTGCGGGTCGCCGGCGGGCAACGGATGCGGCCGCTGATGGACGTTGCCTCGAGCGTCATCGATCGCCCCACGGCGCGTTCGCCGGATTTCAGCTATCGTCCGAGCGGCGACATCATCCCGAACACCGGCTATCGCAAGCAGGGCGGCCATCCCGACGCCATGGCCTATGCGCAGATCCGCTTCCCGCTGGAGAAGGCGCCGGCCTTCGTCCGCTCGCAATCCTACGGCAAGCGCGACAAGAACGACGGCCCAACGTCTTATCCCTGGCGCGACAATTTCTGCGAATCCCGCAGCTTCGAGGTGTGGCAGTGCGCCGGCGGCTACGGCCACCAAGGCGAGGACATCCGCGCCGCCGCTTGCCCGCCGGCCGGCGAGGGCCGCGAGCCCTGCGATCCCAAACAGCGCGGCGTCGTTGCCGTGCGCGACGCAATCGTGATCCGCGCCGCCAAGGACCAGGCCGCGACGCTGCAAGTCAACAGCCGCACCGAGCACATCCGTTTCCGCTACATGCACATGAACCCGCACGCGATGAACGGCGACGGCCTTGTCAACGGCCGCCTCGTCACCGAAGGCGAGAAGATCGGCGTCGTCTCGAATTATCTCGACCGTCCCGCCGGAACCTCGCTGCACCTGCATTTCGACGTGCAGGTGTTCACCCGCGACGGCTGGATCTGGGTCAGCCCCTACGTCACGCTGGTCTCGTCCTATGAGCGCCTGATCCGCGCCCGCGGCCGCGAGGTCGGTCCGGAGATTGCCGTCACGGCGCAGCCTGTGGCACATGCGCTGCCTGACGATGTTATCAAGCCGGACCTGCGCGAGGGATCGAGCGGCGAAGATAATTGACGGCTTGCTCGTTCCAATGCCGGGCAGAAGTGTGTCGTCGTTCACACCGCCGGCTTGGAGCGAAGAAGGAACAGGGTTGATATGAGTGTCGGACTGATCGGTCTTCTCGACGACATCGCGGCGATTGCAAAGGTGGCGGCAGCCTCGCTCGACGATGTGGCAAGCCAGGCTGCGAAGGCGGGTGCAAAGGCGGCTGGCGTCGTCATCGATGACGCGGCCGTCACGCCGAACTACGTCATCGGCTTTGCCTCCAAACGCGAACTGCCGATCGTCGGCAAGATTGCGCTCGGATCGCTCCGCAATAAATTGCTGATCCTGCTTCCGGCTGCCCTGTTGCTTGGTTATTTCCTGCCTGCCGCAGTCACGCCGCTGCTGATGCTGGGCGGAGCCTTCCTCTGCTACGAGGGTGCCGAGAAGGTGCTCGAAGCGGTGCTGCCGCATCATGCGCATCAGCACGAAGCGCAGCTTCAGCCGATTGCGTTGAATGCCCGCTCCGTCGAGGACGAGAAGGTCGCGAGCGCCATCAAGACGGATTTCATCCTGTCGGCGGAGATCATGGCGATCACGCTGGCGGCCCTACCGGCGGGCAGCATCTGGACGCAGGCCTTCGTCCTTGCGCTGGTCGGCCTGTGCATCACTGTCGGGGTCTACGGCGTGGTGGCCCTGATCGTGAAGGCGGACGATATGGGCTTGGCCCTTGCGCGCTATGACGGCGCCTCTGTCATTGGCGGTGCGATCCGCGCGCTCGGTCGCGCGGTCGTCCGCGGCATGCCCGTCTTCCTGGCGGTGCTGAGCACGATCGGCACTGCCGCCATGATCTGGGTCGGCGGCGGCATCATCCTGCACGGCATCGAAAAATACGGCCCGCCCGCGATCGGCCACGCGGTCCATGCTGCAACCGAGGCTGCCGCACACCTCCTTCCCTCAGTTGGCGGCATCATCGAATGGTCGGTCGAGGCGGCCATCTCGGGCGTGCTTGGGCTGCTTGTCGGCGCGATCGCCATTCCGATGGTCGAATACGGTCTCTCACCGGCATGGAAACTGTTGCGGCGATCGCAGCCGACCTGACCAGCGGTCGCGGACGAGCGCGACCTACTCCAGGAACGTCGTGAGCTGCGCGCCCTCGTCCGCAACGAACACAGCGATCAATTCCGCCGGCTCCGTCATGCTGGCATTGGCCGAGACCAGATGCGTCGAGCCGGGCGGCTCGAAGAACGACTGCCCGACGCCGAAGGTCTCGACGGGGCCGCCGCCGAGTTGAGAACGGATCTCGCCCTTGGTGATATAGGCGGTGACGGATCCCGCGTGACGATGCGGCCGCGAAAACCCGCCCGGACCGTAGGACACGCGCACGATGGTGACGCGCTTGCCGGGCACGTTCGGCAGCGCGTAGGAGCCGATCGGCTCGACCTTGTCGAGCGGCGAGCCCTCCGCAGCCGTGGCGCACAGCGGCGCCAATGCGCCTGACACGCTGTCGATCGTGACAGGCAGCACCTTGCCGATCACAAGCGCACAGGCGAGCCCTCCGATCGCTGCGATCGCCATCGACCGTGATGGCATCGGGCGCTGCGCGGCCAAACTCATTGCTGTCATGTTGACCTCCCCATTCTGCGATTACGATGCAGCGGCATTCGCCGTCATCGGCCGCTTCGCCGGTGTCCAGCGATAGGCCGCACCAAACCGGTTCCAGACGTTGATCGAGGCGATCGCCGAGGTCAGGTAGGTCAGCTCGCTCTCGGAGAACTCGCGACTTGCCTCCGAATAGACCTCGTCGCTGACGCCATCTGGCAGCAACGTCAACGCCTCCGCCCAAGCCAGCGCCGCGCGCTCGCGCGCGGAAAAGATCGGCGCCTCGCGCCAGACCGCGACCAGATGGAGCTTGTCGACGGGGACGCCGATCCGTTCCGACAGCAGGACGTGGTGCTGCACGCAGAAGGCGCAGCCGTTGATCTGCGAGGCGCGCAGCTTGACGAGCTCGATGAGTTGCTTGTCGAGACCGGCCTTGGTCGCAAGCTGACCGAGCGCCAGCACCACATCGAAAACGTCCGGCGCGATCGTCTTGAAATCCTCGTATTCGCTGCGGGCGTGTGACATTGCGGCTCACCTCGTCTTATTGTAAGTGTGCTTACACCTTATAAGAGCTCTTACATGTCACGCAAGACCGCAGCCGTCACGAGATCGAAAATTCCCCACCACGCCCCCGACGCCGGCCCTGTGCACGTACCCGCCCCCGGCGAAGGCAAGCGTGGCGAGCAAGGCTATATCGGCTATCTCCTGCGCCAGGCGCATGCCGCCGTCCGGCTGAAGATGGAGCGCACCCTCGCCGATCTCGGGGTGACGTCGCCGCAATTCGCGGTGCTGACCATGCTCAACGCCTATCCGGGCCTGTCGGGGGCCGATGTCGCGCGCCTCACCTTCCTGACGCCCCAGACCGTCGGCGTCATCATTCGCAATCTCGAACGTGACGGTGCCATCACGATGACGCCTCATCCGGTCCACGGCCGTATCCAGCAGTGGACGCTGACGCCGCGCGGCGCGACGCTTTTGAAGGCGTGCCGACAGCGGGTGCTCGAATTGGAGAAGCGCCTCGCCCGGGGCCTGGATGACAAGACGGAGGCTGCGATCCGGCGCTGGCTCACCGGTATCGCGACCGAGTTACAGGAGGATTAGGCGCCCTGCCGGTCGCGACTGAAGCGTGCTACCCGCCCTTCAGTGCATTCTTGACCTCGCCATCGGGCCAGCCTTCGCCTGCTGCGATCACCCGCACGCGGGTTCGATCCGCGGCATTGACCAGCACATGCGAACTCACGTGGTCGCGGCTCGGCTCCAGGTGCAGATCGGTTTCGGGTTTCCAGCTCAACGTGGTCGCGAGATCGCCGGGAAAGATCTGCCATTGCGATCCGTCGTCGAGCTCGACGACACGACTTTCCGCATGCGCGTGTATCTTCATTCGACCCCGAATCGATTTGTCCAGCGCTCGAAAGGAAGGCCCCGGCATCGAACCGGGGCCCTGCTTCGTCAGTCGTTGTCGTGATGAATCACCGTCTTCTCGCGATTGCCGAATTCATCTTCCTTCTTGATCACCGTGGTCCGGTCGGCGGGCTCGCGCTCCTTGATTACAGTGGTGCGGTCGCGATCGCGATCTCGCTCCCGATACTCATGGGACTGACCAACCGTCACGCCGGCGCCGACCGGGCCGACGTGAACGCCGACTTCATCAGCGAATGCAGGCGTCGCAATGGCCGTGACCATCGCGGCGGCAAATAAATATTTCCTCATCTTGTTCTCCTCGTGTGATGCGGGAGGAATGCTGGACTGCGACAGTTTGTTCCGATGAAATGGCACGTCCGACCCTGCGGATTACGCCGCTTCCTGTTCCAGGAACCCGCACACACGCGCCATGTTTCAGGCTAGAATGCGCCCATGAAACACGCTGATTCCTCACCTCGTCCGACGCGCCGCAACCTGCTTCAATCAACGCTGGGTGCAGCTGCCTTGCTGACGCTTTCGACACGCGCCTTGGCCGCGCCTCCGGGCTTCGACGAATGGCGCGAAGCCTTCCGCGCGCGTGCGATGGCGAAGGGCATTTCTGCCGCGACCTGGCAACGCGCGATGGCGCGGGTCGAGCCTGATATGAGCGTGTTCAAGCAGATGCGCAATCAGCCGGAATTCAAGGAGCAGGTGTGGCAGTACATCAACCGCCGCGTTTCCGACTGGCGCATCATCAACGGCAAGATCGCGTTGAAGAACAACGAGGCGCTGCTCGCGCGCGTCGAACGCGATTACGGCGTCGAACGCGGCACGCTGCTGGCGCTGTGGGGCGTCGAGTCCGCCTATGGCGATCCGCTGGTGCAGCAGAACCACATGCGGCCGGTATTTCCCTCGCTCGCCGCGCTCGCCTGGAACGAGCCGCGCCGCAAGACCTATTGGGAGACCGAGCTGATCAACGCACTGCGCATCGTCGACAAGGGCTGGAGCACGCCGGAGCAGATGCAGGGGTCCTGGGCCGGCGCGATGGGGCATTCGCAATGGATGCCGGAAGTCTGGCTCAATGTCGGCATCGACTATGACGGCGATGGCAAGGTCTCGCCCTTCGGCAAGCCGGACGATGCGCTGGGCTCGACCGCCAAGTACCTCGTCAATCGCGGCAAGTGGCATCGCGGCGAGCATTGGGGCTACGAGGTGCGCGCGCCCGGCAGCATGAGCGGGAGCCGCACCTACGCCGCCTGGGCCTCGGCCGGCGTCATTCGCGCCGACGGGCAGTCGTTCCCGCAGCCGAACGCATCCGCGCAACTATGGACGCCGGTCGCGGGCGGGCCGACCTTCCTGCTGGGGCCGAACTTCTATTCGGTGAAGAGCTACAATCCGTCGATGAACTATGCGCTGGCAATTTGCCATCTCGGCGACCGCTGCCTGGGTGCGCCACCGTTCATCCAGCCCTTCCCGGGTTCCGAGCGCGCGCTGACGCTCGCGGAGGTGCAGGAGATGCAGACTCGCCTCACCAAGGCCGGCTTCGACACCGGTGGTACCGACGGCCGCGTCGGCAACGACACGATGAAGGCGGTGAAGGATTTCCAGCAGCGCGTCGGGATTGCGCCGGCGGACGGCTATGGCGGGCTGAAGGTGCTGGCGAAGCTGCGGCAGGGCTCGTAGGGCTTACTTTGGCCCGTACCCGGATGGAGCGCAGGGTAATCGGGGGGCGTCAATCGCAGATCTAATCCCGGATTGCGCTGCGCTCCATCCGGGCTACGACGGCCGTCGCAAGACTAGTGCCGGTACTGCGGCTCCTCGGCGTCCAGCTGCCTGCGGATTGCGGCCAGATGCAGCCGTGCGGATTCGGAATCGCCTTCGCGCATCTGCCGGTAGGTTTCGGCCGCAACAGCGGGATCGACAGGCAGGACTTTCCGCCCCGTCGACATCGCGAGCACCTGCACCTCGGCGGCGCGCTCAAGATAATAGAGATCGTCCCAGGCTTCCGCAATGGTCGGGGCCAGCACCATCACGCCGTGATGCTTCATGAAGACGATGTCGGCATCGCCGACGGCGGACGCAATGCGCGCACCTTCGCGGTTGTCGAGTGCGAGGCCGTTATAGTCGCGGTCGACGGCGGTGCGGCCATAGAATTTCAGCGCGGTCTGGCCGGCCCAGATCAGCGGCTCGCCCTCCGTCATCGACAGCGCCGTGGCGTAGGGCATGTGGGTGTGGAAGGCGACCTTGGCGCGCGGCAGGCGCTTGTGCATCTCGGCGTGGATGTAGAAGGCGGTCGCTTCGGGCACGCCCTCGCCGTCGAGCACGTTGCCGTGGAAATCGCAGATCAGAAGCTTCGAGGCGGACAGCTCGCGGAAGGCGTAGCCGTAGGGGTTGACCAGGAAGAGATCGTCATGCCCGGGCACCACGGCCGAGAAGTGATTGCAGATGCCTTCCTCGAAGCCGTTGCGCGCGGCCATGCGGAAGCAGGCGGCAAGATCCTCGCGCGCGGTACGGATCGCGTCAGTGGCGAGATCCGGCCGGTTCGAACGATGCGGCGCGGGCGAGGACGCGTGAAGGCTGTGCGCCATGGCGAAGGACACCTCTGTCGGAAGGAAGCTGCCCGTGTTGTACAGGGCTGGCGCAGGCGCGTCAGCCCCTGCGGCCGCCACCCTGCCCTGCGCAGCTCATGCGCGCCGCGGCACGCCCCCGGCGTTCATGCCGCCGTCGATGACGAGCTCGCTGCCGGTGACGTAACGCGAGGCATCGGAGGCCAGATACAGCACGCCGGAGGCGATCTCCGCAGCCTGACCGGCGCGGCCGAGCGGCGTGGCGATCTTGGCGCGCTCCTCGGGATCGATCGGGGCGTTCTGGCCCGCACCGGTCGCGCCGGTCGGGATCTTGCCCCAGATCGGCGTGTCGATGATGCCGGGATGCACGGAGTTGACGCGGATGCCGTCGCCGGCGGCCGCGCATTCCATCGCGATCGATTTGGCGAACAGCCGCACGCCACCCTTGGTCAGCGAATAGGCCGACAGCCCGGGGGCGCCGCGCAAGCCCGCCAGCGAGGACATCATCACGATCGAGCCGCCGCCGGTCTTGCGCATCAGGGGCAGGCAATGCTTGACCGAGAGGAACACGCCGTCGAGGTTGATCGCATTCTGCTTGCGCCAATCAGAGAGCGTCATGTCGACGATCGAGGGCACGGCAATACCAATGCCGGCGTTGGAGACCATGATGTCGAGCCGGCCGTAGCGCTTGGCGATCTCGGCGACGATTTCGATCCAGCGCTCCTCGCTGGTGACGTCCTGCTCCAGGAAGATCGCTTTGCCGCCGGCCTTGGTAATGCGCTGGGCCAATTCTGGGCCGCGCAGCTCGTCGATGTCGGTGGCAATGACGGTCGCGCCCTCGCGCGCGAACAGCTCGACGATGGCCTCGCCAATGCCAGAAGCGCCGCCCGTCACCAGCGCGACCTTGCCCTCAACCTGCCCTGCCATGTTCACTCCCTTTTTTGTTATTTGAGCGGTCTCACGCTTTATCTAATCACGGATGGCCCCTGGTCCGGTAGCGCGATGTCGACGACACGAAATTGTACACGCTCGACGCCCTGGTAGCGATCGACCGACAACGATCCCGCGACATGCAATTGCTGACCGCGATTGGCCAGCAGCGCATTGCCGAGCTTCTGGCCGACGGAGCGGAAGGCAATGCCGTTGACGATGGCGCCATCGCCCGACTTGAAGCGCAGGCGCAGATGCGCCTGCCCGACCTCGTCAGCATAGACGAGCTGATGCGCCGGCAAGGCCAGCACCGGCTCGGGATTGCCGCTGCCGAACGGACCGGCGCGGTTAAGGGTGGTCGCAAGCTCCGGCGTCACGGCGCGCGCAGAAACCGCGCCATCGACATAGAGCTCGTTGACGTGGCGGGCTTCCGCGACGTCGCGTGCCAGTGCCTGCTCCATATAGGCGCGGAATTCAGCGAGCTTCTCTTTCCGCAATGTCACGCCCGCGGCCATCGCGTGGCCGCCGCCTTTGAGCAGGATGCCGTCGGCGACCGCCTGCCGCACCGCCTTGCCGAGATCGACGCCGGCAATCGAGCGGCCCGATCCGGTGCCGATGCCGCCAGGCTCCAGCGCGATGGCAAAAGCCGGCCGCGAAAACTTCTCCTTTAGGCGGGAGGCGACGAGGCCGACCACGCCGGGATGCCAGCCCTCGGAGGCCGTGACGATGACGCCGAGCTTGTCCTCGAGCCCGATCGAGGCAAGCGCCTCGGCTTCGGCCTGGGCTTCCGCCGCCTGCTCGATGACGCGGCGCTCGCTGTTGAGGCGGTCGAGCTCGGCGGCGATCCGCGCCGCCTCGACGCTGTCGCCCTCGAGCAGCAGCCGCACGCCGAGATCGGCGCGGCCGATACGGCCGCCAGCATTAACGCGCGGCCCCAGCATGAAGCCGAGATGCCAAGCCTCCGGCGGGCCGTTGAGCCGCGCCACGTCCATCAGCGCGGTATGGCCGACATGGTCTCGCCGCCGCATCGCGATCAGGCCCTTGGCGACGAAGGCGCGGTTGAGACCGATCAACGGGGCGACATCGGCGACGGTGCCGAGCGCGACGTGGTGCAGCATGCCGAGCAGATCCGGCTCGGGCATCTCGCTGCTCCAGAAGCCGCGCTGGCGCAGCTCGCGGTTGACGGCAACCAGCGTCACCAGCACGAGGCCGACGGCGGCGAGATGGCCGAGGCCGGAGAGATCGTCGGAGCGGTTCGGATTGACCAGCGCATCGACCTCGGGGAGATCGAGGCCGCATTGGTGGTGGTCGATCACGACCACGGACATGCCGAGCCGCTTGGACTCGGCCAGCGGCTCGATGCTGGTGGTGCCGCAATCGACGGTGATCAGCAGCGTGGCGCCCTTCGCCGCCAGCGCGCGCACAGCCTCGGTGTTGGGGCCGTAACCCTCGAAGATCCGGTCCGGGATGTGGATCAGCGGATCGAGGCCGCAATGGCGCAGATGCCAGGCGAGCAGCGCCGCCGACGTCGCGCCGTCGACGTCGTAATCGCCGAAGATCGCAACCTTCTCGCCCTTGCTGGCGGCATCCGCGATTCGCCGGGCAGCGGCCTCCATCTCCGTCACCGTGAACGGATCCGGCAGCAGCTTCCGGATGGTCGGATCGAGAAAGTCCGGCACGGTGTCGATATCGACGCCGCGGCCCGCAAGCACCCGCGCCAGCAGTTCCGGCAATTGGTGCCGCTGCACGATGGCGAGCGCCTTGGCCGCTCCGCGCCCGTCCAGCCGGTCACGCCACAGCTTGTCGGTGAGCGAGCGTGCCACCCCCAGGAACGCCTGGGGCGCTTCGACAGGCAATGCGGTGGCGGAGGGCGTCATGAAAGGCGAATGGCTCGAGGAACCCGGAAAGGTGACGGCGGTCGGCCGTCCGAGTGATTGACCCGGAATCCCCCGAGATAAGCAATGTCCGCGCGGCATAAAGCGGTGGATTGCCGCTTTGCTGCGCGGAGTGACTATCATTTGGGCATTCGGCCGAACAGCAAATTAAGCGGGCGTTAGGCGGAATCTTCGAAAACGTCTCGTATTCGATCTGTAATTTGTTGTTCCGGGTTCGTTGCAGATCAGACCTCATTGCCAAGGGAAATCCCCGATGTCTGCTGCGCTGGGTCTGAAAGCCAAGCCGATTGCCACCGAACCCGCCGATGACGATTCCGACATCTCCGCGCTGATCAACCGCCTCACGGCAGAGGTCAACCAGATCGCGGTCGACAAGACCAAGGCGATCCAGCAGATCACCAACCAGATGAAGATGCTGGCGCTGAACGCGCTGATCGAGAGCTCGCGCGCCGGCGCGCAGGGCGCGGGCTTCGCGGTGGTGGCGCAGGAGGTCCGCGGCGTCGGCCAGCAGGTCGAGACCATCGCCCGCGAGCTCGAGACCCAGCTGACGAAGCGCACCGGCGATCTCGTTGCCTCGATCGATCGCATGAGCCAACGCTCGCGCGGCGAGCGCATGGTCGATCTGTCGCTCAACGCCATCGAGTTGATCGACCGCAACCTCTATGAGCGAACCTGCGACGTGCGCTGGTGGGCGACCGATTCCGCCGTGGTCGATTGCGCGGCCTCTCCGGGCGCTGCGGCCGTCAACCACGCCTCGCAGCGTCTCGGCGTGATCCTCGGGGCCTACACCGTCTATCTCGACCTCTGGCTCTGCGACCTCGACGGCAACGTCATCGCCAATGGCCGCGCCGACCGCTTCCGCGTCGTCGGCCAGAACGTCGCCCACACCAAATGGTTTCGCGAGGCTCATTCCTTGCGCTCCGGCGACGATTATGTCGCCGGCGACGTCGAGAACCAGCCCCTGCTCGGCAATGCGCAGGTCGCGACCTATTGCGCCAGCGTCCGCGCCGGCGGCCAGGCTAACGGCGCGCCGATCGGCGTGCTCGCCATCCATTTCGATTGGGAGCCGCAGGCCCGCGCCATCGTGCAAGGCGTGCGCGTCGGCGACAACGACAAGGCTCGTGTCCTGCTGGTCGATTCGAATTTTCGCGTCATTGCGGCGTCCGACGGCCAGGGCATTCTCAGCGAGCGCATCTCGATCTCGCTGAACGGCCAGCGCTCCGGCTTCTACCCCGATCGTACCGGCACGTTGGTCGCCTTCCATGCCACCCCCGGCTATGAGACCTATCGCGGGCTCGGCTGGTACGGCGTGATCGTCTGCGGGGCGTGAGGCGCCCCGCAAGATCGGGCAAACAGCCCCCGCCTCATCAAGTCGCGAAAACAACCCCATGCACAGTAGCCAAGCGGTTGGTTTGATTGGTTATTTTTGAAGGGCTGCTTGACCCGAAACAACCCTTGACGCGTCGGGCAAAACACACTGGCGATCTGTAACGCAAGAGGGAATGATCCCTTGGCGACCTTGTGATATCGTCCCCCGGCTTCTTGAGCATTTTCCGACAAGCTGCGCCCATTCCAGGCAAGAGCCTGCCCCATGCGACGGATAGAGTCGCTTTGCATCATGTTCATTGACGTGAGTGCGCGAGTTCGCGCCGCCTTTGATCATCTCGCGCCCCAGACACAGTAGGAGACGTGTCATGAAGATCGTCGTGATTGGTGGAACCGGGTTGATCGGATCCAAGCTCGTGACGAAGCTCAAGCAGCAGGGCCACGAGGCGGTGGCGGCCTCGCCGAAATCGGGCGTGAACGCCGTGACCGGCGAAGGTCTCGCTGCCGTGCTGGCCGGTGCGGACGTGATCATCGACGTCGCCAATGCGCCGTCCTGGGAGCCGGCCGCAGTGCTCGATTTCTTCCAGCGTTCGAGCAAAAATCTCGTCGCAGCAGAGGCGGCGGCGGCCGTGAAGCATCATGTGGCGCTCTCGATCGTCGGCACCGACCGGTCGCCAGACAACGGCTATTTCCGTGCCAAACTCGCCCAAGAGGCCGTCATCAAGTCCGCCTCGATCCCCTATTCGATCGTGCGCGCCACTCAGTTCTTCGAATTCCTCGGCGCCATCGCCGAGACCGGAGCGCGCGAGGGCAAGATTGTCGTTCCCTCCGCATTGTTTCAGCCGATCGCGGCGGACGACGTCGTCGAGCGCCTGGCGGAGGTCGCAACGGGGCAGCCGATCAACGGCACGATCGACATCGCCGGCCCCGAGAAGGCTCCCTTCAACGAATTCATCGCGCGGCGCCTGAAGGCGTCCGGCGACGCACGGCCTGTGATCGGAGACCCGCAGACACCCTATTACGGCGCTCCAATTGACGACACGTCGCTGAACCCGCTCGGCGAGGCGCGGCTCGGGACAACGCCGCTCGCAGAATGGCTCGCGACGGCCTGACGATTTCCGCCTCGGTATTCAGATTCGCAGGAAAGGAATCCTCATGCGCACAATCTTCATCGCCACGGCAATCTATGCGTCATTCTTCGCGACGGCACGGGCCGACGAACCAACAGCAGCATCAGCCAAGGTGACCGTCGTGTTCGACCAGGCGCTGCCGAATGTCCCCGGCAAGAGCATGAAGGGTGTTCTGGTCGAGTACGGCCCAGGAGGCTCCTCGCCGGCCCACATTCACGCGCCGTCCGCCTTCATCTATGCCACCGTCCTGGAAGGGGCGATCCGCAGCCAGGTCAATGACGGTCCGGCAAAGGTCTTCCGTAAGGGAGAGAATTTCGCCGAAAGGCCCGGCGATCGCCACGCCGTCAGCGCCAATGCCAGCGATACCGAACCTGCGAAGCTGCTCGCCGTGTTCGTGGTGGATACGGCCGACAAGGAGCTGACGACGCCAATCGCGAAGTAGCGCCGGATGGCCTGCCGTCAGGCGGCCTGGCGCGCGGCCATCTCCGCGGCCAGCAGCAGCGCGGCGCGGCTGGCGCCGATCGATGCAATGCCCTGCCCCGCGATGTCGTAGGCCGTGCCGTGCGCGGGCGTGCAGATCGGGAATGGAAAGCCGCCGAGCAAGGTCACGCCGCGATCGAAGCCCATCAGCTTCATCGCGATCTGGCCCTGGTCGTGATACATCGTCAGCACCGCATCGAAGGCGCCGGCCTTGGCACGCAGGAACACGGTGTCGGCGGGGAATGGTCCTTCTGCGGCGATGCCCTCGTGCTGGCCGGTCGCGACCACCGGCGCGATGATGTCGATTTCCTCGCGGCCGAAATTGCCGCCGTCGCCGGCGTGGGGATTGAGCCCCGCGACCGCGATGCGAGGGCGCGCGAAACCGGCATTTCGCATGCAGGCATCGGTCAGCTGGAGCGCACGGTGGATGCGTTCGCTGGATAACCTGGCTGCAACGTCCCTAAGCGGGATGTGCGAGGTCACCCGTGCATTCCAGAGCCGGTCCAGCACGTTGAACTCGCTCGCCGCAGTCTTCAGACCGACCACCTCGGCCGAAAAGGCGATCTCGTCGTCATATTCGGCGCGGGCGAGCCGCATCGCCTGCTTGTTGAACGGCGTGAAGCAGACGGCATCGACGTGCCCGTCGCGGCCGAGTTCGAGCGCGCGCCGGTAGTTCGCGAGCGCGAACTTGCCGCCGGCGAGCGTCGCGGTCTTCGGCTCGACTTCTTTCAGATCAAGATGACCGAGATCGAGGAACAGCGCATCGCCCTGCCCTGCGCGGAGGTCGGTCCCCTGCTCCACCATCGTCAAGTCCGGCTTGACGCCGGCGACGCGCGCGCCCTCGTCGAAGATGCGGCGGTCACCAATGACGACCAGCCGGCAATTCGCGCGGATGTCGTCCTGGACCGCGAGCTTCGCCGTCAGCTCCGGACTGATGCCGGCGGGATCTCCCACTGCCAATGCAATGAGCGGCTTTGCGGTCATATGATCACCTTTTCCTGGGCTGTCGCGTCGGCGGCCGGGGATGCAGGCTTGCGCCAGAGCCGCGCGAGCTGCAGCACGAGCGGAAGCAGCAACAGCGCGATGCCGGCCACGATCAGGCAGGACACCAGCTTGTTGGCAAAGAAGATCCCCAGTGATCCCTTCGAGATCAGCATCGACTGCCGGAACGCGTCCTCGGCCTTGTCGCCGATGACGATCGCGAGGACGAGCGGCGCCAGCGGATAGAACAGCTTCTTGAAGAGATAGCCCACGACGCCGAAGCCGAGCATCATGACCACGTCGAGATAGGAGTTGGACACCGAATAGGCGCCGACGACGCAGATGATCACGATCAGCGGGGCGATCACAACGAAGGGTATCCGCATCAGGGCGGCGAAGACCGGCACGGTGAGCAGCACCAGCACCACGGCGACGATGTTGCCGACATACATCGAGGCGATCAGGCCCCAGACGAAATCCTTTTGGTCGACGAACAGCATCGGTCCGGGATTGAGACCCCAGATCATCAGCCCCCCCATCATGACCGCTGCGGTGGCCGATCCGGGAATGCCGAGCGAGAGCATCGGCAACAGCGCGCTGGTGCCGGCGGCATGGTCGGCCGTCTCCGGCGAGACGATGCCTTCGACCTCGCCGGTGCCGAAATATCGGCCGCGGCGCGAGAAGCGACGCGCGATGCCGTAGCTCATGAAGGAAGCCGCGGTCGGGCCTCCCGGCGTGATCCCCATCCAACATCCAATCGCGGCACTGCGCAGCAGAGCCACGCCATGCCGGGGCAGCTGACCGACCGCGCGGAACACCTCGCGCCAATCGATCTTCGAGGAGACCGCGCGAGCGTGAAACTCCTCTTCGACCGCAACCAGCAGCTCGCCGATGCCGAACAGGCCCATGACGGCGACGACGAAGCTCACGCCCTTCACCAGCTCATCGACTCCCATGGTGAGGCGGACGCTGCCGGACACCGTGTCGATGCCGATGGCCGCGATCGCAAAGCCGATGGCCAGCGCCACGACCGTCTTGATCGGCGCCGAGCCGCCCATGCCGACGAAGCTGGCAAAGGCGAGGAAATAGACAGCAAAATACTCGGCCGGCCCGAAGGCCAGCGCAACCTGTGCCACCCAGGACGCGAGGAAGGTGATCAGGATGACGCCGATCAGCGCGCCGATCGCTGCCGAGCCGAAGGCGGTCGCGAGCGCCGTGGTCGGCCGGCCATCGCGCGCCATCGGATAGCCGTCGAAGGTGGTCGCGACCGAGGACGGCTCGCCCGGAATGTTGAACAGGATCGAGGTGACGGAGCCGCCGAACAACGCGCCCCAATACATGCTGGAGAGCAGGATGATCGCCGACACCGGCTGCATGCCGAAGGTCAGCGGCAGCAGCAGCGACACCCCGTTCGGCGCGCCCAGCCCGGGCAGCACGCCGACGAGAATGCCGAGCAGCACACCGATCGCCATCAGGGCCAGATGCGGCACGGTGACCGCGATGGTGAAGCCGTGCAGGAGCTCTGAGAGATTATCCATCGGCCTCTCCGTCAGAACCCGAACGCGGCGGCGAGAGCGCCGTGCGGCAAGCTGACTTGGAACATGCGCTCGAACACGACGTAGAGCGCAAGCGCCGTCGCGCCCGCCATGGCGAGCGCGCGGGGGACGGATTGATGCCGCGGGATGACGAGCACTGCAAAGACGTAGAGCGCTGATGCAACGTACATCCCGGCCAGCGGGATCGCCGCCACGAAGAGCGCAGCCGGCACGAACAGACCCGCAAGCCGGCGCAGCTCGATCGACGTGATGGCGATCGGGACGTTGGCCAATGTCGCCGCCGGCATCGCGCCGCGCACCAGATTGTAGAGGCTCCCGACCACGACGATGATCCCGGTCAGGAACGGAAACGTACCGGCCTCCACGCCGGCGCTCGACCAGCCGATGCCGTTGTCGAGACTGGAGACGATGACGGCGACACCGAAGCTGCCGGTGAGGATGGCGGTGGCGAGTTCGAGGGCGCGACGGGAGATCATGGGGGACTCCGTTCGGGCACAGACAATCGCCGGTTATGACGCACGCATTCTCCCAGCGGTCGATGTCGCCCCGGCCTCACTTGACGAGCCACCCTTGCTCGCCCGCGACCTGCCTGATGTGCTCGAGGTCCTCCTTGATGAACTTGTCGAGCTCGGCGCCGGTCAGGAAGGTGTCGACCTGGGAGGTCCTCTCGATGTAGTCCTTCCACTCGGGCGTGGCCTGCACCTTCTTCATCAGCTCGACATAGAACGCGGCTTGATCCGGCGTGACCTTGCCGGGCAGCCATACCGTGCGCGGCTGCTCATATTGCTTGATGTCGAGGCCCTGCTCGACGCAGGTCGGAACGTCGCTCCAGCCTTCGGTCGCGGTGACCTTTGGCCCCTGCGGCAGACGCTTCGGGTTGAAGACACAGAGCGGGCGCTGCGTGCCGCCGCGCCATTGCCCGAGGCTCTCGCTGGGATTGTTGACGTGGGAATCGAGGTGTCCGCCGGCGAGCTGCACGGCGGTCTCGGCGCCACTCTTGAACGGGATATAGGTCAGCTTGATCTTGCCGGCTTTCTCGATCATGCGCGTCAGGACCTCGTCGGTGTCCTTCGACTGCGCACCGCCCATCTTGAACTCGCCCGCGGCGGCGGCTTTCAGATAGTCGCCCGCCGTCTTGTAGGGCGAGTCCTGCTTGACCCAGAGCAGGAACTCGTCCTGCGCCATTGCCGCGATCGGGGTGAGATCGGTGTAGTTGAAGGCGACCTTGGAGACGAGCGGCTGCTGCCAGGCGTTCGAGGTGCCGAAGATCACCTTGTAGGGATCGCCGGCGGAAGCCTTGCCGTAGACATAGCCTTCCGCGCCGCTGCCGCCGCCCTTGTTGACGACGACGATCGGCTGCTCGGTCAGCTTGTGCTTGGTAATGATGTTCTGCACGGCGCGGGCGAGATTGTCGGTGCCGCCGCCCGGCCCGGCCGTGGCCACGAACTCGATCGGCTTTTGCGGCTGCCAGGCACTGAGCGCCGGACCCGTGCCGGCGAGCACGGTTACGGCTGCGGAAAGCAGAAGTGTTGACGTCCGACCCATGATTTCCTCCAGCTGATTTTGTCTTTTATCGTTGTCGTGTCGAAATCCATTCAGGCGACGCGTTCCTCGCGCCTGCCTGATGCCCGCACGATCGCGCCTTCTTTCTCGAGCGCTTCAATTCGCGATGGCTCGAACCCGTGCTCGGCCAGCACCTCGTCGGTGTGCTCACCATAGACCGGAGCGCCCGATCGCACTTTGCCTGGGGTCTCCGAAAACTTGATGGGAAGGCCGATCGTCTTGACGGGGCCGAGCGTGGAGTGCTCGACCTCGACCACCATCTCGCGCGCCAGCGTCTGGGGATCGCCGAGGGCCTCCAGCATGTCGTGCACGGGGCCGCACGGAACCCCCTTCTCGTCCAATGCCGCGAGCCAGTGCGCGCGTGATTTGGTGCGGAAGCGTTCGCTCAGGACCGCTTCGAGCTCCTTCAAATTCGCCATGCGGTCGGCCCCGGTGACGAAGCGCGGATCCGCGGCGAGCTCGCTGGCGCCGAGCGCTTCCAGCATCAGCAGCCAGTGCTTCTTGTTGGCACCGCCGACCACGAGCCAGCCGTCGGAGGCCTCGAAGGCCTGGTACGGCGCGTTGAGCGGATGCGCCGACCCCATCGCGCGCGGCGCGGTGCCGGCGGCGAGCGCGATGGTCGACTGCCAATAGGTCTGCACCAGTGCAGCCTCGTAAAGCGAGGTTTCCACCCACTGCCCTTCGCCGGTCTTGAGGCGATGCGTGTAGGCGGCGAGGATGCCCATGCTGGCGAGCAGCCCGGCGGTGATGTCGGACAGCGGGGGACCGCATTTGACGGGTGGGCCGTCAGGACGTTCGCCGGTGAAGCTCATGATGCCGCTCATGGCCTGCGCGACCAGATCGAAGCCGCGGCGATGCTTGTAAGGGCCGGTGCGACCAAAGCCGGACAGGGAGCAGTAGATCAGCGCCGGGAATTCGGCGTGCAGCGCCTCGTAGCCGAAACCAAGACGTTCCATCGCGCCGGGCGCAAAGTTCTCGACCAGCACGTCGGCGCTTGCGATCAGGCGCCGCAGCACTTCCTTGCCGCCGCCGGTCTTCAGGTCGAGCACGATGCCGCGCTTGTTGCGGTTCATCATCAGAAAGGACGCGGCTTCATCACCGATCTTCGGCGGCACCGAATGACGGGTGTCGTCGCCGTTCGGCCATTTCTCGATCTTGATGACGTCGGCGCCCATGTCGGCGAGCATCAGGGTGCAGGTCGGCCCGGCCATGACATGGGTGAGATCGATGACCTTGAGGCCGGCGAGCGGTCCGGAACGGCGGGAGGTGGATTGCGAACTTTGCATCGGCCCATCCTATTGGCCGCGCCATTGCGGCGCGCGCTTGTTGAGGAAAGCATCGAGCCCTTCGCGAAAATCCTGGCTCGTGTAGCACATCAGGATGAGGTCTTCGCCCTCGTCCTGCGTCAGCCGCCGTTGCAGGCGGGCGACCGCCTGCTTGGTCGCATTCAGCGTCAGCGGGGCATGATTAGCGAGCAGCCGGGCGACCTCGTCGGCCCGCTTGTCCAGCGCGGCGATATCCTCGACGACCTCGCCGAGTAGCCCGACGCTCGTGGCCTCCGCGGCGTCGACGAGGCGCGCGGTGAAGATCAGATCCTTAACGCGCGCAGCGCCAATGAGCGCCGTGAGACGGCCGACATTGGACATCGACAGGCAATTGCCGAGTGTTCTGGCGATGGGAAAGCCAATCTTCGCGCTACGCGTGCCGATACGGAGATCGCAGGCCGCGGCGATGCCCGCCCCGCCGCCGGTGCAGAACCCGTTGATTGCCGCGATCGTCGGCACCCGGCACTGCTCCAGCGTGGTCAGCACCCGATCGATGCGGTTCTCATAGTCGATGGCGTCCTGCGGCGTCTTGAACTCGCGGAACTGGTTGATGTCGGTGCCCGAGGCGAACGCCTTGTCGCCGGCCCCGCGCAGCACCAGCACCTTGATCGCATGGTCGCCGTTGGCCTCCTCGCAGATCGCAGCGAGCCGTTCGTACATCGTGAAGGTGAAGGCGTTGCGCGCCTGCGGGCGGTTGAACGTGATCCGCCCGATGCCATCCGTGCATTCAAAAACGAGGTCTTCTGCCTCGACTTGCAGGTCCATTTCCTCGCGCCTTTCTGTTTTTTACATTTTTGAATGCAAAATGTGGAATTATCAAGCTGGAACTTACGATTTCTCCCCTGTAAGCTGATTTTTGCATTCAAATCGAGTTTGAACCCATGCTTCATGAAGAAGTCGTCGGGCGCATCCGCGCCATCCTGCTCGACGGCGAGATCCCGCCGGGCGCGCGGATTCCCGAGCGCGAGCTGTGCGAACGGCTTGAGATCTCGCGCACGCCGCTGCGCGAAGCGCTCAAGGTGCTGGCCGCCGAGGGCCTCGTGCAGCTGCTGCCGCACCGCGGGTCACGCGCGGCGAAGCTGACCGACAAGGACATGCGCGATCTGTTCGAGGTCTGCCAGGGCCTGGAGGCCCTTGCCGGCGAGCTCGCCTGCGAGCGCATCACCGATGCCGAGATCGATGCGATCGCCGCCGCGCATGCGGAGATGGTGCAGCATTATCGCGAGAGTGATCTGATCCAATACTATCGCGGCAATCGCGCCATTCACGAAGCCATCGTGAACGCCGCCGGAAACCCGGTGCTCGCAGCGTTGTACACATCCGTCACTGCGCGCATCCGGCGCGCGCGTTATGTCACGCCGATGACGCCGCAGCGCTGGGAGCTCGCCGTAAGAGAGCACGAAGCAATCCTCAATGCGCTCCAGCGCCGCGACGGCGCCGGCCTCTCCCACATCCTGCGGGCGCATCTGCGCCATAAGCGCGAAGAGGTCTTGCAGGCAGGCTTTGCCGAGACGGAAGGCAATGATGTCGCGCTGAGAATTGCGTAAAGCGCAATTCCGCGGTCGCACATCTGCGAACCAATTCTACTTGCTAGCTAGTCGTAACCGGCGCAGCATGGAATCTGCCGACCTCCGGCCGCGTGCCGACGGCCGGCCGCAACGCGCGAACAATTGAGATAAAAGACAAAAGCGAGGAAACGCATGACAATCGATGTCTCTCGTCGGTCCCTGCTCGCACTCGGGGCGGGCCTTGGTGCCAGCGCCATGCTCGGCAGCAGCGCAATGGCGCGGGCTCCCAAGCTCGGCACGCAGACGCCCTATTGGCACCGCTTCATTCTCGGCGACGCCGAGGTGACCGTCGTCTCCGACGGACCGCTGCCGCTCGGCGATCCCTCCGGAACGTTCACCGGCGTTCCCAAGGAAGAAGTCAAGAAGATGCTGGCGGACAATTTCCTGTCGCCGGACAACGTCGTGCTCGAACAGAATTCTCCGATCGTGAACACCGGCGACAAGCTCATCCTGTTCGATACCGGCATGGGCAGCTCGAAAATGTTCGGCGCCAGCACCGGGCGGCAACAGAAGAGCATGACCGAGGCCGGCATCAAGCCGGGGGACATCGACGCCGTCGTCTGCTCGCACGCCCATATCGACCACATCGGCGGCATCGTGGACGAAGGCGGCAAGCCGCTATTTCCGAACGCACAGGTCTACATCTCCCAGACCGATTTCGACTTCTGGACCGATGAAGGCAAGCTCGGCAGCGCCGCCAAGGACTTCGTCGTGCACGCCCGCAAGAACCTGCTGCCGGTCCGCGACCGCATCGTGTTCTTCAAGGACGGCCAGGAGTTCCTTCCAGGCGTACAGGCGATCGCTGCGCCGGGCCACACCGTGGGCCACACCATCTTCACGGTCTCATCGGCGGGCAAATCCTTCGCCTTCCTCGGCGACCTCTCGCACCATTCGGTGCTGCTGCTGGAGCGGCCACGGATGGAGTTCTCCTACGACACCGATCCGAAGCAGGCGGCCGAATCGCGCGTCAAGCTCTTGACCATGCTCGCGGCGAACAAGATTCCGGTGATGTCCTATCATTTCGCCTGGCCGGGCTATGGCCACATCGCCAAGAGCGGCGAAGGCTTCCGCTACTATCCCGAACCGATGCAGATGACGTTGTAGACCGGCCAGAACAGCTCCGGGCGGCACGAGCCGCCTGGAGCTGCGTCACGCGAGAGGCTTGCGCTCGGGATCAGCCCGGGCGTCGTCGAGAACCTCGATCAGGCGAAAACGCTCGCACATCAGCAGCATGTCGTCGCTATATCGGCCAAGCCTACCGAAATAGGACTGATGGGCGCCCCGCCAATAGGCGAGGCTCCGGTCGCCTTCCCCCTCGTCATGCGCAAAGGCGGCGTCGACCTCATTGAAGCGCCGGTATGTCACCTCGGTGGTTTCGATGACGCAGCGCGGCTCTGCCCGCCCATCGAGCACGACCCAGCGCTCACCTGGCGCGGACGTGTTCGGCTCGTCCTCGGTGCTGCAGGTCGCGATCTTGATGCCCCTGACGACGAGCTCGACCAATTCGTCCGCCAGCGCAGGGCTGTCGCCGAATGCGAAGCGTCGCAGATGTTGATAGCGCTCGGGGACCGGCTTGCTCATCGCCTCCCATCCCTCGCGAAGTGCGGCCTAGCAGCCGAGCTTGTCCGCGATGCCGCCAAAGTCCCTGGCGACGATGTCCCAATTGCCGGTGGCTTCGAAATCAACCTTCTGAAGCGGCCCGTACTCGGTCGGTCGCGCCACGAACGCGGTCCTGAGCCCGTTCTTCTGCGCGGCGGCGAGATCGCCATTGTGGGCGGCGACCATCATCACCTCTTCCGGCTCGAGGCAAAGCAGGCGCGCGGCGCCGAGATAGGTTTCCGGATCTGGCTTGTAGTGCTCGAACAGCTCGGCCGACAGGATGAGGTCCCAAGGCAGCCCAGCGAACTTCGCCATGTTGGTGAGCAGCGCGACATTGCCGTTCGACAGCGGCGAGATCACGAACTTTGATTTCAGCCGCGTGAGGCCGGCGACGCTGTCGGGCCAGGGATGCAGGCGGTGCCAGCCCTTGGTGAGATAATCGAGATCGGCTTCGGTCAGGCCCTTGATCGCGAATTGATCGACGAGCTTTTCGAGCGAGCGGCGATGCAGATCATCCAGCATGACATAGCCGCGCTCCGGATGTTTGCGCACGTCGTCCATCGAGGCCATGTACATGCCGCGCCAGCCGTCGACGAGCGCGGGCCAATCAGCGGTGATGCCGCGCTGCTTGCCCCACCACATGAAGTCGGTGATGAGACTCGTGCGCCAATCAACGACGGTGCCGAACACGTCGAAGACGAGGGCTTTGACGGCGGAGAGATCGGACATGGGCGCTTCCCTCGATGTTATTCTTGGTCATTTCGGGTTACGCCGTGAGGCGCAGGCACGGAATCCATACTCCCAATCGTGGCTATGGATTCCGGGCTCTCCGGGCCGCGCGTTGCGCGGTCCCGTCGCCCCGGAAATGACGGCAGCTGCTATTCCGTACTCAGTCCAGGTGGAACTTGGCCAGCTCGCGATGCTCGGCCTTGATGTAGCGCACAGTGCCGGTGACGGAGCGCATCACGACCGTCTCGGTCTCGATCACGCCGTCCTTGCGGAATTTGACGCCCGACAGCAGCGAGCCCGTGGTGACGCCGGTGGCGGCGAACAGGCAGTCGCCGCGCGCCATGTCCTCGATGCCGTAGATCATCTTCGGATCGTTGACGCCCATCTTGGCAGCACGCTCGCGCTTCTCGTCGGAATCGAGGATGAGGCGGCACTGCATCTGGCCGCCGATGCAGCGCAGCGCCACAGCCGCGAGCACGCCTTCCGGCGCGCCGCCGGTGCCGAGATACATGTCGACGCCGGTGTTGTCGGGATCGGCGCAATGGATCACGCCGGCGACGTCGCCGTCAGTGATCAGGCGCACGGCTGCACCGGTCGAGCGCACGCTGGCGATGATGTCGGCGTGGCGCGGACGGTCGAGCACGAGAACGGTGATGCCTTCCGGCTTGACGCCCTTGGCCTTGGCGAGGCGTCGGACATTGTCGGCCGGCGAGGCATCGAGATCGACAACGCCCTTGTCATAGCCGGGGCCGATCGCGAGCTTCTGCATGTAGACGTCGGGGGCGTGCAGCAGCGTGCCGCCGTCGGCCATCGCCATCGTGGCGATCGAGCCCGGCATGTTCTTGGCGCACAGCGTGGTGCCCTCGAGCGGGTCAACCGCGATATCGACCTCGGGGCCCGCCTTGAGGCCGACCTGCTCGCCGATATAGAGCATCGGCGCCTCGTCGCGCTCGCCCTCGCCGATCACGATGGTGCCCTGGATCGGCAGCTTGTTGAGCTCGCGCCGCATGGCGTCCACGGCGGCCTGGTCGGCGGCCTTCTCGTTGCCGTGACCACGCAGCCGCGCCGACGACACCGCCGCCCGCTCCGTCACCCGCACGATCTCCAGCGTGAGGATGCGCTCGAGCAACGCTTGCGGCGGCACTGAAATATGGGTCGACATCGGCTCACTCCTTCGAAACGGTTCTGGACAGGAATCCTGCCCACATCAACTCTCAACGCCCGGTGTTCGTTCGAACGAACAACCGCATCATGGTTTGAGCATGACCTTTCCGGAAAACCGCTCAACACTTTTCGGGGTCATGCTCTAGTTCTTCTCGATCCGGATCACCTGCGGCCGTCCGCTGATCACCTTGTCCTTCTGTACGGCGGCGAGCGCGCGGCGCACGGCGTCCTCGTGCGTCGCATAGGTAATCAGGATGACGGGCACGGGGACCGCCTTGCCGTCGGCCGGCGCAGCGCCGCCATTGGGATGACGCTGCACGATCGACTCGATCGAAATCTTCTGCTCGGCAAGCCGCGTCGCGATCGCGGCCGCCGTGCCGGGGAAGTCGCGCGCGAGCAGGCGGATGTAGTAGCCGCCTTCATGCCGCTCCATCGGTGCCTTCTGGGTGTCGCGCAGCTGCGAGATCGGCCGGCCGAACGGATTGGCGCGGATGCCGCGCGCGACGTCGGCGATGTCGGCGACCACAGCGGATGCGGTCGCCGCTCCCCCCGCACCGGGGCCGACCAGCGTGATCGGCGGAATCCCCTCGCCGTCGATCGTGACCGCATTGGTGACACCCATCACCTGCGCGATCGAGGAGGATTTCGGCACCATGGTCGGGTGCACGCGCTGCTCGATGCCCTTGGCGGTGCGAACCGCAACGCCGAGCAGTTTGAGCCTGTAACCGAGATCGTCGGCGGCGCGCAGATCTTCCGGCGCGATGGATGAGATGCCTTCCACATACACCGCGCTTTGAGCAACTTTCGTGCCGAACGCGAGGCTGGCGAGAATGGCGAGTTTCTGCGCGGTGTCGTGGCCGTCGACATCGAAGGACGGATTGGCCTCGGCATAGCCAAGCCGCTGCGCGTCTTTGAGGCATTCGGCGAAGGACAGCCCCTCCTGCTCCATCCGGGTCAGGATGTAATTGCAGGTGCCGTTGAGGATGCCGTAGACGCGGTTGATGCCGGTTCCGGCAAGACCTTCGCGCAACGTCTTGATGACGGGGATCGCGGCGCCGACAGCTGCCTCAAAATTCAGCGCGCCGCCGTTCTTCTCAGCTGCCTTGGCGAGCTTGAGGCCGTGCTTGGCGAGCAGCGCCTTGTTGGCGGTGACGACCGACTTGCCGGCGGTGAGCGCGGCGTCCACCGCGGACAACGCGGGATCGCCGGCGCCGCCCATCAGTTCGACGAAGCAATCGACCTCGGGGTGGGTCGCAAGCGCCATCGGATCCTTCGCCCAGTCGATGCCGCGCAGGTCGACGCCGCGCTTCTTCGCCTTCGAGCGCGCCGTGACGGCGACGACGCGGATGCCGCGGCCGCTGCGGCCCGCGAGCACGCGCGCCTGCGTTTCGATCAAACGGACGACTTCGGCACCCACGGTGCCGAGCCCCGCTATGCCCACTTTCAGGGGTGCAACCATGATGCTTTTCGAAAACCCGTCGAAGAGAATTAGCGCCGATTGGCGAGCGGAACGACGTTGTGCAACGTTTCGATGCCGCTTTCAAGGAAGCGGCGCACGCCGCGCGCGGCCTGCCTGATCCGTTGCTCGTTTTCCACCATGGCGATACGGACATATCCTTCGCCATGCTCGCCGAAGCCGACGCCGGGCGAGACCGCGACGCCGGACTTTTCCACCATCAGCGTTGCGAACTGCATGCTGCCGACGCTGCGGAAAGCTTCCGGCAGCGGCACCCAGGCGAACATCGAGGCCTCCGGCGGCGGGATCTCCCAGCCGGCACGGCCGAACGATTCCACCAGCGCGTCGCGGCGCTTGCGGTAGGTGTCGCGCATCTCCTTGATGCAATCATCCGGGCCGTTCAGCGCCGCGGTCGCGGCGACCTGAACCGGCGTGAAGGCGCCGTAGTCGAGATAGGATTTGACGCGGGCGAGGGCCGCGATCACGCGCTCATTGCCGACCGCGAAGCCCATGCGCCAGCCCGCCATTGAATAGGTCTTCGACATCGAGGTGAACTCGATGGTGACGTCCATCGCGCCCGGCACCTGAAGCACCGAGGGCGGCGGATTGCTCTCGTCGAAATAGACCTCGGCATAGGCGAGATCGGACAGGATCAGGATCTCGTGCTTCTTTGCGAACGCGACGAGGTCCTTGTAGAAATCGAGGCTCGCGACATAGGCGGTCGGGTTCGAGGGGTAGCAGACGACGAGCGCCAGCGGCTTGGGGATCGAATGGATGATCGCCCGCTCCGCCGCCTCGAAGAATTGCGGCGTCGGCTCGGAGGGTACGGAGCGGATCACACCGCCTGCCATCAGGAAGCCGAAGGCGTGAATCGGATAGCTCGGGTTCGGACAGAGGATGACATCGCCGGGCGCGGTGATGGCCTGCGCCACATTGGCAAAGCCCTCCTTGGAGCCGAGCGTCGCCACGACCTCGGTGTCGGGATTGAGCTTCACGCCGAAGCGGCGGGCATAATAGGCGGCCTGGGCCCTGCGCAGCCCCGGGATGCCGCGGGAGGCCGAGTAGCGATCGGTGCGCGGCTTGCCGAGTGTCTCCTTCAGCTTCTCGAGCACATGCGGCGGGGCCGGCAGGTCCGGATTGCCCATGCCGAGGTCGATGATGTCGGCGCCGGCATTCCGCGCGGCCGCCTTGGCCCGGTTGACCTGTTCGAACACGTAAGGCGGCAGGCGGCGGATGCGGTAAAAATCTTCCATGGCTCTCTGGGCTCCGGGCAACCGGTCAGGACAGAATCGACAGGCCACGACGGCCGCTCGGGAAAGGCGCTCATTCCTTCGTGAAACTTACTCAAATTCAAAGACTTAGAGCAACATTCAACGACGAGGACTGAAGTCGTTCGCCCTGACTCTCGGCTGAACTGAGGTCTTTTAGCACGGCAAGACGGGGGCGCCAGCGATTACCTTGCACCGTCACACGTACTCGCGCCCACTCGCCTTACGCTCCGCTTACTTGGCGTCCTTGGTAGCGACGGCCTGGCGATCGCGCGCAGCGGCGAGCTCGGCTTCTATCTTGGCGCGCTGATCAGGCGGGATGACCGCCTGATCGCGATCCGGCGGCAGATCATGCACGGGCAGATAGCTGCCCGGCTCCCGGGGATGCGCCTGCGCATCCCCAGGCGTCATGTCGGCAAGCTGGCTCGAGCAGCCGCCCAGAACAAGCGCCATGATCAACAGCGCGCCGCGGATCGGCAGCGCCTTTTGCAGGTCCCATAACGCGAACACTTGGGAAATCCCCTACTCGTCCCAAAGCACGGCCCCGGGCAACCTTACCCAAGACCGCACTCAAGCTCAAACCATTGCTGCCCAAATGGCATGAGCGACAAAATAGCCCGGCACCACCAAGCCGAGCGGTGCGGCCCGATTGTGACGGAACCAGGAATTTTTGTCGCACTGCAACACATCTTCGAGAGTGTTTAACGCCAAACATGCGAGCTTCGCGGTGACGAATACGGAATGAATCGTTACTGTTCTGCGCATGAGTACTGTCACAACCGACACGCCCAAATCCGGCAGCAAGTTCGAGACGAAGTTCGATGCCGAAGCTTTCGCGATGAATGTCGCGCGGGCGATGGAGAGCGGCGGCAAAGCGCTCGCCGCCTACCTCAAGCCGCGCGAGAGCGGCGAGGTGCAGGATCGCCCGCCGGCCGAGCTTACGGAGATCGTCAAGACCTTCACCTCGGTCGCCGAGTACTGGCTGTCGGATGCGTCCCGCTCCTCCGATCTGCAGACCAAGCTCGCCAAGGACTATCTCGACCTCTGGGGCTCGGCGGTGCGCCGCATGGCCGGCCAGGACGTGGAGCCCGCGATCGCGCCCTCGCCGCGCGACAAGCGCTTTGCCGATCCGGAATGGAAGTCGAACCAGTTCTTCGATTTCGTGCTGCAGCTCTATCTGCTCACGACCAAATGGGCGCAGGAGCTGGTGCGCGACGCCGAAGGCCTCGATCCGCACACGCGCCGCAAGGCCGAGTTCTACGTGCAGCAGGTCACCAATGCGCTCTCGCCATCGAACTTCGTGCTGACCAATCCGGAGGTGCTGCGCGAGACGATGGCGTCCAGCGGCGAGAACCTCGCGCGCGGCCTGACGATGCTGGCCGAGGACATCGCGGCCGGCAAAGGCATGCTGAAGATCCGCCAGTCCAATCCGGACAATCTCGTCGTCGGCGTCAACATGGCGACGACGCCGGGCAAGGTGATCTATCAGAACGAGATGATGCAGCTGATCCAGTATTCGCCGACCACGGAGACAGTGCTGCGCACCCCGCTCCTGATCCTGCCGCCCTGGATCAACAAGTTCTACATTCTCGATCTCAAGCCGGAGAAATCCTACATCAAGTGGTGCGTCGACCAGGGCATCACCGTGTTCGTGATCTCATGGGTCAATCCCGACAAGCGGCTCGGCAACAAGAGCTGGGAAGACTACATGAAGCAGGGCCCGCTCACGGCGATGGACGTGATCGAGAAGATCACCGGCGAGATGAAGGTGCACACCGCCGGCTATTGCGTCGGCGGCACGATGCTCGCAACCACCCTGGCCTGGCTCGCCGAGAAGCGCCGCCAGCGCGTGGCGTCTGCGACGTTCTTCGCGGCGCAGGTCGACTTCACCCATGCCGGCGATCTCCTGGTGTTCGTCGACGAGGAGCAGATCGCAGCGCTCGAGCAGGACATGAAGACGGCCGGCGTGCTCGAAGGCTCGAAGATGGCGATGGCCTTCAACATGCTGCGCTCCAACGATCTGATCTGGTCCTATGTCGTCAGCAACTATCTGAAGGGCCAGCAGCCGAGCGCCTTCGACCTGTTGCACTGGAATTCCGATGCGACGCGGATGACCCACGCGAACCATTCCTACTACCTGCGCAACTGCTATCTGGAGAACCGGCTCTCCACCGGCACGATGGTGCTGGACAACACGCTGCTCGATCTCTCCAAGGTGAAGGTGCCCGTCTACAACCTCGCCACCCGCGAGGATCACATCGCCCCGGCGGAATCGGTGCTATACGGCTCGCAGTTCTTCGGCGGTCCGGTGAAATACGTGCTGTCGGGTTCGGGCCACATCGCCGGCGTCGTCAATCCGCCGGCCTCGAACAAGTATCAGTACTGGACCAACGACAACGTCAAGGACGCCAACGTCGCGCAGTGGATGAACGGCGCCGTCGAGCACAAGGGCTCGTGGTGGCCGGACTGGCGCCAATGGCTCGGCGAACTCGATCCTGAAGAGGTTCCGGCGCGCGCCGTCGGCAACGACGCCTTCCCGCCGATCGAGGACGCGCCAGGCAGCTATGTCAGGGTTCGCGCATAGCGGACTCTGACACGCTCTTGTATAGACTCGCTCTCAACGCAGCTGCGACGACAGAGGGGACCGGACTATGACGCGCGAATTGTTCTGGCTGACACTGACGGTGATCCTGACCGGAATCCTCTGGATCCCCTACATCATCAACCGCTGCCAGGTTCGCGGCCTCACCGGCGCCATGGCCAACCCCTCACGTGGCGACAAGCCGCAGGCGGAGTGGGCCAACCGCCTGATGTTCGCGCACGACAATGCGGTCGAGAATCTCGTGATCTTCGCGCCGCTGGTGCTGATCCTGAATGCGATCGACTATTCCACGAAATGGACCGTGCTCGCCTGCGCCGTCTATTTCTGGTCCCGCGTCGCGCATCTCATCGTCTATGCGATCGGCATCCCGGTGTTCCGCACGCTCGCCTTCACCGTCGGCTTCCTCGCCCAGGCCGTGCTGGCGCTGGCGATCTTCAGGGTGTTTTGAGTTCGTGTCCCGGACGCGCAAAGCGCGAGCCGGGACCCAGAACGCCGCATACGATGCAGCAGCCTTGGGCCCCGGCTCTGCAGTGCATCGCTAAGTGGCGCTGCGCTGCGTCCGGGCACAAACCTGCCCTACTCCTCCGGCAATCCCAGCATCAGCCGCATGTTCTGCACGGCTGCGCCCGAGGCGCCCTTGCCGAGATTGTCGAGGCGCGCGACCAGCAAGGCCTGATGATATTTGTCGCTGGCGAAGACGTAGAGCTCGAGCATGTTGGTCTCGTTCAGCGCCTCCGGCTCGAGCCGGCCGCCCTTGGCCGCCTCGTTCTGGAGCGGCATCACCTTGACGTATTTCGAGCCGGCGTAGCGCTTGGCGAGCGCCGCTTGGAGATCGGCACCGCCAGGCTTGCCCGGCAACGTGTCGAGCTGGAGCGGCACCGAGACCAGCATGCCCTGGCGGTAGTTGCCGACCGAGGGAATGAAGATCGGCCGCCGCGTCAGGTTCGAATAGAGCTGCATCTCCGGCAGATGCTTGTGCTCGAAGCCCAGGCCGTAGAGCTCGAAGGACGGCGCGCTGCCGTCTTCGAAGCTCGCGATCATCGACTTGCCGCCGCCGGAATAGCCGCTCACCGCGTTGACGGTGACGGGATGGTCAGGCGGCAGCAGACCGGCATCGACGATCGGCCGCAACAGCGCGATCGCGCCGGTCGGATAGCAGCCGGGATTGGAGACCTTCTTCGCGGCCTTGATCTTTCCGGCTTGGTCGGCCGTCAGCTCGGGAAAGCCGTAGGCCCAGTCGGGCGCGACCCGATAGGCGGTCGAGGCGTCGAGCACTTTCGGCGCGGACGCGCCCATGCTGTCGACCAGCGCGACGGTTTCCTTTGCGGCATCGTCGGGTAGACAGAGGATGACGAGATCCACCTCCTGCATCAGCGCCTTCTTGGCCGCAGGATCCTTGCGCTTGTCGTCGGCAATCGTCTTCACGACGACGTCGTTCTGGAGCTTCAGCCGCTCGTTGATGCCGAGCCCGGTGGTGCCGGAGCCGCCGTCGACGAAGACGGTCGCGGGCTTCTTGGCCACGCTGGTGGTCGGGGCTTTCGTGGTGTCAGCGAGGCTCATGGTGCGCTCCCTTCGAGCATGTTCGTGTCGTCTGCGAAAACCTGCGGCCTTGCCTGCCGCATCAATTGTGAGATCTGCTTGGCGTCGGCATCACCGCCGCCAAGCGCGTTCGCGATCGCCGCATAGTCGGCGTCCGACTTGTGCTGGTTCAGCTTGAAGCTGCCTTCGACCTCCTCGACAGTCATGACCAGCCCAACGATCCCCTTCTTCATCGCTTCGAGCCGGCCTGCCGTCATCTTGGCCGATGTCCACGGCTTTTTCGGCAAGAGCCAGTTCTCGAACTTGTCGCTGAGCGTGTCGATCTGCAGCGCCAGCTCATCGTCCGACAAGAGCCGCACTGGGCCGCTGAGATGCACGGACTGGTAGAGCCAGGTCGGAACCTGGTCCGGCGAGACGTACCAGTCCGGCGATACATAGGCATCGGGGCCGTTGACCGCGAGCAGCCAGGACGCATCGCCACCCGCAAGCTTTAGCAGCGGATTGTGACGGGCGACATGAAAGGCGGCCTGCGGCGTGCCGTCCGCGGCGTAAGTCAGATAGAACGGCAGAGGGGACGCGACCGGCTTGTGGCCGTCGAAGGCACACATGGTGCCGAAGCCGCGCTCCTCGGCGAATTTCAGGCTCGCGGCGCGGTCCTGCTTGAAAAAGGGTGGCGTGTACATCGTGGTCTCCTGCTGGGCCTCCTCGGGGGAGCCGCCGGATCAGATCGCGCTGACAGGAGAGAGAATGCCGCGGATCGGATCCAGCGGCAAAGACGATGATCTCAAACGCGATCGACCGCCCAAACCGCTAAGCTGCGGCGGCGGCGACGGGCGAACAGAATGG
Organism: Bradyrhizobium sp. CCGE-LA001; assembly: GCF_000296215.2. NCBI lineage: Bacteria > Pseudomonadati > Pseudomonadota > Alphaproteobacteria > Hyphomicrobiales > Nitrobacteraceae > Bradyrhizobium > Bradyrhizobium sp. CCGE-LA001. The sequence goes on along the minus strand of NZ_CP013949.1, from coordinate 3,954,760 downwards.
TCGCGGCGTTGATCATGGCGCGCGGCTATAAGGCCACGGGGTTCCATGGTCAAGAGCAAATCGGTCCGGCGGGACGGCAGGATGCCGCACCGCGCGATGGCAGAGTGATACACGCGTGACGGCAGAGTGCCGCACGGATGTCATCGGCCTGCCTCGGAATTTCCAGTAGTAATGGGGGTTCCAGAGAAGGACCGACGCGCCACAACCCCGCCGGTCCAAGCCTGTCATAACCAGCCCCAGGACATCGCCATGACCGAGATTACCCGTCGCGCAACGCTAGCCGGCGCCGCCGCCTCGGCGCTCCTGCCTTTCGTCAAGACTTCGCCCGTGGAGGCCGCCGCGCCCTTGTCCGACAAGCAGAATGCGAGCTTTTATCGCTACAATGTCGGCACCCATCAGGTCACGGTGGTCTGCGACGGCGTTGCCACCGTCAATCTGACCGACAATTACGCAGCGGGCGCCAGCAAGGACGACATCAACAAGGTCTTCGCCGAACATCACCTGCCGACCGACAAGGTCACCCATACGTTCAACCCCGTGGTCGTCAACACCGGACCGAAGCTCGTCGTCATCGATACCGGTCTGGGGCCCGACCAGTTCACGCAGAGCAAGGGCAAGGTCGGCCAGTTCCAGAACAACCTTACGGCGGCCGCCATCGACCGGGCAGCGGTGGACACCGTCGTCATCTCTCATTTCCACGGCGACCACATCAATGGCCTGCTGGCAGCCGAAAACAAGCCCGCGTTTCCCAATGCCGAGATCATGGTGCCGGCGGTGGAATGGAAGTTCTGGATGGACGACGGCGAGATGAGCAAGGGGATGGGCAATCCGATCCTCGAAAACAATTTCAAGAATATCCGCCGCGTGTTCGACGCGCTCGGCCGCAAGGTCACGCAATACGAAGCCGGCAAGGAGGTGGCGCCGGGCATCACCTCGATCGCGAGCCCCGGCCACACGCCGGGCCACAATTCCTTCATCGTCGCCTCGGGCAACGAGAAGGTGCTGGTGCAGGTCGACATCACCGCCGGTGCGGCCTTCCTGTTCGTCAAGCATCCCGAATGGAACATCGCCTCGGACGTCGACAAGCCGTTGGCACAGCAGACGCGGCGCAAGCTCTACGACATGGCCATTGCCGAGAAGATGCCGATCCAGGCCTTCCACGCCGCCTTCCCGGGTCTCGTCCGCGTCGAGAAGGAAAAGGACGGATTTCGCTGGATTCCCTCGATCTGGAACGCCTCGCTTTAGGCGCGTTTGACGCGCTGACCGGGCGGCCCCGCTGCCCGGTCAGATCAGACGCCAGATCCATTCCATCAGCCTCGCGATCACGTCGCCGAACAGCAGCAGCGCCGCCGACCAGATCAACGCCGAGACGAAATTGGCGATCTGGAAGCTCCAGTAGGGCATCTCGAAGATGCCCGCCGCGAGCGGCACCGAGGCGCGCAAGGGGCCGAAGAAGCGGCCGATGAAGATGCTGGGCACGCCCCAGCTCCGCACGAAGGCCTCGCCCTTGGGCAGGAGTTCCGGATAGCGCGAGAGCGGCCACATCTGGGCGACCCGTTCCTTGTAGCGGAAGCCGAACCAGTAGGAGACCCAATCGCCCAGCGCCGCGCCGAGGCCGCCCGCAATCCAGACCGGATAAAAGCTGATACCGCTCGCCCCGATCAATGCGCCGATCCCCACCAGCGCGCCCCAGGCCGGCACCAGTAGCGAGATGAAGGCCAGCGACTCCCCGAAGGCGAGCAGGAACACGATCGGGGCCGCCCAAGCCTGGTGAGCGCGCACGAATTCGGCCAAGGCGTGCGCGTACTGCTCCATTCCAGATTGGCCTTCCGCCCTGTCTCAAGGTGCTGCCCGATGAAAGGACTGGTAAGCCAAGGGCTTGTGTGACATCAAGTCACAAAGCTCGGCCCTGTGTGGGCTGAGACGTCAAATTGCCGGGAATTGGCGGGCCTGCGGCGTAAAATCGCCGGGATTGGCTCTCAACCACGCCGCTCGCCGGCGCCTGCGATAACCTTTCCAAGCCAGAAGTGGCATAGTCGCCCTGACCGATTCGCCGCTGCGGCGGCCCTCAAAACGCATCAAGATATATGTCCAAGCAGTTGAAAACCAAAGCGAAAGACGACCTGTTCGGCGCCGACGAGCCGAAGTCCCGCGCGCCTGCCGCCAAGACGGCCGCGCGTGGAAGCGGCGGAGAAGCCGACTACACGGCGGCCGACATCGAGGTGCTCGAAGGCCTGGAACCGGTGCGGCGCCGGCCCGGCATGTATATCGGCGGCACCGACGAGAAGGCGCTGCATCACCTCTTCGCCGAGGTCATCGACAACTCCATGGACGAGGCGCTGGCCGGGCACGCGACCTTCATCGGCGTCGAACTCAGCGCGGACGGATTTCTCACCGTGACCGACAACGGCCGCGGCATCCCGATCGATCCGCATCCGAAATTCCCGAAGAAGTCGGCGCTCGAAGTCATCATGTGCACGCTGCATTCGGGCGGCAAGTTCGACAGCAAGGTCTACGAGACCTCGGGCGGCCTGCACGGCGTCGGCATCTCCGTGGTGAACGCCCTCTCCTCGCGTCTCGAGGTCGAGGTCGCGCGCGGCCAGAAGCTGCATCGGATGATCTTCGAGCGCGGCCATCCCAAGGGCAAGCTCGAGGATCTCGGCAAGGTCAACAACCGCCGCGGCACGCGCGTGCGCTTCAAGCCCGACACCGACATCTTCGGCGCCAAGGCCGCGTTCAAGCCGCAGCGCCTGTTCAAAATGACGCGTTCGAAGGCCTATCTGTTCGGCGGCGTCGAGATCCGCTGGAATTGCGCGCCCGAGCTGCTCAAGGGCGTCGAGGACGTGCCGGCGGAGGCGACGTTCCACTTCCCCGGCGGCCTCAAGGACTATCTCGCCGCGGCGATCCATGCCGACACGCTGGTGCATCCCGACATCTTCTCGGGCAAGTCGGGGCGCAACGGCGCGCACGGCGCCTGCGAATGGGCAGTGGCCTGGACCGCGGATGCCGACGGCTTCCTGTCGTCCTACACCAACACCGTGCCGACGCCCGACGGCGGCACGCACGAATCCGGCTTGCGTAGCGCGCTGCTGCGCGGCCTCAAGGATCACGCCGAGCGCGTCGGCCAGGGCAAGCGCGCAGCTTCCGTCACCTCCGAGGACGTGATGGTGGGCGCGGCCGTCATGCTCTCGGTGTTCGTGCGCGAGCCTGAATTCCAGGGCCAGACCAAGGATCGTCTCGCGACCGCCGAAGCGCAGCGCATCGTCGAGCAGGCGATGAAGGATCCGTTCGACCATTGGCTCTCGGGCAATCCGAACATGGCCAACCGGCTGCTCGATTTCGTGATCGACCGCGCCGAGGAGCGGCTGCGCCGCCGCCAGGAAAAAGAGACCGCGCGGAAAACCGCGGGCAAGAAGTTGCGCCTGCCCGGCAAGCTCGCCGATTGCACCGACGCGGGCACGGAAGGCTCCGAGCTCTTCATCGTCGAGGGCGACTCGGCCGGCGGCAGCGCCAAGCAGGCGCGCGACCGCAAGACCCAGGCCGTGCTGCCGCTGCGCGGCAAGATTCTCAACGTCGCCTCCGCCGGCAAGGACAAGCTGACGGCGAATGCCCAGCTCTCCGATCTCGTGCAGGCGATCGGCTGCGGCACGCTCGCGCATTATCGCGAAGAGGATCTGCGCTATCAGCGCATCATCATCATGACGGACGCCGACGTCGACGGCGCTCACATCGCCTCGCTCCTGATCACCTTCTTCTACCGGCAGATGCCGCGGCTGATCGACGAGGGCCACCTCTTCCTCGCGGTGCCCCCGCTCTACAAGCTCACGCACGGCACCAAATCAGTCTACGCGCGCGACGACAACCACAAGGAAGAGCTGATCAAGAGCGCGTTCAACGCCAACGCCAAGGTCGAGGTAAACCGCTTCAAAGGCCTCGGCGAGATGATGCCGGCCCAGCTCAAGGAAACCACCATGGATCCGAGCAAGCGGACGCTGCTCAAGGTGGTGCTGCTCGCCGACGATCGTGACACCACCGCGGATTCGGTGGAGCGCCTGATGGGCACCAAGGCCGAGGCTCGGTTCGCCTTCATCTCGGACAAGGCCGAATTTGCCAGCGAGGAGCTGCTGGACGTCTGACCTGCCAGACCTTTGACGCGTGCACGCAGCCGCGCGTCATCAAGAGCCCCGGCCTCACCGCCGGGGCTTCTTCATTTGCGGGCACGGGGCGACCTGGCGCGGTGATCCTGCCAATGCATCGGCCCGCATGTCATTGATTCCCGCCGTAACACGGCGACTCGGCCAGCGACTCACGAGGCAAAAGGAGGGGCACGGCTGAGGCAGGATTGCCTCCATTTCGGACAAAGCCGAATTTGCTAATGAGAAGTTACCAAAAACAACCTTCGCGATAAAGCCAACAACAGGTTGAAATATCTTAGCTATTTTTGATTTGCACGGCAGCGACCCCAATCCCCGCATACCGGCGTTTTCCGGCGACTGTGCCTGCCCTGCAACAGCATTTCGGCGAGAACCGGCTATAGTCCGGACATCAGATGAAACGAACTTCAGTGCGCTCGCGCTGCTACGACAGACCAAGGTTGGGGATTTTGACATGAAGAAGACTTTGCTCGCTCTGACCGCCGTTGCGGCGATGACCGGTTCGGCCTCGGCCGCTGACCTTGGCGCCCGCCCCTACGTGAAGGCCCCGGCGCCCGCGCCGGTCGCCAACTGGACCGGCTTCTACATCTTCGGCGGTGGCGGCGGCGGCCTCTCGAACCAGGATCAGCACGTGCAGACCACGGTCGGCGCGATCCCGCTGACGATCGACCAGCGCCAGGGCGGCTCCGGCTGGTTCGGCACGGTCGGCGCCGGTTACGACTGGCAGTTCAGCGGCACCTGGGTTGCCGGTGTGTTCGCCGACGGCCAGTTCGGCAGCATCCGCGGCACCGTGCAGGATCCGATCTTCGGCCTGACTGGCAACCAGAAGCTGGAAACCTCTTGGGCTGCTGGTATCCGCCTCGGCTGGCTCGCCGCCCCGAACGTCCTCACCTACGTCAACGGCGGTTACTCCGGCGCCCACTTCGGTCGCACCAACTTCACGGACCTGGCCGGCGTTCCCGCTGGTGTCCATCTCGACGGCTATGATCGTCATGGCTGGTTCATCGGCGGCGGCGTCGAGAACAGCCTGAACTTCTTCGGCATCAGCTCGCCCGGCTGGTTCATGAAGACCGAGTATCGTTCGGCTTTCTACAACGCCACCACCCGCGACGAGCTGTTTGATGTCGGCAACATTCCGACCGGCAACAGCATCCGCACCAACCATTGGAACCAGACGATCTCGACCTCGCTGGTCTACCGCTTCAACTGGACCGGTCCGGTCGTCGCGAAGTACTGATCTGATCTGAAGATCAAGCGTCAAAGCCCCGGCATCGCCGGGGCTTTTTCGTTATGGGAGCTAGCGGAGCTCCCGAACAGGCACAATCCCTCCCCGCTGACTCCCTGAGCCGGCGCGCCGCCATTGTGTCCGAACGGCACCTACGGTTACTGTGCTGCTAGGTTTTCGCGGATCCGCCGCAGTCGTTGATGCCGCGTCGCGACAGAAGCCGGCCGATGGGAGGAATGCATGCGCAGATTTCTGCTTGTGGCAGGCCTGCTTGCGACTGCCGTCGGACTGCTCTGGATCGGACAGGGCACGGGCACTGTGCCGTGGCCGCGATCAAGCTTCATGGTCAACCAGCTGCAATGGGCCGGCTATGGCGCAGCCATGGCAGGCTTCGGGCTGGTGCTGATCTGGCAAAGCAACCAATAGAAGAAACCAGGGAATAGAAGCATGACATCCAGCCGGTTCGATCTTCGCGGCAAAGTCGCGATCGTCACGGGAGGCAATGGCGGCATTGGACTCGGCATGGCCCGCGGCCTTGCCGACGCGGGCGCCGACATCGCCGTGGTCGGACGCAACGAGAGCAAGTCCGCCGCCGCCATCGCCGATCTCAAGCAGCGCGGGGTGAAGGCTATCGCCATCACCACCGACGTCACCGACAAGGCCGCCGTCGCAGCCATGATCGACCGCGTCGTGAGCGATCTCGGCCGCATCGACATCCTCATCAACAATGCCGGCATGAGCATCCGCAAGCCCCCGCACGAGCTCGAGCTCGACGAGTGGAACAAGGTGATCGACACCAACCTCACCAGCGCCTTCGTGTGCTCCAAGCTGGCCTATCCGGCGCTGAAGGCGTCGGGCAACGGCAAGGTGATCAATATCGGCTCGATGATGTCGATCTTCGGCGCGAGCTTCGCGACGGCCTATGCCGCGAGCAAGGGCGGCATCGTGCAGTACACGCGCGCCTGCGCCAACGCCTGGGCGCCCGACAACATTCAGGTCAACGCCATCCTGCCGGGCTGGATCGACACCGATCTCACCCGCGGCGCGCGGCAGCAGGTGTCAGGGCTGCACGAGCGCGTGCTGGCGCGTACGCCCGCGGGACGCTGGGGCCACATCGACGACTTCGCCGGAATCGCCGTGTTCCTCGCCTCGCCCGCCTCGAACTTCGTCACGGGCACCGCGATCCCCGTCGATGGCGGCTTCTCGGTGATGGCCTGAGGCCGGATCCGCACCACGAGACCGCACGCAAAAAAGAAGCCCCGGTGGAAGCCGGGGCTTCGAATTTGGCAGTGACGGTTTTTTAGATGCTTGGTCGCTCGTTGATCGCTCAGTAGCGGCCGATAGTCGGCGCGTCGAACTTGTAGCTCGCGCGCACGACCGCCCACTGAAGATCGCGCGGCTTGGCATCGAACGTGTAGTTGGTCGTGGTGCCGCCAAGCTGATAGGTCTGGCTGGCGAAGGCCGCGTAATTGTATTCGAGTCCGACGATCCAGTTGCGAGTGATGCCGTACTCCCAGCCGGCGCCGACGGTCCAGCCGTTGGCCCAATGGGTCTGACCGCCCGAGCCCGTCGCCGGGCCGACCGTATCGCTGACGGAGAGACGGTTGTTCACGCCGGCGTAGCCGCCCTTGACGTAGAACAGGTTGTTCTGAACCGCGAAGCCGGCGCGGCCGACGACGGTCGCAAGGACATTGGCGCGCCAGGAGAACACGTCGTCACCGGCACCGAACGCGGTGTTCAGGAACGAGCCCTTGTTGTCGAGGCCGGAGATCGTGCCTTCCACACCGAACACGTAATTGTTGGCCTGCCAGTTGTAGCCGATCTGCGCGCCGCCCAAGATGCCGGAGTTGCGCTGACGATAACCCTCGCCCGGAAGCAGATCACCGAAGCCGCCGCTGTTGCCGTTGTTGATGAACTGCTCGTTGGTCCATGCGCCACCGATATGGCCGCCGACGTAAAAACCGGTCCAGTTGAACAGCGGCTCGACATAGGCAGGTGCCTTCGTGTAGCGCGCACCGAGATCGGCGGCGGAAGCAGCGCCGGTCGAAACCAGAGCGGTCGTGCAGGCGAAGGCGGCAATCAATTTGTTACGCATGGTACACCCCGAGTCCTTTGATGGGCGCACGGTCACAGACGGCCCTTACTAAAATTGAAATCAACACGGTTAACGCCGCGGATGAGCACGTCCCGTGCCGTGAATCGGTTGGTGCTGTTGCAGGAGCGCAACGCATCGCGGACGCTTTTACGCGGCGTTATCCCTATCGAGACTTGCCCTACGAAGACGACGCCGCTTTCGAATGGACGTGCTCGGGCCGCACGCCGAGCGCAAGCAGGCGCGCCGGAATGCCCTGGAGCCATGGCAGCGCGGTGATGAGGCGCACGATCAGCGGCACCTTCAACGGCCGGTCGCCGCTCTGCAAGGCGCCGCTGATGATGTTATTCTGCACGACGACCTGCATGCGCTGCGTCATCTTCACCGGAAACTCGCGCCGGCGCCTGACGGCATCGAGCTCGTCCTCCGAGGGGCAGCCGCGCTGCAGCTTGTCCGCCAGCAGGTTCGCGGTCGCGACCGCGTCCTGCACGGCGAGGTTGACGCCGACGCCGCCGATCGGCGACATCGCGTGCGCGGCATCGCCGATGCACAACAGGCCGGGCCGCGTCCAGCGCGTCAGGCGGTTGATCGCGACCGTGAGCAGCTTGATGTCGTCGAAACTCTTCACCTCTGCGATGCCGGATCGAAGGACCGGCGCCATGCGCACGACATCGTCGAGCAGAGCGGCAAGTCCCCTCGCCTTCACAGCCTCATGCTGTCCCTTGGCGATGACATAGGCGCATTGCCAGTAATCACCGCGGTCGAAGGTGATCATCATCTTGCCGGGCTCGACCCGCGCGAACACGTTCTCGGTCTCGCCGGGCCTGCGGCCGGCCCGGAACCAGAGCACGTCCATGGGCGCGCCGATCTCCTCGACCGCGAGCCCGGCGCGCTCGCGCACGGTCGAATGGCGGCCGTCACAGGCAATCGTGAGATCAGCCTCGATGTCGATGATGCCGTCAGGCGTCTTCGCCCGCACACCGGCGATCGTCTCGCCGCGGCGGATCAGATCGACCGCCTCGGTGCTCATCATCACCTCGAGCGAGGCAAAACGCCGGCCGGCTTCGCGCAGGAAATTCAGGAAATCCCATTGCGGCATGAAGGCGATGAAGGGGTATTTGGTATGGAGCCGGCTGAGATCCGCGATGCGCACCGGCGTGCCGCCGAACAGTCCGTCCATCTTCTGCAGGCGCTGATGCGGCAGCTTCAGGAATCCGTCGATCAGGCCGAGCTCGTCCATTACCTCGAGCGTAGAGGGATGCACGGTGTCGCCGCGGAAGTCGCGAAAGAAATCCGCATGCTTCTCTAGCACCACGACTTCGATGCCGGCGCGGCCCAGGAGATAGCCGAGCATCATGCCGGCCGGCCCACCGCCGACGATGCAGCAGCGGACTTTGGTCCGGCTTGGTTGTTGGTCAGATGTCACTGCAGACGCGATCCGCGCTGAGAGTATCGATCGATTGATGCTCGCCGATACTAGCGCGATTCAGGTCGAAGGCAGTCTCAATTCGCAGGGCGCAGGTGAATCATGCCGGTTGGGATCAGCAAACCGGCGCCAAACGCAAGGCCCACTTCACGCGGGCCTTCCCTGACAATCGCGTTCGGCTATTTCTGATCCTCGTTGCTGGTTCCCGAGCCCGGACTGCCGATCGGCACCCCATTGGCAGCACGCCCGACGCCCATGTTTCGCTCGGCTTGCGCAGCTGACGGCGACTTGCCGGCGGCGGTTGGCGCTTGGACATTCGGATTGTTCGGCCCGGTATTGGTGTTCACGTTGGCGCCTGTCGTCGTGCCATGGACCCCCATGCCCGAGGGAGCCGACGGCCCGGAATTGGCGCTGCTGGACGACGTGCCCATTCCGGCCCCCGATGAGGCCGCGGATCCCCCGCTGCCGCCCCCGGTCCCCGTTCCTGCACCCGCCGCTGCACCTGCACCTGCACCTGCACCACCACCGCCTCCGGCGCCACCACCACCACCACCCCCGCCCCCCTGGGCGAAGGCAGCAGTCGAAAGAGCCGCACAAGCGATCGTCACGAGGATGGATTTGCGAAGCATGGATCGTCTCCCTTGTTTGGTGGACAATCCAAGTCAGGAAGAGTTGTTCCTTTGCCGCTCCTCACGCTGCAGACGGCAACGAAACCCCTCAATTATTGCTCCGGTTCGCGCTGCGGAAGCTCTTGATCTCGGACACGCTGCCGTCGCGATAGGTCAGCTCCACCGAGACGGTCTGCGTGCTCGGCGCAAGTTTCATGTAGAGCGGCATGCCGGCGCTGACGGCGCTGGGGTCACGCATGTCGCAAGGCGGCATCTTGAGCACCTGGTTGGGCACGGCGCTGTCGATGCCGATGCGCACTTCGCGGATGGCGCAGCGGTAGGACACGAGATGGGTGTAGTAGACCAACAGGCCGTTGAATTCACGGAACGACAGCCAGCTCGTCGAGGTCATGTCGAGGATCTTGCGCTGGTCGCGGATCAGCGCGGCCTCAGGATCGAACCTGATCGGGAACGGCCCTTGCAAATCACCGGACTGGTCGACATAGCGGACCTCTATGGTGCCGGCTGAAGCATCCGGCGGCAACTCGATCGACGGATTCGGCATCCGCTTGCGCGTGCGCGGATCGAGCGTGTCGATGAAACCGGTCTCGCGGAAATCGCCCTTGCCGGCCATGCGCCAGGAGATGCCGAGCGTCGGATCAGCAAAGGAGAACACCACGCTCCAGCCGCCATTGTGCCGCGAGAAGCTCGCGATCGGCGCGTTGGTGGCTTCCTCCTTCGGCAGCTGCGGCACCGAGACCGGCGGCAGCGCCGCAAGCTTCGTAGGCGGCGGATCGTCGGAACGCGCGATGGCATCCTTGGCAAGGCCGCTGAGGAACACGTCGTCGACCATCTGGTCGAAATAGACGGGCACCTGCCTGTGTTTCACGGTGTCGGCGAGCTCGCTGACGGCACGGCGGGTGCGCTGCGCCACCTGCACGAGGTTCTCGCCGGGCTTGAGCAGCTCCTTGGCGAAGGTGCGCGTGAACACGGAATTGGGGTTGGCATCGTCGTTGGACAGGCGATCGAGCGCGGTCTGCCGGGGTCCCGCGGAGAACACCGAGAACACGCCTTCCGGCAGTTGCGTCATCGGCGCAAGCCCGCCCGCGCCGGCGACCGCGCGGGTGCCCTTGCGCTCGAACGGATTGTTGCGGCAGGCATCGAACACCAGGATCGAGGTCCGCGCCTTCTTGTTCTGGAGACGCTCGACGATACGGTCGGCCAGGATCGAGGCGTCGCGCACCAGCTCTTCCTGTCCTTCGGTCGCCGCCGGCACGTCGGTCGGCAGCAGATAGTTTTGCCCTGCGATCTCGAATCCGTGGCCGGCATAGAAGAAAAACGCGGTGTCGCCCGGCTCGATCGCCTTGTCGAAGGCGAGCAGCGTCTCGGAGAATTGCTGCTGGCTCTGGTTCTCGGCGACCATCACCGAGAAGCCGAGCTGCTTGAGCGTATCGCCCATGGTGCGGGCGTCGTTGACCGCCTTGAGCAGCTTCGGCACGTTCCTGTAGTCGTTGTTGCCGACGACGAGCGCGACGCGCTTTTCGGCGTAAGCGGGAAACGCGAATCCGCTCAGGCCCGCCGCAAGGCCAAGAGCGGCCAGAATTCTGAAAAGCCGACGCGTCATCGTCATGTTCCCGTTGTGGAGCGGCCCATGCTGGTTTCCCTTGAAAGGTCGTTCGTGGGACCCCCTGCCGCTGTGTGATAGTCGGGCCAAGCGCGATGACGGTTCAAGGCTGCTGATCCGCCGATTCCATCATTGGCCTATGGCAGATTCGAGCGGAATCTGCTTTTTCTTGGGCATTCCGTTGAAAGGGGCTGCCGTGTATCGCTGGTGCACCGACGAGGTCGAGCCGCACGACCGCTTCGACTATTGGCGCGAGGTCCGCGCCAAGGGCCTGTTCGGCGTCACGGCCGAGCTCGAGCGCGAACGCCGCGCCGATTTCTACGGCGAGTTCTCGCTGCGCCAGCTTGGCGGAGCCGGCCTCGTCGAGCTGAAGGCCTCAGCCTACACGGTCGAGCGCAGCGCATCCGACATCGCCTACGCGCCGGGCGATGCCATCTGCGTCTACCAGCAGCTCGGCAGCGGCGGCTGGTTTGGCGGGATGCGCGCAAGCGATTTTTCGATCGCCAATGGCAGCTTCGCGACCAGCCATACGGACCTGCCCTACCGCACCGTGCCGCTCGGCGCAGGCGGCTTCCACTTGCGGATCCTGAAGATTCCGGTGAGCAGCATCCCGGGACAGGACAAGCGCATGCGCGAGCTTGCCCCACGGACCTTCGACGATGCCGGCCTGGCGCCCCTGCTCGGCGCCTGCTTTGCCGATCTCGGCGAAGCTGCCGCGGACGATGAAGGCGCCGCCGGGAGCGCTTCGCAGGCCTCCCTCGTCGAGGCTCTGGCTCATCTGGCGCTGATCGAACGCGGTATCCTGAGGCCCGGCAGCCGGCGGGGACAGGCCGCACTGCGGACCGGCCGTCTCTCGCAGGCCCGGCGCCTGATCGCGCGTCACCTGCAAGACCCCAATCTCGCACCGAACATGGTCGCCGATCTGCTCGGCGTGTCGGTGCGCCACCTGCACATGCTGTTCGAGACCGCTGAGAAGAGCTTCTCGCAGACCGTGACCGACGAGCGCCTGAAACAGAGCCGCCGCCTGATGCGCGAGGCGCCGGACCGGCTGATCGCTGATATCGCGACCTCCTGCGGCTTCGAGAGCCTGGCGACCTACTACCGGGTCTTCAACGCCGCCTATGGCATGGCCCCCGGTGATTTCCGGGCCCAGGGCCCCGAGGGGCACTAGCGGCCGCTTGGCCGACCTCCGGCCGAACCCGGAGGTGAGGCGAAAATCCCAGCCGCGCCCGTGATTTGGGCAAAAACCTCAGGTTTTTTAGGGTCTTCCCGCGCCCGCTCCATTGACTTTGGCCGATTCCTGCCTATGTTCCGGGGCGACGCGGCTCAGATCGAAGAGCGATTCCTGAGCCTTGCGCTTTGTTCGCGTGAGTCAGCACCCCCAGCTTCCTAGAGAGCCCGCCGTTTCGGGGTGGAACGCGACAGCCTTATTACCCTCGATTCCGAACGGCGGTTTCGACCAGAGGCTCAATGTCCTTTTCAGATCTCGGACTGTCCGAAAAAGTCCTCGCCGCAGTGGCGGCCACCGGTTACACCACCCCCACCCCCATCCAGGAACAGGCGATTCCCCACGTCCTCGCACGCAAGGACGTGCTCGGCATCGCCCAGACCGGCACCGGCAAGACCGCGGCCTTCGTGCTGCCGATGCTCACCATCCTCGAAAAGGGTCGCGCCCGCGCACGCATGCCGCGCACGCTGATCCTCGAGCCGACCCGCGAGCTCGCGGCCCAGGTCAAGGAAAACTTCGACCGCTACGGCGCAGGCCAGAAGCTCAACGTCGCGCTTCTGATCGGCGGCGTCTCCTTCGGCGACCAGGATGCCAAGCTGATGCGCGGCGTCGACGTGCTGATCGCAACGCCCGGCCGCCTGCTCGACCACACCGAGCGCGGCGGTCTCCTGCTCACCGGCGTCGAGTTGCTCGTCATCGACGAAGCCGACCGCATGCTGGACATGGGCTTCATCCCCGACATCGAGCGCATCTGCAAGCTCGTCCCGTTCACGCGGCAGACCCTATTCTTCACCGCGACCATGCCGCCGGAGATCCGGCGCATCACCGAGGCCTTCCTGCACAATCCGCAGAAGGTTGAAGTCTCCCGCCCCGCCACCACCGCCGTGACCGTGACGCAGGCCCAGGTGCCCGCCGGACGCGAGGCGCATGAGAAGCGCGAGCTGCTTCGCCGCCTGCTGCGCGATGCCAAGGACCTCAAGAACGCGATCATCTTCTGCAATCGCAAGCGCGAAGTCGCCATCGTTCACAAGTCGCTCCAGAAGCACGGCTTCAGCGTCGGGGCGTTGCACGGCGACATGGACCAGCCGGCCCGCATGGCGGCGCTGGATCAGTTCCGCAAGGGGGAGCTGCCGCTGCTGGTGGCCTCCGACGTCGCGGCGCGCGGCCTCGACATTCCCGAGGTCAGCCACGTCTTCAATTTCGACGTCCCCCATCACGCCGACGACTACGTTCATCGCATCGGACGCACCGGCCGCGCCGGCCGCACCGGCACCGCGATCTCCATCGTGACGCCGCTCGACCAGAAGTCGATGGTGGCGATCGAGAAGCTGATCGGCCAGAGCATTCCGCGCGCCGAGGGCGATTACGAGGTCAACGCCGAGGCTGCCGAAGGGGACGAGCGTCCCCGCGAGCAGCGCGGCCGTGAGCGTTCGCGCGGCGGACGCGGTAAAACGCAGCGCGGCGAGCGACGCGGTCACGACCGCGAGCGCAGCCACGAGCCGCGCGAGGCGCGTGGCGAGGAACGGCCTTCAGCCGAAACAAGGCCCGCTCCCGAGGCGAAGCCTGCACGCGAGCCGAGGTCTCCGCGTGAAGGCAGGCAATCATCCGAGCCGCGTCGCGGCGCCCGTCAGCAGGCCACTGCCTCGCATGTGCCGTCGATCGGCCGTCCCGAGCCGCGCCGGCAACGTGAGGCCGATACCGAGCCGGGCGATCATTCGCATCTGCCGGCATTCCTGCTGCGGCCGGTCCGCTCCCCCGCCGGGGCTTGAAGCGCGAGGCGCTCCGGGTTTCGGTTGAGCAAACCCGCAGCGCAACTTTTTAGGCGTAATCGGGAACGTATATTTACGGGGTGTTCACGAACGTCCGTTAGCCTACGAACATAATTTAAGCATTGCTGCGGTCGAGGGCGCGCCGACCGTTGTGGGGTATGTTCCGTGGTCAAGGTACTCGATGAACACGAACGCACGATGGCGTTCGCCGAGGTTGCGCTCGGACAAATCCGATCGCTTCGGCAAACGGCAATTCCCCGAAATTACGAGATCTGGTACGTCTATGCGACGGGCTACAACGCCCCGCTCAACAAGATCATCAACGAGACGCTGGCGCGCAACGGCAAGCTGACCGAAGCCGATCTCGAACAGATCTACGAGACCTATCTCTCCCACATCAAGACCACCGACCGCATCGACAAGGTCGGCGCGCGCGTCATCGGCGAGATCGACGACGTGATGAAGGTTCTCGGCGATGCGCTCGGGATCAGCGGCTCCTACGACGCCAGCCTGTCGGGTGCAACCGCGAAGCTGTCGTCAGCCAAGAGCCGCGACCAGGTCAAGGCGATCGTGGAAACGCTGCTCCGTTCGACCAGCGAGATGCGCGAGGCCAACAAGGCCCTGGAAGACCGCCTCACGCTGTCCAAGAACGAGATCAGCAATCTGCAGCAGAGCCTGGAGGCGATCCGCGCCGAGAGCTTGACCGATCCCCTCACCGGCCTCGGCAACCGCAAATATTTCGACCGCATGATCGGCATGGCCGTGCAGAACGCGCTCGCCTCCGGCGAGCCGCTGTCGCTGCTGCTGTTCGACATCGATCATTTCAAGTCGTTCAACGATTCCTACGGCCACCTCACCGGCGACCAGGTGCTGCGGCTCGTCGGCCTTTCCCTGAAGCAGACCATCAAGGGCCAGGACATCACCGCGCGCTATGGCGGCGAGGAGTTCGCCGTCGTGCTGCCCAACACTGCGCTGCGCCAGGCGCTCACGGTCGCCGATCACATCCGCCGCGCCGTAATGGCGAAGGAATTGAAGAAGAAATCCACCGGCGAGATCCTAGGCCGCGTCACCATCTCCGTCGGCGTCTCCATGCTCAAGCCGGGCGACGACCCCGACGCGCTGATCGAGCGTGCAGATGCCTGCCTCTACGCCGCCAAGCGCAACGGGCGCAACCGTGTGATCTGCGAAGTCGATCCGGAATTCGCGGTCGAGACGCACAACCGCGTGGCGTAAGGTTTTCACGAGCCGCTGTAGGGTAGGCAAAGGCGCGCAGCGCCGTGCCACCAGCACTCTCTGCGACGGAACTATGCCTGTTGGTGGGCACGCTTCGCTTTGCCCACCCTACCGCACCCGTCTCTTGGTTACTTTCTTGGTCACGGCCTTCTTCCCCGACTTCTTCTTCACCGCCTTCTTCGCCTTCGGCCGCTTCTTCACCTTGGCGCGCTGTGCGGCGGCGAGCGCGGCTCTCGCCCACTGCGCCAGCTCCTCGGAATCGTCAAACAGACGCGCGGGCAATTGCCAGTAGGAGTTCACCGTGACGGTCTTGGCGCGCGTGGAATATTGAAACGGCTTGGAGCCTTCCGCTTCGAAGTCCGGGATCGTCGCCTCATCGGCGCGGAAGAACAGGCCGGCGCGCAAGGACAGCGCGAAATTGACGCCGTCGGCGGAGATGCCGTAGCCGGAGAACATCTTACGGATGGTAACGGGGCCAAAATCGGCGAACAGGTCGATCAGGAATTCGCGGTCCATGAAGAGCGTCCCTGGCGAGAAGGCCAGCTTTCATAGCACCGGCGTCATTGCGAGCGAAGCGAAGCAATCCAGGCTGCCTCGGCAGAGGCAGTCGGGATTGCTTCGTCGCAAGGGCTCCCCGCGATGACGGAGAGAGAACTACCCCTCGACCTTCGCCGGCCGCAGCTCGACCGACTCGCCGCAGCCGCAGGCGGAGATCTGGTTGGGGTTGTTGAAGACGAACTGGGCCTGCATCTTGTCGGCCTTGTAGTCCATCTCGGTGCCGAGCAGGAACAGCACGGCCTTGGGATCGACCAGGATCTTGACGCCCTTGTCCTCGACGACCTCGTCGGTCGGGCGGACATCATGGGCGTATTCGACCGTGTAGGACTGGCCGGCGCAGCCGCCGTTCTTTACGCCGACGCGCAGGCCCACGATCTCGGAATCGGCGCGCTGGGTCAGCTCGGTAATGCGCTGGGCAGCAGCATCCGTCAGCCGCATCACCTGCGGGCGTGGCCGCCGCGGCTTCGGAGTAGGTGCTGGTGTCGCCTGGGTCATCTTATCTATCTGGTCCGTTGCAGAGCGAATTCAATGCCGGGGATACGCGTCACCACATGTTGAGCACGAGGCGGGCCTCGTCGCTCATGCGCTCGGGCGACCACGGCGGCTCCCAGACGACCTTGACGTCGACCACGCCGACACCGGGCACGCTGGCAACCGCGTTCTCGACCATGGTCGGCAGCTCGCCGGCGGCCGGGCAGTTCGGCGTCGTCAGCGTCATCTGGACGTCGACCGAACGGTCGTCCTTGATCTCGACCTTGTAGATCAGGCCAAGCTCGTAGATGTCGGCGGGGATCTCCGGATCGAACACGGTCTTGAGGCCGGCGATGATTTCGGTGGTCAGCCGTTCGGTCTCCTCCGGCGGCAGCGCCGATTGAGTCTCCATCGGATTGGCTTTGATTTCGGCCGTGTCACTCATGCGAACAAATCCCGCGCCTTCAGCAGCGCCTGTGCCAGATGATCGACTTCTTCCCGCGTATTATACATGCCGAACGAGGCCCGGCACGTCGCGGTCACGTTGAACCGCTCTAAAAGCGGCATCACGCAATGGGTGCCGGCGCGCACCGCGATGCCCTGGCGGTCGATCACGGTGGCGACATCATGGGCGTGCGCGCCTTTGAGCTCGAAGGAGATCACCGGCCCCTTGCCCCTCGCCATGCCGATCAGCCGCAGCGAGTTGATCTCGCGCAGCTTCTCCTGCGCGTAGGCCGTCAGATCGGCCTCATGTGCGGCGATGCGCTCCTTGCCGATCGAGTTGACGTAGTCGATGGCAGCACCAAGCCCGACGGCCTCCACGATCGCGGGCGTTCCCGCCTCGAACTTGTGCGGGGGATCGCCGTAGCTGATGAAATCCCGCGAGACCTCGCGGATCATCTCGCCGCCGCCGTTGAATGGGCGCATCGCGACGAGGTGGTCGTATTTGGCCCAGAGCACACCGATGCCGGTCGGCCCGTACACCTTGTGGCCGGTGAAGACGTAGAAATCGCAGCCGAGGTCCTGGACGTCGACGGGCAGATGCACCGCGCCCTGGCTGCCGTCGACCAGCACCGGAATGCCGCGGGCATGGGCGATTTTCACGACCTCCTTGATCGGCACGATGGTGCCGAGCGCGTTCGACATCTGCGTGATCGCGACCAGCTTGGTCTTGGCGGTCAGCAACTTCTCGAACTCGTCGACGAGGAAATTGCCCTCGTCGTCGACCGGCGCCCACTTGATCACCGCACCCTGACGCTCCCTGAGGAAATGCCAGGGCACGATGTTGGAGTGGTGCTCCATGATCGAGATGACGATCTCGTCGCCCTCTTTGACGTTCGGCTCACCCCACGAAGACGCGACCAGATTGATGGCCTCGGTCGCGTTGCGGGTGAAGATCACTTCTTCGGTGCGGGCCGCATTGATGAACTGCGCCACCTTGGTGCGGCCGCCCTCATAGGCTTCCGTCGCGGCATTGGCGAGGTAATGCAGGCCGCGATGCACGTTGGCGTATTCGCTAGTGTACGCCTGCGTCATGCGGTCGAGCACGGCGCTCGGCTTCTGCGCCGAGGCGGCGTTATCGAGATACACCAGGTTCTTGCCGTAGACCTGCATTGCGAGCGCCGGGAAGTCCTGGCGCACGCGCGCGACGTCATAGGTGCCGTTCTTGACTGCCGGATGTGTGCTCATTGGCGCCGCTCCAGCCAGCGCTCGGCGATGCCGATCACGTGCTCGCGCAAGCCGTCATCGGCGATCTGCTCGATCGCCTCGCCGACGAAGGCCTGGATCAGCAACGCCTGGGCCTGCTTCTCCGGCAGGCCGCGCGCCTTCAGATAGAACAAGAGGCTGTCGTCGAGTGCGCCGGCGGTAGCGCCGTGGCCGCACGAGACGTCGTCGGCGAAGATCTCCAGCTCCGGCTTGTTGTCGGCCTCGGCTTCGTCGGAGAGCAAGAGCGCCCGCGTCATCATCTTGCCATCGGTCTTCTGCGCGTCGGGACGGACGATGATGCGGCCTTGGAACACGGAATGGGCGCGATCGTCGATCACGGCGCGGAACGTCTCGCGGCTGACGCAGTTCGGCACGGCGTGGTCGACCACCAGCGTGGTGTCGCCATGCTCGGTCTTCTGCAGCAGGTTGACGCCATTGGCCGAGAGCTCACTGCCCTCGCCCGCGAGCGTGATGAAGCCCTGCAGGCGGCTGACCGCGGCACCGGTGGTCATGTTGAAGAAATTGAGCTTCACGCTGGCGCCGACGGTGACGAAGTGCGACGAGATGTTCACCGCGTCGGGCGCATCGTCCATCAGGCGGATATGCGCGACGTCG
Source organism: Bradyrhizobium sp. CCGE-LA001 (assembly GCF_000296215.2). Classification (NCBI taxonomy): domain Bacteria; kingdom Pseudomonadati; phylum Pseudomonadota; class Alphaproteobacteria; order Hyphomicrobiales; family Nitrobacteraceae; genus Bradyrhizobium; species Bradyrhizobium sp. CCGE-LA001. The sequence continues at coordinate 3,936,050 of NZ_CP013949.1, read as the reverse complement.
GCGTCATCGCCGACCGTCACGAGCACGGCGTCGTTGACCTGGTAGGCCGCAGCGCCGGCGGCAACGAAGCTCTCGACGATGGTGGCGCGAGCGCCCCTCCCAACCGCGACCTGCGAGCGGGTGAAAGCCGACGCCGAGGCGGCAGTCGCGATGTGGATGATCTGGATCGGGGCGCTCAGCTGTGCGCCGTCGGCGATCGACAGCACGACGCCGTCGGTTGCCATCGCAGCATTCAGCGCGATCACGGCATCGGTGGCCGTGGTCTTCAGCAGGCCTGCGTCCTTCTGCAGCGTTTCACGCAGGGTCCTCAAGCCTACCTCGGCGGTGAGCGCCTTCACGTCGGAAAGATCGGCCGCGAACACGCCGTCGACCAGCACCAGCTTGCGGGCGCCCGCAATCCCATGCGCCTTCACCGCCTCCGCGGCGCGCTTCAGCGCCGCCGCATCGGGTGTGACGGCCAGCGGCAGCACCTCACCGACCAGCGCGCGCAGATCGGTGTATTTCCATTCCTCGATCCGGCGATGCGGCAGGCCGAGACGCTCATAGGTCTCGAATGCCTCGCGGCGAGTCGCGATCACTTCGGGCGACCCCGGCAGCCGGCCTTCGGCGCTGGCGAAGAGATCGCTCACCGCGCGGCCGTTCCCGGTCTTTGCCACAGCAACGTTCATTGCAACCAATCCTTACGCGGCCTCGAATTGCGCGTAGCCGGACGCTTCCAGCTCCAGCGCCAATTCCTTGCCGCCGCTCTTCACGACGCGGCCTCTCGACATCACGTGCACGACGTCGGGCACGATGTAGTTCAGCAGCCGCTGATAATGGGTGATGACGACCATCGCGCGGCCCGGCGAGCGCAGCGCGTTGACGCCGTCGGCCGCGATGCGCAGCGCGTCGATGTCGAGGCCGGAATCCATCTCGTCGAGAATGCACAGGCTGGGCTCGAACAGCGCCATCTGCAGCACCTCGTTGCGCTTCTTCTCGCCGCCGGAGAAGCCGACATTGACGCCCCGCTTGAGCATGTCCTGCGGGATGTTCAGCGACTTCGAAACCTCGCGGACCTTCTTGAGGAAGTCCGGCGTCGAATATTCATCCTCGCCGCGCGCCTTGCGCTGCGCGTTCAGCGCGGTGCGCAGGAAGTTCATGGTGGCGACGCCGGGAATCTCGACCGGATACTGAAATGCCAGGAACACGCCCTTGGCGGCGCGCTCGTCCGGGCTCATCTCCAGGAGATCCTCGCCTTTGAACAGGATCTGGCCGTCAGTGACCTCGTAGCCGGGCTTGCCGGCGATGACGTGCGAGAGCGTCGACTTGCCGGAGCCGTTCGGCCCCATGATCGCGTGCACCTCGCCTTCGTTCACGGTCAACGTCAGCCCGTGGAGGATCTCACGCTCCTCGACACGAACCTTGAGGTCTTTCACTTCAAGCAAAGCAGTCATCATTCTTCCTTTTCATCGGGCGGCAGCCAATTCGGCCGGGGCGGTATCCGTACTGCGGTGAAGATCGTCGCAAGACCGAGCAATTCGGTCGCTTGGCCGATCCCCCACAACACGGTCACCAAGGCGCAGACGACGCTCCCTACCACCGCGCTGACATATCCAATCGAAAGTCCCGAGAGGTGTTCGAGCAGTACGGCCAGGCCCCATCCGATTCCGGCGCCAATTGGCAGCAGAACCACGATGAACAGTCCAACCAGCACGGGCCTCGGGACATTTTCGAACATCGAGCTAGCCTACGCTGCCCTCCAACGAGATCGAGATCAGCTTCTGCGCTTCCACCGCGAACTCCATCGGCAGTTGCTGCAGCACGTCCTTGACGAAGCCGTTGACGACGAGGCCGACGGCCTCTTCCTGGCTGAGACCGCGCTGGATACAGTAGAACAGCACGTCCTCGGATATTTTCGAGGTGGTCGCCTCGTGCTCGAAGGTCGCCGACGAGTTCTTGGCTTCGATGTACGGCACGGTGTGCGCGCCGCATTTGTCGCCGATCAGCAGCGAGTCGCAGGCGGTGAAGTTGCGCGCGCCAGTCGCTTTCCGGTGCGCGGTGACGAGACCACGATAGGTGTTCTGCGACTTGCCGGCGGCGATGCCCTTGGAGATGATGCGGCTCGACGTGTTCTTGCCGAGGTGGATCATCTTGGTGCCCGAGTCGACCTGCTGGAAGCCGTTCGAGATCGCGATCGAGTAGAACTCGCCGCGGGAGTTGTCGCCGCGCAGGATGCAGCTCGGATATTTCCAGGTGATCGCCGATCCCGTCTCGACCTGGGTCCAGGAGATCTTGGAATTGGCGCCGCGGCAATCGCCACGCTTGGTGACGAAATTGTAGATGCCGCCCTTGCCTTCCGAATTGCCGGGATACCAGTTCTGCACGGTCGAGTATTTGATCTCGGCATCGTCGAGCGCGACGAGCTCGACCACGGCCGCATGCAACTGGTTCTCGTCACGCTGCGGCGCGGTGCAGCCTTCGAGATAGGAGACGTAGGAGCCCTTGTCGGCGATGATCAGGGTGCGCTCGAACTGGCCGGTGTTGCGCTCGTTGATGCGGAAATAGGTCGACAGCTCCATCGGGCAGCGCACGCCCGGCGGCACATAGACGAACGAGCCGTCGGAGAACACCGCCGAGTTCAGCGTCGCGTAGAAATTGTCCGAGGTCGGGACCACCGAGCCCAGATATTTCTGCACCAGCTCGGGATGCTCGCGGATCGCCTCCGAGATCGGCATGAAGATCACGCCGGCCTTCTTCAGCTCGGCCTTGAAGGTGGTCGCAACCGAGACCGAATCGAAGACGGCATCGACCGCAATCTTGCGGCGGGCCGGATCTTCCTCGCCCACCTTGGGCTCGACGCCCTCGAGCATGGCGACTTCCCGCAGGGGAATGCCGAGCTTCTCGTAGGTCTTGAGGATCTCCGGATCGATCTCATCCAGTGACGAGACCGTCTTCTTCGGCTTCGGCGCCGCGTAGTAATAGAGGTCCTGGAAGTCGATCTTGGGATAGTCGACGCGCGCCCAGGTCGGCTCCTGCATGGTCAGCCAGCGCCGATAGGCCTCGAGCCGCCACTGGAGCATCCAGGCGGGTTCGTTCTTTTTCTGCGAGATGAACTTTACGATCTCTTCCGACAGCCCCTTGGGGGCCTTCTCGGTGTCGATCAGGGTCTCAAACCCATAACGATACTGGTCGACGTCGATGCGCTTCACGCGCTCGACCGTCTCTTGTACGGCTGGCATTCCATCCTCCGCTCGCGGTTTCAAGGACCGCGGTGGATCAAACTCGGACGAGTATTACGATGTTTTTGCGCGGAAAGCACGGGCTTAGAACCGTTCAAGCCCTGTTTCATCGCTTAGTGCTTAAGTAGGCTATTACCGAGCCTTTTCCAAGCCTCTAACGCCGTATTGATGTCATCTGGCTCCGTGGACCAGCCCAGACTGAGACGCACCGCTCCCTGGGCCACGGCGGGGTCATAGCCCATCGCCGAGAGCACGTGCGACGGCTGGACTTTTCCCGAGGAACAGGCCGAACCTGACGATACGGCGACCCCAGCAAGGTCGAAGCCGATCACCGCCGTCTCCGCCTTCAGACCCGGCGCGGTGAAAAGGACGGTATTGGGCAACCGCTCCACGTCCTCTGCAAAGATCGTTGCCCCGGCAATGGCCTGCAGGCCATTTTCCAAATGATCTCTGAGGGTTGCCATCCGCTTCATATCTTCCGGAAGAGTCTGAAGCGCCATTTTGACTGCCGCGCCAAAGCCGGCGATCCCCGCGACGTTCTCGGTACCGGCCCTCCGGTTGAGCTCCTGCCCGCCGCCTCGCAGGACGGGTTCCAACCCGGCGACTCCTTCCGCTACCGCCAGCGCACCAACGCCCTTGGGGCCGCCGATCTTGTGCGCAGAAAAGGTCGCAAGGTCTGCGCCTACAGCATTGATGCTGAACGGAATTTTTCCGAGTGCCTGGATCGCATCGACATGCAGGAGGCCACCGGCCTCATGAACGATCCGCGCGGCCTCCGCGACCGGCTGGAGCGCCCCCGTCTCGTTATTGGCCGCCATGATCGACACCAGCGCCGGCGCACCGCCGTCGAGTTCGGCCCTCAGACGCTCAAGATCGACCACACCGGAACGCGTGACGGGAATCAGCCTGATCCTCTCTGCGGGGAACCGTCCGCCCGCCAGCACCGAGGCATGCTCGAACGCGGAGACCAGGAGTCGCTCGACTGGCCCTCCGGACGGACTGCGCAGCCCACGCGCCAGCGCCAGCGCATTGGCTTCGGTTCCGGCGGAAGTGAAGACGACGTTCCGCGGCAGCGCGCCAACCGCCGTGGCCAGCGCGGTCCGGGCATCCTCGACCAGCCTCCGCGCCTCGCGCCCCTCGGCATGGACCGAGGACGGATTACCGACCAGATCGAACGCCGCAACCATCGCGTCCCGCGCCTCAGGGCGCAGCGGCGTGGTCGCGTTCCAGTCGAGATAGACACGGTTCGACATTTCGCTCTCTTAGCACCTTTTGTCGTCCGGCCAATCGGACGGCGGGCACTCGTCAGGCCGGCTGATGCTGCTCCATCCTCGCAAGCCTTCGCGGCGCCGTCCGCAATCCGAACAGAGGCCGCAGCCAGGACATGCGTCGAACGATCTCGTAGGTCGCCACACATGTGAGTGCGGTCCCCATGATGACAGTGCACGCCTCGATTCCAGCCGGGAGACCGCGGTCGCGCAATTGATGCGCGATCACGATGATCGCGGTCTGATGCACGATGTAGTACGGGAAGATCGCATCTGTCAGGTAGCGCCGCGCGAGGCCGTCGGTGGTGAAATGGCGTCGCGCAAAGCCCAGCACGGCGGCGATCGCGAGCCATTGATAGCAACCATAGGCCGAGGCCGCGGCCCATTTCAGCGCGGGCGACGGCGCGAACAGGCCGGCGCGAACCAGGATGAAGGCAGAGAAGCAGGCCGCTGCGGCCAGCAGGGCCACCCAGCGCCGGCGCTCGAGTTCGCGCCAGATCCCCTCCTGCCTGGCCAGCAGGAAACCGGTCAGGAAAGCCGTCGCATGGTCCGCGTGGTTGTACCAGTCGCCGAACAGCGCATGCGTCGACGGAAAAGCCGGAAACAGCACCAAGCGCCAGGCCGCAAACAGCAGGCACGGCATGATCAGCAGCCATGGCCCGGCGAGCATTCCAGCCAGCTTCCGTCCGAGCCAGTCAGCCCCGGCCGGCCAAAGCGCAAGCAGGCCGATCAAGGCCATCGTGTAGACCCACAGATAGACCACGAACCAGAGATGGTTCCAAGTCGGCAGCACGATGCAGGGATTCGGGCAGAACTGCGCGCCGAAGGCTAAGTAGTGCTTGACGTAGAAGTCGAAGAAGCCGGCGGGATAGCCGAGGCTTTCGACGATCTGGAGATAGGACTGCGGCGGCACGATCACGAGCATGCCGAAGATCAGCGGGATCAAGAGCCGTGCCGACCGCGCCCCGGCGAGCGAGGCCAGGCTGGACTTGCCGAGCATGAAGCGCGTGCCAACCCCGGACACCAGGAACAGCAGCGAAAGGCGCCAGGGGTTGAGGAACAGCATCACAGGTTCCAGCCAGGTCAGCCGGTGCTCGCTCTTGATGTGAAATCCCCAGGACACGTAGAGCATGCCGACGTGGTAGAAGATCAGCAACCCGAAGGCTAAAATCCGCACCCAGTCGAGGTCGATACGCCTGTCCGAGCTCTGGAATTGCTGTGGTGTTGTCATGGTTTTCTGCTCCTTGACGGGACGACGAACGCGGTTTCGGGGCCATGGCTGACACCGAAAATGCTCCGCCTGCGGCGCGCGTCGAGCCGGTTTGGGATCAGACTGGGACGCGAGGGGACGAGCCGCCGGCGGCTGGGACGAGTCGTGGGTCCTTTGGGATCAGCGGCAGCGACCGGATGATGTTCGCTGCGATCGCGGCCGTCGCGCTCGCGATCGGGATCGTCAATGCGTTTTCGGGCGCTCAGGACGCGGCCTGGCGCGGCGGCAGCTACGACATCGGGCGGCGGTTGTTTTGGGAGATGTCGAGCATCGCCGTCATCCTGCTGTTGCTGCCGATCCTGGTCTTGGCCGTCCGCCGAATGCGCCGGACACCCGGCCTCGCCTCGCAGGCGGCAATCGGGGTGATCGCCCTGCTCGGCTTCTCCGCCCTTCACATCACCGGCATGGTTTGGGTGCGCAAGCTCGTGCTCTGGCTCGCCGGCGACGCCTACGACTTCCGTTTCTCGCTCGCGACCGTCCTGTACGAATTCCGGAAAGACGCCGTGGCCGTTGTCCTGATCGCCGCCACGATCTGGCTGCTCGAAAGCCGGCGTGAACTGAAACGCGCCGCAGCCGCTCTGTCGGCGCCGGCGGCCCCGCCCCAGCCGTCGTCACCCGATCTGATCTGGCTGCGCGACGGCACGAGCCGCATTCGCGTGGTCCCGCGCGACATCCTTTGGGTCGCGTCCGCCGGCAACTACATCGAATACAGCCTCGCCGACGGCACCCGGCATCTGATCCGCGGCACGCTGGCGGCGGCGGAAAGCGAGCTGGTGCGCTTTTCCATCGTTCGCGTCCACCGGACCAAGCTTGCCAATCTCTATCGGGTGCGCGGCGTCGACCTCAAGCCATCGGGAGATTTCGAACTCGCCTTCGATACCGGCCAGACGCTCGGCGGCAGCCGGCGTTACCGGCCGGCGGTCGCCTCGCTCGGAAGCCGAAGCTCCCCAGCGGGAAGCGCCACGGTCGATCCACCAGCGATTCACAAACCGTCGTGATTCCAATTGGTTGAGCGTTGTCCTCCGACAGCGCGGCCGGCTCTCGCCGTGCTCCGGTCGATTCAGGCAAGTCCCGGTCCTCGGAGGCAAGGCAGAGATGACACTGCAATGACCGGCTAAGCTCTTGAGCTGATTGAGAGATGTCGAAGAAGCTTGCTTTTTGACCCTGGCCTCGTGTTAGAAGCGCGCGTCAGTTCACCTGCGCGCCACTCGCGCATCATCCGAGGGCGCGCCTCGCCACCCTTCATCCGTGCTCTTGTCTGCGGCGACGCTAGGGAAAGCCATAATCGGACGATTGCGCAGGGATCACCTCAAGGGACTCAATCAGAGATCATCGATGCCTGAAGTTATTTTCACCGGCCCCGCGGGCCGTCTCGAAGGCCGCTACCATCCGGCCAAGCAGAAGAACGCGCCGATCGCGATGATCCTGCATCCGCATCCGCAGTTCCATGGCACGATGAACCATCAGATCGTGTACCAGTGCTACTACGCCTTCGCGCATCGCGGCTTCTCCGTGCTGCGCTTCAATTTCCGGGGCGTCGGCCGCAGCCAGGGCTCGTTCGACCACGGCACCGGCGAATTGTCGGATGCGGCAGCTGCGCTAGACTGGGCCCAGACCATCAATCCCGAGGCGCGCGCATGCTGGGTCGCCGGGTTCTCCTTCGGCGCCTGGATCGGCATGCAGCTCCTGATGCGCCGCCCCGAGGTCGAGGGCTTCATCTCGATCGCGCCGCCGGCCAATCTCTATGACTTCTCCTTCCTCGCGCCCTGCCCGTCCTCGGGCCTGATCGTCCACGGCGAGAAGGACGCGGTGGTGCCGCCGAAGGACGTCAACACCCTGGTTGAGAAGCTGAAGACGCAGAAGGGCATCGTGATCGACCAGCAGGTCATCCCCGGCGCCAACCACTTCTTCGACGCCAAGCTCGAGCCGCTGATGGAAACCATCACGGCGTACCTCGACATGCGCCTCGCCAACGTGCGCTGAGGCTGCCGCTCAAGCCAGCTTGAGCGCGACGATGCCCATTAAGACGAGCGCGATGCCCGCAAGCTTCATCGCGCTCAGGGTCTCACCGAACAGCGTCACGCCCATGATGAAGGTGCCGGCAGCCCCGATGCCGGTCCATACCGAATAGGCGACGCCGACCTCGAGCACCTTCAAGGCGCGCCCCAGCAGGAAGACGAAAGCGGCGAGGAGCACCAGCGAGACGATGCTCCAGCCTGCTCGCGTGTAGCCGTCCGCATATTTCATCGCGATGGCCCAGCCGACGTCGAGCAGGCCTGCGATCACCAGCATGAGCCAACCCACGGACTGCGACATCGACCTGGCCTCAGGCCGCTAGCTTTAGGAGATGCGCGTCGTGCCGGACGAGGAAGGCGCGCAGCAATTGCGGATAGTCCTCGCCGACCGCGGTGCGAACGCTGGGGCGCTTCGCCAGCGCTGCGCGCCAGGCCCGGACCTTCGGCAGATCGCTGAGGATCCCGAGTTCGGTTAGTTCATCGAATACATCGAAATAGCGGAAGATCGGGGCGAATACGGCATCGACCAGGCTGAAGGCATCGCCTGCAAAATAAGGCCCCGCGCCAAGCGCTGCTTCCACGCGCGCGAATTTGGCCGCGAGCGCCTGACGCTTGCTCTCGAACGTCGCCGCATCCGTCGTGGTCTCCAAACCCCAGAGATCGCCAAGGATGGCAGAGCCAAACTCCATCCAGGCGCGGTGCTCGGCGCGCTTCAACGCATCTGCCGGATGCAGCTTCGCACCGACTTGGGTTTCCTCGATGTATTCGCAGATGACGTTGCTCTCGAACAACGCGACCTCGCCGCGGTCGGTCGTCACCACCAGCACCGGCACCTTGCCGAGCGGCGACAGCTTCAGAAACCAATCCGGCTTGTTGGCGAGATCGATATCGATCCGCTCGAACGGCACGCCTTTCTCCTGCAGCGCGATCACGGCACGCTGAACATAGGGGCAAAGCTTGTGGCTAATCAGTTTGAGGGTGGCAGTCATGATGTCCCGGCGGTTATATGCAACTGCATCTAGATAAATGCATTTGCATTCACTCGTCAAGATCGATGCATCTGCATCAACTGCCTGTGATCCTCAGGGCCGCGCGATCACCCCGCCCGTCATCGGCATCGGCACGCCCGTCGTCGCCGGATAGGACAGCGGCAAGCCCTTCAAGCCGCGCGCTGCGAGGAAGCCGAAGGCCTGCGCCTCGATGGCGTCGGAAGCCCAGCCCAACGTCTCGGCAGCCTCGACGGTGGCCGACCCCACCCGCTCGCGCAGCATGCGCAGCATGGTGAGGTTGCGCGCCCCGCCGCCGCAGACGATCCAGCTGCGCGGCCGCCGCGGCAACAGCGGAATGATGCGGGCGATCGCAGCGGCGGTGAAGGCGGTAAGCGTAGCGGCGCCGTCGGCCGGCTGGACGTCGCCGAGCTTCAAGCCGGCAAAATCGTTGCGGTCGAGCGACTTCGGCGGAGGGCTTGCAAAGAACGGCAGCTCCAGCGCCCGCGAGATCCAGCCCTCGTCCACTTTGCCGAGCGCCGCGAATTTACCTTCCGCATCGAAGGCCTGGTTCATGGTGCGGTACATGAAATCGTCGAGCAGCGCGTTGCCGGGACCGGTATCGCAGGCGATCAGCGTGTCGTTGCCGTCGATGTAAGTGATGTTGGAGACGCCGCCGATATTGACCACGACGATGGGCCCTTCGCGATCCAGCGAATTGGCAAGCGCACGATGATAGACCGGCACGAGTGGCGCGCCCTGCCCGCCGGCTTCGACGTCGGCCGCGCGGAAATCATACATGACCGGGATATGGATCGCCTTGGCCAGTGCCGGCCCATCGCCGATCTGCACCGTCAGCCGCTTCTCGGGCCGGTGCAGCACGGTCTGGCCATGGAAGCCGACGATGTCGATGTCCTCCGGCCTCATGCGGTTCTGGGCGACGAAGGCGGCCACTGCCTCGGCATGGGCCTGCGTCACCGCGCGCTCGGCCTCGGCCAGAACGCCGGGCCGGGCATCGCGCTGCGGCAAGTGCACAGCTTCGCTCAGGGCCTGGCGCAGCAGGTTGCGCTCGGCCGGGCCGTAGGGCCGGTAACCGGACGGTCCGAACGCCTTCACCTGCTTTCCGTCGGTTTCGATCAGCGCGACATCCACCCCGTCCAGCGAGGTGCCGCTCATCAAACCGAGTGCCGTCAACATCATGGATCAGCGTCCTCGAAAGACCCTCCGGCATGCCGATCTTGTGCCAGAGGGACACATCTTATAATGCCACAGCGCCAAGTGGCGGGCGGCCAGCGGGTTCCCACGCAAGACCCTTAAATTGCCCCCAAAACAGTAAACCAAGAATTGTTGGGCATGCCGACAGATGACTGCATTTAAATCGGAATTCCTCAATACCCTGCAGGAACGTGGTTTCATCCACCAGTGCTCCGATTTCGAGGGGCTGGACGCACTCGCCGCCAAGGGCGAAGCGACAGCCTATGTCGGCTACGATTGCACCGCCCGCTCGCTGCACATCGGCAATTACCTGACCATGATGATGCTGTACTGGCTCCAGCAGTCCGGCAACAAGCCGATCACGCTGATGGGCGGCGGCACCACCATGGTGGGTGATCCCTCCGGCAAGGACGAGACGCGTGCGATGCGCACTGTCGCCGAGATCGAGGCCAACAAGGACTCGATCCGCGGCGTGTTCGCGAAGGTGCTGCGCTACGGCGATGGCAAGAGCGACGCCGTCATGCTCGACAATGCGGAATGGCTGACCAAGCTGAACTGGATCGAGATGCTGCGCGACGTCGGCCGGCATTTCTCGGTCAACCGCATGCTGACCATGGACTCCGTGCGGCTGCGCCTCGAGCGCGAGCAGGAGATGAGCTTCATCGAGTTCAACTACATGGTCTGTCAGGCCTACGACTTCGTCGAGCTCGCCAAGCGCACCGGTTGCCGTCTCCAGATGGGCGGCTCGGACCAGTGGGGCAATATCATCATGGGCGTCGATCTCGGCCGCCGCATGGGCACGCACCAGCTGTTCGCGCTGACGACGCCGCTGCTGACGACGGCGTCCGGCGCCAAGATGGGCAAGACCGCACAGGGCGCGGTGTGGCTCAATGCCGATCAGTTCTCGCCATATGATTTCTGGCAGTACTGGCGCAACACCGAGGATGCCGACGTCGGCAAGTTCCTGAAGCTGTTCACGACGCTGCCGATGGCCGAGATCAGGAAGCTCGAAGCCCTTGGCGGCTCCGAGATCAACGAGGCCAAGAAGGTGCTCGCCACCGAGGCGACCGCGCTGCTGCACGGCCGCGATGCCGCGAACGAAGCCGCCGAGACCGCGCGGCGCACCTTCGAGGAAGGCGCGCTCGCCGAAAGTCTGCCGACCGTGGAAATTCCGCGCGGCGAACTCGACGCCGGCCTCAGCGTGCTCAACGCCTTCGTTAGGGCGGGCCTGGTTGCGTCCAACGGCGAAGCCAGGCGTCAGATCAAGGGCGGCGGCCTGCGCGTCAACGATGCGTCCGTCACCGACGAAAAGATGGCGCTCTCCGCCGCGAACCTGACGCCGGAAGGCGTGATCAAGCTGTCCTTCGGCAAGAAGAAACATGTGCTGATCCGGCCTGCATAGGCGTATGAGCTTTTCGCTGCTTGTCAGGGCGCGCCGATGCGCGCTCCCTGACGGGCAATGGATCAGAACACGCCCAGGGAAACGACCAAGGAACAGGTCGGACGCGCCAGGCACGATGCGGTGCGCACCGCGCTCGTGATCCTCTGCCTGTGCTTCACGCTTGCTGTTCTTGGCCGCGGCCTCAGTGAGAGCTTCACCGTCTTCCTCAAGCCGATCTCCGAAAATTTCGGCTGGGATCGCGCCGACGTCGTCTCGATCTATTCCCTCACCTGGCTCATCAGCGGCCTGACCGCACCGCTGGTCGGTCGCCTGTTCGATCATTCCGGTCCGCGCATCGTCTACGCGCTGGGGCTATTCCTTCTCGGCTCGGCCTTCCTGATCGCAAGCCAGGCGCAGGCACTCTGGCAATTCCAGCTCTCGATCGGATTGTGCGTCGGCATCGGCGTCGCCTTCATCGGCAACGTGCCGAACTCGATCCTGCTCGGCCGCTGGTTCGGGCCGCGGCTGCCGACCGCAATGGCGGTGGTCTATTCCGCGATGGGCGGCGGCGTGCTGGCGCTGCTTCCGGCCTCGCAGCTGCTGATCGATCATCTCGGCTGGCGCGAGACGTATCAGCTGTTCGGCCTTGCCGCGCTCGGCTTGCTCGTGCCGCTGCTGCTCCTGCCCTGGCGCCTGTTCGCAGCCGGCTCACCGCACGTCGCCAAGAAAAGCGATCCGGATTTCATCGACAACGGCTGGACGCTTGTCAGCGCGATGCGCCACCACGCCTTCTGGGCGCTGTTCTCGACCTTCTTCTTCACAGCCGTCGGCATGTACGCGATCGCCGCGCAGATCGTGGCCTACCTGATCGACGCCGGCTTTGCCCCGCTCCAGGCCGCTACCGCCTGGGGCTTCTCCGGCGTCGTTCTCGTGTTCGGTATGCTTGGGGTCTCCGCGCTCGACGGGCTGATCGGGCGCCGGCCCTCGGTACTGCTGAGCTACGCGATCTCGATCCTCGGCATCGTCCTGCTCTGGCTCTTGCAGTATTATCCGAACATCATCCTGCTCACCGGTTTCGTCGTTTGCTTCGGCAGCATGATGGGCTCGCGCGGTCCGCTGATCACCGCCACCGCGATGAAGATCTTTCGAGGGAAGCGCGTCGGCACCATCTTCGGCACCATCTCGATCGGCAGCGGGTTGGGATCGGCCTTCGGCTCATGGAGCGGCGGCCTCATCCACGACTTCACCCACGGCTACGACCTCCTGCTCCTCTTCGCACTTGCGAGCGTGATCCTCGGAATGATTCCATTCCTGGTCGTCCCCGCATTGCGTGAATAGGTTTCCCAGAAGTAACTTGAGCGCATACGGATCACCGGGAAATTACGGATGGGCACTGCATGAGGGATGCACGAAACCCGCTTCGCAACCGGCTGAAACCGGGGGCGTGCGGTGTTTTGTCCTACATGACGAAAATGTCAGAACGCAGTTGATCCCGGATGGCTTGCGGGACAGAACTGAATGCGATCCAAGTCGCTCATTGGATGGAGGGCACAAACCAATGAACTTTCCTTATCTCACTCGCTTTCAACCGGTTCTCTTGAGCCTGTTTCGCTTCATCACCGGCCTGTTGCTGTTCCAGTATGGCGTCGCCAAGCTGTTCAAGTTTCCGGCCGTTCCGATGTTCGCAAAAGTCGAACTGATGTCGCTGTACGGCGCGGCCGGCACGCTTGAACTGGTGCTCGGCGGGCTGTTGATGATCGGCCTGTTCTCGCGGCTTGCAGCCTTCATCCTGTCCGGTGAGATGGCGTTCGCCTACTTCCTCGGCCACATGTTCAGGGGCGAATCTCCGGTGTTCCTGCCGCTGCTCAACGGCGGCACCTCGGCCATCCTGTTCTGCTTCGCCTGCCTCTATCTGTCGGCGGCCGGCGCCGGCCCGATCAGCGTCGACGCGGCGATGGGCAATGAACGCGAATCGACCGGCGGCGCATTCGCGCGGCGCTGACGCGCGAATGTGACGCGCAAATAAAAGATGGCACCGGCGGCTTCGCCGGTGTCGTCTACCGCGAGCCCAGCACGTTCCAGATCAGGACGAGGGCAGCCACGAGCAGCACGGACATGATGATGCGGTGAGCGAATCGGTTCATCGCCATCCCGATCGGTTCATCGCCGCCCCGGCTCGGCTCCCACCAATATCCAGCATCATTCCTCTCCGCGACCTGGCCCGCCATATGCGCGCAAGGCGCGCTCTGCCTGCACATTTGCGCATGCGGCTGCGAACGCTGCGCGCTCGGCAGCGGGCCGCACACGTCCGTTCATGAATGGTAAGAACTTCATGCTACCGACGCGAGTAATAACAACCATTTCGCAAGGGGCTGCGATGAAGCTGCTGAGTCATTTCAAGATCCGCACCAAGCTCGCCAGCATGGTCTGTCTCGCCGCGCTCACGGTCACGGCCATCATCGGCGTATCGGCCGTGCTCAGCAAGAGCCGCATGATGGAGGATCGCGTCCAGCAGATGCGGACCGCGGTGGAGCTGCTCTATAACTACGCTCAATCGCTCCAGGACGAGGTGACCGCCGGCAAGCTCACGCAAGCCGAGGCCAAGAGCCTGTTCCACCAGCGCGGCCGCCGCATGAGCTTCAACGGGAGCCAGGGCTATCCGGTGGTCTACAATCAGGACAGCTCCCTGGTCGTGAACGGCGCCAATCAGCAGCTCGAAGGCAAGATCACCGGCGCCAAGGATTCCAACGGCGTGCTGATCGCCGACGCCATCATCAAGGCCGGCGCTGAGACTCCGCAGGGCGGCGTGACCTCCTATCTCTATCCCCGCCCTGGTCAGACCGAGCCGGTCCGCAAGACCGTGTATGCGCGCAAATTCGCGCCATGGAACGTGACGATCAGCTACGGCCTCTATGTCGACGACATCGATGCCGACGTGCGCGCGCTGACGTTGGAGCTGGCTGCGATCGGCTTCGGCCTGATGCTGCTGATGGCGGCGCTGTCCTGGCTGATCGCCCGCGACGTGCTCGGTGCGCTCGACCGCCAGAAGAGCCGCATGCAGGCGATTGCCGAGGGCGCCATCGACAAGCCGGTCGAGGAGACCGGCCGCGGCGACGAGATCGGCCGCATGGCCGAGACGCTGGAAGTGCTCCGGCGAACCGCACAGACGGCGCGCGCGCTGGAAGCCGAACAGGTCGCCGCCAAGACGCGCACCGAGCAGGAGAAGCGCGACGCCCTGATCGCGCTTGCGGACCGCTTCGACGCCTCCGTCGGCCAGCTCGTCGGCCAGATGGCGTCCGGCTCCGGCGAACTCGAGAGCACCGCCAAGTCGATGTCGTCCACCGCCGAGGGCACCAACCGCCGCGCTGCCGTGGTCGGCTCGGCCGCCACCGAGGCCAGCCAGCGCGTCCAGACTGTGGCGGCCGCCGCCGAAGAACTCTCCTCCTCCATCACCGAGATCAGCCGTCAGGTTGCGCAATCCGCCGAAGTCACGGGACGCGCGGTGGACAGTGCCCGCCGCACCGACACGATCGTGCGCGCGCTGTCCGACGGCGCCCAGCAGATCGAGCATGTCGCCGAGTTGATCTCCAGCATCGCGGCGCAGACCAATCTGCTCGCGCTCAACGCCACCATCGAGGCCGCACGCGCGGGCGAAGCCGGTCGCGGCTTTGCCGTCGTCGCCTCCGAGGTGAAGTCGCTGGCGAGCCAGACTGCGGAAGCCACCCGCGAGATCGGCGACAAGATCGCGCAGATCCAGGGCGCGACCAAGGAGGCCGTGGACGCGATCGGCGGCATCACCGCCACCATCGAGGAGGTCAGCCGCATCGCCACCTCGATCGGCGCCGCCATCGAGGAGCAAGGCGCCGCCACCGCCGAGATCGCCCGCAGCGTGTCGCAGACCGCGGAGGCGACCAAGGAGGTCACGACCAATATCGGCGCTGTCGGCACCGCCGCGAACGAGACCGGCAATGCCGCCGGCATGGTGCTCGCGGCGGCTTCCAGCCTCTCCAAGCAGGCCGAGCAGCTCTCCGGCGAGGTCGGCACGTTCCTCGCAGGCGTCCGCGCGGCGTAAGGCACTCGCTATCTCATCTGAAGAGGTCGTCATGGCCGGGCTTGTCCCGGCCATCCACGCGTTGGCCACGCGGCACGAAGAACGTGGATGCCCGGGACAAGCCCGGGCATGACGGCCTGGTTGATATCCGCCTCTATCGCCGTGCGAGCGTACAGCCGCTCGACAGCTGGCGCGTCGATCCAGTCGAGCCGTCGTTCGACTGCGAGGGGAATTCCTCCCAGGGCGAATTCTGCTTGCCGGTGTTGAATTCGAAGATCTTGCGGAACAGGCCCGGCGCCATCGCCGAGATCGGATTGACGCGCATCACGGGCGCAGCCGGCGTGCCGACCACCTCGTAGGTCACGCCGATCAATCCCTCATTGTTGCCGCCGCCGAGGAAGATGCCGAACAACGGGATCTGGCCGAAGATGTTGTTGACGCCATACATCGGCACGAAGGTGCCGCTCATGCAGACCTGGTTGCCGGGATAGTCGATCGAGCCCTCGATGGTGGCGCCGATCATGGGGCCCTTGACCACGCCGTCGCGGATCGTGAGCGCGCCGTTCTGCCGGGTGAACTCGGCCCGTAGCGCGCTGAAGGAGACGCCGTTGCCGGTGCCGTTGGGCGCGCCGGCCGCGACGCGATCGAGCTGCGCCTCACCCTTGACCGTGAAGTCGCGCACGTTGATGAGGCCCTCACGCGCCGTGTTCGGTTCGGAGGTCGGCGGCTCCATCGCCACCACCATCTGGCCGCCGACCGCCTTGGTGTAGGTGTCGGTGAAACGCAGCAGCGCGCCGGCATCATTGGTCTGGAGATAGATCACTTCGCGATTGCCCTGCGCGCGGCCGCCGCGCAGATCGGCCGCAATTGGCGTGTCGCGGCCGATCTTTCCGCTCAGCGTCAAGGCTTTGATCGCGCCGTTGCGCTTCGACATCTTGGCATCGAGGCTACGCATCGCCTCGCCATTGGCGCCCATGACGGTGCCGAGCTTCACGTCGATGTCGAAATCGACGTTCTTCATCTTGTTCTTGTCATCCTTGGAGTTTCCTGAGATCGCCGACTTCAGGAAGCCGCGGCCGTCGAACACGTCGCCGCGCATCGTGCCTTTGAGCATACCGTCCTGGCCGCGCTCGACCTTCAGCGACGTCTTGTCGCCGTCAGACGGTGAATAGACCGGGAAACTCGCATTCATCAGGTCGCCGTTCGCATCGATTTCCAGCGAGCCCTTGATCGAGGCGCCGCCGCCCTCGATGACGATGTCCTCGAAACGCGTTGATTGCGCCGTCGGCACGACCTTGAAGGTGGCCTTGCCCGACCGGCCCGGCAGCTTGACCCATCCGGGCAGGATGTTGTCGAGCCTGACCGAGGTCAGGTCGGCCTCGACGCCGAGCTTCGTCGTCTGGTCCGGGCCGCTCGCGATCTTGCCCGACAGCTTGATCGGCAACGATCCGCTGACGGCGGGGCTGAGATCGAATCCCAGGCGCGCGCGGCTGGCGTCGTCCAGCGTCGCCTGCAATCTGACGTCGGCATCGCCCTCGGCCGGCTTGCGATAGTCGAGCGAGGCCGCCTGCCCGTTGATCTTGACGTCGCCCTTGACCTGATAGCCCTGGTTGCTCGCGGCGATCTTGAGGTTGTTGGCCTCCAGCTTCTGGTTCATCACCAGCTTGTCGGCGGAGAAACCGTTGAGGTCGGCGTTGACGGAATAGGTGGTGTCGGCCTTTGTCAGCTCGCCCTTGACCGGCATGGCGAGCTGGATGTTCGCCGAGAACGTCCCCTTGCTGGTGTTGGGGTCGACGACGGTCGACGACAAATCGCTCAGCCGATCATTGGCGAGCATTTCGGCGGCCGCGGGCACCGGTCCCTCGACGCGAAAGCGCGTGCGCGACGGCGACGGCTTCGGCGCCATGTCCGGCACCTCGAAGGTGAAGTCGGAGATCGTGATCTTGCGGCCGGCGGGCGTATCGGCAATGCCTTGCGCGATGTTCACGGTCGCGGTGCGGCCGGTCACGCGCGCCTTCAAATCGGCATCATGCACCACAGGCATGCCGTCCACGGGGCGGACCGCGACGCCGCTCGCCACGATGTTAACCGACAGGCCGTCGTCAGGGATCGGCGGCCCCTTGCGCGGCAGGTTCTTCGTCGGCGAGTTGACGCCGATCTCGATGCGCTGGAGCGTGCCGCGCTCGATCCGCTCGATCACCCATTCGCGCAGCTCGGGAACGACGAGCGTCGGCCACATCCGCTTCAGTGCCGACGCCGACATCGGCGTACCGGCAAAACCCAGCGTCAGCCGAGGCTCGCCCGAATAGTCGATGGCCCCGGTGCCGGCGACGCCGATCTCGCCGTTGCTGATATCGGCCTGCGTCAGCAGCAGGCGCTTGTGGTCGGTGTCGAAGCGGAAGCCGATCGCAATGCGGTTGAAGACGAGCGGCGGCTCGTTGTCGATGCCGCCGAGCAAGATCGAGCCGCCGCTGAAGCCGAGCTGCCAATCGTTGATGTTGCCGTTCGGGGGTTCGAGATGGGCCAGCAGCGTCAGCCGGTTCGCGCCGGAGATGATCTTGAAGGGTGCGACCAGCACGCGCCGGTTGGCGTCCCACTCGACGTTGATCTCGGCCTGGTCGATCGCCATTGGATAGTCGGGCGTGTCGGTATCGATGATGTTGCCCGCACCGACCGCTATCTTGCCGCGGAAGAAGGTCGGCACGCCGTCACGGCCGAGCTCGCCCTTGAGCTCGCCGGTCAGCGGCAGGTCGGCGGTATAGGTGAGATCCTTGACCCGCAACGCCAGCAGGATGTTGGAGGTCGAGACCTTGTCGGCCTTGATGTCGACCGAGCGCACGCCGTTCTCGGCCGGCCCGATCGTGGCGCGCAGCATCCAGGGACGCGCGCCCTCCTCGCCGAGGCTGAGCGCGACGCCGCCGCGGCTCGGCCGGCGCAGGCTGAGCGTGATGTTCTCGAACGACCATTTGCTGCCGCGCTGCTGATCGTCGACGATCAGATTGCCGTTCTTCAGGCCAATCTCGTTGAGGTTCTGGCCGTCGAGGCCGGTCATGCTCAGGCTGTCGAGCCAGTCGAGGCCCTGAAGAATGCCGCTCTGCGCGGTCGCCTGAGGCGCCGCCTGCGACGCGTCCGGGCTCGTGGGCTGCTGCGTGGCGAAGGGCGGCGGCGGAACGCCGGCGCGCGGGAATGTCGGCGGCAGGCCCGCCTCTTTCTTGGAGGCCACGCCCGTTGCCAGCGGCTTCGCCGTGTCGCCCGCCGAGACCGTGACGGTGCCGTCGGGTGCGATGCGGATCGCAAGCTCGGCGTCGACGAGGTTGAGGCTTTCGGCGCGCAGGTGCCCCATCAGGAGAGCCGCGCCCGACAGCTTCACCTCGGCCTTCGGCGCGCTGGCGACGACGGCGTGATCGCGGTCGCGGACGATGATGTCGCGGATACGGACCGCGATACGGATCCGCCCCGCCCGCTCGATCTGGGTGCCGCCGATCTCCACGGTATTGCCGTGGCCGATGTTCTCCTCGATCGCGGCAGCGAGCCACGGCGTTGCGATATCGAGATTGATCGGACCGGCGCCGAGCCGCCACCACAGTGCAGCAAAACAACCGACGAAGATGACGACCACGGCCCCGACCACCATGGTGAAGCGCTTCAACCAGCGATCTGCGGCCAGCCAGCGGTGCAGCGCCCGAAACCCGTCACCGAAGCGATGGAAGCCCGAATTGGAACGCGACAGCAGCCGGCGCGCGCGATAGCCCGCCGCCTCCTCCTGATCCGGATCCCAATCGGCGTTGTCCCATTCCTGCGGCTCTGGTTGACCGCCGCGCCGATCGAAGTCCCGCGTGTAATCCTGGGGCGACTTATTCCTTGCCATTGCCTCTCGATACAGGCGCCCATCGTGGGATTGAGCGCCGCCGGGACCGCAGCCGACGACGGGGAGCGAAGCCCCCTGCGCCGGCACTGCCGCCATACCTCGAATATTCCTGCTGTTCGTCATTTCGCCCCGGGAGCGCGTTCAACGAGCAGTTGGGTGGTGCGTGGAATTCCTTGTAACCATACTCCGGCGTCGTCAGACTTGCCCAGCCGAGGGCGCGAGTCCGTCACACCGGACGAGAGCTGCAATACCGCTTTGGTTGACCTGCCGAAAGCGACGAAAGGAAGGCGTATGTCCAAGAAATCCCGAAAGAAATCGTCCAAAACGCCCTCCGGCAGTCCGACGGCTAAGAAGAAGGCCGGGAAAACCCGGGCAGCGACTCAAACACGGTCCGCGAAAACACAGCGGACGCCGGCAAGCAAATCAACCGCGACGATAGCAAAAGCAGGATCACATAAGGCCGCATCGAAACAGTTAAATCCTTCCAAATCGCCTGCGGCGGCAAAGCCTACCCTGACGGAGGGCCAGAGGGCGCCCGCCTTCCGCCTGCCCCGCGACGGCGGCAGCGTAGTCACGCTGGCGGACCTTGCCGGACAGAAGCTGGTCCTGTTCTTCTATCCCCGCGCCGACACACCCGGCTGCACCAGGGAAGCCATCGACTTCACCCGCCTGGCAGACGCCTTCGCTGCCGCCGGCACCAAAGTGCTCGGCATCTCCGCTGATCCGTTAAAGGCCCAGGAGAAGTTCCGCGACAAGCACAAGCTCGGCATTCCCCTCGTCTCGGATGAGACCCATGCGATGCTGGAGGCCTATGGCGCCTGGGGCGAAAAGTCCATGTACGGCAAGAGCTTCCTTGGCATTCTTCGCACTACGGTGCTGGTTGGAAGCGATGGCAAGGTGGCCAGGATCTGGCGCAATGTGCGGGTCGACGGACACGCCGAAGAGGTGCTGGAAGCGGCAAGAAGCCTTTAACCAATCCCTCGAATTCGGCCGTTCCCGTTTCCGGAAAATTAACCATGAGCGGCCCAGATTGCTGCGGCAATTAGGCCGTCCGGACTGATCCGACCGGCGCGGGAGTGCCGATGTCGAAAAGTTCTGCCCAATACTCGCAGTACCCCCAACATCATCCTCACGACCACGGACGGGCCTTCCAACGCCGCGCTGCCGCCCCAGCGCCGGTCGCAATTCCCCTTCCCGCAGCCGACGACGCCTACACCATCGTCCATGCCGGCAAGCAGGTCCGCTTCGGGCCTGTGGTGTTCTGGATCGTGGTCGGCACGGTCGTGCTGCTCGGGCTGTGGTCGATCGCGACGGCCACCTATTTCGCCTTCCGCGACGACGTCCTGACCCGCCTGGTGGCCCGTCAGGCCGAGATGCAATACGCCTATGAAGACCGCATCGCCGAGCTGCGCGCCCGGGTCGACCGCGCCACCAGCCGGCAGCTGCTCGACCAGGAACAGTTCGACCAGAAGCTCGATCAGATCATGAAGCGCCAGACGGCGCTGGAGTCCCGGGCCACGGCGCTCGGCGCCATGCCTGACGTGACCGGATCAATCCCGCGCGCGGCACAGCAGCGCGGCGACGCTGGCCAGACGCAGGGCATACCGAAGCCGTCGCCGATCAGCGACACCGTGATCTTCGTGGCGCCGCCGGATCGCGAAGCGCGGCTCGAATCGCGCGCGCCGACCGTCGCAGCGCCCCCGACCAGCCAATCTGCCAAGAACCAGGGCTTCGACAATGTCCTGGTGCGGCTCACGACGTCGCTCGACCAGGTCGAGCGGCGCCAGATGGCAGCGCTCAACGCCGTCGAGGAAGGCATGGATTCGCGCATGCGCCGGATGCGCGGCGTCGTCAGCGATCTCGGCCTCAACCTCGCCCATCTCGAATCCGCCGTTCCGCGCAGCGCGATGGGCGGGCCCTTCGTTCCCGTCAAGCTGACGGCCAATGCCGGCCCCTTCGAGAAGCAGCTCAATCGCATCAACGTCACCCGCGCCGAGCTCGACCGTCTCAATCGCACGCTGGCGCTGGTGCCCTATCGCAAGCCGGTCATCGGCGAGGTCGAGTTCACGTCCGGGTTCGGCGTGCGCAGCGATCCCTTCCTCGGCCGGCCCGCGATGCATACCGGGCTCGACTTCCGCGCCGCCACCGGCGATCCCGTCCGCGTCACGGCCTACGGCAAGGTGGTCTCGGCCGGCTGGTCCGGCGGCTACGGCCGCTTGGTCGAGGTCGATCACGGCAATGGGCTTTCGACCCGCTACGGCCATCTCTCCGAGATCAACGTCAAGGTCGGCGAGGTCGTGAAGATCGGCCAGGTGATCGGTCTCGTCGGTTCGACCGGCCGCTCCACGGGCCCGCATCTGCACTACGAGACGCGCATCGAGGGCGAAGCCGTCGATCCGCAGAAATTCCTGCGCGCCGGCGTGCGACTGAGCGCAGGCTAGCGCATTGCTAGCGCCCAAGCGGCCCGCGCTAAGCCCATCCGCGTACAATGCCTCTGTTCACGCCAGGCCAGCTCGGCCAAGCGTGAACTGGTCCCTTTGATCAGACGGCGGGACGATGCCGCCGTCGATGACAAACTCAGCGCCGTGGATCGAGGCGGCGCGATCCGAAGCCAGGTAGGCGATGACGTCGGCGACCTCATAAGGTTCGGCCGCACGCCCGATGGAAATCCCGCCCAGACTGTCGAGGACGACTTGCCGCGCCTCTTTGATCGTGCCGCCGTTGGCGGCCTGCAGACGTTTCAACAGGTCGACGGAGGACTCGGTCATGATCCAGCCGGGGGAGACGACGTTGACCCGCACGCCCTTCGGTCCGAGCTCCTTGGAGATCGATTTGCTGTAGCCGATGGCCGATGGCTACATGAGCGAACGGACCTTGCAGCGCCGGATCACCGTGGAGGGCCATAGCTTCCGCGCTCTCCCGGTTGCCGCCAGACGGGAGCTGTGTGAGCAGCTGCCTGCCAAAAGCGAGATTGGGATCGACGAGATCGCCTTCCTGCTCGGTTATCAGGACACAACCTCCTTCCACCGTGCCTTCCCGAATGGGGAGGCGTGAGGCCCGGACGTTGGCGAGCTCCGCGCGCAGGGAGCAGCCATCCACTGACCCTGCACCTGCCAGCGAGATAACCGCTTTGGCCGCCTTGCCCCTGGGCATCGTAGATCGATCATCTCCACAATAAGTGTTGGCCGCGCGGCGTGAAAGCCAATACGCTGTGTGGTGGCAATGACGCCAGACGAACTCGTGAGTCGCAACAGCGGGTACCAGCATTGCGGCGAGATCGTTGAGAGGCTGCGCGATGACCGATCTTTCCTTGAATGCCGCGAAACCTGCTCCACCTGCCACCGATGCCGAGCCGAGCCTGCACCGGGTCATGGGTCCGTGGCTCCTCCTGCTGTTCATCGTCGGCGACATTCTCGGCACCGGAATCTATGCGCTCACCGGCCAGGTGGCCAACCAGGTGGGAGGCGTCGTCTGGCTGCCGTTCCTCGTCGCCTTCGTCGTGGCGCTGATTACTGCGCTGAGCTATCTCGAACTCGTCACCAAGTATCCGAAGGCCGCAGGCGCCGCGCTCTACACCCACAAGGCGTTCGGCATCCATTTTTTAACGTTCATCGTTGCGTTTGCGGTGATGTGCTCGGGGATTACATCCGCTTCCACTGCCTCTCGAGCTTTCTCTGCAAACATGTCGAACGCGCTTGGCTTGGGCTTGTCGGGGTTCGGCATCACCATGACTGGTCTCGTCTTCATGGCGGTTGTTGCCGCGGTCAATTTTCGCGGCGTCGGCGAAAGTGTAAAAGCGAACGTTGTTCTGACTTGCGTCGAGCTAACCGGTCTGCTGATCATCATCTTGATCGGTCTGTGGGCGATCGGCCTTGGCCAGGGTGACGTCTCGCGTGTCATGCAGTTTAAGGCGAGCGATACCGGTCTGGTCTGGCCGGTGATTGCCGCGACCACGCTCGCCTTCTTCGCCATGGTCGGCTTCGAAGATTCCGTTAACATGGCCGAGGAATGCAAGGAACCGACACGGGATTTTCCAAAAGTGCTGCTCGCCGGCCTATTCATCACGGGCGTAATCTACGTGCTGGTCTCAATCTCGGCGATTACGCTGGTTCCGCCGGAGCAGCTCGGCGAAGGAGAGACGCCGCTGTTGAAAGTGGTGCAGGCCGGCGCGCCGAACTTTCCGGTCTGGATCTTCGGCTTCATCACCATGTTTGCGGTCGCCAACTCCGCGCTGATCAACATGCTGATGGCGAGCCGACTCGTCTACGGCATGAGCCGCGAGCATGTGTTGCCGCCGGTGCTTGGCAAGGTGCATGCGGGTCGCCGCACGCCCTATATCGCGATCGGCTTCACCACGCTGCTGGCGTTCGCACTGATCACCTTCGTCGGCGAAGTGCCTGCGCTCGGTGGAACGACCGCGCTGCTGCTGCTCTGCGTGTTCACGGTGGTCAATATCGCGGTTTTGGTGCTGCGCAAGGATAGCGTCGCGCACGGCCATTTTCGCACGCCGACGATCCTGCCGGTATTGGGGGCAATCTCCTGCGCATTCCTGGCCGGGCCATGGACCGGACGGGCGATGGTTCAGTACCGCGTCGCGGGGGTCTTGATCGCCATCGGTGTCGTGCTCTGGGTGATCACGACGGTGGTCAACCGCGCCCAAGGCGTCAGGCCAGAGGAGCCAGACATGGAGACGATCGGCGGCCGAGGACCTGTGAACTAGCTGCAGCCGGGTGGTGCGATCCTGGCGACGCGGTGGGATCGGCTAGGGGTCCAAAAGCGGCCCTGAGCAGTCGTCGCCGTGAAGGTCAGCTACGGGCCAACAGCGGAAGTCAACGTGGGCTGAAAGAGGCGTCTAAGTGAGCCGGCCTTTGATTCATCTTGCGGCCGAGCTTCTGGATGATCTCGCGCAGCTCGGCGACATACTCCTCGATGATACGCCGGGCCTCGTCAAGCCGTGATGGCTTGGCTTCCTCACCCCCCGGTCTGTTTGACAGGTTCGGGCATGACCCGATGGTCCGGCGTGGGGGCGTGCACCGCTTGATATAGATCAAGGAAGGCGATGCACATTCCGAAGCTCTCTGCGGATTGTATCCCAGTGCTCAACATGCGAAGCCCGGAGCAGCCGGTAAGTGGCAAGAATGTCAAGGGCGAGGTCGGTCGAGCAGCCCGCACGTTCGAGCCTGTCGATGATTTCAATTTGCCGGGCAATATGCTTGTCGCTCAGCGCAAGATGGCGCTCAGCCTCAGCGAGGTGTGCCCGAATGAGCCGAAGGTCCACCCAGGCAGCATACGCCTAATCAGGCCAGTCGAAAGAAGAAAACAGGCCGAATGAGAGCGGCCAAAGTCCGCTCAACCGTCTCTGAACGTCTTTACTTGGCTCTCTTGTTCCGAGCCAAGTCGTCCTGGCCTTCTGCCAACATGTCATAAGCGGCCGCCATCCGGCTGTATTGGGCGCTCGTCTCCGGGTCTTTCATCAGATCACTCTTAGCTCGAAATTCTTCGGCTTGGTCGCGGTATCGCTTCGCGTTCGCTGAGTGATCCATCTATTCCCGATCTTCCCGGTATGCCTTCGCTTCCGTTCGGCACATTGCGCTCTCAACTATGGCTAAACGCAGTGCTTCGCGACTACGCAGCTGCTCGGATTGCAAGACATGCTTTGCTCGTTGAAGGGCTTTACTCTCTTCAATGGCAAGATGAGCGCGAGCAAGCAGTGAATCATCCATCAGTTGACGATGGGGGCAATGGCGTTTCGTTACAATAGCCTATGTTACTCTCTGGATCATTCTTCGGGAAAGGACTGTAAGTCTCGCGTCCAAGGAACGTGTCAGGCGGCGGCCGCTTCAGCAACTCGCGCGTCTGCTTCACGACATCGAGCATCTGCTCGATTTGTTGATCCATAGGAATAGGACGATAGACCCGCATGGCCGCGCTCCATTTTTTGACGGGAGCGCAAACGGGCGTTCTCACGCAGATAAATGCCAAGGTCCGCTCTGCGATACGGAACTGTGCGCCTTAAATGTGCAAAGCGCGAGTCATTTTACTAACCGAACCTATAGGAACGAAAAGAGCCGCTGCAAAAACCGTTTACCAATATATCGGAAGCCGGCGTGCGCTGGTCCTTGGACGGAATAACAGCGTCCTAGTACGGAGTGAGAAAGCTCTGGGTCCGCTTTGGGTCAATCGTGACGATATGCCCCGGTTTAAGTTAGGCCCGGTCTACCGCTGACCGCCGACATGTCACGGGGGGCACTTTAAGTTATTATGTCCAGCATGTTGGAGGGTATGAAGCAGACGCTGCTGGTGATGGGGTCGATCTTGGCCCTGATGGTTGTCGGCTGGGAAATTCATCTTCTTGTTGCTTACGCGGGGCCGTATACTTTCATCCTTTCGGGGCGACCGTGCCAGCGTTCGTCATCGTTGGTTTGGGATTTTTCAAGCTGGCCCGCAGTCGCGTAGCCAAATAGGCGTTTTCGACCTCATGGCTGCTTTAAGTCAATCGCGTCAGTTTGGCATGATCCGGGTTAGGTCCGGTCTGCCCCTCACAGCAGCCATTTTCGGTCGCGCGTAATCGGCCGCGATGGGCCAGGAGCAGTCATTATTCAATCACCTTGTCGGCTCGGCCGATGACCTCGGCCGGAATTTTCAATCCTAGCGCCGCAGCCGTCTTGAGGTTCAGGGCAAGCTCGAAGGCTACAGGTTGCTGGACCGGAAGCTCTGCCGGTTTGGCTCCCTGAAATATCTTGGCTGTATATTGTGCTGTTTGCTTGCCCATCACTGCGAGGCTTGCCCCGTAGCTTGCGAGGCCACCCAAATCCACGAAGGCGCTGATCTGGTAAACCGCTGGAATCTTCGTACGAGCGGCCAGTAAAACAATTTGCGGCTCGATCGGAGCAGCAAGTACGAGAAGTGCATCGCACTTTTCCTGCACCATTCTTTCGAAAGCTTGGCCGAGATCATTCCGGGAGAAAGTAAAGATGGGGATGGTCTCCAGACCCAATATCTTTGCAGCGGCCTCCGTCTCTTCAAACTGTCGTTTGCGGGCGGGGATAGGCGAGCCCAGCACGGCCACTCGCGTTGCTGCGGGAAGGATACTGTGCAGAAGCTCGAGTGACTTGCCGGTCGTGTCGGAGAACATCGTGGCTACACCGGTAAGGTTTCCTCCGGGATGCGCCAAGCTATTGATAAGGCCCAAAGCAACCGCATCCCCGGCTCCCCACATCACAATAGGAATGGTTGCGGTTGCTCGTCGCGCGGCCGCTATCGCAGGTGTCGCAACTGCGACCACTACGTCTGGCTTTTCGGCGATCAACTCGTTCGCGAGCTGATCGAGCCGCTCTATACGGCCCTCTGCCGCTCTGCGCTCGATGACGAGGTTTTTGCCGTCCGTGTAGCCGAGCTTCTGCAGTTCGTTCCTGAAAACCTCGAACAGGGCGCGCTGGACTTCACTTTCCCACGAGTCGGTGTTCAGGAAAGCCAACCGCCAGACCTTCGAGCGGACTGCTGCGCTCGTGCATTTGGCGGTCCCGCCAAAATCGCGCCCATCGCCAGCGTGATCACATCGCGCCGTCTCATTGCCAGACCTCCGGACGCGCATAAGAGGACAAGCATAGCACATTGAGATATGTCCGCTTAGGGCTTAGGGTCATGAGCGGTCCTTAGCGGCCGACACGCGAGAGGCGGGCTAAGGGCCATAACCGGACTCAGGCGCCATGCACATGCGTCGCGCGTAGCCTATTGCCGCGATCTGCTTTCCAGCAACGGTCGCGGAGCTCTCCCGATACAAAAGGCTCCGCCCGCTGCCATGCCTCGTCATTGTCGTCGCGGAACTGGAAGTACTTCCGGAACACGATACGCTGGGAGGCTGTATCGATGGCAACAGTCTGCGCAAACTGTACAAGGGTGCTCATCTTATGAAAGCCGCCGATGATCAGGATCTGCGCGCCGGCTAGGGACGCCGCGCGCAGCCGATCGCGTAATGCCGGTCCATCCGTCGGACAACTTGTTCCGCAGGAGGACGGTACGAGCTGAAAACGGCGGTCTGCAGTGACGTCATCTCGCAGCGCGGTCATGAAAGCCCGCAATCGTTTCTCATGCACTGCCGTCTGATCGGTGGGCTCGTTCGACGTGTCTCTATATTTGAAATCGTCGATCGAGACAGCCATGGCGTGGCCGGCGTTCTCGGCGGATGCACCTGAGATGAGGCTGGATGATCCCAGCAACAGACCGGCTGCGGTAACAGCGTGCAGGATTGAGCTGTGGCGCATGGCGACTCGATCTCCTCCGCTAAGTCCATCTTAGAAGATCGACTCTTTCCGTCTCCTGTCGAAGGAATTAATCCTTGGTAATGCTACGCAGGCCGCCCATGGCAGCGCAGCGCTATTGTGTGCAGTGGATCAAAATCCGAGAACTCAGGTTGAGTAAATCTGGTCCGCTCCAGCCCGGTGAGCGGACCTCTGTCGGATGCGGCGCAACTTCGCAAATGGGCCAAACGCAGACCCGTCAAGTTCGCTCCCTTCAGGGGCGGGAACGCAGGCGACGCGGGTTGGGAGGTGTCGCGTGCGCTGCGGGCTTGCCGCGAGCGCGTCGCTCCGCTTCTTCGACCTGAAGTCGGAGATCTTCCAATTCTGAGAGCTGAGCAGCAAGTTCGCTCAACCGTTTCGCAAACGGGATTCCCGGAAACTTGCGCATGAAAGCCCCCAATACAAAAGCATACTAAAATATCACTTCGAATTAACGAGAGCCCGGCCGGAGCCGCATTAAAGCAAGTGAATCTCGCTAAACTTATGAACCGGCGCACATTTCCGTTCGCTCCCTTCAAGGGGGCTCAGCCAGCCTGAGAGTCCGCTTAGGGTCAAAAGCGGCGCTCCGCAGTCATCGCCGCGAGGTCGCTACGGGCACGCGGACCCATTCAATGGCCAGAGCCTTTGCCCCGCTTTCCGAATAACCAGCGCGCCAACAGCACTTGCACCGCCAACCCCGCGCGGATCTCTATGCTGCCAGAAACGGTATCTGGATCGCCAGTGTGTAGCCGTTGACCATCAGCAGGCCTCCCGCAGCACCGATGATGCCGCCGAAGATCGCAAGCCACGGGAGCGTCGCGACAATCGAGACCGAGATCAGCACGATGGCGATCTGCAGAAGAGCTTCAGCATAGTCGAAGTAGGGATCCTGCTTGAGGGCATGGTCGCGCTTGCTCTCGTAGTCCTTGGCCTGCACCATCAATTCCTTCTTGCCTTCTTGCGTTTCGGGCTCGGACTCGTAGCGTGAGGCCGCCTTGCGATAGGCCTCCGCTTTTTCCTTCAGGGCCGCCCTGGCCTCGGCGCTGAGGCTTCCGTCCTGCAGGAATCCCAATTCGATCGCGTCGGCCGCGAGGTTGTAGTCGGTCTGGCGGATGGTCTTGGCCTGGTAGAAGGCATAGTGGTTCGCGGCATAGATGTTGTTGTTGGTCGCCTCCTTGCCGGCGTTGGCGCCGCCAAGCCCGGTGATGGCCAGCAGCATCGCCAGAATCGCGATGCCGACCGCCGCGCGCTGCTTGAAGCGGTCGTTCTCCCTCTCCTGATCCATCATGTCCGCGGCATCTTCGGCTTTCATCGATCGGCTCCTCCTCGCTCCCAAAGGGCAGGCACGATAAACAACTGCGTTATGTCACTATCGCGACGCACGAGCGCGTTGATTTTGCGCAGAATGCGGCAGGCGCGATTGGTCATACGAAAGGATTTGCACTTCCCGCGCATCGATCAAGGCTTACGCAAACGTTCGGATGCTTCTCTTCAGCTTTGCGTTGCTGGACCGAAGTTAGGAGGCAGGCTTCTTCGGTCGCGACACCAGCTCGATCATCCTGCCTTCATCGTCGTCGGGCATCGCCGCCT
This sequence comes from Bradyrhizobium sp. CCGE-LA001, assembly GCF_000296215.2. Classification (NCBI taxonomy): domain Bacteria; kingdom Pseudomonadati; phylum Pseudomonadota; class Alphaproteobacteria; order Hyphomicrobiales; family Nitrobacteraceae; genus Bradyrhizobium; species Bradyrhizobium sp. CCGE-LA001. Next base: position 3,906,909 of record NZ_CP013949.1, on the reverse strand, counting down.
TCGCCTGCGCGTAGGCCTCGACGGCGGCGCGCGCGACCAGCGGCTTGCCGGCGAGCAAGCTCTCGGCGAGCTTCACCGCATAGGCGGCATCCTTGTGCCGGAGCGCTGCCGTGAAGGTCGCGCCGCTGAAATCGCGAGCGACCATGCGCTTGGAGTGCCGCTGTACCTGAGGACTCGCGGCAACGCCCGCCTGGACCGACTCCAGCACCAGCTTCATGTCGAGCCCGGCCTGCTCGGCGATCGCGAGCCCCTCGGCAAGGCCCGCGATCTGGATCGCGCCCATCAGATTGTTGATGAGCTTGTAGACCGTGCCGGCCCCGACCGGGCCGAAATGGCGGATGGTCGAGCCGATCGGTTCGAGAAAGGGCCGCGCGCGTTCGAGGTCGGCAGCATCGGCGCCGGCAAGCAGCGTCAACTTCCCGGCCGCGGCCGCATCGGGCAGTCCGGTGACGGGGCAATCGATGTAGATCAGCCCGCGCGCGTTGAGCTCGCGGCCCATCTCGCGGGCGTGGTCATAGGAGACGGTGGAGCATTCGATCGCGATGGTGCCAGCCTTGGCAGTCTTGGCCGCACCGTTCAGCCCGAGCCAGACCGCGCGCGAGGCCTCGTCGTCGGCGACCATGGTCACGACCGCGTCGGCATCGATCGCGGCATCCTCCGGCGAGGTCGCCCACAGCGCGCCACGCGCGATCAGATCTTTCGCCTTGGTCTTGCTGCGATTCCAGACCGTCACCGTGAAGCCGGCATCGAGATAGCGACCGGCCATCCCGTGGCCCATCCGCCCAAGCCCGATGAAGGCGACGCGGGGCATGATCAGTCCACGTCCTCGATATCGCCGGTCGTGGTGCCAAAGGCGCGCTGCGCCAGGGTCGCGGCCATGAAGTCGTCGAGATCGCCGCCAAGCACGCCCGAGGTGTCGGAGGTCTGCACGCCCGTGCGCAGATCCTTCACCATCTGATAGGGCTGCAGCACATAGGAGCGGATCTGGTGGCCCCAGCCGATATCGGTCTTGGCGGCCTGGTCGGCGGCGGCCTTCTCCTCGCGCTTCTTCAGCTCGATCTCGTAGAGGCGCGCACGGAGCATGTCCCAGGCCTGCGCCCGGTTCTTGTGCTGGGAGCGGCCGGCCTGGCAGACCACGGCAACGCCGGTCGGAATATGCGTCAGGCGCACCGCGGATTCGGTCTTATTGACGTGCTGGCCGCCGGCACCGCCCGAGCGCATGGTGTCGACGCGAACGTCGGATTCCTTGATGTCGATCTTGATGCTGTCGTCGATGACGGGGAATACCTGCACGCTCGAAAACGAGGTGTGCCGCCGCGCGTTGGAATCGAACGGCGAGATGCGCACGAGGCGATGCACGCCGGCTTCGGTCTTCAGCCAGCCATAGGCGTTGTGCCCGGAGACCTGGATCGTTGCCGACTTGATGCCGGCTTCTTCGCCCTCGGACTCTTCGAGGTACTCGACCTTGAAGCCATGCGTCTCGGCCCAGCGCGTGTACATGCGCAGCAGCATCTGCGCCCAGTCCTGGCTCTCGGTGCCGCCGGCGCCGGCATGGACTTCGAGATAGGAATCGAAGCGATCGGCCTCGCCCGACAGCAGCGCCTCCAGCTCGCGCCGCGCCACTTCCTTCTTCAGGTTCTTCAGCGCAGCTTCGGCCTCGGCGACGACACCTTCATCGCCCTCGGCCTCGCCGAGTTCGATCATGCCGATGTCGTCTTCGAGCTCCTGCTCGACCTTGCCGATGCCCGACAGCGAATCCTCGAGCGAGGTGCGCTCCTGCATCAGCTTCTGAGCTTTCTGGGGATCGTTCCAGAGGTTGGGATCTTCTGCGAGCTTGTTCAGCTCCGCGAGGCGCGCCGTCGATTTCTCGACGTCAAAGATGCCTCCTCAGCAGCCCGACTGACTGCTTGATCTCTTCTACCAACCGTTCGATTTCGGCGCGCATGTCGTTCTCTGATCTCGCGGAATCCCGCGTGCAATTCGAGATGGGGATGTAGCGGCGGCGGCTGCAAAGCGCAACCGCCGGAACTGCGATCGTTTGCCTTATCCGTGGCCTAAAGCATGATCCGGAAAAGTGTGCAGCGGTTTTCCGAAAAGATCATGCGCAAACAACTACCTAAAGCGCGATGATGATTCATCTGATCTCATCGCGCTTTAGTACAGCCCGCCGGTGCCCGGCCGCATGAAGAAGCCGGAATCCGGCTGCTGCTGCTGCGAGGCCGGCATGCGGCCGTCGGCATCGGCAACGCCGATCACCGAATAATTATCCGGCGGCGCCGTGCCCGGCTTGAAGGCTTCGAGGATGGTTCCGCCGGTTTCGCCGGGGCCTGCGCGCATGCCGGTCTTGGCGGCGACGCGGACGAGCTTGATGCCGGCCGGCACCTTGAACGGAACCGCGGGCTTGTCGGCGAGCGCGAGCTTGAGGAAGTCACGCACGATCGGCGCAGCGAGATGGCCGCCGGTCGCGGCATTGCCCTTGCCGAGCGGGCGCGGCTTGTCATAGCCCATGTAGACCGCGACCGCGATATCAGGGGAGAAGCCGACGAACCAGGCGTCCTTGGCCTCGTTGGTGGTGCCGGTCTTGCCGGCGACGGGCTTGCCGACCTCCTTGATCACCGTGGCCGTACCGGACTGCACCACGCCTTCCATCAGCTCGGTAATCTGATAGGCGGTCATGGGATCGAGCACCTGCTCGCGGCGGTCGATCAGCTGCGGCTCGGGCTGGTTCTTCCAGCCGCCCGGCGCGTCGCAGCCGCGGCATTCGCGCTGGTCGTGCTTGAAGATGGTGTGGCCGTAGCGGTCCTGGATGCGATCGATCAAGGTCGGCTTCACGCGGCGCCCGCCATTGGCGAGCATCGAGTAAGCCGTGACCATGCGCATCGCCGTCGTCTCGCCGGCGCCGAGCGCGTAGGAGAGATAATTCGGCAGCTCATCATAGACGCCGAACCGGCGTGAATATTCGCCGATCAGCGGCATGCCGATGTCCTGCGCGAGGCGCACCGTCACGGTGTTCAGCGATTGCCGCAGTGCGTTGCGCAGCGTCACCGGTCCCTGGAACTTGCCCGAGGAGAAGTTTTCAGGCCGCCACACGCCGGCGCCCTGGCCCTGGTCGATTTCGATCGGCGCGTCGAGCACGACGGTCGACGGCGTATAGCCATTGTCGAGCGCGGCCGAATAGACGATCGGCTTGAACGACGAACCCGGCTGACGATAGGCCTGCGTGGCGCGATTGAACTGGCTCTGGTCGAAGGAGAAACCGCCGACCATGGCGAGCACGCGGCCGGTCCAGGGATCCATCGCCACCATCGCTCCGGAGACTTCCGGGATCTGGCGAAGCCTGTACTGGCCTTCGACGGGATGACCGTCCTTGTAGAGCGGGTCGGCATAGATGACGTCGCCAGGCTGCAGTACCTGCGATACCGCCCCCGGCGTCTTGCCCCTCGTGCCGCCCTGCAGGGCCCGCGCCCAGCGCACGCCGTCGACCGTGACAATGCCGGTCTCGCGCTGCTTGCTCACCGCGCCGCCGAGCTCGCGGCCCGGCTGGAAGCCGATGCGCGCGGACTGGTCGCTGGTCTCCAGCACCACCGCCATGCGCCATGGCGAGATGTCGGAGAGCGACTTGATCTCGGCGAGCCTCACACCCCAATCGCCCGAAATATCGAGCTTGCTGATGGCGCCGCGATAGCCCTGCTGCTCGTCGTAATTCACGAGGCCGGCGACCATCGCCTTGCGCGCCATGACCTGGATCTTGGGATCGAGCGTGGTTCGGACGGACAGGCCGCCTTCATACAGCTTCTTCTCGCCATAGCGTTCGAAGATGTCGCGGCGGACCTCCTCGGCGAAATATTCGCCGGCGAAGGTGTGGGCGCCGTTGGAACGGCTGGTGACGGCGAGCGGCTCCTTGCGCGCCTTGTCGGCGTCCGCCTGCTTGACCCAGCCGTTCTCCACCAGACGATCGATCACGTAATTGCGGCGCTCGATGGCGCGGTCGCGGTTGCGCACCGGATGCAGGGTCGCGGGCATCTTCGGCAGCGCGGCCAGATAGGACGCTTCCGCCACGGTCAGCTCGTTCACCGACTTGTCGAAATAGACCAGCGACGCCGCCGCGATGCCGTAGGCGCCGAGGCCGAGATAGATCTCGTTCAGATAGAGCTCGAGGATCTTGTCCTTCGAATAGGTCTTCTCGATGCGCATCGCCAGCAAGGCTTCCTTGATCTTGCGCGCGAAGGAGACCTCGTTGGTCAGGAGAAAGTTCTTGGCGACCTGCTGGGTGATGGTGGAGGCGCCCTGCGGACGCCGGTTCGAGCCGTAGTTCTGGATGTAGACCAGACCTGCGCGGGCCATGCCGGTGTAGTCGATGCCGCCATGCTCGTAGAAATTCTTGTCCTCGGCCGCCAGGAAGGCGTTGATCACGAGTTTGGGCACGGCCTGGATCGGCAGATACAGCCGCCGCTCCTTGGCGTATTCGCCGACCAGCGATCCATCGACCGCGTGCACGCGCGTCATCACCGGCGGCTCGTAATCCTGAAGCTGAGAGTAGTCGGGCAAGTCCTTGGAGAAATGCCAGATCAGGCCTGCCACGGCCCCGACACCGACAAGGAACACCACCGTTCCCGCGGCGAACAGGAAGCCCATGAACCGCACCAGCAAGCGCATTATGTGTTTATCCGTTCAAACTCTGGATCAGCCCAGTATTTTGGCCCCTTGGCACCCAAAAGGGGCCAACCTTCGTCGTGAATGCACCGGCCCACGCAATCACATCAGGGCCGGAGTTTAGACGTTTGCCGAGCGGGATTCTCGATCGATTCCGGAACCCCCTGCGACATTTTTATAGAGCGCCCGCTGTGGCCAAACTAGGGCTTTTGCGGCAGCACGGAAAAACCCTTTTAGTTCGAAGATTCCCGGGTCGCCCAATTTATCGATCCCGGGTCGTCAATTTGACGATCCCGCCGTGGCCATCCTCTTGGTCAGAAACGCGTCGATGGCCTGGGCCATCGAGCCGACGGCGCGTGACCGCCACCCCTCGGAAACCAGGTGCTCGAGGTCTGCCTTGTTGGAGACGTAGCCGATCTCGACCAGGACCGAAGGCACGTCGGGCGCCTTCAGCACCCGGAAGCCGGCCGACTTCAGGGGATGCTTGTGCATCCGCACCGTCGACTTCATTTCTCCCATCAGGAGCCGGGCGAAACGGTTTGAAAAGGTGCGGGTTTCCCGCTGCGTGAGGTCGATCAGGATGTCGGCGACGTCGGTCGGCTCCTCCGCGAGATTGAAGCCGGCGATCGCATCCGCCCGGTTTTCCGCATCCGCCAGCCGCTGGGCCTCGGCGTCGGACGCCTTGTCGGAGAGCGTGTAGATGGTGGCGCCCTGCGCGTCGCCCTCGGCCCGCGGCAGCGCATCGGCATGAATCGAGACGAACAAGGCGGCGTTGAGGTTGCGCGCGATCTTGGTGCGGTCATTGAGGGGGATGAAGGTGTCATCATCCCGCGTCATGACCACGCGGAACTTGCCGCCCTTCTCCAGCCTGTCGCGGAGCGCCAGCCCAAAGGCCAGCACAAGGTTCTTCTCGCTCTCGCCGCTCGACTGCGTGCCGTTATCGATACCGCCATGGCCGGGATCGATGACCACCACCGGGCGGCCATCGCCCTTCTGCTGCGGGGTGTCAGGGGTTGCCGCAGCGGGAACCGTGGCAGGACCCACGGCGACCGCGGGCCGCAGCTCCGGACGATTCTCAGGGGCGAGCGATGGCGCGAAGGCGCTGCGGTCGACCTCTTCCAGTTCGAGCACGAGCCGGGCCGGTTGGCCATTGGCGGCCTCGACCACGTACGACTTGGCGATCTTCGCCGGCCCCGTCAGGTCGAATACGATTCGCGAGCCGCCGGGCATGACGAGGCCGTAGCGGAAGGCCTTGACCAGGCCCCGCCCCGCGCTCCCGGTCCCGGTGGGCAGCTGAAAATTGACCTGCGGCACGTCCACGACCACGCGATAGGGGTCGGCGAGCGTGATCGCGCGGAAGGTGACCGTCTGGTCGATGTCGAGGATGAAGCGGGTCTGCTTGCCGTCACCGGCCAGACGGGCCGCCGAGGCGATCGGAAAATTCGTTGTCGCAACAGATGGTTGCGGCTGGGTCTCGGCCGCGCTCAGGCGAGACGCGTCGGCGCACGTCAATGCTGCAGCGCACAGCAGCACGCATCCCAGCAAGACCCTTTGATTTGTGCGGCTCGCCACCGATTCCGTGCCTCCGAGCAGCCCTTTTTAACGCAATAGAACCACAGGGTTAAACGATCCTTAATGGCAGATGCGCGAAACTCGCTGACTGTGACCGCCGTGCGACGCTCCCTTGCACGGTTGGCTCATTCCTCGTATGTACGGATTGCTGACGGCCGATATTCCCGGTTGTGTCGCATTCAGCCTCCCGGTGCATCGCCGGAGCTCCCATGGTTTGGGAATTCCAGCGTTTTCCGTTCCTCTCCAAGACCAGCGCGGTGCGCGGCAACGAGATGGAGCGGGTCAAGCTCCGGCGGCGGACGGTCCTGGGTTACCAATCACGTTACCCGGGCGGTTCTGACAGCGACGTAACCCAATACCCGGCCCCTTGATCCCAAGGGGGCGGTTCGTGACCCCAAGGCGAGCGCGCTCGCGCCATGCCTGGCCAGCAGCAACTGATTGAGGGGCGGCCTCGCCGCCCAATGTTTCATACGGGCCGACGCTTGATGCGCCAGACTGTGCCGACGAATTCTGAAGGATCATTCGCGACGCTGCGGAGTGAAAATCCCGCGCGCCGCCATGGTCCTGAAGCTTCCGGTTCGGCAAGGCGCGAGAGACGGCGTTTCGGCCTTCCCCTCACCCCCGAATCAGGTGGACCGTCGCGTCACCCGGCGGCGCGATACGCGCCCACGGTGAATCGCGCCCGCCGCCGCCAAGAGTTAAGACATGCCCAACAAGATGTTGATCGATGCCACCCACCCGGAAGAGACCCGGGTCGTCGTGGTCCGCGGCAATCGCGTCGAAGAGTTTGATTTCGAGACCGCGCAACGCAAGCAACTGCGCGGGAATATCTACCTCGCCAAGGTCACGAGGGTCGAACCCTCGCTCCAGGCCGCTTTCGTCGAATATGGCGGCAACCGCCACGGCTTCCTCGCCTTCAGCGAAATCCATCCCGACTACTACCAGATCCCCGTCGCCGACCGGCAGGCGCTGATCGAGGCCGAGGAACAGGCCCATCGCGAGGCCGAGGAAGAGAGCGAGAACCGCTCCCACGGCCGCCGCCGCTCGCGCCACCGCAACGCCCGCCGCCGCGGCCATGGCGAGCGCGTCCGCAGCGACATCGTCGAGGGCCTCGACGCCGGTGCCGATCCCGCGGCCCAGCCGGTCGAGGGCGAGGCCCTGGCGGCACAGGCCGAGGGTGCTTTGCACGAAGGCGAGCACTTGCACGCCGATGCCGAGCATCACGGCGAGCATGAGGGCCACGATCACCACGACCATGGTGATCATGATCACGGCGATCGTCAGCCCGATGGTGAGGTTCACCATCACGCCCACGATCACCATGATGATCACGATCACCATGGCGAGCACGATCATCACGACCATGATCGTGCCGATGAGACGCCCGCGCCTGTCGCGGCCGTCGGCGCCGAGCCCGTGGTCGCGACCGAGTCCGCTTCAGAGCCGCAGCAGAGCGTCGCCTCCGAAGAGCATGCGGAGCCCTTGGCTGAGGCCGTAACCTCTGCCGCCGAGCCGGCCGATGCCGTTTACGCCGACGCCGGGTACAGCGCCGAAGCGCCGCTTGCCGAAACCGCGGAAGCGGGAGGCGAAGACGAGGAAGAGGATGACGAGGACGGCGAGGACGCCGAAGAGGAACTCGTCGAATCCGTCGGTGGCGACGACGTGCTAGAGGAAGTGCCCGAGCGCACCTTCCGCCCCCGCCGCCAGTACAAGATCCAGGAAGTCATCAAGCGCCGCCAGGTGATGCTGGTGCAGGTCGTCAAGGAAGAGCGCGGCAACAAGGGCGCCGCGCTGACGACTTATCTGTCGCTCGCCGGCCGCTATGCCGTCCTGATGCCCAACACCGCCCGCGGCGGCGGCATCAGCCGCAAGATCACCAGCGCGCAGGACCGTTCGCGCCTGAAGGAAGTGGTGCAGGATCTCGACGTGCCCGAGGGCATGGGCATCATCCTGCGCACCGCCGGCGCCTCCCGCACCAAGCCCGAGATCAAGCGCGACTTCGAATATCTGATCCGGATGTGGGAGACGGTGCGCGACCTCACACTGAAATCGCAGGCCCCGACCCTCGTCTACGAGGAAGGCTCGCTGATCAAGCGCTCGCTGCGCGACCTCTACAACAAGGAGATCGACGAGATCCAGGTGGCCGGCGAAGCCGGCTACCGCGAAGCACGCGACTTCATGAAGATGCTGATGCCCGCCAATGTCAGCGCGGTGAAGCAGTATCGCGACGGCCAGCCGCTGTTCTCACGCATGGGCGTCGAGAGCCAGCTGGACGCGATGTTCTCGCCGACGGTGCAGCTGCGTTCAGGCGGCTATGTCGTGATCAACCAGACCGAGGCGCTGGTCTCCATTGACGTCAACTCGGGACGATCGACCCGCGAGCACCATATCGAGGACACCGCGCTCAAGACCAATCTGGAGGCCGCCGAAGAGGTCGCCCGCCAGCTCCGCTTGCGCGACCTCGCCGGCCTGATCGTCATCGATTTCATCGACATGGACGAGAAGCGCAACAACCGCGCGGTCGAGCGCAAGCTGTCCGATTGCCTGAGGCAGGATCGCGCGCGCATCCAGGTCGGCCGCATCTCGCATTTCGGCCTGCTCGAGATGTCGCGCCAGCGCATCCGCGCCAGCGTGCTGGAGTCCTCGACCGATCCCTGCCCGCATTGCGGCGGCACCGGCCACGTCCGTTCCGTCTCCTCGGTGGCGCTCCAACTGCTGCGCGGCCTCGAAGAGATCCTGATGAAGGGCGCGACCCACAATCTCGTGGTCCGCACCCGCACTGACGTCGCGCTCTACGTGCTGAACCACAAGCGCGGTCATCTGCGCGACCTCGAGAACAGCTTCAAGGTCACGCTGTCGGTCATCGCCGATGCCAGCGTCAGCGGACCGCAGGCCTATGTGATCGACCGCGGCGAGCAGGTGCATACGCTGGAAGCTGCCAAGGCGTTGCTCGTGGCGCAGGCGGCCGCGAGCCCGCCGCCGATCGTTGAAGAAGCTTACGAGGACGAGGAATTCGATTCCGAGCTCGAATCCGAGGTCGAGACGGAGGAGACCGAAGGTCTCACTGAGGACCAGGCCGCTGGCGAAGCCGGTCCCGAGCAGGACGGCCAGCGCCGCAAGCGTCGCCGCCGCCGGCGCGGCCGCGGTGGCCAACGCGATGGCGAGTTGCGCGAGGACAGCGCGCCGACGCTGCCCGAGGCCGCTGTCGCCGCCGGCGAAAGCGAAGAGGAAGCAGAAGCCGAACAGGACGGCGAGGAGGGCGAAGACCAGGCCGCCCGTGGCGAGCAGCAGGGCAGCGGTGACCGCCGCCGCCGGCGCGGTCGCCGCGGCGGGCGCCGTCGGCGCGGTGGCGCAGAGGAAGGTCTTGCCGGCTCCATCGGCGACGAGCTCGGCGCCAATCAGCCCTCGGAAGCTGCCGAGGCGGTTGCCGATTTCGACAGCCCCGGCAACGAGGCAGCGCCCTCGATTGCGCAGGCCGAGCACACCTCCGAGCCGCAGGCCGCGCAGCCTGAACCGCGCACCGACTCGCCGGCCGAGGTGCTGGCCCAGCCGGAGCCGGCTCCTGTCGCTACGACCGTGGCGCCGGAAGAGGAGCCCGCCGACGACAAGTCAGCACGCCGCCGCTCCACGGTCCGGGAAAAGGTGAGCTTCCTGCTCAACAGCCAGCCCGAGCCCGTGACGCCGGTTGCGCAGGCGACCGAACCGGTTGCGGCGCCCGCGCCGGCAGCTGAGCCCGCACCGGAAGCGGCCGAGGAAAGGCCGCCCGCCCCGCGCCGTGCCGGCTGGTGGTCGCGCCGCTTCGGCGGCGGCGAATAACGCAGAACATCCAACGCAGAACGCCCGGCACAGCCGGGCGTTTTTGTTTCGGCGCGATCCTTGCTCGCACGACAGCTGCATCAGTCCGCTGTCGAGACAGACGCCGTCGGTGTGCTAAGTCGTTTTCACGATTTGAAAGGGGACCGGCAGTGTCAGAGCTTTGCGATTCCAGCGCCGTTGAATTGCGCCGCCTGCTCGCCAGCCGGGCGATCTCGCCTGTCGAACTGCTCGACGCCTGCCTGTCCCGCATCGCCACCATCAATCCCGCCGTCAACGCCGTCGTGACGCTGGACGAACCGGGCGCGCGCGCCGCCGCCAAGGAAGCCGAGGCGGCGATCCTGCGCGGCGAGGATCGCGGCGCCCTGCATGGGCTCCCGGTTCTCATCAAGGACACCCAGGACACCGCGGGGATGCGTTCCACCTATGGCAGCCCGTTGCTCAAGGACAACGTTCCGGCCGCCGACCAGGGCTCGGTGGCGCGGCTCCGTGCGGCCGGCGCCATCATCTTCGGCAAGACCAACACGCCGGAATGGGCAGCGGGCGGCAACACCCGCAATCCCGTGTTCGGCGCGACCGGCAATCCCTTCGATCCCATGCGCTCGGCGGCCGGCTCCTCCGGCGGTTCGGCGGTGGCGCTCGCCTGCGGCATGGCTCCGCTCGCCTCCGGCTCGGACACCGGCGGCTCCCTGCGCAATCCGGCAGGCTTCGCCGGCATCGTCGGCATGCGTCCGTCCTACGGTCTGGTACCGAGCGAAAAGCGCATCTTCGGATGGTCGAACCTGTCGACCGATGGACCGATGGCGCGCAACGTCGCCGACACCGCGCTGATGCTGTCGGTGATGGCGAGCGACGATGCGCGCGATCCGCTCGCCTATACGCTGCCGGGCGAGGCCTTGCGCGGCCGCGCGGAGCGTTGGGCCGCGCCGCGCCCCGCCGAGCTCGGCAAGCTGCGCCTCGCCTTCACCGAGGATTTCGGCTTCGCGCCGACCGAGCAGGCCATTCGCCGCGTGTTCCGCGATCGCGTCTCGCGGCTTGCGCCGCTGTTCGCCGCATCCCGCGAGGCGACGCCGGACTGCTCCGGCGCCGACGATGCGTTCGCCGTGTTACGCGCGGGCATGTTCCTGGCGACGCACGGCAAGAATTATAAAGCACGTCCCGAGATGCTCGGTCCCAACGTCCGCGCCAATGTCGAGGAAGGGCTCGGCTACACGCTCGAGGACCATGCAAGGGCCGCAACGATACAGACGCGGATCTATCGCGCCTGGCAGAGCTTCTTCGAAACCTGCGACGTGCTGATCAGCCCGGCCATCACGCTGAGCCCGCGCCCCTGGTCGGAGCTCTATCCCGCCGAGATCGACGGCGTGCCGACCAAGTCGTACTTCCACTGGCTCGCGCTCGCCTATGCGGTCACCCTGACCGGCCATCCCGCCGTCAGCATTCCGCTCGGCCTCGACGAAGCCGGCCTGCCCTTCGGCCTGCAGATCGTCGGCCCGCGCGGCGGCGACGCCATCGTGCTCTCGGTGGCCGCCAGCATCGAGGCGGCATTCGCGAACGATGCACAGCTGTGCCGGCCCGTGCCCGACCTGGCACGGCTCGCCGCAGCACCGCCTCTATCGTCCGCTCCCGGCTTCCTGATTTGGGAATGACCCGGTCCGACAGGAGATTCTGCCAATGCAAAGCGTGATCGTTCTCGGCGGCGGCATGATCGGCGTCAGCGCGGCGCTGCACCTGCGCAAGCGCGGCTGGTCCGTCACGCTCGTCGATCGCAGGGAGCCGGGCCGCGAGACCAGCTACGGCAATGCCGGCATGATCCAGGCGGAAGCGGTCCGCCCCTACCCGATGCCGCGCGACCTCGCCACGCTCCTGAAGATCGCGACCGGCCGCACCAACGACGTGCGCTACAGCCTGTCGTCGCTTCATCGCCATATCGAGCCGTTGCTGCGCTATTGGTGGCATTCGGCGCCGAAGCGCCATCGCGAGGCGAGCGAGGCCTGGGCGCGGCTGATCGCCTACGCGACGGCGGAGCACGACATTCTCATTCGTGAAGCCCATGCCGACAATCTCATCCGCCGCGCGGGATACCGGCATTTGCATCGCGACGCCGCCTCCCTCGATCTCGCCATCAAGGCGGCGGAACAAGACCAGCGCGAGTTCGGGGTGAAGTTTCGCACGCTCACGGGGGCCGAGCTCGCCAAGGCCGAGCCGATCCTGCGCGACGATCTTCCCGGCGCGATCCATTGGCTCGACACCTGGACCGTGTCCGATCCCGGCGCCCTGGTCACGGCCTATGCCGAGCTGTTCGAGCGCCTCGGCGGCACCATCGTTCTCGGTGATGCGCAGAGCCTACGGCAGACCGCGACCGGCTGGTCGGTCGACACGGACCAGGGGCGTCTCGACGCGCCCCACGCCGTCGTGACGCTCGGGCCGTGGTCGCCCGATCTGCTGCACAGGTTCGGCTATCGCATTCCGCTGGTGCGCAAGCGCGGCTACCACATGCACTACAGCGGCGGCGCCTCGCTCGACCTGCCTCTCGTCGACAAGGGCGGCGGCTACGCCATGGGTCCGATGGCCAAGGGCATCCGCATCACCACCGGCGCGGAATTGACCGGCATGGACGCGCTGGCGACACCGGTGCAGCTCGCCAGCGCCGAAGCCTCCGCGCGCGAACTGATCGACCTCGGCAAGCGGGTCGAGCCCGATCCGTGGTTCGGCACCCGCCCCTGCACGCCCGACATGCTGCCGGTGCTCGGCCAGGCTCCGCGACATCAGGGCCTTTGGATGAATTTCGGCCACGGCCACCAGGGCTTTACGCTGGGACCCGCGACCGGACGCCTGCTCGCCGAGATCATGAGCGGCGAGACGCCGGCGATCGATCCGGCGCCGTACAGGCCGGAGCGGTTTTAGCTCTCGGCCTGCGCTGTTGCTGGACAACGCCGCCTTGCGCCGATCAGTCCGTCGTGATCGCCGTCTCCATGTCGGTCGGATCGATCTCCTTGGCGAGGTTGGCGTTGAGCTTGTCGCGGTCGAGCTCGCCCTCCCACCAGGCGACGATCACGCAGGCGACGCCGTTGCCGCACAGATTGGTCAGCGCGCGACACTCGCTCATGAACTTGTCGATGCCGAGCACGATCGCCATGCCCGGCACGAGCCGCGGATCGACCACGGCGAGCGTCGCCGCCAGCGTGATGAAGCCCGCACCGGTGATGCCGGAAGCGCCCTTCGAGGTCAGCATCGCCACGACCAGGATCGTGGCCTGCTGGCTGAAGCTCAGATCGTAGCCGAGCGCCTGGGCGATGAAGAGCGTAGCAAGCGTCATGTAGATGTTGGTGCCGTCGAGATTGAACGAGTACCCGGTTGGCACCACGAGACCGACCACCGATTTGGAGCAGCCGAGCCGCTCCAGCTTCTCCATCAAGGATGGCAGCGCGCTTTCCGAGGACGACGTGCCGAGCACGATCAGCAGTTCGTCCTTGATGTAGGCCAGGAACTTGAAGATCGAGAACCCGGCCATGCGCGCGATGAGGCCGAGCACGACGAAAACGAACAGCGCCGCGGTGACGTAGAAGGTCGCGATCAGGCCGACGAGGTTGAGGATCGCGCCAGTGCCGAACTTGCCGATCGTGTAGGCCATCGCGCCGAATGCGCCGATCGGCGCTGCGCGCATCACGATCGAGATGACGCCGAACACGGCATGGGCGGCGTCGTCGATGAAGCTGCGGATGGTGTGGCCGCGCTCGCCGAGGCTCATGAGCGCGAAGCCGAACAGCACCGAGAACAGCAATACCTGCAGGATCTCGCCTTGCGCGAAGGCGCCGACCACGGTGTCCGGAATGATGTGCAGCACGAAGTCGACGGACTTCTGGCCGGCGGCCTGCTTGGCGTAATTGGCGACGGCCGCCTCGTTTGCTGCGCCGCTGCCGAAGCCCGCGCCCGGCTTCACCAGATTGCCGATGACAAGTCCGATCACCAGCGCGAAGGTCGAGACGACCTCGAAATAGACCAGCGCCTTGACGCCGATGCGGCCGACCTTCTTGGCGTCTTGGATGTGAGCGATGCCCGAGACCACGGTGCAGAAGATGATCGGGGCGATCACCATCTTGATCAGCTTGATGAAGCCGTCGCCCATCGCCTTGATCCAGTCGTTGGTCGCGAACGACGGCCACAACCAGCCGACGATGGCGCCGAGCACGATGGCGATCAGCACCTGCACGTAGAGGACCTTGTACCACGGCTTGGCGGCGGGCGGCGCGACCGGCGCCCCCGTCATCGTTGTCGTCGTCATGGTTTCACTCCCCTCAAAGACTCGGGCCAGCCAAGATCAACTTGGCCGGCCCTGTCAATTCAAACTGCTGGTTGTATCGCTCTTTACCCGCGGCGATCGACGATGCGGCGTGCTGCCGGCATCAACGCCGCGCCGAGCGCGTTCTTGACCAGCGAACCCGCGATGAACGGAGCGATGCCGACCTGCCAGGCCTTCGCGGCGCCGAGACCGAGACCAAAGGCCAGCCAGCCAAACCCGGCAGCGAGAATGACGGCATGGCCCACGGCCATTGCCGCAAACAGCAGCACCACGCTGCGATCCCAGCCGCGTTCGGCGAGCCAACCGGTCACGAAGGCTGCCACAACGAAACCGAACAGATAGCCCGCGGTCGGCCCGACCAGCGGCGCGATCCCACCCACCGGGCCGGCAAACACCGGCAGCCCGAGCGCGCCCTCCGCGAGGTAGGCAATCATGGTTGCGCTGCCAAGGCGCCAGCCATAGGCGGCACCGATCATCAGCACCACCAGCGTCTGCAACGTCATGGGCACGTAAGGCAGCGGCAGGTTCACCTTGGCCGATAGCGTCATCAGCGCGGTGCCGAGTGCGATCAGCACGATCGCGCGCAGCGCACCAACGGTTTCGCCCGGTCGGGTCGGCCACATCAAGGCGGCGAGAGGTGAATGCGAAGCGGCGGCAGACGGGGCAGATCGGTCGGACAAGTTGAACTCCGGAGGCTGTCGAAAGCTGGCGGCTATTTAAGCCAGTGAGCGATCCGGTCAACTGCCTCCCGCATCTCTTCAGGCGAACGTGCGTAGGAAAATCGGACGAAGGAGCGTCCATGGATCGGGTCGAAATCGAGGCCCGGCGTCGCCGCGACATGGGCCTCTTCCAGCATCTGCTTGGCGAATTCGAAACTGTCGGAGGTAAAGTCCGAGACGTCGGCATAGAGATAGAATGCACCATCCGCCGGCAGGAACTTGCTGAGCCCGGCCTTCGGCAATCCCTCGATCAAAATGCGCCGGTTTTCCTGATAGCCGTGCTTGATCTCCTCCATCTCGGCCGCGCCGTCGAAAGCCGCCTCTGCCGCGATTTGCGACAGTGACGGCACCGAGATCGAAAGGTTCTGCTGGAGCCGCTCGATCGGCCGCACCAGGATTTCGGGCACGATCATCCAGCCGACGCGCCAGCCCGTCATGCAAAAATATTTCGAGAAGGAATTGATCACGAGTGCGTGGTCCGACAGCGCGGCTGCCGTCACCGCCGGAAACGCGTAGTCGAGCCCGTGATAGATCTCGTCCGAGATGAAACGGATGCCGGCGTCCTCCGCCGCGGTGATGAGTCCCGCGAGCGCCTCGCGGGACATCATGGTCCCCGTCGGATTGGCGGGGCTGCCGACCAGCACGCCCTTCAGCGGCGCCTTGCGATGGGCTGCGAGCAGCGCCTCGCCGGTCAGCGCATGGCGCGTCTCGTGCATGGTCTCGATCAGCACCGGCTCGCAGCCGAGCGCGGTGAGGATATGGCGGTATGGCGGATAGCCGGGCACCGTCACGGCGACGCGATCGCCCGGCTCGAACATCGACAGGAACGCCAGGATGAATCCGCCGGACGACCCGGTGGTCACCACGATCCGCTCGGGATTGACCTCGCAGCCATGGACCGCGCGATAATGCCGGGCGATGCGCTGGCGCAGCGAGGGGATGCCGAGCGCCGAGGTATAATCAATCCGCCCCGCCTCGAGCGCGGCATGGGCGGCCGCGATCGCGGTCCTGGGCGCGCCGGCCGCGGGCTGGCCGACCTCCATGTGGATGACATGGCCGCCGGCGGCCTCGATTCGGGCCGCCGCGGCCATCACGTCCATCACCATGAACGGGGGAACATCGCTGCGGCGGGAGGGATCGAGCCACTGCCCCAACCGGTTCCTCAATGTCGCATCGTGCATCGATATCTGCTATTTGGCTGGCGAAACGTCCGGCCGGCCGGGAAAACGGGGGCCCTTGCGCCCCAGACTAGCCGCATTGTACGGCTCTTAAGGGGTACGGCGCATAGGGGGCCCCAAGGGCATATCGCGTATCCGGTCCGCCGCCAATCGCCAAAACCGATCACTGAACTGCTCGACCAAGACCGTTTGACCCAGACCGTTTGATGTTGCTCCAGACCGCATTGCGCAAGAAGGCCTCTGTCCTTACCGCCCTCGTCACGGCTGCGGCGATCGTGCTGACGCCGTTCTCGGCCGTGCGCGCGCAAGCCAAGGGGCCGCCGGTCCTGCGCGACACCGAAACCGAGCAGCTGCTGCGCGACTATACCCGCCCCATCCTGCGCGTCGCCGGCCTGGAGAAGCACAACATCCAGATGGTGATCATCAACGACGGCTCGTTCAACGCGTTCGTCGCGGACGGCCGTCGCATCTTCGTCAATTGGGGCGCGCTGCTACAGTCTGAGACGCCGAACCAGATCATCGGCGTCCTCGCGCACGAGACCGGGCATCTGGCGGGCGGCCATCTGTCCAAGCTGCGCGAGCAGCTCGCCACCGCCCAGACCCAGATGATCATCGCGATGCTGCTCGGCGCCGGCGCGATCGCAGCCGGCAGCACCCAGCGCAGCAGCGCCGGCAACAACGGCCTTGCCAATGCCGGCGCGGCCGCGCTCTCGGCTCCGCAGGAAGTGATCCGCCGTACGCTGTTGTCCTATCAGCGCCAGCAGGAGGAGAACGCCGACCGTGCTGGCGTGAAATTCCTGACCGCGACGGCACAATCGCCCAAGGGCATGTACGAGACCTTCAAGCGCTTCACCAGCGAGAGCCTGTTCGCTGCGCGCGGCGCCGATCCCTACCTCCAGTCGCACCCGATGCCGGCCGAGCGCGTCGCCGCGCTTCAGGAGTTCGCGAGCTCCAGCCCCTATTGGGACAAAAAGGACGATCCCGCGCTCCAGCTCCGCCACGACATGGTGCGCGCCAAGATCTCCGCCTTCATGGAGCGGCCGGAGACGGTGTATCGCCGCTATCCTCAGACCAACGACAGCACGCCGGCGCGCTATGCCCGCGCCATCAGCACCTATCTGCACGGAGACTTGCGCAGCGCCCTCGCCCAGATCGACGCGCTGATCCAGGTCCAGCCGAACAACCCGTACTTCTATGAGGTGCGCGGCCAGGCCTTGCTGGAGAGCGGCAAGGCGGCCGAGGCCATCGCTCCCCTGCGCAAGGCGGCTCAGCTGTCGAACAATGCCCCCCTCATCGAGATGTTACTTGGGCAGGCTCTGGTTGGAACCGATAATAAGGCCTACACCGACGACGCCGTTCGGATTCTCCGCGCCGCGGTGGCACGAGAGCCCGAGGCCGTGCTCGGCTATACCCAGCTCGCGATGGCCTATGGCCGGAAGGGAGACTATGCCGAGGCGGATCTCGCATCCGCGCAGGCCGCCTATTTGCGCGGCGACAACAAGACCGCCCGCGAGCTCGCCACGCGCGCGAAAACCCGTTTCGCCGTCGGCACGCCCGGATGGGTCAAGGCCGACGACATCGTGGCATCCAAGCCGCCACGCAACTGACGCAACGCAAACGACGCCCGACCCACGACGTCACGACATCGCGCTTTGAGTCCGGGACGTTTCATCGAAACCTGCTTTGGATAAGAGGATTTTGCCCATGCCTTCGCTGCGCCTGCTTGCTCCCGCGCTGTTCGCGCTCGCCATGTTCGGCGTACCCGCGCCTGCGTCGGCCGACAGCTTCTCCGACACGCAGCGCACCGAGATCGAGAAGATCATCAAGAACTATATCGTCAGCCATCCCGAGGTGCTTGAGGAAGCGATGGCCGAGCTTAGCAAGCGCCAGGCCGCGGCCGAGACGCAGAAGCACGAGGCCAGCATCGCGCAGAATGCCGACGCGATCTTCAACTCGCCGCGCCAGGTCGTGCTCGGCAACAAGGACGGCGACGTCACCTTCGTCGAGTTCTTCGACTACAATTGCGGCTACTGCAAGCGCGCGATGGACGACATGCTCACCATCATGAAGGGCGACCCGAAGCTGAAGGTCGTGCTCAAGGAGTTTCCGGTGCTGAGCCAAGGCTCGGTCGAAGCGGCGCAGGTCGCGGTTGCCGTGCGCATGCAGGATCCCACCGGCAAGAAATATCTCGACTTCCATCAGAAGCTGCTCAGCGGTCGCGGCGCCGCGGACAAGGCGCGCGCGATTCAGGCAGCCAAGGAGGCCGGCCTCGACACCGCCAAGATCGAAAAGGACATCGCCAGCCCTGAAGTGCGCGCCACGATCGAGGAGAACTTCAAGCTCGCCGAAGCGATGGGCATGAACGGCACGCCGAGCTACGTGATCGGCAAGCAGATCGTGATCGGTGCCGTCGGCGTCGAAGCCCTCAAGGAAAAGATCGGCATGGCCCGCTGCGGCAAAGCGGCCTGCTGATCGCACATTTTACGAGATTGGAGACGCGAGAAGGCCGGCTGAAAAGCCGGCCTTTTTTGCGCTAGACGTTGGCGTCATCGTGCAAAGTCATTCATCTGGCATTCAACAAACAAATGCCGCGGAACAGGCGAAGTTCCGGAACAACTGAAATCTCCTTTCGTTGTTGGCGCGGGCAATGACGCGATAAACACGTGAGGAGAATTTCGATGTTGAACCGCTTTATGATCTCGGTTGCCGCAGTCGCACTCGTCGCGGGCACCGGTCTGGCGAACGCACAGGGCACCATGGGCCGCGACAGCGGCGGCGCCGGTGGCGCACAGACGCAGCACTCGCAGCCTTCCGGCGGCGCCGCCGAGCGCGGCGGCTCGATGGGCCGCGATTCCATGAGTAAGGACAAGGGCACCGTCGGCCAGGCCGGCGGCTCCAGCCGCACGTCCGAAGACAAGTCCGGCGCGATGAAGGATGAGCGATCCTCCGGCGGCGCGATGAACAAGAACGCCGACGACAAGGCCGGCACCAAGGGCCAGCGCACCGACGACCGCGCGCAGGGCCAGATGGACAAGTCCCAACAAGACAAGTCCAAGAGCATGAGCCAGGACACCAGCAAGGACTCGACGAAGTCCGGCAAGGACCAGAAGGACATGAAGGCTGAGGGCAGCAAGAGCGGCACCTCGACCAACAATGCCGAGACCCGACAGGGCACCGGCACGAGCACCAACCAGAATGCTCAGGGCCAGACCGGCACCGGTACGAACCAGAACGCGCAGGGTCAGAGCTCGACCTCGACCACGGTCGGCCAGGCCGGCGCCGCTGGCAAGCTCTCGACCGAGCAGCGGACGCAGATCACGTCAGTGATCCGCGAGGAGCGCGTGGCCCCAGTGACCAACGTGAACTTCTCGATCTCGGTCGGCACCCGCGTGCCGCGCGAGGGCATTACCTTCCACACCTTGCCGTCGCGGGTCGTGTCGATCTATCCGGAGTGGCGAACCTACAAGTACATCCTGGTCAAGGAAGAGATCGTGATCATCAATCCGGACACCTACGAGATCGTGGCAGTCCTGAACGTCTAAGGCCGGATCACCGGCACCGCATGGGGCGGGCAGCGATGCCCGCCCCTTTGCGTTCGGCCGGCAGCCACGCTTTGCGCTGGTTAACAAGCAATTTCCGTAGCTTCCGCACAGGTTTTTGCGCACTGGATGAGGCCCTTGAAGTCCTCCGGGAGGTCCTTCAAGGCTTCCCCTCACGCGGTTTGTTACCTATAACCCGCCACGCCGAAGCACCTCTTCCGGGATTGGAATGGCTGAACCTGCAACCGACACGATCCTCGTCCTGAACGGGCCGAACCTCAACATGCTGGGGACGCGCGAGCCCGAGAAATATGGCCATGCGACGTTGGCCGATGTCGAGACGCTATGCCGCGAGAGCGCGGCGACCTTCGGCCTCAAGGCCGACTGCCGCCAGTCCAACCGCGAAGGCGAGCTGATCGATTTCATCCACGAGGCGCATGCGCGCAAGATGAAGGGCATCATCATCAATGCCGGCGGTTATTCCCACACCTCGATCGCGCTCCATGATGCGCTGCTCGCGGTGCAGATACCCACCGTCGAAGTCCACGTGACCAACATCCACGCCCGCGAGAGCTTCCGTCATCATTCCTACACCGCGCGCGCGGCCTTCGCCTCCTTGTGTGGCTTCGGCATCGAGGGCTACCGCCTCGCCATCCAGGGCCTTGCCGCCAAGCTCGGCATCAAGCCCAAAGCCTGACGCTCCCCTCCAACAGAACATTCGGATCAAACAACATGGCGCGCCAGCCAGACGACAAAGCAGCCGCAAAGTTCTCCAGCGAGGATTCCGCGCTTGTCCGCGAGCTCGCACTGCTGCTCGATGAAACCAGCCTCACCGAGATCGAGATCGAACGGGCGGGCCTGCGCCTGCGCGTCGCCCGCAACATCAGCGTGGCCGCGACCATGCCGATGCCGATGGCGGCCGCTTCCGCCGCCTTGCCGGTGGCAGCAAGCCCCGCCGCGCCCGCAGCGGCGGCCGATCTGTCGAAGCATCCCGGCGCCGTGACCTCGCCGATGGTCGGCACCGCCTATTGGGCGCCGGAGCCGGGCGCAAAACCGTTCATCGATGTCGGAGCCAAGGTCTCGGTCGGCCAGACGCTGCTGATCATCGAGGCCATGAAGACGATGAACCAGATTCCGTCGCCGCGCGCCGGCACGGTGACGCAGATCCTGGTCGAGGACGGCCAGCCGGTCGAGTACGGCGAGCCGCTGGTGATTATTGAGTAAGCGCATGGGGAACAGCGAATAGCGAATGGTCCACCCCTTCCCTACTCGCCATTCGCCACTCGCCATTCGCGACAGGACACCATGTTCGACAAGATCCTCATAGCCAATCGCGGCGAGATCGCCCTTCGCATCCTCCGGGCCTGCAAGGAGCTCGGGATCGCGACGGTCGCCGTGCACTCCACCGCCGACGCCGACGCCATGCATGTGCGTCTGTCGGATGAGAGCGTCTGCATCGGGCCGCCGCCGTCCAAGGACAGCTATCTCAACGTGCCCGCGCTGCTCGCGGCCTGCGAGATCACGGGCGCGGATGCGGTCCATCCCGGCTACGGCTTCCTGTCCGAAAACGCACGCTTTGCCGAGATTCTCGGGGAGCACAATCTGCATTTCATCGGCCCGAAGGCCGAGCACATCCGCCTGATGGGCGACAAGATCGAGGCCAAGAAGACCGCCAAGCGCCTTGGTATCCCCGTCGTGCCCGGCTCCGACGGCGCCGTCGGCCCCGATGACGACGCGATGACGATCGCGAAGAAGATCGGCTTCCCCGTGCTGGTGAAGGCGGCGGCCGGCGGCGGTGGCCGCGGCATGAAGGTCGCCCACAGCGAGGCGGACCTGCAGGTGGCGCTGTCGACGGCGGCCAACGAGGCCAAATCCGCCTTCGGCGATGCCTCGGTCTACCTCGAAAAATACCTCCAGAAGCCGCGCCACATCGAGATCCAGATCCTCGGTGACGGCCGCGGCGGCGCCATCCATCTCGGCGAGCGCGACTGCTCGCTGCAACGCCGCCACCAGAAGGTCTGGGAAGAAGGCCCCTCGCCCGTCCTCGCCGCCGCCGCGCGCGCGAGGATCGGCGAGACCTGCGCCAAGGCGATGCGCGAGATGAAATATCTCGGCGTCGGCACCATCGAATTCCTGTTCGAGGACGGCGAGTTCTACTTCATCGAGATGAACACGCGCATCCAGGTCGAGCATCCCGTCACCGAGAGCATCACCGACATCGACCTCGTGCTAGAGCAGATCCGCATCGCCGCCGGCGGCGATCTGCCGGCGAAACAGGAAGAAGTTCAGATTATCGGCCACGCCATCGAGTGCCGCATCAACGCCGAGAATCCGCAAACCTTCCGGCCCTCGCCGGGTCGCATCACGCAGTACCATCCGCCCGGCGGCCTCGGCGTCCGCATCGATTCCGCAGTCTATCAGGGCTACACGATCCCGCCCTATTACGACTCGCTGGTCGGCAAGCTGATCGTCCACGGCAAGACCCGGACCGAATGCCTGATGCGGCTGCGCCGGGCGCTGGACGAGATGGTGGTGGACGGCATCGAAACCACGCTGCCGCTGTTCCGCGACCTGGTACGGCAAGACGACATCATCAACGGCGACTATCACATCCACTGGCTGGAACAGTACTTGGCCGGCAAGACGGAACCCGCCCCGAGATAATCTCCTGCCTTCCGTGGAACCCTTTGGCTTCAATCGCGTTCTGGACGGTTGGGGCCAGTTCCAAGGGGGCGTTTTGAATTCCGCTGAACGTAGACAGGTTCGTCGTGACCGCTGAAAGCCATCGGCGGCGCAGATTCTGGCAAATCCTGCTGCTTTCAGCGGGCCTTTTGGTGCTGACCGTGATCAGCGCTGGCTCCGTCTACCTCGTCAACAAGGCGCGGGAGGACAACAAATGGGTGGTTCACACCATCGAGGTGGAAAACCAGATTCACGCGCTGCTCCTCGAGGTTCGCCGCGCGGAAAGCGCCGCGCGCGGCTATCTCCTGACGCAGGGAGCGGATTTCAAGGTCGATCATGAGAAGGCCGTGACGGCCATCATCCCGGCACTTGATCGGCTGACGCGTCTGTCCGGCGACAATCCGGGGCAGCGTGCAAATATCGAGAAGTTAAGCGCCTCGATCGAAACCCGGCTCGGTCAGTTTGCGCAGGAAATGGATTTCATCGCCAAGGGTCAGCCGGAAAAGGCCACAGCGCTGGTCCGCGAGGTCGCCTCCACCGACGCCACCGCCGCGATCGCCAGGGTCGCGACCGCAATGCTCCAGGAGGAGGAGCGCCTATTCCGCCTCCGCACGGCCAATGCTGACCGCAGCCAGACCTTTGCCGCCTCGATGACGGGCATCGGCTCCGGCCTCGTTGTGGTATTGGCGCTGATCTCGATCTGGCTGGTGCGGCGCTCGGCCCGCGCTCGCGACGAGGCCGAAACGCGCCTGCGCGAAGCCTATGCCAACCTCGAGTCCGTCGTCGATGAGCGCACGGCGGACCTGCGCGAGGCCAATGACGAGATTCAGCGCTTTGCCTATATCGTCAGCCACGACCTGCGCTCGCCGCTCGTCAACATCATGGGCTTCACCAGCGAACTCGATGAGCTCAGGGGCGATATCTTTCGCCGCATCGGCAACCTCGCCCACGTCCCTGCGGACGGTGCGCCGCTGGCACCCGCAGCGCCTGGCGAGATCGCGCTCGAAGGCGCGGACAAGCAGCTCCAGGAAGATTTCTCCGAAGCGCTCGGCTTTATCAAATCATCCATCGCCAAGATGGATCGGCTGATATCGGCCATCCTCAACCTCACCCGAGAGGGCCGCCGCGAATTCCAGCCGGCGAAGATCGACACGACCGAGCTGATCGAGGCGATCGTGTCGACGGTGGCGCACCAGGCCGCCGAGGCGCAGGCCGAGATTCACCTCGAACCCCTGCCGAACCTCGTGAGCGACCGCCTCGCCCTCGAGCAGATCTTCTCCAACCTGATCGACAACGCGATCAAGTATTTGAAGAGCGGCGTGCCCGGCGAGATCAGAATCCGCGGGCGCACCAAGCTTGGTTATGCCATCTTCGAGATCAGCGATAATGGCCGCGGCATCGACCCGAAGGACCACCAGCGGATATTCGACCTGTTCCGCCGCGCGGGAACCCAGGATAAGCCCGGTCAGGGCATCGGTCTTGCGCATGTTCGTGCACTTGTGCGTCGCCTCGGCGGCACCATGTCGGTATCATCGGAACTGAACGCAGGCAGCACCTTCACCATCACGCTGCCGATCGCCTGGAACGCGAGCAACCGGAATAGAGAGCGATGACCCAGCCTGTCAGCATCATCATGATCGAGGACGACGAGGGCCATGCCCGCCTGATCGAGCGCAACATCCGGCGGTCCGGCGTCAACAACGAGATCGTCTCCTTCAAGAACGGCACCGATGCGATGACGCACCTGTTCGGGGCCGACGGCTCCGGGCTCGTGCAAAAGGGCAATGCGCTCCTGATCCTGCTTGACCTCAACCTCCCCGACATGACCGGGATCGACATCCTGAAGCAGATCAAGGAGAACAAATATCTGAAGGCCTCGCCCGTGGTGGTGCTGACCACCACAGACGATTCCCAGGAGATCAAGCGCTGCTACGAGCTCGGCTGTAACGTCTACATCACAAAGCCGGTCAACTACGAGAATTTCGCCAATGCCATCCGGCAGCTCGGCCTGTTCTTCTCGGTCATCCAGGTTCCGCCCGCCGCCACATGAACCAGCACATCCCGACACTGCTCTACATCGACGACGACGACGCGCTTGCGCGCCTAGTCGATCGCGGCCTGACGCGGCGCGGTTACCGGGTCGTCCATGCCGCGAGCGGTGAGGAAGGTCTCGAGCGCATCCGCCGCGCCGGTGCCGAAGGCGGCATCGATGTCGTGGCGCTCGATCAGTACATGCCGGGCCTCGACGGACTGGAGACGCTCGAGCAGATCATGGCGATCCCGGACGCTCCGCCGGTCGTGTTCGTCACGGCGTCGCAGGATTCCAGCATCGCCGTCACCGCACTGAAGGCCGGAGCGGCCGATTATCTGGTCAAGGACGTCCAGGGCGATTTCATCCCGCTGCTCCACGTCGCCGCCGAAGGCGCGCTGCGCCAGGCGGAGTTGCAGAGGGCGCGCGAGGAAGCCGAAGCCGAGATCCACGCCTCGCGCGACCGCTACGCGGCGCTTGCCGCCGAGCGCGAGCTCCTGCTGCGCGAGGTCAATCACCGCGTCGGCAATTCGCTCCAGATCATCGCCTCGCTGCTGCACCTTCAGGCGAGCTCCGCCGCGCAGGACGAGGTCAAGGCGGCGCTGACCAATGCGATGGGGCGCGTCGCTGCGGTCGCGCAGGTGCACCGCCGCCTCTATACCTCGCAGGACCTGAAGAGCGTGGTCCTGAACCAGTATCTGGACTCCCTGCTCGAGGATCTCCGTCGCTCGGCGGAAGGCAACCGGATGTCGCGCCTGACGCTGAAGGCCGAGCCGATCGAGATCGATCCGGACCGCGCCGTTGCCGTCGGCATCATCGTCAACGAACTGGTGATGAACGCGGTGAAATACGCCTATCCCGATGGCGCCGGCCCGATCCATGTCGAGCTGATCTCGCGGGGCGACGATCTCCTGCTGTCGATCACCGACGACGGCGTGGGCGACAACGTCAAGGCCGATCCGCGCTCCACCGGCATGGGCCAGCGTATCGTCGCGGCGATGGCCTCAAAGCTCGACGCCTCCGTCGAGCGCGACTCCGCCCACAGCGGAACCCGCATCGTGCTGAAGTTCCAGCGCGTGCCGCCGGCGCCCGGCAAGAGCAACCACGCGGCCGCAGGCTGACGCCGTCTCCGCCGCACCACCCATCGCAACGGCCTCGCGATCCTGCTATGGTCGCATGTCATGAATTCGCGCGACTCTGCTTCGTCTGAAATCACGCCGGCCGTGCTGCTGCGCGCCTATGCCTGCGGCATCTTCCCGATGGCGGAGAGCGCCGACGATCCGACCCTGTTCTGGGTCGAGCCGGAGCTGCGCGGCGTCATCCCGCTGGACGGCTTTCGCATCGCCTCGCGGCTCGCCCGCACGGTGCGCTCGGATACCTTCCGCATCACCGTCAACCAAGCGTTCAAGGCGACGATCGCTGGCTGCGCCATGCCGCAGGCCGGGCGCGAGGACACCTGGATCAACAAGCGCATCCGCGACCTCTATGGCGGCCTGTTCGAGCTCGGCCATTGCCACAGCGTCGAGGTCTGGCAGGGTGACGACCTCGTCGGCGGGCTCTACGGAGTCAGCCTCGGGCGCGCCTTCTTCGGCGAGAGCATGTTCCACACCGCGCGCGATGCCTCGAAGGTCGCGCTGGTGCATCTGGTCGCGCGGCTCATTGGGGGCGGCTTCGAACTGCTCGACACGCAATACGTCACCGAGCATCTGAAGAGTTTTGGCGCGGTCGAGATTTCGCGGCGCTACACAGCTCTGCTGGACAAGGCGCTCGCGGGCGAGCCCGGCGATTTCCTGAGGCTCTCCGCCGGTGACGCGATCCCGGGCGCGCGTGCGCTCGAGATCATCGCCTCCCAACAATGATCACTGATCTTACCGGCTGAAGCCGGGGAAATTGAACAGGCCCGGCTGCTGCTGTGGCGGCGGCGGTGGCGGAGCCGGTTGCTGCTGCGGCGGTGGCGGCAAAGGCTGCGGCGGACGCTGCTGTGTAGCCTGCTTGGGCGCGGCTTTCTTTTGCGCGGGCGGCGGCGGAGCCGGCTTGGCCGCGGGATCCGGCGCTGCGGTCGCAACGGTCTGCTGCGGCTCTTTGCAGTCGGTGAGCCAGATGTCGTAGATCGGATGCTCGACGCCGTGCAAGCCGGGGCTCGCGGCATACATCCAGCCCGAGAAGATGCGCTTCACCTCGCCTTGCAAGGTGATCTCGTCGACCTCGACGAACGCGTCGGTGTTGGCGGCCTCCGTGGCCGGCCGCGTATAGCAGGCGTTGGTCTTGACCCTGAGCGCGCCGAACTGGACGGTCTCGCCGATCTCCTCGTCGAAATTGATGATGCGCCCGGTGATCTTGTCGAGACCTGAGAAGGTCGCCTTCTTGTTCACGATTTTCTGGGCCGGCGGCTCGGTCACGACCTCGTCGCCCGGCTGCAGGCTCGCCGGCGCCTGCGGCACCGTGCCTGGCGCCCCCTTCTGCTGGGGCTGGCGCTGACCGGGCGCACCTTGTGGGCTGGGAGGCGCGATCGCCGCGGAGGGCGGCTGGTTCGGCGGCGCGACGCTCGAGCCCGGCGGCGGCGCCAGGGGCTGGCTCTCGACCGGCCCCGGCATCACGTTACCTTGGCGGCCCGGAGGCGGCGGCACGGGGCGCGAGGGCAGCACGCGGCCCTGCGGCGGCAGCTCCGGCACCTCTTCGTCGTCCTCGGGCATCTGCTGCGGCTGCGGCTGACCGCGTGGAATGTTTCCGGGCGGCCGCAGCGGTGGCGGATCGGAGAAGATCGTGCCGATCTGCGCCCGGGCCGGCGTCGCAACCGTCAGCGCGGTGGCGGCCAGCAATGCCGCAAGGCCTGTCAGGGAAAAGGTTTTGAACATCTCGCGCGGCTTCAACAGCGAATCGGGCTCGTTGGACATTCTATAGAGGATACCGCCGCTCGCAGGCCCTCCGGTTAACACGCCGAATACGGCGGGGGAAGGGCGGCATCCCTGCCCCGCCCGGCCCCGGCTGGCCAGACCGGCGCCCGGATGAGATAGTCCCAATGCCCTCCGCGCCGAGTGGGCCTCCCCCGCAAACGACGTTCCAACCACCCCGGAATCCCCGCCTCATGCCCGTTGTGCTCGATCCCGATGCCGCCGCCGTCTACAAGGCCTTCCAGGAGGCTGGCCGCCCCGCCTACGAGACCCTGACCGCGCCGGAGGCGCGCGCCTATTATGCGCAGGCGCGCTTTGCCACCAATCCTGAGGCGCCGGAGCTCGCCCGCGTCGAAGAACTCGCCGTCCCGGCGCCGCACGGGACGATCCCCGCCCGCCTCTACGTTCCCAGGCAGCCGCGCCAGCACGACGGCCTTTCGCCGGCGCTGGTGTTCTTCCATGGCGGCGGCTGGGTGATCGGCGATCTCGACAGCCACGACGTCGTCTGCCGCCAGCTCGCGGTCGAAGGCGCGCTGATCGTGATCTCGGTCGATTATCGCCTCGCGCCCGAACACAAATTTCCCGCCGCGACCGAGGACGCCATCGCCGCGACCAAATGGATCGCTGCGAACGCAAGCGAGCTCGGCATCGATGCCGCTCGCCTTGCCATCGGCGGTGACAGCGCCGGCGGCAATCTCGCGGCGGTCGTGGCTCTCGCCGCGCGCGACGCCGGCGGTCCCGCGATCGCGGGTCAGCTGTTGATTTATCCCGCCACTGATTTCGCCATGACGCACGGCTCGCACAGCGAGCCTGAGACCAGCGTGCTCTTGACCCATTCGGTGATCCGCTGGTTCCGCGACCATTATCTCAATGGCACCACCGACATCCACGACTGGCGCGCCTCGCCGGCGCGCGCGACAAACTTCGTCGGGCTGCCCACGGCCTATGTGCTCACCGCTGGCGCCGATCCGCTGCGCGACGAAGGCAACGAATATGCCGAGCGTTTGAAGCAGGCTGGCGTGCCCGTGACGAGCAAGCACTATCCCGGCCAATTCCACGGTTTCTTCACGATGGGCAAGCTGTTGCAACAGGCCAATGTCGCCGTGGGCGAGATCGGCGCGTGGTTGAAGGGGCTGGGCTGACGGCGATCCGCATGTCGTCCGTTCTTCGAAACGCCCTCGCCCTGCCCCTACGCGGACTGACATGGCTCGGCGGTCAGGGCACCCGCGCGGTGGCGGCCATCGCCTTCGTCGCGGTCGCGGTGCCGCCGCTCGGCGCGTTGCTGCGCCCCTATGTCACCGAGGCGATCTTCCTTCTGCTCTGCATCTCCTTCATGCGCGTCGATCTCGTGGCGCTTTACGGGCACCTGCGCCGGCCGGGGCTGATCGCGGCCGCCACGGCCTGGACCACGATCGGCGTGCCGCTGATCGTCGCCCTCGCCGCCTACGCGACGAGGCTGACCACGAGTTCACCGGGCCTTGCGCTTGCGCTGATGCTCCAGGGCATGGCCTCGCCGATGATGGCTGCACCGGCCCTTGCCGCGCTGATGGGTCTCGATGCAACGCTCGTGCTGGTCACGCTGGTCACCTCGACCGCGCTGGTGCCCTTCACGGCCTCGCTGTTCGCGAGTCTGTTTCTCGGCGGCATGCTCAGCATCTCGCCGGCCACGCTCGGCCTCAAGCTGCTCGGCATCCTCGCCGCGTCGCTGCTGACCGCGACCGTCATCCGCCGCATGTTCGGCACTGCGGCGATCCAGCGCCACAAGCAGCCGATCGACGGCCTCAACATCATCATCCTTCTGGTGTTCGCCTCCGCGGTGATGGGCGACGTCGCAACCAACTTCATCGCCGCTCCCCTGTTCGCGATCGCCGTCGCATTGCTCGCCTTTGCGGTCTACTTCGTGCTGCTCGCGGTCACGACGCTGCTGTTCCGCCGCATCGGCACCGAGCGCGCCTTCGCGCTCGGCCTGATGGTGTCACAGCGCAATCTGGGCCTGATGCTGGCGGCAACCGCGGGCGCGTTGCCTCAGGCGACCTGGCTCTATTTCGCGCTGACGCAGTTCCCGATTCACCTCGCGCCCTATCTGCTGATGCCGATCGCGCGGCGGCTGATTGCGCAGGCGGATACGTCGCGCGGGGCGGCGGCAAATAGCACCACCTGAGCTAGTCCTGATGAACCGGATATCTCGTTTCGAAGGAAACTCGGACAGGCGGTCCCCTCGCAATGCCGCTGACCGCCAATTTCGTGTCTGCCCCGCCCAAAAAGGGTAGAGTGCCCCAGTTCTCGGCGCAGCAACCTATCGGCGTTCGCGGCTAGAGGAGGTCAGCATGGCTCTCATATGGCTAGGTGTGCTCCTTGTTTTTGTCGGCGTACTCCAAATGGCGTTCCAGCCCATCTGGCGAAGCCGATTCAGCGGTGGAAAGTGGCTTCGCTCCGGGCGTGACACTCTGGAGCCTGAAAGGCCAGGCAGCGGCTTCGACATCAAATCGAACTGGCCTGGACTTGTGATGGTCGCGCTCGGAGGCGCTTTCTTGCTGGCCGGAGCTGCCATCTGAGTTGAAGCGCATGTCTCGGGCGTTGCCCGTTATCTGCCGCGCGCCTCCTTTGTCTGCTGCGCAATTTGTCTGCGCCAATGTACCAGAGCCCTGTCTCTTCCAGTGGCAAACGCGGCTTGCTCTCGCGCTCCGGATTGACGAGCACACGCCCTACCTCGTCCGCGCCGCGCGCCGTAGCGCCTGCGGCGGCTGGCCGAAGGCGCGGATGAAGGCGCGCCGCATTCGCTCGGGATCGCCGAAGCCCGTCACCTCCGCAACGCGCTCGATTGCCTCGCGCGAGGACTGCACACGCTCGCGCGCGACCTCGATCCGCAGGCGCTCGATCGCCTTGGATGGCGTCGTGCCGGTCTCGGCGGCAAAGGCGCGGGCAAAGTGCCGGGCGCTCATGCCGGCGCGGTCGGCGAGGTCCTCCACCGTCAGCGGTGCATCGAGATGTTCGCGTGCCCAGGACAACAACGCGCCGAAGCGCCCGTTCGGCGTCTTCAGCTCCAGCAGCGAGGAGAATTGCGACTGGCCGCCGCTGCGGCGGTGATAGAGCACGAGATGGCGCGCGGTCTGTCGCGCGATCTCCTCACCGTGATCCTCGGTGACCATCGCGAGCGCGAGATCGATGCCAGCCGTGATGCCCGCCGAGGTCCAGACATTGCCGTCGCGGGTGAAGATCTGGTCCGGCTCGAACTTCACCTTCGGATAGCGCGCGACGAAATCGCGCGTGCGGCCCCAATGCGTGGTGGCGCGGCGGCCGTCGAGCAGGCCGGCTTCAGCCAGCACATAGGCGCCCGAGCAGACGCTCGCGACCCGCACACCCCGCTTTGCCAGCCGCTGCACGAAGGCGCGCGTGACTTCGCAGCGCGCCGCATCCGCGACCCCCGCGCCGCCGGCCACGACCAGCGTCGTGATCGCGTTCGCCGACTTGAAATCGCGCGCCATCATCTCGACGCCAGACGAGCTGCGTACCAATCCCGCCTTCGCCGCAAGCACGCGGATGTTGGGCGGCTTGCCGAGGCAGCGCGCGGCGACCTCGAAGGCCGAGATCGGCCCCGCCGCGTCGAGCAATTGGAAGTCCGGGAAGATCAGGATGCCGATCATGGGTCATGTCCGAAAGCAACTGATGTCCGAAAGTGAGGGAATTATGCCATTTCGGACAGGAGGGCACCATGCCATCCTGCTCCCGTCAAGCTCAATCTCGGAGGCCGCCATGTCGTCACCGCTTCAGATCGGAATCCTGGTGTTTCCGCGCGTCACCCAGCTCGACTTCACCGGCCCCTTGCAGGTGTTCGCCATGCTTCCGGGCGCGAAGCTGCACCTGATCTGGAAGCGGATCGAACCGGTGCCGAGCGATTCCGTGATGACGCTGACGCCGACCACGACCTTTGTGGATTGCCCCCAGCTCGACGTGATCTGCGTGCCCGGCGGCCAAGGCACCAACGACCTGCTCAACGACGCGGAGGTGCTCGATTTCCTGCGCAGGCAGGCCGAAGGCGCCAGATATGTCACGTCGGTCTGCACGGGATCGCTGGCGCTCGGCGCCGCCGGACTCTTGAGGGGCTACCGTGCTGCCACGCACTGGAGCGCGATGGAGATGCTCAGCCAGTTCGGCGCGATGCCGACCAAGACGCGCGTCTGCGTCGACCGCAACCGCATCACCGGCGGCGGTGTTACGGCCGGCATCGACTTCGCGCTGACGCTGGTGTCGATCATGGCCGATCGCACCACGGCGGAAGCGATCCAGCTCCAGATGGAATACAACCCCGCCCCGCCGTTCAATTCGGGCTCACCCGACACGGCGCCCGCTGAGGTGTTGGCCCTGCTGAAGGAGCGCGGCGCGCAGAACCACGCCCGCCGCCTCGAGGCGGTGAAGCGCGCGGCGGCGCGGGTGACGTAGCCTCCGCTCTCGTGTCCCGGACGCGCGGCAGCGCGTAGCGCTGCTGCGCAGAGCCGGGACCCGGGAAACATGGTCGCTGCAGCATGAACCCGGCTCTACAGCACGGGACCTTGTGCACCCCAAAAGAAAAAGGCCGCTCGGTTTCCCAAGCGGCCTTTCCTGTCTTACGGCGGCTGCACATTCCATCGGGCGATTTCGGAGCTTCCAGACCGGGGGCCTATCTCCCGATCGAGTCCTTCCTCGGCAGCTGCTGCATTTCGGGACAGTCGCGAACTGTTGCCCGAACCGAACGCGATGGTCTCCCATCTCCGTAAGATGGGATGATTGAGCCGCATCGCTCGTGTGAGCGCAACGGCCGCGCAGGCGGCATCCCCGCTGTTCCCGTTGTCCACAGCGTTACGAGACGGATGCGCGTGCATCCAGTGCCGCGACGACGATTTGCGTCCGGGCAAATGCTTAGTTGGCGGGCGTCCAGGGCTGATAATCGCCGGTCGCCTTCGGCCGCCGGCCACTGGCGAGCGTCGAACCGGAGGGACGGTAGGCCTTCGCCGTGCCGGTGAGATTCGGCTGGTGCGGCTTTTCCCACTCGCGCGGCTGGTAATTGGCCTCGGTCGGCGGCACGTCGATGACGTGGTGGATCCAGCCGTGCCAGGACGGCGGGATGCGGCTCGCTTCGGCATAGCCGTTATAGACCACCCAGCGCCGCTCGAAGCCGAGCGTCGGATCGATCGCCCCGCCGCGGGTGCGATAATAGAGGTTGCCCTGCTCGTCCTGGCCAACCAGCTCCCCGTACCGCCTGGTCCAGAGTTGCGTGCCAAACGTCTGGCCATTCCACCAGGTGAAGAACTTGAGGAAGAACTGTTTCATGCGGCAAGGGCCCTGCTTCGTGGGGTCCTGATGCCATCCGGGGACCGAAATGTCCAGTTCGGCGGCGCGGCCTTTCCGTTCGCAAATCGGGCATCTGGGCACGGAAAGCTGCCGCAAAACCGGCGCGATCCGTTCATGCAAGATACAGCGGTCGGGTGCGACGTTCCTGTTGTACGCAAACTGGCGTGATCCAAGGAACCACCGGCTTTTCGTAGGGTTGGCTTGCGGGAAAAGGAGTTTGATCATGAACAGTCTGAAAGTTTTGAGTGCCGCCGCGGCCGTGGCGCTGGTCCTTCCGCTGGCGAGCCAGAGCTTTGCTCAAGGTCGTCCTGGCATTGGCGGCGGCGCCCATGTCGGCGGCGGGGGCGGCGGTGCTAATTTCGGCGGAGGCGGCGCCCGCATGGGCGGCGGCGGTTTCGGTGGCGGGATGGGCGGCGGCGCCGCGTTCCGTGGAGGTGGTGGCAATTTCGGAGGCGGCGCAGCGGTTCGTCCGAGCGGCGGTGGTTTTGCAGCCGGCGCTGCAGTCCGTCCGAGCGGCGGTGGATTCGCAGCGGCGTCGGCCCGTCCGGGCGTCGGCAGTTTCGCAGCACGCCCGACCGGTGGCAGTTTCGTAGGAGCAGCGGCTGCCCGTCCTGGCATTTCGCCGTCCTTCAGCGGGACGCGCGGCGTCGCAACCGCGGGCAACTGGCAGACCGGCAGCAACTGGGGCGGCCGCCACTGGCATCACCATCATCGTCGCGGCGGCTTCTGGCCTGGTTTCGCAACGGGTGTGGCATTCGGGGGCCTCGGCTCGTACGCCTATTACGGCGGCGGCTATGGCTATGGCGGCTATTACGACGATCCCTACTACTACGGCAGCTACTATGACGAGCCGTCGGTGGCGGTGGTGCAGGACGGCGGCGGTGACTCCGCCTATTGCGCGCAGCGCTACAAGTCCTACGACCCGGCTTCGGGCACCTATCTTGGCTACGACGGCCGGCGTCATCCCTGCCCGTAACGCGGTCTGACGGATCGATGCACAAACAATTCGTGAGCGGCGCCGGCGACTCCCGGCGCCGCTCACGCTTTTTGGCGAACCGCGTGGGGCTTTCCAGCTTGCGAGAACTCCAGCCTAAGCTGCTCGCACGCCGTCAGCGGCCTACCCTCGACGAGCATGCCGGACACCTTCTTTGAGCGGTGCAATAGCCTCGAACCTTTCGAACTCCACGAGTTCGTCCCGCGTCCTGCAACCCGGGCGCCATGAAAAAATGACGATCGGCGCATGATCGCTGCCTCGTGATGGATTAATCTCGCGGACCCATGTCTCCGATCCGAACGGTGACGAGGGCGGCGATGAGCTCGGCGAGTTCGGCTTGGCGTCCGGTCGCCGTCTTCGCGAAGACGCGGCGCAGATGAGTCTTGATGGTGTTGGACGAGAGTCCGAGCGACTGCGCGGTCCCAATGGTCGTGTTGCCGGACGACGAGGCGAGCGCGACTCGCGCCTCGGCGTGGGTCCGACCGTAGGCATCCATGATCTGCTCGAGCGGGATCGATCGCTGGTTGGAGGGATCGACGACGAACAACAGCACCGCCGCAACCTTCACGCCGGCATCCAGTCGGGTGAGACCGTGCGCATTGATCACGGACTCAGATCTCACGCCCGAGCGCGTTCTGGACGCGCGCCGAGCGACATGGAGTCCGTGAGTTTTCACCGGGCGCCGGACCGCAGCGGGTTCGCCCCCGGTCGACGACTTCGCAGCGCGGATCGCTCGGTCTGCCTCGATTTTCATCGAAATGTCGCGATTGATGGGCGTTCGTACCAGGCTCGAGGAACCCGCAGGTCGGCCTCCTATGCACCACGCCGTGCATATCCTCATTGATCCAATCCAAAATTGACCGGGCATGCGATTCGCGGATATCACCCTTTCGGGGACTTCGATTTGCTGGGAAGAGTCATGCCGCGTATCCTCGTGGTTGATGACGATCCGATGGTCGGCGCGACCATCGAGGTCCTCCTCCAACGTCAGGGCTTCGACGTCACGTTGACGGACGGCGGAGAAACGGGACTGGCTGCGCTCGAAACACGGGTTTTCGACGTGATGCTGGTCGACATCTTCATGCCGCATATGCGCGGCTTCGAATCCATCCGCATCTTTCACGAGCGCGCGCCGGCCACGCCGCTGATCGCGATGTCCGGCTACGCCTTCGCCTCGTCGGCATCGCCCTCGCCCGACTTTCTCCGCATGGCGCTGGAGCTCGGCGCGACCCGATGCTTGCGCAAGCCGTTCACGCCGGACGCGCTGCTGACCACGATCCGGGAATGCCTCACCGGTATGGGCGAGAGCGCACAGCCGAAGGACAAGAAAGAAGCCCCTTGATCCCAACGCAGCGCGTCATTCTCGGTGCTGGACTTGCCATCCTCCTGATCATCACCGCAGCCTCGATCGCCCTCGACGTCAAGTCGCGGTCCGATGCGGCATGGGTCAATCACGCCGTGCAGGTGCAGAAGAAGATTTCCGACCTGCGGGTGCTGATGCGCCGCGCCGAGAGCGCTGCGCGCGGCTATGAGCTCTATCGCAGCGCAGGCTTCAACGACGAGTTCCAGGCGGTGCGTGCCCAGATCGCGCCGGCGCTCGCCGATCTCAAGCGGAGCGTGCGCGACATTCCCGATCAGGTCGCGCTGATGGAGGGCACCGAGCCGCTGGCGCTGCGCCGGATCGAGATCGCCGCAGAAGCCATGCGCATGCGCGCCGCGAACGACCTCGCCGGCATCGCTGCGCTCCAAGGCAGGGCCGAGGGCCGCGGCCTGATGGATACGGTGATGGGCAATCTGGATAAATTGAGCGCCGCTGAGGAACGCCTGCTCAGCGAGCGCTCTCAGGATTCGCGCCGCACCGGCATCGTGCTGCTGGGCATCGACGTGGCTGGCGCGCTGGTGATCCTGCTGCTGGTCGTGATGGTGATGCGCGAAAGCCGGCGCACCGAATTCGCGCTCAAGAGCACGCTGATGGAGACCACGGCCGCCAAGGAGGCACTTGCCGCGGCGGTGGCCGAGCGCACCGAGCATCTGGTCACCGCGCATGACGAGCTGCGCCTCTCCGTCAACGTGCTGCAAAGCACGTTCCACAGCATGGCGGAGGCCGTGCTGGTCATCGATGCCGAGGGCAATGTTCTTTTGTCCAATCCGGCCGCCGAGCGCATGCTGCTGCATCGCGCCGGCATGAACTTGAAGAATCTGCGTGCGCTGTCCGACGTCTTCCATGGCGACGGCGTCACGCCGCTGGCGGCCGACGAGCTGCCGTCGACGCGCGTGCTGCGCGGCGAGCAGTTCGAAGAACTCGAGATGATCGTCCGCCCGCATGGCGGCAATCCTCCGCGGCATCTGATGATCAGCGGCCGGCCGATGCTGGACGCACAAGGCAATGTCTCCGGCGCCGTGCTGGTCTATCACGACGCAACGACCTCGCGCGAAACCGAACGGCAGCTGTATCAGTCGCAAAAGCTCGATGCGATCGGCAAGCTGACCGGGGGGGTCGCGCATGACTTCAACAACATGCTGACGGTCATCTCCGGCAACACCGAGACGCTGGTGGAGAGCCTGAAGAGCCAGCCCGAGCTCCAGCGCACCGCACGCCTGATCGACGATGCCGCCGAGCGCTGCGCCGAGCTGATCCAGCATTTGCTCGCCTTTGCGCGCCGGCAGCCGCTCCAGCCGCGCAACGTCGAGATCAACGCCGCCGTCGCGGACATCGCAAAACTCCTGCGCCCCACCCTCGGCGAGCAGATCCAGATCGAGACCGTGCTCGAACAGGGACGGATGACCAGCCACATCGATCCGTCCCGGCTCACCAATGCCGTGCTCAACATGGCCATCAACGCCCGCGACGCCATGCCGAACGGCGGCAAGCTGCTGCTGGAGACCCACCGCGTCGTGCTGGACGAAGCCTATGCGCAGGCCAATGCGGACGTGACGCCGGGTCCCTACGTGATGCTCGCGGTCAGTGACACCGGCACCGGCATGTCGACGGAAACCCAGCAGAAGGCGTTCGAGCCGTTCTTCACCACCAAGGAGGTCGGCAAGGGGTCGGGCCTCGGCCTGTCCATGGTCTACGGCTTCGTCAAGCAATCCGGCGGCCACATCAAGATCTACAGCGAGGAAGACCACGGCACCACGATCAAGCTCTATCTGCCGCCGGGCGAAGCCACGGCGGACGTGGCCGCTCCTGTCGCGCCGCAGGCCGAAGGCGGCGCCGAGACCATCTTCGTAGTCGAAGACGATAGCCTGGTGCGCAACTTCGTCACCGCACAGCTCCAGAGTCTCGGCTACAAGACGGTGGCCGCATCCGACGGCCGAAGCGCGCTGGAGTTGATCGACGCCGGTCAGAAGTTCGACCTGCTCTTCACCGACGTCGTCATCCCCGGCGGCATGAGCGGACGCGACCTCGCCGACGAGGTGGCCAGGCGCCGGCCGGGGCTGAA
Organism: Bradyrhizobium sp. CCGE-LA001; assembly: GCF_000296215.2. Classification (NCBI taxonomy): domain Bacteria; kingdom Pseudomonadati; phylum Pseudomonadota; class Alphaproteobacteria; order Hyphomicrobiales; family Nitrobacteraceae; genus Bradyrhizobium; species Bradyrhizobium sp. CCGE-LA001. Next base: position 3,869,765 of record NZ_CP013949.1, on the reverse strand, counting down.
GGTGCTCTACACCTCCGGCTACACCGACAACGCCATCGTCCATCACGGCAAGCTGGACGACGGCGTGATGCTGCTGACGAAGCCCTATCGCCGCAACCAGCTCGCCGAGATGATCCGGAAGGCGCTGGGCAACTAACCCCGCGTCGCCAGCACCACCGCGGCCAGCGTGAAGATCAGCGCTGCGATCTGCCCTGCCCCGAGCGGCTCACCGAGCGCGATCGCGGACGTGAGGACGCCGATCACCGGCACCGCCATGGTACCGATCGCGGCGACCGAAGCCGGCAGGCGCGCGAGCGCTGCGAACCAGCTGACATAGGCGATGCAGAATTGCACCACGGTCGAATAGACCAAGAGCCACCAGCCGAGCGGCGTCACGTTTGACAAATGCGTGGTCTCGACCAGGAGGCCGATGATCGAGATCGGCAGGCAGCCGATGCCGATCTGCCAGGCCGCGGCCGTGAGCGGCGGCAAGTGGATCGGGTACTTCTTCGAGAACACCGTACCGACGGCGAAGCCGAACGCGCCGCACAGCGCCATGATGATCCCAGGCGCCTTCTCGACGCTGGCGGCAATGCCGTTGCCGCCCATGATCGAGGCAAGGCCGGCAAAGGCCATCACCAGCCCCAGCGTGCGCAGCACCGTCGGCCGCTCCCCCAGCACCGGCCAGGCGATGATCGAGGCCCAGACCGGCATGGTGTAGGCGATCAGCGCCGCCTCGCTGGCCGGCAGCCAGAGCAGCGCCAGCCCCATCAGCACCATCCAGCCGGTGACGTTGAGCACGGCAGCGGTGAGGAGGCGCGGCCAGATCGCTGGGTCGACCTTCAGGCTCTGCCGGCGCATGACGGCAAGCAGCGCCAGCAGCACGGCGCCGAGCACGCCGGTGACCCCGCGCAGGGTCAGCGGCGGCAGCTCGGCGAGCAGGAATTTGGTCACCGGCCAATTGAAGCCCCAGCCGATCGAGGTGATCGCGAGGAACATCAGGCCGGCCGGGGCGATGCGCGCGCGCGCATCCCGGTGGGTCGAATCAAGCATTGGGGCAGTCCGGCAAAAATCTTGCGGTCAGCTTGGCGCGGATTCGCCGCGCAAACCACCACCCCGGCGGGCATGCCTGCCCTCACCTTCCGTAGGGCTACGTGAGTCCTGCTGACGCAATCCCATGGCTCAAAAATATACCTGCCCTGTGAACAGCGGGATGAAGGCTCCGCATCATCGCGGGGCGCAAATTTTTTCGGTTGGGAATCTCTGAGGACTCACTGATACTTGCCTCCACAACAGGCGCGGCCCGGACCCCTGTTATCCCCCGCAATCCACCATATTTAGTATTTGATTCAGGAACTCGCACTAGTTCTTGACGGGCGCAACGGAGAGTCCTAGCTTTCGGTCCGTTCGGCGCGAGTGAGTTTGCGTCCCGCCGGCACTCCCCCAAAGGGTCTCGCAAATTTCAGCTCCGCCCAGCCAGCCAAAGGCAGCGGATGAGGGCTTGTCTGCCCTCGGAATGCGGACTTTTCGGGCGCCAAACGGGCCGGCAACAGGCTCGCATGGCATCGGTAGAAGTTGTGACGTTGTGGGGCGTTGAACGCATGTCGGACCCATCCCCTTGGGGGCGGACGGGTCTGGACATGCCGGCGGATGCAAGGTGCTCGCACCGGGCCGTCGCCGGGAGAAAGTGAGCCGGATCCACCGGCCAGAACTGCGAAACCTCTGGGGGCTATGAGGCCCTTCAAGGGTTCGCCAAACGAATTGTCGACCGGACGCCTGAACGGAGGCGGTTCGGTCAAGAGATCAAAGGACGGGGCAAGACCATGCGGATTGAGCGGCGCCACACCACGGTAGGACAGTCACCTTACGCGGGAATCGATTTCCGCCTGACCACGTCGGAGATTCGCAATCCCGACGGCTCGGTCGTGTTCAAGCTGGAGAATGTCGAGATCCCGACCGAGTGGTCGCAGGTCGCCTCCGACGTGCTCGCCCAGAAATACTTCCGCAAAGCGGGTGTTGCCGCGCGCCTGAAGAAGGTCGAGGAGGAATCCGTCCCCTCCTTCCTGTGGCGCTCCGTGCCCGATACCGACGCCCTCGCTGCTCTCCCTGAGAACGAGCGCTATGTCAGCGAGCTCTCGGCCAAGCAGGTGTTCGACCGCCTCGCCGGCTGCTGGACCTATTGGGGCTGGAAGGGCGGCTATTTCTCCACCGACGAGGACGCCCAGGCCTTCTACGACGAGCTCCGCTACATGCTCGCCATGCAGATGGTCGCGCCGAATTCGCCGCAATGGTTCAACACCGGTCTTCACTGGGCCTACGGCATCGACGGCCCCGGCCAGGGCCATTATTACGTCGACCCCTTCACCGGCAAGCTGACCAAGTCCAAGTCGGCCTATGAGCATCCGCAGCCGCATGCCTGCTTCATCCAGGGCGTCGGCGACGATCTCGTCAACGAGGGCGGCATCATGGACCTCTGGGTCCGCGAGGCCCGCCTGTTCAAATACGGCTCCGGCACCGGCTCCAACTTCTCGCGCCTGCGCGGCGAAGGCGAGAAGCTCTCCGGCGGCGGCCGCTCGAGCGGCCTGATGAGCTTCCTCAAGATCGGCGACCGCGCAGCGGGCGCGATCAAGTCGGGCGGCACCACGCGCCGCGCCGCCAAGATGGTCGTCGTCGACGTCGATCACCCCGACATCGAGACCTATATCGACTGGAAGGTGAAGGAGGAGCAGAAGGTCGCCGCCCTCGTCACGGGCTCCAAGATCAACCAGAAGCACCTCAAGGCGGTGCTGAAGGCCTGCGTCAACTGCGAAGGCTCGGGCGACGATTGCTTCGACCCCGAGAAGAACCCGGCACTGCGACGCGAGATCAAGCTCGCGCGCCGCAGCCTCGTGCCCGACAATTACATCAAGCGCGTCATCCAGTTCGCCAAGCAGGGCTACAAGGACATCGCGTTCGACACCTACGACACCGACTGGGATAGCGAAGCCTATCTCACGGTTTCGGGCCAGAACTCCAACAACTCGGTCTCGCTGAAGGACGACTTCCTGCGCGCGGTCGAGACCGACGGCGACTGGAATCTGAACGCCCGCACCTCCAAGAAGGTGACGAAGACGCTGAAGGCGCGCGACCTCTGGGAAAAGATCGGTTACGCCGCCTGGGCCTCGGCCGACCCCGGCCTGCACTTCAACACCACGATGAACGACTGGCACACCTGCAAGGCGTCCGGCGACATCCGCGCGTCCAATCCGTGCTCGGAATACATGTTCCTGGACGACACGGCGTGCAACCTCGCCTCCGCCAATCTGCTGACGTTCTACAACACCACGACGAAGCTGTTCGACGTCGAGGGCTATGAGCATCTCTGCCGCTTGTGGACCCTCGTGCTCGAAATCTCCGTGATGATGGCGCAGTTCCCGTCCAAGGCGATCGCCGAGCTCTCCTACGAGTTCCGCACGCTCGGCCTCGGCTACGCCAATATTGGCGGCCTGCTCATGACCATGGGCCTGCCCTATGACAGCAAGGAAGGCCGCGCGCTCTGCGGCGCGCTGACCGCCGTGATGACCGGCATCACCTACAAGACCTCGGCGGAGATCGCCGCCGAGCTCGGCACCTTCCCCGGCTACAAGAAGAACGCCGCGCACATGCTGCGCGTCATCCGCAACCACCGCCGCGCCGCGCACGGCGAGGCCTCCGGCTACGAGGCACTCAGCGTCAACCCGGTGCCGCTCGACCACGCCTCCTGCCCGCAGGCCGACATCGTCACCCATGCCAAGGCGGCCTGGGATGCGGCGCTCGAGCTCGGCGAGAAGCACGGCTATCGCAACGCCCAGACCACGGTGATCGCGCCCACAGGCACGATCGGCCTGGTCATGGATTGCGACACCACCGGCATCGAGCCCGACTTCGCGCTTGTAAAATTCAAGAAGCTCGCCGGCGGCGGCTACTTCAAGATCATCAACCGCGCGGTCCCCGCAGCGCTGCGCGCGCTCGGCTATCGCGAGAGCGAGATCGCGGAGATCGAAGCCTATGCCGTCGGCCACGGCTCGCTCTCCAACGCGCCCGGCATCAACGCCTCGACCCTCAAGGCAAAAGGCTTCACCGACGAAGCCATCGCCAAGGTCGAGAAGGCCCTGCCGACCGCCTTCGACATCAAGTTCGCCTTTAACAAGTGGACCTTCGGCGAGGACTTCATCCGCGACCAGCTCGGCATCGGCGCCGAGGCGATCGCCGCCCCCGGCTTCGACCTGCTCCAAGCCGTCGGCTTCACCAAGCGCGAGATCGAGGCGGCCAACGTCCACATCTGCGGCGCGATGACGGTGGAAGGTGCCCCGCACCTCAAGGCCGAGCACTATCCGGTGTTCGACTGCGCCAATCCCTGCGGCAAGATCGGCAAGCGCTATCTGTCGGTCGAGAGCCACATCCGCATGATGGCGGCGGCGCAGCCCTTCATCTCGGGCGCGATCTCCAAGACCATCAACATGCCGAACGACGCCACGGTGGAGGACTGCAAGTCCGCCTACATGCTGTCGTGGAAGCTCGCGCTGAAGGCCAACGCGCTCTATCGCGACGGCTCGAAACTTTCCCAGCCGCTCAACTCGCAGCTCATCAGCGACGATGAGGACGAGGACGATGCGGTCGAGACCCTCTACGAGAAGCCGATGGCGGCGCGTGCCGCCCAGGTCTCGGAGAAGATCGTCGAGAAGCTGGTCGAGCGCATCATCGTGATGCGCGAGCGCGAGAAGATGCCTGACCGACGCAAGGGCTACACCCAGAAGGCGGTCGTCGGCGGCCACAAGGTGTACTTGCGCACCGGCGAATATGACGACGGCCGTCTCGGCGAGATCTTCATCGACATGCACAAGGAAGGCGCGGCGCTCCGCTCCTTCATCAACAACTTCGCCATCGCGGTGTCTCTCGGCCTGCAATACGGCGTGCCGCTGGACGAATATGTCGACGCCTTCACCTTCACCCGCTTCGAGCCGGCGGGCCCCGTGCAGGGCAACGACAGCATCAAGTACGCGACCTCGATCCTCGACTACGTCTTCCGCGAACTCGCGGTGAGCTACCTGTCGCGCTTCGACCTCGCCCATGTCGATCCCAACGAGACGGGCTTCGACGCGCTCGGCAAGGGCGTCGAGGAAGGCAAGGAGCCGGACGAGGACGGCGGCCACCACGCCACCAAGCTGGTCTCGCGCGGCCTCACCCGCTCGCGCACGGACAATCTGGTCGTGATGCGCGGCGGCACCACCGCGATCAGCCAGGGCAACGACAGCGCGCCCTCCGGCGGCAGCAAGGTCACGGCGCTGGCGCACGGCGCGTCAGCCCGCGCCGGCGATGCCATCGAAGGCGCCGTTGCCCTGAAGCAGGAAGTCCAGCACGACCTCTCCCCCACGGAGAAGCTGGAGCAGTTGCAGTGGAGCAAGGCCGGCAGCGCCGCGACGGTCGCGGCTCCGACCAAGGCCGAGCGCCGCGCGGAAGCCAAGGCCAAGGGCTATGAGGGTGAGATGTGCAGCGAGTGCGGCAACTTCACGCTGGTGCGGAATGGGACCTGCATGAAGTGCGATACTTGCGGGAGCACGACGGGGTGTTCGTGAGGGGGTAGGCGCCGACCGTCGTAAGTTAGGCCCCGGCGTAACCGGGGGATTCCATGAAGGGCGGCCTTTGGCCGCCCTTCCTATTTGGTTGTTCTCTTGCGCCTACGCTCCCCTTGCGCGAAGATTGAGTCCGGGGGGACGCGAAAATGGCTGATCGAGAATTGGTAATTAAGTTCACAGGGGATACTGCCGAAAGCCATGTGCTCCCTGCGTATGAAGGGAGCGTATCGCTAAGAGGCTTGGCCAGATCGATCGTCGTTATCGGAAATTATCTTGCGGAAGGCGAAATTCGTAAACGAGCGCCCTTCTCAGACAACATACGATTCTACCTTCACCCGCCTAGACCGGGAAGTTTCGAAAGTCTCATCACCTTCGCAACCACGAACCCTGAGATGCTCGCCATTTCGGGACTAGTCGGTGCTGTTACATTGAACGTATTTTCAAACTTCATTTGGGACGGAATCAAATACTGCTTCAATCGAGTAGTCGGAAAGGACGCGCAGCCTGAAACACCTCAGCTAGCTCGCTTGAGCGAGATTCGCGGCGGCGACCTCGACGCATTAGTTGATGCAATTGAATCGCCGGCGCGGGAGGCTCACACAGCCATCGGCCAGGGCGCGCATCAGATCTTTCTCATCACGGGCAGCCACAATATCGTAAATCTCGATCAGAATACAAAGCGTTATATTACTACCACGATCAGCGATGAACTTCCGAACACGAAGCTGGTTAGCGTCGGAATGTTCAACGTAAACACGCGCTACGGCCGCGTATTCGACTACGAATTTGGAAAGACCGTGCCGTTCGTTGTTCACCGCCACGCAGAACCTCACACGATCGGCAACATCTCGACGAGCCTTGATCGATATGCGCGCAAGGCACTCAACAAGGACGTGATGATCAAATTCATTGCCGATAGAGACATTGATGATCGAGTGAAACGCTACGTCGTGCTCGACGCCTGGTTCGTTGAACAATAAGAGCCATCTCATGTGTCGAATGCTTCTTACCATCAAGCAAACAAGAAGCCCGATACGATGCCACGAACGCAAGAGAGTAACAAAGATTCTCCGCGGCCTTGGGCTCGGCAAAGTCGGCCGAATAGTAGACGTCCCCGATACGACGGCAACCAGAGGATCCCTTCGAAGGATATCACACCTAGTTGAGGTTGTTTTTATTCAGATTGACATCGCATGGCTGGCCGAACGGGTGCGCAACAACTATCGAGATTTAATAGCCGGACCAGACACACGCGTTGCCAACGGTCAAATTCTTTGGGACCAATTTGAATCTGCAGTCGCGTCATGTCTTGCCGATCCAAGACGGGACGATAGGCAACTGACAGAGAAGATAAATGAAGTAGCAGTCGCATCGGTACTGCTCGACGATGAGGCTCTCGCAGGGCGAACGATACAATATGAACCAGATCTTCTCGCAGACGGACGCAAAATCGACTTCGTCGTAGATCGCGGAAATGACAATCTCTACGTTGAGGTCAAAACCGTGCGACCAAAGTCCGACGTCTCAGACATTGCATGGGATGATTTTCTTCGACGCAGGCAGTTTCATCCGGCGAATTTTGAGTACATGGTGACAAAAGAAGGCATGGGCGGAATGATCTACTCGAATGAGTTTAAGTCTCGCGCCCATTTTCTAGAATACACGCTGGCATTCGAGGAGCGCCTAGCTGCAGCGAAAGGCGTTAGAAATGGTCCGGGAGTACTCGTCTTTTGCGGCAACGGCTTCGCTTGGCGGAAATCTAACCTGGAAGATTTTGCAGATTTCTATCGGACCGGACGACCGCGAGCGGACGACCCGTTTGGGCCCATGCAGAGGGACTATGTAGAAAAAAGGAAGCTCAATCTTCTTCGGAACGTAGACGGATTTGCATTCTTAGATCGGCCAATTGAGAGTGCAACTAAACGAGCATTTCACTTTCCCATAAAAGGACCAAGGTTCGGCGCATAATGCTCTGTCGAACACGTCCGCAAGATGGTTGAGCATTGCCAAACCTAACAAGGCGCGGCGTGCCTCGGAAATTGCCTTTGCAGTCGAGCCCTCCCCTCCTAAACTCCCACCCTCACCGGCATGGGTTCCGACGGGCCCGGTAGAAGCGGAGTCAGATTATGCCCAAACCGGAAAGCTTCCCGATCGAGAACATCTTCGTTCCCACGAAGCAGAAGAAGGCCCTCAGGCCCGATACCGTCGCGGAGATCGCGGAAAGTATTCTGGACATCGGACAACAGTCCCCCATTTTCGTTTGGCGCGACGGAGACCGCCTCGTTCTGGTCGAGGGACTGCATCGGCTGGAGGCCTGCAAGGCGCTCGGCGAGACGACCATTCTCGGCGTCCTGGTGTCGGCGGAGCTTGCTCAGCACAAGCCGCAGCTCGCCGAACGGCCCGAAGTCGAGGCCGAGCGCCTCAAGATGGCGCGATTGAGACAGTTGCGCCTGGAGAAGGAAGCCGCGGAGGCTGCGAGTGCTGGCTCGAAGAGGGTCAGCGCAACGGACGTGTCGCGCACTCGTCCGGCGAACGGCGTCCGCGACAATGCGAAGGCATCGGCGAGTCGGATTGCGAAATCGAAACCGAAATCATTGTCGGACTGGATCACGCAGCAGAAGGGCAGCGGCGGCCGCTATTGATAGCCGGCTCCGGTTCGTAGGATGGGTAGAGCCCTTGCGAAACCCATCATTCCGCGACGGCTGTTGATGGGTTTCGCTTCGCTCTACCCATCCTACGAGCTTGCCGGATGCATCGAAGATGCAGCGGCCAAATCTCACCACATGGCCGCCACGCAAGCGACAGCCTGCAATCGCGATTTCAGCGCAAACGCGACGGAGGCTCGCGGCTTCATCGATATTCAGGAGCCATTTGCAATGTTGAGTGCGGTGGGAAACAAGCCAACGGGAAAATCCGGCCGGCGCGGCGGCAAGAAGAAGGCGGGACAACGCGCCGTGGCCGGCGAGCAACCCGCAAGTGCAGCGCATCGATTGCCGGATGCCTCGGCGGAGAACAGGCAAGAGACCGAGCAAAAGATCGAGCAAGAGCCGAGCCCACAGATCAGTGCGGAGATACCTTCGGCTGCAGCCTTGCCGGACGAGGCTTCCGGGATGCAGATCGCTGCAAGCCCGCCCGTCGCACCGGTCGAACCCTTGGAGGCCAGCACGCAGGCGATTGCCGATGCCTATAGGGACTCCATCAGGACGTCGCTCGAGCAAGCCTGGAGCTTCCTTGGAAAGCTCGCGATGGCGCGTTCACCCGTCGAAGCCTTTGAGCTTCAGATGGAGTACGCGAAACAGGCGTGCGACTCGTTTGTCGCCGAATCCCTGAAGATCGCCGAGTTGCACGAGCAATTGACCAGACAAAGGGTCATGCATGTTGAGGGGTTCGTGGCCAAGCTCACCCAAACGACGCTCGAAATCCGCGCGCTAGGTCACTAACGGCAGCGGCCTATTCCGGCACCAGGGGGCGGAAGCCCCTGGGATGGGCAATATCCTTGCGAAGCCCATCATTCGTTGATGGGCTTCGTTCCGCTCGACCATCCTACGAGCTGGTCGCTCGATGCGACTGCTGGAGCGGTCGCAAGGATCAAGGCCGGTAGCCGCAATCCCTGGACTGCGGCCACCTCTCCTCACAGATCAGCGCTCCCCTCACGCCGCCTTCGCCTGCTCCGGCGAGGCCGTCTCCATCGCGCGCATGTAGAGGTCGAGCAGGCTTTCGCGCTCGTCGCGCTCGTTCTTGTCTTCCTTGCGCAGCTTGATGATCTCCTTGAGGATCTTCACGTCGAAGCCCTCGCCCTTGGCTTCCGCGAAGACTTCCTTCTTCTGTTCGCTCAACTCCTGCATTTCGCTGTCGAGGTTCTCGATCCGCTCGACGAAGGAACGGATCTTGCCGCCGGGAATGGTGATGTCGGACATGGTGCCTCTTTGCTGACTGAGGTCGCGAAAATGACCGCAAAGAAATGACCAATGTCTTAACCTCGCAAGCCGCGTGTTGCCCGTCGATGAACGGGGAGAGAGCCGTTCCATCCCCGAGCTTCGCTTCGATGACGGTGCCGCCTTAAGCAAGTGAGCGAGTCTCAATCCGTTCGCTCGGCGAAGTCTTCCTCGACTGGCTCTCGCCTGCACACGGGTTGCGCTGCATCGATTTCGGCTGCGGCAACGGCGCGGCGAGAGATTGCGCCTCGTCCAGTCGCGCCACTAACGCCCCGCCCCACTCCCTCGCTCGCCATAATTTTTCCTCGCCATACGCGTTGTGTCTGACAGCGGCGAGACCTATCCTTTCCGGAGATCGGACTGCCTCCCATTGACGCCCGACCGGATGGAGAGCGCATCGGTGCCTGACACGAACGACCCCAAACCTGATACCGGCAAGCCTGATACCGGCAAGACCGATAACGCGGCCAAGCCTGACACCGCCAAGCCGGACGAGGCGCGCGCCGATAGCGGGCTGACTCGGGCCTATGACCGGATCAAGAGCGCAGAGGAGGACCTTGCGCGGCTGGACCGGCTGGTTTCCGGAATGGAACGCAGCAGCGAAGCTCCGCGGACCTCGTACGCCAGCGCCGCCGCGACGGCAGCTGCCACTTCCGGAGACAAGACGCCGCCGCCGGACGCCAAAGTTCTAAACACCAAGCCTCGCGATCAGGGCCTGAGGGGAGACCGGGCCATGATGCGCGCCTTGATCATTCTCGTGCTGGCCATCGGCCTGCTCGGTGCCGCCGTCGCTTCGCAGTATGGCGACGAGGCCACATCGATCGGCAAGTCGATCATGGCGCTATGGGCTCCGCCGGCCGCGAGCGTGCCCCCGCAGGCGTCAGCGCCGGACAATCCGGCGCAGCCGCCGGTCGTGCTGCTGGCTGCTGCAGGCGACTCGAGCCCGGTGCCCGCCCCGCCTGATGCCAAGGACATCGAAAGCGCGCCAAAGCCTGCCGCCGCGGCGCCCGAGGCGTCATCATCCGAGCTCGCACAATCGCTCAAGGCCATCACGAGCGAGCTTGGAAGCATCAGCGGCAAGCTCGAGCAGCTGAAGAGCAGCAACGAGCAGACCCTGCGCGAGCAGGCGGCCACCATCCAACAGCTCAAGGCGGCGCAGGAGAAGGATGCGGCGGACATTGCGCGCCTCGCCGCGCAGGTCCAGGCGCTGCAATCGCAACTGGGCGCGTCATCGGCGGCTTCCGCCCCTGCAGCCCCCAAGCCGGTCGTGCGCAGCGCGGTGAACAATGATGCGGCTGCGCATCCCCGCCCGCGCGTACCGGCGGCCGAACCCCGACGGCCCAGACCGCCGCCGCGAGGCCCTTGGATGCCGCCCTATATGGCCGATCCCTATTACGGCGATCCGGATTGGTGAGCCGACAAGGCGCCGGCTAGTTTTCCCAACGCACGATTGATCGAGGCCGAACTGCGGCTCCAGTCCGCGGGTGTTAATTGCGCAAGTCTACCGTCCGGCCGAGCGAAGGTCTTCTGCAGCGCCGTCGAATGCATTCTGACTCTCGGCGGCTCCGCCCTGCTCCGCATCCGCAGCCAGCTGTCGCTTGCCGACACCGACGATGTCGTGCACCAGGCCGAGCTTCCCCAGCCCCAGGATGATCAGCCCGTTGATGTCGATCTCGTACCAGGCATGCGAGAGATAGGCGTCGCGCGGAAAGCGGTGATGGTTGTTGTGCAGGCCTTCGCCGAAGGTGAGCAGCGAGGTCACGAGCTCGTTGGTGGTGCCGTCATGGGTCTCGAAGCGGCGGTAGCCCCAGCGGCCGTCGCTGTGGCAGACCGAGTTCACCAGCGAGGTCGCCATGGTCATGAGATAGCTGCGGAACAGGCCGGAGAACAGCACGCAGCCGATCATCGTGTGCACGCCACCGAAGGCATAGCCGATCGCGCCCGGAATGATCACGGCCGACAGCGCGACCCAGTACCAGCGCGTCCTGGTGAAGAACATGGCGATCGGGTCGGCCAAGATGTCCCTGGCGTAATAGGAGCCGTCGGTGGTCTCGCGGTCCCAGACCCAGCCGCCATGCGCATGCATCATGCCCTTGCGGAAGCTGACATGGCTGTTGCCGCTGCCGTCATAGTAAGGGCTGTGGACGTCGCCGGGCTTGTCGGAGTGAAGATGGTGGCGGCGATGGTTGCTCACCCATTTCAGGATCGACCCCTGCACCGTCATGGTGGCGATGGCGGCGAGGATCGTCCGCATCACCGGCCCGCAGCGAAAGCTGCGGTGCACGAAATAGCGATGCATGAAGCCGATGCCGACGGTGGTCAGCGCGAACATGCCGAGAAAGACCGAAATCTCCACCCAGCCGATCCCTTGCGTGAACACCCAGATCAGCGCCGCGATCGAGCCGCCGACCAGGAAGCCGAACCCGATATAGGAATCGAGAAACTTGGCATCGACCAGCGGTCCCTCGACGACCACGCCCGGTGGCAGTTTCGCCGCCGCAGCCTGCTCCGGCGCGACGCTTTCGATGACGGTCATTCCAGCCAGTCCATTGACGCAAAATTAACGCTTCTGCAGCGCAGCGTACAGCCACGGGTTGTCACTCGCAAGGACGCGATCGGCCGTAGAAGTGCGGAGCTGCGGGCTGGACGCGGGCAGTCAAAGCGAAAGAGCCTGATTTCCAGGCGTCGCTGATCGCGTTAACCAAGGCCAACTCTGCGTGGATCGCACGTTCGAAACGGCATGGCAAAGACAAGCAGACGCCTCCGCTCTCGCCTTCGCAAGCTCCGGCGCGGCGTCCGGTGGATGCGCAAGATCGTCAAGCGATCACCGCGGATGGTCCGGATCGCGGGCGGCACCGCCATACTGCTCGCGGCCGTCATGCTCATCAACATCGTCACTCAGATCATCCGCAAGCCGACCGAACTGTTCGCCGTCGTCGGCCACGCGCTCGACAAGGAGCCGGAGGAGACCTGGGCGAGCTACGGGCCGCTGTTCCGCAAGCATTCGACCGCTGCGATCGCGCCGGAATTGCTGGCCGCGCTGGCGCAGGTCGAGAGCTCGGGCAATCCGGTGGCGCGCACCTATTGGCGCTGGCGCTGGAGCCTCAATCCGCTCGCGATCTACCGCCCCGCCTCAAGCGCCGTCGGCCTCTTCCAGATGACGGGTCCCGCCTTTGCCGAAGCCGCGCGATTCTGTATTCGCGGCAACGCCGTCACGAATACCGGATGCGGCTTCACGGGATTCTATATTCGCACGATCCCGAGCCATGCCATCGAGCTGGCATCGGTGTATCTCGACCGGCAAAGCGCGATGGTTCTCGGCCTCGCTGGCGATGCCAAGCCAGGTGCGCAGCAGAAGCAGGATCTGGCCGCCTTCATTCATCTCTGCGGCGCCGGCCCGGCCACAGCGTACGCGCGCCGCAAGTTCCAGATGATACCAGGCGAGCGCTGCGGCGATCATCTGGTTGCGGGCTACATCGCCCGCGTCAACGCAATGAAGCGGCGGTTTCAACGGCTTGCTGCGGATGACAGCGATTAGGCCATGGGTGTCGCAGGGCGTAGGATGAGTGGAGCGACCTGTCCGCCCTGGCTCACCGAGCAAAGGCGGAAGCGAACCCATCGACGCTGCGCGCGACGACGGGTTTCGCAGGCGCTCTACCCATCCTACGAACTCCCCCTACGCCCACTTCACCGTATTTCGTTCAACGACACGTGGGCTGCGATCCCGCTCAACTTGGGCTCTTCGGGCTCGCGCTCGTCATCTGAAAACGGGCCTACCGAGCCTTCAGTCATTCTGCGCTTGACCTGTTCGCATGTCTTGCGGACGTCTTCGGTGAACATCGCGCATTCTTCGATGCGCTTGAAGATCTTGCGTCCCTCTTCACGATAGCCCGCCGCCGTTTCCCGCATGAAGGCGATGGCGTCATGGACCTGGGCTGTCAGCGCCTCGCACTTCCGCGCGGCGTCGATCAACTCCGCGCCCATGGCCTCGATCTCTTTCGCTGCGAACTCATAGTCGCGAATGACTGCCTCTGCGCTGAGCGCGCCGACGCGAGACACCCCCTCGGTATGTTCGACATAATCGGGCAGAGAAAGGGAAGCGATCGGGTTTTCCGTACGTCCCGAAGCAATGTCCGCCTCCAGTTGAAGGAGGTTCACGCCTTCGCGTCTGTGCAATACTTCAACACTTGCCATGGATTGATCCTCTCAATACGCGCCCCGGACCCCCAAACACTTTTGTTTATTACGGGGACAACCGACGTTCTACTCCGATCTATCCTTGACAGTCTTAGGTTTGCCATTTTCTCCCGTCGCCGAGCGACGCACGCAAAGATGGTTGAATGACTGGTTTCAACCTGCGCGAAGACTGGCGTTTCTCGAAAGAATCCACCCGGTAAGCGGGACACAAGCCCGATCGATCGGCGGCATGATCGGGCTCAGATCGAGCCAACGGCCGGAGCTTGACGCCGCGTGCGAGCTCAACTCGGCGTCCGTCGCCGGCCGATCACCATTTGCCGCAGAACGCGATGCTATTCACCACCAATACGGCCAACGCCATCCCTCATAGCGAACATAAGACGGCACCAGCGGCGGGCCGTAGGGATCGACCTTGTCGTCTTCCGGGCGATAACGATAGCGCGGAACGATGTTGTAATCCCACGGCGTCGGCCGCAGGACGGGCGCCGTGACGATCAGCCTCTCCTGCGGTGCGCGAACCACTTGCTTCCGAGGCTTTGCCTCGACAGCCGATGTCGCAAGGCTCCCCGCCACCAGAGCCGTCCCGAGCGCATAGGCGATGGTCATTTTCTTCATTGCATTGGTCTCCTTGCCGCCAGAGTGCAAAACGACGCAAGCCAAGGCAAGCGGATTTGCGCGCGAACTTTGCGGAAACGACCGATGCCGGCCCTTGACCTCTCCACAGTCATTGCGAGGAGCGAAGCGACGACGCAATCCAGAATCCCTCTCCGGCCGGACGCTGGATAGCTCCGCGTCGCCCGTCATCGGGCCGCACTTCGCGCGGACCCGCTGGCCTGCAATGCCGAGGAAGCGCTTCGCTGCATCCGGGGCACGGACCGTTTGCTCGCCTGCTGCGCCCTCACTCGCAGCGCTTGCCGCCGAGCAGCGCGAGCGCCCGCGGCACCTCCCCGCGGCCCGTAACCAGCACATATTCCTGCCGTGCCAGGCTGGCGCCGCTCGCGATCACGATGGCCTTTTTCGGACATAGGCCGAAGCATCCGGTCACGATCAGCTTGGCCGGCTTGATGCCGTCGCGCTTATTCGCCTTCAGTTCGGATTTCAGTGCACGCCCGACGTCGCACCCCTCGTCGCTGCGCTTGAGGCATTTGCGGCACACCAGGACGGGCGGCGCGCGGCGCGCGCGCACGATCATCGGAGTCTTGGATTTCGAGAACTTTTCAGACATCGCAGACCTATATGGGACTTCAGCTCATATAGGGATGGAACCGCGATCTCGCGCCGACCCGTTGGCTCGTCCGGGCTGCTTGCTGCCTACATCATCCGATCGCCCTGCCCGCCTATGTCCGCGCGCGGCGCACCGCTTCCTCCAGCTTCATTCGCTGCTTGTCCCAGCGGCCCAGCTCGGCCTCCGCCCGCTCATCCAGCGCGGCGCGCTCGGCCTCGATCGCCTCCGCGCGCGCGTCGTGCTCCCGCCTCGCTTTCTCCAGCGCGGCTTGCGCACTCGCAACGGCCTTCTCCCGGCGCGCGCGCTCCCTGGCGCGGACGGCCTCCTCTTTCCTGCGCTCGGCTTCGCGCCGCCGCTCCTCCTTCTCGAACGCCGCGGCGGCCTTGCGTGCGGCCTGATCGTCGCTCTTGCGCGGCGGCGTCTTCGCCGGCGATTTCTTCGGCGCCTTCGCAGCGTGCTTCTTCGGCTTGCGCTTGGGGCCCGCGCCATCCTCGGCGAGATCGGTCGGCAGCTCCGCGCTTTCGGTGAACGCGCCGTTCGATCCGACCGGGCGCCTCAGCACCACGCCGGGCTTCTCCATGGTCGCAGCGACGATGTCGGGGTCGTCGGTCTCCTTCGCAACGCCCTGATGGAACAGATTGGAGCTGGCGCCCCAGGCCTCGAGCGCCGCCTTCATCGAGGGCGCGGCGATCGCCTGATCGTAGAAGCCGAGCGAGGTCTGGTAGGTCTTCAGTTTTCGCTTGAGTGCTTTCGGCATGTCGCTCCGGGGCCTTTCGACGCACAAGCCCGCTGTCGCACCGGCGCCACCATGCCAATATGCCCCATGTTTGCCCGACGAGTCAAACGCGATTCGGGATCACCGAAGTCGATCCGAGCTGCAAAAAAGCCGCTCCTCCATTTCTGAATTTAAGAATACTAGAATATCAACGAGTTCCCTACTGTGCATGGGGTTGTTTTCGACCCAGCATGTTTTTGGCCCGCAAAGCTCAAGCACCATCCGGCCCGAGCAACGCGTCATAACCGCGCTCGCTGAATGCCAGCAAACAAAACCCGTGGCCGAACGGATCGGCGAGCATGGCGATCCGCCCATAAGGCGCATCGCTTGCGGCGACCTCCAGGATCGCGCCGGCGCGCAGCGCGCGCTCGACGGCGGCGTCGACGTCATCGACGACGATGTCGATATGCACCGGCGTCCAGTGCCGTTCGTAGCGGCGGTGGTCGCCGCCGGCGCCCACCGTGCCGGCCTGCTTGGTCAGAAGATACACCGGCGCCGGCCATCCCTTCAGCTCGACGAAGCCGCTGTCGAAGCGACGGCCGACGGTGAGGCCGAACGCTTCCGTGTAGAACGTCGTGGCAGCAGTGACGTCGGGAACGTCGATGTTGAGCAGGAAGGTCATGGGCGTAGCCTAGTCCGGATGGAGCACAGCGCAATCCGGGATGGTGCCGCACCTGGCGGTCGAGGCTTCGGTAACGCTAACGCCCGTTCCGTTTTCGGAACAAACTATTTTCTTATCACTGTCGCAAATCTGTGTAAGCTGGCGGTTGCCGGGCAGGCGTTTTGAGTGCGCATCGATTTTCTCGCCCCGGGGCTGGCTTGCAGGGTTACCTGTTCGATTGCATCACAGCTTTGAGACTTCAGCGGCCGCCCACGGGGCGGCCCTCTTGTTTGAGCGCGCCGCGATGCATCGGCGTCTATCGCTGCCGCTGCGCCAAATAGAACCCGCACAGCACCGTCACGAGGCCCGCCGTCTGCAGTGTCGTCGGCGGCTCGCCGAGGAGGATCCAGCCGACCAGCAGCGTCAGCGCCGGCACGATCGCAGGAAACACCGCGGCGCGGGCGACGCCAAGGCGCTGCACCGAAACGGCGAACAGATAGAGCGCGGCGGGCCCTGCGAGCACGCCCTGCGCCAGCGCCTGGATCGCGTTCTCGCTGACGCCGATCGCCGCGATGCGGGCGGGCCCCTCGGTTGCGAGATAGATCGGCAGGAGCAGCAGCGACAGCACGTTGATGACGAGCGCGGCCGACACGGCGGAGACGCGCCAATGGCGCAGCAGCGTGCCGAAGCCGGCGAACATGAATCCGGTGAGCACGAAGATGAGGTCGCCCAACACGCCGTCGGCGCCGATATGGCCGATCGATTCTGCGCCGATCACGCCGAGGCCGCCGACGATGACGAGCGCGCCGGCAAGGCGCGATGCGGAGATCTTCTCCTTCAGGAACAGGGCTGCGAGCAGCAGGCCGCCGAGCGTCGCGCTGGAGGGTTGGATCACGCTGCCATGGCCGAGCGGCACGAACAGGAATCCGGTGTAGGAGATCAGCGCCATCACCGGACCGCCCAGCACCATCAGCGCAAGGCCCCTGCCCCAGCCGATGCCGCAGAGATCGGAGATGCCGGTGCGAAAGACCAGCGGCAGGAAGGCGATGCCCGACCAGACATAGCGATGCACGAGCAGATCGACCGGCGTGAAGCCGAGCTTCAGCCCGTGCCGCGTAGCCGCAAAGCCGAGCGCCCAGAACAGCGCCGCTGCCAGCCCGCAGACGACGCCGAGCAGCGCCGGGCTTGCGTCGTTCTTCTCGATGAGAGCGTCAGCGCCGCTCGTCCGCTGATCCATGGAAGAAGCGTTATGTCAGCGTGCGAGAGGCCTCAACCCACATCGCTGCAACGCTGGCACGCAGCGAAAAAGGCGCAACTTCTGGGATGAGCGCAGCGACATCCGTGCATGACCGGCACTTTCACACAAAGAGATCGAGCGTCGATTTCGAAGATCGCGTGAGGCGGCGGATCACGCGTTGCGCGACCCGCCTGCCCGTCATGCGATGTCAGTTCAGCGGGTGGCGCCCGTCGTGACGTCGGCAGTCTTGACCTTGCGGGAGCCCAGCACCTTCAACTGGTGCACGGACGCGACTGTCGTGGGCGCAGCGACCTGCTGCTGGACATGGCTGGCTCCGAGAACGTGAACCTGCAGGGGAGAGACCGGAAATCCATTGGCCTCGTAGGTCGGCAGCTCCGCGGCGAAAGCCGAGGTAGCGCCCGCGATCGTCAGGATGGTGGCGGCGATCGTCAAAGTCTTCTTGTTCATTGTGATGCTCCTGATGGAAGATGCGGAGCACATTTAAGCGCGCTTTGCTGCATTGCGACATGTACTGTTGCATTGCAATAACGCGCCTGACGCATGGCGATATGTTTAATGCGTACAGAGCCTTGACCGAATCGCGTCGGCCGCAACATGGCGTTTTTAGCGGTGGTCAGCCGCCGAGCACATTGCCCCAGCCATCGAACAGGTAGGCCTTCCAAGCCACGGTTCCATCTCCGCGCGGCCGGCTGGCCTGCCGGTAGTCATCGGCCTGATCGGCGGTCCAGGTGATGATCGTGTCGGACACACGATCATGCAGAATGGCGGGCTCGGCGGGGTCGAAGGCGTCCATGGGACGAAGCGAGGGATGCGTGCTCATGGGCCGCTCAACGCTCAGCCCCGTGCAAAGTTGCAGCCGCGGAACTCGCGTTGCAACTTCGCAACACCGCTCCGAAAAGCCCGATTTTGCGAAATTGCGCCATTGCGCCGCCACACCGTCCCCCGAACAATCAACGCGCTGCGTGCCTTTCCGTGCAAGTCTTGGTTGTTTGCATCACCACTGCTCGAACCGGACTGGTTTGGACGGTACCGTTTGGAGGCAGGGATCATGAACGATCGGCGGTCTCTTCTGGTGGCGATCTCCTGCCCCTCGGCCGTTCTCGCCGGCTGGCTGGTGCTCTCATTGTCGGCCTACGCGCCTGCGCTCATCGAAAATAGCGGTGCGAATGCAGCCGCTGCCACGCGCGCGAAGGATCTCAGCCGCCTCGACCTGGCCGACGTCCCCCGCGCCGCGACCATCGAAGACGGTGTCGCCCTGACCGCCGATATCGCTGCTACGGCGGCGATCCCGCCAGCGGTTGAAGCGGCAGCCGCGCCGGAGCTGCCCACCTCCACCCTCAAGCTGGCGTCGGCCGATGCCGGGGTGATTTTGCCGGCGGAGCCGCCGCCCGCGCCTCAGATTTCAGTGGAACCAACTCCCGTCGTCACCGAGGCTCCGTCAGCGCCGGCACCAGAGCCCGTCAAGCTCGCATCCGCCGATCCCACCGAGATCGTGACCACGGACGCATTGTCGCCTGCGACGATCGCGAGCGGATCCGCCCCGGTTACAGCGAGCAAGCCATCGCCGCCTGCCGACACCGTTGCCGTGCTCGACGAATGCTTCGTGATGGATGCCTGCATCGACCGCTACCTTTGGGCGCTCTATCAGCGCACCGCCAAGGAAGACACGATGAAGGTGGTGGAGCGCCGCCCCGTCACCGTCAAGCGCAAGGGCAAGACGGTGACCGTGATGCGCAGCTTCACCAAGCTCGTCGACCAGGATTTCACCTGGAAGGACCCGAAGGCGGCCGAGCGCACCGGCATGTCGATGATGGACTACGTCATCGGCGGCATGGACAAGAGCTTCAAGCGAAAGCTGTTTCGCACGCTGCTCGCCGCCGAGGCCGCCGGCCTTTCACCCGGCATCACCAGCGCGTTCCGCGACGACTATCGTCAGTCGATTGCGAGCGGCCTGAAGGCTGCCTCCAACCGCTCCTATCACGGCGGCAGCACGCGCGGCGGCTATGGCCACGGCATGGCCGCCGACATCGTCAGCACCCAGGGCAACAACCGGGCGCAACGCTGGGTTTCGACCGAGATCCTGTGGAAGTGGGTCGACGCCAACGGCAAGGCCTACGGCATCGGCCGGCCCTATCTCGGGCGCGATCCGCCGCATGTCGGCCCGATCGACGGTCAGGAATACGTCTCGCGCCGGGGCACGGCCGATCGCAAGGAAGCTAGCGTCAAGCCGAAGAAGACGCATGCTATAGCCCACGCAAAGCCGCCCAAGGCCCAGGCCGCGCGCGGCGAGCAGAAGAGCCCGGCAAAACCGCAGAAGGCGGCACAATCGGCCGGCAAGCGCGCGACCTGACGCTGTTAAGGCTTGCGGCCCGGCAGCGGCACGAGGCGCATCTCGGCCGTGCCGGCCTCCTGCGTGCGCACCAGCACGGCAAAGATCGTCTCTACCGCGAGCTGCACGGCCACGTCCGTCACTTCGCCCTTGGCCAGATGCGCTGCGATCAGGCCGGTGAGAAGGTCGCCGGTGCCATAGGGCCGGATCGGCAGGCGCGGCGTCGCAAACCGCGACAAATGGCCGTCGGCGCAGAGGATCGTTTCCAGCTGGCCTTCCGCCGTGTCCGCGAGCGTGCAGCCGGTGGCAACGACGTCGATACGACGCCCTTTCGCTAACGCCGCGCAGGCGGCGCGCAGGTCCTGCGCATCGGCGATCGAGAGGCCCGCAAGCAGCTCGAGCTCGAAGCGGTTCGGTGTGGTCAGGTTCGCAGCCGGCAGGAGCCGGTGCCGAACCACGTCCAGAATTCCGTCGGCGACATAGACGTGGCCGTCATCACCGATCACGGGATCGCAGAGATAGACGAGCTTCGGATTGTGCACCAAGGCCCGCTCGACAAAGTCAGCGACGACGGCGGCATTACCGGGCGAGCCGAGATAGCCGGTGACGACCACGGCAGCTTCGTCGACAAGGCCGCGCTCCTCGACACCCCTCAGGAGATCGGCGACCAGCTCAGTCTCGAGCACCCGCCCGCGCAGGCTGGGATAGCGCGGATGGTTCGACAGCAGCGTCGTCGGCACCGCCGCGACGTTCACGCCCTCCGCTTGCACGGCATAAGCCGCCGCGCTGTTGCCGACGTGGCCGTGGACCACCTGGCTTTGAATGGAAATGACGAGCATGAAGGAGGTCCGTAAGGTCAAACGTCAGAGGAGGCAAGCGTTACGGCATCTCGTATTCGAGTCCCGGCCGCAGGGTCTGCATCTGGCGCGCCAGCCGCCGGTGGCCTGTCTCCTCCGACTGTGCCAATCGATTGACGACCGCGACATGGTCCGCATCGCTCTTATGCTGGTTGAGCTTGGCCTGTCCTTCGATCTGATCCACCACGAGATCGACGACGCGGATCGCAGCCAGCATGCTCTCGCGCTTGCCCGGCTCCATCTGCGCGAGATCCCAGGGCTGTTTCGGCAAGCGCGCTTCGGAAACCGCAAGCAGCGCATCGCCGTGTCCGCGGTTCTCGTCGAGCCCGCGCAGATGCGCCACGCCCGACAGGTGCACCGCTTCATAGAGCCAGGTCGAGACGTTGTCGCGCGAGGCATACCAGTCATTGGAGACATAAGCGTCATCGCCGGAGACGATCAGCAGAAATCGTCTGCTGCCGTCGGCCAGAGGCACAAGTGGATTTTTGGCGGTGAAGTGAATCTGCACGATGGTGCGGTCGCCGCGCTCGGCCAGCACGAACGGCACGTGCGAGGCCCGCGGCCCGCCCTCGTCCGCGGCTACGATCACGCCGAAGCCGCGAGATGCGGCAAATTCCAGCGCGCGCTGCTCCTCGATGCGGAATTGGGGGCGGAGGACGTGCATGGTGCGGCTGCTCGATCGGTGGACGGACGAGACGAGGCTAACCCATGACCCCGTGAAATCTGAAGAACAATCGGCCTTGAAGCGGCGACAATGCCCTCGCCCTCGCCGAATGAAGGCGTGCACCAGCGCGCCAGCGGAGGTCTCGCCCGGTCTGCCTTGGCGACCCAGCGGAACCTCTGGGCCTGTCGCAGGCTCGTCACTCACTCGTGATATCTGCTCCTGGCAAAGGCCATGCTCCGTGTGCTAAAACAAACCTACCGCGCGGTATCTTTCGACTTTCCGCGCCATGCCCGAGCTCGTCATGACATCCGCCTTCAATGCCTATGCGGCACTCGCTATCGCCATCATCTTCGAGGTCACCGCCTCGGCCTTCCTGCAGCAGTCGGCGCAGTTCACCCGGCCGTGGCCGACGCTGGCGATGGTGTTGCTCTACGTCGCCTCCTTCTACGCACTGTCGGTCGCGATCCGCGTCATTCCCCTCAGCATCGCCTATGCGATCTGGGGCGGGGTCGGAATCATCCTGACCGCAACGGTCTCCTTCGTTCTGTTCCGCCAGATGCTGGATGCCGCCGCCTTTGTCGGCATCGCGCTGATCGTATCAGGGGTCGTGGTCATCAACCTGTTCTCGGAGACCGCGGTGCATTGATGCCGGAAAGCCGCTACACCCGCGCCAAGCAGCCTGAGCAGGTGCGGCGCGCTTTGCTCGATCACGCTGCTGCCATCGCACTGGACCATGGCGTTTCCGGCGTGACGGTGCAGGCGGTCGCGGCGGCGGCCGGCGTCACCAAGGGCGGACTGTTTCATCATTTCGGCAGCAAGCAGGCGCTGATCGAGGGCCTGTTCGCCGATCTCCTCGCCCGTGTCGATGCCGAGATCGACGCGACCATCGAAGCCGATCCCAAGCCGCGCGGCAGATTCACGCGGGCCTATGTGAATGCGGTGTTCACCGGCAAGGCCTTCGGCTTTGCCTCGCCCTGGGCGGCGCTGAGCATGGTGGTCGTCACCGATCCCTCGCTGCGCCGGCTTTGGAACGACTGGATCAAGGCCCGGCTCAAGCGCCATCGCGCCACCGACAGCGCGCCCGATCTTCACGTCGTGCGCCTCGCCGCCGACGGCGCGTGGCTGTCCTATGTCACGACGGGACAGACGCGCATGAGCGCGGACCTGCGTGCCGTGCACGACCGGCTGATCGCGCAGACCTATCGGCGCGGCTAATGAGACCCGGGACGTCGGCTAGTTTACGCCGGCCGAAGACTCATCGAGGGCGCGATCAAGCCGCGCCCTGTTCAAAACAAAAAAAACAAGCTTGCTCCTCAGCGGTCACGCCGCCGATGGCTGCTCGAATTCGGGCGGCGCGTAGGCCTTGCCGTCCTGATCGGTGATGACGACCCGCCACCCCTCGCTGGCCCACACCTTCGCCTTGGCCACGATGAGCAACCGACTCTCGCGGGCGAAACTGTATTTCTCATTGTCGCGTTCTGCGACCATTTTGTAGGCCAATGCGCATCCCCTTGCGTTGCCCTGCCCCCGCTCCTCTCGTGGCAGCGTGCTTTGGCGGCAATTCGCCGGGAGCGTGGCAATTTGGTGCCCTCCGCAGGCCGCATGGCGCTGGCCCGCTAACAGCCGGGTGACCCGGGGTGAGCGCGCCGCATCAGGAACGCGCTTCTGATTGCCGTCGGTGCTCGACCGAGACCCGGCCTGCCCGGCTCCGCTAGTGGACGCGGATCACGTGCGGGCGGCCGAGATCAATCAATCCCTGCACTGCCGAGAGGCGGTCGTCGAGGGCCGCAATGGTGAGCAGCAGATTGTTACGGCGCTCGTCGAGCATGCCCATCTCGGCGCCGGTGAGCTTCGTGCCCGACCGCTCCTTGTGGATTTCTTCGAGAGATTTGCGCAGCCCGGCAATCAGGCCGGACAGCTGCTTGGCCTCCTTGGTCATCGACCGCTTCGCAACGTTGTGGCGGCGCGCCTCCGCCTGGCTCTGTCTCATCATCATCCTCCCGTGCCCCGCTGCCCCGAGTGGAATGCTTACAGCTTTGAGTACACATATTACGATCGATGAAATCTGCCCGCGAAGAACTGACTTAAATTGTAAAGGCCTCTCGCAAGAAAAAGCCCGGCGCAATGACCGGGCTTTCTCTTGAACGTTACTTCTTTTGATGGCCGCCGCCTGGACCACCGGCCGGCGCGCCGCCGCCACGTGGGCCGGCGCTGATGTGCGGAGCGCCCCCACCGCCCGTATGCGGCGCAGGCGCGGCCGCGCGTGACGTCGGCATCTGCGCACGGGCATTCATCGGCGAGCCATGGCTGACGTTCGGCCGGGCGACCTGCGGCGTTGCGGGCCGTGCAACCGGTGCGGTCGACACGCGTGGTGCTTCATGCGTACGCGTCATCGGTTGCGCGCGCACGGCGGCGCGGCCTGCAGCATTGTCGCGCATTACGCGCGCCTGCGCATCGCGCGGGCCGCGGTTCTGCACGGCAGTGCGCTCATTGAGGACGCGCTCGCTCCGTCCGGCGCGGGTCCGGTCGGCCGTAACCGCATCACGCTTGGTGATGGCGGCATCGGGCCGGGCCGTCGTGGCGGCGTCACGCCGAGAGATTGCAGCCTCTCTTTTGCCACGCAAGCCGCTGCGTTCGAGTGCGATCGCTCCGTCACGCGTCGCAGCGCGACCGATGCGAGCCGCCCGTGGATCAAGGGTCATCCGCGTCGCAAGGCGTTGATGCGAGCTCCAGTAATTATTCCAATGAGCGTGGCGGCGATACCAGGGACGTCCGCCATAGTGGCTCGACCAATACGACGTCAGCACGAAGGGAACGATGGGAACGTCAATCACGTCGACATAGTCGGGGAGATAGACGTAATGATTGCGGTAGAGGTACTGGAGATATTGCGACGATACCCAGCCGCGATCGTCGGAGAAGCTCACGTCGCACCAGGCGTTGCCACGCAGGCAGCCATGGATGTTGACGCGGGCGCCGCCGGGGACGCGATCGACGAGGGGTAAGCCCGTGCCCGGTCCGGCGCGCAGGCCGGTCGAGACGGTGACGATGCCCGGTGCGGCCAGCGCGGCCGTCGGGGCGAGCAGCAATGCGGCAAGTAAAACGCTCTTGAGTCTCATGGCGTGTTCCTCCTCTGCCAGTCGGAACGCGCTGGCGGAACGGGCGTTCCGCCTGAGGTCATCGCATGCGTCGAAAGATCGAGACGTAGGCCGCGTGCGGTTCAATATTCATTCGCCGTTCATCGGCACAGCGCGCAAACGTGCCAGGCCGTCAGTTTGCTCGCAGCATGAAGGCGTCGAAGTACGACGCAAGCGCAGCAAAATCATCGAGCGGCAGAACGTTCGCGACATACTGGTCCGGCCGCACCACGATCAGGCAGCCGGCCTTGCGGTCGATGCCGCGCATTGCAAACACGTCGTTGCCGCTCTTGAGATCCGGACAGAACATCTTCTCGTAATCGATCAGACCATAGCGGCCCTTGCGCGGAAGCAGCAGCGGCGGCATCGCTTCCACGGCGAGCTCACGATGATCCTGCTGGAAGACCGCACGCAGGTCGATCACGCTGTCGATGTCGGCCCCCGAAGGCGTATGGCGCCTGATCGGCGACTCCCTGGATTCGCCGAGGAAATTGCAGAGAGCGCGCACGGCCGAGCCGGCGGCGGCAGGATCTTCCGCAGGCGAGAACGCGTAGATGCGGAAGCGACCATCAGCCTGCGCCGCGTGGCCGAGATGCACCGGCTTCGCATCTGCCAGCCGGATCACCGGCGCGGAATGGAAGCGCTTGCCGATGACGAGGCCTTCTGCGAGATGCTGATGCGAGGCCGCACCCGTGAGAACCGACGGACGGTAATGCGTCGCGGTCCCTGCCGTGTAGCGGCCGTGCCGGACGAAATAGTCCTGCGTCTTTGCCGCATCGGCACCGCCGGCCTTGGCGGCCGAGGCGAGAATCCCGGCCCATTCACGATCGAAGTCGATCAGCTCCTTGGCAACCGCCTGACGTTCGGCCGAATAGGAATGCAGCAAAGCCGGTGCGCACTGCTTGCGCAGGACTGCCGCGAGCTTCCAGCCGAGATTGAAGGCATCCTGCATGGAGACGTTCATACCCTGCCCCGCCTTCGGGCTATGGGTATGGCAGGCATCGCCGGCGATGAAGATGCGCGGCAGTCGCCCATCGACCTCGGTCTCCGGCACGTCGTCGAACTTGTCGGTGAGACGCTGGCCGATCTCGTAGACCGACCACCAGGCGATCTCCTTCACGTCCAACCTATGCGGCTTCAGGATCCGCTGCGCCTTCGCGATCACGTCGTCGGCGGTGATGTTGCGATTGGCGACGCGCTCACCGATGTCGAGCTTGGCGAGCTCGACATAGATGCGGACCATGTAACCGCCCTCGCGCGGAATGATCAGCAGGCTGCCGTCTTTCGCCGACTGGATCAGCGACTTGAAGCGGATGTCCGGGAAGTCCGTCACCGCCAGCACGTCCATCACGCCCCAGGCATGGTTGGCGGAATCGCCGTGCAGCTCGCGGCCGATCGACTTGCGAACCATGCTGCGCGCGCCGTCGCAACCGACGACATAGCGCGCCCGGATTGTCTCGACCTTGCTCCCCCCAGCGGCATCGACGCATTCGAGATGCACCGTCACCCCGTGAGCGGCGGCATCAACAGCGGGATCGACCTCGAGATCGAGTACGCGCCGGCTGTAATACGGCGCGAGCTTGGCCGGCGATTTGCGCATGACATCGAGAAATGCGTCGTGGATGCGCGCCTGGTTGAGGATGACATGCGGGAATTCCGACAGCCCGTCCTCGACGTCCTGCACCCGTCCGCTGCGCACGATGGCCTCAGGCCGCCGCGCGTCCGGCTTCCAGAACGTCGTCTCGTTGATCCAGCATGCCTCCTTTTGCACGCGCTCGCTGAAGCCGAAAGCGTGAAACATCTCCAAGGTGCGGCAGGCGATGCCGTCGGCCTGCCCGACCAGCAGGCGGCCGGGCTTCTGCTCGACGATGCAGGTCTTGATGTCGGGGAATTGCGCGAGCTGGGCGGCGAGCGTCAGGCCGGCCGGGCCGCAGCCGACGATGAGGACGTCGACCTCTTCGGGCACGGTGCCCGCCGCATCCGGGGCCTGAACGCGTGCTGCAGGATCCGCGATCTCGGGATCGCCCGGCTGAAATCCATTCAGATGGAATTGCATGAGCACCTCCCCGCCAAATCTCCGTTTGGATATTGCTCAGTATGCTGACGATCAGTATACTTGTCAACGATCCGCGCCGTCCCTGCCCCAATGGAGAATTCGGTGAAAGACAACAACGACATGCCTGGACATCTGGCGCGCCGGTTCCAGCAGATCGCGGTCGCGGTGTTCCTGGCCGAGGTCGGAGATGCGGGCTTCGATCTCACGCCGGTGCAATACGCTGCGCTCGCGACCATCAAGGCTAATCCGGGGCTCGACCAGGTGACGCTGGCAGGGTTGATCGCCTATGACCGCACCACCATCACAGGCGTGATCGATCGCTTGGTGCAAAAGGGCCTCATCGAGCGTCGCGCCTCCAGCCGCGACCGCCGCGCACGGGAGCTCGCGATCACGGACGAAGGACGGCGCGCGCTGCGCAGGATCACGCCGGCTGTCGAATCGGCTCAGCGCGTCCTCTTGCGCGGACTGAGCGCGAAGGAAGGCGAAGAATTGATACGGTTGTTGCGCAAGGCGATCGCCGCCGGCAATGAGCTCAGCCGCGCACCGCTGCGCGAGATGCAGGCATAGGGCCGTTTCTCCGCAATTGTCGTAGGACTGCGAAACCAGGAACTAACCTTCGGCTGCTAACGTCGACCGCATTGGACGCTTAACGCGCGATTAACTTTGCGGGATGGGGTTTCGGAATGTTCAGGTTACTCGTTGTGGCGGCAGCCATGACGCTCTCGACCGGTCATGCGCTCGCGGGCGGCCATGGCGGAGGCGACCCTCCTCCGCCAAAGGTCGAGGCGCCGACGGCTCCAGCAAAGGTGATCCTTACCAAGCAGGGCTCCAAGCTGGTCGATCTCAACGGCATGACGCTCTATACTTACGAGCGCGACACCACCGGCAAGACCTCGAACTGCAACGACAAGTGCACCGAGAGCTGGGTTCCGCTCGCCGCCACGGCCGACGCCAGAGCCGTCGGCGACTTCACCGTGATCAGCCGCAACGATGGCACCAGGATGTGGGCCTACCGCTATCGCCCGCTCTACACCTCGCCCGCCGACAAGGCGCCGGGCGATGCCAACGGCAATGCCATGACGCTGCAATGGCGGATCGCGCGGCCCGAAAACTAGGCCATGCAGCTGCCGGAACTAAACTGAGGCGCAGCCCTCAGCCGCGCCAGCGCGCGCCGCTCTCGGCTTGCGCGTTCTGCCCGGGCGGCAGCACCACGACCATCGAATTGAGCTTCACCCGGCTGTAGAGGTCGATGACATCCTCGTTGCGCATCCGGATGCAGCCCGACGAGATCGCCTGCCCGATATATTCGGGCTGGTTGGTGCCGTGGATGCGGTAGAGCGTGTCCTTGTTGCCGGCATAGAGATAGATGCCACGCGCGCCCAGCGGGTTGGCCGGCCCGCCCGCAACGCGCGGCGGATAGGGCCCGAGCCGCGCCTGGATGTCGGCGGTCGGAACCCAATCCGGCCATTCCGCCAGCCGGCCGACGCGCGCGACGCCCGAGAACGCCATGGCTTCCTCGCCGACCGCGACGCCGTAGCGAATCGCCTTGCCCTCGGGCAGCACGAAATAGAGATAGCGCGCATCGGTATCGACCAGGATCGTGCCCGGCTGCTCCTTGCGCTGGTAATCGACGATGTGACGCAGATACTGCTCAGGCACGTTGGCCTTCGCATAGGGCGCGTGGGCCAACAACTGCCGGTCGCGCGGCGTCATGCTCGCATCGGTCGTTGGCGAAAGTGTCGTCTGCATGCAGCCGCCCAGTGGCAGCAAGGCAACAACGAACAAAGCAAATAAAGATCTTGGCACCGCCGACCCCCGTTAGCGGACAGCAACGCCCCCGCGTCGCCACATACTGTCAAAATCGTGCTGAAAACAAGGCAGCCTGAAACACGTGCGCGTGTTTGGGAAAACGGGTTCCATCACCACAAACGGCAGAAGAGCGTCGCAGCATCTCCTTCCCGTCGCCTTGCTTTGGTCAAACCCGGCTGGACTCGTGGGCCCAAGGCTTGGGGATGGGCCGCCCCCTCTCGGCTCGCGCCAATGCGAACAGCCACTTACGTCAAACACCAGGCTTCAAAGGAGTTGCGATGCTCGCGACGCTGAACGCCAAGCAAATCGTCGATGAGATCGTGAAGGACACGGTCAGGGACAACGATCCGCACGATGCGGTTCAGATTTCTCCCGACATCGTGCTGGCCTCGCGCCCGGGGACCACGGCGCCCGCGCTGGCGCCGGAGATCACGCCCCGTCCAGAGCCGAGGTTCGCTCCAGCTGCAGCGCGTGCACCGGAGCCCACGATCAACGTCGTCTACGGAAAACCAGCTGCGGCGGAAGGACCGCGCCCCGACACGGCCGTTCGCATCACGGCCAACGATGGCCCCCGCCAGCCGAAGCGATCCGCGGTCGGCAAGTGGCTGCGCGGTGCGTTCCTCGCGTTCCTGTTCGCCGGCGCCAGCGTCGCGGCCTCGATCGCCTGGGAGCAGCATGGCGACACCGCAAAGAATGCGCTCGCCGAATGGACGCCCGTGGCGGCGTCGTTGATGAATTCGTTCATGCCTTCGGCCTCGCAGACCGCGCCTGTCCCCGCCGCGCAGGCCGCTCCGCCTCCGGCGCAAGCGGCAACAGCCGATCAAGCCGCCGCGCCATCTGCGCCGCCGCCACCGGCCCAAGCCGCCGTCGCGCCGGCTTCAATGCAACCGGACCCGGCGCAAGCGGTACAGGCGATGACCAACGATCTTGCCGCGATGACCCAGCAGATCGAGCAGCTGAAGGCCAACATCGCCGAGCTGAAGGCCGGACAGGAGCAGATGGCGCGCGAGATGGCGAAGGCGACTGCGCCGAGGCCGGTGGCTGCCGAGACGCGGCCGGTCGATCCACGCGCGCGTGCTGCTGCGCTCCCGGCACCGCCTGCGGCAGCGCCAGTTCGCAAGCCGAAGCCGCCCGTGACGCGGACCTACATGCCGGCCTCTTCGCCCGCGCCGCTCGCCCCTCTGCCGCCGCCTTCGCAGACGGCCGCCGTGCCACCATCGCCTGCGCCGGTGACGACCACGCAAGCCGTTGCCGATGACGATGGACCGATCGTGCGTCCGCCGATGCCGCTGCGATAACGCAACGCCAGGCGACTGCGACGTCGCCTACGCTGTCCGAGCCGAAATGATGCGTTGAGTCCGGACAATTACGGGAAACGCTATGCAGCTCATCTTCCGCTCATGAGAAAAGGCCGTCGGGATCTATGCCGGCGGCCTTCTCTTGCAACTGCCGGTTCCCGGAGCCCGGTTCTGTTGCAATTCCGTACATTGATGATCGCGCCGCGTATTTAATAAACTCTTAATGACCCCAGATGCTGCACATGATTTCTGCGCCATAAGCACAGAGATTGCGCGGCCTGTTCATTCGATAGATATCGACTCAGTGGTATCATCCCGGACGTGTCGAGACTTTCCATTGAAGACTTGTTTTCAGATTTGGGTCCTCACACCGGGGAATTCGGATGCCTTACTACTCCTTCGATCTCGTGGTTGGTGAAGAGTTCAAGAACCAGGGCGGAATCATCCTCGAAGACATCGAGGTCGCTTCCGATCGCGCCGATCAATTGGCATGCGAGCTGTCGCAGGTGAAGCCGGAGCTCCAGCACAAGGGTTGCGCGGTGCGTGTTACCGATCTCGATCACAACGAGGTCTATCGCACGCCGCTCGACCCCGTGCCGGCTTGGCAGCGCTAGCTACCATCGAGCACCGGCGGTTCGAACCAGTTCGTCAGCGACAATCCGCCGTCGACGACGAAGGCTGCGCCGGTGACATACGCGGACAGCTTGTTCGACAAGACCGTGAGCGCCATCGGCGCAAGGTCATTGGCATCACCGAGACGCCCGAGCGGAATGTGCCGCGCCAGCGCGGGGTCCGCGACGAACCCGCCGGCTGCGATCGCGCCGGGCACCAGTGCGTTGACGCGGATACCGTGACGGCCGAACGTCTTGGCGAGCTCCTTCACCAGCATCGCCATGGCCGCCTTCGCCGTCGAATAATGCGGCAGGTTGCGCGGCGTGCCAGCATGCAGCGAGGTGAGAAACAGGAACGAGCCCGGCCGCTTCGCCGCGATCAGATTCGTGGCGATCGCGCGCGCCAGATGAAAACCGGCATCGAGATTGACGGCGTGCATCTCCTGCCAGGTCCTGCGGTCGACCGCGAGCGCATGGTCTGCCTCCCGCCGCGGCGGCGATGCGCTGTGGACGAAATGCGTGACCTCGCCGAGCGACGCCTGTGCCGCAGCCAGCAGCTCGTCACAGGAATTTAACCTCGCGAGATCGCCGATCCATGGCACCGCCAGCTCAGGCCTCCTGCTCGCGCCGATCGCGGTCTCCAGGCGTTCGGCACTGACATCGGCGAACACGGTCCGCACGCCCTCGCCGACCAGGGCCTGCGCGATGGCCCGGCCGATGCCGTTGCCCGCGCCGGTGACGAGCGCGGTGTCGCGTGCGGGATCGAACGGCGTGCTGAACAGGCTCATGTCGCGCTCCGGGGCCGGGAAAGGCCTCAGGTTAGCGCACTGCACGGCGGGGCGACAATTGCACTCCGATCCCATTGCGGAGCGGCGCGGCGGACGCTAGCCTCCCAAAAAACGGAGGAGATACTGAGGATGCGCACCGGTTTTCTGATGGCGGGCCTGCTGCTGCTGACCACGCCGGCCCTGGCGGGCGACGCGCCGCCGCGCTCGACCTATGTGACCATGGTCCTGCAGGCCTTTGCCGCCAAGGTCGAGTGCCCCAACACGGATCTCGCCTATCAGGACCTCGTGCAGAGGGCGCAACAAATGCACCTGCCCGACGGCACCACCGAGAAGGTACGCAAGGCGATCGCCTGGATGCACACCGGCGGCAAGATGGGCGAGAAGCAGGACGACGACTTGATGAGAGAGGTCGCCGTCGCGACCCAGGCGACCGACATGGACCAGCGCCGCCTCGGCATGTCCGGCTGGTGCGAGGCCCAGAAGACCAATCTCGCCGGCCTGATCCGCGCCAAGGGCGGCTGACGGGACAGCGCCGGCCGCGTTAAGCACGCCGCGACGGAACGGCCGCGGCGGCAAATATTCGTCACAATTTTCGCAAGCATGCGGCGTCTTCGAACAGGAGAAGCCCATGCGCATTGTTCATTTCGTCTTGGCCGCTGCGCTGGTGAGCGCAACTCTCGCCGCCCCAGCCTTCGCGAGGAATTCCGACGCCCAGAAGGGCGAGGAAAAATCCGCGGCGTCGTCATCCTGTAGCGCCTATCAGCAGACGCCGGATGGATCGTGGGAGCCGCTCCCCTGCAAGGAAACGGGCGAGCGCGGCCAGCCGCAGACGCAGAACCGCACCTCGCAGCAAGGCTCCGAGCGCGGGGAACGTTGAAGTCCCTCGGACTTACGACCGTCAGCTCTGGTGCGGACCGCGCATGATTTTCATGGCGTCGGCGATGTGGCGCCACTCCTTGGCCTCGTCGGCCTCGCCACGTCCCTCGCATGCCTGCGCCTGTTCGGCGGCCTTCGCGATCGCCGCAAAACCATGCTGCTCCAGCATCTGCCGCGCGACGGTGTGGACCTGGACCTCGGACATCATGGGCGCTCTCCCGTCATGAGGAAACCGCGGCGCCCGGCTCGGCGCTCCGCGGGTCCGAGACAACGATCTCGCAGCGACCCCCGTTCCGGCCGAGGCCGATCACATCAGCAGATCTGGAACTCGAACCGTCCGAAACGACGAAGGCGGCCCGCCATGCCCGGCGGACCGCCTTCTCACCCACCCCGAAATGGGCCGTCGTCAGTCGCGTCCCCTACGCGACCGCCACGCGCTTGCGCTCGAAATCGTTGGGCACCTCGATATCGACCTCGAGGGTCGATACATCGTCACCCCGTTCGAGCCGCACGATCACCTTGGTCGGGTCCAGCGTGACGTGCTTGGACACGACGGCGAGGATTTCCTCACGCAGCACAGCGAGCAGATCGGGTTGGCCGCGCTGTCCGCGTTCATGGGCAAGCAGTATCTGCAGCCGTTCGCGTGCGACAGGTGCCGAAGCCTTCTTGCCGCGGAGAAGTCGAAGCAGACCCATGCTCATGCAGCCCTCCGTCGCAGCAGGCGGTCCATGAAACCCCTGCGCTCGGCAGGAACATGCATCGTCACGTTCTCGCCGCAGAGGCGCTTGGCAGCGTCCATATAGGCCCGCGCCGGCGCTCCATCTGCGTTCGACAGCGTCACCGGCGTGCCGACGTTGGAGGCCTTCAACACGTCCTGGCTCTCGGGAATGATGCCGAGCAAGGGCGTTGCGAGGATTTCGAGGATGTCGTCGATGGTCAGCATCTCGCCGCGGGCGGCGCGCGATGCATCGTAGCGGGTGATGAGAATGTGCTTCTCGACCCGTTCGCCCTTCTCGGCCCGTACGGTCTTGGAATCCAGCATGCCGATGATGCGATCTGAATCGCGCACCGACGACACTTCCGGATTGGTGACGATCACGGCCTCGTCGGCAAAACGCATCGCCATGGAGGCGCCGCGCTCGATGCCGGCCGGGCTGTCGCAGATCACCCAGTCGAACCGGCCGCGCAGGTCGTCGATCACCTTGCCGACCCCCTCTTCCGTCAGCGCGTCCTTGTCGCGGGTCTGAGAGGCCGGCAGCAGCCAGAGATTCTCCAGCCGCTTGTCCTTGATCAGCGCCTGCGGGAGTTTTGCAACGCCCTGCACCACGTTGATGAGGTCGAACACGACGCGCCGCTCGGCCCCCATCACGAGGTCGAGGTTGCGCAGGCCGACGTCGAAATCGACGACGACGACCTTGTCGCCGCGTTGCGCGAGCGCGGCTCCGAGCGCGGCGGTCGTCGTGGTCTTGCCGACCCCGCCCTTGCCTGATGTCACGACCAGTACCTTACTCATCTGAAATGTCTCCTTTGCTGGTCAGTTCAGTGCTGTAATTCGCATGGTATTCCCCTGCAGCCAGGCCTGCGCCGGCTTGCCGCGCAAGGCGGCGTCGATGTCGTCCGCAGTCTGGTAAAACCCATCGATTGCAAGCAGTTCGGCCTCGATCTTCTGGCAGTAGATGCGCGCGCTCGTGTGTCCGTTGACCCCGGCCATGGCGCGGCCGCGCAGCGCGCCATAGACGTGGATGGAGCCGCCGGCGACGACTTCGGCGCCGGAGCCGACCGAGCCGAGAATAGTGACGTCCCCCTCCGGAAAGATCACGGTCTGGCCCGAGCGCACGGGGCTATCGAGCAGCAGGGAGGTCGGCTTGCTCTCCGCCTTCGTCTCGGCCTTCTTGGGTGCGTTCGACTCAACCACGCAGCTGCGCCCGCCCGACAACAGCGGCGGCATCATCGGGGTCAGCCTCGCCTCCTCCACGCCCTCGATGCCGAGCACGCGGATGTTGCGGTCCTGAAGGCTGGTGAGCAGATGACCGATGCCGGCCTGGCTGAGATCGACCGAGGACAGGTCGATCACCACGGGCCGACCGGCAAAGAACCCCGGCGAGCGTGCGATCGTCGCGTCGATCTCCTGGAGCCAGTCCTGGACCGGGACCGTCGGCACGAAGACGAAGGCCACGTAGGAGCGCCCGCGCAGGCGCACCATCTGTCGTTGAGGTTTGGCTACAGCCTCCATGGCGGCCGACTCGTTCCCAGTTATTGAATGGTTAACGATGCGGCGGATATGGTTAACGGCCGGTTAATTTCTCCGCGTGGTGACGTGGGATACTGGCCGGAGGCCGATTGGCGCCGCTCTGGTGTCCCGGACGCGCTGCGGCGTGCAACGCTGCTGCGCGGAGCCGGGACCCAGACCCGCCCGGATCATGCTCTCGGCGAGATGGGCCCCGGCCCTGCAGCGCACCGTCAAGGGAAGCTGCGCTGCGTCCGGGGCACGAGCGGAGAAGCACACTCTCTCCACACAGTCAGTGCGAGGACGGAGCGAGCCGACCTACTTCTTCACCTTGCTCGCGTCCATCTTGATGCTCGGATCCAGCATCTTCGTCGTGAACGCGGTCGTCACGTCGAACGGCTTCTCCATGCCGAGATAGGTATGGACCAGTTCGTAGTCCTTCTTCATCCGCTCGCCGTCGATCCAGCCGAGCGATTTGGTCGTCGTGAATTCGTCGGTCATCAGGAACTTGATGCGCTCCCACTGGCGCTCCTGGTTCGCCTTGTCGAGACCGGAGACCTGGTCGAGCAGCGCCTTCAGGCATGGCGTGACGTCGGCGACGCACGCCGCAAAGGCCTTCTGCGTGACGCGTACGAAGTCTTCGACGACCTTCGGGTTCTTTTGCATGTAGGCGCCGTTGACGATCAGCGAATTGCCGTAGGGGTTGAGCCCGATATCCTTCCAGTTGACGTAGCCGAGATCGCCTCCGAACTCGATTACCTTGAGGTCGTGCTCGTTGTAGAAGTCGCTGATGATGTCCACGGTGTGGCTCTTCAGCGCCGCGATCTTCGCGGTCGGTCCGACATTGACGAAGCCGACGGAGTCGGGCGCGATGCCGGCAGCCTTGGCAAAGGCCGGCCACATCACGCGCGAGGCATCGCCCGGTGGATTGCCGATCTTGTGATTCGGAAAATCCTTTACGCCGTTCACACCGTAGCTCTTCAGCCAGTAGAAGGTCTGGCCGGTATTGGCATAGACGCTCATCACGGCAACGGTGTCCGCGCCCTTGCTCTTGGCGACCAGCATGGTGGCGAGGTCGGCGACGCCGAACGGCGAGCCCCCGGAGCCGACTTTGGCGGCAGACACGCCGGAGCCCTTGCCGGTTTCGATGGTGAGGTCGATGCCGGCCTTCTCGTACCAGCCCTGCGCCTTGGCGTAGTAATACGGCGAGTGGTCGGCCGTCGGCGTCCAGTTCAGGATCAGGTTCACCGCCTCGCCCGCGCTCGCGGGCACCGCCGGCAAGCCCAGCGCCAGAGCCACAATAGCCGCCTGCAAATGCTTCATCGCATCTCTCCTCTTTGCCGCGACCCGGCTTGTCGCTCTCCCCTTGTGAGGATACCAATGCAACAAGCCCGCCCTCAACTTGTCAACTGTTTGGTTGGAAATGCCTGCAAAACGATCTGGCGACACCGTGCCGCAGCGCCGCGACCCCGTCGCGACCCGCAAGAAGCTGCTGACCGCGGCCCGCCTGGAATTCGCCCGGCACGGCCTTGCGGGGGCCCGGGTCGACGAGATCGCCGAGCGCGCGGGCGTCAACAAGCAGCTCGTCTATCATTACTTCGGGGACAAGGACACGCTCTACCTCGCCGTGCTCGAATGGGTTTATGAGGACATCCGCGAGCAGGAGCGCAGGCTCAAGCTCGAAGGCCTCCCGCCGGAAAAGGCGATCCGCAGGCTGATCGAAGCCTCGTTCGACCACCTCGCGGCAAACCCTGATTTCATCGTGCTCTTGAACGACGAGAACCGTGGCGGCGCCCGCCACGTCCGCGGTTCGACGCGGCTCGAGGCGATGCATTCTCCCTTGGTCAAAAGCGTGTCCCACATCCTCAACGAAGGGGTGCGCGCGGGCGTGTTCCGCAAAGGGATCGATCCCGTCCAGCTCTATATCTCCATTGCAGGCCTCAGCTATTTCTTCTTCTCCAACACGCCGACGCTGTCGGCCATCTTCGGCAAGGACCTGTCGAGCCGCGCCCAGCGCCGCGCCCGCCGCCGGCATGTCGCCGATCTCGTGCTCCATTCGCTCCGACCCTAATCAACCAGATGGTTGAAACTTGTCCCGAGGGGAGCTAGGCTGACACCGCGGCAGCGAGGCCGCGGGCAATAGGGAGCGACACTTGGCAGCCGACCGGGCGCGCACTGCACGCAGCTTTGCGATCATCCTGATCGTGCACCTTGCCGTGCTCGTGCTCTGGCAGGTGGCGGTCGACGCCTTCCAGGTGCCGAAATTCATCCTGCCCTCGCCGCTCGCCACCGTGCAGACGCTGGGAACCGCAGGCTACGCCTGGGGCGCCAATACGCTGGTGACGGCGATCGAGATCCTCGGCGGCTTTGCGCTCGGCGCCTTCGTCGGCGTCGCGCTGGCGGTGATCTTCAGCTGGGCGCCGCTGCTGAGCCTTGTGCTGTTGCCGCTGTTCGTGACGCTGAACATGATTCCGAAGGTCGCGCTTGGCCCGCTCTTCATCGTCTGGTTCTCCTACGGCATCGTGCCGAACATCCTGATCGCCTTCAGCATCTGCTTCTTCCCGATCCTGCTCACCACTGCACGGGGCCTGCGCGAGGTCGAGCCGGACCTGCTCGATCTCGTCAAATCGCTGCGCGGCTCGCGCTGGACGTTGTTTCGCAAGATCCAGCTGCCGGGATCGCTGCCTTACATCTTTTCCGGCATGAAGGTCGGCGCCATCCTCGCAGTCGCCGGCGCCATCGTCGGCGAGTTCATCGCCTCCGAGCGCGGGCTCGGCTACCTCATGATCCAGGTGCAATCCTCGCTCGACACGCCCGCGATGGTGATGGCGGTCGTGCTGCTGACACTGCTCGGGGTCGCCCTCTACGGCCTGGTGCTCGCGCTCGAACGCATGTTCGTGGTCGGCGATGCCAGGCAGAACTAGGACCAGGAACCAAATCCATGCTGCTCACCCGCCAGACGCTGCCAAAGACCATCCCCGACATTCAGGCGCTCGACGAGCTCCTGTGCCGGCCGACGCAGTCCCTGATCGACGACCTCAGGAAGGTCGAGGACGACATCATGATCCTCGGCGTCGCCGGCAAGATGGGCCCGACGCTGGCGGGACTCGCGAAAGCTGCCGCGCCGGATCGCCGCGTCATCGGCGTCGCGCGCTTCAGCGAACCCGGCGTGAAGGAGTGGCTGCAGGCACGCGGCGTCGAGACCATCAATTGCGACCTGATGGACGAGCGCGCCATTCAAGCGCTGCCCAAAGCGCCGAACATCGTCTTCATGGCCGGGAGAAAATTCGGCGCAGAGGGCGATCTGTCGCTGACCTGGGCGATGAACGCCCATGTGCCGGCGCTGGTCGGGCAGGCCTTCCCTTCCTCACGCATCGTGGCGTTCTCGACCGGCTGCATCTATCCGTTCGTGCCGGTCGACGGCAAAGGCTCGACCGAAGACATGGCGCCGAACCCGCCTGGTGAATACGCGCAGTCTTGCGTCGGCCGCGAGCGCATGTTCGAATATTTCTCGCGCAAGTTCGGCACGCCCGGCCGGCTGTTCCGCCTCAATTACGCGATCGACATGCGCTATGGCGTGCTGCACGACATCGCAACCAAAGTGCTGATGGGCACGCCGATCGACGTCAGCCTCGGCCATGTCAACTTCATTTGGCAGGGCGATGCGTCCGCGCAGGCGCTGCGCTGCCTCGCCCATTGCACGACGCCGACCTCGCCGATCAATGTCAGCGGCCACGAGATTTTGGCCGTGCGCGATCTCGCCCAGAAATTCGGCGCAAGGTTTGGCCGCGCGCCCGTGCTGACGGGCCAGGAGGAGCCGACCGCGTGGCTCACCGACACGTCGAAGGCGGTCGAATTGTTCGGCCCGCCCGTGGTCGACACCGAGCAGTTGATCGCCTGGACCGCAGATTGGGTTTCGCGCGCCATGCCGAGCCTCGGCAAGCCCACCAAATACGAGGTGCGCGATGGACGCTACTGAGGCTCCGCTCGTCCTCAAGCTCGGCGTGCAGGATGCGATCGCGGGGCTGGCGCTTTCGACGGAAGCGCACTGGAATCAGACCGAGGAAGACTGGCGCATCTTCCTCCGCGACGGCATCGTGTTCGGCATCCGCGACGGCGCGCGACTGGTCGCGACCGCGGCGCTGCTGCCCTATTCCGGCAACAACGCCTGGATCAGCATGGTGCTGGTATCAGGCACACACCGCCGCCGCGGTCTAGCAACCCGCCTTATCGATGCGTGCCTGGAGACCGCGCGCAAGAATGGCCTGACGAGCTGGCTCGACGCCACGCCCGACGGTGCCGCCGTCTACGGGCCCCTCGGCTTCACGCCGACCCTGGAATTGCGCCGGCTGAAACTGGCGAGTGCCGAGCCGTCCCTCGGTCCTGCGCCGGCGGCCGCAACGCTCGAGTCGCTTCGTGCCCGCGATCTTCGTGCTACCGGCCTCGACCGAACTGCCCTGCTCACTGCCTTCGCGCAGCGCTCCGGGTCTCGCATTGTTACAGCCAATGGTGCCATTGCCCTGGTCCGCGGCGGCAGAACTGCGCGTCATATCGGCCCCTTGTTCGCTGATCATGCCGCTGATGCCTTGGCTCTGGTTGATGCGATCGCGCGGTCCGAGACCCGCCCGCTCCTGCTCGACGCCGTCGCATCGCAACGCACGTTCCTGGATGGATTGCTTGCGGCCGGCTGGACCATCGAGCGGCCGTTCCAGCGCATGCGGTTCGGCCCCGTCACCATCGCCGCCGAAGAAACGCCCTTCGCCGTCGCCGGCCCTGAATTCGGATAGGACATCATGCATCACAGCCAGATCAATGCCGAGATCCGCAAGCTGATTGCCGACGGCACCGTGCTGCCGGCGCATCCCCTCGCCCTCACCGCCGCGCGTCAGCTCGACAAAAAGCATCAGCGCGCCCTGACGCGCTATTACATCGATGCCGGCTCAGGCGGGCTCGCCGTCGGCGTGCACACCACACAGTTCGCGATCCGCGACGTCGACCTCTACCGTCCCGTGCTCGAGCTCGCTGCCGAGACCGCCGCAAGCTGGACCAAGCGTCCGCTGGCACTGGTCGCGGGCCTTGCCGGGCCGACCCGGCAAGCCGTCGCGGAGGCCCGCACCGCGCGCGATATCGGCTATCACGCCGGCCTGCTCAGCCTCGCGGCGATGAAGACCGCCTCCGAGGACGAGATCATCGCGCATTGCACATCCGTTGCCGCCGAGATTCCGCTGGTCGGCTTCTATCTCCAGCCGGCTGTCGGCGGCGTCATCCTGTCCAGCCGCTTCTGGCAGCGCTTCGCCTCGATCGACAATGTCATCGCCATCAAGATCGCGCCCTTCAACCGCTACCGTACGCTCGATGTGCTCCGCGGCGTGGCGGCCGCCGGCGCGCTCGACCGCGTGGCGCTCTACACCGGCAATGACGACCACATCCTGCTCGACCTGGTGCTGCCGTTCGACCTGCGCGACAAGGGCGTCACGACGCGAACCTATTTCAAAGGCGGCCTGCTCGGCCATTGGTCGGTGTGGACCGCCAGCGCCATCAAGCAGTTCGAGCGCTGCAAGGCCGCGCGGCACAAGGACAATGTGCCCGCGGACCTGCTCGCGCTCGATGCCCGCGTCACCGACTGCAACAGCGCCTTCTTCGACGTCGCCAACAATTTCCACGGCTGCATCGCCGGCTGCCACGAGGTGCTGCGGCGCCAGGGCCTGCTGCAGGGCCTGTGGTGCCTGGATCCGAACGAGGGCCTAAGCCCCGGCCAGAAGGAAGAGATCGACCGCGTCACGCGCGAGCACGCCGACCTCAGCGACGATGCCTTCGTCGCCGCGAACCTGGACAAATGGCTGGCATGAGCTCGGCCCCCTTCATCAGCCTGCAAGGCGTCCGCAAGGTCTATCGCAGCGGCGGCGCCGAGTTTCTCGCGGTGTCCGACGTCACCATGGACGTGCAGGAAGGTGAGCTGGTCTCGCTGGTCGGCCCCTCCGGCTGCGGCAAGACCACGGTGATGAAGATCCTAGCCGGCCTGCACGGCGCCGACGGCGGCACCGTCAATATCGGCAATGCGAAGAGCCCGTTCGATCCGACCCGCGACATCGGCATGGTGTTCCAGCAGGCATTGCTCCTGAAGTGGCGCACCATCCTGGACAACGTGCTGCTCCCGGCCGAGATCGTCGGCCTGCCGATGAAGGCCGCGCGCGAGCGGGCGCGCGATCTGCTCAACCTCGTCGGGCTTGCCGGCTACGAGCAGAAATATCCGCAGCAGCTTTCCGGCGGCATGCAGCAGCGCACCGCGATCGCGCGCGCCTTCATCCACGATCCAAAGCTGATTCTGATGGACGAGCCCTTCGGCGCGCTGGACGCCTTGACGCGCGAGCAGATGAATCTGGAGATGCTGCGGATCTGGCGCGAGAGCGGCAAGACCATCGTCTTCGTCACGCATTCGATCCAGGAAGCCGTATTTCTATCCTCGCATTGCGCGGTGCTGACCGCGGGACCTGCGAAGATGGCCGACTATTTCCCGATCGATCTGCCCTTCCCGCGCGATCTTCCGCTGAAGACCACGGATGCGTTTGGTGCCTATGCGAGAAGGATCTATGCGAAGCTGGGACTGGCAACGGCGTAAGCCGCCACACGACAGGTCCTGTAGGGTGGGCAAAGCGAAGCGTGCCCACCATCGCACGTGAGGAAAAAGAACGTGGGCACGGCGCAAGAGCGCCTTGCCCACCCTACGAGAGCCGGGCGCGGCGTGAACACCGCGCCCTCCTCGTCGTCAGCTCCTGTTGCGCGTCTTGCTGAGCAGATAGTTGTCGTAAAAATTCTCCGCGATCTGCGTGTAGAAGAGCAGCTCCTTCATATAGGCGTCGTGGCTCTCCTTGGTGCGCTTGAACAGATCGCTCTTGGCGGCGAGCTCGTTCAGATGCTCCTGGGTCGCGTTGTAGCAGGCCTCGAGCACCGGCTGCGGGAATGCCTTCAGCTCCGCGCCGTTGGCGATCAGCCGCTTCAGCGCCGCCGGATTCACGCTGTCGTATTTCTCCAGCATCCAGGCGCCGGCCGCCGCGCCGGCCTGGTTGACGATCGCCTGGTAACGCTTGGGCAGCGATGCCCATTTCTCGTCGTTGACGATCATGTGCAGCATGGCGCCGCCTTCCCACCAGCCGGGGAAGTAATAGTACTTGGCGACCTTCTGGAAGCCGAGCTTCTCGTCGTCATAGGGACCGACGAATTCCGCGGCATCGATCGTCCCCTTCTCGAGGGCCGGATACACGTCGCCGCCGGCGATCTGCTGCGGGACGACGCCGAGTCGCGCCAGCACATGGCCGCCCATGCCGGCGATACGGAATTTCAGACCCTTGAGGTCGTCGACCGTCTTGATCTCCTTGCGGAACCAGCCGCCCATCTGAGTGCCGGAATTGCCGCAGAGGATGGCGTGCGCTCTGAAGGGCTTGAGCGCTTCGTTGGTGAGGTCGGCGCCGCCGCCGAAGTGCCACCAGGACTCCTGATGGCGATGGTTCATTCCGAAGGGCGCGCCGGTCGCATAGGCCAGCGCCGGCTCCTTGCCGATGTAGAAATAGAGCGGCGTCTGAGCCATCTCCACCGAGGACGTGCTCACCGCATCGAGCGCCTGCAGGCCGGGCACGAGCTCGCCGGCCGCGAAGGTCTGGATCTGGAATTTGTTGTCGGTGGCTTCGGCGACGTATTTCGCGAAGGTCTGCGCCGTGCCGTAGATGGTATCGAGCGATTTGGGGAAGCTCGACGTCAGGCGCCATTTGATCTCGGGCATGCTCTGCGCGATCGCAGGGGCCGCGATGAGCGTGGACGCGCCGGCGACCGCGCCGCCTTGGAGAAATGCACGGCGTTTCATGATGGTGTCTCCCTTGAACTCAGCGTCGAATGGATGGCCTGGGCCACGGTTTCTTGGCGAACCGTTTGCCCGTTCCTGGAGCGGAGTTCAAGCGACGGAAAAGACAGGTCGGGCTTGCACCGGATACCTTGGACCAGCTGGACCCAGCATATGTCCGCGGGCCCTGCCGCTCGGCCCGGCCTCGCCTCAGGGCGCTGCTTCCTCGTAGAGTCCGGCGATGAAATCGCTGAACGTCGGTGCAAGCGGCAGGACATAGCCCCATTGATCGGACATCGCCTGCGCCAGTGTCCAGGGCTTTTCGTATTCGGCCATCTCGTGGTCCATGAACCAGATCTTGCCGAAATGGGCCTTGTCGATCGTCATGCAAATCGGATTGCCGCCGTGGTCGCTCATGATCCACAACAACTCATCGACGGTCGGCCATTGCGGCGT
Source organism: Bradyrhizobium sp. CCGE-LA001 (assembly GCF_000296215.2). Taxonomy (NCBI): domain Bacteria; kingdom Pseudomonadati; phylum Pseudomonadota; class Alphaproteobacteria; order Hyphomicrobiales; family Nitrobacteraceae; genus Bradyrhizobium; species Bradyrhizobium sp. CCGE-LA001. The sequence goes on along the minus strand of NZ_CP013949.1, from coordinate 3,827,259 downwards.
CTGGCGCGTCTGCACCAGCGAGCACTCGTCGGACCGCAATCCTAGTACCTCCTGCACCGAACCCGCCCAGTCCCCATGCGGCCAATTGAACACTGCGCCCCCCTGATGATAGCCGCCCGCGCAGGCCAGCAGGAAGCGACGATAATCATCCGGCAATCGGCAGCTGATGGAGGTCTCGAAGGCTGTCAGCGCCGCCTCAGTCGGCTGCTCCGCGCCAACGTCGATGCCTGCGATGAATTCTGCTAATTCCATACACCTCTCCCTGGCGCGGACACGCGCAAGGCTTCGTCGCACCCGCCTTGCAGCGGGTTCGAGGGCGACGGATCAGGCCAGAGGGAGAGCTTCTCTCAGAGCAGCTTTGCGCTGACGAACAGCGCGCGCACGGCGTTGGTCGCCTGCACTGCGAGCATGGCGTTCTCGGCGGCGCCTTCCAGGGCGACGACCGCGTCCTCGTGCAGGGAGCGGAATTCCATCCATTCCACCGACTTGAAATTGGTCAGGAACTGATAGGCCTGGCCGACGGTCGCAATCGCCAACGTGTCACCGTTCAGCTTGATCTTGAACGTCGTGCGCAGCGGGGTCTCGGAGCTTGATGGATCACTCATGGGCTGCTTCTGGACGAGGACGACTTAACGAAGGGGAAAGGGCAGCCCTGCCACGGCAGGCAAATATCAGGAATCGGTACTGGCGCGCTGCGAGGCGGTTGCCGATCCGCGCAGGCTCGGCACGACGACCAGACGATTGAACTCGCCATTGTCGTAGGCCTTGAGGAAGCGATCATAGTCCTTGATCGAGACGCAGCCGTTGGAATCGCCGCGCGGCCCAAGCAGGTAGTTGTGCGTCAAGAGACCGACGCGGCCAAGCGCACTGGTGCCTTCGACCGGGGTCATGCGCAGCGCCCGGACGCCGTGGAACAGCTTTTCGCGCGGCTTCAGATCATAGATCGCCGGCGGCGTCGCGCCGACCATCCGCCGGTCGACATGGTCGGGATTGTCCATCAGGGCGCCCAGGCCGGAATGGGCTTCCAGCGCCACGCCGCTCGGCAGATAGACCGCCTTGGCCGAGATGTCATAGACCGCGGTGCGCGAATCGTAGCCGAGCGCGGCGAGATCTGGCCCCCTGCCCAGCAAGCCGTCGCCTGGCGTCAGCGAGGCCAGCTTGATCTTGTCGGTGAACTTCTCGAAGAAGTTGCGGTTGTCGACCCTGGGACCGGTATCGGCATAGGCTTGGCTGGAGGCGATCTGTGCAGCCAAATCCGCCTGGACCGGACGCGAGCGCGGCATCGGGATGCCGTCGGCGCGCTGCGAGGGCCTTGTCTCCTCGGCCGCCTGCCGGTCGTCCTCGGTGAGGGTCGAACGCCAATCGTCACCTTGGAGCTTCTGGGCAAGCATCGCCTTGGCATCGCGAAGCTTGAGCTGGACCGCATTCACGGCGGAGCGCTCCAATGTTCGCAGGCCGAGCTCGCGGGCGGGCGGATTGCTGGAGGCCGAAGCGAAACGGTCCTCGAATGACAGGGTATTGGCCGGCGGCAACGCGGCGGAGACCAGCGGGGTCGAATCGCCCATATCCGTAACCCACGCGGCAGCGCCAACCGCCAGCGCGATCGCTGCCAGAGACAGCAGAACAGTTTCGGCTCGCCTGACACGGCGGCGCGACAACAGCCTCTCGGCATGTGCTGCGTCGGAAACCATCAGATCCCCAAAATCGACCCCCGGGGGCACCCAACCCCACCCGGAGACTCTATACCAGCTACCACATTGGGAGCCAAAAGTTAGGCATAATCGCGGCCGGCAAGGGCTTGGCAAGGCCTCTTAAGGTATCCAATGACCGATCCTTTCGATCTAGATCGCTTTGTTCGGGCGCAGGACCCCGTCTATCGGGACGTCCAGGACGAGCTCGCCCGGGGACGGAAGCAGACTCACTGGATGTGGTTCATCTTCCCGCAGGTCGCCGGCCTCGGCCTCAGCGTCATGTCGCAACGCTACGCCATCGGCTCCCGCGCGGAGGCCCGGGCCTATCTCGCCCACCCTGTCCTCGGGGGGCGCCTGACCGAATGCACCAGGCTCGTGCTCGCCGTTCAGGGGCGGACCATCAACGCGATCCTCGGCGCTCCGGACGATGCCAAATTCCGCTCGTCCATGACGCTGTTCGGCGCGGTGTCCGACGAGCCCCTCTTCGATCAGGCGCTCGCTCGCTATTTCGCCGGCGAGCGCGACGCCGCCACGCTGGATATCCTGGCTAAGCTCGATCGAAAGGCATAGCGCCGCATCGGCGAAGCGCCCAGCGTAAACCCGGGATTAATCCGGCGCGCCTACTTTTCCGAGAAATATCTTTCTCCTCCCGCGCCAATTGCCGGATAGATCATGAAAATCGGTACGCTCTTGACCACCGCCATCGTCTCGCTGTCGACCGTGGGCGGCGGCCTCGCCGTCTATGTCGCGGTGACGAAATACCAGACGATGGAACGGATCAGCGAGGCGCAAGGCCGCCTGGCGATCGTCCGCGCTGCCAGCGACATCCCGCGCTACCTCAACCCCGAGCGTGGCTTCGCCACCAACATCCTCTACGGGCCTGCCACCGTCGATCCCGCGCAGCTTTCCGAGCACGACAAGCTGCGCAAGCAGACCGATGCCGCCCGCGACAGGATGAATGCACTACGCAAGGAGCTGCCCGGCGCGTTCGACGACGGTAATGCCATCGGGACCGAGATCGACGCCATCAATTCGAAATTCACGGCTCTGCGCGAAGCCATCGACAAGGCCATTGCGGGACCCGCGGAGGCGCGCAAGGACGCGGCCAGGAAGGTCGTCGCCGACAACGCTCTGCTCAACGCCGGCGTCACCGCTTTGCTCAATGAGCAGGTGCGCCGCATGGCGATCCTCAATGGCGATGCCTTCCGTCAGGCCAACTATGCCAACATCGCCATGACGCTGCGCGACATCGGCGGCCTCAATGCCAGCGTCCACAAGAACCTTGTTGGCGGCAAGAAGGTCGCAACCGACGCCGAGAAGGCCGACGTCGCCCGGATGCAGGGCCGAAGCGATCAGATCGTGATGGCGCTGATGGAGCTGCGCGGCCACCCGGCAACCCCGGCCAATGTCGGCGCCGCGCTGGAGACGATGAATTCGCGTTACGTCGAGGAATTCGGCCGCGAGCTCAAGATGGTCAAGGAGGGCGCCGTCAGCGGCAAGTACGAGCACGACGTCGACACCTATTATGCGGCCTCGCAAAAGGGCCTCGGCTCCATCATCGGCGTTCGCGATGCGCTCTATGACAACGCCGAACACATCCTTGCCGGCGCTTCCTCGGCCGCACGCACAAGCTTTGCCATCGCGCTCGCCGGCCTTCTCGCCGTGCTGGTCGCCAGCGCCGGCCTGATCGTGATGGTCCGCCGCCGTGTCTGCGCGCCGATCGTCGGCTTGACCAGTCGGATGTCGCGCCTTGCCGACGGTGACCTTGCCGCAGAGATCCCCGGTGCCGAGCGCTCCGACGAGATCGGCGCGATGGCCGCGGCGGTGCAGGTGTTCAAGGACAACATGATCCGGGCCGACCGGCTCGCCGCCGAGAAGCAGGCCGAGAACGACGGCAAGATGCGCCGCGCCCAGGCGCTCGACGACCTCACGCGCGCCTTCGAGGCCAAGGTCACCGAGCTCGTCGGCGGCCTGTCCCGCGCCTCCTCCACGATGGAAGGCACGGCGCAGTCGATGACCTCGACCGCGGCCCAGACCAACAGCCAGGCGGCAGTCGTCGCCGCCGCCTCCGAACAGACCTCGACCAACGTGCAGACCGTCGCCAGCGCCACCGAGGAGCTGACCTCATCGATCGCCGAGATCGGCCGTCAGGTCGCGCAATCGACCGAAATCGCGGCCCGCGCCGTCGACAATGCCCGCCGCACCGGCGATACCGCGCGCACGCTCGCCGAGGGTGCCCAGAAGATCGGCGACGTCGTGACACTGATCCAGAGCATCGCCGAGCAGACCAACCTCTTGGCGCTGAACGCGACCATCGAGGCCGCCCGCGCCGGCGAAGCCGGCCGCGGCTTTGCCGTGGTTGCTTCCGAAGTGAAGTCGTTGGCCGGCCAGACCGCCAAGGCCACCACCGAGATCTCCGAGCAGATCACCGCGATTCAGACTGCGAGTGACGAGACCGTGGCCGCGATCCGCAACGTCGCCGAGGTCATCGGCGAGATCGACCAGATCGGCACCGCGATTGCCGCCGCGATCGAGGAACAGGGCTCGGCGACCAAGGAGATCGCCCGCAGCGTCCAGGAGGCCGCCCGCGGCACCCAGGAGGTCAACAGCAATATCTCCGGCGTGCAGCGCGCCGCCGACGACACGGGCGCTGCCGCCAGGGAGGTGCTGGGCGCCGCCCAGCAGCTCTCCACCCAGTCGCGCGATCTCGCCGGACAGGTCGACCGCTTCCTCGGCGAGGTCAGGGCCGCCTAAAGCGAGTCAATAAGGCGGCGCCTTGCGTGCGCGCTGGGCCTTGGCCGCCTCGATCCACCAATTGAGATCGTCGGCGAAGCGCGGGAACGCGCGCTCCAGCGCCTTGCCGCCATCGCCGATCGGCTCGCCGGCTTCAGACAGCGTCTGCGCGATCGGGCCGACGCCGATGGTGCTCGACACCACCACCATGCCCATCTCCGACAGCGTCCCGTGCCAGGCGGTCGCCGCGCGCGCGCCCGAGAGCCGGCCGGCCGAGTAGCTGACGATCGCGGCCGGGCGCCAGAACCATTCTTCGAGGAAATGGTCGGTGAGATTCTTCAGGCCGGGCTGCATGCCCCAATTGTATTCGCCGGTGACGAACACGAAACCGTCGGCTCCGCGGATCTGTCCGGCCAGCTTCTCCAGCGCCTCCGGCGCCGAGCCCTTGAGATACTCCTTGTACATGCGGTCGAGCATCGGCAGGCCGACCGCCTTGGCGTCGATGAACTCGACGTCCTCGCCGCGGCTGCGCAGACCATTGATAACGAAATTCGCAAGGCGGATGCCCATGCGGTCGGAACGGTAAGAACCGTAAAGGACGAGAATGCGGTTGCTCATGGCCGGACGGTAGCACAAAACCGGCGAGAAGCCCTACGCGATATGTCACTGTCGTCCGCGACTGCGGTCCAGCGTCTGCGAAGGCGTCTCGCCGAACTGGTCGCGGTAGCTTCTGGAGAAGTCGCTGAGATGCCAAAAGCCATAGGCCAGCGCGACCGTCTTGACTCTGTCAGCCCCGGCAAGGAGCTGCCGCCGCACCAGCCACAGCCGGCGCAGGCGCAAATAGCGGTGCAGGCTCATGCCACGATAGCGGCGGACGACGTCGTGCATGGTGCGCACGGACAGCCCGAGCTTGCGCGCGATCTCGTCGCTGTAGATCGGCTGTGACAGGTCGTCGGTGAGTAGCGCATTAATATCTCGAAATACCCTGAAACTCCGTCCGTCATTGGGACGCAGGGTCCAGCGGGACGAAACGGCGCTTTCGAAGGCGTCGTCAACGGCTCCGAGCAGCGACTCCTTCATGGCCGCGCCCCTTAACGGAAGCTCCGAGGCCGCGATGGGATTGGCCGCCTCGGACAGCACCTCACGAACCACGCTGCGCAGCCGGTGCAAGCCAGCCGCGGAGATCTCGAAAATCTTGAAGCTTGTGTGCGTGGGAGGCCAGCCGCGATCCCTCACCTCCGGCCGGAAGATCACTGAGGCGATTTGCCGCTGCACTTCCTCAATGGTGGTATAGGCCGCCCCCCGCTGCCAATGACCACCACCGGTCGCGCACGTTGCGAGCCATTGAAGCGAATAGGAACATTGAGGTCGTCCATCGTGATGCCGATCGCGGTGCAATCCCCGACGAGCTGTGCATCGACGACCCGAGGAAATGCGCGCGTCAAATTCACGTCGCAGCCGGGCAACGACAGGATCGTCTGTTCAGCCGAAATCTTCCGTACGAAAGGCGTAAATTCGAAATTCAGCCCGCGTATGGCGCTTCGAAACTCGTCGACGTCCGAAAAACGAAATGTGTTGAGTGCCGACCTGGGCACATCATCAATGCTGTTCATGAAAATATAGAACGCGGCGTAGCGTTAAACTTGCGTCCGGCCTCAGCGCCGATCGCTTCCCCCCTCGGCGTTGTCTCGCACCGATAGAATCAATTCTCGTGTGTCCCGATCAATTGGCGAGCGTCCCGCCGAAAGAACAAGCCTGGACGCTCTGCCCCGCCGAATTTCGATAACGTTTCTCACCCGGTCGGCGGTGCGAGAATACCCGAAACGCCAAAACCTAAAAGCGAAATTAACGTCCTTGAGGCGGAATAGCGACGTTTAATCGTCAGATTTATTTTATTTTCAGGCTCCTGCCATGAAGGCACATTCGCCTGCTGATATTCTGGTCGAATTGGAAGACGCGGTTGCGATCTGCCCGCTGGATCGCTGCACTCGCATCCTCTCCGGCATTTTGCAACTGCTCACAAGCAATCGGGACCGGCCTCAGGACTTGCTTGCCCATGTGACCGACGGCGTTCTGCTGCGCCTGATGGAGCGCGTCCAGGCCGACGCGCTGATTCAACTCAGCACGGCGCTGGCCGATCTCGAAATTGCTCCACCCAAGACTGTGCGACGCCTCGCCACACACCGCAATCCGGCTGTGGCGTGCCCTGTCTTGCTCCGATCACGGTCACTCTCGACCCACGACCTCCAGCGGATCGTGGCTTCGAGCGGTGAACGGCAGCAAGATGCGATCGCCGCCCGCGCGCCTATCGATCCACCGGTCATCGAGGCGCTGATCAAGGACGGCGGCCGCAGCGCTTGTCTCGTGCTGATCGGGAATACAGCGGCGCACTTCTCTGATGCCGCCTTCTTTGCGCTCGCTGAAAAGTGGCTCACCGATGATGAACTCACCAAGGCGCTGGCGCTCCGGCAGGACACGCCCGACGTCGTCATGCGCAAATTGCTGTCGGCCGCCCCGGCGCCGGGATCCGGCGTAGCGTCGAAGCCCACTAGCTCGCATCCAGTTGCAACGGCCGCTCCAATGGCCCCCAAGCTTCCGTGCGCGGCGGCCTATGCGAGCGCACGGCCGGAGATCGTTGCGCTCAACCGCACCGGCAAGCTCAACGATTCCACGATGAACCGCTTCGCCATCCGCGGCGAGACCGCCAATCTCCTCACCGCGCTGTCGGTGCTTTCGGGGGCCCCCATCGAAGTCGTCGAGCGCGTCATGACCGACGACGATTGCGAAGGTCTCGTCATGGCATGCCGTGCCTCGCGGCTGAACTGGCAGACCACGTTTGCCATCTTGAGCAACCGCAGCGGCGCGAGGCTTTCCTTCGCCGAACGCGAACGCGCGCAGCACATTTTCGAGACGCTCCTTCTGTCGACCAGTCAGTGGACGGTGCGTTGGGGAGAAATTGCCGCGAACAAGGAGAGCAGTCGGGGAAGCAGCGGCGCAAAGATGGGGGTTAACCGATGAAGTTCGACGGTCGCAAAGCGTCTCGCGTGAAAATGGACCACAGGCAGCCGGTCAACCTCATGGGTTCTGACGGTACGTGGCGACGCAGTTGCGTCCTGCTGGACGTGTCGCAAAGCGGCGCCAAAATCGAGGTCGAGGGCACGCTGGATGTGCTCCAGGCCAAGGAGTTCTTCATGCTGTTGTCGTCGACTGGCCTCGCCTATCGGCGCTGCGAACTGGTCTGGATCGACGGCACCATGGCCGGCGTTCATTTCATCACCGCGGAAGGCAAGAAGAAATCCGCAAGCGCTCCGGCGCCAACGCAGAACGCAGTCCAGAGCAAGTAGATTCCAACACCTCTGTTTGAAATCCCTTGAATCGTAACGTTGGATTAAACCGTGCAGCACGCGCGAAGCAAATCTGGTCCCATCGATGGTGACGGCGGCATCACAGAGATAGCGGCGGATCGTCCCTTCCTGCATGTGCTGGCTGACAGGTCCGACAAGCTCGCGGGAATCTGTTCGATCCTCCAAGAGAAATTTACCATTTCAGGGGAGCGATTGGATGCCGATTCCAGGCTGTCGCAAGCGCCAGTCGCCATCGTCATCCGCGCGGAGCTGCGCGACGTCGACAATATCGCCGCCATCAAGAAACGGGCGAGCAAGCTGGCGAAGGCCAGCAAGCGCATCTTCCTGCTCGACCACACCTCCCACGTCTGCATTTCGCAAGCCTATGCGCTCGGGGCGACGCTGGTGCTTCCCGGCACGGTCGGCCGGGCCAAACTGCTGGCGGCATTGATCGATCGGGCTGACGAGGCCCCAGCTTCATCAAGCGACGCGCGGCAATCGGACAATGCCGTGGAGACCGCGGCGACCGCCATTGCATCGATGTTCACGGCGGTGACCCTGGGCCAACCCCTTGACGTCGACGGGACTAAGAAAGCTGGTCGCCAGATTGCCGATCGTATTACCCGGCACGGCCTCACCGAGTGGCTCACGACGGTTCGGCGCCATCACGAGGGAACCTATCAGCACTGCCTGCTCGTGACCGGGGTCGCCATCGACTTCGGACTGAGCCTCGGGGTCGGCAAGGCCGACCTGGAACGTCTCTACTCGGCCGCCATGTTCCACGATATCGGCAAGGCGCAGATTCCACTCGCCATCCTCGACAAGCCGGGCCGCCTTGATGCGGCGGAACGCGCTTTGATCGAGACGCATCCCACAGCCGGTTACGACTTTCTCAAGGGACAGGACGGGGTATCACCCGAGGTACTCGATGCGGTCCGTCATCATCACGAGTATCTCGACGGCAGCGGCTATCCCGATGCGCTTTGCGCGGAGAGCATCGGCGATATCGTACGGATCCTGACGATCTCGGACATTTTCGCAGCGCTGATCGAGCACCGGCACTACAAGCCGACGATGCCGCGCGCCGAGGCCTACAACATACTTTGCGGGATGGACGGGAAGCTGGAAAAGGCTCTGGTTCGCTCGTTCAAGCAGGTCGCGCTTACGCGGTGAGCGTAGCAGACAACAATTCGATCACCCCTAATGCGTCGCGCGAAATCTGGCGCGGCGCGGAATGGAGCGACAGGCCAACCCTTCGGCCAGCAGCTTCATGTCCTCGCGCCTGCCGCTGCGGATCAGCCGGCCGAACTCCTCGGGTGTGAATGGAAGACTTGGATCATCATCGATCGGGCGCCGCATCCGCGGGCCGAAGAACCGCCGAACCAGGCTAGCCAGCCGCCGCATGTCAATTCCCTCGCGCCAGCAACAAACCTCTTAGTCTGCATATTGTTCCTCCTGCATGTTCGAGATTGCAAGAGGCCACGGACGACTCGGCACCAAAAAAATTCCGCAGAGAATAATCTCCTTCGTCGTGCTCATCGGCAAAGCCGACGTAGGGTACAAACTCCTGATTGTGCTCGCGGCCCGAGCGCACCGCATTGGCGGCAAGCCATCGTCCGGATAGCCCATCGTGACACAAGTCATCATGACCTCGTCCGCCGGAATCGTGGCGACCTCGCGCACGATGTGGAGCGCATGATCACGCGGTTGCCGATGCGCCGCTCAAAATCTATGCTAACCCGCAACAAGACCAAGAACCTCGCGAGGAGACACGCCATGGCCGCGCCGCTCGATCCCGTCATCGCCCAGATCATTCCGCTGATGCCGATGCGTGATCCCACGGTCATGACGCCACAGAGCGCCCGCGATTCCTTGCGCGCACTGGCTGCCTCGCGCGCCGCCATCCCGCCTCCGCGCGTCGATAGCGTGCAGGATATCAAGGTGAAAGGTGGCGCCGGCCCGCTCGATGCGCGCGTCTACCGGGTCGGCCCCACGCCGGCACCGACCGTGGTGTTCTTCCATGGCGGCGGCTGGGTTGCGGGCGATCTCGAAACCCACGACCGGCAGGCGCGCAACCTTGCGATCGAGACCGGCGCGGTCGTCATCTCCGTCGATTATCGCCGCCCGCCCGAGACGCCCTTTCCCGGCGCCTTCGAGGACGCCTTCGCCGCGGTGAGCGACATCTTCAACCGCGTCGCGGAATTTGGCGGCGACGCAAAGCGCATTGGTGTTGCCGGCGATAGCGCCGGTGGCAATCTCGCGGCGACAACCGCGATCGCCTGCCGCGATGCCGGCATCAAGCTCGCCGCGCAATTGCTGGTCTATCCCGTGACCGACGTTCTCGGCGGTTATGCCGATGCGCGCGAGAACGCGCGCTATCCCTCACGCGCCGAGAATGCCGACGGCTACTTCCTGACGCGTGCCACGATGGAATGGTTCTGCGGTCATTACCTCGCCGATCCCGGCCATGCTTCCGACTGGCGCGTCTCACCACTGCGCGCGGCATCGCTCGCCGGGGTCGCGCCCGCTATCGTCACCACCGCCTGGTTCGACCCGCTGCGCGATGAAGGCGCCGCCTATGCGCGGGCGCTGGAAGCTGCCGGCGTCCGGGTCAAGCACCACGAGGGCCCCGGCCTGATCCACGGCTATTTCGGCATGGGTGATGCCTCGGACGTCGCGCGCGCCGAGGCGCAGCGCGCACGCGCCGACTTCAAGGCCCTGCTGATGCGCGGCGTTTGACGCCGGTCAATTGCTCCGCGCCCGCTGCGCGTCCGTGTGCCCCCAGGTCTCATCCCAGTCCTGGCCGGCGGCATCGACCACGCGGCCGTCAGCCTCAAAGAACTTGTTCGGCACCTGGAAGATCGCCAGGATCAAGGCGCCCTCCGGGCACCAGGCGGCATGCCGGCTGCCGGCCTCGCGCCAGATGAATTCGCCGGCCTTGCAGGCGATCCCCTTGGCCGGCCCCTCCTTGTCGACGAGCGCGCCTTCGATGACGTAGCTCTGCTCGATGCCGACATGCTCGTGATCGGGCAGCACGGATCCCGGCGCAAAGCGCATCAAGGCGGTCATCAGGCCCGTGCGGCGATCGAACAGCAACGTCTTGGCCTCGCAGCCGGGAAAGCGCGTCTTCTGCCATTCCATGCTTTGCGGCTGAACCAGGTGAGAATGCCGGTCAGTGACTTCCTCGGTCTTCGGGATCGCGGCGTCCATCACGATACTCCCTCCATGTCGATGGCATGACGCTAGCAGGATCGCGCAGCCGGGTCAGCGAGCGGTGCAACAGAGGATTGCCGATCGCGCGCGAAAAATCGGCCGGCAACCGGGGGGCACGACCTCGATCCTGCTTGATTGCGCCATGATTGCCGGTTCCAATCCACCGCGCCATTTCTGGTTTAGGGAGACACCCATGATGAAGCGGATTTTCCTCGCTGCGATCGTTGCCACCTTCGCGGCGGGCTCGGCCTTCGCGCAAGAGACCTGCGAGAGCAAGGCCGTCGGGAAGGACGGCAAGCCGCTGGCCGGCGCCGCCAAGACCTCGTTCCTGAAGAAGTGCAAGGCGGATGCCTGCACACCCAAGGCCGTCAGCGCCGACGGCAAGCCGCTCGCCGGCGCAGCCAAGAACAGCTTCATGAAGAAGTGCGAGACCGGCGCGTAAGGCGCCGCGTATTTGGCGGCCGATCGCCAAACGAACTCCGTCATGGCCGGGCTTGTCCCGGCCATCCACGTTCTGCGCACTCAGAAGCAAGAGCGTGGATGCCCGGGACAAGCCCGGGCATGACGATGAGGCGCCCCTTACTCCCGTTTGAACCTGTAATCGAACGCATCGCCCAACGGCTTGATCAGCCCCACCGTGGGCGTCGGGAAATGCACCGGCAGGATCAGCGTGTCCGTATCCGCAACTGACGCGAAGAATTTTCGTCGCGATACCGCCGACTGCTGCGGATCCCAATCCGGCTTCGCCGACCAGTCCGGCTCGCGGCACTGGATCTGGTGATGCATGAGATCGCCGGCCACCACCGCGCGCTGGCCTTTGGAGACGATATTCACGCAGCAATGGCAGGGCGAATGCCCCGGCGTGGGCGTCAGCGTCACGGTATCGTCGAGCGCATAGTTGTCATCCACCAATAGCGCCTGGCCCGCTTCGACGATCGGCAGGCAATTGTCGCGAAACACCGTCCCCGGCGGATTGTTGCCCTTGGCATGCTCGGCCTCCCAGGCCGCATACTCGCCCTTGTGAAAAACATACTTCGCGTTCGGGAATGTCGGCACCCAGCGCCCGTCGCGCAGCGTCGTATTCCAGCCGGTATGGTCGATGTGCAGATGCGTGCAGAACACGTAATCGATCTGCTCGAAAGAGATGCCGAGCGCGAACAATTCGTTGCGCCAACGCGCCTTGCCGGGGAAATCGAACGGCGGTGGATGGCCCTTGTCCTCGCCGGTGCAGGTGTCGACCAGGATGGTGTAGCGCGGCGTCCGCACCACGAAGGTCTGGTAGGTGATCACCATCATGCCGCGCGCGGCGTCGAACACCTCCGGCTCCATTGTCGGCAGATGGCGCTTGAAGATCCCCTCATCATAGGTTGGGAAAAAGTCCTGCGGCCGCCGCCACGGCCCTTCCCGCTCGATCACCGCATCGATGGTGATGTCGCCGATCCGCAGTTGCTTCATGGCTGTTCACTCCCGTTTTTGGAGGGAGCGTAGCGCGAGGCATCAACGCGTCAAGGCAGAGGGACTGGAACGCTAGCTCCGCAGCCCCGGCGCCTCCTGGCCAGTTCGTGCCACATATTCCGTGTAGCCGCCGCCATACTGATGGATGCCGTCCGGCGTCAGCTCCAGCACGCGGTTCGACAGGACGCTGAGGAAATGCCGGTCGTGCGAGACGAACAGCATAGTGCCCTCGAAATCCGACAGCGCGGTGATCAGCATCTCCTTGGTGGCGAGGTCGAGATGGTTGGTCGGCTCGTCCAGCACCAAAAAGTTCGGCGGATCGAACAGCATCTTGGCCATCACGAGCCGCGCCTTCTCGCCGCCCGAGAGCACGCGGCAGCGCTTCTCGACATCGTCGCCGGAGAAGCCGAAGCAGCCGGCGAGCGCGCGCAGGCTGCCCTGCCCCGCGGTCGGAAACGCGTCCTCCAGCGACTGGAACACGGTGCGCTCGCCGTCGAGCAGGTCCATCGCGTGCTGGGCGAAATAGCCCATCTTGACGCTGCCTCCGACCGCCACGGTGCCCTCGTCGGGCTCGCTCGCACCGGCGACGAGCTTGAGCAGCGTCGATTTGCCGGCGCCGTTGACGCCCATCACGCACCAGCGCTCCCTCCGGCGGATCATGAAGTCGAGCCCGTCATAGATGCGCTTTGAGCCGTAACCCTTGTGCACGTTCTTCAGCGAGACGACATCCTCGCCCGAGCGCGGCGCCGGCGGGAAGTCGAACGCGACGCTCTGGCGCCGGCGCGGCGGCTCGACCCGCTCGATCTTGTCCAGCTTCTTGACCCGGCTCTGCACCTGCGCCGCGTGCGAGGCGCGCGCCTTGAAGCGCTCGATGAACTTGATCTCCTTGGCCAGCATGGCCTGCTGCCGCTCGAACTGCGCCTGCTGCTGCTTCTCGTTCTGCGCCCGCTGCTGCTCGTAGAACTCGTAATCGCCCGTGTAGGTGGTGAGCGAACCGGAATCGATCTCGATCACCTTGGAGATCACGCGGTTGATGAACTCGCGGTCGTGCGAGGTCATCAAGAGCGTGCCTTCGTAATCGTGCAGGAACTTTTCCAGCCAGATCAGGCTTTCGAGATCGAGATGGTTGCTCGGCTCGTCGAGCAGCATCACGTCGGGACGCATCAGGAGAATGCGCGCCAGCGCCACGCGCATCTTCCAGCCGCCGGAGAGTTTGCCGACGTCGCCGTCCATCATCTCCTGGCTGAAGCCGAGGCCGGACAGTGCCTCGCGCGCCCGGCCGTCGAGCGCGTAGCCGTCGAGCTCCTCGAAGCGGTGCTGCACCTCGCCATAGCGGGCAATGATCTCGTCCATTTCATCGGCCTTGTCAGGGTCCGCCATGGCGGCCTCGAGCTCGCGCAGCTCGGCGGCGACCTCGCTGACGGGCCCCGCGCCGTTCATCACCTCGGCCACGGCGCTGTGGCCGGACATCTCGCCGACGTCCTGGTTGAAATAGCCGATGGTGATGCCGCGATCGGTCGAGACCTGCCCCTCGTCGGGCAGCTCCTCGCCGGCGATCATCCGGAACAGAGTGGTCTTGCCGGCGCCGTTCGGGCCGACGAGGCCGATCTTCTCGCCCTTGTTGAGGGCCGCGGAGGCTTCGATGAACAGGATCTGGTGGCCGGCTTGCTTGCTGACGTTGTCGAGGCGGATCATGAGGTCATTTTGGGGGGTTTTTGCGTTGCAGCGTCATAGGCCATGCGGGCCCCCAGGGGAAGCCCGGCGGGACACGGATTTCCGGATCGTCATCGCGCGACGATCACGGCACAGCCGCCCAGAGAGATGCTCGCATCTTTGCTGCGCCGCGACAGCGCATGAATATGCGGCTGCGCGGAGCCCGAGCGGGATCGCGAAGACCAACAATGCGACACCGGGGCCGCTTGCCGGATGGCGGCAATGTGTCCAAACTGCGATCAAAGTCGCTGGAATGCGGCCTACCTCCAGCGGTTATCAACGAAAAACGCAGCGAAACGCGTTCCAACAACAAAGCCGCCAGGAGGACGTCCATGACTGCGAAGTCTGAAAAGACCAGAACCACGCGTCGCAAATTCTTGCTGACCGCCGGTGCGGCCGGCGCTGCCACCATCGCCATGCCGCAAGTCAGCCGGGCGCAAACGGTAGCCCTGAGGATGCAGGGCTCATGGGGCAAGGCCGATGTCTTCAACGAGATGGCCGAAGATTATGTGAAGCGCGTCAACGATATGGCCGGAGGCCGGTTGCGCATCGACTATCTCGTCGGCGGCTCGGTCGTGCATCCCTTCCAGGTGTTCGATGGCGTTCATGGCGGCCAGCTCGACGCAGCACACACGGTCACCGTCTACTGGTACGGCAAGCACAAGGCCGCATCGCTGTTCGGTACGGGCCCGGTGTTCGGATTCAACGCCAACGAAGGCCTCGGCTGGATCCACAATGGCGGCGGCAAGGAGCTGTTCGAGGAGCTCCAGACCAAGATCATGAACGTCAACATCAAGAGCTTCTTCGCCATGCCGATGCCGACCCAGCCGCTCGGCTGGTTCAAGAAGCCGATCACCAGTGACGCCGATCTCAAGGGCCTGAAGTATCGCACGGTGGGTCTGGCCGCCGATCTCTTCCAGGCGATGGGCGCATCCGTCGCACAGCTGCCCGGCGGCGAGATCGTGCCCGCGATGGAGCGCGGCGTGATCGACGGATTCGAGTTCAACAATCCGACCTCGGACCGGCGCTTCGGCGCGCAGGATGTCGCCAAGAACTACATGATGGGCAGCCATCATCAGGCGACGGAATATTTCGAGATCATGTTCAACCGGACCAAATTCAACGCGCTGCCGAAGGAACAGCAGGCAATCCTGCAATACGCCGCCGAAGCCGTGTCCTCCGCCAACGAATGGAAGGCCATGGATTATTATTCGAAGGACCTGCAGGAGCTGATCGAAAAGAACAAGGTCAACGTCGTGCGGACGCCGAAATCGGTGTTCGACGCGCAGATCAAGGCCTGGGACGGCCTGATCGCCCAGCTCGGCTCGGATCCGTTCATGAAGAAGGTCATGGACTCCCAGAAGGAATGGGTGCGCCGCGTGGTTTACTACAACATGAACAACGCGACGGACTACCGCGGCGCCTTCGAGCATCACTTTCCGGGCGTGCTCAAGGTGTGACGGCCATCGCCGCGGACCGCGGAAGACGACATCGGGAAGGGCGGCGCAATTGAAGCGCCGTCCACGAATTAAGAGGGGGACATCCACATGTGCTGCTCGCAGCGGGCTCAGCTCGCATGACGAAATTCCTGTTCTTCATCGATGAGCTCAGCACGTGGGTCGGCAAGGCGTTCGCCTGGTTGATTCTCGTCCTCACACTGGGTGTCAGCTACGAGGTATTCGTGCGCTACGTGCTGCGAGCGCCGACCACCTGGGCTTTCGACATCAGCTACATCACCTATGGCGCGATGTTCCTGATGGCCGGCGCGTATACGCTCTCGCGCAATGGCCATGTGCGCGCTGACGTGGTTTACCGCCTCTGGTCGCCGCGCACCCAGGCGACGATGGACCTCGTCCTGTACATCCTGTTCTTCCTGCCGGCGATCGCGGCGCTGATGTATTCGGGCTGGAACTACGCACAGATGTCGATTCGATTCCGCGAAGTCAGCATCTTCAGTCCGGCCGGCGTGCCGGTGTTTCCGCTGAAGGCGCTGATCCCGCTCACCGGCTTCCTTCTGTTTCTGCAAGGGATCGCGGAAATCATTCGTTGTGTGCTGTGCATCCGCACCGGCCAATGGCCGCAGCGCCTCCACGACGTGGAGGAGACCGAGAGCGTCGTCATCCGCGAACATCAGCAACACGCGGCTGAGCTGCACAACGAGAAAGGACCAGGCGCATGACCGATCCTCAAATCGGCATGCTGATGCTGGGCCTCTTCATCTTCATCATCATGCTCGGCTTCCCGATCGCCTTCACGCTGATGGCGATGGGCGTCTCGTTCGGCTACTACGCCTACTACACCCCCGGTCAGGACTTCTTCCAGAACCGCATCTTCACTCTGCTGGTGCAGAAGACGTTCGAGGTCACATCCAGTGACGTGCTGGTCGCGGTCCCGCTCTTCCTGTTCATGGGCTATTTGGTCGAGCGCGCGAACATTCTCGACCGACTGTTCTACTCGCTGCAATTGTCGATGAAAAACGTGCCGGGCGCGCTCGCGGTGGCCACGCTGATCACCTGCGCGATGTTCGCGACCGCCACCGGCATCGTCGGCGCCGTTGTCACGCTGATGGGGCTGTTGGCATTGCCCGCGATGCTGCGAGCCGGCTACGACACCAAGCTGTCGGCGGGCGTTGTCTGTGCCGGTGGCTGCCTCGGCATTCTGATTCCGCCGAGCATTCTCCTGATCGTCTATGCGGCGACCGCCGGCGTTTCGGCGGTCAAGCTTTATGCGGCCGCATTCTTCCCGGGATTCATGCTGGCTGGCCTCTACGTCCTCTATGCAATGACACGCGCGATCATCAATCCCGCGCTGGCGCCGAAGCTGCCGCGCGAGCAGACCGACGTGCCGATCTCCACGGTCGTCTGGGCGGTTGCCACGTCATTCCTGCCACTTGCGCTGCTTATCGTTTCGGTGCTCGGCGCGATCCTGTTTGGCCTGGCAACGCCATCCGAGGCGGCCGCGGTGGGTGCCCTCATGAGCATGGTTCTGGCCGCCGCCTATCGCTCGCTCAACTACGAGATGCTGCGCGAATCGGTCTATCTGACCGTGCGCGCCACCGCGATGGTTTGCTACCTGTTCATCGGGTCGTGGACGTTTTCAGCGGTGTTTGCAGTGCTTGGCGGACAGTCGGTGGTGGAGCAGTTCTTCACCTCGATGGACCTTTCGCCGATCCAATTCCTGCTGCTGACGCAGGTGATCATCTTCCTGCTCGGCTGGCCGCTGGAATGGACCGAGATCATCATCATCTTCGTGCCGATCTTCCTGCCGCTGCTTCCCCAGTACGGCATCGATCCGATCTTCTTCGGCATCCTGGTGGCGCTGAACACGCAGACGGCGTTCAATACGCCGCCGGTCGCGATGGCGGCCTTCTATCTGAAGGGCGTGGCGCCGCCTCAGGTGAAGCTGACCGACATCTTCTCAGGCGCGCTTCCCTTTGTCGGCCTGGTCTTCCTCACCATGGGGCTGGTCTACATCTTCCCGGAGATCGCATTGTGGCTGCCCACCTATCTCTATGGATCGCGATGAGCGAACCCGACAAACCGCAGAAAGTCGGCGAATGAGTCTCAACGCGCTCGGCCTCACGGAAGCCGCGACCAGCATCCGCGACGGCCGCCTCAGTTCGACCGAACTTGTCGCCGACTGCCTCAGGCGCATTGACGAGGTCGATCCCGATATCCAGGCGTGGGCGTTCCTCGACCGCGACCACGCGATGCGGCAGGCCGAGGCCGCCGACGATCATCGCAAGCATGGCAAGGCTGTGGGCCCGCTGCATGGCGTGCCCGTGGGCATCAAGGATATCTTCGACACCGGCGACATGCCGACGGAATTCGGATCAGACCTCTGGGCCGGACGCACGCCGCGGCGCGATGCGGCGGCCGTGGCGCGTCTGCGGACGGCGGGCGCGGTGATCCTCGGCAAGACGGTGACCACCGAGTACGCGTACTACAATCCCGGGAAGACCCGAAATCCGCACGACACGGCTCGCACGCCCGGCGGATCGTCCTCGGGCTCCGCTGCGGCGGTTGCGGCGCTGATGGTGCCGGGTGCCATCGGCTCGCAGACCAACGGCTCGGTGATCCGTCCCGCCGCCTTCTGCGGCGTGGTCGGCTTCAAGCCCACGCATGGCCTCATTCCGCGCAGCGGGGCGCTCGAATTGTCCCGCACGCTCGATCATGTCGGCATGTTCGGGCGCAGCGTCGAGGACGTGGCCCTGCTCGCCGAGATCCTGGTCGGCTTCGACGACGATGATCCGGACACAAGGCCCGTTGCGTGTCCGCCTTTCACCGCCGTAGCGGGGAGCGAGCCGCCGTTGCCACCGCGATTTGCCTTCGTGCGCTCTCCTGTCTGGGATCAGGCCGAGCCGGTGACGCGTGATGCCTTTGCCGAGCTCGTCGATGTTCTGGGTGACGCGCCGAGCGAAGTCGAGCTCGGGGCCCGGTTCGACAAAGCCGTCGATATGCACCGCATCATCATGGAAGTTGATATGGCGCACAATCTGCGCCGCGATTACGAACGAGGCGGCGACAGACTGAGCACACCGCTGCGGCAGGCGATCGAGCGCGGCCGAACGCATCTCGCCCTGGACTATCGCAACGCACTGTCCGGGATTGAGCCGCTCAACCAGGCGCTGGACCATATCTTCGACGAATACGACGCCATCCTGACGCCCGCAGCGCCGGGCGAGGCGCCCGGAATCGAGACAACCGGCAACCCGGTTTTCTGCACGCTTTGGACCTATCTCGGCGTACCCGCCATCAGCCTGCCCTTGATGAGCTCCGAAACGGGCCTTCCGCTGGGCGTTCAGCTTGTCGGTCGCCGCGGCAACGATGCCCGCCTGTTGCGCACGGCGCACTGGCTTGTCAGGACGATCGGCCGCACCGGTCGTGGCACCCGGCGCAAAGTCCCGAGTGCCGGGCCGAAATCGGCTCCCGGTGCGGAGAAAAGGAACCTGCGATGACCAATGTGATCACCGGACTCATCGGCCTCGCGCTCGTGCTGACATTTCTCGGAATCCTGGTGGTTTGGATCAAGGCCATCCCGCTCATCATCATTGTTGTGAGCGTCATGATGCTGGCCGTGATCGATTTCGTGCGATCGCTGCGGACGAACGGCGGGCTCCGCTGACTGCCGGGCACCGCCCCGGCCTTCTCAATATCGGCAATGCCTCAGCGCCGGTGTCCCTCTGGTGCGAACGAAAAGACCTCAGCTCTCGGGGCAATGGGAACGAGCTGAGGTCTTCCTGCGTCAAAAATGGCCCCAGCTCTCAGGGGGGCGGTGAGCTGGGGCCTCACTTGGGGTACCCTTTGGGGAAGGGTACCGGGACAACGTGGCAATCGCGCTAACGTTCCAAACATTCTCGAGATATTCGGAAGACGCACCGACACTGCTCGATGCACCGGTACAGCGTTCTGGATCAGTTGGCAGAGCCCAATTGAATTAGCAGGAGCTGGACGAGACCTGCTGCAGCGGACCGCAGCTCAGGGACTTGATTTTTCCGGCAGAATCGAACGCCAAGACCGCGTTCACGACATTGTTCCCGGTGATGTACGAGATCATTGTCCCGCCTTGCGAAGGCTGCAGATCATCCAGCTCGGTAGCGGGTTTTTTACGCAGACGATCAGCCCAGTAGGCTCGGAGGCCTTCCCTGCCGGTGATCGTCAGATCGTCACAACCGCAGTGAACCACTGCATCTTCGGCGTACATTGCGAGTATCGCTTCGATATCGCAGGCACGGTAGGCGTCGAGCCAGTCGACGGCAACGGCCATCGGATCAAAGGACATACAAGCACCTCCATGCGCCAAGAAACCGAGATTTGGCCGGGGTACCAGCTAAGTCTCTTCGCCAACCGATCCTTGAAGTTTGATGTTCTCGCTCGGCTACGGCCATATGTCGAAAGTCATAGGGCGGATGCTTGCCGGCGGGTCTGTGACGTTGCCCTACCCCGGAACCAGCATGGTGGTTTAATTTGTCCCGGACAGGCTCGGCTGTTCTGCTCTTCGCGCATGAGCCAACCTCGACGCCGTAGCGCGGCAGGGAAAAACATGCAAAATTTTAGACCTCGCTGACGCTAAACCGGGAAACGTCATGAAGGACATGCAAGCGCAGGCGGAAAAGCTGAGGACGGAGGCCGCCGAGTGCGCGCTCATCCGGGATCTTGCTACCGCCCCTCACAAGCGCGAGCTATTCAACCGATTGGCCGAACACCTCAATACTCTCGCCGGGGAAGTTGAGAAGGCGATTGCGAATGGAACCGAAACGCGTGCTTGAGATGATCTTGTTGATGGCAGTCATTGGTTGCGCGATAATCGGAGCAGTGATTTTTCTCTTTGAGCTCAAGGCGGCGAAGCGCCGCACGCAGACGCCTCAATCGTAAGTGGCCGCCACCCCGTGTCGGACGGCGCCGAGGCCTGCCTCCAGCAGCACGTAGCTTTGCCACGCTCCCAGGGCGCACGCAAGGCGACGGCCGAGGCCGGCAGCCGCCCCGAAGAGATCGCTACGGCGCTCAGACGTAGCGAAGCAGCCGTCCGTGTCCGCGCTCGGCAACATGGCATCACGCTGTGGCCAACGACGAAAACGAAACAGATCGCCCGCCGACCGGAGGATCGTGGCTCCCTGCAAAATCCTCTCCAGCATGTGGAAAAGCGCCATCTCGCGAGTCAAAGTCGAGAGCGACCAAGTCCGCTCAATTGTAGCGTCGGATAGCGCCGGTGGCCGCCCCGTGCCACTCGCGGTCAGCGGTCCTTAGCCGCTTCGCCATACCGTCTGCTCTGGTGCTCTTCATGAATTGCTCAGCTATACGCACTCGCATCCTCAATTCTTCCAGCTCAGCGAGTTGAGAGGTGAGCACTTCGAATCGTTCATGGAGGAGTGCAACGTCATGTGCGCAGCGGAAGGCATACATCATCGGCCCCGTTTTTATTTTTGAAGATGGCCCGGCTCTAGACTACCGGGATATTTTGGCAAATCCGGCAGGAGTACGCACTTACATTCAGCACGTTGCGCCGCACTAATTGATGATAATTGGCGACAATGGAACCAAATAATATTAATTGATTTGATTCCGATCGCGGAGTTAAATGCCCAGGGCCAGCAGTTAAATACCTCAAAACCGGGAGTAGGTGCGATGCAGAGATCGACAGATGATGATCGCCGCGAGTTCTTGAAGACTTGCGGACGGTTCGCCGCTGTGACGCCTCCAGCCATGACGCTCCTGCTATCGACGTCCCTCACGTCAGATGCGATTGCGAAGTCGGGCGGCGGACCAGCCGGCAACAACGGCAAGGGCAATGGCGGCGGCGACGGCACCCCCAATGGGAAGACAGATATAGGCCGCTGAGCGCTGTAGCGCGAAAAGCGTGGAACGCTTGCCGTATCTCCAAGTTTCTCCGTTGCCCTGTCTCCTGGGCCAATAGTTGCCTTCCCCCCAAGGCAGCTTGAACGGGCCCCAGCTTCGCCGCCACGTGAAGCTGGGGCCTTTTTGCTGCAACCGCTGACTTGCTTTGAGATCAGCCATGACAGAGACGATTGCGAAAAAGGTCATTTATGCCTGCGCGAAGTGCGGTGAGGCCTACGTAGCCCTTCAATCTCGAGCTTTCGTCAAACAGGCAAAATCATTTCGTTGCAGCCTGTGCGACGACATCGTGCTGCGTTGGATTGGCGACTACGACTTCAGCGATTGGGAGCGAGCTCGGAGCCGGCAACACACGAACGCACAGACCTGAATGGAATGAGCAGACGTCAATTTGACGACGTCATCATTTCAGCCCCACCGTTACCTCTAGAGATTTCACAACCGCTCGCGTCACGCGGCCCTGCGAACGTTGCGAGCAGATCTCCTCTCTTCGTCTAAGATCGGGAAAAACCGGAAACTTTCGGGAGCGCCATGAGTTGGCAGCAACTGAGTTCGTCCCCGGAGAGTGAGCATGGTCGATGAAGCCGTCTTGAAGAACGCCACGGAGACCGCGTGGACGGTGTATCGGGCATGGCACCCCGATGTCGATGCTCATGACAGCCGGCGCGGCCTGCTGGAGTGGCATCTGCAGAGGAGATGCGAAGAGCGCGAGAGCGATACCGAAGAGCTCGCCAGCTTCGGGATTGCTTACTTGAAGCGGCTTCCCCGCGACGAATGCTGACGAGCATGAAATCGCTCGTCGCACGCGTAGCCAGCCAAAGCACAAGGCCGAGTTGGACGCTGCTCGCGATTTCTTTTCTCATCTCCGCGGTCATCGTGATCAGCTTGCGCATCGCATTCGGGGCCTAGTTCGATGCGGATTGCCCAGCTTGCTCCGTTGGCCGAATGCGTTCCCCCAAAGCTCTACGGCGGAACGGAACGGGTGATTGCCTGGCTGGTGGACGAGCTGGTCGACCTCGGACACGACGTTACCCTGTTCGCAAGCGGCGACTCAAGCACGAGGGCCAAGCTTCACGCGGTGTGGCCGCGCGCACTGCGGCTGGGACGGAGGGGCGTCGATCCGAACGCCGCCAGCGCAATGATGATCGAGGCCATTGCCCAGCGCGCGCACGACTTCGACGTCATTCATTCCCATGTCGACTGGTTGCCACTGCCGGTGCTGAGCCGGACCGGCGTGCCGTTTCTAACGACCATGCACGGCCGCCTCGACCTTCAAGGCTTGTCCGACGTGATCGGGACTTTCGCCCAGGCCCCTTTCGTCTCCATCTCCGCCAACCAGCGCCGTCCGCTTCCCGATGCGAACTGGATCGCGACCATTCCGCACGGGCTGCCAAAGGACCTGTTTCGCCCCTCTTACGAAAACGGTTCGTACCTGGCGTTCCTCGGCCGGCTCACCGCTGAGAAAGGGCCGGAAGCAGCGATACGCATCGCGCGCGCCGTCCAAATGCCGTTGCGGATCGCGGCCAAGATACCTCGCGGGGAGACAGCGTACTTCAAGAAGAAGCTCGAGCCGGAGATCGACGGCGACAGGATCCAGCTCGTCGGCGAGGTAGACGAGGTCCAGAAGCAGCCTTTCCTCGACGGTGCCGCCGCCTTGCTGTTTCCGATCGATTGGCCCGAGCCCTTTGGTCTCGTCATGATCGAGGCGATGGCGTGCGGGACGCCTGTGATCGCCTACCGCTCCGGATCAGTGCCGGAAGTCATCGAGGACGACGTCACGGGCTTCATCGTTGACGGCGAGGAGCAGGCGATCGAAGCAGTCAAGGAAGTGGTCCGGCTGGATAGAAGAAAGGTGCGCGCCCGTTTCGAGGAGCGCTTCCTCGCGAGTCGGATGGCAACGCAGTATGAAAGCCAGTATCGCGAGCTGGTCGTTCGCGGCGGGCGTTGCCCGTGAGGGACTTCAAGAATTGCCGTTATGAATGCCGAGATGCAATCGGAGGTCCACGTTCAAAGGAATAGTGACTTCGAATTTTCAGTAGCTACGCCCGTCGCATCAGCTTGAGCGACGCCGCGAGCCGTAAGCTCCGCTTGCCGGCGAGCGCGATGCCTTCGAGCTCGCCGCTATCGGCCGTGCAGGTCCCGGAGAAGCCGATTCCGACCTCGAAGCCGCCGAACACGGGGTTCTCGCCTTTCGCAGGCGTGTGCTCCTGATTCAGCATCTCGCCCTTCCAGCGGCCGTCCGCGGAGGAGTACGAGCCGAGATAATAGAAGAACGCATCGCCGCCGAGAATGCGGCCATCGATCAGCAGCATGACGCCGGAGAGGCCGGCATCGACGCCATCGAGCGCGCGCAGGCCCATTCCGTAAAGTCCGTTGGCGATGCCGCCCTGCCCGATCGTGCCGCGTGGCGGCAGCGCTCCGTCATCGAGCCGCGTGAAATTGGCCCAGAAAGGCGCGCCCGGCATCGTGTTCGCGCCGCCCTGGAGACGTATCTCGTTGCCCACCAGCCGGCCGCGCGCCCCGATCGTGGCGACGTCCGCCCCCATCAGCGGCTTGTAGTTGGGGTCGAGGTTGTGCCGCTCGGTGATCACCTCGGCGACGACCTCGCCGTCACGTTCGACATAGGTGCCAAGGTGGGCAAAACCCGAATTGCCGCCGAGCATCTTGCCGTCATGCAGGCACATGATGCTGCGGCCGACCGCATCGTTGACGCCGTATTCAACCTTGTAGAGCCCGTCCAGCAACGTCTTGAACCCGCAAAACCGAAAACTATCGCGGGCTACCTAGCATCGCCGCCGCATGGACACCACCGGCTTTTCAGCGCAGGACGGCTCGCGCGACGCTTGCCGCGATGATGCCACTCTACCCCCGTTTTGCCCGACGGATCAAGTCAATTTCGTAAAATCAGCATTTTCTGGAAGGTTTGCGAGCGGCAAGAATTCACGCTCGGCACCCTAGGTATTTCAAGCACTTGGCTACTGTGCATGGGGTTGTTTTCGACCTTCGCGTCCAGCTCGCACAAGAGGCCTGCCCCGATCGGCCTGCTCGAACCCGCCTGCGCGGGGGCGCGACCAAGCAGCATGGACAAGCCGCAACCATCAGCCGAAGACGAGGTCAGCGCGATCATCGCAAAGGCCGCCAAGCAGCCGCTGCTCGATGCCGCCTACGAGCTGTGGCGTCAGCGCTACCGCCTCGAGACGATCGCGGGCCGCCCCACCGCCGAAGAGGTCCGCGTCAACCGCACCTTCTCGCCGGAGCAGTTCGCCATCCAGTATCGCTACGAACGTGACCACGCCCATGAAGGGCCGATGTTCGGCTATCTAAAGCGCGCCCATCCACGCGCCGATGATCAGGCGATCAGCGAGGCCATCATCACCGCCGTCAAATTCGAGGATGCCTACAACAAGCACTTCGACTGGAACGGCGATTTCTGGGATTGCGTGGTGCGCGCGGTGGCGCAGGCTGCGCGGAAGTATCCGCACTATCTCGAGACCACCTATCGCGACGCCCGCAACGATCTCGCCTACTACATGAAGTGATCAGAAGCACAGCGTGGTGACGAGCTTGCCCTGCTTGTCCTTGATCGCATAGGGACAGCGAATGCGCTCCAGTGCCTTCTTGGCGTCGTCGTCGCCGAGCGCCGCGGCGCGCTCGTAATAGGCCTTCGCCGCGTCCTTGTCCTTCGGCCCGCCGCGGCCTTCTTGCGCGAAGGCGCCCATGCGCTCCAGCGCTCCGGGATGGTTTTGCGCCGCCGCCTTCTCGAACACCGCGCGCGCCGCGGCATCGTCCTTTGCGCCGCCCGTGCCCTCGGAGAGCATCAGCCCGAGCTGATACTGCGCCTCCGCATTGGTTTCAGCTGCCTTGCCGAGCAACGCGCGCGCCTGGGCGGGATCGGCGGGCGCGCTGCCGCCTGCGCTGCCGAGAGCCGCGAGATTGCTGACGCCGCGGGGATTGCCGGCCTGCGCCGCCTTCTCGAACAGCTTTCGCGCCTGCGCGTCGTCCTTGGCGACACCCGCGCCTGTGGCGTAGGCAACGCCGAGCTCGACCATCGCCGCGCTCGACCCCTTGTCGGCCGCCTTGCGCCATGCCGCCATCGCCTCGCCTGTTTGCCGGTTGGCCGCATAGGCGCGGCCGAGCGCGAACATCGCCCGCCGCGAGGACGCTCCGGCCTGCTTGCAGAACTTGATCGCCGTCGCAACGTCGGAGGAAGCGATGTCGGTCACGCCCTTCACGTCCGCCGGCTTGTCGGGATCGCTGGGGTCGGCCGCCACCCGGTCGCACAGGACGAGGTCGGCCGATTGCGCCCGTGCAGCCAGCGGCGCGGCAAGCGCGAAGACGATGACGAGAAGATAAGTCCACATGGGTGCCACGTTGCGTCGTCGCCCCGGCAAATTCAAGGCTCGAGTCCCGATTGGCGCAGCACGGGCACGACATCAGGCGATGCCAGATAGCGCAGCAGCCGCTCGGCGGCTTCGGGGTGTTTCGCATTTGCCATGCGGCCGGCGGAGAACACGGCCGGTGTCTGCAGATCGTGCGGGATCGGGCCGACCACCTCGATGCTGCCGACCTGCTTCAGCTCGCTGATCTGCTGCACGGCGAGATCGGCCTCGCCGCTCACCAGCCGCTCCGCCGTGAAGCCCTGCTCCACGATGGTGGCCTTAGCATTGACCTCGGCCGCAATCCCCATCCGCACGATCAACTGGGCGAAGTAGACGCCGCTGGCGCCGAGCCGCGAATAGGCGACCGACCGCGCCGCGAGCAGCGTCTTGCGCAGCGCGGCTTCGCTGGCGATATCAGGGTTCGCCTGCCCCGCCCGCACGGCGATGCCGACATAGGAGCGCGCGAGGTCAGCCGCACCGTCGGCGACAACACGACCCTCTCCAAGCATCTCGTCGAGCCCCTCGCGCGTGAGGATCACGAGATCGGCGGCCTCACCGTCGCGCAGCCGCTTGAGCAGCGCCAGGGTAGGCGCGAAATCGGCCTCGACACGGATGCCGCTCCTGGCCTCGAAGGCCAAGGACAGGCTGCGCATCGCGCCCATCAGGCCGAGCGTCGAGAGCATGCGCACGCTTTCCATTTCCGATTCCTGTCGCGATCAGGCGCGGTGCATCAGCTTGAGCGCGGCGGTCAGGCGCAGGCTGCGCTTGCCGGTGAACGCCGCCGCCTCCAGCACCGCCTGTTCGCTGTCATAGCTGCCGGAGAAGCCGATGCCGACCTCGTGGCCGCCGAAGATCGGATCGTCCTTGGCCGGCGTGTGCTCCAGATTGAGGATCTGTCCTTTCCAGCGTCCCTTCGCGGCGGTGTAGCTGCCGAGATAATAGAACGCGGCATCGCCGCCGAGGATGCGGCCTTGATTGAGCAGCATCACGCCGGTGAGCCCGCCGTCGAGGCCGTCGAGCATACGCAGATGAATCGAGTAAAGACCGTCGACGATTCCGGCCTCGCCGACGCCGCCGGCGATCGCCACTTCATCCTCCGTGATCCGAGTCATGAGCGATTGAAACGGCACCCCGGGCAGCTCCTTGAGCTCACCTTTGAAGCGATAGAGATCGCCGTCGGGCCAGCCCTTCGCGATCAAGGTCGCATCGTCGGTGCCGGCCATGGCGCGGTAGTTCGGATCGGGGTTGTGGCGGACGGTCTTGATCACGACGTCGACGCCGCTGTCGGTCTTCTCGTAGGTACCGATATGGGCGAAGGCCGAATTGCCGCCGAGCAGCTTGCCGTTGCCGGCATGCATCACGGCCCGGCCGACAGTGTCGCCGAGCTGAAATCTCACCTTGTAGAAGCCTTCAATCACCAGCCGTGTCCCCGGCCCGCGCGCATCCGGCTACAGTCTATCCCGCATTCGGCGGCAATGGACAAGTTTCGCGCGCCCCGCCGACAGGCCGCAGGGTAGCCGTCATCAGAATGCAAAAAATCCGCCGGAGCGTTGCCGCTCCGGCGGATTGAGACAACCCGGGCCAGCCCCCCAGCCCGGGCCGGGAGGATCTTAAGCCGCGGCCTTCTTGTCGGTCGGCACGGACGAGATCGTCTTCAGGATCTGCGAAGCGATCTGGTAGGGGTCGCCTTGCGAGTTCGGACGACGGTCTTCCAGATAGCCCTTGTAGCCGTTGTTGACGAAGGAGTGCGGAACGCGGATCGAAGCGCCGCGGTCGGCAACGCCGTAGCTGAACTTGTTCCAGGGCGCGGTCTCGTGCTTGCCGGTCAGACGCTTGTCGTTGTCCGGGCCGTAGACGGCGATGTGGTCCATCAGGTTCTTCTCGAAGGCACCCATCAGCGCCTCGAAATACTCCTTGCCGCCGACTTCGCGCATATAGGCGGTCGAGAAGTTGGCGTGCATGCCGGAGCCGTTCCAGTCGGTGTCGCCGAGCGGCTTGCAGTGGAACTCGATGTCGATGCCGTACTTTTCGGTGAGGCGCAGCATCAAATAGCGGGCCATCCACATCTGGTCGGCAGCGGTCTTGGAGCCCTTCCCGAAGATCTGGAATTCCCACTGGCCCTTGGCGACTTCCGCGTTGATGCCTTCATGGTTGATGCCGGCGGCGAGGCAGAGGTCGAGATGCTCTTCGACGATCTTGCGGGCGACGTCGCCGACGTTCGAATAGCCGACGCCGGTGTAGTACGGGCCCTGCGGCGCAGGATAACCGGCGGTCGGGAAGCCGAGCGGACGGCCGTCCTTGTAGAAGAAGTACTCCTGCTCGAAGCCGAACCAGGCGCCGGAATCGTCGAGGATGGTGGCGCGCTTGTTGGACGGATGCGGGGTCTTGCCATCGGGCATCATGACTTCGCACATCACCAGCACGCCGTTGGTGCGGGCGGCGTCCGGGAACACGGCGACCGGCTTCAGCACGCAATCGGAGCTGTGACCTTCGGCCTGCTGGGTGGAGGAGCCATCGAAGCCCCAGAGCGGAAGCTGCTCGAGCGTCGGGAACGACGCGAATTCCTTGATCTGAGTTTTGCCGCGCAAGTTCGGAGTCGGCGTATATCCGTCGAGCCAGATGTACTCGAGCTTATACTTGGTCATTGAGCCTCTCTGTAGATGATGCGAAAGGTTGGAGGCTTGGGAGCCCCCGAACGTTTTGTACCCGGCCATCATCGGCCGGCGCTCTACAAGCATTTGTCGTGCCAAAGGGCCGCAGTGCGGGCGGTTTTCCACCACGGTCGGTCGCTCCGCGCTGGTGGCGTGTCGCCTGAACCGGCGTGCGTCATAGCCGCGCACCTTCGTGTGAAGCTGCACCGCAAAAATCCCGGGGAAACCGCTCGATTCTGAAGCAGATGGCGCAGTGCGGGAAGTTGCCGATGAAACGCGCATCAACGTCCAGCAATTTTCGCAAAGCCAGGTGCCCCTGCCTAGCAACCTTTGGAATAGCCCAAGCGTTGGTCACTGACAAGGTGCCTTGAGAGATGCAGCAGGCGTGCTGCCTACAAATTGAGCGGCAACTGATCTCCTTTTCAGCACTTTTCAAATCGGGGGGCGCGGCCGATATGGGGATTCCAGTAACCACAATCGAACGAGTCGGGCGCACCATGGAGGCCAAGGCGCTTCGACCAAGGAGAATCGCAATGATGAACAATGGTCTGAGTCACGGATCTGCGAAGATCTACCAATTCCCCGTCGGGGGCCGCGCGGCTCTCGCCGGACGCCGCGATGGCGAGACCCGTCTTCCTGCTGATCACGGCTCGCTTCCCGCGAACGTCTCGATCTGCAGCGAAAGCTGGTATCACCAGGAAGCAATCGACGAAGCCAAGCCGAAATGGGATCGCTGATGCCTATGGTCGGTTTGAAACCGCCGCGGGCAACAGGCGGCAGCTCGAAAAAGGGTCGAAACAACGGTGTTTCGGCCCTTTTTGATTCCAGCAGTCGTCCCGGCTAGATCGCGGGCTTTTCGATCACCGCGCACGCGGTGACCGGCCGCTTTAGATGTTTCACCGTGGTGGGGCCGGTCTTGGGAATCTTCAGTGTGACCCCCGCCCCCGAATAGCGCGCCCCCGAAACCGCCAGCCGCTTGGCCAGCGTTACCGGTTCGCCGTCGATCTGGAGGAAGGCGCGCTTGTCGCCGTCATAAAACCCGACGATGAACTGCGTACCATCGGCGCAGCGATAGGTCTGGAACGTCTGTGCATCGGCCGGCGGGGTCTCCAAAATTCC
This sequence comes from Bradyrhizobium sp. CCGE-LA001, assembly GCF_000296215.2. Classification (NCBI taxonomy): domain Bacteria; kingdom Pseudomonadati; phylum Pseudomonadota; class Alphaproteobacteria; order Hyphomicrobiales; family Nitrobacteraceae; genus Bradyrhizobium; species Bradyrhizobium sp. CCGE-LA001. The sequence continues at coordinate 3,797,609 of NZ_CP013949.1, read as the reverse complement.
GGCCAACAGCATGGCGACGGCCAAAACAATGGCCTTGTGTCGGTCCACGATCACCCCCTGTAATGGACTCTAAGGACGCCGCAGCGCATCCAGTGGAACCATAACCCAAGCCGATCCCAAGTTCATTCCCATGTCCGACTCCCCCGCCCGCCATCTCGCTCTGCAAGGCGCCAGCAATTTTCGCGATCTCGGCGGCTATCCGACCGTCGACGGCCGTACCACACGCTGGCGGCACATCTTCCGCTCCAACCACCTCGGCCAGCTCACCGCAGCCGATATCGAGATCGTCCGAGCGCTGGGAGTGCGAAGCGCGTTCGACTTTCGTGGACGCGAGGAGCGCGCGGCCGGCATCTGCGTCGTCAACGAGATCACGGTTCACTCGCTGCCGATCGAGCCGACCGTGGTCGCCGCGCTACGCGCCGAGCTCGCGAAGGGTACGCTGACGGCGCCGGTCGCGCTGGAGCTGATGCGCGAATCCTATCGCAACTACGTTCGCCACAATACGGACAGCTTTCGCAGCCTGTTCGGCCACCTCCTGGAAGATCACGCGCCGCTCGTGATCCATTGTACGGCAGGCAAGGACCGCACCGGCTTTGCCAGCGCGCTGATCCTGCATGCGCTCGGCGTGCCCGACGATGTCATCGCCGAGGACTACCTGCTCACCAACCAGCACTATAAGCGCGATGCGACGGCGGCCATCGATCTGCCGGAGGACGTCCGCAATGCCATCGGCAGCGTCGAGGCCTCTTACCTCGCAGCTGCATTCGAAGCCGTCGGCCAGGACTATGGCGATATCGAAACCTATTTGCGTGACGCTCTCAAGCTCGGCACGGTCGAGCGGACCGCGCTGAAGGAGCGCTATCTGCAGGCGTGATCAGGATTTCCATTCGGCGGGTAACCAGCTCGCCGCTACACTGGCATCAACAATCGAATTGCACAGCGCCTTGGAGATCTGGAGCGTGCTCCAGTCGCTTTGATGGAGCTTGTCGCCATCCGTGGGATCGAGCAATTGCTCAAATGAGACGCCGTTGCTCACGTGCCAATGTCGCATCAGAGCCCAGCGCTGAAACACATTTATCTTCGCATCAGCGGCGATCCTGCGGATCTCCGAAACCATCTTCTCTGAAAGCTCCGCCTTGTCGTCGCGAAGCATGGCTGTGACATATTGCGGGTCGATCAACACGACGTCCATCGGATGCTTGCCGAGTAGACACACGCCCTCGGCAATCTTGTCGACGACCCCATTGAAGTCGAAGTCCTGCTTGCGAAAGACGGCGTTGGTGCCGATCTGCCAAAGCACCACGGTCGGCTCGTCTTTGAAAATGTCTGCATCAAAGCGCTTGAGCTCTTTCGGCGCTTCTTCTCCGCCTTTGCCTCTATTCAAAACGTCGATCCGAACTTTCGGCAGGTGGTCGGAGTAGTTCTGCCGCAGATACATCTCCAACCGAGAGGGATAGGGTACGACGTCTGCGCGACCGGCGGTCGAAGATGACCCCATCGCGACGATACGAACCGGACCTTCCCCGCGCAGCGCTTCGACGAAATTTCGTAGTGGGTATTGCAGTTTGATGATGTCTCGGGGGAAGTCGACCGCAGGCAGACTCTCGGACATATCAATCCCCTCCCGCCATCCAAGGTTGTAGCATCCATTCAGCCTTGAAGCCGCCGCCATTGCAAGTCCAATTCAAGCGGAGCAATAGTCCGCGCGAACTGAAACGACGGAGAGTTTCGTGCAGGGAAAAGTCATTGTCGTCACCGGTGCGCTCGGCGCGCTTGGCAAGGTCGTCGCCGAGACCGCGCAGTCACGCGGCGCGCGCGTGGCCGGCATCGATCATGTCCCCTCGCAAGTTCCCCCAACCGCTGACAGCATCGAGATCGGCGGCGTCGACCTCTCCGACGCGGCGCAGGCGAAGGCCGCGGTCGAGGCGGCGGCAAAGCACTTTGGCAAGCTCGATGCGCTGATCAACATCGCGGGCGGCTTCGCCTTCGAGACCGTTGGCGAGGGCGACATCGCGACGTGGCAGCGCATGCATGCGCTGAACGTCCTGACCGCGCTCAACACCTCGCGCGCGGCGCTGCCGCACCTCGCCGCGTCCAAGGCCGGCCGCATCGTCAATATCGGCGCCATGGGCGCGCTGCAGGCCGGCAGCGGCATGGGAGCCTATGCAGCCTCGAAGGCAGGTGTGCATCGCCTCACCGAGGCACTCGCCAATGAGTGGAAAGGCAAGGTGACCGTGAACGCGGTGCTGCCCTCGATCATCGACACCAAGGCCAACCGCGCGGACATGCCCAAAGCCGACGTCTCCAAATGGGTGACGCCGCAGGAGCTCGCCGACGTCATCCTGTTCCTCGCCAGCGACGCCGCAAGCGGCGTCACCGGCGCGCTGATTCCAGTGGGCGGACGGGTGTAGATAAGCTGGGCCGGCAGCACCGCGCGGCGGCTCCGATTCAATCTGAGCCGAGAAGGCTCTAGACTGCTCCCAACTGATTCTCCGACCGGATATTTCCTTGGAAACTGCGCTTTACCTGCCCGTCAAACGCTTCCTCGAAGAGCTCGGCTTCACGGTCAAGGGGGAGATCGGCGGCTGCGATCTCGTCGGCCTCAGCGCCGGCGACCCACCTGTCGTGGTGATCGGCGAGCTCAAGCTCGCCTTCAATCTCGAGCTGATCCTGCAGGCGGTTGACCGCGCGCCGGCCGGCGACGAGGTCTGGATCGCCGCGAAGATGTCGGCCCGCGGCAAGGGGCGCGAGAGCGATGCACGCTACCGCAATCTCTGCCGCCGCCTCGGCTTCGGCATGCTCGGGGTCACCGATCGCGGCCAGGTCGAGGTGCTGGTGAAACCGCCGACGGCGGCGCCCCGCCGCGAGCCGAAGGTGCGCTCGCGCCTCGTCGCCGAACACCAAAGGCGTCAGGGGGATCCCGTGCTCGGCGGCAGCACCCGCTCGCCGATCATGACGGCCTATCGGCAGCAGGCGCTAACCTGTGCCTCGGCACTCGCCGACGGCCCGAGGCGCGTGAGCGAGCTGCGCGAGCGCTGCCCCGATGCAGGCAAGATCTTGCTTAATAATGTGTATGGCTGGTTCGCGCGGGCCGAACGGGGAATCTACGGCCTGACCGAGGCGGGACAGGCGGCTTTGAAACGCTGGCCGCAGCAACGGGTTGAGGCCGGTGCAGGTGTCGCGTCACCGCCGTGACACTTGACCGGTGCATAGCTGAGATGCCACACCGATTTCATATTGCAATGCACCATTCGCGGCACTAGGTATCCCGGCATCGAAACGAGGCCGTCTATGAACGCAGACTGGAATACCAAATATGGCACGCGGCGCGTGCGCCACGATCCGCCCACCCTGGACGAGGCGATCTTCGCGGCCGTCGGCATCACCGACGATCAGGAGCAGCAGGCCGAGATCGCCGCCGCCTTGATGGGGATGCCGCTCGATGTCGTCCAGGCCGAAGTGAAGAAGCAGGCGCGTACCAACAGCCGCATCACCGCGACCCGCGTGATCGCCGGCGAACAGGGCGCGCAGCGCTCCGTGGTCGTCGAGCGCCGTGTCGTCCGCCGCTTCGGCAACGACAAGCGCACTGGGACCTGAGCGGTCCCTTATCATTACCTGAAATACGAAAGCGGACCGGCCTTGCCGGTCCGCTTTTTGATTCACGCGGCGCGCTTGCCATACATGCTGGAGATGATCTTCCAGCAGGTCGAATTGAGGCTGAGCAAGGCCCGGCCCGCCGTGAACGGCGAGGCCGCGAGATCGGCGAGCTCTGCCTCGGGCGTCTTGGCGAGATCGATCGTGCCGGTCGATTCGCCATGGCGGAATTGCAGATGCGCACCGAACTTCCTGGCGAGCGCCCGCATGGCGTGATTCTCCGCGCCCGTGGTGATGCGCAGGCGCTTATAGCCCTTCCAGCGCGCCTCCGCGATCAGGCGGCGGAACAGCACGGTGCCGACGCCCTGGCGGCGCGCGGAGGCCTCGACGCTGAAGGCGACCTCGGGCAGCGAATCGTCCTCCGGCGGATGCAGCTCAGCGGCACCGCGGACCACACCATCGACTATGTAGGCGACGATCACGGTGCCATCTTCGGCGCAGCGGGCGGCGTAACGCTCGATGAAGCTGTCGTCGAGGAAACCGTTGAAACGGTCGTGCCGGCTGCCGGCATCGAGCCTCAGCAGGTGATCGCGCAAAAGCGGCAATTCTTCCTGCTGGCTCAGGGTCCGCACATAGCCGGGGGCGGTGCGGACGGTCTCTTCAAGTACCACGTCAAAACTCCTCTTGGTGTCCCTCGAGGAGGCGTTCGAATCCCTAGGCCCCCAATATTGTGCATCGCACCATCATTTTCAAGACGGGAACCTGCCCAACTTCGCGGCAGCGTGAACGACTAATTAGGTAACGATTTCAAACTCCCGTAGCATTACAGGACCAGTTGGGTCTGGGTGACCAATGCGACCAGCTTGCCGTCCTCAGTTTCCAGCCGGGTGGTCCAGACTTGGGTCCGCCGACCCCGGTGGACCGGGGTCGCAGTGGCAATGATGATGGTTCCTTCCTTGGCCCCGCCGATGAAGTTGGTCTTGCTCTCCAGCGTCGTGGTGCCCTTGGCGTCCTCAGGCAGATTGAGCACGGTCGCAGCCGCCCCGACGGAATCGGCCAGTGCCATCACCGCGCCGCCATGGATGGTGTGATGAAGCGTGCAGAGGTCCGGCCGGACCGTCATCCGTGCCACCACACGGTCCTTCCCGGCCTCCACGAACTCGACGCCCTTGAGCTCGGCGAACGGCATCTTCATCGCTTGAAGTTTTTCGAGCGGCGTCATCGGATCTCCTCCCAATTCGTTGTTGTCTCAGCGTGAATTGCTTCGCGCGGCAAAGCAATGACGTCCGAGGTAATGGACGGGCTGACATCGGCGCTCCCACGGCGCATATGCTGCTCTCCCATGCGCCACTTCCCGCCCCGCCGCATCGTTTGCCTGACCGAAGAGACGGTCGAGACGCTCTATCTGCTCGGCGAGCAGGACCGTATCGTCGGCGTCTCCGGCTACGCCGTCCGGCCGCCCCAGGTGCGGCGGGAGAAACCGCGGGTGTCGGCCTTCGTCTCGGCGGACATCCCGAGGATCCTGGCGCTGGAACCTGAGCTGGTGCTGGCCTTTTCCGACCTTCAGGCCGGCATCGTCGCCGACCTCGTCCGTGCCGGCATTGATGTTCACGTCTTCAATCAGCGCGACCTCGCCGGAATCATGGCCATGATCCGCACGCTCGGTGCGCTGGTCGGCGCGGCTCAGCGCGCGGAGGACCTCGCTCGGAGTCTCGAGCAGCGCCTCGCCGCGATCACTGCAACGCCCCGCCCCTCGCCGCGCCCAAGAGTCTATTTCGAGGAATGGGACGATCCGTTGATCTCGGGCATCGGCTGGGTGTCCGAGCTGATCGAGATCGCCGGCGGCACGGATGTGTTTCCGGAGCTGCGATCACGACAGGCCGCGAAAGACCGCATCGTCTCGGAGAACGCTGTGCGCGAGGCCGCGCCCGATGTGATCCTCGCGTCATGGTGCGGCAAGAAGGTCGTCCCAGTCCGCATCAAGCAGCGCGATGGCTGGAGCGACATTCCGGCCGTACGCGACGATCGTATCGTCGAGATCAAGTCGCCGATCATCCTGCAGCCAGGACCGGCGGCGCTCACGGACGGGCTCGACGCGATCGTGAGGGCGTTGTGGGGTGAGCATCCCTGATCTCTCCGCCGTCATTGCGAGCGAAGCGAAGCAATCCAGAGCACCTCTGCGGAGAGATTCTGGATTGCTTCGTCGCAAGGGCTCCTCGCAATGACGTGGAAAGGCCTTCCTCACGTCACCGCGTGCACGACCTGATATTCCGGCCGTCGCCACACTTCGCCCGTGATCACCTCCTCGATGATCTCGGCGGCGCGGACGATCTCGTCCTCGCCGACATACAGCGGCGTGATTCCGAACCGCATGATGTCCGGTGCGCGAAAGTCGCCGATGACGCCGCGGGCGATCAGGGCCTGCATGGCGGCGTAGCCGCCGTCGAAGGCGAAGGAAACCTGCGAGCCGCGACATTCATGCGCGCGCGGCGTCACCAGCCTCAGAGCTGGACAACGGCGCTCGACCTCGGCGATCAGGAGATCGCCGAGCGCTAGCGAACGCGCACGGACCTCGGCAATATCAACCCTGTCCCAGATGTCGAGCGAGGCCTCCAGCGCCGCCATCGCCAACACCGGCGGCGTGCCGACACGCATGCGCTCGACGCCGCCGGCCGCCGCATAAGCGAGCTCGAATGCGAACGGCTTTGCGTGCCCCATCCAACCGGACAGAGCGGCACGCGCGCTGTCGGCATGGCGGGGCGCGACGTAGAGGAACGCCGGCGCGCCGGGACCGGCGTTGAGATATTTGTAGGTGCACCCGGCGGCGAAATCGGCGCCGCAGCCGGAGAGATCGACGGGCAGAGCGCCGGCGGAGTGCGCGAGATCCCAGAGCGTGACGATGCCGAGTGTGTGCGCTTTGGCGGTGAGCTTCGCCATGTCGTGGCGGCGGCCGGTGCGATAGTCGACCTCGGTGATGTACAGGACGGCGATCTCCTCCGAGAGCGCGACCTCGATCTCCTCCGGCGCCACCAGGCGCAATTGATGGCCGCGCCCGAGCGTTTGAATCAGGCCTTCGGCCATGTAGAGGTCCGTCGGAAAATTGCCGGTGTCTGACAGGATCGCCTTCCGCGACGCATTCATGTCGAGCGCGGCCGCGAGCGCCTGATAGACCTTGAGCGACAGTGTGTCCCCGACCATCACGGAGCCGGATTCCGCGCCGATCAGCCGCGCGATGCGATCGCCGACATGGCGCGGCTGGGCATACCAGCCCGCGGTGTTCCAGGCGCGGATCAGCTCATTGCCCCATTCGTCGGTGATGACGCGGCTAACGCGCTCGCCCACGCCTGATGGCAGCGCACCGAGCGAATTGCCGTCGAGATAGATCACGCCGTCGGGCAGATGGAACAACGCCCTGGTGTCGTCATAGACGCGAAGCTGGGGCATGAAGATCTCTCAGAGAATGGTGCGCACGCGCCAGAGCTCGGGAAACAGCTCGACCTCCAGCATCCGCTTGAGATAGCTGACGCCGCCAGTGCCGCCGGTGCCGCGCTTGAAGCCGATCACGCGCTCGACCGTCGTCACATGGTTGAAGCGCCAGCGCCGGAAATAGTCCTCGAAATCGACCAGCTTCTCGGCAAGCTCATAGAGCATCCAATGCGTCTCCGGCGCCTCGTAGACGATACGCCAGGCCTGCAGCACACCCTCGTTGAAGCCATGGGTCTCGCGGACGTCGCGCGACAGCACGGCCGCAGGCATCTTGAGCCCATGGCGGTCCGCGAGCCGCAGCACCTCGTCATAGAGGCTGGGCGTCGCGAGCTCGGCTTCGAGCAATTTTGTCGTCTCCACATCGTGGGCGTGCGGCTTGAGCATGGCATGGTTGCGGTTGCCGAGCAGAAATTCGATCAGCCGGTACTGGCGCGACTGGAAGCCCGACGACTGGCCGAGTTGCGAACGAAAGCGGGTATATTCGCTCGGCGTCATAGTGCGCAGCACGTCCCAAGCGCCGTTGAGCTGCTCGAAGATGCGCGAGACCCGCGCCAGCATCTTCATCGCGGGCTGCACTTCGTCACGTGCGATGGCGCGGCGCGCGGCGCTGAGCTCGTGGATGGCAAGGCGCATCCACAGCTCCGTGGTCTGATGCTGGATGATGAACAGCATCTCGTCATGGGCTTCCGAGAGCGGATGCTGCGCCCCGAGGATCGCATCCAATGCCAGATAGTCGCCATAGGACATGCGCCGGGCGAAATCCGTCTCGGCACCTTCTCTTGCAGGATCGTAATCGCTGGACGTCATGACGGGTCCTTTCGATCGATCATCCCTGCCGCGTCAATCGAGGCCGATCAGGCGCGCAGTGATCGGCGACGATGGGTCCTTGAGCCCATCGATCACCGTAAAATGGTTGAGCCCGGGATCGACGACGAGGCGCGTCGGCACGTCGAAACCGGTCCAGATATTGGCCATCAGGTCGGACTGGCGGATGAACTCCGGACGCTCGCTGCCGCCGACCCAGGCGGTCACAGGCGCATGTCCGCGCGGCAGATGCAGCGCCGCGCTCTCCAGCGTCGCCTCCTCAATGGTCATGCGCAGCGTCTCGTTCATTTTGGTCTTGAGCAGCGGCCGCAGATCATGCAGGCCGCTGATCGAGAGCGTGCCGGCGATGCGATTGTAGACGGCAGGATCGAGCCGGCTGTCGTCGCACAGCATACGCGTGACGAGATGGCCGCCGGCGGAGTGGCCGGCGAGCCGGATCGGCCCCGCGACCAGCGAAGCCGCTTTCGCGATCGCGGCCCTGATCTCGGCAGTGATGTCGGAGATGCGCGCGGCCGGGGTCAACGTGTAGCTCGGCAGCGCCACCGTCCAGCCATGGTGACGCGCGCCTTCGGCGAGATCTGTCCAGGTCGATTTGTCGAAGCGCATCCAATAGCCGCCATGCACGAAGACGACGAGGCCCTTGCTGTCACCGTCCGGCAGGACCAGGTCGATGTGCTGGCGCTCGCCGGTGCCATAGGCGATGTCCGCACGAAAATCCTTGAGCCCGGCACGATAGGCCGCCGCCCGCTCCGCCCACAGCGCCGGCATCTTGTCCGAGCCCGGGATATGGGCCGAATTGGCATAAGCATCATCCCAATCGCGCATGGTCACTCCCTGGGACTTGTTCAGCGAACTGAACACCAGTCTGCCACCGGACAGACCACCATCCTAGTCTTTCTTTTAAGCTTAAAGGAATTTGACAGCCCGTGTTTCGGGCACACGGCGCTGCCGCCGAGGCCGCATGGCGCAGGAGCGCCTTTGCCCACCCTGCCCACCCTCCAGAACTATCATCCGTCATTGCGAGCGCAGCGAAGCAATCCAGCCTGCCTCCGCGGCAACAGCCTGGATTGCTTCGTCGCAATGACCGCGGAGAGAGGCCTACGCCTTCTCCACGCCGCACCATTCCGCGATGAACAGCGCCATCGCCTTGGTCGTCTTCTTCAGCGAATCTAGGTCGACATATTCGTTGAAGCCATGCATCTCGCCGCCGCTGGCGCCGAAGCACAGGCTTGGGATGCCGTGGTTGAGGCCGTAGAACCGGGTGTCGGTGAGCGCGGTGAAGACGAGGTCTTCGACCGCGCCACCATAGACGGTGTTGAAGGCCTTGCCGAAGGCAGCCTCGGGCGCGGCGGCGTCAGTCAGTTCGTAGCCCTCCGATAGGAAGCCCGACCATTCGACTTCCGGCGGGTTATTGGCGAGGAAGCGGTGATTACGCGCAGCAGCCGCAACGCACGCCATGATCTCCTTCTGGTGATCCGCAATCGACCAGCCTGGCAACACGGCAATCCGGCAATCGACGTCGCACCAGGCCGGGACGCTGGAGGCCCAGTCGCCGCCCTTGATGATGCCGGGATTGAAGTTGATGGGATGGTTGAGCGTCTTGAAGTGCCGATCGGCTTTCGCGCGCTCGTTCCATTCGATCTCGAGCTTTTGCAGGGCCTGGATCAGGTGATAGGCCGCCATGATCGCATTCGCGCCTGAACCTGCGAAGGCCACGTGGGTCGGGTGTCCCTTCACGCGCAGGCGGAACCAGATCACCCCGACCTGCGATCGCACCATCTTGCCGCCGGTCGGCTCGGGAATGAAGCAGGCGTCGGCGCGATAACCGCGCTGTAGCGTCGAGAGTGCGCCGACGCCGGTGCTCTCCTCCTCGATCACGGATTGGAAGTGGATCCGCGCCGTCGGCTTCAAGCCCGCCGCCTTGATCGCATCGAGCGCATAAAGCGCGCCGATCGTGCCCGACTTCATGTCGCAGGCGCCGCGACCGAACATCTTGCCGTTCTTGATCACGGGCGAGAACGGTGGCGTCTCCCACAAATCCAGCGGACCTGCCGGCACCACGTCGCAGTGGCCCTGGAGGATCAGCGATTTGCCGGCGCTGGTTTGCGGACGGTAGGTCCCCACCACGGAACGCGCCTTGGAGAAATCGTGCTCGATCGGGCCAAAGCCGCGCAGGTCCTTGAGGTCGTCGACATTGATGTGCCAGTCGTCGACCTCATAGCCGCGCTCGCGCAGGAGGTCGCCGATCATGTCCTGGCACGGTCCCTCGGCGCCGCGGGTCGAGGGGATCGCGACGAAATCGCGCGTGGTCGCCAGTTGGGCTTCGAAGCCGGCATCGACGGCATCGAGGATCCTCTGCTGCATTTCGGCATTCATCAGGCAACTCCAGGCATTCGCATCGTTCGAGGGATGCGCAAGCTAGCCGATTTCAGCCGTTCGGGTACTCCACAAAATACGCATCCCGCAATGCATCTTCGAGCAGCCGGCCTTCCGAATAGCCATCCAGCGTCGCAGGACGGCTGACGCCGTCGAGCAGGCGCGGACACGGCTCGGGCGCGCCGAGCACGGTGCGCACCGGAATGCGCTCGGCGTAAACAGGCAATTCGTAGTCCTCGTCGTCGTCGGCCACGCCCTTGGCACGGACCTTGGCCGAGGCCTCCTCGATCTCCATCGCAATGAATGAGGTCGCCTTGATCTCCTGCGTGTTGCTTTGGCGCAGGCTGGCGGTGCGGCCCGGGAAAAAGCGGTCGACCATCGCGATCACCGCACGCTCCTTCTCGGCGGGATCGGTGACGAGATAGGCGGTGCCGAACGCCATCACCGCGCGGTAGTCGGCGGAATGGTTGAAGCCACAGCGGGCCAGCACGAGACTGTCGAGATGGGCGACGGTCAGGCAGACGCGCTCGCCTCTGGTCTGGTTGCGCAGCATGCGGCTGGCGCTACTCCCGTGCCAATACAGCTTCGTGCCTTCGCGCCAGAAGAATGTCGGCGTGCAATAGGGCTGGCCGTCGATCACGTAGGACACATGGCACAGCATCGAGGAATCCAGGATGCGGTGAACGGTCGCGTGATCGTAGAAGCCGCGGTCGTGACGGCGCTTCACCTGGTTGCGCGCTGACGTCGGATAGGAATTCGAAATCTCAACCTGGCTCACGGCCGGCTCCTCGGAAATGAAACAATCCCGGAGAGTTGTAGCCGCGGATTTGGTCTGCGATAGTGCCAATTCCATGCAAAAAATTCCGACCAATTCGTCCGCGGCGGCCAAGGCCCCTGCTCTGTCAAAGCCCGAGCTGCCGCTCAACCTTACTGGTCCGCACATCACGGCGGGCGCATCCGCCGCGCACCGGCTCTACCAGGCGCTGTGCGAGATGATCGTCGCGGGTCTCGTCAGGCCCGGCGAGCCGCTTCCGCCGTCGCGGACGCTGGCCAAGCAGACGGGCTTTCGCCGCAACGCCGTCGTCGCCGCCTATGAGCGGCTGATTGCGGACGGCTTTGCCGAGGCGACCGTCGGCTCCGGCACCTTCGTCGCAGCCCGGATTCCGGCGCGCGCCGCCGAGGCGAAGACGCCCAAGGCCGTGATCGAAGCACCGCGGCAGGGCGCATTCGCGCTCGGCTGCACCCATATCGACGAGCGCGCCGTGCAGCGGTTCCGCGCTTTCGTCGGCCGCCGCATGCGCGCATTCGGACCCGAGCATCTGCACTATGGCGATCCCCGCGGCAGCCGCGAGCTGCGCGCGGCGATCGCCGATCACCTGCTGTCGGCGCGAGGCCTGCGCTGCGACCCCGATCAGATCATGCTCACATCAGGCACGCTGCACGCGCTGCGCATCGTGCTGAGCGCGATCCTGAAAGCCGGCGACCGTATCTGGTGCGAGGACCCCGGTTATCCCATCGTGCGCCGGACGATCGCCCAATGCGGATATCGCATCGTGCCCATCCCCGTCGACGCGGACGGCTTACAGGTAGCCAAAGGTCGCGCGGCGGCGCCGTCTGCACGTGCCGCCTATGTCACGCCGTCGCACCAGTTTCCGCTGGGCGTCCAGATGTCGATGCCGCGGCGGCTCGTACTGCTGGAATGGGCCAAGCAGGCCGGCGCCTTCGTGCTCGAAGACGATTACGACAGCGAGTTCCGTTATGACGGCGCGCCCCTGATGTCGCTCGCCGGCATCGATCACCTCCAGCGCGTGATCTACATGGGCACCTTCGCCAAGACGCTGTTTCCGGGCCTGCGCATCGGCTATTGCGCCCTGCCCGAGCGGCTGATCGCGGACGTGACCGCGGCCCGCGCCACGCTCGACCGCTTTCCCGGCACGCTGATGGAAGGTGCCGTGGCCGACATGCTCAATTCCGGCGCCTTCGCTGCGAACCTCAAGCGCATGCGCAAGCTCTATCGCGAGGCGCGTGATGCCCTGGCCGCGACGCTGGAGACCAGATCCGACGGCGCACTATCCGTGCCGGTGCCGTCGCAAGGGTTGCACCTCGTCGCCCGGTTCGATCCCGCAGTCGATCCGCGGGTGGCGGCAGAGGCGAAGCAGGCGGCTGGTGCAGAGGGCTGGCTGCTGGCCGACACCTATTCACGCGCACGCCCCCTGCCCGGATTCGTGCTGGGATTTTCGGGGCACGCGGTTCCGCAATTGATCGCCTCGGCTGAACAGCTGGCGCGGGAATCGCGCTCGGCCCTGCGCGCCCGCAGCAAATCGCTTCGACGGGCGTGACGAAGCTTCACTATGAGAATCGGCTGCCACTTCCTAGATTGCGGCTATCGATCCGGGATCTCATATCATGCAGCTGCGCCGCGCGACTTGCCTGTCTCTCCTGATATCCCTCGCGCTCGCCTCGACGGCGCACGCAACAACGGTCGGCCGCGAACAGGACATCGTCGACCTCAAGCTTGGCCAGCGCGTGCTCGTAGATGACGGAACCTGCCCCGCAGGTCAGGTCAAGGAAGTGCGCGGCGCGAAGATGACCGACAAGGGCGTGTCGCGGACCAGCGCCTGCGTGCCGCGCTACGGTCCAAAAATCAAATGAAGACCTGAGAGCTACTTCGCCGGGTCGAACATGCACTGCAGGGTCGGCTTGGCGATCCTGGTGAAGGTCGGGCCGATTTCGCCCTGCTTGGACGTCGGTACCCAATCGGTCTCGATCGTCGGCACGCCGGTTTCGCTGATGCCCCGCAGCAGGGCCTCGCGCAAATCGCGATCCTCGACCATGGCAGCCGCATGGTCGTGGAGGCAGGTGCAAACCGCCTCGGGATGCTCCCAGCGCCCGAGCATACGTGGCGCACACTGACGCACGAATTCGCCGCGCGGATCCGGCAGCCTTGAGGGAGCGCGGACCTGCGCCTGAGCGGCAATGATCGTCAGGACGGAGATGAATGCTGCGGCGCAGAAACGAACGAGCATGATGGCCCTTGCCGGCTGATTTGCGTGTTGGCGATCAGAGGCGCGCGGCGAGCACGATCGGCTGCGGTGCGGTGATCGTCAGCGGCGGGCCGCTGTACTGGAAGGTGCCGACACCGGGCAGGCTGCCATCGGGCGTGCCTGCGAAGGAGGAGCCAGCGAGCACGAAACCGAAGGCAAGGATGAAGCTGAGCGCGCGCATGATCTTGTCTCCCAATTCGTGGCCGGCGGAGTGCCGTCGTCGTTGTGAAGCTGATAACCATGGGCGGTTTCCCCCGTGATGCGCCAAAAGCGGAAAATGGTTTCATCTTTCGCGCAAATTGTTTCGTCGCCTCCGGGACGACGAAACATTGAGCGTGAAATCCCAATCATTTCAGATGGGTCGCGCCAAGCCCCCAAGCCGCCCGGCAAGTTCCCATTCGAGCCCAAGCGAATCCGGAAGGCCGGCATCGTCACGCCCCAGCCTTACGCGCTTCACATGCGTTTTACGTTTTTCTGCTGAAGAGAAGCCGAACGAAGGCTGGGCCCTGTCGAACCGGGGGCGCTTCGGCTGCGACCCAAGCCATCGAAACCGAGACGCCCGGAATCACCGGACGCGTTCATTTGAGGGATGGCCATCATGATGGCGACAGATCGCGCAACGACGCGCGAGGCGGACCAACGGACGGGCCGCGGATATCGAGGAGCCGATTGCGGCCGCGCCAAATCCGCGGGGGAAATGGCGCTGCAATCGAGCCGCGGCTTTGAAGCCGCGCCGCAGACATTCGTGCGGCTGACCGGTTCGCATCTTGCGAGGCCGCGCGCCAGCCGCGCCGTCGTCAGTGAGTGAAGAACTCGCCGCACTTCTGCACGTTTGCGTCCGAAGGTCCCCACGGCATGATCGGTACCGTCGAGGTCGAGTTCTTCGGCGAGCCCTCGATCAGCCTGTCCGAATAGACCATGTAGACCAGCACGTTGCGCTTGGTGTCGCAGCCGCGCACGATCTGCATCTTCTTGAAGAACAGCGAGCGGCGCTGGCGGAACATGTCGTCGCCCTGCTCCATCTTGTTCTTGAACTTGATCGGGCCGACCTGGCGACAGGCGAGCGAGATGTCGGAGACCTCCTCGGCAAGGCCCAGCCAGCCCTTGAAGCCGCCCTTCTCCGGGACCGTGAAATGACAGGCCACGCCCTCGACCTCGGGATCGTCGAGACCATAGGTCGCGAGCTTGTCATTCGGGCTCATCCATTTGAACACGGTCGAGCGGCGGAAGATCAGATCCGGCTCGTCGGCAGCTTGGGCGGATGCCGCCGGCGCAGCCAGGGCCAAAAGCAATAAGGCGAGGCGTTTCAAGCGGATGCCGGCAAGACCAGGGAAACGAGATGACATGAAGTTCTCCGGTAACAAGTCCCCGCAATGTAGGAGCGCGACAGCCCGACAGGAAGACGACGCGCCAACGGACGCGGCCGCCGTTTACCGCTCCGTGAGGCTTTTTTGCTACGCCTTGGACAAATTGTAGCTGACGGCAGAACCGCGCTGCTGGTGAACGCGTATCCCCTTTGCGAGACTAACGTCTGATTTGGATGATGGATTCGAGGATGAATAGCGTGAACGGGGCCGCTTCTTCTACCAAGCCGGCGCGGCTATGGCAGGTCGCCTTGCTGACGGCGGCAGGTGCGATCGGTACGGCAAGCCAGGCGGACGCAGCGTATTATTATTGGACGGATTATTCCGACGGATCCTATTACGCCCGGCAGGATCGGCGCCTCGAGATACCGACCCAGAAGCCTCAGAAGCGCGCCACCGCGGCCAAGAAGGACAGCGTCGTCCAAAAGGAAGCAGGCACCAAGCCGCAAGGAGCGCTGGTCGTCGTCGTCTCGATCGAGCGGCAGAAGGTCGCGGTCTACGACAGCAACGGCCTGTTCGCGGAATCTCCGGTGTCGACGGGCATGAGGGGCCATTCGACGCCGATGGGTGTGTTCAGCATCATCCAGAAGCACAAATTCCACCACTCCAACATCTATAGCGGCGCGCCGATGCCGTACATGCAGCGGATCACCTGGTCCGGCGTTGCCATGCATGCCGGGGCGCTGCCGGGCTATCCGGCCTCGCACGGCTGTATCCGCATGCCGATGGCGTTCGCGATGAAGATGTGGAACTGGACCCGGATGGGCGCGCGGGTGATCGTGGCGCCCGGCCAGATGTCGCCGCAAAACTTCTCGCATCCTCTGCTCGCCGCGGTGCGCGTGCCGCCACAGCCCGCCGTCAGCCTCGCGCCGCAGATCAATGGCGACGACAAGGCCGATAAGGGTGCGGCGCAAACCAAGGCTGCTGAAGCCAAGCTCGCTGAAGCCAAGCCGGTCGAAACGAAGACCGCCAGTGCGGACAGCGTGCTCGACTTGCGCACCTCGGTCGGCCACACCGTGATGTCGGATGTGACGACCGGCAATGCGCCCGCCCGCGAGGACGCAGCGGCTCCAGCCGACAAGGTCGAAACCAAAACCGCCGAGGCATCCGACGCGGCCAAACCAGCAGCCACGGACGCGAAGGCCGTTGACGCCGCGGAAGCGCCGAAGGCTTCAACGACGACCGACAAGCCGGACGCCGCCAAGACCGACGCGCCGCCGCTTGCTGCCTCGCCCGACGTGAAGAAGGACGAGACGCGCATGGCCGACCCCGCGCCTGCGGCAAAGCCGGACGCGCCGAAGCGCGCCGGCCAGATTGCCGTCTTCATCAGCCGCAAGGATTCCAAGCTCTACGTGCGGCAGAATTTTGCGCCGCTGTTCGAGGTGCCCGTCACCATCGCCCCGAGCGACCGGCCGCTCGGCACGCACGTGTTCACGGCCGAAGTCGACAAGGCCGATTCAAATTCGCTGCGCTGGTCGGTGGTGTCGCTGCCGGTCTCCGTCCGCGCGGCTGCGCGCGATGACGGACGCGTGTCGCGCCGCAAGGGTGACGCTGCCGTGATCCCCGTTGCCGCAAAGCCGGTGGCCGCGCCGGACAGCCCGGCCGAAGCCCTCGACCGCATCACGATCCCTGCGGACACTATGGCCAAGATCAACGAGATGCTGACCACGGGTGGCTCGATCATCGTCTCCGACCAGGGCATCAACCAGGGCGAAACGGGCGAAGGCACCGACTTCATCGTCCGCCTGTACTGAGCTTTCATCGCTCCCGATAACGCGGTGTTGACGCGCGAGGTCGCGGCGGCGGAGTAACATCCGCCCCGGGTCATTTTGGGGGACGCCGTCATGATGAATCGCAGGACCTTGCTCACCGTGGCGATTGCCGGCACCATCGTGCCAGCGACGCGCACACTTGCCGATGGCGGCATGAGCCGGATTTCGGCCTATGCCTTCTCCTTCCGAGCATTGTCCGGCGACGACATCCGCCTTGCCGCTTTCACCGGCAAGCCGCTGCTGGTCGTGAACACCGCTTCGCTCTGCGGCTACACCCCGCAATATGCAGGCCTTCAAGAGCTTTGGGGCGAGTTTCGCGAGCGCGGGCTGACCGTCATCGGCGTGCCCTCCAACGATTTCGGCGCCCAAGAGCCCGGCGGCACCAGCGAGATTTCAGAGACCGCGCACCACCAATATGGCGTTACCTTCCCGGTCACGGCCAAGTCGGCCGTGATCGGATCGAAGGCGCACCCATTTTACAAATGGGCTGCCGACGCACGGCCAAGGGAGGTTCCAAAGTGGAACTTCCACAAATACCTGATCGGCCGTGACGGCTATATCGCGGAGGTCTTTCCGTCCGCTGTCGCACCGACCGATACGCGGGTCAAAACGGCCATCGCCAAGGCGTTGGCCGACAGCTGACGCCAGTTGGGCCCATCCGGCTGGGCACAATTGTGGCGCGGCATCAAACAGCCGTTGCAATGACGCGGGCCCACCATCTAGGCTAGGATCGTTTGGGCAGGACGTTTTGCCGCGAGCGAAAAGCCGCGGCGGAACAACGGGATCAATCTCGAGGACAACACAATGCGCGTGGCAGCAGGACTGATTTTGGCAGGCGCGATGTCTCTGGCCATGACGGGCGCGGCATGGTCGCAAGCCCCGGCCGCCAAGCCCGCGGCCGCGACGCAAGCCGCCCCAGTGGCACCGCCGGCCGCTGCGGCGCCTCCTGCGGCTCCAGCAGCTGCCGCCGCGCCAGCCGGCTTCGTCAATCCGCCGCCGCCGAAACAGGCGCCACAGCCGGCGCGCGCGGCTTGCAACACCCCCGGCGCGCTCGGCGTCGCCCGCACCGTCGAGATCGACACCACGGGTGGTCCCGGCTTCGGCTTCGAGCATTTCAAGGAGCTCGACTTCCTGCGCGACAAGGAGGTGGTGCTGACCTTCGATGACGGCCCCTGGCCGCGCAACACGCCCGCGGTGCTCAAGGCGCTCGCGGACGAATGCACCACCGGCATCTTCTTCATCATCGGCAAGCACGCGACTTATGAGCCGGAAATCCTGAAGCAGGTCCATGCGGCGGGCCACACGATCGGCGCGCACACCTGGTCCCACGCCAACCTCAACAACAAGAAGTTCACCGAGGCGCAGCGCAAGGACGAGATCGAGAAGGGCTTTGCGGCGGTGAAGTGGGCACTCGGCGGCGTCTCGCCGGCGCCGTTCTTCCGCTTCCCGGCGCTCCAGCATCCGCCGGAGATGGTCACCTATCTCGGCAACCGCAACGTCGGGATCTTCTCCTGCGACATCGACTCCTTCGACTTCAAGGCGTCCAAGCCCGAGAAGATTGTCGAGACCGTGATGAAGAAGCTCGACACCAGAGGTAAGGGCATCATCCTGATGCACGACTTCCAGAAGCACACGGCCGAGGCTTTGCCCGAGTTGCTGAAGCGCCTGAAGGCCGGCGGCTACAAGGTAGTGGCGATGCGTGCGAAATTCCCGGCTTCGACGTTGCCCGAATACGAGCAGGAGCTGGTCAAGGACCTCAAGCTCCCGACGGTGAGCCAGCGCCCGGTCAATTCCGTGGTGACGACCGTTTCCGAATAGACAGCAATTGTCTTTCCGGTTCGAAGGCTACGTCATCGTATCCGCGGACGGCATGCTCGCCGACGCTGGTCATGTGATGCCCGATAGCCTGAAGTTCGAAGGCGACAAGCTGTTCTTCGAGCAGTCGCTCGACCGCGCCGCGCTGATCGTGCACGGCCGCAATTCGCACGAGCAGCAGCCGAATTCACCCCAGCGCAAACGCCTGATCCTGACCCGCAAAATCAAGGCGCTGACCGTCGACCCCGAAATGCCGAACGCGACATTGTGGAACCCGGAGCATGCCAGCGTCGAGGAAGCCTGCGCCTTCGCCGATGTCGCCTCCGGCATGGTCGCGATCATCGGTGGCCCCGTCGTGTTCGACATGTTCATGGACCGCTACGACACGTTCTGGCTGTCGGAGGCCCCGCATGTGCGATTGCCCGGCGGCGAAGGCTGCTTTGTCGGCGTGCCCGAGCGGACACCGCATGACGTTCTCACGTCGCACGGAATGAAGCCCGCCACGCCGTATTTGCTCGACGCGGCGCACGAGGTGACCGTGACCCCGTGGCAGCGGAAATAGCCGTCTCACGACGCCGCTCAAATCCAAATGGGCAAAACAACCCCATGCACAGTACCGGCATGCAGATACCGCGCCGTATGTTGCTTATTAGTCTGCCAAAAATTGGTGCCCCCGCCGGCCGACGCAAAGCTGGCTAGCGCATCTGCGAAGAACCGCTCCCAGGGCGGATTGACGGCTACACGTCCCCGTAGGCCGCCTCGGCCGGACGCGTCGTGCGTCCGTAGCCGATGATCATGCAGAGCGCGCCGATGATCGACAGGTTCTTGAGCGCGTCGACCAGCATCTTGGCGTTCTCGGGCGCTGCCATGTTCCAGAAGTCGTAGAACAGCACGGTGGCGACCGCGACATAGATGATCAGCAACATCGCGAAGAAGCGCGCACCGAAATTCAGCGCGATCATGAGGCCGGCGATGACCTCGAGTCCTCCGACGGCGATCGCGAGCAGCTGCGGCGTAGTCATGGCGGTCGCGGTCTCGACCTGCTTGGCGTAAGGCACGATCACCTCGGGCACCACGACCTTGGTAACGATGAAGTCTGCGGTCGCCTGGATAGCGAACAGCTTGGTCGCGCCCGTGTAGACGAACAGGACGGCGAACAGGATTCGCCCGAAAGTCACGAACGCTGGCATGATCGGCCTCTTGGCAAAGCGCTAAGCAGGGAACGTGAGTGGATTATGAAGAGTCGTGCGCCGGTTTACAAATAGGGAAGTGAAGACCTGAAAGTATTTCAAATTAGCGGTCTCTTCCCTTCTCCCCTTGTGGGAGAAGGTGGCTCGCCGCGAAGCGGGGAGCCGGATGAGGGGTATCTATCAGCGAAAGGAAAGCGCGCCAGATATCAACTAGCGGAAGCAACCCCTCGTCCGGCGCTTCGCGCCACCTTCTCCCACAAGGGGAGAAGGGGTCGCACCTTCTATGGCGCGACACCTCGCCCCTACGTGAATAACGTCGGCTGCTGCCGGGCCGCGCGCTCCTG
Organism: Bradyrhizobium sp. CCGE-LA001; assembly: GCF_000296215.2. Lineage (NCBI taxonomy): Bacteria > Pseudomonadati > Pseudomonadota > Alphaproteobacteria > Hyphomicrobiales > Nitrobacteraceae > Bradyrhizobium > Bradyrhizobium sp. CCGE-LA001. Next base: position 3,777,799 of record NZ_CP013949.1, on the reverse strand, counting down.
CGCTTCGACCACCGCCACCGCGGTCATGTTGAGGATGCCGCGCGCCGTCACCGATGGCGTGAGGATGTGGGCCGGGCGCGCCGGACCGATCAGGATCGGGCCCACGGGGAGCGCGTCCGCCAGCGACTTGATCATCTGATAGCCGACGTTGGCGGTATCGAGGGTCGGCATGATCAGGATGTTGGCCTCGCCCTCGAGCTTGGAGTGCGGCAGCACCATTCTCCGCGCCGCAGCTGAAAGAGCCGTATCGCCCTGCATCTCGCCGTCGGCCTCGATCTCCGGATGCTTTTCTTTCAGCAACTGGGTCGCCCGGCGCATCTTGCGCGAGGAATCCGTATCGTAGCTGCCGAAATCGGAGTGCGAGACGAAGGCGATCTTCGGCTTGATGTTGAAACGCTGCACATGAACGGCCGCGAGCGAGGCGATCTCGGCGAGCTCCTCGGCACTCGGATTGGGGCGCACCTGCGTGTCGGCGATGAAGAAGGCGCCCTTGCTGGTGATCAGCAGTGCCAGCGCGGCGTAGTCGCTGACACCGGGCGAGAAGCCGACGATCTCGCGGACATGGCGCAGGTGGCTCATATAGCGGCCCTCGACGCCGCAGAGCATCGCATCGGCCTCTCCGCGCGTCACCGCGAGCGCTGCGATAACGGTGTTGTTGGTGCGCACCACCGTGCGTGCCGCGTCCGGCGTCACGCCGCGACGGCCGGCGACCTCGACATAGGACTGCACATAGGAGCGATAGCGCGGATCGTCCTCGGGATTGACGAGATCGAAATCCTTGCCCGCCTTGATCGACAGGCCGAAGCGCTTGATGCGCGCCTCGACCACCGAGGGACGACCGACCAGGATCGGGCGCGCCACCTTTTCCTCCAGCACAACTTGCGTGGCGCGGAGCACGCGCTCGTCCTCGCCTTCCGCGTAGATCACGCGCACCGGCTGGGTCTTGGCCTTGGCGAACATCGGCTTCATGACGAGGCCGGAGCGGAACGCGAAGCGCTCGAGCAATGCGGTGTATTCGTCGAAATTGGTGATGGGCCGCGTCGCCACGCCCGATTCCATCGCCGCCTTGGCGACGGCGGGCGCGATGCGCAGGATTAGACGCGGATCGAACGGGCTCGGGATCAGCGATCCCGGACCGAAGCCTTGCGTCTCGCCGGTGTCAAAGCCTTGCGCCACCGCATCCGACGGCGCTTCGCGCGCGAGCTGGGCGATGGCCTCGACGGCGGCGAGCTTCATCTCCTCGTTGATGGCGCTAGCGCCGACATCGAGCGCGCCGCGGAAGATGAAGGGAAAGCAGAGGACGTTGTTGACCTGGTTCGGATAGTCGGAACGGCCGGTGCAGATCATGGCGTCGGGGCGCACCTTGCGGGCCTCCTCCGGCATAATCTCCGGTACGGGATTGGCGAGCGCCATGATGAGCGGCTTGTCGCCCATCGCCTTCGCCATCTCGGGCTTGAGTACGCCGGGCGCCGAGAGGCCGACGAAGATGTCGGCGCCGCCGATCACGTCGGCCAGCGTGCGCTTGTCGGTCTTCTGGGCGTAGACCGCCTTCCAACGGTCCATCGAGGTGTTGCGGCCCTCATGCACGAGGCCGTCGATGTCGCAGACCCAGATGTTCTTGCGCTGCGCGCCCATCGACACCAGGAGATTCAGCGTTGCGATGGCCGCGGCCCCTGCCCCCGACGCCACGATCTTGACGTCGGACAGCTTCTTGCCGTTCAGCCGAAGGCCGTTGGTGATGGCGGCGGCGACGATGATCGCAGTGCCGTGCTGGTCGTCATGAAAGACCGGGATCTTCATGCGCTCTTTCAGGCGCGCCTCGATCTCGAAGCACTCCGGTCCGCGGATGTCTTCCAGATTGATGCCGCCGAAGGTCGGTTCGAGCGCCGCGACGGTTTCGACCACGCGGTCGATGGTGTCGGCGGCGATCTCGATGTCGAACACGTCGATGCCGGCGAATTTCTTGAACAGGACCGCCTTGCCCTCCATCACGGGCTTGGACGCCAGCGGGCCGATATTGCCGAGACCGAGCACGGCGGTGCCGTTCGAAACCACGGCAACCAGATTGGCGCGGGTGGTCAGCGAGGCGGCCTCTGCGGGGTTCTTGGCGATCTCGGTGCAGGCGGCGGCGACACCCGGAGAATAGGCGAGCGCGAGGTCGCGCTGGTTGGCGAGCGGCTTGCTCGCCTGGATCTCGAGCTTTCCCGGGCGCGGCAGGCGGTGATAGGCGAGCGCCGCCTGGTGGAGATCATCAGAATAGGACGACATGCGGTGTCTCGCTTCGCGTTACCGGCCTCAAAATGCCCGATCCGGAGCCACCGCCCAAGATGAACGGTTATTTCCGGGTCATGGAAACGGGATGAAGCACGCCGGCCGCCCCGGTGGCAACATCCGATTGCGCGCCCATCAACAAGACGCGTTGTCAAATATTTGAAAACCATAGCTTTCCCTGGACCGCCCGCCGTTTCGCGAATATGCCAGGTTGCGCGATCAAAAACGGGCAACTGGGGCAGCGGAATGAAGCGAATCCTGATCGGGCTGGTGGCACTCTTCGTGCTCGCCGCGGGCGGATGGTTCGGCCTCGACCTCTACGCCAGGCATCGCGCCACGGCCGAGGTCGAAGCCACCTTCGACAGGATCCGTTCGAGCGGCGGCAAGGCAAGCTACGGCAAGCTTGGATTCGATCTGCCCGCGCGCATCCTGACGATCGAGGACATCGCGATCACGCCCGGCGACAAGCCGCAGGCGCAGATCAAGATCGCCGGCATCAAGGGCACCGGCGTTCGCCTGATCGACGATACCACCTTCTCGGCTGACAGCATCGACGTCGCCGGATTCGAGGTCGCCCTGGACCAGGTCGGCGCCGCGAAGCTGAAGGCATCCTACAAGATCCCGCAACTCACCTTGCGGGACTATGCCGGCCCCGTTCGCGTCGGCGATCCGCCGACGAGCGGCTCCCTGATCGACCTTTACCGCTATGTACTCGAACGGTACGCAAGCATCACGGCATCGTCGGTCACGGCTCCGACGCTGACGATGACCTTCGACGCGAGCGGCAGCGCCGCCGGCAATGGCGAGATCGCCTATTCCGGGCTGGCGATCCAGAACCTCAAGCGCGGCAAGGTCGAGGCGATGAAAGCCGACCGCGCCGTCTTCACCATCGACGTGCCGCAGCCGGGCAAGCCGGACAAGCTGACCGGCGATCTCTCCAACATGATCGTCAACGATTTCGACGCGACCGCAATCGCTGCGGCGCTCGATCCGCAGAAGACCGGCGACGACAACTATCATCGCGTTTACCGGCAGATCTCGGCCGGTCCTTATGTGCTCAAATCGACCCAGGGCATGCGGATGGAGATCGAGGGGATCAATTTCGAGGACATCGCGGTGCAGCCATCGAAATTTCGTCCGGCCGATATCCTGGCGCTGATGCCGACGGACCGATCGATCGTCCCGACCGCCGCGCAATCGCGCGAGATGATGGAGAAGGTCGCCGGATTCTATGAAGGCCTTCGCATCGGCAGGATCGAGATCGGCAAGACGTCGATGGGCACGCCGCAAGGGACGGCCAGGATCAATGCCGTCAGATATCGCGAGGGCGAATTCGCGGTCGAAGGCGTCGATACACCGTCCCCGCAAGGCCAGTTCAAGATGGAGCGTTTCGCGCTGAAATCGTTCAGCGCGGCAAACCTGATGCGCTGGGCTGCAGGGCTCGGCGCTCAAGGCAAAGTGCCCTCGCCCGATCAGATGCTGGGCCTGTTCCGCGTGCTGGAAGGCGCCGAGATCAAGGGCGTGGTGGCGCCCTACAAGAGCGCGCGCCAGTTCGTTACCATCGACACGCTCAGCCTGAACTGGGGGCAGCTGGTCGGATCGATCCCGAGCAAGGCCAATCTGGTGGTGAAGATGGTCGCGCCGACCGATCCCGCCAGCCCGGCACAGCGGCCGCTGATCATGGCGGGTGTCGACAAGCTCGCGATCGACCTCGATCTCGGTGCGGCCTGGACGGAGTCGTCGGGGGCGTTCGCGCTTGCGCCCGCAACGATCGATCTCGGCAATCTCGCCAAGGCGCAGGCCCGCTTCGCGCTCGCCAACGTGCCGCGCGGCGTGTTCACGACCGATCCGGCGCAGGCCATGAGCGATGCCGGGCGGATCGAGGCCGGCGCGATCGAGCTTTCCTTGCGCGACAGCGGCGCCGTCGATCTGGTCGTGGCGCAATTCTCGCGCATCCAGAACGTCAGCCGCGACGCCGCGCGCAGCGCCATCGTCGAGATGATCCAGGCGCAGGGCGAGAAGCTCGCGGCATCAAATCCCGATGCCAAGGCGGCGGCAGATGCGCTCGCCGACTTCGTCGCGACCTCGGGCCAGACGCTCTCCCTCAAGCTGACGCCGCGCGGGAAGGTGCCGGTGGTTCAATTCATGGATGTCATGAACCGCGAGCCGATCGTCGCGCTCGGACAGTTCAAGATCGAGGCGTCGACGGGGCTCTAATTGATCTCGTGTACCGGACGCGGCGCGGCATGAAATGACGCGGCGCAGAGCCGGGACCCAGAATACTCACCCTTCGCCGAGACATGGGCCCCGGCTCTGCAGCGCACCGCTGAAGAAGCGCTGCGCTGCGTCCGGGGCACGAGAGCAATCGAAGCCCTCACTTTTGCGGCAGGTTCACCCGCACATGCAGCTCGCGGAGCTGCTTCGTGGTGGCCTCCGACGGCGCGCCCATCAGGAGGTCCATGGCCTGCTGGTTCATCGGGAACAGCGAGATCTCGCGCAGATTGGTGGTGCCGCACAGGAGCATCACGATGCGGTCAACGCCGGCAGCCATGCCGCCATGCGGCGGAGCGCCGTACTGGAAGGCGCGGTACATGCCGCCGAAGCGGTCGACCACTTCCTGCTCGCCGTAACCGGCGATCTCGAACGCCTTGACCATCGCTTCCGGCACGTGGTTGCGAATGCCGCCCGAGGCGATCTCGTAACCGTTGCATGTGATGTCGTACTGGAACGCCTTGATGGTCAGCGGGTCCTGGCCCTTCAGCGCCTCCAGGCCGCCCTGCGGCATCGAGAACGGATTGTGCGAGAAGTCGACCTTCTTGTCGTCCTCGTTGTACTCGTACATCGGGAAGTCGACGATCCAGGCGAGCTCGAACCGCTCCTTGTCGGTGAGGTTCAATTCCTCGCCGACCTTGTTACGGGCGAGCCCTGAGAACTTCCAGAACTTGTCGGGATCGCCGGCGACGAAGAAGGCGGCATCGCCTTCCTTGACGCCGAGCTGCGCGCGGATCGCAGCGGTGCGCTCGGGCCCGATGTTGTTCGCAAGGGGCCCAGCGCCCTCACCGCCCTCGCGCCACATGATGTAGCCGAGACCGGGCTGGCCCTCGCCCTGCGCCCACGAATTCATGCGGTCGCAGAACGCGCGGCTGCCACCGCCCGCAGCGGGAATGGCCCAGACCTGGTTCTTGGGGTCCTCGAGCATGCGCGCGAAAACCTTGAAGCCGGAGCCGCGGAAATGCTCGGAGACGTCCTGCATCTCGATGGGGTTGCGCAGGTCCGGCTTGTCGCTGCCGTATTTGCGCAAGGCTTCGGCGAACGGAATCCGGCGCCAGCCCTTGGTCACCGGCTTGCCTTTGGCGAACTCCTCGAACACGCCGGTGATCACGGGCTCCATCGCCGCGAAGACGTCGTCCTGCGTGACGAAGCTCATCTCGACGTCGAGCTGGTAGAACTCGCCCGGCAGACGGTCGGCGCGCGGGTCCTCGTCGCGGAAGCAGGGTGCGATCTGGAAGTAGCGGTCGAAGCCCGACATCATCAGGAGCTGCTTGTACTGCTGCGGCGCCTGCGGCAGCGCGTAGAACTTGCCGGGATGGATGCGCGAGGGCACCAGGAAGTCGCGCGCGCCTTCCGGCGAGGACGCGGTCAGGATCGGGGTGTTGAACTCGAAGAAGCCCTGCCCCTCCATCCGCCGGCGCATCGACTTGATGATCTCGACGCGCGTCATGATGTTCTGGTGCAGCTTCTCGCGGCGCAAATCGAGGAAGCGGTACTTCAGGCGGATGTCTTCCGGGTATTCCTGGTCGCCGAACACCGGCAACGGCAGGTCGCCCGCGGGGCCCAACACCTCCATCTCGCTGATATAGACCTCGACCTTCCCGGTGGGCAGATCGTCATTGTCGGTGCCCTCGGGGCGGCGGCGTGCCTTGCCGTCCATCCGCACCACGAATTCCGAGCGCAGCTTCTCGGCCAGCGAGAATGCCGGCGAGTCCGGATCGACCACGCACTGGGTCAGGCCGTAATGGTCGCGCAGGTCGATGAACAGCACGCCGCCATGGTCGCGAACGCGATGGACCCAGCCTGACAGGCGGACCGTCTCGCCGATGTTGCTCTCGCGGAGCGCGCCGCATGTGTGTGACCGGTAGCGATGCATGGTCGTCCCAAAATCAATGTCGGAGGAAGCGAATCGAACGGCCTGAAACGACCGGTCCGAAGTTGCGGCAGGGTTTACCCGACGAGGACCAAGGCGGCAACCAAGGGAACGCCCCGTTTTGGACCCGAAAGGCCCCTTTTTGGCTTATCGAAAGACCGAGCCTTTGCCATCAGGCGTTCCAGCCCTATCTTGAGCCCATGACCGTCCATTTCCCCTTCCAGAACTCCTATTCGGCGCTGCCGGACAGCTTCTTCGCCCGCGTCGCGCCGACCCCCGTGGCCGCGCCCCGGCTGATCAAGCTGAACCGGCCGCTGGCGCTCCAGCTCGGGCTCGATCCCGACCTTTTGGAGACCCCGGAAGGCGCCGAGATCCTGGCCGGCAAGACGGTTCCCGCCGGAGCCGATCCCATCGCCATGGCCTATGCCGGCCACCAGTTCGGGCATTTCGTGCCCCAGCTCGGCGACGGCCGCGCCATCCTGCTCGGCGAGGTCATCGACCGGAACGGCGTTCGCCGCGACATCCAGCTCAAGGGAAGCGGCCCCACCCCGTTCTCCCGCCGCGGCGACGGCCGCGCGGCGCTCGGGCCGGTCCTGCGCGAATACATCGTCAGCGAAGCGATGTTCGCGCTCGGCATCCCGACCACCCGCTCGCTCGCCGCCGTCGTCACCGGCGAGCACGTCATCCGCGAGACCGCGTTGCCCGGGGCGGTGCTGACCCGCGTCGCCTCCAGCCACATCCGTGTCGGCACCTTCCAGTTCTTCGCCGTCCGCCGCGACACCGAGGCGATCCGCCGGCTCGCCGACCACGTCATCACGCGTCATTACCCTGACCTGCTTCAGGCGAAGCGGCCCTATCATGACCTGCTCGCCGCTATCGTTGCGCGCCAGGCCGAGCTCATCGCACGCTGGCTGCTGGTCGGCTTCATCCACGGCGTGATGAACACCGACAACACCTCCATCTCCGGCGAGACCATCGATTACGGCCCCTGCGCCTTCATAGATGCCTACAATCCCGCGCAGGTGTTCTCGTCGATCGACGAGATGGGCCGCTACGCCTATGCCAACCAGCCGCGCATCGGCTTGTGGAATCTGACGCGCCTCGCCGAATGCCTGCTGCCGCTGTTCTCCGACGACCAGGAGAAGGCAATCGCGGAAGCCCAGGACATTCTCGGCGCCTTCTCGGACCAGTTCAGCGCCGCCTATCAGTCCGGCCTGCGCAGGAAGGTCGGCCTGTTCACCGAGCGCGACGGCGACGAGGCGCTGATCCAGGACCTGCTCGACGCCATGGCCAAGAACCAGGCCGACTTCACCCTCACCTTCCGCAAGCTCGGTGAGGCCGCGGCCGATGACGGCGCCGACGTGCGCGCCCAGTTCATGGAGCCCGCGGCCTTCGACGAATGGGCCGGCCGCTGGCGGGCGCGCATCGCGCTGGAGCCGCAGAGCGCCGCTGAGCGACAGGCCGCCATGCACGCCGTCAATCCTCTGTTCATTCCGCGCAACCACCGCGTCGAGGCCGTGATCCAGGCCGCGGTCAACGAGGACGATTTCGCGCCGTTCGAGGAGCTGGTGCAGGTGCTGGCGAAACCGTTCGAGGACCAGCCGGAGTATGCGGCCTACGCCGATCCGCCGCTGCCGGACCAGCGGGTGTTGCAGACGTTCTGCGGGACGTGAACCTGGCTTAATCGGCATCGCGCTCTGATTGATTCATGAGATTGATGCGCGGTGCGCTATGCAACTCCTGTTCGGCGGCTCCTGTGAACACGACCCGTCCGCGGAACCGCTGTCATCAAACTGAAACACACGCGCTCTAACCGCCTGTCAGGTCGTCTTGCCGGAGACGTCCCTCCTCCAGACAGTCCCGATGCAGCGCCATGCCCTTCAAATTCATCCACCTCACCGACACGCATCTCGCAAATCCCGGCTCGATGCTCTACGGCCTTGACCCGCGCGCCCAGCTCGACGCGGCGATTGCCGACATCAACCAGCACCAGTCCGATGCCGCCTTCGCCGTCGTGACCGGCGACCTCACTCATTGGGGCGAGCCGGAGTCCTATGCCAACTTTGCCGAAGCGATGGCCGCGCTGAAGATTCCCTACATCGCCATGGTCGGCAATCACGATCGCCGCGTTACCTGCCTCGACAGCCTGAAGGCTGCGCCGCGCGATGCCAACGGCTTCGTGCAGGGCACGCGCACCACCGAGCACGGGCTGTTCGTCTTCCTGGACACGCTGGACGAGACCAGCCACGCCGGCGAGATGTGCGCAAAGCGTCTCGGCTGGCTCGCGAGCACGCTCGCGGCAGCCCCCGCCGACACGCCGTTCGTCGTCTTCATGCATCATCCGCCCTTCCCAGTCGGCGTGCTCGCGATGGACGAGATCGCGCTGAAGCAGAGCGCGGAGTTCGCCGAGGTGATCGCGCCCTATCGCAGCCGCATCCGTCATCTCTTCTTCGGCCACGTGCATCGGCCGATCTTCGGCAGCTACGGCAAAATCCCTTTCTCGACGCTGAAGGGCACCAACCACCAGGTCTGGTTCGATCTCGACCCCACAGCTCCGCATCTGGCCAGCCACGAGCCGCCCTCCTACGGCGTGGCACTGATCGACGATGAGAGCCTGATCGTGCACAGCCACGACTTCCTCGACACCAGTCTGCGCTTCCCGTTCGAGCCGCCCGCGGGAATGGACGGCCGCGACTATGCGCTCAAATTCGCGGCGGTGAGATGAGCCTTGCTGAACCCGCGGCTCTCCCGGTCGCGACCTCGGCGGCACCGCGTCTGCACGTTCTCAAGCGCTTCTCCAGCGGTTTCAAGGCTTCGCTGCCGGCCTATCTGCTGTTGCTGCCATCGCTGATCTTCCTCGCGCTGTTCACCTACGGCGCGATGGGCCGCGTGCTCATCGATGCGCTCTACCAGCGCACCACGCCGAAGGCCCCGGTCCGCTTCGTCGGGCTCGACAACATCAGTGCGGTGCTCGCCGATCCCGCCTTCACCGGAGCGGTCGTCAACAATCTCATCTATGCCGTCGGCACCGCGATCCCGAGCATCGGCCTGGCGCTCTTGTTTGCGCTCGCGCTCACACGCACCAATGCGGTGACCAGTGCGCTTCGCGCCGCGCTGTTCCTGCCGGTGCTGATTCCGATGGTCGCGGCCGCCGCGCTGTTCCTGTTCATCTTCCTGCCGAATGTCGGCCTGCTCGACTATTACATCGGCCGGCTGCTTCCGGTGCTGCCGAACTGGCTCGGCGACCCCGATATCGCGCTGTCAGTGATCATGGTGATCACGATCTGGAAGAATGCCGGCTATTACATGCTGTTCTTCCTCGCCGGCCTCCAGGCCGTGCCGGAGGACGTGATGGAGGCGGCGCATCTCGACGGTGCCGGCCCGTTCCAGCGCCTGCGCTACATCATCCTGCCGGAGCTCAAGCCTACCTTCCTGTTCGTCATCGTGATCGCCACGCTCAATGCGGTGACGCAGGTCGACCACGTCTTCGTCATGACCAAGGGCGGCCCCGCGAATTCGACCAATCTCGTGCTGTTCTACATCTACCAGCAAGCGGTCGAGCACTACGACATCGGCAAGGCCTCGGCGGCGACGCTGTTGACGCTCGCCGCGCTGATGGGCCTCACCGCGCTGTCTTTCCGCACGCTGGCGAACCGCGAGGGCGGGCCATGACGCTGATCGACAGGCTGTGGAAGGACGCGCCGCTCGCCACGCGAAACGAGATCACCCCGAAGCTCGGCTTCGTGCTGACCGTGCTGCTCGCGCTGGTCTGGCTGATCCCGTTCCTGTGGATGGGCGTGGCGACGCTGCGCCCGCCCTCCGACGGCATCAACCTCATGGCGGAGCTGATGCCGAGCCTGACGCCGACGCTCGACAACATCAGGGACGCCTGGGAGATCGGCGATTTCCCGCGCTACACGCTCAACACCACGATCATCTGCGCCGGCATCCTCTTGGTGCAGTTCGTCACCATCACGCTGGCGGGCTTTGCCTTTGCGCGCCTCGCATTCGCCGGCAAGACGCTGATCTTCTACCTGTTCCTGATGCAGCTGATGCTGGTGCCGGTGCTGCTGATCGTGCCCAACCTGACCCTGGTGGCACAGCTCGGCCTCTATGACACGCTCACCGGCGTGATGATGCCGTTCTTCGCGTCCGCCTTCGGCACCTTCCTGATACGGCAGGCCTTCGAAGCCATTCCGACCGAGCTCGAAGATGCCGCGCTGATCGACGGTGCCGGCCTGTTCCAGCGCATCCGCCACATCTACGTGCCGCTGTCGATGCCGAGCTTCTCGGCGTTCGCCATCATCTCCGTCACCAGCCACTGGAATGACTTCCTATGGCCGCTGATGGTGATCAATTCGCCGGACAAGCGGCCGCTCACGGTTGGCCTGTCGGTCTTCACCGCGACCGCCGAAGGCACGCAGGCCTGGGGCACCATCGCCGCCGGCACGCTCATGGTCATCGCGCCGCTGCTCATCACTTTCCTGATCTTCCAAAAGCGCTTCATCAGCTCTTTCGTCACCTCAGGCATCAAATAGGAGATTTTCCGATGCTGTTCTCCCGCAGGCTCATGCTGGGTCTTGCCATGGTAAGCGCCCTCGCCGTCCCGGCGATGGCCGAAGGTCCGACCGAGATCGACCTGTTCTTCCCCGTTCCCGTCGACGGCAAGCTCGCCCGCGACATGGGCACCATGATCAAGGAGTTCAACGAGACCCATTCCGCCATCAAGGCGACTGCCGTCTACACCGGCTCCTACGACGACACGCTGATCAAGACGCGTGCCGCGATCAAGGCCGGCAAGCCGCCGGCCGCCGTGATCATGTCGGCGAATTTCCTGCTCGACATGCAGATCGAGAACGAGCTCACCAATCTCGATGCCCTGATCAAGGCCGACGGCACCACCAAGGAGCAATTCCTCGGCCAGTTCTTCCCCGCGCTGCAGGGCAATGCGGTGATCAACCGCTCGGTCTACGGCGTGCCCTTCCACAATTCGACGCCGCTGCTCTACATCAACGCCGACAAGGCCAAGGAAGCCGGTCTCGATCCGAACAAGCCGCCGCAGACTTGGGCCGAGCTCACCGACTGGGCCAAGAAGCTGACCAAGCGCGACGGCGACAAGGTGACCCAATGGGGCATCGCGATCCCCTGCGCCTATGACTATTGCGGCTGGATGATGGAAACGCTCACCATGAGCAATGGGGGGCGCTACTACAACGAGGAGTTCGGCGGCGAAGTGTATTACGACACGCCCTCGATGCTCGGCGCGCTCACCTGGTGGAACGACCTCGTCTACAAGCACAAGGTGCATGCGCCCGGCGCGACGCCCGGACCTGCCGTCAGCACCTCCTTCATCTCCGGCAATGCCGCGATGATGATGCTCTCGACGGGCTCGCTCACCTATGTGCGCGACAACGCCAAGTTCAACTACAGGGTCGCCTTCATCCCGCGCAACGTCCGCAACGCGGTGCCGATCGGCGGCGCCTCGCTGATCGTCCCGGCCGGGCTCGAGGCCGACAAGCAGAAGGCGGCGTGGACGCTGATCAAGTGGATGACCTCGCCCGAGAAGAGCGGCTGGTGGAGCCGCGCCACCGGCTATTTCGCGCCCAACATGGCCGCCTACAAGACGCCCGAGATGCTGGACTTCCTGAACAAGAACCCGGACGCCAAGACCGCCGTGGAGCAGCTCGATGTCGCAAAGCCCTGGTTTGCGACCTACAAGACCGTCCCCGTCCGCAAGAACCTCGAGGACGAGGTGATGCTGGTCCTCAACGGCAAGAAGCAGCCGAAGGAAGCGCTCATCGCCGCCCAGAAGGCTGCGGACGAGACGCTCAAGCCGTACAACGCGGAGACATCGCTGAAGCTGCCGTAAGGCCGGCGGCTTATCGCGCAATCGAACTTCGGCGCTCCGTCATGCGGGGCGCCGAATGCGTTTCGGGGATGCGCGCGCTAGATCGTCACGACGATCTTGCCGAACTGCGTGTTCGACTCCAGGAAGCGATGCGCTTCGACGATCTCTTCGAACCGGAACGTCCTGGCGATGATCGGCTTCAACGAACCGTCCGACAACCCGCCGAGAATGAACGCCTTCGCATCCGCAAGACGCGCGGGATCGCGGATGACCTCGTGCACGAGGTAGCCCCGCAGCGTCAGGCTCTTTCCGAGCACGTTGACCAGCGGGAACGGCGTCGGCATGGGGCTCAGGCCCCCGTATTCAATCAGGACGCCGCCCGGCGCCATCGCCGCGGTCAGCGGTTCTAATGCAGGGCCTCCGACTGCGTCAAACACCACGCGGACACCGTTTGAACCGGCGATCTTCGCCAGCCGCGCTCCGATATCCTCCTCGTCCGAGGCGATCACGTGGGCGGCACCGGCATCGCGCAAGGCGCGCCGCTTGGCCGAGGTCCGCGTCAACGCGACCGGGACCGCGCCGATCCGGTTTGCGATCTGGATGGCGGCAAGCCCGACACTGCTCGACGCGGCCGTGATGGCGACGACATCCCCTCGCCCGAGTCCAGCGATGTCGACCAGCGCGCCATAGGCCGTCAGATACTGCATCCAGACCGCAGCCGCGGCCTCGAATCCCAGCTCGGGCGGATGCTTCACGACGAGCTCAGCCGGAAACGTCGCGAGCTCGGCATAGGCCGGCCATCGCACTATCGACAGCGGCGGCACGATACTGACGGCGTCGCCCGGGACAAAGTCGGCGACGCCTTCGCCAACAGCCGCAACGATGCCTGCCGCCTCGAGGCCCAGGCCGGACGGAAATGCCGCGGTCTCGATATAGGTGCCTCTGCGCAGCAGCGCTTCCGCACGGTTGAGACCAAGCGCCTTGACCCGGATCTGAACCTCGCCTTTTCCCGGCGACGATACGTCGACGGTCTCGATGCAGAGCACTTCGGGACCACCATGCCGGTGAAAGCGAACGGCGCGCGCCATGGATTACACTCCAAAACAGTTGAACTGAATGAAGCTATACTGGCCCCGCTGGAGCGGATAAATCGCCTGAATAGGCCAACAGTCGAAACCAGGAGTTTTCAATCATGGACCGCTTGACCAGCATGGCCGTGTTCGTCAGGGCCGTCGATCTCGGCTCGTTCACGGCAGCGGCCGACGCGCTGGAGATGTCGGGGCCGATGGTCGGCAAACATGTGCGCTTCCTCGAAGAGCGCCTCGGCGTCCGCCTTCTTAACCGCACCACGCGGCGTCAGGGCCTCACCGAGGCTGGCCAAGCCTACTACGAGCGCTGCCGCGCGGTGCTCAACGAGGCCGAAGCCGCCGACGCCATCGTGGCCGACGGGCTGTCCGAGCCGCGCGGCAGGCTGCGCGTGACCATGCCTGCGCTGCTGGGACGGCATTGCATCGCGCCCTTGCTGGTGAAGCTCGCTCGCAAATATCCGCATCTCGATCTCGACCTCTCCTTCGGCGACCCGATCGCCGACATCGTCGAGGCCGGCTATGATCTTGCGATCCGGACCGGCGATCTCGATGACCAGTCCGGCCTGATCACAAGGCGCATCGCGAGCCAGCGCATGGTGGTGTGCGGCGCGCGCTCGTATCTGCGCGCCAACGGCAAGCCAAAGTCGATCGACGATCTCGCCGCGCATCAGGCAATCATCTATCGCCGCTCGGGCCGTGTCCGGCCGTGGCTGTTTCCGCAAGAAAGCCAGCCTCCACGCGAGATCATGCCGTCAGGCCGGCTGAGGCTCGACGATCTCGAGGCGATCGCGGACGCCGCCGCGCAAGGTATGGGCCTCGCCTGGCTGCCCTATTGGCTGGTCCGCGAGCGCCTTAAGACCGGCGCACTGGTCGGTCTGTTCGCGGAGCAGCCCGAATTCCTGTACGACTGCCACGCATTGTGGCCCCGCTCACCCCGCTTGCCGCCAAAAGTCCGCGCCGCCGTGGACGCTCTCACCGCAGCCCTGCCGAAGCTGATGACGTGACGCAGGCCCCGCGAGAGCCATTAACCTCTCGTCCACCATTCGTGGCCGGCCCGCGGCCGGTAACCACGGGAATTAACAGACCCTCAACACAGCCCCGACAAATCTGTCAATGTTTCTGGAGATTTCGCCGTGGATCTGTTGGTTATCGAGTTCCTGGGACTGGCTCTGGTCGCCATGTGCGTCCTGGTGGTGGCGCTGCCCTGCGCCCGCAAATCCTCGCAGCGGGTCCGCTACGAATAGGAATTTTGTCGGAAAGATCCGATTCCGGCCCAAATGCAAGGGTCGAATTCGCATCGAGCCCCTTGACATCACTGCGCTTTCGGCAGAACGGCTGATGGTCTCGTCATGGGCCGTTCATGGATTTGATTACCACCACTGCTGACCTCGCGGCTGCCTGCAGCCGGCTGGCCAAGCATCCCGTCATCACCGTCGATACCGAGTTTCTCCGCGAAACCACCTATTACCCGCTGCTATGCGTGGTGCAGATGGCCAGCCCCGAGGAAGCCGTGGTCATCGACACCCTGGCCGAGGGCATCGACCTCAAGCCGTTCTTTGAGCTGATGGGCAACGAGGGGGTGCTGAAGGTCTTCCACGCCGCCCGCCAGGACATCGAGATCATCTGGCACCAGGCCAATATCATCCCGCATCCGGTGTTCGACACCCAGGTCGCCGCGATGGTGCTCGGTTATGGCGATAGCATCGCCTACGACCAGCTGGTGGAGAAGGTCACCGGACACCGGCCGGACAAGACCCATCGCTTCACCGACTGGTCGCGCCGGCCGCTGACCAAGGAGCAGATGCATTACGCGGTGTCCGACGTCACCCATTTGCGCGACGTATTTGCAGCGCTCGACGCCGACCTCAAGAAACGCCGTCGCAGCGAATGGGTCTCCATCGAGATGGAGGTCCTGACCTCCCCCAGGACCTACGATTTCCACCCCGAGCGCGCCTGGGAGCGGCTGAAGACGCGGGTGCGCAAGCCCAAGGACCTCGCGGTGCTGATGGAGGTCGCGGCCTGGCGCGAGCAGGAGGCGCAGAGCCGTGACGTGCCGCGCGGCCGGGTGCTACGGGACGAGGCGATCACTGATATCGCGACCCATGCGCCGAACACGCTGGAGAAGCTCGCGAACTTGCGCTCCGTGCCGAAGGGATTTGAGAAATCCAAATGGGGCGCGGACATCGTCGCCGCGGTCGCGCGCGGGCTAGCGCGAGATTTCTCCACGCTGCCGAAGCTGGAGAAGCCGCGCAACAACAACAATGGCGCGGCGATCGTCGAGCTGTTGAAGGTGCTGCTGCGCATGACCGCGGAGCGCCATGCCGTTGCGAGCAAGGTGATCGCCACCGTCGACGACCTCGAAGAGATCGCAGCCGACGACGAGGCCGACGTGCCGGCGCTGCGCGGCTGGCGCCGCGAGCTGTTCGGCGATGCCGCGCTGAAACTGAAGCGCGGCGAGCTGGCGCTCGCGATCGAGAAAGGCCGCGTGATCGGGGTGCAGCGGGCCTAGCGGACCGCTCCGCTCCCTCCATCGTCGTTGCGAGGAGCTCTTGCGACGAAGCAATCCAGACCATTTCCGAGGAGGAATTCTGGATTGCTTCGCGGAGCCTGTCATCGGGCCGCGCGCGGACCCGTTGGCTCGCAATGACGAAATTTCGACGCAGCAGCGCGGCCTACGCCGGCGTGAGCTTCGCCACCTCGCCCTTCATGTCGTTCAGCACGCCCAAGATCGCGGCGACCAACTCGTCGATCTGGGCCTTGGTTGAAATCAGCGGCGGGCAAATGGCGATAGCATCGAGCATGTTGCGGGAGATCACGCCGCGTTCCTGGAGCATGCGGCTGGCAATGCCGCCGACCGCGCCGGGCGTTGCGGCTGCCGTCTTGCGGCCCTTGTCGAGCACGAGCTCGATCGCTGCGATCATGCCGACGCCGCGGACCTCGCCGACCAGCGGATGGCTGGTGAGCTCGCGGAGCTTGGCCTGCATGTACCCGCCAAGCTCAGCGGCATGCGCGACAAGGCCCCGTTCCTCGATGATCTTCAGGTTCTCCAGCGCAATGGCCGAGCCGACGGGATGGCCGCCCGCGGTGAAGCCGTGGCCGAGCACGCCGATCTTGTTGCTCTCGTCCGCGATCGGCTCGAACATGCGATCGTTCAGGATGATCGCCGACAGCGGGAAATAGCTCGAGGTGATCTGCTTGGAGACCACGATCGCGTCGGGCTTGATGCCATAGGTCTCGCAACCGAACATCTTGCCGGTGCGGCCGAACCCGCAGATCACCTCGTCGGCGACCAGCAGGATGTCGTACTTCTTCAAGACCTGCTGGATCTTGTCCCAATAGGTCGCCGGCGGCACGATGACGCCGCCCGCCCCCATCACGGGCTCGCCGAAGAAGGCCGCGATCGTATCCGGTCCCTCCTTCTGGATCAGCGCGTCGAGTTCCTCAGCCCGGCGCGTCGCAAACGCCTCCTCGCTCTCACCGGGCGCGCCGTCCTTGTAGAAATGCGGCGAGCCGGTGTGCAGAATGTTCGGCAGCGGCAGGTCGAACGAGCGGTGATTGTTCGGCAGGCCGGTGAGGCTGGCCGAGGCAATGGTCACGCCGTGATAGGCACGCATCCGGCTGATGACCTTCTTGCGCTGCGGCTGGCCGAGCGCATTCGAACGATAGGCGATCAGCTTCAGGACCGTGTCGTTCGCTTCGGAGCCGGAATTGGTGAAGAATACCTTGCTCATCGGCACAGGCGCGAGCGCGACCAGCTTCTCGGCGAGGTCGATCGAGGGCCCATGCGATTTGGCCGAGAACGTGTGATAGAACGGCAGTGCCTGCATCTGCTTGTGCGCGGCCTCGACGAGACGCTTCTCGTTGAAGCCGAGCCCGACGCTCCATAGGCCTGCCATCGCCTCGAAATAGCGTTTGCCCGACGCATCGAACACGTACGGCCCCTCGCCGCGCTCGATCACGAGCGGGCCGGCCTGCTGATGGGTGCGTGCGTTGGTGTAGGGATGGAGCTGGTAAGCCACATCCCGGGCCTCTTGCGAATTGGGCAGCATGGACATTGCAGGAATCCTTACGGTCGTGACGTCACCGGCATGGCCGGCGTCATCACTTGATGGTCAAGTGACTTGGAAGACCAAGCTACTTGGCTATTGCGGTGAAACGAAGCTTGCAACGCCAATTCGCCGGCAGCAAGCGCTCAGCAGCGTTGCACAAAGCCGCATGTCGGGATTCCAACGGCTCTCAGGCCGCATCATCGTGATGCCCATCGTCGTCGGCGACGGCCTCCCTCACCTCGACCAGCGCCATCGAGAGCAGATAGACCGTTGTGGGCAAGCCGACCCGGCGCGCCGCTTCGACGGCACGCGACAGATCGCTTGCCAGCTCCTTGAGCTGTTCTCCCCGTGACAATGTCGCAACCCCATCCGCCGATCGCGGCCGCCTACACCGCAACGGCGCCGCTGGTTCTGATCAGTTCGGCGCTGGATTGGATCGTAGCAAAATTCCCGACGACATTCACTACTGCACGCTTGTAGGCGGCGGCATCGCCACTGCCCGGCTGACGGCAAGCCACGGCGTCGGTGACCACCTCGTAGCGATGGCTGCGGTGAAACCCGTCCACGGCGGTGGCCAGGATCGTCTCGTCGAGGGAAAAACCGGCCAGAACGCAGCGCACATTGCGGATATTGGACATGTAGTCCACAAACCGCGACGAGCTGTAGGCCGACGGCAGCGGATGCTCGAACGTCATTTCGCCAGGACGCGGCTTTGCCTCTGCGATCCAATCGGTCAGCCTGGATGCCGGATTGAACCAGGCCGCCTGCGCGATGCGCTTCAGATGCATTACCGGCCAGAGATTGCTGCGCCACAGCGTCAGCAATTCCAGGCAGCGCGCGGTGGCGGCTTCGCCGTCGAGAATGACGTGGCGACGCCCGGGGGTGAGATATTCGATCTGGAGATCCGCGCAGACCAGGATCGGCGGATCGTCGTGGATGGAAACCGGCATTGTCCTGCGCTTGGCTGCACCTGTTTCAGCGGTCGGCGAGCGCGAGGTCCCGCAGCGGCGAGGTCACCGCCCGTCCCGCGGAGGCGTCGAGCACGCCCGGCCGATCCCAATCGCCTTCGGGCCGGATGATCACATAGGGATCGCTGTCCAGCGTGATGGCGTCCGGTCCCGGCTCGATCTCCAGCAGCATCTCCGTATAGGAGAAGTCGGAAAAAGTGATCTTGCGGTTGTGGCCGAGCGGCTTGGCGCCGAAATGGGCCCAGAAATCGACCAGCCGGTCCTGCGCCTGGCCGTAGATCTTGCGAAAGCCTTTGCGCTTGACGTAGTCGACGCTCGCCTGCACCAGCTTGAACGAGACGCGCGAGCGGCGGTGCTGGTGACGCACTGCAAGGCGCTCCACCTTGGCAAAATCGCCGAAGAAACGGACCCGCAGGCAGCCCGCGGGCTCGCTGCCGACGAAGCCAATGAAATGCGCGGCGACCATGTCGTTGCCGTCGAACTCCTCCTCGAACGGACAATCCTGCTCGGCGAGATAGACCGCAGAACGGATGGCGGTGACGAGCATGAGATCGCTGGGGTCGCGCGCAAGGCGGATCGAGATGGCGCGGGAGTCGGGCTTGGCGAGAGGAATTCTAGTACCGTGCATCTGCAAAGCTCCTTGCTTGGATGATCGCACCCGGCATGTGCATCGGCTGGCGGTGCCAGGGGCGCTCGTAGCACCATAGGTCGGGCTGGAAGCTCGGGACCGGGGCAAAGCCCGTCGCCCTCATGATGTCGCGTCCGGCCACGGTTGACGGCTGCGCATAGCAATCGGCGCCGCGAAACCTTAGCTGTCGCAGATGAGCCGCCGCCTTGCCGAGGCCGGCGATGCCGCGCCCCGTCGTCGCGATCGCCCAGATGTAGATGGCCGCAACGTCGTCCTTCGCCGAGGCGAGATAGTGCGTTTCGGGCGCTGTAAGACAGATCTCATCGAGCAGCAGCGCATCGTGCCCGCGCTCGTTGAGGAACAAGAAGGCCATGCCACCGAGCAGTTGGCCGTTCCGGCTGAAGGTCAGGATGCTCTCGGGATCGAACGTGAAATATCTTGCAAGCTCCGCCGAGCCGATCTGCACCCCCGGCACCAGGCGATGCGCCATCTCCGAAAGCGCGGCGATTTCGGAAAAATGCGCGCAACGGACATCGACGTCCGCGCTCAGCGGCAGCGCGTCGAAATCATGCCTTGCGGCAAACGAGCCCCTTTCCATACCGGTATCGTCCCTCTATCGTTTGCGGCTTTCGTACCCCGCTACGAGGACGACCTTAGCGGTTGGGGATCAGGAGTATGCAGCAGTTATTGCACCGGGGTGCTGCGATGATGCAGCACCGTGAAGAAGCCCTGGGTGCGTCCTGGGACGATTTGAAGCTGTTTTTAGCGTGCGCAAAATATAAAAGTTTTCGCAATGCGGCCGAAGAGCTCGGGCTCACCTCCACCACCCTGATGCGCAGGATCGACCGGCTCGAAGAGAACATCGGCTGCAAGCTGTTCCTGCGCGACCAGAGCGGACTCACGCTCAGCGACGAAGGCACCGCCATGATCGCTGACGTCGCGCATATGGAGCGTCATGCCTTCAACGTCTTCCGCCGCGCCTCGCGCTCGTCGAGCGACGCCGCCGGCACCGTGCGCGTCGCGGTGACAGAGGGGCCCGGCAATTTCTGGATCCTGCCGCGCCTGATCGATTTCCAGAAGACCTATCGCAAGATCACCGTCGACCTGCGCTGCGCGATGGAACAGGCCGACGTCGCGCGGCTGGAATCCGACATCGCTATACAGCTCGAGCCGCCGACCAATCCGGATCTGATCGTCGCGAAGCTCGGCCGTCTCCACATCTATCCGTTCGTCTCCAAGGAATACGAGAACCTCTACGGCGTGCCGGCGACGCTGGCCGAACTGAAGAACCATCGCATCATCAAGCAGAGCGCGCCGCAGGTCGACGACGGCGCCTATGCCCGCGTGCTCGGGCTGCAATCGCTGGAGGGCATCGTCGGGATCAAGACCAACTCTTCGGTCGGCGTGCTCTATGCCGTGGAGCGCGGCGCCGGCATCGGCTTCCTGCCGACGGTGTCGATCGCGCTCGGCGCACCGCTCGTTGCCGTCGATCTCGGCGTCAGCCACCATGCCGATCTCTGGCTCACCTATCACAAGGAGTTCCGCAGCTCCGAACGGCACAAGATCGTCGTCGACTGGCTGAAGAAGATCTTCGATCCCAGAACCTATCCCTGCTTCCGCGACGAGTTCATCCATCCGAACGCGCTGGTGCCGATGATGACGGCCGCCCGCGAAGGTTTTGGGCTGACGGGGTATGTGGCGGCGACGCCGGCGTGAGCTACCATTTGTATTCGAAGCCGACCGTGCCCTGGTGCGAGGTGAGCTCCCTGCGGAACTTGCCGTCGTAATTGACATAGAGCCGCGCCACGTTGGTCAGACTGAGCGAGGCTAAGGCGCCGGCATCCGCGCCGTAACGGCTCTCGCCGATGCCGGGAACGACGATGCTCTGGGCTCCCAGGCTGACCTGGATCGATCCGAGATCCTGGTGGAAATTGTCGACGAACTTGCCGTAGGCAGACAGGTCCAGGATCCTCTGGTCGATGATGAAGTAGCGGCCGATCTCGGCCCCGATCATGACCCGCGCGCGGGACAGCGCAGTCGCGCCGACGTTGAGCGGATCGAGGCCGCCGGCCTCCTGGAACGCGGCGCTGGTGGCGCGCACATATTCGAGCGCCCCCTTGGGCACGATGCGCATCTGGTCCTTGGTCCAGTAGTAGCTGATCTCGGTCAGCGCGCCGTCCACCGCCGCGCGATAGCCCGCCGTCGCAAGGCCGAGGCCGGTGTCGCGGCTGGAGCGGACCTTGCCGAAGCCATGCACCACCGCAAATGCCCAGGTCCAGGGGCCTTTGTCGACCGAGCCGCTAAAACCGACTTGGGTCAGGTCGAGCGTCGCCGACTGCAGCGCCAGCGGCACGTCGATGTCGGTGTGGCTCTGATCGACCGAAAAGCCGAGATTGACACCGGGCGCAACGCGCGCGCCAAAACCGGCGACGCCACCAAAGGTCTTGCGCTTGTCGCCGACGAAGTCTCCTTGCGCGTCCGTTCGCACCGAGATGCCGTAGCCCTCGAACCAGGTGCGGTAGCGCGGATCTTCGGTGGCCGCCGACGCGCCGCCGCCGCCGGGATTGCTGCGGAACGCCCGGTTGACGCCGCCGGATGCCTGGTTGCCGAGGCGCTCCAGGAAATTCGAGCCGAGATTGAGCGCACTGTTGCCGGCCGACTGATCGTCATTGGCCGAATTGGCCGACGGGGTGGGAGGCGGCGGCGGGACGAGTTGGGCATAAGCGGGCGTCGTCACCAGGATTAACACGACGATGCTCGCGACCTTGGCCGTCGTCCGGCGAGTCCGGGCTCCTCCAATCACCTGCCGTGTCCCGGAGAGCTGCGACGTGCAGCACATGACGATCAATCCCAAAGCAAATGGCGGCGCGAAAATGCAACACGGTCTGCGCCGATTTGCGCCGAACTGCCGCGGAGGGTCAACCGCTCGGCGCGCCAAGATCGAGCCTATTGGCTCGATTGTGGTTCCGCTGCCACAGGTCGCAAATTGCAGACGGAGAAGCCTGGTCCGATCTTGAAATTCGCGCTCTGCTTGCTAACGCGCGATTTTCATGTTGCAATATTGGTCACAATCGGAATTGACCGCGCGGCTGTGCGTTTCGCGACGATGAGACTCGACAGACTTCCGGAAGCCCGTTTGTGGCGTGGCACGCGAAAAAGCGGCCGCGTCGTTTTTCTATCTAGTGGAGGAGACTAGCGATGCCGCAAAAAGGCACCGTCAAATGGTTCAACCCGACCAAGGGTTATGGGTTCATCAAGCCGAACGGCGGCGACAAGGACGTGTTCGTCCATATCTCGGCCGTCGAACGCGCCGGGCTCTCGACCCTCAACGAAAACCAGGTGGTTGAATACGACCTCGTGGAGAACCGCGGGAAATCATCCGCGGAGAACCTCAAGGTCTCCTGATTTTTCTCAGGGCTGAACCGCGAGAGATCATGACGTTGCCCCCGGCTCTGCCGGGGGATTTTGTTTGGGGTGGGCATATGGCTCGGCAGTCCGACTACTATTCGGTCGCCAACGACACAAAATGGCGCGAGTTGCGGGAGGCGGTGCTAACGCTTACCCCCCTCCGACCAACCTCGATTTCGCTGCAAGAACTTGGAAACGGGAAACCTAAGCCAGTGGGACGGCGAATGGTTCTATCACTGGAGCAGCAGCGGGTGGGATTGGATGGAATGGGCTGAACTATCGGTCGAGACGGCGCATCAACGTGAACTTGTCCGCGCAGTCTTATGCCGCATCCGCTTTGCCGGAGAGCAAACGACTGCGGGTTTCGGAATCTACGGATATGTCCGCAATGGCGAGGCGACAGGTTACATCGAGTAAGCCTGAGGTACCCCGCTCAGCCCACCACCGGTGCAACCAAAAAATTCTCCGACGCAGAGCTCCCCGCCGTCCTGCACACATCGCCTTCAATCCGGACCTTGCCCATAGCCAGCAGCCGCAGTGCCTCGGGATAGATGCGATGCTCGACTTCGAGGATGCGCTCCGAGAGCGTCTCGCCCGTGTCGTGATCGCTGACGGGAACCGCGCCCTGCATCACGATCGGGCCGGCATCGGTCTCGGGGATCACGAAATGCACCGTCGCGCCTGACAGCTTGACGCCGGCGCGCAGGGCCTGGCCATGCGGGTCGAGGCCGGGGAAGGACGGCAGCAGCGAGGGATGGATGTTGAGCATCCTGCCGTACCACGCCTTGGTGAACTCGGCCGTGAACAGGCGCATGAAGCCGCCGAGGCAAATCAGCTCGATGCCGTGCCGGTCGAGGGCTGCCTGCAGCACTTTCTCGAAGCCGGCGCGGTCCTTGCCGAACGGCTTGCTCTCGATCACCTCGGTGGTGACGCCGCTCGCCCTCGCCCGTTCCAGCCCGAGCGCATCGGCCTTGTTCGAGATGACGAGCGAAATCTCCGCCGGGAAATCGGCCGAGCCTGCTGCCTTGATCAGCGCGGCCATGTTGGAGCCGCGCCCGGAGATCAGGATGGCGACGCGGCGCTTCATCACAGCGCCAGTCATCACAGTGCCATGTCGAGGTGGCCGTTATAGACGACGCGGTGCTCGCCCTCGGCCGGGATCACGGTGCCGAGCTGCGCCACCGTCTCACCGGCATCGGTGAAGACCTCAATCACCTTGTCGACCTTGTCAGGCTCGACGATCGCGATCATGCCAATGCCGCAATTGAAAGTGCGCAGCATTTCCAGCTCGGCAATACCGGCCTGCGCCGCCAGCCATTTGAACACGGGGAGTACCGGCAGGCGCGCGAGGTCGATGCCGACGCCGAGGTGCTTCGGCAGGACGCGCGGAATGTTGTCGGTGAAGCCGCCGCCGGTGATGTGGGCGAGCCCCTTCACCGCGCCGGTTTCGCGAATCGCGCGCAGGCAGGATTTGACGTAGAGCCTGGTCGGCGTCAGCAGCGCGCCGCCGAGCGTCATCACGGGCGCGAACGGCGCCTGCGCCTCGAAGCTGAGACCGGACTGCTCGACGATCTTGCGCACCAGCGAAAAACCGTTGGAATGCACGCCCGACGAGGCGAGGCCGATCACGGCGTCGCCCGCCGCGATGTCCTTGCGCGGCAACAGCGTACCGCGCTCGGCGGCGCCGACGGCAAAGCCGCCGAGGTCGTAATCTCCGTCCTTGTAGAGCCCGGGCATCTCGGCGGTCTCGCCGCCGATCAGGGCGCAGCCGGATTCCCGGCAGCCTTCTGCGACGCCTGCGACGATCGCGGCGGTGGCCTCCGGATCGAGCTTGCCACAGGCAAAATAGTCCAGGAAGAACAGTGGCTCGGCGCCCTGCACCACGAGGTCGTTGACGCTCATGGCGACGAGATCGATGCCGATGCCACCATGCAGGCCGGTATCGATCGCAATCTTGACCTTGGTGCCGACGCCGTCGGTCGCGGCGACCAGGACCGGGTCCTTGAAGCCGGCCGCCTTGAGGTCGAACAAACCCCCGAAACCGCCGATTTCGGCGTCGGCGCCGGGGCGTGCGGTGGCGCGCACCATCGGCTTGATCAGGTCGACGAGGCGGTTGCCCGCGTCGATATCGACGCCTGAATCGGCGTAAGTGAGGCCGTTTTTGCGGTCGGTCATGCCCGATTTCCAGTGGGTTTGCGGCTGGTTACGTCGAATTCCGTGGACGCGCAATGGCTCGCATGGCGCCCCGCCCTATACTATGTAGACATATCAACCGGTTCAGCCTGTAACGGGCCGGATTCGAGGTCAGACCGGTGCCGGGAAGCGCTGCGTGAGTATTCCGAATATCATTACCCTAGGCCGCATCATGCTGGTCCCGATCATCGTCTGGGCCATCGTGTCGAGCCAAATGGAGGTGGCGTTCGCCGTCTTCCTGGTTGCCGGCATCAGCGATGCCGTCGACGGCTTCCTGGCCAAGCGCTTCAACATGACGAGCGAACTCGGCGCCCTGCTTGATCCGCTCGCGGACAAGGCGCTGCTGGTCTCGATCTACATGGCGCTCGGCATCTGGGGCGCGATCCCGCGCTGGATCGTGATCCTGGTGGTCTCGCGCGACATCATGATCGTCGCTGCCGTGATCGTGTCCTGGTTGTTCGACCGGCCGGTCGAGATGAAGCCGTCCAAAGTGTCCAAGCTCAACACCGTCGCTCAGGTGGCGTTCGCGGCCCTGGTGCTGGCGGCGCTTGCTTTCGGCTTCAAGCCGGCCCCCTATGATATGATCCTGATGGGGCTCGTCACGATCTTCACGCTCTCCTCCGTGTCGCTCTATCTTGTCGAGTGGCTGCGGCACATGAGCACGATCGAGGCCAAATGAGCTGCGAAGCGGCCCCGCAAAAGGCCAACTCGCGCCGGATAGGATCGAATCTTCAAGCTGAAGCCGGCGCGCCGGCACGGAGCAAAGCAAGCGTGGCAGGCCGCGTTCACCCCCGACAATTGGCGTTTTCGCTTCCGCACGCGGAAAGCCTCAGCCGGGACAATTTCCTGGAAGGCCCGGCCAACGCGGCCGGGCTGGGCCTGATCGACAGCTGGCCGGAATGGCCGAACCGGATCATGTGGCTGGCCGGACCCGAGGGAAGCGGCAAGAGCCACCTTGCCGCGATTTGGGCCGAAGAGGCCGGCGCCCGCTCGACCATCGCCAATGCGCTGACTGCTGCGGCTGTCCCGGGTGCGCTCGCCACCGGAGCGCTGGTGGTCGAGGACCTCAAGGCGAAGGCGTTCGACGAGCGCGCCCTTTTCCACCTGATGAATCTCGCCCGCGAGGACGGTGCCTACGTCCTCTTCACCGGGCGCGAGGTGCCGGCCTCGCTCGAGATCGAGCTGCGCGACCTGCGTTCGCGTCTGCGCGCCGTGCCTGTTGTCGCGCTGCTGCCGCCCGACGACCAGCTGTTCCGTGGCCTGATCGTCAAATTCTGCGCCGACCGGCAGCTCACCGTGGATGAGAGCGTGGTCGGCTATCTCGCCACCCGGCTGGAGCGATCGTCGGCGGCCGCCCGCCGGGCCGTGGAGCTGCTCGACAGCGAGGCCCTGCGGCTCGGCCGCCCAGTCACCCGGGCGCTGGCGGCTGAGCTGCTCCGCGACGCCTGACCGGCCTGCGCTGGGCCACCAAGGCCGCTTGACGCGGCGGAGCGGCGGAACATCAATGTCATCGAAACGTCATCGCTCTAACACATGCTCCGGCCGGTTTTGCGCATAAGTCGCAAAGTGAGGCGAACTGGATGGACCGACTTCTGATGGATTCCGCGCAAGCTGTTGAGACAAAAGAAAAAGCCCAGGAACCTGAGGGCCTGCCGGCGATCGCCTCCAGCCCCGAGCGATTCATCAACCGCGAGCTCTCCTGGCTGCATTTCAACCGCCGCGTCCTGGAGGAATCGGTCAATCCTAGCCACCCCCTGCTGGAACGGGTGCGATTCCTGTCGATTTCGGCGAATAACCTCGACGAATTCTTCATGGTCCGCGTCGCCGGCATCAAGGCCCAGGTGCGCGAGGGCATTGCTGAACGCAGCCCCGACGGCCTGACGCCCTCCGAACAGCTCGCTCTGATCAATCGCACCGTCTCCGAGCTTGCCTCCGACCAGCAGGCGATCTGGCGCGATCTGCGCGGCACGCTCGCCGAGGTCGGCATCGTGCTGGTCGAAGGCAAGGAGGTCACCAAGGCGGAACGGACCTGGATCGAGGATTATTTCCTCAACAACGTGTTCCCGCTGCTGACGCCACTCGCAATCGATCCGGCCCACCCTTTCCCGTTCATTCCGAGCCTCGGCTTCACCATCGCGCTCCAGCTCACCCGTGCCGCCGACGGCAGGCAGATGAACGCGCTGATCCGCATGCCCGGCAAGATCGACCGCTTCATCCGCCTGCCCGCCGAGGGCAAGGCCGTCCGGCTGATCTCGCTGGAGCAGGCGACCGCCCTGTTCATCAACCGCCTGTTCCCCGGCTACAATCTGCACGGCCAGGGTGCCTTCCGCATCATCCGCGACTCCGAGCTCGAAATCGAGGAAGAGGCGGAAGACCTCGTCCGCTTGTTCGAGACAGCACTGAAGCGGCGGCGCCGCGGGTCGGTGATCCGGCTCGAGATCGACGCCAAGATGCCGGAGGAGCTACGCAGCTTCGTCCAGCATGCCCTGTCGGCCGCCGACGACGAGGTATTCCTGGTCGACGGCGTGCAGGCGATGAACGAGCTCTCGCAACTGACGCGCCTCGACCGTCCAGACCTCGAATTCACGCCTTATGTGCCGCGTCACCCCGAGCGCGTGCGCGAGCATGGCGGCGACATCTTCGCCGCGATCCGGCAGAAGGACCTCGTCGTCCATCACCCCTACGAGTCCTTCGACGTGGTGGTGCAGTTCCTGCAACAGGCCGCGCGCGACCCCGACGTGGTCGCGATCAAGCAGACGCTCTATCGCACTTCCAACAATTCGCCGATCGTGCGCACGCTTGCGGAGGCCGCCGAAGCCGGCAAGTCCGTCACCGCGCTGATCGAGCTGAAGGCGCGCTTCGACGAAGAAGCCAACATCCGCTGGGCGCGCGACCTCGAACGTGCCGGCGTACAGGTCGTCTACGGCTTCCTCGAGCTGAAGACGCACGCCAAGCTCTCGATGGTGGTACGCCGTGAAGGCGGAAACCTCACGACCTACGTGCATACCGGCACCGGCAACTATCACCCGGTCACCGCACGCATCTACACCGACCTCTCTTACTTCACCTCGGATCCGACCATCGGCCGCGACGCGGCGCGCGTGTTCAACTTCATCACCGGCTATGCCGCGCCGAGCGATCTGGAGAAGATGGCGGTATCGCCATTGACCTTGCGCAAGCGCATCATCGAGCACATCCAGGGCGAGACCGCGCATGCGCGGCACGGCCGTCCCGGCGCGGTCTGGATGAAGATGAATGCGCTGGTCGACCCCGACATTATCGACGCGCTCTACGAGGCCTCGCAGGCCGGCGTTCAGGTCGAACTCGTGGTACGCGGGATCTGCTGCCTCAGGCCGGGAATTCCCGGCCTGTCGGAGAACATCCGCGTCAAATCGATCATCGGACGCTTCCTGGAACACGGCCGAATCTATTGCTTCGGCATGGGTCAGGGCCTGCCGAGCGCAAAAGCGGCTGTGTATATCTCCTCGGCCGACATGATGCCGCGCAACCTCGACCGCCGCGTCGAGGTGTTGTGTCCGCTGCAAAATCCCACGGTGCATCAGCAGGTTCTCGAACAGATCATGGTCGCGAACCTGAAGGACAACGAGCAGAGCTGGCAATTGTTGCCGGACGGGTCCTCAACGCGTATGAAGGCCGCGAAGGGCGACGAGCCTTTCAACGTCCACAACTACTTCATGACGAATCCGAGTCTGTCTGGCCGTGGAAAGTCGCTCAAGGAATCCTCGCCGCGCCGTCTCACGCGCCGTAATGAACGTCATCAATCCTGATCCCGGATCTGCGACGTGAAGCGGCCGCGCAAGCGCGGCGCGAGCGTCGCGGTCATCGACATCGGCTCCAACTCGGTCCGTCTCGTCGTCTACGAGGCGCTGGCGCGCAGCCTCATTCCGGTCTTCAACGAAAAGACGCTGTGCGGACTCGGCCGTGAGGTGCAGAGCACGGGCTTGCTCGCGCCCGACGCCGTCGACAAGGCGCTCACCTCGCTGAAGCGTTTTCGCGCGCTATGCCGCGTGATGCAGGTCGGGCGCGTGTTCGCGATTGCGACGGCCGCCTGCCGCGACGCCTCCAACGGCCCTGACTTCATCGCCAAGGCCGAGCGCATCTGCGCCGTGAAGATCGAGATCCTGTCGGGCCCGCGCGAGGCACGGCTGTCGGCGCTCGGCGTGATCTCCGGTATCCATCATCCCGACGGCATCGTCGGCGATCTCGGCGGCGGCTCGCTCGAGCTGATCGACGTGCGCAGGAACAGCGTACGCAGCGGCGTGACGTTGCCGCTCGGCGGGCTCGCGCTCCAGGACCTCGCGCACAAATCGCTCAAGCGCGCCGACCGCATCGTCCGCGAGGCGATCGACGGGGTGCCGCAGCTCGCCGCGGGCGGCGGCCGTATCTTCTACGCCGTCGGCGGCACCTGGCGCGCGCTCGCGCGCATCCACATCATCCAGAGCGGCTATCCGCTCCAGGTCATGCACGGCTACTCCATTCCCGCGGCTGAAGCGCTGGACTTTTCGCGCCGTCTCCGCCGCCTCGCGGCCGCCGACATGTTGGCCGACATCGAGATCGTCGCCGATGCGCGCCGCCCGCTCCTCACCTATGCCGCCCTAGTTCTCGAGCACATCATCCGCGTGGCGAAGCCGAAGACCATCGTGTTCTCCACCTTCGGCGTGCGCGAAGGCTTGTTGCACGAGAAGCTGTCGGAAACCGAACGCAACAAGGACGGGTTGATCTGCGCCGCAGAGGAGCTCAACCAATTGCTGTCGCGCTCGGCCAAGCATGCCCGCGAGCTGATCGCCTGGACCGATCGCCTCGCGCGCGTCGTGAAGCTGCGCGAAACCGAAGAGGACCGCCGCCTGCGTCACGCCGCATGCCTGCTCTCCGACATCGGCTGGCGCGTGCACCCCGACCACCGCGGCGAGCAGACGCTGAGCCTTGTCGTCAACGGCAATTTCGGCGCGATCACCCACACCGAGCGCGCCTTCGTCGGCCTGTCCGTGTTCTATCGCTATGCCGGCCTGAGCGAGGAGAACCAGCCGCCGGCCACCATGCAGGGCCTGCTGACGCCTGCACAGCTCGAGCGCGCCCGCCTCCTGGGAGCAGCGTTCCGCGTCGCGCACCTGGTCTCGGCGGCGCGCCCTGGCGTTCTGCCGGCCACGCATTTCCGCAGCCAGGGCCGTAAGCTGATGCTGGTGTTCGAGCATCGCCTCGGCGATCTCGTCGCCGACCGCGTCGGCAGCCGCTTCCGCCAGCTCGCGCGCCTGATTGGCCGCGCCGGTTCGATCGTGAGGCGGTGACCCCTCAGCCGGGCCGCAATTTCCCGGGCCGTCTCTTGAGCCACATCATCGCGCCGCTGACGAAGAGGACGAGCGGCGCGAACCCGGCTGCGAACACCAGCAGGCGCCCTGCAAATCCGAACGTCGCGCCGTTGTGCAGCCAGAGCTGCTCGGCCAGATAGCGCTCCCCCATCGACATGGTACCCGGCGTGCGGTCGTGCACCACCGCACCGCTCCACGGATCGAGCCAGATCGCCCCACGCGACCGTACGGCAGGATCAGCCCCATCAGGACGGAACTGCACCCGCCACGTGTTGCGCGTTTCGGTCGGCGGATTGAGCATGGCGATGGTCGCACGGGGCTTGGCCTCCTGCGCGCGTCGCATGATCGCATCAGGTGAGAGCAGCGGCGTCCCTGCCGGAGGCGGCATTTCGACCTTTGGCAAGCGATCAGGCGTCGGCTGCGACACAAGGCCGACGATGGGACGCACGACGTCGGGAAAAACGATGCCGATGCCGGTGATCGAGATCAGCAAGAGCAGGGACAGCGCCCAAAAGCCGGCCGCACTGTGAAGGTCCAGAACAAATCGAAGCAGCGAGACGTTCTTGCGCACCGAGACCGATCGCCAGAATCGTCGCGGCTTCGGCCACCACAGGAAGAGGCCTGAGACCGCCAAACCGAGCAGCACGAATCCGGCGACGCCGACCAGCTCCTTGCCCCAGAACTCATAGAGCAACAGCGTGAAGTGGAGACGATAGATCTTGAGCGCGAATGCGTTGGCGTAGTCACGCCGCCCGAGCACCTTCCCGTTCGAAGGATCGACCATGGTGGTCCACCGGTTCGGGTAGCTGCCTGGCGCGGTCTCGTGCGAATGAATCACGATCCAGACCGGCCAGGTCCGGTCCGGCGCCAGGATGGTGGCAATCGGCGCGGGATCCGCTGTCGCTGCGGCGCGCATCACCTCCGATAATGTCACGCTTTGCTCCGGACCGGCGGGAGCATAGAGCGACGGATTCAGGGCGACATCGATCTCACGGTAGAAGACGATGAAGCTTCCGGTCAGACCGATCAGCACCACGACGATGCCGCCGATCAATCCGAACCAACGGTGCGCCCACAGCAGCGCGCGCCGTGCGCGTCCGGGCATCATCCTGGATCGGTCAGCCGCCGAGCCGTCTCGGCCTGGCGCCCTGATTGTTTGGTCCATTCAGAGCACCTGTCGTCAGCGCCTGATCCAGCCCCGCAGCCGGCTCGAAGAGGCCATGGCTCAGAAATCGGTCGACATCGACAAGAGCAGGGTGCGCGGCGAGCCTTGCGCCAGCGCGGAGAAGCTTGCGACGCCAGCCCAGTAATTGGTGTCGAACACGTTCTGGACCAGTGCGCGAACCGTGACGGGCCGGTTGTTGATGCGCGTGTTGTAGCGCGCGCCAAGATCGAGCCTCGTCCAGGCCGGGACAACCTGCGTGTTTGCCCCATTCAAGTACTGGTGCCCGGTATAGATGGTGTTTGCAACCAGTGTCAGTCCGGGTGCGAACGGGGTGTCCCATTCGGCGGACAGATTGGCCTGCACCTCGGGCACGCCGATCGGGGTCTTGCCCAAATTGGCCAGTGTGCTCGTCTTCGTCAGCTCTGCGTCGATCAACGTCACGCCGCCAATAACGCGAATGCCCGGCTGCACTTCTCCGAACACGGTGAATTCCAGGCCGCGATTGCGCTGCTCCTGATCAGCCCGGAAGACGTTGCCGGCGCCCAGCTGCCCGGACGGCTTGGTGATTTCGAACAGGCTGATCGTGGTCGCGAGCGCGCCGAAATCGACCTTGATGCCTGCCTCCTTCTGCTTGCTCAAATACGGCGCAAGGACCTCGCCTTGATTGGCCGCCGTCGTCGGTGCGGTATCGCCTTTGCTGAGCCCTTCGATGTAGTTGGCGTAGAGCGAAACGTTGCTCAAGGGTTTGACGACCACGCCGACCATCGGCGTGAACGCCGTTTGGTCGTAGGCCGACATCACGGCGCCCGTGGTGGTGTTGTAGTTGTTCGACCTGACGCCCTGCTGCCGGACGCCGACCGTCAGCTGAAGCCGCTCCTGGAGAACCGACATCGTGTCGGCCAGCGCAATGCCGGTCAGCTCGGTGTCCGACAGCCTCGGCACGGTCGCCGGAGCCGGAACGAGCTGCTGCGGACGAGCAATCGGCGCATAAATGTTGGATAGCACGGGCGTGCCGTTCACCGACCCCCGCGAGATCTCGTCCATGTAGTAGCTGCCCTGGAAGCTCACGGCATGACTGATGGCGCCGGTCTCGATCCGGGCCCGCACGCCGGCGTCGGCCACGTTCCTGTCGATGTCGAATTTGAAGCGTCCAGGGGTGGAAGTGGTGTTGCCCGCCGCATTCAGGATCGTCGGCGTGCCAAATAGACGGTCGACCTGGGTCCTGCCACCACCTGCGTCAGCAAATACCGTCACGGCGTCAGTCACATCGTATTCGGCGCGGGCCAGCAGCGAGTTGTCGTGAACCTTGGCAAATTCCCAGGATTGCGTGACGTTGCGCCGTCCGACCGGCGCTGTCGGGACGGCGACGCCGGTTGCGACCAGGAACGGCCTCGAGGGCGCGTCGAACTTTTCCTCCTGCTCGATGAAATCGAGCGAGGCTCTGAACTTCTCGCCGCGGTAATCGAACGCCGCGGAGCCGACATGCGCCTCGCGGGTCTGGTTGTCGAGCGGCGTATCGCCGTTGTGATAGCTGCCATTGACGCGAATGCCGAATTCGCGGTTCTCGCCGAACCGGCGGCTTACATCGAGGTGGGTGCCGAGCTGGGTGTTGGTCGCGTAACTGGTCGTGACCCGCGTGAGATCGACGTCCCCTGCTCGCTTTGGAACGATGTTGATGGTGCCGCCGACACTGCTGTTCGGCGCCATGCCGTAGAGCAGCGCGGTCGGGCCTTTGAGAATCTCGATGCGTTCGACGTAGTCGGTGAACACACGATAGTTCGGCGCGACGCCATAGACGCCGTTGAAGGCGATTTCTCCGACATTGCCCTCCCCGATCGGAAAGCCGCGGATGAAGAAAGAATCGAAAATGCCGCCAGGCTGGCTCCCTAAGCGGACCGAGGGATCGTTGGTGACGACGTCGGCTACCGTGACGGCCTGTTGATCTTCGATTTTCTTCGCCGTGTAGCTCGTGATGTTGAACGGCGTATCCATGAAATCCTTGTTGCCGAGCAGGCCAACCTGGCCTCCGCGTGCCACCTGCCCGCCTGCGTAGGTCGGCGGCAGTGCACCGGGCCTCGCGGCCGTCGGGGTCGCTTCCGCCCGCAACTTGGCCCGCTCGTTCGCGGGCGCGCTGCGGCCGGCCCTTCGGACTGGATTGGCTCGCGGACGCGCGCGCGGCTTCGGCGCGTCTGCGGTGACGGTCACCGCCGGCAACGTGCCTGCCCCCGCCTGGGGCGCAGCGCTCTGCGCGCTGGTGCCGTGCAAGACGCCGTCGCTGCACAAGGCAATGGAAACCACGGAGACCGCGAAGGCTCTCGGGCTGACGCACGACAGAAGCGTCTTGATGCGAGGGGCAAGAACGGCAACAGGATGGTAAAACACTTTCGACGACATCGCACCAGCTTCCGAATTCATGAACATGAACGTCGGAGCGACGTGCCGTGGGCACGTCCGTCGAGTCAACGAAAGCACCCTTGAATCTCAGCAGTTTATAATAAGACAAGGTCTAAATCGCGCGGTGGTTGCGAGAACAGACCGATCGCACAATCCCCACGCGCGCTGCGTGACAAAGCGCGGCGGTGCCTCTGCCCTCGAGCGCAATGCGCGCCGGTTGTACGAACGCGATGATCGGAACTTCGGCTCGTGGACTGAGCCCATAACGGATGATCGCTCGCCTCCCGCTGCCAATGCGGGAGCATACGATTGACGTGCCGCCTCTCATCGCTGGAGAGAGGCAAGGCATCAAGGGCTCGAAGCTACTCGGCCGAGGCCTTGGCGTGCCGCTCGGACGATTCGAGTGCCGCCGCGGTCAGGCTGCGCCTGCGCCAGATGCTGCCGACGATCAGCACGACGAGGATGCCGAGGACCGCGCAGAAATATTCGCCGCCTGCACCGCCATGGGCAAATTGCGGCGGGATGCGGAAGGCTCCGAGCACGCCATCCAGCGCAGCGCCGAGCCGGCCGTCGAACAGCGTATGCAGCTTCGGCGCGACGGCAGGATCGGTCGCGATCACCTCGCCCGAGATCCAGCCGAGCAGCGCCGCACCAGCCCAGACCAGCACCGGCAGCTTCGTGAGCAGTGCCATGATCAGCGCGGCACCGGCGACGATCAGCGGAACGCTGACGGCCAGGCCGAGGACCAGCAGCGGCACGCTGCCATTGGCAGCGGCGGCCACCGCGATGACATTGTCGAGACTCATGACGATGTCGGCGACCACGACGATCTGGATGGCCTGCCACAGATGCGAGGCGGCATCGACGTCGTCCTCGTCCTCGTTTTCCGGCACCAGGAGCTTTGCGGCGATCACGATCAGCGCGAGGCCGCCGATCAGCTTGAGATAGGGCAGCTCCATCAGAGTTGCGACGATGCCGGTGAAGATGATCCGCAGCATCACGGCTGCGCCGGCACCGAAGATCATGCCCCAGAGCCGGTGCCGCGGCGACAGACCGCGGCAGGCAAGCGCGATCACCAGCGCATTGTCGCCGGAGAGCAGGATGTTGATCCAGATGATCTTGCCGACCGCGAGCCAGAAGGTCGGCGCTGCCATCTCGTTGCGAAACTGGGTGAAGAATGCCCCGATCGTAGCGGGATCGAAGATCTGCCAGAGCCAGTCCACGAGTAAGTCCTTTCGCCCGTCGTTCTAACCTGTCGGCTGGTTGATCAGCCGACGATCTCGTTGCCCGAGAAGAACTGAGCGATCTCGATCGCGGCCGTCTCCGGCGCATCCGAGCCGTGCACCGAATTCTCGCCGATCGACTTGGCGTAGAGCTTGCGGACGGTGCCCTCGGCGGCCTTGGCCGGATCGGTCGCGCCCATCACCTCACGATATTTGGCAATGGCGCCCTCGCCTTCCAGCACCTGCACCACGACCGGGCCGGAGATCATGAAGTCGACGAGCTCGCCGAAGAACGGGCGCGCCTTGTGGACGGCATAGAAGGTCTCTGCCTGGTCCTTGGTCATGCGGATGCGCTTCTGCGCGACGATGCGCAGGCCCGCCTTCTCGATCACGGCGTTGACCGCGCCGGTCAGATTACGCTCGGTCGCGTCGGGCTTGATGATCGAAAAGGTGCGTTCGATGGCCATAAGTCTTGTCCCTGGGAAGAATGCGGTGGTTCGGAGTTTGCGGGGCTTATATCGGCGCCTTTGCCGGACGGCAAGCGGCGGCACTGGCGCTTCGGCGCAGAGGAGCTTGGGTGGATTACAACATTTTCACCCAGATGAACCCAATCTGCAGCACCCGTCAGGGCTCCGTTCAGCTTCGCCGGCGTAAGGTCGGCCCATCGACGCGACAGGCCCGCGCCGGCCGTTTTTGAGGAGATCACCATGTTGAGGAAACTTTCGCTTGCCGCCGTTGCCGCGCTGGCGCTCGGTGCCGCGCTGGCGCCGACCTCCGCCTCCGCTCACTGGCATGGCGGCTGGCACGGCGGAGGCTGGCATGGCGGCGGCTGGCACCGCGGCTGGGGCGGTGGACCACGCTTCTATGCCGGCGGCCCCGTCTCCTACGGCTATGGCGGCTGCTATGTGCGCCGGCTGGTCCCAACCCCTTGGGGACCCCGCTGGCGAATGATCAACCGTTGCTACTGAGCCCGACAGCACCTTCCTGCAAAGAAGGGTACCCTACGCCCCCCAAGGTATCCCTTCGCAGGACAGGCCCCGGCGTTCCCCGCCGGGGCTTTTTTTATTTGGACGGACTTGGGAGGGTTCATACAATTTTGACGAGAATGCCGGCATTCCCCGCCGGACGGCGAAACCATTTTCGGGCCAGAGACTTGGTACCGTGTCCATACTTTGAGAACACGGAACCCCGCGATGGCTGGCCTTTCTGCCAATGACAGCGAACAGATCGACCGGCGCACCAGCCGCTCGATTTGTGACGCCGTGGGCGAACGGCTTCAGCAGAGCCTGCGGCCCGAGCCCCGGCTCCCAACGCATCTCGAGCAGCTGCTCAACGAATTACGACGCCGCGAGCGCGACGCGTACTGACCTGCTGCACGGACCTATCACTGAAAAACGGGTTGCGTTCGACGCGCCTTGCGGTGACAAGGCCGCATGCTTGCCATCGCAGACCTCTCCGTCCGGCTTGCCGGACGCCTTCTGATTGACCAGAGTTCCGTGCAGATCACGCCCGGGTCGCGCGTCGGCCTGGTCGGGCGCAACGGCACCGGCAAGTCGACCCTGTTCAAGGTGATCCGCGGCGAGCTTGCGGCCGAGCACGGCACGGTGACCCTGCCGCCGCGCTGGCGCATTGGCAGTCTCGCGCAGGAAGCCCCGAACGGCCCCGAAAGCCTGATCTCCGTCGTGCTCAAGGCCGACCTCGAACGCGACGCGCTGCTCACTGAAGCCGAGCGCGCAACCGATCCACACCGCATCGCGGAAATCCAGACCCGCCTCGTCGACATCGACGCGCATTCGGCGCCGAGCCGTGCCGCCGCGATCCTCTCCGGCCTCGGCTTCTCCGCTGCCGATCAGCTCCGTCCCTGCGCCGAATTCTCCGGCGGCTGGCGCATGCGCGTCGCGCTGGCCGCGACGCTGTTCGCGGCGCCCGACCTGTTGTTGCTCGACGAGCCCACCAACTATCTCGACCTCGAAGGCACGCTCTGGCTGGAGGACCACCTTGCGCATTACCCACGCACGGTGATCGTGATCAGCCACGACCGCGACCTGCTGGACAGCTCGGTCGACCAGATCCTGCATCTGGAGCGCGGCAAGCTCACGCTCTACAAGGGCACCTACTCCTCCTTCGAGGAGCAGCGCGCCGCGCGCGAGTTGCTCGATGCCAAGCAGGTCAAGCGTCAGGAGGCCGAACGCGCGCGGCTGCAGGCCTTCGTCGACCGCTTCAAGGCCAAGGCGTCGAAAGCAAGGCAAGCGCAGTCTCGCGTGAAAATGCTGGAGCGGCTGAAGCCGATCACGGCACTGGTCACCGAGGACGTGCGCGAGATCAGCTTTCCCGCGCCGGAGAAGATCCTGTCGCCGCCGATCATCGCGGCGGACAACGTGTCGGTCGGCTACGACCCCGCGAGCCCCGTGCTCAATCGCGTCACCCTGCGCATCGACAATGACGACCGCATCGCGCTTCTCGGGGCCAACGGCAACGGCAAGTCGACGCTGGTCAAGCTGCTCGCCGGACGGCTCGCGCCGTTCTCTGGAAGAGTCACGCGCGCGGACAAGCTGTCGATCGCCTATTTCGCCCAGCACCAGCTCGATGAGCTGAATGAGGACGCCTCCGCCTACGACCACGTGCGCAAGCTGATGGGCGATGCGCCCGAGGCCAAGGTGCGTGCGCGGGCCGGCGCGATCGGCTTCTCCGGCAAGGCCGCCGACACCAAGGCCGGCAAGCTCTCCGGCGGCGAGAAGGCGCGGCTGCTGCTGGGCCTTGCCACCTTCTTCGGCCCCAACATGATCATCCTGGACGAGCCGACCAACCATCTCGATATCGACAGCCGCGCCGCGCTCGCGGAAGCCATCAACGAATTCCCGGGCGCCGTCATCATGGTCTCGCACGACCGCTATCTGATCGAGGCCTGTGCCGAGCGGCTCTGGATCGTCGCCGACCGCACCGTGACCAATTACGACGGCGATCTCGACGAATACCGCCGCCTGGTGCTGTCCGCGCGCAACGCCGAAGCCCCGCGCGAGCGCAGCGCCGCGAGCGAGAAGCCGCAGCGAGCGAAGTCCGACAATCGCGGCTCGCTGAAGAAGCGCATCGCGGAAGCCGAGGCCGAGATCGCACGTGTCAGCGAGATCATCAGCAAGATCGACACGGCGCTCGCTTTGCCCGACATCTTCACGCGCGATCCCAAGCAGGCCGCGCAACTGTCGAAGGCGCGCGCCAATGCCGCCGACGCGCTGGCGCGCGCCGAGGAGCAATGGCTTGAGGCCAGCACGCAGTTCGACGAGGCGGCCGGGTAACGCAGAGTCAGCGGGGCCGGGTCATCTAAGCGTGCAAAACAACCCCATGCACAGTACCGGGTGGCAATATTGCGGCAGAGGCGCTCAGTCCGCGTACTGCCCGGCAGCCTTGATGATCGGCGCCCAGCGGTCGATCTCGCTCGTCAGGACGGCGCCGAGCGCCTCGGGCGTCGCCTTGTCCTGCGGGACCGGCTCGGTGTTGATGTCATTGAACCGCGCGATCAGCGTCGGATCCTTCAGCGCCGTCTGCAGCGCCGCCGTCAGCTTCTGAACGACCGCGGGCGGCGTGCCCTTCGGCGCATAGATGCCGTGCCAGACGCCGAGCTCGAATCCCTTGAGGCCGGCCTCGTCCGCCGTCGGCAGATCAGGCAGGCTCTTCAGCCGCTCCTTGGTGGTGATGGCATAGGCCTTGACCTGCTTGGCGCTGATCGGCCCGGTGGTGTTGGTCGCCTGATCGCAGGTGAGATCGATCTGCTTGCCGAGCAGATCGTTCATGATGGGGCCGTTGCCTTTGTAGGGCACCGTGGTGAGCTGCTTCTGGATCGCCGTCATGAACAGCATGCCGCACAGATGCGAGGCGGCGCCGAGCCCGGCATTGGCATAGGTCAGCTTGTCGCCCTGCTGCTGGGCGTAAGCAACCAGCTCCTTGAGCGTGTTGGGCGGGAAATCGGGGCGCGCGATGATCGTCATCGGCGCATTGGTCACGAGCCCGATCGGCGCAAACGCCGTCTTCGTGTCATAGCTGAGATTGCGGTACAGCGTCGCCGCGGTCGAGATGCCGACGTGATGGATCAGCAGCGTGTAGCCGTCCGGCTGGGCGCGCGCGGCGCGGGTCGTGCCGATGGTGCCGCCGGCGCCGGTCGCGTTCTCGACGATGACCTGCTGTCCCAGGGCTTTCCCCATACCCGCCGCGGTCAGCCGAGCGATGGTGTCGGTCGGCCCGCCCGCGGCGAACGGCACCAGCATGGTGATCGGCCTGGTCGGATAGTCCTGGGCGACGGCCGCACCGAGCGGCAGCAGCAGAGCCGATACGAGGGCAGTGAAGAACCGCATAGTCTCCTCCGGATTGTTGTTGGCGCCATCAAAGCGCATTCCGGGGCGCGCGGCCACCACGAAAGCGACGTCGCCTAGAGCGTCGCGATCACATCATCGTCGCGAAGCCGTCGCTCGGTTGCCGGCAAGCAGCCGGGTCTGTTCGCTGCCGCGATGAACTCGTGCCGCCCATTGATCTCCGTCGCACGGTCTCCGGCCTCAAGGCGTCCTGGCAACATGCCGCAAGAAGCGGCGGTCAACTCTCTCCCGCGCGCCGCGCGCTAAGTCTGGCTCTCTGTCTCGCTTTCCAGCTTCGCACGTAGGGCGCCGACAATGCGATGAACGGTCTGCAGGTCTTTGACTGAAAGCCCTTCCGAAAGGCCGTTGACCCACGGCGTCTGCAAGGCCATGGCGGCATCGAAAGCACGCCGGCCCTTGTCAGTCAGGACGACGAGCTGCGCTCGGCGGTGATGCGGGTTGGCCTCGAAAGCAACAAGGCCTTCCGCGTGCAGGTCATTGACGATCCGCTGCACATTTTGGCGATTGGCACCGAGATCGCGGGCCAGCCAGGCCACCGGCTGGGGACGCTCCGCATCTACGATGGCGCCGAGAATCTGCCAGCGGGCGCTCGTGAGCCCAAGCTTGGCCACCAGGTGGTCCCCTGCCGTCAAGAGCAGACTATTCAGCCGGAACAAGTCGAGCAGGAGGTTGGTCAGAGCATCGCCGGCCGGCGTTCGTTGGGATTTCGGCATTCGTCACCATAAACCGTTATTGACACCATGATGTCAAATTACTATACCGTCCATAATGTCATATTGACACCATAATACCAAATTGAACAGAGCCCGTCATGGCACACCTACGCCCACTGGACCCTCATTTTCCTATCGAACGTCAACTCGGCATCGAGACCGGCCCCGTGGTGCTGGTGAATCTGTTCACGCTCGATCAGGCCGACGAACAAAGCTTCCTCCAGGTTTGGCAAGACGATGCCGCCTTCATGAAGCGGCAACCAGGCTTCATCTCCACCCAGCTTCACCGCGCGGTTGGCGATGGCCCGACATATCTGAACTATGCCGTTTGGGAATCGACCGCCGACTTCCGGGCTGCGTTCACGCACCCCGAGTTCAGATCGAAGATCTCGGCCTATCCCTCATCCGCCGTCGCCTCCCCGCATCTGTTCGAGAAGATTGCGGTGTCCGGCATCTGTGTCGCGTAGTCGCATCGAAGCGGCAGGACCCGATGACCAAGATCATCCACCCAGTAGCAGGAGCGGTCGCACTGACGATTATTGCGACCTTCTGGCTTTCCACGGCTCTCACCGAACTGTTTGCTTCGCACCAGAGCATCGCCATGGTGAAGACGGCCATACCGTGGGGCTTCCTGTTGCTGGTTCCGGCGCTGGCGATGACGGGAGGTTCGGGGTTCTTCCTGGCAAAGGAGCGGCGCGCCGGCCTGATCGGTGCGAAGATCAAACGTATGCCGTTCATCGCCGGCAACGGCATCCTGGTTCTGATTCCCGCCGCGTTGTTTCTTGCCTCCAAGGCGAAGGCCGCGGAGTTCGACACCACGTTCTACGCCGTGCAGGCTCTCGAATTGTTCGCCGGAGCAACGAACATCGTTCTTCTCGGCCTGAACATGCGCGACGGCTTCAAGATGAAGGGCCGCTTCCGCGCTCGCCGCGCTGCTCGCTTCAACACCAAGCCGATCCTCTGAGCGCGCCGCGAACCCGGCTTTCCGTCGGCACCGGCCCGCTCACGTCCTGAGTCGAGGACATCTCCGTTTCGCTGGAGCCGAGGCGATCCCCGCTTAGGCGTGCTTCTTCTTCGACTTGGTCGCCTTCGGCACCGGCTGCGGGTCCGGATTGCCTTCGATCGAGGACAGACGGCCTGCGGTGAAGGTGTAGATGCCGGCCCGCGGGCCGGTCGTCCAGGTCACCACGGCGACGCGCCGACCGGCGGCATCGTTGGAGAGGTTGACGGTCGAGGGCGCACCGATGCCGCGGACCACGTCGCATTCGGTGTGGCCGAGCGCGACTGTGCCGCCCGCCGGCGCGGATGGCGTCGTCGATGCATTGGCGTCGGCCGGTCCGGGAGGCGGCGCCATGCCGGGACAGCCGCCGTCGGCGCTGACGAGGTCTTCGGCACCCACCGGCTTGTCAGGCGTGAGCGGCGGCGATTCGATCGAGATGTTCTTGATGAAGAGACGGCCGGGCTTCTGGAACCATTCGGCATCCTTCGACAGCAGATCGCTGGCGCCGCCCGAGCAGCCCGCAACCAGCGGTGCTACGGCAACGAGCGCAATCATGAGCGAGCCGGGAAGCTTTTGATGTCGCACGATAAACTAATTCCCCGCGTGAAGGACCAGCCCTAAACGATTGTCCCAACATCCCTTTGCGGCACGAAGGTGGCCAAGGCCAGCATCGTTCGAAAAGTGCAAATTATCATTAATTGCGGATGGCCGCTAATTCCGCTTCTGCCACCTGCCCCGCTCGTCGGCCTGCCAATAGGTGACATCAAATCCCCGCGCCTTGCAATCCGTCCAGGCACTGCGGGCCAGCGCCAGCGCGTCCGGATCGTCGCCGTCGAACAGCAGCACCATGCGCTCATAGGCCTGCGCATCCTGCGGCAGCGCGGCGCTGTCGACCAGGAAGCGGACATTGGCGCCGTTCGGATTGCCCTCCTCGATCGCGAGCACGATCGGCTGGTCGGCAGCATCGTTCACGCGCCATGTCGCATGCGGCAGGAAGGAATCGTCGCGATAGGTCCATAAGTGCGCATCCAGCGCATCGGCGCGC
The DNA here is from genome assembly GCF_000296215.2 of Bradyrhizobium sp. CCGE-LA001. Lineage (NCBI taxonomy): Bacteria > Pseudomonadati > Pseudomonadota > Alphaproteobacteria > Hyphomicrobiales > Nitrobacteraceae > Bradyrhizobium > Bradyrhizobium sp. CCGE-LA001. The sequence continues at coordinate 3,735,971 of NZ_CP013949.1, read as the reverse complement.
TCCTCCGACGTCGACTGCACCACGACGCGCCAGCCGCGCTCGAGCGATTTCTCGAGAAGCGGCGGCAATACGTTCTCCACCGTCATGTTTTGCAGATGATAGAACAGCACTTCAGTCATTGCAGTTCATCTGGCAGTTCATTCGGCAGTTCATTTGCGCTCGTAGTGGTCGGCGACCAGACGATCCAGCAGACGGACGCCATAGCCGCTTCCCCAGCTCTGGTTGATGTCGGTCTTCGGCGCGCCCATGGCGGTGCCGGCGATGTCGAGATGGGCCCAGGGCACGCCGTCGACGAAGCGCTGGAGGAACTGCGCGGCGGTGACCGAGCCGCCGTGACGGCCGCCGGTGTTCTTCATGTCGGCGAATTGGGAATCGATCAGCTTGTCGTATTCGGGGCCGAGCGGCATACGCCAGACCTTTTCCCCGCTCTCGATGCCGGCCGCGAGCAGCCGGTCGGCGAGTTCGTCATTGTTGGAGAACATGCCGGCATGCTCGGTGCCGAGCGCGACCACGATGGCGCCGGTCAGCGTCGCCAGATCCACCATGAATTTCGGTTTCATCTTCTTGGCGACGTACCAGAGCACGTCGGCGAGGACGAGGCGGCCTTCCGCGTCGGTGTTGATGATCTCGATGGTCTGGCCCGACATCGAGGTGACGATGTCGCCCGGCCGCTGCGCATTGCCGTCGGGCATGTTCTCGACGAGGCCGATGGCGCCGACCACGTTGGCCCTGGCCTTGCGCGCGGCGAGCGCGTGCATCAGGCCGACGACGCAGGCCGCGCCCCCCATGTCACCCTTCATGTCCTCCATGCTGCCGGCGGGCTTGATCGAGATGCCGCCGGTATCGAAGCAGACGCCCTTGCCGACGAAGGCGACCGGCGCCTCCCCCTTCTTGCCGCCGTCCCAGCGCATGATCACGGTGCGGCTCGGCCGCGCCGAGCCCTGGCCGACGCCGAGCAGCGCGCCCATGCCAAGCTTCTCCATCGCCTTGACGTCGAGCACCTCGACCTTGACGCCGAGCTTGCGGAGCTGGCTGGCTCTGCGGGCGAATTCCTCGGGGAAAAGCACGTTCGGCGGCTCGTTGACGAGGTCGCGCGCGATCACCACGCCGTCGACGACCTGGGCGGCGGCGGCGAACGCCTTCTTCGCAGCGGCGACATCGCCGACTGCCAGCGAGATGTCGGCCCGCGAAGCACCCTCCTCGCCGTCCTTCTTCCTGGTCTTGTAGCGGTCGAACTTGTAGGCGCGTAAGCGAAGGCCCGAGGCGATCGCGACCGCCTGCTCGCTGGACATGGCACCATCCGGCAATTCGGCGATGATGGTCATGGCGGCGGTCCCGGCCGGAAGCTTGCTCGCCGCCACGCCGCCGAATTTGAGGAAATCGTTCGCCTTCAGATTGGCCGCCTTGCCCGCGCCGATCACCAGCAGCCGGGTGGCCTTCACCCCCTCGGGCGCCAGGATGTCCAGCGCGGCGCCGGTCTTGCCCTTGAAGGCCGCGGCGGAGGCCGCCCGTTTCACAAGGTCGGCACCGCCGCCGAGCGCCTTGGCCGTCGCCGGCCCCAGCTTCAGGCCATCGTCGCAGAACACGACCAGGATGCCACGGGGGGCGGCAGACAATGGGACAATGCCGACCTTGATGGCATCGGACATGGGTAACTCCTCCAAAACATGGGGCTTTTTGCCGCTCTGCGGTCCCGGCCACGGGCCCGAGCTGAACGGCGATTCACTGAGGCACCCTACTATGGGCCAGCCGCCCCGCCGATGCCAAGCACCCCCGTGGCTGAGGGGCCACAACGAGCGAAATATTAACCATATGTTGAGGGTGCCACGGCGCAGCCATTTTGTTGACGGATCAAAGGGATGGTAGTGAGAGAGTAAGCCGGCAGAACAGATGGGCTGGCCGTCCCTTGGGGATCCCATTGCGGGATTGGGGCGGGCAGCCGGTTTCGGGCCGGCGTTGGGGTCTTGGTGGGGATTCGTGCGGTAGCGCATGGGGTCGATCGATAGGTATATCTTCCGCACGACGCTGGCGTCGTTTGCGCTGGTCCTGGTCAGCCTCACCGGCGTGATCTGGATTACGCAGGCGTTGCGCGGCATCGACCTGATGACGAGCCAGGGTCAGACCATCCTCACCTTCCTCGGCATCACCAGCCTCGTCATTCCCGCCCTCATCCTGATCATCTCGCCGATCGCCCTGATGATCGCGATCTCGCACACGCTGAACAAGCTGGCGACCGATTCCGAGATCATCGTGATGAATGCGGCGGGCTTCTCGCCGTTCCGGCTGTTCTATCCGTTCTTCTACGCCACCTGCGTGGTCGCACTGCTGGTCGCCTTCATCGCGGCCTATCTCGCCCCCGACGGCATGCGGCGGATCAAGCAGTGGGACGCCGAGATCACTGCCGACGTGCTCACCAACATCCTGCAACCGGGCCGCTTCGCCCAGCTCGACAAGAACCTGACGATCCGAATCCGCGAACGCCTGCCCGGTGGCATCCTCGCCGGCATCTTCATCGACGACCGCCGCGATCCGAACGAGCGCATCTCCATCGTCGCCGAGCACGGTGAGGTCGTGAAGAACGGGACCGGATCGTTCCTGGTGCTGGAAAGGGGTAATCTCCAGCGCTTCGAGGCCGGCAAGCGCGATCCCGCGCTGGTGGCGTTCGGCCGCTACGGCTTCGACATGTCGAAATTCTCGGGCCAGGGCCGCGACGTCACACTCGGCATCCGCGAGCGCTATCTATGGGAGCTGCTCTCCCCCTCCGAGGACGATCCCGTCTACAAGCAGATTCCCGGCCAGTTCCGCTCGGCCCTGCACGATGGCATCCTGGCGCCGATCTATCCATTCGCCTTCGCCGTGCTGACCTTCGCGTTCCTGGGGGCCCCCCGCACCACCCGCCAGAGCCGCAACTTCTCGATCGCCTCCTCGATCATCGCGGTGTTCGGCCTGCGCATGGCCGGCTTCGCCTGCTCGGTGATGGCCGTGAAGTCGCCGGGCGCCGTGCTGGTGCAATATGCGATGGTCTTCGGCGCCATCGGCCTCGGGCTCGCGATGATCGTCGGCGGCCTCGTGGTCGAGCCGCCGCCCCGCCTGATGGAGGCCATCAACAGATCGAACGCGCGGATCGCGCGGCTGTTCGGACGGCCGGCCACCGCATGAGCATGCTCACCAACACACTCGGGCGCTATTTCGCCGGCCGCTTCGTGGTCGCCGCGCTCGGCGTGTTCGGCGGCATCTTCCTGCTGCTCGTGCTGGTCGACTACATCGAGATGGTGCGCAAGACCTCGGGCCTTGCCTCGGCATCGGCACTCATGGTGGCCGAGACCTCGCTGTTTCGGGTGCCGCAGCTGCTGGAGAAGCTGACGCCGTTCTGCATGCTGATCGGCGCCATGACCTGCTATCTCGCCCTCTCCCGCCGGCTCGAGCTCGTGGTCGCGCGCGCCGCCGGCATCTCGGCCTGGCAGTTCATCTCGCCGGCGCTCGGCAGCGCGCTGCTGATCGGCGTGATCGCCACGGTCGCCTACAATCCGATGTCGGCCAATTTGCGCGAGCTGTCCAAGCGCATGGAGGCGGAGCTGTTCGGCTCGGCGCCCGGCGGCGGCATCCAGGATGCCTCCGGCTTCTGGCTCAACCAGGTCACTAGCGACGGCCAGACCATCATCAATGCGGCGCGCAGCGAGAAGCAGGGCGTCCGGCTCACCGGTCTCACGCTGTTCCGGTTTGACACAGAGCAGCACTTCAAGGAGCGGATCGAGGCGCGCGAGGCAACGCTCGAGGCAGGCCATTGGCTGTTCAAGGGCGTTCGCCGCTTCTCGCTGGACTCGCCGCCGGCCGACCAGGCGACCCTCGAGATTCCGACGACGCTGACCGAGGCGCAGGTCCGCAACAGCTTTTCCACACCGGAGACTGTGTCCTTTTGGCAACTACCGAGCTACATCCGCTCCTCCGAAAGCTCGGGCTTCGCGACAGCAGGCTACCGACTCCAGTATCAGAAGCTTCTGGCGCAGCCGTTTTTGCTGGCAGCCATGGTGATGTTGGCGGCTTCCGTATCGCTGCGCTTCTTCCGGATGGGCGGCGTGCAGAAGATGGTTTTGAGTGGCGTGGGCGCAGGCTTTCTGCTCTACGTTCTGTCGAAAGTAACTGAGGACTTGAGCAAGGCTGAGTTGATGCATCCGATCGCTGCGGCGTGGTTGCCCGTTGTGGTGGGCGGCCTCACCGGCTTTTTGGCCTTGCTCTATCAGGAGGACGGATAGTGAGTGCCGTCCACCGAGGGCTCGTGTCTCGTTCGACGCGGCGCACATCGGTGCGGCCGAACGGGTGCGGCTTGTCCGTCCGCAGGCTGCTGCTCGCCGTCGTCACCGCCGCCTCGCTCGGCGGGTTGATCGACGTCGCCGCCGTGGCGCCGGCCTCCGCCCAGACCTTCACCTACAATCCGCTGCCTCCGCGCCCGAAGCCGGCGCCTGCGCCCCACGACAACCAGATGCTGGTGCAGGCGACCGAGGTCGACTACGACTACAACAACTCGCGCGTCTCGGCAGTCGGCAACGTCCAGCTGTTCTACAACGGCACCAGCGTCGAGGCCGACCGGGTCATCTACGACCAAAAGACCAAGCGACTTCATGCCGAAGGCAACATCCGCATGACGGATGCCGACGGCAAGATCACCTATGCCGAGATCATGGATCTCTCCGACGATTACCGCGATGGTTTCGTCGATTCGCTGCGCGTGGACACTGCCGATCAGACCCGCATGGCCGCCAGCCGCGCCGACCGCTCCAGCGGCAATTACACGGTGTTCGAGAACGGCGTCTACACGGCCTGCGCGCCGTGTAAGGACGATCCGAAGAAGCCGCCGCTGTGGCAGGTCAAGGGTGCTCGCATCATCCACGACCAGCAGGAGAAGATGCTGTATTTCGAGACGGCACAGCTCGAATTCTTCGGCGTGCCGCTCGCCTACATGCCCTATTTCTCGACGCCCGACCCGACCGTGAAGCGCAAGTCGGGCTTCCTGATGCCCGGCTACTTCCCGGGCACGACGAACACCGGCCTCGGCGCCGAAGTTCCCTATTATTGGGCGATCGCGCCCGACATGGACGCGACCTTCACCCCCCGCTTCATGTCGCGGCAGGGCGTAATGCTGCAGGGTGAATTCCGTCAGCGCCTGATCGACGGCGCCTACCAGATCCGCGCTTACGGCATCAACCAGCTCGATCCCGGAGCGTTTGCCGGGCAGCCCGGTGACCGCGACTTCCGCGGCGCCATCGACACCAAGGGTCAGTTCGCGCTGAACGACAAATGGGTCTGGGGCTGGGACGGCGTCCTGATGTCCGACTATTATTTCTTCTCGGACTACCGCCTCTACCAGTACCGCGATCCGCTCGGCTCGTTCCTGCTGCTGCCGACGGAAGCGCTGTCGCAGCTCTATCTGACCGGCGTCGGCAATCGCAGCTTCTTCGATGCGCGCACGATGTACTGGCTGAGCTATTCGGGCAACCAGAGCCAGGTGCCGATCGTTCATCCGGTGATCGACTACTCGAACGTGCTGAACTATCCCGTCTTCGGCGGCGAGTTCAGCTACAAGACCAATTTCATCAACCTGTCGCGTGACGAGGCGGTGTTCGATCCGATCACGACGATCGCCAACACCAACAGCCTGTGCGCGACGGCGTCGGCCGATCCGCTGGCTCGGACGCCCTCGCAGTGCCTGCTGCGCGGCTTCCCCGGCACCTACACCCGCTTCACCGCGGAAGCACAGTGGCGCAAGTCCTTCACCGACCCGTTCGGCCAGATCTGGACGCCGTTTGCCAGCCTGCGCGGCGACGCGATCAATTCCTCGATCTCCAACCAGCCGGGCGTGTCGAACTACCTGCCCGTCGGCGACACCCAGGCGTTCCGCCTGATGCCGACCGTGGGCCTGGAATACCGCTACCCCTTCATCAACATTCAGCCCTGGGGCTCGACCACGGTCGAACCGATCGCGCAGATCATCATCCGGCCGAACGAGACCTATGCCGGCAAGCTGCCGAACGAGGACGCCCAGAGCATGGTGTTCGACGCCTCGAACCTGTTCAGCGTCGACAAGTTCTCCGGCTACGACCGCGTCGAAGGTGGCGGCCGGGCCAATGTCGGCGTGCAATCCACCACGCAGTTCGACAAGGGCGGCGCGGTCAAGGTGCTGTTCGGCCAGTCCTACCAGCTGTTCGGCATGAACTCCTTCGCGGTCCGGGACAGCATCAACACCGGCATCGATTCCGGCCTCGACAAGCCGCGCTCCGATTACGTCGCGAGCGCCAGCTATTCGCCCAACCGCACCTACACGTTCAGCGTCCGCTCCCGCATGGACGAGCAGACCTGGAACGTGCAGCGCTTCGAGGCGGAAGGCCGCGCCAATTTCGATCGCTGGTCGGTCGCCGTGCTGTACGGCAATTACGCGCCGCAGCCGGAACTCGGCTATCTCACCCGCCGCGAGGGCATCCTGACCTCGGGCTCGATCAAGGTCGCCGCCAATTGGGTGGTGCAGGGTTCGGCGCGCTGGGATCTCGAGGCCAACAAGATCAACCAGTATGTGGTCGGCGCCGGCTATGTCGACGATTGCTTCGTGCTGGCGGCCAACTATGTAACTTCGTATAGCTATTCCGCGGGCACCGCCCCGCCCGTGCTGAGCCATGCGTTCATGTTCCAGATCGGCCTGCGCACGCTGGCGACCTCGTCGACGAGCAGCAGTTCCGGCCTCCAGTGAGCTGTTTGAATTGCCGGCCGCGTTCGCCCCGATCGCAGACTCAACGCGGCTGACATGCGAGCGACAACCATGACGATCCCATTGCCTGTGTTCCGCCTCCTGCTCGTCCTCGGTGTGGGACTGATCATGACGGGCCTGCCCTCGCCGTCGCGCGCACAGAACATCGTGCTCATGGTCAACGGCGAACCGATCACCGATTTCGACATCGAGCAGCGCTCCAAGCTCGATCAGCTGACGACCCAGAAGGTTCCGACGCGGGAGCAGGTGATCAATGAACTGATCGACGACAAGGTGAAGATGAGGGAGGGCAAGAAGTACGGGGTCGATCCCGGCGTCTCCGACATCAACCAGTCCTACGAAGGCATGGCGCAGCGCATGCGCATCACGCCGGATCAGCTCACCAAGTCGCTCGAATCCAAGGGCGTGCGCCCCGAGACGCTGAAGGCCCGCATGAAGTCCGAGATGGTCTGGACCAGCCTCGTGCGCGGCCGCTACAAGGAGAAGCTGATGGTCGGCGAGCGCGACGTCGCGCAGGCCGTCCAGGCCCAGACCGGCGAGAAACTCCAGATCGAGGGCACCGAATACAAGATGCAGCCGATCGTGCTGATCGTGCCCCGCGGCTCGTCTCCGGCATTCCTGGAAACGCGCAAGAAGGAAGCCGAGACCTATCGCTCGCGCGTCGCAAGCTGCGCGGAAGCCAACTCGCTGTTCCGCTCGACCCCGAACGCCACCATCCGCGACACCGTGACCAAGACCACGGCGGAACTGCCCGAGCCGCTGCGCAAGGTGCTCGACGACACGCCGATCGGCCGTCTGACCGCGCCCGAGATGACCAAGAACGGCATCGAGATGGTGGTGCTGTGCTCACGCAAGCCGACCATGATCGACACGCCGAAGAAGCGTGAGGTCCGCGAGAAGATGTATCAGGAGAAGTACGAGAAGACCCAGAAGGCCTATCTCGACGAGCTCCGCAAGGCGGCGATGATCGAATATCGCAACCGCTGATGGCCGAGTCCTCTTCAGAGCGCCCGGCAAGGCCCCTCGCCCTGACCCTGGGAGAGCCCGCCGGCATCGGTCCCGACATCACCATCGCGGCCTGGCTCAGGCGCCGCGAGTTGGACCTGCCCGCCTTCTATCTGCTCGGCGACGAGGCGCTGATCGCAAGGCGCGCCAAGGCGATCGGCGCCGACATCAGCATCGCCGCGGTCAATGCCGGCAATGCCGAGGCTGCCTTTGCCGACGCCCTTCCCGTGGTTGCCACCGGCGAGCGCGTCACCGCCGAGCCCGGCAAGCCCGACGCATCGAGCGCGCCGGCCGCGCTCGCCTCGATTCGCCAGGCGGTCACCGACGTCCGCGAAGGACGCGCCGCCGCCGTCGTCACCAATCCGATCGCCAAGAGCGTGCTCTATCGCGCGGGCTTCCGCCATCCCGGCCACACCGAATACCTCGCCGAGCTCGCAGCCGTGGACGGCCGCGTGCCGCAGCCGGTGATGATGCTGTGGTCGCCGCGGCTCGCCGTGGTGCCCGTGACCATCCACGTCTCGCTGCGCGAGGCGCTGGCCCAGCTCACGAGCGAGCTGATCGTCTCGACCGTCCGCATCGTCGCGACCGAGCTCCAATCCCGCTTCGGCATCACGAAGCCGCGCATTGCGGTCTCCGGCCTCAATCCGCACGCCGGCGAGGACGGCTCGCTCGGCCATGAGGAGCAGACCATCATCGCGCCGGCGCTGAAGCTGCTGCGCAACGACGGCATCGAGGCCCGGGGCCCGCTGCCCGCCGACACCATGTTCCACGAAGCCGCGCGCAACACCTATGACTGCGCGGTCTGCATGTATCACGACCAGGCGCTGATCCCGATCAAGACGGTGGCCTTCGACGATGCCGTCAACGTCACGCTCGGCCTGCCCTTCATCCGCACCTCGCCCGATCACGGCACCGCCTTCGACATCGCCGGCACCGGCAAAGCCAATCCGGCCAGCCTGATCGCGGCGCTTCGCCTGGCGAGCCGCATGGCGGCGGCGACGCTCTGATGAGCGCGATCGACGACCTCCCGCCGCTGCGCGAGGTCATCCGCCAGCATGCGCTGTCGGCCCGAAAATCGCTGGGGCAGAACTTCCTGCTCGACCTCAATCTGACCGCGCGCATCGCACGTGCGGCGGCGCCGCTCGAAGACTGCACCATCGTCGAGATCGGCCCCGGCCCGGGCGGGCTGACGCGCGCCTTGCTCGCGCTCGGCGCGCGGCGCGTCATCGCTATCGAGCATGACGAGCGCGCGATACCGGCGCTGCAGGATATTTCCGCGCGCTACCCTGATAGACTCGAGATCGTGCATGGCGATGCCATGACCTTCGACCCGCGTCCGCTGCTCGATGGCGAACGCGCAAAAATCGTCGCCAACCTGCCCTACAACATTGCGACCCAGCTCCTGATCAACTGGCTCACGATCGAGCCCTGGCCGCCCTGGTATGAGATGATGGTGCTGATGTTCCAGCGCGAGGTCGGTGAGCGCATCGTCGCCCGCGAGGACGAGGAGGCCTACGGCCGTCTCGGCGTGCTCGCCAATTGGCGCTGTGAGACCAAGATCCTGTTCGACATCGCGCCGTCCGCCTTCGTGCCGCCGCCGAAGGTCACCTCCTCCGTCGTGCGCCTCACACCGCGTGCAGAACCTTTGCCCTGCGATCGCAGACTGCTCGAACAGGTCGCCGCCGCGGCCTTCGGCCAGCGCCGCAAGATGCTGCGGCAAAGCCTGAAATCGCTCGGCGCCGATCCCGCGCGGCTCGCGCAAGCGGCCGGCGTCGATGCGACGCGGCGCGCCGAGACCATTCCGATTTCCGGCTTTGTTGCCATGGCCTGCGAATTGGCGGATATACGAAAGCAGGCTGAATAACAGGAATTTCGGAGGAAGGAATATGGCGCTGATGCGCAGGCAGTCCCTGGTCAAGTTCGACGCGCCCTTGTGCGAGACCATCGTCGACACGCCCAAGCCGCAAGGCCGCGAAGTTTTGGTGCGCATCGAGCGCTGCGGCCTCTGCCACTCCGATCTCCACATCCAGGACGGCTATGCCGATCTCGGCGGCGGCAAGAAGCTGGACACCACGCGCGGCATGACGCTGCCCTTCACGCTCGGCCACGAGATCGCCGGCGTCGTCGACGAGGTCGGCCCGGATGTCGAAGCCGGTCTCGTCGGCACGAAGAAGGCGGTGTTTCCGTGGATCGGCTGCGGCCAGTGCCGCGACTGCCAGAACGGCGACGAGAACCTCTGCGTCAAGCAGCGCTTCCTCGGCGTCTCCATCGACGGCGGCTTCGCCACCCACGTGCTGGTGCCCGACGCGAAATATCTGCTCGACTATGATCCCCTGCCCGTCAACCAGGCCGCGACCCTGATGTGCTCGGGCGTGACCGCTTACGGCGCGCTCAAGCGCCTGGTCGACCGTCCGCGCCAGCGCAATTTGCTGCTGATCGGCCTCGGCGGCGTCGGCATGATGGGCCTGTCGTTCGCGCAGGCGATGTTCAAGCAGCCGATCACGGTCGCCGACCTCTCGCCGGCAGCGCGCGACACCGCGCTGAAGAACGGCGCGGCTGTTGCCTACGATCCGGCCGAGCCAGACGTGATCAAGCGCATCCTCAAGGAGACCGATGGCGGCTTCGACGAGATCGTCGATTTCGCCGGCAACGAGAAGTCGATGGCCTTCGCCGTCGCGGTCGCCGCGCGCGGCGGCAAGATCGTGGTCTCCGGCCTGATGGGCGGCCAGTTCACGCTGCCGATGGTGCAATGGGTCTACAAGCGCATGACCATCGAGGGCTTCATGGTCGGCACGCTCACTGAGGCCCACGAGCTGATGGCGCTGGCCCGCGCCGGCAAGATCAAGCCGACGCCGATGCGCGAGGAGCCGATGGGCGACGTCCAGAAATGGATCGACGAACTGCGTGCCGGCAAGGTCGTCGGCCGCATCGTGCTGAAGAACTGACAGCCCTGCGGCGGGCCCGACGCAAGTCTCGCCCGCCGCAGGGAACGCCTGCGGCCGGCCTGCGTTGGCTGCGCATGTCGATCCGATGCACAGTCGAAAGCGCATTCTTCATTGCCTGGAGCTGTCTGGAGAAGAGCGGCGAGCTCGGTTCTCCGGACGAGAGCGCCAACGTCATTCTCGACGCCATCGAAGCGCAGCTTCGGACCGGCGAACGCCGGCAGCTGATGCTCGCCAACAGGGCGATCGACATCTACCGCGCGCATGCGGCCAAGAGCGACAACGCCGGGAAACGTGAAGCGCGCCTTGGCTGATCGTCCTTCGCGACGCGGTTGATGGCCGCAAGCCTTCGTATGTTCACCGCTACCCCCAGCCGGGCGCGGGCCGTAGGGGGCCGGATTCCCGTAGTTCTCCGGCCGAGAACAAAGTTTCATTGAGCCTCGAATAGATGACGTCGAATAAGGAACGTCGCGAACGTTGATCGCGTTGGTCTCCCGTCACGCAATGAAGGAGCGACTGACGTGATGACCCTCGGCCGATGGTACGATCCCATCTCGGAGCGCTGGATCGAGCCGCGCGACAGGCGCACCGCGACGTCGCCGCGTGCGGAAGACGATGCCGCCTTCGAATCTCGCAGGACCCCGCAGGTCGACCGCATCTGGCGCGCGCTGGTCGATTGCTGCGCGCGCGATTGAGGCGGTCGCAAGTCGGAACGAGAGCGCCGCCGTAGATAGCGGCGACCACCCCGCTGGCGCTTTACTTCTTCTTGCCGTCGGTCCGGTTCTCTCTCTTGGACATATCCTTCATGCCGGACCGATTGGCCCGGTTCGCATTCATGCCGGTGGTGTCCATCGCGCCTCTTTCGGTGGCGCCGTTGGTGTTCTCCGGCCTTTCCATGCCGCTCTGCGGCACGGGTCCGGTGTTCTGGGCGATGGCAGGCCCGGTCATGGCGGCAAACGTGACCGCAGCGATGAGCGCTTTCATGAGCATCTCCCTCGTCCCAGAAATGACGTGCCGAGGAGGAAGTTGTTCCCCCTCAAGCTGGGTGCCGGCCGCGGCTCAGGGCGGCGGCGAGGACTGACGCTTCAGGTGCAGATAGGCCGGACTGAAATCGCCGAGCCGCTGCAACTCGCGCCATTTCAGCACGATCAGCTCGCCCTCGCGAAGATCCATCGCCCCACTCCGCCGGAGGTCGGCGAGTGTCCGGTTCACGGTTGCGATCGCCATGCCCAGCGTCTCGCCAAGCTGGGCGAGACTGATCGGCATGCGGCAGCGATTGGCGCGGACGAGTTGCGCGGCGCGGGCGCGGTAGAACAGCTCGCAGAACAGATGTGCCATGCGCGTCTGCATTGGCCGCGCGCTGTTGTTGGTGATGGCCTCGCGGAAGATCGCTGCATCGAGCAAGGTTTCGCGCCAAACCGCCATCCCGAAAACCGGCCGCCGCCGGAACGCGGCGAACAATTCGCGATGCGGGATGAAGGCGACCGACGCCGGTCCCAGCGCACTCAGCCCATGGTCCATCTCATCGATGAACAGGCCCTGTGCGTCCGGCAGGTCGCCGGTGAAATGAAACGCGAGATATTGCCGGCGACCACTGCCGAGCAGATGGTAGCGAGCGACGGCGCCCGAGACGACCAGCACCGAATGCTCGGGCTTATCGCCCTGGCGGATGAAATCCTCGTTGGGCTCCAGATCACGAAGGTTGAAGGTCAGTTCCCGGATTTCGGCGATATCGTCCTCGACCAATGGGGTGTGCTCGCACAGGTTCCGGATCAGCACATCGTGGGCTTTGTCCATGAGACCGCCAAAAATCCCGCCGGTTCTATCAAATGATACATCCGGCCTACGTACAGCGGACTAGAACGCTTATCGGAAGCACAGGTTGCTAATCGATTTGCGACATCGCCGAGTCGCATCCGTCCCATCCTCCGAAAGCGGGCTTCGCAGCTCTTCTCATGACACCACCGACCATCCTGGAGCGCATTCGCTACCTCTTTGCATCGGAACAAAATCAGCATCTGGACCGCATCAGCGATGCCTTCCGGAACGGCACCCTGCAAGAGCCGGCAAATCCGATGTCCGATCAGGAACTCGCCCGCGCCATCCGCGAGTTCCGCGCTAAGCCCGTCTCCGATTGGACGATCGCAAAACTCTCGCGTCGCTTCGTCGAAGTGCCCGATCGCTGAGGCGCATATCCGGTCTCATGCCGCATCCGAAGTTCATCACGCGTCTCCAGGCGATCGAAGGCCTTTCCGACGAGGAACGCCGGCAGATCGCCGGCCTGCCCTCAACGCTGCGCCCAGTCGCGGACGGTGAGATCGTTCTGCGCCAGGGCGAAGGCGCCTCGCGCAGCGTCTTCGTCGTCAGCGGCTTCCTCTACCAGGCGCGCATCGTCGGCGACCGAAGCCAGATCCTCGCCTTCCACGTGCCCGGCGACATGCCTTGCCTGCACACGTTGCTGGTCTCGCCGATGGATGCAGATCTCGTCAGCCTCGGGCCTTCCATCGTCGGCTATGTCGCGCACGGCGTGCTCCGGCAGCTTCTCGATGGCTCCATCCACCTGACCCGCGCGTTCTGGCGCGAGACGCTGATCGATGCGGCGATCTCGCGGCAATGGATCGCCCGCCTCGGCGCGCAGGCGGCGCTGCCCAAGGTGGCGCATCTGATCTGCGAGCTCGCCGCGCGGCTGGAGATCGTCGGTCTCGTCGCCGACGGCTGCTTCCAGATGCCGATGACGCAACGGCACGTCGCCGACGCCTGCGGATTATCGATCGTCCACGTCAACCGGACCATCCAGGAGCTCAGGCATCGCGGGTTGATCGCGTGGGAGGGCAGCGAGATCGAACTGCTGCAGCCCGATGAACTGCGCAAGCTCGCCGATTTTAGGCCTGACTATCTGCGCTGAACGAGGCGTATGATGGCGGTCTGGGTGCGCGACGCATCATCCAGAACGCCGAATCTCCTCCCGCTGAGACTCGACCTCTTCGGCGTCCTCATCGTCGACCGTCATCACATGCTCACGGCCGGCGACCTTGAGCAATTCATCGAGCTTGGCATGGATCGCCTGGGTGTCGCGGTGCTCGGCGCGTTGGATTACCAGCGTCATGCCCCATGTCGCCAGGGTGGCGAAGGAATGCCATTCGAGCCCGTTGCCGACCGCGATCCAGGCAATGCCGTAGATGAGGAACACCGCAAACGCGGCCGGTCGCGCTGTGGCAACGCCAATCTCGGTGAGCCAGCCTCTTGATTTCGGAAGGGACATGCACGGCAACTCGCGGAGAGCACCCGTGTTCCCGGGTGGCTTCCGCGATGCGCGGGCGCGAGCAGTCGGCATCCCTACGAGCGTACGGCCTCTCTCCGCCACGATTTCAGCAGCGGGCCGCGGGGGCCCAGCACGGGATCGGTCTTCGGCTTGCGGACCTTGGCAATGCGCTTGATGGCGTCGGGACGCTCGCGCGTGTCGGTACACTCGTCATATGTCCCGGCTTGCGGATAGGCTCCGACGACCAAGAAGTCGCGGCTGGACTCGATCAGCCGATGTCCGGTGCCTGCCGGTAGCACCAGGACGTCGCCGGCCTTCACGCGCAAGATGCGGCCCTTGACCCCACCGCACTCGATCCGCGCGGTGCCACGAGCTACGCCCATCACTTCGTGGATTTGCGAATGATAGTGGACGAAATCGTAAACCGTATCGCGCCATGACCGACCCCAGCCATTCGAATCGAACAGCGTGTCGATGACGACCTCGGGAGGAAAGCGCCGGGACTTGAGATTCACCGCGCCGCGATAGAGCAGCATGGGAAGATGAGGGTTGTTCGGCACGATCCCGTCGTCCCGGAAATGGATGGCCGCTGGCTTGCGAGCCGACACCAGGGCTCGTAGCATGGAGGGATCGGGATGCTCCTCCACCAACTTCTTCGCGAAATTCTTGATCTGGTCCTTGATCGGCATGACCTCTCCTCAGCCGCGATTCAACGGCGGCGGAGGAGAGAAGTTTCGCGGGTGGAACGGGCTGCATCGAGCGCACGAACTCGCTCTATCGATGAGCGATCGCGGTTTAGTAGAGATTGGCGATCCCGTGGTCGATGACTGCCTGAACCTCCGCTTCCGTTTCGCCGGATCGCGCGTGCGTCACGATCGCGTGGGCCAGCGACGGCAGGCTCGAGCGGTTTGGCCAGTGTTCCGGGCTCCACAGCTTCGAGCGGACCACACACTTCGGACAGTGTAAAAAGACCTCGTTTATCTCAATCACCAGGATCAAATTTGGCGGCTTGCCTTCGACGGCCAAACGCGCTTGCAGCGCGCCGTCACGAACGATTGTTCCGGTGCCGCTGATGCGCAGCGTATCGCCGTGGCCCGGAATCATGAAGAGCAGTCCGATCTCGGGATGCACGAGCAGATTTTCAAAGGTGTCGAGACGATTGTTTCCCCGACGATCGGGGATCGCCAAGGTCCTGTCGTCGAGAACCGCAACGAAGCCGGCCGGATCTCCCTTAGGCGAGACGTCGATATGGCCATCAGCGCCGCGCGAAGCGACGAGGACGAAGGGACAGGCCGCGATGAAGCGGCGGCATATCTCGTCGACATGGTCGATGACTTTGTTGCGAGCGCGGAAGCTTGGCAAATCAGAGAGCTCGCGCAGGCGCTCCTGCGTGGCGATCACCTCGTCGAAGCGCATGGACATGGCCGACTCCGATATCTCAAGGTCATTCGGCTCTGATCTGCGCCGTGCGGATCACCTTTCCCCATCGCTCGGTCTGCTCGGCAATGAGCCTGCCTAATTCGTCCGGCGAGCCCGGCAGCGGCGCGCCGCCGAGTTCCGTCAGCCGCGCCTTGATGGCAGCATCCGCGAGACCCGCATTGATCTCTGCGTTGAGCTTGTCGACGATTTGCGCGGGCGTATCCCGGGGTACTCCGATGCCCACCCATCCGACGGACTCGTAGCCGGGCACGACCTCCCCTACCGCAGGGATGTCCGGCAAGGCGGGAGCGCGCGTCGCCGTCGTGACCGCGAGCGCGCGCAGCGTCCCGGACTTCACATGTTCGAGCGACGAAAAGATTGGATCGAACGCGAGCTGGATCTCGCCGCGCACAAGATCGGTCAACAAAGCCGCCGAGCCGCGATACCGTACGTGCATCATCTCGATGCCAGTCATCATCTTGAATAGCTCGGCCGCCATGTGCTGGGGACTGCCATTGCCGGCGGACCCGAAATTCAGCTTGCCCGGATTGGCCTTGGCGTAAGCGATCAGCTCGGGAACGGTCCGCGCGCTCAAGGAAGGATGCACGGCCATGACAAGCGGGTTTCGCATGACACCGCCGACGGGTGCGATATCACGGATGAAATTGAAGCTGAGCTTATCGTAAAGCGTCGCGTTGATCGTGTTGAACGATCCGACCAGAAGCAGCGTATAGCCGTCCGGCGCTGCCGTCACCACCGCTTCGGTCCCGATGTTGCCGCCCGCGCCCGGCCGGTTTTCGATCAAGCAGGGCTGTCCGAGACGGTCCGACAGCCATTGGCCGATCAGTCGAGCGCTGATGTCGGAAGCGCCTCCCGCCGCTTGCGGAACGATCAGGCGGATCGGCCGCGCCGGGTAGGTTTCCGCTCGCACGGGCGAAACCACGAGCGGCAGAGCGGCAACGCTCGCGGCAAGCTGAAGCAGTCTACGACGCGCAATGGTCATGACCGATGCCCTTTTTGCTGCACCTGATGGCTGCGACCATGGCATATCGCCGCCGTGCTCGCTTTGCGAGTGGCTTACTTTATCCTTACCGTGGCCTTTATTTCAGCCTGGCGATCGTCGCCTGCCGTTTTGGAGTGCAAGTTGCTGTACTGCTTCGGAAATCATGCGCTCGACACCGACCGGCGGGAGCTTCGCCGCGACGGCGAGCTGGTGGCCATCGCGCCGCAAGTGTTCGATATCCTCGCTTTTCTGATCCGTAATCGCGAGCGCGTCATCACCAAGGACGACCTGATCGCCGGCATATGGGGCGGACGCATCGTGTCGGAATCCGCTTTGACGACGCGGCTGAACGGCGCCCGAAAGGCGATTGGCGACAACGGCGAGGAACAGCGGCTGATCAAGACGCTTCCCCGCAAGGGGTTACGTTTTGTCGGCCATGTTCGTGAGGAAGCACCCGCAACGAGTTCGCCATCCAGGGACACGATGGCTGCCAACCTCGGTCTAGGCGACCAGCCCTCGATCGTCGTGCTCCCGTTCGCGAATTTGAGCGGAGATCCGCTGCAGGATTACTTCACCGACGGTATCGTCGAGGACATCACCACCGAATTGTCCCGATTCTCCGAACTGTTCGTCATCGCCCGCAATACGAGCTTCACCTACAAGGGACGGGCGGTCGATGTTCGGACCGTGGGACGCGACCTCGGCGTGCGCTATGCGCTGGAAGGCAGTGTGCGCAAGGTCAACAAGCGCGTGCGGATCAGTGGCCAGCTGATCGACGCGGAAACCGGAAAGCACATTTGGGCGGATCGCTTCGAGAGTTCGCTCGATGACATCTTCGAGCTGCAGGATCAGATGGCACACAGCGTGGTCGGCGCCATTGCCCCCAAGCTGGAACAGGCGGAAATCGAGCGAGCGAAACGCAAGCCGACGGAAAGTCTGAGCGCCTATGATTGCTTCCTGCGCGGCATGGCCGGCTGGCATGCCTGGACGAGAGCAGGTCACGATGCCGCGCTAAAGCATTTCTATCGCTCGATCGAGCTCGATCCGACGTTTGCGAGACCCTACGCGCTCGCCGCGGGCTGCTTTCTCATGCGCAAGTCAACGGGTTGGGTCGTTGACCGCGCAACGGAGACGGCCGAGACCGACCGGCTGGCGAGGTTAGGCGCAGACCTCGGCCGGAGCGATGCCGTCGCACTGGCGTGGAGTGCGCATGCGGTCGCTCATGTCGTCGGCGACATCAAGGCGGGCGTCGCGCTGATCGATCATGCGCTGCGATTGAACCCTAATCTGGCGGCCGCCTGGCAGCGCAGTGGCTGGATTCGCGTCTATGCAGGAGAGTGCGAACTGGCCATCGAACACCTGCGCACAGCCATGCGCCTTAGCCCGCTCGACCCGCAGATGCACCTCGCCTACAGCGCGATGGCCTTTGCCTATTTCCTTCTTGGCGACCTCGACCAGTCTTCGACCTGGTCCGACCGCGCGCTGCAGCTGCGGCCTGGCTGGCCCGTTGCATTGCGGGTCTCGGCAATGAGCCATGCTCTTGCCGGCCGCGAACGGCCGAAGCAGGAGGCGATGGCACGGCTGCGCATGCTGCAACCGAACCTGCGATTATCAAACCTCCACGAGCAAATATTCCTGCATCGGCCGGAACACATGGCAAGGTTCGTCGAGGGTATGCGGACGGCGGGGTTGCCCGAGTAGCCGCACGCCACGCCGCCTACTTCTTCAGGACGCCTGGGTTGGTGTCGCCAAGTTGCCGGACGGCGGCGTCTGCAATTGGCGTGTTGTAGGTGGGCCGAGATCCACCGCCATTCTGATCAGGTGCCGCTACGCCGAGTCTGTCACCCGTCGCGCCGCGGCGCAGGGCATTGGAGGTGTTAGGGCCCGGCGCACCACCCGTTCCGCTCAGCGTGGTCCCATTCGACAGCGTCGAACCGCTGGTCCCGCTCGTCCCGGCTGCACTCGCGCCGCCAGAGGATGACGAACCACCCGCACCGCCTCCCGAACTCTGCGCCATGGCGAACGAGATAGTACCTGCCAGGATAGTCGCCGCGATTGCCAAACGCTTCATTCTTCCCTCCATCTGTCCCTGACAGGTTCGAAATTCATCAAGCTTCTCGGCTCGAAGAGGCAACCTAGCGCCGGCGTACGAACCAGGCTCCAAGAAGAAATGCGACAAGAAGCGAGCGCAAAGGTGCTCTCACGGTTGTCTCGCGCAGCTGGTCGGCCATTTTCATCACGAGCTCGGGAGACGGCGACGGCGGCCGACGGCTTGCTCGCTCCGGCCGCGCGTCGGGCTGCTGGCTGGACGTCTGCCGGTGCTCGTCCGTCAGCCCGGACGCTTCCGTCATAGCTGAGGCATCCCTCATATCCATCGCGTCCTCCTCTGTCGGCGACGAAGTAACCTGCGCCGTTCCATCCGGTTCCTGCATGAAGTGTCCCGGGCGGCGGGTTCCTGAGCTCATCGAGGAGAGCAACCTTGTCGGGTCATTCGGCATTTGGATCCGATGCAGCGGATCGCCATCATTGCGTTCATGTTTGCCTTGGCCGTCATGCTCGCGCGCTGGGTCGGTGACGGCGACGTGCAAACCGCCAATCGTGGCGAACCAGACAGAACAGCGACCGTCGGACAGGCGCGTTGAGCGCCGTACAGCGGACGATGACCACCGTCCTGAGACCGCAAGCGCGGCGAGGGCAGCCCTGGAACGTCCAGCGGAGCGACGGCTGCGGCAGAACCTGGACCTCAGCCAGCAGTAAGCCCGAAAAGGCCCGATTTCCCCCCGGAACGAGCGCGCGGCGAGCCCGATTCAAGCCACATCCTCTCCGGATTTGCGGCTCATTGCCACCCAAGTCTTTGACGACAAAGGGGTGGTTAGAGTTGCGTCACGCGTAACCGGGAGACCAGGATGGGCAACCGCACCGCAAAATTCGTATCCGCGCTCGTCGGCAGCATCATCGCCGGCGCGCCCCTGGCCGCCGTGTCGCAGAATGCGCCAACCGCGCCGGCCACTTCGAGCACTGCCAACGCCGCCGGCGACTGCCTCGCATCGCCGAAGGGCGCCGCGCCGCAGGGACAGCACTGGTACTATCGCCTCGAACGCTCGACCAAGCAGAAGTGCTGGTATCTGCGCGCCGCAGGCAGCAAGGCCTCCCAGACCGCGCAGGCAACGCCCGACGCGCAAGCCGCCCAAGAAACGGATTCAGCCTCACCACAATCCGTGCAGAACGCGCGCGCCGAACTCGCCGCGCCGCGTAGCGGTGTGGCCCCGGCCCTGCCGAACATGACCGCGCCTGCGCCGGCGGCAGCCAGTGCGCCGCCGGTGGCGCAACAGTCGCCAACTCCGCTCGCCGAGACCGCGCAGCAGCCTGCCGTCGCCACGCCTTGGCCCGACGCCAGCACCGCAGCGACTTCGCCTGCACCGCAGCCGACGCAAGCGGTCCCCTCGCCGCAGCCGGCCCCTGCCGTGGTCGCGGCAGCCGCCCAGCCAGGCGCAAAGCCCGCAAAATCCCCTGCTCCGGTCGCCCTCGCTGCGGCGGACAGCAGTGCCGACAGGCCGCACGGCTCGCTCCCGATGCTGCTGCTCGTGATTGGTGGCGCGCTGGCACTCGCTGGCGTGCTCGCCAGCCTCATCTACCGCTTTGCCGGCGCGCGCGTCCGCGTCCAGTCCGCTGATCGTCACGGCTATTGGGACGATTGGCAGGCACACGACCAGGACGCAGGCCGCGCGCCGTGGGTCGGTGCGATAGCAGCCAACGCGCAGCCGCCGCAGCCCGTCGACTTCGATGCCGCACGTCCGCAACCGGTAAAGCAAGTGACCAAGCTTGCCGCGATCGGCCGCGAGATCGAGTTGATCGACGCGCGCAAGCGGCGTGAAGCGGCATCGGCTGCCGAGCCCGCCGAGATCAAACGCGACGAGGTCGAGATCAAGAGGTTCGACCGAAAATTCCAGATCGAGGCTGCCGCGCCCAAGCTCGCCAACGAGAACGGCAAGGATCGCGATCAAGCGCCGGCGGCTCGCGACCAGGATGCGGTCGACGTCGACGTGATCACGACGATGCTGGAGCAGATGGCGAAGGATGGCCCGCGCCTGTCGCGGCCTAACCTTGAAGCTGAGCTTGCAAGCTTCGAACGAAGCCTACGAGGCCGATCCGCCGCTCGCGCTTGAGGCGCTCGGCCTTCAGGATCGACTGCACTTCGGCGAAGGCTTCGTCGACGTCGTGGTTGATCACGATGTAATCGTACTCGGCCCAGTGGCTCATCTCGTCGCTGGCGCGGCTCATGCGCTTGCGGATCACATCGTCGGAATCCTGCGCGCGCGAGTGCAGGCGCTTCTCGAGATCGGCCGCCGAGGGCGGCAGGATGAAGACGCTGACGACGTCGGCGCGCGCCTTCTGTTTTAGTTGCTGAGTGCCCTGCCAGTCGATGTCGAACAGCACATCCTGCCCCGCCGACAGCGCCGCATCGACGGGACCACGCGGTGTACCATAGCTGTTGTCGAACACCGTCGCCCATTCCAGAAGTTCGTCGGCTTTCACCATCGCATCGAACGTCGTCTTGTCGACGAACGTGTAGTCCTTGCCGTTGACCTCACCCGGCCGCATCGCGCGCGTCGTCGCGGAGACCGACATTTTCAGGCCTGGCATCCGCTCGATCAAGAGACGTGACAGCGTCGTCTTGCCCGCGCCCGAAGGCGAGGACAGCACGAACATCAAGCCGCGCCGCTCGACACCGTCAGTTCCGTGGCCGCCCGTCGTCATCGATCACTCCAGATTCTGGACCTGCTCGCGGAACTGCTCGACCACATTCTTCATGGCGAGGCCGGTATTGGTGAGCTCGATGTCGTTCGACTTCGAGCAGCAGGTGTTGACCTCGCGGTGAAACTCCTGCGCTAAAAAATCCAGCTTGCGGCCGATCGGGCCGCCCTTGCCGATCAGCTCGCGCGCCTGCGCGACGTGCGAAGCGATGCGATCGAGCTCCTCGCGGATGTCGGCCTTGGTCGCGATCAGGATCGCCTCCTGCATCAGGCGGTCGGCATCGAAACGATCGGACGTGTCGAGCAGAGCCGCGATCTGTTCGGCGAGCTTGGCCTTGATCGCCTCCGGCTTGCGGCCGGGCGAGCCTTCCGCCTTCTTCGCCAACTGCTCGATCTCATCGACGCGCTGGGTCAGGATCTGCCCGAGCGAAGTACCCTCGCGCTTGCGCATCTCGACGAGATCGTCGAGCGCCTTGTCGAAGGCCTCGGCGGCGGCGGCACGCGCGGCCTTGTCCTCCTCCTCGTCGCCCTCTGGCTCGGCGACCTCGACCACGCCCTTGATGGCGAGCAGGCCGTCGATGCTCGGCGCAACCGCGTCGACCTTGCCGGCGATCAGCGCAGCCGCCTTCAGGACGGCGTTGAGCACGTCCTCGTTGACGCGAACCGTGGCGGCGGCGTTGGCGCGCTTGACGTTGAGATTGGCGTAGACGGTGCCGCGCGACAACAGCTCGCCGGCGCGTTTCTTGGCGTGAGCCTCGACCTCGTCGAACCCCTGCGGCAGCCGCACGCGCAGGTCAAAGCCCTTGGCATTGACCGACTTCAATTCCCATTCGAACGTGTACAGCCCGCTCGCGCCGTGGCTTCGGGCAAAGCCGGTCATGGACGACAGCGCCATCGATTGAAATTCTCCAGGAACACGGGATTCGCGAGGCATCAAGCCACGCGAATCTTAAGACTATTTTGCCGGAAAGTGGAATCCGCAATGCCGTGGGCAGGTCTGCGTCAGCCTCAAGCGCGATGGGAGCTGGATGAATCGTCATCGCGCTTTAGGTTGTTGTTTACGCGTGATCTTTCCGGAAAACCGCTTCGCACTTTTCCGGATCATGCATTAGCGCTGCACCACCGGCGGCGAGGACTGTACCGCGCCCTGCCGGGCCGGCGCGGGATTGGCGGGGGCAGCAGGATTGGCAGGCCGTGACGGTTGCTTCTTCTGCTGATTGGGCCGCACCGGCGTGGTCGCTGTCGGCGTATCGCCGGTCGCGGGCGCTGCGGCGGCCGGCGGCTGCGCATCCTCGGGCGGCTCGACCGTGTCGTTCTGGATCTGCTTCTCCATCGCGCGGAGCTTTGCGACGTTCTTCTGATGCGCGTCGTAGGTTTCGGTGAAGGCGTGGCCGCCGGTGCCGTCGGCCACGAAGAACAGGTCGCGGGTGCGCGCCGGATTGGCGGCAGCCTCAAGCGAGGCGCGGCCGGGGTTGGCGATCGGGCCCGGCGGCAGGCCTTCGATCACATAGGTGTTGTAGGGCGAGGGCTGCGTGATCTCGCTGCGCTTGATCGGACGGCCCAGCGTGCCTTTGCCGCCGACGAGCCCGTAGATGATCGTCGGATCGGACTGCAGCTTGATCCTCTGCTTCAGGCGGTTGACGAACACGGCGGCGACGCGGCTGCGCTCATCCGGCCTGCCCGTCTCCTTCTCGATGATGGACGCGAGCGTGACGAGTTGCTCCGGCGTCTTCACCGGAATGTCCTGATTGCGGCGATCCCAGATCTCTCCGAGCACGCGCTTGTGCGCCTGCTGCATGCGCTGGATCACCTGCTCGCGCGTGGTGCCGCGCGGGAACTTGTAGGTCTCCGGCAACAACGTGCCCTCGCGCGGCAGCTCACGCACGCTGCCGGTGAAGATGTCGTTGTCGGACAGCCGTGCCACGATCTGCTCGGAGGTCAGGCCCTCGGGAATCGTGACGGAATGCTGCACCACCTTGCCCTCGACGATGGTGGCGATGACGTCGCGCAAGGATGCGTTCTTCTGGAACGAATATTCGCCGGGCTTGAGATCGGAGCTCGCCTTCAACGCGGCGACGCTGGCGATGAACACCCAGGGATTGATATCGGTGACGCCTTCCCTGTTCAGCGTCTCGGCGATGTCGCGTTTGCCCGCGCGCTGCGGGATGTTGACGATCTTGTCTTCCTTCAGCGGGCCTGGCGCCTCCAGCACCTGCCGGCCGTAATAATAGACGCCGCCGGCGCCGAGCATGGCGATCAGCAGCAGCGTGATGATGGCATTGCCGACCACCACGAACGGATTGCGCGCACGGTCCGATCGCTTCGGCGGCGGTGGGACCTGCTCGGGCTCCAGCGCTGCCCGCGGACTCCGGGGCGAAATGGGCGGCCTTTCACTCATCGAAGCAACCTGAATCCTGCCGGTTCAATCGCGGCCTGACAATCACTTGCCGAGCCAAATGCACGCGCCCACTTCTATGACTATCGCCGAATACGGCAAAACGGTGGATTCGTCTCAAATACAAACTAACTGGTCAGACGCCGCACGATCACCGACGCGTTGGTGCCGCCAAAACCGAAAGAGTTCGACAACGCGACGTTGACCTCACGCTTCTTCGCGGTGTGCGGCACGAGATCGATCGCGGTCTCGACCGAGGGATTGTCGAGGTTGATGGTCGGCGGCACGACATTATCGCGAATCGCGAGAATGGCGAAGATCGCTTCGATCGCACCGGCCGCGCCGAGGAGATGACCGGTCGACGACTTGGTCGAGGACATCGCGACCTTGGAGGCGGCATTGCCGAGCAGGCGCTCGACCGCACCGAGCTCGATCTCGTCGCCGAGCGGTGTCGAGGTGCCGTGCGCGTTGATGTAGTCGAGATCGGCGGCCGTGAGGCCGGCGCGCTTGAGCGCCGCCGACATGCTGCGGAAGCCGCCATCGCCGTCGGGGGACGGCGAGGTGATGTGATAGGCATCGCCGGAAAGGCCGTAGCCGATCACCTCGGCGTAGATCTTCGCGCCGCGCCGCCTGGCGTGGTCGAGCTCCTCGAGCACCAGGACGCCGGCGCCCTCACCCATCACGAAGCCGTCGCGGTCCTTGTCGTAGGGACGCGAGGCTTTCTCGGGCGTCTCATTGAAGCCGGTCGACAGCGCGCGCGCAGCATTGAAGCCGGCAATGCCGATGCGGCTGATCGGCGACTCAGCTCCGCCGGCCACCATGACGTCGGCATCGCCGAGCGCGATCAGGCGGGCGGCATCGCCGACCGCATGCGCGCCGGTCGAGCAGGCCGTGACCACCGAATGGTTCGGTCCCTTCAGCCCGTGCGCGATCGAGACGTAGCCGGAGGCGAGATTGATCAGGCGGCCCGGAATGAAGAACGGCGACACCCGGCGCGGCCCGCGCTCCTTGAGCAGGATCGCGGTGTCGGCGATGCCGTTGAGGCCGCCAATGCCGGATCCGATCATGGTTCCGGTCGCGCACTTGTCCTCCTCGGTCTCGGGATGCCAATTGGCATCGTCGAGCGCCTGGCCGGCTGCGGCCATGCCGAAGATGATGAAGTCGTCGACCTTGCGCTGGTCCTTCGGCTCCATCCAGATATCGGGATTGAAAGTGTCGTTGGTGCCGTCGCCGCGCACGACGGTGCAGGCGTATTTGGTCTGCAGATCGGAGACATCGAAGCTCTCGATCGGGCGCGCACCGCTTTCGCCGTTCAGGATGCGTTTCCAGGTCGGCTCGACGCCACAGCCGAGTGGCGACACCATGCCAAGACCCGTGACGACGACCCGCCTCATATCCGAAAACTCCGTATCGAAAGATTCACGGCCAATAACAAGAAACCGGCTGACCGCTGGGAAGCGGCCCGTCCGGTTTCAAATGTTGTCCCCGCGAAATGAAGAGCCTTAGCTCTTCGCGTTCTTCTCGAGAAACTTCGTGGCGTCGCCGACGGTGAGAATCGTTTCCGCGGCGTCGTCCGGAATCTCGCAACCGAATTCCTCTTCGAACGCCATCACCAGTTCGACGGTGTCCAGACTGTCGGCGCCGAGGTCGTCGATGAAGCTCGCGTTGTCGACAACCTTCTCGGGTTCAACACCAAGGTGTTCGACCACGATCTTCTTAACCCGCTCGCCAATGTCACTCATTGCTTAACCTCGTGTTGTTCCCTGTAGACCCGACCCCCCGGGACGATACGAGCCGTCGTGGTCGTTTGACTGCCTTCGCTTACGAACTTTGATTTGGCCCCATCCTAACCGATGCAAGGCCCGGCGAACGACGGCCAAGGCTCCGCATCGCCAATATACAGGGTTTCAAAAACCTGCAATGGCGTTCTTTGCCCATCCGTTGAAGGTCCGGTTATCACACTTCAATTGCCTTGACTACAAGCCTCATTTCACACCGAAAACGGCCGTTTGCCGCATCCAGCGCCAGCTCCGTTGGGCGGTGCGGAATGAAGCGTCAGATCATGGCCATGCCGCCGTTGACGTGAATGGTCTGCCCGGTGACGTAAGCCGCTTCGTTCGAACTCAAGTAGACTGCGGCTGCCGCGATGTCCTCGGGCGTCCCCAGGCGGGCGGCCGGAACCTTGGTCAGAATCGTTTCGCGCTGCTTGTCGTTGAGCGCATCCGTCATCGGCGTCTTGATGAAGCCGGGCGCGATGCAATTGGCCGTGACGCCGCGCTTGGCGTATTCGGCGCCCAGCGTCTTGATCATGCCGATCAGGCCGGCCTTGGACGCGGTGTAGTTGCCCTGCCCGGGGTTGCCGGTGACGCCGACCACCGAGGTGATGGCGATGATGCGGCCGAAGCGCTTGCGCATCATCAATTTGGTCGCGGCACGCGCCAGGCGGAAGGTCGCGGTCAGGTTGACGTTGATGACCTCCTCCCAGTCCTCGTCGCGCAGCTGCACGAAGAGATTGTCCCGGGTGATGCCGGCATTGGCGATGAGGATGTCGACCTGGCCCATGGCAGCTTCCGCTGCGGGCACCAGCGCCTCGACCTCGTCGGCCTTGGAAAGATTGCAGGGCAGCACGAAGGTGCGCTCGCCGAGCTTGCCGGCAAGCTCATCCAGCACCTCCCTGCGCGTTCCGGAGATCGCGACGGTCGCGCCCTGCGCGTGCAGCGCCTGCGCGATCGCGCCGCCGATGCCGCCGGTCGCGCCGGTGACGAGCGCCTTCTTGCCAGTCAGATCGAACATCGAAGAACTCCTCTAGCCCTGCTTGGCAGCGGCCAATGCATCCTTGGCGGCGGCAATGTCGTTGGGACCGCCGACCGCAACGCCGACGGCACCGTCCGCGATGCGCTTGACGAGGCCCGTGAGCACCTTGCCGGCGCCGATCTCGAAGAACCGAGTGACACCCTGCCCTGCCATATAGGCAACCGACTCGCGCCAGCGCACCGTACCGGTGACCTGCTCAACCAGGCGGCGGCGGATCTCGTCGGGATCGGTGATGGCGCTCGCCAGCACGTTCGAGACCAGCGGCGCCGCCGGCGCCTTGATCGTGACATTCGCGAGCGCCTCCGCCATGGCATCGGCTGCAGGCTGCATCAGCTTGCAATGGAACGGTGCGGACACCGGCAGCAGCATCGCGCGCTTGGCGCCCTTGGTCTTGGCGATCTCGACAGCGCGATCGACCGCGGCCTTGTCGCCGGAGACCACCACCTGTCCGCCGCCATTGTCGTTGGCAGCCTGGCAGACCTGCCCCTGCGCCGCCTCGCCTGCGACCTCCATGGCGGCCTCATAATCGAGGCCGAGCAGCGCGGCCATTGCGCCGGCCCCGACCGGCACGGCCTTTTGCATTGCGAGACCGCGGGTGCGAAGCAACCGCGCGGTGTCCGAAATCGTCAGGCTGCCGGCCGCCGCTAGCGCCGAATATTCACCGAGGGAGTGCCCGGCGACGAAGGCCGCGTCCCGTCCGACGGAAAAACCGGCCTCGGCCTCGAGCACGCGCAGGGTGGCGATAGACACCGCCATCAGCGCCGGCTGGGCATTTTCGGTGAGCTGGAGGGTTTCGGCCGGGCCATCCCAGATGGTCGCCGTCAGCTTCTCACCGAGGGCGGTATCGACCTCGTCGAATACGGCGCGCGCCACCGGAAAGGCGTCGGCCAGCGCCTTGCCCATGCCGACCGCCTGGGACCCCTGCCCCGGAAATGTGAATGCTGCCGTCATCGGCGCTCCCTCTCGTCGGGCGTGATCCTCATGAGAACCGGCAGCCGATTACGCGCGGCCTCAGGCCAAGGTTCCGGATCACGCTCCAAAGGGGGCCGTAGACACTGTCCGGGGTCGGACTGTCAAGCCAGGGATGGGAACCCACAGGCATTCAACCGGGGATGAGGTACCGCTAGAATCCGCCGGCCGTCTGGTTGGCGTCGACCTCTGCCCCCGCCCGCGCGCGGCGTGCACTGTTGACCACTTGCCCCGGCCGATCGTCCTGGTTCGGCTTTGCCGTCGCGAGCCGCAGCACCGCGGCGTAGCCCGGCTGCACCTCCATGCGCCCCGCGTGCCGGCTGGCGCTCAGCAGGCGATGCACCTTCGGCAGGTTGTAGCAGGGCACGTAGAACAGCAGGTGATGCTCGAGGTGATAGTTCACGTAATACGGCGCGATGAACAACCGCTCGAGGAAATTGGCATGCGTCGTGCGGGTGTTGCGCAAGGGATCATTGCTGTCGGGGACGACGGCATGCTCGGCGATGTTGCGGATACGGGTGATGACCATCATCCAGGTCAGCAGCGGCACCAGCCAGAGCAGCGGATAAGCCCACCACACGCCGGCCGCAGCGAGCGCCGCAAACATGATCGCATTGACCACGCATTGCGGGCCGAGCTTCTCCCAGAAATGCACCGCCCGCTGCCGCCACGGCCAGTCCTTCGGCCCGAGCGCATTGAGCAATTGCGCTTTGCGCTGCTGGTAGCCGGTCTGCCCGGTGATATCGCGAATGAACTTGCGGCGGTAGCTCAGCCCGGTGATCGGAAACGGCGCCGACAGCACGAGATCGGGATCGTCCTCCTGCTGGGTGCGCGCGTGATGCTGCAAGTGATAGCGCCGGTAGCTGCGCGTCTCCGCAAACAGCGGATAGGCGCAGAACCACTGGCTCAGCGTCAGGTTGGTTTTCTCGTCGGCGGACAGGCAGCCATGGGCGCCGTCATGCATGAGGATAGCGAGCCCGAGCTGGCGCGAGCCGATGATGGCGACGGCGAGAATATAGGTGATCGGATTGGGCCACCACGCCACCAGTGCGATCGCGCCTGCGATCAGCGCCCAGGCATGAGCGATCAGCGCAAAGCCTTTCCAGGTCGCGCGCCGACGCACGTCAGCCAGTTGATCGTCGGTCAGGAAATCACGGGCACGCATACGAAGCGCGGTCATGGCCTAACTCCCCTCATTCGGACTTGACCCGTCATCGACGAGCCGCAGGCGTGCCGTGTCGGATTTCATCTGCTCGCCGAGCACACGCAGCATCTCGGCGCAGAGCTCCTCCGGCGAACGTCCCATGGCGTAGCCTTCGAGGATGACGCCGATGGCGACGGCCCAGAATCGCCGCGAGCTTTCGTCGGGCGCCCGCAGGGAACGCCAGCCGTGCCGCTCGACCTGGCTCGCATAGGCGCGCGCGCCTTCGCCGTGCAGGCGCTCGACGGTGCGCTCGACCAACGGCGCGAGATCCTGGCGCCGCCGCGTCAGCGTCAAAGCTTCAGCGAAGAAAGCGACCGAATCGCTCGCCGTGACCGTCTCGGCCAGCGCGTGGGTGTATTCCCGCGGCGTGCGCGCGCTCAGCGCTGCCTGCTCAGTCGCACGCGCGAGATACAAGAGCTCGCGGCAGGCGCATTCCACGAACAGCGCCTCCTTGGTGCGGAAGTAATAGGTGATCTGGCTCGGGAACGCGTCAGCCGCGGCTGCGATGTCGGTGATCGAGGCGCCCGCAAGTCCCCGCTCGCGGAACAGCGGGCTCGCCGCGTCCAGCAGCAGCGAGCGCATCTTGCGGCCCGCCGAGCGCGTGGCGCGCGCCGCGTGCTTGGGGTCACCGGCGCCCGCTTCGAATGGCACTTGAGCAGAATTGTCCGCCATTGCTCCTCCCGCTGATTTGTTTGTATGCTATACAAACAAATAAATCAAGCCGCTAGGATCTGCGGGCCCGTCCCGGCTCGCATCCAGCCGTCCAGGCCGAAACTTGGCTCCCAATCTTGCAAAGCCGGCCAAAATCCGTATAAGGCGCCCATCCGCAGACCCCGGCCGGGAGCTGAACGGACGGTCTCAGCAAATCATTCGTGATTTTGGTGTGGCAGGGCCAGTCGGCCCGTCGTCCCGTGTTTCCGCCTTCTGAGCTTGATCCCAGAGTCCTTTCCGAAGGCCTCTTAAGGGTTTGACGCCGGGCGATGCGCCAACATGAGGAAAGGACTTCCATGCCTCTTTACGAGCATGTGTTTCTCGCGCGTCAGGACGCGAGCCCGCAGCAGGTCGAAGAGCTGACTGCGCAGATGACCGGTATCGTCGAAGGTCTCGGCGGCAAGATCACCAAGACCGAGAATTGGGGCGTTCGCTCCCTCACCTACCGCATGAACAAGAACCGCAAGGCGCACTTCGTGCTGCTCAACATCGACGCGCCGTCCGCGGCGATCGCCGAGATCGAGCGCCAGGAGCGTATCAGCGAGGACGTGATCCGCTATCTCAGCGTCCGTGTCGAGGAGCTCGAGGAGGGCCCGTCCGCGATGATGCGCAAGGCCGACCGTGATCGCGAGCGTGACGACCGCGGCGGCGGCTTCCGCGGCGAGCGTGAAGGCGGCTTCCGTGGCGACCGCGAGGGCGGTTTCCGAGGTGATCGCGGTCCGCGCCGTCCGCGCGATGAAGCTGAAACCACGGATGGGGAGTAAGACCAATGGCTGAAGCTGGTGCACGCCGCCCGTTTTTCCGTCGTCGCAAGAGCTGCCCGTTCACGGGCGCCAATGCTCCGAAGATCGACTACAAGGACTCCAAGCTGCTGATGCGTTACGTCTCCGAGCGCGGCAAGATCGTGCCGAGCCGCATCACCGCAGTGTCCGCGAAGAAGCAGCGTGAGCTCGCCCGCGCCATCAAGCGCGCGCGCTTCCTGGGCCTGTTGCCCTACGTTATTCGCTAAGACGAATTCGGCCGGCGGCGAAATCGCCGCCGGTCGCCAATTGAACTCATAAGGCTTCCGGGTCGTCCGGTCGCCGATGGTTGGGGCGAAATGCCTCTAACCGCTCGAAGGGAGCGGGACAGCTGATGATGGCCTTTGTGCTGATAGCCCTGATCGCCGGCGCTGCGTCGGCGCTGATGTTCGCCTCGATCATCTCGGGCGCGCTGATCTCGCTCGTCCTGTTCTATCTCGCATCGCTGCCGCTGATGGTCGCCTCGATCGGCTGGGGACCGCTTTGCGCAAGCCTCGGCGGCATTGCCGCCGCGATCGGCCTCGGCGCCCTGTTCGGCCTGCCCTACTGCATCGCCTTCGCCGTCACGGTCGCCTTGCCGGCCTGGTGGCTCGGCCATCTCGTCCTGCTCGGTCGGCAGGTCGGCCCCCTCGCGCCTGACGCCACCGCGACCGCTCCGTCGGCTGAGCCCGTCATCGAATGGTACCCGGTCGGCCGCATCCTGCTCTGGATCGCGGGCTTCGCCGCGCTGACCACGATCGCAGCCCTGCTCACGCTCGGTACCGACGCAGAGACCATCACTGGTTCGCTCCGGCGGGGACTGATGCGTCTTCTGCGCGCCACCGACCCGCAAACCTCTAGCGAAGCCGGCCGGTTCGTCGACGTGCTGGTGCGCATCGCACCGGCGACTGCCACCCTCATCGCGATGTTGACGCTGACGCTCAACCTCTGGCTCAGTGCCAAAGTGACCGCGACATCGGGTCGGCTGCGCCGTCCATGGCCGGACATCAAATCGGCGGAGCTGCCGCCGATGACGCTGGTCGCGCTCTGCATCGCCCTCGCCTTCTCCTTTACCAGCGGCCTGCTCGCGATCGCCGCGCAGATCGCCGCGGCGGCGCTGATGATGGGCTATGCGATGACCGGCTTCGCCGTGCTGCACACGCTGACGCTGGCGCTCAAGAGCCGCACGTTCTGGCTCGGCTCGTTCTACGTCGTCGTCGTCGTGTTCGGCTGGCCCCTGATCGCGGTGGTGATTCTCGGTCTTGCGGACGCCGTGTTCGGCTTCCGCGAGCGCTTTTTGCGCAGCCGGCAGCCGCCGCCGCTGCCAACCCCTTAAGTCCAACCCGAAAACTGCAACTCAGACCACTTCAAAGGAGAACGAATATGGAAGTCATTTTGCTGGAACGCGTCAACAAGCTCGGACAGATGGGCGAGGTCGTGAAGGTTCGCGATGGCTATGCGCGCAACTTCCTGCTCAAGCGCGGCAAGGCGCTGCGCGCCACCGCCGACAACCGCGCCAAGTATGACGGCATGAAGGCCGATCTCGAGGCCCGCAACCTTGCGTCCAAGGCAGAAGCATCCAAGGTCGCCGAGAAGATCGAGGGCAAGAACATCATCGTGATCCGTCAGGCTTCGGAGGCCGGCCAGCTGTTCGGCTCGGTCAACGTGCGTGACATCGTCATCGCGTTCGAAGCCGATGGCGTTTCGCTGGCTCGCCCGCAGATCCAGCTCGACGCACCGATCAAGACCATCGGCAAGCACTCGATCACCGTTGCCGTCCACCCCGAGGTCGAGGTCGAGATCACCGTCACGGTCGCGCGCAGCCAGGACGAGGCCGAGCGCATCAACCGCGGCGAGGACATCTCCACCCGCAACGAGGACCGCGACGCGGCCGCCGAGGCGATCGCAGCCGCCGGCGAGTTCTTCGATCCGGAAGCCCAGCACGACGACGTCGCGCCGGCGCCAGCTGAGGAAGAGAAGTAAGCCACAAGCTCAACTCGTCATGCGCGGGCTCGACCCGCGCATCCATCCAGACTCTGCGCAAGAAGATGGATTGCCGGGTCAAGCCCGGCAATGACTACAGAGGGCCAATCAGCCCGGCTGCTTCACGCAGCCGGGCTTTTTGTCTTGACCTCCTCGCTCAGCATCGCGATCGAGGCCAGTGCGGTAGCCGTATGTTTCTCGACGCCGTCGCTGACGCAGAACACATCGGCCGCGACCACCGCGACCTGCCGGCCCGGCTTGATCACCTTTGCCCGACAGATCAGCTTTTCTCCGACCGCAGGCGACAACAAATTGAGCTTGTATTCCGCCGTCAGCGCCGGCTGGCCGCGCGAGGTGGCTGCCGCGATCGTCGTGGCGTTGTCGACCAGGAAGGCGGTGACGCCCCCATGGAAGAAGCCGTGCTGTTGAAGCAGCTCCGGCCGGCGCTCAACGGCGATGGTGCAGGTGCCCCGCGACAATTCAGACAGCTCGGCGCCGACCAGGTTCATGAAACCCTGCCGACCGACATTGGCATGGATGCGCTCGGCAATGGGCGCGAATTCCGGATCAGCTTCGGCTCGCATGCGATCTCTCCTTATTGCTTGTTGATGCGATCGAACGGCCGTAGCGCACGGATGGCGCAGGCAATCAGCGTGTCGGCCTCGAGGCGCGGATCGGTGCGGTCGCGACCCGACAGGAAGGCGCGGCAGAAGATCTGCGCCGGACCGATCAGCTGGCTGACGAACATCACCGGCGTCATCGGCAGAAGCTCGCCGCCTGCAACCAGCGGCCCGCGCCAGCGCTCGATGCCTTCGGCGAGGCGCGCATTCTGCATGCGCTGGGCCTCGCGCACGTCCTCGCCCCATTCGCTGCGCGAGATCTCGAAGAGATAGCGCGCCTCGCGCCGGCTGGTGACGACCCAGTCGAGATGCGCCCGGATCAGGCGGCCGATGCCCTGCTCCGCATCGGGCAGGGGATCGAGCGCTGCCAACACCGCTGCATGATAGTGCCGGAGCACTTCCAGGAAGAGCGCACCGGCGAGCTCCTTCTTCGAGCCGAAGGCGTGAAAGAAACTGCCATTGGAGGCGCGCGCCCGGGCGCGGATCGCGGCCACCGTTGCGGCCTCGAAGCCGACGCGGTCGAACACGACCAGCCCCGCCGCCAACAGGTCGTCACGCACGCTCGCGGTCATCGAAGTCTCCTTGGAGCAGCACTCTAGAGCATTACTCTAATTATGGTCAAGACGAAGCGGAGGCCGCGATGAACGCGACCTCCGCCACAATTGGAATGGGCGTGAGCCGGCTAGCGCGAGATCGGCGGCGCCGGCGGTCCGGAGGAGTCTGGCGCTGCGCGCGGGGCTGCGGCGGTCGGGGGCGGCGATGATTCCTGCGGTCTGACGGCAGGTGCCGATTCGGAGCTCGCGGCAGGGGCGGCCGGCTTGGGCGCAGTCTCTTCCGCCGGCTTCGGTGTGGTCGGCTCGGCCGGTTTGACGGCAGCTGGTGCAGCAGGCGTGACCTGCGAGGCCGGATCGGGGCGCGCCGCCGGCGCTTCGCTGCCGCGCGGCTCGGCCTTCGCGCTGTCAGGCTTGGCCTCGGGCTCGGACTTTGCGCTATCAGGCTTTGACTCGGCCTTCGGCTTGTCGTTGGCCGGCGGGGCGGCATCGACCTTCGGTGCATCCTCGGGCTTGGCGCGGCGCTTGGCCTTGCGTCCCTCGGGCGCTGCCTCGCCCTCGGGCCTGACGCCTTCCTCGGCCGGTCGCGCGCTGCGCTTCTGACGTGTGCCCTCTGCAGCTGGAGCTGCGCCTTCGGCTTCCGGCCTGGCGGCGTCTTGCGCGCGCTGGCGACGGCCCTGATGTTCAGGCGACTGGCCCGGAGCGGTGTTGGCGTCCTTCTTGCCCTCCTTGGCCTGGTAGCGGGTATCGGTCGCACCATTGGAGATGAGATAGGAGGCGAGCACGCCCGCCATGTCCGAGCTCGTGGTGTAGTGCTGACGCAGGAAGCCCGGCAGCGAGCCCGGCGCCACCGACTTCAACAATCCGCGCGGGCTCTTGTGGCAGACGTTGCAGGTCTGGGCAAAAAGCTGGGACGGGGTCTTGCCGGCCTCGAGGTTCGTCGCCTGCGCAAGAACGGTGTCGGCTGCGCCGAAGCCGATCAGAAGCAATACCGTCGCGAGGCTGAGCGCTCGGCTCGACATTCCCATCATCTCCATGAATTCCGTGAATGCAGCCGGCAGGCGGCGCGGCGGCGGTCACCTTTTAGCGGATTGAGCCGCGAATGGAAGGCTTCCCGCGCGCGAGGATGTGATTAAGCGATTTTGGAATATCGGCTGTGAACACAGTGCAATAGCGGAGTCGCAGCCTGCGCCCTAGATTGGATGCAAACGCATAGGAACCGGAGCGGGACCTGGGCGTCAGATGTGAAAGCCGGGTTAGTCGCATCTCTTCGGGTTCGCTCGAGAGGTAGGTGGCGATGGACCGTTTGTTGCGTAAATTCCTGTCTCAATTCGTCCGCCGCGGATCGCTGACGGTGACCGGCGCAAGCGGGGTGAAGTTCACCGTCGGCGAAGGCTCTGGCGAGCCCGTGGCGGTGCGCTTTGTCACCGCCGACGCGGAACGGAAGGTCCTCATCAATCCCGAGCTCGGGCTTGGCGAGGCCTATATGGACGGCGAGTTCGTCGTCGAGCGCGGCACCATAGCTGATGCCCTCGCGATCCTGCTCGATCAACCCGACCTATTGCCGCAGTGGGCAAAACCCTGGTGGCACCTGCGCTATCTGACCCGGCATCTGAAGCAGTTCAATCCACGCTCGCGCTCGCGCAGCAACGTGGCGCACCATTATGATCTCGACGCCCGCCTCTATTCGCTCTTCCTCGATGCCGACAAGCAATATAGCTGCGCCTATTTCGAGACGCCGGAAACAACGCTCGACGATGCGCAGCTCGCGAAGAAGCGGCACATCGCCGCCAAGCTGCTCGTCAAGAGCGGCCAGCGCGTGCTCGACATCGGCTCCGGCTGGGGCGGGCTTGGGCTCTATCTTGCCGAGATTGCCGGCGCCGACGTCACCGGCATCACGCTCTCGACCGAGCAATTGCAGATCGCCAATGCGCGCGCCGCCGAAAAAGGCCTGACCGGCTCCGCCAGATTCCTGCTTCAGGACTATCGCGACATCGCTGGCCCGTTTGATCGCATCGTCTCGGTTGGCATGTTCGAGCATGTCGGCGCCCGCTTCTACGACACCTATTTCCAGCGCTGTGCCGAGCTTCTGAGCAAGGACGGTGTCATGCTGCTGCATTCAATCGGCCGTTCGCAGGGACCGGACTCCACCAATCCCTGGATCGCCAAATACATCTTCCCCGGCGGCTATATCCCCGCTTTGTCGGAGGTGCTGCCGGCGATCGAGCGCGCGGGCCTTCTGGTCTGCGACATCGAGATTCTGCGCCTGCACTACGCCGAGACGCTGAAGGCTTGGCGGGAGCGCTTCATGGCGCGGCGCGAGGAGGCCGTGCAGCTCTATGACGAGCGCTTCGCCCTGATGTGGGAGTTTTACCTGGCGGCCTGCGAGATGACGTTCCGCAAGCAGGACATGATGAATTTTCAGATCCAGCTCACAAGGCGTCAGGGCGTGGTGCCGATCACACGCGAATACATTGCACGCGAGGAAGGCCGGCTGCGGGCGATCGAAGGCGGCGCTAAGCCCAGATTGAAGCTGGCAGGCGAATGAATCGGTTCTAGTGGCGCAGGGTCGAGATCTGCCGGAAAGAGGCGGTTAGCGCCAGTTGTGCCCTGAGTTCCACGAGAAGTTCGGGGGCGACCGGCTGACTCCGCACCTCGGGGCGCTCGGCGTACTCCATGGCCGCGATCAGGCCTGCCAGCCACAGCCGGCTGCCGGCCTCGCTTCGCCACGTCTGGTGCTGCCGTTCTGGCCGCATCGCCTCGTCTCCCTGCTGGCGGGACGGAGACAACCCCCTGCCCGCCGGCCTGTTCCGCCTCTAGCCGAAAGAATCCGGGGAGATGTGATCTGGTTCACATAAGTCTCGTCGGACCTGGCTTAGATCGTCGCCATGAGCAAAGAGACCCAAACCTCATTCGACGTGCAGGACGACCTCCGCACCGATTACGCCCTGATCGTCACGGGCGTTGGGGCGGCCCTGGTCGCGCTGGTCTACCTCCTGCTGGTCTGAATCCGAGCCGAAAGCTCCCAGCGCGCGTCAATTCGCGCGCCCTCCCGGTTAGGTCTGCGCGCCAATCCATTGGGTTCACGGGTTTAGGATTTTTCATGGCACGGTCGCGGCCGCTTCCAGCGGCAACCCCGGTTCCGTGAAAATCCGTCAAGCGCGGCAGTTGCCGCAGCTGGCAATCATCCACCATTTTAACTGAGCGGTTGATAGCGGTCAGCTTTCGCTTCCGCTTTGGCGTGAGGCGGCGCTTTATCCCGGCCCCGCATCCGCCTAAGAAAATTGTTAAGCACGTCCGACCATGGCCCTGACTGATTCGAACGTCCTCAAACTCGCGCCCGACGCCGGAACTCCTGCCTATCGGAGCGCACCGCACAATATCGAGGCGGAACAGAGCCTCCTCGGCGCGATCCTGGTCAACAACGACGCCTTCTATCGCGTGTCGGACTTTCTGGAGGCGAAGCATTTCTTCGAACCGCTGCACCAGACCATCTTCGAGACCGCCGGCAGCCTGATCCGGATGGGCAAGATCGCGACGCCCGTCACGCTCAAGACCTTCCTGCCCGCCGACACCGATGTCGGCGGCATGACCATTGGGCAATATCTGGCGCGGCTCGCGGCCGAAGCGACCACCATCATCAACGCCCAGGATTACGGCCGGACCGTCTACGACCTGTCGCTGCGGCGCGACCTGATCGGAATCGGCGAGGACATGGTCAACGTCGCCTATGACGCGCCGGTCGACTTCCAGCCGCGGGCGCAGATCGAGGACGCCGAGCGCAAGCTTTACGAACTGGCGGAATCCGGCCGCTATGACGGCGGCTTCCAGAAATTCTCGCAGGCGCTGGCGGTCGCGGTCGATCTCGCGGCCAAGGCGTTCCAGCGCGACGGCAAGCTGTCGGGCATCTCGACCGGCATGCGCGACCTCGACACCAAGATGGGCGGACTGCAGCACTCCGATCTCATCATCGTCGCGGGCCGTCCCGGCATGGGCAAGACCTCGCTTGCGACCAACATCGCCTACAATGTCGCGCGCGCCTACGTTCCGGAAGTCCAGGCCGACGGCACCACGAAGGCCGCCAATGGCGGCGTGATCGGCTTCTTCTCCTGCGAAATGTCGGCCGACCAGCTCGCCACGCGTATCGTCGCCGAGCGCACCGGTGTTCCCTCCTCCCACATCCGCCGCGGCGGCATCTCGGAAGCCGATTTCGAGAAGATCCGGGAGGTCTCGATCGAGCTGCAATCGCTGCCGTTCTATGTCGATGCCACCGGCGGCCTGTCGATTGCGCAGCTGATGGCGCGCGCGCGCCGGCTAAAGCGCCAGAAGGGGCTCGACCTGCTGGTGATCGACTACATCCAGCTGTTGTCCGGCTCGAGCAAGCGCGCCAGCGACAGCCGCGTGCAGGAAATCACGGAGATCACGACCAGCCTGAAGGCATTGGCGAAAGAGCTCAACGTGCCCGTGATCGCGCTGTCCCAGCTCTCGCGTCAGGTGGAATCGCGCGACGACAAGCGGCCGCAGCTCTCCGACTTGCGTGAATCCGGATCGATCGAGCAGGACGCCGACGTCGTGCTGTTCGTCTATCGCGAGGAATATTACCTCGCGATGAAGGAGCCCCGCCCGGGCACGCCTGAACACGAGAAGTGGCAGCTCGACATGAGTCTTGCCCATGGAAAGGCCGAGGTCATCATCGGCAAGCAGCGCCACGGCCCAACCGGCACCGTCGATCTGGCGTTCGAAGCCTCGGTCACGCGGTTCGGCGACCTTGCGCCTGACAGTCAGCTGCCGGCTCGCAGCGACAACGACTACTGAGTTCCTTGAACCGGACAGGCCTCTTGCGTAAAACGGCGCCATGACAATGGTGTCCGACCCGAAAATGCATCCGCAATCCGGCCCTCTCTCCGCGGAGGCCAACCAGGCCGCCGCGCTCGCCGCCTATGGCGGCGTGCTCACGGTCGATCTCGATGCCATCATCGCCAATTGGCGCAAGCTCGAGAAGACGGCGATACCGGCCGAGTGCGCGGCGGTGATCAAGGCCGATGCCTATGGCTGCGGCGGCGCGGAGGTCGCGCGCGCGCTGAGCAAGGCCGGCTGCAAGACGTTTTTCGTCGCCACCATCGAGGAGGCGCGCAAGGTGCGCGCGGCGGTGCCGGAACCCACGATCTATGTGCTCGGCGGCTACTTCCAGAACACCGGCGAGCACTACGCCAAGATCAATTGCCGTCCGGTGATCGGCGATCTCAACGAGCTCGCCGAATGGGACGTGTTCTGCCGCCGCACCGGATGGACCGGCGGCGCTGCCGTTCACATCGACACCGGCATGAACCGGCTGGGCCTGACGTTGTCCGAGGCGCAGGCCATCATCCCCCGCATCAATGCCGGCGATCACGGCATCACGCTGGTGATGAGCCATCTGGTCGCGGCCGAGCAGCTCAATAGCCCGGTCAATGCCAGACAGCTCGCGGCCTTTCGCGGCATCGCCAGCGAGTTCACCGGCGTGCCCGCCGCGCTCGCCAATTCCTCCGGCATCTTCCTGGGCGCGCCGTTCCAGTTCGACATGGTGCGTCCGGGGGCCGCGCTCTACGGCGTCAACCCGACGCCGGAGGCCGACAATCCCATGCAGCAGGTGGTCGACCTCAAGGCGCGCATCGTGCAGATCCGCACTATCGAGCGCGGCGAGACGGTCGGCTATGGCGGCACCTGGAGCGCGCGGCGGCCGACCAAGCTCGCGATCATCGCGGTCGGTTATGCCGACGGCTATTTCCGCGCCGCCAGCTCCAATGACGGCACTCGCGGCGCCGAGGTGATCGTGGCCGGCAAGCGCTGTCCGGTCGCAGGCCGCATCTCCATGGACCTGATTGCCATCGACATCACCGACCTGCCGCCGAACGCGGTGCGGCGCGGCCACCTGGTGACGCTGCTCGGCGAGGGCATCACCGTCGACGAGCTCGCGCATCATTTCGGCACGATCGGCTATGAGGTGCTGACCAGCCTCGGCCACCGCTATGCCCGCGTCTACAAGGGCGGCAATGTGGAGGAGCCGCTGGCGAGGCCCGCTCCCGCACAGGCGGCCGAGCAGCCGCCGTCGCCGCCGCCGGTCGAACAGCCCTCCGCTCCGCCGCCACTCCCGGGTTAGACCCGCGCGTCCGGGACACCAGGGCTATTTCTTCTTCCTGTTGTCCAGCGCCGCCTTGCAGGTCGCGCTGAGCTGATCGCGCTTGCCGTCGAGACAGGCGACGACGCGGCCGCCGCCCGGCGCGATGCCGGCGCAGAATTTGTCATAGTCCGTCTTGCACGCGCCGCGCGGATCGGACGATTGTGCCGATGCGCCTCCGGAGAACGCGAGGGCGAGTGCGATGGCAACAAAGCTCAGCTTGGACATTGTATCTCCGGTGACGGAAGGCAGGAGCCGCAGCTCTACATGAAGATCGCGACGTTCAACATCAACAACATCAATCGCCGCCTGCCCAATCTGTTGGCATGGATGCGCGTGGCGAAGCCCGATGTCGTCGCGCTTCAGGAATTGAAGGCAAGTGATGGCGAATTTCCGGCGGCCGCCATTGAAAAGGCCGGCTACGGCGCGGTGTGGTGTGGACAAAAGACCTGGAACGGCGTTGCCATCCTCGCCCG
This sequence comes from Bradyrhizobium sp. CCGE-LA001, assembly GCF_000296215.2. Classification (NCBI taxonomy): domain Bacteria; kingdom Pseudomonadati; phylum Pseudomonadota; class Alphaproteobacteria; order Hyphomicrobiales; family Nitrobacteraceae; genus Bradyrhizobium; species Bradyrhizobium sp. CCGE-LA001. The sequence continues at coordinate 3,696,170 of NZ_CP013949.1, read as the reverse complement.
CAATGCCGAGCCCGTGCTGACGCGCGACCGATTGCCTGGCAAACCCTCCGATCACGAAGCCCGCTACATCGAGGCCGCCATACGCGGGATCATCGTCACCAGCATCTATCTGCCGAACGGCAATCCGCAGCCGGGGCCGAAATTCGACTACAAGCTCGACTGGTTCGCGCGGCTCAAGCGCCACGCCAAGACCTTCATCAAGCAGGACCTGCCCGTCGTTCTCGCCGGCGATTACAACGTCGCGCCAACCGGGATCGACATCTATCCGACGCGCTCATGGGACAAGGATGCGCTGATCCAGCCGAAGAGCCGCGCGGCATTTGCCGCGCTGGTCGCACAAGGCTGGTGCGACGCGATCCGGGAGCTGCATCCGGAGAAGCGCATCTACACCTTCTGGGACTACAAGCGGAACCGCTGGCCGCGCGATGCGGGCCTGCGGCTCGATCATCTCCTGCTCAGCCCCGCCCTCGCCCCGCGTCTTGCCAAGGCCGGCGTCGACAAGAAGATCCGCGGTGAGGACGGCGCGAGCGATCACGCGCCGGCCTGGGTGGTGTTGCGATGACGCTCACCACAAATTCCTGCCGTCGATGACGTTCACCGGCACGGCCTCCAGGTCGAAATCGTCGAACAGGCGCGCATTGACCGCAACCTTGGGATTGTCGAAGTCGGGCTTGCCGGCCGACCAGTCCGGCGACTCCGAATAAGTGCCGCAGCCGCAGCTCGCGCAGAAATGATGTTTGACGGTGCGACTGCCCCAGAGATAGGTCGCAACGTTGTCCGCGGGCGACAGCAGGCGGAACTGGGCCGGCTTGTAATAGGCCCACAGTGCGCCGCGCTTGGCGCACAGCGTGCAGGTGCAACGCGTCACGCTTGAAGGCGCCTCGGTTACCTCGAACACCGTCTCACCGCAATGACAGCTTGCCTCGATCGGCATCACCCGCTCCCCTTTTGTCAGGAGCCGGTCGTAGCCGGCCCCTGCTGCCAACATGCTGTCAGCAGTGGGACGGTCAAAGCAAAGCCGCGAAAACAACCCCATGCACAGTAGGAGACCCCTGTCCGATCTGTGACTTACGTTATTCCGAAACCAAACTTGATCCGTCGGGCAAAACCCTGGCATGATGTCACCATCGAGGGTCGTCCAACCGGGTCGCGGGTCGCCGAACTTCTTCAAACGGCGCCCTCATCGGGAATATTGAGGACGGTGCCGCAGGCCTTGCAATGCACGGCGTCGGCATCGTGCCTCTGGAGCCCGCAGGTCGGGCAGGCAAACCGCACCTTGTGCGGACTGAGCAGCGCGCGGGCCAGATTGAAGAACAGCGTGACACCGAAAATCATGATCACGACGGTGATCAGACGACCGAACGTACCCGCCAGGGTAATGTCGCCAAAGCCCGTCGTCGTCAGTGCCGTGACAGTGAAATACAACGCATCGGCATAGTTCCGGATCTCGTCGTTACGAAACTTCTGGGTCTCGTAGACGATCCCGGTCATGACGAAGATGAACACGGCCAGGTTCGTGACGGCGAAGATGACCTCTTCGTTGCGCCGAAAGAACGGAGAATCGATGCGCAACCTCACCAGCATCTGGTAGTCGCGGAGCAGCCCCAGCGTTCGCAGGATCCGGAGAAAGCCCCCCGCCTCGCCGGCAAGCGGCGCCAGGAAGGATACGATGGCGACCATGTCAGCCCACGTCGCGAGCTGAGTAAACTTCCGAAACGGATGTCGATCCACGAGGAGCCGTGCCGAAAAATCGGCCAGCAGCAGGATGCCGAAGAGAACATCGAGCGTTTCGACGATCTCGCTGGGAGGCAGGAACGACGTTCCGATGATGAACAGCACGGTCACGATATCGAAGGCGAGCAGCGCATAACGGAAGCCCACGCCGGTCGGCGTTGCGCCCTCGTAAAGGCTGCGGACGTTGCTTCTGAGGGACGTCAGGGTCACTGCATCATGATCCGGTTTGCACCAATGATCGCAGTTGGCAGCGCGCGCCGCAAGCTCAGGCGGGTCGGACCTGCCCCAGTCGCACGATGATGTCGCCCGGCAGGAGGTGTTGTTCTTCAGCCGGCCCTCCCCGCCAAAGGCACTCGCCTTCCACCAGTTGCGGCATGGGCAGTCGCTCGCCCGCAAAGTTGGCCACGATCTGCAGAACCTCTCCCCGCTTTGTCTGCCAGCGCACGTGCACTCCGCCCTGACGAGGATCATCGCCGAGCAGTTCACGCTGCGCCGAAACAAAACCTCGTTCGATCAACGGCACGATCTTCTCGCGCCGGATCTGCAGCAACTGCGCCGTCAAAGCCCGGAAGCGCGCACAGCCGGGAGAACGGTCAATGCTGCTCCAATCAAGCTTCGAGGCTTGAAACGTCCTCTCATCGCAAGGGTCCGGAATTCTGGCGCGCATTTCGGGCGTCGAGAATGACTTGAAATGCGCAAACTCCTTGCGCCGCCCTTCCCGCGTCAACTCGGCAGCTTCTCCGGTCCAGTCCGCGAAGAACAGGAACGGCGTTTCGACCGCCGCTTCCTCGCCCATGAACAGCATCGGGATATGCGGATTGAGCAGGACCAGCGCCATCGTCTGGCGCAGCTTTTCCGGGCTCACCAGTTTCGACAGCCGCTCCCCCAGAGCCCGGTTGCCGATCTGATCATGGTTCTGCGCGAAGAAGATCGTGGCTTCTGGCGGCAGATGGGCACTCGGCTCGCCCCGGGGTTCATCGTGAAGCGCGAAGACTTCACCCTGGTAGGCGAAGCCCTCCGCAAGAGATCGCGCAAGATGTTCGAGCGGCTTGTCCGCGAACGCGCGGTAATATCCCTCGTCTTCTCCCGTCAGCAGGACATGAAGCGCATTGTGGAAATCATCACCCCATTGGGCGTCGTAATATCTTGGGCGTCCTTCCACGCGATCCAGAAGATGCGCCTGATTGGCCTCGTTCTCGAGCATCAGATGCACGCGCCGGCCCGGTAATTCCTGGCGGACGGTCTCGGCAAGCTCGACAAGGAAATGCCATTCGGAATCGTCCTTCAGGGCGTGAACGGCATCGAAGCGCAGCCCGTCGAAGCCGTAGTCGCGCAGCCACATTAGTGCGTTTTCGATCAGGAACTCGCGCACGAAAGCGCCATCGCGTGCTTCCAGGTTGACGGCGGGCCCCCAGCCGGTGCTGTGGCGTTTGTTGAAGAAATTCTCCGCGTAGCTGTGCAGATAATTCAACTGGGGCCCGAAGTGGTTATAGACCACGTCGAGATAGACCATGATGTCGAGGTCGTGAGCTGCCCTCAACAGCCGCTTGAGATCCTGCGGCCTGCCGTAGCGCGCGTTCGGCGCATTCAAAAGCACACCGTCATAGCCCCAATTGTGCCGGCCCGGGACATCGTTGATCGGCATCAGCTCAATGGCAGTGATGCCGAGGTCACGCAGATAGTGCAACCGCTTCTCGACACCCGCATAGGTCCCCTCTTCGCTGAAGGTGCCGACGTGCAGCTCATAGATCACGGTCTCCGCCCAGGGACGCCCTGCATAGGGACTCGCCTCCCGGAGCGTCAATAGATCCAGCACCTCGCTTGGCGCGCCGACGTCGTCGGGCTGGAAAAGCGAGGCAGGATCAGGAACAACCAGATCCTGGTTGATCCTGAACTGATATCGTGTGCCGGCGCGAGCGGTCGGTGACATCAGCTGGTACCAGCCGTCGGCGTCGCGCGTCATGCGGCATGGCGGCCGGCCGATCTCGAGCAGTTCGACGGATTCCGCGGTCGGCGCCCAGAGATTGAAACACACCCCGCCTTCGATGATCCGGGGACCGTGGCACCGGTTGTGCCCGGCAATTCCCAACTGCTGATTCAATTTCGTTCGCCTTTCGCGTCCCCCTCGATCGGGCACCCCTGAGATCGCCCGAGCATGCGTGAAGACGGAAAGCTGACAGGTGCGCATTCGTTCCTGGTGAGATGCCTACGGTCAGCAGCCTAAGCGTGGCAACGCTGCAGACTCTCGTGTGTACACTTTTGCACCAAATGCAAAAAAGAACAGCGCGCGGCCGTTGGGTAGGAACCTTTGCTGCGGCGCAGAATTGAGGGGTGTCGCTTCGCTGGGGGAGCGCGTTGGAATGCAAAAAAGATGGCTGGCAAAGACCACTGTCGCTCTTGTGGCTGGCGGGCGTAGCAGATGCGGATCCTGTTCGCGACGCCCGAAGTATCGGACTTCATTCAAGTTGGCGGCCTTGCCGCCGTCTCCGCGGCTCTGCCGCGAGCCTTACGGGAATTCGCTGACGTACGCGTCATCATTCCAGGCTATCCGTCCGTGCTGCGAGGTCTGCAAGACCTCAAGCCGGTGGGACGGTGCCAGCCTTTCGCGGCTCTACCGGCTTTCGAGATCGATCTCGGCCATACCGCCGACGGCCTGAGCTTCTACGTCGTCCGCTGTCGCGAGCTCTACGAGCGCGACGGCACGCCCTATTCCGATCGCAGCGGGTCGGATTGGGGTGACAACAACATCCGGTTCGCGACCTTTTCCTACGCTGCCGCGCAGCTTGCCAGGGGGCTGGTGGACAAGCATTGGTCTGCCGACCTGGTTCATGCCAACGACTGGCAATGCGCGCTCATTCCCGGATATCTGGAATGGCACTACGCGCACATTCCGACGGTCTTCACGATCCATAATCTGGCCTATCAGGGCGTCTTCGACCGCAGCACGCTCGGCCAGCTCGGGATTCCCGAGGCAAGCTTCAACATCGACGGCGTGGAGTTCTACAACCGCCTGTCCTTCATCAAAGCCGGGCTGGTCTATGCCTCGCATCTGACCACCGTCAGCCAGACCTATGCCCGGGAGATCACGACCGCTGAGTTCGGATGCGGTCTCGAAGGCCTCTTGAGGCAGCGGGCCGACCGCAATCAGCTGTCCGGTATCCTCAACGGCATCGACGAAAGCTGGGATCCGCGAACGTGCGCGTCGCTGCTCCAGCCTTTCGGTGCCGGGGACTGGACCGAACGCGCCCTGAACGCCGACGATGTCAGGGATCAGTTCGGTCTTGCGGTCTCGCGAGGTCCGCTGTTCGCGCTCGTGGCGCGCCTGGTGCACCAGAAGGGCGTCGATCTCGTGATCGAGAGCGCGCAGGCGATCGTCGACGCTGGCGGCCAGATCGTCGTGACCGGCAAGGGCGAGCCGCGATTCGAGGAGGCGCTGCTGAACGCGCAGACCCGCGCGCCCCGGTCAATCGCCGTGAAGATCGGCTTCGACGACGCCGAGGCGCGCAAAATCTTCGCAGGCAGTGACTTCACCTTGATGCCCTCGCGCTTCGAGCCTTGCGGGCTGAGCCAGATGTACGCCCAGCGGTTCGGTTCGTTGCCGATTGGGCATCGCACTGGCGGTCTGGCCGAGACCATCGTCGATGGCGAGACCGGCTTCCTGTTCGATCGCCCGTCGGCGCCCGGCTTCCTCGGAAGCCTGTGCCGAGCCTTCTCGACCTTCGGCATGAAAGACCGGCTCGATCATATGCGCCGTGCAGCGATGGCACAGGCCTTCAGCTGGACGGATTCGGCGAAGTCATACGCGGCTCTCTACAGATCATCGCTCTAGAAAGCATTTGGGGGCAGGCAATGAAGATCGCGCAAATCGCGCCTCTCGCGGAGAGTTGCCCGCCGCGGCTCTATGGCGGCACCGAGCGGATCGTCTCATACCTCACCGAGGAGCTGGTGCGGCAAGGCCACGAGGTCACGCTGTTCGCAAGCGGTGATTCGATCACCTCGGCCGAGCTGGTGCCGTGCTCGAAGATGGCTCTGCGTCTCGATCCCGCGGTCAAGGACATGACGCCCCATCACGTCATGATGCTGGATCAGGTTGCGCGGCGTGCAGACGAGTTCGACGTCCTTCATTTCCACATCGATCACCTGCACTATCCTTTGATGCGGCCCTACCGGGATCGGATTCTCACGACATTGCATGGGCGGCTGGATCTCCCCGATCTGTTGCAGTTCTACTCTGCCTTCCCCGAGCCCCCGCTGGTCTCGATTTCGAATGCGCAGCGACGTCCGATGCCGCCAGTCAATTGGCTCGGCACCGTACTTCACGGATTGCCCGAGAACGTTCTGCCCTATAGGCATGTGCCTTGCGGAGACTATTTTGCTTTCCTGGGGCGGATCTCGCCTGAAAAGGGCCCGGACAAGGCCATCGAGATTGCGGCCAGGGCCGGTGTTCGGCTCAAGATGGCGGCCAAGATCGACGCTGCCGATCAACGCTATTGGGATCAGGTCATCGCGCCGATGGTCGCAGCCCATCCGAATGTCGAATTCATCGGTGAGATCAACGAATTCCAGAAGGCCGACTTCCTCGGCAACGCCCGTGCGCTTCTATTTCCAATCTGCTGGCCGGAGCCGTTCGGCCTGGTCATGATCGAAGCGATGGCTTGCGGCACGCCCGTGATTGCACTTGCCCATGGCTCCGTGGAGGAGGTCATCGATCACGGCGTGAGCGGGTTTGTGGTCAGCTCCGTGGACGAGGCGGTCGCGGCAGCCAAGTCGGTCGGCACTCTCGAGCGCCAGGCGATCCGCGCCCGGTTCGAGCAACGCTTCACGGCCGAGCGGATGGCGCGGGATTATCTCGCGGCTTACCGCCGCTTGCCGGCGCTCCAGCAAGCACCGCAGTTAGACATGCTCGCAATCCCCGCAAGCGAAGACGCCATCCGGATGCCGATACCTTCCGCGAGCCTGGAGGTGCGCGCGGTGAGCGCGGCCTGACCACCATTTGCCGGCTGCTGGAACGGAATCACCGAGCGACGGTTACGACACACACAAGGAGTTGCCGCTATGCGTCGCTCGACATTGAAACCAATCCGCAACAAGCTCGACCTGACCGACCGCACTCAAATGCGCCTCGTGAGAAAACGTTTGGGTCTGTCCGATAGCGAGCTGACTGCGATCGCCGAGCGTATCGGCAATTCGATCTCCGCGATCAGCAAGGAAGTCTCCAAGCAGCGCGCCAACGCGCTGCCCAAGCCGGCCGACGTGCCTCCCGCGGCAGTGATCGCCGCGGCTGGGGCCACTGAGCAGGACGCGACCGAGGTACCCGCAACAGCGCCGACATCCTGACCGGATTGTCATCGGGGGCAGACATGGACCAAAAAACGCAATCAGACGACGCCCTGACGCGGGCGGCGTCGAGCCTGCGCCGATCCCGGATCACCGAGGGCAAACCGTTTCCGCTCGGGGCCACCTGGGATGGTCTCGGCGTCAATTTCGCGCTGTTCTCGGCCCACGCCACCAAGGTCGAGCTCTGCCTGTTCGACGACGATGGCAAAACCGAACTCGAACGGATCGAGCTTCCTGAATATACCGATGAGGTCTGGCACGGCTATTTGCCCTCGGCCCGGCCCGGCACCGTCTACGGCTATCGCGTCCATGGGCCTTACGAACCTGACGCCGGACACCGCTTCAATCCCAACAAGCTCCTGCTCGATCCCTATGCCAAGCAACTGGTCGGGCAACTGCGCTGGGGGCCCGAGCTGTTTGGCTACCAGCTCGATCACGCCGACAAGGACCTCTCCTATGACGAGCGCGATAGTGCGCCACTGATGCAGAAGTGCCGCATCATCGACCCCGCGTTCACCTGGGGCGCGGCGCGCAAGCCCGAAGTGCCGTGGGAGCGGACGATCCTCTATGAGATGCACGTCAAGGGTTTCACGCAGCTGCATCCGCTGGTGCCCGAAGCTGACCGCGGCACATTTTCGGGCCTCGCGCATTCGGAAATCCCCGCCTATCTGCGCTCGCTCGGGATCACCAGCGCGGAGCTGCTGCCGATCCACGCCTTCGTTGATGACAGCTACTTGGTCGACAAAGGCCTGCGCAATTATTGGGGCTACAACTCCATCGCCTTCTTTGCGCCGGAGCCGCGTTACCTGAAGACGCCGTTTGCGAACGAATTCAAGGAAATGGTCAACCAGTTCCACGCCCATGGCATCGAGGTCATCCTGGACGTCGTCTACAATCACACCGCGGAGGGCAACGAACTCGGCCCGACGTTGTCGTTCAAAGGCATCGACAACGCCAGCTATTACCGCTTGCTGCCGGACCAGAAGCGCTATTACATCAACGATACCGGCACCGGAAACACGGTGAACCTGTCGCACCCGCGGGTGCTTCAGCTGGTCGCGGATTCCCTGCGCTATTGGGCAACGGAGATGCGGGTCGATGGCTTCCGCTTCGACCTCGCCACGATACTGGCGCGCGAGCCCTACGGCTTCGACGAAGGCGGCGGCTTCCTCGATGCCTGCCGTCAGGATCCGGTGCTTTCCAGCGTCAAGCTGATTGCTGAGCCCTGGGACATCGGTCCCGGCGGCTATCAGGTCGGCCAGTTTCCGCCTGGATGGGCCGAGTGGAATGACAAGTTCAGAGATACCGTTCGCGCCTTCTGGAAAGGTGATGAAGGTACGCTGGCGGATCTCGCAAAGCGTGTGTCGGGGTCCGGCGATCTCTTCAACAAGCGCGGACGGCGGCCCTGGGCCAGCGTCAACTTCGTCACCGCACATGACGGCTTCAACCTCAACGACCTCGTCTCGTACAACGACAAGCACAATGAGGCGAACGGGGAAGACAATCGCGACGGTCACAGCAACAATCATTCCTGGAATTGCGGGGTGGAAGGACCGACGGACGATCCCGAAATCACCGGGCTGCGCGAACGCCAGAAGCGGAACCTGCTCGCGACAATGCTGCTGTCCCATGGCACGCCGATGCTGCTTGCGGGGGATGAATTTGGGCACACGCAGAACGGCAATAACAATGCCTACGCCCAGGACAACGAGACCACCTGGCTCGGCTGGATGGGCATCACCGCGAACGGCCGCAACTTGCGTGAATTCACGCGCAAACTGATTGCGACGCGCAAGGCTTTCCCGATCCTCTATCGCAGCCGATTCCTGGTCGGCTCCCATAACGAAGAGCTCGACGTCAAGGATGTGGCCTGGCTGTCGCCTACCGGCGACGAGATGACCGACGAGCAATGGCAGGACGGCAACGCCAAGTGCTTCGGCATGCTGCTCGACGGACGCGCCCAGGAGACCGGCATCAAACGCCGCGGCTCGGACGCCACCATGCTGCTGGTCTACAACGCCCATTACGACGTCGTGAATTTCACCTTGCCGCCCGTTACCGATGGAAGCCGCTGGTTGGGGCTGATCGATACCAATCAGCCGGATGCCCAAATGCCCGCGTTCGAATTCGGGCACGCTTACGCGGTGACAGGACGATCGCTCGTTGTTTTCGGCCTCGCCACCGAGAACGCGGCCACGCGTCGCCTTCGACAAGGTCTCGGGGCGCTGCTCGATATCGCGGAAGCGCCGCTGCCCGGCTAGCGTTCAAGCCTCCGCTCAGTCGGCATCGCCTCAGGAGACTGAAGAGCAACAGCGGAGGCGTGGAAAATTCCTAGACCCACCTCCGGATAGACGAGCGCCCGCATCGGGTTCAGGTCAAGGAAAGTTCAAGCCGATCGCAAGGATGGTGAAGCCAACGATCACCGCGTAGAACTTCGGCGCTTCCGCACAACACGATACCTGCGCGAAGCGGACGGGATGATTTTAGGAACAGGGAAAGCGACGTCGCGTTCAATTTCCTTTGGGGTTTGAATGCTCAAAGCCGAGGAATGCCGGACGCTCGCCGCGCAATATCGCGCGCGTGCCAACGATCGAAAATCGGCGAAGCGCCTCGCCAATGTCCTTCTGAGTGTTTCCAACGCCTACCTCGCTCTGGCGAGCCAACTGGACCTCCTTGCGTCGGTCGAACACCAGGAGAGCGCGAGGACGACCGGTCGGGACGTCTAAGCTGAGCCGTCGCAGACGAAGCTGACACGGAGCCGGCGGCGGCGCCGTGAAGCCGTACCACTGCCGCGCCCCGCGACGCCTGCTGAGCCCTGCCGATCTCTCCGGGATGAAGCCTCTTGACCTCCGCGTTCTGGTAAGCATACTGGTCTTACCAAGATCAGACCAAAGAGACAGGGATGGAGCTCAAGCGGGCCACCGAGGGCGAAAAGGGGTTCGAGAAGGTGTTCGCCTTCTTGCGCGAACGCCTCCTCGCGGGCTCGCTCAGGCCGGGCGACCGCCTGATCTCGGAGCGCGAGCTCGCTACCCTGCTCGGCGTCAGCCGGCCGATCGTGCGCGAGGCGCTGCGCGCCCTCACCGTGCTCGGGATCGTCGAGATCCGCGACCGCATCGGCACCGTGGTGACGCGGCCGGATGTCTCGGTGTTGAACGACTTCTTCACCTTCGCGCTCGCCCAGCAGGCCGACATGCTCGACGACGTCATGCAGGCGCGCGTCGCGATCGAATGCCAGGCGATCCGGCTTGCCTGCGAGCGCGCCAACATCGCCGATTTCGAACGGCTGCAGCGTGCACTGGCAAAGATCGGCGAGACGATCGACGAAGCGGATGCCGGCGGCATGGCCGATTTCGACTTCCACCGCGCCATCGTCGTCGCCTCGCATTCGGAGACGCTGAGCGTGCTACACGCCTCGATGGCGGGCCTGTTGACGCATTCGCACCGCAACCGCCGCAAGCTGGTGCAGGCCTTCCCGTCGATGAAGACCTACCTCGTCGACGATCACCGCCGCATCTTCGACGCGCTCATCGCGCGCGACCCGGAGCGCGCGGATGCGACGCTGCGCAAGCATTTCGCCATCGGTGACGAATACCGCAGACGCGCCATCGTCGGCGACATCGACAAGACCAGTGCCTCGGGCTGATCGCGCAAGCTTCGACCGAGACGTCTATCAACAAGAAACGGAAAGACGACATGGGACGGAACGACAAGGGCAATGTCGGCTTCATCGGCATCGGCACGATGGGCCGGGAGATGGTGCGCAACCTGCTGGTGGCAGGCCACGCGGTCCGCGTCTTCGATCTGAACGAAGCTGCGGTGTCGGACAGCGTCCAGCAAGGCGCGACCCGCGCGAGCAGCCCCGCCGATGCGGCGCAAGGCGCCGATATCGTCATCACCATGCTGCCCGACACACCGCATGTCGAGGCGACGATCTACGGCGAGCAGGGCCTCTTGAAGTCTCCTCCGCGCGGCAAGCTGATCGTCGACATGAGCACGATCTCGCCGGTTGCCGTCCGCCGCATCCATGCCGACCTGCAACAGACGGGCGTCAGCTTCATCGACGCGCCGGTCTCGGGCGGACCGGTGGGCGCCAAGAACGCTGCGCTTTCGATCATGGCCGGCGGCGATGCCGACGCCTTTGCCAAGGCCGAGCCGTTCTTCCGTGCGATGGGCACGACCATCACCCATGTCGGCGCATCCGGCGCCGGACAGACCGTCAAGCTGTGCAATCAGCTGATCTGCGGCATCAACATCCAGGCGATCTGCGAGGCGCTCGCGCTCGGCCGCGCTTCGGGCATCGATCTCAATCTGCTGCGCCGGGTGCTGCTCGGCGGCTCCGCCGCGTCCTGGATGCTGGACAAGCTCGGCCCCGCGATGATCGCGGGCGACGCATCCGCCGGCTTCCGCATCGATCTGCAGCTCAAGGACCTTCGCCTGGTGCAGGAGCATGCCCAGGCGCTCAACGTGCCGCTGCCCGGCACGGCGCTCGTCACCAGCCAATATGTCGATGCTCGCGCCCATGGCGAAGGCAGCAACGGCAACCAGGCGCTGTTCCGCGTCTATGACCGCATGACAAACCAGACAACCGGCTGACCCTGACACGATGAGCCTCCAACTCGACTTTCCCGCAGTGCTGGAGCGTTGGCCAAGCTTTCTGGCCGGTGCGGTGCTGACGCTGGAGTTGGCATTCTTCGCGACCGTGCTCGGCGCCCTGCTTGGCACGCTGGCGGCAGTCGGGCGCGGTGCGCACAATTCGCTGATATCAGGCGCCTGCAAGGTCTATGTCGAGACCATCCGCAACACGCCGCTGCTGGTGCAGATCTTTCTGGTCTATTTCGGCCTCGCCAGCCTCGGCCTGAAATACTCCGCCTTCACCGTGGCGGTCGCGGCGCTGACCATCAATGTCGGCGCCTATACCGCCGAGATCATGCGGGCCGGCTTCGAAGCGATCCCGCGCGGGCAGATCGAGGCCGCCGAAGGGCTGGCGCTGTCGCGCTTCCAGATCTACTGGCACATCATCCTGCTGCCGGCGGTCGAGAAGGTCTATCCGGCACTCACCAGCCAGTTCGTGCTGTTGATGTTGGCCTCCTCGGTCTGCTCGCAGATCTCCGCCGAGGAGCTCACCGCGGTCGCCAACTACATCCAGTCGGACACCTATCGCGCCTTCGAGACCTACATCATCGTCGCCGTGCTCTATGTCATCCTGTCGCTGGTGATGCGAGCCGGCTTCTGGGGCCTCGGCCTCGTCCTTTTCCCGCGCCGGCGCCGGCTCGGCACGCCATTGTGAGATGACCATGGGCGGACATCTCAACATCAACCATCTCATGTTCCTCGGCCAGGGCGCGCTCTGGACCATTGGTCTGTCGCTGATCGCGCTGATCGGCGGCGGCATCGTCGGCTTTGTGATCGCGCTGGCGCGGATCTCGCCGCTGAAGTCGGTGCGGATCGCGAGTGCCGTCTATGTCCAATTGATCCAGGGCACACCGCTGCTCGTCATCCTGTTCCTGGGGTATTTCGGCCTCGCTGCCATCGGCCTCAAGGTCTCGCCGCTGGTCGCCGCCGGCGCCTCGCTCACGCTCTATGTCGCCGCCTATCTCGGCGAGATCTGGCGCGGCTGCATCCAGTCCGTGCCGAAGCCGCAATGGGAGGCCGCGGAAGGCTTGGCGCTGAGCCGGACCCAACGCATGGTCAAGGTGATCCTGCCGCAGGCGATCCGCATCGCCACGCCGCCGACCGTCGGCTTCATGGTGCAGATCATCAAGAACACCTCGCTCGCCTCCGTGGTCGGCTTCGTCGAGCTGATGCGCTCGGGACAGATCGTCAACAACTCGCTGTTCGAGCCGTTCGCCATCTACGCCATCATCGCCGTCACGTACTTCGCCATGTGCTACCCCCTGTCGCTGTTCAGCCAGAGGCTGGAGCGGCGGATGGGGCGTGGCAGGTCCAACCTCGCAACAGCCTGACATGCAGCAAAACGCCCCCTCCTCCGAATCGATCGTGTCGCTCCACAACGTGCAAAAGAGCTTTGGCGCGCTCCGCGTGCTCGACGGCGTCTCCTTTGCCGTCGCGCGCGGCGAGGTGCTCGCCCTGATCGGCCGCTCCGGCTCCGGCAAGAGCACGGCGCTGCGCTGCATCGACCGCTTCGAGAAGGTCGACGGCGGCGAGATCGTGGTCTGCGGGCATCGCGTCGACCGCCCCGATGTGAACTTGCGCGCGCTGCGCCAGGACGTCGGGATCGTGTTCCAGAGCTACAATCTGTTTCCGCACCTCACCATCGAGCAGAACATCACGCTTGCGCCCTGCGCGGTGAAGGGCATGGCGACGGGCGAGGCCAAGGACCTCGCGCGAAAAGTGCTGGCGCAGGTCGGGCTCGAGGAGAAGCTGCACGCCTATCCCGAGCAGCTCTCAGGCGGCCAGCAACAGCGTGCCGCGATCGCCCGCTCGCTCGCCATGCAGCCGAAGGTGATGCTGTTCGACGAGGTCACCTCCGCACTCGATCCCGAGCTCACCGGCGAAGTGCTCAAGGTGATCGAGCAACTCGCGGCCGACGGCATGACCATGGTGATGGTCACCCACGAGATGGGTTTCGCCAAGGGCATCGCCGACCGGATCGTGTTCATGCATCGCGGCAAGGTCCACGAGACCGGACCTGCCTCGATCCTGACGTCGCCGACCACGCCCGAACTCACGCAATTCGTGGGGACGGGAAACCTAAAATCATAACAGGGAGAGGAGAACCAAGGGATGACCAACAAGATAGTGCTAAGGACGGCAGCCGCGTTGTGCGGCCTCATCATGATGGCGGCGACGCCCGCGTCGGCCGATCTGCTCGACGACATCATGAAGGCGAAGAAGATCCGCATCTCCACCGACCTCGCCATCCCGCCCTCGGGCATGATGGACAGCACCATGAAGGCCACCGGCTCCGACGTCGAAGTGGCGCAACTGCTCGCCAAGGACTGGGGGCTCGAGCTGGAATTCATCCAGACCACCGGCGCGACCCGCATCCCCAACGTGCTCACCGGCAAGGCCGACATCATCATCTCGACCCTGTCGGTGACGGCCGAGCGCGCCAAGGTGATCGATTTCACCAAGCGCTATGCGACGCTGCAATCCGACGTCGGCTGCCTGAAATCGTCGACCGTGAAGGACTGGCCGGACCTGAAGGACAAGTCGATCGGCGTCTCGCGCGGCACGACGCAGGACACCACTCTGTCCAACATGAAGGACAAGGACCTCAAGATCGCGCGCTATGACGACGACGCCACTATGGTGACGGCGGCGGTGTCGGGCCAGGTCGACTGCGTCGGCTCGTCCGCGACGATCATCAATCAGATCGGCGTGAAGAACCCCTCGCGCGTGTTCGAATCCCGGATCCCGCTGGCGACCTTCGACCTCGCCATCGGCCTGAAGAAGGGCGAGCAGCCGCTGATGGACAAGCTCAACGCCTGGATCACCGAGAACGTCAAGAACGGCAAGCTCAACGCCATCTACAAGAAATTCCACGGCGTCGACCTGCCGCCGGATATGCGCAGCTGAACGGAAGAACGCCGTGGCAGTCGCACGCGACTGTCACGGCTATTTCAAGATCAAGAAGGACATCACATGCGTCTCGTCATCGGATCCGACCACGCCGGCTGGCCACTGAAGCAGACCGTCATCGACTACATCCGCAAGCTCGGCCACGAAATCATCGACGTCGGCTCCTATGACGACAAGCCGGTGGATTTTCCCGACATCGCCCGCGCCGTTGCGGCGAAGGTGACGTCGGGCGAAGCCGCGCGCGGCATTATGGTGTGCGGCACCGGCGTCGGCGCCTCCATCGCTGCCAACAAGATGAAGGGCATCCGCGCCGCGGTCTGCCACGACGTCCATTCCGCGCATCAGAGCGTCGAGCATGACGACGTCAACGTCATGTGCATCGGCGCGCAGATCGTCGGCGCCTGGCTCGCCGTCGATCTCGTGTCGTCGTACCTGTCCGCCGAATTCTCCACCGACGAGGATTTCCGCCGCCGCGTCGAGAAGCTACGCGTCATGGACGAGCAAGGCTGACGGGCTCTCCGCCATGATCCTGGTGTTCGGGTCGCTCAACATCGATCTGGTCGCGCAGGTCCCGGTGATTCCGGGTCCCGGCCGGACGGTGCTGGCGCCGTCCTACCGGACCCATTTCGGCGGCAAGGGCGCCAACCAGGCCGTTGCCGCCGCACGGATCGCCGGACCTGGACGCGTGCGCATGGCCGGCCGTGTCGGCCGGGACGGATTTGGCGACAGCGCGATCGAGAACCTCAGGGCCAACGGCGTCGACGCCGATCTCGTCGCTAGGGCCGACGAGCCGACCGGCTGCGCCTTCATCACGGTGGATCAGGCCGGCGAGAACGCGATCACGGTGGCGAGCGGCGCCAATATCACTGCGAGCGCCGGAGATCTTCCTGCCGAGCTGTTCGATTCCGACACTGTGCTCGTGCTTCAGATGGAAGTGCCCTTCGCGCAGGCGCTGGAAGTCGCGCGCAGGACGACATTGGCCGCTGGCACCGTCGTCTGGAATCTCGCGCCCGTCCCGGAGAGGATGACCCGTGAGATGGTGACGGAGCTTCTCGCCGTGACCGACCATCTCCTCGTCAACGAGCACGAGGCGCTGGACGCCGCCGACGCCATCGGCCTCGCTCCGCCCAGTTACGAGGCCGCCGCCGCGGACCTCGCCAGGGCCGGCGATCTCACGTGCATCGTGACCGCCGGTGCGCAAGGCGCGCTGGCCGTGACGGCAGAGGGCACCCGCCTGCGTGCGGCCGCCCCGCGCATCACGCCGGTGGACACGACCGGCGCCGGCGACACCTTCGTCGGCGCGTTCGCGGCGATGATCAGCGAAGGCGTATCGCTGCAACGCGCGCTCGAAGTCAGTTGCGAAGCCGCCGCCTTGAAATGCCTCAAGGCCGGCGCCCAGACCGGCATGCCCATGCGCAGCGCGATGGGCTCCCTCGCCTAGCACGGATCGCCGATATCCCTGCCCGCGGCTAAACTCTCCCGATTCGTGGAGGCTGTTTTGGCCTTTCTCTTCGTCCTTATTGTCGGCCTCATCGCCGGCACCATTTCCGGCATCGTCGGCACCGGCTCGTCGATCATGCTGATGCCGGTGCTGGTCTATGCCTATGGGCCGAAGGAAGCGGTGCCGATCATGGCGGTGGCCTCCGTCATGGCCAATTTTTCGCGGATCCTGGCGTGGTGGCGCGAGGTCGACTGGCGGGCCTGCGTGGCCTATTCGGTGACGGGCATTCCGGCCGCAGCGCTCGGCGCACGAACGCTGCTGGCACTGCCCGCGCACGCGGTCGATCTCACCATCGGCGTGTTCCTGATCGCGATGGTGCCGGTGCGGCACTGGCTGGCGCGGCATGATCTCAAGGCCAATCTCTGGCACCTCGCCATCGGCGGCGCCATCATCGGCTATCTCACCGGCATCGTGGTCTCGACAGGCCCTCTCAGCGTGCCGCTGTTCCTGTTCTACGGCCTGTCCAGGGGTGCCTTCCTCGCCACCGAGGCGGCCTCCTCGCTCGGCCTCTATTTCGCGAAGTCCGTGACCTTCGAGCGTTTTGGCGCGCTGACCATGGATGTCTTCGTCAAAGGCCTGATTGCCGGTTCCTCGTTGATGTCGGGCGCCTTCATCGCAAAGCGCTTCGTGATGCATCTCAAGCCGGAAACCTTTCGCCTGGTGATGGACGCGATCATGGTCGCCGCCGGTCTCTCCATGCTATGGAACGCGACGCACGCCACCTGAGCACGATTGACGTCCCATGGCCAAGAACACGCTTTCCTTTGTCTGCCAGAACTGCGGCGCGGCCTATAACCGCTGGCAGGGCAAGTGCGAGTCCTGCGGCGAGTGGAACACGCTCGCCGAGGAAGACACCAGCGGCAGCGTGCCGGTATCGATCCGCTCCAAGCGCAAGGGCCGCACATTCGCGCTGGAGAGCCTCGCCGGAAAGAGCCCGGATGCGCCGCGCCTGTCCTCGGGGTTGAGCGAGCTCGACCGCGTCACCGGCGGCGGTTTCGTGCGCGGCTCGGTGCTGCTGGTCGGCGGCGATCCCGGCATCGGCAAATCGACGCTGCTGACGCAAGCCACCAGCATGCTGGCGCGCGCCGGCCACCGCATCGTCTACATCTCAGGCGAAGAGGCGGTCGCGCAGGTGCGCCTGCGCGCCGAGCGGCTCGGGCTGTCGGATGCGCCGGTGCAGCTCGCTGCCGAGACCTCGGTCGAGGACATCGTCTCGACGCTGTCGGAGGGCGCGGTGCCCCGGCTGATCGTGATCGATTCGATCCAGACCATGTGGACCGACACCGTGGAATCGGCGCCCGGCACGGTGACGCAAGTGCGTGCTTCGGCGCAGGCGCTGATCCGCTTTGCCAAGAAGACGGGCGCGGCCATCATCCTGGTCGGCCATGTCACCAAGGACGGCCAGATTGCCGGCCCTCGCGTGGTCGAGCATATGGTTGACGCCGTGCTGTCGTTCGAGGGCGAAGGCTCGCAGCAATTCCGCATCCTGCGCGCCGTGAAGAACCGGTTCGGCCCAACCGACGAGATCGGCGTGTTCGAGATGACGGGTCTGGGCCTGCGCGAGGTCACCAACCCCTCCGAGCTGTTCCTGTCCGAGCGCGATCTCGGCACGCCCGGCACCGCCGTCTTTGCGGGCATCGAAGGCACGCGGCCCGTCCTGGTCGAATTGCAGGCGCTGGTGGCGCCGACCTCGCTCGGCACCCCGCGCCGGGCCGTGGTCGGTTGGGATCCGAGCCGGCTCTCGATGGTGCTGGCGGTGCTGGAAGCCCATTGCGGGGTCAAGCTGTCCGGCCACGACGTCTATCTGAACGTCGCGGGCGGCCTGCGCATCCACGAGCCTGCGGCGGACCTTGCCGCTGCCGCGGCGCTGGTGTCGTCGCTGGTTAATGCGCAGTTACCGACGGATGCGGTCTATTTCGGCGAGATCTCGCTCTCCGGCGTGGTCCGCCCGGTGGCGCAGACCCCGGCACGGCTGAAGGAAGCGGCCAAACTCGGCTTCCAGCGCGCCGTGCTGCCCGAATCGGCCCGCGGCGAGACCGGCGGCGATGCCGGATTGTCGCTGAACGCGGTCAACAGCCTGACGACGCTAGTCGCCGAAATCGCCGCCCGCGGCTCCCGTCGGGGCGAATCGAACGGGCCGGCCGAAAAAAATGCCACACCGGCAAGATTCCGCCGCGGAGATGGTTAGCCGGAGGTGACGCCGGAGGCCTCCGCCGCTATACAGCCGTCACAAAGCAGCATGGGATTGCGTGGTTGCGGCCTTGCCGGGAACGCCGTCTGCCCCTCTTTTAAGGCAGCGGCCAAGCACCGATTCGCTAGAGCACCTTTGAGAGTACGAGCGGACCAGACCAGCCGATGCCAGTAACCATCCTCGACCTGATCCTGCTCGGTGTGATGCTGATCTCGGGCCTGCTCGCCATGGTCCGCGGCTTCATGCGGGAAATCCTGTCGATCGCCGCCTGGGGCGCCGCCGCGATCGTGACGCTGTACTCGTTCTCGAAGCTGCTGCCGACCGCCAAGACCTATTTCAACAACGACACGGTCGCGAGCGTGGTCGTGGTCGCCGGCGTGTTCGTGGGCACACTGGTCGTGGTTTCCGTGATCACGGTCCGCATCTCCGACATGATCCTGGATTCGCGCATCGGCGCGCTGGACCGCACCCTCGGCTTCCTGTTCGGCCTTGCTCGCGGGCTTTTGATCGTCGTGGTCGCCTTCCTGTTCTTCACCTGGCTGGTTCCGGACAAGCAGCGGCCCGACTGGGTCACCGGGGCCAAGTCCCGCGTGGTGCTCCAGGGAACCGGGGATTGGCTGATGGCCCTCTTGCCCGACGACCCCGAGAACACCATCTTGAAGAGATTCAAGAAAAACAAACCAGATGATGAACAAGCTGAATCCGAGCAGCAGCCTTCGGGCAGTGGCGACGGGTACAGTAAATCGGCTCGTGACGGCATGAAGAAGCTGATCGAGAAACCTGCGGCGCGTTGATTGGCCCCTAAAGAAAGGCGCGGACGAGATGCGACACCCTGACCAGGACGCCCAGCTTGATCTCGATCCAAGGGCCGGTTCGGGCCCGGCCGCGCTCGAGCTACAGGACGATCTGGAGGGGGATACGCTGCGCGAGGAATGCGGCGTGTTCGGCATCTACGGTCATCCCGATGCCGCCGCGATCACCGCGCTCGGTCTCCACGCTCTCCAGCACCGCGGTCAGGAAGCCGCCGGCATCGTCTCCTACGACGGCAGCCGCTTCCACTCGGAACGCCGCCTCGGCCTCGTCGGCGACACCTTCTCCCGCCGCGAGGTGATCGACCGCCTGCCCGGTAATGTCGCGGTCGGCCATGTCCGCTATTCCACCACCGGCGCCACCATCCTGCGCAATGTGCAGCCGCTGTTCGCCGAGCTCAATGCCGGGGGCCTTGCCGTCGCGCATAACGGCAACCTCACCAACGGCCTGACGCTGCGCCGCGAGCTGGTCAGGCACGGCGCGATGATGCAGTCGACCACCGACACCGAGGTGATCCTGCATCTGGTCGCGCGCTCCAAGCGCAGCCGCTTCATCGAGCGCTATATCGACGCGCTGCGCGAGATCGAAGGCGCATATGCGCTTGTCTCGCTGACCAACAAGAAGCTGGTCGGCGCACGCGATCCGCGCGGCATCCGTCCGCTCGTGCTCGGCGAGCTCGACGGCTGCCCGATCCTGACCTCGGAGACCTGCGCGCTCGACATCATCGGCGCGCGCTTCGTGCGCGACATCGAGCCCGGCGAGGTCATCGTGTTCGACGAGAACGGCCAGGACATCCACAAGCCGTTCCCGCCGATGGCGCCGCGTCCCTGCATCTTCGAATACATCTACTTCTCCCGCCCGGATTCCATCGTGCACGGCCGCTCGGTCTACGAGGTGCGCAAGAACTTCGGCGCGCAGCTCGCCCGCGAGAGCCACGTGCCGGTCGACGTCGTGGTGCCGGTGCCGGATTCCGGCGTGCCCGCCGCGGTCGGCTACAGCCAGTTCTCCGGCGTGCCGTTCGAGCTCGGGATCATCCGCAATCACTATGTCGGCCGCACCTTCATCCAGCCGACGCAGGCGATCCGCGAATCCGGCGTACGCATGAAGCATTCGGCCAATCGCGCCGCGATCGAAGGCAAGCGCATCATCTTGATCGACGATTCGCTGGTGCGCGGCACCACTTCGAAGAAGATCGTGCGCATGATGCGCGATGCCGGCGCGACGGAGGTGCACTTCCGCCTCGCCTCGCCCCCGATCCTCTACCCTGACTATTACGGCATCGACCTGCCCGACCGCGGCGGCCTTCTGGCGGCGACGCATTCGCTGGAGGAGATGCGCGAGATCATCGGCGCCGACTCGCTCGCCTTCCTGTCGATCGACGGCATGTACCGCGCCATGGGCGAGCCCGGCCGCGACCCCGCCAATCCGAAATTTTCGGATCACTGCTTCACCGGGGCGTATCCGACGCATCTCACCGACCAGACCCAGACCGAGCAGCAGCCGCGGCAATTGTCGCTGCTGGCGGAGGCGAGCTGACGCCTGTCGCCTTGGGGCGCGCATTAGAGGCCCTTTTTTCGTCATGGCCGGGCTTGTCCCGGCCATCCACGTCTGTAATACCCGCCGCAAAGAACGTGGATGCCCGGGACGTAGGCGAGCGGAAGCGACGCCCTCCTTCAGACGGCTACGCCCGGGCATGACGGAAGTATTCGACGATGACAAAACCCCTCACCGACCGCATCGCTCTCGTCACCGGCGCCTCGCGCGGCATCGGCTATGCCACGGCCATCGCTCTGGCAAAGGCCGGCGCGCATATCGTTGCGGTGGCGCGGACGCAGGGCGGGCTGGAAGAGCTCGACGACGAGATCCGCAAGGACGGCGGCAGCGCCACCCTGGTGCCGCTCAACCTCACCGATTCCGACGGCATCGCGCGGCTGGGTGCCGGCCTGCATGAGCGCTACGGCAAGCTCGACATCCTCGTCGGCAATGCCGGCGTGCTCGGCCCCTCCTCGCCGGTCGGCCATATCGAGCTGAAGGCCTTCAACGACGTGATGGCGGTGAACGTCTCCGCGAACTTCCAGCTGATCCGCTGCATGGAGCCGCTGCTGAAGCAGTCCGATGCGGGCCGCGCCGTCTTCATCACCTCGGGCGCCGCCAACAAGGCCACCGCCTATGTCAGCCCCTACGCAGCGTCGAAGGCCGCGCTGGAAACCCTTGCGCGCGCCTGGGCGCAGGAGACCGCGAACACGAAGCTGCGCGTCAATCTGTTCAATCCCGGCCCGGTCCGCACCCGCATGCGCGCGACCCTGATGCCGGGCGAAGACCCCGAGACGCTCGATACGCCCGAGCAGGTTGCCGAATTCATCCTGCCGATGTGCGCGCCCGACTGGACCGAGACCGGCAAGTTCTACGACTACAAGACGCGCAGCCTGATGAGCTTCCGCTCGCCGGCCTGATTGACTCCATGACCTCCCCGCGATTGACTGCGCGCGCCTAAGCGGCAGTAAGCCGCAAGGCCAACAATAAGGGAGGTCGCCATGGCACCACGGCATGATCGCGCAAGCCTTGCGCGGGCGCTCGCGAACGTTTCTCACGCAATTTCGCTTCTGATCGCAGCCGTCGCCTTCACGCTTCCGGGCATGGCGAGCGCAGGCGACATCCCGACCTTCGCGGTCGATCCCTCCTGGCCGAAGCAGCTGCCGAACAATTGGATCCTCGGCCAGGTCGGCGGCATTACTGTCGACTCGCAGGGCCACATCTGGGTGATCCATCGCCCGCGCTCGCTCACCGACGACGAGAAAGGCGCAAGTCTCAACCCGCCGCGCTCCAAGTGCTGCGTGTCGGCGCCGCCCGTGCTCGAATTCGACAGCGACGGGAACCTGCTGCGCTCATGGGGCGGCCCAGGCCAGGGCTATGAATGGGTCGGCCGCGAGCACGGCATCGAGGTCGACGAGCGCGGCTTCGTCTGGGTCGGCGGCAATGCCGACAACGACAACGCGATCCTCAAGTTCACGCTCGACGGCAAGTTCGTCGCCCAGATCGGCAAGTTCGCGCCGAGCCTCGGCAGCAACGACACGACGCAGCTCGGCAAACCCGCCGAGACCGCGATCGACAAGGAAGCGAACGAGATCTACATCGCCGACGGCTATGGCAACCGCCGCGTCATCGTGTTCGATGCGACGACGCTGGCCTACAAGCGGCATTGGGGCGCCTACGGCAACAAGCCGAACGATGACAAGCAGGCGCCCTATGATCCCAAGGCCCCGGTTGCCCAGCAATTCGGCAATCCCGTCCACTGCGTGAAGCTCGCCAATGACGGGCTGGTCTACGTCTGCGATCGAATTAACAACCGCATCCAGGTGTTCAGGAAGGACGGCACCTTCGTGAAAGAATTCTTCTACGAGAAGAACACGCTCGGCAACGGCGCCGTGTGGGATATCGCGATCTGGCCGGATGCGATGCAGACCTATCTGCTCAGCGCCGACGGCGAGAACAACGAGATCCGGGTGATCAAGCGCGAGGACGGCAGCGTCGTCGGCAGCTTCGGCCATAATGGCCGCAATGCCGGGCAATTCCACTGGGTGCATGCCATGGCGATCGATGCCAAGGGTAACGTCTATACCGCCGAGGTCGACACCGGAAAGCGCATCCAGAAGTTCAAGCTGACATCGGACGCGCTCAAATAGCGCCTTAACGCATTTTGACCAAAAGTTAACCGACGGATGACGCTTCGACGCAGCGTCATCCGGCTTTAGGCGGATTGCCGCCGCCCGTGGGACAGGCTAGAGCCATCAGCCGGAACAAAGGCTCCACCCAAGAGAGCCGTCCGCATATTTGACAATGGAGGAAGTCTTTCATGATGACGACGTTCGCACGCCACACCGCCGCCTTTCTGGCCTGCGCCGCTTTCGGTTTTGCCACATCCGCCCAGGCCCAGGACAAGACCGTCAAGATCGGCGTGCTCAACGACATGTCCAGCCTCTATGCCGACATCGGCGGACCGAACTCTGTGGTCGCGATCAAGATGGCGGTCGAGGATTCCGGCCTGCTCAAGAAGGGCTGGAAGATCGAAGTCCTGAGCGGCGACCACCAGAACAAGCCTGACGTCGGCGTCAACATCGCCCGGCAGTGGATCGACAACGAAAAGGTCGACGCGATCGCGGACACGCCAAGTTCCGGCGTGGCGCTCGCGGTGAGCAACCTCGTCAAGGAGAAGAATGCGGTGCTGCTCAATTCGGGCGCGGCCACCGCGGACCTCACCGGCAAGGCCTGCACGCCGAACACGGTCTCCTACACCTACGACACCTACATGCTCGCCAATGGCACCGGCAAGGCGCTGACCAAGGCCGGCGGCGACAGCTGGTTCTTCCTGACTGCCGACTACGCCTTCGGTCATGCGCTGGAGCGCGACACCGGCGCGGTCGTCACTGCCAATGGCGGCAAGCTGCTCGGTGGTGTCAAGCACCCGCTCAACACCGCGGACTTCTCGTCCTTCCTGCTTCAGGCGCAATCGTCGAAAGCCAAGATCATCGGCCTCGCCAATGCCGGCGGCGACACCACCAACGCCATCAAGCAGGCCGCCGAGTTCGGCATCGTCCAGGGCGGCCAGAAGCTCGCGGCGCTGCTGCTGTTCATCAACGACGTGCACTCGCTGGGCCTCAAGACTGCGCAGGGCCTGACCTTCACCGAGTCGTTCTACTGGGACCTGAATGACAAGACCCGCGAATGGTCCAAGCGCTTCGCGGCACAGGCCAGCAAGAACGCGATGCCCTCGATGACCCAGGCCGGCAATTACGCCATGGTGCTGCATTATCTGAAAGCGATGGAAGCGCTCGGCGGCAATCCGCGTGATGGCGCCAAGGTCGTCGCCAAGATGAAGGAGCTGCCGACCGACGATCCGCTGTTCGGCAACGGACCTCTGCGCCAGGACGGACG
Organism: Bradyrhizobium sp. CCGE-LA001; assembly: GCF_000296215.2. Classification (NCBI taxonomy): domain Bacteria; kingdom Pseudomonadati; phylum Pseudomonadota; class Alphaproteobacteria; order Hyphomicrobiales; family Nitrobacteraceae; genus Bradyrhizobium; species Bradyrhizobium sp. CCGE-LA001. The sequence goes on along the minus strand of NZ_CP013949.1, from coordinate 3,672,123 downwards.
CCGCCTCATCCCGGCCTATCTGTTCGAGGTGAAGAAACCCGAGGAGTCGAAGGGTCCGTGGGACTATTACAAGCAGATCGCCACGATCGCCCCGGAAGACGCGGCCAAGCCGCTCAAGGACAGCGATTGTCCGCTGGTGAAGAAGTGACCGCGTAGCGGTCATCGCAAAGGTCTTGACGGCGTCATGCCCGGGCTTGTCCCGCCTGCGCGGCCGAAGCCGCTTCGGCGAGGCGAAGGCCCGGGCATCCACGTTTGAGGCCAGAGAGACAGAACGTGGATGGCCGGGACAAGCCCGGTCATGACGGACAATCAGCTTTCCTTCGCCCCGCCCAACGTCCGCACCGCGATCGCGACGCACACCACCATAAGCACCGCAGCGAGCAGGAAGGGCGCGCCGGGTAGATGCAGCGGCGCGCTGGCGCCGATGAAATAGGAGAATGTCAGCGTGAACAGGAACGGGCCGATGAGCTGCGATACGCTCTGCACGCTCGCGGTCGCGCCCTGCAACTGGCCCTGCTGATCGGGCGCGACCAGCCGCGTCATCAGCGCTTGCGAGGCGGCGCCGGAGATGCCCCATAGCGCTAGAATGGGAATGCCGAGCCAGGACAGCGGTCCCGTCGGCGCAGCGCCCAGGACGACGAAGCCGAGCGCGCCAGCGCACAGACCGAGCAGCAGCGCGTTCCGCTCGCCGAGCGCGCGCACGATCGGGCCGATCGCAAGCCCCTGCACCACCATGGCGCAGATACCGACCATGGCGAGCGTCAGTCCTACGGTCTTGGAGTCCCAGCCGTAGCGATAGGTCGCATAGAGCACGAAGGTCGAGGGCAGGACGACATGCGCGACCTGCGCGATGAAGTTGACGACCGACAAGGCGGCCAGCACGGCATTGGACCGCAACAAATTCAGTGCCCCGACCGGACTGGCGCTGCGCCAACGGAACGGTGCACGTTTGTCGGGCGCCAGCGATTCCGGCAGCACGAAGAGCCCATAGAGCGCATTGGCGAAGCTTAAGACTGCCGAGGCCCAGAACGGCAGGCGCGGATCGACATCGCCGAGCAGGCCGCCGAGCGCCGGCCCCAGGATGAATCCGGCGCCGAAGGCCGCACCGATCCTGCCGAAGACCGCGGCACGCCGTTCCGGCGGGGTGACGTCGGCGATATAGGCGAACGCTGTCGAGATGCTCGCCGAGGTGATGCCGGAGATCACCCGGCCGATGAACAGCCAGAGCAGCGACGGCGCCAGCGCCATCAGCACGTAGTCGGCTGCGAGCCCGAAATTCGACAGCAGCACCACCGGCCGGCGGCCGAAGCGATCGGAGAGCGCGCCGAGCAGCGGCGAGAACACGAATTGCATCAGCGCCCAGGCGGTGCCGAACAGGCCGAAGATGCGCGCCGCATGCGCAGTGTCGTTGTCGACGAAGCTTTCGATCAGCTTGGGCAGGATCGGCATGATCACGCCGAGCGCGAGCATGTCGAGCAGGATGGTGACGAAGATGAAGGCGACCGCGCCGCGCCGGATCGGCGCCGCGCCTTGCGCTGTCGCCTCGCCGGAGCCGTCGCTCACGACGGCCGCTTGCGCTTGTGCGCGAAGGGATTGGCCTTTTCGCGAAGCGTGATGCGTATCGGCGTGCCCGGCAGTTCGAACGTCTCGCGCATCGAGTTGGTGAGATAGCGCAAATAGGATTGCGGCACCGCGTCGGCACGCGAGCAGAACAGCACGAAGCTCGGCGGGCGCGCCTTGGTCTGGGTGATGTAGTTCAGCTTCAGCCTGCGCCCGGAGACGGCCGGCGGCGGATTGGCCTGGATCGCCTGCTCGAACCAGCGATTGAGCGCAGCCGTCGGCACGCGCCTGTTCCAGATCGCATAGGCGTCCTGGATCGCCTGCATCAGGCGATCGATGCCCTCGCCCATCAGACCCGAGACGGCGACGATCGGCACGCCCTTGAGCTGCGGCAGCCAATGGTCGGCGTCGCGGCGCAGGCCCGAGATCGCGCCGCCGCCCTTGGTCTCCATCAGGTCCCATTTGTTGACGGCGAGCACGACCGCCCTGCCCTCGCGCTCGATCAAATCGGCGATGCGCAGATCCTGCTCCTCGAAGCGGTTCTGCGTGTCCATCATCAGCACCACGACTTCGGCAAAGCGCACCGCGCGCAGCGCGTCCGCAACCGAGAGCTTCTCCAGCTTCTCCTCGATGCGCGAGCGCCGGCGCAGGCCCGCGGTGTCGAACACACGGAAATCGCGGCCCTTCCAGTTGATCTCGACCGCGATGGAATCGCGCGTGGTGCCAGCCTCCGGGCTGGTCAACAGGCGCTCCTCGCCGAGCAGATGGTTGATCAGCGTCGACTTGCCGGCATTAGGCCGGCCGACGATGGCGACCCGGATCGGACGCGTCGCGACCTCTTCCTCCGAGATCGGCGCGTCGTCCTCATCCTCATCGACCGGCTCGGGCATCAGCCTGGCCAGCGCGTCATAAAGCTCGCCCATGCCCTCGCCATGCTCGGCCGAGATCTGGATGGGATCGCCGAGGCCGAGCGCAAAGGCTTCCATCGCGCCGGCGTCGCCATGCTTGCCTTCGCTCTTGTTGGCGACCAGCAGCACCGGCTTGTTGGCCTTGCGGGCGAAATCGGCGAAGGCGCGATCGGTGGGCGTCAGGCCGACGCGGGCATCGATGACGAAGAACAGCGCGTCGGCCTGCGCAATCGCGGTCTCGGTCTGCTCCTGCATGCGCGCGGTCAGCGAGCCCTTGGCCCCCTCGTCGAGGCCGGCGGTATCGATGATGGTGAACTCGAGATCGCCGAGCCTGGCCTCACCCTCGCGGCGGTCGCGGGTGACGCCCGGCAGGTCATCGACCAGCGCGAGCTTCTGCCCGACCAGACGGTTGAACAGCGTCGATTTGCCGACATTGGGCCGGCCGATGATGGCGATCGTGAAGGACATCGGTCATTCGTGCGCTGCCGGGGCTGCGCCTGTCAATGCAGCGAGACTAATTGTTTGCGCATGATCTTTTCGGAAAACCGCTTCACACTTTGCGCTGCGCGGCCCTCCGGGTCCGGATCATGCTCTATCGCGAGAAGCTGCCGCTGGGCAGCGGCGCCGGGAAGGCGCTCTGCGACTGCTGCTGCGGTGCCTGGGCCGGTTGCGCCTGCTGGACGGGCTGATCCGGCGGCGGCGCGGTGGTGCGCCTGCGGACGATCTTGTGCTTGGGCGGGGGAGCGGCCGTCGCCGGTGCGGCCTCCGGCTGGGCCTCGCCATCGACTTCGCCGGCGGGCGCTTCAGCCGGTGCGGCCGCCGTGGCGGGCTGCCTGGACTTCGCTGCCTTGGTCCCCTTCCCCGGCCTGGCCGGTTCGGGCGGAGGCTCTGCAGGCAGCGCCGCAACGGCCGGCGCGTTCGGATCGGGCTGCTGCTGCGCGCCCTTGTACAGATCCTTCGGCACGCCCTGCTCGAGGCCCGGCACGCCCTCGGGAAACACCGGCTTGCGGTCGCCCGGCAGCTTCTTCTTGGTGTCAAGGAAGTCGAGCATGTCGCTTGGATCGAAGCTGGAGCAGCCGCCCAGGACGCCAGTGAAGGCGATCAGGACAGCGGCTGCGATCAAGCGGGGCGTGCGGCGCATCTTGTGTGTTTCCGTCAGGGATCCGTCGTCAGCTTTTGGCGACGGGTGGCAGCAGAGCCTGAAGCGCCTCGGCGCGCGAGCGCAGGCCGGGCGGTGTTTCGTTATCCTCGGAGATCGCGTCGAGCCATTTGCGGGCCGCGGTCATATCGTTGTTGCGCCAAGCCGAGAGCGCCAACATTTCGCGGGCGCTGTGGCGGAAGGTCGATTTCGGCGCGGCGGAGGCCTCCAGCCGCTGCTGCATGTCGGCATAGCTCGCGCTATCGAGCACGAGACCGGCGGCCCGGAGCTTGGCCAGATCCTGCCACTCGCCGCCGACGCTGCGATCGGCGGCGATGTCATCATACATTTTTGTCGCGGCCTTGGGATCGCGGCTGGCGGCCTCGCCCGCAGCGCGGAGCCGCGCCAGGGTGCGATAGCCCGACGGGGCTTTGGCGGCGAGCTCGGTGAAGGCCTTCTCCGCGTCCGCGTGCTTGTCCTGCTCGGACAGCTCGACGGCCTTCTCGAAGGCCGCGCCGGCCTCGGCGGCTTTCTTGGACTCCAGATACTGATAGCCGCGCCAGCCGGCGACGCCGGCGACGATCAGCACCATCAGGACGATGAAGTAGATCGAATACTTGTCCCACAGCTTCTTGAGCTGTTCGCGACGCATTTCCTCGTCGACTTCGCCAAATAAATCAGACACTTATGCCAATCCCATGCCCATTCGGGTGCGCGCGCCAAAGCGTTCGCGTCAGGAATCCCGTTCCCCACGTGGCGGCGAGGTACCCTAACGATATGGCGGTGGCAAGGCAAAGCGAGCCCGATCAAGGCGTTAACCACCCCGGAAAGGCCCGGAGAACCGCCTGCCCGGCTCAGCTTCCGAGCAGCTCCCGCAGCTGCCGCTTCAGCACCTTACCATTGGCATTGCGCGGCAGCGCCTCGGTCGTGATTACCATGGTTTCGGGGACCTTGTAGTCGGACAGCCGCTCCGCGCACCAGGCCCGCAGATCGGTGTCGGCGACCGGGCTGCGGGTCACCACGACGGCGTGGACGCGCTCGCCCAGCACCGGGCAGGCCTTGGCGATGATCGCGCTCTCGACCACGGCGGGGTGGCCGGCCAGCACGGATTCGACCTCGGCCGAATAGATCTTCAGGCCGCCGCGGTTGATCATGTCCTTCTGCCGGTCGAACACGCGGACGAAGCCATCGGCGTCGACCGAGCCGAGATCGCCGGAGTGCCAGAATCCGCTGGTGAAGCTTTCAGCAGTGGCCTTCGGGTTGTTCCAATAGCCCTTGATGACGGAGGCGCTCTGGATCCAGAGCTCGCCGATCTCGCCAGGGGGCAGCTCGCGCCCGTCCGCCCCCATCGCGACGATGCGCGCGCCGGGGCACGGCAGGCCGACGCTGTCGATATGGCTCTCGGTCAGCTCGCCCGGCATGATCGTCGAGGGCGACGTCGTCTCGGTCGCGCCGTAGCAGTTCATCAGCTTCAGGCCGGGAATCTTCGCCTTGAGCTTCTCGATGGTCGCAACCGGCATCGGCGCGCCGCCGAAGCCGCCGATGCGCCAGCTCGACAGGTCATAGCCGTGGAAATCGGGCTGGAGCAGGCAGAGATTGTACATCGCCGGCACCATCACGGTGTAGGTGACGCGCTCGCGCGCGGCGAGCTTGAGGTAATCGGCCGCCTTGAACTCCGGCATGATGATCAGCGCGCCACCGCAGCGGATCATGGTCGTGATGTTGGCGACGACGCCGGTGACATGGCCGAGCGGCACCGCGGCGATCGAGCGATCCGCTGCGGTCAATTGCAGGCAGGACACGAACACCATGGAGGAGTGGACGATGTTGCAATGGGCCAGCATCGCGCCCTTCGGCTTTCCGGTCGTGCCCGAGGTGTAGAGGATCATCGCGGTGTCCTCTTCGCTCACCTCGACCGGCGCAGGCGCCGGCGCGTTGTCAGAAAGCGAGGCGAAGCGGGACCGGGCCGGATCGTCGTCGATGGCGATGCGATGGATCAGATCGGGCGTATCCTGCGCATCGGGCAACCGCTCGGCGTGCGAGGCCTCGTGGATCAGGATCCTGGCGCCGCAATCGGCGAGCACATAGGCGATCTCCGGCTTTTGCTGGCGCGTGCTGAGCAGCACGGTGACCAGCCCCTCATGGGCGGCGGCGAACAGCAGCAGCGGAAATTCGATGCGGTTGCCGAGCAAAATAGCGACGCGGTCGCCGCGCTGCAGGCCGAGCTTGCGAAAGCCAGCCGCGATCCGCGCGGCCTGCTCCACCGCCTGCCGCCAGCTCAGGCGGACATTGCCGCAGATCAGCGCTTCGCCATCGGCATTGCGGTCGCGGGCGTCGGCGATCATCGCCCAAAGACTCGCGGGCCGATCCGCAAATGCCGGCACCACCCGATCGCCGAAGCGCGCCTCGAGCCGCATCGGCTGAATCTGAGAATGCGACCAATCCATCGAAGAACCTCGGCTTGTTGCTCTTGTCAGCTTCCGCGCATGAACGTCCGGGTCTTGTGCTGACCGGCTAGACCCCGATCACGGGGACGCCGATCACGACCGGATGGAACGCGAAGGCCAGCGCCAGGTAAGCGACGACGCCGACCGCGACCGCGATCAGATCGTTGCTGACGCCGCCGACCGGGATCGGCGGTGCGCCGCCGTCGGTGCGACGCTTCAGCGTGATGCGATCATACACCGCCCAGCCGAGGAACGAGCCGAACAGGATGATCGAGCCGAGATCGCCATTGGCGAGCAGATGCGCGGCGGCCCACAACTTGATACCAGCCAGCATCGGATGCTTCAGCGTCGCATAGATGCGGCCGCGCAAGTAAGAGGCCACCACCAGGATGACGGCGGGCAGCATAAGTGCGAGCGTGATGTGCTTCATCGCTTTCGGCGGATACCAGACCTCGATCCAGCCGGTGCTGCGGTAATGGGCATAACCCCAGATGATCAGCGCGAGCCCCGCCAGCGAAACCAGCGAATAGAGGATCTTGTAGGTCCCCTCGCCCAATTTCGCGATCGCCTGCGCGCGCGCCTTGCGTTTCGTCGTGAAGACATGGGCTGCGAAAAACAACACCAGCCCCAGGACCATCACCAGCAGACCCACGACATCCTCCCCTTCAGCAAGCGCCCCCGCCTCTGAGGTATCATCGATTGCCCGCGGGTCGCAACTCGTGTCCCTCCTGGTGAGGAGGTGCGAAAGCGACGTCTCGAACCATGCAGGCCCGGGTCTTGCAGCTCGGCCTTTCATCCTTCGAGACGCGCGCGAGCGCGCTCCTTAGGATGAGGGGATAGAGCTATTTGCCGAGCTCGCGATTGTCGACATAGCGGATAGCGATCGGCCGTCCCGCGAGCGCGCCGCCGAGTCCGCTGGTGAACTTCAACGGCAGGCAGGCCTTCAGGGATGAATTGATAGCGCTGAGATAGGTGGTTCTGATCTCGGCGGGCACGCCCGCGGTCGCGTATGTGAGACGCGGCGGGCCGATCAGGCCGCCTGCCTTGTTGAAGCTGAAGCGCACCGACATCTGCATGCCTGCACGCGCATTGTCCGATGGCGGCGACCAGCAGCTGCGCAGCTCGGCGAAGAGGTCGCCGATGGTGTCGAGATCGTGATCGGGCCTTTGGTATTTGGCGCGGTCGGCCTCGGACGGCACGCTCTGGATCGTGAGCTGGAGGTTCTGGCCATAGGGGTAGTCGATCTCGGGAATGCAGGGGCCGGGCTCGAGCGGACTGCAATAAGACGGTGTGCAGGGCCGGCCGTCGAGCACGCTGCACGGCTCGTGCGCGAACGGAATCGGATTGATCTGCCGCGGCCGCGCGTCGGCCGCGGCCGAAATTGGTGGCAGCAGCAGAAGAACAAGAATGCAACGCCACATGTGCCGAGACCGCAATGGCATGTGCAAGAGGTGGCGACGGTTGTGAACGGTTCAAGGCTGGCCGCGATACGACGATGGCCTTGCTGTCAGAATTTCGAAAACAATCCCGTGCAAGCAGCCGCTCCAAGCAGAAGTAGGCCAGTCGGCAGATTCACTCGATAATCCGATCCGCTTGGGCCACCAGCGTGGGCGGCAAACTCAGCCCGAACGCATTGGCTGTCTCGAGATTGAGCAGGAACTGGAATTCATTCGGCTGCTGGACCGGCAAATCCGCAGGACGCACCCCTCTCAAGACGCGGTCGACATAGTCCGCCGAGCGACCGACGAGATGAGGAATCGAAACACCGTACGACATCAGCCCGCCCTCCGTGACGAAAAATGGGAACGGATACATCCCCGGCAGACGGTGGGTGGCCGCCAAGTCGAGAATCAATCGCCGGTGAACGATTGGGAACGCGTCGGGAAAGATCAGCAGCCCGCCGTGCGGCTGCTCTGCAAAGCGGGAGATCGCCTGTTCGAGCTCGGCGGCGTTGTGGGCGGGCGCCGGAACAAGCTGGAGCTGGACTGCCGGAATGACCGCCTCCACGGACGGCATCAAGATCATGGGAGCCGTTCGCGGATTGAAGACCGCGGCGACCCTTCGCATTTCGGGTGCGGCCTGCTTGAGCAGTTGCAGCCACTTGCCGGCCATTTCAGGCTCGAAAGTCGTGAAGCCCGTAATATTTCCACCGGGCTTGCCCAGACTTTGAACGAAACCGGCACCCACTGGATCGGCAACGACCGTGAAGACGATCGGCAACGCCGGCGCGCGTCGCCTCAAGGCTTCCACGGACGGCGTGCTGATTGCCAGAAGCACGTCCGGCCGCATCTCCACCAGCTCAGCCGCCTGAGCATCCGCCAGGTTCGGATCGCCGGCCCACCAGCGATAGTCGATATGGATGTTGCGTCCCTGCTCCCAACCGAGCTCACCTAGACGCTGTCGCAGTTTCTGGTAGCTGGCTTGGCTCTCGGGATCGCTGGCCTTGCCTCCCGCCAGCGCACCGATTCGCCGCACATTGCCTTGCGCGGATGCGCCAAACGGGTACGCCGCCGCGCCCGCAGCGAGCATGATGAATTCGCGCCGCCTCATGACCGTCGACCTCGCTATGCGTTGCCGTCCTGCATCACGGAGAACGTCCGGGAAACGCTACCCCTTTTTCTTGACGTCCTTGACGTTGGTGAACTCGATGCCCTCGGCCCGTTCCCTTGTGTAGCCGAGATAGAACTCGTTCCGGGCCAGATAGACGGGATCGCCGTCGACGTCGTCGGCGATGCTCGACGTATTAGCGGCGATGAAGGTGTCGAGCTTCTTGCGGTCCTCCGAAGAGACCCAGCGCGCCAGCTGAAACTCGCTGACCTCGAACTCGACCGGCAGCGAATATTCCGCTTCCAGCCGCGCCTTGAGCACGTCGAGCTGCAGCGCGCCGACGACGCCGACCAGCGCCGGCGCACCGTCGCGCGGCCGGAACACCTGCACCACGCCCTCTTCCGACATCTGCTGCAGCGCTTCCTTCAGCTTCTTCGCCTTCATCGCGTCGGTGAGACGGACGCGGCGGACGATTTCCGGCGCGAAGCTCGGCACGCCGACGAAGTTGAAATCCTCGCCCTCGGTCAGCGTGTCGCCGATGCGCAAGGTGCCGTGATTGGGAATGCCGACGACATCGCCGGCGAAGGCCTCGTCCGCGACCGAGCGATCCTGCGCGAAGAAGAATTGCGGGCTCGACAGCGGCATGCTCTTGCCGGTGCGCACGAGTTTCGCCTTCATGCCGCGGCTGAGCTTGCCCGAGCAGAGCCGCGCAAACGCGATGCGGTCGCGGTGGTTCGGATCCATGTTGGCCTGGATCTTGAACACGAAGGCGCTCATGCGGGGATCGGTGGCCTCGACCTTGCGCTGGTCGCTGTCCTGCGCGCGCGGCTCGGGCGCGAACCTGCCAAGGCCCTCCAGGAGGTCGCCGACGCCGAAATTGCGCAGCGCGCTGCCGAAATAGACCGGCGTCAGATGGCCTTCGCGGAACGCTTCGAGCTCGAACGGCTTCGACGCCTCCGTGACGAGCTCGAGCTCGTCCTTCACCGCGGAGACGTCGAGATTGGCGTTGAGCTTTGCGAGCTCTTCGATCTCGATCTGCTGCGCCGCGCCGGTCTTGGCGCCGCCGCCTTCGAGCAGGCGCACGCCGCCGTTGACGACGTCATAGGTACCGAGGAAGTCGCGGCCGCGGCCGACCGGCCAGGTCATCGGCGTGGTGTCGAGCGCCAGAGTCTTCTCGATCTCGTCGAGCAGCTCGAAGACGTCGCGGCTCTCGCGGTCCATCTTGTTGATGAAGGTGATGATCGGGATGTCGCGCAGGCGGCACACCTCGAACAGCTTCCGGGTCCGCGCCTCGATGCCCTTGGCGGCGTCGATGACCATGACCGCGGAATCGACCGCGGTGAGCGTGCGATAGGTGTCTTCCGAAAAGTCCTCATGGCCCGGCGTGTCCAGGAGGTTGAAGACGAGACCTTCGAACTCGAAGGTCATCACCGAGGTCACGACCGAGATGCCGCGCTCGCGCTCGATCTTCATCCAGTCCGAGCGCGTGTTGCGCCGCTCGCCCTTGGCCTTGACCTGGCCGGCGAGGTTGATGGCGCCGCCGAACAGCAGCAGCTTCTCGGTCAGCGTGGTTTTGCCGGCGTCGGGATGGGAGATGATCGCAAAGGTCCGCCGCCGCGCCACTTCAGCAGCAAGCGGGGAACGGGCCGGCGATTCGGCTGCGGTGGTGGCGATGTCGGACATGGCGGGAGCGTTTGGCAGGGAAAATGGGCCTGATCAAGCCTCATTTGGTGATTGCGGGGGCCTCCGGCCAGCCCCATATCGGCCCTCGGGAGGGACGACCTTCCCGTTTCTCAGCACCTCAGCGGGGACGACCCTGCCTTGAATGGAGGGTCGTCATGGCCTGGAGCATCCTGTTCGTCGCCGGTCTTCTCGAAATCACCTGGGCGATCGGGTTGAAATACACTGAGGGCTTTAGCCGGCTTGTTCCGTCCGTCGTCACGCTCGCGGCCATGGCCGGCAGCGTCATCCTGCTCGGGCTCGCGCTCAAATCACTGCCCGTGGGAACCGCCTACGCGGTCTGGACCGGGATCGGCGCGGTCGGCACCGCGACGCTCGGGATTTTTCTGTTCGGCGAGCCGGCGACCGCCCTCCGGCTTGCCAGCATCGGGCTGATCGTTGCCGGCATCATCGGGCTGAAGCTCGTCACTTGACGAGCTGGACCACCCACCAGGTCAGCGCGGCGACGATTGCCGAGGCCGGGATCGTGATCACCCAGGCATAGACGATGGAACTGGCGACGTTCCAGCGCACCGCCGAGACGCGGCGGGCGGCGCCGACGCCGACGATGGCACCGGTGATGGTGTGGGTGGTCGAGACGGGAACGCCGAGGAACGTCGCCATGAACAGGGTCACGGCGCCGCCGGTTTCGGCGCAGAACCCCTGCATCGGCGTCAGCTTGGTGATGCGCAGGCCCATGGTGCGCACGATGCGCCAGCCGCCCATCAGCGTGCCCAGCGCCATCGCGGCCTGGCAGGACAGCACCACCCAGAACGGCACTGAAAATTCGCTGCCGAGATGGCCCTGCGAGTAGAGCAGCACGGCGATGATGCCCATGGTCTTCTGCGCGTCGTTGCCGCCATGGCCGAGCGAATAGAGCGAGGCGGAGGCGAATTGCAGGATGCGGAAGGCGCGATCCACCGCGAACGGCGTCGAGCGCACCGAGGCCCAGGATACGATCGCCACCAGCAGCATCGCGAGCAGGAAGCCCACGAGGGGCGACAGCACGATGGCCAGCACCGTCTTGGACAATCCGCTCCACACCGCCGCCGAAATGCCCGCCTTGGCGAGACCGCCGCCGACGAGCCCGCCGATCAGCGCATGCGACGACGAGGACGGGATGCCCAGTGCCCAGGTCACGAGGTTCCAGACGATGGCGCCGACGAGTGCTGCAAAGATCACCTGGGCATCGACCACAGCGGGATCGATGATGCCGGTGCCGATGGTCTGGGCGACGTGCAGCCCGAACACCAGGAAGGCGATGAAATTGAAGAACGCAGCCCAGAACACCGCGAATTGCGGCCGCAGCACACGGGTCGAGACGATGGTCGCGATCGAATTGGCGGCGTCATGCAGGCCGTTCAGGAAGTCGAACAGCAACGCGACGGCGATCAAGCCGACCAGGATGGGGAGACCCAACGCAGCATCCACGGCGGCCCGCCCTACACTTGCTCGATGACGATGCTGTTGATCTCATTGGCCACGTCGTCGAAGCGGTCGGCCACCTTTTCGAGATGGTCATAGATCTCGACCCCGACGATGAAATCCATCGCATTGCCGTCGCGATGCTTGAGGAACAGCTCCTTCAGGCCGATGTCGTGGAGATCGTCGACGCGCCCCTCCAACTTGCCCAGCTCTTCCGTGATCGCGGTCAGCATGGCGACGTTCGGGCCGATCGACTGCATCAAAGGCAGCGCGCGTCCGACCAGATTGGCGCATTCGATCAGGAGCCCACCGATCTCGCGCATCGGCGGCTCAAAGGTGCGGACTTCGAACAGCATCACCGCCTTGGCGGTCTGCTGCATCTGGTCGATGGCATCGTCCAGCGACGTGATCAGGTTCTTGATGTCGCCGCGGTCGAACGGGGTGATGAAGGTGCGGCGCACCGCCGTCAGCACCTCACGGGTGATGTTGTCGGCATCGTTCTCGAACTGGTTGACCCTCTGGCAATAGACCGGCGTCTCCTCGCCTCCGTTCAGCATGCCCTGGAGCGCGATCGCGCCCTGGATCACGGTCTGGGCATGACGGTCGAACAGGTCGAAGAAGCGTTCTTCCTTGGGCAGGAAAGCACGAAACCATCGCATCATGGGGATAGGCTACCGGCTGGAAATGGTCAGGCCCGAACGGGCTGTCATGAAACTGTCATAGACCATTTTCGATCCGCGCGCGTGTCATCTCGCGCGCGGAGCCGGATCATCCACCGCTTTCCAGCGGCGAGTAAATCGACGGTAGATCAATTACTTAGAGCGATCGTCGGAAGTAATGCGCAATTTCGCCGATGACACCGCGGCGGAAGGTGAGCACGCAGACCACGAAGATCGCGCCCTGGATCACTGTCACCCATTGGCCAAACCCCGCCAGATATTGCTGCATGGCGATGATCACGAAGGCGCCGACCACGGGACCAAAGATGGTGCCGAGACCGCCAACCAGCGTCATCAGCACGACCTCGCCCGACATCGACCAGTGCACGTCGGTGAGTGAGGCGTTCTGTGCCACGAACACCTTCAGCGCACCGGCAAAGCCGGCCAGCGTGCCCGACAGGACGAAGGCCAGGAACTTGTACTGATCGGTGCGATAGCCCAGCGAGATCGCGCGCTGCTCGTTCTCGCGGATCGACTTCAGCACCTCGCCGAACGGGGAGTTGATGATGCGGAAGATCAGGAGGAAGCCGGCGAGGAAACTGACCAGCACCACGTAATAGAGCACCGTCGGCTTGGAGAGGTCGAGCACGCCGAACATGCGCCCCTGCGGAATGCCCTGGATGCCGTCCTCACCATGGGTGAACGGAGCCTGGAGATAGATGAAGTACAGGAGCTGCGACAGCGCCAGCGTGATCATCGAGAAATAGATGCCCTGGCGGCGGATCGAGATGTAGCCAGTGATGATCGACAGCGCGAACGCCGCGACGACGCCAACGAGGATGCCGAGCTCGGGTGGCAGCGCCCACACTTTCAGCGCATGCGCGCTGCAATAGCCCGCCGTTCCCAGGAACATCGCGTGGCCGAACGACAGCAGGCCGCCATAGCCGACCAGTAGGTTGAAGGCACAGGCGAGCAGCGCGAAGCACAGCGCCTGCATCACGAAGAACGGGTAGACTCCCGTGAACGGCACCGCCGCCAGCAGCAGCGCCATCACCACGAAAACGATCATCTCGTCGCGCATGGCGCGAGGACTTACCGGCAGCGTGTCGTCCGTCAGGGTCGTCATATCAGGCTGCCCTTCCCGTCAATCCCGTTGGCTTCACCAAGAGCACCAGCACCATCAGCACGAACACGACGGTGTTGGAGGCCTCGGGATAGAAATATTTGGTCAGGCCCTCGATCACGCCGAGCGCAAAGCCGGTGATGATGGAGCCCATGATCGATCCCATGCCGCCGATGACGACCACCGCGAACACGACGATGATGAGGTCGGCGCCCATCAGCGGCCGCACCTGGTTGATCGGTGCCGAGAGCACGCCGGCGAGCGCGGCAAGGCCGACGCCGAGACCGTAAGTCAGCGTGATCATGCGCGGCACGTTGATGCCGAAGGCGCGCACCAGCGTCGGATTTTCAGTGGCGGCGCGCAGGTAAGCGCCGAGCTGCGTCTTCTCGATCAGGAACCAGGTCGCAAGGCACACCACCAGCGAGAACACGACGACCCAGCCGCGATAGATCGGCAGGAACATGAAGCCGAGATTCATGCCGCCCTTGAGCTGGTCCGGAATGGCGTAAGGCAGGCCCGAGGAGCCGAAATAGTTCTGGAAGACGCCCTGCACGATCAGCGCGATGCCGAAGGTCAGCAGCAGGCCGTAGAGGTGATCGAGCCCGGTCAGCCATTGCAGCATGGTCCGTTCCAGGATCATGCCGAAGATGCCGACGATAATCGGCGCCAGCAGCAACGCCCACCAATAATTGATGCCGCCGAGGTTCAACAGGAAATAGGCGACGAACGCGCCCATCATGTAGAGCGCACCGTGGGCGAAGTTGATGATGTTGAGCATGCCGAAGATCACGGCAAGTCCGAGACTGAGCAGCGCGTAGAACGAGCCGTTGATCAGTCCCACCAGTAGCTGAGCGTAAAGAGCCTGCATCGATCCCGCACCCGGTCCCTTCGGCGTTCCCTAGAGCTGCCCGCCGGCTCGCAGCCGGCGGGCTGTTGGTCTTACTTCTTGAGCAGCGCGCACTTGCTCTCGGACAGCGGCGTGAACGCCTGGTCGCCCGGCACCGTGCCGACGAGCTTGTAGAAATCCCACGGCCCCTTGGACTCCGAGGGCTTCTTGACCTCGAAGAGGTAGGCGCTGTGGATGGTGCGGCCGTTGGGCTGAATCTCGCCCTTGCCGAACAGGTCGTCCTCGGTCGGCATCGACTTCATCTTCTCGACGATCTTGACGCCGTCATGCGGGTTGCCGCCCAGCGCTTCCAGTGCCTTGAGGTAATGACGAACACCCGAATAAACGCCGGCCTGCACCATGGTCGGCGGCGCATTGTTCTTCATCTTCTCCGCGAAACGCTTGGAGAACGCCCGGGTCTGATCGTTCATGTCCCAATAGAACGTCTCTGTGAAGTTGAGGCCCTGTGCCGTCTCCAGACCGATGGCCTTGACGTCGGTGAGGAACAGCAGCAGTGCCGCGAGCTTCTGACCGCCCTTGACGATGCCGAACTCGGCCGCCTGCTTGATCGTGTTCGTGGTGTCGCCGCCGGCATTGGCAAGACCGATGATCTTGGCCTTGGAGGCCTGCGCCTGAAGCAGGAACGAGGAGAAATCCGGCGTGTTCAGCGGATGCTTGACGCCACCCACCACTTTGCCGCCATTCGCAGTGATGACAGCCGTGGTGTCGCGCTCGAGCGCGGCGCCGAAGGCGTAGTCGGCTGTCAGGAAGAACCAGGTGTCACCGCCGGCCTTCACCAGCGCCTGGCCGGTGGTATGGGCCAGCATGTAGGTGTCGTAGGTCCAGTGCACCGTGTTGGGCGAGCACTGTGCGTTGGTGAGGTCGGAGGTCGCCGCACCCGAATTGATGTAGACGCCGTTCTTTTCCTTGACGACGTTGTTGACGGCCAGCGCGACGCCCGAGTTCGGCACGTCGACGACGATGTCGACCTTGTCGACGTCGAACCATTGCCGCGCGATCGTGGTCCCGATGTCGGGCTTGTTCTGGTGGTCACCCGAGATGATGTCGATCTTCCAGCCCTTCGCCGCCAAGCCGGAATCCTCGACGGCCATTCGTGCCGCCAGCGTCGAGCCCGGTCCGCCGAGGTCCGCGTAGAGCCCGGACTGATCCGACAGCGCGCCGATCTTGACGGTCTTGTCCTGCGCGGATGCAACGCCTGCCGCGGCGAAGGTCAGCGCGGTAGTCAGCAGCAATGACGCAATCGACCTGGTGTTCATGCAACTTTCCTTTTTCAATTCTTCTTTGGCGTTCTAGACGCCGAGATAGGTGTGGAGCTTGTCCATGTTGGCGGCAAGCTCGGCGTTGGAAAACCCGTCAATGATCTTGCCGTGCTCGACCACATAGTAACGGTCGGCGACGGTCGATGCGAAGCGGAAGTTCTGCTCGACCAGGAGGATGGTGAAGCCCTCCTTCTTGAGCCGCGCAATGGTGTGGCCGATCTGCTGGATGATGACGGGCGCAAGGCCCTCGGTCGGTTCGTCCAGCATCAGGAAGCTCGCGCCGGTGCGCAGAATGCGCGCGATCGCCAGCATCTGCTGCTCGCCGCCCGACAGCTTGGTGCCCTGGCTCTTGAGCCGCTCCTTCAGGTTCGGGAACAGATCGAAGATCTGATCGAGCGGGAGTCCGCCTTCCCGGACCACCGGCGGCAGCATCAGATTCTCCCGCACGTCGAGGCTGGAGAATATCCCCCGCTCCTCCGGGCAAAACGCGATGCCCATCCGCGCGATCCTGTCGGAGGTCGCGCGGATGATGTCCTGGTTGTTGAATTTCACCGAGCCGGTACGCTTGCCGATGATGCCCATGATCGACTTCAGCGTGGTCGTCTTGCCGGCGCCGTTGCGCCCGAGCAGGGTGACGACCTCGCCCGCATTCACGTCGAAGTTGATCCCGTGCAGGATGTGGGACTCGCCGTACCAGGCTTCCAGGTTGCGGACTTGAAGGATGTTTCCACCGGTCGCAGCCTTTACCGGAGCCTCGGCGATCGCAGTGTCAGGCATGACCGGCTCCCAGATAGGCTTCCTTGACGCGCTCGTCCTTGGTGAGCTCCGAGTAATGGCCCTGCGCGAGCACCTGCCCGCGCGTCAGCACGGTGATGATGTCGGAGAGATTGGCCACGACGCTCAGATTATGCTCGACCATCAGGATGGTGTATTTCGCGGAGATGCGCTTGATCAGCGCCGCGATCTTGTCGATGTCCTCGTGGCCCATGCCGGCCATCGGCTCGTCCAGCAGCATCATCTCAGGGTCGAGTGCCAGCGTCGTTGCGATCTCCAGTGCGCGCTTGCGCCCGTAGGGCATCTCGACTGCGGGCGTGTTGGCAAACTCGCTGAGGCCGACATCGTTCAACAGCTCGCGCGCGCGGTCGTTGAAGCGGTTGAGCACGGATTTCGAACGCCAGAAGTCGAACGAGGAGCCGTGCTGGCGCTGAAGCGCAACGCGGACGTTCTCCAGCGCGGTGAGATGCGGAAATACCGCCGAAATCTGGAACGAACGAACCAGACCCATGCGGGCCACGTCGGCCGGCGCCATCGCCGTGATGTCCTGCCCCTTGTACAGAATCTTCCCGGCAGACGGTTTGAGGAACTTGGTCAGAAGGTTGAAGCAGGTCGTCTTGCCGGCCCCGTTCGGGCCGATCAACGCATGGATGCTCCCACGGCGAACCTTGAGCGCAACGTCGCGTACGGCGAAGAAGCCCGCGAACTCCTTGGTCAAGCCTTCCGTTTCGAGAATGAACTCATCAGCCAAACAGATTTCCCCCTGCCCGCGCAACGCGCTGGCCGCGCGTGGCTGTCCTTGTTTACTTCGGCTTTCCGGAGGTCTTGGAGCCTATCCTTGGAGCCCATCCGGAACGCCGCCTCCGGGCGCGGAATATGCCGGAGGTGACGGGGGTTAGGCAAGGCGGAAAGCTGAGCAGATCAGGCCTCCGACTGGGATACAAATGCTCCCTTAGTCGGAGATGTTTGATGCGCCTGCCCGGCCTCCCGGTTCGCAAAAGCACCGGTCGTCAAGTCGTCGTTAACGGTCTTTCGTCCCGCGCGCCAGCCTTCATAGAAAATTTTCCCGCGGCGAGGATCATGTGCGGGCTTTTGAATGCCGGGAATATTGTTTTGGATTTCGCAAGCGCCGCGCCCTCCGTCGTCAAGTCGATCAGGCAGCGTGATCTCCTGAACACGTGGCTGCGACTTTATGCGCGCCAGCAGGTCGCACCGGCGATCTGGGAGTACCAGCCCGCGCGCCTCGAGGAAGAGCTGTCCGATCTCATCTATTACACGGTGGATGGCTCGGGGCCGACACCGCACCTGATCATCCAGAGCGAAAACACGCGCATCTCGCGCGCCTATGGGCACACCGGCAAAGGCATCCTGCTGCACGACTATGTCGGACCGCGGCTCGCCCCCTTCGTAATGCCCGCCTATCATGAATGCGTCGCGCGCGGGCTTCCGATCTACAGCGTTGCCGATGTCGACGATAGCTCCGGACGCATCGTCGCCTATGAGCGGCTGCTGTTGCCGTTCCTGACCGAGGACAAGGTCAGCCATATCATCGCGTCGGTGAAGACCTTCTGCGAGGACGGCGGCTTCGAGATCAAGAACCTGATGCGCGGAAATGACGCGCCACCGCGTCCCCGGCTACGCGCCGTGATCGATCGCGACCTGTTTCATCGCGCCCCTGGCCGCATCGCGGCGGCGGACGTGGTCGAGCTTGCCGACCAGTCCAGCTCAAGCGTTCCCGCCGAGATTATCGAACTGAACTAACGGTCGGCGCGGCCCGGCACCGAAGTTTATTTGGTCCTGACTTCCTTGGCGTAGATGTTCGGCTTGAAGCCGACCAGCAGCTTGCCGCCGATTTCCAACACCGGCCGCTTGATCATCGATGGTTGCGCTAGCATCAACGCCAGCGCCTTCTTCTCGCTGAGGCCTTCCTTGTCGGAATCGGGCAGCTTCTTGAAGGTCGTGCCGGCGCGATTGAGCAACGTCTCCCAGCCGACCTTGTCGCTCCACTGCTTGAGCTTGTCCTTCTCCACTCCCGCCGTCTTGTAGTCGTGAAACTCGTAAGCGACGCCATGGCTGTCGAGCCATGCGCGCGCCTTCTTCATGGTGTCGCAGTTCTTGATGCCGTAGATGATGTTGGGCAAATCGTTCCTCGCGCATGCGTGATGCTTCGGCTGCGGCGTTGTACGAAACTCCGGTTCGCGCGACAATATTGCGAACCACGCCAGACCTCCAAACGGACAGATCATGCACGTCACCCACGATCCTGCAGCCGCCACATCGCCGACCATCGATTTCAACAGCTTCCTCGCGGTCGATATCCGCGTCGGCACCATCGTCGATGCAAAACCGTTTCCGGAGGCGCGCAAGCCGGCCTGGCGATTGTGGATCGACTTCGGCCCTGCGATCGGCGTGCGCAAGAGCTCGGCGCAGATCACCGAAAATCATCCGCTGGAGACGCTGGTCGGGCAACAGGTCGCCGCCGTCGTCAACTTCCCGCCACGCCAGATCGGCCCCGTCGTCTCCGAGGTGCTGACGCTCGGCTTTCCCGATGCCGACGGAAAGGTGGTGCTGGTGCAGCCGAGCAAGCCCGTGCCGAACGGCGGACGGCTGTTCTAGCCTCAGGGCCGCTGCGGAATGTTCAGCCCGCGCTGCACGGCCGGACGCGCAAGGCCGCGTTCGAGCCAGGCACCGACCGACTTGAACTGGGTGAATTCGACCAGATCGCCCGCGCCGTAGAAGCCGATGAGATTGCGCACCCAGCCGAGCATGGAGATGTCGGCGATGGTGTAGTCGTCATCCATGAACCATTGCCGGCCGGCGAGATGCGTCTCCATCACGCCGAGCAGGCGCCTGGCTTCATCGACGTAGCGGTCACGGGGCCGCTTGTCCTCGAAATCCTTGCCGGCGAATTTGTGGAAGAAGCCGACCTGGCCGAACATCGGCCCGATGCCGCCCATCTGGAAGTGCACCCATTGGATGGTCTGGTAGCGACGCGCGGCGTCCACCGGCAGCAGCTTGCCCGTCTTCTCTGCGAGGTATTGCAGGATCGCGCCGGACTCGAACAGCGGCAACGGCCTGCCGCCGGGGCCGTTGGGATCGAGGATCGCCGGGATCTTGCCGTTGGGATTGAGCGAGAGGAACTCGGCCGTCTTCTGGTCGTCCTTGCCGAAATCGACGAGATGGACCTCGTAAGGCAATCCGATCTCTTCCAGCATGATCGAGACCTTGACGCCGTTGGGTGTCGGCAAGGAGTAGAGCTGAAGCAGCTCGGGATGCTTGGCCGGCCAGCGCTTGGTGATGGGAAAGGCGAACAGATCGGACATCGGGACCTTGGGAGCATGGACTGAGGCGCGCCCAATCTAGGCAAGACGCCGCACGGCGCAAGTCGCTCTTCGTCCCGTGGAAGGCTTAAGGCGGCAGCGTTGCCAACGCCACGATCGGGATCCTCACTTGATACTGCAGTCGATACTCAGTGAACCGCTGGCCCGTGATCAAAAGCAGAGCCGTAAAGGCAATCGCGAGCATCGCGGTTGCCCATTGGCAGACGTCGTACATGGTCTTTGTCCCTCAGCAGCCTTAGCCTAAACGTCGGCTGAAATGCCATGTTCCTGATCCGACCGAAAATATTGCTACTTTTTCCCGCATCGTGGAAGAAGCCAGCGCACTGTTCCGCTGCTGCGCGAGGGGACCATTGCGCCTTCCATGCGTTGTCAGCGGATGAGCATCGAGAAGCGCGCCCTACTTGACCATGCCGAGCGTTGTCGCCGTGTCGCCGGTGAGCTTGCGCATCGCGACGCCGCGCAGCGATTGCAGGCGATGGCCGAGGAGTACGAAAAAAGAGCAGCAAGCCTCGATGAGGACGATGTTCGTCTGCAGCATGCTCATCATCGTCGCGGCTACAATGGAAGCGGAAGCGATCGCGAGGGATAAGCCGCTTCAATAGTTGATCTCCATCCGCAAGCCGCGCGGATCGGTCTTGCCGTCGCCGACGGAGTGCGTGCTGTCGCGTGCCGCGACCGCGCACGCGCAGGCATCGATGAGATCGTCGCGGCCGATGCCGGTGCCATGGCGCAGCGTCAGCCATCTTTCGATACTGGTGAAGCCCCGATCTCTCAGCAGGGCAATGCGCTGCTCGCTCCCGCGCGCCGACGTCTTCGGCTCGAGCCGAACGCGGCCGGCCAGATTCCAGAAGATCATTTCGGGATGCGCTTCGCCGACCGTCGCCTGCCGCGCGGGCGTCATGACGTCGTCGACTTCCTTGAGCTTGTCCCTGATGTTCCAGAGCTGCGCCGACACGCCCCTGCCCCTGCCTTCCTGCTTCCAATAATGGCGATTGGCCGCGGCCATGTCGGCAAACGTCCAGAGGTCGCGGCGCGCGCCGAGAAATACGGAGGCGCCGATCAGCTCACGCGCCCGCCAATCGCAGGCGCGATAGCCGCTCCACTCCAGACCGATCGGCATGTCGATCATCGCGCGTGCATGCGGCATCGCGAGCAGGCGCGTCAGGCCCGGCGAATAATCGAAGCCGTGATCGCCGCGCGCGTCGATCCAGGCTGCGACCCAGCCGAAGCGAAATCCATCGAGCCCAAGATAGTTCGGCACGACAGGTGTCTTGTCGTCGGTGTCCTGCAATTTTCACACGCGCTTCGCTCGACATCCGCAAGTTGCAGGCGTATGTCCCGCGGCCTCGCGAATACTTCCGTTCGCGACAGACCATGAACCGAGCGATGTCGAACCGCTACGAAAGAATTGTCCGCATGCCGAATAGCCCCAAGCTATTCGATGTCGCATGCCCGGCTCATGGGAGCGATCTTGCCTGACCGCAAGATCGACCGTCCGCTTCTCACGGACCCTCCCGAGCCTGCCGCTCCGGAGGGTTTTTTGTTGCCCGCCGCGCGGCCCAACCGAACATCCCGGCATTGGCCGGAACGGGAGACCCGGATCCCGGGGCTCGCGCTGAGAAGGCGCGTGCCCAAGTGCGCGGGGCCTGCCGGAGGGAACGAGGCGATGAGCCGGACACCGATGGCAGAGCGAACCCAGAGGGTTCGCAAATTGCGGCGCGTCGATAGCGCCGCGATAGAATTTTCTTGAAATCGGTTGGCCGCAATGATCGCGGCTCAACCGATGCTGGTGGTGAATATCTCGGATACTTCTCCGCAAGGCAAAGCGGGTATGCCTCCCGCCTTTGACACACGCACCGGGATGCGGCCTCGGAAAAGGTACGCACGCGGCCCGGCGCAGGATCTGTCCGCAAGGACAGCTTCTGCGTTGTCGTCACTGAAAGCCGATATCGCCCGTTCCCCAGCAACCCATCAACGGCCGGTGTGAAAGCACCGGCCTGGCGGTGGTGAAGATGACTGTTACTTCGGTTAGAGCGCCGTGCTGGCTTGCCAGAACGGAGGTCGCGGGTTCGTCTCCCGCCGGCTGAAATGCCGTAGCTCAGTTTGCCCGACAGGGCAGCAACAGCATCGTCCGTTCCCCGCCAACCTCATCACGGTCCGTGGTGAAGATGTCTGTTACTTCGACTGATAATCGAGAGGTCGCGGGTTCGAATCCCGCCCGGTGTACTATGCACCGGTAGCTCAGAGGATAGAGCGCTACCTGGCCTGCAGGGTAAGCTGCAGGCCGGGGTCTCAGCATCGCCTGTTCCCGGATCGTGTCTTTCTCGTCTCCACCGCCGGTGGTGAAGAGCGCTGTTACTTCGGTGTCGGAGGTTCGAATCCTCCCGGACGTCAGTCCGTAGCTCAGCGGATAGAGCACGAACAGCCTCGTTTGTTCCCCGGCACCCGTTTCATTCCCCCATCAACCCGAGAGGAGGCCGTCATGGTCAGGCTCAACAAGATCGTTCGCGCCTTCACGCGTGAGGGCGCCCGCGCCATTCGCTTCACGCCCGAGATGGAGCTGAAGCGGGCGCTGATGAACTGCCTCCTGTGGGAGGACCAGTTCTACGAGGACGGCGTTGCGATCGCCGACCGCATCAAGACGCTGGTGCCGAAGGTCGCGCCTGCGCGCGTCGCGCAGCTTGCGATCGAGGCGCGCGACGTGATGAAGCTGCGGCATGCGCCGCTGCTCGTCGTCCGCGAGATGGCGCGCAACGAAAAGCACCGCGCCCTCGTTGCCGACACGCTTGCCCAGGTGATCCAGCGTCCCGACGAGATGACGGAGATGCTGGCGATCTACTGGGCGGATGCGCTCGGCCCTCAGCAGCAGCGCAAGCGTCAGCCGGTCTCCGCGCAGGTCAAGAAGGGCCTTGCCCGCGCGCTGACCAAGTTCGACGCCTACCAGCTCGCCAAATGGGACCGCGACGGCGCGGTGCGGATCAGGGACGTGCTGTTCCTGGTACACGCCAAGCCGAAGGACGCCGAGCAGGAGAAGGTGTGGAAGCAGCTCGTCGATGGCGAACTCGCTTCCCCCGACACCTGGGAGGTCTCGCTCTCGGCCGGCAAGAGCAAGCGCGAGACCTTCGAGCGGCTGATCGCCGAGAAGAAGCTCGGCGGCCTGGCGCTGCTGCGCAATCTGCGCCTGATGCAGACGGCGCAGGTCCCGCGCGAGACCATCGCACGCGCGATCGAGGCGATGCGGACGGATCGTATCCTTCCCTACCGCTTCATCACGGCGGCGCGTTATGCGCCGGACTTCGAGCCCGAGCTCGAAGCTGCGATGCTCAAGTCGGTCAAGGACCATGTCCGGCTCCCCGGCCGCACCCGGCTCCTGATCGACGTATCGGGCTCGATGTTCGCGACGCTCTCCGCGCAGTCGGAAATGACACGCGCGGAGGCGGCGTGTGGCCTTGCCATCCTTGCCCGCGAAATCTGCGACGAGGTCGAGATCTTCACCTTCAGCAATGAGGTCGTGAAGGTCCCGCCCCGCCGCGGCTTCGCACTGCGGGACGCGATCATCAACTCGCAAGCGCATGGCGGGACCTATCTCGGCAAGGCCGTCACGGAGATCGACCGCAAGGGCGATCGCCTGATCGTCTTCACCGACGAGCAGAGCCACGACCAGGTGCCCGAGCCCAAAGCACGCGGCACCATGGTCAACGTGGCCTCGTATCAGCACGGTGTCGGCCACGGTGCCTGGACCCGCGTCAACGGCTTCTCCGAGGCCGTGGTCGCGTGGATCGCAGCATCCGAGACGGCGTTGAACTGATACGCGACGACAACGGCCCTGGACGCGGGACACCGCGCCCGGGGCCAGCGAATTCTCCAGGATGTGAAGCAGGAATGAAGACCATGCGACGACCCGATCCCTACATGGAACGAGCCCGCGAGCTCTGCCTCGCCGCCGGCATCGATCCCGACTCGCGCGTCGGTGAAGGACGCGGCCACCGGCCTGGTGCCTGTACAAGGACGCCGCGCGCAAGGAGCATCTGGCGCGCGAGGCCAACGCCACCGCGAGCTCGATCGCCGAGTTCCGGATGCAGGACGCCCGCTTCGAGAATGCGCCGCTGAAGGTCTTCGGCCCGCACGAGGACGCGACCATCGCGCAGATGCGCAACTGCATGGCGGTCGGCAATGTCGTGTCCGGCGTGATCTGCGCCGACGGCCATCTCGGCTATGCGCAGCCGGTCGGCGGGGTCATCGCCTATGAGAAGCAGATCAGCATCTCCGGCGTCGGCTTCGATATCGGCTGCGGCAACATGGCGGCTCGGCTCGACACGCGCTTCGACGACATCGCAGGTCTCGTCCCGACGATCATCCGCGACGTCGCCAGGACCATCTCGTTCGGCGTGGGCCGCGCCAACGCCGAGCGGGCCGAGCACGATCTGTTCGACGACGGCAATGCCTGGCGCGAGAGCGACATGGAGTCCTACCGCCAGAAAGCGGTGAGCCAGCTCGGCACGGTCGGATCGGGCAACCACTATGTCGACCTCATGCGCGACGAAGAAGGCTTCGTCTGGATCGGCGTCCATTTCGGCAGCCGCGGTCTCGGACATACCTCCGCAACGCGCTACCTCAAGGCCGCCGGCGGCAAGGACGGCATGAAC
This sequence comes from Bradyrhizobium sp. CCGE-LA001, assembly GCF_000296215.2. Lineage (NCBI taxonomy): Bacteria > Pseudomonadati > Pseudomonadota > Alphaproteobacteria > Hyphomicrobiales > Nitrobacteraceae > Bradyrhizobium > Bradyrhizobium sp. CCGE-LA001. The sequence continues at coordinate 3,647,670 of NZ_CP013949.1, read as the reverse complement.
GTTCCGCCCGCGGTGGTCGACGAGGATAGCGAGCTCGGCCGCCGCTACATCGCGGCGATGCAGCTCGCCGGGCGCTATGCCTATGCGGGCCGCGAGTGGGTGGTCGAACGCGTCCGCCAGATCATCGGCGGCAGCGTGACCGAGAGCGTGCACAACCACCACAATTATGCCTGGCGTGAGACCCACGACGGGCGTGATCTTTGGGTGGTGCGCAAGGGTGCGACGCCGGCGTTTCCCGGCCAGAAGGGATTCGTCGGCGGCTCCATGGGCGACGACGCCGTCATCCTCGAAGGCGTCGATAGTCCGGAAGCCAAGGCCTCGCTCTACTCGACCGTGCACGGCGCTGGCCGCCTGTTCGGGCGGAGAGAGGCGAAGCGGCGCTTCTCGCGTGCGGAGATGGACCAGTGGCTCAACGAACGCGGCGTCACCTTGATCGGTGCCGACCTCGACGAGAGCCCGATGGCCTATCGCCGCCTGCCCGACGTGCTGGCGCAGCACGCCGGCACCGTGCGCGTGCTGCATACGCTGCGGCCGTTCGCCGTCGCCATGGCCGGCGAAGGCGAGTTCGATCCGTGGAAGGACTGACGCGAAAAAGGCGGGAGGCGATCGCCTCCCGCTGGTGTCGCGGCACGGATCGGCGAGCCAAGTCTCCCCTTCGCGTCAAGCTCCAACGGCCTGATAGGCCAGGCGCTTGAACTCGAAGAAGAACGGATTCCAAAAACCCATGTAGCGCTGCGTCATCAGCACGCCTGCGGTATTGGCCTCGGGGCAGATCCACCAATGGGTGCCGGCAAGGCCGCCCCATTGGAATTCACCGGTGGAGTTCGGGGGATCGAACGGCGTCGGCGCGAAGGTGACGGCGCCGCCGAGACCAAAGCCCTTGCCGGGGATCGGCCCGAGATTGGCAAAGCGAATCGTCCGGCCTGCCGGCAGCTGGTTCGTCATCATCAGCCGCAGCGTTTCCGGCTTCAGCAGCGCGTCGGAACCGGGCAGCAGCGCGCGCACCAGCGCGAGCATGTCGGGCAAGGTCGAGACCAGCCCGCCGCCGCCCGACAGCCGCGGCAGCGGCCTCCGATAGGCCTGCGGATAAGGCAGATGGTCGGCCCGGGTCAGGCCGGGCTTCATGGGATCGAGCACGTCGGCGCCATTATAGAGTGCGACCAGCCTGCCCTGCTGCTGTTCAGGGACGTAAAAGCCGGTATCGGTCATGCCGAGCGGATCGAAGATCCGCGCTTTGAAGAAGGCGTCGAGCGGCTGGCCGGAGACGACTTCGACGACACGGCCGAGCACATCCGTTGCCACCGAATATTCCCAGGCCTCGCCGGGATGGTAGGACAGCGGCAGATCGGCGAGCTTGTCGATCATGTCGGAGAGCGGCGTCAGCGGATTGAGCACGCGCGCCTCGTTATAGCCCTTGAACAGAACCGTGCCGGGATCGAAGATGCCGTAGCTGAGACCGGATGTGTGGGTCAGAAGTTGACGGATCGTGATCGAGCCCTTCGCCGGCTCGACATCGGCAAGGCTCGAAGCGCCCTGCCTCAGCACCTTGCGATTGCCGAGCTGCGGCAGGAATGTCTCGACGGCATCGTCGAGCCCGATGCGGCCTTCCTCGACGAGCAGCATGATCGCGCACGTGACGAAGATCTTTGTGTTCGAGAATGCGCGGAAGATATGGTCGGGCCGCAGCGGTGTCTTCGCTTCGCGATCGGCAAAGCCGACGTATTGCTGGTCGACCACCTCGCGCCCACGCAGCACCGCCCAGGATGCGCCCGGTATGATCTCCTGATCGACGTAGCGCTGCATCGCCGTCCGTGCGGCGGAAAAATCGGGTGTCCTGGCGTCCATGCGTTTCCCCAATGATGGTTCGGATGGATATAGCGCGAATTCACCGGAGATGAAGCCCGCGGCGCAGCTTATTCCTGCTTCATCAGCACGGTGACGTATAGCCGGCGCCGGATCCGCATTCCCTGCCGCTGGTAGAGCGCGATGGCGGACGTGTTGTGGGAGAATACGTGCAGGAATGGAAACTCGCCGCGCGCCTCGATCTGGCGCGCGACCGCCGCGAGCAGCGCCTGCGCATAGCCGCGGCCGCGATAGTCGGGATGGACGCAGACGGCCGTCATCTCGGTGAACTTGCCCGGCTTCATCCGTTCGCCGGTCATCGCAACCAGCTCACCGCCGATGCGGATCCCGAGGAACGTACCGAGCTGGTGCGTCCTCGCCGCGAACGGCCCGGGCTTGGTCAGCTCCGTCAGCGCCATCATGGCCGGCACGTCGGCGGCGCCCAACGTGACGATCTCGGCGTCGCGCAGCGGGCTATCGGCCGGCGAGCCGATCATCTGCTCGCCGGTCTCGGCGAGCACGACCTTGAAGGCGGCGGGCACGTCGACCGGCTCAGGCGTGAACAGCACGGCGACCTGCGAGCCCGACATCAGATCGCCGAGTGCGGCAAAGCTCGCCGCGGACATGTCGATCATGTCGGCAAACGGCGTCATGTCGACGGGATAGCGCAGCGCGCGCGGGCCGCCCTCGGCCAGATGCTTGTGGCTGGTCGTCAGCGCGCTCCAGATCGGACGATCCAGCAGCGCCTCATCGCTGTCGTGCACCGACCTAGTCCTTGTCGAAGCTGACGATGACGGCGGCGTTGGCGATGAGGATGGGATCGTTCGCCACTTCCGTGGCCGAAGGAATCTCCAGCCCGCCCTTGACGGCAGTGACGGTCACGGTGCCATAGGGCAGCTCCTTCGCAACGGCTTCCTTGTCCACCGCTTCGGGGTTGGGCACGCCGATCGTGACGTCGACGAACATGTCGTTCGCGGTCTTGCCGATCATCCGGAAGAAGCCGAGGCTCGAATGCCTGATGGCATCCGACACTGCACGCTTCGCCGCCTTGGTGGCATCCCTGCCGTGGACGTCGACGCCCATGCCCATCTCGGTGACACAACGAACGCGGGTCATTTCATGTTCCTGTGATTGGTTGAACTACGTTGATGCAGGTTGTTATCGCATTTTGACCGATCGACAAACTCCGTCATTGCGAGGAGCGAAGCGACGAAGCAATCCAGAGCGCCTCTGCGGAAAACGCTGGATTGCTTCGCTGCGCTCGCAATGACGGACAGGGCCGAGAGTCACGAACAAAATCACCTCTTCGCCTTCTCGTGCGCGCGCAATTCGTCGACCAGCACCCGCACGTTCTCGGAATAGTCGATCGGGATCGAGACGAGGTGCACGCCGCCCTCCCTGAAGGCCGCGTCGAGCGTCGGGCCGAAACTGTCGATGCTCGTGATGCGATGCCCCTTGGCGCCATAGGCCTTCGCGTAGAGGACGAAGTCCGGATTGCCAAAGGTCATGCCGTAATCGGCGAAATGATCGACCGCCTGCTTCCAGCGGATCATGCCGTAGGCATTGTCCTCCAGCACCAGCACGACGAGATTGAGCTTGAGGCGGACGGCCGTCTCCATCTCCTGGCTGTTCATCATGAAGCCGCCGTCGCCGGCGACCGCGAGCACACGACGGTCCGGATAGAGCATCGCGGCCATCATGGCCGAGGGCAGGCCCGCACCCATCGTTGCCAGCGCATTGTCGAGCAGCAGCGTGTTGGCGACGCGGGTGCGGTAGTTGCGCGCGAACCAGATCTTGTACATGCCGTTGTCGAGCGCGACGATGCCGTTCTCCGGCATCACCTGGCGGGTGTCGTGCACGATCCGCTGCGGCGTCGGTGGCCAGCGCGCTTCGGTGGCACGATCGGCGATGTGAGCTAAAATCTCTTCGCGGAGCGGCAACAGCGCCGCCGCCTGCGGCAGCTTGCCTTCGAGCCGGTCCGCGAGCAGCTCCAGGCTCGGACCGACGTCACCGACGACCTCGGCGTCGGGGAAATAGACCAGCTCGACGCTCGCCGGCGTATAGCTCACGTGAATCACCTTCGGGCCCGACGGCCCCATGATGAAAGGCGGCTTCTCGATCGGATCGTGGCCGATCGCGACGATAAGGTCGGCAGCATCGATCGCGTCATGAACGTAGTCGCGCTCGGACAGGGCGGCGGTCCCCATATAGAGATTGGTGCCGCCCGGCACGGTGCCCTTCCCCATCTGCGTGGTGAAGAAGGGAATGCCGGTCCGCCGCACGAAGCTTGCGATGCCATGCGTCGACCGCGGCCGGCTTGTCGCAGCGCCCATCATCACCAACGGACGTTTCGCAGCCAGGATCATCTCGGCGGCGCGGTCAAGCGCCGCACGATGGGCGACCGGGATTTCGATCGGATGAACCGGAATCACAGGGACGGGCGCCACTTCATCGCCGGCGATGTCCTCGGGCAGTTCGAGATGCACCGGTCCCGGCCGCTCCTCCATTGCCACGCGAAAGGCGTCGCGTACCACGGTCGGGATGCTGGAGGCGCTGACGATCTGCCGCGACAGCTTGGTCAGCGGCTTCATGGTCGCGACCACGTCGACGATCTGAAAGCGCGCCTGCCGGCTGCTCATGATCGGCTTCTGGCCGGTGATCAGGATCATCGGCATCGCACCGAGATGCGCATAGGCTGCACCGGTGGACAGATTGAGCGCGCCTGGTCCCAGCGTCGACAGACAGACACCGGGCTTGCCCGTCAGTCGCCCATACGTGGCTGCCATGAAGGCGGCGGCTTGCTCGTGGCGGGTCAGGACCAGCTCGATCCTGGAGGTGCGCAGCGATTCGACCAGATCGAGATTCTCCTCCCCGGGCACGCCGAAGATGCGGTCGACGCCTTCATTCTCGAGCGCGGCGACAAACAGGTCCGATCCCTTCACTCTGTGGTCCTGCCCGCTCATGTCGCCTCCGCTTGCTGTGCTGTTTATCGAGTTTCGGGGAGCCGGCGCATGGTAGCGGCTCACGGCTAGGGCACAACTCACAAAGAGGCGCTCGATTGCGGCCCGGTCAGTCACTCAGTTGACAGGCGGCGATATCTGACTAAAGTCAGACATCATGCTCGACCCGGTCTCCCGCGTCCGTCGCTTCAATCGCGCCGTCACCTCCGCCGTCGGCGCGCTCGATACCTCGTTCCTGGGGCGCGGCCGGCCGCTCGGCGCGGCGCGCGTGCTCAACGCGATCGGGCACGGGCGTTCGGACGTGGCCGAAATCCGCGACTATCTCGGCCTGGATTCCGGACTGATGAGCCGGCTGCTCCGCAGCCTCGAGGACGAAGGGCTGATCGAGACCGCCGCGCGTGAGGACGATGCGCGCCGGCGCACGGCCAAGCTCACGCGCGCGGGCCGGCGCGAATTCGCAGCGTATGAAGCGCTGTCGAATGCACAAGCCGACGGTATCCTGGCGCAACATTCGCAAGCCGAGGCGCTGCTGGCAGCGATGGATCTGATCGCCTCCGCGCTGACGCGCGAGCGCGTCACGCTGGACGAAATGGACCCGCAAAGCGAGGAGGCCCGTTATTGCCTCGGCGAGTACTATGCCGAGCTCGGCCGCCGCTTTAAACAGGGCTTCGACGTGTCGTTGTCGCGCGATCCTGATGCCAAGGACATGCGTCGTCCGCGCGGCACGTTCCTCGTTGCGGTGTCGGACACGCTGCCGATCGGCTGCGTCGGGCTGAAAGGCACCGATCACGGCTATGCCGAGATCAAGCGGCTGTGGGTCGCACCCGCCGCGCGCGGATTGCGGCTCGGCTGGCGCCTGATGGACGCAACCGAGCAGGCTGCGCACGGCCTCGGCATCAAGCTGCTGCGGCTCGACACCAACAGCGCCCTGCCCGAGGCCGCCCAGCTCTACCGCAACACCGGCTGGCGCGAGATTCCGCGCTTCAACGACGACCCCTATCCCGATATGTTTTTTGAGAAGCGGCTGTGACGCCGTGAGACAAATTTGCCTCCTGCTGCGTTGTGCTTGCAGCATGGGAGCCTCACGATGGACAGGGCCGATCTCGCCGACCACTACCGCAACTACATCGCCTGTTTGAACCGGCAGGACTGGCCGGCCCTCGGCCGGTTCGTGCATGACGATGTCGTCCACAACGGCCGGCCGCTCGGGCTAGCGGGCTATCGCGCGATGCTGGAGCAGGATTTTCGCGAGATACCGGATCTGCGTTTCAACATCGCGCTGCTGGTCTCAGAGCCGCCGAGAATTGCGACGCGCCTGCAGTTCGATTGCGCGCCAGTCGGAACGTTCCTGGGGCTTCCCGTGAACGGCAAGCGCGTGTCCTTCTGGGAGAATGTGTTCTACGAATTCGGCGACGACAAGATCCGGCAGGTCTGGTCGGTGATCGACAAGGCCGCCATCGAGGCGCAGCTCTGACGGTGCGCCTCGATCGCAAATTCACGCCGGCGCCGGTGCTGCCTCGCCTTGCGGCTTGGCGAATGGGCGGAACGTCATCGCCATCAGGAAGGCACCAAGGCCCATTGCCCAGGACGCAATGTAGAGCCAAGCATAGCTGGAGAACGCGTCGTAGATCAGGCCGCCGGCGAGCGGGCCGGTGGCCATGCCGAGGCTGCCGGCCATCGCCGTGCCGCCGATCACCGTGCCCATCATCTTGAGCGGAAAGTTCTCGCGGATGAGCACGGCGTAGAGCGGCATGGTGCCGGCATAGATGAAGCCGAAGATTGCCCCGACCACATAGAACGTCGCGAGCTGATGCGCGAAGACGTAAGCGAGCGCGCCGAAGGCCTGGAGCAGCAGGCCCGAGACCAGCACGCGCTTGGCGCCGAAACGGTCGCCGAGCAGGCCGAAGGCGATGCGGCCGCCGAGGCCGGCAAAGCCCTCGATGCTGTAGATCGTCACGGCCGCGACCAGCGGAATGCCGCAGCTCACGGCATAGCTGACGGTGTGGATGATCGGGCCGGAATGGGTGGCGCAGCAGAAGAAATTGGTCGCGAGCAGGATGATGAATTGCGGCGAGCGTAGCGCCTCGCCCATCGTCAGCTCGCTCTGCGCCGCCTCCTCCCCCGATGGCGCGGCCGTGGCCTGCGCCAGGGCGGGCGGACGGCGCACCAGGAACGAGACCGGGATCATGATGGCGCCAACCACCAGTGCGACGATCTGCATCGAGGTGCGCCAGTCGTGGCCGGAGACGAGCCAGGCCGCGAACGGCGCCATCGTCATCGGCGCCATGCCCATGCCGGCGGAGACCAGCGACACCGCGAGGCTGCGTTGGGTCTCAAACCAGCCGGTCACGGCCGCCATCATCGGCGCGAAGATCGCGGCGCACGCAGCCCCGGTCAAAAGGCCGAACACGATCTGGAACACGATCAGCGAGGTCGCCTGGCTCGCGGCGAACAGGCTCAGCGTCAGCACGATCGATCCCGTCAGCACCACCGGAAGCGGCCCGAACCGGTCGGACAGCGTGCCCCAGACCATGCTGGTGAAGGCCATGGCCAGAAATCCGATCGTCATTGCGCTGGATATGCCGGTCACGGACCAGCCGGTGTCCTTCGCGATCGGCTGCAGGAACACCGGCAGCGAAAACATGCCGCCGATGGCGACGCAGCCGAGCAAGCCGCCTGCGGCGACGATCACCCAGCGATAGGGGGATTGGGTCATTTGGGTCTCCCGTCAGATCTGTCTGGCTGGAAGACGAACAGGAACTGCGCCGGCCGACACTGCGACGTCAGTTTCGTAGCACGTTACCGCGAGCCGCCAACCCAAGTGCGAAAACAACCCCATGCACAGTAGCCGGCCCCTGCGGGATCAATGACTTAGCGAGCAGCCTTTGGCACCCGGCGACTCACGCTTTCCATGTCGGACATGTCACAGACAGTTTGACACGTCGGGCAAAACACCTCCACGATTGGCGTAATCCCATAGGACGTCACGCCGCATCCGGCGTGACGTCCGTTGCGTGACTTCAGGCGGCCGCGCCGCGACGCCACCCGGTAACGGTCAGCCAGACCGCCGAGACCAGGAAGTAGAGCGCGCCGACCGCGGCATAGCCCGCGACGTTCGCGATCGACGGGATTGCGGACATCGTGGCCTGGAAGATGAAGAAGCCGCCTGCGAGAGCCGACTGGCCACCGCTGAGCACCATCGCCCACTGCGCGCCAAAACTCTTCCAGCGCCGCACGGCCGTGCCGAGCTGGAGCAACCCGGACAGAATCGCCCAGGCCCCGAAGATTCCGACCACCCAGTTCATGCTGACCTGCAAGGCCAGGATGACCGCGATGGTGGTCGCGAGGCTGACCAGCACGTTGAAGCCTTGTGTGCGGTTCTGGTTCAGCCCGCCGCTTCGAAGCGCGTCGAGGTAGTTGGCCGCGGCGTCCCAGGCGGGATAAGCGACGAGCAACGCCGCTGCCACCGCAGCCGATGACGGCGCGATGGCGATGGCCGCAACGACCCAGGCGACGGAAAACGCGCCACGAAGGAAATAATACTGTTTCAGCCAGTGCGTATCTTCAGCGGTCTCCAAAGCGACGTCATAAGGTTTCATTGCAGTCTCCTTACCTACTAGTTGGTAGTTTACGCGACAAGCGTCATCACCAAAACGGCTTACAGCGCGTGTCGATCTCGTCAGTGCCTGGTGGAAAGCCGTTCCAGCAGCGGCCGGGTGATGGTGCCGAACATCTTGGGATCACCATAGGCGCGCGCCGACAACATCGCGCCGTGAACGGTCGCCATGAATCCTTCGGCTTCGACCCGCGCCGTGCTCGAGAGATGCAGCCGCCCTTGCCGCTTGCCGCGCTCCAACACCGAAGCCAGCCACGCCCCGAGGAAACGGAAATGCGCGCGGACTTCGAGAGCCACTTCCTCCGGCAAAATCGGAAGCTCGCTGGCCAGCAGCGCACAGACGCAGAACGGAGCCGTCGCATCCTTGATGCACGCCTCCCAATAAGCCATGTAGCTTTTGAGCTGCTCGGCGGGGTCGGCGACGTTGCGTTCCAGTGTCGACAGTCCCGCTTGCGCCTCCTCGCGATAGCGCGACACCAAGGTGCGGACCAGATCGACCTTGCTGGCGAAATGGTGGTGGATGCTCGGCTTGCGGACGCCAACGACATCGGCGATGTCGGCGTAGCTGAAGCCGTTGTAGCCGCCCGCGATGATCAGCGTGCGCGCGCAGGCGAGAATGTCGTCGGCGGTGGAGGAAACATTGCTCATACGGGACCATCTACCTTCTAGTCGGTAGACTATCAAGAGAGGGGTGCTTCAACGATCCGTGAGTGGTAGGAGCGAGCATGACCATCCGCCCCATCCTCCGCTATCCCGACCGCCGGCTCGCGAGCCCTGCCCGTCCCGTCACCGCGTTCGACGACGCCTTGCGCGCGCTCGCGCAGGATCTGCTCGACACCATGCGCGCCGCGCCCGGCATCGGCATCACCGCGCCGCATATCGGCGTGCCCTTGCGGGTCGTGGTGCTGGAGCTCGAGGCCAAGGACGGCGCGCAAACTTACGTCAATCCTCAGATCGAGTGGGCTTCGCCCGAGATGATCCTGCATCGCGAGGGCAGCGTCTCGATGCCTGGAGTCAACGACGAGGTGCAGCGCCACGGCCGCGTGCGGGTCAGCTATCAGGATCTCGACGGCGACGTGCACAGCGAGGAGTCGGAAGGTTTGCGCGCCGTGTGCCATCAGCACGAGATCGACCAGCTCGACGGCCTATTCTGGATCCAGCGGCTGTCGCGGCTGAAGCGCGAGCGGCTGGTGAAGAAGTTCGAGAAGATGGCGAGACCCTGACGGGATCAGTGAATTCGCTATGCGCCAGCGCCGGAGGCCAGGTGGATGGACTGTGCCAGCGGCCCACGCTTTGCGGCCGCTGGCTCCTTACACGGTCAGATCATCTTGCGTCAGCGCGGCACGGGCGTGTTGAGCAGCTGCTGCTCCCACAGATACGCGATGCCGCTTCCGCCGGCATGTTCGGTGATCACCTTCGTGAGCGCGACAGCTTGATCGATCCGCGCCCAGTCGCGCTGCCATTCGGCCGCGACCGCCAGCCAGGTCATCATATTCACGCCGCCCGCGATCATGCGCTGGATTGCGACCTGATGGGCCTCCACCGAAACGGCGCCAGAGGCGTCAGTGACCACCGTGACATCCCAGCCTTCGCCGCGCGCCTGGATCGCCGGCATCGCGACGCAGATCTCGGTCCACAGGCCCGCGATGATGAGCTGCTTGCGGCCCGTGGCCTTGACTGCGTCCACCACCTTTCGATCCTCCCAGGTGTTGATGAACGTCCGATCGATCACCTCCTGGCCGGGGAAAACCTCCGTGATCTGAGGGAAAAGAAGGCCACCGCGTTCAGCGATCACCGTGGTCAGGATGGTGGGGACGCCGAAGGCTTTGGCGGCCTTGGCGAGACCGGCCGTATTGTTGATCACCATCTGCGGTTCATGGCTGTTCACGTTGGCAAGCTGGTAAGGCTGGTGGTCAATCAAGACGAGCACCGAATCTTCGGGGCGAAGAAGCGAAGCAAGGCCGTTACGAAAAGTCATCGTTGCATCCTTTACTGCCGTCGTGAGCGGCATTGGTTCGGAGGCGCACGTCAGCAGCGACGTCGCCCGACACCGACATTGGCGTTCCCCGATGCGATACGATAGTGTGCCGCCGCGGAACGCTGTGTCGCCGAACGGGGAACGCTGTTGGATATCGAAGAGATACGGACATTCGTCGAAGTTGCCGACGCCGGAGGAATTTCGTCCGCTGCGGCCCGGCTGGGGGTCGCGAAATCGATCGTCAGTCGTCGGCTTCTCCGGCTCGAAGCTGAACTTGGCGTCCAACTTCTTGCAAGAACCACCCGCGGAGCTGCGCTCACGGAGGCCGGCGTCACGTTCCGAGACTATGCAGCCAGGGTCCGCGCCGAGATCGACGCAGCGAGGGAAGCGATCCTGCCCGCCGGAGACCTGCGCGGCCGCTTGCGGGTCGCAGTGCCGCTTTCATTCGGCCCGACGCACTTTGCTCCCATCCTTGCAGAAATGGCGCGCCGCCATCCCCATCTCCAGCTCCACACCTGCTACAGCGATCGCTTCGTCGATCTCGTCGCCGACGGCTATGATTGCGCGATACGGATCGGCTATCTTCAGGACTCCAATCTGATTGCGAGACGCATCGGCCCAATCCATGGGAAGCTTCTCGCGAGCCCTGACTACATCAACGCCAACGGATCGCCGGAGTCGCCGGAGGAGCTCGTCGCCCATGAGGCGCTGATGCAAGGCACCGAAGCGTGGCAACTCATGGATGGCGACAAGATCATCACGGTTCGTCCGCAGGGGCGCTTCAAGGCCGACAACGGCACAGCGCTCCTTGCCGCCGCAACGGCAGGACTCGGGATCGCCTACCTTCCCGATCGCCTCACCCATGCACATCTCGCGTCCGGCGCGCTTGTCCCGGTGATGACACGGTATCCTCCGCCTCCCGCGGGTGCCTATGTGATCCGCCCTCCGGGCCAGCATCCGGCACGAAAGATACGGGTTCTCACCGAACTGCTGATCGAGTATTGCGAGCCGGGTCCGCATCCTGCGTGACCCGGCTTCTTCACCACCAGGTTTGCAGCACCCTCAAGCCCTCTTTCCGCTCCGCTTGGTGATCGGCGCATTGCGGCGCTCGCGCTTGCCGCGCGCGATCTCGGTTGCCAGCGCGTCCAGCTTCGGCTCCCAGAAAGTCCTGAACTGGCCGATCCACGCATCGACAGCGCGCAGCCCTGCAACGTCGACCGAATAAAGGCGCCGTTGCGCCTCGGCGCGGACGACGGCAAAGCCGCTCTCTCGCAGTACCTTGAGGTGCTGCGAGACCGCGGCCTGCGTGATGCCGAATTCGGCCCCGATCACATCGACGACCTCGCCGGAGGCCATTTCGTTTTGGCCGAGCAGCTCGAGGATGCGACGGCGCACGGGATCGGCGAGGACCTCGAAGACGTGCATCAGCTTCCTGTGCCGGGATGGGCGATGTCGGACGGCATCTCGCCGCGATAGAACGCGATGGTGCGGTCCGAGCGCTCTTTCGCCGCGGCCGGATCGACGCCGCTTGCGACGTGCGCCGCGCGCCAATATTCGCCACTGGTCGTCATGAACTCCTTGCCTTCAGGCGAGCCCATCCATGCCTCGGCCGTCTCATGGTCCACCGATGCCCCCGTCGCAAGATAGCGCTCGAGTCCCGCGAGCGCGAGGTCCCAGCCGATGCCCACCGCACCGGGCCCGAACTGATTCCAATGATCCTCGATGATCGCGGTGTGCTCAAGCGTCAAACGCGCCTGGCTTCGTTCAGCAGCCAGGCTGACGTCGATCCAGCTCACCGCGCCGCCGAATTCCCACGTCGCTGCGAAATGGGTCGGCGGCGTACAGGCGGTGATGGTGCCGCCGGCATTGCCCTTGAGCTGATACTTCCCGCCGATCTGAAGGTCGCCCTCGACCGGCAGGAACCAGCGCGGGATACGCTCCCTGCTGGTCACGGCGTCCCAGAGATCGTCGACGCTGGTGTCGTAAAGCCGCGTCAGCGTCACGGCACTCGCCGCTTTCCCGTCTTTGTCAAAATTCTTCACTGAACGCGTGACGAGCCCGAGGACCCTGGCGACGTCGATCTCCATCTGCGCTTCTCCCTGTCGCTTTCGTGCGAGGCACGGAATATCGATCAGCGCTAATATAAGTCAATCCTTATATTGCCAGATGTTGCTGCGTCAAACCGCCTCGCGTGCCCTTGCGAACCAAATACCCGGCCAGACGTCTATCGGTGCCCTCCCCGCCAAACCAGCCTGCACAAGACGGAAGGAACTCATGAAAGTTCGCAAATTCGCCATCACCGACGCTTCGCTCGAACGCTCGCCGGGACAGGATGGCGATATCTTCGCCGGCAATGTGATCGACCAGCGCCACGGCGGCCCGATCACCATCGGCTTCGGCCGCTACGCGCCGAACCAGAATCTCGACGAGAAGCTCACGGTCGACGATGTCATGCTCGTCCTCGAAGGAAAGCTCTCGGTCACCAGCAACGGCAGCACCGTGACCGCGGGCCCCGGCGAGATCGTCCATATGCCGAAGGGCGAGACGGTCACGATCCGCTCGCATGAGCAAGGCGCGGTGACCGCCTACGTCACCTATCCGCATTGGCAGGAGGCGCGCGAGTGAGGCGAGAGTTCGCCCGCGGCGCTCTGATCTTGCGGTTTTGGCACACTGTCGTCGCCCGGCTTGACCGGGCGACCCAGTACGCCGCGCCCTATCGGCTCAATCACAAGCGACTCTGGAATACTGGATCGCCCGATCAAGTCGGGCGATGACACCGAATGTGAGGCGCGGCCGTGCGCCTACCCTACCCGCCCGCCATCAGCGCCTTCGCCAGCGCCATGTAGGCCGGCAGCGTGACGGGATCATTGGCGGCATTGCCGGCCATGGGATGCGAGGCGTAGCGCGCGATCACCATCTCGGCCTTTGGATCGATGTAGATGCCCTGGCCGTGAACGCCGCGCGCCATGTAGGCGCCGTGCGCGTTGTGCGTGATCCACCATTGGTTTCGGTACGAGGCGCCCGGCAGCGTGGTGTAGCCTGCCGGCTTAAACTTCTCGGAGTCGCCGCCGCGCGCGATGTCTTCGACCACGGATGATGGCACGATCTGGCGGCCATTGAAGCGGCCGTGATTGCGCATGGTCTCGCCGAAGCGGGCGAGATCGCGCAACGTCGTGGAGAGCCCACCGCCGCCGCTCTCGGTGCCGATGCGGTCGACGTGATAATGCGCGTCCTCCTCCGCCCCCATCGGCTGCCAGATGCGCTCGGACAGCAGGTCGGACAGCGTCATGCCGCTGGCGCGCCTGACGATCCAGGCCAGCACGTCGGTGTTGACGGTCTTGTAGGTAAAGGCCTTGCCGTGCTCGCCCTGCTTCTTCTGCGCGATCAGGAAATCGAAGATGGTGGTCGCGCCTTCGTAGCCCGGCGGGATCGGCGCCATGCCGTTGGCGCGTCGCAGGCCCCACACGTCCGAATTCTTGTCGGTATAGACCTCGGTGTAGAGCAGCCCCGTGGTCATATCCATGACCTCGTGCACGCGCGCATCCCCAAACGCGCTCGCCTTCAGCTCCGGCACATAGTCCGTCACCGGCGCTTGCGGATCGATCCTACCTTCGGCGACCAGCATGCCCGCGAGCACGCCGGTGAACGACTTCGTCACCGACATCGCGATATGCGGCTTGTGCGGCTTCAACGCGCCGAAATAGCGCTCATAGATCAGCCGGCCACGATGCAGCACCGCGATGCCGTCGGTGTAGGTCTCCTCCAACATCTTGTCGAACGTCATGGGCCGCCCGTCCATCGTGGTCGATGCGACCGCGCCGATGTCGTGGTCGGCGCGCGGCAGCCCCGATACCGGCCCCGCTCCGCGCCAGACGTTCACGGTGGGGACGAGCTGACGTATGTTGGACCACGCCCAGCGCAGTTCGGGAAAGTTGCGGAAGGAGCCGTCCTGGAAGGTGATGGTGCGGTCGAGCGGCGCCGGGAAGCCGCGCATCCAGCCAAGGGTTTCGGGGTCGGATTCGGTAGCCATTGCGGTTACGGGTGCAGGCGGTGGGGTGGACGGATTGAGAGACACAGAAGCAACGAGTGTATCGGACGTAACCTCCAACGTTTCCCGCTGAAACCCGCCATCTGAATTGGCGACATCCAACCGCGGTTCGTAACTTATTCTGCTGCTCAAATAGTCAATATTAGGAGAGCCATTCTCACCGCGACGACCGATGGGCATTGCCCCAGCGCTTTCGAGCGCCTCAAGCAAATGGAGGGGCATCGTGCCATAGCGAATAAAGGAGATTGGCGTTTGTCCCCATTTGCCAATCCCCCTATTCATCAGCCAGTCAGGCTCAGGGTCCGATAGTAGCATTGCGGCTGCTTTAGCGCGGAGCATCTCCATTGCTTGCGCGAAAAGCGATCGAGACCACTTGGCATTAGCAGGCGCAAACGATACCAATGTCAGAGCATTGGAAGCAATTTGCAGCTTGGAAACCGACTTTCGGGTGAGAATTCCAAACGGAAGAAATAGAACTGTGTCGATACCCTTGCTGGTGAATAGCTGAGCAACCTCTTCACTTGCTTGGGAGCTATGGACGAGAGCGACAGTGGTACGATTTGCCGATCGAGCAAGCTCAGACGCAATCGCAGTCAGTGCCGCAATCTCTCGATCGGCTGGCGCGCGCGACGGGACCAAGATGATCCAAGACCGCGATAGCAAATCTTGATTTCCGCGTAGATAAATTGGCGTCGATCTCTCGGTCGAGAGAAAGTTCTTAAGCTTGAGGAATCGGTACCCAAGTCTCTCAGCTGCTTTGAGCTCATCGCTCGTGGGATCCTCGACCGCCGTGCGTCCGGCTTGGTGCGATGCGGCAGGCTCAAAAACCAACACATGCGCATCGACATCATCGAGCTTCTCTCGGATCATGCCCGACACCCGCCCCCAGTCGAGCCCCCCGTTACCACATCCAAGCGCCGGCAGCGCGACCGTAACCGACCCCACCGTGTGAAGGTACTTGCGCAGATCATCCAAACCCGTCTCGATATCCTCATACCGCGACGGTTCGCGCCAATCCCGCTTAGTCGGAAAATTAACTATCCAATCGCCGGAAAGCGATTTCCAGACGTGCATCCTTCCGGGCTTCACAAGGCCCTTTCTGCAGTCGCGCTGATAGTCCTTGAACATTGCTGGATAGCGCTGCTTGAATGCCAGAGCGACACCGGCACCCATCACGCCAACACAATTCACAGTGTTGACGCGGATATCGGCCTGAGAATCGAATATGTCGCCTTGCGTAAATTCGAGCATGACTTAAGTTTCCGATGCCTCCTCAATCGCTGCTAGGCAGCGATCATATAAAGCCTTGGCTTTTGACTCATTCCACCAATGCTCAGCAAGCGAAGTAGCATCAGCCTTACCGAGCATAAACAGCATGTCGAGCTCGTCTTTGTCGTTGGCAACATCAACGATTTGTTGTTCGTCACGCCCCTTCCCGAGTACATCACCAACAAGATCGTGATAACATACTAACTTCATCAACATCTCAGCCGAAGCTTCGCTGACCGTTTCAACATGCTCGGTCAAAATTTCCACCATCATCGGCATAGCGCCAACAGGATGATTGGGATCAACCTTTTGAACACCACCGTTTCCGTCCCAACGCGACTTCGTCCCCTTACCTATGTCGTGCAGATAGGCAGCAATCTCACCAACGATCTGCGCTTTGCTTTCCAACGCCTGATACTCAGGGAATGAGAGCAGTTTCGTGACCACCTCTTTTGTGTGAACGTCAACCGTTTGCTTGTGCATCCCGTTTTCAGATTTGAGCTCTACCAACTCAGAGGTGTGCGGCAGACAACCAAAATCCGCTCTCAGACCATCGCGCAAGCTCTTCAGATTTTTGAACCTGAATGGTTGACTTGGTTCATCTGCGTATTCCCTTACTTGCTTACAGGCTTTCGCGAAGTTTATCCCGATTTCGCGGGGTCCTTGCACGACGCTGCAATTACTTTTGTTCACAAAATCATTGAACCAGTGGCGCCTAGACGAACTCTCATAGGCAATAGGTGGAAACGCAGCGCCATTAACAATTTTCTCTACCCGCTTCTTGACCGATTCATTCCAGACTACGCATCTTGAAGCCGACGTCACAGGCAGCTGACCGTGGACGAGCAACTCTGCCATGCGACGATGGCGATAGTTCTCGTCGGCATTGCCCCATTTGAGGCTGTCAATCGCAGCCCAATCGAGCTGAGCAAGATCGGTCGGATCGGTGTAAAAATTGGGCGGCACGACCGTGTTGGCCGATGCGCCCGTAAAAACGACATCGTTCCGATCCGCCAACTCTATAGGAAACTCGAAATAGAGTATATCAAACTGATCAATATTCTTGGCATTGACGACGCCAAGCAACATCGGGCTGATCGAGCCGAAATACAGGGGTACATAGTCGTGGACACAGCCACCTGGTCCACAAGGCACCACCATTTGAGCGCGGCGCTCTTGAATGCCTGCAGCGGCAATTGAGCGGTGCTTCTTAGGGAATTTCGAATGATTGTTCGACAGAAAGCCGTTTTTCAGTAGTCCAGGCAAATTGTCGATATGCGAAAAGTGATAAACGTATCGATGCCTATGATCGGCCGGAATTGGCATACGGGGACCTCCTCCCTGATACTGCCTCGCTCTTTTCTATCAGTCAGGCGAGCCATTGCAGCTAGAAGTGGTGGTAACGGCGTGCATATTCCAGACCGATTTAGTTAAGTTGGCCAAAATTTATATCCGCCTACAGCCACCTTGGTCTTGGCAAGACTGCCCCCTACTCCCACTCAATCGTCCCCGGCGGCTTGCTGGTCACATCGTACACCACCCGGTTCACGCCCTTCACCTCGTTGATGATGCGCGTGGCCGTCTCCCCTAAGAACTTCATATCGAACTGGTAGAAGTCCGCGGTCATGCCGTCGGTGGAGGTGACGGCGCGCAGGCCGACGACATAATCATAGGTGCGGCCGTCGCCCATGACGCCGACGGTCTTCACCGGGAGCAGCACGGCGAAGGCCTGCCAGATCTCGTCGTAGAGGCCGTGCTTGCGGATCTGGTCGATGTAGACGGCGTCTGCTTTCCGCAGGATGTCGAGCTTGTCGCGGGTGATCTCGCCGGGGCAGCGGATGGCGAGGCCCGGGCCCGGGAACGGGTGGCGGCCGACGAAGATTTCGGGCAGGCCAAGCTCGCGGCCTAGCTTGCGCACCTCGTCCTTGAACAGCTCGCGCAGGGGCTCCACGAGCTTCATGTTCATGCGCTCGGGGAGACCGCCGACATTGTGGTGCGACTTGATGGTGACCGAGGGACCGCCGGTGAAGGAGACGCTCTCGATCACGTCGGGGTAGAGCGTGCCCTGTGCGAGGAAGTCGGCGCCGCCGATCTTCTTGGCCTCCTGCTCGAACACCTCAATGAAGAGGCGGCCGATGGTCTTGCGTTTCACCTCGGGGTCAGTGACGCCTTCGAGCTCGCCCAAGAACTGTTTCGAGGCGTCCACGTGCACGAGCGGGATGTTGTAGTGGTGGCGGAACAGGTCGACGACGGTCTTGGCTTCGTCGAGGCGCAGCAAGCCGTGATCGACGAACACGCAGGTGAGCTGGTCGCCGATGGCCTCGTGGATCAGCACGGCCGCGACGGCGGAATCGACGCCGCCGGAGAGGCCGCAGATCACCTTGCCCTTGCCGACCTGCGCGCGGATCTTGGCGATCTCCTCCTCGCGGAAGGCGCGCATGGTCCAGTCGCCGGACAGACCTGCGATCTTGCGGACGAAGTTGCGGATGAGCTTGGCGCCGTCGGGCGTGTGCACCACTTCGGGGTGGAACATCAGGCCGTAATATTTGCGCTTTTCGTCCTGGATGATCGCGAACGGCGCGTTCGGCGAGGTGCCGGCGACTGAGAAGCCCGGCGGCATCTTCGTGATGCGGTCGCCATGGCTCATCCAGACCTGGTTCTTGCTGCCCGACGACCAGACGTCCGCGAATAGCTTGCTGTCGGCCTTGACCTCGACATCGGCGCGGCCGAACTCGCGGTGATGGCCGCCCTCGACCTCGCCGCCGAGCTGCGCCGCCATGGTCATCTGGCCGTAGCAGATGCCCATCACGGGCACACCGGAATCGAAGATCGCTTGCGGGGCGCGGGGCGAGCCGGCCTCGTGGACCGATTCAGGGCCGCCGGAGAGAATCACCGCTTTCGGCTTCATCTCGTCGAAGGCAGCTTCCGCGTTGTTGAACGGGACGATCTCGCAATAGACGCCGTCCTCGCGCACGCGGCGCGCGATCAGCTGCGTCACCTGGCTGCCGAAGTCGACGATGAGAATCTTGTCGTGCGCCGAGGCCACCGAGGGCGTCGACGCGGAGCGGTCGTTCTGTGCTGCTGTCATGGCCAGCAAATACGCTGGCGCCGCCCGCGCCGCAACCGCGGCAGCGGCGCGCCCACATGCTTCTTTGGGCATGGACAGGCGGTACATGGGTAAGTATTATTGACCTAATTGCGCCCACCTCTGAAAGAGGGCCGATCGCAACGACGGAGACTGCGCCAGCGGCGTGCGCTAACAGAAGCGCCGCCGGCTCTGAAACAGGACCCCCCCCATGCAACTCCCCGCCTCGCCCTTCACCGTCACTGATTGGAGCAAGGTCGAGCCGACCACGCATCCCGGCGAGCGCGGCGAGGCCAAGTGGCGGACGCTCGAGATCGGCGATCTCCGGGTGCGGATGGTCGAGTATTCGCCCGGCTATCTCGCCGACCATTGGTGCGATCGCGGGCACGTGCTCTACGTGCTGAAGGGCGAGCTCGACAGCGAGCTGCGCGACGGGCGTACATTCAAGCTGACGGCGGGAATGAGCTACCAGGTCTCGGATTTCGGCGACGCCGCCCATCGGTCCTCGACGGCCACCGGCGCGACCCTCTTCATCGTCGACTAGGACGCGAGAGCGCGGTTAATTTGCACCGCAAAATAGCAAAGTCGCGCGAGGCGCCGAGTCACGGGTGGTGCCTTGAAGTGGCCCCAAATTCTCGCTATATTGTGATCATCGATACTTGGCCGAACGACTGGGCCGCTTCGCTTCGTTGATTACGGGCGCGCACGCTTCAGATGAATTCTCCAAACATCGACTCATCAGGACCATGGGCGCAATGCTGCGTACCGGTCTGCGTGCGTACCTCTCTAACTAACTAAAGGAAATTCCCATGGCTATGGGCACCGTGAAGTGGTTCAACACCCAAAAGGGTTATGGTTTCATCCAGCCGGACGACGGCCAGAAGGACGTGTTCGTGCACATCAGCGCCGTCGAGCGCGCTGGCCTCTCCTCCCTCAACGAGGGTCAGAAGGTCTCGTTCGACATCGTCGCCGATCGTCGCAGCGGCAAGTCCTCGGCTGACAATCTCCGCGTCGGCTAACGCCCACGCAACGTTCTGACCGCGGACGTACCGGCAGAACGCTAAAAAAGAAAGCCCCGCGACCGGGATCCGGTCTGCGGGGCTTTTGTTTTTGGGCGGAGTGAGATCAGGCGCTCTTTCGCAGCACCGACACGAAGAATCCGTCCGTGCCGGTCCGCCGCGGCGTCATCAGCCAGCCTTCGTCGGATTGCAGCGCGGCCTCGCCGAAGGCCTCCGCCTTGTCCCAAAGCACGCTCGCGGTCTGCTCCGGCGGGACCACCGCGAACTCGGGATGGCGGGCGACGAAGGCCCTCACCTGCTCGCCGTTCTCCTCGGACAGCACCGAGCAGGTGATGTAGGCGATCCGGCCGCCCGGCTTCACCAGGGGAACCGCTCGCTCCAGCACCTCGGCCTGGTCGCGCAGGCGAATCTCCAGCGCGCCCGGCCGCATCCGCCATTTGGCATCGGGGTTGCGGCGCCAGGTGCCGGTTCCCGTGCAGGGCGCGTCGATCACGACGAGATCGGCCGAGGCGCGGATGTCGGAGAGCGGATCGGCCTCGCCCTTGGGGGTGCGGATATCCGCATTGTGGACGCCCGCGCGCGACAGGCGTTCGTGAATGGGCGCGAGCTGGCGCTTGTCGCGGTCAGTCGCGATCAGCCGGCCCTTGCCCTGCATCAGGGCTGCGAGCGCCAGCGTCTTGCCGCCGGCACCGGCGCAGAGATCGATCACCTGCTCGCCGGGTTTTGCCGCGGTGAATTGGGCCGCAAGCTGCGATCCCTCATCCTGCACTTCAATTCCGCCCTTGATGAAATCCTCCTCAGCCTGGATGCCGGGGTTGCGCGCATCGGCCGAAAGCTCGATGCGCAGGCCGGTTGCGGACCATTGCGCCGGTTTCGCATGAAGATGAGCAAGCGCCTTCAGCACCTTGTCCCGATTGGATTTTAGCGTGTTGACGCGCAGGTCGAGCGGAGCCCGGCTCGCCATCGCGGCGGCTTCAAGAGCGCGGTCCTCGCCGAACACTTTTGCAAGGTGCGAATCGAGCCATTCGGGATAATCGCCCGCAACCGCGGCCGGGGCATCGGCGAGCGAGCGCGAGGCGAGCGCGGCCTGCTCGGCCTCGGTGAGCGGCGCAGGCGCGAACCGGCTGCCGTCGCACAGCGCGGTCATGGTGGCCGTGTCCATGCCGCGCTCGAGGCGCAGCATGCCGATCAGGCGGGCCCGCGCGGTGTCTGCGTCCATGAGCCAGGCGCTGGAGGCGTAGCGCCGCAGCACGTCCCAGACCAGGCCGGCGATGGCGGCACGGTCCCCAGAACCGGCGAAGCGGTGCGCGGTGCCCCACTCCTTCAGCGCCTTGGCCGCGGGCACGCGGTCCTTCTCGATTGTGTCGATCAATTCGATGGCTGCGGACAGCCGGGCAGCGGGCGTCATTTGAATGCCTTTAGACGAGACGTTTCTGTTTTGCGCGTGATGCGCCGGCGCAGGCCGTCAGATCAGCAGGAGCAGCTTCAGCGCGAAGTAGATCCACATCGCCAGCAGCACCAGCACACTGGCGAGCCAGACCGTGGAGCGGCGGCCGAGATCGTTCGAGGTGACGAAGACGCCGGCATGGGCAAAGCGCGTCACCACGAACACCCAGGACATCAGCACAATGAAGAGATCGGCCCGGCGCAGCGGCAAGGCCAGCGCGATCAGGACGTAGAACAGCACCGGCAGCTCGAACTGGTTACGGTAGCAATTGGCGATTTGCGTGGCGCCCTTGGGCCAGTTCGGCTCGCCCAGCGCAATGTCGCGGATCTTGGTTTCGCCGGAGACCAGCGTCTTGCGGCGCGCCAGCACCATGCCGATCAACAGCGCGAAGGTGAGAGCAACCTGCACGAAGACCGGCAGCAGGACCATTTGAACGGACATCGGAACTTTCCCGGAAGGCGAAATGCCGCCGACGTCATTAGCGGCGCGTTTTGGCCCTGACAATGAACGACTTGAACCGGCGTTCCCGGTGCGGCGACCAAACGTCGATCATCACAGCGATTTTGGTCCTTTTGGACCGAGGCGAGCGCCGCCATGAACATCCTGTCCAGCCTTTTCGCCCAATCCGCCGACGGCCGGCACGGCGTTCTGATGTCGGCGCTGGCGGGCATCGCTGCCGCGCTCGCGGTGGCACTGGCGATGACGGTGTATTTTCGCCTGAGCTACCGGACCTGGCGCGACGTCGCCAGGCATGGCTTGGCCACCCTGGCCGCGATCCTCCTGTTCGGCTTCGCCGCCTACGACATGCGCCACGCGGCGCTGGCCTATCTTGGCCTCAACCCGTCCAAGCCCGCGGTCGAGTTCGAGATCCGTATGCCCCGGGAGATGCTGACGGCGGTCACCGACACCCAGATCGAGCTGCACACCGACCGCAACCAGACGCTGGCGCTAGTCGACGGCGTGCGCGACCTCGCCGATGGCCGCGCGCTGCTGCGCGGCGCGGTAGCGCTCAACCATCGCACTGCGGATCGCGTGCTGGTGGTGAACCTGCCGGGCAAAGGCACGTTCGAATTCCGCCTCCGCCTGCCCGCCGAGCCGCATCGCAGCGAGTTCGGCCCCTGGCACCTCGCCGACCGCATAGCCTCGCCACTGGCCGGGCCGATCGCGCCGCAGGACGGCTACACGATCCGCTACCGCGTGCTTTAAACTTTGTTCGCTGCGAACGATGCGCGCAGCGTCATCGTTCCGACGTTCGGCCGGGCCTATGATCGGCCATGTTCGAATTTCGTCTCACACAGATCTCCGACACCCATCTCGGCCAGCGCTTCCCCGGCCTGATCGAAAACTTCCATCGTGTCTGCGAGCACATCGATGCCGACAGGCCCGACCTCGTCATTAATACCGGCGACGTCTCCTTCGACGGGCCGACCAGCCGCGACGACGTCGCATTCGCCAAAAGCCTGCATGACGCCCTGCCGGTCGCCTGCCGCTACCTGCCCGGCAATCACGACATCGGCGACAATCCGACCGCGATCGGGCCGGCGCCGAAGCCGCCGGTGAGTGAGGCGCACCGCCGGCAATTCTGCGAGATCATCGGCGAGGACCATTGGTCGTTCGAGGCCGCCGGCTGGTACTTCATCGGCCTCAATTCGCTGGTGATGAATTCAGGGCTCGCCTTCGAGGCTGAGCAGTTCGACTGGCTCGCCTCGGAAATCTCGCGCGTGAACGGCATGCCGGTTGCGCTGTTTCTGCACAAGCCGGTATTCCTCAACCTCCCCGACGACCCTGAAGCGCCGGAGACCTCGATCCGTTACGTGCCGCAGCCGACGCGCGCGCGGCTGATCGAGATCTTCGCGCATGTCGACCTGCGCCTCATCGCCAGTGGGCACGTGCACCAGCGGCGCGACTTCACCTTCCGCCACACGCGGCACGTCTGGGCGCCATCAGCGGGCTTCGTCATCAACGATCAGCGACAGGACCGGATCGCAATCAAGGAAGTCGGCTTGGTTGAGTATCGCTTCCGGCCCGACAGTCTCGAAGTCCGTCACGCGAGAGCAGCGGGCCAGCGCGATGTCGACATCGAAGAGCTGCTCGCCCAGATGGGCGGCGAGCACTAGAGCATTATCGGTTCTGATTAAATCAGAACCGTAGCTCTAGATTCTTGTTTGACGCGTTTTCTTCACGCGAACCGGTGCCCACTCCGCTCGAAAACGCTGTATCCCTACGCGACGCTCTTGAGATCCTGCTGGATCGCGGCCAGCAGGGATTGCAGCGCCGCGCTGTTCACCGGCTTTGCCGCAAGATTATCGGCAGGCGGCTGACTGGCCGGCTGCGCAGCCTTGACCGGCCGCTTCGGGAACGGCGGCGGAGGTGCCGGCATCGAAGGTCGGGCAAAATCGTCCACCTCCTCGTCGTGAACGAACTTGCCGTGGATGACGTCGTCGTGGCGGCCCATGACGAACATCGCCACCCAATAGCCGGCGGCCAGCAGAATGACGCAGAAAACACTGAGCTCTAACATCGCTACACCTAAAATATGCGCGATGATTCAATGCCTTCGAGTTGGCGTCAATGAACCGGCGGTCACACCCGCGGCTTTTGCCGACAGGTGTGACCATTTGGTGACTCTTTGTTAACCATCCTCGCCCGGCCTGTGGCTCAGGCGCCACGGGAGTCCCAATGCCGTCGTCCTAGGCCTTATCGGGCCCAACCCGCACCAGCTGCTTGCCGAAATTGGCGCCCTTCAACAGGCCCATGAAGGCCCCGGGTGCACTCTCCAGGCCCTCGGTGACGAACTCCTTGTACTTGACCTTGCCCTCACGGACCCAGCCGGACATGTCGCGCAGAAAATCGCCATGGCGGGATGCGAAGTCGGAGACGATGAAGCCGCGGAAGGTCAGCCGCTTGGTCAGGGTCGCCCGCATCATGGATGCGGCCCATTTCGGCGGCTTGGCCTCGGTGTCGTTGTAATGGGCGATCAGGCCGCAGACCGGCACGCGGGCGAACGGATTGAGCAGGGGGAACACCGCCTCGAATACGGCGCCGCCGACATTCTCGAAATAGACGTCGATGCCCTTGGGGCAGGCATCCTTCAGCTTCGCCGCCAGATCAGGATCGCGGTGATCGATGCAGGCATCGAAGCCGAGTTCCTTCACGACGTAGTCGCACTTGTCCTTGCCGCCGGCGATGCCGACCGCGCGCGCCCCTTTGATCTTGGCGATTTGGCCGACGGCTGAGCCGACCGCGCCGGAGGCACCGGCGACGACGACGGTCTCGCCTTCTTGCGGCTTGCCGATGTCGAGCAGGCCCGTATACGCCGTCATGCCGGGCATGCCGAGCACACCAATGGAGGTCGAGACCGGACCGAGCTTCGGATCGACCTTGATCAGGCCCTTTCCGTTGGAGATGGCGTGCGTCTGCCAGCCGGACCGGATGCGCACGATGTCGCCGACTGCGAAATCAGGGTTGTTGGAGGCCGCGACCTCGCTGACCCCCTCGCCCTCCATCACGCCGCCGATCGGCACCGGTGCGGCATAGGACGGGCCATCGCTCATGCGGCCG
This sequence comes from Bradyrhizobium sp. CCGE-LA001, assembly GCF_000296215.2. Taxonomy (NCBI): domain Bacteria; kingdom Pseudomonadati; phylum Pseudomonadota; class Alphaproteobacteria; order Hyphomicrobiales; family Nitrobacteraceae; genus Bradyrhizobium; species Bradyrhizobium sp. CCGE-LA001. The sequence continues at coordinate 3,622,845 of NZ_CP013949.1, read as the reverse complement.
CGCATATAGGGATCGAGCGAGAGCCAGATCGTGCGCAGCAGCACCTCGCCTGCTCCAGGCGTCGGCACCGCGAATTCCTCCAGACGAAAATCCGACGGCTTGGGCTCGCCAACAGGACGCGCGGCGAGAACGATGCGTTTTGCTTGGGACATGATGGCTTCCTCACTGTTGTGTTCGTGATCGCGAGCGAAGCGAAGCAATTTAGTCGCGTCAACACAAAAGCGGCGGAGCCGCACCCTAACTGTCATCGTCCGCGAAGGCGGACGATCCCGTACTCCGAGAACGTTGTGATCAATCGACAGGCCGCGGCGTACTGGATGCCCCGCCTTCGCGGGGCATGACACCGAAACTGCGGCAAGCGCGCCGAGACCCATGCTCGCGCGCTGCCGAAGACGGGGCCGAGCGAACTAACCCCCGCCCGGATAGTTCGGCGCCTCGCGCGTGATGGTGACGTCGTGGACGTGGCTTTCGCGCAAGCCCGCGCCGGTGATGCGGACGAACTGCGCCTTGCTGTGCAGCTCCTTCATGTCGCGCGCGCCGACATAACCCATCGCGGCGCGAAGGCCGCCCGCGAGCTGGTGCATGACGTTGCCGACCGGGCCCTTGTACGGCACCTGGCCCTCGATGCCTTCAGGGACCAGCTTGAGCGTGTCCTTGATGTCCTGCTGGAAATAGCGATCGGCGGAGCCGCGCGCCATCGCGCCGACCGAGCCCATGCCGCGATAGGCCTTGTAGGAACGGCCCTGCCACAAGAACACTTCGCCAGGCGTCTCGTCGGTGCCGGCGAGCAGCGACCCGACCATGGCGATATCCGCGCCGGCGGCAAGCGCCTTGGCGAGGTCGCCGGAGAACTTGATGCCGCCGTCGGCGATGACGGGAACGTCGGCCTTCTTCGCCGCTTCCACCGCATCCATGATCGCGGTGAGTTGGGGAACGCCGACGCCGGCGACGATGCGCGTGGTGCAGATCGAGCCCGGCCCGATGCCGACCTTGATGCAATCTGCGCCGGAATCGATCAGCGCCTGCGCGCCTTCGGTGGTAGCGACGTTGCCGGCAACGACCTGCACCGAATTGGACAGGCGCTTGATGCGGTTCACCGCATGCAGCACGTGGCGGGAGTGGCCGTGTGCGGTGTCGACGACGACGAGATCGACGCCGGCATCAATCAGCCGCTCGGTGCGCTCGAAGCCGCTGTCACCCACCGTGGTGGCGGCGGCGACGCGGAGGCGCCCCTGCGCGTCCTTGCAGGCGAGCGGATGGGCGACCGCCTTCTCCATGTCCTTGACGGTGATGAGGCCGACGCAGCGATATTGATCGTCGACGACGAGCAGCTTCTCGATGCGATGCTGGTGCAGCATCCGCCGGGCCTCGTCCTGGCTGACATTCTCGCGCACCGTGACGAGGCCTTCATGCGTCATCAGCTCGGAGACTTTTTGCCGGCGGTCGGTGGCAAAGCGGACGTCGCGGTTGGTGAGGATGCCGACCAGCTTGCCGGGGATGTTCTTGCCGGCGCCGGTGACGACGGGAATGCCGGAGATGCCGTGATCGCTCATCAGCTTGAGCGCATCGTCGAGCGTGGCATCGGGGCTGATGGTGAGCGGGTTCACCACCATGCCCGACTCGTAGCGCTTGACCTGCCGGACCTGGGCGGCCTGCCCCTCGGGATCGAAATTGCGATGGATGACGCCGAGGCCGCCGGCCTGCGCCATGGCGATCGCCATGCGTGCCTCGGTGACGGTGTCCATGGCGGAGGCCATGATCGGGATGTTGAGCGGAATGGCGCGGGTGACGCGGGAGCGAATGTCGACCTCGCCCGGCATGACGTCCGACAGGCCCGGCTTCAACAGCACGTCGTCGAACGTGAAGGCCTCGCGAATGCCCTGAAGTTGCACCGTGGCCATCTGCCAACTCCTTCCTGCGGCCCTGCCGCAAATGCTTATGGATGAGCGCCGCCCTCGGCGTACCTTGCGGCAACGCCTTGAGAATCGGAGCCCATCGGTGGGGTTGACGCGGGTCGATAGCACGGCTGCGTGACGAATCAAAGCAATTCGGACCGCCGGCCAGCCATGCACAGGCTTTTTGAGTAAATTCAGCGTGGATGGCCGGTTCAACGTAGATGGCTGGGCGACCCCACCCACCTTCATTCCGGGGCGCGACGAAGTCGCGGGCCCGGAATCCATCCGGCAGCGGTCTCTGCGGCCCAATGGATTCCGGGCTCGCGCCAAGGGGCGCGCCCCGGAATGACGAGAGAATGTCGATGGGTCCGACCGCGGGAGGCACACCGTCGTCACGCAGGATTTAGGTGCCATGCGCCGATCCGCAATAGTCGTCGCCGGACGGCGGTGATAAGCCGCAAGTCCACCCGTCCTTTCCGATTTTCATTACCAATCCGTCATGGTCGACAAGCAACGCGTCATCCCGCTGATCGTGGCCACTGCGCTCTTCATGGAGAACATGGACTCCACGGTGATCGCCACCTCGCTGCCGGCGATCGCGGCCGATATCGGCACCAGCCCGCTGACGCTGAAGCTCGCGATCACCTCCTACCTGTTGTCGCTCGCGGTGTTCATCCCGGCGAGCGGCTGGACTGCCGACCGCTTCGGTGCGCGCATGGTGTTCGCGATCGCGGTCGGCGTGTTCATGGTCGGCTCAGTCGGCTGCGCGCTGTCGACGTCGGTTACCGATTTCGTGTTCGCGCGCATCCTGCAAGGCATGGGCGGGGCGATGATGACCCCGGTCGGGCGTCTCGTGCTGCTGCGCTCGGTCGACAAGAGCGCGCTGGTCAATGCGATGGCCTGGGTGACGGTCCCTGCCCTGATCGGTCCCGTGATCGGGCCACCGCTCGGCGGCTTCATCACCACCTACGCCTCCTGGCACTGGATCTTCCTGATCAACATCCCGATCGGGCTGCTCGGCATCTTCATGGCGCTGCGCTACATAGATCCCATCAAGAGCGAGACGCAGGAGCCGTTCGATCTCTACGGCATGGTGCTCGCGGGGATTGGGCTTGCCGGCATCGCATTCGGCCTGTCGGTGGCCGGGCTCAATTTGCTGCCCTGGAGCACGGTGGCCGCGCTGGTCGTGGGCGGCGCGATCTCGATGACGCTCTACGTCCTGCATGCGCGGCGCACGGGATCGCCGGTCCTGGACTTTTCGCTGCTGAAGCTGCCGACGCTGCGCGCGGCCGTGATCGGCGGCTTCCTGTTCCGGCTCGGCATCGGCGCGCTGCCCTTCCTGCTGCCGCTTCTGATGCAGATGGGTTTCGGCCTGTCGCCCTTCCATTCGGGTCTGGTGACCTTCGCCTCCTCGCTGGGCGCCATGGGCATGAAGACGCTGGCGGCGCGCCTGATCCGCACCTTCGGTTTCCGCAACCTCATGACGGTGAACGCGATCGTCAGCGCGTTCTTCCTCGGAATCTGTGCGCTGTTCACGGTGACGACGCCGCTGCTCATCATCATGGTGATCCTGGTGGTCGGCGGCTTCTTCCGCTCGCTTGAGTTCACCGCGATCAACACGGTGGCCTATGCCGAGGTCGAGACCGCGCAGATGAGCCGCGCCACCACCCTCGTCAGCGTCAACCAGCAGCTCGCAGTCTCGGCCGGCGTCGCCGTCGGCGCAGCCTGCGTCGAGACCACGATGTGGTTCAGCCAGGTCAATGAGCTCAATGCCACCGTGTTCGCGCCCGCTTTCGTCGTGGTCGCGCTGACCTCGGCGGCCTCGAGCTGGTTCTTCTGGCAGATGCCTGTTGATGCCGGCCACGAGATCTCCGGCCGCAAGGCGGTGGAGATCGCAAGCCGCAAGGGCGCGGGCAAGGGCGCCGAAAAGGCGGCGGTCAAGGCGGCGAGCGAGGATACGCAGGACGTGCGGGATCAGCGGCTGGGGTAGGCCTCTGCAGCGTTCGTAGACGGGCAAGCACAGGTTCCCTGCCGATGCGGGCTTTCGCGGGGCCCACTATTTGAATGCGCTCCTATTAAATTGGTTCAATTAATTTGGCTCGATTAAATTTGATTAGACATTAATACAACTTTTGATTTAATGCCGCCCGCCTGCAGAAGTTCGCGGTGCTGCGGCAACGGAAGCCTACCGAAGAATGATGCAGATCGGCGCCGATGAGGCCCGATGGCGCGCCGACACGCTGAACGCGTGAGGCGGCAGCGCGAGGCGCTTATCCGCAGTTGGGCGCGCTTCGCGGAAGTCAATCCGGGCGCCGCGTTATTGACTTCATTATATGATGTCCAAGGAGGAAAATATGGCGAATACCATTCAAACAAAAAGCCAAGCCGCTCAACAATTGCTTCGAACCGACGGAACTCTCGCAGCAGATTCTCGCCTGTTCGACTGGATCTCCCTCCTAGACCCCGTCAGCAGTTTGATCATCGGCAGCAGACGCGACGATGTCCTGAGCGCGCATGCCGAGGGCGACATTGTCTTGGGACTTGCCGGCAATGATCATTTGGACAGCGCATCGAACCGGACAGCGTTGTTCGGCGGCAGCGGCAACGACGATTTGACGACCAATGTCGTCGTGCTGCAGGGCGATACGCCCCGGCATGGACTCGCCATTCAGTTCGGCGGAACAGGCAATGACGACCTCAGCGCGACCGTTACTCTTCAAGGCGGGAACGCGCCTCAGAGCCCGGAACGGGTAGCGGATGTGCTGCTCGATGGCGGCAGCGGAGACGACACCATCAGTGCCACCGCAAATGTGGCGCTTCCTGTGCTCGCAGATGTAACGGTGAGGACCGATTTGTTCGGCGGAAGCGGCAACGATACCATTCACGCCGTTGCCGACGGTCGCAACACCGTCGGAAACAGTATCGCCTTGAATACCATCGACGGCGGCGCGGGCGATGACCGGGTCACCGCTCATGCCGAAACGGCATTCTTCGCGCTCCACGGCACAGCCAGCAACCTACTCTTCGGCGGAGCCGGCAACGATGAATTGAATGCACGCGCCGAGGGCGTTTCCAATCAGACCGATTTTGTCAGCAATGAGCTGCATGGGGGCCAGGGCGACGACGTCTTGCGCGCCTTCAACCTGACCGACTCCAATACCAGGACTCCGGTGGGTATCAACCAGCTCTGGGGCGATGACGGCAACGACACCCTTGAGGCGACCCACTCCACTGATGGGGAGAACGTCGTCACAGATGTCACGAATTATCTGGATGGCGGGAACGGCAATGACAGTCTGCTCGCAGACTCCACCGCGCTCGGCGGGTATGTTCACGCACTCAATCAGCTCGAGGGAGGTATTGGACGAGACAATCTGACGGCGCATCTCGACGCTGTAGCCCACGGTGGATTTGGTCTGGAGCAGGCTCTATACGATGTCGCGAATGTCCTGAATGGCGGCGCCGGAGATGACCAGCTCACTGCGTTTCTCTCAGCAACTCCTGATCCTACGGTGACAGACGATTCGATTGCCGAGAACCGTCTGAATGGCGGCGCTGGAAACGATGTTCTGGCCGCAACCGTTGCGCCAGGTTCACTCGGATCGAGCTTCCTTGCTGGCGGTACAGGCAATGATCAACTCACAGTGTTTGGTGGGTCGGGAAATATCCTCAATGGAGGCGATGGCAACGATACCCTCGTGAGCGGCATCGGAAACGATAGCATGTTTGGCGAATCCGGCGCGGATAGGTTCGTCTTCGCCGCCCAGAACGGGCATGACACGGCCATTTTTGAACAGGGCCAAGATAAGATCGATCTCATGGGCCTCGCGGGGAATGACATCCACGATTTTGACGACTTGAATATCGAGGTGACTGGGGGAGAGACCATCATCCACTTCGATGCAAATAACGACCTCACGATCGCAGGCGTTGTGAATCTGAGCGCGAATGATTTTCTGTTCGCCTAGCCGGCCCGGAGAGACCCACAAGACCTCTGTGAAGATGACCTACGCAAGGGCGCCTCGTGGAGAACCGCAGGTCTCTTCGGCTCCCGACCGACGGCACGCCAGGCGCGCCATCGATCTCCACGAGGGCGACAAGAGCTAAGGGAGAGGGATTGCTCATTCGCGACGTGGGCGGCACTGCGTACATCCGCGCCAGTGGCTGTTCGTCCGCCCGCTCTCAGGCCGAAGCGCGTTGCATCATGAGAGCGGCCGGCGCGATCGCTCTACCCTGATCGAAAGAGAACCTACGGCTGGCTCATGGCAGCGCCCCGAAACCCGGTCGCCAGCACATAGCGCTCCGAGGAATCCTGGCGGCTCGCGGCGGGCTTGACGTGCCGCACCGTCGCGAAGTCGCGCTTGAGCTGGGCCAGCAGCTCGGCGTCGGCGCCGCTCTGGAACGTCTTTGCCAGGAAACTGCCGCCGGGCTCGAGCACGTCGCAGGCGAACGCGGCCGCGGTCTCGACCAGGCCGACGATGCGAAGCTGGTCGGTCTTGCGATGGCCGGTGGTGTTGGCGGCCATATCGGACATCACGACGTCGGCCTTGCCGCCGAGCATCGCGGTCAGCTTCTCGGGAGCGTCATTGTCCATGAAGTCGAGCTGCGCGAAATCGACGCCGGGAATTTCCGGCATCTCCAGCAAGTCGATCGCGACGACCTTGCCCTTGCCTTCCGTGGAGCCGACGCGCTTGGCCGCGATCTGGCTCCAGCCGCCGGGCGCCGCGCCGAGGTCGACCACGGCCATGCCCGGTTTCAGCAGACGAAACTTGTCGTCGATCTCCAGCAGCTTGAACGCCGCGCGCGAGCGATAGCCGGCCGCCTTGGCCTTGGCGACATAGGGATCGTTGAGCTGCCGCTCCAGCCACAGCTTCGACGAGAGCTTGCGCTTGCCGCCGGTCTTGACCTGGACGTGCAAGCGGCCGGTGGTGTCCTTGGCCATCTCACCAGCTCCTGAGCGCGCCGTCCTCGCGCATCATCTCGACCAGCATGCCCTCGCGCAGGCCCCGATCGGCGACGCGCAGCCGCGGCAGCGGGAAGGCATGCCTGATGGCATCGAGGATGGCGCAGCCGGCCAGCACGAGATCGGCGCGCTCGACGCTGATGCAATTGTTGGCCGCGCGCTCCACGTAGCTCATGCCGAGCAGCTTGTTGATGGTTGCGGTGACGTCGGCATCGTTCATCCAGATGCTGTCGATACGGCGGCGGTCGTAGCGCGCGAGGTTGAGATGGATGCCGGCGAGCGTCGTCACCGTGCCCGACGTGCCCAGCAGGTGCATGTCGGCGAGGTCGCGGCCGTGCTCCGCCGCAAACGGCGCGACGTGATTGGCGACCTCGCGCTCCATCGCGGCATAGATCTCCGGGGTGACGTCGCGGCCGCCGAACTGCTCGGCGAGCGTGACCACGCCGAACGGGATCGACATCCAGGCCCGGATCCGCGGCTCGGGATTTTCCGGATCGCGCTCGATCCGCACCAGCTCGGTCGAGCCGCCGCCGATGTCGAACAGGATCGCCCCCCTGCCCCTGGGATCGACCAGCGGCGAGCAACCGAGCACGGCGAGCGCCGCCTCGGTCTCGCGGTCGATCACCTCGAGCTCGATGCCGGTCTCGGCCGCGACGCGGCTGCGGAAACCTTCCGCATTCGACGCTGCGCGGCAAGCTTCGGTCGCGATCAGCCGGAGCCGGCGCGCCTTGCGCAGATTGATCTTGTCGCGGCAGATGCTGAGCGCGGCGATGGCACGCTCGATCGCGGCCTCGCTGATGCAGCCCGTGGCCGAGACGCCCTCGCCGAGCCGGATGATGCGCGAGAAGGAATCGACCACGCGAAAGCCGTCCTGGGTCGGACAGGCGATCAGCAGTCTGCAATTGTTGGTGCCGAGGTCCAGCGCCGCATAGACGCCGGTTCCCGGCGCCTGCACGGGGACGGCCGGCCCAGTGGCCAACGCCACCGCGGCCATCGACCTCTCCAGCTCACCGTGCAGCCCGTGGCCGTCGCGGAGCCGCGTGTGGTCATTCATACAAACTGTCTTTCCGCGGCCCAATGGGCCGATCTGGAATTGCTTTTTCGCCTGAAACATTAGCAGCGCGGTCGGCCTGCGCAACAACGCATCACATGGGACCATGCCCATTCGTGCGTTGTCGTGAACGGGGTGGTGGGTTATCTCAAGGAGACCGGTCCCCCGCTGCCGCGAAAATGCGCAAATGCCGGCTTTTCAGGTCATTCCCATGCAAGAACACACCAAATCGTCCACGCTCGAAAACGCTATTGCACTGCAAAAATATGGCGTCGGGCAGCCCGTCCGCCGCAAGGAGGACGACACGCTGGTTCGCGGCAAGGGCCGCTATACCGATGATTTCAACCTGCCGGGCCAAGCCTATGCCGTGGTCGTCCGTTCCACCCATGCCCATGGCATCATCCGCGGCATCGGCATCGATACCGCCAAGGCGATGCCAGGCGTGCTGGGTGTGTGGACCGGCAAGGATCTCGATGCCGCCGGCTACGGCCCCTTCACCTGTGGCCTGCCGCTGAAGAGCCGCGACGGCTCGCCCCTGCTCCAGACCAACCGCCAGCCGCTGGCGACCGACAAGGTCCGCTTCGTCGGCGATCCCGTCGCCTTCGTGGTGGCCGAGACGCTGGCTCAGGCGCGCGATGCGGCTGAAGCGGTCGAACTCGACATCGAGCCGCTGCCGGCGGTGACGGACCCCGAGGAAGCCGCCAGGCCCGGCGCGCCGCAGCTCTATGACCATATCCCGAACAATGTCGCGCTCGATTATCACTATGGCGACATGGACAAGGTCAACGCCGCCTTCGCCAGCGCTGCCCATGTCACCAAGATCGATATCGAGAACACGCGCGTCGCGGTGGTCTCGATGGAGCCGCGCGTCGGGCTCGCCTCCTACGACAAGAAGGCCGAACGCTACACGCTTCAGGTGCCGACCCAGGGCGTTGCCGGCAACCGCGCCAATCTCGCCAAGAACCTGAAAGTGCCGAACGAGAAGGTGCGCATCCTCACCGCCAATGTCGGCGGCTCCTTCGGAATGAAGAACATCAACTATCCCGAATATATGTGCATCCTGTATGCGGCGAAGGCGCTCGGCCGTCCCGTGAAGTGGCTGGACGAACGCTCCACCAGCTTCCTCTCCGACAGCCACGGCCGCGCGCAGAAGATCCACGGCGAGCTGGCGCTCGATGCCGAGGGTCATTTCCTCGCGGCCAAGCTCGAAGGCTACGGCAATCTCGGCGCCTACATCACCGGCGTTGCGCCCGGCCCACTCTCGCTCAACACCGGCAAGAATTTTTCCAGTGTCTATCGTACGCCGCTGATGGGCGTCGACATCAAGGTGGTGCTGACCAACACCACGCTGATGGGCGCCTATCGCGGCGCCGGCCGGCCCGAAGCGAACTATTACATGGAGCGGCTGATCGACCGCGCCGCCGACGAGATGGGCATCAACCGGCTGACCTTGCGCAAGCGCAACTTCATCAAGCCGAACCAGATCCCGTTCCAGGCGTCCTCCGGCGTCACCTATGACAGCGGTGACTTCCAGGCGGTGTTCAACAAGGCACTGGAGATCTCCGACCACGAGAATTTCGCCAAGCGCAAGAAGGAGAGCAAGAAGGCCGGCAAGCTGCGCGGCATTGCGGTCGGCTCCTATCTCGAGGTCACGGCACCGCCGAGCCCCGAGCTCGGCAAGATCGTGTTCGACTCTGACGGCACGGTGCAGCTCGTCACCGGCACGCTCGATTACGGCCAGGGTCATGCAACGCCATTCGCGCAGGTGCTGTGCGAGCAGCTCGGCGTCCCCTTCGAGAGCGTGAAGCTCGTGCAGGGCGACAGCGACATCGTGCACACCGGCAACGGCACCGGCGGCTCGCGTTCGATCACCGCGAGCGGCCAGGCCATCGTGGGGGCTGCAAAGCTCGTCATCGAGAAGGGCAAGCGGGTTGCGGCGCATCTGCTGGAAGCGTCGGAGGCCGACATCGAGTTCGAAGGCGGCAGCTTCACGATCGCCGGCACCGATCGCAGCATCGACATCATGGAGCTCGCCAGGAAGCTGCATGACGGCAAGGTGCCTGACGGCGTGCCCGATAGCCTCGATGTCGACCACACCAGCGAGCCGGTCGCCTCGGCATTCCCGAACGGCTGCCACGTCGCCGAGGTCGAGATCGACCCGGAGACTGGCGTGGTGCAGATCGTTCGCTACAGCGCGGTGAACGATTTCGGCACGGTGATCAACCCGCTGTTGGTCGAAGGCCAGCTCCATGGCGGCGTCGTCCAGGGCATCGGCCAGGCGCTGATGGAGCACATCCGCTACGACGAGAGCGGCCAGCCGATCACGGGCTCGCTGATGGACTATGCCCTGCCCCGCGCCGAGGACGTGCCGAACATGACTGTCGGCGATCACCCGGTGCCGGCGACCACCAATCCGCTTGGCAGCAAGGGCTGCGGCGAAGCCGGCTGCGCCGGCAGCCTGTCGACGGTCGTGAACGCGGTGCTGGACGCGCTCTCCGACTACGGCATCAAGCACATCGACATGCCGCTGACCCCGGAGCGGGTTTGGCGCGCGATCCAGGAGGCGAAGGCGAAGGCGGCGTAGACGCGCGCTCCCCAGCTTCCGCTGTCATCGCCCGCGAAGGCGGGCGATCCAGTATTCCAGAGACAGCGCGGTAGAACCGAGACGATGCGGCGTGCTGGATTCCCCGCCTTCGCGGGGAATGACAGTCAATGCGAGGAATCACCAGCCCTAAGCTGCCGCCTGTTCGCGCGGCTGATAGATCGCGGTGTGCTGGCAATGCGCCAGCGGCGTCGTACCGTTGGCGACGACGAGAGCGTCGAGCTCGACGAAGCGGTGGCCTTTCTTCTCGTAGTTCGCGGTGACCTTCGCCCGCGCGGTGATCTCGTCGCCAGTGCGCGCGGCTGACAGCAGCTGCATGCGGCTGCCGACGTGAATCCACGGACCCAGGATGGTGTTGTCCACCAGTACGCGGTTCATGACGCGCTGGATCAGGCCGGGATGGCCGAGCCCCTCACGGGCGAAGATCGGGTCGGCCTCCCTGACATCCGCGAGATAGTCGGCCGCATCCTGTCCCGCCCAGCGGCGCGGCGTCGTCCCGAGCCACTTGCCGGTCTCGAACGTTGCAGGGCTGACCGGTTTGCGCTCGGCGACAGCGGGCACCTCGACATAGTCGCTCAATGCGACCGCAGGTGCGGCGGCCGGCAGCGCGGCCGTGCCCGTGGCGCACAGCTCAGTGCGGCTGAACACCTCGATCGTGAGCAGCTCGTTGTGTTCGGTGGCGTCGACATCGGCGGTCTCGCCATCATACACCGGCTTGATGAAGCGGGCCTCGACCAGCCCGCGGCGGAGGAAATCGCGGCCCCAGCGGGCAATCGGCACGTGCATCATGTAGGCGAAGACATCGACGCCCGGGACGAGCCCGCCGGAAAAGCCGAAGCGGCGCGCCACATTGTCGTCATGCATCTTGTTTTCGGATTGCTTGGCGGTGTTGTAGGCCTCGACGCGGTAGGTTTCGAGCCGGTTCGGCATGACGGGCGTTCCCTCGAATTCTTGTTGGTTGAGGGCCGATCGTAGAGCCCTGGGAACACCGGTCAATCCCCTCGCCTTTGCGGCCCGAATGGGGTACCACGCGGCGAATGAATGACACCCCCACCCGCATCTATGTCGACGCCGACGCCTGTCCGGTGAAGGACGAGATTTACCGCGTCGCGCTCCGGCATGGCGTGCCCGTGAGCGTCGTCGCCGGCAATTTCATCCGCGTGCCGCAGGATCCGCTGATCGAGCGCATCGCTGCCGGCGCCGGCATGGACGCCGCCGACGACTGGATCGCCGAGCGTGCCCGGCACGGCGACGTCGTCGTGACATCGGACATTCCGCTGGCGAGCCGCTGCGTCAAGGCCGGCGCGGACGTGATCGCGCCGAACGGAAAGCCGTTCACGGAAGAATCGATCGGGATGACGCTGGCGGTGCGAAATCTCATGACGGATTTGCGCTCGGCCGGCGAAGTCACTGGTGGTCCACGCTCGTTCGCGCCCCGCGATCGCTCCGCCTTCCTTTCGGCGCTCGACCAGACGCTGCGCCGGATCCAGCGCCGCCGTGCCGATCAGGCCGCAACGAGCTAAGGCTGACCATGGCGCCGCCGCTGATCCAACTGAAAGATATCAGGCTGACCTTTGGTGGCACGCCGCTGCTGTCGGGCGTCGAGCTCAACGTCGCGCCAAGCGAGCGCGTCTGCCTGATCGGCCGCAACGGTTCGGGCAAGTCGACGCTGCTGAGGATCGCGGCCGGCCTGGTCGAGCCCGATGGCGGCACGCGCTTCGTGCAGCCCGGCGCCACGGTCCGCTACCTCCCGCAGGAGCCGGATTTTGGCGAGCACAAGACGACGCTCGCCTATGTCGAGGCCGGGCTCGCGCCCGGTGACGACCCATACCAGGCGCGCTACCTGGTCGAGCAGCTCGGCCTCACCGGCAACGAGAATCCGGCCAACGTATCCGGCGGCGAGGCCCGTCGTGCCGCGCTCGCCCGCGTGCTGGCGCCCTCGCCGGACATCTTGCTGCTGGACGAGCCGACCAACCATCTCGATCTCTCCACCATCGAGTGGCTCGAAAAGGAGCTCGACAGCCGCCGCAGCGCGCTGGTGCTGATCAGCCACGACCGCCGCTTCCTCACCAATCTGTCGCGTTCGACCGCCTGGCTCGATCGCGGCCGGATCAAGCAGATCGACCGCGGCTTTGCCTCCTTCGAGAGCTGGCGCGACGAGGTGCTGGCGGAGGAAGAGCGTGACCAGCACAAGCTCGACCGCAAGATCGTGGACGAGGAGCACTGGCTGCGTCACGGCGTCTCCGGCCGGCGCAAGCGCAACGTCAAGCGGCTCGCCAATCTGCATGCGCTGCGCGACCAGCGCCGCAACCATCGCGGCACCGCTGGCACCGCCAGTCTCGCCGCGGCCGAGGCCGAGCAATCCGGCAAGCTCGTGATCGAGGCGAAGGGCATCAACAAGGCCTATGGCGATCGTAAGATCGTCGAGAATTTCTCCACCCGCATCCAGCGTGGCGATCGGCTCGGCATCATCGGCCCCAACGGCGCCGGCAAGACCACGCTGGTCAATCTGCTCACCGGCGGCATGCAGCCGGACACCGGCACCGTCCGGCTCGGGGCCAATCTGGAGATCGCGACCCTCGACCAGCACCGTGAAAGCCTCGATCCCAAATCGACGCTGGCCGAAGCCCTAACCGGCGGCCGTGGCGACCAGATCATGGTCGGCGGCAAGCCGAAGCATGTCGTGGGCTACATGAAGGACTTCCTGTTCGCGCAGGAGCAGCGCGGCACGCCGGTAGAAGTGCTGTCGGGCGGCGAGCGTGGCCGGCTGATGCTGGCACGCGCGCTGGCGAAACCTTCGAACCTGCTGGTGCTGGACGAGCCGACCAACGATCTCGATCTCGAAACGCTCGACGTGCTCGAGGAGATGCTCGGCGACTACGAGGGCACGGTCATCCTGATCAGCCACGACCGCGACTTCCTCGACCGCGTCGTCACCTCCGTGATCGCACCTGAGGGCAACGGCAAATGGATCGAATATGCCGGCGGCTATAGCGACATGCTGGCACAGCGCGGCGCCGACCTGAAGCGCGAGACGGCGAAGGCGCAAGCCCCGGCCGAAAAGAAAGAGGAGCGCTCCGCCGCTCCGGCCGCATCAGTGCCGAAGCGGAAGCTGAGCTTCAACGAGAAGCACGCGCTGGAAACTCTGCCGAAGAAGATGGAAACGCTGCAAGCCGACATCGCCAGGCTACAGCGCGTGCTCGACGATCCCAATCTCTACACCAAGGATCGCAAGAAATTCGACGAGACCTCGGCCGCCATCGCCAAGGCGCACGAAGAACTGTCCGCCGCTGAAGAGCGCTGGCTCGAACTGGAAATGCTTCGCGAAGAAATAGAGCAGGCTTAAAAAATGACCACTCCCCTCGCCGCCAAGATCGCCCGCGAATATGGAACGCCCTGTGCCGTCATCGACATGGATCGGGTCGAGCGCAACATCGCGCGGATCCAGAAGGCCTGCGACGACGCCGGCGTCTCCAACAGGCCCCACATCAAGACGCACAAGAACCCGACCATAGCCAAGATGCAGGTCGCCGCGGGCGCGAAGGGCATCACGTGCCAGAAGCTCGGCGAAGCCGAGATCATGGCCAATGCCGGCATCGACGACATCCTGATCAGCTTCAATCTGCTCGGCGAGGAGAAGATGGCCCGGCTCGGCGCGCTCCAGGCGAAGGCCAACATGACGGTCGCCGCCGACAATTCGACCGTCGTCGCAGGGCTGCCCAAGGCGGCCGCCGCATCGGGGCGTCCGCTCTCGGTCGTGGTCGAGTGCGACACGGGGCGCAAGCGCGCGGGCGTCGAGACGCCGGCCGAAGCGATCGCGCTGGCGCGCGAGATCGCCGGGTCCAAGGGACTCGAATTCGCGGGCTTCATGATGTACCCGACCGAGACCGGCTGGGCAGACGCGCAGAAGTTCTATGACGAGGCACTGGCGGGCGTACGCGCGCACGGCCTCGATGCAAAGATCGTCTCCACCGGCGGCACGCCGAACCTGAAGAATCTTGGCAAGCTCAAGGGCGGCACCGAGCATCGCTTCGGAACGTATATCTATAACGACCGCATGCAGGTCGCCGCCGGCGTCGCCACCTGGGACGATTGCGCGCTGCACATCTATTCGACGGTGGTGAGCCGCGCCGCGCCCGAGCGCGGCATCCTCGACGCCGGCTCGAAGACGCTGACCTCGGACACCGGTGGGCTCGAGGGTCACGGCCTAATTCTCGAGCATCCCGAGGCCAGAATCGCTAAATTCGCCGAGGAGCACGGCTTCCTCGACCTCTCCCGCAGCAACACGCGGCCGAATGTCGGCGATATCGTCCGCATCGTGCCCAACCACGTCTGCGTCGTCGTCAACATGATGGACGAGGTGGTGATGGTGCGCGGCGAGGAGATCATCGGCACGCTGCCGGTCGCGGCGCGGGGCAAGCTCAGGTAGGGGCAGGCCACCGTAGGGTGGCAAAGCGAAGCGTGCCCACGAGTTCTCGCCGTAATTGCGAAAGATGGTGGGCACGGCGCTTCGCGCCTTTGCCCACCCTACGATTTCTGCGATTGGGCGAGCCACTCCAGCAGGCCCCTGCCCGCGGCAGCGCCCGTCGCAAACGACGCCTGCAGCAGATAGCCGCCGGTCGGCGCCTCCCAGTCCAGCATCTCGCCGGCGGCGAATACGCCCGGCAGCTTGCGGATCATATAATGCGTATCGAGTTCGTCGAACGAGATGCCTCCGGCACTCGAGATCGCGCGCGCGATAGGCGCCACGCCCGTGAGCTTGATCGGTACGCTATTGATGAGCTCGGCCAATCGCTCCGGCGACATCGCCGATAGCGACTGACCTGCGCTGATCGCGGCTTCCTGAAGCAGGCCAACTGCGACGGGCGAAAGCTGCGCTGCCTTCCGAAGGAAATTCGAGAATGACTGTTTGCCGCGCGATGCGGACAGGCGCCTGACCAGTTCGACCTGATCGACGTCCGGACGGAGGGCGATCTGCAGCACCGCCTCGCCCTTCGCGCCAACCGCCTCGCGCAGTTCGGCCGAAAGGGCATAGATCGCACCTCCCTCGATCCCGGCTTGCGTGACGATCGCTTCGCCGCGAAGGCTGTGCGGGCCGAAGCTCAGCGCAATCGCCTTGAGCGGCTGGCCCTCGAAACGCGCGCGGAAGACATCCGACCAGCTAACCGTGAAGCCGCAATTCGCCGGACGCAGCGGGGAGATCGCGATGCCCTTGTCGGCGAGGATTGTCGTCCAATGGCCGTCCGATCCCAAGCGCGGCCAGCTTGCACCGCCCAGCGCCAGCACGGTGGCGTCCGCGGCGACGGCAAGCATGCCGTCGAGCGTCTGAAACCGCAGCCGCCCCTCGCCGTCCCAACCGATCCAGCGATGACGAAATGCGAACCGCACGCCGCTGGCATCGAGCCGCCGCAGCCAGGCGCGCAGCAAGGGCGAGGCCTTGAATGCCTTCGGAAACACGCGGCCGCTGGTGCCGACGAAGGTCGGCTCGCCCAGCGCCTCGCTCCAGGCGCGCAGCGCATCCGGCGGAAGCGGCTCGATCGCCGCTCGCAGCTTCGGCGCCGCCTCGCGATAGCGCGCCATGAACTGGACGAGCGGTTCGCTGTGGGTGAGATTGAGCCCGCCGCGCCCCGCCATCAGGAACTTGCGGCCCGCGGACGGCATCGCGTCGTAGACGGTGACGCGGGCGCCGCCCTGCGCCAGCACCTCCGCCGCCATCAGCCCGGCGGGTCCGGCGCCGATGACGGCGATTTGTGAGTCCGTTTTGGTCATAGCGGGAGTTTAGGCCAAGATCGGCGGCTTATAACAGGTCGTCATGCCCGGGCTTGTCCCGGCATTCACGAGAGCCACGCGCGAGGTGCTCAAGAACGTGGATGGCCGGATCAAGCCCGGCCATGACGGCTGAGAGTGCCCTTATGCTCTCGCTTACAGCTTGATCCCAGCTCGCGCCGCGGCTTGAGCCACGTATTTCTGCGTCTGCTCGAACGCACCTGTCAGCGCCTTGGCCTTCGACATGTCGCTGATCTCGGCGAAGTGCGCGGCGACCGCGTCCGGGGTCCATTCGGACTCCGGCAGGTTGATGCCTTCGCTCTCCAAAATCTTGATCACGGCGAAAGAGCCGGCGCCGGCTCCCATGATGGTGCGGGTCGGCGCGTCCTCGCTCAGCATGTACTCGACTGCCGGCGTGATGGCGTTCGGCTTCATCAGCTGTAGCGCCTGCGGCGGCAGCAGCTCTTCGGTCATGCGGGTCGCCGCCGTCGGCGAGATGATGTTGACGCGGATATCGTTCTTGCGGCCTTCCTCGGCCAGCACGTTCATCAAGCCGACCATGCCCGACTTCGCCGCGCCGTAATTGGCCTGGCCGAAATTGCCGTAGAGGCCGGAGGACGAGGTGGTCAGCACGATGCGGCCGTAATTGCGGTCGCGCATGCCGGCCCAGGCCGCCTTGCAGCAATAGAAGGTGCCGACGAGGTGCACGTCGAGCACCTTCTGGAAATCGGCGGCTTCCATCTTGCCGAATGATTTGTCGCGCAGGATGCCGGCATTGGCACACAAGAGATCGACGCTGCCCCATTCCTTGGTGGCGCGCTCGACCATGGCGGTGACCTGCTCGAAATTCGAGACGTCGGCGCCGTCGGCCATCGCGGTGCCGCCGGCCTTGCGGATCTCCTCGACCACCGCTTCCGCCGGCGACAAGGAGCCGCCAGTGCCGTCACGCGCGCCGCCGAAATCGTTGACGACGACCTTGGCGCCGCGGCTGGCCAATCCCAGCGCATGCGCCTTGCCGAGACCATTGCCCGCGCCGGTAACGATGGCGACGCGTCCGTCGAACCTGATTGCCATTGTGCAGTTCCTGCTTCTTCTTCCTTCTCCCCTTGTGGGAGAAGGTGGCGCGAAGCGCCGGATGAGGGGTTGTCTTTACAAGCGAGTCCGCGGAGAGAGACCCCTCACCCGGCTTCGCTCCGCGAAGCCACCCTCTCCCACAAGGGGAGAGGGCGAAAACGCGCGATTTGACAGCTTTTTGAGCAGCGATGGGTTGCCGGGTCAAGCCCGGCAACAACGGCGGAGTCTACGCGAAATAGATCAAACCCAGCCATTCCGCGACCAGCGCGGGCTTGTCCTCGCCTTCGATCTCGACGGTGACATTGGTGCGGGACTGCAATTCGTTCGGCTTGCGCAGCTTGGCTTCGGCCAGCGCGAAGCGGCCGCGCACGCGCTTGCCGGAGCGGACCGGCGAGATGAAGCGCAGCTTGTCGAAGCCGTAGTTCACACCCATCGTGGTGCCCGCGATCACGGGCATCACCTCGTAGGACATGATCGACATCAGCGACATCGTGAGGAAGCCGTGCGCGATGGTGGTGCCGAACGCGGTCTCCTTTTTCGCCCGTTCCGGATCGACGTGGATGAACTGGTGATCCTCGATCACGTCGGCATAAGTATCGATGCGGGGCTGGTCAATCAGGTGCCACGACGACACGCCGATCTCCTTGCCGACCATGGCCTGATAGGCATCGAGCGTGATCGGCGGCTTCTTCCAGACTTCGTTCACTTAGGCCTCACCTCGTGTCTTCGCCAGCTCCGGGAAATCCTCCTCACGGAATTCCCGGCCGCGCAGCGGATCATTGCGATCATCGTCGCGTTCCAGCCTGCGTAGCTGAACGCGGCGGATCTTTCCAGAAATCGTCTTCGGCAGCTCCGTGACGATTTCGAGGCGGCGGATGCGCTTGAACGGCGCAAGGCGCGTGTGCAGGTGCTTGAAGATGGAGAGAGCGGTCTCCGGCGAGCGCTCCGCACCTGAGGTCAGCAGCACGAAGGCCTTGGGAATGGCGAGCCGGATCGGATCGGGGCTCGGCACCACCGCGGCTTCCGCTACCAGCTCATGCTCGAGCAGCACGCTCTCCAGCTCGAAAGGGCTGATGCGGTAGTCGGAGGATTTGAACACGTCGTCGGAACGGCCGACGAAGGTGAGATAGCCGTCCTCGTCCGCGAACACGACGTCGCCGCTGCGATAGAGCTGGCCTTCCGCACCGGAGAGCTTGCCGTCATCGCCCTGATAGCCTTGCATCAAACCGGCGGGACGATCGGCGCCCAGCAACAATGCCACCTCGCCTTCCCTAACCGGATGGCCGTCGGCATCGCTGACCTGCACGCGATAGCCCGGCAGCGGCCGCCCCATCGAGCCGACCTTGATCGGCTGGCCCGGTGAGTTGCCTGCAAGCGCGGTGGTCTCGGTCTGGCCGTAGCCGTCACGAATGGTCAGGTCCCACGCGGCCTGCACCTGGTCGATCACTTCGGGATTGAGCGGCTCGCCGGCGCCGCAGACCTCGCGAAGCGCGACCTTGAACGAGGCCAGGTTCTCCTGGATGAACAACCGCCACACCGTCGGCGGCGCGCACAGCGTGGTGACGCCGCAACGGCCGATGGTAGTGAGCAGAGCTTTTGCGTCGAAGCGCGGCTGGTTGACCACGAACACAGTCGCCCCTGCATTCCACGGAGCAAAAAAACAGCTCCAGGCGTGCTTGGCCCAGCCGGGCGACGAGATGTTGAGATGGACGTCACCGGGCTGCAGCCCGATCCAGTACATGGTTGAGAGATGACCGACCGGGTAGCTGCGCTGGCTGTGCCGAACCAGCTTTGGTTTCGCCGTCGTGCCCGAGGTGAAATAGAGCAGCATCGGGTCATCGGCGTTGGTCGGACCGTCGGCTGAAAAACTGTCCGAGGCGTTCGCCGCCTCGTCATAGGACAGCCAGCCATCGGATGCCGTGCCGACCACGATGCGAGCGATGTTCTCGGCGCCAAGGCTGGCGAATTTCGCGACCTGGTCCTCGGCCGCCACCACCGCCTTCGCCCTGCCGCGACCGAGCCGGTCGCGAAGTTCTTCGGCGGTCAGCAGCGTCGTCGCGGGGATCACGACAACGCCAAGCTTCATCGCCGCCAGCATCGTCTCCCATAGCGGAACCACATTGCCGAGGAGCAGCAGAAGGTGATCGCCGCGATTCAAGCCCTGCGCGCGCAGGAAGTTGGCGATCTGGTTCGAACGCTTCGAGAGTGCCGCGAAAGACAGCTTGGTCTGCTTGTCCTGGGCAGCATCGACGATCCAGAGCGCGGGGCGATCCTTGCTGTCCGCATTCGCCGCCAGCTCGGCGTCGAACCAGTCGAGCGCCCAGTTGAAGGGAACCGGATCGGGCCAGCGAAAACCTTCGACCGCTGTCTCGTAATCCGTGCGGTGCTTTAGCAGAAACGCGCGCGCTTCCTGGAATGTCGTCATCAAGCTTTCCCGGCTAGACTCCTAACGTGCTTGATAATTCCGGAAAAATCCACCCCGCCCTGGCCTGCTGCGTCGAAAGACTGATAGATCTCCTGCGCATGCTTGCCGAGCGGCGTTGCCGCGCCCGCAGCCTTGGCCGCGTCCTGCGCCAGGGTCAGATCCTTCACCATCAGGGCCGAGGCAAAGCCCGGCTTGTAATCGTTATTGGCCGGCGAGGTCGGCACCGGACCCGGAACCGGACAATAGGTCGTCAGCGACCAGCACTGGCCCGACGAGGTCGAGGCGACGTCGAACAGCGCCTGATGTGAGAGTCCGAGCTTCTCACCGAGTGCAAAGGCCTCGCTCACCGCGATCATGGAAATGCCGAGGATCATGTTGTTGCAGATCTTGGCCGCCTGCCCCGCGCCGCCGCCGCCGCAATGGACGATCTTCTTGCCCATCTTCTCCAGCACGGGCTTGGCCGCCGCGAACGCACTCTCCTCGCCGCCGCACATGAAGGTCAGCGTTGCGCCCTTGGCGCCACCGGTGCCGCCGGAGACCGGCGCGTCGACCGAGAGCACGCCGTGCTTGGCGGCGAGCGCATGGGCCTGACGCGCGCTTTCGACGTCGATGGTGGAGCTATCGATGATCAGCGCGCCCTTGGTCATGGCGGGAACGACCTCGCTCCAGACGCCGAGCACGTGCTTGCCGGCCGGCAGCATGGTGACGACGACATCGGCGCCCTTCACTGCGCCCGCGGCGCTGTCGGCGATGCCGGCGCCATCGGCCTTGGCTTGCGCGCGCGAAGCCTCGACCAGGTCGAAGGCGACGACCTTATGGCCGGCCTTGACGAGATTAGCCGCCATCGGGCCGCCCATATTGCCGAGACCGATGAATGCGATCGTGGCCATTATCGTTTCCTCCGCTGTCGCGTTGTCAGTTGAACTTCAGTTCATCAACGCCGATCTCGGCGAGATACGGCGCAAGCATCTCAGGCGTCACATCCTCGATCCGCGGCGGCGACCAGGTCGGATTGCGGTCCTTGTCGATCACGGCCGCACGCACGCCCTCGCGGAAATCGTCGCTGCGGAACACCTCCAGCGCCGCGCGATATTCTCGCACCAGACACTCTTCCAGGCTCGAAGATTTGCGCGCGAGCCGCAGCAGCTTCAGCGTCACCACCATGCCACGCGGCGATTTTTCGTTGAGCGTCTTCAGCGTGGCCATTGCGAATTCGGAGCCGTCGCGCGCAAGCGCAGCGAAGATGTCCTCCATCCGGTCAAACCCGAACAGCGCATCGATCGCCGCCTGTTTGGCGGCGACCGGTCCGGCCGTCTCGCCCGTCGCGAAGCCATCGATGAGCTTGCTGACATCGGCCGCGGTCGCGCCGTGACGAACCCTGGTCAGCGCCTCGCGCAACTCCGGCCATTTCGCCGCCGGCACCACGGCGTTCGCGAACCTGGCGTGGATCGCATCCGGCCCGTTCATGGTCTGGCCGGTCAGGCCGAAATAGGTGCCGATCTCGCCGGGCGAGCGCGAGAGCAGCCAGGTGCCGCCGACATCCGGGAAGAAGCCGAGCCCGACCTCGGGCATCGCAAGCTTGGTGCGATCGGTGACGACACGATGGCTGGCATGGCCGGATAGGCCGACGCCGCCGCCCATCACGAGGCCGTCCATGAATGCGACATAAGGCTTCGGATATTTCGCGATCCGTGCGTTCATGACGTATTCCTGGCGCCAGAACCGCGCGCCGAGGTCGCCGCCTGCGTGCGAACTCTCCCAGAGGCCCCTGATATCGCCGCCGGCGCAAAGGCCGCGCTCGCCCGCGCCCTCCAGCACGATCACGGCGACGTCCGGATCGGCCTCGAAACGATCCAGTGCCCCGTCGATGCCGATGGACATCTCCAAGGTCATGGCATTGAGCGCCTTCGGCCTGTTGAGCCGGATCACGCCCGCCGCGCCCTCGCGGCGGACGATGAGATCGCCCTCTTCCACTGAACTCATCGCGCGCCCTCGATCAGTTTGCGCGCCACGATGAGCCGCATGATTTCGTTGGTGCCTTCGAGGATCTGGTGCACGCGCAGATCGCGTACGATCTTCTCGATGCCGTATTCGCTGAGATAGCCGTAGCCGCCGTGAAGCTGCAGCGCGTGGTTGGCGACCTCGAAGCCGACATCGGTCCCGAAGCGTTTTGCCATGGCGCACAGCATGGTGGCATCGGGGTCCTTGCGGTCGAGCGCCGCTGCCGCCCGCCACAAAAAGGTGCGCGCGGCCTCGAGCTCGATCGCCATGTCGGCGAGGCGGAATTGCAGCGCCTGGAATTCGTCGAGCCGCTTTCCGAACGCCTTGCGCTCCTTCATGTAGCTGCGCGCCTTGTCGAGCGCGGTCTGCGCGCCGCCGAGCGAACAGGCTGTGATGTTGAGGCGGCCGCCGTCGAGGCCAGCCATCGCGATCTTGAAGCCGACGCCCTCCTCGCTCAAGCGATTGGCCACCGGCACGCGGGCGTTCTCGAACATCACGGCGCGGGTCGGCTGCGCGTTCCAGCCCATCTTGCGCTCGTTGGCGCCGAAGGAGACGCCCGGTGTCTTGCCGTCGATCACGAGGGTCGAGATGCCGCCGGGACCGTCACCGCCGGTCCTGACCATCGCGACTAGGAGATCGGTACCGCCGGCGCCCGAAATGAACTGCTTCTGGCCATTCAGGACGTAATGATCGCCTTCGCGCACCGCGCGGGTGCGGAGCGCCGCCGCGTCGGAGCCCGCGCCCGGCTCGGTCAGGCAGTAGCTCGCGATCAGCTCCATCGAGCAGAGCTTCGGCAACCACGTCTGGCGCTGGGTGTCGCTGCCGAAGGCATCGATCATCCAGCTCGCCATGTTGTGGATGGAGATGAAGGCTGAGGTGGTCGGACAGCCCGTCGCCAGCGCCTCGAAGATCAGCGCCGCGTCGAACCGCGACATGGCGGAGCCGCCGACGTCGTCGCGGATGTAGATGCCGCCCATGCCGAGGCTTGCGGCCTCGCGCATCACCTCGACGGGGAAATGCTTCTCCTCGTCCCATCGCAGCGCGTGTGGCGCGATCTTCTCGGCGGCAAACGCGAGCGCCATGTCGCGAACCGCGATCTGATCCTCGTTCAGAGCGAACTGCATGCTGGGCTCCTCACCATCCTCGTCATTGCGAGGAGCGAAGCGACGAAGCAATCCAGACCGTCTCTGCGGAAAGATTCTGGACTGCTTCGCTGCGCTCGCAATGACGGGCTGGGCTACAGCCTTACTTCATCAGCGGGATCGAGAACTCCGCGCCTTCCTTGACGCCGGACGGCCAGCGCGAGGTCACCGTCTTGGTCTTGGTGTAGAAGCGGACCGAATCCGGGCCGTGCTGGTTGAGATCGCCGAAGCCCGACTTCTTCCAGCCGCCGAAGGTGTAGTACGCGATCGGCACGGGGATCGGCACATTGATGCCGACCATGCCGACATTGACCTTGGCCGCGAAGTCGCGGGCGGCGTCGCCGTCACGGGTGAAGATGGCAACGCCGTTGCCGTAGTCGTGATCCGACGGCAGCGCCAGCGCCTCCTTGTAGTCATGCGCACGGACGACCGAGAGCACGGGGCCGAAGATCTCTTCCTTGTAGATCCGCATGTCCTTGGTGACGTTGTCGAACAGCGAACCGCCGAGATAGAAGCCGTTCTCGTAGCCCTGCATCTTGAAGCCGCGGCCGTCGACGGCGAGCGTCGCGCCTTCCTTGATGCCGATGTCGATGTAGCTCTTGACCTTCTCGACTGCCTCGCGCGTGACCAGCGGACCGTAATCGGCCGACGGATCGATCGAGGTGCCGATCTTGAGGCTCTCGACGCGCGGGATCAGCTTCTCCATCAGGCGGTCGGCGGTGGACTTGCCGACGGGAACGGCGACCGAGACCGCCATGCAGCGCTCGCCGGCCGAGCCGTAGCCGGCGCCAATCAGCGCGTCGACGGCCTGGTCCATATCCGCGTCGGGCATGATGATGGCGTGGTTCTTGGCGCCGCCGAAGCACTGGCAGCGCTTGCCGGTTTGCGCGGCGCGCTCATAGATGTACTGCGCGATCGGCGTGGAGCCGACGAAGCCCACTGCCTTGATGTCGGGATCGTCGAGGATGGCATCGACTGCCTCCTTGTCGCCGTTGACGACGTTGAGGATGCCGGCCGGCAGACCCGCTTCCATCATGAGCTCGGCCAGGAGCATCGGCACGCCGGGGTCGCGCTCGGACGGCTTCAGGATGAAGGCGTTGCCGCAGGCGATCGCGGGCGCGAATTTCCACATCGGAATCATCGCCGGGAAATTGAACGGCGTGATGCCGGCGACGACGCCGAGCGGCTGGCGCAGCGAATAGATGTCGATGCCGGGGCCGGCGCCTTCGGTGTATTCGCCCTTCATCAGATGCGGGATGCCGCAGGCGAATTCGGCGACTTCGAGGCCGCGCTGGATGTCGCCCTTGGCGTCGGGAACGGTCTTGCCGTGCTCGCGGGCGAGCAGCTCGGCAAGCTTGTCGTAGTCGCGCTGCACCAGCTCGACGAATTTCATCATGACGCGGGCGCGGCGCTGCGGATTGGTCGCGGCCCATTCCGGCTGCGCGGCGCGCGCGTTTTCGACGGCGGCGCGGACCTCGGCCTTGGACGCCAGCGCGACCTTGGCCTGGACGTCACCGGTCATCGGCTCAAAGACGTCTGCCGTCCGGCCGGACGTGCCCTTCACTTCCTTGCCACCGATGAAATGTCCGACTGAACGCATCAAATGATCTCCTTGAGGCCGAGCGTGAACGCTTTGACAAATCCTATCGACCTGCATTTATTGGGATTCAAGTCTGAGATATTGCACCATAGATGTGCGAAAATGCTAGATCAAGGTAGCATCGACTGGGACGACTTTCGCTTCGTGCTGGCCATCGTGCGGGGCGGGTCGGTGTCGGCTGCGGCAAAACAGCTCGGCGTGGACCATGCCACGGTGATCCGCCGCGTCGATCGGCTGGAGAAGCACCTGTCTGCCAAGCTGTTTGACCGGCGCAAGACCGGCTATCTCCTCACCGAGGCCGGGCAGCGGGTCGCCGACAGCGCGGAAGCGATGGAATCGACCATCGTCGCCAACCAGGAGCAGGTCGGCGGCTCCGTGGCGCGGTTGACCGGGACGGTGCGGATCGGCGCACCCGACGGGTTCGGCACTGCCTTCCTGGCGCCACGGCTCGCTCCCTTCGCCGACCGCTATCCCGATCTCGACCTGCAACTCGTGGCGACCGCGCGGCTGTTCAGCCTCTCCAAGCGCGAGGCCGACATCGCGATCAGCCTGACCATGCCGAAGGAAGGCCGTATCGTTGGCCGCAAGCTGCTCGACTACCGCCTCGGGCTGTACGCCGCTCCCACCTATCTCGACCGCTTTCCAAAAATCGCGTCCCGGCAGGACCTGCCGCAGCACCGCTTCGTCGGTTATATCGAGGAGCTGCTGTTCACGCCGGAGCTCGACTATCTGCCGCAGGTGTCGCCGAAGATCTCCGCGCGCTTCCGCAGCGCCAATTTGATCGCGCAGCTCAATGCCACGCTCTCCGGCTTCGGCATTGCGGTGCTGCCGCATTTCATGGCGAGCGACTATCCGCAGCTCGTGGCGGTGCTGCCGGAGGAGATCTCGATCACGCGGACGTTCTGGATGCTGATGCACGCCGACAGCAAGGATCTCGCGCGGATCCGGGCGGTGGCAGATTATATCGGCGAGATTGTGGACCGCGAACGGGCGCTGTTTGCGGGGCGGTAAACCGCTCCGCTTTGCCCACCCGACGGCATCTCGCCTAGGTCTTCGTCTTCTTCGCTGCAACCTTCGGCTCGCGCTTCGCACCCTCGAGCGCACTGTCCCGGCCGGCCTTCAGCACCTCGTCCGACAGCTCGCTGGAGCCGGCGATGCGCGCCAGCAGCATGGTGCCGGCCATCGTCGCCAATGTCGCGATCGCCTGCTTGCGTGCCGCCTTGCGCGGCAGGTTGGGAATGTAGTCGGTCATCATCTCGATCATCTCGTCGAGCTTGCCGGCAAAGGCCTTGCGCGTCTTCGGGCTTTCGCGCGCGATCTCCGCGCCGAGAGCGGGAATCGAGCAACCATGGCCGGGATTGTCGCGATGGAGCGCGGAGAGATAGCTCTCCGCGACCAGGGCCAGCCGCTTTTCGGGCGCGGCCTCACCGGTGAGCTTGCGCCAATGGTCCATGGAGCGATCCATGGCGTAGGCGAAAGCCTCGATCACCAGCGCCTCGCGGGAATCGAAATGCGCGTAGAAGCCGCCATGGGTCAGGCCCGCCTCCTTCATGAGGTCGGCGACGCCGATGCCGTGGGCGCCCTTTTCGCGCAACCGCACTGAGGCCTTCTTCACGATGCGGTCGTGGGTTTCCTGCTTGTGTTCCCGGGAATAGCGCATACGGATCTCATTGGATGTCGGAGATCATCTCATAACACAGAAATGGACCAGACGGTGAATTAAATCATGTCAAGTTGTTGCGCCGATCATCGAGAAGGTTGCAGTTGCATGGACCGCGAGCGCGCCTTTGCCGTCGCGCACAAAGCCTTCGGTATAGCTGGTCTGGCGTCCCAGCTTGATCACCTTGCCCTCGGCCGAGATCAACCCCGAGCGGACCGAGAGCGGACGCAGGAAGGTCATCTTCAGGTCGAGCGTCACGGACGATTGCCCTGCTTCCAACCGGGTCGAGATAGCGCATCCCATCGCGGTATCGATCAGCGCCGCCGCCGTCGCCCCGTGCAGGAGGCCGATGGTGTTCTCGAGATCCTCGCGCGGCTCCAGTTCCATGACAATCCGGCCCGGCTCGACCACGGCCATGGTGAACCCGATCACCTTCGCGAAAGGGGGCGGCGGCAGCCGGCCGTCGCGAATGCCCAGCATGGCGTCCATGCCCGACAGGCCCATCGCCACTTTCGCGACCGGCGCGGGCACCTGCCAGTCCACCACGCGCTCGCGGCGCTGTTCGGGCGAAAACAGATTCAGTCGATCGGATCCGGTCATGGCGGCCTCTTTGTATGATATACATCATACTATGTCACGGATTTCAGGCTGGCAACTCCGTCGCCGCCCGCTTGACAAGCGGCCCGTTCAGACCGGAAGTGATCCGGACATCCATAGGCGTCCCGAAACCACCAATCTTTCGAGATCAAACGATGGAAATGCTCAATCAACACTGCGGCATCACGCGTGATGACCGCGGCGTCGTTCATGTCGCGATCTGCAATGCCGGCTCGCTCAACATTCTCGGCTCGCCCGTCACCGATGCAGTGCGCGAAGGCCTCGAGCAGCTCGCATCTGACCGAAGCATCCGCATCGTCGTGCTGCGCGGCCAGAGCGAGAAGAGCATGATCGGCGGTGCCGATATCAAGGAGATGGCCAAGCTCGACCAAAGATCAGCCGAGGCCTTCATCAGCCGCCTGCGCGATCTCTGCGAAGCCGTGCGCCAATTCCCCGCCCCCGTCATCGCCCGCATGCCGGGCTGGTGCCTCGGCGGCGGCCTGGAGGTCGCCGCCGCCTGCGACTTCCGCATTGCCGCACACGATGCGCATTTCGGCATGCCGGAGGTCCGGGTCGGCATCCCCTCGGTGATCCACGCCGCGCTCTTGCCGCGCCTGATCGGCTGGGCCCGTGCCCGCTGGCTGGTGATGACCGCGGAGAACATCGATGCACCGACGGCGCTGGCCTGGGGACTGGTCGACAAGGTCGCGCCGGAAGGCGGACTCGATGCCGAGGTCGAGCATGTCGTGAACGCGCTGCTCGCATGCGGGCCCGAGGCGCTGCGCTCGCAGAAAGCGCTGCTGCGGCAATGGGAGGAATTGCCGCTGACGGAGTCGGTGAATTTGAGCGTCAAGGTATTCGGCGAGTCGTTCCTGACGGACGAGCCGACACGGCTGATGCAGGCGTTCGTGAACAGGAAACGGTAGGCCTATCGCCTCTGCGCCAATGGGGCGCCCTCCGAGCGAAAGGTGTCATGCCCCGGCTTGACCGGGGCATCCAGTACGCCGCGGCTTCTCGGCTTAAACACGACGGCCTCTGGAATCCTGGATTGCCCGCCTCGCGGGCAATGACAGGGTCGTGTGGGACGACGGTTGTACCCACAGGAGCGGCCCATTTGCCCACCTCCTCAATAGAACGAACAAATCTCATCCGACCCACGACATTTTCTCATCCCGAGCGTGGTTGCATTTTTTGCGCCGCATCATATGATGACCATAATCTTATTCGTTACCGCACGGAGTCCCGTCATGGCCGAAACCGCCGATCCCGTCGTCATCGTCTCCGCAGCCCGCACCCCGCTCGGCCGCTTCATGGGCGAGCTGTCGCCGCTCCCCGCGCACAAGCTCGGCTCTCACGTGATCAGCGCGGCGCTGGAGCGCGCCAAGCTTGCGCCAGAGAAAATCGACGAGGTCTTCATGGGCTGCGTGCTGCCGGCCGGCCAGGGCCAGGCACCGGCGCGCCAGGCGGCGCGCGCGGCGGGCCTGCCCGATGCCACGGGTGCGACCACCGTCAACAAGGTCTGCGGCTCCGGCATGAAGGCGACTATGCTGGCGCACGACATCATTCGCGCGGGATCTGCACAGATCGTCGTGTCCGGCGGCATGGAGAGCATGAGCAACGCGCCCTACCTGCTCGCGAAGGCACGCGGCGGCTATCGCGCCGGCCACGACCGCATCATCGACCACATGATGATGGACGGGCTGGAGGACGCCTACGAGACCGGGCGCTCGATGGGCGATTTCGGCGAGGCGACCGCGGAAGCCTACCAGTTCACGCGCAAGGACCAGGACGCCTATGCGATGGAGACACTCAGCCGCGCGCGCAAGGCCGTCGAGGACGGCGTGTTCAAGGCCGAGATCGCCCCGATCACGCTGACGGAGAAAGCAGGTCCCCGCGTCATCACCAATGACGAGCATCCCTTCAAGGTCGAGCCGGCGAAGATTCCCGGTCTCAAGCCGGCATTCCGTGCCAATGGCACCATCACGCCGGCCGCCTCCTCCGCCAATGCCGACGGCGCCGCGGCGCTGGTGCTGACCAGACGCTCGCTCGCCGACCGCGGCGGGCTGCCGGTTCTGGCCGAGATCAAGGGCCACTCCACGCACAGCCAGGAGCCGCAATGGTTCACCACGGCGCCGATTCCGGCGATCCGCAAGCTGCTCGACAAGGTCGGCTGGGCTGCCTCCGATGTTGACCTGTTCGAGATCAACGAGGCCTTCGCCGTCGTGGCGATGGCGGCGCAGCGTGACCTCGGCATCCCCCGCGAAAAGCTGAACGTCAATGGCGGCGCCTGCGCGCTCGGCCATCCCATCGGCGCGACCGGCGCACGACTGATCGTGACGCTGCTGCATGCGCTCGAGGCGCAGAACCTCAGGCGTGGCGTCGCGGCGCTCTGCATCGGTGGCGGCGAAGCCACCGCCATCGCGGTGGAGCGGCCGGCGCACTGACGCGAGAAAGTCCGTAAACGAGGGAACTCTGTCATTTGCGACAGACACGTCCCGTGTCATCTTGCAAACTGAGGCGGGTCTCTTGCGACCTGCCATCGATACCGAGGCCCAATGATCTCGAACTGGCTCGCGGCAGCGCTTTCCCGCCGCAACATCCACTACGGCTGGGTGATGGTCGGCGTCACCTTCCTCGCCGCGCTGATCAGCGCCGGCACGGTCGGTGCGCCCGGCGTATTCATCGTTCCCCTCCAAAAGGAATTCGGCTGGAGCACGGCGGAGATCTCGTCCGCGCTGTCGATCCGCTTCATCCTGTTCGGGCTGATGGCGCCGTTCGCGGCCGCCCTGCTCAACCGCTATGGCCTGCGCAACGTCACGTTGGCCGCCCAGCTCATCGTGGTCTCGGCGCTCGTGCTCTCGCTCGGCATGACCGAGGTCTGGCAGCTCATCGCCCTCTGGGGTGTGGTGATCGGCATCGGCACCGGCATGACCGCGCTCGTGCTCGGCGCGACCATTGCCACGCGCTGGTTCGCGGCCAGGCGCGGTCTCGTGGTCGGCATCATGACCGCGAGCGTCGCCACCGGCCAGCTCGTGTTCCTGCCGCTCTTGGCGAGCCTTACCGAACGCTATGGCTGGCGCCTCGCGCTCGGCCTGGTCTGCATCATGCTCGTGATCTCGTCGCTGGCGGTGGTGCTCGCGATGTGTGACCGACCGAGCGATGTCGGCCTGCGGCCGTTCGGTGACGAGGGCACCGCGCCCCTGCCCGCCCCGCCCGCCAGCCACGGCTCAATCACGGGCGTGGCGCTCGGCACGTTGCGCGATGCCTCGAAGTCGACCGCGTTCTGGATCCTGTTTGCGACCTTCTTCGTCTGCGGCGCTTCGACCAACGGCCTCGTCCAGGTGCACTTGATCCCGATGTGTCTCGATTTCGGCATTCCGCAGGTGCAGGCGGCGAGCCTGCTGGCGGCAATGGGCATCTTCGACTTCTTCGGCACGATCATGTCGGGCTGGCTGTCGGACCGCTACGACAATCGCTGGCTGCTGTTCTGGTACTACGGCCTGCGCGGGCTCTCGCTGATCTTCCTGCCCTTCAGCGACTTTTCGTTCTACGGTCTCTCGCTCTTCGCGATGTTCTACGGGCTCGACTGGATCGCCACGGTGCCGCCGACGGTGCGGCTCACGGCCCAGAAGTTCGGACCCGAGCGCGCCAATCTGGTGTTCGGCTGGATCTTTGCCGGCCACCAGCTCGGTGCCGGGGCGGCCGCCTTCGGCGCCGGCTTCTCGCGGACGGTCTATCAGAGCTATCTGCCCGCCTTCTTCATCGCCGGTGCGCTGTGCGTGTTCGCCGCGCTGATCGTGCTGGCATTGTCAAGGCAACCCAAACTACAGACGGCTGCGGCGTGAGGCCGGATTAGTATCCGATCGTGCGCGACGCCGAGCCCGGCGGCGTCGCCATCCACTAGATGCAGTGGAGCCTTTGCGCGCCACATTCCCGTTAGACTCCTCCCCGCAAACGTGGACAATGTCCTGAGCACGTCACGTGCGCAGTGCACACCAAGATGCGCCAGAGGAAACACATGCCGGCTGCCCTCCCGTCCTCAGCCCCCCTCATCCCGACCGTTCCCTTGACCGCCGAGTTGCGCGATGCGTTGCGCGCGATCGTGGGCGAGAAGGGCATTATCGAGGACGAGCACGGCAAGCAGCCGTTCGTGACGGATTGGCGGGGATTGCTGGTCGGCGGTGCCGGAGCTGTCGTGCGTCCTGGCAGCACGGAAGAAGCGTCGAGAGTAGTCCGGCTTTGCCATGAGCACGGCATCGCCATCGTGCCGCAGGGCGGCAACACCGGCCTGATGGGAGGGGCAACGCCCTGGCCCGCGCATACCGGCATCGTGTTGTCGCTGGGCCGCATGAATCGCGTGCTGGAGGTCGATCCCGTCGGCTATTCGATGACGGTCGAGGCCGGCTGCGTGCTGCAGACCCTCCAGGAGACGGCGGCGGGGCACGACAGGTTCCTGCCGCTCAGCCTGGGCGCGCAAGGCTCCTGCATGATCGGGGGCAATCTGTCGACCAACGCTGGCGGCGTGCAGGTGCTGCGTTATGGCAATGCGCGCAACCTCGTCCTGGGGCTCGAGGTCGTCCTGCCCAATGGCGATGTCTGGGACGGGTTGCGTGCGCTCAAGAAGGACAACACCGGCTACGACCTCAAGCACCTCTTCATGGGCGCCGAAGGCACGCTGGGCGTCATCACCAAGGCCGTGCTCAAGCTATGGCCGGCGCCGAAGGATGTCAGCACCGCGTGGCTGGCGATCCGTGATCCCCGCGCGGCCCTGGAGATCCTGTCCGAAGCGCATGCGGCGTCCGAGGACAATGTCGGCTCCTGCGAGCTGATGAGCCGCGCTGCCATCGACATGGTGCTGCGCCACATTCCCGGCACCCAGGATCCGCTGACAGCGGACACGCCATGGTATCTCCTGCTGGAATGGTCGTCTGCGCGGCCACGCCGGGATGGGGCCGAGGGCATGTCCGAGAAGCTGGAGCAGTTCCTCGCCGATCAGCTCGAGGCCGGCCGCGTGCTCGATGCCGCGATCGCACAAACGGTCAGCCAGTCGCGCAACATGTGGCGCATCCGCGAAGGCGTCGCCGAGGCCTCGCGGGCCGAGGGGCCGGGACTGAGCTACGATGTCTCGGTCGCGATCTCCAAAATACCTGCCTTCATCGACAAGGGGCTTGAGGCCGTACTCGACATTCTCCCGACCATCCGCCCCTACCCCCTTGGACACATCGGCGACGGCAATCTGCATTTCTCGTTCATGGGACCGGTAGGCATGGATCAGCAGACGTTGACCCAATACAAGGGCGCCATCACGCGGGCCGTGAACGACCTCATCACCTCCATGGGCGGCTCGATCTCGGCGGAGCACGGCATCGGCATCGACAAGCTCGACGAGCTCAGCCACTATCGGTCGAGGACGGAACTCGACATCATGCGCACCATCAAGCGCGCGCTCGATCCGCAGAACATCATGAATCCCGGCAAGGTGTTGCGGCTGTAACCTGGGATCAACAGGTCTTCTGCTGCAAGTGCTGGACGCAGGTGCAGGTGGAGGTCGCCGGATACTTCACGTCGTAATAGGGAAAGCTCGAGGTAGCCGGTCCGTTCGTCGAGCAGCGCGGGAATAAATAGTAACTGTCCGACAGCTTTACGGTCCCGGCGATGGTGAAGCCCAGATTTGGCGTATAGTCGTAGGACACCTCGCTCAGAACCAGTGAGATATTGGCGTTGCTGGTGCCGCTTGGCCCGGTGAAGTTCGACAAGGTCATCTGTTGACCGACGGCTCGCGCCCCGGAGGAGCTTGTGGATTTGCTCCATTGCACGGTTGCTTTGCCGCTGCTGTCGGTCGACACGCCCGAGACCGTGATCGTCATCAAGGAGGTGCTACCGCTCTTGATCGGATAGGGAGCCATGATGGCGCTCGACGCCGCGAGAATGCCTTCCATCTGAGACGTGGTGACAGCCGTGTTCTGCGTGATCATGTCGGCGACGCTGTGCGCGGTCGAGCTGACCTTGACGTTCATGGCCAGGCCGTTGCCGAGCTCGACGCCACCGACATAGAGCACCAGCATGAACGGCACCACCATGGCGAACTCCGTCGCTGCGACGGCGCGGTTATCGGCGAACAAGTGCCGGGCGCGAGACGATAGGGCGGACATCATCATGATGGCTCGTTCTGGAACGCGGCGGTCGACATGATCAGCCGATTGCCATTGCTGAGGTTCGAGAGGTTAAAACCGAGCGGCCCGAGGACGACCGGCCACTCATACATGACGCGGAGCACAACGATATCGCCGCGATCGCCGTAGTTGTACTGCCAGGTATTACTGACCTTGCCCGAGCCGTCGTAGGTCAGGCTGGGGATTCCCGTGTTCGCCGAGGTCCATGAAGTCGCAACCTGCATATCGACCATCAAGCCGTTGCAATTGAACAGGATCACGATCTGGTCGCAAACCTTCTGCTTGAAAACTGCCTGACTCATCTGCGCAGATCGAACCTGCCCTGTCATGACGAGGCGACCCGACTGGCGCACGACGGATTCGAGCATCTGCTGGGCAAAGAAGACCAGGAACGTCTGGATCAGCGCGATGATGAGCGCGAGGAACGGCGCAGCGACCAGCGCGAACTCCACGGCCGTCGCGCCCCTGCTGTCCCGCGTAAAGGCGGCGCAGCGGTCGCGGCGTCTCTTGGTCGTTGCGGCGTGGCCGATCATGTCGCGTGTTCTCTACTTCACAAGGCTGGCCGTGCTGGATGCGACCTTGAGGAACAGGTCCGTCAGCGCCGCGGAGATGTCGCCGCCGGTCTGGACGCTCTTGTACAGACCCGGCGAAGCACATGATTGCAGCCGTTGCGCGATCTGGCCCGTGGATGAGGACGGATTGTTGAACTGCGCGATACGGCTGTTGTACCAGCCATCGGTCGGCAACTGCAGATACTCGGTGTAGAGCACCGCGATGCGAATGCCCCGGTTCTTGATCGTCGTGCAGGCCGCTGCATTGAGCGGCTGCTGGCATCGCACTTGCGTGCTGCCGACCGTCGGAAGTGGATAGGTGGCGTTCGGATCGCAGCTTGCCGACTTCAGGATCAGCTTGTCTTCGACCCCGTCGGTTACAAGGAACACCACCTCCTGCGGCGTGTCGCCAGACTGATTTGTGCCGCCGCCTGGCGCGGGCATGATGTTGTTCACGCTCGTCAGCCCGCCGGCAATGTCCGAGCCGTAGTCGGTAGAACATTGGTTGATGATCACGCAGTTCTGGTGATCCACCGGCATGAGCTTAATGTTGCCGATCTGCGTGCCCGCGGTCGTCGGTGTCGTCAGCGTCTGGACCGTGTTCAATTTATAATCGAAAGTGTAGATGGCGGCCTTGTATGTCGTGTTGTTGAGCGCGGCCATGCATTGCATGACACCGCCCGAAACACCCGACTGGGGACACGTCCAGGGCCCCACGATCAACTGCTTGACGGCATTGGTCACGAGATCGATGCGCAGCGTGATGTTGTTGGCGCGCGCGACGGTGAGATTGTCCTTGTTCGATGAGCTCGGGTTCTGGTTGTTGGGATGAACCTCATGGCAGGCGAACGCACAGTTCCTCGCGTAAGCCGGCTGACTGCTCGTCGCCGTGATCATGCTGTTGATGTCGGCCTGCGTTGCCCCAAGCGCCATCGACGGAGACACGTCCAACAGCAAATAGAAGTTCATGTTGGGCGCGCTGGACGCCTGCGCCGTGGCGGAGCCGTTGACTTGCCAGGTCTGCTTGCCGAGAACGCCGGGAAAATTGTTGATAGACTGCGCGGTGTAGGCAACCGTGATCGTCCGTGCGAGACCGGAATCGGTGACCGTGACCGTGGGCGTTGGCACCGACGACAGGCCGGGAAGGTTCGCCTTCGTGGCAAAGACGGCTTCCGCGGTCGCCTTGACGACGGCCGTGTCGGTCTGCGTCAGCATCGAGGGCCGCACGGCTGCGATTGCGGCGGCATCAGCGGCGGCGTCTAATTGCTCGCGCTTGCGCAAGGCAAGCGTGTAGTCGAGCGTCATACCCAGAAGAAAGATGATCGGCACCATCATGAGCGCGAAGATAATGGCGACGTTGGCCTTCCGATCTCTCGCGAAATGACGCACTACGCGGCGGAGCATGACCTTCATCCTGATTGCCGGCTTTGCGGCAAAAACACTTCCTGAAATCTCAAGACGCTAAGGGGGCGCAGCTGTCCCGCTGCCGATCCTCCGCGCATCGCAAACCGGAATATGGATATGGCCTTCTTAATCAACGCTTACGGCCACCAGACAAACATGGACCGCAGCGAGGTGCGATCTATCGTATTGAGAAGGCATCATTAACGTCGCCTAAAGGCGATCGCAGAGACTCCGGTAAGGACGAACCCGTCACAGGCCGGGATGCCTGGCTGCCTGTCCTAACTTGAGACACCATGGCTCGAGCTACGGAGGCCCGCAGCTGCGCTCGATACCGGAGGTTTACCCCGCTTGCGCCTTACTGCATCGCAGCCGCGATCTTTTCCGCTGACATCAGGACCGGGAAGTTGGTGTTGGCGCAGGGCACCACCGGGAAGATCGAGGCATCGACGACACGCAGGCCCTGCACACCCTTGACGCGGCCCTGGCTATCGACCACCGCCATGGGATCGTCGGCCCGGCCCATGCGGCACGAGCACGAGGCATGCCACACGCCGATGGTCGCCTTGCGCACGAAGGCCTCCAGCGCCTCGTCGTCGTTCAGCACCTGATCGAAGGTGAAGCCTTCGACCACGAAATTGTCGATCATGTAGTGACGCAGCGCTGCCGGTCCGTCCATCAACGTTGCGGCGATCTTGGTCAGGATCTTGTTCCTGGTGTTGACGACGCCGATCTTGCGGACGCGATCGGTATAGGCGGCCGGAAACGGCTTGTCCGTCACCTTCCTGACGACCTCACTCATCTGCACGGCCGCCATCTTGCGGAAGCCGCTCATCAGCCGATCGAGGTCGCGGCGGTCGGACAGCAGGTTGAACTCGACGATCGGCTCGGCTGCGGGATCGCGCGAGGCGAGCTTGACCTGCCCGGTCTCGGAATAAGTCTTGTTGACGAAGGTCAGGAGCGAGCCGATCTGCGCGCCGACCGCGTGCCAGGCCGATTTGCTGATGACGACGACGAACATGTCGCCCTTCGGTACATCAGGCAGCCCGGAGGAATAACGCAGGCCGAGTTGCATGTGACGCCTGGTGTGCTCGTTCATGCGCGCGTCGCGTCGGACGAAGGACGACAGCGAGATCGAGGGATGATCCATCAGGCGCTGGCCGACGCCCGGAAGCCCCATCAGCACGGGAATGCCGAGATCCTTGAGATGACCGACCGGCCCGATGCCGGCCCGCAAGAGATGCGCCGGCGAATGGATCGCGCCGCTCGAGAGGATGATCTCGCGGCCGCGGAATTCCTGCTCGCGCCCGTCGACCATTGCCTTCACGCCGACGCATTGCGTGCCCTCGAACAGCAGCTCGCGGACTTGCGTGTTGGTGGAGATCGTGAGGTTGGCCCGCTTGCGGGTGTCGCGGTCGAGATAGCCCATCGCGGCCGAGACGCGCTGTTCGGCCTGGTTGGAATGCGTCACCGGGAAATAGCCGTCGACGAACTCGCCGTTCTGGTCGGGCACGAACTGGTGGCCGGCCTGCTGGAAGGCTTGCGCGAACGCTTCCGAATGCCGCGTCCAGTGCTCCCGCGGGATGCGGCGGACCGGGATCCGGCCGTCCTTGCCGTGGTACGGCCCGTCGAAATCGAGATCGCGCTCGACCTTCTTGAAGAAGGGCAGCACGTCGGCCCAACTCCAGCCCTCGGCGCCGCGCGCCTGCCACTCGTCGTAATCGGTCGGCGCGCCGCGATTGGCCATCTGGCCGTTGATCGAGGAGCCGCCGCCGAGCACCCGCGCCTGCTCGTATTTGCGCAAGGGCGGACGTCCCTCGTTCGGATTGTTGTGGCTGACGATCTGGGTGGTGACCTTGAGCTCGGTCCAGTGGAAGCGCGGATCGAAATAGGCCGTGCCCGGATAGCTGTCCCTGATCTCGGCCGGCTCGTTGCCGGGTGGCGTGTCCTGTCCGGCTTCGCACAGCAGGACCTTGTTGGTGCTCTTTGCAGAGAGCCTGTGGGCCAGCACGGACCCTGCCGAGCCGCCGCCCACGATGATGAAGTCAAACACGATTGGCGCGTCCTCTTGTTCTTATCCGGGGAACGTAGCGCGTTCTTGTTTCGCGGTCACGCCATCGCGGCCGCGACAAGATCGTCGCAGCCGCGATGATGGCTGAACATCACGGCCTGATGGAAAAATTCTCGGGCGGGCCGGCCTTGCGCAGCGGCTCGGCGAGGCGCGCGAACTCGCACAACAGCGACCGCGTCTTCCTGGGGTCGATGATCTCTTCGACCCAGAATTTTTCGGCCGAGCGGAACGGCGAGCGCAGCTTGTTGAGGCGCTCCTCGATCTCCCTGAGCTTGGCAGCCTTGTCCTCGGCCGCGTCGATGTCGGCGCGGTAGGCAGCTTCAATGCCGCCTTCCAGCGGCAGCGAGCCCCAATAGGCGGACGGCCAGGCGTAGCGGATCGAGAAGCGGTCGGCCGGCTGATGCACGACGCCGGCGACGCCGAAGGCGTTGCGCAGGATCACTGTGCACCAGGGCACGGTGGTCTGGTTCACCGCGGCCATGGCACGGACGCCGTGGCGGATGGTGGCGGCTTTCTCCGCATCGAGGCCGATCATGAAGCCGGGGCAGTCCATGAGATAGACGACCGGCAGATGGAAGGTTTCGGCGAAATCGACCCAGCGCACCACCTTCTGGCACGCATCGGCCGTCCAGGACCCGCCGTAGTGGAAGCTGTCGCTGGCGAGCACCATCACCGCCCTGCCCTCGAGCCGCGCGAGGCCGACGATGATCGGCTTGCCGAAGTTCTTGGCGACCTCGAAGAACGAGCCCTTGTCGACGACGGACTCGATGATGGGCCGCATCTTGTAGACCTGCTTGCGGTTACGCGGCACCGCGCTCAACAGTGCTTCGTCACCGCGCTCCGGATCGTCCCTGCACGGCAGGGTCGGCGGCAGCTCGTAGACTGACGACGGCAGATAAGACAGGAAACGCCGCGCGCAGGCGAACGCTTCTTCTTCCGTGTCGACGGCATGATCGACCGCGCCGGCGCGGGTCTGGATGTCGGCGCCGCCGAGCTCTTCCTTCGAAAGATCTTGCCCCAGCGCCTTCACCACTGGAGGCCCCGCGACGAACATCGCGGACTTCCTCGTCATGATGGAATAGTGGCTGGCGGCCAGACGCGCGGCACCCAAGCCCGCCACCGAGCCGAGGCCGAGTGCCACGACCGGCACGCGCGACAAATTCTCCGTCGTGAAGCGATACCAGCGCGTGCCGCCGATGCCGCCGGGCAGGTTCGCCGCGCCCTTGGTCTCGATGGTCTTGACCGAGCCGCCGCCGCCGGAGCCTTCGATGATGCGGACGATGGGCAGGCGGAAGTCGTGCGCCATCTCCTCCGCCATCAGCGGCTTTGCGGAAATGGATGCATCGGCCGAGCCGCCGCGCACGGTAAAATCATCGCCGACCACGACAATCGTGCGGCCGTCGACGCGCGCCCGGCCGAACACGCAGTTGGCCGGTGTCAGCTTCTTCAGCTCGCCGCTGGAATCGTACTCACCGATGCCGGAGACGGCACCGATCTCGTGAAAGCTTCCCTTGTCGATCAGTCCGTCGATGCGCTCCCGAACAGTCAGCCGGCCCTGGTCATGTTGTCGCTTGACCTTGTCAACGCCGCCCATCTCCCGCGCGAAGGCTTCGCGCCGGGCGAGCTCGTCGAGTTCCGGCTTCCAGTTCATTCACTCCCTCCGAATTGATCGGCTTGTTATTGTTGTGCACGGCCATTGCGACCGGCTTACGCGAGATACGGTTGTTGAAGACGTCGCCCTCGGCGCCTTCCATCAGACTGCCGAGCGAGCGGCCGAGCGTGAGCATCAGCGGCGCGACTTCGTCATGCAGGCGCTGTTCGTCATACATCGCCGAGAGCAGGCCGATC
This sequence comes from Bradyrhizobium sp. CCGE-LA001, assembly GCF_000296215.2. Classification (NCBI taxonomy): domain Bacteria; kingdom Pseudomonadati; phylum Pseudomonadota; class Alphaproteobacteria; order Hyphomicrobiales; family Nitrobacteraceae; genus Bradyrhizobium; species Bradyrhizobium sp. CCGE-LA001. The sequence continues at coordinate 3,584,025 of NZ_CP013949.1, read as the reverse complement.
GTGATGACCACGAAGGTCTGATATTGCGGCGACCAGATCGGCACCGCGAGCCCGTTGATGTGCGGGCTCCACAAGCCGCAGGCTACGACATAGCCGCGCTCGCGCAGCGACTGCCGGTTGGCCTCGATGCGGGGCTTGAGAATCTTCGCAGCATCGGGGGCTTCCCTCTCCATGTCGGCGATGAATGCATCGCCGATCTCAGGCGCCAGCGCGGCGGTGTAGGCTGCGCCTGCCGCGGTCGAGGCCATCGAGATGCGGCTGCCTGTGCCCTCGTGCAGGCCGAGCGCGCTCGCCGAGCGCGCAAACTGGAGATAGACGAGATGGAAACGGTCGGGCACGACGAAGCCGACCGTGCCGGGAAGCTGGTCGGCGACCTCCTGCAGCCGCTGGCGGATCATGCTGCGCAGCTGCGCGCCCTTCATCATCGAGGCGCTCATTGCCACCGCGCTCGGGCCGATACGATATTTTTGATCGCGCGGCAGATAGACGAGCTGGCCCATGCGGGTCAGCGTGTGCGTGAGCCGCGACACCGTCGAGCGCGGCAGACCGCAGCGATTTGAGATCTCGAGATTGCCGAGTCGCGCCTCGTGGCCCTCGAAACATCGCAACACGTCGAACGCGCGCGACACCACCTGAATGACATCACCCTCACCGGCATCGCCAGCGAGCGCGCCTTGCCTACTCAACCGCTCCGATCGTCGTCCCATGTTCCCTACCGTTTGTTCCGCTCTGCGGAATTAAATTCCACTTGCAGACGACGCTACCTCAGGCATTTTGCGACGACAACAAAAAGGCGATGGCATGCCAGAAATTAAGATCGTCACGGAGATCGCGGGCCGGATCTGCGCAACTCCCGTGCAAGTTGGAGGAACCGTCGCGGATGGCGATGAGATTGTGGTAGTCGAAGCGATGAAGATGGAGATACCGGTGCCCTCGCCCGCGAGCGGCACGATCACATCGCTTCTGGTGAAGCTCGACGACGTCGTTGCGGAGGGACAGACCATCGCGATCGTCGCGAGTTGACTGCATGATCCGCTGATTCCGCGACATTCTGTCAGCGCCGTTTCTGCACTCGCGGTCCGGCGTTGCCATCGCTCGATCGCAGTGACATGATCTGCTGCAAACAAAACGTTGTTTCAAACAAAGAACGAAATTCTTCGCGGCAAACGCGAGGATTGATGGAGGGAAACATGCTTCGTGGGCTGCTCGTGCTCGCGCCTGCCTTGGTGGCGGGCATTTCTTTTGTGTCTACTCGCTACGCGTCCGCCGAGGATCTCAAGTTGCCGGCGACGTTGACGTTCACCGCTTATGACACCGGCACCGCCGGCTTCAACATCGCGGTCGGCGTCGGCAAGATGATGAAGGACAAATACGGCACCGATGTGCGCGTGCTCCCCGCGGGCAACGACGTCGCACGCCTCGCGCCGCTGCGTGCCAAGCGCGCGGTCTCGTCCGCGATGGGATCAGGCACCTATTTCGCGCAGGAGGGCGTGTTCGAGTTCGGATCGAAGGAATGGGGACCGCAGCCGCTCCAGATCCTGCTCTCGTCCGTCGACTGCAATTGCGGCTCGCTCGGCGTTGCCGCCGACACCGGAGTGAAGGAGCTGAAAGACCTCAAGGGCAAGCGCGTCGGCTTCGTGGTCGGCTCGCCTGCGCTGAACCAGAACTCGCTCGCGGTGCTGGCTTTCGCAGGCCTCACGCAGAAGGACGTCAAGGCCGTCGAGTTCGCCAGTTACGGCGCGATGTGGAAAGGGCTGATCAACAACGATGTCGACGCCGCCTTCGGCACCACCATCACCGGCCCGGCCAAGGAAGCGGAGACCTCGCCGCGCGGCCTGATCTGGCCGCCGCTGCCCGCCAAGGACAAGGAAGGCTGGGCGCGGATGCAGAAGGTCGGCTCGTTCTTCTTCCCGCAGCTTGCGACCTGCGGCGCCGGCATCACACCGCAGAAGCCGGTGGAGCTCGGCAACTACCCCTACCCGATCTTCGTCACCTATGCATCGCAACCGGCTGACCAGATCTATGCGATCACCAAGTCGATGATCGTGAACTACGATGCCTACAAGGACTCAGCGCCCGGCGCCGGCGGCCTCGGCGCCGACCGCCAGACCAAGAACTGGGTGGTGCCGGTGCATCCCGGCGCGGTGAAGGCGCTGAAGGAAGCCGGCCATTGGAGCGACGCGCAGGAGGCGCACAACAACAAACTGATCAAGCGCCAGGAGGTGCTCGGCGCGGCGTGGACGGACTATGGCAAGTCGAATCCGCCGTCCGACGACAAGGCGTTCGTCGACGGGTGGATGAAGGCGCGCGCCGCGGCGCTTGCCAAGGCCGACATGCCTAACGGGTTCGAGGAATAGACGAATGGCGTCACGCTCGGCGCTAAGAGGCAAGTGCGCAACCTCTCCCGCACGCGGGAGAGGTTGAGCCCGCGGCGCGAGCGTTCGACCAATAGTCATTAGCCTAATCTGCTTTCAGTAGCCCACCAGCGGGGTCGCTATGTCTTCTTCCACTTCCACCGCCCCGCAAGACGCGACCAAGCGAGTCGTGTTCGACGATCCTCACGGCGCCGCCGGCAACATGCAGGAGGCGGAAGTCACGCGCGTGCGCACGTTGCGCGGCACCTGGCGCTGGACGCTTGTGGTCGCGACGGCCGCGACCATCCTGCTCTGCATCAACCAGCAATTCTCGCTGCGCTTCTTCGTCGGCTACACCCAGCTCAACACGGAGTATTTCTATCTCCTGATCGCGTTGATGCTGCCCTTCACCTTCCTGATCTTTCCTGGCGCTGAACGCGCCCCGCTCGACCGGATTCCCTGGTACGACCTCGTCCTGTTCGTGGCGACATTCGCTGCGGCCATCATGCTGATGTCGAACGTGCGCAAGGCCGCTGAGGCCGGCTGGGAATTCGGCGGCGCGCCGCCCCCCGTGATCGCCGCGGGCCTCGTGATGTGGGCGATGCTGATGGAGGCGCTGCGCCGCACCGGCGGCTGGAGCCTGCTCCTGAGCGTGATGCCCTTCACCGTCTATCCGCTGTTCGCCGAGGCCAGCTGGCTCGGGCCGTTCCGCGGCACGCAATCGACGCTGGAGCAGGCGACCGCCTATCACGTGCTTTCCGGCGAAAGCCTGCTCGGCATTCCCATCCAGGCCTTTGCCGACACCGTGATCGGCTTCCTGGTGTTCGGAACCGCACTGATGATGACGGGCGCCGGCAAATTCTTCATCAACCTCTCCTTCGCGATGTGCGGCACCTTCCGCGGCGGTGCCGCGAAGGTCTGCATCTTTGCCAGCGGTCTGCTCGGCATGATGTCAGGTTCGATCATCTCCAACGTGCTCACCGCGGGCACCATGACCATCCCCGTGATGAAGAAGAGCGGCTTCCGCGCCTCCTATGCCGCCGCGATCGAGGCCTGCGCCTCTACAGGCGCGGTGCTGGCGCCGCCGGTGATGGGCGCGACCGCCTTCGTGATCGCACAGTTCCTCAACGTCAGCTACGCGGAAGTCGCGCTCGCCGCCATCATCCCGGCCGCGCTCTACTACGTCGGCCTGTTCATGCAGGTCGACACCTACGCCGCGCGTCATGGGCTGAAGGGCATCCCGCGCGCCGACCTGCCGCGGGTCATGGATACGATCAAGGACGGCTGGTACTACGTATTCGTCATCGCGCTCCTGATCGTGATGCTGCTTTATTTCAAACGCGAGAGCCACGCGCCGTTCTACGCCACCGCCCTGCTGCTGATCCTCAACCAGCTCTTCTCCAAGGACACGCGGTGGACGTTCGCGACCATCGGCAAATTCCTGGAGGTCAACGGCCGCACCTTCGTCGAGTTGGTCGGCATCCTCGCCGGCTGCGGCCTTCTGATCGGCGCGTTCTCGATGACCGGCGTGGTCTCGAGCCTTGCCAATGACCTGCTGCACATCGCGGGCGACAATGCCTTCCTGCTGCTCGGCATGTGCGCCCTCACCAGCCTCATTCTCGGCCTCGGGTTGACGACGACGGCCTGCTACATCTTCCTCGCCATCCTGGTCGCTCCCGCGCTGGAGAAGCTCGGGCTCAACCGCATGGCCGTGCACATGTTCATCTTCTATTGGGGCATGCTGTCGTCGATCACGCCGCCGGTCGCGATCGCCTCGTTCGCCGCAGCAGGCATCGCCGGCTCGCCGGCGATGAAGACCGGCTGGGAATCGATGTGGGTCGGCAGCATCATCTATTTCATCCCGTTCTTCTTCGTGCTCAATCCGGCGCTGGTGCTGCAGGGGCCGAGCCCCTACCTTGCCGGCCTCGGCCTGATGGGCCTTGCTGCGTTCGGCACGCTGTTCATCTGCGGCGGCATCCAGGGCTACCAGCCTTTCGTCGGCGATTTGCGCGGCACCGGTGCGCTGGAATGGCCGATCCGCGTGCTCCTGGTGATCGGCGGCTTCGTGGTGGCGACGCCGGGGGGCGGGATCATGCCGCTGTCGCAGCTGCAGGTCACGCTGCTCGGCCTTGCGATCCTCCTGCCCACGGTCTTGCTCGCCCTGCTCCTGGTTCGCCGGCAGAGCATAGTTCCGGACGGGTTGCGCGCACCCTGATTGCGTTGCACAAGTGGGGCGATGAAGCCGTTATCGCCCGCCACCTCCGCCTGGACCCGCTCGAGACCGCCTTTGCTGCGGTTTCTGGACAATTGCCTCAATGAATTCTCGGCCGAGATCTCGGGCAGCGTCGCCGACTACATTCCCGAGCTGAGCAAGGCGGACCCTGCCTATTTCGGCATCAGCCTCGCGACGCTCGACGGCCATGTCTACGAAGTCGGCGACAGCCGAGTGCCCTTCACCATCCAGTCGATGTCCAAACCCTTCGTGTTCGGGCTGGCGCTGGACCTTTTGGGTGCAGGGAAGGTCGAAAGCGCCATCGGCGTCGAGCCCTCCGGCGATCCCTTCAACTCGATCCGGCTCAATTCCGACAACCATCCGTTCAACCCAATGGTCAATGCCGGCGCGATCGCCTGCACCGGGCTGATCTATGACAGCAAAGGCGCGGACGCTTTCGAGCAGATCCGTCTCGCGCTCAGCCGCTTTGCCGGACGCGACCTCGCCGTCGACGAGGCCGTCTACACATCCGAAAGCCAGACCGGCGACCGCAACCGTGCGATCGGCTATCTGCTCAAGACCAATGCCGTGATATCCGACAATGTCGCCGGCGTCCTCGACGTCTATTTCCGGCAATGCGCCGTGCTGGTCACCGCACGCGACATCGCGGTGATGGCGGCGACGCTCGCCAATCGCGGCATCAATCCGGTGACGGGCGAGCAGGTGCTGACGCCTTACGCGATCTCGCGCACGCTTTCGGTGATGACCTCGTCCGGCATGTATGATTATGCCGGCGAATGGATCTACCGGATCGGCCTTCCCGCCAAGAGCGGCGTCGGCGGCGGCATCCTCGCCGCGCTCCCTGCCAGGCTCGGGCTCGGCAGCTACTCGCCGAGGCTGGACAAGCACGGCAACAGCGTGCGCGGCATCAAGGTCTGCGAGGCACTGTCCTCGCACTACGATCTGCACATGCTCAACCGCAGCGACGACGCGCGCAACGCGGTTATAGCGGACTATGACATCGGCAAGAGCCCGTCCCGCCGCGTGCGCCGGCCACAAGAGCGCGAGATCCTGGCCGCGCACGAGCAGGAGGTGCGGATCATCGAGCTGGTCGGCACGCTGTCGCTTTCCGCCGTCGACTATGTCTCACGACGGCTCGCGGGCCGGCCGCGCCCGCAATTCGTGATCTTCGATCTGCACCGCGTCACCTCGACCACGCGCGCCGGCGCGCGGCTCGTCGCCGAGGCCTTCGAGGAGCTGGCGGCGCTGAACGTCACCGTCGTGATCTCAGGCATCCGGCGCGCCTCCAAGGAATGGGACAGCTTGCGGGAATGGACAGCGGAGCTGAAGAACGTCCGCGATTTCTACCTGCTGGATACCGCGATCGAATGGGCGGAGGACCAGATCGTCTACCGCTATGGCGGCTCGATCGACTTCCACGAGACCACCGAGCTTGCCGAGCAGCCGCTGCTCGCCGGGCTGAGCGAGGACGAGCTGTCCGATCTCGCAGCGCTCTGCACGATCAGCAGCTATCCCTCCGGCGCGAAGATCGTGACGACTGGCGATGCCGCCGATACCGTGTTCTTCCTCCGAAGCGGCGCGGTCCATGTCACGCTGCCCGACGGCGTCAGGCTGGCAACGCTCACCGCCGGCATGGCCTTCGGTGAGATGGCACTGCTGGAGGCAACGCGCTCCGCCGACGTGTTTGCCGACATGGCGGCGACCGTGTTCGAGGTGCCGCTCAAGGACTTCGAGCGCTTCCGCGAACAGCACCCGCGCGCCAGCGAGCGCATCATGCGCAATCTGGCGCAGCTGTTGGCCGACCGCCTGATCGTCGCCAACGCAAAGGTGGATATTCTGACGTCGACCTGAACGCACGCCTCGTCCTTCGAGACGACCGCTGCGCGGTCTCCTCAGGATGAGGCTAAGCGGCACTGCGGCTGGTTGAAAACTGTTGCCGCGCACTCGGTCCTCATCCTGAGGGCCCGCCAACGGCGGGCGTCTCGAAGGATGGCTACACAGAAATGCATCAGCGGCTCGCGGCCTCGCCCAACCGTCGCTTGATCTTGGCCGCGCTGGCCTCGAGCAGTTCGGACGGCTTCCGGCCGGTCGCGGCGCACAGGCAGGCCCAGTAGTAGATGACGTCGCCGAGCTCATCGACCAGACCTGCCTTGTCGAGCCAATCATCGCGCAGCAGTTTCTTGATGTGATCGGCGACCTCGCCGGCTTCGCTGGCGAGGCCGAGCCCGAGATAGGACAGCCGCTCGTTGGACGGATGCTCTTCGACTTTCGCAATGGTTGCGGCCCAGGCCGCGTAGTCATCGATCGTCATCGGCCTCCCTCGCCGCTCTTGTCGATCAGCCCACCACTTCCGTGACCGGCTGAAGATCGATCTCGAAGGTTTCCAGGAATTTCGACGTCATGATGTAGAAGCCGACCGAGAGCTGAAGCTCGACCAGCGCGGCCGGCGTCAGCTTCGATGCGATCGCCTTGAAGGTGGCGTCCGTCGGCTTGTTCAATTTGACGATCTCGTCGGTGAAGGCGAGCGCGGCGCGCTGCGTCTCGTCAAAACACTTGGCAGCTTGCCAATTTTCGAGCGCCTCGTTCTGCTCGTCGGTGACGCCGACATTCTTGCCGATGCGCTTGTGCGCCACGATCTCGTACGGCGCCTCACACAAGATCCCCGTACGGGTAATCGCGAGCTCCCGCACGATCGGATCGAGCTCGCCCTTATGGCGGATGGCGCCGCCCAGGCGGCAATACTGCTCGAAGTAACTCGGCGAGTGCGCCATCATGCGGAAAATGTTGGCATTGCGGTTCTTGTCGAGGATTTCGCGGGTGCGGTCGGAGGCCTTGGACGGGTCGCTGTACTGAATGCGGGCCATGATTTTCCTGAAGTTTTCCCTGAATTTTTGACGCTTTTTGTCGCGATCGGCGAGGGTTCTCTGAAACTCTATTCTTGCGCCGACGCAGGAGCAACATCATCGAGTCAAATTGCCGCCGCATTGCTGATCGACCCTGACACAGTCGATATTCGCCGCGTGGGGACAATTCGCGGTGAGTACTCGCAAGTGGGGTGTTCCGAGTAAAAACAATTGACCGTCTTTGCGCTTGACCGCGCAACGATGAGTCACGCCCAAGTCTAGGGAGAAAACGGCATGAAGGAAGCCATCAAGGGGGCGGCCTCGGGAGCGCTCGCGCACATGCTGGCGGTGACGGCGATGCTCGTCATCGCCAGCATCTTGTTCTACGGGCGTTAGTAAGCGTTCTCAGAGTTTTCGTCATTCCGGGGTGGCTCTCGCACAAGCCAGGCCCAGAATACCCGTTCCAGGTTCGGTCGTAAGACCGCCCCCGAATGACGAATCCCTTTACGTGCCCTTCGCGAAGAACGGCACGAGCTTCCCGGCAAACGGCTTGAAGCTCGCACTGACCGAATCGCCGATGGCGAGGTCATTCGCGCCGTGGGCCATCATGCGAAACCCCTCGGCACAATCGACCAGCAGGATGTTGTAGGGCACGTGCGCACGCGTCTCCGGCGTGGCGGCGCGGCAGACAAGCGACGTCGCGTACACCCTGCCCTTGCCGCTGGCGCGAGCTTCGGACAGATCGGACGCGCCGCAGGCAGAGCAGAAGGCGCGGTGAATATACTGCACATGGCCGCAGGCGGCGCAGGTCTGATAGGTGATGGCCGGCTCGCCCTTGGTCCAGTCCGCCAGTCGCTCGCTCATCGCACCCGCTCCAGGAACATACTGACATGCGACGACAGCACACCGCCGTCGCCGTGCAGCAGTGCGATCGAGGCGTCGCGCACCTGTCGATTCGCAGCCCGCCCCGTCATCTGCAAATGCGCCTCAACCAGATGCGCCATGGCGCCGCCGACGCCGCAATGGCCGTAGCTGAGCAGGCCGCCATGGGTGTTGAGCGGCATCGCGCCGTCACGGCTGAAATGGCCCGATCGGACGCGGGCTGCGGCCTCGCCGCGGCCGGCAAGGCCCAGGTCTTCCAGCAGCATCGCCAGGGTGATGGTGAAACTGTCGTAGATCGCGGCATAGCGCACGTCGGAGATCGCAAGGCCGGAGGATTCCTTTGCGCGCGCAACGGAGATTTCGGCGCCGAGCTCGCTTAAGCTTGGTGCCGCCGTGACGTGTTGATGGGTGTGGGCCTGGGCGCAGCCGCGGATGCGCACGCCCGTCTCGCCGGTCCGCTCACGGCTGATGACGAATGCCGCGCCGCCGTCGGACACCGGGCAGCAGTCGAGCAATTTCAGCGGCATCGCCACCGGCTTCGAGGCCATGACGTCGGCCACCGTGATGGGTTCGTGGAATTGCGCGCCGGGATGGGTGCAGGCGTGCGCGCGCATCAGCACCGCGAATTCAGCGAGGTCTTCTTGGGTCACCCCATATTCGTGCATGTACCTGTTGGCAACGAGCCCGTAATAGGCGGGAATGGTCGGTCCGAGCGGCACCTCGTAATCGGGATGGCCGACCTGCGCCAGCGCCTGGATCGAGGCATCGCGGCTCTGCCCGGTGAGACGGTTCTCGCCGGCGACGACGAGCACGTTGCGCGCGACGCCTGTATGGACGAGGTGATGGGCAAGCATGGTCATCGCGAGACCCGTCGCACCGCCGACCTGCACCGCGTGGGCGTAGGCGGGACGGATGCCGAAATGCTCGGCGAAGACGGTGGCCAGCATGATGTGCGGCGAGACGGTGGAGTAGCCGCAGAGGATGCCGTCGATGTCCGAGCGTTTCAGCCCGGCATCGTCGAGCGCGGCTTGGGCGGCCTTGCTCATCAGGTCGAGCGAGGATGAGCCTTCGTGCTTGCCGAACGGCGTGAGGCCGACGCCGGTGATGAAGCTCATCTCTTTACCTCTCCGCTGTCATTCCGGGGCGCGACGAAGTCGCGAGCCCGGAATCCATAACCACCATCGGGAGTATGGATTCCGGGCTCGCGCCCCAAGAGGGCGCGCCCCGGAATGACGGATGAGAGAATCTTTGCCATTGCTCTTTCCCCTACTCCGGCGCGGCACGCGTGACACCGTCGCGGACCATGGCGGCGATTTCGTCGGCCGAGTATCCGATCTGGCGCAAGATCTCCGCGCCGTGCTCGTTGAGGCGCGGCGCCAGCCGCACCGGCTCGGCTTCGGTCTCCGACCAGGTCGCCGTCACCTTCATGCTGCGGATCGGCCCTTCCGTCGGATGGTTCACCACCGGGAAGAAGCCAGTCGCCTCGAGATGCTCATCGTGCAGGATCGTTTGCAGATCGTGCATCGGCATGACCGGCACGTCGGCCTTGGTCAGAAGATCGATCCACTCCGCCGTCGTGCGCGTCTCGAAGATGCGCGCGAGCTCGGCATAGACGACATCGATATTCGCCGCCCGGCCCGCGAAGGTCGCGAATTTGGGATCGGCGCGCAGATCATCGCGTGCCGTGGCCTTGAAGAAATTCTCCCACTGCTTGTCGTTATAGACGATGACGCTGAGATAACCGTCCCAGGTCTTGTAGGGGCGGCGGTCGCGCGAGAGATGGCGGGCATAGCCGCCCTTGTCGAGCGGCGGCTCATAGGTGAGCCCGCCCATGTGGTCGCCCATGACGAAGCCGGCCATGGTCTCGAACATCGGGATGTCCACACGCTGGCCGCGCCCGGTGCGGTCGCGGTGCACGAGGCTGGCGCAGATCGCGCCGACCGCAGTGAGGCCGACGATGCGGTCGACCAGCGCGTTCGGCACATAGCGCGGCACACCGTCGCCGGTCTGCGCCATCAGTGCCGGCAACGCGGTGGCGCCCTGGATCAGGTCGTCATAGGCGGGCTTTGCAGCGTACGGCCCGTCTTGGCCGAAGCCGAACACGCCGGCATAGACCAGGCGGGAATTGATCGCGGAGACGACGTCATAGCCGAGTTGAAGTCGCGCCATCGCCTGCGGGCGGACGTTGTAGACGAGCACGTCGGCGTCCTTCAGCAGCCGCAGCACGGCCTCGCGTCCCGCGGGCTTCTTCAGGTCGAGGCAGATCGAGCGCTTGCTGCGGTTGGTGTTGAGGAACACCGGGCCCATGCCGGCATGCCGCGTCGGGCCGATCAGCCGGGTGACGTCGCCGTCCAGCGATTCCACCTTGATGATGTCGGCGCCGTAATCGCCGAGCATCTGGGTCGCATAGGGTCCCATCAGCACGGTGGTCATGTCGACGACCTTGATGCCTTTCAGCGGCCCCATCGTTCGCTCCCGATTGCGCAGGGCCGAAGCGCCCTCGCGGTTTCGATCCAGCTAACGGCAGCGCCGCCGCCCGCGCAAGGGCGAGCGGCGTATGGCGGCATGCGTCGCTCGGCGATATCGCGGCGCTATTTCTTCTGGCGGGATTCCCGGATCTTGATGAGACGGTCGAGCTCGTCGTTCTGCTGGCTGATGCGGTCTGCGATCCGCGACTCGTTCTGCTCGCCGGACGCGGCCGCGGCCTGCTCGATGAGCTGGCGGATATTGTCCTCGAGGATCGCGATGCGATCGTTGAGGGCGTCCATCGACAGCGAGGCTTCGTAGTCAGTGCTCATGATGCAGTTCCCGCAAATCAATCAGGAGCGTCAAGGTGGGCAAAACGAACCATGTCCACCTTGATCTAGCGCAAAAGCCGCGGGGTGGATTTGCCGAAGGCGTCGTCCACCGCGTCTATCTCCCGCGGAGACAGACCAAGCCTATTTCAACGGCTCCAGCACGGAGACATAGTTGGCGACCGCCGCGCCGCCCATGTTGAAGATGCCGCCGAGCTTTGCGTTCTTGAGCTGCATTCCCTCGGGGGCCTGCCCGGCAAGCTGCATCGCGGTCATCACATGCATGGAGACGCCGGTAGCGCCGATCGGATGGCCCTTGGCCTTCAGGCCGCCCGACGGATTGACCGGCAGCTTGCCGTCCTTGAGCGTCCAGCCCTCCTTGATGGCGCGGGCGCCCTGCCCCTTCGGCGTCAGGCCCATGGCTTCGTACTCGATCAGCTCGGCGACCGTGAAGCAGTCATGGGTCTCGACGAAGGAGAGATCGGACAGGGTGACACCCGCCTGCTCCAGCGCGCGCTGCCAGGCAACCGTGCAGCCCTCGAACTGGAGGATGTCGCGCTTGCTCATCGGCAGGAAGTCCTGGGCGTGCGCGGTGGCGCGGAAGCCGATCGACTTGCTCATGCTCTTGGCAGTCTCGGCATCGGCCAGCACCAGCGCCGCGGCGCCGTCGGAGACCAGGGAGCAGTCAGTTCGCTTCAGGGGACCGGCGACGAAGGGGTTCTTCTCGCTCTCGGCGCGGCAGAAGTCGAAGCCGAAATCCTTGCGCATCTGAGCGAAGGGATTGGCGACGCCGTTCTTATGGTTCTTGGCCGCGATCAGCGCCAGCGCGTCGGATTGGTCGCCGTATTTCTGGAAATAAGAGCTGGCGATCTTGCCGAACACGCCAGCGAAGCCGCCGACCGTGTCGCCGTCCTCGGGCAGGTAGGACGCCTTGAGCAGGTTTTTGCCGATCTCCGGACCGGGGGTGCGCGTCATCTGCTCGACGCCGACGACCAGCACGATTTTCGCAGCGCCTGCGGCAATCGCGCGCAGGCCCTGGTGCACGGCGGCAGAGCCCGTGGCGCAGGCGTTCTCGACGCGGGTCGCCGGCTTGAAGCGCAGCTTCGGGTCGGCCTGGAGCACCAGCGACGCCGTGAAATCCTGGGGCGAGAAGCCGGCGTTGAAATGGCCGAGCACGATCTCGTCGACGTCGGAGGCGGAAATGCCGGCGTCGGCCAGCGCCTCGTTGGCGACGCGGGTGACGAGGCTTTCGACGGTTTCGGTGTCGAACTTGCCGAACGGCGTATGCGCCCATCCGACGATGCTGGCGGTCATGGTCTTTTCTCCCTGGCGGTCTCTTCCTGACCTAAGTCTTAGCCCAGGGATGGCAAGACTTCACGCGGCTTTCAGCGCCTTGAGGGCCCGCTCGCAGATGGCAGTTATGCCGGCCCAGTTCCCGGCCCTGATCTCGGCCGTCGGGCACAGCCAGGAACCGCCGACCGCAACCACATTTGGCTCGGCGAGCCAGCTCGCTGCATTGGTCTCTCCGACCCCGCCGGTCGGGCAGAACCGCACATGGGGGAACGGGCCACCAAGGGAGCGCAAGCCCTTGATGCCGCCGGCCTGCTCGGCCGGGAAGAATTTTGCGACGTCGAAACCGTGCGACAGCGCCAGCATCAGCTCGGAGGCGGTCGCGATGCCAGGCGCAAACGGCAGGGAGCTGTGGGCGGCGGCCTTGAGGAGGTCGGGGGTGAGGCCGGGGCTGATCCCAAAGGCAACGCCGAGCTTCTCGACGCGGGTGAAGTCGGCCGGATTGAGGATCGTGCCGATACCGACGACCGCCTCGGGCACCTCGGCCATCATCGCCCTCGCCGCCTCGATCGCGACGGGGGTGCGCATCGTCACCTCCAGCGTGCGGACGCCGCCGGCGACCAGCGCACGTGCCAGCGGCACGGCATCCTGGATCCGCTCGATGGTGAGAACGGGAATGACGGTCGCGGCTTTGAACAGCGCGACTAGGTGGTTTTGTTGGGCAGCCGTTGGCATAGATCTCTATTTCAGTTGGTCTCGTTTACTTGGTGGCCTGGCGAGAGGCCGCCGGCCGATGCCGCTTCTTCGGCGGCATGGCATAGCCCGGAATAATGGCGCCGGGATAGCAGATCACGAGGCTGGCGAGGCGATGCCCGGCCTGGGCCGCCTCGACCGGCTCGGCGCCGCCGAGCCGAGCCGCGATATAGGCCGCGGCAAAGCTGTCGCCGGCCGCTGTGGTATCCACCACCGGCTTGGTCATGGGCTCGGCGCGAACTTCGCTAGTGCCGCCGGGGAAGCGCAAGAGGCTTACCGGTTCAGTGAGGCGGAACACCAGCTCAGGCGTGGGGATGCGCCCCATCAACTGCTCGTGGCTCTCGCCGGGATAGAGCGCGAGCAGATCCTCGGTCGAAGTCAGCACGATATCGGCAGCCGCGAAGGCCGCAGCGAACACCTCGCGCGCGATATCGCGGTCCGGCCAGCCGCGTGCGCGGAAATTGGTGTCGAACACGAAGCGGGTGCCGAGCAGGCGCGCGCGCTTGATCGCCGCGAACAGACGCTCGCGTCCGGGCGCATCGTAGATCGAGAGCGTGATCGCGGATAGATAGACGATGTCGTAGCTCATCAGCGAATTGAGGAGCTCATCCGTCTCGGGCAGGCTCATCAGCTGCCGCGCCGCAGCGCTGTCGCGCCAGTGGAAGAACTGGCGCTCGCCCTTGGCATCCGTCTGGATCATGTAGAGACCGGGCAGCTTGCCCGGCAGGCGTACAACGCGCCGCGTGCCGACACCCTCGGCATTCCAGGCCGCGATCATCTCATCGCTGAGGGCATCGTCGCCGAGCGCGGTGAGATAATCAACCTTGACCTCGAGCCGCGCCAGATAGACGGCGGTGTTGAGGGTGTCGCCGCCGAAGCCGCGCGAGTACAGGCCGCCGCCCTGCCCCTGCCCGGCAGACGCGCCGGAGGAATGTCCCCCTTGGGCCTGCCGGAGCTCGACCATGCATTCGCCGATGCAAGCAACGCTCGCCATCACTTGGCTCGCTCAGTCAGAGATCAGGCGACGAAATTGCCGCCGAGCTCGTCTTCGATGTGAATGCGGATGATGTCGTCAAAATTCTTCTCGGCCGTGGTGAAACCGAGCTCGAGCGACCGCTTGGCGTTGAAATTGCGCGGCCAGCCGCCGACGATGCCGACGATGAAGGGATCCGGCTCGCGCTTGATGCGGGCGGCGACCTTTTCGCCGGCAACGCGCTTCAAGGCCGCGATCTGCTCGCCGACCGTCGCCGACAGGCCCGGCATGGTCAGGTTACGGCGCGGACCGACGGTCGCGAGGTCCATGGTGCCGGCATGGAGCAGGAAGCCGACGGCCGAGCGCGGCGTCGCGTGCCAGTGGCGGACGTCCTCGGACACCGGGAGGATCGCCTCCTTGCCGGCCAGCGGCTCGCGCAGGATGTTGGAGAAGAAGCCCGATGCCGCCTTGTTGGGCAAGCCGGGCCGGATGCAGATCGTCGGCAGGCGGATGCCGATGCCGTCGAGGAAGCCGCGGCGGGAATAGTCGGCGAGCAGGAGTTCGCCGATCGCCTTCTGGGTGCCGTAGCTGAGCAGCGGGGTGTGGAAGAACTCGTCGCCGATCGCATCGGGGAACGGTGCGCCGAACACCGCGATCGAGGACGTGAACACCACGCGCGGCTTGTAGCCGCCACCGACGAGCCTGATCGCGTCGAGCAGCATCCGGGTGCCGTCGAGGTTGATGCGATAGCCCTTGTCGAAATCGAGCTCGGCTTCGCCCGAGACGATCGCGGCGAGATGGAAGATCACGTCGGGGCGGCCGGCGATCAACTTTTCGGCCGCGCCCGGCACTGCGAAATCGCCCGACATGGTCTCGACCGGGAAGCCGGCCTTCTCCGGCTTCTTCGGCTCGACCACGTCATGCATGGTCACTTTCGTGATGTCGCTCTTGCCGAGCCGGCCATCGCGCAACAGCCGTTCACAGAGTTTGCGGCCGACCATGCCGGCGGCGCCGAGAACCAGAATGTGCAAGAGCTCAACTCCTTCTTATCGACCGGGCGCCTATTGACCGGAGCGCGCCGCTCCGGACGCGCCCTCGGCAAGCCCCGCGATCATTCCTTCACGGCGCCCGTCATCGCCGACACATAATGCTCGACGAAGAAGGCGTAAAGGATGACGAGCGGCAGCGAACCGGCCAGCGCCCCTGCCATCAGCGATCCCCAACGGTAGATGTCGCCATCCACGAACTCGTTGACGATCGCGACCGGCACGGTCTTGTTGCTGGTCGACTGCAGGAACGTCAGCGCGTAGATGAACTCGTTCCAGCACAGCGTGAAGCAGAAGATGAAGGCCGAGATGAGGCCGGGGATCGCGAGCGGCACCACGATTTTGATGAGGATCTGCCACCGGCTCGCGCCGTCGATCAGCGCACATTCCTCGAGCTCGAAGGGAATGGTCTTGAAATAGCCCATCAACAACCAGGTCGAGAACGGAATCAGGATCGTCGGATAGGTCAGGATCAGCGCCAGCGGCGAGTCGAACAGGCCGTACTGGTAGACGACGGTGGCGAGCGGAATGAACAGGATCGAGGGCGGCACCAGATAGGCGAGGAAGATCAGCCCGCCGACGAGATTGGCGCCCTTGTAACGCAACCGCACGATGGCGTAGGCCGCGAACACCGAGGCCACGATCGACAGCACCGTAGCGCAGATCGCCACGTACATCGTGTTCCAGAGCCAGTACGGATAGTAGCTCTCGAACAGCAGCTTGTGGAAGTGCTTGAACGTCGGATTCCAGGTCCAGAACGGATTGTACTTGTCGAGATCGAGCAGCTGCTCGTCCGGCTTCACCGACGTCAACGCCATCCAATAGAACGGGAACAGCAGCACGACGACGATGATCGCGAGCGGCAGATAGAGCGTCACGAGCCGGCGCGGCACGGACTGCAAATAGCTCATGCCCTCGCTGTTATCGACGCGCGCCGGCGACGATATCACGGACTTGAGATCCACTTTCGCGGCAGGAAGATCAGTCATTGCTCTCTCCCTGTTGCCACTTGCGGCGCTGCAGGCCGAACCAGGACACCATGATCGCAGCGAGCAGGAACGGAATCATGGCGCTGGAGATCGCGGCGCCCTCGCCGAGCTGCCCGGCGATGATCGCGCGCTGGTAGGACAGCGTCGCCATCAGGTGGGTGGCGTTGACCGGGCCGCCGCGCGTCATCGCCCAGATCAGCTGGAAGTCCGTGAATGTGAAGAGCACGGAGAAGGTCATCACGACGGCGATGATCGGCGTCAGCAGCGGATAGGTGATGAAGCGGAAATTCTGCCACCGCGTGGCGCCGTCGAGCGTTGCCGCTTCATAGAGCGACGGCGAGACAGTCTGCAGGCCTGCGAGCAGCGTGATCGCCACGAACGGCACACCGCGCCAGATATTGGCGAAGATCACGCAAATCCGCGCCCAGGTGGTGTCACCGAGGAAGTTGATGTTCTGGTTGATGATCCCGAGATGCTTCAGCGACCAGGAGATGATCGAGAATTGCGAATCGAAAATCCACCAGAAGGCCAGTGCCGAGAGCACCGTCGGAACGATGAACGGGATGAGCACCATCGCGCGCAGCATCGCCTTGAACGGCATGTGCTCGTTGAGCAGCAGCGCGAGATAGAGCCCGATCGCGAATTTGAGGGCGCTAGCGACGAAGGTATAGAGCAGCGTGTTGAACACCGACAGCCAGAAGATTGAATCGTCCCAGAGCCATTCGTAGTTCTCGGTGGCGACGAACTGCCCCACCCTGCCGATGCGGGTGTCGGTGAAGGACAGCCAGATGCCGAGCCCGAGCGGATAGGCCAGGAAGAAGATCAGGAACGCCATGGCCGGCACCATGAACCAGAAGCCGAGCCAGTTGCGATTGTGTTTGAGCTGGGTCCAGGCGCTCGCCTCGCTCATCTGAGGCTTGGCCCGGGAAATTGCGACATCAGCCATGCCCGATATCCCTGATCGAAAATGTTGACGAGCGGGCGGCCGGATGGCCGCCCGCCCCGTGATTATCAGCGATAGATGCGCTTCAGCTGGCGCTCGGCTTCAGCCATCGCGCCCTTCGCATCCTTGGCGCCGGTGCAGTAATTGGCGAACATGTCGACGACGATGAAGTCGGCGATTGCGGTCGCCGCCTTTTCGCCGACCGTGCCGATGCCGGCCGCCGGCAGCGTGCGCTTGGAGGCCTGCGAGAACACCTCGTTCTTGGGATCGGCCTTCCAGATCGGGGCGGACTCATAGGCGTTCAAGGTCTGCGTCAGATAGCCTTGCGCGCCGGACAGCCACTTCTCGTAGTTCTCCTTCTCCAGCATGAAAGCGACGAAAGCCTTTGCGGCGTTCGGATATTTGGTGAAGTTGAAGGCGAGAATCGGCAGCGCCAGTTGCAGCTCGGTCGGCTTGCCGACCGGGCCAACCGGCCAGAGCGCGTGGTAGGTATCCTCCGCCAACTCCTTCTTGCTGGCATCAGTCTTGGCGGCGACGTAGATCGAGATGCCGTTCGCCGTGCAATAGAGCTCCCCGGCGAGGTACGCCTTGTTGTTGGAGGAATCGTTCCAGGACGCCGTGCCCGGAATGAAGCTGTCGTAGAGCGCCTTGCAATATTCCAGCGCCTTCGCCGTCTCCGGCGAGTTGATGACGATCTTGTCGTTCTGGTCGACCGTGTAGGCGCCGTGCCCCCACAGCACCCAGTGCAGCCACGCATTGCCGTCGCCCGAGGCGTGGCCGAGTGCGAAGCCGGCGGGCGTGTTGTTGGCCTTGAGCGCCTTGCACATTTCGAGGAAGCTGGGGAAGTCCTTCGGGAATTCCTTGAACCCTGCTTTGTCGAGCGCCGACTTGCGGTAGGTCAGGTAACCGCCGTTGGTCGCCACGGGAATGCCGAGCCAGTCGTTGCCGAGCTTGCAGGTCTTGGCCGCTGCATCGGTCCATCCGCCATATTTGCCGCCGAGGTAATCGGCGACGTCGTTCATCTTCAGAACCTTGGTCGGGAACAGCTGGGGCAGCGTGTGCAGGCCCCAGGCGAGATCGAGTCCTGAGCCGGTGTTCGCCGCAACCGATGCCTTCGGCTGCACGTCCTCGAAGGACTCGCTGAACACGTTCATCTCGGTGCCCGTTGCAGCCTTGAACGCCGCAACCATCGCGTTGAACGCATCGTCCTCCGCCGGCACGAAGCGCTTCCAGCGCATCACGGTCAGCTTGGCGCCAGGCTCCGCCTTCCAAGGCGCGCTCTGCGCCCAGGCCTTGGCGAAGTCGAACAATGCCGGCCCGGTCAGCATGCCGGTCGCAGCCAGTGCCGTTCCGCCTTGAAGCAGAGTTCGGCGGGTAAAGTCCTTCATGTCGTCCTCCCTGTGATGCTTTTTCTTGTCTTACGTCTTGCTCTCGCCTGCCGCGTTAGGCGTTCATGCGCTTGCCCGTCGCCTCGTCGAACAGATGCACCAGCGACGGATCGGGCTTCAGCCGCACCTTGTCGCCCGGGTTGAACTGGTGGCGCTCGCGGAAGACCGCGACGACCTGCTCGCCGCCGACCTTGGCGAACACCTGCGTCTCTGAGCCGGTCGGCTCGACTACGATGATCTCGGCCTCGGCGCCGTCATCGGCGATGGTGAAATGCTCGGGCCGCACGCCGTAGACGGCGGGACGGCCGTCGGAGTTGGCGGGCGCCGTCTTGAGCGGCAACTTGACGCCGTTCGGCCCCTCGAAGGTGGCAACGCCGTTGACGCGCACATGGCCCTTGAGGAAGTTCATCGCGGGCGAGCCGATGAAGCCGGCGACGAACTGATTGTCGGGCTTGTCGTAGAGCTCGAGCGGCGTGCCCATCTGCTCGACGATGCCGTCATGCATGACGACGATCTTGTCGGCCATGGTCATGGCCTCGATCTGATCGTGGGTGACGTAGACCGTCGTCGTCTTCAGCCGCTGGTGCAGCTCCTTGATCTCAGTGCGCATGGCGACGCGCAGCTTGGCATCGAGGTTCGACAGCGGCTCGTCGAACAGGAACACCTGCGGATCGCGCACGATAGCACGGCCCATGGCGACGCGCTGGCGCTGGCCGCCCGAGAGCTGGCGCGGATAGCGATCGAGCAGCGGCGACAGAGCCAAAATCTCGGCAGCACGCTTGACGCGCTTGTTGATCTCGTCGGAGCTGGCGTTCCGCAGCTTGAGCGAGAAGCCCATGTTGTCGGCCACCGTCATGTGCGGATAGAGCGCGTAGTTCTGGAAGACCATGGCAATGTCCCGCTCCTTGGGCTGGACATTGTTGACGACGCGGTCGCCGATAGAGATCGTGCCGGAGGTGATGTTCTCGAGGCCGGCGAGCATGCGCAAAAGCGTCGACTTGCCGCAGCCTGAAGGGCCAACCAGGACGACGAACTGGCCGTCCTCGATCGGAATCGTCACGCCGTGCAGGACTTCAAAATTGCCGAACGATTTCCGCACGTCGCGGATTTGCACAGACGACATCTAGCTCCCTCCTCGAAAGTCCACGACGACTCCAGCGCCGCGACCGTCTTGTTCTTTTTGGACTTCACCGAACGAAGCCCGATCATAGCGGGCGACATTGTCGGTAGTTTGTGCGGTTTTGGCAATTTGTCTTTGGTTAGTCGTTGCTGGTAGCGCTGTCAACGATCCTTTGTTTGCGTCAGTGGCTATGCTATGAGCAGCAAATGGGTCGAAAACGCACCAAGTCCGGCAAAATCCGGTTGGCTGAAGTGGCCGAGCTTGCCGGCGTCAGCCCGATCACGGCGTCGCGGTTCTTCCGCAATCCGGAAGCGCTGTCGGTTGCCAAGCGGACCCGGGTCGAGAGCGCCGCCAAGGAGCTCGGCTATGTGCCCAACCTTGCGGCGCGGGCGCTGGCCTCGCAACGTACCGAGGTGATCGGTGTATTGATCCCCTCCCTCACCAATAACGTGTTCTCGGATGTGCTGCGCGGCATCTATGACGCCTCCGAAGGCAGCCGCTACTCGATCCAATTGTCCAACACACGCTACAGTATTCTCCAGGAGGAGAAGCTGCTGCGCCTGTTCCTGGCGCAGAAGCCGGCCGGACTGATCGTTACCGGCATCGACCAGACCACGGAGTCCCGCGCTATGCTGGAGGCCGCGGACTGCCCGATCGTGCAGATCATGGAGATTGGCCCCGATCCAGTCGACATGATGATTGGCTTTTCGCACTATGATGCAGCCCGCGCAGCGGTTGCCCACCTGTTCGAGCAAGGCCACAGCAAGATCGGCTTCGTCGGCGCACGCATGGATCCGCGGGTGCAGCGGCGCCTCGACGGATATGTCTCGGCCATGAAAGATGCAGGACTATTCGACCAGCGCCTCGTCGTCACGACGGCGACGCCGACTTCGGTGACGCTCGGCGGCGCCCTGTTCACCGATCTGCTGGCGCGGGAGCCCCTCGATGCCGTGTTCTGCGCCAATGACGATCTCGCGCTCGGCGTGCTATTCGAATGCCGGCGGCGGGAGATCGCCGTCCCCGAACAGATCGCGATCGTCGGATTCAACGACCTCGAATTCATGGCGTCAGCCGTCCCCACCCTCACCAGCGTGCGCACCAATCGCTATGAGATGGGGAAGACGGCTGCAACCATGTTGATCGAGGCGATCGACGGGCGTCGCCCGGAGCAGCCGGTGCTCGATCTCGGCTTTAAGGTGATCGAGCGGCAAAGCTCGTCGGCGCGGCGTTCGGACAGCAGGCCGGTCGCTTCCAGTGCCAGTACGGTGAACAAAATGGTAGCGTTACCAAGTAGCCATGACTAGTATCGCACTTGTGAGGAAATGACCCGCCAGCGGGCCGGCAGACCGGCGCTCGCGCCGCTGGGCATCGCACAAGCCGACACTTGAAGCGGACGCGAGTGAAACGGACGCAAGTGCGTTTGCATTGCAGGAGAGACCAATGACAAAAAAACCAACCAATGGGCACGCTGCCGGCAACGGCGCTCGCCGCCACCTCCGCTCGCAGGAATGGTTCAACAACCCGCATAATCCGGGCATGACCGCGCTCTATATGGAGCGCTATCTGAACTACGGCCTCACCCGCGCCGAGCTTCAATCGGGCAAGCCGATCATCGGCATCGCCCAGACCGGCAACGACCTCTCCCCCTGCAACCGCCACCATATCGAGCTCGCCCATCGCGTCCGCGAGGGCATCCGCGAGGCCGGCGGCATTGCGATGGAATTCCCGACCCACCCCATCCAGGAGACCGGCAAGCGCCCGACCGCGGCGCTCGACCGCAATCTCGCCTATCTGGGCCTCGTCGAAATTCTCTACGGCTATCCGCTCGACGGCGTGGTGCTGACCACCGGCTGCGACAAGACCACGCCGGCCTGCATGATGGCGGCGGCGACCGTCAACCTGCCGGCCATCGTGCTGTCGGGCGGCCCGATGCTCAACGGCTGGCACGCCGGCGAGCGCACAGGCTCCGGTACCATCGTCTGGAAGTCGCGCGAGCGGCTTGCTGCCGGCGAGATCGACTATGAGGAGTTCATGGAGATCGTGGCCTCCTCGGCCCCGTCGGTCGGCCATTGCAACACCATGGGGACCGCATCGACCATGAACGGGCTCGCCGAAGCGCTGGGCTTCTCGCTGCCGGGCTGTGCCGCGATCCCTGCGCCTTATCGCGAGCGCGGCCAGATCGCATACGAGACCGGCAAGCGCATCGTCGAGATGGTCTGGGAGGATCTGAAGCCATCTGACATCCTGACCCGCAAGGCGTTCGAGAATTGCATCGTGATCAATTCGGCGATCGGCGGCTCCACCAACGCGCCGATCCACATCAACGCACTGGCCCGCCACATCGGCGTCGAGCTCTCGATCGAGGATTGGCAGAAATTCGGCCATGACGTGCCGCTGCTGGTCAACATGCAGCCGGCCGGCTTCTATCTCGGCGAGGAATTCCACCGCGCCGGCGGCGTGCCGGCCGTGGTGCGCGAGCTGATGAAGCACAAGCGCATCCATGAGGATGCGGTCACGGTCAATGGCCGCGGCATCGGCGAGAACTGCAAGAATGCGCTGGCGCCCGACAACGACGTGATCTGGGCTTACGACAAGCCGCTGGTGAAGGACGCCGGCTTCCTGGTGCTGAAGGGCAATCTGTTCGATTCCGCGATCATGAAAACCAGCGTGATCTCGAAGGAATTCCGCGACCGCTATCTCAGCAACTCCAAGGATCTCAACGCCTTCGAAGGCCGTGCCATCGTGTTCGAGGGGCCGGAGGACTATCACGAGCGGATCGACGATCCCTCACTCGACATCGACGAGCGCTGCGTGCTGTTCATCCGCGGCACCGGGCCGATCGGCTATCCGGGCGGCGCCGAGGTCGTGAACATGCAGCCGCCGGCGGCGCTGATCAAACGCGGCATCCTGTCCCTGCCCTGCATCGGCGATGGCCGCCAGTCCGGCACCTCGGGCTCGCCCTCGATCCTGAACGCCTCGCCGGAAGCCGCCGCCAATGGCGGACTCGCGATCCTGCGGACCGGCGACAAGGTGCGCATCGACCTCAACAAGGGCAGCGCCAACATCCTGATTTCGGACGACGAGGTGAAGAAGCGCCATGCCGAGCTGATGGCCAGCGGCGGTTTCAAACATCCGGCGAACCAGACGCCTTGGCAGGAGATCTATCGCAATACCGTCGGCCAGCAATCCACCGGCGCCTGCATGGAGCTCGCCACGCGGTATCAGAACGTCGCCGGCACGTTCGGCGTGGCGCGGGATAATCACTAGCAGCCAAACCGTCATTGCGAGCGAAGCGAAGCAATCCAGAGATATCCCCGCGGCGACAGTCCTGGATTGCTTCGTCGCTTCGCTCCTCGCAATGACGCGGGGTTGGCATTCGAATGAATACAAGGGAGAACAAAATGGCAGACCGCCTCAAGGGAAAGCGCGCCGTTGTCACGGCGGCTGCGGCAGGCATCGGGCGCGCATGCGCGATTGCATTCGCGCGTGAGGGCGCAACCGTCATCGCGACCGACATCAACGAAGCCGGCATCGCGAGCCTGACCAAGGAAGGCGTGGCCGAGGTCGCGAAGCTCGACGTCCGCAATACCGCCGACGTCAACGCCTTCGCCAAGCGCGTCGGCAAGATCGACATCCTGCTCAATGCTGCGGGCTTCGTGCATCACGGCACCATCCTGGAATGCTCGGAAGAGGATTTCGACTTCTCGTTCGACCTCAACGTCAAATCGATGCACCGGACCATCAAGGCATTCCTGCCCGACATGATCGCGGGTGGCGGCGGCAGCATCGTGAACATCTCGTCCTGCGCCGCGCTGCGGCCGCCGGCGAACCGCTATGTTTACAGCTCGTCGAAGGCCGCGGTGTCGCTGCTGTCGCGCGCGGTCGCGCTCGACTTCATCACCAAGGGCATCCGCTGCAACTCGATCTGCCCCGGCACCGTCGAGACGCCATCGATGCTCGACCGCGCCGCCGCGCAAGGGCCGCAGGGGAAGGAGATGTTCATCTCTCGCCAGAAGATGGGTCGGCTCGGCACCGCCGAGGAGATCGCATCCATGGCGGTCTATCTCGGTAGCGACGAGAGCGCCTTCACCACCGGCGTCGACCTCGTGGTCGACGGCGGCTACATGCTCTGACGCTTGGGGCACCCGGCATGAACAAGATCGATCTCAATGGGCGCGTTGCCGTCGTCACCGGCGGCGCACAGGGCTTTGGCCGCGCCATCACCGAGCGCTTCGTCGCCTCCGGCGCCAAGGTCGCGATCTGGGATTTCGATGCGACGCTCGCTGAGAAGACCGCGAAAGAAATCGGCGACAGCGCCCGCGTGTTCAAGGTCGACGTCACCGACACCGCTGCGGTCGAGCAGGCTCGCGACGCCACGCTGGCCGCGTTCGGCAAGATCGACATCCTCGTCAACAATGCCGGCATCGCCGGCGTCAACAAGCCGGTCTGGGAGACTGACCTCGAGGAATGGCGGAAAGTTCTGCGCATCAACCTCGATGGTCCCTTCATCGTCTGCAAGGCGATCGTGCCCGTGATGCTCAAGCAGAAGTACGGGAGGATCGTGAACATCGCCTCGATCGCCGGCAAGGAAGGCAATCCGAACGCCTCGCATTATTCGGCGTCCAAGGCCGGCCTGATCGCGCTGACGAAGTCACTCGGCAAGGAGCTCGCCGCTCACGACATCCTCGTCAACGCAGTGACGCCGGCAGCGGCAAAGACCGCGATCTTCGACCAGATGACGCAGCAGCATATCGACTTCATGCTGTCGAAGATCCCGAAGGCGCGCTTCGTGTTGGTGGAGGAGCTCGCCGCGATGGTGAGCTGGCTTGCATCGGAGGACTGCGCGTTCTCGACCGGCGCCGTCTTCGACATCTCGGGCGGACGCGCAACCTATTGAGGTCATCATGATCCGGGAGGGCGGATGCCTGTGCGGCGCGGTGCGGTTCAAGGCGGAGGGCGAGCCGCTCAACGTCCGCATCTGCCATTGCCGCATCTGTCAGAAGGCGATGGGCTCGCCCTACTTCGCCCGCGCCCAGTTCGACCAGCGTGCGCTCAGCGTTGACGGCGAGACTGCCCGCTACGCGTCCTCCGAGAACATCGACCGCGTGTTCTGCAAACAGTGCGGCACGCGGCTGTTCGCCTGGCGTCGCAACGGAACGCTCGCCGGCGTCGCGCTGGCCACCTTCGACGATCGCAACGCCTTCGCGCCGACCGAGCACATCTGGGTCTCGGAAAAGCTCGCCTGGGTGAAGATTGACGACGCACTGACGCAGTATCAGACGACGATTCCGGCGTGAATTTGCGCGACCGCACGGCGGCGCACCGGGGCAGTGATTTTGCAGCGTGGCATTTCGGAACCGGCCACCCTATCTTGAGCTGGAGCGCTGCTGCACCGCCGGTTCGGCTGGAACGGCTGCGAAGCAGCGAGCCAACCGGGACCAACGAGCCGTGAACATTTCCTTTTATGATCTTTCCGTCTGGGTGCTGCCGCTGGTGCTCGCCATCACCTTCCACGAGGCCGCGCACGCCTTCGTCGCGGACCGGCTCGGCGACAACACGGCCTCGCAGCTCGGCCGGGTCAGCTTCAATCCGCTCAGGCATATCGACCCGTTCGGCACCGTGATCCTGCCGGCGATGCTGCTATTCGCGCATTCGCCGTTTCTGTTTGGCTACGCCAAGCCGGTGCCGGTGAACTTCCGCAAGCTGAACAACCCCCGGCTCGACATGGTCTGGGTGGCGCTGGCCGGGCCCGCCACCAACATCCTGCTGGCACTCGCCACCGCCCTCGCCTTCCATGCCCTGCCCCTGGTGCCCGCGAGCGCGGCGAAATGGGTTGCCGACAACCTCAAGAATGCGCTCATCATCAACGCGGTGCTCGCCGTCTTCAACATGATGCCGATTCCGCCGCTCGACGGCGGCCGGGTCGCGGTCGGACTGCTGCCGCGGCCGCTCGCCGTGCCCCTGGCCCGGCTCGAGCCGTTTGGGATGCTGATCCTAATCGGCCTGTTGATCCTGCTGCCGCTGGCGGGTTCGCAGTTCGGTCTAAATCTTGATGTTATTTCAGCAATACTGCGGACGTTGACCGGTTATGTGATTCAGGCTGTTCTCTTCCTGACCGGCAATACGTAGTTGACGGCGACACCCGAACACAAGCCGAAGGGCCCGAGGCCGACTTGGTCAAAGCTGCCGATATGCTGATCGCGCGACGCGCCGATACCCGCGCCCGCGCGGATTTTGCCACCTGGAAGATGATGGCCAAGCTCAATGGGTCGTCCGCGCTCCCTCCGGAGGCCCAGGAGTTCCTCGCAAGCTATAAGAACCTCTTGGCACAGATGGGCGAGGGCGAGGCCACTGAGGCTACCATCGGCGCGATCTACAAGGCCTATTATGCCGAGATGGGCGGCGCTGGAACCCCGCCTGACGTCCGCCCCCGTCCGCCTGAAACCGCGCAAGACAATGTTACCGCCTTCCGCCGCCCGGCACCGAGGCCGAAGACCACCAGCTTTTTCGGGGCGGGCACAGCCGCTGGAACCCAGAAGCGGCCGCTGCCAGTGGCGCTGATCTTCGCCTGC
Organism: Bradyrhizobium sp. CCGE-LA001; assembly: GCF_000296215.2. Lineage (NCBI taxonomy): Bacteria > Pseudomonadati > Pseudomonadota > Alphaproteobacteria > Hyphomicrobiales > Nitrobacteraceae > Bradyrhizobium > Bradyrhizobium sp. CCGE-LA001. The sequence continues at coordinate 3,557,844 of NZ_CP013949.1, read as the reverse complement.
CTGGTCGTGGTCTATGTCGGCATCCGCCTCTACTGGCGCTGAGCCGTATTCTTCTTTTTCTTGGCGTCCGGCGGCGTGAAGATGATGTCGACGGTGCGCTCGAAGCGGTCGTCGGTCAGCCCGGCGGGCGGCTGGGGAATGGGATCGGACTTGCGGACGATCGAGACCGCGGCCGCATCGTAAGCGGCGTCTCCGGACGACTCCACGACGTCGACCGACAGCACGTTGCCTCTGCGGTTGATCGCAAAGCTCACCTTGACCTTCTGGTTATTGGGCTGCTTGCCCTCCGGATTGACCTTGTGAGCCGTCAGATGCGCACTGATCTTGCGATTCCAGTCGGCCGTGATCTTGAGGATGTCCTTGCCGAGGCCAAGCACCGGCGCCAGCGCCTTCTCGGCCTCCCGCGCGTCTTCATCGAGCGTCTGCCGTGCCGTCGCAACCGATTGCGGCGATGCCTCGGCGGCGGGAGTCTCGACCGCCGCGATCTTCGGATCCTCGTCCTGCGGCTTCTTCGAGATGGTCTCGGTGACGACGCGATCGGGATCCTCGACCTCTTGCGACTGATCCTTCGGCAGCTCGGTTTCCTTGGTCTCGGCCTTTTGCTCGGGGAGCGCCTGCTGCTCCTGCATCGCTTCGCTGTCAGGCCCCGGCGGAAGGTCGGTCTCGGGCGCCTTTGGCGAAGCCATCTCGACGGCGAACTCGGCGCCGGCCGCGCCAAGGCCATCGCCGTCGTCGTCGGCCTGCAGATGCGCCAGCGCGAGCGCGGCGCCACCGAGATGAAGCCCCAGCGCAGCCACGGCTGCAAAGATCCAAAGCTTCCGGGATGGTCCAGCTTCGTTCGGCATCGCGCGTCTTCTCAAGGCTGACCAGCGCCGGCCGCAGGTGCCCCCGGGGCGCCTTCCAGCGCCACCAGCTTCACCCGCGTATAGCCGCCTGAGCGCAGGAGCTCCATGACCCCCATCAACTCCCCATACGGCACCGACTTGTCGGCGCGCAGGAAGACATATTTGTCCTTGCTCATGTCGGACAGCCCATCAAGCGTGCCGATCAACTCAGCCCGATGGACCGGGTTCTCTCCGATCGCAAGCGTCAGATCCGGCTTGATGCTGAGATAGGTCGGCTTGTCCGGCTTCTTCTGCTGCGTCGCGCTCGACGTCGGCAGATCGATCGGCAAATCGACGGTGGAAAGCGGAGCTGCGACCATGAAGATGATCAGCAGCACCAGGATGACGTCGATGAACGGCGTGACGTTGATGTCGTGCGTTTCCGAGAAATCGTCGTCTTCACCGTCGTTGTCTGCGAGTGAAACGCCCATGGCTCACTCCGCTGCGCGTGAATGCACGCTGCCGTGACTGCGGTCGAGATCGCGCGAGAGCAGCCGACCCGCTGCGCCCGAGGCGCGGCTGACGAGCTCGAGATAGCCTTTCGTCACGCGTGCGAAATGATTGTAGATGATGACGGCGGGGATGGCGGCGACGAGGCCGATCGCGGTGGCGAGCAGCGCCTCGGCGATGCCGGGCGCAACCACGGCGAGGTTCGTCGTCTGCGATTTCGAGATGCCGATGAAACTGTTCATGATGCCCCAGACCGTGCCGAACAAGCCGACGAAGGGCGACGTGGAGCCGATGGTCGCGAGCACGCCCATGCCGATGCGGATGCGCCGCTGCTCCGCACGCACGATCTCCTGGAAGCTCGAGGCCGCACGCTCCTTGATGCCGGCATCGCTGGAGAGGCCGGCCGACATACGCGCCTCGCGCAGCGCGGCGGCGAGGAAGGACGGCAGGATTCCCTCCTTGGCTCCGAGGGCCATCTGAGCTTCCGCGAGCGAGCGCGCTTCTGCGGTCTTCTTCAGTGCCGAACGAAGCTTGCTGGAGGCGACCGACAGCTCGAGCGACTTGGCGATGAAGACGGTCCAGGTCATCAACGAGGCGAAGGCGAGCCCGACCATCACCGCCTTCACGACGATGTCCGCCGACATGAACATCACCCAGGGCGACAATTCCTTCATGGCCGGGGCGGCAGCCGCTGCATCGAGCTTGGCGGTCGTCGACGCCGTAGCCGCGGGGGACGCCGTTGGAGCAGCGGACACGGTTGCCGTCGAAGAAGGCGCCGGGGCATTGGGTGCGGTGGCTGCCGGCGCCGTCGGAGCCGGACCGGCCGGTGCCGATTGCGCCGGTGCCGGCGGAGCTTGTGTCTGGGCGGAAACAGGAGAAACCAGCCAGGCGGCCGCCAGCATCGCGGCGGCGGCAAGGCTTGCTTGGAAGGTCATGCTCTTCATAGTTCGGCCCAGTAGCGAATGAGGTTGTGATAGATACCCGTCAATTTGACCGTTTCGGGATCGTCACGCCCGAGCCGTTCCACCAGCGCCTGAATCGCGGTGTCGAGGTCAAAGATCATGCTGCGAGCTTGATCGTCCCGTATCATGCTCTGAAGCCAGAAGAAAGACGCAACCCGCGTTCCGCGCGTCACCGGCGTGACGAGATGCAGGCTGGTCGAGGGATAGAGCACGCAGTCGCCGGCCGGCAACTTGACTTCGTGCGAACCGTAGGTGTCCTCGATCACAAGTTCGCCACCGTCATACTCGTCCGGCTCGGCGAGGAACAGCGTGACCGACAGGTCCGTGCGGATGCGAAGGCCGGTCAAGCGGTCGCCGCGGATCGCATTGTCGACATGCAGGCCGAAATGGTGGCCGCTGCTCGCCGCATAGCGGTTGAACAGCGGCGGGAATATCTGGAGTGGGATTGCCGCCGCGACGAAGCGCGGGTTCGACGTCAACGCCGAGATGATGCGGTTGCCGAGTTTGCGCGCGACCTCGCCGTCCGGCGGCAATTGCTCGTTACGCTTGACCATGGCCGACTGCGCACCCGCAGTCGAGCGGCCGTCCTCCCATGCGCTGGCATCCATGATGCGGCGAAAATCCGCCACATCATGCTTGCTGAGAATGCCAGGCAGGCAGGTCAACATGATCAGAACTTCGCTGTCGTGACGACGTAGAAGGCCCGCCCCGGCGCAACCGCCACGAACGGCACGTTGCTGCGATAGAACGAGTCGTAATAGAGCTTGTTGGTGAGGTTCTGCGCGTAGAACTTCATGGTCCAATTCTGGTCGATCTTCTTCTCGACGAAGGCGTCGAAACGCCAGTAGCTCGGCAGCTCGTTGGTGTTGGCCGCGAAGGTACCGCCATAGACCTTGGAGCGGTACACCGCCTGCCCGCCCAACTCCCACCCGCCGTCGAACTTGTACTTGGTCAGCATGCTGAACGACTGGTGCGCGATGTTGGCGAGCTGGAGGCCGATGTTGGTGGGAATGTTGCTCTGCGTGACCTTCGACTGCATCAGGACCAGGCCACCGAAGATGCTCCAGCGATCGGTGATCTTGCCTTCGGCTTCGATGTCAATGCCCTGGATACGGTAGGCCGCGTTGGCGGTGAGCAGACCAGCGGCGTTGGTCTCGCGCGCATTGTCCTTGGTGGTCTGGAAAAGCGCACCGGTCACCAGCAGGTGGCGATCGGCAAGCTCCCATTTGGTGCCGAGCTCGATCGCCTTGTTGCGCTCGGGCCCGAGCAAGAGCGTCGCGTTGGGAGGAACACCGCCGTAATCGGTGGCCGTCGCGTCAAGCTCCGAACCGAACGGGTTGGCCGAGGTCGCGTAGGCCGCATAGATGCTGCCAATCGACATCGGCTTGTAAACCAGGCCGACGTTGTAGTTCACCAGGTCGGCGTTCTGCTTCACATAGCTCGCATTGTTCGACGCGCTCTGGCTATAGCCGTCATAGCGGACGCCGCCATTGACGATGATCGTGTCCTGCCAGTTCGCAGTGTCCATGACATAGACGCTGCTGGTGTTAACGCCATAGCGCGTCGGATTGCCGACCAGCGACGGTATGCCGAAGGGAATGTAGGTGAACTGCGGAGAGTAGAGATTGACGTTCTGGACGGCGCCATTGCTCGTGAAGCCGGCGCCGTTGAGCTCCGATGCAAGGCCGGCATAACGGTCGATTGAGATGTTCTCGTTCGAGTATTCGACGCCGAACACCGCGGTATGCTTGACCCCGCCGGTGTCGAGCTTGAACGTGGCCTCGTTCTGGTTGGCCCAGACGTCAACGTTCTGGTAGCGGCTCTGCGCGCTCGCCGTCGTGGTCCAGAGCAGCGGATTGGGGCTGGTCGTGTTCGGGTTCTGCGGCAGCGTACCGATGTAGTTGAGCACCGAGTGCTCGCCGCGCACCTTGCTCGTGAGCGTGATGGCTTCATTGACCCGGTACTCGATCGTGCCGGTGCCGAAATCCTGCCGCGCGGTCTGGAAGTCGCGGTTGAGGAAGCCGTACCAGTTGCCGCGCGGAATGCCGGCCGAAGTCACCGGCACGTTGCCCTGCTTGTAATAGGGCACGCCGAAATCGGGCAGACCGCTGAGATCGGTGTGGACGTAGTTCGTCGTGATCTTGATGTCGCTCGTTGGGGTGTACTTGGTCGAGATGAAGCTGCCCCAGCGATTGTCGGTCACGTAGTTGCGACCGGCGACGTTGGCGTCCTGGAACAGGCCGCCGGTGCGCACAGAGAAGGTCGGATCGATGACCTGGTTGACGTCGAGTGTGACGCGCTTAGTCATGTCGGTGCCGAACTCGGAATCCACGCGCTGGAAGTTGCGATCACCCGCCTGCTTGGTGACGATGTTGATGGCGCCGCCGGCGGTGCCGCGGCCGGCATAGGAGGATGCCGGTCCACGCAGGATCTCGATCTGCTCGGTGAAGAAGTTCTCGCGGATCGAGACGGCGGGATCGCGGATCCCGTCGATGAAGACGTCGTTGCGTGCGTCGAAACCGCGAATGAAGAAGCGGTCGCCGAACGCGTTGCCGCCCTCGCCCGAGCCCAGCGTGACGCCCGCGGTCGATCGCCCGATCTCCTTCAGCGTCGTCGCGTTCTTGTCCTCGAGCACTTCCTTGCTGAGCACCGTGATGGACTTCGGCGTGTTCAGCATCTTCTCGGGAAACTTGCCCGAGGCCTGGACGTGGTCGACCTTGTAGGGCGCGGCAGGATCGGCATAGGGATTGCCATCGGGCGGTCCGGACGGCGTGGTGGGTGCCGTCTGACGGGCCTGCTGTCGCTGCGCGGCACGGCGCAGCGCGTTGCGGGCGCGGACCTGCTCCGGCGAAGGCTTCGAGGTCACCGGACGCGGACGCTGCACAGGAGCATCGACCGTCACCGGGGGCAGGCTCGACTGCTGCGCCTCAGCGCCGCTCGACACCGTCGCGACGGCGAGCAAGCTTGCAACGGCGGAGACTGTCTTGCCCGCGGCAGCATCGAAGTTCTTGTCGATAGACTTTCTTGACGCAGCCGAACGCAACGACCGCGGTGACCTCATATTCCCCATTTCACGCCCCACTATTGCACGACGATTGGTCGCATTGCGACAACTCGACGCAACGGTGCTATCGGGCGTGTGAACAGGGGTCAACGCGATCAGGGCAACATTCCGACTGAATCCGTCCATTTCAAAACGATTCTAATCTCGACGGGCGCCGCAGCTTCAAACGGTTCTAAAGTTGAAGCGTTCTAATCTGCATTTCGATTGCCGCGCTCCGCAGCGCTTCCATCAGCGCACGGAGTGATGCGCGTGATCGAAACGGAGATGCCGACAACAATGCGGTCCTATCGGTCGAGCAAAATCAGGTCAATGCAACTCGCCCGTCCGCAGATTTGAATTTGTCCAGATCGGCCGTGCTGAGATTTCAAACAGTCGAGGTGCCCGAACCCCACTCAGTCGCTGCTCGGCGGCTTCATCAGCGAGAACAACTCGTCGACAGTCTTCTGCGCGACCGCACGCACGCGATCGGTGCTGTCCATGCCCGCGATGTTGACGCCGTTGACGACGGCTTTGATCTCGTCGCGAAAGTCGGTGAGGAAGCGCAAGGGATCGTGCTGCTCGTTGGCGACGCGCGCGATCAGCCCCGTGATCAGGATCTGACACGCGATCAACTTGCCGTTCAGTTCGTCCATTCCTTGCGCTCCCTTCGTGGCGGCGCCGATATGGACGATGCCGAATTTCCTGACAACCGAAACCGCGTGCGCGCGATTTAGAACCGTTCTCGCAATGCTTCGACCTGCACGGTACACACCGTCAGCGTGCATTGTTCGGCAAAGACACGCCGCATCGGCGGACGGATGGAAATCGCAATACTGCGCACGCCCGCGCCAGCGACTGCTCCAAGCGGTGCAAAGCTTTCCAATTGTTTAGGATTCTCGACCGATAGTGCTGTTTACACTGGAACTTGGCGTGTATTATACAAGCCCGCTGGAACCGTATGATTGCCCCATAATTCGTAAGTTAGGGCACAAGAGCCGACACGAGACAATATGAAAAAGTCCCGGCCGATCCTCTGGATTCTGATCATCGCGGCCGTGGCCTCCGCAGGTTACTATGGGTGGGAGAAATTCCGCTCGGCCGGAACGACCCGGACAGCACAGAAGGCGCCGCCTCGCCCGTCCGCCATTCCCGTCAGCGTTGCGCCGGTCCAGAAGACCGATTTTCCGGTCTACCTGACCGGTCTCGGCACGGTTCAGGGCTTCAATACCGTCCAGGTCCGCAGCCGGGTGGATGGGCAGATCACCAGGCTTGAGTTTAAAGAGGGCCAGATCGTCCAGCAGGGCGAGCTGCTGGTCTCGATTGATCCCCGCCCCTATCAGGCCGCGCTCGACCAGGCCAAGGCCAAGAAGGCGCAGGACGAGGCGAACCTCGCCAACGCCAATCTCGAGCTCCAGCGCGCCATGAAGCTTGGCGAATTCTCCACCGCACAGCGGGTCGACACCCAGCGCTCCACCGTCGCTCAGCTCACCGCCCAGATCGCCGGCGACGAAGCCGCGATCGTCAACGCCCAGACCCAGCTCGACTACACGCAGATCAAGGCGCCGATCACGGGCGTCGCTGGGCTCCGCCAAGTGGACGTCGGCAACATCGTCAACGCCTCGACGCAGACGGGCATCGTCACGATCTCACAGGTCGAGCCGATCTCAGTGATCTTCACGGCGCCAGAGGACCAGCTCCCCTATATCAGCGAAGGCCAGAAGGCCGGCGCGCTCAAGGTCATCGCCTTCACGACGGACGGCAAGAAGACGCTGGCCGAGGGCAAGCTCGCCGTCATCAACAACCAGGTCGACACCACCAGCGGGACGATCCGGCTCAAAGCGGTGTTCGAGAACAAGGACCACGCGCTGTGGCCGGGGCAGTCCGTTTCGACGCGGCTTCTGGTGCGGACGCTGAAGGATGCCACGGTGGTTCCCGATGATGCGGTCCAGCATTCGACGAATGGTCTTTACGCTTATACCGTCAATCAGGACAACAAGGCCGAGCTGCACAAGATCAAGGTCCGTTATGCCATCGATGGACGTTCCGTCGTCGATGAAGGCCTGACCCCCGGGCAGCAGGTCATCACCGGCGGTCAGTTCAAGGTCCAGCCCGGAAGCGTCGTCTCGACAGCGGTGGCGAGTTCGGATCCGGCCCAGAAAAAGGTTCGACAGGAATGATCGGCGGCGGGATTTCGGCACCTTTCATCCGTTATCCCATCGGCACCTCGCTGCTGATGGCCGGCATTCTGTTCGTCGGCCTCGTCGCCTACCCTCTGCTGCCGGTCGCGCCGCTGCCGCAGGTGGACTTCCCGACCATCCAGATCACCGCCAATTTGCCGGGCGGCAGCCCCGAGACGATGGCCTCGTCGGTGGCACAGCCGCTCGAGCGGCAATTCGCCCAGATTCCAGGCATCGCACAGATGACCTCGACGAGCTATCTGGGCACGGCGTCGATCACCATCCAGTTCGACCTCAATCGCAGCATCGACGGCGCCGCCAACGACGTCCAGGGCGCCATCAACGCGGCCAGCGGCCAATTGCCGAAGAACCTGCCCTCGCCGCCGACCTATCGCAAGGTCAACCCGGCGGACGCCCCGATCCTGCTGCTGTCGGCAACGTCCGACACGCTGCCCTTGACCAGCGTCAGCGACGCCGTCGACGCCCAGCTCGCCCAGCAGATCAGCCAGCTCTCCGGCGTCGCGCAAGTGTTCATCGGCGGCCAGCAGAAACCGTCGATCCGCATTCAGATCGACCCGGCGAAACTCGTCGCCAAAGGCCTCTCGATGGAGGACGTGCGCAGCCAGATCGCCATCACCACGGTCGATAGCCCCAAGGGCAATATCGACGGCCCCAAACGCGCGTACACGATTTACGCCAACGATCAGCTCACCGACGCCAAGGACTGGAACGACGTCATCATCGCCTATCGCAATGGCGGCCCGCTCCGAATCCGCGACATTGGCCAGGCGGTCAGAGCCGCCGAAGACGCCAAGCAGGCGGCCTGGGCCAATGGCAAGCGCGGCGTATTCCTTGTCATCTTCAAGCAGCCCGGCGCAAACGTCATCGAGACGGTCGACCGCATCAAGGCCACCCTGCCCCGGCTGGTGGCCGCCATTCCGCCCGCCATCAAAATCGAGCTGATCAGCGACCGCACCGCGACGATCCGCGCCGCGGTCGAAGACGTCCAGTTCACGCTGCTGTTGACCATCGCCCTCGTGGTCATGGTCATCTTCATCTTCCTGCGTAGCTTCTGGGCCACCGTCATTCCCACCGTGACGGTGCCATTGGCGCTATTGGGCGCGTGCGCCCTGATGTGGCCGGTCGGCTATTCGCTCGACAATTTGTCGCTGATGGCACTCACCATCGCAGTCGGTTTCGTCGTCGACGACGCCATCGTGATGCTCGAGAACATCACCCGCTACATCGAAGAAGGCTACTCGCCGATGGAGGCCGCCTTCAAGGGCTCCAAGGAAATCGGCTTCACCATCGTCTCGATCAGCATCTCGCTGGTCGCGGTGCTGATCCCCCTTTTGCTGATGGGCGGTATCATCGGGCGCCTGTTCCGCGAGTTCGCCGTGGTGCTGGCGATGACCATCTTCGTCTCGATGTTCGTGTCGCTGACGCTGACGCCGATGATGGCTTCGCGCTTCCTGCGCGCTCACGGCGAAGTCACCCACGGCAAGTTCTACCAATGGAGCGAGCGCGCCTTCGACGGCTTGCTGCGCGGCTATGAGTATGTTCTGGACCACGCCCTCGCCTGGCGCCGCACCACGCTGGCAATCTTCTTCGCGACGCTCGGATTGTCGATCTACCTGTTCGTTTTGATCCCAAAGGGCTTCTTCCCGCAGCAAGACGTCGGCCTGATCACGGCGACTTCCGAAGCCTCGCAGGACATTTCGTTCAAGGAGATGGTCAGACGCCAGGAGCAGCTTGGCAAAATCATCCTGGCCGATCCCGACGTCGCCAGTGTTGCCATGTCGATCGGCGGCAGCGGCCGCGCCGGCAACAACGGCAATCTGTACATCACGCTGAAGCCCCGCGAACAGCGCGACGCCTCGGCGCAGCAGATCATCGCACGGCTGCGCCCGCAATTCGACAAGGTCGAGGGCGCCCGCCTCTACATGCAGGCGGCCCAGGACGTCCGGCTCGGCGGCCGCCCGACCCGCACCCAGTTCGAGTTCACGCTGCAGGACGCCAATCTCGACGAGCTCAACGAATGGGCGCCGAAGATCCTCGCCAAGATGCAAACGCTGCCGCAGCTGCGTGACGTAGCGACCGACCAGCAGACGCAGGGCACCACCGTCCAGCTCAAGATCAACCGCGACACTGCCTCGCGCTACGGCATCCAGCCGCAGTTAATCGATGACACGCTGTACGACTCCTTCGGACAGCGGCAGGTGACGCAGTATTTCACGCAGCTCAACACCTACAAGGTCATCCTGGAAGTCCTGCCAGAATTGCAGGGCGATCTCGAAACCTTGAACAAGCTCTATCTGAAATCGCCCCTGACCGGCGAGCAGGTGCCGCTGTCGACCTTCGCGACCTGGAGCACCGATCCGGTCCGTCCGCTGTCGATCAGCCATCAGGGCCAGTTCCCGTCGATCACGATCAGCTTCAACCTGGCTCAAGGCATCGCGCTCGGCCAGGCGACCGAAGCCGTGCAGCGGGCGATGGCCGAGCTCGGCACGCCGCCGACGCTCAATTCCAGCTTTCAGGGCACCGCGCAGGCGTTCCAGCAATCGCTCGGCACCGTGCCGCTGTTGATCCTGGCGGCTCTCGTCGTGGTCTATCTGATCCTTGGCATCCTCTACGAGAGCTACATCCATCCGCTCACGATCCTGTCGACTCTGCCCTCGGCCGGCGTCGGCGCGCTCGCGATCCTCATGGCGGCGGGCTTCGATTTCAGCCTCATTGCATTGATCGGAATCATTCTGCTGATCGGCATCGTGAAGAAGAACGGCATCATGATGGTCGACTTCGCGATCGCGGCCGAGCGCGACGAGCACAAGACGCCGGAAGAATCGATCCGCCAGGCGGCGCTGCTGCGCTTCCGGCCGATCATGATGACGACGATGGCCGCGCTGCTGGGCGGCGTGCCGCTGATGCTCGGTCACGGCACCGGCGCGGAGATCCGCCAGCCGCTCGGCTACGCCATGGTCGGCGGCCTGATCGTCAGCCAGGCGCTGACGCTGTTCACGACGCCGGTCGTCTATCTCTATCTCGACAAGCTCAACAACTGGTTCTCGACCTGGGGCCGCTCGGGTGACGGCGAAGGCGACGAGACGCCCGCGCACGGCACGGTCAAGGAAGCCGCCGAGTAAGCTTGCGCCGCGCCTCCCGCGACGCTACAGCGGGACTTTCGGTTCACGCCAACGCGGTTCGCCATGCTCATGCAATCCAGACTTGCCGCCCTCGCCGCCGCCGTCCTGTTGTCGACCGGCGTCGCGTTTGCCCAGCAGGGCGCCAAGAAGAACGCCGCTCCTGCTGCACCGGCCGCGCAGCCCGCGGCTGCCCCGACGCAAGCGCCGGCGGACGGCACACCGGGACAGCCCGGCTGGATCGTGCGCTGTACCAGCCCGAGCCGCGAGGCGCCGCTCGAATGCGCGATGGAGCAGAACGCGGTGCTGACCAAGACCGGCCAGACCGTCATCCTGATCAACATCCGCATCGCGCCCGACACACGCACGCCGATCGCGCTGCTTCAGTTGCCGCTCGGCCTCAACCTGCCCATCGGCGCCAAGCTCCAGGTCGACGAGGGCAAGACGTTCGATCTCCAGATCCAGACCTGCGAGAACCGAGGCTGCTACGCCTCCACACCGGTCGCGCCCGACCTGCTCGCCGCCCTGCGGTCGGGCAAGCAGCTCAGGGTCTCCTTTCAGAATATGGCCAAGGAGACGATCGCGATCCCGATGCCGCTGAACGATTTCGCGGCGGCCTACGACAAGATCAAGTAAGGGGTATCATCAGGTCACGATTTCGCTCGCCCGGAGCAGCGTCGTGAAGCCGCCGTAGATCATGCGCTTGCCGTCGAACGGCATGCCGTCCATCTTCAGCCGCGGGTCCTCCATCACCTTCTTGTTGATGGCGTCGCGGCTCTCCCGATCACGATAGACGATCCAGGCGAAGATGACGACCTCGTCTTCCTTCGCAATCACCGCGCGTGGGAACGAGGTGAGTTCGCCATAGGGAACGTCGTCACCTATGCATTCGACATAGTCGAGCGCGCCGTGCTCCATCCAGATCGCGCAGGCTGTCGTCGCCATAGCCTTGTAGGCTTTGATGTTGTCCTTGGGCACGGCGAGCACGAAACCATCGATATAGGGCATCACGGATCTCCTTGGGTTATGTGCCTCAAGGACGATGGAGTACGCGGCGATCCGACACGAAAATGCGATCTTCTGATGAGGCAAACGGTCGCGACCGGCGGCACGGCCAATCGCACGCCCCGGCCGCGGCTTCTTTGCGCTCACCCGCTGGTGCGGGACGCCAAGCGTGCATGGGGACGACATTCCACGCGGACTCGCAGAATGCTCGGACGGCTATCGTCGGGGAGCTGGCTGGGGAACCTGGATTCGAACCAAGACAAACAGAGTCAGAGTCTGTTGTGCTACCGTTACACCATTCCCCAAGGAATAGTCGAACAAATTCAATAACTTGCTGATTTGCCCGACTGTCGCCGGAAGCGCGTTTGGCGCAAATCACGGCTCAGGCGTGGCAGCGTTCTACCTGCTCGGCCCTGGGCTGGCAAGCGCTCCGGTGAATGGGTCGTGTCTCCTCAACAGCTGCAGGAGACCCAACCCTTCAGACGCCCCGCTGGCGAGTTGGCGCAGGGACTCGGGACCTAATCCAGCTTGATGTTCGCGGCCTCGATCACTTTCTTCCATCGCGCCGTCTCCGTTGCGATGTAGGCCGCGAACGGCTCGGAATCCAGCGCGACCGCGGTGGCACCGAGCTCGGCCATCTTCTGCACCGTCTCCGGCTGCTGCATGAAGGCACGGATCTCGGCCGAGACCTTCTCGACGATCGGCTTCGGCGTTCCCGACGGCACGAAGAAGCCGTGCCAGGCGACGGCTTCGAAGCCCGGCAGAAATTCGGCAACGGCTGGAACTGCCGGATCGAAGTTGGCGCGTTTCGGAGTTGCGGTCGCGAGCATCGCGAGCTGCCCGGTCTTCACTTGCGGCAGCAGCAGCGGCACGTTGTCGAAAGCGAGGTCGATCTGGCCGCTGAGCAGGTCGGTCAGCATCTGGCTCGAGCCCTTGTAAGGCACGTGCACCATCTTGGTGCCGGTCATCTGCTGGAACAGTTCGGCGGCAAGATGCTGCGACGTGCCGACCCCGGCCGAGCCGAACGAGATCTTGTCCGGGTTTGCCTTGAGATAGGCGATCAGCTCCGGCACCGTGCGCGCCTTGATCTTGTTGGGGTTCACGACGAGGACGTTGGGCACGACGCTGATCTGGGCGACCGGCACCAGGTCCTTGTCCGGCTGGTAGCTGAGCTTCGGCCCATAAAGCGACGGGTTGATCGCGAGCGCGGACGTGCTGGCAACGCCGATCGTGATGCCATCAGGCGCCGACTTCGCCAGCCGCGTCACGCCGAGGATGGAGCCGGCGCCGCCGACATTCTCGACCACGAACGGCTTGCCGAGCTTCGCCTGCAAATGGTTCGAGACCATGCGGGCGAGGATGTCGGCGGTGCCACCGGCGGCGAAGGGAACGATCACCGTCACCTGCTTAGAGGGATAACCGTCCTGGGCCTTTGCCGGCGAGGCCGCCAGCAGCACGAGTGAGGCAAGAACAAGCCACGTCGATCTCATCGAAGTTTCCTCTGTTTTCAATGTTGTTGATTGGTAGCCGCGCGCGAGCGAGCGGCGAAGAAGGCTAGAACGCGACCTCGTACATGTTCAGGATCGCATCCCGGTCGAGGTCGCGCGGATTGTTGTCGAGCAGGCGGCGAATGGCGTGGGCCTCATCCGCCATCACCGCGAGATCGGCGCGGGGCACGCCGAGCGCCGACAACCGCATCTCGATGCCGAGATCGGCGCAGAACTTGTAGGTTGCTTCGAACGCCAGCTTTGCATCGCCCCGCTCCGGCAACCCGAGCGCCCGGATCACTGCGACGGTCTTCGCCTCCACCGCCGGCATGTTGAAGGCCAGCGTGTGCGGAAAGATCACGGCGCAGGCGAGGCCATGGGCGATATGATGGCGCGTGCCGAGCGGATAGGCGACCGCGTGACCGGCAGTGGTATTCACCGGTCCGAGGCAATAGCCGCCATAGAGCGAGGCCAGTGCCAGGCCCGCACGCGCCTCACGATCGCCGCCATCGGCCACTGCCCGCTCGAGATACTGCCCGACCAGCCGCGCACCTTCGAGCGCGTAGAGGTCGATCGTCGGATGCGCCTTGCGGCTGGTATAGGCCTCGACACAATGCGCCAGCGCGTCGACACCGGTCGCCGCCGTGACTTCTTTCGGCACTGTCATCGTCAGATCGGGATCGACGATCGCGATGTCGGCCAGCATGAAGCGGCTCTGCACCGCCTGCTTGTTCTGGCTGACCGGATCAGTGACGAGCGCGCGGGTGCCCGCCTCACTGCCGGTCCCCGACGTGGTCGGGATCTGCATCAGCGCTACGCTGCGACCGGCCACCTTCTCCGGCCCGACGATGTCCGCGAAGGCCACATCGCTCGTGCACATCACCGCGACCAGCTTGGCCAGATCCATCGCGCTGCCGCCGCCGAAGCCGACGACGAGATCGGGCTTGAGATCCTTCGCCATCGCCACTGCCTTTTGGAGGTTGGGCAGGTCCGGCTCCGGCTTCACGTCGCCGAACACTTTCACCGTGCCCGGCAGCGCCAGCGTGTCGACACGGCGGGCGTTGAAAGCGTCGGAAATCACCAATGGCCGTCTTGCGCCAATCCGTTCGGCGAAGCGTGCCGCAGCGGCAATCGTGCCGCAGCCGAATTCGAGGACGGTCGGACGAAGGATCTCGATGGGCGTGAAGGCATTGGTCATCGTGCGCTCGGTCTCATGACTTGGATGCGGAGGCGCCAGCGGCCAGACGTTCGGCATAGTCGATGGCCTCGATCAGGCTGTGCTCGTTGGCGAGGCCCTTGCCGGCGATGTCGAAAGCGGTGCCGTGATCGACGGAGGTACGGATGATCGGCAAACCCAGCGTGATGTTCACGCCGGAGAGCTCCTGCCAGCGACCGGTGGCGGGATCGACCTGGAAGCCGAGCAGCTTGACGGGGATGTGACCCTGATCGTGATACATCGCGACCGCGGCATCGTACTGGCCGGCGCGCAGCTTGACGAAGATGGTGTCGCCGGGCACCGGGCCGACGACGTCGAGACCGTCGGCGACCGCCTTGGCGATCGTCGGTGCCGACACATCGATATCCTGCCGGCCAAACAGGCCGCCCTCACCGGCATGCGGATTGAGCGCGGCAATCGCGATCTTCGGCCTGGCAATGCCGAGCCGCCGCAACGCGTCGTTGGTGAGGTCGATCACCATGCGCAGGCGCTCCGGCGTCAGGCGTTTCGGCACATCCTCCAGGGCGACATGGGTCGATACATGGCTGACGCGCATGTTGCCATGAGCAAGCAGCATCACCGAGCCGCGCACGCCGGTGAGATGCGCAAGCATCTCGGTATGTCCGGGGAAATGATAGCCGGCCTTGTTGAGCGCCTCCTTGTTGAGCGGTGCCGTGACGATGGCGGAGGTCCGTCCCGCCTGCGTCAGGCGCACGCCCTGCTCGATCGCCTTGTAGGCAAAGCGGCCGCCGTCGGCGCTGAGCACGCCGGGCTTGATCGGCTCGCCTTCGGCGTCGGCCTGGAGGAAGCACAGATTGGGCCAGTCACGATCTTGGTTGCTGACCTCGGGAATGGCGATGTCGGCGCCGAGTGCCGCTCTTGCACCCTCGAGCGCCGCGCCGCTGCCGATGATCAGCAGACGCAAATCGCTCTTTGCGATCCGGTCCTTCAGTCCGACGCAGGCCTTGACGATGATCTCCGGCCCGATCCCGGCGGGATCGCCCATGGTGATGGCAAGATGCCGAGAGGTCATATCGGGCTCTCCATGTTGAGCAAATGATTGTCCCGGAGCAGATCGCGCCAGAGCGCGCTCGGCCCGAATGCACCGGACTTCGAGACCACGTCCACGCCGGACCACCGGCCTCCCTGCAGAATCGAGCGCGGCAAGCCCGGCACGATACGTCCCGTCACCTGGAGCGCATGCGCACCGAGGGCAACGCACGCGGCCTTCAGCGTCTCGCCACCGGCAACGATCAACGTGCCCGGCGGTTCGAGCGCCGAGATCAGCGTCGTCATTTCGCGCGCGATCCGCCGCGCCGCCTCGGCGCGACTGAGACCTTCCGCGAGTGAGAATTTGACCAGCGCCACGCCGTCCTCGGACAGCTTGCGCCGGACGGGCGCAGCGCCCTCGCCTTCCGCAAGCGCGATGGTCGCCGCGCCGCATGCCGTCAGCTGAGACGCAGTCGCAGGCTGGTCCGACCCGAACAACCCCAGTACCGGCAGCTTCAATTGGCCTGGCGCATCGGCGCGATGGCTGCGGGCGAGTGCGCCGGCGAGTCCGCCACTGCCGCACCATAGCACAGGCCCCGGCATGCGCTGTCCCATCGCGACGATCCGATCGAGATCGATGTCACTCTCGGCATCGAACACCTGGACGCCGCCCTGCGACAAGGTATCGGCCCCGCCCTGCTGCGCCGCGATGCCGTCCTGCCGCAATTGAGACAGCAGATTGTCACCGACCCGGTGCCAATCGCCTTGCACGGTGCGCGCGAATTGCTGGCCCCCGACGGTACGGCGCCCCTGATAGTCGAAGGCGGGCGCGACTACGCAGGACGCCCAATCGCCGCCGCGCAGGCAAGCGCCGAATTCGGCCGCCCACGCGCCACGAAGAAGACTATCGACCTTCTTGTAGGCGATCGTCGCTCCGCGAAGCTGCGGCGCCAGCCGCGCTACGATCTCAATGCTCTCGGCCTTCGATCGCTCGCGCGTCCCGCTATCGATCGCAAGGCTCGGAGAGGACGATACGACGGCCGCATCCGGCCATGTAACGTCGAACGGTCCGCACAGGCCGACGAACTCCGCCGCGGTGTCGAGCGCCCCGGTGAGATCGTCGGCAAGCAGGCGAACGCTCGTCATCGTCGCACACCTCCGGCCGCGAAAATCTTGCCCGGATTCATCAGGCCGTTTGGGTCGAGCAATTGCTTGATGCCCCGCATCAGCTCGATGTCGAGCGGATCGGTGACGCGGGCGAGCCGGCTGCGATTGGTGATGCCGATACCGTGCTCGGCACTGATTGCTCCGCCCTGCGCTGCGGTCTCGTCGTCGACGATCTCGTTGATCTCGGCCACCAAAGCGGCCGTTGCAGCGGACTCCTGGCAATGCGCGCGGTCGATCAGGGCGATCACGTGGATGTTTCCGTCGCCGATATAGCCGTGCATCACCACGTTCGCATGCGGAACCGCGGCCTTGATGCGGGCTTCGACATTGGTCACGAAGTCGGCCTGCCGCTCCAGCGGCACCACGCTGTCGTGCGACACGACATAGCCGCTGCGTTTGTTGCCCTCGGACACGCTGTGTCTGACAGCCCAGATCGCCTTGGCCAGCGCGAGGTTGGAGGCGAGGATGACGTCATCGGCGAGCCCAGCCTCCATCGCCTCCGCGAGCACCGTGGCAAGCGGCTCATTAAGGTCGATTCCTGCGAGTGTATCGGTCAGTTCGACGATCAGATACCACGGAGTCGTCAGCTCGAATGGAATGGTCACATGCGGCACGGTTGCGACGATGGCTGCGATCTGCGAGCGCGACATGATTTCGAGGCTGCCGAGCCGGTCACCTACCGCGCCGCGAAGACGCTGCATGATGTCGAGCGCCTGCTCGACGCCTTGCAATTTCAGCAGCGCCAGCGCCGAGCTGCGCGGCGGTGCGAACAACTTTAGCACAGCCGCGGTGACGATGCCGAGCGTGCCCTCCGCGCCGATGAAGAGCTGCTTCAGGGCATAACCGGTGTTGTCCTTGCGCAGCGCCCGCAGGCCGTTGAACACACGGCCATCGGGCAACACGACCTCGAGCCCGAGCACGAGATCGCGCGTCGGCCCATAACGCAGCACGGCCGTGCCGCCTGCGTTGGTAGAGACGTTGCCGCCGATCTGGCAGGAGCCCTCGGCGCCCAGGCTCAGGGGAAAGTAACGATCGACGTTGCGCGCTGCATTCTGCACCTCGGCAAGAATGCAGCCGGCTTCGACCGTGATCGTGTTGGCGAGCGGGCTGATGTCGCGCACGGCCCGCATGCGGTCGAGCCGGATGACGACACTGCCCGCCCGATCGTCCGGCGTCGCGGCCCCGCACATGCCGGTATTGCCGCCTTGCGGCACGATCGCGAGGTGCCTGTCGGCGCAGTATTTGACGACGGAAGCGACTTCGGAGGTGGAGCCGGGCTTCACCACCGCAACCGCTCGGCCGTGATAGCGTCCGCGCCAGTCCACCACGTAAGGCTCCTGGTCGGCTCCGGACGCGATGACATGCTTGTCGCCGACGATTGCGGCGAGATTGGTCAGCGCATCCTGGAAGGAGTCGGACATCGGATCGCCTCGCCGGCCGCGCCTAGAAAGCGGCAGCGAACGCGGTGGCATTCGCCAGCAGCGTTTTCAGCTGGTCGGGCTGCAAGGACTCTAGTGGCGGCCGCAGGCGCTGCCATCCGGCGTGCTTGGTGCGGTCGGCCGCCAGCGCCTTCAGCGAAGCCATCTGCGGAAACTGCGAGACCAGCTCGCGGGCTTTTACGATGCGCTCCTGCGCCGCCTTGAGGGCGGGATCGTCGTCGCTGTCGCGAAAATGCTTGTAGACATAGGCAAGACTACGCGCGACGAGATTGGAGGTCGCGGTGATGCATCCCGCGCCGCCCTTGCGCAGTAGCGGCAGCATCAGCGGATCGGCGCCGCCCAGGACGGCGAACCCGGGGAAACGCTCCACCATCGCCGTCATGTTGGCGAAATCGCCGGACGAATCCTTGATGCCGGTGAACGTCGCCGGATAGGTCTTGCGCAACCGCTCGATCAGCGCATGCGAGATCGGCTGCGCCGACATCTGCGGATAGTGATAGAGGACGACCTTGAGCCTTGCATCGCCGATGCGCTGCACGATCTCGCTATAGGCGGCATAGATGCCGTCATCGCTGACGTTCTTGTAGTAGAACGGCGGCAGCATCACCACGGTGTCGACGCCGACCGAAAGGGCATGACGCGTCAGTGCGATGGTGTCGGTGAGCGCGGCAACGCCGGTGCCCGGCAGTAACTGGTTCGGCTTGATGCCGCCGGCGATCGCGGCCTCCAACAGCGCCGTGCGTTCGGCGATCGAGAAAGAGTTCGCCTCCCCCGTCGTGCCCAGCATCGCGATGCCGTCGCAGCCTTCGTCCAGGAGATAGCGGCAGTGTTCGACGAAACGCTGATGATCGGGAACGAGCTCGGCATCGAGCGGCGTCAGCGCGGCAGAGAACACGCCATGAGGGTGCAGCGATGATGTCGACAATACTTCCTCCGATGGCGGATCGATGTTGTTCGGAATGCGAACATTTGTTATTGAGTTGACCTGTCGTAAAATCAGCGCGTCCCCGCGTCAAGGGCGATGGCTGTCCTGACGGGACACTCGGCATGACCAAGGTCGAAACCAAGGCCGCACGGCGCAAACCTGAAGCTGGCGCGCAGAATCCCAAGAATTACGTTGCTTCCGTCGGCAAGGCCTTCGCCGTGCTCAGGAGTTTCAGTAGCGAGGCCTTCGAACTCACGCTGAGTGAGATTGCCGCACGCGCCGACCTCGATCGCGGAACGGCATTCCGGCTAATCCAGACGCTGGTCGAGCTCGGCTACGTCCAGGCGGTGCCGCAAAGCCGCCGGTTCCGCCTTGGCATGGCCTGCCTCGACATCGGCTACACCGTGCTGTCGCATGGATCGCTGCGCACGATCGTCGAGCCGCTGTTGCGGGAGCTCGTGCCTGGTGTGGGCGACGCGGCCTCGCTCGGTATCCTCGACGGGGGCGATGTGGTCTATCTCGCGCGCGTCGGCGTCGGCCTCGACCGTCACAAGATGGACCGCCGGCCAGGCACGCGCATTCCCGCCTACAGCGCTGCCCTCGGGCACGTCTTGCTGGCCCATCTGGGGCGCGATGAGCAGATCTCGCGCCTGGAGTCACGGCCGCGCGTCAAATTGTCGGAGCGGACGCTCACCGATCTCGATGCCCTGCTCGCCCGGCTCGATCAGGTGAAGAAGAAAGGCCATGCCGTCTCGGACGGCGAGAACGCCTACGGCCTACGCACGCTGGCAACGCCGATCTTCGATGCGCAGGGCCTGGTGGTCGGCGGATTGAGCGTCACCATCGATGCGATGCGCATGGACATGCCCGCTTTTCGCGATGCGGCGCTGCCGAAGCTGACGCAGGTGACGCGGCAGGTGCAGGACGTCGCAATCAAATCGGGATTGACGCGATGAACGCGGGGACTTTTCGAACATCATTGTGAAAGCGCGAGCAGAACCTATATCGTCGAGGTGTCCCGCCGAACCTGATTTCCCTTGAGAAAATCCGTGCTCATATTTCTGCTGCTGGTCTTCGTGCCGATCGGGATTTCGGCCGCGCGCTATTTCTGGGTCGGGGATGGCCGCGGCAATTGGCAGACCGCGGACCGTTCCAGCGCCGGCCTGCTGCCGCCCGCCGCCTCGCATCCGGAAGCCCTGATCCGAGTCTACGCTGCCCGAACGGTGCGGTGGCGCAGCATCTTTGCGGTCCACACCTGGATTGTCGTCAAGGAGAAGGACGCGGCCAGCTATAGCCGCTACGACTATACGGCCTGGGGGGAACCGATCCGGAGCAATGGTTTCGTCCCCGATGGACGTTGGTTCGGCGCCATGCCGGAGGCCGTCGTCGCCATCGACGGCGCCAAGGCTGAAACGCTGATCCCCAAGATCCGAGACGTCGTCGAGAACTACAGATTTCGAGCCTTTGGCGATTACAGCGCCTGGCCCGGTCCGAATTCGAACACCTTCGTGCAGGCCGCTTTGGATGCCGTGCCGGAACTTCACGCGGTTCTGCCCCCGACAGCCATCGGCAAGGATTATCCCTATTCCGGGCGATGGATCGGATTGACCGCCTCTGGCACCGGCTTCTATGCCTCGCTCTCGGGCTATCTCGGCCTGACGCTCGGCTGGGTCGAAGGTCTCGAGATCAACTTCTTCGGCGCCGTGCTTGGCTTCGACATTCGGCGCCCCGCGATCAAGCTGCCAGGCATCGGCCGCCTCGGTGTTGCCGCCGGCCTGTAAGGCCAGCCAAACGTCTCGCTAGACGACGATGCGATCGAAGTCGGCCGCGATCCGGGTGTTCGGAAAGATCGCGGCTGCTTCCGCAAGGACCTCGTCGTCCTCATAGCGGCCCGACTGATGCGTGAGCACGAGCTGGCCGATATTGTTTGCCGCGGCAAAGACGGCTGCATCGCGCGCAGTGAGGTGGCCGTAGTCGCGCGCGGTCGAGGCGTCGCGATCGAGGAAGGTCGCCTCGATCACCAGCAAATCAGCGTCAGCCGCATATTGTGCCAGACCCTCGGTGGTCTCGGTGTCGCCGATCACGACGAACTTGCTGCCGTCGCTCGGTGGCCCCAGGACCTCTTCCGGGTTGATCGTTCGATCACCGATCACGACCGGTCGTCCGGCAGCCAATTCTCCGCGCAAGGGACCGTCGGGAACGCCGAGTGCTGCGAGGCGATCGGGAAAAAGATGGCGGCGCGCGGGACTCCTGAAGGCGAAGCCAAAACTGTCGGTGTCGCGATGGCGGACCGGAAAGCAGTCGATGGTGAAGTCGCCGGCGTCGATGACCTGTCCTTCCGTCAGCGGCGCGAACGCGACTGCGATCGGCGCCCTGCCCGCACCCCACAGGCCCGCGAGCATGCTGATGACGAGGTCGAGCGTGCCCTGCCCTCCATGGACGATCATCGTGTCGGCGGTCCGGCGCAAGCCGAGCGTCGAGAAGAGGCCGGGGATGCCGAGCACGTGGTCGAGATGAGCATGCGTCAGCAGGATGCGGTCGAGCCTCCGGAAGCCGGCGCCACTGCGCAGCAGCTGGCGCTGGGTGCCCTCGCCGCAATCGACAAGGATACGCTTGCCCGCGGCCTCCACGAGCAGCGCCGGATGGTTGCGCTCCACCGAGGGAACGCTGGCCGAGGTTCCGAGAAATGTCAGGGCGAACATGGTCGTCGCGTGCCGGCTGTGGACAGTCTCACCGTCCCCAATGCCACGCGAGCAGCAGCGCGTACAGGCCCATCGACGCGCCGTAGAGCGCGGCAAGGAGTGCGTATCCCGCAATCTGGCGACTGATCGTCGCTTTCGGCGTGACCCACCAGCCGAGTGCCCTGAAGGCGGCCGGCACCAACCACCAGCCGAGCAGCTGGGTGCTAACGAAATTGCCGACGAAGAGCGACAGCCAGACCGGCACGCCATGACTGTCGATCAGGGGGGCGCTGATGAAAGTGCCCCAGAGATAGACCACGGGATAGAGCACCAGGAGCACGATGAGGTTGCTCTTCCAGATCAGGCTTCGGCTCTGCTCCGGCACCTGCGCCTTGCCGGAAGGGAACCAGAAATTGAAGCCGTAGCTCGCACGCTTCACGTTCATCCCGGCATTGAATCGCTCACCCTCCTTCAGCAGCGTCTGTCGCAGAGGTGAGTCCAGCCAAGCATTGAGGTTGGCATCGCTATCGAACGACAGGATGATAATCCATTCGTCGTGCAGGCCGGGAATCGGCCGTTCGATCTTGTGACGCAGGAATCCTTTGAACTCGGCTTCGGCGGCCTGGATGCGCAGCTGCCATCTGAGGAAGGCGTCCTCCAGTCCGTCGGGCACCCTAAACGAGATCACTGCGGAAACCGCGTTGTCGCGCTGAACGCCGGTGTCGGGCAGGATATGAACGTCTTCCGAACCGACGAAGAAGCGCTGCACCTCTGCGATGAGCCGCGCCCGCACGTCGCTCTGGAGCCAGGCGCGTGCTGCGGCTGCATTGGCAAAACGCAGGATCGTCACCCAGTCCACATGCGCCGGCGGCTGTGGCGGTACCACCTCCTGGCTGAGGAAGCCGGGCCATGCCTTGAGCGCCTCACCGACCTCGCCGTTCCAACGTGCGAACGCAGCAAAGCCGTCATCAGCGATGCGGCGCTGGATGACGAGGGCGACCGGCTGGCCGTCGGGAGTTACGCTCATGGACAGACGTCCGCCTCAGCTGTTCTTGTAGAGACGCTTGCCCATCACCCAGGTCTCGTCGACGCAGCGATCGTCACCCACCATCATGACGGCGAACAGCATGCTCGCGGCCTCGTCCATGGTGCGTGGGCCGGCGCCGTCGGCGATCAGCGACTGGTGCCAGGCTTGTGCGATCTGCCCGCCGTTCGGATCGAGCGCGACGAAATCGGCCTCCTTGCCGGGCTCGAAATTGCCGAGCTTGTCGTCGATATAGAGGCCTTCGGCGCCGCCGAGCGTGATCGACCAGAAACCGCGATAGGGCGAGAGCTTGTTGCGCTCGGCTTCGGCGAGATCCTTACGCGTGGGATCGATGCTGCCGTCGAGCAGCGTGTTGTTGCACATGCCGACCTTGTAGGCGTCGTCGAGCACGGAGATCATCGAGAAGCGGTTACCGCCGCCGACGTCGGTGCCGAACGACATCTTGACGCGATGCTCGGGATCGGTGGCGCGGCCGAGCCGGAACAGGCCGCTGCCGAGGAACAGGTTCGAGCACGGGCAGAACACCACCGCCGCGCCCTTCTTCGACATGCGGCGGAACTCGCTGTTCGAGAGATAGACGCCGTGACCGCCGGAGAATTTCGGGCCGACCAGGTCGAACTTCTCGTAGACGCCGAGATAGTCCTGGCAGTCGGGATGCTCGACCAGCACGCCGCTGCATTCGGCCGGGTTCTCGGAGATGTGGGTGTTGACCCAGCAGTCCGGATGCTCGTGCTTGAGGCGCTGACACGCCTTCAGCAGTTCCGGCGAGGCGCCGAAGGCGAAGCGCGGCGTGATGGCGTAGAGGTTGCGGCCCTTGTTGTGGTACTGCGCAATCAACCGCTTGCTGTCGCGATAGAAATTCTCGGGCGTATCGATGAAATCGGCCGGCGCGTTGCGATCGATGCCGGTGAGGCCCGCGATGACGCGCATGTTGCGGCGGGCCGCTTCCTCGAACAGCTCTTCGGTCGAGACCGGAGAGGAGCTGGTGAAGGCCTGGCAGGTGGTGGTGCCGGAGGCGAGCAGCGCGTCGAGGAAGCGCTTGACGCCCTCGCGCGCGTAATTGCGATCCCGGTATTTGAGCTCTTCCGGATAGACCCACTTCTGGAGCCACGGCAGGAGCTGCTCGCCGTATGCACCGAGAACGCGGGTCTGCGGCAGATGGATGTGACCGTCGATAAAGCCCGGGACGATGATGCGATCCTTGATGTGGGTGATCTCTAAGTCCGGATGCGCAGCGGAAATCTTGTCATAAGGACCGAACGCCTTGATGACACCGTCCGTGACGACCATGAGGCCGTCCTGGTGAAAGCGCGCAGCCGCCTGCTCGTTGCCGACGTGCTTCCAGGGGTCGTCGACGAAGTCGAAGAACGTGCCGCGAATACCAACGGTGGTCATGATTTAGGTCCTTCCTTAATTCTGTGTGGCTTGGCGCGCCGAAGGCAGCGAGATCGTGAGCAGCGTGCCGGCAACAATGCAGAGACCGAGATAGAGCCATCCGAGCGGCGCCTGCGTCGCCTCGGGCAGCACTGCCGCGATCACCATGGCGCCGCTCACCGCGAGATAGCAGAGCGCGCTGATGAGGCCACCGATCAGGCCGTGGTCGCGTTCGAACAGGCCGAGCGCCATGCCGTACATCATCGGGCACAGCACGCCGCAGCCGCCGAGCACCAGCGCGCCGCCAAGCGTGATCGACACGAAATCGAGGCCCAGCGTCAGGCCTGTTACGGTCAAGACCGCAGCGCCGGCGAGGAATAGTGCGAAGGCGCCGAAGCCCATCATGCGAGCCGGCATGAAGCGCGCGAAATGCGCGCAGCCGAGCTCGCCGGCGAGATTCACTCCGCCAAGTCCGAGCGCGACGAGGCCGTAGATGGCCGCGGAATAACCAAGCCCGGTCTGGTAGAAGAACGGCGCGACGACGCCGAACGCCAGCTGCGCGCTGGCGGCCGCGGCAAATACCAGTACGAAAGCCAGGAAGCCCGGACGGACCAGGGCCTCGCGTAAAATGCCGGCGGTGCGACGCGGATCGAACGGCGCGCGCCGCTCTGCCGGCAACGTTTCGGGCAGGAACAGCACGACGACCGCGGCGACAAGCGCAGCTGCGATGGCAATGACGACGAACACGCCGCGCCAGGACGTCAGCTCGACAATGAAGCCGCCGGCAGCCGGTGCCAGCACGGGCGCAAGACCCCAGGCCGCACCAAGCAGGCCGGAAATCGCCGTGAGCTCGCGTCCACGATAACAGTCGGCTCCGACCGCATAGGCAACGACGAGACAGGTGCAGCCACCAATGCCTTGCAGGAAGCGCAGCGCAAGCAGCAGCGAGGCGCTGGTGGCCAGCGCACAGGCAATGCTCATCGCGATCAGCACCAACAGACCCGCGAGCAGGACGTTGCGGCGGCCGAGCGTGTCAGAGGCAATGCCGACCGGCACCAGCGCCAGAGACATGCCGAGCATATAGGCGGTGACAGTATTCTGCATCGAGGCCGCGTCAGTGGCGAGATCGACCACCATCTGCGGCAGGCCGGGCGTATAGGCGTCGAGTGGAATCTGGCTGAACGGCACGACGCACAAAAGGATCGGCACGATCCCCCGCTTCGCGCGATCGGCGTCCGACGCAATTGCAGTCATGGCTCACGCCCCCTCGATGCCCGCGGACCCCGTCTTTTCGTGCACGCAATGAGACACGATGCAGGTTGCAGGTTTTGTCGCGCGGAACGTGCCAGAACTGTGTGTAGAAACTCTTAGGGGGTTCCGTATCGATACGGCTTCGGGCGCTGGATGCTCAGGCTCCGGCACGCTCAAACAAGAATGCGAAAACAACCCCATGCACAGTAGAAATCATTGAAGAATTTCGCACCGCATGGTGCGGGTCCTGCCGGCCAGGGCCGTTTGACACGTCGGGCAGAACAGGCGCAAACTTGCATGATCGCCGATCGTGAATCCGCAACGCGCGCCGACGCTGTTAACCGCTCGGAAGCCATGGCTGCTACGAACGGGATCCGGCCTCGACATCGGCACCACTGTCGATGGCGCGAGGCTGAACTCTATGCACGCGCCCGATCGCAGTCTGCACGAGGCCATGCTTGTCCGGCAGATGGACCGAGCCCGGCAGACATCGGCAATCGAGGTTGGAAATGACTCTTCGCAGAAGTGACGGCGTGTGGTTGAACGAGCCGGAACGATGGACGGCAGAGGGCGATAACCTCCGGATCGTGACGGACAAGGGCACCGACTTCTGGCGCGAGACCCACTACGGCTTTGTTCGCGACAACGGGCATTTCCTGGGATTTCCAACCGGCGAGGCATTCACCGCCAGCTTACGCGTCCAGGGCGACTTCCAGGCGCTCTACGATCAGGCAGGCATCATGGTGCGCGTCGATGCGCAACATTGGGTCAAGGCCGGGATCGAACTGTCGGACGGCCGCGCCATGCTCGCAAGCGTGCTGACCAACGGGCGATCGGACTGGGCAACGGCGCCCTATGAGCATGATGCCGGAGACTTCTGGGTCCGCGCAACCGTCGCCGACGGCGTCCTTCGCCTGCAAGTTTCGGCCGACGGCAAGTCCTGGCCTCTCATGCGGCTGGCGCCGTTTCCGGCAGCAAGCTCCTACCTTGTGGGGCCGATGGCCTGCACACCGGAGCGGGCGGGGCTGGACGTCGTGTTCTCGAACTTTCGTCTGACACCGCCGCTGGGAAAGGACCTTCACGACCTGAGCTAAACGGCGGTCTTGCGATCTCTCCCGAGCGGATAGATCGTCGTTCACCCGCGGCGTCTTGCCACTCGCCTCTACTCCGTCGCCGACTGCGCTTCCACCGCCTGCACAGCCACACTCGCCACTTGCCGAAGCGCCTCGCGATCCGCGCCTGACGACGCCATCACACCCATGCCGACTGCGACGGCGGACACGTAGCGCGCGAGCGCGGCGGGATCGGAGCTCGGCTTCAGATCGCCCTCCGCCTTCGCACGAACGAAACGATCGCGGAGCTGGTCTTCATTCTGGGCACGGCGGGCGGCGAGCTCGAACGGGACGTTCTCGGAGCCGGAGCCGCAAGCGATCCCACCTTGCACGAGCAGGCAGCCGGGCGGATTGGCGGGATCGGTCTGCTTGTCGGCGATGCCCATCAGCATCCGCTCGGCGACGGCGCGGGCGGTGGGAGCTGCGACCACCTCGTCCATCCAGACCCCGCGGAGCTTGGTGTAGCGATCGAGCGCCGCCTTGAGCAGACCTTCCTTGTTGCCGAAGCACGCGTAGAGACTCGGAGGGTTGATGCCCATGGCTTCGGTGAGTTGGGCAATGGTTGCGCCCTCATAGCCATGGCGCCAAAACACTTCCATCGCCTGGTCCAACGCCGTTTCGGCGTCGAATTCGCGGGGGCGTCCCATGCCCATGTGCCTGCTCTCCTCGGAATCGGCGTCCTGTCAGCCTAACGCCTGATCCTATCTAATTGTTCTAGCTTTCTTTTTCTTGTGTCTTCCAATCGTCGCGGTATCGGCGTACAATTTTCTTAGTGAATGGTACATAAGTATCTTGCACTGCGGCATCCAGCTCCACATCTGTAGTGAACACTACATATCTGGAGCGCGCAAATGCATCCCTCCCAAAATACCGCCCGCACCGGCCGTTTCCGCCGCCTTCACGGCGGCGTCGCCATCGTGGGCGCCCTCGCCGTCGCCGGCTCGATCGCGACGGGCCGCTACTTTCACCCGGCGCAAGCGACCGCACCGGCGGCCGCGGCGGAACAAGCCGTTTCCGTCACCGTCGCGATGATCGAGCCGCGGCCGACCGTGCTGTGGGACGATTTCTCCGGCCGGCTCGAGGCCATCAACCGGGTCGAGCTGCGCCCGCGCGTGGCGGGTGCGATCCTGTCGACCAATTTCACCGAGGGCGCCCTGGTGAAGGCCGGCGACGTGCTGTTCAAGATCGATCCGGCGCCCTATGCGGCGGAGGTCGACAAGGCCAATGCCCAGCTCGAGGCCGCCAAGGCGCGTGTCGTCTTCACCCAGAGCGAGCTCGAGCGCGGCGCGCAGCTGGTCGGCAACGCCGTCGTCACCCGCCGCGACTATGACCAGCGCGACAATGCCCATCGCGAAGCGATCGCCAACGTGAAAGCCGCCGAGGCAACGCTCCAGACCGCGAAGCTCAATCTCGACTATACCGAAGTGCGGGCGCCCGTGGACGGTCGCGTCGGCAAGATCGAGATCACGGTCGGCAATCTCGTTGCCGCCGGCACCGCCTCCCCGGTGCTGACCTCGCTGGTCTCGGTCAATCCGATCTACGCCTCGTTCGATGCGGATGAAGAGGTCGTGCTGCGCGCGCTGAACTCGATCGCGGATTCCTCCGGCCGGCGCGGTAAGCTCGACCAGATTCCGGTGGAGATGACGACCTCCGGCGGGCTCTCGGCCAAGGGCCACATCCAGCTGATCGATAACCAGGTCAACGGCCAGAGCGGCACCATCCGAGTCCGTGCGGTGTTCCGCAACGAGGACGGACGTCTGATCCCCGGCCAGTTCGCCCGCGTGCGCATGGGGCAGCCGAAGCAGCAGTCGCTGGTGATGATCGACGAGCGCGCGATCGGCACGGACCAGGACAAGAAATTCGTGATGGCAGTCGGCGACGACAGCCGCGCCGTCTACCGAACCGTCACCCTCGGCGGCGCCATTGACGGGCTTCGCATCGTCACGTCCGGCCTCAAGTCCGGCGACCGCATCGTCGTCAACGGTCTGCAGCGGGTGCGTCCCGGCGCCCTCCTCAAGACCGAGGTGGCAGCGATGGGCGCGCGCGGGCAGCAGGCCTCCAACCACAGCAACCAGGACGTGGTGCAACGCTGACACCCTTCGTCATTCCGGGGGCTCGCGTAGCGAGAACCCGGAATCTGGAGATTTTGATACTCCGACTACATCACCTCTGGATTCCGGGTTCGCGCGCATGGCGCGCGCCACGGGGGGTTGGCGGAGACACGCACGATAATTGCCCAGGGGCAAGGCCATGAATCTCTCAAAGTTCTTCATCGATCGTCCGATCTTTGCCGGCGTTCTCTCCGTCCTGATTTTCCTCGCAGGGCTCATCTCGCTGTTCGCGATGCCGATCTCGGAATATCCCGATGTCGTGCCGCCGTCCGTCGTGGTGCGCGCGACCTATCCCGGCGCCAACCCCAAGGTGATCGCGGAGACGGTGGCAACGCCGATCGAAGAGCAGATCAACGGCGTCGAGAACATGCTGTACATGTCGAGCCAGGCGACCACCGACGGCGCGATGACGCTGACGGTGACGTTCCGCCTGGGTACCGACCCCGACAAGGCGACGCAGCTGGTGCAGAACCGCGTGCAGCAGGCCGAGCCGCGCCTGCCCGCCGTGGTGCGCCAGCTCGGCATCATCACCAAGAAGTCGTCGCCCGACCTGACCATGGTCGTGCATTTGCTGTCGCCGAACGGCCGGTACGACATGACGTATCTGCGCAACTATGCCGTGCTCAACGTCAAGGATCGTCTCGCGCGCATCGACGGCGTCGGCGACGTGCAGCTCTATGGCGCCGGTGACTATTCGATGCGGGTCTGGGTCGATCCGCAGAAGGCTGCCGAGCATGGTCTGACCGCGAGCGACATCGTGAGGGCGATTCAGGCGCAGAACGTCGAGGCCGCCGCCGGCGTGGTCGGGTCCTCCCCGAACGTCAAGGGGATCGACCTGCAGCTTTCCGTCAATGCCGAAGGCCGGCTCGCCAACGAGGAGCAGTTCGGCGACATCGTGGTCAAGACCGGTAGCCGAGGCGAGGTGGTGCGCCTGCGCGACGTCGCGCGCGTCGAGCTCGGTGCCTCCGAATACGGCCTGCGCTCGCTACTGGACAACAAGCAGGCGGTGGCGATCCCGATCTTCCAGGCGCCCGGCTCCAACGCGCTGCAGATTTCCGACAACGTCCGCGCCACCATGGCGGAGATCAAGAAGAACATGCCGGAGGGCGTGTCCTACCAGATCGTTTACGACCCCACCCAGTTCGTGCGCTCCTCAATCGAGGCCGTCATCCACACGTTGCTGGAGGCGATCGCGCTGGTGGTTTTGGTCGTGATCCTGTTCCTGCAGACCTGGCGGGCCTCGATCATCCCCCTGCTCGCCGTGCCGGTGTCGATCGTCGGCACCTTCGCGGTAATGCATGTGTTCGGCTTCTCCATCAACGCGCTCAGCTTGTTCGGCCTCGTGCTCGCCATCGGCATCGTCGTCGACGACGCCATCGTCGTGGTCGAGAACGTCGAACGCAACATCGAGTCCGGATTGTCGCCGCGCGATGCCACCTATCAGGCCATGCGCGAGGTGTCGGGCCCAATCATCGCGATCGCCTTGGTGCTGGTCGCGGTGTTCGTGCCGCTCGCCTTCATCTCCGGCCTCACCGGGCAATTCTACAAGCAGTTCGCGCTGACGATCGCGATCTCGACCGTGATCTCCGCCGTCAACTCGCTGACGCTGTCGCCGGCACTGTCGGCGCTGCTGCTCAAGGGTCATAACGAGCCGAAGGATAGGCTGACGCTGATCATGGAAAAAAGCCTCGGCTGGTTCTTCCGCGGCTTCAACAAGGCGTTTACGCGCTCCTCGGAGAATTATAGCGGCAGCGTCAGCAAGGTGATCTCGGGCAAGGCCGCGGTGATGGGCCTTTACGTGGTTCTCGTCGGCATCACTGCGCTCCTGTTCCAGCAGGTGCCGGGCGGCTTCGTGCCGGGCCAGGACAAACAGTATCTGGTCGGCTTCGCCCGCCTGCCCGACGGCGCCGCGCTCGATCGCAGCGAAGAGGTGATCCGCAAGATGAGCGACATCGCGCTCACTCAGCCCGGCGTCGAAAGCTCGGTGGCGTTCCCTGGCCTGTCGATCTCCGGCTTCACCAACTCATCCAATGCCGGCATCGTGTTCTCGACGCTCAAGCCGTTCGACGAGCGCAAGGATCCTTCGCTCAGCGGCCCTGCGATTGCCGCCGAGCTGAACAAAAAATATGCCGGGATCCAGGAAGCCTTCATCGCCATGTTCCCGCCGCCGCCGGTCAACGGCCTCGGCACCATCGGCGGCTTCAAGCTGCAGATCGAAGATCGCGCCGGCCTCGGCTATGAGGCGCTGAACGAAGCGACCAACGCCTTCATGGCGGCGATGCAGAAGGCGCCGGAGATCGCCGGCGTATTCTCGAGCTTCCAGGTCAACGTGCCCCAGCTCTACGCCGACATCGACCGCACCAAGGCGCTGCAGTTGGGCGTTCCCGTGACGGAGGTGTTCAACACGCTCCAGATCTACCTGGGTTCCTACTACGTCAATGACTTCAACAAGTTCGGCCGCACCTATTCCGTGCGCGTCCAGGCCGACGCGCCGTTCCGCGCGCGGGCCGACGACATCCGACAGCTGAAGGTACGCTCGTCCTCTGGCGACATGGTGCCGCTATCGGCGCTGCTCACGATCCGCCAGAGCGCGGGGCCGGAGCGCGCGATCCGCTACAACGGCTTCCTGTCCTCGGACATCAACGCGGCGGCTGCGCCCGGCTTCTCATCGGGACAGGCGCAGGAGGCGGCGACGCGGATCGCGGCAGAGGTGCTGCCGCCGGGCTTTGCCTTCGAATGGACCGACCTGACCTATCAGGAGTTCATCGCCGGCAATTCTGGAATCTGGGTCTTCCCGCTGGCGATCCTGCTGGTGTTCCTGGTGCTGGCCGCGCTTTATGAGAGCCTGACCCTGCCGCTTTCGATCATCATGATCGTGCCGATGGGGCTGCTCGCCGCGATGTTCGGCGTCTGGATCTCCAAGGGCGACAACAACGTCTTCACCCAGATCGGCTTGATCGTGCTCGTCGGCCTCTCCGCCAAGAACGCGATCCTGATCGTCGAATTCGCGCGCGAGCTCGAATTCGCCGGGCGCACGCCGATCCGAGCCGCGATCGAGGCGAGCCGGCTGCGGCTGCGTCCGATCCTGATGACATCGATGGCCTTCATCATGGGTGTGCTGCCGCTGGTGCTTTCGACCGGCGCCGGCTCGGAGATGCGGCGCGCCATGGGCGTTGCCGTGTTCTCGGGGATGATCGGCGTCACCGTGTTCGGCCTATTCCTGACGCCGGTGTTCTATGTGCTGCTGCGGACCGTCACCGGCATGAAGCCGCTGACCCATCACGGCAGCGACATCAGCGCGGCGCCGGTTCAGGGCGCAGGGCATTGATCATGCCCTCGCCGGGCGAGCAGGCCAAATGGGATCTCAGCAGCGGGTACCCGTGCGTTTACTTCCTGTTCTCCTCGCAGAACTTCAGAGCCGCTAGCGCCTCGCCGGCGCGCGGGATCTGCATCTCGATGCTGTCGTCCTCATCGTCTTCGAAATCGAGCGTAAGACGCTTGGCCTTGGCCAGCCGATCCATGATCGACTGATCGTATTCGAAGATGCCGCGCACGGTGGTCTTGTCCATGACCTCCCACTTCGCCTTCTTCATGATGTCGGCATCGTCAGTGCCGACGTCGGCGCGGAGGATCTCGCCGGTCTTGTCCCATTCCCAACCACCATAGATCATGACGATCACGATGGCCTTGTCGGAATAGGTGACTACGATGACGTAGTCGCGGTTCTCGTCTTCCTTGTCCTTGTAGCCGCGGCTCGCGTTGCAATGAGTGTCCTGCATACGCTTCTCGATGGTCCAGTCGCCGACCTTGGATTGTTGCGCGAGCGACGACCCGGCGCTCAAGGCACCGGCGAGCAGGCCGGCTGTGAAAAGGAATCGTTTCATGTCAGCCTCCAGCGTCTTCCCCGGAGCTGAGATGACCACCTCTGCCGGACACCTGCAAGGCTCAAGCCAACGTCGGGCCGACCTTAGCTCCGCCGCGGCACGATCGCGATCGGAGTGAAGGTGTAAACCTCCTCGCCGTTCTGGTTGAACATCGTCCACTTCACCAGCGCGATGCCCTGCGGCTTCGACTTCGATGGCGTCAGGCTCATAACCTCGCCGACCAGATGCAGGCGGTCATTGGGCCGCACCGGCATGGTCCAGCGCAGTCCATCGACGCCGGCGCCGATGAGTGGGTGCGGGCCGAAAGGACGGGTCTGGATCGCAAGGTTCATGGCAATGGCGGCGGTGTGCCATCCTGATGCAGCGAGCCCCTTGAACAGGGTCAGCTTGGCGGCGTCGTGGTCGAGATGCATCGGCTGCGGATCGAACTCGGCGGCAAAGCGCTTGATGTCGACCTCGGTGATCTCGACCTCGGGAGATCTGAACCGCATTCCGACGGTGAGATCGTCAAACCATTCGACCTGCGCCATGATTTTGCCTCGCAATCCGATGCGCCACCCTCGAAAAAGCGGCAAATGAAGCTTGAAGCAATAGCGGGACCGCAGCGCACAAACCAGCCCCGGGTTCCCGGCGAAACCCCTTTCCGGATGTGACGAAACACGCCTGAAACAGATCGCCGGTTAAGTGGTTGTCAAAATAAATACAGGGACGGCCACCATGCAATTCATCCTCGACCTGCTCTACGAATATTCCTGCTGTCAGAACCTCGTTGCCCAGCCGATGCGGGAGGATGAGCTATGATCGAGCTGATCTCCGGCCTGCTCGCCCTTTGCAGCGTAGGCGTCTTCACGGCGCACGCGGTCGACGCCTATCGCACCACGCACCACTGATCACTCCGGCGGTTTCCGCCGCTAGAACGGCCGCCGGTAAAAGTGGTCCGAATGCGTTGCCGGCGGAAACCGGTTGGCGAGTGCAAGTGCGCCACTCTCGTCGGTCTCGAGCGCGATCTTCTGCGCCAGCATCACGTCGCCCGGCACCAGGAAGCCCGACGGAACGAAGCACCATCCCATCGTCGCCCGCCCTTCACCGTCGATCTCGTGGACATTGGCGGCCGTGCCGTAGTGAATGCGATAGACCTTGCCGGTGTCGCAGCCGACGACGTCGAAATACCGACGCTCCTCGAATTGCACGCGCTGTGCGGGCGAGAGCCATTCGAAGAGCAG
The DNA here is from genome assembly GCF_000296215.2 of Bradyrhizobium sp. CCGE-LA001. Classification (NCBI taxonomy): domain Bacteria; kingdom Pseudomonadati; phylum Pseudomonadota; class Alphaproteobacteria; order Hyphomicrobiales; family Nitrobacteraceae; genus Bradyrhizobium; species Bradyrhizobium sp. CCGE-LA001. The sequence continues at coordinate 3,524,278 of NZ_CP013949.1, read as the reverse complement.
CCGGCGACCGCGAGCATCCGGCGTGTTCTCGCCGAAGAAGCGCCGATAGAGTTCGCGCAACGCATGCAGGCGCGCACGCGCGGGGGCGCGGAGCCAAACTGCCGCGATCATGGGCAGCTCAGATCAACCGCCGACCAGGCGGGGATAGAACAGCGTTTCCTGCGCGGTCGGATCGAACGATCGGATCCGGGTGACCTCGCCCGGTCCAGTCCGCAGCGCGGCGGTGAAGCCCGCTCCGGTGAGCTCCCGAAAGCGCCGCTCGGCTCGCGCCAGCGCTTCGGCATTGCCAGGATCAAACTCGTGGCGCGTATCGCCCGTCTGATCCATCACGATCTGGGTCGCCATGGTGAGTCTCCTCATGCCTAGCCCCGAACTTGATCAAAGCAAACCTCGTGCCGTCGGTTCCTGATGGCAAGAACTTTCTCGGTGCCGGCGCATCACGGCTTGCTGAACTAACGCGATGCCGCGGCGCCGCCGCCTTCATCGATCTGACGTCCCATCAGCGCGATTGCCTTCTGGTAGACACCGGCCGCATTCCAGGCCTCGATCGCGGCGAAATTCGGCTCGCCCGGCTGGTAGCCGGCTCCTGCTTTCCAGCCGTGGGCTCTAAGGAAATTCGCCGTCGAATTCAGCGCATTGGCAGCCACTTCGAGGTTGCCGGTGCCATAGGCCAGGATGCTCTTGGGCATGAACTGGGTCTGGCCGACCTCGCCATGCATCGAGCCGCGGGTCGATCCCGACAGCGTGCCGCGGTCGATCAGCTTCAAGGCGGCATAGAGCTGGTCGGTGAAGAATTCGGGACGACGGCAGTCATAGGCCAGCGTCGCGATCGACGACAGCATATTCTGATTGCCGCGCTGGCTGCCGAAGCCGGTCTCCATGCCCCAGATCGCGATCAGCGGCCCGGGCGGGACGCCGTAGCGCTGCTGGATCGAGGCGAACAACGCAGCTTGGGACTGCTTGAGCTGGCGGCCCTTGGCGACGATGGTGGTGGCGCCGCGCTTGGCAAGGAACTGGTCGAGCGTCAGCGAGAAGCTGCGCTGGCCACGGTCGGCTGCAATGGTGGCGCTGGCATAATTGGTCTGCATCAGGGCCGAGAGCGCGGTGGGGCCGATGCCCTTTCCTTGCGCCTCCGCACTGAACTCGCGCTTCCAGGCCTCGAAGCCGGCCGGCGAGCTGCCGCATTGCGCGGCCTTGGCTGTGGGCGCGAGGCAACCAAGCAGCGCCACCGCGCCAAAAACCGCCCCCGCAACAGCCCTGCCCCTGATCATACCCGCTATCTCCCGTACTGTATCGATGACCAATCTTAGCTGCTCGAAGGCGCCGACTCCATGGCGCGATCATAGGACAGTTCGAGGCCTTCCAGATTGCCCTCCTTGCGCCATTTTCCCAGCAGCCGCAGGAATGCCACGGGCCCGCGCCAATACTGGCTGTTCCTGGCCGCGATCGGATCGAACACGCCTTCATTGTTGTAGTAACCGGGCGTGCATTCGGCGAGATAGGTCTGGCGGCCGAGCGCGGCCCTGACGACCTCGTCGACCCACGCGTTCTCGGCGGCCAGCGTCGGCTCCAGGGTTCGCGCTCTGCGCTTGCGGGCCTCAGCGATCACATAGGCAATGTGCTGCGACTGCTCGTCGATGATGTGCGGGAAGTTGGCGCTCTGGCCGGCCTGCACCGTGACGATCAGGAAGCAGTTCGGAAAGCCGCGGCTGTAGAAGCCATGTAGCGTCTTGACGCCATCGCGCCAGCGCTCGGACAAGCTGACGCCATCGCGGCCGTACACCTCAAATCCCATGCGGCGGGCGTAATCGGTGCCGACCTCGAAGCCGCTCGCATAGATCAGGCAATCGAGCTCATAGGCCTTGCCGTCGACCACGACCGCATTCTCCGTGATGCGCTCGACGCCTTGCCCTTTGGTGTCGACGAGATGCACGTTCGGGCGATTGAAGGTGTCGAGATATTCGTCGTGGAAGCATGGCCGCTTGCAGAACGCCTTGTACCAAGGCTTGAGAGCGGCAGCGGCCGCCTCATCCTTGACGATCGCATCGACGCGCGCGCGGATCTCCTCCATCTTGCGGTAGTCGGCCTGCTCGATCACCTTGAGCGCCTCCTCCATCGACGTGACCGGCTGAGGCTGGCGGCGCGGCGCCAGCAATATCTCGCCGAGCAGGCCAGTCCAGCCGTCCCGCACCAGATCCTGCTCGAACGGCTCGCCCGAAATCACGGCGGTGAAATTGTCCATGCGTTCGCGCTGCCAGCCCGGCTTGAGGCTTTGCGTCCAGGCCTGATCAGTCGGCCGGTCGTCGCGCACGCCGATTGCCGACGGCGTGCGCTGGAAGACGTAGAGCTCCTTCGCGGACCGGCCGAGATGCGGCACGCATTGCACGGCGGTGGCGCCGGTGCCGATGATGCCGACGCGCTTGTCGGCAAGCCCGGTGAGACCACCTTCCGCCGTGCCGCCGGTATAGGCATAATCCCAACGGCTGGTGTGAAAGCTGTGGCCCCTGAACGTCTCGATGCCGGGAATGCCTGGCAGCTTCGGCCGGCTCAGCGGCCCGCCGGCAAGGATGACGAAGCGAGCGCGGATGCGATCGCCGCGGTCGGTCTTGACCAGCCAGCGTGCGTCATCTTCCAGCCATTGCATGCGTGAGATGATCGTCTGAAACAGCGTCCGCGCGTAGAGATCGAAATGTCGGCCGATGCGGCGGGAGTGCTCGTAGATCTCCGGCGCCCGCGCGTATTTGCGCACTGGCATGTAGCCGGTCTCTTCGAGGAGCGGCAGATAGATGTAGCTCTCGGTATCGCAGGCAGCGCCCGGATAACGATTCCAATACCAGGTGCCGCCGAAATCGGCCGCCTTCTCCACGATGCGGAAATCGTCGATACCGGCCTCGCGCAGGCGCGCACCGCACAACAGCCCACCGAAGCCACCGCCGACGATGAGCACTTCGGTCTCTTCACTGACGGCTTGGCGCGTGAACGCACGATCGGCCCAGGGATCGTCGAGATAGCGGGCGAAATCGCCTGATACCTCGACATATTGCGCCTTGCCTTCGCTGCGCAAACGGCGGTCACGCTCGTCGCGATAGCGCGCGCGAAGGGCGGAGATATCGACCGTAGTGTCGCCGGCTGCACCGGTCTTGTGTTTTTCCGCTGACATTCGTCTCCTCCACGGCCGACATCGCTTCGCCGGCTGTTCTAACAAAGTTAGCCCTGAAAAAGCGCCGCACGCAATCACGCTGCTGCTTTTTTGCGTGAACGTCGGAGGACCTTCCGCTAGCGTATCCGCAAATCACAAGCGTATGCCGCGCAACGACGTGGCGGTGGAGGAGACCATGCAGGGATTGATGATGGACATGCCGCTCCTGATCAGCGGCCTGATCCAATATGCCGCCGACTATCACGGCGAGGCCGAGATCGTCGCGCGCGAGATCGAGGGCAACATCCACCGCTACACCTATGCCGACGCTCATCCGCGTATCAAGCGCATGGCGCTGGCCCTGAAGCGGCTTGGCATGAACAAAGGCGACCGCGTCGGCACGCTGGCCTGGAATACCCACCGTCATTTCGAGATGTTCTATGCGGCGCCCGGCATGGGCTACGTGCTGCACACCGTCAATCCGCGGCTGTTTCCGGAACAGCTCGTCTACATCATCAACCATGCCGAAGACCGTCTGCTGTTCATCGACCGCGCCACCTTGCCGATCGTCGAGGCGATCGCGCCACAGTTGACGACGATCGAAGCCTACGTGGTGATGTCCTCGCGCGAACGGATGCCGGAGACCAAGCTGACGAACGTCCATTGCTACGAGGAGCTTCTGGAAAAAGAGAGCGAGGCCGGCTTCGCCTGGCCGGAGTTCGACGAGAAATCCGCCTCCACGATCTGCTACACCTCGGGCACCACCGGCAACCCGAAGGGCGTGATCTATTCGCACCGCGCCGCGATCCTGCAGACCATGACCTGCTGCAATTTCGACTTCCTGCCGGGCCATGTCGAAGGCGTGCGCGAGGTGATGATGCCGATGGCGCCGCTGTTCCACGGCAATGGCTGGAACATGCCGTTCACCGCGCCCTATACTGGCTCGAAGCTGGTGCTGCCCGGCCGCAACTACGAGCCCGACAAGCTCTACGAATTGCTCGAAGGCGAGAAGGTGACGCTGTCGGCGGGCGTGCCGAGCTTCTGGCTGATCCTGCTCGATTGGCTCGGCCGCACCGGCAACAAATTCTCAACGCTGCGCGCGACGTTGTCGTCGGGCTCGGCCCCGCCGCGCGTCATGGTCGAGAAGCTCAAGCGCGACTACGACATCGACTACATCCAGGCCTGGGGCATGACCGAGGCTTTGGGCTGCTCGATGCCGGGCCTGCGGCCGGGCTCGGAGCATCTCAGCGAGAAGGAGAAGTTCGACCGGCGGCAGATCTCAGGCCGCGCCTGTTTCGGCACGGCCTTGCGCATCGTCGACGACGCCGGCAACGAGTTGCCCCGAGACGGCAAGAGCGTCGGCCATCTGCGCGCCCGCGGCCCCTGGGTCGCGTCCGGCTACATGAAGTTGGATGAGGGCCTCGACCGCGACGGCTGGCTGATCACAGGCGACATGGCGGTGATCGATGCCCAAGGCCACGTCACGCTGACCGACCGCTCCAAAGACGTCATCAAGTCCGGTGGCGAATGGATCTCCTCGATCCAGCTCGAGGACGTCGCCTTGTCGCATCCCGATGTGCTTCAGGCCGCCGTGGTCGCGATCTCACACGACAAATGGCAGGAGCGTCCCCTGCTCCTCGTCGTCCGCAAGAAGGGCGCGACCGTCGACGGCAAGACACTGCTCGAGCACATGCGCCCGAAGATCGCGAGTTGGTGGATGCCCGACGCTGTCGAATTCATGGACGAATTCCCCATGACCGGCACCGGCAAGGTGCTGAAATCGGCGCTGCGCGAGAAGTTCAGGGAATACCGCGTCGCTTGAACGACGCGCGATCGCTCGCGGGGTCTTTGCTCGTCCAGCTTCATCTTTTGGTAGATTTGCAGGCGATATACCGAGACGTCGCTTACCCCTTATCGAGGATCCCATGGCGTTTTCCGGATTGGGCCTGCATCTCGGCAATCTCTCGCGCCTGTCTAACGCGCAGACGCGCTCGATCAGCCCCGAGAATTTCACCGGCGAAAAGGGCAAGGGCGGCATGTCCGTCGACGGTCCCGCGGCGCGTCAGGCCCGCGATCTCGGCCAGGGCTGGAAGGTCTCGCCCTATATCGTCATCGAACCCGGCGCGACATTCACGCTGGCCGACATTGAAGGCCAGGGCGCGATCCAGCAAATCTGGACGACGCTGGCGCGGGGCCGCTTGCGCCATTCGATCCTGCGCGTCTACTGGGATGACCAGGAACAGCCTAGCGTCGAATGCCCCGCGGGTGATTTCTTCGCCTGCGGATGGGAGGAATACGCGCAGGTGTCCTCGCTTGCGGTCTGCGTCAATCCCGGCCGCGCCTTCAACTGCTACTGGGAGATGCCGTTCCGCAAGCGCGCCCGCTTCACGCTGGAGAACCGCAGCGAAGAGCAGCTCACGGTCTACTACCAGATCAACTACACCCTGACCGACGTCCCGGAAGATTGCGCCTATTTCCATGCGCAGTTCAGGCGCACCAATCCGCTGCCGTATAAGGACGTCTATACCATCCTCGACGGCATCAGCGGCGCCGGCCATTACGTCGGCACCTACATGGCCTGGGGCGTCAACAACAACGGCTGGTGGGGCGAAGGCGAGATCAAGTTCTACATCGACGGCGACGGCGACTTCCCGACCATCTGCGGCACCGGCACCGAGGACTATTTCTGCGGCGCCTACAATTTCGATCCCCATGTTGCGCATGCCGGCCAGGGTCAGTCGCGCTACGTGGAGTTTACCACGCCCTATGCCGGCCTGCCGCAGGTGATCCGCCCGGACGGCGTCTACAAATCGCAACAGCGCTTCGGCCTGTACCGCTGGCACATTCCCGATCCCGTGCGCTTCCGCTCCGATCTGCGGGTGACCATCCAGGCGCTGGGCTGGCTGCCCGGCGTCAAGGAGTCAAAATACCTTCCGTTGCAGGACGACATCGCCTCCGTGGCGTTCTGGTATCAGACGCTGCCGACCGCGCCCTTCCCCCAACTGCCAGGCCCCGACTATCTCGAGATCGGCTAGCCGCCGTCCATCGATCAAGGAGACCAGAGATGCTCTACCCGATGTCGCCAAAAGTCGTCGAGCTCAAGCGCAAGCTCGAGAGTTTCATGGACCGGCACATCTATCCGAACGAGGAACGGTTCTATCGCGAAGCCGAAGAGCTCGGCCCCTGGAAGGTCTTTCCCATCGTCGAGGAGCTGAAGCCATTGGCCCGCGCCGAGGGGCTCTGGAATCTGTTCCTGCCCGAGAGCCATCATGGCGCGGGTCTGACCAATCTCGAATATGCTCCTCTGTGCGAGGTGATGGGCCGCTCACATCTTGCGCCCGAAGTGTTCAATTGCTCTGCGCCCGACACCGGCAACATGGAGGTGCTGGAGCGCTACGGCTCGGAGAAGGACAAGGAGCGCTGGCTGAAGCCCCTGCTTGCGGGCGAAATCCGCTCCTGCTTCGCCATGACCGAGCCGGCAGTCGCGTCATCCGATGCAACCAACATCGAGAGCTCGATCGTGCGCGACGGCGACCATTACGTCATCAACGGGCGCAAATGGTACACGACCAACGCGACCGACCCGCGCTGCAAGATCTGCATCTTCATGGGCAAGACCGATCCGGACAATCCGGACCGGCACAAGCAGCAATCCATGATCCTGGTGCCGATGGACACGCCGGGCATCGAGGTGAAGCGTCCCCTGCCCGTGTTCGGCTTCTATGGTGTACCCGATCGCGCGTCCGAAGTGATCTTCACCAATGTGCGCGTGCCCAAGGAGAACATGCTGCTCGGCGAAGGCCGCGGCTTCGAGATCGCGCAGGGCCGTCTCGGCCCGGGCCGCATCCATCACTGCATGCGGCTGATCGGGCTCGCCGAACGCACCCTGGAAAAGATGTGCCGCCGCGTGCGCAGCCGCGTCGCCTTCGGCAAGCCGGTCTCGGAGCAGACCGTGACGCAGGAGCGCATCGCGGAAGCCCGCATCATGATCGAGCAGGCCCGGCTGCTGACGCTCAATGCCGCCTATGCGATGGACACGGTCGGCAACAAGGTGGCCAAGGCCGAGATCGCAATGATCAAGGTCGCCGTGCCCAACATGGCCTGCCAGATCATCGACTGGGCCATCCAGGCCCATGGCGGCGGCGGCACCTCGAACGACTTCGGACTGACACAAGCCTACGCCACCGCGCGGTTGCTGCGGCTTGCGGACGGCCCCGACGAGGTGCACAGGAACCAAATCGCGCGCTTCGAGCTGAAAAAATATTCGAACGCTTAGAAATTCGATGACCATTCCCGATCCCGACCTCCGTCGCACCTGGCTCTTCGGGCCCGGAGCGGATCGCGCTGCGCATCCGAAGATGCTGGACAGCGGCGCGGATGCTCTCATCGTCGATCTCGAGGACTTTACGCCTCCCGCACGACGCGGCGAGGCACGCAGCCTACTCAACGATTTCGTGCAAGAATGTCGCCGCCGGCAACGCCTAGCCGCCATCCGCATCAGTGTCTTGGAAACCGATGGGCTGCTGGATCTGGCAGCCGCCATGACGGCGCGTCCCGACGTCGTCGCCTATCCCATGAGCGATAGGGCGGCCCAAATACACGCCCTGGACGCAGCGATTTCGCATTGGGAAACCCAGCTCGGCCTCGATCAAGGCAGCACGGAAATCCTGCCCATCTGTGAGACGGCGTTGGGAGTGATCGAGGTTCGGACGATGGCCGCGGCCAGCTCCCGCATTCGATGTGCGTTGCTCGGAGCCGAGGATTTGGCCAATGACCTCTGTGCCGAGCGGGGCGCGGATGGCCTTGAACTCGACTACGCTCGAAGGCGCTTCATCTTGGAAGCACGCGCCGCAGGCATCGAGCCGATCGATGCACCTTATACGTTTAGCGACGTCGAGGGCGCCGTTCGCGAGGCAACTCTATCGCGTCGCCTCGGTTACCGTAGCAAATCCCTGATCTTGCCGGAGCATGCAAAGCGCCTCAATGATGTGTTCACGCCGGCAGTCGACGAGATCGCGCATGCTCTCGCAATCGTCTCGGGCTTCGAGGGCGCACGCAACCGAGGCGAGGATCGCGCGCTGGTGAATGGTCTGTGGGTAGAAGTGCCGACCTACCGCAACGCGTGCAGGCTGTTGGAGCGGGCACGTCGCTTGGGTGCGTACCCGAGCGAGCCCTAGCCCGACACTCCCCCTCGTCTCCGCATCAATTTACCGCATACACATCAGGATCCGCGCTCCAGCTCGGCTTCTTGAACGCGTTGCGCAAGGCGGGTGACATCGGGACGTTGTAGTTGAGGCCGTTCGGCGGCGTCGGCGATTGCAGCCATTTCTTGTAGAGCACCTCGATCTCGGGGCTGGCATAGAGCTCCGCCGTTGCGCGGTCGGCGAGTGCCTTGAACGGCGCATCCTCCCGTCGCAGCATGATGCCGTAGGGCTCGGGCTTGGAGAACGCCTCCTCGCTGATCATGTAGGCTTGCGGCTCCTTCGACCGTGCGATCGCAACCGCGAGCTGGACGTCGTCGAGCGCATAGGCCTGGGCGCGGTCGGTCTCCAGCAACAGGAACGCCTCCGCCTGGTCCTTGGCCGGCATCACGTTGATGCCGAGGTTGCGCTCGGTGTTGACCTTGGCGAGCTGCGTCAGATTGACCGAGCCGGCGACCGCAGCGACCGCCTTACCCTTGAGATCGTCGATGGTGTTGATCCTGGCGGCCTTCTTCGCCGCAAATCGGGTAGCGCTGAGGAAATGCGTGTTGGTGAAGGCGACTTGCTTTTGGCGGTCGGCATTGTTGGTCGTCGCGGAGCAATGCAGATCGAGCGTGCCGTTGACCATCAGCGGAATCCGGTTCGACGATGTCACCGCGAGCGTGTCGACGGCGATGTCTGGCATGCCGAGCTGCTTCTTCACGGCCTCGACGATCCCGAGGCAGATGTCCATGGCGAAGCCGACCGGCTTCTGGTTGCCGTCCAGATAGCTGAACGGGACCGAGGCCTCCTGATAGCCCAGCGTGATCTTCTTGGTCTCCTTGATCTTCTGAAGCGTGCCCGAGAGGTCTTGTGCTGAAGCTGCGCTCGCAAGACATGTCAGGGTCAGGAGAATGGTGGGAAGACGCATCGCAGGGCTCCTCAAGGGGTAATCGGCTGCGCCGCAGCGCAAAGGTTCATAGCCCACGGCCTCGGCGATCGCTAGACGAGGTTCCATCTACCAGCTATCGCGGCTTCATATATGTACCGCAGCGGGAGGCGGGGTTGCGCGGCCACGTCTGGGTTGAGCTCACTGCTGCGGACGCGCCTCTGGTCTGACAACCAGTCAGCACAAGTTTTCACAATTGCCGCGCAATACCTTGCCTCCCGCGAGGCCGCCTTACCTGCGATTTGATTCCGCATCGATTGCCGTGCGCTGCCCCGCCAAAAAGGACCGGTTGCCGCAAGCGCAGCCGGGACAACAAGGGATGGACGGCCGGGTGGCAAGTTCCGGGGAAACGCGTCGCGGCGCGAGCGAGGTGCTGCGCGTCGAAGGACTGACCGTGCAGTATGGCGCGCTCGTCGCCCTGCGCGACGTCAGTTGGTCCGTGCATAACGACGAAATCCTCGGCATCATCGGCCCGAATGGCGCGGGGAAGAGCAGCTGCTTTGCGGCCGTCACCAACGCCGTCACCCATCGCGGCCGCACCTTCCTCGATAGCAGCGACGTCTCGGCGCTCCGGACGTTCGACCTCGCCGGCCGCGGCCTGCGCCGGACCTTTCAGCAGAACTCGTTCTTCGGCGAACTGACCGTCCTGCAGAATGCCGTCTCGGCGATCTTCCGCGATTTCTCGACCAATCTGGCGACATCGCTGTTCGCACCCTGGCGCGAGGCGACCACGCGCCGCGCCGCCGAACTGGCGGCCGCGCAGTTGCTCGACTTCTTCGGGATCGCCCGGCAGTACCACGACCAGCTTCCCGGCGACATTCCCTATGGCGTGCAGCGCCTGCTGTCAGTTGCCCTCGCCTATGGGACCGGCGCAAAGGTGCTGCTACTCGACGAACCCGCGGCGGGCCTCAGCGGCGGCGACATGAAGAAGCTCGCCGACGTTCTGATCGGCCTGCGCAAACGCAACCTCGCCCTCGTCGTCATTGAACATCACATGGACCTGATCATGTCGATCGCCGATCGCATCGTCATGATCGACCAGGGCGCGATGCTGGCGACGGGAACGCCAGCCGAGATCCAACGCGATCCCCGTGTCCGCGAAGCCTATCTGGGGCGCGACGAATGAGCGGCGTGCTCCAGAGCGACAATCTGTCGGTCCGCTATGCCGGCAATGTCGCGGTCTCCGGCGTCAGCATCGGCGTGCCCGCGGGCCGCATGGTCGGTCTCGTCGGCGCCAATGGCGCTGGAAAGACCACGCTGGTCAATGCGCTGGCCGGCTGGTCGCGCGGGCGCGCCGTCGTCACGGGCGGCGTCCAGCTCGAAGGACGCAGCATCGAAAAACTTGCCGCACATGAGCGGGTGGCGCGCGGCCTGACGCTCGTGCCTGAGGGCAAGAACATCTTCGCAGAGCTGACCGTCGACGAGAACCTCGCGCTGGTGCGGCCGCCCGCGGACACCACCGGCCGGCACCTCTTCACCATCCCCGAGGTGTTCGAGTTCTTCCCGCGCCTTGCCGAGCGCCGCACGCACAAGGGTGCGGCGCTCTCTGGCGGCGAACGGCAGATGCTCGCAATCGGGCGCGCCCTCCTCGCCGGCCCGCGCGTGTTGATGCTGGATGAACCGTCCGCCGGCCTTGCGCCCAGGCTGATCACCGACCTGCTCACCCGCATCCGCTTGCTGGTCGATCGTGGCCTACCGGTGCTGCTGGTCGAGCAGAACGTCAAGGCCGCGCTGAAGGTGGTGGACCATCTCTATCTGCTCGAACGCGGCAAGATCGTCGGCGAAGGCCCCGCCCACGTGATGGCGGCCGATCACCGCATCATCGAGGCCTATCTCGGCACCATCGCGGATGGAGCGCCGGCATGAACATCGCGCAGCAGATCATAAATGGCATCGTGCTCGGCTCCGGCTATGCTTGCATTGCGCTGGGCTGGACCATCCTGCTCGGCGTTGCGCGCCTGGTGAATTTTGCCCACGGCCAGCTCTACATGCTCGGCGCCTTCGTCACCTGGTACGCCATCACGAAGCTCGGACTGCCCTACCCGGTCGCCATCCTCGTCGCGATCATCGTGCTCGGAATCATCGGTCTCCTGATGCAAAGCGCGATGATGCGCCTCGTCATGACGCAAAACCTGACCAGCCTGATGATCGTGACGCTGGGCCTCGGCTATGTCCTTCAAGGCGGCAGCGCGCTCATCTTCGGCGGCAATCCGCAGACGTTGCCGGGAACACTGGCACGCGCCAAGGTGGATCTCGGCCCCCTCTGGTTCACCTGGCAGGACGTGCTGGTGCTGGTCGTAACGCTTCTGCTCTATGGCGCGGTCTGGCTATTTACGCAGCGAACGCGGTTCGGCTCTGTCATCCGCGCCGTCGCGGAGGACCCGAAGCTCGCGGAGCTGTTCGGCATCAACGCGAAATTCGTCTATCTCGCCGTCTTCGTGTTCGAATGCTCGGCGGTGGCACTCGGCGCGGCGCTGGTGGCGCCCCGCTCGCCGATCCTGACCAGCATGGGCTTCAACGAGGTCATCATGACCTTTGTAGTGGTCGTGCTCGGTGGCATTGGCTCGATCGGCGGCGCGCTGGCGGCCGGCCTCGGGCTCGGCCTGTTCACCGCCTTCTTCGGCGCCTTCGTCTCGCCGGCCTATACGACGGCGGCGGCCTTTGCGCTGCTGCTCGCACTGCTTGTGCTTCGTCCCGCGGGGCTGGCGACCAAATGACCGCGATCGACAGCCCGCACCCCACCCCATTCCTGCGCTGCGCCGTGATCGCCGCCTTCGTCGTGATCGGCTTCCTCCTGCCGCGTCTGCTCGGCGGCACCCCGGTCGCCTATTCGACGCTGACCACGATCGCGATCTTCGCGGTGATGTGCTACGGCGCAGACATCGTCCTCTCCTATCTCGGCGAGGTCAGCCTCGGCCACACCGTGTTCTGGGCCATCGGGGGCTACGCGGCCGCAAACCTCTCGGTCAAATACGGCCTGAACGGATGGCTCACCGCGGCCTCGACGATCGCGCTGTGCCTTGCCGCAGCCGCCTTCCTTGGCGCCGTCACCTTGCGCACCCGCGAGTTCGTTTTCTCACTCGTCACCTATGCAGCCGCCGTCGTCGCCTACGAGATCGCCTTCAACTGGGACGCCATCGGCGGCTCCGACGGCATCGTCGGCATTCCGCCGCTGAAGCTGCCCATGCTGGTCACCAATTTCTCCGGCGCGATGCAGGAAGACCTCTGGCCGATCGCCTTCGTCCTGCTGCTTCTCACCCTCGCCTTCATCGCCCGCTTCCGTCGCTCGCGGCTTGGCACCACCGCATTGATGGTGCAGATGAACCCGGCGCTGGCCGCGAGCCTCGGCGTCGATCCGCGCCGGATCAGGCTCGCGGTGTTCGTGATCTCCGCGCCGATCACGGGCCTCGCCGGCTGGCTCTACGCCTATCAGCGCGCCTATGTCGGCCCCGACATGTTCGAATCCTACTTCCTCGTCATGATGCTCACGGCCATCGTGCTGGTCGGACGCCGCATCCTGCTCGGCCCCTTGATCGGCACCGCCCTCCTCATCGCACAGCAGAACCTGTTCTCGCTGGGCGGCGACTGGAACAAGATCGTGCTGGGAACGGTGCTGGCGCTGGTTCTGATCTTCTGGCCCGCCGGGCTCGTGGGCCTGTATCGCCGTATCATCAAGAAAACCTAAGACAACATTGGAGGAAGCGCATGCACAAGACGAAACTGGCTCTCGCGCTGCTGCTGGGGCTCGCAACTGCGCCCACGATGGCGCAGGACATCAAGGTCGGCACCATCTTTCCGCTCAGCGGCGGTGCCGGCCCTGACGGCCAGACCGTGACCAATGCGGTCAAGCTCATGGTCCAGCAGATCAACGACAAAGGCGGCCTGCTCGGGCGCAAGCTGACCGTGATCTCCAAGGACGACGAGAGCACGCCCGCTGTCGGCGTCAGTCGCGCCAACGAGATGGTCGCCGAGAAGGCGGACATCGTGATCGAAGGCTGGAATTCACCTGTTACGCTCGCGATGCAGCCGATCCTCGCCCGCGGCAACATTCTCGACTTCACCGCGGTTTCGAAGTCCGACCTGATCCTCAGCGGCGAGACCAACCCCTACGCGATGCGCATCAACAGCTCGAACGGCTTTGATGCCGAGGTCATCGCGAAATACGTCGCACAGACGATGAAGGCGAAGAAGGTCGCGTTCCTCACCCAGAACGACGTCTACGGCAACGGCTTCCAGACCGCCGTCGAGGCCGAGTTCAAGAAGATGAACTTTTCGGGTGAAGTCGTCATGACCGAAAAGTTCGCGTTCAAAGACACCGATTTCCGGGTCCAGCTCACCAATATCAAGGGCGCCAATCCCGACGCCGTCATCGTCACCAGTTCGTCGAATTCCTCGGGCCTTCCCGCGCTCGTCGAGCAGTACCGCCAGGCCGACATCAAATCCACCTTTGTCGGTGCCGTTGGCATCATGCTGAGCACCGTGTACAAGGTCGCAGGCGATGCCAACAACGGCGTGATCTCGGCGGACATCTTCTTCCCCGACCTGCCGCCGTTCACCACCATTCCGGAGAGCGTCGCGTTCGTGGCCGCCTACAAGAAGGCCTATGGCATCGCTCCCGATAAGAGCGCAGCCCTCGGTGCGGCGGCCGTGCAGGTGTGGGCTCAGGCGGTCGAACAGACAAAATCGCTCGATCGCAAGACCGTCGCCGAGGCGATCCGCGGCAAGGCCGTCAAGGGCACCGTGTTCGGCGATGTCCAGTTTCTGCCGAACGGCCAGATGCAGCCTCGCTACGTCGTGTTCAAGGTGGTTGACGGCAAGAACGCCAAGCTTGAGGCGTTGCAGTAGCGGCGACGCTCGATCTCTCCGGGAGCGCCCGCCTCGTCGTCAGGCGGGGCGCTTTCGTTTGCCACGTCCTATTCGCAGGTGACTTGCTGCTCGAACCAGTCGGAGAGGCGCTCCGACACGGACGGCCACATTCGCTGGAAGCTCCCAAACTTGCCGACATTGGCGCGGTACATGGCCCGCAACTCCTGTTCGATCCCCGGCAGGTCGACGCCCGCACAGACCCCATCCCTCGCGATCGTCTTGCCGGCGACGACCACCTCCTTCACCAGCGATGCGTTGCCCCGCGCGAACAGAAGCGCCATGGGATCGACCGGCATGATCCGGTCGCGATCGAGGCGGTCGAGATCGATCACGGCGTAGTCGGCGGGGTTGCCGATGGCGAGCTCTCCGCTCCCGGGCGCGCCGGTTGCGCGGCGCCCGTTGCGGATGGCGAGCGTAAACATCTCGGCGGGCGTCCAGTTCGGCTTGAAGCCGAGGCCGCCATGGACCATCTGCACCAGCCGCATCTCGCGCAGGATGTCGTCGTCCTCATCCAGCGCCAGGCCATCGACGCCCACCGCGATGGCGCAGCCGCATTGGTGTGCGGCGGAAATCGGCGCGAGGCCCGAGCGTAGATGCATGTTCGAACTGAAATTGGTGACGATACGTGCTCCCGAGGCCGCGATCATCTCCAGCTCATCCGGCCTGGCGTGGATGCAGTGCGCGAGCGTCAGCCGCTCCGAGAGGAAACCGATGTCGCGCAGCCAGCGCAGCATGTCCGGAAAATGCTGGTCGGCCCAGGCCCGCTGATACACGGTCTCCAACAGATGCATGTGGATGCGGCGGCCGGTCCGTGCGGAGTTCTCCGCTACCGCCTCCAGCAGCGGCTTCGAGCACCATTGCACGCCGGCAGGCCCGAGCTGAACGTCGACCATCGGGCCGGCGATGGCGGCGGCAATGGCGTTCGTGAGCTCGATGTATGCTCTCGGGGGCATCGGTGCGCGGACGAAGAGATCGTCGATGATCTTGCGGTCGTCGCGCGACAGACCCGAGAGCACCGGCTCGGCATCGCCATAGACGATCGGATTCTGGTCGCGCACGGCCAGCGCAAAGGCGATGCGGATGCCGACGTCGGAGGCGGCTCTTGCGACGGCCTTGGCTTCATCAACCAAGGGCATCGTGCCGCTCGGGCGGGTGTAGTGCACCATCATGGCCGCGCAGCCGGCCTTTGCGGACCGGGCCAGAGCGGAGGCTGCGGTGAGGTACGGATCGACCGGCGTGCCGAGCGCGGTCCGCAGGATCCAGCTTTCCAGGGGCATGCCGACCGCACCGAAGGACGACGCGGTGGCGCGGGCATGGTCATGAGCGTTGACGAAGGCTGGAATGACGAGGGAGCGCGGCCCCGGCGCCGCTCCTTCGGCGATCCCGGTGATGACGCCGCCGTCGTGCCGCAGCACGACGTTGTCGCTGACGCTGCGATCCGGGCCACGGAACAGGCTGGTTGCCGAAACCTCCGTGGCCATGAGCATCTCCCTGGGATCAGTTGGCAGTATAAACCAACTCCCGCTCCGCGCGCGGCGGCAGAAATTCGCGCGAGAACACTTCCGCGGGCGTCGGCGCGCGGGCGAGCTGGTAGCCTTCGACCACGATGCCGATGGCGCGCGTCATGCGGTCGTCCTTGATGTCGCCGATGCCGATCTCCTTCATCTCGGGCGAGACGATCAGCTTTTCGAAGGAGTATTGCAGCCGCCGCTTCTCGACATCCGCGTTGATGAGGTTGTCGTAGTTCACCGCCGCCTTCATCCCGGCATTCTGGTCCTTGGCGATGGCGATCGCACCCTTGTTGATGGCACGCACCAGGCCTGCGACGGCCTTCGGGTTCGAGGCGATCAGCTTGCGCGAGACCATCACGCCGTTGGAGTAGAGATCGAGGCCGTACTCACCGAACGAGAACCATCTGAAGTCCTTGTCCGGGTCCTGGCGGTTGAGCACCAGGTTGAAATAGCTGGTGATGTTGAAGACGAGGGCTGCGTCGATATCGCCCTTGATCAACATCGGCTCCTGCAGGTTCGGCGCCATGTTGGAGATCTTGATCTTCTCGCCGTCGAGTCCGTTCTTGCGTGTGAACACCGGCAGCAGGCGCGTCGTCGGCGTGCCCTGCGCGCCGCCGAGCGTGCGGCCTTCGAAATCCTTGATGGTATTGATGCCGCTGGTCTTCTTGGCGACGATCGCGAACGGCGGCTGGTTCCACATCATGTAGACCATGACGGGGGAATCCTGCGGCTTGGCCGAGGCGTTCTGGATGATGGCGTTGACGTCGCCAAAGCCTGCGTCATAGGCGCCGGACATGATGCGCGTGACGGTGGCGCCGGAGCCCTCGCCCTGGTCGATGACGACGTTGAGGCCTTCTTCTTTGAAATAGCCGTGGTCCTTGGCGTAGAAGAACGCGGCATCGCTGCCCTGCGTCTTCCAACCGAGCGTGAACTTGATCGTGGTATCCTGGGCCAGAGCGGCGCCCGTGGTCAGGGCCAATCCGACGAACGTGGCAGCGACTTTTCTCAACATCGAGATCTCCTCAGCTTCGTTGCGTGATGGTTGTTCGATCGGGTCAGGTGGCGATCACGTCGCTCTTGCGCGTGGCCCAGCCGGTGACGCGGCCCTCGATCAGCGAGAACACGACGTAGAGCGCGACGCCGAGGCCGGCGAGCACGAACAGCCCGGCGAAGACCAGCGGCACGTTGAAATTGGAGGACGCGGTCATCATGACGTTGCCGATGCCGCGGTTGGAGGCGACCGTCTCCGACAGCACCGCGCCGACGAAGGCATAGGAGATCGCAACCTTCAGGGAGGCAAAGAAGAACGGCATGGTGCGGGGCAAGCCCACATTCCAGAGGATGTCGAGCTTGCTCGCGCCGAGCGCCTTCAACACGTCCTCAAGTTCGGGCTCGGTAGTGGCAAGGCCGGTTGCGATGTTGACGACGATCGGGAAGAAGCAGATCGACAGCGCGGTCAGCACCGCCGGCACCGTGCCCGAGCCGAACCACAGCACGAAGATCGGGACGACCGCGACCTTGGGGATCGAGGAGAAGCCGATCAGCAGCGGATAGCAAGTGTCATAGGCGGTCTTGGACACGCCGATGATGGCGCCAAGGGCAACGCCGAGAGCCACACCGAGGACGAATCCGAACATCGTCGTAGCGAGCGTCTGCACGATGTGCGGCCACAGCACCGGAAAGCGCTCCACCAGGGTCACGAACACCTGCGAGGGCCGCGGCAGCACCAGATCGGACATGCCCGTCATCAGGCAGAACAGCTCCCAGGCGACGAAGAACAGCACGATCAATCCCGCCGACCACGCCTTCTGCCTGACATCGATCCCGAACATCAGCCTGCTCCCTGCTGGGTCGCGCTGCGCGCATCCTCGATGAAGGCGCGCAGCTTCTGGTTCAGCGCGACAAAGTCCGGCTCGAAGGTCATGGCGACCGTGCGCGGGCGCGCGAACTCGACGCGGCTGTCGTCGAGGATGCGGCCGGGACGTGCGCTCATCACGCAGATGCGGCTGGCGAGGAAACCAGCTTCGCGCAGATCGTGCGTGACCAGCAGCACCGTCGGCTTGTGACTCATCCAGAGCGTCTGGAGGATCGCCCACAGCTCTTCGCGCGTGAACTGGTCGAGCGCGCCGAACGGCTCGTCCAGCAGCAGCATCCGCGGCTCATGGATCAGCGCGCGGCAGAGATTGGCGCGCTGGAGCATGCCGCCGGAGAGCTGCCAGGGATAGCGGCTGCCGAAGCCCTTGAGGCCGACCTGCTCCAGCAGCGCATTGGCCTTGTCGCGGAACTCGGTCTTGCGCAGCTTGCGGAAATTCGAGCGGAACGGCTCGACGATCTTCAGCGGCAGCATGATGTTCCGCTCGATCGTCATCCAAGGCAGCATGGTCGGATTCTGAAAGGCCATGCCGACCCGCATCGCCCGCGCCGCCACCTCGCGGCCGCCGACGATGACGACGCCGCTGGTCGGCTGCACGAGGCCGCTGACGAGACGCAGAATGGTCGATTTGCCGCATCCTGATGGGCCGACCAGTGCGACAAACTCGCCCTCGGCGATCTTGAGCGTGGTCTTCGACAGCGCGGGCACGGCGCGGTCGCCGCGCCCGAAGGTGACGGAAGCCTCGGACAGCTCGATGGCGGTAGCCGCCCCGGCTTCGAGAACGGGCGGCCCGTCAAACTGGACGTTCGGTTGCATGCGCATCATGGGAAAAGTGCATGCAAGCTGGATGCCAGCGCGCATATCCCTCGAAATCAGCAGCTTGCCCGAGAGATCCAGCCGTTGAGCGGATTCGATTTAGGCAATCCGGACGTCGAACTGCATGCATTTGGAGCGCTGGATTGTGCCAGGATGTGCTAGGGAGAGGTTTCGACCGGTATCGCAAGGATTCGCCGATGGCGGCCCGCCCCAGCAGCAAAGCTTCTGAATCGTCGGACAAGGTTAGCGTGATCTGCCGCGCCCTGCGTCGCGCGATCATCGAGCAGGCGCTGGAGCCCGGCGCAAAGCTGCCGGAGGACGCGCTCGGTGACCGCTTCGGCGTCAGCCGCACCATCGCCCGCCACGCGCTCGGACAGCTCGCCGCCGAAGGCCTGGTCGAGCTCCGCCGCAACCGCATCGCGGTGGTGGCGACCCCGAGCTGGCAGGAGGCGCGCGATGCCTTCGACATCCGGATCCAGCTTGAAGGCCTCGTCGTCCGCCAGCTCGCCGGCAAGCTGAGCAAGAGCCAGATCGCCGAGCTGAATGCCCATGTCGACGCCGAGGACCGCGCGCGCGGCGGCACTGATGCGGCCTCGATCCGGCTCGCCACCGAATTCCACATCCTGCTCGCGCATATGACGAACAGTCCGATCCTGGTGCGCTATGTCAGCGAGGTCGCCTATCGCTGCTGCCTGACCCTGTCGCTCTACAGCCGGCCGCATTCGACCGAATGCGCCGTCAACGAGCACCGTGCCATCATCTCCGCGCTGGCCAGAGGCGACGAGACCAAGGTGATGGAATTGATGCACCATCATCTGGATTCCGTAGCCAATCGTGCGCTGGTGGCTCCCGCCCCGCAGCGCGGCCGCGATCTGCTCGATATCCTCGCGCCCTATGCCGACGAAGCGACGAGCGACCGTGTCGTCAAGCTGCCGAAGGTCGTCCGCAGGCGCTAAGCCTCGATCCCACGCTGGACCAGGATCCGCTCGGCACTGTCATTCCAGACGTCCATCTTCACGATCTGGCCGGCCCGGACCACGAAGCGATCGACATAGCGATTGCCTTCGAACGGCGTGCCGTCCATCCACTCGCCATAGAGCGTGCCGACGCTGTAGACGACGGTCTCTTCCGCCCCCGGGCATACGTCGAAGCGGTCCATCTTCTTCTTGACCCAGCGATAGCGCTTCGCGTTGAAGCCGGTCGGCCCGCGCGGATGATCGAACTCGCGTCCGCCGGTGAACGTGATCACCGCGCCCGGCTTCATATAGGCCGCAGCGGCGTCGGGATCCGGGATCATCGAGGCCGTGAGATAGGCTTCGACGATCTCGGCGTCAGTCAGCGGACGTTCGGCTTTTGCGGGGGTGGACATGGCGAATTCTCCGGGAAGACGACATCCTACAATCTTCGCTCCAGACTGTATGCACATTTTTTGAACAGTTTGATGCCAGAATTGCACACAATCTGGAGCTGCCCGCGCCGGCGGCTTCCGATAGTCTCTCTTGGCTGAGCCTGACTCCATGACCACCCAGACCGCCCTCGACCTGATCTTCCGCAACGCGCTGCTGCGATCATCCGCCGGCCCCGTCGATATCGGCGTGAAGGGCGGTCGCATCGCCGCGATTGAGCCGCGGCTCGTTTGCGATGCGATCGAGGTCGATCTCAGTGACAAGCTCGCCCTGCCCGGCTTCGTCGATACCCATATTCATCTCGACAAGGCCTGTCTGCTCGGCCGCTGCGGGCATGACCACGGCAGCGTCTCGGACGCCATCCGCGCCGTGGCCGCAATGAAGCGGGATTTCACCGTCGAGGATGTCTATGCGCGTGGCGCACGCGTGCTCGAACGTGCGATCGTGCACGGCACGACGCGCATGCGCACCCATGTCGAGATCGATCCGCGCATCGGCTTGCGCGGATTCGAGGCGGTCCGGGCGCTGAAGCGCGATTATGCCTGGGCGATCGATTTGTCGCTCTGCGTCTTCCCGCAGGAAGGCCTGACCAACGACCCCGGCAGCGAAGAGCTGCTGATCCAGGCGCTGCGCGACGGCGGCGAGGTGATCGGCGGTTGCCCCTACATGGACACGGATCCGACCGCCCATCTCGGACGCATCTTCGATCTCGCGCAGGAGTTCGATGTCGACGTCGATCTCCATCTCGACTTCGATCTCGATCCCTCCTGGTGGCATCTCGACGAAGTCTGCCGCCAGACCGAACGGCGCAATTATGGGGGGCGCGTGGCGATCGGCCACGCCACCAAGCTCTCGGCATTGCCACCCGAGCGCATGAAGTCCGCCACCGTTCAGTTGGCAAAAGCGGGCGTTGCCGTCACCGTGCTGCCCGCAACCGATCTCTATCTCATGGGGCGCGAAGCCACCCACAATGCGCCGCGCGGCTTGACGCTCGCCCACAAGCTCACCGGCGACGGCGTGGTGTGCTCGGTCGCCACCAACAACGTGCTCAACCCGTTCACGCCGTTCGGCGACGCCTCGCTGCTGCGCATGGCGAACTTCTACGCCAATGTCGCGCATGCCTCGGTCAGCGATTTCGACACCTGCCTCGATCTCGTCACGGAGCTGCCGGCCCGGCTGATGAATCTCCGCGAATACGGCATCAAGGTCGGCAACCCCGCCGATCTCATCGTGCTCGACACCCAGGACAGCCGCTTCGCCGTCGCGGAACTGCCTGAGGTCGTGATGGGCTTCAAGGCTGGCCGACAGACATTCGAGCGGCCGCGGCCGAATCTGTTCCGTCCGCGGAGCTGACATCGCGCGCCCGCGGCGACGTTTCATCCACCGGCAGGGCCGGCTCGCCGCTTTCAGCGGTAAGATTGTCGGGATATTGCCCGGCCATCGGCCGTTTCCGTCTTATTTTACCGCGATTTAGCCCGGTAGAATCCCGGTCCGTAGCGCCACGCGTTGCAAGACCCGCCGCACCGACCATAACTAGCACTTGCCCTGATCATTGCGTGCGATGGGGACGAGTATGGATATGTTCAGCGCATTCAGCAGCATCGACTATCATTCCATCAAGGCCGGAACGCCCGTCGATACCGCGGTGAGGCGGCTCGACGGCATCGGCCATGTTCTGTCGGATCTCGATATCTCGGGGATTCAGACGCTGGACGACGTCAACCGTACGCTCTGGACACTCGACGCCGCCAACAAATGCGTCCGCGCGGTGCTGGCGGAATTCCGCACGCAGGCGGCCGCGGAGCAACTCGTCCGCAAATCCAGATGTCTGATCGACCTGATCGAACGCGCGCGCGACCAGGTCGTCAGCTTTCAGGTCCGCGGCACGGTCTTGAGCTGATTATCTGATACGGTTGATCCTCGACAGTATCCGGTCCGCCTCGGTGCGCCAGTCGGCGCTGCGGGCGAACTCCTTGGTGCCCCGGGTGCCGAACAGACCTTCATCGGCGAGATCCGCCACCCAGGCCTGCCGCTCGGCCGTGCCTTGCGCGGACCACGGCGTCAGCCCCGCCTCGCGCACGGTCTCAGCAACTTCCCGCACCTCCTCGGCGCGGCGGCGGCCGTGCTCGATCACGCGTTGGAAGCAATAGGCGCCCTGCTTCTCCCAATCGATGCCGGGAAACGTTTCCGCGAGCGAGGCCAGCATGGCATCCTCGACACCATAGGCGCGCGCGGTGGTGAAGCTCTCGATGCTGCGGCACATCTTCACCGCGGAGGAGACGCCGAGCTTGTCGCTGGCAACCTTCGCCGCAAAGCCGATCGCATTCAGAAGCGGCTCCAGCTCTCGCGCGCCGGGGCCGCCGAGCAACAGAGGCACCTTGATGCGATAAGGCGGCACCGAGGTCATCACCGCGCCCTCGACATAGCGGCCGGCAGCGCCATCGATCAGCGCGGCGGCGCGCTGCTTGGCGCCCGGTGAGGCCGAATTGAAATCCAGGAACCAGGTGCCCTGATTGATTGCAGCCGCGCAGGCCTTTGCCACCGGCACGGCCTGGCTTGCCGTGACCGCGGAGATGATGAAATCGGACTTCCCGGTCAACTCGGCATGAGATGCCGCGAGTGTCACATCGAATTTCGCCGCGTGCTCCTTCAGGGGACCACCCTGCTCGCCGCCGAGCTTGATGTCGTAAGCTGAGACCTTGATGTCCTGCTGGCGCAAATCCTCGGCCAGGATCCGGCCGACTTCACCGTAACCGACCAACCCGATCTGCCAGCGCCTGGGATCACCTGCCATCAGTTCAATCCTCGTGTGGTCTCGTCGAAGAGCTCCTCCACCGCGTAGCGGCGCGGGATCAGCGCCTGCTGGAACGCGTAGTCGACGATCAGCTCGAGCGGCTTCCTGTTGGCTTCGACCCCGAACGGAATGAAGTCCGGCGAGACCGCTGGCGCCGCCTGATCCTTGTTCCGCTTGAGCAGATCATAGACGCCGGCGACCACGTCGGGGCGCGATCTTGCAAGCTTCTCGGTCACGACCACGAGATGATTGACCGGCACGACGCCGCGCCGGGCGTACCATTTGGCAGCCTCTGCAGCCGGATCAGGGAAGAGCGGCTTCAGCTTCGGACTATCAGAGGTCTCGCCGAGGACGGCGTCGAGCTCGCCGTCAAGCAGCATCTGCAAAATCTTCTTGCCCTTCGGCGCGCGCTCGGTGGTGTCGACATATTCGGCGACATGCGGATCCTCGAACGTGATCCACCGGATCTTGTCGAGATCGACGCCGTAGTCATTGGCGAGGATGCCCCTGATCCATGCACCCGTGGTGGTCGTGAAGGAGCGGATGCCGACGCGCTTACCCTCGAGGTCGGACGGCCCGAGCGCCCCGTGCGCCGGGTTGTAGAGCGCATAAGCGTGCTGGAAGCGGCCGAGCATGGTCGCCGGCAGCAGCACCAGCGGCTTGCCATGCGCCTTCGCCATCAGATAGGTGACGATTGCCATCTCGCAGACGTCGAAAGCCTGCTCGCGCACCATCGGCTTGAAGGCGGTGTTGGTCGGCGTGTACTCGACGAAGTCGAGGTCGAAAAGGTCGGAGCGAAGCTCGCCGCCCTTCACCGCCTTGACATGGGGATGACTGCCGAGCACGGCCTTCAGCTTGAGACGATCCATCCGCCCGCTCCGCTTGTCTTCAGACATCCTCGGGATTGTCGACGTAGACCAGCCCGGCCTTCGCCAGCGCCTCGCGCATGCCGTACATGTCGAGGCCGAGTTCGCCCGAGGCGAGGCGCGTGCGCTTGCCGCCTTCATCCGCGTTGCGCTTCTTCGCCTTCTCGGCGACCTCGGCCGCATGGCGCTTCGGCACCACGACGACGCCGTCATCATCGGCGACGACGATGTCACCTGGCTCGACGTTGACGCCGGCGCAGACCACGGGGACGTTCACCGACCCGAGCGTGGCCTTCACCGTGCCCTTGGCCGACACCGCGCGCGACCACACCGGAAACTTCATCTCATGCAGCGCTTTGACGTCGCGGCAGCCGGCATCGATGATCAGCCCCTGCACGCCGCACGCCTGCAGCGACGTCGCGAGCAATTCGCCGAACATGCCGTCGGTGTTGTCGGTGGTGCAGCCGACGACGAGGATGTCACCTTCCCTGCACTGCTCCACCGCGACATGGATCATCCAATTGTCGCCGGGCTGCGCCAGCACGGTAACGGCGGGTCCGGCAATCGAGGCGCCCGGCCACACCGGGCGCAGATACGGCTTCATCAGGCCGATGCGGCCATACGCCTCGTGCACGGTGGAGACGCCGTACTCCGCCATGCCGGCGGGATCGGCGCGCCTGATGTTGCGAATGACGACCGGCCTCATGCGAGTTCCTCCGCAACGGTCGGGAACAGGCGCTGATAGGCCTCGCCATAGGTCATGGGCACGCCGGTGTTGCGGCTGCCCTGGATGCCGCGGTTGAGCGCGACGCGTTCGTAATAGCCCCACAAATGCTTCTGTGCAGCGAGGATCTGGAACGCCTCGTATTTCTCCTTCCAGACCTCGTCGATCTTGAGGAGCAGGTCCGGCTTGTAGTTGCACTGCTCGGGCTGGTGCGGTTCGAACAGGAACACCGGCGGCGCCGAATAT
The DNA here is from genome assembly GCF_000296215.2 of Bradyrhizobium sp. CCGE-LA001. Lineage (NCBI taxonomy): Bacteria > Pseudomonadati > Pseudomonadota > Alphaproteobacteria > Hyphomicrobiales > Nitrobacteraceae > Bradyrhizobium > Bradyrhizobium sp. CCGE-LA001. The sequence continues at coordinate 3,499,908 of NZ_CP013949.1, read as the reverse complement.
TTGTACTGCGCGCCGGGCTTGTGACCCATGGCCTGCGCGACCACGCGTGTCTCCTGCGCGAAATGCGCCGCGTTCGGGTGGTCGAAATTATAGGGGTCTTCCAGCGCGTGCGTCAGCACGAAGCTCGGATTGAGCTCGCGGTAGATGTCGACCATGCGGTCGAAATGCGCCTCGGTGAGCTTCAGCGGATAGTCGCCGCAGTCGAAGAACTCGATCTCCGCACCGAGCAGCTTTGCCGCCCGCTCGGCCTCGTCCTTGCGGCCGGCCTTGACCGATTCCAGCGTGGCGCCCTTTTCCTTCCAGGCGAACTGGCTTTCGCCACGCTCGCCGAACGACAGGCAGACGATCTTCATGCGATAGCCCTTCTTCGCATGCAGCGCGATGGCGCCACCGGCGCGCCAGACGAAATCGCCGGGATGGGCGGTGATCACGAGACCTGTCTTCATGGGTTACTCCCTTCGTTCTTGTGTATTGACCGGCGTCCCTGCGGCTCGCGGCAAGGGACGCTGCTACGCTTCAAACCCGAACAAGCGCGCGGGATTGTCGACCAGGATCTTCTGCTGGAACTCCGGCTCCGGCGCGAACAGCGGAATCAAATCGACGAGGTCGCCGTCATTCGGCATCACCTTGACGTTGGGATGCGGCCAATCCGTGCCCCAGATGACGCGATCCGGCGCGGTCTCGACGATCTTGCGCGCGAACGGCACTGCGTCGGTGAACGGCGGCCCGGCGGAGGACACCCGCTCCGCGCCGCAGATCTTGACCCAGCATTTCTCGTCGCGCTGCATCAGCTCGATGAGGATCCTGAATGGAAGCTGGTGGAGTCCTTCGGACGCCTTCACCCGGCCCATGTGGTCGATGGTGTAGCTCAGCGGCAGCTTGGCCAGCATGTCAGCATAGTCGGGCAAGTCGACCGCGTCGAAGTGCAGGTCGATATGCCAGCCGAGCGCCGCGACCATGGCGATGACGCGGTCGAACATGCGCTTATCGGGGACACCGCCGAGATGGCGGACGAAATTGAAGCGGCAGCCGCGGAAGCCGCCCTCGTGCAGCACGCGGAGCCCGCGCTCGGTGATGGTGTCGTCGATATTGGCGACCGCGCGATAGGCGCCATTGCTCTGCGCGATAGCGTCCAGCGCCACCGTGTTGTCGGTGCCATGCACGCTGGCATTCACGATGACGGCCCGCTCGACGCCGAGCTTGGCATGCAGCGTTCGGAAATCCTCCAGCGGCGCGTCTGGCGGCGTGTAGGAGCGGTCTGGTGCGTAAGGGTATTTTGCGCCGGGCCCGAAGATGTGGCAATGCGCGTCACACGCCAGCTTCGGCAGCCTGAATTTCGGCGTGCGCGTGTTTGGGTCGGGCGGCGGAATGGTCGGCGTGTACATCATCGTCATCAGTGAACCGCCGAAGCGAGCCGCTTTGCTCTTAAGACTTGCTGCCGACGACCGGCCGCCGCCGCGCCGGTGCGGCCTGATCTAGCGCCGGCGCCTGGAACGCGGCAACGGTGGCCTGCACCAACTGTTCGATGGCATTGGCGGCGTCGCCGCCATCAGCCTCGCCGCGCGACAGGCGCGAGACGCGCTCCGGCGTCACCAGCGAATAATAGAGCGCGCCGAGCAGAAAGTGACTGCGCCAGACGATGTCGGTGCGCGGGATATGCGGCAAGCTCTCGTGGATCGCATCGATGAAGGCATGGCTGGTGTCGTCAAAGGTCTGCGCGATGATCTTTCGCACGACCTCATTGCCTTCCGCCGACATCACGGCGCGCAGCCGCGTGAAGCGCGCCCCGCCGCCGGCAAGATCGCTGCCCGAGGTGAAGGCCGGCACCACATAGGCGCGCACCACCGCTTCGAGCCGGTCCTGCAGGTCGCGCACGCGCCTTGCGGCTGCGAGCAGCTCGGAGCGGCGCAAATTCATCGGCCCGCAATGGCGCCGATAGATTTCCAGCAGCAGACCGTCCTTGGTCTTGAAATGATAGGTCACGCTGCCGGCATTGGCGCCGGCAGCATGCGCGATGTCGCGCACCGAGACGGCGTTGAATCCGTTGGTGGCGAACAGCTCCTCGGCCGCGGCGAGGATCGCCTCGCGCATGTTCGGCTTGCGGGCCGTTTCCTTGCTGGTGGGCTTGCGTACCATGTGATTGTACTATCGTACAAAAAATCAGGTCTCGTCAACAAGAACTGCTGGCGTCGGAACGGCCGGGACATCGACCGGCAGGCGCGCGAATGCCCTTAAGGAGTGCTGAGAATGCTGGGTTTGAACAGGACAATCGGTTTGATGCTGGGTGCCGGCCTGTTGCTGGCGGGCAGCGCCGCGCAGGCTGCGGAAAATTACCCGAGCAAGCCGGTCCACATTCTGGTCCCCTATGCCGCCGGCGGTGCCGTCGACGTGCTCGCGCGCACGCTGGGCCAGGCACTGGCCAAGACCTGGGGCCAGCAGCCGGTGATCGACAACCGCCCCGGCGCCGGCGGCGTTATCGCCTCGCAGGCGCTGACGCAGGCCGCGCCCGACGGCTACACGCTGATCCTGGTCGCCAGCGGCCATCCGCTCAACCAGTTCATCTATCCGAGCGTACCCTACGACACGTTCAAGGATTTCACCGCCATCACCGAAATCGCCTCCTCCCCGCTGGCGATCGTCGTCGCCAAGGACAGTCCTTATAAGACGCTCGGCGATCTCCTGGCCGCGGCGAAGAAAGAGCCGGACAAGCTCTCCTACGGCATGTCCGGCAACGGCACCTCGGCGCATCTGGCCGGTGAGTTGCTCAAACACATGTCCGGCACCAAGATGGTCGCGATCCCCTACAAGGGTGGCGCACCGGCGCTGACGGCGGTGATCGCCGGCGAGATTCCGCTCAGCATCAACCCGCTTGCAGAAGCGATCGGCCAGCTCGAAGGCGGCCCGGTGCGCGCGCTTGCGGTGACCTCGGCCGAGCGCTCCAAGGCGCTGCCGAATGTGCCGACCGTCGCGGAAGCGGGTGTGCCCGGCTATGACGTCTCGGTGTGGTGGGGTGTGCTTGGCCCGGCGAAAATGCCACCGGAGATCGTGGCGAAGCTCGAAACCGATTTGAAGGCGGCGCTGCAAGACTCAAACGTGCTGTCGACGCTCGGCAAGATCGGCGCAACGCCGCTCGGCTCTTCGTCCAAGGATTTCGACGCCTTTATGCGCGCCGAAGCGACGAAGTGGGAGCCCGTGCTGAAGGCAGCCAACATTCGCGCGCAGTGAGGCTCCGTGGCGCGCAAAGACCGGCGCTCAACTAGCGAGCCCGGCCCGCGCTGTTCAATGTGCGCTCGCCCGCATTTTCTCAGGCGGGGCGGACCGCCGCGGGAGATCGGCAGCATCATCTCCCGACGGGATCAGGATCGCCCGCTCACGCGGCAGTGCCTCCGGCATCTCGTCTCGGATGAAGGCGATCAGCTTCTCCCGCATCTCGCAGCGCAGGTCCCAGGATTGCGGCGCATTGCGCGCGCTGACCAGCGCGCGCAATTCGATGGTGCGCGAATCCGCGTCGATCACCTGGAGATTGACCACTTCCCCGTCCCACAGCTTCGACTCCTTCACGGCGCCTTCCAGCCAGCGGCGGATGCGAGCCACGTCAGCACGGTAATCGACGTGGAGCGCGATGACACCGATCAGGGAGGCGGTATCGCGGGTCCAGTTCTGGAATGGCTTCTCGATGAAGTAGGACAGCGGCACCACCATGCGGCGCCAGTCCCAGAGCCGGATCACGACATAGGTCGCAGCGATGTCCTCGATCCACCCCCACTCGTTCTCGATGATCACGGCATCCTCGATGCGGATCGGCTGGGTAATCGCGATTTGCAAGCCCGCGATCAGGTTGCTGAGCAGCGGCCGTGCGGCGAGGCCGACGATGATACCGGCGGCGCCGGCCGAGGCGAACAGGCTGACTCCATATTGCTTGACCGAGTCGAACGTCATCAGCGCGGTGGACACCGTGATGATGACGATGATGGTGTCGGTGACGCGCTTGAACACACGGACCTGTGTGACGTGCTTGCGCGCCACGAAATTCTCGGTGACGTCGCGAAAGTTCTGGAGATAGCGCGCCGCGCTCATGTCGACGATCCGGATCGATATCCAGCCGATCAGCGCGATGAATGCGACCACGAAAAGGCTCGTCAGCGGCGTGCGAAATGCGTCACTTAGCGGCGCGAGCGGCAGCACCAGGGCGACGGCAGCGAGGCAGAGCGCGAGTTGGGCCGGACCGGCGGTCCTGTCGATGAACACGCTTAAGAGTGGGAGACGCGTTCCGAAGGCGCGATTGAGCAGCCAGGCGGCGAAGCGGTAAAAGGCAAGGGCCAGCAGGATCGCACCGGCAACCAGGCTGAGGCCGACGAACCAAGATGGTATCCAGCCGAACATCCCGTCGATTTCGGCTATGACGGCCTGCCAAGTCATTGCTGTCCCCATCAGTGCATTCGGGTAGTCCGCTCAACGTCTGCCGGGTCAGCTTGGCTCCCCCGTCCAGTGCAATGCAGCATTCCCCTGATGCAACCGTTGCGAAATGCGCTAGTTTACCGTGCTCATGACTCGACGTACCGGCAGCGCCGATCTTCCACTCCACACCGGCCGGGTTCCACCCTGGCTTGCGAGCCGCATGGCCTCGCTCGGTGCGATCGTCACGCAGGCGATTGTTCATCATTATGGCCGCGACGCGTTTCTGCAGCGCCTGTCACATCCTTTCTGGTTCCAATCGTTCGGCGCCGTGATGGGAATGGACTGGCACTCATCGGGGATCACCACCTCCGTGATTGGCGCGTTGAAGCGTGGCCTCGGGCCGCTCCAGGACGAGCTCGGCATCTATGTCTGCGGCGGGCGCGGCCAGCATTCGCGCAAGACGCCGGACGAGCTGTTGCAGCTCGGCGACCGCGTCGGTTTCGACGGCGCAAGATTGACCCGCGCTAGCCGGCTGGTGGCGAAGGTGGACAGCGCCGCGGTGCAGGACGGTTTTGATCTCTACCTGCATGGCTTCATTGTCACGGCCGACGGCAAGTGGACGGTGGTGCAGCAGGGCATGAACGGCGACAAGCGGCAGGCCCGCCGCTATCACTGGCATTCCGAGGCGCTGAAGAGCTTCGTCGATGCTCCGCACAGCGCGATCGACGGCCCGCAGCAAGGCGAGATCGTCAACCTCACCGACCATCGCGCCGACGTCTCGCGTTCCGCGCAGCTCGAGCTGTTGAGTGATCTTGGCCCCGATCGCATCGTCTCGGAGTTCGAACGGCTCACCGGAACCGAGCCGGCACAAGCCATGCTCCCGCACCTGATCATGCCCGCCCATCACGACGTGCGGCCCAAGGACGTGTTCGCGCGGCGCCTGCACGGCACGCTGGCTGCCGCGGCCGAGCGCGGCCCTGTCGATTTCCCGGACCTGCTGCTAACGCCAGGCGTCGGCGCGCGCACCGTGCGTTCACTGGCGATGGTCGCCGAGGTCGTCCACGGCGCGCCGTATCGGTTCAAGGACCCCGCGCGCTTCTCGCTGGCCCATGGCGGGAAGGACCGGCATCCCTACCCCGTTCCGATCAAGGTCTATGACGAGACCATTCGCGTGCTCAAGGGCGCGATCCAGAACGCAAAGCTCGGGCGCGACGAAGAGATGCAGGCGATCAAGCGGCTCGACGATCAGGCACGACGGCTGGAGCGGACTGCACGAGGGCCGTCGGTCCAGGCCTACATCGCCGGCGAGCGTGCCGCCTCGCCCGATCTCGACGGCCGCTCCGTGTTCGGCTGGGAACACGATCTTGCGGCCACAAAAAAGCGGACCGGCTGAACACCGGTCCGCAGTCGGTCGGGAGGAACGCTTTCTCAGGTCTCGTCAGTCTGCGGCTTGTCGTCGAGCCGGTTCGCTGCGTGGTCCTGATATTGTTCCGTCTGGATGGACTTGCCGTCCATGCCGCGGATGTCCGAATGCTGTTTCTTATCGCGGTTGGACAGGACCACGTTGTCTCCGATCATGTCCTTCGGCACGTCGGTCATTGCGCCTGTGCCGTCGCCCTTGCCATGCATGCCCGATCTGAAGTGCGTCTTGCTCCCATGCCCACCTGGCATCGGTTTCTCCTCTCTTGCGATGATCTCTCTTAGTGCTTCTGTTGCGCCGGCGTCGGTTTCGGCGGCTTGTGGCCGTGCTGGCCGGGATCGTTGTGCTTGTTGTGATCGCTCTCTTGATTGAGGCCGCCGCGGCTCACCGGGAATTCGCTCTGCCGGGCCTCGGGGCGGCCGCGATGGACGGCGGCTTCGCCGGGATTGCGACCGATGGCCTGCTCGAGCTCGCGCGCGTCCGGAACATCAGGCTTACGCTCGAGGATGCGAACCTGCTGCTCGTGTGTCTTCTTGCCTTGCATTCGGATCTCCAATCGTCACCTGCCACCGCCCTTGCCCGCCTCATCGTGCGCATGGTGGGAATCGTGCTCGCCTCCGCCGCCGGAGACGCGGCTGTGGCTGCGCTGCGGATTGTCGGCCGGCGGCTTCTTCACCTCCAGCGGCGCCTTCGCATTCTCATGCGAAGCACCGGGCCCGCCCTGACGAATGCTGTTGGGTGTCTTTGTGGATGTCGACATCACGTCCCTCCTCAGCGATCCTGCTGATAGCCTTGATTGGTCGTGTTCTGCTTGATGTTGCCCTGCTGTCCTTGCTGGTCCGGATTCTGCGCACGCTGCTGGCCGTGCGGTGTCTGATCAGCGGACATCGGCTTGCTGTCGCCAGTTCCCTTGCGGCTTTGATTGTCCGGCGGGACAGGTGGCATCTTGCTGGTCATGATCTCGTCTCCCGTTAAGACATCGATCTGCGACATCGAGAGTTGTGGAACCCGTCGCATCGATGTGCCAGTGACAACAGGACGGACGGCACACCGTTCCTGATCGATCAGGCCTCGCGAATATTTTCCGAAGAGACGTCGATCTCAGCTCGCCGCGGTGAGGGAACGATCAATGCCGGCTTCACTGCGCCCAATCGCCTGTGTTCCATGGCCCTCGGCTGCGACGGGAAGCTTTGCGATCGCGCGCAGGCCGGGCCGCCTGCGCCAATGGACCTCGGCGGGATCGACGGCCAGACCAAGCTTCGGCCACCGCACGAACAGCGCTTCCAGCGCGCAGGCCGCCTCGATGCGCGCGAGCTGATGGCCGAGGCAAAAATGAATTCCCGTTCCGAACGTCATGTGGCGGTTCGGCTTGCGTTCGAGATCGAGTCTCTCCGGGTGATCATGCATCGCCGGATCCATGTTCGCCGCCGCGAGCATCACCATGACGCGATCGCCCTTCTTCAGGCGCACGCCTTCGACCTCGACATCCCGCCGCACATAGCGCGGCTTGGAGAATTGCACCGGTGAGACGAAGCGCAGGAACTCCTCGACGGCGAGGCCGACGCGGCTCCAGTCCTTCTCGAGCCAATCGCGCACGCCCGGATTCCTGAGCAGCTCGTAAGCCGAGCCGCTGATGAGATGCGTGGTCGTCTCCGAGCCGGCCGCGAGCAGCAGAAACACCATCGAGACCATCTCGTCCGGCGTGATCTGCCCGCCCTCGCGCTCGACCTGGACCAGCTCTGCGATCAGCCCCTCACCGCCCCGTTCACGCGCGAGCTGCAACTGCCTTTCGAGATAGGCGCGCATCTTGCGGAACGCGAACAGCAGGCGGAAGAAGCTGACCACATTGGTCAGCGACGACATCGAGTTGGCCCAGGCGATGAATCGCGGACGGTCGGCCAGCGGCAGGCCCAAAAGCTCGGAGATCACCGCCAGCGGCAGGATGCGGGCGTAGCTCTGGACGAGGTCTGCCGGGCTTCCGTTCGCGAACAGCTCGTCGGCAAGGCCGTCGGCGATCGCGCGGATGCGCGGCTCCATCGCGACGATGGCGCGCCGACGAAAGGCCTCGTCCACGATGCTGCGCAGCCTGGTATGGTCAGGCTCGTCCATCGTCAGCATGTTGTTGGCGATGGTCCTGACGTATCTCGGCATCCACCAGCGCAGGCCGGCGACGTCGCCATCCTCCTTGCGTAGCGTGAAGGTCGCGCCGTCCTTCAGGACCTGTGCGGTGGCGTCATGGGTCGTCGTGATCCAGACATCGCCGATGAGCGGAAATCGCGTCGCGACCACGGGGCCTGACATGCGTAGCGTCGCGATCGCCTTGGGCGGATCGCGAAAGAAGGCCTCGCTGGTGAAATCGAGGCGCACTGTCATGGCATCACCGGGATGGTTGGCGGCGTCTCAACCAGATGGTGGGCGGCGCCGCCGGCGCAAGAGGAGCGAGCGCTTCGACAGGGGCGCCTATCCACGCCCCGGAGAGCGCTGGCCGGACTTGCGCTGCTGCTGCGTGTAAGCGTCCCAATGGCCCCAGCTGCCATTGCTGAGGCTTTGCAGGTCGGTCGCGAGCGGTCGGCGCGTGCGCTTATCGTGATCGGCGATGACGCGTTCGGACTGCGCGATCTTGCGCTTGAGTTCCGCGATGGTCTTCTGCGTCTGCCCGGTCCGCTTCGATGAAGCGATCTCGCCCATCGTGAAGCGCGCAGTCTCCAGCGCCTTCAACTCGGCGCGGTTCTTCTTCAACTGGACCCGGTGCCAGGCGATGTTGCTGTCGCTGTCCGCAACCATGTGGGAACTCCGCTGATTCGCTCCCACAGTGTATCAAGCGCCGAATCGGCGCCGCAACGGGCGGCGGGCGGCGAAAATGCGGTCTTATTGCGGACTTAGCGCTCGGCAAAGGCCTTTTCGACCACGAACTGGGCCGGCTCGCCATGATTGCCCTCGACGAAGCCGCGCTCGCCCAGCAGCACGCGGGTGTCCGCGACCAGGGCCGGGCTGCCGCAGATCATGACACGGTCGTGGGCGGCTTCCAGCGTCGGCAGACCGATGTCGGCGAACAGCTTGCCTGAGGTGATGAGGTCGGTGATGCGGCCGCGGTTGCGGAAGGGATCGCGCGTCACGGTCGGGGAATAGATCAGCTGGTTCTGGATGTACGCGCCGAGCAGTTCGTCCTTCGGCAGATGCTCGGTGATCATCTCGCCATAGGCGAGCTCCTTCACTTGGCGGCAGCCGTGCAGCAGCACGACCTTCTCGAAGCGCTCGTAGGTCTCGGGGTCCTTGATCACGCTCAGGAAGGGCGCAAGACCCGTGCCGGTGCCGATCAGGTAAAGGTTGCGGCCCTCTTCCAGATTGTCGATCACCAGCGTGCCGGTGGCCTTGCGGCTGACGATGATCTCGTCGCCTTCCTTCAGATGCTGGAGGCGCGAGGTCAGCGGGCCGTTAGGCACCTTGATCGAGAAGAACTCCAGCGTGTCCTCATAATTGGCGCTGGCGACGCTGTAGGCCCGCAGCAGCGGCTTCTCGCCGACCTTGAGCCCGATCATGGTGAACTCGCCGTTGCGGAAACGGAAGGTCGGGCTGCGGGTGGTCTTGAAGGAGAACAGCGTGTCGGTCCAATGGTGGACACTCAAAACGCTTTCCTGATTGAAATTGCTCATCACACCTTCCCTGTCGCTTCCAATGCGGTTCCGAGGCGGGCAGCTATGCGTCGTTTGTACACGATCATTCGTATACTAATGAATAATCCGGCTTGATCCCGCGGTCAAGGCTGCCCAAGATCGGAAGCGTTGCAGCTATGAATAAGGAGCCCTCTCCATGGCGCATGACGCACCCCAGGCCACCGGACCCTCGAAGCTGGTGATCCGGAATATCGGCCTGATCCTGTCCGGCGCCCTGGAAAAGCCGATCCTGGATGGCGACACCATCGTCGCCGAGAACGGCAAGATCACCGCCATCGGCCGCTACAAGGATCTCAACACGGAAGGTGCCACCACCATCGTCGAGGCCAACGGCACCACGGTCGCGCCGGGCCTGATCGACAGCCATGTCCACCCTGTCGCGGGCGACTGGACACCGCGCCAGAACCAGATCGGCTGGATCGACAGCAATCTGCATGGTGGCGTCACGACCATGATTTCCGCCGGCGAGGTTCACATGCCCGGCCGCCCTCGCGACGTCGTCGGGCTGAAAGCCATGGCGATCTTCGCCCAGCGCGCGTTCTGGAATCTGCGCCCCGGCGGCGTGAAGGTTCACGCCGGCGCGCCGGTGATCGAATGCGAGATGGTCGAGGAGGATTTCAAGGAGCTGGCGGCAGCCGGCGTCAAGCTACTCGGCGAAGTCGGCCTTGGCGGCGTCAAGGACGGCCCGACCGCGCGGAAGATGGTCGGGTGGGCGCGCAAATACGGCATCCAGAGCACCATCCACACCGGCGGCCCCTCGATCCCCGGCTCCGGCCTGATCGACAAGGACGTGGTGCTGGAGGCCGACACCGACGTGGTCGGGCACATCAATGGCGGCCACACCGCCCTCCCCGACGACCAGATCCGCTGCATCTGCGAGGGCTGCAAGCGGGGGCTCGAGATCGTTCACAACGGCAATGAGCGCTCGGCGCTGTACACGCTGCGGATCGCACGCGAGATAGGCGACCTGCATCGCGTCATCCTCGGCACCGACGCGCCCGCCGGGTCCGGCGTGCAGCCGCTCGGCATCCTGCGCATGGTCTCGATGCTGTCCTCGCTCGGCGAACTGCCGGCCGAGATCGCCTTCTGCCTTGCCACCGGCAACACCGCCCGGATGCGCCAGCTCGATTGCGGCCTGATCGAGGTCGGCCGTTCCGCCGACTTCGTCATCATGGACAAGGCGCAGCACTCGCCGGGCAAGAACATCCTGGAGAGCGTCCAGCTCGGCGACCTCCCCGGCATCGGCATGACCATCATCGACGGCATCGTGCGCACCCAGCGCAGCCGCAACACGCCGCCGGCAGGCAAGGTGCCGGAGGTGGTCGCGAAGTGAGGCAGCCGGAGCGCGCGGCGCTCCGCACGCCCCGAAGACGTTGAACGAATCTCCCGCTTGCTGCGTCAAATGCGGACAGCCCTTGCGAGGGCTGCCTTTTTCGAAGCTCCGAGGAGATCATGAAGAGTTCGTCGCGAATTGCCGTCGGCGCTGCCGGTGCGGTGGCGGGTTATATCGCGATCTTCTTGGTGTTCTCCCTTCTCGAGTTGGGCAACCGCGCCGACCCGATCACATCGGGCCTGCTGGCGCTGTTCGTTTACTGTCCCATGGGCGCGATCGGCGGCGCGGTGCTTGCCAGCAAGCTGGCGTTGCGCGCAGGCAAGGACCCAAGCCATGAAAGCGTCGCGCGCAACAGCCTGAAGTCCCTGGGCGTCGTCGCCTTGCTCTGCGTTGCCGGTATCGGTATCTACATTGCCTATGCTTATGCGACCGCGACGCCCTGGCTCAACCGTAACGGCGCCAATCCCCTGCTCATGTTCGAGGTCCGTTTTCCGGCAGGGGTAACGGTCCCGACATCAGCGCAGGGCATTACCATCGAATTGCAAACCGACCTCAACACCATGCCGGGCGAAGTGAACCCAGCCGCGTTCTATCGCGACGGCGACCAGCCCGTCATCGCAGGCGAAGTCGAACTTGCCTTCCGAACGTCGCACCGACAACTCGCCGTGGACATTCAGGGCCAGCCGAGCCGGATCTATCCGATCGATTTGACGGCCCGTGCGCCGCATACGCCGGAATTCGGCACATGGCGGCGTCTCAATGACGGCAGCGAAATCCGCTACCGCGCCAAATGGCCGGGCAAGACCTGATCTTCAGTCTTCGCTACCGCAGCTTGTTCAATAGCGTCATAAGCATCTCGCGCTCTTTCGCGTCGAGCGGCGCCAGCGTCTCCCGTGTGACCGCGAGCGCGTTCGGCGCCAGCTTCTCGGCAAGCTGCTGACCGGCGCGCGTCAGGCTGACCAGCAAGCGCCGTCCGTCCTCGGGATCCTGGCTGGTTTCGGTCAGGCCGCGCGCAGTCAGGCGGTCGATCACGCCCTTGATGGTCGCGACGTCCATCGCCGTGAGACGGCCGAGCTGGTTCTGCGAGCACGCTCCGGTCTCGGCGAGCTTCGACAGCGCCGCCCATTGTGTCGGCGTGAGGTTCGTGCCGATGTCGCGGGAGAAGATCGAGCTGTGGCGCTGCCAGACCTGCCGCAGGATGAAGCCAACCTGTTCGTCGAGAACGTAAGGCGGTTTTGCCGGTTTGACGCTCTTCTTGGCCGTAACGCTTCTCGCCATCCGTTCGCAGCCCCTTCCCCTTGCCTCACAACGACAGATGCGCGTCGCGGATATCCGGACGCGCGTCGAGCTCGGCCATGGTGCCGCCGAAGCAGATCCGGCCGCGCTCGATGATATAGGCGCGATCGGAGATCAGCCGCGCGAAATGCAGATTCTGCTCGGAAACGACGATGCTGACGCCTTCCTTCTTCATGGTCAGGATGGCGTCGACCATCTGCTCCACGATCTTGGGCGACAATCCTTCCGAAGGCTCGTCCAGCAGCACCAGCGACGGATTGCCCATCAGCGTGCGCGCGATGGTCAGCATCTGCTGCTCGCCGCCGCTCATGCGCCCACCCGGACGGTTCTTCATCTCACCCAGGTTTGGAAACAACGTGAACAGCTTCTCGCGCGTCCAATGCGGCGCGTTGGGACGTTTGGGCTGACGGCCGACTTCGAGATTTTCCTCGACGGTCAAATCCGTGAAGATGCGCCGCTCCTCCGGCACATAGCCGAGACCGTCGCGGACGATCTCGTGTGTCGGCTTCGACGAGACGTCCTTGCCCTCGAACATGATGCGGCCGGTGCGCTGGGCGACGAGGCCGACGATCGAGCGGAACGTCGTCGACTTGCCGGCGCCGTTGCGTCCGAGCAGCGCCACCACCTCGCCCTCGCCCACCTCGAAGCCGATGTCGAACAGGATATGCGCCGGACCGTAGTGGCTGTTGAGGTCTTGCACCGTCAGCTTCACATCGATGCTCCCTCGCGGTGGCGGGCATCGTAGACGAGGCCTTCGCCGAGATAGACTGCCTGCACCTGCGGATTGCCACGGACCTCGGCCGGCGAGCCCTCGGCGATCAGCGCGCCGCGATTGAGCACGATGATACGGTCGGCATGCTCGAACACCACGTCCATGTCGTGCTCGGTAAAGAGCACGCCGAGCGATTTTTCGCGCGCGATGCTCGCGGTCAGCCGCATCAGGTCGACGCGCTCGCGCGGCGCCATGCCCGCGGTCGGCTCGTCCATCAGCAGCAGCTTGGGCTGGTTGGCGAGCGCGACCGCAAGCTCGAGCCGCTTGAGATCGCCATAGGCGAGCTCGCCGCAGGGACGGTCGGCGTAGCCACTCATGCCGACCAGTTCGAGCAGACGGCCGGCCTCGCCACGGTCGAACTTGGGCGCCGAGCCGAACGGATTGAACAGCTGCCTCCCGTACGAGATCAGCGCGACCTGCACGTTCTCGCGCACGGTCATGGTCGAGAACGTAGCGGTGATCTGAAACGTGCGCCCGACGCCAAGCCGCCAGACCTCGCGCGGTTTCCTGCCAGTGATTTCTTCGCCGAGCAGGCGAACATGGCCGGAGTCCGGCTTGTTCTGGCCATTGAGCATGTCGAAGCAGGTGCTCTTGCCGGCGCCGTTCGGGCCGATCAGCGCCAGGATCTCGCCGGCGCGCAGCGAGAACGAGACGCCGCGCACGGCATGGATGCCGCCATAGGATTTGGTCAGGCCTTCGACCGCGAGAAGTGGAGGTGCAACGCTCATTCGGCAGACTCGATCGGCTTGGCGAGCAAGGGAGATCCCGGCGGCGATGACGGCTTCCTGCGGCGCTGCACCAGCATCTCCAGCGTGCCGACGATGCCCTTGGGGAAGACGACGACGATCAGCATGATGAAACCGCCGAGCACGAGCTTCGACAGATCGGTCTGGCTGACCAGCCAGATGTTCAAGGCCTTGTAGACGATGGCGCCGATCACTGCGCCCGAGACCGTCTCGACGCCGCCGAGCAGCACCATGACCAGCGCGTCGACCGAGAGGGATATGCCGAGATTGTCGGGGAAGACGCTGCCCTTGAGATAAGCGAACAGTGCCCCGCCGATGCCGGCGGTCGTGCCCGCGATCACGAAGGCGGTCCACTGGATGCGCTTGGCATCGATGCCGATGGCCTCGCTGCGCAGCAGCGAGTCGCGCGTGGCCCGGAGCGCATAGCCGAACGGCGAGAACACCATGGCCCGCAGCGCGATGGTCACTAGCGCAGCGACCCCGAGCGACAGCCAGTAGAAATGCGACGGGCTCGCCGCCCAGCTCGACGGCCAGAGGCCGAGAATGCCGTTGTCGCCGCCGGTGACGTCCACCCACTGGAATGCGATCGACCACACGATCTGCGCGAACGCCAGCGTCAGCATCGCGAAATAGACGCCAGAGAGCTGCACCGCGAAGAAGCCGAACACAGCCGCGCCCAGACAGCCGAGCAGCGGACCGAGCAAGAGGCACACGATCATCGGCAGCCCCGCCATCTTGGCGAGGAAGGCGATACCGTAGGCGCCGAGCCCGAAATAGGCGGCGTGACCGAACGAGGCGAGCCCGCCGACCGACATCAGGAAATGCAGGCTGACCGCGAAGATCACGAAGATCGCGATCTCCGAGCCGACGGTCAGCAGATAATTGCCGGCGAACAGCGGCAGCGTCGCCGCGACGACGAGCGCCGCAAGCGCCGCCATGCGCTCGTTCGACGTCAGCGGCCGCCAGGGATTGACCGTGAGGCCCGGCGTCTTGCGCGCTGGCGCCTCCGGCTTGCCGAACAGGCCCCAGGGACGGACGATCAGCACCACGGCCATCACCAGGAAGACCAGGATGATGGAGATCTTCGGGAAGATCAGGATGCCGAAGGCATTGAGCTCGGAGACCAGCACGGCGGCGACAAACGCGCCGACGATGCTGCCGAGGCCGCCGATCACGACCACGACGAAAACTTCGACGATGATGCGCAGGTCCATGGCGTGATGCACGGCATCACGCGGGATCTGGAGCGCACCGCCGAGGGCGGCAAGAAAGACGCCGACGGCGAACACTGATGTGAAGAGCCACTTTTGATTGACGCCGAGCGCAGCCACCATGTCGCGGTCCTGCGTCGCCGCGCGCACCAGCACGCCCCAGCGCGTGCGCTGGAACAGCAGCCAGAGAATGCCGAGCACGACCGGACCAAGCACGATCAGGAACAGGTCATAGCTCGGGATATTCTGGCCGAAGAAGTCGATCGCGCCCCTGAAGCCTGGCGCTCGGCGGCCGACGAGATCGTCTGGTCCCCAGATCAGCACGACGAGGTCCTCGACCATCAAGGTGAGACCGAAGGTTGCGAGCAGCTGGAATAATTCGGGTGCATGATAGATGCGTCGCAGCAGCACCATCTCGACGACGACGCCGATCAGCGCCACCACCAACGCGGCCACCACGATCCCGCCCCAGAAGCCGAACGCGCCCGAAAGCCGCTCGGTCAGCGTGAAGGCGATATAGGCGCCGACCATGTAGAAGGCGCCATGCGCGAAATTCACGATCCGCGTCACGCCGAAGATGATCGACAGGCCCGACGCCACCAGAAACAGCGACGCTGCGCTGGCGAGACCGGTCAGAAACTGTACGACATAAAAGGCCATCGGCGGTCCGGGTTGGGTGAAGTCGTAGGGTGGGTTAGCCCTGCAGATGCGCTGAGCGCATCTGCTCGGCGTAACCCACCATCTTTTCTCGTGTGGTACCGAAGGGGTGGGTTACGCCTTCGGCTAACCCACCCTACGGCAGCGAAGATCAGTCCTTCGGGCGCAGCTTGGCGACTTCGGCGTCGCTGGGCAGATAGTCGGCGCCCTTCTTGTAGCTGGAGTCCACCATTACGCCCTTGCCGTCCTTCAGCGCGGTCTTGCCGACATAGGCACCGAGCGTCGACTGGTGATCGATCTTGCGGAAGGTGATCTCGCCGAAAGGCGACGGCATCGACAGGCCCTCGGCCGCTGCGATCAGCTTCTCCGGATCGGTCGAGCCGGCCTTGGTCAGGATCGCGGCCGCCGACTTGATGGTCTGGTAGCCGACGATCGAGCCCAGGCGCGGGTAGTCGTTGAACTTGGCCTGATACGCCTTCAGGAACGCGTCATGCTCGGGCGTCTTGATCGAGTACCAGGGATAGCCGGTGACGATCCAACCCTCGGGCGTCTCGTCCTTGAGCGGATCGAGATACTCGGGCTCGCCGGTCAGGAACGAAACCACCTCGCGTCCCTTAAACAGGCCGCGGGTATTGCCCTCGCGCACGAGCTTGACGAGGTCGGCGCCGAAGGTGACGTTGAGGATCGCTTCCGGATTGGCGGCGGCAACCGCCTGCACCACCGGACCCGCGTCGATCTTGCCCTGCGGCGGCCATTGCTCGTCGACCCACTGGATATCAGGACGCTTCTCCGACATCAGCTTCTTGAACACCGCGACCGCCGACTGGCCGTATTCGTAGTTCGGCGCGATCGTTGCCCAGCGCTTTGCGGGCAGCTTGCTGGCGGCTTCCACCAGCATCGCCGCCTGCATGTAGTTGGAGGGGCGCAGGCGGAAGGTGTATTTGTTGCCCTTGGACCAGGTGATCGCGTCCGTCAGCGGCTCGGCCGCCAGGAAGAACACCTTCTTCTGGTTGGCGAAGTCGCTGACGGCGAGGCCGATATTCGACAGGAACGTGCCCGCGAGCATCGCCACGCCTTCGCTCGAGACGAGCTCGTTGGCCGCGGTCTGCGCATCCGCCGGCTTGCCGCCGTCGTCCTTGGAGATGACGACGAGCTTCTTGCCGTTGATGCCGCCAGCCGCGTTGACCTCCTCGACGGCGAGTTGCCAGCCCTTACGGTAAGGCTCGGTGAAGGCCGGCAGCAGCGAATAGCTGTTGATCTCGCCGATCTTGATGTCCTGCGCCAGGGCCGAATGAGCCATGCCGCCCGCCAGAAGCGCGAAGGCCGCGCCGACGAAAATATTTCCTGCTCGCATCCCAACCTCCAGTTTTGAACGCCTAATGTCTTTCGCGCACGACCGGGGAGAACCTGTGCCCGGCTCTCCGGATCGTGTCATCTCAAACCGTCTTCACCCTTGATCTCCGCAACCGTGAGCCCGCCGACTCGCGGCAATGGACGGCCACTGTCGGTGACGGCGACCGCGACCATGATCTCGTTGGCACGCGGCGCGTCGTTGATCTGTACCTCCATGCCGTCGAAATGGCTGCGGACGAAAGCTGCGTCCTTGTGACCCAGCGGGATGTCGAGCGTCGTACCTGGACCGCTGCGCTTCTTCGACGACGGGATCAACGCCGCCCCCTTGCTCAGGACCTTGCGCACCGGCGCTCCCATCTTCGGGTGCAGGATCGCCGCAGCATGTTCCAATTCGCCGTTTTCGCCGACGGCCGCGGCCTTGCCGTAGCTCTGCGCCTTGGCACCGTCGATGCCAAGCGCGGTCACCGCGCGCTTCGACAACAGCTCGCCGAGCTCCTCGCCGATGGCGATCAACGGCGAAAGGTCTTCGACATATTTTCCAGCGAAGGGATTCTCGATCACGGCGATCGCCGCGGCGCGCCGGGTCGGTGGCGAGACCTGGCGGCCCATCTCCATCTGCGTCTCTTCGACGACGGTGACGATCTTGCGGATGATCGCGTTCATGTTTCGCTTCCCCGTTCAGGCATCGACCGCGTTCTCCAGCACAAGTAGGCGCGTTCGTTGCTCTTCTATATCCTTAGGTCCGATGACGAGCATATCACCACAAAGCTGCAACACGGCACCTTCGATCAATCCGCGATCGAACACTTGCCGTGCACATTCCGCGCCATATTCCAGCGCTGCTGCGATCTCGTCGTGCGACAACGCGCCGACATCGCGGGTGACGAGGCGCGTGCCGAGATCGCTGTCGGACTGAATCTCGTTGGCAGGCGCGCGGATGATGGCCTTGTGCCCCGGCAGATCCACGGCATTGGCGATGATCGTGGCCGCCGCATCGGCTTGCGACGCCGTCGCCGCCAGCACAGTCACCGCGTCGGCAATGCCGAGCGAAAAGCTGCGGCCGTGACGTCCGCTGGTCGCAACACCCCCCACGGGATCACCGGAATCCACCCGCATCGTCCGCATCACGCCGAAGCGATCCGGCCGGTCCATCAGACCGACCGAGAAATGCTCACCGTTGCCAAGATGAAGCGCGATGTCGCCGCCATTATTGACATAGGCCCGATCGAGCGTCGCGGCGTCGAGCATCGCGCCAAGGATCTCCTCGGCGACGCTGCCGGCAACTGCAGCCATCGGCGTGATGAAGCAATCGCCTCCATAAGGCGCGACCGCGGCGTGCATCCGCCGCGCCACAATGCCCTTCAGCAACGACCGCTGCCCGGCGGCCGCCCGCAGCTCCGGCAATTCCGCGCAGAGCTCGTCGAGCAACCCGGTGAACCGCCGCGCCGCGGCCTCATAGGCCGCACGCACTTCGCCTGCTGCTCCCCTCGCCTCCACGACCAGATCGATCGGACCATCCTGCAAATGCAGCCGCCGGCCATCAGACAGCAATGCGATTTGCGGGAGCCTGGTCATGCCCGCGGTCCCGGAATGGGGTTCTGCCAGGGCAGCTGGCGGATGTCGTCTCCGGCCTGCACCTCGGCGAGCGGCTTCACGTAATCCATGTGCCCGCCAAGCGCTGCATAATCCGTCAGTTTCATCGTGAACTCGATGGGCGCGACCAGCGCCGGCGTCGGAACATAGCCGAACGCGCCGGCCGGCATCTGCGTCACATCGACCATGTAGGTGATGCCGCCGCCCGGCCAGACATAGACTGGGGCGCCGCCGCTGGTGACGCGCGTCAGCGCGTCCTTCACCGAACGCGTCAGCCGCACCGGATTGTCGGTGACGCCTGCGCGCAAGGAGCCGCCGGCGCCGGCCATGAACAGCACCGTGCACAGCGCCGGCTCGCAATTCTCCTGGATGCGGTCGACCGAGGATTTCAGGTCGGCAGGCATCTCGGTTTCGACCGGCTTCAAGGCCTCGTCGAGCACGTAATAAGACGAATGCTCGCCGGTGGTTGAGACCATCAGCATGGTCAAACCCGGCTTTGCCTCCTTGGCATCGAACGGCCCGAGGATGGCGAGCGGATCGGAGATGTTGGTGCCGCCCCATCCCGTGCCGGGGTCGGCGACCTGGAAATAACGGCCTGGGGTCGAACGCCGGCCCTTCATCTTGATGCCGGTATCGGCGATGTCGAGCAGCTTGCCGGCCTGATGCTCACTGAGCACGCCGGTGATGTGGTCGTCGACCACGACGACCTCGTCGACCTTGCCGTGCCATTGCTTGGCGAACATGCCGATCGTCGCCGAGCCGCAGCCGACCCGCATGCGCTCTTCCTTCACGCCGTTGACGATCGGCGGCTGGCCGGCCTGCACCACTACGCTCGCGCCGCCGTCGATGGTCAGCTCCACGGCCTTGCAATTGGCGAGATCCATCAGCGTGTCACAGGTGACGCGGCCCTCCTTCTTGGAGCCGCCAGTGAGATGATGCACGCCGCCGAGCGACAGCATCTGCGAGCCGTATTCGCTGGTCGTGACGTGGCCAACCGCCTCACCCTGCGCGCGGACGGTCGCAGTCTCCGGACCGAGATAGCGGTCGGTGTCGATCTTCACCTTGATGCCGCAATAGGAGAAGATGCCTTCGGTGACGACGGTCACCATGTCGACGCCGTCGACCTCAGCGGAGACGATGAACGGCGCCGGCTTGTAGTCGGGATAGGTCGTGCCCGCGCCGATCGCGGTCACGAAGGTCGAAGGCTCGTGGACGATCTTGCCGTCCCAGTCTTCGGTGCGGTTGAACGGGACGAGCTTGCCGCCATGCGAGACGGTGCGCTCCAGGATCACGTGCGGATCGACGCGAACGAGCTTGCCGTCGTGGTTGGCATAGCGGTCGCAGGCGCCCGCCGCGCCCGGCTTGATGTAGCACATCACCGGACAGGCATCGCAGCGGATCTTGTCGATGACAGCGCTCGTTGTTTCCATCACCATGTCAGAGCCAGCGGACACCGCGGTTATCATTCGTATACGAACGATGTTGCGCGCGGTCCCCGATGCTGTCAAGCGGCGGTGCGGCGCAAAACATCCGGCTGCCGCATAAAACCTCAATTGCCTATCCGCTCTGTCCACAAACAAGGCAGTCGCGCTGCAGTGCGGCATGCACGGCTTGCACGTTTGTGTACAAACGGTATCGTCGCGACATCGATTTTGCGAGCATGTGGATTTGACAGCACTTGGCCCGCGGGCTTGGGAACGAGGATGACGCACGCACCGATCCGCCTCACCGTCAACGGCGGGATCCACGAGGTCACTGCAGCGCCGCAGACGCCGCTGCTCTATGTGCTGCGCAACGACATCGCGCTCAACGGCCCGAAATATGGTTGCGGCTTAGGTGAATGCGGCACCTGTACTGTCCTGATCGACGGCGCGGCGGCACGTTCGTGCGTGATTCCCATCAGTGGCTGCGCCGGCCGCGACATCGTGACGCTCGAAGGCCTCGGCGACCGCGACAGACCGGACGTAGTGCAGCAGGCCTTCATCGACGAGCAGGCCGCGCAATGCGGCTATTGCCTGAACGGGATGATCATGACGACCAAGGCGCTGCTCGCGATCAATCCGAGACCGACCGAACAGGAGGCGCTTGCGGCCTTGCGCTACAATCTCTGCCGCTGCGGCACGCATGTCGAGATCCTGCGCGCGGTGATGCGCGCATCCGGCCAGCTCACCGAGGCGTCTGATTGATGGCCTCCCCTATTCCGAACGGAGCAGAGCGGCCGTCCGGCTCGCTCGTCGTCGTCCGCACCGTGGACGAGGTCACATCCGAAACCTTCATCCGCATCACCGCGGATGGATCGGTCACGGCCTACAACGGCCATGTCGATCTCGGCACCGGCATCCGCACCGCGCTTGGCCAGGTCGTCGCCGAAGAGTTGGACGTGTCCTTTGCCCGCGTCGTCGTCGTGCTCGGCGATACCGCCCTGGTGCCGAACCAGGGCGCGACCATCGCAAGCGAGACCATCCAGATCACGGCCGTACCTCTGCGCAAGGCCGCCGCCCAGGCGCGGCACTTTTTGATCGCGCGCGCGGCCGAACGGCTGGAGCTGCCGGAGACCGACCTCAGGATCGAGGACGGCCTCGTGCGCGGGAACGACAATCGCAGCGTCAGCTATGGCGAGCTGATCGGAGACGAGACCGTTCGCCTCGAGCTTGCCGACGATGTCGCGGTGAAATCCGTCGGCGACTACGCCATCGTCGGACAATCGGTACCGCGCGTCGACCTGCCCGCCAAGGCCACGGGCGAACTGACCTTCGTGCACGATATCCGAGTCCCCGGCATGCTGCACGGCCGCGTGGTACGTCCGCCCTATGCCGGCGTCGATGCCGGTCCTTTCGTCGGCACCAGCCTCATTGCCGTCGACGAGTCCTCGGTGCGCGACATTCCCGGCGTCAAAGCCGTGGTCCGGATCGGCGATTTCGTCGGCGTGGTCGCCGAGCGCGAGGAGGATGCGATCCGCGCGGCGGAGCAGCTTGAGGTGAGCTGGGAGCCGACGCCTGATCTCACCAATCTTGCCGATGTCGAGACTGCACTCCGCGCCAATCCATCGACGCCGCGAACGCTGATCGACAAGGGCGATGTCGATGCGGCCATTGCCGCCGCGGCCAAGCCGATGCAGCGCACTTACATCTGGCCGTATCAGATGCATGCCTCGATCGGTCCCTCCTGCGCCGTCGCCGACTTCCAGGACGGCAACATCCGTGTCTGGTCGGGCACGCAAAACCCGCACGTTTTGCGCGCCGACCTCGCGCTGCTGGTCGAGCGTCCCGAGAGTGAGATCGAGGTGATCCGGCTGGAGGCCGCGGGTTGCTACGGCCGCAACTGCGCCGACGACGTCACTGCTGATGCCCTGTTGCTGTCGCGCGCCGTCGGCCGGCCCGTGCGCGTGCAATTGACGCGCGAGCAGGAGCACGCCTGGGAACCCAAGGGGACCGCACAGCTCATCGACGTCAATGGCGGGCTCGATGCCAATGGCGGCATCGCCGCCTACGATCTCGCGACGCGCTATCCCTCGAATGCCGCACCGACGCTGGCGCTGCTGCTCACCGGTCGGATCTCGCCCGAGCCCGCCGTGCTCCAGATGGGCGACCGTACCGCGATCCCGCCGTATGATTACGACAACATGCGTGTCGTCGCCCACGACATGCCGCCGATCGTGCGCGCCTCCTGGATGCGCGGCGTCTCGGCGCTGCCGAACACTTTTGCGCATGAGTCCTACATCGACGAGGCTGCGACCGACGCTGGCGTCGACCCGATCGAGTATCGCCTGCGCTACCTGAAGGACCAGCGCGCCGTCGATCTCGTCAATGCGGTCGCCGAACGCGCCGGCTGGAAGCCGCGTCCCGTGCGGGAGGAGAAGGACGGCGACATTGTGCACGGGCGCGGCTTTGCCTACGCGCTCTACGTTCATAGCAAGTTCCCCGGCTATGGCGCAGCGTGGTCGGCCTGGATCGCTGACGTCGCCGTGAACAAGTCAACCGGCGATGTCAGCGTGACGCGCGTCGTCGCGGGACAAGACTCCGGCCTGATGATCAATCCGGACGGCGTACGCCACCAGATCCACGGCAACGTCATCCAATCCACCAGCCGCGCGCTGATGGAGGAGGTCTCGTTCGAACGCGGAGCAGTCGCGGCGCGCGAATGGGGCGCCTATCCGATCATCCCCTTCCCAGACGTGCCCAAGATCGACGTGCTGATGCTGCCGCGTCAGGATCAGCCGCCGCTCGGCGTCGGCGAATCCGCCTCGGTGCCGAGTGCGGCGGCGATCGCGAACGCGATCTTCGATGCCACCGGCGTGCGCTTTCGCGAGCCGCCATTCACGCCCGAGCGGATCCTGAAAGGGCTACACGGCGAGGCCGTGGCGACGCCGCAGGCGCTGCCCGCTCCTGCCCCGCAACCATCTCGCATCTGGGACAATCCCTTCGCCAAACGCGCCGGCATTGGCGCGGCGATTGCAGCCGTCTGCACCGCCGCAATCGGAATCGGTGCTGCCCTCCTGCCCGGCCGGTCCATCGCGCCGATCGCACGTCCCGATGCCTCGGTTTACTCCGCCGCGACCATCGCGCGCGGAGAGATGCTCGCTGCGCTCGGTAATTGCGCGGAGTGCCACACCAGTCTCGGCGGTGCGCTCAATGCCGGCGGCCGTGCGTTGCAGACGCCGTTCGGCACGATCTACGCGACCAACATCACACCTGACGTCGAGACCGGCATCGGCGCCTGGTCCTATCCCGCGTTCGAGCGCGCGATGCGCGACGGCCTGCATCGCGACGGGCGACAGCTCTATCCCGCCTTCCCCTACACGCACTTTGCGAAGACTAGCGACGCCGACATGCAGGCGCTCTACGCTTACCTGATGGCCCAGCCGGCGGTGCGGGCGACGGCACCGGCGAACAAGCTCGCCTTTCCGTTCAATCTGCGCCCGCTGCTCGCCGGCTGGAATGCGCTGTTTCACCAGACCAAGGACTTCAAGCCGGATCCCGCGAAGTCCGAGCAATGGAATCGCGGTGCCTATCTCGTCGAAAGTCTCGGCCATTGCAGCGGCTGCCATTCGCCGCGCAATGCGCTTGGTGCCGAGCAGCGCGAGGCCTATCTCGCCGGCGGCTTCGCCGAGGGCTGGGAGGCGCCGGCGCTGACGTCGCTCTCACGCGCACCGATCCCGTGGAGCGCGGACGAACTCTTCGCTTATTTGCGCACCGGCCATTCGCGCTATCACGGCGTCGCGGCCGGTCCCATGGCGCCGATCGTAAGAGACCTCAAAGCCCTGCCCGATGAGGACATCCGCGCGATGGCAGTCTACCTCGACTCATTCAACGATGCTGGCTCCGACCGGCAAGCGCAGGATACGCTCGCCGCAAAATTCGAGAGCGCGACGCAAGTCACCGTTGCTTCGTCCACCGGCGCGCGGCTCTATCAGGGCGCCTGCGCCGTCTGCCACGAAGTCGGTGGTTTGCCGCTGTTCGGCACAAGGCCCTCGCTCGCGCTCAACAGCAATCTGCACAGCGCGACATCAGACAATCTCGTACAGGTGATCCTGCACGGCATCAGTGAACCGGTGTCGAGCGATCTCGGCTACATGCCTGCCTTCAGAAACAGCATGAGCGACGCGCAGCTGGAGGAGCTCGTCACCTTCCTGCGCAGGCAGTTCGCGCCGGACAAGCCGGCCTGGACCGGTGTGCGCGAGACGATCGCGCGGGTGCGATCGTCGGCGCATTAATGCAATACAAGGAACGCGCAGCTGGAAGCTCGCGTGCGGCCATCCTTCGAGACGCCCGCCTTCCGGCGGGCCCTCAGGATGAGGACGGAGTGCATGGCAGCAGTTCGATAGGCAAAGCTGCCGTTTAGCCTCATCCTGAGGAGATCGCGAAGCGATCGTCTCGAAGGACGAGGCGCTTGCTCAAACCTCGCCAAGCTCATACGGAGAGAGCGCTGGTATCGGTCAAGTCGGCTTTAACTCAGCTGTGCTTCTTCATCTCAACCGGCGGTGTGCCATGGGTGTGGAAGGACTCGATCGTCTTCAGCCCCCAGGCCTGGCCCTTCTTGCGCTCCTCTTCGGTCCACACGATCGGCTTCCAGTCGGGCGCGAGGATGAGGCGCGCGCCGGCATTGGCGACCTCGACGCGGTTGCCGCCGGGCTCGTAGACATAGAGGAAGAAGGTCTGCTGGATCGCGTGCTTGTGCGGTCCCGTCTCGATATGCACGCCGTTCTCCAGGAAGATGTCGGCGGCGCGCAGAATCTCCTCGCGGCTGTCGAGCGCGTAGGTGACGTGGTGGAAGCGGCCGGGCGTGCCGGAATGATCGAGCGAATATGCGAAGTCGTAGCTCTTGTTCGACATCGTCAGCCACATCGCAGCTTCTCGGCCGTCGTTGAGCACGATCTGCTCGGTGAGCCGGCAGCCGAGATGATTCTCGAAGAACTCGCGGTTGGCCTTGATGTCGACGGCGAGGCAATTGAGATGGTCCAGCCGGCGGACGTTGATGCCGCGCGCGGGAAAGCGTTGCGCCTGATTCTTCAATGCGGGCTTCAGCTCCGGCGGCGCCTGATACCATTCGGTCTCGTAGTAGAGCTCGACGATGTGGCCATCGGGGTCGCGGCAACGGAAGGTCGGCCCCTGCCCCATGTCACCGTCGGTCCAGCCGATGTCGAAGCCGGAGCCCTTGAGCGCGGCGACGCGGCGCTCCAATGCCTGCTGACTACGCGCGCGCAGCGCCATGTGCTCCATGCCCGATGTCTTCGAAGCCGTGAGCTTGAGCGAATAGCGCTCGTAATCGTCCCAGCCGCGCAGGTAGACCGATTCGCCCTTCTGCCCGCTGACGGTCATGCCCATGACGTCGACGAAGAATTTCAGGCTCTCCTCGGGCTTGGGCGTCAAGAGCTCCATGTGGCCGAGATGCGCGAGATCGAGGATCGGTTCGGGCTGCATGGTTTCCTCCAAACTTGGCTGCCGAGCGTGACTGCGAGCCGCGGGGCCACGCAATCGACGCGGGACTGCAACGCGCTCACGCCCGGCACGGCACCGAAGCCACCGGACTATTTGTACTAATGTACAAATGATTAGTTCTCGTCAACAAATCAAACTGCTTGCGAATGGGCACGGCTCGCCCACCCCAGCGATGACAGGGTTCCACGAGCGGCGGGGCCTGACTGCCCGAATGGTAAAGTCTTCCTAAATGCTTTCCGCTCTCCCGGGGCTTGGAAATGCAGCTTTTCGCGCCATTCCCGCCCAAAAATATGCGTGGGGAACCAGCCCTCCCGCGCAATTGCCGCAGATTTAACGAAGCAGCTGCAGCAGCGGCTTAACCGTTTGTGCAGCCACGGCCGCGCATAGTTCGGGCTAGTCCTTGCTCTTCTCAGGTTCATCCATCGTGACATCCTTTGGACGCGTGATTTCGGTTCGCGGGTCGCTGGCCCGGGTCGGGCTTCTGGCGGAAAGCCGGATGCCGGTCTCGGAGGTTCGGGCGACCGTCGGCCGCTTCGTCAGTATCCGCTGCGCTAGCTCGGTCATCGTCGCGATGATCACCGAGGTCTCCTGCGAAAACCTGTCGGGCAACGACAATTACATCGCGATCGCCTCGGTCGACCTGCTCGGCGAAATCCTCAATGCCGCCGACAAGGCCAAATTCCAGCGTGGCGTCACCAATTATCCGACCATCGGCGATGCCGTCGACCTGATCACGAGCCAGGAGCTGCGCACGATCTACGCGCCGACCGGGTCGGACCAGATCAATGTCGGTTTCCTGCAGCAGGACCGTTCGGTCGTCGCCTATGTCGACGTCGAGGAAATGCTGTCCAAGCACTTCGCGGTGCTGGGATCGACCGGCGTCGGCAAATCGACCGGCGTCTCGCTGTTGCTCAACGAGATCCTGAAGGCACGGCCGAACCTGCGCATCTTCCTGCTCGACGTGCACAACGAATATGGCCGCTGCTTCGGCGACCGCGCGCTGGTGCTCAATCCGCGGAACCTGAAGCTGCCGTTCTGGCTGTTCAATTTCGAGGAAATCGTCGACGTGCTGTTCGGCGGCCGCGCCGGCGTGCCCGAGGAGCTCGACATCCTCGCCGAGGTGATCCCGCTCGCCAAGGGCGTCTATACCCAATACCAGAACGCCGACCGCATCGGTCTCAAGCGCATCGATCCCAAGCAGATCGGCTACACCGTCGACACGCCGGTGCCCTATCGCCTGGTCGACCTCTTATCGCTGATCGACGAGCGCATGGGCAAATTGGAAAATCGCTCCTCGCGCATCATCTATCACAAGCTGATCTCGCGCATCGAGGCCGTGCGCAACGACCCGCGCTACACCTTCATGTTCGACAATGCCAATGTCGGCGGCGACACCATGGCCGAGGTCATCAGCCATCTGTTCCGCCTGCCGGCCAACGGCAAGCCGATGACGGTGATGCAGCTCGCCGGCTTCCCGGCCGAGGTCATCGATTCCGTCGTCTCGGTGCTGTGCCGCATGGCCTTCGATTTCGGCCTGTGGAGCGACGGCGTCTCGCCGCTGCTGTTCGTCTGCGAGGAAGCGCACCGCTATGCCTCCGCCGACCGCAACATCGGCTTCGGCCCGACCCGCAAGGCGGTGTCGCGCATCGCCAAGGAGGGCCGCAAATACGGCGTCTATCTCGGCCTGATCACGCAGCGGCCCGCAGAGCTCGACGCCACCATCATCTCCCAGTGCAACACGCTGTTCACGATGCGCCTTGCCAACGACCGCGACCAGGCGCTGCTGCGTGCCGCCGTGTCGGACGCCGCCGCGAACCTGCTCTCCTTCGTGCCTTCGCTCGGTACCCGCGAGGTGTTGGCCTTCGGCGAAGGCGTCGCACTGCCGACGAGGCTGCGCTTCAAGGAAGTGCCGCCGCATCAATTGCCGCGCGGCGAGGCCACCATCTCGAGCGTGCCGTCCGTCACCTCCGGCCACGACATGCATTTCGTCGGTGCCGTGCTGGAGCGCTGGCGCGGCGCCACCTCGCAGCGCGACGTGCCGAACGATCCGGTGTTCTCGGCGCCGCCCGCCAAGACGCTTTCCAACGTCGAGGCCCCGATGCTGCAGCCCTCGATGGGCCTCGATCCCGATCGCTTCTCGCTGCTGAAGAAGCCGTTGCGGTAAGCCGCTGATGTCCCGGACGCGCAGCAGCGTGCACGCTGCTGCGCAGAGCCGGGACCCACGCCAAGATCGCTACGCCTGAGAATCTAGCCCTCAGCGCGGCTCACGCTCTCGTGCCGCTCACGTCTTCCGCCGCAGGCTCCAGAGGCTGCCGGCGAGCAGGACGGCCGTCACGAGCAGGATGGCGACGAAGGTCTGGATGATGGTGAAGTTCAGTGCATCCCGCGCGACGAACAGCGCCGTGATGGCGCCGGCAACAACGAATAGAAGGCGTAGGATCAGGCTCATCGTCGCGTCTCCGGCTCAGCATGACCGGAGCCCGCGTGCTCTCGCATTGGCCGCAATGCGCTTCTCGCCCCTCATGCGTCGCCATCGTAGCCGTCCAGGCCGGCAGGGATTTGCGACACATCAAGAGTCCCAGCGCCAATCTGACGCGGAATTGAAACCAAGCCGGCGGATGCGGCTCTAGCGCTTGCTCATCAACGCGAGCGCCGGCGCAAAGCGCTCGGAGAACGTCAGCGTCTTGGCGTGGTGAACCGCCGCGAACGATGCCGAAATCCCTGCTGAAGCGACCGCGAGCAAGGCAATGGCGAAAACCAGACGGCGCATGTTGGCCTCCTGTGTCAGCTCGACTACCACAAAGAGATGGGCCCGCTCTGTTTCAGGACGGTTTCATCGCCACGGAAGTTGGTTTCGCTCAAGCGCCTGTGATGGGATCGGGCTTATCAAAGCCGGGGCCGTAACCAACTAACAAGTATCGCCGCTGTCTTGCGGCGGCCGCAGCATCTGCTGACAAGTGGAGTGATCAAGGACTGCTCAAATGAACGTCGTGATCCGAAAGCTCAATGGTCTATGGCACCTCATCGTCGGATCGTGTCAGATCCGAACGCCGTTCTTGGAAACCCAGGACCGCGCCCTGGTCGTGAATTATGCCCGGCGCGTCTATCCCGGCGCCAAGATCTTCCAGCGCGACTGATCGCGCCTAATCGTCGTCCGCCGGTCCGCACCAGCCCGGCAGATAGATCGCATCCTGGCTTTTGGCCGAAGCCATGGCCTTCTCGATGGCCTTGCCGAAATCGGCATTGATCAGCTTGCGCGAGAGCTTTCGGCGCAGATAGTCGGCCCACAGGAATTCCGAGAACGGCGTCGTATCCTTGGCGAAGCCACCGATGCGGCGGAGCTCGCCCGCAAGACTGCGAAAGGGGTCGTCCTTGAGGTCGGCGACCGATTTCGGCAGGTCGCGGAACGGCCGCCTCTCGCCTTTGGCATCGTAAGGGTAGACCCAGCGCTTGTTGTCCATGACGCCCCAGAAGGCCTCGCGCTCGACCATTCGGAGGTCGCCGATCACGGTCACCAGCACCTCCTTGACGCCCTCGTCGTGCAGCGCGCGGCCGAGATGGTGGTGATCGATGACGTAATAGCGCTCATCCGGCCCGTACACGACGGGAATCATGTGCTTGCCGAGCAGGTCGGCCTGCTTCTTCCCGTCGTGCTGACGCCAGCGCTTGCGTTTCTCCTTGACCTCGCGCATGCCGACCGTCATCTGCGTGGGCCGAAGCGACAGGATCGGGACCGGATGCACTCTCGGCTCGCGTGGATTGGTCATGGTCGAACGGTCCCTTACATCGTTGCAGTCGGCGGATCGGTTCCCTGGACTATGCCATGGGCCTTGGGGCAGCAAAACGTGTTGGGTTGTGCGCGGAGATCACAAGCCGATGTGGTCTGCAATGCAGAGGCGCGAGCGTCCCGGCCATTGTTGCGACGAAACCCCGCGCTTTCCCGACAGCGTTGCAGCCGGCCCCGCGGGCATTGAGCAGGCGCTATGCAAAATAGTGCGAACAGACAATACACGTCCGCGTTGAGAAGATTTTCTGCAACGGGTTCGTCACGTGTGCTATCTAAAAATCGCTGCTTCGGAGTGATCCTCGCCCCATGAAAACCCAGCGGCCCATAAGCTCTGATGACGAGCACCGGGTGCTCCAGTTCAGGCCGCGCACCTCGCCTTCCCCCACCATTCGCCGGGGCAGCGGCACTGTGCAGCCACTGCGCTCCGCGCCTGAGCCGCTCGACCTGTCCCGCTACGAGCAGCCCCGCAGTGAACCAAACGAATATCGCCATCGCATGCTCGCGAACATCGCGGCGCTCGCCTTCACTATTGCCCTGACCGCGATCGGGATCTGGCTCGCGGTGAGCATCGCCGAGCTGCGCCGGACCCAGGATTGCGTGCTGATGGGCCGCCGAGACTGCCTCAAGATTACGACACCGCACATTTAGGTCAGGCTCGCCGCCCGTCCCTCGCCGGGAGGAGCCGCGGCAGGCATCCCCAGCCCTGTCCCTCCGCTTGCCCGGCTCCATTGAACTCAGGGCGGCGCTCCGATATACGGGCTTTCGACCCGGCCAGAGGGGGGTTAGAGGGCGTCATCAGGGCGCGATGCCCACCCACCCGCGCCACTCTGGAAATCTGACAAATATCCCCAATATATCAAAGGCTTAGTGATGTCTTCCACATTCGATCAGGTCGCCACGATCATCGCTGAAACCTGCGACATCCCGCGCGACACGATCACGCCGGATAGCCATGCCATCGACGATCTCGGCATCGACAGCCTCGATTTCCTCGATATCGCCTTCGCGATCGACAAGCAGTTCGGCATCAAGCTGCCGCTGGAGAAGTGGACCCAGGAGGTCAACGACGGCAAGGCCACCACCGAGCAGTATTTCGTATTGAAGAACCTGTGCGCGCGCATCGACGAGCTCGTCGCGGCCAAGGGCGCGAGCGCCTAAGCGCGCAGCCATGCAACTCGAATACTTCCACATGATCGATCGGATCGTCGACCTCAACGTCGACGAGAAGACGATTGTCGTCGAGGCCCAGGTTCCGAACGCAAGCACCATCTTCGAGGGACACTTCCCGGGTTATCCCTTGATGCCCGGCGTGCTCCTGATCGAATCGATGGCACAGGCTTCGGGTTGGCTGCAGCTCGGAATGCTGAAGTTCGAGCGCATGCCGATCCTCGCCGCCGTGAAGGAGGCCAAGGTCCGCGGCTCGGTTTTCCCCGGTGACGTCATGAGTATCGAGGCGATCCTGTCCCATCAGGGTTCGGGTTATGCAGTGACCGAAGCCAAGATCCGGGTCGGCGGCAAGCTGCGCGCCAACTCGACCCTCACCTTCACACAGATCCCGTTCCCCAATGCGGATATGCGCGGACACATGGACGCGATCGCCAAACGCGTCGGCTTTCCGCAACAGGCCGTATCGCCATGACTGACACTCCCGTTACGACGTCCGGCCAGACGGAAGTCTGGATCACCGGCATTGGGCTCGCCACCTCGCTCGGCGAGGGGCTGGACGCCAACTGGGCCGCGCTCCAGGAAAAGCGCATCAATGTCGACGAGAAGGGCTTTGCGCCCTACGTCGTGCATCCCTTGATGCCGGTGTCTTTCGACAGCCAGATTCCGAAAAAGGGCGATCAGCGCCAAATGGAAGCCTGGCAGCGCATCGGCACCTACGCCGCCGGCCTGGCACTCGATTCCGCCGGGATCAAGGGCAACAAGGACATCCTGTCGAAGATCGACATGGTGATCGCCGCAGGCGGCGGCGAGCGCGACCTCAACGTCGATACCGGCGTGCTCACCGCCGAGGCCAAGGGCGCCAACGCGCCCGGCTTCCTCAACGAGCGGCTGATGAGCGATCTCAGGCCGACGCTGTTCCTGGCCCAGCTCTCCAACCTGCTCGCCGGTAACATCGCCATCGTGCACGGGCTCGGCGGCACCTCGCGCACTTTCATGGGCGAAGAGGTGGCCGGCGCCGACGCCGCCCGCATCGCGCTGGCGCGCATCGCCTCGGGCGAGAGCGACATCGCGCTGGTTGGCGGCTCGCACAATGGCGAGCGCAAGGACCTGCTGGTGCTGTACGAATTCGGCGACTTCAATCTGAAGGACAAGTTCGCACCGGTATGGGGGCGCAAGGACCATCCCGGCTTCGCGCTAGGCTCGGCCGGCGCGTTCCTGGTGCTGGAATCGCGGGCGCATGCGGAAGCACGCGGCGCAAAGCCGTTTGCGAAGCTGTCGAGCGTCGTTGCAGATCTGGCGCGCCGAAAGCAGGCTGGCGAGATGACGGCGACGCTGGAAAAGCTTTGGGCCAAGCTGCCGAAGCGCGGCGGCAAGGGCGCCATCATCACGGGCGCGACCGGCGCGGAGCCGGCGACGAGCGAGGAGCGCAGCTTCCTGAAGAACCATGCGGAGCTCCCGGTGCGCTCGACCGGCACGATGTTTGGCCACACCATGGAGACGCAGTTCCCGCTCGGCATCGCGCTCGCCGCGCTGGCGATCTCGCGCGGCGCGTTGTTCCCGCCGAACGATTCCACGGGCACCGAGATTGAAATGCAGGGCGCGCCCACCCAGATTGTTGTGGTGGGAGCCGGACACTGGCGCGGCGAAGGCATGGCGCTGGTCGAGGCGGTGAGCTGAAGCGCGTCGCGCTTTGGCCGATGCTAAGCTCTATCGGGGGATCGACATGACTGCACCACGCGACAAACTCGGGCGTCCCGTCGTCGTCGTCACCGGCATGGGCATCATGACCTCGCTCGGCGCCGGCAAGGCCGACAATTGGGCTAGGCTCGTCGCCGGCGAATCCGGCATCCGCACCATCACGCGCTTTCCGGTCGACGGGCTGAAGACCACGATGGCCGGCACCGTCGATTTCGTCAGCGTCGATCCGTTCTCCTCCACTGCCCTTTCCGAGCGGATGGCCGAGATCGTGACCGAGGAAGCGCTCGCGCAGGCCGGCATCGGCGCCAAGGCCGATTTCCCCGGTCCCCTCTTCCTCGCGGTCGCTCCGGTCGAGGTCGAATGGCCGCAGCGCCGCGAGCTCGGCCGCGCCGTCGGTGCGCTCGACTTCAACTATGACGATTTGCTGCGCATCTCCGGCGGCGGCAAGTACAGCGCCTATCATCACCGCTTCATGTTCGGCTCGGTCGCCGCGCACCTCGCCGAGACCTTTGGCACCAAGGGCTCGCCGATCTCGCTGTCGACCGCGTGCGCGTCCGGAGCCACGTCGATCCAGCTCGGTGTCGAGGCAATCCGGCGCGGCGAGACCGATGCCGCGCTGTGTGTCGCGACCGACGGCACCGTGAATCCGGAAGCGCTGGTGCGCTTCTCGCTGCTCTCGGCGCTGTCGACCCAGAACGATCCGCCGCAGGCAGCCTCCCGCCCCTTCTCGAAGAATCGCGACGGCTTCGTCATGGCGGAAGGCGCCGGTGCGCTCGTGCTGGAAAGCTATGAGGCCGCAACTGCGCGCGGCGCAAAGATCCTCGGCGTGATCGCCGGCTGCGGCGAACTCACCGATTCCTTCCATCGCACCCGCTCGTCTCCCGATGGGAAGCCGATCATCGGCTGCATGAACAAGACGCTGGCCGATGCGGGCATGACGCCCGACCAGATCGACCACATCAACGCGCACGGCACCGCGACGCCCGAAAACGACAAGATGGAGTTCAACACGACCTCGGCCGTGTTCGGCGAGCTCGCGCAGAAGATTCCGGTCACCTCGAACAAGTCGATGGTCGGCCACACCATCTCCGCCGCCGGCGCCGTCGAGGCGATCTTCTCGCTGCTTACGCTCGAGCATCAGCGCATCCCGCCGACGATCAATTACGAGACGCCGGATCCGACGATTCTGTTCGACGTCGTCGGCAACAAGGCGCGCGATGCCCGCGTCACCGCCGTGATGTCGAACTCGTTCGGCTTCGGCGGCCAGAACGCCTCGCTGATCCTGACCCGCGAACCGGCCTGACCGGACGCATGTCGCTGCTTCCTGCGAGGATGAAGGCCCGCGCGCGGGAAGCTGCAAAGTCGATCGGCGGCAGCCTGATCGGCGCCGCCACCGTCGGCATGCTGCGCACCACGCGCTATTTCGATCCGGCCAAGACCTCGGATTTCTTCGCGCGGGCTGTCAAGCTGATCGGGCCGCGCCTGCGCGAGCACCGCATCGGCCGCGCCAATCTCACCGCAGCCTTTCCGGAGAAATCGCCGGAGGAAATCGAACAGATCCTAATGGGCGTCTGGGACAATCTTGGCCGTGTCGGCGCCGAGTTCGCCCATATCGACCGCGTCTGGGACTACGACCGCGACCACCCGGAGAGCAGCCGGATCGAATTGTCGCCGCGCAGCATCGAGCTGTTCGACCAGATCCGCGACGACGGCAAGCCGGCGCTGATCTTCGCCGCGCATCTCGCCAATTGGGAGGTGCCGGCCCTCGCCGCCGTCGCGCACGAGTTGGATACCGCGATCCTGTATCGCCGGCCGAACATCGCCTCCGCCGACCGCATCATCCAGGAAATGCGCCAGGTCAACATGGGCACACTGATCCCGGCGGGCCGCGACGCGCCGCTGCGGCTCGCGCAGGCGCTGAAGGACGGCAAGCACGTCGCCATGCTGATCGACCAGTATTTGACCGCCGGCGTCGAGGTCAGCTTCTTCGGCCGCAAGACCCGCGCCAATCCGATGCTGGCGCGGCTCTTGCGCCAGGTCGAGTGCCCGATCCACGGCGTCCGCATCATCCGCCTGCCCGGCGGCCGCTTCCGCGGCGAGCTCACCGAGGAGATCCAGCCGGTGCGCGACGCCGACGGCAAGATCGACATCCAGGGCACGACGCAGGCGATCACCAGCGTGGTGGAGAGTTGGGTGCGCGAGCATCCCGAACAGTGGCTCTGGCTGCATCGCAGGTGGCGGTAAGGCTCCGTCATTGCGAGGAGCGAAGCGACGAAGCAATCCTGAGTGCCTCCGCGGAAAGTTGCTGGATTGCTCCGCTTCACTCGCAATGACGAGAATGCGCGCTACCTACCCGTCTTCACCTTGGTCCAGAGCCGATTGATGATGCGCTGGGTCGCCGGCTCGCGCGCGGTGATGACGAACAGTTTTGAAAGCGTCGCCTCGTCCGGATAGATGTTCTTGTCGTTCAGGATCTTCGGATCGACCAGCTTCTGGCTGGCGAGGTTGCCGCTCGCGTAGGACAGGAAGTCCGAGTTCTTGGCCGCGACCTCCGGACGATAGAGATAGTTGATCAGCTCGTAGGCTTCCTTGACGTTCTTGGCATCGGCAGGAATCGCCAGATTGTCGAAGAACATCTGCGCGCCCTCTTTGGGAACCGCGTAGCCGATCTCGACACCACTCTTGGCCTCGGCCGCACGGGCGCGGGCCTGCATGATGTCGCCGGACCAGCCGACCACGAAGCAAATCTCGCCGGTGGCGAGGGCGCTGAGATATTCGGACGAGTGGAACTTGCGCACCGACGGGCGAACCTTGGCGACGGCGTCAGCGGCCTTCTCCAGGTCCGCCTGCTTGGTCGAGTTCGGATCGAGCCCGAGATAGTTCAGCGCCGCCGGGAAGATGTCATCCGCGGAGTCGAGCATGTGCACGCCGCAGTCCCTGAACTTGGCGAGGTTCTCCGGCTTGAAGACGATGTCCCAGCTGTCGATCTTGGCGTCGGGTCCGAGGATCTGCTTCACCTTGGCGACGTTGTAGCCGATGCCTGTCGTGCCCCACATGTAGTTGGCGGCATAGTCATTGCCGGGATCGTAGGTCGCGAGGTGCTTGGTCACCATCGGCCAGGCGTTGGCCAGATTCGGCAGCTTCGTCTTGTCGAGCTTCTGGAAGATGTTGGCCTTGATCTGGCGCTGGAGGAAATACGCCGTGGGCACCACGACGTCGTAGCCGGACTTGCCGGCCATGAGGCGCGTTTCCAGCGTCTCGTTGGCATCGAAGGTGTCGTAGACGACCTTG
Source organism: Bradyrhizobium sp. CCGE-LA001 (assembly GCF_000296215.2). Lineage (NCBI taxonomy): Bacteria > Pseudomonadati > Pseudomonadota > Alphaproteobacteria > Hyphomicrobiales > Nitrobacteraceae > Bradyrhizobium > Bradyrhizobium sp. CCGE-LA001. Next base: position 3,464,574 of record NZ_CP013949.1, on the reverse strand, counting down.
ATGCTGGTCTCCTTGGTGAAGGCCTCGAGGACCTCAGGCGCCACGTAGTTGGACCAGTTGTAGAAGTTGACGACCCGCTCCTGGGCACCGGCGGGCGGCGAAAGCAATGTCAGCGCTGCTGCGATCGCAAAACCAAGGCAAAGCCAGGAAAAGCAACGCCTCAATCGGCCGACATTCGTCATCTCAAATCTACCTCTTGCGCCCGCGCACTGCGTCCGACAGCCGCTCGAGGGCGGTGTCGAGAGTCTCGTCCTTCTTGGCAAAGCAGAAGCGCACCACCGAGGTCACGGGATCCTGCTCGTAAAAGGCGGACACCGGGATCGCCGCGACCTTGTACTCTTTCACGATCCGCCAGCAGAACTCGGTGTCGCTCTCGTTCAGCCCGAGCGGCGACAGGTCGACGGTGAGGAAGTAGGTGCCCTGCGACTTCAGGACGGGGAAGCCGAGGCTTTCGAGGCCCTTGGTGAGGCGGTCCCTGCTCCGAGTCAGGTCCTTGCGCATCGACAGGAAGTAATCGTCGGACTTGCCGAGGCCGTAGGCGACGGCGGCCTGCAAGTTCGGCGCCGTGGTGAAGGTCAGGAACTGGTGCACCTTGGCGGCGACGCGCAGGAGCGGCGGCGCGGCGCAGACGAAGCCGATCTTCCAGCCCGTCAGCGAGAAGATCTTGCCGGCCGAGCCGACCTTGATGGTGCGCTCGCGCATGCCGGGGATGGTAATCAGCGGGATGTGCTTATGCTCATCGAAGGTGACGTGCTCCCAGACCTCGTCGCAGATTGCGATGACGTCGAACTCCTGGCAGTAGCGCGCGAGCAGTTCGAGGTCCTCGCGCGGATAGACCACCGCGGAGGGATTCAGAGGATTGTTGAAGAGCACCGCTTTGGTCTTTGAATTGAACACGCTTTTCAGCATGTCCTCATTCAGCCGCCAGTGCGGCGGCTCGAGCCGGACGAGGCGCGGAATGCCGCCGGCCTGGCGGATGATCGGGAGGTAGGAATCATAGACGGGTTGGAAGCAGACCACTTCGTCGCCCGGCTGCACCACCGCGAGGATCGCCGAGGTCAGCGCCTCGGTACCGCCGGAGGTCACCATCACCTCGCTCATCGGATCGAGCTTGAGACCGTGCCAATGGCCGTAATGGGTCGCGATCGCCTGGCGCAGCTCCGGCAGGCCCATCATGGATGGGTACTGATTGTAGCCGTTCAGCGAGGCGTCGGCCGCGGCGCGGCGGATGTCTTCCGGGCCGGGATCGTCAGGGAAGCCCTGGCCGAGATTGATGGCGGCGTTGTCGCGCGCGGCCTGCGACATCGCCTCGAAGATGGTGACGGGAAGGTCGGCGAAGACCTTGTTCAGAGACGAGCTTTTGGACATCGGGCCGATCAGCCACCGACCTTGCTCGGAAGGCCCGCCGCCTTCCAGCCGAGCATGCCACCCGCGAGGTGCTTGTCGTAGGGCAAGCCGGCCGCCTGTGCCGCGAGCGAGGCGGTCACGGAACGCTTGCCCGAGCGGCAGGCGAACACGATCTCCTTGCCGCCGGGATCCGGGATCGCCTTGGGATTGAAGGTCGAGAGCGGCACCACGACGCCGTAGGGATAGGCCTCGGCCTCGACCTCGTTCGGCTCGCGCACGTCGACCAAGAGATAGCGGCCTTCGGCGACCCCCTTGGAGACCTCGTCCGGGGTCAGATCCTGTACCTGGTTTGCCACTTCATCCTCCACGTCGCGCCTGTGGGCCTGGGCGATCCCGGCCGGCGCGCAACCTCGCCTCTCGGGACGCGAAAATCAAGCGCTACAAAGGCTTGAGCCGCACGGCGCAAGTTAAAGCTAAATCGCAGCGAGTTGAAGCGCGGCTTTCAAGATGCCTGAAGCTCCTGCTTCACATCTCACCACCCCGCTCGGTGTCATTCCCCGCGCAGGCGGGGAATCCAGTACGCCGCGGCCTGTCGATTCAACCCGCAACTGTCTCGGAGTACTGGATCGCCCGCCTTCGCGGGCGATGACAGCGGTGAAGCTAGCTAGATCGTCACCTGCGTTCCGACCTCGACCACACGGCCGGACGGGATCTGGAAATAGTCGGTGGCGTCGTTGGCCGAGCGGCTCAGCGAGATGAACAGCCGGTCCTGCCAGCGCGGCATGCCGGAATGCACCGCGGGCTTCAGCGCCCGCCGCGACAGGAAGAACGAGGTCGACATGATGTCGAACTGCCAGCCGAGCTTGCGCGCGATCGCCAGCGCCTTCGGCACATTGGGCGATTCCATGAAGCCGAACTTCAGCGTGACCTTGGAGAAGGTCGGCGAGATCTGCTCCAGCCTGACCCGCTCGGCCGGATCGATCCGCGGGGTCTGCGCCGTCTCGATGGTGAGAATGACGTTCTTCTCGTGCAGAACCTTGTAGTGTTTCAGACTATGCATCAGCGCGGTCGGCGCACTGAGCGGGTCCGAGGTCAGGAACACGGCGGTGCCGGGCACGCGCTGGGGCGGCCGCTTCTCCAGCATGGCCACGAGGTCGGCGAGCGGGAACTCGAGCTTGCGCGACTTCTCGAACAGCAGCCGGCTGCCGCGCCGCCACGTGTACATCAGGATGATCATGAGCGCGCCGAGCGCCAGCGGCACCCAGCCGCCCTCGACCACCTTGAGCAGGTTCGCGGCGAGGAAAGTCATGTCGAGGAACAGGAACGGCGCAATCAGCGCGCCGGCGGCGATCGGCGACCACCGCCACACCTTCCAGACCACGACGAAGCCCATCAGCGCCGTGACGACCATGGTGCCGGTGACCGAGATGCCGTAGGCGGACGCCAGCGCGCTGGAGGAGCGGAACAGCAGCACCAGCAGCACCACGGCGAGCAGCAGCAGCTGGTTGATGCGCGGGATGAAGATCTGGCCCGAATGGGCTTCGGAGGTATGACGAATTTCGAAGCGCGGCAGCAGCCCGAGCTGGATCGCCTGACGCGTCAGCGAATAGGCGCCGGTGATCACTGCCTGGCTCGCGATGACGGTCGCCATGGTGGCGAGCACGACCATGCAGCCGCGGAAGAATCCTTGCGGGAAGAGCTGGAAGAACGGGCTCACGATCGCCCCGGGATCGCCGAGCACGAGCGCCCCCTGCCCCAGATAGTTCAGCGCCAGCGACGGCAGCACGATGACCAGCCAGGCAGTCTGGATCGGCCGCTTGCCGAAATGGCCGAGATCAGCATAGAGCGCTTCGGCGCCAGTGACCGCCAGGAACACCGCACCTAGCGTCACAAAGCCGATGATGCCGTGGGAGAGCATGAAGGACACCGCGTAGAGCGGATTCAGCGCGAGCAGCACCTGCGGCTGCTCGATGATCGGGTGGATCGCGGCGGCCGCGAGCACCGCGAACCAGACGCACATGATCGGGCCGAAGAAGGCGGCAACGCGGGCGGTGCCGCGGGATTGCACCGCGAACAGCGCGACCAGGATCACCACGGTCAGCGGGACGATATAAGGTTCGAACCGCAGCGTGACGTCCTTCATGCCTTCGATCGCCGACAGCACCGAGAGCGCCGGCGTGATCACGGCATCGCCATAGAATAGCGCACCGGAGATGATTCCGAGCAGGACGACGGTGGCACCGCCGGTGCCGACAGCGCGCTGGGCCAAGGCCATCAGCGCGAGCGTGCCGCCCTCGCCGTTGTTGTCGGCGCGCAGCAGGATGACGACATATTTCAGCGTCACCACGACGATGAGGGCCCACAGGATCAGGGAGACGACGCCGAGAACGGCTGCCGGCGTCGGCACCCCTTCGGCGCCCGAGGCCGCCAGCACCGCCTCGCGGAAGGCGTAGAGTGGGCTGGTGCCGATATCGCCATAGACGACGCCGATGCTGCCAAGCGCGAGCGCGCCGAAGCCGGCGGTGGTGTGGGCCTCGCCATGCCCGTTGGCCGCCGCCGTTTCCAGGGCGGGAATCACTGCGTCGCTTGTCATGGGAGAGCCCGGGTGGCCTCTAAAATGCTTCACTGCACAATGGCGGAAGAGCGCGCGGCTTATAGGCCTGCGCTGCCGGCATGGCCTAGCCCGATTCTGGGGCTTAGCCATGCAAATTGGCATGGCAGAGGCGTAGCGGTTAGATCGTGACCTGGGTTCCGACTTCCACCACCCGACCCGTGGGGATTTGGAAATAGTCCGTGGCGTCGTTGGCGGACCGGCTGAGCGCAATGAACAAATGATCCTGCCAGAGCGGCATGCCCGATTGCGCCGAAGCTTTCAGCGAGCGCCGCGACACGAAGAACGACGTCGACATGATGTCGAACTGCCAGCCCTGCTTGCGGGCGATCGCAAGCGCCTTGGGCACGTTCGGCTGCTCCATGTAGCCGAAGCGCAGGCGAACCTTGGAGAACTTGTCGCTGATCTTCTCCATGCGGAACCGCTCCGACAGATCGACCCGTGGCGTCTGCGCGGTTTCAATGGTCAGGACCACGTTGTGCTCGTGCAGCACCTTGTTGTGCTTCAGATTATGCAGCAACGCGGTCGGCACGAAAGCGGGATCGCTGGTGAGGAACACCGCGGTGCCTTTGACGATGTGCGGCGGCCGCTTTTCCAGGCTCCGGATCAGATCGTCCAGCGGCACCTCGATCCGGCGCGTTTTCTGAATCAGGATTCCCGAACCCTTACGCCAGGTCCAGATCGTCCCCACCATGACGATGCCAAACAACAGCGGCACCCAGGCACCATCGAGCAGCTTCAACAGATTGGCACTGAAGAAGCTCAAATCGACGATGACGAAGGGCACGATGACAGCCGCAGCCGTGGCGGCGCGCCAGTTCCACAATTTCCAGATCACGACGAAGCCCATGATGCCGTCGGCGACCATGGTCGTGGAGACCGCGATGCCATAGGCCGAGGCTAGATTGCTGGGGGTGTGGAACAGCAAGACCAGCAGCATCACGCCGATCAGCAGCAGCCGGTTCACGCGCGGCAGATAGATCTGGCCGGCGTGAGTCTCGGAGGTGTAGCGCACCTCGAAGCGCGGAAGCAGGCCGAGCTGCACCGCCTGATAGACCAGCGAATAGGCGCCGGTGATCACGGCCTGGCTCGCGATCACAGTCGCGGCGGTCGCAAGGCCGACCAGCGGCAGCACCAGACTGTCAGGCACCATGCGATAGAAGGAATGCTCGATCGCGCTGGGATCGGACAGCACCAGCGCGCCCTGCCCGAAATAGTTGATCAGGAGCGCGGGCAGCACGAAGAACATCCAGGCCGACTGGATCGGCTTGCGCCCGAAATGACCGAGATCGGCATAGAGCGCTTCGCCTCCGGTCACCGCCAGGAACACGGCGCCAAGAGTCACGAGGCCGATCACACCGTGCGACAGCACGAACTGCACCGCATAATAGGGATTGATCGCCGCCAGCACCGTGGGGTCGTCGGCGATATGGACGGCCCCCATCACTGCAATGACGGCGAACCATATCACCATCACCGGCCCGAAGGCCGAGGCCACCAGTGCGGTCCCCTTGCTCTGGACGGCGAACAGCAGCGCCAGGATGAGGACAGTGAGCGGCACGACGTAGTGCTCGAACGCCGGAGTAGCGAGCTTCAGGCCTTGGACCGCCGACAGCACCGAGATCGCCGGCGTAATCATGGAATCGCCGATGAACATGGAGGCCCCGACCACGCCGAGCGCGAGCAGAACCCAGCTTCGCCGTCCGAGCGCGCGCTGGCCGAGCGCCATCAACGACAGCGTGCCGCCCTCCCCGTTATTGTCGGCGCGCAGCAGCAGCAGGACATATTTGGCGGTGACGACGATCAGCAGCGCCCACAGGATCAGCGAGAGCACGCCCAGCACGATAGCCCGCGAGACTGGCTCGCCATGGGCCGCGCCCTTCACCGCCTCGTGGAATGCATAGAGAGGCGAGGTGCCGATGTCGCCGAAGACGACGCCGATGCTCCCGAGCGTAAGGGCCCAAAAACCTGATGTGACCGGCTTCCCGTCGTGGGTCTCGGTCGATGAGGTGCTCGCCGTCATGGGGGTGAAAAACGCTTCGTCCCTGAATTCGATCCGGCGCCTTTCGACGGTTCCGACGCGCCTGTCAATCGGCCCGCCACCATAGCAGTCGCCGAGATAGAAGCTGTGACACCGCAGCAACGTTGATCGCCTGCGCGACGACATGCCTCAGGTAAAATGGTAATGCAAGACCGTTAGGGCTTCAGGTTTGGCGGCAGTGGCGGGTCTTCGCGCATCAAGGTGATAGTCACCCGCCGATTGGCGGCGAGCGAAGGATCGTCCGGAAACAGCGGCTGGGTGTCCGCCTTGCCCGAGACGGCGAAGATGTGCGACGACGGCAAGCCTTCGCGCTCGAGGATCTGGCGCACGGCATTGGCGCGATCGGCCGAAAGGTCGAAGGCGCCGTAGTCGCTGCGGGTCGGCACGAAGCCCGCCGCGGTGTGGCCGGCGATCGAAACGCGCAGCGGTGTCGCCTTGAGCGGAATCGCAAGCTTCTCGACCAGGCGGCGGGTGCGGTCGTAAGGCACCTTGGAGCCGTCGGCGAACATCGAGCGGCCGTCCTGATCGACGATCTCGAGGTTGAGGCCCTGCTTGGTCTCCTCGAACATGATGTGCTTGGACATCTCCGTCAGTTCCGGCATGTCCTGCAAGGCTTGGCGCAGCGAGGCGGCGGCGAGCGCGAAATTGCGATCGACCTTGATCTTCGCGCCTGAGGTCTTCTCGCGATCCTCCTGGTCCGGCGTCGGCGTGTTGGAAGCATCCTCGGGCTGGATGTGGTCGACGTTCTTGAGCCGCGGACGGGTCGGCAGGCCATCGGACTCGACGATGCCGGAATAGCGCGCTTCGGTCTGCACGCCGAACGCCTCGCGCATCGAGCCGGCGACGATCTTCAGCTTGTTGGCATCCTGGGTGGAGAACGCGACCAGCATCACGAAGAACGCCAGGAGCAGCGCCATCAGATCGGCAAAGGTCACGAACCAGCCGTGACCACCATGTGCCTCTTCGCGTTTCTTCTTTGCCATTGGCTGCTTTCTGCGACCGCCCTACCCGACCGATCAGGCCGGCACCGGCTCGCCTTCAGCGTGGCGATGCTTCTCCGGCAGATAGGCCAGCAGCATCTCGCGCACGAGCGTCGGGCTCTTGGAATCGCGGATCATCAAAATCCCGTCGATGATCAGCGTCCGGTTGGTCTCTTCATCGAGCAGCTTGCCATGCAGCTTGTCGGCGATCGGCAGGCAGATCAGGTTCGCGACGACGGCGCCGTAGAGCGTCGCCAGCAACGCGGTCGCCATGAACGGACCGAGCTTCGAGGGATCCTGCATGTTGGAGAACATTTGCACCATACCGAGCAGCGTACCGATCATGCCGAATGCCGGCGCGCAGTCGCCGACCGCGCGATAGATCTTGCTGCCTTCGTTGAGGTGCATCAGAAAGTTGTCGCGGTCGCGCTCCAGATTGTCACGGATGAAGTCGAGGTCGTAGCCGTCGGCGACGTAGCGGATGCCCTTGGCGAGGAACGGCTCGTCGGTCTCGACCTTTTCGAGCCCGACCGGTCCCTGTTTGCGGGCGATCTCGGCAATGCGGGCGAGTTCGTCGACGAGGTCGTGCGCCGAAAGGCTGCTCAGGGTAAAGGCGAACTTTGCGCCCAGCGGCAAGCCGTGGATCATTGCCGACAATGGAAAGCGGATCATCGTTGCGGCGAATGAGCCGCCGAAGATGACGATGACGGCGTGGATGTCGTAGAACATCCCGAAGCTGCCGCCCATCAGGATCAGCGACGACACGACAATGGCGCCTGCGACCAGGCCAACAAGTGTTGCGATATCCATTATCGACTCCAACGCCTACGCAACAACGGCCGTCCTGGCCGCTGGTGCGGCTCAACCCCGAACCGCATCGCAGACCCTAGAGCGGCGCCATTAAAGACGCGTAAAGGTTAAGTCTGGACAGTCTGGTTCGCCGGACCGCAGACGACCGCGATGGCCGCCCGGCGGCGGGATTCTCAATACTTCGCTAACCACGATCGACCGCAGGAGAGCGGCAGCCCCCTCCGACTGCGGCCCTGCGTCACATCCGTGCCGAGGGATCCAGGGGGTAGTTTGTCCTGTACGGCACGCTCCATCGCGGGGGAGCCATTCGCCATGGTGATCTTGTTCAGTCTTCTCACCGCGCTTCCGGCGGTGCTTTCGGTCCATCTGCTCGAGCCGGCGCTGGTTCTGCCTGCTTTCAGCGTGCTGCTCTTCATCGAGGCCGGGTTCGCGGTGATCGCCGCGCGCTGGATTCAACTCCCCGACAATGCAGGCGCGATCACCCTGTGGGACCTAGCGGGCGGCTTCACCCTGATCGGATGCGCCGCCGCCGTGTTCAGCGAGCCGGATCAGGCCGCCCTGCTCCTGACGGAACATGGACGGCTGCCGTCGCGACCTTAGATCGTCCAATCGGGTCGTCAGTGGATCTCCGCCGAGCGTTTCAGCGCGGCCTTCAGCTTCTCCAGCGAGAAGTCGGGGCTGCGCGCGATCTCCAGGATCGGCGTCTCGCGCCGGCCACAGAGCTCGGCAGCCTCGGGCAGCTTCGCCGCGACGTCGAGCGGGATCACGATGGCGCCGTGCTGGTCGGCATGAATGAGATCATCCGACTTCACGGTCATGCCGGCGACGCGCACCTCACCGCCGAAGCTCTCCGCATGCACCCAGGCATGGGACGGGCCGATCGAGCCGGCCAGCGCCTGGAAACCCGGGGCCCATTGCGGGATGTCGCGGATCGAGCCGTCGGTGATGACGCCGAGGCAGCCGAGCGCCTTGTGCACGTTGCTCTGCACCTCGCCCCAGAACGCGCCATAGCCGACATCGGGGCCGTCGATGTCCTGGATCACCGAGATGCGCGGACCGTGGCCGGTGCCGACATATTCGTAATATTCGATGCGGCGCTTGGACTGCTCCTCCGCAGGGAGCGAGGATTTCAGCACCGAGCGGATCGCGACCGTGCGGGCATAGCCGACGATCGGGGGCAGATCGGGAAACGGGCAGACTAGCTGCTTGGTGGTGTAGCCGATCAGCCGCCGCTCGGGCGCCACGATCTCCATGGCGTTGCAGATGGTCGGCGTGTCATAGCGGCCCAGCGCTTCGAGGACGGAAGCGGGCAGCGGCCCGGTCGCTTTATCGGTCACGGCGTTCTCTCCCAGATTGGCGGCTGATTGACGCGATGCCGCCGGCACTGGGCGATATAGCCGAGATCGGGACTCAACCCAACTCGGCATGCCTTCATGGCAGATATCTGTTACTCAGTGCAGCCGTCCGGGCCGGTCGTCATCCTGCGGCGGCTCCGACAGGTTCGCCATCGTCGGCGCCGAGGGCGGTGACGAGATTTCGCCATCCGCCGGCGCAGCGGTTTCCAGCGCCCGTGCCTGGTCGCGGTAGGATTTGTAGCCGAGCGGCAGGCAGAGCAGATAGAGCACCGTGCCGATCGAGAGCACATGCCAGGGATAGGCGATCAGGAGCGCGATGAAGACGACGACGGCGACGAACGCCGGCAGCACCAGCTCGGGTGGCACGCGCATGCGCTTGGTCTTGCCGGAGAACACCGGCAGGCGCGACACCATCAGGAAGGCGATCAGCAGCGTGTAGGCGGCCGTCATCGCCACGGGCCAGCGCCCGAGACCGAGGAACGCGACATAGATCGGCAGCAGCACGGTGATCGCGCCGGCCGGCGCCGGCACGCCGGTGAAGAAATTGGCGGCGAAGGCCGGCTTGTTTGGATCGTCCATGGTGGCGTTGAAACGCGCCAGACGCAGGCCGCCGGAGATCGCGAACACCATCGCGGCGATCCAGCCGGCATTGCCGAGCTCGTGCAGTTGCCAGAAGTACAGCATCAGACCGGGCGCCACGCCGAAATTGACGAAGTCCGCGAGGCTGTCGAGCTCGGCGCCGAACTTGGACTGGCCCTTGATCATGCGCGCGATGCGCCCGTCGATGCCGTCGAGCGCGGCCGCGAACACGATTGCGTAGACGGCCAGCGAAATGTGTCCCTCGATCGACAGCCGGATCGAGGTCAGGCCGGCGCAGATCGCCAGCAGCGTGATGACGTTCGGCACCAGCATCCGCACCGGAATCGGGCGGAACCGCCGGCGGCGCGTATCGGGGTCCTTGAAATCATAGGGCGTCATGGCTCGTCCTCACCTCACGGCGAGATATAGCAAGCCACATCCCCCTCCGCCATTGCCGCGGAACGCCCGAAAGGACCGACTATTGGTTAATTGTTGCGGTAAGTGCGCCCGGAATCGTCTCCGGCGAGGTCAGCCAGAATCGTCTCGCCGGCGATTGCAGTCTGCCCTTCCGACACCAGCGCCTTGGTGCCCAACGGCAGATAGACGTCGAGGCGCGAGCCGAAGCGGATCAGGCCGAAGCGCTCGCCGGCGCCGATCGCCTGCCCTTCCTTGACGAAACAGACGATGCGCTTGGCGACGAGGCCGGCGATCTGGATCACGCCGATCCGCGCGGTCGGCGTCGTGATCACGAGCGAGTTGCGCTCGTTGTCCTCGCTCGCCTTGTCGAGCTCGGCATTGATGAACAGGCCGGGCCGGTATGCGATACGGTCCACCCTGCCCGCGATCGGGCTGCGGTTCACATGGCAATTGAACACGCTCATGAACACCGAGATGCGCGGCAGCGGCCGGTCGCCGAGGCCGAGTTCGGCCGGCGGCAGCGCCATGGTGATCATCGAGACGCGGCCGTCGGCCGGCGACACCACGAGCCCCTCGCGCACGGGCGTCACCCGGACGGGATCGCGGAAGAACAGCGCGCACCATACGGTCAGGATCGTGCCGATCCACCCCAGCGGCGACCACAGCCAGAACAGGACCAGGCTTGCCAGCGCAAAGCCGCCGATGAAGGGATAGCCCTCCTTGTGGATCGGCGGGATCTGACGCTGGATCGAATCGAGAATGGACATCGTTATCTGCCGGTCTGGGTTAATGGCACGCACGGGTCGTCGCGCGCGCTTGTTTAGGCCAGAGTTGGGACCGGAGACAAGGTCACTCCGCCGCCGCAGGTGTCGTCAGGGCGTCGCTGACCGGTGGCGGCTCCCGGTTGGGCGCCTCGCCAGAGTCGGCCATCTTGGCCAGTTTCTCCCGAGCCGCCTCGGCCTCGCGCTGCCTGTTCCACATGCTGGCATAGAGGCCGCCTTGCGCGAGCAGTTTTGCGTGGGTGCCGCGCTCGGCGATGCGGCCCTGGTCCAGCACGATGATCTCGTCGGCACCGACGATGGTCGAGAGCCGGTGCGCGATCACCAGCGAGGTGCGGTTTTTCGCCACGCGATCGAGCGCGCCCTGGATCTCGTGCTCGGTGTGGGTGTCGAGCGCCGAGGTCGCCTCGTCCAGCACCAGGATCGGCGGCGCCTTCAGGACGGTGCGCGCGATCGCGACGCGCTGCTTCTCGCCGCCCGAGAGCTTCAGGCCGCGCTCGCCGACCTGGGTCTCGTAGCCCATCGGCGCCATGCGGATGAAATGGTCGATCTGCGCGAGCCGCGCCGCCTCTTCGACCTCGGCATCGCTGGCGTCCCAGCGGCCGTAGCGGATGTTGTAGCGGATGGTGTCGTTGAACAGCACGGTGTCCTGCGGCACCATGCCGATGGATGCGCGCAGTGAATCCTGCGTGACCGCGCGAATGTCCTGACCGTCGATCATGATCTTCCCGCCGGAGACGTCGTAGAGGCGGAACAGCAGACGCGAGATCGTCGACTTGCCGGCGCCGGACGGGCCGACGATCGCGACCGTCTTGCCGGCCGGCACCTCGAAGCTGATGCCTTTCAGGATCGGGCGCGTCGGCTCATAGGCAAAGCGCACGTCCTCGAAGCGCACGGTGCCGGCAGAAATGACCAGCGGCTGCGCATCGGGCGCGTCGTTGATCTCGGCCTCGCGACCCAGCACGTTGAACATCTTCTCGATGTCGATGATCGCCTGCTTGATCTCGCGATAGACCATGCCCATGAAATTCAGCGGCTGGTAGAGCTGGATCATCATGGCGTTGACCAGCACGAAATCACCGACCGTGTTGGTGCCGTTGCGCACGCCGATCGCGCACATCAGCATGGTCGCGGTCAGCCCGAGCGTGAAGATCACGGCCTGCCCGGTGTTGAGCACCGCGAGCGAGGTATAGGTGCGGACGCTCGCCTCTTCGTAACGCTCGACCGATTTGTCGTAGCGCTGCGCCTCGCGCGCCTCGGCGCCGAAATACTTCACCGTCTCGTAATTGAGCAGCGAGTCGATCGCCTTGGTGTTCGCCTCGGTGTCGGAATCGTTCATCTTGCGGCGGATGCCGATTCGCCACTCGGTCGCGATGTAGGTGTAGTACATGTAGAGCGTGACCGTGATCAGGGTCGCGACCACGTAGCGCCAGTCGAACTGCCAGAGCAGCACAGCCATCAGCAGCGTGACCTCGACAATGGTCGGGATCAGCTGGAGGATCACCATGCGCACGATCACCTCGATGCCCTCGCGGCCGCGCTCGAGCACGCGCGTCAGGCCACCGGTCTTGCGTTCGAGATGAAAGCGCAGCGACAGCTCGTGCATGTGGATGAAAGTGAGGGTCGCAAGCTTGCGCACCGCGTGCATGGCGACGCGGGCAAAGATGCCGTCGCGCCATTGCGTCAGCACCGCCATCAGGATGCGCATCAGGCCATAGCTTGCGGTCAGCAGCAGCGGCGAAGCGATCACCCAGAGGTGCCAATTGCCGGCCGCGACCGGCGCGGTATTGGCGCCGGTCAGCGCGTCCGTCGCCCATTTGAAGCTGAACGGCACGGTGAGCGTGATCAGCTTGGCCGCGAGCAGCAGCACCAGCGACCAGACCACCCGCATCTTCAGATCGAAGCGGTCGCCCGGCCAGATATAGGGCCACAGATGCGCCAGCGTGCCCATCAGCGTGGCCCGCTCCAGTGGTCCTTGTACGGGAGGATCAGGAACGTCGGCGCCGTCGAACGATTGAGGTTGGTCCATCAAGAAGCCTGAAAGCCCGCCGGATGCAGGCGAAACTGCAATTTACGATTTTCAGCCCGTCATATAGAGCCTTGCCGATGCCAGCGCACCCCGCCAAATGGCGAATCTTCGATTGTTTGTCGCCATTTACCGGTAGATTTCCGGGAGTATCGAATCACCTGAAGGGCTTGACGCCTCTTCGCTGCAATGCATCATGGCACCAATGAGCACGATCAAAACCGTCTGTGTCTATTGCGGCTCCGGCCCTGGAACCAATCCCCGCTTCGTTGAAGGTGCCGAGGCATTCGGCAAGGCCCTCGCCGAGAACAACATCCGTCTGGTCTATGGCGGCGGCTCGCTCGGCCTGATGGGCGCGGTCGCCACCTCCGTGCTCGATCACGGCGGTACCGTCACCGGCATCATCCCCGACTTCCTGAGGGCGCGCGAGAACGCGCTGACGCGCGTGCAGGAAATGATCGTCACTCCCGACATGCACGAGCGCAAGCGGCTGATGTTCGAGCGCTCCGACGCCTTCGTGGCGCTGCCGGGCGGCGTCGGCACCCTGGAAGAGCTGGTCGAGCAGATGACCTGGAAGCAGCTCGGCCGCCACGCCAAGCCGGTGCTGCTCGCCAATATCGACAATTTCTGGGAGCCGCTGTTCTCGCTGCTGTCGCATATGCGACAAACGGAGTTCATCCGCGCCGGCCTTTCAATCGACATCCTCAAGGCCGATCGCGTCGAGGACATTTTGCCGAAGCTGAAGGCGGCCGCGGCGCAGGTCGCCGAGGCGGAAAAGCAGATGGCCCCGGACGTCGCGCGCAAGCTCTGACGGCTATTCGCTCGGAAACGTCACCGCCTCGATCCGGTTGCCGTCGGGATCGGTGACGAAGGCGGCGTAATAGCGCACGCGATCGTGCGGACGGATGCCGGGCGCGCCGTCGGAGCCACCACCGGCGGACAGCGCGGCGACGTGAAACGCATCGACCTCATCGGTCGTCTTCGCGCGCAGGCAGATGTGCACGCCGCTTTCCGGCGGGACGCGTGGCATGCCCTCGCGCAGATTGATCCAGAATTCCGGATAAGCCTTGCCGAAGCCGACCGTCCGCGGCCGCGTCACGAGACGCGTCAGGCCGAGCGCGGCAAGTGTCGCCTCGTAGAATTTCGCGGCGCGATCGAGATCGCTGACGCCGACCGAGATGTGGTCGATCATGGCCCGCCCTCTCCTCACCCCAACTGTCATCGCCCGGCTTGACGGCGATCCAGTACTCCAAGACATCGCGGCGTTACGGAAAGGCCGCAGCGTACTGGATACCCCGCTTTCGCGGGGTATGACAGTTGTCGTGGGCCTACGCCGGCGCGCCCGACTTCACGAGCTTGTAGATCACCGAATCCATCAGCGCCTGGAACGAGGCGTCGATGATGTTCGGGGACACGCCGACCGTGGTCCAGCGGTCGCCGTTCTCGTCCTCGCTCTCGATCAGCACGCGCGTCACCGCGCCGGTGCCGCCATTGAGGATACGCACGCGATAGTCGATCAGCCTCAGGCCCTCGATGTATTTCTGGTACTTGCCGAGATCCTTGCGCAGGGCGACGTCGAGCGCGTTGACGGGACCGTTGCCTTCGGCCGCCGAGATCAGGCGCTCGCCGGCAACATCGACCTTGACGACCGCCAGCGCCACGGTGACGCGCTCGCCGTGCGAATTATAGCGCTGCTCGACATTGACGTCGAATTGCTCGACCTCGAAATAATGCGGCACCTTGCCGAGCGTCCGCCGCGCCAGAAGCTCGAACGAGGCATTAGCGGATTCATAGGCGTAGCCTTGCGCCTCGCGATCCTTCAATTCCTCGACGAGGCGCGTCAGCTTCGGATCACTCTTCTCATAAGGGATGCCGGCGCGGTCGAGCTCGGCGATGACGTTGGAACGCCCGGCCTGGTCGGACACCAGCACCTTGCGGTGGTTGCCGACCAGCTCCGGCAACACATGCTCATAGGTCTGCGGGTCCTTGAGCACGGCGGAGGCATGAATGCCGGTCTTGGTGACGAAGGCACTCTCGCCGACATAGGCCGCATGCCGGTTTGGCACCCGGTTGAGCATGTCGTCGAGGGTGCGCGAGACCTTGACGAGCGTCGCCAGCTTGTCCGTGGTGACGCCGATCTCGAAGGCGTCGGCAAAACCCTTCTTCAATTTCAGCGTCGGGATCAGCGAGCACAGATTGGCATTGCCGCAACGCTCGCCGAGGCCGTTCAGCGTGCCCTGGATCTGCCGGGCGCCGGCGCGCACGGCCGCGAGCGAATTGGCGACCGCCTGCTCGGTGTCGTTATGGGCGTGGATGCCGACATGATCGCCGGGGATGTGCTTGGTCACCTCTCTGACGATGGCCTCGACCTCGTCAGGCATGGTGCCGCCATTGGTGTCGCACAGCACCACCCAGCGCGCGCCCGCCTCATAGGCGGCCTTGGCGCAGGCCAGCGCAAAACCCGCATCCTCCTTGTAGCCGTCGAAGAAATGCTCGCAGTCCAGCATCACTTCGCGTCCGGCGGCCTTTGCCGCTGCGACGCTGTCGCGGATCGAGGCGAGGTTCTCCTCCTTCGTCGTCTCCAGCGCAACGCGCACCTGATAGGCCGAGGATTTTGCGACGAAGCAGATCGCATCCGCCTTCGCCTCCAGCAGCCCGGCTACACCGGGGTCGTTGGAGACCGAGCGCCCCGCCCGCCGCGTCATGCCGAAGGCGGTGAAGCGCGCATGATTGAGCTTGGGCTTGGTCGCGAAGAACTCGCTGTCGAGCGGATTGGCGCCGGGATAGCCGCCCTCGACATAGTCGATGCCGAGATCATCGAGCATCGCGGCGATGACCTGCTTGTCGGTCAGGGTGAAATCGACGCCATTGGTCTGCGCGCCGTCGCGCAGCGTGGTGTCGAACAGATAAAGACGCTCCTTGCTCATTGCGCCGCTCCGAGCGTCTTCTTCATGGTGGTGTTGGCGAGCCACTCGTCATTCATGGTGACGCTGTTGCGCTGCTGGGCGGTGTAGCCGCGCTTGGCGAAGAAGCCCTGGGCGGTGTCGCTGGCGTCCACCGAAAGGCTGGCGGCGCCGCGGCCGCCGGCGAGCTTCTCCAGCGCGTCGACCAGCATGGTCGCGATCCCCTGCCCGGCGACCGCCGGATGCACATAGAGCATGCGGATGTGATCGTTGCCGCGCAGTGAGGCGAAGCCCACGGGTGAGCCCTCCAGCGTCGCGATCAGCGTCAGGTCGGCGGCGAGCCGCTTGCCGAACTCCTCGTCCTCGGCGGCGGCCATCCAGGCTTCCTGCTGCGCCTCGCTATAATCGTCGCCGGTCAGCTCCTCGATGCTGGCCGCGAAGATCGCCGCGAGGACCGGCACGTCCGCCGGCAGGAAGGGCCGCAAGCCGGGCTTGGGGTGAGCTTGTGCCATCGTCTTCACCACATCCCGTAGAGTTTCGTCACGATCGCCACGGCCGCGCCGAGCAGCAGGATCTTCAGCGCGATGTAATAGAGCCAATGCCGCGGGAAAGGCGTGTCGGGCCGCTTCATCGGGCGATCTCCCAGGTCGTGCCTTCCTTGGAGTCCTTGATGGCAACGCCCATCGCGGCGAGCAGATCGCGGATGCGGTCGGATTCCCCAAAATCCTTGCGGCTGCGGGCAGCCGTTCGCTCTGCGATCAGGCGCTCGACCTCCTTCGCATCGACGCCGCTCGCCTGCTGCTTGCGACCCTCCCATTGCGCAGCGCTCTCCGAGAGGAAGCCGAGCAGCCGCAACGATCCCGCCAGGGCATTCACGTCGCTGCTGCGCAAGCCATGCAGCGCCGCGATCGCCAGCGACGTGTTGAGGTCGTCGAGCAGCGGCTCAAGAACGGACGCGGCCGGCTTGCCGGGCTCGACGTCGGCCGCAACGCGGTACCAATCGTCGAGCGTCTTGGCGCTCTCCTCCAGCGACTTCATGGTCCAGTCGATCGGCGAACGGTAATGCGTCTTCAGCATGTTCAAACGCAGCACCTCGCCCGGCCAGTCCTTCAAGAGTTCGTGGATCGTGATGAAGTTGCCGAGGCTCTTCGACATCTTCTCGCTCTCGACCTGCAGGAAGCCGTTATGCATCCAATAGTTCGCCATGCGCTGCTGGTGGAAGGCGCAGCAGGTCTGCGCAACCTCGTTCTCGTGGTGCGGAAACACGAGATCGATGCCGCCGCCATGGATGTCGAAATGCTCGCCGAGATGCTTCCAGGCCATGGCCGAGCACTCGATGTGCCAGCCCGGACGGCCCTCGGCCTTGATGCCGGCCGGCGACGGCCATGACGGCTCGCCGGGCTTCGACGGCTTCCACAGCACGAAGTCGGTCGAATCCTTCTTGTAGGGCGCGACATCTACACGGGCGCCGGCGATCATCTCGTCCAGCGAACGCTTCGACAGCGCACCATAGCGCGGCAGCGCGGAATTAGCCGCGTTCATCGCCTGCGGCGAGAACAGCACATGGTCCTCGGCGACATAGGCAAAGCCGCCGGCGATGAGCTTCTCGATGATCTCGCGCATTTCGCCGATATGCTCGGTCGCGCGCGGCTCGACGCTCGGCCGAAGCGCGCCAAGCGCGTCGACGTCGGCGTGAAACTGCCTGCCCGTCTGCTCCGTGACCTTGCGAATGGCCTCGTTCAGCGGCAGGCCGGGGAAATCCCGCGCGGCGCGATCGTTGATCTTGTCGTCGACGTCGGTGATGTTGCGAACATATTTGACATGCGCCTCGCCATAGAGATGGCGCAGCAGCCGAAACAGCACGTCGAACACGATCACCGGCCGCGCATTGCCGATATGGGCGAAGTCATAGACGGTCGGTCCGCAGACATACATGCGGACGTTCTTCGCATCGAGCGGCGCGAAGGGGCGCTTTTCCCGGCTCAGCGTATCGTAGAGGCGCAATTCCATGACAACCCATCCCTTGCGGCCGGGCGTCCAGGGCTCTCAATATTTTTGAGAAAAGACGGCTCCAGCCAGCGAATCGCTAGCTCGTAATCTCGCGGCAAATGGCGCAAATGGCGAGGAGACCGTTCATGCGGCGACATATGGGCTATGAGGCGGCCCCGCGTCAAGAGAGCCGCGAAAACGGCGCTTTATCTCCGCAAAGGCGCGTTGCCTGCCCCGATGGTTCATCATCCTTAACCATTTGAGCCCATTCTGAAACCGGCAGTTCCCTTTTTGCCCCCGGTGATTTCATGCGATCCTTGTGCGCGCTCATTTTCGGCGCCTCCCTCCTTGCGGCCTCCGGCTCCCACGCCGAGACCCGCGTCTTCATCATCGCCAACCAGGCGGACGGCTACGGGGTCGACCAGTGCCTCGCCAAGGGCGACAGATGCGGTGCCTCCGCCGCGCGCACCTATTGCCAATCACGAGATTTTGCCCAGGCCTCAGCCTATCGCCGGGTCGATCCCGACGAAATTACCGGCTCTGTCCCCAAATCCGGCGCAAACTGCTCCCATGGCCGTTGCGACGAATATGTCGCAATCACCTGCCAGCGCTGAATTCGCTCGGAACTGGCGGACCTTAGGCCCAATCCTGGTCCCTGAAACGACGTGACGGTGCCGCAGGAAGCGGCTATGGGAGGGCGCGCTTCGGCCCACCAAAGTCGTGCCGGGCCGTGACCTCGCTAGAATGGCGGATATGCCTGAATTTTTGTCCCTGCCCCGTGCCCGCTTCCTGTCCGCCTGCACCGCGCTCCTCGGCACCGTCGTGCTCGCCACTGGCGCTTTGGCGCAGGCCGGCCCGCCCGGACCGCCGCCTCAGCCCGGCCAGAACGGGCTCGGCCCCAATCCGATGTGCGTGCGGCTGGAAGGCCAGCTAGCCGCGCTCGATCGCGGCGGCGGCGATCCCGCGCGCGAAGAGCAGATCCGCCGCTACCAGGATTCCCAGGCGCGTCAGCAGGCCGAGCTTGACCGCGTCACCATGCAGGCCAAGCGGATGGGCTGCGAGTCCTCCGGCTTCTTCTCGCTGTTCAACGGCCAGTCGGCGCAATGCGGTCCGGTCAACACCCAGATCCAGCAGATGCGCGCCAATCTGGACCAGATCACCGGCAATCTCGAGCGGCTGCGCAGCGGCGGCCCCGGCGCCAGCCCGGAGCGCGACAGCCAGCGCCGCTCGGTGCTGATGGCGCTCGCGCAGAACAATTGCGGCCCGCAATATGCCGCCGCTGCGCAGCCGCAAGGCGGCGGCAACTTCCTGAGCAATCTGTTCGGCGGCAACAATGCGGGTAATCCGCAAGCCATGCCGCCCTCCGATCTCGGCCCCCCATCCGGCACCTTCCGCACCGTCTGCGTGCGCACATGCGACGGCGCCTATTTCCCGATCTCGTTCGCCACCGTGCCGGCGCGCTTCCCTGACGACGAGAAGACCTGCAAGGCGCTGTGCCCGGCCGCGGAGGCCGTGCTCTACACCCATCGCAATCCCGGCGAGGACATGAACTCGGCGGTGTCCACCAACGGCCAGCCCTACACGGCGCTGCCGACCGCGTTCAAATTCCGCAGCGAGTTCAACCCGTCTTGCTCCTGCAAGGCCGCGGGCCAGACCTGGGCGGACGCGCTCAAATCCGCCGATGACAAGGCGGCCGCCGAACAGCAGGGCGACATCATCGTCACCGAGGAGAGCGCCAAGAGGATGCAGCAGCAGCGGCTCAACAAGGGCACGCCTGCGAATGCGAAGAAGGGCGCAGCGCCGGCGCCGACGACGGCCAATGCGCCGGCCGCAGCGCCGCCCGCGGAAACGGGTCCCGCTGCCAGCTCCGAGAACAAGCCGATCCGCTCGGTCGGCCCGACCTTCCTGCCGCAGCAGCAGAAATAGGTCGTCATTCCCTGTCATGTCCGGCGAAGGCGGCCGCTGCGCGCGGCCGCTTCGCTGTTACTGCTCGCCCTCGCGGCTCCACGGGAAGAGATTTGCCGGGAAGTCCGCTGCGTAGCGCCTTCCCTTCGGCCTCGGTGGAAGCTCGTCCGGTGGATTTGGATTCGGCTCGACCACCCGCCGATAGAGGTGCCAGCTGGCATGACCGAGCACCGGCAGAACGACGGCGAGACCCACGAAGAACGGTAGCGAGCCGATCGCGAGGAGCGCCGCCACGATGAGACCCCATCCGGCCATCGCAACCGGATTTGCGGCCACCGCTCGCAGCGACGTACGGATCGCATCGATCGCAGTCGCATGTCGGTCGAGCATCAACGGAAACGACACCACGCTGATGCACAGGGCCAAGACCGCGAACAGGAAGCCGACACCACAACCGATGATGATGAGAGACCAGCCTTCCCGGGTCGTCAGCACGCGCGTTGCGAAGTCGGGAATGCTTGCAGCCGGCGCGTGACCAAAGATGGTGACGTAGATTGCATTCGCGACACCGATCCAAGCCCCGAACAGCACGAGCAGGAGTACGCCGAGCTCGAGCATGGCGCCGAATGACGGTGCGCGCATCACCTTGATCGCGTCCCATGCATCGACGTCCTCGCCACGCTCGCGACGGCGACTGAGTTCGTAGAGACCAATCGCGGCAAAGGGACCGATCAAGGCAAACCCGGCGGCCAGCGGAAACAACAGCGGCAGCACCGAATAGCCGAGCACCGCCCTGAACAGGACGAGGCCGAGGACAGGATAAATCACGCACACGACGAGCGCGTGACTTGGCATTGCCTGGAAATCCTCCCAGCCCAGGCGTAGCGCCTGGGTCAGGTCGGACAAGCTGACCTTACGAACGGGATAAGAGGCCGCTTCGCCGAAGACGTGCCGCCTTATCATGTCGTGGGAGTACAGAGTGGCCATGAACGCAACCTCCCGTGCTGAAAATCGCGGTGGTGACAACACGCGCTTTTCAGCCACGCGTGTCCGCTTCACGAGCGAGAACGCGATGGGCCGAGTGCGGCACTCAGGTTCAGCGAAAGAGCCTAGCCCGACGGAACCCGCCGCGACCTGCCTGACTAGCTTAGCGCGCACTGAGCCCGGTTGCACTCAAGCTTAGGTGAATTGTGCATCTGCACAAATCTTGATGCATTGCGCCACCTGAGACGCCGCCCGCCCGGCGCGCAGGCCGACGCTTCTTCCGAGCGAGAGCAGCTCCGACACTGCATCCGCACGCCGATATGCACTATTGACGCCGGGTTCGGCTGGTATCATTTTAGAATTAGAAGCAGACGCCCTCAGCTCCGATGAGATTGGTGGTCGCGACCACTCTCTTGACTTCGCGATCGCAGGAATGGGCGAGGCAACAGGCCGGCGATGGCATAGACGCCAACAAAAAAAGCCAGCTATCGCGACAGACGTGAGCTCCGCCCTGGATTCGTATCCGCAGCCTTTGATGGCAAGGATGGATCAGGATGGTTGTCGCATTGATACTGCTGCTGGTCGCGATCGGCTCGGTGCTGTTTCACATCTACAGCCCTTGGTGGTGGACGCCGATCGCCACGAACTGGGCTTATATCGACCACACCATCAACATTACGTTCTGGATCACGGGCTTCGTGTTCGTCGCGGTCATCGCCTTCATGGCGTATTGCATCTTCCGCTTCCACCACAAGGAGGGAAGACGCGCCGACTACAATCCGGAAAACAAGAGGCTCGAATGGTGGCTGAGCGTCGCGACAGGCGTCGGCGTTGCATCCATGCTGGCGCCCGGCCTTGTGGTCTGGCACCAGTTCGTCACGGTGCCTGCGGATGCCACCGAGGTCGAGGTCATGGGGCAACAATGGCAATGGAGCTTCCGCCTGCCAGGCAAGGATGGGCGATTGGGCACATCCGATGTCCGCAACATCGCTTCCGACAATCCGATGGGGCTAAATCGCGACGACTCGCACGCGCAGGACGACGTCGTGATCGAGAACGGCGACCTGCACCTTCAAATCGGAAAGCCGGTTAAGGTTCTCCTCCGCTCCGTTGATGTCCTGCACGATTTCTATGTGCCCGAATTCCGCGCCAAGATGGACATGGTTCCAGGCATGGTGACCTATTTCTGGATAACGCCGATCCGAACCGGAACGTTCGATGTTCTCTGCGCAGAGCTTTGTGGCGCTGCTCACTATCAGATGCGGGCCAAGGTCATCGTCGACGAAGAGCGTGAATATCACGCCTGGCTGGAGCAACAGAAAACATTTGCAGAACTGTCGCCGGCGAAAGCCGTCCTGAAGGCGACGTACCGATCCGGCGACAAGTAGCGAGCTGCCGCCGCAAGGATAGATCGGGTGCATGAGGCCATCGCCTCACTCCCGATGGAAATGACCAGGAGATTTCTATGGTCGATATTCCATATGAAGGGACCCCCGGCGTACCGCCTGCCGAAGTACCTGATGTCGAGCTCTATCATCCGCGGAGCTGGTGGACACGATACGTCTTCTCGCAGGACGCCAAGGTGATCGCCATTCAGTATTCGCTGACGGCCGCGGCCATCGGGCTGGTGGCCCTGGTGCTGTCGTGGCTGATGCGGCTGCAGCTGGGATTTCCTGGCACCTTCTCCTTCATCGATGCCAACCAGTACCTCCAGTTCATCACCATGCACGGCATGATCATGGTGATCTATCTGCTCACCGCGTTGTTCCTCGGCGGCTTTGGCAACTACCTGATCCCGCTGATGGTCGGCGCCCGAGACATGGTCTTTCCTTATGCGAACATGCTGAGCTACTGGATCTACCTGCTCGCGGTCCTTGTGCTGGCCTCGACATTCTTCGTGCCCGGCGGCCCCAGCGGCGCCGGCTGGACGCTCTACCCGCCGCAAGCAATCCTCACCGGAACGCCCGGGCAGGATTGGGGCATCATTTTGATGATGTCATCCCTGATCCTGTTCATCATCGGCTTCACCATGGGCGGGCTGAACTATGTGGTCACGGTGCTCCAGGCGCGCACCCGCGGCATGACATTGATGCGCCTGCCCCTGACGGTGTGGGGCATCTTCACGGCGACGGTCATGGCGTTGCTGGCATTCCCTGCATTGTTCGTTGCCTCGGTCATGCTGCTGTTCGACCGCCTCTTGGGAACCAGCTTCTTCATGCCCTCCCTCCTCGAGATGGGGCAACTGTCGAAATATGGCGGCGGCAGCCCACTGTTGTTCCAGCACCTGTTCTGGTTCTTCGGCCATCCCGAAGTGTACATCGTCGCCCTGCCCGCCTTCGGCATCGTCTCCGATCTGATCAGCACGCATGCGCGCAAGAACATCTTTGGTTACCGCATGATGGTCTGGGCGATCGTGGCCATCGGCGCGCTCAGCTTCATCGTATGGGCGCACCACATGTATGTGAGCGGCATGTTCCCGCAATTCGGGTACTTCTTCGCCACAACGACGCTCATCATCGCAATCCCCACCGCGATCAAGGTCTACAACTGGGTGCTGACCCTGTGGCGCGGCGACATTCATCTCACGGTGCCGATGCTCTTCGCACTCGGCTTCATCGTCACCTTCGTGAACGGCGGGCTCACCGGCCTCTTCCTCGGCAACGTCGTCGTGGACGTGCCCCTCTCGGATACCATGTTCGTGGTGGCGCATTTCCACATGGTGATGGGCGTCGCGCCAATCATGGTCGTGCTCGGAGCGATCTACCATTGGTACCCCAAGGTTACGGGTCGGATGCTCAACGAGGCCCTGGGGAAGTTTCACTTCTGGGTCACCTTTCTCGGCGCCTATCTGATCTTCTTCCCCATGCACTATCTTGGACTGCTCGGGGTTCCGCGCCGGTATTTCGAAATCGGCGATGCGACGTTCATCCCGTCCTCGACCCACTCACTGAACGTCTTCATCTCCGTGGTGGCCTTGATCGTCGGCTTCAGCCAGCTGGTGTTCCTGTTCAATCTGGCCTGGAGCCTGTTCAAAGGTGAAGCCTCAGGAGGCAATCCCTGGCGCGCGACGACCCTGGAGTGGCAGACGCCGGAGACGCCCCCAAGACACGGTAACTGGGGCAAGGATCTCCCCGTCGTATACCGCTGGGCCTATGACTACAGCGTGCCCGGCGCTGCGGAGGACTTCATTCCGCAGAACCAGCCGCCGCGCCCGACGCAGCTCGCCGAGGGAGCTGCTTCGTGAGCGCCATCATCCTGTTCCTGGCTGTGCTTGCGGTAATCGCCGGATGGTGGCTGTCGCAGCAGCGGTTGACCGCCAAGCCCTGGCTGGAGGAAGGCCCGGCCGGTGACTTCCCGGGCGGCGACGCCATGACCTGGCCGGCAGCGAAGATCGGGCTTGGCGTGTTTATCGCCGTCGCGAGCGCATTGTTCATCCTCTTCATCAGCGCCTACTCGATGCGCATGAGCGTGGTGGACTGGCGGCCGCTGCCGGTACCGCGGCTGCTGTGGGTCAACACGGGCGTACTGGTCCTGAGCAGTGTCGCGCTGCACTGGTCGTACGTGGCCGCGCGCCGACACGATGCCGAAGGCGTCATGATCGGTCTGCTCGCCGGCGGAGTGTCTGCCGTGATCTTCCTCGCCGGACAGCTCCTGGCCTGGCAACGGCTCGGAGCTGCCGGGTATTTCGTGGCGTCCAATCCGGCGAATTCCTTCTTCTACCTGTTGACCGCAGTGCACGGGCTGCACCTGGCGGGCGGCCTGGTGGCCCTGGGCCGAACCTCAGCCAGGATGTGGCGCGGCGCCGAGATCGCCGACATGAGCTTGAGCGTGGAGCTGTGCGCCATCTACTGGCACTTCCTGCTGCTCGTCTGGCTTGTCCTGCTCGGGCTCCTCACGGGCTGGACCGACGATTTCGTCGACATCTGCCGCCAATTGCTGAGCTAGGGAGGCGAGACCAGATGGCTGAGACCGTGCTAACAGATCCGGGCCAATCGCCTGCGCGGCTTGAAGGCTGGCGCGGCATCGCCGCCGACTGGGCGTCCGATCAGCGCGCCTTCAAGGACGTGTCCTGGGGCAAGGCCATGATGTGGATCTTCCTCCTCAGCGACACTTTCATCTTCAGCTGCTTCCTGCTCTCCTACATGACGGCGCGCATGTCGACGACCGTACCCTGGCCCAACCCCAGCGAAGTCTTCGCTCTCGAAATAGCGGGCCAGCACATCCCGCTTATCCTGATCGCCATCATGACGTTTGTCCTGATCAGCAGCAGCGGCACGATGGCGATGGCCGTCAATTTCGGCTACCGCCGCGATCGATTCAGAACTGCGGCCTTGATGCTGGTCACGGCAGCCTTCGGCGCGGCATTCGTAGGGATGCAGGCCTTCGAGTGGACCAAGCTGATCATGGAGGGCGTCCGGCCCTGGGGCAATCCATGGGGAGCCCCCCAATTTGGCGCGAGCTTCTTCATGATTACCGGCTTCCACGGCACCCATGTGACGTTCGGTGTGATCTTCCTGATCGCCATTGCGCGGAAGGTGCTTCGCGGCGACTTCGACGTCGAGAGGCGCGGCTTCTTCACAAGCCGCAAGGGCCATTACGAGATCGTCGAGATCACGGGCCTGTACTGGCACTTCGTCGACCTCGTGTGGGTGTTCATCTTTGCATTCTTCTATCTTTGGTGAGGTCGGCGCATGACAAACGCGGCGGTACACATGGAAGGACAGCTCCACGGTTCGGCGCATGACGCAGTCGCAACGGGGGCCCGTGACGCCAAAGGTCAACAGCACCCGATCAAACTCTACCTCGTGGTCTGGGGCTGGTTGTTCGTCCTCAGCACGTTTTCCTACCTAGTCGACTACTTCGGCCTACATGGCTATCTGAGGTGGTCGCTGATCCTGCTCTTCATGATGTTGAAGGCCGGCTTGATCGTTGCCGTCTTCATGCACATGGCCTGGGAGCGGCTGGCCTTGACCTATGCCATCCTGCTGCCGCCGATCGCGGTACTTGTCTTTGTGGCGATCATGGCGCTCGAATCCGAGTACACGCACTTCCTTCGGGTGCTGTTCTTCGCAGCCCCGTCATAGGGCCCGCCGTTGCTCGAGTCTGGGAGTTAGCCCTCGAACGCGTCGATCGATGCCGTGCTCCCGCGCGACACCAGCGTCTCGTCCGCCGGCGGCAGCCTCTCGCCCTTGTCGCGAAAGCGGTTGGTGATGGGATAGCGACGGTCGCGGCCGAAATTCCTCGCCGTCACCTTCACGCCGGGCGCGGCCTGGCGGCGCTTGTATTCGGCGACGTTGAGCAAATGGTCGATGCGGGTGACCGTCTCGCGATCGAAGCCGGCGGCGATGATCTGATCCAGCGGCTCCTCGCATTCGACGAGACGTTCGAGAATGGCATCGAGCACGTCGTAGGGCGGCAGCGAGTCGTCATCACGCTGGTTCTCGCGGAGCTCCGCGCTCGGCGGCCGCGTGATGATATCTGGGGGAATGACCTCGCCGGCCGGGCCAAGCGCACCTTCCGGCTTCCAGGAATTGCGCAGGGCCGCCAGCCGAAACACCTGCGTCTTGTAGATGTCCTTGATCGGGTTGAAGCCGCCGTTCATGTCGCCGTAGAGCGTGGCATAGCCGACCGACATTTCCGACTTGTTGCCCGTCGTCACCACCATCAGACCAGTTTTGTTGGAGATCGCCATCAACAGCGTGCCGCGGGTGCGGGCCTGCAGGTTCTCCTCGGTGATGTCAGGTGGCAAGTTCTTGAAGATGCCGGACAGAATCGTCTCGAATCCGGTCACGGCTTCCGCGATCGGCAAGACCTCGTAGCGGATGCCGAGATGGCCGGCGAGCTCACCGGCGTCCGCAATCGAGTGCGGGGCGGTGTAGCGATAAGGCAGCATCACGCCATGGACCTGGTCGGCGCCGAGCGCATCGACTGCAATCGCCGCGCACAGCGCGGAATCGATGCCGCCGGAAATGCCGAGCAGCACGCCGGGAAAGCCGTTCTTGGCGACGTAGTCGCGCAGGCCCAGCACGCAGGCGGCATAGTCGGCCTTGTCGCCCTCGACCTGTTCGGCGACCGGACCGGTGCAGCGCCAGTCGTCGCCGTTCCTGGTGAAGCGCAGCGTGACGATGGCCTCCTCGAACGCCGGCAGTTGCGCGGCGAGCGAGAGGTCGCCATTCAGCGCGAAGGACGCACCGTCGAATACCAGCTCGTCCTGGCCGCAGACCTGGTTCAG
The DNA here is from genome assembly GCF_000296215.2 of Bradyrhizobium sp. CCGE-LA001. Taxonomy (NCBI): domain Bacteria; kingdom Pseudomonadati; phylum Pseudomonadota; class Alphaproteobacteria; order Hyphomicrobiales; family Nitrobacteraceae; genus Bradyrhizobium; species Bradyrhizobium sp. CCGE-LA001. The sequence continues at coordinate 3,437,616 of NZ_CP013949.1, read as the reverse complement.
ATAGACCAGCGGCAAGCCGCTCTCGGTGACGCGCGCCACCGCCACCGACAGGCGCACGTCATTCTTGTCGCGGGCATAAGGCGAGCCGTTCGGCACTAGGATGATCTCGGCGCCGGTCTCGGCCAGCGTCTCGACCACGTTCTCGTAATCCTCGGACTCTTCCAGCCAGATGTCCTCGCAGATCGGCACGCCCACGCGTACGCCGCGCACCGTCACGGGGCCGGCAGCGGGTCCGCGCGCAAACAGCCGCTTCTCGTCGAACACGCCGTAGTTCGGCAGATTGCATTTGAAGCGAAGCGCGGCGATGCGGCCGCCGTCGAGCAGCGCACAGGCATTGTAAAGCCTGTCCTCCTCGACCCAGGGCGTGCCGACCAGCATGGCCGGACCACCGTCGGCGGTCTCGCGCGCAAGGCTTTCGATCGCGGCGCGGCAGGCGGCCTGGAACGCCGGCTTCTGCACCAGATCTTCCGGCGGGTAGCCGGCGATGAACAATTCCGGAAACAGCACGAGATCGGCGCCGTCGGCGATGGCACGCGCGCGCGCCGCACGCGCCTTTGCGGCATTGCCCTCGATGTCGCCCATGGTCGGATTGAGCTGTGCGAGCGTGACCGCGAATGCGTTGTGACGTTCGGCCATGATGCGCTCTCGACCTTTGACTAGACGAAACCCAATCGCTCGACGATGGCAAAGATCCAGAACACGCCGGCCATGAGCAACGCGACGCCGACGGCGGCCGAGCCCATGTCCTTGACCCGGCCGATCTGCTTGTCGTGGTCCATGGTCAGGCGGTCGGCGAGCTTCTCGATCGCGGTGTTGAGCAGCTCGACCGTCAGCACGAACGCGACCGAACACACCAGCTCGACCGCGCGCATTGCGGTCGCGCCGATGAACCAAGCCAGCGGCAGCGACAGCAGGAGCGCAAGAATCTCCTCGCGGACGGCCTGCTCCGACCGGAACGCAAAGGCCAGACCGTTACGGGAATTGATCGTGGCCTTCCAGATCCGCAGCAAGGTCTTAGAGCCCCGCGGCGGCCGGCATCGGCTTGGCCTTGCCGGCGCGTTCTTGCTTGAGCAGCTCGGCGATCAGGAAGGCCATGTCGATGGATTGCTCGGCATTGAGGCGGGGATCGCAGACCGTGTGGTAACGGTCGTTGAGATCCTCGTCCGTGATGGCGCGGGCGCCGCCGATGCATTCGGTGACGTCCTGGCCGGTCATCTCCAGATGCACGCCGCCGGCATGGGTGCCTTCGGCGGCATGGATGGCGAAGAACGATTTCACCTCGGACAGGACGCGGTCGAACGGCCGCGTCTTGTAGCCCGACGTCGAGGTGATGGTGTTGCCGTGCATGGGGTCGCAGGACCAGACGACCGCCCTGCCCTCGCGCTGCACGGCGCGGACCATGTTCGGCAGGTGCTCGCCGACCTTGTCCGAGCCGAAGCGGCCGATCAGCGTCAGCCGGCCCGGCTCGTTGTCGGGATCGAGCACGTCGATCAACTTCAAGAGCTCGTCGGCTTTCAGCGACGGGCCGCATTTGAGCCCGATCGGATTCTTGATGCCGCGGAAATATTCGATGTGGCCGTGATCGAGCTGGCGGGTGCGGTCACCGATCCAGATCATATGGCCCGAGGTCGCGTACCAGTCGCCGGTGGTGGAATCGACGCGGGTCATGGCCTGCTCGTAGCCGAGCAGCAAAGCCTCGTGGCTTGTATAGAAATCGGTGGCGCGCAACTCGGGATGGGCTTCGAGATCGAGGCCGCAGGCGCGCATGAAGTTGAGCGCATCCGAGATGCGGTCGGCCAATTCCTTGTAGCGGCGGGACTGCGGCGAGTCCTTCAGGAAGCCGAGCATCCATTGATGCACGCTGCCGAGATTGGCGTAACCGCCGGTGGCGAAGGCGCGCAGCAGGTTCAGCGTCGCGGCCGATTGGCGATAGGCCATCAGCTGGCGCTGCGGGTCCGGCATGCGCGCTTCCCTGGTGAAGGCGATGTCGTTGACGATGTCGCCGCGATAGCTCGGCAGCTCGACGCCGTTCACCTTCTCGGTCGGCGACGACCGCGGCTTTGCGAACTGGCCGGCGATACGGCCGACCTTCACCACCGGGACGGCGCCGGCATAGGTCAGCACCACCGCCATCTGCAGCAGCACGCGGAAGAAGTCGCGGATGTTGTTGGCGCCGTGCTCGGCAAAGCTCTCGGCGCAGTCGCCGCCCTGGAGCAGGAAGGCATCGCCGGCTGCAACCCGCGCCAGCGACTTCTTCAGGTTGCGCGCTTCGCCGGCGAACACCAGCGGCGGAAAGGTCGCAAGCTGCGCCTCGACGTCGGCCAGGGCCTTGGCGTCGGGATAGTCGGGCACCTGTAGCACCGGCTTGCTGCGCCAGGACTCGGGCGTCCACCGCTCGGACATCGCAATCTCTCCGTGAAGCAAAAAAGTGCAACCTGATCTGTGGGTTGCGAGGGCCGCCTTATACACAGGCTGGCCGCGGCCCGCCAGTTGTAAATCCATTCGGCACTGCAAACCCTTGCGGCGAAAGCCAAATTCGCATTTGTTGGAAGGGCGAGGCAACTGGCAGGATCCCTTGCGCCCATGGACGCGGCACTGGACGACGTTTTCATCGACGAGATCAGCTTCCCGGCGATCGACGGGTATGCGCTGATCGGCACCCTATTCCTGCCGCGCGGCACCAAGCGTCATGCCGTGCTGATCAACTCGGCCACCGCCGTCCCGCGCAAGATCTACCGCGGCTTTGCCTCCTACCTCGCCCATCGCGGCTGCGCCGTGCTGACCTACGACTATCGCGGCATCGGCGATTCCCGGCTGCCGGCGATGGTCGGCTACAACAAGCCGAAATCGCTGGTGGGCTTCGAGGCGTCGATGTCGGATTGGGCCGCGCTCGACGTCACCGCCGCAGTGCGCTGGATGCGCGAGCGCTACCACGGCCTGCCCCTGGCCTATGTCGGCCATTCCTTCGGCGGCCAGGCGCTGGGACTGATCGAGAACAACACCGACATCTCGCGTGCCGCCTTCGTGGCCTCGCAGGCCGCGACGTGGCGGCTGATGAGTTCGCCGGAAAAATATCGCGTCTTTGCCTTCATGAATTTTGTCGGCGTGCCGCTGGTTCACGCCCTCGGCTACGCGCCCGGCTGGGCCGGCATCGGCGAGGATCTGCCCAAGGGCGTCTTCCTGCAATGGGCGGAGTGGGTTTCGAGCCCACGCTATCTGTTCGATTCGAAGCTGCCGGCGCTGCAAAATTTCGCGAACTTCAAGGGCGAGCTGCGCGCGCTGTGCTTCCAAGACGATCCCTGGGCGACGCTATCAGCGGTCGAGCTGCTCACGGGCGGCTTCACGGCGATCAAGCCGGAAGTGCTCACCGTCAAGCCGTCCGACGTCGGTGCCAAGGCAATCGGCCATTTTGGCTTCTTCCGCCCCGATCACCGCGACACGCTCTGGCGCAGCGTCGCGGAATGGATTCAGGGCGAGTGAGCCGTCGTCAGCGGATGACCACCGTCAGCGACGAGTAACGCTTGTTTGGCCTGGCTTCGCCCGCCGAGAACTGCGCGAAGGCATCGCTGACCCGCGCGGCCGGCGTCGTCCCGTCTGCAAACCGAAACTCCTTCGGTCGCGGCGCGTAGAAGCTGGCACGGTAATAGGAATCGTCGAAGCGCGTCTCGCCGACGCCGAACAACGCGTCGCAGACGAACAGGAGCGCATAGACTCCCGCGACTGCTGCGACGATCTCCTTGAGAATTGACATGATGATGCCCTGCCCTTTGCCGGCAGGATGCACATCGGTTCCAAAGCGGACGTTTAAGGCAGCAGGCTTCTTGTCCGCAGGGTTTGCCGCGCCTGAGCGGAATGCAGACGATTTTATCGATTCCTAAAAGAGAGCCCGCCTGACAGATCAGGCGGGCTCCAGGATTGGCCGCTCAGGAGGTATCAGACGGCCAGGTTCATCCAGACGGTTTTGGGCTCGGTGAAATTGTCGATGGCGGCGGTACCGTGCTCGCGGCCGAGGCCGGAGTCGCGCTCGCCGCCCCAAGGCAGCCGCACGTCGGTATAGCCATAAGTGTTCATCCAGACCGTGCCCGCGCGCGCCCGCTTGGCAAAACGCTGCAGCTTGCCGATGTCGCGGCTCCAGACGCCGGCAGCGAGGCTGTAGGCCGTGCCGTTGGCGATCCCAAGCGCGTCGGCCTCGTCCTTGAACTTGATGACGCTGACGACTGGCCCGAAGATCTCCTCCTGCGAGATCCGCATCTCGTGCGCGACGCCGGCGAACACCGCCGGGCTGATGAAATAGCCGCGCTCCCCGACGCGCGTCCCGCCGGTGACGAGGCTCGCCCCCTCCTTCCGGCCGATGTCGACATAATCAAGGATCGACTTCATCTGCTTCTCGGAGATCACAGGGCCGAGCGCGGTCTTGCGGTCGAGCGGATCGCCGATCCGAAGCGATTTCGCACGTGCTGCGAGCCGCTCGACGACCTCGTCATAGGCCTTCTCCTGCACGAGCACGCGGGAGCCGGCCGAGCAGACCTGGCCGGCGTTGAAGAAGATGCCGGAAGCCGCCGCCTTGCTTGCGGCTTCAAGATCGGCATCGTCGAAAATGACATTGGCCGACTTGCCGCCGAGCTCGAGCGAGACGCGTTTGAAATTGCCGGCTGCGCCCTTCATGATTCCACGCCCCACCCCGGGCGAGCCGGTGAAGGTGACCTTGTCGACGTCGGGATGATTGACCAGCGCATCGCCGACGACGCGGCCCGGACCGGTGACGACGTTGAAGACGCCCGCCGGCAGGCCGGCCTCCAAAGCCAGCTCCGCGATGCGCAGTGCCGACAGCGAGGTCAGCTCGGCCGGCTTCATCACCACGGTGCAGCCGCAGGCCAGCGCCGGTGCCAGCTTCCACATCCCGATCATCAGTGGGAAATTCCACGGCACGATCGCCGCGACCACGCCGACCGGCTCGCGCACGGTATAGGTCAGGGCATCGTCGCGCACCGGCACGACGTCGCCGCTGATCTTGTCGGCCCAGCCGGCGTAGTAGATCAGAGTGTCCACCGCGGCGGGAAAGTCCTGGCGCATCGTCGCCGAGATCGGCTTGCCCGCATCGATCGATTCGAGCTCGATGATTTCGTCGGCATGTGCCTTCAGCAGCTCGGCCCAGCGCAGCAGGATCTGGCCGCGCTCGGACGCTCGCATCGTGCGCCAGGGGCCTTCGAACGCCCGGCGCGCGGCCGCGACCGCATGCTCGACGTCGGCCTCGCCGCCCTCCGCGATGGTGGCGATGATCTGTCCGGTGGCGGGATTGAGGGATTTGAAGGTGCGGCCGGAGCTGGCGGGGACGCGACGGCCGTCGATGAGCAGATGCTGCGGCCGGGCCATGAACTCGGTCGCCGGCGACTGCGCGAAGTCATATGCAACAGACATCATATTTCTCCTGTTCTGGTATGCCAGACTAGGCGCTCAGTGACCGGAGTAAATATGATATGGTTTGCAAATGGACACCCCCACATATGAAGTGGAATTCATAAAGGCAGGCCAATGCTTCAGATCGAGATCGAAGCCGTCTGGCGGTTTCGCCGCGAGGGCAGCCCGCGCACCGCCGTCATCATGCTCGGCGTGCTCAACGAGATCCGGAAGACCGGGAAGATCACGAGCGCCGCGAGCGATGCCCATCTCTCCTATCGCCACGTCTGGAATCTGATCGAGCAATGGTCGGAGTTCTTCGGCGCGGCGCTGGTCGAGACCCAGCGCGGCAGGGGCTCCAAGCTCACGCCATTCGGCGAACGGCTGGTGTGGGCCGGCGAGCGCATGCAGGCACGGCTCGGGCCGCAGCTCGAAAACCTCGCGCAGGAGCTGGCCAGCGAGATCAAGCCGTTCCTCGAACAACGTCCGTCCGTGATCCGCGTGCATGCGAGCCACGGCTTTGCGGTGGCCAAGCTGCGCGAATTCCTCGACCGTGAGTCCGGCATCGGCGTCGACCTGCGCTATGTCAGCAACCAGCATTCCCTGGTCTCGCTGGCGCAGGGCGCATGCGACCTCTCCGGCCTGCATCTGCCGCACGGCGCGCTGCGGGCCCAGGGCATCAAGGCCGCGCGCGAATGGCTCGATCCGCGCGAGGATCGCATCATCAGCTTTGTGACGCGCGAGATGGGCCTGATGGTCGCGCGCGGCAACCCGCTGCGGATCGCCTCGCTGAACGACCTTACAAATCCCAAGGTCCGCTTCGTCAACCGCGACCATGATTCCGGCACGCGGCTTCTGTTCGATCAATTGCTCGCCGCGCACGGCATCGACGAGAGCAGGATCAACGGCGCACAGCAGATCGAGTTCACCCACGCGGCGGTCGCCGCCTATGTCGCCAGCGGGATGGCGGATGCGAGCTTCGGCGTCGAGGCCGCGGCGCGGCATTTCGGCCTCGACTTCATCCGCATCCTGACCGAGGATTATTTCTTCGTCTGCAAGCGCGCGTTCCTGGATACCGAGCCGATGCAGCGCATCCTCGAGATCATCCGCAGCGCCGATTTCCGCGCGGCGATCGCGACACTCCCCGGTTATGTGCCCTCCGACACCGGCAGCGTGACCGGCGTGAAGGCGTTTCTGGAGATGCACGCCGTGCGGTGACGCCGCGTAATGCGCTCACCTTGGGCGCAATACCGTCAACCAACCGCCATGGAGAAGAACTCAGCCGTGGGTGGCGCCCTTGCGATGGCCGCCGCCATCGCTGCTGAGACGGTCGACCCAGGCAATGCCGATCGCCGAGACGATGAAGGCGAGGTGGATCAGCACCTGCCACATCACGCCGCTCTCGGTGAAATTGCTGCGCGTCGTGCCGAGATTGCCCGCCTCGATGAAGGTCCTGAGCAGCGAGATCGAGGAGATGCCGATGATTGCCATCGCCAGCTTGATCTTGAGCACGCTGGCATTGACGTGGCTCAGCCATTCCGGCTCGTCGGGATGGCCGGTCAGGTTCAGCCTGGAAACGAAGGTCTCATAGCCGCCGACGATCACCATCACCAAGAGGTTCGAGATCATGACGACGTCGATCAGCCCGAGCACGACCAGCATGATCTGCTGCTCGGTGGCGTCGAACGAGTGCAGGACCAGGTGCCAGAGCTCCTTGAGGAACAGCAGCACGTAAACGCCCTGCGCGATGATCAGGCCGACATAGAGCGGCACCTGCAGCCATCGCGAGCCGAAGATGAGCTGGGCGAACGGACCGATCTGCGGCCGAGGTGCGGCGTCCGCCGAAGGCGCTTTGGTTTCAGACCTCATCGATCACTCCGGATTGCGGTAGACGCCTCAGAGACTCGCAATGACCGGTGCAAGTTCCAGCGTGCCCCGATAGATCATCTCACACGCGACGTAAAGGATGATGGCGAGGCCGACATAGGCAACCCAGCGCTGCTTCTGCAGCAAGCGGCCAAGCAGGTCCGCGGCGACTCCCATCAGGCCAACCGACAAGAGCAGGCCGAAGGCCAGGATGTAAGGATGCTCCCGCGCGGCGCCCGCGACGGCGAGCACGTTGTCGAGCGACATCGACACGTCGGCGGCGACGATCTGCACCGCGGCCTGAGCGAAGGTCTTTTGTTGCACCGGCGCGGCACCGCCGTTGCCAGTTTCGAGTGCAAGTTCGTTCGCATGAGCATGCGCGGACTGCTCGCGCAGCTCTCGCCACATCTTCCAGCACACCCAGAGCAGCAACACACCGCCGGCAAGCAGGAGGCCGATCACTTGCAAAAGCTGCGTTGCGACGCCGGCGAAGGCGATGCGGAGTACGGTGGCCGCAGCGATGCCGACGATGATGGCGCGGCGGCGCTGCTCGGGCGGTAGACCAGCAGCAGCAAGGCCGATGACGACGGCATTGTCGCCGGCGAGCACGAGATCGATAAGGATGACCTGAAGCAGCGCGCTCAGCGCCTCGGCGGTGATGAATTCAGTCATGATTGACCATCTTTAGATGTGGACGGATCGAGCCAGTGCGGCTTCTTCCGCTCGACCCAATCCAGGACCTTTGAACGTGAGGAACGCAGCGCAGGCACGTCCTCGGCAAGCAGCGCGAGGCCGAGCGGCAGCATCCAGACGCCAAGAATGGGCAGGAAGGAAAGCACGCCGCCGGCGATGAGCAATGTGCCCGAGGGAATCCGCACCCAGCGGTTCGATGGCTTCAGCAGATAAGTGACGGTGTCGGCCACACGCGGCGGCAACCGGTCGACAAGCTTTTCGAGGCGCGGGTCGCCGCCGGCCATCTGACCGAGACCGCCCTCCGCTCCCGTCTTGCGCTCGTCCGAAGTTGTCACCATGCTCATTCCTTGACCCCGGTATAATGTGCCACGGGCTTTTCACTCGGCGCGACCGGCTTTGCGCGGGGCAGCGCAAGCGTCAGCAGCCGCAAAAGCTTGATGGCCTGGACCTCATGGGGATGCACGTCCTCGTCTGCCGCGGCGACGCGCTCCGACAATTCCATCAAATGGGCTGACAGGGGCATGTTCGAGACCGGCCGGAGCGTGTCGATCACGACGTTGGCAAAATCCGGCTCCTCGAGTCGTTCGGCGAGTGCATCGAACATCGCAAGCAGCCGATCGTCCTCGATATGAGGCGCCAAGTCGCGGTCCCGAATGAAGCGCATCACCTCGTCGCGCTCGACCGGTGAAACGCGTCGGTCGGCCACGGCGACCAGCGCGCCGGCAATGACCAGCGCCGCCGCAGCCTGCTCGTTCAGGGTGGACGGATCAGCGATTTCGATCGGACTGGAATGCTTGGTGTCGTGCATCGTTGCTCCCTAACTTTGCGAAATGACCGCACGGGGCAGCGATGGAGCGACTGGTCGGAGAGAACGAAGAGGGCCCGACGGTCGGCCGATCCATCGCATTCGCGCGGGACTGGTCATCCGACATCACGAGGTTTACCGAAATTGTCGGTGTCCTCGCCAGAGGGGCCCGGATTCTTGTTCCGCCCAGAAATAAAGATCACCCTGTCGGAATCAAGTCGATATGACTGCGACCAGCCGCCGCATCGGTTCCCCCTCGTTGCAGTAAGCAGCCGGATTCGCACGTCACGGTTCCAAACCTTACCTCGGTAACGGAACGCCCCATGCAGCCCGGCCGTTCCACCGCCGTCAGTTCGCGCTTGCGGTCGTCGCCCTGGCAGTTGACGCAGATGGCCGAAGGTGTCGAAGAGCTGCGTGCGGGAACCATCGAACAGGCCGATCAGTTACTGCACGTCACGGCATCTCCCACAGGATTCCTCATGTGCCGCTGGATCGCATATCGGGGCGAGACCACGTCCTTTGAGCCTTACGTCACCGAGCCCGAGCATTCGCTGATCGCGCAGAGCATCCGCTCGCTTCAGTCGACGGCCGGATCGAACGGCGACGGCTTCGGTCTCGGCTGGTACGGCGAGCATCCGGAACCTGGCCTGTATCGCGAGACGCGCCCGGCGTGGTCGGATGAGAATCTGCGCTACCTTTGCCGGCATCTGCGCTCGCATCTGTTCTTCGCGCATGTGCGCGCGGCCACCGGCACGGCGGTGACGCGGCAGAATTGCCATCCCTTCGCCTGCGGCCAGTGGATGTTCATGCACAATGGATTCGTCGGCAGCTGGAATCGGCTGCGTCGCAAGGTCGAGGCGCTGATTCCGGATGCCTATTACCCGTCGCGGCTCGGCACGACCGACTCGGAGGCGGTGTTTCTCGCCATGATGGGCGCGGGCCTGGACAAGGATCCGCTCGGCGCGACGCAGCGCGTGCTGCAGGCCCTTGTCGGTCTCGTCAACGAAGGCCAGCTCCGCGAACGGCTGCGCTTCACCAGCGCGATCGCCAACGGACATGACCTCTACGCCTTCCGGGTTGCGGTCAACGACGCCGCGAACACGCTGTATTTCCGCGAGGACGGCGACCAAGTCGTGGTGGTGTCCGAGCCGTTCGACAAGGAGGAAGACTGGGCAGAGGTGCCGCCCAATCACGCCTTGATCGCGCGCGCGTCCGAAAGCGTGAAGATTGTTCCGTTCGACGTGACAATTTGCAGTAGCGCCGGGACGGAACCCGCTCCGGCCAGACGGATTAGTGCCCGCAGGTAACCTTTTGCCGGGTGGGGCCATGACATTTGCTTCAGACGTTTTGAAACTGCTGCGGCTGGATTCGTCCGACGACAGGCAGCACCTCGTGATCCGCTCCGCCGGCGGCCGCGGCAAGGCCGCGGAATATTCCTTCGGCATCGAGGAGGAGTACTTCCTCGCCGATCGCCGCAGCCTGGAAGTCGCGATCAAGACCCCCGACGAGCTGTTCGAATCGGCGAACTGGTCGACCGGCGGCCAGGCGATGCGGGAGATGCTGCAATCCCAGCTCGAGGTCGCCACCAACATCCACGTCGACGTCAACGACGCACGCGAAGAGCTCCGTTTTCTTCGCCGCGAGGTCGCGAACGTCGCCGCGCAATACGGCTTCGTCATCATGGCCTGCGGCACGCATCCGACCGCGGTCTGGCGCATGTCGCAGCCGAGCCCGAAGCCGCGCTACGAGGAGATGATCGAGGATCTGCGCAGCATCGGCCACCGCAACATGATGTGCGGCATGCATGTGCACGTCCAGCTGCCCGATCCCGAGAAGCGCATGGCGGTGATGCGGGCGATGCTGCCGCACCTGCCGCTGTTCATCGCGCTCTCCGCCTCCTCCCCGTTCTGGAATTCGCACAAGACCGGGCTGAAAGGCTACCGGCTCGCCGCCTATTCCGAGCTGCCCCGCACCGGTCTGCCCGAACTGTTCGAAGGCAGGCAGGATTACGACGAATATGTCGGCGCGTTGCAGCGCTCCGGCGTGATACCGGACGAAAGCCACATCTGGTGGGCGATGCGGCCCTCGATGCGGCACCCGACCCTCGAGCTTCGTGCGCCCGATACCTGCACATTCGTCGATGACGCCGTGGCAATTGCCTCGCTCTACCGCTGCCTGACACGGCATCTTTACCTCCGACCTCATCTGTCGAAGGAGGTCACCGCGGTCGAACGCGCGATTGCGGTGGAGAACAAATGGCGCGCGCAGCGCTACGGCACCGACTGCATCTTCGCCTCGAAGGACGGCCCGGTCACGATCTCGGAGCTGCTGTCCCGCGTGATCGGCGACATCGCCGAAGACGCAACCGCGCTGAATTGCGCCAAGGAGATCGAACACTGCCGGACCATCGTGGAACGCGGCAGCTCCGCCGAATTCCAGCTTCGCGCCTATCGCGACAACGGCGACGACATCGCGGCCGTATCACGCTGGATTGCGACGTCGACGACGTCAGGAACGAGCGCTCCGGTCGCAAGCGTCGCTGCCCCGTCATAACGCTCAGGCAAGCTCTGGGAGCGACATGTCGTTCCGGATTCGGCTCTCGCGGAGAAACACATGAATCACGTCACGTCCTGCTCCGGCTGCGGCCACGGACTTGTCCCGATCCTCTCGGCCAAAGGCAACACGGAGCCAAGCTGCCTCTGGTGCGAAGGCATCGACGCGCGAACGATGGACATGGCGAAGTGGGCCGACAGCCCGGTCGGCAAGCCTGAACGGGCTGCTCGCCAATTGTTTGAATAAAGCGGTCGCCCTGCTCCGGTCAGGCCGTCGCCGCCACGCGTTGCGCCAAGACATTGCCGGACTGCAGGAGACGATCGACCGTTGGCTTTCGCGGCGGCCGGCGCCGGGGAACATAGAGACAGGTGACGAGGATCGGCTCGTCATCGCCGAGCTCTATCCGTTCCCTGGCGAGCAGGCTCATGACCGAGCGCATCTTGAGGATTTCCTTGGCGACAAAGGTGCAATCCTCGTCCCGGTTGACCTGCTCGCGCATGATGGCTTCGGCCTCGAGCATGCTGACGCGAAGCGCTCTGATGGTTCTGCGAATTTCGTTGATGCGGTTGTCCATGGCTGCCTCCATCTCGGTTGCAACATAAGAACAAAACATGAACAATCTGTCAATCGCCCTACCCGGGTCACGATATTATTGCCGGGCCCAAGAGGGGCCATCGCGCCACCCCAGCAACACCGCTGCACGCGGCCTGATGAGACTTGCTGACAAATTAGACAGGTCTCGTCGCTGCCTTGAAAGGAGGAGCCCTCGCGCGGCGTCTCACGATCAGAACGAGACGTCGATCTAACGTCCCGTGCAACCACCGGATTTCTTCCCGCACCGGTGCGTCCGCATCACGATGCCGGGGCCACTTGCAGCTTCGCAAAGCAACTGGCCCAATATTCGCAATGACGTTGTCAGCGAAGCAACGGGGCAGAGCGGAGAACGTCATGAACGTGCATGCTGCGGGCGATCTCAAGACGACCGGCCTAACCCATCCGAACGGCGCACCGCTCCGCCTCAACACGCAGGACTTCGTCGCCATCGACCGCGATCGGAATGCGAAGTTCGAGGCGACCTATCGTCCGCAAGCGCTCTACAATCGCGCCAACGAAGGCTTTCACGCCAACAATGAGACCTTCCTCCTGCACGAAGTCGCGACCAATCTGCCGATTTACCGCCCCGACACCGGACCCACCGACTTCCATCTGCATCTTCCGCCCGGCGGCTTCCAGCTCGTGCTGGTCACCTCCGGCGCCTTCACCTTCGATTATGACGGGCGCTTCTACAATGTCGGCCCGGGCGCGGTGATGCTGCAGAGCGCGATCGTTCACCGCCAGCTGTTCTACACCTGGTCTGGCCTGTCGACCGAAGAGAATTTGAGGACGCCGCAGACCGTGGTGCCTGATCCGATCTCAATGGGCTATTCCGGCAAATTTCTCGAGGCCTTCATCACCGACCCCACCACCTTTCCGAATCCGACCATCGTCGGTCCTGACCAGATCAACGAAGCCGAAACGCCGCGTGTGGCCTGGAGTCACAAGCTGCATGACCGGCCGGCCGATGCCGGCTTCTGGCTGCAGGACCCACTGGCGCTGGACGCCTTGTTCAGACCGCTCACAGACGGTTCAGTTAAGTCCGCCACGCCGGTGTACTTGCGCGATATCGGCATCGAGGTGCCAAGTGGTCATCTCGTCACCGGCCATATCATCGCGACCGATCCGCGCGGCCAGTCGCTGCTGCCGAAGAGCATGTCGGTCGCCGCGGACGCGAGCTGCTTTGCCAAGGGCGAGGTCGTGATCTACCGCGTCATCCGCGGCACGGCCGAGTTCAGGAAAAAGGCCGGCGAGAGCTTTGAACTCTCCGCCGGCGATGTGGTGACTGCGGGCAAGGATGCGATCAGCCTCGTCGGCATCAGCGAAAACACCCAGGTTCTCCGGCTCGGCCTGCTCAAGGGCATGAACGAGCTTCGCAGCTGGACGCCGACGCAGCGTGACGAGATCGACGGCCTCGCCGGTCAGATCATCACGCAAAAGGATATCCGCCCGCTGCGCACCGAAGGCAGGCCGGTTGGATATCTCTATGGCTAGACGCTGAGCCTACTCCGCCGCCTGCCGCACGTGGCGTGCGGTCGGCGTGCGCATGGTGACGAGCTCTTCGGCCGCGGTCGGGTGCAGCGCGATCGTGGCGTCGAAATCGGCCTTGGTCGCCTTCATCTTCACCGCGATCGCCACGGCTTGCGTGATCTCGGCGGCGGCATCGCCGACGATGTGGCAGCCGAGCACGCGATCGGTCGCCCCGTCGACGACGAGCTTCATCAGCACGCGGGTGTCGCGGCCGGACATCGTCGCCTTGATGGGGCGGAAGGTCGTCTTGTAGATGTCGACGTGGCTGAACTGCGCGCGCGCCTCGGTCTCGGTGAGACCGACGGTGCCGACCTCCGGCTGCGAGAACACTGCGGTCGGAATGTTGGCGTGATCGACCGTGACCTCGCGCTTGCCGAACACGGTGTCGGCGAAGGCATGGCCCTCGCGGATCGCAACCGGCGTCAGGTTGAAACGATGGGTGACGTCGCCGATCGCATAGATGCTGTCGACCGAGCTCTTCGAGAAATGGTCGACCGCGATGCCGCCATTCTTCGGGTTGATGGCGACGCCGGCCTTCTCGAGGCCGAGATTGGCCACCGCCGGATGGCGGCCGATCGCGAACATCACCTGGTCGGAGGCGAGGCTCGATCCGTTCGACAGATGCGTGGTGAAGTCCTCGCCGTGGCGATCGACCTTCGTCACCGTGCAGCCGGTGAGGATGGTGATGCCCTGCTTCTCCATCTCGGCGCGGACGTGAGCGCGAACGTCCTCGTCGAAACCGCGCAGGATGTTGTCGCCGCGATAGATCACGGTGACGTCGGAGCCGAAGCCGGCAAAGATGCCGGCAAATTCCAGCGCGATATAGCCGCCGCCCTGAATCACGATCCGCCTCGGCAGCTTCTTGAGATGAAACGCCTCGTTGGAGGAGATCACGTGCTCGATGCCGGGAATCGAAGCGCCGTGGTTCGGCGCGCCGCCGGTGGCGATCAGGATGTATTTCGCGGTGATCTTCCGGTCGTTCTCGAGCAGGCGGACGGTGTGCTTGTCCTCGATCACCGCCCGACTCTTGACGATCTCTGCGCCCGACTTCTCGACATTGGCGGTGTAGGCCGCCTCCAGCCGCGCGATCTCCTTGTCCTTGTTGGCGATCAGTGTCGCCCAGTCGAAGCTCATGGAGGGGATGGTCCAGCCGAAGCCGGCGGCGTCCTCGATCTCGTGACGGACATGAGAGCCGATCACGAACAGCTTCTTCGGCACGCAGCCGCGGATCACGCAGGTGCCGCCCATGCGGTACTCTTCCGCGATCATCACGCGCGCGCCATGGCCGGCCGCGATGCGAGCGGCCCGCACGCCGCCCGAGCCGCCACCGATGACGAAGAGGTCGACGTCGAATTCAGCCATTGTCCACTCCGACCTCTTTCAAGAACGACCTTTCAGATAGGTGCGCTCAGATCTCCTTGCCACGCTTGCGCATCTCGGCGCGGAAGGCCCCCATCACGGTCTCGGAGAAGTTCTGGGCCCAGGAGTTCATGAAAGCCATGCTGAGCCCGATGGCGCGGGGCTCGGCGTCGATCAGCTTCTTGCCGAGCGGCGACTTGTAGAAGGTGACGAGGTCCTTCAGCTCCTGCTCGGTGAACTCGCTGGCATAGATCTGCGCCATGCCCTCGCCGATCTCGTTCTGGCGGCCGTTGAGCTGCTGCGCCACGACCTGCGCGACCTCGTTGAGGTCCTTCTGGTAGTTGAGATTTTGCTGGATCAGCGCGATCTTGGTCTTCTCGACGAGGCCGGGCACGGCGCCGGTATACATCGCGGTCGCGTTCTTGATCTGCAAGATCTCCCTGGCCGCTGCAATCGCCGCGGGCGAGGCCTTCGGCTGGGCCGGTGCTGCAGGGGCCTTGGCGGCCGGCTGTTGCGCCATGGCCGTACCGGCCGAAAGCGCCAGCCCCACAGCGAGGGCCGTCACCGGCAAGAATCTCAACACGCTCTTCATTCCTGGTCTCCTTTCGGCTTGCGCCGTTCAATCACGCGAATTCCCTCGCCGCCCGCCAGAACGGCCGAGCTGGCCAAGCCGATGAACAAGCCATGCTCGACCACGCCGGGGATGGCGCTCAACGCCTTGGCGAGAGCGGGTGGATCGACAATACGACCGAGCTGGGCATCGACGATCCAGTGGCCGCCATCGGTGACGAAAACGTGGCCGTCCTTGTCCCCGCCCTTGGCCTTGCGGACCGCCATTTGCCCGGAAACGCCGCATGCGGCAAATGCCTTCTCGATCGCGCGGCGCGTCGCGCCCAGCCCGAACGGGATGACCTCGACCGGCAGCGGAAACTTGCCGAGCGTCGGCACCCATTTGCTGTCGTCGGCAATCACGATCATGCGATCCGAGGCTGCCGCCACGATCTTCTCGCGCAGCAGCGCGCCGCCGCCGCCCTTGATCAGATTGAGATCCGGATCGATCTCGTCGGCACCGTCCACGGTGATGTCGAGATGGTCGATATCGTCCAGCGTGGTCAGCGGCACGCCGCAGCGCTCCGCATCCGCGCGCGTCGCTTCGGAGGTCGGCACGCCGATCACCTTGAGTCCGGCGGCGACGCGCTCGCCGAGCAGCTCGACGAAATGTTTCGCGGTCGAGCCGGTGCCGAGCCCGAGCTGCATGCCGTCACGCACCTCCTCGAGCGCGCGCGCCGCAGCCTGCCGCTTCAACTGGTCCATGTTCAAATCTGCGCCCGCCTCTGCCTCTGGATCGAGAGTGCCGCCGATATAGCCGCTTGCGGCGGCCTATGTAGCCTCGTTTTTCCCGCGGGAACAGGCCTTTGGGCCGATCTTATAAGGTGAACTTATGGCGTCGGCCCTTGCGCCGGTCCGGCCGGCCCGATAGCGCTTGGATCATGACCTCCCCCTACACCCTCGTCTTCGATCTCGACGGCACGCTTGTGGATACGGCGCCCGACCTGATCACCGCGCTCAACTATGTGCTCGACCGCGAAGGGCTGCCGCCCGTCCCCATGGCCTCGGCCCGCAACATGATCGGCGCCGGCGCCCGCAAGCTGATCGAGCGGGGATTGGAGGCTGAGGGCCGCTCGGTGACCCCCGCCGACATGGACCGGATGACGGCGGATTTCATCGCCTATTATGCCGACCACATCGCGGTCGAATCCCGCCCCTTCGAGGGTCTCGAGACCGCGCTCGACCAGTTTGCCGCCCAGGGCCATCGCCTTGCGGTCTGCACCAACAAGCTGGAATGGCTGTCAAAGCGGCTGCTGGACCGGCTCGGCCTCAGCCCCCGCTTCGCCGCGATCTGCGGCGCTGACACTTTTGGCGTCCAGAAGCCCGATCCCACCATCTTTCGCGAGACCGTGGCGCGCGCCGGCGGAGAGGTTAAAGCCAGCATCATGGTTGGCGATGCCGGAACCGATGTCGGCGTCGCCCGGCGCGCCGGGGTGCCCGTGATCGGGGTCAGCTTCGGCTACACGGACGTCCCTATCGCCGAGCTGAAGCCGGACCGGCTGATCCATCACATGCGCGACCTGCCGGCCGCGGCACATAGCCTGATGGCGAACCGCACCTCCGCAAGCCATTGAAAAACCTAACATTCTCAGGAAGCCTGCGCTAACCATCTTACTACCCATTCGCGGCGCGCCGGTTGCCTGCTCCAGGTGCCATCCCTGGGGGTGTGGCGGTTCGTCGCAGTCATGCGTCGTGTCATCGCGATTGCGTTTGCGGGGGTGAGCCTGGCCGGCAGCCGGCCGCCCCGCCCAAGCCGATCCGCAGGCCGCACCAGCCGAAGACGCCGAACCCGCGGTCGCCGCAGCGTCGGCGGAGGCTGCTCCGACCGCGGCTTCGCCTTTTCCCGATCCGAACGCTGGCAAGCAGTGACTACGTATACCACCCAATTGTCCTCGGCCCGTCCGATGCTTAGATTGCTTCCAGAGCACTGCTGAACGGCAGCGCGCCCGTTGCCCGCAGGGACAAGGCATTTGGTATGAACGGATCTTCTGCAAATCCCCGCGCCGCGCTGTCGAGCGCGATGACCGATCCGTTCGGGCGGACCATCTCGTACCTGCGCGTGTCCGTCACCGACCGCTGCGATCTGCGCTGCTTCTACTGCATGTCGGAAGACATGACCTTCCTGCCCAAGGCGGATCTGCTGACGCTGGAGGAGCTGGACCGGCTCTGCTCGGCCTTCATCGCCAAGGGCGTGAAGAAGCTGCGGCTCACCGGCGGCGAGCCTCTGGTCCGTCGCAACGTGATGTCGCTGGTGCGCTCGCTGTCGCGGCATCTGTCGAGCGGCGCCTTGAACGAGCTGACGCTGACCACCAACGGCACCCAGCTTGCAAAGCATGCGCGCGAGCTCGCCGATTGCGGCGTGCGCCGCATCAACGTCTCGCTCGACACGCTCGATCCCAAGAAGTTTCGCGAGATCACCCGCTGGGGCGAGATCGACAAGGTGCTGGAAGGCATCGAGGCCGCGCGTGCCGCCGGCCTCGGCGTCAAGATCAACGCGGTGGCGCTGAAGAACCTCAACGAGGACGAGCTCCCCGAATTAATGCGCTGGGCCCACGGCAAGGGCATGGGCCTGACGCTGATCGAGGTCATGCCAATGGGCGAGATCGGATCGGGCAGGATCGACCAATATCTGCCGCTGTCGCTGGTGCGCGCCCGCCTGGCCCAGCAGTTCACGCTGACGGACCTCGCCGAGACCACGGGGGGACCGGCGCGCTATGTCAGCGTCGCGGAGACCGGCGGCAAGCTCGGCTTCATCACGCCGATGACTCATAATTTCTGTGAATCCTGCAACCGGGTGCGCATCACCTGCACCGGAACGCTGCACACCTGCCTCGGTCACGAGGATGCCTCCGATTTGCGCAAACCTCTGCGTGCATCAGCCGAGGATATGCTGCTTGCGGATGCGATCGACCGTGCCATCGGGCTGAAGCCTAAGGGCCATGATTTCATCATCGACCGCCGCCACGACCGTCCCAGCGTCTCCAGGCATATGAGCGTCACCGGCGGCTGACGATCGTCCCGCGCCTCGCAAACCTAAGCTTTTGACGGCGCGTCAATTTGCCCATTTTCCGATTGACGGCACGCTAAGCCGCTGGTTTGGTGCGACCGCCTCATGCCTGCGCGGCGAGATAAGCCACGCGCCAGCTCGGCGCAGTCAAGACGGCCGGGGCACAATCGGGGGAGGACCTATCGTTGCACGCGCTCCTAAGGCTGAGCAGCAGGATCGACGCATTCACACGCTGGACGGGCAAACGTATTGCGTGGCTGATCGTCGTCGCGGTCGTCATCTCGTCGGTCAACGCAATCGTCCGCAAGGCGTTCGATACGTCGTCCAATTCGTGGCTTGAGCTGCAATGGGTGCTTTTCAGCATCGTCTTCCTGCTTTGCGCGCCCTGGACATTGCTCGACAACGAGCACATCCGCATCGACATCGTGAACAACACGCTGCCGAAGAAGGTGCGCAACGTGATCGACGTGGTCGGTCATCTGTTCTTCCTCATCCCGCTGTGCGTCATCATGATCATTACCGGCGTGCCATTCTTCCTGCGCTCGTTCGAGATCAATGAGCAATCCGGCAATGCCGGCGGTCTGCCGCAATGGCCCGCCAAGGCCTTGATCATGGTCGGGTTCGCATTTCTGCTCGTCCAGGCCATCTCCGAGCTCATCAAGCGAATTGCGGTCATGCGCGGACTGATTCCGGACCCCCATGAATCGCAGGTGTCGGCACTGGAGGCCGAAGTCGAGCACCTCGTCGAAGTGATCGAGAAGAAGTAGCCGTTGGCGACGGTTTAGGGGGGAATCATGACCGCATTCATCATCGCCAACATGGCGCCCATTATGTTCGCGTCGCTGGTCGTCATGCTGCTGCTTGGCTATCCGGCGGCATTCTCGCTGGGCGCCGTCGGCCTGTTCTACGCCATCATCGGCGTCGAGCTCGGCCAGTTTCATCCCGACTTCCTCCAGGCTCTTCCGGAGCGGGTCTACGGCGTGATGAACAACGACACGCTGCTCGCTATCCCGTTCTTCACCTTTATGGGATTGGTCCTGGAGCGGTCGGGCATGGCAGAGGACCTGCTCGACACCATTGGGCAATTGTTTGGCACCATTCGCGGCGGTCTTGCCTATGCCGTGATCTTCGTCGGCGCGCTGCTCGCCGCGACGACGGGCGTCGTCGCCGCCTCCGTGATCTCGATGGGCCTGATCTCGCTGCCGATCATGTTGCGCTATGGCTATGACCGCCGCGTGGCATCCGGCGTCATCGCAGCATCCGGCACGCTCGCGCAGATCATTCCACCCTCGCTCGTCCTGATCGTGATGGCCGACCAGCTCGGCAAGTCCGTCGGCGACATGTACGAGGGCGCCTTCATCCCAGGCCTCGTGCTCGCGGGGCTCTATGCCGGCTATGCCTTCCTCGTCAGTATGATCTTCCCCAAGGCCACGCCCGGCTTGCCGCCGGAGGCCATCGGCTTCCGAGAGGACAATGGTGATCGCGGCCTCGTGTCGCTCGGTGTGCTCTTCCTCGCGAGCTGCGTGTTCGGTTGGTTCATGATGCGCAATTCGAGCGTGCACGGCGCCGATTACGTCGTGCTCAGCATGTTCTACGGCATCATCTTCGCCTTCGCCGTTGCGGTGCTGAACTGGGTCATCGATAAGCTGACCGGCTTCCGCTTCCTCTCGAAGATGGCGCAGCAGACCACCTTCGTCATGGTCCCGCCACTGTTTCTGATCTTCCTGGTGCTGGGCACGATCTTCATCGGCATCGCGACCCCGACCGAAGGCGGCGCGATGGGTGCCGCCGGTGCCCTCCTCCTCGGTGCCGCGAAGCGGCGGTTGAGCTGGGACCTGATCCGGCAGGCCACGGAATCGACTGCCAAGCTGTCGGCTTTCGTCGTGTTCATCTTGGTCGGCGCCCGCGTGTTCTCGCTGACCTTCTACGGCGTCAACGGCCACGTCTGGGTCGAGCATCTCCTGACCTCCCTGCCCGGCGGCCAGGTCGGCTTCCTGATCTTCGTCAACGTGTTCGTGTTCATACTGGCCTTCTTCCTCGACTTCTTCGAGCTGGCATTCATCGTGATTCCGCTGCTGGGCCCGGCCGCGGAGAAACTCGGCATCGACCTGATCTGGTTCGGCGTCATTCTCGGCGTCAACATGCAAACATCGTTCATGCATCCGCCGTTCGGCTTTGCGTTGTTCTATCTCCGGTCGGTCGCCCCCAAGGAGCGATACACCGATCGCGTCACCGGCAAGAGGATGGACCCTGTCACCACGGGCCAGATCTATTGGGGCGCAGTGCCGTTCGTCGTCATCCAGATCATCATGGTAGCCCTGGTGATCGCATTCCCTTCAATGGTCATGCACTATAAAGGTAGCCTGCCGAACATTGATCCAAGCACCATCAAGATTGAGGTGCCGCAGATCGAGCTGCCGCCGCTCGATTTCGGTCAACCCAAGCAATAGCGACTGAACCCGCGCTCCGCCACGGGTCCTTCGCGATCACAGGACTTAGACGCATGAGGAGAGAGATCGACGGCGCTCTTCATGCGAAGAATGACTCGTGCAGTCCCGTCCATTTCGCATGCGTGCTGATGCTATTGCCATGAAGACCGCGACGGAGACAAAGTAAGATGCGTCCATTGCTGGCGCTGAGCAACGCCATCGACACTCTCAATGAAAAGATCGGGTACGTCTGTAACGTGCTCGTGCTGCTGGCGTGCCTCGTCAGTGCCGTCAACGCCATGATCCGTTACGCCTTCAACGACTCCTCGAACGGCTGGCTGGAGCTGCAATGGTACATGTTCGCCATTCTCGTGATGTTCGGCTCCGCCTACACCTTCAAGCGCAATGAGCATGTGCGGGTCGAGATCTTCTACCTGACCCTGTCCGAGCGCGGCCAGCTCTGGCTCGACATGCTCGGCACCCTGCTCTTCCTGATCCCCTCCTGTCTCCTGCTCGCCTACCTGTCCTGGCCGTTCTTCATGCAGGCCTACAGCGTCGGCGAGATGTCGGCCAATGCCGGCGGCCTGATCCGCTGGCCGATCAAGTTCGTGATTCCCGCCGGCTTCGTGATGCTGGCTGTTCAGGGTGTTTCCGAAGTCATCAAGCGTATCGCGGCTCTCCAGGGCTATGTGACGATCGACGCCAAGTACGAGAGGCCGACCCAATGATTACGCTGGAGATGATGCCGCCGTTGATGTTCGGCGGCCTGGTTCTGGCGATGCTGATCGGCTTCCCCGTGGCGTTCACGCTTGCCGCGGTCGGCCTCTCCTTCGGCTTCCTCGCCATCCATCTCGGTTTCTTCGATCTCAACTTCCTCCAGGCGATTCCCGGCCGTGTGTTCGGCAGCGTGCTCTCCAACGAGCTCCTGCTCGCGATCCCGTTCTTCACCTTCATGGGCGCCATATTGGAGAGATGCGGCCTCGCCGAGGACATGCTGGATTCGATGGGCCAGCTGTTCGGCCCGGTCCGCGGCGGCCTCGGCTATTCCGTCATCATCGTCGGCTTCATCCTCGGCGCCATCACCGGCACGGTGGCGGCGCAGGTCATCGCCATGGCGCTGATCTCGATGCCGGTGATGATCCGCTACGGCTACAACATGCGCTACATCACCGGCGTGCTCGCGGCCTCCGGCACGATCACGCAACTGGTGCCGCCCTCGCTGGTGCTGATCGTGCTCGCGGACCAGCTCGGCAAGTCGGTCGGCGACATGTATCTCGGCGCCTGGGGCCCCTCGGTGTTCCAGATCATCCTGTTCGCCGGCTACACCTTCGTCCTCGGCCTGATCAAGCCGGACCATGTGCCGCCGGTGCCGCTGGAGGCGCGGACGCTGACCGGCTGGGCGCTGTGGAAGAAATGCCTGATGGGCATCATCCCCTCGGCCGTGCTGATCTTCGTCGTGCTCGGCACCATGATGATGGGTCTGGCCACGCCGACCGAGGCCGGCGCGATGGGTGCCGTCGGCGCCATCGTGCTCGCCGCGATCCACCACAAGGACTTCTCCTCGACCGACAACAAGATCCTGATCCTCGGCGTGATCGCAGCCGGCATCGGCACCATCGTGGCGATCCTGTTCAGCGAGAATTTGATCTTCAAGATCGCCTTCGCGGTGACCTATCTGGCGATCGCGTGGATCTGCATTCGGGCCGCGCGCATCCCGGACCTGCGCGACCTGATCACGCAGGGCTACCAGTCCACCATGCGCCTCACCTGCATGGTCACGTTCATCCTGATCGGATCGACCTGCTTCTCCGTCGTGTTCCTCGGCGTCAACGGCGGCGTCTGGCTCGAGCATCTCCTGACCTCGCTGCCCGGCGGCGTCTGGGGCTTCCTCATCTTCATCAATCTCTTCATCTTCTTCCTGGCCTTCTTCCTCGACTTCTTCGAGATCGCCTTCATCATCCTGCCGATGATCGCGCCGATCGCGCAGAAGCTCCTCACTCCCGTGGTGGGCGCGGACGCCGCCCTGATCTGGTTCGGCGTGATGCTCTGCGTGAACATGCAGACCTCGTTCCTGCATCCGCCGTTCGGCTTCGCGCTGTTCTATCTGCGCGGCGTCGCGCCGAGGGAGGTCAAGAGCTCCGACATCTATTGGGGCGCGGTGCCATGGATCGGCCTGCAACTCATCATGGTGTTGCTCGTGATCATCTTCCCGGTCTTTGTCACGGGCCTGCTCGACAAGCCGCTCAATGTCGATCTCGACAAGGTCAAGATCGAGGTGCCGCAAATCGAGCTGCCGCCGCTGGATCTGGGGCCACCGCAGAAGTAGCGGCGGCGGAGCCAGCCGCCCTCTTATCTTTCCGTGGGAAGGGCCATCAAGTGCCCTTCTCCGCCAGCCTGAACCGCAGCGTGAACTCCGCGCCGCCGCCGGGAAGGTTCTCCACCGCCACCGTTGCCGCATGATCGTCGGCGACGCCGCGCACGATCGAGAGCCCCAGCCCGGCGCCGTCGCTGCGATGGCGGTCGCGGCGCCAGAAGCGCTGGAAGATCAGCTCGCGCTCGGCCTCGGCGATTCCAGGACCGCAATCGCGCACCCGCACCGACCCGTCCCCGCCCACATCGACCTCGACGGCGGTGTCCCTGGCCGTGAACTTGATGGCGTTTTCGGCAAGGTTGAAGATCGCGCGCTGGAGCATCTCCGAATTGCCGTGGATCATCACCGGCGCGTCGCTGCCTTTCAATGCGATGTCCTTGTGCTGCGCGATCGCGAGCGGCGCGATCGCACCGACCACCTCGGCACAGACCGCGCGCAAGTCAGCAGTCTCGCCGGGATCGAGCACCAGCGTGTCGAGCTCGGCGATCTCCAGCAACTGGGCGACGATGCGGCTCATGGCTTCGATGTCGGCCAGCAGCGCCTGCCGGGCGGCGCCGTCGCCGAGCGTCTCGATCCGGGTGCGCAGGATCGTGAGCGGCGTGCGCAGCTGATGCGCTGCGTCGGCCGTGAACTGCCGCTGCACCCGAAAGCCGTCCTCGAGCCGGTCGAGCGCCTCGTTCACCGCGGTGACGAGCGGCATGATCTCGCGCGGGATCTGCTTCGTCGGCAGGCGGATGTGGGTGCGCGCCGGGCCGATATTGCTGGCCTCCTCGGAGGCCTTCCACAGCGGCGCGATCGCGCGGCGGAAGATGATGATGTCGGTGGCGAGCAGGACCAGCAGGATCGGGATGGTGATCCACCCGACCCGCCTGAAGAAGTTCGAGACGATATCGTCGATGATGACGTCGCGATGCGCGAGATCCTCCGCCACCTGGACGCGGACCGGCTTGCCGTCGATGATCCGGGTGACGCTGGCGCCGGAGATCGTCTCGGACGGCCGACGCACAGCGGCGCCGGCCCTTCGGTGCGAGGAAAACAGCAGCCGGCCTTCGTCATCGCGGATGTCGTATTGATAGCGGCCGTAAGCGTCCGAATAGAGTCCGCGCAGGCTGTCGGGCAGATTGAACGTCAGCGAGCCGTCAGGCTGGGCGACTATGCGCTCCGCCAGCACCTCGGCCTGGGCGCGCATGCCGTCGCGGTGCAATTGGTCGATCTCGGAATTGAGCAGCCAGAACAGCACCAGGGGCAGGACGATCGCGACCATCGCAACCGCCAGGATGTGCAGGAAGACGATGCGCCAGATCAGCGATTTGAACGCGAACGATCCGGCGCGGCCGCTGGCAGCCACGCTATTTTTCCTCGGCCATGAGATAGCCGACGCCACGGATGGTATGGATCACCACTCGGGCGCGGTGCTCGGCGAGCTGCTTGCGCAGGCGCGAGACGTAGACCTCGACCGCATTGGAGGCGACCTCTCCTTCGAGTCCGAAGATGTGGTCCTCGACGTTCTTCTTCGGCACCACCCGCCCCTGCCGGCGCAACAGGATCTCGAGCACCGAGGTCTCACGTGCAGACATCACCCGCGGCTGGTCGTCGACGAAGACCTGGCGGCTCTCGGTGTCGTAGACGAGGTTGGCGAGACTGAGCGAGCGTCCGAGCAGCTGACCCGGCCGGCGCAGGATGGCCTCCAGCCTTGCCACCAGCTCCTCCATGGCGAACGGCTTTGCCAGATAGTCGTCGGCGCCGCTGCGCAGGCCGGTGACACGGTCCTGCAGGCCGCCGCGGGCCGTGAGCACCAGCACCGGCAGCGGCTCCATCTGGTGGCGCAACTCGCGCAGCACCGACAGGCCGTCGGCATCAGGCAGGCCGAGGTCGAGGATCATCGCGGCATAGCTGACGCTGTTCACCGCCTCGCGCGCCTCGGCCGCACTGCCCACGATGTCGCTCTCATAGCCGGCCGCGGCCAGCCCGCCGGCCACGAGCCGTGACAGCTCCGCATTGTCCTCGACGATCAGAAGGCGCATCCTAGTCCCGCCGGATGTTCCGGTTCACTCCACGGCTCGCGCCGCATCTGGCTGTTCTCCAGCATTCCGAGCGCCGGGGCCAGCGAAAAAAGCTTGGCAGTCCGGCGCACTGCCGTTGTCAGATTCGCGTAAGGCAGGCCTGCCGGCGCACAGCCGCGACTTGGAATGCGACCATAAGGCCTTACCGATTCCGCAACAAAGCGGATATATCTGGCTCAATTGGGATGGCCTCCCCCAAGCTACCACCATCACTGCCTCGTCGAGATGATATGCCCCAGATACCGTCGCGAGGATCTGTTCGTTGGTTCTAGATGTAGATGAATCTCCAGCCGGGACGAAAGGACGAAGTGAATGAGCAAACCTGTCAAATCCGAAAGCGAACTGATCGCGATGGCGCGGGCGGAGTTGAAGGTTCATGCTGATTGCCCTGGTGGAATGTCGATCTCCATCGTCCGGGACGGCAATTCCTGGGAGTTTCGGGCCAGTGCAGATCAGGCCACTTCAGACCGGCCGGGTTACCCCGAATGTGTCGCGATGCTGGTCCAGATCGGCGATCACCTCAGCAAACAATACGACGTCGAGGGCTAAGGTTACTAACGGATCACACGCTTAATCTGGGCTCGATATGTCTGAGGCAAGTCTATCAGCCATGGTGATCGAATTCGCTGAGCGCAATACGGACCTCACGCGCGAAATCCACCAACGACACGATGAAGGCGGCGATGGAAATGATGAAAAGGATGGCGACGCCTCGCTCGTGCTGAATCTGAAAAAACGCACTCACAAAACCGACGATGATCATGACGCCTATCGAGATACTTCCCATGATGGACCAGAAGATCGCGCGATTGATCATCGCGGCGCGTCGGACGAGACGTGGAAGGTCCGCCTTGAGCCGGCATCTCGCCTGATCGTCATCGGGAATATGGTTCAGGTAGATTGACCGGTCGATGGTCCTGTTCAGGCGGGATATCAACACCGCAATGAAGGCCGCCAGAGCGCCAAGAAGAAACGCGGGTGCGGCCGCCTGGGAAATGTGGGAGAGCTGACTGACCGACGGCGTGTCTGGCAACATTCTGCATCGCTTCCAAGTGCTGCGCGGCTATTTCGTCATGCGCCGGGTTGACGCTACGGTGCCGGCGGGCGCCATCGGCGAGATCGAGAACGTCAGCCACGTGTTCCAGCCGGCCGGGCGATTCTCGGCGGCGAACTCGCCGTATCCCTTGAGATTCAGGTAGCCCTGCATGTCGCCGACGGGAAACAGAAAGCCGATCTGCGGACCGACCCCTAACACCCGGGAGCGGAAGCCACCGAGGGCAGGATGCTGGCCGAAGTCGTCGGTAATCTGCTGATAGGCGTATCCCACAAGGCCGACGAAGAGCTGCTTGGATAGAAACTGGGAGGCACCCCAATCCACGTGGAAGTCGATGCCGTTCTGGTACTGCGTGTCCGGATTCTTGAAATTGTAAGTGAAGCCCGCGACCGCCGAAAACTCATGGCCGGCCTGCGGGTTGAAATAGGTGTAGCCTCCGCCGGCATCGATGGCGGCGTGACCGATGCCGAGATTGGCGAGGCGGGTCGGACTGTAGGCCCCGACGGGAATGTCTCCCGTCACGTAGGTCATGAAATTGTGCACGCCGGCATTCCACTTGAGTGTCGCCTGCGGGTAGAGGTCGCCGACCGAGGTGATGGAATCGCCGAAAGCGCCCGTGCGCGTCACCGCCAGCGGGCCGACGGCCGCTGTCAGCGTTCCGGCAAGATCGGCGCTCGACCGCCCGAACAGTCCGGTTACGCCGATGGCGAGTTGTCCGCCCAGCACCGGCGTTGCGAACGTATGGGTGGGATTGAGCAGCATGAGATCGGCCTGCGCATTCAGGCGCAGGTTCAGGTCGACGTTTACGTTGGCGGGGATTCGGCCAACATGGATCTCCCTGGCGGCAGCTGCCGTGCCAAAGGCGCTGACACTGGTGTGATAGTAAACCGCTGCCATCGACCAGCCGGGGACTTGAGGGGTCGCCGCAAGGCTGCTGAAGCGGCCAGGAAGCCAATAGGAAACGCCACCTTCGTCGGCGTAGGCGGTGCCAGGGAGGCATCCACACATCGCGAACGCTATGGTGGCCGTCGGCTTGATGAGCCGACGAGCGAATCTTCCTTCGAAGGTGTGCTTCATCTGATCGCCCTCCACGCGTTGGTCGCGAGCTGCAAGCTTGTCCGCCTTGTTACTCTTGAACTGCCCTGCTTTTCACATTGCTCGAACGCTCTTCATTCGCTGAAGATCAATCGGTTCAGAGATATGCAATGTACGAACTGACCCAGACCAGAATCGACTTAATCAGGCCGATGACGCCGGCGTTCTCAGCAAATATCGTGGCCGTCCCGGGCATCCCGAGTCTCAACTGACTGCGGTCGATGTCCTTCGGTACGGAAATAGCCGCCGGATAGGCTTTGACACCGCCGATCGAGCCGACCTTCGCCAGCG
The DNA here is from genome assembly GCF_000296215.2 of Bradyrhizobium sp. CCGE-LA001. Classification (NCBI taxonomy): domain Bacteria; kingdom Pseudomonadati; phylum Pseudomonadota; class Alphaproteobacteria; order Hyphomicrobiales; family Nitrobacteraceae; genus Bradyrhizobium; species Bradyrhizobium sp. CCGE-LA001. The sequence goes on along the minus strand of NZ_CP013949.1, from coordinate 3,409,900 downwards.
TGCCTGAAACCGCAATCTCTCCTTGTCCGACACCCTGCGGGATGCCGGTGACCGTCGCATGGTGAATGCGGCCAGGATCGTTGTCGAACACGAGCTTGACTGCGGCACCGGGCTTGATCGTCTGGAATCCGTTCGGCGAGAACATGCCCACTATGGTGATGTCGTTGCTGATGATGAAGGACATCACAGCCTTGTGCTGTCCTGCACGGTCACCGACGGACAGTGCCATGACGGCGACATAGCCATCGCCTGGGGCGCGAATGGTCGTCTGGTCGAGCTCCCACCTGGCCTGGTCGAGCTGGGCCTGGATTTGTGCCACCGTGGTATTGACGCCGCCGATTTCGGCATCCATCGCGAGTTTGGCGCTCTGCTGCGCTGCCTTGGATGCCAGTAGTTGCGCGCTGACGGTCTCCTGCTGCACCTGCGTGTCTTGCAGCCGAAATTCACTCTGAGCGCCATCACCTGCCATCTGCACGTAATCGGCGAGCCGCTTGTCGTGATAGGCGAGCTGCTTGGTCAGCCCCTCGACGTTGGCGCTCGCTTGGGCGTAGCTGGCCTTGAGTTGCAGCACCTGCTGCTTGGCTCCGGCGAGCGACGCCTCCAGCTGGTTGACCTTGAACCTGAATGGTGCCGGATCAATCCGGAACAACATGGTCCCGGCCTTCACCGGCACGTTCGGCTTGACCGCTATCTCTGACACCTCACCTGAAACATTGGGCGTAACCTCGACGACGCGCGAGATCACCACGAAGCTGCCTGACGGAGTGAGGTAGTTGAACATCGCCAGGAACGTCGCAAGAATGAATCCGCCGAAGAGCGCAGCGACAGTGCCGGACCCCCACCCCCATTTTACCAGCTTCAGCTTGGAGAAGATGAGCCACACCAAGACGAGATAAAGGGTCAGGATGATAAACATGAAAGAACCCCCAGCACCCAAGGTCCCTTGCCGGCGGTTTGGTCAATCGAGGATCGGACCGCCGGCAAGGACTCTTATTCTCAGGCCCCGGCTTTCTTGACCGGTGGAATCGTCCATGTGCCGTTAATAATGGAGGGGTCCGTTTCCTGCGGCCAATACATGCGCAGCATGAGAATGAACTCTCCCTCGGGCGCGGGAAGCCAGTTCGACTCTTTGTCTTTACCTGGAGAATCCTTCTGAATGTACAGATCGGTCGAGCCGTCCGCGTTTTCCTTCAGATCTTCGCGGGCGCTGATCGAGTAGCGGTCGATCGGGTTCTTCACGAAGAAGTAGCCGCTGTCGTACATGGTCAGCGACCAAAATCCATCGGCAGGAGGCAGATGGCCTTTCGGGAACCTCATAACGTATTTGTTTGCACCATTGTACTTGTGGCCTTCTCCATCCTTTTGCGAGACCGGATAAATTGCATCTTGCGGCCGGTTGCAGCCAAGTCCGATAGCAGTAATCAAAGCCCGCATCAGATAGTCGGTGCCATAGATGCCGCCTTTGGTCGTGTAGGCAAAACCATTCTCGTCCTTCATGGCCTTATTGATTTTAAACTGAAGCATGATCCTGTCGAAAGACAGCTCCGGCACGCGCTTCAGGAAGTCCGCTTTGAGTTTACTCTCGTCAAAATCCTGCCCTGGGACGATGCCGATCCGGGCAAATTTGGCAAGCTGATGCTTGTCTGCTTCATATGGCGGATTGGCCTTCATCAGCTCACACAACAGCTTGAAATACGACACCGCGTCCATGCGATTGACCTGCTCGCGGACCGCCGTTTTCATGTCGACCGACGGATCGACTTTTCCTGGTGCCGGCGTGTACGCCTTGCCATAGGCGCTAAGCGGGACGAGCTTGCACTCATCCTGCAGCTTGTGCACGGCGGCGTAATCCTCAGGCGTGCCCATGCAATAGATGCGGCCGAGCAGCCAGACGATGTTAGTTTGCGATTTATATTCCTTCACGCCGGCCGGCAGCGTGCCTTTCCATCCGGGGCCGGTGATCGCGTAGGTCTGCGCACCAGTGCCGGTGGTGCGCTTTCCCGGTACCTGAAACACGGTCGTCCAGCCGTCCAGCATTGGCATTAGGAAGTAGCGACCTTTCATATCCGGAATGCTGAGCACCCAAGGCTCCTTGCCGACGTCGAAGAAGGAACTCGTGTACAGCGTGTCGGCGTTCGGGGCCGTGACATCTCGGTACGAAGCGTCCGGGTATTGGCGCATCTTAATCATCTGACCCATTGGCGCTCGCGTCCCGACGGGGTCGGCAACGTTGGAAATGACGCGGCGCGTCATCTCCATTGTCACGAGTGGATAGCCGAAGATGTAGGCGTCGCTCGCGAGCCAGAAGTCCTCCAGGCCTTCTCCCACTCCGAGAAAGGAATCTTGCGCAAGTGCCGACCTTGTGGCAGCGGCTCCGGCGAGCAGCCCCATTCCAGCAACTGCGAGGGATCGACGGGTGATGTTCATCGTTATCTCCTTCCTGATACAAGACGAATGACGGTTCAATTTGCGGCTCACGTCTTTTAGGAGGAGCCGTTCAGAGCATTGCGGCAGTAGGTGGCTGCGGCGCCGCCGATGGTCGTCAATAGCAAGGCGGATATGGGTAATATCCGCATCGCGGAGCGTAATAAGGATACGCCGCAGCGCCGGCCACAGCTGCCGCTCCTGCGAAGGCTGCGCCGCGATAGAACGCTCCGCGCCACGCTGTCCGGCGGGCGACGCCGGCAAACGACATTGGCGTGAATGGCCGACCAATGATGTCAATAAACACCGATGCTGGTCCATCCGCTCCTGCGAGGTCGCCTTCGAGTACGTCTACGTCGAAGGTCAACTTGTCGCCCTCAAGCTTGGGCGATTTCAGCACAACGACGGCGTCGACTACCGATGATCCATCCTTCTTGAATCCGGACACCGTGGCGTTGGGAGGATCTTTCGCGAAGTTGTCGCTGCCATTGCCCCAATCCTCGACAATTCGTGACGTCAAATCGTGCCCGGCGGCGCGAACCGGTCGATCGGCAAACACGATCGCGTTCGGTGAAATTCCCGTCAGCACCAACTTACCTTCCTTCAGGCTGGCGCCGCGCGAGTTGAGGACAAAAAGCGACGGAACAACTTCAGGCTTCGCTTGGCCTATGGATTTCTCGAGCGGAATATGCGGCTTATTCTCTGCCACGGACTGAGCAGAAAGCTGCTGCGAGAAAGCCACTACAGCAGCTGCGCAAAACGCGATTCGGGAGAGACGAACGATCATAAAATCTTCTCCTTCAGGTATGGCTATCGGAATTGGATTTGCTTAATGCTCGCTTAGATAGAAGAGCGCACTGGCGAATACCGGCCACACTTTTCAACTCTCGCAACGTCGCCATTGATTTGGATCAACGGTAAGCGCCTCTTCCGCTTCCATGCGCCTTCACCGCCGCAGCGCTCTCCGCATTTCGCGCCAATTCAAGTCGCGCGTCTTGCCATTTCGCGCCAATCGTCTGGGATGCTCAGAGCTCAATCGGGTGAGAACGTCGGCGAGGGTGCAACCGATCATGCTCGCGGCCCCGTTGCTGCCGCCGATAAGCGACAGGTTGAATTTTCATCAAACGCGCAAAGGAGCGGCTGAAGCTGCTCGCGTTGGCGTAACCGAGGAATTTCGCGATTTCTTCCAAGCGCTTATTCGAATCGGCGAGCAAGCGGCAGGCGATCTCCAACCGGACTGCGGCCAGCATTTTGCTGTGGCTTGTGCCCATACGTTCGAGATGACGCTGCAGTGTGCGGCGACTGATTTTCAGCGCATCGGCAGCGCTATCAAGGGTTGCGTCACCCTGCCGCAGTGACGCAAAAATGGCGGCGTGGACCGCCCTGGATGAAGGCAAGCGGACGGCTCTCATCGGTTGACGTGAGGCGCGAAGCCCATGCTCCCTCAAAGGAATTCGGTCAGGACACTACGACCACCAAGGAAGGTGCATCTGGCCATCAGACGCCAAAATTCTCGTCAAATGGAATTGATGAGACCTGCAATCTCTGCGGGACGATCATCCGCGGCAAAAAAATACAGCAAGGAATCTCCCTGAACTGGTAGTCTGGGCCCGAGCAGGGAGCAGCATCCTGCACCTAGCGAACTCGTGTTAGTACGCTTTCAGGCTTGTCGCGGTGCTTCAATGCCGAAGATTCATTTGACGCGTTGTCAGCACCTTAGTCCTTTCGCGAACATTTTGAACGATGTCGGCGCGCCGACTGCTTCGCTGCTGGAAAAGTTTCGGCTACCCGCTTCGTTGGAGGAAAAGTCCGATCACTACATCCCGATTTTACCTGCGATAGAATTTGCAGAGTTCGCCAGCAACTCGCAGGGCATCGAGGATTTCGGATTCCACGCTGCCCGAACGCTGCATTTCGGGCACCTCAGTGAAAAGATCCGAAATCTAATCAGTCATTCTCCGACGTTGCTTGTCGCGCTCGAACAGGCATGCAAATGGGCATCGCTCGAAGACTCAAACCTGAGTAATTGGCTTGAGCACCACGGCGATCATGTTCGCTATTGCAGCAGGCTTGCGGGCACCAAGGGACTTCAGCATCTCGAGCATTCACAGTGGCTTCAGAACGTTTTTCCGATCTATATCGTTCGCCAGTTCGCTGGATCGGGTTGGGCTCCGGCGACTATCGCCTTTGAAGCTCGGTACACGCCAGGTCCAGCATGTCAGTCTTCCTGGCCCACGTCTCAATTCCTGTCCGGTCAGGAAGCATCGTGGATTGACGTACCTGTTGCGCTCCTGGGCCTCCCTAACCGGGCGAGCGAAAGTCCTCCTAATCTCTATGGCGACCACCTCGAATGTTCGAATGTTGACTTCGTACAAACACTGAAGCTGATGCTTCCATCATATCTCGACGAGCGGCTTCCGGTGCTCGCCGAAATCGCGGAAATGGCAGGCGTGAGTGCGCGCAGTCTTCAACGCAAGCTCTCTCGCGTTGGCGTTACGTATTCGGGGCTGCTGGATGCCGTAAGGTTCGAGAACGCCAGGAAGCTCTTGCGAGACACGGACTCCAAGATCATCGAGGTTGCGTTCGCTTCGGGCTACGCAGATCCAGCCCATTTTACCCGTGCCTTCCGCAGGGTTGCCGGCATCACACCAGGGCAGTTTCGCGAGCAGTGGAGGCCTCGATAGCAGAATATGAACCCCTGCGTCGGCCTGGTTGGCGGGCAAATCCATATAAGCTACCGGCTGGTCGAACTGGCTCGCCGTGAAGTCGTACCTCACGCCTGCGATCCGATTATAGAAATGGTCTCCGGCCGGCAGTGGGGTCTTCAGCAAATCGCACCGAAGAGCTCGTGAATGAGCAGCGAGGTGACGTTGCATTGCCCTGCCGCCGGGTTGCTCGCCGTCCATTAGCTGGCCGTCGACGCCGACCATGCTTTGCGAAGTGCCGTTTGAACTTCATCGGGATCGAAGTGCATCGGGGCCCTTATGGCTTGTGGCACGATTTCGGATTAGGCGATGATCCATGTCTACCCCTGTTTTGCCCGACGGGTCAATAAACTCGGGATTTCAGCGGGCACTGATAGTGACAGTGGCAAGTCCTTGATAATGCTGACGCCGTTTACTGTGCATGGGGTTGTTTTCGAGGTTTGTTTCGACACCCTCGCGAATGCTGCAACGACAACGCCCCGGAGCCTTCGCTCCGGGGCGGTGCATGCGAGAGGTGGCGTGATCAGCTTTGCGAGCGCCGCGCCATGAAGATGTCGTAGCCGACCTCGGCGACCTGGAACCAGGCGTAGCCGTCGCTCGTGAACTTGGCGAGGGAGTCGTGGACCTTCTTGAAGTTGGCGTTACTCGCGCCGACTTCGGCATGCAGCTCCTTGGCGGCCTTGTAGCAGGCATCCATGATCGCCGGCGAAAAGGCGTGCAGCTTGGCGCCGCCTGCGAGCAGCTTCTTCAGCGCCAGCGGATTGGCGGCGTCATAGCGCGCCATCATGTAGTTGTTGGCGTAATGGCCGGCCTGCTCGAGCACGCTCTGGTAATATTTCGGCAGCGCGTTCCACTTGTCGAGGTTGACGAAGGCCATCAGCATCGGCCCGCCCTCCCACCAGCCGGGATAGTAGTAATGCGGCGCGATCTTGTAGAAGCCGAGCTTCTCGTCGTCATAGGGGCCGACCCATTCGGCGGCGTCGATGGTGCCCTTCTCCAGCGCCGGATAGATGTCGCCGCCTGCAAGCTGCTGCGGCACCACGCCGACCTTCTGGAGCACGCGGCCGGCGAAGCCGCCGACGCGGATCTTCATCCCCTTGAGATCGTCGGGCGTGTTGACCTCTTTCCTGAACCAGCCGCCCATCTGGCAGCCTGTGTTGCCGGCGAGCAGTGAGATGACGTTGTAGCTCTTGTAGAACTCGTTGAGCACCTCTCGCCCGCCGCCCTGCATGTACCAGGCCTGGTTGATGCGCATGTTGGGACCGAACGGCACCGCCGAGCCGAAGGTGAATGTCGGGTCCTTGCCGAAATAATAGTAGGACGCGGTGTGGCCGATCTCGCAGGTGCCGTTCTGCACGGCGTCGAGCACCTGTAGACCCGGCACGATCTCGCCGGCCGCGAAGATCTGGATCTGGAATTTGTTGTCGGTCGCTTCCGCGACCATCTTGCACATCGTCTCCGCGCCGCCAAACAGCGTGTCGAGCGATTTCGGCCAGCTGGTCGGCATGCGCCATTTGATTTCCGGCATCGACTGCGCGATCGCGGGCGCCGCGAGCGTGGCGGCACCGGCCGCACCAAGTCCTGTGACCTTGATGAAGTCTCTTCTCTTCATGATTTCCTGCCCTGATGGATCTGATTGTGGAGCCTTCTTGCCGAGGCTTGAGGGCAGCATGGAACATCACGGGACAGAACGCCATCCCGATCGCACCGCAGTCAAAGAAAAAGCCCGGCCTCCCTGGGGAGGCCGGGCTGAAGGTCTTCCGACCTGAGCATCAATCAGCCGCGGGTGCGGGACCGGATCATGAAGCTGTCGTAGGTATATTCGGCGACCTGCCACCACAGATACTCATCCGAGCGATAGGCCTGCATGGCGTCGATCGACTTCTTGAAGTCGGCGTTCTTGCCGGAGATCTCGGCCCACAGCTCGTTGGTCGACTTGAGGCAGGCTTCCAGTACTTCGTTGGTGAACGGACGAAGCTGGGTGCCGCCCGCGACCAGACGCTTCAACGCCGCCGGGTTCTGCATGTCGTAGCGCGCGGCCATCCAGGTGTTGGCATGGGCCGTCGCGTTGGTGAGGACCGCCTGATAGTTCTTCGGCAGCGCATTCCACTTGTCCAGATTGGTGAAGGCGTGGACGGTCGGACCGCCCTCCCAGAAGCCCGGATAATAGTAGTACTTGGCGACCTTGGCGAAGCCCAGCTTCTCGTCGTCATAGGGGCCGACCCACTCGGCGGCATCGATGGTGCCCTTCTCCAGCGCCGGATAGATGTCGCCGCCGGCGAGCTGCTGCGGCACCACGCCGACCTTCTGGAGCACCTGGCCGGCGATGCCGCCGATGCGCATCTTCAAGCCGGAGAGATCGGCAACGGTCTTGATCTCCTTGCGGAACCAGCCGCCCATCTGGGTGCCGGTGTTGCCGCAGGGGAAGCCGACCACGTTCGACTTCTTGAAGAACTCGTTGGCGAGCTCGTTGCCCCCGCCCTGATAGAGCCACGAATTCTGCTGGCGCGCATTGAGGCCGAACGGCACCGAGGCGAAGATCGCGAAGGTCGGGTCTTTGCCGACATAGTAGTACGAGACGGTGTGGCACATCTCGACCGTACCGTTCGAGGTCGCGTCGAGCGCCTGCAGGCCGGGGACGATTTCGCCGGCCGCGAACACCTGGATCTGGAACTTGTTGTCGGTCATCTCGGCGACGTACTTCGCCACCTGCTCGGCGCCGCCATAGATGGTGTCGAGCGACTTCGGGAAGCTCGAAGTCAGGCGCCACTTGATCTCGGGCGAGGACTGCGCGATCGCCGGCGAGGCCACCGCGGTTGCCGCCGCGCCTGCGGCCGACACTTTAAGAAAGTCACGACGCTTCATCTTCAGGTCTCTCCTTGCTGGGGCGTTTTCCCCTTAACTTCTCTTCTTGCCGCCGCACATTCCGGCGACGCGTTAGGCGCGCCGAACCGAAGGGGGCTTGACTGCCGTGGGCGTTTAACACGGAAGCCCCGCTTGCGGAACGCGACAATGGCATGACGGGGCTCTACGAAAGTCGCATGTCCCGAGCGCTTGCCGCGCCGACCGCTTCAAGCCGTGGCGAGGGCACCCTTAAGCTGGTCCCGGACCTGGCCTGCAATGGCGCGGTAGATCGCCGCATGAGGGCCGTCCGGCTCGCTGTCGACGACCGGATTGCCGGCGTCCGAGGTGGCGCGAATCGCCATGTGCAGGGGGATCTCGCCCAGGAACGGTACTCCGAGCTTCTCGGCCTCGTGCCGCGCCCCGCCATGGCCGAAAATATCCGACTTGGTGCCGCAATGCGGGCACTGAAAGTAGCTCATGTTCTCGACGATGCCGAGCACCGGCACGTTGACCTTCTTGAACATGGCAAGCCCCCGCCTGGCGTCGATCAGGGAGAGGTCCTGCGGCGTCGAGACGATCACCGCGCCCTTCAGCGGCACGTTCTGCGCCAGCGTGAGCTGGGCATCGCCGGTGCCCGGCGGCATGTCGACCACCAGCACGTCGAGCTTGCCCCATTCCACGTCGCGCAGCATCTGCGTCACCGCCGACATCACCATGGGACCGCGCCAGATCATCGCGGTCTCCTCCTCGACCAAGAAGCCGATCGACATGATGGCGAGGCCGAAGCGCCGAAGCGGAATCATCTTGCGCTCGTCGTTCAGCTCCGGCTTGTCGTGCAGACCGGTCAGCCGCGGCACCGAGGGGCCATAGATGTCGGCATCGAGCAGCCCGACCTTGAGGCCGAGATCGCGCAGGCCGAGCGCCAGGTTGAGCGCGGTGGTCGACTTGCCCACCCCGCCCTTGCCCGAAGCAACCGCGATCACCGCGGCAACGCCTGGAATTTCCGACTGCCGCGCCATCGGCGACCCGCCGCCCTGCGGCGGCTTGTGGGCGTGGGCCGGCTGCACGCCGGGCGTGCCGCGGCTCGGCTGCGGGGGTGGCGGCGGCGTAGAGCCCGGCTTGCGCTCGGCGGTCAGCGCCACCATCACGGTGGTGACGCCTGGAATGGCACGGACGGCAGCCTCGGCTTCGGCCCGGATGGGCTCCCAGGCCCGCGCCTCGGTGGCATCGACGTTGATCGAGAAGAACACCTTGCCGTCGGAGGCGCTGACCGCGCTCAGCACATTGGCGTTGGTGAGCGCGACCCCGCGGGGCGACTTGATCCTGGCGAGGCTGTCGAGAACCTGTTGCTGCGTCACGCTCAAAGCGCATCTCCTAGAGTTGAGGATGCCCCATTAGAGCGGAAACGCCCAAAAGGCTACTGCCTGCCGATATCGTCGGCCATCTCCGCGGGCGCTGCCCCCTGCTCCCTGACCGCCTCGTAATTCAGCTCGATCATGACCCCGTTGGGGTCGTGCACGAAGATCTGCCAGAGGTCGCCGCCGGGCACCTGGCGGGAGTCGAACTTCATCCCCTTCGACGTCAGGCGCTGCTTCATGGCCTCGAAGCCCCGGCTGACGAAGGCGACATGGTGGACAACGCCGGAATCCGGCTTTTGTGGCTCGGCGGTCGGCGAAATATCGACCAGGTGCACCACCGGCCTGCCCTCGCTGTACATCCAGGCGCCCGGGAAGGCGAAATTCGGCCGGGCGCCATTTTCCAGGCCCAGAACGTCCTCGTAGAAGCGGACCGTCTCGGCCAGCTTCCGGGTCCGGATGTTGAAATGATCGAGCACGCCCACGCTCACGCCGCCCAAATCCACACCCATGCCTTCGCTCCCATTTTTTGAGGTTCTTGAGGTCCGCAATCTTAGCACAGGGGAGCGCTAAACGAAGCCGTTGCCCTCCGGCCTTAAGGGTTTATGGTGCGGCCCAATCCGTCTCCAAGGCGGAACCAGGCGCCCTGCTCGCCCGGGCAAGAACCGTAAACCCAAACTACGGACAAGGTACCATACATGGCTAAAGTCGCTTTCCTCGGTCTCGGCGTCATGGGCTTCCCGATGGCCGGACACCTCGTGAAAAAAGGGGGCCATGAGGTCACCGTCTACAACCGCACCGCGGCCAAGGCGAAGGAGTGGGCGGACAAGTTCGGCGGCAAGACCGCACCGACCCCGAAGGCCGCGGCCGAAGGCCAGGATTTCGTGATGTGCTGTGTCGGCAACGACAACGATCTGCGCGCGGTCACGATCGGCCCCGACGGCGCGTTTGCCGGCATGAAGAAGGGCGCGACCTTCGTCGACCACACCACCGCCTCGGCCGAAGTCGCCCGCGAGCTCGATGCGGCCGCGACCAAGACCGGCTTCAAGTTCGTCGACGCGCCCGTTTCCGGCGGCCAGGCCGGCGCAGAGAACGGCGTGCTGACCGTGATGTGCGGCGGTGCGCAGGATGCCTATGCCGGCGCCGAGCCGATCATCACCGGCGCCTATGCGCGGATGTGCAAGCTGCTCGGCCCCGCCGGAAGCGGCCAGCTGACCAAGATGGTCAATCAGATCTGCATCGCGGGCCTCGTGCAGGGTCTCTCAGAGGGTATCCACTTCGCCAAGAAGAGCGGCCTCGACGTCGCCGCAGTGATCGAGACCATCTCCAAGGGCGCGGCGCAGTCCTGGCAGATGGAGAACCGCTACAAGACCATGAACGAGGACAAGTACGATTTCGGCTTCGCGGTGGAATGGATGCGCAAGGACCTCTCGATCTCGCTGGCCGAAGCCCGCCGCAACGGCGCCAACCTGCCGGTGACTGCACTGGTCGACCAGTTCTACTCCGAAGTGGAGAAGATGGGCGGCAAGCGCTGGGATACGTCGAGCCTGCTTGCGCGCCTGCAGCGCTGATCTATCGGCGCTCGCAGCATCAAACTTCGTCGCGACTTCGGCCGCGACGAAGTTCTAAGCGGGCGTAACAACCATAGCATTCGGGGGAGTCTTGCTTAGCATGATCGCTGCTATCCTTGTCGTTGCTTTTGTCGGTGTCACCGGACATAGGGTCTTTCAGCGGCGCTCTCTCTTCCTCACGAGCCTAGTCTGCCTTGCTATTCTGATCCTGGTTGCGTCGCCTTCGCCGGCGCTAGCCGCATCGCTCGACGGCGCCAGCATCGGCCCGCAATGGGCGCTCCCATTCGCCGGCATGCTCCTGTCGATCGCGATATTTCCGCTCGCAGCACCGCACTTCTGGGAACAACATCAGGGCAAGATCGCCGCGATGTGGGCTGCTCTCATCGTGTTGCCGTTCGCAATCTGGTATGGCCCGCTTCCGACCATCCAAGCGCTCGTTCATACCGCGCTGCTGGAATATATTCCCTTCATTCTGCTGCTCCTTGCGTTGTTCACCGTGGCCGGCGGAATCGTGGTGCGTGGCAATCTTCACGGCTCTCCGCTGCTGAACACGCTCCTGCTCGCATTGGGCACGCTGCTCGCAAGTGTCATCGGCACGACCGGCGCGTCGATGGTCATGATCCGGCCGGTGATCCGCGCCAATGACGACCGGCGGCACAACGCGCACGTCGTCATCTTCTTCATCTTCCTGGTGTCCAACATCGGCGGCTCGCTCTCACCTTTGGGAGATCCACCCTTGTTTCTGGGATTCCTGCGCGGCGTGGACTTCTTCTGGACGACGACGCACCTGTTCCCTCAGACCACGTCCGCGGCCTGGATCCTGCTCGCTTTGTTCTTTTGCATCGACGCTTATCTTTATCGCAAGGAAGGCCGCGTCAAACCCGACCCTACTCCGGATAATCCCTTGCGGATCAACGGCGGCCTCAACTTCGCTCTCATGGGGGTCATCATTGCCGCGATCCTCGTGAGTGCCAAGCTAGACCTCGGCGGGTTTGACGTCCTCGGCACGCATCTCCAGGTGCAGAATCTTCTGCGCGATGCCGTGATGATCGGCGTCGTGTTCGCATCCCTTGCGGTCACGTCGAAGGAGGACCACGACGCGAACGGCTTCTCTTGGGGCCCAATGATCGAAGTGGCAAAGCTGTTCGCCGCCATCTTCATCACCATCATTCCCGTGCTTGCGATTCTCAACGCCGGCCGATCCGGTGCGTTTGCTCCCGTCGTCAACATGGTCACCAATGCCGACGGCACACCGAACAATGCGGCCTATTTCTGGTTGACGGGCCTGCTCTCATCTTTTCTCGACAATGCACCGACCTATCTGGTCTTCTTCGAGCTTGCCGGGGGCGATGCCAATCATCTGATGACGAACGGCGCCCTGACCCTTGCCGCGATTTCGGCCGGTGCCGTGTTCATGGGCGCAAACTCCTATATTGGCAACGCCCCCAACTTCATGGTCTACGCAATTGCGCGAGCAGGTGGCGTCGCAATGCCAGGCTTCTTCGGATACATGGTTTGGAGCTCCCTCCTGCTGCTGCCGGTCTTCGCGTTGGTCACGCTCGTTTTCTTCAGGTGAAGGGCCGCGGGTCCACCGACCGCGGCGGCCCGGACGGAACATCAATTAACGCCGGGTTAACGTAATTCTTTAGCTCCTTAAGGCACCTCTTAAGGATTTCTTGCCAGAGATAGACAATGCAGAAGGCCCGCGTCCGGCGTGGGCAGGAATCGTGTTGCTTGATGAGTAACCCCGCTGAAAAGCCCGAGGTTGTGCAGCTTCCGGCGGAGCCGGTGAGCGCTCCATCGGCGAGCAGCCGAAGGGCTGCGGCGCAGCGGGTGCGCGAGGCGCGCGACAGGTTAACGTCGACCAGCGGAACCCGGCCGGCCTTCGACGCCGAGATGCTGCGTCAATACGCCCAGACACGGCTGTCAGCCTCCTATGTCGTGATGCTGCTGGTCGTCGCAACCGGCGTGCTGTTCGGGCTCTGGATGCAGCCGATCCCGGCCGCGGCCTGGACAGCAGGCATGCTCTGCTTCCATGCCGCCATGATCCGCAGCTGCCGGCGGTTCCTGACCGAACCCGCCTCTCCTGCCGCGACGCGGGCGTGGCGGACACGTTTCGTCGTGCTCGACCTGCTTTATGGCCTGTGCTGGATGGCAATCCTGATCCATCCCGTGCTCGACATGGTCACGGAAACGCTGATGATGTTCCTGATGCTGCTGGTGATCGCAGTATCGAGCATGCTGGCCGCCAATCTGCCGATCGCCGCCGTTGCCGCCACCATGCCGGTCGCTGTCGCGATGGCACTGAGCTTCGTGATGACGGGCTCGCTGGACAATTACATCCTGGCGGCGCTCGCGGTCGCGGCCGAGGGCTATTTCGTGCTGCTGGCCCACCGCCTGCACTCCTCGACCTTCGCCACGCTCGAGGCGCGCGCCGAGAAGGACGCGCTGATCGGCGAGCTCGAACAGGCCAAGGCAATCTCGGACGAAGCACGCCACCGCGCCGAATCCGCCAACGTCGCCAAGTCGCGCTTCCTCGCGCAGATGAGCCACGAGCTGCGCACGCCACTGAACGCCATCCTCGGTTTTTCCGAGGTGATGAAGAGCGAGATTTTCGGCGCACATGCGGTTCCGGTGTACAAGGAATATTCCGCCGACATTCATAATTCCGGCGTACACCTGCTCAATCTCATCAACGAGATCCTCGATCTATCCCGGATCGAAGCCGGCCGCTACGAACTCAACGAGGAAGCGGTGTCCCTGGTCGGCATCGTGGCCGACTGCCACCATTTGATGAAGCTGCGCGCGTCCAGCCGCGGCATCACCATCCACGAAGTGTTCGAGCAAGCGATGCCGCGGCTCTGGGCCGACGAGCGCGCGATCCGCCAGGTCGTGCTCAATCTGCTCTCCAATTCGATCAAGTTCACTCCGCAAGGCGGCGAGATCTGGCTCAAGGCGGGATGGACCGCTTCGGGCGGACAATATCTCTCGGTGAGGGATTCCGGCTCCGGCATCCCCGAGGACGAGATTCCGGTCGTGCTGGCCTCGTTCGGCCAGGGCTCGAACTCGATCAAGTCGGCGGAACAAGGCGCGGGCCTGGGCCTGCCCATCGCCAAGAATCTGATCGACCTGCATGGCGGCACGTTCACACTGAAATCGAAGCTACGCATCGGCACCGAGGTGATCGTCACCTTCCCGCCGGAGCGCGTGATGAGTGCGCTGGCACCGCTGTCGGACGATTCCCCGCCGCTCCAGCCGGAGAGTTCGCTCGTTCCCGATGAGAAGCGCCGGCCGCGCCACAAGCCGATCATGAGCGCAGGCACGGGCTCTTAACGAGATGCTTGCAGACATGCCCGACCATCCCCCACTATGTCCGTATGAGCAAAGAAACGCCGTGCGTGGCCGTCTGCATCATCGATCCCAAGACCAAGCTGTGCTTCGGCTGCGGCCGGACCTTGCCGGAGATCGCGCGCTGGCACGCCATGGACAGCGCGGAACGGCTGGCCGTCATGGCGCTATTGCCGGCCCGGATGAATCAGGCTGGCCTCACGCCGATCGCGGCATCGCCAAGGCGCACCTGATGGGCACGCGCACGCGCGGAGGCGTGCGATGATCCGCTTCCTGCTCGTTCTCGTCATGCTCGCAGGCACCGCAGGTGCGGTCGTCGCCTATGGCGATCCCGACCAGATCGCGCGGGCCAGCCACAAGGTCTCGCACATCTTCCGCGCGCCGACCGCCGCGCCGGCTCCCGCCGTGCATATCCCGCGTGGCCAGGGCGGCGAGTTCGCATTGCGCGCCAAGATCAACGGCGTGGCTGCACCGATGGTGATCGATACCGGCGCGACCTCGGTGGTGCTGACCTGGGAAACCGCAAAGGCGATCGGGTTGCCGCTCGATATGCTCGAATACGACGTCGACCTGGAGACCGCCGGCGGCCACACCAAGGCCGCCCGGCTCACGCTCGACCGTCTCGCCGTCGGCAAGCTGGTGGAGAAGTCGGTCCCGGCCCTTGTCGTGCAGCGCGGCCAGATGAAGACCAATCTGCTCGGGATGAGCTTCCTCGACCGTCTGGAAAGCTGGGGCGTGCGCGCGGACACGCTGATGTTGACGGGGTATCCGGAGCTCCAGCGCAGCTCCCGTCGCACACGCGCGGCGGTCAACTAGACCAACCTAGGCCGCCGCCTCCGCAGGGGCACGTGCACCGACACGCGCGATCGCGTCGCGCAGCACGGCGAGACCGGCGCCCGGCTTCACCCCCTGCTCGGCGAGATGCCGCCGGAATGCGCGCGCCCCCGGCACGGCGTGGAATGCGCCAACGAAATGCCGCGTAATCGCGTGCAGCCGGGTGCCACGCGCCAGTTGCTCTTCGATGTAGGGCATCATCGCCTCGAGCGCCTCCTGCATGGAGGTGTGCGGTGCCGTCTCGCCGAAGATGTCGTCATCGACGCCGAGCAACCGCCACGGCTCCTGGTAGGCCGCGCGGCCGAGCATCACGCCGTCAACGTGCTCGAGATGCGCCTTCGCCTCTTCGATGCTCCGGATGCCGCCATTGATGATGACGGGCACATCAGGCATCGCGTGCTTGAGACGATAGACGCGTTCATAGTCGAGCGGCGGGATGTCGCGGTTCTCCTTCGGCGACAGGCCGTTGAGCCAGGCCTTGCGCGCGTGCACGATCAGCGCATCGCAGCCGGACGCCACCACCGCACGCGCCAGCGTATCGAGCGCGACCTCGGGATCCTGGTCGTCGATGCCGATGCGGCACTTCACGGTGACGGGAACGGCGACCGCAGCCTTCATCTCCTCGACGCATCGCGCCACCAGTTCCGGCTCGGCCATGAGGCAGGCGCCGAAGCGGCCATCCTTCACGCGGTCGGACGGGCAGCCGACATTGAGATTGATCTCGTCATAACCAAACGCTTCGCCGATCCGCGCGGCCTGCGCGAGTTCGTGCGGATTCGAGCCGCCAAGCTGAAGCGCCACCGGATGCTCGCATGCGTCGAATCCAAGCAGCCGCTCCCGGTCGCCATGAATGATGGCGCCCGTGGTCAGCATCTCCGTATAAAGCAGCGCCCGTCGCGTCAGGTGACGGTGGAACACCCGGCAATGCCGGTCAGTCCAATCCATCATGGGCGCAACGGAAAAACGATTATGTCGAAATCTCAATGACTTACCTGTGATAAGAAGCTGCGGCTTGAGCATTGTTACCCGCACCTCCTAGCGCTTTGTAACACCGTCCTCAAGATCGCTTTTCCTGCGCCATCGGTTCATAGATGTCAGGCATCAGGGTGGACAATATCGATGACAGATGCTGCAGTCAGAAGAAGCTCGCACTGCCGCTCTGGCGCGGCTGCTCGTCCATGCGGTGCGTGTTCGCAAAGTTGGATTTCAAGCTCGCGAGAAGTGAAGATCCAAGGACAGTGCTCTCGACTCTCACGCTTCGGTCCGCGCACCCCTCCTGAGCCTCACTTCAAGGCGATCGTGATCTGACTGATGTTGGCCGCCAGCTCGAGCCCCGCCTTGGGGCCTTGCAGCACGATCGTCACACCCTTCTCGTTGCGGAGACGGACGCCGTTGACGCCGCCAACCAGAGCAAAACCGCCGCCGACCGAGCTGTAGGTGCCGGCGAAGTCGCCGACCTCGCGGATGCCCGAGGCCCAGCCATCGAGCCGGCCGACCGTCGCGCCGACCGTGATGCCGAAGCTCAGGCCGCTAATCTTGAACGGGTAAGACTTGCCGCGGTAGGTCAACACGCCACTGCCAGCGCCGCCGCCAACCACAAGGCCGGCCTTGACGATCTTGGCCCTGACCTGGCCGGACGCCTGCGCAAAGGATGGTGTTGCCGGCGCAGCCAACCCAAGCGCCAGCAACAGGAGCATCATCAGCCGAAGTGCGCGGTGGCGCCCGCGCCGCTCAGGGTTTTGCAGCATCGACCTTCTTCCAGGTCTCATCGGGATCGAACAGCGTGGTCCGCTCGGCGACGAATGCCGTGCGCTTGCCAAGGTCTTTCTGGTAGACGGTGCCGGCGTGATTGACCAGGAAGGTCATGATGCCTGAATTGCCATACTCCGCCGGCCAGGCGATCAGGGCAAAGCCGCCGATCATCTTGCCCTTCACGATGTAATTGAGCGCACCGCCAGGCGCATCCCGACCCTGCCCCTTGAGGATGCGGAAATAATAGCCGTGATAGGGCGCAGGACCGACGTCGCCGGCGCGATAGCCTTCCTTCGAGGCCTCGGCCGCCAGCGCGCCAAGCGGGCTCGGATCGTTGTCGTCACGCCAGAACAGGCCGTCCTTCTTGCCGGGCGAGGAGACGATGCGCTGTGCGTAGATGCCAGCGCCCTCGCCGCGGTCCTTGTCGGCATATTCATTCTGCGCGTCGACGAAGGCGAGCGCGGTCTGGATCGCGTCGAGCTCGTTGCGGCCGATGCGACGGCGCAGCACCTCGATGCGTCCCTCGGCGGTGTCGAATTCCCAGCCGCTCTTGGTGTTGACCAGCGGAATCGGGAACGCGAAATCGTCCGGCCCGAGCATCAGGGTCGCGGTCTTGTTGCCCTCGGCCTTGATGGCGTGCTTGGCGTCATACATCGAAGTGAAGCGCTGGCGGATGTCGTTGTCGGCGATCTCGTCGCCGGAGGAGACGATGTCGTCCGCGGCCCTGCCCAGCACTTTCAGGATGTCATCCGGTCCGCTCTTGACCGCCGCCGCGAGCGCGGCGGCCGCGTCCTCCGGCGTCTTGAAGGACTGCTGCGCCTGTGACGCAGAGCCGAGCAACGCCAGCGCCACGATACCCGGCAACATTGCGCGACGGAATGATTTCAAGCCGGTCATGGCGTCGCCTCCGCAGGGATCTTCGCGCCGCCGGCGAGCCAGTCGCCATAGCTGCGGAATGTCAGGCCGAGCTTTTCGTAATAGACGCGCAGATATCCATCGCTGCCGCGGGTTACTGCGGCTGGCATCACCTGCTCGACCTCCTGCGCCATGACGCCGACATAGGCCTTGTCGCTGCCGATATAGCTGAAGCGATAATAGCCGAGGCCGTTTGAGAGTTGACCGAGCAGGACGACGTCATGCTTGAGCGCCATATCGGAACGCCGGCCACCGCCGCCACCACCCCGGAAGCCACCACCGCCGCCTCCACGCATTGCCATTCCGCCACCGCCGCCGCGGCCGGCAAAGCTCGGTCCACCGCCGCCACCGCGTGGCATGCTGGCCATGCTGGCGCGACCACGCGCGGACGCTGCGGCTGCCGAGCGGCCGGAGGAGACATTCATGGCACCGCCGCGATTGCCGCCGCCGCGGTTGGCCGCAGCACCGCCGCCGGCGCGGTTGGCGGCCTTGGCGCGATCTCCGCCGCCTTTGTTTGCAGCCTTGGCCCGGTCACCACCACCCTTGGCACGATCGCTGGACCCAGCGCGATCGCCGCCGCCGGGCCGATCGCCCCGGTTGCCGGCACGATCACCCGCGCGATCTCCTGCGCGGTCACCGGGACCACCACGATCACCAGCGCGGTCACCGGCGCGATCGCCTGCCCGATCTCCTGCACCTTGATTTGGACGCAACACCTGGTTGCCGTCACGGCCGCGGAAATCCATCCGATCCGACACGCCGGCCTTCAAATTGTTGTTGCCGAAACGCTGCTGAACATTGCTGTTGTTATAGCGCACGCCACCACGATGCGCCGGATTGTGCTGCCAGCCGTTGCCGATGTTGGTGGTACGGTGATTGACGTAAACGTTGCGATTGCCCCAGTTGCAGCCGCCGCCCCAGTAATTGCCCCAGCGTCCGATCGCCCAGGCCGTGCCGAACGCCAGGCCGGCCGCGACCATGCCGGCACCGATATAGGACGGGTAGCCCCAATAATAAGGCGGATATTCCGCATAGGGCCAGCTGCCGTAGACGGTCGCTGGATCGTAATACGGCACATACATTTCCGCAGGATTGGCCTGCTGGATCACGACGACCTGCTTGCCCTCCTGAGACTGGACGCTGACCTTCTGCTGCTTGGTGGTGACCAGCTTCTTGTTGTCATAGGCCTTGTTGCGCAGGCGCTGGATCGCATCCATCACGTCGGGCTGCTGAGCCAGAAAGGCGTCGCCCAGCTTTTTGGTCCAGTCGAGCTGATCGCTCATCATGGTCAGAACATCGGCAGTGCTGGCCAGCGCCTTGATGCTGTCATCCCAGGTCTGCTTGTCCACCTCCGTCTTCAGCGCGTCACCCTTGAGAGTCTTGCGCTCCTTCAGCCAACGATCAGCCTGCACCACCTCAAGCGGATAGGTCGAGGCCGCCAGAACGTTCGCAAGGAGTTCGTCCGGATAGAGCGCGATCGGCGCCACGAGAGCCTCGAGCTGCTCAGGCTTCAGAAGCTCTGCCGACGGCGCGGGCGGGCTCGCCGGCTGCGCCTGCGGAATCGGGGCCGCAGGCGGCGTTGGGGTCTGCGCCGTCGCAGCGACCGAAGTCGCCATTATGAACGCAAGCGCCATCAGGATCTTGCCGCAGCGAAACATCACATCCTCCTTCGGACTTTCAGCTTCGGAAGATCGAGCCGGATCGGACGCGTTCGTTGATCAAGATCAACGAAACGAAGTCGTCGAGACTGCTGCAGCGCGAGAGCAGAGCATCATTCGATCAGTTCCGCATCTATCAGGAGCTGACATCATGCAACTGCGAAAGAGAGACGATCGCGGCCATCGAGAGGCTTGATCAAGATCAAGGTACCGCCCGTTCAGCGCGCGATCGGAAGCCGGATCGTGAACAGGGCCCCGCCCGCGGCATGGTTTGCCGCGGCGATATCGCCCTGATGGGCCTCGATGATGGTCTTGACGATCGCAAGTCCCATTCCCATGCCTTGCGGCTTGGTTGTGAAGAACGGATCGAAGACTTTGGCAAGGTCGGTCGCGGCTATTCCAGGTCCGGTATCGGTGATCCTGATCTCGGCGTGATTGCCGGCACGAACGGTTGAGACGCTGACTTCGCGCTTATCGGCATTTGCATCGGATACCGCATCCATTGCGTTCATGATCAGGTTGAGGATGACTTGCTGGAGCTGGACCGGATCCCCCTTGACATCAAGGTCAACCAGGACAGGCGTGTAGATCAATGCGATGCGGCGCCCATCCGCCACGGCTTTCACGAGCCCGATCGCTTCGCGGACGGTGTCGTTGAGCTCGATCTCCTTGACCTCGAAAGGCGTCTTTTTCAAAACGGAGCGCAGCCTGCGGATCACCTCGCTGGCCCGTTGATCGTCGCGCCTGATGTCGGCGAGAATCTGACGAACCTCGCTGATGTCGGGTGAGTTGGCGCGCAGCATGAGCTCCGCCGTTTCGGCATTGGTCAGAATCGAGCCAAGCGGCTGGTTCAGCTCGTGGGCGATCGACGTGGTCAACTCGCCGACGGCGGAGTAGCGATTGGCGTGAGCGAGTTCGGCGAGGCGCTGGCGCGACTCAACCTCGACAAACCGCCGCCGCCGCCGCTCGTGCAGCAGCCCGCTGATGAGACCGGCCTGCACCAAAAATACGGCCGCGATCATCAACATCTGCCAGCGATAACGTTGCCAGATGTTCGGCTCCCGAAACAGGATGGCGCTGCCGGGAGGCAAACGGCTCTCGCTGATGCCCCAGCGCTGCAATTCCCGCCAGTCGTATCGGGGCGCAGCAAAGCCGATAGGCTCATAATTGATGCTTCCCGGCGTCGCGCCGCCGAGGATACCGATCGCGGCGCTAACGGTCCTTGAACTCGTTTCTGTAATCAACTGCATCGGTCCGCCGACGGTGCTGTCACCGAAAAACGGCTCCGCATAGGAAAAGATCGGAGCATTCGCGACTGCATGCAGACTTCGCAGAGCGATGTCGCTCTCGTGAACGATCCCAGCCGCATCGATCGACATCAGCCCCCAGAATATCGCGGTGTGTGCGGGGAGCTTTGCTGCGCGCTTCAGTATGTCCTCGAATGACAGATCCGAATACCAGACCAACTCGACCCGCGCGTCGAGAGGCTTCAACTCCCGTTTCACCTCTTCCAGCCAGAACTTCTCCAGGGGCGAGGCTCCGATCACCACTGCAACCGATTTGGTGTCCGGCAGAAGCTGCAGGATGTGCTCGAATGCGATCAGGAAATCGTTGCGGATCGCCACGATCACGTCGTTGTCGCCGATATCGGCGCGGTTGACCAGGCGATGTTCGACTGCGGCAAGAATGAGCGGTGTGCCGGGAAACAGTTGTGCGCGGTACTTCTGCGCAAACCGTGCCGCAGGCGCGCCGATGCTCAACACGATGTCGGGCAATGCGCCCTGATACAGCGAGTGCAGATACTCGACGAACGGCGTCTCGGGACCGGGATTATTGAATCGCGCCGTAAGCAACGCGTGCTCCTGGATATCGAGGGGCCATGGCGATTGCCGCTCGAGTTCGGTCTTGATGTCGCGCGCATACTCGCTCCAGGGCCGGAACTCGCGGCCGAAGGAGTGCAGGATCAGTACCCGTTTGAGATCGCCGCGACGGCTTCGCTCGACGGCGTCGGCGCGCACAGGTGGCAGGCACACGGCGACGAAGAGACCGAGGCACAACAGCGCGGCCGCGGCTCGCCACGATCTGCCTGAACCAGTGCACATACGCCCGCTCGACCTCCATTCCCGCAGCTTCGACGACTGCTTCCAGGGCATTCTAGCGGGAATCACGACACGCCGACAGTCCGCAACCCGACACATGTTGAACATGTGTCAAGACCAGCGCATCTTCCCGCTACTGAGCCGGGCAACGGTGATAGCGGATTTCCATATCTTCCATGCCGGGGAACTGCCGAACGAGGCTGTTTGCATCGAGCTCTTTCAGGCTGAATTGGACGCTGGAGAGCATCATATCCGTGGCGCAGGCGGCGATCAGGTTGACGTTCGGACCGCTGTCCTTCCTCGCCTTGATCCGGCAGCGTGCGAATTTTCCGATGATCTGATCACCATCGACAATGAAGCCGCCGCCGTAGACATCCGACATGTCGGTGAAGCCGAGCTGGGCTCCCTTGCGCGCGAACACCTTGGGACAATTGTCGGCGCCGGTTGCCCATGCGCCGTTGAGATCGAGCGCATTTGCGCTGACGACCGTGACGAGGAGCGCAATCAACATCGCAGCAAACGTAACCCATCTCCTCGAACCCATCTGGTCCGTCCTTCCTTTGCCGTTCAATGCCCGCTGAGCACGAGCGTCTTGATCGGCAGCAGCAACGCCTGGATGCGCAGCAGCAGCGCGTGGACGAGGCCGACGCCGTCCACGACATGGAGCGCGATCTTCCGACTGGTGGACGTGTCCTTGGCTGAGATCTCCTCGTGATTGCTGGTATAGGCGTTGACCATGCAGCTGCTGCCGGGCGTGACGCCGTTGAGCCCGCCCTTGTAGAGCGGCTCCAGGAACACCAGGATGGTGCCAGGCCTCACCGCATTCTGGGCTTCGAGCAATTGCTGCCCACCCTGGAACTGACCGGCAGCGATGTAGTCCTGCACCGTCGTGATCACCATCGGAATAATAACCCACGGCTTGGAGATGCAGGTTGCCTCCGCGACCATACCCGGTTTCATCACCTGAGATTCGATTTGACCGAAGCCGGCCTGCAGAACGTTTCTGCCGGCACCATCCGGGATGAGAACTCCTGCCGGCCGCAACAGCTGATTGACGACGTCGCCGGTACGCAGCAGGAACTGTTCGACCCGCCCGTCAACACCGGCGCGGATGACGGTCTGGTCCAGATTAACCTGCGCCTCGGCCAGCGCGGCCTCGGCACTCGCCTTCTCGGCGGGCAAGAGCGTTGAGACCCGCAAGACCGCCGATTCCTTGCTCGCATTTGCGGCGTCCACGCCGGATTGCCGCTGGTCTACGAGCACCTGCAATTTGTCGATGTCTCGTTGCGGCACAATGCCGGGATTGCGGCGCTGCAACTCGCTCTTGACGTCCAACTCGTCCTTGGCCTGCTGAAGGTTAGCTTTGGCCTCGCCGATTTGCGCCTCGGCCTTCGCGACGTCTGCCTTCGCTGCCATTATCGAAGCATCGACCTCGGCGATCTTTCGCTTGGCCGTCTCGACGGCAGCCTCCTGCTTGGCGCTATCCAGCTTGAACAATACGTCTCCTTGCTTCACCGCTGCGCTGAAGCCGACGTTCACTTCGGCCACGCGGCCAGCGACTCCGACCGGCATGACCGGGACCGTGCGGTAATAGAGGGTTGCGCTCGAGCTCGAAGGGTGGAAGTAGAAGATCATGGTGATCAGCGACACCGTCAGCATCAGGCAGGCGGTGATGCCCCAACGCAACTCGTACCAGATCGAAAAGAAGTTGATCTCCTTGCCGAGGCGCTTGCCCTGGACATAGCGGCGGTAGAGATAGTCCGGCAGGATCGTAACCAGGGAGCAGATCAGGAGCTCAAGCATGGCTGGGCTCCTTCTCCTTTGTCGGACCCGACTTGTCCGTCGGAGGCGGTGCGGTCACGGCCTCGATCCGAACCCGGTCATCCTCGGCGGCCGGCGTCGCCTCCGCGATCTTCTCTACGGAGCCGGCAATGCTGCGCAGCGGGGTGCCGAAATCGGGCAGATCGATCATCGCGAGCAGCAGCCCGGCAATCCAGAAGATGTGCATGTGCGTGAACAGCGAGATCAGGCCGAGCACCGCGACGAGCTCGAATTGCAGCTTCTGCGACTTGTGCGCCATCCGCTCGGGCAGGCTGTGCAGCTTCCAATAGAGCGTACCGACCCAAAGTATGGTGCCAATCAGGAAAAACCCCATCACGACCATCAGCGTGTCGGTGCCGCTACCCGGCGCGAGATAGAACGGCAGATGGTGCGGAGCCATTGGATGAAGCTGGTCGCTCAAACGTCTCTCCCGATCAGCGAAAATGCACTTTTGGTACTCTGTTCGGGCAGTCTCGCTGTTTGCTTGATTTGAATCAAGAGAACGCCTCGTGCCCGACCTAGCGTTTTCCCTTGCTAAATGGATAATCATCAGGAGCCGCAAGCATGCCGGGCCTCGACGATCTCATCCCCAACGCCGCACAGATTCGAAAGGAAGCTGCCCTCAAGGAGGCTGAAAAAGCGGACGAATATGTCCGCCTCGCAGCAGCGGCCGACGCCGAGAAGCGCGCGCTCATCGAGCGCCTGAGCAAGCCGTCCGGCAAGAGCGAGGAGGAGAAGATCAAGCTCGCCTCAACTATCATTCAGCGTGCCGTGCGAAACGGCCTGACGGAAGTGCTGGTCTATCGCTTCCCCAACTCGCTTTGCACCGACAAGGGACGGGCCATCAATCAAATGGAAAAGGGCTGGGAGAACACTCTGACCGGAATCCCCAAGGAGATCTTCCAGCTCTGGACCGATTATCTGAAACCGCGCGGCTATCGCATTTCCTACCAGGTGATCGAATTTCCCGGCGGTGTGCCCGGCGATATCGGCGTGACCATCTCCTGGGACGAATGAAGCGCGACAGGAGCGAATGGCATGGCCAAGGACGCGCCTGCGGAGCGGATGAAGCGAAAGGACTACGAGAAGGAGCTTGGAAAGCTTCAGGTCGAGCTCTGTCATCTCCAGGATTACGTGCGAGAGAACAAACTGCGCGTCATCGTCCTGTTCGAGGGCCGGGACGCGGCCGGCAAGGGCGGCACGATCAAAGCGATCACCGAGAAGGTCAGCCCGCGCGTGTTTCGCGTGGTCGCCCTACCCGCACCATCGGATCGCGAGAAGACTCAGCTGTTCTTCCAGCGCTACATGGAGAAATTTCCCGCCGCCGGCGAGATCGTGATCTTCGACCGGAGCTGGTACAACCGTGCCGGCGTCGAATATGTCATGAACTTCTGCACTCCCGCGGAACACGAACGCTTCCTCAACCTCTGTCCGCAGATGGAGAAATACGTCATCGACGGCGGCATCATCCTGATCAAGATCTGGCTCGAAGTCGGCATGGACGAGCAGGAACGCCGCTTCAAGGCCCGGATCGACGACCCTGTCCGGCAGTGGAAGCTCAGCCCGATGGACCTGGAATCATTCCGGCGTTGGTATGATTATTCACGGGCGCGCGACCTCATGCTGAAGAAGACGAGCACGAAGGACGCGCCCTGGTACATCATCCGGTCCGACGACAAGCGCAAGGCGCGGCTGAACTGCATCGCCCACCTTCTCGGCGCCATTCCCTACAAGCGCATCAAGAAGGACAAAATCAAGCTGCCCAAACGATCCGACAAGGGTCGCTACGACGACCAGGCTGGCCTGAAGGACATGAATTTCGTGGCAGAGCGCTATTGAGACGCAGACGGGCTGCGGTCACGCAGCCCGTCGCTCCTTCGGTTCACTTGAGTCGGATCGTAACGCCGCCGACCGCAGCCGATACTTCCGCGCCGACCCTGGGGCCGCTGAGCTGAAGGATCACACCATTGCCGTTCTGCAGCTGAACGGCACCGGCCCCCGCGGCGATCGCCCCACCGGCTCCGCCTACCGCATAGGAGCCTTCGATAGATGCCGGCCCCTTCAGATTGAGCGCCCGACCGACGAACTTCGTCGTTGACGCCCCGATGGTGAGACCCACGCTCATGCCCGAGACCGTGAACGGGTATTTCTTGCCGCGGTAGAGCAGAACGCCCTCTCCGCCACCGGCCCCGACGATGAAGCCACCCTTGGTGAAGACGACCGCAACCTGGCCGGTATCGGCACGCGCCTGCGTGCTGATACCGAGAGTTGCCGTCGTCAAGGCAATCAGGACGGCACCGATGGCAACTTTCCTCATGATGTTTCTTTCCCCTTTTGTGGTCATTGCGCCAGGATCATCGCGAAGTAGCCGAAGATCGTCAGGAGGATGCCCGAGACGGCATAGCCGACCGGGAATCCGATCCAGGGCACCGAGCTCTGAATCTCGACTGCGGCTTCGCGGCACGGGCCGGAATGCGACCGCGCGCCGGCGACGCCGCCCATCAGCACGGCGGGATTGATCTTGAAGACGTGGAAGCCGATCGCCCAGACGATGAACGGTGGGATCGTGCAGGCGATGAAGCCGACGATGAATATCTTCAAGGCGATGGCCCCAGTAAGCTGCGACAGCAGTCCTGCGCCGGCATTGACGCCAACGATGGCGACGAAGACGACGAGGCCGAGATCCTCCAGCACGTTCCGCGCCGCGTTGGGCGTGTTGCCGAAGAAGCGCAGCCGCGACACGATCGAGGACACGATCACGCCCGACAGCAGGAGGCCGCCGGCATTGCCGAGACCGATCTTGGCGCCGAATGCCGGAAACTCGATCATGCCGATCAGGAAGCCGATGATCATGCCGACGGATAGAGTCAGAAGATCAGTCGACGTATTGGCGCGCGCAATCCGGCCCCACTTCTCGCCGAGCTCGTTGACTGCTGATTTCAGGCCGACCACGGAGACGATGTCCATCCGCTCCAGTTTGGTCTTGAGGCCGGCCGGAATCTGGACGCCACCGCGCTCAACCTTGGTGACCTGCAACTGGCCCGCGATCGCCGTGTCGCGGAAGGACTCGAATGTCCGCCCCACCATCTCCTTGTTGGTGACGAGGATATCCGCCTGGTCCATGGGAATGCCCAAGGTCTTGGCATCCGCAACCTCCGGGCCAATAAGACCCATCTTCTCGGTGAGATGCTCGGTCGAGCCGCCGAGCGCGACGACGTCGCCCTTCTGCAGCACCAGGTCGGCATCGGCTCCTTGAGGCTCACCGTTCCGTCCCACATTGACGATCCGGTACTCGGGATTGATTGCCCGGAATTTCGCGATGCTCATCCCCACGGTGGCCGGGTTCTCCAGCCGGTACGCTCGCAGGCCGAACTGACGATAGCCGGTCAGGCCGCCGCCTTCGAGATCCTTGACGCCATATTCCCGCTCATACTGCTTCGCGGCAGCCTTGGCGTCGACGCCCCACCAGCGCGGCAGGTATTTGCAGATCAGGATGATGCCGACGGTGCCCCAGATGTAGGTGATGCCGTAGGAGAGCGCGATCATGCCGGAGGCTTCCTCGGGCTTCATGCCCTCCGGCAGCTTCACGACACCTGAGGTGACCGCCTGCTCTGCCGAGCCGATCGCCGCCGACATGGTCTGCGATCCCGCGAGCATGCCGCCGGCAGCACCTGGCGGCAGGGCGAAGAGCTTTGCACCGAGCACCACCAGTGTCAGGCCCACAACGCTGGACACGACTGCGAGGAACACGAACTTGATGCCATCGCCTCGCAGGCTGTTGATGAAGGACGGACCTACGCGCAAGCCCACGCCGTACATAAAGAGGTAATAGAACAGGCTCTTGACGAAATTGTTCAGCTCGAGCTTCACACCGTAACTGGATGCCCAGACCGAGAGGCCTGCTCCCACCACGATGGCGCCGGCAACCATGCCGAGGCCATAACCCTTGACGTTGGCCCGGCCGATATAGACGGCGAGACCGACGACGAAAAACAGCAGCAGATACGGATACTGCCGCAAAAACTCGAAGAATGCCTGCATGTTAGTCCCCTCCAAGCCTTAGGATGCGGCCTTGAGCTTCGGCTTCGCGTCGGTCTTCGGTCGGCCGAGTTTCGCCAAAGCTTCCGTGCGCACGAGCTTCAGGCCTTCCTTGGCGTCGTAGCCATGGATTTCCTTCACATCCAGCTTGCGCATGAAGTCGATGGTCTCCTGCGTGATGACCTGGCCCGGCACCATGATCGGGAAGCCCGGCGGATAGGGAATCACGAAGTTCGCCGAGACGAGCTCGGGGCCGGCCTTTAGCCGCTGATCGATCTCGGGATCGTTGAGGCGGATGTGCTCGCATCCGGCAACGTCATAGGCCGCGTAGAAGCCGCTGCGGATGTCGCCTTCATTGGTCTTGGTGCCAGCATCGCCACGGAAGCTCGGGTGGAAATGCGAGAAGTTCGGCAGATCCGGCACATCTTTCATCAGGCTCGTCACCCGTGCCTCGAAGGTCTTCCGAGCATTAGCGCCGCCCTGGGCAAGGCCGCGATCAATCTCGCCCGCGATTTCGGCGAGCACGCGGACGAGATGCGCCACGTCGCTGCGGGTGTTGTTGATGTTGGACTGGACCAGGACCGAGTTGCGGGAGGTCTTGTTGACCTGGATGTTGTATTCGTTGGCGAGAATGCCTTTGAACTGCGTCCCGTCATAGCCGGCCATGCCGCACACTAGCGTCATGCGGGTCGGATCGAGGCAGAACTCGTCGTCGTCCAGGCTCTTGAGTGTATTCGCCCAGTTGACGCCGGGAGCGAGGAAGTCGGTGAAGCCGCTCTGGCGGTATTGCGCCGGCACCATGGCCTCAGCACCGAGGATACGGAAATATTTCGAGATCAGCGGATTGCTGTTGACTGCCTGGCGGATCGCGAACGCGATCTCGATCGCATTGGCGACGAGGCCATAGCCTTCCAGCTCCATCTGCCGCCGCGAGATGTCGAGGCTGGCGATGAGCTGCTGGTTCGGGCTGGTGGAGGCGTGGGTGAACACCGCCTCCTTGAACTGCTGCTCAACCGTGTGGAATTCCACATCCTTGACCGACAACATCGAGCCCTGACGAATCGCTGACATCGACTTGTGGGTCGAATTGGTTTGGTAGACCCGGAGCCGGATCTGGCGCGGATCCGGGATCAGCCGAGTCTTGAGCAGCACCTCGTTGGACGGGCTCTTGCCGAGCTCGGCCTGCTGCTTCTCATAGACCGCGACCGACTTCGGATCGCGCATCCAAGCCTCGATCTCGTTGGCGGCGCCAAGGCCCGTGCGACGGCGCAGGAACGGCGAGAACCGGGCAAAGCCGAACCAGGCTTCGTCCCAGAGGAAGATGAGGTCAGGCTTGATGGCAAGGCATTCCTCCATCACCCGGCGTGTGTTGTAGATGTGACCGTCGAAGGTGCAGTTGGTGAGATCGACCATTTTGACGCGGTCGAGCCGGCCGTCCGCCTTGGCGCCCAGCAGCGCCTGCTTGATCGTCTTCAGCGGTACCGCGCCGTACATCGAATATTCCGTCATCGGAAAGGCTTCGACATAGAGCGGCTGCGCTCCGGCCAGCACCATGCCGTAGTGATGCGACTTGTGGCAGTTGCGGTCGACGATCGCGATGTCGCCGGGCGCGAGCAGCGCTTGCACCGCCATCTTGTTGGACGTCGAGGTGCCGTTGGTGACGAAGAAGACGCGGTCGGCGCCGAGCGCCCTCGCCGCCTTCTCCTGCGCCTTCTTGATGTTGCCGGTCGGCTCCAACATGCTGTCGAGCCCGCCGGTGGTGGCGCTGCTCTCGGCCAGGAACAGGTTCGGGCCGTAGAACTCGCCCATGTCGCGGATCCAGTCGGATTTGAAGATCGACTTGCCGCGGGCGATCGGCAGCGCATGGAAAGTGCCGATCGGGCGTTGGGCGTATTTCTTGAGATTGTCGAAGAACGGCGTGTCGTAGCGATCCTGGATGCCTTCGAGGATCGACAGATGCAGCTCCAGAAGCTCTTCGACGGAATAGAAGATGCGGCGAACCACGTCCGCCTCGGGATTACCGGCGAGCTCCTCCACGTCGCGGTTCGAGATCATGTAGAGATCCAGCTCGGGCCTGACTCGCTTGATGATGTGGGCGAGCCGGAGCGCTGACGCGTCAGTTTCGTCGTTGAGGCCTGCCGTCGCCATGATCGAGCGCAACACCGGTGCATCATGCCGCGAACGCAAGCCGAAGCCCTCGTTGATGATGACAGCACCGATGTTCGGATTGAGCATCGTCGCACAGAACGCATCCTCCAGGCTGCCGACGATGACAGGTTCATAGATGAAGGCGTCGACCGGGCGCCGCAGCTTGCGCCATTCGGCCGCCAGCGCCGGCCATTGGCCCGGCGACACGCCGGTGACGATCAGGGTCTCGAAATAAGGCCGGCGTGCCACGTGGGCACCAAAGCTCGGCGGCACCAGTTCGGGCGCATCGCCGTTGCCGTCGTCCTGTGCGCTCCAGTCACCGGCGTGCTGGCGGAAGGACCGCGTTGCCAGCGCCTGGGCGATCTTCGTGGCAAGGGCGAACGAGGCCGCGCCGTCGCCGGCTGCCGCGGCTTCCCGCAGCGCCGCCATCAGCTGCATACCGGGATAACCGTGAAATTCCTCAGTGATCGAGAGATCGGCGAGTGCCGCGTCAAAGGCCGCGCGATTGCCGACCCTGGCCCAGGTCTTGGCGGCCTCGACCAGATCGCGCCAGTCGTCTGCCCGCGCTCCCGGCCCGGAAAAGAACTGGTCGATGCGCTTTTGCGCGGCCTTGGGCTCTTTGGACATGTGTCTCTCCCGATCCATGAGGGCAAAGGTGATGCGGGATCGTGAGTGCGGCCCCGGTCCCTCCATTGATCCAAGTCAACGGTCGCATGCATTCTGGCTCGCGATGCCAGGCCGCCCGCAGCGCAACAGGGAGGGGTCAAGCCGTTCGTTGCGCTGAGTGCGTCTCGTCGTCGCTGAGCAGGCTATCGAGCGACCGCAGCCACTGGTCGCTGTCGGTCTTGCCCGCCAGCCCCTCGGCACGCAGGAGGTCACGGAGCTGCGCATGCGCACCGACGACGCAGAAGGTCACCCCGCGTGATGCAAGCTCGTCGTGGAGATCGTGCAGCATGCCCGCACCCGCCAGATCGATGTAGGGCGAAGCCGAGAGGTCGCAGACCACCAGCCGGACGCCCGACGACCTGCGCAGCGCCGTCAAAACGGTCTCCAGGATGGTCTCGGCATTGATGTAAAGCAGCGATGCTTCAGGCCGGAACGCGATGATGCCGACCAGCGGCTCGACGCCCTCGTGCCGCGCACTGTCCGAATACCGACCGCTGCCGGGCAATCGGCCCAGGAACGCGACATTCGGCCGCGAGGCCCGCGCCAGTAGCAGGAAGATCGACGCGATCGAAGCCAGCAAGACGCCTTGGAGAATGCCGAGCAGCAGCACGGAGATCAGTGCGATGGCCGCCGCGTAGAAATCGATCCGACTGACCCGCCACATTCGAAGCAGCGCTCGAACATCGACCAGCCTGTAAACGGCGGCGAAGACGATCGCCGCGAGCACCGCCTTCGGCAGGTTGGTCAGCAGCCCCGTGAAGAACAACAGGCACAGACCGAGCGTCACCGAGCAGATCACCAGCGCCAGCGGCGTCCGCGCCCCGGCGTTGTCGTTGACGGCCGATTGCGACAGGCCACCGGAAACGGGATAGCCATGGCCGAAAGCAGCGGCGAGGTTCGCTGCGCCCAGTCCCAGGAATTCCTGACGGACATCGAGGGAATAGCCGTGCTTGGCAGCGAAGCTGCGGGCCGCCGACACGCCTTCGATATAGGCAAGGAGCACGCAACCTGCGGCGAGAGGGAATAGATCGTCGAACTCCAGCAGGCCAAATGTCGGGACCGCCAGCGCCGGCAGCCCTTCCGGTATCTTCCCGGTAACGGGCACACCTAGGGCCGGCAGGCCCAGCAGCGTTGCCAGAGCGATCGCAAGCGCAACGACAGTGATGCCGACGGGTTTTCCCGGCAACAGCCGTTCGCCGAGCAGAAGCAACAAGAGCGCGACCGCACCGATGCCTAACACCAGCGGATCGACGCCGCCGAGCTGCCCGAATAGCTTGACAGCCCGATCGAAGAAATTGTGGCCGCCACCGGCCACCCCAAGAAGGCTCGGCAATTGGCTCATGATGATGGTGAGCCCAGCTCCCGCCTTGAAGCCGACCAGGATACTGTCGCTAACGAGCCGGACGAGAACGCTGAGCTTGAACAGCCAGGCGATCAGGCAAAGCACCGCCACGGAAAAGGCCGCGAGGCTCGCGATCTGCGCGTAGCGTACCGCATCTCCTCCGGCCAGCGCACCGACGGTCCCTGCAATCATCAGGGAAATCGCTGACGTCGGCCCGATCGCGAGCTGCCGCGACGACCCGAGCAAGGCGTAGCCGATGCCTCCGAGCATGTAGCCATAGACGCCGATCTGCGGCGGCAGGCCGGCGAGCGCGGCATAGGCGAGCGAGACCGGAATGGCATAAGCGGCCAGCGTGACGCCGGCAATCGCGTCGGACGGCAGCCATTCGCCGCGATAGGCCGCAAGCCAGCCTGCCGGCGGGAAGAAACGCCACCAACCGGCATCGGACGGTGCGCTCATCGCCCTTGCTCCTGATGGGGCGCTTCGCAGCGCAGCAGCACAATCAGCAGCGCGACGACCGGCAGGCAGAGCGCGAGATCGGGGATGTTCTTGGTCGCAAAAGCACCGGCGGCGGCCCCGAAGCCAAACACGGCACACAATGCGAAGAAGATGCCCGACTTGCGCAACGTCCCGAGCGGAGCCCCGCCATACACGACCGAAAACATGTTCTCGATGGCTTGACGCATATTGCCGGTGATCATCACCGTGCTGCAAACGGTGCCCTCGACCCGGGCGAACATGGACGATTGCATGGCTGCGACCACGGAGATGCCGAGCGTTCCCGCCAGGTCCGGCAACCGGTTGTGCAGGACACCAATCACGATCAACAGCACGATCTCGATGACAGTGCTGATCGCCGCGGCGCGCCCGCCGGCGACACGACGCAGCCAGGCAGCGATCACGATGCCGACCGCGAAGGCGAGGATCGGTGGCACGAAGTGCGACGCCCTCGCCCAGTTACCCGCCATCCCGTAGGCCCAAAGGAAGATCAAATTCGCGGTCTGAGCGTTCGCCAGCACGCCGTGAATGATCCAGGTATAGGCATCGATGAAGCCGCCCGCGAAAGCGAGCAACAATACGATCTCGACCGTCTCGTCGCGGCGGATCGCGCCGGCTGCGACGTCCAGGGTACTCATCTCGGAAATACGGGCTGCCGCAAATACTCCATTCCGTCATAGGCATCCCGCCGTCCCTGCCGAGGCTTGATCTGGATCAAGCAAGATCCCCGGGACGCCAATCAAATCCCGTCAAAGCGTCGGGGGAATGCCATGGAAACCGTAAGGTGGATCATCGCCACCGCACCGGAAATATTCCTGCTGCTCGCCATCGCGATCGGCACCGTCCTTGGCCGCATCAGGATCCGTGGCTTCTCGATCGGAACGACTGCCTGCATCCTGATCGTAGCCGTTCTGATCGGCCAGCTCGGCAGCTTCACGTTTCCGCCGATCCTGCGCGCGATCCTGTTCAGCCTGTTCGTGTTCACGATCGGCTACCGGTCGGGACCGGAGTTCTTCGCCTCCTTGAGCGTGCGGACCCTGGCGCAAGTCGTGCTGGCGCTGGTGATCGGAGCGACCGGGCTCGTGATCGTGCTCATCTTTGCCCGCGTCTTCACACTCGATACTGGGACAGCAGCGGGCCTGGCCGCCGGCGCGCTGACCCAGTCCTCCGTAATCGGAACAGCCTCGGGCGCGCTGGCGCAGCTCGGGCTCCCAAGCGAGGTGTTGAAACAACAGGAAGCCAACATCGCCGCGGGCTACGCGGTGACCTATGTGCTCGGCTACATCCTGACGCTGCTGTTCGTGCCGTTCGTTGCGCCAAGGCTGATGCGCATCGATCTGAAGGCGGAGGCGAAAAAGCTCGAGGCCGAACTCGCCGGCGGCGCGCCGCCGAAGACGCAAAACCTCTCATACCGCAAATTCCAGGCTCGGGCCTATCGCGTCTCAGCGGGCGCGGGCCGTGCCATCGGTGCGATCGAAGCCGAGATCGGCAGCCGTACGGTGGTGGAACGCATCGTGCGCCGCGGAGCCGACATCAAGGTGCAGCATGACACCGTGATCGAGGCAGGCGACGACATCGTCATTGCCGGTCCGACCGCTGCGATCGTCGCGGCCAAGCCCATCATCGGGACCGAGATCGATGCGGGGGAACTGCTGAGCAGCCTGCCGGGCAACGTAGTCGAGGTGCTCGTTGAAAACCGTCAGTTGCACGGCCGCTCGCTTCGCGAGATCGTCGAGCGGCTGGGCGACAATGCGCGCGGTGTATTCCTGCGCGCGCTCACGCGCATGGGTCGGGAGGTGCCTCTCGGTCCCGACACGCGGATCTATATCGGCGACGTCATGACGCTGGTCGGCAGCACCGGCAACATCGCGCGGGCAACGGGGCGTGTGGGACATGCCCTTAATACCAGCGATCGGACCGACATCGCCTTCGTTGCTGCGGGCATCGCGGTGGGTCTGCTGGCCGGTCTTGCCAGCTTCAAGGTCGGCGCCGTCGCGCTTACGCTCGGTGGCGGTGGCGGTGCGTTGATCGCGGGGCTCGTCTGCGGCTGGCTGCGGACGCGCAGGCCCGGCATCGGCGCGATGCCGCCGGCAGCGCAGCAAACCTTGAGCGATCTCGGGCTCGGCGGTTTCATAGCGGCCATCGGACTCGGCAACGGGCTTGCCGCCTGGTCTGCGATTCAGGCGCACGGTTTGCTGCTGGTCGGCATGGGCATCGTCGTCACGCTGATTCCGATGACGATAGGAACGCTCGTTGCCTATTACCTTCTGCGCATGAACCCGGTAGTGACCTGCGGCGCGCTCGCCGGCGCCATGACGGTCGATGCCGCCGTCACGGGGGCTTGTGACGTTGCCGAGAGCCAAACCCCGGTGCTCGGCGTCGCCGTGCCCTACGCGGTCGGCAATGTCGTCCTCACCGTCCTTGGCCCGATTGTGGTGGCCGCCACGTTCACAGGGTAAGGAGGCCGAGATGCGAACGCCTCTCCCGGCAATCGGCCAAATCTTCGCAGTCATGCTGTCCATTCTTGGCACGCTTGCCGCGCCCGCACGCGCCGAAGACCAAGTCCGCGTCCAGGAGGAAGTCTGGGTGTTGCCACTGCCGCTGCCGATGTTCGCCTATCTGGTGCGCCCGGTCGGCGATGGTCCCTTCCCTCTCGTGATCATGAATCATGGCGTGTCGCTCAACCCGACCGATCGCAGCTTCTTTCCGCTCGTCGAGTTCCGGGACGCCGCCAAATGGTTCGCCCAGCGCGGCTACCTCGTCGTGGCTCCGGTCGGCACCGGCTATGGTGCAGCAGCCATCGACATTCCCGAACGTGGCATCTACGGACCGTTCTTCTCCAAGATCGGGAACTGCACCAATCCCAACTTTCGTGACGCAGGGCTCGCCGTTGCGAAGGTCGATCTCGAGATTATCGACTATCTCGCCGCCGAGAAACGCATCATCCCCCAGGACGTGATCGTGGTCGGCCAGTCTGCCGGCGGCTGGGCCTCGATCGCCTTATCGAGCGTGAACCCGCCGCCGGTGAAGGCCATCATTACTTTTGCCGCAGGCCGTGGCGGGCGCGTCGGCGGCAAGCCGAACAACAATTGCGCGCCGGACAAGCTGGTTGAAGCCACCGCGGGTTTCGGGCGCACCTCGCGGGTGCCGATGCTGTGGATCTACATCGAGAACGACACGTTCTTTGGGCCCGACCTGTCCAAGCGCATGCATGCTGCCTTCACCGCTGCCGGCGGCCGGGCCGAATATCATCTGATGCCGCCGTTCGGCGGCGAGGGGCACTTCTTCATCGGTTCGCCAGACGCAATTCCGCTCTGGTCGCCCTTAGTGACGAAGTTCCTCGATGCGCAGAAATAGGTGGCCGATCCGGAGGCGCGACTATGCCCAACATCCGTGACTGCCTTGCAGGCCTTCTCATTGCTATCGTCGGGACCGCAACGTCGCTTGGCGGCGTCGCGCCGGCGGAAGCCCAAGCCGACAAGCCGGCCGAAGTCGCGACGCGCGGTCAGCGTGAAGCAGCGGACATCAGCTACGGCGGTTGGCAGAAACTATGTTTCAGGCCGGGAGGTGCGCCCACGCTGTGTCGAACCTCGATCACAGGTCGATTCCCGACCGGACAGATCGCCGTGCGGCTTGATCTGATCGAACGCGAGGGGTCCGAAACAGTGCGTTTGCAATTGTTCGTGCCCGTCGGCATGTATCTTCAACAGGCGCCCAAATTGACGATCGACCAAGGCTCCCCCTTTCGCCTGCCTTATACCTGGTGTCTCACCAACCTCTGCATAGCAGCCGACGTGGCGGCGCCGACGACCATCGAGGAGATGGCATCAGGCAAGGCGCTGACGCTTGAACTCGTCGATTCGAACCTCCTGGCGCTGACGACCTCGGTGCCGCTGGCGCAGTTCGCGGCCGCCTACAAAGGTGCGCCGGCGAAGACGCTGGAGCAACATGTCGAGGAGTGATCGATGCGGGGGCCTATGCAGCAGCCGCACGCGTCACGGGCCCGATCAGGGCTTCTGCAGAAAATGGCTTGGTCAGATAGGCGAGGCAGCCCGACGTGATCGCCGCGGTGCGGTTCGCCGGACTGTCGTTGCCCGTAATGTAGATGACCGGGGCGGTGACGCCCTTCTCCGTCAGGCTCCGGCGCAGGTCGATGCCGGAACTTCCGTCGAGATCGATGTCGAGCACGATGCAGATCGCCCCTTCCATTCCGCCATAGTCCAGCAAGGCGCCCGCCGACTCGAACAGCGTCGCAACGAAACCGTGCGCACGCAATAGCCTGGACATGCTCGTCCGGACGGACAGATCGTCATCGACGATGAAGACGGATTGGTGTTTCGGCACGGCGACCTCTCAAGGGTCCCAGCGGTGGTGGTCTGCGGCTGAGCGCGTTATGGCCCGGCCTTCCATCGCGCATTGGGAAATTGGGCACACTCGTCTGCATGGCAGCATCGCCAACGTCTTTTCAATTGTCCCTTCGGGAAGTCACATCAAGGGAACTGTGCGAACTGAAAGCAGGTGCGCTATTTGCCATTCACATCGAGCATTCCCAATCGTTCCGCGATCGAAACGAGTTCCGCAAGCGAATGGACCTGCATCTTCTCCATCACCTGGTGACGATGCGCTTTCACGGTCCGTTCTGTGGTCCCGAGCTCATGCGCGATCTGCTTGTTGATCCGGCCGCGCACGATGAGATCGAACACCTGCCGCTCGCGGTGTGTCAGGGAGGCCAGATGACTTCGAAATACATCGAGCCTGCTGCGCTGGGCGCGTGACACCCGCTGGCTCGCCAGCGCGCGCTCGATGGCATCGATCAACTGCTCGGAGGATATCGGCTTGGTCAGGAAGTCTTCCGCACCGGCCTTGATCGCTCGCACGGTGGTTGGAGTATCCGCATATCCCGTCAGGAAGATGATCGGCAAAGTCGAACCGGACGCGGCCAATCGGGTCTGTAACTCGGGCCCGCTCAATCCCGGTATCCGCACGTCGAGCAGAATGCACCCCGCCTCCTCGTCGTTCGGCGCTGACTCCAGCAGCGCTTGTGATGACGCATAAGTGGCAACATCGTAGCCCGCGAGCTTCAGCCGGCGCTCGATCGCCGTGCGAAAGGACTCGTCGTCATCGACAATGTGAACGAGGCCCGGCACCTTCCACCTCTCGCGCAATTCCTACGGGGACCATTGAAGTCCCCTCAAGCCGCAGAATCATCTTCAACAATTGGGGTTCAAAATATCTGTCATGCAATCAGCCAGATTCCCGCAGCGCCTGCCAACTTCTCATCCTGCGCATCCAAGCGGCTGCCCTGTCCCTTGGTACAATGAACGTTGGGCCAATGGATTGAACCACCAGCATACTCGTAAATCTACTTGGGCGGGAGTGGGATAGCGCGGCGCATTTCCGGCTACAAATTTCGTCTGACGGACCAATTCGGCGTTGAGCTGAGGAGTTGGCCTATGTTTGTTCGAATCACAACGGATTCCGCCTTACGCCCCAATTCACTCCGTGACCTCGGCATGAAAAGTGAGTCAAATGCGTTGGTCAGTTTAAGCGAATTTTCCTACCGAAAGGGATCCGAGATCTACGGGGAGAAAGAGCCGGCGGAATATGTCTACCAAGTCAAGTCCGGAGCGGTACGAAGTTACAAGCTGCTAACGGACGGCCGGCGCCAGATCGGCGCATTCCACCTCGTCGGGGACATCTTCGGGCTCGAAAATGGTAGCGAGCACCGGTTTACGACCGAGGCGATCGTCGACACCACCGTGCGCCTTGTGAGGCGGCATAGTCTCGAAACGGTCGCCCAGACCGACGCAATGGTGGCTAGAAATCTCCTGAGCATGACCACCAACAATCTCCAGCATGCCGAGGACCACATGTTGCTGCTAGGCCGCAAGACCTCGCTGGAGCGGGTCGCGGCTTTCCTGCTGGAGATGGACAAGCGTCTGACGGCTGCGGGCGTCATGGCGCTGCCGATGTCGCGGCGCGATATCGCGGACTACCTTGGCCTGACGCTGGAAACCGTCTCGCGCGCTCTCTCACGCCTGCATGAGCTCGGCGTTCTCGGCTTCGTGGGCAACACTCAGCGGCAGATCGTTCTGCTCGACCGGCAGCAGCTCGCCGGTCTCGATCTGCAGTCTTGACCTATATGGTTCGATCGCACCTGGATCAGCGACGATTAGACGGCGCCTGACGCGCCGTTCAATGGCGATTGCGCGACCTTCGATACGCCGATGACGATGATTTGAATGCCTGCAAAGCAACAGGAATACTGACATTTCGTCACCAACCCCAGTGCCCTCCTCGCCTGACGGCATCGGGATTTTTAGCCGACGTTCTGTCGGCTTCGGCGCGCTGTTCGCGATTATCATATCACTACGCTGCTCCACTGCGGTGCTCGAATTACCCCGAAGCTGATCGAGGCGCCTTGGCGGCTTCGAGATGGTCGAGCGTCTTGCGAAGGACCTCGAACAGCACGGCCGCCGACCATCCAAACAGCAGCACCCCATTCATGGCTGTCAGCGGGCCAATGAGCCGCCACTCGCGCACAGGTGTGATATCGCCGTAGCCGAGAGTCGTATAATTGACGAACGCGAAATAGAGCAGCCCGTCTTCAGCAGCTGCAGCGCCGACGATGCTGTAAGTCGCTGCCCACACGAGGACTTCCAGTACATGAGCGACCATCAATACCACGGCCGTGGCCATCATCACGCCCATCAAGTGCGATCTCGGCCGTGCCGTGTGACGCAAACCCGCGCTGCGGGCGATACTGACCGCAACGACCGTCACCAGTGCGTGCAATCCGATACAAGCCAGGCTAACCAGCGTGCCGACGAGAAACGGAAGCATCATAGCGTCCACCGCATTGCAACTGGCTCGTTGTCTTTGGTCACGGAGTTCCGAGACGGCTGTGTCGCCGCAGCTGCATCAGGTCAGCTGCTCGGCTATGCGCAGCTGGACGCCGCCGGCAGGAGTCGTGATTGATCCACGTCAATGGTGGATCGCAGTGGTTTCGGAATTGGCAGATTAGATATCGTCAGACCACACAGGCTCGCAGACAACCAGCGACGACATGGCATGGTCTGCTGGACAAATGAGCGCTTGATGCATCATCGGATCAACGCTCTGATAGAAGGCTTCAGCCGCGTCCATCGCCTTTCAGCTGTTTTCCCGACAATCCGGATTGACAGGTGCATGGCGCGCGGGCATCGCGATGCCGCGGTTAGATTGCAACTGAGGTGGGGGACAAGAATGCCTCCAGGGCCGTATCGGAGAGATTATGGTTGAGAATGCTCCTTCGACAGGTCGGCCGCTCGATCCCCGTTCCGCATGGTCCGGGCTGTCCCAGGCGGAACGCGATGCTGCCTATGATAACAACGCAGCCGTCAAGAACAGCGCGGCCCTGATCGCCGAACGGAACGAAGCCTCTGGCCGGCTGCGAGGCACGCGGAAATCCCACCTCGATATGGCTTACGGTCAGCGAGCGAACAACAAGATCGATCTCTACCCGGCTGCCAGGCCTGAGGCGCCATGCCTGGTGTTCCTGCATGGCGGTTACTGGCAGCGCAATTCGCGCGAGTTGTTCGCCATGCTCGTCGATGGCATCGCCGCCCATGGCTGGTCGGTTGCCATTCCCGGCTATTCGCTGGCGCCGGAAGTGTCCCTCACCGACATCGTCGCCGAAGTCCCGCGCGCGCTCGACTGGCTCGCCGCCGATGGCGCGTCCTATGGCGCTGCCGGACCGGTCGTTTTGTCGGGATGGTCCGCCGGCGCCCATCTCGCAGCGATGGCGCTGGACCATCCGAGTGTCCATGCGGGACTGGCGATCTCAGGCGTGTATGAGCTCGCGCCCATCCGCGATACCAACCTCAATAACGCGCTGAAGCTCACCGATGAGGAAATCGCCACGCTGTCGCCGCTGCGCCTGCCCCCCACGCCGAAGCGGCTCGACATCGCCTATGGCCGCAACGAGCTGCCGGCGCTGGTGTGCGATTCCATCAATCTCCACGACAAGCGCACTGCGGCGAAGGCGCCCGGCAAGCTCATTCCGGTCGAGGGCGCCGACCATTTCACCATTCTCGAGGCCCTGCGGCGGCCAGACGGGGTCCTCGTCGACGCCGTCCGCCGGTTGCTGGACTGAGCTGCGAAAACAACCCCATGCACAGTAGAGATGTCTTTGTTTTCAAAGACGAATTTTACAGTCAGGTCGGCACCATCGAGCCTTTGACACGTCGGGCAAAACAGAAGCAGGATGCCATCATCGCGGCGCTTGTTGCTCCCGCGCGTCCGGTGACGCCGCTGTACCCACACGCCATGTCCTGGACCTCAAGCACGTCCCCCTTCATGCGAGATAGGCTTCGATGACTGCCGGATCGTTGCGGATCTCGTCGGACGGCCCTTCCGCGATGATGCGGCCGTAGTTGAGCACCACGAAGCGGTCGGAGACCGTCATCACCATCGGCATGTCGTGCTCGACTGTGAGGTGGCCCACATCGCGCGAGACAATCTCCGTGTATCCATCGTGTCGGGTGGACATGGCAAACGGAGATGCGCATGAAACGCCTCATGCTCTCGCTCATTGCAGCCGTGCTTCTCGCCGGTGCGGCCACCAGCGTGCTCAGATCACATGTCCTGTTCCATTACGGTCGGAGCGGCATGCCATCCATCGAGGAGCTGCAGGCAGGGCAGGCCAACAAGCTTCCTGAACAGGAG
Organism: Bradyrhizobium sp. CCGE-LA001; assembly: GCF_000296215.2. NCBI lineage: Bacteria > Pseudomonadati > Pseudomonadota > Alphaproteobacteria > Hyphomicrobiales > Nitrobacteraceae > Bradyrhizobium > Bradyrhizobium sp. CCGE-LA001. Next base: position 3,369,176 of record NZ_CP013949.1, on the reverse strand, counting down.
ATGCAGGACCGCTCGGTCTTGTTTGCGAAAGAGACCGCACGCTAGAGCAGGCCGTCTCCCTTTTAGGCTCTTCGCGCTACTCGGCCGCCGCGGTCGCAGGTTGAGGCTGACTGTCGTTTGGACCCGTTCGCGCCTTCTGCTGCTCGAGCCAGAGGCTATGGTGCTCGCGGGCCCAGTTGACGTCGACTTCGCCGGAGCCCATGGCCTCGAATGCACCTTCCATTCCGATGGTGCCGATATAGATGTGCCCGATCATCGCTGCGACGAACAGGACCGCGACGATGGAGTGGACGATCTGGGCCAGTTGCATGCCTTCGATGCCCGTGCCGTAGAACGGGAACATCAGCGCATAGCCGCTCGCGGCGACGAGCCCACCGCCGATCACGACGATCCAGTAGATCATCTTCTGGCCGCCATTAAAGCGGTAGGCCGGTGGATGGTCGTGCCCGATCAGGCCGCCACCGCGCTTGGCCCATTCGATATCCGCCTTGCCGGGAATGTTACCGCCGATCCACATCAGGAAGATCAGCACGACCCCAAGAGTGAACGGGAAGCTCAGATAATTGTGGGCGTATTTCGCCCATTGCGACCATTCGGAGAAGGCCTCGAAACCGATCAGCGGCAAAAGCAGCTGCCGGCCAAAGGTGACGTTGAGGCCGGAGATCGCCAGGATGATGAAGCAGGTTGCCGTCATCCAGTGCACGAAACGCTCGAAGCCGTTGAAGCGCACGATGGTGCGGCCCGAGCGGCCGCTTTCCAGCCGAACCATGCCGCGGGTGAGATAGAAGATCATGATCAGGGCGATCATTCCGATGATGGCAATGCCGCCGATCCAGGGCAGCGTCACCATGCGGAATTCCCGCCATTCCCGTCCCTGCGGCTGCTCGAGGACGCCGGACCGCTGATCCGGGATGCTGACACGCCCTTGAATCCGGTTCAGCTCCTGCAGAAGTTGCTGCTCCCTCACCGAGCTTGCAGTCGGATTGACCTGTTGGGCGCTCGCGGGCGCCGCCATCACCAAGAGAAGCAGCGTGCAAACGCCGAAAACCAGGCGAATGAACCTTCCAAATGACGCCATCACGTCCTCCCCGGTCTTGCGCGCCCTCAGCTGCCTATCTCAAGATTCGATCGACTCGCGATAGGCGGTCTTCCAACCCCATGCGCCCGAGCCATAGCCGCGCTTCATGACGCGCTCCTTGTAGATCTGGGCGATGATCTCGCCGTCGCCCGCAAGCAACGATTTGGTCGAGCACATTTCAGCGCAGAGCGGCAGCTTGCCTTCGGCCAGCCGGTTCGCGCCGTATTTCTCGTACTCCTCCTTGCTGCCGTCGGCTTCGGGGCCGCCGGCGCAATAGGTGCATTTGTCCATCTTGCCGCGCGAGCCGAAATTGCCGACCTTCGGGTATTGCGGCGCGCCGAACGGACAGGCGTAGAAGCAATAGCCGCAGCCGATGCAGAGGTCCTTGGAGTGCAGCACCACGGCATCCGCCGTGGTGTAGAAGCAGTTGACCGGGCAAACCGCCGCGCAAGGCGCGTCGGTGCAGTGCATGCAGGCCATCGAGATCGATCGTTCGCCCGGCTTGCCGTCGTTGATGGTGACGACGCGGCGCCGGTTGATGCCCCAGGGCACCTCGTGCTCGTTCTTGCAGGCGGTGACGCAGGCGTTGCACTCGATGCAGCGGTCAGCGTCGCAGAGAAACTTCATTCGAGCCATGTTCGTTGCTCCCTCAAGCCGCGACGATCTGACAAAGCGTGACCTTCGGCTCCTGCATGCCCGTTGCAGGATCGTAGCCGTAGCTCGTGATCGTGTTTGCGCTCTCGCCCAGCACAATCGGGTCAGTACCGGCGGGATAGTTCTTGCGCAAATCGACACCGCCGAGCCAACCGCCGAAATGGAACGGCATCCAGGCGACGCCCTTGCCGACGCGTTCGGTCACCAGCGCCTTCATCCTGGCCCGCGAGTTGTTCTCGGCGCCGCTCACCCAGACCCAGCCGCCGTCCTTGATGCCGCGATCGGCGGCATCGGCCGGGCTGATCTCGATGAACATGTCCTGCTGCAACTCGGCGAGCCACGGATTGGTGCGCGTCTCCTCGCCGCCGCCCTCATACTCCACCAGACGACCCGAGGAGAGGATGAGCGGAAACTGCTTCGCGATCCCCTTCTCGACCGCCGCCTTCTGCACCGAGAAGCCGATATTGGGCAGACGGAACTGCCTGGCGTCGGGCAGAGTCGGATATTTTTCCACCAGATCGACGCGCGGCGTATAGATCGGCTCGCGATGCACCGGGATCGGATCCGGCAGACCGAACGCATTCATGCGCGCCTTGCCGTTGCCGAACGGCACGCAGCCGTGCTTCAGCGCGACGCGCTGGATGCCGCCCGAGAGGTCCGTCGCCCAGGACACCGCATCCGGATTGGCCGGATTGACCCTCTGGATAGTTGCCATCTCGGCCTCGGTGAGATCCGTGTCCCAACCGAGCTTCTTCAGGCTCGCCAGCGTGAACTCGGGGTAGCCGTCCTCGATCTCCGAGCCCTTGGAAAAGGACTTGTCGGCAAGCAGGCTCACTTTCCGCGTCGTCCCGTCCGGCAGCTTTTCCTCGCGCTCGATGCCGAACCGGGGCCGGAACGCGCCGCCGCCGTCCATCACGTGCAGATTGTTGTTGTAGAGCAATGGCGATCCCGGATGCTTCACCTCGGGCGAGCCCCAGCACGGCCACGGCAGACCGTAATAGTCGCCGCCGACCTCCGGATCGTCTTTTGGCGCGCGCATCGTCACCAGATCGAACTTGTTCTGGTTCTTCATGTGCGCCTTGATGCGCTCAGGCGACTGGCCGCAATAGCCGGTCGACCAGCTTCCGCGGTTGATCTCGCGCAGCACGTCTTCAGCGAGGGGAAGATTGTTCTCGACCTTGATGTTCTTGAACATCTTGTCGGCGAAGCCGAACTTCTTCGCCATTAGATAGATGATCTCGAGATCATCCTTGGACTCGAAGATCGGCTTGACGATCTGCTCGCCCCACTGCATCGACCGATTGGAGGCGACGCGCGATCCCGCGCATTCGAACTGCGTTGCCACGGGCAGGATATAAACCCCGTCCTTGCGTCCCGCCTCCACGGCCAGAGACGCCCAGGTCGTCGGGTGCGGATCCGCGATCACCAAGAGATCCAGCGCTTTCAGACCCTTCATCGACTCCGGAATGCGGGTGATGCTGTTGCTGGCGTGGCCTTGGACGAAGACGGCCTTGACGTTGTCCTTCTGAGCGACATCCGCCTTCGGCAACAGCGCGGCATCGAACCAGCGTGTCAGCGGGATGCCTGGGGTCTCCATCTGCTTCTTCTCGTCGAAGCGGGAGACCAGATATTCGTAGTCGACCTCCCACACGCGCGACCAGTGCTTCCAAGCGCCCTCCGCAAGGCCGTAGTAGAACGGCAGAGTCACGATATCGAGACCGACGTCGGTCGCACCCTGCACGTTGTCATGGCCGCGCAAGATGTTGGCGCCGGCGCCGGCCTTGCCGACATTGCCGGTCATCAACAGGGCGATGCAGCTCGCCCGCACATTGGCGGTGCCGACCGTGTGCTGAGTCTGGCCCATGCACCAGATGATGGTCGCGGGCTTGACCGTCGCAAACATCTTGGCGACGCGCTCGAGCTGGGCTGCCGGCACGCCGGTAACGCGTTCGACCTCCTGCGGATTCCATTTCTCGACTTCCTTGCGCAGGTCGTCGAAGCCGTAGACGCGTTGCGCGATGAACTCCTTGTCTTCCCAGCCGTTCTTCAGGATGTGCCACATCATTCCGTAGAGCACGGGAATGTCGGTGCCGGGGCGGATGCGGACATATTCGGTGGCGTGCGCCGCGGTGCGGGTCAGGCGCGGATCGAAGACGATGAAATTCGCCTTGTTGAGCTCTTTGCCTTCGAGCAGGTGCTGCATGCTGACGGGATGCGCTTCCGCCGCGTTGCTGCCGATGAACAGCATCGTCTTGGAGTTGCGCATGTCGTTGATGCTGTTCGTCATCGCGCCATAGCCCCAGGTGTTGGCGACGCCGGTGACGGTGGTGGAGTGGCAGATACGGGCCTGATGGTCGGTGTTGTTGGTGCCCCAGAACGCACCGAGCTTGCGGAACAGGTAGGAGCCTTCGTTCGTCATCTTGGCCGAGCCGAGCCAGTAGACGGAATCGCTGCCCGACTTCTCGCGGACCTGGAGCAGCTTGTCGCCGATCTCGTTCACCGCCGTATCCCACGACACGCGCGTCCATTGCCCGTTCACGAGCTTCATCGGATAGCGCAGACGGCGATCGCTGTGCACGAGCTCGCGCACCGAGGCGCCCTTGGCGCAATGCGAGCCGCGGTTGATCGGCGAATCCCAGCTCGGCTCTTGCCCGACCCAGACTCCGTTGAGCACTTCCGCCGTGACTGTGCAGCCCACCGCGCAGTGCGTGCAGATGCTTTTCTTGACGACGGCGCCGGCGGCGAGCGGGCCGGCTGCGGCCGCTTCAGCCTTGCGCACACTGCCGACCGGCAAGGTCCCCAGTGCGGCAAGAGCGCCGCCGGCAAGGCCCGACCTGCGCAGGAACGTACGGCGATCAAGTCCTCCGCCCTGGCCCGCAAGGGACTCGGCAACGGAGCCGCGGCGATCGGAACGCTGATGTGTTCGCTTGATAAGCACGGCAGCCTCCCTCTCAGGCCGGATAACGATTGACGCGGTAGAACGTCTTCACGTGATCGGATTCCTTGTAACGCGCCTTGCGCTTCTCATCGTTGTTTTCACTGTCCGCCTGCGCCGACCCGACCAACGGAGTCGCAAGCGTCGCGCCGGCGCCGACTGTGCCGATGCCGACCTTGCGAAGGAAGTCGCGGCGTCCGACCTTTGCTTTCGTCTCGTCACTCATCGCATTTCTCCCAGGACCGACGCGCGTCGATCAATTGGCGAATGTGAATGCTTCCGTCTCGATCTCGATGAAGGTGCGACCGAGCGCACCAACCGCGCGATAGAATCGCGCATTGCCGGCGCCCTCCATGTCTGCGAAGAGCCGCCCCATCCAGGGCGACACGTGTTTGTCGAAGAAGGCGCGCTGAGCCTCGGACGGAGCATCCAGGCAGCCATCGGCAAGGCCCGACATGATCTCGCACAGGATCGCGGCGTGATCCTCAGGCTCGGAATTGTTGGCAATCCGCTCGATGCCGAGTTTCGTCAGGTCGGCGCGCAGACGCGACAGCGGCCGTTCGTTGAGAAATCCGGTGAGGTAGTAGGAGGCGTAGGGCAGCAATTCGCCGCGACCGAGCCCCACGAACAGATCGAAATATTCGCGCTCGACCTCACGCGGGATCGCTCGCGCGGCGGCGTCGGCGAGCGCCGCGTGCGCGCGTCCGAGCGGTGTTGCGTCACCACCCAATGCCGCAAGCTGGTCGAGCAATCGCTTCGACGGCGGCACGGACAGCAACGTCGCCAGCAGGGCATATTCCTGCGCCCGCGCGGCATCGATGGGATCGACAGTATCTGGGGGCATCGCCTGTTCGTAGAGATCGGGCCGCAGGTCGTTGCGAGGAACACCGGTGGCGGCTTCAACTGCAACCACCCGTTGTGCGGGCACGCGGGACCAGGTCGAGACGGACGGCTGACTGATGCCTATTTTGCGCGCAAGCTGAGCGATGCCGCCTGCGGCATCGATCGCGCGTTCAAGCCCGTCATCACGCACGTGGACCTCCCATCCAAGAGTCCCGTCTGCTGAATATTGTCATTTTTTACAAAGCACTAGAGCAAGCGTAATCCTGGTTCCCCGAGCCGTCAATTGCTCGACCATAGCCGCAGCCTATAGCCTTTGGTCTACGGCTCACCGGGCTGCTGTTTAACGCGGCAGTGCACCACCGTGGGTACGTGGCCTGACAGGTTCGGCAAGCTCCGCCCATGTGTCCGCCACCGTTGGCTGCACTGCAACAGGGATCGTCGCGCGTTCCGTCTCACCCAGCGGCTCCGTGACATCCGTCGGGTCGGGAGCATCGGCTTGATGAAATTGTGCGGAAGAATCCGTTGTTTCAATCGACGCTTCGGCGAGGGACTGCGCCGCCTCACGTACGCCGCCGACAATCCGATCGACGAGCGCGGCCAGTTCCTCGGAGGAACAATCCAGTGGCCCGAACCCCGGCATCGCAGTGGGATCGTTGAAGTCCCAGGCGTTCTCCGCGAGACCGACGAAATCGCGAATGGCGGGATCGGCGGCCCAAGCGCGGCGAAGAGCCGCACGACCCAAGTCCTGTGGAATACCCTTGCGCAGGAACGCGGTGATGTCGGTCGCAGCATCGATCTCGTCGATCGACGGCAGGCTGGAGAGATCGATCTTGCTCGCGTCGTCATCGACCTCGGACGGCGGCGCGGGCTCAGCCACAGCAGGCTGCGCCGGCTCCGCTCGCGCCTCGCGCTTGCGGCGGGACCAACGGGCAAGGAACTCCTCCTCACTCATTCCTGTCCGCCCTCGTGTTCTCGCCGCGCCAGCGCCTCCGGGTCGGCACGGCGCCGCTTGCGCTTGACGAATTCCCGCTCGACATGGTGCTCGGCGACGAAGCTTTCAATTGCCTCGCGCAGCACCTCCGGCATCGGCACGGCCTCGACGAGATTGTCCGCGGCTTCAGTGAAGCCCTCGCCTTCCGCCGGATCGGCAGTCACCGCGGCAACGGCATAGGGCGGGGCGGCTTCCGAAGGCGACAGCACGATCCATACGCTCGGATTGCCTGAGGCGAGATTGTCGCGATAGCGCGCCGTCTCGGACGGATAGAGATCCACGGTCGCACGTCCGGCGTAGAACAGCGTCGTGCCGTCCTGCTCGCGAAGCACTGTCCAGGGGCGTGTGGCCGGCTCGTCCGGCAGCACGGCAACCCCGCGCCAGACGAAATCGACCCAGGGCGAGCCTGCCTTGCGCCGCTCGACCACGACACCGACAGCAATGGAGAACAATGGGCGCGCCGCGGGACTCATGTCGCCATCTCCAGCCCCTTCACCGGCAGCCCGGTCAAGAGATTCTGCGGCTTCAATCGGAGCTTCTGGTCCGCCGTCATCGACAACATCAAGTAGACCGGCTCGCCCCTGACATCGTCAAGCGCGCGGCTTGAATCCGCAAAGGTTAGCCGGAATAGTGCGAGCACCCGATCGGCGCTGCGCTGGTCGAGCTCCTCGCCGTGCCAGAGGCGGTCGCCCAGCCGGGTGGAGTCGGCATCGAGCCCGACATACCAAGTGAGCTTCTCGTCCTGAAGGGCGCGCAGCGGTTCGATCATGACGTCGACGGCAAGGAGATGGGAGATCCAGCGCGTCATCACCTGTGCCAGCGCAGTCGGTCCGCGTCCGCCGGCCGTGAGGTCGAGGGCCATGTCGAACTGGTCGCTGCGCTGCCAATAGGCTGCGGCGCTCTCTTCGCTCAACACATCAACAACGGCGTCGGTGGTGGCCCCCAGCATCGACATCAGGGACAGCACCGGCGTCGGAGTCCGGCCGCCGACGATTTCCTCGTCGCCGAGCAGCACGGCCTGTTCATGCGGCAGGACCCGCTGGATCCGGAAGAACAGCTCGGCCGCGCGCAGCACGAACGGATCGTCACAGCCATCGAGCGCATTGCGCAGGATGACGTGCACAAGCTGGTTGACGAAGAGCGGCGGCAGGTCACTCGCGCCCGATCGCACCGATGCGAGATAGGCGGCTTCGAGCGTCGGATGCCGCAACAATAGATCCCGAAAGGCCAGCACGAACTGCCAGTTCTCCCGGGCGTCGGGATCGGCAAGGGATGCAATCTCGTCCGCGCCGACCGCCTGGCGCGGGTCGACGAGCAGTTCGCGGTGCAGCCGGCGTTCGACCGGGCACGCATCCTCCGGCGGCATCAGCTCGGGGCGGGCAAAATAGGCCTTGAGGAAGTCGTCGGTGACGCGCAGTCCACCGCCCTCGTCCCGATCGAGCAGGTGATGGCCGCAGGCGATCCAGAAATCGTTCATCTGACTGACGGTCCCCGGCCGAGATCCGCAAGCCTGAGACTGCCGTCAGGCTCGAGGTCGTCCTCCATTTCCATGAACGAGAACGCCTTGCTGTGCCCCTGCCCCTCACGAAGTTGCAGCCTGCGGAACGACTCGCGGACCTCGCCGTCGCTCACTGCCCGGTGCACCGCAACAAGCGAGCTGATCGGGTGGCTGCAGAGCGACTGCGAGAACGCCACCTCCTCTTCGGCGGCCGCCCTCGCGGTCGCCACGTCCGGCGCACCGAAACGATCGACGAGTTGCTTCGCCAGGAGATCGACCAGGCCATGGTAATCATCCGCAGTCGCCGGAACGATCTGCGCCAGCGTCGACCAGCCCCAGGATTGCACCCCGAGGAAACCGCCGCGAAACGCCGCGCGCGCCTTGCCCTCGAGCGACGCCGCGTCGCAATCCCAGAAGCGGAAGGCACCGGAGACGGCCCATTCGCCCGGCTCTGCCGCCACGTCAAATACGAATGTGTCGGAGGGATCGAGCGCGATGGTCCGCAGGAGCTTCACAGCCGTGGTCCCCCGAGTGCCGGATCGAACCAGGACGGCGTCGCAAGCGCCTGCATGAGGTCGCGACGTTCGATCGCGCCCGCGCCAATCCAGCGCGTGAGGAGATCGCCGTCATCGTCGATGCGCTGGACGGACTGCCGTTCGCGCGGCATCCGGGAGAGGTATTCACGCGCAACACCGTCAAAGCCGTCCGCCCGCCAACCGTCGAAGGCCAGCATCAGGTGCCGGGCAAAGCTCTCGGTGATCTGCGCCGCGCCGGCCTCGCCGAAGCCCTCCTGGTCGAGCGCCGAGGCAAGCGGATGGACACCCGGCTCGTCGTCAGTCATGGCCACCGTCCGGATCATCGCGCCGAAGACCAGCCATGGCGGCACCTCCTCCTCATTGGCGGCGAGAGGCCATCCCAGGCGGCCGCCGCCAATCAAGCCTCCGTCGATCCTGACGGCGTCCGGCCAGCCGATCGTGATGGGCTTGCTCGGCGGCGCGTAGGCGCGCAGGGCATCGGTGAGCGCGACCATGCCGGCGTAGAATGCGCGCCGCGCGCTGCGTAACGGCTCGGTCGGCTCGAGCACCACCGCGAACTCCGCCAGGTCAAAGCGGCCGACATAGACCAGCGTGCCGGCGCCGCTCTCCGGTGCAATGCGGCATGCATGGACAAAAGCGTCACCACCCTCGCGGAGCCGCAGCAATGTGAACGGCGGCGGCAGGTGGATCAGTTCCGCCAGGGACACTTGGCTGATGGGGGTCGACGGCAGGCCGTCCTCCGCTTTCCTTTTCTTCCCGATGGATAATGTCTATACGAGGCGAAGGGCCGGCGCGAGTCCGTCGTCGTCGTCCAAATGGCGGAGGGTTTAACCTGGAGCAGCCATCGAAGACCGTCCTGATCTGCTCGTGCGAAGACACGATGCGGCTCGACATGGCCACGATCAAGCGCGGATGTTCCAACGGCGAGATCAGAGGTTTCCGCCATCTCTGCGGTACCGAGCTCGATCACTTCCGCAAGTTCGCCGCGACAGACGCAGCGCTTACGGTCGCCTGCACGCAACAGGCGACGCAGTTCTCGGAGGAGGCCGGCGAACGGCCTGATCCGATCAGCTTCGTCAACATCCGCGAAACGGCGGGATGGTCGAGCGACGGCGCCCGGGCCGGTGCAAAAATGGCTGCCCTGCTCGCATCCGCCTCCATCCCGGCGCCGGACTATCCACTCGTCACCTTGTCGAGCGAGGGCGTGGTCCTGATCTACGGGCGCGATGAGGCCGCGATCGAGGCCGGCCGCCTGCTTGCCGATCACCTCGACGTCACCGTGATGCTGAAGCAGCTCGGCGAGACGATCGCGCCCGCTGCTACGGTCTTCCCGATCGTGCAGGGCACGATCCGCTCCGCCAAGGGACATTTCGGCGCCTTCGAGCTTGCCATCGACGATTATGCGCGTCCCCGCCCCTCCTCGCGCGATCGCTTCGTGCTGGACGCGCCGCGAAGCGGGGTCACCTCGCGCTGCGACATCGTGCTCGATCTTTCCGGGGGAATGCCGCTCTTTCCCGCCCACGAGCTGCGCGACGGCTATCTGCGCGCCGATCCGAACGATCCCGCGGCGGTGCTGCGCGCCGTGCTGAGCGCGCGTGACCTCGTCGGCAGCTTCGACAAGCCGAAATATGTCGACGTGACGCCCAGCATCTGCGCCCATTCGCGCTCGAAGCGGACGGGATGCCATCGCTGCCTCGATCTCTGCCCGACCGGGGCCATCACGCCCGCCGGCGATCATGTCGCAATTGATCCGAACATCTGCGCAGGCTGCGGCCAATGCGCCGCCGCCTGCCCGACCGGCGCGGCGTCTTATACGCTGCCGCCGGCCGATACGCAGCTGCATCGAATTCGAGCCATGCTGCTCGCCTACCATGCGGCCGGTGGCGCGGATGCGGTGCTGCTCTTTCATGACAGCCCGCACGGCACGCCGTTGATCGACGCCCTGGCGCGACATGGCGACGGCCTGCCCGCGAACGTGCTTCCCTTTGCCGTGAACGAACTCACGCAGCTCGGACTGGAGGCGATCGTCGGCGCCTTTGCCTATGGCGTCTCGGCGGTGCGGTTCCTGCTGCGGGCAAAGCCGCGCCACGACGTCACCGGGCTGCTGCAGACGATCGGCATGGCCGAGGCGATCCTTGGCGGTCTCGGATTTGCCGGCCGCCGTCTCGCCACCATCGAAACGGACGATCCCGATGCGCTCGGCGCGCATCTGACGGCCATCGGCACGCTTGCCGCCGTCGCAACGCCGGCGACCTTCAGGACCGTCGGCACGCGGCGCGACCTTCTGCGCTTCGGACTGAGCGAGCTGCACCGCCTGGCGCCACAGCAGGTCGACGTGATCGCGTTGCCGCCGGGCGCGCCGATCGGCGCGATCACGGTCGATACGGACGGCTGCACGCTGTGCCTCGCCTGCGTCTCGGCCTGCCCGACCGGCGCGCTTCGTGACGATCCCGACCGCCCCGTGCTGAAATTCATCGAGGATGCTTGCGTGCAATGTGGCCTGTGCCAGAGCACCTGTCCGGAGAAAGTCATCAGCCTCAAGCCGCAAATCGACTTCCGCGCGACCCGCGCGTCCGCCGTGACCATCAAGGAGGAGGAGCCCGCACTCTGCGTCCGCTGCGGCACGGCCTTCGGCGTCAAGAGCACGATCGACCGCATCGCGGCCAAGCTCGAAGGCCGGCACTGGATGTATCCAGCCGGCGACAAGCGGGTCGCGGCCCTCAGGATGTGTGCGGACTGCCGCGTCATCGTCATGAGCGAGCAGCAATTCGATCCGTTCAAAGGCGTTCCCGAACGAACGCCACCGCGCACCACGGACGACTATTTGCGCCAGCGCGAGGTCAAGGACAACAACGGGTAATTTCGCAGGGTCGGAAACCAAGGAAGCATCATCACCATGTCTCGTTTCATCGCAGCTCTGTCGACGTGCATGATTTCGGTTGCTGTCGCCGGCGGATCGGCCGAAGCCGCCGCTCCTCCCCTCACCAAGGCGCAGAAGGTTGCCGTGAAGCAGGCGATCGTCGCCTGCAAGGCCGAAGCCAAGGGCCAGAAAATCGCGTGGCTGTCGCGCCGGAAATACGTCAACCGCTGCGTTGCGGACGCGCTGAAGGAGCATCCCACCATCGACGTCATTCAGATCCTCAAGCAGCATCCGGAGATGAGGGATCTTCCGATGGACTATTGGGACTCGATTTGAGAGGCGGCTATCGCGACGTCGCGCGGCCAAGGAAGTCGGTCAATGCGCGGCGGTCCTCGGCTGAACCGATGCGCTGCTCCGGCATCTTGGTCCCGGGCGTGTAGCTGTTCGGTCCGACTTCGAACAATTTTGCGACGGTCTCGGGCGTCCAGACGATGTCCATGGTCTTCAGCGCCTCGGAAAAGCGATAGCCCGGGAGCGATGCGATCTTGCGGCCATACAGTCCCGCAAGCGTCGGGCCCGCGCGCTGAACCTCTTTGTCCGACAGCGTGTGACAGGCAACGCAGGCGCGAAACACTTCTGCACCGTGGTCGCCGGCATAGACCGCCAGCGGATCAGCCGACTTGCCGGATAGAACAGAGCTGATCGGATCGCCCGTTCGCGCATTCCAGCGGCGGATCTTGCCGTCCGCACCGCCCGTGATCAGCGTCTCGCGATCTGAAAGGAAAGCGACCGACCAGACCGGCAGCCCCGGGCCGATCAACGTGCGGAGCAAGCTGCGGGACTTGCGGTCGATGATGGCTACCGTGCCGCCGATGCCGGCCGCCGCGATCAACGCGCCGTCTGCCGAGATCGTCACGGCCACCACCTGTGTCGGGCCAGCGGCAACCTCGCCGCTGACCTTGCCGTCTGCGGTCAGCATGCGCAGCATGCCATCGACAGCGCCCACGACGATTTCACCATCCGGCGCCACGCTCACGGCGTTGAGCGGCGCCGGCAAGGTCATGATTTCGGGCTGGCCATCCGGCAGGCGCCAGATGCGCAACGTCAGATCATAGCCGACGCTGACCAGCGATTGGCCGTCCGGCGTGAACGCGACGCCGTTGACGTTCTGCGTATGCCCTTCCAGCACGCGCGAGGCACCGTCCGATAGCGACCACAGCCGCACTGTCCGATCCCATGAAGCCGATGCGAGAAATGCCCCGTCGGGAGAGACTGCGAGCGCGACGATCGGAGCGAGGTGTCCCTCGAGCACACGCTCCGGCTGCTGCCGGCCCGCGGTCCACACCGCAATCCGTGCGTCGGCACCGGCCGTCACCATGCGGCCATCCTTCAGGAAGACGACCGCGTTAACGGCATCGGCATGGTACCGCAGCACTTGCTCCGCGGTATCAGTCTCCAGCGACCAGCGAATGGCGGCCGTATCGAAGCTGCCGGACAGGAGGCGGTTTCCATCTGGCGAAACGGCAAGCGCCCGTATGGGGCCGCCATGTCCCACCATGTCGGCGCGCACGGCTGAAACTGCGACGATGACCCACAGGGCCGCGGCAAGTGCGCAGAAAGGTAACCTCATCGCCCCTCACCGGCCCTGGTCACGTTCACGCCCTCGAGAATGCCAGAACAGTCGGCGGAGATAAATTACCGATCTACTTCGCCGGTGCCGTCGTGACCTTGGATGATCCCTCGGGCGCGGGCTGCATTCCCGGCGGACTCTGACCCTGAGGACTTTCGGGGGGCGCGCCGCCCGAGCCCGTGTTGATCGGACCCGTCCAGCCTTGTGGCTGGGGTTGGCCCTTGTCCTCCGGAGGTGTCTGCGCGGCAGACGAGTTGGGTTGCGCGGTCTGGGCGGAGGCACTCTCGAAGAGGCCAAGTGCTGCAAAGCACAAAATCGTCATCAGCAGTTTCACGGCAGATCCTCCGGTGCACGTACCAAACGAATTGCCCCCGTTCTACGTTCCGGCAGGTGCGCCGCGACAGACTGACCTTGCATCCCGCTTGAACGGCGGGGGTCCGGGCACTACGCTCGGGCTAGTCTGGTGGTCAAGGATGACGGCGTGCAGGGGCGAGCGCGGCCATTTCTGCAGATGCTGGCGCGACTGCGCGCGTTGCGTCCGCTCGACGGATCGGATGATCCCGATGCCGGGCGCGCCTCGCCCTTCCTGATTGTCGTTGCCGTCGTGCTCGCGCTCCTTTTGGCGATCCTGGCAATCGACCTGAATCATGCCGCGCTTCAGTCTCTTGGCCTGACGGGCTCTGCGTTCTCCGCCGACCCCATCTTCAAGAGCCCGTAGGACTGCTTGTGCCCTGATGCAATCAACGCGTTGGCTCGCGGCCAGCCGTATCGTATAAACAGCTTGATGTTTGTGCGGGAGGCTGCGGATGAAAGCGTTTCTTCTTGGCTGCGTCGCGTCGCTGGTGATTGCGGCTGCGGGCATGGTGCTCTTAAATCGGGTTCAGGAGCCCGTCGCTCACGCGTTTGCGACGACCGGGGTACGTCTCTAAGGCGTCCAAATCTCACTGGGCGTGAAGCCCCGTTTGGTCGGCGCGCTTCTCCTCGGTTTCCCGCGCAACGACCTGACGATCGTCCTGGCTGTCCTTGTCTCGCGATCGACTTCGTGTATCCGCGACTTAGGAACCACGGCAGCCCGCTGGCATTGCCGGCACGTGCAAGCGGAGCACATAGATCGGACATTTGGAAAGACGTCTCGGTCACGGCAGCCTTGCTCCGATCGGTCCGGTCCATCAATTCGAAGCAAAATGGTCGAAACACAAAGCCAATGCTTGAAGACCTTCGCGCGATCACCCAGCCAGGAGCGATGATAGCCGTCTTGATCGTCCTGCTGCTGATGGCGGTCGCCGATGCGGCCATCTTCATCGCGGCCAGAGGATGGCCGTTCTGATGCGCCTGTAAAACCGCGACTTCGCGCGGATAGGAACCTTCATACGATTGACCGGTTCGCCCTTCCACAGGGGAGCACGGCGAAATCGATGAATGTCCGGATGCGAACGGCTCTGGTGCCATTTGCGACCTTGCCGCTGGCCGCTTGTGCGGGCCGCCAGTCCGTGCTCGACCCGCAGGGACTTCAGTCCGACCAGATCCTCCGGACCTTCTTCATCTTCCTGATCGTTGCGGCCGTCGTCTGGATCGCCGTCGTGATCGTGCTTTGCGTGGGCATGCTGCGCCGAAAGCGCGCGGCCGGTCAACCGCTGGCGCTGCACCAGTCCTTTGAGCGGACCAGTGGCCGTGTCGTCTTCGTGTTGGGGGTCGCGACCCTGGTCATCGTGCTCGGGCTTTCGATCGTCAGCTATGCCGGTCAGCGCACCGTCTTCGCCAAGGACGAGAACGCGCTCACGCTCAAGATCATCGGCCATCAATGGTGGTGGGAGGTCCGCTACGAAGACGACAGTCCCAACAAGAGCTTCGTGACAGCGAACGAGATCCGCATTCCGATCGGCCAGCCAGTGAAGGTCGAGTTGGAGTCGGCCGACGTGATCCACAGCTTCTGGATCCCGAGCCTAACCGGGAAGATGGACCTGATCACTGGGCAGAAGAACGAATTGCAATTCACCGCGAAGACTCCCGGCGTCTATCGCGGCCAGTGTGCCGAATTCTGCGGACTTCAGCACGCCCATATGGCCTTTGCCGTACTCGCACTGCCGCCGGACGAGTATGTCCGCTGGCGCGACAAGGAGAACGAGAGTGCGAAGAGCCCGACCGAGCCACTCGGCAAACAGGGCGAGCAGCTGTTTCGCGCGCGGGGCTGCGCGCTCTGCCACACCGTTCGAGGCACGCTCGCCGGTGGACAATTGGGACCGGATCTGACGCATGTCGCCAGCCGAACGACGATCGCCGCCGGAACGCTGCCGATGACGACGGCGACGCTTGGGGCCTGGATCGCCGATCCTCAGCACATCAAGCCCGGCAACACCATGCCGAAGATGCCCCTGCAATCGGACGAGCTCATCGCGATCATTCACTATCTGGAGCAGCTCAAATGACCCAGATAGCTGAACGGCGCGAGTTGCGGGATGATGGGCTGAGCGGCCTCCAGCTTTCGACGCGGCTCAAGAATATCTGGCGCACGCCATCCGGCTTTTTCGGCGCGCTGATGTCAGTAGACCATAAGGTCGTGGGCCGGCGCTACATCGTCACGGCGTTCGTGTTCCTGCTGCTCGGTGGGATTCTCGCAATCGTCATGCGCGTTCAACTCGCCGGCCCCGAGAAGACGTTCCTGTCTGCGGACAAGTACAACCAGATCTTCACGATGCATGGCTCGACCATGATGTTCCTGTTTGCCGTGCCGGTGATGGAGGCATTCGCCGTCTACCTGGTGCCGCTGATGGTCGGAACGCGAAACATCGCCTTCCCGCGCCTGAATGCGTTCAGCTACTGGATATTTCTGTTCGGAGGCTGCTTCCTCTGGATTTCCTTCGCGCTCAATGTCGGCCCGGATGTCGGCTGGTTTGCTTATGTTCCGCTGTCCTCGTTGCAGTACACGCCGACGAAACGCCCGGACGTCTGGGCGCAGATGATCACCTTTACCGAGGTCGCGGCGCTTGCCGTTGCCGTGGAGATCATTGTGACCGTGTTCAAGCAGCGCGCGCCCGGCATGACGCTCGATCGCATTCCCCTGTTCGTCTGGGCGATGCTGGTCACCGCCTTCCTGGTGATGTTCGCGATGCCCTCGATCATGGTGGCCTCGACATCGCTGATCCTGGATCGCCTCGTCAACACGCGCTTCTACGACTCGTCCTCTGGTGGGCATCCCCTGCTCTGGCAGCATCTGTTCTGGTTCTTCGGCCATCCCGAGGTCTATATTATTTTCATTCCCGGCACGGGCATGGTGTCGGCGATTCTGGCGACCTTCGCGCGCCGGCCCGTGGTCGGTTACCCAATCGTCATTCTCTCGCTGATCGCGACCGGCTTCTTATCGTTCGGGCTCTGGGTCCACCACATGTTCGTGACCGGCCTGCCCCAGCTCGGCGCCGGCCTGTTCACGGCCTCTAGCATGCTGATCGCAGTACCGAGTGGGCTCCAGATCTTCTGCTGGCTGGCGACACTCTGGGATGGCCGTCCCGTCTACCGCACGCCGCTCCTGTTCGTGATCGGTTTCATTGTGATCTTCGTGCTCGGCGGCCTGTCCGGCGTCATGGTCGCCTCGGTTCCGATCGACACCCAGGTGCACGACACTTATTTCGTCGTTGCGCACTTTCACTACGTCCTGATCGGCGGTGCCGTCTTCCCGCTCATTGGTGCCGTCTATTACTGGTTTCCGAAGATCACCGGCAGGATGCTCAGCGAAAGCCTCGGTCGCTGGAATTTCTGGCTGGCCTTCATCGGCTTCAATGTCGCGTTCTTCCCGATGCACATCCTTGGACTGATCGGAATGCCGCGCCGGGTCTACACTTACACGGCCGACATGGATTGGGCGCATCTCAACCTGCTCTCGAGCGGCGGCTCCGTCATCTTCGCGCTCAGCTTCGCGCTGCTGCTGGTCAACGTGATCCATAGCTTGCGGAGTGGCGCGCTCGCAGGTGACAATCCCTGGGATGCTTCAACGCTGGAATGGGCGACTCCATCACCGCCGCCACCGCAAAACTTTGATCGCATTCCCATCGTCAAGCATCGCGATCCCCTGTGGTTCGACAATGAAAGCCTGCCCGTCGTCGCCGGTCTCAGCGTGGAGCGCCGCGAAGTGCTTTTGACATCGCTCGCGGAAGCCGAGCCACAGATCCGCGAAGCGTCTCCCGCGCCCAGCATCTGGCCACTGCTGACGGCCATCGCGACGGCAATCTTCTTCATCGGCTCGATCTTCACGCCTTGGGCTGTGCTCTGGGGGACGCCACCGATGGCCATCGCCTTGATCGGCTGGTTCTGGCCAGCCAAGACCAGGGAGGACGAGGAGTGAGACAGACCATCGTCCGCAACGTCGGCGACTTGCCGACCTATGGCTACGGCCCGCAAAGTGGTCCGTGGTGGGGCGCCATCGGCTTCATGGCGCTGGAAGGCATGGGGTTCGCCGTCGCGATCGGCGCCTATCTGTATCTCTATGCGGTCAATCCCACCTGGCCGATCGGCGCTGCGCCGCCCGATCTCTGGCCCGGCACGGCCGCGACCATCGTCTATGTCTTGAGCATCATCCCCAACGAAATGACCAATCGCGCTGCGCACCGGCAGGACCTTGCGAAGGTGCGTACAGGCCTGATCGTGATGTCGCTGATCGGGATCGTCCTGCTCGTCCTGCGCGGTTTCGAGTTCGCTCATCTCAACACCCGCTGGGACAATTCAGCCTACGGATCCATCGTCTGGCTGATACTCGGACTGCACACGACCCATCTCGTCACCGATCTTGGCGACACGATCGTCCTGGCGGTGCTGATGTTCACCCGCCACGCCAAACCGCGCCGGTTCAGCGACGTCACCGACAACGTGTTCTACTGGAACTTTGTCGTGCTCGCCTGGCTGCCGCTCTACGTTCTGCTCGACTGGGTGCCGCGCCTATGAACGCCACCGAGGGACACAACAGATTGCTCTATTGGGCCGGCGTCGCGCTCGGGCCGCTGGCCTGGGGCATCAACCTGCAAGGCATCTATGCGCTCGCGCATTTCTCATGCGAGACAACGAAGCTGACCGGCACGATCATGAGCGCCGTTTTGGCCGTCGTGGCCCTCGCGGGGACAGCGATATCGGCGTGGGCAGTCCGCCGCGGCGCGCGGGCGGAATGGATCGATGCACAAGGCGGTGGTCCCCGGACCTTCATGGCCTGGCTCGGCGTCGGCACGGGCGTGCTGTTCGCCCTGGTGATCGCAAACCAGCTTGCGGCATCGCTGATGATCAGCCCATGCCTGCGCTAAGTCTGCTGGCGTTGTTGGTTGGCTTGCTGGCACAGCCGGCCGCTGCGCATGGCATCTCCGACGTCGATCCTGGGTCACTCTGGAGCTTCGATCCCTGGCTTCTGGCACCGCTTTATCTCGTCGGTTTTGGCTTTTACATTGGCACGCAGCGGCTTTGGCATCACGCCGGCGGCGGTCGCGGCGTCAGCTTTCGCCAGGTGGCGGCATTCTGGACGGGATGGCTGATCGTCGCGCTCAGCCTGACCTCACCGCTTCATTGGCTCGGCGAGCGATTGTTCACAGCCCATATGATCGAGCACGAACTGCTCATGGTCGTAGGGGCGCCACTGATGGCATTCGCCAGGATCAACGGACCGCTGATGTGGAGCCTGCCCTCCTCGGTTCGTCCTGGTGCAGGCCGCTTCTTGAATCGGCCGATGGTAGCCAAGCCATGGGCGTTGGTCAGCCATCCGGTCAGCGCGACAGCCCTGCACGGCCTGGCGCTCTGGGCCTGGCATGCGCCGCCGCTCTATGCATGGGCCCTTGAGAACACCGCCATCCATCGCTTCCAGCACATCAGCTTCTTTGCCACCGCATTGTTGTTCTGGTGGGTCCTTTTTCATGGCCGCGGCGTGGGCCGCAGCGTACGGCTTCGCGACGGCATCGCGATCGTCTGCCTGTTCATCACCATCCTGCATTCCGGTGTGCTCGGCGCGTTGTTGACTCTATCGACACGCTTGTGGATTCCAGGACAGGGCGCGCTCGCCGGCGAATTCAGTCTTTCGCCGCTGGAAGATCAGCAGCTCGCGGGCATCCTGATGTGGGTGCCGATGGGCATGCTCTACACCGGCGCAGCCTTGTTCTTCGCTTATCGGTGGCTGACCACGATGGATGCGCGCCCCCACACGCCGGCGGTTCAGCACGTCGGTTGATGATCCCGCAAGTTTGGGAAGGCATAGGAACCGCAGGTTTGATGCAACGTTCGCCTCTGACATGGGCAATTCCGTGGAGGCCATATGGGCAAACAAGCCGTCCTGGCGAGTGCCATTCTCACGGCGGTCATGGCCGTGCTGCAAGGCGCGATCGCGCAAGATCAGCCGCGTCCGGGACTGTCTTGTCCGGTCGACCACGACCAGCTGGCCGACATCCTCAAGAAGAGCGTCAAGCCCGGCGGTGGCCCCAGCAACGGCGGTCTGGACAACAACGAGTGGGCCGCGGTCGTGAATCGGCAGGGCCTTGTTTGCGCCGTCGCTTACAGCGGCAGCAAGGTCGACGACCAGTGGCTCGGCAGCCGCGCGATTGCGGCCGAGAAGGCCAACACCGCGAATGCGTTCAGCCTGAAGGACAAGGCGATGGCCACCGCCAATCTATATGCAGGCGCCCAACCCGGCGGCATTCTGTTCGGCGCGACGCTGAGCAATCCACCTTCCCCCGAGGTGATCTATGCAGGCACGCCTGATGAATTTGGAACGGCGCATGATCCGATGGTCGGCAAGCCCGTCGGCGGCGTGATCGTCTTCGGCGGAGGGCTCGCGCTCTACGATCGAAACGGCATTGCCGGCGCGCTCGGTGTCAGCGGTGATAGCTCCTGCGCCGATCACAACGTTGCCTGGCGCGTACGCCATTTCCTCGGTCTCGATCACGTACCCGCCGGGGTCAGCCCGAACATGAAGGACGCGATCATCTACGACATTGGACCGGACGGCAAAAGCCCGTCGGGCTTCGGCCATCCCAAGTGCAACGGTCGGGAGGACCAGATCGCCGTCGATCTTGGTGCCGGCGTTTCAGGAAATGTTGTGAGATAGGCCTCTGCGCCTCGGCAGAGCTTTGGAACCAAGCGAGAGCGCAAGGTTTGTACGTTCGCAAACCGGCCTGCAACGCGGCGCGGCCTCGTCAATGCCGTGGAGATCTTCACCTATGTTAATGCTTGGCCTCAGGCGGTTGCTGGGGAGAACGCTGAGTGCGCTCTGCGCCTGCTGTGCATTGCTCTCGCCGGTGATGGCGCAGACTGATCTCGCCAGCCGCATGAAGGATCCCGCTCAGTGGCCGATGGCTGCGCGCGACTACGCCAACACCCGTTATAGCGAGCTCGATCAGATCAACACCGATAACGCATCGCGCCTGCAGCTCGCCTGGACGTTCTCGGTCGGAGCCGACCGCGGTCAGGAGGCAGCGCCTCTCGTGATCGACGGAACCATGTATGTGGTCGGCCCCTATGCCGGCCCCTATCCGAACCGCGTGTTCGCACTCGATGCCACCACGGGCGAGCTGAAATGGTCATATGTTCCGAAGCCCGAGCCTGCCGCGGCGGGTGTTGCATGCTGCGACGTCGTCAATCGCGGGCTCGCCTTCAACAATGGTAAGATCTTTCTCAACACGCTCGACAATCACTCGGTCGCGCTCGACGCCAAGACAGGCAAGGAGCTCTGGCACACGAAGCTCGGCGAGATCAACAAGGGCGAGACCATCACGATGGCGCCTGTCGTCGTGAAAGGCAAGGTTCTCATCGGCAACAGCGGCGGCGAGCTCGGCGTGCGCGGCTGGCTCACTGCCGTGGACGAAAACACGGGAGCCATCGCCTGGCGCGCCTACGCGACGGGGCCCGACAAGGACGTCTTGATCGGCCACGATTTCAAGCCGTTCTACGACAACCTCAAGGGCAAGGATCTCGGCGTCAAGAGCTGGCCAGCCGACCGATGGCAGGTCGGTGGCGGCACCGCGTGGGGATGGATCTCCTACGATGCCGAGCTCAATCTGATCTATTACGGCACCGCCAATCCCAGCCCGTGGAACGCGAACCAGCGCAGTGGCGACAATCTCTGGAGTGCGACGATCTTTGCCCGCAATCCCGACAACGGGCATGCGATGTGGGCGTATCAGGTCAACCCGCACGACCTGTTCGACCATGACGAGATCAACGAGAATGTGCTGGTCGACCTCGAGCTGAATGGTCAGCCGCGCAAGGTTCTGATTCACCCCGGCCGCAACGGCTACATGTACGTCATGGATCGCGCCACCGGTGAAGTGATCTCCGCGGACGCCTATGACTTCGTGAACGCCTATAAGGGCGTCGACCTCAAGTCCGGCAAGATCATTCCTAACGAGGAGAAGACGCCGCTGGTCGGCAAGACCGTCGAGAACATCTGTCCGACCGCGCCGGGCGCCAAGGATTGGCAGCCGTCCGCCTGGTCACCCCGTACCAAGCTGCTGTACGTCCCGCATCAGCATCTCTGCATGGATTTCAAGGCATCGCAGGTCGGCTACATCGCCGGCACGCCTTATGTCGGCGCCGACGTCGACATGTATGCCGGTCCGGGCGGGCACCGCGGCGAGTTCATGGCGTGGGATCCGGTTGTCCGCAAGAAAGTTTGGGAGATTCACGAGAAGCTGCCGGTCTGGAGCGGCGCGCTGGTGACTGCGGGCGACGTCGCGTTCTACGGAACCATGGATCGTCTGTTCAAGGCGGTGGACGCCAGGAACGGCAAATTGCTCTGGCAGTTTCGCGCCGGCTCCGGCTTCATCGGCCAACCGGTCTCCTATCGAGGCTCGGACGGGCAGCAATACATCGCAATCCTCTCGGGCGTCGGCGGCTGGCCCGGTGCGGTGGCGAATGCTGAGGTCGATCAGCGCGTGCGTAATGGCACGCTCGGCTTCACCGGTGCGATGCAGGACCTGCCGTTCTACACCGCCGGCGGCAGCGAGCTCTTGGTGTTCAAGCTCGGGAGTGCCAGCCATGCGCCTGCGCAGTGATTGTGCCGCTGTTGCGATTTCCGGCCTGATCGGGATCACGTCCTCCGTATCCGCCGCGGCGAACGGCGAGCTGCGTGTCTGCGCCGATCCGAACAATCTGCCGTTTTCCAACAGCGCCGAGGCCGGCTTCGAGAACAAGCTCGCGACGATGGTCGCCAAGGGTCTCGAGCGATCTCTGTCCTACACTTGGTGGGCGCAGCGTCGCGGCTTCATCCGCAACACGCTGAAGGCAGAAAAATGCGACGTGGTGATGGGCGTGCCCTCCGGATACGAGTTCGTGGAGACCACGAAGTCCTACTATCGCTCCACCTATGTTTTCGTGAGCCGTCAGGACCAGCATCTCGATCTCTTCTCCTTACTCGATCCGCGCCTCCATCGCCTGACCATCGGCGTCCATCTCGTCGGCGATGACGGCAACAACCCGCCTCCTGCGCAGGCGCTTGGCCAGCTCGGGATCGTCGACAATGTCCGCGGCTATTCGATCTATGGCGACTATCGCCGGGCTGATCCTCCGGCGCGCCTGATCGAGGCCGTCGAACATGGCGAGATCGACATAGCCGCAGCCTGGGGGCCGCTAGCCGGCTATTTCGCCACGCATGCCAAGGTGCCGCTGGCAGTGGCCCCCATCAAGGACAGTGAGCGCTTTGCGCCTCAACAGTTCCAGTTCGCTATCTCGATGGGCGTCCGCAAAGGCGATCACGCTCTGCGCGACCAGCTGAATGCGTTCATCGACGCGCATCGGTCCGATATTGCCGCACTGTTGCGGAGTTACGGCGTGCCTCTGGTCGACATGGCCCTGACGGCATCAGGAGGGCATCCGTGATGTCCGGTCCAATGCTACGCGCCAGTGCCGTAACGTTGCTGCTGGCGGCCGCACCCAACGGCGCATTGCTTGCCCAGCAAACTCTGCCGCAGTCGCAGGAGGCGCAGATGCCGACGCTGGCGCCTCCGCCGAATTTCGGCGGCAGCGTCGGCAGCGGCCGGCCCGGCGTGTTCATGCAAGTTCCGGTGACCACCCTCTTCCCGGGCGCACAGCCCGATCCGCCCCAGATCAAGAATCCGGTGCAGGGCGATCCCAATGCGGCGCAGCGCGGGATGACCTATTACGTCAACTTCAATTGCGTCGGCTGCCATGCGCCGAACGGCGGCGGCGGCATGGGGCCGGCGCTGAGCAACAACATCTTCATCTATGGATCGCAACCCGAGAACATCTATCTGTCGATCCATCAGGGGCGGCCCAATGGAATGCCGGCGTGGGGGGGCGTGCTGCCCGACAGCGTGATCTGGGACCTCGTCACTTATATCGGCAAGATCAGCAATGAGCCGAACAGGCAATGGGGCCGTACCTTCTCGGCCAGTCCGCTTTCGCCTGACGTGGAGCAAGTTCCCAGCGAGCAGGTTTCGACGACTGATCCGTGGTCCGCCACCAAGTCCTTCAAGTTCGGCCAAAAGCCCTGATGGAGAAGCGGAGCAGCCGATGCTGGGTCCGACGACACGATCGCTCATCGCCGCCCTGCTGGCTCTGCCGGCGGTCGCTTGCGACAACGGCAAGGCTGCCGGCCCCGATAATTTCGTCGGCGACACACGCCGTGGCGCCGACCTCGTCAAGCAATACCAATGCGGCAGCTGTCACGACATTCCCGGCATCGCCGGTGCCGACGGAAATGTCGGCCCGCCCCTGCACCGGATCGGCACACGGACCTACATTGCCGGCTACATCCAGAATTCGCCCGATAACATGGCCGACTGGATCGAAGATCCGCAGCGCGCGTTGCCCGGTAACGCCATGCCGAGAATGGGCATCCCGCAGAAGGACGCGCGCGACATCGCGGCGTTTCTGTATACGCTCAAGTAGGCCATATGATTCCCACTCATGGTTCGGCTCAGTGGTTCCGCGACGCGCCATCGCTAGCCATCACCGTTGTGAGGGCGCGGCGAACAAAAACAATACGTCGTGACGGTCGATGGCGGTCACGGCTCGTTTGGCGCCGAGCTCGGCGATCACGTACGCGCCTACGCGCTGCCGTGATGCGATACGGCCTGCCGATGCCGGCGGCGCCTGGGCGCGATCTGCCTGTGCGGACGAGCAATTGTTGAGGCCGCGAAAGCTACGCACGCAGCTATTCCGACGATCGCAAGCCCCTTGCTGATGACGCCAGCCGGCGGAAGTCGCTTCCGTGCCAGCCAGCCTCCATCGACCGACGAGCCTCGCGGTGACGCCTCGATCATGGTTCCCTCGCTGATCGGCGCGCGTCTCGCGCGCGACAGGAGGAAGCGGAATGCGCCGCCCAGCAAATGCTCAGTCAGTGTCGGTGCGGCGGCATAGGCCATCTGGCCGGCGCGCGCAGGCCAGCCGACGGCCACTTCATCGCGCGGCGCACGGACCAGGTTCAAGAAGGCCTGCGCGACGTCTTCCGACTGGTACAGCAGCGGACCCGGATCGAGCCTTTTCCCGGACATATTGGCGCCGTGTACGAATCCCGGTGTATCGACCATCGCCGGGAACACGCCGCAGACGTGGATGTTCGGATGTTCGCCAAGCTCCTGGCGCAGGCTCGCCGTGAACCCGCGCAGACCGAATTTGCTCGCCGTGTAGGCGGCCGCAAACGGCGTCGGCGCCCAGCCTCCCAGCGAGATGTTGTTGATCAGGATACCGCGGTTCTGGCGGAGAAAGATCGGAAGCACCGCAAACGCACCGTGCATGGTTCCCAGCAGATTGACTTCGATGGTTCGGCGGTGAAGCGCGAGATCGGCGTCCTGGTAGGCGCCGAACACGCCGGTACCGGCGTTATTGATCCAGACATCGATCCCGCCGAAGGCATCGTCAGCCTGCCGTGCCAATCGCTGCACCGCCTCCGCATCGCCGACATCGGTCGGAACTGCCAACGCACGGCCTCCAAGCGCCTCGCACTCTGCCGCGAGGCGCGTCAATATCTCGCCGCGCCGTGCGGCGAGCACCACGCTTGCCCCTTCCTGCGCAAACGCGAGCGCCGCAGCGCGGCCAATTCCGCTGGATGCTCCCGTGATCACGACACGTGTTCCCGCCATGGACCGCCGCGACGGCCTCCGGGCATCCACCTGGACAAGCCAACGCAATGATCGCCGGAGACGTTCGGCCGCCTCCGCCTTGAACCAGTCGCCATGCGCGAAAATGACTCGCTCAGGCGCCAGGCTGACGAGCCGTTCAGCTGCGGCCTGTACTGAACGGCCGCCGAGCCGCAACAGGAGCCGAAGATAAATCGGCGCCTTGCCGTCCGGCTTGGCGATGCCGAGAACATTTGCAGCGGCCTGATTTGACGCGGGAAGATCGTGGGGCTCGAGGTTCTGCACCAGATCGGTCAGGATCAACGTGCGGCTCCGCTTATCGAATATCTCCACCTCTGAAAACACCGGTGCATTCACGGCGATGGTTTCGAGCTCGGCAGCCCACTCTGCCGGCGTCACGTCGCCAAGCTCGCGGTCAACGCGGAGTCCAGCCTGTCGCACCTGTTTCCGCTCCGACAGCCCTCGCGCCGCGAACGTCAGCGTTTGCGGCAGACGCTTTTGCCAGGCAGGCATAAAGATCCAATGCGCAACATTCGGCGCGAGCAGGTATCTGATTGTTCCGAGCCGCTCCAACTCATTGTGCAGAGCGGGCGAATATCGCACCGGCGAGTGCAGCACGAGGTCGCCATTCGACAGCCGAACGACCGTCATGCGAACCGGCAGACGTAAGCCTGCCGCGCTGATCGGAGCGTCATCCGCGATCCAGATTTCGTCGGTCACCCTCGTCAGGGTTGCAGTCGATGTGGAGGCGTCAATTTCGTGCATGAGCGTTATCCGGGCGGGACCTATTCAAGTCCCCGGGCACGACGCTCGTTCCTCGCACTTGTCACCCGCGCATGGTCGAGGCTTCAGACAATGCCCTGGAACCGGCTTGCCTGAGGTCGTCAAGAGAGGTCTGCCCTCTTGTCGCCGCTTCGAGAAGCTTCGCGGCCACGTGGGTTCTGGCGCCGATCTCGCAACGGGAGACGCTTGCGCAAACTTCCTCGAGCACGGCGCGCAAAAGCGCCGTCGTATCGGTGTCGAACATGCGGGCCCCCTCCAGCGGAAAGATCTCACACTAGAGCATCGGTGGCGGCGGGTGATTCAACATTGTTAATGATCGATCGACTTATTGATCGAATCTTGGCGAGGTCTGCTGCCTTCTCACGAGGAACATTGGAGACCGGTCAACGTCAATCTGCACCCGTCGATGATGCCCCATCAATCGGCGGATCATATCAAAGGTGAATGCCCCTCCTTTGCCATTTGGGTCAGAGTCGAGACAGGCGGCGGGGATCGGATGACTAATGCAAACCGGATTTGCCTTTTCCAAGCTCGCTGATCACCTGGCGAGTCTCGGTGACGTGACCACCGACGACCTCGATCTGCTGGCAAACATGCCGAGCACGATTGCGCACTTCAATTCACATCAGGCGATCCTGCGCCACGGCGACAACAGCCATCAATGCTGTCTTCTGCTCCAGGGCTATCTCTCGTGGCAGGATGCCCGGGGAACAGACGGGCAGATCACGTCGATCTCCGTACCCGGCGACATCGCGGACCTTCAGACAGTTTACCGGCCCCGCATCGAGGGTAACCTCATCGCGCTCGGTCCCGCCGTGGTCGCGCTGGTGCCACATCGCTTCTTTCGCGAACTATCGGCGCGCTCGCCCGCGATGTCGCGGACTCTGCTGCTGATGCTGCTTCGCGACCACGCGATACAGCGCAACTGGACCATAAACCTCGGTAGCCGGGACGCCTTGACGCGGGTGGCCCACCTGCTCTGTGAGATCACGACACGCCTGCAGAATGTCGGGCTCGCGAAGGATTTCAGATTGTCTTCGCCGTTCACCCAATCCGATGTCGCCGCGGCTTGCAGCATTTCCCCCGTCCATGCCAACCGAACCATCCAGGAACTGCGGCGCTGCAAGCTGCTGCAATGGCAGGGCAAGACTCTGGTGATTTCGGACTGGCCTGGATTGTGCCGAGTGGCCGGCTTCGATCCTGCCTACCTTGGTTACCGACCACGTGATCAAGAAAAGCGACCGCCGCAACCGGAATCGGCTAAAGACGACGTCGCGCTGGCCTGACGGTATTGCGACTTTTCGCTCGGGCTTCGTGCACTCTTTTCCAAGGCTTCGCGCACCTCCAGGATGACAGCGCCCCAATCACCGGCGATTTTTTGACGAAACAGCCGAAGGCTTGGATACCAAAGCGTACGACGCCCCGATGAAGGCCAGCGCCAGTCGCAATCGGCATGCAGCAGTACCCAGGCTTCGCATCCGAGTGCCCCCGCTAGGTGCGCGACCATCGTGTCGACGCAAATCACCAGATCAAGCTGGCAGAGAAGATGACCGAGAGCAGCGATGTCGGGCGTGCTGATGTCCCGAGCGCCGATCTGCGCGAGATCTTCAGCCGCCGCCTCTCTCTGGAGGGAATGAAGCACTGCGCCGGAAACGCCGAGACGCCGCAACAATGCTGGGGGGATGGCGCGCCGCTTGTCCCACTGACCGACCTCCCAGACCAGGCCGACGGCCAGCCCTTGGCGGTCAATCGGCGCAGACATGCCTCTCTGCGGCAATGTCAGATACGGGCCGCCCATCTCGATGTACTCTCTTCCCGCGCCGATCGCGTGCGGCACCTCCATGATTTCGATATCCACCTCAAAGTCGACTTGGGGCGCACCGTCATGCAGCGCGAGCGCGCGATCCACACCGGCCGTGCGCTCCACCAGCGGCAGCAATTCGGGCTGACACCAGACCGTGACGCTGCGCGCCATGCTGCGAAGTGGCTGCATGAAACGAAGGAACTGGATCGTGTCGCCGAGCCCATGATAGCATCGCACGAGTACGTGCCTGTTCGCGAGCGGCTCTCCGCGCCAGATCCGCTGGAGATGACGCGGACCGGTGTGCTTGGGCGGGTAATCCGCCGTTGCGAGATCGTGGTCGTTGATGGCCCAGGCGCGTGCAAAGTCGCCGGCTCGCATGGCCTCCACCCAGCCGTTCGTCACCTCCCGAGATCCGGCTATCGACGGACGAATTTGTGGAAGCGGCTCATCTCCCCGTCCTTGGTCCGGTCCTGATGCAGGAAGGCGATTCCAGCCTCGTCGAACTTGTCGAAGAACTCATCCCAGCCGATCCGGTCGAGTGCATCGTCCGGCGGATCGAAATCGATGCGCAGGATGCCGGCGTGTCCATCCTCTTCCGTCGCCTTGACTGTCGCGGGTTGCCCACCGCGCTCGTCAACCCATTTGCGGATCGCGGCGTGATCGGTCGTCTGCTGGGCTTCGCTGTTCTGCGTCGTGGACGTCATATGGCACCTCGCTTGTGCAGATCCGGCATAACCGGCGTGATTGCGGTGAAACGCGGGCCGCCAGTATTTGTTCTTCGCACGCTTCGGCCATGCCGGCAGCATCATCTTCTTCATCTTCATCCAGGATGATCTTCGTTCCGTTTGGCCGGCCACGGATTCTATCCCAGGTTAAGGCTGCTGCATTTTGTTGCCCTGAATCGATCTAGGTGCGGGCATAGCGGCTCCAGCACAGGAACGAACTTACCTTCCGGTACGTTCGCCGACCTACTTACGCTGACACCATGCGTCTTCCGGAGGTCTTCAATCCATGCACTCCCGTCTTCAGGACAGGCGCCGCGTCCGCGTCGGCATCGTCGGCGTCGGCAATTGCGCGAGCTCCCTCGTCCAGGGGCTCACCTACTATCGGAACGCCAAGTCGAACGAGCCCGTGCCCGGCCTGATGAACGTCGATCTCGGCGGGTATCACATTAGCGACATTCAGCTCGCGTCCGCATTCGACGTCAACGCGAGCAAGGTCGGACGCGATATCGCCGACGCCATCTTTGCCAAGCCGAACAACACGCATCGTTTTGCCGATGTCGAGCAAACCGGCGTGGTCGTTCAACGCGGTCCTGTCATGGACGGCATCGGGCACTATCTCGAAGACGATATTCCGGTGGCCGATGTCCCGGTGGCCGATGTCTCGGAGGCGCTAGCGATGTCACGGACCGACGTACTGGTATCCTACCTGCCCGTCGGCTCACAACGCGCCAGCGAATGGTACGCAGCACGCGCCATCGAAGCCGGCTGCGGCTTCGTCAATTGCATCCCCGTTTTCATCGCGTCGGATCCGGACTGGCGGCGAAGGTTCGAGGATGCAGGCCTTCCGATCATCGGCGACGACATCAAGAGCCAGGTCGGTGCGACCATCGTGCACCGCGTGCTGGCCAATCTGTTCCGCGATCGCGGCGTGCGGCTCGACCGCACCTACCAGCTCAACGTCGGCGGCAATACCGATTTCAAGAACATGCTCGAACGGGAGCGGCTGACCTCGAAGAAAATCTCCAAGACGCAGGCGGTCACCAGCCAGTTCGACATCCCCATCTCTTCCGACAACATCCATGTCGGGCCCAGCGATCACGTGCCCTGGCTGACCGACCGCAAGCTGGCCTTCATCCGGCTCGAAGGCACGACGTTCGGCGGCGTACCCCTGAGCGCCGAGGTCAAGCTCGAAGTGTGGGACTCCCCCAACTCGGCCGGCGTCGTGATCGACGCGGTCCGCTGCGCAAAGCTTGCCATGGACCGCTGCCAAGGGGGCGCTCTGACCGGTCCCTCCAGCTATTTCATGAAATCGCCGCCGCAGCAGTTCACCGACGAGGAGGCCGGTCGGCGGACGCGCGCCTTCATCGATGACAAGGCGTACACCTGATGGCGAGGATCATTCATCTCGTACGTCACGGCCACCACGCCCTGCTCGGCCGCACGCTATGCGGCCGGATGAATGGCATCACCCTCGACGAGATCGGCTGCGCGGAGATGGCGCGCTGTGCCGTGACCGTCAGCCCGCGACCGGCCTTGATCCAGTCGAGCCCGCAGCGGCGCTGCATGCAATCAGCCTGCATCCTGGCGGCTCACTTCGCACTGCCGATCGAGATCGTCCCCGCGCTTGACGAGCTCGATTACGGTGAATGGACCGGCCGGTCCTTCGAGGAGCTCAACGACGACCCACAATGGTCACGCTGGAACAGACGGCGCGGCAGCACCCGACCACCGGGCGGAGAGAGCATGCGCTCGCTCCAGAACCGCGTCGTCGACCATCTGAAGCAGCTCCGCAACGATCACTCCGCGGGTACCGTCATCGCCGTCAGTCATGCCGAGCCGATCCGGGCGGCCCTCTTGCACTACGCACGCATGCGACTCGACGATTTCCTCTCAATTGAGATCGACCCATCCAGCATCTCCACGCTCAGCGTGGACAACCGCGGGTTCAAGATTATGCGGATCAACCAGCGGGTGCCGGCGTGAAGATCGTCATTTTCGGCCTGACCATCTCCTCCTCCTGGGGCAACGGCCACGCGACGCTCTGGCGAGGCCTCTGCAAGCATCTGATGCGCCTCGGCCATACCGTCGTCTTCTACGAGCGTGATGTGCCCTATTATGCCGGCGCCCGCGACTTCGACGAGTTGCCGGGCGGCGCGCTGCGACTGTTTTCGAGTTGGGAGGAGACCCGCTCCCTCGCCCGCAGCGACGTCGGGGATGCCGATGTCGCGATCGTGACGTCCTATTGTCCCGACGCGATCGCGGCGACCGAAATGATCGTGTCCGAAGGGCGCGCCGTTCCCGTCTTCTATGATCTGGATACTCCGGTCACGCTGGCACGGCTCATGGCGAATGAAACCGTCCCCTATGTCGGGCCGCGAGGCCTACAAGATTTCGCACTCGTTCTTAGCTTCACTGGTGGACCACGCGTGACCCGAGAATTTCACGACAGGCTCGGCGCCCGCGATATCCGCCCCCTGTATGGCCATGTCGATAGCGACATTCATCGCCCGGTGCCGCCACAACCGCACTACCGCGCAGATCTGTCTTATCTCGGCACCTACTCCGAAGATCGCCAGCGCGGGCTTGAAGCGCTGTTCGTCGAACCGGCACGGGCGCGGCAGGACCTGCGCTTCCTGATCGCCGGGGCGCAATATCCTGACGACTTCCCATGGTCATCCAACATCTACTTCGTGCGGCATTTGCCGCCATCTGAGCATGCGCCGTTCTTTGCGTCCTCCCGCTTGACCCTCAACGTCACACGCAAGGCGATGGCGGACATGGGCTGGTGCCCGTCGGGCCGCCTGTTCGAAGCGGCCGCCTGTGGCGTCCCGCTCCTGAGCGACGACTGGCCGGGAATCGAAGAGTTCTTCGCGCCCGGCAGGGAGATCTTGATCGCGCGCGACGCAGAGGACACGTTGGCCGCATTGGCGATGTCGAACGTCGAGCTTCAATCCGTCGCGAGGTCTGCCTATGAGCGGACCATGGATCAGCACACATCCGACAAGCGCGCGTGCGAGCTGGTGTCGCTGCTCGAACAGGCGGCATCCAGCGGTGCGCACCGCCCGCAATCCGCGGAGGCCTGATCATGTGGGGCATCGTTCCGGCCGCGGGCCGCGGCAGTCGCATCCAACCGCTGGCGTTCTCCAAGGAGCTGCTGCCCGTCGGCAGCCGGCGCGACGACGGCACGGAGCGCCCTTGTGCGGTCTCCGAATATCTGCTGGAGCGGCTGATCCTCGGCGGCGCGGACAAGATCTGCTTCGTCATTTCGCCGGGGAAATCCGACATTCTGGAGTATTTCGGCGATCATTACGGCAGCGCTCAGCTCGCTTATGTCGTGCAGCCCAACGCATCGGGACTGTGCGACGCCGTCTTCCGGGCCAGCACCGTTGTCGGCCATGACGAAGACGTCATGGTCGGCCTGCCCGATACCGTCTGGTTTCCAAAGGCCGCCTTGCAGGCCCTGCCCGATGCCGACCTGTCGTTCCTGCTCTTCCCGGTCGAGCGCCCGGAATTCTTCGATGCCGTGGTTCTCGATGGCGACAGCGTGCGCGAGATCCAGGTGAAGCAGCCGACTCCAACCTCGCGATGGATCTGGGGCGCATTCAGGATGTCGGCCAACGGCTTCCGCGACTTGCACGCGCTCTGGAACGCACGAGAGCGGCGAGACGAGTACTTCGGAACTCTGGTCAACGCCTATCTCCAGGCCGGCGGCCTCGGCATCGGAGTCAAGGCGGGCGAATCTTATGTCGATGTAGGCACCGTCGATGGCTACCGCACGGCGATGGCACTTCTGGCCGACAGCACCGGCACCGACGGCCGCTCGAGGTTGCGCGCCGGCACCTACTCGGATGGAGCTCAACCGGTCCCCGCAATGGACAATGGAGCGACGGCATGACGAGAGCGCTGCTTACGCGCGAGGAAATTCGCAGGCGCGTCGAAGCGCTCGGGCCATGGTTTCACAATCTCGACCTGAATGGCGTGCCGACCGCGCCTAGCCACTTCCTCGGCGACTATCCCAACGTGAAATGGCGTCGTTTCTCCGGAATCATACCGGACCGTCTCGAAGGCAAGACCGTGCTCGATATCGGCTGCAACGCCGGTTTCTATGCCATGGAGATGAAGCGGCGCGGCGCCGAGCGCGTGCTTGGCCTCGACAACGACGAAGAGTACCTGGCGCAGGCGCGTTTCGCTGCCGACGTGAAGGGCCTCAGGGTCGAATTCCGCAAGATGTCGGCCTATGATGTCGGGCAGCTCCGCGAGAAGTTCGATCTGGTGATCTTCATGGGCGTGCTCTACCACCTGCGTCATCCGCTTCTGGCACTGGATCTCATCCACGAGCACGTCGCCAAGGACCTGCTGCTGTTTCAGTCGATGCAGCGCGGCGACAGCCATGTCGACGCGATCGAGAACAACTACGATTTCTGGACCACCGACCAGTTCGATTCCGCTGGCTATCCCAAGCTTCACTTCATCGAGCACAAATATGCCGACGACCCCACCAATTGGTGGGTACCGAACCGGGCCTGCGTCGAGGCCATGCTGCGCAGCGCCGGCTTTGCGATCAGCGCGCATCCGGAAGAGGAAGTCTATCTCTGCAGGCGAACGGAGCGGCCTCAAGTCGATGGCCCCGTCTATCCATCCCGGAGCACGAGCTGATGATCGAGGCGGCCAAGATTTGGAACGAGCCGAACAACAAGTCGCACTGGGATCTCCTGATCGATCCGGATTGGGCCATGTTCGCCGATCTCGCGATCGCCGCTGGCAAGGCGATCCGCAGCACGCGCCCCGCATTGCCAATCGTCCTCGGCGGCATCTCGCCGATCGATCCATCCTTCATACGTAACATGCAGCGCCGCGGCGTGCTCGACCATTTTGATGCGGTCGCCGTGCATGGCTTTCCGATCGACTGGAATTTATGGCAGATCGGTGAATGGCCGGCCAAGCTCGAGGAAATCAAGGCGGTCACCACCCTGCCCGTCTGGGTGACGGAGGTCGGTGTCTCCTCGTTCGGCGCCGAAGAGATGCAAGCCTGGGGGCTCTCGCGCACCGCCGAGCTCCTGATCGGCCGTGCCCCGCGCATTCATTGGTACAGCCTCTATGACCTTCCATCCGCCTGGGAAGCAACGACACGGCACAAGGAAGCCGAAGGCTCATCTTATTACCGGCATTTCCACATGGGCCTTCTGCGCGAGGACGGCACGCCGAAGGCGGCCGCCGATCTATTCGGCGCATATGCGCCGGCCATGGGACTGTGCCAGTGGTTCCACTTCGAGGATCATCGCCTGGACGACGCGGTGCA
This sequence comes from Bradyrhizobium sp. CCGE-LA001, assembly GCF_000296215.2. Classification (NCBI taxonomy): domain Bacteria; kingdom Pseudomonadati; phylum Pseudomonadota; class Alphaproteobacteria; order Hyphomicrobiales; family Nitrobacteraceae; genus Bradyrhizobium; species Bradyrhizobium sp. CCGE-LA001. Next base: position 3,335,484 of record NZ_CP013949.1, on the reverse strand, counting down.
GTGGATGCGTCGTCTCGGCGTGACCCATCTCAGGACGGGTCTGTCATGGGCCGACAGCTTCCGCCCTAATGCACTCGCCTGGTTCGACCGCCAGATGGAGGCGCTGGCGGAATTTCAGGTCACGGTGACGTTCTGCTTCACGCCCGAGCACCGGGGCATCGAGCCGCATCACACCAGCCCGCCGCTCGACGTCAACGAATTCGCCGATTTCTGTGCATCGATGGTCGATCGCTACTGCACGAAGACCGGTGTTGCATCCGCCGGCACGTCAGCCGATCCCCCCATCAGGGAGCCGACATGCGTGCCCTGATTCTCGTGATGGACTCGGTCGGCATCGGCGGCGCGCCCGATGCCGCACGCTATGGCGATGATGGCGCCGACACGGTCGGTCACATCGCGGAGGCCTGCGCGGCCCGCCGCGCCAACAGCGCCGCGCGCGAGGGTCCGCTTCGGTTGCCCAATCTTGTCGCGCTCGGCCTTGGGGAGGCCTGCCGACTCGCAAGCGGGCGCGTACCGCCGGGGCTGGACGGTGAGGTCGAGCACCGGCGATTTGGCTGCGCAAGCGAGATCTCGAGGGGCAAGGACACCCCATCAGGCCACTGGGAGATCTCCGGCGTACCGGTCCCGTTCGACTGGGGCTATTTTCCCCGAACGACGCCCTGCTTCCCCGCCGGCCTGACGAACGCCTTCTGCGAGCAAGCCGGATTACCCGGGATTCTCGGAGATTGCCACGCCTCCGGCACGGAGATCATCGCCGAGTTCGGCGAGCGCCACATGCGAACGGGAATGCCGATCTGCTACACCTCGGCCGACAGCGTGTTTCAGATTGCCGCGCATGAGGAGACATTCGGGCTCGAACGTCTGTACGAGATTTGCACAATCGCAAGGCGGCTGATTGATCCCCTCAACATCGGCCGCGTCATTGCCCGGCCATTCGTCGGTACAGATGCGAGTGACTTCAAGCGCACCGCACATCGGCGTGACTATTCGGTGCCGCCGCCCGGGCAAACCATCCTGGATCTTGCTGCAAACGCCGGTCGTGACATCGTGACGATCGGCAAGATCGACGACATCTTCGCCCATCGCGCGACCGGACGGAACATGCGCGGTGACGGCAACATGGCGCTCTTCGATGCTTCGCTCAAGGGGCTAGAGAGCCTTGCGAATGGTGGATTGCTCTTCGCCAACTTCATCGACTTCGACACGCTCTACGGCCATCGCCGCGATGTCGCCGGCTACGCCGCGGCACTCGAAGCCTTTGATGATCGACTTCCCGAATTGTTATGCCGCCTGCGGAGCGATGATCTTCTCATCATCACCGCCGATCATGGCTGCGATCCCACCTGGAGCGGCACCGATCACACCCGCGAGCAGGTGCCGATCCTGGTCTGGATGGCGCAGTCGTCTTTTCCGATCGGCCGTCGCGCCGGCTTTGCCGATATCGGCGCGACGGTAGCGAAGCATCTGGATCTGCCAGAGCTGTTGCACGGCGCGTACTTCTAGCGGGCAACAAGCTGGCGGATTCACCTGGGTTATTGATCCAGGTTAGAGAAATATTCGTTTGTACAGTTTGGAGGAACGAACATTCCTTGCATCGCTTCTGACTCCAAACGTGACTGGCGTGCAGGTCGTCCGACCAGACAGTAAGGCGCGCTTCACCAGACATCATCGATCGATCCCGAACGGACCGATCTCAAGGTTGCACGGAGCGCTGAATGACGCGGGCATTGATCACGGGGGGCGCAGGCTTCATCGGTTCTCATGCGGCAGATGTACTGCTTGCGGCTGGCTACGAGGTCCGGCTGCTCGATAATCTTTCGCCGCAGGTCCACGGAGGTAACCGTCAGCGCCCCTCCTATCTCGCCGACGAGGCCGAGCTCGTCGTCGGCGACGTTACCGACAGCGCTGCGGTCGAACACGCCTTGCGCGGGGCAGACATGGTCCTGCATCTGGCTTCCGCCGTCGGCGTCGGTCAGAGCATGTACGACATCGAGCCTTACGTGCGGACCAACGAACTCGGTACGGCAGTGCTCCTCCAGGCGCTGGCAAAGCGCCCGGTCGAACGGCTGGTGGTCGCCTCCTCCATGAGCATTTATGGCGAAGGTCTCTATCGCAGCCCCGATCAAAGCGTCGTCGCCTGCGACGAACGTTCGATCGAGCAGCTGCGCAGAGGGGAATGGGAGCTGCACGACAGTGCAGGACATCCACTCGTCCCCGTGCCCACGCCGGAGACCAAGCTGCCGTCGCTCAGCTCAGTCTATGCATTGAACAAGTTTGCGCAGGAGCGCATGTGCCTGATCACGGGCAAGGCCTACGGCATCCCGACCGTGGCGCTGCGCTTCTTCAACGTGTTCGGTCCCCGTCAGGCTCTGTCGAATCCCTATACCGGCGTGCTCGCGATCTTCGCTGCGCGGCTGCTCAATGGCCGGCCGCCGCTCGTGTTCGAGGACGGCGAGCAACGGCGCGACTTCGTTCACGTGCACGACGTCGCCCGCGCCTGCCGCATCGCGCTGGAAGCCGAGCACACGCAAGACGTCTTCAACGTCGGCTCGGGCCAGAGCCGCACCATCCTCTCCGTGGCCCAGGACCTCGCCGAGGTCATGGGTCGCAGCGACATCGCGCCCGAGATCACGCGCAAATACCGCGCCGGCGACATCAGGCACTGCTTCGCAGACATCGGCAAATCGCGCGACCTGCTCGGGTTCGAGCCGCACGTCGCTTTCAAGGACGGCCTGGAGGAGCTCGCGGACTATCTCGCAGACCAGATCGCCGACGACCAGGCCGAGCGGGCGACCCAGGAGCTGCTGCAACGAGGATTGGTTGCGTGATGAACGAGCGAGACAACAGGCCTGTCCTGATCACCGGCGGTTGCGGCTTCATCGGTTGCAATCTTGCCGACCGGCTGGCGCAGCGCGGCGAGCGCGTACTTGTGTTGGACAATCTGGCCCGCGCCGGCGTGCGCGAGAACGCGCAATGGCTGAAATCCAGGCATGGCGACCTCATCACCATCGCGGTGGCCGACATTCGCGAACCGATCCCGGTGATCGATGCCGTGCGTGAGGCGCGCGCGGTGCTGCACTTGGCAGCACAGGTCGCCGTCACCGACAGCGTGAGTGAGCCCGCCGCCGATTTCGAGATCAACGCACGCGGCACCCTGAACGTGCTCGAAGCCGTTCGGCTGCACAACAGCACCGCTCCGATCGTGTTCGCCTCCACCAACAAGGTCTATGGCCGCCTGATCGAGGACAGCGACATCGCGCTCACCGGCCGCCGTTATACGCCCACAAGCGACTTGTTGGCCGACGGCATCTCCGAAAACGCTCCGCTCGACTTCTACAGCCCCTACGGCTGCTCCAAGGGGACCGCGGACCAGTACGTCCACGACTATGCCCGGGTCTATGGTCTCCAGACCGTGGTGATGCGCATGAGCTGCATCTACGGACCGCGCCAGTTCGGAACTGAAGACCAAGGCTGGATCGCACATTTCCTGCTGAGTGCAATTCGAAACAAGCCACTGACGATTTACGGCGACGGCTATCAAGTCCGCGACGCACTGCATGTATCGGATGCGGCCTCCGCCTGGCTCACAGTGCTCGACCGGATCGCGCTCGCACGCGGGCGCGTGTTCAATCTCGGCGGCGGGCCTGCCAATGCGGTCAGCCTCCGGGAACTCATCGACCGCATTACCGAATTGACTGGTCACCAGGTCACGTACGACTTTGCTGATTGGCGTCCGGGCGATCAGCCCTGGTACGTCACCGACACCCGAGCGCTGTCGACCGCCCTCGGATGGGCACCGCAGGTCTCGATCGCCGACGGACTTCGTTCACTCCACGCCTGGCTCGACACCCGCTTCGGCACAGCTCAAAGCAATCGCGAGGCCCTGGCATGACGCGCGTCGCCCTGATCAATCCGAATTGGGATTTTGGCGGCAGCATCTATTTCGGCTGCCGGTCTCCCCACCTTCCGCTCGAGCTTGGAATCTCGGAACATTATCTGAAGGCGGCCGGGCACCAGACGCTGCTGCTCGATGCGCATATGTTCGATCTGTCCCTCCGGGACATCGAGGCCGAGCTGCGCGCATTCCAGCCCGACCTGATCGTCCTCACGACCGCACCGACCTACCTGTTCTGGCGCTGCGCACCGCCGGAGCTGCGCGTGCCACAGGAGCTTGCTCTGGCCATGCGGGATCTCGCTCCGGTCCTGGTCGCGGTCGGGCCGCACGGCTCGACGACGCCACGAGCGGCCCTCAGGAAGCTTGCGGTCGACATCATCGTGATGGGCGAATGTGAAGCGTCCCTGCTGCGGCTCGCGAACGGCGAGCGGGACTTTCCTGGGCTCTGCTTTACGGACGGCGCCGCGATCCGGGTCAATGGCGGCCCGCAGGCCGTCGACTTCAGGGATCAACCGGCGCTCGACTGGCCGGACGAGATGATCCGGCGGCATCATCACCACCACCACCGGTTCGAGGCCGAGCCAGTGGGCCCTGGCGCGGAGGTGGAGGCATCGCGGGGATGTCCCTACAATTGTACGTTCTGCGCCAAGGAGAATTTCCGCAACGCCTACCGCAAGCGGCCACCCGCAGTCATTCTCGACGAGATCGATCGGCTGCGGGGCCAAGGGGTCGAATACGTCTACTTCATCGACGAGATCTTCTTGCCGAACCCGGAGCTCCTGGAAGGGCTGAGCACGCGCGGCCTCAAATTCGGTGTGCAGACGCGCATCGATCTCTGGAAGCCGGACATGCTCGCGCTGCTCGGCCGCGCCGGCTGTGTCTCGATCGAGGCCGGCGTCGAGAGCCTCACTGAGGAGGGACGGGCGGCGCTGGCCAAGAATTGCAGGATGACCACCGACCAACTCGCCGACCGGCTGGTCGAAGCCCGCCGCCACGTTCCCTTCGTGCAGGCCAATCTGATCGAGGTCGCCGAGGACGATGATCCCGTGGTGCAGCGCTGGCGTCGCAAGATGCAGGATGCCGGCATCTGGGCCAACGACCCCGTCCCGCTCTATCCCTATCCCGGCTCGCCTGACTATCGAAAGCTGTGGGGCGAGGTCGACGATTTCGCCTGGGAGCGCGCGCATCGGCACTATCTTGGCATGTTCGACCGATTCAGCGACGTGCAGAACGAACGGCCGATCCCGCTCGATGCCCTCGAACATCCGGTGGCGCCATGACCCGCAGCTCCGACATCAGGGTCTTGATGACGACCGACACGGTCGGCGGCGTGTGGACTTATTCCTGTGCCCTCGCCTCAAGCCTTGCCGCTTCGGGGGCCGAGGTCACTCTTGCGACAATGGGGCCGCCCGCCCGCGTCGACCAGCGCGAGATGCTGCGCGGCTCCGGTGTACGCCTTTTCGAAACCGACCTCGCTCTGGAATGGCAGGACCCGGAAGGGCGCGATCTCCTCAAGGCCGAACGAATGCTCGCCAGCCTCGAAGCACGGTTCAGTCCGGACATCGTCCACCTCAATAGTTTCCGGGAGGCGACCTTGTCGTGGCGTGCGCCGACCGTTCTGGTGGCGCACTCCTGCGTCAACTCATGGGCATTGGCCTGCCGGGATACGGCCTGGCTCAACGAGCCTCGGTGGGCACGCTATACCGAACGAGTGGCCGCGGCGCTCGACAGCGCGCAGGCCTGGGTCTGCCCGAGCCAGTCCTTCCACGATGACGTCGTGGGACTCTATCACCCCCGGTCGCCGGGCGCCGTGATCTGGAACGGGATTGCTCCTGGGGACCTTCCAAGTCGAAAGCGGGAGATGATCTTCGCGGCAGGCCGACTGTGGGATCGAGCCAAGAATATCGGGGTGCTGGCTGCGGCTGCACCGGGACTGGCTTGGCCGGTTCAAGTGGCTGGCCCCGCCGATGCAGATTCGTCCGCAGGCGTCACCTGGCTTGGTCAATTGCCGCACAGCGAGGTGCGCGGACATCTCCAGCACGCCGCGATTTTCGTAAGCCCGGCGCTGTACGAGCCGTTCGGCCTCTCCGTCTTGGAAGCAGCTGCCGCCGGCTGCGCGCTCGTGCTATCGGATATCCCGACGTCCCGGGAATTGTGGAACGATGCCGCCCTGTTCGTCGATCCCGACGACAGTCAGGCGTTGCACCAGGTCCTCGCCGAGCTTTGCGCCGATCGCACCAGAAGGCCGCGCCTGCAACGCGCAGCCTACGAGCATGCCCTGACCTATTCGCTGGCGCGCACGACGAGCGCCTATCGGAAGCTCTACGAAGGACTGCTCGCGTCCACCCGCTTTTCACCACAAGCCGGCCAGATCGAGGTGCGCGCATGAAATGCGTCCTGTTCTATCACGCATTCACCTCCTGCTGGAACAACGGTAACGCCCACTTCCTGCGCGGCTACGCCCGCGCGCTGCATGCGCTCGGTCACGAGGTCGTCGTGTTCGAGCCCATCGACGGCTGGAGCCGGTTGAATGCCATCCGCGAGAGCGGCAGTCAGGCCCTGCAAGACATCGGCCAGCTATTCCCGGGCATCTGCATTCGGCGCTACGACACATCGCTCGATCTCGACGAAGCGCTCGATGGCGCCGATCTCGTCGTCGTGCATGAATGGAATTCGCCTGATGTGATCGCGCAGATCGGGGACAAGCGCGCGCACGGCGCTCCCTTCACACTGCTGTTCCACGATACCCATCACCGCGCGGTCACCGCGCCGGCTGAGCTTGCACAGTTCGATCTCGACGCCTTCGACGGCGTGCTCGCCTTCGGCGAGGTGCTTCGCCAGATCTACATGAAGCTCGGCTGGGCCGATCGGGCCTATACCTGGCACGAGGCGGCCGACGTCACCTTGTACCACCCGCTGCCGAATGTCGAACCTACCGAGGATCTGGTCTGGATCGGCAATTGGGGCGACGGTGAACGCGGCGCCGAGCTGGGCGAGTTCCTGGTCGAACCCGTTGCCGAGCTGAAGTTGCGCGCGAGCGTCTATGGCGTTCGCTACTCCGATGACGCCATCCGGACCATCCAGGCCGCAGGCATCCGCCATAGTGGCTGGCTGCCAGCGCACTGGGCGCCGGTCGCGTTCGCCAGCGCTCGCGCGACCGTCCACGTGCCGCGCGGCCCCTATGTGCGGTCGCTTCCGGGAATCCCCACCATCCGTGTGTTCGAGGCGCTCGCCTGCGGCATTCCCCTGGTATCGGCTCCCTGGTCCGATGACGAAGGCATGTTCCCGGACGGCGCCTATCTCAAGGCAGCCGATGGCACGGAGATGAAGCGCGCGCTCCGCGCCGTCCTCGACGATCGGGAGCTGTCTTCCGCGATGGTGGAGACCGGCCTCCGGACCGTCCGGGAGCGCCATACCTGCCGCCATCGCGCACAACAGCTTGTGGACATTGTCGAGGCCATTCGCGGCTCCGATCGCTCGTCACAGCCTCTGCATATTGCCGGAGCCTCCGCATGAAGATCTGCTTCTTCGGATCCAGCCTCGTCTCGTCCTACTGGAACGGTGCCGCCACCTATTATCGCGGCATGCTCAAGCAGATTGCGGCGCTCGGACACGACATCACGTTCTTCGAGCCCGACGCCTTCGAGCGGCAGGCCCATCGCGACATCGCCGATCCCGACTGGTCCAGGGTCGTCGTCTACCCCGCGACCGCCGACGGCTGGCGCAGTTCGCTCGATGCAGCCGCGCACTCGGCCGACATGCTGATCAAGGCCAGCGGCGTCGGCGTCTTCGACGAGGAGCTGGAGATGGCGGTTGCCGCTTTGCCCTCCCGAACCATGCGCATCTACTGGGATGTCGATGCTCCCGCCACGCTCGAAGCCATGGCGAGCGATCCCGCGCATCATCTGCGGCGCGCGATTCCGTCCTACGACACGGTCCTGACCTATGGCGGCGGCGATGGGGTCGTCTCGGCCTACCGTGCCATGGGCGCACGCGACTGCGTGCCGATCTACAACGCGCTCGATCCCGAGACGCATTTTCCATCACCGCCCAAGCCGGACTTCAGCTGCGATCTCAGCCTGCTGGCCAATCGCCTGCCCGATCGCGAGCAGCGCGTCGAGCATTTCTTCCTCGACGTCGCGCGGCAATTGCCGGACAAGGCGTTCGTTCTCGGCGGCTCCGGCTGGGAGACCAAGGACACCGCGAGGAACATCCGTAAGGTCGGGCATGTTGGCACCGGCGAGCACAACGCATTTTTCGGCTCCGGCCTGGCCACGCTCAACGTCAATCGCGACAGCATGGCCCGCTACGGCTTCTCGCCGCCGACGCGGGTGTTCGAGGCGATCGGCGCAGGCGCCTGCCTGATTACCGACCAATGGGACGGCATCGACCATTTCCTCGAGCCCGATGGCGAAGTGCTGGTGGCCGCCAATGGAGCCGCCGTGGCCAATCATCTCGGCGCCCTCAGCATCGACCGCGCCGCCGCGATCGCCGGCCGTGCCCGCGCGCGCATTCTGAGCCAACACACCTACCGGCACCGCGCCCGTCAGTTCAATGATCTCTTCGTCGGAAGCAGCTCGCGCATCGAGGCAGCAGAATGAACCTGAGCATTGTCGTCGTCGGTCTTTCGGTCACGTCTTCATGGGGCAATGGTCACGCCACGACCTATCGCGCCCTGATCGAAGCCCTCGCGCGACGAGGCCACAAAATCACGTTCCTGGAACGTGATGTCGCCTGGTATCGCGAGCATCGCGATCTGACCACGCCGTCGTCGTGGACTGTCGAGCTTTATCAGTCACTGACGGATATGCCTCATCGCTTCGGCAAGTTGATCCGAGAGGCTGATCTCGTCATCATCGGCTCCTATGTGCCCGATGGCATCGCCATCTCCGAATGGATCACGAGCCAGGCGCGGGGAATTACCGCCTTCTACGACATCGACACGCCGGTGACGCTGGCGAAGCTCGACCAGGGCCTCGACTATTTGTCCGCCGCGATGATCCCGCGTTTCGACCTCTATCTGTCCTTCGCCGGCGGTCCTGTCCCCGGCATGATCGAAGCGCAGTACGGCAGCCCGATGGCACGTGTTCTCTATTGCAGCGCCGACACCGATACTTACAAGCCGCAGCAGGCGCGGACCAAATGGTCGCTGGGCTATCTCGGTACCTATAGCGAGGACCGGCAGCCCGTCCTTGAACAATTGTTGCTGTCGCCAGCGCGTAAGCTGCCGTCGGAGCAGTTCGCCGTCGCTGGGGCGCAATACCCCGCTCATATCGCCTGGCCCGGCAATGTCATGCGGATCGAGCACATCGCGCCGAAGCAACATCCGATGTTCTACGCGGAGCAGCGCTTCGCCCTGAATGCGACCCGCGCCGACATGCGCGCTTTGGGCTTCTCGCCGAGCGTGCGGCTGTTCGAAGCCGCCGCGTGCGGCACGCCGGTAATCTCCGATCGATGGCCTGGGATCGAGACCATTTTCGAGCCGTCGCGGGAAATCCTGCTGGCCTCGAGCCCGCGCGACGTCATCGAGATCCTGCGCGACATGCCTGAGGACCGCCGGCGCGCGATCGCGGAGAACGCGCGCCGACGTGTCCTCGCCGATCACACCGCCGACCATCGGGCTCGCCAGCTCGAACGTTATTACGCCGAAGCAACTGCGCGCCGCCGCCGCAAACCGGCCCGGCTTCCCGCCGCCCGACCGGTGCAAGTCGCCGAACTCTGAGAGAGCTTTGCCATGACACTCCAGACCCGCATCCCCACTCTTCGCCGCTCGCCGAGCGTGCTCATCGCCGGCGGGGCCGGCTTCATCGGCTCGCATCTCTGCGATTCGCTCCTGCAACGCGGCAACAGGGTGATTTGCCTGGACAACCTGTTCACGGGCAGCGTCGACAATATCAGGCCGCTGCTGAACCACCCGAACTTCCGTTTCATCGAGCACGACGTGCGCGACGAGATCGAGGTCGAGGACGAGATCGACCGCATCTACAGTCTCGCCTGCCCCGCGTCGCCCCGCCATTACCAGAAGGATCCGGTCGGCACGATGAAGACATGCGTGCTCGGCACCATCAACATGCTCGAGCTCGCCCGCCGGAAAGGCGCTCGCGTCCTGCAAGCCTCGACAAGCGAGGTCTACGGCGATCCGGAGGTACATCCACAGCCGGAATCCTATCTCGGCAACGTCAATCCGATCGGGCCGCGGGCCTGCTACGACGAGGGCAAGCGCGCCGCCGAGACGCTGATGTTCGACTATCAGCGCACGCACGGGACCGAGATCAAGGTCGCGCGCATCTTCAACACCTACGGCCCGCGCATGCTGGAGAACGACGGCCGCGTCGTCTCCAATTTCATCGTGCAGGCGCTGCGCGGAGAGCCGATCACGATTTATGGCGGCGGCACGCAGACCCGGAGTTTCTGCTTCGTCGACGATCTCGTGCGGGGCCTTCAGCTGCTGATGGAAAGTCCGGCCTCGGTGACCGGCCCCTGCAATCTCGGCAATCCCCACGAGGTTACGATCGAGACTATAGCTCGGGAGGTGCTCACATACACCGAGTCCGCGTCCACGCTTCGCTTCGAGGCACTGCCGAAGGACGACCCGAAGCGCCGCAAGCCCGTCATCGACACGGCCACCCGGCTGCTGGGATGGCGCCCGCGCGTGGCGCTGAGGGATGGTCTTCAGGCTACGATCGCCTATTTCTCGTTGCGCATCGCGGGTGAGTCACCGACCCTGGTGCCCGCCACTGCGTCGCGCCGGACGGGGCACACGGCACGAAGCCAGTTGAAGGTCACTCATCTGGGTGGATGACCTCGTGCCGACAGGGCACCGGCGAGATGGTCACACCTCCGCATTCTCGCGGCGCTTTTCGCCCGAGCTTTGCTTGATCGCTCCACCCTCAAAACCCAAGAGGGCGCAGGGAAGGCCGGGTGCCGGCGGCACCCGCGGTCCGCTGCGCAAAAGGCACACGCAGAAAACCGCACAGCAGCATACAGGTGAAGCCCAACACACGGCCTTCCCTGCGCGATGGTCGGACGGCTTATGCCGCGCTCTCCCGGGAGCCGAGTTCCTTCTGGCCTCCCTCCCCCTCACGGAATTCACCGTCCCCGCGCCGGTTGACGCTAGTGCCGCATCCGCAAGAGCTTGACCGTAGCAACGACGGCCAGGACCACACGGTTTTGCCGTACGCACGGTTCGTTGGCGCCACAGGGTCCGACGGCGTTGTGCACCTTGCCCTCGGAATATGACGCGACGAACCTGACAGCGCCGCTCGTCCACGCGATGCGAAGGGCTCACGGAGAGCAATCCGCCCTGCCCTTGGCTTTCGCGCACGACGCTGCTGCGTCCACCGCAAGCCCGGCTCTGCGATCACACGACAACATGACCGCCCCTCAAGGGTGAGCCGGGATGGACATCACATACGCCGTTTCCGAATTTCGGTAAAGTGGAATATTTTTTCGGCGGCGCATTGACATTGGAGCGAAACAGGCCGAGACCGCACCTGATATGCGTCAGCACGAATGCAGATTTTCGCGGCCGAGCAGCTGCGGGATATCAGGCCGACTCGGACTTCAGACGCTTCTGGAAGAATGCGATAATCTCGTCCCGGGCTGCGAGCGTGGGCTGACCGGCCTCGTCGACGAGATCGACCGTGACGACGCTGTGGGGCGTTTTGACGAACTGCGCAAAGAACGGCGGCCTGGGTCCGGTATTCGCGGCCGTGTCAGGCAGGACGCGAGCAATGAAGCGATCGCCGAGCGCGGCCTGATAGGCGGCAAACCGTTCGGCGCGGCAGAATGAATCACCTGCAAACCGGTAGGCAAGAACGGTCAGGTCTTCCCGTTCGAGCCGTGAGCGGATCTGCGACAGTTCGTCGGCAGAGCTCTCGATGCCGCCGGGATTGTCGAGCGGCAAGGACGGCTGCGACACCACTGGAGCCAGCACGGCCTGATCCAGCATCATGTTCAGCGCGAAATTGCCGGTGAAGCACATGCCGATGGCCCCGACGCCCGGCCCGCCGCTCTCGCCATGGGCGAGCCTGGCAAGCGCCCGCAACCAGTTCGATACAGGGCTCGACGCGCCGCCGCCAAGCGCGCGAAATTCAGCGCTGACGCAGGCGCGCTTGAAAACGCCGGCCGCAGTTTCCGCGTCGGGAACATCGCCGTCCGCTCCGAACAAGGACGGCATGTAGACGCGGAAGCCGGCGTCGCGAACCCAGCGGGCGAAACGCGCAACATGCGGGCTGATGCCCGGCATTTCCGTCATGACGATGACCGCGGGTCCCTCGCCCGCGACGTAGACCGGCTTCGTCGCGCTCTCCAGCGAGACGATCCGCCGGTTGAAATCAGAGAGATCATCAGGCTTCAGCAGCGCATCGCTCATGTCGTCCTCCGGAAAAGATTGCGCGAACGGTATTTCCCGGGCATTGATTTCGACAAGTGTCATAAATGACATTAATCAGGTCGATTTTGCCATGCCGCTCATTGACGTTCTGGTCCTGGAAGGCGCCTCTGCGGCCAGTGTCGCCATTACCTTCGAACTGATCGATGTGGCCAACCGCATTCGTGCAAGAGCCGGACGGCCACCGTGCTTCGACGTGAGAGTTTCCGGCTCCGGGGCAAGGTGGGCAACGCAGCTTGCAAGACTGCCCTCGAAAGCAAACGCCAACAGACCGGCAGACGTGGTGATCGTCCCCGGGCTGGCCTGGATGGATGAAGACCTCGTTCGCGAAGGATTGCAGCGGCGGGATGCCGAAACGGCGAGGAAGGCGCTCCGGGCAGCCTTCCGATCCGGAGCCGAGATCGCCAGCTCCTGCTCGGCGGTCTTCCTGGTTGCGAGCGCCGGGCTGCTGGACGGCCGTCGGGCAACCACGACGTGGTGGCTCGGACCTCTGTTTCGGCAGCTGTTTCCGAGAGTGACGCTCGACACGGATGCGATGGTGCTGACCGATCGTCGCATGGCAACGGCCGGCGCGGCGATGGCTCAGCTCGACCTGATGCTCTCGATCATTGCCCGTCATGCCGGACCTGACCTGGCGGACAGCTGCGCCCGGTTCCTCCTGCTCGACCGGCGGCAATCGCAATCCCGCTACATGGCGCTATCCTTCCTCACCGCCTCGGACGATCGCGTGTCACGCGCGGAACGCTGGGCGCGGGCGCGACTGCACCGGGCCTTCACGATCTCGGAACTCGCAAAGGCCGCGGGCCTGGGTGCGCGCACTTTTGCGCGCCGGTGCGAGCGCGCCACCGGACTTTCGCCGGTGAGATTTCTCCAGAAGCTGCGCGTCGACAAGGCGATGGAGCTTCTGGAGACCACACGTCTCGGCCTCGACGACATCGCGGAGAAGGTCGGCTATGCCGACCCCTCCACGCTTCGCAGGCTGTTGCATCGAGAGAAGACGCCCGGTGCGCGGGCCGTGCGGGCCGGTCGCAAACGTGACAATGGCGCCGTGGCCTTGACGCATGGAGCACGGCGAGATGCAACGCGCAGGCGGCTTCCGGCCAGCGCCAACGGTACGGGCTCAAGCGGAGTCTGACGTCAGCGCGGCCTGAGAAGCTCACGCGCGACGATCAGCTTCTGAACCTCGGTCGCTCCCTCGTAGATGCGGAGCGCACGGACTTCGCGATAGAGGCTTTCGACGATTTCGCCCTTGCGTACGCCCCGACCACCGAACATCTGCACCGCGCGATCGACGACGCGCTGGGCGGTTTCCGTGGCGGCCAGCTTCGCCATCGCCGCCTCACGCGTGGTGGAAAGCTTCTGGACGTCGCGGCGCCATGCGGCGCGATAGGTCAGCAGCGCCGCCGCGTCCGTTTCGGTCGCCATGTCGCCGAGTGCGGCCTGGGTCAGTTGCAGGTCCGACAGCGTCGTCCCGAACATGCGCCGTGTCTGCGCGTGCAGTCGCGCCTCCTCCAGCGCCCGCCTGGCGAACCCGAGCGCCGCAGCGGCGACCGAGGCCCGGAAGATATCGAGGGTCTGCATCGCGATCTTGAAGCCGCCGCCTGCCGCTCCGAGACGACGGCCGATCGGAATGCGGCACTCGTCCAGGCGCAGGGTTGCGAGCGGGTGCGGCGCGACGATGTCGATGCGCTCGGCCACGCTGAAGCCAGGATCATCCGGGAACACTGCGAAGGCCGAGATGCCGCGCGCGCCCGGCGCCTCGCCGGTTCGCGCGAACAGCGTGTAGACGTCGGCGATCCCGCCATTCGAAATCCAGGTCTTCTCGCCGTCCAGCACGTAGCTATCGCCATCTTCGCGCGCCGTGCAGCTCATCGCCGCCACATCCGAGCCCGCGTCCCGCTCCGAAAGCGCGAATGCGGCCAGCCATTCGCCCGAACGTACCTTGGGCAGCACGGCGTTCCGCAGCTCCGCCGAGCCGGCAAGCGCGATGGCTCCGGATCCGAGCCCCTGCATGGCGAATGCGAAATCGGCGAGTCCATCGGCATAGGCCAAAGTCTCGCGCGACAGGCAGATCGAGCGGGAATCGATGCTGGCCGCATCACCATCGGGTGCGGCAACTGCGCAATCCAGCAGTCCGGCCGAGCCGAGCGCGCGCACGAGCTTGCGACAGGCAGCGTCGACGTCGCTGTGGTCGACCCCATCAAGTCCGCCCTGCGTGACGAAACGGTCGAGCGCCTCGCAGACGGCGCGATGACGCGGCTCGAAGAACGGCCAGTCCAGCCAGTCCCGGGAGATCATCTTTGCCGGTGAGCTCATCTGTCGCTCCACGAGGTGGGGTTTGCCGGACGGCTGGCATGGTCTTGGCGTGCGGGTGATCGAACAAGCCGACTGGCCAAGCCAATTGCTTTAAGCTTAAACTATTTCGTTCCGGGGCGACGTTGTCAAGCCGCGGGGCGCGCAAACGACGTCCCGGTGCTTGTCGCCGGTGCATTGAAGCCTGTTGAGAGCCAGCACAATCACAGCCTGCTGCACCGCAGAACGATTTGCGTCGCAACATCCAAAATGAGACTGCCCGTCAAGCCAGACGAGCCGTCCACGCATGCACGGCATGCAACTTCGGTTAGCCTCCCCGTCAAATCCGCAAGCCTTCGAGCTGCGGGCGCAACGCCGATCCGGCGCGGCGACAAATCGACGACACAGGGAGGAGCACAATGTCCAAATGCAGTGTGGGGCTGCTCGCGCTGAGCAGCCTGTTTCTTTCAGGCGCCGCGATCGCTCAGGAGAAGATCAAGGTTGGCGTGACCGCAACGCTCGAAGGCACCTATACGGTGCTCGGCGAGGACGGCATGCGCGGCCATCAGACCGCCCTCAACGTGCTCGGCAAGAAAATCGGCGACAAGGAGCTCGAATTCATCGTCGCCTCGACCGACGCAACGCCGGACTCCGCCGTGCGGGCCGTGCGCAAGCTGATCGAGCAGGACAAGGTGCAGATCCTGCTGTCGCCGCTCTCCGGCGACGAAGGCATCGCAGTGAAGAACTTCGCAAAAACCCACCCCGAGCTGACCTTCATCAACGCGGCCTCCGGCGCCCAGGAAACGACTTACGTCGATCCCGCCCCGAACTTCTTCCGCTACAACATGGACGGCGCGCAGTGGCAGGTGGGCCTCGGCAAATACGCCTACGAGGAGAAGAAGTATCGCAAGATCGCGACCGTCGGCGAAGACTATTCCTTCATCTACACGCAGGTCTTCGGCCTCGTGCTTGAATTTTGCGGCGCGGGCGGACAGGTCACGAACCGGCAATGGGTGCCGCTGGGAACGAAAGACTTCGCCTCCGTCATCGCCGCCCTGCCCGACGACGTCGATGCCATCTATCTCGGCCTTGGCGGCGCGGATGCCGTCAACTTCCTCAATCAGTACCAGCAGGCCGGCGGCAAGGCCCATCTGATGGGCGGTTCCATCATGATCGATCAGACCATCCTGTCGTCGAAGGGCAACGCCAAGAATGCCTTGGTCGGCACCATCGCGGCGAGCGGCCAGGCCGACACCTGGGAGGATCCGGGCTGGCAGAAGTTCGTGAAGGCCTATCAGGACGCCTTCCCACCCAACAAGCGCTTCCCGAGCCCGTCGCTGCTCGCAACCAACTACTATGATTCGACCATGGCGCTGATCCTCGCGCTGCGCCAGGTCAACGGCGACCTCTCCAACAACCAGGCGAAGTTCAAGGAAGCGCTGGCGAAGATCGAGATCGATGCGCCGAATGGGAAGATCAAGCTCGACTCCAACCGCCAGGCGATCGGCACCAACTTCGTCACCGAGGTGGTCGACGATGGCAAGGGCGCGCTGTTCAGCAAGGTCGTCAAGGTGATCCCGAACGTGAACCAGACGCTTGGCTACGATCCGGCGGTGTTCTCCAAGATCGGATTGCCAAGCCGGACCGTACCGGAATGTAAGAAATACTGACGCATCACCTCCGGAACGCTCAAACGGAGAGCGACTTGCTGACGCGGTCGCTCTCCGCTCTTGCAATCTCGTCGGCGTTGATGAACGCTGGCGGAAAAGACAAGAACATTCGGGAGGGGAAGGCATGAGCCGTGCGCTCGCCGTCTTCCACGGCCGGTTCGGCCGGGCGACGGTTTATCAGTTGAACCGCCCTTTCAATATCCACGCCCATCGTGAAGGTCATTTGATCTTCCATGTCGGCGGCATGCCCGCATGCATTGACGTCTCCAATGGGCACTACGACCTCACCGAGACCTCTGTCGTCGCCGTCAATCCGTGGGAGCCGCACAACTTCCTGCCGGCCGATGTCGACGGCGGCGCGATCTTCTTCGTGCTTTACGTCAATGCTGAATGGTTTGCACCCGACGCCTCCGGCTCCGACCGGTTGCGTTTCGGCCGCACCCAGTTCAGGCGCACGCCTGCCCTCGACAAGCACATCAGGCGAACCGCCGCGCTCGTTTGCGGCGCACCGTCACTCTCCAGTCTGGATTCCGAGCTGAGGCGGCTGATCGACATCTGCTACGACGAAAGCTGGCAGCAGGCCGAGATCACGCGCGATCCGCGCGCAAACGGCTCGGTCACCGATTTTCGCGTACGCAAATGCATCAAGATGATGTCGGAGAGCCCCGGCGCCGAGATCGAGCTCGACGCCATCGCGCGGGAGTCCGGCCTGTCCCGCCCACATTTCTACCGGCTGTTCCGCGTCCAGACCGGCGTCACGCCGAACCTCTATCTGAATACGCTCATCATGGAACAGGCGCTCGAGGCATTGGTGGCGAGCGAGGCGCCGATCGCCGATATCGGCTTCGATCTCGGCTTCTCCTCGCAAAGCGGCTTCACCCGTTTCTTCGCCGCCAATGTCGGCATGGCTCCGACCGATTATCGTCGTGCAGCCAAGGTTTTGCGCACCTGAGCGCCACGCGAAAAGATACTCACGATCAAACGTCGCTCTCGCAGCCCGGCTAGGATGTGGGCAACGCGATCCCGTGAGAGGGTCGCGACCGACGGGAGCGTACGTTCATGGCGAGGCTAGCGGCCGCGGCAAGGCTGCCTGACCTGCATTCAACGGGCCTCAGGCGTGCTGCTTGGAAGAGCGGGCAGCACACATGAGCCGCTTCGTCGAACGCCATCCCGCCTGGGCACTAATTGCGATCATTGCCGTTGCGATCTTGCTCTGGCTGGTCTTTGCGGTCTGGCCGCCCGGGCTCGAAGAGGCGATCGGCCGCAAGCGCGTCTTCCTCAACGCCGTCTTCAACGGCATCACGCTCGGGGGCCTCTACTTCCTCGTCGCCAGCGGCTTCACGCTGATCTTCGGCCTGATGCGCAACGTCAATCTCGCGCACGGCTCGCTCTATCTGTTCGGCGGCTATGTCGGTTACGCCATCAGCGCTGCGACCGGCTCCTGGATCCTCAGCTTCATCGTCGCCTTCATCCTGACCGCGCTGGTCGGCGTCCTGCTTCAGGTCATCGTGTTTCGCCGGATGGAAGGACAGGATCTCCGGCAGACCATGGTGACGATCGGCCTTTCGATCGTATTCGCCGACCTCATGCTGTGGGCCTGCGGCGGCAACTTCTATCAGATCCAGACGCCGAACTGGCTGATCGGCCCCATCGAGCTGCCGCTGGTCACGGCGATCAAATCCTCGGGCGAGCCGGTCTATCTCAGATATCCCTTGGTGCGGCTCGTGATCTTCGCCGCGTCCGTGGTCATTGGCGTCGGAATGTGGCTCGCGCTCAACCGCACCCGCATCGGCATGATCATCCGCGCCGGCGTCGATGATCGCGACATCCTCGCTGCGACCGGCGTGCGCATCCAGCTCGTCTTCGTGCTGGTCTTCGCTTTCGGCGCCGGACTTGCCGGCATCGCCGGCGTCGTCGGCGGCACTTTCCAGTCATTGTCGCCCGGCGAGGACATCCGCTTTCTGCTCGCCTCGCTCGTCGTCGTGATCGTGGGGGGCATGGGCTCGATCCCCGGCGCCGCGCTCGGGGCGCTGATCATCGGCCTCGCCGAACAGCTCGGCTCGGTCTACATCCCGACCTACGCCATCGTCGTGACCTTCCTGATCATGGTGCTGGTGCTGGCGATCCGGCCGCAAGGCCTATTGGCGAGGCGCTGAGATGTCGCTCGCCCACGATGCCCGCCTTGCCGTAAGCCCCGCCCCGATGGCGCAGCGCCCGACGCGGGTGTGGCCGGAGATCAACCATCCCGCGGCCTGGATCGTCGCGGTCATTCTCCTGATCATGCCGCTGATCGCGAGCGGCTTCTTCCTGATCGAGATCTTCGCCTCCACCCTGATCCTCGGCACCATGGCGCTGAGCCTGATGTTCCTCGCAGGCTATGGCGGCATGGTCAGCCTGATGCAGCTCACCATCGCCGGTTTCTCCGCCTACATGGTCGCCGTGTTCGGGGTCAGCGGCAACGCCAATATCAGCCTGGGCTGGCCGTGGTGGCTCGCGGTCCCGATGGCGCTGGCGCTGGCGACCGCGTTCGGCACGCTTGGCGGCGCGCTCGCGGTGCGCACCGAGGGCATCTACACCATCATGATCACGCTCGCGATTGGAGCTGCGTTCTACTATTTCACCAACCAGAACTGGGCGATCTTCAACGGCCATACCGGCATCAACACCGTGGCCACGCCGCATTTCTGGGGCGTAAACTGGCGCGCCGACGTTCCCTTCTACTACGTCGTACTCGCGGTCGCCGCGCTCTGCTATTTCGCCGTCGAATATGTCTCGCGCGCGCCCTTCGGGCTCGCGCTTCAAGGCGTACGCGACAATCCCAGGCGCATGGCCGCGCTCGGCTTCAACGTCAATGCGCACCGCATCGCCGCCTATGCGTTCGCCTCCTTCGTGGCGGCGCTGGCCGGCGTGCTCCAGGTCTGGAACTACCGCCAGATCTCGCCTGGATCGGTCAGCGTCGGCGCCTGCATCGACGTGCTGATCATCGCCGTCGTCGGCGGCATCACCCGCCCGATCGGGCCCTTCATCGGCGCGCTGATCTTCGTGCTGCTGCGCACCTTCGCGCTCGACTTCCTGGTCAGGCTCGGGCTCGACGGCAACCGCTTCCGCCTGCTGATCGGGCTGGGCTTCCTCGCCATCGTGTTCTGGTCTTCGGATGGCGTCATCGGCCTGTGGCAGCGCTGGCGCCAGCGTCAGCGTCGCGGCGCCGACCGCTCCGGCGGAGGGCGCCGCCATGGATAGCGTCGCCCAGCGTCTTTCCGTGGTGGGTGCCGGCGCTGCGCTGGAGCTGCGCGGCGTGACGCGGTTGTTCGGCGCGCTCGCCGCGCTGACCGACGTCACCATCACCGTGCGTCCCGGCGAGCGGCGCGCCGTGCTCGGCTCCAACGGCGCGGGGAAGACCACGCTGTTCAACTGCATCACCGGCGATTTCCCGCCCTCCTCCGGGACCATCCGCTTCTTCGGCGAGGACGTCACGCATTTCCCGCCCTATGAGCGCATCCGGCGCGGGCTGCGCCGGACCTACCAGATCTCGGCGCTGTTCCCCGGCCTGACCGTGCAGGACAACGTCTATCTCGCCTGTCGCGGCGTCTCGCGCGGACGCTTCTCGTTCCTGCGTCCGGGCCAGAACGATGCCCTGATGCATGCGGCGGACAATCTCGTGCAGGCCGTGCATCTGTCCGCCGTGAAGGACCAGCGCGTGGCCGAGCTCGCGCATGGCCAGCAGCGCCAGCTCGAGATCGCGCTCGCGCTCGCCGGCGCGCCGCGCTTCGTCCTGTTTGACGAGCCGGCCGCGGGCCTGTCGCCGACCGAACGCGCCGAGCTGATCGAGATCCTGACCTCGCTGCCGGCCCACATCGGCTACATCATCATCGAGCACGACATGGACGTCGCCTTGCGCGTCGTCGAGAGCGTCACGATGATGCACAACGGCCGCGTCTTCAAGGAAGGCCTGCCGCAGGAGATCGAGTCCGATCCTGAGGTGCAGGAGCTCTACCTCGGAGGCGGCCATGAATGAGGCCCGCCGCACCAGCGCAGCGCTCGAGGTCCGCGGCCTCGACGTCTATTATGGCCACTCGCACGCGCTGCAAGGGGTCGATCTCACGCTGGAGAGCGGCGTCTTCTCCGTCGTCGGTCGTAACGGCATGGGCAAGACCACGCTCTGCAAGGCGATTATGGGGCTGGTGGCCGTGAGCGGCGGCTCGATCCGCGTCCGCGGCGAGGACATCACGCGGCGGCCGCCGGCCCAGATCGCCCGGCTCGGTGTCGGCTATGTGCCGCAGGGTCGCCGCCTCTGGCGCTCGCTCAGCGTCGACGAGCATCTGCGGCTGGCCGGCGGGCTGCGGCCCGGCGCCTGGACCGTCGAGCGCATCTACGAGACCTTTCCGCGTCTGGCCGAACGCAAGGATCACGGCGGAGGCCAGCTCTCCGGCGGCGAGCAGCAGATGCTGGCGATCTCGCGCGCGCTGCTCACCAATCCGCAGCTCCTGATCATGGACGAGCCGACCGAAGGCCTCGCGCCCGTGATCGTGGCACAGGTCGAGGAGATGCTGTTGAGGCTGGGTGAAGACGGCGACATGTCCGTGCTCGTGATCGAACAGAACATCGGCGTCGCCACCGCGATCTCCCGCAACGTCGCGATCATGGTCAACGGCCGCATCAACCGCATCATCGACTCCGCGCGCCTCGCCGCCGACCGCGAGCTCCAGCAGCGCCTGCTCGGTGTCGGGCTTCACGCCGAGCTCGAGCCGGATATCGACGTCGCTACACCGGGGGCCGAGGCCAAACCGGCGCCGGTGCCTCGCCGCGCCGGCCCGGTCCGCATCTACATCTCCAACCCGACGCTCCCCACAAGATGGTCGCAGCCGGTGCCGATCGCCCGCATCGAGGCGGCCGCACGTACGCTCTCGACCCAGGTCGCGCGGCTCGACGAGACAGCGCGGCGCAAGCGCGAGTCGACGACAGCGCAGGCCTCCGGGCCTCCCGTGGTGCTGGTCGTCGGCACGCTCGACACCAAAGGCCAGGAGCTGCGCTTCATCCGCGACATCATCGCGGAAAGCGGCCTGCGCACGCGCCTGGTCGATGTTTCGACCAGCGGCAAGCATTCATCCTGCGATGTCTCCGCGCAAGAGATCGCCCTGAATCATGGCCGCGGCGGCTCCGCCGTATTCGGCCCGGATCGCGGAGCGGCCGTGACCGCGATGGCAGATGCATTCGCCAATTGGCTGCGGCGCCAGGGCAATGTCGCAGGCGTGATTTCGGCCGGTGGCTCAGGCGCGGCCTCGTTGGTCGCCCCAGGTATGCGCAGCCTCCCCGTCGGTGTGCCCAAGCTGATCATCTCCTCTGTCGCCTCCGGCGATGTCGGGCCTTATGTCGGACCGGCCGATATCACGATGATGTATTCGGTCGCCGACGTGCAGGGACTGAACTCGATTTCGCGCGCAGTGCTGGCCAACGGCGCCCATGCGATCGGCGGCATGGTCAAGGCGCGGCTCGATACGCGCGGCGCAACGGCGCGCCAGGCGGGCGGCCTGCCTTCGGTCGGCATCACCATGTTCGGCGTCACCACGCCGGCCGTGCAGAAGATCACAGCCGAGCTGCGCGACGATTTCGAGTGCCTGGTGTTCCACGCAACTGGCGTCGGCGGCCGTTCCATGGAGAAGCTCATCGAGTCCGGCCAGCTCGCCGGCGTCATCGACCTGACCACGACCGAGATCTGCGACCTCTTGATGGGCGGCGTGTTTCCGGCGACGGAAGACCGCTTTGGCGCGATCATCCGCAGCCGCCTACCCTATGTCGGCTCGGTCGGCGCGCTCGACATGGTCAATTTCGGCGCACCGGAGACCATTCCCGAACGCTACCGCGGCCGCAAATTCCACGTCCACAATCCGCAGGTGACGTTGATGCGGACCACGGCCGAAGAGAACGAGCGCATGGGCCGCTGGATCGGCGAGCGGCTCAACCAGATGGATGGCCCGGTGCGCTTCCTCCTGCCTGAGGGCGGGGTTTCCGCGCTCGATGCGCGCGGCCAGCCGTTCTGGGATCCGGACGCCGACGCGGCACTGTTCCGCACGCTGGAGCGCACGGTACGGCAGACCGGCAACCGTCAGCTCATTCGCATCCCCAAGAACATCAACGATCCCGACTTTGCCGCCGCGATCGTCAGCGCGTTCCGGACCCTGTTCGGCCGCGCCGGCACGCGCCGAAGAGTAGCGAGGTGACCGATGGCGAGGTTTGAACGCGCAGCGCTGCTGAAGAGGTTTCGCGACATGGCGCGTCGCGGCGAGCCGATCGTCGGCGGCGGCGCCGGCACTGGCCTGTCGGCAAAATGCGAAGAGGCCGGCGGCGTCGATCTGATCGTGATCTACAATTCCGGCCGCTATCGCATGGCCGGCCGCGGCTCGCTCGCGGGCCTGATGGCGTACGGCGACGCCAATGCCATCGTGCTGGAGATGGCGAACGAAGTGCTGCCCGTGGTCACCAGGACGCCGGTGCTGGCAGGCGTCAACGGCACCGATCCGTTCCGCGACATGGACGTGTTCCTCGACCAGCTCAAGGCGCTCGGATTTGCCGGCGTCCAGAATTTTCCGACCGTCGGCCTGATCGACGGCACGTTCCGCGCCAATCTCGAAGAGACCGGCATGTCCTATGCGCTGGAGATCGACATGATCGCCAAGGCGCATGACAAGGACATGCTGACCACACCCTACGTCTTTAGCGAGAAAGAGGCCGCCGCGATGGCGATCGCCGGCGCGGACATCATCGTCTGTCACATGGGCCTGACGACCGGCGGCTCGATCGGTGCGCAGACCGCACCGAAGCTCAAGGACTGTCCTGCCCAGATCGACACCTGGGCCTCCGCAGCACTCAGCGTCAATCCTGAGATCTTGGTGCTGGCGCATGGCGGCCCGATCGCGGATCCCGCTGACGCAGATTTCATCATGAAGAACACCCGCCATTGCCATGGCTTCTACGGCGCTTCCTCGATGGAGCGGCTTCCCGTGGAACGGGCGCTGACGGAACAGGTGCGTCAATTCAAGGCGATCGGCGCGCGGTAACGCCGAAGGTACGAGGGAGGGAAAGATGTCGGGGAATCTGGTCAGTGAATTGATCCTCTGGCTGATCGTCGCGATCGTCGTGATCGTGGTCGGCGTCTACATCGTGAACTGGCTCTATCACCGCTCCTCCAAGGAGACTTCGTTCGTCCGCACCGGCTTCCTCGGTGAGCGCGTGGTGATCAATGGCGGCGCCTTCGTGCTGCCGTTCATCCACGATTACACGCCGGTCAACATGAACGTGCTGCCGATGGGCATCATCCGCTCCAGGCAGGACGCCGTGATCACCCGCGACCGCATGCGCGTCGATATCGAGGCCGACTTCTACGTCCGGGTGCAGCCTACCCGCGAAGCCGTTTCGATCGCCGCAGCGACGCTCGGCCGCCGCACCATGGAACCCGGACAGCTCCATGCGTTGCTGGCCGGCAAATTCATCTCCGCGATCCGCTCGGTCGCCTCCGAAATGACCCTGGAGGAAATGCACGAGCGGCGCGGCGACTATGTCGCACGGGTCAAGACCAATGCCGCCGAGGCTCTCGCCCAGAACGGCCTCGAGCTGGAGTCCGTCGCGATCACCGATCTCGACCAGACCGACCTTGAGTTCTTCAACCCCTCGAACCGCTTCGACGCCGAAGGCCTGACCCGGCTGATGGAGGACATCGAGGCCAAGCGCAAGCTGCGCAACGACATCGAGCAGGACTCGATGATCAAGATCCGCTCGCGCAACCTCGAAGCCGAGCGGCAGGCCCTGGAGATCGAGCGCGAGAGCGAGACCGCGCGCCTGGAGCAGGAACGCGACATCGAGATGCGCCGCGCACTCCAGCGCACGGAAGTCGCTCGCGAACGGGCGCTGCGCGAGACCGAGGCCGAGCAGGCGCAGATCTCCGCCCGCGAGGCCATCGAGCGCGCCCGCATCGCCAATGAGCAGGCGATCGCGGAGGCCCGCATCGCCTCCGAGCGCGAGACCCGCCAGAGGGAGATTGAGCGGACGCGTACCATCGAGGAGAAAGAGCTGCTGGCGCGCGAGGAGATCGAGAAGACCCGGATCGCCAACCAGCGTTCGATCGACACCACCCGCATCGCCTCGGAACGCGAGGTCCGCCAACGCGAGATCGAACGGATGCGCACGGTGGAGGAAGCCGAGATCGCCGCGCGCGAGGCGATCGAGAAAGCGCGGATTCAGCAGGACCGCGTCGTCACCGACGCTCGCATCGCAAACGAGGAGGAGACGCGGCGTCGCGAGATCGAACGGACGCGCGCCGTGGACGAAGCCGAGATCGCCGCGCGCGAGGCGACCGAGAAGGCCCGCATCGCACAGACGCTGATCGTTAATGTCGAGCGTATCTCCTCGGACGAGCGCACCCGCGCGTTGGAGATCCAGCAGGTGCGAACCATTCAGGAGGCCGAGATCGAGGCGCAGCGCGCGGTCGAGGCCGCCCGTATCGCCCGTGAGCGGACGCTCGCCGCCGAGCGCATCGCCGCCGAGCAGAACACGCGGCAACTCGAGATCGAGCGCAACCAGGCGCTCGACGTCGCCGGCATCGCCGCGCGCGAGACCACGGAAGCGACGCGCATTGCACAGGAGGAGCGCGTGCGCTCGCTGGAGATCGCCCGCAACCGCGCCGTCGAGGAAGCCGATATCGCCTCGCGCGAGGCAATCGAGGCGGCCCGCATCGCTCAGGAGAAGGCCGTGGCGGCCGAGCGCATCCAGGCCGAGCGCGACACGCGCTCGCTCGAAATCGAGCGGACCGGTGTGCTGGAAGCGGCCGAGCTGAAGCGGCGCGACGCGATCGAGCGGCAGCGCATCACGGTCGATCTGGCGCTGGAGGCCGAGCGCATCGCTTCCTCCAAGAAGCGCGAGGTGCTCAACATCGAGCAGAAGAAGGCGATCGAGATCGCCGACGAGGATCGCGTCATCGCACTGTCGACCAAGAAATCGGAGCGGATCGACGCCGACCGTCAGGTCCGCCAGGCCGAGATCGTCGCGCGCAAGGAGGTCGAGACCACCGACGTCTCGCGCGAGCAGGCGCTGGAGGCGGCACGGATCGAACGCCGCCGCGCCATCGAGCAGCTCGAAGTCGCCCGCGTGCAGTCGCTGCAGGAAGCCGAGATCGCCTCCCGCGAGGAGGTCGAGCGCGCGCGCATCGCTTCGGATCGCGGCCTCGACGAGGCCCGCATCGGCCGCGAGCGCGAGCTGCGCAAGCTCGAAGTCAATCGCGAGAAGGACGTCGAGACGGTGCTGATGGATAAGGCCATCGCCATCCATCAGAAGTCGTTGGAGGAATCGGCGGCGCGCGCCGCCGCCGAGGAAGCACGCATACGGGCGACCGAAGCCGCCGAGCGCGTGGTCACGGCCCGCGAAAGCGAAATCGCCAAGCGCCGCAAGACGGTCGAGGTTCTGCTCGCCGAAAAACAGGCCGAGGAGACCCGTATCGCCGCGGAAGCCGAGCGCGTGCGCGCCGCGGTCGAGGCCGAGGCGCAGCGGATGCTCAACGAGGCCGAGAACGTGCTCACGGATCAGGCGCGCTACTCGCTGTTCCGCAGAAAGCTGCTCGACCGCATCGAGGGCATCGTACGCGAAAGCGTCAAGCCGATGGAGAAGATCGAGGGCATCCGCATCCTTCAGGTCGACGGCCTCAACGGCAACGGCCATGGTAACGGCAATGGCGGGCGCAGCGCCACCGACGAGGTGATCGACTCGGCGCTGCGCTACCGCGTCCAGGCGCCGTTGATCGACTCCATCCTGTCTGACATCGGCGTCGAGGGCGGCAGTCTCGCCAAAATGCCGGGCCTGATCCGCGAAGCCCGCGACATGCAGGGTATCAAGGATTCCGCGCGCAAGAGCGGCGGTGGCGGCGACAAGCCGGCCGCCTCCCCGCCTGCAGCCGAGGGCGGCGAGCCGCCGGCCGAGCGCGGGCCGCGAAAGAAGAGCTGAGGTCTGAACCATGGCCCGCGTCTACGTCTCCACCGTCGTCAACGCCCGCAACGACCGCGTCTGGGCGCGGGTGCGCGATTTCAACGGCCTGCCGAACTGGCATCCCGCCATCGCCGAGAGCCGGATCGAGGGCGGCGAGCCCTCCGACAAGATCGGATGCGTCAGGGATTTCCGCCTGCGCAATGGCGACCGCATCCGCGAGAAGCTCCTCGGCCTCTCCGACTACGACATGTTCTGCACCTACTCGATCCTGGAATCGCCGATGGGTGTCGAGAACTACGTCGCGACGCTGCGGCTGACGCCCGTCACCGACGGCGACCAGACTTTCATGGAATGGACCGCCGAGTTCGACTGCGCGCCGGAGCGGGAAGCCGAGCTCGTCAACAATATCGGCGGCGGCGTCTTCCAGGGCGGCTTCGATGCCCTGAAGCGCGTGTTCGGAGGCTAGCCGTGCCGCATATCGTCAAGAGCACGATCCTGGACGCATCGACTGAGGCGGTGTGGAACGTGCTGCGCGATTTCAACGGGCACGACCGCTGGCATCCGGCGGTGGCGACCTCCTCGATCGAGCGTGCGCAGTTCGCCGACAAGATCGGCTGCGTCAGGCGCTTCAAGCTTAAGGACGGCTCCGAGCTGCGCGAGCAATTGCTGGCGCTGTCCGACCTCGAGCAGACCTTCAGCTACTGCCTGCTCGATACACCGGTGCCGATGTTCAACTACGTCGCTCATGTCCGCCTGCTGCCGGTCACCGATGGTGACCGCACCTTCTGGCATTGGGAGTCGCGCTTCACGACAAAACCCGAGGACAGGAACCGCATCACGCACATGGTCGCTGAAGACATCTACCAGGCGGGATTCGAGGCGATTCGCCGCCATCTGAAGGAGGCCGCCTAGCCATGGCTGTGACCGTGAAAACCTTTGCCAATGCCGGCGAAGCGGCCGGGGCGCTATCCTCGGATCGCAGCGCCCGCTATCTCGGTGGCGGCACGCTGGTGATGCGGGCGCTGAACGAGGGCGACGTGTCGGTATCGACCATCGTCCGCGCCAGCGACCAGGCGCTGACCCGGATCGACGCGTCGGGCCCGCGCGTCACGCTGGGCGCGGGCGTCAGCTTCGCGCGCGTCCTCGCCGAGCGCGACCTCGCCTTCCTGCATGCACCCGCCCGTTCGATCGGAGGGCCCGCCGTGCGCAACATGGGCACGCTCGGCGGCAATCTCTTCGCGCCGAATCCCTACGGCGATTTCACCGTCGCGCTGCTGGCGCTCGACGCCATGGTCGCGGTGCAAGGCAGCTTCGGCGCCCGTGACATCGCGATCGAGGAGTTCCTGCAGTCGCGCGAGCGGCAGTCCGGCGCGCTGGTGCTCTCGGTCTCTTGCACGAGGCCGGCGAGCGCCGAAGCGTTTCGCTATCGCAAGATCGCCCGCATCAAGCCGAAGGGCGGCTCTGTCATCACGCTGGCCGCGCATCTTCCGGTCAGCGGCGGGCGCATTGCCGGCGCACGCATTGCGCTCGGTTCGATGGCGCCGACCCAGATCCGCGCCAAGGGGGCGGAACGTGCGCTCGAAGGCCGCTCGCTGGATGCCGCGACCATTGCGGCGGCCGCATCGGCAGCGTCCGAGGGGACATCGCCATCCGACAACGCGCTCGGCAGCGCCTGGTACCGCCGCGAGATCGTCGGAGTACATCTGCGCCGTCTGCTCTCCGGCCAGGAATAGACAGGGACCGCCATGTCCAAGACGCCTCTGCAATTTCGCTACAACGGCCGCGACGTCGCGATCTTCGTCGATGGCGGCACCAATCTGCTGGTCGCGCTGCGCGAATTGATCGGCGACATGACACCGAAATTCGGCTGCGGCCAGGGGGGCTGCGGCACCTGCAGCGTGCTGATCGACGGAGAACTCCACCTCTCCTGCCTGACGCTGGCAGAGACCGTCGCCGGCCGTTCCGTCGAAACGCTGGACGGCATGAAGCAAGGCCCGAACCTGCATCCGCTGCAGCGGTCGTTCGCCGACCATTTTGCCGCCCAGTGCGGCTATTGCACGCCGGGCATGCTGATGGCCGCAAAGGCGCTGCTCGACCGCAATCCCTCCCCGAGCCGGGCCGACGTGATTGAAGCAATCTCCGGCAACATCTGCCGCTGCACCGGCTACGAGCCGATCATCAATGCCATCCTCGCCGCCGCCGGCGGCCGGGCCAGCGCCTGAGGTCAGACCATGCTCGAATTACGCAAGGACATCTTCGCCGACGAGCGCGATGACAATCTCAAGGAGATCGGCAAGGGCACACAGCGCCAGGACATGCTAGGCCACATCACGGGCACGTCGAGCTATTTCAACGATCATATGCTTCAGGGCATGCTGCACCTGAAGGTCGTTCGCTCGACCCAGGCCCATGCAAGACTGCGCCGCATCGATACCACGGACGCAGAGCGCTCTGCCGGCGTACGCCGGATCATCCGCGGCAGCGATGTTCCGGTCAATCTCAACACGCTTCTCAGCCTGATCAATTTCGGCAAGGACGACGAGCCGTCGCTGGCCGTCGACAAGGTCCGCTACAAGGGCGAGCCGATCCTCGCCATCGTCGCCGACAGCGAACGTGAGGCGTTCGAGGCCATTGCAAAGGTCAAGGTCGATTACGAACCGCTGCCGACCGTGTTCGACGTCGAGGACGCGCTCAAGCCCGGCGCGCCCGTGGTCAATGAGACCTATCCGAAGAACGCCTTCATCTATCACGACGTCTACGATCACCAGCGCCTGCGGTTCGGCGATGCCGATGCCGCGCTCGCGACTGCCGACCACGTGCTGGAACAGCGCTACCAGATGTCGCCGATCGAGCACGCGCCGACCGAGACCAACGGCGCGATCGCCGCGCCCGACACCAATGGACGTTACATCGTCTACACTTCCACCCAGGCGCTGTTCTTCTCAGTCGATACTTGCGCAAAAATTCTCGACGTACCCTCCAACACCTTCCACTTCATCGGCGGCACTGTCGGCGGCGGCTTCGGCGGCAAAGTCGATACGCTGACCGAGCCGCTCGCCATCCTCGGCGCCATGCTGACCGGGCGCCCCGTGCGCTACGTGTTCGGGCGGGAGGAGGAAATGCAATATGGCCCGCCGCGTGGCGCCGAACGCATCTACATCAAGGATGGCGTGATGCGCGACGGCCGCATCGTCGCGCGCAAGATCCGCGCCTATTTCGACAGCGGCGCCTACACGCGACTGTCCAGCTATGCCGCGGTGAAGTGCGCCGCGCATCTGCCGGGTCCTTACACCATCCCGAACGTGTATGGCGACGTCTACTGCGTCTTCACCAATCGCACACCGGCGACCGCCATGCGCGGCTTCGGCGTCACCGCGATGGACTTCGCCATCGAATGCCAGATGGACAAGCTCGCAAACCTCGTCGGCATGGACCCGATGGAATTTCGTATCCTCAACGCCTATCGCGACGGCGACATGAAGGCGCATCGCCGCGAGGCGAAGAACACGGCTCTAATCGAATGCGTTCAGGTCGCCGCCGAAAAGGCCAAATGGCCGATCCGCGACGAGTTCAGGCGCGCCTCCTCCCGCAAGGACGGCGGCGGCAGCCGCGCCGCCATCCCGCCGACGCCGACAGACTCGCGCAGCCGGCCGGCCGCGCCTGCGCAGCAGCGCACGACCTATGATCGCGCCCCGGTGAATGCGACGCGGGAGCCGCCACGCGAGCCGCCCCCGCCCGCACCGCCACCTCCTCCGCCGCGCCCGGCCGCACCATCGCACGGCGCAACGCGGTTCTCATCCGTGTTCGGCACCAGGAGGCGCTGAGATGACCAGGCATCGCGGACGCGGCATGGCGTCGATCAACTATCCCATCGGCATGAACCTCGGCGGCGACCCTAGCCAAGCGCTGGTTCACTCCAATCCAAGCGGCAAGTTCACGGTGGCGCTGTCGTCGATCGATCTCGGCCAGGGAATGAAATCGGTGACGCGGCAAATCTGCGCCGAGACGCTCGGCGTGCCCGTCGAGGACGTCTATGTCGACACTGCGGACTCGGACACCGGCCCACACTGCATGGGCTCGTTCGCCTCGCGCGGCACCCATCGCGTCGGCAACGCCGTCATGGCCGCCGCTCGCGAAGCGCGCGGCGTGATGATGGAGGCGGCGGCCGAGGAGCTGGAGGTCAACGCCGCCGATCTCGAAACCGACGGGCGCGGGAACATCCACGTCAAGGGCGCACCCCATCGCTCGATCTCGACCAAGGACGTCGCGATCGCCGCGCAGTTCAAGCAAGGCAAGACCATCTCCGGCCGCGGCATCTTCCTGGTCCCCCTCTCAAACGTCGATCCTGAGACGGGCGAGATGTCGCCGGCAACCTGCTATGCCCATGCCTGCCTCGTCGCCGAGGTCGAGGTCGATGACGAGACCGGCGAGGTCGCGATGGTCCGGATGGACTCCGCCTATGAATTGGGACGCGCGCTCAACCCGCGGCTCGTCGAGCAGCAGCTGGTCGGCGGCGCCTGGATGGGCGTCAGTCATGCGCTCTACGAGACGCCCGAGCCATACTATCCTGAGCCCGTCCACGGGCCGCGCGACTTCGTCGAATATCTGATGCCAGGTCCCGGCGACATCTGCCCGCACGACATCGCGGTGCTGGAACGCCCTGCTCCCGACGGTCCCTTCGGCGGCAAAGGCCCGGGCGAGATGTGCGCCAACCCCGTTCTGCCGGCCGTCGCCAATGCGATCTTCAACGCGGTCGGTGTGCGCATCGACGATCTGCCGATCACGCCTGAGAAGGTGTTGCGCGCGATCAAGGCCCAGGGTGGCGCGCGGCCGCAGGCGCGGCGCTAGAGGATCGGCCGTGGCGGTTCGCAGCAACATCGTCGGCATCGACAGCCCCGAGGCGCTTGAGAAGGCACTTCGCGCGGCCTATTACCTCGCCGACGAGGGTCTCGCGACCGCCGCCTATCTTGGTCTCGCGCTCGGCAAACCGCTGCTGCTGGAAGGCGCGCCGGGTGTCGGCAAGACGGAAGCCGCCAAGGCCATTGCCGCCGTGCTCGGCCGCCGCCTCATTCGCCTGCAATGCTATGAGGGCATCGACGCGTCCGCTGCGCTCTACGAGTGGAACTACCCGCGCCAGATGCTGGCGATCCGCCAGGCCGGTGACGAAAGCATCGACATCTATGGGGAGACGTTCCTGATCGAGCGACCGATGCTGGCGGCGCTCCGCGCGCCCGACTCCACTGTGCTGCTGATCGATGAAATCGACCGCGCCGACCAGGAGTTCGAGGCGTTCCTGCTGGAATTCCTCTCCGACTTCCAGATCTCGATTCCCGAGCGCGGCACCGTCCGCGCGGCGGAGCGCCCCGTCGTCGTGCTGACGTCGAACCGGACGCGTGACCTGCACGAGGCCTTGCGCCGCCGCTGCGTCTATCACTGGATCGACTATCCGACCGCGGAGCGCGAGGCGCGTATTATCATGATGCGCGCCTCCAGCGTGGCCGAAGCCACGGCTCGCGCCGTCGTCGCGGCGGTTGAAAGGCTGCGCCGCGAGCCGCTGAGCAAGGCGCCGGGAATCGCCGAGGCCGTCGACTGGGCCGAGGCAGCGACGCTCCTTCACAAGGGCGGCGCGCGCTGGCCTGATGCGTTCAAGCGTTCAATCGGCGTGGCGCTGAAGGACGAAGAGGACCTGCATTTCATTTCGCCGCGGCTCGATGCGATGCTCGCGGAGGCGACCGCATGAGCACCGAGACGCAGCTCCCGCGCGCCGCACGCGTCTTCGTCGCCTTCGTCCCGCTGCTGCGTGCGAACGGCTTTGCCGTGGCGCCGGAGCAGACCACGACGTTCCTGGCGGCGATCGGGCTGCTCGGCCCGCGCGACATCGAGCACATCCGACAGGCCGCGCTGGCGACGCTGGCTCCGCCACCCGAACGCCGCGCCACTTTCAATCGGCTGTTCGACCTCCACTTCCGCGGCAGCGAGGCGGTTGCACGCGACGACGAGGGCGAGGACGACGAGACGGTTCGGCTCCAAGAAGAGGGCCGCGGCGACGAGGAGCCCCTGCTCTCCGACGAAGCCAGCGAGTCCGGCCTCACCGCGACTCGAAGCGAGGCCCTGGTCGAGCGCCGCTTTGCGGCGACGTCGATCATGGACGCGCTCCGCCGCCTGGCGCGCGAGGCGCCGCGGCGTCTGCCGCGACGACGCGGCCACCGCCGCATGCGCGCCCGCCGCGGCCCCTTTGCCGATCTCCGCCGCACTTTGCGCGACACCGTCCGCAGCGACGGCGAGATCCTGCGACTCGGCCACCTCAAGCGGCGGCAGCGGCCACGCAAGATATTGCTGCTGATCGACGTCTCCGGCTCGATGAAGAGCCGCACCGAGGAGAACATGAAGCTCGCTCATGCGCTGGTGCAGGCGGCGCCCAGTGTCGAGGTCTTCACCTTCGGTACGCGGCTGACGCGCGTCACCCGCCCATTACGGTTGAAGCGTCGCGAGCAGGCGTTGAACGCGGCCGCCCACCTCGTCAGCGATTGGGACGGCGGCACCCGCATCGGCGATGCACTGCAAGCCTTCCTCGCCGTTCCCCGCTTCGGCGGTTATGCGCGCGGCGCCGCTGTGATCGTCGTCTCCGACGGGCTCGAGCGCGGCGAACCGGACGCGCTTCGCGATGCCGTCGCGAAACTGTCGCGGCGGGCCTGGCGTCTCAGCTGGCTGACGCCGCTCGCCACCAGCCCGGCCTTCCGTCCACAGACGGAGGCGCTCGTCGCCATCGAGCGCTTCGTCGATGACCTCGTGGATGGCGGCTCCAGCGCGTCGATCGTCGCGCACATTCTGGCATTGGGACGAAGGAGAGCGGCGTGATCGATATTGTCGATGGCCATCATCACATCTGGCGGCAGGCCGACCTGCCCTGGCTGATCGGCCCCATGCAGCCCCGGATCTTCGGTCCCTATGAGCCGATCCGGCGCGACTATCCGATCGGGGAATATCTCGACGATCTCAAGGGCACCGGCGTCACCCGCTCGGTCTATGTGCAGACCAACTGGGCCAATGACCGTTTCGAGGATGAGGCCGCCTGGGTGCAGCAGACGGCCCATGAGCACGGCTGGCCGCACGCCATCGTCGCCTATGCCAATTTCGCCGTCGAGGACGTCCGTCCGCAGCTCGATCGCCTTAAGCGCTTTCCACTCGTGCGCGGCGTACGCATGCAGCTGCATTGGCACGAAAATCCGCTTTATCGTTTCGCGGCCCGTCCCGATCTCTGCGCCGATCCGATGATCCGCCGCAACGTCGCGCATCTCGCCGACTATGGCTGGAGCTTCGATTTGCAGGTGTTCACCCCGCAGATGCCCGAAGCCGCGGAACTGGCCGACGCCTGTCCGAAGGTAACCTTCATTCTCCAGCATGCCGGCATGCTGGAGGATCTCTCACCCGCCGGCCGCGCCGCCTGGCGCGCCGGCATGGCGCGGCTTGCGGCCTGCCCGAACGTGGTGTCGAAGCTTTCGGGGCTCGGCACCTTCATCCATCGCAACGATCCTGCACACATCGCCGCCGTGCTCGCCGACACAGTTACGATCTTCGGCGCCGAGCGCTGCCTGTTCGGCTCCAATTTCCCGATCGAGAAATTGTGGACCAATTATCGCGAGCTGGTCGATGCGT
Source organism: Bradyrhizobium sp. CCGE-LA001 (assembly GCF_000296215.2). Classification (NCBI taxonomy): domain Bacteria; kingdom Pseudomonadati; phylum Pseudomonadota; class Alphaproteobacteria; order Hyphomicrobiales; family Nitrobacteraceae; genus Bradyrhizobium; species Bradyrhizobium sp. CCGE-LA001. The sequence goes on along the minus strand of NZ_CP013949.1, from coordinate 3,301,610 downwards.
TTCGCGCGGCCGCCGCGCCGCTGAGTGCCGCACAACAGGACGCGATCTTCAGGACCACCGCGACGCGCGTCTATCGGCTTTGACAGACAAGAATGAGATGAGGGAGGGCAACGAATGGCGCTGGAGATCAAGATCCTGGACTATGGCGATATCGAGCTCGAATCGAGCTTCCTGGTGCTCGGCCGCGATTGCGGCCGCACCCGCCGCGTCCTCACCCTGGGCTTCCTGATCCTCGGCGGCAAATATCCGGTCGTGGTCGACACCGGCTATCGCTCCAACCAGATCATGGAAACGTTGGGCATGCGGGGGCTGCAGTATCATGAGCACATGATCGAGAACCAGCTTGCGCGCCATGGCGTGCGCATGGGCGACGTCCGCTTCGTCTGCCATACTCATCTGCACATCGACCACGCCGGCAAGGACGATCTATTCCCGATGAACACGACCGTCGTGCTCAACCGCAAGGAGTTGGAATACTCCGTCTCCGGGTTGATGCATCCGCAATACCCCGCGCCCGACATCAAGCACCTGATCGACCGCCTGCACACCAAGAGCGCGCTACGCTTCCTGGACCTGGAGATCACCGGTCCGATTGAGCTGATGCCCGGCGTCTATTGCGACGCGGCCAATGCCCACACCGAGGGCTCCATGAACATCATCGTCGAGACCGCCGACGGCATCGCCACCATTTGCGGCGACGTGATCTACGACTTCAACGACCAGATCGTGACCCCGTTCAACGAGATCCACGATTGGGAGCCGCGCACCACCGGCAATCACGGCACCAGCAAGCGTGCGGAGAAGGCCGCGATCAAGAAGCTGCTGAGTAGCTCGCGCTATCTCCTTCCCGTGCACGATCGTCCGGCCAAGATCGAAGGCGGCAATGTCGTCGGGCGACTGCATGACCAGGTCCCCGGACCGATCGTGCAGTCCCTACCCCAGCGCAACTGGTTCCCAGCCTGAGATCGACCGATGACGCACGTCACCTTGCGCGCCGAATTCGAGACCCTAATCGACCCCTACGCGCCGGTCGCGCAGGTCGGGACCGGCTTCGACTTCACGGAGGGGCCGATCTGGCATCCGGTCGATCACTACCTGCTGTTCTCGGACATGCCGGCCGACGTGCGGCGGCGCTGGGATGCGCGGCGCGGCGTCGTCGAGGTCAAGCGCCCTTCCAACAAATGCAACGGCATGACCTACGATGCCGAGCTCAACCTGATCGTCTGCGAGCACGCGACGTCGTCGCTGGTCCGCGAACGCCCGGACGGACGGCGCGAGGTGCTGGCTTCGCACTTCGGGGGACAGGAGCTCAACAGCCCGAACGACGTCTGCGTTCATTCGTCCGGCGCGATCTACTTCTCCGACCCCTGGTATGGCCGCATGCCGGTCTATGGCGTCGAGCGGCCACGCCAGCTCGGCTTCCAGGGCGTCTATCGTATCGTGCCCGGCGGTGAGCCGAAGCTCGTCGTCGACCGCAACCTGTTCGACCAGCCGAACGGGCTGTGCTTCTCGCCGGACGAGAGGCTGCTCTATGTCAACGATACCGTGCAGGCGCTGATCCGCATCTTCGACGTCGATAGTGACGGTTCGCTGTCGAACGCGCGCGTGTTCGCGAGCGGCATCCGCTCCGAGCTCGAACCCGGTCTGCCCGACGGCATGAAGTGCGATCAGCACGGCAATGTCTGGGTCACCGCGCCCGGCGGCGTCTGGGTGTACTCGCCGCGCGGCGAACTGCTCGGCAAGGTCCGGGTGCCCGAACTCGTCGCCAACCTCGCCTGGGGCGGTCCGGACTTCCGCACGCTGTATCTGACCTCGACCCATTCGGTGTACGCGATCCCGACCAAGGTCGGCCCGCGGCACGAGCCCTATATGAGCGGCCGGCGCAGCGGCGGGGCAACGCCGGGCTCCGCGCCAGCGGCGCCGATCCTCGCCGAGGGCGAGATGCGGCTCGACCCGCAACGCTGCGCGATGATCATCCAGGACCTCCAGAACGACGTCGTCATGGACGGCGGCGCCTTTGCCGAGTCCGGGGCACCGGCTCATGCGCGCCAGCAGCATGTGATCGAGAACGTCCGGCGCCTTGCCGAAACCGCGCGCGCCCGCGGCGTCGTCATCATCCATGTCTGGTTCATCGTCGAGCCCGGCGCGCCCGGCGTCACGCTGAACGCGCCGCTGTTCGAGGGCCTCGTCGACAGCAAGGCTTTGGTGCGTGGAAGCTGGGGTGCGGCGCCCGTGTCCGGCCTCGAGCCGCGGCCCGGCGATTTCGTCGTCGAAAAGATGCGCATGAGTGCGTGGGAAGGCACGCGGCTGGAGACGATCCTGAAAGCGACAGGGCGCGACATGATCATCAACACCGGTGCATGGACCAACATGTCGGTCGAGCACACCGCGCGGACCGGCGCCGACAAGGGCTATTTCATGATCGTGCCCGAGGATTGCTGCTCGACCATGAATACCGACTGGCACAATGCCTCGATCAACTTTGCCATGCAGAACGTCGCCGTCGTGACCAGGGCGGATACGGTCATCAGGGCGCTGGGATGATGCGCGGTGCCGAAGCTCCTGCATCTCTCCTGCTCGCCCCGCCCCGACTCGGAGTCGAGTGCCGGCGCGCGGATCTTCATTGACGGCTTCCGTCAGGTCCATCCCGATTGGGACATCGACATCATGGATCTCTGGCGCGAGCGGATGCCCGAATTCGCGGGTCCGATCCTGGAAGCGAAATATGCCCGCATGAACGGCCAGGGCTTCGATGATCAACGCGCCGGTTTTGCCGAGGCCGAGAGCATGGCGCTACGCCTGTCGCTCGCTGACCGCGTATTGATCTCGACGCCGATGTGGAACTTCGGCATTCCCTACAAGCTGAAGCAGTTCGTCGACATCATCGTCCAGCCCGGGCTTACCTTTCGGTTCAATCCATCGCAAGGATACATACCTTTGCTGAAGGACCGGCCGACGCTGGTGATCATCGCCAGCGGCAGCGATTTTTCCACCGGCATGAACCGTGGCCGCATCGATATGGCGACGCCCTATTTGCGGGAGATCCTTCGCTTCATTGGCATCAACGACGTTCGTTTCGTCGCGATCGGGCCGACCACGGGACCACGGCAACCGATTGAAGCCGCGCGGGGTCGGACCTCTAAACGCCTCGTTGCAATGGCTGCGAGTTTCTGATGAAGGACAGAGAGCGACGATGCCCCTTCCGGACCGATGTGCGCCGGAATGCAAATTGGCAGATGACACTATCGAGACTTTCGTTAGCGTCGCGCATGCGATGTCCGTGAAAGGCCATCCACGTCTCGATCCGGCGTACGCCCGTGCGCCCCAGCCCCGGCTGCGCAAGCAGTTCGGCTCTGGTATGAAGGGACGCGATCTCGAGCAGATAGTTCATGCGCGTCAACGGTTCTTTGCCTATCAGCGCCGCAAGCGGGCTGTGAACCAATATGATTGCAATCCGCTCCGGCAAATGGCTGTGGCTTTGCTCGAAGGCCTTCCTCACGGTCAGTTCCACCCGAACCTGCAAACATTCCAAAGATCGTTCTAAGAACTGCTCTAGCAGAGCCGTCAGGCGTTGTCCCAGCTGTACACGCCCCGGTTGATCCCGATTAGATAAGTTCTAGATCGGTGACGCCCGAACTATATCGGAACGCAAAATTCCGCCGATCGGACATCGCGAATCTTATCGCGCCTTAGGCGATGAGTTCCCGGCGCGAAATTGTCGAGAGCAGCGACTCCGCAATCTCCTGGGAACGCACGGCAATCACCGAGAGCAGCGTATCGCTCAGGCCGTGGGAGGATTCCGAGTAGCCCTGGAGGTGGATCTGCGGCCGGAACGCCGGATTGGTCACGAGCCGGTAATTTCGATCCAGCGCCGCATCGCGAATGTAGCGGCGGATCGGTTCGAGGAATCCGTGCGGCGTTTCCCTGTCGTATCCCGTCGCCAGAATGACGACGTCATAGGTCGAACGACGATTTTCGCCACGGAACTTGTCGACCACGCCGATCTCGATGCCATCAGGTCCCGCGTTCACATTGGTAATCTCGCTGCGGGGCCGCAACACGATCCTTTCGTCGCCGCCGACGCGCTGCTGGTAGAGCAGCCGGTACAGTTGGTCCAGCAGATCGGCATCGACCACGGCATAGTTCGTGTTGCGGAAGTTGCGGACGATCGCATCCCGCCGCTCGGCAGGCTGCGCGTAGACGAAGTCGGTATAGCCGGGGTTGAAGATCTCGTTGACGAAGGGGCTGCTGTCGGACGGCTTGAGCGCATGGCCGCGGAAGATCAGGTCGATCTGCGCCTCGGGACATCGGCCATGGAGGTCGACCGTCACCTCCGTTGCGCTCTGCCCGCCGCCGACGACGGCCACGCGCGCTGACCGACCGCGCGGGACGACCCGCTCGATCAGCTCGAGATAGCGGCTGGAATGCAGGAGCCTGCGATCGTCAGCAGCCTTGTCAAACACCTGCGGGACATAGGGCTGGCCTCCCACGGCGACCACGAGATTTCGCGCAAGGCGCATGGTCTCTCCACCGGCGAGCGAGCGCGAATGCACCCGCAACGACGTCACCGTCTGCCCGGCCGTCACCGGCTCGACGGCGACGATGGTCTCGCCATAGGCAGCCTGCGACTTGAAATGGCCCGCCACCCATTGCAGGTAATCGTTGAACTCGACCCTGCTCGGATAGAACGTCCGGCAGTTGATGAAATCCAGCAGGCGGCTGCGCTTGTGCAGGTAGTTCACGAAGGTGAAAGGACTGGTCGGATCGCGCAGCGAGACCAGATCCTTGAGAAACGATATCTGCATGTCGCTGCCTGGAAGCAGCATGCCGCCATGCCAGGTGAAGTGCGGCTGCTTCTCCACGAACAACGGCGTGCATTTTTGCCGAGATCGCTTGGCGCATTCGTCCAATGCGATAGCGAGCGCGAGGTTGGAAGGTCCGAATCCGACGCCGATGACGTCGTGCTCGATCGCGAGTTGATGAGACATGAAGCCGCGCTCCGCTTGCGCTTAAGATGAGCTCGCTGGGCTGGCCGTTGCCGGAAGCCAGAGCCGATCGCCGAAGAAGCGCTCGCGCAACAGCATCACCAGGGTCGCGCGCTTGTGGGGAAAGTCGAAATTCTTGATCTTCGCGAAACCCGAGCGTTCGAGATTGCGAAGCTGCTGCGAATGCGCCGCCGCCGGCTCACCGACGATCCTCTGCGTCCGGCAATCGTCGAGGAACATGTAGTGCATCAGCGAAGGTAGCCACGCGCTGATGTATCGACTGCCGCGAAAAGCGTCCTCGCCCACGACCACGTGCCATCCCCGGTCATAGTCATCGACATCGTAGAACGGCGCGATGCGATTTTCCTTGGCCCAATAGAGCTCGAAATAGCCGAACGGTACATCACCGAAAGAGCCGATCAGCGGCAGCATATGCGGATCGGCCAGGATACCGGTTAGGTATCGTCGATGCTTCTCGAGATCACCCGCCTCGTTCCAGAACGCATCGACCCGGGGGTCATTCATCCAGCGATGCAGCAAATGGAGATCATTCTCGAGGTCGGCCACGCGAAACGAGATGACCTCCGACAGCCAGGGGATGAACCGGCCATACACTTTTCCCGCCGGCTTTGCTGCGCGGCGCGGATGGCGCTTGCCGTCCGTCATGATGTGGAGTTGCGGCAACGGCGGTCGTCCAGGGTTCACCAGCCAATTGTCCCGCCGCTGCATGACCAACTCTGGAAGCAGAACCAGCTGTCCCTCGGATATGATGGCAAGGCCGCTCTCCGACAGCTCTCGTGCGAGCGACGCTCTACCAGCGAGGTCCAGCACGAGCCGATCAGCACCCGGTCGCCAAGCGAATAGCGCTTCCGCGGACGCCGACACGGCGCGTGCGGCAATCTCACGGTCGTCCGACGCACTCAGGATCTCGAGATGATCGGCGCGCTCCCGCAGACGCAGTTCCAACGCCGTCGCGTCCTTGGCAACGACGCGAAGCCGGTTGTCCTCCTGGAAGACGGTCAGAGCGGAATATGGGCCGACCGGAAATGCACGAGGTCCGGTCCCGGAATCCGAAGCCTTGTTCATCCGGCCCTCGCATCTCGATCATCGCTGACGCGTGGTGTAGATCACTCGCCTACAGGCTGACAAGGAATGCGCGCACACGCAGATTAGATTCTCTACAAATCCGACGGCCTCCCGCAAAGCGGATCTTCATGCTGTCGTTTGCATCCGACAAAAGCTCCAACGGTTCGCTATAATATGTCTAAAGCGACGCGTCCGTTGGAACCGCGGAATTGTTCGCGACGTTGTCGGCTCTCGCCTCGCTTGCGACGATCTTGCCGTCGCGCAGCCGCACCAGATGGTCCGCGATCCCGAAATAGCGATCATCGTGTGAAATCACGATGATCGTCTTTCCGAGCCGCTTCAGATCGGGCAGCAGCTCCGTGTAGAAGATGTGACGGAACGCCGGATCCTGATCGGCGGCCCATTCGTCGAACACCAGGACGGGCCTTTCCTCGAGCCAGGCATTCATCAGGGCCAATCGCTTGCGCTGTCCGGTCGACAGGTCCGTCGTCGTGAACACGCCGTTCTCGACCGAGACCTTGTGTGCGACTTCCAACCGCTGGAGGTAGCGCTCCGCGGCATCAGGAACCACGCCGTCTCCACGCATGAGATCCTCGAACAGATAGTAGTCGGAGAAGATGGTCGTGAAGAGCTGGCGGTAATCATCCCGCGTCTCCGTCAGGACAGGGACGCCGTCGCGCAGCACGGTGCCGTCATGCGGAGCATAGAGACCGAGCAGCAGCTTGATCAGCGTCGTCTTTCCGCTTCCATTCTGCCCCACGATGAAGACGATGTCGCCCTGTCGAACGCGCAGATCGATCGGACCAAGAACAAAGGGATCACTGCCCGGCACGGCGCGAAAGGCATAGGTCACACCACGGAGCTCGATGGATTCGATGGTGGTCTTGGCAGGTGCAGCGGGAGCACCGGCCAGCAGATCGTGCTCAGGGGTCGAGAACTGCTCAGAAAGCTCCGTAATGCGGCGCATCGCGACCTGGGCGCGGCCGAGTGCCGGCAGGATACCGATGACCTGATCGATGGGTCCGCGCATATAGAGCAGCACCAGCACGAAGCCGCTGGATACCGCGGCGGGACTGTCGGGCCACAGGAACGGACGCAAAGTCAGCGCTACGCCGATCACGACAAAGAACAGCATCGTGCCGAACGCCCGCGCCGTCACGAACAGGTTGATTGACCTGACCTGCACCGAGCTGATCCGGTCGACGGTCTCTTGGAGTTGCTCGACATAGAGGCGCCGTCGGCGGACGCGATTGAGACGCAGCTCCTTGGCGCCCTCAGCGATCGCGCGATACTGCTTGTGCAGCTGATCCTCCGAATCCCGCGCAAGGTTGAAGCCGCGGACGCCTCGAGTCCTTGCATAGCCATGCGCCAGCGACCCCAGGATGATGACGGCTCCCGTGATCAGGAAAAGCGGCCACGACAGCACCGCGAGGTAAACCATGCAGCCGAGCGCGATCACGAGCGACACGAAGAAGGACGAAAAGAAGAACGCGAAATCGCTGATCGTGTCCACGTCCTGCGTGAGGACCGGGATCAGGCGATGCGTCCGGTAGATTTCCAGCTGATCGATCGGCGCGGCCAGGATCCTGGCGGCCAGCGACTTGCGAAGCTCGGCGATGATCCGCTGTCCGACGTAGTTGGCGCTGATATCGGCGCCGATGGAACCGATCAGGATCAGGAGGCACAGGCCCGCGAACGCGAGAAGCAGCGTGACGACGTCAGCCTGCGTGGCATAGAGCCCGCGATTGACGACCGCGAGCAACGCCGCGACGCTGGCGCCGCCAACAATGCCGAGAACGATACCGCCGAGAACGAGCGGCCAGTAAGGTCGCAGGAGATGAAAGATCTGCGCCGTCAGGCCGCTTCGTGAGTTCATGATGAGCGCCGCGCTGGAGAGGACCTGGAGCGAACCTTACGGCCCGACAAGCCGTGCCGATGTGATGCGAATACATGATGGCGGCATCGCAATTCCAGCGCTTATTTTCTCCGCTCTTTCGATGGATTCTAATTTCGGATCGACAATGCCTTTATTATGATGCGGGTAGTACCGCTTTTGCATCGCAGCCGGCGAGCGAACAAGGATTTTCGTTCAGTGCCGTGCCAGGCCGCGACATCCGGACATCGAAGCGCTTACAGGCGGGCATCGGACAGGCCCGGTGGAGAACGACTTTGGACTTGCTTATCTCCGAAACCCGCATCGCGCTTCCCGACGCCGCCGGCCTCGCCGCGCGGATGATCGATCATCTGGCCGAGCATGACATCGCCTTCGAGGACCAAGGCGGCCTCATGGTGGCGAAACTGCCGTTCGGCACCAGTTCCCTCGCCGTCGAGGCCGAAGTGCTCAAGATCCGCGTCGAGGCCGACGACAAGGGCAATCTGGAAATGCTGCGCTCGGTCGTCGCCTCGCATGTGATCGAGTTCGCGGGCGACACAGCTCCGACCATCGTTTGGTCCGGTCATGAATCCAACGGCGGCACCTTGGCCAATTTCCGCGAGGTGCGGCTGAAGTCCGCGATGACGCTGACGCCGCACATGCGCCGGCTAACCTTCACGGGCGACGATATCGCCCGTTTCGTGAACGACGACGACCTGCACGTGCGGCTGTACTTCCCGCCCGAAGGCCTCGCCAGGCCGGAATGGCCGTGGCCGGCCCCGGACGGGCGTATCCTGTGGCCTGAGCCCGACCGCAGGCCGATCACCCGTTATTACACGATCCGTCGCATCGACTTGCAGAGCCGCGACATCGATATCGACTTCGTCGTGCATGATCACGCCGGACCGGGATCGGCCTTCGCCGTTAACGCGAAGACCGGCGCCATCTGCGGCATGGCCGGCCCGCTCGGCCGAGGCATTCGTCCGGCGCGGTGGTTGCTGCTGGCGGGCGACGAAACCGCCCTGCCCGCCATCGCGCGAATTCTGGAGACACTGCCGGCGACGACGACAGGTGAAGTCTTCATCGAGGTCGCCGACCAGGACGAGGAAGTTCCGCTGGTCGCGCCGAGCGGCGTAGTGATCCGCTGGCTGCACCGTGCAGGCCGTTCAGCCGGGACGACACAGCTGCTGGTCGACGCCGTGAGGGCGGTACGATGGCCGGACCATCGGGATGTGTTCGCCTGGGTCGCATGTGAGGCGCAGGCGCTGAAGGCGTTGCGCGATCATTTACGCAACGAGCGAAAGCTCGCGCGCGACCAGCATCTGGCCGTCGCCTATTGGAGCCTGCGCCAATCATGACGTTCCAACACGCGCAGGCGGGCGAAACGACGCTCGCCTTGTCGGCCGACATCCCGCAGGCCCCGATAGATCCTCCCGCCCCCTTGTTCGAGCTCGATCAGGTCGGCTTCGCGGTCGCCGGGCGCGCGCTGCTCGAACCGCTCACCCTGTCGCTTCCCGCGCGCAGGGTCGTCGGGCTGATCGGGCATAACGGCTCGGGCAAATCGACCCTGCTGAAATTGTTGGCGCGCCAGCAGCCATCTTCGTCGGGAACGATCCGTTTCGAGGGCCGCGCGCTACGGGCGTGGAGCGATCGGGACTATGCCCGCAAGGTCGCGTACCTGCCGCAGCAGACGCCGCCCGCCGCCGGCATACTGGTCAAGGAACTGGTCGCGCTCGGCCGTTATCCCTGGCACGGCGCGCTCGGCCGGTTCGGCGACATCGACCGCGAGAAGGTCGAAGGCGCCATGGCATTGACTCATATCGAGCCGTTCGCGGACCGTCTGGTCGATACGCTCTCCGGCGGCGAACGCCAGCGGGTCTGGATCGCCATGCTGGTGGCGCAGGACGCCGAATGCCTGCTGCTCGACGAGCCGACCTCGGCACTGGACATCGCTCATCAGATCGAGGTGCTGTCACTGGTCAAGCGGCTTGCCCGCGAGCGTAACCTCGGCGTGGTCGTCGTGCTCCACGACGTCAACATGGCCGCCCGCTTCTGCGACGAGATCATCGCGCTGCATTCCGGGAAGATGATTGCCCGCGGCACGCCGGATAAGATCATGACGCCCGCCGAGCTCGAGACCATCTACGGCATCCCGATGGGCGTGATGCCATCGCCGGACCATGGCCATCTCATCAGCTTCGCGCGGTGAGCGCCGTCAGCTACGCTGCGGCCGCAGCAGCCAGATGAGATAGGGGCCGGCAAGCATCATGGCGAAGATGCCGGCCGGCATCTGGAACGGAAAGATCACCATACGTCCGACCCAATCCGCAATGACCATCAGGATCGCCCCGATCAACGCGGCCAGCGCCGCTTGATGCAGCGCGCGCTGCGCGCCCATCATCCGCGCCATATGCGGCGCGATGAAGCCGACCAGGCTGAGAAGCCCCACCATCAGCGTCGCCGTGGCCGTCAACAATGCCGTCAGCAGCATGATGATGATGCGGCTCCGCGCCAGCGAGATGCCGATCGAACGCGAGGTCGAAGGTCCCAGCGGCAGGATGTCGAGCCAACGGGAGAGCATCGGCACCATGATCAGCAGAACGAGCGCGGCAGCGGCGAGGATTCCGGCCTCGGCTGGACCGATCTGGTAGAGCGATCCTGTCAGCAGCGACAGCAGCGTGCCGATGCGGGGATCACCGGTCGCCAGCGCCATGGCAATGATCGCGCCGAACGCCGCGCTCATGGCGACGCCGGCGAGCAGCACGCGCTCCGGACTGAACTCGGACCGCCGGCTGAACAGCAGCACCAGCGCCAGCACGATGAATGCGCCAATCCCGGCCGCCGCAATCTGCGCCAGCCGGATGTGCGCAGGAAAGAGGTAGAGCAGAACGATCACGCCCATCGCTGCGCCGTAACTGATGCCCATGACCTCCGGCGCAGCCATCGGATTTCCGGTCATCCGTTGCAGCAGCGTGCCGGCGACCGCCAGCGTGGCGCCTGCGGCGAGCGCCGACACCACGCGCGGCCAGCGCCAAGGCCAAAATTCCTGCAAGCCAGAGAGACCGCTCCAGCGCCAGCCGTCGGCGCCGACACCGAGAGCAAGTGCAATCCAGACGGCGAGAAGCAGGAGGACGACAGCGCACAGGATCACGCGCCAGGGGTGATCGAGACGCGGCGGAGCAGATGGAGTGAGATTTCCCATCGGCATGGCAGCCCGCAATCGTGGCAGCAACAGCAGCAACATTGGCGCACCGATCAGGGCCGTCACCGCACCGGCCGGCATCTCGCGATAGCCGGGCGGGATCAACAGCACGAGCTGATCCGTCAGCCACAGCAGGGCGGCGCCGCAAAGTGGTGCCCAGATCAGCCGGTCGCGAAAACGGCGCGCGCCTGACAGCATGACGATGGCCGGCGCGGACAGACCGATAAACCCCATGACGCCGACCACGCTGACGACCGACGCACTGAGCGCGATGGCGATGACGAGCGCGAAAACCCGGGCTCTCGTCAATCCGAGCCCCAGATTGCGCGCGGTCTCATCATCGAAGCCGAGCAGGGTCAAAGGGCGAATCATCGCCGCGATCAAGACGATCGAGATCAGGAGCCGCGGCGCCAGGAACGTGACGTTGCCCCAGTCCTGCTGATTGAGAAAGCCGGCGCCCCAGATGAACAGACCGATCAGATATTCGTGGTTTAGCAGCACCAGCGCCTGGGTGGTCACCGCGCAATAATAACTGACGATCAATCCGGCGAGCACGAGGACAACGGGTGACAACGCGCGCTTCCAGGTCAGCCCGAACACGCACAGGAACGCAGCGAACCCGCCAATAAGCGCGATCCACTCGCGGCCGAAGACCAGCAGCGACGGCGCCCACAGGGTCGTCACGGCCAGCGCAAGATAGGCGCCGTTCAGAACACCAAGCGTGCTCGGTTCGGCAAGCGGATTGCGCAGCACCTGCTGAGATACAGTGCCGGCAAGGCCGAGGGCGGCGCCGGCCAGCAGCGCCACCGCGATGCGCGGAAACACGGTGTAGTGCACCAGCATCTGCTGGGGATCGGTGACCTCGGGCTGCCATAACACTGGCAACCATGCGCCGGCGGGCAGATATCCGGACAGATTGCGCCAAGTGAGCGCTGCCGCGGCCGCCACCAGCAGGCCGATCAGCACCGCCGGATGCATGTCGAAGCCGGACCGGGCCGGCAGCGCCTCAACCTTGCTCATGACTTTCCCGCGGCAGACGTTCGGCGAGAAGGCGGGCGAAACGCTGGGCCGCCGGCACGCCGCCATAGAAGAACTGATTGTCCAGAACCGTCAGCCGATGCGACCGAAGGGATGGCAGGGTCCGGAGCACCGGGCTTGCCTTCAGCAAGGCCTCGACGTCGGCGACGCGCGAGGTCATCAGCACCAATCGCGCGTCCGGCACCGCGGCGAGCACCTCCAATCCCACGCTGGTATATCCCCACGGGCCGCTCTGCCCGGTCCAGGCATTCTTCAACCCGAACTGATCGAGCACCTCCTGATAGAGGCTGTTCGGACCGAACACCAGCGCGCGGTTGCGCGCGATCTCGCTGACGAGGTAGAGCGGCTTGCCGCCGCGATCGCGGAGCCGCTCATGGTAGCCGGCCATGGCGACATCGAAGCGCGCGAAATAGGCTTCGCACGCCGACTGCGCTCCGAGGCGCTTCGCAAGCTCCATCGTCGAACGGCGCGCCGTGTCCAAAGGATGCCCGCCGGGTCTGAAGATCGTGAACATCTCGACCGGCGCGATCAACTTGAGGCGGGGAGCGGCGGCCGTGATGCTGGGATCGATGATGATGATGTCGGGCGCGAAGCTCTGCAGCAGCTCGAGATTTGGCTCCGAGCGCAGACCGATCTCCTGCACGCTGGACGGGACAGCCGGCTCGACGACGAGCCGGCCATAGCGCTCGATCTCCGGAATCACCAGGGGCACAACGCCCAGCGCCAGTATCGTCTGGGCACAGGCCCAGCCGAGCGCGGCAATCCGGGGGCCGGATTGGGATCCACTGGTTTGGGCAAATGCCATCGGCCATGTGCCCGCAAGGGCCGTGCCTGCGATCGTCGCGCCCGCGCCGAGAAGCGCACGACGAGACAGCCTGTGGTCTGGGACAAGCATGCTCATGGGATCTGGTTCAGGAGCCCCTCGGAGAGAGGCCGCGAGAGACAACAGTCATGACATACCCTCGTTCGCGCCGCATTTCCATATCACGCCGCCTTTTCGTCAGCGGCAAGAAAGGCTTTGGCCAGCACCCGCCCGATCGCCGCCCTCGCCTGCAAGGCATCGGCCACCACATTTCCCATGCGCAGGAATTCATGGATCATGCCGGGATAAACCTGCAGATCGACGGGCACGCCGGCCGCGCCTAACCGCGCCGCATAGTCGCGCCCCTCATCCACCAGGGGATCGAACTCGGCGAGCACGATGAATGCGGGAGCGAGGCCGGACAAATCGTCCGCTGCAAGCGGCGCAAAGCGCCAATCGTCTCGATCTGCATCATCGCGCAGATATTGCCGGAAGAACCAATCGACGGTGCTGCGCTCCAGGAGATGGCCGGTGCCGTATCGTTCGTAGGATGCGGAGGTCTGCCGCGAACTGAGGCCGGGATAGGCGAGAACCTGGAGCAACGGCTGCGGAAGGCTCGCGTTTGTCTTCGCCTCGATCGCGAGTGCGGCGGCAAGCGTCCCGCCGGCGCTATCGCCACCGACCGCAACGCGGCGCGGATCAAGCCCGATCGCCCGGCCTTCGCGGCCGATCCAGGCCAACGTATCGACCGCATCCTCGAAGGCCGTCGGAAACTTGTGCTCCGGTGCGAGCCTGTAGCCGACCGACAGCACGGCTGCACCGCTGTCCTCGGCGAGACCGCGGCACAATGGCTGATGCGAATCGAGGCTGCCGACGACGAAGCCGCCGCCGTGCATGTAGAGGAGGACCGGAGCCGGATTGCGATCGTTTGGCGCGGCCCTTGCGTAGAGCCGCGCCTCGATCGTCACGCCATCCCGCGTCGGCAGCGACAGACGCCGCTCGTAGCCCAGCGCCGGCGGATCGACATCGAGCAGAGGCGAGGATGCATCGAAATCGGCCCGCGCCTGCACAGCGGTCAGTTGCGGAAACGGAATGCGCGCGCCACTTTCGGTGCCGGCCTGCACCATCTCGAGCAACGCTGCGATATCTGGATCAAGACTCAAAGGCTCACTCCGCCGGTTCCGGAACGGTAGGCTGCACGATCGTGGATGCCGTCGCTGGCGCGAGCAAGCCGCAGATCTCATCGAGCAGGCCAGCGTGCTTCAGGATCGTGAAATGGTTGTCGCCTGCAACACCGCGATCGATCGCCTTCGGCAGTTGCAATTGCAGCCGATCGCGCTGCGCCAGGCGCGTCGACGTCCACCAGCAGAGCGGAGTAGCTTCGAGGCCCTGCGTCAGCGTCGCCTCCTGCGCCAGCCGGTTGAGATGCCGTCCGACCGCGAAGGCGGCGGACACGTCTTCCGGGCCGAGCCGCGCCTCGTCTGCTCTCACGCTCTCGCCTTGCTCCATGACGGCCGCGACCACGTCACGAATGCACTCCGGCATCTCCGGCAGGCCAGCGCGCTTCGCAGCCTCGACAGGTGCGTTGATGCAAGAGGCCGCAGTGCTCGGAAGAACGGCTGAGAGCAATCCGGCGAGATCATCGGCCCAGTGGGAGATCGCCTCCTGCCGGTTCAGACCGTCCGGCTGCCGCGGCACGAAGCTGTCGACCAGCGCAAGACGATCGACACGCTCACCGCCGCGTTCGAGCTCGGCCGCGACGAGACTGGCCAGCAGCCCTCCCAGGGACCAGCCGACCAGGTAATAGGGGCCGCGCGGCTGTATTCGCCTGATCTCGGCTGCATAGTCCACGGCCATGGCTTCGAGTGAGCTGTCGGTCCACGTCGGATCGACCAGCATTCTCGATTGCAACCCGATCACCTGGCGCCGCCCTTCGAGGCGGCGCGCCAGCGGACCATAGTCGAAGACCGTGCCGAAACCGCCATGTACAGAGAATACCGGGTTCACGCCGCGAACCGCGGCATTCAGCGGCAGCAGCGCCGATGGCGCGGGCGCGACGGCCGGCGCCGCGGTGGCGCTGCCGGCGAGCAAGGCGCGGATCGTCGGCTTCTGGAGCAGATCACGCAACTTGATCTCGATCCCGAACGCCTTGTCCTGACGCACCCGCGCCACGACCTTCAGGCACAGAATCGAATTGCCGCCGAGCTCGAAGAAATTGTCGGTGACGCCGACCTGCGGCACGTCCAGGATGTCGGACCACAGGCGCGCCATCGCGATCTCTGCCGGGCCTTGCGGGGGAACGAAACTCCGCAGCGACGCGTCGGGCGCCGGCAATGCACGCCGATCGACCTTGCCGCTCGACAATGTCGGCAACCGCTCGAGCACCATGATCCGCGCCGGCACCATATAGGCCGGCAGGATCTGTTTCAGGAAACTGGTCAAGCGCTCGACCAGCGCCTCGGCCGCGCCGGCCGCTGCGTCGCCTGCCACCTTCGGAGCGACATAGGCAATGAGCTGATTTCCGGCTGCGCTCGGCACTGCCACCACGGCCGCCTGTGCGATCGCCTCATGACGGAGCAGCGAGGTCTGGATTTCCCCCAGCTCGATGCGGAAGCCGTTGACCTTGACCTGGTCATCGCTGCGGCCGAGATATTCGACGGTGCCGTCCAGGCGCCAGCGCGCCAGATCGCCGGTGCGGTACAGCCGCGATCCCGGCACCGACGAGAACGGGTCAGGCACGAACCGCTCCGCGGTCATGCCAGCCTTACCGTGATAACCCCGCGCCAGCCCGAAGCCGCCGAGATAGAGCTCGCCGGCTACACCGGCGGGAATGACGTCGAGCGCGGCATCGAGGATGTAGGCGCGGCGATCTCCGACCGGCACGCCGATCGGCGCATAGGGCGTGTCGCATTCGCCTGCCCCGTCGACTTTCCAGACCAAAGGCGTGACCACGGTTTCGGTCGGACCGTAACCATTGATCAGGATGCGCGGCTTGAGAACGCGCCTGACCTTGTCGAAGCCGGCCTTCGGCATCGCCTCGCCACCGAAGGAGTAGAGCTTGACCGGCGGCGGGTTGCCGTTCTGCTCGACGCAATCGGCGACCTGCTGGAGATAGGCCGGCGGCAATCCGATATGGCTGACGCGATGGGCGTGCAGCTTTTCGACCGTCTGCTCCGGCGTCCACAATTCGGCATCACGCATCAACAGCCGCGCGCCACGCGACAGAACCGTGAGCCAGCGCTCATGGGCGCCGTCGAAGGCCAGCGACAGGAAATGCAGCTCGCAGGAGCTTTCCTCGATCTCGTAGAGGCTTCCGGTGACGTGACAGTGCATCGCCAGCGGCCCATGGGCAACGGCCACGCCCTTTGGTGTGCCCGTCGAGCCCGAGGTGTAGATCAGGTACGCAAGATTTTCGGGATGCAGTTCAGGTTGCGGCGGATGGTCAGGCCCAGTGTCGAAATCGAACGAGCACAGTGAGATGGATTCGACACCATCCGGGCTGCCCTCGATTTCGAGCCGTCCCGTCAGCAGGAACGCGATCGCGGCATCGCGCATGACGAAAGCGTGCCGCTCGGACGGCAGTTCGGGATCGAGCGGAACGTAGGCCCCGCCTGCCTTGAGGACGGCCAGCAGCGCAATCATCGTGACTGCGGTTCGCTCGACCACCACGCCGACGCGTTGCTCGGGTTTGAGCCCGCAGGCGATCAGGTGGTGAGCGAGACGATTGGCTTTGCTCTCGAGCTCTCCGAACGAGAGCACCGAGCTGCCGATGGTCAGCGCCGTCCGCTCCGGATGACGCTGCGCATGATTGCTAATCGTCTGATGCACCGGCGGCAGCGGGGCGCTTGGCATCGCGTGCCCATTGCAGCGATCCGCAAGAGCGGCGTCGCGCTCCGTGACGGGATCGATGCTGCCGAGCGGAACCGTGGCATCCCGCGTCAGCGCCACCAGCAAATGCTCGAACTGCGCCTTGATCTGCGCCGCCTGTGCTGCGGTGAAATAGCTCGGCATATAGGTGTATTCGACTTGCAGCGTGTCTTCGACCAGCACCGACAGGTCCATCGGATAGTTCGTCACGTCGACATTCTTCAGGCCGCTGAACTGCAACGCGGCGGCACCGCGGTGCATGCTGCGTTCCATCGGATAATTTTCGAACACGATGATGCTGTCGAACATGGTCTGACCGGCGCGGCCGGCCCAGCCCTGGATGTCATAGAGCGGCGTGTGCTCGTAGTCCCGGATCGCTGAATTGCGGTCCTGCAGCGCGCGCAACCATTCTCCGATCGGGCTTTCGGTCGGAAGCGTTTCGATCACGGGCAGCGTGTTGATGAAGAGCCCGAGCATCTGCTGCGATCCGCCGAGACCGGCCGGACGACCGGCCACCGTCACGCCGAACGTCACGGTGTTCTGGCCCGTATAGCGCTGCAGCAGCAACGACCACACGCCCTGGATGATGGTGTTCAACGTGATCCGTTCGCGGCGCGCGAATGCCTTCAGCTCCGCGGTCGCGGCCTCTCCGAGACGCGTGTAATAGCGTTCGTGGCCGGACGCCTGATGGCGGCGCGCGCCAAAGGCATCGGCGAGCTGCGTCGGCTGATCGAATCTCCTGAGCTGCTCGCGCCAGAAGGCCTCGGCGGCCTTGGCATCCTGCGTCAGCAGCCAAGCGATGTAGTCGCGGTAGCGCGTCGCATTCGCAGCGGGCGTGCCGCCGTAATAGCACTCCAGGACTTCTCCGACCAACCTCGCCGAACTCCAACCGTCCATCAGGATGTGATGATAGGTCCAGATCAGCCGATACAGGTCGTCCTGGAGCCGCAGAAGCCGCACCCGCTGGAGCGGCGGCGTTTGGAGATCGAACTCGGCGGCGCGCTCATCGGCAAGGGCGGACGCAATCCGTTCGTCGTCGATCGTCTGCCCGCGCCAGTCGTCCTGCGCGAACGGCAACATGGCGTCGCGATAGACCACTTGCAGCGGAGAGCCGGAGAGTTCGCGCCACAGAAAGCCGGTCCGAAGCATCTGATGACGCGCGCTCACCTCGCGCCACGCTCTGCCGAGGCGTTCGGGATCGAGGCCCCGGACTTCGACACTGACCTGGTTGACGTAGACGCCGCTGCCGGCATCGCGCAGGCTGTGAAACAGCATGCCTTGCTGCATCGGCGATAGCGGATAGACGTCCTCGATGCGGCTCCAGTCCAGACCAAGGCGTTCGAGCTGTTCGCTCGACAGCCCCGCTAGCGAGGCGCGCTCCGATGCCGGGACGCCGTTGATAAGGCCGACATCGCGCGAGGACGCAATCAGCGCCTCGATGGTCTGATGCCGGAACACATCGCGTGGCTCGATGAGCACGCCTTCGCGCCGCGCGCGGCTCACCATTTGCAGCGAGATGATGGAGTCACCCCCGAGCTCGAAGAAATTGTCGGTGACACCGATATTGGCCTGGCGCAGCAGATCGGCCCAGATCGCAGCCAGCGCCGCCTCTGTTGGCGTGCGCGGCGCAACGTGCTCGACCGAGGCTGCGAGCTGATCCGGCGCCGGCAGCGCCTTGCGGTCGATCTTGCCGTTCGGCGTCAGCGGCAGACGCTCCAGCACCACGATCCGCGCCGGGACCATGTAGTCCGGCAGCGCCGAGGACAGCGCTACCTTGAGTGCCGCCCCATCCAGCGCTTCGCCGCTGACATAGCCGACCAGTTGGCGGCCGGCCCCGGCCTCGCGCGCCACCACCACCGCCGCGCGGACGCCTTGCTGTGCCTGCAGCCGCGCCTCGATCTCGCCGAGCTCGATGCGAAAACCGCGGATCTTGACCTGGTGGTCGGCACGGCCGACATAGTCGAGCACGCCTTCGAACCGCCACCGCACCACGTCACCGGTGCGATACAGCCGCGCGCCCGGTGGGCCGAAGGGGTCAGGGATGAAGCGCTCCGCCGTCAGGCCGCCGCGCCGCCAATAGCCGCGTGCCAGCCCCGCGCCCCCGATATAGAGCTCACCGGCGACACCGACCGGCGCGAGGTTGAGGTCACCGTCGAGGAAATAGAGCGTGGTGTTGCCGATCGGGCCGCCGAGCAGCGGACGATCGTCCATCGCATCGAGCCGATGGCGCGCCGACCACACCGTGGTCTCGGTCGGGCCGTACAGGTTCCAGACCTCGCCGGCCTGCGCCACCAGCCGCCGCGCCAAGTCCGGCGGCAGCGCCTCGCCGCCGCACAGCACCCGGCAACTCGCCGGCAGCGAACGGCCTTCATGATCAAGCAGCATGCGCCAAGTCGATGGCGTGGCCTGAATAAGTGACACGCCATGCCGCTTCACCATCGCCTTGAGCCGCGCAGGATCATGCGCGGCCGCACGATCCGCGAGCACCACGCAGGCGCCAATCGTCAGCGGCAGCCATAGCTCTAGCACCGCGATGTCAAAGGACAGCGAGGTCAGCCCGAGCACGCGGTCGGCGGCGGTCATGCCGGGCTGCTCCGCCATGGTCGCCAGGAAATTGGTCACGGCGTCGTGGCGGACCATCACGCCCTTAGGCAGGCCGGTCGAGCCCGAGGTGTAGATCACATAGGCGAGGCTCTCGCCGTGAACGGCGACATCGAGATTGCCGGCCTCGCCGCTTTCGGCGTCCGGTTCGTCGAGCAGCCAGGCCTCGGCCCCAGTCTCCGCCAGCACACCTGCGAACTGATCGTGCAATCTCTCTTGCGTCAGGACCAGCGCCGCGCCGCTGTCGCGCAGCATGTGCGTCAGCCGCTCCGGCGGGTAATCCGGATCGAGCGGCAGGTAGGCTCCGCCGGCCTTCAACACGGCCAAGAGCGCGACCAGCATCTCGACGCCGCGGTCGAGCGCCAGCCCGACCACGACGTCGGTCCGAACGCCGTGATCACGCAATCGCCGCGCCAGCCGGTTGGCACGTGCATTCAGCGCGGCATAACTCAGCTCTACCTCGCCGAACACCAGCGCGATCGCTTCGGGTGACTTCCGGACCTGCGCCTCGAACTGTGCGACGATTCCCTTGCGCGGCTCATCCCTGCGCGTGTCGTTCGCCCGTGCAAGCAGGACGTCATCGGCGGGATCGCGGGCCGCGATCATGCCGACCGGTCGATCGGCATCGATGCAGAGTGATTCGATCAGCCGCGCAAAGATTCGCTGCAGCCGCGCGACCTGCGCCTCGTCGAAGTGCCTGCGCTGATAGTTGAAGACGAGGCGCAGGCGCTCATCGACGCCGATGCTGGCGAACAAGGGATAATTGCTGGTCTCGACGATCCGGGTTTCGCCAACCTGGATCTGCCGGTTTTGTCCGATCAGCGCGCGGTCGACGGGATAATTCTCGAACACCAGGATGCTGTCGAACAGCGGCCGTCCGGGGCGCCCTGCCAGCCGCTGGATCTCATAGAGCGGCGTCGCGCCGAACTCGCGCAAGGCCAGATTACGGTCCTGCAGCTCGCGCAGCCATGCGCCGACGGTCTGCTGTGGGCTGACACCATCGATGACCGGCAACGTATTGATGAAAAGGCCGACCATCTCTTCGGCGCCGGGGAGCTCAGGCGGCCTGCCTGCCACGGTGACACCGAAGCAAACCGTTCCCTGCCCGGTATGCTGTCGCAGCAACTGCGCCCATGCCGCCTGCACCAGCGTGTTCATCGTGATCCGCTCACGCGCCGCGAATTCCTGCAACCGTGCTGTCAGGTCAGGGCTCAGCTCGAGCGCGAGCATGCCGTGGCCGGACGTTTCTGCGCCCGCACGTTCGGCCAGGCTGTCTGCCAGGAAACTCGGCTCGTCCAGTTCTGCCGTTGCATTGCGCCAGAACGCTGCCGATGCGTCGCCATCGCGCCCCTTCAGCCATGCGATGTAATCGCGATAGCCGTGCCGCAATGCCGGCAGGCGACCCTCGCCGTTATGCTGCATCACCTCGGCGATCAGCCGCGCCGAGCTCCATCCGTCGAGCAGGATGTGATGGTGTGTCCAGATCAGCCAATGCCTGTTGTCGCCGAGCCGGATCAGCCGGATCCGCTGCAAGGGCGGTCGCGACAGGTCGAACCCGGTGGCCTGCTCCTGCCGCGAGACATCGACCAGCGCTGCCTCCAGTTGCGTCTGGTCCCACGTTGCACTCCGCGCCCGCCAGTCGTCCTCGACAAAGGGGACTTCAGCGCGCCGGTAGACGACCTGTTGCGGCGCGCCCGACAGGTCACGCCAGACGAATCCGGTCCGCAGCACCGCATGCCGATCGCTGGCCGCCTGCCAGGCACGGCGCAGCTTTCCGGCGTCCAGGCCGCGGACTTCCGCCGCGACCTGATTGACGTAGAGCCCGTTCTCGCCGTCATGCATCGCATGGAACAACATGCCCTGCTGCATCGGCGACAAAGGATAGATGTCCTCGATCTCGCGCCAATCGAGCCCAAGCCGGTCGAGCTCGGCCTGGCCCAGCCCGGACAACGCGACATCCGATGGCGTCAGGCCGCAGGCGCCGCCAGTGCAGTGTTCGACCAGCTCTCGCAACGCAGCCTCGTACAACGCGGCCAGTCGCTCGACCGTCTCGCGTCGATAGCGCTTGCGTCCAAAGCCGAACGACAAACGCAACCGGCCATCGCGCACCGTGCCGTTCACGCTCAGCCAGCGTCGTAGCGCGCTCGATGCATCACGCGACGGGCCGGCGCTTTCCGCTGCCATCGTGAACAGCGCCGCCTCGTCACTGCCGTCGATCTGGCCAAGATAATTCAAGGCGATCTTCGGCTCACTGACAGCCGACAGCGCCACGCGCTGCTCATCTGAGCCAAGGTGCCGCAAGACGCCATAACCCAGTCCGCGGCCGGGAATGCCGCGAAGCTCTTCCTTCACGCTCTTGATCAAGAGTGAGGGCTCTTGCGATCCGCCGGCCAGCCGGACGGGAAAGGCCGTCGTGAACCAACCGACCGTGCGCGAGACGTCGAGATCGCCGTCGAGGAGCTCGCGGCCATGCCCCTCCAGCTCGACGAGAACGTCGTCCTGCCCGCTCCATTGCCAGATGGCACGTGCAAGCCCGGCAAGAAGGAGATCATTGATCCGGGTGCGATAAGCCGACGGCGCCTCCGTCAGCAGGCGCTGCGTCCATTCGCCCCCGAACGACAGCATAACCTCATCAGCATCTGCCATGCGATCGACGCCAGCATGATCGTCATCGCAGGGAATGTCCGCGTTCGCGCCGCGACCGGTCCAGTAAGGCAGTTCCGCCGCCAGTTCAGGGGACGTTGCGTAGGTCCGCAGGCGCTGTCCCCACAATGCGTAAGCGTGTGTCTTGGGCGGAAGCGCGACCGCTACGTCGGCCTTCGCCAGCTGCGTGTACGCCGCGGCGATGTCCTCCAGCAGAATGCGCCATGACACGCCGTCGACCACCAGATGGTGGATCACGATCAGAAAGCGCTGACTGCCATCGGCGACATCGATACCGACCGCCCGCAACAGCAACCCGCTGGAGATCGACAAGCTTGCCTGCGCCGACGATGCCAGTGCCGTCACAGCGTCGCGGCCAACCGCCTGCCGGACCCAGAGCAGCTCCTCCGCGGACGGAGCATCGCCGTGCTCGGCATGCCAGCTCCCCTGCCTCCCCTCGAAGCGCAGGCGCAGCGCGTCATGATGATCGACCACGGTAGCGAGCGCACGCCGCATCACGTCCCAGTCGAGGCGCTCTCTCGGCTGCAACAGCACCGCCTGGTTCCAATGGTTCCGGTTTTCCATGTCTTCCGCAAAGAAGCGGGATTGAATCGGAAGTATCGGATGCGGGCCGGTGACCTGCCTTTGATCGGCGGGCGTCCCCGTGCGCTGTTCGGTCCGCGCCGCGAGCGCCAAGGCTTCCAGCGTCTGATGCTGAAACACGTCGCGCGGCTCGATCAAGTATCCGGCGCGCCGGGCGCGGCTCACCATCTGGAGCGAGATGATGGAATCGCCGCCGAGCTCGAAGAAATTGTCGGTGATGCCGACGACGGGACGGCCGAGCAGTTCGGCCCAGATCGCCGCAAAGGCCATCTCGACCGGCGTGCGTGGTGCCTGTTGCTCCGTATGTCCATGGGCCATGTCGGGCGCCGGCAGCGCGTGACGATCTACCTTGCCGCTCGGCATCAAGGGCAACCGCTCCAGCACCACGATTCTCGGTGGCACCATATAGTCGGGCAACACGGCCGACAGCGCGGTCCGCAAGCCTGCCTCTTCCAATCCTTCGGTACCGCTGACATAGCCAAGGAGCTGACGGCTTGCGCCGACGTCGCGCGCCACCGCGACAGCGGAGCGAACGCTGGGCTGCTCGAGCAGCCGTGCCTCGATCTCGCCGAGCTCGATGCGGAAGCCACGGATCTTGATCTGATGGTCCGCGCGCCCGACATAGTCGATCGCGCCATCGGCGCGCCAGCGCGCCAGATCTCCCGATCGATAGAGCCGCTCGCCCTCCCCGCCGAAGGGATCGGGAATGAAATGCTCCGCCGTCACCGTTTCGCGCTGCCAATAGCCCCGCGCCAGACCCGCCCCGCCGATGAACAGCTCACCGGTTACGCCCGCCGGAACCATGTTCAGATCGCTATCGAGGATGCGAATCGTGACGCCGGGAATGGGCCGTCCGATCGGCACGCGCGCCGCACCCTCGTCACGACAGGTCCAATAGGTCGCGTTGATGAGGGCTTCGGTTGGACCGTAGCGATTGTCGAACCGGACATCAGGAAACGCCGCGAGCACGCGCGCCATCAGGTCGAGCGACAGCGCCTCGCCGCCGGCAAACAGACGCTTGAGCGAGGTACAGCGGGTCGCGCCAGGCTCGGTCACGAAATGCTCGAGCATCTGAGGCACGAAGTGCAGCGTCGTCACGTCATGGGCGACAACGGCGTCCACCAGAAGCCGCGGCTCGCGATGCGCGCCGGGAGCTGCGATCGCAAGCCGCGCGCCGGTTGCGAGCGGCCATAAGATTTCCCAGACCGAGACGTCGAAGCTGAACGGCGTCTTGTGCAGCAGGGTCTCGCCGGCATCGAGACCATACTCCCCCTGCATCCAGCCGAGCCGTGCCGCCAGCGCGCGATGCGAGCAGGCTACGCCCTTGGGCACGCCGGTCGATCCCGACGTGTACATCACATAGGCGAGGCTGTCCGGATGAAGCGCCGTATCCAGATTGCCGGCAGGCTCATCGAGGTGAGCCTCGCCGTCGATGGTCCAGGCCTCGGCGCCCGCGTCCGCGATCACCGGTGCCAGATGCGGAAGCAGTCGGTCCTGAGTGAGCACAAGCGCCGCTCCGCTATCG
Organism: Bradyrhizobium sp. CCGE-LA001; assembly: GCF_000296215.2. Classification (NCBI taxonomy): domain Bacteria; kingdom Pseudomonadati; phylum Pseudomonadota; class Alphaproteobacteria; order Hyphomicrobiales; family Nitrobacteraceae; genus Bradyrhizobium; species Bradyrhizobium sp. CCGE-LA001. The sequence goes on along the minus strand of NZ_CP013949.1, from coordinate 3,277,385 downwards.
CGCAGCATGTGAAGCAGGCGATCGGACGGATAGTCGGGATCGAGCGGCAAATAGGCGCCGCCGGCCTTCAGCACGGCCAGGACCCCGACGATCAGCTCGATGCTGCGCTCGAGCGCCAAGCCGACCAGCCGGTCGCGACCGATTCCATGCTCCCGTAACCGCGAGGCCAGGTAATTGGCACGCGTGTTTAGTTCGCCATAACTGATCTGTTGTTCGCCGAAAACCAACGCGATCGCCGATGGCGTCGCCGCCGCCCGCGCTTCGATCTGCGCGACGATGCTATCGCCGAACTTCGGGGCCCGCTCGGCGCTACCGCTCCAGCCGAACACTTTCTGCTTCTCGTCGGCATCGAGGCTGTCGAGCGCACCAAGCGGCCGCGACGCGTCTGCCACGACCCTGGCCAGCAGCCGCGACAGCGAGGCCTGCAGATATCTGATCTGGTCGTCATCGAAGCGGCTGCGGTCGTAGCGAAAGCCCAGATTGATGCCGTCGGACTTGGCGAACACCGCCACCGTCAGCGCATAGTTGGTGATCGAGACCTGCTCGACCCGGCCAAACCGGCGCCCGCTTTCGCTCTCGCCCCGCAGTGCCTCATCGATCGGATAGTTCTCGAACACGAGAATATTGTCGAACAGTGCGCGTCCCGAGCGGCCGGCAAGGCGCTGGATGTCATAGAGCGGCATCCAGCCGTGATCGCGCAGGTCCGTGTTGCGCGCCTGGAGGTCGCGCAGCCACGCGCCCACTTCAGTCTGTGGGCTCGGCTGATCGACGACGGGGAGCGTGTTGATGAAGAGGCCGACCATCTCCTCGGACCCGCTGATCTCCGCCGGCCGTCCCGAGACCGTCGCACCGAAACAGACCGCGCGCTGGCCGGTGTGACGGCGCAACAGCTGCGCCCAGGCGCCTTGCACCAGCGTGTTCAGCGTGACGCGCTCGCGCCGCGCAAAGGCTTGCAGGTCTGCCGTCAGGTCGGCCGTGAGCAGCAGATCCAGCGAGCCGTGGCCGGGTGCCCCTTTGGTTGCCGGCCCTCCCAGCGTGTCCGCGAGAAAGCTGGGCTCATCCAATTCGGCCAAGGCCGATCGCCAGAACGAGGCCGACGCCTCGGGGTCCTGTCTTTGCAGCCACGCGATGTAGTCGCGATAACGGCCCCTCACCGCCGGCAGTCGCTCACCGCGTTCGTGCTGCAGGATCTCCGCCATCAGACGCGCGGCACTCCAGCCGTCGAGCAGGATATGGTGGTGCGTCCAAATCAGCCAGTGGCGTGCCTCGTCGAGCCGGATCAGCCGAACCCGTTGCAATGGCGCTTGCGACAGATCGAATGCCCTGGCACGCTCGGCTTGCGCGACGCCTGCCAGCGCGGTCCGGAACTCCTCGTCGTCCATGGTGGCCGCCCGCGTGCGCCAGTCCTCTTCCTCGAATGGCAAGCGCGCAGAGCGATAGACCACCTGCTGCGCCGCTCCTGACAGGTCGCGCCACGCAAATCCGGTTCGCAGCACGGCGTGCCGCGTGCTGACCTCATGCCAAGCCGCGCGCAGCCTTCCGGCATCGAGGCCGCGAACCTCCAGACCGATCTGGTTGACGTAATTTCCACTCTCGCCGTCACGCAAAGCGTGGAACAGCATGCCCTGCTGCATCGGCGACAGTGGATAGATATCCTCGATCTCACGGCAATCAGTCGTGCCGACCAGCGCGTCGAGATCAGCCTGCTTCAGATTCGACAAGGCGAAGTCCGACGGCGTCACGCCGCGGGCGCCGCCCGTGCAATGCGCGACGAGCTCGCGCAGAGCTGCAGCATAATGCTCCGCGAGACGTTCGATCGTTGCGCGCCGGTAACGCCTGCGGCCATAGCTGAACGACAGGCGCAATTGTCCTTCACCGACTTGGCCGTTGATGCTGACCCAGCGGCCGAGCGGCGCGCTGTCGCTGCGCATCGGCCCTGCGCTTTCGGGCGCGAGGCGGAACGGCGCGCTCTCACCCATGCTGGAATCGAACTGGCCGAGATAGTTGAAGACGATGCGCGGTTCAGGACGTGCCGCCAGCGCGCTGCGCTGCGCCTCGGTGCCGAGATGACGCAGAACGCCGTAACCCAGCCCGCGGTTCGGAACGGCCCGAAGCTCCTCCTTGACGGCTTTGATCAGCGCAGCATCGTCACCGGAGCCGCCCGGCAGCCGCACCGGAAAGGCCGTGGTGAACCAGCCAATGGTGCGGGATATGTCCGCGCCGTCGAAGACGTCCTCGCGGCCATGGCCTTCGAGCTCGACGATGACATCCTCGATCCCGCTCCAGCGCGATACCGCTCGCGCGAGCGCCGCCAGCAGGAGATCATTGACCTGGGTGCGATAGGCGGACGGGGCTTCCTTCAGCAGCCGAGCCGTCAACGCCGCGTCGAATACCAGCAGGACTTCCTCGCCGTCGGCAACCCGGTCGACCCCGCCATGATCATCGTCGCAGGGAAACGCGGCCTGCGCTCCTCGCTCCAGCCAATAATCGAACTCGGCTGCCAGCTCGTCGGTCCTAGCATAGGCCTGCAATCGCGCGCCCCAGGATGCATAGGACTCGCTCCTGGCCAGCGCGACCGACGCCGCCCCCTTGCCGAGCTGATCGTACGCCATCGCAAGATCATCGAGCAGAACGCGCCATGACACGCCGTCAATGACGAGATGATGCACCACGACCAGAAGGCGCTGGCTGCCATCCGCGAGGTCCATGCCGACCACGCGCAGCAACGGCCCGGCCAGCGACAGGCTGGCCTGGGCCGACGAGGCGACCCCCGTGACCTCAGTGGCACCGCCAACGTTCCTGCGACTCTCAAACAGCTCCGATATCGCCGGCGACGAGCCATAGGTTGCGCGCCAGTCACCATCAATCGCCTCGAACCGCAGGCGCAAGGCCGCGTGATGCGCGATGAGAACAGCGACCGAGCGTTCGACCAGTTTCCAGTCGAGCCGCGACTTTGGCGTCAGCAGGACGGCTTGGTTCCAGTGATGACGGTCACCAGCGTCCTCACCGAAGAACCGCAACTGGATCGGCAGCAGCGGATGCTCGCGGCCATCGATATCGGGCTCAGGTGCGAGGTCGCCCACCCTGGCCTCACTCCGCGCCACGCGCGCCAGATCCTGCAACGTCTGATGGCGGAAGACGTCGCGCGGCTCGATCAGCAGGCCCGCCTGGCGCGCACGGCCGACCAATTGCAGGGAGATGATGGAATCGCCGCCGCGCTCGAAGAAGTTGTCCTCGACACCGATGACGGGCTGGCCGAGCAGCTCGGCCCAGATCGCGGCGAGCACCGTCTCGGCTGCCGAGCGCGGGGCGACGTGCGCGCCAGCGGCGGTGGGCATCTCTGGTGCCGGCAGGGCATCGCGGTCGACCTTGCCGTGCGCGGTGAGCGGTAGCTGCTCCAACCGCACGATGCGGGCCGGCACCATGTAATCAGGCAGCTCGTCCGAGAGCGCCGCGCGCATCGCCGCTTCCTCGAACGGCCCATCGCCGGCTACATAGCCGACCAACTGACGGCTGACGCCGGCTTCGCGGGCGATGACCACGGCCGACTGCACGCCGGCCTGCCGCATCAGCCATGCCTCGATCTCGCCGAGCTCAATCCGGAAGCCGCGGATCTTCACCTGGTGATCGGAGCGGCCGGCATATTCGATCACGCCATCGGCGCGCCACCGCGCCAGATCGCCGGTGCGATAGAGCCGCGCGCCGGACGTGCCGAACGGATCGGGGACGAAACGTTCAGCCGTCAGTTCGGCACGCCGCCAATAACCCCGCGCCAGCCCCTCGCCGCCAATGAACAGCTCGCCGGTCACGCCGACCGGAACGACGTTGAGATCATTGTCCAGGATGTAGGCCGAGCGGCGGCCCACGGGTCGACCGATCGGGGCATAGTTGCCCTCGATCTCCTCGCCGGCATCGACCTTCCAGACCAGCGGCGTCACCACGGTTTCAGTCGGCCCGTAGCCGTTGATCAAGGTGCGCGGCTTGAGCGCACGCTTGACCTTGTCGAAGCCGGCCTTGGGCATTGCCTCGCCGCCGAACGAGTACAGCTCGACGGGCGGCGGGTCGCCGCGCCACACCGCGAAGTCGGCGAGCTGTTGCAGGTAGGCAGGCGGAAAACCGGCGTTGGTGACGCGCTGTCGTCGCAGAACCTCGATTGTCTGCTCGGCCGACCACAGATCAGCATCGCGCATCACGAGCGCTGCGCCGCAGGTCAGCGCGGTCCAGAGCCGCTCATGGGCGCCGTCGAAGGTGAAGGACAGGAAGTGCAGCTCGCGCGAATGCCGGTCCATGTCGTAGAGCCCGGCCGTCACCTCGCAATGCATCGCGAACGGACCGTGCTCGACTGCGACACCCTTGGGGATGCCCGTCGAGCCGGAGGTGTAGATCACATAGGCAAGGCTGGTTGGCGCCACCGCGATCTCCGGATCGCTCTCGCTCTCCTTGGCGAGATCGATCGCGCCGAGCGGAACGACCTCGACGCCAGCCGGCGCCGGCATCAGCGCCGAGCCATCGGCGTCAACCAACACGACACGCGCGCCGGCATCCCGGAGAGTGACGACCTGTCGCCTCGCCGGATGTTCGGGATCGAGCGGCAGATAGGCTGCGCCCGTCTTCAGAATCGCGAGCAGAGCTACGACGAGATGCGGCGAACGCCGTGCCGACACGCCAACGAGGTCGGAGTGCCCAACACCCAGGCGCATCAGATGGTGCGCGAGGCGATTGGCCTGGCGGTTGAGCTGGTCATAGGTGATTTCGTCGTTGCCGAAGATCAGCGCCGGCGCATCGGGCGTTTCGGCCGCCAGCCGTGCAACCGTTCGGTGCACCGGCGCGAACGATGAGGCTGTCGTTTCGCTGGCACGATTCCATTGACGCAGCCGCTCCAGCTCCCGTTCCGAGAGCAGCGCGACATCGGCGATCGACTGCGCGTCGTCGGCAACCATCACCTTCAGGATCGTGATCCAGTGCGCGGCAAGACGCTCGATGGTCGCCGCCTCGAACAGCGCCGTCGCATAGGTGAAGATGGCGCGGATTTCGCCGGACGGCCCCTCGTCGGTATCGAGCGCGAGGTCGAACTTGACTGTCTCGACCTCTGGATCGATCGTCTCGATCTGGAGACCGGTCCGATCGGGCGGATTGCTGGAGGTGCGACGACGCTGGTGATTGTAGAGCACCTGGAAGAGCGGATTCTGGCTCAGGCTGCGCGTAGGCTGCAGGATCTCGAGCAGTCGTTCGAACGGAAGATCCTGGTTCTCCTGTGCCTCCATCGTGGCGGAATGAACCGCCGCAATGAAATCCGCGATCGCAGCGCGGCCATCGATCTGCGTGCGCAGCACCTGAGTGTTGACGAACAGACCGATCACGCCGCGCGTTTCGTCGCGGTGCCTGTTGGCGACGGGCACGCCGATGTTGATGTCGGATTGGCCCGTGTAACGATAGAGCAGCAGCTTGAAGCTCGCCAGCATGACGGCGAAAAGCGTCGTGCGGTGGCGCCGCGCCAGAGCACGCAAGCCATACGCCAGCGCCGGATCGAGCGGAATGCGGCACGCCGATCCCGCGAGGTCCGGGACCGCCGGCCGCGCCCGATCGATCGGCAGTTGGAGCACCGCCGGATCGGCGAGACGCTTGGTCCAGTAATCGACCTGCCGCTCGCCATCGACCGCGCTCATCCAGAGCCGCTGCCAATCGGCGTAGTCGGTATAGTCGATCTCCGGCTCTGGGAAGGTCGGTGCCTCACCACAGGCAAACGCTGCGTAGAGCTTCCAGAATTCGTCGACCAGCACGTCCATGGACCAGCCGTCGGTGACGATATGGTGCAGGCTGACGACGAGAACATGATCGCTTTCGTTCAGCGTCAGCAACGCCGCGCGCATGAGCGGGCCGGCTTCGAGATCGAACGGCAGCGACGCTTCCTGCCGCGCCAGCAAATGCGCCTGCCCTTCGCGATCATCGCCGTCGAGGATCAGGTGGCGAAGTGCTGCCGGCTGCGGGGCCTGGACGACTTGTTCTGCCTGTTCTCCTTCTTGCCGAAAGACAGTGCGAAGCGCGCTGTGGCGGACGAGGAGTGCATCGAAGGCCTGCTGCAATGCGCGTGGCTGCAGCTGGCCGCGCACGCGCACCGTCGCCGAGATGTTGTAGGCGGCACTGCTCGGATCCATCCGCCACAGGAACCAGAGGCGCGACTGTGCAAAGGACAACGGTGCCCGCTTCCGCTCCTGGCGCACGATCGGCAGCATAGCGAGATTGACGCCCTTGGCCGCGAGCTGCGACAGGAATGCGTGCTGCTTGCCCGCATCGAGGCGCATCAGGCGCCGTGAAATGTCGCGCAGCTGCTGCTTTTGCGTGGTTGCCGTGTCACTCATCGGACAGTTCGACTTCCTTCAACATGTCGAGCATTGCGGCGATGTCGCCGCTGCGCTTGGTCTCACTCTCGAAGCGCAACGCAGCCGCCATGGTCTCAACGGTCGTCATTTCAAACAGACGGTTGAGCGGCAGGTCGTGGCCGAGATCGCGCTTGATGCGGCTGACGAGCTGGACGGCGATCAGAGAATCACCGCCGAGTTCGAAGAAATTGTCGGTGACGCCGATGTCCGGCTGGCGCAGCAGATCGGCCCAGATCGCAGCCAGCGCCGCCTCTGTTGGCGTGCGCGGCGCGATGTGCTCGACGGAGGCTGCGAGCTGATCCGGCGCCGGCAGTGCCTTGCGGTCGATCTTGCCGTTCGGCGTCAGCGGCAGGCGCTCCAGCACCATGATCCGCGCCGGGACCATGTAGTCGGGCAGCGCCGAGGACAGTGCCGCCTTGAGCGCGGCCCCATCCAAGGCCTCGCCGCTGACATAGCCGACCAGTTGGCGGCCGGCCCCGGCCTCGCGCGCCACCACCACCGCCGCGCGGACGCCATCCTGTGCTTGCAGCCGCGCCTCAATCTCGCCGAGCTCGATGCGGAAGCCGCGGATCTTCACCTGGTAGTCGGCGCGGCCGACATAGTCGAGCACGCCGTCGGACCGCCACCGCGCCACGTCGCCGGTGCGATACAGCCGCGCGCCCGGTGGGCCGAAGGGATCAGGGATGAAGCGCTCCGCCGTCAGGCCGCCGCGCCGCCAATAGCCGCGTGCCAGCCCCGCGCCCCCGATATAGAGCTCACCGGCGACACCGACCGGCGCGAGGTTGAGGTCACCGTCGAGGACATAGAGCGTGGTGTTGCCGATCGGGCCGCCGAGCAGCGGACGATCGTCGATCGCATCGAGCCGATGGTGCGCCGACCACACCGTGGTCTCGGTCGGGCCGTACAGGTTCCAGACTTCGCCGGCTTGCACCACCAGCCGTCGCGCCAGATCCGGCGGCAGCGCCTCGCCGCCGCACAGCACCCGGCAGGTAGATGGCAGCGACGGGCCGTCAAGATCTAGCAGCATCCGCCACGTCGATGGCGTCGCCTGGATCAGCGACACGCCGTGCCGCTGCACGATGGCCTTGAGCTTGGCAGGATCATGCGCGGCCGCACGATCGGCCAGCACCACGCAGGCGCCGATCGTCAGCGGCAGCCATAGCTCCAGCACCGCGATGTCGAAGGACAGCGAGGTCAGCCCGAGCACGCGGTCGCTCGCTGTCATGCCGGGCTGCTCCGCCATGGTCGCCAGGAAATTGGTCACGGCGTCGTGGCGGACCATCACGCCCTTGGGCAGACCTGTGGAGCCCGAGGTGTAGATCACATAGGCGAGGCTCTCGCCGTGAACGACGACATCGAGATTGCCGGCATCGCCGCTTTCGGCGTCCGGTTCGTCGAGCAGCCAGGCCTCTGCTCCAGTCTCCGCCAGCACACCTGCGAACTGATCGTGCAATCTCTCTTGCGTCAGCACCAGCGCCGCGCCGCTGTCGCGCAGCATGTGCGTCAGCCGCTCCGGCGGGTAATCCGGATCGAGCGGCAGGTAGGCCCCGCCGGCCTTCAGCACAGCCAGCAGCGCCACCAGCATCTCAACGCCGCGGTCGAGCGCCAGCCCGACCACGACATCGGTCCCGACGCCGTGATCGCGCAATCGCCGCGCCAGCCGGTTGGCCCGCACGCTCAGCGCGGCATAACTCAGCTCAACCTCGCCGAACACCAGCGCGATCGCTTCGGGTGACTTCCGGACCTGCGCCTCGAACTGCGCGACGAACGACTCTCTCGGAAAATTCGCCTGCGTCAGATTCCACGCCTCCAGCAAAAGCTGGCGCTCCTCGCGCGGCAGAATGTCGAGCTGCCGGACCGGCGCGCGCGGCCCATGCTCCAGCATCTCGACTAATCGATCGAGCGCCTGCTGCATCAAGGCGCAGATGTGATCGGCCGAGAATGGACGGACGATCTGAGCGGTCAGGCCAAGCGCCTGACCATAATCCTCGACGGCCAGCATCAGCGGATAATTGGTGCGCTCCGCACCGCCGAGCCATTCGATTCCGGAGTGCTCCCTGCCGGTCGCCAAATCAGCCGGAATCGCATTGTGTCGATAGTTCAGGATCGCGCTGAACAGCGGCGCGGGTGCAGCGACGCCGCTGCATCGCTGCGCAAGCGCCAGCGAGGCGTGCTCGTGCGCCATCAGTTCGGTCAGCCGACCGTGCGCATCACGAACACTGTCTTCGACCGCGGTGTCATCGAGATCGAGCCGCAGCGGCAAAGTGTTGATGAACAGGCCCATGGTGCGATCGCCGCCGGCGCCGGCCTGCATGCGACCGAACAGAACGGTCCCGAACACGACGCGCGCGCGGCCGCTGGTTCGCGCCACCACCTGCCCCCAAGCGAGATGGCAAAGGCTGGCGAGGCTGACGCCCAGTCGTCTCGCCTGCGCACGAAGCCTTGCGTTCAAGCCTTCCGGCAGCATCCGCCGGGCTTCCACGACGCCACCGCCGTCACCGTGCACCTGATCCAGCCCAAACGGCGTGGTCGGCTCATTGATGTCGGCGAGCATGCCGCGGAAGAAGCGCTCGTGATCGGCGGTGGCAGTCGATCCGCGCGCCCGCGCCACCAGATTCCGGAACGGATATGACGGCGGCAAGTCGTAACTTCGTCCGGACAAAATCTTCCCAACCTCGTCGTGCATCACCTCCAGCGTGGAGTGGTCGCCGATCAAGTGATGCAACAGGACCAGGAGCAGCCAGCGCCCTCCCTTGGCATCGGCAGCGATTGCGAATCGCAGCAGCGGCGCCCGGCCGAGATCGATCCGATGGAAACGCGGATCGAATCGTCGCGCCAACTGCTCATCCGCCGGGCCTTCGCCGTCCAGCACGATCTCGCTGACAACCAACGGCGCCTGCCGCCAAACCACTTGTGCCGGTGTGGACAGGCCGTTCCACACAATGGACGTTCGCAGAATGTCGTGGCGGTCGACCACCTGCCGCACCGCATCGATATAGCGATCGAGCAGGCCGCGGCTGGCAAATGCCATCTGGCCTACCAATAGATACGGATCGCCCTCCTGCGACAGCAGATGGTGAAACAGGATACCATCCTGAAGCGGTGACAGGCCGTAGATATCCTGGATGTTGGCGAAGCCGCCGGGTACGCCGGCTACGATGCTGTCGATGTCGGATTGCGTCAACGTGATCAGCGGCAACAAGTCCGGTGTGATCGCTGCCGTCTGCCGGGTAATTCGGTTGGCCGGAACGTCGACTTGTGGGCCACCATCGAGGCTGGCGGCAAAGTCCGCCAGCACCGGCTTGGCGAACAGGGTGCGTGCGTCTGTTCTCAATCCATGCCGCTGCAACCGCTCTAGCATCCGGACGGCGAGCAGGGAATGGCCGCCGAGCTCGAAGAAGTGGTCGCTGCGGCCGATCCGATCGACGCCGAGGAGCTCCGCCCAGACATTCGCGACGATCTGCTCCGCCTCGCCTCGCGGCGGTTCGAAACGGCGCCGCGCAAATGCATCGTCTTCCGGCACCGGTAGAGCCTTGCGGTCGACCTTTCCATTCGGCGTGAGCGGGAGTGCATCGAGGCGCACGAAGGCTGACGGCACCATGTAGTCCGGCAGGCATGCACGCAAATGATCGCGCAGCGCGCCCGCAAATTCTCCGCTATCGCGCCTTACGCTGCCCCCAGCGGCCACATAGGCGACCAGCCGAGCATCGCCGGCATGATCGCGCTGCGCCAGCACAACAGAATCGGCCACGTCGGCGTGCTCGTTGAGCCGAAACTCGATCTCGCCGAGCTCGATGCGGAAACCGCGGATCTTGACCTGGTGATCATTGCGGCCGAGAAACACGATATTGCCATCCGGCAGATAGCGGCCGAGATCGCCGGTGCGATACATGCGGGCGTCCGCATCGCCGCAGAAGGGATCGCGCACGAAGCGCTCTGCCGTCAGATCGGCGCGATTGAGATAGCCGCGCGCGACTCCGGCCCCGCCGATGTAGATTTCACCCACCGCGCCGAGCGGAACGGGCGCACCGAACCGGTCCAGAAGATGAATCCGCACATTCGGCAGCGGTCGACCGATCGGAGCAGCGTCGCCATCAAAGCCCGGGGGCCGCAACCAGCTCGTGGCGCAGACGGTTGCCTCCGTCGGACCGTAGCCGTTGAAGACGGCGACGGCGGGAGGCAATCCCATGACCAGCTCGGCCCTGGGCAATTCGCCGGCAAGAACCAGGACCCGCAGCGAGGCAAGCCGACCGAGATCAGTCCGCCCGTGCAGCATCGCCGGCGGCAAGGTCGCATGCGTGATCGCGTTGTCCGCGAGGAAGTCGAGCAATGCCGATGCATCCTGATGCTCGCGCGGGCCGGTCAGAAACAGCGCGGCGCCCGAGCACAGCGCCATGACGATTTCCCAGATGCTGGCATCGAAGCTGAACGAGGCAAACTGCACCACACGGCTGCTCGAATTGACCTCGAACAGGGCCCGCTGCGCCAGCGCCAGATTCACCAGGCCACGGTGCTCGACCATCGCCCCCTTCGGCCGGCCGGTCGAGCCCGACGTGTAGATGATGTAAGCGAGGCTTCGCGAGGTCAGTCCGTTGACGCGGTCGATCGAATCCGACGTCGCTTGCCCTACGTCCGCGTCGGGATCGACGAGCTCGCAGGCTCCATCGCGAACTATTGCGCGTCCCGTGTCGTCGGCGATCAGCAGCCGCGGCTTGGCGTCCTCAATAATCTGACGCAGCCGCTCCGCCGGATAGGCGGGATCGAGCGGCAGATAAGCACCGCCCGCTTTCAGCACGGCCAAAAGGCTCACGACCATCGCGATGCCGCGCGGCAGACAGATCGCAACGGGCTGGTCCGGCACGACACCCAAGGCGATCAAACGCCGCGCAAGCCTGTCCGCTCTGGCATCGAGTTCGCCATAGCTCAGACGCACTTCCTCGTGAGCAAGCGCGACGGCATCCGGCGCCCTTCTCACCTGCTCCGCAAATAATTCGTGAATGCAGGTTTCGGAAGGAAACGGTACCGCCGTCTCGTTCCATGTTTCGAGAACGCGCCTGCGCTCCTCGGCACCGACGATATCGATCCGATCGACCACCTGGTCCGCATCGGCAACCATGGCCCGCAACGCGGTCAACAGATAGTCCCGGTAGCGCGCGATCGTCGCCTCGTCGAATAGCGACGTCGCATAATTCAGGGAGCCGACGATACGCCCGTCCATCTCGCCGAGGTTAAGCTCCAGATCGAACTTGACCTGTTGCAGCGGAACATCGGCGACCTCGACCTTGAGGCCGGGCAGCTCGAGGGCCGCCGACTCATTGCTTTGCCAGGCAAACACCACTTGGAAGATCGGCGTCTGCTCCAGACCCCGCAGCGGTCGAACGATTTCGACGACCTGCTCGAATGGCAGATCATGATGATCCTGCGCTGCGAGTGTCGCCACGCGGACGCGGCGGAGCAGCTCGGTGACGCTGGGCTCCGCCGAGAGATCGACGCGGACAGCCAGCATGTTAATGAAGAATCCGATCAGGCCCTCGATCTCCGGCCTGTTTCGGTTCGCCGTCGGCGTCCCGATCACGACATCCGTCTGCCCGGAGAGCCTCGATAGCACCGCCGCCCAAGCCGCCAGCACTGTCATGAAAACGCTGGCACCATGCGACTGGCTCAGTCGCCGGATGCCGGATGTGAGCTCCGCATCGATCTCTACGGGCAAGGACGCGCCGGCGAGCGACCTGACCGGCGGCCGCCGCCGGTCCGTCGGCAATTCGAGCACGGCGGGGGTGTCCGCCAGCGCCTCTCGCCAATAGTCGACCTGCCGCTGCGATCGCTCGCCAGACAGCCATTGTCGCTGCCAAGCGGCATAGTCCGGATACTGGATTGCCAATGGCGGCAGCGGATCATCCTTGCCGGCGGCAAAGGCCAGATAGAGAGCACCGAGCTCGCGCATGAGCACGCCGATCGACCAGCCGTCGGACACGATGTGATGCTGAGTGAGCAGGAAGAAATAGTCATGCTCCGCCGTTCGGATCAGGCGGCCGCGGATCAACGGTCCTGCGGCAAGATCGAACGGCGTCACGGCCTCCTCGCGACAGAGCCTCGTTTGCTCCTGCTCGCGATCATCCCGGCCGCGCAGATCATGGTCGAGCAGCGGGACGCGTTCATCGGGGGGCAACAGCGTTACGCGCGGCTGTTCGTCCACCACGCGAAACACGCTGCGCAGCGCTTCGTGACGCGCGAACACACGGTCGATGCTCCGACGCAACGCTTCGACATCGAGCTCGCCCGAAAATCGCAATGCGCCACGTATGTGATAGCTGGAGTTGGCGCCATCGAGCTGCGTCAGCAGCCAGAGTCGCTGCTGCGCAAAGGACATCTCCAATGTTCCGTCCCGCGCCAGCACCGGAATGGCGCTAGCCTCACTCCTGTCGGCATTCCGGCCGCGATCCCTGGCCAGCGCGACGAGCTTTCTCATCTGCTGGGCATCAAGATCTCGCAAGCTCGGCTTTGCCATGTCAGCCATGCTCACTGCCCCGCTCCGACCAGTTCCTGGAGCTCTTCGGCATCGAACTCCTGCTCGATCAGCCTGATCGATACGACGCGCGCAAATGATGCGAGGTTTGGATGAGCGAACAGATCGGAGATCGCGATCGACACGCCGATCTCCTGCGACACCCGGCTGAGCACCCGCACGGCGAGCAGGGAATGTCCGCCGAGCTCGAAAAAGTGGTCGTTGCGTCCGACCTGATCGACATCGAGCAGTTCCGCCCAGATCCCGGCCAGCGCCAGCTCGATCTCATCTTCGGGAGGTTCATAGGAGCGTCGCGCCAACGCATCCTCACCCGGCGCCGGCAGTGCTCGCCGATCGATCTTCCCATTGGGGGTAAGCGGTAGCTGCTCCAGCACCGTCACCGTAGATGGCACCATGTAATCGGGCAGAATGGCGGACAGCGCGTCCCGCAAGACGCGACCGTCGAGCGACGGCTCACCACTCGCATAGGCGAACAATTGACGTCCGGTCCTGCCCACGCCCGCCACAACAGCCGCCGCACGCACGCCGCGCTGCTCGAGCAGGCGCGCCTCGATCTCTCCGAGCTCGATGCGGAAGCCGCGGATCTTCACCTGCTGGTCGACGCGGCCGACATATTCGATCACGCCGTCGTCGCGCCAGCGCGCGAGATCGCCGGTGCGGTAGAGGCGCGTATCGCTGCCGCTGAACGGATCGGGGACGAACCGCTCCGCGGTTAGTGCTCGTCGGTTCAGATAGCCGCGGGCCTGGCCAACACCGCCAATGAACAGTTCGCCGGTGACCCCAACGGGAACGATGTTGAGGTCGGAATCGAGGATGTGCACGGACCGCGCACCGACGGGCCGCCCGATCGGTGCAGGCTGGTGAGGCGTCAGCTTCGCATCGTCGACGATCCATGCCGTCGGCGCGATTACTGTCTCGGTCGGACCGTAAGCGTTGACGAGAAGATCGACGTCCACAGCATCGCGGAATGCCCTGACCCCGGTCTCGGACCAGGCTTCGCCGCCGACGATGCAGACCCTGATCGCCAAGCTGCGCCCGGTCTGCCGCAACGCCGCGCTCAATTGATCCGCATAGGCCGGCGGCAGGAAGATCGAGGTCACCGCATTGCGGGTGATCTCGCTGACGAGGTCGTCGACCAGGAGGCCGGGTTTTGAGGGTAGGACCAGCGACCCGCCCGTCATCAGCGGCACCAGCCATCGCTCGTGCGCGATATCGAAATTGATCGATGCTGTCTGGAACTCGCGGTCGCGCGAGGTCATGCGGTACAGCCGGCCGATCGCTTCGCAATGCATCGCCAGCGGCCCGCGCGCAACGCCGACCCCCTTCGGCATCCCCGTCGATCCCGACGTGTAGATGACGTAGGCAAGGCTATCCGGATGGATTTCGACGTTGAGGTTCCCACTGACGTCACCGGCTGACGGCGTCGGCTCCTCGATACAGAGCGCTTCGACCCCAGCTTCCCGCAGCACCGGCGCAAGCGGCTCGAGCAGCGCGCCTTGCGTCAGGACAAGCGCCGCGCCGCTGTCCCGCAACATGTAGGAGAGCCGCTCGGCCGGATAATCCGGATCGAGCGGCAGGTAGGCGCCGCCGGCCTTCAGGACTGCGAGTAGCGCGATGATCATGTCCGGGCTTCGGCTCAAAGCAATGCCGACCAGCCGATCCGCACCGAGATTCCAGAGCCGAAGCCGCCGTGCCAGCGCGTTAGCACGCGCGTTCAACTCGCCATAAGAGAGGCGTTGGTCGCCCCATACGATGGCAACGGCGGACGGCGCCTGCGCGGCCTGCGCTTCGATATGCGTCACAACATCGGCGCAGGATGACTCCGAGCTCAGCTGCGCTGCGCCGCTCCATTCGAGCGTTCGCCGAGCATCCTGCTCGACTGCCGCAGAGAGATCACCGATCACGCGCTCCGCGTTCGCCGCGATCTGTTCTAGAAGTCCATGCAGAACGTCGCGAAGGCGCAGGATCGCCGCCTCGTCGAATCGGCACGGATCATAATTGAATTCGATGTTCAGCCTGTCACGTGCGGCGAACACCGCAACCGCCAGCGCATAGTTCGTCGGGGTCACATGCGCGACACGTCCCAGCCGCGGGCCACCGTCCCCGCCCCGCAGCAATCCCTGGTCGATGGGATAGTTCTCGAACACCAGGATAGTGTCGAACAACGGTTGTCCCGCATGGCCGGCGAGACGCTGAATGTCGTAGAGCGGCGTCCAGCCATGCTCGCGCAGCGCCAGGTTCTGCTCCTGCAATTGGCGCAGCCAATCGCCGACGATTCCTTGCGGGTTCGGCGCATCGACGATCGGAAGCGTGTTGATGAAGAGGCCCACCATCTCTTCCGAACCGGGCAATTCGGCCGGTCGGCCCGATATGGTCACGCCGAAGCAGACCGCAGACTGCCCCGAATGCCGCCGCAACAGCTGTGCCCATGCCCCTTGGATGACCGTATTGAGTGTCACCCGTTCATGCTTTGCAAGGGACTTTAGCCGCTCGGTCAGCGCGGCGCCTACCGCTAGCCCGACGCTGGCGTGGCCCTCGGCCCGGGATGTCTTGGAGTGCGCGAGTGTGTTGGCGAGCAATGTGGGCGTCTCGACCCCCGCCAAGGCGTCACACCAGAATCGCTCGGCGCTCTCGCGATCGCGGCTCTGCAACCATTCAATGTAATCGCGATAGCTACCCTGCACGGCGGGTAGCGTGCCGCCACTCACCTGCTGCAACACCTCCGCAACCAGCCTTGCGGAGCTCCAGCCATCGACGAAGATGTGATGATGAGTCCAGATCAGCCAGTGACGGCTGTCATCCAGACGTATCAGGCGAGAGCGCTGGAGGGGCGGCTGTGAAACGTCGAAGCCCATCTCGCGATCGCGCCGGGATGTCTCGGCCAGGGCGGCTTCCATATCCACACGCGATCCGTCGCGCCAGTCCTCTTCGACGAACGGCACCGGCACCTGGCGATACACCACCTGCTGCGCTGCGCCCGACAGGTTCTCCCAGACAAACCCGGTCCGCAGGGCCGCGTGCCGGTCGCTGACCGCCTGCCAAGCGGCTTTCAGCTGGCCGGCATCGACGCCGAACAGCTCGAGCCCGACCTGATTCACATAGGCATCATTGGCACCGTCGCGCAGCGCATGGAACAGCATGCCCTGCTGCATCGGCGAGAGCGGATAGATGTCCTCAATACCGCGAAGATCGAGAGTCCCCGCCAACCGATCGAGATCAGCCTGGCCGAGCCCGGACAGTGGGACATCCGATGGCGTGAGGCCGGACGCCCCCTTGCAGCAATGCACGACCAGCTCGCGCAGCGCAGCCTCGTACTGCGCTGCGAGCCGCTCGACCGTCGCGAGCCGGTAGCGTTTGCGTCCATATCCGAACGATAATTCCAGCCGACCCTCACGCACGAGGCCCGTGATGTTCAGCCAGCCGCGCATCGGCGCCCTGGCGCTGCGCGAGGGACCTGCGCTCTCCGCTGCGAAGGTGAATTGCTGGGCGGCGCCGATACTTGCGTCGAACCGGCCGAGATAGTTGAAGACGATCTGTGGCTCCGCCAATTGCGCCAGGGCATTGCGCTGCTGCTCGGAGCCGATATGGCGCAGCACGCCATAGCCGAGCCCCCGATTCGGAATCGCGCGGAGCCTCTCCTTCACCGCTTTGATCAGTGACGCCTCGTCCGCGGCTGTATCCTTCAGCCGGACCGGGAATGCCGTCGTGAACCAGCCGACGGTGCGGGATACATCCGCGTCCGCGAAAATATCCTCGCGGCCGTGGCCCTCGAGCTCAACGGTGAGCTCGTCGTGCCGGCTCCAGCGCGACACCGCGCGCACGAGGCCGGCCAGCAGGAGATCGTTGACCTGGGTCCGATACGCGGCTGGCGCCTGTTCAAGCAGCTGCGAGGTCAGGTCGGCATCGAACACCAATGATACCTCGCCGCCGTCGCCGACGCGATCGACGTCGCCATGATCGTCGTCGCATGGCAGGCACACGCCGGCATCACAATCCAGCCAGTACGGCAATTCCGCCGCGAGCTCCGCGGACGCCGCATAGGCGTGCAGCCGCTCGCTCCACGAGGCATAGGAGTCGCTCTTCGGCGGCAGCGCGACGGAGCTGCCAAGTTGCAGCTGGTCATAGGCCGACGCCAAGTCTTCCAACAGGATCCGCCAGGATACGCCATCGACGGTGAGATGATGGATCACGAGCAGCAGCCGTTGGCTGCCATCCGCCAAGTCCATGCCGACGGCCCGCAGCAGCGGCCCCGTCGATAGCGAGAGGCTTTGCTGCGCGGCGCGGGCGAGCTCAGTGATCTCCGTCGCGCCACCGGCACCCGCATGAATCCATAGCAGTTCGGACGACACCGGCGGCGGCCCCTGTTCCGCCCGCCAGGCGCCGTCCACCTGCCTGAACCGCAGGCGCAACGCGTCGTGATGCTCCACGATGGCGGCGAGCGCGCGCCGCAGAGTTTCCCAGTCGACCTGCATCCGGGGCAGCAGCAGAACCGCCTGATTCCAGTGATCCCGATTGTCGATGTCCTCGGCGAAGAAGCGCGCCTGGATCGGCATCAGATGGCGCATGCCGGACCCCGAGTCGCCGCCGGCTAACGTTTTCGCCGCCGGCTTCTCCTTCTTGGTCGCTCCCGCAGATATGACGGCGACCGTCGCCAATCCGGCGACCGTCTGCTGGCTGAAGATCTGCTTCGGCGTCAGCCGGATGCCGCGCTTGCGCAAGCGGGCGATGATCTGCAAGCTCAGAATCGAATCGCCGCCAAGCTCAAAGAAATTGTCGTTGCGGCCGACTCGCTCTCGACCGAGCACCTCGCACCAGACCGCCGCGATCGCAACTTCAATATCCCCGGCAGGCGCGGCATAGCCAGCAGACGCCGCCTCTCCAGCGGGCTCTGGCAAGGCGCGACGATCGACCTTTCCATTCGGCGTCAGCGGCAGTCGCGCCAAGGTGACGATGTGCGACGGCACCATATAGTCTGGCACGATCGCAGCCAGCTGTTGCTTGATCGCATCGGCCTGCTGACCAGCGCTGCCCTTAGGCACGCAATAGGCGATCAGCTCCTGGCGATCGGCATTCGCCCCGATCGTGCGCGGAACGACTACCGCATCGTCGATCCCCGGCAGCGCCTTGATGACGCGCGCGACCTCGCCGGGTTCGACGCGATAGCCGCGCAACTTGAGCTGGTCATCGGAGCGGCCAAGGAATATCAGCCGGCCTGCGCCGTCGCAGCGAACACGATCCCCGGTTCGGTAGAGGCGCTCGCCCGCTATCCCGAACGGATCCGGCACGAAGCGTTCCGCAGTCAGGCCCGCCGCGCCGCGATAGCCGCGCGCCAGCCCGGCACCGCCGATATAGAGTTCGCCGGTGACACCAATCGGAACTTCGTTCAGCGCGTCATCCAGGACATGAGCGCGCAGATTGGCAAGAGGCAGCCCGATCGGAACCGGGCCGTCCTCGCGTTCCGTGGCGCACTCATGCGTCACCGCACCGACCGTCGTTTCCGTGGGCCCGTAATGATTTAGAATCCGGCAGCCCGGCCGCAAGCGCCGGACTTCGTCCAGCAGTGCGCCATCGCACGCCTCGCCACCGAGGACGAGGGCATCGCGGGGGAGAAGATCGGCCGAGCGCGAGGCCTGAAGCAGCCCTCGCAGATGGCTGGGCACGATCTTGAGAATGTCGACCTCGCCCTCGTGCATCGCCTGCGCAAACGCATCGGCGTCGAACACGGCCTCCGGCGACAGCAGATTCAGCGTCGCGCCGGATGCGAGCGCGCCGAACAGGACGGTGTGGCCGAGGTCGGCCGCCACCGTGGAGACCATCGCCATGCTCGCTGTCGGGCGGGGCTTCAGGCGTTGCAGCAGAGCCTGCACGTAATTGGCCAAGGCGCTATGCGAGACGCTCACGCCCTTTGGCGCGCCGGTCGATCCCGACGTGTAAATGACATAAGCAGTCTGCTCCGGATGAATCGTCCCGCCGACCGGCAGGCTCGATAGCTCCTCGCGCTCGGCTTCCGCCGCCGCATCGAGCACCAGGCAGTCGAGCTCGCACGCGTCCGCCAGTTTCTCACCCGCTGCCAGCACGATCTTGATGCCGCCATCGGTCAGGATGCGGCGGATGCGCTCCATCGGCCATTTCGGATCCAGCGGGACGTACGCGCCGCTGGCCTTGAGCACAGCTAGCAAGGCGACGACAAAGGCCGGCGAGCGCTCGATCCACAGCGCGACCGGTGTCTCGCGTGCGACGCCCTTGGTGACGAGGGCGTGCGCGATACGGTTTGACCGCTGCTCGAGATCCGCAAAGGACATCTGCTCCCGGCCGCATCGGATGGCGATGGCGGCCTGTCGATCGGCGGTTGATGCGCGGTGCAGGCTGAGCACATCCGTGAAGCGGAAGGTCGCGGCCTCACTCGGCACGGCCTGTCGGTGCTCCTCGTCAATGACGAAGTCCGATATCCGCCGCTCGGCATCGTCGGCAATCTGGCGCAGCATCGAGCTGAATTGCGCCGCCAGTCGCGCGATGGTCGGTCGATCGAACAGATCGGTGGCGTAGTTGAACGTGACCTTCATGCCGACAGCGCCATCGATGACGTCGAGCGCGAGATCGAAATGCGAACCCGCAAGATCGATGATGTCGATGTCGGCGCTGAGCCCCTCGACGCCAGCGAAACCGCTCGGCGCGGACATGTAATTGAACTTCGCCTGGAACAACGGATTGTGGCCACCGCTGCGTTCGGGCTTGAGGCCGTCCACCAGCATCTCGAACGGAAGATCCTGGTGCGACAGCGCCTCGATCACCGATTCCTTGACCTGCTGCAGCAGCCTCGGGAAGCTCGCTTCGCTGGCAATCTCGGCCCGCAGCACCAGCGTATTGACGAAACATCCGATCAGCCGTTCGAGCTGCGCGTGCCGACGTCCCGCGATCGGCACGCCGACGCGCAGATCGTTCTGTCCCGTATGGCGATGGAGCAGCACCTGATATGCGCCGAGCAGCAGCATGAAGATGCTGACGCGCTGCCTTGCCGCGATCGTCCGCAGCCGGGCGGCGAGCGCGCCGTCGATGGCGAGACCGATCGTGTCGCCGGCATGGCTCTGGACCGCCGGGCGCGGCCGGTCATACGGCAACGCCAGGACCGGATGAACATCGCCGAGCTTGGCGCGCCAGTAGGTAAGCTGCCGATCGCCCTCACCGCCCGCGAGCCAGCTTCGCTGCCAGGCCGCGAAATCCGCATATTGGATCACCGGAACCGGCGGCGCGCCGGCGCCTTGGCCGATGCCACTGCGATAGAGGCCGGCCAGTTCTTCCAGCAGCACATCGAGCGACCAGCCATCGACGACAATGTGATGAGCCAGCAGCAGCAATTCATACGCGTCGTCCGCAAGCTGAAGCAGCACCGCGCGCAGCAACGGCCCGTTCACGAGATCGAATGGCTTGTCCAGCTCGGATTGCTTGAACATCGCCGCGCGATCAGAGCGCTCCTGCGCAGGATGAGACCGGAGATCCTCGTGCCGGATGCCAATGCTCATGGCATCGTGGATGATCTGCGTTCCGCGGCCGTCCCTGGCTATGAATGTGGTCCGCAAAACCTCGTGACGACGGACGATTTCGCTCAAAGCGCGCGACAGCACGGCATGATCGAGCCGTCCCTTCAGACGGATCGTGCTCGCAACGGTATAGGCTGTCCCGGCCGGATCCATGTTCCAGAGGAACCAGAGCCGCTCCTGTGCGTGCGACATCAACGCGCGATCAGACGCGGCCGCCCAAGGGATCGGCGGCAGCGTCCGGGCGGCACCGGTCCCTGCCAGAGCATCGATCCGATCGGCGAAGGCGGTCAGCGTTGGCGCGTCGAAGAAGGTGCGCAGCTCGACCTCTACGTTCAGACGGTCGCGGATCGCAGCGGCGGCCTGGCCGGCGGCTATCGAATTGCCGCCAAGAACGAAGAAGTCGTCCTCGCGATGCACCGCCGCCACGCCAAGCGCATCGCACCAGATCGAGGCGACGGTACGCTCAGTAGCGGTCGCCGGCACCGTCAGCGATCCGCTGCCGAGGCGCCGTCCCCTCTCGAACACCATGAAGCTGTCCAGCGTGTTGTCGGCAAGGCGCGCTGCGCAGGCAGACCGCTGCAACTTGCCGCTCGTGGTCAGCGGCATGGCCTGCGGGTTGAGCAAGACGATCACAGCCGGATATTCCTGCGCCTGCCGCAGCACAGCCTCACCGATCGCATGCGCGAGCGCTTCCGGATCGCTGCGCTTGAGCACGGCGCGGCTGAACTCCGCTGCCACGCCAATGGCCTCACGCCCGTCCATCTCGACGGGAAAAGCGGCAACCCGCCCGCTGCGGACGGATTCGACCTCGGCTTCGACGGCCTGCTCGACATCGGTCGGGTAGACATTCTGGCCGCGAACGATCAGCAGATCCTTGAGGCGACCGGCCACGACGAGCGCATCATCGCGAATGAACCCGATGTCGCCGGTCCGCAGCCAGCGCACGCCGTCCCGCTCGACGAAGGCTTGGCGCGTTGCCTCAGGATTGTTCCAGTAGCCGAGCGCGACACTGGGGCCACTCACCCAGATCTCGCCGACCTCATCAGCCTCGGCCGCCGCCGATCCGTCGACGCGCATGATGCGTGTGTCGTGGCCTGCGGCGGTCTGACCGCATGCCACGAGGTCGGTGCCTTCGCCGGCACTCGCAATGCGACCCGCAGCGAGTTCCACCGTATCGAGCGTATAGCTCACGGTCTCGGCTGTGATGTCGCCCGCAGTCACCAGCAGAGTCGCTTCGGCCAAGCCATAGCAAGCTGTCAACGCTCTCCGATCGAACCCGGCCCGCGCGAACCGGTCGCCGAATTTTTCGAGGGTGGTCCGGCGGACGAACTCCGAGCCGGAGAACGCAAAACTCCAGCGGCTGAGGTCCAGCCGACTGATTGCCTCATCCGAGATGCGGTCGGCGCATAGCGCGTAGGCGAAATCGGGCCCACCGCTCAACGTGCCGCCGTGACGGTCGATGGCTTCGAGCCAGCGCCGTGGCCGCTCCAGGAAGTTCCGCGGCGACATCAGCACGCCGGTAAAGCCCGTGAACAGCGGATTCAGGAGTCCGCCAATCAGTCCCATGTCATGATAGAGCGGCAGCCAGCTGACAAAGACATCGTCCGGCATTCCGCCACAGGCCGCTTCGATGGCACGCTCGTTCGCCGCCAGATTGCCATGGGAAACGCAAACGCCCTTCGGCTGCGAGGTCGAGCCGGACGTGTACTGGAGGAACGCGATCGCATCGGCGGCGGGTCTCGTCTCGCGCCAGTCCGCCGCAAGGTCAGGCGAAATCGTGTCCACCGCAACCAGATGCACGTCGCCGAGTTCGGGCAGCGCCGCTTCGATGAGACCGCCCAGAGCCGTCTCCACCAGGATGAAGCGCGGCGCGGCATCCCGCAAGATGCAGTGGAGACGTCCTGCATAACGCTCGGGACCGCCCTCCGGCGGATAGGCGGGAACGGCGATCACGCCCGAATAGAGGCAGGCATAGAATGCCACAGCATAGTTGATCCCGCTCGGCAGCAGGATCACCGCCCGCTCGCCCGCGCCGCCCATCTGCTGCAACCACGCCGCAAGCGCCCTGATCCGCGCGTCGAGAGTTGCGAACGTCAGTTCGCCCGCGACGTCGTCGCCTTCGAGGAACCGCAACGCCACCTTCTCCGGTCGCAAGGCAGCGTGCTCTCGCAAACGTTCGACGAGGTTGGATCTGTCCATGTTCTCGAATTCCTGTTCGGCCGCGCCGAAAATTCCCGCCGATCACCGCTGCCGATGAGCTTCCGCCATGGCGACGATCACCTTGCGCGGTCCCTTGAATGGGGCACGGGCGTGCGCGGTGAGCATGTTGTCGAGCATCACGACGTCACCGGCCTGCCAGGGAAAGCTGATCTTGTGCGTCTCGAGAACGGTCCGAACCCTCGCCAGCGTCTCATCCTCGATCCTCGAACCGTCGCCATAGAAGACGTTGCGCGGCAGATCGGCCTCGTCATCGACCACGTCGAGCAGGCTCTCGCGCACCTCCGGCTCGAGATTGGAGACGTGAAACAAATGTGCCTGGTTGAACCAGACCCGGTCGCCCGTGACCGGGTGCTGCGCCGTGCCCTGACAGATCTGGCGCGTGCGGAGCTCGCCATCTTCCTTCCACTCGCATTCGATGTCGTGTCGAGCGCAGTATGCCTCCACCTCTGATCTGGAGTCCGTGCCGAACACCTGCTCCCAGTCGACGTCGAGGCCGTTGCCGTAGTTCCGCACATACATCACGCCCTTCTCGGCGAACCGTTCGCGAATGGCCGTCGGCATGTCGCGATAGATGGCGCGACTGTCGGCGATCGGTGTCTCCCCGCCTTCGAGCGCCGGCTGCATGCAATAGAACCAGATCTTCATCGGCCAATCGCGGGTGTAGGCCTGCTCGTTGTGCAGCGGGATGTGTTGGTGCGGCGGATATTCCGTGGACGTGTAGACCCCGGAGGTCACCTGCGAGCGCGGCGTCGATCCGAACTCGTAGGTGAGCAGTGGGTGGCCGAAATCGGCCGCGAAGGCCCGAAACGCATCAGGACCGTCGAGCGAGAAATCACGGAACACGATGCCGCCGCTGTCGGTCAGGTACCGGTCGATCGTCTCGCGCAGCATCGGAAGGGCTTCGCCCAGCGGCTGCCCGGCCTCACCTGCCTTGAGCAGCATGGGAAGAGTTTTGCCCTCAATGAGTGGCTGGACGGAGAACGCGCTCATGATCCTCGCTCTGATGCAAACCGATTGATCGCCCCGATAGCCGGGCCAACGCTGCGCCGATCCGGCCGATCAGCTCAGCCTGCTGCGTGTGAATGAAGAAGTGATGCCCCGGCAGGATGTCGAGCGCGAACGACGCCGAGGTCTCCTGGCGCCAGGCCTCGAGTGCCTCGCGGCCGGTTTCGTCGTCCGCTCCGCCAAACACGTGCACGGGGCACGGCAGCGGACGCCGCGGCCGGTAGACATAGGCTCCGCACATCAGGAAATCGGCGCGCAACACCGGCAGCGCGGATCGCATCAGCTCCGTATTCGACAGCGCCTCGTCGGGCGTGCCCTGAAGATTGCGCAGCTCCTGCATCAGCGCTTCATCGCTTAGCGGTTGGCGCCACTTGCTGCCGTCCCGCACCGCGGGCGCTTCCGCGCCCGAGGCGAAGAGAATGGCTGGCGCAGGCGCCCCGCGATCGAGCAGGCCGTGCGCAAGCTCGAACGCGACCACCGCACCGAGGCTGTGCCCGAACAACGCATAGGCCCCATCGAGCTGCGGGGCGAGCTCGCTCGCGAGCTGAGCTGCCAACTCGCGCGGATCGGTCGCCAGCGGCTCGTCCATGCGGGCGCCGCGCCCAGGCCACTCCACCGGCCGAACGTCGATCCACGACGGCAGCAGCCTGCGCCATCGCGCATAGAACATGGCGCTGCCGCCGGAGTAAGGCAGACAAAGAAGCCGCATCGGACGACCGGACTCCGCTGACTACGTCGACTGCCGAGGCGACGAGCCGTCCATGAACTTGCGCAAGCTGAGCGGACGCATGTCGGTCCACACCTGTTCGATGTGGTCGAGACATTCCTTCTTGCTGCCGGTCTTCCCCACTGCCGTCCAGCCGGCCGGAATCTCCTTGAACGTCGGCCAGATGGAATATTGCTCTTCGTGATTGACGACGACGGTGAAGGTGACGTCGTCCCTGTCGAACACCATCATGGCTCGGTCCCCTCTTCGGAAAGCGAAAGCAGAGACGTTTGACTAGGTCAGATGCCGACGAGGGTCAAAGCAATATCGACGCTACTTTTTTTAAGACCTCAAAATTGGCGACGGACGAGCACAATGCAACCTCCGCGCTTGCGCACCAACACGCGGGAAAATATCGCGATTTCAGAACACGACGCGGATTGCTGCAATTCTAACTGCGCACGGAGGAACTTCTACGATGCGGCAAGATCGCCCGTTATGTCGCGAGCGGTGTTTCATTGTGCTGTCATCAATCCCGACAAGTGCAGCTGGCTGACTATCGATCAAAGAAAAGGCCGCCGCGGATGAGATCCGCGGCGGGCAAGTATCGGAAGTGTCGTAGGACGCTGTGTTCAGAAATTGAACGTCGTCGACAGGAGGTAGGTGCGTGGGGCACCGAGTGTGAGCACGTTGCTGTAGGCGGACGCCCAGTAAGCCTTGTTACCAACATTCTCGATGTTCGCGCGTACGACGATCGGCTTTCCATTCCAAGGCGATAGGAAAGTGTAGCGGGCGCCTATATCGACACGCGTCCAGTCTGGCAGCGCGACCAAGTTGGCCGTGTCGTAGTACTGCGAACCGGTATAGATCACGCGCCCTGTAAGCGTCAGTCCCGGGACGAACCAGGTATCCCATTCCGCGCCGATATTGGCGCTGACCGTCGGAACACCGATCGCGACCTTGCCGTCCGTATTGCTGCCGTTGGCCGCTCTGGGGGTATCGATCTGTCTGCCGTCAATCAATGTCACGCCACCGAGCAATCGAATATCGGGCGTAATTTCGCCAAACACGTTGAGCTCGGCACCGACATTGCGTTGCTTACCATTGGGCAGTTGGTACTGCAGCCCACCTATGAAGGTCGAGATGATGCTGCGCTGCTCGATCTTGAAGAAACTTACAGTCGTCGTGAACCGACCCGTGTCGAACTTCACGCCGCCCTCGACCTGCATCGTCTTGTTGGGCGCAAACACGTCGCCGAGGTTCCTGAAGTTCGCGCCCGTTACGACATGAGGCGTCTGAAGGCCTTCGACATAATTGGCGTACAGCGAAATGCTCTCGACCGGCTTCACGACAAGGGCGTAGGCAGGTGTTATCACCGACGCCTCTTGATAAGGCCTGCTACCTGTGCCCGGGGCGATAAAATTCGTAACTCCGGTGCCTGCCGTCTGATGACGCGCAGCGATGGTGAACTGAATACGATTATTCAACATAGACATCGTGTCAGCGATGCCGAAGCTTTCAAGCTGCGCATTGGTTCTCTGGTTCGCGGCGAGCACGTTGAAAACCGGCTGAGCGAGATTGGTCGGCTCGTTATACAGATTCCAGTAGAGCACACTCTGCGTCGCCGGCGACGGATTGAGCGGCGTCACGACTCGCTGCCTATAAGTTCGATCATTGATCGCATAATTCATGCTGACCGCATGATTGATGGGGCCGGCGTCGACATTCGCCCGAAGACCTGCTTCCCCCGCGTATGTCTCGAATCGCTCGCTGCCGGCAAGTGGATTCGATCTCAGTCCACCGAGCTGGAAAGGACCCGTATTAGCCCCTGGCACAGCATTACTGATGATGGGCGATGGGTACTTATAGTTGATGTTGCTGTCGTGATAGCCGAAGGCGCCGTAGGCAGTCAGCCAATCAAAGACGTCAACCTCTCCACGCGCAGTCGTGAAGAAATCCGTCGGTTCGTAGTAAGCCCACGGCACCTGGAAATTGGTTCCAGCTTTCGGCGGTGGCGGAAGAATGGGAGAAGCAAGACTGAAGAAGCGCAATGGCGGCTTGAGAACGTCGGCCTGATACCCAATGTCGGCTTCGAATCGGGCGTTCTCGCCTCGATAGTCGAGCCCCAGCACCGCATTGCCGAATTCGTCCCTCTGGCGATTCCAGGGCGTATTTCCATTTGAATAGGTGCTGTTCAGCCGCACACCCCACTCCTTGTGCTCGCCGTAGCGCCGACTGACATCGATGTGCTCACCAAACTGCGACTTCGACGAATATGTCCCGGTGATGCGGGTGATATCCACGTCAGGTGCGTGCTTGGTAATCAGATTAACCGTGCCGCCAACCGCGCCGCCACTCGTCGCTCCCGTGCCGCCTATCGTCATACCATTGAGCACCGCGCTGGGCCCTTTGAGGACCTCAACTCGCTCGATGAAGTTGGCGCCGGTGGAGTAGTACGGCGCAATCCCCGCAAGGCCATTCAAGGCAAAGTCGCCACTATCGTAGTAGAAACCACGTATAAACAGACTGTCTGCACCGCCGCCTGCGGCCTGGACGACGCGAACCGAGGGATCATTCGCCAGGACATCACGGATCGTTCTCGCCTGCTGATTCTGTATCAGCTCCGCCGTGTAGCTCGTCTGGTTGAACGGCGTATTCATCACGCCGCGATTGCCTAAAAACCCGAGACTTCCGCCGGTTGCGACCTGGCCGCCTGCATATGCCGGTGGCACCGTGCCGACCGTGCCGGTCGCGGGCACCACATAGGGAACGGGCGCCGCCTGGCGCGGAGCCGCCGCGGCGACCGATCGCTGTCCCCGCGAGGCGCGCGTCGACTGTGATCTCTGGACCGGCTGACGAACTCTTGGCTTGGGAGCATCCACGGTCACGGGCGGCAGATTCGTTTGCGCAAGCGTCTGCTGAAATTCACCTGACGATTCCAGTGACAGCGCGAGATAACTCACCGCTCCCAGCGATAGCGTCCGCACGATTTTCCTGGCCGAGAGTTCACGCCTCATTGTTGCACCCCAATTCCCACTCGCAAGCACGTCCCCCGCGCTTCCTAACATACGAGGGTGCTGCGAGAAGGGATTGGGAACTAGAAGTTATCTAAGGTTGTACGGCTAACCATCACGATGGAAGAATCGATGTCGACGTCGAACGGCGTCATGGATCATCTTCGAAGACTTCTAATTTCAAATCGTTCTAATCATCGATTCGCATGCGACACTGCGTCATATCGTGATGAATTTGCGATCCAGTCGAACAGGTTGCGCATCGCCCGCATGAATACTCCCGCACCGATTGCTATCGGCACACCGCGGAGATCGCGACACCATTGGTGCGATTTGCAATCCTCTCGCCGTATGAAGACCAGAGTCGTACAGGCAACAGAAGCGCCGGCTCAACGCAGCAGCGGAACCAGCGCACGCAAAATATCAGGCTTCCAGGCCTGACGCGCGCCGTCGAAAGCCGCGAAGTCATGGTCGAACTGCCAATATGCCCACGACCAGCCGAGCCTGTCGGCGCTCCTCGCCACGAATGACAGATATCTCAGGCGACTGTCGGATGGCGCTCTCTCATACACCCCGAACTCGCCGAGATAGATGGGACGCTTCTCCTTCTCCGCCCACAGCCTGACCTTGTCGAAGTCTGCGGCGGCCTTCGCTTCGTCGTTCCGGCTGCCCCAATCCAGCGGTCCAATCTTCGAGAATGTTTGCGACCACGGTGCACCCTGATGCGTGAACTTGATCGGCGCGTAGTAGTGAAACGTCACGATCAGGTTGCGGTCGTCGGTCGGCAGAACCAACTCCTCGATGGGAATCTCATCGACATTGAGAACGGCGGCAATGACCGGCCGATCGGGATTGGTGCGGCGGATGATCTCGAGACATTCATTGAGGAGCGCATTCCAGCTGGACGTCGTCATTTGTCCGCCAGGCTCGTTCAGGACCTCGAAGACCAGCGTCGGATATTTTCCGGCATATCGCTCGGCGATCTGCCGCCAGAACGCCCTGAGCTTCGGTGCGCATTCCGAAATGTCGCGCTGGCAGATATGGGTATCGTGCTCGTCGAGGATGGGAATGAGCCCCCGCGCGAGCACTTCCTCGATGACGGTATCGAGCCGTCTGAGAACGATCTCGTCCAGGACATTCTCGGGACCCATGAACTTGAACCCGAAGAAGTTGATCCTGACGTGCGAGAACCCGGCCTTCTTGATCGTCGTCAGATTGTCGAGGCGGAATGGCGCGTTCCGACCGCCCTCCCAGATGCCGTCATAGCCGAGAATGTTGATGCCGCGCCCCAACTTCGGGACGTTACGGGAAGCGGCCTGCTCGGCGCCGTGGGCCGCGGAGACCACTGATGCAAGGAAGAATGCCGCCGCGACGAGATTGAGGCCTCGCAGCCGGGCGGCACGGATGGCGGTCATCTCGCGTCCATCTCCACAGATTGAAATCCCGGCTCGGGCACGGGCCTGCACGTGGCGAGGAGGAACGCGACCAGGAGGACCGAGGTGAACATCGTCGAGCGAAGAAACGTCGTCTCCGTGAAATTGGTCTGAAAGCTGAGGACCACGAATCCGGTGATGAGCGCGCAGTGCGATCGCTCGATCGATCTCGTCGAGATCAGGTACAGGATCTTGTTCGAGAACAGAAGGACGCTCGCGGCGAACAGCACATATCCCAGAAACCCGGTCTCCATCAGGATCGTGATGTAGCCACTGTGATAATTGTCCAGCACCCAGCCGTGGTTCTGCTCGAAATAGTCGTAGATCGACGGCACCGTCCAGAAGCCGTTGATGCCGAAGCCGAGCAGTGGCGCATCGTCGAAATGGCTGATGGCGTAGTGCCAGATGAAGGTCCGCTCGGTGAAATCGATCTTCGCATCGCCGACATGAATCGAGTCATATCCGGTGACGTAGAAATACAAGAACAGGATGCCGGCCAGAATGCACATGACGAACGGCAAGATCGCATAGACCCTCATGCAGCCGACTGACCACATCGACGTTACGAGCAGTGCACAGGCCGCCAGGGCGACGGCGCCGGCCCCGCGCGATTCCGACGCGAGGACGCACGTCGAGGCCACCAGGAAGACGACGAGAAAGGCGAGCCAGCCCTGCCCGGTCATCTTGCGATAGCAGGAAAAGAACATCAGATACGCGCCGACGAAGCCGAGCGTCTGCTTCGATTCGTAAACACCCTGCCATTGCCCGCTGTGCATCCAGGTCTGGTCGATCCCGATATCGGGGACGGCAAGCGCACAGAAGGTCGACGCGGCGACCAATATGAAGAGCCCATGAGACGTGGCCCTCACGATCTCGTCGATGTCGATGCGCGTGGCGAGGCAGAATGCGCCGAAGGTCGTCATCGCCAGCGCCGCGCTCTTCATGAGCGCGGCCGCGTTCAGGCTCGACCAGAATACGGATACGACCGCGAAGGTGTAGAATGCGAGCAGCGCGATCAAATCGGGATTGAACTGCAACCGCAGGCGCGGACGCACGAAGGCGCTTGCATAAATCAGGACGACCCACATCAGCAGCGCCACGGCCTGCTGCACGAAGGTCAGCTCCGGCGGCAGAAGCTTGGCGTTGAAGATCCCCATCGACGCCACCACGTTGACCGTGATCGAGCAGCTGATTGCGGTTCTGGCGATCTTCTCAACGCCAACGCTGCGCGTCTCCCAGAACGCGCTATCGAGTGTCCCGGAATCCACCTCGGTCTGCAGGCTGGCCATGAACCGACCTTCCTGAGGTGCGGTTAATAATTTGCTAGCGCAGGCCGATCTCCGGCGCTTCAGGCCCATGCAGGACCAGATTTAAGGGTTTGGTAACGATATGAGGCCTGGAGCGGTGCATTCATGCAAATCACACCGCGACGGTATGTCGCTCGTAACGACCCTGCTATAAAGCCCGGACCGAGCTCGATCGAATTTCGAATCGTCCGGTTTCCTTGGCTACCCATGAACAGACCTAGCAGCACATTCGATATCGCCATCGAGCAGACGTTTGACTTTGCGTCCCCGGAATACGCTGAGCTGTTCGACAACTCCGCCGCCACCGCGTTCCAGCACCCGCTCTGGCTGCATAGCCTGTACACCAGGCTGGCGCCTCATGCGGGTGCCACGCCTCTCATTGTCGTCGTCCGCCGTCGCAAGACCCATGCGCTTGCGATGGTGCTGCCTCTGTTGCGGATCCGGCGAGGTCCGATACGGACCGTCGAGTTCGCCGACCTCCGCGTCTCCGACTATCTGGCGCCGGTTTGCAGCCCGGAGGTGTTTTCCCAACTGCTCGAGGACGAGAGCGCATGCGCGGAGCTTCAGCGCCTCCTCCGCCCTTTCGATCTGCTCCGCATGACCAAGCTGCCCAACGGGCGGCTTCCGATCGAGACCCTCCTGGCCGCGCCCCGTCGCATCTCGATGGACACCAATGCCTACGCGACCGTCCTCATCACGCCGTTCGAGCAATGGCGGGCGAGTGCGATCGATCGCTCCTATCAGAAGGAGCTCGCGAAGAAGTATCGTCAGCTCCAGAGGAAGGGCGCGTTGAGCTTCTCCTGCTGCAATGACGGTGCCTCCACACGCGACGCGTTGGAGGTGATGAAGAGATTCCGCGGGCCGCGGTTTCAGTCACAGGGCGATGGAGACCTGCTCCAGCGCCCCGAATATTTCGATTTCTATTCCGACGTGGCGCTCCGCGGCCTCGACTCCTTCGTGCGGCTCTACGCCATGAAGATGGACGGCGACGTGATCGCCGCGGTACTCGGTTTGTCGCACCAGGGCACCTACCACGTCATCATGAGCGCCTTCGATATCGACGGATACAAGAGCCAATCCCTGGGCGCCCTGATGTTCGAGCAGGTGGCGAGGGATTGCATCGAGCGCGGAGATCAGATGCTCGATTTCACCATAGGCGACGAACCCTACAAGAAGCTGTTCGGCGCGCAGCCGTCGCCGATGTGGGCGGTCACGCAGGCCGGCAGCACCGCGGGCACCGTTGCGCTGTTCGCCCTGAAGCAAGCTCCTTGGCTCAAACTCGCCGCCAAGCGCATGTCGGAATTCAGGATCCAGCCGCCCCATACCTCGACCCCGACGCGCTGACGAGCGTGCGGCGCCGGCCGCGATGCTCAGGCCCGAAGTGCGCTGCGGACCTGCGCGAGCCAGCCTGGCCGCATCTGCTCGACCCGATGGGTGAGACTGCGACGCAGGAAGTGCAGCCGCCGCCGCACGTCCCAGCCAATATCGTCGCGCGACGTCAGGGCCTGGCGGAATCGCGCCATCTTCAGCGATTGCCGGTCTGCCGCGAGCTTATCGCGATCGGCGTAGAACTCCGCGATCTTCTGCCGGTCCATGCCGGGAGTTGAGAGCCACCGCGGTGCATATTCGGTGCAAAGACGCTCGACGTCCACCAGCAGGCGCGCGACGCCGGTTCCGGCGGCGGGACAGTTGGTCTGGAAGGCATCGCCGATCAACACGATTCCGGGCTGAAGATGTCCCTCGACGACGGAGAGGTCCATCACCCAGTTCTGAACGCGGTCGATCACGCGGAAATCGCCGAGATAGGTCTGTAGTCCCGGCAGCAGGCGCAGAACCGTCGCTTCCGTGTCGCGGCGCAGCTCGCGCATGATGGAATCGGTCGGATCGCGGAACATGAACAGATTCGCTCGCATGCCCGCGCGCACCGGAAACAGGCTGAGATAGTCGACGCCGTCCGCCGTGCGCTCGCCGTAGCAGGTCAGCGCCTCGAAATCGAACGGCGCACCGTCGCGCCGGGCGATCGTGAATCCGAAAGAGACCGAATGGCCCGCAGCCAGCACGCGCCGCCTGATGCCGAGCTTGTAGCTGAGAGCTCCGGCCATGCCCGTGGCGAGAACCACGAGGCGCGCAGTGAGCCGCCGTCCGGAAGCGAGTTCGAGATGCTGGATGTCGTCGCTCGAGCTGATCGCAGTGACCTCGTCGACGATCAGGCTGGTTGGATCGGGCATTTGGCTGCGCGCCATGGCGACGAGATCGGCGTAGGGAAGCCCGTAGGCTTGACCGACGCTCACATCGACCAACTTGCCCTCCCTGATGTTGAGCACGCGATCGTATGAACAGGCAACGCTCGCGAGCCCACGGATGAAGCCCAGCCTGCGGAACGCGTCCAGCTGCGGGCCTCCGATCTTCTCGACCCGGAATTCGTCCGGATAGACGGCGCGCTTGTCCACCAAGGCAACGCGATGCCCTGCCCGCGCGAGAACCGCCGCCGCCAGCGATCCCGCGAGGCCGCCGCCGACGATCGCGACATCCATCGCGATCGTCGCGCTCCCGACAGCGTCGATCGACTCGGACACGGCTCTCTCCAACGTCATGGTGCAGGCTCCCACGGTTAACGCGGCCCCATGTGCAATGTCCTCGCCTGATGTCGCATCAAGGCGCCGAATGCGATCACTTCCGCAGATCGAGGTTAATGAGCCAATAGATTGATCTGG
Source organism: Bradyrhizobium sp. CCGE-LA001 (assembly GCF_000296215.2). Classification (NCBI taxonomy): domain Bacteria; kingdom Pseudomonadati; phylum Pseudomonadota; class Alphaproteobacteria; order Hyphomicrobiales; family Nitrobacteraceae; genus Bradyrhizobium; species Bradyrhizobium sp. CCGE-LA001. Next base: position 3,244,542 of record NZ_CP013949.1, on the reverse strand, counting down.
ACACGCGAAATCCCGGCACGGACTTTGCTCGGGAGGCCCTGCAAAGTTCACGCTTTGGCAGATCGGCGGCCATTCCGGCGAGCCGTTCCGCATTCAAGCGGCTGATCGCACCTTCTTCAGTCGCCGATGCGGCCCAGTGCCGCCGTTCGGTCAAACCGGGCTTTGCTTGATCTGGGACAATGGAGACGGCGATGTACCATCGTGAAGCAATCGACTTGGCGGCGGCGCCGCTTTGGCCAGCTGAATCCTCGACCACGTATTAACACTCGGGGTTATTCGGCATGCTAGGCTGGTGCCGGTATCGGAGCCTTTCTCTTCAGGGGAGACTCACCCCTTAATCCCCATGATCCAATCCATCATCCAATTCATGCGGCGCGATGTGACGCGCGGTGTCGCCGGCACCATCCTTCTCAAGGTTGGCAGCGGCGCATTTGCGTTTGCGTTGTTCTCGCTTGCGGCGCGGACGATGTCGCCAGATGGGTTCGGCATCTTTGCAACCTGGCTTTCGGTCGCTCAGATTGCATCGGTCGTGGGCCTGGTCGGCCAGGAAGCCCTCCTGGTGCGCTTCCTGAATGAGTATCAGGTCGGAAATCGGCTCGATCTCACCAAGGGTATCCTGCGGTCGAGCCTGAAGATCTCCTCTCTCGCAATGCTGATCGTGATCGGCGCGATCGCGACGGCAGCGTACGTGAAGGGGGACTGGTGGCTGCTGATCCTCGCTGTGTCCGCCTATACTGCGGTGAATGCAGGGCTGATGCTGGGCAGCCAGGTTGCGCGCTCGCTGGTCAGTATCCTGATGGGGGAAGGAAACAGGGAGTTCTTCTGGCGGGTCGGCGTCGTCCTGTTCCTGCTCGCAATCCTGTTAGGCCATGGCCGGCTCGATCCCGCCGAATTGTTCGCGGTCATGACGGTCGCCATGACTGTCGGCCTCGGGGCACAGGTCGTTTCAGTCGCAAGAGCTCTGCCGGATCTCAGCGGCACAGCGGCACGCTACGAGCCGTCGCGCTGGAGGTCGAGCGCGCTGCATTTCTGGATCGCGTCCGTTCTGGAAGCCGCGAACCAGTATTTTGACGTCATTCTGGTTTACTGGATGCTGGATCCGGCGACCGCCGGGGTCTATTTCGCCGCCTCGCGCCTTGCCAACATCTTCGCCATGCTGTCGGCAGCGCTCTACAGCTTCGGTGCGCGCCGGCTTCCTTCGCTGTACTTCAGCAAAAACCATCGCGAGTTCGAGCGGACGCTCAAGCTGATGGCGGAGGTGACCGGGCTTTGCGTGATCAGCGGCCTTGTCCTGATCTGGATTGGCGGCCCCTATCTTCTCAACCTGTTCGGGCCTCATTTCGCCGCGCAGCACTGGGTCCTGATCGTGCTCGCGATCGGAACGGCGATTCAGGCAGCTGGCGGTCCGTCTGCGGCGATATTGCAGCTCACCGGCCACGAGCGCATCTATGTTCCCGTCGTCGCAGCGAACGTAGGGCTGCGACTTGTCGGATTTGTCGTGCTGATCCCCTGGCTGGGCGTGCTTGGCGCGGCGATCTCCGCCACGGTGTCGCTGTCGCTTGCCACCATCGCGCTCAATGTGCTGTGCCGCCAGCGGTCCGGAGTCGATCCCTCAATTCTCGCGCTGTTGCGCTTTGGCGGATCGAAACGCGGCACCTACGCAGTCCACGGCGCCGACACTAGCGATTAGGATCGCGCTCAAACGCCGCAAGAACGGTGCAGCCCGGCGACCGTCAGCCGACCAAGCCGAGCGCTTCACCGCGCCGTTGAGCCGACGACGGATCTGCGGGCACGTGATTGACGACGATACCGGTCGGCACGCCGCCGAAACGGGAGAGCGCCGCCGTCACCCTGCGCATCGCGGCTGAATCGATTGCGTCTTCGCGACCGACCAGGACGACCAGATCGGTATGAGCAGCCAGGGCCGCCACCTCCGGCTGTAAGGCAAGCGATGTTGCGTGCACGATGATCAGATCGAATTCCGAACGAATATCGTCCGCGGGCGACGGCTGGGGCAGCCTGCCGGCGCTCAGAAGCTCGTCGACGCTGCGGAAATCTGCCGTGGTCATGCCGTCTGCCGGACCCATGGCCGACGCGATCTTGGCACCGCCGAGATCTGGTTCGACACGGATCAGGACGCTCAGCTTTCCCCTGTTCACTGCCCATCGGTTCAGCGACCGTGCGACCGTGTTGCCGCCGGCACGCTTTCCGACCGACATCACGAGAACGACCTTCCCCAGAGAGCCCGGCAATTTCTCCAGCCTGTCGAAGAGCGGCAGGAGGTGGGGACCGAGATCGAGCTCCACCGCGGACACCGGTCCTTGCCAGATATTTCGCGGCGCTTCGGCGGGCACGAGGTCGGGAATGCGAGTCCACACCGGCGGACGCGGCCACGCTTCAGCTTGGCGCGGAGCCGGCTCGGGATCGCGCGCATCAGGAACCGATTTGTCCGGCCCGCGCCCCGTTGCGACGACGACCGCGGTCGATGTCAGCAGCGAGCCGATCGCGAGCGCGGCCAGCAGCAAAGGCAGCGGCGGAAGGGTCGAGCGCAACGGCGGAATGGCAAGCGAAGCGACCTTGGTCTGAGAGCTCTGCAGCAGGCGCTGCTCGTTCGTGGTCTTGGACCGCGACAGGAATTGCTCGTAGATGTTCCTGTTGGCCTCGGCGTCGCGCTGCAGCTCCTGGAGCTTCACCAGGGCCTGACCATCGACGAGGAGCTGCGATTCAGCCGCCTTCATCTGGCTTTCGAGCGCCTTCTGCTGATCGCGCTGGGCCTCGTATTCCGACTTTGCGGTGTCGATGCCCTTCTTCCGTTCGACCTCGATCTGTCTGTTGAGGTCGTTCAGCTGGCCGTACGACATCACGAGATCGGGATGGCGATCGCCGAGCACCGCGCGCTTCTGCGCAATCTGATCGTTGAGCGCCGATCGCTGGGCTCGCAGCGCGCTGAGGAGATCCTGCCTGACGGGACTCTCGACATTCGCTTTCACGTCGCGCTGCGCCTGCTCGTAGCGAGCTTTGGCCTCCTCGGTCCGCACGCGCGCAGCAGCCACCTGCTGCGACAGCTCGGTCACCCGCAATTGCTGGGTCGTGGCATCCTTGCCGGCGTTGACGATCCTGTGCTCCAGCTTGAACGCGGCGACGGCGTCCTCCGACGCCTTCAGCCGGTCGCTCAAAGTCTTCAGCCGGCCGCCGAGCCAGTCCGCGGCCTCGTCGGTGGCTTCGCTGCGGATACGGCTCTGTCTGGCGACGAACGCCTCGGCAATGGCGTTGGCGTAGTAAGCGGCCCGCTCCGATCGGTTCGAGGTGAACCGGAAGGCGATGACATAGGTCAGCCCACGACGGGAAATGTCGAGGCGGTTGCGGAAACGCTCGAGCAGGCGCGCAGGATCGGTGTATCCGCCGGAAAGGTCCGGATCATCGCGGACCTTGAGCTCTTCGATCAGCGGCTTGAGGAAGCCGTCGGACTTCGCCACTTCGACCAGACTTTGCAGCGCGGCGCTGTCCTGTCCAATGCCCGGCAGGACGTCCTGCTCCGTCGTTATGCGCTGCTCGCGCGGATCGACGACGACCAGTGCGGTCGCGGCATAACGGGTCGGGATCACCAGCAGAACGACTGCGCCGAACGCGAAGATCGCGAGAGCGAGCGTCAATATCCGCCGGGCATTTTCGCGAAGGAAGGCAAGCGAAGCGGCCACAGTCAGCGCGCCGCGAGCGCGGGCGGCGGTCCTGCCGGCCGCACCGTTCGACGAATTCCGCTCCCACGACGCGGCAATGCCGGTCGATCCGGAACTTGTCGGGTCTGCGCGGCGACCGAACGTCATGGACTTTACTCGGATTCAACTGGCGAACACTGTTCAGTGGCCTGCTCCACCGTAAATATCTATGGTTAATCCGGGGTTACCCATCCCTCGCGCGACCATGACCAATTGGTTAATGCGCTCGCTTCGCTTGCCTTGGAAACCACCAGGATTCTCCGGCGACAACACTGTTCCGACCTCCGATGCATTAACTCCGTTTGTTGCTAGTCGATGTCCGCCGGATGCCCGCATGGTAGGTACGGGATCAAGCAAGGTGAAAATTTCGTTTCTTCAGCGGGTCGGGATCCGTGCTCCATTACCAGCCAAACAAGGAGTTGGGCGAGACGACGGCGACAGCACTCACCCCGTCCGGAGGCAACGGACGGAAGCTGCACGTCCTTCTCGTACAGACCCAGGCCGAAAACGCCGGCGCTCAGGAGATCACCAGGCTGCTCGGCGCCGGTCTCTCCGCGCGGGGTCACCGCGTCACCAACCTGTTCTTCTTCCGCAAGTCGGATTCATTCGACGAGCCGCCCAATACGCTCTATTGCGCCCCGGGCCGGCCGGGGCATCCGCTGGCTCTGCTGCGAATGCTGTGGACGCTCGGCCGCCATATCAGGACAACCGGGCCCGACGCCGTTCTGACGTTCCAGCATTTCGGCAACGTCATCGGCGCCGGCGTGTCGCGCCTCGTGTGCCGCGCGCCCGTCATCGCCAACCAGGTCTCGTCCGCGCTGTCGATGAGCTGGCCGGTCCGCACGGCCGACATCGTCATGGGCAGCCTCGGCTTCTTCGACCGCATCACGCTCAATTCGAAGGACATGGAGCGCGAATATTCGCGTTATCCCGCGGCCTATCGCTCGCGCATGGTCCACGTGCCGCACGGCTTCGACGACAAGGCGCTCACCCTGTCGAAGGAAGCTGCACGTCAGGAATTCAATCTGCCGCGGGATCATATCCTGCTCGGCTGCGCAGCACGCCTGCACCCGCACAAGCGACTGGATGCGGCGATACGTCTGTTACCGGATGAACCGTCCTGGCACCTCGCACTGGCCGGACAAGGCGCCGATGAAGCCCGGCTGAAGCAGCTGGCTGACGATCTGAAGGTGTCGGACCGGCTATATCTGCTCGGCGAAATCCCGCCGCGCCGGATGGCGGACTTTCTCGCCTGCCTGGACGTGTTCGTGTTTCCGACGCAGGCCGAAACCTTCGGCCTGGCCGCGGTCGAGGCCGCAAACGCCGGTGTTCCCTCCGTCGTCACCGACCTTCCCGTGCTGCGCGAGGTGCTGTCCTTCGAAGGAAAGCCGACGGCCCTGTTCGTCGATGCGTCCGACCATACGAAGCTGTCGGCAGCCGTCTCCAGCCTTTTGACGGATCAGCAACTGAGCGACGAACTGCGACAAAACGCCAAAGGCCTGCGGCTGCGCTATTCGGTAGATGCCATGGTGGAGGAATACGTTCGGCTTCTCAGCCAAGTCATTTGACGGGGCACCTTGGAATAGATTGGCTCGACATGATCATCGAGTTTCGCTGTGAACGTGAGCATGCGCGGCGATGGATGGACCGCGAGACGCTGTCGGTCGACGGCAAGGATGTCCCTGTTCAGATCGTTTGGACGGCGACGGCGCAGCCACGCCCCGGCGGCCTGGACGCACTGTTCGAACTCGAACGCCTGGTGTTGCACAAGGGCAAACGCAACGGCGCCGGCAAGCTGAACATCATCCCGGACCGCACGCCGGCGCGCGCCGGCACGCCCGACGTGGTCGTCGATTTCACCGGCGGCGCCCGGGATCCCAAATGTCCTGCTCGGCTGTATCTGCGCCCATTGTTCAATGGAACCGCAGGTGAAAACGCTGCGCTCGCCGCCATTCTCGCCGGTGATCTTCCGGTGATCGAGATCGTCAACGACTTCGATGGTGCCGTCCTCGATCGCGGTCACCCTTCCGGAGAGATCGCAGCCGGCCTCAGCGGCGCGCTCGAAACCGTCATGGCGCGAACCCTGACCATGGTGGCGGCCATCCTGTCGGAGCGCCCGCGCATCGTGCCGCAATTGGCGCGTCCAGCCGGAAACGGCACCGTCCGGCACCCGGCGGCGTATGTCGCGCGCGGCCTCGCCGTATCGGTTGCCAAGGAGATCTATCGGCTCTGCTGCTATGCCCCGCATTGGCATATCGGATGGCGCTTCAATGACGGCCCAGGCGTCTGGCAAAGCGGAAATCTGTCAGGACCAGGCTGGAATGTCCTCGGCGATCCCGGCCATCGCTTCTACGCCGATCCGTTTCCCATCACATGGCAGGGGCGGACTTTCGTCTTCTTCGAGGATCTCGATCATCGGGTTGGAAAAGGCACCATTTCTGCGATCGAGTTCAACGATGCAGGCCCGGTGGGCGATGTTGTGCCGGTGCTGGAGGAGCCCTGGCATCTCTCCTATCCGTTCCTGATCGAGGACGATGGCGTGTTGTGGATGATCCCGGAGAGCTCGACCCATGGCGACGTCGCGCTCTACAAATGCGTTCGCTTTCCGGACAAGTGGGAGCGGCACACCACGCTCCTGTCCGGCCTCGAGCTCGCCGATGCCACGATCACCCGGCACAACGGCCTGCACTATCTGTTTGGAGCCTGGCGCGACGGAACGGGCGGCTATTCGGATTCGCTGGCGATCTATTGCGCCGACCACCTCCTCGGCCCCTGGTTGCCCCACGCCAGCAATCCGGTCCTGATCGATCGTGCGACCACGCGGCCGGCAGGGCATTTTGTCACCATCGATGGCAAATTGTGGCGCCCGGTTCAGAATTGTGCCGACGGTTACGGCGCAGCGCTTGCGCTGGCGGAAATCGTCGAACTGTCGCCGACGACATTCAGGCAGGCCGTCCGCCACGCCATCAAGCCCGGACCGGCATGGCCCGGCCGGAAGCTGCATACGCTGAACCGCTGCGGCCGGCTCGAGGTGATCGACGGGTCGCGTGTACAACCCAAGACCAGCGCCTTCGCGAGCAAGTCTCCATCGGCCGTGTTACGTGCGCGCGCCAATCCTTCTACTGTCCTTTAGCCCGGCTAAGGACGCCTCCAATCGTGCCGGCTTGTGACGCGCCGCCGCGCCAGGCCACGATCTGGTCGGGGCGTATCAAAGCAAGATCCGCCTCGTAAACATCGCGCATGGATTCCGGCAGCGTGACGAGCTTCACGTCGACTCCGAGCATGCCGACGGCGTCAGCGACTGCCGCGTCAGCCGTTTCGACGTCGCCGAACTGAAGCAGGGTCCACTCGAACCCGAACAGGTCATACAGGGACACGCCGCCTTCAAGCCACGCATGCGGTGCGCGGCCGCCGGGGCAAGCACTCGGGACATAGACGTTCGCAGCGTCGGGCGGCGGCTGGCTGCCATCGGAGATGATGATCGGCGAGCCGTCATAACGTCCGCCGAACGTGACGCCTGGAATGTTGAATTCGGCGCGCGCGTGCCGTTCGAGATAGGCACCGGCAATCCGCCGTGCCTCATCGCCCTCGTCCGTCGCATCCTCGATCTCCGGCGCGGGCGCGAACAGGCCGAGGGAGTCGGCAAAGCGCCGCGCATAATCCGTGTTGCGAAGCGCCACCGGACGTCGCTCGATCTCGTAGCTGTCCAGCAGGGCGAGTGGGCTGACGCCCTTGACGACGCTTGCGAGCTTCCAGCCGAGATTGACCGCATCCTCGATCGCGGTGTTGTAGCCGAGCCCTCCCGTCGGCGTGAACAGATGCGCGGCATCGCCGCCGAGGAAGACCCTGCCACGCTGCATTCCGTTCGCGACCAGCGCGTGGCCAGCGGTCCAGGTCAGGAACGACAACACCTCGCAGTCAATCGGCGCTCCGCAGGCGCGCTGGAATGCGGCCTTGGCCTCGTTGACCGTGATCGCACTTTCGTCTTCGCCCGGCCGGAGCTGGGTGTGGAACGCGAATTCGTCGCGCCCGTTCACCGATGCCATGAAGGCGCGGCGATCGCCGTTGAAGCAATTGTACATCCACGCCTTGGCGTGTGGGATGCTCGCGTAGAAATCGGGCGAGCGGACATAGACCGCCAGCATGCGACCGCCCATGAAATCGCGCTGCATCCCGGTCTCACCTCCATAGGTGACGCCGAGCGATTGACGAACCATCGAGCGCGGCCCGTCGGCGCCAACCAGGAAGTCGGCCCGGACCTGACAGCGACTGCCATCGTCGAGACGCTCGATGTCGCCGACGATGCCGGCATCGCTTTCGACGTAACCGATGAGCCTATGGCCATAATTCAGCTTGATGCCGGGCAGCCGTTCGGCGTGGCGGCGTAGCACCGCTTCGACATATTTCTGCGAGACCCGATGCGGCAGCTCCGCGGCACTCCAGGAGCCTGACAGGCCCTTGACGAGCTCACCTGCCCGCGACGATGACGGCAGCGCGAACCGCGCCAGCTCATAACCTGCGTAACGCGTGAAATACGCAACGTCGGTCGGATAGTCCGCAGGCAAACCCTCCCGCCTGATCTCGTCGGCAAAGCCCATCCGGCGGTAATGCTCCATCGAGCGCGCCTGCGTCGCATTGGCCTGCGGATTGAACGCCGTGCCGGGTTTTTCATCGACCAGGATCGCGGACACGCCGCGCCGGCCGAGCTCGTTGGCCAGCATCAGTCCGCAGGGGCCCCCGCCCACGATGAGCACCGCGGCCGTCAGACGTGTCTCCAAGACGCTTCTCCCTACCAGCATCATCGTGCATGGTAAGGTTACCTGACGAAATCGTCAAGCCGCCTGACTAATCGGCATCATCCAACGTGTCGAACTCCGCGCCGTAGACCGCGAGCCCTTTCAGAATCGCATCCATCGTGGCCTTGCCGAGCTCTGCGCGCATCTCCTGCTCAGCAATGTCGACCGCATCGCGGAATGCATCGAGCCATTTGCGCCCGGCCGGGGTGAACATGACGATGCGCGCGCGCCGGTCGGTCGGATCGGCGACGCGATCGACGAGACCGAGCTCGGCGCATTGGTCGACCAGCTCGCCCATCGCTTGCTTGCTCATGGAGGCGCGGCGGGCGAGCTCGGTGAGCCGCGTCCCCTCCACGTCGAGATTGCGCGTGAGGCCGACATGTGCGATGCGCGTCTCGTCGTGGCCGCGCTCGCTCATCAATTCGAGCACCCGGCCCTCGAAACGCCGCACCGCGTTGTTGAGCAGGCGGCCGACATTGGCGTGCCGCCACGCGGTCCCGGATGTTCTTGCCTTCACGAGCTATGCTTCCGAATCGACGATCGAGATCGCGCCAAGCTAACACAAGAGGCAGGCCGGCGGCGCTCGCATAGCCGATCATCGCACATGAGTTAGCGAACGGCGTCGATCAAGACGCCGCCCGTCATCGCGCATCTAGGCGTGACCGCTACGTGGCGGCGATTACTGAGAACGATCCGACGTCCAGCCCTTGTACTCGGCGACGTTGTCCCTGGTCACCAGCTTGGACGGCAGGAGCTCGACCGTCGAGGCCGGTTTCTGGCCATTGAGAATGCCGACACCGACCTGAACGGCCCGCCGCGCCATGAAGAACGGATCCTGCGAAGCCGAGGCCTGGATCTGCGGCGATTGCGGATCCTTCAGCGCAGCCTCGATGTCGGGCGCGCCGTCGACCGCCGTGATGACGATGCCGGTGCGGTTCTGCTGGCGCGCCGCAAGATCGGTGCCGATCGCCTGCGGATCGTTGATGGCGAAGATGGCGTCGATCTTGGGGAAACGGGTGAGATAGCCCTGCGCAATGGTGAGACCGCCCTCGCGCGAGCCCTTGCCGTCCTGATCGCTGGACAGCACCTTGATGCCGGGATTCTTCGAGAGCACATTCTTGCAGCCGACGACCCGGTCGATCACGGCGGAGACCTGCGGCCCGTTCTCGATGATGACGTCGCCCTTCCCTCCCAGTTTGTCGACGATGTACTGGCAGGAGATCTCGCCCGCCTGGACGTTGTTCGTGGTCACGGTGGCGTCGGCGCCTTCGGCCGCAGTGTCGACCGCGACGACGACGATGCCCGCTGCCTGCGCCTTCTTGATCGCCGGCCCGATCGCCTTGGGATCACCCGGATTGAGCAGGATCAGGTCAACGCCGGCAGCAATGAAATTATCGATCTGGGTGACCTGCTTGCCGAGGTCGTATTCGAAGCCGACGGTCGTGATCTTCACATTGGGATTGGTCTTCTTGGCCTCGAACTCGGCGCCCTTCGACAGCGCGACGAAGAACGGGTTGCCCATCGATCCCAACGAGACGCCGATCGATTTGAGCTCCTTGGCGAAGGCTGGCGCGGTGCTTAGGGCAAGCGCCATGGCGGCGCCGGTAAGCATGATCGTCTTCAACATGGACTTCCTCCCTGGTCTGTCTTCGTCCCCGGCGCGGCAGACCAGTTGCCGCAACGGAACTTCGCATCAGGTTCTGGCGGAACCTCAGGTTCTGGCGGAGCCTTAGGTTCTGGCGGAGCCTTGCAGCCGGTAGCGGTCCAGCGCAACGGCACCGATGATCACCAGGCCCTTGATCACATATTGCCAGATGTCGGAGACACCGATGAGGATGAGGCCGTTCGAGAGCACGGCGATGATGAGCGCGCCGACCAGCGTGCCCCAGATCGAGCCGATGCCGCCGACGAAGGAGGTGCCGCCGAGGATCACGGCGGTGATCGCGTCGAGCTCATAGGACTGACCGAGCTGGAGGCCGTTGGCCGCGTAGAGCCGCGCCGCCTGCATGGCGGCGCCGAGCCCGGCGAAAAGTCCGGAGATGCCGTAGACGAAGATCAGCACCGCCCAGACCTTGATGCCGGCAAGCCGCGCCGCGCTTTCATTGCCGCCCACTGCATAGATATGCACACCGAGCACGGTCCGGCGCAGCACCAGCCACGAGACCAGGATGACCAGCAAGGCGATCACTGAGAGCCACGGGATCGAGGCGACGCCGGGGATGAGCGTCAGCGAGCCGTTGCCGATGAAGGCGTAGGGAATGGATGGATTGAACACGGTGGTGTCCGCCCCGAGCAGCCGCGCCAGACCGCGAACCGCCGTGAGAGAGCCGAGCGTGACGATGAAAGGCGGCAGGCGGAGCAGCGCAATCAGCGCGCCATTGACGATCCCGAAGCCGAGGCCGGTCAGCAGCGCCGCTGGCAGCCACAGCATCCCGAGCTCCGGCAGCTTGGACAGCGTCAACCCCGCCATCGCGGAGGCCGCCAGGATCGAGCCGACCGAGAGGTCGATGCCGCCGGTGAGGATGACGAAGGTCATCCCTGCGGCGAGCACGGTGTTCACCGCGGCCTGCTGCAACACGATGCCGAGATTTTGTCCGGTGAAGAAGCGTCCCTCGGACAACAGGTGGAAGCCGATGCAGAGGATCAGCAGCACCGGCAGCATGCCGAGCGCGCTGATCAGCACCCTCACCCGCTGGCGCCTTGTCTCGGCGGCAGCACCATTCGTCGTCGGGGCGGGCTGGACCTCCGAAGCACCATTCTCAGGCATCGAGTTGCTCCATCCCGGTGGCAAGCGCCATGATTTCTTCTTGTGTCAGGGGCGCATTGGAGCCGCGCGTCACCTCACCGGCGATGTGCCCGGCACGCATCACGAGGACGCGGTCGCATATGCCGATGATCTCGGGCAGATCGGACGAGATCACGAGGATCGCGGTGCCAGCCTTGGCCAGATTGTCGATGATCGAATAGATCTCGGACTTGGCGCCGACGTCGACGCCGCGCGTTGGCTCGTCGAGGATCAGGACCTTCGGCCCGATGGCGAGGAGCCGCGACAACAGCACCTTCTGCTGGTTGCCGCCGGACAGTCCACCGGCGGGGACGCCGATATTGGCAGCGCGGATGCTGAGCCCCGCGAACGCCCGGTCGGCCCGCTCGCGCGCCTTGTCGCGGTCCAGGAACCAGCCGAGCTTCGCATCGCGCGCGAGCACGGCCAGATTGATGTTGTCCAGACATGACATGTCGAGAAACAGGCCGAGCGCCTTCCTGTCCTCGGTCAGATAGGCGATGCCGGCCTCGAGTGCCGCACCGGGGCTACGGATGTCGATCGGACACCCCTCGAGTTCGAGATGGCCTGACGTTCGCGGCGTAGCGCCGATGACGAGATGCGCAAGCTCGGTGCGGCCGGCGCCGATCAGGCCGGCGAGACCCACCACCTCACCTGCATGCACGGTAAGCGAGCAACCCTTGACGCGCTGGCCATCGGCGATGTCGACCGCCGCGAGCACGGGATGCCCCCGCCCCGCCTCCGGATCGTGATCCTTCTTGTAGAACGATGAGACATCACGCCCGACCATCAGCCGCACGATGGTGTCGGCGCGGATGTCGGGCTTGTCGAGCGAGCCGACCAGCCGGCCGTCGCGCAGCACGGTGACACGGTCGCCGAGCGCGTAGACCTCATCCATGCGATGCGAGATGTAGATGATGGCCAGTCCCTCGGAGCGGAGCTGGCGGATCAGCGTGAACAGCCGCTCGCTTTCCGCGGCCGACAACGAGGTGGTCGGCTCGTCCATGATCAGGATCTTCGATCTCGCGTGCAGCGCACGCGCGATCTCGACCAGTTGCCGCTGGCCCATGGAAAGATGCGCCACCAGCGTCGATGGCAGGAAGTCTGCGCCCAGCCGCTTCAGGATCGGGCCGACACCCTCGCGCATGGCGCCGCGCGCCAGAAAACCTGATCGCGACATCTCCCGTCCCAGGTAAATATTCTCGGCTACGCTGAGATTGGGAGCCAGCGACAGTTCCTGGTAGATGATGGAGATCCCGGCGGCGCGCCCGCCGAGCGGCCCTTCGATCCGCGCCACCCTGCCCTCAATGCGGATCTCGCCGCCGGGATCAGGCCTGTAGGCGCCGGACAGGATCTTCATCAGCGTCGATTTGCCGGCGCCGTTCTCACCCATCAAGGCATGGATTTCGCCGGCATAGACTGTGAGATCGACTGAGCGCAGCGCCTTGATGCCGAAGAAGGACTTTGAGACCCCACGCATCTCGAGGATCGGATCGTTCATCGTGCCTCCCGGCGCACAATGCGTTTCCCACCCGCGTCTCGATCTTCGTGTCAGCGCGGCTCACGCATTAAACAAAAGGCGGCGGCACAGGGCAATACCGAACACACGGGAATGCAACATCGGGGCGATGCTAGTGGCGCGGCCGATACAGTTCGCGCCATGCGGGAAGCCGCTCGGCATAGGCATCGGTCAGCCCAGTGTCAGGTTCGAACGACTCGATGCGCTGCGGTCGTGTGCACACGGCCGTGATCGCCTCACCGGTGACAGCAAGCCGCCCCAATCTCGCCGCACCGAACGCCGCGCCAGTTTCACCTCCGGCGAAGCGATGGATCCGAACATTCAGCACGTTCGCCAGCACTGCGAGCCAGAACCGAGACCGCGAACCACCGCCGATGACGTCAGCTTCCGTAATCGCAATACCGGCATCCGCGAGCGCATCGCGGCAATCCGCGAGCGCGAAAGCAACGCCCTCGAGGACCGCCTGCACGATCGCCGCGCGATCTGTGCCATGGCTCAAGCCGTCGAGCATGCCGCGCACGTCGGGATCGTCGTGCGGGGTGCGCTCACCGGCGAGATAAGGCAGGAAGCTCACGGGCGACGGTCCGTGCGGACGCGATCCAAGCGGCGCCAGCAGTTCGGCCTCGCTGATGCCGAACAGACGCGCGGCCCAGGCGAGGCACGAGGCCGCCGAGAGGATCGCGCCGGCCTGAATCCACATGCCGGGAATGGCGTGGCAGAAGGTGTGCACCGCGCGGTCCGGGTTGGCGGCGATCGCGTTGGTCGGTGCCATGATGGCGCCTGAGGTTCCCAGCGACACGAACGCAGCTCCCGGCCGGATCGCACCGATGCCGACGGCGCCCGCCGGATTGTCGCCGGCGCCGCCCGCGATCACTGGCTCTCCGGTCATGCCCCAGCGCCGCGCGAGCTCGCTGCGCAATGTCGTTGCGGGCGCACATCCCTCGACCAGACGAGGCATGTGATCACGCGACAGGCCGGTCGCCGCCAGTGCCGCGTCCGACCAGTCCCGGCGCGCCGCGTCGAGCCAGAGCGAGCCCGATGCATCGGAGACGTCCTCGATGACTTCGCCTGATAGCACCAGGCGCAGATAAGCCTTAGGCAACAGAACGAGCTTCGTCGCCGCAAATATCTCAGGCTCGTGCGCTGCGATCCACAACAGCTTCGGCGCGGTGAAGCCCGGCATCGCCTTGTTGCCCGTCGTCGCCCGCAAGGCGGGCCACCGCTGCTCCAGGACGCGGCACTCGGCAGCGGAGCGTCCGTCGTTCCAGAGAATGCAGGGCCGCAACGGCCTCAGGCTCGCATCAAGCAGCGTGGCGCCATGCATCTGGCCGGACAGCCCGATGCCTTTGACTGAAGCCAGCGCGCCGGCATGCGACGCCTTCAGGGCATCCAGCGTGGCAAAGGTCGCATCGATCCACTGCGCGGGGTCCTGCTCGTAATAGCCCGATTGCGGCGAGACGGTCGCGATCGGCCGGCTCTCGCTTGCAATCACGCGCTGGGCATCGTCGACGAGAATGGTCTTGACCGCAGAGGTGCCGAGATCGATGCCGAGATACATGGATCCTCCCGCTCACTTCGCCGCGTCGATCCAGATTCCGGGCTGCGAATGCTCGCGGATGTGGCTGACCAGGAAGTCCGAGAACACCCTGATCTTGGCAGGCAGCCTGACGCGGTTTTGATAGGCGATGTTCATGGTGAGCAGCGGCAGCTCCCAGCCGTTCAGGACGGGCACCAGCCGCCCGGCCGCGATATCGCTCTGCACGATGTACAGCGGCTGGATCAAAATGCCGAGCCCCGCGCGCGCCGCCCCACAGATGATCTGGCCGTCATTGCTGTCGAGCGTCGGCGCGATCCGAATGGTCTGCGTCGTGCTGCCCTTGCTCAGCCGCAAGGAATAAGGATCGTTGGCAAGGTTGTAGATCAGCATGTTGTGGCGTGCGAGGTCGGCCGGATGTTCGGGCCGGCCGTGCTTCTCCAGATATGACGGAGCTGCCGCGAGCACACGATGCATCTGGCCGATGCGGCGGACAACGATGTTTGAATCCGGCTCGTGCTCCCTTGTGCGGATCGCGACGTCGATGCCGGCCTCGATGAAGTCCAGATAGCGGTTCGCGCTGATGATCTGCACGCTGAGATCAGGATAGAGCGCGCGGAAGGCGGGCAGCATCGGCGCGAGATAGATCATCGCGAAGGACAGCGAGCTCGTCACGCGCAGCATGCCCTTCGGCGACAGCGCGCGGTCGGAGACGGCGTCCTCGGCTTCGGCGAGCTCGTTCAGGAGCGTGCTGCAGCGCTGCAGCAATTCCTGTCCTGCTTCGGTCAGCCATTGCCGGCGCGTGTTGCGCTCGATCAACCGCACCGCAAGCCGCTCCTCCAGCGCACTGAGGTGTCGGCTCGCGGCCGCGTTCGACATCCGCAGCATTTCGGCAGCCTTGGAAAGACTGCCGAGTTCAGCGGTTTTGGAGAAGACCTCGAGTTGGAGCAGCCGGTCCATTTTTGCGAATTTAGGAAAAGAGACTTACAAATTTTGACCTTTATTTCCGCTTTCTGCAAGGCAAAATGGCGCCAACAAAGCACAATCGCAGGCGAGGAAATCAGGAAATGTCGGGCCCGATCAGGCACATCGTGATGTGGCGGCTGCGCGGGGAGAGCCCCGAGGAGCGCTCCGCCGCCCGGGTCAAGGTCAAGACCCTGTTCGAGGGCCTCAAGGGCCGGATCGACGGCCTCACCCATATCGAAGTCGGCATGGACGTCAGCGCGGTCGACTACGCCTGCGACGTGGTCTTGTTTTCCGAATTTACCGACCAGGCGGCACTGACCGCCTATGCCAACCATCCGGAACATCTGCGCGTGCGCGAGGCGCTGGGCGACTTGCGGATCGGGCGCTTTCAGGTCGATTATCCCATCAAAGAGACCGGCGCATGATCGGTTCGTTCACCTTTGAAAACCTGCCCTGCCGCGTCGTGTTCGGCAGCGGAACGCTGGCGTCCGCAAAGGCCGAAGTCGAGCGGCTCGGCGGCAAGCGCGCGCTGGTGCTGACGACGCCGCAGCAGGAGGCGCAGGGCAAGAGCCTGGGTGCGGCGCTCGGTCCGCTCTATGCCGGCATCTTTCCGGGCGCCACCATGCACACGCCAGTCGAGGTCACGGAACGTGCGCTCGCCGCGATGACGGCGTGCGAGGCCGACTGCGTCGTCTCGCTCGGCGGCGGATCGACCACGGGCCTCGGCAAGGCATTGGCCTTGCGCACGGGCGTCAACCAGCTCTGCATTCCCACCACCTATGCCGGCTCGGAGATGACCCCGATCGTCGGCCAGACCGAGAACGGCCTGAAGACCACGGTGCGCGACGCAGCGATCCTGCCGGAGACCGTGATCTATGATGTCGACCTCACCCTGACGCTGCCGCCGAGCCTGGCCGCGACATCCGGCATCAACGCGATCGCCCATGCGGTCGAGGCGCTCTACGCGCGCGACACCAATCCCGTCACGTCGCTGATGGCGGAAGAAGGCATCCGCGCGCTCGCGCGCGCCCTCCCCGCGATCGCGGCCAAGGCCGACGACCGCGAGGCCCGCACCGAAGCGCTGTATGGCGCTTGGCTGTGCGGTGTCTGCCTAGGTACGGTCGGCATGGCGCTGCATCACAAGCTCTGCCACACGCTCGGCGGCACCTTCGACCTGCCGCACGCCGAAACCCACACCATCGTGCTGCCGCATGCGCTGGCCTACAACGCGCCGGCCGTGCCCGATGCGATGGCGCGCATCTCGCGCGCGATCGGCGCGGCCGATGCGTCGCAGGGACTTTTCGACCTCGCAAAGCGGCTGGGCGCGAAACTCGCGCTGCGCGACGTCGGCATGCCCGAAAGCGGTATCGACAAGGCGGCCGATCTTGCCGTGACGAATGCCTACTGGAATCCGCGCGCGCTCGACCGGAATGCCATTCGCGACTTGATTGCACGCGCCTGGGCCGGCGAGCCGCCTGTTACCATCAAAGCTGCGGCTTGAGACGATGCGGCGCACGCTGATCAGATCCGCAACCGTCATCAGCATGGATGACGCGATCGGCGACCTCCCTACCGGCGACGTGCTGGTCGAGGGAAATCGTATCGTTGACGTGCGCCCATCGATCGACCTCGGCAGCGGCGAGGCGGAGATCATCGATGGCACGGGGCGCATCGTCATCCCCGGCCTCATCAACGCGCATATGCACACATGGCAGACTGGCTTGCGCGGCTACGCCGCCAATTGGACTCTGCTGGAATATTTCCGCCGCATGCATGCCGGGCTTGCGACCGTGTTCCGGCCCGAGGACATCCACATCGCGACGCTGGTCGGCGCGCTGAACCAGATCAATTGCGGCACCACCACCCTGGTTGACTGGTGCCACAACAACCCGACGCCTGATCACACCGACGCTGCCGTGCGCGGCCTGATCGATAGCGGCATCCGCGCCGCCTTCTTCCACGGCTCGCCAAAACCCGAGCCGAAGCCGGCCGAGCCGCATTTCTCGGAAGTGCCGCATCCGCGCCGCGAGGTCGAACGGCTGCTCGCAGGTCCGCTCGCCGACGGCGATGGTCTCGTCACGCTGGGACTCGCCATCCTCGGCCCGCATTACTCGACGCTCGACGTCGCCATGCACGATTTCCGCCTGGCGCGGGAGCTCAAGCTGATCGCATCAATGCATCAGGGCGGCGGGCCGGCCAAGACACCCGGCGGCTGGGACAAGCTGATCGAGGCTGGCCTGGTCGGCAATGGCATCAACATCGTCCATGGCAATGATCTGCCCGATGATCTCCTGGACCGGATGGTCGATCTCGGCGTGTCCTTCTCGGTGACGCCTGAGAACGAAATGATCCAGGGCCACGGCTTCCCGATCACCGGACGCCTCGTGGCGCGCGGCGTGCGGCCGACGATCGGGATTGATCTGGAATCCGTGCTGGCGGGCGATCTCTTCTCCGCCGCTCGCGTCGCGCTCTCGATGCAGCGGGCGCTCGACAATGCGGAGTCGCGCAAGACCAACGGCACCATCCCGGCAACGACCACGATTCCCGTCCGCGAGGCGCTACGCTGGATCACCACGGAAGGCGCGCGCATGCTCGGCCGCGAGCATCAGATCGGCTCGCTGACGCCGGGCAAGCTCGCCGACCTCGTCATCATCAACGCCTCGGACCTCAACCTCTTTCCCGTGCATGATCCCGTCGCGACCGTCGTGATGCAGACGAGCCTTGCCAATATCGAGGCCGTCATGATCGGCGGCGCCTGGAAGAAGCGCGATGGCCGGCTGCTGGTTGACGGGCTGGAGGCCAAGAAGCAGCTTCTGGCACAATCCGGCCAGCGGCTGGTGCAAGACATCGAACGACAGGGACGCGCTGCCTGACGGCGCCAATGGACAAGAACAATGACTGACGCTTCGAACAATGTTGCTTTCGTCGGGATCGGCAAGATGGGTCTCCCGATGTCGGTGCTCGTCGCCAAGGCCGGTTATTCCGTCACCGCGTTCGACCAGAGCGCGGCGCGGATCAGCGAGGCACGTACGCAAGGCATTGCGATTGCAAAATCCCTGGCCCAAGCCGTGAGCGGCAAGGCGGCGGTCGTCACATCCCTGCCCGACGATGCCGCCTTGCGCAGCGCGCTGCTCGGCCCGACCGGCATCATCGCCGCGATGGCGCCCGGTGCCGTTCTCATCGAGACCAGCACCGTGAGCGTCGAGGCTTCGACCGAGGTCGCAGCCGCCGCACAGGCACGCGGCATCGCCTATCTTCGCTCGCCGGTCTCGGGCAATGCCAGCATCGTGCACACGGGCGCGCTGACCTGCTTCGTCTCGGGGCCGAAGGACGCGTTCGAAAGCGCAAAGCCGCTGTTTGCCGCCTTCACCCGCGCCCAGACCTATCTCGGGCCGGCCGAGGAAGCGCGCTACGCAAAACTTTCGGTCAACCTGATGATCGCGGTGTCGGCGGCGATGATGGCTGAGAGCCTGGCGCTGGCGCGCAAGGGCGGCATTGCCTGGCAGGATATCCTGAAGGTGCTCGACGACAGCGCAGTCGCCTCGCCGATGGTGAAGTACAAGACGGCGCCGCTGCGAAACCGTGATTTCGAGTCCACCTTCTCCTGCAAGCAGATGGCCAAGGATCTCGACCTGATCCTGGGTGCCGGCCATGCCGTCGGCGTGCCCCTGCAGCTCGCGGCGCAAGTGCGCGAGACCTATGGCTCGCTGGTCGCACAAGGCGACGGCGAGACCGACTTCATCGCGACCGTCAAGCATCTTGAACGGCTGTCCGGCCTTGGCGAGCCGAAGCTGTGATCAACGGAGGCCTCCATGCGTAACTTCAACGAGAACACGATCACAGACGCCGTATTGGAGCGGATCGCGGGCGCAACCGATCCGCGGATCAAGGAGGTCAGCGAGGCGCTGGTGCGTCACCTCCACGCTTTCGTCCGCGAGGTACGGCCGACCCAGAAGGAATGGGAATACGGCATCGACTTCCTCACCCGCACCGGCCACATGTGCAACGACAAGCGCCAGGAGTTCATCCTGCTGTCGGACACGCTCGGCGTCTCCATGCTGGTCGACGCGATCAATCACCCGGTGCCAGAAGGCGCGACCGAGACCACGGTGCTCGGCCCGTTCTTCGTCCAGGCCGCGCCGGAGAAGGACAGCGGCGCTGACATCTCCGGGCCGATGGAAGGCGATCCGATGCTTGTCACCGGCTCGGTCTCGACCGTCGACGGCAAGCCGCTGGCGGGTGCCATCGTCGACGTCTGGCATTCCGACGATGACGGCTATTACGACGTGCAGCAGCTCGACGCCATCGGCGATCTCGCGATGCGCGCCCGCTTCCACACCGATGCCAATGGCCGTTTCCATTTCTGGTCGATCAAGCCCGCGGCCTACCCCATCCCGCATGACGGCCCGGTCGGCGAGATGCTGGAGGTGCAGGGCCGCCATCCCTGGCGCCCGGCCCATGTGCACTTCATGATTTCAGCGCCCGGTTTCGAGCAGCTCGTGACGCACGTGTTCGTTGCGGGCGACCAATATCTCGACAGCGACGTGGTGTTCGGCGTCAAGGACAGCCTGATCCGCGAGTTCGTCCGTCATCCCGCCGGCCGTGCGCCGGATAGTCGCATGGTGGACAGCGCGTATTTTCATCTCAACTACGATTTCGGCTTGAAGCAGCTCGCGAGCAACGCAAGAGCCGCTTAAGCTGAGCGACGGACCAAACAAGAGTCCGGCAACAGGGAGCAGACGGGAGCTGAGGATGGGACCGCGGGTCAGCACGGGCATATTGGCCGAGCGCCTCACCGGCATGATCGGCTCGCGCGCGAGCGTCGCGCGCGGCGTGCTGGATCAGCATGGGCAGAGCGAGTCGCATTATCAGAGCCTGCCGCCCGACATCGTGGTCTTTCCTGAGACCACGCAGGAGGTCGCCGAGATCGTCAAACTCTGCGCCGGCGCAGGCATGCCGATCGTCCCGTTCGGCGCCGGCACCTCGCTCGAAGGCAATGCGGCCGCGGTCGCGGGCGGCGTCTGCTTCGACTTCGCGCGCATGAACAAGGTGCTCGCGGTGCACGACAGCGACATGGACGTGGTGGTGCAGCCCGGCATCACGCGCAAGCAACTGAACGCGGAGCTGCGCAACACCGGCCTGTTCTTCCCGATCGACCCTGGCGCCGACGCTTCGATCGGCGGCATGACCTCGACACGCGCCTCCGGCACGATGGCGGTGCGCTACGGCACCATGAAGGACAACGTCATGGCGCTGGAGGTGGTACTGGCCGACGGCCGCGTCATCCGAACCGCGAGGCGCGCGCGCAAGTCGGCGGCCGGCTACGACCTGACGCGCATGTTCGTCGGCGCGGAGGGCACGCTGGGAATCATCACCGAGATCACGCTGAAGGTGCACCCGGTACCGCAGGCGATCTCGGCCGCGGTCTGCAGCTTCGACACCCTGCACGACGCCGTGGACACCGCCATCTCCGTGATCCAGTCCGCAATCCCCGTCGCGCGCATCGAGCTGCTCGACGACGTCATGATGCGCGGCATCAACGCCTACGCCAAGCTCGGCTATCGCGAGGCGCCGACCCTCTTCTTCGAATTTCACGGCTCCGAAAGCTCGGTTGCCGAGCAGGCCGAGGCCGCGCAGGCGATTGCTGCCGACCATGGCGGTCACGGCTTTGCCTGGGCAAAGGCGCCGGAAGATCGCAGCCGGCTCTGGCACGCCCGCGACAACACGCTCTATGCCGGCCTCGGTCTGCGGCCCGGCGCGCGCGCCGTGATCACCGATGTCTGCGTACCGATCTCGCGGCTGGCGGAATGCCTGACCGAGACGCGGCGCGACGCGGACGAGCACGGCTTTACCGCACCGATCGTCGGCCATGTCGGCGACGGCAATTTCCACATGCTGATCCTGATCGATCCGGCTAGGCCCGAGGAAGCCGAAGGCGCCAAGGCGCTGCAGGCCCGCATGGTCGCCCGTGCCATCGCCATGGACGGCACCTGCACCGGCGAGCACGGCATCGGCCTCGGCAAGATCGATTATCTCACCGACGAGCTCGGCGAGGCCGTCGACGTGATGCGATCGATCAAGGCCGCACTCGATCCCAATGGTTTGATGAACCCCGGCAAGATCTTTGCGAGCGGAGCCAAGACATGAGCAACAAGTCATGAGCGACGCGCTTCCGATCGAGGTCACCTCGCCCGTCCCGCTGCTGGAGCTGCGCGGCATCAGCAAGGAGTTTCCCGGCGTCAAGGCGCTGGACGACGTGTCCTTTGCCGTCTACCCCGGCGAGGTCCATATGCTGCTGGGCGAGAACGGCGCCGGCAAGTCGAGCCTGATGAAGGTGCTGTGCGGCGCCTACCGCGCCGACGCCGGCGAGTTCTACCACAAGGGCGAGAAGGTCGCGATCTCCTCGACCGCCGATGCACAGAAGCTCGGCATTGCCGTGATCTTCCAGGAATTTTCGCTCGTCCCCTATCTC
The DNA here is from genome assembly GCF_000296215.2 of Bradyrhizobium sp. CCGE-LA001. Taxonomy (NCBI): domain Bacteria; kingdom Pseudomonadati; phylum Pseudomonadota; class Alphaproteobacteria; order Hyphomicrobiales; family Nitrobacteraceae; genus Bradyrhizobium; species Bradyrhizobium sp. CCGE-LA001. The sequence goes on along the minus strand of NZ_CP013949.1, from coordinate 3,222,757 downwards.
GACATCGCCCAGAACATCTTTCTCGGCCGCGAGCCGAAGGGCCGCGTCCCCGGCACCATAGACCGCCGCCAGATCCTGGCTGACGCAAGGCGCGTGCTCGGCACCATCGGCTTCGACATCGATCCCTCCACCACCGTCGACAAGCTCGGCGTGGCGCAGCAGCAGATGGTCGAGATCGCGAAGGCGATCAGCCAGAACGCCCGCATCCTCGTCATGGACGAGCCCACCGCGGCGCTGTCCGACCGCGAGACCGAACTCCTGTTCGCGCTGATCGGGCGGCTGAAGGCCGACGGCGTCTCGATCGTCTACATCTCGCATCGCATGGCCGAAGTGTTCGCGCTCGGCGATCGCATCACCGTGCTGCGCGACGGCCGCCGCATCGACGGTGTCCAGCCCGCCGACGTCACGCCGGACCAGCTTGTGCGCATGATGGTGGGCCGCAACGTCGACATGACCTATCCGCGCAAATTTGCCGACAAGCCCGGGGACGTGTTGCTCGAGGTCAAGGGCCTGAGCGCGGCGTCCGGCATCTCCGACATCAACATCGAGGTGCGCCGGGGCGAGATCGTCGGCCTGTGCGGCCTGGTCGGCTCCGGCCGCAGCGAGGTCGCGCGCGCCATCTTCGGCGCCGATCCCGTGACGTCGGGCGAGATCATCTTCGACGGCAAGACCATTTCCGGGGAGCCCGACCTTGCCGCCCGTCGCGGCATCGCGCTGATCCCGGAAAGCCGCAAGAGCGAGGGCCTCGCGCTGCTGCGCTCGGTGAGCGACAATCTCGTGGTGTCGGCGCTGCGCAAGCTGTTCCCGAGCGGCATGTTCGACCAGCGCGCTGCGCTGCGCACATCCGACGGCCTGATCCGCCAGCTGCGCATTGCAACCCCGAGCGCGCGCCAGACCATCGGCCTGCTCTCGGGCGGCAATCAGCAGAAGGTCGTGATCGGCAAATGGTTGGCGGCCGGCTCGAAGCTCTTCATCTTCGACGAGCCGACGCGCGGCATCGACATCGGCGCCAAATCGGAGATCTTTGCCCTGATCGACCGCCTTGTCGCGGAAGGCGCGGCCGCCCTGATGATCTCGTCCGAGCAGGTCGAGATCTGCCATGTCTGCGACCGCGCCTATGTGATGCGCGAGGGCCGCATCGCGGGACACCTGACGCGCAACGAACTGACCGAGGAGAACATCGTGCGACTGGGGATGCATCATGCGTGAAGCCGCGATCGTCTCGGAACCCAATCCGCTGCAGCGCATTCCCGGCGTTGCCATGGTGCTGGTCCTGCTGATCGCGCTGTTCAGCGTGATCGCGCCCGGCTTCCTGTCCGTCGCCAACCTCTCCAACGTGCTGGTGCAGTCGACCATCCTGACCATGCTCGCGCTGCCGATGACGCTGATCATCATGACCGAGGGGCTCGACCTGTCGATGGGCGCGGTGCTGACGCTGACCTCGCTCTGCGTCGCGATCGTGTCGCTCGCGACCCACTCGATGTTGCTGGGTCTGGGGGTTGGCCTGCTGGTCGGCACGGCCTTCGGAGTCGCCAACGGCTGGCTGGTCGCGATCGTCGGCATCCCGCCCTTCGTCGCGACGCTCGGCACGCTCGGCATGGCGCAGGGCTTGTCGCTGATCGTCAGCGACGGCCAGAGCGTGGTCGGCATCCCCCACAGCGTGCGCGACATCTACTCGGCGACGCTTCTGGGCATCCCCGTTCCGATCGTGATGGCGGTGGTGACCTATGCGGTGTTCCACGGCCTGCTCTATCACACCCGCTTCGGCACCTACATCTTCGCGCTCGGCGGCAACCGCGAGGCGCTACGCTATGCCGGTCTCTCACCGAACAAGCTGCTCATCGCGGTCTACGCAATCGGCGGCGCGATGGCCGGCATCGCCGGCCTCCTGATGACGGCGCGGATGAACTCCGGCCACCCCACCGCCGGCCTCGGGCTCGAGTTCGACGCCATCGCAGCCGTCGCGGTCGGCGGCACCTCGTTCGAGCGCGGCAATGGCTGGCTGCTCGGCACGCTGCTCGGTGTCCTTTCCGTCGGCGTGCTGCGCAACGGGCTGAACCTGATCTCGCTGCCATCCTCCGTGCAGGTCGCGAGCGTCGGCGTGCTCGTCATCCTCGCCCTGTTCCTCGACGGCCTCAGGAGCCGCGCATGACCGACATCACCAAGGACGCCATCGCGCCGCCCCGCTCCTTCCTGTCGCAGGACGCGATCCAGCTGTTCTACCGGCTGCTTGCAGCGCTCCTGATCTGCGCGGTCCTCGCCGTGCTCAGCGATTCCTTCCTGAGCCTCGGCAACATCCTCAACGTGCTGCGGCAAGCGAGCCTGACCTTCTTCATCGCCTCCGGCCTGACGCTGGTGGTGCTGACCGCAGGCCTCGATCTCTCCGTCGGCGCCAATGTCGCCCTCTCCGCCTGTATCGCCGGCACCGTGATCCACAAGACCGGCTCGCCGGCCCTCGGCATCCTCACCGGGCTTGCCTGCGGCGGCATCGTTGGCCTGCTCAACGGCATCATGGTCACCGCACTCCGCATCCCCTCCTTCATCGCCACCTACGGCATGCTCTGGGTGCTGAACGGCCTCACCTATTGGTACATGGCGGGCGAGACCCTGCACGGCTTCCCCACCGGCTTCCGCCAGATCGGCAGCGGCTATCTGTTCGGCCTGCCGATCCCGATCTATCTGCTGCTGGTGTTCCTCGGCATCGGGACGTTCTTCGCACAGCGCACGATCTGGGGCCAGGAGATCTATGCGATCGGCGCCAATCCGGTCGCGGCGCGGCTCTCCGGCATTCCGGTCGCGCGCCGCCTGATGCTGGTCTATGCGGTCTCGGGCACCATGGCCGGGCTCGCCTCGATCATCTTCCTGTCGCGGCTCAATTCGGCCGAGGCCGATATCGGCGAGAGCCTGACACTGCCGGCGATCGCGGCCGTGCTGATCGGCGGCACCTCGCTGTTCGGCGGCGTCGGCACCGTGTTCGGCACGTTCATCGGCGCGCTGATCCTGACCCTGGTGCTGAACGGCATGAACCTGCTCTCGGTCAGCGCCAACTGGCAGCCGCTCGTCACCGGCGTCATCGTCATCCTCGCGGTCTGGCTCGACATGAAGACGCGCCGCCGCACGCAATGAGTTACTAGAGTTCCAACAAGCAAAATGAGGGATGGAGGCAACATGAAACGGAAACTGGGCTATATGACGCTGCCGCTGCTGATGGCGGCTGCGTTCACCACGCAAGCAAATGCGGACGGCGAGACCATCGCCGTCTTCACCAAGAACCAGACCAACCCGTTCTTCCAGACGGTGCGGGTCGGAGCCGACAACATGGCGAAGTCGCTGAACGCGAAGACGCTGCAATACATCCCGACCAAGCCGGACTCGATCCCCGAGCAGCTCAGCCAGATCGAGGACGTCGTGGTGAAGAAGCCGAGCGCGATCGTGTTCACGCCGGTCGATTACAAGGCGATGGTGCCGGGCGTCGAGAAGATCAACGAAGCGAAGATCCCCGTCGTCAACATCACCGACCGATCGGCCGGCGGCAAGTTCCTATCCTTTGTCGGCGCCGACGATTACAGCCTTGGCCTGGAGACCGCGCGCTTCCTGCTCAAGTCGCTCGGCGGCAAGGGCAACATCGTCATCATCGAGGGCGTCAAGGGCTCGCTGACCAATGTCGACCGCGTCCGCGGCTTCAACGACGCGCTGAAGGAGGCTCCCGGCGCCAAGTTGCTGGCCTCGCAGCCCGGCAATTACCAGCGGCTCCAGGCGCTCCAGGTGATGGAGAATTTGATGCAGTCGAATTCGCAGATCGACGGCGTGCTCGCCGCCAACGACGCCATGGCGGTCGGCGCGATCGAGGCGCTCGACGGCGCCAACCGCAAGGCGCAGGTGATCGGCATCAACGGCACCAAGGAGGCGATCGACGCGATCAAATCCGGCAAGCTGCTCGCGAGCGGCGACTACAACGGATTCGCGCAAGGCTGCCTCGGCACCATGATGGCGATCCGCTCCCTGCGCAGTCAGCCGGTCATCAACGAGATCGTGCTGAAGCCGACCGTCATCACCAAGGACAATTACCAACCGTTCAACGTGCCGTTGGAGCAGCGGACCTGCCCGACCTTCGAGGACGCCGGCAAGCTCAGCGCGAAATAAACCAATCATCACCAAACCGGACGGCCGCGCCTGCGGCCGTCCCAAGAATCGAAGCAAGACACGGAGACACCATGCTGTTCGCCATTCACGCCGTCGACCGCGCCGGGGCGCTGCCGACCCGGCTCGCCAATTACGACGCCCACAAGGCTTTCCTGAGCGACACCTCGCGCTTCGGCGTCCAGATCGTGATGTCGGGCCCGCTCGTCTCCGACGACGGCCAGACGATGATCGGCAGCCTGTTCCTGATCGAGGCGCCTGGCCGTAGCGAGGTCGAAGCCTTCAACCGCGCCGATCCCTTTGCCGCGGCCGGCATCTGGGAGAAAGTGACGATCACGGGCTTCCTGCGCCGGCAGGGCTGAGGCCGGCCACATCAAAAGTGCGAAAACAACCCCATGCACAGTAGAATGCGGTTGTTTTGACTTACGAATTTCCGACTCAGTCAGCTTTGACCCGTCGGGCAAAACAGGGGCATAATGGCATCGTCGCAGGATTGCCCGTCCTGCGCGTCTTCATCCAGGCTTGATGCAAGGACACCGCCGTTGCGACGGACGGCGTCGGAGTGCGTCCACGCTCACTAGCTGCCGGCTGCATATCACCCCTCCCGCTTTGATGAGGGCTCGCCAGCAGGTCAGCGCAAGTCAGACTCTTCCGTATCACCCAAGCTTTTGGCGCGCGACGAGGATTGCGTCGCGCCAACAATGCTCGGTGCTTAACAAGCCGTGTTCAGCGGAGGGAAGCGCATGCCGTCACTCGTGATCTCGCCTCGCAGGTTTCTCTCGTGACAAGCGGGCGACCCGAATGGCCGGCGGTCTCGCTCGACGAAACCTACCGCATCCTCACAGCTCCCGGCGCGCCGTTCGAGATGGAAACGATCGACGTCGCTGGTCGTCCCGTCCGGGTTTACAAAAAAGCCCACCGCGACCTCCGCACGATCTTCGAGGCTAGCAAGACGTGGGGTGATCGCACCTTCATCGTCTTCGAGAACGAGCGGCTCTCCTTCACCGAACACTATCGCGCGGCATCCGCGCTGGCGCGGCGGTTGGCCGAAGATTACGGCGTGAAGAAGGGGGACCGCGTGGCCATCGCCATGCGGAATTTTCCGGAATGGCCGATCGCGTTCTGGGCGGCAACGATCATCGGCGCCATCGCGGTGCCGCTCAATGCCTGGGGAACCGGGGAGGATCTTGCTTACGGCCTGCGCGACTCCGGCGCGAGCATCGCCGTCGTCGACGGCGAGAGGCTGGCGCGCCTCAAGCCGCTGATGGCCGATCACGCCGCCGCCCTGATCGCGGTACGAGCTGCGCCGGAAACTCTGGGCGAAGCGACCGCGCTGGAGGATCTGATCGGGGCGCCGTCGCAATACGGCACCCTGCCGGACCGGGCTTCGCCCGACCGGAACATCCATCCCGACGACGACGCGACCATCCTCTACACGTCGGGAACCACCGGCCGCTCCAAAGGCGCGCTGGGCACGCATCGCAACATCATGTGCAACCTCGTGAACATCACGTTCTCGGGCGCACGCGCTGCGATCCGGCGCGGCGATCCTCTGCCCGCGCCGCAGGAGGCGCAGAAGGCGGTTCTGCTTCCGGTCCCGTTTTTCCACGTCACGGGCTGCCACTCGATCATGATTCCGGCCCTAGCGAACGGCTCGAAGATCGTGTTGATGTACAAATGGAATGCGGAAGCGGCGCTCGAACTGATCGAGCGCGAGCGAATCAACGGCATGTCCGGCGTGCCGTCGATGACGTGGCAATTGCTGGAGTCGCCGGATTTCGAGCGGCGCGACGTTTCAAGCCTCGAAGGTCTCTCCTACGGTGGCGCCGCTGCATCGCCGGAGCTGACCCGCAAGGTCGCCGCGCTGTTTCCGGGCAAGTTCGGGGCTACAGGCTATGGCGCCACCGAGACGTCCTCGGTCTCGACCTCGAACGGTGCCGAGGATTATCTCGCGCACCCCGACTCCGTGGGACCGGCCGTACCCGGATGCGACCTGCGCGTCATTGACGATGCCGGAAACACACTGCCCATCGGCGCCATCGGCGAGCTCGAAATCTACGGCGGCAACGTCGTGAAGGGTTACTGGATCAATCCGCAGGCGACGGCGGCTGCGTTCCACGACGGCTGGTACCGCACCGGCGACATCGTCCGGATGGACGCGGAGGGCTTTGTCTATCTGCTCGACCGCGCCAAGGACATGCTGATCCGCGGCGGCGAGAACGTCTATTGCGTCGAGATCGAGGACGCCCTGCTCGCGCATCCTGACATTTTCGAAGCCGCCATTGTCGGCATCCCCGATCGCGTGCTCGGCGAGCTCGTCGGCGCCGTCGTGCGCGCGAGGGCCGGATCGGGCCTGACTGCGGACCAGGTGATCGAGCATCTGCGCCCCAGGCTCGCCGCTTTCAAGCTGCCGGTCCATGTCGATATCCGCGTCGATGAGCTTCCGCGCACCGCGAGCGGCAAGATCGTCAAGCGGCAGCTTCGCGAAGAACTCGCCGCAAAGGCAAGTACACCCGGATAAGGGTGAAGTAACAAACAAGATCGGGAGGATGAAATGAAGAGACTGTTGTCGGCCATGGCGGTCCTGTCAGCCGGGCTCCTTTTCGCGACCGGCGTCGCTGCGGCCGAGAAGAAGTACGACGAAGGCGCCTCGGATGCCGAGGTCAAGCTCGGCCAGACCATGCCCTATAGCGGCCCCCTCTCGATCCACGGCATCCAGGGCCGCACCGAGGTCGCCTATTTCAAGATGCTCAACGAGGAGAAAGGCGGCATCAACGGCCGCAAGATCAATTTGATCTCGCTCGACGACGCTTTCTCGCCGCCCAAGACCGTCGAACAAACCCGCAAGCTGGTCGAGAGCGACGGTGTACTCGCGTTGTTCGGTTCATCCGGCACCGCGGCACAATCGTCCGTGCAGAAATACCTGAACAGCAAAGGCATTCCGCAGCTGCTGGTCTCGACCGGCGCCAACAAGTGGAACCAGCCAAAGGCGTTCAAATGGTCGACGCCGGCGTTCCATCTCTACGGCACCGAAGGCGAGATCCTCGCAAAGTACCTTCTGTCCGTGAAGCCGGACGCGAAGGTCGCCATTCTCATGCAGAACGACGATTTCGGCCGCGACTACGTGTCCGGGTTCAAGAAGGGGCTGGGCGACAAGGCCTCCACCATGATCGTCAAGGAGGTTACCTACGAGTTGACCGACCCCACGATGGATTCGCAGGTCGCGCAGCTGAAATCATCAGGCGCCGACGTGTTCTTCAACGTCTCGCTCGGCAAGGCCGCGTCGCAATCGATGAAGAAGGCCCATGAGCTCGACTGGAAGGCGATGCAGCTTGTCGTCAGCCCGTCGGTCGGCCGGCAGTTCCTGGAAGCGGCCGGCCTCGATTCCGTCAATGGCATCATTGCAGCGACGCCCTACAAGCAGGTGTCGAGCCCCAAATGGGCCGAAGATCCTGATGTCGTCGCCTATCAGGCCTTCATGAAGAAGTATCTTCCGGGCGAAGACCCGAAGAACGAGATCGGCTTTGCCGTCTATTCGTTCGCCTACATCATGGGAAAGATCATCGAGGCCTGCGGGGACAATCTGACGCGCGAGAATCTGCTGTACCAGGCCACGCATCTGAACAACGTGCCGGCGCCCTCGCTGCTGCCCGGCACCACCTACAACACGACGCCGGACAATTACGTTCCGTTCAAGCGGCTGGTCGTTCAGAAGTTCGACGGGAATGACTGGGTCCAGGTCACGGCGGTGACCGTCGAGTAAGCGCGATCGATGCGCGGCGACGGCTATCCGGCCGTCGCCGGCGCCCCCTCCTCGAGATGACAGGCCACCCACTGCTCGGGCCCCGTCGCGCGCAGCACCGGCTCTTCGACCCGGCAGCGATCGAAGACGAGCGGGCAGCGGGTGTGGAAGCGACAGCCGCGCGGCGGATTGATCGGGCTCGGCACGTCCCCCTTGAGGATGATGGGATTGCGCTGGGCGCCGGGCTCGGGCAGCGGCACCGCGGAGAGCAGCGCTTTGGTGTAAGGATGTCTCGGTGCCGCAAAGATCTCGCGACGTGGGGCGACCTCGACGATCTTGCCGAGATACATCACGGCGACGCGGTGGGTCATGTGCTCGACGATCGCGAGATCATGGCTGATGAACAGCAGCGCAAGGCCGAACTCGCGCTGCAGATCCTGGAGCAGATTGACGATCTGCGCCTTGACCGAGACGTCGAGTGCCGAGACCGCCTCGTCGCAGACGATCAGTTCGGGCTCCGCCGCGAGCGCCCGCGCGATGCCGATACGCTGGCGCTGGCCGCCGGAGAACTCGTGCGGCCGGCGATTCAGCGCCTCGCGCGGCAGACGCACGGTGTCCATCAGCGCGGTGACGCGCACCTCGAGGTCTTCCGCCGATTTGGCGAGGCCGAAATTGCGGATCGGCTCGGCCAGGATGTCGCGCACGCGCATGCGCGGATTGAGGCTCGAGAACGGGTCCTGAAACACCACCTGGACGCGCTGGCGCATCTGGCGCATCGTGCTCGGCGCCGCGTCGTCGATCCGCTGGCCGTCGAGGATGACCTGCCCCGCGGTGATGTCGAACAGCCGCAGGATGGCGCGGCCGACCGTCGACTTGCCGCAGCCGGACTCGCCGACGAGCGATAGCGTCTCGCCGCGCGCGATCTCGAATGACACACCGTCCACGGCGTAGACGAACTCGGACTTGCGGCCGAACAGGCCGGACTTGACCGGAAAATGCTTCTTGAGGTCGTTGACCTGGAGCAGCGGAGGACTCATGCCGCGATGGCTCCCTTGGCCGCATAGTGACAGGCGGCGACGTGACGGGGTCCCTTCTCTTCGAGCCCCGGCGCATATTGTCGGCAGAGATCGGTCGCAAGCGCGCAGCGACCTGCGAAGACGCAGCCGATGATAGGCTTGCGCAGGTCAGGTACCTGCCCCGGAATCTCGGCGAGCCGCGTCGCCGTCCCGGCGAGAGAAGAGCCAAGCTTTGGCACGGCACCCAACAACCCTTGCGTATAGGGATGGCGCGGCGAGCGAAACAGCTCGGCCACCGGTGCCTCCTCGACCTTGCGTCCGGCATACATCACCATGACGCGCTCGGCGATCTCGGCAACGACACCGAGATCATGGGTGATCAGGATGATGGCGGCGCCAACCCTCCGCTTGAGGTCCAGCATCAGCTTGAGGATCTGCGCCTGGATCGTCACGTCGAGCGCCGTGGTCGGCTCGTCCGCAATTAGGAGCTTCGGATTGCAGGCGAGCGCGATGGCGATCATGACGCGCTGGCGCATGCCGCCGGAGAGCTGGTGCGGATATTCGCGCACCCGCCGCTTGGGCTCGGGGATGCCGACCACCGTCAGCATCTCGATCGCGTGCGCCTCCGCGGCGGTCTTATCCAGCCCCTGATGGATCATCAGAGTCTCGCGGATCTGGCGGCCAACGGTGAGCACCGGGTTCAGGCTCGTCATCGGCTCCTGAAAGATCATCGAGATGTCGTTGCCGCGGATGGTGCGCATCTCGCGATCGGAGAGTTTTAGGAGGTCCCTGCCCGCAAAGCGGATCGCGCCCGCGATCCTGCCCGGCGGTTCCGGGATCAGCCGCATCAGCGACATCGAGGTCACCGACTTGCCGCAACCGGACTCGCCGACGATGGCCAGCGTCTCGCCCTCGTTGACGTGAAAGGACACGCCGTCGACCGCGCGGTTGATGCCGCCGGGAGTGCGGAAATGGGTCTGGAGGTTATCGACTTCGAGCAGCGCCATCGTGGTCAGCCTCGCGACATCACAGACAACATCACAGGCAACATCACAGGCTCTTGGCCATGCGCGGATCGAGCGCATCGCGAAGGCCGTCGCCGAGTAGGTTCACGGCGAGCACGGTGACGGACAGAAACGCCGCCGGGAAGAACACGATGTAGGGCTTGACCTGCCACAGCGCGCGGCCTTCGGCCATGATGTTGCCCCAGGACGGAATGGTCGGCGGCGTGCCGGCGCCGATGAAGGACAGGATCGCCTCGGTGATCATGGCGCTGGCGCAGATATAAGTCGCCTGCACCAGCATCGGCGCCACCGTGTTGGGCAGGATGTGGCGGAGGATGATCATGGGCGTGCGCGTGCCGCAGGCGACCGCCGCGTCCACATAGGGCTGCTCGCGCAGCGACAGCACCACGCTGCGCACGAGGCGCGAGACGCGTGGGATCTCCGCGATGGTGATGGCGAGGATGACGTTGCCGACGCTGCCGCGCGTCAAGGCCATCAGCGCAATGGCGAGCAGGATCGGCGGGATCGACATCAGCCCATCCATGAACCGCATCAGGATGCCGTCGGCCCAGCGGATGAAGCCGGAGACCATGCCGATGGCGAGGCCCGCGATAGACGCGAATATGGCAACTGACAGTCCGACGGTGAGCGAGACCCGCGCGCCGAACAGCACGCGCGAATAGATGTCGCGGCCGAGCACGTCGGTGCCGAACCAGAAATCGGCCGACGGCGCCCGCGTGCGTTTGGCAGGCGCGAGCGCGGTCGGATCGACTGTTCCGAGATAAGGCGCGAAGATCGCGATCAGGACCAGCATCAGCAGCAGCGCGCCGCCGATCGCAACGGTGGGATGGCCGCGCAGCAGCCCGACGAAGCCGCGCCGGATCGTGACCGGCCGGAGGATCTCGGGCAGTTGCGGCGCGACGACGAGACCGGCCGGGAGCGATTGCGGATTGACGGTCGTATCGGTCAATAGCGGATCCTCGGGTCAACGAGCGTGTAGATGACGTCGATCATCAGATTGACGAGGACGTAGACGAAGCTGAACAGCAGCACGATGCCCTGGATTACGGGGTAGTCGCGGCGCAGGATTGCATCGATCGTGAGCCGGCCAAGGCCGGGGATCGCGAACACGCTCTCTGTGACCACCGCGCCGCCGATCAGCAGCGCGATGCCGATGCCGATCACGGTCACGATGGGCACCGCCGCATTCTTCAGTGCATGAATGAAGAGGATGCCACCCTGCCCCAGGCCCTTGGCGCGTGCGGTGCGGATATAATCCTGCTGCAGCACTTCAAGCATCGCCGCGCGGGTGATGCGCGCGACCAGCGCGATATACACGCAGCCGAGCGCGATCGCCGGCAGGATCAAATTCTCCAGCCACGGCCAGAAGCCCGAGCTGAGCGGCGTGTAGCCCTGCACCGGCAGCCATTCCAGTTCGAGCGCGAAGATGTAGGCCAGCATGTATCCGACCACGAAGACGGGCAGCGAGAAGCCGAACACGGCAAAGCCCATGATGACGCGATCGATCAGGCTGCCGGCCTTCCACGCCGCCACCACGCCGAGCGGCACCGCCACCACGATCGTCAGCAGCAGGGTGATGATCATCAGCGACAGCGTCGGTCCGAGCCGCTGGCCGATCATTGCCGACACCGGCAGGTTGGTGAAGATTGAGGTGCCGAGATCGCCGTGCAGGATGCGCCAGACCCAGCTGCCGAACTGGACCAGGAACGGACGATCGAGGCCGAGGCTCTGGCGGATGCGCTCCACATCCTCCGGGCTAGCCTGATCGCCCGCGATCACCACGGCGGGATCACCCGGCGCGATGTAGAGCAGGCTGAACACGAACAGCGCGACGATCGCCATCACCGGCACGGTCGCGACGATGCGACGGAGGATGTAAGAGAGCATATGGCTTCAGCGCGCGATCATGCGGACTTCGACACTCCCCAGAAGAACGGCAGCGGCCCCTTGGTGATGCCCGAAACGTTCTTGCGCCAGGCCGTGTAGGTCAGGAAGAAACCGGTCGGCGCATAGACGACATCCTCGATCGCCGCCTTGTTGACCCGCCCGATCGCCGCCTTCTCCTCGTCGACGCTCTTGGCGTCGAACCAGCCCGCGATCTCCTTCTCGGTATTCACGCTATTGGGCCAGCCGAACCAGGCCTTGTCGCCGTTGGCGCGAATTGCGGTGTAGGCGGCCGGCGTGATGCAATCGGCGCCGGCATGCCAGCTATGGAACATGTTCCAACCGCCCTGCCCCGGTGGCGTCTTCTGAGCGCGGCGGGAGCCGACTGTACCCCAATCGGTGGCTACAAAGTCGACATTCATACCGAGTTTCTTCAGAAGATCCGCAGTGACGTCGCCTTGCGCCTTGGTGATTGGCTGGTCCTGCGCGACCAGGCACGTCACCGGCTGGCCGGAATAGCCGCTCTCTGCCAGTAGCTTCTTGGCAGCATCGAAATCGCGCTTGCCCTTGAGCACGTCGCCGCCCAGCGCGTTGTAAACAGGCGTGTCTGGGGTGAAGAAACCAGGGAGCGGCTTCCACAGGGCGTCGTCGTCCCCGACGATCGCGCGCATGTAATCTTCCTGGTTCAGCGCCATCAGCACCGCGCGCCGCGCCCGCACGTCGTTGAACGGCGCAAACAAATGATTCATGCGGAACGAGCCGATATTGCCGAGGGGATCGCCGATATCGACGCTGATGTTCTTGTTCTTCTTCAAAACCGGCACGAGATCGGCGATCGGGTTCTCCCACCAGTCGACTTCGCCGTTCTGCAATGCGGCCGCCGCGGTCGCGGGATCCGGCATCACGATCCATTCGATGCGATCGACCATGATCTGCTTGCCGCCGGCGAGCCAGGATGCCTTCTCCTGCCGCGGGACGTAGTCGGCGAACTTCTCGAACACGGCCTTGGCGCCCGGGACCCACTCGCCCTTCGCGAACTTCATCGGACCCGAGCCGACATATTCGGTGATCTGCTTGAAGGCATCGGTCTTGGCAATGCGCTCGGGCATGATGAAGGAGCACGGCGCGTTGTTCTTGGCCAGCGCGTAGAGCATTTTCGGGAACGGCTGCTTCAGCACCCATTTGAAGGTGCGGTCATCGACGGCGGTCAATTCCTGCTGGATCGGGATGATCATCAGGCCCATCGGATCGCGCGCGGCCCAACGCGACAGGCTGGCGACGACGTCCTTGGCCAGCACCGGCTCGCCGTCGTGGAACTTGAGGCCGGGGCGCAGCTTGAACGTCCAGGTCTTGCCGTCGTCTGAGGTCTCCTCGGACTCGACCATCTGCCGCTGCGGCTGGAGTTGCGCATCGATGCCGTAGAGCGTGTCCCACACCATCGCGGCGGCATTGCGCACCACATATTGGGTGCCCCAGATCGGATCGAAATTGGCAAGGTTGGCCTGAGGCACGAATCGCAGCGTGCGCGCGGAGGCACCTTGCGAGAGCGCAGGCGCCGCGAGGCCGCCCGTCAATGCCAGACCGCCCGCGCCAGCCAGTCCCTTCAATACGGTCCTGCGATCCATGAAGTCCTCCCATTATTGCCGTGATGTCGGCCATCATTGGCCAAGGGCGGGTGAAACCAGAGCCCATTGGCTTGCAAATGGTATGCCACTAATTCCGCCTTCGCCAGCGCGATTTGGGGTGGGACTCGCGCGTCCTGGCTGACGCTGCCGTGAGCAAACGGCGCATCGTCCCGCGCGCCGGGTCAGGGCTTTTTCCTCTTGGGGATTGTCCGATTGCGCAAGCGGCGCCAGCCGATGACGATGCCGGTGATGGAGAACACCAGCCCGACCGTGCAGAGGCCGACGATCAGGACGTCGCGCAGAAATGGGCGTGCCAAAAGGGCCGGAACGTCGAACGTATGCAGCGCGCTGTAGGCCCAGCGATAAGCCCGTCGCGACGCATCCAGCCTTTGCAGCACGCGCCCGTCGGCGCCATCGATGTCGAACCAGAGGCCGCCATCGCAATGCATGCGGTAGACCGGTGCACCCGGCATTGTGGATCGCGCCGGATAGTCGTCATCATCAAGGAGGGCGAACGGCGTGCCGCATCCGGCTGCAAGGCGCCCCGCAAGTGCCTGAACCTCGTACATGCCGAGGAATCCCGCCGGTCCATCACGCGGCGCATCCCCTGCCCCGATCAACGTCTGGCGGCCGAGCGCGACCCGATCGCGCCGATAGACATGGCCGCCGAAGGCGAACCATTCGATCTCGCGCGCCGACGGCGATATTGCTTGCCGCTCGAGCGATGCGGCATCGCTCCACGATGGCGCGGCGTCGAACACACCGGCCTCAGTCGGAGTCAATTGCCCGCGTGAGAACAGCCGGCCGTGATCCATCGACAGCCAGCCGCTGAAGATCCAGGATAGGACGAAGATCGTCGCTGCGAGGCCGATCAGGTGATGCAGCGCATGCCAGCCGCGGTAAGGCGTGGAGATCTGCCCGTTGCGAAACCTGACCCGCGCGATCCCGAGCACCGTCCCCAGCACGGCCGCGATCAGGGCCAGCAGCGACAAGGTCCAGACCACACGGTCCCAAAGAGACCAATTGCTGCGCAGAACCGTCGGATAGATCCAGTGCAGCACGCTGCCGACGAGATTCCAGCCGCGCTCGCTGCGCGTCGTATCGAGGACGACCTCGCCGGTCAGCGACGAGACGTAGAATTCCGTTCCCGCGGCATCGCCGAGAGCGCCGCGAAACAGGGGCCTGTGGCGATCGAAACCGTTCGGCACGCTCCAATGATCGTAGTCCGATCGCGCGACGATCGCGGCGCGTGCGGCGTCGCGCCCGCGCTGTCGGGCATGAACTTGCGCAATGGTGAGTACGACATCGCCGGATGTCACCGATGCATCCCGGCCGTCGGAAGCATGGACCGCGCGCGAACGGGATGGTCCCGACACGATATAGACCGCACCATCGCTCCGCTGGATCAGCCGAACACGCGTGGCATCCGCGATGCCGCTCGCCGCCACGGCGTCTGCGACAGATACCCTGGTTTCGCTGCCATCGAGGGGCGCGAGCCCGGCAAATCGCTCGGCTTCCGTCAGGGACGGAAACGGAACGAAGTGCATCACGATTCCGGTCGCGAACCACATCGCGAACAGCAGGCAGAACGCGATCCCGAGCCAGCGGTGCAACAGGACGATCACGCCCATCATGCGCTCACGGCCTCACCATTTGAATGCCGCCGAGATCTCATAGGTCCGCGGCGCGCCGAGCAGGATCTGATCGGGATAGAATGGATCGCCCCAGATCGCGTAGCGCTTGTCGGTGATGTTGCGCACGCGGAACGTCAGGCGGGCCTGGTCGACGGCATTGAACACGGTTCTGGGGATGTCGACGAAGGCATAGACTTCGGCGACCGAGTAGGCCTTCATCGTCACGACGTTGGCGTCCGTGTTGTAACGGTCGCCGACGTGGCGGCCGATGATGCCGAGCTCCAGCGGCCAGGGCGTGAAAAATCGGTACGATGCGCCGGCGTTCGCGACGATGCGCGGCACGTTCGGCGGCGTGTTGCCGGAGAACGAGCCGCCGACAAAATTGTAGTCGGCATAGCGCGCATCGACATAGGCGATGTTGCCCCACAGCCGCAACGGCTCGATCGGCCGCACCGAAGCGGCGAGTTCGACGCCCTTGGATTCCTGCCGGCCCGCGATGTTGAGCTGCATGCCGCCGGCCGCGGCATAGACGTTCTTGCGCAGAATGTCGTAGGCGGAGAACGACCACTCTGCCCTGTTGTCCCAGAACAGGTGCTTGACGCCGGTCTCGTAGGTGCGCGCGGTGGTCAGATCGAGCGGCTGAGTGGGCGTGAGCAGGAAGATGTTGTTGGCTGCGACGTCGGCGCCGGTGGCGTATTGGCTGTAGAAGGTCAGGCCGGGAATGGCCTCCCAGGTGTAGCCGATGCGTCCCGTTACCGGTGCCCAGTCTTTCGTGAAGGGAAAGCCCGCCTTCACCAGGCCGTTGACGTCGGTCGAATTGCGATTGAGCCCGATATGCTCGACGCGCAAGCCGCCGATCAGCGCGAAGCTGCGCGTCAGCTTCAGCCGGTCCTCGAACGACAGCGCCTGATTGTCGATGCGCGCCGTCTGCTGCTGTGTCGTGAGCAGGCCGTAAAAGCCACGGTTGGGATCGACCAGCGAAACGGAATCGCTGGGAAAGTTTGCGGCGCCCGGCCTGACGAAATCGAGATAGCTCGACGAGAGCGTCGTCACCAGCCGATTGTCGAAGCCTGCAATATTCGCATCCCAGATCAGGTCGGTGATGTTGCCGACCAGACGCTGGCTGTGTGCGACATAGAAGCGCTCGCGATCGACCAGGTTGGTGGTGGAGTTGAAGGCCTGGATCTCGTTGTTGAACCAGGTCCGTTCCGCGCCATAGCCATAGGCCTGGTTCTTCAGCGTCAGGTCAGGCGCCAGCTTCAGCTCGAAGCCGCCGCGCAGCCAGACCTCCTGCGCGACGTTGCGGTTGTCGAGAACGTTGTAGTTGGTGTTGAAGGTGCGGTCGTCGATGGTGACGGGCCCGAGATTGGTTCCGTTGTAGTTCGAGACGTAATTGCCGGAGACGATGCCGCTCGTGGCATGCGAGCCGCTATAGGCGACCGGCACCAGCGGTGCACCCCAATAGGCTTTCGAGCGATCCTCCCGGTACTCGATCGCGCCCCATATCTTGAGGCTGTCGGAGACGCTATAGTTGAGCTGGCCGGACGTGCCGAAAGTCTTGACGTTGGTGTCGTCGGCAAACCCGTTGAGGGTGGAGCGGCTGATGTCGAAGCGGTAGTCAAGGCCTTGAACATTGGTGCTGCCGCCCGAGCCGTAATGCGCGCGGAACGAGTTCAGCGTGTCCCATGAAAAATTGGCTTCGTTCCTGACAGGTCCGGTGTACGGCTGCTTGGTGACGAAGTTGATGGCGCCGCCGGCCGCGCCCTCGCCCGACATCAGCGAGGCCGGGCCTTTCAGGAATTCCACCGCCTCCAGATTGGCGGTGTCGACGATCCGCGAGGTCATGTTCTGCGGGCCGATCTTGATGCCGTTGTAGAGCGTGTTGATCTGGCTGTTGGTGAAGCCGCGCATGGAGAAGGCCGAAGGTTCGGCCGGGTTGTCGCCGGAGGTAACGCCGACCGCGCCTTGCACCACCTCGGACACGGTGCGATAGCCCTGCTCGCGCATGGTTTCGGCCGAGATCACCTCGACGGTCGCGGGGGTCTGCCGCACCGTAAGGCCGAGCCGCGAGGCGCTTTCAGCCACCGCATTGCAGTTGAGCGGCGTTGGCGCCGCGGCAGTCGGGACGACGGGCTTTGGTGCTGCGGTTGCCGGCCGGCGCGCAGGCGCACGGCTTGCGCTCTGCGCCTCCCGACCGACTGGCCTTGCCTGTTTGCGGGATTGAGCGGGCGACACTTCGACCGGCGGCAGCAGCTCGCGCGCCTGTTGCGCCAGGGCGGTCGGCATATCGACAAGGGCGAGCCACGTAAGGGATGCAGAGGCGAACAGGAACTTGCGGAGTCGTGCACTAGGGATGGAAGACACGTTGGGCCTCGGTATGACGTCAGTGGCACGTCACCGCGAACGAGGTCTCATCCTGGGCTTGTCAGCCGTCCGATGAAGCCGAATGTCTGTACTCCCCGACCGACATCTTCGCGTGTGACCACGGCTGACGGCAGGTCTCCTGGCTCGCGGGTCGTGACCGCTTCGTCGCCTTCCCGGGACCGAGGACCCAGTGGCTTTCCGACGAAGGATTCACCGCTTACAGTTGCGGGGGCAGCCGCGGCATTGGGGACAATCTGCCCCGCACCGCATTCCCTTTTCATTCCCTCTCGGGAAAACCGTCGCGAGCATCTAGGATTGCCGTGGAGACAGAGTCAATGTGCGAGTTGAGGCGCTGTGGCCACACTGACCAACTTCCTTGGAGACGAGCACATGGAAGGTGAGACCTTCCTCTGGCTGATACGGCATGCGCCGGTCGACGGCATCAAGGGGACGATCCATGCGGCCGACGCGCCGGCTGATCTCGGCGATCTCGCGCAGTTGCAGGCCCTACGGCAGCGCCTGCCGAAAGACGCCGCGAGCTATGCCAGCCCGTCGCGGCGCACGGTCGAGACCGCGCAGGCGCTGGGGCTCGTGCCCGAGTTGATGACTGAATTCAGCGAGCAGGATTTTGGCGAATGGACCGGCCGTCGGCATGACGACATCAGCGCAGAGGGCGAGGAGGCCTATGCGCGGTTCTGGCGCGATCCGGCGCGCGGGCGGCCGCCGGGCGGCGAGAGTTTTGAGGATCAGGTCGCGCGTGTCCGGCTTGGACTCTCGCGGATCGGCCCGGGCTCGGCGACGCTCGTCGTGCATTCCGGCACGATCCGCGCGGCGCTGTGCATCGCGCTCGATCTCACGCCCGCGGCAGCGCTCCGCTTCGTGATCGATCCGCTGTCGCTCAGCCGGATCGATCGGCTCGCGAGCGGCTGGCGCGTCGTTTCCGTCAATCAGCGTGTCAGCTAGGCCTATCCGGCACGTTGGCCTGCGCGAATGTCGCCATGCCGTTGTGGAGGCTGCAGGCGAGGCGCACCAGCGGCAATGCGATGGCAGCGCCGGAGCCTTCGCCGAGCCTGAGATCGAGGCTGATCAGCGGCTGAACGTTGAGCGCGCGCAGCACCAGCCGATGCCCCTGCTCCGCCGATTGGTGCGACGGCAGCAGGAACGGCCGGCACGACGGGTTGAGCCGCACCGCTGCCAGCGCTGCGACCGAGACAATGAAGCCGTCGATCAAAACGGGAATGCGGGCTTGCGCGGCTGCGATGATCGCGCCTGAGATCGCCGCGATCTCGAGACCGCCGACCGCGCGCAAGATTTTTTCGGGCGACGCCCCCGCAATGCCATGGCGCGCGATCGCGGCGTCGATCACGCGCGCCTTGTGAGCGCGGCCGGCGGCATCGATGCCGGTGCCGCTGCCGGCGATTTCCTCGGCACTGATGCCGAGCAGGCTTGCCGCAATCGCGGCCGACGCCGTGGTGTTGCCGATGCCCATTTCGCCGAAGATCAGCAGATCAGGCTGATTGGCGGCTGCGCGCGCGACGACGCGTTGACCCGCGTCGACTGCGAATGCCAGCTCGACAGGCGTGAGCGCAGCTTCGACACTGAAATCACGCGTGCCGGAGCGCGGCTTGTCCGTGACGACGCCCGTCATCTCCTCTGACGCCAGCGTGCCGGCGTCGACCACCTCCAGGCTGGAGCCGAGCTCGCGCGCCAGTACCGAGATCGCGGCGCCGCCGGAGGCAAAATTCGCCATCATGGCGATGGTCACTTCCTGCGGATAGGCCGAGACGCCCTGCGCGACGATACCGTGATCGCCGGCGAAGACGATGATCGGCACGCGCGCGGCGCGCGGTTGCTCCGTTGCTTGCAGGCCCGCAAGCTCGATGGCGAGCTGCTCCAGCCGCCCGAGCGCGCCGGTCGGCTTCGTCAGTTGCGCCTGCCGCGCCACTGCCGCCTCGCGATGAGCCGCGGAGATTTCGGGGCACTGTCGAAAGACCCATTCGGGGAGCATGCTGCCTCGCTTACGTCAGGCGCTTGAGAATGTAGCTGTCCATGATCCAGCCGTGTCGCTCGCGCGCTGCCTGCCGCAGCGCGACGATGCGCGGACCGGCCTCGGCCAGCGCGCCGGACAAGATGATCTGATCCTGCATGCCGAGATAGGCGCCCCACCAGATGTGAAGACCGGCCGGATCGAGCGACTGAAAGGCCGTGCCGCCATCGAGCATCACCACGACGGTGTCGACGCCCTGCGGCCAGCCGCCTTCGCGCAGGCGGCGGCCCGTCGTGACCAGGAACGGCTCGCCGATGTCGTTGAGCGGCAGCGCATGCGCCGCGCACAGCGCCTGAATCGAGGTGATCCCGGGCACGACCTCGATATCAGGCAACGGATGGAGCCGCCGTGCGATGCGCAGCGAGGAATCATAGAGCGAAGGATCGCCCCAGATCAGCAACGCGACCTTGCCATCGCCTTCGAGATGATCTGCAATCGTCTGCGACCAGGTCGCGGCGACCGCATCGTGCCAATCATCCACGCCTTTGCGATAATCCGCCTCGCCCGCGTCCCGCACCGGAAGATCGAACTCGGCGATGCGCGTCTTGTCGCTGGTGAGCACGTCCGCGCAGATCGTCCGCCGCAAATCCGCAAGGTCGGATTTCGCCGTCCCCTTGCGCGGGATCAGGACAAGATCGGCCGCGTTGATGGCGGCGATTGCGGCGCGCGTGAGCTGCCCGGGATCGCCGCAACCGATGCCTATCAAGGAGAGCGTGAGCATGACGAGCGCAAAGGGCGGCCGCACCGGCCGCCCCTCGCTGGATCTCTTACGCCGCGTTGTGCAGGCGCGGGGTGACCAAGCCGGGCGCGGTGACGCCGCGCACGGACTTCGCCAATGCTAGCACGGCAAGATCAGCCAGCGGCTCGATCACGATGACCAGCGCATAGGAGGCCGCGAAGGTCGCGATGTCGGCGAGGTTGCTCATCGCGAAGCCTGAGCCATAGAGCGCCCAGAACGCCACCCAGGCGACAACACCCGCTTGATAGGTGGTCGACAGCGCCAGTGCCTGACCGTACTTCAAATCGACATAGGCGGTGTTGCGCGGAATGATGCGCGTGGCAATCGCCTGGATCGCGAACAGCGGCACCAGCAGCGTGGTGACGTTCATGCCGTATTGCGGCAGGTCCACCGGCTCGAACAGCATGCCCTGAAGCAGCAAGCCAAAGGCGAGACCGAAGGCGGCGGGCGCAGCGCCGAACAGCAGGAACAAGGTCGAGCCCAGGATGAAGTGCACCTCTGACACCCCGACCGGGAAGTGCGGCAGGATCTCGAAGAAGACGAACACGAGGGCCGTCGTGGCCAGTGTCCGCGCGGCGAACGAGCCGATGCCCTGCTCGCGCACGGTTTCGACTGCGAGCTTCAAGGCAACGCCGCCTGCGGCGATGCCGGTTGCGTAACTCAATGCGAGCTTGGCGCCCGTCACCAATCCTGGTTCGATATGCATGGCTCAGATCCTTCCTGCCGTCACACCCGACGGCCTTGGCCTCAAAACATGCACGGCCGGTCTCCTGGCTCGCGGTTCACTGGGGTTCTCCGGCCTTCCCGTGCCTCGCGGCCCAGTGGCTGATCGGAGCCCCTCACCGCTTACAGTCGCGGGGGCGGCTGGGGTTTTGGGCGCCGCAACTGGGTCCGCCCATCCCCATTCCCGATTATGCTCCGGCGCTTTGCGCCGCGTCGAGCACCATGCCTCTCCTCTGTGCCCCTTTCGCAGAGCCTGCGTCAAGGCCTGAAGGGTTGCCATCATGACCGATCATCCCCCGCTAGCGCCCCGAACAGGATGACGGCAGCCGTGGAAGCGGCGCCGCCGCGCGCAAGCTGCTCGGCCAGCTCGGCAATGGTGGTGCGCACCAGCCGCTCGTCGGAACGGCCGAGGGATTCCGCGAACAGCGCCGGCGTATTCGCGGCGAGGCCGTGTTCGATCAATCTTGCGGCAAGCGCCGGAAAGGTGCGCCGGCCCATATAGACCACGGTGGTCGCCTCCGGATCGGCCAGCGCCGCCCAATTCAGGTTCGGCGGCAGCTCGCCGGTGACGTCGGCTCCAGTCAAGAACTGGAACCGACGCGAGGTGTGGCGCCGGGTCAGGGGAATGCCGGCTTGCGCGGCAGCGACGCAAGCGGATGTGACGCCGGGAATGATCTCGTAGCCGATGCCGGCCTCGCGCAGCGTCTCCAGCTCCTCCTCGAGCCGGCCGAAAATGCCGGCATCGCCGGACTTGAGGCGCACCACGCGCGCACCCGTTGCGGCATAGTCGACCAAAAGGCGGTTGACGTGGTGCTGCTTGGTCGAGGGCCGCCCTGCCCGCTTCCCCACCGCGACGAGATTGGCGCCGGGCCGGGCGAGATCGAGGATCGCGCCGGAGGCAAGATCGTCGTAGAGCACGACGTCGGCCTCGCGCAGCCGCGCGGCGCCCTTCATCGTGAGGAGCTCGGGATCGCCGGGGCCGGCGGAGACGAAAGAGACAAAACCGCTCACCGGTCCTCCGCGATCAGATGGAAGAACGTGCCGGTGGCGTGGCCTCGCCGCGAGCCGGTCTCGGCGATGACAGCGCCGGTCGCGTCGTGCACGACCGCCAATGGTGTGTCGGGCTGCGCGAGGATGGTCGAGTAGTGAAACTCATGTCCGCGCAGGCGTGCGCCGATCTGATGCCCCGGCATTGGCGCAGCCAGTTCGGCAAGACGATAGCCCAGATGCATGCGGCGCTTGGCAAAGCTGGTCTCCAGACCGAGCAGCCCCGCCATCTCGTGGCGGACACCGTCCGCGTCGGTCAAAGCGGCGCCCAGCACCATATAGCCCCCGCATTCGCCATGCACCGGCCGCGTCTCTGCAAAGGATCGCAGGCTGGTGCGAAATCGTGCATTGGCGGCGATCCTGCAGGCATGAAGTTCGGGATAGCCGCCGGGCAGCCAGCAGACGTCGGCGTCCGCATCGGGCGCTTCATCGGCCAGCGGCGAGAACGGCACGATCTCGGCGCCGGCCGCGCGCCAGGCTTCCAGCATGTGCGGATAGACGAAGGAGAATGCCGCATCGCGGGCGAGCGCAATGCGCTGCCCCGGCGGCGTGACGTTCAGTCCATTCGCGGCCGGCTGCGGTGACCAACCCGCAGCCGCGCGCAGCACCGCGTCGAGATCGACATGCTCGGCGACGAAGCGTGCGGCCTCGTCGATCAGCTTGCCGATCTCGGCCTGCTCCTCGGCCTGCACCAGGCCGAGATGCCGCTTCGGCAGGCTGATCTCGGCATGGCGCGGCAGCGCGCCGAACACCGCGATGCCGGAGTCGTTCAGCGCCCGCCGCACGAGATCCTCGTGACGCGGACTGGCGACGCGGTTGAGCACGACGCCGGCGAGGCGCACGCCCTTGCGGTAGTCGCGAAGGCCTGCGGCGATCGCCGCCGCGGTTTGCGCTTGTCCTGAGGGGTCGATCACCAGCACCACCGGCCAGCCCAGCATCTCCGCAATGTCAGCGGTGGCGCCGGTGCCGGAGACACCGCGCGCAGCGACACCGTCGAACAGGCCCATCGAGCCCTCGGCGAGCACGATATCGGCGTCCACACCGCGGCTGACGAGATGCGCGATAGTGCCCCGGTCCATCGCCCAGCTGTCGACATTGACGGAGGCGCGTCCCGTGGCGGCGGCATGAAAGGCGGGATCGATATAGTCGGGGCCGCTCTTGAAGCACTGCACGTTGAGGCCGCGATTGCGCCAGGCGCGCGCGAGCGCCAGCGTCAGCGTGGTCTTGCCGACGCCTGACGCCGGTGCGGAGATGACGAGGCCGGCCGCCATCACGTCGCCTCCGGAAAGCGTGGCTCGGCGCCGACCGGCCGATAGCGGCGATCGTAGTCGGCGGCATAGAGGCGGCTCTCGTCGAAATCCGCCGCGCCCAGCGTCTTGCCGACCAGGATCAGAGCGGTGCGCTCCATCTCGCCGCCCACCGCCGCATCGAGCGTGCCGAGCATCGCGCGGACGATGCGCTGATCCGGCCAGCTGGCGCGCCAGACGATCGCAACCGGGCAGTCCGCGCCGTAATGCGGCGT
Organism: Bradyrhizobium sp. CCGE-LA001; assembly: GCF_000296215.2. Classification (NCBI taxonomy): domain Bacteria; kingdom Pseudomonadati; phylum Pseudomonadota; class Alphaproteobacteria; order Hyphomicrobiales; family Nitrobacteraceae; genus Bradyrhizobium; species Bradyrhizobium sp. CCGE-LA001. The sequence goes on along the minus strand of NZ_CP013949.1, from coordinate 3,199,249 downwards.
CAGTTCGGCGACGACCTTGTCGAGCAGATGGATGGAGAGATGGATCGCGAGCACGGCGCCGGTGGCGGCAAAGGCCGCGAGCTTCTCGCCCTCAGGCATTGCGCTGGCGCGGCCCGGCGTGCGCGTCAGCACCACGCTCTGGGCAAGGCCAGGCAGCGTCAGCTCGGTCTCCAGTGCCGCGGCAGCGGCGGAGAAGGACGGAACGCCCGGCGTGACCGTATAGGGAATGCCGAGCGCGCGCAGGCGACGGAGCTGTTCGCCCATCGCCGACCAGATCGAGAGATCACCGGAATGCAGGCGAGCCACATCCTTGCCCTCCGCATGCGCCGCGGCGATCTCCGCGATGATCTCGTCGAGCGACAGCGGCGCGGTGTTGACGATGCGCGCACCTTGCGGGCAATGCGCCAGCACGCCCTCCGGCACCAGCGAGCCAGCATAAAGGCAGACGGGACAAGCCGCGATGAGATCGCGGCCGCGCAAGGTCAGGAGATCGGCGGCGCCCGGTCCGGCGCCGATGAAATGCACGGTCATGCGCCGTCTCCTTCGGCGATCGCCGCGGTCGCGGTGCGATCCTGCGAGACCACTCGCGTCGCAATCAGGCGTGCGCGAGGGCCGGCAGCTGCCAGCGCTACGGCTTCGGCCACCGATCCGGTGCCGAACTTTTCCGCGATGCGTATTGACTGCGTCGGCGTGTTTGTGCCGGCCAGTGCTTCTGCGGGAATGGCCTTGATCGGAACGCCGCATTCATGCGCGAGCTGCTTCAACGCCTGCGCGTCGGCCTTGTCGCTGATGGTGGCCACTGCAGCGAGGCCGTCGGGACCGCCGGCCGCCAGCAACGCGTCGCGCAGCGCGGCCAGCGTCACATCCTGCCTGAATCCGAATCCGGCGACCTTCATCGGACCGCACTCCACTGCACGAGCGGCCGCACCGCCTCCCAGGAGCGGTAGCGACCGAGTGGGGCTGCATGCGCAATCTCGACCCGCATCAGCTCACCGCCGTGACGCTGGTGCAGCTCGCCGAGCAGCGCTTCCGTCTCCAACGTGACTGAATGTGCAACCAGCCGCGCACCCGGCGCGAGTTGCGACCAGACTGTATCGAACATCGCGCGATCGAGACCGCCACCGATGAAGACGGCATCTGGTGCGTCCAGACCGGCAATAGCTTCCGGCGCCCTTCCCGTGATGATGGTGATCCGATGCGTGAATCCGAACGCAGCTGCATTGCTGCGAATGTTCGCGGCGCGATCCTCGCGCACCTCGATCGCGGTCGCCGTCCCGCCGCACAGCGCCCACTCCACGGAGACCGAGCCTGAGCCCGCGCCGATATCCCACAGCCGCTCGCCGACACGCGGAGCCAGCGCCGAAAGTGCGAGTGCGCGCACCGGACGCTTGGTGATCTGGCCGTCATGGACGAAGAGTTCGTCGGAAAGACCCGAGCTGCGGGGGATGCCCTGTGTGCCCCTCGCCTCCACCGCGACTGCGACCAGGTCTCCGGCGATATCACCAGCAAAGTCCTTGGCCCGATACTCCCGGACATTTTCGCGCGGTCCACCGAGCGCGGCAAGAGTCCAGAACGCAGACGCGCCCCAGCCGCGCTCCGTCAGCCATTTCGCAAGATCGCCTGCGGCCTTGCCATCGCGCAAAAGGCAAAGGATGCGCCCACCGCGCGCGAGATGCGGAACGAGACGTTCGAATGGTGCGGCGTGCAGGCCGAGACAAATGACGGACTCCAGGCGCCATCCCAGCCGCGCAGCGGCGAGCGAGAATGTCGACGGCGCCGAATGCGCGACCCATTCGTTCGCCTGCAGCTTTTCGGCGAGACTTGCGCCGGCGCCATGCCAGAACGGATCGCCGGAGGCGAGCACGGCCGTAGGCCGGCCGCGGCAGCTCAGCACGACATCGGCATCGAACGGTACCGGCCATGGACGGCCGCGGCTGCCGACATCCGCGAGCGCAAGATGACGCTCGCCGCCGAACACGGTTTCCGCCCTGGCAAGCGCCTTTCGACTTGCCTCCGACAGGCCGGCAAGGCCATCTTCGCCGATGCCGATGATGGTCAGCCAGGGATCAACCATGATTCGCGCCCTCGTTCTGGGCGGAACTGCCGATGCGAGCCTGCTCGCCGCGGAGATCACGCGCGCCGGCATCGAGGCCATCTATTCCTATGGCGGACGCACCCGCGCGCCGGCTGATCAGCCGCTGCCGACCCGCATCGGCGGCTTCGGCGGCGCGAACGGGCTTGCCGATTACATCCGCCGCGAAGCCATCACGCATGTGATCGATGCGACGCATCCCTTCGCAGCCGAGATGAGCCGCAATGCTGTTGCGGCATGCGCACAAACTGGCACGCCGTTGATGGCGCTGGAGCGCGCGCCGTGGACTAAGACGTCCCAAGATACGTGGATCGAGGTCGCCGACGTCAAGGCCGCCGTCGCCGCACTGCCCGAGACGTCGGCAAACGTATTCCTCGCCATCGGCCGCCAACACATCGCGCCGTTCGCGAGCAAGCCACAGCACACCTACACCCTGCGCTTCGTCGACCCGCCCGAAGCGCTCCTGCCGTTCGCCGCGGACGTGATCGTGTCGCGCGGCCCCTTCACTCTCGACGGCGAGCTTCAGATGATGCGCACGCGCGGCATCGCCTTGATCGTCGCCCGCAATTCCGGCGGCGACGGCGCGCGCGCCAAGATCGATGCGGCTCGCATGCTCGGCCTCCCCGTGATCATGATCTCGCGACCGCAGCTGCCCGAGCGGCTGCGGGTCGAGAGCGTGGCCGAGATCATGCAATGGCTCGGTCATTCTGCCCGCCTCGGCGCATAGACCCAGCGGCCGACGCGGCGCGTCTGCGAATTGCCGACGATCACCAGCGTGCGCATGTCGGCCATTTCGGGTGTCGCTTCGTTCAGCGTGACGGTCTCGATCTTCTCGTCGGCAGCACTGATCGCCCGCGCGAAGATCACGAGCCGCTCGCCGCATCCGGCCTCTTTCAAAACCGCCAGCGTGCGGCCAAATCCCTCCGGCCGGCTCGCCGAGCGCGGATTGTACATCGCGATGGCGAAGTCGGCCTCCGCGGCAAGCCGCAAGCGCTTCTCGATCATCGCCCACGGCTTGAGATTGTCGGAGAGATTGATCGCGCAGAAATCATGGCCGAGCGGCGCGCCGGCGCGGGCGGCCGCTGCAAGCATCGCGGTGACCCCGGGCAGCACGCGGATCGGCAGCGCCTGCCATTGCGGCGCCAGTTCGAGCGCCTCGAACACGGCGGACGCCATCGCGAACACGCCGGGATCGCCGGAGGAGACGACTACGACCTGCCCGCCTTCGGCGGCGAGCCGCAAGGCTTCGCCCGCGCGCTGCAGCTCTTCGCGGTTGTCCGACGGGTGCAGGGTGAGCCCGGCGCGCGGCGGCACACGCGCGACATAGGGCGCATAGCCCAGAATGTCGGTGGCGGCTGCGAGCGCGGCGGAGACTTCCGGCGTCACCAGCGCGTCACTGCCGGGCCCGAGGCCCGCGATGGTCAGGGTGCCCGTCATTCGGCGGCGCCCGGATGCCGGCCCTTGCCGTGCACGAGCACGATCGCAAAGTAAGGACAATCGTCGGCATCGATCTCGGAGAGTCGCGCGACACGCTCGCCCGGCATGGTGCCGCGCTCGATCAGCCAGGCATCGTCCAGCCGTCCGGCGGCTGCGAGCGCGCGGCGCACCTTTGCGAGATTGCGGCCGGTCTTCATGACGACGACCGCATCGGAATCGCGCATGCGCCGTTCGAGCTCGTCTTCGGCCAGCGTTCCCATCAGCACCGTCGTGACGTCGTCGCCGAGCGCGATCGGCCGGCCGACGCCGTTCCAGCACCCGACCATGCCGGGAATGCCCGCGATTACCTCGATCTCGACGCGGCCTTGCAGGCGCGTGTGCAGATGCATGAAGGAGCCGTAGAAATAGGGATCGCCCTCGCAGAGCACGACGACGTCGACCGCGCGCGAAAGCCGCGCCAGGCGCTCGGCCCATTCGTCATAGAAACCGGCGAGCAGCTCGACGTATTCCGGGCTGTCGAAAGCGATCTCCGTTGTAACCGGATATTCCATGGGATATTCGGCGACATCAGGCGCCATCATACCCTCGACGATGCGGCGCGCCTGGCCTGGCCGACCCTTCTTGCGGAAATATGCGATGTGGGCAGCCTCACGAACCGTGCGGTCGGCGCGCACGCTCATCAAGTCTGGATCGCCGGGGCCGAGACCGCAGCAGATGATGCGTCCCATCTTCTATTCGCTCCGGCTCGCGAGTGCGTTGACGGCAGCAACCGTGATCGCGGAACCGCCGAGCCGGCCTTCGACCGTCAGCGCCGGCACGGGCGGTTCGGCCATCAGCGCGGCCTTGGATTCGGCGGCGCCGACGAAGCCGACGGGACAGCCGATGATCGCGGCCGGCCGCGGACAGTCGCGGTCCTCCAACATGTTGAGCAGGTGAAACAGCGCAGTCGGCGCGTTGCCGATCGCGACGATGGCGCCATCGAGATGCGGCCTCCACAGCTCAAGCGCGGCGGCCGAGCGCGTGTTGCGCATGGACTGCGCGAGTGCGGGAATGGTCGCATCACTGAGCGTGCATATCACGGCATTGGCCGCAGGCAATCTCGCGCGCGTAATCCCTTCCGAGACCATGCGCGCATCGCACAGGATCGGCGCCCCCTTCTGCAACGCCGCGCGCGCCGCTGTCGCCATGCCCGGTGTGAAGCGGATATGCGCTTCGAGGCCGACCATGCCGGCGGCATGGATCATCCGCACCACCACCTGCTCTTCATCCGGCGTGAAGCGGGCAAGATCCGCCTCGGCGCGGATGGTCGCGAAGGATTGCCGGTAGATCGCCGCGCCGTCGGTCTCGTAACTGTGCGGCATCAATGCCCTCCCACCAGGATAGAGGGATCGCTGACGATATCGGCGCCGTTCAGACCGCGCAGGGCAGGCTCGTCGCGCGTCGACCCGCCGCGGACGAGATCGAAGCCGGTGCCGGTCGCAATCAGCGTCACTGCGGCCGCGCCGGAATGGGCGCAGCCCTTTGCGCAGCCGGAGACGTGAAGCCGCGTGTCCGGCGTGATGCGCGGCGCGAGCGCGGCGGCAAGCGCACGCGTGTCGGCGTGAGCCTCGCGGCAGCGCGGAGCGCCGCTACAGGCGATGACGCGCAGCGCCGGATCGTGCGGCTCCGTGATGAGACCGGCCCCGCTCGGCATCTCGCGCTTACCTTCGCTGAGGACCATCCGCCATGGCGTCATGCGCAGGGCATGGCCGCAACTCGAAAACTGATGCAGCGTCGAATGCAGCATCTGTCCGAATGCAATCCCGACCAGCGCGCCCTGCGGATAATGTCCGGGCCGTAGCGCGGCCATCACGGGCGCCGGCTCGGTTTCGCCGCGCAAGGTCCCGGGCAATGCCGCACCGGAGGCGATGTGGGCCGCCATGCGCCCTCGCCCGCCCGTGATGCCGCCTGACGTGACGAACCAGCTTGCGAGAGCGAGCGCCGTCGTCACCGCGCCGCCACGGCCGACGGAGCGGCCGAGCCTCGCACCATCGGCGCGCACCAAGAGCCGGCCGCTACGATCGCGCTCGATGCGCACGTCGGCGGAATCGCCCGCCAGCACGCGCGACCTGCCGTCGTCGATCGCGAAGCCGAACTTCGTAGGAAGTGTGAGCTTGCTGTCGGCAAGCGCCTCTTCGAGCTCGGCTGCGAGCGCCTGCGTCTCGTCACCGGTGCTCCAGAACGGCGTCACCAGGATGTTGCGGCGGGCTTCGGTCGCCTGATCGGGATCAAGCAATCCTAACTGCGCGAGACCCTCGAGCAGCGGTTGATGGCTCTGATCGCTAACGCCCCTGATCTGCAGATTGGCGCGGCTCGTCACGTCGATCAGGCCGTTGCCGTGCCGTTCGGCAAGCTCCGCAAGGCCGGCGATCTGCGCTGCCTCCAGCCATCCGCCGAACGGACGCACGCGGACCACGAGCCCGTCGCCCGACTGCATCGGCCGCAGCGCGCCGGGACACCAGCCCTTGACCGCAGACGCGTTCATGAGGCCTCCCGCAGCGCAGCCGCGATCGAATTGCGGCGCGTTCGCCAGAGCGAGGCCTCATGCAGGCGGGTGAAGCACGTCTCCATCGCGGCGAGCGCCGCCGGATTTTCGCGCGCCATGAAGCCGCGGACGTCATCATTGCCGAGCGTCGCATCATAGTACAGGTCGAACAGATGCGGCGGCACGGCGTCGGCGAGATGCGCGAAAGCGGCCATGTGCTCCAACGTCGCGACGATCTCGGCGGCCCCGCGAAAACCGTGGCGCATCATGCCGGCGATCCAGGCCGGATTGGCGGCGCGGGCGCGGACGACGCGCGAGATCTCCTCGGTCAGCGTTCGCGCATGAGGCTGGTCGGGTCGCGTCGTGTCGAGGTGATAGAGCGATGGTTCTGCCGCACCGAGATGCGCAGCCGCGGCGGCGATGCCGGCTTCATGCGCGGCATAGTCGGCGGCGAGCAACAGATCCGTTTCGGGCAGATCCTGCACATGGACGAACGCATCGGCGGAGGCGAGCCGCTGCTCGATGCCGGCACGATCCGGCTGCATCGCGCCATCCGCCTGGAATGCCCAGGATGATGCCGACAGCCAAGCTTCGCCGGCGGCATCCCGCGTCTCGGGTGTGAAGGCATCGGGAATTGCCGACAGGCCAACGCCATATTGTCCGGGACGCGGCGCGAACACGCGCGAGGCGCGGTGACGATAGGGATTCTCGTCGCCCTCGTCCTCGCGGCTCGCGAGCGCCTCGGCGCCGGCCTCGAACAATTGTGCCAGGCCGGAAAAGACGTCGCGGAACAGGCCTGATACCCGCAGCGTGACGTCGATGCGGGGACGGCCGAGCTCGGCCGGCGCGATGATGTCGTAGCCGGTGACGCGGCCGGAAGCATGATCCCAGCGCGGCGCAAGACCGGCCAAATGCAGCGCCATCGCGAACTCCTCGCCCGCGGTGCGCATCGTCGCCGAGCCCCAGAGGTCGACGACGAGGCCCTTCGGCCAATCGCCATGATCCTGCAAGTGCCGGCGGAGCAGCTCTTCGGCGAGCCTGATGCCCTGCGCATGCGCCGAGGGCGTCGGCACCGCGCGCGGATCGACGGCGAAGAGATTGCGCCCCGTCGGCAGCACGTCCTGGCGGCCGCGATAGGGCGAGCCCGACGGCCCCGGCGCAACGCGCTGGCCTGCGAGCGCGGCACGTAGCGCATCGCGCTCGGCCTCGCCGCAGGCGCCGCGGCCGAACACGTGCAAGCCGTCGCCGAACTGGCTTTCCTTGAGATCGCAGACGAAGCGGTCGATCCTTGGGATCGCTTCGGCTGGCGCTGCCGATGCATCGAGGCCGAGATCATCTTCCAGGCCTGCAGCACGCGCCTCGTCACGGATCGCCGCGATCAGGCGCTGACGACGGGCGGGATCGAGACCATCGGCCGTCGAATATTCGTCGAGCAGGCGCTCGAGCCGGCGCAGGCCTTCCGGCACTGCCGATTGTTCAAGCGGCGGCGGAAGGTGGCCGATGCTGACGGCGCCGATGCGGCGCTTGGCCTGCGCGGCTTCGCCGGGATCGTTGACGATGAAGGGATAGATGACGGGGCGATCGCCGATCAGTGCTTCCGGCCAGCACGCCTGCGACAGGGCCACGGATTTGCCGGGCAACCATTCCAGCGTGCCATGCGCTCCCATGTGCACGACGGCATCGGTGCCCTGCTCGCGGAGCCAGAGATAAAACGCGACATAGGCGTGGCGCGGCGTGCGGGCGAGATCGTGATATTCGGCATCGCGCGTGGCTGCATCGCCACGCTCCGGCTGGACCGCGATGATCGACCTGCCGCACGCGATCGCAGCGAAGTGGAATGCGCCGTCACGGCAGCTCGGATCATGCTCCGGCACGCCCCAGGCCTGCGCAACATCATCCTGCAAGGATTGCGGCAAACGCGGCAGCGCCGTGCGATAATCGGCGAGGCTCCAGGACAAACTCTGCTTCAGCAGCGTCTCGCCGAGCGCTTCGACCGGCGCAACATCGAAACCGGCCTCCGAAAGATCGGAGATCAAGGCCTCGACGGACGCGAGCGCGTCGAGCCCAACGGCATGTGCGATCTGGTGCGGGCGACCCGGATAGTTCGACAGCACGATCGCCAGCCGCTTTTTGCCCGCCGGCTTCTCCGCAAGACGGCGCCAGGCGGCAACGCGCGCGGCAACAGCGCTCACACGCTCCTCGTCGGGCCGATGCGCCAGATGCGAGAACTGCAGATCGGGATCGCGCTCCGCAGCGGATTTGAAGCTCACCACGCCCGCGAACAGACGGCCGTCGACTTCAGGCAGCACGACATGCATCGCGAGATCGCCCGGCGACAAGCCACGCAGCGAGTCCGCCCAGTCCTCCCGCCGCGCGGTGGAGAGCGCGACTTGGAAGACCGGGCACGATGCGGCATCGAACGGCGTCGCGCCATCGTCGCCGAGGGCCGAGAACGCCGTCGCGTTGACGATCGCCGCCGCAGGATTTTGCGCCAGATGCGCGCGCAGCCAATCGGCAACGCCCGCCGCCTTCAGCGAGGTGACGAACGCACCATAGGCCTCAAACCCCTTCGCGCGCAGCGCGGCGATCAAGGCGTCGACCGGGCCGGTGTCGGCAGCGGTGAGATAGGAGCGATAGAAGGTCACCAGCGCGCGCGGCCTCCCCTCGCCGCCCACCGGCGCAGCAATGACGCCGCGCGCGGGATCATAGAATCCCATCTCCGGCACGGTCATCTCGCCGACAACCGGTCCCGCATAGAGGCCCGAGGCCAGCGCGAGCTGCGCGATCGCCGCTTGCGCGGCGACCGGACCGCCGGTGTCGCAGAGCACCTTGAGCCGGCGCAGCGTCGAGACCGGCAAGGTCGAGTACGCATCGAGCCGCATATCGTCGCGACCATCAGCCGGCAGCACCGCGAGCACGATGCCCCGATCCCTGGCCAGTTGCTGGAGCGCCGCCAGTCCATACGGCCAGTAGGACTCACCGCCGATCAGCCGCACCAGGATGCCGCGCGCCTGCGACAGCGTGCGCTCGATATAGGTGTCGACCGACAACGGATGTCGTAGTTCCGCAAGGTTGGCGAGCCGCAGCGACGGCAGGCTGCTGCGGCCGCGCCGCCAGCCGGCCGCGAATGCCGCGAGGTCGGAATCCGAATACGAGAGCACCACGAGATCGGCCGGGTCCTGGCCGATGTCTCTTGGCGTCGCAGTCTCCTCGAGACCGCGGCTCTCGCGGAAGACGACGTGCATCAGAGACCAAGTCCCGCCTTGATCGCGGCTTCATCGATATCGCCGTGCTCGCCGATCACGACGAGTTTCGACCGCCTGACACCCGCGCCCCAGGGCCTGTCGAACTGGTGGCGCACGCGCTCGCCGACCGCCTGCAGCAACAGGCGCATCGGCTTGCCCGCGACGGCGATATAGCCCTTGGTGCGCAACACGTTCTGCTCGCGCGCCAGCTTCTGGACGGATGCCACGAGCGCGTCGATGTCCGAGACCTCCGGAAGGTCGATCACAACGGACGCGAAGTCGTCATGCTCGTGCTCCTCTTCGCCGTCATGATGCGAGGGGCGCGCGGCGAGATCGTTCTCCGCGGCAGCGCCGAGCCCGAGGATGACGCGCGCGTCGATTGCACCGTCTGTGACCGGCAGCATCGGCACGGGGCGCGGCATCTCCGCGGTGATCGCGGCCTTGGCCGCTTCGATTCCCGCCGTGCCCGCAAGATCGGCCTTGGTCAGCAGCACGATGTCGGCGCAGGCGATCTGGTCCTCGAACACTTCCGACAGCGGCGTCTCGTGATCGAGATTCTCGTCCGCCGCGCGCTGTGCTTCCACCGCAGCCGGATCCGGCGCGAAACGGCCGGCCGCGACGGCTTCGGCATCGGCCAGCGCGATCACGCCGTCGACCGTGATGCGCGAACGGATCTCCGGCCAGTCGAACGCCTTCAAAAGCGGCTTCGGCAGTGCCAGGCCCGACGTCTCGATCAGGATGTGATCGGGCTTCACGGGCCGCGCCAAAAGCTGCTCCATGGTCGGAATGAAATCGTCGGCGACGGTGCAGCAGATGCAGCCATTGGCGAGCTCGACGATGTTCTCTTCCGGGCAATTGGCGTCGGCGCAGGATTTCAGGATCTCGCCATCGACGCCCTCGCTGCCGAACTCGTTGACGAGCACTGCAAGCTTCTTGCCGCCGGGATTGGCGAGCAGATGCTGGATCAGCGTCGTCTTGCCGGAGCCGAGGAAACCGGTGACCACCGTGACGGGGACTTTTGCGAGCGAGTTCATTCGGCGGCCTCCGGCACGACGGCAATGGGGGGAATGCGGGCAAGCGATTGCTTGCGGAAGATTTCCGGACGGCTGCGCCAGGGCACGAGCCCGTCAGGCGCGGCCGCATAGGCTGCAGCGCCCGCGACCACGTCGTGCGCATTCGCATCCGACAGGCGGCCATAGACATAGGACCAGCGGCCGGGCGCACTGAGCGCGACCGAACAGCCCTGGCTGCAGGCCGACAGGCATTCGACGGGAACCACTTGGACGCCGTCGGGCACGCCGGCGTCGAGGATCGCACCATGCAACCGCTTGCCGGGCGTCGTCTCGCCCTCGCCAAGCGTCTGGCCGGCGCGGCAGGTAATACAGACGTGAAGTGTGACCGTCATCGCCCCTTCCAGAATAAACAGCGGGAAGCGAAGAGGCGCACGGACCGGTTTCGAAAGGCCCGTTTCCCCGTCGCGGAACACCCCGTCCGCCGGTCCAAAATCGTCCGCGCTGGCAGGTCTCCCGGCTTGCGGAGCAGGGTTTTGCCCTTCGATCCCCGCCTTCCCGATTCCCTTTCGGGAGTCAGTGGCTTCGGGCATCTCTCCGGTCACGGTCGCGGGGGCGGCTGCATTTTGGACCTAAATCTTGCCGATTCGGACCCTATCGCATTCCCTCTTCGCCTGTCATAGGACAGGAACCAACGCCGGCCCACCATTTGCCGCCGGCCGCCACTTGTCAAGCCGAAGGACCGGGACCATGACGCCTGAACCGGAGACCCAAACGGGCGAGGAAACCGACGCCCGCCACGCCCAAAAAATGGCGAAGAAGAAGGCCGCCCGCGACAAGATCATGGCGACCAAGAGCGGCGAAAAAGGCCTCATCATCGTCCACACCGGCGCCGGCAAGGGCAAGTCCTCCTCGGCCTTCGGCATGATCGTTCGCTGTGTCGCCCATGGCTTTCCCTGCGCGGTCGTGCAGTTCATCAAGGGCGCCTGGGATACCGGCGAGCGGCGCCTGCTCACCGGCCATTTCGGCGACCTGTGCCAGTTCCACGCGATGGGCGAAGGTTTCACCTGGGAGACGCAGGACCGCGCGCGCGACATCGCGGCAGCGCGCGCCGGCTGGGAGAAGGCCAAGGAACTGATCCGCGATCCGAGCCTGCGCATGGTCGTGCTCGACGAGATCAACATCGCGCTGCGCTACGACTATCTCGACATCGCCGACGTGGTCGAATTCCTGACGACGCAGAAGCCTGAGATGACGCATGTCGTCCTCACCGGGCGCAACGCCAAGGACGAGCTGATCGAAATCGCCGATCTCGTCACCGAGATGACACTGGTCAAGCATCCTTTCCGCTCCGGCATCAAGGCGCAGGCCGGCGTCGAGTTCTGAAGCTACGATGGCGCGCGCATTGATGATCCAGGGGGCCGGCTCGGACGTGGGCAAGTCGCTCATCGTCGCCGGCCTTGCGCGCGCCTTCGCGCGACGCGGCCTGCGCACGCTCCCGTTCAAGCCGCAGAACATGTCGAACAACGCGGCCGTCACCGTCGATGGCGGCGAGATCGGCCGCGCCCAGGCGCTGCAGGCGCTCGCCGCCGGCGTCGAGCCGCACACCGACATGAACCCGGTGCTGCTGAAGCCCGAGACGGATGTAGGCGCGCAGGTGATCGTTCACGGCAAACGCATCGCCACCGCGCGGGCGCGCGACTATGCGGCGATGAAGCCATCGCTGATGGGCGCGGTGCTGGAAAGTTTCGAGCGCCTGAAAGCGCGGGCCGATCTCGTGCTGGTCGAAGGTGCCGGCAGTCCGGCCGAGGTGAATTTGCGCAAGGCCGACATCGCCAATATGGGCTTTGCGCGCAAGGCCGACGTACCCGTCGTGCTGGTCGGCGACATCGACCGCGGCGGCGTCATCGCCCAGCTCGTCGGCATCAAGACCGTGATCGACCCCGACGATGCCGCGATGATCCAGGGCTTCGTCATCAACAAGTTCCGCGGCGATCCCACGCTGTTCGACGACGGCTACAGACTGATCGAAGCGAAGACCGCCTGGCGCGGGTTCGGCGTGCTGCCATGGTTCGCGCGCGCCGGCGAGCTGCCGGCCGAGGACGCGCTGGGCCTGAGCGATGCGCGCAAGCCGGGCCAATGCAAGATCGCATGCCTCGCGCTGTCGCGTATCGCCAATTTCGACGATCTCGATCCGCTCAAGCTCGAGCCCAGTGTCGACCTCGTGATGGTGCGTCCGGGCGAAGCCATTCCCGGCGACGTCCGCCTCGTCATCATCCCCGGCTCCAAATCCACACGCGGAGATCTCGCCTTCCTGCGCGCGCAGGGCTGGGACATCGATCTCCTCGCGCATCACCGCAGGGGTGGCCACGTGCTCGGCCTCTGTGGCGGCTATCAGATGCTCGGGCGCAGCGTTGCCGACCCCGAGGGCATCGAAGGCCCCGCGGGCGATACGCCGGGGCTCGGGCTGCTGGATGTCGAGACGGTGATGAGCCCGCAGAAGACGCTGACGCGCGTCGCCGCCTTGCATGCCGCAACCGAACAGCCGATCGAGGCCTATGAAATCCACATCGGCCGCACCGACGGGCCCGATCGCGCACGGCCATTTGCGAATCTGAATGGTGAGCCGGAAGGGGCGATCTCCGCCGATGGGCGCGTGCAGGGCAGCTATCTGCACGGCCTGTTCACGTCGGACGAGTTCCGCAAGGCGTATCTCGCCAAGCTCGACATTCCCGCAGGAGACGAGCCTTATCATGCAAGAGTCGAGAGCGCGCTCGATGCCCTCGCCGATCACATCGAGAAACACCTCGACGTCGGCGATCTGCTCGCGCTAGCCCGCTAGAACTTCGGCAAGGCGCGTCCATTCAACTTCGCTGCCGGGAAGCCCGAGGCGTAGCCATGTCGGGTTCTGCGCGAAGACGCGGGACCAGATCTGGCCACGCGCGAGCTTTTCCTGGGCGACCAGTGCGTCGGGCGTTTCGTACAGCCGAAACAGCGGCGCACCACCAACGAGCGTCCAGCCCTTCCCGCGCGCCATCTCATCGAGACGTCCACAATCGCGAACAAGTCGCGCTGACGTGGCCTCGGCCCAGGCATCGTCACGCAAGGCGCGGCTGCCGATTGCGATCGCCGCGCCCGAGACCGGCCAAGGACCCGACAGCGCCGCGAGCTTGCCGATATCGGCCACGTTGCCGATTGCAAAACCCAGCCGCAAGCCGGCAAGTCCGTAAAATTTTCCGAACGAGCGCAAGATCAGCAATCCCGGCCGATCCGCCTGCGGCGCGAGCGACAGCTGTGGAAGCGCGTCCGCAAAACTCTCGTCGACGACGAGACGGCCGACGCGCGGCAGAAGTGCGAGCAAATCTTGTGGCGCAGAGCTCCGGCCATCGGGATTATTGGGATTGACGATGATGGCAAGATCCGCGCCCGCCAGTGCGTCGGGCTCCCTAACCTCCTCGACCTCCCAACCGGCAGCCGACAGCACTCCGGCATATTCATTGTAGGTCGGCGCCAGAATGCGCGCACGGCCGGGCGATGCGAGTTGCGGCAGCAACTGAATGGCGCCCTGCGCACCGCCCATCGCAACGATGGGCGCGCTGGTGCGATAGGCGTGCCGCGCTGCCTGATGCAGGGCCTCGATCTCGGCGCGCGACGGCAGCGCGGTCCACGCCCGCGAACTGACCTCGCCCACGGGATAGGGCGCCCGGTTGATCCCCGTCGAGAGATCAATCCAGTCCTCAGCGCGGCCGCCAAAACGCTGCTGGGCCAGATCGAGATTTCCACCGTGCTCGCGCATGCCCGGTTCTTTCACGCGAAGGCCAGGATCGCAAGCACGCCGGCGAGCAGCAGCATGGCGCGGCGATACACCGCCAGCCCCTCGCCGATGTCGGCGGCAAGCGGATCGCGCGCGCCTTCGTTGAGCCAGGGCTCGTTGGTGATGCTGCCGTGATAGATGCGCGGGCCGCTGAGCCGCACTCGAAGCGCGCCCGCCATGGCTGCTTCGGGCCAGCCGGCGTTGGGCGAGCGATGACGTCGCGCATCGCGCGTCATGCATGACAGCGCCTCGGATCGCCGCGGCGCCAGCAGCACGAACAAGAATCCGGTCAGGCGCGCCGGAATGAAATTGGCGACATCGTCGATGCGCGCCGCGGCCCAGCCGAACGCCTCGTGGCGCTCGCTGCGATGGCCGATCATGGAGTCCAGCGTGTTGATCGCCTTGTAGCCCAAAATACCAGGCAGGCCGAACAGCGCGCCCCAGAACACCGGTGCGACGATGCCGTCGGACGCGTTCTCGGCGAGGCTCTCGATCGTTGCACGCGCGATGCCGGCTTCATCGAGCGTTGCGGGATCGCGCCCGACGATGCGCGAGACCGCCTCGCGTGCTGCGGCGATGTCGCCGGCCTGCAACGGCATCGCAACGGCCGCGACATGATCATGCAGCGAGCGTTGCGCCACCAGTGGCCAGGCCAGGATGCCGACCAGCGCGAGCTGGATCCAGCCTGAGAACAGGACCGTTTGAAGGACCCAGCCGAGTGCCACAGCAACCGCGATCACCACGAGCGCTCCGGCAATACCCGCGGCGCGGCGAAGCCATGGCGGATCGGACGCCCGATTCCACGCGGTGTCGATCGCCGCAATCAGCCGGCCCAGCCAGATCACGGGATGGCCGATCCGCGCGAACAGCGCGCCCGGCCAGCCCAGAAGAGCATCCACCGCCATCGCCACCACCATCGCGCCCGCAAAGCCCACACCAGCCTCCTGTCCCGCCCCTGTTGCGCAAAGCAAGAGCTGAGCGCAAGCCCCTCGCCGCCTGATTTCGGCTTTGTCTTTGCCCGCGATTGGTGATTAGTGCTGGCCGACAGGAGACTTTGATGGCCGTCATCTTGATCACCGGTGGAGCGCGATCGGGCAAGAGCACGCGTGCGGAGGCGCGCGCGAAGGGCTTTCCCGGCCGGCCCGTCTATCTCGCGACGGCGGAGGCGCTCGATACTGAGATGGATGAACGCATCGCGAAGCATCGCGCGCGTCGTGGAACCGACTGGATCGAGCGCGAGGTGCCGCTCGATCTCGTGCCCGCGCTGGTCGCAACCGATGGCGGCGGTGCAAGGCTGGTGGATTGCCTGACGCTATGGCTCTCCAACCTCATGCATGCGGAGCGCGACTGGGAGAGCGACGTCAAGCAGCTTGCGGACGCCCTGCCCCAGCTCAACAGCCCGGTTGTTCTCGTCACCAACGAGGTCGGCCTCGGTATCGTGCCTGACAACGCGCTGGCACGCAGCTTTCGCGACGCCGCCGGCATTATGAACCAGACCATCGCGGCCGCTGCCGACGAGGTCGAGTTGGTCGTCGCGGGCCTTCCGATGAAACTGAAATGATGCCGCGCGCCGAGCTGCTCAAGGACATCGTCGCCGATCTCAGGATGGCGGCATCGTTCGTCACGATCCTTCCCGTGGCATCGTCGAAGCCCGCCGGCGACGGCGCGATCGCGCGCGCGACATGGGCGCTTCCGGTTGCAGGACTCCTGGTCGGCCTCGCCGGCGCTTTCGTCTACATGGTCGCTATCCGCATCGGGCTGACACCGAACCTTGCCGCCCTGCTCGCTCTCGCGATCACTGCCCTGATCACCGGCGCATTGCACGAGGACGGGCTTGCCGACACCGCCGACGGGCTCGGTGGCGGGCGCACGCGCGAGCGCAAGCTTGAGATCATGCGCGACAGCCGGATCGGCACCTACGGCGTCTGCGCGCTGATCCTGTCGTTCGGCCTGCGCTGGAGCGCGCTCGGGGCCATCGCCAATCCCTGGGCCGTGATGCTGGCGCTGTGCGCCGCGCACACCGCTGCACGTGCGGGCGTGCCGGCCTTCATGTCGCTGGTGCCGCCGGCGCGACCAGATGGATTATCGGCGAGCGCCGGAGCGCCGCCGGGCCGCAGCGTCGCGATTGCCTTCGCCGTCGGGACGCTCGTTCTCGCGCTCACGCTCGGGCCGGGCAAGGCGCTGGCCGGCCTGATCGTGCTATCGCTCGCCGGCCTTCTGCTGGCCCGGCTTGCCATCCGCCAGATCGGCGGACAGACCGGCGATATCCTCGGTGCGTTCGAGCAGACCAGCGAGATCCTGATCCTGCTGGTGGCCGCCTCCTTCCAGTCGGGGCGATGATGGTCGAGTTTGACGATATCTTCCGCCAGCATCTGCACGAGCTGTTCGTGTGGCGCCGTGACGTGCGCCGCTTTCGAACTGATTCGTTGCCAGCCGGCAGCATCGATCGGCTGATCGAGACCGCATGCCTCTCGCCCTCGGTCGGCCTCAGCCAGCCCTGGCGCTTCGTCGTCGTCGAGGACGAGGCACGCCGCGGCGCCGTGATCGAGGACTTCAAGACGTGCAACGCCGACGCGTTGAGCGCCTATGCCGGTGAACGCGCGGCGCGCTATGCCACGCTGAAGCTGTCGGGCCTCGAGCAGGCCCCCGGCCACCTCGCCGTGTTCGCGGACAAGACCAGCGACATCGGCCACGGCCTCGGCCGCGCCACGATGCCGGAGACGACGGAATATTCGGTGGTCGCCGCGATCACCGCGATGTGGCTCGCCGCGCGTGCGGAAGGTATCGGCATCGGCTGGGTCTCGATCCTCAATCCGGACCGCATTCACGCCATCCTCGACGTGCCGCCATCCTGGAAGTTCATCGCCTATCTCTGCATCGGCTATCCGGAAGCGGAATGCGACCGGCCCGAGCTGGAGCAGGCGAAATGGGAGCATCGGCGCAGCGCGGATGAGTTCACGCTGCGGCGGTAGCGCTCCGCACAATCCGTCGTCGAGCCACGGTGTTCGTGTCCCGGACGCGGTGCGGCACGCAGTGACGCTCCGCAGAGCCGGGACCCAGGAGACTGGCACTTGCCGCTGCATGGGCCCCGGCTCTGCAGCGCACCGCCGAAGAGGCGCTGCGCTGCGTCCGGGGCACGAGATCGAGACTGTCGTGCAATGATCGCGGAGTGTGCGGCGTGGCCCGCAGCTACGACTTGCTTCTGCCGTCCACCGTCGCCACGGGCGCGGGGATTTCCTTCTGGAACATCAGCAACGGCCGGAAGATGATGCGGCCATAGGCCTCGTAATGGTTCTGGGTCGAGACCGCCATCTTCAGCGGCGTCGCGTAATTCGCCTCGAAGGTCATGCCCGGCATGTAGGTCCAGGAGAAGCCGACGCCGACCGAAGCGAGCTCGGTGACCCCGGGGAATGTCGAGTACACCGCGCCCCAATCCGTGAAGACGTAGGTGTCGAAACCCCTCAGCCATTGCGACCAATTGTAGTGCAGCTCGGCGTTGAAATAATAGCCGCTGTCGCCGGACGCCGAGTTGGAGGGATAGCCGCGCACGGTGGTAGGGCCGCCGATCGAGAATATCTGGCTGCCGGGCAGCAGCTTCTCCTGGGTGTACTGCCAGCTTGCCAGCACATTGGCGCTGAAATTCGCCGGGCCCGCGGCGCTGGTTGCGAGCAACGAGCCGGTATAGGTATTGAACGTGCGGTTGCCGCCCAGCACGTGATCCTGCCATTCGATGTAGTTCACGGCGGGCGAAACGGTGATCGAATAGGCGTTGCCGGACTTGGTCACGGAGACGCCGGCGGTGGACCTGTCATAGTGATCGTCGGTGACGGCGACCGTGGCGAAGCGGCTCACCGTCTTGCCTTCGGTCAGGGCGGCGTTGACCAGCACCAGCCAGTCCTGCGTCACCCAGACCGGTTGACTGAAATTGACTGAGGCCTGGCTCGAGCGTCCGGTGACGTCGAGCGCGACGAACGGCCCCTGAATGATCTTGATCTTGCCTTCGGTGTAGCTGACGCCGACGCGCCCGCCCCAGGGATTGACCGGAATACTGTAGGCTGCGTTGCCGTTGAGATTGCCGTCGGAGCGGACCCCGTAGAAGGTCAGGCGGTCGTCGACGCCGAACAGACCGTGACGCTTGTAGAAGGTGCCGCCTTGCCAGCGGCCGGTGTTCTCCACGCCCTGGTTGTCGACGAAGAGCTGCCAGGTGTCGACCGGCGGCTCGATCACAGCGAACTGCAGGTCGGTCAGGCCGAAGCTCGTGCCGGGCTGGAGCAGCGCCTTGATCTGCACGTCATTGGTGCGGTTGAACCAGATCACGTCTCGATTGAGCTTGGGAACGTCCAGGACCTCGCCTTCGGGCTCCTTCACGCGATCGAGGATGTAGTCGGTGCGGGTTTGCTTGTTGCCCTCGACGGTCGTCTTCTGGAGTCGGCCTTCAGTGAGCTTGACGCGGACGACGCCGCCCTTGGCGTCCTGATCCGGCAGCGTCGCGATGCCCGTGACGATCCCGCGCGCGGCGTAGACGGCGTTGATGTCGGCGACGAGCTGCAACAGCGCGGCGATGTCGACATCCTTGCCGACATATTTCCTCGCGATCTCGTCCAGCTCCGCGGGCGTGATGAACTTGGACTCGTCGAAGGTGACCTTGCGCAGGCGGAATTTCGGCCCGCCAGGCTTCAGGAGCTGGGACTTTTCCCGCTCGCCGCCGATCACCGCCGGCCCGGTGAGCTTGGGCGGCGCGCTCTGCTGCTCAAGCTGCCGCCGCTGCCGGTCGATATCGTTCTGGATCACGCCGGGGTTGATCGACTGGGCGCGCGCGGAGGCGATGCAGGATGCTGCCAGCCCGACCGCCAATGCTGCCCCCAGAATCCGCATGCCCAAGCCCGTCACCATGCCTCTGCCAGGCGACCGATTGCCGGCTTCACTGTTTCGATCGCCGCATCCTTCCAGCCGGGACGTCCCGCACGCTGTCCCTTCTGGCGCAGCTTGCGCATGTCGCTGAGCCCCTCGATGTTGACGGCGGGGCCGGCGCCGACGGTCTCGACCGGACGCGGCGTCAGCAGCGCATCTAACCGCGCCTGGCCGGAGAGGCCGAGCAGATAGAACGTTCCGCCGTCCTTCTTCGCGAGCCAGGTCTCGATGCTCTCGGTGCCCTCGCCGTCGACCGAGATGTTGCGCACCATGCTGGCCCCGGTGAAGTCGTAGCAGCAGGTGTGGGTCGAACCGTAATTGGTCACGGTCGCCGAGATGTTGCCGGTGTAGAACACCACATAGGCGTTGCTGACATTGGCATTGCCGGTCTGGCTCATCGTGAACACGCCGCCCGGCTGGTAGAGCTGGAGCGCAGGCCAATTGGACGGCGCCGGCGAGCGGTTGTTGAGCAGCACCTGCGCGTTCGCGGTGGTCAGCATCAGCTGGCCCGGAATGTAGCCGTTGATGATGGAGACGGCGGGCGCATCGGTCCAGAAGGTCGCATCCACGGCCCTGAACTGGTTGATGATGATGTGCTCGGGGTCGATCGAGACGTTGGCGGATTTCGCGACGCCACCATTATAACCAGTGATGTTCATGATCAGCGGGATCTGCGGCGTCGATCGAATCTGCTCGCCCTTGACGTTGATCGTATCGGCCGCGAGGTCGAGCTCCTTCACGACGCTGACCCAGCCGATGGTCAGGTCACCTGGCGAGGTCAGCTTGATAGTGTTGCCCCTGATCCTGTCGAGCGAGACCGGGCCCGCCGAGACGAAATGCGTGTCGCCGTTGGCGGAGATCGATCCGCCGCGGATCGCACCCGTAGTGGAGCGCAGGTCGATGTCGCCGGCATCGCCCGGGATGCCTGTGGTCGTGAGCTGACTGAAGACGATGTCGTTCACGGCGTGCAGGGTCTGGGTGCCGCCGCTGATGGCGGTGCCAACGGTGATCGCGCCGGCCGTCGCGGTAAAGTCGAGCGGGCCGCCGACGTTGAGATTGTCCCAGTTGACGACCGTTCCGCTGAGAACCGCGTTGCCGGTCGAGGTCGTGAGGCTGCGACCGGTGTTGGCGCCCGCCGCGACCAGCCGCGCCGAACCATGGGCCGAGACCGAGCCGAGCGTGGTCGCGCCGCCAGACGTCACCGTCTGCGCCAGGATGAAGCCGATGTCGGCGGTGACGTTGATGTTGCCGGCATCGCCATTGATGCCGGTTGCCGTGAGCGCGTTGAAGATGACGTTGTCGCGGGCGTGAATGGTCTGCGTGCCCCCGCTCTGCGCGGTCTGGAAGGTGATGCCGCCCTGGCTCGCCGTCGCGCCCAGCGTCGTGCCGACATTGAGCGTGTTCCAGTTGATCGGGCCGGTCGCCGTCAACAGACCCGAGCCGGTCGTGGCCGCGAGTGTGTTGCCGCTGATGGTCGTGGCCGCCAGCAGCGTCGCCGAGCCGTGGGCGGAAAGCGAGCCCAACGTGGTCACGCCGCCCGACGTCACCGTCTGCGCCAGGATGAAGCCGTTGTCCGCGGTGACGTTGATGTTGCCCGTATCGCCGGCATTGCCGGTGGTCGCGAGCGATTTGAACGTCACGTTCTGGGTGGCATGGACCGTCTGCGAGCCGCTGCTCTCGGCGGTGCCGATGACGATGCTGCCGTTGTTCGCGACGGCGCTGGACCTGCCGCTCGCCCCGGCCGCCGTGCCCGCCACCACCTGGTCGAGCGTCAGGCCGCCCGTGCCGATGATGTCCACGCTGCCCCTCGCTGCCGACAACAGGCTCGCCTCGGTGTCGGTGAGAACCTTGACGTAGATGTCGCCCGCGCTCGTGCTCGCCGA
Organism: Bradyrhizobium sp. CCGE-LA001; assembly: GCF_000296215.2. Classification (NCBI taxonomy): domain Bacteria; kingdom Pseudomonadati; phylum Pseudomonadota; class Alphaproteobacteria; order Hyphomicrobiales; family Nitrobacteraceae; genus Bradyrhizobium; species Bradyrhizobium sp. CCGE-LA001. Next base: position 3,178,333 of record NZ_CP013949.1, on the reverse strand, counting down.
CAGCCGCGCGGCGCTGAGAACGAACCGGCTCGTGGCATTGCCGATGCCGTTCGATGCGCTCAGCGACACTTCGGCGCCCGCGCCGGACGCCACGAACTTGGTCTGGCCGTCGCCATTGTCGACGATCGCGCCCAGCGAGGCGACGCCGCCGGCGGTCACGATGACCGAGGGCGCGTTAGAGGCAGCCGCATAGGACAGTGCCGAGTTCAGCTGGCCGATGGTCGCATCACCCGTCGTGGTCACCGAGATCAGTCCGGCGGCATTGATGGCCGAATAGGCACCCATCGACAGCGTCGCGGCGACCAGCGTGACGCCACCGGAGCTGCTGGTCGCGACCACCGGCGCCGCGCTGGTGCCGGCCGCAAGGGTCATGCCGCGGTTGGCGAGCAGCTGCATCAGGCCGACGCTGGTGATGTCGGCATTGACGGTGAGCGCGCCGCGCGAAACGTTCAGCGTCAGAGCGCCGCCGGCGGTCAGCGTTCCGTTGGGACCGCTGCTGCCGACCACGAGGTCGCCGGTGACGGCGAGGAGGCTGAGGTCGCCGACGGCCGAGCCGGTCACGGTGCCCGAGATGTTCACCTGCAGCGGCTGAAAGGTCGAGCCGTTGAAGCCGATATGGCCGCCGGCGCGCAGGTCGAGGTCGGTGCCAAGGATGTGGATCGCGCTGCGGTCCGTGAAGCCGGCTTCGGCGTAAATGCTGCCGGTCGCGGCGAGCTGGATCGCATTGCCGGCGGAGATGTTGCCGAGAATGAGATCGCCGGTGGTCTGCTTCACATAGATGCCCTGCGCCGACGAAACCTGGTCGAGCTGGTCGTTGCCGGGATCGGCGAACGCGATCTGGAGCGCGTTCGAACTGGAGCCGACATTGCCGCGCTCGGCAATCAGGGTCAGGTTGCTGATGTCACCCGAAATCACGGCCCCGCTCGCATTGGCGAAGACGCTCGTCACGGCGTCGAGCTTGACGTCGCCGCGGCCGGTCACCTGGATGCCGTTGGCCTGAGCGGCCGTGATCGGGCCGTAATTCGCGGTGACGCCACCGAGCGCGAGGCTGTTCTTGCTGCCGAGATAAATGTTGGTCAGCGCCTTGGCCGAGATCGCGATCGGGTTGTCGACGACGACCAGGTTCTGCTGCGACAGGCTAACCGTATAGGTCGTGACATGGGTGGTCGGGTCGGTCACTGCTCCGACGGTGAGCTGGCCGGGACCGGCCGTCGCCAGCAAGCCTCTCTGCTCCGGCGTCAGCGAGGAGGAATCGACGCTGGTGAAGGTGAAGGTCTGGGGCGCGGCCGAATTGCCGACCGAGCCGCGCGGCGCGTAGAGCATGATCTGATTGGCGCTGACATTGGCGACGACGTTGTCGTCGATCGGCGGTGGAGCCGCGCCGACGGCCGACGACGACACCGTGTAGGCGAGCTGGCTCTGCGTCCACTGCGAGCCCGCGGTGATGATGCCGTAGACCCGCTCGGTCGACGCGAGCGTGTAACTGTAACTCGCATTGTAGGCATTGAGCGCGGTCTGCAGCGCCGCGTTGCTCGGCAGGCGCTGATTGGCCGTCGAGACACCGTCGAACAGCTTGGTGAACAGGGTCGACGACAGCGAGCTGCCGAACAGCGTCCCCAGCGGATCTGTGGGCGCGCTGCCGAGCAAAGTCGTCAGCGAGCTCTTGAGCTGGTCGGTGGTGATCTGGCCGAGCAGGAACTGATCCCGCAGGAACCGCGTCGTGGCCTCGGTCTTCATCTGCGTCGCGGTGACATTGGCGGGATCGATGCCGAGCTTGGCCGCGACCTGCGCCCGCAGCACCGTCTGCCCCACCGAGGTCGGAGCGTAGGTGCTGCCGTTCGGGAACGCGATGTTCTTGAGCTGGAAGTAGTCGTTATAGGCAGACGTCACCATCGACTGGTAGCTGTTGACGGCGTTGGTGGCGGCATTGCCGCTCAGCAGGTCGAGGCTCGTCCAGACATCCTGGAGATGCTGGCTCTGCGCCGGGGTGAGACCGACCGCCGCCCGGCCGTTGAGGATGCTGGCCTGGTTGCCGTCGGATCCGGCGGCTTCCAGGAAGACCGGGCCGCCGGTCGACTGGATCGTGCCGAGGCGCAGGTCGCCCTTGGACTGGACGATGTAGGTGCCGGTGGCCGAAGCGCTGTCGAGCACGCCGCCGTCGACGGTGCCGTTGGTCTGCGTGGTGCCGGTCGCCTGGATCACCAGAGGATTGATGTTGGTCAGGGTGGAGGCGCCGTTGACGACGGCGCTGGTCGCGCCGATCGCGCCGGCGCTGGAGTTGATCTCGACATTCTTGCCGATCACGACCGGCGTGGCGACGTTGTAGGCGGCCGCCGAGTTGATGTCGCCGGTCGCCGAGATGAAGACGCTGCCCTGCGGCGCGCGGCCGGAGACACCCGAATTGACGGCGACCTGGTTGATCGAGAGCGAGCCGACGGCCGCGATCGCGATGTCGCGATCGATTGAGCGGGCGGTCAGATTGCCGCCGTAGACCTGCACCTGGACGGGAACGCCGTTCGCGCCGAGCGAACCGATGCCGCCATCGGCCTGCAGCGTGACGTTCTTGCCCGAGATCATCGGGTTGTTGGCGCTCGCGCCTGATGTGATGGCCGAATTGGCGCCGGTAGCGATGACCGTCGTATCACCCGAGAGGTTGTTGATCGGCCCGTTGATGACGATTCCGGAGTTCGAGCTGACATTGACCGTGCTCGCACCGCCGCCGCTGAACTGGATGTTGATCGGGTTCGACGCCTTGACTGTGTTGGTCAGCGTCAGGGTCAGGTGATCGTAGATCTGCTGATACCAATTGAATTGGGTATCCGCACCGCAGCACTTGTCAGCGGTCGTGTTGTAGCCGCCGCCATGATAGCTGCCGGTCGCCGTGATCACTTCCTGGAAATTGGCGGTCTGCAATTGGCCGGTGTTGCCGCCCGCGCCCGTGGCCTGCATCACGTTCTCGACCAGGCTGATGGTGCGGGTCCAGTTCTCTCCGGTCGCCGCATTCGGCGTGTAGTGCCAGCCATAGTCGAACTGCGTGCTGGTCACCGGACGATCGAGCGTCGCCGTGTCGACCCACTGATAGTACATGTTGGGCTTGACGGCGTACTGGATGCCCGCCGTTCCGCTCATGCCGGTCAACATCGCACCGGTGTAAGCGCTCGCATTGACGCCGGCCGTCCTGTACGTCGACACCTGCTGTCCACCCGACGCGGACGGATTGTAGACGTACCACGTCGTCTGCTGCTGAAGCTGATCGACGATCTGGATCACGCTGGGCGCGCTGACGCCGGTGTTGATGGTGTTGGTGACGAGCTGGAGGCCGGTTGTGTTGTTGACCGTGATCGTACCTGCACCGCCCTTGACCGCGATCGTGCCCTGGGAGGTGCCGTCGGTCGACGTCGAGATGATCTTGCCGTTCAGATAGACGTAGCCGCCGGAGCCCTGCACCACGCCGTTCACGAGGATCCGGTCGGTGAGCGCGTTGTACCGCACGCCGATCTTGATATCGCTGGCGACCAGCGGCGCGGCAGCTGCCGTGATGTCGTAATAGCTGCCGTTCCGCGCGTTGGCCTGGGCCTGGGCAAAGGCCGCGCTGTTGCTCTTGAGGTCGTTGATGGCGGACAACGCGCCGCTGCCGATGTCGACCGAGTAATTGCTGCTCGTGCCGCTCTGGATCAGGCCGTTGACGTTGATGACGCCGGCCGAGATGATGATCGCTTGGCCGAGGATGAAGGGCGCGTTCGCCGGGTTCTGGTATCCCGAGGGCGTGGTCGAGGCCCAGTTCGTGATCGCGTTGGTGTTCGCAGTTCTCGGCGTGATCACGTCGTTCTGGATATTGACGACCTGGAAATAGGCCGAGCAACCCGAGCAATGGAACGGCGAGAAGAACTTGGCCGTGTGGTTGGTGGTGACGGTGTTGCCCTGGGCATCCGTAGATGTCGTGGTGTAATCGTAAGTCGTGTTGCTGAAGACGCCCTGGCCGGCATAGGTGTCCCGTTCCCAGGGCGCGGTGACGATCGGCTGGACCGTCGGTCCTTCCATTGCTGCAAGCGTCGCGGGGCTGCCGACGCTGCCGCCGCCTCCGTTGGGCGTGCCGTTGCCCATCGGCAGGAAGATCGCCGAATAGAGCGACAGGCCGTCGTAATAGGTCATCAGCATGCGCGCGGTGAAGACCGTGCTGTTGGCGGCCGTTTGCTGAACGCCGGTGTTGCCGTCGACGCAGCAGTAATAGAAATACGGGTGATTGCCGCCAGCGCCGATATGCGGACTGTACGCGTAATCGCCATAGGCGCCGAGGAAGGTCGCCGCCGCCATGACCGCTGTCAGCGTGTCGTTGGCGGCCGGCTTGTACTGGACACCGGCCCATTGCGCGGTGACGTCGTGGTTGGAGTTGTAGAAGCTGCCGATACCGCCGAGGAAGATGAACGAGCCGTTGGGCGCTACCATCTGGATGGTCGCGGCATTGAGCGACTGCGACGCCACGACGCTGCCGAGCTGGCTGGTGATCTTGAGCAGGCCGTTCTCGTTAGTGACGAGGCCGTCGAAGTAGATGTCGGGCTTGCGGGTCAGCTGGTTGCCGTTGTCGTCGACGCCGAGCCCGGTGCTGGGATCGACGCGGTTGTAGGTCGCCGAGATGTCGATGATCGGCGTCGCGCTCGGCATGGCAGTGAAGGTCACGTTGGAATGCGAATCCGGGTCGACATGGTCGATCTGGCGATAGGTGATGTTGCCGCCGGTCACGTTGGTGACCGTGAGGTTCGCAAAGTCCATGAAGTCGAGGCCGCGGTTCTCGACCTTGATCGTCGCCGAGCCGCGCGCGATGACCGCTGGCGCCGAGTGACCGGCGAGACTGTTTCCGGTCAGCCTCTGCGCCAGGATAGAAACGTTGCCTGCGGACACGAGCATGTCGCCGAAAGCGAAGGCATTGCCGCCGGCATCAGAGGTATATGGCGCCTGCTGGATCAACGCGTTGATCTGGCGCTGGATATCCCCGGTCGGATCGGCCCCGGACGGCGTCATCGTGGCGGGATGTGTGGACGTCGACGCCGCGAGCGCGGTCCGGATCTGCGCATCGGTCAGGCCGGTCAGCGTGCCGAGCTGGTTCACGATGTTCTGATAGGGATTGAAGCCGCCGACGATGGTGTACTGGACCGTCTGGTGGTTCCAGCTCTTCACCGGGCTGAAGTGATCGACGTCGGCGACGTATTCGAGCGTGGATGACAGCGACGAATACGGGCTCGTCGTGCTCAGGGTCGGCGCGCTTGCACCGAGATCGATCGTGATGAGCACGTCGTTGTTGATGCCGGCCACCACCAGGCCGTTGAGCGCGACATCGCCGGTACCGCTGGTGTGGCTGTGATTGTCGCTGTTCTTGGCGCTGAAGATGTCCAGATATGGATTGTAATTGCTGCCGTTGCCGGTCGCGGTCACCTGCCCCTGCGTCGCTCCCAGATAGATGTCGCGCACGCCGAGCACGCGCGAGCCGTCGGCCAGCGTCAGGCTGCTGTCGCCGCCGGCATTGGCCGTGCCGCGGTAGAGGGTCGAGATCGGAATGGCGGTGTTGTTGTAGACGACCGTCGTCGCCGTCGCCTGGATGCTGCTGAAGGTGATGGTGTCGCCCGACATGCCGGCAAAGATGTTGATGTCGCGCCAGGCCTGGATCGTCGTGCCGCTGTCGACGGTGACGTCCTGGTTGGCGTGGACCCAGGTGTTGGTGCTGGCACCGACGCCGGCGATCGCGCCGTAGAGGCTGGCGTTGGCGTTGTTGGACGCGGCCATCTTCGCCGCCGTGCCGATGAAGATCTTGCCGACGCTGAACAGCTCCCGGGCATGGATGTTGACCGCCAGCGTGGCGTTCGCCGTCATGTTGGATTCGGCGCCGCCGCCGGCGAAGAAGCTGGCCGTGGCGAGGCTCGCCGTGTCCCTGGCGTTCAGCGTGTTGTAGGCCTCGATATCGATCACGCCGATCGACGTGCGGGGGTCACCGTTGAGGCTCAGGATCGTCCCGGCGCCGATATTGGTGGTGACGGTCTGGGTGACAGTGGAGTCGCTCAGCGCAGCCGCGCCTGAGAACGAGCCACCGGAGCCCGAACGCGCGCCGCCGCCCGCCTGATTGACGATGTCGTTGGAGATGACGACGATATCGCCGCCATCCGTGTTGATGATCAGATGCGTTCCGATCTCGGCGGTGGTGGTCGAGGTGACGTCATTCTGCGCCTTGCCCGCGGAGACGCCGGCCGTGGACGCCTGGTAGGCGTCGCCGCTGGCGGCATAGTTGGTGGTGTGCGTGGCTTTGACGCTCAGGCCGCCGAAATAGAGCGTGTCGTCGGTGGTACCGCCGTCGAACCGCGCATTGGTGACCGCGGTCGAACTGGTCGTGGCGACGGCCGCGGCGCCGGCATAGGTGCCGCCCGCACCGACCGTCGCGTTGGAGACGTTGGTATCCTTGCCCGTGGCGGTGATCTGAAGGATGCCGGTGTAGTTCTCGTGGTTCAGGGTATCCATGTCCGCGGGCGCGCCGAGATAGGCGTAGGTGTGCGCGTTCGAGGACGTCTGCGCGACGGTCGCACCCAGCGCCAGGAACCCGGTCGAAAGGCCGGTCGCCTCGGCGTATTGAGCGCTGTCGTTCTGAGCCGCGATGAGCACATCGGCGTTCGGAAGCTCGATCGCCGTGCCGCCATATGCGCTGACGGTCGCGTTCTGGGAAGCCTTCGCGTAGCTGCCCTGCGCGCCGATCAGCGAGCCGCCGCCACCGGCGAGCGCCTTGGCATAGGTCGTCGTGCCATAGATCGTCGTCGTAGTTCCGTCGGTGTTGGTCTGCGTACCGATGATGGGGACGAGCGCCATCGCGGTCACGCCCAGCGCGCCGCCCGAGAAGATGGCGTTGTCGCCGACATCGGCTGTGACGGTCGCTCCGACCGTCGACTGTGCGATGGCGACGCCGACCGCACCACCACCCACCGAGACGCCGATCGCCTCGCTCGACAGATTGGGCGTGATCGATGCCGTCACCAGCGTGCCAACACCGGTCGCGGACGTCGTGATCGAGGAACCCGTGCCGATCTCGGCGGTCACGCTCGAATTCTCGTGCGCCTCCGCATCCGCGCCGACGCCGGCGAGGATGCCTCCGCCCAGCGCCGTTGCAGTCGTCGACAACTTGCCGGCTCCAGCTGCGCCCACCGCCAGCGTCGAGGTATTGACGGTGGCGTCGTCCAGGACCTTCGCCGCGACCGAGCTCGACCGTCCAGCCGTTGCGACCGAGGCGCCGACCGCCGCGGCACCGGCGGTGACGCCGCCCGTGAAAACGACCTGGGTCGAGGAATCCTGCGCCATGACGGCGACGCCGGTGCCTCCCGTGCCGGTGACCTGGCCGCCGAGCTGGGCCGTCACGGTGTTGGTGACATTGCCGAACGCCACGGCAGCCTGCGCTCCGAAGTAAAGCGCCGCGCCGCCCGCGATCGCTTCGGTGTCGATGGTCTTGCCGGCGTAGGGTCCGGTGTTGGCATCCTTGACGACCGCCGCGACGGTCACGGAGGGCGCGGACACGATCGCGCTCAGATTGGCCAGCAAGCTGCTGTTGACGCTGGTGTAGCCGATGCCCGCGCCGATGCCGACATTCTTGGCAAAGCCGGCGCCGAGCAGGTACATCTTGGCCGCGTTGGCGCTGGTGGCGCCGACATTGACTTGCGTGCCCGTGACGTTGCCGCCGGCGATCTGCGCGGTGACGCCGTCATCGCCGCCCGTGAGCACGCTGCTGACGTTGTAGGTCGACGTCACGTTGGCACTGTTCGGATTGCCAGCCGTCCCGCTCGCGACCGCATTGCTGCCTTGCGCGGTGTTGGTCCGCGCGTTCACCGCTGCGATCGTTCCGTTGCCGCCCTGATTGAGCTGGCCGGTCTGCTGCCCCTGCGTATCGGGATCGGCGGTGTTGGTGCCGATGATGATGACGCCGACGGTCGCACCGATGCCGACGCTGCCGCCGATTCCGGCGGTCACCGCATAGGACAGCACTTCCTTGGTGCTGAGCGCATTGACGTTGATCGCGCCGGACGAATTCAGGTTGCTGTTGCGGCTTTCCGCGATGGTCTGGCTCTTGAACGAGATGATGTTGGCGGCGGCACCGACGCCGACACCGGCGCCGCTGGCGCCGACCGCGAGCGCGCCGGCGATCTCCTTGATCGCCACGTCCTGGTTGGCATTGATGGTAACCGCGCCGGCGGCACCGCCCGTCACCGATTGCAGCGTGGTGTCGTAGACGCCGGCGATGGTGGTGTTGCTGGCGATTTCGATATTCGCCATGCCCGCGATCGCCGCCGTTCCCGTCGAGAGCGCGCCGCCGATCGCATAGGCTTCGAAGCGGTTCTTGGTCTTGGCCTGGACGTCCATCGCACCGCTCAGGTTGAGCGCGGTCGTATGTGGTGTCGTGCCGCCGTGATAGGCGAATTCGTCGCCGACATAGGCCAGGGTCCGGTTCGAGGAGACCTGGACCAGGAAGGCCGCGCCGATCGCGGCCTGGCTGCCATAGGCCCCCGAGCCGTTCGCGGAGAAGATGCCGGTATTGTTGTTGGCATTCACCGTCAGTGACGAGGCCGTGAGCGCGCCGCCGTCGACATAGGCTTGCGTCGTCGCCAGGAACACGTTCAACCCGACCGAGCCGGTGTTGAACCCGACGGCGATCGACGACGCATCCTGCTCCGCATTGGCCTTCACGGTGACGGCACCGACCGTCGGGCTCGACGACTGCACGCCGCCGACTGTGGAATTGGTGATGTAAGCGAAAGTGCTTCGCGACATCGTCGTGCTGATGACCGTGGCGCCGCCGCCACCGGTGCCGGTGGGCGGGACGATGCCTGCGCCGAACGCGCCAGAATAGGAGAAGCTCGATGCGGCGACCACGATCTGCGGCGCCAGCGTCGACGAGGTCAGGCGCGTGTCGATGGCCGCGCTGTCGATATACGCTCTCGTCGTCCCGCTCATCACATTGGTGATCGGGTTGATCATGATGGCAATACCGCTGCTCGCCGCGAGCGAGGCAACGTTGGTCACGACCGCCTGGTGCGAGCTTGCGATGACGGCAAGGCCGCGCACGGTGTCCTGGTTCTCGGTGAGATCGGGTGCCGTGTCGGTCGGTGCATGGGCCGTGCCGAGGTCGAAGGCATGGACGAGCGTGCCGTTGTTCACCGACAGCGTATCGGTCGAGCTGGTGCCGAGCGCATCGACCTTGGTGTTCGCCCCGCTGATATAGGCCGCCGTGGTCCCGGTGATCTGGTTGGTCACCAGCGAGCCCGCGCCGCCGGCCGCGCCCTTGCTGATCGACACCGCACCGGCGAACACGCCCGCCTTGTCGTTGTTGCCCGCGATTACGGCGACATTGTTGGTGGCGGTGACGTCGGCGCCGTTGATGCCATTGGTGCCGGCGGCGGTGATGCTGGCGGTAACGTTGGTTCCCATCAAATTGGTGGCGACCGAGCCCGCAAGTCCCACCTGCGAGGACATCGCGACACCGACGGCGACCGTCGAGATGCTGGCGTTCGAGTTTGCAGCAACGGCAACGTTGCCCGAGGCCGTCAGCTTGGAGCCGGTGACGCCGGCGCTGACATTGTTGGCGATGCTGCTGTTGACCAGGGCCAGGCCCGCGGCGCTACCCTGCGTCGAGGCACCCGCGACCGCCGCGGAACCGGTGATGCTGGAGTTGTCGGTCGCGGTGACCGAGATGTTTTTGGCCGTGACGGTCGACTGCGTCGTGCTGGACAGGTTGTTGCCGATGGCCGCCGAAACCGTGTTGGAGATGCTGCTGATCGTGGTGCCGCCGACGCCCGCGAACTGTCCCGTCGCAAGACCAAAGCCGATCGTGACCGCCTGGATCTTCGAGGAATCGACCGCGCTCACGCTGACATTGCCGTTGCTGCCCGCCGACATCAGGACGTTGGCGATATAGGCCGAATGCGTGGTCGCGATGGTGTTGTAGACGATCGAGGCGCCGACATTGTTCTTGCCGGCCTGGATCAGTCCCGCAACGGAGACGATGCTGGCGCCCGGACCGTTACCCGCCCCGTCGTTGAGCGCCGCCGCGCTGAAGTCGATGCAGTTCTGCCCGCCGGTGCCGCCGGCGACGGTGCAGGTGTCCGAGGCGAGAAGATTGTTGTTCGACTTCTTGACGAGGTTGCCGAGCGCCGTATCCAGCGCCGACACGGCGCCGCTGTCCGCCAGCACCGTCACGCGGGCGACATTGATGTTCACCGTCGCGCCGCTGTTGATATACGCGGTCGTGGTCGGCGTGATCTCGCTGACGACGATCGCGCCGGCGAGTCCGTTGGACCCCGCCCCGCCCGAGGCCGCACCGGCCGCAATCACGCTGGCGGTGTCGGCCATCACCAGCAGCGTGTCATAGTTCGAGATCGAGCTGCTGCGGATATGCGCGTCGGTCGCGTTTCCGCCGGTGGGATCGCCGATCGAGGCATAGGTCAGCCCGATGCCGACACCGGCCTGCCCGCCCGAGATGTAAAGCGAGCCGCCGCCGATCGCGACGTTCGTGGTCTGGTAGGCATCGACCTCGAGCGCGCGGTTGACGCCTGAGGACTGGCCCGTGATCGTCGAGCTCTCGATATAGGCGTTGGCACTGTCCGTGATGATGCCGACGGAGGCCGACAGCGCCGCCGCGTTGGCTTTCGATCCCGCCACGCCGATGGCGACGACGGTCTCCGAGCCGCCATTGAGCGCCTGCACCGTCACCGAACTCTGGTTGTTCACCGTGGTGCCGTAGATATAGGCGAGCGTCGCATTGTTGGACATCGCCGCCGCGATGGCGCCGCCGATCGCAGCGCCCTGAGCGGACGCTCCGGCCAGATTCAGCGCCGCGGAGCCGGACCCATTGTTGAGCATGGTGTCGTTGAGCGCCTGGACGATCGTGTTGGTCGTGACAGCGGTGGCCGTGGTGTACTTGTTGACTGTCGTGTTCCTGATATAGGCGCTGGTGCCGAGCGAGACGTCGCTCACCGACGAACTTCCGGCCAGATCGATGCTGAAGCCGTCGGTGCTCGATCCCGACGTCGAGCCGATCTTGCTCGCGGCCGTCGTCACGCCGCTGGTTCCTCCGGTCGCGCCGGCACCCGCAGCGCCCGCCTTGTCGGAGAAGCTGGAGGCCGCCGGCTCCGAGATCGATGCCGCGACGGCAGCCGCGGTGATGCGCCCTGAGGTGGTCGCGCTGATCGTGAGATTGTCGACATTGACCGCGCCGCTCCCGCCGCTGTTGCCTGCAAACGGATCGTTAGCGCTGAACGGGCCTGGGCGAATGTCGGAATGGTTATCGCCGATATAGGCGGAGGTGTCGGTATTGGCTCCCAGATAGGCAACCGCCAATCCAACCGCCGAACCTCCGCTCGTGTTGCGGCTCATCGCGCCGGCAAGCGTCACGACCGACAGATCCTGCTGCGCCAGGATGCCGACGGTCGGGGCATAGACGGTGGCCTGGCTCGAGATCGACGCATGCGTCGTATTGTTCAGGAATCCGAGCGAGGTGATGCCGTTTAGCGCCAGCGCGCCCGCGGCCTTGCCGGACGACGGCGCCACGGCGACGAACTGGTCGGACGTGATCGCGTTGACGGCGATGTCGTCCGCCGCGCGCACCGTCGCGCGATCCGAAACGCCGGCAATGGTGTTGGTGTTGAATTGGACGAGATTGAGCGCACCGCCGACCGAAGAGCCACCCGACGTGTTGCCGGTCAGGAAGCCGAGCGTGCCGACATTGCCGGCAGCGTCGATCGACGCCGTGGTCGTGGTCGCCGCGATCTGGATGCTGGCGTTGTAGGTGTGGAGATCGCCATTGTCCATGCCGGCCGACCAGCTGCTGCCGCAGGCCGCGGTCGTGCATGTCGCCGTCAGGCTCGCGCCGCCCGCGACCCACGCCGTCGTGTTGTTGTTCACGACGAAATGGTTCAGCGAGCCGGCGATACCGATCGTGTCGCCCGCATCCGCCGTAGCGTTGGCATAGCTGGTCAGGATGTTGCCGCCGACGCCGAGGCTGCCGTTGAGGTGGCTCAGCACCGCGCCGAGCCCGTCCCATTTCAGCCAGGTGTTGGTGATCGGCAGTTCGGTGGTGGCATCGACGGCGATGTTCGCCGCGTTGATCAGTGTGCCGCTGCCGACATAGGCGTTGGAATTGTGGGTGAAATTGCCCCAGGCCACGGCCGCGCTGATCGCCGTGCTCTCGCCGGAGACCACGTCCTTGGTGATCGCGCTGGAGGTCGCATTGCTGCGCACGCCGCGATCGATGACGTTGCTGGCGACGGCGACGTTGCCGCTGGCATAGATGCTGGGCGCGCCGCCGCTCGGGTTCTGAGCGATTGCAGCGGTCGCGCTCTGCGAGCTGTTGGCGAGGGAAAGCGCGGCCGCGGCCTTGAAATTGAAGTTCAGCGGCACCAGCGAGGACATGTGGTCCTGGATGATCGACGTCGGCGCGGTGACGGCGCGCAGCCCTCTCTCGATCGCCGCGATCAGGGCCGGCAGGCCGGCGATCGACGAAGCCATCGTGGAATTGCTCGTCGTGTCGGACGTCGCCTCCACCAGGACGGACGCATTCATCCGGCTGGACGTACTGGTTCCGAGCGATGCGCCGAGCGTCGCGGTCACGGACGTCGTGATGTCGCTGATAGCGAACGCACCGCCGACGCCGCCGCTCGCGCCCAATCCGGGTGCCGCAACCGACGTCGCGCTGGTCGAGAACGAATTGTTGTTGATCGCGCGCACCTTCAACGTGCTACCGCTCGTGTTCACCGTGCCGGCTGCGATATGCGCGCCGCTCTCGACGTTCGCGATCGTGGTCACCGAACCCTTGGAATAAGCCACCGTCGGCACGATCTGCGCGCTCGTCGATGCCGCGAGCGCAGAGACGGCGATGGTGGCGTCATTGAGCGCCTTGATCTCGAGGTTGCGGCCGGCATTGATCGTCGCGCCCGAGGCCACGTTGGTCGTGGCGATGCCGTCGATCTTGCCAACGACCACGCCGGCCGCGACCGGCGTGAGGCTGCCGAGCAAGGTCGACGCGATCGCCGGATCCGAGGCGGTCTCCGAAGCATGGGCGGAAATGGTGACATCGCCGCGGCCGTTGATGTCGGCATGGCTGTTGATGTTGATGGTTGCGGTGGCGCTGGCCGCGACATAGCCGCCGTTGAGGCCCAGCAGCGAGCCGGCCAGCGTCGAACCGACGAGCGCCAAGGCGCCGACCGGCGAACCGTCGAGGAAACTCGATACCGCGGTCGAGGTCGCGGTGATCGAGACTGTGCCGCCGGTGATCTTGCCGTCGACCGTGATCGCAGTCGCCGCCGTGGCCTGCCCGGACAGCTTGATGTCGCTCGCCGTGGCCCGCAGCGTCACATTGCCGTCGGTGTAGTTCGTTCCGCCGAAATTGACCGACTGGGCCAGGATCTGCGCGCCGTTCTTGATCTCGATGTTCGGCGCGTCGATGATGACGTTGTTGGCGTTGCCGGTCGAATGGCCGGAGCCGTCGAGGCGGCGGGCGTCGATCACCGCGTGCGCAGCGAGCGTGATCGAATTGTCCGCCTGGATGAGGTAGTCGGCACCGGCGCTGAGTCCGGCCAGCGCATTCGCGATCGAGCTGTTCGACAGCGTCACGCCGGTGTCGCCCTGGCTGGCGTCGCCGACGACCAGGTCGATCGGATCGAATAGCAGCGTGCCGGCCTTGCCGTTCGGCGCGGCCACGTTGACGGCAACGCCGCGGCCGACGTCAATGACGCCATTGGCGCTGAAATCGACGAGGCCGGCATTGCCAGTCTTCGCGCTGGCGTCGAACTTGGCGCCGCCCGCCACGGTGAGGTTCTGCGCCGCCTTAAGGCGGATTTCGCCCGTGTTGCCGACCGTGCTGGCGATGCTCAGCTTGGCATTCTTGCCGATATCGATGTTGTTGCCGGCCTGAACGGTGATGTTGCTCGGCGTCGCACTCTTGCTCTGCGCCGTCAGGCGCCCGTTGACCCTAGCATTGTTGACCGCGCCAATATGGATCGAGCCGTTGCGCACGGTGATGGCGCTGGCACTGCGCAGGCCCTTGGAATTGACGGATGCCGCGAACTTCGCGGCGTGGTCGAGATTGGCGATGTCGCGCTGGCTGGCGCCGCCGACATAGACGTTCTGCCCGGTCAGGCGCACGCCGTCCTGGGCGTTGACGCGGCCATAGATGCGGATGTTGCCGTCGGGCGAGACCGGGAACGAGCCCGCCATGAGGTTGCCGACGGCCGACTGGTTGATCTGCCCGCCCGCGCCGATCAGGCTGTCGCTGAACTCGCGCGTCGGCGTCGAGACGTTGAGGCTGCCGACATTGACCACGCCGCTGCGGCCGACCACGAAGCCCTTGGGATCGGCGAAATAGACGTTACCGCCGATCGCGCCGTTCATGTAAGAGTTCAGCGTGCCGTTGACGTAGACCGGGGCGTCGCGAACGATGTTGACGAGGTTCTGCGTGCCGGTCGGCAGTTGTAGGTTGACGGTGTTGCCCTGCCCGACGCTGAACTGCGAGAACGAGTTGAAGGCATTGTTGCCCGAGACCGTCGACGTCGTGACGTTGGTCACGCTGCCGGAGGTCTGCAAGGAGGTCCCGGTGCGGCCGTCGGGAATGATGACGTTCGGCGTCTGCGCCTGAACGCGGACGCTGTACACCGGGAGGAAGACCATCTGCATCGCGCAGAGCAGCGACATCGAACGGAAATGCGCAAGTCCGCGCAGGCCCCGTCCGTCAGTGTCTCGCGTCGCAGATGGTCCGCGCATTTCAGATCCTCTTCATCGGCATTGACGCCGATCCACGACCGGGTGGGAGAATGTCGCGATCGTCCGGCATCAGAACTGGCCGGGCGGAAGCTTGAAGATGTCGGGGCTCTTGGCGTCGGCGACGTAGAACAGCAGCAGGCTGGTCGGCGTCAGCACCCGGTTGTTTTCCTTTGTCTCGAACGTGCCCTGCAGCAGCAGGATCACCGAGCGATCCTTGGCGTCGCTGCCGCGGAACATCACGATGCCGCCGGCGACGGGCATGTTGACCGCGATGGAGTCGGGCTTGAAGCCCTCGCCCATGAAATGGGCGCGCAGGATGTTGGCGTTGGAGAACAGTTTCTCCGGCGTCATCGCCGTATCGGCCCCCTTCGACCAGACCGCGCCGACCTGGATCAGCGACTTCGACTTGTAGCCGAACACGTAGGAGAGCTCGGCCGTGCCGCCGTTCGGCAGCAGCTCCGGCGCGGAGAGCAGCAGGCTTCGCGTCAGCTCGGACGCGTTGTCCTGGATCTTGATCGCGTCGGGCTTCGGGTTGAAGTCCTTGGCCATCGCGGCGCGGACGTCGGCCTCGTTCATACCGAACTTGGCGGAGCGGAAGCCGTCGATCGCCTTGATCTTGTCCTCAGCCGCTGGGTTTTCGGTTGCGGCCGCCGACGTCGCACCGGCGGCAACCGGTGTCCCGGCAGGAGCGGCTTTGGGGGCCGGTGCGGCTTTCTGCTTGGGCACGGCGCCCTGGGCCGCGACCGGCCCGACTGCAACGGAGGTGAGCAGGCCGACGAGGGCCGGAACGAGATAGATTTTGCGCATCGAAAACCTTCGAAACAACTTGAAAGAACGCTTCAAAAATCAGCGGCATCGAAATCGGCTTCTCCGAACAGTCTCGCACCCGGACGGAATTTGTTGCAGCGCCACAAGGCGTTACTAAGCGTCACGGAGAAGACAAAGCTCGAAACAGCGACTCTCTGGCAGCAAAGCCATACGGTATCGGGCTGCCAAACGCTGCGAATGAACATTCACAAGCGCATTTTTTGATCAATTGTGGTCACCAGCCTTTCGCGTTATGCAACCGACTGGGGAAAGTTTGCGAAGCATTTCATGATCGAGCGGCCCGCTCCTGCCCACACTGTGCCGGCGGTTGCCCGCCGCGATGTCCTTCGCCTTGCGGGCGCAGCGGCCGCAGGATGGATCGCGCTCGGCGCAACGGACGATCGCATGCGCATCGTCGGCTCGCTGACGGCATTGCCGCTCGACGACGAGCTGACCAGGCGAAGCATGATCGACAGCGCGACCTCGCGCCTGGGCGGCCTCATCGTCGGCTTGCGGCAGCGAGGCTGGGTCGAAGGCGTCAATTTCCGCCTCGAGCTCCGTTCGACCTTTGGCCCGCCGGAGCGGCTGAAGGCGGCGATCCAGGAGCTGCTCGACCTCAAGCCGGACGTCATCCTGACCGGCTCGACCGTCGAAACCGCAGCCGTCCTTGCCGCCACCAAGACCATCCCGATCGTGTTCGCCACCGCCAACGATCCCGTCGGCAACGGCTTCGTCCAAAGCCTCGCCCATCCCGGCGGCAACGTCACCGGCTTCACCAACAGCACCGCCGAGATGGGCGGCAAATGGCTTCAGCTGATCCGTGAGGCCGTGCCCGACGTCGCGCGGGTCGGCATCCTGTTCAACCCCGCGACCACGCCGCGCGGCGGGCGCTTCTTTCTCGAATCGATCGAGCAGGAAGCCGCCGCATCCGGCGTGTCCGCGATCCCTGCGCCGGTCAACGCGCCCGCGGAGATCGACGACGCCGTCAGGCGCTTCTCCGAACCGCCCAAGGCCGCGATGGTGGCGCTGGTGGACAGCTTCCTCGTGGTCCACCGTAAGGCGGTCGTCGCGGCAGCCGACAAATACCGCGTGCCCACGATCTACCCGTTCCACTATTTCATGGATGTCGGCGGGCTGATGAGCTACGGGCCGACACTCGAAGTGCGCTCCGCCGATTATGTCGATCTCATCCTGCGCGGCACCAAGGCCGGCGACCTACCGGTGCAATCGCCGCGGAAATACGAGCTCTTGATCAACCGCACGGTCGCCCGCGCGCTGGGACTGACGATCCCCTTCCCGCTGCTCGCACGCGCCGACGAGATCCGCGAGTGAGCGAGACGGCCGACCAGGGACATCTGCGCACGCCTCCGGGCCGGCTGTTCAGGAAATATCTCTACTCGATCGTCGCCCTCGCCTTTGCCGCGCTCGCCATCAACACCGGTTTCGACGTCTGGTTCTCCTATCGCGAGCAGAAGCAGCTGCTGGCGGCGACCCAGCGCGAGCAGGCCGCAAGCGCGGCCATTCAGATCGGCCAGTTCATCGGCCAGATCGAAAACCAGATCAGATGGCTCGCGCGCCTTCCCCCTGAGCTGTCGACCAACGAGGACGAGCGGCTGAACGCGATCCGCCTCCTGCGCCTCTCGCCCGCGATCGCGGAGATCGCTCAGCTCGACGCGCAAGGCCGCGAGCAGGTGCGCGTCTCGCGCCGCGTCGCCGACAGGATCGGCAGCAACGCCGACCTCTCCGCTTCGTCCGCCTTCCGCGGCGCCAATGAAAGCCGCGCCTATTACGGCCCCGTCTACTTCTTCGGCGACACCGAGCCGTTCATGACGCTCGCCACGCGCGGCAACGGCCGCGCTCCGGATGTGATCGTCGCCGAGGTCAATCTGCGCTTCATCTGGGACCTCGTCACCGGGATCAGGGTCGGCAACACCGGCAAGGCCTATGTGGTCGACCGCATGGGCGTGTTGATCGCGCATCCCGATCTGTGGCGGGCGCTGCAGCGGAGCGATCTCTCCAGCCATGCGGACGTGCGCGCCGCGCTCGACGGCGTCGGGCCGCCGTCCGGCGGCCTGGTCAAGGAGGATCTGTCCGGCCAGCGCGTGCTGTCGACCTACGCGACCGTCCCCTCGCTCGGCTGGCTGGTGTTCGTCGAGCTGCCGCTCACCGAAGCCTATGCGCCGATCTATGCATCGGTCGCCCGCTCGACGTTCCTCCTCGTCATCCTGCTCGCCGGTGCGGTGCTGGTTTCGCTCTTTCTCAGCCGGCGCATGACCGTGCCGATCCAGATCCTGACGCAAGGCGCGCGCCGGATCGGCAGCGGCGATCTCGGCCAGCGGCTCGCGATCAAGACCGGTGACGAACTGGAGGCGCTCGGCGACCAGTTCAATCGCATGGCCGCGCATCTGCGCGAGTCCTACGCCACGCTCGAGCGCAAGGTGGTCGAGCGGACCTCCGAGCTCGAGAAGGCGCGCGATCATGCGCTGGCCGAGCACGACGCCGCCGAGCGCGCGCGCAGCGCGGCCGTGGCGGCCAACGAGACCAAGTCGCGCTTCCTCGCCGTCGTCAGCCACGAGCTGCGCACGCCGCTGAACGGCGTGATGGGCATGCTGCAATTGCTGAATGACGGCGGCCTCGACGAGATCCAACGGCGCCATCTCGCCACCGCGGCCGCATCGGGCGAGACCCTGATCGCGCTGGTCGATGCGGTGCTGGAATATGCCCGCCTGGAGGCCAGCACCGAAATGCTGGAGACGCGCGACTTCCGGCTCGACCAGCTCATCGAGGCCACGGCCGATCTGCTGCGTCCGCAGGCCATCGGCAAGGGTCTGGCCTTCGATCTCACCTGCGATGCCGCGGTCAACACCGCCGTGCACGGCGATCCCGTCAGGCTCAACCGCATCCTGCTGAACCTGATCGGCAACGCGATCAAGTTCACCCCCAGCGGCGGGATCGCCTTGAGCGCGGCGGCCGAGCGGCACGACGATCACGTCCTGCTGCGCATCAGCGTTCGCGACACCGGCATCGGCATTGCGCCCGACCTGCACGAGCGGATCTTCGAGGATTTCGTCCAGGCCGACGACAGCATCGCACGTCGCTTCGGCGGCACCGGCCTGGGTCTCGCGATCGCGCGCCGCCTCACCCGCCTGATGCGCGGCGAGCTGACGGTCGAGAGCGCGCCGGGCGCAGGAAGCACGTTCACCCTTGAAGTGCCGCTTGTTCTGGCGGCGAGCGGCGCGCAAGGTGCGCCTGCCTCGCCGTCGCGGCCGCTCCGCGTGCTCTTGGTCGACGACGACCCCGTCAATTGCGAGGTCGGCGAGGCCATTCTGACCCGGCTCGGCCATCGTGCCACGATCGCGAGGAACGGCACGTCCGCGATCGAGCTCGCCAGCGACCAGGTGTTCGACGTCATCCTGATGGACCTGCACATGCCCGATATGGACGGCGTGGAGGCGGCATCAAAGATCCGCAAGCTCGGTCTTGCCAGGATGCCGCGCATCATCGCCGTGACCGCCGACGTGTCCACCAATGCGCGCGAGCGGCTCGCCGGCGCAGGGATCGGCAAGGTCGTGAGCAAGCCGATCCTGATCAATGCGCTGCGGGAGGCGATCGAGGATGAGCGCCAGGCCGAGCCAGCAGCGACGCCACTCGCCGCGGACGAATTGATCGACCAGTCCTTTCTCGACGACCAGCGCGGGTTGCTTGGCGCTGCGCAAATCGACAAGCTCCACCATCTGCTGGGCGAGACAAGCGCAAGGCTGATCGACGACATCACCAGGGCGGCAGCGACCGGCGATCACACGCAGCTCGCACGATCCGCGCACCAGCTCGGCAGCGCGGCGAGTGCGCTCGGCCTCGTCCGCCTGTTCGAGCGCAGCCGCGATGTCGAGCTGGCGGCGGCCGCGATGGCCCCTGGCGAATGCCTGTGTGCCGCTCGCGAACTCGCCGCGCTGCGGGAAGCGTCGATGCACGCGCTTGACGATCTGCTGCAGCCGGCCGAGCAGCGCTCGCGGAGCTGACCCTACGTCGGTATGGTCACGTCATACCCGCGCACAATGGCGACGGCCAAAGCTCCATGCTACCTATGAACGCACAGTGAAAAGCAACGGAACCGGGCCCACGAGCCGGCAGTTGCAGGACAAGTCGGCGGCGTAACGCCCGCCGGCCTGCCTCTCGTCGAACGGCGCGACGCCGCTCCGGTACTTGTTCTACTGTCACACTTGGCTGGAGAGTACGCCATGAGAAACATCGCCGATCTCCTCGCGCGGTTTTGGCAAGGGAACCAGCCTGCATCCGATCCTCGGGCTGCGGCGATGGCCGAACACCGAGATCAATCCAGCATGGCCGATTTTGTCCGCATTCTGCAGGCCTACGATCAAGGCCATTGGGGCGACCGGGTAAGTCCCTGAGCAGTAGCGCAATAGTCTCGGGCCACTCGCATTGATCGACCAGTCCTTTCTCGACGACCAGCGCGAGTTGCTCGGCGCCGCGCAAATCGACAAGCTCCACCATCTGCTGGACGAGACAAGCGCAAGGCTGATCGACGACATCCACCAGGGCGTCCGCGACCGGCGATCACAGGCAGCTGGCACGATCCGCGCAGCTCTCAAGCGTCCAGCTGGCCGAGCGAAAGATCAATCCCACGACGCCAGCCCATTCTTCAGCAGGTCGCCCGGCCGGCAATGCGTTTCCGGCCGAGCCGACGCGCTTCCCAAGGGATCGACTAGCTTCGTGCGGGACCTGTCAGCATTCGCTGTCACGAGCCCGAAGTTTTAACGACCAGCTTTATGTTTAGCAGGTTGACGCCCTTGAACGGATTCGGCGCGCTTTCGATTGTGCCGGTGCCCGTTGCGTTCGCATAGGCACCAGTGCCCGACAGGATCGTGTATTCGCCCGTCGATTTGCCGTCCTTGGCCGATCCGGTGTAGCGCGCCGTAATCGAGCCTTCCTCGAACGTGTAAGTGCTATAGCCGAAGAAGGGGCCAGACCCTTTGAGCAGGTCCGAACTATTGACGAACTCTTTCACGCCGATACGGCCGTCGCTGAAGACGGCCACTCCGAAGAATTTCCCGGACACGACCGTCTGTCCTTCGACGTTTGCGGCCTCTATAACCTTGAGGTCAAGTGGCTTCGTGACCAGCTTGAACTCGAGCACTCGCTCACCGGCCACGGCGGTTGACGCCGCGACGGCCAATGCCACGCCAGAAAGGAAAAAGGTGAGAGACTTCCGCATAGCTTCCTCCTGCGCTTGTTGAAACCAAGTCGAGAAGTGCGGGCTACTCATCGTGCCAGGCTCTTCGCGGTGGCACGGAAGAGAGGCCCTCGGCAACGCCCGACAGCGGCTGAATTCTCTCTGTCCTGAGGCGCGCAATCGGGACGCGAATATGAGTCCCAAGCCACGGAAAGAAAGTTCAAGTTTCCGCTGCGGTATAATCGTATCTAACCGGGGCCTGTTCGAGCGGTGCCGCGAAGTGGAACTGGCTGAGGATTCGATGTCCCCCACCGAGTGCCAGAGTGCCGCCCGCGAACTCGCCGCACGTCGGCAGGCATCGATGAGAGCGCTAGACGACCTGCTTCTGCCAGCCGAGCAGCGCTCGGTCGGCTAGACCGTGTCCCTCATCGATCAGCGTGATCGAGGATCGCATGCGCGAGTCCAGCCGCTGGATAGGACATACGACGAAGGGGCGGCCGACATGGGAACAAGGCGGTTGGCTTCTGTCTGAGACGCCGCTACTTGTCTTGAACCAAAGGCCAAACGCAGGTCGTCATACACAGCATGGCGGAGCCGATCGCGATGCCAACAAAACGCTCTAGCCCGGGGGTAATATCTGTGATCGGAGCCGGCCCCTGAACAAGGGTGACGAGAAGCCCGAGCGTGAACTGCGTTCCGAGATAGTTGATCTCCCGTCCGGTCTGAATTTGGTACCCGACCCACACGCCAACAGCGAGGGTGAGCACAGTTACCGGCAATCCCGTGCCGAACAGGCCAATAGAGACAAGAGCGACCGCGCTACCAAGCAGGCATCCAAGCGCCCTGTGGGCTATCCTCTCGTAGATCGTAGCGTATCGGCGATTCCCCACCGCCGTCGATGGGACGATCATGATGACGTACGATGTGATCGCAGTTTGTGAGAAATCCTCAATGCCGAACCACCGCCAGATGAGGGGCAGCAAGGCGACGGCCAGCGCCGCGCGTGTACAGTGCTCGAGCAGCAGCCAATGCTCTCGCAGCCAGTTCTCATTCAAAATATCATGCAGGCGTGCGTACCAGAGCACGTCATGAGCATGTTGTTCCCCACGGCCTGCCCTATCCGAATACAGGCTTGCAACGAAAAGGCTTATGCACGTTCCAACCGCAATCTCCGCCACCCGCGTGGCTGCGAAATGCACGACAGCGTCTGGCGAGGCAAGCGCCTCGGTGGTTACCATCCCGGCCGTAAGGCCAAAGAATAGCCATGCGTAACCGTAGTTGGTCGTCAGCGACTGAAAGATGCCGATCCATGACACAATGAAGAGGAAAACCATCAACAGCAAAGGGTCATTCGCGGTCCCGGGCGCCAGCAGGAGTCCCAGCAGTGCTCCACCAGCGGTGCCCACGATGCGCATAAGTCCCCGCTCGAACGTCTCGGCGACGCTGCCACGCATCACCATGTAGCCGCTGAACGCCGCCCAGGAGAGATCATCAAGGTTGAGAACGGATGACGTTGCGACAGCGACCAACACCGACAGCACGCGTTTAGCTGCCTCTCTGGCACGCGGGCCGCGAAGCTCGAGCGATTTGAGCTCACGCACCAGGGCTCGCGGTATGGGTCGCAGGGCCGATATCAGGAGCGGCATCGTCAAGATTCTTCCAATCAGTAGATGACCAGGACGCGAGCGTCGACGCCCATGAAGAGCTGGTCGCTCCCAGGAGATTCGAGCAGCGTGAATCGAACTGGAATCCGTCGTTGCAGGCGGATCCAGTTCACCGTTGGAGATACGTAAGGGACGAGCGTCTCGCTCCCTCGCTGGCGACTGATGCCGTGCGCAACACCCTGGATGCGCGCGCGGTAGAGATGCCAGGGATTGCTGTCGAGCCAGATCCAGGCGGTGCCGCCGGGATGCAGGTGCCGTAGATAATATTCCTTGTAGTTTGCAACAACGCGCCAGGCGTTTCCATCCACGATCGCAACCGCTGCTTGGCTCGTAGAAACCATGTCGCCGGTTTGAATGGCAAGATGCGTCACGTAACCATCGACGGGCGCCACAACTTTGGTGCGATCCAGGCGCCATTCGGCGAGAAGTCGTGCAGCGTGGGCCGATGAAACGGCAGCCTTGTCCAGGTTGAGCATCTCGTTCGCCTTCTGCAAGGCAGCTTCGGCGCCGTGTTGCTGGGCCGCGCTTTGCTCCTCGGCGGTACGCGTCGTGTCGAGGGCCTGGACGGAGATCGTACCGGACTGTGCAAGCGGCGTGTCACGGCGCAGATTTGCCGCGGCGAGCCTCTCGGCAGCACCCGCCGCTTCCTTCTGCGCCTGCAGAACCTGCAACTGTGCGCGGTCGACCGGCAGCTGAGCCTCAGTTCGCGCCTCCTCCGCGCGCGCTTGCTCGACAGCCAATCTGAGCGGAACTGGATCGATGGTAAAAAGGAGTGTTCCTCGCTTCACCCATTCGTTGTCCTTCACAAGAACCGCTGCGATCGGACCCGTGACTTCCGGCGTGATCGACAGCACATCGGACGTGACGTATGCGTCGTCCGTGTAGGCGAACAGATAACCCGATATCCACCAGGCCAAGACAGCCACTGCAACGGCGAGGAGGAACAGCAGGGCGCGCCGGCGTCGCGAAGGAATGGGTGATCGATCAGATTCGGGTGTCGCCGACAGCGAAGTTGCGGCAAGCGGAAAACTTGGTTCTTTGGTCCTGACCGTCGGCTCAGGGATGGACTTGCCTTTCAGGATGACATTCAGGTTCTGGTCCAATTTCGATCGTCCAGGTCAATCACGCTCCACATAAGGGATATTTGATTTCCGTCGACGTGCAGTCAAATATATAGGAAGAGCGATCTCGATAGCTTTTGGCACTGGCATGGAACTACGCCACATCCGCTATTTCCTCGCCGTTGCCGAGGAGAGAAATTTCACACGCGCCGCTGCACGGGTTGGAATCGGGCAGCCGCCGCTGAGCCAGCAGATCAAGGATCTTGAGGCCGAAGTCGGGGCTGCGCTCTTCCATCGCATTCCCCAGGGTGCCGAACTGACCGAGGCAGGACGGGCCTTTCTGGAGAACGTGCAGGTCATTCCTATGCAGGCGGAGCGCGCCATTCGAGCCGCTCAAAGGGCTGCGCGGGGTCAAATCGGATCGCTCCGAGTGGGCTTTACCAACTCGGCCCCATTTAATCCCGTTGTCACCTCGACGATCCGATCGTTTCGCCGGGCTTATCCCGATGTGCATCTGACGCTGGAGGAGGCGAGTACATTCCGCCTCATTGCGGGCCTTCGGGAAGGCGAGCTGGACGCGGTGTTCCTACGCCCCAATGAGGGCGAGGACGATCTGCAGTTTCGGCGTCTCTCCAGCGAGCCGATGCTCGTCGTATTGCCCGCAAGCCATCCGGAGGCGAAGTCGACTGAAATCGATCTCATCAGGCTGAAGGGAAATCCGCTCATTCTGACGCCGCGCGGATCGGCGTGGGTTGACACCGTCATCGGGGCCTGTCGGCGGGCGGGCTTCGAGCCGACCCTCGGGCAGTCCGCGCCTCAGATCAGCTCTGTCGTCAGCCTGGTGGCAGCTGAGCTTGGCTTTTCGCTGGTACCGGCGTCGATGCGCCAGCTTCACGTCACCGGCGTCACCTATCGTGAGGTCAAAGGGGACTCTCCAATCGTGCGCTTGACTCTGGCGTTTCGGCGTGGCGAGACCTCGAAGATCGTCCGTAACTTCATTGCTCAGGCGGTGCGTGAAGCAGGATCGGAGCCGACAGATCTCAGCCCGACTCTTCCGCGCGGATCATTTCGGCCGGCCTGAGGCCGCCTCGTCCTCGCGGCTGAAACGTTCGACGAGAAAATCGATGAACAGCCGCACCTTCAATGAAAGATGCCGCGTCGGCGGATAGACCGCATAAAGCGAAAGCGGCGGCGCAGAATAGTCGTTCAGAACGGCGCGCAGCTCCCCCCTTCTCAACGCATCGGCCGCGATGAACTCGGGCAGCAGCGCCAGCCCCCGGCCCTTGATCGCGACGTCGCGCAACACCTCCGCATTGTTCACGCAGAGCGACCAGGCCGGCTGGATCCAGTGATCGCCGTCGCTGCCTGTGAGCTTCCACTGGTTGCCGGTGAGCAGGAAGCCGTAGGTCAGCGAGGCGTGCTCGCGCAGATCCTGCGGGTGCCTTGGCGTGCCGTGACGCGCGAGATAATCCGGCGAGGCACAGATCATGCGCGCCACCGGCATGATTTTTCGCGCGATCAGGCTGGAGGATTCGAGCTCCGCGATCCGCAAGGTCACGTCGAAGCCGTCCTGGACGGGATCGAGCAGATCGTCGCTGAGCACGATCTGGAGCTGGAGCTCCGGGTAACGCGCCATGAAATCGGCGAGCACCGGCCCGAGCCGCATCGTGCCGAACGACATCGGCGCGTTGACGCGGAGCAGTCCGCGCGGCGCCGACTGGGCCTGTGTCACGGCCTGGTCGGCCGCCTCAATCTCCGAGAGGATCACCACCGCGCGCTCGAAATAGCGCTGGCCGTTCTCGGTCGGGCTGGCGTGCCGGGTGGTCCGGTTCAGGAGCTGGACGCCAAGGCTCTCCTCGAGGTCGGCGATGTATTTGCTGATCGCCGAGCGCGACAGCCGCAGCTGCCGGCCGGCCTCGGCGAAGCTGCCGCTTTCGACCACCTTCACGAAGGCGCGGAGGCTGGCGACCTTATCCAACGGCCGGCCTCGGCGATTGTTTCCAAATCGTAGACATAGCCGTCATATTTGCATGGATTGTCTCCAATCCAAAGCGGAACGATATTTCCTGCCAGAGCAAGACCGCTCCCCGAATCTGGAGGACGACAATGTCTGGACTGCACCATGTCACCGCGATCGCCGGTGATCCCATCCGCAATTTCGGCTTTTACACCCGCGATCTCGGCCTGCGCTTCGTCAAGAAGACGGTCAATTTCGACGATCCCGGCACCTATCACTTCTATTACGGCGACGAGACCGGGCGCCCGGGCACCATCCTGACCTTCTTCCCCTGGGCTGGCGTTTCGGCCGGTCGCCGCGGCGTCGGCGAGACCCATCAGACTGCCTTCCGCGTGCCGCAGCGCTCGCTCGGCTATTGGACGCAGCGGTTCACCGAGAAGGGCATTCGTTACGAGGCTCTGGAGAAGCGCTTTGGCGAGTCCGTGCTGCCGTTCACCGATCCCGACGGCATGGCGCTCGCGCTGGTCGGCATTCCCGGTGCCGAGAACGAGCCCGGCTGGAGCAATGGCGACGTGCCGGCCGAGCATGCGATCCGCGGCTTCCACGGCGTGACGCTGCTGCTGGACAGTGCCGCGAAGACGGCTTCTGTCCTCACCGACGTGTTCGGCTTTAGGGAGACCGGACGCGAGGGCTCGGTGATCCGCTTCAAGGCGCCGGGCGATGCCCAAGGCAGCGTCGTCGACATCTACGAGGCCAAGGGCTTTTTGCGCGGGCATCAGGGCGGCGGCTCGGTGCATCACATCGCCTTCCGTGCGGCTGATGATGCCGAGCAGGGCCAGATGGCGCAAAAGCTCGTGAGCCATCACGGCCTGCACCCGACCGAGCAGCGCGACCGCAACTACTTCCGCTCCATCTACTTCCGTGAGCCGGGTGGCGTGCTGTTTGAGATCGCAACCGACATCCCCGGCTTCGCGGTCGACGAGCCCGTCGCGAGCCTCGGCCGCGACCTGAAGCTGCCTGTTTTCCTCGAACAGCATCGCAAGCAGATCGAGGGCGTTCTGCCGAACCTGGAAGAGACCGCGTCATGACCGAAACTGCATTCATCCATCGCTTCGAGCCCGCGACCACCGCGGGCTCTCCTCCACTCCTGCTGCTGCACGGCACGGGCGGCGACGAGAACGACCTGCTCGGGCTCGGCCGGATGATCTCGCCCGGCTCCGCCCTGCTCTCGCCGCGCGGCCGCGTGCTGGAGCACGGCATGCCGCGCTTCTTCCGCCGTCTCACCGAAGGCGTGTTCGACGAGGACGACGTCCGCCGCCGCGCGCGCGAGCTCGGCGAGTTCGTCGACGAGTCGCGGCAGCGCTATCGCATCGCCGCGCCCGTAGCGGTCGGTTTCTCCAACGGCGCCAACATCGCCGCGGCGCTGTTGCTGCTGGAGCCGGACGTGCTTGCCGGCGCAATCCTGCTGCGCGCCATGGTGCCGTTGTCGGTTCCGCCCAAGGCGAACCTTGCGGGCAAGCCGATCCTGCTGTTGTCCGGGCAAGGCGACCCGATCGTGCCGGCCAGCAACTCGGCGCAACTTGCGGCCCTGCTCTCGCAAGCGGGCGCGCGCGTGACCCACAGGGTCCTGCCGGCGGGCCACCAATTGTCGCAAGCCGACGTAACGCTGGCCCGCGACTGGATCGGCAGCGTCGATGCCAAGGCCGCATGATCTGACGAGCAGCGACAATGCGTAGGGTGGGTTAGCCTTGCGGCTGCGCAAAGCGCAGTCGGCAAGGCGTAACCCACCGCTCCGGTCACCGCGCAAAAAGAGATGGTGGGTTACGTCTCGCGGATGCGCTTCGCGCAGCCGCGAGCCTAACCCACCCTACGAAGCCGCCTCTCAGTCGAACCAGCCGCGCCGCTTGAACCAGATCAGCGGCAGCACGCCGCTGGCAATGATCGCGAGCCCAGCCAGCGGATAGCCGAACGTCCAGTCCAGCTCGGGCATGTGCTTGAAATTCATGCCCCAGAAGCCGACCAGAATCGTGGGCGGCACGCCGACCACGGAGACGATCGTCAGGATCTTGAACAGCTCGTTCTGCTGGATGTTGATGAAGCCGAGCACCGCATCGAGCAACAGCTGGATCTTGTCGGACAGGCGCGTCTCGTAATCGCTGAGCGACGCCACGTCCTTCGACACGGCATGAAGGCGCGTCTTCGACCCGGCCGTGATCCACTCGCTCCCGACATCGCCGGCAAACGAGGCGACGCGGCCGACCCCGAGCAGGACATCGCGCGCCTTGGCCAATCGATCGGCGAGCTCGCCGATGTTCTCCAGCGCCTCACGCATCCTGCGGCTGGAACGGACCGGACGCTGGGTGCGGACGAGCCCGCCCCTAAAGACACCCCGCGAGAGCGTATCGACCCTGGCACCGAGATGCTCCAGCACGTCGGCGCCACGGTCGATCATGGCTTCGAGCAGGCTGGTGAACACGCACATGCCGTTCTCCAGGCTGTCATCGGAGCCGATGCGCTTGCCGATCTCGTCGAAAATCGGCAGCTCGGCAAACCGCACCGTGACCAGCACATGAGAGCCGATCACGAATCCCACCGGCGTGATCTCGGCCTCGCTGTCCTCCGTCAACCGCACCGCCGGCGAGCTGAGGTAGAGCGTACCGCGATCGTGGATCAGACGGCTCGACGCCTCGATCTCGCTGAGGGACTCTTCGGAGGGAACGCGGATGCCAAGCAGCCGCTCGACGAATTGCTTCTCCTCGTCGGTCGCATTCAGGAGATCGGCCCAGATGATCTCTGAGGGCATCTCCGCGCCGATGTTCCGCCAGTCGCCCGACGGCCATCTGTACAGTTTGAGCAAGAAAAGAACTCCGTGGCGGCGGCTTCACGGGTGCATCCGGCCGCCATCCGAGGATTAACGCATGAAGGCTCCAAACGTTCGATGTCCCTGCGGCGCGGCTGCGTTCAGCTTCGGGCGAAGTCCGCATTCCGACCCAAGCGGACAGCGTGTCGGCGAATATCCGCTTAGGCCAGACGAGAACTTCATGGGAATGCGGGTGTTCGCGGACCGCGACACGGCCCGCGTTCTTGATCGCAAAGATGTTGAAGCCGCCCAAATCAACCAAGGCTGATTGCTCGGTTCGTGACTCAGGTCCAAACCGTGATCTGTAAGGTGCATGTCAGCAACTGCGCTCATTATCTTCGGTGCGCCCACCTAGCCCATCAGGGCGTATCATTTATAGCTTACGCCAACTTGTATCGAGGAAAGCTAGCGATCGTCCACACCGTCTCCATCGAGATGTGACCACAAGCAGCACATTTATTTGGTGATCAATATTCGGCGTGATTGGCTCGGGAGTGTTCAGGCGAGGAAATTGTTGAAGCTGTTATGGCTGCTTGCCTGTGCGGGCGGGCTAATCGTGTACGGGGCACTGCAATTGCGTGATGTGTCCACTAGGTTAGGCTTCGGGGCTGCTGTCGGCGTCGGGCTTATGGGGCTTGGCCTGTTTGCGATCCTTGGCGCCATAGCTGTGAAGCAAACGCTTGGAATCAGCCAGCGTGGCGACCGCCGCTGAAATCAGAAACAGCTAGCGTGCGGCTCGGCAGACGAAAGCGAAGCGGGGCCTTGTTCGAGGGCGATAAGTCCGCTTGGGGCAAAGCTGACAATTCGGCGGACTGCGCGGCAGCGATGCAAAGCCGTGAGGATCTCCTCATGAACGACGTGACTTCAGGGCTCATGGCTGATCTAGCAAAAGGTCCTGTGTCGATTCGATCGCAGGGCTTCTTTGCATTTGCCTTCAGATTTGTTGTTCTTCTCGGTCTCACGTGTGTCCTCGGCCTTGCCGCTGTTTCAAGCTCACATAGTGTCGGTCTGCGCGCAATTTACATGTTTAGCGCCACTGCAGGCGTGTTCGTTCTCCTCCCAAGCTCGCTCGCAATTCGCTTTTGCGCAAAAGGGCTTCCAGAGCTAACGCTGTCTTCAGAGGGCTTTATCTATCATCGGGTCTCGCCAACGCTGGTGCGGTGGACTGACGTGATATCTTGCTTTGTGACAGATGTAGGAGCAACGTCGTCCGCAAAGACTTTAAGTGGTCATTCTGACGCCTGGCATTATCGAGCACCTCGAAATGTCTCGTCTTATGCGTTTGATGTATCTTCGCCAAAGCAGATTTATGATTGCCGATATTGACGCGTCGATCCATGAGTTAGCTGAGGTGTTCGAACGCCAGCGTGAAATTGTGCAGCAGTCCTCCGAGCAAAGGTCCGCCACGCACCAATAGACGGTCAGGCGGTCATGAACATGCCGAGTACTACGCTCACAAGGAAACCGAGTAGCATGCCCAACAAACTCAGGAGCTGATAGCCGATAATCGTATATGCCTCCGACTCACTATAGCCGCCCACCTGCCGCCACATGGCGACCTGCTTGTCTCCAAAGTTTCCAACGGACATCACAAATCGAGCCGTTGAATTGGAATCCCATCGTTCAACCCTCGCTCTTGCCAACTTGATGTTCACCCAAAGAGAAATAATCGCGAAGATCACCGTCCCAAGGAACATGGGAAATACGACGAAGTCACCTCGCACTTTCAGTCCCCTTTCTTACTTGAGCGCCGGCCCGCCGCGATCATAGGCCTCAATGCGCGCGACATAGGCCTTGGGCAACGCCGCTGCATCGACCTGCCCACTGGGGAGCGCCTGAGCAATGTCGCTCATCGCTGCATTATCGAGTTTCAGGATGATCGGCGCCTCGGCGCTCGCCGCTGCGATGTCAGCATCGCGGCGGGATGGCCTCTCCATGGCGTGCCTCGCCTGACGGCGTCCCGGACGATGAAGCCGCGATGATGCTATCCTGCCAGTGTTTTGCCCGACGGGTCAACGCTTCGGCTCCGCCACGCGAGCCCACAAGCGCGTGCCGCGCAAGCCCAAAGCGCGCCCTGCGCAAGCCATTGAAATGACTAGCTCCGCCTACTGTGCATGGGGTTGTTTTTTCACTTCTGTTTTGGAGCTGCCCTCTCCGCGAGCGGAGAGGACACAGCAACCGCCGCGTCCCTACTCCCAGTACCAGGTCGAGAAATCGTTCTCGTATTGCGGCACGTCCTTCCAGACGCCCTTCAGCTTCTTGTTGGTGATGGTGATGAGCTGCGGCTGATAGAGGTAGGCAGAGACGGCGTCGGTCGCGAGCATGCGCTGGGCGTCGCCGAGCAGCTTGGCGCGGGCGGCCTCGTCAGGCGTCGACACGATCTCCTTGTAGAGTGCGTTGAACGCCGCGTTGTTGTAGCCGAGATAGTAGTCCGGCTCGGTGATCTTGACGAGATCGAACGGCTCGACATGGCTGATGATGGTGAGGTCGAAGTTGTGCGGACCATTGCCGGCGAACACTTGCGAGAGCCACTGCGCCCATTCGACGTTCTCGATCTTGGCGACGATGCCGACCTTGGCGAGCTGGGCCGCGGCGATCTCGCCGCCCTGCCGCGCATAGGACGGCGGCGGCAGCTTCAGCGACAATTCGAGCGGCGTGGTGACGCCGGCCTCCGCAAGCAGCTTCTTGGCCTTCTCGGGATCGTAGGGGTTGATGCCGGTGGTGTCGACATAGCCGAGCGCGCCCGGCACGTAGAAGCTGCCGATCGGCGTGCCGAACCCGTCGACGGCGCCGTCGATCATCGCCTTGCGGTCGATAGCGGCAAGGATGGCGCGGCGGACACGGACGTCGTCCAGCGGCTTCTTGCGATGGTTGATCGCAACGATGGTCTTGGCGCGGGAGCCGCCGACCTGGACGTTGAAGCGCGGATCGGCCTTGAACTGCGCGATGGTGCGCTGGGCCGAGACGCGCGGGAACGCATCGACGTCACCGGAGAGTAGCGCGGCGGTCTGTGCTGCCGGGTCGGAGATGAAGCGGATTGTCACCTTCGCAAGCTTGATCGCGGCGGCGTTGCGGTAGTCGGCCCATTTGGTCAGCGTGATCGACGAGCCCTTGGCCCAGGCGCCGAGCAGATAAGGCCCGGTGCCGACCGGCTGCGTGATGTTCGTCGCCGCGCTCTTCGGCTCGACGATCGAGCCGCCCGCCTGCCCGAGCAGGAACGGCAGGTTCGGCTCGCCATATTTCATCGTGATCACGATGGTGTCAGCGTCGGGCGCCTCGACCTTCTCGAAGGCCTGATACAGGCTCTTGTCCTTGTTGGTGCTGGTCGGCGCGGCGTTACGCTCGAACGAGAACTTCACCGCGGCTGAGTTGAACGCTTCGCCATTGTGGAATTTGACGCCCTTGCGCAGCTTGAACGTGTAGGTCTTCAAATCGGGCGAGGCGGTCCAGCTCTCGGCCAGCAGCGGCGAGACCGAGCCATCCTCGTTGATCTTGGTCAGCGTCTCGTAGATGTTGTAGAGCGTGACCTCGGCGATCGCGGCAGCGGCGGCATTGGTCGGATCGAGCCCCGGCGGCTCCAGCGCCATCGCCATCACGACGCTGTCCTTCTTGCTCTGCGCCAGCACCGGCAGAGGCGCCGCGACCAGCGCGGCAGCAAAGGCGACGATCGATAATTTCCTGAACATGCGCAACTCCCCGGCCATCTCTGATCTCTAGCCTACGCCAATCCTGCCCCAGACACTAACCTTCCATGGCCGCTTGCGGCAACGCCATCACGGCTTCCGACTTGTGGCAGGCGGCAAAGTGCCTCTCGCCCACCTTGCGTAACTCAGGCGGAACCTCGCGGCAATGCTGGTCGGCAAGGGCACAGCGCGAGACATAGGGGCATCCGGTCGCCGCCGCCGCTTGCGAGGCGATCGCCTGGGCGCCGCGCCTGCGCCGGCCGTCGCCGGCGCGCGCCCGCGGCACGGCATCCAGCAGCGCGCGCGTATAGGGATGGGCGCAGCGCTCGAACAGATCCTCCGGCCGCCCCTGCTCGACGATGCGGCCGAGATACATCACAGCGACCTCGTCGCAGAGATAGTCGACGACGGCGAGATCATGGCTGATCAGGATGTAGCTGAGGCCGAATTGCTCCTGGAGATCCTGCATCAGGTTCAAGACCTGCGCCTGCACGGAGACGTCCAATGCGGAGACCGGCTCGTCGGCGACGATCAGCTTGGGCTGCGTGATGAGCGCGCGTGCAATGGCGATGCGCTGGCGCTGGCCGCCGGAGAATTCGTGCGGATATTTCTCCATGTCCGCATCGCGCAAGCCGACCTGGCGCAGCACCGCAGCGACGCGGTCGCGGAACGTGGTGCGGTCGGCGCCCTCGAGCACGGTCAGCGGCTCGGCGACGATGCGGGCGATGGTCTGGCGCGGATCGAGCGAGCCGTAAGGATCCTGAAACACCATCTGGAAATCGCGGCGCGCACGCCGCAGCTCGTCGGCAGATATGCGGTTGAGGTCGCGGCCGAGCAGCGCGACCTGGCCCGACGTCGGCCGCTCCAGCGCCATCACGACCCGCGCGAAGGTCGACTTGCCCGAGCCGGACTCGCCGACGACGCCGAGGCTCTTGCCGGCCTGGACCTGCACGCTCACGCCATTGAGGGCTCGCACCTGCCCCGGCGGACGGAACAGACTTTCGCGCGGCAGCGTGTAACGCTGCACCAGATCCTTCACGTCGAGAAGCGGCTCTGCAGCGGCGGTCATGCGGTCAGCGCTCCGACGCGTTCGGCCATCGACACGTCCGTTCTGATGCAGCGAACGAAGTGGCCGGGGCCGACATCCACCATCGGCGGCAGCGCGGCGCGGCACTGGTCGATCACGAGCGGACAGCGATCGGAGAAGGTGCAGCCGGTCGGCAGATCGGCCAGCTCCGGCACCGTGCCCGAGATCGTCTTCAGCCGCGTCCCCTTGCGCGCGCCGAGCTTGGGCCGGGCGCGGAACAGGCCCTGCGTATAGGGATGGCCCATGCGGCGGAACACCTCGTCGGTCGGCCCGCTTTCGACGACGGTGCCGCCATACATCACCATCATGCGCTGCACGTTCTCGGCGATGACGCCCAGATCGTGCGAGATCAGGATCATCGACATGCCGCGCTCCTCGACGAGATCGGCGATGAGGTCGAGGATCTGGCCCTGAATGGTGACGTCCAGCGCGGTGGTCGGCTCGTCCGCGATCAACAGATCCGGCTCGCAGGCGAGCGCCATCGCGATGGTGATGCGCTGGCGCTGGCCGCCGGAAAACTGGTGCGGATAGGCATCGACCCGCCGCGCCGGATCGGGCAGTCCGACGCGGTCGAGCAAGGCGATGGTCTCGCGCCGCGCCTGCGAGGCCGAATATTTCTTGTGACGCCGCAGCGGCTCGGCGACCTGGTTGCCGATCGTGTGCATCGGGTTGAGCGCGGTCATCGGCTCCTGGAAGATCATGCTGATGCGGTTGCCTCGCAGGCGGCAATAATCGGCATCGGAGAGCCCGACGAGCTCGTCGCCATCCAGCTTGATGCTGCCGCTGACGACCGCACTATCAGGCAGCAGGCCCATCAGCGACAAGGCCGTCACTGACTTGCCGCAACCGGATTCGCCGACGAGACCGAGCGTCTCGCCGCGCTTGAGCGCGAAGCTGACGCCGCGCACGGCCTGCGCGGGCCCGCGGCTGGTGTTGAGGCGGACGCCCAGATTGGCGACTTCGATCAGCGGCGCCGTTGCGGAATGGGCCATCTTCACCGCTCCCGCGCCAGTCTGGGATCTAGCAGGTCGCGCAATCCGTCACCAAGGAGATTGAGGCCGAGCACGGCAATGGCGATTGCGACACCCGGATAGACTGCGAGCATCGGCGACTGGAACAGCAGTGTCTGCGCATCGTTCAGCATCCGTCCCCAGGACGGCTGCGGCGGCTGCGTACCGAGACCGAGATAGGACAGCGCGGCTTCGGCGAGAATGGCGAGCGCGAACTGGATGGTGACCTGCACGATCAGGATCGACAGGATATTCGGTAGCACATGCTCGATCGTGATGCGGAAGCGCCCCTTGCCCGCCGCGCGCGCGGCCAGCACGAATTCGCGTGCCCAGATCGCGTTGGCCGAACCGCGCGTCAGCCGGGTCAAGGTCGGGATCTGGAAGATCCCGATCGCGACGATCGAGGTCACCATGCCCGGCCCGGCCACCGCGGCGAGCATGATCGCCGACAGCACGGCCGGAAAGGCGAAGCTGAAATCGGCGAAGCGCATGATGATCTCTTCGGTCCAGCCGCGCCTCGCCGAGGCGATCAGACCGAGGCAGACGCCGAAGGTGAGGCCGATGCTCACCGCGATGATGCCGACCATGATGGTCGAACGCGCGCCGGCGAGCAGCAGCGAGACGATGTCGCGGCCGAAGGAATCGGTGCCGAGCCAGTGTGCGGCCGACGGCGGCCGCAGCTTCGAGGCAATGTCGATCTCATAGGGCGACCAGGGCGTCCACACCAGCGACAGCAGCGCCGAGGCGAGCACCAGCAGGCTCAGCGTGGCGCCGAGCACGAAGCTTCGATGGCGCAGCGCGCGACGCCAGAACGTTCGGCCCGGCAGCGGCCGCGTCGCGAGCGGCGCGTCGATGGTCATGGGCGCGCTCACAGATCGTGGACCTTGATGCGGGGATCGATGAAGGCGTAGAGCACGTCGACGACGAAATTGACGATGACCACCATGGTCGCCAGCAGCATCACGCAGTTGCGCACCACGATCAGGTCGCGGTTGGCGATCGACTGGAAGATCAGCCGCCCGAGGCCCGGCAGGTAGAACACGTTCTCGATCACGATGGTGCCGGCGAGCAGATTGGCGAATTGCAGCCCCATCACCGTCATCACGGGGATCATGGCGTTGCGCAGCACGTGGCGCCACAGCACCTCGCGCTTGCCGAGCCCTTTTGCGCGCGCGGTGCGGACGAAGTCCTCGCGCAGCACCTCCAGCACGGCTGAGCGCGTGACGCGCGCGAGGATCGCAGCCTGCACCACCGCGAGCGAGATTGCCGGCAGCAGCAGTGACTTGACGCCCAGCCAGATGCCGTCCTCCCAGCCGGCAAAGCCGCCCGCCGAGAGCCATTGCAGCCGCACCGAGAACAGCAGCACCAGGAGGATCGCGAACCAGAAGTTCGGCAGCGCGATGCCGACCTGAGTCAGCGACATCACGCCGACATCGCCGAGCTTGTTGTGGTTGGCGGCAGTGTAGATGCCGGCGGAGAGCGCCAGCGTCACCGTGACGGTCATGGCCATGATCGCGAGCGGAACGGTCAGCACCAGCCGCTCTGCGATCAGGCTCGCGACCGGCGTGCCGTAGACATAGGAGTTGCCGAGGTCGCCGGACAGCAGTCCCTTGATCCATTGCAGGTAGCGAACCGCCAGCGGTTGGTCGAGGCCGAGCTTGACGGTGAGCGCGCGGACCGCGTCCGGCGAGGCGTCGGCGCCCATCAGCATCTGCGCGGCGTTGCCGGGGAGCGCATCGAGCACCAGGAAGATGATCAGCGATGCACCGACCAGCGTCGCCAGCAAGGTCAACAGACGTCGGAGGACAAAGACGCTCATGCGTGCTCGGCTTCAGGGCTCACCCGCGGCACGATCAACATGTCTGGACGGCGGAGGCAAGCTCTTTGCAGCATGTCCGTCTCCTCAAGCCGGCCGACGGGACAGAAGGTCACTCGACGCCTCGAACAGCGCGCTCACGCGCAGCAATTCGGCGTCGCCGCGGAAACGGCCGACGAGCTGCAGCCCGATCGGCAGGCCATCGCGGCCGAAGCCGCAGGGCAGGCTGACGGCGGGATGGCCGGTCATATTGAACGGCATGGTCCAGGGGAACCAATGCGGCCGGACGCTGTCGAAATGCTCGCCGTCGATCTCGATTCGGCCGAACAAATCCTGCTCGATCGGCAGCGCGGTGCGGGTCAGGGTCGGCATCGCCAGCAGGTGCCCGCGCGCAAGCAGCGATTGCACCCGGCGGAACAGCGCGGTGCGCGCGAACATCGCCTCCTGATAGTCGATGCCGCTGACCTCGGTCGCGAGCGCAAGCTGCTTGAGAAATGCCTCGCTCAGCTCGTCCCTGTGCTCGGTCGCGAGCTTCGCAAAGCGCGTGCGCCAGACGGTGTGGTTGATGGCGCGCCAGATCGGCTCGATGTCAAAGCCGTCGCCGGAGAATTCCTCGAGCTCGGCGCCGAGCCCCGCCAGAAGGTCGAGGCTCGCCTTGAAGCTGGCAGCGACATCCGCCGACACCGGACGACCGGGCGGCGTCAGGCAGTGCAGGATCTTCTGCCCGCGCAGATCGCCGCGCGGGGCGGCGGTGCCGATGAAGTCGGGCACGGGGACGCCAATGGACCAGGGATCGCAGGCATCCTCGCCGGCCATCGCCTGGATCATCAGCGCGGTGTCGGCGACGGTGCGCGTGGTCGGGGTGACATAGGTCTGGTTGCCGAACGCGTCCATCGCCTGGCTGTGCGGGATCACGCCGTTGCTCTGCTTCAAGCCCACCACGCCGTTGCAGGCGGCGGGAATTCGCGTGGAGCCGCCGCCGTCGGTCGCGATCGCAAGCGGCGCGATGCCGCTCGCAACGGCCACCGCCGCACCGCCGCTGGAGCCGCCGGAGGAACGTTCCGCACTCCACGCGTTGCGGGTGCGGCCGAACAAGGGCGAGTCCGTCAGGCACTTGCTGCCGAACTCCGGCGTCGTGGTCTTGCCGATCAGGATCGCGCCCTCGCTGCGCAGCCGCGCCACCGCCACGGTATCCTCGTTCGGCACATTGTCCTTGTAGGGAACCGCGCCGAAAGTGGTCTTGACGCCCTTTGTGTTGACGATGTCCTTGACGGTGACGGGGATGCCGTGCAGCAGGCCGAGCGGCTCGCCGGCCATCATTTTGCGCTCGGCTTCGCGCGCCGCCGCGATCGCCTCGTCACCGCACAGCGTGATAAAGCAGTTCAGCTCGGGCTGGAGTGCCTCCGCCCGCGCGAGCACGGCACGAACGATCTCGACTGGCGAAATCCGCTTTCCGGCGATGAGGCCGCGCAGCTCGGTTGCGGACAAGAGACAGGGATCGCCGTTCATCGTCAATCGCGCTCCGAGGGGAGGCCGTCGGTGGCCCAAGCATTGCATCGGCAGCGAGAATGACAGTTCTGTTACCCTCCCGTCCAATACGATTTTGGGCGCTAACCCATACATTCACGGTATGCCAATGGATCTTCGCCGGCTCCGCTATTTCGTCGCCGTCGCCGAGGCGCGCAGCATCGGCAAAGCCGCCGAGCGGCTCCGGATGGCGCAGCCGCCGCTTTCGGTTCAGATCCGCAAGCTCGAAGCAGAGATCGGCGCGCCGCTCTTCCTCCGCGGGACTCGCGGCATCGATCTGACGGAGGCGGGTCAGGCGCTGTTGGCGCGCGCAAGCGAAGCGCTCGCCCTTGCGGCCGACGGCGCCGAGGCCGCGCGCGCCGTTGCTTCGGGGCGGCGCGGCCGGCTATCGGTGGGTTACATGTTCGTGCTGGCGAATGCGATGCTGCCGCGGCTGATCCCCGAGCTGCGCCGCGCGGTTCCCGGCGTCGACCTCGGCTTCGCCGAGCTCAGCGCCTCGACGCGGGAGGCTCGGGTGCTCGATCGCAGCGTCACGGTCGCGCTGTGCATGCCCGCAATCAACCATCCCGAAATCCAGGTGGCACGGATCGGTTCGCAGCCTTTCATGCTGGCCATACCGATCCGCTCCCCACTCGCCCGTCTGAGCTCCGTGCCAATGGCCCGGCTGCAGGGCCGTCCACTGATCGCGCTCCCGCATCCGGACCATGGGCCCGCCTCCTCCGCAGTCGTCCCCTTGTTGCGTCGGCACCAGGTCGTGATGCCGATCGCCAGCAGGGTGGAGACCGTGCATTCGGCGATGAGCCTGGTTCTGGCCGGCGAGGGCCTCGCCATCCTGCCGGCCTGCGCGCAGCTCGGCGCACCACGCGGCGTCGTGTTCAGGCCTCTGCGTGACGTCACCGACTCCCTCGACATCGCCGTCTGCTGGCGGCGGGACTCGCAGAGCCCGCTGA
Organism: Bradyrhizobium sp. CCGE-LA001; assembly: GCF_000296215.2. Lineage (NCBI taxonomy): Bacteria > Pseudomonadati > Pseudomonadota > Alphaproteobacteria > Hyphomicrobiales > Nitrobacteraceae > Bradyrhizobium > Bradyrhizobium sp. CCGE-LA001. Next base: position 3,139,945 of record NZ_CP013949.1, on the reverse strand, counting down.
TCGGGACCTTCCTGAAATGCGCCGAGAAGGCCGTCGCGCGGATGTGAGGCCGCGCTACAAGCTCCAAGTCACCTCATAGCTCCAGGGCGGATCGGCGCCCGGACGAGTGCATGTGAGGCCGGCGCAATTGGCGGCGAAGGACAGCGCGCGACGGAGTTCGTCGGCACCGATGTCCTTCAGGGCTTGCCGGGCGATGCGACCCTGCTTGTGCAGGGCGTACAACAGCGCGGCCTGAAAGCTGTCGCCGGCCCCGATCGTGTCGGCCACCTCGACCTTGGGCGAGGCGACCTCGATCTGCCCTGCTCCCGCGTGCCAGGCCATCGCGCCATCGTTGCCGCGGGTGATGACGACGAGGCTCGCGCCCTGCCCGAGCAGCCTAGTCGCCCGCTGCTGATATGGCTCGTCGCCGAACAGATAGGTAAAATCGACGTCAGACATCTTGATGAGATCGGCAATCGCGGCAAACGCGGCCATGCGCGCGAGATAGGCCGGCTTATCCTTGACGAGGTTGGGGCGACAGTTCGGATCGAAGGAGATCGTCGACGATGCCCGCGCATCCGCGATCAGCGCTGTCGTCTCCGCCGCGCCCCGGTCGTTGACCAGCGTGGTGGAGCCGACATGCAGCGCCTCGATACCGCCGAGCGGAATTGTTCCGCGCCGATAGGTCCATTCCCGCGTCGCGGTCTCGGCATCGTAGAAGGCATAATGCGACTCGCCCGCAACGATGCGGACGAAGGCGAGCGTGGTCTGATGATCGCCGCGGGTAGCGAGACTGAGGTCGACCTTGGAGGCCGCGGCGTGATCCGCGATCATGCGCCCGAACAGATCGGTCGAGATGCCGCCGACGAAGCCCGTCGGCGCACCCAGCCGCGCCATGCCGATCGCGACGTTGAGACAGGAGCCGCCGACCGCCGGCATCACCGCGTCGCGGCCGTCGGCGTTTCGCGTCGGCACGAAGTCGATCAGCGCATCGCCGCTCGTTATCAGCATTCGTTTCAACCTCTCGCGCTTTCGCGCATCGCCGCGCGGCTGCCGCGATCGACCTCGCGCAGCAGCTTGTAGACCTCGCGCTTGCGGGCGTGAAAGGCGGCCATATCGGGCGCGGTCGGCTCGCTCTTCCGTCCCAGCGCCGACATTTTCGCCATGGTCTCGCCGATCGAGGCATAGGCGCCGCCGGCGACCGCGCCCAGCATCGCGGCGCCCAGCAGCACCGGCTCTTTAGTCTGCGGCAGCGCGACCGTCAGGCCGGTCGTATCGGCCATGATCTGCCGCACCAAGGGGCTGCGGCTCGCGCCGCCGCCCATGATCATGATGCTGGAGCGGACGCCATGCGCGGCAAAGGCCTCGATCACCTCGGCAAGCCCGTAGGCTAGCCCGCACAGGCCTGCGACGAAGAGACGTTCCATTGATGCGACGTCGGTATCGAGATCGAGGCCGGTGATCACCGCGCGCGTATCGGGATCGGCATAGGGCGAGCGGTTGCCGATGAATTCAGGTAGGACATGGACATCACGGGCGAGCAGCGCGGCGCGGCTGGCATCGCCAGCGCGCGCGATGATGCGGCGCTCGAGGAAGTCGATGAGGTCGAGCCCCTCGTTGCGCGCCGACGCACTCGCCTCGGCATGTCCAGGATGCGATTTGAGCAGATGGTCGATTGCGGCGCCCGCGGCCGACTGGCCGCCCTCATTGAGCCAGAAGTCCGGCACCATGCCGGAATAATAAGGGCCCCAGACGCCCGGCACGAAGCACGGCTGCTTCGTCGTCGCCATGATGCAGGCCGACGTTCCCATGATGTAGGCAAGCCGATCGCAGGCATCCGCCGCGCCACCCGATCCGTCGCGTCCGCCGATCGCACCGATGCCGCCGGCATGGGCGTCGATCAGGGAGGCGCCGACCGGCGTGGCCGGTGACAGGCCGAGCTCGTCCGCTGCCGAGCGAGTGAGACCCGCACCGAGCCGCGTGCCCGGGGCGACGATCTCGGTGCCGATCCGGGCATACGCCTCGCTGACGAAATCCGACAGCCCGATGCGCTTGAAGAATGGCGCACTCCAGCTGTCATCATGCGCGAGATAGTTCCATTTGCAGGTGACGGTGCAGGTCGAGCGCTGGAGCGAGCCGGTCGCGCGCCAGGTCAGGTAATCCGCCAGATCGAAGAAATGACCGGCAGCGTCGAAACTGCCACGAAGATGCCGCTTCAGCCACAACAGCTTCGGCATCTCCATCTCGGGCGAGATCGAGCCGCCGACATAGCGCAGCACGGCATCTTCGGTCTCGTTGATCAGCCGCGCCTCGGCGGTAGCGCGATGGTCCATCCAGACGATGACGTTGCGCTGCGGATCGCCGGAGGCACTGACGGTGACCGGCTCGCCGGCCTTGTCGAGCACCACTAGGGAGCAAGTGGCATCGAAGCCGATGCCGCCGACGCTCTCCTGCGCGATGCCGGATTCCGTCATGGCCGCGCGTACCGATATCGCGCAGGCCTCCCAGATGTCCTGGGACGACTGCTCGACGATGTCGCCGGCCTCGTGCCACGTCCGAATGGGATGCCGCGCCATCGCGAGCAGCGTTCCGGCCTCGTCGAACACCCCCGCCCGCGCGCTCGTGGTCCCCACGTCGACGCCGATATAGGCTCGCGGCATTGTCGCTCCCGGTCGCTTCGTCAATTGTGACGCAAGCCTACCAGCAAGTGTAGCCGCCATCCACCAGCACGATGCTGCCGGTCATCAGGCTCGCGGCCTCCGACGAGAGGAACAGCACGACGGAGGCGATCTCTTCGACCTGCCCCATCCGCGCCATCGGGGTTCCACCGATCCAGGCGTCGTACATCTTGGGATTGCTCTTCACGAAAGCGTTCAGCGGCGTCTCGATATAGGTCGGCGCCACCGCGTTGACGCGGATGCCGCGCGTACCCCATTCGGCCGCGAGCGACTTGGTTAGATGATGCACGCCGGCCTTGGAGGCGTTGTAGAAGCACTGCTCCTGCGGCTTGTTGACGATGAAGCCCGACATCGAGCCGACATTGACGATGGCGCCGCTTCCAGCCTTCAGCATATGCTTGCCGAACTCGCGGCAGCACCAAAAGGTGCCGTTCAGGTTGACGTCGATGACGTTGAGCCAATGCTCGTCGGTGACGGTCTCGGCCGGGGTCTCGCTGCGCGCGATGCCGGCATTGTTGACGAGAATGTCGACCTTGCCGTGACGGGCGACGAGCTCGCCGGCAACCTCCGCCACACGCTTGGTATCGGTGACGTCCATGATCGCGGTCTCGATGTCGTAGCCCTGGGCCTTGAGGCTGGCCTTTGCACTGTCCGCAACCTTGCCGTCGCGGTCGCCGATGATGACCCTCGCGCCAGCCTCGGCGAGCGCTTCGGCGCAGGCAAGCCCAATGCCCTGCCCGCCGCCGGTGATGAACGCGGTCTTGCCGCTCAGCTTGAATTTGTCCAGGTACATCTTGGTTTCCGTTCTCTTGCCGTTTCTTGTCAGCCCCGAAGCGCGTTGCCGCTCTCATCGAAGCGATGAATGCGCGCAGGGTCCGGAGCCAGCGACACGCGGTCGCCGGCATGCAGGCTCAATTCGCCGATGTAGCGCGCCGTCAGCATGCCGAGCGCTCCGGCATCGACGTAAAGGAAGGTATCGCTGCCGAGATGCTCGGCCACCGCGATGGTCCCTTGCCAGCCGCCGCCGCCGTCGCGCTCGATCTTGAGATGCTCCGGCCGGACGCCGATCGTCGCGGCCCCCTTCTGCAAGGCGGGCTCGCCAGTGACGAAATTCATCTTGGGCGAGCCGATGAAGCCGGCGACGAACAGGTTGGCGGGCCGTTCATAGAGCTCGAGCGGCGAGCCATATTGCTCGATCTTGCCGCCGTTGAGCACGACGATCTTGTCGGCCATGGTCATGGCCTCGACCTGGTCGTGGGTGACGTAGATCGCGGTGGTGCCGAGCTGCTTCTGCAGCCGCGTCACCTCGATGCGCATCTGCACGCGCAGCGCCGCGTCGAGGTTGGAGAGCGGCTCGTCGAACAGGAACGCCTTTGGCTCGCGGACGATGGCGCGTCCGATCGCGACGCGCTGGCGCTGGCCGCCGGAGAGCTCGCGCGGCTTACGATCGAGATAGGGCGTGAGGTTGAGCGTCGCGGCGGCCGCTTCGACCTTGCGATTGATCTCGTCCTTGGCAAGGCCCGCCATCTTCAGGCCGAAGCCGATATTGCCGCGCACGCTCATGTGTGGATACAGCGCGTAAGACTGGAACACCATCGAGAGCCCGCGCTTGGCCGGCGGCGTGTCGACGACGTTCTTTCCGTCGATCAGGATATTGCCGCCCGAGACGTCTTCGAGCCCGGCGATCAGCCGCAGCAGCGTGGTCTTGCCGCAGCCGGAGGGTCCGACGAACACCACGAAGGAGCCGTCGGCGATGTCGAGGTCGGCGCCCTTGATGATGTGCACGGGACCGAAGGACTTTTGCACGCCCTGAAGTGTGATGTGACCCATGATCCGGCAGCCCCCTACTTCACCGCGCCGAAGGTGAGCCCGCGCACGAGCTGCTTCTGGCTGAACCAACCGAGGACGAGAATGGGCGCGATCGCCAGCGTCGAGGCCGCCGACAGCTTTGCCCAGAACAGCCCTTCCGGGCTCGAATAGGACGCGATGAACGTGGTGAGCGGCGCGGCGTTCGAGGTCGACAGGTTGAGCGTCCAGAACGCCTCGTTCCATGCCAGGATCAAATTGAGCAGCATCGTGGATGCAAGTCCCGGGATCGCCATCGGCGTCAGGACATAGACGAGCTCGCGACCGATGGTGGCGCCGTCCATGCGCGCAGCCTCCAGGATGTCGCGCGGGATCTCCTTGAAATAGGTGAAGAGCATCCAGATCACGATCGGCAAATTCCCGAGGCACAGGATGAAGACGAGGCCGATGCGGGAATCGAGCAGGCCGAAGGACTTGTAGATCAGATAGATCGGCACCAGCACGCCGACCGGCGGCATCATCTTGGTCGAGAGCATCCAGAGCAGGATGTCCTTGGTGCGCTTGGTCGGCGAGAACGCCATCGACCAGGCGGCGGGAATGGCGATCAGGAGCGCAATCAGCGTCGAGCCGCCGGCGATGATGATCGAGTTCATCGCGTGGTGCAGATAGTCGCTGCGCTCCTGCACGGTTGCGTAGTTCTCCGTGGTCCAGTGGAAGAACAGGAACGACGGCGGTACGGCGAAGGCCTCGAGCTCGGTCTTGAAGCTCGCCAGCACCATCCACAGGATCGGGAAGAAGATCAGGAAGCCGAAGAACCAAGCCCCGATCGTCGAGACCACCACCCGCCGCGTCGTCGCCATCCGTGCCATGTCAGGCCTCCAAATTGCGGCCGACGATGCGGACCAGGAAGAAGGCGACGATATTGGCGATCACGACGGCAACGAGGCCGCCTGCGGAGGCGCTGCCGACGTCGAACTGGATCAGTGCCTGCGCATAGATCAGGAAGGCGATGTTGGTGGTCTGCAGGCCCGGTCCTCCGCCGGTGGTGACGAAGATCTCCGCGAACACCGTGAGCAGGAAGATGGTCTCGATCAGGATCACCACGGTGATGGGACGCGCAAGGTGCGGGAGCGTGATGTAGATGAAGGTCGAGACGGCGCTGGCGCCATCCATCTCGGCGGCTTCCTTCTGCTCCTCGTCGAGCGATTGCAGCGCGGTGAGCAGGATCAAGGTTGCGAACGGCAGCCATTGCCAGGTCACGATCAGGATGACCGCGAGCAGCGGCACGTCGTTGAACCAGTCGATCGGAGTCAGGCCGAACAGCGAGGCAAGCCAGGCGAACAGGCCGGAGACCGGATGCATCAGCAGGTTCTTCCAGACCAGCGCGCTCACCGTGGGCATCACGAAGAACGGCGCGATCACCATCAGCCGGACGAAATTGCGTCCGATCACCGGCTGGTCCATCAGCAGCGCCAAGGGAATGCCGAGCAGGATAGTGAGCGCCAGCACCGAGCCGACCAGCACCAGGGTATTTTGGAGCGAAGCGAGGAAGGCGGGATCGGTGAGGAAGTAGCGGAAATTTTCCAGGCCGACGAAGGATTCCGAACCGGGATCGAGCAGGCTGTAATGCAGCGTCGAGAAATAGATCGTCAGCGCGAGCGGGACGATCATCCAGATGAAGAGCAGCCCGACGGCCGGCGTCAGGAGCGAGCGCGCAAGAAGCTGCGTCTGCCGGGTTGCCATCCCTGACTTCTCCTTCAGAGCGTTTTCCAGCGAAGTGCAGACCGGTTCGCGGCAAGAAAACGCGTCAAAATGAAACCTTGGGAAAAGGCGGCCACCCATCCGGAATGGCGGATGGCCGCGAGTCTGAGCTCAGGAGGAAGAGCCCGGATTCACTTGATGTAGCCGGCGCGCTTCATCTCGCGCTCGGTCGCCGATTGCGCCGCCGTCAGCGCCGCATCGACGGTCATCGATCCCGCGAGCGCAGCCGAGAACTGCTGGCCCACCTGGGTGCCGATGCCCTGGAATTCGGGGATCGCGGCATATTGCACGCCGACATAAGGCACCGGCTTCACCGTCGGCTTGTTCGGATCGGCCGCATCGATCGAGGCCAGCGTCAGCTTGGCGAAGGGAGCGACCTTCAGATAGTCCTCGTTGTTGTAGAGCGAGGTGCGCGTGCCCGGCGGCACGTTGGCCCAGCCCTCCTTCGACGCCACGAGCTTGGTGTAGTCCTTGCTCGTCGCCCAGGCGATGAACTTCTCGGCCGCCTCCGTCTTCTTCGAGCCGGCGGGAATCGCGAGATTCCAGGCCCACAGCCAGTTCGCGTTCTTGCCGAGCCCGGTATTGGGCGCGAGCGCGAAGCCGACCTTGTCGGCCACCTTCGACTCCTTCGGGTTGGTGACGAAGGACGCCGCGACCGTGGCGTCGATCCACATCGCGCATTTGCCGGCATTGAACAGCGCCAGATTCTCGTTGAAGCCGTTGGAACTCGCGCCGGGAGGACCGGCTTCCTTCATGAGATTGACGTAGGTCGTGAGCGTCGTTTTCCATTCCGGCGTGTTGAACTGCGGCTGCCACTTCTCGTCGAACCAGCGCGCGCCGTAGGAATTGGCCATGGCCGACAGGAAGGCCATGTTCTCGCCCCAGCCCGCCTTGCCGCGCAGGCAGATGCCGTAGGTGCCGGTGCTCTTGTCGGTGAGCTTCTTGGCGGCGTCGATCACGAAATCCCAGGCCGGCTTCTCCGGCATCTTGAGGCCGGCCTTCTCGAACAGATCGGTGCGGTACATCACCATCGAGCTCTCGCCGTAGAACGGCGCCGCGTAGAGCTTGCCGTCGGTGGAGACCGCGTCCTTGATCTTGGGCAGGAGGTCGGCGACGTCGTAATCGGCGCCGAGGTTGGCCAGCGGCACCAGCCAGCCCTTCTTGGCCCAGATCGGCACCTCGTAGGTGCCGATGGTGAGGACGTCGAACTGGCCGCCCTTGGTGGCGATATCGGTGGTGACGCGCTGGCGCAGCACGTTCTCCTCCAGCGTCACCCATTTCACGGTGATGTCGGGATTCTTCTTGGTGAATTCGCTCGTGAGCCCCTGCATGCGGATCATGTCGCCATTGTTCACGGTGGCGATGGTCAGGGTCGTTTCGGCCATCGCGGGGACGGCCAGCAAAAGTGCGGACGCGCCACAGACGGCGCCCAGGACATGTTTCACGGTGACCTCCCTAAAGCCGCGTCGTTGAGCATATGCCCACGCGTTGGGCGTATGTTCAACATTGGGGCCGACGCTTGTCAAGCAGGCGCGTCGGCGTTTCGGCAACTTATGAGTGCTGCGGTGCGGGAGTGGTACGAGATCCTGCGAAGCGGAAGAGGGAGCGGAGCGCCATTGCCGCGCCGACTTGCGCCTATCGCTCCAAAATCGCCCGTGCCGTGGTCTCGTCGGTGATCAGGCCATTGATCAGGCCGCCGCTCAGCGCCGCGGCGATTGCCTGGACCTTTGCAGCACCGACCGCAGCACCGATCGTGGTGGTTTTGGCCGGGACTTCCGGCGGGATGCTGGTCAGGCGCTTGTTGGTGCCGGCCTTGAGCAGGCGGCCCTTGGAATCGTAGGCCCAGCCGGTGATCTCGCCGATGGCGCCCAGTCGCATCATCTCGAACAGTTCGTCCCGGGTGACGAAGCCGTCGACATGGACCTGCGCCTTCTGGTCCATCTGGCCGATGCCGACGAGGCGCAAGTCCGCCTTGGCCGCGACCGCTTTCACCTTGGCGATCGGCTCGATGCGGACCATCTTGTTGCGCTCGTCCTCGGAAGACATCAGGAACGGCAGCGGCATCGGATAGTGCCGCGCACCGGTGCGGTCGGCGAGCCGGCCGACCGTGTCGTAGAAGCTCGCCGAGCCGTCGGCGGAGATGTTGCCGACCAGCGAGACGATCTGGTGATTGGGCCGGTCGATCGGGGTGACCCGTTCGACCGCGGCGCGCACCGCGCGGCCCGTGCCGAGCGCGACGATGACGGGCGTCTCCGAGCGCAGCGTGGAATCGAGCAAATTGGCGCAGCGCTCGGCAATGCCCGCGGTGGCTTGCGGCGCCACGGCGTCGGCCGGCACCACCTCGCAATGGACGAGATCAAAGCGCTCTTTCAGGCGCGCCGCCAGTTCCATGCAGGCCGCAATGGGATGCTCGAGCCGAAACGTGATCAGCCGCTCGGCGAGGCAGAGCGACACCAGCCGCTGCGCCGAGGCGCGCGAGACCTGAAGCATCTTTGCGATCTCGTCCTGGGTATGGCCGGCAATGAAATAGAGCCAGCCGGCGCGCGCGGCGTCGTCGAGCCTTGATTTCTCGTTCTCGGCGGCCATGCGCGCCTTACGTCCCCTTCCAGAAATCGCTCATGCGTCCGAACACCCGATCGGCCCCGGCAGCGGACAATATAGCCTGCCCGCCCCGGTCGCCGTAATGGCCTCCACCGACAAATCCCCAGACGGTCATGCCGGCCGCCTTCCCCGCCTGCACGCCGCTGACGCTGTCCTCGATCACCAGCGTGCGCGCGGCTTGCGCGCCCATTCTCTCGGCCGCGTAGAGAAAGAGATCGGGCGCGGGCTTGCCGTGCTCGACCATCTGGGCCGTGTAGATCCGGTCGCCGAAATGCGCGCGCAAGCCGGTAACGTCGAGAGAGAGCGCGACGCGATCGAGATCACTTGACGAGGCCACGCAGAACGGAACCGTCAGTTCTGATACCACCGCCTTCACCCCGGGAATTGCGTCGAGTGACGCGCCAAACGTCTCGAGCACGCGCGACTTCAACCGCGGCAGGAAGCCATCGGGCACGATCTGCCCGAGATCGCGATAATGCTGCTCGATCGCCTTGGTGCTGCGTCCGAGAAAGAGCTCGAGCGCCTGCGTCTCGCTGAGCGCGAAGCCGAATTCGCCCAGCACTTCGGACAGGCAGCGGCAGCTCAACAGTTCGCTGTCGACCAGCACGCCGTCGCAGTCGAAGATGATGAGGTCGGGCTTTGAACGGCCGTGATCCATTGGGGCATTCGATCATATACCCATATCATGAGCAATAGCTCACTCCGAACAAGGCCGCACGGGTTTTGCGCTCCTCGTTCAATGAACCAGCTGCCGGTAGATCGCCGGCAAGGCCGCCGGCAGCCGCTTGATGTTGCCGACGATGGCGTAGCCGCCGCGGCCGAACAGGGTGGGAAAATAGGATTGCGCCGTCGCATCCACGGTCACACCGAAGGCGGCGATGCCGAGCCGGCGCGCCTCCTGCACGGATTTGCGGGTGTCCTCGACTGCGAAGCGGCCTTCATAATGATCAACATCGTTCGGCTTGCCGTCGGTGAGCACGAGCAGCAGCTTCTTGCGCTGCGGCTGGCGCGCGAGCTCGGCTGCGGCGTGGCGCACCGCGGCGCCGATCCGGGTGTAATAGCCGGGCTTGAGTGCGCCGATGCGGCGCTCCACCGCACCACTCATCGGCTCGCCGAAGGCCTTGACGGTTTCGAGCCGCACCCAGGACCGTCGGCGCGACGTGAAGGTCAGGATGCTGTGGTGATCGCCGCAGGCCGACAGCCCATGCGCGAGCACGAGCAGCGCCTCCTTCTCGACATCGAGCACGCGATGGCCATCGACCCAGGCGTCGGTGGAGAGCGAGACGTCGACCAGCAGCGTGACGGCGAGGTCGTGCCCTTGCGGGCGCATCGCAACGTGAATGCGATCGAGACCAGCGCTGCTGCCGGCACGAAGATCGCAGCGCGCTCGGACGAGCGCGTCGAGGTCGAGGTCATGCCCGTCGGCCTGCGCACGCATCAATTCATGACGTGGACGCAACACCTCGAAGCGGCGGCGCACCTGGCGAACGTGCCGGCGCATGGCGTCATCAGGCGCCCAGGTCTCGCCGGTTTCGGAAACCGCACCCGCGAGCACGCGGCAATGATTGGGGAGATAGGCGCCGCTGCGGTAGTCCCATTCGGGATAGGTGAGATCCGCATTCAGCGCAGAGGCATCGAGCGCCTCGGGTGGAAGGTCGAGATCGAATTTGAGCCGGGTCGCCGGCTTGCCGCTGCGGCGGCTGAGCGTGATCTCCTCGAGATCGTCGGCTGCCTTCTGCGCATCCTCGTCCTCACTGTCATCAGCGGGCCGGTCGACATTGACCATCTCGGCCATCGCGAGGATCTTCTCGAAACGATTGAGCACAAAGGGATCGCGGCGGATGGCATTGTCCTCGCGTTCGCGGGCGGCGAAGCGCTTGCAATCATCCTTCGCTACGGCCTCCGCGCCCGGTGCACACTCGTCCTCTCCGACATGCGCGGGCGAGAGCTCGCGCGTCCAGCAGTCGCCCCACAGCGGACACGGCAGGATCGAGCGATAGCCCGGCGGCGCCTTGTCCGGCAGCAGACCCGTCCCCATCATCGCCGGCCAAAGCTTGCCTGCGGGCGCCGATCCGGCCCCGAGCAAGGCCAGGACGATCTGCTCGATCTCCTGCTCGATGCGCGGCAAGGGGCGACGAGGCCGGGCCTCGGCAGTGGCCGCGGCGAGCTGCGCGTAATCGGCGACCAGCCCCGGGAATTGCGTCAGCACCCAGACCGCAGTCTCGCTCGCCCGGCGCAACACCAGGAGATCCCGTCGCAGCGGATCGCCCTCCACGATCGTCTCGACCGGTGCAGCCGCGAACCAGGCTGCAAGCCAGCGATAGAGCGATGCGTTCAGCGCACGGTCGGCGAAGATCGCGATGCGGCCGGGCAGGAAGATGGTCGCGGCGTCGCGGCCGGGCTGCTCGAGGCGCTCGTCGCCGAGACCGATGCGCTGCCGCCAGCCGAGCCGGTGGGTGGAATGTCGAGCGCCTGCGCTCGCGATCTGCACACCGGTTTCGCCGCCGAGCGCACGGAACGTCACCGCGAGCCGGCTCTTCACCTCGGCGAGCGTAACGGCGTGATCGTCGTGAACCGGATAGCTCGCGGTGCCGCCGACCATTCGGTGCCAGGCGCGGCCGACCGTCTCCTCCAGTTCGAGGAAGTCGAGCATGGCAAGACCTCACCCGATCACGGCACGCGCGACGTCCAGCAGCGCGGCCTTGACGTCGGCATCGTCAGTAAGCGGCTCGATCATGCCGGCGAGCACCGCCTCGGCAATCGGCGTGCCCGCGCCGATCAGGCTCGCGCAATAGACCACGAGCCGGGTCGAGACGCCCTCCTCCAGATCGTGTCCCCTCAGCGCGCGCAGCCGACCAGCCAGCCCGACCAGCGGCCGCACATGCTCCGGCGACAGTCCGCTTTCGGCGGACACGACGGCGATCTCCTGCTCGGGCGGCAGAAAGCCGAATTCGATGGCGACGAAGCGCTGCCGCGTCGACGGCTTCAGCGCCTTGAGCAGCGTCTGGTAGCCAGGATTATAGGAGACGACGAGCATGAAGCTGTTTGGCGCCGCCAGCTCCTCACCGGTGCGCTCCAGCGGCAGGATGCGGCGGTCGTCTGTCAGGGGATGGAGCACCACGGTGACATCCTTGCGCGCTTCCACCACCTCGTCGAGATAGCAGATGCCACCCTCGTGAACCGCACGCGTCAACGGGCCATCGGTCCACACGGTGTCGCCGCCGCGGAGCAGATAGCGGCCGGTGAGATCGGCTGCGGTGAGATCGTCGTGACAGGCTACGGTGTGAAGCGGCAGGCCTAGTCGCGCCGCCATATGCGCGACGAAACGTGTCTTGCCGCAGCCGGTCGGGCCCTTGAGCAGCACCGGTAGCCGGCGCCGCCAGGCGTGCTCGAACAGCTCGCATTCGTTTCCGGATGGAACATAGGCCGGAAACGCTGGCGCGGAGGTCACGGTGTGAAGAGCGGGTTTCATGATAATCTCTCCGGAATTTCCAGGAAGCTTGCAGCCGCGGCGAACCGCGGCCGCCGTCTGCATTTACTCGGCGGGCTGCAGTGCTGCAGAAATCGTCGCCTGCTTCTCGCGGCCGGGCACCAGCACCGCCCACACGAACATCAGCGCGGAGATCGCCACGAACACGCCGGAGCCGAGCCGGACCCAGTAGAACATCGCGAGCTGGTCCTGCACGTCCATGTAGCCCTGCCCGAGCACGCGCTGGAGGTGAACCTGGACCACGCCAGCGAAGGTCAACGCGAAGGTCATCACCATCATCGCCGTGCACATGATCCAGAAGCTCGCCATCGAGAGCCACTGATTGTAGGGCGCACGTCCCTTCAGCTGCGGGATCGCGTAGGCCATCACTGACAGGTTCAGCATCACATAGGCGCCGAAGAAGGCGAGATGGCCGTGCGCAGCGGTGACCTGGGTGCCGTGTGTGTAGTAGTTCACCGAGGACAGCGTATGCAGGAAGCCCCAGACGCCGGCTCCCAGGAACGCCATCACGGAGCAGCCGACCGACCACAACAGCGCAGCGCGGTTCGGATGCTTGCGGCCGGCCTTCCAGGTCATCTGCACCGTGAAGATCACCATGGTGAAGAAGGGAGCGACTTCCAGCGTGGAGAACAGCGAGCCGATCCACTGCCAGTAGCCGGGCGCGCCGATCCAGTAGAAATGGTGGCCGGTGCCGAGGATGCCCGAGAACAGCGCAAGGCCGATGATGACGTAGAGCCACTTCTCGACCACCTCGCGGTCGATGCCGTTGAGCTTGATCATCAGATAGGCGAGAATGGAGGCCATGATCAGCTCCCAGACGCCCTCGACCCAGAGATGGACGACGTACCACCAGTACATCTTGTCGACCGCCAGATTGATTGGATTGTAGAAGGCGAACAGGAAGAAGATCGCAACGCCCCACAGCCCGAACAGCAGGATGTTGGTGACCGTGGTCTTGCGACCTTTCAGCGCCGTCATCGTCACGTTGAACAGGAACATCAGGCAGACGACGACGATGCCGACCTTGATGATGAAGGGCTGCTCGAGGAACTCGCGGCCCTCATGGTAGTGGAAGAGATAGCCGACGACGGCCACACCCGCTGCGCCGAAGAACATCCAGAACTGGATCTTTGCCAGCAGCGGGCTGTACAGCTCGGTCTCGGTCTCTTCCGGAAGTAGGAAGTAGGTTGCGCCCATGAAGCCGATCAGCGACCACACGATCAGCGCGTTGGTGTGGATCATCCTGACGATGTTGAACGGCAGGAGCGCCGACAGCGTGTTGGGTAGGACGTAGATCGTTCCGGCGACCAGGCCGAACAGGACCTGCGCGAGGAACAGGATCAGCGCGCCGTAGAAATACAGCATCGCGACTTTCTGGGTCTGATATTTCATTTCAGGCTCTCTGTCTTGAGGAATTGCGGAAGCGATGCGCTCAACCGGCCTTGTTCGGCGGCCATTCCTGGCGCTTGATCGTCGAGGTCCATTGCAGGAAGTCGGCGAGATCGTTGAGCTCCTGGTCGGAGAGGTTGAACTGAGGCATCTGGCGCCGGCCCGGCGCACCAGAAGGTTGTGCCTGCATCCAGGCCTTCAGCGCCTCGCGCGCGCCGGCCGGATCCTCGTTGCCGCCCCAGCGATCCCAGACGTTGCCGACCTCGGGTGCGAAATACGCGCCCTCGCCCAGCAGCGTGTGGCAGTTGATGCAGGAGTGCTTCTCCCAGACATGCTTGCCCCGGGCGACTGACGAGGTCAGCGTCTTCGCGTCAGTCGAAGTCGTGTTCATGTAGTAGTGGCTGTGCGCCGTCAGCCCTATGAAGATGGCGAAGAAAAAGGCCGAGCCGCCGTAGAAGACGTTTCGAGCGGCCGATTTGGTCAGGCGTTCAGCCATTGCCGATCCTTTCCGGTTTGATTCCTGCAGGAAGCGATGCTGCGATTTATTGCCGATACGGCCGCCCCGTTCTTTGTCAGGGCGCAATGAGCACATCAGAACAGGGCGACGACCGCGGATCCGAGCCAGGCAAGCAGCAGCACGGTGACGATCCATGCGCTGACGAGGCCGCGCCAGAGCGCGGGCGCAGAGCGAAGATCGAGGAAATCGAGCACGATGCGGCGACCCTTGAGGGCGGCGAATGCCAGGAGCAAGGCATTGGCAAGCAGCGGACGCGGCACAAATGGTGGGACAACAACGGTCGCGAGCGCAAGACCAATCAGCGCAATCCAGGTGATGTCGAGACGATCCGGAATCACGGCTGCACCAGATAGATGATCGGGAACATGACGACCCAGAGCACATCGACCATGTGCCAGAAGGCGGCTCCCGTCTCCACGCTAGACGCTTCGGTACTGCGGGAAACGACGGCCAGGATCACGATGCCGAGGCCGACATGCAGGAGATGAAAGCCGGTGAGGAGAAAATAGAGGGTGAAGAACGCGCTGGTTTCCAGGCCATTTCCCTTGGCGATTTCCCCTGCATATTCGAGCAGCTTGACCGCGATGAATAAACCGCCGAGCGTCATCGCGCCGAACAGCCAGCCGCGCGCCACCTGCCTGCGGCCCGCACGCGCGGCCGCCGTCCCGCGGGCCGCGGCCCATCCGCTGGTCACCAGAACGACGGTGTTGATCCCGGCGAGATGGGCGTCAAGCGTAGCTTGGCCTGCCGCGAATATCGCAGGATGGAGCGCGCGGGTGACGATGAAGGCGCCGAGAAACAGGCCGAAGGCGGCGAGCTCGCTGGAGATCAGCACCCAAATCATGGGATCGCCAGGGAGGCCTTCGAAGATTCCCCAGCCGGCTTTCTCTTGTTCGCAATCGGCGACCGACATCTGATTTCCGCATCCAGGATGCGAAGAAGATACTCCGACGGCACGGTTCCACTTTGTCGCTGCACAAAGAGAGCAGCGGCGCGACGTTTGCGCTAACGCAATATCCGGCAGTCACACCGTCATAGGATGGATGCACTTGACGTTTCCACGAGACGGCGAACGACCATATGAGCGATGCACAGATCGGACTGATGACCGCGACGCCCATTATCATCGCGTTTGCTATCGCGCTGAGAAGGATGGGCGTGCTCTCGACCGTGGCGACCGTATCAGCGGTGAGCCTCTCCGTCGCGATCGCGACGGTGCTGTTCACCACGCAGTAACTGGTAGGGTGGGTTAGCGAAGCTAACCCACCACTTCAGTTTCGCGGATACAGAAACGAGACCGCCAATGCGGGCTACCGCCGTTGGTTATACACGTCGATACACACCGCACCCAGCAGCACCAACCCCTTGATGACCTGCTGATAGTCGATGCCGATACCCAGGATGGACATGCCGTTGTTCATCACGCCCATGATCATGGCGCCGACCACGGCGCCGCCGACGCGCCCCACCCCGCCATAGGCGGAGGCACCGCCGATGAAGCAGGCGGCGATGACGTCGAGCTCGAAGCCGAGGCCGGCTTTCGGGGTCGCGGTGTTGAGGCGCGCGGCGAAGACGAGGCCGGCGAGCGCGGCGAGCACACCCATGTTGACGAAGGTGAGGAAAGTCAGCCGCTCGGTCTTGATGCCGGACAGGCTCGCCGCCTTGGCGTTGCCGCCGACCGCGTAGATCTGCCGGCCGATCACGGTACGGCGGGTGACGAAACCGTAGAGCGCGATCAGCGCCGTCATGATCACCAGCACGTTCGGCAGGCCCCGATGCGAGGCGATCAGATAGGTGAAATAGAGCACGGCACAGGCGAGCAAAACGCTCTTGCCGAGGAAGAACGCATAAGGCTCGACCTCGATGCCGTGCGACTGTTCGCGCGAGCGGCTCTTGGCGCTGGCGTAGACAAGGCCAAGCGCGAGCACCGCGCCGATCAGCATGGAGGTCGGATGCACCGTGCCGGCCTCAGGCAGCAATTCGGGAATGAATCCCGACGACAATTTCTGGAAGGTCGCCGGGAACGGCCCGAGCGACTGGCCCTGCAACACCGCGAGCGCGAGGCCCTTGAACACCAGCATGCCCGCCAAGGTGACGATGAAGGACGGGATCTTGAAATAGGCCACCCAATAGCCCTGCGCGGCGCCGATGGCGGCACCGACCAGCAGGCAGGCGATGAAGGCGAGCGTGTAGTCGACCTTGTAGGTCACCATCAGTACGGCGGCTACCGCTCCGACGAAGCCGGCGACCGAGCCGACCGAGAGGTCGATGTGGCCGGTGACGATCACCAGCAGCATGCCGAGCGCCATGATGACGATGTAGCTGTTCTGCAGCACGAGATTGGTGAGATTCAGCGGCTGCAGCAGCGTGCCGCCGGTCATGACCTGGAAGAACAGCATGATCGCGATCAGCGACATCAGCATGCCGTAGTTGCGTAAGTTGTTCTTGATGAAGCTGCCGTGGCGGCGCTCCTCGGGCAGCGACACCGTCTTGTCGGTCATGGCTGCGTTCCTCCCATATCCGCGGCTACGGGCGCGGCGTTCCCAATGCTTCGTTCGTTGCGCATGATCGCGCGCATGATCTTTTCCTGCGTCGCCTCGGATCCCCCGAATTCGCCGACGAAGGCGCCCTCGTTCATGACGCAGATGCGGTCGCAGATGCCGAGCAGCTCCGGCATTTCCGAGGAGATCACCACCACGCCGCGGCCGGCCTCCGCCAGCTCGTTGATGATACAGTAAATCTCGTATTTGGCACCGACGTCGATCCCTCGCGTTGGCTCGTCCAGGATCAGCACTTTCGGATCGGTCATCAGCCATTTCGACAGCACGACTTTCTGCTGATTGCCGCCTGAGAGCTGGCCGGTCTCCTGGTAGACGTCTGAGCAGCGGATCCGCATGCGGTTGCGGTAGTCGCTTGCGACCTTCAGCTCGGCAATGTCGTCGATCACCCGTCTGGGTGCGACCTGCTCGAGGCTTGCCAGCGTGATGTTCTTGCGAACGTCGTCGGCGAGGATAAGGCCGAGCTGCTTGCGGTCCTCGGTGACATAGGCAAGGCCGGCGTCGATCGCGGCCGCGACGCTCGGTAGCATCATCTCCCTGCCCTCGAGCCGGAGGCTGCCGGTGATATTGGTGCCCCAGGAGCGGCCGAACAGGCTCATCGCAAATTCGGTGCGACCGGCACCCATCAGGCCGGCGATGCCCACGACCTCGCCTCGCCTGACGCTGAAATTGACGTTCTTGATCACCTGCCGTTCGGGATGAATGGGATGATAGACCGACCAGTTCTCGACGGTGAGCACGGCCTCACCGATCTTCGCGTTGCGCTCCGGGAAGCGGTGAGCGAGATCGCGATTGACCATGCTGCGGATGATGCGGTCCTCCTGGATCGGCTCGGCACGGCAATCGATGCTGTCGACGGTGCGGCCGTCGCGCAGCACCGTGATGTGGTCGGCGACCTTGGCGACCTCGTTCAGCTTGTGCGAGATCAGGATCGAACCGATGCCCTGCTCGCGGAATGTCATCAGGCGTTCGAGCAGCGCGGCGCTGTCCGCCTCGTTGAGGCTCGCCGTCGGCTCGTCCAGGATCAGCATGCGCACCCGCTTGGAGAGGGCCTTGGCGATCTCGACCAGCTGCTGCTTGCCGACGCCGAGATCAGTGATCAACGTGTCAGGCGATTCCTTCAGACCGACCTGCGCGAGCAGCTCCCGCGTACGTCGGTAGACCTCGTCGCGATCGATGATGCCAAGCTTCGACGGCGGATGCGACAGAAAGATGTTCTCGGCGATCGACATCAGTGGGATCAGCGCCAGCTCCTGATGGATGATGATGATGCCGAGCGCCTCGGAATCGTTGATGTCGCGGAAGCGACGCTCCTCGCCCTCGAAGACGATGGTACCTTCATAGCTGCCGTGCGGATAGACCCCGCTCAACACCTTCATCAGCGTCGACTTGCCGGCGCCGTTCTCGCCGACGAGCGCGTGGATCTGGCCTGCGTGAACTGAGAAGTTGACGTCGCGCAGCGCCTGCACACCGGCAAAGCTCTTGCTGACGTTACGCATCTCCAGCATGGCGGTCATTGCTTCATATCCCAGTTCTTCGCCGCGCCGTCATGGCCGGGCTTGTCCCGGCCATCCACGTACACGCCCCGGCGAGGAAGGACGTGGATGCCCGGGACAAGCCCGGGCATGACGAGTTCGTGGACATGCCTTTCGTGCCTCATCAAGAGTTCGCTCTCCCGCACGCAGGGAGAGGAAAAGTGGAGAGCCTCACTGGAACTGCGACTTCTTGTAGTAGCCGCTGTCGACCAGCTCCTTCTCCCAATTGTCCTTGTAGACCACGACCGGCTTGAGCAGATAGGACGGCACCGTCTTGACGCCGTTCTCGTAGGTCTTGGTGTCGTTGACAGTGACTTGCTTGCCGGCGAGCGCGGCGTCGACCATGTCGGCCGTGACCTTGGCGAGGTCGCGGGTGTCCTTGAAGATGGTCGAATACTGATCGCCCCGCAGCATCGCCTTGATTGAGGGCACCTCGGCGTCCTGACCGGAGATGATCGGCATCGGCTGGTCGGCGCTGCCATAGCCGACGCCCTTCAGCGAGGAGATGATGCCGATCGAGATGCCGTCATAGGGCGACAGCACGGCATTGATCTTCTTGTTGCCGTAATAGGCGCTGAGCAGATTATCCATGCGCGCCTGCGCGGTGGCGCCGTCCCAGCGCAGCGTCGCGACCTTGTCCATGCCCATCTGGCCGGAGGCGACGACGAGCTTGCCGCTGTCGATGTAGGGTTTCAGCACGCTCATGGCGCCATTGTAGAAGAAGTAGGCGTTGTTGTCGTCGGGCGAGCCGCCGAACAGCTCGATGTTAAAGGGTCCCTTGCCCTCCTTCAGGCCGAGGCCCTTTTCGATCGACTGCGCCTGGAGCACGCCGACCTGGAAGTTGTCGAAGGTTGCGTAATAGTCGACGTTCGGCGTGCCGCGGATCAGGCGGTCATAGGCGATCACGATGATGCCTTTTGCTTTTGCCTGCTTCAGCACATCTGACAGAGTCGTGCCGTCGATTGCGGCGATGACCAGCGCCTTGGCGCCCTTGGTCACCATGTTCTCGACCTGCGAGAGCTGGTTCGGAATGTCGTCCTCGGCATATTGCAGGTCGGTGTTGTAGCCGCGCTCTTTCAGCACCTTGACCATGTTGTTGCCGTCGTCGATCCAGCGCGCCGAGGATTTGGTCGGCATGGCGATGCCGACCGTCGCCTTCTGGGCAACGGCGGCGACGCCCGTGGCCATCGTCGCAGCGCCGGCCAGCGCCAGCGCGAGGAATGTGGTCTTCAATTTCAGCATGTTTCACTCCCTTTCGGTGTCAGACTGTTCTTCGTTTCGTCGGGGACGTAGAGTCGGATTGCTTCAGATCTCCTATGCGAGCTTGATGTCGGGCTCCGCGCGACCGCGCGCGGAAGCCTCCAGCAGAAAGGTTTGGCCTGCTTGCGGATCCGAGGCGCGCGCTGCTGCGTCCATGTCCTGCCATGCGGACGTGACGAGGAGGCTCGACAGATCCGGACCGACAAACGCGGGACAGCTCGCTTGCTTGGCTGGCACGCCGAGTGAGCGCAGGCGCTCGCCTTGGGGAGAGTAGACGTCGATGCGGCTTGCACCCCAGCACGCGTTCCAGATCTGCCCGTCGGCATCGCACACCGAGCCGTCGAGACCGCCGATGCCGGTGTGACGCAGCAGCACTTCGGGCTCGCCACGCGGCAGGCCGGTCGCGGGGTTGAGCGGGACCCTGTAGAGCACGGCGCGCGCACTATCGGCGAAATAGCCGATCGCACCGTCCGGCGAAAAGCAGATCGAGTTCGGAATGCTGATGCGGGGGAACAGCAGGGAGATCTTGCCGCGATGAAACGCATAGATTGCGCCTGCCCCGGGCTCCGCCTTGCGGCCCATGGTGCCGATCCAGAACGTGCCGGATTGATGCACCCGCGCGTCATTGGAACGCGTCGTGGGATTGTCGGCTTCGAGCGGACAGAGCAGTGTCATGACGCCGTCGGCGAGCTTGCGGACATAGAGGCCGTCCTCGGCGACGATCAAGTGCCGCTCCGCATCGATGCGCCCGAGCGCACTCGCCATCCGGCCGAGCGTATGGACGCGGATGCTGCCGCTGCCGAGCTGCGCCTCGAACAGCAGCCCTTCGCGGATGTCGAACCACCAGGCGGTATCGGTGGGCGCGTCATAGGTCGGCCCCTCGCCGAGATGGCAAGGATGGTCCGAGAGGACAGACGTGGGCACCTGCTCCATCATGGCGACCTCACCGAAAAGCGATACACGGTGTGATGACGATAGATCTCGCCGGGTGCGAGCCGAGGGCTCGGGAAGTCCGGCCGGTTCGGCGCGTCAGGCCAGATGTGCGGCTCCAGGCAAATCGCATCCGATTGCCGGATCAGCTTGCCGCCCTTCCCTGAAATCGTGCCATCGAGATAGTTGCCGGAATAGACCTGAAGGCCGGGCTGGTCGGTGAGCAGTTCCATGATGCGTCCCGAGCGCGGCGCCTCCAGCCGCGCTGCGAGCGCGAGCCCGCCGTCACGGCCTAGGCAATAGGTGTGGTCGTAGCCCCTGCCGTTCTGCAATTGCTGATCGCTCTCGCGGATCCGCGCGCCGACTGCTTGCGCATCGCGAAAATCGAACGGTGTGCCGGCCACACTGCGCGGCGGCTCCGGCAACGGAATGGCGGTGGGATCGATCGCAAGGAAATGCTCGGCGGCGACGGTCAGCTCGTGATCGAGAATGGTGGTACCGGACGTTGCGCCTTCCAGATTGAAGAAGCTGTGGTTGGTGAGGTTGACGATGGTCGGACGGTCCGTTCGGGCCTCCATGGTGAGCGACAATTCGGTCGGTCCCGTGACGCGGTAGGTCAGACGCACGTCGAGCCGACCGGGATAATGTTCTTCGCCATGCGGGCTGGCATAAATGAGCGTCACCACGGGCTCGGCGCCCTCGTCGATCTCCGCAATCTCCCAGAGCTTGCGGTCGAAACCATCGAGGCCGCCATGCAGCGCATTGGGGCCGTTGTTGACGGCAAGCTGCACCGTCTGGCCATCGAGCGAGAACCGCCCCTTGGCGATACGGTTGGCATAGCGGCCGACGGTGGCGCCGAAGAACTTTCGCTCAGTGAGGTAGCCGGCGAATGCGTCATGGCCGAGCACGACATCATCATGGCCACCATTGGCGTCGGGCGCGATCAACGCTTGCAGCACCGCGCCATGGGTGATGATGCGTGCTTCGAAGCCGCTCTCCCCACGCAGCACGATGCGCTCGACCTTGCGGCCGTCGGGCAACGTTCCAAAAGCGTCTTTTGTGATCCTTGATGCGGCCATGGTCAGTCCACGAATGGTTCGACGACGCTGCGCTTGGCGAGCAGGAAGGCGTCGGCGACGAGGCGAAGCGGCGCCAGATCGACGTCACTCGCGCCGGTGGCGGCGAGCGCGATGAAGCGCCGGTAGAGGCCGCGATATTCCTCATCAGGCGCTTCGGCAAGCACCTTGCCGTCGATCACCATGCGCGCCCCTCCGTTCGACAAGGTCATCCGGCCCTGGTCGGTTTCCACCACGATATCCCAGCTCTGAGGTCCCGTCTGGCGAAAGTCGAATTCGGCGCTGATCGGGAGGCCGCTGATGTCCGTCAGGGTCAGGTTCGCGGCGATCGGCGCCTGGCAATTGGCGGGAAAGGCCAGCTCCGCCGCGGTAACTAACACGGGTCGCGGCAGGATACGGGTGAGGATCGACAGCGCGTTGATGCCAGGATCGAACACGCCAAGGCCACCCGGCTCCCAGATCCAGCCCTGCCCGGGATGCCAGACGCGGACGTCCTCCTTCCAGCTGATATGCACGGAGGCGATGCGGCGCCCGGCGAGCCATTGCCGTGCCGGCTCGACCGCGGGCGCGTAGCGGGAATGCCAGGTCGCAAACAGCGTGCGCTTCGCATCTGCCGCCATGGCGATCAGCGGATCGAGCTCGGCGACGCCGGTGCCCGGCGGCTTCTCCAGCATGACATGCTTGCCGGCGGCCAGCGCCGCAGCAGCCTGGGCGCGGCGCACCTGCGGCGGCGTGCAGAGCGAGACCGCGTCGATCGGCGGCCCCTTCTCCAGCAATTCCTCGATGGTCGCGAAATGCGGCAGTCCCGGCAGCGAGGCGTTGCGGCTGGCGACAGCCGCGAGCGTCGCGCCCGGCGTCGCGGCGATGGCGCCGACATGCTGGTCGCGCGCGATCTTGCCGAAGCCGACGATGGCGATGCGAAGATCTGTCACGGCTATTCTCCAGTATCGACTGACGGCAATGCGTCGGCCTGGGCAGTCTCGATCACCGTGCCTTCGTGACGGCGCATACCGTTGTGAATGACGTAGACCATCGCCTCTGACGCAGCTTCCGCATCGCCCGCCGCAATGGCGTCGACGATGTTCTGGTGCCAGAGCAGCACGGTGTCACGGTCCTCCGGCTCGACCGGGGCGCTGAGCAGGAACGAGGCGCGCAGCGCAGCCTCGATGACATGCCCGATCGAGCGCATGAAGAGATTGCCGGATGCGCGCGCCACCGCAACGTGGAGCGCGAGGTCCGCGTCGGCAAAGCCGACGGAATCGGAAGCTTCAAGACGCATCCGGTCCATGCAGCGGCGAAGCTCGACGAGATCTTCCTCCGATCGCTGGGCCGCCGCAAGCATCGCGGCGCGCGGCTCGACGGCCAGACGTATCTCGGCGAGGTCGTTGAGGAAGCGCTTGTCGATGCCGGCGTCCAGATGCCAGGCCAGCACGTCGGCGTCGAACATGTTCCAGGCGCCGCGCTCGCGCACGACGGTGCCGACCCGCGCCTTGGTGGTGAGCAGGCCCTTGGCGACCAGCGTCTTCACGCTCTCCCGCAGCACCGGGCGCGACACGCCGAACATCGCGATCATCTCGGCATCGCCCGGCAGCCGCGTCCCCTCCGCGTAGCGCCCGGCGATGATGTCGACGCCGATCGAGCGGGCCACTTCCGCATGGTTGGAATGGGCCCGCCGCGTCGGGATGACGACGATGCGCGAGGTCATGAGGTTGCTCCTGCGCTCGCCTTCACCGGCCGGCGTGCGAGCGCGACCAGCCCCTGCTGCAAGGCGATGAAGGCAAACAGCAGAACACCGGTCGCGATCTTGGTCCACCAGCTCGACAATGTACCGTCAAAATTGATGTAGGTCTGGATCAGGCCCTGGATCAGGACACCGAGGAAGGTGCCGATCACCGAGCCCTGTCCGCCCGTCAGCAACGTGCCGCCGATCACGACGGCTGCGATGGTGTCGAGCTCGACGCCGACGGCGGAGAGCGAGTAGCCCGCGCTCGTGTAAAAGGAAAAGACAATGCCCGCGATGCCGGCGAGCAGGCTCGACAGCATGTAGATCTTCACCGTCATCTTGCCGACGGCAACGCCCATCAGGCTCGCGGTCGCCCGGCTGCCGCCGAGCGCGTAGACGTTGGCGCCGAACCTGGTGAGCTGCAGCAGCAGGGCGCCGCCAATCACGATCACCAGCATGATGATCGCGATCGCCGTCAGCCGCCCGCCGCCGGGCATGCGCAGTGCGAAATCCGACACGGTGGAATAGACCGGCGCGGTGATCGGCACCGATTCCGTCGAGAGCAGGAAGCTCGCACCGCGCGCCAGGAACATGCCGGCCAGCGTGACGATGAAGGGCGGCAGGTCGAAGACGTGGATCACGGCGCCCATCGCAGCCCCGAACCCTGCCGAGAGCACGAGGACGGCGGCGAAGGCGGCCAGCGGCGGCACGCCCCAGCGCTCGATCGCCAGCGCCACGAAGACAGTGGTGAAGCCGATCACCGAGCCGACCGACAGATCGATGCCGCCTGAGATGATGACGAAGGTCATGCCGGTGGCAACGATGCCGAGAAAGGCATTGTCGGTGAGGAGATTTCCGATCACGCGGGTCGAGGCCATGTTGGGGAATTGCACTGCGCAGAGCGCAAAGCCCGCGACGAGCACGATCGCCGTGATGAGGACGGGCGGCAGGCCTTTCATGCTTTGGTCCTCCGCAGCCGTGCCGCGATTCCGGCAAGGCCGGACAGTTTCGGCGATTGCAGCAGCAGCACGGCGAGCACCACCACCGCCTTGACCAGCAGATTGAATTCCGGCGGATAGCCCGACAGCAGGATGCCGGTGTTCATGGTCTGGATGATCAACGCGCCGAGTACGGCCAGAACGAGGCTGAAGCGGCCGCCGAACAGCGAAGTGCCGCCGATCACCACGGCGAGAATGGCGTCGAGCTCGAGCCAGAGGCCGGCATTGTTGGCATCGGCTCCCATGATGTCGGCGGCTGCGATGACGCCGGCGAGCGCGGCGCAGACCCCGCACCAGACATAAACGGCCAGGATCATGGCGCGGGTGCCGACGCCGGCAAGCTCGCTTGCCCGCGCATTGCCGCCGGTCGCCTCGATCAGGAGCCCGAGCGCCGAGCCCCGCACCACCGCGCCGGTGAGGATCAGCATGCCGAGCGCGATGGCGACCGGCACCGGCAGGCCGAGCACCGCGCCATTCCCCAGCCAGACCAGATCCGGCGAGGAGAAGGTGACGATGCGTCCCTCGGTGATGAGCTGGGCGATGCCGCGTCCGGCCACCATGAGAATCAGCGTTGCCACGATCGGCTGCATGCCGAGCACGGCGACGAGAAAGCCGTTCCAGACGCCGCAGACGAGTCCGGCACCCAGCGCGGCGGCCAGGACGACGGCCAGACTATGGCTATCGGCAAGACTTGCCGCGATCGCGCCGCAGATTGCCATGACCGCGCCGACCGACAGGTCGATGCCGCGCGTCGCGATGACCAGCACCATGCCGAGCGAGAGCAGCGTCACCGGCGTGCCGCGATTGAGCACGTCGATCAGGCTGCCGAACAGCCGGCCGTCCTGGAGGCGGAGGTCGAAGAATTGCGGCGACACTGCGCGGTCGACCGCGAGGATGACGATCAGCGCGAGGATCTGGGGAAGGCCGCGGCGCGGCAACAACGCCGTCATGTGTGGGCCTCAAGCGCGACAGCTACGCTATCGGCGGCGATGGCGGCGAGAATGTTACCGACGTCGATCGCCTCGCCCGCGAGCTCCTCGACATGGGCGCGGTCACGCAGCACCACGACGCGATCCGAATAGGTCACGATCTCGTCGAGCTCGGAAGATATCACGAGCAGTGCGAGACCGTCGTCGCAGAGCTCCCGGATCAGGCGGATGATCTCGGCATGCGCGCCGACGTCGATGCCGCGGGTCGGCTCGTCCAGCACCAGGAGCCGCGGCGAGGTCGCAAGCCAGCGCGCCAGCAGCACTTTCTGCTGATTGCCGCCGGAGAGCAGGCCTACGGGCCGTTCCGGATCGGGCGGGCGGATGTCGAGCATCTTGACATAGCGGCTTGCGATCTCGTCCTGCTCGCGTCGCGACAATGGCCGATGCAGGCCGCGCTTGGCCTGGAGCGCGAGCACGATGTTCTCGCGCACGCTGAGCTCGGCGACGATGCCGTCGGTCTTGCGTTCCTCCGGGCAATAGCCGAAACCATGGCGCACGCCGTCGCGCGGCGACTGCAGCCGCACGGCCGCGCCCTCCACCCTCGCCTGCCCGCGATCGGCGCGTTCGGCGCCGAACACCAGCCGCGCCGTCTCGGTGCGCCCTGAACCGAGCAGGCCGGCAAGGCCGACCACCTCGCCATGGCGCAGCTCGAGATTGAAGGGCGCGACATAGCCGGCCTTGCCGTAACCCTCGAAGCTCGCGCAGATCTCGCGCGCCTTGGGTTCGGTGGCCGCAGCCCGCGCGCTGGTGGTCTCGGCCAGCTCGCGGCCGAGCATCATCCGGATCAGCTCGAGCCGCGGCAACGAAGCCGTTTCACGCTCGCCGACCAGGCGGCCGTTGCGTAACACCGTGATGCGGTCGGAGATCTCGTAGACCTGATCGAGGAAATGGCTGACGAAGACGATGCCGATGCCGCGCTTCGCGAGCTGGCGCATGATGCCGAACAGGATCTCGACCTCGTGGCGGTCGAGGCTCGCGGTCGGCTCGTCCAGGATCAGCACGCGTGCGGAGAGATCGACTGCCCGCGCGATCGCAGTGACGTGCTGGACGGCGACCGAATAGTTGCCGAGCGGTGCGGTAACGTCGATGTCGAGCCCGAAATCGGCAAGCAGCGCCTTGGCGCGACGCCGCATCTCGCCCTCGCGCACGATGCCGAAGCGCATCGGCTGGCGGTCGAGGAAGAGGTTCTGCGCCACCGAGAGGTTCGGCAGCAGATTGACCTCCTGGTAGACCGTGGCGATGCCGGATTGAAGCGCAGCCTTGGTCGAACGCGGCGCAATCTCTTCACCGCTGATCCTGACGATACCGGCGTCGCGCGGAAACACGCCGGTGATCACCTTGATCAGCGTGGACTTGCCGGCGCCGTTCTCGCCGAGCAGCGCATGGATCTCACCCGCGCACAACGTGAAGTCGGCCTCCTGCAACGCGCGCACGGCACCAAAGCTCTTGCTGATCCCGCGCACCTCCAGCAGCGGCAAAGCAGGATCGAGGCTGTTCTCCATGGCAACGTCACTCCACCGGTGTCCGTCGAGGCGGACACCCAGCCTAGCGGTCAATGCAACCGCTTCGAAGGGTGCGCCGGACCACTAGGGGCGATCCGGCGCGGTAACCGCCTCAGTAACCGAGGCCCTTCTTGCTGTCGTAGATCTTCTGCGGATCGTCGGCAGCGGTGTAGAGCTTGGACTCGGTCTGGATCCATTTCGGCGGAACCGTGCCCTTGCTCTTGAAGGCTGCAATGGCATCGAGCGCAGGGCCGGCCATGTTCGGCGTCAGCTCGACCGTTGCGTTGGCCTCGCCGGCGGCCATCGCCTTGAAGATGTCGGGCACAGCGTCGATCGAGACGGTGAGAATCTCCTTGCCCGGCTTGAGGCCGGCTTCCTTCATCGCCTGGATCGCGCCCACCATCATGTCGTCGTTGTGGGCGTAGACGGCGCAGATCGACTTCCCGCCGCCTTCGGCCTTGATGAAGCTTTCCATCACCTCCTTGCCCTTGGCGCGGGTGAAGTCGCCGGTCTGGCTGCGCACCACCTTCAGGTTCGGATGCTTGGCGATGGCGGTGTCGAAGCCCTTCTTGCGGTTGGCGGCGACGCTGGCGCCGACCGTGCCCTGCAGTTCGACGATGTTGCAGGCCTTCGTCCCGACAGTTTTGGCGAGCCAGTCGCCGGCAACGGCGCCTTCGTGCACGCTGTCGGAGGTGACGGCGGTGAGATAGAGATCCTTGCCGGAGGGATCGATGTCGCGGTCGAGCAGCACGACCGGAATCTTGGCCTCCTTGGCTTCCTTCAACACCGAATCCCAACCGGTCGAAACGACGGGCGCAAGGAAGATCGCATCGACGTTCTGCGCGATGAAGGAGCGGATCGCCTTGATCTGGTTCTCCTGCTTCTGCTGCGCGTCGGCAATCTTGAGGTTGACCTTGCGCTTGGCAGCTTCCTGCTTGGAGACAGAAGTCTCGGCGGCGCGCCAGCCGGATTCCGATCCGATCTGTGAGAAGCCGATGGTGAGCTCGGCCGCATTGGCCGGCAGCGCGAGCAACAACGCCGCCGTGGCGCTGGCCGCAAAGAGGGCTTTGAGGGTCATCAGGCGTGTCTCCCAAGATGTTATCCGCGGCGCCGATTGGTAACATGGCACCCACAGGCCGGCCTTCGGGGCGGCGGGAGGCACTATTTCACGGAAGTTCGGTTCCGACTAGTCATATTATTTGACTATTTCGAGGGGGACGTGGCGACGCGGCAGCGCGCGGTTCTACGACACGCTCAGAGCGATTTGTTCCAGGAATGCAACGAGGAGATGAGGAATTTCATGCGGCTGGGTGGGGCCACAGATCGTCATGGCCGGGCTTATCCCGGCCATCCACACCTTGCTTAATTGCCCCAACAGAACGTGGATGCCCGGGACAGGCCCGGGCATGACGGCAGTAGATGAGGGAGAGGCGAAGCGCTAGATCAATTTCCGCTGCGCCAGGTTCTTCATCAGCGCGCTGATGCCGAACGTCCAGGGCTCGCACTCGTCGCTGGTGCGCATGCGGTTGATCAGCTTGCCGAGCTGCGGCGCTGAGATCGTGACGATGTCGTCGCGCTTGTGGGTGAAGCCCTGCCCCGGCGCCTCGCGATCCTTCACGGGGGCGAACATGGTACCAAGGAAGAGTACGAAACCGTCAGGGTATTGGTGGATCTTGCCAATGGTCTGCGCCACGAGATCGGTCGGATCGCGGCTGATCTTGCTGATGGAGGAATGGCCGTCGAGGACGAAACCGTCCGCGCCCTTCACGTTGAGGCTGATGTCCAGCTTGCGCGCGTGGTCGAGCGTGAATGTGTCGTCGAACAGGCGCAGCAGCGGGCCGATCGCGCAGGAGGCGTTGTTGTCCTTGGCTTTCGACAGCAGCAGCGCCGAGCGTCCCTCGAAGTCGCGCAGGTTCACGTCGTTGCCGAGCGCGCCGCCGACGATCTTGCCGCGGCTCGACACGAACAGCACGAGCTCGGGCTCGGGATTATTCCAGGTCGACTTCGGATGCAGGCCGGCGTCCATGCCAGTGCCGACCGAGGACATGGTCGGTGCCTTGGTGAAGACCTCGGCATCGGGGCCGATGCCGACTTCGAGATACTGGCTCCAGGCGTTCTGATCGATCAGCACCTGCTTCAGGTGCATCGCCTGGTCCGAGCCCGGCTTGAGCTTCGAGAGATCGTCGCCGATCAGCCGTGTCACCTCTTTGCGGATCGCCTCGGCCGAGACCGGATTGCCCTTGGCCCGCTCCTCGATCACGCGCTCCAGCATCGAGATGGCGAAGGTGACGCCGGCGGCCTTCAGCGTCTGGAGGTCGACGGGCGCGAGCAGCCACGGCTTTTTCGGGTCGCGCCCATCGGGCACCGTATTGGCGACGATCGCTTCGAGATCGCCGATGCGCTCGCCCTTGGTCGAGCTGAGGGCCTTGGCGGGATTGTCTTCCTCGCAGAGCGCGCTGATGGTCGGAAACTTCGCGGTGACGTCAAAAACGCCATCGTCTCGCACAGCAACGACGGCCGGACCGTTCACCTGCGGCAGCCAGACGCGGCCGGCCAACGTTCCCCGCGTTCCGTCCTCGGGGAGAAGGTCTTTCACCGTCAATGTGGTCATGGCTGGCGTTCTCGCTGTTTTCGGACCGGCCACGTGAACGATGGCCGGTCACATTGGCGAAGACCAATAAACGTCTGGCGCCGGATGTCCAGAGCAGCGGCGCCCTCCTACTTGAACCAATGCACCAGCGCGATGCTGATGCCCAGCAGCAGCATCAGCGACAGCGTCACGGCGGCGGTCACACGGCCGCCGACATTGGCAAGCACCCGCACATCCACACCCAGGCCCAGCGCGGCCATCGACACCACGGTGAGAAAGCCCGTGATCTTCGTGACCGGCCCGACCACCGTGGCGGGCACGATTTCGAGGGAGCGCAGGGTCGCAAGCGCGAGGAAGCCGAGGATGAACCACGGGACCAGTCGAAAGAATCCGACATTGGTCTTCTTGGCATCGCTCTGCCAGCGTGAGGCGACCAGCGACAGGCCGACGACGACGGGGCCGAGCATCAGGACGCGCATCAGCTTGACGAGCGTGCCGATCTGCGTCGAGACAAGCCCGGCCGGCACCGTCGCGGCCAGCACCTGAGGCACGGCGTAAACGGTCAGGCCCGCCAGGATGCCATATTGCGTCGCGGACAACTGCAACAGCGGTATCAACAACGGCAGGCCCAGCACCATCATCACGCCGAGAATCGCGGTGAAGGAGATCGAGGACGCGATTTCGTCGTTGTTGGCGCCGATGATCGGAGCCACGGCCGCAATTGCGGAATTGCCGCAGATCGAATTGCCGCAGGCGATCAGGATCGACAAGCGCGTCGACAGCCCCAGCATCCGACTGAGGCCAAAGGATACGCCGAGCGCGATCACGACGACGGCAGCGATCGAGGCTAGCAGCGCAATGCCTGAGGCCGCGATCGCGGCGAAGCTGATCGAAGCCCCCAGCAGCATGACGGCGACTTCGAGGAGCTGCTTTGCGCTGAAGGCGATCCCGGCCTGCCAGCGCGGCGCCGGTTTCCAGAAGCTGCGGAGCGCCATGCCGAGCAGGATCGCCATGACCAGCGCCTCGACATAGGGATGCTCGAACATGCCCAGCTCGGCCCGCTCCAGCAGAGCCGAGACACCGGCGATCAGAACGCAAAGGAGGATGCCGGGAATCAGCGCCGCAATACGGCTCGCGGCTGAGGCCGGCTTGTCGTCGGCCGGGCTGGATGCTTGATTCTGCGACACAAATCTCTCCCAGAGGAGAAAGATTTATACGCAGCAAGGCCCGAGAGGGAAATAAGTTTTCGACATATCAGGCCCGAGAGAAGTCCTATCCTCAGCCTGGAATAATCGGGCTTAGAAGATGAGGCTCTTGGCGAGCGAAGCGACCCGGCTGAAGCCGTCATAGATGCCGGGCTCGAAGAAGGCGGCGCGGGCAAGCACGATACCCGCGACCAACGACCAGAACAGCGTGGTGCCACTCCGCAGCAGGAGCTTTGAGGCGCGCGACTTCGGCTGGGTGTCCGTTGCGGACACCAACTGCTCGCCGAAGGGCTCAAATCCGGTGCGTTCCATGGCTGCGCCAATCCATCAAATCCTGACAGAATGTCGTCGTTTCCGGCTCAAACGGCAATGGAAGCGATTGGCGTTTTTCCCCCTCGGAGGGAAATCTTCTTCCGTCGTGCAACCTCGGGACAACAGTTTTCTTCCTCCGGCCACGCGGACACCGGGACGGAGGCTACAGGGCCAGATATCGCCGCCGGATCGCGTCGTTGGCCTTCAGCTCGTCGATTCCGGCGGCATAGACGATCTGGCCCTTGTCGATGACGGTGGCATGGCTCGCCAAGCCCAGGCAGAAATGCATGTTCTGCTCGGCGATCAACACGGTCGAACCGAGCGAACGGAGCTGCCGCAGAAGCTCGCCGATCCGTTGCACGATGATCGGTGCGAGACCCTCGCTCGGCTCATCCAGCAACAGCAGTGCGGGGTTTCCCATCAGCGTGCGCGCGATGGCGAGCATCTGCTGCTCGCCGCCGGACAGGCGCCCGGCGATACGGAGGCGCAGCGGCTCCAGTAGCGGAAAAACCTCGTAGATGCGCTTGATCGGCCATTCGTCTTGGCCTTCGGGCCCCTTCTTCTTCCCGATGACGAGATTGTCCTCCACCGTGTGCTCCGGAAAGACCTGCCGGTCCTCCGGCACGAAGCCGAGGCCGGCGCGCGCGATCGTGTGCGGCTTCCGGCCGGAGATGACCGCGCCGCGCAGACTGACCCTGCCCCGCCGCGGCGGCGCCAGTCCCATGATCGCTTTCATGGTCGTCGACTTGCCCGCGCCATTGCGCCCGAGCAGCGCCATGGTCTCGCCCTGCCGCACCGACAGGCCGACGCCGAACAGGATCTGGCTGGTG
Source organism: Bradyrhizobium sp. CCGE-LA001 (assembly GCF_000296215.2). Lineage (NCBI taxonomy): Bacteria > Pseudomonadati > Pseudomonadota > Alphaproteobacteria > Hyphomicrobiales > Nitrobacteraceae > Bradyrhizobium > Bradyrhizobium sp. CCGE-LA001. Next base: position 3,108,216 of record NZ_CP013949.1, on the reverse strand, counting down.
CCGTAATAGACGTCGAGATCGGCAACTTCGATGACGACCCCGCTCATGCGGCAGCTCCCGCGTGTTCGGTGCCGAGATAGGCCTCGATCACAGCGCTGTTGTTGCGGATCTCGTCGGGCGTGCCGGTCGCGAGGATACGCCCATAGCAGAGCACGACTATCTTCGGGGCGATCTTGAACACGATATCCATATCGTGCTCGATGAAGACGACGGTGATCTTCTGGGTCTCCCAGAGCTCGCGCACCTTGTCGATCATGCGCCAGCGTTCCTCCGGGCCCATGCCGGCGGTGGGTTCGTCCAGCAGCAACACTTTTGGTTCGAGCACTAGCGCGAGCGCGATGTCGAGCAGCTTCTGGTCGCCATGCGAGAGCGTCGCGGCGGTGCGATTGCGCTTGCCGGCGAGCCCCAGCAGCTCCATCACATGCTCGGCGCGCTCGCGCGTCTCTAGCAATGGAAAGCGCTTGTGCAGCACCGCCGACGAGCGCTGGTCGGCGCTGACGGCAGCGAGCATCGTCTCCTGCACCGTCAGCGACTTGAAGATGCTGGCGACCTGGAAGGCGCGGCCGATGCCGTGACGCACGATCTCCGGCGGCGAGCGGCCGGCGAGATCGACGTCGTCGAGCAGCACCTGGCCGGAATCCGGCTTCAACGCGCCGGTGATCAGGTTGAAGAAGGTGCTCTTGCCTGCGCCGTTCGGGCCGATCACCGCGGTGAGCGAGCCGTCGGGAAAGTCGAGCGAGACGTCGTTGGTCGCCTTCACGCCGCCGAAGGATTTTGCGAGATTGCGTATCTCCAGCATGGCTAGCGTCCCTCGCCTGCGTCGCGCCGATGCGCAACCCATTCGGCGACAAAATCCAGGAGGCCCTTGCGCAGGCCCAGCGCGAAGAACAGGATGACCACCCCGAGCACGATGCCATGATACTCGGTGAAACGCGTCACGGTGTCGTTGAGCAAAAGCAGCAGCACGGTGCCCACCATCGGCCCCAGGAAGGTCGAGACGCCGCCGAGCATGTTGATGAAGATGCCCTCACCCGAGATCGTCCAATAGGCGAATTCCGGATAGGCGCCTGAGACGAACAGCGCCATCACCATGCCGCCCATCGACGCGAACAAAGCCGCCAGCACGAACACGGTGAGCTTTGCGCGCCAGACGTCGATGCCGAGAAAGCTCGCGCGCGCGGCGTTATCGCGGATCATGCGCAGCGTGTAGCCGAATGGCGATTGTGCGATCTGGCGCATCGCGAGCAGGCCGAGGACGAGAAGCGCGCAGCTCGCGACATAGAGATGGACGTGGTTGGTGAGGTCGATGCCGAGAAACACGGGGCGCGGAATGCCGCCGCGCAGGCCCTGATCGCCACCAGTGAAAGAGGCCCAGGACAGGATCGTCGAATGGATCAGCATCTGGAAAGCCAGCGTGACGAAGGCGAAATAGATCTCCTTCAGCCGCACGCAGATCGCACCGATGATAGCGGCGACCACCGTCGTGATCGCCAGCGTCGCGATGAAGGCGACCGGAATGGGTACGCTCAGCTTCTGCATGATCAGGCCGAAGCCATATGCGCCGAGGCCAAAGAACATACCGTGGCCGAAAGAGGTCAGGCCGGTGTAGCCGACGAGCAAATTGAGCGAAGTCGCAAACAGCCCGTAGGCCGAGCAGCGGATGACGAAATCGAGCAGCGCCTTGCTGCCTGACAAGAGCGGCAGGCTCGCCAGCACGGCGAAGGCGATCAGCGCAATCAGGACATCGCGGTAGCGTCCAAGCGCCGGGCCGCTACGCACCGGCACCAGCGTCTGCGCGCGTCCGGCCTCCAGCTCCGTCATGCCGCCTCCTTGCCGAACAGGCCGGTGGGTTTGGAGACCAGCACGATCACCATGAACAGATACATCAGCCCTTCCACGAACAGGGGAAAGCCTTGCGAGCCGAACGACCTGATGAGACCGAGCAGCAGCGCGCCGATCAGCGCCCCCAGGATCGAGCCCATGCCGCCGATCACGGTGACGATGAAGGATTCGATCAGCACCGAGAATCCCATCCCCGGGGTAAGCGAGCGCACGGGCGCGGCCAGCGCGCCTGCAAGGCCGGCCAGCATGCCGCCGAGCGCGAACACGCCGCCATAGATCAGACCAGTGTTGATGCCGAGCGCCGAGACCATGCCGGGATTGTGCGCGGCGGCGCGGATGACCTTGCCGATACGGCTGCGCGCCAGGCCAAGGCCGAGCACGATGGCCGCGACTAGCGCCACAGCGATCAGCAAAAGATAATAGGGCGGCACGACGCCTCCGCCGATGAACAGCGGCATCACCTGAAACGCGGACGGCATGCCCATGGACTTGAATTCCGGTCCCCAGATCATGCGCACGACATCGTCAAAGATCAGCACGAAGGCGTAGCAGACGAGGACCTGCATCAACACGTCCGCGCCGTAGACGCGGCTCATGAAGACGCGCTCGAAGACCAGGCCGAGAATGGCGGTGCCCGCCGCGCCCGCCAGCATCGCCAGCGCGAAGCTGCCGGTGAGCTGATAGGCCGTCATCGCAAAATAGGCACCGAACATGTAAAAGGCGCCGTGGCTGAAATTGACCACCTTGAGCACGCCGAAGATCAGCGTCAGCCCGACCGCGACGAGAAACAGAAGCATGCCGATGATGAGGCCGCTGGTGGTCTGCGTCACCAGACAGGCGGAGCTGGAGAGGCAGCCGGCAAGCGCATCGAGATCCACGGGAGCACTTTCATTGCAGCGCGCCTGAAACGACGCGGAAAACGAACGAAGGCGGAGACGGTCGCCCGTCTCCGCCGACACGTCGGTTCAGGTGTAGCCCTTGCTCTTCTTCCACTCGGCCTCGAGTTCGAAGATGGTCTTCCAGTCGCCGGCCTTGACCTCGGGCACGTAAGGCTCCTGCGGGATCGTGGTGCCCCAGCCGATGGCGTAGCCAACCAGCGTGTGGTCGTCGCCGCGCATGGTCACGGTGCCGTCGGCGCCGAACGGGCACTTGATGGTGAGGCCCTTCAAAACTTCCGCGATCTTCTTGCCGTCGGCCGAATTCGCCTTCTTAGCGGCTTCGGCCAGGAACATCACCGCCGTCGCGTTCTGCCACGACCAGTTAGTGGGATATTCGTTGTACTTCGCCCTGTAGGCATCGCCCCAGGCAGCGTTCGCCGGCGTGGTCGGAAAGGTCTTGATGTACCGATTGCCGGAGTGGATGCCCTTGGGCAAATTCTTCACCACGGTGAGCGCGGTGTAGTCGGCCATGTTGACCGCGAACACCTCCATCTGGCTGAACATCGCGTAGATGTTGGCCTGGTCGATGTAGGAGGTGAGATCGCCGCCCCACAGACAGGAGTACAGCGCCTGCGGCTTGGCCTGAAGAATCTTCGTCACCACCTCGGTGTAATCAGCCTGGAACAGCTTTGGCCAGGACTCGCTGATGATTTCGACGTCGGGCGCGAAGCGCTTCAGATACAGTGTGAACTCGCCGGTGGTGTCGCGGCCATAGGCATAGTCCGGCGAACAGGTCGCCCACTTCTTCAAGCCCTTGGCCTTGGCGATCGAGGCGGCGTAGCTGCCGCCGACGATGGAATCGTGGATGCCCTGCCGCACGCAGCGGAACGCATTCGGGATGTGCTGCTTCGGATCGGCGGTCAGCGAGGAGGCTTCCGAGCAGGTGTGGATGCAGAGCACGCCGAGATCGCGCGCAACTTCATGCACTGCGAAGGATCCGGAGGACGCTTCGCCGTCGAGCAGCAGCTCGCAGCCGTCGGTGTTGACGAGTTCGCGCGCGACGCGGGCGGCCTCCTGCGGCTGGCCCTTGGAGTCGCGGATCACCATCTCGATCTGCCGGCCTGCAAGACCGCCGGCGGCGTTGACCTTCTCGACCTCGAGCATCACGGCATTACGCGAGGACGTGCCGAGTTGCGCAACGCGCCCCGACAAAATCGTCGGCATGCCGATCTTGATCGTCTTGGCCTGCGCCCGTGCCACCCATGGCGCGGCAAACGTCATCGCACCGGCGCCCATCAACGCCAATGTTGAACGGCGGCTGATGCCCGGCGTGCGGGTTCTCGTCATTTTCCCCTCCCTCTTGTGGGTCGGCGTTCCTGATCCCTGCCGGAGATCGTCCGTCTCCGTGTCTCCAAGGATTTCAGAGCAAAGGGGGTGACGTCAAGCCAAAGATGAATTACGAGTCAGAATTCATCAAGGGAGACGCGAAGCCGCCAATCGGCTCAAAACAAGCGCTATGATCAACCTCTCGAGCTTCATCGCCTTTCATGCACGGCGTACGCCGGACCGGCCTGCGCTGAAATATCGCGGCGAGGAGATTTCCTACGCGGTCTTCCATGCGCGCGTTCGCCAAGTCGCAGGCTGGCTCGCCGCGCATGGCATCGGCCCAGGCGACGTCGTCGCAGTGCTGATGAAGAACAGCGCGGCGTTCCTGGAGCTCGTGTTCGCGACCAGCCATCTCGGCGCGGTGTTCCTGCCGGTCAATTTCCGGCTCTCGCGCGACGAGGTCAGCTACATCGCCGGCAATGCCGGCGCGCGGATGTTGATTGCCGATGAAGAACTCGCGGCGAATGCAGCGGGCGCGAAGACCATCGTGGTGAATGAAGCTGCGCAACAAAGCATCACCCATCTTGCCGGCGATACGCTGCACGCGCCCATGCATGTGCGCCAGCCATCCGACCTGATGCGGCTGATGTACACCTCGGGCACGACCGACCGCCCCAAGGGCGTGATGCTCACTTACGACAATTTCTACTGGAAGTCGGCCGATCAGACCATCGCGCTCGGTCTCGGTGCGGACACGCGCCTTCTCGTCCTCGGCCCGCTCTTTCACGTCGGCGCGCTCGATCTGCCCGGAATCGCTGTGCTCTGGCATGGCGGCTTCATCCGCATCGAACGCAATTTCGAGCCAGAGGCGGCGCTGGCGGCGATCGCCGAAGACAAGCTGAATGCCGCCTGGTTCGCGCCCGTGATGACCACCGCGATGCTGACCTGCCCGACGCGCGACCGCTACGACGTTTCCAGCCTGAAGTGGGCAATCGGCGGCGGCGAGAAGACGCCGGAGCTGCGCATCCGCGCCTTCTCCGAATATTTCCGCAATGCGCGCTATATCGACGCCTATGGCCTCACGGAGACTGTCGGTGGCGACACCTTCATGGAGAAAGGCCGCGAGATCGAGAAGATCGGCTCGACCGGGCGCGCCATCGCCCATGTCGAGATCGATATCCGTGATGAGGACGGCAAGACGCTGCCGCCGAACGTCAATGGCGAGATCTGCCTGCGCGGCCCCAAGATCACGCGCGGCTATTGGAAGGATCCGGAGAAGACGGCCTCCGCCTTCTTCGGCAACTGGTTCCGCAGCGGCGATGTCGGCTATCTCGACGAAGATGGCTTTCTGTATTTGACCGACCGCAAGAAGGACATGATTATCTCCGGCGGAGAGAACATCGCGTCCTCCGAGGTCGAGCGCGTCATCTACGATCTACCTGACGTGCGCGAGGTCGCCGTGATCGGCCTGCGCGATCCGCGCTGGGGCGAGCGGCCGGTGGCCATCGTCGTGCTCGCCGAAGGCGCCAGCCTCGACCTTGCTGCCCTCACCGAGCACTGCCGCACGCGGCTGGCGAGCTTCAAGGTGCCGAAGCAGCTGATTATCCGTGACAGCCTTCCCCGCAATCCCAGTGGCAAGATCCTGAAGCGCCTGTTGCGCGCCGAGCTGGAGACCTCTGAATGACGCAAGTGAACGCCAAGGTCACAAAGCTCAACCGTGTCGAGCGCAACGCCTGGACCAAGCAGAAGATCTTCGAGGCCGCCACCAAGGTGGTCGGCAAGCATGGCTATGCCGAAGCCTCGGTCGCGCGCATCACCGAGGAAGCCGGCGTCGCGCAGGGCACCTTCTACAATCATTTCGAAAACCGGCAGGAGCTGCTCGATCAGCTCCTGCCCAAGATCGGTCTCGACATGGTCGAGTTCATCCGCGCCCGCACCGGCACCGCGGATGCGGCCCGGCAGGAGATCGCGCGCTTCTCCGCCTTCTTCGATTTCATACGCGAGGTCCCGGAATTCCTGCGCATCCTCAACGAAGCCGAGTTCTTCGCACCCATCGGCTATCAGAAGCATCTCGACAACATCGCGACCGCCTATGTCCGCATCCTGCGCCGGGCTCGCCTTGCCGGCGCCATAGAGGACTACAGCGACGAGGAATTCGAGGCGATCGTTCACATGCTGATGGGCTCGCGCGGCTATCTCAGCCGACGCTACTCCTATTCGGAAGGCGTCGTCACCGTCGTGCCCGATCACGTCATCTCTGCCTATCGCAAGCTGATGACGCGCGGCCTCTTCACTGCATCCGGAGATCAGGACACGCCATGAACATCGCATCTCCACACAAGCCGCTCGATCTCGCCTCCACGATCGCCGAAGGAGACATCCGCTGTCTGCTGATGGTGCTGGTGCACATGACCGGTGACGAGAAGTGGCTCGCGCCGCCCTACCTCCCCAAGCGCGACATTCGCCTCATTCCCGATCCCGAGGCCGGCGTGCCCAGAGACATCCAGGACGAGATCCGCGCCGCCGTCGTCGAACTCTTCACCAATGGCACGCCAAAACCCGTCATCGCCGATCCCGGCGACGAGCTGCTGCTGAAGATGATGCGCGCGTGTCTCGGCGAGAACGTCGCGCCGGAATATGCCCCCCTGATGCGCGAGGAAATGGGTTTCGTGCCGCGCCAGGCGCGATGGACCGAGCGTCCAGCAGACGACAAGCTTGCCGACCAGCATGTGCTGATCGTCGGCGCCGGCGTCTGTGCCATCGCGCTCGGCGTGGCGCTCGGCCATCTCGGAATTCCCTACACCATCGTCGAGAAGAACGCCGAGCTCGGCGGCACCTGGTGGATCAATCGCTATCCCGGCTGTGGCGTCGACACGCCGAACCATTCCTATTCCTACTCGTTCGGCTCGGGCAACGCATGGACGCGCTATTTCTGCCAGCGCGAGGAGCTGCTCGGCTATCTCCAGAAGGTCGCGGAGGAATACGGCATCCGCAAGCATTTGCGGATCAACACAGAATTGACCTCGTCGCGCTGGGACGAAGCCAAGCGGCGCTGGATCTCCACCCTCAAGACAAAGGATGGCGAGGAGATTTTCGAATCCACTGCGCTGGTCTCGGCCATCGGCCAGCTCAACGATCCCTCGCGCGCCCATTTCAAAGGCGAGGAAGACTTCAAGGGCACGATCCTGCACTCGGCACTATGGTCCGACGAGATCAATCTCGACGGCAAGCATGTCGCCGTGATCGGCACCGGCGCAACATCGATGCAGCTGGTGCCCTCGATCGCCTGCCGCGTGGCCTCCGTCACCGTCTACCAGCGCAGCGCGCAATGGGCGCGGCCGGTGAAGGGCTACGCCGATCCGATCAGCGAGGGCGCGCGCTGGCTGCTGGCGCATCTGCCGTTTTATGTGCAGTGGTATCGCTTCAACATGTTCTGGCGCTACGGCGACGGCCTCCTGCCTTTCCTCCGCAAGGATCCGGCCTGGCCGCATCCGGAGCGCGCCGTCAACAAGGGCAATGACCGGCATCGGCAGGAACTGACCGATTTCATCCTGTCCGAGCTGAAGGATCGGCCCGATCTGATCGAAAAATGCGTGCCGACCTATCCGCCCTACGGCAAGCGCATCCTGCTCGACAACAACTGGTTCAAGACGCTGACCCGACAAAATGTCGAATTGGTCACCGATGCGATCGATCATTTCGACGAGAGCGGCATCGTCACCGCCGACGGCAAGCACCGGCCCGCCGATATCATCGTGGTCGCAACCGGCTTCAAGGTCACGGAGATGGCAGCGCGCCTGAACATCCGTGGCCGCGACGACAAGGATTTGCGTGAGGCTTGGGCCAACGACAATCCAACTGCGTATCTCGGCCTCACCGTGCCGGGCTTTCCGAACTTCTTCTGCATGCTCGGGCCGAATTCAGGCCCTGCCCATGGCGGCAGCGTCATCTTCCAGTCGGAGTGCCAGAGCCGCTACATCTCGGCTTGCCTCGCCGACATGATCGAGCACGACGTCGCCGCCATCGACGTCCGTCAGGACGTGCTCGATGATTACGTCCGCAAGGTCGATGCCGAGCACGAGGCGATGATCTGGACCCACCCGGGCATGAGCACCTACTACCGCAATGCGAGCGGCCGGGTGTTTTCGGCGATGCCGTGGCGGTTCGTGGATTACTGGCGCATGACGCATGATCCGGATATGGGGCAGTACCGGCTTACGAAGGGGTAACCTCTTGCCACATCGTCATTGCGAGCGCGGCGAAGCAATCCTGAATCTTTCCGCAGTGAGACGCTGGATTGCTTCGCTGCGCTCGCAATGACGGAATTCGCGAGTTAACTTCCCGCCCGCCAAGGAGTGCCACACGTCCAAAGGGAGCCGACCGTGCCCAAGCCAATCGTGCGCGTCTACACCGACTACAAGAGCCCCTACGCATTCGTCGCGAATAAGCGTCTGTTCACGCTCGAAGAGACACACGGCGTCGAGATCGAATGGCTGCCTTACACGCTGCGTGTCGCGGAATTCATGGGGACGGTTGAGGAGCGCACACCGCATTTCTGGCGCAAAGTGCGCTACGCCTATATGGACGCGCGCCGCCATGCCAATGCGCAGGGGCTCATCATGAAAGGGCCGCGACGGATCTACGACGCCTTCTATTCCAGCGTCGGCATGCTGTTCGCACAACGGCATGGCTTCTTCCGCCCCTACCATGACACGGTATTCCGAAAATTCTGGAGCCATGAGCTGGAGATCGACGATCTCGCCGCAATCACGGATGTCATCACATCATGCGGCGGCTCGGCCAGCGAGTTCGAGGCCTACGTGCACGGCCCTGCACGCGCCGAACATGACCGCATCATCTTTGATGCCGAAGCGCTCGGCGTGTTCGGCGTGCCCACCATGGTGTTCAACGGCGAGCTGTTCTGGGGCGGCGATCGCATCGACATGCTGATCGAGCGGATCGAGAGACCTGAGACGATCGAGGCCGCGCTCGGCAGTCGTCATCGCAAGCCGGCATAAGCGCTAGGCCGCCAGCCCGCTCTCCACCGGAGCGAACTCCAGGCCCAGGCTTTCCGCCACCGCCTTGTTCGTGATCCGGCCGCGATGCACGTTGAGCCCGTTGCGCAAGTGAGGATTCTCCAGCACCGCGGCAAAGCCCTTGTTCGCCAGCATCAGGCCGAACGGCAGCGTCGCGTTGTTGAGCGCTTGGCTCGACGTCACCGGCACCGCGCCAGGCATATTGGCGACGCAATAATGCACGATGCCTTCGACCTCATAGGTCGGTTCGGTGTGCGTGGTCGGATGCGAGGTCTCGAAGCAGCCGCCCTGGTCGATGGCGACGTCGACCAGCACCGCGCCCGGCCGCATCGACTTCAACATCGCGCGCGTGACCAGCCTCGGGGCGCTCGCGCCCGGCACCAGCACAGCGCCGATCACGACGTCGGCGGCGAACACCTCCTCCTCGACCGACTCGATCGTCGAGAAGCGGGTGCGCACCCTTCCGACAAAGAGATCGTCCAGCTGGCGCAGACGTGGAATCGAGCGATCGATCACCGTGACTTCAGCGCCGAGGCCTGCGGCCATGCGCGCCGCCTGCGTTCCCACCACGCCGCCGCCGAGCACGACCAGCCGCGCCGGCTGCACGCCCGGCACTCCGCCGAGCAGCAGCCCTCGGCCGCCCGCCGATCGCCTGAGCGCGGCGCCGGCGGCCTCGATCGCAAGGCGGCCGGCGACTTCGCTCATCGGCGCGAGCAGCGGGAGGTGACCGCTCGCGTCCGTGACGGTCTCGTAGGCGATCGCGGTGCACCCGGAGGCAAGCAGGCCCTTCGCCTGCTCCGGATCCGGCGCAAGATGGAGATAAGTGAACAGGATCTGGTTTTCGCCCAGTTGAGCCCATTCGCTTTTCTGCGGCTCCTTCACCTTCACGATCATCTCGGACTTGGCGAAGACGTCCCGGGCGCTTTCGGCGATCGCGGCCCCTGCCCGCCGATAGACCTCGTCGGAGGCGCCGATGCCGCTGCCGGCGCCGGTCTCGACCATCACTTGGTGCCCGGCCGCGACATATTCACGGACCGCGCCCGGAGTGAGCCCGACGCGATATTCCTGCACCTTGATCTCTTTGGGGACACCGACGCGCATCTTCAGCTCCTCCTCAAGCATTGATTCCGCTCATCATCGTAGCGGTGCCGGTAGTTTGGTTTCGTGCAAATATCCGCTAGGCTCGAAAGGTCCGCGCCGGTTTCCGGCGCGAAAATGCCCTTTAGCGCTGGAAACAACACCTTGGCCCTCGACCGGAAAGATCTCGCCATCCTTGCGGAACTCACGACCAATGCGCGGGCGAGCCACACCGAACTCGCCCACAAGATCGGCCTGTCGAGCACGGCGATGGCGCGGCGGCAGAAGGCGTTGGAAGATGACGGCTATATTCAGGCCTATCATGCCGCGCTCGATCTGGCGCAGTTCGGCCTCACGACGACGGTGCTGGTCCGCATCGCGCTGGAGAGCCAGAGCGACGACGCGTTGAAGGCGTTCGAGGCGGAGGTGGTGAAATGCCCCTCCGTCGTGCGCTGTTTCCTGATGTCGGGGACCGACGACTACATCCTGATCGTGCTTGCCCGCGACATCCAGGATTTCGAGCGCATCCACCGCACCGAGTTGTCGCGGCTGCCACGCGTCGCCCGGGTGCAGTCCAGCTTCGCGCTGCGCGAGATCGTCAACCGCGCCGTGCCGACCGTGGTGTTCGGCGAGGCGAAACGCTGACCGCCGTGTCGCGGGCGCCATAATTCGGCAGGGAACCAAGCAGCCGGTTGTCCGTTGGACGCCTTTGGCGGGGCGGAGGCGACGTGCCTCCGCGTCAGCATGGCTGACGTCACGGCTCGGTCGCCGGCGCAGGGAGCAGGACATGAGCGATGTCGCGCACGACATTCCCGAACGCATTCCGGTTCATCTCGTCATCAATGGCGTTGACCATACGCTCGATCTCATACCCTGGACCACACTGCTGGACGCATTGCGCGATCATCTTGCGCTGACGGGCACCAAGAAAGGCTGCGATCACGGCCAATGCGGCGCCTGCACCGTGCTGGTCGACGGTCGGCGCGTCAATTCGTGCCTGACGCTCGCGGTCATGAAGGATGGCGCCGAGATCACGACCATCGAAGGCCTCGCCAAGGATGGCGCGCTTCACCCGCTGCAACAGGCCTTCATCGATCACGACGCATTCCAATGCGGCTATTGCACGCCGGGGCAGATTTGCTCCGCCGCGGGCCTGTTGGCCGAGGGCCGTGCGCGGAATGCCGACGAGATCAGAGAACTGATGAGCGGAAATCTCTGCCGCTGCGGCGCCTACCCCAACATCGTGGCGGCAATCGAGCAGGCAATGAGCCGATCATGAACAACTTCCAGTATTCCCGCGCGAGCGATATTGCCCACGCCATTCGCCTGCTCGCCGCCGATCCCGGCGCGAAGCTGATTGCCGGCGGCACCAACCTGATCGACCTCATGAAGGAGAATGTCGAACGGCCCTCCCGGCTGATCGACATTTCTCGCTTGCCGCTTCGCGAGATCGAGGAGACCGCCGACGGCGGCCTGCGCATCGGCGCCCTGGTGCCGAATTCGGACCTCGCCTACCATCCGCTGATCGAACAGCGCTATCCCCTGCTCGCCAGCGCGATCCTGGCCGGCGCCTCCGCGCAACTGCGCAACATGGCATCGGTCGGCGGCAATCTGATGCAGCGAACACGCTGCGCCTATTTCTATGACACCACGACGCCGTGCAACAAGCGAAGTCCCGGCACAGGCTGCTCAGCGCTCGACGGCCTCAACCGTAACCACGCCATCCTCGGCACCAGCAAGTCCTGCATCGCGACCAATCCATCCGACATGAGCGTCGCGCTGGCCGCGCTCGGTGCGCTCGTGCACACCGCAGGACCCACTGGTGCGCGCACCGTTGCTCTGACGGATTTCCATCGGCTTCCGGACGACAAGCCTCATCTCGATACGATTCTCGGCAGGGGTGAGATCATCACCGCAATCGAGCTGCCGCCGCACAGCTTTGCCCGGAACTACAGTTATCTGAAGATCCGCGACCGGCTGTCCTACGCTTTCGCCCTGGTCTCGGTCGCGGCCGCGCTCGAAGTGGAGGGCAACGCGATCAGCGAAGCGCGGCTTGCCCTCGGCGGCGTGGCTCACAAGCCCTGGCGAAGCCTCGAGGCCGAAGCGGCGTTGCGGGGCCAGGCGGCAACTCCGGATCATTTCGGGCGCGCTGCCGACCTGCTGCTGCAGGGAGCAACCGCTCGTTCGCACAATGGATTCAAGATCGAGCTGGCGCGCCGAGCCGTCGTGCGTACGCTGATGCAGGCCACGAGCGCAACGCCGCAATCACAAGCTCACAAGAAGATCGCATGAGGGTCCGATGAACGCCTATGTCGGAACACCAACGTCGCGCGTCGACGGCCGGGCCAAGGTCACCGGAGCCGCCAAATATGCCGGCGAATTCGCAACAGACGGCCTCCTTCATGGCTTCGTGGTCGAAGCCACCATTCCGCGCGGGCGCATCGCTCGCCTGGATACCAGCGAGGCGCTGAAGGTGAAGGGCGTAGTCGACGTGCTCACCCATGCGCATCGCCCGCCTCTCGCCGACAAGGACGAAGCCTGGAAGGACGAGGTGGCGCCGGAGAAGGGCTCGCCTTTCCGCCCGCTGTACGACGACAGGATCAAGTTCAACGGCCAGCCCATCGCACTCGTCGTCGCCGAGGATTGGGAGACCGCCAAGTTCGCCGCAACCCGCGTTCACGTCGAATATGAGCAGGAGCCGTTTGCGACCGATCTCGAATCCGAACGCGGCAAGGCCGCCAAAGTGGATCAGCCGCACAAGCCGCGTGGTGACGCGACAACAGCGCTAGCGCGGGCGGCCGTTCGCCACGAGGCGGACTACGTCATTCCCAGCGAGCATCACAATCCGATGGAGCTCTATGCGACGACGGCGGTCTGGGACGGCGGCGGTAGGCTCACGGTCTACGACAAGACGCAGGGCGTTCAGAACGTGCAGAAGTTTCTTTGCAGCGTTTTCGGCAAGAAGCCGGACGACATCCGCGTGATCTCGCCCTATGTCGGCGGCGCCTTCGGCTCCGGCTTGCGGCCGCAGCACCAGGTAGTGCTGGCAACGCTTGCCGCTCTCGCACTGAAGCGATCTGTCCGCGTCGTGCTGACGCGACGGCAGATGTACGGCCTCGGCTTTCGTCCCATGACCATCGAGCGCGTTGCGCTCGGTGCCAAGCCTGATGGCACGCTCGATGCGGTCACTCATGAAGCGATTGCCGTGACCTCCCGCTACGAGGATTTCTCGCGCAACGACACCGGCTGGGCCGAGCAGCTCTACAAGAGCCCCAACAGCCACCATTCCCACAAGCTGGTCGACCTCGACGTCGCGACCCCCTGCGACATGCGCGCGCCGGGAGCCGCAACGGGCGTCTGCGCGCTCGAATGTGCCATGGACGAACTGGCCGTCGCGCTCAGGCTCGACCCGATCGAACTGCGTCTGAGGTGCTACTCGGATCGCGACCAGACCGGAGGCCTGCCCTACACCAGCAAGCAGTTGCGCGAATGTTACGCCCGCGGCGCGGAAGCTTTCGGCTGGAGCCGCCGCAATCCCGCACTCCGCTCGATGCGCGACGGCAAGGAACTCGTCGGCTGGGGCATGGCAACGGGCGTGTGGGAGGCGCTGCAGATGCCGGTCGCCGTCCGCATCGTGCTGACGGCCAACGGCCATGCCGAGGTCTCCTGCGCCGCGTCCGATATCGGCACCGGCACTTATACCATCGTGGCGCAGGTCGCGGCCGATGCCCTCGGCCTGCCGATCGAGAACATCAGCGTCAAGCTCGCGGACTCGACCCTCCCGCAGGCACCCGTGGAAGGCGGCTCATGGATGGCCGCCTCGAGTGCGCATGCCGTGCTGGGCGCAGCCGAAGAGATTCGCCGCGAGCTCGCACGATACGCCAAGGCGATGCCTGCCTCGCCACTCGCCGGCGTCGATGCGCCCGACATCATTCTCCTCGACGGCACGGTCGCCAAGGCCGCCGACAGGAGCCGCGCCGTTTCGATCGCCGATGCGATGCGTCATGGCCAGGTCGAACGGATCGAGAAGGAGAAGCTGAACGAGTTCGCCGAGGACAAGTCGCACGCGCGCAACACGCATTCTGCCGTCTTCGCCGAGGTCAAGGTGGATGAAGAGCTCGGCGTCATCCGCGTCACGCGAGTTGTGAGCGCGATCGCGGCCGGGCGCATCCTGAACACCAAGACCGGCCGCAGTCAGATCATGGGCGGCGTGGTCTGGGGGATCGGGATGGCGCTGCACGAGGAGACGTTGATGGACCACCGCTTCGGCCGCATCATGAACGCGAATATCGCCGAATACCACATTCCCGTGAACGCCGACGTCCACGACATCGACGTGATTTTCGTCGACGAGCCCGACGACCACATCAACAGGTTGGGCGTCAAGGGTCTCGGCGAAATCGGCATCGTTGGCGTGCCCGCGGCGATTGCGAACGCGGTCTATCATGCCACCGGCAAGCGTATCCGGCGTTTCCCGATCACGCTGGACAAGCTGCTCGATTGAGGCCACCAGCCTTCGAACTTCTAGCAACGCTCGGCTCCTGTCATCCAACTGTCATCGAATGTGCAGAGAGCTGGTATCTCCGCCACATTCGGGATCCGACATGGACTACTTCAAGCGCTTCAACTTCCTGTTCGCCGCACCTGTGTTCGACGCCGACGATCTCGAAGGCGTCCGCTTCAACCAGATCATCGAGGAGATCCAGCGCTCCGGCTTCGAGGTGGTCCGGGCCCGCAAGCTGGAGGATGCCGAGATGGCGGTGCAGACTGATGCCGCGATCGGCTGCATGGTGGTGGATTGGGGCAAGAAGGGCCTGGAAGGCAAGACCTCGGCGCTGATCAATCTGATGCGGCGTCGTGGACTCGATTTCCCGATCATCCTGTTGATCCGCCGCAAAAGGTTCGAGGATCTGCCGGTCGAGGTGCTCGATTTCATCGACGGTTACGTCTTCCTGTCCGAGGAGACCCCGACCTTCATCGCCAAGAACCTGATCAGCCGGCTGAAGCAATATGCCGAAACTCTGAAGACGCCGTTCTTCGGCGCGCTGGTCGATTATGCAGAGGAAGGCAATCAGCTCTGGACCTGCCCGGGGCACAATGGCGGCGTGTTCTACAACCGCAGCCCGATCGGCCGGGTCTTCGTCGAGCATCTCGGCGAGTCCGTGTTCCGCGACGACCTCGACAATTCCGTGCTCGATCTTGGCGACCTCCTCACCCACGAAGGCCCCGCGCTGAGGGCGCAGAAAGAGGCCGCGCAAATCTTCAGTGCGGAAAAGACCTATTTCGTGCTCAACGGCACCTCGACCTCGAACAAGGTCGCGCTCGGCGCGCTCGTCACCGACGGCGACCTCGTGCTGTTCGACCGCAACAACCACAAGGCCGCCCATCATGGCGCGCTGATGATCAATGGCGGCGTGCCAATCTACGTGCCGACCATCCGCAACGCATGGGGTCTGATCGGTCCGATGCGCTGGGACTTGCTCGACGAGAAGACTTTGCGCGAGGCGATCCGCAATCATCCGCTTGTCACGGACAAGAACGCCTGGCGCAAGGAACGGCCGTTCCGCGTCGCGGTCGTCGAGCAATGCACCTATGACGGCACGATCCACAGCGCCGAGATGATCCTCAAGCGCGTCGGCCATCTCTGCGAGTACATACTGTTCGACGAAGCCTGGGCCGGCTTCATGAAATTCCATCCGCTCTATGCAGGCCGCTTCGCCATGAGTCTGGCCAATCTTCCCCCGGAGGCACCCGGCATCATCGCGACCCAGTCGACGCACAAGCAGCTCGCGAGCTTCTCGCAGGCCTCCCAGATCCACATCAAGGACCGTCACATCCGCGGCCAGAAGCGGCGCGTCGAGCATCGCCGCTTCAACGAGAGCTTCATGCAGCACGCTTCCACGTCGCCGTTCTATCCACTCTTCGCGTCATTGGATGTCGGGGCGCAGATGATGAAGGGCCGCTCTGGCGAGGTGCTGTGGGACGACACGATCCGGCTCGGCATCGAGTTGCGCAAGAAGATGCGGGCGATGCGCCGGGAGTTCGAAGAGAAGGAGCAAAATCCGGAGCGGCGCTGGTTTTTCGAGCCATTCGTGCCGGATCGCGTCGCCATTCCCGACGTCGGCCGCCCCGGGGCCGCTCACAACGTCGCCTGGGAGACCCTCTCCACCGACGAGCTCGCCACCAATCCCGCGCTGTGGCAGCTCTCCCCCGACGACACTTGGCATGGCTTCCCCGGCCTCACTGAGGGCTTTGCCATGACCGACCCGAACAAGCTGACCCTGCTCACGCCCGGCTTCGACCGCACCACCGGCGCCTATGCCGAGCATGGCATCCCCGCGCCGGTCGTCGCGCAATACTTACGCGAAAACCGCATCGTTCCCGAGAAGAACGATCTCAACTCCATGCTCTTCCTGCTCACGCCAGGCGTCGAGGCGAGCAAGGCCGGCACACTGATCTCGGGTCTTGTCGCGTTCAAGAAGCTGCACGACGACAATGCGCTGCTGGCCGACGTCATCCCTGAGTTCTACCTGCGGCGGCAGGCGCGCTACGCCGGCGCGCGGCTGCGCGACCTCTGCGGCGAAATGCACCGCTTCTTCCGTGCCGCCGACGTCAGCGCGCTACAGGCCCGGCAGTTCATGCCCGAGCACATGCCTGAAATCGCGATGTCGCCGCGCGATGCCGCGCGCTATCTGTTCCGCAACGACGTCGACTATCTGCCGATCGAGGCGATCGCGGGCCGCATCGCCACCACGCCGTTCGTGGTCTATCCGCCCGGCATCGCCACCATCGTGCCCGGCGAGCGGCTGACGGAACGAGCCAAGCCCATGATCGATTACCTCAAGATGTTCGAGACCTGCTTCAACACGTTTCCGGGCTTCGATGTGGAAATCCAGGGCGTCTACAAGGAGATCGATGCGAACGGCCGCATCGGGCTCTATACTTACGTCGTTGCTGAGTAGGTGCCGATGAACGAAGCAGCCGCGCGCGCGAGTGACGAACGGGTTTTGGTGCGGCCCTCACGCGAGGGCGACGTCGAGGCGATGCTGGCGATCTACCGCCATCACGTCCGCAATGGCGTGCCGCGCGACGTCGAGGGAACCGGCGCACCCGAGCCGGATGATCTGCGCGACCGGCGCAAGAACCTGAAGCAGACCCGCCTACCGCATCTGGTCGCGACCTTTCGCGGCGAGGTCGTGGGCTATGCCTATGCGGTGCAATTCCGCAAGCGGCCGGCCTACCGCTACACGGCGAAACACTCGATCTATGTTCATCACGAGCATCTCGGCCGCGGAGTCGGGCGGCTTTTGCTCCAGGACCTGATCGATGCCTGCGCGGCGGCCGGCTTTCGCCAGATGATCGGCTATATCGATGCCGACAACGCGCCCTCGCTGGCGCTGCACGAGAAGTTCGGCTTCGCGCGCGCCGGGCTGCTCTGCGGTGTCGCCTATCGCCACGGCCGCTGGTCCGATACCGTGATGGTGCAACGGTCGCTCGGCGCGGGGACGACGGCGCCCCCGCCTGTCACGGCGCCCGCCCGATAACGCCTTACGATGGAAAGTCAGCTGGTCTGACCTGGATGCGGTCGGCATGCAGCGACCAGTGATGCAAGGCTTGATCCTTGCAAAACTTCGCCTTGGCCCGCTCTTTGGCTTCGTCCTCATCGCAGGCGTCGATTTCGAGCGTGCCCTGGCACACCTCGATGTGCCGGCCGTACTGGCCGAGCACGTCCTTCATGAACCTGACGACATAAGTAGACATGGGACCTCCCTGCTGCCCCGGCGGCACTCTAATCCCATTTAGGCCGGATGCGGGAGGGAGTTTTTGACGCGGATCAAGGTCGGCGCAGCTTTCCGGCGGTTATTCCGGACGCTTGGCGCGAGCTCCTACCCCGGCGTCACGCCGAACGCCTGCTTGAAGCGTTCTGCATAGTGCGGCCAGACTTCGGGATTGATGATGCGCGGCGGACGCTTGCCGTCGAGCGTCTCCAGCACCTGCTCGGCGGCGATGCGGCCCATGTTCTGGCGCGCCTCGATCGTCACCCCCGCTGTATGCGGGCTCGCCAGCACGTTGTCGAACTGGAGCAGCGGATGCTCCGGCGGCGGCGGTTCCTTGGACCAGACGTCGAGGCCGGCGCCCGCAATGCGCTTGTCGCGCAAGGCCTGCAGCAGCGCGTCCTCGTCGTGGATGAAGCCGCGCGCCGTGGTGATGAAATAGGCGTGCGGCTGCATCAGCGCGAATTCGCGCACGCTGATCATGTTGCGGCTGCCCTTGTTGAGCGGACAGGAGATCGAGACGAAATCGGAGCGGCGCAGAAGCTCGTCGAGCTCGACCTTCTCCCCGCCCCGCTCGGCCATGACCTCGGCCGAAAGATACGGGTCATAGGCCAGCACCTTCATGCCGAGCAGGCCCTTGCACAAAGCGGCGATGCGGCGGCCGACATTGCCGAGCCCGATGATGCCGACGGTCTTGTGCTCGACCTCGTTGCCGACGAGTTCGTTGCGGTTGACATCGCGTTCACGGCGCAGCCGGCGGTCCGACTGGATGATGCGCTTGGACAGCGTCAACATCATCGCGAGCGCATGCTCGGCGACCGAATGGGCGTTGCCGCCGGACTGGTTGACGACCACGACGCCCGCCTCCGTGCAGGCCTCGACGTCGACGGGATCGAAGCCCGCGCCGTTGCTAGAGACGAGCAGCAAATTCGGCGTGCGCTTCAGGAAGGCGGCATCGACATGGAAATGCGGGGCGAGTTCATCGCGGGCGGCGCCGACCTGGTAAACATGGGCTGCACTCAGGATCGGCGCATAGAAATCTTCGGGGCTTTCGTTCTCGATGCGATCGAGCCGGACATCGGGCCGCGCCTTGAGGATGTCGATGTAGATCGGATTGGCCAGATATTTGACGTAGAACACGCGCTTGTTGTTGACCGACATCAGGACCCTTCCGGCTCGCTTGCGAGGGAGATCGGCAAGGTCGGCGTTGCGCTCGCCTCTGCTTCCTCCCGCTTTTATCGTTACCGCCTTTATGACATGGCGGCGCCGGCCACGGCAGGCCGTCCAGCGCAGATCACGGTGCCGGCCAGGACATGTTGACAATCCCACTGCCTGCGTCAAGTTCGGCGGACTGCCGCGGCGGCCAGATACCAAGAAGCATGCGCGGCTCAAGGGAGAACGCAATGGCGATTGCGGAGCAGAAGACCTCGCCCCCGGCTGCACAGGGGGCCGGCGAAAGCAGCTGGCATAGCATCATCCTGCAAACCCTGAAGCGGAACGAGATCAGCCTCATCCCCTACGTTCCTGATCGCGTGCTGACGCCGCTGATCAAGAACCTTCACGCCGATCCCTTCTTCACCACCTTTGCCACCGCCCGCGAGGAGGAAGCGGTCGGCATCGTTTCGGGAGCCTGGATGGGCGGCCGGCGCGGCGCGGTGCTGATGCAGACGTCAGGCTTTGCGACGCTCGCCAACGTGCTGGCCTCGCTCGCGGTGCCCTACCAGATTCCGCTGATCATGTTCGTCTCCGAGCGCGGCACGCTCGGCGAGTTCAACTACGGCCAGTCGCTGGTCTGCCGCACCATGCGCCCGGTGCTGGATTCGCTGGCGCTGGAGCATCACACCATCACCCGGCTCGACGAGCTCGAATTCATCGCCGACCGCTCGATCAAGCAAGCCGTCACCACGCAGGCGCCGGTGGCCCTGATCCTCAACCCGCTGCTCACGGGCGGCAAGGTGTTCGACAAGTGAGTTTGGCCATGGATCATCGCAACACCAAGGTGATGAACCGCTTCGACGTCACCTCGCGCCTGATCGCGAAGCTCGGAAACAAGGAAGCCGTGATCGGCGGCATCGGCAACACCAATTTCGATCTCTGGGCCGCCGGCCACCGCCCGCAGAATTTCTACATGCTGGGCAGCATGGGGCTCGCTTTCCCGATCGCGCTCGGCGTGGCGCTGGCGCAGCCCGACCGCCACGTCTTCGCGCTCGAAGGCGACGGCTCGCTCCTGATGCAGCTTGGTGCGCTCTCGACGATCGCGGCCCTGAAGCCGAAGAACCTCACGATGATCGTGATGGACAACGGCATCTACCAGATTACCGGAGCGCAGCGGACGCCGGCAGCTGGTGTCGCCGACATCGTCGCCATCGCTCTCGGCTCCGGTCTCGCCAACAGCGCCTGGGCTGCGGACGAGGAGGATTTCGAGCGGCTGATCGAGGCTGCGATGGGTGCCTCCGAGCCCCATCTAATCGCCGTAAGGATCGACGACAAGCCTGGCATCGGCACCACCCGCCGCGATCCCGTGCAGATCCGGGAACGTTTCATGCACGGCCTCGGCGTGCGCGAGCCACTTTAACGTTTCGTCATTAACTAAACGTCGATCTGGTGGCTGGAGGGTACCGGCCCGTTACAAATCTGTGCTATGCGGGCCGGATGTCAATTTTGGTTCGTTCCATTGCCTGGCTGCTCGCGGCCGCCGTCACTTTCGCAACCCTCGGCCCACCGGGCCTGCGGCCCCATTCAGACCTCGGTCAGGACGGCGAACACGCGCTCGCCTTCATTCTGGTCGGACTGGCCTTCGGCCTCGCCTATCCGCGGCGGCGCCTGCGGATTGCTGCGGCCTCGGTTGTCCTGATCGGCGTGCTGGAACTGATGCAATTTTGGGCACCCGGCCGCCATGCGCGACTTGCGGACTTTCTGGTCGACGCGCTCACCGCCTGCTTCGGCTTTGCCATCGCAGCCGCTGCCGACTGGGCCATGACCCGGCTTCGCAACAGCGCGGCCCTGACGAGCGAAGGCCCCGCGGAGTAACTCGCCGCAGGGCCCACCTTCTCAGCGCTTAACCAAGTGCAGATCAGTCGATGATCTTGACCACGCGGCGCGTGCGCGGCTCGACGATCACGCGGCGGTCGTTCACGACCGCATACCGATACTCGGTGTAGTTCGGCACCGGGCGCAGCACCACGGTCGGAGGCAGGGGCTCGCCGACCACGACGCGCTCCTCCACGACAACCGACTCGCTGCGCGGGATTCCGCCGAGAATCGCGTTCGGAATTTCGAGACCAGCGCCAACGGCTGCACCGACGGTACCGCCAACCATCGCGCCGACCGGGCCGCCGATGTCGCCACCTGCGCGCGCGCCGTCCCTGGCGCCCTGTTCGGTCGTCGACTGGGCAAAGGCTGCGCTCGACGCCAGCAGCGAGGCGGCAGCCAACGAAATCGCAAGACGGGTTTTCATGACCTTAAGTCTCCAGTGATTGTTATGCGCCTTCAACCGCGGGACCGGAGCATTGTTCCGGTTCCCCGCGGCCAAAGGCGCGCCAATCCCAGAGACTGTTACGCGGTAACAGATCAGACCGCAGCGATCTCGTGCCCTGCCATCAGTTCCAGCGCGCGCACCATTGCGGAATGATCCCAGGCCTTGCCGCCATGCGCGGTGCAGGACGAGAACAATTGCTGCGCGACCGCGGTGCTCGGCAGCGAAAGGCCGAGTGCGCGGGCACCTTCCAGCGCGAGGTTGAGATCCTTCTGGTGCAGTTCGATGCGAAAGCCCGGATCGAAATTGCGCTTCACCATGCGCCCGCCATGGACTTCGAGAATCCGCGACGAGGCGAAGCCGCCCATGAGCGCCTTGCGCACCAGCGCAGGGTTCGCGCCGGCCTTCGACGCAAACAACAATGCTTCGCTCACAGCCTCGATCGTCAGGGCGACGATGATCTGGTTGGCGACCTTCGTCGTCTGACCGTCGCCATTGGCGCCGACATGCGTGACGTTCTTGCCCATCTTGTCGAAGACCGGCTTCATGGTGCCGAAGGCGCGCTCGGGCCCGCCGACCATGATGGTGAGGCTCGCGGCTTTCGCGCCGACCTCTCCGCCCGACACCGGCGCATCGAGATAGTCGGCGCCCAGCGCCTCGATCTTCTTCGCGAACTCCTTGGTCGCCAGCGGCGAGATCGAGCTCATGTCGACGACGATCTTGCCTTTTGAGATACCGCTCGCGACACCGTCCTTGCCGAACAGCACCGCTTCCACATGTGGCGTATCCGGCACCATGATGATGACGGCATCCGCTTCCTCCGCAACTTCCTTGGCCGATTTGCAGGCGATGCCGCCGGCCGCAATCAGTTCGGGCGCAACCGGCGCGACGTCATGCAGGAGAACGCGATAACCCGCAGCCAGGAGGTGGCCGGCCATCGGCCGTCCCATGGTGCCAAGTCCGATGAAGCCGATATCGATCATGTCTTGTTTCCTCACGTCTCGAACGTCTGCGCCGCGTGCCACGAAAGCCCTTCCAGGGTCGTGGTGCGCGGCTTGTATTCGCAGCCGACCCAGCCGCGATAGCCGATCGCGTCGAGATGGCGGAACAGGAAGGGATAGTTGATCTCGCCGGTGCCGGGCTCATGACGGCCGGGATTATCGGCGAGCTGGATATGCGCGATCTGCGGCAGATATTCCTGCATGGTGCGGGCGAGATCGCCTTCCATGATCTGCATGTGATAGATGTCGTACTGGACGAACAAATTGCTCGACCGCACCTCGGAGATGAGCCGCACCGCCTGCTCGGTGCCATTGAGGTAGAAGCCCGGAATGTCCAGCGTGTTGATCGGCTCGACCAGCAGCTTGATGTTCTCCCGCGCCAGCGTCGAGGCCGCGAAGCGTAGGTTGCCGACCAGCGTCTCCTGAAGCTCGCGCGGGTCGGCACCGGCAGGCGCGATGCCGACGAGGCAATTGAGCTGCTCGCAATCCAGCGCCTTGGCGTAGTCGATGGCGCGGAACACGCCGTCGCGGAATTCGCTGGTGCGATCGGGCAGGATGGCGATGCCGCGCTCGCCAGCCGCCCAATTGCCGGCCGGCAGATTGTGCAGCACCTGCGTCAGGCCGTGAGACTCTAACTGCTCGCGCAGCTGCGCCTTGTCGAAATCATAGGGAAAGAGATATTCGACGCCGGCAAATCCCGCCGCCTTCGCAGCGGCGAAGCGATCGAGGAACGGCATCTCGTTGAAGAGCATGGTGAGATTGGCAGCAAATTTCGGCATGATGCGGTTCCCTTACTCTGCCGGCTGCAACACATTGAGCCGCGCGCTTGCGACCTCGTCGAGCGGCAGATCCAGCACCTCCTCGAACTCGACGATGTTGTCGATCTCGGTGCCCATCGCGATATTGGTGACGCGCTCGAGGATGAACTCGACCACCACGGGGACGCGATGCTTGGCCATCAATTCGCGCGCGGTCGCGAACGCCGCTTGCGTGTCCTTGGGGTCGGTGACGCGTATCGCCTTGCAACCGAGGCCTTCGGCGACCGTCACATGGTCGACGCCGTAGGCGCCGATCTCGGGCGCGTTGATGTTCTCGAAGGAGAGCTGGACGTGATAGTCCATGTCGAAGCCGCGCTGGGCCTGGCGGATCAGACCGAGATAGGAATTGTTCACGACGACGTGGATGTAGGGCAGATTGAACTGCGCGCCGACCGCGAGCTCCTCGATCAGGAACTGGAAGTCGTAGTCCCCCGACAGCGCGACGATCTCGCGATCCGGGCATGCCGCGCGCACGCCGAGCGCCGCCGGGAGCGTCCAGCCGAGCGGCCCCGCCTGCCCGGCATTGATCCAGTTGCGCGGCTTGTAGACGCCGAGGAACTGCGCGCCGGCGATCTGCGACAGGCCGATCACGGTGACATAGGTGGTGTCGCGGCCGAACGCCTTGTTCATCTCCTCGTAGACGCGCTGCGGTTTGATCGGGACGTTGTCGAAATGGCTCTTGCGCAGCATCGTCGTCTTGCGGTCGCGGCAGGACGCGGGCCACGCCTGGCGCTCGCGGAGCCTGCCTGACCGGCGCCACTCCCTGGCGACGGCGACGAACAGCTCGAGCGCCGCCTTCGCGTCCGAGACGATGCCGAGATCCGGATTGAACACGCGCCCGATCTGCGTCGGCTCGATATCGACATGCACGAATTTGCGGCCCTTGGTGTAGGTCTCGACCGAGCCGGTGTGGCGGTTGGCCCAGCGGTTGCCGATGCCGAGCACGAAGTCGGATTCCAGCAGCGTTGCATTGCCGTAGCGATGGCTGGTCTGGAGCCCGACCATGCCGGCCATCAGCACATGGTCGTCGGGGATCGCGCCCCACCCCATCAGCGTCGGCACCACGGGCACGTTGGCGATCTCGGCAAATTCCACCAGCAGATCAGACGCATCGGCATTGATGATGCCGCCGCCAGCCACGATCAGCGGCCGCTCGGCAGCATTGAGCATCTCCAATGCCTTCTCGACCTGCTTGCGCGTCGCGGCCGGCTTGTAGACCGGCAGCGGCTCATAGGTCTCGTCGTCGAACTCGATCTCGGCGAGCTGCACGTCGAGCGGCATGTCGATCAGCACCGGCCCCGGCCGGCCCGATCGCATCACGTGAAAAGCCTGGCTGAACACGCGCGGCACCAGCGCCGGCTCGCGTACCGTCACCGCCCACTTGGTCACGGGCTTTGCGATCGACTCGATGTCGACGGCCTGGAAGTCCTCCTTGTAGAGGCGTGCCCGCGGCGCCTGCCCGGTGATGCAGAGGATCGGAATGGAATCGGCGATCGCCGAATAGAGCCCGGTGATCATGTCGGTGCCGGCCGGCCCCGACGTGCCGATGCAGACGCCGATATTGCCCGCCTTGGCCCGCGTGTAGCCCTCGGCCATGTGCGAGGCGCCCTCGACATGCCGTGCCAGGATGTGGCGGATCGAGCCGCGTTTCTTCAGCGCCGAGTAAAGCGGATTGATCGCAGCGCCGGGAACCCCGAAGGCGGTCGAGATGCCTTCCTTCTCCAGAATTCGCACGGCTGCATCGACGGCTCGCATCTTCGCCATAATCGGACCTCGCTCTAAGTTGCGTCAGCGAGCGAGATCATCCGGTCTGCGTGATGCAATCTCAACGAGATCGATTTTATTTTCCACGATGCGGCAGCCGCGGAAAAATCGTGGCGGTCTCAATCGGTTAGACCGAGATACACATGAAAGCAGATCACTCGAACAGCGGCGCCAGCTCCATCTGCGGCACCAGCACGAGGCCCTTGTCGGTGATGCGAATTTCCGGAATGACCGATAGGGGAATCAAATTGAAGCCCATATAGGGGATGGTGCAGCCGGCCTCGGCCCATTCCTTCTTGAGCGCCCTAACCTCTTCGGCCACCTCGGTCACGCGCTTGTCGGAGAGCAGCCCTGCGATCGGCAAGGGAACCAGCGCCCTCACCTGGCCCTCGGCGACAACGCAGACGCCGCCCTGCTGCTCCCTGATCGCTGCGATCGCGACCTGCATGTCAGCTTCGTTGGTGCCGGCGACGATGATGTTGTGGCTGTCATGCCCGACGCTGGAGCCAACCGCGCCGCGCTTCAGGCCGAAATCCTTCAGCAGGCCGTGGGCAACATTGCCGGCCGACTTGCCGTGGCGCTCGACCACCGTAACGAAGCAGAGGCCGTAGCGCGCAAACAGCGACGGCCAGTCCTTGGCCGGTTCGATCGCGACTTTTTCATGGATCAGCGTGATGCCAGGCAGCGCGGTCTTGATCGCGTTGACGGTGCAGGCTTTCGCAGGCAGCTCCGGCGTGAGCTTCAGCTTCCCCGGCAGCTTGACCGTGGCGTAGGCCGCCTTCGGATATTGATAGCGCTGCGACAGCGCCTGATCGAGGCGCGGCGTGATCTTGCCGTGCTCGACCACGAGCTCCCCGCCATACCAGGTGCATTGCGGCTTGAGCTGATCGTCCATCAGCACGAGATCGGCGCGCCGGCCACCGCCGAGACCGCCGATATCCCCTTCCATGCCGAAGCGCGTCGCGCCGTGCAGTGAGCCCATCGACCAGGCCTGCTCGGGCGACATTCCCGCCTTCACGGCTTCGCGCACCACCCAGTCGAGACCGAACAGCAAGAGATCGTCGGCGTCGCGGTCGTCGGTGCACACCGCCGTGCGCTTGTGCGAGGCGCCGAGCTCGGTGATGGTGCGGATCGCCTGCGGCAGCGAATGCCAGGGCGTCGTTGGCGGGCCGCCGCGCAAAAACACCCAAACGCCGGCGTCGAGCAGATCATCGGCAATGTCACGGTCGATCGCCTCATGGGTGTCGGTGACGCCGCTGGCCGCGTAAGCCGCGACGAATTCACGGCCGTAGACATGGCCGGACACCGGCCGCCCCCGCTTCAAGGCGGCGGCGAGGATGGCGTGGCTGCGCTCGTCGCCCATCGTCACAGGCACAAAGTCCATCTTCTCGCCGAGCGCCACCGCTTCGGGCCAGCGGTCGAACAGGCCGGCTATCTTGTCCGGCGTGAGATCGCCGCCCGCTGTTTCCAGTTCCGCCGACGTCGCCGGCACCGTGCTCGGTACCGTCAGGAAGATCGACAGTGGCGCCAGCCGCGCGTCCTCCAGCATGGCCTCGACACCGGCGACGTCCATGACGTTGCCGATCTCGTGGCTGTCGCAAAAGATCGTGGTGGTGCCGTTGAGCAGCGCGGCCTCGGCATAGGCGCAGGCCGTCACCATCGAGGATTCGATGTGAATGTGCGGATCGACCAAGCCGGGCGCGATGATGCCGCCTGCCGCGTCATAGAACGGCACGCCGCTCCAGACCTTCTTCGCCGTGCCCGCAGGCTTCACCGCGGCAATGCGGCCGCCGGTGATCCAGACCTCACGGTTGGCGTGGATGCGGTCCGAATAGGTCGAGAGCACCCGTCCGCCTGTTATCACGAGATCCGGCGCAACACGGGCCGAGGCGACGTCAGCCAGACGCCGCGTCATGCTGTGCAGCGGCGCGACAGAGAAACGGGTGAGTTTGGTCATCGAGGCTCTCGCGAAGATTGGACAGCCCAACGATGGTTGCCCCCGACGGCGGCAGGGGCAACTCAAATAATGTGGCACCAGTGCTTACGCATTGGGCAAGCACCACACGGTGAGGTTCCGCTAATCCTCGTTCGCCTTGAATCGGCCGAGCCCCTTCAGCACGAATGGGGCCAATAGCGCGATCAGCGCGATGGCAAGCAGCGTCGCGGAGATCGGGCTCTGCACCAACGTCATGGGATCGCCGAGGCTGATTGCGAGCGCGCGTCGCAGCTGGCTTTCGGCGATCGGGCCGAGGATCAGGCCGACCACGACCGGCGCGATCGGGAAGTCGAACCGGCGCATCAGGAAGCCGAGCACGCCGAAGCCGGCCAGCATCGACAACTCCACCACTGACGGCTTTGCTGCGATCGTGCCCATGGTCGCGAACACGAGGATGCCGGCATAGAGCCAGGGCTGCGGGATCGCGAGCAACCGCACCCACAGGCCGACCAGCGGCAGGTTGAGCACCAGCAGCATCATGTTGGCAATGAACAGGCTGGCGATCAGACCCCACACCAGGTCTGGTCGCTCGGCGAACAGCAGCGGCCCCGGGTTGAGGCCATATTGCTGGAAGCCCGCCAGCATCATCGCGGCCGTCGCCGAGGTCGGCAAGCCCAGCGTCAGCAGCGGCACCAGCGTGCCGGCGGCAGAGGCGTTGTTGGCGGCCTCAGGGCCGGCCACGCCTTCGATCGCGCCCTTGCCGAATTCTTCGGGATGCTTCGTGAGACGCTTCTCGGTGGAATAGGACAGGAAGGTCGGGATCTCCGCGCCGCCTGCCGGCAGCGCGCCGATGGGGAAGCCGAACATGGTGCCGCGCAGCCACGGCTTCCACGAGCGCTTCCAATCCTCCTTGGTCATCCACAGCGAGCCGCGCACCGGCTCGAGCTTCTCCTCGGTGTGGTGGCGGCGAGAGGCGACGTAGAGCGCCTCGCCAACTGCGAACAGGCCGACCGCAAGCGTCGTCACCTCGACGCCGTCGAGCAATTCAGGGACGCCGAACGCGAGCCGCGCCTGACCGGTCAGCTTGTCGATGCCGACGAGACCGAGCGTCAGGCCGATGAACAGGCTGGTCAGGCCGCGGACCGGTGAATCGCCGAAGGTTGCCGACACCGTGACGAAGGCGACGCACATCAGCGCGAAATAATCCTCGGGGCCAAAGCGCACGGCGAAATCGACCAGCCATGGCGCCAGAAACGCCAGCCCGATGGTTGCGATGGTGCCGGCAACGAAAGAGCCGATCGCGGAGGTCGCGAGCGCCGGCCCGCCGCGGCCGGCCTTGGCCATCTTGTTGCCTTCGAGCGCGGTCGCCATCGAGGCGCTCTCGCCGGGCGTATTGATAAGGATCGCAGTGGTCGATCCGCCATACATGCCGCCGTAATAGATGCCCGCAAACATGATCAGCGATCCGCCGGGATCGAGCTTGTAGGTGACAGGCAGCAGCAGCGCGACCGTCAGTGCCGGGCCGATGCCGGGCAGCACGCCCACGGCCGTGCCGAGGAACACGCCGATCAAGGCATAGAGCAGGTTCATGGGCTGGACGGCCACAGCCATGCCATGCGCCAGCGCGGCAAAAGTGTCCATCACAAGAGTCGCTCCAGGGGGCCGGCAGGAAGGCTCAGCGTCAGCAGGCGATCGAATGCGAGATAGATCAGGGTGGACATCACGAGAGCGATGATGCTGTCGACCACGACGGCACGGCGCCCGAACGCCGCCGAAGTCGTCACGAACAGCGCCGCCGTCGCCAGGATGAAGCCGCCGCCGAAGCCGATGATGTCGATCAGCAGCGCAAGGCCAATGAGGATCAGAACCACGGGCACGGGATCGGAGCTCTCGCGCGCCGGCAGATTGCCGCGCAGCGCATCGATGAAATTGCCGATCGCGAGCAGCGCAAGGCCGCTGGCGACGACGACCGGCATCGCCTCAGGCCCCATCCCGTACATCGCGGTGGATGGCAGGCCGCGCGCATCCCAGACCAGCACAGCGGCGAGCACCGCAAGCAATGCGGCGATGACGAGGCCGGCGCGGTCGACGCGCCGCGGCGGCTGGGCGGGATCGCCTGAGGTCATGATTTGATCAGGCCAACCGATTTCAGCACGTCGGTGACGCGTGTCGTTTCCTTCTTCAGGAAGTCGGCGAAGGCGTCGCCGCCGAGATAGGCGTCCTCCCAGCCCTTCTGCTTGAGAACCTCCTTCCAGGCGTCGGACTTCACCATCTTCTCGACCGCATCGCTCAGCGTCTTCTTCTGCTCGGGCGTGATGCCGGGAGGCGCGACCACCGAGCGCCAGTTGGCGATCACGAGGTCGATGCCCTGCTCCTTGAAGGTCGGGATGTCGCTGCCTGCGATGCGCTTCTCGGAGGTCACGCCGATCGCGCGGAGCTTGCCGGACTTGATCTGCCCTTCATATTCGCTCAGCCCCGAAATGCCCGCGGTGACCTTGCCGCCGAGGATCGCCGCCAGCGACTCGCCGCCGCCGGAGAACGGGATGTAGTTGATCTTCTTTGCATCGGCGCCGACGGCGCCGGCGAACAGCGCCGCCATCACATGGTCGACGCCGCCGGCCGAGCCGCCGGCGAAGGTGACTTTGGCGATGTCAGCCTTCACTGCGGCGGCGAGATCCTGGGCCGTCTTGATTGGCGAGTTCGCGGGCACCACGATCACCTGAATTTCCTCGGTGAGGCGCGCGATCGGCGTCACCTGCTCCAGCGTCACCGGCGACTTGTTCATGGCGAGCGCGCCCACCATGACGAAACCGTTGACCATCATCTGGTTGCCGTCGCCCTTGGCGCCATTGACGAACTGGGCAATGCCGACGCTGCCGCCGGCGCCGGGAACGTTGGTGACCTGCACGCTGCGCGCGACACCCGAAGCCACCAGCGCCTGCTGCATCGAGCGGGCGGTCTGATCCCAGCCTCCGCCGGGCGCGGCCGGCGCCATCAGCTTGAGCTCGAGCTGCTGGCCGAGGACCGGATTGGCTGCCGCCAGGGTCAGCGCGACGGCTGCGCCGACAAGGCGCGCGGGAAATTGGAACATGGGGGCGTCTCCAGGCTCATGCGGACGTTTGCCGCATTGTGTCGTTTGGTCGCATATCAGCCAAAACGGCCGATGCTGTCCAGTGGACACCCCTCCGGGGGTTAGTCAGCGGGGCGTCGAGATGACCCCGCCGAGCGCCGCCGTCAGTTCGACGGCGACATCCCGCACGATTTGCCCAATTTCCGGCAGCCTCTGGTCGGTCAGCCGGCTGGTCATGCCGGAGACCGAAATCGCCGCGAGCGGCTCCGCGCAGTCGTTGTAGACGACCGCGGCAACGCAGCGCAGGCCCATACAGGCCTCTTCATCGTCGAGGGCGTAGCCCTGCTTGCGGATCTTTTCGAGCTCCCTGAACAGGTCGCTCGGCCGAACGATCGACTTCTCGGTCAGGCGGGGCATGCCGTGATGGCGGATGACGGCGCCGACGTCCTCGTCGGAATAGGTTGCAAGCACCGCCTTGCCGACGCCCGAGGTCACCATGGGGACTCGGCCACCGACCTGGGTCAGCGAGCGCATGATCTCGCGGCTTTCCATGCGGGTCAGCACGATGATGAACTCGTCGTCGACCACGGCGAGATTGGCGGTCTCGCGGGTGAGATCGCGCAGCTTGCGCAGGTAAGGAATGGCCTGGGTGGAGAAGTTGCGCCGCCGCGCAAAGCTCGCGCCGACCGTGAAGCTGCGCACGCCCACATGCCATTTGGATGCGGCGCGGTCGAACTGCACGAAACGGCGGCTTTCCAGCGTCGCCAGCAGGCGGTGCACGGTCGAGGCGGACAGGCCGGTGCGGACGGCGAGATCGCTGAGCCGATAACCCTCGTCGTCCTCGGCCAGCGTCTCGATGATCGACAGCGCGCGGTCGACGGACTGCACGCCGCCGTCGCGGCCTTCATGATCGGCCTCAGCGGGCGATCTGGGCTCGAGCGATTTGCGCCGGATCACGTTCTTGCTCATCGCGCCCCCTCACCCGGAATGTGCGACGCAAATTCCGGCCTCTCCCCGCGAGCGGGGAGAGGCGAACGCAAGCTCAGAGCAGTCCCGCCCCGCGCGCCCATTTGTACTTGGCGCCGAGCACCTCGACCGGAAGCTCGGTCGAATAGGCGTAGGCCGGGATGCCGTTCTGGTAGAGATATTCGGCGGCCTCCTCGACCTCGACGTCGCCGGCGAGCGAGGCGACCATGGGCTTCACGAAACCCTTGGCCTCCATCTCCTTCTTCACCTCGACCATGTTGCGGGCGAACACCATCGGCGGAGTGACGATGGTGTGCCAGTAACCGAGGATCAGCGAATGGATACGCTCATCCGACAGGCCGAGCTTCACCGTGTTGACGTAGGTGATCGGCGGCTCGCCGCCGGTGATATCCACAGGATTTCCGGCAGCACCGAACGGCGGGATGAACTTGCGGAAGGCCGCATCGAGATCCGGCGGCATCGACATCAGCGACAGGCCGTTGTCGACGCAGGAATCCGACAGCAGCACGCCTGAGCCGCCGGCACCGGTGATGATCAGAACGTTCTCACCCTTCGGCGTCGGCAGCACCGGCACGCCGCGGGCGAATTCGAGCAGCTGACGCAAGGACCGGGCACGGATCACGCCGGACTGCTTGAACACGTCCTCATAGATGCGGTCGTTGCCGGCGAGCGCGCCGGTGTGCGACGACGCCGCCTTCGCGCCTGCCGAGGTACGGCCGGCCTTGAGCACGACGACCGGCTTCTTCTTGGAGACGCGCTTTGCGGCTTCCGCGAAGGCGCGGCCGTCCTTGAGGTCTTCGCAGTGCTGCGCGATCAAGTTGGTGTTCGGGTCCTGCTCGAAGAAGGCGAGCAGATCGTCCTCGTCGATGTCGGACTTGTTGCCGAGGCCCACGATCGCGGAGACGCCCATCTTGGCGGAGCGCGAGAAGCCGATGATGGCCATGCCGATGCCGCCCGACTGCGACGACAGCGCCGCGTGGCCCTTGACGTCGTAGGCGGTGCAGAAGGTCGCGCAGAGATTGGCGGGCGTATAATAGAAGCCGTAGATGTTCGGCCCCATCAGGCGGATGTCGTACTTCTTGCCGACCTCGACGATCTCGGCCTGAAGCTCCGGCGCGCCGGCTTCCGCGAAGCCCGACGGGATCAGCACCGCGCCGGGGATCTTCTTCTCGCCGCATTCGGTGAGCGCTGCGGCCACGAATTTCGCGGGGATCGCGAACACCGCGACGTCGATCACGCCCGGCACGTCCTTGACGCTCTTGTAGGCCTTGTAGCCGAGGATCTCGGCGGCCTTCGGATGGATCGGATAGATCTCGCCCTTGTAGCCGCCGTTGATGAGGTTCTTCATCACGGAGTTGCCGATCTTGCCGTCCTCGGCCGAGGCGCCGACCACCGCAACGGCCTTCGGCTGCATGATGCGGTTCATCGCCGCGACGATCTCTTCAGTCGGCCGCGGCTTGGGCTTCGGCACATAGGCGAAGTCGACGACGATGCGGACGTCGGCGGCGGTCGCATCCTTCGGCGTCGCGAATACAGGGTTGAGGTCGAGCTCAACGATCTCAGGGAAATCGGTGACGAGCTGCGAGACCTTGACGATGACGTCGGCGAGGGCGTTGCGGTTCACCGGTTCGCCGCCGCGCACGCCCTTCAGGATCTCATGGGCCTGGATGCCGTCGAGCATCGAGAGCGCGTCTACCTTGGTCGCGGGCGCGAGGCGGAAGGTGATGTCCTTGAGCACCTCGACCAGCACGCCGCCGAGGCCGAAGGCGACCAGCTTGCCAAACGAGCCGTCGGTGATCGAGCCGACGATGACTTCGGTACCGCCGGCCAGCATCTGCTGAACCTGGACACCCTCGATCTTGGCATCGGACTTGTATTTCTTGGCGTTGCCGAGAATGGTCTCGTAGGCCTTCTCGGCCTCCTCCGCCGTCTTGAGGCCGACGATGACGCCGCCTGCTTCGGTCTTGTGGAGAATGTCCGGCGAGACGATCTTCATCACGACCGGGAAGCCCATCGACGAGGCCATCTTGCCGGCCTCGCCGGCCGACTTCGCCACGCCTTCCTTCGGCACCGGAATGCCGTAGGCGTCGCAGACCAGCTTGCCTTCCGGGGCCGTCAGGCTGGTGCGGTTGTCCGCCTTGACCTGGTCAAGCACCTTGCGGACGGCATCTTTGGAATTGGACATGTGGCTTCTCCCTTGACCTCAGTTCGTTCTTTTCAAAGCGCGCGCGTGTAGCGGCTGCCCGTGATGCTTGCCATTCGCCGCGCTCTGCTCCATGCCGCGGAACGAAGGGCGAGCCCAACACTACTCCGCCGGTTTGGATCAAAAATGGCTGGCGATGGCATTTGGTATGCCAGAAGCCAACTTGTCAAGTCAGAGGGCAGCTTAGAACGCCGCAAAAAATAGCCGCCTTGACATTCTGGCATGTGGTATGCCAAAAACTTTCCCGTTAATATTCCTGTAAAAGACGACTCCCCACTGGAGGAGATTCGTCGTGTCACTACGGAAACCAACCAAGGCGTTGCCGAACATGGCCGAGGCAGACATCGCAATCGTTCGTATTGCCCCGGAGAGCAGCTTCAAGAACAAGGCGTATGATGCCTTGAAGGAAGCCATCCTCAGGATGGACATCTATTCGACGCCCGAGCCGGTGATGCTCGACGAGCGCGCGCTGTCCGAACGTCTCGGCGTCAGCCGCACGCCGATCCGCGAAGCGATCGCGATGCTCGAGCAGGACGGTTTCGTGAAGACCGTCCCCCGCCGCGGCATCATGGTCGTGCGCAGGACCAAGAGCGAGATCGTCGACATGATCCGCGCCTGGGCGGCGCTGGAGAGCATGGCTGCGCGCCTCATCACCACCACCGCACGCAAGAAGGACATCACCGCGCTGCGCGACTACTTCAAGGATTTCGGCAAGGATCGCCTCCCCGAGGATCACGTTGAGGAATATTCGCGCGCCAACATCGCTTTCCACCAGGCGCTGATCTCGCTGTCGGAATCCCCCGTGCTGGTCGATCTCACCAACGACCTCCTCTTGCACGTGCGCGGCTATCGCCAGCTGACCATCGGACGCAAGGACCGCACCGCCACCTCGCTGCCCGAGCATCTCGCCATGATCGAAGCACTGGAAGCGCGCGACACCGAACTGGCCGAGAAGCGTGCCCGCGACCACACGCTCGGCCTTGCCGCTTACGTCGAAGCGCATGGCCAAGAACTATTCACGTAACTGTTTACTTAGCAACTTCACCAGAAGGGCGAACAACTCGCCCCACATCTTGGGACCAGGGAGACAAGGCCCATGCTGAATACCGCGACCAAGTCCGAAGCACCGGGCACCGAGCAGGAGCTGACGGATGGCTTCCATCTCGTCATCGACGCGCTCAAGCTGAACGGCATCAACACCATCTATAATGTGCCGGGCATCCCGATCACGGATTTGGGCCGCATGGCGCAGGCCGCGGGTATTCGCGTGATCTCCTTCCGTCACGAGCAGAACGCCGGTTACGCCGCGGGCATCGCCGGCTATCTCACCAAGAAGCCCGGCGTCTGCCTCACCGTCTCGGCGCCCGGCTTCCTCAACGGTCTCACCGCCCTCGCCCACGCCACCACCAATTGCTATCCGATGATCCTGGTCTCGGGCTCCTCCGAGCGCGAGATCGTCGACCTCCAGCAGGGCGACTATGAAGAGATGGACCAGCTCGCGATTGCCAAGCCGCTGTGCAAGGCGGCCTATCGCGTACTGCACGCCCAGGACATCGGCATCGGTTTCGCCCGCGCCATCCGCGCCGCGGTGTCGGGTCGTCCCGGCGGCGTCTATCTCGACCTGCCGGCCAAGCTGTTCGGCCAGGTGATGAACGCCGAGGCCGGCCAGAAGTCGCTGGTCAAGGTGATCGACGCCGCGCCCGCCCAGATCCCCTCGCCCGCTTCGATCAAGCGCGCGCTCGACGTGCTCAAGAGCGCCAAGCGTCCGCTCATCATCCTCGGCAAAGGCGCGGCCTACGCGCAGGCCGACGAGGAGATCAAGAGCTTCGTCGAGAAGAGCGGCGTGCCGTTCCTCCCGATGAGCATGGCCAAGGGCCTGCTGCCCGACACCCATCCGCAATGCGCCGGCGCGGCCCGCTCGACCGTACTGAAGGACTCCGACGTCGTCATGCTGATCGGCGCGCGGCTGAACTGGCTGCTTTCGCACGGCAAGGGCAAGAGCTGGGGCGAAGCGCCCAAAAAATTCATCCAGGTCGACATCGAGCCGAAGGAGATGGACTCCAACGTCGAGATCGTCGCGCCCGTGGTCGGCGACATCGGCTCGGTCGTCTCCGCCTTCAACCAGGCGATGGCAACGGGCTGGACCGCCCCGCCCGCCGAATGGACCAAGGCGATCTCGTCCAAGCGCGAAGAGAACGTCGCCAAGATGGCGCCGAAGCTGATGAACAACAAGTCGCCGATGGACTATCACGGCGCGCTCGGCGTGCTGAAGAACGTCATCAAGGAGTATCCCGAGGCGATCCTCGTCAACGAAGGCGCCAACACGCTCGACCTCGCCCGCGGCGTCATCGACATGTACAAGCCGCGCAAGCGTCTCGACGTCGGCACCTGGGGCGTGATGGGCATCGGCATGGGCCAGGCGATCGCCGCCGCGCTCGAGACCGGTCATCCCGTGCTCGCCGTGGAAGGCGACTCGGCCTTCGGCTTCTCCGGCATGGAGGTCGAGACCATCTGCCGCTACAATTTGCCGATCTGCGTGGTCATCTTCAACAATGACGGCATCTATCGCGGCACCGACGTCAACGGCGCCAACGCCGATCCGGCGACGACCGTGTTCGTCAAGGGCGCACGCTACGACAAGATGATGGAGGCCTTCGGCGGAGTCGGCGTGAATGCCACCTCGCCGGACGAGCTGAAGCGCGCCGTCAACGAAGCCATGAAGTCGGGCAAGCCGACGCTGATCAACGCGGTGATCGATCCGGCCGCGGGCTCGGAGAGCGGCCGCATCGGCAACCTCAATCCGCAGAGCGTTCTGCAGAAGAAGAAGTAAGGCATGATCCGGAAAAGTGTGCAGCGGTTTTCCGGACAGATCATGCCCAAACAATAGAGCTGAAGCGCCAAGTGCGCTTCAGCCACCCCTCAACCCTTATTCCCTGCCGGGTGCAGGGGCAGACAGAGTACGGAGCAACATGATGACCAAAGCGCTCACGGGCGTTCGCATTCTCGACTTCACCCACGTCCAGTCCGGACCGACCTGCACGCAGCTCTTGGCCTGGTTCGGCGCCGACGTGATCAAGGTGGAACGTCCGGGCGTGGGTGACATCACCCGCGGCCAGCTGCAGGACATCCCGAACGTGGACAGCCTGTATTTCACCATGCTCAACCACAACAAGCGCTCGATCACGCTCGACACCAAGAACCCCAAGGGCAAGGAAGTCCTTACCGAGCTGATCAAGAAGTGCGACGTGCTGGTGGAGAATTTCGGCCCCGGCGTGCTCGACCGCATGGGCTTCCCCTGGGAGAAGATCCAGGCGATCAACCCGAAGATGATCGTTGCCTCGATCAAGGGCTTCGGCCCTGGGCCCTACGAAGACTGCAAGGTCTATGAGAACGTCGCGCAGTGCACCGGCGGCGCCGCCTCCACCACCGGCTTCCGCGACGGCCTGCCGCTCGTCACCGGCGCGCAGATCGGCGATTCCGGCACCGGCCTGCACCTCGCGCTCGGCATCGTCACCGCGCTGTATCAGCGCACGCATTCGGGCAAGGGCCAGCGCGTCACCGCCGCGATGCAGGACGGCGTGCTCAACCTCGCCCGCGTCAAGCTGCGCGACCAGCAGCGCCTCGCCCACGGCCCGCTCAAGGAATACAGCCAGTTCGGCGAAGGCATTCCGTTCGGCGATGCCGTGCCGCGTGCCGGCAACGACTCCGGCGGCGGCCAGCCCGGCCGCATTCTGAAGTGCAAGGGCTGGGAGACCGATCCCAACGCCTACATCTATTTCATCACCCAGGCCCCGGTCTGGGAGAAGATCTGCGACGTGATCGGCGAGCCCACCTGGAAGACCGATCCGAACTACGCCAAGCCGGCGGCCCGCCTGCCGCGCCTCAACGAGATCTTCGCCCGCATCGAACAGTGGACGATGACCAAGACCAAGTTCGAGGCGATGGAGATCCTCAACAAGGACGACATCCCCTGCGGTCCGATCCTGTCGATGAAGGAGATCGCCGAGGACCAGTCGCTGCGCGCGACCGGCACCGTGGTCGAGGTCGATCACCCCACCCGCGGCAAGTACATCTCGGTCGGCAACCCGATCAAGCTGTCGGACTCTCCGAGCGACGTCGAGCGCTCCCCGCTGCTCGGCGAGCACACCGACGAGATCCTGCGCACGGTGCTCGGCTTCTCCGATCACCAGGTCGCCGAGATCCACAAGTCGGGCGCGCTCGATCCGCCGCAGAAGCAGGCGGCGGAGTAAGCGGGTCCGCATCGAACGAGACGAAAGGGCCGCCCGAAGGGGCGGCCCTTTTGCTTGAGCGGGCGGTGCTTTTCGACTGGGGTCCAATCAAAGCTGAAAAAACAACCCCATGCACAGTAGCCAAGTCATTGATCACAAACGAAATTTCTGATGAGCCGAAAAATAGGTCGAGGCGTCGGGCAAAACAGGGGTATTGTGGCATCGTTCGAAGCGCCGGACGTCCTGCCGTCCGAAGCGATGTTGAAGCGCGATCGCTCGTCTAGCGCGCCTGCTGGAAACAATCCGAGGAAGAGAGGTCCACCATGTCACTGCTGGGCAAGGCCGCCGTTGCGATGTGGTGGAGCGTTCGCGCCGAGCAGCGCAGCGAGTTTGGCGACTGGCATTCGCATGAGCATTTTCCGGAGCGGATGAGCATTCCCGGCTTCCGGCGGGGATCGCGCTGGAGCAGCACGACGGACGCTGAAGGCTTCTTCGTGCTTTATGAACTGGATCAATACGAAGTCCTGACGTCGAAAGGATATCACGACCGGCTCAACGCGCCGACGCCGTGGTCGACGAAGATGATGCCGCATCATCTCGGCATGGTACGCAGCCAATGCCGGATCGCCGGGAGCTTTGGCGGCGGCATCGCAGGCGCGCTCGCCACCATCAGGCTGTCGCCGCACACTGAACGCGCCGCTGAGTTGCAGGCGTACCTTCTTGATACGCTCGGCGCCCTCGCCTCGAAGCCGGGGCTGACGGGCGCCCATCTGCTCCTGACCGATACGCCCAGGACGAATTCACCCACCACGGAGCAGCAGATTCGAGGAAAAGACGGTGCCGCCGACTGGATCATTCTGTTGTCGGGTTACGATATGGATGCGGTCGAGGCCGTGATCGCTGGACAGCTCTCGCCGTCATCGCTTCACGGAGCTGGTTCGCAGGACGATCCGACGTTCGGTCGCTACAGGTTGGCGTTCACGATGACACCGCAGGACGTGGCGGCATAGGCCGAGCCAGTCACCGCATGCCGTTAATTAACTTTTGTTATCCCGCGGGTTCGGTCCGGTCGCATAGTGTGTGCCGATCAGCAAGCGGGACGGCACTTCCTATGAGCGATGAGAAATCTTTTGATGCCGTCGTATCGGCTCTGCGAAAGAGCAGATCGGCCGCGGGCATTTCGTCCCCGGCCGCCGGTAGCTTCGATCACCTGACTGACGAGAGTGTCGTTCGCCTCTACGAAAGCATTCGACGTCAGGTCGAGGCCGACAAGGCGTTGGGTCACAAATACCGCCTCGTCGGAGCTGCAGCGAAGGAGCGTGCTGGTCTGCTCGGCGAAGAACTTCTTAGCCGCGGTTTGAAGTTTGCGCCCATCGTTTGGTCCTAGACCAAACCATGGGCGCCTCCTGAACTCACCTGACACTTGATCCTGAACTCACTTGATTCAGAGCTCACTTGAGCCTCAGCTCACCTGGGCGGCGAGCTCTTCTTGGAAGATTGTCCGCCAGGGGCGCTGCTGCCTGAGCCGTCCGTGGTGCCGGCGGACGACGTGCCAGTTGTCATGCCGTCTTTGGCCTTGCCCCTATTTTTCGTGGTGTCGCTCGTTCCACCCACCCCGGCTTGCGCGCCTTGCTGACCCTGGCTGGGCTGCGCCATTCCGATGGATCCCATCATCGACGCGATCACCGCACTCAGCATGAGCTTCCTGATCATCTGATTGTCTCCTGTTGTGATCGCGAACAACAAGCCACCCCGCTCCGTGTTCCTCACGTGCCGCGGTTGAACCTGGACAGAGCTTTCCGTGCCTTGCGGCCCCTGCGCAGAAGGGACGAGCATCAGATCCTCGAACAGCAAGGGCGAACAAGACGCGTCAGGCGCGATTGGCGGGCGGGCTCGCGACGTCGGCCCCTGCGACAAAAAATCTGCAAGCCCGTGTCGGATCGGCGGCTTCCCGGTCGTCCTCGTGACATGAATGGGCCATAGAGGCCAGCCCGGGCCCATCAAACACTGAGGGATAACAACCATGCCCAGCACTGTCCGCCTGCACCGCATTCTCGCCACCAGCCCGGAGAAGGTCTATCGCGCTTTCCTGGAGGCCGATGCGATGGCGAAATGGCTGCCGCCGAACGGTTTCACCTGCACCGTGCATCATTTCGAGCCCAAGGTCGGGGGCACGTTCAAGATGTCGTTCCGGAATTTCACCACGGGCCACAGCCACTCGTTCGGCGGGGAATATCTCGAGCTCGTGCCGAACGAACGCCTCCGTTACACCGACAAGTTCGACGATCCCAATTTGCCGGGTCTGATCGAGGTGACGGTGATCCTGAAGAAGGTCTCGGTCGGTACCGAGATCGACATCACGCAGGCCGGCATTCCCGACGTCATCCCGCCGGAGGCTTGCTATCTCGGCTGGCAGGAATCGCTGCGCAATCTGGCGAAGCTCGTCGAGCCGGAGATCAAGCAGTAACGGTCCAAGCGGAGCCCGCGCCTCGTCCTTCGAGACGACCGCGGAGCCTGTCATCGGGCCGCGCTTTGCGCGGACCCGGTGGCGGTCTCCTCAGGATGAGGCTAAGCAGCGTTTTCGCCCGTGGAGATTGCTGCCGCACACTCCGTCCTCATCCTGAGGGCCCGCCGAAGGCGGGCGTCTCGAGGGATGGCTTTCAGCGCAGCAGCCCCGTCTCGTCGTTCCCTATCCGCCCGCCTTCGGCGCGAGCCCGCCATCCGCCGTCCAGCGGTGCGGATCAGGACTGTGGCCGATCAGCGCGAGACCATAGGCGATCGACTCGAACTGGTCGCCCGACATCAGCCGCTCATTGCCAAAGCGCTCGGCGAAAAGCTTTCGGACGGCGGGCACGAAGGACGTGCCGCCAGTCAAGAACACCTTCTCCACCTCGCGCGCGGTGATGCCGGCTTGGCCAAGCACCTTGTCCACGGTGGCACCCAGCCGGGCGATGTCGTCGGCGATCCAGGAGTCGAAATTCTTCCGTGTGATGGCCGCACCGATGTCGACGCCTCCGCCTTTGAAGCGGAAATCCACCTCGTCCTGCGCCGACAACGCGACCTTGGCGTCGGACACTGCGCGGTAGAGCGAAAAGCCGAGATCGAGATCGACGATGGTGATGAAATCCTCGAGCAGCTTCGGCTTCAGCGCGGTACGCGCCAGCTCACGGAGCTCGCGCAGATCGCCGTTGCTCTTCATCATCGCGAGCTGAT
This sequence comes from Bradyrhizobium sp. CCGE-LA001, assembly GCF_000296215.2. Lineage (NCBI taxonomy): Bacteria > Pseudomonadati > Pseudomonadota > Alphaproteobacteria > Hyphomicrobiales > Nitrobacteraceae > Bradyrhizobium > Bradyrhizobium sp. CCGE-LA001. The sequence goes on along the minus strand of NZ_CP013949.1, from coordinate 3,067,586 downwards.
GCCAGCGCGCGAGGTTGGTGTAATGGCCGCTGGGGACCGGCAGCACCTTGTCGAAGGAGCGGAAGCTGGAGCCCTTGCCGAGGCGCGGCGAGACGATGTGATCAACGATGCGGTAGTCGAACGTGTCGCCGGCAATGCCGATGCCGGCGTGGCCGAGCGGCTCGGCGCGCAAGACGCCGCCGGCGCGCGAGAAGCGCATCACGGAGAAATCGCTGGTGCCGCCGCCGAAATCGGCCACCAGCACGGTGGCATCGCGCTCCAGCCTGCGGGCAAAGGAGAACGCGGCGCCGACGGGCTCGTAGACATAGCGGGCGTGGCCGGCCCCCAGACGCTCGAACGCGGCGCGGTAACGCTGCATCGCCAGCGCCTCGTCGGGATTGCCGCCGGCGAAGCGCACGGGACGCCCGACAGTGATGTTGGAGGTCTCGAAGCCGAACCTGTCGCCGCCATGACGCGCCAGCGTCCGCAGGAACGCGGCCAGGATGTCCTCGAACTTGTAGCGCTGCCGGAACACTTGCGTGGTGTTGAAGCTGCTGCTGGCCGCAAAGGTCTTGAACGACTGGAGGAAGCGATAGACGTGCCGGCCTTCGAGAAACTGCTCGATCGCCCATGGGCCGCCCTCGGCCTGGGCGCCGGCGCCCGGACGGTCCTCCCAGAAGCACAGCGCGGACACATAGACGCTGTGGCGCTGTCCACCATGGTCGAAACGGATGGCTTCGACCCGGCGGTCGTCCGCCGCGAGCGCGACGACCGTGTTGCTGGTCCCAAAATCGATGCCGATCGAGACGGCGGGCGAGGCGCTCGACATGAACCACTCTGACGGTTGATTGGATAGGGGGCGGACCACTAGCCGCTTTGCAAGGGCCTGCCAAGGCCCGCCTGTTGCAGTGCGGCAGACCTTGCCGATACCGCTCGCGTGGCCGGGACGATTCGCCCGCGTTTCGCGCCATCAGCGGCGAAAGGACCGCTTTCTCGCAGGCGCCGGCAACTTTATGTCCGAGACGGGCCCGTTAACGCGGCATTATGCTGCAATGCGAGAGGCCGCATGCTGCTATGCAAACTCGCGGATGGACAGTGGCATCTGGTATACATAGATTGCCTTTCGAAATGAGGCAGCAAGACTGACTGTTCTCAAGAAAGGGATTTCCGATGTCCAAGACCGCTTCCGTCGCTCTCGCGCCCTCTTCCTCCCTGTTCGCCCGCCTGATGGCCGCGATCGACGGCCTGCTGATGGCCAGCGCCGAAATCTCCAATCGTAACGGGGATTTGCCGCGCTTCGGCCTGTAAGACGGTCTTCGCTGCCCTCACCCGGATGGGCGATGGCAGAAGCTAAAAACACGTTGTTTGACCAAATGGCCCCGCCTGTCGGGGCCATTTCTGTTTGGCAGCGCTCTCCCCTCGCGGCGCGCGCAACTGCGACGATTAGTCCGCCAAGGCCAACCGACGATTCCGATTGTTTGTCTACTGGCATTTCGCATACCATCCATTCAAACAAGAACGATTGCGCGATTCAAAAGTGTAAGGACGGGGAAACGTAACGCAGGACGGGAAGGGCCGAGAGGCAACGTTGCCACGCCCCATTGGCGAAGCCCTTAGCCGAAAGAAGCGGATGCCGCGCGTTATCCCTGCTCATAGAGTTTTGATCGGGACGGCCACGGGGACTAGACCTAAAGGGTAACTCCGGGGCATGTGACTCGAGATGGGCTAGCGCAAGCCGACAAAGAGCGGCTGCGTTGAGGGTTCGACAGGGAGAGAGACAGATGAAGCCATTCGTTCTGAATGTCGCTTTGGCGGCAATCGCGATGTCGTGCGCCAGCAGCACTGCAAGCCGTGCGGCCTGGGAGCCGGTCCGTCCGGTCGAGTTCATCGTGCCTGCGGGCACCGGCGGCGGCGCCGATCAGATGGCCCGCACCATCCAGGGCATCGTCACCAAACACAATCTGATGAAGCAGCCGCTGGTCGTCATCAACAAGGCCGGCGGCGCGGGCGGCGAAGGCTTCCTCGACCTGAAGACCTCGTCGGGCAATCCGCACAAGATCATCATCACGCTGTCCAACCTGTTCACGACGCCGCTGGCGACGGGCATTCCTTTCAACTGGAAGGATCTGACGCCGGTTGCGATGCTGGCGCTCGACGAGTTCGTGCTCTGGGTGAACGCCGAGAAGCCGTACGCCACCGTCAAGGACTACGTCGACGCCGCGAAGAAGGCGCCGACCGGCATGTTCAAGATGGGGGGCACCGGCTCCAAGCAGGAAGACCAGATCATCACGGTCGGCCTCGAGAAGGCGATCGAGGCGAAATTCACCTACATCCCCTACAAGGGCGGCGGCGAAGTCGCCGTTCAGCTCGTCGGCAATCACGTCGATTCCACCGTCAACAATCCGATCGAGGCGGTGGCGCAATGGCGCGGCGGCAAGCTCCGTCCACTCTGCGTGTTCGACGCCCAGCCGATGGCCTATGACGAACCGATCGCGGACGGCAAGGCCTGGAAGGATATTCCGACCTGCAAGTCGCAGGGCCTCGCGATGGAATATCTCATGTTGCGTGGCATCTTCATGTCGCCCAAGGCCACCAAGGATCAGATCGAATATTACGTCGAGTTGTTCAAGAAGGTCCGCGCCACGCCGGAGTGGCAGGACTTCATGAAGAGCGGCGCCTTCAACACGACCTTCCTAACTGGCGCCGAATACGCCAAGTGGATCGAGACCGAGGAGAAGCGCCACCAAGACTTGATGAAGGAAGCCGGCTTCCTCGCCTCGGGGAATTGATCGGCGACATCGACGGCGGCTGAGGACGCTCGCCGTCCTCCCGTCTGGCACGACCCGCGAACGACTTGCGATTTCGCCTGGAGGTCCCATGACTCAACGATCCGAAACTGGTCCGGCCCACAAGACGCTGGAAATCGGCATGGCGCTGCTGATCGGCGTGTTCGGCCTGATCGTGATCTTCGGCAGCCTCAAGGCCGGCATCAACTGGGGTGCGGAGGGCCCGCGTGCGGGCTTCTTCCCCTTCTATATCGGCGCCGCCATCGTCGCCTCGAGCGCCATTAACCTGTGGAACGCGCAACGCGACGACGACGGCCGCCTGTTCGCGGAATGGGGTCAGCTTCGTCAGGTCATGAGCGTCGTCATTCCCACCGCGATCTATGTCGGCTCGATGCCGTTCATCGGGCTCTACGTCGCCTCCATGGTGTTCATCGCCTGGTTCATGCGCTGGCTTGGCGGCTATCGCTGGCTAACAACCCTCGCAATCGCGGTCGGCATGCCGGTTGTGACCTATCTGGTGTTCGAGCGCTGGTTCCTGGTCCCGCTGCCCAAGGGCCCGATCGAGGAATGGCTCGGTCTGTAAGAGAGCTTCGTCTGTAAACACTGACCCGTCATTTCCGTTACTGTTGCAGGACGTATCGATATGGAAGAGTTGGCCAATCTGTTTCACGGCTTCGCGGTCGCCCTGCAGCCCTACAACATCATGCTGATGGTCATCGGCATCACGCTCGGGGTCATCATCGGCGTGCTGCCGGGGTTAGGCGGCGCCAATGGCGTCGCGATCCTCCTCCCCCTCACCTTCAGCATGCCGCCGACGTCGGCAATCATCATGCTGTCCTGCATCTATTGGGGTGCATTGTTCGGCGGCGCCATCACCTCGATCCTGTTCAACATACCGGGCGAGCCATGGTCGGTCGCGACCACCTTCGACGGCTATCCGATGGCGCAACAGGGCAAGCCCGGCGAAGCCCTGACCGCGGCCTTCACCTCCTCGTTCGTGGGCGCATTGTTCGCCGTCATCATGATCACGCTGGTCGCGCCGCTCGTTGCAGGCTTCGCGTTGCGATTTGGGCCGGCGGAGAAGTTCGCGGTGTACTTCCTCGCCTTCTGCTCCTTCGTTGGCCTCAGCAAGGAGCCGCCGTTCAAGACCATCGCGGCGATGATGATTGGCTTTGCACTCGCCGCGGTCGGCCTGGATTCGATCACCGGACAGTTGCGGCTGACCTTCGGGGTCACCGAGCTGCTCAACGGATTCGACTTCCTGATCGCCGTGATCGGCCTGTTCGGCATCGGCGAGATCCTGCTGACCATGGAGGAAGGGCTGGCGTTCCGCGGCGGCAAGGCCAGCATCAACCTTCGGGTGGTGCTGCAGACCTGGCGGGAGCTGCCCGCCTATTGGATGACCTCGCTGCGCTCCTGCCTGATCGGCTGCTGGATGGGCGTGACGCCCGCCGGCGCAACACCGGCATCCTTCATGAGCTACGGCATCGCCAAGCGACTCGCGCGGCGCGGCAACAATTTCGGCAAGGGCGAGGTCGAGGGCGTCATCGCGCCGGAGACGGCCGCGCATGCCGCAGGCACCGCGGCGCTGCTGCCGATGCTCTCGCTCGGCGTGCCCGGCTCCCCGACTGCCGCCGTTCTGCTCGGCGGCTTGCTGATCTGGGGCCTGCAGCCCGGTCCCATGCTGTTCGTCGAGCAGAAGGAATTCGTCTGGGGCCTGATCGCCTCGATGTATCTCGGCAATCTCGCCGGCCTCATCGTCGTGCTCACCTGCGTGCCGATCTTCGCCGCGATCCTCCGCGTGCCCTTCGGCATCATCGCGCCGCTGATCCTGGTGCTGTGCGCGATCGGCGCCTATTCGGTGCACAACAGCACCTTCGACGTGATGCTGATGCTGGTGTTCGGCGTGCTCGGCTATCTCCTGAAGAAGTGCAACTACCCGCTCGCACCGCTGGTGCTCGCCATCGTGCTCGGCGACAAGGCTGAGGAAGCCTTCCGCCAATCGCTGCTGGGATCGCAGGGCTCGCTCGGCGTGTTCTTCTCCAACGGCCTCGTCAGCACGATCATGGCGCTCGGTCTGGTCGCGCTGTTCTGGTCCGTGATCCAGGAAGGCTACAGCCGGCTTCGGACGTCGGCGGCGTGAGGCGGCGCAATCCGCGCCGCCGCACACGCCAAATTGCCGCAGGCTGGACTTCTGGAATATAGAATTCCAGGAATCGCGTGCTCACCGAGCCGTTGCACACCCGGTCAGCAGGAACAGTGCCGGCGCTAAAAATCCCCAGCTTCGCCGCTTCATTCGGATCCGCGCGGCCTTGCCGCCCCGGATAAAAACATCCGTAAAATCAACAGTTTGATTGGAAAAAGCCCCCCTCACCGCCGGCACACGGCAGCGATTGGGGCTTTACATTTTCCCGCTGATGGCGCATGGGGAAGACCCGCGCTATTTCGCCGCACCCTCCAGTCCCTCGCTTGAATCTTGGCATAATGCATACCAGGATGCGCCCAGCGCATGCTTAAAAATGATCGGCGCGTTTGGGAGGGTTTTTAATGACGGACATGGTGCAGTCGGCGGCGGCCCCTAGTGTCGCTCGTGTGAGCGATGCTTATCGCTGGGCGCAATTGGCCATCGGCGTAGGCGCGATGGTGATGATCGCCAACTACCAATATGGCTGGACGTTCTTCGTCCCTGATATCCAGAAGACGTTCGGCTGGGATCGCGCCTCGATCCAATGGGCCTTCACGCTGTTCGTGCTGTTCGAGACCTGGCTGGTCCCGGTCGAGGGATGGTTCGTCGACAAATACGGTCCGCGCATCGTGGTGCTGGTCGGCGGCGTGCTCTGCGCCATCGGCTGGGCGATCAACGCCCAGGCCACCACGCTCAACGGTTACTATCTCGGCATGATCATCGCCGGCATCGGCGCTGGTGGCGTCTACGGCACCTGCGTCGGCAACGCGCTGAAGTGGTTTCCGGACAAGCGCGGTCTTGCCGCGGGCATCACGGCTGCCGGTTTCGGTGCGGGCTCCGCGCTGACCGTTGCGCCGATCCAGGCCATGATCAAGGACAGCGGCTTCCAGACCACCTTCCTCTATTTCGGTCTCGGACAGGGCATCATCATCTGCATCCTCGCCTTCTTCCTGCTGTCGCCGAAGGCCGGCCAGGTGCCGAACGTGGTGGCGAACGCCCATCTGCTGCAGACCCGCCGCAACTATCAGCCGACCGAGGTGCTGCGTCAGCCGATCTTCTGGCTGATGTACTTCATGTTCGTGATCGTTGGCGCCGGCGGGTTGATGGTGACCGCCAATCTGAAGCCGATCGCGGCCGACTGGAAGGTCGACAACGTGCCGGTCACGCTGATGGCGGTGACGATGACGGCGGTGACCTTCGCGGCCACGATCGACCGCGTGCTCAACGGCCTGACGCGTCCGTTCTTCGGCTGGATCTCCGACATGATCGGCCGCGAGAACACGATGTTCATCGCCTTCGGCATGGAAGGGTTCGGCATCTGGATGCTCTATCTCTGGGGCCACGATCCGATCTGGTTCGTGCTGCTCTCGGGCTTCGTGTTCTTCGCCTGGGGTGAGATCTACTCGCTGTTCCCCTCGACCTGCACCGACACGTTCGGCGCCAAGTTCGCGACCACCAATGCCGGCCTGCTCTACACCGCGAAGGGCACCGCCGCGCTGCTGGTGCCGATCGCCAACTACATGCAGCAATCGTCGGGTACCTGGGACGCCGTGTTCATCATCGCAGCCGGCGCCAACATCCTGGCCTCGGTTCTGGCGATCGCGGTGCTGAAACCCTGGCGCAAGGTCGTGGTCGCCAACTCGACGGTCTGACCGGCTTCGCCGCAGCTCATTGAACAAGACGCCTGGCCTTACGGCCGGGCGTTTTCGTTTGGCGCGAAGGATCGCCGCTATCGCCGTCCGGGCGGAACCCGCCGCATTTCGTGAACGCGGCGCCAAGTTAAGGCTTGCAATCTGGAATATCGTATACCAATCTCCGACCCACGCCTGCGACGATAAGACACAATAATTGCGACATCAGGTCGTCTTGCGATCCTGCGTCACAGCAAATCAGGCGTTGGGAGGTTTTGATGATTTCCAGCCCCGATGGCGCCGTCACCGCCGCGCCGCTTCGCACAGGCTTCCGCTGGCTCCAGCTCGCGATGGGCATCGTCTGCATGGCGATGATCGCCAATCTGCAATACGGCTGGACGCTGTTTGTCGATCCGATCGACGCGGCCCATCATTGGGGACGCGCCGCGATCCAGCTCGCTTTCACCATCTTCGTCGTCACCGAGACCTGGCTGGTGCCGGTCGAGGCGTGGTTCGTCGACAAGTACGGCCCGCGCATCGTCATCATGTTCGGCGGCGCGATGATCGCGCTCTCGTGGGTTCTCAACTCGTATGCCGACAGCCTCACCCTGCTCTACGCGGCCGCGATCATCGGCGGCATGGGCGCGGGCGCGGTGTACGGCACCTGCGTCGGCAACGCGCTGAAATGGTTTCCCGACCGCCGCGGCCTCGCCGCGGGCGCGACCGCGGCCGGCTTCGGCGCCGGCGCTGCGCTCACCGTAGTGCCGATCGCGAGCATGATCGTGTCGAGCGGCTACCAGCACGCGTTCCTCACCTTCGGCATCGGCCAGGGCCTGATCGTGTTCGTGCTCGCCTTCTTCATCCAGCCACCGCGGATCTCGATTCCGCCGAAGAAGAAGCAGCTCAACCTGCCGCAGACCAAGATCGACTTCACCCCGCCGCAAGTGCTGCGGACCCCTGTTTTCTGGGTGATGTACCTCGTTTTCGTCATGGTTGCCTCCGGCGGGCTGATGACGGCGGCGCAGATCGCTCCGATCGCGCACGACTTCAAGATCGCCGACACGCCGGTCACCCTCGCCGGCTTCCAGATGGCAGCCCTGACCTTCGCGATCTCGCTCGACCGCATCTTCGACGGCTTTGGCCGTCCCTTCTTCGGCTTCGTCTCCGACACGATCGGCCGCGAGCCCACCATGTTCATCGCCTTCGGCACGGCGGCGGTGATGCTCCTGATATTGTCGGCTTACGGCCACATCCCTGTCGTGTTCGTGCTCGCGACCGCGGTCTATTTCGGCGTGTTCGGCGAGATCTATTCGCTGTTCCCCGCCACCTGCGGCGACACCTTCGGTTCGAAGTTCGCGACCACCAACAACGGCATGCTCTACACCGCCAAGGGCACGGCATCCCTGCTCGTTCCGCTCGCCAGCGTGATCTCGACCGCTTATGGCTGGAAGGCGGTGTTCGTGGTGGCGGTGGCGCTGAACGCCACGGCAGCGCTGCTGGCGCTGTTCGTGATCAAGCCGCTGCGCCGCGCCTTCATCCTCGGCAAGGAAGCCGAGGGCACCAGCACCGCGACCGGCAGCGCCAAGACCGAAACGGCATAACTCGTCACACGCCTTGCAGGCCGACAAGGGGCGCAGCGATGCGCCCCTTCTTTTGGCGCATGGCAAACGTCAGCATCGCTGTCGCAAGATTTTTTCGGATCAGCCAAACCCAGCGCTTGACGATTGGCATTATGTATACCACACTTGCCCTGTCATTCACCCAGGGAGGTTGCAATGCTGGTCGGAGACATTCTGCGCAAGAAGACGCCGCGCGTTGTTACGGTGCGAATGAACGAAACGGTGGGTATCGCCGCCAAGCTGATGCGCGCCAACAACATCAGCGCGTTGGTGGTCAAGGACGTGGTCCGCTCGGAGGGCAATACCGCGGTCGGCATGTTCACCGAGCGCGACGTGGTGCGCGCGGTCGCCGAGCACGGCGCCAATGCGGTCAATGTGAGGGTCTCGCAGCTGGTCTCGGTGCAGCAGCTGGTGTCCTGCACCTCCTCGGACACGATCGAGCATGTGCGCCATCTGATGAACCGTCATCACATCCGCCATCTGCCTGTCATCGACGATTACAGCCTGATCTCCGTCATCAGCATGCGCGACATCGCCGCTGCCGTGGACGAAGCGATCAACGGCTCGCCGCAAGCGGCCGCCTAAAGCTTCACACACTTCCCCTGCGACTACCGGCCCCGGCTTGGATCCTTCCGAGCCGGACCGGATCTTTCGTCCCAAAATCCGGTCTCTGCTCGCGAGGATTTCATGAAGATCTGCATCTACGGCGCCGGCGCGATCGGCGGATATCTCGGGGTTCAGCTCGCCCGCGCGGGCGCCGATGTCAGCCTGGTCGCACGCGGCGCGCACCTTGCCGCGATGCGCGAGCGCGGCCTGACGCTGCTCGCGGGCGAGGAGAAGCACACCGTGCATCCGCGCTGCACCGACGATCCCACCGAGCTCGGCGTGCAGGACTACGTCATCGTCACGCTGAAGGCGCATTCGATCACCGGCGTGATCGAGAAGATACAGCCGCTGCTCGGGCCTAACACCCGCATCGTCACCGCCGTCAACGGCATCCCCTATTGGTATTTCTACAAGCATGGCGGCCAATACGAGAATTCGACGCTGGAGAGCATCGATCCAGGCGGCCGGCAGTGGCGCGAGATCGGGGCCGGGCGCGCCATAGGCTGCATCGTCTATCCCGCCACCGAGATCGAGGCGCCCGGCGTGATCCGCCACGTCTACGGCAACAATTTCCCGCTCGGCGAGCCCTCCGGCGAGATCACACCGGACGTGCAGCGGCTCGCCGAGCTCTTCGTCGCAGCCGGGCTGAAAGCCCCGGTGCTCGACCGCATCCGCGACGAGATCTGGCTCAAGCTTTGGGGCAATGTCTGCTTCAACCCGATCAGCGCCCTGACCCACGCAACGCTCGACGTGATCTGCACCGATCCCGCAACGCGGGCGCTGTCGCGCGCCATCATGGTGGAGACGCAGGCCATCGCCGAGACGTTCGGCGTCAAATTCCGCGTCGACGTCGAGCGCCGCATCGAAGGCGCCCGCAAGGTCGGCGCGCACAAGACCTCGATGCTCCAGGATCTCGAGCGCGGCCGCCCGATGGAGATCGACCCGCTCGTCACCGTGGTGCAGGAGATGGGCCGGCTGACCGGCATCGCCACGCCCGCGCTCGACTCGGTGCTGGCGATGGTGACCCAGCGCGCCCGCATCGCCGGCCTCTATGACGGCGTGTCGGCGCCGGCAGATCCGCGCGCATTGGCGGTGGCATGATGGCGGGCGAGATGAAGAAGTGGCTGCGCTTCCGCCACGCCGGTAGCACCGGTTTTGGCACACTAACCTCGTCAGGCGTCAGCGTGCACGAGGGCGAATTGCTCGGCCGCAACGCATCCACGGGCAAGACGCTGGCATTGTCGGAAATCGAGCTGCTGGCGCCCTGCGTGCCCAGCAAGATCGTCGCGCTCTGGAACAATTTTCACGCGCTCGCCGCCAAGCTGAACCAGCCCGAGCCGCCGGAGCCGCTCTATCTGCTCAAGGCCACCACCAGCATCACGGCGCCCGGCGCCGTGATCCGCCGTCCCTCTTATTACGACGGCAAGACCACTTATGAAGGCGAGCTCGGCATCGTCATCGGCAAGACCTGCGCGCGTGTCTCTCCCGCCGAGGCCGACAGCTTCATCTTCGGCTATACCTGCGTCAACGACATCACCGCCAACGACATCTTGACCCGCGACTCCACCTTCCCGCAATGGGCGCGCGCGAAGGGCATCGACGATTACGGCCCGTTCGGCCCCGTCATCGCGACCGGCCTCGATCCGGCCCAGCTCACGGTCCGCACCATCCTCAATGGCGCGGAGCGGCAGAACTATCCGATCTCGGACATGATCTTCAGCGCGCAGGAGCTGGTCAGCAAAATCTCGCACGACATGACCCTGCTTCCCGGCGACCTCATCGCCGTCGGCACCTCGGTCGGCGTCGGCGTGATGAAGGAGCCGGTCAACACGGTGACGGTGGCAATCGACGGCATCGGCGAGCTCACCAACGAGTTTCGGCTGTGAGGCGTGTGCTCATAAGTGAGACGCTTGATCTTGGTCGCGCCTGATGTCCGCTCATCATTCAACAGCGGCACAAAAGCGGACGTCGTCGAGGGCCGCAGAAGGGCCAGAAGCGGACCACGTGCCCACGCAGTCAGCTTTGAAGGCGACTCGTTCTAGCGCCGCCGTCACACCTGCTGGTTACTGCATTGACTACGCGAACGTTGCTGTAAAGGTTGTTTCGCGGGGAGATGATTTGGCAACGATGGCACCTCCATGTGCCCGAGCTATCTCCTGCGAGATATACAACCCAAGGCCTAGACCTTTTTGATTAGGAAGGACGTCGCCACGATGAAACGCGGTAAACAGGTGCTGCATCGCTTCAGCTGGAATTGGGTTGCCACAGTTCGTGATGCTAATTTCAAACCCTGCGTCAGTGCGCTTTGCCGCAACGGTTATCGGCTGATCGTTTGCCCCGTAGGAAATTGCATTCCCCAATAGATTTGACACCATCTGAGCGATGCGCCCAGCATCCACTTTGACCGTCCCGGGGACTTCTAGGGTGGAAACGATAGTCCGTCCAGGATGGACATTCTCAAATTCAGATATGACCTGCCTGATAATCGGTTCTAGATTTTCCTCCTTGAGGTTGAGCTGCACTCCTGCGCCGAGTCTAGCTCGTGCGAAATCCATAACATTGTCGATTAGCCCGGCCATTCGGGCCACGCTGCTGTTGAGATGAACAATCCACCCCTGTCCTTCTGCATCGACCTTCTTGTTGAGCAGGCGAAGGCCGCCTTGGATGGACGCGAGAGGGTTTCTTAGGTCATGACCAAGAACAGCGATAAATTGCTCCCGCAATTCTGAGTTTCTTTTCTCAAAAGCCAACTTGCCTTCACTCGCCTCGACCCTGGCGGCCGAATCGAGATGGGTAGCGATAAGCTCCGCAAACAACTTGAACATCCCCACGATTTCCGGCGTGCGAAGCTTTCGTGGCTTCGGGTCGATAGCACAGAGCGTCCCAAAAAAAGTACCGTCCGGAAGAATGATGGGTACTGAGATATAGCTTCGAAAGCCGTACTGGGCGGGAGTGTGGTGCGAGCAATAGTCCGCATCCTCACTGACATTGTCGATGATTACAGCCTCGCGGTTCTGTCGAATTTCGTGGCAAATAGTCGTCTCTATCTTTAGCTCATCACCGGGCTTCAGACCGAACGCGAGCTCGTCTCGCGATGCGCAGGTAATCCACCTGTCTTCTGTAACCCGAGCCACCGCGGTAAAGCCCATGCCCGTGGTCCGACTAACCACATCGAGAATGGTCGGAACGGCGGATATTCCACTTATCTTTGCTATGTCACGTTCAAAATTCATGTTTTGGCTTGGTCCGTCAGCAATGCCTCGCGGAAATATACAGCTTCCGCCGCTAAGCACGCCAGCACTCGATTGAGCCAATCAGCGGTCCTCCTCCAAGTCCGCAACGGGTCATTCGCGTCGGTTTAGCCGGGCGGCGCCGATTTCCGCACTCCCTCTACAAACAGACATCGTGACCGTGCGTCCACGTTTTAAACGGGCCAACCGGAGACATTCAACCTTTGCCGGTACCCGTCTTGCTGCTACACTCCAGGCGGACTGCGACGACCGAGGCCGGGGAGATCATCCATGCAGCCGGTCACTCGCTATGCGAAGAGCGGCGACGTCCATATCGCTTACCAGGTATTTGGCAACGGGCCGATTAATCTGGTTCTCGCTCCCTATTTCGTGTCGAACATTGAGGTCTACTGGGATCATCCGGCAGTCGCTCGGTGGCTGTTGCGGCTGGGGTCCTTTGCTCGGGTGGCAATGTTTGACAAGCGTGGGACAGGCATGTCCGATTGTGTGCCGGAGCTGCCAGGCCTTGACCAGCGTATGGACGACCTCCGGGCAGTTATGGACGCTGCAGAGATGGAACAGGCGGCGCTCCTTGGAGCATCGGAAGGCGCATCCTTGGCGGCCCTGTTCGCCGCGACTTATCCGGCACGGGCCCGTGCACTGATACTCTACGGCGGCTTTGCTCAATTTTCGTCTTGGCTACCGACAGAGAAGGATCTGATAGAGTTCCTCGGTTATATTGATCAGTGTTGGGGTTCTGGCGCCAGCATAGCCGTCTTTTTTCCCTCGCTTGCTAACGATCCCACCGCTCAACAATGGATGGGCCGATTCGAGCGCCTTGGGGCGAGCCCGGCTGCGGCGACCGAACTCATGCGTATGAATAGTCAAATCGATATTAGTGGTATCCTGCCAACGATCCGGGTGCCCACGCTTGTCGTTCACCGCACCGGAGACAGAGCAATCAACGTGGAGGGCGGACGTTATCTGGCGGAGCACATCCCCGCGGCTCGTTACGTCGAGCTTCCTGGCATCGACCACCCTCCGTTTTTCGGCGACAACGCCGATCTAATCGCGGACACAATCGAGGAATTTTTAACCGGCGTGCGCACGCCGGTCATGGTTGATCGGGTGCTTGCTACGGTTCTCTTTACAGACATCGTTGGCTCGACCGAGAAGGCGGCTGCACTCGGCGACCGCCGTTGGCACGATCTGTTTGACGCTCATCACGCAACGATCAGGCGCAACCTCGATCGTTTCCGCGGTCATGAAGTCAAGACTACTGGCGACGGCATTCTGGCCACCTTCGATGGACCGGCACGCGGGGTACGCTGCGCTTGCGCAATTGCCGACGAGGTTCAATCGCTAGGCATAGAAATCCGCGCGGGACTGCATACGGGCGAATGCGAAGTGAGCGACGACGATGTCGGCGGTATCGCCGTCCACATCGGCGCACGTGTTGCAGCTCTTGCAGGCGCGAGTGAGGTCCTGGTATCGAGTACCGTCAAAGAACTGGTGGCTGGATCAGCGTTACGGTTCGGCGACCGCGGCGCCCGATCGCTGAAGGGTGTTCCCGGCGAGTGGCGCATATTTGCAGTCGAGCGATGATTGTGAACAATGCTTGCGAGCCGAGTCCTTGGCCACTCAGATGATTGCGCAAACCGCGTCCTCGAAGAGAACGCGGGATCACCACGTCCGCTTCGGGGTCACAAGCGGTAATGCTCTAACCGATCAGACCATTTCCGCTCGGCCATCAGTAGCCGACATCGTCATTTATGAGTGCACGCCCTGGTGCTCTCCATCATTTCCGAGGGGGGGCGCCGAGTCGTGCCCTCCGGAATGGAGGCTCGTCGGCTCTTTGCTCCGCAGCGCAGCAAAATTGATCCAGCGCAAATCGCGCCGTCGCGGCCAAGACTATCCTTCCCGCAAGACATCAATTTCTGATGCCAGGGAGGACGCCATGTCGAATGCCGGCAATGCACTCTTGTGGACGGTCCTGTACTTCGCTCTCTCGTTCGTTGCGATTTTCGTGGTCTGGTTCGCAGACAAGCTGCGCTCGAACTTCCTCGGAAAGCGATAGACCGATCCGGTAAGAGCAGGCTGTGTTGTATTCCGGATGAGCGAAGTGACATCCGGGACCCATGCTTCCGTAGGGAACCCGTATCGCTGTGCTCAGGCGGGCTACAAAGCTGCATGCGCTCGCGCGGCCGAAACATCGGGATACATCACATCTCCGCGTGTCAGACATATGCCGCCAACATGTCCCGCGCGTGCCGCAACTTGGACGCATTCGGCCGCCCTTCTGTGAGGCGTGTCTGGGGGCACGGCATGGTCGTGTTTTGACCAAACCTTCTAGGGGTATCACTGTGAAGAAGATTGTAATTGCTCTGGGTGCCACGCTTGCTCTCGTGACGGCTGCGAACGCTGCAGATATTCCGCGCCGCCAGCCCGTGCCGGCCTATCCGGCCGAGCAGGCGCCGATCGGCAAGATGCCGATTGGCAAGAGCCCGGTTGGAAAGGCTCCCATCGGCAAGGCGCCCGGCCCGGTCGCAGCGCGCTACTGACGCGCAGCACGAAGCAGCGTAAGCGGCCGAGACCAGAGGGGGCACAGCGTGACGTACAAGCCTGATCGATCGGGATCCTGCATCCTCGCGGGCTTCGCGCTCGCGGCCATGATCGCGTGCACGATGCCCTCGGCCTCGGCTCACGAGGCGAACAAGCGCGTTGCCGACGCGAACGCGCTTGCCACTGCTGACACCGCATCACGGCCGGCGCCGCAAGCAACGCGGCGCCCGCTGGCGCGTGCGGAGAAAGGTCCCTACTACGTCGACTTCCGCGCGCGGACGGCCGCGAGCTGGGGCCACGCCTTCGTCTGGTACGGCAAGACCAGCGAGAAGGCGGTCGAGGTCGCGGGTCTCACGCCAGCGGGCGACACGCTGGCTTACGTGCTCGGCCACATCACCTTCGTGCCCGCCGAGACCGGCGCGAGCTACGGCGATCTCGATCCGGAATATCTGACCGCGAGCTATCGGGTCTATCTGAACGAGGCCGACGCCAAGCGCGTGTTCGCCTACATCAAGAAACTGCAGGCGAACACGCCGGTGTGGAACGCCGAGACGATCAACTGCACCGGCTTCATCGGCGACATCGCCGAGTTCATGGGCCTAGAGGTCCCCAACCGGTGGCAGCGCCCGGAAAACTTCGTCAACCGCCTCAAGGAAATGAACGGCGGCCGCCAGATGGTGCGGCTGTCGGCGGAGTAGCTCTTCGCTCCACATTCGGTGTCATTGCCCGCGAAAGCGGGCAATCCAGTATTCCAGAGACTGCGAGGCTGGAGCCGAGACGCCGCGGCGTACTGGATGCCCCGGTCAAGCCGGGGCATGACGACGAGGGCGAGGAAAGAACTTCCTTATGAGGTGATAGCGCACGCGGATTATCCGCCCCGCGGAATCATGTTGCCTCCCGCATGAGGCCCTGTCTTCACAGCACACCCCCGCAATAGACATTTCCCCACCCGGGCGGCATCCTGCCGCCATCAACCGACAACACAGCGCCGTACAAGCGCGGGGGAAACAGATCATGCTGCAGACACGGTTCACCAAGCTCGTCGGCGTCGAGCACCCGATCGTCCAGGGCGGCATGCAATGGGTCGGACGCGCCGAGCTGGTCGCAGCGGTCGCCAACGCCGGGGCGCTCGGCTTCATCACGGCCCTCACCCAGCCGACGCCGGAGGATCTCTCCAAGGAGATCGCGCGCTGCCGCGACCTCACCGACAAGCCGTTCGGCGTCAACCTCACCATCCTGCCCGCGATCAAGCCGCCGCCTTATGCCGAATACCGCGCCGCCATCATCGAAAGCGGCATCAAGGTGGTCGAGACCGCCGGCAACAAGCCGCAGGAACATGTCGACGAGTTCAGGAAGCACGGCGTCAAGGTCGTGCACAAATGCACCAGCGTGCGCCACGCGCTCTCGGCCGAACGGATGGGCGTCGACGCCATCTCGATCGACGGCTTCGAATGCGCAGGCCATCCCGGCGAGGACGACACGCCCGGCCTGATCCTGATCCCGGCCGCCGCCAACAAGATCAAGATCCCGATGATCGCCTCCGGCGGGTTCGCCGATGCGCGCGGCCTCGTTGCCGCGCTGGCACTGGGCGCGGACGGCATCAACATGGGCACGCGCTTCATGGCCACGAAGGAGAGCCCGATTCACCAGCTCATCAAGGAGAAGATCGTCGCCAATGACGAGCGCGAGACCGAGCTGATCTTCCGCACCATGCGCAACACCTCGCGCGTTGCCAGGAACGCGATCTCGACCAAGGTCGTCGCCATGGAGAAGGAGGGCGCCAAGTTCGAGGACATCCGCGAGCTCGTCGCCGGTGCCCGCGGCAAGATGGTCTACGCCACCGGCAATTCCGACGAGGGGATCTGGTCGGCCGGCCAGGTGCAGGGCCTGATCCAGGACATCCCGAGCTGTGCCGAGCTGGTCTCCCGCATCGTGCGCGAGGCGGAGGCGATCATTCGCAGCCGGCTGGAGGGCATGATCGTTCAGCCGCAGCGCGAAGCCGCGGAATAGTCACTGCAAGAAGCGAGAGCAATTCATGAAGGCTTACGTCTACGGCCCTGACGGCGCTCGTATTTCCGACGTTCCTCAACCAAAACCTGAGGGCACGCAGGTGCTGGTCCGCGTGCGCGCCTGTGGCCTGAACCGCGCCGACACCGGCATGCGCAAAGGCCACGCACATGGCGCAGCCGGCGGCATCGGCGCCGTGCTCGGCATGGAATGGGCCGGGGAGGTCGCCGCGCTCGGGCCTGATGCAAAGGGTGTGAAGGTCGGCGACCGCATCATGGGCTCGGGCGGCGCCGCCTTCGCCGAGTACACGCTGGCTGATCACGGCCGGCTGTTCCACGCGCCCTCGAACATGAATTTCGAGGAGGCCGCCACCCTGCCCGTCGCGCTCGCGACCATGCACAATGCTGTCGTCACCGTCGGCGGCGTGCAGCCGGGACAAAGCGTGCTGATCCAGGGCGCCAGTTCCGGCGTCGGCCTGATGGCGATGCAGATCGCGAGGCTCAAGGGCGCAAAGCTCGTGATCGGCTCGTCGACCGACGCCACTCGCCGCGGCCGGCTGAAAGAATACGGCGCCGATCTCGCCGTCGACAGCTCCGATCCGAAATGGGTCGACGACGTCCTGAAGGCAACGAACGGCGAAGGCGTGGATCTCATCGTCGACCAGGTCTCAGGCAAGGTCGCGAGCCAGAACCTCGCCGCGACCAAGGTGAAGGGCCGCATCGTCAATGTCGGCCGGCTCGGCGGCACCCATGCCGACTTCAACTTCGACCTGCACGCCGCGCGCCGCATCGACTATGTCGGCGTCACCTTCCGTACCCGCACCATCGAGGAGGTCCGCGAGATCTTCGAGGAGGTCCGCAAGGACGTCTGGGGCGCGGTGGAATCGCGCAAATTGCAACTGCCGATCGACAAGGTTTATCCGTTCGACCAGATCGACCAGGCGTTCGAGCACATGGAGGCGAACAAACATCTGGGGAAGATCGTGGTGACGGTGCCGTAGGCGGCGCTCCGCGTCCAGATACCCCCGATCTTGTAGGGTGGGCAAAGCGAAGCGTGCCCACCATAGGCGGCGGATCAGGAGACACCTGCTGGTGGACACGGCGCTACGCGCCTTTGCCCACCCTACGAGACGTGCCAGCGGCAGCATTCAATTCAGAAGCATTCGCAATAGCTTCGCTCCTGCAACTCACTTGCGACTACAGCTGTGGATCGTCGCTTGATGTTCAGCCACGCCCTGCTAAATCCCCGCCATGACCTCCCAGCACAACAAGACCTCGGTCGCCGCGATCTCGATCTTCGCCAGCGGCGGCATGGCGGCGGCCAAGTTCGTGGTCGGGATCGCGATCGGCTCGCTGGCGCTGATCTCCGAGGCCCTGCATTCCGCGATCGACCTGGTTGCGACCATCATCACCTGGGCGGTGGTGCGCGTGTCCGACAAGCCGGCCGACGAGGAGCACCATTACGGCCACGGCAAGCTCGAGAGCGTTTCCGCGCTGGGGGTCACCGCCCTGCTCTACGTGCTCGCCGGCGGCATCCTGGTCGAGGCCTATAGCCGGCTCAGCGAGGGAAGCCCGCCGCCGACGATATCGGCCGTGCCCTTCGTGGTGCTGGTGATCGACATCGCGGTGAACCTTTGGCGCGCCCGCGCGCTGCATCGCGCCGCGCGCGCGACGCGGAGCCAGGCGCTGGCGGCCGATGCGCTGCATTTCGCTTCCGACGTCATGGGCTCCTGCGCCGTGATCGTCGGCCTGATCCTCGCCGGGCTCGGCTTCTGGTGGGGCGACGCGGCCGCCGCCGCCGCCGTCGCCGTGATGATCGCGGCGCTCGGCCTGCGCATGGCCGGCTCGACCGTGCAGACCCTGGTCGACCGCGCGCCGGAGGGCGCCCATGAGAAGGCCACGGCCGCGATCCGCTGTGTGCCCGGGGTGATCGACGTCGAGCGGCTGCGCGTGCGCATGGTCGGGGCGACCACGTTCATCGACACCATTGCGAAGGTGCCGCGGACCTATCCGATCGACCGCGTCGAGGAGATCAAGCATGCGGCCGAGCTTGCCGTCAGCAAGACATTTGGCGACGCCGACCTCACCTTCACGGCCGTTCCCGTTGCGCGCAACAACGAGACCGTGCGCGACCGCATCATGGTGATCGCGCGCAATTCCGGCCTCGCCATCCACCACGTCACGGTGCACGATCTCGGTGCCAAGCTGATCGTCAGCATCGACCTCGAGGTCGACGGCGAGATGCGGCTCGATTCGGCCCACGACGTCGCCAACACGCTGGAGCGCAACATCAAGGAGGAGTTCGAGGACGTCGAGGTCGACGTCCATATCGAGCCGCTGGAACCGGAACTGCCGTTCGGCATCGACGCTCCGGCGGAACGCGTGCAGATCATCGCCGCTGCGCTCGCCGAATTTGCCGGCGAGGGCGAGATCCACGACATCCATAATGTGCGCGTCCGCAACACCGACGCCGGCGAGATCGTCAATTTCCATTGCCGCGCCGCGCCGTCGATGAGCGTGATCAAGGTGCACGAGCAAGTCGACGCGATCGAACGCGCGTTGCGCCGCGCGTTCCCGAGCGTGAAGCGCGTCATCAGCCACGCCGAGCCGCCGCGTGCGTGACCGGGCGCGTCCTGGAGTCACGTTCTCGTTTCGGACTCCTCACGCCCGTGAGTTTGCGGACGCGCGCAGCACAAACTGCGCATTGGATAAGAATAATTTCGCGTTAACGATTCGTTGACTCTCGACAGCCCGCGAAAACTGGATTCAAATCGATGTGATTCGAAAGCGACGTGGGGCTGCTTTCGAAACTCGTTTTCAGGGGGCCGAAGGCATGTCGCGTGCAGACGCCGCGAACGCGTGCGTCCAATCCGATTCGATCAAAGGATTGGCGCAATCGATCGCGAAACCTGCCTATCACCGGCTACTGATCGCGGAGCCGGCGCTGCGCCGCGCGGTGCCGACGCTCATCATCGCGTTCCTGATCACGATCTGCCTCGGCGCGTTCGTGCAGGTCGTCGACCAGACGCGTCAGAAGCGCATGGTGATCCGGCACGACATCTCGGCGCTCGCCGACCTGCTCGCCGAACGGATCGACCGCCTCACCTCCGTGCGACAGGAGCGGCTCAAGACCATCGAGAGCCTGCCGACGCTGCTGCCCGATCTCATCCCGTCCTGGGGCACCGCCTCGGGCCGCCACGTCATCGTCACCTCGGCCGGCATCGACCGCCGGATCCTCGCCCGCGTCCCGATCGACAACGACCCCATCGGCAACGACCGCCTGCTCGATGCGATCACGACGGCGCAACTGGTCGCGGCGCCGCCGCGCGACGCCAACGTCTCCGACATGACACTGCCGAACGGCAACGCCGCAATGGCGACCTCGCGCCAGATCAAGTCGCTGCCCGGTTTCATCACCGTGATCCAGGAGCGCAACGAGCCGATCTGGGGCTCGGACGCCGCGCTCTCGGTGACCTTGTCGGCGACGACAGGCTTCGTCGTCCTGATCCTGGGCTTCGCCTTCCACTGGCAGTCGACCCGCGCCCGCGAAGGCGACCTCATCAAGGACGCCGTGCGCGGCCGCATCGACACCGCGCTCAACCGCGGCCGCTGCGGCCTGTGGGACTGGGACCTGTCCCGCGGCCGGATCTTCTGGTCGCAGTCGATGTTCTCGATGCTCGGCCTCGACGGCCGCAACGAGCTCCTCACCTTCGGCGAGGTCAACGCGCTGGTGAAGTCCGACGACATCGACCTGTTCGAGATCGCCGACCAGCTCATCTCCGAGAAGATCGACCACATCGACCAGACCTTCCGCATGCAGCATGTCGACGGCCACTGGATCTGGCTGCGCGTCCGCTGCGAGAAGACGCGCGGTGCCACTGATTCCAGCGTGCACCTGATCGGCATCGCGGTCGACATCACAGAGCAGAAGAGCCTCGCCGAGAAGACGGTGGAAGCCGATCTTCGCCTGCGCGACGCGATCGAGACCATTCCGGAAGCCTTCGTGCTGTGGGACGCGAGCGACCGCCTCGTCCTCTGCAACTCGCACTTCCAGCGCCTGCACAAGCTGCCGGACACCGCCGTGATCCCCGGCACCTCCTACGAGACCGTGCTCGAGGTCGGCCGCATGCCCGAGGTGCGCACGCGCCACAACGAGACCGCGGCCCAAGGCCCCGGCGCGCGCACCTTCGAGGCACAGCTCGACGACGGCAGCTGGCTGCACATCAGCGAGCGGCGCACCAAGGACGGCGGCTACGTCTCGGTCGGCACCGACATCACGCGCATCAAGGAGCACGAGCAGAAGCTGGTCGACAACGATCTGCGCCTGCGCGCCACCGTGATCGACCTCAAGCGCTCGCAGGCCGCGCTGGAGCGCCAGGCGGTCGAGCTCGCCGACCTCGCCGAAAAGTACCAGCGCGAGAAGACCCGCGCCGAGGAAGCCAACCAGACCAAGTCGAAATTCCTCGCCAATATGAGCCACGAGCTGCGCACGCCGCTCAACGCCATCATCGGCTTCTCCGAGATCATGGGCTCGGGCATGTTCGGCGAGCTCGGCAGCGAGAAGTACCAGGAATACTGCCAGGACATCCTGACCAGCGGCCATTACCTGCTTGAGGTCATCAACGACATCCTCGACATGTCCAAGATCGAGGCCGGCCGCATGAAGCTTGACCTGGAAGAGCTGGATCTGTCCCGGACGCTGGCGGAATCCTTGCGGGTCGTTACCGGACGGGCGCAGGACAAGCATTTGACGCTGGATGCCGACATCGCCAAATCCATCGCCGTCGTCGCCGACCGCCGCGCCACCAAGCAGATCATCGTCAACCTGCTCTCCAACGCGGTGAAGTTCACGCCCGACGGCGGCCGCGTCGTGGTGCGCAGCCGGCAGCTCGAGGACAAGATCGTGCTGATGATCGCCGACACCGGCATCGGCATCGCGCCACATTCGCTGGCGCGGCTCGGCCGCCCGTTCGAGCAGGTCGAGAGCCAGCTCACCAAGACCTATCACGGCTCGGGCCTCGGCCTCGCCATCGCCCGCTCGCTGGCACAGCTCCACGGCGGCTCAATGCGGCTGCGCTCCAAGCTCGAAGTCGGCACGGTGGTGCGCGTGACGCTGCCGCGCGACGCGGTAAAGGCGGCGGCCGGGATACCGGCGGCGGCGTAGGACGAAGCTCACCTGCGGCCATCCTTCGAGACGCCCGCTGCGCGGGCTCCTCAGGATGAGGACCGAGTAAGCAGCAACTGCTTCAGCGAACACGGATATGACGGAGCCTCATCCTGAGGAGCGCTCCAACGGAGCGCGTCTCGAAGGACGAGGCGCTTGCTCAGGCCTTGCCGCTCTAGCCTACAGCTGCAGCGTCGGCGCCACTTCGCGCGCGACATTGACCAGCGCCGCGATCAGCGGCGTCATGGGATCGCGCTGCGGGATCACGAGGCCGATGCTGTAATTGACCTCGGGATCGACGATCGGGATCGAGCGCACCGTATCGGACAGGCCGAGCGTTTCGGCGAGCTTGGCCGGCATCACGCTCGCCCAGCGCCCGGTCTTGACGTGCGTGAACAGCACTAGCAGCGAGTTCGAGGTCAGCGTCGGTGTCGCCTCCGCGCCGACCGAGCGCAGCGCGCGATCGATGATGCGGCGGTTCTGCATGTCGGGCGTGAGCAGGCACAGCGGCACCTGCCCGACCTCGGTCCAGGTCACCGTCTCCCGATCGCCGAACATTCCGTCTGGGGCAGTCAGCAGGCGGTAGCTCTCGTTGTAGAGCGGGATGGTGCGCACCTTGCCGATCGGCTCGTTCTCGATATAGGTCAGCCCCGCATCGACCTCGAGATTTTCGAGCAGCCCGAGCACCTCTGATGAGGTTGTCGAGCGGATGCTGAAACGCACATCGGGATGCCGGGCGCGAAACGGCGTCGTCAGCGCGGCGACCATGCCGAGCACGGTCGGGATCGCCGCGATGCGGATCTCGCCGGAGAGCTGATGCTTCAGCCCGTTGATCTCGTCGCGCATCGCGCGGGCATCGCCCACGATCCGCCGCGCCCAGTCGAGCGCACGCTCGCCTTCCGGCGTAAAACCCTGGAAGCGGGAGCCGCGCTGGACCAGCATCACGCCGAGGATCTCCTCGAGCTGCTTGAGCCCGGTCGACATCGTCGGCTGCGTCACGCCGCAGGCCTCCGCCGCGCGTCCGAAATGCCGCTCCTTCGCCAGCGCCAGCAATAATTCAAGCTTGTCGATCAACCGGTGGTCCCCTCGCGCTCCATCGTGGCGTGCACGCTAGCACGCCCGCCTCCGGCCAACACCTGAAAACACCGGGCCAAAGCCTCATTATTGCATTCTCAAATCGTCTCATCGGACTTGCAGATCAATATGAATTCGCAATCGCAGCACGGGACAGCTTTATTGATCTTCGAATGATTCCAAATAGTTTGAGGCAAGGAACGCTCAAGTTGAGAACGAAGAATGACAGCCACCTACGAGTCTCGTTACGAGCGTTGGGACGAAGCGCGCGGTGCCGAAATCATCGCCGAACACGCGCAGCAGGAAGGCGCAACGCTCGTCATCCTGCATGCGCTTCAGGAGGCGTTCGGCTACGTGCCAGAGGCCGCCATTCCCATGGTGGCGCAGGCGCTCAATCTGTCCCGCGCCGAAGTGCACGGCGTCTTCACGTTCTATCATGACTTCAGGCACAAGCCGGCCGGCCGCCACGTGCTGAAGCTCTGCCGCGCGGAAGCCTGTCAGGCTGCGGGCGGTGACGCGCTGGCGGCGCGCGCCGAGGCCAAGCTCGGCGTCACGCTCGGCAACACCACGGCCGACGATCGCGTCACGCTGGAGCCGATTTACTGCCTCGGCCTGTGCGCGACCGCGCCGTCCGCGATGCTCGACGGCCGCCTGATTGGCCGGCTCGATCAGAAGCGCCTCGATGCGCTGGTTGCGGAGGCGCAGCGATGAGCATGCGTGTATTCGTTCCACGCGATGCAGGTGCGGTGGCCGTCGGCGCCGACGAGGTCGCGCTGGCGCTGGAGCAGGCTGCTGCCAAGCGCGGCGTATCCGTTGAGATCGTCAGGACCGGCTCGCGCGGCCTATACTGGCTGGAGCCGCTGGTCGAGGTCGCAACGCCGCAGGGCCGGATCGCCTTCGGGCCCGTCACCGAGGCGGACGTGCCCTCGCTGCTCGATGCGCTCGCCAGCAACACGCCGCATCTGTTGCGGCTGGGCGCCACCGACGAGATCCCCTGGCTGAAGCGCCAGACACGCCTCACCTTCGCCCGCTGCGGCGTGATCGATCCGCGCTCGCTCGACGACTACCGCGCCCATGGCGGCTACAAGGGCCTGGAGCGCGCCCTGTCGCTCGGCTCGGATGCGATCCTCAGCGAAGTCGCGGCATCGGGCCTGCGCGGCCGCGGCGGCGCGGGCTTCCCGACCGGCATCAAGTGGAAGACGGTCACGCAAGCCAAGGCCGACCGCAAGTTCATCGTCTGCAACGCCGACGAGGGCGACAGCGGCACCTTCGCCGATCGCATGATCATGGAGGGCGATCCCTTCCTGGTGATCGAGGGCATGACGATCGCCGGCCTCACCGTCGGCGCGACCAAAGGCTACATCTACATCCGCAGCGAATATCCGCACGCGGTCGGGGCGATGAACGCCGCGATCGCAGCGGCCAGGCGTGGCGGTTATCTCGGCGCGAATATCGGTGGCTCGAAGCAGGTCTTCGATCTCGAGGTCCGCGTCGGAGCCGGCGCCTATGTCTGCGGCGAGGAGACCTCGCTGCTGGAGAGCCTCGAAGGCCGCCGCGGCATCGTGCGCGCCAAGCCGCCGCTGCCCGCCCATCACGGCCTGTTCGGCAAGCCGACCGTCATCAACAACGTGCTGTCGTTCGCGGCCGTTCCCTTCATTCTCGCCGAAGGCGCCAAGGCCTATGCCGATTTCGGCATGGGCCGCTCCCGCGGCACGATGCCGATCCAGCTCGCCGGCAACATCCGCTACGGCGGCCTGTTCGAGACCGCGTTCGGCGTGACGTTGGGCGAACTCGTCGACGACATCGGCGGCGGCACGTTCACCGGCCGCCCGGTCCGCGCCGTGCAGGTCGGCGGGCCGCTCGGCGCCTATTTCCCCCGCGCCCTGTTCGACACGCCGTTCGACTACGAGGCCTTCGCGGCGCGCGATGGCCTGATCGGCCATGGCGGCATCGTCGTGTTCGACGACAGCGTCGACATGCGCAAGCAGGCACGCTTCGCGATGGAGTTCTGCGCCGTCGAATCCTGCGGCAAGTGCACGCCGTGCCGGATCGGCTCGACCCGCGGCGTCGAGACCATCGAGAAGATCATCAACGGCGAGCGCGTCCATGAAAACCTCGCGCTCGTCGAAGACCTCTGCAACACCATGAAATTCGGCTCGCTCTGTGCGCTCGGCGGCTTCACGCCCTACCCCGTGCTGAGCGCATTGAAGCACTTCCGGGAGGATTTCCTCCCGGCGCCGACCACGCTTCAGGCCGCGGAATAGGAGAACGACAATGTCTCTGATCGAAGAAATCGACTTCGGCACGCCGGCCTCCAAATCGGAAACGATGGTGACGCTGATCATCGACGGCAACACGGTCACGGTGCCCGAGGGCACCTCGATCATGCGGGCCGCAATGGACGCGGGCCACCAGATTCCCAAACTCTGCGCCACTGACATGGTCGACGCATTCGGCTCCTGCCGTCTCTGCCTCGTCGAGATCGAGGGTCGCGCCGGCACGCCGGCGTCCTGCACTACGCCTGTGATGAACGGCCTCGTCGTCCACACCCAGACCGAGCGGCTCAAGAAGCTGCGCAAGGGTGTGATGGAGCTCTACATCTCCGACCATCCGCTCGACTGCCTCACCTGCGGCGCCAACGGCGATTGCGAATTGCAGGACATGGCCGGCGCGGTGGGCCTGCGCGACGTGCGCTACGGCTATGAAGGCGAGAACCACGTCTTCGCCAAATCCCACGGCTGCGACAACGACCACTGGATGCCGAAGGACGAGTCCAACCCGTACTTCACCTACGATCCCTCCAGGTGCATCGTCTGCTCGCGCTGCGTCCGCGCCTGCGAGGAGGTGCAAGGCACCTTCGCGCTCACGATCTCGGGCCGCGGCTTCGACAGCCGCGTTTCGCCCGGCATGAGCGAGAGTTTTCTGGGCTCCGAATGCGTCTCCTGCGGCGCCTGCGTGCAGGCCTGCCCGACCGCGACGCTGACGGAGAAGTCGGTGATCGAGATCGGCCAGCCCGAGCACTCCGTCGTCACCACCTGCGCCTATTGCGGCGTCGGCTGCGCCTTCAAGGCCGAAATGCGCGGCGAGGAAGTGGTGCGCATGGTGCCCTACAAGGACGGCAAGGCCAATCGCGGCCATTCCTGCGTCAAGGGCCGTTTCGCCTGGGGTTACACCAACCACAAGGAACGCATTCTCAAGCCGATGATCCGAGAGCGGATCGAGGATCCCTGGAAGGAAGTGTCCTGGGACGAAGCGTTCTCGTTTGCCGCCGCCAGGATGCGCGGCATCCAGAAGAAGTACGGCCGCGACGCCATCGGCGGCATCACCTCGTCCCGCTGCACCAACGAGGAGACCTATCTGGTGCAGAAGCTGATCCGCGCCGGCTTCGGCAACAACAATGTCGACACCTGCGCCCGCGTCTGCCACTCCCCGACCGGCTATGGCCTCGCCACCACCTTCGGCACCTCCGCCGGCACGCAGGATTTCGACTCGGTGGAGGACACCGATGTCGTGGTCGTCATCGGCGCCAATCCCGCTTCGGCCCACCCGGTGTTCGCCTCTCGCCTGAAGAAGCGGCTGCGCCAGGGCGCCAAGCTGATCGTGATCGATCCGCGCCGCACCGAGATGGTGGAATCGCCGCACGTGAAGGCGCTACACCTGCCCCTGATGCCCGGCACCAACGTCGCGGTCATGACCGCGATCGCGCATGTCATCGTCACCGAAGGTCTCGTCAACGAAGCCTTCGTCCGCGAGCGTTGCGACTGGAGCGAGTTCGAGGAATGGGCGGCCTTCGTCGCTCAGCCCAAGAACAGCCCGGAAGCCACCGCCATCCTCACCGGCGTCAATCCGAACGATCTGCGCGAAGCGGCCCGCATCTATGCCACCGGCGGCAACGGCGCAATCTATTACGGCCTCGGCGTCACCGAGCACAGCCAGGGCTCGACCACAGTAATCGCGATCGCCAATCTCGCGATGGCCACGGGCAATATCGGCCGGCCCGGCGTCGGTGTGAATCCGCTGCGCGGCCAGAATAACGTGCAGGGCTCCTGCGACATGGCTCGTTCCCGCACGAGCTGCCGGGCTACCGCCACATCTCCGGCGATGCCGTGCGCGACCAGTTCGAGGCGCTGTGGAACGTCAAGCTCAACCCCGAGCCGGGCCTGCGCATCCCCAACATGTTCGACGGTGCGGTCGAAGGCACCTTCATGGGGATCTACGTGCAGGGCGAGGACATCCTGCAGTCCGATCCCAACACCAGCCACGTCGTGGCGGCGTTGTCGGCGATGGAATGCGTCATCGTTCATGATCTCTTCCTGAACGAGACCGCGAACTATGCTCACGTCTTCCTGCCCGGCTCGAGCTTCCTTGAGAAGGACGGTACCTTCACCAATGCCGAGCGCCGCATCCAGCGCGTGCGCAAGGTGATGACGCCGAAGAACGGCATGGCCGACTGGGAGGTCACCATCGGCCTTGCCAGGGCCATGGGCTTCGAGATGAACTACAGCCACCCCTCTGAGATCATGGACGAGATCGCGGCGCTGACGCCGACCTTCGCCGGCGTCTCCTATGCGAAGCTCGACGAACTCGGCTCGGTGCAGTGGCCCTGCAACGACAAAGCGCCCGAGGGCACGCCGGTGATGCATATCGACGGCTTCGTTCGTGGCAAGGGCAAGTTCGTCGTCACCGAATATGTCGCGACGGACGAACGCACGGGCCCGCGCTATCCCCTGCTGCTCACCACGGGCCGCATCCTCAGCCAGTACAATGTCGGCGCGCAGACAAGGCGCACCGACAACGTGGTCTGGCATGCCGAGGACCGGCTGGAGATCCATCCGCACGATGCCGAGCAGCGCGGCGTGCGCGATGGCGATTGGGTCCGCCTGAAGAGCCGCGCCGGCGAGACCACGCTGCGCGCCGAGATCACCGACCGCGTCGCGCCCGGCGTCGTCTACACCACCTTCCACCATCCGGACACGCAGGCCAACGTCATCACGACCGACTATTCGGACTGGGCCACCAACTGCCCGGAATACAAGGTGACGGCGGTGCAGGTCTCGCCCTCGAACGGTCCGTCGGACTGGCAGAAGGCCTATGACGCACAGGCGCGGCAGTCCCGCCGCATCGTGCCGGCCGAAGCCGCGGAGTAACCGCATGCACGTGCCCGTGCAGGCCATCGACCGCGAGATCTGGCGTGACGGCGCCGCGTCGGAAGGCGCGCGGCTGATCCCGGAGGAGACGCCGCTGGCGCTGACCTACAATGGCGGCACTTACGCCGTCATGATGGGGACGCCGCAGAACCTGGAAGATTTTGCCGTCGGCTTCAGCGTGAGCGAGGGCATCGTCAAGTCAGTGGACGACATCCGCTCGCTCGACGTAGTCCGGCTCGACGACTGCATCGAGCTGCGCATGTGGCTCGCATCGGACGATGCCGCGCGCATCAGCGAGCGTCGCCGCCACGTCGCAGGCCCGACCGGTTGCGGCATCTGCGGCATCGAGTCCATTGCCGAGGCGGTGCGGCCCGCGGCGGTCGTGCCGCAGGGACAGACCTTCACGCCAAACGAGATCATGGCGGCGATGCAGGCTATCGCGCCGCTGCAATCGATCAATTTGCAGACCCGTGCCGTTCACGCCGCCGCCTTCTGGTCTACTACCGGCAACATCGTCGCGCTGCGCGAGGATGTCGGCCGCCACAACGCGCTCGACAAGCTCGCCGGGGCGCTGGCGCGCAGCCGCACCGATGCATGCGGCGGCATGGTGCTGCTGACGAGCCGCGTCTCGGTGGAGATGGTGCAGAAGACGGCCGCGATCGGCGCCCCCGTGATGGTCGCCGTCTCCGCGCCGACCGCGCTCGCGGTGCGGACGGCGGAAGCCGCCGGCATCACGTTGATCGCCATTGCCCGCCAGGACGGGTTCGAGGTGTTTTCGCATGGTGACCGTATCGTCGCCCGCCATGCCACGGAGGTTGCCGATGTCGCCTGACCGCCTGATCTACATGGCCAACCAGATCGGCAGATTCTTCCAGAGCCAGGGCCATGACAAGGCCGTGCCGGGAATTGCCGAGCACATCAAGAAATTCTGGGACCCACGGATGAAGCGCGCGATCTTCGCCCATCTCGACGCGGGCGGCGCCGGCCTCGCGCCTGACGTGCGCGAGGCCCTCACCGCGCTGAAGCAGACGACGTCCCTTCCAGCAGCGCCGTGAAGACGCGACGCACCTCGCTCTGCGTCTCCTTCACCCGCGCCTCCAGCGAGGAGAAATCCGGCGCATCGCCGGCACGCGCCATCACGCGCTGGAGATCGGTGCCTGCTGTTTCCGGCTTGAAGCGGTCGCTGACGCAGAGCCGCAGGATCTGCGTCAGGTCGTGATAGAGGCGCGCGGCGGCGCGCAATATCTCGGTCTCGGATTGCGGGAGCACGCCAAGCCTGCATGCGTTCTCCAGCACCTGCATGGTGCTGACGTCGAGGATCTCCGGCTTGTCGTGAGCGTGCACGAGCTGGAGATATTGCGCGATGAAGTCGATATCGACCATGCCGCCGGCGGCATGCTTGATGTCCCAGCAATCGGCCTCGCCCTTCTCCTGGGCGATGGCACGCCGCATGTCGGCGACGTCGTTGGCGGTGATGGCGGGATCGCGGCGGCGGGTCAGGACGTCGCGGATGACGCGCTCGATCCGCTCGCGAAATTCGGGCGAGGCCGACACCACGCGGGCGCGCGTCAACGCCATGTGCTCCCAGGTCCAAGCCTCGTTGGCCTGGTAGTCCGCGAACGAGACGAGGCTCGAAGCCACGGGACCGGCACGGCCCGACGGGCGCAGCCGCATGTCGATCTCGTAGAGCACGCCGTAATTGGTGCGCGTCGTGAAGGCGCTGATCAGGCGTTGGGTGAAGCGGGCGAAATAGTGGGCGCCTTGCAGCGATTTCGGCCCGTCGGAGTCCGGATCGTCGCTGTCGAAATCGTAGAGCAGGATCAGGTCGAGATCGGACGAGGCCGTCATCTCGCGGCTGCCGAGCCGGCCCATTGCGATGATCGCGGTCTCCTGCCCCTTGATGCGGCCATGCTGGGCGGCGAAGCGGTCGGCGACGAGGCCATGCACGGTGTGGACGATGCCTTCTGCGACATCGGCAAAGGCCGTGCTCGCCTGTTGCGCCGAGACGGTGCCGGACAGGATGCGGGTGCCGATCAGAAACAGACTCTCCTGCCCGAACAGGCGCAGGCGATCCAGGAACTCTTCGTATGAGCCGGCATCCTGCACGGTCGCAGCTAACCGTCCCGACAATTCCTGCCTGTCCGGCATCGCGCCGAAGAAGCGCGGATCGATCAGGCCGTCCATCAGCTGCGGCTTGCGCGCCAGCATCTCGCCGAGCCGCGGCGCCGCACCCAGCACCAGCGCCACCAGCGCGACGAGATCGCGGTTCTGGCCGAGCAGCGTGATCAGCCGGCCGCCGCGCTGGAGCGCGCCGAGGAAATGATCGAACGCAACCACGGCGCGATCGGGTTCCTCGGCATGGGCGAGACCGTCGATCAGGGCCGGCACGAACTCGACGAAGGCGCTTCGCGTCGCCTCATTGCGGAACACGCGATAATCGCCGGTGATCCAATCGCGCACGGTCTGCGCCACCGCGGCAGGCTTCTTGAAGCCGAGCGCGGCAATGTGCTGGAGCAGGCGCGGATCGTCTGGACCCGCGCCGTAATCGAGCGCCGGCAATTTGGCCGTGCCGGTCGGATCGTCGCCCTCGAACAGCTTTTCGTAGTGGCCCTGCACGATCCCGAGTTGGCGCAACAGGTCGCGCGCAAAAGCCTCGCGATCCGGATAACCGAAGAACCAGGCGAAACGCTCGACCGCCTCCTTGTCCTCGGGCAGCGTATGGGTCTGCTCGTCGGCGATCATCTGAAGACGATGCTCGACACGGCGCAGGAATTCGTAGGCCGTGGCCAGTTCGTCCCGCGCGGCAGAGGTGATCCAGTTGCTGGAGGCGAGCACGTCGAGGGCTTCGAGCGTCGGCCGCACCCGCAATTCCGGATGGCGGCCGCCGGCGATCAATTGCTGAGTCTGCGCGAAGAACTCGATCTCGCGGATGCCGCCGCGGCCGACCTTGACGTTGTGGCCTTCGACGGCGACCTCGCTCTGGCCGCGATAGGTCTGCATCTGCCGCTTCATGTCGTGCACGTCGGCGAGTGCGGCGAAGTCGAGATGCTTGCGCCAGACGAACGGCGCGATCTCGGCCAGCAATGCCTCGCCCGCTTTGGGATCCCCGGCGCAGGCGCGCGCCTTGATCATGGCAGCGCGCTCCCAGGTACGTCCTTCCCGCTCGTAATAATTCAGCGCGGCGTCGCGGGAGATCGCCACCTGTGTCGAGGACGGATCTGGCCGCAGGCGCAGATCGACGCGGAAGACGTAACCGTCATAGGTGCGCTGCTGGAGGATGCGCGCCATTCCTTGCGTCACGCGCACGAAGAACGGCTGCGGTTCGATATCGGGCGCGAGTGTCGTCGCCTCGGGGTCGAAGAACACGATGAGATCGATGTCGCTGGAATAGTTCAGCTCGCCTGCGCCCATCTTGCCCATCGCGAGCACGATCAGCCCACAGCCGATCTCGGGCGCTTCAGGATCGGGCGGTAAGAGCTTGCCGCGTGCGGCTTCCTGCCGCAGCAGGTACTGGAGCGCCGCCTGGACCGAGAACACCGCGACGTCCGTCAGTGCCGCCGTCACCCGCATCACCGGCCAGACGCCGCCGATGTCGCACAGCGCGGTCAGGAGCGCAGCCTCCGCCTTCATGCGGCGAAGCAGTCGCATCACCTCGGCTTCGTCAGGCGCCGCGAGCACGGCGCCCCTCGCCTCCGCCATCAAGCCTGCCGGATGCGCATCCGGATCGCATTCGAGCAACCGGATCAGGCGCATGGGATCGGCGCGCACCAGCTCGAACAGATAGGGCGAGAATTCCGCAATGCCGGTCAGAATATCCCGCGCGAAGGGACGAACCAGCAGCGATTCGAGACGGGCCGACTGCGCCGGCTCGAGTTCGGCCAGCCAATTCGAAAAACGAGTCTCGTCGGTTGTGGAAGCGGCAACACAGGGAGCTTCCGCGAAGCGTGCGGCGAGGCTCTCACCATGCTTGTCCGCGTTTCCCGGCGCGGAGTGGTTCATGCCACCTTCTGTGGCACATCCGGTATTGGCGGAGCAACCCTGTCGCCGGCGCCCGCGCGCGCCGGCAGGACGAGCGTGGCGACGAGGCCGGGATGCGCATCGCCCAGGCGCAATTCGCCGCCGTGCAATGTTGCAACCGCCGAGGCGAGGCTGAGGCCGAGGCCGGAGCCCGGCAGCGTGCGGCTGGCTTCCAGCCGCACGAATCGCTCGACCACATGCTTGCGGTCCGCTTCCGGGATGCCCGGGCCACGATCGGTAACGCTCAGCAGCACTCGGTCGCCATCGCGCTTCGCCTCGATCGTGATCTGCCTCGCGTCCATGCTGACTACGGTTCCCGCGGCCTGCGCCGCAGGCTTGCCATATTTGATCGCGTTCTCGACGAGATTGGCGAGCGCCTGGCTGATCAACTCGCGATTGGCGTGAACCGGCGTCGGCTCGCACCTGACCTTCAGCGTCATGCCGTCGTCTTCGGCGAGCGGCTCGTAGAGCTCGTGGATGCCGTTCGCGACCTCGGCGGCGTCGAAGTCGTCCATGTTGCCGCGCGCCTGTCCGGACTCGGCGCGCGCGATCATCAGGAGCGCGTTGAAGGTGCGGATCAGCCCGTCGGATTCCTCGATGGTTCGCTCCAGCGCGGCACGGTAGTCAGCCTCGCAGCCGGATTTGGCGAGCGCCTCCTCGGCGCGGTTGCGCAGGCGCGTCAACGGTGTCTTGAGGTCGTGCGCGATGTTGTCGGAGACTTCCTTCAGCCCCGCCATCAGCGCCTCGATTCGCTCCAGCATGGCGTTGAGATTCTCGGCGAGACGGTCGAGCTCGTCGCCGCTGCGCCCCACGGGCAGGCGCTCGCTGAGATCACCGGACATGATCCGCTGCGTGGTGCCGGTCATCGCGTCGATGCGCCTCAAGACACGGCGTGCGACGAAGATGCCGCCGCCGAGGCCGAGCACCACGACGATCAGGACCGACCATTGCGCGGCCTTTGCCACGATGCCGAACAGCCGCCGCCGCTCGTCGAGATCGCGGCCGATCAGAAGACGGAAGCCGTTCTCCAGCTCGGTGACGCGCACCAGCGCGCGATGATCGCGCTCGTCGGCATCCTCGATGCGCCGATAGGCCGTCTCGGACCAGCCGCGCGTCGCCATCACGCCGGGCGCGAGCGAGCCGACATTGCCGGCGATCGCCTGTCCGGTCGGCGTGGTCACGAGGTAGAGGTTGGCGCCCGGCCGCAGCGCCCGGTATTCGATCGCGAGCACGAGGCCGCGCAAGCCCCTGCGGCCGTAGATCTCGCTGATCTCCGAGGTCTCGGCATTGACCGTCTGCGTGATTTCCTCGGTGATCAGGCGCCGCGTGTTCCAGGCGAAATAGGCCAACAGCGAGGCCGCGAACATCGCGAACAGCAGCAGATAGACCAGCGTCAGCCGGAACGCCGTGGTGCGGACGAGTTTACCGAATGCCGTCACGGATCATGTACCCCGCGCCGCGGATCGTGTGCAGCAGCGGGCGCTCGAAACCCTTGTCGATCTTGGAGCGTAGCCGCGAAATGTGCACGTCGATCACGTTGGTCTGCGGATCGAAATGATAATCCCAGACGTTCTCGAGCAGCATGGTGCGCGTCACCACTTGGCCGGCATGCTTCATGAGGTATTCGAGCAGGCGGAATTCGCGCGGCTGCAGCGTCAGCTCGTCCTTGCCGCGGGCCACGCGGTGGGAGAGACGGTCGAGCTCGAGATCGCCGACGCGGTAGAGCGTGTCCTCGGCGGGTCCGCCGCGGCGGCGCGACAGCACCTCGACGCGGGCGA
The DNA here is from genome assembly GCF_000296215.2 of Bradyrhizobium sp. CCGE-LA001. Classification (NCBI taxonomy): domain Bacteria; kingdom Pseudomonadati; phylum Pseudomonadota; class Alphaproteobacteria; order Hyphomicrobiales; family Nitrobacteraceae; genus Bradyrhizobium; species Bradyrhizobium sp. CCGE-LA001. The sequence goes on along the minus strand of NZ_CP013949.1, from coordinate 3,033,802 downwards.
GCAGCTCGGCGAAGGAATAGGGTTTCGGCAGGTAATCGTCACCGCCGGCGCGCAGGCCCTTGATGCGGTCGTCGACCTGACCGAGCGCGGAGAGAATCAGCACCGGCGTGCTGTTGTCCTTGTCACGCAGCGCGCCGATCAACGACAGGCCGTCGCGCTTGGGCAGCATGCGGTCGACCACCAGCACGTCGTATTCGCCGCTCTCGGCCATGGCGAGGCCTTCCTCGCCGTCGGCGGCGTGGTCGGCAATGTGCCCGACCTCACGAAACGCCTTCACGAGATAGTCGGCGGATTCGCGGTCGTCTTCGATAATGAGGAGGCGCATCGTGCGTTCGGCGGCAGTCAAGGGCGTGAACCTTCTCTAAACATGGCGCGGACGGCAATCGCATGCAAGCCGAGCGGGACCATCTCGGAGCGGGGAAAAGGCGGGCGGTGAGGCTGGGGGGACCTCACCGCCCTAGGCCTTCCGACGGAGGGGGGCGTAATTCCACCGGAAGGTAGACAGGGGAAGCGAGCGTTGCGCTGCTCCCCCGAAGGGCGCCACCGGCGGGGGCGACTGATGCCGGCGACACCCTTCATCTCGTAAGCCTCCTGACGCCTCAGCCCTTGGCGATGGGCACGGCGACGAAGCGCGACTGGCCGCCGCTCTTCACGCGCATCAGGATGCTGTTCTTGTTGTCAGTCCGCGCCGTGTTGATGGCGTCGCGGACTTCGCCGGCGGTGGCAACGCTCTTGCCGCCGACTTCGAGAATCACGTCGCCTTCCTTGAAGCCGCGTTCGGCCGCGGCGCTCTTCGGATCGACCTGGGTGACCACGACGCCTTCCTTGCCAGCACCGGCGACGGAATTGGCGGGCGCAACGGTCATGCCGAGCTTCGGCACATCGGTGCCACGGCTCGCACCCTTGCCGCTGTCAGTGTCGGTGTCGGCCTTGGCCTCGACCGTGTTCGGCAGCTGGCCGAGCGTAAGGTTCACCACCTTGTCCTGGCCCTTGTGCAGCACGTTGAGCTTCACGGTGGCGCCGGGCGCCATGCCGCCGATGGTGCGCGCAAGCTCGCGGGCGTCCTTGACGGCTTCGCCGTTGACCGCGGTGATGACGTCGCCGGACTCGATACCGGCCTTGGCCGCCGGACCGTTCGCCTGCGGCTCCGCCACCAGCGCGCCTTCGGCCTTCTTCATGCCGAGGCTGTCGGCGATATCCGACGTCACCGGCTGAATCTGCACGCCGATCCAGCCGCGACTGACCGAGCCCTTGTCCTTGAGCTGGGCGATCACGCTCTTGACGGTGTTGGCCGGGATCGAGAACGCGATGCCGACGCTGCCGCCCGAGGGCGAGTAGATCGCCGTGTTGACGCCCATCACCTCGCCGTTGGTGTCGAAGGCCGGACCGCCGGAATTGCCCTTGTTCACGGGCGCGTCGATCTGGATGAAATCGTCATAGGGGCCGTTGCCGATGTCGCGGCCGCTGGCCGAGACGATGCCTGCGGTCACGGTGCCGCCGAGGCCGAAGGGATTGCCGACCGCGAGCACCCAGTCGCCGATCCGCGGCTTGCTGTCGGCAAGCTTGGCGAACGGGAAGTTCGAGCTGCCCTCGACCTTGATCAAAGCGAGGTCGGTGCGTTGATCGGTGCCGATCACCTTGGCGGTATAGGTCTTGCCGTCGTCGGTGGTGACCTCGACCTTGTCGGCGCCGTCGACCACGTGGTTGTTGGTCACGGCATAGCCGTCGGCCGAGATGAAGAAGCCGGAGCCCTGGCCCTGCACGACGCGGCCACGACCGCCCTTCAGCCCGGGAATACCATCCGGCCCGCCGAAGCGGCGGAAGAAGCGCTCCATCGGCGAGCCCGGCTGGAACGGCGAGGACTGGTCATCGCCGTCATCGTTGCTCGCGGCCTTCTCCTTCATGTTGACCTTCACCGAGATCACCGACGGCTTCACGCGCTCGACGACATCAGCGAAACCGACCGGACGCTCGACCTTGCGGACCTCGTTGTTGACCTGCGCATGCGCCGGACTCGCGAACAGGTCTGCCGGCGAGGTCGAGGGGCTGAAGCCATAGACGGCCGCGCCGAGACCGGCGACGACCGAGGCCATCAGCGCGATCTTGCGTGCGGAGAACACCGACCGGCGCGGCTGCCGGTAGGACGGAAGGTTCGAGAGGTCGGGACGGTCGGTCATGTAGAGATCTCCAGGGCCTTGAAATTCTTTTGGCGCCGGATGGCGGCACCTTACGGACCTGAACATGGGGGCTCCCGCCTTACCGTGCGCTGGCGGCGGGGTTAAACTTTCGTAATGAAGCGCAAGTGGATGCGGCAGTTTAGCGCAGTCAAAAAAACGTTGCGCTCCAGGAACTTAGTCGAGTTCCGGTGACGCACGCCAGATCAGGTTTTTGGCGACGTCAGCTCGCCCAGACGCTGACGATGAACTCGTCGACTTCGCGCTTCCCGGCGGCCTACGTATCATTGCGTAGCTAGGACGACTTCGCGTCGTCCGATATCAAGGAAGCGAGTCGCGCTTTCTCTTCCGGCGAGAGCGGTGGAGCCGGTACGTCTGCACCGCTTCGCGCACGACGCCGGATTTGCAGCCATAACGCAAGGCCGCCGCCGATCAGCAGCACCGGTCCGAGCAGCCACAAAAGCAGGTTCTGCCGCTCGAAGCGCGGCTTGAGCAGCACGAACTCGCCATAACGCGCGACCAGGAAGTCGAGCACCTGCGAATTGCTGTCGCCCGCCGCGATGCGCTCGCGCACCAGGAGCCTGAGATCGCGCGCCAGCGGCGCGTCGGAATCGTCGATCGACTGGTTCTGGCAGACCATGCAACGCAGCTCTCGCGACAATTCGCGCGCGCGCCCTTCCTTCACCGGATCCGACATGATCTCGTCGGGCTGCACAGCGAGCGCGGCAGGCGAGGCCAACAGCAGCAGCGCCACGAACGCAGCCAGCATCCAGCGCATCGGATCACTCCGCCGGCTGGAGGCGCTGCTTGGCGCGCGCCGGCTTCGGCGCGCCGACGCGCAGGCGCCGGTCGGACAACGACAGCACGCCGCCGAACGCCATCAGCACCGGCCCCCACCAGATCAAGAGCACCATCGGCTTGTAATAGATGCGCACGGCAATGGCGCCTTCGGCGGTGGCATCGCCGAGCGAGATATAGAGCTGGCTCGCGCCACGCGTCATCAGTGCCGCCTCGGTGGTGGAGGAGCCGCGCGTGGTGAAGCTGCGCTTGGACGGCGTCATGACGGTGACAGGCTCACCGTCGCGGCTGACGTTGAACTCGGCGATCATCTCGCGGTAGTTCGGACCCTGGCGCTGAAGCAAGCCGTCGAGCTTCACGTCGTAGCCTGCGATTTGAGCGACGTCGTTCGGCTTCATCGTCGCGATATGTTCGCTGTTCCAGGTGGTCTCGCAAACGATCCCGATCAGCGCCACGCCGAGACCGGCATGTGCAAAGGCGGAGCCCCAGGCCGAGCGCGGCAGGCCGCGCGCACGGTGCAGCACAGTTGCGAACGGCAGGCGGACCAGGCCAGTCCGCTCGGCGAGGTCGGTGACGGCGCCGGCAATGACGAAGACCCCGAGCCCGATCGCGAGCGGCGCCAGCGCGCTGCCGCCCCGCACCCAGGCCCAAACGATGGCGACGACGACGAGCCCGGCAACGCCGGCTGCGAGCAGACGCTGGGTGACGCCGAGCAGATCGCCGCGCTTCCACGCCAGCAGCGGCCCGAACGGCACGGCGAGCAGCAACAGCGCGAACAGCGGGCCAAAGGTGAGATTGTAGAAGGGCGCACCGACCGACATCTTGAAGTCGGCGAGCATCTCCATCGCCAGCGGATAGAGCGTGCCGAACAGCACGACGGCACAGGCAACCGTGAGCAGGAGATTATTCAGCACCAGCGCGCCCTCGCGCGAGATCGGCGCAAACAGGCCGCCCTGCTTCAACGACGTCGCGCGTCCCGCGAACAGCGCCAGGCTGCCGCCGATGAACAGGCAGAGGATCAGCAGGATGAACACGCCGCGAGTCGGATCAGTGGCGAAGGCGTGCACCGAGGTGATGACGCCCGAGCGCACCAGGAACGTGCCGAGCAGCGACAGCGAGAAGGTCAGGATCGACAGCAGGATGGTCCAGACCTTCAGCGCGTTGCGCTTCTCCATCACCAGCGCCGAATGCAGCAGCGCGGTGCCGGCGAGCCAGGGCATCAACGAAGCGTTCTCGACCGGATCCCAAAACCACCAGCCGCCCCAGCCGAGTTCGTAATAGGCCCAGTATGAGCCCATGGCGATGCCGAGCGTCAGGAAGATCCAGGCAACCAGCGTCCACGGCCGCACCCAGCGCGCCCAGGCCGCATCGATCCGGCCCTCCATCAGCGCCGCGATGGCGAAGGAGAACGAGATCGAGAAGCCGACATAGCCGAGATAGAGCATCGGCGGATGCACGGCGAGGCCGATGTCCTGAAGCACCGGATTGAGGTCGCGTCCCTCGATCGGCGGATTGGCGATGCGCAGGAACGGGTTCGACGTCGCCAGGATGAACAGATAGAAGGCGCTGGCGACCCATGCCTGCACGGCGAGCACATGCGCACGCAGCGACAGCGGCAGATTGTTGCCGTATGCCGCAACGAGGCCGCCGAACAGAGCAAGGATCAACACCCACAGCAGCATCGAGCCTTCATGGTTTCCCCAGACGCCGGTGATCTTGTAGAGCAGCGGCTTCATCGAGTGGGAATTCTCGTAGACGTTGGCGACGGAGAAATCAGAGTTCACGTGCAGCATCACCAGCGCGGTGAACGAGGCGCCGACGAACAAGAGCTGCGCCAGCGCGGTGGAGCGCGCCACGTTCATCAGCGCAGGATCGCGCAGGCGCGCGCCGACCAGTGGCACGATCGACTGGATCAGTGCGAGACCGAGCGCCAGCACCAATGCGTAGTGTCCTGTTTCCGCAATCACCGCACCGCTCCCTGCGGATTGCCCTGCGCCGTCGCGGCTTGAGGTTTGCTGCCGCCGGAGGCTTTGGGATCGTAATCATCCTTCCAGTGCCCCTGCTTCTTCAGGGCATCGGCGACGTCCTTGGGCATGTAGGTCTCGTCGTGCTTGGCGAGCACGGTGTCGGCCTTGAACACGCCGTTGGAGTCCAGTGCGCCCTCGGCGACGACACCCTGCCCTTCGCGGAACAGGTCGGGCAGGATGCCCTTGTAGGCGACCGGAAGCTTGGCGCTGCCGTCGGCGACCTCGAAGGTCACCATGAGATTGTCGCCGCGCTGGAGCGAGCCGGGCTGCACCAGGCCGCCAAGGCGAAACCGCTTGCCGGGCTCGACGTGCTTCTCGGCGACCATCGTCGGCGTCGAGAAGAACACGATGGAGTCGCGCAATGCGTTGAGCACCAGCGCGGCCGCGAGCGCGAGCACGGCGAGCGAGCCGCCGATGATGGTCATACGTCGCTGCTTGCGCGTCATGGCGTATCCGTTCTCCGCTCGCCTCGTCCCGACATCGTCATCCGTCGAGCCCGAGAGTTTTGAGGCCGTCGTTGAGCTGGCGCAGACGCTCGGCATTGCCGGCGACTGCCTGCCGGGCATCAGCCGATGCCCCGACGGCCTTGTCGCGCTCGCCCATCACGAGGTAGGCGCGCACGAGGCGCAGCCAGCCGTCGACATCGTCGCCGTTCTGCTTCAGCCGCGTGGCGAGGCGGTCGACCATGCCGCGCACCATCGCGTTGCGATCGCCCTCGGCCATATCCTTGGACGCAGCGATCGTCTCGTCCGACAGCGCCGGCATCGTACTTCCGCCGACCCGCGCCAGCGACGATTGCACCAGGGCACGCCATGGCGCATCCGCCGGCGCCTTCGCAAGCAGCGCGCGCCAGATATTGGCCGCATCCTCCTTGCGTCCATCCTGCTCGGCGGCGAGCCCCAGGAAGTAGTTCGCCTTGGGATCGTCGGCGTCCAGCGCGCGCGCGCGCTCGAACTCGGTCTTGGCTTCAGCAGTCACGACGCCGCCGGCAGCGGCCGCAAGCGCTTCGCCGAGATCGGCCCGGCGCTCCGACGTCTCACCATTATAGGTCAGCGAGTTGCGATAGGCGCGCACCGCATCGTCGAAGCGGCCCAGCCGCTGCAGCACCGGCCCGAGCACGTTCCAGCCACGGCCGTCGGTCGGATTCTTCTCGAGATGCTGCTCGACCTGCGTGACCATATTCTCGAGCGTGTTGGACCCCGGCCCGCGCTCGCGCTGCGCCAGCGGAAAGTCCTGAAGCCTGGGCGAGCCAAGCGGCATGTAGACGCCGATCGCAACCAGCGGCAGGCCGATCAGCGCCAGCACGGCTGCCGCTCGGCGCCATTTCAGGCTCGACTTCGGCTCCAACGCCGCCTCGCTGCCGGCCGCGGCAAGCAGCCTGCGGCTGATCTCGACGCGCGCGGCCTCGGCTTCAGGGGCGGCGATCAGGCCCGCACCGAGATCACGCTCGATCTCGGCCAGCTGGTCCTTATAGACCGCGACTTCGCTGCCTTGGTTTTGCGCGCGTCCGCTGCGGCCGAGCGGAAGGAGCACGGCGAAAATCGCCGCGACCGTCATCAGCGCGAACACGAACCATAGCGTCATCTGGCAAGCTTCCGGCGGCGCACGATCCGCGCCCATAGGTGGCTTTACACCACGGCTAGACGAGGCGGCAATTGACAATTGTCAATTCGGCGCGACCGCAGGCGGTCCCGAAACGGTGAAACTCCAACGGCTTAGCCGATCTCGAAGTCCGTGCTTTGCGCGGCGTCCTCGCCGTGCCCGTTGAAGGCCTTGAGGAAGTACGTCCCTGCCCGGATCGCCTCCGGCAATCTGATGCGCAGCGCGCCGACGGGAACCGGCGAGGCAACCCTGGTGACCGTCTCCGGCAACTGCCGACCGCTTGCCTTCTCGACCAGCACCACCTTTGCGCCAACCATTAGTCGTTGATATTTGGCAGTAATGACGCGGTTCTCGATTTCGATGGAGCTGATAACGGGTTTCATGCGCCCACAAATAGAAGTTCCCCGGACTTGCACGGGAACGTAGGGCTCGCCGACCCCACGGTCAACTTAAAATTGTGATCACGAAACGATGCGTTTCTATCCGCTTGCACGCGACGATTTGCGCTCGCCCGTGAGCGCGTTTTCTGCCGCACGACTCATCAGCGAAGCGTAGTCGTCGCCGAACAGCACCTGACAGAATCGGATCGCGGCCTGCACCTGCTGCTGCCGATAGGTGCGGACCTTGTGATCGGCGGCACGCAGCGCCTGCACCAGCTGCTCGGTCGAGCGTTCGACATATTGCTGAAGATCGGAATAGGTGCGCAGCGTCACCTCGTTGATCGCGAGCTCGCTCGCATAGTTGCGGCAAGTCGCGACGAAATCGATCAGCGCCACGGCTTCCTCGACCTCGGTGCTGTCGATCCGCGCCCCCGGCGGAATGTCCTTCTCGGGGCGCTGGCGCAGGATGCGGCGGACACGGCCGGGAACGCTGTCGATCTCGGATTGCAGCGCATTGGAGATGTCGGCCCGGATCGAAGTCAATTGCTTGCCCCAGGCAGAATCGTTGCGCAGGTCCAGCTCGGTGCGCAGGCCCCGCACACCGTCATGCAGTGTCTTGAGATTGTCGGCGACATTGTCGAAATGGCCGCGCTTGATATCCATGCGCAGGATCGCGGCAACGCGGGACAAATCGTGAAGGGCGATGGTGACGGCGACACCGTAGGGCGTTGCCGCGACGCGGATCTCGTCGTCGGATGCGGCAATCTTGATGGCGAGGCGGATGATCTGCCACGGCGCGCTCATCCGCTGCACGACCATCGACAGTGCAAAGGGCAGCATCTGCGGCGTCTGGAGCACGGGGATGTTGAGCGCCGAGGTCACCGAGGCGATCTGGGAATCGCCGAAGGCGCGCAGGAAGCGCGGCAGCTTCTCGTTCAGGGCCGCGATGGCCTCGCGGACCTGGAGCACCGCACCGATCGAATAGAGGTCCTCGATCACGTTGGGCGGGCCGACACGGGCGAGCGCGCGCGACTTGTCTCCGCCGCCGGGCCCCGTCAGTTCGAAGATGGCGTCCGCAGCCACCCCCTGGAGCTTCGAGGCCAGGGCCTCGACCTGCCCTGCATTGTCCGCCGGCATGCGGGCCAGCGCCGCCTCGAACTCATTCACCTTGTCCGGCGCGCCGTCGCGGCCGAGCCATTGCCAGATCGGATGCAGCGAGGAGCGGCGGATCTGCCCGACCCTGACAGGGGCACCCGCCTCCACCAGGAACGGTTCCAGCACCTGAAACAGCAGCCGCGACAGATCGTCCGTGCGAGGTGGCGAGGCGTCGTCGGCTTCGCTCTTGCGGACGATCTTGCGCAGTTGCTCGAGCACGAGGGTTGCCACTGCCGTGTCCTGCCCACGCTCCAGCGCGCGCTCGAACTCCCGCATCAGCAGCGCCTGCGCCTGCGGCGGGAGCTGCGCGAGATATTCCCTCAGCCGCTCGATCGATGTCTGGCTCATGCGCCCGGGTAATGCATGGTAAAATGGCGGACCTGGGATGCGTCCGGGCGCGATCATAGGAGATCCCAACTTAAGAAGCCGTTTAGGAAGAGCCCCCGAATGCTCGCGGTTTCCGCTGGGGAGACGAAAAATCTCGTGGAAACAATGGATTACAGTCCGGGAAGGACCAGCTCCGCCCGCAGACCGCCGGTCGGCGCGCCGCCGAGCGAGAGGCTGCCGCCATAAAGGGCGGCGAGGTCGGTCACGATCGACAGCCCCAATCCGGAGCCGGGCTTGGATTCGTCCAGCCGCTGGCCGCGCCGGGCGACCTGGGCACGCTCAGCCTCCGACAGGCCGCGGCCATCGTCGTCGACGATGATCCGCAGACGCGGGCCCGCGCCGGTCTGGTGCGGCGTCTCGACCAAAACCTCGATGAGGACGCGCGAGGCCGCCCATTTGCACGCGTTATCGACGAGATTGCCGACCATCTCCTCTAGATCCTGCCGCTCGCCTCGGAACTTGGCCGACGGATCGGCCTTGGCCTCGACCACGATGCCGCGGTCGCGGTGGATCTTCTCCATGGTCCGCCGCAACGCCTCGATGGCGGGCGCCACCTCCGTCACGGTCGCGACCACCGAGATCCGCGCTGCAATCCGCGCGCGCTCCAGATGATGGGCGACCTGGTCGCGCATCACGTCGGCCTGCTCCATCACCTTGGACGCGAATGGATCGGCCGGGTGGCTGCCTGCTTCATTGACGATGACCGAGAGCGGCGTCTTGATGGCGTGGGCGAGATTGCCGACATGGGTGCGCGCGCGCTCGACGATCTCGCGATTGGCGTCGATCAGCGCATTGGTCTCGCGCGCCAAAGGCGCGATCTCGACCGGGAATTCACCCTCGAGCCGCTCCGCCCGCCCGGAGCGGATGTCGGCGATGGATTCCGAGATTCGCTTGAGCGGCGCGAGGCCAAAGCGAACCTGAAACACCGTGGTCAGCAGCAGCACGATGCCGAGCGCCGTGAACGTGCCGCCGAGATAGTAGTCGAAACTCCGCGTCTCATCGAAAATCTCGGTGTCGTCGCCGGCGACGCTGACGAGAAACTTGCCGTCGGCGCCGAGATCGACCGGTCGCTCCACCATGCGCAGGTTTTGCCCCTCCGGACCGTCGACATAAGCGAGGCGGATGCCCGCGGCGGTGAGCTCGGCGCCCTGCTCCTCGAGCTTCGGCAGCTTCTTGTCCCACAGCGAGCGCGAGGAGCGCACCTCCGGCTTCTCGGTGTCGGTTCGGGTGATCTGCCAGTACCAGCCGGACAGCGGCAGCTCGAACAGCGGCTCGCCGAGCGACTGGAACTGGCGGTCCGGCGGCTCGTCGGGGGTCGCGACCTCCGCGATCAGCGTGCGCAGGTAGAGATTGAGCCGGCGGTCGAAGGCGCGCTCGGTGGCGTCCTTGTAGACCGACGACAGCACGACGCCGGTGATGGCCAGGATCACCACGAGCCAGGCGGTCGCCGACAGGAACAGGCGGTTCGCAAGCGAGCTAGCGGCCATCGGTCATGAACCCGGAAGGCGCGATGTCAGGTCGTCGGATGTCATGACCGGACCAAGGCCCCTGTTCGGCCTCCCGTCAAGTCCGCGAGGGGCTCAAGCGCTCGGAGCCGGCGGCGGGGTCAGGAGATAGCCGAGGCCGCGGACGGTCTGGATGATGTCGACGTCGAGCTTCTTGCGGATGCGGCCGACGAAGACCTCGATGGTGTTGGAGTCGCGGTCGAAGTCCTGGTCATAGAGATGCTCGACCAGCTCGGTGCGGGAAACCACGCGCCCTGAATGGTGCATCAGATAGGCCAGAAGCCGATATTCATGCGAGGTCATCTTCACGGGATTGCCGGATACGCTGACCCGGCCGGTCCTGGTGTCGAGGGTGACGGGGCCGCAGCTGAGCTCGCTCTGGGCGTGGCCGGTCGAGCGGCGCAGCAGCGCGCGGATCCGGGCCAGCACCTCCTCCAGATGGAACGGCTTTGCGACATAATCGTCGGCGCCGGCATCGAAGCCCTGCACCTTGTCGCTCCAGCGGTCGCGCGCGGTGAGGATCAGGACCGGCATGGTGCGCCCGTTGCGGCGCCATGCCTCCAGCACCGAGATGCCGTCCTTCTTCGGCAGGCCGATGTCGAGCACCACGGCGTCATAAGGCTCGTTGTCGCCGAGATAATGCCCCTCCTCTCCGTCGAAGGCGCGGTCGACGACATAGCCGGCGTCGGTCAGCGCCTTGGTGAGCTGGCGATTGAGATCGGGGTCGTCCTCAACAACGAGCAGGCGCACGCGTGTCTCCAAGGATTGGCTGCATCTTGCGCCAGAGATGAGCAATTCCGGCGTGAACTGAATATGAACGCGGGGAACCCGCCAACGTTACTTTTTGGTCATTTAGAATTCCCGCCGGCCGATACGACTGCGCCCACCAGTCCGACCGGCGAACCGGCGTCTTGGCGGGCGCAATGTGCCGCGTCACGCGGCGAATAGGAAGGGTCCGAGGCGTGTTGGTCTGCCCGTCAGGTCCGGAAGAAGACGAACCAGACGACGGCGAGGATCAGGATCGCAAGTCCGGTCGAGATGGCGAGCAGCGCCGCTACCGAAGGTCCGGGCTCACCCTGACGAGCCTCGGTCGGAGTTTCGACGATACGATGCTGCTCTCGCGTGGTTGCCATGATGCCCTCAATCTCTGGATGTCGCTTCGTTAGCCGCGACCTCCTCGCAGCCGTGTCCCGAGCCAACGCGTGATTGAATGCGATGTTCCGACTTTTGCGCTCCGATCAGGCCGCAGCCGCGCGGGCCCAGCGGCCGGTTAACGCAGTTGCCAGATCGGCAACGCCCCTTGCTATGATTCGTTGTTCCCCGATGGTATCTTTGTCATCTGTCCCCGTTGCGTTTGGAGTAGCCCATGGCCCCCCGCGCCAATTGGAAGGGTTTTCTGCGTCTGTCGCTCGTGACCTGTCCGGTCGCGCTCTATCCGGCCACTTCGGATACCGAGAAGGTCTCCTTCAACCAGATCAACCGCAAGACCGGCCACCGGATCAAGTACCTCAAGGTCGACGCCGAGACCGGTGACGAGGTGACGTCCGAGGACATCGTCAAGGGCTACAAGGTCGACACCGACACTTATATCGAGGTCACCAAGGACGAGCTGGACGACATCGCGCTCGACTCCACGCACACGATCGAGATCGACGAGTTCGTGCCGAAGGCCGACATCGACAACCGCTATTTGATCCGTCCCTATTACCTCGTGCCCGACGGCAAGGTCGGCCATGACGCCTATGCGGTGATCCGCGAGACCATCCGCAGCATGGACAAGGTCGCGATCGGCCGCGTGGTGCTGACCAACCGCGAGCACATCATCGCGCTGGAGCCGCTCGAGAGCGGGCTGATGGGTACGCTGCTGCGATATCCCTATGAGGTCCGCAGCGAGACGGAGTATTTCGACGACATCCAGGACGTAAAGCTGACCAGGGACATGCTCGATCTCGCCAGGCACATCGTCGAGAAGAAGTCCGGCGCGTTCGAACCCGAACTCTTCGAGGATCATTACGAGACCGCGCTGATCGACCTCATCAACAAGAAGCGCAGCGGCATGCCGATCGCGGCCAAGGCCGCGCCGAAGACCGGTGGCAACGTCATCAACCTGATGGACGCGCTGAAGAAGAGCCTCGCGACCGAGAAGGACGCTGCGCCCGCGGCGAAGGTCGCCAAGGAAACTGTCAAGGAGACCGTCAAGGGCAAGAAGCCGAAGAAGCGCGTCGAGGGCCAGCGCGAGATGCTGCTGCCGATATCGGGCAAGGGTGGCAAGGACGCCGCGGCAAAGACCGCACCTAAAGACGCTGCGAAGAAGGCCGAGAAGCCGGTGCGCGCGCCGGCGCGGGCCAAGAAGGCCAGCTAGGCGCTTCACACCAAGCGATCTTCCCGTGATGTCCCCTCTCGCCGGTCGGCCAGACTGACATGCCCTGGTCGACGGCGTTCGACGATCCGGTTCGCGTGAGCGACAGGCGCAAGCTGGTCACGTTGCAGGACGCGGCTGACTACGTCATGCAGCTGCCCGAGGACGCCCAGCACGAAGCACACTGGCAGACCGCGATCGAGACCCTGATCAATGCAGCCGAGACCGGGGGCGGCTGGGTGATGTTCGCTCGCATCGCCATGTTGCGGGCCCTGAATGCGGACGGCCGGCGCGAATGAGAGCGACGATCGGCACGCTCGATCGACATGCTTGCCGAGCCGTTGACTAACAGGTTCAACAATCCGTTAAGCGCGACCGTGGATTCCGCGACGGCCCAGCGCTGCGCATGAACCAGAGTATTCCCAGGGGACACGAAGTTGAGCACTGGTTGGCCTTGCGCACAGCATGGTCCCAGCCCTCCGATCGAGCCAAGGTTTGCGTGCCGTGCAGCAGCAGGACGTCAGAAAGAACTACATCGGCATCGTGAGCGACGCGACCGAGCGCGAGCGGGCCGCGGGCACGGCAGCGCGCTGGCAGCCGGGCACGATGAAGGATTTCGTCGGCCGCCTCACGGCCGTGCTCAAACGCCGCCTCCCCCGCCCGACGATCATGTCCTAGCGAACGTTGCGGATGTACGCAGGCAACGTGCAGTTTGCATCCATTTGGACCGGATGAGGGAACCTTAAGTTAATGAATGTTACCGTATGAAACTGGGGCGCGCTCGCCCGGGTCTGATTGTTTTGGCGCGCAGAAAATCTATTCGATCGATTTTCGCATTCGAAAACGACGCGACCAGACATTGGATTGGATGAAGAGGAGTTGGCAATGCGTTTGCTTAGGTCTTTCCTTGCCGATGAGACTGGCGCCACCGCCATCGAATACGGCCTGATCGCCGCCGGCATTGCACTGGCCATCGTCACCGTCGTCAACAACACGGGCAGCCAGCTTCTCAACAACAAATTCAACTCGATCAGTTCGTCGCTGAAGTAGCGACGACAGGCCTGAGGCGACGCCCCATGCGCGCCGGCGCCAGCCGCGCGCAGACACTCTCCGATCTCGTCATTGCGGGCGCAGCGAAGCAATCCAGGACCCCTCCCCGGGAAAGATCCTGGATCGCTTCGCTGCGCCCGCTTTGACGGCTAGGCGAGTCCTGATAGTCTTGAGCACGATCGTTGCTCGACGAGCCATACTATCAACCGAATCCGGGCTGCTTGAAGGATGCCAATGAGACGCGCGACACTCCTGGCTCTCGGCCTCATGCTGGCCGGTGCCTGGTCGCAGGACTGCGCGAGAGCGCAGACATCGGCCAAACCGCCGGTCTCGATTGCTCCGCCCAATGCATTACCGGCGCCGAATCCGGCCGCCGACTACGATGGCTTCAGTGCAAGCGTAAACGGCGATAATGAGACCGCAAGTCAGGCGGCACCTGCGAGGTCACGCGCAGCGAGGAGCTCCAAATCCAGCGCAGATGCCGCCGATCCCTCGTCGGTGGATCAGGAAGACGATGCGTTGAAGCGAAAGCTGACGATCTGCAAGAATTGCAAGTAAAGGTCTGTCAGACCTTTCCTACTGCAGACCGGCGACGGCGTAGCGGATATTTCGACAGTTCCAACACCACCAGGCAGACCAGCGCGGCCGCCACCGTGACGGCGAGATCGTCGGCATGGAGCGGGCCGAACCGGAACAGGTCGGCGGCGGCGGGCCATGCAAGGCTCAAAGAGAGCACGCTCGTCACAAACAGCACGATGATGACCAGGGTTCGGTTCGGCCGGGTGAAGGCTTCGACCAGCGATGTCGAGAATGAGCGGTTGACGAAGATCAGGCTCACGATCACCAGCACCAGCGAGAAGAACGTCAGGGCGCGCACCTCGTTCGCGGGCATGCCGTAGGCGTTCGCCATCACCATCACGCCCCCCGTCAAAGCCAGCGCGAGCGCACCCTGGAGCGCCGACCAGACCAGCAGGGATTTGGGCAGCAGCGGCTCGTCCGGCGAACGCGGCGGCCGCTGCATCACGTCACGCTCTTCGGTCTCCGCCTCGAACACCAGCGAGCAGACGGGATCGATGATCATTTCGAGGAACGCGATGTGGACCGGCCCGAACAGAAGCGGCATCCCGGTCACGAGCGGCAGCAGCGCAAGCCCGGCGATCGGAACGTGGACGGCGAGGATGAAGCTCATCGCCTTGCGAAGATTGTCATAGATCCGGCGTCCTAGACGGATCGCCTTCACGATCGAGCCGAAATCGTCGTCGAGCAGAACGATCGACGACGCCTCGCGCGCCACGTCGGTGCCGCGGCCGCCCATGGCGATGCCGATATGGGCCGCCTTCAACGACGGCGCGTCGTTGACGCCGTCGCCCGTCATGGCAACGATCTCGCCGGCGCCCTTGAGCGCACTGACGATGCGCAGCTTCTGGGCCGGCGCAATGCGCGCGAACCCGGCCTGTCCCTGCGCCGCCTGGACAAGCTCGGCATCGGCCATGCCTTCGGCGTCCGCACCCGTCACGATACGTTCGGGATCGAGGCCGGCGCGCGTCGCGATCGCGGATGCGGTTGCGGGATAGTCGCCGGTGATCATGACCACACGGATGCCGGCGGACCGGCATTCGGCGACGGCGCCCTTCACTTCGGGCCGCAGCGGATCCACGAAGCCGGTCAGGCCGCAGAAGCCGAAAGAAAAGTCGCGCTGCGTCTCCGGAAGGTTGGTCGCCGCACAAGTCGCCCGCGCCACGCCGAGCACGCGAAGCCCTTCTTGGGCGAGCGCGTCTACGCGCGCTCCTAATTCAGCCAGCTGTTCCGCGTTCATCCCGCAGAGCATGCCGATCGTCTCGGGCGCGCCCTTGGCTGCGACGATGCATTCGTCACCGTGTCCATGCCACACGTTCGACATGGCGAGCAGGTCGGGACGCAGGCCGTAGCTCCGCACGAGCCGCAAGCCGGTGCCGGTCCCCGGCGCAAGCGCATGCAGCGCCTTCTCCATGGGATCGAACGGCTCCGGAACGCAGGCGAGGACGCTGGTTTCGATCAACCGATAGAACGCGGGCTCCGCGCGTGCGGCGACCTCCGGCGTGTACTGCGCGCCATCGGGCAGCATCAGACGCGCCACTGTCATGCGATTTTCCGTCAGTGTGCCGGTCTTGTCCGTGCAGAGCACGGTTGCCGCCCCCAGCGATTCGATCGCGGAGGCCCTCCGGGTCAGCACGCGCGCCTGCGAGATGCGCCAGGCGCCCATGGCGAGAAACACGGTCAGAACGACCGGGAATTCTTCTGGAAGCATCGACATGCCGAGCGCAATGCCGGCGAGCACGCCCTCCAGCCAGCCGCCGCGATAGAGGCCATACAGGAGCACGGTCGCGGCGATGACGAAGCCGCTGGCGATCGCGAACATGGCGACCAGGCGCGTCGTCTGCTGTTTCAGGCGCGGCGCTTCCGTCGTCAGACACTGCAGGGACTGTCCGATCTTGCCGATCTCGCTTCTGATCCCGGTCGAGGTGACTTCGGCCACGCCGGTTCCGCGCACCACCAGCGTGCCGGAGAACACGAACGGATGATCGTCGCCGCCGGCATGCGGCACCCCCGGCTGTTCGAGCATGGCACGCGCCAGCTTGCGGACCGGGACGGACTCTCCCGTCAACAGCGATTCATCCAGCAGCAGATCGTCGCATGTGAGGACAGTGGCGTCCGCTGCCACGCGGTCTCCCTCGGAGAGCATGATCAAGTCGCCGCGAACGACCTCGCGGCCGGGAATGCGGATGTGTTCGCCGCCGCGGATTACGAGGGCACGGGGGCTGGTGAGATCACGCAAGGAGTCGAGCACGCGCTCGGTGCGCGCCTCCTGCACGATGGTGATGACGATCGAGATCGATGCAAACACGAGGAGCAGCAGCGCCTCGCCGAGATCGCCCAGGGCGAAGTAGATCAGGCCACCCGCCAGCAGCAACAGCAGCATGGGCTCGCGCAAAACCTCGAGAACCAGGCCCAGGATCGTTCGCCGCCCCGTACGCGGCAGTTCATTGAAGCCTTCGGCCTTCAGCCTCGCCTGCGCTTGCGACGGGGTGAGACCCTGTTGTGAGTCCGTTCCGGGCCGCCTCGTATCGATGTGTTTTTCCTCGGCAGTGGCGCCGTCAGAATCGCTCGTGAGGCTCAAATCCATGGGTCCCCGGAAGAATTGAGTGATGAGACTGTCATGTCGTTCCCTGACCGCGACAATGACATGCCGCCACGGGCTACCGGCTTGACCTGGGTCAAGCGTTGGGCTGACCGCGTCTATTCGACATCGACGGGCGCGGCCGTCCTGCATGGCTGACCTCCCGGGCCCCGCGCTTTACCCTTCTCCCATTTCCTGATCCTCTCTCCTCCAATCAGCCGGACCAACCGGCCTGCAAGGGAGAGAGACGCCATGAAGCTCGGCACTGCCATCGCGGAAATCATGCGGCGCGAGGGGATCGAGATCCTCTGCGGCTATCCGGTGAACCATCTGATCGAGCACGCAGCGAAAGCGGATATCCGGCCGGTGATGGTGCGGCAGGAGCGCGTCGGCATCCACATGGCTGATGCGATCTCGCGGGTGACGTCGGGCCGCAGCATCGGCGCGTTCTGCATGCAGCATGGCCCCGGTGCGGAGAACGCGATGGGCGGGGTCGCGCAGTGCTTCGGCGAATCCGTGCCCGTGCTGGTGCTGCCGATGGGCTATCAGCGCCGGCTTGCGCATATTGAGCCGAACTTCAATTCCAGCGAAGCGATGAAGCCGTTCGCGAAATCGTCCGAGCCGATCATCCTCGCGACCGAGGTCGCCAACATCTTCCGTCGCGCCTTCACCAAGCTGAAGAACGGCCGCGGCGGACCCGTGATCGTCGAAATTCCCTCGGACATGTGGAACGAGGAGGTGCCGGAGCCGCTGAACTACACACCGGTGCTGCGCACCCGCTATGGCGCCGACCCCGTTCACGTCAAGGAAGCAGCCAGCCTCCTCGTGAACGCAAGGCGGCCAGTAATCTATGCCGGCCAGGGCGTGCACTACGCGCAGGCGTGGCCACAACTGAAACGGCTCGCCGAGCGTCTGGCGATCCCCGTCACCACCAGTCTCGGAGGCAAGTCCTCCTTTCCGGAAACGCATCCGCTCTCGCTCGGCTCGGGCGGGCTCGCGGTGCCTCGCGCGGTGCCGAAATTTCTGAGCGAGGCCGACGTCATCTTCGGCATCGGCTGCTCCTTCACCGAGACCAATTTCGGAATCGCGATGCCGAAGGGCAAGACCATCATCCACTCGACGGTCGACCCGAACCATCTCAACAAGGACGTGGAAGCGACGATCGGCCTCGTCGGCGATGCCGGCCTCGTGCTCGACGCGCTGCTGGAGGAGATCGGCAAGTCCGTCACATCCGATCGTGATGCGTCGGCCGTCGCGGCCGAGATTGCGGCTTCGCACAAGGAGTGGCTGGCGAAATGGATGCCGAAGCTCACCAGCAACGATGCGCCGCTCAGCCCCTATCGCGTGCTCTGGGACCTCCAGCACACGGTCGACATCAAGAACACAATCATCACGCATGATGCCGGCAGCCCGCGCGACCAGCTCTCGCCGTTCTGGAAGTCGGTCGAGCCCCTCACCTATCTCGGCTGGGGCAAGACGACACAGCTCGGCTATGGCCTTGGGCTCGCGATGGGCGCCAAGCTGGCAAAGCCCGACAAGCTCTGCATCAATGTCTGGGGCGATGCGGCGATCGGCTTCACCGGCATGGATTTCGAGACCGCGGTGCGCGAGCGCATCCCGATCATGTCGATCCTGCTCAACAATTTCTCGATGGCGATCGAGTTGAAGGTGATGCCCGTCTCGACCGAGAAATATCGCTCGACCGACATCTCCGGCGACTATGCCGCAATGGCGCGCGCCTTTGGCGGCCATGGCGAGCGGGTGACGCGCCCGGAGGACATCGTCCCCGCGATCAAGCGCGGCATCCAGAAGACGCAGGAGGGCGTCCCGGTGCTGCTGGAGTTCATCACCAGCAAGGAGACCGAGGTGTCACGGCCCGGGACGTGAGGGGGATCGGATTTCAGCAACGCCGCGAGCGCTGGCTCCGGCCGCAGGAGATGTGATAATCCGGCCCGGTGCCGCGCATGTCGCGGCATCGAGCTGGATTAGGAATGACCACCGCTTCCCACGATATCGAGGACCTCGAGCGCCGATTGCAGTCGGCCGCAACCGAGAACGCGCGGCTGCGCAGCGAGCTTGCGGTCGAACGCGATCGCCAGAGTGCCAGCGCCGAGATCCTGCGCACCATCGCGGCCTCGCCCTCCGACGCGCGGCCTGTGTTCGCGGCGATCGCGTCCAGCTCGAAGCGCCTGCTCGGCGGCTTCTCCGCCACCGTGCTTCAGTTCATCGGCGACGAGCTGCACCTCGTGGCGTTCACGCCGACCAGCCCGGAAGCCGATGAAGGTCTGAAGGCGTCCTTTCCGCGCAAGATCGCGGACTTCCCGACGTTTGCCCTCGTGCGCGACGGCGAGACGATCCAGTTTCCCGATAGCGAGGCTGCCGACGTCCCCGAGCTGAACCGGGAGCTGGCGCGGCTGCGCGGTTTCCGCAGCGTGCTGTTCATGCCGCTGATGAACCGGGGCACGCCGGTCGGCATGATCAGCGTCACGCGTGCCGAACCTGGCGCGTTCGCGCCCGACCTCGTGCAGCTGCTCCAGACCTTCGCCGACCAGGCCGTGATCGCGATCGAGAATGCACGCCTGTTCAACGAGACGAAGGAGACGCTAGAGCGCCAGACCGCGACGGCCGACATCCTCAAGGTGATGGCCGCCTCGCCCTCTGACGTGCAGCCGGTGTTCGAGGCCATCGCCACCAACGCCAACCGGCTGATCGGCGGCTTCTCCACCGCGGTGCTGCGCTATATCGACGGCGCCGCGCATCTTGCGGCGTTCACGCCGACCGATCCGGCCGGCGATCACGTGCTTCAGGCCTCGTTCCCGGTGCCATTCGCGCAATTCCCGCCCTACCCGCTCGTGGCCGAGGGTGAAGCGGCGCAACTGCCCGACACCGAGCTCGAGCCGGCGGCGCGCGACATCGCGCGCGCCCGCGGCTATCGCAGCATGCTGTTCACGCCCTTGATGAGCGAGGGCGAAGCCATCGGCATCATCATCGCCACGCGGCGGACGACCGGCCGGTTCGCCGAGCATCACGTGCGGCTGCTGCAGACTTTCGCCGACCAGGCGGTGATCGCGATCAAGAATGTCAGCCTGTTCAACGCCACCAGGGAAGCGCTGGAGCGGCAGACCGCGACCGCCGACATCCTCAAGGTGATCGCGGCCTCGCCCGCCGATGTCACGCCGGTGTTCCAGGCCATCTCCGACAGCGCCAAGGCGCTGATCGGCGGACACTCGTCCACCGTCACCCGTGTCATCGACGGCATGCTGCATTTGGCCGCCTTCACCACCGACAACGAGGCCGGCAACGCCGATCTGCTGAGCTCCTTTCCGGCGCCGCTGACGTCGTCAGGCATTCACAGTCGGGTGGCGACAAGCGGAGAATATGCTTTCCGCAGCGACATGCAGAACGAGCCAGGTCTCACCGAGGCCATGAAGGAGCTGGCGCGGACCCGCGGCTATCGCAGCATCCTCGTCGTGCCGATGCTGCGCGACGGCGTTGCGATCGGCACCATTGCCGTGACGCGGCCGGAGCCCGGTCATTTCGCCGACAAGGCGATCAACCTGCTCAAGACCTTTGCCGACCAGGCCGTGATCGCGGTCGAGAACACGCGCCTGTTCAACGAGGTGCAGGACCGCACCAGAGAACTTGCCAGATCGCTCGACGACTTACGCGCCGCGCAAGACCGGCTGATCCAAACCGAGAAGCTGGCCTCCCTCGGCCAGCTCACGGCGGGCATCGCCCATGAGATCAAGAACCCGCTCAACTTCGTCAATAATTTTGCTTCGCTCTCCGCCGAGCTGACAGACGAATTGAATGAGGTGCTGGCGCCGGTCACGCTCGCATACGACGTCCGCAGCGAGGTCGACGAGCTGACGGGGCTTTTGAAGGATAATCTGCAAAAGATCGTGCAGCACGGACGGCGCGCCGATTCCATCGTCAAGAACATGCTGGTGCATTCGCGCGAAGGCGGCGGCGAGCACGGCCTGAGCGACATCAACGCGCTGGTCGAGGAAAGTCTCAACCTCGCCTATCATGGCGCACGCGCCGAGAAGCCGGGGTTCGACGTGACGCTGAAGCGCGAGCTCGATCCGGCAGCGGGGCAGGCGGAAGTGTTTCCGCAGGAGATCACCCGCGTGCTGCTGAACCTGATCTCGAACGGTTTCCATGCGGTCACCAGGCGCAAGGCGGACGGCGCCGCGGGTTACGAGGCAACGGTGATCGCCGCAACGCGCGACCGCGGCGACCGCGTCGAGATCCGCATCCGCGACAACGGCACCGGCATTGCCGACGAGGTCCGGGAGAAGATGTTCAATCCATTCTTCACCACCAAGCCGGCGGGTGAAGGCACCGGCCTTGGGCTGTCGATGAGCCACGACATCGTCGTGAAGCAGCACGGCGGCACGATCGATGTCGCAACCAAGCCGGGCGCGTTCACGGAGTTCACGATCCGGCTGCCGCGGAAGAGCAGCTTTGCGGAGAGCAACAAGGGATAGCGTCGGCCGGAGGATGCCTTGAAGAATCTCGCGTGGTTCATTCGGCGACAACTCCTCTCGCTGTCCGGCGTCGGCCTCATGCTTGGCGCGCTGTTCTTCGCGGCCGCGCTGACGCCGACGCTGATCCCGCGGAGCTATCTCACGCAAGGCATCCTCGCCGGGGGTTGCTTTGCGATCGGCTATTTCGCCGGAATCCTGTGGCGGCGGCTGTGGCACTATCTCGAATTGCCCGAGCCTTCGGCGCGCGCGAGATCGATTGCGAATGAGCTTGTCGCGGCCGCCTGCTTGCTCGTCGTCATCGTCTTCCTGTGGCGCGCCGCCGATTGGCAGAACTCGATCCGCGCCGTGATGGCGATGGCCCCGGTCGAGACCGCACACCCGCTCAAGGTCTGCGCGATCGCCCTGATCACATTCGCAGTGCTGCTGGTGCTGGGGCGACTGTTCGCCCTTGTCGCCCACGTCGTTGCTGCGCGCACGAGACGCGTCATTCCCCGGAAGGTCGCGAACGTCATTGGCGTGATCGCCGCAGGCCTGCTGTTCTGGTCGATCGCCAGCAATGTCCTGGTCCGCATGGCATTCAACGCACTCGACTCCTCCTTCCGCGAACTCGACGTCCGGCTCGAGCCCGAACGGCCGCAGCCGACCGCGTCGAATCGGACCGGGAGCCCGGCATCGCTGGTGAAGTGGCAAGAGCTCGGGCGCATGGGGCGCCGGTTCATTGCCTCAGGCTCGACCGCGGCCGAGATCAGCGCCGTCACGGAACGGCCTGCGCAGGACCCCGTGCGGGTCTATGTGGGGCTCGGCAGCCGCGACACGGCGCAGGCGCGCGCCAGGCTTGCGCTCGATGAACTCAAGCGCCAGCGCGGCTTTGAACGCAAACTGCTGATCGTCGTCACGCCGACCGGCACTGGCTGGATCGATCCGTCCGCGATGGATACGGTCGAATATCTCCACCATGGCGATGTCGCGAGCGTGGCGATGCAGTACTCCTATCTCAACAGTCCGCTGTCGCTGCTGTTTCAGCCGGAATACGGTGCCGAAGCGGCGCGCGCGCTGTTCGCGGAAATCTACGGCTACTGGACGACGCTGCCGAAGGATAAGCGGCCGAAACTGTACCTGCATGGACTGAGTCTCGGCGCCATGAACTCGGAAAAATCCGCGGAGCTGTTCGAGACGATCGGCGATCCGATCGCCGGCGCGCTGTGGAGCGGGGCGCCGTTCGAAAGCCGGATCTGGCGCTCAATCACTGAAAGCCGCAATCTGGGCACGCCGGCCTGGCTGCCGGAATTCCGCGACAGCCGCTTCGTCCGCTTCATGAACCAGGACGGACCGACGGTGCCGCCGGATGCGCCCTGGGGCCCGATGCGCGTCGTCTATCTGCAATATGCCAGCGATGCGATCACGTTCTTCGCCTACCGCGACGCCTATCGGGCGCCAGCCTGGATGGCGGCCCCGCGCGGACCGGACGTCTCGCCCGAGCTGCGATGGTATCCCATCGTGACCATGCTGCAGCTTGCACTCGACATGGCGGTCGCGACCCATACTCCGATGGGCTTCGGCCATGTCTACGCGCCCGAGCATTACGTCGATGCCTGGGTCGCCGTCACCGACGTCCATGATTGGTCCACCGAAGCGCTTGCGCAACTCAAATCTCATCTTGCGACGACGGCGCGAAAAGCGGCCGGGAGCAACGTCGCCGACGAGCCCTACGCCGATCGGGGCGGCTAGCCCTACTCCGCCATCTCGGCCGGCTGCGAGGTGGAGGGACCCGCCAGCGGCCGCTCCTCCATCGCGATCAGGCAGAGTGCAGCAGCGGTCATCAATGCCGTGGCGGCGCCGAAGACGTAACGGAACGCGTGCCGCATGTCCTCGGCGGGAATTGCGACGCTGCCGGCAGCATGATGCTCGCCGAGCGGAATGTCGGCACCGAGCGCGATCAGCAGGATGGCCGCGAAAGCCGCGACCGTGAAGGATGACATCAGCGAGCGGAAGAAGTTCAACGCGCCGGTGATGGTGCCGACCTGCGGCCGCGCGACCGAATTCTGCACTGAGACCACGCAGACCGGGAAGGTGGTGCCGAGGCCGAGCGCAAAGGCCGCCATCAGCGTCAAGAGGCCCCAAAGCGGCAGCGTCGTCAGGGTGAGGCCGAGACCGCACAGCGCGGCCCAGGACGTGCCGACGATGGCGACGCGCTTGTAGTGCTTGGCCCGCGCCATGGTGCGGCCGGCGATGGCTGCGCCGCAGGTGGAGACGGCCGCCAGCGGGATCAGAGCAAGGCCCGCCTCGCTGGCGCTGAGCTGATAGACGGATTCGTAATAGAGCGGGAGCTGGACCGTGAGGCCCGTGATCGCGCCGAGCGCGCAACCGCCGGCCATCAGCCCGAACGGCACGACGCGTCCGCCGAGCAGCGGCAGCGGCAGGAACGGCTCGTCCGCCCGGCGCGCGTGCCAGACGAAGCTGACGGCGAGCGCGACCGCACCGCCGACCATCGCCAGCACGGTCGGCGACAGCCACGGATAGCGTGTGCCGCCCCAGGTCAGCACCAGCATGAAGACGACGGCGGAGGCCATCAGCAACACGCCGCCGAGCCAATCGACCTTGCGCCTGCGGTGGAACACCGGGATCTTCTTCATCTTCGGCAGCAGCAGCGCGATCGCGGCGGCCGAAAGCGGCAGGTTGATCCAGAAGATCATCGACCAGTGCAGATGCTCGGCGAACACGCCGCCGATGACCGGGCCGAGAATGCCTCCGACCATCCAGACGCTGGAGAAGTAGGCCTGATATTGCCCGCGTTCGCGCGGGCTCACGACGTCGGAGATTACGGTCTGCACCACCGGCATGATGCCGCCGCCGCCAAGGCCCTGAAGGCCGCGCGCCAGGATCAGCATCGGCATGTTCGGCGCGATCGCGCACAGCACGGAGCCCGCAACGAACAGGCTGAGGGACGTGATGATCATGGCCTTGCGGCCATAGATGTCGCTGAGCGTGCCGAACACCGGCGCGACCGCAGTCGAGGCGAGCAGATAGGCGGTGATCACCCAGGACAGGTTGGAGACGTCCTGGAACTGGCGGCCGATGGTCGGCAGCGCGGTCGCCACGATGGTTTGGTCGAGCGCGGCCAGGAACATCGTCAGCATCAGGCTGATGACGATGGTGCGGACCTCGTCCTGCGAGAGCGGCACCGGCGGGGCGATGGAGGGCGCGTCATCGACGCTGATGACCTCGCTCGGAAGCCGGGACAGCTCTTCGGCGATATCGTCGGGCAACGCCTGGATGTCGGCAGAACTGCTCTGCCGGTCGAACTTGTTCATCTCGATCGGACGTCGTGAGGCGGCGCAACGCCGCGAAGGATTCGTTCTATGCAGCCCAATGTAGACAGCAAAGACTTCCCCAGGCAGGCACCGCGGCGCATGGGTGCATCCCATCGCAGGGTCATCCCGAACACGTGATCAGGTCAGCACGGCGGATCAGTCCTTTGGACGTCGCTTCAGGCGGGCCCGTTTCGGCAAGGTCCCCGGCCATTGCACGATGTGGTCCTCGAGCTCCTCGTCCGGGATCTCATCCTCGCTGCCCTCGACCCGGCCGCGCACGGAGACACCGGCCTCATGCACCGTGTTGGGATCGCCCGACACCAGCGGGTGCCACCAATAGAGGTCGCGTCCCTCGGCGACGAGCTTGTAGCCGCAGCTCGGCGGCAGCCAGTTCAGGGTGCGGACATTGGTGGGAGTCAGGCGGACGCAGTCCGGAACCTTGTCGGAGCGATTCGGGTAGTCCTTGCAGGCACAGCTGGCGCCATCGAGCAGCTTGCAGCCGATATGGGTGAAATAGATATCGCCGGTGTCCTCGTCCTCGAGTTTGTTCAGGCAGCAGCGGCCGCAGCCGTCGCACAGGCTTTCCCATTCGTCCCCAGACATCTGTTCCAACGTCTTGGTTTTCCAGAAGAATCCTTCCTGGCCGGAAGGTCGCTTGGGAGCTGCGGTCATGCGCCTCAACAAGAGTTCGAAAGAGCTACGGCACCGCCATCTAGGGCGTGCGTCGGGAACGTTGCAAGCAACGCCCCCGCAAGGCCCGTAATGACCCGGGGGCAATTAGGCCTGTTGTTCAAAATCGCGAGCGTGGCCATTGGTTTATAGGCCCTGCTCGGCTAGAAGGAACGCTGGGTCCCCCTCGGACGCGTACCGGGCGCCTTGGGTTTGCCGCAACATACCCGCAAGACGTCTCGATGCCGCCCCGGCCGGGTGCTTGAACGCTTTCGAAGCAAGCCGCAAGGGTTCTAGGTGCGCCAGATCATACCACCGCATTGGAAGCAGAGGATCCGGAATTTCTTCCTGGATCTCGATGCGCGCATCGACTCCTCGCTGTTCTCCTCGGCCAAGGGCATCCGCGAGCTCTACGAACGCTACTCGACCTTCATGGACCGATTCTATGTCGGACGCTGGAAGCGCTGGGTGTTCATCGAGCCGCTGTCGGAAGCCGCGACCCTCGGCCTCGGCGGCCTGGTCGTGATGCTGACGCTCGCGATCCCCGCCTTCCGCGAGACCGCGGACGAGGACTGGCTGAAGAAGTCCGACCTCGCCGTGAGCTTCCTCGACCGCTACGGCAACCCGATCGGCAGCCGCGGCATCAAGCACAACGACTCGATCCCGCTGGAAGATTTTCCGGACGTGCTGATCAAGGCGACGCTGGCGACCGAGGACCGCCGCTTCTACGACCATTTCGGCATCGATATCGCCGGCACCGCGCGCGCGCTCGTCACCAACGCCCAGGCCGGCGGTGTCCGTCAGGGTGGCTCCTCGATCACCCAGCAGCTCGCCAAGAACCTGTTCCTGAGCAACGAGCGCACGATCGAGCGCAAGGTCAACGAGGCCTTCCTCGCGATCTGGCTGGAATGGCGCCTGACCAAGAACGAGATCCTCAAGCTCTATCTCGACCGCGCCTATATGGGCGGCGGCACCTTCGGCGTCGACGGCGCTGCGCATTTCTACTTCAACAAATCGGCGCGCGACGTGACCTTGGCGGAAGCGGCGATGCTCGCCGGCCTGTTCAAGGCGCCGACGAAATACGCTCCCCACATCAACCTGCCCGCGGCCCGCGCCCGCGCCAACGTCGTGCTCGACAACCTCGTCGATGCCGGCTTCATGACCGAGGGCCAGGTGTTCGGCGCCCGCCGCAATCCGGCCTTCGCGGTCGATCGCCGCGACGAGGCCTCGCCGAACTATTATCTCGACTACGCTTTCGACGAGATGCGCAAGCTGGTCGACACCTTCCCGAAATCCTACACCGAGCGCGTCTTCGTGGTCCGCACCGCGATCGACGCCACCGTGCAGAAGGCCGCCGAGGATGCGGTCGAGAACCAGCTGCGCCAGTTCGGCCGCGACTATCACGCGACGCAGGCGGCGACCGTCGTCGCCGATCTCGACGGCGGAATCCGCGCCATGGTCGGCGGCCGCGACTATGGCGCCAGCCAGTTCAACCGCGCCACCGACGCCTATCGCCAGCCCGGCTCCTCGTTCAAACCCTATGTCTACACCGCGGCACTGCTGAACGGCTACACGCCGAATTCGATCGTGGTCGACGGTCCCGTCTGCATCGGCAATTGGTGTCCGCAGAACTATGGCCATTCCTATTCCGGCTCGGTGACGTTGACGCAAGCGATCACGCGCTCGATCAACGTCGTGCCGGTGAAGCTGTCGATCGAGATCGGCCGGAAGAACGAGCCCAAGGCGCCGAACCCGGCCAAGGTCGGCCGCGGCAAGATCGTCGAGGTCGCCCGCCGTTTCGGCATCAAGGCGCCGCTGCCCGATACGCCGTCGCTGCCGATCGGCTCGGACGAAGTCACCGTGCTCGAGCACGCGGTCGCCTATGCGACCTTCCCCAACCGCGGCAAGGCGGTGACGCCGCATGCCGTGCTGGAGGTGCGCACCGGCGCCGGCGATCTCGTCTGGCGCTGGGACCGCGACGGGCCGAAGCCGCGGCAGGCGATCCCCGCCTCGGTCGCCGCCGACATGGCGGGCATGATGAGCCACGTCGTCAGCGAAGGCACCGCGCGCCGCGCAGCGCTGGACGGCATTCCGACCGCAGGCAAGACCGGCACGACCAATGCGTATCGCGACGCCTGGTTCGTCGGCTACACCGGCAATTTCACCTGCGCGGTGTGGTACGGCAACGACGACTATTCGCCAACCAACCGCATGACCGGCGGCTCGCTGCCGGCGCAGACCTGGCACGACATCATGCTGGTGGCGCATCAGGGCGTCGAGGTCCGGGAGATCCCCGGCATCGGCATGGGCCAGAAGCTGCCGCCGCAGCATGTCAGCAACGCGCAGGCCAATGCGGGACCGAAGGTGCTGGAGACCAAGCCGGGTCCGCCGCCCATCCTAACCAAGCGCGGCGCCGACATCCTGGTGCGCGTCGAGAAGCTGCTGGATGACGCGGCCAGGACCGCGAACAAATCGTCGGCCGCCGACGCCAATCCGGCCAAGCCGTCTTCGTCGAACAGCGCGCTCGCCTTCCCGCAGAATTATGCGGAAGAGAACGCCAACGCCTCCGCCCCGCGCAAGAACTGATCGAAACCCGTGCGGCTGATCCTGATCACATTGACGGCGCTCCTTCTCGCAGGCGTGGTCGGCGTCGGCACCACCTGGATGACGACGACGCGCGGCACCGATATCGGCGCACTGACCATCGGCCCCTGGACCGCGCGCCCGCGCACCGGCACCGCCGACGTCGACCCCTATTCGCGCGCCACCATCGTGCGCAACGGCGAGCTGCCGATCGGCACTGGTGACGGCGTCGCCTTCACCGCGACCACCGACGACAAGAAGAAGGCGCTCGACGGCCGCTGCGATGTGGTGGTCTCCGGCGTGACGCCGCCGGCGCGGTTCTGGACGCTGACGCTCTACGACCGCAAGGGCCATCTCGTCGCCAATTCGCTCCAGCGCTACGGCTTCACCAGCCAGGAGATCGTGCGCCAGTCGGACGGCTCGTTCGAGATCCGCATCGCCTCGCGCTCGCGCGCCGGCAACTGGCTGCCGACCGGCGGCATCGAACGCTACGCCCTGATGCTGCGTCTCTACGACACGCCGGTCGGCGTCGCCACGCGCACCCAGCGCGATGCGCCGATGCCCACGATCACCACGGTGGGCTGCTCATGATCCGGCTGCTGTTCACCATCGTCGCCGGCATTGTCCTCGGCCTCGTGGTCCATCTCGTCAGCGTGCTGGCGCTGCCGCGGATCGCGACGCAGGATGCCTATTCGCGGCTGACGCCGATGACGAAACTCAACGGCGTCACCCAGCTTCCCCTCGCCGATCCGCAGACCTCACCGATGCCGTTCATGGATCCGGCCTTTGCGCTGGCGATCTGCCGCTACGACCTCTCGAACGGGCCGATCAAGCTCACGGTGCCGGTGAGCCAGGCCTACACCTCGGTGTCGTTCTACACCCGCAACGAGATCGCCTATTACGCCATCAACGACCGCTCGGCCGGCCGCAAGGTGATCGAGCTCGACCTGATGACGGAAGCGCAGCACAGCGAGCTGCCCGAGGACGAGGAGGTCACCGCGGCCGACCGCCTGATCATCGATTCCCCGACCGCGACCGGCCTGATCCTGATGAAGGCGCTCGCCCCCGAGCCGGGCCTGATGCAGCAGGCGCAAAGCTCGCTTCAGGCTGCGACCTGCGCGCCGCAGACCGAGGCGCCCGCCAAGGCCGAGGCGCCGCGCCGGCGCTGACGAACGGTTCTTTGGCCGCGCAAAATAAAACGCGCGAAAACAACCCCATGCACAGTAGCGAAGGCGCTGAAATCATTCGCTCTTCGAGAGGGATATGCGAAGCCAAGCTGTGTTTGCTTGTTTGACACGTCGGGCAAAACACCCGGCATGCTCGCGAACAGCATCGCGCCCGATCAATGAATGATCTGGCCGAGGAAATCCCTCGCCCGCTCCGTGCTGGGCGCGCGGAAGAAGGTTTCGGGATCCGACTCTTCGACGATGGACCCGCGGTCCATGAACACCACCCGGTCGGCGACTTCGCGGGCAAAGCCCATCTCATGCGTGACGCAGACCATGGTCATCCCGTCCCGCGCGAGCTCGACCATGATGTCGAGCACCTCCTTGACCATCTCGGGATCGAGCGCGGAGGTCGGCTCGTCGAACAGCATGATCTTCGGCTGCATGCAGAGGGCGCGCGCGATGGCGACACGCTGCTGCTGGCCGCCGGAGAGCTGTCCCGGATATTTCTCCGCCTGATCGTGGATGCGCACCTTGCGGAGAAAGCCGAGCGCGCGCTCGCGCGCCTCCGGGCGCGACAGGCCGCGCACCTTCATCGGCGCCAGCATGCAGTTCTCGGCGATCGACAGATGCGGAAACAGGTTGAAGCTCTGGAACACCATGCCGATCTCGCGGCGGATGCTGTTGATGTCCGCCATCCGGTCGGTCAGCTCGACGCCATCGACCATGATCCGGCCGGCATCATGCTTTTCGATGTGATTGATGCAACGGATCAGGGTCGACTTGCCCGAGCCCGAAGGACCGCAAAGGACGATTTTCTCCCCTGCTCTCACGTTCAGATGGATATCGTTCAGGGCCGTGAAGCGGCCGAACCGCTTCACTACCCCCTCTACGGCGACGATGGCCGGTGACCGGCTCGTCTCGTTGATGGCGGCGCGCTGAACCATTTTCGTCTCCCCGGACCAGGACGTCTCGTACGCTCACTCATTGGCGCGTTCCGGCAATCGCATAGCGCTTGCGCAGCAACACGACGCCTTGCGATGCCGCCGAACTGATCGCGAGATAGACCACGACGATCACGAGATACATCTCGACGAGACGGCCGTTGAGCTGCGCAAGCTTCGAGGCTGCGCCGAGCAGGTCGGTGAGCGAGAGCACGTAGACCAGCGAGGTGTCCTGGAACAGGATGATGGTCTGGCTCAGGATGATCGGGCTCGCCACGCGGAGCACCTGCGGCAGGATCACGCTGCGATACGTCTCGAAGGTCGACAATGCCAGCGCCTGGCACGCCTCGAACTGCCCGCGGTTCACGGCGCGCAGGCCGACGCGGATGATCTCCGAATAGTAGGCGGCCTCGAACAGACCGAAGGTGATGAAGGCCGTCCAGGTGGCGCCGATCGGGATCGGGCGGCCGTTGCCGGCGAGATGACCGAGCACGATCGGCACCAGGAAGAAGAACCAGAACAGGACCAGGATCAGCGGGATCGAGCGGACCAGGGCGATGTAGCCGCGCACGATCTTGCCGATCACAGGCACCTCGAAGTGCTGCAACAGCGCAAAGCAGGTGCCGAGGACCATGCCGACCACGAAGGCGACCGCAGTGAGCGCGAGCGAAAACAGCAGGCCGGACCAGAGATAGGGCCACGCCTGAAGAACGATCGAGAAGTCGAGGCTGTTCATTTCGCGATCTCCATCCCCTCGGGCAGGGCCTCGGCGTTCTGGACGTCGTCGGCGAGGCTCGGCTCGACGGCATTCTCCGCTGGCGTGGTGCCGGGAATGCGCACCGCCCTGTCGATCAGGGCCATCCCCTGGTAGGCGATCAGCGCCAGCGCGAGATAGATCAGCGTTGCAGCGCCGAAGGCCGTAAAGGTCTGGAACGTCGCCTCGCTGATCTGGCGCGCCTGGGCCGTCAACTCCATCAGTCCGATCGTGAGTGCGACCGAGGTGTTCTTGTAAATGCCCATCACCTCGCTAGTCAGGCTCGGCACGATCAGACGAAGCGCCTGCGGCACGATGATGTGGCGATAGGTCAGATACAGGCTGAGCCCAAGCGCGCTCGCCGCCTCTGTCTGTCCTCTCGGCAGAGCCTCGATCCCCGCACGGACCTGCTCGGCAATACGGGCCGCGGTGTAGAGCCCGAGGCAGATCAGCGCCGGAAAGAACGATCCCCAAGGCGGTGGAATCTGCTTGATCGCATTTCCGAGCGCCGTGGGAAGGATCTCCGGCAAGACGAAATACCAGAGGAACATCTGCACCAGGACGGGGATGTTGCGGAAGATCTCGACATAGAGCCGCGCAAGCGCCGCGACAGCCCGATTCTGCACCGTGCGGCCGATGCCGACGACGATCCCGACCGCAAAGGCAATCCACCAGCCGAAGAAAGCCAGAGCCAGGGTCCAGCCGAGGCCCGACAACAGCCAGTCGATATAGCGCTGCCCATCCGCCGTCTGTTCAAAAAGCACTGAAAACATGACGCACCTCGAAGTTCCGGATGCGAGAGAGGATCAGCCCGTAGAGATTCCGCGATGTGGGTCTCCGCCTAATCGACCGCGTCGCTTGGATGGGCGATCCGTTGCTTCAGCTCGTCCGTCAGCGGGAAAGCGAGATTTTCCCCCTTGGGCGGAATCGCTCGCGTGAACCATTTCGCGTAGGTCTTTTCGAACTGACCCGACGCCATCTGCTTAGACAGGACGTCGTCGACCAGCGCCTTGAAGGGCGCATCGCCCTTGGTGAACATCAGGCCGTAATAGATCTTGGCGTAGCCCTCGGGGAGGAAGATCAGCGCATCTGGCTTCGGAGCTGCGGCCTTGAGGCCGGCAAGAAGGATGTCGTCCTCCATGAAGGCTGCCGCGCGGCCGGTATTCAGCATCAGGAAGGACTCGGCATGATCCTTCGCCTGCACGATGTTGAAGCCCAGCTGCTCCTTCGCGTTCACGCCCTGCGCAAAGCCGACTGCATTCGAGCCCTGGGTGACGACGATCGTCTTGCCCTTGAGATCGCCGGCCGTCTTCAGGCCGCTATCCGTCTTGACCAGCCAGCGCGGCTGGCTGACGAAGGTGGCGACCGAGAACGAAACTTGCTCCTGTCGCTTCCTGTCGTTCGCCGTGCCGCCGCACTCGATGTCGATGGTGCCGCTTTGAATGAGCGGGATCCGGTTGGACGAGTTCACCGGCGTATATTTGACGGCGAGATTAGGCAGATTCAGCTCCGTCTTGACCCTGTCGACGATCGCCGCGCAGAGATCGAGCGAGAAGCCTATCGGCTTTTGATCGGGACCGAGATAGGAGAATGGAATGGAGGCCTCGCGATGACCGATGGTGATGGCCCCGCTCGACTTGATCCTCGCGAGCGTGGAACTGTCGGCCGCGATCGACGGTGCAGCAAAGGCGGCGGCGGCCGCAAGGCCGGACAGAACGCCCCAGACACGGGCAAAACCAGTCATGTGCATCTCCCCTTCTGAAAAACGGTCTAGGCAGCCCTGAATGACGGCTTCACGCCGCGCCGCTTGATGACATCGATCAGGCGATCGACATCGGCGAACGTGTTGAACATTCCGAACGACACGCGAATGCCGTCGCGCTCCGGCGACACACGAATGCCGTTCTGCTCGAAATGGCCGAGCCATTCGGCAGCAGGCAGCGCGATGACGTAGATATGCGGCGCGCGGTGCCGCCGCTCGCGCGGACCGACGAGACCAACGTTCAGCGCGTCGAGCCCGGCGATGAGATGATCGCCGAGATCGAAGCAATGGCTCTGAATGTTCTGCACGCCCAGCGCTTCGATCATGTCCAGGGAGGCCCCAAGCGCGTGGATCGCCGGAAGATTGAAGTTGCCGAGCTCGAAGCGGCGCGCGCTCGCGGCGAGTTCGAGCTTCTCCGGCCGGGCAATGAGATCGGCCGGGACCTCCGCTAGGCTCGCGGCGGCGAGATAGGCGGGCTCCAGCTCGGTCCTGGATTTTTCCCAGACCAAGAGACCAAGCCCTTGTGGCACGAGGAGGCCCTTGTGGCTGCCCGACCCGATGAAGGTCGCGCGCATCGCTTTTGCGTCGATCGGCACGACGCCGATCGCCTGCATCACGTCGACGACGAAAAAGAGCCCCTTCTCCGCGCAGAGCGCGCCGATGCTTTCGACGTCGAAACGATGGCCGGCGTGGAACGTCACCTGCGACATCGAGATCGCCCGCGTGCTCGCATCGACATAGCGACGAAGGCTGTCGGCGTTCACGACCTCCGTCATCGGCACGAAGTCGACCGACACGCCCTTTCGCCGCAGGTTGAGGAAGGCATAGGCATTGTTGGGATGATCGCCATGGATCATCAGCACCTTGTCGCCGGCGCGCAGGGGCAGCGCATTGGCTGCGATGTTCATGCTTTCCGAGGTGTTCTTGGTGAAGGCGATCTCGTCGGCGCCGACGCCGAGAAACCGCGCGAGCTTCTCCCGGGTCTGCTCGACCCGATCGAGCCACACGCTTTTCGGGCCGGCCGTCTCAAACCCCTCGCGAAGGAAGAGGTCGATTGCCGCCCTGACGGGACGTGCAAGCGGCGTCTGGAAGCCGGAGTCGAGATAGGTGATGCGCTCGACCGCTGGAAATTCCTTCCGCACGGCATCGACGTCGTAATGGCGAGACATTCCAATCTCCTGATGAGCGCGCCCGGAAGAGGCATGGACGCGCTGCACAAATCCCGATCACCGTTCTGCAACGCCAACGATATGGGCAGCTCGCCAGCGCGGTCGAGAAAGTTTTTCATATTTCAATAGGAATTATTCCGAAAAATGATAATTTCTATATCCGCACGGAGGACAGATGCCACAAGCCAATTCCGACGGCCCGCTCGACCGGGCATTCGCCATCGTCGGCCACGTTGCCGGTCAGGTGAGAGCCGTCTCAGTCGCGGAAATCGCCAATGCGCTGGCTCTGCCGCTACCGACCGCTCACCGGCTGATCGGGAATCTCGAGCAGCGCGGGCTTCTGCAGAAGGCCGTGGGCACAAAGCGCTACGTCGTCGGCAATCAACTGGTCACGCTGTCGGCCAAGGTGATCGGCGCGGCCTTCCGCACTGCGCGCCGGCACGCCGTGCTGCGCGCAGTCGCGGCCGAAATCGGCGAGCAATGCGAGATCGGCGTCGTGCGCGACAATGTCGTTGCCTATGTCGACAGTGTTCGCGTCTCGCAACCGCAGGGTCTCCAATTCAATCCGGGCGAAGCGGCGCCGCTCCACTGCACTTCGACCGGCAAGATCTACATGAGCCGGCTGCCGGAGCGCGCGCGTGAGAAGCTGTGCCATGCACTCGCGCTCACTAAATACACGGAGACCACCATCGTCGACATCGAAAGCCTGATGAAGGTCCTCGACGAAACCCGCAAGCGCGGCTGGGCGAAGACCAATGAAGAATATGTGCGGGGGGTCGTTGGCTGCGCCGTGCCGATCCTGTCTCCGGATCGCGAACTAATTGCGTGCCTGGGCGTCTCCGTTCCCGTGGCCCGCGTGAGCTTCGCCGAACTGGATCGGTTCATAGGTCCACTTCAGAAAGCGGCCGCGCTGCTATCCGAAACCATCCTCCAGGCCGACGAGGAAGATGCCAGCGATGCATCGGAAAACGCTTGAACTCCTGAAGATTGAACTGTCGACGGCGCATGGTCACACCGCATCACGAAACAGTTCACTCTCCGAACCGACTGCGCCAATCTCCATCTTGAAACGACTGGGCGATTTCACATACATTGGACGCGTGGGGACGAAGCAGACTCCCCGTGAGACTTCGGTCCAAGCTCTGCGCAGCACGCAATACGTGGAGCTTGCGCATGGACACCGAACGACACTCCTCATCCCGCAATATCGTCGCCATCCTCTCGCGCGGAGATGCTGACGCCCGCGGGGTTGCGACCCCGCAAAACAGCCGCTTCGTCCGCGTCTTCGAAGCCCTCGCCGCCGTCGGCATCGAGGCTCGACCCGTCATCTACGACGAGAGCGTCGCCGACGCGGTTCGCGACCAGTTGCTCAGCGTCGACGGCGTGCTCGTTTGGGTCGATCCGATTCATCAGGGCAAGACGCGCGCCGAGCTTGACGGCCTGCTGCACGACGTCGCGGCGCAAGGACCATGGATCAGTGCACATCCGGACATCATCCTGAAGATGGGCGTCAAGGAGGTGCTCTACCGAACCCGACATCTCGGCTGGGGCACTGACACGCATCGCTACGATAGTGCTGCGGCATTCCGTGCCGAATTTCCCTCACGCCTGCAGGCGAGCAGCCCGCGCGTGGTGAAGCAGAACCGCGGCAATGGCGGCCAGGGAGTCTGGAAGGTGGAGCTACTATCCGACGCCGACGGCATCGTACGCGTGCTGCATGCGCAGCGCGGCAGCCTGCCCGAGGACATGCCGCTCGATGCCTTCATCGCGCGCTGCGAGCCCTATTTCGGCTGGGGCGGCTGCATCATCGACCAGGCGTATCAAGCTCGCCTGCCCGACGGCATGATCCGCTGCTACATGAGCGGAGCCAAGGTTGCCGGCTTCGGGCATCAATTGATCAAGGCTCTGATCCCGCCGCCGCCGGAAGGTCCCGATGCGCCTGAGGCGCAGCCGGGACCGCGCATCATGCACGGGCCGGATGCCCCGGCGTTCCAGCCCTACGGAGATCGATGGAGAACGAATGGACGCCGCGGATGATGGAGACGCTCGGCATCGACGAGGGCTCGCTTCCGGTGATCTGGGATGCGGACTTTCTCTACGGGCCACGGGATGCAGCCGGCCGCGACACCTACGTGCTGTGCGAGATCAACGCGAGCTCCTGCTTCGCCATCCCCGACGAGGCGCCAGCCGCGATCGCGCAGACGGTGAAGCACCGCTTGATCCGGACTCACAGGTCCTCCGCATCAACCTGACGTCAGCGATGTGGCAGCAGCTGTCACGCGACAGTAGGACGCAATCGCAACCAGCGATGAGCCGTTGAAGCTGCGAGTCTGCGGCGTTATCGATCCCGGCAATCTGCTTTGATCGGGAGGAACGCATGAGCACCATCACTGGCGGCTGCCACTGCGGCGCAATCCGCTATGAGGTCGAGGGCGAGGCAATCGTGCACGCGCTGTGTCACTGCCGTGACTGCCGGCTCCACGCGGGCGCGCCAGTCGTCGGGTGGACGATGTATACCGAGAATGCGCTCAAGGTGACCAAGGGCGAGCCCAAGATCTATCGCTCCTCCGAGCATGGCCGGCGGCACTTTTGCAGCGACTGCGGCACTGGCTTGTTTTACGTCAATGCCGACATCCTGCCGGGGATGATCGACATCCAGAGCGCGACCTACGACGATCCCGACGCCGTGCCGCCGATGATGCACATCCAGGTGGCCGAGCGCCTGCGCTGGATGGAGCGCGCGCACGAACTGCCGACGTTCGACCGCTATCCGCCGCAACCGTCGTAATGGCAGCTGTCAGCGCAGCCACTCCTTGATCTGCCGCGTCACTTCGGCGGTCGAGATGCCGTAGCGATCGTGCAGTGTCGGCAGTGCGCCGGCGGCGAGAAACGCGTCCGGAAGCCCGATCTGCCGGAACGCGGGATGGACGCCTGCGCGCATCAGCAGCGCCGCCACGGCTTCGCCGAGGCCGCCGATCACCGTGTGGTTCTCGGCGACGACGACGAGGCGGCGAGGCCTGCCCGCTTCGCGCAGGATCGCTTCGGTGTCGAGCGGCTTGATCGTCGGCACGTGCAGGACGGCTACGTTGACGCGATCATTCGAGAGAGCCTGGGCCGCCTCCAGCGCGCGCATGGTCATGATCCCCGACGAGATGATCAGAACATCGGTGCCGTCGCGCAGCAGCGCGGCCTTGCCGAGCTCGAAGCGGTAATTGTATTCGTCGAGCACCAGCGGCACCTGTCCGCGCAGCAGCCGCATATAGACCGGCCCGCGATGCGCGGCGATGGCCGGCACGATCTGCTCGATCTCGTGCGCATCGCAGGGGTCGATCACCGTCATGTTGGGCATCGCGCGGAACAGCGCGAGATCCTCGGCGGCCTGATGGCTCGGCCCGTAGCCCGAGGTCAGGCCGGGCAGCGCGCAGGCGATCTTCACGTTGCGGTCTTCTTCCGCGATGGTCTGGTGGATGAAGTCGTAGGCCCGGCGCGAGGCGAACACCGCATAGGTCGTCGCGAACGGCATGAAGCCTTCCGCCGCAAGGCCGGAGGCCGCGCCGAACAGCAGCTGCTCGGCCATACCCATCTGGTAGTAGCGATCGGGAAAGGCCTGCGCGAAGATATGCAGGTCGGTGTATTTGCCGAGATCGGCGGTCATGCCGACGACGTCCTCGCGGCTGCGGGCGAGTTCGACCATCGCGTGGCCGAACGGAGCCGGCCTGGTGCGCTGCCCTTCCGCCGCGATCGAGGCGATCATCGCCGAGGTGGTCAGCCTGGGCTTTCCTGATGGCGGCGATCCCTCGGGCTTCATGGCTGGTCTCCCGCGTTCAGGGCGGACAGGGCGAGCTGCCATTCATGCGGCTCGACCCGAATGAAATGGTTCTTCTCGCGCTGCTCCAGGAAGGGAACGCCCTTGCCCATCAAGGTGTCGGCGACGATCATGCGCGGCTTCGGTGCGGCATGCGCCAACGCCGCATCGAAAGCGCCCACGACGGCGTCGAGATCGTTGCCGTCGACACGCTGCACGAACCAGCCGAACGCTTCCAGCTTGTCGACCAGCGGCTCGAAGCCGAGCATCTGCCCGGACGGACCGTCGGCCTGCTGATTGTTGACGTCGACGATCGCGATGATGTTGTCGAGCTCGTGGTGGGCCGCCGACATGATGGCCTCCCATTTGGAGCCTTCGTCCAGCTCGCCGTCGGAGAACAGCGTGAAGATGCGTGCGGTGGATTTCTTGCGCTTCAGCCCGAGCGCCATGCCGACGGCGATGGCAAGGCCGAGACCGAGCGAGCCGCCGGACATCTCCATGCCCGGCGTATAGGAGGCCATGCCGGACATCGGCAGGCGGCTGTCGTCGAAGCCGTAGCTTTCGAGCTCGGCCTCGGGAATGATCCCGGCCTCGATCAGGGCTGCATAGAGCGCGATCGCATAATGCCCGTTCGACAGCAGGAAACGGTCGCGGCCTTCCCAGGCGGGATCTTCGGCGCGAAATCGCATCGCGTGAAAATAGGCGACGGCCAGCACGTCGGCGATGTCCAGCGCCTGGGCGATATAGCCTTGGCCCTGGACCTCGCCCATCAGCAGGGCATTGCGGCGGATGTTGCGGGCGCGCTGCGCCAGCGTCGGCGCATTTGCGAGCGTTGCCATGATCGTCTCTCCCTGCCCGCTCAGTGGATCAGCATGCCGCCGTTGACGTCGATGACCGCGCCGGTGACGTAGGCCGACAGGTCGGAGGCGAGGAAGGTGTAGATGCCCGCGACGTCGACGGCCTCGCCGAGCCGGCCGAGCGGGATGCCCTCGAGGATCTTCGCGCGCATCTCGTCGGTGAGCTTGCCGGCGGTGATGTCGGTGCCGATCAGGCCCGGCGTCACGCAGTTGACGCGGATGCCGTCGGGCCCGAATTCACGCGCCATTGCCTTGGCGAGCCCGAGTACGCCGGCCTTTGCCGCCGAATAATGCGGTCCGCCGAAAATGCCGCCGCCGCGCTGGGCCGAGACCGACGACATGCATGCGATCGATCCGCTTCTGCGCTTGCGCATATGCGGGATGACCGCCTGCGACAGGAACAGGATGCCCTTGAGGTTGACGTCCTGGATGCGGTCCCAATCTTCCGGCGTGATATCGAGAAGCTTGACCGGCTGGGTGACGCCGGCATTGTTGATGAGGATGTCGATCTGGCCGAATTTGGCCATCACGGCTTCCACGGCCTTGATGCAGGCCTGCTTGTCGGCGACGTTGCAGGCAAGGCCGAGATGCGGCTCGCTGCCGGCCGGTTCGAGGCCGCGCGCAGCAGCCTCCGCAGCCGGGCCGTCGATATCGAGGATGGCGACCCGGGCGCCTTCCGCTGCAAAACGGCGGGCAGCGGCGAGGCCGATGCCCCGCGGCGAGGCCGCGCCGGTGATGATGGCAGTCTTGCCGCGTAGCAGCATGTGCTCCTCCCTGGATCGCTTTTGCAGACCGCGCAGGCGCGGCGTTCTTGACCTCATTCATTATGCAGGCGCAGCTTTTCCCACAAACGCGCTGTTGTCTTGCATAGGTGAATTTGGTTCACTTGTCGGATGCTGCTATCGTCCATCCCGATATCGTCCATCCGCGCCTTCGAGGCGGCGGCGCGCACCGGCTCGTTCCGAGATGCGGCGAACGAGCTTCATCTCACCCCAAGCGCAGTCAGCCACGCCATTCGCAAGCTCGAAAGCGCGATGGGCACCGTCCTGTTCGAACGCAGCGCCCGCGCCATTCGTTTGACGCCGGCGGGCGAGAACCTGATGCGTCATGCCGGTGCCGCGTTCGACAATTTGCGGCGCGGCATCGAGGAGGTTGCCGGCCGCGGTCCGCAACTATTGAGGGTGCACTGCGCGCCGAGCTTCGCCGCCCAATGGCTCGCCCCTCGCCTCGCCCGTTTCATGGCCGCCGAGCCCAATCTCGAGGTCCGCCTCGCCGCCAGCACCGAGTACGCCCGGTTCAGCAACGACGATTTCGACATCGACATCGTCTACGGCCAGCCGAGGGCCGAGGGCGTCGAGGTGATGTCACTCGGCGAAGAGACCGTGACGCCGCTCTGCACGCCCGAACTCGCAAAGAAGATCCGCAAGCCGAAGGATCTGTTCGACCAGGTGCTGATCCGCTCCGAGGTGAAGCAGGTGCAGTGGCATCAATGGTTCAGCGCCAACGGCCTCGAAGCGCCGGCCATTCACGGCATGCGCTTCGATCGCAGCTTCCTGGCGATCGCGATGGCCTCAAGCGGCCTCGGCGTGACGCTGGAATCGACCCGGCTGGCCGAACGCGAGATCGCGACAAGGCGGCTGGTTGCACCGCTCGCCAAACGGTCCCTCGATATCCGCTATGTCGGCCATCATCTGGTGTTTCCACGCGCAAGCCAGCAGCGCCGGCCCATCCGCGCGTTCACCGAGTGGATCATGCGCGAGCTTGCGGCCGGCCGCTCGGTCTGATCTCTCCGCGCGCACGGGTCAGGCCGAGTCGGGGAGTATCGTCCGCCCGATCGCCGGCAGTGGCGTCATGAACAGCCGCACCCCGAAGCGCCGGCCTTCTTGGCGGTTTCGTCGGCGGCGCAACAGGCCGAGACGTCTTCCGTCGCGGGGCCACCGCAGCAGCCGGAAGCGGCAGTGGACTCCACGCCGCCTCGCGTGCAGACGCCGGTCTCCGGCAACACGAGCTCGACCCGGGCCGCAGCCGCCTTGTCGCCAGCGATGTCGGCGGCGATCGAGCGCACCTGTTCGTAGCCGGTCACCATCAGGAAGGTCGGTGCACGGCCGTAGGATTTCATGCCGGCGATGTAAAAGCCCGGCTCGTCATGCGAAAGCTCGCGCGCACCATGGGGACGGACCGTGCCGCAGCTATGCTCGTTGGGATCGATCAGCGGCGCGAGCGCAACGGGTGCCTCGATGGCCGGATCGAGCTGCAGCCGCAGCTCGGAGAGGAACGACAGATCGGGGCGAAATCCGGTCGCGACGATCAGCTCGTCTGCCACCACGCTGCGCGCGCCGCAGCAGGCACCCGCCGAGATCCTGAGAAGGCCTTCGGCGTCCAAGACGTGCGTGACACCAAAGCCGACCTCGATCGCGATCTTGCCGGCGGCCACGAGCGCTGCGAAGGCAGAGCCAAGCTCGCCACGCGCGGCCAGCTTGTCGTTGCGGCCGCCGCCAAAGGCCTTGGCGGGTTCAATGCCGCGCAACAGCCAGACGGGCTTCGTGCCGGGCACCTCTTCGGCGAGTTGCACGAGATCGACCAGCGTGCCGATGGCGGAATGACCGGCACCGAGCACGGCGACGGTCTTGCCGGCATATCTCGCGCGACCCGTGCCCTGCACATCCGGCATGCCATAGGCGATGCGGTCCGTGCGCTCGCGTTCGCCAATGGCCGGCAGGCCGTTGCTGCCGGCGGGATTGGGCGAGAACCAAGTGCCGGAGATGTCGATGACGGCATCGGCGCGCAGCACCTCGGGTCCTTTGCCGTTCTGATAGCGGATCTCGAACGGCGCCTGCTCCCTGCCCTTCGTCTTGGCCTTGTCGAAGCCTGCGCGGCTGATGGACGTGACGCGACTGGACGTCCGGATCACATCGCGCAGCTTCGTGCGCGTCGCGAGCGGCGCGAGGTAGCGCTCGATCAGCTCGCCGCCGGTGGGATAGGCGCTTGGATCCGGCGAATTCCACCCCGTGGGCGCGAGCAGGCGCGCCGCCGCCTGGTCGACATTGTATTCCCATGGCGAGAACAGCTGCACGTGCTGCCATTGACGGACCGCATGAGCGGCCTCGTTGCCCGCCTCGAGCACGATGGGAGACATGCCGCGTTCGAGCACGTGCGCGGCCGCCGCGAGACCGACGGGCCCTGCCCCGATGATCGCAACTGTCTTCTCGTTCATCCGACTTCTCCCATCATTCTAGAATGATCGAATAATGTGACCCGAAAGAATCAGGCCGCCGTTTGCGTGTCCTTGCACCCGAGTTCGTCCGCGCAGCATTCCGCAGCCAGGAAATCCACCAGGCCCCGCATCGCGTCGTAGTTCGCATGGCAGACGAGCGTCGTGGAGTCCCGCACCTGACTGACGAGCCCGACCGAGACCAAGGTCTTGATGTGATGCGACAGCGTCGAGGCCGGGATCTTCAGCTTGTCCTGCAAGCGGCCCACTGGCATGCCCGAATGCCCGGCGCGAACCAGGGCGCGATAGATCTGCAGGCGCGTCCGGTTGCCCAGTGCTTCCAAACGTGCCGCTGCGTCATCGATCCTCATGGCGCGAGACGATGCCCTCATTCGCGCGAGCAGTCAACTATATTTCTAGAACGTTCGAAACACGGTGATGCATATCCGGATTGACGCATGCCAAATAATTCCATAAGTCTGGATATATGGAAACAGAGGAAGCCGTCCTTGCTCTCGCAGCGCTGTCGCAATCAACCCGGCTGGAGGCCTTCCGGACGCTGGTCCGGCACGAACCTGAGGGACTTGCAGCAGGCGACCTCGCCCGCCTGCTCGAAGTGCCGCAGAACACGCTTTCGGCACACTTGTCGATCCTGAGCCGCGCGCGGCTCGTGTCGTCCGAGCGGCGCAGCCGCTCGATCATCTACCGCGCCAATCTCGGCGAGTTTCGCGACGTC
This sequence comes from Bradyrhizobium sp. CCGE-LA001, assembly GCF_000296215.2. Classification (NCBI taxonomy): domain Bacteria; kingdom Pseudomonadati; phylum Pseudomonadota; class Alphaproteobacteria; order Hyphomicrobiales; family Nitrobacteraceae; genus Bradyrhizobium; species Bradyrhizobium sp. CCGE-LA001. The sequence goes on along the minus strand of NZ_CP013949.1, from coordinate 2,991,751 downwards.
GCCGTATTCCTGCTGCGCGATTGCTGCGGCGGACGGCCGGAGGTCTGCGAACCCGTCGTCGAGACGCTGCGATCGTGCTGCGCGCCCAAACGAAAGGAGCGAAGCCGTGCCTAATCAGCACGCCTTCGACCTTCCGCGGCGCCTGGCGGCCGAGGCGCTCGGCACCGGCATGCTCGTCGTCACCGTGGTCGGGTCCGGCATCATGGCGGAAACCCTGACCAGGGATGTGGCGCTTGCGCTGCTCTGCAACACCTTGCCGACCGGGGCCACCCTGGTCGTCCTGATCACGTTGCTCGGTCCGATCTCCGGCGCGCACTTCAATCCGGCCGTCACGCTCGTTTTCACCGGCAAGCGCGAGCTGCCGGTGAACGAGGCCGCTCTCTACGTGTTTGCGCAGATCGCCGGCGGCATCGCGGGAACGCTGGCGGCGCACCTGATGTTCGGACTGCCCCTGCTCGACCTCTCGGCCAAGGTCCGAACCGGAGCACCGCAATGGTTCGCCGAAGCCGTCGCGGCGTTCGGGCTGGTCGCGACAATCCTGGCCGGAATCCGCTTTCAACGCACGGCGATCCCCTGGCTGGTGGGCCTTTACATCACGGCGGCCTATTGGTTCACGGCTTCCACGTCGTTTGCCAACCCTGCGGTGGCCATTGCACGGTCGCTCACCAACACCTTCGCCGGCATTCGCCCTGTCGACCTGCCCGGATTCATCCTTGCCGAACTCTGCGGCGCGTTCGCCGGCATGCTGCTGATGCACTGGCTGCTCGGACCCTCCCGCGCGCCCGCCCCTGTCCCGATTGCGGAGACCACACGATGAGCGTCACGATCTATCACAACCCGGCCTGCGGCACCTCGCGCAACACGCTGGCGATGATCCGGCAGAGCGGCGTCGAGCCTGATATCATCGAATATCTGACGACGCCGCCCTCCCGTGAAAAGCTGGTCGGGCTCATCGCAGCCATGGGCATGACTGCTCGCGCGCTGCTGCGCGAGAAAGGCACGCCCTATCGCGATCTCGGCCTCGATGATCCCAAATGGTCCGATGACGAGCTGATCGACCAGATGCTCGCGCGTCCCATCCTGATCAACCGTCCGATCGTGGTGACGCCGAAGGGCACGCGGCTGTGCCGGCCTTCGGAGGCGGTGATCGATCTCCTGGAAAATCCGGTCGGCCGGTTCGTGAAGGAGGACGGCGAGGTGGTGGAAGCGCGATAGGCGCTTCCGTTTGCGATCAGATCTTCGGAATCTTCGCCTTCTCCACCACGCCGGTCCATTTGGTGATCTCGGTCTCGATCAGCGCCTTCATCTCCTCGGGCGAACTGCCGCGCACCTCGCCGCCGACGGCAGTTTCCAGCCGTTGCTTGAGATCGGGGTCCCTGAGTGCGTCGCGCGTTGCTGCATTGAGCGCAGCGACGATGGCGGGCGGCGTTCCCTTCGGGGCCAGGAGGCCCGCCCAGGTCCGCACGTCGTAGCCCTTGATGCCGGCCTCCTGAACCGTCGGCACGTCGGGCAACAGCGCGGTGCGCACCGGCGAAGTCACCGCAAGTCCGCGGATCGCGCCGCTCTGGATCTGGGGCGCGAGCAGGACGGGGGTGCCGACGATGACCGGAACCTCGCCGCCGAGCAGCGCGGTGATGGATTGGGAATCGCCGCGATACGGTACGTGCAGGATCTCGACGCCTGCGGTCGCGTTCAGCAGCTCGCCGGCGAGGTGATGGGTGCTGCCGAACCCCACCGATCCAAAGCTGAGCGAACCAGGCTTCGCCTTCGCCATGGCGACGAGCTCGCCGAGCGATTTTGCCGGATGGTCGTTACGCACGGCGATGACGAGCGCGTAGTACACCAGCGTGGAGACCATCTCGAAGCTGTCGGCGGGCTGATAGGCGAGGCTCTTGTAGGTCGCCGCGGAAATCGCGTGGGCGCCGGTGACGAGCCCGATCGTGTAACCGTCGGGCGCAGCTTTCGCGATCGCATCCGCAGCGATGTTGCCGCCAGCGCCGGGCTTGGCCTCGACGATGATCGGCTGCCCGAGCCGCTTCGAGAGGCCGTCGGCAATGATGCGCGACAACGTGTCGGCCGCCCCGCCGGCGGCAAAACCGTGCAGCAGGCGGATCGGGCGGGACGGATAATTGTCCGCCGACGCAGGAACGGTCGCGAGACAACCGCCCAGCAGAAAAATGGCCGCAGCAAGCCGCTTCACCCGTCGCATGGATGCTTCCTCCCCTTGATCGTTATGTCGTTGGCCGCAGCGTGTGCGGCGTCGTTCCGTCGAATTCGAATCCGCTAACGAGCGAACTCGGTGCATTCAGGCGAAGGCGCCATGCCCCAGACGTCGCGCGGCAGGCCGACCCAGATCTTGGGCCGCTGCGGACGATCGCGATGCCAGGGCCGCGGCTCGAAATAGCCGAGCGCCTCGTCGGTCATGCGGTCGAGATCGCAAAACAGCTCGACGAGATGCCCGTCGGGATTGCGGTGATAGATCGCGGTGTTGTGCCCGGGGCCGTGGCGAACCGGGCCCCAGAGCACGGGCAGCTTGTGCCGCGCGAGATGGTCGCAGGCCTGATGCATGTGGGCGGGACCGCGCAGCTCGAAAGCGAAATGATGCAGGCCGCGCACGGGTGCGCGGGCAAAGTTCAGCGTGTGGTGTTCGAAGCCGCTGCGCATGAAGACGAAGCGGTCCTCGATCCAGTCGGAGACCCGCAGGCCCATGAAATTGGCATAGAAGTCCGAGGCCGCGTGCGGATCGGGCGTACGAAGGGCGACATGGCCGAGCTTGCTGACGGCAAGCGCACCGATGCGCTCCTGCGCGGGCGTCGGCGTCCAGCCCTGGATCAGCTCGAAGCGTGTCCCCTCGGGATCGCTGAACGACAGCAGCCTGGAGACGCCAGGCAAGGAATCGCTCTGAAGCTCTGGCCGCAGATCGGCTTGCTTGAGCGCAGCGCCGAGCGCCTCGATCTGCACATCGGGAGATATCTCGAAGGCGATGCTCTTCAATTCGGCGTCACCGGGCTCGATCACGAGCGAGAGCTGCTCGGAATCGTTGGCGAGAAAGACGCGGTCACCGTCGCGGCCGACGAGGCCAAGGCCGATCACGGCGCGGTAATAGTCGAGCAGCCGCTCTGGATCGGGCGAGGAAAAGGTGGCGTGCCGCAACCGGGTGAAGCGTGCAATGGGTGCCTGTGTCGTCATCGTCCACCCCTCATGGCGTCATGATGATCTTGCCGAGCGCGGAGCCCTGCTCGAGCAGCGTGTGGGCCTTCCTGACCTCGTCGAGCTTCAGGACCGCCGAAATCGCCGGCCTGATCGCATTCCGGCCCAGGGCATCGATCACACTGCGCATCAGGGCGCGACGCCCGTCGCGATCGTGGTCGTAGATATGAAAGGAGAAGCAGCGCACGGCCGGACAGATATCGAGATGGTTGCGCATCGCCCCCATCAGGTTCTCTTCCGGCAATCCCGCGAAGGCGTTGTACGACAGCAGCGTGCCCCATTTGCCGAGCGCGCCGAGATAGGCGGTGAACTCGGGCCCGCAGACGTGATCGAGCACGAGGCCGACGCCCTCGCCGTTGGTAAGTTCGCGGGTTCGGGCCACCACATCTTCACTCCGATAGAAGATGACATGATCGGCGCCGTTGCTGCGCGCGAACTCCGCCTTCTCTTCGGTCGAGACCGTGCCGATGACATTCATCTGCGCGAGCTTCGCCAGCTGCACCAGCGCCGTGCCGACGCCGCCGGCCGCGCCGATCACCAGCACGCTTTTAGGCGCGCGCGGATGGTTGCACTCGTGCAGCAGCGCGTACGCGACCTGATAGTTCGACAGGCACACCGCCGCTTGCAGATCGACATTGTCGGGCAGCGCGTGAACGGCGTCCGCCGGCGCGACCACATAATCGGCGTAACAGCCGCCGCGTTGGGACAGATCGCGCGCGCTCAGCAAGACCTTCTGGCCGATCGCAAAGCCCTCGACACCGGGGCCGAGCGCCGCGATGCGGCCAGCGACGTCATTGCCGGGATTGGCCGGCAGCGGCGGCATCCATTTGTAGACGCCGCGCCGGATCAGCACGTCGGGCTGGCCGACCCCGAACGCTTCGGCCCGGATCTGCACTTGGCCGGGTCCGGGCACCGGCACGGGAAGCTCGACCAAGTCGAGTGCATCCGGCCCACCCGGCTGACGCACCAGCACCGCTCTCATGATTCAGCCGCCTCCCAAGTCCATATTTTCGAAAATCATACCGTTTGCGAAAATTATTGCAAGATGGTCGTTGGCGCGGCATCTTGGGCCATCGATTCAACGACAGACATCATGCCCGACAGCGCCATCCGCCCCCGCAAGGAATTCGGCAAGACCATTGCTGCCGACATCACGCATCGCTTGCGCGAGGAGATCGTTGCCTGCGCGCTTCCGCCGGGTGAGCCGCTGCGCTTCGACGTGCTGCGCGAACGGTTCGGCGCGAGCTTCACGACGCTGCGCGAGGCGCTGACGGCGCTTGCCGCCGAAGGACTGGTCGATGCGCAGGAGCAGCGCGGATTTCGCGTGGCACCGGTCAGCCGCCAGGATCTGGTGGAGGTCACCGACGCGCGGGTCCTGATCGAGATGGAATTGATCCGCCGCGCGATCGCGCGAGGCGATGACGATTGGGAAATCGCCGTGATCTCGACGCTGCACCGATTGAAGCGGATCGAGCAGCGCGATTCCGAACACCCCTTGCGCGACCCCGAGTGGAAGATCGCCCATCGCCAATTTCACCAGGCGCTGGTGTCCGCCTGCGGCTCGGCGACGCTGCTCGCCATTCGCGCCGAGCTGTTCGATCGCGCCGAGCGCTACCGGCATCTCTCCGCCAATTTCCGGCCGCGCCCGCGCGACAAGGCCGGCGAGCACCAGGCGATCATGCAGGCTGCGATATCCCGCAATGCTGATCTCGCCGTGCAACTGATCGAGGCGCATATCCGCTCGACGTCGGACAATGTGGCGACCTACGCCGGCCACCTGCTCGATACCGAATAGGCCGTAACAGGAATTTCGGACGCGGCGGGCTTGCGTCGCGCCTAATTTTCGAAAATAATACACAAGATCGAAAATTTGAACCTTCGGGGCGAGAAACCATGAAGCTACTGTCATTCTGGGATGGAAATCGGGAAAGCTGGGGCGCCGTTGTCGAAAACGGAATCGTCGATCTCTGCCGCGCCCTGCCCCAGTACCCTGTTCTCGCCGACTTCGTCGGCAGCGATGACTATGCGCGCCGCGAGGCCATCGTCGCCGCACACAAGCCGACGATGGCGCTGAGCGACGTCAAATATCTGCCAGTGATCCCCCGCCCCGAGAAGATCGTCTGCGCCGTGCGCAATTATCTCGACCACCACAACGAGGCGGTCGCGTTCGGCATGAAGCGCGAGATCACCGAATTCCCGCCGATATTCCTGCGGGTCTGGCGCTCCCAGGTGGCGCACAATGCGCCGGTGATCCGGCCGAAAGTCTCGGACAATTTCGACTGGGAGGGCGAGCTCGCCGTCGTCATCGGCAAGGGCGGTCGTCACATCAGCCAGGCCGACGCCTGGAGCCACGTGGCGGGATATTCGATCTACAACGATGTCAGCGTTCGCGACTGGCAGCGCCACGCCCAACAGATCGCTTCCGGCAAGAACTTCGTCGGCACCGGCCCGTTCGGCCCGTGGCTGGTCACGCCCGACGAGATCGGCGACCCGACCAAGCTGAAGCTCGAGACGCGCGTCAACGGCGCGACTGTGCAATCCTCTGACACCTCGATGCTGATCTTCTCGATCCCGCGGCTGATCGAATATTGCTCGACCATCTTCGACCTCGTGCCCGGTGACGTCATCGCCACCGGCACGCCGGCCGGTGTCGGCTTCACGCGCAAGCCCCCGGTCTTCCTCAAGCCGGGCGACGTCGTGGAGGTCGAGATCGAGAACATCGGCGTGCTCCGCAATCCCGTCGTGGACGAGGCATAGCATCGCGCATGTCATACGACATTCGAAAGACCGCGGTCGGCGTCGAGACGATCTGGCACGAGCGCGGCCCGCGGCTGGAGCAGCCGCTGCTGGTCGGCACCGCCGTCGCAGTCATCCGCAATCCCTTCGCCGGTCGCTTTGAATCCGACCTGATGCCGTTTCAGGCGTCCTTGCGCGAGCTCGGGCGCGAGCTGGCGACACGTCTGATCGCGCAGCTCGGCGGCGCAGAGCGCATCGAAGCCTATGGCAAGGGCATCATCGTCGGCGAGGACGGCGAGCTCGAGCATGGCGCGGTCTGGCACGAAGCCGGCGGCCACGGCATGCGCGAGGTGCTGAGCCGATCCAAGGAGCAGCCGAAGGCGATCGTGCCGGCCGCAAAGACCATCGGCGGACCCGGCACGCGCCTGATGGTGCCGCTGGGCCATATCCACGCCGCCTATGTCCGTAGCCATTTCGGCACGGCCGAGATGACGCTGTGGGACGCGCCGCGACGCGACGAGATCGCTTTCGGCCTCGTGATGGCGACGGGCGGCCGCCCGCATGCGCGCATCGGCGGCCTCAAGGCATCGGAGATTTCAGTGCACGACGGGCAGCGCTGACTGACGGGCGTCCACGTTCAGCTATCCGAGCATTCCCTTTAGTCCCGCGTAGATCGAGCCGACGGCGGTTGCGGCGACACCCGCCAGCGGCCCGACGGTCTGCATGAGATCCTGGATCAGGCGGGCGCGGCGGCGCAGCTGCTCCTCGCCGACATGCTGCCCGAGCAGGCGCGCCACCCTGAATGCGAAGGCGTTCGGCTTGCCGCCCTGGGTCAGCACACGCGGCAAGATCTGGAAGATCACAACGCTGAGAATGTTGCCGGAGACGAAGGCGAGCAGGATGCTCGCGCCATATTCGAACACTTCACGCCATTCGATCCAGATCGTCGGAAGGATCGGGACATGATCGTGGATCCCCGTGACCGTCAGCATCGACAGGACGCTGACGGCCGCCGCCAGGAACGCCAGCACGAGCGCCGTCAGGGCGGACACCCGGTGCAACGGATAGGCCACGAAGCCGAACAGCAGCGGTATGACAATCGATGCAATCCGAAGCGGGATCGGGGACACGTTGAAAGTGATGGTCACGAGCACGTGCGCGATCACCAGCAGCAGGGATGGAATGACCACATAGAGCACCGCATGCGTGCCGTAATAGCGCAGCGAATTGTTGTGGCGCTCGAGGCGGACATTGACGCGATCGAGATCGCGCCTGAGCTTGTCCAGGTCGGCAACGATCTCGTCGATCTCGAGCAGGGTCGGCCGCACGACGCGCAGATCCCGCGAGCAGTGCTTGCACGCAATGGCTTCGTCCTTGATGGTCTCGGCGCAGAACGGACATTCCATCGCTAGCGCGACTTCCTTTGCCTCATGATGGTCTCGACCTCGTCCCTGGCCCGCCGCAGTTCATCGCGCAAGTGCTCGCGCTTGCGCAGGAGATCGTCCCGCTCCGCAATCAGCGTCGCGGGAACGGCGATGTCGCGTCCGCAAGACGCGCAAACCAGCGCCCCCTCCGCAGTCCCGGACTGGCAGTAAGGACAACTCACTTGGGCGCGACCTTGAGGGTGAACATGGCCGTGCCCGGCCGGCCATCGCTATCCTTGATGTCGACACGCATCGTGTATTCGCCCGGCGGCAGCTCCGCATCATGCATGTTGATGCCGTCAGGCTGCACGAAGGGCTTGACCCGAGGGGTCAGGTCGACATTCGGCGTCCGGAGGAAGATCACCTTGACGGATTCCGGATCGATCTTGGCCCCGCCATAGGATTGGAATTTCAATACCAGCCGCAGGGGTGAACTCGCGGGGGCGCCCGGCGAGACGAACTCGATCTTGGGGCCGCGCATGATGCCGCGCTGATCGACGGCGACCGCGCCCTTCGGAGGCGGCAGCTGGGCTTCCTCTTCCGTGATCAACGGCGCGGCGCGCGATGATCCCGCAGCCAACAAACCTGCAGCCACAAGGCCCAGTAGAATATTCCGCTTCATTTTCTTCCCCCCTCCTCTTTTCGTCACCGCAAGCCGCCATCGCCGATGATGGTGTAAGGCGCCCAGAACAGCGGATGCGCGTAGGCAAACTCGGTCTTGCCTTCGCCGTTGAGATAACCGGGACCATCGACGAGGGCCATCGTCGCCTGGCGCAGCGCTTCGCTGCGCGACAGCTTGGGATCGTCGGCCTGCCGCTTGAACAGATCCGTCACCAACTGCCGTGCGGACTGCGAATGCACCGACCAGTTCGTCACCAGCAGGGCGCGCGTGCCGGCGTAGAAGAACGCACGGCCGAGCCCGGAGGCCGCCTCGGCCCCTGCGCCCGCACCGGCGCCGGTGTTGCAGGCGGACAGGACGACCCAGTCCGCGTCCAGCTTGAGACCGAGGATCTCTTCCATCGTCAGCAGCCCGTCGCCGCCCTCGCCCGTCACAACCGGCGACGACAAGGCGAGCGCCGGCTGCGTCAGGCCGTTGAGCTCGCCCGGGACCAGGCCGTGGGTGGCAAAGGCCAGGATCCTGAAGCCGGAGAGATTCATGGTCTTCACCGCGCTCTCGGTCGCGCTCTTGCCGAGGAACAGCACCTTGGAGGGATCCGCCTGCAAGACCAGCGCGATCGACTTCAACTCCTCGGCGGTATCGGGAAGCCGAGGCAGGAGACCGAGCTCGGCGCTGTCGACACCGTCGAGCTTGGGACTGTTGCGCCGCTTCAGCGGCCCGCCGCGCGTCATGTTGCCGCCTGCATCGGCGACCTGAATCTTCTCAGCGGTGCCTTCCGCCTCAGCGTGCTGCTCGCTGTTGAAATAGGGATCGCCGAACGCCACGAGATCGCCGCGGCCGGGCTTGCCGGGCGGCAATTGCCGCAGCGTGCGCAACGCTGCCGCCGACGGCACCGTCGACACGGCATGGGTTCGCGCCAGCCACGGCACGTTGCGGTAACCGACGAAGAGCGGATCCTCGTCCGCGGCCACGTCCGCCGGTGCCGTCGGCAACAACGACAGGGGCAGCAGTCCGAGCGCGCCGTTGGTCACGACGATCAGGTTCTTGGCCGGCTTCCAGCCGCTCTCGACGGGCTTGAGCAGCAGCTCGTACAGCTCATGGCCGAGCTTGAGGTCGAAGGGCGGAATGTCCGAGATCATCGCAGCCTGCGGCTCGAGCGCTTCCCGCAGCTTGCGGATCTTGCTCTCGATGTCACCGATCTTGGCCTGGACGGCAGCGAACGCCACCGGCCCCGACTTCGGCACGGCCCAGACGAAACTGCCGTTCTGGCCGAAATAGAACGACAACATCGCCTCGTCGTCGCCGAGCGTTGCGCGGATCTCAGCGACGCTCGGCGGCTTGGGCGAGACGAGATCGGCGTAGATCGGGAATTTCTGCTTGATCTCCTGGCGCGCCTTGTCGCGCTGGCCGCGCAAGGTGGCAATCGAGGCCTGGATTTGTGCAACACCTTTCTCGTCGCGCTCCGCCGCAGGAAGCGCGAGCACGTTGTTGAGCGTGCCGAGCTGGGCGTTGACCTGCTTGGTCAGGTCCTGCTCCTTGCGCACGAGTTCGGCGAGCGCGGGATCCTTTGCCGCCGCACGCGCACTCGAGGCTGCCAATGCCTGCTGCACCGAGCGGCCGCGGACGGCATCGGCCAAGCTGAACGTCTCTTCGCCAACCTCCTTGCCGGCTCCTTCCACCCTGCCGAGCAGCAGCAGATAGCTCTCGACAATGGTCTGCAGCCGCTGGCTGCGCGCGGCCACCACGGTGGTGTTCTCGTCGTCGGCGTTCTCGTTGGCGCTCGCCATCATGACCGGAATGGCGGCCTTGAACTCCCTGATCGCATCGGCATCGCGGCGGGCGCGCATCAATCCAACCGCCAGCGTGCCGCGCGCGGAGGCGGCGTCGAAATGATTTTCGCCGACCCGGGCGATCTGCTTCTTCACGAGCTGCTCGGCGGCGGCAATGCCGGCGTCCAGCTGACCGGCGCCATAGAGCGATAGGATGCGGGACGGATTGAGCTCGAACACCTGGCGACGCTGCGGCTCCCAGCCCGCGACCGCCTTGTCGATCCGCGCAAACATCACGTTCGCTTCGGCGTTCTGACGCCGCAGCGTCAGGATGCCGGCGAGCTGCGACAGCAGTTGCACGGTGGTCTGCGACTCCTCGGGCACACCCACGGTCTTGTTGATCTCGAGGGCGACACGGCCGAGCTTCTCGGCCTCTTCGTAACGGCCCTGGTCGACCAGAATGCCAGCCAGGCCCATGACGTAGCGCGGCGTAACCGAGTTGTACTTGCCGGTATCCTTCAGGCGCGAGAGCAGCGCGCGGCGCGCGTCCACCTCGGCCTCGGCGAGCCGGCCCTGCTTCGCCTTCATGCGCGCCTGGCTCAACACGGTGCCGTCGATCGCCTGCAGCAGAAGCGTCTCGGCCGGCGCACTGTCCGACGCCATGATGGCTTTCGTGCTCGCGCGCTTGCGCAGCTCCCCGTTGCGATAGGCGGCCTCGGCGTCGGCGAACTGCCCGCGCGCCTCGAAGATCACGGCGCGCGTGAGCTCCAGCTCGCCCTCCCAGCTCTGGCCGAACTTCGCATAGGCCGCTCGCCAGTTGGGATGGCCGCTGGTGCGGGCCTCCTGGATCGCGGTCTGGCTGCGGCGGAGATAGGCTTCGGCCTGTGCGATGTCGCCCATCTGGATGAGAACGGCCGCGATCCCGCGGTTCGTCACGAACTGGAATCCCTTGGCGCCCGGCATGCTGGCCGATTCGCGCAAGAGCCTTTGCATGATCTCGAGCGCGCGCTTCGGATCGCCCGCGATCGAGTGCTGCAGAGACTGGAGCTGCAACATCCGCCCCAACAGATTCGGGCCGACGGCGCCGCGCCCGATTTCCACGGCCTTGTCGGCGTCGGTCATCGCTTCGGCGAGCCGGCCGAGCTGCGCGCGTGCATTGGCGCGATCGAAATAGAGCTGGGCGAGATCCTGGCGGGACTCCTTCCCGGTCGGTGCCGCGTCGGCCTCCGACTTCAATTCCGCGATCAGCTTCTCGTCGGGCTTGTCGCCGTCGAGGATGGCCGTGATGTCGGCAATGCTGCGCGGCGGCGCAACGAAGTCCTTCGGCAGCGCCGTGCCTGCCTCGAGCTTGGGTGCGGTTTCCTTGGGAAGTTCGACCGCGACATTGGCGCGGCCATTGGCGGCATTCAGTGCCGCCATCACGCAAGCCCTGACCTGAGGCGTTGCCTTGGCACGGCAGGCTTCGAGATTGGCGCCACCCGCGGGCCCTCCGCCGGCGCGCATGCAGGCCTGCACGATCGGCCTGCCGACGGTCATCCGGCAATTCTCGAGCGCCGCTTCCTTGGTCAGCGCGGCTACGGAGCCGGTCGATCCGAGCAGAATGGCAAAGGCCAACAGGTGGCGGGCGGGAATGTCCAATCGGCTATTGCATGGACGCGCGGCGTCTAAGCTCATCTCGAAGGACCTTTGGGTAAAATGACTTTGAAGAAACGAGACAATCCTATCTGGCCGGCCCGGGAGGACAAGGGGGATCAATGCGGTTCCGGAAGCCTCACAGGCCGGGCTAAGCCCGGCAGAGGGGCCAAGGCTCCGCCGAGGGGCCGGTTCCAGGCTGATGGCGCTGATCGGTTGGGGAACGAGCCGAGGGCGGCGTGCTCAGCCCTTCGAGACCACCGCGCGGCCGTAAGGCGGCTGTCCCGCGACCGGCGGATTGGCGGTCTGGGCGGCCAATTCGCCGATCAGGCGGTCGGCGTCGGCGGCCATGCCGTCGGGCGCCTGGATCACCAGACGCTCCAGCGCCCAGCGGTAGGACGAGACGCGCTGCTCCAGGCACTGCTGTACCCACTGCACGATCAGCGAGTTCTCCTGCATGCGCGCCACCGCGTCGTCCCTCTCACGCGGCGAGAGGGAGGAGACGCGCGCCATGCTGGCATCGCGCTTCCTGTCGAGATCGATGACGCGGATCGCAGAGGCGAAGAACGGCTCGAACCGGGTGATGTCGTTGCGCACGTCCTCGATCAGCAGCGCATAGCGCGAGGCATGCGAGCGGTGCGGCTCGTCGATCAGGGTGCGTCCGTACATGGTGCGGTCGAACACGATCTTCTGCCGCCAGGGCGATGGCAGCGCCTTGTAGTCGCCGAACACGCTCTTCCATGCGGGGCGCGACAGCGGCGGCTCGATCATGGGATAGGCGAGGTCGCGGAGCTGACGCTCCTCGTCGGTGAGCTGAAATTGCGAGGGCCTCAGGCCGACGCTGGCGGTGGCCTCCGCACCCAGCCAGCGGTGCATGTCGTCGCTGCGCATGCTCTCGCGCGTGCGGCCGAAATCTCCGCCGCTACAGGCGCCCAGCATCGCGCCGAGCAGCGCGAGCAGGACGGCCGATAAAAAGGGCCGGATCTGGCGGATGGGCTCCGGCATTGCAAAAACCCGAAATCAGCGGCGACGACGACGGCGCCCCGGCGCTGTGCCCTGCTCCGGCCCGCGATCGCCGCTGGTTTCGTCCGCCTCACGCTCGATACGAATCACGGGAAGGATCACGATCGTTCCCATGTCCGCGCGCGGAGCGACATCCCCCGACGAGCCCACCCGGCGACCGGCCGGAAATTCAATGATGGTCCCCATGTCAGCTCTCTTCGATTGCCGCGCGACCGAACGCGCCCCTGCAACATGTCAAGCATTAAGATCAGTTCATGGTTAACGGGGTGTAAACGCGGCCTCCGGACCGTAAACGAACGGACGTGCCGCGCCGTCCCGCTGCGGCACGACAACGCTCAAATTGCCGGGCCGGCTTCACGCCTCGTTTTCCTTAACGAGGCTTTAAACGAAGCTGCGATAGGCTGGCCGCAAGTGTCTCTCCCGAGTTGCGTACGCTTCCATGACCAAGTCGCTGTTTCCCGGATTCGACGGGCTGATGACCCTCTCCCGTCGCGAAGGCGTCGACGTCCGTCCGACGCTGCTGCGCGTGCTGACAGATCTCTACGTCCAGACGCGCGTCCACAGTGACGACGAACAGCGCCAGTTCATCGAGCTTGCAACGCGGCTGATCGACCAGGTCGACGACGCGACGCGTGCGGCGATCAAGGCCAAGCTCGCGGTCTATCCGCAAACGCCCGTCCCGGTGCTGCAGAAGCTCGGGCTGGTGGCCACCCAGGAAGGCCGCAGGGTTCCGCTCGCGCGCGAAATTCCCTCGCCCGCGCCGGCGCCCACACCGCTGCGCACGCCCACCGAGGCCGAGCAGCGCATCGCGTCGAACATGGCGATGCAGCCAAAGGACGCCGCCGAGATCCACGACATGTTCTTCCGCGCCGCCGCCTCCGAGCGCGCGCTGATCCTGCACAATCTGGCGCAGACCCCGCTGAAGGCCGCGCCGCGGATTCCGACCGTGCGCGCCAAGCGCGCGATCCAGATCCTGGAGATGGCCGCGATCGCGGGCGACGCCGAGAACTTCACCTTCGAGCTCGGCGACAGCCTGATCCTGCCCTCGCGCGTCGCCGCCCAGATCGTCGACGATGCCGGCGGCGAGGCGCTCGCGGTTGCCGCGCGCGCGCTCGACATGCCGAGCCCGGTGTTCCAGCGCATCCTCCTGTTCTTCAGGCCGGAAATCGGGACGTCCGTAAACGAGGTGTACCGGCTGTCGCGGCTCTATGACCGCCTCAGCGATCGCTCGGCGCTGGTGATGCTGGCAGCCTGGCGCGGCTCGACGCTCGCCGTCACCCGCGCCAAGTATGGGTCATCGCTCCATGACGGCGAGCGCCAGCGCGCACGTGCCGGCGCCAGCCAAACGCGGCCGGGAGTGCAGCCCGGCTCTAGCCCGACCGTGCGCACTGGCACCAGTTCGTCGGAGCGTTGACCACCGCGATCGGCGCTATCGTTGAGTGAGACGCGTAAGGCGTCTCGAGCTCGTCATTGCCAATGCGGCGAGCAACACGTTTCTTTCTCGTGCCCCGGACGCAGCGCAGCGCCTCTTCGGCGGTGCGCTGCAGAGCCGGGGCCCATTTCGCCGCATCGCTCATGCCGCTTTCTGGGTCCGGCTCTGCACGGCAACGCTGATGCGTTGCCGCTTGTCCGGGACACGGTCGGCGGCAGTCAGCCCTTCGCCAACTCGAGAAAATGCCGTCCCGCGCGGTCCTCTGTCTCGACGATCCAGGCATCCGGATCAAAGCGGATTTCCTTGCCCAGCCTTTCCTCGATGGTGTGGTCCGGCAAGGGCCGCGGAGCGACCGGCACGAAGAAACGATCGACCGGGCGGCCGTCGTCATAGACCGTCTGCGGCGCGGGCCCATACAGCATCGCATTGCCGTCGAGCAGCGACACTTTGACGAACACCGCGCCCGCCTCCTCGGCCCCGCGGCGGCGCACGGCGCCGAACACGCCTTCGGTTTGGCAGCGGCGCAAGTATGCCGCCACCCAGATGTTGGATTTCAAACGCATGAATCGAACGATAAGCCAGTGGCGCAGTCCGCGCCAGCCGTCGCACGCGCGTGGAAATTATTCGACCGGCCGGCCGATCGCCGCACCGAGCTCGCGCAGCAGCCGGTCGGACACCTGGCCGGTGACCTGCATCTTGTGCTCGCGCTCGAATTTCTGGATCGCGGACTGGGTCTCGGCACTCATCGTGCCCGTGATCTTCAAATTGCCGTAGCCGTATTCGGACAGCGCGCGCTGCACGCCGGCGATGCGTCGCGCGGCCGGGCTCTGCGCCGGAATCGGCGCAGGCGGACGCATGGCGGCGGGTGGCATCGAGGTCGTCGCCTTGACCAGATTGGCCATCGGATCGCTCGCGCGCGTCGAGGCGGTCGCCTCGATGGGTTTTTCCGGCAGCTTCTCGGCGGCACGCTCGGCGGGTTTCGGCTCTGCGCGGAACTCCGTCGCGCGCGGCTCGAGCGGCGAGGTGTCGGCGCCGACAGGGCGCGGACGCGGCAAGGGATTCGACAGCGACGCGGACGACGGCGCGGGAAGATTGATCACCGTGCCGAACATCGGCGCCGGATGCCGGCCGGTCTGAAGGAACAGCGCATTGGCGACGATCGCACCGACCGCGGCGATGGCGACGAGGCCGGCCAGCGTATCCTTGGGACTGTGCAGCAGCACGCGCATCACGAGGTTGCGCTCGGTCTCGACATCGATGACCGCCGCCTTGGCGCCACGACGGCGCGGCGCGGTGTCGTCCTTTGCAGACTTCTTAGGCACTTTTCTTCACCAGAGCGGGTTGGTTCTGAGGTTCCTGGCGCAGCACCGGCGTCAGGGTCGCGATCTTGCTCTCGCCCGCCTTCTCATCGGCGAGCTTGACTTGCGGCGGCGTGTAGACCAGCGGCAGCTTGACGGTGACGGCCGTACCCTCGCCGAGCCTGCTTTGTACCGTCAATTCGCCGAGATGCAACGCCACGAGACTCTTGACGATCGAAAGTCCGAGGCCGGTGCCTTCGTGACGGCGCTGATAGGTCTTGCCGGCCTGGAAGAACGGCGCGCCGATGCGTTCGAGATCGTCGGGCGCGATGCCGACGCCGGTGTCGCTGATGCGTAGCGCGAGCTGCGAACCCGAGACCGCAGCGGTCACGGTGACCTGACCGCCGCGCTCGGTGAACTTGATGGCATTGGCGACGAGGTTGAGCACGATCTGCTTGAACGCCCGGGGATCGCCGGTCATGACCGGCAGGTCCTGCGGCGCATCGGTGATGAGGTCGATGCCGTTCTCCCGCGCCTTCAGCGCCAGCAGATTGCAGCAATGCATCAACGAGGCACGCGGCGCGAACGGCTCCGAGGCGATCTCGAAATTGCCTGATTCCATCTTGGACATGTCCAGGATGCCGTTGACGACCGACAGCAGGTGCTGGCCGGACGCGTTGATGAGCTCGGCGTATTCCTTGCGCTGGGCCGCGCCCAGCATCAGGGTCTGCTCCTGCGCGATCATCTCGGAGAAGCCGATGATGGCGTTGAGCGGCGTGCGCAACTCGTGGCTCATGGTGGCGAGGAAGCGCGTCTTGGCCGCATCGGCCGCCTCGGCGGCGCTGCGGGCCTGATCGAGCGCCTGCTCGGACAGCTTGCGGTCCGTGACATCGCGCATCACGGTGACGACTTCGGCCTCCTGCATGACGTCACGCGCCCTGTCCTGATCGAGCGGGCGGCAGCGCATCTCGACCCAGATGAAGTCGATCTGGCCGCGCTCGGCGCCGGCAGGCTCCCGCCGCAGCCGGAACTCGACGCTGCGCACGTCGCCGCGCGCCGCATCCGACAGAGCGGTGAGATAGGCCGGCCGATCAGCGACGTGGACGCGGTCGAACAGGCCATGGCCGAGCAGTTGCGCGACGGGCATGCCGAGCATGGCCTCCGCAGCCGGCGAGATGAACTGAACCGCGCCATTGCGCTGATGTCGCGAGATGACGTCGCTCATGTTGCGCGCGAGCAGGCGATAGCGCTCCTCCTCGCGCGACAACAGCGCAACGCTGGTGCGCGCGAGCGATTCCGCGCCGAAAGCAAGGCCCGCAGCGTACAGCGTCGCCGACGCCACGCCGAGGGCGATCAGCGCGCTGCGCTCTGCGGCGCTCGGTTCGCTCAGCGGGAGCCAGCCGAAATGGCCGACGAGGATCAGGATGCCGGCACAGGACAGCGCCAGCAGCGAGGCAAAGGCGGTGACGCGGCGCGAGGCCGATAGCGCGGCTTCCAGCGGAACCACCACCAGCCAGACCGCGGCAAAGGATTCGATGCCGCCGGTGGTGACCGCGACCGCCATGATCAGGCCGGCGAGCGCCAGCGACGACAACACGTGGGCGCCTTCATAGCGGCCGGTGCGCGACAGGAACCAGGACAACAGGATCGGCGCGATCAGCCAGGCGAAGGCCGCGACCTCGAGCGCGCTCGGCGCGCCGCGCACGACGAGATAGATCGGGAATGCGGCGAAGGCGGCCAGGCTGCCGAGCAGCCGCGGCGCCATGAAGGCACGATGGCGCGCTCGCGTCAGCGCATCGTAACGCGCGGAGGGATGCAGCAGCGCATCGAGACAATCGCGGATGATACTCAAAACTGTCACGGGTCTCGCGCTTCGGCTCAATCGTCTTTAGAAGACGCGCCGGAACGCCTCCTTGTCGTTGAGCCACCGTGTCAGAGCGACCTTAAACGAGTGCTAAGGCGGGTCGACATGCGGCCCGACACCGCGCCGTCGTGGGGCTTTTTAGACGATTTGGCGACGTCTTCGCTGCGGATGGTGAACACAGGGTTTCACCTCGCGCCACATGGTTTCGAATTGGTGGATGCGGGGCGCCCAGCAGTGTCACGGGCGCGGACGTCAATCGAAAATTTACCGCAGCGTCGATCGCGAAGAATTTTGCGTAAATTTTCGACGAATTAAGCTCAAGGCAATCACTTGCGATTTATCGAGGGTTGCTAGGTCCGACATCCGCGGCGATCGCCGCGAACGGGATCGAACGTACAGGTCGCAAGATGCGCTTTCTGCTCCGCATCACATTCTGGCTCGGGCTGGTGCTGGTGCTCCTGCCGCGGGACAAGACGCCCGAATCGGAGAAGCTGCCGCAGATCGGCGCCGCCGACGCGGTGCAGGCTGCGACTGCAGCCGTCTCCGATGCGACCCAGTTCTGCAAGCGCCAGCCCGCAGCCTGCGAGGTCGGCGGCCAGGCCGCAGCCATCATCGGCCAGCGCGCCCAGGACGGCGCACGCAAGCTCTATCAGATCATCAACGACAAGAAAGAGCAGATCACCAACGAGAAGGTCGACGGCACCAAGACCGATCACAAGAAGGCGCCCGACCATACCGGCTCGATCGCGATGGCCGGCGAAGGCGACATTGCCGCGAGCGAAGCTATGCGGGATACCCTGACCCAGGACGACCTCGCGCTGGAATGGCGTGGTCCTCAGGCGGCGAATTAGAGCGCGTCCTCGCAAGCTTTGGCGATGACCGCGCGGCCCGCCGCTCTTCCTAACGAGAAAGTCTATTGGGCCTTCCGCGGATCATCGGTGGCATTCAGGTAATCGATACCGGTGGGGCCGACGCCGGTGATCTGAAAGATGACCTCTTCGTCTCGTGTTTCGGCGAACTGCCATACCTTGGGTGGGACATGCGAGAACGTGCCCGGGGGAAAAGCCAACAGTTTCGAGCTCTCGGCCTTGTCGCCGATCGCGGAATAGTAGGTTCCGGAAATGATCGTCCGGACCCGCTCGTCCGGATGAGAATGGACAGGCAATCTGAAATTGGCGGGCAGCTTAAGGCGGATCGTAAACAAGCCGGGTTTGGCGGGATTGCCGTGTAGCACAGCTATCTGTGCGCCCTTCGGCATTGAAGCTATTGGATTCCACTTCAGGTCGGCAGGCATGATGCGGGCGTATGCCGGCGACTGATCTTGCGCCTGTAGCGTTCGCGGAGATCCGAGCGGAATCACGAGGACGACAAGGGCGGCCAGCAACTTGAAGGAACGCATCGTTGCACTCCATGCTCGATTGGGCCGCTTCATTCTACGTCAAGTAGCCGGCGTTGGCGATGGCTCCATTCGAACGCTTTGCTCAGCGACCACAGGCTGGCTGTAAGCACGCCGATCGTCGATTCGTGCCCGATCCCTATCGATTTCACGGCTTCGCGTCCCTATATTGGGTGGAAGCGGAACCGTGGGCCAGCATGACGACGATCAACGAAATCAGGGACAATTTCGAGCTTCTGGACGAGTGGGACGACCGCTACCGGTACGTCATCGAGCTCGGCCGAACCCTGGAACCGATGCCGGAGGCCGAGCACTCCGCCGAGAACAAGGTGAACGGCTGCGTCAGCCAGGTCTGGCTCCAGAAGCTGATCGACCGCAGCCATGGTGCACCGATCCTGAAATATCGCGGCGACAGTGACGCGCATATCGTGCGCGGGCTGGTCGCGATCGTGCTCGCGCTCTATTCCGGACGCACACCGCAGGAGATCCTCAATACCGACGCCATCGCGGTGTTCAACGAGTTCGGCTTTCGCGATCATCTGACGCCGCAGCGGTCCAACGGACTGCGCTCGATGGTCGAGCGCATCAAGACCGACGCGAAAGAGGCACTGGCCGAAGCTTCGTAGGGTGGGCAAAGCGGAGCGTGCCCACCATCATAGATTCGATCACCGAGAGATGGTGGGCACGGCACGCAAGCGCGCGCCTTTGCCCACCCTACGAGATTAAGTCCTGAGCTACTTCCGCTTCCGCTGCTGCTGCCCGAGGCCCATCTGCTTGGCCAGCTGCGAGCGGGCTACCGCATAGTTCGGCGCGACCATGGGATAGTCGGCGGGCAGGCCCCATTTCTCGCGATATTGCTCGGGCGTCATGTTGTACTGGGTGCGCAGATGGCGCTTCAGCGACTTGAAGCGCTTGCCGTCTTCCAGGCACACGAGATAATCCGGCGCGATCGACTTCTTGAGCGAGACCGCCGGCTTTGCCGGCTCGAGCGGCGCGGTCTCGGTACGGCCCGACGAGACCCGTACCAAGGCGCCATGCACCTGGCTGATCAGGTTCGGGATCTCGGCCGCAGGCGTCGGATTGTTGCTGAGATAAGCCGACACGATGCCCGCCGTCAGCTCGATGAAATTCTTGCCTCCCGCATCCGACATGCGCCCGCCCTTTCTACGCCTTGCGTCCCACGGGATTGACGACGTCAAAGTATTCCATGTCAAGAACACGTTCGGCTGAACACGACGACTGTCTACGATCGACTGATTACTGCTGAATGGCAGCCCTTTACTTGGGTACTCAGCCGCGCTGGTCGAGATGCGAGCGGAGTTCGTCGATGGAGGCAAAGCGCATCATGCCCTCCGGCATCTGCGCTTCGATCGAGCCGTCGGAATAGAGCGAATAGGCCATGCCGTCGACGACACCGGACTTGAGCACGGTGACGGGCGGCTGCTCGGGCGTGGCTGCGGACTCCGGTGCTGGCGGCGGCGGGGGAGCGGCTTCCTCAAAGGTCGAAGGCGAGCGCGGCGGCGGCGGGGGCCGGCGCGGGCTCACCGGCGGTTCCGTCGGGCGCATGCGCTCCGGCTTCGGCCAGGCATCGTCGAAACTGGCAGGCGGAGCGCCCTGGCCGGCGGGCGGTACGGGTTCGTCGTGAGGCGGCGGCGTCGTGTCCTCGGTGGCCTTCGCCTCCGTGCGCTCCCGCTCCTTGCGCGAGGTCGAGGCGAACAAGAGGTTGCGACGACGCGGCGCTTCCGGCGCCGCAGCAGGCGTTGGTGCTTCCGGAGTCTCGACGCGCGGACGCTCGCGCGCCGCGGCTTCGCTCTGCCACGGCGGCGGACCTGCTGCAGGAGGCGGCGGCGGCGCCGGTTCGATCTTCGCAGACGGCGCAGGCGCTGGCTCGCCAGGCATCGCCAGGCCCGGCAGCACAGGCCTGACACGAACCTCGGACGGCGAACCGGCAGCCAGCCGGCGCGCGATGCCCTTCAGCTCGAGCAACAGGACATGCAGGCCGACCAGTAACAGTCCGGTGCAGACGCCGAGGGTTCCAGAGATTATGAGGGTGCTGCCGAGACTGAATTCCCTGACGGTGTAGCCAAACAGGATCGCAAGGAGGCCCGCCAAAACGGCGAAAATCCCCGCGATCAACAATGCCAAGGTCATCGAACTCACCCCCGGCCGCGCACCCACACGCGACACTCGTCACGCCACGATACCGTCATACGGTGTTCCACGCCAACGACCAATTGGGGGCGCTGTTCCTAAAGAGAAGGAAATCAGGGACTTATTCACATTCCCTTCAGCTACGGCTCACTACAGCTACAACTCTCCAAGTTTCTGAATTTGCTGCGTTGCATCAGGAATTTAGCCATAATGCCCAATTACTTGGTAATGGAACTGCGCTATAGGGAATCCGGGGAGCAGGCCCGCGCGCACCAGTCGGGCCAAGAGGGGATTCCGGGGCGCCAATAGCCATGACATCCATCACGACTTCGGCGATCGACACGCCTCTGCGGCGCTCGGTCGAGCGGACTTGCGACGATCTCGCCATGGTGGTGCTCGCCGCGGTCGCGGTCATCGCAGGCCTGACCTTCCGCGACTACGGCCTCGGCTGGGATGACTACACCCACGCCGAATATGCCGATCTGTTGCTGCGCATGTTCGGTTCCGGCTTCAAGGACACCGCGGCGCTCTCCTTTGCGAACCTCTACATGTATGGCGGCGGCTTCGACATGGTCGCCGCGCTCCTGCACAAGGTCATTCCGCTCGAGCTGTTCGAGACGCGACGACTGGTCGGCGCGATCGTCGGCGTGATCGGGCTCGCGGTGACGTGGCGGCTCGGCCGCCGCGTTGGCGGCCCCCTTGCCGGTCTTGCCTCGCTCCTGCTGCTCGCGCTGTGCCCGATCTTCTACGGCCACATGTTCATGAACCCGAAGGATGCGCCCTTCGCGGTGGCCATGATCGTCCTGATGCTCGGCCTCGTCCGGCTCGCCGAGGAATATCCGCAGCCCTCGCCGCGCACGATCCTGATCGTCGGCCTGGGGGCCGGCCTGTCGCTCGGCTGCCGCGTTCTCGGCGGGCTCGCGCTGGTCTACGCCATGGTCGGCTTCATCCCGCTGTTCTTGGAGGAGCTGCGCAACGAGGGCGCGCGCGAGTCGGTCCGCCGCTTCGCCCATGTCGTCTACGTGCTGCTCCCCGGCCTCGTGGTCGGCTATCTCGTGATGGGGCTGATCTGGCCGTGGTCGATCATGGAGCCCGGCAATCCCTTCGAGGCGCTGACCTACTTCTCGCACTTCTTCGAGAAGCCCTGGAAGGAGATGTTCGACGGCGCGATCGTGTCCGTGCCTGATATGCCCTGGTCCTATCTGCCGACGCTGTTCGCGCTCCAGCTGCCCGAGGTGATGCTGGTGCTGATGGCCGGCGCCATTGTCGGCACCTTCGCACTGCTGCCGCGCCGCCAGGTTCCCGCGCGCCGCAAGACCATCCTGCTGATGCTGACGCTTGCCGCGACCCTGCCGCTCGCAATCGCGATGGTGAAGCGGCCGGCGCTGTACAACGGCATCCGCCATTTCGTCTTCGTGATCCCGCCGATGGCGGTGCTCGGCGGCGTCGCCTTTGCCTGGACCATGGAGCGCCTGCGCGCCAATCACCGCACCTGGCAGCCGGTCGTGCTCGCGACCTTCTGCTTCGGCCTCGCGCTCTCGCTGGCCGAGATGATCCGGCTGCACCCCTATCAGTACACCCACTTCAACCACATCGCTGGCACCGTGCGCGGCGCCGACGATCGCTTCATGCTGGACTATTGGGGCCTGGCGCTGAAGCAGGCCTCCGACGAATTGCGCGAGCAGCTCGTCGAGCGCCAGGAGGTGCCGCCTGCGAACCGCAAATGGAAGGTCGCGGTGTGCGGTCCGCAGCGCCCGGCGCAGGTCGCGCTCGGCCCCGACTTCACCATCGGCTGGGATTCCAACGCGGCCGATTTCGCGATGACGCTTGGCGAGTTCTACTGCAAGGGCCTCACCGCGCCCGTGATGGTCGAGATCAAGCGCGACGACGTGGTGTTCGCCCGCGTCTACGACATCCGCGGCCGCGGCATTTCCAGCCTGCTGTCGATCCCGGCGCCGTAATATCCTTCTCCCGTAGCCTGGATGGAGCGAAGCGCAATCCGCGACCGCTGCTGAGGCGCCCCGCATTGCGCGTTGCTCCATGCGAGCTACGCCGAACTGCCGCGCGCTTTGCCCGCCTTGCCGCCGCACCAGACCGGGACTAGGCTCCCTCCCCGCAACAACGATGTTCGGAGAGATCAGCCATGTCGCCAGCGGAAGCTCGCCTGAAGGAAGTGCCGTCGAACATGACGGAGGCGGAGTGGCAGCAACGGGTCAATCTCGCCGCCTGCTATCGCCTCGTCGCGCTGTACGGCTGGGACGATTTGGTCGACACCCATATCTCCGCACGTGTCCCCGGCCCCGACCATCACTTCCTCATCAATCCCTATGGGCTGATGTTCGACGAGATCACGGCCTCCAGCCTCGTCAAGGTCGATTTGCACGGCAACCAGCTCACTGAGAGCGAATACAGCATCAACCCGGCCGGCTTCACCATCCATTCGGCGATCCACGAGGTGCGCGAGGACGCGATCTGCGTGCTGCATCTCCACACCCTCGACGGCACCGCGGTATCAAGCAGCGCGGAAGGGCTGCTCCCGCTCAACCAGACCGCCCAGCTCGTCACCCACGATCTCGCCTATCACGACTATGAGGGCATCGCGCTGGACCACGACGAACGGCCGCGGCTCCAGAAGGACCTCGGCGACCATAACCACATGCTCCTGCGCAACCACGGCACCCTGACCGTCGGCCGCTCAGTCGCCTCCGCCTTCGAGCGCATGTATCACCTGGAGCGCGCCTGCTCGATGCAGGTGCGCACGCGCGCGCTGGGCACGCCGGTCTATCCGGTCGAGGAGATCGCGATCGAGAAGAACACCGAGCTGCTCGCCAATCGCGACCGCGCCGAGCTGCGCGCCACCACGCTGGTGTGGCCGCCGCTGCTGCGCAAGCTCGACCGCGAGCTACCGGGCTACAGGTCTTGAGATTTTCGGGGTTTGGTGTAGGGTAACGCCCAACGAACCTCTACGCCTTTTGGAATGAAACGCCGCCCAATCCCGGGCGGCGTTTTTGTTGCGCGGGCTCATCCGTCATTGCGAGGAGCTCTTGCGACGAAGCAATCCAGCTGGTTCCGCGGATGGATTCTGATTGCTTCGCTGCGCGCGCAATGACGGGGATGGAATCTTCGTAAGCCCAAGGTCTCGTAGGGTGGGCGAAGGCGCTCAGCGCCGTGCCCACCATCTTGCGGCTTGCGCGGGAAAATGGTGGGCACGCTGCGCTTTGCCCACCCTACGGCACCGTGCCTACTTCACCTCCGCCAACGCGGCGAGGATTCTCGCCCAGGAGCGAATGCCCTTCTGGAAGCTGCGCAGGTCGTATTTCTCGTTCGGCGAGTGGATGTTGTCGTCGTCCAGTCCAAAACCGACCAGCAGCGAGTCGAGGCCGAGCGTGCGCTTGAAATCGGAGACGATCGGGATCGAAGCGCCCGAGCCCATCAGCACGGTCTCCTTGCCCCATTCCTCCGTCAGCGCCTTGCTGGCGGCGGCAAGCGGCTTCATGTTCCAGTCGAGCGCGATCGCGGACCCGGCCGAGTGGTCGCCGAACTCGACCTTGCAATCTGCCGGAATGCGCGCGGACACATAGTCGCGGAAGGCCTTGCGGATCTTGTGGGGATCCTGGCCCTGCACGAGGCGGAACGAGACCTTCGCCGAAGCATGCGACGGGATCACGGTCTTGGAGCCTTCGCCGATATAGCCGCCCCAGATGCCGTTGACGTCGCAGGTCGGACGCGTCGAGGCCTGCTCGACCAGCAGCCTGCCCTTCTCGCCAGCCGGGAGCGACAGCCCGACCGGCTTGAGGAACGTCTCGGGCGTGAAGGCGAGCTTCTTCCACTGCTCCAGGACGGCGGGCGGCGTATCCTTCACGTTGTCATAGAAGCCGGGAATGGTGATGCGGTTGTCGTCGTCGAACAGGCCGCCCAGAATCTTCGTCAGCAGGCGGATCGGATTCATCGCCGTGCCGCCGAACACGCCGGAATGCAGATCGCGATTGGCGGCGGTGATCTTCAGCTCCTCATAGAGCAGGCCGCGCAGCGAGGTGGTGATCGCCGGGGTGTCGCGATCCCACATGCCGGTGTCGCAGACCAGCACGTAGTCGGTCTTGAACTCGTCCTTGTTGGCCTCGATGAACGGCACGAAATTCTTCGAGCCGACCTCCTCCTCGCCTTCGATCAGGAAGGTGACGTCGATCGGCAGCGAGCCCGTCACCTTCTTCCAGGCGCGGCAGGCCTCGACGAAGGTCATGACCTGGCCCTTGTCGTCCTCGGCGCCGCGCGCGACGATGATCTTGCGGCCATCGGCATGATCCGTGACGACAGGCTCGAACGGCGGACGGTGCCAGAGATCGAGCGGATCGACCGGCTGCACGTCGTAATGGCCGTAGAACAGCACATGCGGCCGTCCGCCTGCAGCGGTCTTGCCGACCACGGCGGGGTGGCCGGCGGTCGGCCTCACCTCGGCGGCGACACCGAGGCTTGCAATGTCCCTGGCGAGATGCTCGGCCGCCGCCTTGCAATCGGCGGCGAAGGCCGGATCGGCCGAGATCGACTTGATCCGCAGCAGCGAGAACAGGCGCTCGAGGCTATTGTCGAAATCCTTGTCGATGTGGTCGAGCACGGATTGAAGCTGCGCATTGGCCATGGTCGAATTCCCGATTGTGAGGTCTCAAGACGTCTGCGCTTTTAGCGCCGCCGCCGGCTCGGAGCTAGCCGCAACCGGCGGATGCCGGATGTGCCATGCGAGGCTGGCTGCGAGGATGGCAGTGGCCATGAGGTTATTGCCCCAGGCCTGGATGACATTGGGAAACCACGGCAGCGACAACAGCATGAGGATGCCGGCCGCGGCCAAAGCGAGCCAGGTTCCCAGCCGCACATGCGCCCGCGCGTCGAAGGCTGCCCGGTGCGTCAGCACCGCGATCGGAAAGAACAGCCAAATGAAATAGTATTGCCGCGCCAGAGGCGAGGCGATCGTCATCAGGCAGAACAGGATGCCGAGTTCCTCGGCATCGGAACGCGCCGTTCGTCGCGATTGCCGCGGCATAATCGCGACGAAGCCGAGCCCGATCATCGCCGACAGAGCCAGCACGATCCAGTTCGCCGTCCTGTAGTCGACATCGATGACGTTCATCGTACGCGGCGGCTTGTTGGGATCTTCCTGATTGTAATTGATCGGCCGGACCAGGCGATGCGTGACGGCAATGAGAGACTGGTTGACCCACGACCAATTCTGCTCGTCACGCTGGCCGAAGCCTTTTTCCGAGCTCGAGCCGACCATGGCCTGGTACCAGGTCGCAAGCTCGGCCGCGTTGCGCTCGAAGCCGCGGATCGGCGCCGGCACGACGTAGAGCAGGATGCCGGTGAAGGCGACCGTCGCGAGGGCGGCCGCCCATTTCCGCCGCCAGACCAGATAAGGCAGCACCGCGATCGGAAACACCTTGATGGCCGTGGCGAGCGCGAACATGAAGCCAGCGAGCCACGGCCGCTGCTGCCGCAAGCTCCAGAAGCCGAAGAGCATCATCGCCAGCAGAACGAGGTTCGGCTGGCCGAGGTCGAACATGTCGAACACGAAGGTCACGGTGACGAAGGCAGGCAGCGCCTCCAGCCAGGGACCGGGCTTGTGGTCCGATCCGGCCAGGACCTGGGAGAACGTCCCGGTGTACCACCACGCCACGGCATTCAGGATCGACAGGACGACATAGAGCGGGATCTTGCCGAACCAGCTCGGGATCGCCAGCAGGATCGCGGACAGCGGCGGATAGATGAAGTCGAAATGCGCCTCGGCGCTGCCCGGATAAAGCGGCTGCCCCTGCAAGACCTGTTGCCCGGCCCAGTACCACAGCCCGTAATCCTTGGTCTTGCCGTGGCCGAAGATCTCGGGGACGAGCACGTCGGCGGTGAGGAGGACGCAGCAGAACAGGAAGAGCAGGTCCAGCGGCGCGCGCAGCGACAGGCGTCTCGGCGCATCGGGCTTGGCAAACGGGGCGGTGGAGGTCACGGGTGCGGTCCAGTCGGCGACGGACTAGCACGTAGCAGACGGAGGGGCGCTTGGAGAGCCCCTCACCGGAATTTGTGGGCGCTCCCCCTCCCGCGTCATGGCCGGCTGGATTGCCTATCGCCGCAGCAACCCGCCGAGCGCGCCGCGCACCAGGGTGCGGCCGATCGAGCCGCCGAGCTGGCCGCCGAGCGACTTGCCGATATTGGCGGCCATCCCCCCGATCACCTGGTTGGTCACCGATCGCGTCACGTCGCGCGCAATGACCTGGCCGGTCGACAGACGTCCCCGCTTGACATTGGTGCCGAAGATCGTGCCGACGACCGAGCCGATCTGGCCGAGAATGCCGCCACCGTTTCCATCCGCCGGACCGTCGGCCGTCACCGCCGTGCCGGCGATGCGCTTCTGAAGCATCTCGTAGGCGGACTCGGAATCGACGGCGGTGTCGTATTTGCCCTTGACCGGGCTCGCGGCCATGATCGCCTTGCGCTCCTCCGGCGTGATCGATCCGATCCGTGCCGATGGCGGCCGGATCATCACGCGCTCGACCATCGACGGCGTGCCGTTGCCTTCGAGGAAAGAGACCAGCGCCTCGCCCTTGCCGAGCTCCGTGATCACCTTGGTGGTGTCGAGCTTCGGATTGGGCCGGAAAGTCTGGGCCGCGGCAGCCACGGCCTTCTGGTCGCGCGGCGTGAAGGCGCGCAGCGCATGCTGTACGCGGTTGCCCAACTGCCCGAGCACGCGATCGGGCACGTCGATCGGGTTCTGCGTCACGAAGTAGACGCCGACGCCCTTGGAGCGGATCAGGCGGACCACTTGCTCGATCTTGTCCATCAGCGCCTTGGGCGCGTCGTTGAACAACAGGTGCGCCTCGTCGAAGAAGAACACGAGCTTGGGCTTGGGCAGGTCGCCCGCCTCGGGTAATTCCTCGAACAGCTCCGACAGCATCCACAACAGGAATGTCGCGTAAAGCCGCGGGCTCTGAAGCAGCTTGTCGGCGACGAGGATGTTGACCATGCCGCGGCCGTCGCGGTCGGTCTTCATGAAATCCTGCAACGTCAGCGCCGGTTCGCCGAAGAAGCTGGTACCGCCCTGGTTTTCCAGCACCAGAAGCTGGCGCTGGATGGTGCCGACGGTCGCCTTGGTGACGTTGCCGAAGCCCTGGGCGGCCTTGCGGATGGCGGCGAACTGATCTTCCTCCGCGTCCGCTCCCTTCTTCGCAGTGTTGGGCACGATGGCATCGAGCAGCGCGCGCAGGTCCTTCATGTCGATCAAGGTGAGACCGTTGTCGTCGGCGACACGGAAGGCGACGTTGAGCACGCCTTCCTGCACCTCGTTCAGATCGAGCATGCGCGCGAGCAGAAGCGGCCCCATCTCGGTGACGGTCGCCCGCACCGGGTGGCCCTGCTCGCCGAACACGTCCCAGAACACCGTCGAGAACTGGTCCGGCTGGAAATTCAGGCCCATCTCGGTGGCGCGCTTGACGATGAAATCCTTGGGCTCGCCGACCTCGGAGATGCCGGAGAGGTCGCCCTTGATGTCGGCTGCGAAGACCGGAACGCCCGCGCGTGCAAATCCTTCCGCCATCACCTGCAGCGTCACCGTCTTGCCGGTTCCGGTTGCACCCGTGACGAGGCCATGGCGATTGGCGAGCGCCAGCGTCAGCCAGGCCTGCTCGTCTCCCTTGCCGACGAAGATCTTGTCGTCGGTGTCACCGAGCTTGCTGTCCTGTGCGGTCATTGTTCTCTCTGATCTCTCTGTGGTATTTCGCGTATCGAGACTCGAACGCACCAGTTCCGTAGTTTAACGCATGTCGCGCGCCGATTAAAACCATTCAACGTGTCTGCCGCGTGCGACATTGTCGGAAACTTCAGCCGAAAGTCGGAACGACGTGCTCGCAACGCGGCAATTTA
This sequence comes from Bradyrhizobium sp. CCGE-LA001, assembly GCF_000296215.2. NCBI lineage: Bacteria > Pseudomonadati > Pseudomonadota > Alphaproteobacteria > Hyphomicrobiales > Nitrobacteraceae > Bradyrhizobium > Bradyrhizobium sp. CCGE-LA001. The sequence continues at coordinate 2,963,298 of NZ_CP013949.1, read as the reverse complement.
TCGCCGTTTCCATCTCTGCTCTTGCGCCGCTGCAACACTTTCTAGGCGTTCGAGGATGAATCGCGACCACCCATGCGTTCATCGCTTGTATTTCACATCGCACCGGCTCAAGATCATTTTCGAAAACAATATTCCGGCATGTGAACCGGCTGAGGGGCAGGCCATATGGACGAGCTGATCGGAAGGCTGGCGGCGAACGCCAGCATAGATAGTGCTGTCGCGGAAAAGACTGTCGGCATTATCCTGGGCTTCCTCCGCAGCGAGGGTCCTCCCGACAGCGTGCAGGCTCTGATCGACCATATCCCAGGTGCGGAAGCCGCGATCGAGGCGTCCAGGAGCGGCGGCGGACTGTCGCGGCTGATGGGCGGCGGCCTGATGGCCGTCGGCACGCGCCTGATGGGCCTTGGGCTCGGCATGTCGGAGATTCAAAACATCGCCCGTGAACTTTTCCGCTTCGGCCGAGACAAAATCGGAGCGGATCAGATGGGCAAGATCATTGCGGGGACGCCGGGCCTCAGCCAATTCGCCTGAAGCCACGCATTTCATATCGAGTATCATGACATATCCGATCTCCGAGATTGAGGGCCTGTCGACCTTTGCCGCCAACAAATTGAAGGCGCAGGGAATCCGCACCACCGACGCGTTGCTCGAGGCGGCTTCGACCGTGAAGGGCCGCAAGGCGCTGTCCGCCAAGACCGGCATCAGCGAGCAGCAGCTCCTGGAATGGGCCAACGTCTCCGACTACATGCGCATCCCCGGCATGGGCCGGGCCAAGGTCAACCTCGTTCGCGCTGCCGGCGTCACCACCGTGCGCGAGCTCGCCTATCGGAATCCGGCAAGGCTCGCCCAGAGCATGCGGGACGCCAACGAGAAGAAGAAGCTCCTCCGCATCCTGCCTTCCGAGAAGTCGGTCAGCGACATCATCGCCAAGGCGAAGAAGCTTCAGCCGAAGATCACGTATTGATACGAGCTCCGTCATCCTGAGGTGCGAGGCATGGGACGCAAAGCGTCCCATGGGAAGCCTCGAAGGATGCACGGCCACGCTGCATCCGCATGGAGAGGGCCGGGCCGTCGCCCTTCGAGGCTCGCCGAAGAGGCGAGCGCCTCAGGGTGACGGCGATAGAGCAGCGCGTGTTGCCGCCAATCCCTCCTTGACTCCCCCTCCCCGACCGCGCAAAGCCACGCGCATGAATGCCTCGCCCTCCCCATCCGTCCCACCGGCCGGCTCGGCCGGGGCTGACGTGCTGCGGACGCTGTTGGAACGGCCTGTTCCGGCGGTGATGGGCGTCCTCAATGTCACTCCGGACTCTTTCTCCGACGGAGGCCGGTTCATCGCGCCCGAGCAGGCGCTCGCGCGGGCCCGGGCGATGGTCGCTGATGGCGTCGACATCATCGATATCGGCGCCGAGTCCACCCGCCCCTACACGGGCGCCCAGCCGGTCACAGCGGCTGACGAACTCGCCCGGCTGAAGCCGGTGCTGGCAGGCGTCGTGGCCCTCAGCGTGCCCGTCTCGATCGACAGCATGAAGGCGGAAGTGGCAGCGTTCGCGCTCGACCAGGGCGTGGCTGTCGTCAACGACGTCTGGGGCCTGCAACGCGACGCCGCCATGGCGCCGCTGGTGGCGGCACGAGGTGTTCCGGTCATCGTCATGCACAACCGCGACACTGCCGATCCCAGCATCGACATCGTCACTGACATGAAGACTTTCTTCCTGCGCTCGCTGGATATCGCCGCCAAGGCCGGCATCGCGCGCGAGAAGATCGTGCTCGATCCCGGCATCGGCTTCGGCAAGACGGCGGAGCAGAGCATGATCGCGCTGGCGCGGCTGCGCGAGCTCGACATGTTCGGCCTGCCGATCCTGGTCGGCGCCTCGCGCAAGCGCTTCATCGCCTCGGTGTCGCCGTCGGAGCCGAAAGAGCGGCTCGCCGGCTCGCTCGCGGCGCATCTGATCGCCGCGCAGCGCGGCGCCAGGATCATCCGGACCCATGACGTCGCCGAGACCTTGCAGGCCCTGCGGGTCGCGCATGCAATCGAGAGCAAGCAATGACTGATACGATCTTCGTGACCGGCCTGTCGATCCATGCCCGCCACGGCGTGATGGATCACGAAACCGAGGTCGGCCAGCGTTTCGTCATCGACCTCGAACTCTATACCGACCTGTCCGAGCCGTCGCGCAGCGACCGGCTCGCCGACACTGTGTCCTACGCCGAGGTGGTGGCGACCACGACGGCAGCATTCAAGAACACCAATTACAAGCTGCTGGAGCGCGCCGCCGGCGCGGTCGCCGACGCCATCCTGTCGCACTTCCCGCGCATCCGTGCCGTGAAGATCACCGTGCACAAACCGCATGCGCCGATCGCCGCGATCTTCGACGATGTCGGCATCATGCTGACACGCTCGCGGCATCCCTGATGGCGAGCGTCCTGATCGCTCTCGGCGGCAATGTCGGCGATGTCCGCGCGACATTCAGAAAAGCGATCGCGCATATCTGCGGCATGGCGCAAGCCGCGCTGATCGCGCGCTCGTCGGACTACACAACGCCGCCCTGGGGCGACGAAGACCAGGCGGCCTTCATCAATGCCTGCATCGAAATCGAGACCGACCTCCATCCGCATGCGCTGCTGTTCGTGCTTCAGAAGGTCGAGCAGAAGTTCGGCCGCACGCGGGAGAAGGCGCGGCGCTGGGGTCCGCGCACGCTCGATCTCGACATGATCGCCTATGACGATGTGTCCTTGCAGAAGCCCGATCTGACGCTGCCGCATCCGCGCCTGTTCGAACGCGCCTTCGTGCTGGTACCGCTGGCCGAAATCGCGGCTGAGCGCGTGATAGCAGGCATTCGTGTGCGTGACGGGCTCGCCAGCGTCTCGACGCAAGGCATTGAGCGGCTTCCGGATACCGGTTAACCAAAAACAACCGTTTGCAGGGACGGTGCGCCGTGGCAATTTCGCCTGCGAATAACGATACGTTTGGGAGCACCCACGCCGCATGACCTCCGTGACTGACGACCTGCCGCTGGCGGCGGATTTCCCCAAAGCGACCGTCGAGGACTGGCGCAAGCTGGTCGATGGCGTGCTGAAGGGCGCGCCGTTCGAGAAGCTGGTCGGCAAGACCTACGACGGATTGAAGATCGAACCGCTCTATCCGCGCGCCAAGGGCGTTGCGCCGGTGGTAGGGCGGCCACAAGCCGCACCGTGGCAGATCATCCAGCGGGTCGACCATCCCGATGCGGCCGCCGCGAATGCGCAGGCGCTGACCGATCTCGAGAACGGCGCGACTGGGCTGGCACTGGTGTTCGCCGGCGGCAGCGGCGCGCATGGCTTCGGCCTGGAACCTTCCGCCGACGCGGTCGCAAAGGTCTTGAAGGACATTTATCTCGATGCTGGCATCGGTCTCGAACTCGAGATCGGTCCGCAATCGCGGATGGCCGCGATCCATGTCGCGGAATATGTGAAGAGCGCGGGCCTTGATCCCGCCGCCTGCGACATCCGCTTCGGCCTCGATCCGTTGGCGGCTCTCGCGGCATGGGGTCACAGCCCCTACAGCTGGGAGGAAATCGTTCCCGCCGTGAGCGGCGCCATCAAGGGTCTCGCCGGGCTCGGCTTCAAAGGCCCGTTCGTGTCCGCCGACGGCCGCGTGATCCACGATGCCGGCGGCTCCGAGGTGCAGGAGCTCGCGTTCGTGCTGACCTGCGGCGTCGCTTACTTGCGCGCGATCGAAGACGCCGGCATTCCGCTGGAAGCCGCGCAGGGCATGGTCTATGCGCGACTCTCCGCCGATGCCGACCAATTCCTGACCATGGCGAAATTCCGCGCGCTGCGGCTGTTGTGGGCGCGCATCGAGACGGCCTGCGGCCTGACGCCGAAACCGCTGTTCATCGCCGCCGACACCGCCTGGCGCATGCTGACGCAGCGCGATCCCTACGTGAACATGCTGCGCGCGACGATTGCGACGTTCGCGGCGGGGCTGGCCGGCGCCAACGCGATCACGGTGCTGCCGCATACGCTCGCGCTCGGATTGCCTGATCCCTTCGCGCGCCGCGTTGCGCGCAACACACAGCTTCTGCTGCTGGAGGAAAGCAACCTCGCCAAGGTCAGCGATCCCGCGGCCGGCGCCGGCGGCATCGAGACGCTGACGGCGCAGCTTTGCGACGCCGCCTGGGCCCTCTTCCAGGAGAGCGAGAAAGCCGGCGGCGCCTTTGCCACGCTTCAGCGGGGCGTGTTCCAGAGCAAGGTGGCGGCGGCGCGAAAGGCACGCGAGGCCAACATCGCCAAACGCCGCGACGTGCTGACCGGCGCCAGCGAGTTTCCGAACCTGCAAGAGAACGAAGCCACCGTGCTGAGGGCAACGCCGGTCGCGCTCCCGCCCTACGGCGAGCAGAAATACAAGTTCGATCCGCTGCCGCCGATCCGGCTGGCGGAACCGTTCGAGGCGCTACGCGACAAGTCTGATGCCGCGTTGAAGGCACGCGGCGCGCGGCCGAAGGTGTTCCTGGCCAATCTCGGCACGCCTGCCGATTTCACCGCGCGCGCGACGTTTGCAAAAAGCTTCTTCGAGGCTGGCGGTATCGAGGCCGTCGACAGCGAGGGCTTTGCCGATCTGGCCAAGCTCGCCGCGGCCTTCAAGGCCTCCGGCGCTGAGCTCGCCTGCCTTTGTTCCAGCGACAAGGTCTATGCGGAACACGCTGAAGCCGCGGCCAAGGCCCTGCAAACGGCCGGCGGCCGGCATATCTATCTGGCAGGCCGCCCGGGCGAGGCTGAGGCGGCACTCCGTGCGGCCGGCGTCACGGGCTTCATCTTCGCCGGAGGCGATGCTCTTGCAACATTGCAGGACGCCTACCATCGGATGGAGCAGCCATGACCGACACCAACAAACCCGTCCTCACCGGCGGCTGCCAATGCGGCGCCGTGCGCTTTGGCGTCAAGACGGCACCGACCAGGGTCTCGATCTGCCATTGCCGGATGTGCCAGAAGGCGTCCGGCGCACCGTTCGCCTCTTTTGCCGATATCACCAAGACGGACCTCACCTGGACCAAGGGACGACCGTCGTTCTTCCGCTCCTCCTCGATCGCCGAGCGCGGCTTTTGCGCCGCCTGCGGCACGCCGCTGAGCTTCGGCCGCATCGACGGCGACCGGATCGAGATCATGACCGGCACCTTCGACCGGCCCGACCACATCGTGCCGACGCGGCAGTTCGGCACGGAGTCTCGCCTCGGCTGGGTGGTCGGCATTTCCAATCTGCCGAGCCAGACCACGCAGCAGAACTACGGACCGGAGAAGATGGCGACCATCGTCAGCCATCAGCATCCGGATCATGATTGAGCGCCTATGATATGGTTGAAGCCATGAGCCGCATTCCCAATTTTGCCGATGTCGCCTTCGAGAGGACGACCACCGCCGCTCCAACCGGCAGCGCCGAGCCGTGGCTGACGCCCGAGGGTATTCTGGTGAAGCCCGCTTATGGCGAGGCGGATCTGGCCGGGCTCGATTTCCTCGAGACCTATCCGGGCATCGCGCCTTACCTGCGCGGCCCCTATCCGACCATGTATGTCAACCAGCCCTGGACCGTCAGGCAATATGCCGGCTTCTCCACGGCGGAAGATTCCAACGCGTTCTACCGCCGCAATCTCGCGGCGGGACAAAAGGGCCTGTCGGTCGCCTTCGATCTTGCCACCCACCGCGGCTATGACTCAGATCATCCGCGCGTCGGCGGCGACGTCGGCATGGCCGGTGTTGCCATCGATTCCATCTACGACATGCGCACGCTGTTCGCAGGGATTCCGCTCGACCAGATGAGCGTCTCCATGACCATGAACGGCGCGGTGCTGCCGATCCTCGCGCTCTACGTCGCCGCCGCCGAGGAACAGGGTGTGCCGCCGGAGAAGCTGTCGGGCACCATTCAGAACGACATTCTGAAAGAGTTCATGGTGCGCAACACCTATATTTATCCGCCTGCGCCCTCGATGCGGATCATCTCGGACATCTTCGCCTACACCTCGCAAAAGATGCCGAAATACAATTCGATCTCGATCTCCGGCTATCACATGCAGGAGGCAGGCGCGACGCAGGATCTCGAACTCGCCTATACGCTCGCCGACGGCGTCGAATATCTGCGGGCCGGCCTGGCCGCCGGCCTCGACGTCGACCGCTTCGCACCTCGCCTGTCGTTCTTCTGGGCGATCGGCATGAACTTCTTCATGGAAGTCGCCAAGCTGCGCGCCGCGCGCCTGCTCTGGGCCAAGCTGCTCAAGCCGTTCAATCCCAAAGACCCGCGCTCGCTGTCGCTGCGCACGCACAGCCAGACTTCGGGCTGGTCGCTGACCGCGCAGGACGTCTTCAACAACGTGATGCGCACCACCGTGGAAGCGATGGCGGCGACGCAAGGCCACACCCAGTCGCTGCATACCAACGCGCTGGACGAGGCCTTGGCACTGCCGACGGACTTTTCGGCGCGCATCGCCCGCAATACCCAGCTGTTCCTGCAGCAGGAGAGCGGCACCACCCGCATCATCGATCCCTGGGGCGGCTCCTATTACGTCGAGCGTCTCACCCGTGATCTCGCCGCAAAGGCATGGGGCCACATCCAGGAGGTCGAGGAGCTCGGCGGCATGGCCAAAGCCATCGAGGCCGGCGTGCCGAAGCTGCGCATCGAGGAAGCCTCGGCCAAGACCCAAGCGCGCATCGATGCCGGCAAGCAGGCAGTGATCGGCGTCAACAAGTACAAGCCGACCGACGAGGACAGGATCGATATCCTGAAGGTCGACAACAGCAATGTCCGGCGCCTGCAGATCGACAAGCTGACGCGGCTGAAATCCGAGCGCAACCAGAAGGACGTCGAGGCCGCGCTCGCCGCGATCACGCGCTCGGCCGGCGAAGGCAACGGCAATCTGCTCGCGCTCGCCATCGACGCGGCGCGTGCCAAGGCGACCGTCGGCGAGATTTCGGAGGCGATGGAGAAGGTGTTCGGCCGGCACCGCGCCGAGATCAAATCCATCACCGGCGTCTACAAGCGGGAGGCGTCCAGCATGGGCAACCAGGTCGAGAAGGTTCAGGCGCTGATCGACGCCTTCGAAGAAGCCGAGGGCCGCCGCCCCCGCATTCTGGTCGCCAAGATCGGCCAGGACGGCCACGACCGCGGCCAGAAGGTGATTGCCTCGGCGTTTGCCGATATCGGCTTCGACGTCGACATCGGGCCGCTGTTCGCGACCGCCGACGAGGCGGCGCGGCAGGCTGTCGAGAACGACGTCCACATCCTTGGCGTCTCCTCGCTCGCGGCCGCCCATCTCACCGCCGTGCCGGAGCTCAAGGCCGCGCTGAAGAAGCAGGGCCGCGACGACATCATGATCATCGTCGGCGGCGTGGTGCCGCCGCAGGATTACGACGCGCTCTATGCCGCCGGCGCGGAGGCTATCTTCCCGCCGGGCACGGTGATCGCGGACGCCGCTGAGGAGCTGATCCGCAAGCTGAATGCGCGGCTCGGGCATAGCGAGGCGGCGGAGTAGCTTCGCCGTCGGCATCCCGACCAGAAGGATTATTGCGTGATGTTGTTCGCGCCAACGTTCATCCGCGCCCTGGCTGCGGCCGCAATTTTCTGCACGCTGTCCGCCCCCGTACTCGGCGCCGACCCCAAGCCCGACGCTATCGTCAAGTCGAAGAGCATCGAGGCGCGCGTCTTTCTCGACGACAAGATCAAAGCCGACACGCGCCTCGCAGCGGATTGCCTCGCCGAAGGCAAAAAGTGGCTCGACAAGAATGCGACGGAAGCTGCCGCGTCGCGCAAAGCCGACCCGCAATTCTTCAGGGACGGCGGTTGGGATTTCGAGCGCAAATACGAGATCCGCTCCATTGTTGCCGACCGCTACGTCAGCATTCTCCGCAACGATTACATGAACACCCGTGGCGCCCACCCCAATTCGGACGTGAACACGATCCTGTGGGACAAGGCTAACAATAAGCGCATCTCGATCCGCCCGTTCTTCACTGAGACGGCCGACAACGCCCCGACCATGAATGCGATGCTGAGGGCCGTGATTGCCTCGCTCAGGATCGAAAAGACGAAGCGCGGCGCCGGCGAGACTGCGACCGACGAATGGTTCAAGGAGCTGAGGCCGAGCCTGCTCAAGATCGGCGCAGTGACGCTCGCGCCCTCGACCGAAGCCGGCAAGAGCTCCGGCCTCACCTTCCACTATCCGCCCTATGCGGTCGGCCCCTACGCAGAGGGCGAATATGTCGCCTTCGTGCCGTGGGAGACGCTGAAGCCCTACCTGACTGCGGAGGGCACGCGCATCTTCGGTGGCGCGCGGCCGAAGGGTGACGCCGAGAAGCCGTGAACGATCGCTACCGGGTCCGATCCAGCGTCCGCGCAAGTGAATCCGCCCAATCGGGAATCCATGAGTCAAACAGCGCTCGCCAGCGATCGGCATCCGCGGGTTCGGTCTCGAGGTCGACGGACCATTCGATGAGGGTGCGGTCTCCTTCCGTGATCGGCCGCAGGTGCATGGTGCCTTGGTAGCGCGTCGGCGCCGGCGCCTGGCTTTCGCCTGGGCTCCCATCTGCTTGCGGATATGGCAGCGGTTCGAGACCGGCATAGGTCAAGATGTGCTGCCGGTCGGAGTGATCGACCAGGCGCTGGCGGATCCAGTTTCCCAGATAGCAGAAGCGCCTGGTGGCGCCGACTTCGTCGCCGCGCTTGTCGTCTTCGATCAGGCTCTCACTCACCCCATCGATATAGGCGGGGTAGTTGTTGAAATCGCGGATCAGCGACCAGACGTCGTCCAGCGGGTGGTTCAGCACGGCGCTGTAGTAGGCTTGGGTCATCGGAGGTGTGCCTTTGGCTTTCTTTGCGCGCTAAGGTTGGCGATTGGCGCGGGCAAAACCCACCCGATTTCCGACTGCCTCTTCGATGGGCTTCCAGCTTTCGCACAAGTTGGCGCACTGGTTGGTAGCGCTACCTTGCAGCGGCACCGCAAAGCCGACTACAATGCCGCCATTGACAAGAGCGCCCGACGTCACGGGCGCCGCTGGGAGGCCATTCGATGTCCAAGATTTCGCGCCGCACCTTTGCGGCCTCATCCGCCGCCGTCGCGGCATCCGCCGCATTCGGCCTCAAGCCCGCACGCGCACAAGCCTATCCGGCGCGGCCGGTCACCGTGATCGTGCCCTGGGGCGCGGGCGGCGGTACCGACGCGACGGCGCGCATCGTTGCGGCACTGCTGGAGAAGGATCTCGGCCAGCCCTTCAACGTGGTTAACCGCACCGGCGGCTCCGGCGTCGTCGGCCACAGCGCGATCGCGACCGCGCAGCCCGACGGCTACACCATCGGCATGCTCACGGTCGAAATCTCGATGATGCATTGGCAGGGTCTGACCGATCTGACGCCGAAGAGCTACACGCCGCTGGCGCTGATGAACGAGGATCCGCCCGGCATCCAGGTCTCCTCCTCATCGCCCTACAAGACGGTCAAGGAGCTCGCCGAGGCGATCAAGGCCGCGCCTCCCGGCAAGTTCAAGGCCTCCGGCACAGGCCAGGGCGGCATCTGGCATCTGGCGCTGGTCGGCTGGATGCAGGCGATGGGCCTGCCCGCCAACCAGGTCGCCTGGGTGCCCTCGAACGGCGCAGCACCGGCGATGCAGGATCTCGCCGCGGGCGGCCTCGACCTCACCACCTGCTCGGTGCCGGAGGCGCGCGCTATCATCGAGGCGGGCAAGGCCAGGAGCCTCGCCATCATGGCGCCTGCGCGCAACCCGATCTTCAAGGACGTTCCGACGCTGAAGGAGGCCATGGGCATCGACTACGCGACGGGCGCCTGGCGCGGCATTGCCGGACCGAAGAACCTGCCGCCGGAGATCGCCACGAAACTCACCGCGGCTCTGAAGAAGGTCTACGATTCCGCCGAGTTCAAGGACTTCATGAGCAATCGCGGCTTCGGCACCGTCTGGGGCGATGCCGCCAATTTCGCCGGCTTCATGGACAAGGGCGACGCCCAGATGGGCGAGGCGATGAAGGCGGCGGGCCTGAGCAAGGCGTGATCTGCGCCTGCGATGCTCTGATTGCCTCTCCCCGCCTGCGGGGAGAGGGAGTGCACTTCTGACAGGACTTCCCCGATGCGTCTTCCCGACTCCGTCACGGGATCGTTTCTCGTTGTGCTCGGCGCGGCCGCCGCCTATGGCGGCTGGATCTTGCCGCCGGTGCCGGGGCAGCCGGTCGGTCCCAACGTGTTTCCGCTGGTGATCGGCTGCGGCCTTGCGCTATGCGGCCTCGCGATCGTGTTCGGCGTCGGGCGTTCGTTCGAGGAGGAGGAGGAACTCGTCCCGTTCGAGAACGGCCAGGCCGCCGCGCCGCCCCCGCAGAGCAAGCTCTACGGCCTACGCGCGCTGCTGCCGCCGGCACTGCTGCTGTTCTACGTTTTTGCGGCGGACCGGCTCGGCTTCATCATCACCGCGGCGATCATGGTCTACGTCACTTCCACCGCGCTGGGGGCGAAGTGGAAGCTGGCGCTGCCGCTCGCGGCGCTCTCGCCCTTCGCCATCCACCTCATCTTCGGCAAGCTGCTGCGCGTGCCGCTGCCGGTCGGCCTGCTGCCGACGCCCTGGTGATTCATGCTCAAAACCCTGATTGATGCGTTCGCGCTGATCTCCACCTGGGAAGTCATCATCTCGATGTTCGCGGCTTCCGTGTACGGGCTGGTGATCGGCTCGCTGCCGGGCCTGTCGGCGACGATGGCAACCGCCCTGCTCGTCCCTGTCACCTTCTACCTGTCCCCGATCGCGGCGATCGCGACCATCGTCGCGGCGTCGTCGATGGCGATCTTTTCCGGCGACATTCCCGGCGCGCTGCTGCGCATTCCCGGCACGCCCGCGTCCGCCGCCTATGCCGACGAAGCCTATGCCATGACGCGTAAGGGCCAGGCCGAGCTGGCGCTCGGCGCCGGCGTGTGGTTCTCGGCGGTCGGCGGCATCGCCGGCGTATTGTCGCTGATGATCCTGGCGCCCCCGCTCGCCGAGATCGCGCTGTCGTTTTCGACCTTCGAATATTTCTGGCTGGCGCTGCTCGGCCTGATGTGCGCCACGCTGGTGGCGCGCTCCTCGCCGGTGAAGGCGATCGCGGGCATGTTCATCGGCCTGCTGGTCGCCTGCATCGGCATCGAGAATCCCGGCGGCGTCCCGCGCTTCACCTTCGGGATCACCGATCTGTTCGGCGGCATCGAGCCGATCCCGGCGCTGGTCGGCGTGTTCGCGGTGGCGCAAGTGATGCGCGCGATGCTGACGCCCGAGCCGCCGCCGCTGCCGCGCCGAAAATTCGGAAGCATCATGGCCGGCCAGTGGAGGCTGACCAAGCTCTATCATTGGCAGATGACGCGCGGGAACATCGTCGGCATCATCATCGGCGTGCTGCCCGGCGCCGGCGCCGACATGGCCGCCTGGGTTTCCTATGCGATGTCCAAGCGCTTCTCCAAGGAGCCGGAGAAGTTCGGCACGGGTCACGTCGAGGGCCTGGTGGAAGCCGGCGCCAGCAACAATGCCAGCATCGCCTCCGGCTGGGTGCCGTCGCTGCTGTTCGGCATCCCCGGCGACACCATCGCCGCGATCGCGATCGGCGTGCTCTACATGAAGGGCCTCAATCCCGGCCCGACGCTGTTCACCGAGAAGGCGTCGAGCATGTACGCGATCTATCTGATGTTCATCATCGCGAACATCATGATGATCCCGCTCGGCATCGCCATGATCCGCATCGCGGCCTACATCCTGCTGGCACCGCGCTCGGCCATCATGCCGATCATCATGCTGTGCTGCGCGGTCGGCTCGTTCGCGATCGGCAACAACATGTTCGGCGTCGTCACCGTCGCCGCCTTCGGCGTGATCGGCTATGTCATGGAAGCCAACGGCTATCCCGTCGCCGCCATGGTGCTCGGCATCGTCATGGGCACCATGGTCGAGCAGGCTTTCGTCACCTCGCTGATCAAGTCGGACGGCAGCATCCTGCCATTCTTCGAGCGCCCGGTTGCGGCGATCCTCGCCGCGATGGCGATCGGCGCCCTGCTGTGGCCGGTGATGGTATGGGCCTGGCGCAAGCTGAAGCCGCCCCAGACAGCGGGGGCCACGAGCCGGTGACATCGGGCGGGCCGGCCTCGCCTGCCCGGCCGCAGCGTTGTAAAGCAGGGCATGATTGAGAAAAAGGCCTCGCTGGACATCAAATCCCTCGCCCGCGACCTTCGCTCCGGCAGCCGCGCGGCGCTGGCGCGGGCGATCACGCTGGTGGAGAGCCGGCGCGGCGACCACCAAGCGCTGGCGCGCGAGCTGGTGCAGATGCTGCTGCCGGACACCGGCAAGGCGTTCCGCGTCGGCATCACCGGCTCGCCCGGCGTCGGCAAATCCACTACGATCGATGCGCTTGGCACGCACCTGATCGAGCAGCGCCACAAGGTCGCCGTGCTCGCGGTGGACCCGTCCTCGGCACGCAGCGGCGGATCGATCCTCGGCGACAAGACGCGGATGGCGCGCCTCGCGGCCTCGGACCATGCCTTCATCCGCCCCTCGCCGTCATCGGGCACGCTCGGCGGTGTCGCGGCCAAGACCCGCGAGGCGATGCTGCTCTGCGAAGCCGCCGGCTTCGACGTCGTGCTGGTGGAGACCGTCGGTATCGGCCAGTCCGAGACCGCGGTCTGCGACATGACCGACTTCTTTCTCGCCCTGATGCTGCCGGGCGGCGGCGACGAGCTGCAGGGCATCAAGAAGGGCCTGGTCGAGCTCGCCGACATGATCGCGATCAACAAGGCCGACGGCGACAATCTCAAGCGGGCCAAGATCACCGCGGCCGACTATCGCGGCGCGCTGCATATTCTCAGCCCCCGGTCCGAGCATTGGCATCCGCCGGTCGAGACCTATTCGGCACTCACCGGCGATGGCATCGCAAAAATCTGGCAGAAGGTCCTGGATCACCGCAAGGCCATGAATGCGTCCGGCGATTTCGCGGCGCGGCGACGCGATCAGCAGGTGAAGTGGATGTGGTCGATGCTGGAACAGCGCATGCTGGCGCGGCTGCGCAGCGAGGCGTCGGTGCGGACGAAAGTCCGGAAGATCGAGGCTGAAGTTGCCGACGGCCATCTCACGCCGGCCCTCGCCGCCGAGCAGATCCTGGAGTTGCTGCAATGAGCGGAAAGCTCCGCATTCTCCTCACCGGCTTCGGACCGTTCCCCGGCGCGCCCTATAACCCGACCCAGCCGCTGGTGGCACGGCTGACGCAGTTGCGCCGTCCGGCGCTCGATGATGTCGAGCTGTCGAGCCACATCTTCCCCGTGACCTATGCCGCGGTCGACCGACAATTGCCCGAGGTGCTTGCAAAGCAGAACCCGCATGCGCTGCTGATGTTCGGCCTCGCCGCGCGCACGCCCTATCTGCGGATCGAAACCCGCGCGCGCAACGCCGTCACCATGCTCTGGCCCGATGCCGCCAACACCCGCTCGAGCAAGCGCGGCATCGCCGGCCATGCGGACGCGATGATGTTCGGCCCCCACACGGCGAAACTGCTGCGCGCCGCGCGCCTGACCGGCATCGATGCCCGCGCCTCGCGCGATGCCGGCGCCTATCTCTGCAACTATCTGAGCTGGCGCGCGATCGAGAATGTGAGGACCGGCGGGCCGCAGCTTGCGGCGTTCATCCACATTCCCCTGCTTGCCCGAAGCGGCGCCGTGCGACGCAAGGGCGCACCGCGCATGACGCTGGAGGAGCTGGTGGATGCGGGCGAGGCGATGTTGATGGAAATGGTGCAGTTGGCACGGAAGCAGCCGAACAAGCCGGCATCGAAAATGGTGGGCACGCTTCGCTTTGCCCACCCTACGGCACCGTCTGTGCGGTAAACATTTAACCCTACCGCGAACAATCCCCACGGCCCTCAGCCGGCTGCGCTACCTAATCCCCCGCGGACCCCCGCGTCCGCCGGAGGACGCGTCATGGACCTCAATCGTCGTCATCTCATCGGAGCTTCGACCGCCGGCATCGCCGGTGCGCTCGCCATGCCGGCGGACGCTGCGCGCGCGGCGCCGCTGACGTCCCTGCTCGGCCGCGACGCCACGCAATATGGCGTGCGACCCGGCAGCAGCGAGGATCAGACGCGCGCGCTGCAGCGCGCGATCGACGAGGCGGCGCGGGTGCAAATGCCACTCGCCTTGCCTCCCGGCATCTATCGGACCGGTCTGTTGCGATTGCCGAGCGGCGCGCAACTGATCGGCGTGCGCGGCGCGACCAAGTTCATGTTCACCGGCGGGCAGTCGGCGATCCAGAGCGACGGGTCCGATGCGATCGGCCTCACCGGCATCACCTTCGACGGCGGCAAGTTTCCGCTGCCGACCCGGCGCGGCCTGATCCACATCCTGGGCGGCCGCGACGTCCGCATCACCGATTGCGAGATCACCGCTTCCGGCGGCAGCGGCATCTGGCTCGAGCAGGTGTCGGGCGACATCTCCGGCAATATCTTCACGAATATCGCGCTGACAGCGGTCGTCTCGTTCGATGCCAGGGACCTCAGCGTGTCCCGTAACACCATCATCGGCACCAACGACAACGGCATCGAGATCCTGCGCACGGCGATCGGCGATGACGGCACGCTGGTCGCCGATAACCGCATCGAGGACATCAAGGCAGGCCCCGGCGGCTCGGGCCAGTACGGCAACGCCATCAACGCCTTCCGTGCCGGCAATGTGATCGTGCGCGGCAACCGCATCAGGAATTGCGATTATTCCGCGGTGCGCGGCAACTCCGCCTCCAACATCCACATCACCGGAAACAGCGTCAGCGACGTGCGCGAGGTCGCGCTCTATTCCGAGTTCGCGTTCGAAGCCGCTGTCATCGCCAACAACACGGTGGATGGCGCCGCCGTCGGCGTCTCCGTCTGCAATTTCAACGAAGGCGGCCGTATCGCGGTGGTCCAGGGCAACATCATCCGCAACCTGATCCCGAAACGGCCGATCGGCACCGCGCCGGATGATGACGCCGGCGTCGGCATCTATATCGAGGCTGATACCTCGGTGACCGGCAACGTGATCGAGAACGCGCCGTCCTACGGCATCGTCGCCGGCTGGGGCAAATATCTGCGCGATGTCGCGATCACCGGCAACGTGATCCGCAAGGCGCTGGCCGGTGTCGGCGTTTCCGTGATGCCGGGCGCCGGCACCGCGCTCGTCAACAACAACATGATCTCCGAGACCCCGCGCGGCGCCGTGGTCGGGCTGGACCATGCGCGCGCGGTGACGTCCGATCTTTCGGCAGATGGTGCGCAGCGATTTGCTCAGGTCGTGATCGGCGGAAACGCGGTGCGGCGCTAGGCCCGCGGCTAGGCAGAGGGGCCGTTCATCCTTCGAGCCTCCGCATGGGACGCGGTGCGTCCCATGCTTCACACCTCAGGATGACGGGCGAGAGAAGTGCGCTAGGCCTTGTTGGGCATTCCCTTAGAACGCGTTCCTGAGCAGCGGGTATTTCGCTTCCAGTCCGTCGAGGCTGAAGGTGAATTCGACGACGCGCTCGGGGGCCGCGACGATCTCCTCGGGCGGCGGGGCGAACTGCGGCAGGAGCGCAGCCATCGCAGCAGGCGCGCTCTTCGGTGGCTTCGCGGCTGGCACCGCAAGCGGCGGCCTCACTTCAGGCGCGCTGGACGGCGCGGTCGCGGCAGGCGCGAGCGGTGACCTCACGGCGGGTGCGGCGAACGGTGCCCGCGCAGCGGGAGCCTTGAGCGGCGGCATCTCGGCGGGAGCGGTGAACGATGCCATCGTGGGCGGCGCCATCATGGCAGGCAGCGTGACCGGCGCCGGCATGGGCAGCTCGTTGAGCGGTGCGATCGGGGCCTCGATGACCTCGGCGAGAAGGTCTGGCCTGGGATCGAGCCTGACCGGTACGGCGGTCTCGGGCGCGATGTGGACGGCCTTCGGCTGCACGGTCTGCGCCTGTTGCTCGCGCGGAAACACGCGCGGCATCGTCGCCGGCGACCAGCCGAAGGCGGGCGTGACGCTCGCGGCGGCTTCGGCGACGTCCGCGCCGGTCGCAAGCGCGCGCCAGGTCTGGACCGCGCGCTTGGCTTCTTGAATGTTCTCGAGAAATGCGAGCTCGGAGTGATAGCGGCGCCAGCGGCCGGTCTCGAACATTTCGGAGAGATGTTGCAGCCGCTGCTCGGCGAGAGCGCACCAGCGTGCCGCAATGTCGCGGCTAACAGCGTCGCGAACGACTTCTTGGCGATGTGTCATGAACCAGCCCGTCAGGGGAAAACACGGACGCGGAGGACGCAACGCACACGAATCAATTTAGACGCGACATGAATATTTTGTGGAAAAGTTGTGTCTTGTCCAGCAACGACACTGCGTTGGTCGTCAAACACCGTAGTCGTGCGGTCATTTGCTGTGTTTTCGAGTCAAGCTTCGCACAAGCATGACGGGCTTGCAGCGTGTCGAGCGGAGGTTCGCCACGAATCCAGGCGGGTTCGTTCAACCGCAAGCTGAATGCGCGCGCGGCTTCAAAAAACAGGATGCAAAAGAAAAGACCCGTCCGGGGGGACAACCGGACGGGTCAAAGCCATATGGGCGCTTGGGGTGGATGGGCGCTCGCGCCTGATATGACCGATGGGGAGGGATGACCGCTCCCACATAATTTGGTCGTGGCAGCTGGCTGAACGTTCAACGCGGCGTTTGCTTTTTTGGCCTTGGCCTAGCGCGCAGCTTTGTCGCAGGCCTTATCGCGTCGCCGGCCTATCCGCCTGAGAAACCGTGGATTTCTCGTCCGAGCTCGACAACGAGGGTTGTTCGATTGCGCGCATACCCGGCTCGTCGCGACGCTTGCCGGCATCTTCACGTTTTGTTGTACCGGATGCCTCGGCGACCGGCGTCGCATTGTCGGCGGGAACGGCCATGACCGCGGCAAACGCGTCGGCCTGGCCATCGCCGAACTGATCGTCGCGCCCGGGTGAACCGAGATCGCGCGCGGTCTTCGTCAGCGTCATGCGCAGCGCTTCCGGCTTCAAGGCGTGGTTGCGCTCGAGCAGCAGCGCCGCGACGCCGGAGACATAGGCGGCCGAGAACGAGGTTCCCGACGTGATCTGATATTTGCCGCCGGGCGCCGGGAGGAAGATGTCGACCCCGGGAGCTGCGACCGCGATGTGATTGCCGCGGTTGGAGGCGGTGAACAGCCTGTCCTGCTGATCGGTGGCGCTGACAGCGATCACGTTGGGATTGGCGGCGGGATAGAGCGGCGGCGATTTCGCGCCGGCATTGCCGGCAGCGGCGATCAGCACCAGCCCGCGCGCGGCGGTCGCGGCGATGGCGCGCTCAATCACCGCATCCTTCGGACCGGCGAAGCTCATATTGACGATCTGCGCGCCGTGCTCGGCGGCATGGTTCAGCGAGCGCAGGATGACGTAGGACGAGCTCTCGGCGCCGCCGGCGGTGCCGCCAAAGGCGCGGATCGCGATGATGCGCGCCTCGGGCGCGCTGCCCATCAACCGGGCGTGCGCCACGATGGCCCCCGCGATGCCGGTGCCGTGAATATGCGGGCCCTCGGCGCTGCCGAGCGCATCGAAACTGTCGGCGACGGAATTGGCGAGCTCGGGATGGCTGGCGTCGATGCCGGAATCGATCACAGCGACCGTGACGTTGGCGCCATGCGCCAGCGTATGGGCCTGCGGCAGGCGGAGCTTCGTCAGCGCGTATTGCGCAGGATCGCCCTCGGTCGTCCGCGACGACCTTTGATCCTGGAGCACATAGCGGAAGTTCGGCTGGAGCGAGCGCACGCTGCCGTCGGCCGCGAATTCGCGCCGCACTGTCTCGTATGGGCGGCCGTCGCTGATGCGGAACAGGCCGAAAGTGGCGCCGATCAACGGAAAATTTTCGGAGGCGACGCGCGTCAGACCGTGGCGACGGGCGAGCTCATCGGCCTCGGTCGGCGACAGCGCGGCGTCGATCTCGGCGACGAATTCGTTGGCGAAGCTGCGCGAGGCGACCGCGAGCGGCGTGTTGTTGCCGCGCCCCTTGCCGGCGGCTTTCTTGCCCGCTTTTCCACCGCCCTGCCCGCCTGTGTTGGGTTGGCCTGCGCACTCGCCGTCGGCATCGCGGTAAGCTGCAGTGCACGCTGGATAGAGGTTGGGGGAATAGCGCGCATAGGGCACTACCGGCTTCATCGGCCGTACGCGCGACGTCGTGGTATGGGGAATGGTCGCCATCGTCCGCGGACCGCGGTCGACGCTGACCGTACGCCCGGCGAGACTGGAAGTGACGCGCGGGGCCATGCTCGGAGAGATGGTCGGCGTGCGCGAGGGAACGCTGATCGCAGGTGCGCGCATGATCGCCTGCGCCTGCGCAGCCTCCACGCCCAAACAGGCGGTAAGCAACAGCGCGGCGCCGACCGACGAAGCGTAGGCCCCGGCGCGTCCCCTGTTCTCGGACTTGCGCGTCATGGGTTCAGCGGCGCGTTCAGGGCGCCGCGACGGCCAGATTGACGAACTTCTCGCGCTGCATCTTGCCGAGCAGCGAGGCGAGCTCGTCCTGGCTCATCGCCTTGTTGAACTGGAGGCGGAACATGCCGCCCTTGGCGCCGTCGATGATCGAGGCCTGGTAGCTGTCGAGCAGCGCGGTGATGTCGGCAATGCGCGCCTCGGGCGTGAAGCGCACCAGCGCGCGGGCCGGCGTGGACGCGCTGCCGAGTTCGCGCGTGATCGGTGCGCTGGTCGACAGCGAAGCCGTCTGGTAGGTCGCCGGCTGGTTCTTCATCAGCACGGCGCCGATGATTCCGGCCTGCAGCACCAGCGCGACGGCGCCGAGGCCCGCCGACCAGGCCAGCGTGCGCGGCGACAGGCCCGCGAAGAAGGTCGAGATGCGCGCCGACAGCGGCAGCGAACCGGTCGCCCGCGCCGGCTCGGCGTCGATCGCGGCAAACAGCTTCTGCATCGCGCGCGCCGACGGAGCGCCCAGGCTCTCGTTCAGATGAATGGTCTCTTCGTACTCGCCGCGGATCGCGGCATATTGCTTCGCCAGCTCCGGATCGCGCGCCAGCGCTTCCTCGACGCGGCGGGCATCGCGCGCGTTCAGCGTGCCGGCGGCGTGCCAGGGCAGCAGCAGTTCAATCTCACTGGGCTCTTGCTCCAGCATCTTCTTGCTCAAAGCCATCATGGCCAGCCTCGCTCAACGCCGGCTGCCTTCAGCAGTTCGGCCAGTTTCTTGCGCGCGTAGAACAGGCGCGTCTTCACAGTGTTCTCCGGTATCCCGACGATTTCGGCCACTTCCTCCACGGACTTCTCGTGGTAGTAGACGAGATCGACGATCTCCCGATGGTCAGGTGAGAGGCCCGTCAGACACTCCCGCAACGCCTCACTGGTATCCTTCTTCTGGACCACCGTTTCCGGATCGTCGGACGTATCCTCGATCGCGTTGGCGGCCTCTTCGTCCAGCTCGAAATCCTTCCTGCGCCGGAGCGCAGAGAGGGCCTTGAATCGGGTGATTGCCAGCAGCCAGGTGGAAACGGCGGATCGGCCCTCGAACTTGCCGGCTTGACGCCAGACGTCGAGAAACACCTCGCTGATGAGGTCTTCCGCCGCCTGCTCGTCCCGAACGAGCCTGAGACCGAACCTGTAAACCCTGACATGGTGCCGCCCGTACAGCACCTGCATGGCGAGCCGGTCGCCTTGAGCGATCCTGGCGATCAGGACCTCGTCCGTAGCCGCCTGTGTCACGCTCAAATGCCGTCTCGCAAGGTTGGTCGGGTCGGTGCGGCGGACGGTTCGACTGGAGGGGCGAAATTCTTCAACCTACCGCAGTCATACGGAAGCTTGTGTGATCTACCCCACATACGCGCATTTTCCGTGTTCCGCCCCTGGCGGTCGGCCTTTTCGGTCCAGATTGGTAGCATAATACTGAACATTTCCCTGCAGTGGCCGTCCGGCACAGGCGGCGCGGCCAAGTCTGGTTCCCCATAGCAGCCTTGCACGACGTATGTCTCGCGAACCCCCGTTTTGGCTCGACCGCATCGCACCCGATGCCTAATCGTCGGCAAACGATCTTGCCCGTCGATGTTCCATGGCCCGAAGACCACGGACGGATTCGATTTCAAAAGGATACCAAACCTAAAGGCTTGCCACGTAGATTTTTGAGCTGACATCCACCATTGGCGGGACAATGAGCACGGCTGCGACGTCCTTTCCGGAGAGGAATGCCGCTGAAGTCGCGGATCTCGTCCTCACACCCGAGGCCGCCGCGCCCGAAGTCCGCATGCGCCGGACCCGGCAGCGCCGCCAGATGTATATCGGCCAGGTCGCAAGCTACTCGCTCGGCGCCTCGGTCCTGTTGCTATACGCCTTTGACGGCGCGATCTCCCTCGACGTTGCCTCGTTGTTCTGGTTCGGCGGGCTCCTGACCATCGGCACGTTCGCCGTGCTCTCCGAAGCCGGTGTCGGCGACAGGTTCAGCGACCACTATCTCACCGTATTCCAGATTTCGGCGCACACGGCGCTACAGTTCGTGTTCCTGCTGTCGGTACCGACCATCGGCGTCACCTTCATCAGCGTGCTGTTCCTGATCTTCGCCTTCGGCTCGCTGCGCATGACCTCGGCGCAGGCGATGCTGACCTGGGCGATCGCGACCTGCGGCCTTGCCGCGGTCTTCCTTGCCTCCGACCTGCCGATCGGCCTGCCCGTCGCAACGCGGCTGCAGCGGACCGCCTCCATGCTGTGCTTCGTGCTGGTGATCGGCCAGTGCGCCTTCCTCGGCCTGTTCGGCGCGACGCTGCGCAAGGTCCTGTATCGGCGCAGCATCGAGCTGAAGGCCGCATATCAGCGCATCGAGGAGTTGGCCGAGCTCGACGAGCTCACCGGCTCCTACAACCGCCGCTGCATCATGCGGCTTCTCGATGCCGCGATCGAAACATCCCGGCAGGCATCGGCGCCTTGCGCGATCGCGCTGATCGATCTCGACTGGTTCAAGCGCATCAACGACGCTCACGGACATCCCGTCGGCGACGAGGTGCTTCGCACCTTCGCGATCACAGTTTTCGCCAACATCCGTTCGGCCGACAGCTTCGGCCGCTATGGCGGCGAGGAGTTCCTGCTGCTGCTGCCGGGAACCGACGGCAAGGCGGCGGCAAGCATGCTCGAGCGCTTGCGCAGCATCGTTGCCGATCTCGACTGGAGCGCATTCTCTCCCGGCATGCGCGTGACCATTTCCGCGGGCGTCGTGACGCTGCGCGAATCTGATACTGCCGACACGTTCCTCGCCCGCGCCGACAGCGCGCTCTATTCCGCCAAGGCACAAGGGCGCAACCGCATTTCAACGAACTGACCAATTCATTTTTCCCGGCGCGTGAGAAGACGTCGCCGGAGCAAACGCTCCAGGACAGGGCAATGAGATCGAGATCCATGAAACCATCCGAGAACCTGCTCGAGGAATTGCAGGCTGCGCTCTCGCACGGCACCGTCGCGCGCCGGGTCGAGACGCTGCGCCGCGTCACCGACCTCTTCGTCGGCAACGCAATGGATTATTCCGACGACCACGTCCGCGTGTTCGACGACGTGTTCCAGTGCCTCGTCGAGCAGATCGAGACCTCGGCCAGGGCGCTGCTCGCCGACCGCCTCGCCCCGATCGCAGCCGCGCCGCCCGAGATCATCCGCACACTGGCGCTCGACGAGGTGATCGAGGTGTCCGGGCCTGTGCTGTCGAAATCGGAACGGCTAGACGAGGCGACCCTGATCGAGATCGCGCGCACCAGAGGCCAGGCGCATCTCAAGGCGATTTCGCTCCGGCGGGTGCTGTCCGAGGCCTTGACCGATGTGCTGGTGACCCGCGGCAACGAGGACGTGGTGCAGTCGACCGTCAGCAATCCGGGCGCGCGCCTCTCTGAGGGAAGTCTCACCGATCTCGTCACCCGCGCCGAACGCGACGACGAGCTTGCCACCTGCATCGGGCAGCGGCCCGATTTGCCGCGTCATCACTATTTGAAGTTGGTCGCGAAGGCCTCCTCGAGCGTGCGTAGGAAGTTGGCGGCTGCGCACCCCGAACTTGCGGACGAAGTGTCGAGTGTGGTCCAGGAAGCGGCCCAGCGGGTCCGCACCGCTGCCATGACGAAGCAGACCGAGATGGCGCGCGCACTGGTGAAGTCGCTGTACGACGACGGCCGCCTCAACGAGTTACAGGTGACTGCTTTCGCCGAGCAAGGCAAGTTCGACGAGACCAATGCGGGGCTCGCCGCGCTTGCGGGCGTCGCGGTCGAGACCGCCGAGAACATGATGATCGAGAGCCGCACCGAGGGCGTGATGATCCTCGCCAAGATCGCGGGTATGTCGTGGCCGAGCGTGCGCGCGATCATCGCCATGCGCGAGAAGCTCGCGGGCGGCTCGCAGACCGACATGCTGACGCTGCGCGACACCTACGAAGCCCTGCGCTCATCGACTGCGCAACAGGTGCTGCGCTTCCACCGCATGCAGCAGAACACGACGCCGGCGTGAGTGGCGGCCGGTCAATACCGCAACACCCTCGATCCGACCGCCGCGCCGATCGCGGTCACCACCGCGGTCGCGAGCGTGTACCAGGTCGCAACGAACAACGGAGAATCGTCGGTGCAGTGCGAGGCGTAGAGCGTCGCGGCGAGCCCGGCCGACACCAGGCCCGCGAGCGCACCGGCGAGCGCGGGGCGTGACGGCGCGCCGTGGCGCAGGCCGAACAGCGCCCCTGCCAGAAGCGGCAGCGACATTGCGGGGATCGCGACCAGGCATACCCTGGAGTTCTTGCCCATCATGCGCATCGTCATCGGCATGGCCGGCGCCATCATCATCTCGCCACCGATCGCGACCGCGAGCAGTCCGACGGGGAGCAGCAAGAGCCAACCCCAGCCGCGCAGCAGCGCCTCGGGCCGCGACAGATGCAGGCTGACGATGATGGCGGGAATCGCGAGCGAGAGCGTCACCGCGAATTTCATGTCGAAGAACGGATTGCCCATCGCGTTCATCAGATCCGACCGTACGCCGAGGAAGGTCGCGAAGATCAGGATCGACAGCGGCGCGGCCACCAGCAGCGCCATGGTCAGGACGGCGCCGACGCGCGGCGCGCGATGGTCGTTGTCGGCCGCGAGTGAACGAATGAGTTGATCGGTATCCATGGCTACTGGTCCCGCAGTTTGGCAGTCAGCGCAGCAAGCCCGCGATGCAGTGCGACCCGCACCGCACCTTCGCTCATCGCAAACTTCGCCGCCGTATCCTTGATCGAGGCGGCCTCGACCGCGATCGACTGCAGCACGTCGCGCTGGCGCTGCGGCAGGGTGCCGAGCTGCGCGGCGACCTCGCCTGCCGAGGCCGTCTCCTGCGGCGCCTCGCCCGGCAGCGTCTCGGCGAAATCGTCGATATTGACGAAGACACGTTTGCCGCGCCGCCGCAGCGCATCGATCAACTTGTTGCGGGCGATCGCGAACAGCCAGGGCGCGAACGGGGCTTCGCTGTCCCAGGTGTGCCGCTTCAGATGCACCGCCAACAAAATCTCCTGCACGATATCCTCGGCTTGATGGGGAGGCTGGCCGGCCCGCGCCAGCCCACGCCTCGCAGCGGCGCGCAACACCGGCGTGACCGCCTTCAACAGACGATGATAGGCCGCATCATCGCCTGCCATGGCCGACCGCATCAGGCCGGTCCATTCATCTTCACGTCCGCGCACGCGCGCCCCTCACCATGCAATTCGGCCGCTCTTTCAACTTGTTACGCAGGCAGCCAAGTGCTCACGAACTCGTGATCAACCCGATGCCACCCATCCGATACGGCCGTAGGAATCCGTGACGGCTCATAACACCGATCGGTCCTCTCCGCATCGGTCGGGCGCGCAAGCGGCCGGCTGCCCCGTTTTTGCCCGGCGTGGCCCGAAGATTCCCATTTTCTGCCCCGCTGTCGTCACGCCCCAGGGTCTCTGTTCGTTCCTGGGACGGGCGGAATTGGGGAGATCGTCAACATGATCAAAGCGAGCGGACGCGCGGCCCTCATCCTTGCGGCCGGCCTTTTCTTGCTGCTTGGCGGCGTTGCACAGGCGGAGCCGAGCTCGACCGGCAAATCGGACAGCGCGGGCAAGCAGGCCGACACGGCCAAGCCTAGCAAGCAGCGGCGCCATGAGTCTGGCCGTACCGGCGATGGCAAGACGGCGCAGAAATCCGGTGACAAGGCCGACAAGCAGGACGCCACGGCAAAGGCCGACGAAGCCAAGCTCGGGAATAAAACCAACAACGATGTGCCGGCCGCGAGCCAGATGCCGCCGGAAGTCGCCAACGCCAATGCGCAGATCGCGGCCGCCGACACCCCGACCGCGGCTGCGGCCTCCGCGATGACGGGCCGTGCCAACGACAACGTCCAGGCGGCGGCCGACGATACCGCCAACGGTGCCGCCCCAAATGCCGAGCCTCAGGTGGTGGCTCCCGATCAGCTCAACGACGTCGACCGTGCCCTGCAACAGGACAACCCGCCGGCGCAGAAGGCCGTGATCGCCGCAACCGAAGCGCAGCCGCGCCCCGCACCGGTGATGGCAAGCAGCCAGCAGAGCTCGGCCTGGGACCAGAGCTCCCTGATCGGCAAGATCTTCATCGGCGTCGGCACGGTGCTGACGCTGGCCTCGGCGGCGCGCATGTTCATGGCCTGATTGCCAGTTCCACCAGGGCGCGCGGCTCGCGCGTTCTGGTCCGGCCCCCTTGAAGCCCACCGCGCCAGCGGGCACATTGCCCGCCCAATCAAAGCGTGGGTGGAGCATGAGCACGTTCGAACACATCATCGTCGAAAGCATCGATGCGGTCGGCATCATCAAGCTGAACCGGCCGAAGATGCTCAACGCGCTCTCGTTCGGCGTCTTCCGCGAGATCGCGGCCGCCGTCGACGACCTCGAGGCCGATGAGGCCATCGGTTGCATCGTCGTGACCGGCAGCGAGAAGGCCTTTGCCGCCGGCGCCGACATCAAGGAGATGCAGCCGAAAGGCTTCATCGACATGTTCTCCGAGGATTTTGCCGCGATCGGCGGCGACCGCATCGCACGCTGCCGCAAGCCGACCATTGCGGCGGTCGCGGGTTATGCGCTCGGCGGCGGCTGCGAGCTCGCCATGATGTGCGACGTCATCATCGCCGCCGACACCGCGAAGTTCGGCCAGCCCGAAATCACGCTCGGCACCATTCCAGGCATCGGCGGCACCCAGCGCCTGACCCGCGCAATCGGCAAGTCGAAGGCGATGGACCTCTGCCTTACCGGGCGCATGATGGATGCGGCCGAGGCCGAGCGTAGTGGCCTCGTCAGCCGCATCGTGCCGGCCGACAAGCTGATGGACGAGGTGATGGCGGCGGCCGAGAAGATCGCCTCGATGTCGCGCCCTGCCGCCGCGATGGCCAAGGAAGCGGTGAACCGCGCCTTCGAGACCACGCTGGCGGAGGGCATGAGCGTCGAGCGCAACCTGTTCCACTCGACCTTCGCGCTGGAGGACCGCTCCGAGGGCATGGCGGCGTTCATCGAGAAGCGCAAGCCGGTGAACAAGAACCGGTAGAGGCCCGCCCGCGGTAAGGCTGGTGTAAGGCCGTCTCGCTGCCCGCGGAACTTCTGTGACGAAGCTGCAACAAGCACGGATTTCATGGGGGTTTCCCCCGCGGCAGTTTGCCTGCGGGACCTGCGCTGGTTAAACAGTTAAGAGGGCCGCCGTCGGCGGGGGCGGACAGGCAGGGTTGCGGGTTTACATGATTGGGCGTGCCGCCAGAGCTGGTCGCGTGATGATGCGGCATCGATCGGGCGTGGCTCCCGTGTTTGCGACATGGGCCACACTGGCGCTTTCTTGCGCCCTGTCCTCGGCCGCATCGGCAGAAGCCCTGCCCGAGGCCCTCGCCAAGGCCTACCAGACCAATCCGCAGCTCAACGCCGAGCGCGCGCGGCAGCGCGCGACCGACGAGAACGTGCCGCAGGCCCTCGCCGGCTACCGCCCGCAGATCGTGGCCAGCCTCAGCGCCGGCCTGCAATCCGTGCGCAATCTGCTGCCCGACAACACCGTTCAGACCGCCAATCTGAAGCCATGGATCATCGGCGTCACCGTGACGCAGACCCTGTTCAACGGCTTCCGCACCGCCAACAGCGTGCGGGCCGCCGAACTCCAGGTGCAGTCGGGTCGCGAGGCGCTCCGCAATGTCGGCCAGGGCGTGCTGCTCGATGCGGTCACCGCCTACACCAACGTGCTTGCGAACCAGTCGCTCGTCGAAGCGCAGCGCTCCAACGTCGCTTTCCTCCGCGAAACACTCTCCGTCACCCAGCGCCGCCTCAACGCCGGCGACGTCACGCCGACCGACACCGCCCAGGCCGAAGCGCGCCTCAACCGCGGCCTTGCCGATCTCAACGCGGCCGAAGTCGCGCTCGCCGTCAGCCAGGCCACCTATGCGCAAGTGATCGGCAATGCGCCATCGCAGCTTCGGCCCGCCGAAGCCGTCGACCGCTATCTGCCGAAAAGTCGCGAAGACGCAATGACGATGTCGATCCGCCAACATCCGGCGGTGATGGCCGCAAGCTTCGACGTGGACGTCGCCTCCACCAACATTCGCATCGCCGAAGGCACGCTGCTGCCGAGCGCCAGCATCCAGGGCAGCGCCAGCAAGAGCCGCAACAACGACCCGACGCTCGGCACGTTCGCCGAAGACCAGGCCTCGATCGTCGCCAACGTCACCGCGCCGATCTATGACGGCGGCCAGGCCGCGGCGCAGACCCGGCAGGCCAAGGAAATCACTGCGCAGAGCCGGCTCGTGCTGGATCAAGTGCGCAACCAGGCGCGCACGGCGGCCGTCAGCGCCTGGGTTGCCAATGAAGGCGCCAAGGTCACGGTCTCGGCCTCGGAGTCCGAGGTGAAGGCCGCGACCGTCGCGCTGCAGGGCGTGCAGCGTGAGGCCGCCGGCGGTCAGCGCACGACCGTGGATGTGCTGAACTCGCAAGCGGATCTGATCCAGGCCAAGGCCCGCCTGATCGGCGCGCAGCGTGACCGCGTCATCGCCTCCTACACGCTGCTCAGCGCCATCGGCCATCTCGACGTCAAGACCTTGAACCTGAACACGCCGGACTACCTGCCCGAGGTGCATTACCACCAGGTCCGCGACGCCTGGCACGGCCTGCGGACGCCGTCGGGGCAGTAGAGGTCGAAGCTTTCCCTTCGCTCCTGCGAAAGTGACGCCGCCATTGGGCGTGCTGCGATCCCACGCGCCTCGCACCTGTGCTAAGGTCGCTCGTCAACAACGAAGCAGGAGAGAAACCATGCTCAGCCGGCGCGGCGTGCTCTTCGCCTCCCTGGCCGCCGGAGTAGCCATGACCAGCAAAGCCCATGCCCGCGCGGCACAGCCCGCAACGCCCATCAATTTCGAGGTCCCGGCGCATGCCTGCGACTGCCACACCCACATCCATGGCGACGTCGAACAATTTCCGTTCTTCGCCGGGCGCGTCTACACGCCGGAGCTGGCGAGCCCTGAGGAAATGGCCGCGCTGCACAGGGCTCTGCATATCGAGCGCGTGGTGATCGTCACGCCCAGCGTCTACGGCACCGACAACGCCTCGACCCTGTTCGGCATGAAGGCGCGCGGTGCGACCGCGCGCGGGGTCGCCGTGATCGACGACAAAGTCAGCGAAAGCGCGCTCGATGCGATGCATCAGGACGGCTTCCGCGGCATCCGCCTCAATCTCGCGACGGGAGGCGTCAATGATCCCAACATCGGCCGACCGCGCTTCACCACCGCCGTCGAACGCATGAAGGCGCGCGGCTGGCACGTGCAGCTCTACACCACGCTCGCTATGATCTCGGCGATCAAGGACCTCGTCGAGACGGCGCCGGTGCCCGTCGTGTTCGACCATTTCGGCGGCCTCGAGGCTTCGCTCGGGCTGGAGCAGCCGGGCTTCTCCGATCTCGTCGCGCTCGTCAAATCGGGCAAGGCCTATGTGAAAATCTCGGGCGCCTATCGCTCATCCAAGCTCGCGCCCGACTATCAGGATATGGTGCCCTATGCCCGCGCATTGATCGCGGCGAATGCGGATCGCATCGTCTGGGGCACCGACTGGCCGCATCCGGACTCCAGCCGCGTCGAGGGACGCAAGCCCACCGACATCGCGCCACTCTATCAGATCGACGACGGCCGCCTGCTCAATCAACTTGCGGTGTGGGCGCCGGACGCGGATGTGCGCAAGAAGATCCTGGTCGACAATCCGGCGCGGCTCTACGGGTTCTGACGATCAGCGCGCGCGGCGCGAGAAGAAAGAGATCAGCACCGGCAGCGTCACCAGGATAACCAGCGGCGCCAGCATCATGCCGGTGACGACCACGACCGCGAGTGGCTTCTGCACCTGCGAGCCGATGCCCTCCGACAGCGCTGCCGGCAACAGGCCGATGCCCGCGACGACGCAGGTCATCAGCACCGGCCGAAGCTGCAGCTCGCCGGTACGGATCACCGCGCTCATGCGGTCCATGCCTTCTTCGATGAGCTGGTTGAACTGGGACAGGATGATGATGCCGTCCATCACCGCGATGCCGAACAGCGCGATGAAGCCGATCGCCGCCGAGACGCTGAACGCCGTGCCTGATATCAACAGGCCCAGCACGCCGCCGAAGATCGCCATCGGGATCACGCTCATTGCCAGCAGCGTATCGGTCATCGAGCCGAAATTGAACCAGAGCAGGACGCCGATCAGCGCAAGCGAGATCGGCACCACGATCGACAGCCGGCGGATCGCGTCCTGGAGATTGCCGAACTCGCCGACCCAATCCATGTGCGAGCCGGGCGGCAGCTGCACCTGCTCGGCGATCTTCTGCTGTGCCTCGCGGATCGCGCTGCCGAGATCACGCTCGCGCACCGAGAACTTGATCGGCAGATAACGCTCCTGCTGCTCGCGATAGATGTAGGCGGCGCCGGAGACGAGATTGATGTTGGCGACCTCGCTCAAGGGAATCTGCGTGACGGTGCCGTTGGGCCCGGGCGCGCCGATCCGCAAATTGTGGATCGCCTCCGCGCTTCGGCGATATTCCGGCGCGAGGCGGACGATGATCGGGAAGTGGCGATCGCTGCCCGGCTCATAGAGATCGCCCGCAGTATCACCGCCGACCGCGACCTTGATGGTGGCGTTGATGTCGCCGGGCGAAAGGCCGTAGCGGGCGGCCTTGGCGCGGTCGATGTCGATCTGGATGGTCGGCTGCCCGAGCGAGGTGAACACCGCGAGGTCGGTGACGCCCTGCACGGTCGCGAGCACCGACTTAATCTTGTTGGCGGTGTCGGTCAGCGCCTGGAGATCGCTGCCGAACAGCTTGATCGAGTTCTCGCCCTTCACGCCGGAAACCGCTTCGGAAACGTTGTCTTGCAGGTATTGCGAGAAGTTGAACTCGACGCCGGGGAAGCGGTCGTCGAGCTGCTTGAGCAGCTCCGCGGTCAGCTCTTCCTTGTCGCGCGTGCCGGGCCACTGGCTCACGGGCTTGAGCGGCGCGAAGAACTCGGCATTGAAGAAGCCGGCTGCATCCGTGCCGTCGTCGGGACGGCCGTGCTGCGACACGACGGACTCGACCTCGGGCCGGGCGCGGATGATCTTGCGCATCTCGTTGACATAGGTGTTGCCTTCCTGAAGCGAGATGGTCGGCGGCAGCGTGGCGCGGATCCAGAGATTGCCCTCCTCCAGCTTCGGCAGGAATTCGAGGCCAAGCAGCCGGCTGAGCGCCACCGTCAGCAGCACGAGGCCGACGGTGCCGCCGAGCACGATCTTGCGATTGGCAACCGCCCAATGCAGCAACGGAGAATAGATCCGGTGCAGGAACTGCATGACCCGGGTCTCAGTCTCCTCGACATGTGCCGGCAGGATGATCGCGGAGAGCGCCGGCGTGACGGTGAACGTCGCAAGCAGCCCGCCGGCCAACGCATAGGCGTAGGTGCGGGCCATCGGCCCGAAGATGTTGCCCTCGACGCCGGAGAGTGTGAACAGCGGCAGGAAGGCCGCGATGATGATCGCCGCAGCGAAGAAGATCGATCGCGAGACGTCGGCGGCCGCGCTGAGGATGGCGTGGCTCTTCATGCCGAACAGCGTCTCTGACGACATCTGCTCGGCATCCGACATCGGCGTCGTCTGCGTCAGGCGGCGGAAGATCGCCTCCACCATGATGACCGTGCCGTCCACGATCAGGCCGAAATCGATCGCGCCGACCGACAGCAGATTGGCCGATTCCCCGCGCAGCACCAGGATGATCACCGCGAAGAACAGCGCGAACGGAATGGTGGCGCCGACGATCAATGCGCTGCGGAGATCGCCGAGGAAGATCCATTGCAGCAGCACGATCAGCAGAATGCCGACGACCATGTTGTGCAGCACGGTGTGGGTGGTGAGGTCGATCAGGTCCTTGCGGTCGTAGATGCGCTCGATGCGTACGCCGGGCGGCAGGATGGACGAATTGTTGATCTGCTGGACGAGTTGCTCGACCCGTTTGATGGTGGGCGTGCTCTGCTCGCCGCGGCGCATCAGGACGATGCCCTGCACGATGTCGTCGGCATCATCGAGACCGGCGATGCCGAGACGCGGCTTCTGACCGACCGTGACCGTTGCGACGTCCTTCACCAATACCGGATTGCCGCCGGTCTGCGCTACCATGGTGTTGGCGAGATCGTCGATCGAGCGGATCAGGCCGACGCCGCGCACCACGGCGGATTGCTGGCCGATATTGACGGTGTTGCCGCCGACATTGACGTTGGAGTTGCCGACGGCCTGGAGCAGTTGCGGCAGCGTCAGACCGTTGGCAACGAGCTTGTTGAAGTCGACCTGGATCTCGTAGGTCTTGCTCCTGCCGCCCCACCCGGTGACGTCGATGACGCCGGGTACGGCGCGAAAGCGGCGCTGCAGGATCCAGTCCTGGATGGTCTTCAGGTCGAGCACGCTGTAATTCGGCGGTCCCACCAGGCGATAGCGGAAGATTTCGCCGATCGGACTGAGTGGCGAGATCTGCGGCTGCACGTTGCCCGGCAACGGCGCGAGCTGCGCCAGCCGGTTCAACACCTGCTGCTGCGCCTCGTCATAGGTGTAGGCGAAGGAGAACTGGATTTTGACGTCGGAGAGGCCGTACAGAGAGATGGTGCGGATGGTCGTGATGTTCTTCAGACCCGCGACCTGGGTCTCGATCGGGATCGTGATGTAGCGTTCGATCTCTTCCGCCGACAGGCCGGGACTTTGCGTCACGATGTCGACCATCGGCGGGGTCGGGTCCGGATAGGCCTCGATGTTGAGCTGGTTAAACGCGATCAGGCCGCCGACAAAGACGGCGACGAACATGCCGACCATCAGAAAGCGCCGGTTGACGGCGAGAGCGACGAGACGATCCATTCAGGTCTTCAATTTCTTGGGTCGTCGATCAGCTGCCGGATGCCGCGCGGTCGATGAACAGGCTGCCTTTGGTGACGATCTGCTCGCCGGGATTCAGATTGCTGGTGACCTCGACGAGGTTGCCGTTGATGAGGCCGGTCTTGATCTGACGCAGCTCGACAGATTTGTCGTCCCGCGCGACCCAGATGCGGACCTTGTCGGCTTCATAGATCAAAGCCTGTTTCGGCACCGCCGGCGCGGCACGGTCGCCGGCCGAATAGATCGTGACGTTGGCGAACATCTCCGGCTTGAGCAGGCCTTCCTTGTTGTCGATGGTGGCCCGGACCAGCAGGCGGCGGGTGCTGGGATCGATCGCAGCGGCGACATAGTTGATCCTGGCGGTCAGCGGCCGGCCGGGCAGCGCCATCACGTTGACGCTGATGTCCTGGCCAATGCAGATCGCTGCCGCATCGCTCTCGCGCACGAACGCGGTGAGCCAGACCGTGGAGAGGTCGCCGATCACGAAGACCGGATCGCTGGCGCCGGAGCTGACATACTGGCCGGGGCCAATCTTGCGCTGCACGACGGTGCCCGAGATCGGCGAGTAGATCGTGATCTCCGGATTGATGACGCCCTTCTCCTGAAACGCAGAGATGGTCTCGTCGGTGAAGCCGAGGATGCGCAGCTTGTTGCGCGCAGCCTCGAGCGCCGTTCCCGAGGAGCGCATGTCGTTCCGTGCCTGGACCTGGGTTGCTTCCGCCTGCTGATAGTCCTTCAGCGGAATGGCATGGCCCTCATAGAGGTCCTTGGCGCGCTTGAACTGGATGTCGGAAAGCTCGAGCGCCGACCTTGCCTTGTTCTGCGAGGTCATCGCGGCGATGAAATCGTTCTGGGCCTGGACCGTGTCGGCGGCTTCGATCGTGAACAGCGGTTGGCCTTGCTTCAACATCTCGCCCGGCTTGGCGAGCAGCTTGGTGACTCGGCCTGCATAGGGCGAGAACACCGGCGTGGAGCGGTCTTCGTCGACCGCGACCTTGCCTTCGGTGACATATTCGGCCCGGAAGCTCTTGGCCTTGACCGGCTCGATCGTCAGCGTCGCCCATTCCGACGGCGTCGGCGTGAAGGTCTGCGCATTCTTCCGCGACTGACTCGAAATCTCGGAATGCTTCTTTGGCTTGGCTCCCGAATACGGAAAGCCGTAGGCGGCGGCACCGGCAACAGCCAGTAAAACTACGGAAGCGATCATCCGTCGTTTTGTAAACACCTGCGATCGCTTGGTATTCTCAACTACCATTGGGCCCGGTCGCTTCTGCGACGATCTCGGCAAATGATTGCCCGCATCGGTCGCGCTAATAGTGCTGAATTCTGATTTCAAACAACCTAAAAAACGCAGGACGCCTCGCGGTTGACGTTAAAAGTTTCCGACTTGTCAGCTTCGTGTCAGCTTCGCTCCGGCCACCGTGCCGGATGACTGCCGAGCGGCATTGCCGGACGGCTCCATTGCGCCGGCGTTTTCGACAGCAGCGCCGAATGGCGCACTGCCTTCAACATACCGAAGCCAGATGACATGCGTTCGATGAACGCAGTATGTACAGCCTCGCCCGTAAGATCCGGGGTGATCAACCCGCCGCCGAGCCGACCGAGATCCCACAGCCATCGTCCCGTCTGCGCCAGCGATACGCGCACGTGCCAGCTGCCACCTTCGCGCGCCTGGCGCGCTTTGGCCATCATGGCGCCGAACGCCATCAGATATCCGGTGGCGTGGTCGAGGATCTGCGCCGGCAATTCCTTGGGGCCGTCGATGCCGGCGGCCCTCCCTTCCGCATCGTTGAAGCCGGTGGTGGTCTGCACCAGCGAGTCGAAGCCGCGCCGCTCCGCCCAGGGGCCGGCATGGCCGTAGGCTGACAGCGTTACACAGACGATGCCCGGATTGATTTCGGCGGCGTCTTCCGGCGCGAAGCCGAGAGCCGCAAGTGCGCGCGGGCGATAGCCTTGCGAGAAGATGTCGGCGTCCTGCAATAACGCACGTAGCTGCGCCCTGCCCGCCTCGCTCTTGAGCTCGATGAAGGTCGTGAGCTTGCCGCGCCCAGTGTCGATGGTGAGCCAGTCAATCGCGGGCAACTCGGGGCCTGATACCAGCAGCACGTCTGCGCCGTGCGCGGCGAGCGTTCGGCCCGCGACGGGACCGGCGATGACGCGGGAGAGATCGAGCACGCGCAGGCCTGCGAGCGGGCGGTCGTTGTTCGATGATCTTTGCGGCCACGGTTTTGGCGCGGCCTCGCCGATCTTCTCGATCGAGATCAGCGGCAATTGCGCGAGCGCACGCGCTTGCGGCGATGCAGACCATTCGTCGTAAGAGCGCATCAAAGCAACGACGCCGCCCGCGGCGTAAGCCGCAGTCTCGAAATCCTCGCCCTTCCATCGCGTCAGCGCCGCCTGCACCTTCTCGCGCTCCGGCTCGCAGCCGAGCACCCCGCAGACGGCGTCGCGATGATGCGGAAAATTGGTGTGGCAGCGCACGAAGCGGCCATCGCCCGTCCTGTAGACGCCGGCGATGGCATCCCAGGCCGGCGGCGGCGGCTTGTCGTCGAGGCGGAGGTATCGCTCCGAACGGCATTCGGCGACGGCATGGCGGATGTCGACGGAGACGCCCTGCACCTCACCGCTGCGCAGCCGCCAGATTTCGGCGGCAGCAAGGCCTGCGGCGGCGATCGTGGTCTGCCCGGCGACCGCTACGCGAAACGAGGACGGGATCTGCGGCTCCTCGCCCGTCAGCCGCACGCGGTCGAGTGCAGCCGGATCCCCGCCGACGGAGGTCCAGATGTCCTTGAGAATGTCCGCCGGGCTTTGCATGACCGCTTCTCTCCCGCTCGGATGCGCATGGTACTCGGAAAACCACTGCAGACTCTTCCGGATCATGATCTAATTTTCACCTTCCCACGATCACAGAAAGGATTGCAATGGCCGCCATCGATCCCCTCACCGCGGGCGCCGTGTTCATCGCAACGGCGGCTACCGACGCGGTCTATGTCATGTTCACCTCGGCCGTGATTGCGCGCAAGCGCATCCCGGCGGCGAACTGGAGCGCGGTCTGGTACATGCTGTCCTCCTATGCGGTGATCAGCTACACCGATAATCCCTTCTATGTCGCTTTCGCGGCGATCGGCTCCTGGGCCGGCGCCTACGTCTCACTGACCTACCTGCACCGCCCGCCCGGCGGCCCGCCGGTGGGGGCGGCACCGGAGTGAGGATTGCGTGCCTCTCTCTCGACGTCATTGCGGAGCCCTTGCGACGAAGCAATCCAGACTGCTTCCGCGGATGCATTTCTGGGTTGCTTCGCGGAGCCTGTCATCGGGCCGCGCTTCGCGCGGACCCGTTGGCTCGCAATGACGATGAGGAGGCTTCTGTGTTTATCCTGAAGGGGATACACTCGCACACGACCACAATAAGGAAAACCAGACAATGGATCTCGGCCTCAAAGAAAAGAACGCCATCGTGCTCGGCGGCACGCGCGGCATCGGGCGGGCGATCGCGGCGACGCTGGCCGGCGAAGGCGCCAATGTCGCGGTGTGCGCGCGCAACGCCGATCAGGTTGCGGCGACCGTGGCTGAATTGAAGGCGAGCGGTGTCAACGCCACCGGCGGCACGGTCGACGTCACCGATGGCGCGGCGCTTAAAAGCTGGATCGAAGGCGCGGCAAAGGAGCTCGGCGGCCTCGACCTGTTGTTCTCCAATGCCGGCGCGATGGCGCAGGGCGGCGACCCTGCATCGTGGGAGCAGAATTTTCGGCTCGACGTGCTCGGCGCGGTGCATGCGTTCGAGGCTGCCCGGCCGTTCCTCGAAGCAAGCGGCGCCAGAAGCGGCGACGCCGCCGTCGTGATCATCTCGTCGATCTCGGCAGCGCAGGCGGACACCGCCAGCTCCTACGGTCCGATCAAGGCTGCGCTGATTCACATGGCCAAGGGGCTTGCGCGGCAATATGCGAAGAAGAAAATCCGCGTCAACGTGGTCTCGCCCGGTACCGTCTATTTCAAGGGCGGCGTCTGGGAGATGATCGAGAAGAACATGCCGGATCGTTACAAGGACGCGATGAGCCGCAACCCGACCGGCCGCATGGCGACGCCGCAGGAAATCGCGAGCGCGGCCGTGTTCCTGGCGAGCCCGGTGTCGGGATTCACGACCGGGTCCAATCTCGTCGTGGATGGCGCGATCTCGAACCGGGTGAATTTTTGAGGGAAGCTGGCTTGCCGAGCTCTCTCCTCCGTCATGGCCGGGCTTGACCCGGCCATCCACGCGCTGCCTAGCTCGCTGAAAGACGTGGATGCCCGGGTCAAGCCCCGGGCATGACGACCGAGAATGAGGCGCGCCGTCGTTGCAAACAAATTCGCTGCGGCGCTCCGCTACTCACTCAATGAAAATCCCGCGACGGCGGCAGGATGCGGACGTTGCGGGGATGACGGACTTTCTGCGCCGGCATGTCCGCGAGGGCGCGGGGGTCTTCGTTGAGCGGCTCGACCACCGTGGCGCCGGCCGGCACCGGATGCTTGCGGCTTAAGGCATCGCCTGCGAGGCCGACCAAATCATGCGAGCGGTCGACCATGCGCTGGGCGATCAGATGTGTCACCTTTTCGGGGCTGCTCTGGATGTAGCCTTCGACCAGGATGAGGCGCGCGCCCATCACTTCTTTCCGGTACTGCTCCATGATCTTGGGCCAGACCACGACATTGGCGATGCCGGTCTCGTCCTCCAACGTCATGAACACGACGCCGCTGGCGCTGCCGGGCCGCTGCCGCACCAGGACCACACCGGCGCAGCGGACGCGGCGCCGCTCGTTCTCATGGCTGACATTCTTGCAGGCGACGACGCGCTCGCGCGAGAACATCTCGCGCAAGAACTCCATCGGATGTCCCTTCAGCGACAGGCGGATGGTCTGGTAGTCGGCGACGACCTGCTCGGCGCGCGGCATCACCGGCAATGGTTTGGCGCCTTCGTCCGGCTGCTCGCGCGCGGTCGCCGCCTCGAACAGCGGCAGCGGCACGTCGTCGGGCAGCCGCCGCACCTGCCACAGTGCCTCGCGGCGGTCGAGCCCGAGCGAGCGGAACGCGTCGGCATCCGCCAGCAGGATCAGCGCGCGCTTGGGCAGGCCGGTGTCGCGGGCAAAATCTTCGAGCGAAGTGAAGGGACGGCGGTTGCGGGCCGCGACGATGCGGTCGGCCCAGTCGAGCACTCTCTCCACGTTGTCATTCCGGGGCGCGCCTCTTGGCGCGAGCTCTGGTGCGCAATTGCGCACCTTAGAATCCATATTCCCGATCGGGGTTATGGATTCCGGGCTCGACGCTGACGCGCCGCCCCGGAATGACAGCTGGGAGCGTTTCAGCCGCTCCTCATCCTCATCGAGCCAGTGAAAACCGTCGATCTGGCGGAAGCCAAGACGGACGGCGCAATATTTGCCGTTTCCCTCCTCCAGCGTGTTCTGCGCAAAGCTGTAGGACACATCGATGTCGCGCACCTCAACGCCGTTCTTGCGGGCGTCGCCAACGATTTGCGCGGGTGCGTAAAAGCCCATCGGCTGCGAGTTCAGCAGGCCGCAGCAGAAGGCGTCGGGGTGGTAATGCTTCAACCATGAGGAGATGTAGACGAGCTGCGCAAAGCTCGCCGCATGGCTCTCAGGAAAACCATAGGAGCCAAAGCCTTTGATCTGATCAAAACAGCTTCTGGCAAAATTGGCATCGTAGCCGCGCGCGACCATGTTGCCGATCAGCTTCTCCTCGTATTGGCCGATGGTGCCGACATTACGGAAAGTTGCCATCGAGCGGCGCAGGCCGTTGGCCTCCTCGGAAGTGAAGTGCGCGGCCTCGATCGCGATCCGCATCGCCTGCTCCTGGAACAGAGGCACGCCCAATGTCTTGTGCAGCACATTGTAAAGCTCGTCCTTGTCGCCGTGGTCCGGCGACGGAGACGGGTAGCTCACTTTTTCCAGCCCGTTCCGCCGTCGCAAATACGGATGCACCATGTCGCCCTGGATCGGACCCGGGCGCACGATCGCGACTTCGATGACGAGATCGTAGAACGTCCGCGGTTTCAGGCGTGGCAACATGTTCATTTGCGCGCGGCTTTCGACTTGGAATACGCCGAGCGACTCCCCGGCACACAGCATGTCGTAGACCTTGGGATCGTCTTGCGGGACGTTCGCAAGCACAAAACGCTCACCTTTGTGCTCATCGATCAGATCAAAACATTTCCTGATGCAGGTCAGCATGCCCAAAGCGAGCACGTCGACCTTCATCATGCTCAGCGCATCGACGTCGTCCTTGTCCCATTCGATGAAGGTGCGGTCGTCCATCGCGGCGTTGCCGATCGGCACATAGGTGTCGAGCCGGTCCTGCGTCAGCACATACCCGCCGACATGCTGGGAGAGATGACGCGGGAATTCGATCAGCTCGGTCGCAAGCTCGACCGCGAGATTGATCATGGGATTTTTGGGATCGAGCCCGGCCTGCCTGACCTGCATGTCGTTGAGGCCCTTGCCCCAGCTTCCCCAGACGGTGTCGGCAAGCGCAGCGGTGACGTCCTCGGTCAGGCCCAGCGCCTTGCCGACGTCACGGATGGCGCTGCGCGGACGGTAATGGATGACGGTAGCGATGATCGCGGCGCGGTGGCGGCCGTAGCGGCGATAGACATATTGCATCACCTCCTCGCGCCGCGAATGCTCGAAATCGACGTCGATGTCGGGCGGTTCTAGCCGCTCCTTGGAGATGAAGCGCTCGAACAGCAGATCGACCTTGGTCGGATCGACCGAGGTGACGCCGAGCACATAGCACACCGCCGAGTTCGCCGCCGATCCCCGCCCCTGGCACAGGATGTTCTGGCTGCGTGCGTATTGGACGATGTCGTGTACGGTGAGGAAGTAATGCGCGTATTTCAGCTCGGCGATCAGCGCGAGTTCTTTCTTCAGCGTCGCGCGCAGCTTTGCGTCGATCTTGTCGATGCCGCCGAAATATTTGTCGACGCCCGCCCAGGTCAGATCCTCCAGATGCCCTTGCGCGGTCTTGCCCGGCGGCACCGGCTCGTCGGGATATTGGTATTTGAGCTGGTCGAGCGAGAAATTGATCTTGTCCGCAAAGCGCATGGTCTCCGTGACTGCCTCAGGGAAATCGCGGAACAGCCGGGTCATTTCCTGCGGCGTCTTCAGGAAGCGCTCCGCATTGGCTTCGAGCTTACGCCCGATGGCCTCGATCGTGGTCTTTTCCCGGATGCAGGTCAGCACGTCCTGAAGAGGACGGCGTGCGGGATCGTGATAGAGCACCTCGTTGGTCGCAAGCAGCGGGACCTTTGCCTGCATCGCGAGGTCATCGAGTCGCGCCAGACGGCGCCGGTCGTCGCCGCGATAGACCAGGCTCGCCGCCAACCACACACCCGCGGCGCGGCTGCCCCTGAGCTTTGCGAGAACATCCAGCGCTTGGGCGGGGTCGAAGCGATGCGGCAGCGTCAGGACCAGGAGCTGTCCTTCCGCAAATTCCAGCAGATCGGCAAAGGTGAGACGGCACTCGCCTTTCTCGATCCGCGTGATGTCGTCGCCACGCTTGCCCTTGGTGAGGAGCTGGCACAGCCGGCCATAGGCCGCACGGTCGCGCGGATAGACCAGGATATCAGGCGTGCCGTCGATGAAGACGATGCGAGCGCCGATCAAGAGTTTCGGCTTGTGCAGCACCTTGTCATTGTCGAGCTCCTTGTAGGCCCGCACCACGCCGGCCAGCGTGTTGTGATCGGCGATACCAATCACGGGAATGCCGAGGATGCTGGCCTGATGAACATAGGCGCGCGGATCCGAACCGCCGCGCAGGAAGGAGAAATTGGTGGTGATGCCGATCTCGGCATAAGCAGGCGTAGTCATGCGAAGAGACCATGCACATACCATTTCGCGGGAATGGATTTGCCCTCCTTGTCAATCAACTCGTCATAGAGCCCGTCGCGAAAGATCCAGAAGCGCAGGCCTTCGGCGTCCTCGATACGGAAATAGTCTCGCGTCGATTGCTGGCCGCCCCGCCACCATTCCATGGCGATGCGCTCCGGTCCTTCCACCCGCACCACCGCATGTTTTGCACGTCGCCAGGTGAATTGATGCGGCGGACCGTCGGGCACGGTCGCAAACGGCACCGTGACCGGTTCCGGCTTGTCGAACAGCCGCAACGGGCGCAGCGGCGGCTCGCTCTCGGCCCGCGCCGGCCATTCTGCCTGCATGGCAGCGGCGAGATGATGCTGCGCCGGCGCGGCCAGCACCGCGCATTCGGGAATATGGGTATCCTCAGGCAGGTGCACGACGACGCGTTTTCCTCCGATGCGCGCGGCGATGCGGTCGATCAACGCGGCAAGCTCGTCATTGTCGTGGACATGAGCGTCGAGATCGCGTTGCTCCTGCACCACGATCTCGGTGCGGCTTGCCGACAGCCGCACCATGTCGAAGCCGAAACCGGGATCGAGGGGATCGGCGAGCGCATCCAACCGTTCGCGGAACAGGCGGTCGATCACCGCGCTTTTCGTCACCGGCCGCCCGGTCTCGACCATGATCGTACGCACCACGCCGTCGGTGCGGAAGAACGCGGCCTCCAGGCGCCGCGCGCCCTTGCCCTGCTTCTCCATCGACGTAACAAGCGTGTCGGCCAGCCGCGACAGCGTCATCGCGATCATGGTGTCGGTCGCGATCGGCTCGGCAAAGCGTTTCTCCACGATGTAATCGGGCAGCGGTTTACGCGGATTGATCGGCGCATCGCCCTGCCCCAGCGCATGCGCCAGCAGCGCGGAGAAGCGCGCGCCGAACCGCGCCGTGATCTCGTGGGCGCTGCGCGAGGCGACATCGCCGATGGTCTTCAGGCCGGCGCGGCGCAGGCCGGTGGTGACGGCCTCGCCTGCGCCGAGCGCGGAGATCGGAAGCCGGCTGATCGCCTCCGCCTCCTCGCCATCGGCCACGATGGTGCCCGTGGCCTGCCGCGTCAGCGTGCGCGCACAGACCGAGGTGCCGGCGATCGCCGCGCTGACGACAAAACCCTGCCGGGCCAAGGCACGGACCAGCGTTCGCAACAACGCAGCCTCGCCGCCGAACAGATGCGCGCAGCCTGTGATGTCCAGAAACAGCCCGTGTGGCGGATCGAGCGCCACCAGCGGCGTGAAGCGGTCGCACCAATCGGCAATGTCGCTGAGCGTCTTCGCATCGGCGACGGTATCGGCATCGAACACACGCAGGTCCGGGCACATCGCCCGCGCGTTGGCCAGCGGTTGGCCGATATAGAGGCCGAGGCGCTCGGCGGCCTCGTCCAGCGCATGGATCACCAGTGCATTGTTGTCCTTGATGACGACGATGCTGGGCGCATGATTGGTTTTACCCAGCCCGGCGCTGCCAAGGAACCGCTGAATCCGGTCGATGGGCAGGCGCGGCAGCCACAGGCTGAGAATACGTCGACGGTTCACTGAACTGGCACTCATCACAATTCCATTCCATGATCCACCGGCCGCACGGGCCGTGACGATTGCGCAAGAGTTCAGCATCGAAGCGCGGCGCGCCCCAGGCACTCCATGCCGTGCCCGGCGGCGAATGCGCCGCACGCAGCATCCATCGGGTCTCCGCGGTCGACGGCAGCGGCTGCGCGGCCATGCGCAGCAAGAGGCCGGTGACGCCGGAAGATTGCGCGGCGAGCGTCAGCTTGCGGCTCGCCACCAGATCAAACTGCTTGGTCTCGCCCCACAGCTCGAGCACGACGGCGCCGAGCGCATCGCAGGCGAGTGCGTCGGCCGAGGTGCGCAGCGCACTCTCGACATCGGCGGCGCGCACCATCACCACGCGACGTGGATCGAGCCCGAGCTCGGCAAGCCCGCTCATCGACAGCGCGCCGGTTTCGATTTCAGAAAAATCCTGCCGCACCCACAGCAGCGGTTTGCGGGCCGTCACGCGGCCTGCAAGCCCGCTGACGAACCCCGTTGCGGCGGCGCCCTGACGCCCCTCGCAAAACACCTCATGGATCGCCGCGCGCGCGAGCCCGCCCTTCAGCACGCGATCGGCCTCGCCATGGCCGAGCGCAACGCGATCATACTGATGCACGACCTCCGCCGTCTCGATGCGCTCGATCTGGCCGCGCAAGGTCGCAAGCGCGCTCATCCGTGCGCCGCTCATGCTCGCCGCTCCTCAGGAATTTGATGCCGTGATCTCCAAAAGAAGAACCTACGGCTGGCTCATTTGTTCATGATATGTTCTAATATAAAGCTAACGGCGCGCAGAGAGTCAATCGAATTGCCGCGCTTTTGGATTCGTGAGTTGAATCAAAGGGATTCCGATATGGACGTACAACGCAAGCTGGAAATCCTGGCAGACGCCGCCAAGTACGACGCGTCCTGTGCCTCCAGCGGCACCGAGAAGCGGGATTCCAGCGACGGCAAGGGCATGGGCTCGACCGCGCCCGGCATGGGCATCTGCCATTCCTACGCGCCGGACGGACGCTGCATCTCGCTGCTCAAGGTGCTGCTGACCAATGCCTGCAACTACGACTGCCTCTATTGCGTCAACCGCGCCTCCTCCAACGTTCCGCGCGCCCGCTTCACCGTCGATGAATTGGTCAAGCTCACGCTCGACTTCTACCGGCGCAACTACATCGAGGGCCTGTTCCTCTCCTCCGGCATCATCCGCAGCCCTGATTACACGATGGAGCAAGTGGTCAGCGTCGCGCGAAAGCTGCGCGAGGAGCATCACTTCCGCGGCTACATTCATTTGAAGACCATTCCGGAGGCCGACGATGCGCTGATCGCGGAGGCCGGCAAATATGCCGACCGTCTCTCCATCAACATCGAGATGCCCGAGGAGACGAGCCTGCAGCAATTCGCGCCGGAGAAGGACGTGCGCGCGATCCGCCGCACCATGGGCCGGCTGCGGCTGAAGCTCGACGAGGCCGAGGAAGACCGCAACGCGAAAACGAAAGCGAAACCGCAGCGCTTCGCGCCCGCAGGGCAAAGCACGCAAATGATCGTCGGTGCCGACGCAGCCTCCGATCAGACCATTCTCCACACCAGCGCCAATCTCTACGGCGCCTACCGGCTGCGGCGTGTCTATTACTCCGCGTTCAGCCCGATCCCCGATGCGAGCCGCGCCTTGCCTCTGATCCAGCCGCCGCTGCTGCGCGAGCATCGGCTCTACCAGGCCGACTGGCTGATGCGGTTCTACGGCTTCGACGTTGCGGAGATCGTCGACGACAGCGCGATGCTGCCGCTCGACATCGATCCGAAGCTCGCCTGGGCCTTGCGCCACCGCGACCGCTTCCCGCTCGACGTCAACCGCGCCAGCCGCGAGGAATTGCTTCGCGTGCCGGGCTTCGGCACCAAGACCGTCGAACGCATCATCGCAACGCGGCGCACGACCACGATCCGTCTCGCCGATCTCGCGCGGCTGCATGTCCCCCGGAACAAGGCGATGCCGTTCATCGTCCTCAGCGACCACCGGCCGACGCCGCATCGGCTCGATGCTGTCGGGCTCATCGAACGGTTCAAGCCGAAGGCAACACAATTGGGGTTTGGCTTCTGATGCAGTACATCACCCTGGACACCGAAACCGATTTCGACGGCTGGCGCAAAGCTGCGCGCACGCTCGTGCTGCATCATGTCGAGCCGCGCGACGTCACCTGGGCCGTGCAGGGCGGCGAAGCGGATTTGTTCGCACCGCCCTCGCCCTCTCCGATACTCGAAGTGAATGATGGCACCTTCAGCGTCCCGGCAAAATTCGTCGAGCTCGCCAAGGCCGCGATCCTGCATCGCGACGGCGAGCGCTTTGCGATCCTCTATCGCCTGCTGTTCCGGTTGAAGGACAATCACGATCTCATCGATGTCGCGATCGACCCCGACGTCGCGCAGGTCACGGCCATGGCGAAGGCGGTTCATCGCGACGAGCACAAGATGCATGCCTTCGTGCGCTTCCGCGAGATCGGCAGGGAACGCCAGGCGCATTACGTCGCCTGGTTCGAGCCGGAGCATCATATCGTCGAACTCGCCGCGCCGTTCTTCGCCAAGCGCTTCGCCGACATGCCCTGGTCGATCCTGACGCCGGACCTCTGCGCGCATTGGGACGGCCACGGGCTCTCGTTCACGCCAGGCGTTAGCAAGAGCGAGGCGCCGGGCGAAGACCGGCTGGAGGAAACCTGGCGACGCTATTACGCCAGCATCTTCAATCCGGCCCGGCTGAAGGTGAAGGCGATGCAGGCCGAGATGCCGAAGAAATACTGGAGGAACCTGCCCGAGGCCTCGATCATTAAGCCTCTGATCGAGGATGCCGAGCGCATGACCGGCGCCATGATCGCCAATGCCGCAACCGATCCGCACAAGCCTCAAAAGCGGCCGGAGGCTCCGATGATACGCAAGACTGCCAGCAACGACCTCGAAGCCCTCCGCGAGGAAGCCGCGCATTGCCGCGCCTGCCATCTCTACAAGGACGCGACCCAGACCGTGTTCGGCGAGGGCCCGAGATCCGCCAACATCATG
This sequence comes from Bradyrhizobium sp. CCGE-LA001, assembly GCF_000296215.2. Classification (NCBI taxonomy): domain Bacteria; kingdom Pseudomonadati; phylum Pseudomonadota; class Alphaproteobacteria; order Hyphomicrobiales; family Nitrobacteraceae; genus Bradyrhizobium; species Bradyrhizobium sp. CCGE-LA001. The sequence goes on along the minus strand of NZ_CP013949.1, from coordinate 2,919,476 downwards.
CTGATCGGCGAGCAGCCCGGCGACAAGGAGGACCTCGCCGGCCATCCCTTCGTCGGCCCGGCCGGCCAGATGCTGGATCGCGCATTGGAGGAAGCCGGCGTCGACCGCAAGAAGGTCTATGTCACCAACGCCGTCAAACACTTCAAATTCGTGCCGCGCGGAAAGATCCGCCTGCACCAGAAGCCGAACACGCCGGAGATCCGGGCGTGCCGCCAATGGTATGAACGGGAAGTTTCGGCAATCCAGCCCGATCTCATCGTCGCGATGGGGGCCACTGCCGCGCAAAGCGTGTTCGGAAAGATCACGCCCATCGGCAAGACCCGCGGCCGGCTCATCGACCTACCCGACGGACGCAAGGCTTTGGTGACGGTGCACCCGTCCTATCTGCTGCGGCTACCCGATCCGGAGGCCAAGGTACTGGAATATCGGCGTTTCGTCGAAGACTTGAAGATCGCGGCCAGCTTGCAAAAGAAGGCTGCACGGGCGGCCTGAACACCGGCAGGAACACCCCTTCACGCCCTGGTTGTCATCCGGCCTTCAAATCCATCACGGACAATACCCTTAATTGAAGGTTAAGGGGCGTCCTGACATGACAGATGTTGCATTCGACCGTGCGGTAGGCGATCCGACGCCGGTACAGCCGGCTTCCCGGCCCAATCTCGACAAGGGCTTCAACCCGCTGACCATGATCCTGTTCTTCGGCATCCTCGCCGCGGGCCTGCTGTTCGTCGCCTACAGCATCTATGCCGATATCAATGCGACCGGCGTGCGGGTGACGACCTACCTGCCCTACATCCTGCTGTTCGTTGCGCTGCTGATTGCGCTCGGCTTCGAGTTCGTCAACGGCTTCCACGACACCGCAAACGCGGTGGCGACCGTGATCTACACCCATTCGCTGCCGGCCGAATTCGCGGTGATGTGGTCTGGCTTCTTCAACTTCCTCGGCGTGCTCTTGTCCTCCGGCGCGGTCGCCTTCGGCATCGTCTCGCTGTTGCCGGTCGAGCTGATCCTCCAGGTCGGCTCCAGCGCCGGTTTCGCCATGGTGTTCGCGCTGCTGATCGCCGCGATCCTGTGGAATCTCGGCACCTGGTTCTTCGGCCTGCCTGCCTCCTCCTCGCACACGCTGATCGGCTCGATCATCGGCGTCGGCGTCGCCAACGCCGTCATGCGCGGCCGCGACGGCACCTCGGGCGTGGATTGGACCAAGGCGACCGAGATCGGCTACGCGCTGCTGCTGTCGCCGCTGTTCGGCTTCCTCTGTGCCGCCATGCTGTTGCTGCTGCTCAAGTTCATCGTGCGCAACCCGGCGCTCTATGCCGCGCCCGAAGGCAACACGCCGCCGCCGCTCTGGATCCGCGGCCTGCTGATCGCGACCTGCACCGGCGTCAGCTTCGCGCACGGCTCCAATGACGGCCAGAAGGGCATGGGCCTGATCATGCTGATCCTGATCGGCACCGTGCCGACGGCCTACGCGCTCAACCGCGCACTCCCGGAATCCCAGGTCGCCCAGTTCCAGAAGACCTCGGAGGCCGCCTCCAAGGTGATCTCGGCCAAGGGCGCTGGCCACAGCATCATCGGCGATCCCCGTCCCGCGGTGACCCAGTACATCACGGTGCGTCACATCAGCGAGGGCACCTATCCCTCGCTTGCGGTGCTGGTGAAGGACGTCGGCGATCAGGTCGCCAGATATGGCACGTTGAACAAGGTGCCGGCGGAAGCCGTCGGCAACACCCGCAACGACATGTACATGACGTCGGAAGCGATCCGCTTCCTGATGAAGGACAAGGAGAACGATCTCAACAAGGAGGAGATCGCGACCCTGAACGCCTACAAGGGCTCGCTGGACGCCGCCACGAAGTTCATCCCGACCTGGGTGAAGATCGCGGTCGCCATCGCGCTCGGCCTCGGCACCATGGTCGGCTGGAAGCGCATCGTCATCACCGTCGGCGAGAAGATCGGCAAGAGCCATCTCACCTACGCGCAAGGCGCCTCGGCCGAGCTCGTCGCCGCCGGCACGATCGGCGCCGCCGACGTGTTCGGCCTGCCGGTCTCGACCACCCACGTGCTGTCGTCCGGCGTCGCCGGCACCATGGCTGCGAACGGCTCAGGCCTGCAATGGGCGACGATCCGCAACCTGCTGATGGCCTGGGTGCTGACGCTGCCCTGCGCAATCATGCTGTCGGCCACGCTCTACGTGATCTTCTCGCGGATCTTCTAAAGCGTCTGCCCCAGAGACGAAGGGCCCGTGCGATGCACGGGCCCTTTTCTTTTGTGCTTCGGCTTTGGTCCTATGACGCCGCGAGCTGCTCCTCGACCAGCTTGACCCAGTACGACGTGCCAAACACGATCGCCTCGTCATCGAAATTGTAGGCGGGGTGATGCAGGCCGGCGCTGTCGCCATTGCCGCAGAAGATGAAGGCGCCGGGGCGCGCTTCCAGCATGTAGGCGAAATCTTCGCCGCCCATCAGCGGCGACATTTCGTGCACATTGCTTTCGCCCGCGACTTGCATCGCAATGCGCCGCGCCACCTCGGTCTCGGCAGCGTGGTTGTTCACCACGGGATAATTGCGCTTGTAGCGCAGATCGATCTTGGCGCCGGTGATCTGCGCCACACCTGCGACCACCTCATGCACGCGCTTCTCGACCAGCTTGCGCACCTCCGGCGACAGCGTGCGGATGGTGCCCCTCAGCGTTGCCGTCTGCGGAATGACGTTGCGGGCGTTGCCGGCGTGGAATTCGCAGATCGAGATCACCGCCGATTCCAGCGGATCGACGCTGCGCGCGACGATCGATTGCAAGGCGGTGATCACCTGTGCGCCGACCAGCACGGAATCGATGCATTTGTGCGGACGCGCGGCATGGCCGCCGAGGCCCTCGATTATGATGTCGACCTCGTCGGTCGCCGCCATGATCGGACCCGGCCGGATCGCGAACGAGCCGACCGGGATGCCCGGGCCATTGTGCATGCCGTAGACCTGCTCGATGCCGAAGCGCTCCATCAGGCCGTCGTTGACCATCGCCGCGCCGCCGGCGCCGCCCTCTTCAGCGGGCTGGAAGATCACCACGGCATCGCCGGCGAAGTTGCGGGTCTCGGCGAGATAGCGCGCCGCCCCCAGCAGCATCGCGGTATGGCCGTCATGTCCGCAGGCATGCATCTTGCCGGGATTTTTGGACGCGTAAGGCAGGTTGGTCTGCTCCTCGACCGGCAGCGCGTCCATGTCGGCGCGCATGCCGATCACCTTGAGTCCTTCGCCGGCCGGCTTGCTGCCCTTGATCACACCGACCACGCCGGTCTGGCCCAGACCGGTGACGACCTCATCGCATCCGAACTCGCGCAGCCGGTCCGCAACGAATGCTGCGGTGCAATGAACATCGTACAGCAACTCCGGATGCTGATGGATGTCCCGGCGCCAGGCCTGAATATCGGGTTGGAGGTCGGCGACGCGGTTCACGATGGGCATGGAAGATCTCGAGCTTCGTTGGAATGTAGGACTGTCTACCATGCAAGCGCCGGTCCACCCAACAGCTGGGGATCGGGACCTAGCCCTGACGCGCAGGCATGGCCGGGCTTGTCCCGATCAGCTGCGTCTGCCTAATAGGATGGAACGTTGAGTGACCATCCGGGTGGAAGCAGAATGCCAAGGCGGCTCGAAGGTGAATTTGACTACATTGTCGTCGGGGCCGGTACGGCGGGCTGCATCGTCGCGAATCGGCTGTCGGCCGATCGCAACAACCGCGTCCTCGTCCTCGAAGCCGGCGGCGACGACAATTGGATCTGGTTCCACATTCCCGTCGGCTATCTCTTCGCGATCGGCAATCCGCGCTCCGACTGGATGTTCAAGACCGAGCCCGAGCCGGGCCTGAACGGCCGCGCGCTCGCCTATCCCCGCGGCAAGGTGATTGGCGGCTGCTCGGCGATCAACGCCATGATCTCGATGCGCGGACAGGCTGCCGATTACGATCACTGGCGCCAGCTCGGCATGACCGGCTGGGGTTATGACGACGTGCTGCCGCTGTTCAAGCGGCTCGAAGACCACTTCCTCGGCGCCAGCGAGCATCACGGCACTGGGGGCGGCTGGCGCATCGAAGCGCCGCGGCTGTCCTGGGCCATTCTCGACGCCATCGGCGACGCCGCCGAGGAGATGGGCATCAAGCGCATCCCGGATTTCAACACCGGCGACAACGAGGGTACCAGCTATTTCCACGTCAACCAGAAGCGCGGCCGGCGCTGGTCGTCGGCACGCGGCTTCCTCAAGCCGGCACTGAACCGTCCCAATCTGCGGCTCGAGAAGCACGTGCTGGTCGACCGCCTGATCATCGAGCAGGGCCGCGCAATCGGCGTGCGCTTCATCCAGAACGGTGAGATCATCGAGGCGCGCGCAAAGCGCGAAGTCATCCTCTCGGCCGGCTCGATCGGCTCGGTGCAGGTGCTGCATCGCTCCGGCATCGGCCCGGCCGACTGGCTGTCGCCCCTCGGCATCGATATCGTGATGGACAAGCCCGGTGTGGGCCGCAATCTCCAGGACCATCTCCAGCAGCGCGCGATCTATAAGGTCGAGGGCGTACGCACGCTGAACGAGACCTATTACAACCTGTTCCGCCGCGGCCTGATGGGCCTCGACTATGCCTTTCGCCGCCGCGGTCCTCTCACTATGGCGCCGTCACAGCTCGGCATCTTCACGCGCTCGGATGCGACACGCGCACGGGCCAACATCCAGTTCCACGTGCAGCCGCTGTCGCTCGACAAGTTCGGAGATCCACTGCACCGCTTCCCCGCCATCACCGTGAGCGCCTGCAATCTGCAGCCGACCTCGCGCGGCACCGTTCGACTGCGCTCGGCAACGCCAGACGAGAAGCCGATCATCGCGCCGAACTATCTGTCGACCGACGACGACCGCCAAGTCGGGGCCGACGCCATCCGCACCACGCGACGCCTGATGCAGCAGAAGGCGCTGGCAAAATACCGTCCCGTCGAATATCTCCCCGGTCCGACCGTCGGCGATGACGACGCCTCGCTCGCAAAAGCCGCCGGTGACATCGGCACCACCATCTTCCATCCCGTCGGCACGGCGAAGATGGGAGCGGCCAACGATCCGATGGCGGTGGTGGACGAGCGGTTGCGCTTCTACGGCCTCGACGGCCTGCGCATCGTCGACGCCTCGATCATGCCCACCATCACCTCGGGCAATACGAACACACCGACGGCGATGATCGGGGAGAAGGGCAGCACGATGATTTTGGAGGATGCGAAGTAGCATCCTACCTCACATGATCATCCAGCGCTTTTCAATCGGCCCCGTCGACGCAGAGATCGCCATGCTGCAATGGGGCGCGAGCGGCAGGCCGCCTGCCCTGCTCGTGCACGGCACCGGCTTCGTCGCCGACGTATGGGACGAGGTCGCGCGCGAGCTCGCATCGACCTACACCGTCTATGCCCTCGACCGGCGCGGTCATGGTGCAAGCCATAAGCCCGGCGCCTATCACTTCCTGGATTACGCCGACGACGTCTGCCAAGTGGTCGATGCGCTCGATCTTCGCGACATCTACGGCATCGGCCATAGCGCGGGCGCGACCGACCTGCTGCTTGCAGCAAAGATGCTGCCCGGATGCTTCACGCGCCTGTTCTTAATGGAGCCGACGGCCATGGATCCTGGCGCGGCGCGCTCCGGCGGATTGAGCGAGGCATCACTCGCCCGCGTGCAGGGCACGCTGCGCCGGCGAGCCGAATTCGACAGCGCCGACGCCGTGCTCGCGCGTTACCGCGAAGCACCGGCGTTCGCGGATTGGACCGAGACGTCGCTACGCGCGTACGTACGCCACGGCTTCGCGCCACTCGACGGCGGACGAGTACGGCTTTGCTGCACACCCGAGATCGAAGCCGCGATCCTGCTTCCGATCTATGAGGTGATGGAGCAGGTCTATGTCGGCGATGCCCGCGGCAATCCGTTTGCGTCACTCACCAAGCTCGACTGTCCGGTGCGCGTCACGACAGCGGCGAAGTCGGACCCGATCTACAAGGAGATGGCGCGACGCGCGGTCTCGCTGATTCCGGGCGTGACCACGCTGGTTTTCGAGAATGCCGGCCACTGTGTCGCGCAGGAAGCGCCGTCGGCCGTGGTGGAAGCCGTACGTGAGTTCGCCAGGTAAGGCCGCGGACGAGGCAGCCTAAGCAATCGGCTTCAGGCCGACCGCCGCACCGCGTTGTCCACCAGCGTCTTGCCGAGCGACCAGATCGCGCCGGGGACCTTATGGCTGCCGGCGATGACGTCGTCGAACGCCTTCTCGATCCAGCTGCAGTCTTCCTCGGTGATCGTGAGCGGCGGCAGCAGCTTGATGGTGTGGCTGCCGTGACCGGCGACCTGCGTGAGGATCTTGTGATCCTTGAACAGCGGCACAGTGATGAGCTGGCAGAACAGGCCCTTGTTGGCGGTTTCCAGCACGTTCCAGGAGGCACGCAGCCGCAGCGATTTCGGCGGGCCGAACTCTACGCCGATCATCAGCCCCTTGCCGCGCACTTCCTTCATCAGCTCGTAGCCGGGCACCATGCGCGTCAGCGCGAGGCGGAGCTCGGCGCCGCGCTTGGCGGCGGACTCGATCAGCTTCTCGGACTCCATGACGTCGAGCGTGGCAATGCCCGCAGCCATCGCGAGGTCGTTCTTGGAGAAGGTGGAGCCGTGCACCACCGCACGATCCATCTGGTTGAAGATCTTGTCGAAGATGGCCTTGCGCGTCAGCACCGCGCCGACCGGCACGTGGCCACCCGACAGCGACTTCGACAGCAGCACCATGTCGGGCTCGACGTTCCAGTGCTCGACGGCGAGGAAGCGGCCTGTGCGGCCCATGCCGGTCTGGATCTCGTCGGCCACGAACAGCGTGCCGTATTTCTTGCAGAGCGCGGCCGCGCCGGGCAGGAACTCGTCGGTGGGCATGTTGACGCCCTTGCCCTGGATCGGCTCGACGACGAAGGCCGCGACCTCGCGCGAGGCCAGCGCTTTTTCGAGCGCGGCCAGATCGTTGAACGGGATCGGGGTGCAGCCCGGCAGCAGCGGCTCGAAACCGGTGCGGAAATTCGAATCACCCGTCAGCGACAGCGCGCCATAGGTCAGGCCGTGATAGCCGTGGGCGCAATAGACGATGCCCGGACGCCCGGTCGCCGCGCGCGCGAATTTGATCGCGGCCTCGACGCATTCCGCCCCGGAATTGGCGAAGAACGCCTTGTCGAGATAGGGAACGTATTTCAGGAGGCGCTCAGCCAGCACACCGGCGAGCACCGAGACGTCGAACTGGACGAGGTTGGGCAGGTCGGCATCGAGCACGCTCTTGAGCGCCTCGCGCATGACTGGATGATTGCGCCCGATCGCGAACACGCCGAATCCGGACAACAGGTCGAGGTAGCGCGCGCCCTCGCGGTCGTAGAGATACTGCCCCTGCCCCTTCTGGAAGCCGACATCGTAGCCGATGGTCTTGAGAACCCGAACGAACTGCTCATTCAGATATCGGTTATGCAGGGCGCTGCGCTGGGCCTGACGGTCCGCGAACAGCTGAGACATGTCTGGATTTGGACTGTGCATCCGCTACATACTTCGTTTGAGGGCCGTCCCGTCAACTGAAAACGGACCGCTATCGAAAACGCTCTGTGCGGCCTTTTGCCCTTTTTCGGACCATCTTCGCAAGCAGAGCTTTAAACCATGTTGCACTGCCAAGGAACACTCATGCGTTTAGCCCTTTACACCGGAATTATACTGGCTGGCGGTTACACCTGTCTGACCCCCGCGCTCGCCGCGGACCCGACCGGCGACTGGCGGGTCGCCGACGGCGTTGCCAACATCCGTGTCGCCCAATGCTATGGCAGCATGTGGGGCGCCGTTTCCTGGGAAAAGCAGCCCGGGGGCCGCGACGAGAACAATCCCGATGTGTCAAAAAAGAACAGGCCGACGCTGGGCATGCCGACCCTGATCAACATGAAGAAGAAGCCCGGCATCGATCAGTGGGAAGGACAGGTCTACAACGCCAAGGACGGCCAGCTCTACAGCGCCACGATCACGCCGGCCGGTGCCGACCAGCTCGAAATCAAGGGCTGCGTGATGGGGTTCCTGTGCGGCGGCGAGACCTGGACCCGGGTTGCCCCGCCGATCCCTTTGAGCCCGGCCAATGCCATGGCCAAGGGCGCGCCAAAGTCGACCGGCGCGGCGCCGAAAGCCCAGGGAGCGACGGGCGCCACGCCGCCCGCAGCTGGGTCAGCACCTGGATCGGCAGCTGGATCGGTACCTGGGCCTGCTGCCGCCCCGAAGGTTGCGGCCAAGCCCGGTCAGAAGGGCGCCGCCGATCCGGTCGGCGACATCTGCCTACTCCCTGACATTGCGGGGTTTGCCCATTAGGGCCGGCTGAAACAGCAGCACGGCGGCAAGCGTCGTCACCAGCGAGAGTGCGAGCAGCTTGCCCATGCTGGACGTGCCGGGATGGCTCGAGAGCCACAGGCTGCCGAACGCCGTCGCCGTCGTCAGCGCGCTGAAGAAGATCGCCCGTGTCAGGCTGGTCTGGAGCAAGTTCGTCCTGCCCGAGCGCCAAGCCACGACGTAATAGATCTTGAAGGCAACGCCGACGCCGAGCAGGAGCGGCAATGCGACGATGTTGGCGAAGTTGAGCGGCAGGCCGATCAGCACGCAGATCTCGAGCGTCACCACGCCGGCCACCAGGAGCGGCACCAGCGTCATCAGCACGTCGACGAACCGGCGGAGCGTAATCCACAACAACAGGCCGATCACCAGCAGCGCGTAGATGCCGGCGTGGATGAACGCCTTCACCACGGTGTCACCCGATTTCAGGATCGAGACCGGCCCGCCGATCGCGGTCGGCTCGGCCGCAAGCACCGCCGCGGCAAACTTGCGCAGCGTGTCGTTGTCGTTGGGATCGCCCTTCGGCAGTGCCTCGACGCGGATGATGCCGTCCTTGCTCTTCCAGGCGTTGACGAGATCGGGCGGCAGTGAGTTCAGGGTGACCGGCCCGGCCTGCATTGCATTCCTGAGCTGGCTGAACACGATCTTCATCGGCGTGACGAACACATCCTGCGCCTTGTTGCGCGTGGCCTCGTCGCCCTTGGCGAGCTTTTCGAGCGCGTCGGCGAGCCGGCGAGAGGCCGTCGCACCAGGTCCTTTCGCATCGCCCGCAGTCCGGCGCAGATTGTCGACCGAGGATTTCAGCGCCTCGACGTTTTCCTGATCCGACGGCGCCTCGTCGATCTGGTCGGGGTTGAGCGCGGGATTCAGCACCTTGGCGCCCTGAGCGAGCAGCTTCAGCTTCGGCGGCTGGTCCTGCGGCACGAAGCTGTCCAGCGACATCACGCGCAGCACCTCGGGCACCTTCTCGAGCTTCGCCTCGACCTGCTTTGCCTGCTCCTCCGACGTCGTCATCACGTTGATTGCATTGGCCCCGGTGTTGGGATCCTTGCGCAGGTCGAGGAAGGTCGCGATCGATTCGGCGTGCGGGTTGCGCAGATTCATCGGATTGAAGTCGAACTTCATGAAGTACAGCAGCGGCAGGCCGGCGAGCGACAGCAGCAGCGTGCCGCCCACGACCAGCACGCGGTGCTTCTCCAGGAAGTGATCGAGAGGCGCCAGGAAGGCGTAGCCGACCGGCTCCATCTCGCCGGGCGGGTTCAGCAGCTTCAGCAGCGCCGGCAGCACGGTGATCGACGAGAGGAAGGCCACCAGCATGCCGACACCGGCGATCTGACCGAGCTCGGAGATGCCCTTGTAGTCGGTCGGCATGAAGCAGAGGAAGCCTGCGGCCGTTGCCATCGCTGCGAGCGAGAGCGGCACCGCCGAGCGCTTGGCCGCCAGCACCAGCGCGCCCGAGAGATCGTCGTGCTTGTAGCGCTCGGAGCGATAGCGGACGCTGTACTGGATGCCGAAATCGACGCCGAGGCCGACGAACAGCACGGCAAACGCGATCGACAGCAGATTGAGCGAGCCGACCATCATCAGGCCGGCCGCGGTCGTGATCGCAAGGCCCACGAAGAGATTGACGAACACGGCGAAGATGATCTTCGACGAATGCAGTGCCAGCCACAGAATCAGCAGCACGACCAGGACGGTGCCGACGCCATTGACGACGGCGCCTTCCTGGACGGTCGCGTATTCCTCGTTGGCGATCGGCACCGGGCCGGTCAGCCGCACCCGCGCCTGATATTTGTTCGCAAAGTCGAGCTCGGCCGCCGCTTTCCGAATCGCGTCGGTAGCATCTTTGCCGGGCTCCAAGGCGTTGTAGTCGAGGATCGGCTTGAACTCGATGAAAGCGCGCTTGTCCGAATCCTTCAGCGGCTCGTCGCCGACGAGTTCGCGCCAGGAGAAGCTCGCATTGCCCTTGTTGAGCACGGTCTCGACCGTCTGCGCGATCAGGTTGAAGGGCCGCTCGGTGCTGTCGAGCTTGACCTGGCCACGCTTGACGCCGGCGAGACCCGTCTCAAGCGCGCCGGTGAGGCCCCGGATCGAGGGATCGCCGGCCATGATCTCGATCAGAGGCGCCGCGGCTTCGAACTGGCCGGTGATCTTGCCGACCTCCTCGGTCGGCAGGAACAACAGTCCGTTCTTCTCGAAGAACTCGCCACTGCCGAGCTGCTGCAGCGACAGGAAGTTGGTCTTGTCGTCCTTCAGCCTGGCGTAGAGCGCGTCGGCAGCTGCGCTCGCCATCTCCGGCGTTCTGGCTTCGACCACGGCGAGGATCGTTTCGTTCTGATCGAACGCCTTGTCGAATTGCTGGTCGCGCTTGCGCCAGTCGAGATTTTGAGAAATCAGCGAATTGATGTCGGTGTTGATGGCGAAGTGGCGCGCAGCGTAATAGCCGGCTCCCACCGAGAGCAGGAGCCCGAGAATGACGACGAGGGTGGCAAATCGGGTGCAGGCCCTGACGGTGGCAACGACTACGCTTTGCAGCACTTCTTTTCTTTCTGCGGTTAATAGCTTGCCGGAAACGCCCGCTGTTTATCGGAGTTCCCGGGCGAAACCTATTGCTGTTTTCAGTGGCTCTAACCGCGAGAAGTTCGAGTTAAGCGGTGGAAGAGCGTGGCAAATTCATGCGGGCGGTCGGTATAGCCGGGGAGTTGAGGCGGGAAAGTGACGAAAGGGTGAGCACAAATGTCGCCATCTTGCTCACAAGCCTCACATACTATAGTACCGCACAATTGATCTGGCGGGGAACCAAGGGTTCATTCGACCTTCCCTTGTTGCCGATTTTTTGACACAAAGTATTGCGCCTCCATGCGCCGGAGTCCCAAACGGGGGTGGGCAGCTACCGCGTGCGCGAGGCCAATGGTGCGGATATTGCACCTTATTGGTCAGTCGGGGTGCTGCCGGGGGATTTTGAAGCGGATTGGTGCAACTTGCGTAATGGGCGTCTAATGGAAGTTTATCTGGCGCAGCCGCGCGGCTTCTGCGCGGGCGTGGTGCGTGCGATCGAGATCGTGGAACGGGCTCTGGAGAAATACGGCCCGCCCGTCTACGTGCGCCATGAGATCGTGCACAACAAATACGTGGTCGAGAGCCTGAAGAACAAGGGTGCGATCTTCGTCGAGGAATTGTCCGAGGTTCCGCCGAAGTCGGTGACGGTCTTCAGCGCCCATGGCGTCGCCCGCAGCGTCGAGGAAGAGGCTGCAGCGCGCGACCTTCCGGTGCTCAACGCCACCTGCCCCTTGGTCACGAAAGTTCACAATCAGGGGAAGCGATACATCACCAAGGGGCGCACCCTGATCCTGATCGGCCATGCCGGTCACCCCGAGGTCGAGGGCACGATGGGCCAGGTTCCGGGGCCAGTGCTGCTTGTTCAAAGCGTTGAAGAGGTTAAGGCCCTCACGCTGCCGGCGGATACGCCAGTGGCCTACATCACCCAGACCACCCTGTCGGTCGACGACACCAGGGACATCATCGCGGCCCTCCAGGCCCGCTTTACAGATATTCAAGGCCCGGATATCCGGGATATCTGCTATGCGACACAGAACCGCCAATCTGCGGTAAGGGACTTGAGCAAGCTGGTCGACGTGATCTTGGTGGTGGGCGCTGCCAACAGTTCGAACTCGAATCGGCTCCGCGAAATCGGCACTGAGGCCGGCGTCGCGAGTTATTTGATTGCCGACGGCAGCGAGCTCAATCCGGAGTGGTTGAAAGATGCCAGGACCGTCGGCGTCACGGCCGGCGCTTCAGCGCCTGAGGTACTCGTGGATGACGTGATCGAAGCGATGCGGCGGATCGGACCGGTCAAGGTCCAGGTGCTGCCGGGCCGCGAGGAAAACATCGAATTCCGGCTTCCGGCCCAACTGGCTGCGAGCTGACCCACCCGAATTGAAAAGCCCAGAAAGAAACGTGTAATGGCCATCCCCTTCTTCAAGGAAATGCGTATCGGCGGCTATTTGCTCAAGCAGAAACTGCTTGGCCGCAAGCGCTATCCGCTCGTGCTGATGCTGGAGCCGCTGTTTCGCTGCAACCTCGCCTGCGTCGGTTGCGGCAAGATCGATTATCCGGATGCGATCCTCAACCGCCGCATGACGGCGCAGGAATGCTGGGACGCCGCCGACGAGTGCGGCGCGCCGATGGTCGCCATTCCCGGCGGCGAGCCGCTGATCCACAAGGAGATCGGCGAGATCGTGCGCGGCCTCGTCGAACGCAAGAAGTTCGTCTCGCTCTGCACCAACGCGCTGCTGCTCGAGAAGAAGCTCGATCTGTTCGAGCCCTCGCCGTATCTGTTCTTCTCGGTGCATCTCGACGGCCTGAAGGACCATCACGACAAGGCGGTGTCGCAGAAGGGCGTGTTCGACCGCGCGGTGTCGGCGATCAAGGCGGCCAAGGCGCGCGGCTTCACCGTGAACGTCAACGCGACCATCTTCGACGGCCATCCGGCCGAGGAGATCGCCAAATTCCTCGACCTCACCGTCGAGCTCGGCGTCGGCGTCTCGATGTCGCCAGGCTACGCCTATGAGCGTGCGCCGGACCAGGAGCACTTCCTCAACCGCACCAAGACCAAGAAGCTGTTCCGCGACGTCTTCGCCATGGGCAAGGGCAAGAAGTGGAATTTCATGCATTCCGGCCTGTTCCTGGACTTCCTCGCCGGCAACCAGGAATACGAGTGCACGCCATGGGGCATGCCCGCGCGCAACATCTTCGGCTGGCAGAAGCCCTGCTATCTGCTCGGTGAAGGCTACGCCAAGACCTTCAAGGAGCTGATGGACACCACCGATTGGGACACCTACGGCACCGGCAAGTACGAGAAGTGCGCCGACTGTATGGCCCATTGCGGCTACGAGCCGACGGCGGCGACTGCTGCGCTCAACAACCCGCTGAAGGCGATGTGGGTGTCGCTGCGCGGCATCAAGACCTCGGGTCCGATGGCGCCGGAGATCGACATGTCCAAGCAGCGCCCGGCGCAGTATATCTTCTCGGAGCAGGTCCAGAAGAAGCTGTCAGAGATCCGCAAGGACGAAGCCGCCGCCGCGCAGGCGAAGGCCGCGCAGAAGGCTTCGACCGCGGCGTAAGCGCACGGATCAATCTCACGACGAAGGCCCGGCCGCGATCGCGACCGGGCCTTTTCTTTGTGCCGGTGTGCGCAGCCCGTGTCCCGGACGCGCTGCAGCGCTCTTTGCGCTGCTGCGCAGAGCCGGGACCCAGCAGCCCCGCGCCGTGTCGATGCATGGGCCCCGGCTCTGCAGCGCATCGTCGAAGGGACGCTGCGCTGCGTCCGGGGCACGAAGCATGAGTGTGTTGCTGGCTCTCTCCGCGTCGTCATTGCGAGGAGCCCTTGCGACGAAGCAATCCAGAATGGTCAGATGCAGAGCATCGGCGAAATCCATTCCCCCTCTCGGCAAGGTCGAGCGCCGCCGCAACCATCGCTCCGTCCTCGACCATAACGGTCGGAAGCCCCGCGAACACACGAAGCGCGTGCACGATGCCTGCGGCCTGATAACCGTACGCGCTTCGTAGCACCCGTTCGACTTTGAGGAGCACCGTGACGGCGGCAAAGACCCTCTGGCCGTCGATCAAGGCGCGGGCGCGCGCGGATTAGGTCGCGTGATCTCCGGTCAGGTAGCGGATGATCAGACTGGTATCAATCGCGATCATGCCGCCGCCTGGCTTCGGCAAGCACGCTCGCGTCCATCTCTTCGAGCGTCTTCGGCTTGCCTGGATAATTCAAGACGCGAACACCTCTTCCGGTCGCGTCGCCGCAAAGGCCGGCGCAGGCTTCAATAGGACGCCCTCCGAAGTCTCCTCGACGGTAAAGGCGCGTCCCAGCCTTCCAGTCCCGCGCCCTGCAAATGACGCTGGGCAGGATGACCTGCCCCTTGGTGGAAACGACAGTAGTGAGCTTATCCGTCGGCCATGGCCCGACCTTTCGAGGTAAGACAAACGTAAGATAAACGCATATGGAGGAAACCACATCGCGTCGATGGCGCCGCCTGTGACAATCTCGCGCCTCAAAAAGCTAAAGGCCCGGTCGCATGCCGGGCCTTTTGTTTGTCAGATCGAGAATCGCCGCCTCAGGCCGCCTTCGACACCAGCTCTTCGCTCTCGATCAGCTCGGTGCCGATCAGATAATCACGGCAGCCGCGCAAGGACCGCAGCGCGCGGTTGAAGTCGATGCCGGTCGAGACCAGCGCATGCAGCGTCGTGGGGTTGCGGACGATGCCGCGCAGCACGGCCGGAAGGTCGATCTGGCCGTTCGGCTTGATCGCGGCGCGGGCGAGCGCCGGCAGCGCGCGATGGGCGGGGTCGCTGATGACGCGGACCGCGGCAAACGGCAGCCCGGCCTCGGCGGCGTAGGCAGCCGCAATGTGGCTCTCCATGTCGACGGCCGCAGCGCCGGTCTCCGAATGCAGCGCTGCCTTGCAGGAGCGCTTCGTGACCACTTCCTCGGCACCGGCGAGGCTGCCGCGCACCACGCGGCGGCGCCCCGAGGTCAGGCGATCGATGAGGTCGTCGCCGAGCGACAGCCCGGCGGCCCAACGGGTGTCGCCGGACAGCACCTCGGTCGCCAGCACGACATCGCCGGAACGCAAGCTCGGGTCCAACCCGCCGGCTACGCCGAAGGAGATCACGCCGCGAATCGTCTCGGGATCCACCACCGTCAGCAGGGCCCGCAACTGGGTGGGGCTGCTCGACGAACAGATGACCGCCATGCCAGGCCCGGCCGCAATACGGGCCTCCTGAACCAGTCCGGTCACGATCAATATCGGCCGCGGGTCGATGGTATTACCCACGGTAAAATAGTCCCCCGTCCCCAAAGTCACATTCCGACCCCTACCACCCTGCTGTTGGTGTTCCGCAAGTTCCGATACCGCGCCAATGCCCACAGCGGGAAGAACTTTGGGTAACCATGATACCGTAGATAGAACACGCGGGGGAAGCCTGTGGCGGTGTACCGCTGCTCGTCCCACAGTCCTTTTTTGTCTTGTGTTGCAATCAGGTACTCCACCCCGCGGGCGACGGCCGGGTGATCAACCTCGCCTGCCGCCATCAGGGCAAGCAAGGCCCATGCCGTTTGCGAGGCGGTCGAGGGGGCGGCCTCCCAGCCCTTGTAGTCCAGGCGGTAGCTGACGGCGTCCTCGCCCCAGCCACCGTCCTCGTTCTGGATCGAGGTGAGCCAGTTCGCGGCTTTGCGAATCATGGGGTCCTTGTGGTCGACGCCGGCCATGTTGAGGGCACAAAGCACCGACCAGGTTCCATAGATGAAGTTCATGCCCCAGCGGCCGTACCAGGAGCCCTCGGGGTGCTGGGTCTTCCTGAGATAGGCGACGCCGTCGGCTACGTGCTTGCTGGTCTTCTCGGTCTCGCCGAGCTGGGCCAGCATCGAGATGCACCGCGCAGTGACGTCCTCGGTCGGCGGATCGAGCAGCGCACCGTGGTCCGAGAACGGGATGTTGTTCAGGTAATATTCGAGGTTGTTGACGTCGAAGGCGGCCCAGCCGCCGTCGTCGCTCTGCATGCCCTCGATCCACTCCCGGCCGCGGGCGATCGCGGCGTCGTAGCCGGCAACCCCGTGCTCCCGGCGCATGCGATCCATCGACATCACCACGACGGCGGTGTCGTCGAGATCGGGATAATGGGCGTTGTTGTACTGGAAGGCCCAGCCGCCGGGGCGCACGTCGGGCCGCTTCGCCGCCCAGTCGCCCTTCACCTCGAGCTCCTGCTTCGGGATCAGCCAGTCGAGGCCCTGCTTGGCCGCTGGCACCGCTTTGTCGCCGCCGGCTTCGAGCAGCGCATGGGCCGTCAGCGTCGTGTCCCACACCGGCGAGACGCAAGGCTGGCAATAGGCCTCCTCGCCGTTGATGACGAGCAGCTTGTCGATGCCGCGGCGCGTGGTGGCCCGCGGCGGATAGTTCTCGTCCTTGCCGAGCGCGTCATACATCATGACGATGTTGGCCATCGGCGGATAGATCGCGCCCATGCCGTCCTCGCCGTTGAGCCGCTCTTCGGTGAAGGCGAGCGCCGCGTCGATGGCGCGCTTGCGCAGGCTCCTCGGAAACATCGGCTCGATGACGCGCAAGGCTGCATCGAGCGAGCGAAACAGCACGAACCAGGCCATGCTCTGGTGCGGCGCCTTCGCGGTCATGCCGATCGAGCGCGGATCCTGCAGGAACAGCTCGTCGATGCCGACGCCCTTCGGATTGCGCGCGCGCGGCTTGAGCGCCGCAAGCACCATCAGCGGCACCATGGTGGTGCGCGCCCAATAGGAAATCTTGTTGAGGTGGAACGGCGACCAGAACGGCAGCAGCACGATCTCGACCGGCAGCACCGGCACCGCGCGCCAGGTCAGGACGCCGAACATCGCCAGCGTGAAGCGGGTGAAGACGTTGCTGTGGATCGCGCCGCCGCGCGAGCGGATCGCCTCGCGCGCGCGCACCATGTGCGGTGCGTCGATGGAATCGCCGATCATCTTCAGCGCAAAATACGCCTTCACGCTGGCGCTCATGTCGAACTCGCCGTCATGCACCAGCGGCCAGCCGCCATGGGCACCCTGGATGCGGCGCAGATAATTGCCGATCCTGGCCTCGAGCACGACGTCGACCGGCTCGGCGAGGTGGTGGCGCAACAGAATGTATTCTGCGGGAATCGTGGCATCGGCCTCGAGCTCGAACACCCAGTGGCCGTCGGGTTGCTGGAAGCGGAGGACGCCATCGGTCGCCGACGCAATGCTCGATTCCAGTGCCTTCGAATCCAATACCTTCGAATCCACTATCTTCGAATTCAAGGCTTCGCGGCTGGTCGCGTTCACGGAATCCATGTCGCTCGATTGCTCCGATAGTCCATTGAAATTGGCCGGGGCATCGCCCGTCAGGGCCGCTTTGCGGCCAAAACCAGATCGGCGGCACGATCGCCCGATCGGACCGATCCCTCGATGGTTGCTGGCAATCCCGTAGCAGTCCAATCGCCGGCAAGAAACAGGTTTTTCAGCGCAGTGACCGGCCCCGGACGCAGGGCATTCTGCGCCGGCGTCGCCGCAAATGTGGCACGGCGCTCGCGCACGATCTGCCACGGGGGCAGCTCACCCGAAACGCCGCCGGCCTTGCAGACATCGTTCCAGATCGCCTGCGCGAGTTCCTCGCGCGGCATGTCGACCAGACGGTCGCCATTGCTGATGGTGACGGACAGCCGGTTCGGGAATGCGAACAGCCACTCCACCACGCCCCCGATGACGCCGAGGATCGGCGCGGAGCCCGGCGGCGGCTCAAAACGGAAATGCGCGTTGACGATGGCGCGGAATTCGGTCGGCGTCTTCAGGCCCGGCAGCAGGGTGGCGGCGGCGCGCGGCGGCACCGCCATCACGACGACATCGCCGTCATCGAGCGCGATCACGTCCTCGCCGCCGAAATTCAGCGCGCTGGCCTTGCCGTCTCCGGTCGCAAACGACCGCAATTCATGGCCGAGCTGAACGCTGTGGCCCCTCTCCTGCAAGAACTTCACCGCGGGCTCGATCAGCACGGCACTGAGACCGTCGCGCGCGATCAGGGGCCGGCAGGCCTGCCCGCCCGCGAGCAGCGTCTCGCGCACGATCGCGCCGGCAAGCCCGGCCGACCCCTCGGGCGGATCGACGTTGAGCGCCGCCAGCAGCAGCGGCTGTACCAGGCGCTGGTAGAGCATGCCCTCGGTCGGGATCGACTTGCCGACCGGCGTCTCCTCCGACGCCCAGATCAGCGGCGCTAGCTTCAGATAGTCGGTGAGACCCGTATCAGGGACGCGGCGGCTCTCGTCGAGCACCCAGGTCGGCAGCCGGCCAGCGCCGAGATCGATCTGCCAGCGCTGTCCGGTCTTGATGTCGACGAAGGGAAACTGCGCGCTCTCGGGGCCGACCAGGCCTGCCTCGGTGCCGATCGCGCGCGCATAGGCGCGCGCATGGCTGTTGCCCGACAGCAGCAGATGATTGCCGTTGTCGATGGTGAGGTTGGTGGCGCCATCGAAATAGGACCGGCAGCGGCCGCCGGCCTGATGCGTCGCCTCGTGCACGGCGACCTTGAAGCCTGCATTGGCGAGCCGCACGGCGGCAGAGAGGCCGGAAATTCCCGCACCGATGATGTGAGCTGTGTTTTGCATCAGATGAAAGCGTAACGGAGCAGGATCAGGATACGTGTGACCTTCGACACACGCACCGGCTCGCGCGGCGCGTTGAAGCCGCGCGCTATCAGGAGGTCCAGAATGGAATGATAGTATTTCGACATGATCCGCGGCGCGCGCACCGCGCGGCGCTTATTGCGGTTCATGATCTCGTCGGACTTCTCGAAATGCGATTTTGCGCGCTGCGCCAGCGGCAGGCAGACCTTCGGCAGGGCGCGCTCGGTGATCACGCGATCGGGATCGTTGGAGGTGATGCCGGCATGCATCAGCGCCTCGCGCGGCAGATAGAGCCGACCGAGGCCGGCGTCCTCGTCGATATCGCGCAGGATATTGGTGAGCTGGAGCGCGCGGCCGAGATGATGGGCGAGCAGGATGCCATCCTCCTCCGGCATGCCGAACACGCGCACCGAGAGACGCCCCACGGCGCTGGCCACGCGATCGCAATAGAGATCGAGCGTCGCCATGTCGGGCGCACGGATGTCCTGCGGCACGTCCATCTCCATGCCATCGACGATGGCCAGGAAATCCTCGCGCTTGAGGCCGAAGGCCTTCACCGAGCCGACATAGTCCTTCAGCCGCGGCGGCGGATTGCCCTGATAGAGGGCGTCGATGTCGTTGCGCCATTGCTGAAGCGCGGCGAGCCGCTCCTCGCGCGGGCCATGGGAATCGGCGATGTCATCGACCTGGCGGCAGAAGCTGTAAATCTGGAACATCGCTTCGCGCTGGTCATGCGGCAGGATGCGCATCGCGGCGTAGAACGAACTGCCGGATGCGGTCGAGCCATAATTGGCGCCGGGCGAGGTCGCCTCAAGCGTCATGTGCAGTCCCCGGTCTGGAAATGGCCTTCCGTCCGAACGCGCGCCGGCCGACTTCGCCGATCATGCCGGCGAGGCTGAAGGTGAGAAGCTCGAACTTGTTCAGGTGCACGCGTTCGCGCAGGGGATCCCGCACCTTGAGCAGACGCACGATGCGGTCGGCATAGGCCTGGATCACCGAGATGTCGACGCCGAGGCGGAAATCCCTCACCTCCGCGCTGAGCGACTTACTCTCGTTCAGCAGCGCCTCGTTGCGCACGGCGAGGGCCTGAAGGCAGGCCAGCATCGCCGGCGGCGACTGCGCCAGCCCGAGCTCTTCGACTGAGGCGCCGTGTGCTGCCAATGCATCGCGCGGCAGATAGACGCGGTTGAGCTCGCGGAAATCCTTGCCGCAATCCTGCAGATGGTTGTTGATCTGGAGCGCCGCGCAGAGCGCATCCGATGCCGCCCAGGTCGAGGTGCTCTCGCCGTGGACGTCGAGCATGAAGCGGCCGACCGGCATCGCCGAATAGCGGCAATAATGGATGACCTCGTCCCAATTCTCGTAACGGAGCTTGGTCACGTCCATGCGGAACGCAATGAGCACGTCGAGCGCATGACGCGGCGCCATGCCGCGTTCGGCCAGCGCACGACGCAGGATCACGGCCTCGGCCTGGGTGTCGCCATTGCCGAGCAGTTCCGCCTCGAGCAGATCGAGATAGCTAAGCTTCTGGTCGGCCGGCAGCGCCGCATGGTCGGCAATGTCGTCGGCGGTGCGGACGAAATTGTAATAGGCCAGGATCAAGGCACGGTGACGCGGATGAATGATCCAGGACGCGACGGGAAAATTCTCGTCGCGGTCACCCTTGCCGGATCGCAATTCGCTCGCAGAGGTCATCGAGGGCTGGTTTACAATCGTTTGGACAGGAAGGGCTTTTTTGCTCGCGCGGGCTCATGCCGACGATGCCGCCGCGGCCCCCATATAGGGGAATACGGCCGCAAAACCAATCCTGTCTGTCGATGGCTGCCCCTCGCGGATTTGCGCCTGAAAAGGCGGCCCCGGGGGCCGCCTCCATGGGCCAGCGGCCGAGCTTACTGGTTGTGGTTCTTCAGGACCTGGTCGCAGGCCTGGGAGATCTTGGCCCGGTTCTCCTTGAGGCAGGCCAGGATGGTGAAATCGCCCTGGTCGATGACGGGACGGCAGAACTTCTGCACATCGCGGGTGCAGGCCTTCTGCTCGGCGTCCGTGCCGCGCCCCTGCTGGGCGAACGCTGCGGTCGAAAGGGAGGCCGACAGCAGGGTGAGAGCGACGAGAAGCTTACGCATTGTATTCCTTCATTCTGACGGCAGAATCGCACCGATCCCGGGCTGCACAGGGCGGATGGCCGGAACGGATTGTTCTGATGGCAAGTCGCCGCGGGAAGTGCGGCCTCAGAGAAGGCACAAGCACTGGCAAATGCGGCCAAATTGGCGCCGCGCCCGCCGAATCAGGTCTTCCCTGCGCCTTCATTGGCAGATGTAAGAGTTTGATACTACGTCATAATTCATGAGCCTCGCATTTTACTGCATGGCTGTTGCAGAGCTGCATCTCTAAGCCCCGCCCTTCCCGCCCGAAACACACCGAAACACGACAAACCGCCGCGCCTGGGCATGGCGCGAGGCGCCATGAACCGCCGTCTCTGGCCGTCACGCTTTGAACCTGACACAGGCTCGGAGCACTAAACTTTCGATGTGGCGAGACGTTCTCAATCGTGGGCGAACGTCGTTCCAAAACGGGATATTTGAGATGACATTCTTTGGGCGATCTGGACTGGCAATCAAGGCGGCTGGCATCGGCGCTGCGCTGCTCTTTTCGGTTTCTGCAAGCCACGCTCAGTCGTCCGGGCCGTTCGCCGGTTTCGACGGCGCATGGACGGGCACCGGCACGGTGTCGCTGTCCGACGGCTCCACCGAGCGCATCCGCTGCAAGGCGGACTACAAGGTCGCCGGCAGCGGGCTCTCGCTCAAGCAGGCGCTGAATTGCGCCTCCGACAGCTACAAGTTCAATCTCACCAGCGACGTGACCAGCCAGGGCGAACGCATCTCCGGCAATTGGAGCGAAACCAACCGCAACATCTTCGGCAATTTGCAGGGCACCGCCGGCGGCGGCCAGATCGACGTGTTCGTCGAGGCCAACGGCTTTGCCGCCAACCTGTCGCTGCGCACCAACGGCACCAAGCAGACGGTGCAGATCTCCTCCAAGGGCGAGATCCGCGGCGTCAACATCACGATGACGAAGGGCTGAGGCCCTTCACGCTTCGAAACGAATTCAGCCTTCGGTTCTCGCGAGCCGGAGGCTTTTTGCTGACATTGTTACGGACATGGACTCAGTTCGCAGACACCTGCTCAAAGTTGCCGGGCTCTTCGCGGCCAGCCGCGCCTTCGCCAATGATCAGCAGGGAACGACCATGCAGCCTTCACCCGTGAAGCCGCGTCACGTGCTCTGCTTCCTCGGCAAGGACGAAGGCCTGCTGCATCCGCCGAAGGCGGCGGCCAAGACGATCGCGGATTTCAATTTCGAGATCGACCGTACCTATTCGCAAGCCAAGCCCGACCCGCACATGGAGCGCTCGTTCGGTGTGTGCTGGGACCGCGTCTTCCCGAAAGCATGGTCGGAAGCGGACGAAGCGGCCGTGTTCAACCACAAGGCCGTGCTCTACGTGCTGAGCCCGCCCATGGAGCAGCAGAAGACGATCGCCTATTCGGCCGCCGCCTTGCGCATCGTTGAAGAGATGATCGAGGCCGGCGCCACCGCCGTGAAGGGAGAGAGCGCGGGCGTGGCCCATGGCCTCTCGCGATGGATGCAATTGGCCCGCGACTGCAAGGCCGCCGCCAAGACGAATCAGGGCCTCACGGTGACGGCAGCCATGGGCCGGACCTGCCGCCTTGCCTTCGCCAAGCGTCCGCTCGGCGGCGATACCTACAACGAAAGCGTCGGCTTTCACCTGGTCGGACTGCCGGATATCTACGTCGCAAAATCGCGCGGCAGCGACCGCGACGCGGTGAAGTTGATGGACGAGATTGCCGACGCAATGGCCGAGCGCGGCATCGAGGCGACGCTGCGCGACCGCAAGCTCGCGCTGTCGCGGGAGCAGGATTACGCCGAGGGCGACTTCAAGTTCAATCCCTACGGGATCATCCGTATCGGCGCGTGAGCTCAGATCGCCGGCTTGTCGGGGCCCTGCAGCTTCGCGTGCAAATTGATCAGCCACATCGCCGTCGGCCGCAGGATGAAGAGGTCGGCGACGAGGGCCATTACCATCGAGAAGGCGCTGAGCCAGCCGAACAGCCGCAGCGACGGCAGGTCGGAGAACACAGTGACGACGAGGCCGCAGGCCAGCACCACCGTGGTCAGGATCAGCGCGGGGCCGACCAGCACGGTCGCGCGCTCCACCGCCAGTGCCGAGCCGACGCCCGGCTTGTTCTCCAGCCGTAAGCGGTTGAGGAAGTGGATGGTGGCGCTGAGGCCGAGGCCGAACGAGACGGTGAGCGCGACGACGCTGGCAAATTGTAGCCCCTCGCCCATCGCCCACAGCACCGTTCCCGACATCACCACGGGAAAGATGCCCGGCAGGATGCAGGCGAGCGTCACCACCCAGGAGCGGAAGGCGAGGCCAATGAAGATCGCGACCAGCGCGAATTCGATCGTGAGGCCGTGGTTCAGCTTCTCGATCATGCTGGCCGAGTTGCGCGCGGCGATCGCGGCCAGGCCGGTGACCGCAATCTCATAACCAGGATGCTTCTTGCGGACGGCGTCGAGCTCGCTGTCGAGCTTGTCGACGATCGGCAGCAGCTGGCTGGAATCCTTGTCAGGCACGCGGCCGGCGACCACGACCGCATCCTGCTCGGCGTCGATGAAGCGCCGCACCAGATGCTCGGGGATGACGTTGACATATTCCTTGAGCGTGGCGACGTCGGCGCTGCCGGCCTTCTCAGCGAGCCAGCGGCGCAGGGTCTCGAGCGACCAGACATTGCCGACGCCGGCCGCCTTCTCCACGGTCGCATGCACGTCGGCGATGGTCTGGAGTGTCTCCGGCGAATAGAGCGTCTCACCCTTGGGGAACGCGATCAGGACGTTGACCGGATTGGCGCCGGTCAGCTTGGCGTCGAGCCGGTCGCTGGCGGCGACTGCCTGGCGCTTGTCCGGCACCTGGTCGGCGAGGCGGTAGCGCGGCTCCAGATTGGCGTAGATGACGCCGAGGCCGCCGACGAACAGCACTGCGATCAGGCTGAACAGGCCGGGCCGGCCGACCATGCGCACCGCGATCCAGTAGCAGAAATTGCGCAGCGCCTGGACGCCGGCA
Organism: Bradyrhizobium sp. CCGE-LA001; assembly: GCF_000296215.2. Lineage (NCBI taxonomy): Bacteria > Pseudomonadati > Pseudomonadota > Alphaproteobacteria > Hyphomicrobiales > Nitrobacteraceae > Bradyrhizobium > Bradyrhizobium sp. CCGE-LA001. The sequence goes on along the minus strand of NZ_CP013949.1, from coordinate 2,895,749 downwards.
TCGGCGCCCTGGAACTTGACCGCGAACACCTTCTCATTGCGCACGAGCAGGACGCCGAACACCGGCACCAGCGACAGCACCGCGACCAGCGCGATGATGGTGGCGGCAAGCCCCGCCTCGCCGAACTTGCGGATCAGGTCGGAGTCGGAGAACTGGAGCGCGATGAAGGAAATGCCGGCGGTGCCGTGCGTCAGCACGCAGGCCGGTCCCACCACCAGCACCGCGTTCTTGAACGCGGTGAACTTGTCCTGCCCCGCGATCAGCCGGTCGCGCGCGGCGAAGGTGAGCTGCATCGAGTCCGAGAAGCTGATGACCATGATGAGCGGCGTCATCACGTTCAGGAACATATTGAGATTGAAATTGGCCCAGCCGAGCGCGCCGAGCGCCAACAGGATTGCGATCATCGGCGGGAACGCCGCCGCGACCATGAAGGATATCTTGCGGAAGAAGATGATGGCGATGATGCAGCCGGCGAGGATGCCGAGGATGTTGTAGGTGAGCCCGTCGCGCTCGACCGCGTTGCGGATCTCGAGCTGCATCACCGGCACGCCGGAGAGCTGCACGTTGAGCCCGGTGTCGCTCAGATCCTCCTTCATCAGCGCCCGGATGTCGCCGACGGTCTTGGTCAGCTTGTTGGAGCCGACCACCTCCGGATCGAGCGAGAGCACGATCAGGGCAAGCGTGCCGTCCTCCGAGAGCAGCTTGCCCCGGATGATCTCGTTGTTCTTGACGGTCTCGATGAACTTGTCATAGGCCGCGCCCTCGGGCAGCTCGGCCGGGAACAGCGCCGCCGGCAGCTTGCCGGGGGCCGGCGCCTGGCGCGCCGAGAATAGCGAGACCAGTCCGCGCGTGCCTTCGACCAGTTGCAGGTCGGTGACGAAGTCGCGCAGCTTCTCCAGGTTGTTCCGCGCCAGCAGGGTCTTGCCCTCGACCACGACGAGGACGTCGAACTCCTCGGCCGGGAACTTCTTGGTTACCTCTTCGTACTGGCGGAATTCGCGGGTATCGGAGCGGAACAGCTGTGACAGCGAATCATCGATCTTGATCCGGTAGATGCCGAATACGGCGCCGACGATCAGCGCGACCAGGACGATGCAGGAGAGGATCGGCGCCCGGACGGCGATCAGCCCAAGCCGCTCCAGCCCGAAGGCGATCGAGGACGTAGGCCCCTGCTCGACCTTGTCGACATGAACCTCATTCTCGCTGTGCTTTTCGAGCATGCCTTGTCCAGTTCCTAAATCGGCTCGGTCTGAGAGCTTATTGCGCCCCGCGAACGGCTTGAAAACGCCATACCAATGGGAGGCTTGCCCTTTGAAAATGCGCGGAAAATCGCCGCGAGGGGTTTAGCAGGTCAATCACCCTTCTCGCAAGCAGGCGAAGTGTGGGCAAATCGATCAAGATGCGGCGATTTTGCGTTCTCAGCCAGGTCATTCCCGTGAAGATGTGCCAATTCGACGCGGTGCACGGTCCGCGCTCTCGTCCTTCAGCGCCACGCCGGTCGTCTGCCGCGCGAGGCCCTCACGGATCAGCCAGGCGATCTTGAAGGCCGCCTCGTCATAGCTCAACCCAGCATGGTGGATGTTCGACACGCAATTGCGCTCGGCATCGGTGCGGCCCGGCTGTGGCGCAAAGGTCAGATAGGCGCCGAGACTGTCCGGCGCCGACAGGCCCGGCCGCTCGCCGATCAGCATCAGAGCCATGCGCGCATGGAGAACCGCGCCGATCTCGTCGGCGAGCGCGACGCGCGCGCCCGAGGCGACGACGATCTGGCCGATCGCGACACCATCGTCGGCTGCGAGCAGCGGCATCAGGCGCGTCAGCAGCGCCACCGCATGGGCATGGACCGCGGCAGCCGACAGGCCGTCGCCGATCACGACCGCGAGTTGGCACGGCGCCGAAGCGACCCGAGTCAGCGCGTCGACCGATTCGGCATCGAGCTGCCGTCCCAGATCCGGCCGCCGCAGATAGTCCCCGCGGTCGACCGCCCTGCTTCTCGCCTCGGTGACGACGAGGCCAAGCCCGGCGAGCTCGACGATCAGGCCCGGCGCATCGAAGGCGGCATGCACGGCGTCGCGGGCGCGGGCATGATCCAGCGTGAAGTCGAGCAGCGCACGGGTCGGCAAGCTCGCCCCGCTGCGGCCCAGCGCAACGCGCGCCGGCGTGAACGCCCGCAGGTCGAGGATGGGGCGGCGCAGCGGAGCCGGATCAGACATGTCGCATCATTCGGCGGGAACGGCGGCCTCGCGCAGGCGGATCGAATAGTTCGAGGCATTCTGCTTGCCGCTGGAGGCCGCGCGCGCAAAGGTGATGAGATGGTGCGCGATGAGCGTGCAGCCGATCAGGCCTTCGATGTCACGACGCCTGATGCGCTCCAGCGCGAACGTCCAGAACACGCGCCTGTAGTCGCCGAGCACGCCCACCTTCCAGAAGATGTTGCGCAGCATGACGAGGCCGCGGCGGATGTTGCGCCAGGTCTTCATCTCGTCCGGCACCGGCATCTTCAGGCGGTGCACATAGACGTTGTCGCACTGATACTGGAAGCGCGCGTAGACCTTCTCGGGCGCGTAAGCGACCGCCATGGCGTGCTTCCAGGATGCGATAACCTCGTCGTAGGGCAGCAGGAAGTCGACATTGGAATCGCGTCCGTCGTCCTCGACGAGGCGCCCCTCGCGCTCCAGCCGGTCCCACAGCGGCGTCTTCGGCAGCGCCTGGAGCAGGTTGATGGTCAGCAGCGGAATCCGGGACTCCTCGACGAAGGAGAGCAGCGCCTCTGACGTGTTCGGCTTGTCGGTGTCGAGCCCCATGATGATGCCCGACACGACCTCCATGCCGTAGGAGTTGATGGTGCGCACGCCCTCCAGAATCGGGACCATCATGTTGTGGTCCTTGTGCATCGCCTTCAGCGCATCGGGATCGGGCGTCTCGATGCCACAGAAGATGGTGATGAAATATGCCTCCCGCATCTTCTCGAGGATCTCGGGGCGCTTGGCGATGTTGAGCGTGGCTTCGCAGGCGAGCCGCACGACATAGCCGGTCCGCTTCTGCCATTCGATCAGATGCGGCAGCAGGTCCATTGCGGCCTTGCGGTTGCCGATGAAATTGTCGTCGACGAAATAGACCGTGTCGGTCATGCCGCATTCGCGCAGGCGGTCGAGCTCAGCGATGATCTGCTCCGGCGACTTGATGCGCGGATTGCGCCCGTAGAGGCCGGGGATGTCGCAGAACTCGCATTGGTAGGGACAGCCGCTGGAATATTGGATGCTGCCGAGGAAGTACTTCTTGACGTCGACGAGCTCGTAGGCCGGGATCGGAAACTCCGTCATCGGCACGCGGTCTTTGGTGGTCAGCACCACCTGCTGCTCGGGCCGCGCGGTATCGCGTGAGAGAATGTCGATCAGCTGGTTGGTGGCATCGCCGAGCTCGCCGACATGGAGATAGTCGAACGACGGATAGTAGTCCGGGCAGGCGCTGACCGAGGGGCCACCGAGCGCGACAGGCAGATCGAATTCATGGGCGCGGCGGCAGATGTCGTTCATCTGCTGGCGCTGGATGTGCATGCCGCTGACGAAGACTGCTTCCGCCCATTCGAACTCCTCCTTCGTGGTCGGGCGCAGATTCTCGTCGACGAATTTGACCTGCCACTCTCTCGGAAGGTAGGCGGAGATCAGCAGCAGCCCCTGCGGCGGCATGAAGGCCCGAACACCATCCGTCAGCGGATAGGAATGCTCGAACGTCCCGAATGATGATGTATAGCGCGGAAACACACAGAGAATCCGCCGGGACGTACCGTTACTTTCAGCTCGCATCAAAGCTCCCCCGCCACGCTCGACCGAATGGTGCGGAAATTGCCAGCCCGACACATAGCGTAATGCTGTCGCCGGAATTTCTCAATATTGTGGCACAAGCATAATTCCAAGGGGGACCAATGGTTTCCTGAAGGCAGCAGCTTCCGTCGCATCATGCGATCAGCCGCGCGGCAAAATCGGGCAACAGGCCTGCATCGCCGGCAATGCGGAAATCGGCACCCGCAATGCCCGCCTGCACCAGCCAGTCGTCGAATTCCGGCGCGCGGCGGAGGGAGAAGACGTCCCGGACATAGAGCGCGTCGTGAAAAGACGTCGACTGGTAGTTCAGCATGACGTCGTCGGCGCCGGGGACGCCCATGATGAAGGTGACGCCGGCGGCGGCGAGCAGCGTCAGCAGATTGTCCATGTCGTCCTGGTCAGCCTCGGCATGGTTGGTGTAGCAGATGTCCACCCCGAGCGGCAGGCCGAGCAGTTTGCCGCAGAAATGATCCTCCAGCCCGGCCCGGATGATCTCCTTGCCGTCATAGAGATATTCCGGGCCGATGAAGCCGACGACGCTGTTGACCAAAAGCGGGGCAAAGGCCCGGGCGACCGCGTAGGCGCGCGCCTCGCAGGTCTGCTGGTCGACGCCGTGATGGGCACCCGCCGACAACGCCGAGCCCTGCCCGGTCTCGAAATACATCACGTTCTGCCCGACGCTGCCGCGTCCCAGCGACAGCCCGGCTTCATGCGCTTCCTTCAAAAGCGCGAGGTCGACGCCGAAGCTGCGGTTGGCGGCCTCGGTGCCGGCGACCGACTGGAAGACGAGGTCGACCGGCACGCCCTGCCCGATCAGCGACAAGGTCGTCGTGACATGGGTCAGCACGCAGCCCTGCGCCGGGATGTTCAGCCGCCCGATGATCTCGTCGAGCAGCCGCAGCAATTGCCCGATGATTGCGGGATCGTCGCTTGCGGGATTGATGCCGATACAGGCGTCGCCGGCGCCCAGCAGGATGCCGTCGAGGATCGAGGCGGTGATGCCCCGGGCATCGTCGAAGGGATGGTTGGGCTGCAGGCGTGTGCTCAGCCGCCCCTTCAGCCCGATGGTGTTGCGGAAGGCGGTGGTGACCTCGCATTTGCGCGCCGCCAGAATCAGGTCCTGGTTGCGCATCAGCTTCGCGACCGCGGCTGCCATTTCCGGGGTGAGGCCGGGCGAGAGCTTCTTCAGCGCGTCGGGCGTCGCGGCATCCGACAACAGCCAGTCGCGGAAGGCGCCGACCGTGAGCGAGGCCACCGGCGCAAATGCCTTGGCGTCGTGGCTGTCGATGACGAGGCGGGTGACCTCGTCGATCTCATAGGGAATGACCGCTTCCTGGAGGAACCGGCCGAGCGGGACATCGGCGAGTGCCATCCGCGCCGCGATCATCTGCTCGGCGCTGGCGGCGGCGATCCCGGCCAGCCGGTCGCCAGAGCGTGGCGGCGTCGCCTTGGCAAGGAGGTCGCGCAAATCCAGGAACGCATAGCTCGTGGCGTCGATGGTGTGGCGATAGACCAAGAGCCTCTCCGGGGTTCGTCGGCCAACGGCCGAGTCCAGCGCGATCTCAAGACTATACCTTCAGATCAAGACGCTGAAATATCTTACCTTTCTTTCGACTAAGGGCGAAGGACCAAACCGTGCCCGTTAACGGCGCATCCATCTTCGTTCTGCATGATTTTGCATCGATTTGTACCAACTGCTCACCGGCCGCTCCAGGCCATCTCGGGCTCCTTGAACACCATGCCATCTGACCGATCCGGGAATGCCGCTGGCCTCGCCGGCCGCTTCACGCTTGCGACCAAGCTCTATGCAATCTTCGCGCTGTTCGCGCTGCTCACGGCGGCGATCGCGATGCTGTCCGACTACAACAGCCGCCGCAACGCCGATTTGATCAGCGCGACCGAGACGGCGAATGCCGCCGCGCTGAACGTCGAGCGGGTCAACTCGCTGGTCTATGCGGTCGTGATGGAATCGCGCGGCATTTACATGTCGACCGAGCCGGCCGTGGTGAAGAAATATGGCGAGGGCCTTCTCAAGTTCAACGCGCAGATCCTCGATGTCGTCAAGCGCTGGGAGACCATCGTCAAGGCCGATGACGCCGAGCAGTTCGCCACGTTCAAGAAGCGCATCGAGCAGTTCGTCGAATTCCGCAAGGAGCTGGTGCGTCGCGGCATCGAAATCAACGCGGCCGCGGGGCGCGAATGGGGCGACAACGACGCCAATCGCAGCGTGCGTTCGGCGCTGAACAAGGACCTCGAAGCCCTCTCCAAGGTCTACGCCGAACGCGCCAAGCAGATCGCCCAGCAGACCGAGACCAATCGCACGCTGTCCTTCGTGCTGACCTGCCTCGGCGGCTTGGCGCTCGCCCTGGTCGTGATCGGCATCGTCATCATAGCCCGCTCGATCGCTCGGCCGCTCTCCGCCATCACCGCGACCATCAAGCAGGTCGCCGACGGCACCGAGGACGTCGTGGTGCCCTATAGCCGCCGCGCCGACGAGATTGGCGCGCTGGCGCGCGCGATCGAGGTGTTCCAGGAGGCGATGGGCCGCAACCGCAATCTCGCCTCGCAGGTCTCGAACGATTCCGCCGCGCGCGAGGAGCGCGCCCGCCATATCGAAACATCCGTCGAAGCCTTCCGCGAGGCGATCGGCGCCATCATGCGCGGCCTCAGCGAGAACGCTTCCACCATGCGCGAGACCGCGCAGACCATCACGCGCGTCACGGCTGATGCGAACAATCGCGCCGGCATGGCGGCGAACGCCACCGAGCAGGCCTCGCACAACGTCACCGCGGTGGCGGGTGCGGCCGAGGAGCTGTCCGCCTCAGTCGAAGAGATCGGCCGCCAGGTGCGACAGAGCGCCGGTGCCGTCGAGCAGACCGGCCAGCGGACCGAGAAGTCGATCTCCGAGATCGAGAGCCTCGCCGCGGCGACACAACGCATCGATGGCGTGCTCAACCTGATCCAGGCGATCGCCGAGCAGACCAATCTGCTCGCGCTCAACGCCACCATCGAAGCCGCGCGCGCCGGAGACGCCGGCCGCGGCTTTGCCGTCGTCGCCCATGAGGTGAAGGCGCTGGCGGGCCAGACCGCCAAGGCCACCGCCGAGATCGGCGAGAACGTCTCGATGATCCAGGCATCGACCCGCAACGCGGTCGACGCCGTCCGCGAGATCGGCGGGGCGGTGCGCGAGATCAACGAGGTCACCTCGGCTATTGCCGGCGCCATCGGCCAGCAGGACCAGGCGACGCGCGAGATCTCCTCCAACGCGCAAAGCGCCGCGCAAGGCAACGAGACCCTGGTCGCCAACATCACCTCGCTGCGCGACGCCATCGGCGAGACCGACACCGCGGCATCCTCCGTGCTGACGGCTGCGAGCAGCCTGACGGAGACGGCGGACACGCTCTCGCGCGAGGTGGAGAAGTTCTTCCAGAACCTGCGCGCAGGGTCGGGGGACGGCCGCATCGCCAGCGCCGGGTGACGGCGCGAACGCCGTCGAGGAACGGGCGGCGAAGGCGTTCAAACCAAAACCCTGAAAACAACCCCATGCACAGTAGGCGGGGTGAGGTTTTTCAATGACTTGGTGCGAAAAGCGAAAGCACTGCTGATTTTGCGAATTCTACTTGAGGCGTCGGGCAAAGCACTGGCATGACAGCATCATGACGGCTGGAGGCTGCTCCCCGCCTTCCTGCGCTTGCGCCGACAAAATGGATCATCGCTCCGGCCGCGATTGGTCGAAGAATATCCGAACGCGGCCGACGTCCTCAGCCTCACGATACCGACGCAACTCCATATCGAGCTCTGGATCTGCTTTGGCCCAAGCCAGCCAATCGAACGGGACCTTCCCCTGCAGATAGGAATCCACGAGAATCACGTCCGGGCGACCGTTTCGCAGGTCTGCCAGCAGCTGCCGCCGCTCGAAGTGTATGATGCCGTCGAGTTTTGCTCGCTCTGCCTGGCTAGGCTGTGAGCTATTCTGGACCAGAATTGCGCCGGCCGTCAGCAACTGGCCACACGAACTACCCACCCAGGTCCCACCAATCTGGCGAACAAGCGGATGGCCCAGCGCGACGTGATCGCCGATCGTGAGCAGCTTCGGATGCTTTGCTAGTGCGTTGATCCGCTGCTCCAGCGGCGGAAAGTCACGGACCGACAAGGACAACCAGAACCCGATCAGCACAACGCTGACGAAGCCGCCGATCCTGACCAGCCTTGGCAGCGCCCCCGTGCGAACGTGCAGCAGCGGTGCGGCAATCGCAAACATGCACAGCGGGTACAGCGTGTATGTCCAGCCCTTGCCTTGAATAAGGAAACTCGCGGCGCCGCCAATGGCTGCTGCCAGCCACGGGGTTGCTTCGCTCTCCAGTCTGAGACCCTGCGAAGTCACTCGGCGGAGAAACACAATCGAAGCAGTGATTATGAGGATCGGGAAAGGAAGCAGGTACGCCAAATCCCTCCGCATCGGGAGATAGGTGGCAGCAACCATCGGTGCATAGGTCAACAAGTAGTCGGGAAAGGCGATCACGACGACGGCCCCGTAACCGATCGCGACGGCGGCGGCTGCACACGCCTCCGGGGTGAACAAGGGCCTGAGGGAACGCTGGCGGATGGCGCCAAGGATGATCGGCAGGCCTGCCACGAGCCCAAGCTGGGGCTTGATGCTGATGGCCAGCCCGGCGCCCAGTCCTGCCAGAATCGCGGCCAGTCCGGGGGAAAGCCTACGCCAGCGTATCGCAGTGACGGCGACAAACGGCGTCATCGCGATGACGGCTATATGCTCGCGTTGCCCGAATACGGCGCCAGGGAGGACGGCGAGCAGGAAGGCGAGCACGCACGTCCAGATATTTCGCTCTCTAGCATCGAGCTTTGCCGCCGCAGCGGCGCGATCGATCACGACAAGCGAGCCAATGATCTCGATGATCACCAGGACGATCACGATGATCTCAGGCGCGATTCCGGTCCATCGCGCAAGCTGCGCCGCCGGCATGTACAGGTAGATCGATAACGGCGGATTGAGTTCGAAGAGGTCGACCCCCAATTGCCGGCCATCCAGAATCTGCTCTCCTTCAGAAAGCAGGCAGCTCAAATCGGTGTTGAGAACGACGGGCATTTGCACGAACAGGGCCGTCAGCAGGATCGCGGCCACGATGATCCAACGCTGATTCATGCGATAGCTGCTTCCAGGCATACTCTAGAGGCTTCGCGCGAACCGGTGTCCACTTCGCTCGGAAACGCTCCGGGGGATCACGGCATCTTCCGACTTGGCAAATCTGCTCTCGTTGGGCGGAAGCGGCCTGCTCTCTTCTTGCGTGACTGCGCAAAAGTGCAGGCAGCGCCATTCTCAATCGGCAGTCGTTACTATTGTGCTACAATGACCTAAAACTATACGACTTCGTGGCCGGAGCGCGGAGTTGCCATTCCCCGGCGGCGTGGGACGTCCTACCCCATCACCGCGCCGCGCTTGATCAGCGCTTATCCTCGCGGCGAGGTGCACCCTGGTCCGGCTCGTCGCCGATGCGGAACGTGATGCAGGGCGAAAGATGCGCTCATTGCACTTTCGCGGCGGCTTCACGCGCAACGCGGCAAAAGAGGTTCACGGTTGGGCTGATATGACGGTGCTTCAGCCGCACCAGACCAACCGGGCGGCGTGTCGTCGGCATGCGAATGCGCAGCGGGGCCAATGTCGCATGTGGCGCTGGATAGCGAAGCGTGGCGCGGGGCAGGATTGCCAGAAAAGGACCGGCCGCTAGCAGATTGATCTGCATCGCATACGATCCGCAGGTCACCGTAGCGGCCGGCACATCCAACCCTTCGTTGCGAAAGGCCTCCTCGATGAAGGGGCGCAGGAACGACATTGCGGGCGGACCCAACAACCATTTCTCGTTCGTCAGGCTTCGCAGCGTGAGATGCCTGCGGCGCATCAGCGGATTGTGCTTCCCCGCGATCACGGCGAGTTCGTCTTCGAACAACGGCTCGCCGACCAAGTCCAGATAACGGTCAAAATCTGCTGCCATTCGCGTGACGGCAATGTCGATCTCGCGGTGACGCAACTTTTCATGCAGGGCGAGCGTATCGGCCGCGCTGACCACAAACCTGATTCTTCCATGCATCTCCGAGATGTTCTGGATGATCGTCGCGGTCAGCGCCGCCATGGGCTCCGTCGTGCCAATACGAATCTCGCCCTGGGTCGGGTCGGCAAGAAACGCCAGTTCGCCAAGTCCCTGCTTGAGTTCGTCGGTGACGGCCGTGGTCCGACGGCGCAACGCATGGCCGAATCTCGTCAGTTCGACGCCGGTCGAGGTCCGATCGAACAGGGGCACGCCGAGCAGATGCTCCATGTCGGCAACGACGCGGGATACGGCCGGCTGTGACATGCCGAGCCGTGGGGCAGCCTTCGCCATGCTCCCCGCTTCGGCCACGGCATCCAGAACGTGAAGATCGCGGAGCTTCAAGCGCCGCAGGCGCAGATCGTCCATTCCCGCCTCTATCCAAGTTCCTGATATGCATATCCGATATTCGAGCTTCCCGGTATACCCCGAAGCCGCGATGCTGAGGGTCACTCGAAGAGGAGGCCAACATGCGGTTCACCCGGATTGCCTTCGCGATCGCCGGTTTCACCATGCTTACACTGGCGTCTCCTCTGGGGGCGCAGACGCGCACCGCGCCCCTTCGCATCATCTATCCGTTTCCCGGCGGAGGCTCCGGCGATACATTGACCCGGCTGATTGCAGAACGACTGGGCACGGCGCTGGAGCGCCCGGTGATGGTCGAGCCGCGTGTGGGAGCTGCCGGCCGCCTCGGCGTCCAGACCGTCAAGACGGCCGAGCCGGACGGCAACACTTTGCTCGCCACTCCGATCGCGCCGATGGTGGTTTATCAAAGCGTCTATCCCGCGCTCGACTACGATCCGATCAAGGATTTCGCGCCGGTGTCGCAGGTTGCCACGTTCGAGTTCGGCGTCTGCATTGACCCGAAGATTCCCGCCGGCAATCTATCCGAGTTGGTAGCATGGCTGAAAGCGAACCCAGACAAGGCCAACTTCGGCACGCCGGGCGCAGGTACGCTTCCCCATTTCTTCGGGCTGATGTTCGCAAAGGCCGCCGGCGTGCCGTTGCAGCATATCGCCTACAAGGGCGGCGTGCTCGCTCTGACGGACCTGATGGGAAGCCAAATTCCCATCGTCATGCTGTCCACCAACGAACTCACGGAGTTGCACAAAGCGGGCCGGATACGCGTGCTGGCGACCTCCGGCGCCCAGCGGTCGACGTTCCTGCCCGACATTCCGACCTTCAAGGAAAGCGGATACGATATCGAAGGCGGCGGCTGGTGGGGCTTCTTCGCACCTGCCCGCACTCCGGCCACTGCCATAGCCAAACTGAGCAGCGCGATCGCGAAGATCATCCAGGATGACGAGATCAAGGGACGGATTGCGCAAATTGGACTGAAGCCGACCGGTACATCTCCTGAGGATTTTGCTCGCATCCAGCGTGAAGACATCGAACGTTGGGCCATTCCGATCAAGGCATCCGGTTTCACGGCGGAGCAGTGAGAATGGACACGCCATTCAGGGTGACGCTGCTGGGCAGCGGCATGCCCTCACCCGACCCGCTCAGATTTGGACCTGCGACCTTGATCGAAGCCGGTTCACAGAAGATCATGGTCGATGCCGGCCGCGGCGCGACGATGCGCCTGTTCCAACTCGGAATTCCGATCGGCAGCATCGACCTGCTGCTGCTCACTCATTTCCACTCCGACCACGTGGTCGGCCTTCCCGATATCTGGTTGACGGGCTGGCTCGGCGGCAAATTCGGGCGGCGAAGCCTGCCGATGCGCGTTCTCGGGCCTCCGGGCACCGTTCATCTGACGCATCATCTCGAAAAAGCATTCGGTGCCGATATCGCCATCCGCATGGCCGATGAACATCTTCCGCCGCAGGGCGCGCGCATCGATGCTGCCGAATTCGAACGCGACGGCGTCATCCACGATCGAGAAGGCCTCCGCATCACCTGCTTCGAGGTCGATCACGGCGACAAGATCAAGCCTGCCTTCGGCTATCGCTTCGACTATCGCGGCAAATCCGCGGTACTGTCCGGTGATACCCGTTATTGCGAGAACCTGATCGCTCATGCCGATCGCGTCGATCTCCTCGTCCATGAGGTCGCCATGGTCAGGCCCGCGTCGATGGAGATCGAACGGATCCGCCGAGTCATCGGGCATCACTCGACGCCGGCGGATGCGGCGCGGGTCTTCGCGAAATGCGCGCCGAAACTTGCCGTCTACAATCACCTCGTGCTGATCGACGACGGGGAGAGCGGGCCTCCGACGGCGCAGGACCTCATTGACGCAACCCGGCAAGACTACGATGGCGCCTTCGTCGTCGGCGAAGATCTCATGGCATTCTGCCCGTGAGCTTGGACAGCCACACTCGGCAACCTTTACCCATCACCCCGCCCCGCTTGACCAGCTCTTTCCCGACCGCGGCGAGGTGCACCTGGTCCGGACCGTCGCCGATGCGGATGAAGCGGGCGTAGACGTAGGCTCGGGCGAGGAAGGTGTCCTGCGAGACGCCGGCGGCGCCGTGGATCTGGATGGCGCGGTCGATGACACGGGCGGCCATGCTGGGCACCACGATCTTGGCCGCGGCGATCAGGTCGCGCATCGCCAGAAATCGCTGCCCGTTCCGCTCACCGTGGAAGCCGGGCCGCTGCCTGCTCGACGAACTCGCGACTGGACAGGGGTTGACGGGACCGCGCGAATACGAAGCGGGATGTCGCCGGTATGCCCGCTTCGGCTCTGCCGTCCTGCCCGATCAGGATCAATCCAGCTCCGCCATTTGCCACGTTCAGAATGACCGGCTCGCCACTCCACGTCTTGATCGGCTCCATTCCGATGACGAGAAATTCACCCATCGGCTGGTCGAGATATTGGATCCGCAATTGTGGACCGACTTCTGCCGCAACGAGTTCAAACCCGAATTCCCGAGCGCGCGCGTAAACGTCGGCCAAGGTCGTCGTGTCGGACGCAAACCCAAGCTGGGCCGGCGATACGACAACAAGCTCCACGTCTTTCTTTTGAGGGCTGACGGTGAATGCCGGTCGAGCGAGGATTTCAGCGGCCTGCCCACCGACATTGCAGCCCATTCCATGCAGCGCATTGCGCAGCCTGATCGGGTCGGCAAAGCTGCCGATTGCGATCGTCCTCCAGGTCGCAACATCGCGGGCCGACTTGATGGGCTGGGGCGCTTGCGCCGAAGGTGACTTGAACGTCAGTTGATTCTGCCGAACATCGCGAGCGGCGCATTGAGCCGACGCGGTGCGCGCCAACTGAACGAGGCAAGCCGCACATAGCAGGGAAAGCATGAGGCAGCGGCTGACGCGACTCGTATTCGAATGATCAGCGCATGCCTTGGAATTGGCTCGGCTTCTCGAAATAAACATGGCGAAATCGCTTTTTCAATAGCACTGAAAAAAGCCCGCCTCCGAGCCAATGGAGAGCACGAGGAAAATGAACATTCCCCGCCGACGATGAAATGCGCCGGAAGAAGGCTCGATGTACTCAAATATTGCAGTTTCCAAATGGCAGACGGCAGTTCGTAAGCCAATCACCCGCCTCATCAGACCGTAAAGGAATGATGTCGCTGAACGATATCACCGCAGTCAGATCGGCTCAACACCGAATGGCAACGTGCGATACACACTCAGTTGATACACACTTTTTTGATGAGTCTGCCGCGGGGAGGGTCGGGATTGGCAGACTCAGCGATCGTGATACGATCCCCGATGTTGAAGTGCCGTCGTCAACAAGACGATAAGGCAGTGACCATGTCATTCCGCTTTCCCTGGCCCACGTCCGAGACCGACACGTTCGCCACCAAATATGCCGACGTGCTGATTTTGGTCGGTCGCATCCTGCTTGCCTGGGTCTTCGTCGGAAGCGCATACGCCGCGCTCACCAATTTCAGTGGCTCAGTCGCCTATTTTCGGTCGCTGAACCTTCCCGCGCCCCAATTGTTCACGGCGGCCACCGTCGCGGTGGAGATATTGATGTCGGCTTGTCTGGTCCTCGGCGTTGCCACGCGCTACTGCGCGGTCCTGGTTTTTCTGTTCGTATTCTCGGCGACCGCGATCGGACATCGTTACTGGGAATACCCCGCCGGTGCGCAGCAGATCGGGCAGTACAATCATTTCCTGAAGAACATCTCCATCATGGGAGGCGCTCTGTTGATCTTTGTCACCGGAGCGGGCCGGTTCTCCCTCGACCGGAGGATGGCAGGTCAAAAGCGCGATGAGATTTGAGTGAATCGTCATCGCGCTTTGGGTTGTTGTTTACGCATGATCTTTCCGGAAAACCGCTTCGCATTTTTCCGGATCATGCTTTATCAGCATCGGTCATTTCAGCCTCTTCCGCAGCGTGCAGCCGCGCGTGCGGCCGCACGATAGAGCGGCTCAATTCGTTCGACATGGCCAAGTCGACGCGCAGCTCCGCCAGCTTGCCCGACGTCGCTGCGCCGCCCTCGTCACGGCATCACTTCGCTCTCAGCCTGAACGCAACCTCGAGCAGATGACCGAGGCGTTTCGAGAGAGGCTTCAAGCGCTCACTCATGATACTGAAGAGAAGCATCAGCCACGTAGCCATCGCGGCACACCACAACAGGCTTTCCAAAGTCTCGGGCATAAAGACCCCCTTTGAAACAACTACTTGAAATAGAGGCAGTGTCGCCGAACCAAACCGGCGCGGCAAGGCCTCCAAAAAGTGGCAAGTCGCAGAATCACTCGGAACAGCGGTCGATGAGTGTTCGCCAAGCCCCGCTATTCGAGGTGCGCGCTGCAAGGCATGAACCAGTGGCAGTTCGCTACCGTTCCCAGCAACTCGGCGAGGTTCTGATGTGCCACGGTCACGTGGCAGTTGGGTCAGAAGCCCAGCCTGAAATCATTCGCACCGGTGTACCTGACCGCGACAGGTCTGGATCGCCCACCGCTACCGACATGCTGCAAGCACCGCTGCCAACTGACACGCAGGGGCAATAATGCCTACTCGATCACTACATCGGCCCGCGTCAGCAGAGTCGGCGGCATGTTGATGTCGAGTGCTTTGGCGGTCTGGAGGTTTACAACAAGTTCGTACTTGGTCGGCCGCTCGACCGGCAGGTCGCCGGGCTTCGTGCCTTTCAGAATCTTGTCGACAAGCGTCGCAGACCGGCGAAACTGATCTGGCAAGTCGGTCCCGTAGCTCAAGAGGAAGCCTGCGTCCGCGTATTCTCTCACCGCAGAGATTGCAGGCAGCCGATTTATGACGGCCATGACGCCAATCAGGCCGCGGTGGTTGAACAGCACTCCATCGCTCAGCACGACGAGCACCTGCGCGCGTTCCCTCACCATTGTCGCGAACGCTTGTTGAAGCATATCCGGGCCGCGCGCCTCGGCCGGGACAAGCGTCAACCCCAGCGCCTTAGCAGCTTCCCGCAGCGATGCCAGCCGGTCCTGATTGGGCGCGAAGTCCGGATTCCACAGGACGCCCACACGCGAGAGGTTCGGTAGAGTATCATTCAGAAATTCAAGCCGCTTGCCGTTGATCTCATCGCCAGGCTCCGAGCTGAACCCGGTGACATTGCCACCCGGGCGCGCCAGACTAGCGACAAGTCCAGCACTGACCGGCTCAGCACTGTTGGCCATCACGATCGGGATCGTCCGTGTCGCCTTCATGGCCGCAACCGTGGTCGCGTTGGTCCCGGACATGATGACGTCCACGCCGAGCCCAGCCACCTCTATGGCAAGTGCCGCCAGCCGTCCCACGTCTCCGTCGGCAAAGCGGTACTCGATGACGACATTCTCGCCAGCGCGGTAACCAAGGCTCCGCAGGCCCGCTTCGAAGGCTCGAACATTACGAAGCGTTTGCTCCCGCGACGCGCTCGCGAGATAGCCTACCTTGTAGCGCGACTTGGGCGGTTGCTGCGCACGCGCCCCAAACGGCCACGTCGCCGCCGCGCCGCCAATCAGCTCCATGAACTCGCGTCGTTTCATTCAGCACCGCGGAGGAAACGCCCGTCCATGTCCAAAGCCTAGCACTTTGCCGCGAGACAGCTAGTGAGAATGGACAACGCATCGAATCTCCGAACCTGCGTCCCCATGTCCAGACGGGCCGAAAACGAAGTGTGCAATTGCTTGCCCGGGACCGATGCATTCCCCTATGCGCACATCCCAGCGCGGGGACAACACCCCTACCCCGCCATCACCCCGCCGCGCCTGATCAGCTCCTTCCCCACCGCGGCGAGGTGCACCTGGTCCGGGCCGTCGCCGATGCGGATGAAGCGGGCGTAGACATAGGCGCGGGCGAGGAAGGTGTCCTGCGAGACGCCGGCGGCGCCGTGGATCTGGATGGCGCGGTCGATGACGCGGGCGGCCATGCTGGGCACCACGATCTTGGCCGCGGCGATCAGGTCGCGCGCGGCCTTGTTGCCCTCACGGTCCATCTTGTCGGCGGCTTGCAGGGTCAGGAGCCGCGCCTGCGCGATCTCGCAGAAGGAGTGCGCGATGTCCTCGCGCACCGAGCCCTGCTCGGCCAGCGGCTTGCCGAACGCAACACGCGAGACCGCGCGCTGGCACATCAATTCCAGCGCGCGCTGGGCACAGCCGATCAGCCGCATGCAGTGATGGATGCGGCCGGGACCGAGCCGCCCCTGCGCGATCTCGAAGCCGCGGCCTTCGCCGAGCAGGATGTTCTCGGCGGGCACGCGGACGTTCTCATAGACGATCTCGGGATGGCCGACAGGGGCGTCGTCATAGCCGTAGGTGAGCATGTCGCGGACGATGCGCACGCCCTGCGTATTCTTGGGCACCAGGATCATGGACTGCTGGCGGTGACGGTCGGGATCATCCGGCGCGGTCTTGCCCATCACGATCAGGATCTCGCAATCCTCGTTCATGGCTCCCGACGTGAACCACTTGCGCCCGTTGATGACGTAGTCGCCGCCGTCGCGCCGGATCTCGCACTGGATGTTGGTGGCATCGCTGGAGGCGACCTGCGGCTCGGTCATCGAGAAGCCGGAGCGGATGCGCCCTTCCAGCAGCGGCTGCAGCCAGCGCTGCTGTTGAGTGGGCGTGCCGTAATTCGCCAGCACCTCCATATTGCCGACGTCGGGCGCCGAGCAGTTGAAGACCTCCGGCGCCCAGAGGATGCGGCCCATGATCTCCTTCACGGGCGCATACTCGAGATTGGTGAGCCCGGGTCCGTGCTCGCCGGAGAGAAACAGGTTCCAGAGCCCCTGCTCCCGCGCCAGCCGCTTCAGGTCCTGAAGGATTTGCGGCGTCTTGTAGCGCGCGGCTTCCGGCTTGACCTGCTCGTAATAGAGATCCTCGACCGGTTCGACATGCGCCCGAATGAACTGGCGGACGCGGTCCTGGAGCTCGAGCGAGCGGGCGGAGTGTTGGAAGTCCATGGTGGTCTCCGGTTCGCGTTGGCTGACTGCACCTCTTCCCTTCTCCCCTTGTGGGAGAAGGTGGCGCGAAGCGCCGGATGAGGGGTCTCTATCGGCGCACTCGAAGCAGCTTGCTTTGCGGAGACATACCCCTCACCCGGCTCGCCGCTTTGCGGCGATCCACCCTCTCCCACAGGGGGAGAGGGTGCACCGTCTCCGCTGCACGTCAGGTCCCGCGCAAGAGCTCACTCGCCACCACCCAGTCGTTGCCGTCGAACTGGAGCATGTAGCCGTCCTTGATCGGGCGGAAATCCTGCGGGGTGGTGTTGAGGGTGATGCCGGGCATCAGCAGCGAGAGCGGCACGTTCTTCATATTCGCCGCCTGCGCCATGATGTTCTCGCGCGTCAGATTGTCTTTGCACTGCTTCAGCAGCACCACCAGCGCCTCGGCGACGGTGTAGCCGTAGAGGCCGGCGACGTTGTTGACGTCGGCATTCGGCAGGCGCTTCTTCATGAAATCGATATAGGCCGTCATCGCCGGATCGTTCTTCGGCTCGGCGACGAACGGCTTGAGCGATCCGAGCGAGAGCACGCCCTTGCCGGCATCAAGGCCCGCCGGCACCATCACCGTCGCCTTGTTGGCGCAGCCGCTAGCCAGGAAGCGCGTCGGCTGCCAGCCGACCTCATGGGCCTTGCGGATCGCCTGCGCGCAGGCGCGCGGGGTCACCGAGTAGATCATGAAGACGTCGGCCTTCGTGTTGGCGAGCGTCAGCACCTGGGAATCGACGGTGGGATCGGCGACCTCGAAGCTCGATGCCATCGCGATCGCCTTGTCGGCGTCGGCGCCGAGCGCCTCCTTGACGCCGCGCAGATATTCCTTGCCGGCATCGTCGTTCTGGTAGAGCACCGCAAAACGCGCATTGGGGTTCTTGGCCCGGGCATAGGCGACGTCGATCGCCGCCTCGCTGGTGTAGTTCGGGGCCCAGGGCAGCGCCATCGACCACGGCATATTGGCGGGATCGTTCCATTTCGAGGCCGAGCTGATCAGGAACAGCTGCGGCACCTTGTTGCTGTTGAGGTACTTCGCGATCGCCGAGCTCGGCGCGGTGCCCATGGTCGCGAAGATGAAGGCGACGCCGTCACCTTCGACCAGCCGCCGTGCCGCCTCCATGGTCTTGGGCGGCGAGAAAGCGTCGTCCAGCGAAAGCAGATTAAGCTTGCGGCCGTTGACGCCGCCCTTCTCGTTGACCTCGTCGAAATAGGCCGCGATCACCCGGCCGGTGATGCTGAGCGGCGAAGCCGGGCCACTATAGGGCATGGTATTGCCGATCTTGATCTCGGTGTCGCTGACGCCGGGACCGTAGGACTTTTGTGCGGCGGCGGGCGTGGACAGGCAGGCGGCAGCGAGCGCTGCGGCCAGGACCAAAGCGGCTTTCATGGTTTCTCCCCGTGATCATCGCCGCACGAGACGATCACGCGGCGTGCTGCTTTTTGTCAGCGCGTCAGCTCACCGGAGTTCCACCAGTCGGTCTTGCGTCGAGTTGCTGATGGCTTTGACTAGCCGCGCCGCTTCAAAGCAAAACCCAGGCTGATCCAGCCGGCGCCGGCCATGATCAGGTCGATGCCGAGAAACAGTCCGAGGATGTAGACACTGTTCACCGGCCAGCGAGCTACGATCAAGAGACCGAGCAGCAGCGTGACTGCGCCCGAGAGCGCGACCCACACCCACGGACTTTCCCGCTTCATGCTGAAGGCGAGAAACAGCCTGACGGCGCCAGAGGCAATCAGCGATGCGCCCAGAAAGAGCGTCAGCAGGACTGCCGCGAACAACGGGTTCGCAAAGGTCAGGAAGCCGGCGACCACGTAGAGCACGCCGAGCAAGGCCCAGATCAGGAACTTGCCCCAGCTCTTCATCTGGAACGCACCGATGATCTCGGCCGCGCCGGCGACGATCATCATGGCACCGACCACGATCACGCTCGCCACCGTCGCCATCGCGACGCTGCCGAACGCGACAAAGCCGGCGATGAGATAAACGACACCGAGCGCGACGATCCAGCCCCATTTGGCATGCAGCGTCGCGATGCCCGAGCCCAGGCCAAGACGCTGAGACGTATCCGAAGCACTTGTCATGACGCCACTCCTGCTGCGAAGCCCGGAGGCACAATCCAGGATAGCACGGGCCGTACCGGGACGATAGGCAGCAGAGCAGCCCCACCAGCAGCAACATTGACCCAAATCAAGATCGAATGGGGTGTCAGGCCCCCGACCGCTCCATCTCGAGCTCAGCCTTCAGGTTGTCGAGATCGCGATAGATGGAGGCAACCGCCAGTACGCGTCCGGCCTTGCGGTATTTCAACAGGCAGTCCTTGCCGGAGATGCTGCCGTCGATCGCGACGTCGTCAAAGCTCTCGGCGTGGCCGACATAGTTGATTGGTACGTCATAATGCTGCGACCAGAAGAACGGCACCGCGTCGAAGCGTTCGCGCCTGCCGATCATGTTGCGTGCCGCGGTCTGACCCTGCCGCTCCGCCACGACCCAGTGCTCGACACGGATGGTTTGTCGCGAATGCGGATCGGGCCAGCGCGCGATGTCCCCGGCGGCGAAGATGCCGGATATGCTGGTCTCCAGATACTCGGTTACGCTGACGCCACGATCGGCTGCGAGCCCCGCCTGCTCGGCGAGCGCAAGGCGCGGCTTGACGCCGATGCCGACCACGACGATGTCAGCCTCGATCACCGCGCCGCTCTTCAGCGTCGCCCGCATGCCGTCGAGTCTTTCCACCGTGTCCTTCAAGTGAAAGACAACGCCGTTCTCTTCATGCAGCGACCGGACGAAATCGCCCATCTCGGGGCCGAGCACCTTCTGCATCGGTCGCTCCTCGGGCGCGACCACGTGGACCTGCAGCTTGCGCGCCCGCAAGGACGCCGCGACTTCCAGGCCGATGAAACTGGCGCCGATCACCAGGGCGCGCTTCGCACTGCTCGCGGCCTTGATGATGGCGCGGCTGTCGGCGACGGACCGCAAGGAGTGGACATGCGGCTGGTCCGCGCCCGGAATCTGCAGTTTGACCGGCTCGGCGCCGGTCGCAAGCAGCAGCCGATCGAATGGCAGTCTGTCGCCATTGCCCAGCGTGACGCTTCGCCCCTTCGGGTCGATCGCGGAGACGGCTACGTTCAGCCTGAGATCGATGTCTGCATCCTGATAATAGTCCTCGCCGCGCAGCGGCAGCCAATCCTCCGGCGCATTGCCGGCGAGGTAATCCTTGGAGAGGTTCGGCCGATCGACCGGCATCGCGCCGTCATTGCTGAGCATGGTGATGGCCCCGGCGAAGCCCTCGCGCCGGAGCGTCTCGGCCGCCGCGAAACCGGCTGCGCCGCCGCCGACAATGACGAATTTCTCCGGCGTCGGTGCGCTACGATGAGCGGATGTTGGTTTAGGCGCCTCGCGCTTGCGCTGCACGACGATCTTGTCCCGATCGCGCGAGACGTCCCATACCGCCAGCGCATTCAAGGCCGGCGGGCGAGTGGCCTCGCCCGTCCGCAAGGAGAAGCAGGCGTGATGCCAGGGGCAGCGGATGGTGTCGCCGACCACCAGACCTTCGGCGAGCGGGCCGTGGTAATGGCTGCAAGACGGCTCGATCGCGAAGATCTCGTCGCCAACCTGGACCAGGAGAACATTCTCTTCGCCGACATGGCCGAGCAATTTGCCGTCGTTGAACGCGGTCAGCGACACGCCTTTGGTCAGGTCGGGTCCGCTCGGCTTGTTGTCCTCGGCCATGGTGACGCCTCCTTGAACTCCGGCGGATCAATCGTCTGAATTGGCAAGCCCCAGCAGTTCCTGACGTGTCAGCGCATTGTCGCGGAACACGCCGAGCATACGGCTGGTCACGAGATCGGTCCCCGGCTTGTGCGCGCCGCGCGTGGTCATGCAGTGATGCGTCGCCTTGATGATGACGCCGACGCCTTCGGGGTTCAGCACGTCGTTGATCGTATTGGCGATCTGCGCGGTCATCTTCTCCTGGATCTGGAGGCGCTTGGCGTAGATGTCGACCACGCGCGCAAGCTTGCTGATGCCGACGACGCGCCCCCGCGGGATATAGGCGACCCAGGCGCGGCCGACGATCGGCGCGATATGGTGCTCGCAATGGCTTTCGAAGCGCACACCGCGCAGCACGATCATCTCGTCGTAGCCCTCGATCTCCTCGAACGTCTTTTGCAGGATCTCGGTCGGATCCTGCGCATAGCCTGAGAAATACTCCTCGAAGGCGCGTGCGACGCGATCAGGCGTTTCGCGCAGACCGTCGCGCGCGGGATCATCGCCGGCCCAACGGATCATGGTCCGGATCGCCTGCTCGACCTCCGCCCTGTCAGGCCGGTCGCTCGGCGCCTGCGCCACCGCAACACGTTCCAGCCGACGCGGTTGTGACTTCATCGAACGACCTCCCCTGCAACGGGCCGCAGACAATGGCGGCCCCACAGCTTGGACGGCTGCGATTGCAAAAGGTTCCCAGGATCGGGAAAAATCGAAAGGATCGGGCGTTGGCGGACGCGCTCCCCCTGGGACCTCAAGGTGAGGAGTCAGGCTATCGAAGATATGCCGGCCTATCGTTCGGCACCTTTCCGAAGATCAAGCACGGCCTTTGCCCATTCGGCCGGCCGCTCCTGCGGCAGGTTATGACCGGCGCCAGCGAACACGCGCCGCTCGAAGAAACCCTCGAACTTGCGCGCGTGATACGCGGTGCCGGGATTGACGCCGTCGCTGTCGCCGTCGATGGCGATCGTGGGGACGCGGATTTGTGGCTGCGCGGCGAGCTTCGCCTCGATTCCCGCATAAGCGGGATCGCCATCAACCAGCGCATAGCGGTGTCGATACGAATGGATCACGACGTCGACGAAATCGGGATTGTCAAAAGACACGGCGCTACGCTCGAAGGTCGCGTCGTCGAACGTCCATTTCGGCGACCACATCGACCAGAGCTGGCGGGCGAAGCCGCGCCGGTTGCGCTCGAGCGCGCGGCGGCCACGCTCGTTGTGGAAGAGGTATTGATACCAGAGCGCCGCCTCCTCCGGCGGCGAGGCCGGCTCCATGGATCGGGCGATGTTCTGGATGTTGTAGGAATTGCCGGAGACGAGTCCGATCACGCGCTCCGGATGGAGCGCCGAGACCACGCAGGCCGCGCGTCCGCCCCAGTCATAACCGCCGACGACGGCGCGCGCGATGCCGAGCGCGTCCATGAAGCCGAGCAGATCGGCCCCTAACGCCGCCTGCTCGCCGGAACGTAGCGTCTCCGGGAAGCGAAACCGCGTCGGACCGTAGCCGCGTAGCCAGGGCACCAGCACCCGGGCGCCGGCCTGGGCAAGAATGGGTGCGGTCTCGGCATAGGCGTTCACGTCGTAGGGAAAGCCGTGGCCCATGATGCAGGGCCAGCCGTCAGAGCCGCCATATTCGAGATAGGCGATGTCGAGGACATCGGTGGTGATGGATTTTGGTTGCATGCTTTGCTCACGATCTGATCGCGATGTAGCCCGGATGAGCGAAGCGACATCCGGGATCACGCATCGCCGGCCCCGGATATCGCTTCGCTCATCCGGGCTACGAGGTCCGCGAGAGCCTAGCCTATCGCTGCGGGCCGGACAGCGCTATGTCGCGTTCGGCGCGGAACACGTTGCTGTAGAGATTGGCGATCCATTGCCGGCCGATCTCGGTCTTGTTGAGGTAGCCGATCTCGGTCTGGATGTGCGGTGCGACGCTGTTCCAATAGAATTGTGGATAGCGGTTCACGATGTCGGCGGGGGAGTCGTAGCCGAGTTGGCGGTTGATGCCGACCTCCTCGAACTCGTAATAGAGCGCATTGGCCTTGCGCAGATAGTTAGGATCGCCGAGCTGACCGATGAAGTCGGCCGCGCGCAGGATCGAGGCCTCGTCGTCATATTCCTGCCCTTCGCGGGCGGGAAAGCGCGTCCCCTCGATGGCGCGGGCGACGCGGTCCGGGTCTACCCCGCGAATGTGCCGCAGCCGCCGCGTCACATAGAGCTTCGAGCGATCGACGTGATACATCATGAGACTCGCGTCCGATGCCCCGCGCGGCAGCGAGATCTTGGTGTCGGCCGCGTCGATCACGAAGCCGTCGGCATCATCCTCCTCGAACAGGCCGCGTACATAGCCGATATCGTGCGCAAGGCAGGCGATCAGGACATGGACGTAATCCTCGGCCGAGAGATGGGTATGAAGGCTTCGGCCGCGGAGGATGGCCTGGGCTGCCAGCGTCACCAGCATCGTGTGCTCGATGTTGTGATAGAGCGCATCGCTGTTGCCGATGCATTCCATCGCGGTGCGCGTCGCGCTCTCGACGATATTGGCAGAAGTCTCATCGTACCGGCGGCGCATGAACTTCCCGAGGAATTCCTCCAGAGATTCAGCCGCCAGCCTCGGTAACGTCATCATGGATGCAGCCCCGCTCGTCGGTGGTGTCCCACGCCAGCTCCCGATGTTTCGTTCTTGTCCTCGGCGCACCGGCCAGCATAGCCCATCTTGGGCCGAGGGACCAAATCCTGGAACGACAACACGAAAATATGTTGCAGGTGCGCTCCGCCATATCGCGGTTGCAATAACGGCGCGATACAGCCTAAGGCGGCCTGTGTCCAGACCGCAAGATTGCGGTTATTCGACCAGCACCACGTCCACGGCGACGCCGAGCTTCTGTTTCGGCGAACCGACGATGATGCCGTCGATGGGCGAGACGTCGGAAAAATCGCGCCCCATCGCGAGCACGATATGGTCATCGGCGACCAGGAGATCGTTGGTCGGATCGAGATCGACCCAGCCGAGTTCGGCTCCGCACCACAGCGCGACCCAGGCATGGGTGGCGTCGGCGCCTTGCAGCCGCGCCTGGCCCGGCGGCGGAATGGTGCGCAGGTAGCCGCTGACATAGGCCGCCGGCAGACCGAGCCCGCGCAGTCCCGCGATCATCACATGGGCAAAGTCCTGACAGACACCGTGACGCTTGTCGAAGACCTCGCCGAGCGGCGTCGAAATCACCGTCGCCTTTGGATCATAGCGAAATTCGCTGCGAATGCGACGCATGAGATCGACGGCGCAGGCGAGGACGCCCGCGCCGGGCGCAAAGCTCAATGCCGCATAAGCACTGACCGGACGCAGCACCGGCACCAAGGGGCTCGCAAAGACATAGCCGACCGGCGAGGACGGCCCGAGGCTCGTGGCCTCGAAAGCGATATCGCGAATGGTCTCCCAGGCCGGGCTCGCGGCATCGCGCGCCGGCGGCCGACGCGAGACGGAGACGCGCGAACGCGAATCGATCCGCAGATTGCGATGGGCGGCTTCGATCACCACGCTCTCGGTGAGCGTGCCGAAGAAATCGCGGCGGACATTGCGCTCGGCCGGACGCGGACGGATCTCGACGCGGTGCGATATCAGCTCCTGGCCGCTGCCACTTCTCGGCTCCAGCCGCAGCGTGCAGCGGGCGAAGCTGACCGGGCTCTCATATTCGTATGTCGTGACGTGACGGATGTCGTAGATCACGCCAGCCCCGTCAGCTTTTCCGGCCGGCTGGCATTGGGGCCGTGCGGGAAGTAGTGCTGTCCGATCGCCTCGGCGAGGTTGAGCAGATCCTGCTCCAGCGCGAACAGCGTCTTGACCTCGAGCTTCTCGGCCTCCGCGGTCGCGAGCATCGCCTGCATCGCCACCGCAAGCCGCTGCGGCTTCTCGATCAGGCCGTGCTCCTTCAGGCTCGGCAGCGCGGCGATGTGCTCGTTCAGCGTCGTCACCTGGAACGCCACCGAACGCGGATTGTAGCCGTCGAGCACGGCGAGATCGCGCACCGGCGCCAGGATCGGCGCCAGCAGGTAACGCGAGCGATAGGTGATCTGGCAATCTACCAGCGTCAGCAGGATGTCGAGATCCTCGTCGCCGGCCTCGTCATAGGCGAATTGGCGCGTGAAGCGCGTGGTGTTGATGGCGCGCTCGATGCGGCGGCCGACGTCGAGAAAGCGCCAGCCGGCGGCGCGGTTCATGTTCTCCTGCGCAAGCCCTGCAAAGCTCGCCAGCTCCTGCAAGGTCAGCTCGGCCGCGCTCACCACGCTGTCGTCGTCCTCGACCTCGTAGGCGAGACGGTCGGCCATCTCGGTGATGACCTGCCAGGCATCGGGCGACAGGCGCTCGCGCAGCGAGGTCGCGGTACGCTGCGCCGCGCGCACAAGCGACAGCGCCGAGCCGAAATGCGTCTCGCTCTGGAGCGCTTCGGCAACGATGCGGCCCGGCGCGGTGCGCGAGGTCTGCGAGATCGCGCCCCAGGCCACCAGCAGGCGCTGGATGCGTTCGGCCGATTGCAGCGACGCGGCGGTGCCCTTATTAGGCCCGCTCGGCGAACCCAGCGCGCGCACCAGACGCAGCGTCGCCTCGGCGCGTTCGAGATAGCGGCCGAGCCAGAACAGATTGTCGGCGGCGCGGCTCGGCAGCACGCCGGCGATGCGGCGGATGCGCACCTTGTCGGTCGCCGGCAGCAGCGTCGCGGTCGAGACCTGTTTGTCCGAGACGACCCAGACATCGGCCGCGCGGGCGCCGTCGCCCATCGACACCGCGCGTGCATCGGCCTGCTCGGCGATCCGGCAGAAGCCGCCGGGCATGATGGCCCAGCCGTCGGGCGTGGCAGCCGCGAACACGCGCAGCACGAAGGGGCGCGGCGTGAGCTGGCCCTGCTCCCACACCGGCATGGTCGAGAGCCGCACCACCTCCTGGCCGACATAGTCCATGCCGCGCGCGGTGATGGCCTCGACCAGGCGCTGGCGCTCGCTCGGTTCGAGCTCGCTCGCGAGCACCGGACCGTTGCTGTCGAAGCCCGGCACGCCGCGCCGGTAGGCGCCTTCGATCGCGACCTCGTCGAGCCGCGCCAGCACTTCGTCTCGCGCGACGCGCTGACCGCACCACCAGGTCGCGATATGCGGCATCTTCAGCTCCTCGCCGAGCAGGCGGCGGCTCAGCGCCGGCAGGAAGCCGAGCAGCGCCCGCGCCTCCGGCACGCCCGAGCCCGGCATGTTGGCGACGACGACGCCGTCCTTGCGCAGGACATCGATCAGGCCGGGCACCCCCAACCGCGAGGAGGCATCGAGCTCGAGCGGATCGAGTGAATTGGAATCGACCCGGCGAAGCAGCACGTCGAGCCGCTTGAGACCGGCAACGGTGCGGATGTGGATGCGGTTCTCGCTGACGGCGAGATCATCGCCTTCGACCAGCAGGAAGCCGAGATAGCGCGCCAGCGTCGCATGCTCGAAATAGGTCTCGCTGAAGCTGCCGGGGGAGAGCACGCCGATGCGCGGCTCGTCGCGATCGGCCCGCGCGCGCAGACTGTCGCGAAAGGCCTCGAAGAACGGCGCGACGCGCGGCACGTTCATCGACTTGTACAGATCGGAGAAGGCGCGCGAGAGCACGAGGCGGTTCTCCAGCGCATAGCCCGCGCCTGACGGCGCCTGGGTGCGATCGCCGAGCACCCACCAGCGGCCATCGGGCCCGCGGCCGACATCGGCGGCGTAGATCGAGAGATAGCGCCCGCCCGGCGGCGGCACGCCGCAGACGGGGCGGAGATATTCGGGGCTGCCCGCGATCGCAGCCGCCGGCAGCGCGCCCTCGGCGACGAGACGGCCCTCGCCATAGATGTCGCGGAGCACGAGCTCCAGCAATTCGGCGCGCTGGGTGATGCCGGCGGAGAGCTGCCGCCAGTCGGCCTCGTCGATCAGGAGCGGCAGATGGCTCACCGACCACGGCCGGTCGGCGCTGTCGCCGGGGGCGCGGTAGGTGACGCCGGCCTCGCGCAGATGACGGTCGGCCATGGCGAAGCGCCGCTCGACCTCGTCCGGCGCGAGCGCGCCGAAGGCATCGAAGAAGCGGCTCCAGACCGCCCGCGGGGCGCCGTCGGGCCCGAGGAACTCATCGGGAATACCGGGCAGGCGGCGATAGTCGCGGACCCATTGCGCGAGACGGCGCTGGCCTTCACGCTGGCCTTTCGCCCGGCCCGCCTTGTCGTCCTGTTCGGCTGCGCCCTCGCCCATGCGCCTCTCCCTGCCCCACCATCATACTCATTGCAGGAGCGGGGTCCGCAAGTCGAGGGTCAGCGGAAACTCATTTGTGCGTTCCTCGGGCGGCGGCTGGATCGGCCCCGGCGTGTGGCCGTGGTCCTGGAAGCGCGCCAGCCGCCGCGCCTCGGCCTCGTAGGTGTTGACCGGCTTGGTGTCGTAGTTGCGGCCGCCGGGATGGGCGACGTGGTAGACGCAGCCGCCGAGCGAGCGGCCGTTCCAGCTATCGATGAGATCGAAGGTCAGGGGCGCGTGGACCGGGATGGTCGGGTGCAGGCCCGAGGCCGGCTGCCAGGCCTTGAAGCGGACGCCGGCCACCGCCTCGCCCGAGCGTCCCGTCGAAGTCATCGGCAGGCGGCGGCCATTGCAGGTGACGATGTGGCGGCCCTCGACGAAGCCTTCCGCCTTGACCTGGAGCCGCTCGACGGACGAGTCGACATAGCGCACGGTGCCGCCGGCCGAGCCCTCCTCGCCGAGCACGTGCCAGGGCTCCAGCGCCTGGCGCAGCTCCAGCGTGACTCCGCCATGATGCACCCGGCCGAAGGCGGGAAAGCGGAATTCGAGCTGGGCCAGATACCATTCCGGCTCGAACGGGTAGCCGAACTGCTTCAGCTCGCCGAGCACATCGAGAAAATCGTCCCAGATGAAATGCGGCAGCATGAAGCGATCATGCAGTGCGGTGCCCCAGCGCACGAACTTGCCCTGTTGCGGCTCGCGCCAGAATTTTGCGATTAGCGCGCGGATCAGGAGCTGCTGCGCCAGCGACATGCGCGGATCGGGCGGCATTTCGAGCGCGCGAAATTCGACGAGGCCGAGCCGCCCCGTGGGGCCGTCAGGCGAATAGAGCTTGTCGATGCAGATCTCGGCGCGATGGGTGTTGCCGGTGATGTCGACGAGCAGATGCCGGAACAGCCGGTCCACCAGCCATAGCGGCGTCTGATAGCCCGGCGGCGGCACGTGCGAGAGCGCGATCTCGAGTTCGTAGATGCTGTCGTGGCGGGCCTCGTCGATGCGCGGCGCCTGGCTGGTCGGGCCGATGAAGAGACCGGAGAAGAAATAGGACAGCGACGGATGGCGCTGCCAGTACAGGACCAAACTCTTCAGCAGATCCGGCCGGCGCAGGAACGGCGAATCCTGAGGGCTCGAACCGCCGACCACGACGTGATTGCCGCCGCCGGTGCCGGTGTGGCGGCCGTCGACCAGGAAACGGTTGGCGCCGAGACGAACCTTGCCGGCGTCCTCGTACAGGCCGGAGGTGATCTCGACGGCATCGCGCCAACTCCTGGCCGGCTGAATGTTGATCTCGATGACTCCAGGATCGGGCGTCACCTTGATGACCTCGATGCGCGGATCGAACGGCGGCGGATAGCCTTCGACATGAACAGGGAGCTGCATCTCCTCGGCGGTGGCTTCGAGCGCCGAGACCAATTCGAGATAATCCTCGATGCGCTCGACGGGCGGCATGAAGGCGCAGAGCACACCGTCGCGGACTTCGACCGACATCGCGGTACGTACCGGGACCGAGGTGTTGAGATGCTCGGGCTCGAGCCGCGGCGGCGCTTCCGGACGCGCGGGAAGTGTGAACACCGGCAGCTTGCCCCGCGCCTCCATCGGGTCCTGCTCGACGACGTAGGGATATTGGTTGGGAGGGACGTAGCCGAGCGAGCCGATCGGCAGGCGCAAGCCGAGAGGCGAGTCGCCCGGCATCAGGAACAGATGGTTGCGCCGGAGCGGCCAGCGTTCGCTGCGCCAGCGCGGCGGGGCATTCCAGCGCTGGATCGGCAGCACGAAGCCGCGCGGCGTGTTGAGGCCCTGGTCGAACACCCGCGCCATCCGCGCGCGCGCTTCGGGATCCGACAGTTTGGAATCGGTGGGATCGACGTTGACCGGAAGCTCGGCTTCCTTCTGCAGCCAATAGGCCGGATCCTCATAGGCGGGCATGATGTAGCCGAGGTCGAGCCCGAGCCGCGCGGCGGTACCTTCCATGAAGGCTTCGGCGTCCCTGACCTCCGGCCGCCGTGGATTCGCGATCTTCGCGATGAGATCGGCGTTCTTCCAGATCGGCACGCCGTCCTTGCGCCAGTACAGGCCGAAGGCCCAGCGCGGCAGGCTCTCGCCGGGATACCATTTGCCCTGGCCGTAATGCAGCAGGCCGCCGGGCGCAAAGCGCGTGCGCAGCCGGCGGATCAGATCGTCGCCGAGCGCGCGCTTGGTCGGGCCGACCGCTTCGGTATTCCACTCGCCGGCTTCGAGATCGTCGACCGAGACGAAGGTGGGCTCGCCGCCCATGGTGAGCCGCACGTCGGCGCTGGCGAGATCGCCGTCGACCTGCTCGCCGAGATCGTCGAGCCGCGCCCAGGATTCGTCGGAGAACGGCTTTGTGATGCGCGGCGCCTCGCGGATGCGCTTCACGCTCATGTCGAAGGCGAACTCGACCTCGGCAAAACCGGCGCCGCCGGAGATCGGCGCGGCGGAGCGATAATGCGGCGTTGCCGCGACCGGGATGTGCCCTTCGCCCGCGAGCATGCCGGAGGTCGCATCGAACCCGACCCAGCCCGCGCCCGGCAGATAGACTTCGGCCCAAGCGTGCAGGTCGGTGAAGTCGGTCTCCACCTCCGGCGGTCCCTCGATCGGATCGATGTCCGGACGGATCTGGACGAGGTAGCCGGAGACGAACCGCGCCGCGAGACCGAGATGACGCAGCGTCTGAATCAGGAGCCAGGCGGAGTCGCGGCACGACCCGGCGCCGGAGGCAAGCGTCTCCTCCGGCGTCTGCACGCCCGGCTCCATGCGGATGATGTAACGAACCTTCTTCTGCAGCTCGCGATTGAGCTCGACCAGGAAGTTGACGGTGTTCGGGGCTTCCTGCGGGATCGTATCGAGATATTGCGCGAACAGACGATCGGGCTTGATGGTCTCGAGATACGGCGCGAGCTCCGTCTTCAGATCCTCGGGGTACTCGAACGGAAAGCTGTCGGCGTAGGGCTCGACGAAGAAGTCGAACGGATTGACCACCGTCATCTGCGCCGTGAAGTCGACCTCGAATTTCAGCTCGGTCGTCTTTTCCGGAAAGACGTAGCGCGCGAGCCAGTTGCCCTGCGGATCCTGCTGCCAGTTCACGAAATGATTGGAGGGTGTGACCTTGAGCGAATAGCTCAGGATGGGTGTGCGCGTATGCGGCGCCGGCCGTAGCCGGATGGTCTGCGGACCGAGATCGATCGGACGGTCGTACTTGTAGTGCGTGACGTGATGCAATGCGACGTAGATCGACACGGGGTGCGGTGCTCCAGCAGCATTTTTGAGCAGAACACCGCTAGTGACCTCGATCAAGCACTAACAACGGGCAGTGCGTGCCTACAGCACGGGCGAATAGTGAGTGGCGAATGGCGAATAGACGTTCGAGCAGGCTATTCGCTACTCCCTATTCGCCATTCGCCCCGCTCACATCGTTGCGCCCAGCACCCAGGGCGCGAACTCGGCGCCTCCGAAATCGAAGCTCTCGCTCTTGGTCGGCTGGCCCGATGCGGTCTTGAGGATGAGCTCGAAGATGCGCTGGCCGCACTGCTCGACGCTCTCCTCGCCTTCGAGGATGGTGCCGCAATTGACGTCCATGTCCTCTTCCATGCGCTTGTACATCGGCGTGTTGGTGGCGAGCTTGATCGAGGGCGCCGGCTTGCAGCCAAACACGCTGCCGCGTCCTGTTGTGAAGCAGACGAGATTGGCGCCGCCTGCGACCTGGCCGGTTGCGGCCACGGGATCGTAGCCGGGGGTGTCCATGAAGACGAAACCCTTCTTGGTGATGGGTTCGGCGTAGCGTAGCACCTCGACGAGATTGGTGGTGCCGGCCTTCGCCATCGCGCCGAGCGATTTCTCGAGAATGGTGGTGAGGCCGCCGGCCTTGTTGCCGGGGCTCGGATTCGCATTCATCTCGGCGCCTTCACGCGTCGTGTATTCGTCCCACCAGCGCATGAGATCGACCAGCTTCTCGCCGACCTCGCGGCTGACGGCGCGGCGCGTCAGCAAATGTTCGGCGCCATAGGTCTCCGGCGTCTCCGACAGGATCACGGTGCCGCCATGGCGCACGATGAGGTCACTGGCCGCGCCGAGCGCGGGATTGGCGGATACGCCGGAATAGCCGTCCGAGCCGCCGCATTGCAGCGCCACGGTGAGCTCGCTCGCCGGCACGCTCTCGCGCTTGACCTTGTTGGCGTCGGCCAGCGCCTCGCGCACGAAGGCGATGCCCGCCTCGACAGTCTTGCGGGTGCCGCCGACCTCCTGGATGTCCATCGCGCGCAGGCGCCCGGCGAGCTTCTGCTCCTCCATCAGGCCGCCGATCTGGTTCACCTCGCAGCCGAGGCCGAGCACGATAACGTGGGAGAAATTGACGTGCCGCGCGTAGCCGCCGAGCGTGCGGCGGAGCAGCGCAAGCGGCTCGTTCTGCGTCATGCCGCAGCCGGTCTTGTGGGTCAGCGCGACCACGCCGTCGACGTTGGGGAAATCGGCGAGCGGATTGTCGCCGGTGAAGGGATTCTTCTTGAAGACGTCGGCGACCAGGCTCGCCACATGCGCGCTGCAATTCACCGAAGTGAGAATGCCGATATAGTTGCGCGTGGCGACGCGGCCGTCCGGACGGCGAATGCCTTCGAAGGTCGCCGGCAGGTCGAAGTTCGGCGTCGGCTTGACGTCGGCACAATACGCATAGTCCTTGGCGAAATCGCCCATGCCGCAATTCTGCGTGTGCACGTGCTGGCCCGGCGCGATGGCTTGAGTCGCAAAGCCGATGATCTGGCCGTAGCGCTTGACCGGCTGGCCCATTGCGATCGGCTTGATCGCGACCTTGTGGCCGGAGGGAATGCGCTCGACCGTGGTCACGCCGTCGGCGACCACCGTGCCCGGCGGCAGGCTCGCCCGCGCGATCAGCACGCCATCATCGGGATGCAGGCGGATGACAGGGCTGATGGTCATGGCAAATCTCCTTCGGAGGCGAATAGCGAATGGTGAGTGGCGAATGGAAAAAGGGGAGCAGCACTATTCGCTACTCCCCATTCGCCATTCGCAAGTGCTTAAGCCTTGCCGCCCGAATCCTTGCGGGTCGCATTCACCTGCATCTTGGCGTAGGTCGTCATCAGGCCGACCTCGTTCGAGAGCGTGACGAGCTTGAAGCCCATGTTAATGGCGCGCGCTGCGCCTTCGGCGCCGCTGCAATGGATGCCCGGGTTGAGGCCGCGCTTGCCGCACTCCTTGATGATCTTCTCGTAGATCGCGAGGATCTCCGGCTCACTGCGGTCGAGCTTCGGCTCGAGGCCGTAGGAGAAGCCGAGGTCGGACGGGCCGATATAGACGCCGTCGATGCCTTCGACGTCGAGGATCGCTTCCATGTTCTCGACTGCCGTCTTCGTCTCCATCATCGGCAGCAGGATGGTGTCGGCATTCGCGGTCTTCTGGTAGGAACCCGCGGTGCCGTACATGCCGGCGCGGATCGGGCCGTTGGAGCGCACGCCCTGCGGCGGATATTTCGAATAGGAGACCAGGTTCCTGGCTTCCTGCGGCGTATTGACCATCGGGCAGATCACGCCATAGGCGCCGCCGTCGAGGACCTTGCCGATGATGCCGGGCTCGTTCCAGGGCACGCGAACCATCGGCGTGACCGGATGCTTGTCCATGGCCTGGAAGCACTGGACCATCGACAGATAATCCTGCACGCCGTGCTGCATGTCGACGGTGACGCTGTCGAAGCCGCATTGCGCGATCATCTCGGCCGAGAAGCCGGAGGGTATAGCGAGCCACGCGTTGACCACGGCCTTGCCCGACTTCCAGATTTCCTTGACCTTGTTCGCCACGTTGCCTTCCTTCTTTGTTGTTTGGACCGTGTTATTTGGACCATCGTCACCATGACGAGCGCCGCGACAGCACGACCAGCTGTTACCGCGAACCGGGCCGCCGCGCTACGCTCGCAATGGCGCAAGACCTATGCGGTCGCGCTCTGGATGCTGACTTCGCTGATGCCGACCTCGCGGGCTGTGTTCACTATTGCCGCCCAGGTGTCATCCGGCAAGGGGATGCCGTTCCGGGTCCGATCGCTGCGGGTTTTCCGCTCGGGATCGCCGGGAATCAGCACCTGATCGACCCCAGCCATCGGCTTGGTGGCGCGGATGAAATCGACATAGCGCGAGACTTCGCCGTCGAACAGGTTGGAGGTGTCGACCACCTTCGGATCGACATAGAACGCCAGCATGCCGTTGGCAAAGCGTCGCCCGCCCGATGTCGCCCCGGTTCCGGTCAAGGCCCCGCCCAGGAGCTCGCACATGAAGGCTAGGCCCGAGCCCTTGTGCTCGCCGAAGGCGCGGATGGCGCCGGTGCCCTTGGTGTGATCGCGCGGCCCGTCAGGGGTGAACGGCCCGTAGAGCACGACCGGGTCCTCGCTCAAGGTCCCGTCGGAATCGACCAGCGCGCCCTTCGGCAGCTTCTTGCCGCCGCGGCTTGCGACCAGCACCTTGCCCTCGGCGACGACCGAAGTGGCAAAATCAAGCACGATCGGGTCTTGGCCTTCGCGCGGGATGCCGACGCAGTATGGCGCGGTCGACAGCCGCTTCTCGACGCCGCCGAACGGCGCCACCAGCAGCGAGCCCGCAGCGTTGACGAAATGGATCGAGATGAGACCTTCGGCCGCGGCCATCTCGGCCCAATCGCCGACACGGCCGATATGGCCGGCATTGCGCAATGCGACCGCGGCGAGGCCCGCTTTCCTGCACTTCTCGATGCCGATCCGGACCGCCTGTGGCGTCACGGTCTGGCCATAGCCGAACTTGCCGTCGACCACTGCGAGCGACGGCGTGTCGAGCACCACCTCCGCGTTCTGGTTGGGCACGACCGAGCCGGTCTTCTGCCAGCGGATGTAGACGGGCACTCGGATCACGCCGTGACTGTCGTGGCCGGTCAGATTCGCGGTGGTGAGATAGGTGGCGATGCGCCTGGCTTCTTCGGGTGAGGATTGCGCATGCGCGAAGACTTCGGTGACGAAGTCGATGAGCTTCTGGACCTGAATGGTGACCATGACGGCCTGCGTGCCTCCACTCGCGCCGATTTTTCAGAGATCGGCTTGGCAGCAAGTTGAGCGAAAAAGCGCACGAATGTCCATGGCCGTGGCCGCACGGGCGCGCATATCAGGTGTCACTCCTCGGCACTTGCCTCTTCGCTTGCGCCGAGGCCTGCGAGACTCTGTTCGAGCTCGCCAAGCATCTCCTGCAACTCGGCGAGCTTGCGTGCGCCAAAGCGTCGCGTGATCTCCGCATAGATCGCCTCCGAGGTCGGCGCCACCGAGGCCATCAGCTTCACGCCCTCTTTCGAGATCGAGACCATGCTGCGGCGCTGGTCCGCCTTCGCCGTCTTGCGCTCGATCAGATTGCGCGCCTCGAGGTCGCGCAGGATGCGCGACAGGCTCGGCCCCAGCAGGAACGCGGTGCGCGCGAGTTCCGTGACTTCGACCGCCTCGATGGAAGCGAGCGCGCGCAGAATGCGCCATTGCTGCTCGGTCAAGCCGTGCTCGCGCAGCGAGGGGCGGAATTGCCGCATTACCGCCTCGCGCGCCCGCAGCAGCGACATCGGCAGAGAGCGCGAGAAATCGCGCATCGGCACCTGCCGTGCGACAGGTCCGCCTCCATTCGCAGGATCAGCCGGTCTCTTCACCATGACGCCCTTTCATGCCGCCAAACGTTTGCACTGCAGCAAGCCGAATTTGTGTTTGACGCATTCACTTAACATGTTAAGTATCTCCGGGCACCACGATCTGTAAGATCACACGCCTTGGGATCACATGGCGCTTTCCAACGACGATATCCAAGCTTGCGCGGGACGTCTGCACCAGGCGGAGAAGACCCGCACGCAGATCCGGCAGCTCTCGCAGGACTTCCCTGACATCACCATCGTGGATGCTTACGCGATTCAGAAGGCCTGGGTCGACGTCAAGATCGCGGAGGGGCGCATCGTCAAGGGCCACAAGATCGGCCTGACCTCGAAGGCGATGCAGAGCGCGCTTGACATCGACGAACCTGACTCCGGCGTGCTGCTCGACGACATGTTCTTTGCCGATGGCGGGCTGGTGCCGACCGAGCGCTTCATCGCCACGCGTGTCGAGGCCGAGCTCGCCTTCGTCATGAGCAAGCGCCTGTCAGGCCCCGACTGCACCATGTTCGACGTGCTCAACGCCACCGACTTCGTCGTGCCGGCGCTGGAGATTTTGGACACGCGCATCGAGCGGGTCGACGCCAAGACCAAGGCCACGCGAAAGATCTTCGACACCATCGCCGACAACGCGGCCAACGCCGGCATCGTGCTCGGCGGAAGGCCGATCCGGCCGCTGGATGCCGACCTGCGCTGGATCGGCGCGCTGTGCTTCAGGAATGGCCAGCTCGAGGAGACGGGCCTTGCCGCCGGCGTGCTCAATCATCCCGCGACCGCGGTGGCCTGGCTCGCCAACAAGATCGCGCCGCTCGGCCTCGCGCTGGAGCCCGGACAGGTCGTGCTCGCCGGCTCCTTCATTCGTCCGATCGAAACCCGCAAGGGCGACACAATGCAGGCGGATTATGGCGCCTATGGCTCGGTGAGCTGCTACTTCGCCTGACAAATAAATCGGTCGGCGAATGAGAAGACAGGGAGTGAAACCGCGATGCCGCATTTCACCATCGAATATTCGGCCAATCTCGACGGCCGTCTCGACATGGCCTTGGTCTGCGAGGTCGTGCGCAAGGCGGCGGTCGAGACCGGCATCTTCCCGCTCGGCGGCATCCGCGTTCGCGCCATCCGCTGCGAGCACTATGCGATCGCGGACGCGCGTCAGGACTACGCCTTTCTCGACATGGTGCTGCGGATCGGCGAAGGCCGCGATCTGCCGACGCGCCAGAAGGCCGGCGAGCATGTCTTCCAGGCGCTCTCCAAACATCTCGATCCCGTCTTCGCCGCCAGCAGGTTCTCCCTGTCGTTCGACATGCAGATCAACGACAAGGACACCAGCTGGAAGCGCAACAACATCCACGACGTTCTGAAAGCTGCGGCACAAGCGGGCTGACGTTTCCGAAGCCGCGGGCTTCGGACTTCTGCTAAACGGCACTGTCGAGGAACCTGAACTCCAATAGAAGTGGATAGCGCAATGACCACCCTCACCGGCGGCGAAGCGATCGTAAGCGGGCTCGTCGCCCATGGTGTCGACACCGTGTTCGGCCTGCCCGGCGCGCAGGTCTACGGCCTGTTCGATGCCTTCCACCAGGCCCAACTCAAGGTGATCGGCGCGCGGCACGAGCAGGCTTGCGGCTACATGGCGTTCGGCTATGCGCGCTCCAGCGGCAGGCCCGGCGTGTTCAGCGTGGTGCCCGGCCCCGGCGTGCTCAATGCCAGCGCGGCGCTGCTCACCGCCTTCGGCTGCAACGAGCCGGTGCTGTGCGTGACCGGCCAGGTGCCGACGTCATTCCTAGGCAAGGGCCGCGGCCATCTGCACGAGATGCCGGACCAGCTCGCGACCTTGCGCACCTATGTGAAATGGGCGGACCGGATCGAATATCCCGGCAACGCGCCGACGGTGGTGGCACGCGCGTTCCAGGAGATGATGTCGGGACGGCGCGGCCCCGCCTCGGTCGAGATGCCCTGGGACGTTTTCACCCAGCGCGCCGACACTGCCGCCGCGCAGGTGCTGGAGCCGCTGCCCGCGCCGCGGCCTGATCCTGATTTGATCAAGAAGGCGGCGGCACTGATCAAATCCAGCAAGGCGCCGATGATCTTCGTCGGCAGCGGCGCGATCGAAGCGCGCGAGGAGATTCTCGAGCTCGCCGAAATGATCGATGCGCCCGTCGTCGCCTTCCGCAGCGGCCGCGGCATCGTCTCCAACGCGCATGAGCTAGGGCTCACCATGGCGGCGGCCTACAAGCTCTGGCCCACGACCGATTTGATGATCGCGATCGGCACCCGCGCGGAGCTG
The DNA here is from genome assembly GCF_000296215.2 of Bradyrhizobium sp. CCGE-LA001. NCBI lineage: Bacteria > Pseudomonadati > Pseudomonadota > Alphaproteobacteria > Hyphomicrobiales > Nitrobacteraceae > Bradyrhizobium > Bradyrhizobium sp. CCGE-LA001. The sequence goes on along the minus strand of NZ_CP013949.1, from coordinate 2,858,458 downwards.
CCCGCCTCGGGCTTTCGCTGGCCGTATCAGCCGCAGGGACTGAAATCCATTCGGATCGACATCGATCCGGCCGAGATGCGCCGGCTTGCTTCCGATGCGGCCATCGTCGCCGATGCCAGGGACGGCACCGCCGATCTCGTCGCGGCCGTGAGGAAGGCCGGCTATGAGAGAAGCAGCGGCCGGCGCGGAGACATCCGCGAGGCTACGGCGTCGGCGCAAGCCGAGATCCAGCGCGTCCAGCCGCAGATGGCGTATCTCAACATCCTGCGCGAGGTGCTGCCGGCGAATGCGATCGTCACCGATGAATTGTCGCAGGTCGGATTCGCCTCCTGGTACGGCTTTCCCGTCTACGAGCCGCGCAGCTTCATCACCTCGGGCTATCAGGGCACGCTCGGCTCGGGCTTTCCGACCGCGCTCGGCGCCAAGGTCGCCAATCCCGACAAGCCGGTGGTGGCCATCACCGGCGACGGCGGCTTCATGTTCGGTGTGCAGGAGCTGTCGACGGCCGTGCAGTTCAACATCGGCGTGGTGACGCTGGTGTTCAACAACAACGCCTACGGCAATGTCCGCCGCGATCAGCGTCAGCATTTCGACGGCCGCGTGGTGGCGTCCGATCTCGTCAATCCGGATTTCGTCAAGCTCGCGGAGTCCTTCGGCGTTGCGGCCGCGCGCGTCACGGCGCCAGAGCAATTCAAGGCGGTGCTGGAAAAGGCACTTAGCCACGACGGGCCGTATCTGATCTCGGTCGAGGTGGACAGGGATTCGGAAGTCAGCCCGTGGGCGTTCATTCACCCACCGAAGCCGTAGTGATCCTCATGGTGAGGAGGCGCGCCAGCGCCGTCTCGAACCATGAAGGCCCCCGCTGTAGCCACCCGGGCCTCTATCCTTCGAGACGCGCGCCAAGGGCGCGCTCCTCAGGATGAGGAGATGGACTAGCGCGTCCTGCGGAACGTCAGGTTGATCCGCTTCCGTCCCAGCAGCGCATGCTCACCATCGGCGAGCGGGGCGACGCCGTGATAGGCGAGCCGGCTGGACCCGCCCCAGACCACGACATCACCATGGACCAGCCGGAAACGGCGCGGCTTGTCGCTGCGCGCGAGGCCGCCGAACAGGAATGTCGCGGGCAGGCCCAGCGAGACCGATACGATCGGCGCGGAATAGTCGAGCTCGTCCTTGTCCTGATGCAGCGACAGCCGCGTGCCGGGCTCGTAGCGATTGACGAGGCAGGCATCGGGCGCAAAGGACTTGAAGCCGCCCTGCTCCGCCGCGCGGCGGGCGAGATCGCGCAACACCTGCGGCATCGGCGGCCAGGGCGCACCGGTGCGCGGATCGATGGGATCATAGCGATAGCCGGTGTGGTCGGTGATCCAGCCGCGCTCGCCGCAATTGGTCATGGCCACCGACATCTGATGGCCGCCGGGCGTGGTCATGCGCCGGAACGGCGACTGCACCACGATCGCGCGCACGGCCTCGATCAGCGCGCTCTCGATCGGCCTGACAAAGCCGCGCAGCAGCACGGCGCCGTCGGCGATTTCTTCGCGCGACGGCTGCGCCTCAGCAACGCTATCAAACAGATCCGCGGTCAATCGCCTCACTCATTTGGCATCGTGAAAGATCACACCCAGCGTGTGGCGCTGGCCGGATCTGATCCGGCTGACGCCATGGCGCATGTTAACGCGGTAGGTGCCGCGTGTCCCCTGCACCGGGCGATGATGCACAGCGAAGGCGACGGCGTCGCCCTGCGCCAGCGGCACCACCTCGGCGCGCGACTGCATGCGCGGCCGCTGCTCGGTCAGCACGAACTCGCCGCCTGTGAAGTCTCGGCCCGGCTCGGACAGCAGGATCGCGACCTGGATCGGGAACACGTGCTCGCCGTAGAGGTCCTGATGCAGGCAATTGTAGTCGCCGGCCTCATATTGCAGCAGCAGCGGCGTCGGCCGCGCCTGGCCGGCCTCGTGGCAGCGCCTGAGAAACGCGGCATGGGTCGTGGGGTAGCGGATGTCGATCCCCATCGCCTCGTTCCAGCGGTTGGCGACGGCTTGTAGGTGCGCGTAGAGCGCGGGGCGCAGCTGCGCGATCAGGTCGGGCAGCGGATAGGAGAAATACTTGTACTCGCCGCGGCCAAAGCCGTGGCGGCCCATGACGATCCGGCTGCGGAACTGCGTGTCGTCAGGATAGAGGCCGGCGATGGCGCGGCAATGGTCCGGAGTGAGGAGGTTCTTCAGGACCGCGCAGCCTTGTGCGTCGAGTTCGGCGGTGATCTGCGGCCAGTCGAGTGCATCGAGATGGGCGGCGAGGTCGATGGATGACGTTTGGGGCGATTTGCGTGCGGTCATTGTCATGGCAATCACCTTTATAGCCCGGCGTTCACCCCGCCACCCGATTTCCGATGATGATGTCCTCGTCATGCGAGCCATCGAGTCCGCGCGAAGCGCGGCCCGATGACAGGCCCCGCGAAACAATCCAGGATCCCTCCGCGGAACCAATCTGGATCGCTTGTCGAAAGGGCTCCTCGCAATGACGCGGAGAGGCCTCAGCCCCTCACCGGCAGCGTCACCACGTCGTAGCCGTGCCTGATCGTGCGCTTCAGCACGGGGTCTTCAAGCTCGAAATCGAAGCGGTCCGCCGGGCGGATGCCGCCCTTGGCGGCGAAGGTGCCGCCGAACATGGCGCAGCCGTCGGGCAACTTTCCGCTGGGGAAGCCGCCGCGCGCGATCAGGTCAGTGACCGGCAGCATCGCATCCAGCGTGCCCTCCTGGTACAGCGCGCGCTCGCCCTTGATGGTGGCGTAGGAGCGCAGGATCATCCTGTCCCAATGGCCGATGACGTCTTCGAGCTCCCACAGGGTGGAGGCGACCGGCTTGTCGCACATCTGCTTGGACACAGTGACGCTGTAAGCCTCGACCTTGCGGTCGGTGTGATCGGAACCGCAGCCGACGAAGATGCGGCCCTGCCAGCCGATCAGCACGAACTCGACCTCGCCGGAGGAATCGCCGCCGGTGCATTCGATGCTGTCTTCCTGGGTCAGCCGCCGCGCCGAGGCGCGGTAATAGATCGGAGTTGAGGCCGGCGGGGCGATGCCCATCTCTTGCAGCTCGGCGATGTGCTTGTCGCGTGCGACCGGATCGCGGCCGGTCCAGCCGGCGATGACCATCTGGTCGATGGCCAGCGTCAGCGGCGTTGTGGTGTCCTGGGCGTCGACGGTGAAAGTGAGGTCAAACACGAATTACGGCCTCCATGCCGGCAGCGAGCTCGAAAATACGTCGGTCGGACCCACCCGCCCCCGCCAGCATCAGGCCGACGGGAACTTCGCCCTCGCGATGCGCCGGCAGCGAGATGGCGCAGCCGTCGATCATGTTGATCAGGCTGCAATTGCGCAAGGCGCGGATGTTTTCGCGGGTGAACGCCTGATCGTCGGCGAGGTCGGCGATCTTCGGCGGCGTGTTGGGCGTGGTCGGCAGCACCAGCGCGTCATAGGGCGCGATGCGCGCGTTGACGCGGGCGATCAGCGAGCGGCGTTCGTTGAGCAGGTCAATGTAGTCGGCCGCGCTCTGCGCCTCGCCGCGCATGATGCGCACGGCGACCCGGGGGTCGTAGACGTCGCCCTTGGACGTGATCAGATAGCGATGCCAGGCATAGCTTTCGGAGGCGGCAAAGCCGCCCTTGGCGTTCATCGGGCCGATGTCGTGGAATTCGGCCATCTCGACGCGCTCGATGATGGCGCCGTGATCGGCAAGCGATTTCAGCGCGCGCTCGAACGCCGTAGAGACCTGTGCATCGAGGTCGTCGAGCGCGATCGTGGTGGGCACCGCGAGCCGCATACCCTTCACCGGGCGCGGCCTGAGCGGAACGATCGGCTCGTTCGCAAGCACCGCATCGAGTATGGCACAGCAGCTGACCGATCGCGCCAGCGGCCCGATGCTGTCGAGCGAGAACGACAGCGGCACTGAGCCGTCCAGCGGCACGCGGCGCTGCGTCGGCTTGTAGCCGACGATGCCGTTGAAGGCGGCCGGAATCCTGCAGGAGCCGCCGGTGTCGGTGCCAAGCGCGCCATGCGCCATGCCGTCGAGCACGGACACTGCCGCGCCCGAGGACGAGCCACCCGGCACGTGGCCTTCGGCCCGGTTCCAGGCGCCCTTCGGCGTGCCGTAATGCGGATTGATGCCGATGCCGGAATAGGCGAACTCGGTCATGTTGGTGCGCCCGATCACGACGAAGCCGGCCTTGCGCAGGCGCGCCACCGTCACGGCGTCCTGCTCGGCCGGCGAGGAATCGTCGAGCGCGCGGGAGCCGGCGCGCGTCACCTGCCCCCTGATGTCGAACAGGTCCTTGATCGAGATCGGGATGCCGGCATAGCGCGACGGTGCTGCCTTGGCCTTGCGTAAGCCGTCCATCGCATCCGCCGCCGCGAGCGCGCCCTCCTTGTCGACATGGATGAACGCGCGCTGGCCTTCGCCGGCGGGGTCGGCGATCCTGGCGATGCAGGCCTCGACCAGCTTGCGGGAGGTCGTGCGGCCGCTTTCGAGGTCTTCGGCGAGCTTCGCCAGCGTCGGAAAATCGGGCATGTCTGTCTCACGGAATATTGCGCGCGCAATCTATAGCGCTGCCTCAGCGCGACACAAGCATTGTGCGCATGATGGCATGCATGCGCATTGCTGGACCGTTGACGCGCCATGGTCGATTGTCGCATCAAGATCGAAACAGCCGGGCGGAAAGCCTGTCTTTTTGGAGGAGCCGCCGACATGGCCGAACCGCAGCGCGCGCGACCGAAACCGACGCCGGAGACCCAGCATTTCTGGGACGGCACGAAGGCGGGCGAATTGCGCCTGCAGCGCTGCGACGCCTGCGCGCATGTCTACTTCCCGCCGCGCCCGTTCTGCCCGTCCTGCGCCTCGCGCAAGGTTTCTGTGTTCAAAGCGAGCGGCAAGGGTTTTCTCTACAGCTACGTGATCAACCATCGTCCCGCCGCGCCGGGCTTCACGCCGCCTTACGCGATCGCGGTGGTCGAGCTCGCCGAGGGGCCGCGGATGATGAGCAACATCATCGACTGCCCGCAGACGCCGGAGGCACTCGAGCTCGACATGCAGCTCGAGGTGGCCTTTGAGCAACTCGACGACAAGATCGCCCTCCCCGTCTTCCGTCCGGCGAAGGGGTAGACCATGCGCAGGAATCAGGTTGCCGTCGTCGGCGCGGCTGAGACCACCGAGCTCGGTGTTATCGCCAACGCTTCGCAGCTCCAGCTCCACGCCGATGCGGCGCTCAATGCCATCGCCGATGCCGGGCTGAAGCTCTCGGACATCGACGGCTTCGCCACCGCGGTCGAGACGCCGCAGCAGGTCTGCCACTATCTCGGCATCAAGCCGACCTGGGTCGACGGCACCTCGGTCGGCGGCTGCTCCTTCATGCTGCACGTCCGCCACGCAGCTGCAGCGATCGAGGCCGGCCTGTGCAAGACCGTGCTGATCACCCATGCCGAGAGCGGCAAGTCGATGATCGGCAAATTGCCGCGCTCGACGCCAGCCGACAGCCTCAACGGCCAGTTCGAGGCGCCCTACGGCGTCTACGGTCCGCCGAGCATGTTCCCGATCCCCGTGCTGCGCTTCATGAAAACCTACGGCATCACGCACGAGCAGCTGGCTTCGGTGGCGGTGGTGCAGCGGGAATGGGCGGCGAAGAATCCGCGCGCGATGATGAAGGACCCGATCACGGTCGCCGACGTGCTCAACTCGCGCATGATCGCCTATCCGTTCCGGCTCCTGCAGTGCTGTCTCGTCACCGACGGCGGCGGCGCGCTGATCCTGACCTCGGCTGACCGCGCCAGGGATTTTCCGCGCAAGCCCGTCTACATCATGGGCACCGGCGAGAGCGTAGAGACGCCGATGGTCAGCCAGATGGAGACATTCAATTCCTCGCGCGCGTTCAAGACCGCAGGCCCCCTCGCCTTCAAGGAAGCCGGCATCGCGCACAAGGACGTCGACCATCTCATGATCTATGATGCGTTCGCGCATCTGCCGCTGTTCGGCCTCGGCGATCTCGGCTTCATGCCGTATGAGGAGACGGGCCGGTTCATCGCGGACGGCAACACGCGGCCGGGCGGCAAACTGCCGCTCAACACCAATGGCGGCGGCTTGAGCTACATGCACTCCGGCATGTACGGCATGTACGCGCTGCAGGAGAGCGTGCGGCAGATGCGCGGGATCGCGCCGGCGCAGGTGCCGAACGCCAAGATTTCGGTGTGCCACGGCGTCGGCGGCATGTTCGCGGCGAGTGGCACGATCGTATTTACGAACGAAAGGTAAGGCGGCGCGGAATTACCTAGCCGTCATTGCCGGGCTTGCCCCGGCAATCCATCCTCTTCTGAAGATGGATGCGCGGGTCAAGCCCGCGCACGACAAGCTGGGTTAGCCGCATCCGCAGAGACAACATAGAGAGGCTACCATGAGCAAATCACTGCAAGACAAGGTCATCATCGTCACCGGCGCGGGCCGCGGCATCGGGCGCGAGATCGCGTTGCTGTGCGCTGGCGAAGGGGCCAAGGTCGTCGTCAACGATCCCGGCGGCGCCGCGGACGGCGCCGGCGCGAACGCTGCGCCCGCCGAAGAAGTGGTCGAGGAGATCAAGAAGCGCGGCGGCACGGCGGTTGCCAATTTCGAGTCGGTGGCGGAGGCGATCCCCGCCAGCAAGATCGTGAAGGCTGCGACCGATCATTTCGGCCGGCTCGACGGCGTCGTCAACAATGCCGGCATCTTGCGCGACATGATCTTCCACAAGATGAGCGTGGAAGCGTTCGAGGCCGTCATCAAGGTGCACCTGATGGGCTCGTTCTATGTCAGCCACGCCGCGGCGCGGATCTTCCGCGAGCAGGAGTCGGGCTCCTTCGTGCACTTCACCTCGACTTCGGGCCTGATCGGCAATTTTGGCCAGGCCAATTACGCCGCCGCCAAGCTCGGCATCGTCGGGCTGTCGAAGTCGATCGCTCTCGACATGGGCCGCTTCAATGTCCGCTCCAATTGCGTCTCGCCATTCGCCTGGACCCGCATGATCGGCACCATCCCGACCGAGACCGAAGCCGAGAAGGCGCGCGTCGAGAAGATCAAGCAGATGGGACCTGAGAAGATCGCTCCGCTCTGCGGCTACCTGCTCGGCGATTCCGCCAAGGACGTCACCGGACAGATCTTCGGCGTGCGCATGAACGAGATCTTCCTGTTCAGCCAGAACCGTCCGATCCGCTCGGTGCAGCGGAACGAAGGCTGGACGCCGCAGTCGATCGCGGAACACGGCATGCCGGCGCTGAAAGGCTCGTTCTACAAGCTCGACCGCTCGGCCGACATCTTCACCTGGGATCCCGTGTAAAAATTTCGTCCAGCCGCATTTCCGGCATCCCTGCCCTGCGATCTCCGGTTGTCTCGGCCGGAGATTGCTCCGCATTATGCCCGAATGCGGACGGATGGTGGCCTCCCAACGAAACTTTGGGAGGAAACCATGACAAGAATACTGACCAACCACGACGACAGCTCTGCAAGCGGCGGCCTTGGGCGCCGTACGCTGCTCAAGGGCACGGCGGCGCTCGCCGCCAGTGTCCTGGCGTCACAGGCCAACGCCCGCGACTTCGGCGCCAACGCCGAGCCGCAGCGCTATCCCGACCCCGACATCGTTGCCGTCGACCCCAAGCGCTTCAAGGCCAAGGTCGGCAACACCGCGATCAAGCGGCTCTACACCGGCTGCCTGTGGGCGGAGGGGCCTGCCTGGAATGCGCAGGGACAATATCTCGTCTGGAGCGACATCCCCGCCAACCGGCAGTTGCGCTATCTCGACGATGACGGCCACATCTCCGAGCAATTCCACAAGCCGTCGAACGAAGCCAACGGCAATTCCTTCGACACCGAAGGACGCCAGCTCAGCGCCGAACGCACGCGTCTCGTCCGCTACGAGCACGACGGCTCGGTGACGACGCTGGCAGAGCAAGCCAATGGCAAGCCGCTCAACGGCCCGAACGACATGGTCGTGCATCCCAACGACAAGGCGATCTGGTTCACCGACCCTGGATATGGCGCGATCAGCATCTATGAAGGCAAGCTCGCCAAGACCGGCTCGCTCCAGCCGCATCAGAAGGAAGCCGTCTATCGACTGGACACCCAAACCGGGCAAGTCGCAAAGGTCGCGGACGAGGCGTTCAAGCCGAACGGCCTCGCCTTCAGCCACGACTACAAGAAGCTCTACGTCTGCGACACCGGCATCACGCATTATCCGGAAGCCAAGAACGTGGTGTGGTCCTATGACATCGACGGGGCGAAGCTGTCGAACCCGAAGAAGCTCATCGACATGACGCTCGACGGCAAATCGGGCTTCCCCGACGGCCTGCGCGTCGATACCGAAGGGAACATCTGGGTCGGCGCCGGCTGGGTCGGTCCCGGCTACGACGGCGTGCAGGTGTTCGCGCCGGACGACGGCGCGCGCATCGGCCAGATCCTGCTGCCCGAGACCTGCGCCAATGTCTGCTTCGGCGGCAAGAAGCGCAACCGCCTGTTCATGACCGCGAGCCAGTCGCTGTATGCGGTCTACGTGGAGACGCAGGGGGCGCATTTCTGTTGAGATGAGCGAATAGTGAGTGGCGAATGGCGAGTAGACTCCATTCGCTACTCCCTATTCGCCATTCGCTCCTACCCCGTATTCCTCAACCCCGCCGAGATGCCGTTGATCGTCAGCTGAATCCCGCGCAGCACCTGCTCGTCCGGGTTCTGCGCGCGATGCTCCTTCAAGAGCTCGACCTGCACATGGTTGAGCGGGTCGAGATAGGGGAAGCGGTGGCGCACCGAGCGCTCCAGCAGCGGGTTGCTCTGGAGCAGCCGGTCCTGGCCCATGATGTCGAGCAGCGTCTCGATGCAGGAATGCCATTCGCGGCGGATGCGGCCGAAGATCTTCTCGCGCAGGGCTTCGTCGGGCACGAGCTCGGCATAGCGCGAGGCGATCGCGATCGAGCTTTTCGCCAGCACCATGTCCATGTTCGACAGCAGCATGCGGAAGAAAGGCCATTCCTTGTACAGTTCTTTGAGGAACGGCATGCCCTTGTCGGGATGCTCGGCGATCCACTGCTCGACCGCGCTGCCGAAGCCGTACCAGCCCGGCAGCATCAATCGGCACTGCGCCCAGGAGAACACCCAGGGGATCGCGCGCAGATCCTCGATCGCGCGGGTCTTCTTGCGCGAGGCCGGACGGCTGCCGATGTTGAGCGTCGCGATCTCGTTGATGACGGTCGACGACCAGAAATAGTCGACAAAGCCGTCGGTCTCGTAGACGAGGCCGCGATAAGCCCTAAAGGCAAGGTTCGAGAGCTCGTCCATCGCGGTGAGGTATTCGCGGCGCGGCGCGCTCTGGCGCGGATGCAGGAGGCTTGCTTCGAGCGTCGCCGCAGCGAGGATTTCCAGATTGTTGCGGCCGACCTCGGCGTTGGAATATTTCGACGAGATGATCTCACCCTGCTCGGTGATGCGGATCTGGCCGTTCACCGCGCCGCCGGGCTGGGCGATGATGGCGTCATAGCTCGGACCGCCGCCGCGGCCGACCGACCCGCCGCGGCCGTGGAACAGGCGCAGGCGTACGCCGTGACGCTCGAACACGTCGACCAAGCCGATCTCGGCCTTGTAGAGCTCCCAGCCCGAGGTGACGAAGCCGCCGTCCTTGTTCGAATCGGAATAGCCGAGCATGACCTCCTGCACGCTGCCGCGGCTGTCGACGAGGCGGCGGTAATCGTGCAGCGACAGCATGCGGTCCATGATGCCGCTGGAGGCCTGCAAATCCTCGATGGTCTCGAACAGCGGCACGATGTTGATTGCGCTGCGGCCTGAGGGATGAACGAGGCCGACTTCCTTCAGCAGCACCGCGACCTCGAGCATGTCGGACATGCCCTTGCACATCGAGATGATGCATTGGGGAATGGCGTCGGAGCCGAACTTCGCATGCGCTTCCGCGGCGGCATGGAAGACGTTGAGCTCGCCCATGGTCTCGTCGCTGTATTTGACGAAGGGCGAGACCAGCGCGCGCGTCGAGCGCAGCTCGTTGGTGAGCAGTGAGATGCGGGCTTCTTCTCCGAGCGCGAGATAGGACATGCCGGGATTGGCGGCGTCCATCAGCTCCGCGATGGTGCGCTCATGCACCGCCGAGTTCTGGCGGATGTCGAGCCGCGCCAGATGGAAGCCGAAGCAGTCCACCGCACGACGGAGCAGCCGCAGTCGGCCGCGGGCAATGACGCGGGCGTTGTTGGAGATCAGCGAGCGGTGCAGCACGTCGAGATCGGCCTGCAGCTCCCTGACGCTCTCGTACGGCTTGCCCTTGCCGACCGGCCGGCGCGTGATCTCGACCTCGAGCTTTTCGGCCGTCGCGGTGAGGCGCGCATAGATGCCTGACACCGCGAGGCGATAGGGCTCGCCGCTTCGGTGCGGCGAAGTATCCGGCGAGCGTTCCGCGAGTGTCCGCAGCTCTTCGGAGACGTCGGCGAGATGGGCCGCGATCGACAGCTCGGCGCCGAGAACATGCAGCTCGTTCAGATAGAACTGCATGACGCGGCTCGATTGCAGCCGCAGCGTGCCGCGCATGACGTCGGCGGTGACGAAGGGATTGCCGTCGCGATCGCCGCCGATCCAGCTGCCCATGCGCAGGAACGAGGCGAGCTCGCTGGCGGCCGCCTCGCCGCCCTCCTCCAGCCGGTCCTCCAGCGCGTTGACGAGGCGCGGCACCTCGCGCAGGAAGGTGTAATCGTAGAACGACAGGCCGTTGGCGACCTCATCGAGCACCGTGAGCTTGGTTCGGCGCAAAAGGTTGGTCTGCCACAGCGTCAGCACCTCACGGCGAAGCTGCTCGTCGCTGGCTTCTGCCTCTTCCGCGGTCAGCGCCACACGCTCGCGGCGGTCGAGCAGGCTCGCGACCTCCATCTCGCGGTCCATGGTGCTCTTGCGGCGGACTTCGGTCGGATGCGCGGTCAACACGGGGCTGACCAGCGCGGTCCTAAAGAAGCTGCGCAGCGCATCGGGGCCGATGCCCGCTGCCTTGGCATGGGCGAGCGTCTCCGCCAGCACGCCGGCGTTCTTGCCCGTGCCGCGGGCGCGCATCTGGCGGATGTTGTTCTGGTCCTCGGCGATGTTGGCGAGGTGGGAAAAATAGCTGAAGGCGCGGACGATGCGCACCGTCTCAGAGATCGACATGCCGTCGAGGATCTGCTCGAGCTCGCGGCGGGCAAGCCGGTCCTCGTCGCGGTGGAAGCGGATCGAGGTCTGGCGGATGCGCTCGACCAGGTCGAACACGTCGGCGCCCTCCTGGTCGCGCACGGTATCGCCGAGGATGCGCCCGAGCAGGCGAATGTCGTCCCGCAGCCGCGTCTCCGCTTCGGTGGCCTGGACATCCTCGGGACGGTTGGGGCGATGCTCAGTGGGGTCCGATGGTATGGTCTGGAGGGACATGGCTCGCTCCTCTTGCAGAGCTCCCTGTGGCTCCCCGGCCTGTCGAGTGTGCGCTATTTTTCTACCGCAGCGCAAGATGAACTTGGGAGCGGTGCACATCGTCGCCGTGTCCCGGACGCGCTGCAACGCCTCTTAGCGTTGCTGCGCAGAGCCGGGACGCACGAGCTGCAGGGCACACCGCCGAAACATGGGCCCCGGCTCAGCAGCGCACCACGCCGCGAAGACGCGGCGCGCTGCGCTGCGTCCGGGGCACGAGAGCTGCAATCTCATCCCAAACACACACCTTCGCGATCTCGCGGCGCGTTTCGCCCGAGCTTTACGTCCGTTTCGCCCTCATCGAGAAGAAAGGGCGCAGGGAAGGCCGGGCGCCGGCTGGCACCCGAAGGTCCGCACGCGACAAGAACGCACGCGGGGTTGACCACAGGTGTTGCCGGACGCCCGGCCTTCCCTGCGCAATGGTTTTACGGCTTATGGCGCGCTCTCCCCGGGGAGCGATGCACTATTGCCCCCGTCGCCTTGCGGATGACCGATGCGCGCGCCGGTCGGCCGCCACATCACCGCAAGCCTTGACGCACAGACCCCGGGCGTCAGGACCACACGCTTTTGCCGTCCGCGGACGCTTCTGCCCGGACCGTCGGAAGCTCGCGCGTGCTCGCCCCCAATGCCGAAAAGAAACGCTGTGACCGCGCCGTGTCGTGCCGCGGATCGTGATGGCTCACGGGCATCGCCCGCCCTGCCATCCCATTCCGCGCCGGCGCTGCCGCGTCCATCGCATCCCGGCCTGCGTGTCGTGACGATCGCGAAACGCCCCTTCGACGGGCCGGGATGGAATGCGGTTTAGCCGAAACGTCAAATTCGGTCAAACAGAATTTTTGCTCTATTGCTCTTGACTTTCATGTTGTGTGTTTCGCCATCGAGCAACCCGCGATGCTGTCGAAGCGAATGCCGCGCCATCAGTCCTCATCTTGGGGTCTGCGAAGGACGGGCCTCTCGAAGATGCCACAGGCGAAATCGTTGGGTTCCAGGTTCGACCGCTCATCGAAAAAGACTTGTTTCGTCCGGCGAGCTTCCGATAGTGGAAGCAACGGGCCAAGGAGTGCCCGGGAGAAGCAAGGCAGTGAGCAAATCGCCGTTCCGGCGGATGATCGATGCACCGGACTTCTGGCGATTGTGGTGGGTTGGGCTGATCATCGCCACCGTACGCTGGGTGGAAACCGTCGCGGTCGGGGTCGTCGTCTACCAGCGCACCGACTCGGCGTTTCTCGTCGCCATGATGACCATGCTCCGTGTGCTTCCGATGGGGCTGTTCGGCGTGTTTCTCGGCGCGCTCGCGGAGCGCGTGGACCGCCGCCGGATGCTGTTCGTCGTCGTGCTGCTGATGGCCGGCATCTCCGCCGTCCTCGCAATGCTGAACGCGGCCGGGTGGCTCGAGATCTGGCACCTCGCACTCGCCAGCTTCATCAACGGCTGCGGCTGGTGCACGGACAACCCGGTGCGACGCGTGATGATCGGCGACGCCGTCGGCCGCGAGAAGATGAGCCTCGCCATGTCGCTCGACGTCGGCGCCAACAATGCCAGTCGCATGATCGGTCCGGTGGTCGGCGGAATCCTGCTCGCCGGAGCGGGGCTCCAGGGCGTCCTGTTCCTGAGCACGCTGATGTACTGCGCCGCGCTGGCGATCGTCCTGACGATCCGCGCACGAGCCGCGCACGCCGCTGAGACGCGGCCGGTGCTGGCGCGCATCGCCGAGGGCCTCGTCTTTGCGCGCAGCGACAAACGAATTCGCGGCGTGCTGATCGTGACCGTGATCTACAACGTCTTTGCCTGGCCGTTCACCAGCATGATTCCGGTGATCGGGCGCGACCGCCTGCATTTGGGCCCGGAGGGCGTCGGCCTGCTGGCGACCATGGACGGGATCGGCGCTTTCGCAGGCGCTCTGGTGCTGGCGCTGTGGCTCACCCCGAAATGGTACGGCCGGGCCTTTGTCGGTGGCGTGCTCTGCTACATGCTCACAGTGGTGATTTTCGCACTGGCACAGAGCCCGGCGCTGGCTGGTGCAGCGCTGATCCTGACAGGATTGGGCGGCGCCGGCTTTGGAACGATGCAGGCCACGCTGGTCTATCTTGCTTCGCCGCCGGAAATGCGCTCGCGCATCCTCGGGGTCCTCACCGTCTGCATCGGCATCGGTCCGCTCGGCTTCCTCTGGCTGGGCTGGCTCGCCGACCACATCGGATCCCACAACGCGACAGCGCTGACCGGGGCGCTTGGCCTGCTGGCCATGGCGGGGACATGGCATTGGTGGAAAGAGATTTGATCGTTGCGGAGCCTAAGCCGGCACGATCACCTTGCCGATGGGCCAGAGCGCGATGCCCGCGAGCTTCAGGTGCGCCCAGGCAAAGGGGATGCCGATGATCGTGATCGCGAGGGCCAGCGCAGTCAGGAGGTGGCCGAGTGCCAGCCACCAGCCGGCCAGCACGAACCAGATGATGTTGCCGATCACACCGAGCGGGCCCGTGCCGATATCACTCATCCCGGTGACCTCATAGCGGCTGACCGCGCGCGAGCCGAACGGCAACAGCGTGTAGACGGCGATGTTGAACGCCGCCCGCGCCCAGGGCAGGCCGATGATGGTGATGGCCATGATGATCGCAGCGATCAGCCAGCCGAGCGCCATCCAGGCGCCGCCGATGAGGATCCAGAGCAGATTAAGCAGGATGGAAACGGGAGCCATGGCATGATCCAGAAGTCGATGATCCCGCCTATATAGGCACGAAATCTGTCTCTGCTACGACGGTCGGACAGGCGCAACCGGCTACCGCCCCTGAAACTTCGGTTCGCGCTTCTCCATGAAGGCCTTCATGCCTTCGGCCATGTCCTCAGTCTTGAACAGCGGCAGAAGCTGCAGATAGACGTGGTGGACGTGATCTGAGAAGTTCTCGTTCAGGCCCATTCGCATCATGCGCTTGGAGGCCTGGACCGCGAGCGGCGCGTTGGCGGCGATCTCGCGGGCGACGGCAGTTGCGCGGTTCATCAGCTCGGCGTCCGGCACGACCTCGTTGGCGAGGCCCCATTCCAGGCACTCGCGCGCGCTCAGCGTTCGGCCGGTGAAGATCAGTTCGGAGGCCTTGGCCCAGCCGAGCATGCGCGGCAACAGCCAGGTGCCGCCGGATTCCGGCACCACACCACGTTTGACGAAGGCGGCAGCGAGCTTCGAAGACTCCGCCATGATGCGGATGTCGCAGCCGAGCGCAGTGTCCATGCCATAGCCGGCCGCGCCGCCGTTGACGGCGCAGATGGTCGGCTTGTCCATCGCCTGGAGCACCGTCGGCGGCGTATTGCGGAGGTTGATCGTCGTCGGCGAGGATGCGGCGCTGAGGCCGTTGCCGTCGCGCTCCTTGCGCAGGTCAAGCCCAGCGCAGAACGCCCTGCCCTTGCCGGTGAGGATCACGACGCGGACGTTCCTGTCCTCGTTGGCCTCGGTCAAAAGGCGCGCCAGATCATTCAGCATCGGGCCGGAAATGGTGTTCATGCGCTCCGGCGCGTTCAGCGTGATGGTCGCGATATGGTCGCCGACCGTGTAGAGGACTTCGTTCGCGGCGTCGGTCATAACGAATGTTTCCTCATTCTTTATCTCGTAGGGTGGGCAAAGGCGCGTTTGCGCCGTGCCCACGATCTGTCTCCGTAAGCGGGTTTGGTGGGCACGCTCCGCTTTGCCCACCCTACGGGTCGTCGTCGAGTTGTCAGATCTTTCGTCCCGCCTGCTCCCAATAGGGATCGCGCAGGCGGCGCTTGAAGATCTTGCCGGAATCTTCGCGCGGCAAGCCGCTGCGGATCTCGATGTGCTTCGGCACCTTGTAGTCGGCGAGATGCGCCTTCAGCGCAGCGCGGACATCGGTGGCATCGAGCGTGACGCCGGCTTGCGGCTCCACCACCGCCATCAGCGCCTCGCCGAATTCGGCATCGGGGATGCCGAACACCGCGCAATCGTGCACGCCGGGCACGGCGTGCAGTACCGACTCGATCTCCGCCGGATAGATGTTGACGCCGCCCGAGATCACCATGTCGCGCTTGCGGTCGCAGATGAAGACATAGCCGTCTTCGTCGATATAGCCGACATCGCCGGAGGTGATGAAGCCGTCGCGGTCGATCTCGGCCCGCTTCTCCGGCTTGTTGTGGTAGGTGAAATCGGCAAGCTCCGCCATGCGGGAGTAGATCTCGCCGACCTCGCCGACGCCGAGCACGCTTCCGTCCTCGCCGAGGAAGCGCAGTTCGGCGCCGGGCGAAATCCTGCCGACGGTGCCGGGCTTCTTCAGCGCATCCTCCGATGTTGCGAAGGTGACGGCGCTGGATTCGGTCGAGCCGTAGAATTCATAGATCACCGGCCCCCACCATTCGATCATGGCGCGCTTGACATCGGCCGGGCACGGTGCCGCGGCATGAATGATGTGGCGCAGCGAGGAGACGTCGTATTTCTTGCGAATCGCCTCCGGCAGCTTCATCAGGCGGATGAACATGGTCGGCACCATGAAGATGGTGTCGATCCCATACCGCTCGATCGCTTGCAGAAACTCCTCGGGCTCGAAGCGCGGCATCAGCACCAACACGCCGCCGAGCTTGCCGGCGCGGATGCCGAACGAATTCGGCGCGGAATGATAGAGCGGCCCCGGCAGCAGCGCGCGGGCGCCGGGCTTGAGCCCGTAGATCATCGCGCGCATGCGCTCGCCGGCCGCCTGCTGCTCCGGCGTCGGCGCATTGCGGCGGACGCCCTTGGGATGGCCTGTCGTGCCCGACGTGTAGATCATGTTCATCGGCTGCGGCACGACCGGGCCGTCATAGGGCCGGTGCTGCGCGAGCCAGGATGCGAAATCGATCGCGAAGTCCGGTGTCGTCAGATGATCGGGATCGATCTTGTAGTTGGAGACGATCTCCGGCGGCGTATGCACGCTGAGCACGGTGACGCCGTTCGGAATCGCGTCGCGCAGGGCATGCAGCATGTCGGCATGTCCGATCAGCACGGACGTGCCGGTATCGCCGAGGATGTAGTTGATCTCCTCAGGCTTGAAGTGCCAGTTGATCGGCACGCCATAGGCCCCAAGCCGCATCGCGGCGTAGGCGGCTTCCAGGAAGGCGATGTCGTTGCGCATCAGCATGCAGACGCAATCGCCGGGTTTGACGCCGATTTTGGCAAGGCCGGAGGCGATGCGGTCGGCGCGGGCTGCGACTTCGGCATGGGAACGGCGGCGTTCGCCAGAGACGATGCCGAGGAAGTTGGACGTTTCGCTCATTGTTGTTTTTCTTTGTTGCCAGCGACGGTGGCAGTTGGTCGTCATCACCGGGCTTGTCCCGGTGATCCACGTCCTTGCTTTGTCGCTTGCATCAAGAACGTGGATGGCCGGGACAAGCCCGGCCATGACGGAGACATAATCAATCCGCAAATTTTGGCGCGCGCTTCTCTAGGTTCGCCCTCACCGCCTCGGTCTGGTTCGTACTGCCAATCAGCTTCTGCTGCTCGACGGATTCGGCGAGCAGTGCCGGACCCGGATCGACAGAGAGATTGCTGAGCATCCGCTTTGCGGCGCGGATCGCGTCGGGGCTCTTGCCGGCGATCTCGCGTGCGACTTCGAGAGCGCTCGCGCGCGGATCGTCGCAGATGCGCGTGGCGAGGCCGTAAGCCATCGCCTCCTGTGCGGAGAAGATGCGCCCGGTATAGGTGAGATCGCGCAGGATGTCGTCGCGCACGAGCGAGGCCAGGATCGGCGTGCCCGCCATGTCGGGGACAAGGCCCCATTTGATCTCCATGATCGACATGCGCGCATCGGCTGAAAGGAAACGCATGTCGGCGCCGAGCGAAAGCTGGAAGCCGCCGCCGAAGGCGACGCCGTGCACGGCCGCGATCACCGGAACCGGAAGCTGGCGCCAGCCCCACACCGCCTGTTGCGGAAAGTTCGCCTGGCCATGGGTGCGCTTGGTGAGGTCGCGATTTTCGCCACCCGGAATTCCGTTGCCGCCCTTCTCCTTCATGGCGGCAAAACGCCCCATGTCGAGACCGGCGCAGAAGGCGCGGCCCTCGCCGGAGAGGACCACGGCACGCACGCTCTTGTCCTTGGAAAGCCGCTCGGTTGCCGCGACAAGCGCCTCGAACATAGCCTGATCCAGCGCATTCATCTTGCCCGCGCGCACCAGCCGCACATCGGCGACGCCTTCCGAGATCGAGATCGAGACGCGATCTTCCATGGATGAATTCTCCCCTGTTCTTGTTCAGTGCCGCTTTACAGGACGCCGGCGGCCGGATTTAGTCAATCGACCAATTAACTGACAATCCGTACGGGAGAAACAGCCATGTTCAAGGAAAATCTTCTGGCCGGACGGCGCATTCTCGTGACCGGCGGCGGCACTGGGCTCGGCAAGTCGATGGCGGCGCGCTTCCTCCAGCTCGGCGCCGAGGTGCATATCTGCGGCCGGCGCAAGATCGTCTGCGACGAGACCGCGACCGAATTGATGGCCGAGTATGGCGGCCGGGTCACCAGCCATGGCGTCGACATCCGCAACGCGCTCGCGGTCGAAGAGATGATCGAGACCATCTTCCGCGAAGGTCCCCTCACCGATCTCATCAACAATGCGGCTGGCAATTTCATCTCCCGCACCGAGGAGCTCTCGCCGCGCGGCTTCGATGCGGTCGCCAACATCGTCATGCACGGCACGTTCTACGTGACCCACGCGGTCGGCAAGCGCTGGATCGCCTTGAAGCAGCCCGGCAACGTCGTCTCGATCACCACGACCTGGGTGCGCAACGGCTCGCCTTACGTGGTGCCGTCGGCGATGAGCAAGTCGGCGATCCATGCCATGACGATGTCGCTCGCGACCGAATGGGGCCGGCACGGCATCCGCCTCAACACCATCGCCCCGGGCGAAATCCCGACCGAAGGCATGAGCAAGCGCATCAAGCCGGGCGACGAGGCCGGCGCGCGCACCAAGGCGATGAACCCGATGGGCCGCGTCGGCACCATGGAGGAACTGCAGAACGTCGCCGTGTTCCTGATTTCCGGCGGCTGCGACTGGATCAACGGCGAGACCATCGCCATGGACGGCGCGCAGGCGCTGGCGATGGGCGGCAATTTCTACCAGCTCCGCGACTGGAGCGACGACGACTGGAAAACCGCGCGCGAGAGCATCATGGCGCAGAACGAGAAGGACCGCGCGAAGCGGGGGTGATCGCTCCCTCGTGCCCGGGAGCAGCGCAGCACGCCGCCTTCGGCTGGTGCGCTGCTGAGCCGGGGCCCATCTCTCCTTACGCACAATGCAGCGTGGGTCCCGGCTCTGCGCGGCAGCGCACCGGACGATGCTACGCATCGCCGGGGAGCGCTGCAGCGCGTCCGGGACACGAGGCTACGCTTGTCCGGGACGACAGCGTAACCCCCCACCTTGTCTTCACCCGCGGATGACGCCACACTCCCGGCCATAAAAACAAGACGCGATGGGAGAGACATGTCCACACAGCCACTGGCGAATCTCGCCGACATGGTGCGCGAGCGCGCGAAGAGCCGCGGCGATGCCGTGGCCTACGAGTTCGAGGGCCGCCTCACCAGCTTTGCCGAATTCGACGTCAAGACCAACAAGGTCGCCAACGCCTTGATCGCGATGGGCGTGAAGAAGGGCGACCGCATCGCCTATCTCGGCAAGAACAGCGATCTCTATTTCGAGCTGTTGATGGGCGCGATGAAGGCCGGCGTGGTGATGGCGCCGGTGAACTGGCGGCTCGCAGGGCCGGAGGTCGCCTTCATCGTCGAGGATTGCAAGGCGCCGGTGCTGTTCGTCGGGCCGGAGTTCATTGCTCTCGTCCGCCAGATCAAGGACAAGCTACCCGGCGTACGCACCGTCATCACCACCGAGGGCGGCGCGCCGGAATGGCAGGATTTTGCGGCTTGGCGCGATGCGCAGAGCGGTGATGATCCGAAGGTGCCGATCGACACCAGGGATATCGCGATCCAGCTCTATACGTCAGGCACGACGGGCAAGCCGAAGGGCGCGATGCTGAGCCACGCGAACTTCCTCAATCTGGTGCAGACGGGCAATGCCGAGGACAAGCCGGAGTGGAACAGGTGGTCGACCGACGACGTCTCGCTGGTGGCGATGCCGGTCTTCCATATCGGCGGCTCCGGCTGGGGCGTGATGGGGCTCTATCACGGCGCCCGCGGCGTCATCGCGCGCGAATTCGACCCAACCAAGGTGCTGGACTTCTTCGAGCAGTCGGGCATCACCAAGCTCTTCATGGTGCCGGCCGCGATGCAGTTCGTGGTGCGGCAGCCACGCGCGAGATCGGTGGATTTCTCGAGGCTCAAATACATGCTCTACGGCGCCTCGCCGATACCGGCGGCCCTGCTGAAGGAATGCATCGAGGTCTTCAAATGCGGCTTCGTGCAGATGTACGGCATGACTGAGACGACCGGAACGATCGTCGCGCTGCCGCCGGAGGACCATGTCGAGGGGCTGGAGCGGATGCGGTCGGCCGGCAAGGCGCTGCCGGGCGTCGAGATCGCGATCCTCGACGTCGACGGCAAGCCGCTGCCGCCGCGGCAGGTTGGCGAGATTGCGACGCGGTCGGGCTCCAACATGGCGGGCTACTGGAACCTGCCGGAGGCGACTACCGCGACGCTGCGCAGCGACGGCTGGCTGCGCACCGGTGACGCCGGCTACATGGACGAGGACGGCTATCTCTACATCCATGACCGCATCAAGGACATGATCATCTCCGGGGGCGAGAACATCTATCCGGCCGAGGTCGAGAGCGCGCTGTGCGACCATCCCGATGTCGCGGAAGCCGCCGTGATCGGCGTGCCCGACGACAAATGGGGCGAAGCGGTGAAGGCCGTCGTGGTCATGAAGCCGGGCAAAGAGGCGAGCGCCACCGACATCATCAACTTCACGCGCGAGCGCATCGCCGGCTACAAGACGCCGAAGAGCGTGGAGTTCTTGCCGCAATTGCCGCGGAATCCGAGCGGCAAGATTCTGCGAAGGCAGTTGCGCGAGCCGTATTGGGCGGGGAAGGATCGACGGGTGAATTAGAAGGCGGTGCCGTAGGGTGGGTTAGCCGCAGGCGTAACCCACCACTTCACTTTTCACTCGAATAGAAGTTGGTGAGTTACGCTTCGCTTCGCTAACCCACCCTACGAAGCCGGCGCATGCCTCAATGCTTCCCCGGCCCCATGTACCCGAACAAGAACCCCGCCACCTTGCGCATCTGGATCTCCTCGCTGCCCTCGGTGATGCGGTAGCGGCGGTGATGTCTATAGATGTGCTCGAACGGCTTGTGGCGTGAATAGCCCATGCCGCCGTGGACCTGCATGGCGCGGTCGGCGGATTCGCAGCAGAGCCGGTTTGCCCAGTAGTTGCACATCGAGACGCGGTCGGAGAGCGTGCGTTCGATCTGCTCCTCATTGAGCTGGTCCATCTCCCAGGCGGTCTTGCGGATTAGAAGGCGCAGCATCTCGGCCTGTGTCGCCAGCTCCACCAGCGGGAACTGGATCGCCTGGTTCTCGGCGAGAGCCCTGCCGAACGGCTTTCGTTCGCGCGCGTATTTCACGCTCTCATTGATGCAGTAGACCGCGGCGCCGAGCGAGCTCGCGGCCTGGCGGATGCGGTTCTGGTGCACGAAGCACTGCGCCAGCGACAGACCGCGGCCGACCTCGCCGAACAGCGCATCCTCCGGCACGAACACGTCGGTGAAGCTGACGCGGGGATGATCGGTCGGCATGTTGAAGGTCCACATGTACTCTTCGACCTTGACGCCGTGGCTCTTGGCCGGGACCAGGAAGCAGGTGATCCCGCGGGCATCGCCGTCATTGCCGGCAGTGCGCGCGAACAGCGCGCAATGCGTGGCGACGTGCATGCCGGTCGTCCACATCTTCTCGCCGTTGATGATCCAGCCCTTGACGTTGTCGCGGGTCGCGGGCACAGCGCGCGTTTCCATGTGGGTCGCGTCCGATCCGTGATGCGGCTCGGTCAGGCCGAAGGTGATGCGGTACTTGCCCTTGATCGAGCCGTCGATCATCGCCTTCTGGTCGTCGCGGCCGTAGCGGTCGAGCATGGTGACGACGGGGAAATTGCCGACGATGGAGTGCTCGTTCTGGAGGTCGTTATGCAGGCCGAGACCCTTGGCGGCAAAATGCTCGCGGATCACCGCCATCCACAGGTTGGAGCCGTCCTTGCCGCCATATTGCCTCGGCACCGGGAAGCGAAGGTGACCGGCGGCGTCCGCCAGATCCTTGGCCTTGCGCAGCAAGGCCTCCCATTCGTGCCGCGGCAGGCCGCCATTCTCGAAATCGGTACGCGCCCATTCGCGGCGATGATCGAAGAAACGGATGTTGTCGTCGGCCTGTTCCAGCGGCTTGATCTCGCGTTCGATGAAACGGTCGAGCTCTCCGAGATAGGCGACGAGATCGGCAGGCAGTGAGAAATCCAAGGTTCTCTCCCGGAATGATTTATCGTTTTGCGTTAAGGCGCTAGGCGCGTTTTGCTTCGCTTGATTAAGCGGAGAAGAGGTCGCGCAAGTCAAGCAATGCGAGGCGTGTAAGACGCGCAAAGCGCACCCGCGCAATTCGATGGTGTTGAAGCGCACCCGCGCGCTACTATGCCGCCAATATTCCTTCACGAGAAAATGCGGGAGCGCGCGATGGAGCTGAAATTCTCAAAAGTGGAACGCAAGGGGCCGATCACGATCGTCACGCTGTCGCGGCCCGAGGTCTACAACGCGCTGCACACGGACGCGCATTTCGAGCTCAATAAGGTGTTCGACGATTTCTCCGGAGATCCCGAGCAGTGGATCGCGATCGTCACAGGCAGCGGCGACAAGGCATTCTGCGCCGGTAACGATCTGAAATGGCAGGCGGCGGGCGGCAAGCGCGGCTGGGACAAGGGCGGCTTTGCCGGCCTCACCTCGCGGTTCGACTGCGACAAGCCGATCATCGCCGCCGTGAACGGCGTCGCGATGGGCGGCGGCTTCGAGATCGCGCTGGCCTGCGACCTCATCATCGCCTCGGAGAACGCGACCTTCGCCCTGCCCGAACCGCGCGTCGGCCTCGCCGCGCTGGCCGGCGGCCTGCATCGGCTACCGCGCCAGATCGGGCTGAAGCGCGCGATGGGCATGATCCTGACCGCGCGTCACGTCAGCGCCAAGGAAGGCCAGGAGCTCGGCTTCGTCAATGAGGTGGTGCCACAGGGCGAGGCGCTCAGCGCCGCACTGCGCTGGGCGGAGATGATCACCAAGAACTCGCCGATGTCGATCCGGGCCTCGAAACAGGCGATCCAGAAGGGGCTCGGCGTGTCGCTGGAGCAGGCGATCGAGGAGCAGCGCGACTATCCGGCGGTGAAGGCGATGGTGGCTTCGCAGGATTACATCGAGGGGCCGAAGGCGTTCTCGGAGAAGCGGCCGCCGAAATGGGTGGGGAAGTAAAAGGTCTCTCTGTCGCTGCGCGAGACCTCCCAACATCACCGGTGTCAATGCCCCGGCTTGACCGGGGCATCCAGTACGCCGCGGCGTCTCAATATCTCACTGCCGTCTCTGGGATACTGGATCGCCCGGTCAAGCCGGGCGATGACAGCGGAGAGTATAGCGCGGACCTACCCGCCTCGCCCCAGCTCCCGCTTGTACGAAGCATAATTCGGCTGATCGACGGCCAGCTTGTCCATCGTGGTCGCCCACAGATGCTCGGCGAGGCCGGGCGTTGCGAGATCCACCTCTCCTTTGGCGATGCGATCGGCGAGCACGCGGTTGAGCTCTGTCACCGAGCCGTCCGTGCCGAGCAGCACGCGCAGGCGCTCCACCTCCCTTGCATCGCTCCCCTGCTCCTGCGTCAATTGCCGCGTCACGAGATCGAGGATGTTGATGGCGACGCGCAGCTTGAAGGCCTGGTGGCCGGAGATCAGCGGCGTGATGTCGCTGCGGAGGAAATCGGCGACCGCCTTGGTCAGCTCGATCGGGGTCGGTTCGTCCTGCATGGTCAGCTCCCGCGCGGCGCGAGCAGCCGCAACAGATCGATCTCGGTCTCGGAGGCGCGGCGGCCGATCATGGCGCGCTCCATGGAATGGTCCGGCCCCTCGCGAAACCGCTGCATCATGCCGCCGCACATGATGCCCCAACGCAGCGTGCCCATCACTTCCCAGAATTTCACGCGCGCAGGGTCGACCTTGCGGCCTGCCGCCTCATAGCCCGCGAACAAATCCTCGCGCGTGCCAAAACCGCCGACCGGCTTGTCGATCTCGCCGAAGCGCCAGGAATTGACGCAGACCCAGCCGAGGTCCTCCATGGGATCGCCGAGATGGGCGAGCTCCCAGTCGAGCACGGCGCGGACGCCGTCGGCACCGATGATGAGATTGCCGTTGCGGAAATCACCGTGCACCAGCGTCGTCTCGGCCGAAGGGCCCGGATCTTGATCGCGCAGCCAGCGCAGCGCCAGCTCGAACACGGGCTTGGGCCAGTTCAGGCTGCGATAGTCGCGCTCGAACTCGGCGATCTCCTGCGTCGCGCCCCTCTTGCGCAGCTCGGGCAATTGATCCTGCGGCAACCGGTGCAACCCGGCGAGCACGCCGCCGATCTGGCGCGCGAGCATTGGCCGCGCCTTTGCGTATTCCTCATCGCGCAAGATCTTGCGCGCGATGGTCTCGCCCTCGACCCGCTGCATGATGAAGCCGGTGCCGAGGTCGTCCTCCCGCGTCAGCACATGCATGACGCGCGGCGACGGCAGGCCGGCCTCAAACGCGAGCTGCATCAGCTGCGCTTCGGCGGCAAGACCCGCCGCGCGCGTCGGCGCAGCACCGTAGCCCTTCGGCGAGCGGCGCAGGATCGCGCCGATCGGCCCATCGGGATGCACGATGTCGAAGCGCCAGGTTTCCTGGCTGGCGCCGCCGGACAGTTTTGCGGCACCTGTGACGCCGGTCGCGCCCGGATACCAGCGCGCGACGCTGCGCGAGAGCTCCGCCTCGATCATTTGCCTTTGAACTGCGCGGGCCGCTTCTCCAGGAAGGCGCCGACGCCCTCGCGAAAATCCTGGGTGTCGCCGGCGCGAAGCTGGCACTGGAATTCGAGATTGAGCTGATCCTCGAAGGAGTTTTCCGGACTGTCCCAATAGAGCTTGCGGATCAGCGACAGAGCGACCGTGGGGCCGCTGGCGAGCTCGCGCGCGAGCTTCATCGCCTCCTCCATCAGCACGCCGTCATCATAGACGCGGTTGACGAGGCCCCATTCCAGCGCCTTCTCGGCCGGCAGCCGCTCGCCCATCAGCGACAATTCGATCGAGCGGGCCCGGCCGACGAGGCGCGGCAGGAGCCAGGTAGAGCCGCAATCCGGCACGAGGCCGATGCGGCGGAACGCTTGAAGAAAGTAGGAGGATCGCGCGCATAAGATCATGTCGCCGAGCAGCGCGAAGCTCATGCCGGCACCGGCCGCCGGGCCGTTGACCGCGGTCACGATCGGGCAATGCAGATTGCGGATGCGGCGCAGGAAGGGATGGAAGCCGGTCTCCAACGTTAGGCCGGCCTTGGTCTTCTTCGACTGGTTGTTGCGGCCCTGAAGATTGGCGCCGGTGCAGAACGCCCGCCCCGCGCCGGTCAAGACGACGCAGCGCACCTCGTCCTTCTTCTCCTCGATCGCATCGAGTGCTTCGGCGAGGCCCCCCAGCATGTCCACGGAGACCGCGTTCATCACCTCCTGATGGTCGAGCCTGAGGATCGCGACCGAACCATCGAGATCGAGCGTGACGTGTTTGAACTGCATGGTTTCCTCGTCAGTTGCCGGCCTGCGACAGTTTCGCAGACCGGAATTTGTTTTGCCGGGGCGCATATTTGATTTTTGGCGCGGTCTTGTCCATGGTGATCAGAGCATAGCAAGCAATCTTGCGCGCAGCGGCTGATGCGCCGCATGCCAGGATCACTTGCCAAGAAACTTGCCAAGAACTGACCAAGAAACTTGCCAAGAACGGGAAACGCGCCATGAACCTTTTCGACCTTTCCGGCCGCGCCGCCGTGATCACCGGCGGCAATGGCGGCATCGGGCTCGGCATCGCGCAAGCGCTTGCCGCCCAGGGCTGCAACGTCTCGATCTGGGGCCGCAATGCGGACAAGAACAAGGCTGCTGCCGCAAGCCTGGCCGGCCTTGCCGGCAAGGTCGAGACCCGCATCTGCGACGTCACCGATCCAGCCTCGGTCAATGCCGCCATGAAGGCGACGCTCGATTCCTTCGGCCGGGTCGACGGCTGCTTCGCCAACGCCGGCATCGGCGGCGGTGGAAGGCGGTCCTTCATCGAGCGCACCGAGGAGGAATGGCGCACGATGTTCGCCACCAATCTCGACGGTGTTTTCCACGCGTTCCAGGCGGCCGCGAAGCACATGACCGAGCGCGCCAATGCCGGCGATCCCTTCGGCCGGCTGGTTGCGACCTCGAGCCTCGCCTCGATCTTCGGCACCGCGCGCAACGAGCATTATGCCGCAACCAAGGCCGCCATCAACGCGCTGGTGCGCGCGCTCGGCGTCGAGCTGGCGCGCCACGGCGTCACCGCGAACGCGATCCTGCCCGGCTGGATCAAGAGCGACATGACCGCAGGCATCATGGCCAACGACAAGTTCGTCGCCAACGTGATGCCGCGCATCCCGGTGCGGCGCTTCGGCGAAGCCTCCGATTTCGGCGGCATTGCCGTCTATCTGATGAGCAAGGCGTCGTCGTATCATACGGCCGATACGTTCGTGATCGACGGCGGCTATACGGCATTCTGATCTTTCCAGTAGACCCGGATGGAGCGCAGCGCGATCCGGGACGGCCAAGAGCAAACAGACCTGGATTGCGCGACGCTCCATCCGGGCGACAAACTCTGAGGGAATGGGCAAATGTTCTCACACGTCATGATCGGCACCAACGACCTCGACAAGGCCAAAGGGTTCTACGACAAGCTGCTCGGCACGCTCGAGGTGCGACCGGCGATGGTCGATGGGCATCGCATTTTCTACATGACCAAGACCGGCGTGTTCTCGGTGTCGAAGCCGATCAACGGCGAGCCGGCCACCTGCGCGAATGGTGCCACGATCGGCTTTGCCTGCAACTCGCCGGAGCAGGTCGACGCCTGGCACGCGGCCGGCATCGCGGCCGGCGCAAAACCAATCGAGGATCCGCCCGGCGTCCGCCAGGCCCCCGGCGGCAAGCTGTATCTGGCCTATTTGCGCGATCTCGACGGCAACAAGATTTGCGCTATGCATCGGCTGGCGAGCTGACGTAGACGCACCCACAGCTGTCATTCCCCGCGAAAGCGGGGAATCCAGTACGCCGCGGCTTCTCGATTCGATCCTCGCTGTCTCTGGAATACTGGATCGCCCGGTCTTCGCCGGGCGATGACAGCGGAGAATGAGGCGCGGCTGATGCCTCTCTGCCCCGCTCCATTCAAACAACATTTCAAACGTGCTCGCGAATTCCATCGCATGGCATGCTTGCGCGTGAAAATGCGCGCTCGCACTTTGGCGGCGCTACGACTATTCTTGCGCCCAGCAATCTCAGCGATCCCGGGAGGAACAATGACAAAACACACCTACATTCCCCGCACCACCAACTACACCCTTAATCCCGGCGACGAGCTCAACGACCTCCGCATGTCGGACCAGGTCCGGCCGCTCTACGACCACGTCAAGAAGTTCATCCGCGACACCGTCGAGCCGATGTCGATCGAGTTCGCCAAGGCCGGCGAAGGCAAGGAGGATCGCTGGAGCTTCACGCCGAAGCAACTCGAGGTGCTCGAGGTCGCCAAAAACAAGGCCAAGAAGGAAGGCCTCTGGAACTTCTTCCTGCCCGACGACGAGACCGGACAGGGCCTGAAGAATCTCGACTACGCCTATATCGCCTCCGAGCTCGGCAAGAGCCCGCTGGCCTCGGAGAGCATGAACTGCTCCGCGCCCGACACCGGCAATATGGAGGTGCTGGAGCGCGTCGGCACCAAGGAGCAGAAGGAGAAGTGGCTGAAGCCGCTGCTCAACGGCGAGATCCGCTCGGCCTATGTCATGACCGAGCCGAACGTCGCCTCCTCCGACGCCAAGAACATCTCGACGACCGCAAAGCTGGTCGGCGACGAATGGGTCATCAACGGCGAGAAATATTACATCTCCGGTGTTGGCGATCCCCGCTGCAAGATCCTCATCGTCATGGTGAAGACCAATCCGGATGCGGCGCCGAGCAAGCAGCAGTCGCAGATCCTGGTGCCGCGCGATACTCCGGGCGTCGAGGTGCTCGGTCCGATGTACGTGTTCGGCCAGGACCACGCCCCGCGCGGCCACATGCACATGCGCTTCAACAATGTCCGCGTGCCGAAGGAGAACATGCTGCTCGGCGAAGGCCGCGGCTTCGAGATCTCACAGCTTCGTCTCGGACCGGGGCGCATCCACCACTGCATGCGCACCATCGGCAAGGCCGAGAAGGCGCTCGATCTGATGGTGCAGCGGGGCCTCACCCGCGAGGCCTTCGGCAAGAAGATTGCCCATCTCGGCGGCAACATGCAGATCATCGCGCAGGCGCGCTGCGAGATCGAGGCGATGCGGCTGATGGTGCTGAAGGCCGCCAAAGCCATGGACGTGCTCGGCAACAAGGAGGCCCGCGTCTGGGTCTCCATGGTCAAGGCCATGGTGCCCGAGCGGGCCTGCAAGATCATCGACCAGGCGATCCAGATGCACGGCGCCACCGGCATTTCGCACTGGACCCCGCTCGCCGAGATGTATCAGGACGTCCGTCATCTCCGCTTCGCCGACGGTCCGGACGAGGTGCACTGGATGGTGGTCGGGCGACATGAACTGAGCATGGCGTGATCGACGAGATGTCGTAGGGCGGATTAGCGAAGCGTAATCCGCCCTTTCCTTGCGAGATGGCGGGTTACGCCTTCGGCTAATCCGCCCTACGAAGGCGTTCGACGGAAAGGAAAGTCCATGGACTACGCCGCCAGCGACCTGACGCCACGCGAGCGCTACAAGGTGCTGACCTCCTTCATCCTGCCGCGGCCGATCGCGTGGGTGACTACGTTGGGGCCAACCGGCGTGGTCAATGCCGCACCGTTCAGCTTCTTCAACGCATTCTGCGAGGATCCGCCCCTCTGCATGTTCGCGGCCAACCGCAAGCCTGATGGTGAGGACAAGGACACGTTTCTCAACATCCAGCGAACCGGCGAGTTCGTCGTCAACATCGCCGACGAGCCGCTCGCGAAAGCGATGCACGAGAGCAGCGGCGATTTTCCGCCTGATATCGGCGAGCCCGACTATCTCGGCCTGAAGCTTGCGCCCTCGACCAGGATCGCGGTGCCGCGGCTGGCGGACACGCCCTGGGCGATGGAGTGCAAGCTCTGGAAGCTGATCGACGTCAACGACGATCGTCGCCTGATCATGGGCGAAGGCATCCACTTCCACATCCGCGACGAGCTCTGGGATCCCGAGGCGATGCGGGTGCACATGGACCGCTATCATCCGATCGGCCGCATGTTCGCCGACCGCTACTGCCGCACCGATGACCGCGTGGTGTTTCCGGCGGCAGAGGGTGTGAAGAGGTCGTAGGGTGGGCCAAGGCGCATAGCGCCGTGCCCACGTCTTTTGTACGCATAATGCTGATTGGTGGGCACGCTTCGCTTTGCCCACCTACGAGACTTCAATCGAATTCGACGTCTCTGCACGCAGGGCGAGGAAGAAGAGCTACCTCGCCGCCTCGAGCTTGTCCTGCGTCTTGGTCTCGAAATCGCTGGCGTCGTGGCGCTCGTGGAGCTGGCTCGCGGGATCGCCGGAGACGCGGTTGACCATGCGGCCGCGCTTCACGGCCGGACGCTGAGCAATCTGGTCGGTCCAACGCTGCACGTTCTTGTAGTCCTGCACCGAGAGGAATTCGCCGGCGCCATAGACCAGCCCCTTGGCGAGCGCTCCGTACCATGGCCACACCGCCATGTCGGCAATGGTGTACTCCTTGCCCGCGAGGTATTCGTTGTCGGCGAGCCGCCGGTCCAGCACGTCGAGCTGACGCTTGGTCTCCATCGCGAAGCGATCGATGGCGTATTCTATCTTGGTCGGCGCATAGGCGTAGAAGTGACCGAAGCCGCCACCGAGATAGGGCGCGCTACCCATCTGCCAGAACAGCCAGGACATGGCTTCGGTGCGGGTCTTGATGTCCTTCGGCAGGAAGGCGCCGAACTTCTCGGCGAGGTAGAACAGGATCGAGCCGGACTCGAACACGCGGATCGGCTCGGGCCCGGAGCGGTCCATGAGCGCTGGGATTTTCGAGTTCGGATTGATGTCGACAAAACCGCTGCCGAACTGGTCGCCGTTGCCGATCCTGATCAGCCAGGCGTCGTATTCGGCGCCTTTGTGACCGAGCGCCAGCAGCTCTTCCAGCATCACCGTGACCTTCACTCCGTTGGGCGTTGCCAACGAATAAAGCTGGAGCGGATGTTTACCAACGGGCAGCTCTTTCTCATGAGTGGGCCCGGCGATCGGACGGTTAATGTTGGCGAATTGCCCGCCATTCTCCTTGTTCCAGGTCCAGACTTTGGGCGGCACGTAGGCGGGGGTGTCGGTCATGGGAGCTCCGGCGGAAAGATGCGCCTGCATTAATTAGGCCCCGCACGCCCGATGGCAAGGGCGGCGAAACGCATTGCCCGGCTGGGCAAATCAACGTTTCGGCATGGCACCCCCTTCCCGCCCGTCATTCCGGGCACCCGGAGGGCGGAGCCCCGGAATGACGGCGTCACCTAGGACGCCGCAGCCTGCGGCTGCTGCGCCCGTCCCATCACGAACCCGTCATATCCCTTCGCCGCGACCTCGTCGCAGATGCGGCGGTAGACGCCGACGCCGCCAATATAGGGCATGAAGATGCGCGGCTTGCCGGGGATGTTGGCGCCCATGTACCAGGAATTAGCCTGCGGATAGAGCGTACCGTGGGCGACTTCATTGACATGGGCGACCCATTTCTCCTCGGCCTCCCTCTCCGCCTCCATCGTGACAAGGCCGTGCTTGCGCATGTGAGTCAGGCAACCGGCGATCCAGTCGACGTGCTGCTCGATCGACACGATCATGTTCGACAGCACCGAGGGGCTGCCCGGGCCGGTGATGATGAAGAGGTTCGGAAAGCCCGCGCTCATCAGCCCGAGATAGGTCTTCGGCCCCTCCGCCCATTTCTGGTTCAGCGTCTGCCCGGCCCGGCCGCTGATGTCGATGTTCGCGACCGATCCGGTCATGGCGTCGAAGCCCGTCGCCATCACCAGCGCGTCGACTTCATGGTCCTTGCCTGCGACGCGAACCGCGTTTGCGGTGATCTCCTCGATCGGGTTGGTCTTGATATCGACCAGCGTTACGTTCGGACGATTGAACGTCGCAAAGTAATCCGTGTCGATGCAGATGCGCTTGGTACCGATCGGATGGCTATTCGGCTGGAGCAGCTTTGCGGTCTCCGGATCCTTCACGATCTCGGCGATCTTGCCGCGCACGAAGTCGGCGGCGGTGTCGTTCGCGGAACGCTCGAGGCCGAGATTGTTGTAGACATACATGAAGGTCAGCCCGCCCCGCTCCCAGCGCGCCGCGTATTTGCCGTTTCTGATCTCGTCACTGTCGTCGAGCGCACCGCGATCGGGCTGCTCGGCATAGATGCCGTTGCGCGCGACTTCGCGGGCAAAGCGGCGGATCTCCGGATATTTCTTGCGGAACGCGCTGCGCTCCTCGTCCGTCAGAGCGGCGTTGCGCGCGGGAATCGAGAAATTCGCCGTGCGCTGAAACACGGTGAGATGTTTGGCCTGCTCGGCGATGACAGGCGTCGACTGGATGCCTGACGATCCCGTGCCGATCAGGCCGACCCGCAAGCCCGTGAAATCGACGTCCTCGTGTGGCCAGTTGCCGGTGTGATAGATGGGCCCTTTGAAGTTCTCGAGACCCTTGATGTCGGGCTTGCGCGCGTTCGAGAGGCAACCGGTGGCGAGCACGACGAATTGCGTTTGAACCGTTCTGCCGTCGGAGATCGTTACCGACCAGCGCTTTGCGCGCTCGTCGAATACGGCGCGCTCAACGCGCGTGTCGAACTGGATGTCGCGGCGCAGGTCAAAACGGTCGGCGACGTGGTTGGCGTATTTCAGGATCTCCGCTTGCGGCGCGTAGCGTTCACTCCAGTCCCACTCCTGCTGGAGCTCCTCCGAGAACGAGTAGGAATATTGCATGCTCTCGACGTCGCAGCGCGCGCCGGGATAACGATTCCAGTACCAGGTGCCTCCGACACCGTCGCCCTGCTCATAGACGCGCGCCGAGAAGCCGAGCCCGCGCAGGCGATGCAGCATGTACATGCCGGCAAAACCAGCGCCGACGACGACAACGTCGTAGGCCTCGCTTGCGCGAGCCGGGCTCGATTGCGCTGACGACATCGGTTGGCGCTCCCTCGTTATCCTGTTGTTGTGAGCCAGCATTCGCTCACTGCTGCAAAAGCGCAAGAGGCTAATCGAAGCCTCCTGCCCTGCTTATTTTACGCGACGGAATGGCTGCCGCCGCGCGCGGCGTCTACACGCAAGAAGCTCCGTCGAATCCGGCATGGCATCGTGCGCGACGATCGGCTAGCGTCGTTTTGCTTCGCCCACCAAGGCAACGAGAACGCGAAGGCCGCCGGGAGAGAGCCATGAAATCGCCGATCTGCGACATGCTGGGTATCGAGTTCCCGCTGCTGGCCTTCAGCCATTGCCGCGATGTCGTCGCCGCCGTCAGCCGCGCCGGCGGCTTCGGCGTGCTCGGCGCCACCGTGCACACGCCGGATACGCTCGAACGCGAGCTGAAGTGGATCGACGATCACGTCGACGGCAAGCCTTACGGCATCGACGTGCTGATCCCCGAGAACATCTCGACCGCGGGCGAGAAGGACGTCACCTGGAAGAGCCTGGAAGCGCGGGTGCCGCAGGCGCATCGCAGCTACACGCGTGATCTCCTGAAGAAATACGACATCGAGCTCACGACGACGGAGGTCGCGGCCGACCAGCCGCAGCCGTTCGACGGGAAAACGGCGCTGGAGCTGCTCGAAGTCTCCTTCAATCATCCGATCCGCCTGATCGCCAATGCACTCGGCGTGCCGCCCAAGGCTATGATCGAGATGGGAAAGAAGCACGGCGTGCCGGTCGCAGCCCTGGTCGGTGCCAAGGAGCACGCGCTGCGCCAGGTCGCGGCCGGCGTCGACATCCTCGTGGTGCAGGGCACCGAGGCCGGCGGCCATTGCGGCGAGGTCTCGACCATGGTGCTGGTGCCGGAGGTGATCAAGGCGATCAAGCCCATCCGCGACGTGCCGGTGCTGGCGGCCGGCGGCATCATGACCGGGCGGCAGATGGCGGCCTGCATGGCGATGGGCGCGGCCGGCGCCTGGACCGGTTCGGTGTGGCTGGCCACCGTCGAGGCCGAGACCACGGAGATCTTTCGCGAGAAGATGATCGCGGCGTCCTCGCGCGACGCCGTGCGTTCGAAGGGCCGCACGGGCAAGCCGGCTCGGCAGCTCCGCTCGGTCTGGACCGATGCCTGGGACCGTGCGCCGGACAGCCCGGGCGCATTGCCGATGCCGCTGCAAAGCATCATCAGCCGCGACGCCTTCCATTCGATCGACCGCGCCGCCGCGAGTGGCAACGCCAGGGCGCGCGACCTCGTCAGCTATTTCGTCGGCCAGGGCGTCGGGTTGATCGACAGCGTGAAGTCGGCCGGCGCAGTGGTGCAGGAATTCAAGGAAGAGTTTGCCGAAGCCGTCGAGCACATGAATGCGCTGGTGGCGGAGTGAATGCCCCTAGCCCATTCTTCGAGGCTCGTCCGACGGCGCCATGCGCCGCCGGACTCGCACCTCAGGATGACGTCGTCCCCGTAGCCGTCACCCTGAGGTGGCCGCTTCTTCAGCGGCCCTCGAAGGGCGGCGGCGTGCCCAGGATATGAAACGAAGCAAGAAGAAATGACCAATATCCCCGAAGAACGCACCCCCGTCATCGTCGGCATCGGCGAGATCGTCGACCGCCCCAAGGAGATCACCGAGGGCCTCGAGCCGCTCGACCTGCTCGAACAGGCGCTACGGCGTGCCGAGGCCGATGCCGGCGCAAAGCTGCTCGACGAGGTGGAATCGCTCGACGTCGTCAACTTCCTGAGCTGGCGCTATCGCGATCCGGAGAAGCTGTTGGCGCACCGCCTCGGCGTTTCGCCGGCGCATTGCTATTACGGCCCGGTCGGCGGCGAGAGCCCGATCCGCTTCATCCACGAGGCCGCCAAGCGCATCGCGCGCGGCGAGTGTGTGGTGGCCGCGGTCTGCGGCGCCGAGGCGCAATCGACTGCGACCAAGGCCGAACGCGCCGGCGTCAAGCTGCCATGGACGCCGTTCGCCCACGATGTCGAGGAGCCCAAGCGCGGCGCGGCATTCCAGAAGCCGCTGGCGGTGAAGCTCGGCGTGTTTCGCCCGGTCACCGTCTATCCGTTCTATGAAGCGGCTTCGTCGGCGCAGTGGGGCCAGACGCCGCGCGAGGCGATGGCGGAATCAGGGACGCTGTGGTCGCGCTATTCTGAAGCCGCCGCGCAAAATCCAAACGCCTGGCTGAAGCGGCGCTACACCCCTGAAGAGATCACGACGCCGACCGCGGACAACCGTCTGATCGCTTGGCCCTATAACAAGCTCATGGTCGCCAATCCCAGCGTCAACATGGGCGGCGCGCTGCTGCTCACCAGCCTCGCCAAGGCACGCGAGGCCGGCATTGCCGAGGACAAGCTCGTCTACCCGCTTGGCGGTGCC
Organism: Bradyrhizobium sp. CCGE-LA001; assembly: GCF_000296215.2. Taxonomy (NCBI): domain Bacteria; kingdom Pseudomonadati; phylum Pseudomonadota; class Alphaproteobacteria; order Hyphomicrobiales; family Nitrobacteraceae; genus Bradyrhizobium; species Bradyrhizobium sp. CCGE-LA001. Next base: position 2,824,231 of record NZ_CP013949.1, on the reverse strand, counting down.
TCGGCGGAGGAGCCGCGCGATTATCTCCTCCGCGACCAGTTCTATGAGAGCCATCCGCAGAACGCCGTGCTGAACGCGGTGATGGATCTCGCTGGGGACGACGGCAAGAAGTTCGATGCAATCGAGCTCTACAGCTGTTTTCCTTGCGTGCCCAAGATGGCGCGGCGGACATTGGGCTTGGGTGCCGACGTGCAGCCGACCGTGACCGGCGGCCTCACCTTCTTCGGCGCGCCGCTCAACACCTACATGACTCATGCCGCCTGCGCGATGGTCCGGCGTGTGCGGGATGGCGCCAGCCTCGGCCTGCTCTACGGCCAGGGCGGCTTCGTCACCAAGCATCACGCGCTGGTGGTGTCGAAGACCCCGCCGCGCGAAGCGCTGGCGCAGGAAACCAGCGTGCAAGGCGAAGCCGACCGCAACAAACGCGCAGTGCCGGAGTTCGTGACCGAGGTAAACGGCAAGGGCAAGGTCGAGAGCTTTACCGTGCTCTACGGTCGTGGCGGCGAAGTCGAGCACGGCGTGGTGATGCTGCGCACGCAGGATGACCGGCGCACGCTGGCGCGGATTCCGGCGGGCGACAGTGCGACGTTGGCGCATCTGCTCGACATGGATCGAACGCCGGTCGGTTCGCTTGGCGAGATCACGATGGCTGCGGATGGCGTGCCGGAGTGGCGGGTGGCGTAGATCTCGTAGGGTGGGCAAAGGCGCTCCTGCGCCGTGCCCACCTTGCTTTTCCGATAAAGCAAGATGGTGGGCACGCTTCGCTTTGCCCACCCTACGAGACCGTCCTAACTCCGTGGCGCCTGCTTCTCCGATGCCGTTGCCGGCTTGCCTTTGCCGCCAACGACACGCACCGCATCGCCGTCCGACAGGCCATCTGGCGGTGCCGTGATGACGCGGTCTTCCGCTGCGATGCCCGAGGCCAGCTCGATCTCGCGGCCGAGATCGCGGGCGATGGTCACGGTCTTGAACAGCACCTTGTCGTCCGGTCCGACGGTCGCAACGCGCAGGCCGCTGCTGTTGAAGATCAGCGCGCTGGCGGGGATGCTGAGCGGCGCGGAGTCGCGCTGCAGGTTCAGCTTCACGCTGGCGTAGCCGCCGGGCATCAGCTCGCCTGAGGAATTGTCGAGCCCGAGCTGCATGCGCGTGGTGCCGGAGGCGACATCGACCGCCTGCGAAGAGGCCTCCACGGTCGCCTGGAAATTCCGGTTCGGGTATTCGGGCAGCGTGATGGTGGCTTTCGCACCGATCTTGATCGCGGGCACGTAGTTCTGGGGCACGTTGACGTAGACACGCAGCTTGCTGATGTCGGAGATCACGAACATCGCCGGGCCCGAGCCGCCGCCGGCATTGATCAGCGCGCCGACATCGGTGTCGCGCGCGGTGACGACGCCGTCGAACGGCGCGGTGATCTTCTTGTAGCCGGCCAGTGCTTCCAGCCGCTCGACATTGGCCTTGCCCGAATTGACCGCGGCATTCTTGTTGGAGAGATCCGCCGTGCGCTCGTCGATCTCCTGTGCCGAGACGAAGTTCGAGGCGACAAGCGTCTTGCGCCGGTTCAGCGTCGCTTCCGACAGCCGGGCGCTAGCCTGCTGGCTGGCGAGGTCGGCGCGGGCTTGCAAGAGCTGCTGGTCGAGGTCCGGCGCTTCGATCTCGGCAATCACCTGCCCGGCCTTGACGCGGGCGCCGATGTCGGCGTTCCAGCTCTTCAGGTAACCCGACACGCGCGCAAAAATCGGAGCGCGGTAATAGGCTTCCAGCCGGCCGGGCAGATCGAGGGTGGCGTGGAGCGCCTTGGCGTTGGGTTGGGTCACCGCGACGGTGGGAATGGCTTGATCGTCGGTCCATTCCTTCAGCTTGGTGCCCTGCTCCTCGCGGGCGCGGATGCCGGTGCCCACGACGAGGCCTGCCGCAATCAGCGCCACCACGCCGAAGATGCCCAGTTTCCGGTGCGACACCGGGGAGCGGGGTTCAGTGGGCGACATGCGCGGTCTCCAATGGGGCGGCGCCTTCGGCGCCTTGCTTCCTGTGTACCATGCTGAACACCACGGGAACGAACATCAGTGTGGCGAAGGTTGCAAAGATCAGGCCGCCGATCACGGCGCGGCCGAGCGGCGCGTTCTGCTCGCCGCCTTCGCCGAGCCCCAGGGCCATCGGCGCCATGCCGATGATCATGGCAAGCGCGGTCATCAGCACCGGACGGAACCGGACGAAGCCGGCTTCGAGCGCCGCCGCGATGGGATCGCCGAGCTCCTCGTAGCGCTCGCGGGCGAAGGAGATCACGAGCACGCTGTTGGCGGTGGCAACGCCCATGCACATGATAGCGCCGGTCAGGGCCGGCACCGACAGCGTCGTCTCGGTCATGAACAGCATCCAGACGATGCCGGCGAGCGCAGCCGGCAGGGCCGTGATGATCACGAACGGATCGGACCAGGACTGGAAGTTCACGACGATCAGGAAGTAGATCAACACGACGGCACCGAGCAGGCCGAACAGCAGGCCGGTGAAGGCGCTGTTCATGGTCTGCACCTGGCCGAGCAGCACGACGGAGGAGCCCTTCGGCACGTCCTTGGCGGTATCGGCGATGAGCTGGCGGATATCGGCCGCGACCGCACCGAGATCGCGGCCCGTGGTCGTGGCAAAGATCTGCACCATCGACTGGATGTCGTATTGCGAGACCACCGCACTCGAGGTCGAGCGCTTGATGTCGGCGATGCCGCCGAGGATCGGCGATTGCGAATTGCCGGCCGCGGTGATCGGCAGCGTCTGCAGCGCGCTGAGTGAATCGATCTGATACTGCGGCGTCTGCATCACGATCGAGTAGGACACGCCGTTGTCGGGATTGAGGTAGTAGGTCGGCGCCACCTGCGAGGAGCCGGCGAGGTTGACCACGAGGCTGTTGGTCACGTCGCGCTCGGTCAGGCCGACATATTGCGCACGGGTGCGGTCGACGTCGATGTTGAAGGTCGGGTTGTTCGGCGATTGCTGGATACGCGCGTCGGCAACGCCGGGAATCTTGCGGACCTTCGCCAGCAGGTTGTTGGCGTAGGCGAAATTGGCTGGAAGGTTGGCGCCGCGGATTTGGAGGTCGATCGGCGCCGGCGCGCCGAAGTTCAGGATCTGACTGACGATGTCTGCGGGGAGGAACGCGAAGCTGACGCCCGGGAACAGGCGCGGCAGCTGTTCGCGCAGCACCTTCACGTGCTCCTCCGTCGGCTTGTGGCCTTCCTTCAGCTTGATCTGGATGTCGCCGTCCTGCGGGCCGATCACGCCGGTGTTGTTGTAGGTCATGTTGATGCCGGAGATCGGCATGCCGATATTGTCGGTCATGGTCTCGATCTCGCCCGGAATCAGCTTGCGGACGGCCTTCTGGATGTCGGCGAGCTGATTGGCGGTTTCCTCGACGCGGGTGCCGACTTGCGTGCGGACATGCATCAGGATGTTGCCGGCATCGACCGCGGGGAAGAAGTTGCGCCCGAGGAACGGCACCAGCGCGAAGGACGCGCCGACGACGCAGAGGAAGCCGATCACGAACACCGCGCGGTGCGCCAGTGCGAGGCCAAGGAAGTTGTGGTAGCCGCCGCGGATGCGCTCGAACCGCGCCTCGAAGCCGCGCTGGAACCAGACGAAGGGATTGCGCGATTTCGGGGGTCCGCCTTCGTGATGGACATGCGCCTTGAGCAGATAGTTCGCCATGGTCGGCACCAGCGTGCGCGACAGGATGAACGACCAGATCATCGCGAACATCACGGCTTCCGCCATCGGCACGAACAGGAAGCGCGCAACGCCGGTGAGGAAGAACATCGGCACGAAGACGATGCAGATGCAGAGCAGCGACACGAAGGCCGGCGTCACGATCTGGTTGGCGCCGTCGAGGATCGACTGCTCGACCGGCTTGCCCTGCTCCAGATGGTAATTGATGTTCTCGATCGTCACCGTGGCATCGTCGACAAGGATGCCGACCGCGAGCGCGAGGCCGCCGAGCGTCATGATGTTCAGCGTCTCGCCGATTGCCGACAGCATGATGATGGCGCCGAGCACCGATAGCGGGATCGAGACCGCGATGATGATCGTCGATCGCCAGCTGCCGAGGAACAGCAGGATCATGACGCTGGTGAGCAGCGCCGCGATCACGCCTTCGACGGCGACGCCCTGGATCGCGCCACGGACGAACACCGACTGGTCGCCGATAAAGCCGATCTTCAGGGCGTCGGGCATCTGATCCTTGACGTCGATCACCTTCTGCTTGATGCCGGCGATGATGTCGAGCGTCGAGGTCGCGCCGGCCTTCAGCACCATCATCAACACCGAGCGGTTGCCGTCGACGTGGACGATGTTGGTCTGCGGCGGATTGCCATCGCGCACGGTCGCGACGTCGCGCACATAGACCATGGCGCCGTTGACGGTCTTGATCGGCAGATTGCCGAGCTCGTCGATCCGAAGCGGCGAGTTGTTGAGCTGAATGTTGTACTCGAACTGGCCGATCTTCTGGGTGCCGACCGGCGTGATCAGGTTCTGGGCGGCCAGCGCATTGGCGACGTCCTGGCCCGAGAGGCCGCGGGCCTGGAGCGCGGTCGGATCGAGATCGATCTGGACCTGACGCTGCTTGCCGCCGAAGGGATACGGGATCGCCGCGCCGGGCACGGTGACCAGGGGCGTGCGAAGCTGGTTGATGCCGATATCGGCGAGATTTTGTTCGGTGAGCCCCTCGCCTGACAGCGCGACCTGAATGATCGGCACGGTGGAAGCCGAGTAGTTCAGGATCAAGGGCGGCGTCGCGCCCGGCGGCATCTGCTTGAGCAGCGTCTGCGAGATCGCGGTGACCTGGGCGTTGGCGGTGCGGATGTCGACGTTCGGCTGAAAGAAGATCTTGATGATGCCGAAGCCGTTATACGAATTGGCGGTGATGTGCTCGATGTCGTTGACCGTCGTCGTCAGCGCACGCTGGAACGGCGTGGTGATGCGGCCGGACATCTGGTCGGGCGGCAGGCCGGTGTACTGCCAGACCACGCCGATCACGGGAATGCGAATGTCCGGGAAGATGTCGGTCGGCGTCCGCAGCGCCGCCAGCGGTCCGATGATCAGCAACAAAAGCGCGAGCACGACGAAAGTATAGGGCCGGCTCAGGGCAATACGGACCAGAGCAATCATGCGCCAGGCAATTCCAGGTCAAACGAGAATGTGGAATCCGCCCCCACGGCGATCCCCATTTCCCTTTACCCGAGCGCCGTCGGAAACGCTAATCTCCGGCGGCCTTGCCGCATTCACTTCCCTGCTACCGCACTGCGAATTGACATCGCAGCCATGCGGCGGCGTGCCTCAGGCGGCACGGACCGAATTGAGGAACTTGCCGACCTCGCTCTTCAGCCTGTTCGAGTCGTTCGACAGCATCTGCGCCGCCGACAACACCTGCGAGGAGGCCGTGCCGGTCTCAGTCGCACCGCGCTGCACGTCGGTGATGTTGGAAGAAACCTGCTGGGTGCCTTGCGCTGCCTGCTGCACGTTGCGAGCGATCTCCTGGGTCGCTGCGCCCTGCTCCTCCACGGCCGCCGCGATCGCCGAAGAGATCTCCGACAGACGCTCGATGGTCGAGGAGATCTCCTTGATGGCCCCGACCGAGTCGTTGGTCGCGGCCTGGATGCCGGAAATCTGCTGGCCGATCTCGCCCGTCGCCTTCGCGGTTTGCTCGGCCAGCGCCTTCACCTCGGAAGCCACCACGGCGAAGCCGCGGCCGGCTTCGCCGGCGCGCGCCGCCTCGATGGTCGCGTTGAGCGCCAGCAGGTTGGTCTGGCCAGCGATGGTGTTGATGAGCTCGACGACGTCGCCGATGCGGGCAGCTGCCTTGGAGAGCTCGCTGACGCGCTCGGTGGTGGCGCGCGCCTGACCGACGGCATCGCCGGCCATCCGGGCGGACTCTTGCACCTGACGGCTGATCTCTCCCACCGATGAGGCCATCTCCTCGGTCGCCGACGCCACCGACTGCACGTTGGTCGAGGCCTCCTCCGAAGCTCCGGCGACGGTGGTCGCCAGCTTCTGGGAGCGCTCGGCGGTGCCCGTAAGGGTCGTGGCCGATGATTCCAGCTGGGTCGAAGCAGACGACACCGTTCCGATGATCTGGCCGACGGCGTTCTCGAAGTCATCCGCAAGCCTGATCATGTCATGCTTGCGTTGTTCGGCATTCCGTCGCTCGACTTCGACCTGCTCCGCCTTGAGCCGCTCGACCTCGATCGCATTCGTCTTGAACACCTGAACCGCCTGGGCCATCTCGCCAATCTCGTCCTTGCGCTCAGTCGCCGATATCGTTACCGAGGTGTCGCCCTTCGCAAGGACCCCCATCTCGGTGGTGATGCGCTGGATCGGCCGGGTGACCGCAAAGGCAACGCCGAAGGCGCCGGCGAGCGACAACAGCAGGGTGACGACGCCGCCGATCAACATGGACAATGTCGCGTTGCTCGAGGCAGACGCGGCAGCGGCACCCCGCACCGACAAGAGCGACCGCTCTTCTGCATCCATCTCCTGCACAACCGCCCGGAGGCCATCCATCGCCTTCTTGCCGGCGCCAGAAGCCTCGAGCTCACGGGCCTTCGACTGGGTTGCGGGATCCTTCATCAGTGTGATTTCGCGCTGCGCGACATTGGCCATCCAGTCGCCGGCGAACGCTTTCACGCGCTCAAGGCGTTTTTGCTGAGCGGCATTGTCCGAGGTCAGGCTGCCGACCTTCGTTGTCGCGGCCTGAAACTCCTTCTGTCCGCTCTCGTAGGGTCCGAGAAAAGCGGGATCGGCCGACACCAGGTAGCCGCGCACGCCGGTTTCCGCATTGACCATGGCGCCGACGACTTTGGAGAGCTCCTCGAGGACTTCGTAGGTGTGGACCGTCATTCTTGCCGTCGAGTTCATCACGCTCAGCGAATTGTAGATCGCCCCCGTGCTGCCAGCGACAACCAGACAGATTGCCACAAACACAGCAGAAACCTTGACCGAGACGCGAACGTTGTTGATCCAAGACATGACCACCCCAAAGGCAATGACTACAAAAGTTGCCGGTACATCGGTTGCGCACGGACGAGAGTTCACCCAGCCGCGCGCCGACCACGACCCCACTTCGATACTGATCAGACATGATCGAAACTTTAGCACGTGCTCCGCACTGCTACGGAGATGCCGCCAGCAGCGCCCCGTGCTTCTACTGCGACAAGTCGACTCGGCCCACGCGCAGCACACCTAAGCACGACGAGAGCGGCGCAATTGGCGCCGCTCTCTCCTCAAGACGCTCTGTCTGAGTTACGCCGCGCTAGGCTGCGCGTACGTTGGTCAGGAACTTGCTGACCTCGCTCTTCAGCCTGTTCGAGTCGTTCGACAGCATCTGTGCTGCCGACAGCACCTGCGAGGAAGCCGTGCCGGTCTCAGTCGCGCCGCGCTGCACGTCGGTGATGTTGGAGGAGACCTGCTGGGTGCCCTGCGCCGCCTGCTGCACGTTGCGAGCGATCTCCTGGGTCGCCGCGCCCTGCTCTTCCACCGCGGCCGCAATCGCCGAAGAGATTTCCGACAGACGCTCGATGGTCGAGGAGATCTCCTTGATGGCGCCAACCGAGTCGTTGGTCGCGGCCTGGATGCCGGAAATCTGCTGGCCGATCTCGCCGGTCGCCTTCGCCGTCTGCTCGGCGAGCGCCTTCACCTCGGAAGCCACCACGGCGAAGCCGCGGCCGGCCTCACCGGCGCGCGCCGCCTCGATCGTCGCGTTCAGCGCCAACAGGTTGGTCTGGCCAGCGATGGTGTTGATGAGCTCGACGACGTCGCCGATGCGGGCAGCTGCCTTGGAGAGCTCGCTGACGCGCTCGGTGGTAGCGCGCGCCTGGCCGACGGCGTCCCCGGCCATGCGGGCCGATTCCTGCACCTGGCGGCTGATCTCGCCGACCGACGACGCCATCTCCTCGGTCGCCGACGCCACCGACTGCACGTTGGTCGAGGCTTCCTCCGAGGCCCCGGCCACGGTAGTCGCCAGCCGCTGAGAGCGGTCGGCGGTCGACGTCAGCGTCGAGGCGGAAGCCTCCAACTGGGTCGAAGCTGACGACACCGTCTGGACGATCTCGCCGATCATGGTTTCGAATTCGCGGGTGATGTTGTCGACGCGGCGGCCGCGCTCGATCTTGGCTTCGGCGTCGGCCGCAGCGGCTTCGTCGGCAGCCTTCTTGGCGATCAGCGCCTCCTTGAAGATCTGGAGCACGTCGGCCATGGCGCCGATCTCCGTCTTCTCGCCCCGGTGCGGCACTTCGGCGGACAGGTCGCCCTTGCCCAGTGCCTGCATCGGTTCGGTGATTGAGTTGATGCCGTTGGAGACGTCACGGACCAGATAGAAGCTGAGACCGAAACCGGCGATGACCGCGGCGGCGAGTATGATCGAGACTAGCATGAAGGCGAAGTAATAGCTGTCGGCTGCATCCTTGGCAGCCTGGTCACCGCCCTTGGTATTGAGCTCGATGTCCCGGTTCAGGATCTCGTCTGCCTTGAGCCCGATCTTGTTGACTTTGATATTGAGCTCATGGGCGTCGTGCGGGACCTTGCCCGCCTCCTTGCGCGACAGCGCCATCACTTCCTGAGTACCGGACTTGTACTCATCCCAAACCTTAGACCATTCGTTGTATAGTGCGCGTTCCTCCGGCGAGGTGATCATCGGCTCGTACTTCTGGCGGAACTTGGTGTTGGCTTCCACCACGGTCGCCAGTGTCTTCTCGTTCGTGAGCTTCTCTTCCAGAGTCTCGGCGAGCATGTGTTCGCGGATCACGTTGCGATAGGTGATCACCCCGGCACGCAGGTCGCCAAGTACCCGCACGCTCGGCAACCAACTCGTGGTGATGTCGGTGGTGTTGGCGTTCATGGACCGCATCTTCATGACGGCGAGGAGGCCCATGCCGGTCATCGCAACCAGCAGGAACGCCACGACACTGATGATCTTGGCGCGAATGGAAATGGTGGCGAGCATCGTTGGGATCTCTTTGTACTGAAGCCGGCGCGCGTCCGGGAATTACGAATCAACCAAAGGGAGCAGCGCCGACATCCAACACCAGAGCACCTGAGCAGATGTTAACTACGCCTCCGTACGAGTACGGAAGCCAGAAAGAAATGAACGGGCAGCTAAAAACGCCCTGCGCTCAGCGCATGAGCCCAAGCGCGTCGGTGAAAAACTCTGCGCCGCCGAAGTTTCCCGACTTCAGAGCGAGCAGCATCTCGCCCGCCTTTGCACCGACAGCACGCAGCACCGGAACTCCCGCCGCAATTTCCACTCCGACGAGAAACCCAGGAATCTTCAACCGATCGACCACGGCACCGGACGTCTCGCCGCCGGCAACGACCAGGCGCCTGACGCCCGACTGCACCAGCCCTTCGGCGATATCGGCCATGGCCTGCTCTATGGCGTGGCCGGCAGCGTCCCGGCCGTGGCGCGACTGAACGGCGGCGACGGCCTCGGGCGTCGCGCTCGACGCGATCAGAACAGGACCATCCGCCAGCCGCGGCCGGGCCCAGGCGAGCGCGCGCTGCGCTTCGCCACCGCCCGCGACGATTTGCTCGGGATCGAGGTGCAGCACCGGCATGACGCGCTCGGCATTGGCGATCTGCTGAAGCGTTGCCTGCGAGCAACTTCCGGCAAGGCAGGCCGCCGGGCCGCCGACGGCCGCGCCGGTCTCGCTGCTCGCTGAGGCCGCCTTGACCTTGCCCGTCGAGACCAGCGCCCGTGCGAGCCCGAGGCCGATGCCGGAGGCGCCGACCGATAGCCGATGCTCGGCGGCAACGAGCCCGATGGTCTCGAGGTCGCGCTCGAACACGGCGTCGATGATCGCGGCGCCGATGCCCTTGCCCGCGAGTTCGGCCAGCCGCGCCCGGACCGCATCCGTGCCGCGGGTGACAGTGGCGAGATCGACGAGGCCCACTTGCGTCTTGCTCTGGCGCGCCAGCACGCGCGCCAGATTGGAATCCCGCATTGGATTGAGCGGATGATCCTTCAACGGGCTCTCGTTCAACGGCACGGCGCCGACGAAGAGGTTGCCCTGGTAGACGGTGCGGCTGGTCTCCGGGAAGGCCGGCGTCACCAGCACGATGGCCTCGCCGCAATCGGCGCGCAGTGCGTCCATCACCGGGCCGATATTGCCGGCATCCGTGGAATCGAAGGTCGAGCAGATCTTGAACAGCACGTGGCGCGCGCCGCGGCCGCGCAGCCATGTCTCCGCCGCGCGCGAGCGCGACACGGCAAGGCCTGCCTCGATCGAGCGGCTCTTGAGCGACACCACGACGGCGTCGATCTCGGGCAGCGCGAGATCGGCCGCCGGCACGCCGATGGTCTGCACGGTGCGCAAGCCCGCACGCGTCAGCGTGTTGGCGAGGTCGGAGGCGCCGGTGTAGTCGTCGGCGATGCAGCCCAGCGCAAGTGTCACGGCTTCACTCCAGCATAAGGCCTGAACCAGGCGAGCCCATCGGTGGTCTTACCGCGGGGATTGTATTCGCAGCCAACGAAGCCGGCATAGCCGAGCCGGTCGAGCTCTTCGAACAGGAACGGATAGTTCAGCTCCTCGCCGTCGGGCTCGTTGCGGGACGGGATGCTGGCGATCTGGACGTGACCGATGATCGGCATCATCTCGCGCAGCCGCATGGTGACGTCGCCGTGAATGATCCCGCAGTGATAGATGTCGAATTGGAGCTTCAGGTTCGGAAGGCGGAGCTCCTGGATCAAGTCGCGCGCGAAGCCGAAATCGTTGAGGAAATAGCCGGGCACATTGCGCGCATTGATCGGCTCGATCACGACGTCGATACCGTGGGGCGCGAAGAACTCCGCAGCACACGCCACCGATTTGTAGAAGGCCTCGATCGCGACGCGCTCGCCGCGATTGGCGATGCCCGCCATCAGGTGCAGGCGCTTGACGCCGGTCGCCTTGGCATAGGGCAGCGCCGTCTCCAGGCTTGCCTTGAGATCATTGAAGCGCGAGGGAAGCGCCGCAAAACCCTTCTCGCCGGCGTTCCAATCACCCGGCGGCAGGTTGAACAGCGCTTGGGTCAGACCGTTGCGTTTGAGCCGCTCGCCGACCACCTCGGCCGGATGCTCATAGGGAAAGAGAAACTCGACGGCGGTGAAGCCGGCCTGGGCGGCGGCATCGAAGCGGTCGAGGAACGGCACCTCGGTGAACATCATCGAGAGGTTGGCGGCAAAACGGGGCATTGGAGTCCTCTTGCTTACTTGTCGCCGGGAAGCTTCACGCCGGTGACCTGCGCATACATCCGCGCCACTGACGCATCGTCATCGCGGCCCATGCCCGCGGCTGCCGTCATCAGGAACATCTGAAGCGCGGCGGCTGAGACCGGCACCGGGAATCTGGCACTGCGCGCCATGTCCTGGATGATGCCGAGGTCCTTGACGAAAATCTCGACCGCGCTGCGCGGCGTGTAATCGCCGTCGAGCACATGCGGCATCCGATTCTCGAACATCCAGGAATTGCCGGCGGAAGCCGTGATCACCTCATAGACCTTGCGGATGTCGAGGCCCTGCTTGGCCGCGAAAGCCATCGCTTCGCTGGCGGCCGCGATATGCACGCCGGCGAGGAGCTGGTTGATCATCTTGAAAGCCGCCCCCTGCCCCGCGGCATCGCCGAGCTCGTAGAGCTTTGCGGCCATGGCGTCGAGCGCGGGCCGCGCCTTGGCAAAAGCAGCGGCGCTGCCGGAGGCGAGGATGGTTAGCTCGCCTTGCGCGGCACGCTGCGCTCCGCCGGAGATCGGCGCATCCAGATAGTGCCGGCCGGTCGCCTCCAGCTGCTTGGCGAGGCGCCGCGCCACGTCCGGGTCCATAGTCGCCGAGGATATGAAGACGCTGTCCTTCGGCATGGTCTCAGCCGCGCCATCCTTGCCGAACAGGATGGCCTCGGTCTGGGCGGCATTGACCACGACGCTGACGACGATTTCGGCAGCTTTGGCTGCTTCGGCCGGCGTCTTTGCGCCCGCGCCGCCGTCCGTCACGAAACGCGCGACGGCGTCGGCCGAGACGTCGCAGCCAGTAACGGCATGGCCGGCGCGCTTCAGCGAAGTCGCCATGCCGTATCCCATCGAGCCGAGCCCGACGACGGCGATACGCTGATTTTGTGACGTGGAGGCGGACATATGCAACTGACCCTTGCGAGCGTTTCCCGAATAGCCGCCCTTTGCGGCAGCTTGGCAACCGAATAACACGGCTTGGCCGCCCTGCCAAAGCGTGAGACAAGCAGGCATGACGGCCATGAGCAACGAGACAAGGCTGCGTGAGGATATCTGCCGCTTCGGACGGTCCCTGTTCGAGCGTGGGCTGACGCCGGGCTCCTCTGGCAATATCAGCGTGAGGATGGACGATGGCGGCTGGCTGGTGACGCCGACCAACGCCTCGCTCGGCTTCCTCGATCCGGCGAAGCTGTCGCGGCTGGATAGCCAGGGCCGGCTGGTTTCGGGCGATGCCCCGACCAAGGAAGTTCCTCTGCATACCGCGCTTTACGACACGCGCGGCAGTGCGCGCGCGATCGTGCACCTGCACTCTACCCATTCGGTCGCGCTTTCGATGCTGCCCGAGATCGATCCACGCGCCGCGCTGCCGCCGATGACGGCGTATTACCTGATGAAATGCGGCGCCACCGCGCTCGTGCCCTATTACCGCCCCGGCGATCCCGCGGTTGCCGATGCAATCAAGGGGCTCGCAGGGAAATACTCATCCGTGCTGCTCGCCAATCACGGCCCGGTGGTTGCCGGCGACACATTGGAAGCGGCCGTGTTCGCGACGGAGGAGCTGGAGGAGACGGCGAAGCTGTACCTTATGCTGCGGGGAATGAACCCGCGGTATTTGTCACCGGAGCAGGTGACGGATCTGGTGAAGGTGTTTGGGGTGGCGCTGCCGGAGCATGGGCACGGGCATTGAGCCCGGCTCTGTCCTCGTCATTGCGAGGGGCCCTTGCGACGATGCGGCGGACGGCGGCACCACATCCACCGACGTCATCCTGAGGTGCGAGCCTTGCGATGCCATGCATCGCAAGGTGAAGCCTCGAAGGATGGGCTAGGCGCTCGCGGCCCATCCTTCGAGGCGCGCAAGGGCGCGCACCTCAGGATGACGGCTGAGCTTGTGGCTACAGACCATAAAGCTACAGCCCCAGATACGCTTTGCGCACGTCCGGATTGCCCCTGATCTCGGCTGCCGCGCCCTGCATCAGCACACGGCCGGTTTGCAGGATGTAGGCGCGGTCGGCGATCTCCAGGCACTCCGCCATGCGCTGCTCGACGATCAGGACGGTCATGCCGGTGTCGCGGATGAGCTTCACGGCCTGGAAGATTTCATCCACCAGCTTGGGCATGATGCCCTGCGAGGGCTCATCCAGCATCAACAGCCGCGGGCGCGTCATCAGCGCGCGGCCGATCGCGAGCATCTGCTGCTCGCCGCCGGAGAGCGTCTCGGCGCGCTGCTCCAAACGCTCCTGAAGGCGCGGGAACAGCCTGAAGACGAGATCGAGCGGCTCTTCGCGGTTCGCTGCGCCCCGGTAGAGATAACTGCCGAGGCGAAGGTTATCGCGCACCGACAGACGTGGAAACAGCCGGCGGTTCTCCGGCACGTAGGCGATGCCGGTGGCCGTGATGTGATGCTGCGCCATGCCGTCGAGGCGCTTGCCGTCGAACGTCACGGTGCCCGAACGCAGGCGCTCGGCGCCGGCGATGGATTTGAGCAGCGTCGACTTGCCCGCGCCGTTGGCGCCGGCGACGCAGACGATCTCGCCCTTTTGAACCTCGATCGAGACCGCGGAGATCGCGACCAAGCCCTGGTAGGCCGTCGTGACTTCACGCACCGACAGCATGACGATCTCCCAGATATGCCTTGATCACCTTGGGATCGCGGACGACGTCGGCGGGCTTGCCCTCGACCAGCACCTTGCCAAGGTCGAGCACGATGGCCCGATCGACCAAGGGCATGACGATCTCCATGACATGCTCGACCATCAAGACGGTGATGCCGGCATCGCGCACCTTGCGCACCAGCGCCACGCCGGTCTGCGCTTCGGTCGGCGTGAGACCGGTGAGGACTTCGTCGAGCAGCAGCAATTTTGGCTCGGTCGCGAGCGCACGGGCGACTTCGAGGCGGCGCTTTTCGGCCGGCACGAGGTCGCTCGCGAGCACGTCGGCGCGCGCGGCAAGGCCGGTGAACTCCAGCACCTCATGCGCCTTGCGGCGCGCTTCGCGCATTACGGTGTTGCGCAGGAGCGCCCCGACGATGACGTTGTCGATGACACTCATGCTCTCGAAACTCTTGACCACCTGGAAGGTCCGCCCAACCCCACGCTGGCAACGCTCGGCCGCCGGCAAGCTGGTGACATCCTCGCCGTCGAATAGAATCGAGCCTTGCGTCGGCGGCAGCACGCCGGCGATCAGATTGAACAGCGTCGACTTGCCGGCGCCGTTCGGCCCGATCAGGCCGACGATCTCGCCGCGTCCGACCGTGATCGAAACATCGCTGTTGGCGACGAGGCCGCCGAACCGCTGCCAGACGCCGCGGGCTTCAAGGAGCGCGGTCACCGCGTGGCTCCCTTCGCTTTTGAACGCGAGAACAGGCTCACCAGCCCCTGCGGCAAAGCCAGCGAGATCAGCACGATCAGCGTGCCATAGACGATGAGATCGACGCCGCGGCCGGAGCCGCCGATATAGGAGCGCGTGAGTTCAGTGAGCGGGATCAGGATCACGGCGCCGAGCAGCGGCCCCCACAGCGTGCCGATGCCGCCCAGCACCGCTGGCAACGCCATCAATAGCGAGAATTGGAAGCCCATGACGCTTCCGGGATCGATGTAGGAGACGAACTGCGCATAGAAGCTGCCGCCGACCGCGACCAGGAAGGCAGAGACTGCCGCCGCGCCCATCTTCGAGTTGAACACGACGACGCCAAGGCTCTCGGCCGCCTGCGGATTGTCCTTCACCGCCCGCCACCAATAGCCCCATTTGGAATCTTCCAGCCACCAGGTGACGAACCAGGCGACGCAGGCGAGCGCCAGCGCGAAGTAGAAGTATGGCAGTTTCGAGCGCGTGAATTGGAATTTCAGCCAGCTGTCGCCGCGCACGGGAATGTCGATGCCTAGCGCTGCGCCCGCCCAGTCCCAGTTCTGGATCAAGAGCAATCCGATCTCGGCGATCACGATGGTGGCGATCGCGAAGTAGTGGCCGCCGAGGCGGAAGCAGGGATAGCCCAGCGCCATGGCGATTACGGCCGAGATCAGCCCGCCGGCGATCATGCCGAACCATGGCAGCACGCCGAACTTGGTGAACAGCAGCGCAGTGGTGTAGGCCCCGAGCCCGAAATACAGCGCGTGCCCCAGCGAGATCTGCCCGCAATAGCCGGACAGGATGTTCCAGCTCTGCGACAACGCCGCGTACATCAGCGTCAGCACCATGATGTTCTGGACGTAGACGTCCTTGACGAACAACGGCACGATCGCTGCGACGGCCGCGAGGCCCGCAGCAGTGATGAGGTCGCGGCGGCGCCGCTCGACGAAATTCGTATCCATCACATCGACCCGAACAGGCCACGCGGCCGGATGAACACGACGAGCAGATAGACCGCGTAGATGCCAACCGACTTCAACGAAGGCGGCAGGATCAACGCGGTGGTGGCTTCGACCAGGCCGACGATGATGCCGCCGGCAAAGGCGCCGAACACGCTGCCGAAGCCGCCGAGCGCCACCGTGACATAGGCGATCAGCGCAAAGGATGCGCCGACGTCGGGATAAATGTAGAAGAAGGTCGCCATGATGGCGCCGGCTAGCCCGACCAGCGCGCCGCCAATGCCCCAGCCGAGCGCGAACACCCGGTTCTTGTCGATGCCGACGAGGGCCACCGCGCCGGGATCCTCACGGGTCGCCTCCAGCGCGCGGCCGAAATCGGTGCGGTTGATGAAGAGGTAGAGCCCGCCGAACGCGGCGATCGCGACCAGCGCGCCGAACAGCTGCGGCTGCGGAAGGAAGATGCCGGCGACCGAAACCGTCTTGCCGCCGAGCCATGAGTTGGGGACGCTGCGATAGTCGGCCGTGAAAAACAGCTGCGCCAGGCCGCGCATCACGATCGCAAGGCCAAAGGTCGCGAAGATCTGCACCATGCCGACATTGGCCTTGGCGCGCATCGCAAACCGCACGATCACGAGATAGACCGCCGCCCCCACCACAAACAAGGCGGCGGCGGCCAGTGGCGCCGACAGCAACGGATCGATCGCGAAGAACGTGAACAGGAAGAACGTCACGTACATCGCGAGCATCAGGAATTCGCCGTGGGCGAAGTTGACGACGTCCATCAGGCCGAAGATCAACGCCAGGCCAACGGCGATCAGTCCGTAGAGCAGCCCCATCAAGAGGCCGCTCGCAAGACTCTGGATAATAGTTTCGGCTGTCACGTGGCTTCGTCCCCCGCCCGGTCGCCTGATCGCTTATTTCATCGGCCAGATCGCATCGGCCACCGCCGCCTGCGTCGGGAAGATGGTGACGAACTTGCCGCCGACATACTGCAGGAGCACCGGGTCGGCGTCATTGTTCTGGCCCATCTCGTCGAACTTGACGCGCTTCCAGGGCATGATGGTCTGCTCGCCCGGCATCTCGGTCGCGGCCAGCGCGTCGCGGATCTTCTCGCCGTCGGTGGATTTGGCGCGATTGATGGCATCAGCCATGATGATCATGGCCATGAACTGCCGCGACGTGTTGTCGTTGAGGTCCTTGCCCGACTTCGCCTTGAACAGATCGTTGATCTTGCCGACCATCGGGCGCTTGGCGGCGAGATCGAGCGAGAAGCTGCCGCGGGTGATCGCGCCCTCGAGCTTGTCGCCGACCGCGTCGTACAGCGCCTTCTCGGAGAAGCCGGCGGCCTGCGCCACGATGGCGTTCGGCTTGTATCCGAGCTCGGCCATGGTCTTGACCAGCAGGATGCCGTCGGTGGTGTAGCTCGAGGGCATCAGCACGTCGGCATTGGCGGCCTTGAGCTGCTGCACCTCGGCCGAGAGCGACGGCGAGTTGGCGCGGTACTTGATGTCGGCGACGATCTTGTAGCCGCGCTCGTTGGCGAGCCTGGTCTGTGCGTTGGCGGAGTCGGTGCCGAAGATCGTGTCTTCGTGGAACAGCGCCAGCGTATTCGCCTTGGCGCCCTTCTTCTTCATCGCATCGAGGAAGTCGAACATCCCCGCCGAGAACATCTCGTCATGCGGCGAGGCGCGGAAATAGTATTTCAGGCCGCGGCGATGCAGGCTCGGCGAGGAGTTGTCCGCCGAGATGAACGGAGTCTGGTAGCGTTCGCAGATCTGGCTGATCGTGACTGCGACCGCGCTTTGATAGGTACCGAGGATGGCGCAGACCTTTTCCTGCGTGATCAGGCGCTCGGCTTCGGCCCGCCCCTTCTGCGGGTCGCCCTGGGTGTCGGCATAGACGAGACGGATCTTGGCGCCACCAAGACCCGGCAAGCCGACGCCCTTGGCGAGCGGAAGGTCGAGGTCCTGGTCGTTGTTGATGATGTCGACCGCCGTCTCGAACGCGCGCTGCGCATCGACACCCACCTGGGCGCCGGACCCCGACAACGGATAGGTCGCGCCGATCACCACTTCAGAAGTTTGCGCGCGCGCGGCTAGCGGCAGCAGCGCGGCAGCGGCGGTGGCTCCGAGCAGAACGTCGCGGCGAGTGATCGTCATTGGCAAAGTCCCCTATTATTCGAATTTTGCGTGTATCGCATGAAACGATTGTCAGATGGCGTAAAGCTCGAACAAGCAGCAGATGCTGCCTACTATATCACGGCCATGGTCCTGTTCTTCATATCCGTCACCAGCATCAGGCCGGGCGAATGCGTGATGGCGAACGGCAGTTTGGCAGCGTTGATGACCGATTGCGGCGTCACGCCGCAAGCCCAGAACACCGGGATCTCGTCGTCGGCAACCGGCACCGGATCGCCGTAGTCGGGCTTGGCGATGTCCTTGATGCCGATCAGATGCGGATGGCCGAGATGCACGGGAGCACCGTGCACGGCGGGATAACGCGAGGTGATCTGCACCGCACGGATCGCGTCCGCCGGCTTGAACGGACGCATCGACACCACCATGGGGCCGGCGAACGGACCGGCCTCGCCGCAGGCGATGTTGGTGCGGTACATCGGCACGCGCACGTTCTGCTCGATGTGGCGGATCGGCATGCCCTCGTCGAGCAGCGCTTCTTCGAACGAGAACGAGCAGCCCAGCACGAAGGTGACGAGGTCGTCGCGCCAATGCTTGGTGACGTCGGTCGGCTCGTCCACGACCTCGCCGTCGCGCCAGACCCGGTAGCGCGGCACGTCGGTGCGGATGTCGAGATCGGCGCCCAGCGACGGGATGAAAGGGCTGCCGACGTCGGACATGCCGATGATCGGGCACGGCTTCGGATTGAGCTGGCAGAAGCGGTGGAAGGCGCCGGCATATTCGGCCGGCAGGATCGCCAGATTGCCCTGGACGAAGCCTGGAGCCACGCCGGCGGTGGAGGCGACCAATCCCCCGCGGTAGGCGAGCCGAGCCTTGCGGCTCGGAAGGGCGTCGGGCGTTTCAGTTTGCTGCGCTGCCACCAAAACAGTCATGTGATCGACCTGCCTATAAACTCGACAAAGACAAGCCAACACCAAGCGTGCTATAAAGTCTAATCGTCGTTTCTAATCAATCTCGATAAATCCATTTTATCGACTGGGAAAATCCTTCCAATGCTGGACTTCAGGTCGATCGAGACGTTCCTCTGGGTTGTGAAGCTCGGCAGCTTTCGCGGCGCTGCTCAACGCCTCAATACGACCCAACCGGCGATCTCCCAGCGCATCGCCCAGCTCGAACGCGAGATGGGCGTGAAGCTGCTCAACCGCGATCATCGCGTGGCCTCACCGACCCCGAGCGGCCGGCAGATGATGGTCTACGCCGAGAAGCTGATCGGCCTGCGCGCTCAGATGATGGCGGAGATCGGCGATGCTTCCGCGATGCGCGGCGTGATGCGGCTCGGCGTCGCCGAAACCATCGTGCACACCTGGCTGCCGCGGCTGGTGAAGAGCGTCAACGAGATCTATCCGAACCTGTCGCTGGAGATCGAGGTCGACATCACGCCGAACCTCACCGCGCGTCTGCTCGCGCAGGAGATCGAGCTCGCCTTCGTCGTCGGGCCGCTGTCCGCTTCCGGCGTGCACAACCGCGTGCTCGCCGATTATCCGATCGGCTTCCTCGCCAGCCCCTCGCT
This sequence comes from Bradyrhizobium sp. CCGE-LA001, assembly GCF_000296215.2. Taxonomy (NCBI): domain Bacteria; kingdom Pseudomonadati; phylum Pseudomonadota; class Alphaproteobacteria; order Hyphomicrobiales; family Nitrobacteraceae; genus Bradyrhizobium; species Bradyrhizobium sp. CCGE-LA001. Next base: position 2,804,990 of record NZ_CP013949.1, on the reverse strand, counting down.
CGGCCTCGGCAAAGGACCGTTGACGCCGGCGCAGCTCGCGCGATTTCCGATCATCACTTTCCCGCGCAAGACCAAGCCCTATGAGGTCGTGCGCGAGGTGTTCGACCGGCCGGAGCTGCCGCCGATCCGGCTGCATGCCTCCGCCTCGCTCGCGACCGTGATCCACATGGCGATCGAGGGGCTCGGCATCGCCGTGATCCCCGACGCCATCGTCGAGAACGAGCTGGCCGACGGTCGGCTGCAACTGCTCGATACCGATCTTGCGATTGCGCCCCTCACCTTCACCGCGAGCTGGCTCGCCTCGCCCGACGTCGTCGCCGTGGAGCGCGTCGCTGAGCTCGCCCGGCAGATTGCGCAGAGCAGCCTCGCGGTTGACGCGCCCGCGCTGGCGCGCCATTGAAAAGCGCCGGACAAGAGAGAGAACGACCGCATGAGCCGAGCCGCCACCAATCTGCAAATCGATTCCGCCCGCCTCTGGGGCTCGATCCACGAGACCGCAAAGTTCGGTGCGACGGTCAAGGGCGGCGTGCGGCGGCTGACGCTGAGCAACGAAGACAAGCAGGTGCGCGACTGGTTCCGCAAGGCCTGCGAAGACGCGGGCTTGGAGGTCCATGTCGACGCGCTCGGCTCGCAGTTCGGCCTGCGCAAGGGTCGCGATATGTCGAAGCTGCCCGTCGGCATCGGCTCGCATCTCGACACCCAGCCGACCGGCGGCAAGTATGACGGTATTTTGGGGACGCTCGGCGCGCTGGAAGTGATCCGCACGTTGAACGACGCCGGCATCGAGACCGAGGCGCCGATCTGCGTCGTGAACTGGACCAACGAGGAAGGCTCGCGCTTCGCACCTGCGATGATGGCCTCCGCCGCCTATGTCGGCGACTTCACCACCGACGACATTTTGTCGCGCAAGGACGCCGAGGGCATCACCGTCGGCCAGGCGCTCGACGGCATCGGCTATCGCGGCGACAAGCCGGTCGGCTTCCAGAAGCTCGGCTGCTTTGTCGAGCTGCACATCGAGCAGGGTCCGATCCTCGAGGCCGAAGGCAAGACCATCGGCGTGGTCGATTCCGGTCAGGGCGTGCTCTGGTACGACGGCAAGATTTCCGGCTTCGAGAGCCATGCCGGCTCGACGCCGATGCCGCTGCGGCGCGACGCGCTGGCGACGCTGTCGGAAATCGTGCTGGCGATGGAGTCCATCGCAAAGAAGCACGGTCCGAACGCGGTCGGCACCATCGGCGAAGCCGTCATCGCCAATCCCTCGCGCAACGTCATCCCCGGCGAGATCGCCTTCACCATGGATTGCCGCAGTGCCGACGGCGCCATCATGGACGCGCTCGATCGCGACTTGCGCGCCGCCATTGCCGAGATCGCCGGGCGCCGCAAAGTCGACGTCAAGATCGACCTGGTCTGGCGCAAGCCGCCGACGCATTTTGATCCCAAGCTCATCGCTGCCGTCGAGAACGCAGCGAAGACGCTTGGCTATTCCTCGCGCCGCATCACCTCCGGCGCCGGCCACGATGCCTGCAACCTCAACACCGTCATGCCGGCGGCCATGGTGTTCGTTCCCTGCAAGGACGGCATCAGCCATAACGAGCTGGAGGACGCGACGCAGCCGGACTGCGCCGCGGGCACCAACGTTCTCATGCATACCGTGCTGGCGATCGCCGGCGTCGCTTCCTGATTGGAGAGGATCATGCGCGGAGTTTTCGTCGACGCCAACGAAGCCCTTGCCGTGATCATGGAGCGGCTGGAGAAGCCTGGGGATCCCAAGGTCCGGATCCACAGGGACCCCGACATCAAGCCCGAGCAATATCCTGAAATCCTCGACGGCGCCGAGATCGCTATCGTCGATCATACGGCACTGCCGACCGAGGTCGCGAAGAAGTGCACCGGGCTGAAGCACGTCGTGTTCCTCGGCACCGGCGCGCGCAGCTACATGAATCCGGAGGAACTCGCCGAGCTTGGCATCTCCGTGCATCTGATCAAGGGCTATGGCGACACCGCAGTGGCGGAATCCGCGATCGCGTTGATGTGGGCCTCGGCCCGCGTCATCGCGATGATGGATCGGGAGATGCGCGGCGGCAACTGGCTGCGCGAGGACGGCATGCAGCTCACCGGCAAGACGCTCGGCCTGATCGGCTTCGGCGGCATCGCGGCGGAAGTTGCGCGCATCGCGTCCGGCAGCGGCATGAAGGTGATCGCCTGGAATCGCTCGCCGAAGAGCCACGCGGGCGTGGAGTTCACCGACTTCGATACCGTGCTGGCGAAGAGCGACGTCGTGTCGCTGCATCTGCTGCTCAACGACGAGACGCGCGGCATGATCACGCGCGAGAAGATCTTTGCGATGAAGCCCGGCGTCATCCTCATCAACACCGCCCGCGCCGCGATCGTCGACGAGGCCGCCATGATCGACGCGTTGAAGTCGGGCCACATCCGCCATGCCGGCCTCGACGTCTTCAACATCGAGCCGTTGCCCGGCGATCATCCGCTCACGAAATTGCCGAACGTGACGCTGTCGGCACATTCGGCCTTCCGTACGCCGGAGGCGAGCGAGAACCTGATTGGCGCGGCATGGGAGCACTGCCGCCGGATCGTGAAGGGATAAGAACAACAACAATGGCCGATTACCGCATCATCAAGGCAGAGCCGCTCACCAGCGCCATCCATGCCATCGTCAAGGCCGGCGGCTCCACGGACCACGAAGCCGAGCTCGTCGCCACCAACCTCGTCGAGGCCAATCTTAGGGGGCACGACTCGCACGGCGTCGGCATGATTCCGCGCTATGTGCAGAGCGTCACCACGGGCGGTCTCGCCGTGAACCAGCACGTCAAGATCGTCCTCGACACCGGTCCGCTGCTCACCCTCGACGGCCTCACCGGCTACGGCCAAGTGATCGGCCATGAAGCGATGGAGCTGGCCGCCGAGCGTGCCAAGCGCAACGGCGTGTGTCTCGTCGGCCTCTCCAACTCCCATCACATCGGCCGGATCGGCCACTGGGCCGAGCAGTGCATCGACCACGGCCTGGTCTCGATCCACTTCGTCAACGTGATCTCGCGCCCGATCGTGGCGCCCTGGGGTGGCAGCGATGCGCGCCACGGCACCAACCCCTTCTGCGTCGGCATTCCGCGCAGGGGCAAGGATCCCATCGTGCTCGACTTCGCCACCAGCCGGATCGCGCAGGGCAAGACCCGCGTCGCTCACAACAAGGGCGTCGAGCTCGAGCCCGGCACCATCATCGACAATGAAGGCAAGCCCACCGTTAATCCGCGCTATACCGTGATCCCACCTTACGGCGCCATCCTGCCGTTCGGCGAGCACAAGGGTTCGGGACTGGCGCTGGTGTGCGAAATCCTCGGCGGCGCGCTCTCCGGCGGGCAGGTGGTCAAGGGCCCGTCCGACGGCAAATACAACGTCCTCAACGGCATGCTCTCGGTCGTCATCGACCCGGATAAGCTCGGCACCGGCGAGAACCTCGCACGCGAGGTCGAGAGCTTCGTCGCCTGGCACACCGGCTCGTCACCCGGCCCCGGCATCGACAAGGTCAAGATCGCCGGCGAACCCGAGCGCGAGACCAAGAAGAAGCGCCTCGCCGAAGGCATTCCGGTCGACCCGACCACCTGGCAGGACATTCTGGAGTCCGGGAAGAAGTTCGGGCTGGACCAGGCGGCGATCGAGAGGATCGCGAGCTGAGCGGCGCGCGCGCACGTCCCTTCCCTTCTCCCCTTGTGGGAGAAGGTGGCGCGAAGCGCCGGATGAGGGGTTCTCTCCGCGAACAATCGTGTAACTGATAGAGGCCGGTCCGCGGAGACAGACCCCTCACCCGTCTCGCCGCTACGCGGCGAGACACCCTCTCCCACAAGGGGAGAGGGGAAGCCCTGCCCTAATCCACCATATCCGCGACCGCCTTGCCGCACGCAGTGGTGTCGGCGTTGCCGCCGAGATCCTTGGTGCGCAGCGTGCGCTCGGCGAGCGTGCGCTCGATCGCCTCGACGATCGATTTGCCGGCTTCCTTCTCGCCGAGATGTTCGAGCATCATCGCACCCGACCAGATCATGCCGATCGGATTGGCGATGCCCTGCCCTGCGATATCGGGCGCCGAGCCGTGCACGGGCTCGAACACCGAGGGGAAATCCCCCTCCGGATTGATGTTGCCTGACGGAGCGATACCGATGGTGCCGGTGCAGGCCGGGCCGAGGTCGGAGAGAATGTCGCCGAACAGGTTGGAGCCGACCACGACGTCGAACCAATCCGGATGCAGCACGAAGTTCGCGGTCAGGATGTCGATGTGGTACTTGTCCCACTTCACGCCGGGAAACTTCTTGGCCATCGCCTCCACGCGCTCGTCCCAATAGGGCATGGTGATGGAGATGCCGTTCGACTTCGTCGCCGAAGTCAGGTGCTTCTTCGGCCGCGACTGGGCGAGCTCGAAGGCGAATTTCAGGATGCGGTCGACGCCGGTGCGGGTCATCACCGTCTGCTGCGTCACGAACTCGCGGTCGGTATCCGGGAACATGCGCCCGCCGACGGAGGAATATTCACCTTCCGTGTTCTCGCGCACCACCCAAAAGTCGATATCGCCGGGCTTGCGGTTCGCCAGCGGCGACGGCACGCCGGGCATCAGCCGGACCGGGCGCAGGTTCACGTACTGGTCGAACTCGCGGCGAAATTTGATCAGCGAGCCCCACAGCGAGACGTGGTCCGGGATCTTGGCCGGCCAGCCGACGGCGCCGAAATAGATCGCGTCGTGCTTGCCGATCTTTTCCTTCCAATCGTCCGGCATCATCTGGCCGTGCTTCTCGTAATAGTCCCAGGACGAGAAGTCGAAATGGTCGAAATGCACGGCGACCCCGTGCTTCTTCGCCGCCGCCTCCAGAACGCGCAGGCCCTCGGGCATCACTTCCTTGCCGATGCCGTCGCCGGGAATGACTGCGATCCGGTATTGTTTCTTGCTCATCGAGAACGTCCTTGGTTGGTTCGGCAGCCGCCGCCTTTGATCGCACTGCAATGGACCAAACGCGGCGGCAGCGCAACGCTGCACTGCAATGTTGACCATGGCGCGACCGAGCGCCTACTGGTTTGATCCTGTTCCTATCCCGCGAGAGTACCCCCTCATGGATTTGCATCTGCGTGGCAAGCGCGTCCTGATCACGGGCGCCTCCAAGGGCATCGGCGCGGCTGCCGCCGAGGCATTTGCCGAAGAAGGCGCGCACCTCCTGCTGGCTGCCCGCAGCGGCGACCAGCTCAAGGCGCTGGCGGATCGCCTGCGCTCGGTACACCAGATCGATGCCGCAACCAGCATCGTGGACCTGCGCAAGACGGAGGACGTGGCACGGCTCGCGAAGGAAGCCGCCGACATCGACGTCCTCGTCAACAATGCCGGCGACATCCCGGGCGGCTCCATCGACAAGATCGACGAGGCGACCTGGCGGCACGCCTGGGAATTGAAAGTGTTCGGCTATATCAACCTCACGCGGCAGATCTATGCGCAGATGAAGGCCAGGGGCGGCGGCGTGATCGTCAACGACATTGGCGCGGCCGGCGAGAAGTTCGATGCCAATTACATCTGCGGCAGCGCCGGCAATGCCGCGCTGATGGCCTTCACCCGCGCGCTCGGCGGCAAGAGCCTCGCCGACAACATCCGCGTTGTCGGCATCAATCCCGGCCCTGTCGGCACCGACCGTCACGTCACCCTGCTCAAGACGCGTGCCAAGCACCAGTTCGGCGACGAGACTCGCTACAAGGAATTCCAGAAGAGCCTGCCGCTCGGCCGTCCCGCACATGCGCGCGAGATCGGTGACCTCATGGCGTTCCTGGCGTCGGATCGCTCAGGTTATACCTCGGGGGTGATCTACACGGTCGATGGCGGCATCAGCGCCGGCTGGGGTTAGTTTCTTCCGTCGTTGCGAGCGAAGCAAAACGATCCAGGAATGCCCCAGCGGTCACAGACTGGATTGCTTCGCTGCGCTCGCAATGACGACAGGACAAGCACGGGAGTAAAATAATTGTCTCAAGACCTGATCCGCGAAACCGCGTGCACAGTCGTCGACAAATTGCGGTCGGGCGACGTCTCGCCGCTCGAACTGCTGGATGTGGTGGAGAAGCGCATCAAGGAGGTCGACGGCAAAGTCAACGCACTGCCGACGCTGTGTTTCGATCGCGCGCGGGATCATGCCAAGGCCCTGATGCAGAAGCCGGCCGGCGCGCGCGGCCTGCTCGCGGGCCTGCCGGTGCCGATCAAGGACCTGACCGACGTTGCAGGCGTGCTGAACACCCAGGGCTCGCCGATCTTTAGGGATAACATCCCCGCCAAGTCCGACCTCATGGTTGAGAACCTCGAGGCCAACGGCGCGGTCGTCTACGCCAAATCCAACACGCCGGAATTCGGCGCCGGTGCCAACACCTTCAACGAGGTGTTCGGCGCGACGCTCAATCCCTGGGATACTTCGAAATCCGCGGCCGGCTCGTCCGGCGGCGCGGCGGTGGCGCTGGCGACCGGCATGGCCTGGCTCGCGCAGGGCTCCGACATGGGCGGCAGCCTGCGCAGCCCGGCGAGCTTCTGCGGCATCGTCGGCATGCGGCCGAGCATCGGCCGCGTCGCGCATACGCCGAAGGCGGGCATCGACCGCAATCTCGGCGTGCAGGGGCCGATGGCCCGGAACGTCGAGGATCTCGCGCTTCTGCTGGACGCCATGAGCGGCGACTATGCCGCCGATCCGTTGTCGCTGCCGGCGCCTCTGACCTCGTTCCTGTCGGCCGCACAGTCCGGCAAGAGGCCCAAGCGCATCGCCTATTCGCCCGATCTCGGCATCACGCCTGTCGATCCCGAGGTCAAGGCGATCACGCGCAAGGCGGCTGAACGCTTTGCCGAGGCCGGCGCCGTCGTCGAGGAGGCACATCCCGACTGGCGCGAGGCGCATGAATGCTTCCACGTGCTGCGCGCCTTCGACTTCGCGATCAGCAAGGCACAGCTTCTCCGGACCAAGCGCGATCTGCTCAAGCCCGAGGTAATCTGGAACATCGAGGAAGGCCTCAAGCTCACCGTCGAGCAGCTCGAGCGCGCCGAGGCCCAGCGCGTTGCTATGACCGCGCGCGCGGTCGAGTTCTTCAAGAACTATGATTTGCTGCTGACGCCCACCACGATCGTGCCGCCCTTCCCTGTCGAAAATCGCTATGTCGCCGAATGCGCCGGCAAGCGATTCGACAATTACGTCGAATGGCTCGGCATCGTCTACGCAATCACGCTGGCCTGCTGCCCGTCCCTGTCGCTGCCGTGCGGCTTCACGGCGTCCGGCCTGCCGGTCGGCGTGCAGGTGGTGGGCGCGCCGCGCGCCGATGCGCAGGTCATCGCCGGCGCGAAGGTGCTGGAGGACATTCTGGGTTTGCGCAGCACGACGCCGATCGACCCGAAGGTGAAGAACTGACGTATTCCCGATGACGACACCACCTCGCATCGCCCTCATCCACGCCCTCAAACACTCCATCGCCCCGATCGAGGCGGCGTTCGCGAAGGCGTGGCCCGCGGCGCGGTTGATGAACCTGCTCGACGACAGCCTATCGGCGGACCTCGCGCGCGACGGCGCGCTCACCGACGCCATGACCGAGCGTTTCCTGGCGCTCGGCAATTACGCCGCAGGGACCGGAGCGGACGGGATCCTGTTCACCTGTTCGGCCTTCGGCCCCTGCATCGAAGCGGTCGCGCGGGCGCATGCGCCGGTGCCGGTGCTGAAGCCGAACGAAGCCATGATCGAGCGTGCGGTGACCATGGGCAAGCGCATCGGCCTACTCTCGACCTTCCCGCCGACCCTGGCCTCGATGCCGCCGGAGTTTCCCACCACCGTCGAGGTCGTACCGAAGCTCGCCGAGGGCGCGCTGGCGGCACTCGATCGCGGCGACCGCGCAACGCACGACCGGCTGATCGCCGAAGCTTCGCGCGATTTGCGCGATTGCGACGTCATCGCGCTCGCACAGTTCAGCATCGCCGCGGCCGCGCCGCTGGTCGCCAAAGTCACCGGCCATCCGGTCGTGACCACGCCTGATAGCGCCGTCGACAAGCTGATGAAGCTGCTGAACGCGAAGACTTAAGCGCCAGCCTTCTTGCGGCGCCGCGCATCCTTGATCGCAACAGCCAAGGCGGCCTTCGTCTCGTTGACAAAGTCCTCGACGAGCTCCTCGCGCGTCGCATGCGCCGCCTCGCCGGTGAACAGTCCCTGCTCGGCCAGCATCACCACGCCGTGCAGCGCCGCCCAGATCTTGAGCGCCTGCCGCTCGCGCAAATAGCCGACCGCCGGAGCCTCCAGGGCCTCGATCACGAGCGAAAAGGTCTCGCGCGTGGCCTCGTGCAGCTCGCTGCCCTTGGCCGCACATGAGACCGTGCGCGAGGCGAACATCAGCCGGTAGATACCGTTGCGACGCAGGCCGAAATCGAGCGTGGCCAGCGCGAGCCGCGACAGCTTCGATTGCTTCGAGGGCGTTGTCATCGCCTCGCGCAGAATTGCACTGAGCTGCCGGAAGGCTTCCGCCGTCACCGCCGCGAGCAAAGCCTCGCGGTCTGCAAAATGTCGATATGGGGCCGGCTGCGACACGCCGAGCTGCCTGGCCAGCGCCTTGATGCTGATTGCCTCGGCACCGCCCCGTTCCGCTTCGCGCAGCGCGGCCTCGATCAAGGCATCGCGAAGATCGCCGTGGTGGTAGGTCTTCTCGGGCTTGCGAGCGAGTTGTGAGCGCATGTTGAACGAAGCCTATGAGATTGCGCTTGACAGGGGAAGTCCAACACGAATGTAATAGGCTATAACTTAGACAAGACCTAAATGAGGAAACGCGCCGCCTTCGGGGCAGGCGCCTACGACCGAGGAAGCCGCGATGACAGAGCGACTGAAGGTTCACGTCGATCCCGACAAGTGCCAGGGCCACGCCCGCTGCAAGGCGCTCGCGCCGGAGCTGTTCGAGCTCGACGAATACGGCAACGCCCATGAAGCCGGAGACGGCATCGTTCCGCCGGGCCTGGAAGACAAGGCCTGGCTCGCCAAGTCCAATTGTCCGGAAATCGCGATCGATGTGATCGAGGAGTAGCGCGCTTTCCGCGCGTTGCGCGTGCTTTCAGCGAACACGAGCCCTGGAGCTTCCGAGATGTCCGACGTCAGCCAGCCCGCCGCTCATCCGCCCGTGACCGACTGGGTTCACGATTTCGACCACACCGATCCGCAATGGACGGACGATCCCTTCCCCATCTGGGACGAGCTGCGCACCACGAGCCCGGTCGTGCACACCAATCGCTTCCTCGGCTGCTATCTGCCGACGACCTATGAGGCCGTGCGCGAGATCGCCAACGACACCGAGCATTTCTCCTCCCGTCGCATCATCGTCCGCGACGTGCGTCCCGAGATCAACAGAAACGCGGCTCCGCCGATCACTTCTGATCCGCCCGAACACAAGCCGGCTAAACAGCTTCTGCTGCCGCCGTTCACGCCCGACGCAATGAAAAAGCTCGAGCCGCGCGTCCGCGCCATCTGCAACGAGCTGATCGACGAATTCATTGCCGAGAAGAGCGTGGACGCGGCCGCGCGCTACACAAAGCACATTCCGGTGCGCGCGATTGCGCACATGCTCGGCATTCCCGAAGGCGACAGCGATCTCTTCGTCAACTGGATCCACATGATCCTGGAGCTGGGTATCAAGGACGAGACCAAGCTGCTCCAGGCCGTCCAGGAGATGAGCGCCTATTTCAGCGCCCATATCGAGGCGCGCAAGACGAAGCCGACCGATGACCTGATCTCGTATCTGATGAACGCGAGGGACAAGCAAGGCAATCCGCTGGAGGATTCCCACGTGCTGGGCTCGCTGCGCCTGCTCCTGATCGCCGGCATCGACACCACCTGGAGTGCGATCGGCTCCTCGCTCTGGCACCTTGCGAAAACGCCTGCCGATCGCGAGCGGCTGATCGCCGAGCCCGGCCTGATCCCGATCGCGGTGGAAGAGCTGCTGCGTGCCTATTCGCCGGTGACCATGGCGCGCGAAGTGGTCAAGGAGACCACCATTTCGGGTTGCCCGGTCAAGCCGGGCAACATGGTACTCTTGTCGTTCCCGGCCGCGAACCGCGACCCCAAGATGTTTCCGGACGCTGACAAAGTCGTGATCGACCGTCGCGAGAACCGCCACGCCGCGTTTGGCCTCGGCATTCACCGCTGCGTCGGTTCCAACCTTGCGCGCATGGAAATGCAGGTTGCGCTGGAGGAATGGCTCAAGCGCATTCCGGACTTCCGGCTCGATCCAGCAGGCACGGTGACGTGGTCACAAGGCACGGTGCGAGGCCCCCGCCAGTTGCCATTCTTGCTCGGAAAGGCGATGTAGGCCTCTTCCAAATTGTACGGAGAGGCCGGCGTGACAGAGCAAGCAACCAACCCGGCCTCCGACCACATCGACATCGCCGACGCCGAGCGGCGAATCAAGGCGATCTTCATCGGCTCCATAGGCAATCTCGTCGAGTGGTACGATTTCTACGCCTATACGGCGTTTGCGCTCTACTTCGCTCCTGCGTTCTTTCCCGGCGAGGACCCCGTCGTCCAACAGCTGAACGTCGCCGTCGTATTCGCGGCGACCTTCCTGATGCGGCCGCTGGGCGGCTGGTTCTTCGGCTACATCGCCGACCATTACGGCCGTCGCATCTCGCTCACGCTGTCCGTCGTCTTCATGTGCTTCGGCTCGCTGATCATCGCGCTGACGCCGACCTACGCGACGATCGGTTTCGCCGCACCGATGATTCTGGCGCTCGCCCGCGTGATCGAGGGCCTGAGCCTCGGCGGCGAATATGGCGCCAGCGCCACCTATCTCAGCGAAGTCGCCGACCCCAAGCACCGCGGCTTCTATTCCAGCTTCCAATACGTCACGCTGATCGGCGGCCAGCTCACCGCGATCATCGTGTTGCTGCTCCTGCAAAAGGTCTTCCTCACCCCGGAGCAGCTGAAGGACTGGGGATGGCGCATCCCCTTCGCGATCGGCGCGGCGCTTGCGATCTTTGCCGCGGTGATGCGACGCGGCCTGCACGAGACGGAGGCGTTCGAGGAAGCCAAGAAGGTGGTGAAGCCGACCGGCTCGCTCACCAACCTGTTGCGCTATCCGCGCGAACTCTTGCTCGTCGTCGGCCTGACCGCCGGTGGCACTGCGGCGTTCTACACCTTCACCACCTACATGCAGACCTTCGTCAAGCTCTCGGTTGGGTTGACCGAGGACCAGACCACGTTCGTGATCTTCGGCACGCTGATCTTCGCGACCATCCTGCAGCCGATCTACGGCGCGATCTCCGACAGGATCGGACGCAAGCCGCTGCTGATCTTCTTCGGTGTCGCCGGCACGCTCGCCACCGTGCCGCTGCTGATGGCGTTGAAGGAGACCAAGTCGCCCTTCATCGCATTCATCCTGATCTGCGCCGCCTGGCTGTTCGTCGCCGGCTACACCTCGATCAACGCGGTGGTGAAGGCCGAGTTGTTCCCGACCAATGTCCGCGCGCTCGGCGTCGGCCTGCCCTACGCCATCACGGTCTCGATCTTCGGCGGCACGGCACCTGCGATCGCGCTCTATTTCAAGAGCATCGGGCACGAGGAATGGTTCTATTTCTATCTTGCAGGCATCATCTGCCTGTCGCTGATCATCTATGCTACAATGCGCGATACCAAGCATGCCTCCGCAATGCATCGGCACGAGTAGGCCATGAACGACGAGACGCCATCCGACAGCAAGCTGACGCGCACCAAGGAGAAGTGGGCGCGCGAGGGCCGCTTTCTCACGGGGAAGATCACGCGGCCGGAGGACCAAAGGCTGCCGCCCGGCCAGCACCTCACCAAGGATTGGCCGGTGCTCGATCTCGGGGTCGTGCCGCCGGTGTCGCGCGAACGCTGGCGGCTCGACGTCTATGGCGCGGTCGAGACTCCCGTGTTCTGGACCTTTGCCGAATTCGCCGCGCAGAAGCAGGCCCGCTTCACCTCCGACATTCACTGCGTGACGACCTGGTCCCGCTACGACAACGAGTGGGAAGGCCTCGCGACGCGCGAGCTGCTCGCACTCTGCCAGCCGCGCGAGGACGCACACTTCGTCGTGCTGCATTCCTATGACGGCTACACCACCAATCTTGCGCTGGAGGATTTTGCCGCCGAGGACGCCCTGCTCGCCCATAGCTGGTCGGGTCAGCCTCTGACGGAGGAGCATGGCGGCCCGGTGCGGCTGGTCGTGCCGCATCTGTACTTCTGGAAGAGTGCCAAATGGCTCCAGGCGATCGAATTTCTGACCAAGGATGCGCCGGGCTTCTGGGAAGTCCGCGGCTATCATAACCGCGGCGATCCCTGGGCCGAGCAACGCTATTCAGGCGATTAGGATCAAGCAAGGACGGGGGAAGCCCATGCCGACGGAACGCTTTCAATTCACCGGCGAAGGCGGGCATCAGCTTTCGGCCGCGCTGGAGTTGCCGGACGGCGAGCCCGCTGCGTTCGCCCTGTTCGCGCATTGCTTCACCTGCGGCAAGGACACGCTGGCAGCCAAGCGCATCGCGGTCGCGCTTGCCGCCAAGGGCATCGCGGTCCTGCGGTTCGACTTCACCGGGCTCGGCTCCAGCGAGGGCGATTTCGCCAATTCGACGTTCTCCTCCAACGTTGCCGACCTCGTGCGCGCGGCCGATCATCTGCGCAACGTCCGCAAGGCGCCGTTGATCCTGATCGGCCATAGCCTCGGCGGTGCGGCGATTCTTGCTGCAGCGGGACAAATTCCTGAAGCCAAGGCGGTCGTCACCATTGCAGCGCCCTCAGATCCCGCCCACGTCACGGGTCTCTTCCGTGAGCATCTCGACAACATCCGTGCTCAGGGCGAGGTCGAAGTCTCGCTCGCGGGACGTCCGTTCCGGATCAAGCGCGAATTCCTCGACGATATCGCCGAGCACCAGCTGATGAAGGACATCACCGGCCTGCACAAGGCGCTGCTGGTGATGCATTCACCGGTTGACGACACCGTCGGCATCGACAATGCAACCAAGATCTTCGTGTCGGCGAAGCACTCCAAGAGCTTCGTCTCGCTCGACCACGCCGACCACCTGCTGTCGAAACCGGACGATGCTCTCTACACCGCCGATGTGATCGCGGCCTGGGCGGGCCGCTACATCGACACGGCAAAGCCCGCCAAGGCGATGGATCTTCCCGAGGCGCCGCGACAGGTCGTGGTGCAGGAGACCCGCAAGAGCAAGTTCAACCAGATCGTCTCGGTCGGGCCGCACCATCTGGTGGCGGACGAGCCTGTGGCTGCCGGCGGCGAGGATGCCGGCCCCGGGCCCTACGATTTCCTGCTCGCAGGCCTCGGCGCCTGCACCTCCATGACCATGCGCCTCTATGCCGACCGCAAATCGCTGCCGCTCGACCGCGTCACGGTCACGCTGAAACATTCCAAGATTTACGCCAAGGATTGCGCCGAGTGCGAGACGCGGGAGGGCATGCTCGACCAGATCGAGCGTGACATCACGATGGATGGCGCACTCGATGCTGAGCAGCGCAAGAAACTGATGGAGATCGCCGACAAGTGTCCGGTGCACCGGACACTGACGTCCGAGATTCGTATCGTGACGAAGGCCATCGAGTAGCGCCGCACTAGAAACAGGATGCCATTGTCCGTACCGCCGCGCTGATCTCGCTCTCATGCCAGGCCGCAAAGCCGAGCAGCAGACCGTGATCCCTGGGACGGCCGAGCGCAAGGCTGGACAGAGCTCGCGTTTCGACCCCGGCGGCGACCAGTCGCTTGACCACGGCCTGATCGGCCCGACCGCGCTTGAGGCGGGCGACGAGCTGGATACCGCCGGGCGGCACCTCGACCGAGAGCATGCCACCGAGATGCCGCTGCAGCTCCTCGACGAGATGATCGCGGCGCGCGTGATAGAGCCGGCGCATCCGGCGCAAATGCGCAAGGAAGTGCCCATCGGCGATGAATTCGGCCAGCGCTTCCTGGATGTGGCTGGCGGCGATAAGCCCCATATGCTGCTGCGCAATTTCCAAGGTGCTGACCAGCGCCGCCGGCGCGACCAGATAGCCGAGGCGGATGTCCGACCTCATCGCCTTCGAGAAGGTGCCGACATAGAACACGCGGCCATGGGCATCCAGCCCCTGCAAGGCTGGCACCGGCCGGCTGTCATAGTGGAATTCACCGTCGTAATCGTCCTCGACGATCCAGGTCCTGCCGGGTCGGCTTGCGGCGAGAAACTCGGTGCGGCGAGCCAGCGACATCAACCGGCCGGTCGGGTGCTGATGCGACGGCGTCATGAAGATCAGCTTCGGAGCGCCAAGCCCCGGTGTCCGCTGCATGCCCTGTTCGTCCAGCCTGACGCCGGTCAGGCGCGCGCCGGGTGCGTGAAAGGCAGCCGCCGCGCCGGGATAGCCGGGGTCCTCAACCCATACATTGTCCCCCGGCGAAATGAGTGTGGCCGCAACCAGCGTCAGCGCGGCCTGCGCGCTCGGCAGGATCATGATCTGGTCCGCCGTGGCGCGGACGTCCCTGCTCGTCGCCAGGTAGTGCGCCAGCGCTTCGCGTAGGCGCAGCCGGTTGACCGGTCCGAGCTCGCGTCTGCCTGCATGGACGGCGCTGCGGCGTAGGCACCGCGCCCAGACCTCGTTCGGAAACTCCCTGAAATCGCCCAGCCCTGGGCGCAGCGGTTTGAGCTGGCCCCGGTAAGACATCGGCCAGTCCGCCCGCTGGAGCTTGGTGGCCCAGGGCGAGAGCCGCGGCTTGCGGGCGCGCTCGCCCGCTGCGGCGGCGCCCGCTTGTTCGATGCGTTCGCGCCCGTCGATCGTGACCACGGGACGGCGACCGTGCGACGCTGCGAGATATCCCTCGGCCGCCAGCTGCTCGAACGCGTATGTGACGGTGTTGCGCGAGACGCCGAGATCGCTCGCAAGCCGTCGGCTCGACGGCAGCGCGCGGCCTTTGCCGAGGCGCCCGGTGGCGATCAAGCTTCGGAGCTGGCTCGTCAATTGCGCCACCAGCCCCTCGCCATCGGTCCGCTTCAGCTCGATCAGCCCGGAAACCGTCGTGTCGGACACTGGCACCCTAATGTTCTCCAATCTGGCACTTCTTCGGATGCCAGTTGGAATGCTATCCGGCGACCCGGATTGCTTCAAGGACCTGCGACATGAGCACCCTGTCACCCCGGACCGCCATCGGCCTGTTCCTCATCGTGGTGCTGGCCTGGGGCGTGAACTGGTCGGTGACCAAGCAGCTCGTGCAGTTCGTTCCGCCGCTGTGGAGCGCGGCGATCCGGAGCTGGATCGCGCTGGCTGGCTTGTTCGTGCTCCTCGGCCTCAGCAACAATCTGGTGATCCCGGAGCGGCGCGACATTCCCGTGATCCTGAGCGTGGCGCTGCTGCACATGACGCTGTTCTCGATCCTGGTTGCGGGTGGCCTTCGTTTCCTGCCTGCAAGCAAGGGCGTCGTGCTCGGCTACACCACGCCCCTCTGGGTCGCACTGGCCGCGCCCCTGCTCGGAAAGGACACGCTGACCGCACCAAAGCTCGCCGGCGCTCTGCTCGGCCTGATCGGCCTTGCCGTCATCCTCAATCCGTCCTCGATCGACTGGACCAACACCAACGTCCTGCTCGGCGCCGGCATGGTCATCCTGGCCGCGATCTGCTGGGCTGCGAACATCATCTATATGCGCGCGCATCGCTGGATCGGATCCCCGCTCCAGCTCTTGTTCTGGCAGGTGCTCGTGGCAACGGTCGTGCTGTCGGTCGGCGCGACAGCCGTGGACGGCCTCCCGCACGTGGCGTGGTCGTGGCGGCTCGTGTTGCTGTTTCTCTATTCGGGACTGATCGGAACGGTGCTGGCCTATTGGGCGATGTCGATGGTGAACAAGAGCATCTCGGCCCTGACGACGTCGCTCGGCACCACCGGAACGCCGCTCGTCGGCATCGCCAGCGCTGCGATCCTTCTGAGCGAACCCATCGACATGAGTCTTGCGGTCGCGGCCGCGCTGATTGTCACCGGCATCGGTCTTGCGACGCTCGGCGACCGGTTGCTGCGCGGTCAGGCAACCGCGAGTGGCTGAACCCGCAAGCTCCCGCGCAGGCCTGCCGTGGTGCCGAGCAGGATGCCGGCGACGGCAACGAACGAGCCCAGCGCCAGCGTCGATAGGCCGGTGAGCCCCTGCCCGATCGAGCAGCCGAACGCCATCACGCCGCCGATACCCATCAGCGCGGCGCCGCCGGCCGAACGCAGCATGTGTCGCGGCGAGGAATAGCCTTCGAGCTGAAAACGGCGCGTGGCCAGCGCGGTGATCAGGCTGCCAGCGAAGACACCGGCGACCGTCGCGACGCCGAAGTTGGGCGTCAGGCCGGTCGAGAGCATAGCGTATTGCAGGCTATCGGCGATCGGCGCGACGAAGGTGAGCGAAGTCACCGGCACTGGATTGAACTCGTCGGCGCCGAGGAAACCGGTGACGGACCAACCGCCGGCGACGAGCAGGCCGACGATGACGCCCGCCGCGACCTGACCCGGCGAGCGCCGAAACGCCGGATGCGCGAATGCAAACAGGATCAGCGCGACGACGATCGCAGAGGCCGCGAGCGCCCGCGAGGTCGCTTCAGCCGCACCGAACGTTGCCAACAGCGACGGCAGCGAATTCGCGTTGACGGTGATCTGCGAGGCCTGAACCAGCGCAATGCGCGCCGGCGCGATCAGGCCCTTCAGCGTCATCTGCGCTGCGATGGCGAGCACGATCACGACGACGAAAGACCTGAGATTGCCGCGCCCGAGCAGCACCAGTGCGCGCGAGCCGCAGCCGTTCGACAGCACCATGCCGTAGCCGAACAACAGGCCGCCGAGGAACAGCACGGGCACCGAGAAGGATTGTTGGAGATAGATCGATTTGCCGAGATCGACCGTGCCGCTGCCCGCGAGGAATTGGCTCGCGGCGATCGCAACGGCCATCGCCAGCGCATAGGTGCGCACCAGCCGCCCATCCCCCTCAGCAAGCCAGCCGCGTACGCTGCTCATCAGGCAGAAACCGCTGAGCAAGCCGACCGCGCCATAGATCAATCCAATGACGAGGCCGGCGAGGATGACGAGTTGAGCGGACGACTCCATTTCTAAGGCTTCAGGACCACGCGGTCGCGCGAGGAGCCCGCGACGGCGACGTAAGCCTCCTTGGCGCGGTCCAGCGGATAAACAGCGTCTGCCTTGATTGGGAACGGTTTCAGATGCCCGCTCGCAAAGCCCGGGCTGAGGCCCCGAAGCACAGCGCCGGTTGCGGCCGAGGACAGACCCAGCGTGTCGATGCCGACATAAGTGTGCTGGCCGCGATAAAACTCGAGAATGTTGAACTGCACGATGCGGTCGATCGCGGCGATCAGGATCTGCCGGCCGCGCAAGGCGAGCGACTTGTGAGCCGCCTGGAAATAGGGATCGCCGACCGTATTGAAGACGATGTCAGCACCTTTGCCGCCAGTCAGTTCGCGTACGCGCGTGGCGACATCGCTCGCAGAGGCGTCGATCACCTCGATGGGTGTATTAGCGTGGCCTTCATAGGCCTCCGCCTTGCGCACCACGCCAATGACGTCTGCGCCTTGCCAAGTCGCGATCTGCACGGCGGCCTGGCCGACCTTACCGTTGACGCCGAACACCAGCACGGTCTCGCCACGCTTCGGAACGCCGGCCCGGCGAAAGCCTTCCATGGCCGTGACGAAGGGAACGCCGATGCCCGCGGCTTCCTCCCAGGACACTGCCTTCGGCTTCTCCACCACGGCATCGGCTTCGACCACGAGATGGGATGCGTGGGTGCCGTCGCGGCGGATGCCGAGATCCCCGGACGAGCCGAACACCTCTTGGCCAATCATGCCGGCCGGCCCGTCGATCACCACGCCGGAATAATCACGGCCGGGTGTGCGCGGGAACACGGCGTAGGGCATCAGCCCGGTCGCAGCCTTGACGTCGGACGGATTGACTGCCGCAGCCTTCACCTCGATCAGGAGGTCGTCCGCACCGCGCGTGAGCGCGTGATGCTCGATCGCCGGCGCGAGCGCAGCGGCGTTTTCGGCCTTGGCATTGAGGCGCACGCAGCGCGCTTCGACTGTTTTGGCATCGGCTGGCGACATCGGAAGACCCGTGATTTCTCGCCGGCCTTGTCGCCTCTGAGGGAAGCCGAGTCAACCGCCTCCCCTCATAGAGCCCGCAGAGCAAGCGTCTCGGTGGATGCAGAGCCGCTGGTGCAGCCAGGCCTTCATGGTTCGAGACGGCGCTACGCGCGTCCTCACCATGAGGGGCAGATCTAGTCCTTGGGCCGCTTGTCGTAGAGGCGTTTGGCCTTGCCGAGCGAGCGTTCCAGCGTGGCCGGCGCGACTACCTCCACCCTCGAACTGATGCCGATCGTGTTCTTGATGTGGGTCGAGACGCGCTCGGCATGATCGACGAGCCCCCGACCGTCCCAGCTTTCCGACCTCGCCTCGGCGATGATGGTCAATTCGTCCATCCGCCCTTCGCGGGTCAGCTCCAGGACGAAATGGCCGCCGCACCAATCGGTCGCGAGCAGCACTTCCTCGATCTGGGTCGGGAACAGATTGACGCCGCGCAGGATGATCATGTCATCCGAGCGGCCCGTCACCTTCTCCATGCGCCGCATGCCCGGACGTGCCGTACCCGGGAGAAGCCGCGTCAGGTCGCGGGTGCGATAGCGGATCACCGGGAAAGCTTCCTTGGTGAGCGAGGTAAAGACCAGCTCGCCCTTCTCCCCGTCGGGCAGCACCGCGCCCGTCTCGGGGTCGATCACTTCCGGGTAGAAATGGTCCTCCCAGATGTGCAGCCCGTCCTTGGTCTCGATGCATTCCTGCGCGACACCGGGGCCGATGACTTCCGAGAGGCCATAGATGTCGGTCGCATCCATGTCGAAGGCGTCCTCGATCTCGGCCCGCATTGCGTTGGTCCAGGGCTCCGCGCCAAAAATGCCGATCTTGAGCGAGCACTGTCGCGGATCGAGCTTCTGCCGCTTGAACTCGTCGAGGATCGCGAGCATGTAGCTCGGCGTCACCGTGATGATGTCAGGGCGGAAATCGTTGATGAGTTGCACCTGCCGCTCGGTCATGCCGCCGGAGATCGGCACCACGGTGCAACCGAGCTTTTCCGCGCCGTAGTGCACGCCAAGGCCGCCGGTGAAAAGTCCATACCCGTATGCATTGTGGATGATCATGCCGGTGCGGCCACCAGCGGCGCGGATCGAGCGCGCCATCACGGCGGACCAGGTGTCGATGTCGGCCTGCGTATAGCCGACGACGATCGGCTTGCCTGTCGTGCCCGAGGAGGCGTGCACGCGCACCAGCTTTTCGCGCGGCACCGCGAACATGTTGAAGGGATAGTTGTCGCGGAGATCCGTCTTCACCGTGAACGGAAATTTGGCGAGATCGGAGAGCTCGCGGAAGTCGGACGGGTGCACGCCGGCCTTATCGAATGCCTTGCGGTAATGCGTGACATTGTCATAGGCGTGCTTCAGCGACCAGGCCACTCGCTGCTTCTGCAGTGCCATGATCTCGTCGCGCGAGGCGCGCTCCTGCGCGTCCATCTCGGCGCTATAGGTGCTGCCACCTTCCTTGCGTCTCGTCAGAGCCATCCTCGTTTCCCCACATTGGTTCGTTCTTCTTATTTGTCTTGCTGCGGCAGCCACGTGCCCGGAATGACACGCGAATGCCCGCGGAATTCCGCGATGACGGTATCGTCTACGGTTACGCGCACGTCGTAGATGCCGGAGCGGCCGCCGCGGGTGACTTCGCGCGCTTTTGCGACGAGGCGATCCCCAAGCTTGCCGGGCTTGATGAAGGTGATCTGGCCCTGCGCCGCGACGACGCGCTCGTTGTGCGAGTTGCAGGCGAATGCAAACGCGGAATCGGCGAGCGTGAAGATGAAGCCGCCATGGGCGATGCGCTGGCCGTTGACCATGTCCGGCCGCACCATCATCGCCAGCGTCGCGAAGCCCGGACCGATCTCGATGATCTCCATGCCGAGACCCTTGGAGGCGTCGTCCTCCGCCCACATCGCGTCGGCGCAGGCGCGGGCAATATCCTCAGGCGACAGGGCAGCTTTGACGTTCACGCGCTTCTCCCGGTCAAATGTCTACCCACGATGCTCTGCTGCCTGGCCGAAACTGTCAAACATGATCGTAATCGACCACGACCCGCTCCGACGATGGCTTGGCCTGGCAGGTCAGGACGAATCCGGCCTTCAGCTCCCAGGGTTCCAGCGAATAGTTGATGTCCATCGGCGCCTCGCCTTGGACCAGCTTGGCGCGGCAGGTCGAGCACATGCCGCCCTTGCAGGCAAAGGGCAGATCGACGCCAGCCCGTAGCGCGGCATCGAGGATCGCCTCGTCCTCGGCAACGGGCACGTCGCGACGCTTGCCGTCGATGATGAGCGATGCGATCGCCTTCGGCGGCGCGTCGGGCGCAACAGCCTTCCTCGGCCGCGGCTTGCCGCCGAACTCGGAGACGAAGCGCTCGACATGGATACGCTCTTCCGCGATGCCGAGACTGCGGCAGGTCGCTTCGATGTCCTCGCTCATGCCTGATGGCCCGCAGATGAAGACGTGATCAACGCTTGCCGCCGGCACCAGCGAGCGCAAAAGCACCCTCACCTTGTCGCCGTCGAGCCGGCCATGCAGGATCGGGATGTCCTGCTCCTCACCAGAGATGACGTGGAAGATCGAGAGGCGATCGATGAAGCGGTCCTTCAGTTCCTCCAACGCCTCGAGGAACATGATGTTGTCGCTGGTGCGGTTGCCGTAGAACAGGAAGAAGCCACTGTCCGGCTCGCGCGCGAGGATCCCCTTGACGATCGACAGGATCGGCGTGATGCCGGATCCCGCGGCAAAGCCGACATGGATGCGCCCGCTATCGGCCGGCGGGATCACGCCGAAGCGGCCGGTCGGCGTCATCACATCGAGCTCGTCGCCGCATTTCAGCTCGTCGGCCGCCCAGCTCGAAAACGCGCCGCCGTCGACCTTCTTGACGGCGATACGGATTTCGCCGTCGTCCGGTCCGGAGCAGATCGAATAGGAGCGGCGAACCTCCTCACCATCGAGCGAGGCGCGGAGGGTGAGGTACTGGCCCGGCGTGAAGGCGTAGTCGCCAGCGAGCTCGCCGGGGATGGCAAAGGTCATCGAGACAGCGTCGGAGGCCTCGCGGCGGAGATCGCTGACGGCAAGTCGATGAAAGCGCGGTGCGGCGGCGGACATTACGGGCACCCCGGATTCGAACCGTCATTGCGAGGAGCCGTTGCGACGAAGCAATCCAGACTGTCACCGCAGAAACAGACTGGATTGCTTCGCCGCGCTCGCAATGACGATGAGGTTGGCATCACGGGCCTCAATGACACTTGAAATAATCGAAGGGTTCGCGGCAGGACTTGCAGCGCCACAGCGCCTTGCAGGAGGTCGAGCCGAATTCGGACAGCAGCTCGGTCTTGTCGGAGCTGCATTGCGGGCACGCGACGGCCTGCTCGCCGAACAGGGCGCGGCGAGAGCTTGCAGCGTGCGGCGGCGCGATGCCGTAGGCCCGCAGCTTGCGGCGCCCCTCCTCGCTCATCCAGTCCGTGGTCCAGGCCGGCGACAACACCGTGCGCACCTTCGAACGACGGAAGCCCGCGCGTTCCAGCGCGATCTCGATTTCGAGCGCGATCATGTTCATGGCGGGGCAGCCCGAATAGGTCGGCGTGATCGCGACCTCGACATCATCGCCGTCGACTATAACGTCGCGGAGCACGCCGAGATCGGCGATGGTCAACACCGGGATTTCCGGATCGACCACGCTCGCCGCAACGTTCCAGGCGCGTTGGCGCAGATCGCAATCGTGCTCCAGCACCGTCACCATGTCAGCCCCGGGAAGGTACGCTGCATCGACTGCAAGTCGGACAGGAGGTGACCGAGATGTTCGCTGTGCCGGCCGGAGCGACCGCCCTGCTGCATCCAGTCGTTCTGCGGCAATTCGAGCGTCGCCTCGCGGACGACATCGGACAGGATCGCCAACCAGTGGCCGCGCAAGCTCCCGGGATCAACGGCGATACCGGCTCGAATCAGGGCGCGCTCGCTCTCGTCGACCGCGAACATCTCGCCAGTGAAGGCCCAGAGATGGTTGATCGCTCCTTGCGCCCGGGCATGGCTTTCGTCCGTTCCGTCGCCAAGCCGGATGATCCACTCCGAGGCATGGCGCAGATGATAGGCGCTCTCTTTCTCCGACTTGGCCGCAATCGCCGCAAGCGTCGCGTCGCGCGAGGTCATCATCGCCCGCCAGTAGAGATCGGCGAAGGCGGAGTAGAAGAACTGCCGCACCAGCGTGTGGGCGAAATCGCCATTGGGCTGCTCGACCAGCAGCAGATTGCGGTACTGCCGGACGTCGCGCAGATAAGCGAGCTTGTCCTCGTCGTTGTCCTTGCCCTCGGCCTTGGCGGCGTAGCTGTAGAGCTCCCGCGCCTGACCGATCAGATCGAGCGCGATGTTGGAGAGCGCCATGTCCTCTTCCAGCATCGGCGCATGCCCGCACCATTCCGACAGCCTGTGGCCGAGAATCAACGCATCGTCAGCCCGGCGCAACGCGTAAAGCACCAGCGGCGTTTCGGAGACCTGGATGTTGGCGACGGCCATCACATGTGCCCCACTTCTTCCGGCACCTCGTAGAAGGTGGGGTGCCGGTAGATCTTCGATTCCGCCGGCTCGAACATCATGCCCTTTTCGGCGGGATCGCTTGCGGTGATCGCGGTCGACGGGACGACCCAGATCGACAAGCCCTCGCCGCGTCGGGTGTAGATGTCGCGGGCGGCCTGCAGGGCCATCGTCGCGTCGCTCGCATGCAGCGATCCGACATGCTTGTGCGCGAGCCCGTTGCGGCTGCGAATGAAGACTTCCCACAGCGGCGTGTTCGGCGTGGCCATCGTGATCTCCCTATTCGGCAGCCTGAGCTGTCTGACGCTGCGCGCGCTTGGCTGCATAGGCGGCCGCCGCCTCGCGCACCCAGGCGCCCTCCTCATGCGCCTTACGGCGCGCAGCCATGCGGTCGCGATTACAGGGGCCGTTGCCGGCAAGCACCTGCTTGAACTCGGTCCAGTCGATCTCAGAGTAGCGCCAGTGCCCGTCAGCATCCTGGATCATGCCGGGATCGGGAATGGTGAGGCCGAGATAGTGCGCCTGCGGCACCGTGGCATCGACGAATTTCTGGCGCAGCTCGTCGTTCGAGAAGCGCTTGATCTTCCACTTCGTGGAGGTGTCGCTGTGCTGGCTCGTCGCATCGGGCGGGCCGAACATCATCAGCACAGGCCACCACCAGCGGTTTAGCGCGTCCTGCGCCATCGCCTTCTGCTCGTCCGAGCCGCGGCACAGCGTCAGCATGATCTCATAGCCCTGGCGCTGGTGAAAGGACTCCTCCTTGCAGACGCGGATCATCGCCCGCGCATAGGGACCATAGGAGCATCGGCACAGCGGGATCTGGTTCATGATCGCGGCACCGTCGACCAGCCACCCTATGGTGCCGATGTCGGCCCAGGTCAGCGTCGGATAGTTGAAGATCGAGGAATATTTGGCCTTGCCCGCGAGCATGGCATCGACCAGCTCTTCGCGCGAGGTGCCGAGCGTCTCGGCGGCGGCGTAGAGATAGAGGCCGTGGCCGCACTCGTCCTGCACCTTGGCGAGCAGCGCCGCCTTGCGACGCAGTGTCGGCGCCCGCGTGATCCAGTTGCCTTCGGGCAGCATGCCGACGATCTCGGAATGAGCGTGCTGGGAAATCTGGCGGGTGAGCGTCTTGCGATAGGCCGCCGGCATCCAGTCGTTCGGCTCGATGCGCTCCTCGGCATCGATGCGGGCCTGAAACTGCGCGGCTTTGCCAGCGTCCTCCAGACCGCGATCGTCGGTCTCGGCCGTGTTCAGCGCCTGGGTGTACATGCGCATCCTCCCGATTTGTTGGGAGGGAATATATAACACAAATTAGTTCATGCAAGATATTTCTGTAACATGTACGTCAGGCGCCAAACCTTCGCTCCAGGAGCTTCCGGGCCGGTGGCAAGGCTCCCTTCTCGTTGGTTCCATGGCCATCGAGCCATTGCTCCGATGGAGCAAGGAGCGCGCGATAGATCTCGCCGCAGAGGTCGCGGGCGGCCCGCCCCGGCCAATCCGACGGCAGCAGGCTCTCGGGCAGCAGCGGATCGCGCAGCACGACCCGGCGGTAGTGGTGGATGAGGAGGATGCGCGCGGTGAAGGCATCGGCTTCCGACAAATCGGTGCCGCGCGCGAGTGCGGCCTGAAGTGGCTCGAAGGTCTTCATGAATTTCAGATAGGCATCCGCGGTGCGCTGCAGCGGCCAGCTCGCGCTGAGCAAACGGCGGCCGCTGTCATCCTCCGCCGAGACTTCGAGACGGATCGCGCCTGCGGCTTCGTCCGGAACCGGCACGCCCGACGGCGCGACCCAGACGCCCGGCAGCGGACTGCCGAAGCCGGCATTGCGGAGCGCTTCGCGCGAGGCGTCGCGGTCTTCCCCATTGCCGATCAGGAGCAACTCGAAGCGGCCCGTCCAGTCGGACGGCGGCGGATCGTAGATGTGACGCGTGGCGGCCTCGAAGGTCTGGCGGCCCTTGTCCGCGAGCCGGTAAAAACTGTTGCGACCGACTTTTTCGCGCATCAGCCAGCCGTCCGCCGCAAGGCGCGACATCGCGGTCCGCACGACGCCGCTGTCGATGTCGAGGCCTTCGAAGAATTGCAGCAGCGTGCCGAGCCACACCACACCGCCACGCGGCACGATGGCGTCGCCAAACACGGTGATGACGATGGAGCCGGTGCGCGACGGCTCGCGCTTGAGCTGGTCGATGATGCGGGACAACGGATGCGCCATGCGCGAGGCATAGCGCGTTTGGTGCGGGCGCGACAATGGACGCGAGCGACGCCTTGTCTCCTCCCCGCTGACAGCGAGGTGAAGAAGTGCACTACCGATGCGGGTCGGGATACACCATGCTGCGCCAGCCGCTGCGATCGAACGGGCGCCACTGGCCGTCCTTCTGCGCGAGACGGTCGGCGACCGCATAGACCGCCGCGGGATGATGGCCCATGCCGCAATGGCTGCTTTCGACCTCGATGCTCTCGGTCTGTGCGCCCGACTTCTCCATGCAGCCTTGCCAGGCGCAAACGCCGTCGGTCCGGCTGAAGATAGCGGTGGTCGGCACCGGCGGCGGCGCGGCGAGCTCACCGCCAAAACGCGGATCGACCTCGTCGGCCTTGCGCCCGCTCGCCCATTCATAGACGCGCCATGCGTTGGTCGAGCGCGGATCGCCGGCGAAGGGGCTGCCGAGCGTGATCACCTGGCGCACGCTGTCCGGCACCATCTTGGCAAGCTGGCGCGCATAGATGCCACCAAGGCTCCAACCGACCAGGCTGATCTTGCGGCCGTGGGTGTCGTTGAGCTCCCGGATCTGATCGAGCATCGCGTCCTGAACGCCGGGCCGCAGGCCGTAGTTACGGCCTTGGCGCCAACCAGCCACCGCATAACCCTTGCTGCTCAGAAACGCGCGCAGTGCGCCCGTGGACGTGTCAGAGGCCACGAGGCCCGGCAGCACCAGCACCGGATGCCCATCGCCGCGCGGCGCGAGGCTCAGCAGCGGCAGCGCGCCGAGGAATGCGCCGAACTCGTGGATCGCGCGCCCCTCCAGAAACATCAAGGTGCGGGACGGCGGGCGCAGCGTCTGGGCAGTTGCAGTCATCAAATTTCCCCTGGGAAGAATTCCTGGAAAGGCCGCCGGCTACGAGGCCGACAAATGGGCATGAATTCCAACACCCCGGCTTCTTGATCGTTCCGCAGCGCAACATGAATCAGCTAGGCGGCCGGTTCCCGATATACAAGCGGGAGAGAGGCGAGGCGACAATAGGCCCGCGCGTTAATGCCAACGGCCGTGACGCAAAAGTCACAACCATCGGAGCAGGAATTCTACGGAGTAGAGCGCAAGTCCGGCCAGCCCGCCGATCAGCGAACCGTTGAAGCGGATGTATTGCAGGTCGCGTCCGATGTTGATTTCGATCAGCGAAATCAACTGCGACATATTCCACGCCTTCACCTGGTCCGAGATGAAAGTCGACACGCCGCCTTTCTGATCGGCGACGAAGCTGCGCAGCACGGTCACCAGGCCCTTGTTGATCTCTCCGCGCAGTTCGGCATCGCCCGCGAGCGCCTCACCTGCGGCGACGAACATGCCGGCGAGATGATGCTGAAGCACCTGCGTCTCGCCGCTCGCGCTGCGCTCGATGAAGGAGCGCGTGTTGGCCCAAACGGTGCGGGCAAGGGCCGCAAGCTCGGGCCGCGCGAGGAGATCGCGCTTCAATCCGTCGATGCGGTCGATATAGGCTTGGTCGGTGCCGAGCCGATCGACGAAGGTCAGCACCATGCGGTCGAACTCGCCGCGAAACGGATGCTTGGGATCGCTGCGGACCTCATTGAAGAACGCGGTCGCGGACGCCACGATCTTGTTCACCAGGAATTTGTCGGCGCGATAGAGCCTCAGCAGGGTCGGCAGTTCCGCGCGCACCTTGTCGCGGATCATCGCCATCGTTTCCTTCTGGTTCAGCGTCTCGTGCATCACGCGCAGGAGATCGTCGAACAGGATCTGGTGCCGCCCTTCCGCCACGAAGCCGCGCAGCGTGCCGGCGGCCAGCGGCGCAAGGTCGATCGCCTGGAGTTGCGACGACATGCGGCGGATGATGAAGGTCATCAGGCCGGAGCTCTCGGTCGCAGACACGGCCTCCGGCAACAGGCGTAGCGCGAAGCGCGCCAGATCGTCACTGCGCTTGCGGTCGCGCAGCCAGTCGGCGACGAAGGAGCCGAAATCGATTTCCTTCAGCTTGGCCTCGACCGGGCCGGCTTCGAGGAAATGCACCTGGATGAATTCGCCGAGCTTGTCGGCAATGCGGGCCTGATTGCTCTGGATGATCGCGGTATGCGGGATTGGCAGGCCGAGTGGGCGCTTGAACAGCGCGACCACGGCGTACCAGTCGGCGAGCCCGCCGATGGTCGCGGCCTCCGCGAAGGCCGCGATGAAGCCGAAGACGGGATGCACGGGCAACAACCACTTTGCGATCACGAACAGCGCTAAGGTCGCGGCCAGCACCAGCGTCGCCAACGTTTTCACACGGCGAAGCTCGGCCGCGCGTTCGGCGTCACCGGGAGTGTCGAAGGAATAGGTCGCGAGTGGGATCATGACTGCATCACCCTACTCGTCATTGCGAGCGAAGCGAAGCAATCCAGAGTCTTTCCACGGAGAGACTCTGGATTGCTTCGTCGCAAGGGCGCCCTCTCAATGACGGCGGCTAACGCAAAAACAAAGGCCCGCCGAAGCGGGCCTCGAATTCAGTTTGCCGTCAGGTCGGATCAGGCGGTCTTGGTGTAGACCTTGGCGAAATTGTCCTGAGCGGACTTGGCACCGTTGGCGGCGAGCTTGCCGAAATAGTCGGCGGTCGCCTTGGCGCGCGAGACGAACACTTCACCGCGTGCGCGGAGCAGGCTCGACTGGATCTCGACGGCCTCGCTGACCGACTTGGCAGACGCGAGCTTGTCGATGCCCGAGAAGAACGCCTCGGCGTCTTCGTAGATCGCCTGCTGGATGTTGCGGCTGATCTTGCCGGCCTCGGCGACGGATTCGGTCACCGCGTTCTCGACGGCGGCGGTCACCCGCTCGGAGCCGGCGAAAGCTTCGGCGGCGCGGTCCTTGGCGGTGTTGGCGGTCTTCTTGACGAACTCGCGGGCAGCCTCAGGAACTTCCAAATTCTGGATGTTCTTGAAAGCGTCCTTGAAGCCCTCGAAGGCGGTGTTGGTTTCGGTCGTCATGGGGTTCTCTCCATCCTCATTGGTCTGAGCTATGGGCTCACCCCGTCCGCGTTGGCCCGGGGCACGGCTTATATGGCACGGTTAATTGTGCGTCGCAATATCCATATTGCGCTGCGATATCACGAAATCGTGAACTGCCTTAACAAGAGGCAATATGCTGCCTCTCCGGCCAGAAGGTTCCCGAGCTCTGGTTCCTAGTGCTGGACCGCACCCGGCAGCCCATAAGCCTCCATCTGGGCCTGGACCTGCGCGACGTTGTGCCCGAGCACGACGATGTCGTGGGTTTTGCCATCGACGTCCCGGACATGATCGCGCAGCAGCGCCTCGGCCTTGAAGCCGAGGCTCTCGAACAGGGCAATCGCGGCCTGCTGGTCGACCGTCATCTGCACCGACAGCTTTTCCAGGCCGGCACCGAGCGCAAGCGCAAAGGTCTCCTGCGACAACGCCTTGCCCACTCCCTTCCCGCGCACATCGGACGAGACCACCATGCGGATCTCGCCGACATGGGGCGACCAGGAATGCGGATCGCGCACCAGCGTGCCGCAACCGACGACCCGACCGTCCGTCACCGCCAACAGGCTCGTGATGGCGCCGCGCTCGATCTCCTTGACCCAGGCCGAGAGCACCTTCGGCTGGCTGATATTGCGCGGCAGGAACAACAGATCATGGGTCGGAAGAGCTTGGCCGAAGGCGAGCACCGCGGCTTCGTCGCCGGGTGACATCAGGCGAACCTCGATATCGCCGGCATCGGTCTTGACCTGACGCGGATAGGAACGGTGCTCACTCATGTCGATCTCTTTCCCAGCCAGGAGTCCAGTTTCGGCCACAGCCGCTTCACCGCGTTGGCACCGGCGACCAGCGAGACGTGACCGCCTTTCAGCATCACCTCTTCCTTGTCCTCGGAGCCGATCTTCGCGATCAGGTGCTTTGCCGCATTATAAGGCACGATGTGATCGTGCTCGGCCACCGCATGCAGGATCGGCACCTTGATATTTTCGAGCTTCGCCGCGCGTCCGCCCACCGACATGGTGTCGTTGAACAGCTTGTTGTCCCACATCAGGTCCTTGGTGATGGTGCGGAAATATTCGCCGGCCAGCGGCAGCGTGTCGGTCGCCCAGCGATCGAACATCCGGTAGGACTTCACGAACTCGTCGTTCCAGATGTTCTCCCAGAGCTGGATCTGGCTCACCGTGCGCGAGGCCGGGCGCAGCATCTCGAACGAGGACAGGATCATCTCCGGCGGCACGTTGCCGACGCTGTCGACGAGACGGTCGACGTCGAAATAGCGGCGATCGGAGAAATTGGAGAACAGCTTCATCTCGCGGAAGTCGATCGGCGTGGTGAAGCAGATCAGATTCTTCATCGGCCCGTCCTTGTGGATCGAGCCGTACAGCAGCGACAGCACGCCGCCGAAGCAATAGCCGATGACGGAGACGTCCTGCTCGCCGGAATCGGCCTGCACGCGGCGGACGCAATCCGGAATGAAGTCGAGGACGTAGTCCTCCATGCGCAGGCTCTTCTCCTCCGGCCGCGGCGCACTCCAGTCGAGCATGTAGACGTCGTAGCCGCGCCTGAGCAGGAATTCGATGAAGCTCTGGCCGGGCACGAGGTCGAGGATGTAGCCGCGGTTGGTGGTCGCCATCACGATCAGCACCGGCACCCGGTAGATCTCATCCGACATCGGCCGGTAATGATAAAGGCTCATCGTGCCGCGCGAATGCAGCACGTCCTTGGGCGTTGAGCCGAGCGTGGGACCGGAGGTCGAGAAATATTCGACGCCCTTGATGCTGCGCTGGATCGCACGTTGCACCTCGGACTGGATGCGTTCCGGGATAGATGCGAAATCAAGTCCCGTTTGCGCGTTCATGTCTGCGCTCCGCCTTCGGAGGGCGGGCGCTTCGTCCGCGGCGGCCGCGGCGCACTGTCCAGGCCGGTCGACATTCCGGAACTTGCCGCCATCTGACTCAGCATCGACTTGATCTCGCCGATCTGGGCTTCGACGGATTGGAGCCGCTCGGCCAGTCCCGTGACCTGCTCCCGGCTCGGCAGGTTCATCGTGACGAGATATTTCTCCATGAGTTCGCCGAGCTGCTTCTGAGCACCTGCAGCAACTCCGCCCGCACGGTTCATCGCCTGGGAAAACTCGGGTCGAGACATGGCCTGGTTGGCGAAGGAGTTGAACCCCTTCTCCATCTCGCCCATCATCTTCTGCCACATGGCGACGGGGTCATTGGTCTTGTCGGTCATCGGCGTCCTCCTGAAATCGAGAGCTTCGATGCCCTTCTTTTTCGGCCATACCACACCGTTGCGAGGGGCCGGTCAACCGGCAAGCAGCCCGGTGCCGCACTCACGGCTTCTTTGCCGCGCCAAAGCGTGCAATACAGCATTGATCAGCAGCGAGGGATCGCGACCGTGACCGTCCAGACCATCCGCGCCAATGGCATCGACATCTGCTACGAGATCTTCGGCAACGACAATGCCGAACCGCTGCTGCTGATCATGGGGCTCGGCGCGCAGATGATCCATTGGGACGATGCGTTCTGCGAGCAGCTCGCCGCGCGCGGCTTTCGCGTGATCCGTTTCGACAATCGCGACATCGGCAAGTCGAGCCATCTCACGGGAGGCAAACGGCTGACGCCGTTCGAGCTGTTGAAGCTGCGCTTGTTCCGGATTCCCGTGGCGGCGACCTACAAGCTGATCGATATGGCCAAGGACACGGTCGGGCTGATGGACGCGCTCGGCATCAACTCGGCGCATCTGGTCGGGGCGTCCATGGGCGGCATGATCGCGCAGGAGGTGACGCTGTCGTTTCCGCAGCGCGTACGGTCGCTAACGTCGATCATGTCGACCACGGGCAATCCGCGCGTGCCGGGACCGACACGCGAGGCGGCCGCCATGCTGATGGCGCCGCCGCCGCGCAGCAAGGAGGAATTCATGGTTCGCTTCGGGCAGACCTGGAAGGTGTTGCGCGCCGGGCATTTTCCCGAGGAGGAAGCGCTGGACGTCGGGCGGGCCGAGCGGGTGTTCGCGCGCGGGCTCAACCCGGCCGGCGTCGGACGGCAGCTCCGCGCCGTGCTTGCCTCCGGCAGCCGCAAGGAACGGCTCCGCCGCGTGAAGATTCCGACGCTGGTCATTCACGGCACCGTCGACCCCCTGGTCCGTCCCGAGGGCGGCAGGGACACGGCTGAGTCGATCCCGGGCGCCAAGCTCCTGATGATCGAGGGGATGGGCCACGCGCTGCCGATGCGGTTCTGGCCGGAGATCATCGGCGCGATCGACAAACATGCACATGGCGCGGCGGCCCAGGCAGCTTAGCTCTTCTTCGCGATCCAGATCACATGTCGGGCGCCGCCGCCTCTTCCGGTGGCGCGAACGTTCACTTCGTTGACGTCGAAGCCGGCGCTGCGCAGACGCCTGGTGAACGCCGGATTGGGTCCGGACGACCAGACGGCGAGCACGCCGCCCGGCCGCAGTGCCGTCTTCGCCGAGGAGAGCCCGCTCGCGCTATACAGCGCATCATTGCCCTTCCGGGTCAGCCCTTCCGGTCCGTTGTCGACGTCGAGCTGGATGGCATCGAAGGCCGATCGTCTTGCCCGGATGATCTCGCCGACGTCGGTTTCCTGGATGCTCACCCTGGCATCATCGAGGCTGTCGCCGAAGACCTCAGCCATCGGACCCCGTGCCCATGCGACGACCGACGGGACCAGCTCGGAGACTACGATCTTCGCCTTGCTTCCGAGCACGGCGAGCGCCGCGCGCAGCGTAAAGCCCATGCCGAGGCCACCGATGAGAACGATCGGCTTTGCGACCGTCTCGATCTGCTTGGCCGCCAGCGTCGCGAGCGCCGCTTCAGAGCCCGACAGGCGGCTGTTCATCAGCTCGTTGGTGCCGAGCTTGATGGAGAACTCCTTGCCGCGCCGCATCAGGCGGAGCTCTTCGTCGGAGCCGGGGATTTTGGCGGTGTCGAGCTTTTCCCAGGGAATCATGCCAGAGCTTTAGCACGATTAATCCGTAGCCCGGATGGAGCGAAGCGTAATCCGGGAAACTCTCTCGTGAGGAAAAGACCGCCCCGGATTGCGCTGCGCTCCATCCGGGCTACGGCGGCGAGGGCTTGGCCTACCCTCCCGCCCAGACGTCGAGCACATAGCGGTTCGTCGCACCCATCTCGTCTATCCAGCGTGCGCTGGCAGCGGCATCGCTGCCGCTCTTCTCGCCGTGGATCGCGACGAGGGCCACCTTCACGTCGGGCTCCATCTTGCTGCCATCGCCGCAGACATAGATGATCGCACCCTGCTCGATCAACGGCCAGACCTTGTCCTTTTGCGCGGCGAGCACATGCTGCACATAGGTCTTCGGCCCGTCAGCGCGCGAGAACGCCGTGAACAGCTCGGTGATGCCGCCCGCCGCAAGCGCCTTGAGCTCATCGGCGTAGAGAAAATCCTGGTCGGGATGACGGCAGCCGAAGAACAGCAAGGCCGGTCCGAGGGTCGCCCCCTTCGCTTTGCGCGCGGCGCGCTCCTGGAGGAAGCCGCGGAAGGGCGCAAGGCCCGTTCCCGGGCCTATCATGATGATGGGCACGGAAGGGTCATCGGGCAGCCGGAAGCCGGCCTTGGTCTCGCGCACCGTCGCATAGATCGCGTCGCCCGCGCGCCGGTTGGCGAGATAGTTCGAGCAGATGCCTTTGTAGACACCGCGGCCGGAGGCGGCCGGACCTTCGACCACGCCGACCGTAACGCTGCAACGCGCCGGATCGACCGACGGCGAGGACGAGATCGAGTAATAGCGCGGTGCCAACAGGGAGAGCATTTCCAGATAGACGTGGAACGGAAGCTCGCAAGCGGGGTATTCGAGCAGCAGGTCGAATATCGATTTGCGTTTGGCCAGAATCTCGCTTCGATAACGCTCGAGCGGCTCATCCTCCTCGCCGACGAAGGCCAGCAATTTCGGCTTGGTGACCGGGCACCGGGTATGCTCGGCCATCGTCTGGATCTGCTTGCGTGTCGCGACCTGCTGCAGCTCGACGAATTCGCTCAGCAGGCGGCCGACCGACACGGCCGCGCCGACCGGCAATTGCGCGCGGCGACCCTCGGCAACCTGGAGCCTGATCTGGTCGGCGGGCAAGAAGCCGAAGCGGCGGGCGACGGAATCCACCAACGTGGGATCGTTGCGCGGAACGACGCTCAAATGGTCGCCGACGCGATACGTCAGATTGGACGGCAGTTGCACCTCGATGTGCCGCGTCGAGCGCTCCGACCGATTGGCTCCGCTCCTATTCTGAAGCTCGTCGTTGACCAGCACCTTCATCGCGACCGCGCCGCCCTGGGCCACGATGGTGTTGACGGCGGTCACCGCCACCGGCTCGATCGCGTAGAGCGGATCGTCTTCCGCGGTCCGGGTGAAATTCCAGTCGATGCCGAATTCCTTGGTGGCGACCTGAGCCGCGGCCGGGAACCATTTCTGAAACTGGCCGTCCAGATCGCTGCGCGCATCGCCTTCGCCGCGCGGATAGACCGCGCGCGCACCGCGCTTCGCCAATTGCTCGTCGATGAAGCGCGGCACCGATTGATAGGTCGCCGCCCAGTCGCTGTTGCCGCAGCCGAACACGGCGTAACGCACGTTGGCAAAGGCATCGTTCGGCAAGTCGCTGCCGAGCCATTTGACGAACTGCGTGGCATTGTCGGGCGGCGCGCCGTTATAGGATGCGCAGATGATCAAGACGCCACCTTCCTGCGGCAGCTTGCCGACATAGTCGTCGAGCGGACCGAGATGCACGGCAAAACCGTTGATCTCGGCGAGATCGGCCATGCGCGTTGCGAGCTCCTCGGCGGTGCCGAGATTGGAGCCGTACAGCACCAGCATCGGCGTGTTGTGGCCGGGCCGCGTGGTGGGCTGGCGCTGCGCCTTCGGCGCGGAAGCCACGGCCGCGACGGGCCCGCCATAAGCACCGCGATCGCGGTCGGCACGTGGGCGCACCTTGATCTTGAAGCCTTCCGGCTTCATCGTCAGCGTTTCCTTCAGATGCATCTGGTAGCGCTGGTGGTCGATCAGCTTGAAGCGCTGGAGGATCATGCCTAGCGCGAGCGCAGCCTCATGCATGGCAAAGCCCCGGCCGATACAGGCACGCTGGCCATTGCCGAACGGCTTCCAGGCATTGATCGGCCGCTTGGCTTCCGCCTCCTTGCTGAAATTCTCGGGATCGAAGGCATCTGGGTTCGGCCCCCAGACCGATGGATCGCGATGCAGCGCCGTCACAAGGATGGTGGTGAACGTGCCCTTCCTAAGCCTGTACTTGCCGCCGCCGATGGTCTCGTCATTGAGCGGCGAGATGCCGTAGGCGGGCGCCGGCGGCCACAGCCGCAGCGCCTCCTTGAGGATCTGCGTGATGTAAGCGAGCTGCGTCACCTGCTGATAGGTCGGCTTCGCATTGACATCGGGCCCGAAGACGCGGTCGACCTCGTCATAGGCCTTCTTGAGAATGTCCGGATGCTTGAGCAAGGCGTAGAGCGTGTAGGACAACAGGCCGCTGGTGGTCTCATGGCCCGCGATCAGGAAGGTGTTGATCTGGTAGCGGATGTTGATGTCGTCGAGCTGCTCGCCGGTCGCACGGTCGACGCCGGTCATCATCGCGGCCAGCATGTCCTTCTTGTCGTCGATCCCTTCCGAACTCTTGCGGCGCTCGGCGATGATCTCGTCGACCATCCTGTTCATGAAGGC
The DNA here is from genome assembly GCF_000296215.2 of Bradyrhizobium sp. CCGE-LA001. Classification (NCBI taxonomy): domain Bacteria; kingdom Pseudomonadati; phylum Pseudomonadota; class Alphaproteobacteria; order Hyphomicrobiales; family Nitrobacteraceae; genus Bradyrhizobium; species Bradyrhizobium sp. CCGE-LA001. The sequence goes on along the minus strand of NZ_CP013949.1, from coordinate 2,770,431 downwards.
GACGTCTTCGGCGAGCGTCTTGCGCCGCTTCTGCATCCAGATCTGCTCGAACGGCAGGCCGCGCGTCATCATGATGGTTTCGAGCGAGCGCACGAGCGACTCGACGAAGGGATGGTAGTCCCGCCGGTAGAACGAATTGAAGCGGTACTCGAAGCCGCACAGGCCGATCGTGTCCAGCGTCAGCGCCGTCATATCATGGACGACGTCGATCTCGTCATCGGCGTTGAGCCGCTCCCATTTTTGCACCAGCTGCTCGGCGATATCGACCATGCTCGGATGGTAGGACTGCATGGCGCGGTTGCCGAACGGCTGGAGCAGGATGTTGTGCGCCTTGCTCCAGTTCGGCTCCCTGGTATCGGCCGTGAACAGGCCGTCGCCGCCGACCGCACGTACGCGGCGCAGCGCGCCGCGTACCGTCTTGTCGAAGCGCTTCTCGTCGGAGAGTTCGTCGACGAGATCATGGCCGGAGACGACGACGATCGGCGAGCCCATCATGTCGAGCCAGAAGATCGGACCGAGCTCCTTGGCAAGCCGCGTCAGATGCTGCACGGGGGCGGCTGCATCGAGCGACAACATGTTGCCGACCACCGGCTTGGTCGGCGGATGCGGGATCGGATCCAGACGGTTCTTCGATGACATTAAAAGTGCTTCCCCCTGCCTCAATATTCACCGCCGTCATTGCGAGCGAAGCGAAGCAATCCAGAGATGTTTCCGCTGTGGCAGGTCTGGATTGCTTCGTCACTTCGCTCCTCGCAATGACGAGCTTGCAATGACGGATTAGCCAAACCGCCTTCTACGCCATTCGATCAGCTTGGCGCTGACCTCTTCCGGCTTCTCCTGCTGCGTCCAATGGCCGCTGTCCTTCACCAGATACTTCTCGAGATCGCCGATCAGCTTTTCCATGCCGTCGGCCGCCGATGGCGGCAGCACGGCATCGTTCTCGGCCATGATCATCAATGATGGCACGTGGACGTGATGGTCCAATTCCTTCGACCGCTCCCAATTGCGGGTAAAGTTGCGATACCAGTTGATGCCGCCGGTGAAGCCGGTTTTCGTGAATGTATCGACGAACACCTTCTTCTCATCGGCCGACAGGATCGGCATCCGCGGATCATGCTTGGCGTCGTAATTCGCGATCATCTGCGGAAAGGCCAGGTTGATCCGGGGCGAAGCACCGACGCCGGCAATCGGTTCTTCGGCCGGCGTACCGGCCGGCCGCGCGACCGGCTTGCGCATGAAGGCATCAAAGGTTTCTTCGACGCGGCTGCTGAATATCCTGTCCGGCTCGCGGGCGGGATCTTGGAACTGGACGATGTACATCTGGTCGCCGAAGCGCTGGCGGAACAGCGCGATCGGGTCCGCCGGCGCACGGTCCCAATGCGGCGTGTTGACGCCGACCACCCCGGCGACGCGCGCGGGATGCCGCAACGGCATCTGCCAGACGACGAAGCCGCCCCAGTCGTGGCCGACGAAGATCGCCTTATCGATCCCGAGATGATCGAGCAGACCGACGAGATCGCCGGTCAAATGCTCCATGTCGTAGTCCTCGACCGGCTCGGGCCGATCGGACGCGCCATAGCCGCGCTGGTCGGGCGCGATCACGCGGATGCCGGCTTCGCTCAGCGCCTTGATCTGGTGGCGCCAGGAGAAGGCGAGTTCGGGCCAGCCGTGGCACAGCACGACCGGCGGCTTGTCGTTGGCCGGGCCCGCTTCGTAATAGCCCATGCGAATTCCGTTCGTCGTCGCGAACTTGAGCGGCGGCATTTCAATCATCACGAACTCCTACTCGGCAGCGCCCTTGATGTCCGCGGCCGGCGGCGCGTAGGCCGCCTCTAGCGCGGCGAACTCTTCCGGCAGCATGTCGCACATCACCTGCACATGCGGAATGATGTTGGCGCCCACGATGAAGCCGAAGTCGAGTTGGTCGCGATAGCTCTGCACGGTGATGTTGAGCGCCTGCCCGTGGGTCGAGATCGACACCGGGAAGATGTGCAAGAGCTCTGCGCCCGCCGCGTAGAGCGTCTGCCGCGGTCCCGGCACGTTGGACACCGTGATGTTGGCGGCCGGCGGCAGCACGTCGGACAGGTTCGAGCGGCTGTAGAGCAGCGCCAGGATCTGCACCATGATCGGCGCACCCAGCATTGAGATGTTGGAGACCTGCGGCATCAGCGCCCGCAGCGGGTGCGACATCTCCTTGGATTTGGTGGATTGCGCGATGATGGCCTCGAGCCGCGCCTTGGGATCGTCGATGTTGGTCGCGATCGAGCAGATCATGCCGAACACCTGGTTGTTGGCCTCGGTGTTGCCCTCCTCGCGCAGCGAGATAGGCACGGCGGCGGTCAGGGATTTCGCCGGCAGGGTGCCGTATTGCCGGAGATAGCGGCGGACCACGCCGGAGGCGAGCGCCAGCACGACGTCATTGAGCTTGCCGCCGGCCTGCTTGGCCAGCGCCTTGGATCGCGACAGCGAGATCGACACGCCGGCGAAGCTGCGCTCCGAGGAGATGGTCTTGTTGAGCATGGTCGGCGGCGACACCATGCTGGCGAGGCTCTCGCGCGACTTGGGATCGGCGACCTTGCCGAGCACGTCGGACACGCTTTTGAGCACGGTCGGGATGTTGCCGGCAAAGCGCACAGCGCTCTCGATCTGGTACATTGCATTGTCGAACAGGATCGAGCCGATGTCGCTCTTGCCAGTGCGGGGCAGTTGCAGGTTCTTCGCCACCTGCGAAGCGTCCAGCGGCTGGCTGAACAGCTGCTGATAGGAATCGAGCAGGTTCGCAGCGATGTCGCGCGGCTCCTGCCCCGGCTTCGCTCCCGCCATCGGCGGATCGACCTGCCGCGGGATCGGCGAGATGTCGTAGATCATGTTGGTCAGCGCCGCACCGGCGCCGCCGTCGATGGCGGCATGATGCATCTTGGAATAGAGCCCGACCTCGTTGTCCTTCATGCCCTCGAACACGTAAAACTCCCAGAGCGGGCGTGCGCGGTTAAGCAGCTTGGCATGCATCCAGCCGACGATGCGCTCGAGCGTGGCGCGGTCGCGCGGCTGCGGCAGGCTGGCGCGGAAGATGTGACGGTCGATGTCGAACTGGTCGTCCTCGACCCAGGAGGGATGATCGATGTCAAGCGGCGCCTTCTCCAGGCGTGCTTTGAGGATCGGCGCGATGTGCAGGCGCGAGACGATCATCGCCTTGAAGTCTTCGAAGAAGTCGCCCTTGTAATCGTCGGGCAGGCGAAAGATCGCCATGCTTCCGACATGCATCGGCATTTCCGGCGTTTCCAGATAGAGAAACGACGCGTCCAGTGACGACAGCTTCTTACCGTCAGCCATAGTTCCCTCCCGCAAGATTTCGACGGTCGCCTTGGTGGCGCTTCTCGTCAGGCCGATACTGCCTGTTCCGCCGGGGCATATGCAATGGCAAACGGCCCGGCCCGGTCAAATGGCGCGAATTCCCCCTCCGGCTGCGCCAGGCGGTCCGCCACGGCCCACAGCGCTGCGGGGTTCACGCCGAGCCCGATATGGCTCGCCAGGTGCACCTCGATGTTCTCGGCGCGGTCGGACGGGCGCAGCAGGCAGGTCCGCCAGTTGACGACACCGTCGGCGCGCGAATAGATCGATGTCGTCGGCACCGGCAGGTCCCCGGCGATCGCCTCGCGCAACGCGGCCAAATCTTCAACCCGCTCGCCGGACATCGCCTCGTAGAGCCGCGTCGCGTGGGTCGCCCGCACGTCGTTGGCGAAGGGGCTGCCGAGCGTCACGACATAACGCACCATGTCGGGCGCCCAAAGCGCGAGATCGCGCGCGTAGACGCCGCCGAGGCTCCATCCGACCAGGCTCACTTTGTGTCCCGTGGCGGTGTGGATCTCGGCCAGGCGCGACCGCAGAGAATCCCGCATCCGTGCCACCCCGCCGAGATTGCGGCCCATCCGCCAGGCATGTGCCTCATGACCGAGCTCGCTGAGATAGCGTCGCATCGGCGCCATCGACAGGTCGCTGGCGAGGAACCCCGGCAATGCCAGCACCGGATGGCCGTCGCCCCTCGGCGCCCGCATCAGGAACGGCGAGAGCAGCAGGCTCGCGTTGAGCTCGAACAAGCCGCGCGCCTCGGCCAACAGCAGGCCGAAAGGTGGCGGACGAAGCCGGCCCTCTTCCAGCGTCCCGTCCCGTCCGGGCGACACTATTTCTTCTTGTCGCTGCTGCGCGTGCCACCGAGGCCCGCCATCGTGACGAACATGTCCTGAAACCGCTCGGCAATCTTCGGATCGAAGGTGAACCAGCTCTGAATCAGCGATTCCGGCGAGACCTTCTCGATGTTGCTCAGCACCTGCTGCTGCAGCTTCTCCATCACCGCCGTCTGCATCGGTGCCACATCGGGCAAACCGAAGAATTGGCGGGCCTCCAGAGGGGTGCAGTCGATTTCAATGTTAACTTTCATATCCCCTCCGGATGAGATTCGAGCGGCCTGTCGCAGTATCGCCGCGACTTGTGGTACGACGCAAGCGACCTGATCCCGGCCCGACATGTCCCGCCCGCAATCGGCCAAGTATGGTCAACCAAAGTCGAAAGCCGCAAGTCCTCTATGCCCAGCGGCATGACCAGCATTGCTGCACAGCGGCGCAACTTTGGCGCGTTCCTTGCTGGATGGCGCTTGCACGGGTCGAGAACTCTGGGCAACATGGATTCATCGGCCGGCCGAACAAATCAAAAATCATCGGCACGGCAGTGTGGAGAGGGTCAAGAATGTCAGTAGGTCGAAGTCTGTTTGCGGCGACGCTCGCCGGTGCGCTTGCGTTGTCGGTCTCGCCGGCATTGAGCCAGACGCTGCGCTATGCCAACCAGGGTGACCTGAAGTCGCTCGATCCTTATACCCTTAACGAAAGCACCACCCACGCCCACCTCGGCCACGTCTATCAAGGCCTGACCGCGCGCGACAAGGATCTCAAGATCATTCCGGCGCTGGCGGAAAGCTGGGAAACTCCGGAGCCGACCCGCTGGCGCTTCCATTTGCGCAAGGGCGTGAAATTCCACAACGGCGATCCCTTCACCGCCGACGATGTGCTGTTTTCCGCGGATCGCGTTCGCAAGAAGGGGTCCAATATGCAGACCCGCCTTGCAGCCGACGTCAAGGTCGTCAAGGTCGACGATTACACCGTCGACTTCATCCTGCCCTCGCCCAACCCCATCCTGCATAACTCGTGGGATGTTTGGTACATCATGGACAAGAAATGGGCGGAGGCGAACAACGTCGTCGATCCGACTCCGGTCGCGGCGACCACGCCGAGCTACGCCTCGCTCAATGAAAATGGCACCGGCCCCTTCATGATCGAAAGCCATCAGCCCGGCGTGAAGACCGTATTCAAGGCCAACCCCAACTATTGGGGCAAGGTGGAAGGTAATTTGAAGGAGATCATCTTCACCCCGATCTCTTCCGACGCGACCCGCGTCGCCGCGCTGCTGTCGGGCGAAGTCGACGTCATCGAGCCGGTGCCGATCCAAGATATTTCCCGCGTCGATTCCAGCCCGAACGCGCAGGTCCTGAAAGGGCCGGAGCTACGCACCATCTTCCTCGGCTTCGACCAGACCCGCGACGAATTGCTCTACTCCAACGTCAAGGGAAAGAATCCGTTCAAGGACGTCCGCGTCCGCGAGGCCTTCTACAAGGCGATCGACATCGAGCTGATCAAGACGCGCGTGATGCGCGGATTGTCGACACCGTCGGCGCTGATGATCGCCCCGGAATTGTTCGTGCTCTCCAAGGACTTCACGCGGCCGAAATTCGACCCTGACGGCGCCAAGAAGCTCCTGACGGAGGCCGGCTATCCCGACGGCTTCGAGGTCACCATGGATTGTCCGAACGATCGCTACGTCAACGACGCCGCGATCTGCCAGGCCGTGGTTGGCATGCTTGCCCGCATCGGCGTCAAGATCAATCTGCTGGCGCAGCCGAAGGCTCAATATTTCGCCAAGGTCTTGAAGCAGGGCAACTACCAGACCTCGTTCTACCTCTTGGGCTGGACGCCGAGCACGATGGATTCCCACAACGTGCTCTATGACATCATGGGCTGCCGCGACGATGCGAAATCTTCGCGTGGCGAGGCCAATCTCGGCGGCTATTGCAACAAGGAGTTCGACGCCATCACGGACAAAGTGCTGGTTGAAACCGACACCTCCAAACGCAACCAGCTGATCAAGCAGGCGTATGAAATCAGCATCAAGGATTGGGCCTACATCCCGCTGCACCAGCAGGCTCTGGCCTGGGGCGTATCGAAGAAGGTCAACCTGCCGCAACGTGCCGACAATCTGGTCATGTTCCATTGGGCGACCAAAAAGGAATAGCGTCCGTTGAACACGAGGTCCCGGAAGCGTTAGGCGTCCGGGACCTTTCCTTTTCCGGCTGACAAGGACGTCAGCCGCACGCACACCCAAGGTCAGTGGAAGGCATGCTCGCTTTCACTCTTCGCCGCGCCATTCAGGCCATCGGCGTCATGTTCGCCGTCGGCATCATCGCGTTCTCGATGTTCCGCTTCGCCGGCGACCCCGTCAACCAGATCGTCTCGATCGACACGCCTGCGGCCGAGCGCGCAGCCGTGCGCAAGTCGCTCGGCCTCGACGATCCCGTGCCGGTCCAGTTCGTGCGCTATTTCGCCGATGCCGTTCAGTTCAAGTTCGGCGTCTCCTACCAGTTCCGCCAGCCGGTCTCGACGTTGTTGATGGAGCGGATGCCCGCGACCCTCGAACTCGCAATCTGCGCGACCGTCTTTGCGATGGTGCTCGGCATCCTGATGGGCGTCTATTCGGCGCTGAGACGCGACACCGTGCTCGCCAAGCTATTCCAGGCGGTGTCGCTGATCGGCATCTCGCTGCCGACCTTCCTGATCGGCATTCTCCTGATCTATCTGTTCGCGGTCACACTGGGCTGGTTGCCCTCGTTCGGCCGCGGTGAGGTGGTCAAGCTCGGCTGGTGGACGACGGGCCTGATCACGCTGTCAGGGCTGAAGGCACTGATCATGCCCTCGATCACCCTTGGCTTGTTTCAGATGACCCTGATCATGCGGCTGGTGCGCGCAGAGATGCTGGAAGTGCTGCGAACCGACTATATCCGCTTCGCTCGCGCCCGCGGGCTGACCACCCGCGCCATCCATTTCGGCCATGCGCTGAAGAACACGCTGATCCCCGTGATCACGGTGGCCGGGCTTCAGTTTGGCTCGGTTATTGCATTTTCGATCATCACGGAGACCGTGTTCCAATGGCCGGGCATGGGACTTATGTTCGTGCAGGCCGTGCAAAACGTCGATATCCCGATCATGGCCGCCTACCTGCTGATGGTTTCGCTGATCTTCGTCACCATCAATCTGGTGGTCGATATCCTCTACACCGTGGTCGATCCGCGCTTGCGCTCGACCGTCGGTCGCGCCGCATAGGGCAGCCTGCATGTCCGACGCAGTCGTTTCCAATTCCGACGAGCAGAGTGCAAAGCCGCACCGTGCCGCCCAGAGCTGGTTCAGCCGGGCGCTCGACAGCGATCTCTTCTATTCGTTCCGCCGCTCCAAGCTCACCATGGTGGCGGCGGCGATCACGCTCTTGTTCTTCCTGCTCGCGATCTTCGCCAACTGGCTCGCGGTTCAGAACCCCTTCGACCCCGCACAATTGCAATTGATGAATTCGCGGATCTCACCGCTGTGGACCGCGGACGGCCAGAGCCCGTTCCTGCTCGGCACCGACGAACAGGGCCGCGACGTGTTCTCCGCCATCCTCTACGGCATGCGCATCTCGCTCGCCGTCGGTGTCGCCGGGGTGATCTTCGCCGGTGCGCTCGGCATAGCGCTCGGCCTGATCGCCGGCTATTTCGGCGGCGCGGTCGACGGCGTGATCATGCGCATCGCCGACGTGCAGCTCACTTTCCCCGCCATCCTGATCGCGCTGCTGGTCAACGGCATCGCGAAATCGGTCCTCGGCAACCGCTTGGACGCCACCAGCATGCTGGTCGTGCTCGTGATCTCGATCGGCCTGAGTTTCTGGGTGGGTTATGCCCGCACGGTGCGCAGCTCAGTGATGGTCGAGAAAAACAAGGACTATGTAGCCGCCGCGCAGCTGATCGGCCTGCCCGCACCGAAGATCATGTTGCGGCACGTGCTGCCCAACACGATGGGTCCGATCCTGGTCATCGCCACGATCAACCTTGCGCTGGCCATCATCACCGAGGCAACGCTGTCCTTCCTCGGCGTGGGCCTGCCCGACACCATGCCTTCGCTCGGCACGCTGATCCGGATCGGCAACAACTATTTGTTCGCAGGCGAATGGTGGATCGTCGCCTTCCCCGGTATCGCGCTGGCGGCGCTGATCCTGTCGATCAACCTGCTTGGCGATTGGCTGCGCGACGCGCTCAACCCGAAACTTCGATGAGCGTGCGTTCCAAATGACCGAACCCGTCCTCTCCGTGCGTGATCTTCATGTGGAGTTCGCCTCCCGCCGCGGCACGCTGCGCGCCATCGACGGCGTCTCTTTCGACATCGCCAGGGGCGAGGTGCTCGGCGTCGTCGGCGAATCCGGCGCCGGCAAGTCCGTCACTGGCCTCTCCGTGATCGGCCTGATCGATCCGCCCGGCCGCATCGCCGGCGGCGAGATCCATCTCGCAGGCCTGCGCATCGACAATTTGCGGCCCGAGGAGATGCGCCGCATCCGCGGAAAACGGATCGGCATGATCTTCCAGGATCCGCTCACCTCGCTCAATCCGCTCTACCGGGTCGGCGACCAGCTCGTGGAGACGATCCGAACTCATCTGAATCTGTCCGAAACGGCGGCCCGCCGCCGCGCCATCGACCTCCTGGCCGAGGTCGGCATCCCCGCGCCGGAAAAGCGCATCGACGGCTATCCGCACGAGTTCTCCGGCGGCATGCGCCAGCGCGTGGTGATCGCGCTGGCGATCTGCGCCGAGCCGGAACTGATCATCGCGGACGAACCGACCACCGCGCTCGACGTTTCCGTGCAGGCGCAGATCATCTCGCTGATCAAGCGGCTCGGGCGCGATCACGGCACCGCCGTGATGCTGGTGACCCACGACATGGGCGTGATCGCGGAGACGTCGGACCGCGTCGCGGTGATGTATGCCGGCCGCATCGCCGAGATCGGGCCCGTGCAGGATGTCGTGAAGAACCCGCTGCACCCTTACGCCAAGGGCCTGATGGGCGCGATCCCGACGCTGGCCGGAGACCACGACCGCCTCGTGCAGATCCCCGGCTCAATGCCGCGCCTGTCGGCAATCCCGCCCGGCTGCTCGTTCAATCCGCGCTGTGCGTTCGCCTTCGATCGCTGCCGGGTCGATCGCCCCGAACCGCTGCCGCGCGGCGCGCAATCGGTCGCCTGCCATCTCTATGACAATGTGCCGGCGGAGAGCGCAGCATGAGCGCTCCCTTCGTCCAGGCGACAGACCTGCGCCGTGTCTTCGACGTCTCGAAGCCCTGGCTCAACCGCGTGCTCGAAGGCGGGCACCTCGAATACCTCAAGGCGGTCGATCACGTCACCTTCGATATCCGGAAGGGCGAGACCTTTGCGCTGGTCGGCGAGTCCGGCTCGGGCAAGACCACCGTGGCGCGCATGGTCGTCGGCCTGCTGCCGCCGAGCTCCGGCGACGTGCGGATCGACGGCGTGTCGATGACCGATCCCCGGCAGGCCGCGGCACGAAGGAAGCTGCGCCGCCGCATTCAGATGATCTTCCAGGACCCCTATGCGAGCCTGAATCCGCGCTTCCGCGTCGATGCCATCATCTCCGAGCCGATCCGCGCCTTCGACCTGATCCAGGGCGAGCGTGACATTCAGGCCCGCGTCAGCGAGCTGCTCAGCCTCGTCGGCCTGCACCCCGACGACCGGCTGAAATTTCCGCACGAATTCTCCGGCGGCCAGCGCCAGCGGATCGCGATCGCGCGGGCACTCGCATCGGACGCCGAATTCATCGTCTGCGACGAACCAACATCGGCGCTCGACGTCTCCGTGCAGGCGCAGATCCTGAACCTGATGCGCGACCTCCAGGACAAGTTCGGCCTGACCTACATGTTCATCAGCCACAACCTCGCCGTGGTCCGTCACATGGCGAGCCGCGTCGGCGTGATGTATCTCGGCCGCATCGTCGAGATCGCGGAAGGACGCGAGCTGTTCGCGCGCCCGCGCATGCCCTACACCAAGATGCTGCTCGGTGCGGTGCCCGATCTCGCCATGAGCGGCCGCCAGCGCATTCCAGTGAAAGGCGAGATCCCGAACCCGATCAATCCCCCCTCAGGCTGCGCCTTCAATCCGCGCTGCCCACTGGCGTTCGATCTATGCCGCAAGGAGACGCCGGAACTGATCGGCGGCGTCGCCTGCCACGCGGTCAACACCGCGCCGGTCCCGGCGTGACGCGCGCGTGCCATGCAGCCTGCGCATTTGGCGCTGGCGTGGCCCTGTGATCAATTGCGCGCGTCGCAAACGAGGTAGCCCATGGCCAGCAACGTCAATCCCGATCCGTTCACGACGAGGCCGGAGATCGAAGGCACCTTCGGGGTCGTTGCCACCACGCACTGGATCGCGACCGCCGTCGGCATGAGCGTTCTGGAAAAGGGCGGCAATGCCTTCGATGCCGGTGTCGCCACCGCCTTCACGCTTCAGGTGGTCGAGCCGCATCTTAACGGGCCCGGCGGCGACGTGCCGATCATCGTCCATGACGTCAAACGTGGCCGCACCGAGGTGATCTGCGGCCAGGGCCCGGCCCCGGCGCGCGCCACCATCGCGCATTACAGGAGCGAAGGCCTCGACATGGTGCCCGGCACCGGTCTCCTCGCGGCCTGCGTGCCCGGCACCTTCGAATCCTGGATGATGCTGCTGCGCGACTACGGCACGATGCGCGTGCGCGACGTGCTGGAGCCCGCGATCTCCTATGCCCGCGACGGCTATCCGCTGGTCGAGCGCGCCTGCGCCACGATCCAGACCGTCGAGCAGCTGTTCCGCAAGCACTGGCCGACCTCGGCCGCGGTCTATTTGCCGAACGGCGAGGTGCCTAGGCCCGGCACGCTCTTCACCAACAAGACGCTGGCCGCGACCTATGCCCGCATTCTCGGCGAGGCCGAAAGCGGCGGCGGTGGCCGCGATGCAGAGATCGAGCGAGCGCGAAAGGCCTGGTCGGAGGGCTTCGTCGCGGAAGCCATCGACAAATTCTGTCGCACCCAGGAAGTGATGGACGTCAGCGGCTCGCCACATCGCGGCGTGCTCTCGGCCGACGACATGGCGCGCTGGCAGCCGACGGTCGAGGCACCGCTCACCTACGATTACGGCCGCTACACCGTCTGCAAAGCCGGCGTCTGGAGCCAGGGCCCCGTGACGCTGCAACAGCTCGCGCTGCTCAAGGGCTTTGCGCTCGACGGCCTCGACCCAACCGGTCCGGACTTCATCCATCTCCAGATCGAATGCGCCAAACTGGCCTTCGCCGACCGCGAAAAATTCTACGGCGACCCCAAGTTCACCGAGATCCCGATCGCGACCCTGCTGTCGGATGCCTACAACGACGAGCGCCGCAAGCTCGTCACCGACAAGGCCTCGCTCGACTTCGTGCCCGGCTCCGTTGAAGGCTTCGGCGGCGTGGTAAAACTGCGCCGCGCAGAAGGGCAGCGCGAGGCGGTCGGTGCGCTCGGTGCCGGCGAGCCGACGGTCGGGCGCTTCGGCGAAGTGCGCGGCGACACCGGGCATTTTGACATCATCGACAGGGACGGCAACATGGTGTCCTCGACGCCGTCGGGCGGCTGGCTGCAATCCTCACCGATCATTCCGGAGCTCGGCTTTTGCCTGGGCAGCCGCGCCCAGATGTTCTGGCTGGAGGAAGATCATCCAGCCGCGCTCGCGCCGGGCAAGCGGCCGCGCACCACGCTGTCGCCGACCATGGCGCTACGCGACGGCGAGCCGTATCTCGCCTGGGGCTCGCCCGGCGGCGATCAGCAGGACCAGTGGATCACGCAGTTCTTCCTGCGCCACGTCCATTGCAACCTCAACCTCCAGGAGGCGATCGACGCGCCGGCCTGGCACTCCGAGCATTTTCCGATCTCGTTCTGGCCGCGCACCGCGCGCCCGGGCGTGCTCGTCGTCGAGAACCGCGTGCCCAAGGCGACGATCGAGAATCTGCGCGAGCGCGGCCACATCATCGAGGTCGGCCCCGACTGGTCGGAAGGCCGCCTCACGGCGGCCTCGCGGGTCGGCCCGCGCCGGCGCGCCGCCGCCAATCCGCGCGGCATGCAAGGCTACGCGGCGGGACGCTGAGGACAGCACATGACCTGGTCGATCATCGCGCGCGATCCTGCCACCGGCCAGTTCGGCATCGCGGTTGCGACACGCTTCTTCGCCGTCGGCGCACGGGTCCCGTACATCGCCGCCGGTCTCGGCGCCATCGCAACGCAGGCCTTCGTCAATCCCTATTACGGCATCGACGGCATCAAGCTGCTGCGTGAAGGCCTCAATGCGCATGACGTGCTGGCCACCCTCCTCGCAACCGACGACGGCCGCGAAAGCCGCCAGATCCACATCATGGATTCGAGCGGCGAGATCGCCGCGCATACCGGGCGCGATTGTGTCGATTGGTGCGGCCACATCGCAGGCAGCGGCTTCTCGATCGCCGGCAACATGCTGGCGGGTGCCGACGTGCTCGACGAGACCGCCAAGACCTACATCGCCAATGACAGCCTGCCCTTCCCGCGCCGTTTGCTCGCGGCGATGCGCGCGGGCGAAGCCGCCGGCGGCGACAAGCGCGGCAAGCAATCCGCGGCTCTGCTGATCCACGGCGAGGAGGAATGGCCGGCGCTGGACATTCGCGCCGACGACCACCCCGATCCGCTCGGTGAGCTCGACCGGCTGGAGCGGGTCAGCCACGAGCTGTGGGTGCACTTCCGCGCGTCCATGCCGACGCGGCAGAATCCGGCCGGCAACACCGATCGCAGCGTCATCGACGCCAGCATCGCGGCAGCACACGCAAAGCGGTCTTGAAGGGATGCGTCGCCCCCGCCCCTTGGTGTAGGTGAAAATCGACCCGTCCGATCAGATCACCACCTCGCGCAGCACGCGGCGGCAATCCATCTCGTATTCGAGATCGACCACCGGCGGCCGGGCAAAATGCCACGTCAGGCCGGAGCGCAGCGCGCCGCGACGGACCAGCTCGTCGACCAGCGCGTGATGGAAGTCGTGGACGGAATAGGCCTGCACGCCCGTGGTGTCCTTCCAACCGAAGCCAAAGGCCGCCATCCGGCTCTCCATCTGCGAGGTCGTCGTGAAGCGCACCTTCTCGCGCAGGCCTTCCGCACTGAGGTCGCGGTAGCGCACGGTGCGCTCGACATAGGTCCCGCTGCCCTCCCGTGCCTCGGCGCCGCCGGCGATGACGAAGCTCGGCGCGCTCGAGCGGCTCGGGCGCGTGAAGGAGAACGCATAGAACGATGGCTCCGAGGGCGGGTCGATCTCGGGGCAGACATTGCTGCGCGCCACCGGGTTGGTGGTGCCGTCAAAGATGCCCCATTCCGACAGCGTCTTCACATAATGCAGGTTGAAGGCCCTAAAGCCTTCCTCGCTGAAGGCTGCCGGCGAGCGCAGCTCGCAAGCACAAAACGCCGTGAGCGGACGCCCGGCCTCCTGGATGAATTTCGCCGCCAGCGCGAACCCTTCCACGAGCGGCACCAGGCGGTCGAAGCGAACGCGCTCGATCTCGTAACCGTCATCGGCGGCCGCACCTGCCGAATACTGAAACACGGACGGAATGAAACGATAATTGCCGGCAGAGAACTCACGAACCATGACAAACTCCTATTCCAGTTGCATACGAATGCCCTTGGCGCCGTTTAGCAGGCGCTTCAGGTGAAAGCCCGCCAAGGCATCGTCGGCATGCATGCCGACCAGCGCGGCGAAGGCCGGCATGGCCGCTGGGTCGCCGGCTTCCATCTTGGCGAAAGCCTCGGAATATAGCGCCGTTTCCGGCGCTTCGAATTTTGCCTGCGGCAGCGGCTCGAACGCACGCAGCGGTTCGCTGCGTCCGCGCAACATCAGCTCGCCGACGAGCCGGCCGTGAAACGTCTCGGCCGACTGCGCAACGCTGGCGCTGACGCAAATCCGCGTTCCCAGGTGCTTGTTGGCGGCCTCAAGCCGCGCCGCGATATTGATGGAATCCCCATAAGCCGTGTAATCGAAGAAACGGTTTCCGCCGAAATTCCCGACCAGCGCCGGGCCCGCATGAATGCCGATGCGCGTCGTGCCGAAGTTCACACCTCCGGCTTTCTGACGGACGCAAAAGTCTTGCGCCCAAGCGTCGAGATCATGGGCGCAGGCGACCGCGCGCGTCGCATAGTCCGGCTGGTCGCCGGGCGCGTTGAACAGGACCTGGATCGCATCGCCGATGATCTTGGCGACGGTTCCCTCATGCGCGAAGACGATCTCGGTCATGCCCCCGACATACTCGTTGAGCAGCGCGCCCAGCGTCTCGGGCGGCGCGCTTTCGACCAGCGAGGTGAAACCGGTGATGTCGGTGAAGATGGTCGCGACCTCGCGCCACTGCACTTCGATCCCCTCGCCTTCGCCGCTGGCCGCGAGACGCTTAGCGAGTTGCGGGGAGAAATGACGCGAAAGCGCAGCGTGGGCACGTTCGGCCTCCGCCTGGCGCCGGCGCACCTCGCGCAGCATCTCGACGTGGCGAATGGTCTTGTCGATCGTGGCTTCCAGGTCGGCGAAATCGATCGGCTTGGTCAGGAAGTCGAATGCGCCGCGGTTCATGGCAGTGCGGATGTTGCTCATGTCGCCATAGGCGGAGACGATGATGGTCGACTTCTTGTCCTCGGCCTCCTGGAGCTTGGCGAGCAGCGACAGTCCGTCCATCCTGGGCATGTTGATGTCGGAGACCACCATGTCGACATGCGGGTTCTGTTCGAGCGATTGCAGCGCCTCGAGGCCGTCGCGCGCGAACTTGATATCGATCAGTCCGTCGCGGATCTGCCTGCGGAACTTCTGCAGGATCAGTGCCTCCAAATCCGGCTCGTCATCGACGAAGAGGATGGTCGCAGTCATGCGGCTTGCTCGAGCCTCGTGTCGATTTCCTGCCGCAGCAGCGCAAAGTCGATCGGCTTGGTCAGCAGCCCGACGGCACCGCGCTCGATCGCCTTGCGACGCGTCTCGGCATCGCCATAGGCTGTGATCATGATGACGGGAACGTCCGGATGGGCGGCACGCACCTTCGGCAGCATGTCGAGCCCGCTCATGCCGGGCATGTTGATGTCGGAGAGAATGAGGATCAGCGAGGGATCGCGAACCTCGGCGGCGACCCTGAGCGCATCGGGCGCAGAGGGTGCGAATTCCATCTGGAAGCGGCCGGCGCGCAGCTCGCGCCGGAACTGTTGCCGGAACAGCGCCTCGACGTCGGGTTCGTCGTCGACGACCAGGATGTAAACGTTCAAGTCTTGCCTCCGGAAGTGCCGCCTGCCGCCATCGTGCGCGGCAGCGTGATGATGAATTCGGTGAATACACCTTGTGTCGTGTTCACGTCGATCGTGCCGCCATGTTGCTTCACGACGATATCATGGCTCATGGAAAGGCCGAGCCCAGTGCCCTCCCCGGCCGGCTTGGTGGTGAAGAAGGGATTGAACATCTTCTCCTTCACTTCGGGCGGAATTCCGGTGCCGTTGTCGCGGATCCGGATTTCGACGCTGCCGCCGAGATCTTTGGTCGCAACGCTCAAGATGGGCTCGAAGGCGTCGCCCTCGCCCTCCTTGCGCTTGGCCGTGGCATAGAATCCATTCGAGATCAGATTGAGGAAGACGCGCGTGATCTCCTGCGGATAGATGTCGACCACACCCGCCGCGGGATCGAGGCTGCGCTGGAGCGTGACGTTGAAGGCAGGCCGTTCGGCCCTGGCGCCGTGATAGGCCAGGTTGAGGCTTTCCTCCACGATGCCGTTGATATCGACGGCGCGATGCTCGCCGGAGCCCTCGCGCGAATGCAGCAGCATGTTCCTGACGATGGAATCGGCACGTTTGCCATGCTGCACCACCTTCTCGAGGTTGCCCCTGAGCATGCCGGTAAGCTCGTCGACCTCCTCCTTCGTCTTGCCGTCGAGCGCGGCCGATCGCAGGGTCTCATTGAGCTCGTCGATCAGCTCCGTCGACACCGACGAGAAGTTATTGACGAAGTTGAGCGGGTTCTTGATCTCGTGGGCGATGCCTGCAGTGAGCTGGCCGAGGGACGCGAGCTTCTCGGTCTGGATCAGGCGGTCCTGCGCGGTGCGTAGATCGTTCAGGGATTGCCGGAGCTCTGCGGTACGCTGCTCGACCTTGTTCTCGAGGTCGGCATAGGATTCCTGCAATCGCGCGCCCATGTCGTTGAACTGGTTGGCGAGGCCTTCCAGCTCGTCGCCGGTTGCAATCGAGATGCGCTGCGAGAAGTCGCCACCGCCAATCCGCTCGGCGCCGCTGCGCAGCGCCTGGATCGGACCGACCATGCGGCGCGCCAGGAATATCCCCGCGAGCACCGCGAAGATCGATGCCGCCAGCAGCACGATCGCGAGCCGCTGCAACGAGGCGTAGAGCGCGGCATAAGCTTCCTCGACCGGCAGCTCGACGAACATGGTCCAGCCCAGCGGCTGGATCGGAGCGGAGGCTGTCAAGACCTTCTGACCCTGAATATTGTGCGCTTCCTCGATCACAACCGGCATGGTGCCGCCGGCGGCCTGTGCGGCGCGGACCTGTGCGAGGCCGGACATGTCGGTATTTCGAAGAACGAGACTGATATCGGGATGCGCGATCAGGCGTCCCCCCGGTCCGACCACGTAGGCGTGCCCGTGCTGGCCGACCTTGATCTGGGACACGACGTCCCAGATGAGCTTGAGATTGACTTCCGCGATGCTGACGCCGGCGTCCTTGCGCGCGCCGGCCAGAGCCAGCGTCATGTAGGGCTCGGAGTCCCTGCGGAAATAGACCGGACCGTAATAGACCTTGCGCGCGACCGCCTCAGTGAATTTCGGATCGCTCGACAGATCGATCCCGCTGTCGAGCGCGTCCATCGCCAGCCGCGAGACCCGCAACCGCTCCTTGCCCGTCGAGTCCACCTGGGCGAGCTCGGTAATGGCAGGCACCTGGCGCAAAAGGCGCAGCGCGTCGAAGCGGCGTTGCTCGATCGAGCCGCCGGACCAAGGCAGTTGCGTGGTCCATCCGAGCTGGCTCTCGATCTCCTTGACGAACTGGCCAATCTTGGTCGCGGCCGCCTCGGCCTGCTCGTGCTGGACCCGGATCAGCGAAGCCTTGTGTTCGCGATAATAGAAGAAGACTTCGAATAGGCCATTGGCCAGCAGCGCGATTGCGACGACGGCCACGAACAGCGCGACATATTTGGTGAAGAGCCGAGTCCTGATCCCCTGCCCCGCCGCCGCGCCGGCAGCGACGCCATCAGCTGCCGCGCTCGGCAGCGTTCTGGCTCGCGGAGTATCGCGATGGATCGAGAGGCTCATCCGCGGAACCTAGCAAGAAGACGGGACCTTGTCTCTCGCAGGCGCGGGAGAGCGAAGCACCAGCGCAACGAAAAAGGGCGGCAACGGGAACCGCTGCCGCCCTCTGGTTTGCTTCGCTTGCGGCCTCAGGTCGGGCGCAGGGCCTTGTCGGAGCCGAGGTCGAGATCGGCAATCTGCTTGTTGCGCTCCGAATCGGCCGTCGCGCGATGGTCGGTCGCCAGCACCACATAGACCGCCGGCAGCACGAACAGCGTGAACAGCGTGCCGATCGACATGCCTGCCACGACGACCAGACCGATCGAGAAGCGGCTGGCCGCGCCCGCACCGGTCGCAGTCAGGAGCGGGATCAGGCCCGTCACCATCGCGGCCGTGGTCATCAGGATCGGCCGCAGACGGATCCGGGCCGACATCTCGATCGCGGAGCGGCGGTCGAGCCGCTCGTTGACCTGGAGCTCGTTGGCGAACTCCACCATCAGGATGCCGTGCTTGGTGATCAGGCCGACCAGGGTGAGCAGACCGACCTGCGTATAGATGTTTATGGTCGCCATGCCGAAGAACAGCGGGATCAGCGCGCCGACGATCGCCATCGGCACCGAGATCATGATCACCAACGGGTCGCGCAGACTCTCGAACTGCGCCGCCAGAACCAGGAAGATGATGATCAGCGCGAAGCCGAAGGTGATCGCGAGCTGATTGCCTTCCTGCACGTACTGCCTGGAGTCCGCCAGATAGTCGTGGCTGAAGCCTTGCGGCAGCTTCTTGGCCTCGCCTTCGAGGAAGTCGACCGCAGCGCCGACGGTCACGCCGGGCATCGGCACCGCAGAGAACGTCGCCGAATTGAGCTGGTTGTAGTGCGTCAGCGAATTCGGATCGGTCTTGGTCCTGATCGAGACCACGGTCGACAACGGAAGCTGTTGGCCGGTATTGGTCGTCACATAATAGCCGCCGAGCGATTCCGGCGAGAGCCGCTTGCCGCGCGGCACCTGCGGGATGACCTGATAGGAACGGCCCTCGAGATTGAAGCGGTTGATGTAATTGCCGCCGAGCAGCACCGCCAGCGTCGAACCGAGGTTCTGCATGTTGACGCCGAGATCCTGCGCCTTGGTGCGGTCGATCGTCACCTCGACGTTCGGCTGGTTGTAGGCGAGGTCGCTGTCGGAGACGATGAACATGCCGCTATTGCGTGCGGATTCCTTCAGCTTCTCCATCTGCTCATAGACGGTCTGGAAGCTGGCCGTGGAGTTGATGACCATCTGGATCGGCAGGCCGCCGGGTCCGCCCGGCAGCGGCGGCAAGTTGAACGCGAACGCCTGCACACCCTCGATCTTGGAGAGTTCGGCCTGCACCAGCGGCTTCAAGGCGATCGACGAACGTGTGCGCTCGTCCCACGGCTTCAAGAGCATACCGGCAATCCCGCCCTGCGGGCCATTGATGCCGTTCAGAACGAAACGCAAATCGGTCTCGGGAAACTTCTGGAATTCCTTGTCGAGCTTCTCGCCGTAAAAATCGACATAGTCGATGTTGGCGTATTTCGGCGCCTTGGTCACCGCAAACACGATGCCCTGATCTTCCTCGGGAGCCAGCTCCTTCGAGGTGTGCATGTAGAGGAAGCCGACGAGCCCCAGGATCGTCACGGCGAACAGGCCGGTGATGGCCTTGTAGTCGAGCGAGCGGTCGAGCTTGCGGCCGTACCACCGCGTCATGGCGCCGAACACCCGGTTCACGAGCTTGGCGAAACGGCCCTCTTCCGTGTTCTTGAGCAGCACCGAGCACATCATCGGCGACAGCGTCAGCGCGACCACGCCCGACACGATGACCGAGCCCGCCAGCGTAAAGGCGAATTCCCGGAACAGCGATCCGGTGAGGCCGCCGAGGAAGCCGATCGGCGCATACACCGCCGCAAGCGTGATCGTCATCGAAATGACTGGCCCGACGATTTCGCGCGCGCCCTGCAGCGACGCCTGGACCGGCGTCTTGCCCTCCTCCAGATGGCGGTGAATGTTCTCCACCACGACGATGGCGTCGTCGACCACGAGACCGATCGCGAGCACCATCGCGAGCAGGGTCAGGAGATTGAAGCTGAAGCCCAGCGCCAGCATCATGGTGCAGACGCCGATCATCGACAACGGTATGGTGACGACGGGAATGATGACGGAGCGCAGCGAGGCCAGGAACAGGAAGATGACCACGATCACGATGATCACGGCTTCGCCCAATGTATTCCGCACCTCGTCGATCGAGGATTGAATGAACTTGGTCGAGTCGTAGGCGACCTTCATCTTCATCGAGGGCGGCAGGTTGCGTTCGAGCTCGGGAAACAGCGCGCGCACGCCCTTGACCAGCGTCAGCGGGTTACCCTGTGGCGTCGCCTGGACGCCAATGAAGATCGCACGCTCGCCGTTGAAGGCGACACTGGCATCCGTGCTTTGGGCCGCAAGCTCCACGGTGGCGATGTCCTCCATCCGCACGAAGCCGCCGTCCTTGGCCTTGACGATCATCTTCTTGAACTGATTGACGTCGGTCAGGCCCGTATTCGTCGAAACGTTCGAGACGATGAGATAGCCCTTGGTCTGGCCCGCCGCGGACTGGAAGTTGTTGGCGGTGATTGCCGCGGCAACGTCCGCCGGCGAGACATTGCGGCCGGCCATCTTCACGGGGTCGAGCCACAGCCGCATCGCAAAGGTCTGGCCGCCCAGAATGTCAGCCGAGGCCACGCCGTCGACGGTCGACAGCACCGGCTGGACCACACGCGTCAGGTAGTCCGAGATCGCCGAGCCGGACAGCTCATCTGACGAGAAGCCGAGATACATCACGGCCGTGGTCTGGCCGGTGGTCTTGGTGACGATCGGGTCGTTGGATTCCTTGGGAATCAGGTACTTCACCGAGTTCGTCTTCGCCAGCACCTCGGTGAGCGCCTGATTCGGATCGAAGTTCAGCTTGATGTAGACCTGGATCGTCGAGGTGCCGAGCACCGAGGACGAGGTGATGTAGTCGACGCCTTCGGCGGACGCGACCGCCTGCTCGATCGGCGTGGTGATGAAGCCCTGGATCAGGTCCGCGGAGGCGCCGGGATAGACGGTCGTGATGTTGATGACCGTGTTCGACAGCTTCGGATATTGCCGGATCGGCAGCACCATCGCCGCACGTAGACCGATCAGCAGGATCAGCAGGCTGACGACGACCGACAGGACCGGTCGCTTGATGAAAATATCGGTAAAGCGCATCGCGGCGATCTCGAATTCTATGTCTCAAGAAGCGTGATCCGGCCGAGCCGGATCACGCGAATGTAGTTGGGTCAGTAACGCGGCGGCTGCGCCGGGATCTGCGGGGCCGGGTCGGTCGAAATCGACACCGCCGCACCCGACTGCAGCTTGAGCTGGCCGACGGCGACGATCTTGTCGCCCGCCTTCAGGCCCTTGATGATTTCGACGCGACCTTCGACCCGGTTGCCGGTCTGCACGAAGGTGCGCACCGCGGAAAGGCTGGTCTTGCCGTCCTCTTCCTTCTTCTCGGTGATCACGAACACCGAGTCGCCGTACAGCGTGTAGTCGACCGCCGTCTCGGGAACGGTGATCACGGCCGGCTTGTCCGGCAGAACCACCGTGGTGGTCACGAACATGCCGGGCTTGAGGATCTTCTCCGGGTTCGCGATCGTCGCCTGCACGCGGATGTTGCGGGTGTCGGTCGAGATTTGCGGCTCGATCGTGGTGATCTTGCCGTCGAAGGTGCGGCCCGGATAGGCGTCGACCTTCAACCGGACGACCTGACCGACCTTGAGGTTGCCCGAGTCCTTTTCCGTCACCGTGAAGTTGGCCCACAGCTCCGACAGATCGGTCAGCGAGACAATGGCGGTGCCGGCGGTGAGATACTGGCCGACCTCGACCTTGCGCACACCGAGATCGCCGGAGAACGGCGCACGCACCAGCTTCTGCGAGATCAGCGCCTCGGTCTTGGCGATGCCCGCCTGCGCCTGGTCGTAGGCGGCCTGGGCCTGATCGACGGTCGCCTGCGGACCGAACTGGCGCGCGGCCAGCTGCTTGGCGCGGTCGAGCGAGAGCTGCGCGACGGTGGCCTGTGCCTTGTAGTTGGCGAGATCGCCCTGCTCCGGCGCATCGAACAGCTGCACCAGCGGCGTGCCGGCTTCGACACGCGTGCCCGGCTCGAACTTGATTTCGGTAACGCGGCCGTTGACGTCGGCGGAGACGTCGACCTGATGCACGGCGACGAGGCTGCCGACCGCCGTGAGCAGGTTCGGCACCACCTCGGACTTCGCTTCAGCCGCGCTGACTGCGGTCGGCGGCGGCTTGTTGTTCGCGAAGAACTGCTTGATCATCTGGCCACGGAAATAGTTGAACCAGACGAGACCGCCGACGAGCACGGCCAGAAGCGTGCCGACGATGATGAACCAGCGCACCGGCTTGACCGGACGCTTCGGCGCTTTGTCGATCGGTTCGCCCGATATCTTGTGTTCGGCTACGATGTTCATGTCATGCACTTTCTGCAATCGCCGTCCTGCCCGCGTCCGTGGCCTGATCGTGGCCCAGATGCGAAGCAATTGCGGCGTCGTTAAGTCCGATACCCCTCAGGAGGAACTCACAGAGCTGCCGCTCCAAATCGTTCGCCTTGCCGTAAGCGAGACAGGGCGTGGCCGGCAGCCTGGTCAGCGCCGCGGTCATCACCACATGATGCGCGAACCAGAACAGGTTGAGCGGATCGCCCGTGCAGGGCCGCGCGTCACCGCTCGCAATCGCCCGCTCGAGTGAGGTGACGAACACGGCCCCGATCAGCGTCTCGATCTTGGCATACAGCAAGCGGGCGAATTCGCCATCGTCCAAATGGCTCGTGGCCATCAGTCGCAGGCGCTGCGCCTCTTCCTGGTCGGGCCCGTCCGCGATCGCGAGGAAATGCTGCACCATGCCGCGGATCAGCTCCACCAGGGCCGCCGTCGACGGCTCCCGTTCGAGCAGCTCCATCAGCGCCGGATCGGCCTCGCATTCGTCGCTCAGGATCTCGGCGTAGAGCGCCGCCTTGGACGGGAAATGCTTGAACAGCAGCGCCTCGGAAATGGCGGCGGCGGCCGCCACGCTCTTGGTCGTGGTGCCGTTATAGCCGTGTCGGGCAAAGCAGCGTTTCGCGGCACCGAGGATCAACTGACGCCTCAGGTCGCTCGTCATACGCAATGAGCTCATGGTGGGTGAGTAAGCACTCACCCACGCAAAAGTCAAGCACTATGCTGCATCGCAACCTCTAGATTCGGTAGAAGTCGCCTGAGTACACGGCCTCCGTGCAGGACGGAGGCGCCAAGCCGGCCTCCTAGATTGGCTGGAAGCCGAGGTCACCACGGATCCGGTTGACGATGTAGGTCCCGTCCCGGATCGGCAGGATTCGCTCCAGATTGGCGCTGTCGATCTTCACATTGGCAAAGCGGGGCCCGGCCGAGACGTCGTGGACCGCCTTGGCGAAGGCCTCCACCTCCGCCATGGTCGATATCGACTGGCAGTCCGCAATCCCGCAAGCCTTGGCGATGCCGACGAGGTCGGCCGCCGCGGAGGTGTGACTGGTCTGGCCGCCGGTCTCGCCATAGGCCTCGTTGTCGAGCACCACGATGGAGAGGTTGGACGGTTTCTGCAGAGCGATGGTGGCAAGGCCGCCCATGCCCATCAGCATCTCGCCGTCGCCTGTGATGACCAGCACCGGCAGCTTCGGCTGCGCCAGCGCCAGTCCGAGACCAATCATCGCGGCGCCGCCCATGCCGCCCCAGAGATAAAAATTGCGGGCGTGGTCGCCGGCCGCGCACATGTCGTTGGTGGAGGCACCCAGGCCTCCGATCGCGACGACGTCCTTGCGGTCGGCGAGGAGCGCGGAGACCACTTGGCGGCGGTCGAGGAGATTGGCCTTGCTCATTTGGTGAAAACCTTGGCGCCGATCAGGCGCTGCGACAGAAGGACGGCGGTGGGCGTGAGCGCGTTGAAGGCCTGCGACGCGGCCGCCTCCAGCACGGCCGGCACCTCCGCTGCGTGCGAGGCGCGCAGCACCTGGACGCCGGAGAGTTCGAACACGCCTTGCGTGGTCGATCCCATCGGCACCTGCCAAGGATTGAACTCACCCCACTCGCCGCGCATGGTCACGAGCGTGAGGAACGGAAAGCGCAGGATCGGGATCAGCGACAGCATGTTGATGCAATTGCCGACGCCGCTCGACTGCATCAGCAGCACGCCGCGCTGCCCGCCGGTCCAGGCGCCCGCCAAAAGCGCAACGCCCTCCTCCTCCGTCGTCAGCGGAATGCCGCGCATCGTCGAGGAGTCCAGCACGCGCTGGATCAGCTTGGAATGGCCGGCGTCGGGCACGTAAGGCACCTGCCGGACGTCGAAGCGTTGCAATGTCGCGAAAATATCGTCGGGCCAACTCGGGGCCGTGTCGGGAGCGTCAGCGCGCGCGTGCATTTTCCTGTCCGGTCGGCTAGCAGTGTTTCGAAGACTGTAGACGCATGCACGTGTCGACCAGAACAACAAAAACGGCATATCGGCTTTAACCGGCGAGTATAACGGGATGAACGCAGATGCGAAGGCGCTGGCGGCAAGCTTCGACCTCGAGAAGCTGACGCCGGAGTTCTACGACAACCCCTATCCGACCTATCGTGCACTGCGGGAGAACGAGCCGGTCAAGCGCCTGCGCAACGGCACCGTGTTCCTGACCCGCTACGACGATCTCGTCACCACCTACAAGAACACGAAGTCGTTCAGCTCGGACAAGAAGCGCGAGTTCGCGCCGAAATACGGCGACACGCCGCTTTACGAGCACCATACCACCAGCCTCGTCTTCAACGATCCGCCCGCGCATACCCGCGTGCGTCGCCTCATCATGGGCGCGCTGTCGCCGCGCGCGATCGCGGGGATGGAAGGCGATCTCATCACGCTGGTGGACGGCCTGCTCGATGCGATCGCCGCCAAAGGGACTTGCGAGCTGATCGAGGATTTTGCCGCGTCCATTCCGATCGAAGTCATCGGCAATCTGCTCGACGTGCCTCACGACGAACGCCGGCCGCTGCGCGACTGGTCGCTGGCAATCCTCGGCGCGCTCGAGCCGGTGGTGTCGCCGGAAGCGGCTACGCGCGGCAACAGGGCAGTGACGGACTTCCTCGCCTATCTCGAAACGCTGGTCGCGCGCCGGCGCGCGAGGCCCGGCAACCCTGATCGCGACGTGCTGACGCGCCTGATCCAGGGGGAAGAGAACGGCGAGCGGCTGACCGAGAAGGAGCTGCTGCACAATTGCATCTTCCTGCTCAATGCCGGCCACGAGACCACGACGAACCTGATCGGCAACGGCCTCGTCGCACTGGACCGCAATCCCGACCAGAAACAGCGCCTGATCGACCACCCCGACCTGATCAAGACCGCGGTCGAGGAGATGCTGCGCTACGAAAGCTCGAACCAGCTCGGCAACCGCATGACCACCGAGAAGATCGAGCTCGGCGGCGTCATGCTCGAGACCGGCACCTCGGTGACGCTGTGCATTGGCGCGGCCAACCGCGACCCCGCGCAGTTTGCGGACCCCGAACGCTTCGACATTGGCCGCACGCCGAACCGGCACCTCGCCTTCGCCACCGGCGCGCATCAATGCGCGGGCATGGCGCTGGCACGGCTGGAGGGCGCCGTCGCGATCTCACGCTTCCTGGCGCGCTTCCCGAACTATGCCGTCAGCGGGGCGCCGGTGCGGGGCGGACGGGTCCGGTTTCGGGGCTTTTTGAGCGTGCCCTGCGCGCTTCGCTGAGGGGGACGACAACAAGACTACGAAAACAACCCCATGCACAGTAGAGCGTGGGTCGGCGGACGACGTGCTGTCATGCGGCAGAACC
Organism: Bradyrhizobium sp. CCGE-LA001; assembly: GCF_000296215.2. Classification (NCBI taxonomy): domain Bacteria; kingdom Pseudomonadati; phylum Pseudomonadota; class Alphaproteobacteria; order Hyphomicrobiales; family Nitrobacteraceae; genus Bradyrhizobium; species Bradyrhizobium sp. CCGE-LA001. Next base: position 2,745,088 of record NZ_CP013949.1, on the reverse strand, counting down.
ATCTGAGATTTCGGGCAAATCAGGCCGCGCTGCGCCATCGGACGCATCAGGGCTTCCGAGCGGGCAGACCGGTCCCCACATCAGTTTGAGCGCGGCCGTGCGGCCGGTTGGCGCCGGCGCGCAGCAATGGAGTGACGGCAGATGAGCGCGTCGGTCATTGATTTCGTTGCTACGGAAGCACGCTTTGGCGCCCATAATTACGAGCCGATCGGCGTCGTCCTGTCGCGCGGCGAAGGTGTCTGGGTCTGGGATACCGAAGGCAACCGCTACCTCGATTGCCTCTCGGCCTACTCGGCGGTCAACCAAGGCCACTGCCACCCCAAGATCCTGGCGGCGATGGTGGAACAGGCGCACAGGCTGACGCTCACCTCGCGTGCCTTCCACAACGACCAACTCGCCCCCTTCTACGAAGAGATCGCGGCGCTGACCGGCTCTCACAAGGTGCTGCCGATGAACAGCGGCGCCGAGGCGGTCGAAAGCGCGGTCAAGTCGGTCCGCAAATGGGGCTATGAAGTGAAGGGCGTGCCTGACGGCCAGGCCGAGATCATCGTCTGCGCCAATAATTTCCACGGACGCACGCTGGGCATCGTCGGCTTTTCAACCGACCCCGAGACACGCACGCACTTCGGCCCGTTCGCGCCAGGCTTCAGGATCATCCCGTTCGGCGACGCCGCGGCGCTGGAAGCGGCCATCACGCCCAACACCGTCGCCTTTCTGGTCGAGCCGATCCAGGGCGAAGCCGGTGTCATCATTCCCCCATCCGGCTATTTCGCTGAGGTGCGGAAGCTCTGCAGCGCCAACAACGTGATGCTGGTGCTCGACGAGATCCAGACCGGGCTCGGCCGCACCGGCAAGCTGCTCGCCGAACAGCACGAGGGAATCGAGGCTGACGTGACGCTGCTCGGCAAAGCCCTGTCCGGCGGCTTCTATCCGGTGTCGGCCGTGCTCTCGAACATCGACGTGCTCGGGACATTGAGGCCCGGGCAACACGGTTCGACCTTCGGCGGCAACCCGCTCGCCTGCGCCGTGGCGCGCGCGGCGATGCGCGTGCTGGTCGAGGAAGGCATGATCGAGAACGCGGCCAGGCAGGGCGCACGCTTTCTGGACGGCTTGAGGGACATCCGCGCCAACACGATCCGCGAGGTGCGTGGCCGCGGCTTGATGCTGGCGGTCGAGCTTCATCCCGAGGCCGGGCGGGCACGCCGCTACTGCGAGGCGCTTCAGAGCAAGGGCATCCTCGCCAAGGATACCCATGAGCATACGATCCGCATCGCCCCGCCGCTGGTGATCACAACCGACCAGGTCGACTGGGCGCTGGAGCGGTTCGCTGCGATCCTGACGCAGGATTTCTCTTGAGCTGCCTGCGTCGGAAGATCGCAATGCCGGCCGTGGCCAAGAACGAACGATTGCGCCGTCTGCGCGTTGAAAGTCGTGGGCAATTACGAGTTGGGAGCCAAGATCATGCTTCCGCGTGGCGTTTGCCTGACGGCTGTTTTGGTTGGCGTCTCGATGCTGACGACGAGCGCGCCGGCCCAGGGACCCCTCGGACACGGACGGGGTGGAGGCCCACCAGGGCCAGCCGCAGCGCCGCCAGCAGGACCACCGGCCATGGCCCGACCGTCAGCACCACCGGCGATGGCTCGTCCAGCGGCGCCGCCTGCCATGGCGCGTCCCGCCGCGCCGCCAGCCATGCCGCAGCGACCGGCGATGGCGCCACGTCCGGCGCCGCACATCGCCTCACCGCCACCGCGTTCGACCCCTCATATCAGTGCCCCCCGCACCGCCCCGCAGGTGGCCGCGCCCCGGCGCGAATTCCATCGGCCGCCGGCAGCGGCCGAACGTCCGGCCATGGCGCCACGTCCGGCGCCGCATATCGCCGCCCCTTCGCGTCAAAGTGCACCCCCGGCCGTAAGCCAGCGACCGGGGCCGCCCCGTGAGATGCTGTCGCGCCAATCCGCGGAACGCCAAGACCGCATCGACCGCTTGCAGCAGCGCGTGCAGCAATTGCAATCGCAGAAGCCGGAAGGCGCAAGGGCGCAGCAACAGCAGCAACGGTTGCTGCAGTCGCAGAGCCGTCTTCTGGAGCGTGAGCAGCGTGTCCAACAGCGCTCGCAGCAGGTCGAGCAACGGCAGCGCGAGATGCTGTCGCGCCAGACGACGGAGCGCCAGACCCGCATCGACCGCCTGCAGCAGCGCGTGCAGCAATTGCAATCGCAAAGGCCGGAAGGCGCGCAAGCGCAACGCGCACAGCAGCGACTGCTCCAGGCGCAGAACCGCCTGCTTGGCCGTGAGCAGCGCGCGCAGCAATTTGATCTGGCGCGCCAGCAGCGGCTTGGACTGCAGGCTCCGGCGGGGCGCGCTCCGGCCCTTGCGGCCGCCGCGCAGGCCGCCGAGCGCGGACGGTTTGCGGCGCGCTTCCGCGAGCAGGCCACGTCGCAGACTCAAGCGGCGCTCGTCACGCGCCAAAGCGGCTGGGGTCCCCGACAGGCCTGGCGTCACCGCCACCCCGCGGCGTTCGTGGCGTGGCTTGGGCCCGTGTTCTGGCCTTACGCCTATTCCGACATCTTCAACTACACGTTCTGGTCCTATGGCTACGAGCCCGGATATTGGGCGTACGCCTATGACGACTTCGTCGACACCGTGTTCTGGGGTGGTGACGGCCCCTATTCCGCCTATGCCAGCACCAACCCGTATGACTATCCGCAAGGCGGCGGCGGCAGCCGCGCACGCCAGCGTGCCAGCGTGAGCCCGCAGACGCTTCAGCAGTTGTGCGCCACGCCGGACAAGGGCGTGACCGCCTGGCCACTCGCCGATATCGCACGGGCGGTGCGGCCGACGCCGGAGCAACGCACACTGCTCGATGAGCTCAAGACGGCGGCGGCCAACGCCGCCGGCGTGTTCAAGGACTCCTGCACGGAGACTTATGCACTGACTCCCCCTGGCCGCTTGCGGGCGATGATGAACCGCATCAGCGCGACGCTTGAAGCCGTCAAGATCGTTCGACCGGCACTGGAGAACTTCTACAACTCGCTCAGTGACGAACAGAAGGCCAGCTTCAACGCGCTTGGTCCCAATGTCGGCGAGCGCTCGCCGCAGCAGCAGGAGGCCAGTGCCGAAGGGTGCGCCGATCCGAAGTCCGGGCTCACGCAGTTGCCGATCCAGAGGATCGAGGCTGTGCTCCACCCCGCAGGTAAGCAGAAGGAGGCGCTCGACCGCCTCAGCGAAGCGACGGCGAAGGGCGTTGAGGGCCTACAGGCGGCCTGTCCGAACGATGCGCCGCTGACACCGGTCGGACGGCTGGAGACGATGCAGCACCGGCTCGAGGCCATGTTGACCGCCGCCAAGCTGGTCGAACCCGCCCTCGACGAGTTCTATGCCACGCTGAGCAGCGAGCAAAAGGCGCGCTTTAACACGCTGCAGCAGGTCGCAAGCCCGTGAGGTAGCGATCGAACTCCGAACCACGGCGAGACGACGCGATGGGCCAGAAGCGCCAGCCGTCAACGAGGGGAACGATGCAACGCATCTGCCCTCTCAACCGAGGCGGTCCCCCTCTTCCTCGCGTTACAATTGTGGCCGACGCAGGGGCCTAAAGTCGGGCAGGCAGGCGATCGCTTGTTCCAGCTCTCTTGCGATTGCACTGTAGCGCGTAAGCGTCCGCGCATAGACGTCGCGCTTGAGCTGGCTCCTCGCTGCCTGTTGAAGGCGCTCGCACTCAGCCATTTGCACGCGGAGCAGTTCTAGATGGGCCAGCATCTCTTTCATGGACAGCTAATCTATCCCACCTCAGCTTTGGTTCAACGGCGAACTTGGACAAGCGCCAGGGCAAGCCACGAGAACGTCGGATGAGGTCCGGCAATGGGGTCGGAAGCTGACGCTGGAAGGGCAGCAGGCAAAGTCAGCTATGGGCCAGCAGACAATATTCGATCAGTTCGGTTGCCTAGTTCGTTCGGTATCGTGATGCCAAAGCGATGATTGACTTTTCCTCGCGCCGAAGAAACCGTCCGGCGCGACAATCAAGCAACCGGCACTTTGCTCGCCGACGCCAGCCAAGGCTGTGTCGATCTCGCGCTCACTACTCGCCCGCACAACCGACAGCCGTCGTCCCAGCGCATGCGCTGCCTCCTGCATCGCCTGCACCACAGAGTTGGCGGCAGGATTCCGGATTGATGAGCAAGGTAATGCATCTTTCAGTATGTTCGTTTCTCAAGGCTCGTCCCCGATTGGTAATTGATGAAGGTTCGCGCTTAAGCGGGCGTATAGCTGATGATAATGAGTCCATCGCCCCCGACACCCGGAGTGCCGTCAACACCGGCTCCGTTTTGGCCGCCGCCACCGCCGCCGAAACGTCCGCCGCCACCCGCGACGGACCCGGCTCCGAAGGTACCGCCTCCACCACCGCCTGGGCCGAGGCGACCGCTGAGATTGCTGCCCGGCGCGCCGCTCACTCCCGATGGCCCACCGAATCCTCCTAATCCGCCCTCGCCGGCGCCGCCGGTACTTTCCACTCCCGGAGTGCCGTCGGCGCTCGGCCCCGCCGCCCCACCGCCACCGCCGCCGACGCTGGAGCTGCCCTGGCCGTCTGCTCCAGCTCCGCCGCTCGTCGTGAGGGAACCGATGCCGGAGGCCGCCGCACCGCCTGCTCCTCCAGACCCGGTCGTTGCCGTGACACCGCCTTTCGCAAAACAAACATTAACGGCGTCGGCATCGTCCTTGACAAAGGTGTCGCCTGCCACGCCGCCAACCTGCACGGTAATGACTTTGCCGGGCGTGTAGGTCAGATTTTCCGCCCGGCTGTAGGCTCCGCCGCCGCCGCCGCCACACGACTGCTCCAAAGCGCCGCGGCCGCTGCCGCCACCACCGATGCATTCGATGGAGTTGCTGTTATTGTTCCAGTCGAGAGGAACGGTCCATGCTGTCGTCCCGGTCTGCAGGGGTACAACCTTGCGCTCCCCTAAAACAGGCGGCGGCGGCGGGGGCGAATTCTTCGGCGCGCGAACCAACTCGTCAAAAAACATGCGCCAGAAATTCGGGAACTTCATCCCGGCGCGGCGCAACTGCGGGTCGCGCTCGACGCGCGGACCCCACCGGCCAGTGTAGCCATGCACGTTGGAGCTGACATCATCGGACCATAGAATCTGGCTGTCGCGGTCGACGCTTGAATCATAGCGTCGCGACTCGAACTGAAGATTGTCTTTGCTCCGCCACTCCTTTGATCTTTCTTGCGCGACCCCAGGCGGGCGCAGCCCGGCCGGGTGCACCACCGTCCCATTGGTGCTGAGCGCATCGGTGAGGGGACCGGGTGCTCCGCGCCCAGGCGGGAAGCTGGTGTCAAATTCGTCAAAATCCGGCGCAGCCCCAACTGCAAGTTCGGCCAACCCCACGAACAATCCGATGACCGCACCAACTGGCGCTCCCCCGAATTGTGCGGCGGCGGCTGCCCCGGCCAGGATCTTGGCCGCGAGGACAGCGAACCAGTCGGGCTGTGTCGATTCACTCAAGGGGGCCTGAGGGGCCTCTGCCCTGCCGCAGGAATTACGCGACGGATCCGCGTCCGTCAGCGGCACAACCGGTTCAGCCGTCTCCCCGAACAGGTACATGGCGTGGCTGCCTCCTGCGATGACCAGGCGAGCATGGGACATATCTACCGTCAGCTGCGGCCAGGGAAAGACTCGCATGCCAACGCGCACTTCCTTGTCCTGCTGCCGAATCACGCCGACGTTGCGCCGAGTTATTCCCGCCCATTTCGGCTCGAAGGCGCCGGCCGCCGTGGGCTTGTCGAGCAGCACGGCGAAGCAGTGCCACTCCCCCGCGAAGCTTCCAAATTTATCGGCCTCGGGCACATTCTCGCAACCGCCCAGGCCCTCATCATGTCCGGGATAGAACAGATAGTAGCATATCAGCGCCGGAATCTTCAGCTCCGGCGCGCGGCCCGGAGAACCTGCGGTGAGGCTCGCAAAATCATTACCACCGCTTTGCTTCAGCAATGTCCAGAGTTGCTCGAGGCGCCCGGAGTCAAAGAATTCGGCATGATACCAGAAGCGGCTGTTTTCGAGCGAGCCGTTGTAGACCTCTGCAATCTTGTCAAGATTTGCGAAGCTATCTGGAGGAGGGTCGGACGAACCTGCCGGCCTCCAGCCTTCGAGCGCGAGAAAACATTCTTTGTCCTTCGGCGTTTCGAGGAAATCATAGGTGCTCCCCGTTTTTTTGCCCAGAAAAACTGAACCTTCGCCCCCTTCGCCCTCGATTGCGCTGATCTTGCCCGCTTCAATCGCGGCGTTGCCGCCCCAAGTGCTCCGCGTATCGAACGGATCGCTCGCCTTCCACAATTCGCAGCGCTCCAGGTAGCGTTTGGCGTCGCTGGGAAAGAAGCGCTCTTTCGGTTGGTCTGCGGGCCCATCGTAAAAGAATAAAATCGGTTCATAGTCGCGGATCAACTTCAGCTGCGCTGCAGTCGGTGGAGGCATCGGCCGGTTCTCCCTTCGAGCGGCTCACGCCGTACTCATCGTGGCGCAATCAGCACCCCAATCAGGCGCTTGAACTGGGGATCGCATTCCGGTGACGGTAGCGCGTCGGTCAATGTCGCCAAGCAGGGATCACCGAACAGTTCCAGCAAATCCGCGTTCGAGATCAAGTTCTCGGCTGCGAGCCAGTCGCGCATGCGGGCGAAAAGCGCCTGCATCTGAGGGCTATCGACGTGGCCGCCGAACCACAAATCGCGGTACTGGCGGCACATCTCCCTGAACTCGGCAATCTTGTCATCGCTTTTCTGCGCCAATTTCTCCAGGAAGTTTCGCTGCAAGCCGGACACGAGCTGAACAATCCATTCTGCGCACTTCGGATTATCGCGCAGTGACTTGTTGAGCTCGCGCAGGAATTCGGCCCAGCAAGCCGCAAGCGCGCTGTCGAACGGGCGCGCTAGAAATTGCTTTGTCATCGATGCCGGATCGCGGCGCCAGATCCGCACGCTGGCGATATCGCCCCGCATATGGCGGGCTGAGGCTCCGATCCTGTTGCCGATGAGGATGCCTTTGGCTCCTACTGGCGGGACCAGACCATGTAGGATGCGCGTGGCGCTTCCGCCGGCGGAGCCAGGGCCAGGGCCCAGTGTGCTATAGCCGACTGCGAGCGCGTTGAAGCCATCGTGGCGAAACGTGAGCCGCACCCAGCGGTCGGCCGGGATGCTGATCGAGAGCGACATTCCTGAAACCTCGCCGGTCAGGTCGCCATTATCGGAGCTGACGCGAAAACTGTTATCGGCATCGATCAAAGTGCCGGAAGCCTGCGCGAGAAAGCGTGCCGTGACCTCAACGCCGATGGCATCGAGTGAGCCCCAAGGATCGCTCGGACGCCGCGGTATCGCGATCTGGCTGGCGGGTGACGAGAACCGCAACGCGCTGACGTCCGCGAGGGGGGTGACGCCCGAGCTGATGCCATTGCTGCCCCATGGCGACCGATCGGCGGCGATGTCGGCCCACTGGTAACGATGATCGCAGATCAATTGCCACACGTCCCGGCCCTTCGCGTTGGTATTAGCATGTAAGGCGACACAACAGCAGCAGGCCAGTCACGGCTCTAGCGATGGCCATTTCTTGCGTTAGCCGCTTCGCAAGCGGATCGTTGCGGGGCGTTCTACATCCCGAAAATGAAGTCGGCAGCGTTTAGGACGTTGACCTGAACGCCGGCAAGTACCAGCGTATCGTTATTATCGAGGCGAATGACCACGTCCCCGCGAGTATTCTGTCGTATCGCATCCTGTAGTTCGCCGAAATCCGAGAAGAACGCCGACACGTCAATTGTATCCCCGCTCGCGTCACCCGCTATAAAATCCGCAACGCCCGTCCTACCAGAACCGTTTTCGACGAAAACCAAGTCAGCGCCCTCACCGAGAAACAAATTGCCCGCAAGGACGCTTCCTTTCGCAAAAGCGAACGTATCATCGCCGCCGCTCAATTCGACATTCCCGACGATGCGGCCGCGATTGATAACCGTCTCTTGGCCATCGCCACCGACTATCGCGGTGTTCACGCCGCGAACAAGGCCAGAATTTGCGAGTTGCGACGACATGCCTTCGGCAGGCAGACCCTCGCGTTCCAAGACGTTTAGCTCGACCGCCGCCGACGCGGCATCCCCGCTCTCGATCACGCCCGAACGGGTGTTCTCCAGCAGCACGTCGTCGCCGGACACGAGCACGCCCGCCGCCCGGAATACGCCGTGGACTTCGCTGTCAAATGTTTCACCATCCGCTTTGATTCGACCGCTGTTGGTGAGGTGATGACCATCTCCGATCAGGACAATGCCCGCAGCCCCGTCGCCACGGGTTTCGATAATGCCTCGGTTAGTGATCTCACCGTTCCCAGCAGCAATGAACCCGAATCGACCCACACCGATAGCGATGCCGAATGCGATGTCACCCTCGGTTGTGATACGGCCGGTGTTAAGAACATCGGAATCGAGGCCGGGCAATTGAAGTGGGCCGCCGCCACGCGCCGCCATACCAGTGGCCAAAGTCCCTTCCGTCTCTATTAATCCAAAATTACTGATCTCCTGGTTATTCCCGAAGCCTCCCATCCCGGCGCTTTCATCGCCGGTAACGCGGATGACACCTCGGTTCGTGATGTGCGTGTTTTCCAGTACGCCCTGGATGCCGACCATAACGGTACCATTGATAAAGATGCGCCCGAGATTGACGGCTGCGGCATCCGCGCCGCGTGCAAACATGGCTGCATTGTCGGAGCCACCGGCCGATATCAAACCTGCATTGATTGACGTCGCATTGTCACCAATGGAAGCAATCAAAGATGAGTTAAAGGAGGTGCTTTCAACGTGACCGTAGTTGATGATGGTGCCGTCTGCGCCGACACCTGACAGACCGGTGGCGGACTCGCCCTCGACGCGAACGGTGCCGAAATTCGCGATATGGAACCGGTCTCCGATTGTGACCACGCCTTCAGAGAAAGCCTCGTCGCCTTCGACATTCGGATCGGGATCGAAAAATCCGCCGCGCGTTACCACCGTGCCGTAATTCTCAATGCTGACGTCATTGCCAGTCCCGAGGATGCCGGCGGCGCCAAGACCGCCGGTCTCTATCCGCGCGAAATTGCGGATCGTTAAATTGTCGGCGCGGGCAAAGATGCCGTCCGCGAGATCGCCCGTTGTCGTCAGCTTCCCGAAGTTCAAAACGCGCTCACCTTCCGTGGTCGTCGTCAGGGCATCTTGGTTGTACCCGGACGTGAAACGGCTTCTAACATTGACAATTGCCATTTTTTCCTCTCCTCCCATTAGCGCGGTAATGGGGTCTTTGAGGACCGCTGCGATGCAGGCACCACTTGGGTGCATCGTTCTGCTTCTTCGACTTGAGATCGGAGATCTTCGAGTTCCGAGAGTTTGGCGGCGAGTTCCTTCAGCCGTTGGGCAAAGGAAATCGTGCGGCCGTCTTGCATCAAGGCCACTCCCTTATTGGGATCAGTCAGTCCGGAATACGCCGGCCGTTCGATTTCAGAAAGAAATGCCCTAGCTTTGTTGGTAGCGCGAGGAGGCTTTGGATCTCTTGATGTAGCTCAAGGAAACTATTCAGCTCCCTCAGGGGCTCTCTGGCAGGGCGAGGCTTCCGGCGGGCGCCGGACTAGGACCTCCAGCTTCGGGGTCATAAGCTGACGTATCGACGGAAAGGCGCCGCCCGCGGAAGTGGCTGGTCCATATGACCGCCTCGTCAGCACACGGGCGGAGGCGCTGACCACACCAAGTCAAGGGCCGCCTGCCGGCCCACGATCCAGCGATCGTGTCGCGCCATGCTTGCGGGTTCGCCGAAAATCATTCGCCGGTTTCGGCGAACGACGACGCAGGAGGAAACAAACGCCGCAAAGCGTCACCTTTCGCCACGCAACCCGGCAGATGAAGATTCCGGAATGTCCGTCGAAGGACAGCACAAACTCATTCGCAAATACATAGTATGGCGTGGAGATACAGGCCCCCAAGGTGCTCATGTCGCGCACCACGCATGGGTGCGTCCCGCGAATTCCATCAAATGACAGCCGCGCGGCCCGGTTGACCGGTATCCGCTCCATTGCCCGACGTTCGATCATCATGGCGAGATCTCCAGGTGAGAAGGCTACTTCCCATTGAACGACCGCGGCGATTGCGATCGCATTCCCTGAATTCCCGCCCGCCGAACCGGGAAGACGGCAGCATCCGCCACGTTGGTTCGCCCAAGGCACGCTAACAAGCAGTCATGCTGTCCTTTTAAAATTGGATCGAGGCTGAAGGTTAATTCGGACTTCTGACATTTCAAAGCAACCGGTCAGCTTGCGCGGGATGCCGCCTTTGACGCGGAAATGCAAGATCCGGCAAACATGCTCAATTGACTCGTCTGACGACAGCCAACTGTTCTTGACTGGATGGTCTAAAGCGTCTGCTGCGGGTCCAATCGCGACCGGATCGGGCCGGCAGTAAGTCCGAGCAATGTCCACTCTGCCGCTGAAAGCGGAAGTAAATTCAGGGGGGCCATGTCGACGGCCGCCAAGCTGGTCGAACCCGCCCTCGACGAGTTCTATGCCACGCTGAGCAGCGAGCAAAAGGCGCGCTTTAACACGCTGCAGCAGGTCGCAAGCCCGTGAGAGCAGCGCGCGTCCGCCCTCTCAACTGAGGCGGTCTCCCTCTTCCTCGCGTTACGCAGGGGCCTAAAGTCAGGCAGGCAGGCAGGCGATCGCTTGTTCCAGCTCTCTTGCGATTGCACTGTAGCGCGCAAGCGTCCGCGCATAGACGTCGCGCTTGAGCGGGCTCCTTGCTGCCTGTTGAAGGCGCTCGCACTCAGCCATTTGCACGCGGAGCAGTTCTAGATGGGCCAGCATCTCTTTCATGGACAGCTAATCTATCCCACATCAGCTTTGGTTCAACGGCGAACTCGGACAAGCGCCAGGGCAAGCCACGAGAACGGTCGGATGAGGTCGGCAATGGGTCCCCACAAGCTAATCAGCAGCTTACCAGATCGCTTACCAGCGTCGCATTTGACTGCCGATCACAGGTGTTCTCACGGGTTTTGCCAAGCCAAAGAACACCACGAAGGCGTTGCCGCCGCAGCGCGTTGAAAGGGTTTCGTCAGGGGTCTTCGTCAGACAAACCTCATCCATAAGATCGATATTGTTGGCGGCCCAGACATTTCCGGCTGGGTCGACGACAACACCGGTCAGGAATTGCATGCCCTTGCCTGCGTAGCCGGATTTGGGTGGAGAGATCGGGTCGCCCGTCTTGAAACCGGGAGGGCATGTCTCGGTCCTGACGCCGCAAAGCTGCGTCAGCGTTTTGCCGAAGCCGTTCGCAACCCATACGTGGTCATTGCCATCGACGGTGATGCCCCAGGGCCCGCTGATGCTCCCTCCACCGTCGAACGACGGGGCGGTCCCGTGGTTGCCATCCGGACGTATCATGCTGACGCTGCCGCCGGGAAACTCCTCGATAATGCGGACCAGGGCGATGAACTTTTCCACCGTCTCGTCACCGCCGCCCGCCGGCTTCAGTTTGCTTTCCAGGCTGCTTCGCAGCTTCATCCGGAGCAGGTCCAGCTTTTCCTTGATGCTCGGCTCGCCCAACACATTTGCGACCCAAGCGTTGCCTTGGCTGTCGATCGCGATGGCATGGGGACTGTAACCGACCTTCAATTCTTCGGCCTTGCCGGGATCATTCGCCGGGAAGCGAGTCACCGTGTTGGAGTTGGAGTTGGAAACCAGGACCCGGCCCTGCAGGTCGAACGCGACGTGGAAAGGCCCTTTCACCTGGCAGGTGCCGTCGACCGGCTTGTCGTCGACGGTGCGGCACAGGATGCGCGCTTGAGCCGGATCGCCCTTCGGGATGTGGACGATCTGGCTCTTGCTCGAATCCAGCGCCCAGACATCTCCATCCGGCGTCGTGTTGACACCCTGCATTCCACCGAGTTGTCCATTCAGATTGTAACCGGTCGATGGGGAGAGCGGCTTTCCGGTTTTGTCAAACACCGAAATCGTCTTACCGCCGATGCTGGTCACCCACACCTTGCCGTCACCTGCGATGGTAAGACCCCAGCCCGGAAAGTCCACGCCGCCGCCGGTAAAGCCGGTCGTCATCGGCGAGATAGGGCGGCCGTTCGGGGCGAGCGCGGAGAGCGTACCGCCGATGCCGCCGAACATGGTCGATTGCGAGCCTGCCATCTGATTGTTTGCCGCCCAGGCGTTGCCATCGCCGTCGATACCGATGCCGCCGAGGCCGTTCAAACCGCCACCTGCGTATCGCAGTGCGATCGTCCATGTGCCGGGAGCGAACAGGAGGTAGGGTCGGAACGGAACGGCACGCGAGCCTGGCCCCTCCCGTCCAGCCGGATAGAAATGGCCCAACAGCGCAAACAGTTTTGCAGGCTGATTCCAGGGATGCAGCGCTATCGCCTGCGCCGCGGTCAATGTATCGGTGGGAGCAGACTTTCCCGGCGGCGTCGAGGCGGCAAACAACCTTTCGCAGGCGTCCGCCTGCACGCGCGTGATGCAACCCGCCAGCAAGCCACCCAAGGTGTTCAACACAGCCAGAGAGGTGGTTTGCGTGCTGTTCAGTGGATCCTGGACCACCGTGCCCCATCCGCCGGTCGTGAGGTCTACCAGGTTAGGCACATTGCCCGCGGCGATCTTCAGGCCAAGCGCATGGCCGCTAAGCGCTTCACCTTTGAGGAATTGCGCGCCCGTCCATACCGATGCCACGGTCGTGAGTTCGTTGATGGTCGCTTCCTTCGGTGCGGTGGTGCCCAACGTTGTCATCAGCGCGATAGCCGGGTTCGGTCCATGGGAGCCGCCAATCTTGGGCTCTCCACCCTTGGCAGTCAGGTAGAGCACACCGCCGCCGGCCTTCTCGGTGTCGAACTGCAAGCGAAAAGCGCCATCGTCGCCCGTGCTTGTTTCCGACAGCTTGGTGGGGGCGCCCTCGCCCGCTGCCCATAGCGTCACCGTCGACGTTGCGATAGGACCACCGCCGCCATTGACCTTCCCAAGAAGCTGCTGGGCCGAGGCGTGGCTGACGGTCAGCGCGACTAAAGTGAAGGCAAGAAATGGTACGCGCATGGCGTCGCCTCGCACGATGGCAATGAGCAGGTGTTCCGCTGGAAAATTCAGTCCGGCGTGTGGTGATGGCAGGTCGTCCGTATCCTGCACTGTCTAAAAACAAATCCTTGACGTAGATCAAAGCGGCTTTTGGCTCAGAGCAGCTCTCCGCCGCATCGCCGTGGATGTCCGCTTGGGGTCAATCGCGACCGGATCGGGCTGGCAGTAAGTCCGAGCAGAGTCTGTTCTGCCACTGAAAAGCGGAAGTAAATTCAGGGGGCCATGCTGACGGCCGCCAAGCTGGTCGAACCCACCCTGGTCGAGTTCTATGCCACGCTGAGCAGCGAGCAGAAGGCGCGCTTCAAGACGCTGCAACATGTCGCAAGCCCGTGAGAACGGCAGCCGAGAAACCTACACCACCGTCTTATGCCGCGTGATGCAGGTGCGGAGCACCTCGTCCATCGACCTGCCCCACCAGTCGTTGGAGAAGATCTCGATCTCGGAGTAGCCGGCAAAGCCCTGCGCTTCGACCGCTTGGCGCACCGATTTGATGTCGATGACGCCATCACCCATCATGCCGCGATCGTTGAGGATGTCCTTGGTCGGCACCAGCCAGTCGCAGACATGGAAGGCGAGCAGGCGATCCTTGCCGGCGCGCGCGATCTGCCCCATCAGCTCGGGGTCCCACCAGATGTGATAGACATCGAGCGCGACGCCGAGCATGCCGGTGCGATCGGGGTCGAGCCGGTCGCAGATGTCGAGCGCCTGTTTGGTGGTGTTGACGCAGGCGCGGTCGGCCGCATAGGCCGGATGCAGGGGCTCGATGGCGAGCGGCAGCTTTGCCTGTCTGGCGTAATCGAGCATCTCGGCGAGCGCGTCTTCGACCTGCCCGCGCGCCGCCGCGATATCCTTCGAGACATCGCTGCCCGGCCGCGAATATTGCGGCAGGCCGCCGACGACGAGGACGATGCAGGGTGCGCCCAGCGCCTTGGCTTCGTCGACGCAGCGCCTGTTGTCGTCGCGCACCTCGCCCCGGCGCGAAGCGTCCGACGTGAACATGCCGCCGCGGCAATAGCCTGAGAGATCGAGACCGGCATCGCGCACCGCACGCGCGGCACGGTCGAGACCGACGGTTACGACCTGGTCGCGCCAGGGATCGATGGCGCGAATGCCATGCTTCGCAGAGGCATCGATGATCTCGACGAGGTCACCCTGCTTGCGGACGGTCGCCGTGTTCAGCGACAGCCAGCGGTGGTCGGACGAGAAATCGCGCATCAGGATTCGATACCGTGGGTGGCGAGCACGGTCTTCATCCGCTGCGTCGCGAGTTCAGGATTGGCGAGCAGGCCGGCCTGGTCGGCCAGACGGAACAGCTCGGCGAGGTGCAGGGTGGAGCGTGTGCTCTCCTGTCCGCCGACCATGGTGAAATGGTCCTGGTGACCGTTCAAATACGCCATGAACACGACACCAGTCTTATAGAAGCGCGTCGGTGCCTTGAAGATATGGCGCGACAGCGGCACGGTCGGCCCCAACACGTCGTGGAAGCCGGCCTCGTCCCCGGCCGCCAGCCGCGACAGCGCGTAGGACGCCGCCGGCGCGATGGCATCGAAGATACCGAGCAGCGCATGGGAAAAGCCCTGCTCGTCGCCGGCGATCAGCTCCGCATAATTGAAGTCGTCGCCGGTATACATCTTGATGCGCTTGTCGAGGCGGCGGCGCATGTCGATCTCGCGCTGCTTGTCCAGCAGCGAGACCTTGACGCCGTCGACCTTGGCAGCATTGCTGTTGATGATGGCCACCGCCGTATCCATCGCCTTGTCGAGGTCTTTGGTGCCCCAGTATCCCGTCAGCGCGGGATCGAACATGTCGCCGAGCCAGTGGATGATCACGGGGTCGCGAACCTGCGACAGCACGCGGTCGTAGACCTTGGCGTAGTCGTCGGCATTGCGGCCGAGCTTGGCCAGCGCGCGCGAGGCCATCAGGATGATGCGGCCGCCGACCTTCTCGACCGCCGAGATCTGTTCTTCGTAGGCGCGGATCACGTCATCGAGGCTCCTGGCATCCTCTACGGCGAGATGGTCGGTGCCGGCGCCGGAGAATACCAGCGCGTTGCGGCGCTTGGCAGCGCTGACCGAACGCGTGATCAGCTCCAGCGAGGTCGGCCAGTCCAGGCCCATGCCGCGCTGTGCGGTGTCCATGGCTTCGGCGACGCCGAGGCCGAGGTCCCAGACGTGCTCGCGGAACGCAATGGTCTTGTCCCAGTCGACCGCGACCGAGAGCCAGGGATCGTTGTCGGCGAAGGGATCGGCGACGGTGTGCACGGCCGAGAACGCGATGCGGTTCAGCGGGCCCTCGAGCTTTGCGGGGAACGTGCGCGAGGCCGCGAGCCGGTAGGTCTCGATCGACCGATCGGCTTTCGGCAAATTGAGCGACAATGACGACATGGGTTGGACTGGCTTGTTCATGACTTCAGACCTCTCCCCGTCATTGCGAGCGAAGCGAAGCAATCCAGGGTGCCTCCGCGGCAACAGTCTGGATTGCTTCGTCGCTTCGCTCCTCGCAATGACGGCTTGGTAAACATCGGGGCTTATCCAATCGACCTCACGCCTTGATCGGGGCGACGTCGATCCAGCGCCGCTCCTTCCAGCTCTTGAGCGCACATTCGGCGAGCTGCACGCCCTTGGCGCCTTCGAGCAGCGTGAACTTGTAGGGCGCATCCTCGTAGACGTGGCGGATTAACATCTCCCACTGCTCTTTGAAGCCGTTGTCGTAGGTAACGTTGTCGGGCAGCTTCTGCCAATCGCCGTAGAAATCGTGCAGCCGCTTCTCATCCGGATTCCAGACCGGCCTCGGAGTAGCCTGCCGCGCCTGGATCATGCAGTCAGTGAGCCCCGCGACCGCCGAGCCGTGGGTGCCGTCGACCTGGAAGGTCACGAGGTCGTCGCGATAGACGCGCGTCACCCATGACATGTTGATGTGCGCGATGATGCCGCCCTCGAGCTGGAAGGTCGCATAGGCGGAATCATCCGCGGTCGCCTTGTACTTCTTGCCCTGCTCGTCATAGCGCTCGGGAATGTCGGTGTTGCCGATGCAGACCACGCTCTGGACGTTGCCGAAGAGGTTGTCGAGCACGTAGCGCCAATGGCAGACCATGTCCAAGATGATGCCGCCGCCGTCCTCGTCGCGGTAATTCCAGGATGGCCGCTGCGCCTCCTGCCAGCCGCCTTCGAACACCCAATAGCCGAACTCGCCGCGCACCGAGAGAATGCGACCGAAGAAGCCGGAATCGCGCAGGAAGGCGATTTTCTTCAGGCCGGGCAGGAACAGCTTGTCCTGCACCGTGCCGTGCTTGACGCCCTTGGCATTCGCAAGCTTCACGACCTCGACGGCTTCCTCGAAATTCGTCGCGATCGGCTTCTCGCAATAGACATGCTTGCCCGCGTTGATCGCCTGCGTCAGCAGGCCGGGGCGCGCCTGCGTGGTCGCCGCGTCGAAGAACATGGTGTCGTTCTTGTCGGCGAGCGCGGCATCGAGATCGGTGGTCCAGCGCGTGATGTTGAAGCGCTTGGCGAGCCCCTCGACCTTGTCGGCGCTGCGGCCGACCAGGATCGGATCGGGCATGACGCGGTCGCCGTTCTTCAGGCGGACGCCGCCCTGGTCACGGATCGCGACGATCGAGCGGATCAAATGCTGGTTGAGCCCCATGCGGCCGGTGACGCCGTTCATGATGAGGCCGAGGCGTTGGGTGGTCATGCCATTTGCTCCTGAAGTGATCTTGGCTGTTCGAGCGGGTTCAGCGCCGACCAGTCCGGATGGATTGAGGTGGCGAAGCCCGCCGTGTGAAGCGATCCCGTCAGGAGATCGCCATTGTGAATCTTGAGGCGGATGCCCTGCCCGGCATCGGCGTAGAGATCGGGATGCGCGACTGCGAAGGCCGTAGCTTCCGCGGCAGGCGTGTCGCCGAAGCCGTCGACATAATGATGGCCGTTGCGTTCGGCATGGGTGACGCCGATGAAGGCGCCGAGCGCGAGGTCCTGCTGCACGGCGAGGCCGGCCTGGCAGGTGAGGTCCTCGCCGGTCACGAAGAACCTCTCCCGTTCCGCGCTCCATTTCGCCGCGCGCGTCGCATTGACGATCGACTTATAGAGGCCCTTGCAGGATTTCGAGGAGATGCCGCGATAGCCGAGTGCCCGGGCCGCCGGGAAAGCACCGTAGGAATCGTCGGCCTCGTCGATGATGAAGCCGTGCCCGGCCAGTGCACCGAGCGGCGATTGCCGCGTGATGTCGCGCGGCATCGGCTGCTCGACATAAAGCAGGCGCGTGGCGATCGGGCGCAGCGCGGAATCATGATCGAGGCGATCCATCAGCGCCTGCAACGCCGCGAGGTCGGCGTACTGCTCGTTGGCGTCGAGCGTCACCTTGTAGTCATGTCCCAGCGTAGCGAGCTCCTTGCCAATGCGGGCGAGCCGCACCGCATCGGCCGTGGGATCGCCCGACAGCTTGAGCTTGAAGTAGCGCGCGCCAGCGTTCTCGCGCGGATCGGCAACGCCCCCCTCGCCTTCCACGGTATCATCGAGGCCGACGGTATGCCTGATGGCAACGCGCGCCAGCGGCATCCGGCTGGAGAGAAACGTCCTGATGTCCCTCTCGCTCAGGTCAGGAGAAAGCCGCGCATCGACGCCCGCGATGTTGGCAGCCATCCCGTCGAAGAAATTGGTTTCGGCGGCGCGCAGCAGCGCATCGAGGACCGCCTTGTCGATCTCGGCCGGGCCGTAAGCCGCTGCGAGCGGCGGAATGTTCTTCTTCGCACAGGTCGCGACCTGGGCACCGATGCACGAGGCGTGCAGATCGAATGCAGTCTGATATCCGGTGCGTGCCAGATAGAGCCCGCGCGCGATTTCGAGCGACCGCCGCAAGCCGTCGACGGTCTGCGCCGGCGACAGCTCCGGCCGCTTGTCGAACCATTTCGGCACCAGCAGCTCGGCGCTCGCGCCGATCGCGACGCCCCGGCCCTCGACCTCGATTTCGGCCCGCACGAACAGCTGCGGCGTGGCGTTGATCGTGATCGCGCCGAACCGGAACGGCCGCGCGAACTGCACGGGGCGTTCGAAGAAGGCGATATCTCGCAGCTTCAGGCGCAATGGCGTGATCCTGAGAAGGTCGTCATGCCCGGGCTTGTCCCGGGCATCCACGTTCTTTGTTGCACGGAGCAAGACGTGGATGGCCGGGTCAAGCCCGGCCATGACGCTCTAAAATTTCGAGCTAGCTCCATTGCCTTAATCCAATGCACCTTGCGAGAAGAAATGCTTGCGGATGCGTTGCACCAGTTCGGTGAAGACCGGATCGGCCATCACGTCGAGCGAGCGCGGGCGCGGCAGGGGCACATCGTAGATCGCGGCGATCGCGCCCGGCCGCTCGGTCATGACCAGCACGCGGTCGGCCAGGAAGACGGCTTCGGGAATCGAATGCGTGATCAAGAGCACCGTCTTCTTCGTCTCGCGCTGGATCCGCATCAGCTCGACATTCATGCGTTCGCGCGTCAGCGCATCGAGCGCGCCGAACGGCTCGTCCATCAGCATGATCTTGGGATCGTGCACCAGCGCCCGGCAGATCGAGGCGCGTTGCTGCATGCCGCCGGAGAGCTGCCAGGGCAGCTTCTTCTCGAAACCTTCGAGACCGACGAGCTTCAACAGCGCCTTGGCGCGGTCGAGATATTGTTGTCGCGGCAGCCGCTTCATGTCGATCGGCAGCATCACGTTGTTGAGGATGTTGCGCCATGGCAGCAGCAACGCGTTCTGGAACAC
Organism: Bradyrhizobium sp. CCGE-LA001; assembly: GCF_000296215.2. Taxonomy (NCBI): domain Bacteria; kingdom Pseudomonadati; phylum Pseudomonadota; class Alphaproteobacteria; order Hyphomicrobiales; family Nitrobacteraceae; genus Bradyrhizobium; species Bradyrhizobium sp. CCGE-LA001. The sequence continues at coordinate 2,726,232 of NZ_CP013949.1, read as the reverse complement.
GATGCCGACATTGCCGTGCGGCTTCGTCACCTTCTCGCCCTCGACCAGGACCTCGCCTGATGTCGGCGGCAGCAGGCCCGAAATCAGCTTGAGCAAGGTGGACTTGCCGCAGCCGCTCGGGCCGACCACGACGAAGAACTCGCCGTCATTGATGTGGAAGTCGAGCGGACGCAGCGACGGCACGTCGCCATCGCGCGTCCGGTATGTCTTCGACACGCCCGACAGCTTGATGCCCGACGCATCGCCGGCAGCCCGGTCGCTCACCAGTCTCAGATGCGCGGCCGGCTGCGCGGTTTCACTCATGACAGCCGCAGGTTTCACGAGCCGCTCTTCGGCAGATAATCGTTGGTGTAGAAGGCCTTCGGGTTCTCCTTGGCCTTGGCGTCCAGACCGCCATATTCGACCATCAGATTGACCGAGTCGGTCATGTTCTGGTCGGTGACCTGGAACGGCCGCTTGCTCTTGGTCTCCGCGGTCCGGTAGAGCGGAATGGTCAGCTCAAAGCCCTGGGTCAGCGTGTCGATCTTGCCGCCCTTGGGGTTGGCATCGAGGATCGTCTGCGCCGCCGCCTTCGGCTCCTTCTCGGCCGCTTCGACCGCCTTGGTGGTCGCCGACATGAAGCGGCGGACCAGATCGGCATTGGCCTTCACATAGTCGGTGTTGGCGATGACTCCCGAGGACACCATGTTGATGCCGTAGTCGGCGAACTTAATCGGATATACGTCCTTGCCGGTGGCGTCCTTGATCTTCATCGACTGGTCCATGACGTAGCCGAGCAGCAGATCAGCCTGGCCGTTGATGACGGCATTCAGCTTGGTCTGGCCGTCGCCGGCCACCGTCTTGAAGTCGCTTTCCTTCAGGCCGGTCTTCTTCAGGAACAGCGGCCAGATCTGGGTCATGGAGTCGGCTGGCGTAATCGCCACCGTCTTGCCCTTGATGTCCTCGGGCTTCCTGATGTTCTTGTCGGCGAAGCCCATTGCGGACATCGGCGAGGTCTGGAGCAGCACGCCGGTCGCAACCACCGGCGCGCCCTTGATGGCGGCGCGCATCATGGTGGGGACGTCGACATAGCCGAAGTCCGCGGTCTTGGCGGCGACGGCCTGCGTGGTCGCGGCCGAGCCGCGGCCTTCCTGGATCTCGAGGTCGATGCCCTCCGACGCATAGATGCCCTTGGCCTTGCCGTAATAGAACGGCGCGTGCTCGCCATAGACGTACCAGTTCAGCATCAGCACGACCTTGTCGGCCGCCTGCGCCGGGATCGCCGCGAAGCTCATCAGCACCGCCGAGACAGCCCCTATCCACCGCTTCATCGTCACTCTCCCTTTGCCGTTGTTGTGTCGGCCGTTGGTGGCCGTTCGTTGCTTCACTTCAGAGCCGAAATGCTCACGAGGCGAAAATCACGTCCTCGCGCTGGCTGACGTGCCAGGGAATGACCAGCTTCTCGATCCGGTCGACGACCCAGAACAGGACGACGCCGAGCAGTGCGAGGATCACCAGCGCCGCGAACATGGTCGGCAGGTCGAACGTGCCGATCGAGCGCTGCATGACGTAGCCGATGCCGGAATTGGAGCCGACGAATTCGCCGACGACCGCACCGACCACGGCCAGCGTCACCGACACCTTCAGTCCTGAGAAGATCGCCGGCAGCGCATGCGGCAGGTTCACCGCGCGAAACACCTGAAAGCGGCTGCCCTGCATGGCGCGGGCGAGATCGATCATGTCAGGATCGACCGATTTGAAGCCCTGCACGGCGGAGACCACCACGGGGAAGAAACCGAGCAGGAAGGCCGAGATCACCTTGGGAATGATGCCGAAGCCAAACCAGACCACGAACAGCGGCGCGATCGCGATCTTGGGCACGGATTGCGAGAACACCAGCAGCGGATAGACGTAGCTCTCCACCGTCTTGGAGCCCGCGATCAGCATCGCCACGGGAATGCCGAACAGCGCCGACAGCAGGAAGCCGCAGACGGTCGCATAGGTGGTCGGCCAGGACTGCCGCAGCAACTCCGGCCATTCGGTGCGCAGCACGGCAACGACGTCGAGCGGCGACGGGATCTGGTAGGCGGGGATCTTGAACAGACGGATCGCGAGATCCCAGGCGACGACGATGAAGACGAGGAACAAGAACGGCCGAACCCAGGCAGCATTCAGCAGCTTGGAAACAGCGTTTTGCGGCTTGAGCTCGGCCAATTTTCACTCCCGGCAGTCTTCTTCGTTGTGGGGAGAAATTAACTCGTTGGATAAATACTGTCCAGAGCTTTCCCTGTGGCGTTTTGCGGCGGTTCCGGAGGATCGGGAAGTCGAATTGGGACGGATGAGGATGGCATGGCGCTCTTCGCGCCTGCCCTCGGTGTCATTCCCCGCGAAGGCGGGGAATCCAGTACGCCGTGGCCTCTCGGTTCAACAATAACTGCCTCTGGAATACTGGATTGCCCGCCTTCGCGGGCAATGACGGCAGAGATTGTGGAAGCGGGTGGCCAAACCGCTACACCGTCTGCACCACACTCGCGCGCGCCTTCGGCGCCTTCGCGATCTCGAACAGCGCCATCGACTGCCCTGTCAACGCGGCCAGCACGATGCCGACCATGTGGGCGAGGCGCTCGTCCTTGGCGTCCTTGGCGAGCAGATCGCGGCCGAAGATCACGCTGAGCGTCGCCGAGTTCGAGAGGTAGAAGAAGCAGAGACCTGCGATGGAGATGTAGAGCTGCACCGGATCGACCGCGACCTGGAAGTCGCCGCTGTCGACGCCGCGGCGCACCACGGTGCGGATCATCTCGACGAAGGGCGAGTGCATCGACTTGACCTTGGTCGACTTCTTCAGGTGCTTGGCCCGCGCGAGATTCTCGGTCTGGAGCAGCGACAGGAATTCGGGATTGCGCAGGAAGTAGTTCCAGGTGAACTCGATCAGCCGCCTGATCGCCTCGGCCGGCTCGAGATGTTCGAGATCGAGCCCCCGCTCCTCGCTGCGGATCTTGTCATAGGCGCCTTCGAGCACGGCGAGATAGAGCTCGTCCTTGTTGCCGACGTGATAGTACAGCATGCGCTTGTTGGCACCGGCTTTCGCCGCGATGCGGTCGACGCGCGCACCGGCCAGGCCGTGGGCGGAAAACTCCTGCTTGGCGGCTTCGAGAATGCGCAGCCGCATCCCCTCGGGGTCACGCTGCCATTTCAGAGTTCGCTTTGCTGTCGCCAAACCGGTTGCTCGCTGGTGGTCTCAGTCAGCGTGTAGCACGAGGAAGCCGTCATTGCGAGGAGCCCTTGCGACGAAGCAATCCAGACTGCCACCGCGGAGAGACTCTGGATTGCTTCGCTTCGCTCGCAATGACGCGGGAAAGAGCGGAGCCTCAATCCGCCGGCTTCGGCGAGCGCTCCAGCAGCACGGTCGGGATGCCGCAGGTGCCGCTGCGCACCGTCATGATGCGCGTGCCCGGCTTGCGGCCGTTGCGGATCTCGGAGACGTCGAGTCCGCCCGCGATCAGCCGGGCGCGGGTGGCGTCGATGTCCGCGACGCGCCAGCTCAGACCCCAGAGGCGGTCATGCGCGGCATCGCCGCCCGCCACCGGCCGGCGCACCACCTCGACGATGAGGTCGCCACAACGGAAGAACATCAGCTGGCCCCAATCGTGGTGCGAGCGATCGAGCGCCAGATCGAGCCCGAGCCGCGCGCCATAGAGTGCGGCGGCACGATCGGAATCTTCGGTCGTGACCACGACATGGTCGAGCGCCTCGATCGGCGCGATGTCGGTTGTGACCGATTTGGGACGCTCGTCGGCGAGCTCGAGGAAGAACATGCGCACGCCACGCGTGAGCTCCGTGGCCGCACGCGTACGCTTCCAGTGCAGCACGGCCTCGGTGACGGCATCGCTGCTTTCGACCTCGGCGATCGGGTCCGGCCTCAAGGCCACGCGATCCAACCGGCGATGCATCTTGCCGATGTCTGCGACACGAAAGCACAGGCTGGCGAGCACGCCTTCCTGGTCGTCGAGCAGCGCGCGCATGCGGTCGGCGGTGACGCTGAAACCGTTCGGCGCCATCAGCTCGATCGTCATGTTGTCGAGGGTGAACAGCACCCGGTCGGCGCCCTCGCCGGAGTTCTGCCAGGCCGGCGCGCGAGCGAGCAGCGTCTGATAGGCCGCCCTGGCTGCACCGATATCCCGGACCAGAACGACGACGTGATCGAGGCCGGTGATCATCTCTTCCCCCTTGATCGACCCTTGATTGACTCGGGAACCCCTCAGGCCGAAAGACGGCGTTTGTCCGGGCTTGGCATTAGCCTGCCATGGTCGTATTCCGGCAATATGCTGACCTCAAGCGCTTCGGGGCGGTTTTGCGGATAATTTCAGCGTCCCTCCGGAGCGGAACCGGTGTTAGAGTAATTCCGCCCGCCGGGACCACAAGCGCATCACGGACAAGCAATGCAGGCTCTCTTCATCGGACAGACCTATATCGACGTCGTCTTCATCACCGACCACATGCCGACCGGCGACGAGAAGCACGTGGCGTCGGACTACGCGGTCTCCTTCGGCGGCAACGCGGTGACGGCGGCGTTCTGCTGCGCCAAGCTCGGCATCGTGCCCGACCTGATCGCGACAGCGGCCAATGACTGGCTGGGCCGCATGTTCCAGGACATGTGCGCGAAATACGCGATCTCGCTGCACGGGCGGAAGGTCAACCAGTCCTCGCTCTCCTTCATCATGCCCAAGGACGGCAAGCGCGCCATCGTCCGCTGCCGCGACGACGAGCACATCCATCCCTTCCCGATGCTCAATCTCGGCGGCTGCCGCGCGCTGCATGTCGACGGCCACCAGCCGGATGCCGCGATCCACTACGCCAAGGTCTGCCGCGAGGCCGGTATCCTGACCTCGCTCGACGGCGGCGGCCTGCGCACCAACACGCATGAGCTGTTGGAGTTCATCGACGTCGCAATCGTCGCCGAGCGGCTGTGCGAGCAGATGGATCTGACGCCAGAGAAGATGCTCGACTACCTCAAGGGCCGCGGCTGCAAGATCGGCGGCGTCACCATGGGCGAGAAGGGCCTCTTCTGGTACGACGAAACCGGGGCCGTGCAGGTGATGCCGGCGATGCCGATCCCGCGCGAGCGGGTGATCGACACCAACGGCGCCGGCGACGTCTTCCACGGCGCCTATGTCTATTCCTACCTCGCCCATCCCGGCAAAAGCTGGCGCGAGCATTTCGATTTTGCCCGCGCCGCCTCGACCTACAAGATCCAGCGCCTCGGCAACGAGGCCGGCCTGCCGACACTGGTCGACATCGCCAAGGTCAGGCACGAGTTCGAGGTCAGGGTCTAGAGTCAGATGGGACGCGTCTTCGTTGCCGGCAGCATCAACATGGATGTGGTGGCGACGGCCGATCGCCATCCGCGCGTCGGCGAGACCGTTGCGGGCAAGCAGGTGCTGTATTTCCCGGGCGGCAAGGGCGCCAACCAGGCGGTCGCGGCGGCACGGCTCGGCGCTGCGACCACGCTGATCGGGCGGCTGGGCCGCGACTCGTTCGGGGCCGAGCTGAGGACGTTCCTGGGCGATCAGGGCATCGATCTCGGCTACGTTCAAGAGACAATCGAGGCCCATACCGGCACTGCCATCATCACCGTCGCCGAGGCCGACAACACCATCGTCGTGATTCCCGGCAGCAACGCGCTGGTCAGCGCGGATGATGTCGGCGTCGTGCCGCTCGTGAAGGGCGACGTTGCCGTCAGCCAGTTCGAGATTCCGCTTCCGACGATCGTTGCGTTCTTTCAGCGCGCGCGTGCAGCTGGCGCGACGACGCTGCTCAATCCCGCGCCGGCGCAAAACATGTCGGGCGAATTGCTCGCGCTCGTCGACACTCTCGTGCTGAACGAGACCGAACTCGGATTCCTCGCTGGCACCGAGATATCCGACAGCGAGGAAGGCGCGCGGATCATCGACGTCGCGCGAAAACTTCAGGCGGGCGAGAACCAGACCATCTGCGTCACGCTCGGCAGGCGCGGCGTGCTGGCGCTTGCCGGGCGCGAGGAGATTGCGGTGCAAGGGCGCGCGGTGAAGGCAGTCGACACCACCGGCGCAGGCGATTGCTTCGTCGGTGCGCTCGCAGCCCAACTCGCCGAGGGCGCGGCCTTACGCGACGCCCTCACCTTCGCCAACGCCGCCGCCTCGATCGGCGTGCAGCGCATGGGCGCGGGACCATCGATGCCGACGGCCGCGGAAGTGGCAGCCGTCCTCAAGAGCGGCTGATCACGCCAGCGCGCTCTTCAAGTCGAAGCTCTCGTCGGCGGCCTGCTCGGGCGTGATCGAACGGTCCATCGCCTGCAAACGGCGACCGAACATGTGGTCGCCGGCGCGGTTGATCGACTCGATGCCGAGCAGCCTGTCGCTCTTGTAGCAAAACACCGAGAACGCCTTCCTGGCGGGATCACCGCGCACCACGACGCGATCGTAGCCGGTGGTCAGTCCCGCGATCTGGAGCTTGTCGTCGCCCTGGTCGCTCCAGAACCAGGGATGGCTGTCGTAGGGCTTCCTGTCGCCGGTCAGCTTTGCTGCGAGGCAGCGGGCGTGATCGGTGGCGTTCTGCACCGATTCCAGCCGCTGCGATCCGCCAAAGCGCGGGTTCGCGAACAGCGCGCAGTCGCCGATCGCGGAGATAGCGGGATCGGCGGTGGAGAGATATTCGTCGACGACGATGCCTGCGGCGACCGGGAGCCCTGCCTCGGCGGCAAGCTCGATGTTCGGCAGCACGCCGACGCCGACTACGACGAGGTCGGCGGGCAGATGCCGGCCGTCGCTCAAGGACACGCCCGTGACCTTGCCGCCCTCGGCTTCGATCGAGGTGGCCTGCACGCCGAGATGGATGCGGATGCCGGCCTCGCGATGGCGTTCTTGGAAATACTCCGAGACCTCCGCCGTCACCGCCCGCGCCATCACGCGCGGCGCAAGCTCTAGCACGTCGACCTCGAGGCCCTTGATCCGTGCGGTCGAGGCGAATTCGAGGCCGATGAAGCCGGCGCCGATGATCACCACACGTTTCTTTGACGGCACGATCTGCCTGAGCGACTCGCTGTCGTCGAGGATGCGCAGATACTTCACGTCGGGCAGGTTGGCGTTCGGCAGGTCGAGCAGCCGGTTGCGCGCGCCCGTCGCCAGCACGAGGTGGCCGTAAGGCAGCGTCTCGCCGGATGCGAGCAGCAGCTTGTGCGCGGCGCGATCGATCGACACCGCACGGCCCGCGATCAGTTCGATCTTCTGATCCTGGTAGAACTTCTCGGGGCGGAACATCAGGCTCTCAGGCCCGGCCGAGCCCTTGATGTAAGCCTTGGACAGCGACGGCCGCTGATAGGGCAGATGCGCCTCGTCATTGATCAGGCAGACGCGCTCGGAAAAACCCGCCTGGCGCAGCGATGCCGCAACCTGATAGCCGCCATGGCCGGCGCCGACGATGATCACCGGACCATCAGTCATTGGACAGCCCATTTCCGCAAGACACGAGCGTGACCCATGTCGTCTCCTCTCACGCTGATTTTGGTTTGCTGGCCTCTGGAGGAGCCGGCGCTCGTGTCCGTCCCTTGGTGAAGGCGAGCCCATTTGAGCCTATCGTTCGGCCCAGCGCAAGAGCCGGGGCGCGGGGGCACTGGCGGCCGGGGATTGTCACCCCTCGCCTTCTGCGATTTAGTTGCAGCAGCAAACCTCATGCCGGGGATTTCCAGAATGCCAGCTCCCGTCTCAAAGCCTGATGATCCCGCCCTGCTGCGGATCGACGGCCCGATTGCAATCATCACGCTCAACCGCCCCGCCGCCTACAACTCGATCAATCTCGCGATCGCGCAGAAGCTCGAGCAGCTCGCGGCCACGCTCGAAGGCGACGACAGCATCCGCGTCGTCGTCCTCGAAGGCGAAGGCCGCGCCTTCTCGGCCGGCGGCGATCTGCAGACCATCGGGGCCGCCGCCGAAGCGGGCACGGTGACGCCAGTCGTCGGCGAGCTGCTGAAGCACTATCACGCCTTCATCGAGATCATCCGCCGCATGCCGAAGATCTCGCTGTCGAGCGTGCACGGCTCGGCCGCCGGCGCCGGCATGGGCCTCGCTTTCGTCACCGACCTCTGCATCGCCGCCGACGATGCCAAGTTCACGCCGGCCTATGCCAAGATCGGCGTGTCGCCGGACGGCGGCTCCACGGTCGGCATCGTCGGCACGGTCGGCTCCCGCCGCGCGCTGCAGATCTTTCTGGCCGAGGACAATTTTACCGCGCAGCAGGCTTACGAATGGGGCCTGGTCGCCAAGATCGTTCCCGCCGCGGAGCTGAAGGGGGCGACGCGGCAACTCGCCGAACGCCTCGCGCAAAATCCGCACGCGGCGATCGCCGGCACCAAGCAGCTGGTCTATCAGGCCGCGACCACGCCGGTGAAGCAGCAGCTCGATGCCGAGGAGCACAAGATCATCATGGCGATGAACACGGAGGCGTTCGGCACCGCCGTGAAGAAGTTCACCAGCAAAGGCAAATAGCGCCGTGGCCGCTCAGCGTTTCGCAGCGCCGGGCCCGGTCCGCTGCATGAAATCGAAGTCGCAGCCCTCGTCGGCTTGCATGATGGTCTCGTTGAACAGCCAGGCATAGCCGCGCCGCGCCTCCTCGGGCGCTGCGGCCGGCTTCAGCGCGGCGCGGCGCCGCTCGAGTTCGGCGGCATCGACCAGCAGCTCGATGCTGCGCTTGGCCACGTCGAGGCTGATCATGTCGCCGTTCTGCACTAGCGCCAGCGGGCCGCCGACTGCGGATTCCGGCGTGATGTGCAGCACGATGGTGCCGAACGCGGTGCCGCTCATACGCGCATCCGAGATGCGCACCATGTCCTTGGTGCCACCGCGCGCCAGCTTCTTCGGGATCGGCAAGTACCCCGCCTCGGGCATCCCCGGCGCGCCTTTCGGGCCGGCATTGCGCAGCACCAGCACGTCGTCGGCGGTGACGTCGAGATCGGGATCGTCCACCCGCAAGGTCATGTCCTCGACGGATTCGAACACGACCGCGCGGCCGGTGTGCTGCAGCAGCTTCGGGCTCGCGGCCGATTGCTTGATCACGGCGCCGCGCGGGGCGAGATTACCGTGCAACACCGCGAGGCCGCCCTCTTTCTTGATCGGATTGTCGCGCGGGCGGATCGCGTCCTGGCCAGGCACGTCCTCAGCATTCGCCGCGATCTCGCGCAGCGTCTGACCGGTGATGGTCTTCGCGTCGAGATCGACGAGATCGCCGAGCTGCGCCAGCAGTTTCGGCACCCCGCCGGCGTGGTGGAAATGCTCCATGTAATGCTCGCCGGACGGCTTGAGGTCGACCAGCACCGGCACCTCGCGGCCGATCTGGTCGAATTTCTCGAGATCGAGTCGATGTGGCGAGCGATGCGCCATCGCGGTCAGATGGATCAACCCATTGGTCGAGCCGCCGATGGCCTGGAGCACCACCTGCGCATTCCTGAACGAGGCCGGCGTCAACACTTCGCTCGGCTTCGGCCCCTTCGCCTTCGCCATTTCGGCGGCCACCCTGCCGCTCGCTTCCGCCGAGCGAAAGCGCTCGGCATGCGGCGCCGGAATCGTTGCACTCATCGGCAGCGACAGGCCCATGGCTTCGATCATGCAGGCCATGGTCGAGGCCGTCCCCATCACCATGCAAGTGCCGACCGACGGCGCCAGACGGCCGTTCACGGCTTCGATCTCGGCATCGTCCATGTCGCCGGCGCGATATTTCGCCCAGAGACGGCGGCAGTCGGTGCAGGCGCCCAGCACCTCGCCCTTGTGATGACCAACAACCATGGGACCGACCGGAATGACGACGGTCGGCAAATCGGCGCTGATCGCGGCCATCACCTGCGCCGGAAGCGTCTTGTCGCAGCCGCCGATCACGATCACCGCATCCATCGGCTGGGCGCGGATCATCTCCTCGGTGTCCATCGCCATCAGATTGCGCAGATACATCGAGGTCGGATGCGCAAAGCTCTCGGCGATCGAGATGGTCGGGAACACGAACGGCATCGCGCCGGACAGCATCACGCCGCGCTTGGCGGCCTCGATGATCTGGGGAACGTTGCCGTGGCAGGGATTGTAGTCACTATAGGTGTTGGTGATGCCGACGATCGGACGCTCCAGCGCGTCGTCGGAATAGCCCATGGCTTTGATGAACGCCTTGCGCAGGAACAGCGAAAAGCCGGCATCGCCATAGCTCGTCAGACCCTTGCGCAAGCCACTCGTCATCATGCCAATCCTTCGAAGTTGCCTTGTGGTACCGCCTCAATGCAGATTGTCAATAAGATTGGTCCACGCTGGATCAGAGGCAGCCAACGCAGGGCCTTGCGTCGCGAATTTTGGACAACGTTCGCCTACCCTGCGCCACAGGATGGACCGGCAAGGCGTCAGATCTACGATCTGCGGGGTTCTTGGCGCGCATGGGCAGCGTGCGCCGCGCTGGACTCAATATCGCCTCAGCAGTCCTTGCTCCACGCTGGCGTTGCCATAATTCGCGCACGCTCTTTTCGGGTTCTTGATCAAGTCTGTGCGGACCCGCCGAAACGCCTTAGCGGCCGCGTCGAACACTTCCGGCCGGAATTTGCCGGAATCGTAGCTCTCTCCATCGTGCGCTTTGATGGCAGCAGCGTAGGCATCGATCATGGCCATCGCAGCTTCGGGGCTGCCGAGAAGCCGGGCGCCGAGTTGGACTCCGCCGGCACCATCGACCTCATAACCGTCGCATCGCTGTTCGAGCACCACCGATGCGGTGACGAGCTGGTTGAGAAACGTCGCTTCGGCCTCGCTGAGCGGCGCGGCTTGCGCCACTGCCGGCACGGACGCCGCGAGCATCGCGACGAATGACAATTTGATCTTCATTGTTGTGGCTCTCTCGGATTTCGATCGCCCGTGTCGAGAGCCAGACGATGCCCGGAGCGGTGTTGACCTGGATCAATGGGAGCGCCGCGGGGTCATCGGCCTGCGGACGAGCCATGCTCCCTCAACGCGTCATTGCGAGCGCCGCCAAGCAATCCAGTGCTTGCCGTGGAGGGATTCTGGATTGCTTCGCCGCGCTCGCAATGACGTGTGGTCGGCCGCTGCGAATCCAACTGTTGCCTCCCCGGCGTACAAGAGCGCAACGGGTTCCGGCGGAACTCATCCGATTCAGCTGGTACCTTCTGGTAGATGCCGCGCAATCTCTCAACCGATTAACGGCTTGTTAGAGGACTCTATCGCAAATAGATGTAGTAACATAAAACAACCATGCCGGGTTCCATTGCCCGGAGCAACCACATGAATGTCCCCGGTTTCCTGATCGCAGTCGGCTTCGGCGCAGCGTTTTTCGCCGCGGAGTGTGTGTGGTACTACCAGCCGGCTTTCATCAACCCGGACTTTGTGCTCAGCACATTCTCCTCGGAACATGCGAAAGCACGCGCAGCCGTCCGACATGCGTTGATCGATCCTGCTACGGCCACATTCAGCACGTTGCGCTCAGTCAAATCCGATGCAGCGAGATATGTTTGCGGGGGCGTCAAGGCACGGGACAAGTCCGGCCAGTTCGTCGATGTCGCCTTCGTCTACACCGTGGCCATTGATTTTGCCCGCATCGACGACGACGGACGGGTAACGCATCAGCGTTCCGGATACAGGCCTTGCCCCACTGAAGACGATAAAGTCGCGCAACAGCGGCCGGCTCTGTCGCCCGGCGCGTCGATCGTCAAGACCGTTCAGAAGGCTGCCCCGGATGTGAGGACGTCGGTTGCGCCTGCCCTGACGACGGCTGCAGCCTCTTCGGGCGGATCGTCGTCCGGCGGCACGATGGAGCAGCAAGTCCGCGAGCTGGCCGCCCGGACCGTTCCGGCTGATGCCGGAAATGGAAAGGGGCAAAATCCGTCTGCGACGCGTGAGGCCGCCAAGGAGAGCGAGCGGCGGGCCGACCAGCCTCCGGCCGCGTGGCCCACATTTCCTCCGGATCACGCACTGGCGAGATCGACCCGGAAACGAACGCCGTCCGAAGCCCTGGCCTTGGCGAAAGAGGTCGAGGACCGCTGGAAGAAGGCCGAGACAGCCGCCGACATCTCGATGCGTCCCTCACCGGCAGAGATCGACGAGGCATGCCGCGCGCTGCTGACGATCGATTCAAAGGACGCTCAATATCCAAACGCGTGGGCTGCCTTTGCGCGATTGCAGAAAATGAGGCGAGACATCGCCAAAGGTTGATGCCGATCGGGTGATCGTGCGTTCGCAACCTCTTGCGGGCAGCACGATCACGTCTCTGGCCTGCGCGCTTCGGTAATCGCCAAGCGCACTAGGACCGCCAAGTATCGTCTCGGCATCGATTCACACTGGTTCCAGCAGAAGACGCAGCCGAGTTTCGGGTTTCTCGATGTTGGCCCGGCCCGCCTGAATGTCCTATCGGCCGGGTCGCGGTCTTACCATCAACGCGGTCAAAGCTGGTGCTTCGGCAAGCAGCCGCGACATTTGAACGCAACTAAGAACGACTCGCAACAATTGCATCAACAGCCGTTCCGTGAAATCTTTTTGCGAGTGACTTGCATTTGCATCGGGAAGGTCCCGTGCGTGCATCGAGGGGCCCCCGGTTGAGGGTGGATTGTTCGTGTTTGGAAAATTAAGTGCCCCGTGCGCCGCAGCGGCGGCAACGATCTTGGCCGGTCAACTGGTGACCTGCGTCTCGGCCTTCGCCGAAGGCAGGCCGCGGCTGGCGCAGGGCCTGCCGTCAGCTCACGCGGAGATCGACACCGAGCACATCTTCGGTTTCAGCATGGGCTCCGATATCGGCAAGACCGGCGACATCGAGGTGGAGTTCGAGAATGTCGGCGCCTTCGGAAAACGTTCAGGCACTTACGCAGCCTGGGCCAATCTCAATCAGGTCAAATACACGGTGTCGGATAACTTCCGGATCGCCCCCGGGTTTTCGCTGAGCGGACAGCACATCAAGGGCGTTCCGGGACTTGCCGATCATCGGGACATCGCTTTCAGCGGCGGTGCGCTCGAGCTGCGCTACAAGCTGGTCGATCGCGCCGTCGCGCCATTCGGATTGACCCTCCACGCGCAGCCCGGCTGGAGCCGGATCGACGACGGCAGCGGCATGCACATTGCGCAATATGGCGGTGAGTTCGCCGCGCTGTTCGACAGCGAGCTGATCAAGGACAGGCTGTTTGCGGCCTTCAACGTCTGGTACGCGACCGGCGGAACACGCGAGATCGCCACCAATCTGTGGCGGCACGATTCCGAGATGCAGCTGCAGTCCGCGATATCTTATGTATTGACGCCCGACCTCGTGCTCGGCCTCGGCGTTCGCTACGCGCGGGCCTATGACGGCGGTGCGCTCAACCGCTACGTAGGCGACGCTGTCTTCGCGGGGCCCACCTTCTCCTACACCATCTCCAAGGAGGTCGGCATCTCCGGCACCTGGCAGATGCAGGTTGCAGGCAGCGCCGTCGGCGACAGCCGCAGCCTCAACCTAGAGCAGTTCGAGCGTCATCAGGCGTTGTTGCGGATCAACCTGCACTTTTGATGGCCGGCCGCGGTTCTACCGGCCGGCTCCAAGACTAGCGAGCTGAGCGGCGCGGCTGGCACGGGTCTCGACGCGATCGTCGCGAGTACCACGGCAGCAAGCACTTTGATTTTCACGCTCGGCCGATCATATAGATCGCTCAGGCGCGCCCCTGCCGACCCATGACAAGTCCGTAGAGAAACAGGAGGATGATGGCGCCGACCACGCTTCCGACAAAGCCGGCCCCCTCTCCGAACCGATACCATCCCACGGCTTGGCCGAGCCAGGTTGCAACGAAAGCACCGACAATGCCGAGGACTGTGGTCAAAATGAACCCACTTGGCTCGGATTTGTCTCCCGGCATGATGAACTTCGCGACCAGCCCAACGACGAATCCGATGATGATCGTCCACAGGATGCCCATTCCCATCGCTCCATTCACATGACGGAAGGCGTGATCACCTGAACAGCCTGACGATCCGAGGGACAGCCTTGATCTAGATCAACGGCGAAGTGGGGCCGGTTCGAAAGCTATCCGCCGGCCTTCCTGCGTAAGACGGCACTCGACGCCTCCGCAGGCGCGAAGCGGAACGATGCATGGCGATCATCGGCGAGATCACGCATACGACGACGTACCGCTATGCGAAGCCGGTAACGTTCGGCACGCACCGGGCCATGTTCCTGCCGCGGCGCGGCGCCGCCACCCGGCTGCTTCGCTGGTCCGCTTCGACCAGCCTGCCATCGAAGGTGCATTGGGTCACCGACTCCCGTTCCAATGCCGTCACGGTGATGGACTTCAGCGAGCCCGGCACCGAGCTCACATTCACCTTCAAGGTCCGCGGCATCTATTTCGGCATCAAGGGCCTGGAGTCGTTTCCGCTGGAGTCCCGGGCCGAGGAAGTCCCCGTGCAGTACACGCCGGACGAGTGGACCGACCTTGCCGGCTATCTGCGTCCGCATGCCGACGATCCAGACGGTAGCCATGCGGCCTGGACCAAGAGCATCGTGGCCGGCGATCAGGACCGGACTGCCGACGTGCTGCGCCGAATGCTGAGCCTGTTTCGGAGCGAGTTCAGCTATCGCTCGCGAGACGCCGAAGGCACTCAGTCGCCCGGTGAAACGCTGCGCACGAGATCCGGGACCTGTCGGGACTTCGCCTGGACGTTGCGCCGCCTCGGCTTTGCTACGCGCTTCGTCAGTGGCTATCTCTACGATGCGACGCTCGACGGTGGCGCTGTGGGTATGACCGGCTCCGGCGCGACCCACGCTTGGGTGCAGGTGTTTCTGCCCGGCGCCGGCTGGCTCGACTATGATCCCACCAACAGCCTGAGCGCCGGCTTCGATCTCATCCCAGTGGCCATTGCGCGGCATCCGGGCCAGGCCGTGCCGCTGGCCGGCTCGTGGTTCGGCGATCCTGGCGACTACCAGGGCATGTCAATCAATGTCGCCGTCAACAAGATCGGCGAAATGCTCGATCCTTCGGAAGCATAGGACGTCGCCGGGGCGACTTCTCCGAACGAATGGCTCAGCCGTTAGCCGCTGCGTGAGCTCAAGCGACTGTCGAGCCGGACCGACATCGTCGTCATGAAGCGTGGCCACGATGGGGCGGGCCTCCCTTCAGCCGCAACCGCGCAAGCTGCCATCACGCTACCGCTTGTTCCAATCGATGATCCGGCTGGCGTCGCCGTCGAACTCCATGCTGCAGAAGGTACCGCCCTGGAAATAATCGCCGACCGGATCCGGCTTCAGCTTGGCCTGCTCGGCCATCGCGTGATCGCGGAAATCCTCGGCGCGTCCCGTGGGGCGATAGCCGAATGCGTAGGCGCGGTGGTTGTCCCACCAGGCGCGCTCGTTCAGGGACGCGCCGTAGAAGACTTCAAAATGGATGTCGGGATGCTCGAGCCCGATCCGGCAGAGCTGCACGAGGTCATCGGGCTTGAGCCAGATCGAAAGCCGGCGCTGGTCGAGCGGCATATCGCCGAAATTGCCGATGCGCAAGCACGTCACCTTCATCCCGTGCTTGTCGGCATAGAGCGCACCGAGCGCCTCGCCGAACACCTTGCTCACGCCATAGCGGCCGTCGGGGCGCGGGGTAACGTCGGTGCCGATCTTGTAGTGACGCGGATAGAAGCCGACGGCGTGGTTCGACGAGGCGAACACCACGCGCTTGACACCCTTGCGGTACGCCGCCTCGAACAGATTGTAACCGCCGATGATGTTGGCCTGGAGGATCTGATCCCAGGTGCCTTCGACCGAATAGCCGCCGAAATGAAGGATGCCGTCGACGCCCTCGCAGATCGCCTCGCACTGCGCGAGATCGGCGAGGTCCGCCGCCTTGAATTTTTCGTTTGCGCCGAGATCGGCCGGCGGCTTGATGTCGGACAGCAGGAGATCCGGATAGATCGGCGGCAGCAATTTCCGCAGGCTCGTGCCGATTCCGCCCGAAGCTCCCGTCATCAAAATACGCGGCATGTCTTCCCTCGCCTGTGGTGACCGATTTGCGGACACGTGTCCCTAATGATAGCAGGATTGTCCAGAGGGAACGAAACGAGAGAACCGACATGAATGAGGCATCGTCCGACTCCCAGGAACGTCCAGGCTGGCGGCCGGCGACCTATTACCCCGACCCCGCGATTAGGGCATTCGATCCCCGCTTCGAAAAATATTGGCTCAAGCTTTCGGCGGTGGAGCGGCTGGCGACTGGTCTGCGCTGGGCGGAGGGTCCCGTCTGGTTCGGCGACGGGCGTTATCTGCTCTGCAGCGACATCCCGAACCAGCGCATCCTCAAATGGGAGGAAGAGACAGGGGCCGTCAGCGTGTTCCGCAAGCCTTCGAACTTCGCCAATGGCAACACGCGCGACCGGCAGGGCCGGCTGATCACCTGCGAGCACGGCGGCCGGCGCGTGACCCGCACCGAGTATGACGGCAGCATCACCGTGCTGATGGATCAGTTCAACGGCAAGCGGTTGAACTCGCCCAACGATGTCGTCGTTAAATCGGACGGCTCGATCTGGTTCACCGATCCGACCTTCGGCCTGCTCGGCAATTACGAGGGCTACAAGGCCGAGCCCGAGATCGAGCCCAACGTCTACCGGCTCGATCCCGAGACCGGCAAGGCGACCATCGTCGCCGAAGGCGTGCTCGGGCCGAACGGGCTGTGCTTCTCGCCGGACGAGAAGATCCTCTATGTCGTGGAATCACGCGGCGTGCCGAACCGCAAGATCCTCGCCTATGACGTTTCGCCCGAGGGCACCACGATCTCGAACAAGCGCGTCCATATCGATGCCGGTCCGGGCACGCCGGACGGCATGCGCTGCGACATCGACGGCAATCTCTGGTGCGGCTGGGGCATGGGCGATCCTGAGCTCGACGGCGTGGTTGTGTTCGCGCCCGACGGCGTCATGATCGGCCGCATCGCCCTGCCCGAACGCTGCGCCAACGTCTGCTTCGGCGGCGTCAAGCGCAACCGCCTGTTCATGGCCGCGAGCCAGTCGATCTACGCGCTGTATGTGAACACGCAAGGCGCGGCGGGGGGATAGGCCCCTGCTCTCTCTCCCCGTCATTCCGGGGCGCGCCGTCCTCGGCGCGAGCTATGTGCGCAATTGCGCACCTGAGAATCCATCGCGCGATGGCCTCGGTGCATGAATGGATTCCGGGCTCGTCGCTTCGCGACGCCCCGGAATGACGAAACGAAAAACGCCGGAGCGGCTGCCCGCTCCGGCGCTTTGTCTATTCAGCCGCTAAAACTTACGCCGCGTTGAAGCCGGCGACGGCCTTCACTTCGAGGAAATCCTCGAGGCCGTACTTGCCCCACTCGCGGCCGTTGCCGGACTGCTTGTAGCCGCCGAACGGCGCGGTGCGGTCGTTCGGCACGCCCTGGAGATTGACGTTGCCGGCGCGGATCTGGCGACCGACGCGCTTGGCGTCCTCGACCGTTGCACCGGTGACATAGCCGGCGAGGCCATAGGGCGTGTCATTGGCGATCTGCACGGCATCGGCTTCGTCCTTGGCGCCGATGATGGTCAGCACCGGTCCAAAGATCTCTTCGCGCGCGATCGTCATCTCAGGGGTAACGTCGGCGAAGATGGTCGGGCGAACATAGAAGCCCTTGTTGACGCCTTCTGGCAGACCCGGGCCGCCGGCGACGAGCGTTGCGCCCTCGTCGATGCCCTTCTTGATCAGGCCCTGGATCTTGTCCCACTGGCCGCGGTTGACGACCGGGCCGATGGTGGTGCCTTCGCCGCGGGGATCACCGGCCTTGGTCTTGTCGGCGACGGCCTTCGCGATCGCGGCGACTTCCTTCATCTTCGAGAGCGGCACGATCATGCGCGAGGGCGCGTTGCAGGACTGGCCGGAGTTGTTGAACATGTGCATCACGCCGCCGGTCACCGCCTTCGTGAGGTCGGCGCCTTCGAGGATGACGTTCGGCGACTTGCCGCCGAGCTCCTGGCTGACGCGCTTCACGGTCGGCGCGGCGCGCTTCGCCACGTCGATGCCGGCGCGGGTGGAGCCGGTGAACGAGATCATGTCGATGTCGGGATGCTCGCTCATGGCGGCGCCGACCTCGGGACCGAGGCCATTGACGAGGTTGAACACGCCCTTCGGCACGCCGGCTTCATGCAGGATTTCCGCGAAGATCAGCGCGGAGGTCGGCGTGAACTCCGACGGCTTGAGGATCATGGTGCAGCCGGCGGCCAGCGCGGGCGCGACCTTGCAGGCGATCTGGTTGAGCGGCCAGTTCCAGGGCGTGATCATGCCGACCACGCCGATCGGCTCGCGCAGCACCATGGCGGTGCCGACCGGCTCCTCG
Organism: Bradyrhizobium sp. CCGE-LA001; assembly: GCF_000296215.2. Lineage (NCBI taxonomy): Bacteria > Pseudomonadati > Pseudomonadota > Alphaproteobacteria > Hyphomicrobiales > Nitrobacteraceae > Bradyrhizobium > Bradyrhizobium sp. CCGE-LA001. The sequence goes on along the minus strand of NZ_CP013949.1, from coordinate 2,707,925 downwards.
AAATGATAGTTCTTGAGCACGTCGAGCGTGGTCATGAGATGGCCGAGGCCGGCGCCGGCCTGGAGCTTCTCCGCCATCGGCAGCGGCGCGCCCATCTCGTCGGAGACGGCAGCGCCGATCTCCTTGAGACGGCCCTTGTAGATCTCGATCACTTTGGTGAGCAGTGCGACGCGCTCCTCGCGGCTGGTCTGCGAGAAGGTGGCGAAGGCGCGCTTGGCGGCGGCGACCGCCTTGTCCACGTCGGCCTTGGAGCCCAGCGCAACCTCGTACATCGCCTCTTCCGTCGCGGGGTTGACCACGGCGGTGGACTTCTTGACGGCGGGATCGACCCAGGCGCCGTCGATGTAGAATTGCATGCGATTGACCATCGGTAACCTCTTGTTGGGGGCTTGGAGGGGGCGTTTCGGCAGGCATCCTTGCACGAAAGCGCCGATAGTTGAACCCGCCATATGCGGGGCCAGCGTTGCGGCGGACGCGCGGAATATGGGACGCGATTTGAAGCGAGGCAAGCGGCCATCGATCGCAAGAACCTGGGTCCCGGCTCAGCGTCGCGTCATTTCATGCCGCGCCGCGTCCAGGACACGAGATTATAACGAGTCCAGACACTCACGTGCCCCGGACGCAGCGCAGCGCTATCCTTGCGATGCGAAGCATCGTCCAGAGCAGCGGTGTGCTGCAGAGCCGGGGCCCATGCGGCGGTTACCGCAACTACACCGCCATCTTCCGATGCAGCACCGGCGCGCCGGTGGTGAGGCTTTCGGCCGCATCGATGATGGCGTTGGCATCGATGCCGTAGTGCCGGTACAGGTCAGCGATGGTGCCGGTCTGGCCGAACTGCTCGACACCGAGCGCCTCGACGCGATGGCCGCGGACGCCGCCGAGCCAGCCGAGCGCAGAGGGATGGCCGTCGATCACGGTCACGATGCCGCAGTCGCGCGGCAGCGGCGCCAGCAGTTTCTCGATGTGGCTGAGATGCTGCACCCCGCGGCGGTCGCGGCGCAATTTCCGTGCGGCGGTCCAGCCGGCATGCAGGCGGTCGGCCGAAGTGATCGCGAGCAGGCCGATATCGCGGCGGCTCTCGCCGATGAAGCCGGTCGCCTCGATCGCTTCCGGTGCGACCGCGCCGGTATAGGCGATCACGACCTCGGCATTTGGGCCCGGCTTGCGCAGCCAGTAAGCGCCGTCGGTGATGCCCTGCCTCAGCTCCGGCGTCATGATGCGCTGCGCCTGCTCGATGCTGCGCGTCGAGAGCCGCAAATAAACCGAGCCGCCTTCGCCCGGATCGCGCTGCATATGGTCGAAGCCCCAACCCATGATCACGGCGAGCTCGTCGACGAAAGCGGGCTCGAACGAGGCGAGGCCATCCTGCGCCATGCCGATCAGCGGGGTGGCGATCGACTGATGCGCGCCGCCTTCGGGCGCGAGCGTGATGCCCGACGGGGTCGCCGCCACCATGAAGCGCGCATCCTGGTAGCAGGCGTAGTTCAGCGCATCGAGGCCGCGTTCGATGAAGGGATCGTAGAGCGTGCCGACCGGCAACAACCGCTCGCCATTGATCTGATGCGACAGGCCGAGCGCGGAGAGCATGATGAACAGGTTCATCTCGGCAATGCCGAGCTCGAGATGCTGGCCCTTCGGCGAAGCGTCCCAATTGTAGGTCGAGGGAATTTTCTCGCTGCGGAATAAATCCGCCTTCTCGGCACGCGCGAACAGACCGCGACGGTTGACCCAGGGGCCGAGATTGGTGGAGACCGTGACGTCGGGCGAGGTCGTGACGATGCGTTTTGCCAGCTCGCTGTCGCTGCGTGCGATCTCGTTCAGCACGAGGCCAAAACCCTGCTGGGTCGACATCTGCGGCGACGGCTTGAAGGCCAGTTGCTGGGGCACCTCGACGACGGGTGCGCCGAGGCGACGGCCATCCTGATTGAAGGGCACGCGCGCGAGGAAAGCCTCCAGCTCGGCCGCATCCTGAGCGAGGCCCTCGAACTTGTCCCATTCATGCCCTGGGCGGATGTTCTGGCTGTCGCGATATTTCTCCATCTGCGCGACGGTCATCAGGCCGGCGTGGTTGTCCTTGTGGCCCTGGAACGGCAGCCCGACGCCCTTGATGGTGTAGGCGATGAAGCAAACCGGACGATCGTGATCGATCTTTTCGAACGCTTCCAGCATGCTCGCCATGTCATGGCCGCCGAGATTGGACATCAGCGCCAGGAGTTCGTCGTCGCTGCGCTTGTCGATCAGCTTGGTGATCGGGCCCTGATCACCGATCTCGTCATGCAGATGCTTGCGGAAGGCCGCGCCGCCCTGGAAGCATAGCGCGGCGTAGAGCGCGTTCGGGCAATTGTCGATCCAGCGCTTCAGCGCCTCGCCACCCGGCTCGGCGAAGGCCTCGCGCATCAGGCGGCCGTATTTCACGATGACGACGTCCCAGCCGAAATTGCGGAACATGGTCTCGAACTTTTCCCAGAGACCTTCGCGCACGACGGCGTCGAGCGACTGCCTGTTGTAGTCGACCACCCACCAGGTGTTGCGCAGGCCGTGCTTCCAGCCCTCCGCGAGCGCTTCCCAGATATTGCCTTCGTCCATCTCGGCGTCGCCGACGAGCGCAATCATCCGCCCTTCGCGGCGATCCTTCATCCAGCCATGCGCCTTGACGTAGTCCTGCACCAGCGAGGCGAACAGCGTCTGCGCAACGCCCAGACCAACCGAACCGGTGGAGAAATCGACGTCATCGACATCCTTGGTACGCGAGGGATAGGACTGCGCGCCCTTGAAGCCGCGGAAATTCTCCAGCTTCTCACGACTCTGCCGACCGAACAGATATTGGATGGCATGGAATACCGGGCTCGCATGCGGCTTCACCGCGACGCGATCCTCGGGTCGTAGCACGTGGAAGTACAGCGCCGACATGATGGTGGCAAGCGAAGCGGACGAGGCCTGATGGCCGCCGACCTTGAGGCCGTCCGCGCTCGGGCGGATGTGGTTGGCGTGATGGATGGTCCAGGACGACAGCCACAGCGCCTTGCGGGCAAGGGCAGTCAATGTGTCCAGACGGGCGGAATCGACGGGCATGGCGCGCTGCTCCGGAATCTGATCCGTCGATCATACGCCTGCGGAACGCGCCGAATATCTCAATTTCTTGCGACATGTGCCAAAGTATTGGGATATTTTACCAGCCTCGCCGCCATTATGCAGGTTTCATCCCAATGCCCGATCTGGACTCCATCGACCGCAAAATCCTCGCGCTACTCCAGGCCGACAGCCGGCTGACCATGCAGGAGCTCGCCGACAAGGTCGGCCTGTCGGTTTCGCCCTGCCACCGGCGGGTCAAGCTCCTGGAAGAGCGCGGCGTCATCTCGCGCTATGTCGCGACCGTGGACCAGAAGGCGCTTGGACTGCACGTCAGCGTATTCATCTCGATCAAGCTGGCGCGGCAGAAGGAGGAGGACCTCAACCGCTTCGCGCGCGCGATCTCGAAATGGGACGAGGTGCTGGAGTGCTATCTGATGACCGGCAACCGCGACTATTTGCTGCGTGTCGTCGCCGCCGACCTCGCCTCTTACGAGACGTTCCTCAAGACCAAGCTGACCCGGCTCGACGGCATCGCCTCGATCGAGTCCAGCTTTGCGCTGAGCCAGGTGAAATATTCGATCGCGCTGCCGGTGTGAACCTCGCTGAGGGGGATTGGCGGGTTGTCACATGGGCGCAACAAAGCCCGTCGATGGTCGTTGGTAATACTGGCACCCTAGCCGAGAGAAGACGCCCATGACTGCATCCGACCGCACGTCCCAAATCGCCAAGCGCGAGCGCATCATTCAGGAAATGGCCGACGACCTCGACGAGGAGCTTGAGATGGAGCTTGATGACACCAGGCTCGACGAGCTCCTGGACGAGACGGGCACACTGAAGCCGACGGTCGATCGCAGGCTCTATTTCCGGGAACTGCTCCGCCTCCAGGGCGAGCTGGTCAAGCTGCAGGACTGGGTGCAGAGCGAGAAGAAGAAGGTCGTGGTCCTGTTCGAGGGCCGCGATTCCGCCGGCAAGGGCGGCGTCATCAAGCGCATCACCCAGCGCCTCAATCCCCGCATCTGCCGCGTCGCGGCGTTGCCCGCCCCGAACGAACGCGAGCGTACGCAATGGTACTTCCAGCGCTACGTCGCGCACCTGCCGGCCGGCGGCGAGATCGTGCTGTTCGACCGCAGCTGGTACAACCGCGCCGGCGTCGAACGCGTGATGGGCTTCTGCACCGAGGAGGAATACCGGGAGTTCTTCAAGACGGTGCCGGAATTCGAGCGCATGCTGATCCGCTCTGGCATCATCCTGGTCAAATACTGGTTCTCGATCACCGACGACGAGCAGCAGTTCCGCTTCACCATGCGCATCAAGGATCCGCTCAAGCAGTGGAAGCTGAGCCCGATGGACGTCGAGGCCCGCAGCCGCTGGGAAGCTTACACCAAGGCCAAGGAGACGATGCTCGAGCATACGCATCTTCCGGACTCGCCGTGGTGGATCGTCGATGCCGTCGACAAGAAGCGCGCGCGGCTCAACTGCATCGCGCATCTACTGAGCCAAATCCCGTACCAAGAGGTCGCTCGCGCGCCGGTGATGCTGCCGCCGCGCGTCCGCCACCCCGACTATCAGCGCGGCCCGGTTCCGCCGGAGATGTACGTGCCGGCGAAGTATTGAAGGTCTCGTAGGGTGGGCAAAGCGGCTTGTCCGACATAGCTCGAAGAGCGACGGCGGAAGCGTGCCCACCGTTCTCGTCACGACAGCGGATGCATCGTGGGCACGGCGCCATGCGCCTTTGCCCACCCTACAGCACCTACCAAGCGGCTAACGCCACGGCTGCACGATGATCTTGGTGTGTGCCTCGGGGTTGGCCAGATCCGCGAACGCCTTTGCGACGCCGTCGAGGCCCACCTCGGCCGTCACCATCGCAGTGGCATCCACCTGCCCTTCCGCGATCAGTCGCAGTGAGCCTGCGAACTCCTCGGGCGTGTAGCCGAGCACATACTGGACGTTCAGCTCCTTCATGATGCCCAGCATCGGCTCGCTTTTGTCGGTCTCCATGCAGACACCGACCACGACGATGCGTGCATCGCGCGGCGCACCCTCGAACACCTGCTGCAGCAAGCCGGGCACGCCGACGCATTCGAAGATGATCGCAGGCTTCAGCGCCGGCAAAATGGCCTGGAACGGCGGCCGCGCTGCCTTCTCGGCGTCCGACATCTGCGCGTGCTCGGCCCAGGTCGCATAGGGCTGCGACACCCTGGGATCGACCACGATGTCGGCGCCGAGCTGAGCGGCGAGCGCGCGCCGCGCCGGCGAATAGTCGGCGGCGATGATCGGGTGCAGACCTTTAAGCTTCAGCGCCGCGATCACCGCAAGGCCCACCGGGCCGCAGCCGATTACGAGCGGCACCTCGCCTCCACTTATGTTCGCCTTGGCGACCGCGTGAACGCCGACGGCGAGCGGTTCGGTGAGCGCAGCATGTTCCGGCGCAAGACCATTGGGCACTTCGAGCAGCAGCGATTCGCTCAGCAGCATGGCCTCGGCATAGCCGCCGATATTGTCGTTGGAATAGCCGATGCCTTCGATGCCCTGAGGCGTCACGAGGGCCGGCAGCGAACAGACGCGGGTGCCGGGCTTGAGCTTGCGCGATGTGCCGGGACCATAGTCGACGATTTCGCAGCAGAACTCATGGCCGAACACGACGTCGCGGCTGAGGTCCATCGGCTTGCGGCCGACCTTCCGCGCCATCTCGACCATGCGATGGGCGTGCTGGCGCGCGTGCAGATCGGAGCCGCAGATGCCGCAGGCAAGCGTCTTGACCAGAACCTGGCCGGGACCCGGCGTCGGCTCCGCGAGCCGATCGACGACAATCTCACCGTTCCTGAAAATCGCAGCGCGCATCCGGCTCCTCCCCTGGTGTTGGAGCCATTGATAGCACGCGATGGGAGGCGCGAACTTGCGTCAGGGGTTCGGCGAACGCTCTTCCAGAACCAGAAGCTGGGCGCGCCGCACCCGCTCGCGATGGGCGATGTAGAGGCCGCTCGCGACGATGAAGGCCGCGCCGACGATGGTCCAGAGATCAGGCACCTCACCGAAGATGAAGAATCCCAAGATGCTGACCCAGAGCAGCTGCGTGTAGGAGAACGGCGCCAGCACCGACGCATCGCCATAGCGATAGGCCAGCACGATGATCCACTGGCCTACAGTGGAGGCAACTCCGATCACGATGCCGAGCCCGATCGCGCTCCAGCTCGGCGTGACCCACACGAACGGCACCATGACACTGAGGATCGCAACGCCCGTCAGCGCCGAATAGGCCATGGTGGTGAGGACGGCCTCGCGGCCGCTCATCATGCGCGTCAGGATCAGCGCGGCGGCCCAGCAGAACGCCGAGATGATCGGGAAGAACGCGGCAGCATGGAACGCGCTCGTGCCCGGCCGCAGGATGATCAGCACGCCGGTCAAGCCGATCGCGGTGGCGATCCAGCGCCGCATGCCGACCTTCTCGCTCAGGAAGATGATCGAGAGCGCGGTGACGAACAGCGGCGAGACGAAGCCGGTGGCCGAGGCTTCCGCAATGGGCAGGAAGCTTAGCCCGGTGATGAAGAACAGCGAGGAGCCGAGCAGTGCTACGCCGCGCATCAGCTGCAGGCCAAGACGCTCGGTGCGCATCGCATGCAGCGGCGAGCCCGGCATCATCACCGGCGTGAACATCAGCGCGAAGGTAACGAAGCGGATCCAGGTGATCTCGATCGAGGGCAGGCTGGTCGACAGATATTTCGCGGTGGTGTCGGAGAGGCCGAGGAACACGGTCGACAACAGCACCAATGCAATGCCTTTGAAGGGATGATCGACGCGCGCAGGCGCGCGGCGAGCCTGCTGCTTCTTCTCCGGCACGGGCATGGGAATACTGTCGAGCCTTGCGGCTGCAGCGGGCGGCGGTGTCACGGCTGGAACCCGGGAAATTGCGAATCGAGAACAGTCGTAAAAAACGACAATTGCGCCGCGTTCACAACTTCCGAAAACAGGATGCCGATATGCGCGAGCCGCCGCGCGCGTCAATACTCCATTAATAATAGACGTTTGTGCATTACAGCATGGGCAGGCTGCGCGGCTTCGGTCCGCGTGGAAACGCCGCATCGAGCGCCGAAATCTCGTCTTTCGTCAGCACGAGATCGCCCGCCGCCGCATTCTCGCCGGCATGTTCCGCCGATGACGCCTTCGGGATCGCGAACACCGTAGTTGCACGGGTGAGGAAGCTCAGCGCGACCTGGCGCGGCGTCACGCGACGCGCCTCCGCGATGCGCGCGAGGACCGCACCGCCCTTGCTGCGCGCATCCGGAAAATCGTCATGACCGAACGGCGAATAGGCGACCACGGCGACACCATGCCGTTCGCACCAGGGGATCACGGCATGTTCGATCGCGCGCTCCTTGAGATGATAGAGCACCTGATTGCACGCGATGCGGCCCTCGCCGGCCACTTCGAGAATCTCGTCGAGATCGTCGGCATCGAAATTGGAGACCCCCCAGGACTTGATCTTGCCAGTCTTCACCAGCTCCTCGAACGCAGCGACGGTATCCTCCAGCGGATACGAGCCGCGCCAGTGCAGGAGATAGCAATCGAGGCGATCGGTCTTGAGGCGTTTCAGTGAGCGCTCGCACGCCGTGATCGTGCCACGGCGCGAGGCGTTGCTAGGCAGCACCTTTGAAACGAGGAACACCTCGTCGCGGCGGCCTGCGATGGCATCGGCAATGACGAGCTCGGCATCGCCGTACATCTCGGCAGTGTCGATATTGGTCATGCCGAGATCGAGCCCGCGTTGAAGCGCGGCAATGGCGCGCTTGCGATCGCCGTGATCGAGATACCAGGTGCCCTGCCCGATGACGGAAACGTTGGTGCCCGTCTTGCCGAAGGGATTTGTTCTCATGTTGGAGCTCACAGTCCGCTGATATCCGCGACCAGCACGCTACCGGTCGAGGACTCCGTGATGTAGAGACGATCGTTGGCTTCGCCACCGATCGCGACATTGGTGCAATTCGGTCCCGCGCACGACTTGATCCGTGCGATCAGCTCGCCGTTCGGCGCGAATACGAAGACGTGGCCGAGCGAGGCGTGGCCGACGAACAGGCGGCCCTTGGCATCCATGCTCATGCCGTCGGGACCGCTGGTGCCGAACAGAGAGCAGAAGCGGCCGACCTTCGACACGCTGCCGTCCTTCATGAACGGCAGCCGCCACACCGCATTGTCGCGCGTCATCGCGACGAACAGCACGGTCTCGGTCGGGTCGAGCACCAAGCCGTTGGGGCTGATGCCGGTGCTGATCAGACAGTCGAGCCGGCCATTTGCTGCAAGCCGGTAGACCCGACCGCTCGGATCGTGCAAGCCGGTCTGGCCCTGATCGGTGAAATAGATGTCACCGTTGGAGGCGAGATGCAGGTCGTTGCAGCCGCGAAAGGATTCCGAATTACGTGCGGTCAGCACCGGCTTGACGCGGCCGGCTTCGGCGTCGAGCTCCATGATGCCGTGCATGTAATCGGCGACCAGGACGCGGCCGTCAGGCGCGATCTTCAGCCCGTTCGGCCAGCCCTCGTATTCGATGACCTGCGACCACTCGCCATCAGGCGCAATGCGGAAGATGCGGCCGAAGGGGATGTCGACGATGTAGAGATGGCCGTCCTTGTCGAAGGACGGCCCCTCGATGAAGCTGTCGGTGGCAATGCCAGGCCGGTTGGCATCGGCCCAGTCCGTCCGCGCGCCCTTGCGGCGGAACTTGTCGGGCATGGCGGAGAAAAGCTTGGTCTCGATCAGGCGCGGCGGCGTTTCCAGGTACATCGTTGTTTTTGTGGGCATGTCAGGGGAAGAGCGCGACAACATAGGGCACAATCGCGGTCGCGTCGATTGGGCCGACGGACGGCTCTTGCCCACTGTCATTCCCCGCGGAGGCGGGGAATCCAGTACGCCGCAGCTTCTCGGTGAACCACAGACGTCTCGGAATACTGGATCGCCCGGTCAAGCCGTGCGATGACAGCGGAGGATGTGGCGAGGACCGAACGTCGCCTACCCCACCGCGCCCGCGACCTTCGCCTGCTTCGCCGGCACCTCCGTCGTCGCGATCAACCGCTTCAGCTCGGGGATGCAGGAGCCGCAATTCGTGCCGGCCTTGAGCTTGGCGCCGATCTCGGTCGCCGAGCGCGCGCCGCTCGCGATGGTGTCGCAGATGGTGCCGCGGCCGACGCCGAAGCAGGCGCAGACGATCGGCCCGGTCGAGGCCACACCCTCAGTCGACTTGCCCGACAGCAGCATGCGGCGTTGCTCGTCGCTGACGTGATCCGCCGCGAAGGCGCTCCTGACCACCTCCCAATCGCCGGCGTCATGCCCGGGGCCGACGAACAGGCAGGCCTCGATGCGATCGCCGACGAACGAAGCCGCGCGGTAGATGCCGCCGCCAAAATCGCGGTATTCGGCGACGTCCTCGCCGGTGACACCATCGAGCCAGGCCGGCCAGCGCGACAGATCGGCGTTGTCGGCGAACAGATAGCCGAAGCCGCCGGCGACCGTGACGCGGGTCCACAACAGGTTTGGCGGCAGATCGAGCTGCTTGCGCGAGAGTGCGAAACCGCGAAAGACGTATTCGTAAGGCGCGATCGCCGCCGGCGTCGCCTTCGATTCAGGCTGGCCCGAGAACGGATCGGTGAACGACTGGACCAGCGCCCCGACGCGGCCATGCGAAGCGTTCATCGCGCTCCAGTGAATCGGAACGAACAGCGCGCCGCGCTGCTGGCGGTCGCTGACGACAACCTTCAGGATGCACTGGCCGTAGTCGGTGGTGATGCGGGCATAGCCGTCATGGACGATGCCGTATCTGCTGGCATCGTCGGGATGGATCTCGACGAAGGGCTCGGGCAAATGCGCGCCCAGCCGCTGGCTGAGGCCGGTCCGCGTCATGGTGTGCCACTGGTCGCGGATGCGCCCGGTGTTGAGTCTGAGGGGACGCGAGGCGCCGGTCTCGCCGCGCAAGGCCGGCACCTCCGGCGCAATGAATCGGCCCTTGCCGTCATTGGTGAAGAAACCGCCTTGCGCGAAGAAGCGCGCGCCGGGCTCGCCGCCTTCGCGCGCCGGCCATTGCACCGGCTTCAAGGCATCGAAAGCTTCGTCGGACAGCGAGGTCAGAGCGCCAATGTCGAAGTCGCGGCTGCCATCGTTCTCGAAGGCCGAGAGCGATGCATGCTCGCGGAATATCTCGGCGGCGGATTTGTAGTTAAAACTGTCGCCGAAGCCGAGGCGCTTGGCGGTCTCGCTGAGGATCCACCAGTCAGGGCGCGCCTCGCCCGGCGCCGGCAGGAAAGAGCGCTGGCGCGAGATCCGGCGTTCGGAATTGGTCACCGTGCCCGACTTTTCGCCCCAGGCCAGCGCCGGCAGCAGCACATGCGGGCCCGCGTCCACCGTGTCGTTGGAGAGCACGTTTTCCGAGACAACGAACAGCTCGAGCTTCTTCAGCGCCTCGCGCACGAAATCGGCATCGGGCAGTGACACCGCCGGGTTGGTGCCCATCACCCAGAGCGCTTTGACCTCGCCGCGGTTGATCGCCTCGAACAATTGCACCGCCTTCAACCCTTCATGGGTCGCAATGCGCGGCGCCTTCCAAAAGCGCCGGACGCGATCGATGTCGGGCGGCGTGAAGCCCATATGGGCGGCGAGCATGTTCGCGAGGCCGCCGACCTCGCGGCCGCCCATCGCATTGGGCTGGCCGGTCAGCGAGAACGGCGAAGCGCCGTGCTTGCCGATGCGCCCCGTCGCGAGATGGCAATTCAGGATGGCATTGACCTTGTCGGTGCCCTGTGCGGATTGGTTGACGCCCTGCGAATAGAGCGTGACGACCCGCGGCGTGTCGCGGAACATCCTGAAGAAGGCCGCAACGTCCTGCTCGGACAAGCCCGTCGCCAGCGCGGTCGCACCGATGCTGCCGGCGATGCCGCGCGCGCGCACCAGCGCGTCGTCGAAGCCAGACGTGTTGTTCGCGATGTAGTCCTGATCCAGCGCGCCATTGTCGGCGAGATGGACGAACAGGCCGGAGAACAACGCGGTGTCGGTGCCAGGCTTGAGCCCAAGGAACAGATCGGCCTCATCGGCCGTGTCGGTGCGGCGCGGATCGATCACGACCATTCGCGCGCCGCGCTCCCCACGATTCTTCAGCATGCGCTGGAACAGAACCGGGTGACACCAGGCTGCGTTCGAGCCGACGAAGACCAGCAGGTCGGCCTCGTCGAGATCCTCATAGCAGCCGGGTACCGTGTCGGCGCCGAAGGCGCGACGATGGCCGGCGACCGAGGACGACATGCAGAGGCGCGAATTGGTGTCGACATTGGCGGTGCCGACGAAGCCCTTCATCAGCTTGTTGGCAATGTAATAGTCCTCGGTCAGCAATTGACCGGAGAGATAGAACGCAACGGCGTCGGCGCCGTCGCGCGCCACGATATGCTGCATGCGGTGCGCGACGTGGTCGAGCGCGTCGCTCCAGGCGACGCGCTCCAGCACGCCCTTGCAGCGGATCATCGGATAATGCAGACGACCTTCCAGTCCGACGGTCTCGCCGAGCGCGGAGCCCTTGGAGCACAGCCGGCCGAAATTGGCGGGATGATCAGGGTCGCCGGCGATGGCCGCCCCGCCCGTGCCGTCAGGCGTCGCCAGCACGCCGCAGCCGACGCCGCAATAGGGACAGGTCGTCTTGGTGGCGCGGAGGGTGGGATCGATCGCCGTCATATCTAGCTGCCTTGTCTCAAGCCGCCTCTATCAAGCCGCTTTGGAAGGACGCGCCAACGCGCGGCCGAACATCATGTCGGTGCGGATCGCCGCGACCTTGTCGCGGTTGCGGATCAGTTCGAGGTACCAGAGCGCATCGACGGTATCGCCGATCAGCACCGCTCCGGTGAGCCGGCCGTCGGCGATGACGAGCTTCTTGTAGGTGCCGCGCCTGCGGTCTGACAGCACCAGGCTCTCGCTGCCCTCCCCGCCCATGAAGTCGCCCGCCGAGAATACGCTGACGCCGGAGACCTTGAGATTGGTCGAGACCACGCTGCCCTGATAGGCCGCGGGCCGGCCGGCCAGATGCCGCGCCAGCACGCGCGCCTGCTCATAGGCCGGCTCGACCAGGCCATAGCAGGTGCCGTGATGCTCGGCGCATTCGCCGAGCGCGAAGATGTCCGATGAGGAGGTCTGCATCACATCGTTGACGACGACGCCGCGGTTGACCGCGATCCCCGCATCTTTCGCCAGCGCCACGTTCGGCTTGATGCCGGCGGCGAAGATCACGGCGTCGGCCTCGATGCGGCTGCCGTCGGCGAGCTCGACCGCCTCGACGTGACCCTCGCCGTGGATGCGGGCGGTCGAGGCGTTGAGCAGGATACGGATGCCCTTGCGTTCGACCAGCGTCTTGAGCAGATCGGCGGCCGGCGCATCGAGCTGACGCTCCATCAGCCGGTCCATCAGATGCAGCAACGTCACCGGCGCGCCGGCCTTGGCGAGACCGTAAGCTGCTTCAAGTCCGAGCAGGCCGCCGCCGACCACGACGACGCGCTTCTTCGCCGCGGCCAGGGTCAAGAGCAGGTCGACGTCGCGGGTGTCGCGGAAGGTGTGAACGCCGGCGAGATCGGCGCCCGGCACGTTGAGCCGCAGCGGCGTCGATCCCGTGGCGAGCACGAGCTTGGAGTATTCCATGCTCTCTTCGCCTTCGATCTTCAGCTCGCGGCGGCCGGTGTCGATCTCGGTAACGCGATAGCCATAGCGCACCGTGACGCCGCGGTGGCGCCACCAATCGGCCGGCCGCAGCTCGATCTCGTGCGAGCCGGTCTCGCCAGCTAGCACCGAGGAGAGCAGCACGCGATTGTAGGCGAGGCGCGGCTCTTCGCCGATGACAGCGACCGCGTAGCGACCGAGCGCCGTCTTGGCGAGCTCGTCGACCAGGCGCGCGGCCGCCATACCGTTACCGACGATGACGAGCGGTTCACTCACGAGGCATCTCCTATTCAGCGGCCTGCGGCTGCGCGCCGTAGGCCTCGGACATCATGTAGCCGGACAGGACGCCGTAGGCGTCGGTCCAGGCCTTTGCCAGTTCGGGCGTCCACGCCTCGCCAAGCCCCTTCTCCAGGGTCCACAGCAAGGTCGCCCCGACCACGGGGTAGTGCTCGGCCGTGGCGCCGTAGGCGACGTGACGCTTGGCGAGCGCAGAGGCCGCGGGAAGAATCGAGTCCAGATTCGACAGGCCGCCGACCACGGCGGCGAGCATGCCCATCAGCTTCTTGCGCTGCTCGGTCATGTCCTCGGGAAACATCGCGCGCACGGACGGCGCCACCTCGAACAGGCGATCGTAGAACAGCATCGCGGCCTGCTCGGATATCGGCGCGACCTTGGAGAAGCTCTGCTGGATGAGGGCGATCTGTTCTGAAGTCATGATGTTTCCTGTCTGTTTCGGTCTGCCTTCGTCCGCGCCGTTGCGGACAAGGTTCATGGGTCAAACGTCATCAGAGGGACTTCTCCCCGCGTACGGGGAGAAGCGACATTCGTGCCAAGTGTCAGACTCGCGCCCCGGCAAGGCTGGAGGCGCCTTCGCCCTGCGGGCTGCGACGCAGGTAGAACCACCAGGTCAGGGCGAGACAGGAGGCGTAGAAGCCGAGATAGATCGCGAGCGCGAGCTGCGGTCCGCCTGTCATGGCGATCGACTTGCCGAACCCGGTCGGGATCAGATAGCCGCCGACCGCCCCGATCGCGCCGATGAAGCCGACTGCCGCGCCGCTCTCGATGCTCGCCGTCTTCAGCGCCAGCGCGCGCGCCGCATCGCCCTTGCCGCGCACCCTAAACAGGTTCTCCTCGCGGAAGATCGAGGGGATCATGCGGTAGGTCGAGCCGTTGCCGATGCCCGTCGTCACGAACAGGATCAGGAACATCGACAAGAAGCCGATGAAATCCTTCTGCCCGACGAAGTAGAGCGCGCCGACGGTGGCGCCCGCCATCACGATGAAATTCCAGAAGGTGATGATCGAGCCGCCGATCTTGTCGGCAAGCCAGCCGCCGAGCGGACGCGACAGCGAGCCGACCAGCGGTCCCAGGAAGGCGATCGAGATCGTCACACTCGGGAACTGCGTCTTGAGCAGCAGCGGGAACGCGGCGGAGTAGCCGATGAAGGATCCGAACGTGCCGATATAGAGGTAGGCCATGATCCAGGTGTGCTTGCGCTTGACGATCGCGAGCTGGTTCTTCACCGAGGATTTCGCCGTGGTGAGGTTGTTCATGAAGAACACGGCGCCGAACACGGCGATCGCGATCGGCAGCACCCACATCAGGCCGGCATTCTGAAGGAAAATGCCGTCGACAGGCGTCGCCTGGAACAGGTTGAAGACGGCCAGCGTCATCAGGATCGGGGTCAACAGCTGCACGCTGGAGACACCGATATTGCCGCCGGCGGCGTTGAGGCCGAGCGCCCACCCCTTCATCCGGTCGGGGAAGAAGAAGGAGATGTTGGTCATGCTGGAGGCGAAATTGCCGCCGCCGAGCCCGGCGGTCGAGGCAACCAGCAGCATCAGCCAGAACGGCGTGTCGGGCTGGCTCACGAAATAGGCCAGCGACAGCGTCGGAATGAACAGGATCGCCGCGCTGAAGATGGTCCAGTTTCGGCCGCCGAACGTCGTCACCGCGAAGGTGTAGGGAAAGCGCATCAGGGCACCGATCAGGCCCGGCACCGCGACGAGCTGGAACAGCTGGTCGGTGGTGTAGTGGAAGCCCGCCTGGGGCAGCTTGGTGGTGACGATGCTCCAGATCAGCCAGACCGAGAAGCCGATATGCTCGGCCAGGATCGACCAGATCAGGTTGCGTCGCGCGATCGTCTTGCCGGTCGCATTCCAGAACGCCTCGTCCTCGGGGCGCCAGTCCGAAATCCAAGTTGGATTCTTCGTCATTGAATATCCCTTCCAGGCTCACCGCTGCGTCGTTGCAGGCTCAGCCCCGCATGGGGGCGCGCTCCGAGGCTTCACCCCGGTGGCGAGTTCACGATGCTGATTGATGATGTTGAGGGACGTCGTCGTTGGCGTCGCGCAAAGGCATTTCAATTTCCGTGCCAGTTGCGCGCACGCTGGAAATGCAGGGATTTCAGAACGTTATTCGTCTTGCCCGAATCTTTGGCAGGGCTTTTTCGCACGCTAAATTTGCGATTCGCTCAATCCTTGTGCGGCGCACAAGGATTGAGCGGTATGTCGATTATTTGGGCGAGCACGCGCGTTAACGCTTTCGTTACGCGGCCTCGACGAAGCGGTGACGTTCGTAGAGGAATTCGAGCACGCGCTGGCGGCACTTCAGATAAGTGGTGTTGGTGGCAAGCTCGAGCCGCTTGCGCGGCCGCGCCAGCGGCACGTCCAACACCTCGCCGATGCGCGCGCTCGGCCCATTCGTCATCATCACGATGCGATCGGAGAGGAGCACGGCCTCGTCGACGTCATGGGTGATCATCAGGATGGTATTGCCGAGCTTCTGATGCAGCGCCATCACGGAGTCCTGCAGATGCGCGCGGGTCAGTGCGTCCAGCGCGCCGAACGGCTCGTCGAGCAGCAGCACCTTCGGCTCCATGGCCAGCGCCCGCGCGATGCCGACGCGCTGCTTCATGCCGCCGGAAATCTCCGATGGACGCTTGTCCCTGGCATGGGCCATCTGCACGAGGTTGAGATTGTGCATCACCCAGGCATCGCGCTCGGCACGGGATTTGGTCCTGGCGAAGACCTTGTCGACGCCGAGCTTAACGTTCTCGTAGACAGTCAGCCACGGCAACAGGCTGTGGTTCTGGAACACCACGGCACGATCCGGTCCCGGCGAGTTCACTTCGCGGTTCTCCAGCAAGACGCCGCCGGTGGTGGCGTTGGTCAGGCCTGCGATGATGTTGAGCAGGGTCGACTTACCGCAACCGGAATGGCCGATGATCGAGACGTATTCGCCCTTCTCGATCGTGAGATTGATCTCCTTGAGCACCTCCGTGGTGGCGGCGCCGCGGGTGAAGACCTTGTCGATATGGTCGAGCTTCAGATAGGCGGTCATGTGCCCCTCTCCTTCAATTCTGCGCAGTGCCGCGGGTGACGAACTTGCCGAGGCCCGCGATCAGGCGGTCCAGCACGAAGCCGACGATGCCGACATAGAACAGCGCCAGGATGATCTCGCTGATATGCGAGGAGTTCCAGGCGTCCCAGATGAAGAAACCGATGCCGACGCCGCCGATCAGCATCTCGGCTGCGACGATCGCGAGCCAGGACAGGCCGATGCCGATGCGCAGGCCGGTGAAGATGTAGGGCGCGGCGGCCGGGATCATGATCTTGGAGAAGAACTCCAGCGGATTGAGCTGCACCACCGCGGCGACGTTGCGGTAATCCTGCGGGATGTTGCGGATGCCGACGGCGGTGTTGATGATGATCGGCCAGATCGAGGTGATGAAGATGACGAAGATCGCCGAGGGCTGGCCATCGCGGAAGGCCGCAAGCGACAGCGGCAGCCAGGCCAGCGGCGGAATCGTGCGCAGCACTTGGAACAGCGGATCGAGCCCGCGCATTGCCCAGACCGACTGCCCGACCAGCACGCCGAGCGCGATGCCGGCGATCGCCGAGAGCGAATAGCCGAAAGCGACGCGCTGGAGACTGGCGGATAGATGCCAGAATAGGCCCTTGTCGATGCCGCCATGGTCGAAGAACGGATCGAGGATCAGTTCCTTGGTGTCGCTGAAAACTTTCGACGGCGGCGGCAACGCCGAGCCGGCGCGGCGGCAGACCAGCTCCCACACCAGCGTCAGCAGCGCGATCACGACCAGCGGCGGGATAACGCGCACGGCCGTCTCCCGCGCCATGCGTGCGTAGGTTTCACTGCGCGGCGGACGCTTCGGCGTTAGCGCGACAACCGGCGCGGCGCTGGCCGCGGGCGTCGTAGTCTCAATCTCGATCTTGGCGGCAGTCATGTTCATCGCAATGTCTCTCCGGCTGCAAAGGACGATGCGGCCGCCCGGAGGCGGCCGCTGGCTCCATCAGACTTCGACGCGCTTGATCGCGAGCGATTTCAGATAGGCAGCCGGATTTTCGGGATCGAACACCTTGCCGTCGAAGAAGATCTCCTTGCCACGCGAGGTCGAAGTCGGGATCTCGGCAGCCGCGACGCCAAGCGTCTTGGCCGCATCGCGCCACATGTCCTCACGATTGACCTTGCCGATCAGCGCCTTGCTGTCGAAGCCGGCCTCGTATTTGCCCCAGCGAATGTCCTCGGTGAGGAACCAGAGGTCGTGGCTCTGGAAGGGGTAGGAGGCGAAGTCGCGCCAATACTTCATGATGTGCGGCGAGTTCTCGACCACCTTGCCGGGGATGCCGTAGTCGAACTTGCCGGCGGTGCGGTCGAGCACGTCCTCGACCGGGCAGTTCATCCACTGCCGCTTGCCCATGATGGTGGCAAGCTCCGCCTTGTTCTCGGCCTTGTCGGCCCATTGCTGGGCCTCCATCACCGCCATCAACAGCGCCTTGGCCGCCTTGGGGTACTTGTCGACGAAGGCGGCGCGCATGCCGAATGATTTTTCCGGATGCTTGTTCCAGAGTTCGCCGGTGTTAACAGCGGTGTAGCCGATCTTTTGATGGATCAGCTGCAGATTCCAGGGCTCGCCGACACAGAAGCAGTCCATGGTGCCGACCTTCATGTTGGCCACCATTTGCGGCGGCGGCACCACGATGGTCTCGATGTCCTTGTCGGGATCGATGCCGCCGGCCGCGAGCCAATAGCGGATCCAGAGGTCATGCGTGCCGCCGGGAAAGGTCATCGCCGCCTTCACGGCCTTGCCGGACGCCTTCTTCTTGTCCAGCGCCGCCTTGAAGGGCGCTGCGTCGACGCCGAGCTTGAGATCGGCATATTCGTTGGCGACGGAGATGCACTGGCTGTCGAGATTGAGCCGCGCCAGGATGTACATCGGCGTCGGCTGGTTGTTCTGCGTCACCTTGCCGGCCGAGATCAGATACGGCATCGGAGTGAGGATGTGCGCGCCGTCGATGCCGTTGCCTTCGGAGCCGAGCACGAGGTTGTCGCGCGTGGTGCCCCAGGAGGCCTGCTTCTGCACGTCAGTGTCGGGCATGCCGTATTTGGCGAACAGGCCCTTGTCCTTGGCGACGAAGAGCGGGCCGGCGTCACTCAGTGCGATGAAGCCGAGCTTGGCGCCCTTGACCTCGGGGCCAGCGTCCTGCGCGAAGGCGCCGGCTGGGAAATTCAGTTTTGCTGCGGCGAGAAGTGCGGCGGTCGAACCGGTGGCTTTCAACAATTGACGGCGGCTCAGGCCAGTCGATTCCGAGGGCCGGCGGGTGCGCTTGGTCATAGGCAGTGTCGTCCTTTGCATCGTTGCAGAATTGATTGGCGTCAGTGCACACGAGCAGCCCGTCCGTCCGGCGGCGCCGTCCTTGGCGCATGCGAACGCACGACGGGGGAGACCCCCGTCTGGTGGCGTCGGCAAGTCGGATGAGAAGTCTCGCGGGACGGCTTCAATGGCGTCGGCTGGAACTATTCAAGCTTCGTGCCAAGCCCGACACCGAGAAAAATGACTAAAAATCAACCTGTTACGAGGGCTGCGCCAGACCGTCGCAGGGGCGTGTCGCATCTGAAATTTGCGACCTGCACAATCCTTGTGCGGCGCACAAAGCTTGTGCAACAACTCATGCAAAAGGCCCGAGGCTGCATCCCGGGCAGCTCAGCCAAGGCGGCATGGAGTTGATATCCCTACATTTTTCCAGAGCCGCCGGGCGGCACGCAACTTGCATTTCCCTTGGCGTCAACGAAGACTGCGGCTTGCCGCATTGTTGCAGCCTCTGGCGGCTGCATTCCGGAAGCTCAACTGCTTCGCGGCCCTTTTGGTCATCGTGACCCGATCCCCAAGGCTTCGATCTTCAAGGCTTCCAGACTTTCCATAGCTCTCGTGCCCGGCAGGCCGGCCCGCACGGCCCAAGACGTTCAGCCGCGCTCTCCCTTGAGGGTGTGTCGATCTCACTTCGAAGCAAAAGGATCCATTGATGTCGTATCTCGCGCCTTCGGAATTCGTCACCAAGATGGTGGATGCAGGCGAGTCCAAGATCTTCATGTCCACCCGGGATACCATCATCCGCGCCTACATGGCCGGCGCCATCCTCACGCTCGCGGCATGGTTCGCCGTGACGATCAACGTCAACACCGGCCAGCCGCTGGTCGGCGCGCTCCTGTTTCCGGTCGGCTTCGTGATGCTGTACCTGCTGGGCTTCGATCTCCTGACCGGCGTGTTCGTGCTCTCGCCGCTCGCCCTGATCGACAAGCGCCCCGGCGTCACGCTCGGCGGCGTGCTGCGCAACTGGGGCCTGGTGTTCGTCGGCAATTTCGCCGGCGCCTTCACCGTCGCCTTCATGATGGCCTTCGTCACGACGTTCGGCTTCACCCAGGCTCCCGACAAGGTTGGCACCGCCATCGGAATCATCGGAGAAAGCCGCACGCTCGGCTACGCCGAGCACGGTGCGGCCGGCATGGCAACGCTGTTCATGCGCGGCATGCTCTGCAACTGGATGGTCTCGACCGGCGTGGTCGGCGCCATGATCTCCACCTCGGTGCCGGGCAAGGTCATTGCGATGTGGATGCCGATCCTGGTGTTCTTCTACATGGTGTTCGAGCATTCGGTCGTGAACATGTTCCTGTTCCCGTCCGGGCTGCTGCTCGGCGCGAAGTTCTCGATCCTCGACTATCTGATCTGGAACGAGATCCCGACCGTGCTCGGCAACCTCGTCGGCGGCCTCGCCTTCACCGGCATGACCCTTTACGCGACGCACGTCATGACCAAGCCGAAGCGCCAGATCGACAAGGTCGCCAAGCCCCGCGTTGCGGCCTGATCAAACACGTCTCGACAGAGGAGCCTCGCCCAGCCAGGGTGAGGCTCCTCTCTCCTGGTGATGACGATGAGCCCCGGTCTCTCGATTTCGGTCGGCCAGCATTCCGACAAGGGGCGCAAGCCCATCAACCAGGACTTTCACGGCGTCCTCATTCCCGAGGAGCCGCTGCTCAGTCTGAAGGGCATTGCCGCGGTTCTCGCCGACGGCATCTCCTCCAGTGCAGTGAGCCAGATCGCCAGCGAGTCGGCGGTCAAGAGCTTCCTGATGGATTACTACTGCACGTCGGAATCCTGGACGGTGAAGACGTCGGCCCGCCGCGTGCTGGACGCGACCAATTCCTGGCTGCACGCGCAGACGCGCAAGAGCCAATACGCCTATGACCGTGACAAGGGCTATGTCTGCACGCTCAGCGCCGTGGTCATCAAGGCGACTACCGCGCACATCTTCCATATCGGCGATTGCCGCATCTATCGCGTCGCCGGCAAGGCGCTCGAGCAGCTGACCGACGACCACCGCATCATCGTCTCCTCCGAGCAAACCTATCTCGGCCGCGCGCTCGGCATCAATCCGCAGCTCGAGATCGACTACCAGGCTTTGGAGATAGAGGCCGGCGACACCTTCCTGCTGGCGACCGACGGCGCCTATGAATTCGTGGACGCGCGCTTCGTCACGAGCGCCCTGAACGAGCATGCAGCCGAGCTCGACGGCGCGGCGAAGGCGATCGTCGAGGAAGCCTACCGGCGCGGCAGCGACGACAACATCACCGTCCAGATCCTGCGCATCGATGCGGTGCCCCAGCGCGAGCCGGCCGGCATCTTCAGTCAGACCTCGCAATTGCCGCTGCCCCCGCTGCCCGAGCCGCGCGCGATCTTCGACGGCTACCGGATCGTTCGCGAGATTCACGGCAGCAGCCGCAGCCACATCTATCTCGCCGTCGATGTGGAGACCGAGGAGCCGGTCGCGCTCAAGCTGCCGTCGGTCGATTTGCGCGACAATGCCGCCTATCTCAAGCGCTTCCTGATGGAGGAGTGGATCGCGCGCCGGATCGACAGTCCCCACGTCCTCAAGCCGCTGTCACAGTCGAAGCGGCGCGGCTACCTCTACGTTGCGACTGAATATGTCGAGGGGCAGACACTGAAGCAGTGGATGACCGACAATCCGCGACCCGATCTCGAAACCGTCCGCGGCATCATCGAGCAGATCGCCGCGGGCCTGCGCGCCTTTCACCGCATGGAGATGCTGCATCAGGATCTCAGGCCCGACAACATCCTGATCGACAAGACCGGCACCGCCAAGATCATCGACTTCGGATCGGTCAGGGTCGCCGGCGTCGCGGAGGCCGCGCCTGGGGACGATGCTGACGATATCCTGGGAACGGTCCAGTACACCGCGCCGGAGTATTTTCTCGGCCAGGGCGGATCGCCGCGCTCCGACATGTTTTCGCTGGCCGTGATCTGCTACCAGATGCTGACGGGCAAGCTGCCCTACGGCACCCAGGTCGCCAAAATCCGCCGCAAGGCGGACGTGCGGAAGCTTCAATATCGCCCGGCCGACGACGACCGCAACGTGCCGGCCTGGGTCGATGGTGCGTTGAAGCGCGCGCTGCATCCCGATCCGTACAAGCGGCACGAGGATCTCTCGGAGTTCGTCTTCGAGCTCCGCACACCCAATCCGGCCTATCTCGATACGCGGTTCACGCCGCTGCTGGAGCGCAGCCCGTTGATGTTCTGGAAGCTGACATCCGCCGCACTCGCCTGCGCGGTCGTGGTGCTGCTGGCGCTGCTGCACGCGCGCTGAGGAGTGCGCGATCGCGCATGGACTCCGAATGCGGGGCCGCCTCCGAAAAGGCGGCCCCGCCCGTAGATGGTCGTTGTGATGGTCAGAGCTTGCCTTCCGCGAGCAGCTCGCGGGTCCGTTTCAGCGTCGACAGCAGAGCGGCCTTGTAGCCCTGGTCGCTGTCGAACTGGGCCTGCTCGGCCTGCTCTTCGGGCCCGAACGGCGTCTTGCCGCGCAGGCCGGTGTAGCAATAGAAACGCAATTGCAGCGCCCCCGTTTCGTCTTCGAAGAGCTCGTTGATGATCGCGCCTTCGCGTGGACCCGCGGCCTGGAAGAAGGTCACCTTGTGCTCCGGCTCGAAGCTAATGATCTCGCGCAGATCGTCGCCGGCGATCGTGGCTTCACGCACGATGTGCGTCGCGCTTTCCTCCACGACCTCGCAGCGGGTACAGAGCTTGGGCGGAAGGAACAGGCGGGCGTCGCGGGCCTTTAGAACCAGGCCTTGCCAGATCTGAGCGCGGGTCAAAGGCGCTTCGCCTTCCGGATTCACTAAAACGGTAGCGGTCGAATAGATCATTTTAGGACTCCTTTGTTGTCGGAATTGCAAAATGGGCGTTAAGCCGAGGCCGCGACTTCGGAGACGAAGTCGCGATAGGAGCGCAAAGGCCGGCCCAGCAGCGTGGTCAGGCGCTCGACGTCGCCCGGCTCGGGAAGCATGCCGTCGGTGAGAAAGCGTTCGCTCATCAGCCGCATGTCGAAGGCCATCCAGCTCGGCATGAACTGCCTTAGATTCTTTTCGAAGCCGGCGGTGTCGTCGCCGGGATAGGCGATCGTGCGCCCCAGCACCTCGGACCAGACGGCGGCGGCCTTCGCACCGGTCAGCTCATCGGGACCGACGAGGTTGATGCGAGTGAACGGGAGCGCTGTGGCAGCCTGCTCGCGACGGATGAGTTCGATTGCGGCGATCTCGCCGATGTCGCGTGCGTCGATCATCGCGATGCCCTTGCTGCCGATCGGCATCGGGTAGACGCCATAACCGAGCACCACGTCCTTGATCGTGAGATCGTTGTTCATGAAGTAGGCCGGGCGCAGGATGGTGGCGTTGAAGCCCATCTGCTCGATCATGCGCTCGACACCGAACTTGCCGGCAAAGTGCGGCACGTTGACGTAGCGATCGCCATGGATCACCGACAGGTAGACGACTCGCTCGACGCCGGCCTCGCGCGCCAGATTGAGCGCGACCAACGCCTGGGTGAATTCATCCGCGACGACTCCGTTGAGCAGGAACAGGGTGGAGACGCCAGTGAAGGCGCCGCGCAGCGCGTCGACGTCGAGCAGGTCGCCCTGCACGACGGCGACCCCTGCGGAGAACTTCGCCTTCGCGGGATCGCGGACGAGAGCACGCACGTCGGCACCGCGATTGACGAGCTGTTCGATGACGTGGCGGCCGACGGTGCCGGTGGCACCGGTAACGAGGATGGTCATGGGATCACTCCGGGTTGGTGTCAGAAGACACCTCGGAAATTAGTGATCCACATTCGGACCGATAGACGGTATATTTGGACAGACCGTCTCACTGGTGGAACATATGGACCTGCTTGCCCTGGCTGATTTCAATCTTGTCGCCCGCCATGGAGGGTTCGGACGCGCCGCGCGAGCTGCCGGACGTCCGAAAGCCACCCTGTCCCGCCGGGTCGCGGAGCTGGAAGCGGCACTCGATCTGCGCCTGTTCGAGCGGGGTGCGCGCGTCCTGAAGCTCACCCAGGAAGGACGCGCGCTTTACGAGCGCACCGGGACTTTGCTGACCGAGCTCGACGAAACGGCAGCAGCGATCGCTTCCGGAGGAGACAGGCCGCGCGGCAGGTTGCGCGTGAGCGCACCGTTGTTGTTCTCGCAGATCGCGATGGGGAAGTTAGCTGCCGCCTTCGCCCTGAAATACCCCGACGTCCGGCTTGAAGTGACGACGGAAGACCGGGCCGTCGACATGGTCGAGGAAGGTTATGACCTCGTCATTCGCGTGAGTCCCGATCCGGATGAGAGCCTCGTTGGTCGCATCTTCCTACGCGACCGGCTGGTGGTCGTGGCCAGCCCCAGTCTGAAACGACCGGCGGGCAAGTCTGCTGTGCCCGCCGTCATCCGTGGCGCGAGCGACCAGAGCCTCGCCTGGGAGGTGACGAGGCCGGCAGGACGATCGCGCTTTGCAGTCGATCCTGTGCTTCGCTTGTCCTCACTGGTTATGGTCCGCGACGCGGTCAGGGCGGGCGTCGGCGCAGGACGCCTTCCATTGTCGCTCGTCAGTCACGATCTAGCCGCCGGCACGTTGATCCATTGGGGCGATGTCGACGCACCTGAGATCACGCTGTGGACGCTCTATCCGTCGCGGCGCTTGTTGAGCGCACGCGTCTCCGCCTTCCTCGACTTTCTGAAGGAAGCCTTTCCCAAGGGCACGCCCGAGGAGCTGGCAGCCTATATCGGAAACTGAGCAGCTGCGCGCTCCGCGATCGTCACGCTGTCTCGGTCGCCTTCGTTCCCAGCGGCTTTGGCGCCATGCCACCGCCCGGCTTGAGGTGGAATTCGTAACTCATCAGGTGCCACTTCCCGTTCGCCTTAGTGCCGTCGGGCAGCACGGCGTCGTTGCGCGGCTCGACTTTGGCGATGAGGTCGTCCTTGACGCCGAACACGACGTCGGAATCCAGATACTTGTCGCCGTCCATGAAGACGTGAGTGATCAGCGGCTCGTAGCCCTTCGCATTGACCAGGAAGTGCACATGCGCCGGGCGCATCGGATGCCGCTTGGTCTGCACGATCATTTCGCCGACAGGGCCGTCGGTCGGGATCGGATAGCTGCACGGCAGGATGGTGCGGAAGAAGAAGCGGCCGTCCTCGTCGGTGATGAAACGCGCCCGCGCGGAAGCGCCGACCTCGTCGTAGTTCGGCTTCTGGGAATCGTAGGAGCCGTCATCATCGGCGTGCCAGACGTCGACGGGCACGCCCGCGAGCGGCTTGCCTTTGAGATCGGTGACGCGGCTCTGCACGAACATCCGCTCGCCGGTCTGGTTATTCGGTGAGATGTCCGTGCCGTGCGCGGTCACCTTGTGCTCGCCGACATAGAACGGGCCGAGCACGGTGGTCTGTGTCGCGCCCTCGCGGTCCCGATGGTTGACGGCATCGACCAGCATGGAGACACCGAGCACGTCCGAAAGCAGGATGAACTCCTGCCGCGTGTCGGTGCACTTCTGCCCGGTGCGGGTCAGGAAGTCGATGGCGTATTCCCACTCCTCGAAGGTGAGGCCGGTCTTGCTCACGTAATCGTGCAGCGACTTCACCAATTCCTGGAGCAGGAATTTTGCGCGCGGGTTCGGCGTCTGATCGAAGCTCTTGACGACGGCTTCCGTGAGATCGGTCTCGCTGAATTGGGTCATGGCGCGTTTACCCCGGGTTTTTCTCGTTGGCCCCCAGGAATCCTTCGACCCCTTGGAGCATTCCAGAGTTGCAGCCTACACCAGCGAGCAGGCTCGCGTTAAGCGCGACCGCACTTGGAATGAGGCCGCCATTTCGGCTATCAACGCCTGAGAAAACTGCCCCGGAGGAACCGATGCTCGCCCCTACTCCTGCTTCGCCCGAATCCGTGGGCATGTCCAAGGCCGCACTCGACCGCGTGGATGCGCATCTGAAGAGCCGCTACATCGATGCCGGCCGCTTCCCCGGCGGGCATCTGCTGGTCTATCGCCGTGGCAAGGTCGCGCACAGCTCGGTTCAGGGCTTTGCTGACGTCGAGCGCAAGCTGCCGGTCAAGGACGACACCATTTACCGCATCTATTCCATGACCAAGCCGCTCACCAGCGTGGCCTTCATGATGCTGGTCGAGCAGGGCCTCGTCGCGATCGACGAGCCCGTGGCCAAATACATTCCGGAATGGAAGGATCTCGGCGTGTTCGTCGCCGGCACCTACCCGGCCTTCCTGACCCGGCCGCCGTCCCGGCCGATGCTGATCGTCGACCTCTTGCGCCACACCGCCGGCCTCACCTACGGCTTCCAGCAGCGCTCCAATGTCGATGCCGCCTACCGCGCCGAGAAGATCGGTGAGGTCGAGAAGTCGGGCACGCTCCAGACCATGATCGAGAGCCTGGCCAAGATCCCGCTGGAGTTTTCGCCGGGCGATGCCTGGAACTACTCGGTCGCAACCGACGTGCTCGGCTATCTCGTCGGCAAGATCTCGGGAATGCCGTTCGAGCAGTTCCTCAAAACGCGTATTCTCGATCCGCTCGGCATGACCGACACCGACTTCCACGTGCCGGCCTCGAAGGCGCATCGCTTCGCCGCCTGCTATTCCGCCGATCCCGGCGGCGGCATGACCTTCCATGCCGGCCAGCGGCGCGAGGGGCTGACTTTGCAGGACGACCCGACGACGAGTTCTTTCCTGTCGCCGCCCTCCTTCATCTCGGGCGGCGGCGGCCTGTGCTCCACAGTCGCAGATTATCTCACCTTCTGCCGCGCGCTGCTCAACGGCGGCGAGCTCGGCGGCGTCAGGCTGATCGGGCCGAAAACGCTGGCTCTGATGACGAGCAACCATATTCCGGGCGGATGCGCCCTGCCGGAGGTGTCACGTTCGCTGTTCTCGGAAGCTGCCTATAACGGCATCGGCTTCGGCCTCGGCTTCGCCGTGACCATGCGCCCGGCCGAGACGCTGATCGCCGGCAGCCCGGGCGAATACAATTGGGGCGGCGCGGCCACGACCTCGTTCTGGATCGACCCGGCCGAAGAGCTGATCGCCATCTTCATGACGCAGGTGCTGCCATCGAGCGCCTACCCGATCCGGCGCGAGCTGCGCAGCATGGTCTACGCGGCGATCACCGAGAGCAATCTCTGACCAGCCAAATCGCCCCCGCGGCCGCCGGCCGCTGGGGCGCACTCATTTGAGCATTTCGGGCACGATCAGGCGCGGCAGAAACAGCGACACGCTCGGCCAGATGATGACGGCGGCCAGCACGAGCAGCATAGGGATCAGCATGATCACCGTGTCCTTCAGCGCATAGCGCAGCCGCACGCCTGCGATCGAACAGGCGATCATCAAACATAGACCATACGGCGGCGTAACCAGCCCGAAGGCCAGCGAGACGATGGAAATGATCGCGAACTGGACCGGATGGAGATCGACCGACTTGGCCAGCGGCTCCAGCACGGTGCCGACGATGATGATGGCCGGGATGGCGTCCAGGAAGCAGCCCACCACCAGAAAGCAGAAGGCGATGAAGAAGCCGGCGGTGACGGTGCCCATCCCCCATGTCGAGACATTGGCCAGCAGCTCTTGCGGAATCTTGTAGTAGGCCAGCAGCCAGCCGAACGCGCTCGCGGTCCCGACGCAGAACAACGCCACGCCGGCAAGACGCCCGGTGTCGAGCAACGCCTTGTACAATTCGCGTAAACCCGTCTCGCGGTAGAAGAACGCCGACAGCACGACGGAATAGAGCACCGCGACGCAGGCCGACTCGGTCGCGGTGAACCAGCCGAGCAGAATGCCGCCGACGATGATGAACGGCGTCATCATCGCCGGTATCGAGCGCCAGATGGCGCATCGCATGTCGACCCAGCTTGCCTTCGGGTAGGTCGGATAGCCGCGGCGCACGGCATAGACGTGCACCGTCGCCATCTGCGCGCCCGCGATCAACAGGCCCGGCACGATGCCGGCCAGATACATCGCCGCGATCGAGGTCGAGATCAACCCACCCCAGACGATCATCAGGATCGACGGCGGGATGATGACTGCAAGCACCGCGGAGACTGCGGTGATGGCGATGGAGAACGAGAGGTCGTAACCCTCCTTGGTCTGCGCATCGATGAAGATTTTCGATTGGCTCGCCGCATCTGCCGTGGAGGAGCCAGAGATGCCGGCAAAGAAAACCGACAGCACGACGTTGATCTGCGCCAGCGACCCCGGCCAGTGCCCGACCATCGAGCGCGACAGCGAAACCAGACGGTCGGTGATGCCGCCGATGCTCATCAGGTTGGCCGTCAGCAGGAAGAACGGCACCGCGAGCAGGATGAATGAATTGTAAGCGTTGAATGTCTCCTGCGCGAGCGTCATCAGCGACAGGCGCGGCTCGATCAGCAGGATCGGCACGCAGGCAAGGCCGAGTGCGAAGGCGACCGGCACCCGCACGATGAGCAGGCCGACGAAGACCCCGAACAGCACCATCGCGGCCTGTCCGGCAGAAAGCACATTGCCCATCACTTTGCCCCGACCAGAACGCGCACTTCATCGATGATCTGTTCACCCGCAAACACGATCCACGTCACCCCGGCGACAGGCCAGGCGACGTGAATCAGCCAAAGCGGCAGATCGGCCAGCTCCGACGTCCTGTTCCAGGCGAAGCGGGTGAACTCGAGACCAGCCAATACGAACACAAGCGCCAGGGCCAGCACGCCGAGCCGAGCGAGAATTCGCACCGCAGCCTCCGACCGCCGCGACAGGTCCGGCCACACGTCGACCTCGAAATGCTGCGCCTCCCGCACACCGACCATGGCCCCGATCATGATCGTCCAGATGAACAGGAACCGCGCCATTTCCTCGGTCCAGATATAGGACGGGATAAAAGGCGTGTAGCGCGAGATGATCTGCAGCGTCACCGGGATGACCAGGATGCCGACACAGGCGGCCAGCAGAAATTCGAGCAATTTCGCATAGGCCGTCGTGACGCGACGCCACAGCGACGGTGTGGACGGGACAGGCATGTCAGACATTCGGGCTCCGTGCGGCAGCTCATCCGCGAGGTCCGGGCAGGAAGCGGGGCCTGCCCGGAATGATGTCGGCGGCGAAAACGACCTCAGACGACGTTGATCTTCTCGAAAATGCCTTCCGCGCCGATTTCCTTGGCGTAGGCGGCCATCACGGGGTCGGCGAGCTTCTTCATGGCGTCGCGCTCCTCGAAGGGAACGCGCTTGAGCTTGCCGGCCTTCTCGAGCGTGTCGAGCTTGACCACCTCTTCGCTCGATTCGAGCTGACGGCCGTAATCGCCGGCCTCCTTGCCCGCCTTCATGATCGCGTCCTGCAGATCCTTCGGCAGGGTCTTCAGCGTCTTCACCGAGAAGCAGATCGGCCGGATCGATACGGCGTGCTGGGTCAGGTTGAGATGCGGGGCGACTTCATAGAACTTCATCGCCTCGACGCCGGCCGCTTCGTTCTCGCCGGCCGATATCACCCCGTTCTGGATCGCATTGTAGACTTCGTTATAGGCGATCACCGTCGGGCTCATGCCGACCGCCGCGAACGTCTTCGACCAGATCGGCGCGCCCTGCACGCGAACCTTGAGGCCCTTGAGATCGGCGAGATTCTTCAGCGGCTTGTTGGCGAAGATATTGCGGATGCCGCCGCCGGCGTAACCGATCAAAACGACCTCGGCCTTCGCCGCGACCTCATCGGCGACCGGCGCCAGGATATTGGCCTCGACGACCTTGTTCATGTGCTCGATGCCCTTGAACACGAAGGGCGCATCGATGAACGGGGCCGCCTTGGCGAAGGTCGACATGTGCGCCGGCGAGACGATGCCGTAATCGACCGCCTTGCCCTGCGACATGTACTCGAAATATTGCTTCTCGAGGCCGAGCGAAGAGTTCCGGTGCAGGGTGAAGTTGACGGGCTTGCCGTAATACTTCTTCACCAATTCCTCGAACCGGAGCAGTGCCCGGTTGAAGGCGTGGTCGTCGTTGAACTGGACCGCGCCGTTCAGCGTAACTGGCGCTTGCGCCCTGAGGATCGACGGCATGCCGATCGCAGCCGCCGCAGTGGTCGCCCCGATACCAGCGAGAAATGACCTTCGCTTCATCGTCTCCCCTCCCTTTGATGCTCCGCCCCTGTCGCCGGGGAGTGAGCGCAGCCGGTCTAGGGCCGGCGTTCGGCAAGGGTATGAAAAACTGCGTCGGGACGGAAGCCAAATTCCGACGTGTGGTCCGGGCAATGACGAGCCCGCCGCTGATACAGTTCGACGCAGGACCGCGCTCACGCCATCTATTGCAGTGCAACCGCCACCTCTTCGTCCCTCCTGCAGAGGGCCGCAGCAGATACGGTCCATGACCAATTGTGCAGTGGCACAATGGCCCTGCTCCTTTATGCTTCGTCCGTCCGGCGCCGTCGCGCCGGCCCGGGATATCGACGTTTGTCCAAACTCACCCTGCCCGTCCGGCTCGCTCTCCTGGTCACGGGGACGATGTTGCCGCTGATCGTCTTCGCGGTCGGCATCGTCTTCTACAATTACAAGCAGGACCGCAACGATGCGACCCGCCGCGTGCTGGAGAACGTGCGCAGCATGCGCCTTGTACTGGATTCCGAGGTGCAGCGGATGACCGGGGGCTTGCAGGTGCTGGCACTGACGAATTCGCTGCGCAACGACGACTTCGAGAACTTCCGCCGCATCGCGCTCGGCTTCGTCGAGCAGTATGGCAAAGGCGGTCTGGTGTTGATCTCCGACCGCAAGGGCCGGCTGTTGTTTTCCTCGGCCACGGAAGACACCGCAAGCCTGCCGCGCCGCGGGCATATCGAGATCATCGAAAGGGTGTTCGCGACGAGGTCGCCGCAATATTCCGACCTGTTCACCGGCGCGATCAATGGGCGGCAGGTGCTCACCGTCGAGGTCCCGGTGTTTCGCGACGGCGAGGTTATCTACGACCTCGCCTTCAGCCCGCCGATCCGCATCTTCCAGGAACTTGTGGAGAAGCAGCGGCCCGACCAATTCTGGACGGTGTCTCTGCTCGATACCAAGGGCACCGTGTTCGCGCGTGTGCCGAACCCGGGCGAGACGATCGGCAAGCAGGCTTCCGGCGCGCTCTTTGATGCGATGTCTCGCTCCTCTGAAGCAGCCCTGTCGACCGTTTCGCTCGACGGGGTCGCGCTCTCCACCGCCTTCACCAGATCGCACCTGACCGGCTGGACGGTCGTGGCCGGGGTCGCCGAGAGCTCGCTGGTCGCGCCGCTCTGGCGCAATGTCGCCATCACCAGCCTGATTGGCGGCATCCTGCTGCTGACCGGCTTGACCTTTGCGGTCAGGATGGCGACCACGATCGCGCGCGGCGAGATGCTGCACAATCTCCTGATCGATGAGCTCAACCATCGCGTCAAGAACACGCTGGCCCTCATGCAGGCGATCGCGGTGCAGACCTTCCGCAGCGCCAGCCGCGACGAGCGGACGAAGTTCGAGGGACGGCTCAGTGCGCTGGCCGAGGCGCACAATCTGCTGAGCCAGGAGAAATGGGCGGGCTCGGAGCTGCGGGACGTGATCGCTCGTGCGCTTCAGCCGTTCCTTTTGAGCAATCCCGACCGGATCCGCTTGTCCGGTCCCGCCGTGCCGCTGTCGCCGCGGCTCGCCGTGGTGCTGTCGATGATCGTGCACGAGATCGCCACCAACGCCGCGAAGTACGGCGCGCTGTCGAGCGAGACCGGCCGGGTGACGCTGGACTGGGAGGTCATCGCCGAAGCACCAAAGCCGCGGCTGCGGCTGATCTGGACCGAGACCGGCGGACCACCGGTGACGGCCCCGGTGCGGCGCGGATTCGGCTCGCGCCTGATCGAGCGCAGCGCGCGCGACCAGCTCGGCGGTGAGGCGACCGTCGACTTCCTGCCGCGCGGCGTCGTCTGCACCGTGATCTGCACGTTGGACGAGACGCGGTGAACGGACAAAGGGATATCGGCAATGAAGATCACCCATGTGCGCACCCACATCCTCGAAGCCAAGCTGTCGCAGCCCTTTGCCTATTCGCGCGCCTGGTACGACACACGCACCGCCATGCTGGTCGAGATCGAGACCGACACAGGCCTGACCGGATGGGGTGAATGTTACGGACCGGCTAGGATGACCGCGGCAGTGGTGCAGAGCATCGCGCCTTGGCTGGTCGGCGAGGACCCGTTGCGCACCGACGTACTGTGGCGGATGGTCTACGCGCGCCTGCGCGATCACGGCCAGAAGGGCCTCGTAGTCCAGGGGCTGAGCGGCATCGACATCGCGCTCTGGGACATCAAGGGCAAGCATTTCGGCGTGCCCGTGCACCAGCTCCTCGGCGGCGCGGCACGCAACGAGGTTGCGGGCTATGCGACCGGCCTCTACCGGCGCAAATCGGGTGACGCTCTGACGTATCTGCCGGAGGAAGCGGCTGGCTACGCCGCTGAAGGATTTCGCGCCGTCAAGCTGAAGGTCGGATTTGGCATCGACGAGGATGCCGCGGCCACACGCGCAGTCCGCGAGGCGATCGGCCCCGATGTTGCTCTGATGGTCGATGCGAACCATGCCTACGACGCCGTCGCCGCGATCCGGCTCGGCCGTCTGATCGAGCGCTACGACATCGCATGGTTCGAAGAGCCGGTGCCACCGGAAGATATTGCGGGCTATCGCGCGGTGAGATCCGCGCTGACGATCCCCATCGCCGGCGGCGAGTGCGAGTTCACGCGTTTCGGCTTCCGCGATCTATTCGCCGCGCACGCGCTGGACATCGCCCAACCCGACACCTGCGCGGCCGGCGGTCTTTCCGAATGCAAGAAGATCGCCGACATGAGCGAGGCGTTCGGCATCCGCTACAACCCGCATGTCTGGGGCACCGGGATTGCGATCGCCGCCTCGCTCCAGCTCCTCGCCGTGCTGCCCTCGCACACGCCGACCTCGCTGGCGCCGCTCGCGCCGATGCTAGAGTTCGACCGCACCGAGCACCCGATCCGGCAGATGATACTGAAGCAGCCGATCGAGCATGCGAGGGGAATGGTGCGGGTGCCCGAGGGGCCGGGACTCGGGGTCGATGTCGATCGCGAGGCGCTGGCAAGGTTCGCCGCAAATGACCTCGGACATTGAAGCAATTGCCTTGCTCCTGGTCGGCCAAGCCGTCGCAGCTGAATATCGCAATGCAACATGCCCTCCTGCGACAATTACGCTCGCTTCTCCCAATCATCCGATGTTAAACATCGGATGATTGTCGCCGACGCGACAGTAGAAAAGAACAGGCCGAAACAGGCCGGCCGGGAGAGAAGTGCGGGTGGCAAGAGCGCGGCCGAAGCCAGCTGACAAGTTGATCAAGCCCGGCCGCATTCGCGCCGTGCTGACGACGCTCGGCCGCGAGATTGCCCAGGATCTCATTCCCGTCGGGACGACCCTGCCGCCGGAGCCGGAGCTCGAGGCCCGTTTCGGCGCTGGGCGCGGCGTGGTGCGCGAGGCGATCAAGACGCTCGCCGCCAAAGGTCTCGTCAGCGTAAGGCCTCGCCACGGCACACAGGTGCTGCCGCGCCACGAATGGAGCCTGCTCGATCGCGACGTGCTGAGCTGGCTCGTCGGCCAGGACGAACCGGATCGGGACCTCCTGCTGGCGATCCAGGAGGTGCGCTCGATCATCGAGCCGGCCGCCGCGGCGCTTGCCGCCGAGCGCGCCACCAAGAACGACCTTTGGCGGATCGATACGGCGCTCGCCGCAATGCAGACCGCAAAGGATCAAGCGAGCGCCCTCGCCGCCGACAAGGCTTTCCATCTGGCCATCCTGGATGCGACCCACAATCCCGTCCTGCAGGGCTTCCGCGGCGCAATCGATACCATCCTCAGCACGGTCTTCACCGTCGCTGTCGGAGGCCCCGGCGGCTGGTTCAGGGACAATCTGCCGAACCACATTACGGCGGCGCGGGCCATCGCGAGCGGCAAACCGGAAAAAGCGCGCGCCGCGATGGAAAGCCTGCTCGGCTACACGCGATTGAAGCTCTCGAACCGGAAGACGGTCATCGCCGCGGCAAGTCGCAAGACGGACGGATCGGCCGTGCGCACGGCCAGGAAGGCGAGCGTCAGTGGCAGGAGAAAACGTCGTCGGCCGTGACATGGAAGGTCTGCGCGACATCGTCGCGGTGTTGGGAATAACGATCAGCGTGAAATGCCGGAACAGGCATAGCTGAACGTCAGGGAGGTCAAATGCAGGTGACGGGCAGTGTAAAAGGCCGATCGTCGCGACTGGTCCGCAGCGTCAATTCGCTGGCGGGAGCTGCGATGTTCGTCGCGCCGCTGCTTGCGCTGGTCGCGATCTGGGCCATCGTCGTCCCGCTGTTCAACGTCAATCCGCGCGTGTTCCCCTCGGTCGGTGCGGTCGGCGGGGCTGCGATGGAGTCGATCCGCGACGGCACGTTGTTCGCCCATGTCGGCGCCAGCCTGGTGCGCGTCGGCCTCGGCACGCTGATCGGCATTGTCACGGCCGTGCCGCTCGGCATCGCCATGGGCGTGAGTCCGACGGTGGCAGCCTTCCTCACGCCGCTGTTCCGCTTCTTCTCGGTGCTCGCCGGCATCGCCTGGATCCCGATCGCGACCTTGTGGTTCGGCTACGGCTTCGGCGCGATCGTCTTCGTGATCTTCAACGCCGTGTTTTTCGTCGTCGCCTACAACACCCTGCTCGGGGTCAGGACCATTCCGCACACGCTGCGCAATGCCGCCGCCGCGCTCGGTGCGGGACGCTGGGCGCTGCTGACCGAGGTGCTGCTGCCGGGGGCGCTGCCCAACATCGTCACTGGCATCCGCACCGGCCTCGGCTTTGCCTGGCGCGGCCTGATCGCCGCCGAGATGATCGCGACCAATGTCGGGCTCGGCTACATGCTGTTCGTCGCACGCGATTTCTACCGCACCGAGGTGATCGTGTTCGGCATGATCGTGATCGGCGTGCTCTGGCTTCTGATTGACCGTCTGCTGCTGGTTCCGCTGGAGCGCGCGACCATCGAGCGATGGGGAATGGTGAGGCGCGCATGAATTTGATGCTGCAAATCTGGGCCGGCTACGCCCGCCTGACCCGGCGCTGGCCGGGGCTCGCCGCGATCATTCCCTTCATCCCGGTGCTGGCGCTGTGGACGGCCGTCAGCGAGGCCGGCTTGTTTCCGCGCGCATTCTTCCCGGGACCCGCCGATGTCGTACGTGCCTTCTTCACGCTGACCTACAAGGGCATTCTGCCCGATTATCTCCAGGACAGCCTGATACGCCTCGCGACGGGCGCGGCTGTCGGTATGGCGATCGGCATTCCCTTAGGCGTCCTGATCGGCACCAGTCGCCGGGCCCACCGCATCTGCTGGCCGGTGCTGCTGTTCTTCCAGGCCATCGGCGACATTGCCTGGCTGCCGATCCTCCTGATCTGGTTCGGCTTCGGACTGACGACGATGACCTTCGTCATCGTCTACACCGTGCTGTTCCCCGTGGTGCTCAACACCGTGCTCGGCGTCGAATCCGTACCGCGCGACCTGGCACGCGCAGCTCTGAGCCTGGGCGCCTCGCGCGCACGCGTGCTCTGGGAGGTGACACTGCCGGGCGCGTTGCCCAACATCATCACGGGCCTGCGCAATGGCTTGGGCTATGGCTGGCGCGCGCTGATCGCGGTCGAGATGATCGTCGGCACGTCGGGCATCGGATTCATGATGTTCGACGCCCGCCGCGCCGGCTCGACCGTCGAGATCCTGCTCGGCATGATCATTCTCGGATTGCTCTGGTACATCGTCGATGCCTGGATTCTCGCGCCGCTCGAGCGCGCGACCGGCCAGCGCTGGGGATTGGTGACATCATGAAGACGCTCTCGCTGCGCAATCTCGGCAAGACCTATTTCGATCCTTACGCAGGTGCCCATGTCACCGCCGTTCACGACGTCTCGCTGGACGTCGAGCCCGGCGAATTCATCTCGGTGGTCGGCCCCTCCGGCTGCGGCAAGACGACGATCCTGAACATGATCGCCGGGTTCATCCCTTACTCGAAGGGGGACATCCTGCTCGACGGCAAGCCGGTGCATGGACCCGGCCCCGAGCGCGGTGTCGTGTTCCAGTCCTTCGCGCTGTTTCCCTGGAAGACGGTGCTCGACAATGTCGGCTTCGGCCCGAAGATGCGCGGCGTGCCGAAGGCGGAGCGCGACCGCATCGCGCGCGAATACCTCGCGCTCGCAGGATTGTCGCACGCGGCGCACCGCTACCCCAACGAACTTTCCGGCGGCATGCAGCAGCGCGTCGGCGTGGTGCGCGCACTCGCCAACAATCCCGACGTCCTGCTGATGGACGAGCCGTTCGCGAGCGTCGACGCACAGACCCGCATGACGCTCCAGGAGGAGCTGACCCGCATCTGGCAGGAGCGCAAGCCGACGGTGATCTTCATCACGCATGATGTGTCGGAAGCCGTGTTTCTCGCCAATCGCGTGGTCGTGCTGTCGAAAGGACGCGTGCTCGATCAGATCGCGGTCGACCTTCCGCGTCCCCGCATCTGGGACGATCTCGTCAAGGATGACCACTTCAAGCAGCTCTCCGCGCGCGTGCTCCAGATGGTGCGTGCGGCATGAGCATCGCCTCCGATGTCTTGCGCTCGTCGAAAGGCCGCGTCGTGCTTGGCGTCGTTGCGGCATGGGCGCTGTTTCAGCTCTGGCTGACGATGGCCGCGCCGGGAAAGATCGCGGCGGAGCTGAAGGGCACATCGGAAAAGGTGAACGTACAGATCGAGCTGCCGTTCACGCCGGAGCGCTTCCACGTGCTGGCGTTCCAGCAATACGGGCGCGTCTCGGGAACGGACGAGCATTCGATCGAACTTCGTGGCGTCAAAAGAACGGACCTCAGGGCCGTTGCTCGCCCCTATTGGGTGACGGCGGTGGGGCCGATAAAAGAGGGAGGCTGAGACTATGAAACGACTCATGTTGCTTGGACTGGCGCTTCTCGCCGGCATGGTGCCGGCAAGCGCCCAGACCCTGACGAAACTCAAGGCCGGCATGGTGACCGGCATCGACCAGATCGGCCTGCCGATCGCGCTCGAGCGCGGCTTCTTCGAGAAATACGGGCTCGATGTCACGATCGCACGCCCCTACGCGACCGGCGTCGACGCGCTGAACGCATTGCAGGCCGGCGAAAGCGAGATCGTGCAGGTCGGCGTGCCCATGATCGGCGCCGTGCTGCGCGGCATGGACCTCGTCGCACTCGGCAATTACAGCGGCAATGCCACCAAGGCCGGCTCCGACGCGACCATGGCGATCATCGCGCGCGAAGGTTCGGGCATCGTCAAGGGCGACCTCTCCACGCTGAAGGGCAAGAAGATCGCGGCGTCCTTCGGCACCATCAATCATCTCTACATCCTGGCGACGCTGGAGAAGGCCGGGCTGAAGCCCGATGACGTGACGCTGGTCAACACGCCGCCGCCGGACATGACCGTCGCCCTGCTCGCCAAGGGCA
The DNA here is from genome assembly GCF_000296215.2 of Bradyrhizobium sp. CCGE-LA001. Lineage (NCBI taxonomy): Bacteria > Pseudomonadati > Pseudomonadota > Alphaproteobacteria > Hyphomicrobiales > Nitrobacteraceae > Bradyrhizobium > Bradyrhizobium sp. CCGE-LA001. The sequence continues at coordinate 2,671,058 of NZ_CP013949.1, read as the reverse complement.
TCGATGCGTTCTCGGGCTGGGATCCCTGGCCGATCGTCGCGGGTAAGGACGTGCCGGGGGCGGTCGAGATCATCAGGGGCGGCGACGTGATCTCCTATCTCGGCTTCAACGTCGCGCTACGCCCCTGGGTGCAGGCCAACGGCGAGACCATCGAGAAATTCCTCGCCGCCGTCTCCGAGGCCGATCAGTGGATGCGCAAGAATCCGAAGCAGGCGGCGCAAGTCGCCACGCGTTGGATTCCGGGACTGAAGCAGGACGTCGCCGAGGCCGCGATGCAGTTCAACATCCAGCAAGCGGACCGCCGGCTATCGGCGAACAATTACCGCGCGCTCTGGAGTGCCGAAGATCGGCTCGCCCGCCTCGGCATCCTCAAATCGACCTTCGACGTCAATACGCATATCGAGCCGAAGCACATTCTCAAGGTCATGAAGGATCGGCCGGAACTGTTCGCCGACTTGCCGCCGATCCCGGAGTCGGCGGCGATCTCGCCGGGTTACGTGTTCAAGCCTTGAGTCTTTTGCAAACATCGAGACCGGCGCGCTGAGCGAGCCGGTCTCGCGATCGTCTGCAACCCTAAGCGTCTCCAGCCCCGGCGTCATTGATGCAACCGGCGATCGCCGGGCATCCCACCTAGACGGTCGAGATACCATCGATCGGGCTGATATCGCCGACGAATCGCAGCAGGTCGGCCATCGTGAATTCGCCCGGCACCTGCGACGGAAGCGTCGGCTTCCAGGTCTTGCCCTTGAGCCAAAGGTACGACTGGCGATCGCCATGAACGAGGCCGACGAAGACCTCGGCAAGCAACGTCGCGCCAACCGGCCCGAGCCGTTCACCACCGCCCCGCTGCTCTGCCTCCTTGAGGATGTAGTACCAGAGCGGCGTGTGCTCGTGCAGACCATGTATCTTCGCCACCGCGCCGTCGCTGCCCTTCGAGATTTCTTCCGGCGTCAGTGGATTCTTGATCTTCATGGCCTTGGCCACGTCCTGCCCGGACGGCAATCCCAGGAGCACCCCGCGCTTGAGATTGCGGAACGGCAGGCTACCGCCGTCGCCTGGCAAAGTGTGGAGTTGCGGCACGACGAAGGGGTCGATCTTGCGAGATGCATTCAATGCCACCCCTGCCGGATTGGAGGGCAGGACCTGGTAATAGCGGCGCCAATCGATGATCCAATTGCTTGAAAGCACCGGAAGCGGGAGCGGCGGCTGGATCGGATCGGGCGCGAGATCTCCAATGATGCCTCCCGAGAGCCCGGTGAACTTGAACAGCAAATCGAGCGTCGCGGGAATGTTGCCAGCTCCGAACGTGAAGATCCTGTTGTGACTGTAGGCTTCACGAACCATGCTGTGGCCGAGGCGATAGACAGCAGCGGAAAACTCCACGGGCATGTAAGGCGTCTTCTTGAAGCGATAGAAGCGCCGACCCTGCTCGAGGATCTTCGCCACGATCCCCCTCTCGGTGATCCGCTCCACGAAGTCGTGCAAGACCATCCACTGGTAATGCCAGGTTACGATCCGGCGCGCTTCCTCGAAGATTTCACCGGGCGGCTTACCAGCCGCCGCGAGCTGATCGCAAACCTTGTTGTGAAACTTCAGCATAGCAAGATGGGTTTGCGCGACGACGAGGTTCTCGTCGTTGCGATGGTCGCCGATCAGCGCGAACCCTTCGGGGCTGCGCGGAAGATCGTTTCGATGATTTCCGGTGACGTTTCCAAGCGGGACGTTGACGGTCTTGCCGATCAGGAGCTTGGGTCCCGGAGTCCTGCCGCTGTCGGTGGCAGAATTGCGCGCGTACAGGTGGCGGCTTCCGTCGGGACCGAGACCATACACGCTGTCGAGGTCGAGCGCCGGCGTGCGGAAATTCTGCACAGCCATGGGATCGGCCTCCTTGTCGCCAAAGGAGGTCAGGTCCAGCGTGATGTCATGATCGACGAATTGTCCGAGATAGGTGAAGCCGGCGGGCACGTTGACATTGTTTCCCGCAGCGTCGCCAGGAGCGGAATCCTTCATCGCATCGGCGAGCTCATGCAGCGGACCGTCGTCGACGGCCAGAGGCTCGAGTGCCGGAAACATCCGACCGAACATGCCGGGATCATCGTGTCCGGTCAGCGTATCCAGAAATTGCCGCGTCGGTTGACGTCCGGCTTTGCCGTGGCCGGGCTGAACGTTTACGTCGGTTCCCATCGCTTGCTCCTGCTTGAAATGCTGAAAGGGAGAGGGGCGACGAAGGTGTCGATTGTTCCAAAATGCTCGTTTCAGTATAGGTCTTTGAAAATTGCCCCTCAGGGTGCAGTACGATGAAATATTACCATAGATTGCATTCTGCAGAGAGCTTCTGCAGCGAGGCGTTTTGCCCCACCAACGACACAGGCTTTTGATCGGCTGGAGCTCAAACCAAAAAGACTAAGGCGCGATCAACGCGCCATCGCGCTCAGCGTCTTGCAGTGAACTGCGCCCAGATCTCGGCGTCCGTATAGAAGTCAACGCCGCCGTCCAGATCTCTCACCAGCCACTCGCCAAGATAAACGATCTGAGTGCCGCTGCGCCGCGCGTGGCGGAGCTCGAATTTTCCCTCAGCATCCTTCTGCAGCGAGCAGGTCGATTGAACCCAACTCGGCCACTCCTGAAACGGCTGTCCGACGAACTGCCAAGCAACCAAAGCGGCGTTGTTGGGCAACGGCTCTAAAACCAGTGTCTTGTTCACGCGATCTCCATCATGCAGTTGTCCCTGCTGCAACGCCTCGGGACCGGAAAGGTTTGATATCTCTCGACTGCAGGAGAGCATGTCCCGGCTCGCGCAGTGGTCCTCAAGATCCGGTTTTCCACCCGTGAAAACACGGTTCCACCCTACCCGATCGTTTGCAACGCCGGGAACGTCTCCAGCAGCCAGATGCTCACATTCGAGACTGCGCCGGTGAGGAAGCCGATGCCGGCGATCACCATCAACACGCCCATGGCACGCTCGACATTGACGAGCTGGCCCTTCATCCGCGCGAACAGCGCGGAGAACTGCTCGATCATCAGGGCGGCGAGCAGGAAGGGAATACCGAGCCCGGCGGAATAGACGGCGAGCAGGCCCGCGCCCTTGGTCACCGTCGCCTCCGCCGCGGCGATCGAGAGGATCGCCGCGAGGATCGGGCCGATGCAGGGTGTCCAGCCGAAGGCGAAAGCGAGCCCCATGATGTAGGCGCCCCACAGCCCGACGGGTTTCGGAATCGGCAGCCGGCCCTCGCGCATCAACAGACCGATCCGTGTCAGGCCGAGGAAGTGCAGGCCCATGATGATGATGATGACGATGCCGGCGAGGATCGACAGTTCGCCCGACCAGGCGCGGATCAGCCCGCCGATCAGCGAAGCACTGGCGCCGAGCGCCACGAACACCGTGGAGAAGCCGAGCACGAACAGGAGCGCCGACATCAGGATCGCGCGCTTGGATGCCGCAGCCGGCTTGTCGCTCTCGACATGCTCGATCGTGGCGCCCGTGAGGTAGATCAGATAAGGCGGGACCAGAGGCAGGACGCAAGGCGAGAGGAAGCTGACGAGGCCGGCAATCAGCGCCGCCGGGATCGAAACATTTTGCATGATGCAATCGGAGCCATCTCAGGCCCGGCACGACGCGACGGAAGCGCGCGCCCTGAGCCGAACCGGCTCTGGTGTAGCCGATGCCGGAGAATGCGCAACAGAGGGGCGCAAAACCAGGGCTCCTCCCGATGCCATCCGTGATCACAGATACGGCATCGGGACGCGCACAAATCTCGCCAAACAGCGAGATTCGGCGGCGCGGCTACTTCACCACGCGGAGCAGCGGACGCCGGGGCTGGACCTGCGCCTGCTTGGAAGGGGACGACGGTTCGCTCGCAGCGCTCCGCAGCATTTCGTCGCACAATGCCTTGAGATCGGCATCGTCAATTCCTTTGAGCTTCATCCTGACGTCGAGGATGACAATGGACAGCAGCTCGGCCGATTCGCGGCTGTTGCTCGCAATGAGAACCCTCCGGCACTCCTCGAGCGTTTCCAGCACCGACTGCAAATGTTCGTCTGAATGCGACACCGGCGTTCTTTCCGTTATTTCGGGCTGCGAGACGTTGATGTGACGACCCCTTCGGCCCCCGTGGAGACCAGAAGATAGCACGAGGCCGCTTTGCCTCCGAACATGATTTCCGCGTGTTTCCGCGGCGAAACCGCGGTTCCCGCGCACATCGTCCCACGATGCCGCAAGCGAGCGTCGGAGCGATCCGAAGCAAGACGCCTCGCGCGTTGTGATTGATCCATCCGGAAGGCCGTCAACGACTCTCGCGCAGGGACGTCCATTCCGGACAGCGCCAGCAATCCCGCAGCCGTCTCGAGGCTTGCAACGGAACTCACGCGATACCCCTCAAACGGACGATAACTTGCCCGATTCCCAGCCCGTGGCAGCACTCAAATACCGCTCGCGAGATAGTAAGGATGACGTTCAAAACTCATCATCCCGCAACCCGCCGTGGTTGTGGTTTGCGCCAGATTCTGCCAGTTTAGCGTCCTGAAGGGAATTGTATGCACTCCTTGGCGGAAAGGGGCGTTCCGCTGGAAGAACGCCCAAAACCAAACCTCGGCGGCCTCTCGGATTGGGACGCGGCCCGCATATTTCTGGAAGTCGTTCGATGCGGAAGTTTCCGCTCGGCGGCCGAACGCCTTTCGCTATCGATCAACGCCGTCCGCCGCCGGATCGATGATTTCGAGCGCCAGACCGGCACCACCCTCTTTACCCGCGACGTTCACGGCACGCATCTGACCGACGAAGGCGCGATGGTGGTCTCGGCCGTCGAGCGTATGGAGGCGGCCGCCTTCGACGTGCTGCGCACCAGCGATTCCACGGCCAACGCGCTGTCCGGCGAGGTCCGTGTCGCCGTGACCGAGGGACTTGGGACGTTCTGGCTCGCCCCGCGGCTGGTCGAGTTTCAGCAGGCTTATCCGAAGATCCTGGTCGACCTGCATTGCGCAATGCGCTCGGCCGACGTCTCCCGCCACGAGGCCGACGTCGCCATCCATCTGTCGCGTCCGTCGGCGCTCGACGTCAAGCTGGTGCGGCTCGGCCGCATGCATCTGATGTTCTGGGCCGCCGAGAAATACATCGCAAAACACGGCGCGCCGCGTTCGGCGGCCGAATTGATCAAGCACCGCCTGGTGCTGCAATTCGCCGACCAGCTCGCCGCCAAGGAATCTTTCGAGAGCTTCTTCCCGGGCGTTTCGGAGCGTGACCTTCTGGTCATGAAGACCAACGTCTCGAGCGCCAACTATTGGGCGGTCGCAAATGGCGCGGGCATCGGCGTCTTCCCGAGCTACGCCATTGCGCTCGGCGGGAAATTGATTCCACTGGAGGTCGAGCTGAACCGACCGCTGGATATCTGGCTATCCTACCATCCCGGTAGCGGACGGATTCCGCGCGTACGGCACATGATTGACTGGCTGATCGAGGCTTTCAATCCAGCTCGTTTCCCGTGGTTTAAGGAAGAGTTCGTGCATCCGCATGAATTCAAGGACTCCTATATGGGCGAACCCCTGACCCAGCTCTTCGGGGGATTTTCAACCGAAGAACAACGGTGAGAACGAAGATGAAAGCAGCGGCGAAGAGAATGAAGCAGCGCAGTGCCGGCAAGCCGGACATTGAGCTTGGCAAGCGGATCCGGTTGCGGCGCGTCGAGATGAAGATCTCGCAGGCCGAGCTGGGCGAGAAGCTGGGCGTCAGCTTCCAGCAGGTCCAGAAATACGAGAAGGGCGTCAATCGCGTCGGCGCGGCTCGGCTTCAGCAGATCGCCTCGGCCCTCGATGTGCCCGTGACCTTCTTCTATGACGGCGACAACAAGGCGCGCGAAGTGGAGAGCCTGCTCTTCCTCGACAGCGCCTTCAGCCTGCGGCTGCTGCGCGCCTACAGCAAGATCAAGGACCAGACAGTGCAGCGTCAGCTCGTCTCGCTGATGGAATCGATCGCCGCGAACGAAAGCTGAGATCGATCGACGGTCCGGCCTTCAACGGCCGACGTTCAATCCGCCGCGTCACGGGGATGCGGCCGGATTGGACCAGACCGAGCGGGATATGCTGTGCCGCGCGCTTGCGCACGGACTGTCTTGGGGCGGCATGGCCGCCCCTTTTTCTTCGCCGTTTGGTACCGTCCCCGAACCTTGCGCGCCCCATGCAATCGCAGCACAGGCGGATGCAAGCGCGCCTATCCCGTTCCCGTTGACCGTCGCGATGCCCGCGCAGCACATTGCACTCGCCATAACCAGCGAGCGCGCGATGTCCGACATATCAAGCACCGCCGAAACGGCTTACGCCGACGGCAAGATCCTGACGCACACGACCAGCGGCGTCGGCGTGATCACCTTCAACAACCCCGGCAAGCGCAACGCGATGTCGCTGGAAATGTGGGAGGGGTTCGGCGCGGCGCTGACGAGCCTGCGCGACGACGACACCGTGCGCGTCGTGATCCTGCGTGGCGCAGGTGGCAAAGCATTCGTGTCAGGGGCCGACATCAGCCAGTTCGAGAAGACTCGCCATAACGCGGCGGCTTCAGAGGAATATGCCAGGCGCAGCGCTGCCCAGCGCGAGCTGCTCGCCGACTATCCCAAACCGACCATCGCCTGCATCCAGGGCTTTTGTCTCGGCGGCGGCATGCAGGTCGCGATGCTCGCCGATATCCGCATCGCCTCGCCCGACAGCCAGTTCGGCATTCCCGCCGCCAGGCTCGGCATCGCCTATGGCTATGATGGCTTGCGGCACCTGGTCTCGCTGGTCGGCCCGTCCTGGGCACGTCTTCTGATGTACACCGGCATGCGCATCGATTCCGCCGAGGCACTGCGCATCGGCCTCGTCGAGCGCATCTTCCCGGTCGACGATCTCTGGGCCGAGACCATGGGGCTCGCGCACACCATTTCCGAGAACGCGCCGCTCGCGATCAAGGCGGCCAAGATCACCATCGCGCAGGTTCTGAAGGACGAGAGCCAGCGCGACATGGACGCGATCAAGGCGATCGGCAATGCCTGCATGGACTCCCAGGATTTTCGCGAGGGCCGGCAGGCCTTCATGGAAAAGCGCAGGCCCAAGTTTCAGGGGCGCTGAATCTGAACCAACGTTCAGGAAGATTAAATTCTTCGGACAATTCAATGCAGTAGCAACCAGGTGATCCGTCAAAAGTTCTCCCGCCACCAACGAGGGAGATTGCGATGACACTCAAATTTGCTGTTCTTGGTCTGGCTGCCATCGGCGGTGTGGCGCTCGCGTCGGGACCGGCGCTCGCGGCAATGCCGAACGGCATCCCGCAAGCAGACAAGATTGCAGGTGGTCCCGCCGCAGAGGTCGATCAGGTGCGCTGGGTCTGCAACCCCTGGGGACGCTGCTTCTGGCGACCGAACTATTACCGCTCCTACGGCTATTACGGCGGTCCCCGCTTCTACGGTGCGCGCCCGTGGGGTTGGCGCCATCACCATCACCGCCATTGGCGCCGCTGGTAACCACGAAGGGGCCTGCGGGCCCCTCTTTCTTTGACCCGGCTTTCTCTGCCTACAGCGCCGCGAGCACCGCCTTGGTGATGTCGGCGGTGCCGTTGCTGCCGCCGAACTCCATTGGCTTGATGCCGCCGGCATAGACCTGGTCCACCGCACGCTCGATCGTCTCGCCGGCTTCCGCCGCACTCTCGACGCCGTGCTTGTCGGCGAGCCAGTCCAGCATCATCGCTGCCGACAGGATCATGCCGGTGGGATTGGCCTTGCCCTGCCCCATGATGTCGGGCGCGGTGCCGTGGCACGGCTGAAACACGGCGTATTTGTCGCCGATGTCGGCTGACGGCGCCATGCCGAGACCGCCGATCAGGCTCGCGGTGATGTCGGAGACGATGTCGCCGAACATGTTCTCCATCACCATCACGTCGAAATCCCAGGGCCGCTTGACCAGCATCGCCGAGCAGGCATCGACATAGAGCCGGTCGGTCTTCACATTGGGATGCTTCTTCTCGATCTCGTCGAAGATACCGCGGAAGAAGGCAAACGCCTTGAACACGTTCGCCTTATCGACGCAGGTGAGCGCACCGGGCTTGCCGCGCGCCTTGCGCCGTTCGGCGAGGCGGAACGAGAACTCGAACAGGCGCTCGGAGGTCCTGCGCGTGATCACCATGGTCTCGCGCGCATCCTCATGGGTGACGATGCCCTTGCCCATCGAGGCGAACAAGCCTTCGGTCGACTCCCTGATCACGACGAGATCGATGCCGCGCGTGTCCGCGCCGACGATCGGACTCGGCACGCCCGGAATGAGCCGCGCCGGACGCACGCCGGCGTAGAGATCGAAGATGAAGCGCAGCTCGATCTGCGGCGCGATCTCGGTGTTGTCGGGGTAGCGTACCGACGGCAACCCGCAGGCCCCGAGCAGGATCGCGTCCGCCTCCTCGCACAGCTTGATGGTCGAGTCAGGCATCGACTTGCCGGTGGCGAGATAATTGTTGGCGCCGGCCGGCGCCTCGGTGAAGCGGAAGCTCAGGCCGGATTTCTGCTCGACCTTGCGCAGCACCTCGATGGCCGGCGCCATGACCTCGGGACCGATACCGTCACCGGCAAGCACGGCAATGTGGAAGGCGTTGTTTGCGGGCATTGGGATTCCTGAGTGAAGGAAGGTGTAGCCTCGTCATTGCGAGGAGCTCTTGCGACGAAGCAATCCAGAAATGCATCCGCAGAGACAGTCTGGATTGCTTCGTCGCTTCGCTCCTCGCAATGACGGAGGAGAGAGCGTCCGTTACGGCGTCAGCACCGTGCGTCCGACCACAGCGCCCTGCTGCAACTGCACCAGCGCATCGTTGGCCTTCGCGAGCGGTGCGGTCGTCACCGGGATCGGTGGCACCTTCTTCGTGCGCACGAGGTCGAGCAGCTCCTGAGTCTCGCGCAGATTGCCGACATAGCTGCCCTGGATCGTGATGGCCTTGATCGGAATCAGCGGCAGCGCCCAGGTCGCGCCGCCGCCGAACAGGCCGACGATCACGAGCTTGCCGCCCTTGGTGAGGCAATCGAAGCCGAGCTGCGTCGTGGCGGCGTTGCCGACGAGATCGATCACGGCCCGGATCGGCCCGCCCGCTTTCTTCGCAAGCTGCTCCAGTGCATCCGGCGCCTTGGGATCGACGGTCGCGAGCGCGCCGGCCTTCTCCGCCGCTTCGCGCTTCCTGGCGTCGATGTCGACCATGATCGCGCCCTTGCCGCCCATCGCCTTCAGCAGCGACAGCGCCATTAGGCCGAGGCCGCCGGCGCCGAACATCACGATCGGCGTATCGAAATGCTGCTCCACCTTTTTCAGCGCGCTGTAGGTGGTGACGCCCGAGCAGGCATAGGGCGCGGTCGTCGCCGGGTCGAGCCCTTTCAGATTGAGCAGATAGCGCGGATGCGGCACCAGCATGTGATCGGAGTAGCCGCCGTCGCAATAGACCCCGAGAGAGCGCGGCGTGAGGCACATGTTCTCGTCACCGGCCAGGCATGTCGCGCACTTGCCGCAGCCGATCCAGGGATAGACGAGGCCGACATCGCCGTGCCTGAGATCGCCCTGATCGGTCGGCTTCACATCGGGACCGAAAGCGAGAACCTCACCGACGGTCTCATGGCCCATGGTCAGCGGCAGGTTGATGCCGCGATCCTTCAGCGACAGCGGCTTGCGGCCATGGCCGAGATCGTAGCCACCCTCCCAGATGTGGAGGTCGCTGTGGCAGACGCCGGCGGCCTTGACCTTGATCAGCACCTGCGTGCCCGACGGCTGCGGCGTCGCCTCGTCGACCTCCTGCAGCGGCGCCTTGAAATCGGCAACCTTGAAACTCTTCATCGGCGTCCTCCCGCATGCTTCTCGTTGTCGCGTCACCATGCCATGGCCGGCAAGGCGAGACAAACCGGTCTTAGTTCAGGCCAGCGGATGGTGGCAAGCGGCGAACTGGCCGGGCGCGACCTCGCGCAACTCCGGTATCTCCGCGCTGCATTGCTGATCGGCGCGCGGGCAGCGGGTGCGGAAGCGGCAGCCGGACGGCGGCGCAATCGGCGATGGCGGCTCGCCGGCCGCCACACTCTCGGCGGGACGCACGTCCGGATCGGGCACCGGGATCGCCTGCAACAGCAGCCCGGTATAGGGATGTGCAGGCTTTGCGAACAACTGCTCCGAGGGCCCGACCTCGCAGAGCCGGCCGAGATACATCACCGCGACACGGTCGCTGACGGCTTTCACGACTGCGAGATCATGCGCGATGAACAGCAGCGTCAGACCGAAGCGCGCCTTCATCTCTTCCAGCAGATTGAGGATCTGCGCCCGGATGGAGACGTCGAGCGCCGACACCGGCTCGTCGCAGACGATGAACTCGGGATTGAGCACCAGCGCGCGCGCGATGCAGATGCGCTGGCACTGGCCGCCGGAGAATTCATGCGGCAGGCGGCCCGCCACGAGATCAGGATCGAGCCCGACCGCGGAGAGCACCTCGTGAACGCGTCTTTTGCGCTCGGCGGCATCCTTGACGCCGGCGATAATCAACGGCTCTGCCACGATGTCGCCGATGCGCCGGCGCGGATTGAGCGAGGCGATCGGATCCTGGAAGATCAGCTGCACGCGGCGACGCATCTTGCGCAGCGCCTCGCCCTGCATTGCGGTCAGATCCTCGCCGTCAAACATCACCTGGCCGGATTTGGCGCGGCGCAATTGCAGCACCGCGCGCCCCAGCGTCGACTTGCCGCAGCCGGATTCGCCGACCAGCCCCAGCGTCTCGCCGCGCGCGACCTCGAGGCTGACGCCTGAGACGGCATGCACCGTCTTGTTGCCGAGGCCATATTCGACCACGAGATTGTCGACGTTGAGCAGCGGCGCGGGGCGCACGGCAAGTTGCATCATGCGCCGATCCCCTCGGCCATCCGGATCGGATGGAAGCAGGCATAGAGATGACCGGCCATCTCGGCGCCCTTCAGCTCGGGCTTGGCCTCATGGCAGCGCCCCGCGGCATAGCGGCAGCGCGGCGCAAAGGAGCAGCCCTTCAGCGGCCGCGTCGGATCGGGCGGGCGGCCGGAGATCGCAGGCAGGGGCGTATGCGGTGCGGCCTCCAGCTTCGGAATCGCCGCCAGCAGCGCCTCGGTGTAGGGCATGTGCATGCGCTTGAAGAGTGCAGATGTCGGCGCACGCTCCACCACCCTGCCCGCATACATCACCGCGACCTCGTCGGCGCGGCCGGCGACGACTCCGAGATCATGTGTAATGATGATCATTGCCATGTGCCGGCGGCGCTGCTCACGGGCCAGCAGATCGAGGATCTGCGCCTGGATGGTGACGTCGAGCGCCGTCGTCGGCTCATCCGCGATCAAGAGCTTCGGCTCGCAGGACAGCGCAATTGCGATCGCAATGCGCTGGCGCATGCCGCCGGAGCATTGATGCGGATATTGCGCGAGCCGCTGCTCCGGCGCCGGAATGCCGACGGCGGCGAGCAGCTCGATGCTGCGCTTCTTCGCCGCCGGCGCATCCAGCTCGAGATGCTCCTGGATCGTCTCCATCAACTGGGTGCCGATGGTCAGCACCGGGTTGAGCGAGGTCATGGGATCCTGGAACACGACGGCGAGATCGCGCCCGCGCAGACGGCGCAAGCGTTCTGGATCGAGCCGCACCAGATCCTCGCCGTCGAACATCACGCGTCCGGTGAGTTTTGCCTTCTTCGGCAGCAGCTGAAGCACCGCGCGCGACAGCATGGTCTTGCCGCAGCCGGATTCGCCGACGATGCCGAGCGTGCGGCCGGCGTTAAGCGCGAGATCGACATGATCGACGGCGCGCAGGTTTCCGCGTGGCGTCGGCAGCTCGACCGCGACGTCCTCGATGATCAGCAGCGGGCCGCTCACAGCGCCCCCTGACGCGGGTCGGTCAGCGCCCGCAAAGTATCACCGACGAGGTTGAAGGCCAGCACGGTCAGGAACAGCCCCGTTGCCGGCAGGAAGGCGAGCCGCGGCGCCACGTCGAGACTCTCGCGTCCCTCACCGATCATGCTGCCCCAGCTCGCCATCGGCGGCGGCACGCCAAGGCCGAGAAACGACAGCGCACCCTCGACCACGATGGTGACGGCGACGCCGAGCAGGAAGAAGGCGAGCAGCGGCAGGATCACGTTCGGCAGCAGCTCGCGCAGGATGATGCGGGCATGGCTGGCGCCCAACGCCTCCGCGGCGATCACGAATTCGCGCCGCGCCAGCGTCAGCGTCGCCGCGCGTGCCACGCGCATGAAGGCGGGAATCCCTAGCACGCCGAGGATCATGGTGAGATTGGGAACGGATTGGCCGAGATAGGCCGTCACGGCGAGCGCGAAGATGAGCGGCGGAAAGGCCAGCAGCACGTCCATGCTGCCGACCACCAGCGTCTCGAACCGGCCGCGGAAATAGCCGGCAAAGAGGCCGAGGGCGCCGCCGAAAACGAGACTGATCATCGGCGCGATCAGCCCGACCGTCAGCGAGACGCGCGCGCCGAAGATCAGCCGGGCCAGCTCGTCGCGCCCGAGCCCGTCGGTGCCGAGCCAATGCTCTCTAGAGAACGCGGCACGGCGCTCCAGCATGTCCATGTCGACAGGGTTCTGCAGCGGCAGCACCGGCGCGAGGATCGCAAGTGCGAGAATGATCGCAAGCCAACAACTCGCGAGCCAGAACAGGACGCCGAGCTTGCGCCGGCGAACGGGCGCCGACACGGCCTCGTCTTGAAGTGACAGCTCAAGCGTGGCCATGGCGGATCCTGGGGTCGAGCACGGCGTAGAGCATGTCGACGATGAAGTTCACGATGACGAAGCCGCAGGCGACCAGCAGCACCACGCCCTGGAGGATGACGAGGTCGCGGGTGTAGATCGCGCCGACCAGCAGCCGGCCGATACCGGGCAGCGCAAAAATCGATTCCACGATCAGCGTGCCGCCGAGCAGGCGGCCGATATTGATTCCCGTCACCGTCACCAGCGTCAGCGACGAGGGTTTGAGCGCGTGCACGAACAGGATGCGCGCGGGCGTGAGACCCTTGGCCTTGGCGAGCGCGATGTAATCCTCCTGCAAGGTTGCGATCATGTCGGAGCGCAGCACCCGCATGATCCCCGGCCATTCCGCCAGCGCCAGCGTCAGCGCCGGCAGCACGAAGAAGCGCAGGTTTGCCAGCGGCGCCTCGCTGAACGGCACGTAGCCCGTCGCCGGCAGCCAGCGCAGCTCGACCGCGAACAGATAGATCAGCAGGATCGCAGTCAGAAAAGACGGCATCGACAGCATGGCGAAAGCGCCGCCGGTCATGAAGCGGTCGAACGCGCCGCCGGCACGCGCGGCGCAGGCAATCGCAAGCGGCACGCCGATCAGGAGCCCGATGAACTCGGCCATCAGCATCAACTGCAGCGAGACCGGGATGCGCTCGGCCACCGCCTGGAGCACCGTCTGGCCGGTGCGGAAGGAACGGCCGAGATCGCCCTGCAAGACATGGCCGAGCCAGCTGAGATAGCGCCACCACAGCGGCTGATCGAGCCCCATGTCACGGCGCAGCGCCGCGACATTCTCCGGCGTCGCCTGATCGCCGAGAATGACGAGCGCAAGATCGCCCGGCAGCAGCGACGCGATCAGGAAGGTCAGCAGCGACACGGCGAGCAGAACCGGCAGCATGGCGAGCAGCCGCCGAACGACGAAGTTCAGCATCGCGCGGTCATTCCAGCCAGGTGGTCGAGACGTCGATCACGCCGTTGTAGATCTTCGGAAAGCCTTTCAGCTTGGCACTCGACAGCGCGTAATAGGTGTTCTGGAAGGTCCAGAACCAGATCGCCTCCTTGTTGATCAGGCGGCTGATCGCGCAATAATCCTCGGTGCGCTGGCCGAGATCGGCCGTGACGCGGGCGTGGTCGAGCAGCCGGTCGAGCTCCGGATCGCTGAAGTTGGACAGCGCGAGCGGGCTGCCGCTGCGGAAATTGGCGTACATCTGCGGATCGGGATCGGCGAGATCGACGATGCGCCACGGCGTCAGCTGGAATTGGCGGGTGAAGGCGCGCGATGGAATAGTGGCCTGGTCGACCTGCTCGATCTCCATATTGGCACCGGCGCGCTTCCAGAACTGCTGGAGCACCTGACCGACCATGCGGCCGCGCGGCGTCGCCGTTACCAGCATCTTGAACTCGACCGGCTTGCCGTAGTCCTTGATCAGCGCCTTGGCCTTTTCCACGTCGTACGGCAGCGCGCCGTCGTCCTTGCACTTGACCCAGGAACCGTCGCCGTAGGGATTGCTGGCGGGCCGGCTCAGGCCGTTGCTGATCGCCTGCGACATCTTCGGACGGTCGATCGCCATCACCAGCGCCTGGCGCACGCGGACGTCATCGAACGGCGCCGTCTTGGTGTTGAAGGCATAGACCTGCGCGCCCGAGCCCTTGTAGGTGTGAACGGTGAGCTTGGGGTCCTTCTGCGCCTTCATGATATTGTCGGCGTCGTTCTCGTCGTCCCAGATGATGTCCGCCTCGCCCGATTGCAGCGAAGCAAAGCGCGACTGCGCATCGGGCAGCGGCTTCAGGACGATGCGATCAAGATAGGGGCGGCCCTTGTCCCAATAATCAGGGTTCTTCTCCAGCACCATGCGGTCGCCGGCGGTCCAGGATTTCAGGATGTAGGGCCCGGTGCCAACGGGATTGCGGTTGTAGTCGTCACCCTTGGTCTTCCAGGCCGTCGGCGACTGAATGACGTTATTGGAGCTCTGGATGGTGATCACCGCAGGCAGGTTCACGGAGGGATCGGTGAGATTGTAGACGAGCGTGTAGTCGTCCGGCGCCAGCACCTCCTTGACGTTGGTGATGTAGAAGGCGCAGCGGCACTTGTTGGCGGGATTCTTCTGCCGGTCGAAGTTCTCCTTGAAGGCCTGCGCGTTGAATGGCGTGCCGTCGTGAAATTTCACTCCCTGGCGCAGCTTGAAGGTCCAGCTCATGTAGTCGTCGGAGTGCGTCCAGGACACCGCTAGTTTCGGCGCTGCCTCACCCTTCTCGTTCAGCGTGGTCAGCGTGTCGAAGATCGCGGCGGCGGCGGTGAAGGTCGAGGTGTCGTAGACGCCGACCTTGAGCGGATCGAAGCCTGCGATCTCCAGCTCCTGTCCGACGGTGATGCTGCCGCCCGATTTCTGCGCCTGCGCCGTCGGCGCGACAAGCGCGAATGCCGCAACAAGGAAAATCGGCACGCACTTGCGTGCCACCGCAGCTGCCTTCGTCATGGTTCCTCCCGGGATCCCTCGTCCGATGTTTCGGATCGTTGAATGACTGGGAAGCGAGCTTGACGACAAATGCACGCGACGGCAAGAGGAACGGCTGCGGGCTCGAACGCCGCATGTGCGGCGCAATGTGACTCAATTTGTCGCGGCTGTTTTGCCTGGCGAAACTGGCGCATCCCTTGCGAGGCCGATCTCCTCGCGCAGCGCATCCGTATGCTCGCCGAGCACGGCCATCCTCCTGGCGGGCGCGGTATCGGCTCCCGACATCCGGAACGGCACATTGAGCACCTGGAACGAGCCGCCTTCGTCCTGTACGGATGAGAACGCCTGTCGATGTGCGAGCTGCGGATCGGCCATCGCTTCCGACACGGTGCGATAGGCGGCGGCGGGGACGCCGGCCGCGCCGAGCGCGGCAAGGCATGCGTCGGTCGTGAGCTGCCGTGACCAGGCTTCGACGCCGTCCATCATCTCGACCCAGTTCTCGCGGCGCGCGGCGTAGGTCGAGAAGCGCGGATCTGATATCCATGCGGGACGGCCGATCACCCCCATCAGGGCCTGAAACGACTTCTCGCTGGCGACGGTGATCATGACGTAGCCGTTTGCCGTTTCCGTCGGCCCGAACATCGGGCGCGCGGTCGGCTTCACCGCGAATTGCGAGGTCTGCAACTCGGTCAACGTCAGCGACAACATCGTCTCCAGCATGGAGACGTCGATGTGCTGGCCAAGGCCCGTTACGGTGCGCTGATAGAGCGCAGACGCGATCGCGCCAAAGCCATAGGTGCCGGTGACGACGTCGGCATGATAGATGCCGCAATAATCGGGGCGGTTGCGGCCGGGCTGGTAGGCGAGATGCGCCATGTCGTAGCCGGAGGCGGCGTGGATCACCGGCGCATAGGCCGGCAGCTCGGCTGAGGGGCCGGTCTGGCCGTAGCCCGAGATCGAACAGTAGATCAGCTTCGGATTGACCTGACGCACGCTGTCATAGTCCAGCCCAAGCCGACGCATCACGCCGGGACGAAAGTTCTCGACCAGGATGTCGGCGGTCGCCGCCAGCCGGCGCACCGTCTCCGTGCCGCCCTCGGATTTGAGGTCGAGCACCAGGCTCTTCTTGCCGACATTGAGCTGGCCGAAGGCGGTGCTGCACCCCTGGCGCAGCGGAGGCCTGGTCCGCATCGTCTCGCCGCTGTCGGTCTCGATCTTGATGACCTCGGCGCCCATGTCGGTGAGCATGCGCGTGCAATGGGGACCGGCGATCGTGGTCGAAAAATCCAGGACCCGCAGGCCTGCGAAGGCTTTTGTCGTCGTCCCCTCATGCTTATCTGCTAGCTGCATTCCTGCCTGCGTCCTTGGGGCTCTTAGGAACTGTCGAAGTTCTCTGTTGTTGATGCGGCGACCCTAGAGGGCGGCGACTGAGTAGGAAAGTGTTTACCGAACAGACGTGCCGCGTGGGCGGGCTTGGATAATTCCAGGGCAACTGGACCCGTTCTTGCATAGCAGCAAACGGGATCGACAGAGGGCAGCTGTTCTTGAGGGTCTTGTTCGTCACGACAGAGATGGACGACTTCGTCCGTGTGGGCGGACTCGGAGCCGTTTCCGCTGCCCTGCCCCGCGCCCTTCGCTCCTTTGCCGATATCCGGATCATGCTGCCGGGCTATCGCGACATCATCGAGCAACTCACGCATATTCAGATCGTTGGCCGCTGCCCCGCCTTCGCGGAGATGCCGGCCTGCTCGCTCGGACGGGCCGCGACCAAGGACGGCCTGCCGGTCTACGTGCTGTTGTGCTCACAACTCTATGACCGGCCCGGCAATCCCTATGGCGACGAGTCCGGGCGCGACTGGCCCGACAACGACATCCGCTTCGCGCGCTTTGCCTCGGCAGCCGCTGAACTGGCCATGGGCAAGCTGGACAAGAATTGGGCAGCAGACCTGATCCATGCCAATGACTGGCAGGCCTCGCTCGTGCCGGCCTATCTCGCTTGGCGCGGCGCCAAGCTGCCGTCGATCCTGACCATCCACAACCTCGCCTATCAGGGCCTCTTCCCGAAGGACTCGCTGCGGCGGATCGGCGCACCGGAGAGCTCCTTCCACATCGACGGCGTCGAATTCTACGACCAGGTCTCCTTTCTCAAGGCCGGGCTGGTCTACGCATCGCATCTCACCACCGTCAGCGGCACCTATGCGCGGGAGATCACGACGCAGGAATTCGGCTGCGGTCTCGAAGGCCTGCTTCGCGTCCGCTCCGACGCCGCCGAGCTCACCGGCATCCTCAACGGCATCGACGAGAGCTGGGACCCGCGCTCCTGCGCCCAACTCGCCCAGCAGTTCGGCGCCGGCGACTGGGTCGGCAAGAAGGCCAATGCGGATTACGTTCGCAAGCAGTTCGGGCTCGCGGTGTCGCGCGGCCCGATGTTCGGCATCGTCGCCCGCCTGGTGCACCAGAAGGGCATCGACCTCGTGCTGTCGGCCGCCGACGAGATCGTCGATGCCGGCGGGCAGATCGTGGTCACCGGCTCGGGCGAGCCGGCGCTCGAGCAGGCCCTGATCGACGCGCATCGCCGCCGCCCGGACGCCATCGGCGTCGTGATCGGCTTCAACGATGCCCAGGCGCGCCGCATCTTCGCCGGCAGCGATTTTACTCTGATGCCCTCACGCTTCGAGCCGTGCGGCCTCAGCCAGATGTACGCCCAGCGCTTCGGCTCGCTGCCGATCGGACACCAGACCGGCGGCCTTGCCGAAACCATCAGCGACGGCGAGACCGGCTTCCTGTTCTCGAGGCCCTCGCGCGAATCCTTCCTCGGCGGCGTCCGCCGCGCCTTCGAAGCGTTCATGGCCCAGGACCAGCTCGACACCATGCGCCGCAGCGCCATGGGACGATCGTTCTCCTGGAGCATCTCGGCCGGCAGCTACGGCGCGCTGTACCGGAAGCTGGCAGCGGTGTGAGGCGGAGGCGTTTTCTCCGCCATTGCGAATCCCGTCGCTCAGCCGCCGTCATTGCGAGGAGCTCTTGCGACGAAGCAATCCAGAGTGCCTCCGCGGTGACAGTCTGGATTGCTTCCGCCTTCGCCAAGGCTTCGGCGGACAAGTCGCTGCGAACAATGACGGTGTTGGACGAGTGCGGCTCACTCCCCGCTCGTGCCCCGGACGCAGCGCAGCGCGTCGCCCTTGCGACGTGATGCGCTGCAGAGCCGGGGCCCATGGCGCGTTGGAGTTCGCTGGGTCCCGGCTCTGCGCCGCAACGCGCACGCGTTGCGGCTTGTCCGGGACACAAGATTTGGACCTCATCCCTTCCCGCGCGCATCCATCTGCGGCCGTCCGATCCAGAGCCGATTGAGGCTGCGGACCATCCAGTCGGGCTGTGGTTCACCGCGCAGCCGCGCCTGCGCTTCCTGATAGGGGCCGACATAGCGCAAGCGGTCCGGCAATTTCGGATAGACGCGCCTTATCCATGCCAGCGCGTTGTCCGCCGCCCTCTCGTCCCGCTCATCGAGCTCGAACCCGAAGCCGGTACGTAACCGCTCAGGCAACATCCTTGCCGTGAGCGCGCGATACCATCGCGGCGGACGCAGCCACGGGCGCGCGCCGCTGAAGATTTGCGCGGCGATCTCGCGCGCCGCCGCGCTGACGGTCAGCGTCTCCGACTGCGCCATCGCCGCGTTGTAAGCTGCGAAGCCAGCCCAGTCCGCGGGCAGATCGGTCCCGGTCAGTCCGAACAGGGCGCCGTACAGCCGGCTCTCGGTCCAGTAGCGCTCGCGCTCCGCGCTCGAAAGCGGCGGCACAATGAGATCATGCGCCATCAGCGCCGTCTCGACAAGCGTCGCATGAACCCAGCGCAGCGATGGGATGTCGTTGGCACAATAGCGCGAGCCCGCCGCGAACGGGCCGACAGTCTCGGGCATCGCCCCGACGATCATGCCGTGACGCCGGTGCAATTGCCGGGACGACAGCAGCGCCCGGTCCAGCGAGCCGAACACCATGGGAAAGACGATGTCAAAGGTGCGGTGGAAGCGTCCGATCGGATCGGCAAGGGTTTTCGAATGCTCGGCGATGGCGGCGGCGACCCAGGGATGCGCCAGCTGCAGCAGCAGCGCACGGCCGGCGCCGAGGAAGATCACGGCCTCGCGGTCGATTTGCCAGGTTATCGAGGCCGGGCCGAACACCCCGGCGACCGGTCCCGCCGCATCCGCACGGACATGGTCGAGAGCGGATTCAAGATCGTTCACGGACACCATTTGCAGGGCCTTTCACTGCGGACCAGCAACGATTCGCAATGCCTATGGCAATTCGATGAAGCGAACGGTGGCCTGCGGCCTTACTCCGCTGCTATCGGCATCTCGTCCATATGCTCGTGCAACACGACGCCGGCGAGCGGATCGAATTCGCCGATCCAGGGCTTGCGCGCCAGCACCGACTTCGTATGGGCATAGCCGGCGTGCCATCGCCGCGTGATGCCTGACGGACTGAAGTCGATGTCCTTGGTATGGGTCTCGCGCTCGAGCTGCGGTGTCAGCAGCCGCACCACATGCATGCGGGTCGGACAGCCGTAGCTCATCAGCTCCATCACCGCGGGATCGTTGCGCTCGCTCTCGGGAAGCCGAGCCGCGAGCTCGTTGATAACATGGCGCAAGCGATGGGCCTGCTGCTGTCGCACGATCTGGCTGGCGATGCGGCTGGAATATTGCACGTCCTTGTGCCGGTTCAGCACCTCCGCCATCGTCGTCGGCTCAGGCCCGACGGGATTCCACAGATGCACCGAGAAGATCAGGGAATTCCTGCGTGGATTGTCGTCGAACACGGCTTCAGTCGGCGTATTCGACAGAATGCCGCCGTCCCAATAGAGCTCGCCGTCGATGCGCACGGCCGGGAAGGCCGGCGGTAGTGCACCCGAAGCCATGACGTGCTTCACCGTAATGTCGTCGTCTCGGCTATCGAAATAGCGCATTTCGCTGGTGCCGACATGAGCCGCACCAACCGTCAGGCGCGGCGCGCAGCGATTGACCAGATCGAAATCGACCAGCTCGCTCAGCGTCCTCTCCAGCGGCGCTGTCGAATAATAGCCGGCATGATCGGCGCCGAGCGGATAGGAATCCCCCGCATGCGCCAGCGGATTGGGCCGGAAGAAGCCCGGAATACCGTGGGTCACGGTCGACCAATAGGCCAGCTTTTCGTTGAAACCTGGAAACGCGCTGCGCCAGTCCCAGACTGGCTGCTGCTCCATCCGCTTCCAAAATTCCCTCAAGCGCGCCAGCCGGTGTTCGGGCGCGTTGCCGGCAATCAGGCTCGCATTGATGGCGCCGATCGACGTGCCGATGATCCAGTCCGGCTCGATGCCGGCCTCGTGCAGCGCCTGGTAGACGCCAGCCTGATAAGAGCCGAGCGCACCGCCGCCTTGAAGCACGAGAACAACCTGGCCCGGCAGGTCCATCCCCGTCCGCTGCGCGCTCTTCTGCATGCCATTCATGTCACGCTCCTGTCGAGCTAAGGTTATCAATCGCCGGCGTATGACTATTACCACGTCCTGCCATTCTCGGCAGTCGTCCGCTCTTTGGAAATGCCGCCTGCCTTCCAAAACCATACGCGGGCGCTATCGCCGCCGGGATGTCATTCCCCGCCGCGATCGGCTAGATTCCGGTCGATCCTGCTGGGGAGCCGATCCATGGAAATGCATCAGGTCCGCTATTTCCTCGCGGTCGCGCAGCTCTTGAACTTCACGCGCGCCGCCGAGGAATGCAACGTCACGCAGCCCTCGCTAACGCGCGCGATCAAGCAGCTCGAGGCCGAATTCGGCGGCGACCTGTTTCGTCGCGAGCGGCCTGCTGCGCAACTGACCGAGCTAGGCCAGCGCATGCATCCGCTTCTGAAGCAGTGCTATGACGCCGCTGCCGGCGCGCGCTCGCTTGCCTCCTCGTTCAAGAGCGGCGAGATCGGCGCGCTGCGCATCGCGCTGACCCATTCCATCGATCTTGCGTTGCTGCTCTCGCATCTCTACCAGATCAAGCGGCAGTTCAACCGGCTCGAATTCCGTTTCCTGCGCGGCACCAGCCGTGAGGTCGCCGAATTCCTCAAGAAAGGCGAGGCCGAGCTCGGGATCGCCGCAGAGATCGATGAGGCCTGGGAACGGCTCGACGTCTGGCCGCTCTTCACCGAGAGTTTCGAGCTGGTCGTCGGCGACGGGCATCGCCTGGCCGGCCGCAGCTCGGTCGAGCTGGACGATTTGCGATCGGAGCAGCTTCTCAGCCGGACGTTCTGCGAACATTCCGGCCGGATCTCTGCGAGCTTGCGCGAGCACGGCATCGATATCGAACATGGGCATGAGGTTTCGAACGAGCGCGACCTGATCGAGCTCGTCGAAGCGGACATGGGCATTGCCATGGTGCCGCACACCTCGCCCGTGCCGGAGCGGCTGACCCGCGCCGCCGTCCCGGGCCTGGACGCCCGCCGCACCGTCAACCTCTACGGAGTAGCCGGCAGGCAACGCACCGCCGTAGGCAACGCCGTGATGCGCATGTTGCGCGGCGCGGACTGGCGAGAAATTGCGCGGTAGTATTGCAGAATGATTGCTGCAGTTCTTCCTTCTCCCCCTGTGGGAGAAGGTGGCGCGAAGCGCCGGATGAGGGGTATGGTGCCGCGCACACGACGCAAAGATTTACCGGCGGAGAGAACCCCTCACCCGTCTCGCCGCTACGCGGCGAGCCACCCTCTCCCACAAGAGGAGAGGGCAAAACACTACGCGCAGCTCAATTCTCCCTGCTCGCGTCTTCCAGCGCCGCCAGCAGATCGTCGATCTCCATGCGCTTGCGGAAATCGGGGTCGACGAAGCGGGCCTGCACGACGCCGTCACGTCCGACCACGAACACCGCTGGGATCGGCAGCATCCAGCCGTCGTTGCCGTGGAATCTCGCCATGTCCTGATAGGACAACAGGTCTTGAATCTCGGCACCGAGCCAGATCGCGAGATTGAGCGAGAGCGCATAACCATTGTCGAGATCCGTCAGGACCGGAAATGGCACAGCGGCGTCCGATTTAAGCTGGCGCGTATATTCCTGCGTCTCCGGCATGATCGCGACGACCTGAGCCCCCATCCCCTTGATGCGGCCGAAAGCCTGCACCACCGCGCGGACGTTGAGCCGGCAATAGGGGCACCAATGACCGCGGAAGAACATCACCGCGACCGGCCCGCTTTCCAGCAGCGAAGTAAGCGCGACAAGGCGCCCGCTCTCGTCGGGCAGCATGAACGGAGGCATTGCATCGCCCGGGCGCGGCGCCGTCTCACCGCCGCCGTTGCCGTTCAAGCGCGCGACCAGACGATCGACCGCCTCGCCATAGGCGGGGAAGACCTCGCGGCTGGCGTCGGCATAGGCGCGGAGCTGTTCGTTCAGCGTACCGTCCATGTCGCGGCAGCGCTGGAAGGCAAGCCTGAGCTGTTCGGCATCGGCTGGGGCGAGGTTCGTCATCTTCTGCTCCGGCGTTCAGAGGACGGATACTAGTTTCGCGGTCCGGCCGCCCGCAAGGGCGGCCGCTGCGCGAAGGCTGGTTCAGTTCACGTAGAAATTGCCGGTCGGATCGAGCCGCCCCGAGGTGGAGTACAGCGTGCCCTTGTCCATGAAGAAGACGGTGTTGTCGGGCACCTTCTTGGCGTTCTTCATCATGGCGTCGTGGTTCTTCTCGGCCGGGGCCATCGCCGACATCTTGCCGGGCCCGCTATAGACATAGGCCATGCGGGCCTTGAAATCCCAGGTGGCTTGCGAGAAGGCCGAGGTGGCCGTGATAGCGAACGCGGCAGTGGCAATCAGGGTCTTGGACAATGTCGTCATGGGATGCTCCTCCGGATTGACGTGAGCGCCCGCCAATCGGGCGTCCTGCCATCGAACGGCGGAAGTCGCGCGAGCGAAAATGCCGATCCATCATCGGTTCGATAGCCGCCGCCTATCGGCATAGCACTACGCTATCGCACCGAGAGCGAAAGGGCATTTCAGCATGGGCAACGCGTCGAAGACACTTCTGCCACAGCCGGCGACTATCGCGGTCGCGGCCAACACAGGAGACTTCCATGCTCAAGCATCGCACATCATCTCGCGCGATCTGGCCGGGTCTTGCGATCCTCGGCGCATTGACTCTGTCGGCGCAACCGGGCGTCGCCGGCGAATGCCCCGCCGACAAGATCAGGTCGAACGCACAGCAAATGGTCGACCACAAGCCGATCGGCGTCACCGACGTCACGCTCGGCGCGATCGATCTCGGCAAGCAGCCGGCGCGCATCGAGGGCCGCGAACTGCGCTTCCGCAAGCTGACCATCGCGCCCGGCGGCATCGTGCCCTGGCACAGCCATGACGACCGCCCGGCCCTGATCTTCGTGCAGCAGGGCGAGATCGTCGAATACGCCTCCAACTGCGTCGATCCGATCGTGCATAAAGCCGGCGACATCCGCCCCGAAGTGTTCGGCACCTCGCACTGGTGGAAGAACTCCGGCAAGGAAACCGTCATTCTCTATGTCGGCGACGTCCGCAAGGACCCTAACGATCATCACATGTAGTGAGTTGCGGCCATCCTTCGAGACGCCCGCTTGAGGCGGACTCCTCAGGATGAGGATCGCGTGCGCGGCAGCAGCCTCTGCGGGCATGATGTCGCTTAGCCTCATCCTGAGGAGACGGCGAAGCGGTCGTCTCGAAGGACGAGGCGCGCGCTCGGCCCCGACAAAAGCGCCACATGCTACAGGCCTCCGTCATTCCGGGTCGCAAAGCCGCCCGGAATGATAGGTCACGGGAGCAACGCCATGACCAACCTTTCCTCATCCATCAAAGCAGCCGCGGTGATGCCGGAAGCGCACTCGCCGGGACTGGCGCTACGCTCGCTCGTGATTGGCCTAACTGCGTTCCTGACCGTCGTCGACCTGTTCGCCACCCAGGCGATCCTGCCGTCTCTGACGCGGCATTACGGCGTCACCCCGGCCGCGATGGGTTTCGCCGTCAATGCCAGCACCTTCGGCATGGCCGCAGCCAGCCTCGTCGTCGGCATTCTGAGCCCGCATATCAACCGCCGGACCGGTATCCTGTTCAGTCTTCTGCTTCTGGCGATCCCCACGGGCCTGCTGGCGACCGCTCCCAATCTAGCGGTCTTCACCATTCTTCGTGTCGCACAAGGCTTGTGCATGGCCTCGGCCTTCGCACTGACCCTGGCCTATCTCGGCGAGCAATGCAGCGCGATAGACGCAGGCGGCGCGTTCGCCGCCTACATCACCGGAAACGTCGCCAGCAACCTCATTGGCCGACTGGTCTCGGCGGCCGTCGCCGACGGTCTTGGCCTCGCGTGGAACTTCTACGTCTTCGCCGCCCTCAATCTAGCCGGCGCGGCGCTGGTCTATTGCACCATCAAACGCGTCAAGCCGATGCATGCGATGACGGCGACAGCGTCTCCGCTCGCCGTGATGTTCGCGCATTGGCGTGATCGACGACTGCGCGCCGCCTATGGCATCGGCTTTTGCATCCTGTTCGCCTTCATCGGCACGTTCACCTTCGTCAATTTCGTGCTGGTCCGACCGCCGCTCTCCCTCGGCATGATGGGGCTTGGCTTGGTCTACATCGTATTCCTGCCCTCGGTGGTCACGACATTGCTGGCGGGCAGGGTCGCAGCTCGCCTCGGACCGCGGCCGACGATCTGGGGTTCGCTCGCCGTGGCCGGAATAGGCCTGCCCTTGATGCTGTCGCCGCACCTGAGCGCGGTGCTGGCGGGGATGGTTCTGGTCGGTATCGGCACGTTCTTCGCGCAAGCGTCCGCCACTGGCTTCGTCGGGCAGACCGCCGACGACAACCGCGGCATCGCCAGCGGCACCTATCTCGCCTGCTATTTCTGCGGTGGCCTCGTCGGCACCTCCGTACTGGGACGGTTGTTCGACGCCTTCGGCTGGCAGGCTTGCGTGGCAGGCGTCGGTTTTGCCCTCGTCGTCGCAGCGCTGCTTACAATCGACTTGAAGCGCTAGCGCTTGGCTGGTGCTTCCTGCGGCGGCTCGTCGTCGGCAATGGCGCGCCAGGCGGCGCCGTCGAGATCGTCGTATTGGCCGCTGCGGAGCGACCAGAGGAAGGCGACGAGACCGGCACCGCCGAGCATGAGCGCCAGCGGGACCAGGATGACCAGGATCTCCATCACGCGATCTCCCGCGAAGCGCTGCGCGCCCGCAACGAATTGAGCATCACCAGGATCGACGATCCGCTCATGGCGGCCGCCGCGATCAGGGGCGTCACCACGCCGCTGATCGCGACCGGCACGGCGAGAACGTTGTAGCCGATCGCAAGCCAGAGGTTCTGACGCATCAGATGCAGCGCCTTGCGCGCGGAATCGATGGCTGCGACCACGGGAGCGAGCGGCCGTCCCAGGAAGACGAGATCGGCGGTTGCCTGGCTGAGATGCGCGGCGGAGATCGGCGACATCGAAACATGGGCCGCCGCCAGCGACGGAGCATCGTTCATGCCGTCGCCGACCATCAGCACTTTTGCGCCGCGCCGCTTCAACTCCTCGATCCGCGCGATCTTGTCGGCAGGGGTGACGCCGGCACGCCATTCGGGGATGTCGAGCGCGTGGGCGGCCGCCCTCACCGCGGGCTCGCGGTCGCCGGAGAGGATCTCGATGCCGATATTGCGCGCCTTCAGCGCCGCGATCACGGCCTGCGCGTCCGGTCGCAGGCCCTGTCGCACGGACAGGATGAATCTTGCGCTGCCCTTGCTGAAGGCCACGACCGAAGCCTCGGGATCGAGGCGGGTCACGTCAGCGACCAGCGCCTCCGCGCCACAGAAGGACGGCCGGCCGAGACGGATTTCGATTCCGTCCACGGTTGCGCGCACGCCCTGCCCGGCCTCCTCGACCGCGCCGACGATGGGAGACTTGGCACCGGCCGCCTGCGCCACCGCGGCGGCAACGGGGTGATGGCTCGACAGCGCAAGGCGTCCGGCGAGCTCGAAGATGTCGGCGGGAATATCGGGCGCATTCATCACTTCCAGGTCCGGCAGCGTCAGCGTGCCGGTCTTATCGAAGATGACGTGGTCGGCCTCCGCAAGGCGCTCGATGGCATCACCGGAATTGAGCAGCACGCCCGACCTAAACATCGCGCCCGAGGCCACCGTCTGCACGGTAGGGATCGCAAGGCCCAGCGCGCAGGGACAGGTGATGATCAGGACAGCGACGCCGCTCACGATCGCATCGTGCCAACCTGCACCTGCGATGACCCAGCCCAAAATGGTGATCAGCGCGGCCGCATGCACCACGGGCGCATAGAGCCGCGAGGCGCGGTCGGCGAGTTGCATGTAACGCGAGCGCGCCTGCAACGCGTTGTCGAGCAGCCGCGTGATCTCGGCGAGCAGCGTCGCCTCGGAAGCAGCCGAGACCCGCACCCTCAGCGTGCCCGATATGTTCATCGATCCCGCATAGACCGGCGTGCCCTTTTCGGCCGTGACATAGAGCGTCTCGCCGGTGATCAGGCTCTGGTCGATCTCGGACCGTCCCTCGATCACGGTGCCGTCGACCGCGCAGCGCTCGCCGGGGCGCAGCAACACGATGTCGCCGGGATGGATCGCCGCCACCGGCACCTGCGAGATCTCGTCGGGACCAACGAATTTGGCCGCGGTCTCTGCTTTCAGCGCGGCAAGGTTGCCGGCCACGGCGCGGGTCCGCCGCCGCATGTTCTGGTCGAGGACGCGACCGACCAGAAGGAACGTCAGCAGCATGATCGCCGCGTCGAAATAGGCGTGTTCGGCGTGGTGGATGGTCTCGACCACGGACATGCCGAGCGCGAGGCAGACGCCGATCGAGATCGGCACGTCCATGTTGGTGGTCTTGTTCGACAGCGCCCGCCAGGCCGAGCGGAAGAACGGCTGGCCGGCATAGGCGGCCGCGGGGAGCGCGATCAGCGCCGACAGCCAGTGGAAGAAGTCGCGCTGCTCCGGCAGCATGTCCGATACGTTGCCCGACCACACCGGGATCGACAGCATCATGACGTTCATCGTGGCGAACGCAGCGACACCGAGGCAACGCAGCAGGAAGCGGGATTCGGCGACCTCCGCCACCTCCGCGCTCTCGGTCTCGAACGGATAGGCCTTGTAGCCAAGCTCTTCGAGCCGGTCGATGAAGCGGGCAGGATCGAGCGTGCCCGCCTTCCACTCCAGCGCGACACGGCGGTCGGTGAGGTTCACGCGCGCCAGCGTGACGTCGGGGATGGCAGACAGACCGCGCTCGATCTTGGCCATGCAGCCGGCGCAGTGCACGCCTTCGACGGCGAGATCGATGTGCCTGATACCCTCGCCGGCCATCCGGACGTAGTGCGAAAAATCCCGC
This sequence comes from Bradyrhizobium sp. CCGE-LA001, assembly GCF_000296215.2. Classification (NCBI taxonomy): domain Bacteria; kingdom Pseudomonadati; phylum Pseudomonadota; class Alphaproteobacteria; order Hyphomicrobiales; family Nitrobacteraceae; genus Bradyrhizobium; species Bradyrhizobium sp. CCGE-LA001. The sequence continues at coordinate 2,643,531 of NZ_CP013949.1, read as the reverse complement.
GTGACGTGCATGGCGAATTCCTTCAGTTCAGGATCACGCGGTTGCGCGACAGGAACACGCGCGTCCCCCGTGCCTCGCCCTCGATCACCAGGTCCCATTGGCCAGTCGCGACGGCGGCGGCATGGCCGCGATAGATGCCGATGCCGGTCTCGGTGAGCTCGACGACGAGATCGGCGCGCTTGTCGGTCGGCCGCTCCAGGCGGCCGCCGAACTTCAGTCCGGTGATCGGCTGGCCGCTCGCATCGCGTGCCTCGACCTGAAGCACGGCGCCGCCGTCGCCATGGCGCTCGACATAAGCGTTGACCTTCCATTTGCGCAGCGCCTGATCCTGCGCCGCCGAGATCTCGCGGTCATAGACGAGACCTGCCGCATAGGGGCTGTCGACATCGGTGCCGGGCAGAGTCGCGATCGCGAGCTTCATCATGATGGCGTTGACGCCGATCACGAGGCCGAAGAAGGCGACCAGCATCAGGAAGACCTTTGTTCCGGTCAATGGCTTTGGGACGGATCCCATGGCGAACTCCGGCTCTTCTTCAGGGCGAGACGAAATTGTCGGTGGCGGAGGCGACCTCGCCGAGCCCGATATCGGTGACGTGGAAGCGGACCGGAATCGACTTCTGCGGATTGTCGTCCGCAGGCGCGGTGACCAGCAGCCGCAGCTCGCTGGTGGAGTCGCGCGGGATCACGATCATCGGCCTGTCCGGCGTCACGGAATCGACGCCGATGATGTGGACGGTCGCGTTGGCCGGGCCGTGCGCGTCGATGGCGATGACGCGGTCATAGCCGCTCTTGTTCAACAGGCGCACCGTGTAGGCGTTGCGGATCGAACCGTCGCTGAGCTTGACGGCGATTGGATTGCGATCATGCAGCACGTTGACGTCAAGCAGGCTACGGGTCGCGAGCGTATAGGTCATGAAACCGCCGATGGCCACGATGATCGCGCTGTAGACGATGGTGCGGGCCCGGACGATCCGGTAGACCGGCGCCTTGCCTTCCTGGCGGCGCTGGATGTTGATGTCGTTGTCGTAGCCGATCAGCCGCTTCGGCCGGCCGATCTTGGTCATCACGTTGTCGCAGGCGTCGATGCAGAGGCCGCACTGGATGCATTCCATCTGCGGCCCGTTGCGGATGTCGATGCCGGTTGGACAAACCGCGACGCATTGGTAGCAGTCGACGCAATCACCGACCTGCTCGCCGAGCGCGCGCAGCTCGGCCGCCTTCTTCACCGACGTGCGCTTCTCGCCGCGGTCGTAGCGGTAGGTGACGTTGAGCGCCCATTCGTCGGTGAGCGCGGCCTGGATGCGCGGCCACGGGCACATATAGGTGCAGACCTGCTCGCGCATGTAGCCGGCGAGCAGATAGGTCGTGGCGGTGAGAATGCCGATCCAGATGTAGGCGATCATCGGCGCCTGGAAGGTGACGAGCTCCTTCACCAGCGTCGGCGCGTCGTTGAAGTAGAGCACCCAGGCGCCGCCGGTCCACCAGGCGATCAAGAGCCAGATCGAGTGCTTGAGCACGATCTCGGAGATGCGCTCGAGCTTCATCGGGTCGGACGATTTGTCCTTCTTCATGCGCTCGCGCCGGTCGCCCTCGATCAGGCGCTCGACCGCGTAGAACAGGTCGGTCCAGACCGTCTGCGGGCAGAGATAGCCGCACCAGATGCGGCCGCCGATGGAGTTCATCAGGAACAGCGCCACCGCGGCGACGATCAACAGGCCCGTGAAGTAATAGACTTCCTGCGGCCACAGCTCGATGAAGAAGAAGTAGAAGCGGCTGTTGGGAAGGTCGATCAGCACCGCCTGGTTGGGAGCGCCGAAACCGCGATTCCAGCGCACGAAGGGCAGGAAATAGTAGACGCCGAGGCAGACCGCCATCAGGCCCCATTTGATGCGGCGGAATGCACCGGAGACGCTCTGGGGATAGACCTTCTTGCGCGCCGCGTAGAGTGGTCCGTAGTCATCGTCCGATGTGAGGTCTTTCGGGTTCACGGTCTTGTTCATCGCCAAAACTTTTCAAGAGGTGCGATTAAACCTAGACCCGACACCGCTGCGTCAGTTGATCCAGCTCAAACGGGGGCACTTTTGTTCGCTCCCGCTGTCGCAGATCCGCTACTTGCCGCCGCCGAGCGAGTGGACGTAGACCGCCATCGCCTTGATGGTGGCGGGATCGAGCCGTCCCTCCCAGGCTGGCATGACGCCGGCGCGGCCCTGGCCGATGGTTTCGATCAGGCTCGCCTCGTCCGAGCCATAGAGCCAGATCTTGTCGGTCAGGTTGGGCGCGCCCAGCTCCTGGTTGCCCTTGCCGCCATCGCCGTGGCAGGCGGCGCAGTTCTCGGCGAAGATCTTCTCTCCCTTGGCGGCATCGAAACCGTTGCGGGTCGGAAGGCCCGCCAGCGACCGCACGTAATTGGCGACCGTGACGATCTCATCCGATTTCAGCACGCCGTCCTTACCGAAGGCGAGCATCTGGCCTTCATGGGTCTTGGCGTGGCCGGAACGCACACCGTACTGGATGGTCTGCATGATCTGGTCGAGCGTGCCGCCCCACAGCCACTCGTCGTCGTTCAGGTTCGGATAACCCTTGGCGCCGGCGCCGCCGGAGCCGTGACACGGCACGCAATTGTCGCCGAATACGGTCTTGCCCTTGGCGCGGGCGAGCGCGAGCAGCGCCGGGGCCTTCTCGATGTCCGCGAGCGAGGCGGCACCCAGCGCCACCATCTTGTCGCCGCGGATCTTCTCGAGATTAGCGAGCTCGACCGCGACGTCGGCACGCGAGGAATAGCCGAACACGCCCGTGGTATTGCTTTGGATCAGCGGCCAGGCCGGATAGACGATCCAGTAGGCGATCGACCAGATGATGGTGAGGTAGAACGAGATCACCCACCAGCGCGGCAGCGGCGTGTTGAGCTCCTTGATGCCGTCCCATTCATGTCCGGTCGTGGACTTGCCGGTGACGGCATCGACTTCGCTATGATCGGTCATTATCTCTCACTCCTCCCGCAACGGCAGGTGCGCTGCCTCGTCGAACGCAGCCTTGTTCCGGGGCCAAAACGCGTAGGCGATGATCGCGAGAAAGATCGCGACGAACACCGGTGTCCAGATCGTCGTCACCAGCTCGGACGCGACATTGTGGACTGTCAGGATAGCTTTCATCGTTCATGCCTTCTCAGCGAAGATTGGCTTTCTCGTTGTAGAGCTTGAAGTCGACCAGCGTGCCAAGCATCTGCAAGTAAGCGACCAGCGCGTCCATCTCGGTCGGCGTGCCGGTCTTGCCGTCGAAGTTGCGCACCACCGCCTTGGCGTAACGCTTAGTGAAGGCCTCAGTGCCGGCATTGTCCGGATCGGCCTGGGCTTTCAGGTCGGTGGCGGCATTGGCGATCTGCTCGTCGCTATAGGGGACGCCGACGGTCCTGAGCGCGCGCATGTCGCCGGCGGTCGCGTCCGGGTCGACCTCGGCCTTGCTGAGAAACGGATAGCCGGGCATCACCGATTGCGGCACGATCGCGCGCGGGTTGATCAGATGGGTGACGTGCCAATCGTCGGAATATTTGGCGCCGACGCGGGCAAGGTCCGGACCGGTGCGCTTCGAGCCCCACTGGAACGGATGATCGTACATGCTCTCGGCGGCGAGCGAGAAGTGGCCGTAGCGTTCGACCTCGTCGCGCAGGGGCCGGACCATCTGCGAGTGGCAGAGATAGCAGCCCTCGCGGACGTAGACGTTGCGCCCGGCGAGCTCCAGCGGCGTATACGGCCTGACGCCGTCGACCGCCTCGATCGTGCTCTTGAGGTAGAACAACGGGGTGATCTCGACGAGACCGCCGATCGCGATCACCAGGAGGATGCCAACGATCAGGATGATCGAGTTCTTCTCGAAGATTTGGTGACGTGCCCAGAACGACATTGCTCGTGCTCCTCATTCCGCCGGCTGAAGAGCGACGGGCATCTGGACTTCCGCTTCGCCGACGCGAACCGTCATCCAGAGATTGTAGGCCATGATCAGCGAGCCGATCAGGAACAGCCCGCCGCCGGCGGCGCGGATGATGTAGAAGGGATGCATCGCCTCGACGCTCTCGATGAAGGAATATTCGAGGAAGCCGAGCGAGGTGTAGGCGCGCCACATCAGGCCCTGGAGGATGCCGGACACCCACATCGCCGAGATGTAGAGGACGATGCCGAGGGTCGCGACCCAGAAGTGCCAGTTGACGAGCTTCAGGCTGTACAACCCCTTGCGATTCCAGACCCACGGCACCAGGCAGTAGAGCGCGCCGAAGGAGACGAAGCCGACCCAGCCGAGCGCGCCGGAATGCACGTGGCCGATGGTCCAGTCGGTGTAGTGGCTCAGCGAGTTGACCACCTTGATCGACATCATCGGGCCTTCGAAGGTCGACATGCCATAGAAGGCGACGGAGACGACCAGCATGCGCAGCACGGGGTCGGTGCGCAGCTTGTCCCAGGCGCCCGACAGCGTCATCAGGCCGTTGATCATGCCGCCCCAGGAGGGCATCCACAGCATGATCGAGAAGGTCATGCCGAGGGTCTGCGTCCAGTCCGGCAGCGCCGTGTAGTGCAGATGGTGCGGACCTGCCCAGATGTAGAGGAAGATCAGCGCCCAGAAATGGATGATCGACAGACGATAGGAATAGACCGGCCGCTCGGCGCGCTTCGGAATGAAGTAGTACATGATGGCGAGGAAGCCGGCGGTCAGGAAGAAGCCGACCGCGTTGTGGCCGTACCACCACTGGAACATGGCGTCCTGGATGCCGCCCCACGCGATGTAGGACTTGGAGCCGAACACCGAAACCGGAAGCGCCGGATTGTTGCCGAGATGCAGCACGGCGATCGTCACGATGAAGGCGAGATAGAACCAGTTCGCGACGAAGATGTGCGGCTCCTTGCGCTTGATGATGGTGGCAAGGAAAACCAGCAGATAGACCACCCAGACGATGGTCAGCCAGAGGTCGGCATACCATTCGGGCTCGGCATATTCCTTCGACTGGGTGACGCCCAGCAGATACCCGGTGCCGGCGACCAGGATGAAATAATTGTAGCCGACCACCACGAACCAGGGCGCGAGATCGCCGGCGAGGCGCGCGCGGCACGACTTCTGCACGACGTAGAACGAGGTCGCGATCAGCACGTTGCCGCCGAAGGCGAAGACCACCGCCGACGTGTGCAGCGGGCGCAGGCGGCCGAAGCTGGTCCAGGGCAGATCGAAGTTCAGCGCCGGCCAGGCCAGCTGCGAAGCGATGATGAGGCCGACCAGGAAGCCGGCGATGCCCCAGAACATCGACATGAAGGCGGAGAACTTGATCGGCCCCATGTTGTAGTTCGGGCGACCGTTGATCTCTTCGGGCGGCAGCGCCGCCGGTCGTTCATAGTAGCGGTTCACGATGACGAACACCGCCGCGAGGCTCGCCGCCGCGCTGAGCGCGGCATGGAAGGCGAAGGGCGCATCGAGCGCCTGGGCCGCGGCGATCACGCAGAGGAACGCGGTGACTGCAAACACGACAGCCAAGCCGCTTTCACCTGACGTCATGGATTTGGAGATGGAGGGCTGGCTCATGCGGATTCTCTTTTCGAAGAACACGCAGCCAGAAACCACATTCACCCTCGCGGCGAATTGATTGAAATCAAGATGGGTGGATTTCCGTTAATGTGAAGGAGGCGTTGCCAGTTGAAATGCCCTCTCCCCTTGTGGGAGAAGCCGCAGCAATCTCCGTGAAATCACGGAGGTGGGGACCGCGATCTCGCATCCGCGGCGTCATTGCGAGGAGCGAAGCGACGAAGCAATCCAGGATCCCTCCCCGGAGGCAGTCTGGATTGCTTCGCTTCGCTCGCAATGACGGAGATCGCAGCCCGATCGCCCGGTTGGCTTCAGTCGCTCGCCGTCGCCTTGAGCGCGGCGATGACGTCCTCGCGGGCGATGATTCCGACCAACTTCTGGGCGCCGTCGAGCACGATGATGCTCCTGATGCGGTGTTCGACCATGATCTGCAGCACGCGCGTCAGCCGCGTGTCGGGGCTGACATAGATGAACTCCGGCGTCATGACGTCGCCGATCTTACGGCTCATCAGGTCGTGATAGCGCGGCAGCATCTGGCTCGGCGTGAAGGCGAAGCATTTCAGGATGTCGAACTTGGTAACGATGCCGACCACCTGTCCGTCGTCCACGACCGGATAGGAGTTGAAATCGTCGCTCTCGAACATCTCGCTGAGCGCGAGCAAGTCGTGGTCGCGCTGCACCGTCCTGACGTTGCGCGTCATGTAGCCACTGGCGGTCTGCTCGAGAAATCTGTACACGGCGCGTCCTCCTCGACTCGCTGTTGGCCGGCCGTCAATGCGACAGCAGCACCAGACGGGCGGATTGCGTGACTAGATGCTGGGTGACGCCGCCCATGATCAGCTCACGAAACCTCGAATGACCATAGGCGCCCGCAACGATCAGGCCGGCGCCAACCTCGGCGGCAACCTTGTCCAACTGCGCGGCGGTAGTTTCGTTCCGTGTGCCTTCCAAAACGCGCGCGGTCGCGGTAATGCCGTGGCGGACGAGCCAGGCGGCGACGTCGGTCACGCCGGCCATCACGACCGAGCGGTCGTCATCGCGCTCCAGAATTCCGGCGATGGTGACGTCCCTCGCCTTGCGCAGCATCGGCAGTGCGTCGGCCACCGCCCGCCGCGCCTCCGGCGTGTCCTTCCACGCCACCAGCACACTGCGCAAGTCGAGCCAGTTGGCCCGGTCGTGCACGACGAGCAGCGGGCGGCCCGCCTGCATCACCAGATCCTTCGGGCTTGCGAGCGCAAAAGCGTCGGAGAAGGCCGGGCTCTGCCCGCCGCTCACGACGATGTCGGCACAGCGCGCCTGCGCCAGGATGAAGCGCGCCGGGAAATCTGCGGCGCTGCGCCACTCCGCGTGACCGCCGCGATTCTTCATGGCAGCGCGGAATTGTGCCTCGAGACCGGCAAGGCGCCGCTTGACGGACGCTTCACCTTCCTCGATCAGTCCCTGCGCCTCGGCGCCATCGGTGAAATAGAGCGGCGGTGCGAACTGGGCCGCGGCAACCCCGATGATACCAGCCTCGAATCGCTCGGCGAGCTCGCCCGCGACCTGAAGGCGCGCCTCGTTGGACTGGTCGAGCGCCAGGCAGACCATCACGGTCGCGTATGTCATCGGGATTCTCCGAACAGCAATGAACCAGCCGCGAACCTAGCCTCGGCGACGCCGGGCATGATGAGATAGATCAAATCGCCTCGCGTCGTGGCGCGGGAATTCCTTCAGTGGAATCAGACATCCGAACTTGCCTCCGGCTCGCCCTTGGGCGAAATTGCCGTCATGTTCGCGGCGGCCGGCGCCGCACGAGAATGGGAGTCACTGCTTGTCGCCGACCCGTGTAACGCATCCGCCAGACGATGGTCGGGGTGAGCATTTCCGGGTGCGGATCGAAGGGTTCGGCGTCGGCACCTGGGACCTCGACCTCACGACGCGGGACTTGGACTGGTCGGATACCGCCAGGAGCCTGCTCGGCATCGAGCGGGAACAGCCGCCGAGCTATGAACTCTTCCTGTCACGCCTCGAACCCAGGGACCGCGCACGCGTAGAGATCGCGATCGCGCGCGTCTCGGAGCGTGGCGGCGGCCTGGACGTGTCTTTCAAGGTCGCTGCTGGCTCCGGCAGCGGGCAATGGATCCGCGCCCGGGCGGGAGTCATCCGGGACGAAGCCGGCGTCGCCCGTCATCTCAGCGGCATCTTTCTCGACATCGACGAGGAGAAGCAGGTCGAGGAGGCGCTGCGCACGCGCGAGACTCACCTCCGCTCTATCCTCCAGACCATTCCCGATGCCATGATCGTCATCGACGGCCATGGCATCATGCAGCTCTTCAGCACGGCTGCCGAGCGCCTGTTCGGCTGGTCCGAGCATGAGGCGATCGGCCAGAACGTCAACATCCTGATGCCGGAGCCCGACCGCACCCGCCACGACGGCTACATCGCGCGCTATCGCTCGACCGGCGATCCGCACATCATCGGCATCGGCCGCATCGTCACCGGCAAGCGCCGCGACGGCACGACCTTTCCGATGCATCTGTCGATCGGCGAGATGCAGTCCGGCGGCGAACCCTATTTCACCGGCTTCGTCCGCGACCTCACCGAGCACCAGCAGACCCAGGCCCGGCTCCAGGAACTGCAGTCCGAGCTCGTCCACGTGTCCCGGCTGACCGCAATGGGCGAAATGGCCTCCGCGCTCGCCCACGAGCTCAACCAGCCGCTGGCGGCGATCAGCAATTACATGAAGGGATCGCGGCGGCTGCTCGCCGGCAGCAGCGATCCCAACACGTCGAAGATCGAGAGCGCGCTGGACCGCGCCTCGGAGCAGGCCTTGCGCGCCGGCCAGATCATCCGGCGCCTGCGCGACTTCGTTTCGCGTGGCGAGTCGGAGAAGCGGGTCGAGAGCCTGTCCAAGCTGATCGAGGAGGCGGGCGCGCTAGGGCTCGCCGGCGCGCGCGAGCAGAACGTGCAGCTCCGCTTCAGCCTCGATCCCACCGCCGATCTCGTTCTCGCCGACCGGGTGCAGATCCAGCAGGTGCTGGTCAATCTGTTCCGCAACGCCCTGGAGGCGATGGCGCAGTCGCCGCGGCACGAGCTCGTGGTCGCCAACCGGCGCGTCGCTGACGACATGATCGAGGTCGAGGTCTCCGACACCGGCTCCGGCTTCCAGGGCGACGTCATTCCAAACCTGTTCCAGACCTTCTTCACCACCAAGGAAACCGGCATGGGCGTCGGCCTGTCCATCAGCCGCTCGATCATCGAGGCTCACGGCGGCCGCATGTGGGCCGAAAGCAATGCATCGGGCGGGGCGACATTCCGCTTCACCCTGCCGGCAACCGACGAGAACTGATTCATGACGACCAAGGGACATGTCTACGTCATCGACGACGACGCCGCGATGCGGGACTCGCTGAATTTCCTGCTGGATTCCTCAGGCTTCGGCGTCACGCTATTCGACAACGCGAAGGATTTCATCAACACCCTGCCCGGCCTCGCCTTCGGTTGCGTCGTCTCCGACGTGCGGATGCCTGGAATCGACGGGATCGAGCTTCTCAAGCGCATGAAGGCGCAGAACAGCCCGTTTCCGATTTTGATCATGACCGGTCATGGCGACGTGCCGCTCGCGGTCGAGGCGATGAAGCTCGGCGCGGTCGACTTCCTGGAGAAACCGTTCGAGGACGATCGTCTGATCACCATGATCGAAACGGCGATCCGCCAGGCCGAACCGGCAGCCAAGAGCGAAGCCATTTCGCAGGACATCGCCGCCCGCGTCGCCTCCTTGAGCCCACGGGAGCGCCAGGTCATGGAGGGACTGATTGCCGGCCTCTCCAACAAGCTGATCGCCCGCGAATACGACATCAGCCCGCGGACGATCGAAGTGTACCGGGCCAATGTGATGACCAAGATGCAGGCCAACAGCCTCTCGGAGCTCGTCCGCATGGCGATGCGCGCCGGCATGCTCAACGATTGAGGAAGCTGGCCTTGAGGCAGGTCAAATTTGGCTTCCGTGCGCTGTGATAGCCAAGGCTGCATGATCGAGGTTGGCTCGCACCCTCAGCGGCTCGCAATGGCGTCATCGGCAAAACCCACCATCTACGTGGTCGACGACGATGCCGCTGTGCTGGGATCCCTGCAATTCCTTCTGGAAACCGACGGCTTCGCCGTGCGGACCTTCAGGAATGCGACGGCGCTACTCAACGCCACCGGCACACGTGGCGCCGATTGCTACGTGATCGACTACAAGATGCCCGACATCAATGGCCTTGAGCTCGTCGGCCGGCTGCGCGAAGCCGACGGCGATGTCCCGGTCGTCCTGATCACCGGATACCCGGACCGGAATATCTCGGCCCGGGCCGCCGCCGCGGGCGTCAAAGATGTGATTCTCAAGCCGCTTCTCGACGAAAACCTGGTCAAACGTATCCGCCGCGTCATTCAGGACCGGCGAGGAAATTGACCTACGGGATTCTACGTAAGGCGACCCCCTTAAGATATCGCTCGAAATTTTCGAAGCCCCCGATACCGCGTACCAATGCGTCATCACAACGGAGATGGCGCAGATGCTGACCCAGACGATCAACACCCAGGCGATCAACACGCAAGTTCGCGGCAAGATTGCCCCTGCCCATCCCGTGACCGACCAGTTCGGCGCGATCACCGGCCATGTCGGCCTCGTCGCCACCGAGTTCTCCTATCGCAAGGACGAGGAAATCTACGGCGAGGACGAGCCGGCCGAATATGTCTACCAGGTCATGTCAGGCGCAGTGCGCAGCTACAAGCTCCTCTCCGACGGCCGTCGCCAGATCGGCGCCTTCCATCTTCCCGGCGACGTGTTCGGCCTCGAATCCGGCACCACTCACCGCCTCGCCGCCGAAGCCATCATCGACACCACCGTGCGTCTCGTGAAGCGCGCCAGCCTCGAAAAGGCCGCCGGCGTCGACGTCCAGGTCGCCCGCAAGCTCTGGGCCATGACGGCTTCCGAGCTGCGCCACGCCGAAGACCACATGCTGCTCCTGGGCCGCAAGACCGCGATGGAGCGCGTTGCGACCTTCCTGCTCGAAATGGATCGCCGCCTCGCCGTCGCCGGCATGATGGCACTGCCGATGTGCCGCCGCGACATCGGCGACTATCTCGGCCTTACGCTCGAGACCGTGTCACGCGCGCTATCGCAGCTTCACACCCAGGGCATCCTGGGCTTCTCAGGCGCTCGCCAGATCGTGCTGCGCAACCGCCAGCGCCTGCACAATCTCGACGCCTGATTTTCAGACGACTTTCTTCCCACATTGGCCGGCTGAATTCGTTCAGACGGCCCTTGCTTTTGTGGGGACCAGATCCGTACGTCGCGTCTCCGGCATCACCAAGAAGATGAGCAGGAGTCCCGCCGCGGCAACGCACGACAATCCGATGAACGCGGTGGCATTGCCGAACTTGTCGCTGACATAGCCGCCAAGCACGGTACTCAACGACGCGCCGATGCCCGTTGCGGTGCCGACGATGCCCTGCGCCAGGTTGAAATGCCCGCTGCCGAAGGCGACGTCGGCGACGATCAGCGGGATCATCACCGCGAAGACGGCCGCGGTAATGCCGTCGAACACCTGCACGAGCACCAGGAGATAGGGATCGCGCACGGTCGCAAACAACAGGCCGCGGATCGCCAGCGCGCCGAACCCGATCAGCAGCAGCGGCCGCCGGCCCCAGAGCTGCGCCTTGCGCCCGACCGTCGGCGACAGCAGCGCCACGATCGCCTGCGGAACGACGATGCAGAAGGCGACCAGCACCGTCGCCCACTGGGCGGACCGCGCCGTCACCGCACTTGCGATCAACGGCATCATCGCGGCGTTCGCCAATTGCAGCAGCAACACGCTGAGCGCGAAGATGATGAGCGGGCGCTGCCGGACCAGGTGCCAGATGTTGGTGTCGCCGCGATCCGCGGAATCCCGCGGCATCTCGCCGTGACAACGGGCGATGTCGACCTCATGCTCGCGGATGCGCGAGAGCGCGATCAGCGTCGGGATAACGAGCAGGAAGGTCACGAGGAAGACGGCCCGGCTCGACAACAGATAGCCGACGGTACCCATCACCGCGGCCGCGATGCCGCTGCCCAGCGAGGCGAAGCGCGCGTTGCGGCCGAGACGCTCGCCGATCGCGAGCGGGCCGACGAGACCGAGGCTGATCGCGGCGATCGCCGGGCCAAGCACGCAGCTCGCCATCGCATGCAGCGTCGCGGCGGCCACCACGACTGCGAAAATCGGCATCGCCGCATAGGCCAGCGCGCAAGCGCCGATGGTTACGATCGCGAGGGCAGCGACAAGCCGTTCCGATTTCGCAGCATCGATGATCGCGCCGCCGGGCATCTGGCCGATCAGGGCGATGATGCCTCCGATCGACAGCACGAGGCCGATCTCGACCTGAGTCCATTTCTGGGTCGTCAGATAGACCGCGATGAAGGGTCCGAATCCAGTCTGCACGTCCGCGAGGAAGAAGATGAACCAGTCGAGGCCGCGCAGGCTCTGGCGCGAGGGCGCCGGAAGGCCTGCGGCCGGTGGCGCGGCCACGTTGTCCTTTTCGACGCCGCCGTCGCGATCTGCGTGTTTCGGCTTCCTCGACAACAGCACAGGCGGTCAACCCTCCCGGCACCTCACTGGATCGCTCGCAGCGGTTGAAGGCTCCCGGACGCACCGAGCACTACGATCGGCGTGTCCTCCTTGTATTCCGGCGCGGCCGCGACCTGTGCCTTGGTCAATTCCAGGGTGATGCTATCCTTCTTGTTGGCGATCTTGCCGAAACGCAGCGCGTTCCAGTCCACTACGATCTTGCGGCTGCCGACGCCGAGAAAGCCGCCGAAATCGATCGCAGCGGCGCGCACGTGGCCGGTGCGATCGACGATGACGTCGACGATGCGGCCCATGTCCTCGCCGGCGGCGCTGCGCACGTCGCGGCCGAGCACGCCATGCGCCTCGCTCGCGCCGATGATGGTCACGGACGGGGGCGGCGCGGCGTCCTTGGGGGTGACCGGAACGGTCGGGGCCGGCGGTTGCACCGTTGCCGGTGCGTTTGCTTCACTCGGGGGCGTGGGTGACGCGGCGGACGGCTCCTCAGCCGCGCGCGATACGGCGACCGTCAATCCCGCGACGATCGCCACGCTCAGGACCAACCATCCGGTGGTACGCATGAACCCCTCCTCGCGTCGCTAGCGCGCCAGCACGATCGAGACCTGGATCTGGCCGCGCGTGCGCAACACTTCCAGCGCCACGTCGTCGCCGTGGCGGCTGACGCGTAAGTCAACGCTGGATTCGCCGAGCCTGAGATCGCGCAGGATCACCTCGTTCAGGAACGCGGGCAGATGCGGATTTCGCAGCCGGATCTCGCCGCGCGCCACGTCGAACTCGATGCCGAGCGCCGCCTCCAGCAGCGTGAACGGCGTCGCGCTGGCCCAGGCCTGCGGCGCGCAGGCGACCGGATAGAGCGTCGGGCCGCGCCGCTTCTCGCGCCGGAAGCCGCAGAACAATTCGGGCAGCCGGCGCAGATCCATGTAGGTCGCCGCGTCGAACAGCCCCTTGAAGACGTGCGCCACCGAGTGCTTGAGGCCGTAGCGGGCGAGCCCGAGCGCGATCAGCGCGTTGTCGTGCGGCCAGATCGACCCGTCGTGATAGGACATCGGGTTGTAGCGCACCTCGCCTTGCGCGACGGTGCGGATGCCCCAGCCCGAGAAGAAATGCGGCCGCATCAGATCGGCGGCGACGAGACGGGCGCGGTCCTCGCGGATCATGCCGCTGAACAGCACCTGGCCGGCATTCGAGGTCCGCACCTTGCAGGGGCGCTTCTTGCCGTCGAGCGCGAGCGCATAGGTGCCAAGCTCCTCGCACCAGAACGCCTTCTCAAAGCGTTCGGCCAACGCTTTTGCTTCGGCCTCGAGCTTGCGCACGCGGTCGGGCTTGCCGAGCCGCAGCGCGCAACGCGCGGCGAGCTGCTTGGCGGCGTAAACGTAGCCCTGCACTTCGGCGAGCGCGATGTTGCCTTCGGCGAGTTTCCCGTCGGCATGAAAGATCGCGTCGTAGGAATCCTTCCAGCCCTGGTTGGCGAGCCCCTTCTCCGTCGCGCGCTGATATTCGACGAAGCCGTCATTATCAGGATCGCCGGGACCATCGATCCAGGCGAGCCCCGCCTCGATCGCCGGCCACAGCTCGATCAGCGTCGCCTCGTCGCCGGTGCGCTCGAAATAGCTGCCCGCGAGCAGCACGAACAGCGCGGTCGAATCGACGCTGCCGTAATATTGCGAGAACGGCACCTCGCCGAGCGCCGCCATCTCGCCGCCGCGCATCTCGTGCAGGATCTTTCCGGGCGCAGCGTCGGCGAGCGGATCGACCGCCTTGGCCTGGAAATGCGCCAGACGCCGCAGCACGCCCTTGGCGACGCGCGGATCGACCCAGAGCATCTGCAGCGCGGTGATCAGGCCGTCGCGGCCGAACGTGGTCGAGTACCAGGGAATGCCGGCATAGGGATAGCGTCCCTGCGGCGTCTCCGTCGTCAGCATGTTGAGGTCGGCCATGGCCTGGCACAGCACCTCGTTGAAGATGTTGTTGGAGGTCTCGATGCTGGCCGCACCCACCGCATGCCGCCGCATCTCGCGGCGATGGGCCAGCAGACCTGGAAAGAACCGCGCCGGCTTTTCCGCCACCGGCCGGTTGCAGGAGACGGCAACGAACAGCGATTTGGCCTCGTGCGGATCGAGATCGAGCTGCCAGGTCGCGGCATTGACCGACAGCCGCGTCGGGCGCGGATCGAAATGCAGGCCGGTGGTGCGCTCGCTGTCGTCGAGGCCGCGATACTCGAACAGCACGTCGGTCGGGCCCAGCAGCTTGCTCGTGCCGGTTCCGCGCCGCGGCCGCCGCTCGCCACGGACCTCAAACAAATCCGCGAAGTCGTTGTCGAACAGCAGTGTCAGCTCGAAGCTGGCACGCGCGTCGCCATGGTTCTGCACGCCGATACGCTGATAGGCGCTGCCGCGCCACAGGAAGATCGTGCGCACGATGTGCAGCAGGTCCTTCTGGAATACGAGGCGGCCCTGACGGTAGATATCGGGATTGGTGAGATCGACCGTCAACGCCGAATTGTCGTCGCGCAGGTTCGAGCCGAGCAGCAGCGGCTGGAGATCGTCGAGCACGAGCTCCAACCGCGCGAGATAGCGCGTGTCGTGGTGGAACAGGCCGTCCGGGCCGCCCGCCGAAGCGCCGATGTCGCCATGGCTGTCGAGCACGATGAAGGTGTCGTCGTGCTTGAGAGACCGCCGCGGCCGCGCGGCGGGCCCCGTCATCGGAATGTAGAACGTCTGCTCCGCGACGGCCTCCGCCGTCTGCGACACGGAAATGATCTGGGTTACGGCTTCGGCCGACATAGCAGCTCCCCTGCGCTTGTTTCGAAACGCGACCGACTCGAACGCGACTCTAAAGCGCGATGAGATCAGAATAAACCGTCATCGCGCTCAAGGTTGTTGTTTGAGCATGATCTTCTCGGAAAGCCGCCGCACACGTTTCCGGATCATGCTTCAGGTTTAAGCGGCGGCTTGGGCGAGCCGGCTCATTTCCTGAGTAACCAGCTCTCGATAAGGCCCGTGGCCTTGCATCAAGCGATCAGGCGAGCCGTCCTCGATGATCTTGCCGTTCCTCAGCACGACCACGCGGTCGAAATTGCGCAGCGTCGCCAGGCGATGCGCGATCGCGATCACGGTGCGGCCGCGCATCAGGCGCGACAGCGCCTCGCGGATCGCCTCTTCGGACTCGCTGTCGAGCGCCGCGGTCGCCTCGTCCAGCAGCAGGATCGGTGCATCCTTGAGGAAGGCGCGCGCGATCGCGATGCGCTGGCGCTGGCCGCCCGACATCTTGACGCCGCGGTCGCCGACCATGGTGTCGAGCCCCTCGGGCAGGCTGTCGATGAAATCGCAGCGCGCCGCGATCGCCGCGCGCAGCACCTCGTCGTCAGTCGCGTTCGGCCGGCCGTAGCGGATGTTCTCGCGGATCGAGCGATGAAACAGCGAGATGTCCTGCGGCACCACGGAGATCGCCTCGCGCAGGCTCTGCTGCGTGACCTTTGAAATGTCCTGGCCGTCGATGGTGATGCTGCCCTCGTCGGTGTCGTAGAAGCGCTGCAGCAGCGTGAACAGCGTCGACTTGCCGCCGCCGGACTGGCCGACCAGACCGACACGCTGACCGGGCTGCAGACGCAGGCTGAAGCGTTCAAAGATCTTGTCGCCGCCGGGATAGCCGAAGGTGACGTTGTTATATGCAATAGCGGCGCCGGTCCTCACCAGAGGCTCTGCCTCCGGGTGATCACGCAGTTCGTGCGGCACCAGCAGCGTGGCGATCGCCTCGGTCAGCCGCGCGACGTGCTGGGTGACGTCAACGAGCGCCACCGCGAGATCGCGTGTCGCGCTCAGGATGGAGATGCCGAGCGTACAGACCAGCACGACGTCGCCGGTCGTCGCTTGCCCCTTCTGCCAGAGCGTGATGGCCCAGGCCATCAGCGCGATCGTCAAAACCACGGTGATGGCGGCGTGCAACAGCCGCAGCTTCTCCAGATAGCGCAGGCTGCGGCTTCGCGCGGTGAGCTCCCGGCTCACCGTAGCGTCGAACCGCTCATGCTCGTGGCCGATACCGCAGAACGCACGGACCAGCGGCATGTTGCTGATGACATCGATCATCTCGCCGTCGACCGCGGCGGCCTTGTCTGCGAAATCGTCGTGAAGCGGCTTGCCGGCGGCGGCCAGGCGGAACATCGCGATCACCATGCCGCCCGCAATCACGATCAGGCCCAGCGCCATGTAAGGACTGACGGTTCCGATCAGCGCGATCGCCGCAATTGTGGCAATGCAGGGCGGCAACACATTCCAGACGAACATGTTCTCGACTGTGAACACCGCGTTCGACGTCGCCGTGATGCGGCTGGTCAGCATCCCCGGCATGCGGTCGGAGAAATAACTCGGCGCGTGTCCGGTCAGATGACGAAATATGTCACGCCGCAAATCACCCGTGACCCGGACAAAGGTGAAGCTCGCTGTCCAACTGGCGATCCGCCACAGAAAGTTGTCGGCCGCGATCAACGACATGAGCAGAATGAATGCCAGCCATACGCCACCGCCATACGACGGGCCCGCCGACAAGGCGTCGACAAGGGATTTGACGCCGTACTGGGTGCCTACGGAGCAGGCAACCGCGCCGACGACCGCCGCCAGGATCACCAGATGCGAAGCCATGCGCATCCGAAGATAGCGCAAGACAAAGGCAAATGGCCTGCGCGCGTATCCAGAAAGATGATCCATATGGCTATCGCCCCGTTATGCTGATTTTCGTTTTGTTACTGATCGACTGAACATCGACCTGCTCGCCCGGGTTCCCGGACCCGGCGATCACGACATGCGGATGCGGACGATCTGAGAAGATGTAGTGGCAGCATCGAGACGGCCCGCGAACGTGTCCAATTAGTAACGCTCGGGAGAAGGAACTTCGCAACTGCGGGAACGTTCCCTTGTTTGGCATGCCGGTGCCGTACTGGCGGGGGCTTCAACATTCATGATCGCAGAGGAGATGGTGAGATGCGCATCGCGCAGGTAGCTCCGTTGACGGAGGCTGTTCCACCCAAGCTGTATGGCGGCACCGAGCGGGTGGTGCATTGGTTGACGGAAGAGTTGGTGGCCCTGGGGCACGACGTGACATTGTTCGCCAGCGGCGACTCGCAGACATCGGCCAAGCTGGATGCATTATGGCCGCGGGCGCTACGCCTCGACGGTTCCGTGCGCGATCCCAATGCCCTGCACATGGTCCTGCTGGAGCGCGTGCGGCAAAAATGTGACGACGAGGAGTTCGATTTTCTCCACTTCCATCTCGACTATTATCCGTGGTCGCTGTTCCACCGGCAGCCGACGCCGTTCGTGACCACGCTACACGGCCGGCTCGATCTGCCCGAGCATCAGCCGGTCTTCAACACGTTCTCCAAGATGCCGGTCATCTCGATCTCCAATGCGCAGCGGCGGCCGGTGCCGCAGGCGAACTGGGTGACGACGATCTATCACGGTCTTCCGGAGAACCTTTTGACGCCGAAGCCGGCGAAGCAGGAGTATCTCGCCGTGCTCGGCCGCATCGCCCCCGAGAAGGGGGTCGACCGCGCCATCAAGATCGCGACCCATTGCGGCATTCCGCTGAAGATCGCGGCCAAGGTGGATCGTGCCGACCAGGATTACTATGACGAGCTGATCCGGCCGATGATCGAGAACAATCCGCTGGTCGAGTTCATCGGCGAGATCGGCGATCACGAGAAGTCGGACTTCCTCAGCGGCGCGCTCGGCCTGTTGCTGCCGATCGACTGGCCGGAACCGTTTGGCCTGGTGATGATCGAAGCCATGGCCTGCGGAACGCCGGTCGTCGCCTTCAACCGCGGCTCGGTGCCGGAGATCATCGACGAGGGGCTGACCGGCTTCGTCGTCGAGGACGTCATCAGCGCCGCCGGCGTCGTCAAACGCCTCGCACAACTCGACCGCTCCGCCATCCGCAAGCAGTTCGAGACGCGCTTCACGGCACGGCGAATGGCGCTCGACTATCTCGCCGCCTACCGCAGCCTCGCCGAGGAAAAGGCACCGCGGATCAAGCTGGTGAGCAGCGCGGAGTAACGCTTCACAAACGCCGCTTGCGTCCATTGCTGGCGAATATAGCGCCCTCTCCCCTTGTGGGAGAGGGCTGCGACAATGGAGCGGCATACTCCCTCAAGTGAGCGGCTGTGTCCGCATCAGGACTGTCTCCGCATTGAAAGAGTCGCACGCGGAGAGAACCCTCACCCGTCTCGCCGCTACGCGGTGAGCCACCCTCGCCCACAAGGGGTGAGGCTTAAGCAACTACATCCCCAGCAGCCTTGGCAGCCACAGCGACAGACCGGGCCAATACGTCACGACTACCAGGAAACACAGCATCGTCAACAGCCACGGCCACACTGCCACCGTGAGCTCGGTGATGCCCATCTTGGCGATGCCCGAGGCGACGTAGAGGTTGAGACCGACGGGGGGATGACACAGCCCGACCTCCATGTTGACCGTCATCAGGATGCCGAAATGGATGGGGTCGATGCCGAGCTTGACCGCGACCGGGAACAGGATCGGCGCCATGATCAGGATGATCGAGGACGGCTCCATCACATTGCCCGCCAGCAGCAGCAAGAGGTTGACGAGCAGCAGGAAGCCGATCCACCCCAGGCCCTGGTCGATCATCCATTGCGCCAGCGCCTGCGGCACGTTCTCATAGGTCATCAGGAACGAGAACAGCACCGCATTGGTGATGATGTAGAGCAGCATCGCCGACAGGTTGGCCGACGACAGCAGCACCCGCGGCACGTCGCGCAGCTTGAGATCCTTGTAGATGAACACGGCGACGATGAAAGCGTAGACCGCGCTGACGGCCGCCGCCTCGGTCGGCGTGAACAGGCCGCTGTAGATGCCGCCGATCACGATGACGATCAGCAGGATGCCCCAGATCGACTTGCGGAATGCATCAAGACGTTCGAGGAATGTCGCCTTGCGCATCCGTGGATAATCGTTGCGCCAGGCACGATAGAAGGTCGTCATACCGAGCAGCGTGGCGAGCGCAAGCCCCGGCACGATGCCGGCGATGAACAGCTTGCCGACCGAGCTGTTGGTGGAGACGGCGTAGAGCACCATCGGGATCGAGGGCGGGATGAGAATGCCGAGCGAGCCCGAGGTCGTGATCACACCCGCCCCGAACCGCTTCGGAAATCCTTGCGCGACCATCGCCGGCAGGATCACCGAGCCGATCGCCACCACGGTCGCCGGCGAGGAGCCGGAGATCGCCGCGAACAGCGCGCAGGCCACCACGCCCGACAGCGCCAGACCACCATACCAATGGCCGACCAGCGAGGTCGCGAAAGCGATCATGCGACGCGCCACGCCGCCATGGGTCAGGAAGTTGCCGGCGAGGATGAAGAACGGGATCGCCATGATCTCGAAATTCTCGATGCCGGTGAACAGCTTCAGCGCCACCGATTCCGTTCGCACGTCGGTCAGCGTGAACATGAAGCTGAGCACGGTGAGACCCAGCGCGATCGAGATCGGCATGCCCGTCAGCATCAGCGAGATCAGAAGCGCGAACACGATAAAGACGCGCAGGCCGTGCGGCAGCGTGATGACGTGGCCCGCATGCGCAAAGCACAGCGCGACGATCAGGACCGGCAGCAGCATCAGGATCCAGCCGAGCGGGCTGCGTTCGTCCCGGACCACCTGGGTGGGGGTGACGGGGGCCGGATGCACCGGATCCGCCTCGACGCCTTCCACGCCGGCCATGTCGTGATGCGGCAGCTCGCCGGTGCGATGGAACGACCAGGCCACCTGCAGGAAGCGGAAGCACATCAAGGCGGAGCCGAGCGGGATGGTGAGATATACCATCCACATCGGCGCCTCGAGATCGTTGGACTGCTGGCCGGTCAACCACATCTGGCTGACAAAGGCGGCGCCGAAATAACCCACGATGGCCGTGAACAGCGCCCCGCACAGAAGACCAAAGGTGATGACGCGGCGGCGCGATCCGCCCGGCAGGATGTTGACCAGCACGTCGACGCCGACATGGATGCCGGTGCGCACGCCATAGGCGGCGCCGAACTTCGCCATCCAGATGAACATGTAGATGCAGAGCTCCTGCGCCCAGGACAGGTCGAGCGCGGCGAGCCAGACGAACGTCGCCCGCGCGGGCACGGCGAGGAAGGCCAGGTTGCGGGCCTCCGCCCATTTGGCGATGTCGATGGAGAGGCCGGCGCCGTAACGGTGCAGCACCGCGACGAAGATCAGCGACGTCGCCGCCGCGATCATCGTCGCGATCAGCCATTCCTCGAGATGATTGAGCACCCGGTTCAGCGCACGCAGCAATTTCGTCCCCCAGCGTTTGGCTCGTCCATTCAAGAGCGAAACGGCCGGGAGTGCGATCACCCCCGACCGTTGTGTTGTTCTCCTTAGGACGCGGCCGTCAGTTCATCTTGACGTCGAGTTCCTTGGCGACGAGATCGAGCACCTCCTGCCCGACCCGCCCCTTCGCCCATTTGTAGGTCGGCTGCATCGCCTCCTGCCACGCCTTGCGATCGGCGTCGGTGAGATAATGCAGCGTGGTCTTGCCCGTTTTCTTGATCTCGGCCAGCGCATCCTCGTTCTCCTGGCGCGCGATCGAGTTGGTGTAGTCGGTCGCGTCCGCCATCGCCTTGTCGAGCTGGGTGCGGATGTCGGGCGGCAGGCCCGACCAGAACTTGGCGTTGACGATGACGGCATATTGCAGATGCGCGTGATAGGACACGGTGATGTCCTTCTGCACCTCGTAGAACTTCTGCGTCAGATAATTTGACGCCGTGTTCTCGCAGCCGTCGACGACGCCGGTCTGCAGCGCCTGATAGACTTCCGAGAACGCCATGATCTGCGGGATCGTCCCGAGCAGGCGGAAATACTGGTCCGCAACCTTCGATCCCGAGATGCGGAACTTGAGGCCCTGGAAATCGGTCGGCTTCACCAGGGGACGGTTGGCCGAGAGCATGTGGAAGCCGTTGTCCCAATAAGCGAGGCCGGTGATACCCTTGGCTTCGAGCTTCTGGAACAGCCACTTGCCGACCGTGCCCTTCATCGCGCTGGAATAGGTCTGGTCGTCCTTGAAGAGCCAGGGCAGATCGAGCGCCTCGAACTCCTTGATGCCGAGCGGCGCGAATTTCGCGGTCGAGGGCGCCAGCATATGCACCGAGCCGAGTTGGAGCGCCTCGATCTCCTCCTTGTCCTTGTAGAGCGTGGAGTTCGGGTAGACTTCGACCTTGACCTTGCTGTCAGTGTATTTCTCGGCGAGCTCCTTGAACTTCAGGGCGCCCTTGCCCTTCGGGGTATCGTTCGCCACGACATGACTGAACTTGATGACGATGGGGCTCTGGGCCTGGGCGACAGGGGCGAAGAGAACAGCCGTGGCGGCGACCGCAAGGAGCAGCAGCTTGCGCATGAAGGTACCTCCCAACAACCTTTAAACGGGGTCTTTTTGTTTTGCCGTCGAGTCTTGCACGTCGTTAGTGGCAGCAATCCACCGTCCGAACAACTAGACCTAAGCCCAGCTTGCCGCAGCCAAGCTAGCTTGGCGACCGCCGGATGCGCAACCCGGCACCGCGCTCATCCAAGGGAATAGCGTTCATATCGCATTGCGGCAGGGCCATCAGCCTTTGCGCTGAGCGACCATGAAGAGGCGGCGGAACGGGAACAGCGTCTGCCCCGCGGCATTCTTCGGATAGGCCTTTGCGACCCGTTGCCCATAGGCCGCTTCGAACGCGGCCTTCTCGTCGCCCTGCAGGACGTCGAGATAGCGCGTCAGCCAGGTCCCCTTGGTCCATTCCTTCACGGGGTTCTCGCCTTCGAGCACCTGCAGATATTCGGTCTCCCAGATGTCGATGTTCTGCGACAGCGGCGCGAGCAGGTCATGATAGAAGGCGGGCCCTTCGACCGGCGGCGGGGTGACGAGATGCTCGACCTTTGAGCGCCAGGGACCGTCCAGCGCGGTCTCGCCGATCAGCACATGCGAGGGCGCGGTGAAGTTGCGCGGCATCTGCACCGCGAGCATGCCGCCGGGCGTCACCTTCCCCATCACCGATGGAAACAGTGCAGCATGATTGGGCAGCCAGTGCACTGCGGCATTGGAATAGATCAAGTCATAGGAATTCGCGGGACGCCAATGGCCGAGGTCCTCATGCGACCATTCCACCTCGGGCGCGGCCTTGCGCCCCGCCGCCACCATTTCAGCCGAGCCCTCGACGCCGGTCACGCTCGCATCGGGCCAGCGCTCCTTGATCAGCTTCGTCACGTTGCCGGCACCCGCCCCGAGATCGACGATCGCCCGGGGCGCGAAATCCGGAATGCGCATCAACAGGTCGACGGCGGGCCGCAGCCGGTGGCCGGAGAACTTCAGATATTGCTGCGGATCCCAGACCATCGCTCGCGCCTTTTCTTTTTCGTGTTTCCTTCACCTGGGCCCTTGGTTACCACTGCTCGTCCCGGTCGGGCAATTCACCCCGGCAGGAGGGCAGGAAACGAACCGCAACAATCAAAAGGCAAACAAGAGAGCGTGTGACCATGGATTTCGGGCTCAAATCGAAAACCGCCGTCGTCACCGGCGCAAGCATCGGCATCGGCCGCGCCATCACCAAGGGTCTCGCGGCCGAAGGCGTCCGCGTCGTCGGCGTGGCGCGCCGCACCGACCTGCTTGCCGAACTTGCGAAGGAAGTCGGCGGCGGATTGATCACGCCGTTCGGACAGGACGTGATGGCCAAGGACGCCGCCGAGAAGATCGCAGCGTTTGCGATCAAGGAGCTCGGCCATGTCGACATCCTCGTCAACAATGCCGGCGGCAGCCGCCCCCTGCCCGTCGATGCGCCCGACAGCAAATGGGACGAGGCGATCGCGCTCAACTTCACCAGCTATCGCCGAATCGCGCATGCCTTGCTGCCGCAGATGATCGAGCGCAAGTGGGGCCGCATCGTCAACATCACTGGCAAATCCGAGCCGGAAGGGCTCAACGCCGCCTTCGCCGCCAAGGCCGCGGTGCATGCCTGGGCCAAGGGCCTGTCGCGCGAGATCGGCGAGCACGGCATCACCATCAACTGCATCCCGCCCGGCCGCATCATGAGCGAGCAGATCCGCCGCAACTACCCGCCGGATTATCGCGAACGCTTTGCGGAAGAGGAAATCCCGGTCGGCTATTGGGGCGAGCCCGAAGATCTCGCCGCTCTCGCGGTGTTCCTGGCCTCACCGGTGGCGCGCTACATCACGGGCACGGTAATTCCGGTGGACGGGGGCTTGCGGCGGTATCAATTCTAGGCGGCGCCCGACCTGAGCGGCCCACGAAGCGCATGCACGACCGGTTTGCCGGACGGGCATGAAGTCCGGTTTGTTACCTAGGGGACGCGACATGGTCTGACAGAGACGCATCCCGCGACCGCCGTCCCGCGTGCCTCACGGCTTGACGTAACTCCAGCCCTGTTCCTGCAGCTCCATGACGCGGACGACACCGGACTTGACCACCGTCGCCTGGGCGATCAGGTTGATGTCCTTGTTCTCGGCCTTGCGCATGTTGTCTTGGGTGTTGCCGCAGGCCTTGAAGGAAATTTCGGGGTTGCTCATCGCCAGCACCTCGATGCGCGGCTTCACCGGCGACGTGTCTTCGCGCAGCATGTGAAGGCCGGGGCCGAAGGTGACGACCTCGATCGACACGGGCTCACCGAGATCGCGGTAATATTGGGCGACGTTGGTGGCATTGTTGAGTGCGAGGTTCATCATCGCCGGCTCGTTGGAATTGACTTGTAGTACCAGCTGATGCGGCTTCTTGGCGATTCCGGGGTTCGTCGCCTGAGCCATCGCTGCCCTGCTCGCAAGCTCCTGCTTGCTCGTCTGCTTTTGCGCCGGTTTGCTCGTCTGCTGCGGTTTAACGGAATACTTCTGGCTGCTGGTTTGGCTCTTCTCGCTCGCCTGCGGGAACAACTGATTGCCCTGCTGCGCCCGCGCGTTTGCGCCGACCAGAATTAGCATCGCCACGCCGCTGACGACTGCTATCGCCGACTTCTGATTGATCATCTTGTCTCTCCCTGCTCCATGACATCACCTTGCCGGTCTGACGACGCTATGTGGCCACTTGCATGCAACCGCCATTTTCTTGCGCACATTCTCGAATCCGCTGAGCAGGAATTGTCCGTCTTGTTCCGCGCCGGCGCGGGTGAAAAGGCGCACGACGATGTGACCGTCGTCGGGTAGCGAGCTTAGCAACTTTACGACGTCGCCACCGAAAGCGACGCCGGAGCCGAATGACGGCGAGGCTGCTGGGAGTTGCATTGGCGTATCCGCATTCAGCCGAAAGGAGATGACGTATTCGTTGGCGGTGCGCGACAGCGCCGGTCCGGCGACTATGACTTCCGTGCGGCCTTTGCGGCAGTGGATTGCAAGTTGCATTGCGGTGCCGTCCGAGCCGCTTACAGAAGACGTAGTGGCGGTGACGACCGGCAGATAATCTACTGGCGAGGTCGTCTCGCTGACGATCCAGCTATTGTCCGACGTCCGACGGCCAGGCGGTGGGTTCTTACGTGGTAAGTCTTTCTGACATTCCAGTCGGGCTGGTCCCTCCACGCCCGAACAGGCCCGGAGCGATTCCATGGGATCGTTCGCGCTTTGCGCATAGGCGATTCCGCAGGCGACATTGAAGGCGACCGCGAGCGGAGAGGCCGCAGTCCTCATGGACGCGCCTGCGCGCTGCGCGCCTTGCCATCCAGCCATTCCTGCGCGGCCGGGAAGCGGGTGAGCCCGGGGACGGTTGCGGCGAGGTTGATCGACTGCCACTTCGGATCGAAGCCTGGCGCCTGGAGCCGGTCGATCCGCGCGAACAGGTAATCGACAAGGCGCGCCACGCGCTGATAGCGGTTCGAACGTTGCGGCCAGTTGAACGCGACGAGAGCTGTCGGGACCGCGATGGTCGAGACCCGCTCACCCTGCTTGATCAGGTTGGGATATTCCTTGGCGTCCAATGTCGCGGGCAGATAATAATCCTCGAACCTCCTGTCGTAATGGACTGGGAGGAACTTGAATCCGGTCTCCCAGCGGCCGCGTACAAAGGGGTCGACGGGTTTCGACGTGATGAATACGACGGCCGACATTTCGCCCTTGCGCATCTGTTCCAGGGCAAGCTGATGCGGAATGAAGGTCTTTTCGACATCGATGCCAAGGCGGCTGAAGATCAGCGGTCCTGAATAGGCGGCGGCGGTGCCTTGGGTGTTGAAGTTCACCTTCTTGCCGGCAAGGTCCTGCAGGCTTGTGATCTCGGGCCGCACGAAAATGTGCAGCTCGGACGGAAAGAGATTGAGCAGGTAGGTGATCCGACTTTGGATCTGCGGAACCTGGATCTTGTACTCTTCAAGGGCGTCGGAATTGATGATCGCGGTGTCGACGCCCCGCAAATAGAGCAGCGCATTCAGGTTGTCGGTGGCCCCCCGCGTGACGATGGGCAGAAGATGTAGATCTGCTCCGTCGTCAACGACGCGGGCCATCTCGGCGGCAAGGCGGATCGGTGCGCCCTCGAGCAGTCCCCCCGCCAGCCCGACGGTCCAGGCATTCATCCGGTTCTTTTCGCGCTCCTGCGGGAGAGGCTGTCGAACGACCCCCGTATCGGCTTTGGCGTTCCTTGCGGTCTGGGCTTCCAGGCGGGCTGTCTGAAGCATCATGGCGACCGGCACCAGGCCGGCGAGCAGCAGCAACGAGAGTGACTTTGGCGCCTTGTTCATGACATCCCCTTCTGGATAGCCAGCACAACTCTTGGGACGGCCAATCTTGGGACGGCCAATCTTGGGACGGCCAAGCCTCCGTTCTCAGCGATGCAGCGCATCGAGCCGTTCCTTGGCTTCGCGAATTCCGCCCCTTTGCGCCTTGGCATAGAGCTCTCGCGCCTTGGCTTCTTCGCCGCGCGTTCCATACGTCCCCCATGAGGACAGAACCGTGGGATCATATGTCTCCGCGAGCATGAAGCTTGCCTGCGCGATGTCCTTCTCGGCCGCGAGCTCGAGCACGATCCGCGCGGCCCCAATATTTCCCTGATCGAGCAACGCCTTGGCGCGCGGGATCAATCTCACCTCCGCCTCGATCTGGTTTGCCGAGGGCGGCGGCTCTACCGCGGTCGCGTGCATGTGCGGCCAGGGCGAGACCGGGCCTTGGCTTGTTTGCTCCACCAGGAGGCGGACACTGGCAAGGCTCCATGCCGATGCGAGGGTGCGCTCCCGAGCTTCGATCCGTTCCCGTTGCAGTGCCTGCCGCAGTTCAACAATCTCCCGGTTCGTCGCCTCTCTCTGCTGCGAGGCCTGATCGCTCGCCTCACGCAAGCGCTTGTTCCAGCTCTCGGCCTCTCGGCGCGCTTCGGTAAGCTCCTCCGCCAACGAGGCCGCATTTGCGCGGGCCTCTTCGAGAGCGTGTCGTTGTCGTTCGGCATTGGTCGCTGCGACTTGCGCTGCCTTGGCCTCGGCGACGAGCTCGGCGTTCTTCTGCCGCGCATCTTGCAAGGATTGCCGCAGCTCCGCGATTTCCCGCTCCGCCGCCGCGCTTTGATCCGCGGCCGCAGCTTCCGATCTGCGCGGTCTTCCCGCGAGTTCGCTCGCGAGCGCAGCAGCACGTGATTGCGTCTCGCGGCGTTGCTCCTCGGCGCTCTCAGCTGCGGCCTGCGCGGCGTTCGCCTGCCTCACGAGGAGGGCGCTTCTTTGCCGCTCTTGCTGCAGCGACTGCTGAAGCTCTGCGATCTCCCCTGCCGCCGCATCTCGCTGTTGCGCGGCCACATCGTCCGCGTCGCGCGATTGTGCGATACGGTTATCGATCTCGGCCCGGGCTGCGGCGAGATCGTTCGCGAGGTCGACGCCGCGGGCCTGCTCCTGTTGGAGGGATTTCCGCGACTCCTCCAGGGCGGCTTCCGCCGTATGCGTGCGCTGGACCGCCTCTTCAAGCTCTCTGCGCGCCGCGGCCACCTCATTGGCGAGTGCTTCACTGCGCGGAGCGTCTTCATCCAGCCGCTGCGCGGCTCGCAGCACGCTGGCTGGCTCCTCCTCCGTCAAGGATCCGGGCAAATCGCGTCGAAGGAGCGCTGGCGACCCGACAGTGACGTCCAGCCGCTGATCGTGGACGCTCTCGACACCGACGCGCGCCGTTTCCTGAGAAGGTCGCCCGTCGAAGGGCCCGAACACGCCGAGCAGGGAAGCCCCAACAAGGATGGAGGGAATCAGAATGGCAGCCGCCACGAATGCACGGCCCGATCGCTCCCCCTCCGGATCGACATCCTCGATTGCCAGATACCAATGGGTGGGAGCACCGTTGATTGGAGAGCCGTCCTGCCACACCCATTGGCCCGCCTCGAGTGACCAGTGGCCGACCTCGACAGCACCGGTCGCATCTTCCAGCCAGATGTCTTCTCCATTCTTCGGTGCAGTATCAATTGGTCGGCGCATGTATCACGCCTCTTCCGAGAGCAACCCCAATGGAACTGATGGCCCAGCCTGTTCGCATGGTTCCAGTCCTCGACGAGAACACGCACAAATCGAAACGAGGTAAGCGCCGCGAGCGCCGGCTATTTAAATCTATTTATTTAATTCAAAATTAATATGATTAACCATCTGCAAAGTCAAATTAAATCATGCTTTGCGGCACCGCCGGCTGGGACATCGCCCCGGAAGTCGACCGCACCAACCGGACGCGCAGATTGGCCTGAGCGCTCGGAGGACGGCATAGGGCTGGCTGCTCCTTTGCTCATTCCATCCCGCATCCCCTCAGCCGACGGGCGAGCGAACGTCAGCCCTGGCCCGCCGGCGGGACGACATACAGCGTCAGCGCAAAGACCGCATAGATGAAGATCATCAGCGCACCGACGAACCATGCCGAGCGTCCGCTCGCGGTGATGAAGGCCGACGTGACCGTCGCGATCATCACCATTGTGACAGCGCCCGGCCAGAACTGCAGGTCCATCGGCTTCGGCCCCACGACATAGCTGAGCAGCACCAGCGCAGGCGCAACGAACAGCGCGATTTGCGAGGCGCTGCCGAGCGCAATGCTGACGCTCATGTCGAGCCGGTTCTTGCGCGCGGCGGCAAAGGCAACCGCGAACTCGGCGGCGGCGCCGACCAGCGAGACGACGATGAAGCCGACGAAGGCCGGGCTCATCCCGAACGTTTCCGCCGCCTTCTGCACCGATTCCACGAAGATCTCGCTCACCAGCGCGACCAGCACGGTGACGACCAGCAATGTCCCGACTGCGGTCCCGATCGGCCAGTGCGCTTCCTCGTCGCCGCCATGATCGGCGCTTGCGAACAGCTCCTTGTGGGTCCGGAGCGAGAACACCAAGCCAAGCGCGTAGGCGATGATCAGCAGGACTGAAATGCCGACGCTGAGCTTGTGAATGACGGCCCCGTCCTGGGGCAGATGGTCGAGATCGGCGACCGCCGACGGCGCAAGCAGGGCGACGGTTGCCATCAGCAAGAGGCCGGACGAAAGCCGCGCGCCGGCGCGATTGTACTCCTGGACGTGGTAGCGCAGGCCGCCGAGCAGCAGGCAGGCCCCCAACATGAAAACCGCATTGGTGACGATCGCGCCCGCAATCGAAGCCTTCACCAGCATGTACTGACCTGCCCGCAGCGCCGTGATGGCGATGATCAGTTCCGTCAAATTGCCGAGCGTGGCATTGAGCAGGCCGCCCACGGCATCGCCGGTCTTCGCGGCGACCGCCTCGGTGGCGTGGCTGAGCAGGGCCGCCAGCGGCACGATGGCGAGCACGGCCAGCACGAACAGGAGCGTGTGGGAATGCGGCACCACCGCCTCGGCCACCAGCACGATAGGCACGAAGACCAGCATCCAGAGCAAAGGGGTATTCCGGATGTCCTTGAACAGAATCTGCATATCCGCCCGCCCTCGATCGATGCGCTGATGGAAGGGTCCGGTGCGTTCGCGGCGCGAGTCTTGATCTGGCTCAACGAGAGAGGGCTGGAGGCCTTGTTGGGGCGGCGCTGCCAAACGGAGTGGTGCGCGGGTCAAAAGCTGAAGCGCTCAGGCACGCACCTCTCCTATTCTTTGGGAACATGGGCCCGATCCCGTTGTTGCTCCCGCTCCACTGGAGGAGACTTCATGCCCAAGACATCGCTCGCCGAGATCGCAAAAGACATGGCCGGCATCGACATTGCCATTCTGTCGACCCACACCGAGAACGGCGAGATCGCCAACCGTCCCATGAGCAACAACGGCGACGTCGCCTACGACGGCACCTCGTACTACTTCACCTACGAACAGGCGCGGACGATATCGGATATCGAGCGCAACCCGAAAGTGGCGCTCGGATTTTCATCGGAAGCGGGCCTGTTCTCGAAGGGGATTTACGTGGCCGTTGAAGGGACTGCCGAACTGATCCGGGACAAGGCGGCCTTCCAGCAGCATTGGACAAGCGATCTCGACAAATGGTTTGACGAGGGCATCGATACGCCGGGGATCGTCCTGATCAGGGTCAAGGCCAACCGCATAACCTATTGGAAAGGCCGTGAAGAGGGTGAGGTCGAGCTCTGATCGGGGCCGGCGGTCGTGCGGCGGTTTTTCGAGTGGTTCTTCCGGAGCCGCGAAACAGGCGCCATCACGATCGCTCAGTGGCCGAACCTCGTTTTATGGATCGTGATCGTCGCGGCCGTTCTGCTCTGGTTCTGGCCGTACGCAGGCAAGGCCAGCATCGGCTTGACGATCGTCGTGAAAGCCGGACTCATCATCTGGGGCGTTGACGAGATTCTCCGCGGCGTCAATCCCTGGCGGCGATGTCTCGGCGCGGCCGTTGTGCTCTATGTACTTATCACGCTCATGCCGTGAAGGCGGCTATCCAAGTCCTCCCTCACGATAGCATCGTGCCAGTGTTTTGCCCGACGGGTCAACTTGACCGGGGTCGTTGATGTCGCCGCAAGGCGATTCGAAAAACCCTTGTCGATCAAGGACTCCTCTACTGTGCATGGGGTTGTTTTCGCCCTTATGTTTGCTCCTCTTGAAAAAAATGCACTCGGCGGCACTCACCCTCCCGCCTTCGCGCATACACAGCATGCAAGCATATGCCTGTGGCAGAGGCGTTCGGCGTAGTACATGCCGAAAGCCCCTTCACGCGCGGACGCAATGACACCAAGGCAATGACAATCACGTTACCCGCCGCCGCTTGCGAGCCCGATCCTATCATGTCCGACGGCCTGCCGGCCGCGCAGCGGCGCTGGGCGATCGCCGCGATCTTCACGGCGCTCGCGATGGCCTCGCTCGACACTGCGATCGCCAACATCGCCCTGCCCGCCATCGCCGCCGACCTGCATGTCACGCCGGAGCAGTCGGTCTGGGTCGTCAACGTCTACCAGATCGCCCTGGTGGCGACGCTGCTGCCGCTCGGGGCGCTCGGCGAGATCGTCGGGCACCAGCGCATCTATCTCGGCGGCTTGATCCTGTTCACCATCGCCTCGCTGTTCTGCGCGGTGGCGTGGTCGCTCGACAGCCTGCTCGTCGCGCGCACGCTGCAAGGGTTAGGGGCCAGCGGCATCATGAGCGTCAACACGGCGCTGGTGCGCTTCGTCTATCCGGGGCGGATGCAAGGCCGCGGCTTCGGCCACAACGCGCTGGTGGTCGCGACCGCCTTCACCTTCGGTCCCTCGATTGCGTCGGCGATCCTGGCGCTCGGCCCATGGCCGTGGCTGTTCGCCGTCAACATCCCGTTCGGCCTCGTCGCGATCGGGATCGGCTTTGCGATGCTGCCGAAGACGCCGCGCGCCGATCACGGCTTCGACTTTCTCGGCGCGCTTCTTGCTGCGGCCTGCCTCGGCCTGTTCATCACCGGCATCGGCAGCGCCGCGCATAATCTGTCGCCGGTGGTCGTCGGCATCGAGCTGATCTCGGCGCTCGCGCTCGGCTTCATCCTGATGCGCCGGCATGCCGATCATCCGGCGCCGATGCTGCCGATCGACCTGTTCAGCCGGCCGATGTTCGCGCTGTCGGCGGCGACCGCGGTCTGTTCTTTCGCGGTGCAGGGCCTCGCCTTCGTCTCGCTGCCGTTCTACTTCGAGGGCGTCCTCGGGCGCTCGCAGGTCGAGACCGGGTTCTTCATGACGCCATGGCCGCTGGTGGTCGGCATCATGGCGCCGATCGCCGGGCGCCTCTCCGACCGTTACCCGGTCGGCCTGCTCGGCGGCATCGGCCTCGTGCTGCTCGGCCTCGGCATGGCGCTGCTCGCAATGCTGCCGGCCAATCCCGCCATTGTCGACATCATCTGGCGCATGGTGATCTGCGGCATGGGGTTCGGCTTCTTCCAGGCGCCGAACATGAAGGCGGTGATGGGAAGCGCGCCGCCGCATCGCAGCGGCAGCGCCTCCGGCATCGTCGCCACCGCGCGCCTGACCGGCCAGACCACGGGCGCGGCGCTCGCCGCGGCCTGTTTCGCCTTCGCCGGCCATGAGGGCGCAACATTGGCGCTGGCGCTCGGCGCAGGCTTCGCCGCGCTCGGCAGCGTGATGAGCTTCCTGCGGCTTACGGTGAAGTAGACGCAGCGCTTTCAGGCGGCCTTCACGGCGCCTTCTGCGCGATGGGGCGGCTCACGACGGACGCAGCATCGAGCGGCTCGCATGTGATCGTCCGTTGAAACCCCTTCCAGCCCGCGGCTTCGCTCCGCGGCACGAACGTGCTCCCTTGCGGCTTCAGCACGATCGGCTCCGACTTCAGACAGAGATCGGGAAATGCGATGCCATGACCGGCGGCCTGGGTGAACCGCCCGACCAGCATCTGGGATGCTCGCAACCGCGTCGCCGGCGAGGCCCGCATGGTGCGCTCGGGATCGAACGCGCGGTAGCACGGCCAATCGGTGCGGTCCGGTTCGAACTCATAGACGATCCGGCATGCCGCTCCCGCCGATTTCACGAAGGGCATATTCGAGGGGGCGGCAGCATCGCGCTCGAAAACCAGGGTCTGCAGCGCCAAAGCCTCCGTGGTCGCGGCGGATACCGGCTTGCCCGGATCGATCACGACTTCCCCACGCGAGAACACCAGCTTGGTCCTGGGTCGGGCGTCCCGGGTCTCCAGCACCAGCATCGGCCTCTGCGCCCAGGAGCGATCCAGCTCCACCTCGCCGTTGCTCATCATCAGTGGCACATTGCCGATGGAGGGATTGTCCTTGGCGAAATCGACCATGCGAACGTGCACGCTCGTCTTCGTCGCCTCGAGACTCAGGAATCGCAAATCGTCCACCTTGCGCGTGATCGGCATCATCGGGTCGAAGCGATCGTCGATGTCGAACCGGACGATCTTCTTCAGCTTGGCCGAGAGAGGCCCTCGATCGACGGGCGGCGGTGCAACGTCGATCACCAGCAGGGCGCCGTCGGGCGAATAGGTATTGCCGAAGGCCCGCTGCCACAGTGCGATCAGCGGCGAGTCCGTCCGCTGCGCGATGTCCCGCGCGAAATAGATCTGCTGTCCGGGACGAACCAGCGGAAAGTTCTGAAATGCACCGAGCCCCGCGCCGTCGCGGACCTCCGCCTCGGGGAAGGTGACGCATTTGGACCGATCGTCATCGCTGGCCCCCTCGACCTTCCTGGATGCGGAGCGCGAACAGAAGCTCAGATGGTGCTCCCTGGTCTTCTGTGGGCTGATCGACGTCGCATAGATGAGGTCAGGACTGCCGGGGACTTCCATCGGAAGCGGAGAGCTCGCGAACATGTCGATCTCCACGCGGGTGAGCGATGGCCCCGCATCGACCGAACAGAGATCCCGGATCGGTGAAGTGTTGGTGAGGAGACGCGCAGCATCGGCACTGATGATACAGGATATGCTGTTCTCCGGATTGTTGCGGCTCATCCAGATCAGATGGTCCTTGCCCGCACCATCGACCAGCAAATGCGGCGCTGCGTGCCGCCGGCGCGGCGGCAACCAGACCGGCGTTGTTTCGGTCAGCATGGGCACGCGCCTGAGCAGCACGTCGGGCAAGCGCGTCACGCCGACCGAACGCAATTCGGCGCTGACGGCATTGGGATCGGTGGTCCACTCGAGAACGGGAACATTCGCACAGGTGATGCAGGTCACCGCAAGATTGGAGCGAAGGTTCTCGAACATGAGAATGACCTGATCAGGGTCATTGGCGTATTTGGCAGGGAGCGCCGCCTTGAAGGGATGACCGACCACGCGGCTGACCTGAAAGCCGTTGGACCGTGACGGGTCGGAATCGAACTCGAAATAGGTCGATCGATCCCAGCCGCGATAGGCGTCGTACCCTCCGAGGCTCACACCGGCCAGAACCAATTTGGAGTCGGACTGACAGCGCGCCGCGCCGCCGTCCTGACTGCCGTTGCGGATGTAGACGCAGAGCCGAAAAGCCGCGTTTTGCAGAATGCGATCGCAATCGTTCTGGTTATAGCCATAGGTCGCAAGGCCATGGCGATAGCACAGGTCGTGAAAGACGCAGGCCTGCCTGAAGCGCTGCAGGACGAGATGGCGCTTCTGCTGGGAATTCCTCTCGCCGTCGAACAATATGTTGGCCCAGGGCGGCAGGCTGCAGTTCAAGCCTTCGCCGCTGCCGCCGATGGTGCTGACGACGTCGGGACCCGATTGAAACGCGGTGACGGTGGCAGGCATCTCTCCGTCGGTGATGTCCTCGACATTCTTGTAGATGGAATCGGTGATGAAGGAAGGCAGGTATGTGAGGACCAGCGCGATCAGGACAATCAATGCAATTGACCAGCGGATCACCTTGCTGACCATGGCTCAACCCCGCGAAAGCTAATTTGGCAATGGCGTCAGTCGCAATGTCGCACGAACACGTTAGCAGCGCGGGTCAGTTGAAATACCCGCGCGGAACTTTTCCGGGCGCCGAAACCACGGCAAGACCAGTGTTGCCTCGAGGAGGATCAGCTTGAGGTTGTCCGGCTGTCAAGCCGGGATATCACACATGACATTTGGTCGCCGGCGCATCAAGACGCCGGCGGTCCTCATCGACTCTCGCGGATGTCAGGCGAGATGACGCGCCTCGGCCGCGGCCGCAGCCACGACGGGATTTGGCACCTGCTCGTCCAGCGCCGCCAGGCGCTCATCGATGGCCGCGATGACCTTGCGCGAGAACGGGCCGAGATGCGCATAGGCCGCGATCATCTGCACGGCAATGCGCGCCGACGACGTGTCGCGCTTGGCGCAGTTCATGAAGGTCTGCCACAGCGGACCACGCGCTTCGGGGAGCGCGGAGACGACACGGTGCACGGTCTCCATCGCGCCGAGCTTGGCGCGAATGTCCCCCTCGGCGAGCTCGTGGCGCTGCCGCGAACGATCGAGCAGCGTCATCAGGCGGTCGACGCGTCCTGCATAGGCGGCCGGACTGTAGACGCGCTCCAGCACGCGCTTGTAGTCTGTCAGGATGTCGCGCAGCGGACGCACCGGATCGAAGTTGATCCCGGCCGTGCACTGATCGGCGCCGATGGTCGGGGCCACATCGTGACCCGGATGGAGCCGGCCTTCGCGCTCCAGGCGGCGCGTCAGCTGCGTGTTCGGCAGGGCATAGAGCAGCCCGACCATGGCGACAGGGATCGCCGCCTCCTCGATGAAGTCGATCATGGCATCGGCCATCGAGACCTTCTCATTGTCGAAACCGACGATGAAGCCCGCGGTGACCAGGATGCCAGCGGCGTAGATCTTGTGGATGCTCTCGGCGATGTTGCGCCGCGTGTTCTGCTTCTTCCGCATTGCGACCAGCGTCGCCGGATCCGGACTTTCGATGCCGACGAAGATGCCGAAGAAATTGGCCTGCCCCATCAGATCCAGAAGCTCCGGATCGTCGGCGAGGTTGACCGAGGCTTCGGTGGAGAACTCGAAGGGATAGCCGTGGGTCCGCTGCCATTCGGCAAGTTGGGGCAGGAACTGCCGCAGCGACTTCTTGTTTCCGATGAAATTGTCGTCGACGAAATCGAGATGACCGCGATAGCCCATGTTGTAGAGCGTCTCGAGCTCCACGAACATCTGATCGACCGTCTTGGTCCGCGGCACGCGTCCATAGAGCTCGATGATGTCGCAGAATTCGCAGGTGAACGGGCAGCCCCGGGAATACTGCACGCCGAGATAGAGATAGTCGTCGAATTTGAGCAGGTCGAAACGCGGCACCGGCGTCTTGGTCACATCGGCCTGGAATTTCGGCGCAGTGAAGGTGCCGGATCGTGCGCCGCTCTCCCAAGCCGCGATGAAGTCGTCGATCACGCTCTCGGCCTCGCCGAGCACCCGGAAGTCGGCCCGCTCATAGAGGTGGGGGCTCGAGGTGGGATCGGGGCCGCCGACGACCACCGGCTTCCCAGCCGCGCGGCAGAGCTCGATCAGGCGCAGGGTATCGGCCTGCTGGGGCATCATTCCGCCGGTAAAGATGACATCGGCCCAGGCGAGGTCGTCGTCGCCGAGAGGCGCCGTATTGCAGTCGATCAGCCGGACCGTCCAGCTCTTGGGCAACATGGCGGCCACGGTGATCAGGCCCAGGGGAGCGGCCGGGCGCTTGACGCCCATCACCTTGCAGGATTCGCCAAAGGTCCAGAAGGACTCCGCCGAGAACAGCGGATAGAGCATCAACACGTTGCAGGGGCTTGGCAAGTTCATGGAACTCCTGTTGGCGGCGGCGCAGTGTACCAAAGCCCCCGCGTCTTGCACCCCGGCAAACGGGACAAACTGTCGCCGCTTGCCGCGCCTCCGACCGGAACCAGCGCCACAGCCGGACGTCGCTTGAAGCCGCGGATTGCGCTCCTGGAGAGACAGCAACCCGAATCGATTGAGAAGGGATGAGGCAAAACATCGCCCGCGTCCATACCCTTACGCAGAGGCCCATGCATAACGGCCACCCCTCGGACTGTTGATTTGAACGGTTCCAATTCGCCCGACACAGTGCGCCCCTGAGTTCAATCGGTGGATTGGGCCAATCAGGGGACTTGCGATGGCAAACCTAACAATCAACGGAAAAACCTTCACTCTGGACGTCGAGCCGGATACGCCGCTGCTCTGGGCGATCCGCGAGAACGCCGGGCTGACCGGCACTAAATATGGCTGCGGCATTGCACAATGCGGCGCCTGCACGGTTCACATGGATGGCGTGGCGATGCGCTCCTGCGGGGTTACGGTCAGCGAGGCCGAGGGCAAGAAGATCACCACGATCGAAGGGCTCGCAACGGGGGATTCGCTGCACAAGGTGCAGGAGGCCTGGATCGCCCAGGACGTGCCGCAATGCGGATACTGCCAGAGCGGCATGATTATGGCGGTGGCGGCGCTGCTGAACGAGAAGCCCAAGCCGACCGACGCCGACATCGACGAGGCCATCACCAATATCTGCCGCTGCGGCACCTTCGCACAGGTGCGCGAGGCGATCCACACGATCGCAAGCGCGTAAGGAGCGGCACATGAACAAGCACGTCTCTCCCACGATGAACCGTCGTGCCTTCGTCATCGGCACGGCCGCGGTCGGTGCCGGCCTTGCCATCGGCCTCGACATCCCGTTCGGCGGCCCCGCCGTGGTCCGCGCCGCCGACGGCTCGCCCGAGATCGGCGCCTGGGTCGTGGTCCGGCCCGACGACACCGTCGTGATCCGCATCGCCCGCTCCGAGATGGGCCAGGGCTCGCTGACCGGCCTCGCCCAGTTGGTCGCCGAAGAGCTCGAATGCGACTGGACCAAGGTCACGACCGAATATCCGACCCCCGGCCAGAGCGTCGCCCGCAAGCGCGTCTGGGGCGATTTCTCGACTGGCGGCAGCCGCGGCATCCGCTCATCGCAGGACTATGTCCGCAAAGGCGGCGCCACCGCGCGCGTGATGCTGATCCAGGCCGCCGCCGATGCCTGGAAAGTGCCGGCATCCGAGTGTACTGCCGCCAACAGCGTCATCACCCATGGGCCGTCGGGCAGGACCACGACCTACGGCAAGGTCGCCGAGGCCGCGGCCAAGCTGACGCCGCCGGCGGACGTCAAGCTGAAAGATCCCAAGGACTGGAAGCTGATCGGCAAGGGCGTGAAGCGGCTCGACACCGTCGACAAGACCACCGGCGCCATGATCTACGGCGCCGACGTGAAGCTGCCGGGCATGCTGAACGCCGCGATCAAGGACTGTCCGGTGTTCGGCGGCAAGTTGAAGAGCTTCGATGAAACCAAGATCACCGGCATGAAGGGCGTCAAGAAGGTCGTCAAGGTCGGCGACACCGCGGTCGCGGTGGTCGCCGATACCTGGTGGCACGCCAAGACCGCGCTGGAGGCGCTGCCGATCGTCTGGGACGAAGGCGACAACGCCAAGGTCTCCAGCGAGTCGATCGCGAAATGGCTGGCCGAAGGCCTCGACAATTCGCAGCCGGCCTATGTTGGCAACAAGAACGGCGACGCCAAGGCCGCCATCGCCGGCGCAGCTAAGAAGATCGAGGCCGTCTACAGCTATCCTTACCAGAACCACGCCACCATGGAGCCGATGAACGCCACTGCGCTCTACACGGCGGACAAATGCGAGGTCTGGTGCGGCACGCAGAATGGCGAGGCGGCGTTCGCCGCGGTGCTGGAGGCGTCCGGCCTGCCGGCCGAAAAGTGCGACGTGCACAAGGTGATGCCCGGCGGCGGCTTCGGCCGGCGCGGCCAGACCGACTATGTCCGTCAGGCCGTTATCATCGCCGAGCAGATGCCGGGCACGCCGATCAAGCTGTTGTGGTCGCGCGAAGAGGACATGGCGCATGGCCGATATCACCCGATCACCCAGTGCAAGATGACCGGCGCGTTCGATGCCAACAACAATCTGATCGCGTTGCACTACCGCCTGTCCGGGCAATCGATCCTGTTCTCGCTGCGTCCCGAAGCGCTGCAGAACGGCATGGATCCGGCGGCATTCCAGGGCGTCGCCCAATCCGGCGAGGCCGCGTTCGGTTATTCCGTGCCGAACCTGCTGGTCGAGCATGCGATGCGCAACCCGCACGTTCCGCCCGGCTTCTGGCGCGGCGTCAACGTCAATCACAACGCGATCTACATGGAATGCTTCATGGACGAGCTGGCCCAGGCCGCAGGCCAGGACCCGCTCGAATTCCGCCGTAAGCTGATGGGCAATCACCCCAAGCACCTGGCGGTGCTCAATGCCGTGGCCGAGAAGATCGGCTGGACCACGCCGGCGCCGCAGGGAATCTATCGCGGCATCGCGCAAGTCATGGGCTATGGCAGCTATGTCGCCGGTGCCGCCGAGATCTCGGTGACCGAGGGCAGCAAGATCAAGGTGCACCGCATCGTCGCCTCCACCGACCCCGGCTACGTCGTCAATCCGGCGCAGGTGGAGCGGCAGGTCGCCGGCTCCTTCGTCTACGGCCTCTCCGCCCTGTTCTACGGCGGCTGCACCGTCAAGGACGGCAAGATCGAGCAGACCAACTTCGACACCTATAATTCGATGCGCATCAGCGAGATGCCGAAGGTGGAGACGGTGATGGTGCCGAGCGGCGGATTCTGGGGCGGTGTCGGCGAGCCGACCATCGGCGTCGCGGCGCCGGCGGTGCTCAACGCCTATTTCGCGGCGACAGGCAAGCGCATCCGCTCGGTGCCGCTGCGCGACCAGAACATCACCTTCGCGTAAAGAAGCGCCGCGGCGGCCTCAAACGGCCGCCGCGGCATTTTTCCGGATGACATGCATGAATGCGCCGGTGACGCGGCGGAATGCCGTCCTCGGCATCACCGCCGCGGCCACATTGCTCGCCGCACCTTCGATCCTGCGTGCGCAATCGGCTAGCCGCGTCGTCGTGGTCGGCGGCGGCTTCGGTGGCGCGACTTGCGCCCGCGCGCTCAAGCGCGCCGATGCGAAACTGCAGGTCACCCTGATCGAGCCGAACAAGACCTTCATCACCTGCCCCTTCAGCAACGAGGTGATCGTAGGCCTGCGCGCAATGGAGGCACAACAGTTCAGTTACGACAAGATCGCCGCCGAGGGCATCAGCATCGTCACCCAGGCCGCGGCCAGCATCGACACGCAAAAGCGCAGCGTGACGACAACGGAGGGCGCCACGTTCGATTACGACCGTCTCGTGCTCTCGCCCGGCATCGACTTTCACTTTGAAGCCCTGCCCGGCTATGACGATGCCGCATCGGAAAAGATGCCGCACGCCTGGAAGGCTGGCGCACAGACCCTGTTGCTGCGCAGGCAGTTGGAGGCGATGGCGGATGGCGGTACGGTCGCCATTGCCATTCCCGCCAATCCCTCGCGTTGTCCGCCTGCGCCTTACGAGCGCGCCAGCCTGATTGCGCATTATCTCAAGACCAACAAGCCACGCTCGAAGGTCCTGCTCCTCGATGCCAAGGACACTTACTCGCAGCAGCGGCTGTTCGAAAAGGCCTGGAAGGAGCTCTACGGCGAGATGATCGAACGCGTGGCGCTGTCGCAAGGCGGCCGCGCCACCTCGGTCGATCCCGCGACCAAAACCATCATCACCGAGTTCGGCAACTACACGCCTGATGTCGCCAACGTCATCCCGCCGCAGCGGGCGGGTCGCATCGCCGACGTCGCGGGCGCTACGGATGCGACCGGCTGGTGCCCGATCGATCCCATCACCTTCGAATCCAAGCTCGTCAAGAATGTCCACGTCATCGGCGATGCCTGCCTCGGCGGCGGCATGCCCAAATCGGCCTCAGCTGCAAGCGCGCAAGGCAAGGCCTGCGCCGCCGCGATCGTCGCCTTGCTCGCGAGGCACACGCCCCAGGCGCCGCGCTTGACTGGCGTCTGCTACAACGTCGTCGCGCCCGGCTACGGCTTTTCGCTTGTCGGCAACTATCAGCCGAAGGGCGACATCTTCGCAGAGGTCGAAGGCGGCGCGACCAGCCCGGTCGATGCCTCGCGCGAGCTGCGGACCCGCGAGGCGGCGGAGGCGGAGCAGTGGTTTGAAACCATCGCGGCGGACACGTTTGGCTAGATCATGATGATACGAAGCCATCGCCAAGACCACAGTGCTCCCCCGCCTGCGGGGAAGGGTTGGGGAGAGGGTGTCTCCACTCGCGAGGACCCCCAAGACGAGAGAACCCTCACCCGCCGCTTCGCGACGACCTCTCGCGCAAGCGGGAGAGGTGAACGGAGCCCGCAGCGACCTCCGTCAACCCATCGAACAAGCGTGCTCGCAGCGCTGATTGCAGCGAGCATCGCACTCCCGATCAGCGCGGAAGCACAAGAACTCGTGCCCTACACCATCGTCGGCAACGGCATTCCCGCTTCCCTCACCGGCTCGCCCGGTGATGCCGTGCGCGGACGCGCGCTGGTGCTGGCGCGCACGACGACCTGTATCCTCTGCCATTCAGGCCCGTTCCCGGAAACCCGGTTCCAGGGCGATCTCGCGCCTGACCTCACCGGCGCCGGGAACCGGTGGTCGGTGAGCCAGTTGCGGCTTCGACTGGTCGATGCCTCCAGGTTCAATCCAGAGACCATCATGCCGTCCTATTATCGCCACGACGGCCTCGTGCGCGTCGGGCGCAACTTCGTCGGCAAGCCAATCTTGTCGGCCGCGGAGATCGAGGACATCGTGGCTTATCTTGCAACGCTTCGGGACTAGGACTGCGCATGCCAACCACGCGACGACAATTTCTCAGTCTTGCCGGCAGCGTGACGGCCGCCGGCGCGATCCCGATCCTCACATTGCAGCCGGTCGAGGCGACGCCGGCCATGCTCACCGCCGCGATCCGCAATGTCGTCGGTGAAGCGCAATTGCGCACCGGCAAGGTCAAGCTCGACATTCCGCCGCTGGTCGAGAACGGCAACACCGTGCCGATGACGGTCAGCGTCGCAAGTCCGATGACGGCGGACGATTACGTCAAGTCCATCCACGTCTTCAACGAGAAGAACCCGCAGCCGAACATCGGCAATTTCCACCTCGGCCCTTCCTCCGGCCGCGCCCAGGTCTCGACCCGGATCCGCCTCGCGGACACCCAGAAGGTGGTCGCGATCGCGCGCCTGTCCGACGACACGTTCTGGCAGGCCGCCACTGAAGTTGTCGTAACGCTGGCGGCCTGCACCGAGGAAATGAACTGATGGCCGCGCTCATCAACGTTCCCGCCAAGGCCAAACGCGGCGAAATCATCGAGATCCGCACGCTGACCTCGCACATCATGGAGACAGGCTTCCGCCATACCGCGGACGGCAGACTGGTGCCGCGCGACATCATCACGAGCTTCACCTGTCGTTACAATGGCGCCGAGATCTTTCGCGCCGATCTCTTTCCGGCGATCGCCGCAAATCCCTATTTGTCCTTTTTCACGGTGGCCAAGGAGAGCGGCAAGTTCGAATTCGAATGGATCGGCGACAACGGCTATTCATCCACCGCTTCGGCATCGATCATCGTCGAATGAGCCTTTGGCGCGCGATAGCGGCGGCAACAGTCTTCGCCGCGGCCCCTGCCTTACTTGCCGGCGAAATCGCGCCCGATGCGCGCCGGTCCGGCTACTCCTTCATGGGGCCGGACACGCGCGCGATGCAGGACGACGACACGTCCAATCCGGGCATGCTGTTCGTGCTCGACGGCGAGGCGCTGTGGGGAAAGAAGACAGGTCGTGTGCAGAAGTCCTGCGCGGACTGCCATGGCGACGCCCGCGGCAGCATGAAGGGCGTCGCCGCGCGCTATCCCGCCTTCGACAAGGCGCTGGCGCGTCCTGTCACGCTCGACCAACGCATCAATCTCTGCCGCGCCGATCACCAACAGGCGACGCCGCTATCTTACGAAAGCCGCGACCTCCTGGCGCTCTCCGCCTTCGTCGCCCA
This sequence comes from Bradyrhizobium sp. CCGE-LA001, assembly GCF_000296215.2. Classification (NCBI taxonomy): domain Bacteria; kingdom Pseudomonadati; phylum Pseudomonadota; class Alphaproteobacteria; order Hyphomicrobiales; family Nitrobacteraceae; genus Bradyrhizobium; species Bradyrhizobium sp. CCGE-LA001. The sequence goes on along the minus strand of NZ_CP013949.1, from coordinate 2,601,675 downwards.
TCAATCGCGCGGCATTCCCATCGCCGCCGGCGACGATCCGCAGCTGAAACCCTTCGTCGCGCAGGGGCGCGATTTGTTCATGCAGCGCGAGGGGCAGCTCAATCTTGCCTGCACCAATTGCCACGACGACCATTTCGACAAGCGCCTCGCCGGCGCGCCGATCACGCAGGGACAGCCGACCGGCTATCCGCTCTACCGGCTGGAATGGCAGACGCTGGGATCGCTGGAGCGGCGGCTGCGCAGCTGCATGACCGGCGTGCGCGCCCAGGCCTACGATTACGGCTCGCCCGAGCTGGTCGCGCTCGAGCTCTATCTGATGTCGCGGGCGCGCGGCCTGCCGATTGAGACGCCGGCGGTGCGGCCTTAGGCGATCAGGCCTGGACCGGTCGTCGTCTAACCCGTCGAAGTATTCATCGCCTCCAGCACGGCGGCCGAGTCCGCGACCCAGCCGAAGATGCCGCCCTGGGCCTTGATCATCTGCAGGCCCATCTCGTGAAACTCGGGAAAGTAGGACGCGCAGCCGTCGGAAATCACGATGCAGCGATAGCCGCGGTCATTGGCCTCGCGCACGGTGGTGTTGACGCAGACCTCGGTGGTGACGCCGCACACCAACAGGTTCTCGATGCCGTAGCTCTCCAGGACCTCGCCAAGCTCGGTGGCGTAGAACGCGCCCTTGCCCGGCTTGTCGATCACGACTTCGCTGTCGAGCGGATAGAGTTCGGGAATGATGTCGTGGCCGGCCTCGCCGCGGATGAGGATGCGCCCCATAGGGCCAGGATCGCCGATGCGCAAGGATGGGGCGCCGCGCTCGATCTTCGCCGGCGGCGCGTCCGAGAGATCGGGCAGATGGCCCTCGCGGGTGTGGATCACCAGCATGCCGGTATCGCGCGCAGCCTTCAGCACCGCGCCGATCGGCTTCACCGCGCGCGCGAGCTGGCTGACGTCGTTGCCCAGCGTCTCACCGAAACCGCCGGGCTCCATGAAGTCCCGCTGCATGTCGATGATGAGAAGGGCCGTGGCGAGCCAATCGAGCTTGATCGGCTCGGGCTCGGCGTTGATGACGGCCGGTGCCGGGTTGGTCGAGTTCAAGATGATGCCCCCGCGAGAAATGCTCCCGGTACGTTTGCAAGCGCCGTGCCATTCAGGCCGACGCTCTCCCATACAACTGCCGATACTCCTCCTCATAGGGCGCGTACGAGTCCCTCAGCGTCGCCATGTTGAGCAGCATGGTAGCGACCAGCGTATTCGCCTTGTCGAATACGCGCGTCTTGACCCAGGCGCTTTCGGTGCGGCGGCTGCCGGAGAGCGCGACCACCTCGCGCTCGACCTCGTACTCCTCGTCGACGAAGAGTGGCCCCTTCACCAGCCTGATCTCCTGATCGGCAAACAGGCCGACCGCCGGGCCCTTGGCCGGCAGCGGATCGTCCTTGGAGCGATACTGGAACAGCACGCTCAGCATCTCCATCGGGATGATGGGCCCGCGCCAGGGATTGTCGGCGCCCGAATAATACGGCGAGTTCTCGGTGATGACCGCGAGCTTCTGCCGCAGCGAAAACGGATAGAGGTCGCCCATGTTCTGGTCGAAGGCCATCCGGACCGACTGGCGCTTGCTGGTCTGGGCCACCTTCACATCGCGCAAGATGACGGGATCAGTGAGCGGCTTGAGCTCGCCAAGGCGCGCTTCGAGCGCCGTCGCTGCGTGCGGCTCGCCGACCGAGGCCGTGCCGCGCAGCACCTCGGTGCCGTCGCGCTTGACCATCTGGATCTGGCACTGGCTTGTGGCAGGCAGCGGCTTCGACAGGACCGCCTGCACCTCCTCGCCTTCGTAACAGACGCTGCGGTAATGCGCGGAGAGGCACCCCGTCTCGAACCATGCGCGCCCCCACAGCCGTTCACCGAGCGGCGCAAACTGGCTGAAATGGGTCGGGCCCTCGATGGTGCCGCCCTTGAAGCCGAGCTTCTGCGCGGTGGCATCGTCATGGATCGAGGCGTGCGCGTCATAGGTTTGCGCCTGCAGCATCTGGCGCGGCCGGCGCCACGGCCCGATCAAGGCCTCCGCCGTCTCCGTGATCACGGTGTCGAATGCGTTAGCAGTCATGGTGCTCTCCACAGGCAGCCATGACTAGCAGGACCGCCACGGATGCGGCCAGCGATATTGACTTCGCCGGTGCATGCTTTTGACTGTCACAATTCGCGTCGCGCAGCCGCAATCCCTTCCCGCAGCGCAAACCCCGAGAGCCAAGGACTTCCGAAATGACGCTGATGCAGGTCGAGCTGGACGATAAATACCGGCTCGAATCGAAGCGGATCTTCCTGTCCGGCACCCAGGCCCTGGTCCGACTGCCCATGTTGCAGCGCGAACGCGACCGGCTCCAAGGGCTCAACACCGGCGGCTTCATCTCGGGCTATCGCGGCTCTCCGCTCGGCATGTATGACCACGCGTTGTGGCGCGCGAAGTCGCACCTCCAGCAGCACGACATCGCCTTCGTCCCCGGCCTCAACGAGGATCTGGCGGCGACCGCGGTGTGGGGCAGCCAGCAGGTCGGCCTGTTTCCCGGCGCCAAGGTCGACGGCGTGTTCGGTATCTGGTACGGCAAGGGGCCCGGCGTCGATCGCTCCGTCGATGCGCTCAAGCATGCCAATGCAGCCGGCACCTCGCGCAATGGCGGCGTGCTGGCGCTCGCCGGCGACGATCACGGCTGCCAATCCTCGACGCTGGCGCATCAGAGCGAGCAGGTTTTCGCGGCGGCGCTGATCCCCGTAATCAATCCCGCCACGCTCCAGGATTATCTCGACCTCGGTCTCTACGGCTTCGCGCTGTCGCGCTTCTCCGGCTGCTGGGTCGGCTTCAAGGCGATCAGCGAGACCGTCGAGAGCTCGGCCTCGATCTATAGCGACCCTGAACGCGTCAAGATCGTGCTTCCCGATGATTTCGAGATGCCGCCCGGCGGCCTCAACATCCGCTGGCCGGATCCGCCGCTCGAGGCCGAGAGCCGCCTGTTCGGGCCGAAGATGGCGGCGGTGCAGGCCTTTGCCCGCGCCAACCAGCTCGACCGCATTGTGCTCGATTCCAAGCCGGCGCGGCTCGGCGTCGTCGCCACCGGCAAAGCCTATCTCGATTTGCGCCAGGCGCTGGCTGACTTGGGCATCACCGACAAGGACGCGCAGGACCTCGGCTTGCGCATCTACAAGGTCGCGATGACCTGGCCGCTGGAGGAAAGCGGCGCCAAGCGTTTCGCCGAGGGTCTTCAGGACGTGCTGGTGGTCGAGGAGAAGCGCGGCTTCATCGAAGACCAGCTGATGCGCATCCTCTACAACATCGATGCCTCGAAGCGTCCGACCGTCACGGGCAAGCGCGACGAGACTGGCGCGCCGCTCTTGCCGAGCGAGGGTGAGCTGACGCCGACCATCGTGGCGGGCGCGCTGGTGGCGCGACTGCGCAAGCTCGGTCATCACAGCCCGGTGCTGGAGCAGCGCCTCGCGCGGCTGGAAGCCTTCGACAATCCCGTCACCACGAGCGCGCCCATCAAGCTCGCGCGCACGCCGTTCTTCTGCTCGGGCTGTCCGCACAACACCTCGACCCGGGTGCCGGAGGGCAGCCGCGCCATGGCCGGAATCGGTTGTCACGGCATGGCCTTGAGCATGCCGTCCCGCCGCACCGATCTGATCTCCCATATGGGCGCCGAGGGCGTGAACTGGATCGGCCAGTCTCCCTTCACCAGCGAGACGCACATCTTCCAGAATCTCGGCGACGGCACCTATACCCATTCCGGTCTTCTGGCGCTGCGCGCCGCGTCCGCCGCTGGCATCAACATCACCTACAAGATCCTCTACAACGACGCCGTCGCGATGACCGGCGGCCAGCCGGCCGAAGGCGCCTTCAACGTCGCGCAGATCGCGCATCAGGTCTGGGCCGAGGGCGTCAAGCGGCTTGCGATCGTCTCGGACGATCCGAACAAGTACCCGCAAGGCAACTACTTCCCGCAAGGCGCCACCATCCATCACCGGCGCGAGCTCGATGCCGTGCAGCGCGAGCTGCGTGAGATCAAAGGCCTCACCGTCATCATCTACGACCAGACCTGCGCTGCGGAAAAGCGCCGCCGCCGCAAGCGCGGCCTCTATCCCGACCCCGCCAAGCGCGCCTTCATCAACGAGCTGGTCTGCGAAGGCTGCGGCGACTGCTCGCAGGCCTCGAATTGCGTCTCGGTGCAGCCGCTGGAGACCGAGTTCGGCCGCAAGCGCCAGATCGACCAGTCCAACTGCAACAAGGACTTTTCCTGCGTCGAGGGCTTTTGCCCGAGCTTCGTCACCGTGCATGGCGGCAGCCTGAAGCGCATGAAGACGTCGGCGGTCGATTCCGGCCAGCTGTTCGCCGACCTGCCGCTGCCGGCCGCGCGCGAGCTGGACGGCCCCTACAACATTCTCGTCACCGGCATCGGCGGCACCGGGGTCATCACCATCGGCGCCCTGCTCGGCATGGCCGCCCATGTCGACGGCCGCGGCTGCTCGGCGCTCGATTTCACCGGCCTGTCGCAGAAGAACGGCGCGGTGATGAGCCATGTCCGCATCGCCCCGAGCCCGGAGGACATCTCCGCGGTTCGCATCACCACCGGGGGCGCCGACGTCATCCTCGGCTGCGATATGATCGTTTCCGCCGGTCCCACCGCGCTCAGCCGCGCCGAGCGCGGCGTGACGAAAGCCTACATCAACGCCGATCTGCAACCGACGGCGAGTTTCGTGCAGAATCCCGATCTCGACTTCGAGATGGGTGCGATGCAGACCGTGCTGCGCGACGCTATCGGCGACAAGAACCTCGACATCATCGACGCCACGGGCATTGCCGCGGCGCTGATGGGCGACAGCATCGCCACCAATCCCTTCATGCTCGGCTTTGCCTTCCAGAAGGGCGCGATCCCGCTGTCCCTCGAAGCGCTGCTCCGCGCCATCGAGATCAACGGCACCGCGATCGAGATGAACAAGCTCGCCTTCACCTGGGGGCGCCTTGCCGCCCACGATATGTCGCGCGTGCGCAGCGTGCTGCAGTTCAAGAACAGGGCATCGGCGCCGACCAAGTCGCTCGACGACGTCATCGCGACCCGCGCCGAATTCCTGACCGGTTATCAGGACAAGGCCTATGCCGACCGCTACCTCGCCGCCGTCGAGAAGGTGCGCAAGGCGGAGAGCATGGCTTCGCCGGCGTCCACGGAGCTGACCGAGGCGGTCGCGAAGAACCTGTTCAAGCTGATGTCCTACAAGGACGAATATGAAGTCGCGCGGCTCTATACCGACGGCAGCTTCGCCAAGAAGGTGTCGGAGAAGTTCGACGGCGAGTTCACGCTGAAGTATCACCTTGCACCCCCGATCTTCGCAAAGCGCGACAGGGCGACCGGCCGGCTCCAGAAGCAGGAGTTCGGCGGCTGGATGATCCATGCCTTCCGCGTCCTCGCGAAGCTCAAATTCCTACGCGGCAGCGCGTTCGATCCGTTCGGCCGCACCGAGGAGCGCCGGAGCGAGCGCAAGCTGATCGAAGACTATGTCGGCATGATCGACCAGCGGATCGCCGGGCTGAAGGCAGAAAAGATTCCGCTGCTGGCACGCCTCGCGCGCGTGCCCGAGACGATCCGCGGCTTCGGCCACGTCAAGGAAGCCAATATCAAGCTGGCGGCCGCCGAGACGGCGCGGCTGGAAGCGGAGCTGGAGAACAGCCGTTTTGCAGTTGCGGCGGAGTAGCGGAGGCGCGACGCTTTCTCCGCGGGTCATTGCGAGGAGCCCTTGCGACGAAGCAATCCAGAGTCTTTCCGCAGAGACAGTCTGGATTGCTTCACTTCGCTCGCAATGACGAGATCGTGGGACGTGCTTACCACCCATTCTGTGTCATTGCTTAACTGGGCGATTGGTACGGCTTAGCGCGCCGGCTTGCGCTCCACCGGGTCGATATCGATCGCCCGCAGGCGGCCCAGCCGCAGTACGTCCATGGCCAGCCGCCGGCCGATGCGGTCGCGGTCGAGCACGCGGATCAGATCGTCGACGCCGTTGATCTCGATGCCGTCGAGCCTGATCACGACGTCACCGGACAGCAGGCCCGCCTTGGCCGCCGGCCCGTCCGGCTCGATCTGCATCAGGAGCGCGCCCATCTTGTTCTCAACCCCAGCCAGCACCGCATGCCGCCGCGGAACGGGCGCGGTCTGCCCGGCGACGCCGATATAGGCGCGGCGGACATAGCCGTGGCGGATGATCTCCGCCAGCACGAACTGCGCGGTGTTGCTGGCGACCGCAAAGCAGATGCCTTGCGCGCCGTTGATGATGGCGGTGTTGATACCGATCACCTCGGCATTGGACGACACCAGGGGCCCGCCGGAATTGCCGGGATTGAGCGCGGCATCGGTCTGGATCACGTCCTCGATGGTGCGCCCGCTGACCGAGCGGATCGAGCGCCCGAGCGCCGAGACCACGCCGGCGGTCACGGTCGACTCGAAACCGAGCGGATTGCCGATCGCGATTACGAGCTGGCCGCGTCTCAACGTCTTGGAATTGCCGAGCGCGGCGTACGGCAGATGGCGCACGCCATTGGCGCGTAGCAGCGCAAGGTCGGTGTCGGGATCGACGCCGAGCACCTGGGCGTCGCCGACATGGCCCTCGACGTCGCGCAGCCGGATCTCCCTGGAGGAGCCGACCACGTGGCTGTTGGTGAGCACGAGTCCATCCGGCGAGATCACGATGCCGGAGCCGAGCCCGCCGCGCTCGCGTCTATCAGGCACTTTCGGCCCGGTCTCGACGCGCACGACCGCAGGTCCGACGCGGTCGGTCACGTCGATCACGGCATTGGAATAGGCATCCAGCAGGGCCCGGTCATCGACCGGCGCAGGCGCCGTCGTTCGCGATGACGCTGCGTCATCGGCGATATCTGAGGTGAAGTCCAGCATGGCAAGAGTCCTTGAAGGCTCACACAGATGGTGGCCTGCTCCCTGCCGCGCAAGGTGCGCGGCGGGAAGCGCAGGGCTGGACTGCCCAGATGGCTAGGGCGCCCGCCTCAGCGAGCCGCCTCTTGCCTTGACCGAGTCGAGCAGCGACCAGTCCCCGTCCGGAAGCACATGGCCCTTCGGGAATGGCGCGCGCAGCTCGATCCCGAGCGAGCCCAGCACGCGGTCGTCGCGGTAATAGCATTGCAGCACGACGCGGACGAGCGTGACCGCGGCAGCACCGCCGCTCTTGCGAAACTCCTGCGCCACCGCATCGCGCGTGGCGGCATCGAGCTCGCCGAGCGGCGCTCCGGCGAGCCGCGCCAGATGATCCAGTGCCGCAACCACCAATTTGGTGTCGCGGCCGAGCGTAGCGACTATGTCGCCCTGGATCGCGGGATCGTCAGCGCCCGGCACCTTGTACGCGTCGCTGGCGGGAATGATCATCGCGGCGATGGTACGCAGGTCGTCGCGCTGCCTGCGTGTCAGTTGGTCGTCTGCGGACATCACAGCCTCAATCGAACAAATTGGCGAGGCGCTGCTTCATCTGGTCGGCGATGTAGAGCGCGAGGGCCTGGATGGTGGAGGTCGGGTTCACGCCGCCCGAGGTGACGAAGATGCTGCCGTCGACGATGAAGAGGTTCTTCACGTCGTGGGTGCGGCCCCATTCGTTGACGACGGAGCGTTCGGGGTCGGTGCCCATCCGCGCGGTGCCGAGCAGGTGCCAGCCGCCCCAAGGGATCGGCGAGTTGACGCAGATGTCGGTTGCGCCCGCGGTCTCCAGAATTTCGCGGCCGCGCGCCAGCGCATAGTCCATCATCTTCTGGCTATTCTCGCTGATCGTGTAGCTGATCTTCGGCGCGGGAATGCCGTGGCTGTCCTTGAGCACGGGGTCGAGCGTGACCTGGTTGTGCTCCTCCGGCAGGTCCTCGCAGATCGCGGAGAATCCCAACCGATGGCCGTTCAGCTTGCGGAACACGCGGTGATGATCTTCGCCCCAGGGCAGAATGCCCTTTTGCTCGCTGACGACGGCCTCGAACACGGGCCCGGCGCCGCGCACGAACTGGACCCCGAAGCCGCGCACAAAGCCGCGCGACAGATCCGTGTCATACCATTCCTTGCTCCACAGGCAGGTCGGCGGCGCGCGGTTGCTGTCGGTCGGCTCCTTCACATAGCCGTAGATCTGCGCATAGGGATGGAACATCAGGTTCTTGCCGACGAGGCCGGACGAATTGGCAAGGCCGTTCGGAAAGCGCTGGGACGCCGAGTTCAGCAGCAGCCGCGGCGTGCCGACGCCGTTGCAGGCGATGATGACGACGTGCGCGGGCTGAAACTGCTCGACACCGTCCTTGTCGTAATAGACCACACCCGAGGCCATGCCGTTCTCGTCTGTGGTGATCTCTCGCACGCGGCAATGCGTGCGCAGCTCGACCCCGGCGCGGATCGCCTGCGGCCAATAGGTGATGTCGGTCGAGGATTTCGCGCCTTGCGCGCAGGCCGGCGTGCAATGGCCGAGATTGATGCAGCGCGCCCGGCCCTCATAGTCCATGGTCGCGACCGTCGTGTCCGATGGCCACCAGTGCCAGCCGAGCTTGTTCATGGACTTGGCGATGATGGCGCCGGACAATCCGAGCGGCTGCTGCGGCATCGGCGGATGCGTCAGCGGCGAGAGCGGATCCCCCGACAGGCCCGACGTGCCCATGATCCGGTCGTTCTCCTCGAAGAACGGGGTCAGCGCGTCGTAATCAATCGGCCAATCGTCGGCGACACCGTCGAGCGTCTTCACCTTGAAATCGGAGGGATGCAGCCGCGGCCAGTGCGCCGTGTACATCACCGTCGAACCGCCCACCGCATTGTAGTTCACCACCTTGATCGGCGAATTGTCGTCGTTGATCGGGTAGTCTTCGGGATGGCCGCGAACATTGGGGCTCGACGACCACTCGCCATAGAACTTGGCCTCCCAGTCGCGGCCCGTGCTGGGATATTCCGCCGGCTTCATCCAGCCGCCCTGCTCCAGGCAGAGAATGTGCATCTTGGTCTCGGCCAGCGACCACGCCACCGCCGCGCCGGAAGCGCCGGCGCCGATGATCAGGACGTCCACGGGGTCTTTCATCGCAACCTTTTCCTCCCCCTCGCCGCTTTCCGGGCGATTCGGCCTTTCGCGGTCCGCAAAGGCCGTCGAACGATAGGATCAGAGCAATGGTTGAGTAAAGCCGCGAGGCCGGAATGTCACACTTCGCAGGGCGCAGACCATTGGTATCGCCCCATCCGGATGCTAGGAACAGGGCGCCCGCGCCATCGATAGCGAGACCGTATGTCCTTCCAGAATTTCTTTGCCGCCACCCGCGCTTTTGCGCTCGTTTCGTTGTTCGCCTCGTCCGGATTTCTGGCCTCAATCGGGCCGGCCTCCGCGCTGACCGGCGCCGCGACGGTCCGCGACGGCAACTCGGTCCAGGTCGGCGACGTCACCTACCGGCTCGACGGTGTCGACGCGCCCGAGCTGGACCAGGTCTGCATCGACAACCAAGCCGATTCCTGGACCTGCGGCATCGAGGCCCGCGACCAGCTGACCAAGCTCATCAACAAGCGGACGGTACGCTGCGACGATGTCGGACCGGAAAAGAGCTTTGGCAAGCGGCACCGCGCCATCTGCACGGCCGAGGGCGACAAGGCCAGCCTGAACGAGCAGCTGATCAAGCTCGGCTTCGCGCTCGCGCGCGAACCGGTCAGGGTCAACGTCAAGCCGGCGGCCACCGAGGCCAAGACGGCGGCGGCGGGGATTTGGAAGGGCTGCTTTGTTGCGCCGCAAGATTTCCGTAGCGGCAAGAAGGACGCTGCCCTGCTCGGCGCCGCCTGCCGGCCGGACCGCGACAAGGAAATCCGCGCCGTGCTGTTTCCGGAGGAGCTGGTCATGCCGCCGAGCTGCAGCATCAAGGGCAAGCTCGCGGTGCGCGCGCGCGTCACCGGCAACATCGGCATCTATCATCTGCGAGGCTGCCCGAGCTATCCGGCGACCACCAAGCCCGACCGCTGGTTCTGCTCGGAGGACGACGCCCAGGCGGCCGGCTTCCGCAAGGCCTATAATTGCCGCCGGCCGAAGTGAACAACTCCTCACGCATCCGTGAGTGGTAGTCCGAGACCGTATTGATCCGGAATTGAACTCCTTGGCGAGTTGCTGCACTTATGAACATACGCAAGCGCTTCGCGCGAGCGTTTCCTTGGCAGCAATCCGGCTTCGGTCCGATTGCCTTGCTCGGGCGTTTCCTCCCTAGACTTGGGCCGCTTGTCATCACAAGCGGCTCTTCTTTTTTGTGCCCAGCTCCAAATCGAGCCGGGCCATGACGACGCAGAGACGTCGGCGCTTAAGTGCCCTCGTGGCCTTGGCACGCTTGTTCGATGCTATCACTGCATCCGCATGATGTGGTCCATCGGCGCCATGTTGGCATTCATATTCGCCATGATCCAGACGCTGCCTCCGATCACGAGGAAAACGACGAAGAGGCCGAAGGCGAGAGCCAGCACATTGTTGGTGTTGTCGGGGCCGGTGGTGATGTGCAGGAAGAACACCAGGTGCACGCCCATCTGCGCAATCGCCAGCACGATCAGTGCGACGGGAATCGATGGTTGCCAGACCAGATCCGTGCCGGCGATGAAGAACGACGTCGCCGTGAGCAGCAGCGCCAGGACGAGGCCGACGACATAGCCGAGGATGCGGGTGCCGACGCTGTGCTGTTCTTCCTCGCCCGGTGCGAGGTCACGGTCGGTCCGTGCGTGCGCCTGATCGCTCATACGCCACTCCCAAGCAGATAGACAACGGAGAACACCGCGACCCAGATGATGTCGAGCGCGTGCCAGAACAGCGCAAAGCACGTCATCCGGCGCAAAATGTCGGCACGGAAGCCCTTTGCGAACACCTGGGCCATCATGGTGAGCAGCCACAGCACGCCGGCCGAGACGTGAAGGCCATGGCAGCCAACCAGCGAGAAAAACGCGGTCAGAAACGCACTTCGCGACGGGCCATAACCACGCGCAATGAGATCGGCAAATTCGCGAAACTCGAGGACGAGGAATATCAGCCCGAGCACGCAGGTCACGCTCATGCTGAGATAGAACCAGAACCGGTTGCGCACATCGGCCGCGATGCTGGCCATGCCGCAGGTGAAGCTGGACAGCAGCAGGCAGACCGTCTCGATCGCGACGTATCTCGGCTCGAATATCTCCGAACCCTTCGGCCCATCGGCAGTCTGGCCGACCAGCACCGCGTAAGCTGCGAAGAAGCAGGAGAACATCACGATGTCGGAGAGCAGGAAGATCCAGAAGCCGTAGGCGGTCACGATCCGCTTTGGCGCCGGTCCGGGATGCTCGATGACGAGCCCGATGTGATGGGGATCGGCGTGCGCGTGGCCGGCGGTCGCAGTCATCGCCATCAGACTGTTCCCGCCATGCTGACGAGGCCGCGCCGCTCCTCGAGATTGACCCGGTCTATCGCCGCGACTTCGGCGGCCGGAATGACGTATTCATCATGGTCGCGCCAAGCGAACAGGACGAAGGTCGCCCACGCGCCGAGGCCGCCCAGGATCACCATCCACCAGATGTGCCAGATCAGCGCAAAGCCCATGATGGTAGCGAAGAACGCGCAGACGAAACCGGTCGGCGAGTTCCGGGGCATTTCGATGTCCTGATATTCCGGCCTGTCGGCAGCGAGCGCTTCATTTCTGGCTTTGGCCTTCATGTCCCAATAGGCGTCCTCGCCGCGCACGTCCGGATTGAAGGCGAAATTGAACACTGGCGGCGGCGACGACGTCGCCCATTCCAGCGAGCGCCCGTCCCAGGGATCGCCGGTGCGGTCGCGCAAGGCCTCACGGTTGCGGACGCTGACGACGATCTGCACGATCTGGCAGATCACGCCGATCGTCAGCACCGCCATGCCGATCGCCGCGACGATCATCCACGGCCGCCACGCCGCGACGTCGTAATGCTGCATTCGCCGCGTCATGCCCAGCAGGCCGACGATGTAGAGCGGCATGAAGGTGACGAAGAAGCCGGTGAAGGTGAACCAGAACGCAGCCTTGCCCCAGCGCTCGTCGAGCCGGAAGCCGAACGCCTTGGGAAACCAGTATTCGAAGCCGGCGAAGGCACCGAACAGCACGCCGCCGATGATGACGTTGTGGAAATGCGCCACCAGGAACATACTGTTGTGGAGGATGAAGTCGGCCGGCGGCACCGCGAGCAGAACGCCCGTCAATCCGCCGATGATGAACGTCACCATGAACCCGATCGCCCACAGCATCGGCGTCGCGAAGCGGATGCGGCCGCCATACATCGTGAACAGCCAGTTGTAGATCTTCACGCCTGTTGGCACCGCGATGATCATGCTGGCGATGCCGAAGATCGCGTTGACGTTGGGCCCTGCGCCCATCGTGAAGAAATGATGCAGCCAGACCATGAAGGAGATGACGCAGATCGCCATGGTGGCCAGCACCATCGAGCGGTAGCCGAACAGCGCCTTGCCGGAGAAGGTCGAGACCACCTCGGAGAAGATGCCGAAGGCCGGCAGCACCAGGATGTAGACCTCGGGATGGCCCCAGGCCCAGATCAAATTCATGAACATCATGACGTTGCCGCCGGCCTCGTTGGTGAAGAAGTGGAAGCCGAGGTAACGGTCGAGCAGCAGCATCGCGAGCGTGGCAGTCAGGATCGGGAACGCCGCGACGATCAGCAGGTTCGAGGCCAGCGTGGTCCAGCAGAACATCGGCATGCGCAGGTAGTTCATGCCCTTGGTGCGCAGCTTCAGCACCGTCGTGACGAGATTGATGCCGGCTACCAACGTCCCGACGCCGGAGATCTGGAGCGACCAGGCGTAATAGTCGACGCCGACACCCGGCGAGTAGGACAATTCCGACAGCGGCGGAAAGGCGAGCCAGCCGGTGCGTGCGAATTCGCCGACCACGAGCGAGATATTGACCAGCAGTGCGCCGGTTGCGGTCAACCAGAAACCGACCGAATTTAGCGTCGGGAATGCGACGTCGCGCACACCGAGCTGGAGCGGCACGATCAGGTTCATCAGCCCGATCACGAACGGCATCGCCACGAAGAAGATCATGATGGTGCCGTGCGCCGAGAAGATCTGATTGTAGTGCTCGGGCGGCAGATAGCCCTGCGACTGGTAGGCCACGGCCTGCTGGATCCGCATCATGATGGCGTCGCTGCCGCCGCGCAGCAGCATCACCGAGGCCAGCAGCACATACATGACGCCGATGCGCTTGTGATCGACGCTGGTGATCCATTCGTTCCAGAGATAGGGCAGATGTCCCTTCACGACGACCCAGGCCAGCACGGCAAGGATCGCGACCAGCACCACCCCGCCTGCGACGAGGGGGATCGGCTGATCGAACGGGATGGCCGACCAGTCGAGCTTACCGAGCATCGTGGCCTCCGCTGTGCGACCGGCCTGCTTCGGATGCGAGCTCCGGTCCTGGCCCCGGCGGAATGTGCTGGGTCGCGATCAGGTCGAACAGCCGTGGGTCTTCGAGACGGTAGACCGGCCGGCCCTTCTCGATGCCCTGCTGCATCAGCTTCTTGTAGCTGTCCTCGTTTAGGACGGCATCCGTCTTCGCCGTGGTCGCCACCCACTCCGGAAAGGCAAGCGGCGAGACCACGTTGACGTCGAACATCATGTCGGGGAAGCCGTCGCCGGAGAAATGCGCCGACAGGCCCTGCAGCTTGCCCTCATTGTCGGCGCGCAGGTTCAGCTTCGTCACCATGCCGTTCATGGTGTAGATCATGCTGCCGAGCTGCGGGATGAAGAAGGTGTTCATCACGCTCGACGACGTCAGCTGGAATTTCAACTCGGCACCGGCCGGCACCGTCAAGGTGTTGATGGTCGCGATGCGCTGGTCCGGATAGATGAACAGCCATTTCCAGTCGAGCGAGACGGCCTGGATCCGCACCGGGCTGCCGGTGCCGGGCACAGGGGCAGCGGGATCGAGCTGGTGCGAGCCGATCCAGGCGACACCGCCGAGCAGGATCACGGTGAGCGCGGGAATCGACCACACCACCATCTCGACACGGCCGGAATAGACGAAGTCGGGTTGGTAGCGCGCTCTTGGGTTCGAGGCGCGAAACCAGAACGCAAAGCCGAGGATCGCGATGATGGTGGGCACCACGATCACGAGCATGATGAAGACTGAATCGATCAGGATGGTGCTGTTGCCCGCAGCCACGGGCCCTTGCGGATCGAGCAGATTCATCGACAAGCCACTAGCGGTTGGGAATCCCCGGGGACAGAGCCTAGCGCGGGAAAGGCTCGGCGACAAACGCCGCGACGACGCAACGGTTCCTCGGCAGCAAAGGGCCGCCATGTGCGATGGGGCAGCCGCAACATGCAATTCCATGTGATCTCAATGACATGAACGCAGGATTGGCGGCCTTCTCTCCGAATGGGGCGATTGCTAATCTGCACGAAAATATCAGGGAGTGAACCGGGATGCGCCTCAAGGACAAAGTTGCGATCGTGGTCGGCGCCGGCCAAAGCCCCGGCGAAGGCATGGGTAACGGCCGCGCCACGGCGCTCACCTTCGCGCGCGAGGGGGCGAAAGTCTTGTGCGTCGATCATCAGCTGGAATCGGCTCAGGAAACGGTCGCGATGATCACGGCGAAGCAGGGCACGGCCGCGGCTTTCGAGGCCGACGTGACCAAAGCTGCCGAGATCAAGGCAATGGTTGCGGATGCGCAGTCGCGCTGGGGCCGGATCGACGTGCTGCACAACAATGTCGGCGTCAGCCTGTCCGGCGGCGATGCCGAATTGCTGCAACTGACCGAGGAGGCGTTCGACCGCGTCGTCGCCATCAATCTCAAGAGCTGCATCCTCGCTGCGAAAGAGGTGATCCCGATCATGCGCGCGCAGAGAAGCGGCGCCATCATCAACATCTCCTCGATGGCGGCGATCACGACCTATCCTTACGTCGCCTACAAGGCGACCAAGTCGGCGATGATCGCCTTCACCGAACAGCTCGCCTACCAGAACGCCGAATACGGCATCCGCGCCAACGTCATCCTGCCCGGGCTAATGAACACGCCGATGGCCGTCGACACCCGCGCCCGCGAATGGTCCAAGACCCGCGCCGAGGTCGAAGCGGAGCGCGACGGCAAGGTGCCGCTGCGCAAGAAGATGGGCACGGGATGGGACGTCGCGAATGCCGCGCTGTTCCTGGCGTCGGACGAGGCGAACTTCATCACCGGCGTGACGCTGCCGGTGGATGGCGGGGCCAGCGTGAGACGGGGATAGGTCGCTCTTCCTTCTCGCTCACCGCGCCGCGCGCGTCACCCGCCAGATCGTGCCGTTGCCGTCCTCCGACACCAATAGCGATCCATCCTTCGCCACCGCCACGCCCACCGGCCTGCCCCACACTTCGCTGTCGTTCACTACGAACCCCGTCACGAAATCCTCATACTCGCCGGTCGGCTTGCCGTCCTTCATTCGGATGCGGATCAGCTTGTAGCCGGTGCGCTTCGACCTGTTCCAGGAGCCGTGCTGAGCGGCGAAAGCATCGCCCTGATACTCAAGCGGAAACTGCGCGCCTTGATAGAAGGTCATGCCGAGCGAGGCCGAATGCGGCTGGATCAGCACGTCGGGAACCGTCACCTTGTCCTTAAGGTCCGGCCGCGCGCCGGCATGGCGCGGGTCTTCATTGTTGCCGATATAGAACCAGGGCCAGCCGTAGAAGCCGCCCTCCTTCACGCTGGTCACGAAGTCGGGCACGAGATCATCGCCAAGCCCGTCGCGCTCATTGTTCGAGCACCAGGGCACACCGCTCTGCGGTTGGATCGCGAGGCCAACGCAATTGCGGATGCCGGTGGCGTAAATCTTACGCTCCTTGCCGTCGGGGGTGAAAGCGAGCACGGCGGCGCGCTCGGTTTCGCTCGCCCATGTGACGCCGAGGGGTTGCGCCTTCGACCACGCCTCCAATCCGCCCGGCGGCGTGCCCATGCCCTCGGCGACGTTGCTGAGCGAGCCGACCGACACCAGCATGCGCCTGTTGTCGGGTGTGAAGACGATGTCGCGGGTGGAATGACCGCCGTCATGCGGCAGGCTCGCCACGATCGTCTCTCCTTTACCGCGCGCCTTGAGATCGCCGGCCTGGTAGGGAAAGCGGACGACGCTGTCGGTGTTGGCGACGTAGACCCATTGGGGATTGTCGCCGTTCGGGAAGAAGGCGATGCCGAAGGGTTGCCGTAGCCCGCTGGCAAATACCTCGTTGCTCGCGACCTTGCTGCCCTCACCTGCACGAAGTACGCGAATGGTGCCGGCCCGCGTCTCCGCAACGAAGACATCGCCATTCGGAGCCACGCGGACGATACGCGGCGCCCGCAGGCCTTCGGCGAACAGCTCGATCTTGAAGCCGGCCGGCACCTGAGGCTCCGCGTTCGGCGGACGCGGCACCACACGCGACGAGCTCGCGACCGACCGCGTCGCGCCGGGCCTGACCAGATCCTGCGGCCGGATCAACCTGACCGTGCCGGGCTTGTCCGCGCGCCAATCGCCATAGGCGTCCCTGCCTTGCAACACCGGTTCGGCCTGCGCGCCGGCCGCAATCGCGACCAACACCACTGCCGATGGCGCTGCGGACGAAATCCTGCTCTTCACGTCGCCCTCCTTCCCACCTCTAGCTGCCGACCATCAACGCCGATCATCTGCAAACGTTCTACCGCAACTCGGGCCTGCCGCATCCCACGTCAGCTCATGCCCGCACGATGTGCATCGGGTTCGCTCCATCGTACTGGAAAACACCGCAGATAGGTGCGACACATTGTAAGGGCGGAAGTTGCGGTCATCAAAGCTGCGGCATCGCTGTCGCGACTGTTGGGAAGATCATGTGGGGATCCGTCATATCGGAATGGGCGAGCCTGCTGCTCCGCTGGCTGCACGTGGTTGCCGCGATCGCCTGGATCGGCAGCTCCTTCTATTTCATCGCCCTCGATCTGAGCCTCAGGCCCAAGAATGACCTTCCCAACGGCGTCCAGGGCGAAGCCTGGCAGGTCCATGGCGGCGGCTTCTACCGGATCATGAAGTACCTGGTCGCGCCTTCCCAGATGCCGGACGAGCTGACCTGGTTCAAATGGGAGGCCTACACCACCTGGCTGTCCGGCTTCGCCCTGATGGTGGTGGTGTATTATCTCGAGGCCGATCTGTTCCTGGTCGACAAATCCATCCTCGACCTCTCGCCATTGCAGGCCGGCCTGTTCAGCTTCTGCAGCCTCGCGCTGGCCTGGCTGCTCTATGAAGCCGCCTGCCGCAGCGGGCTGGCGCAGCGCGAGCTGCCGTTCGCCATCGGCGGCTATTTGTTCCTGGTCGCGCTGACCTACGCCTTCACCCATGTGCTGAGCGGCCGCGGCGCTTTCAACCAGATTGGCGCGATCATCGGCACCATCATGGTCGCCAACGTCTTCGCGCTCATCATCCCGAACCAGAAGAAGATCGTGGGCAGCCTGATCGCGGGACAGGCGCCGGATCCGAAGCTCGGCAAGGCCAGCAAGGAGCGCTCGGTCCACAACAATTATCTGACGCTCCCCGTGGTCGTGCTGATGATCAGCAACCACTATCCCCTGCTTTACGCCACGCGCTACAACTGGATCATCGTCGCCATCGTCCTGGCGCTCGGCCCGGTGATCCGCCATTTCTTCAATGAGCGACACGCGGGCCGCAAATCGCCGTGGTGGGTGTGGGGCGTCGCGGCCATCGGCGTGATCGCGATCCTCTTCCTCTCCGCGGCCGGCCCGCGCGAGATCAAGTCCGCCGCACTGCCGGCACCACCGACGCTTGCCAATGTCGAGGACATCGTGATGTCCCGCTGCAGCATGTGCCACGCCGCCGAGCCGGTCTGGGCCGGCATCGTCACCGCGCCGAAGGGCATCCTGCTCGATGCGCCCGAGCACATCCATCGCAACATCCGCCTGATCGGCCGTGTCGCCGCCTGGTCGAATGCCATGCCGCCGGGCAACATCACCGAGATGACCAGCGAGGAGCGCGCCATCCTCGCCGCCTATATCGAGCGGGCGCGTTGACGGCGCCACGCGAGGATGCGTCGCGCGGAATGAAATTCCGCATCTTCCCCCGAATTGAAAATGACTTGGCCGCCCATCCGGCGTAGACATGGCCGTCGGCTGTCAACGCGGCTCAAGGTCAATCTGCAATCGGGGAAAGAACAGTGGCCCTCAAGAACGTCATCGGTATCGATCACGCCGTCGTCATGGTGAAGGACCTCGACAAGGCCGCCGAAAATTATCGGCAGCTCGGATTCACCTTATCGCCGCGCGGCACCCACAGCGTTCACATGGGCACGGGCAATTACACGATCATGTTCGACCCTGACTATATGGAGCTGCTCGGCGTGCTCGCCCCAACCGAGCTCAATGCCCCCGCGCGCGCCTTCCTCGACAAGCGCGGTGAAGGCATCGAGCGCATCGCCTTCACTGCAGTCGATTCCGCCGCCGGCGCCGAGGAGATCCGTGCACGAGGCCTGGAGCCGATCGGCCCGACCGATTTCGAGCGGCCTGTGACGCTGCCCGATGGCAGGGTCTCGGCGGCAAAATTTCGCACCTTCATGTGGCCGACCGCGGAAGCGCCGGGCGGCGTGCGCATCTTCGCCTGCCAGCACAAGACCCGCGAGACCGTGTGGATTCCCGAACTGATGAGGCATGCCAATGCGGCGAAGCGGATCAGGCAGACGCTGATCGCAACGCCCGAGCCCGCGAAGGAAGCCGCGCATCTGGCACGCCTGATCGACCGTGAGCCGACGACCGATGCGGACGGCGCGGCCACCGTGCCTTCCGGCGGAGATCGCGCCGACTTTGTCTATCTGACGCTGGACCAGCTCGGCAGACTCTATCCCGGCGTGCCGCTGACCGGCCTCTCCGAACGCGGCGGCGCGGCGCTGGTGCTGGTCAGCGGCGATCTCGCAGCAACCGAAACGGCGCTCGGTTCGGTCGCCATGCGCAGTGGGAACGCGATCTGCGTGCCGCCGGCCAAGGCCAATGGCACCCTGCTCGCCTTCGTTGCTGGCTGACTCAACTTGATACTCGACGCGTGTCACGAGATCCGATGCGCAAGGACTAGTTCGAGGCGCGCTTCGCCGCGGGCGCGCCCTGCTGCCTTGAGGACGTATCGGTCGATGCATCGAGGAAAACCACGGACGTGCCGCGCTTGACGTTCTCGCCGAGCACACGCGCGTCCCAATTGGTCAGCCTGACGCAGCCGTGAGACGCCGACTTGCTGACCCTGTCGGGCTCGGCCGTTCCGTGAATGCCGTAGCCCTGCGCCGATAGGCCGATCCAGTACGATCCCACCGGATTGTTCGGCCCCGGCTTGATGTCGAAGGGTCTCTTGGATTTCACGCCTTTGAACTTGTACTCGGGATTGTAGCGATAAGTCGGCTGCTCGTGGGCGGCAGTGACCTTCAGTGTCCCCGTTGGTGTCGGACGATCTGCACTGCCGACTGACGCCGGATAATAAGCGATCAGCCGGCCGGTCTCATCGAACGCCTTGAGCGTTTCGCTCGCTTTGTCGATCTCCACCCGCGCAATGCGTGGAAGCTCCCGTCGCGCCGGAATGTTGGCCACGATGATCGTCTCGCCCGCCTTGTCGAAAGCCTTCTTTGGATTGAGCGCCTTCAACAGCTCCTCGCTCATGTGGAATTTCTCCGCGAGCCCTTCGAGCGGACTGGTGTAGCTCAGCGCCTCCAGCGACTTCATGTCCTCGAGCTTCGTCGGCAGCTTCTTGAGAAATGGCCCCTTAACATCTGCGTCGGTGATTTTGTAGTCGACGAGGACAGGCCCTTCGCTCGCAGCATTCAGCTTGTCCCAGAGTTCGGGGGCGATCGTCTTGTCGAAGCCGAGACCGTTCTGCTCGGCGAACGCCTTCAATGCCTTCTGCGCGTTTTCTCCGAACTTGCCATCGATCTGACCGGGGGAGAATTGCGCGCGGTCGAGCAGGATCTGAAGCTTCGCCGTGGGTGCGCTGATCTTGTCCGTGGCCGGCGGCTTTTCGGAGCGCGCCGCATCATTGACAGCGTTCGCATCGAGATTGCCCGCGAGCACCGGGCAGACGAACCACAGCAACATCACCGTGCCAAGCATCCATCGCATCATGATCGTTCGTCCCGATTCACAAATGATGACCCGCAAAACCGCGGACAGTTTCTCCTTGGGAACACCGTAGTAACACCGAAGGAACCGACGAGAACGCAGCTTTGCCGCAATCGGACGGTTAACAGCTTCCTATCGCCGGCGCATCGCTGGCAGTTCACCCCACAGTTCGAGGTTGCCCCAGCAAATGCGATTTGTCGTCGCGGCTTGCGCCGCGTTTCTGATTCTGATGTGCGACCTGAATTCGTCGGCGTCCCGGCAAACATCGATTGTCGATCGCACCGTCCTTGTGAACACTCAGGTCTCGCCACTGGTTCCAGTGGTCGAACTCTTCCTTGCCAGTGTGCAGGCCATCGAGGTCGCCAACGCTCGTGCAGCGCATGAGCAGGTGATCGAGCCGGCGCCGGAGATCCAGCCTGTGACGCAAGCGCAGAGGTCACCCATTGAGCAATTCTGTCATGCGCTTCGCGAGGCCGCCGAGACCAGCGGCATTCCGGTGCCGTTCTTCGCGCGCCTGATCTGGCAGGAGAGCCGCTTCAAATCCCACGAAGTCAGCCACGCCGGCGCGCAGGGCGTCGCGCAGTTCATGCCGGAGACCGCCGCCGAGGTCGGGCTCGACGATCCCTTCGATCCGATGAAGGCGCTGCCGGCATCGGCAAAATTCCTGCGCAAGCTGCGCGACGATTTCGGCAATCTCGGCCTTGCCGCAGCCGCCTACAACGCCGGCCCCGGCCGCATCCAGAAGTGGCTCGCCAAACAGAGCGAACTGCCGCGCGAGACTCGCGACTATGTGCGCATCATCACGGGCACACAGGCCGAGGACTGGACCGAACGCGCCGAAGCGCTTGCGATCCGGATCGACCTGCCGCGCGAAGCGCCTTGCGAAGGCATCGGCAGTCTTTCGAAGGCCAAGGATGTCGCCTGGGTTCCGGTCAACCTGACCCCTTCGGTGGTGACCATCATCCGCAAGTCCGAGCAGCTTGCCGCGCGCCCGACGACGAGCGCTGCGCGGAAGCGGTTCGCATCGCTGCTTCGGAAGAATGCTGCCGCCAGCGGCAAGGCGCGCAGCATGATCGCGGCACGCGCTGCCGGAAAGAGCGCGAAAGCCCGGGCTGTTCGCCTCGCCTCGCGCGAACGGCCGTCGGGTTAGCATTCGGAGCCGCCAGGTCTGGCGGCTCCGATATCCGCTGCTAATCGATCTCCTCGATCACGCGACGCTCACGCGGCTCGATGACATAGGTCCGGGTGTCGCGGTGGATGTAGCGATACTCGCGCAGATCAGGCGCGTCGCGGTAGACCGTGGTCGGGAATTCCTCGACCTCGACGCCTTCGGGAAGACGGTCACCGACGCGGATTTCACTGCGCGCGGTGCTGCCGGTGGTCCGCACTTCCTTGCGCCCCTCGGTGCGGGTTTTCGCATGCTTGCGGATGGCTTCGCGATCGCGGTCCGAGAACTTGCTGGCGCTGCGCTCGCGCGTGGTCGTCGTCGTTGCCGTGGACTGTCCCGAATAGGGCAGTACCGTCACGATCTTGTACGTCGCAGGATCGACCACGACGATCTCATCCTTCACCAGCGCAAAGCTGTAGCCGCGATATTGCGGCACGATCTCGACGACGTCGGGCGGCAGTGTCGACAGATGAACGTCGCGCGGCACCACCGTGCCGACATTCAACGAGAAATTGACATTGGTCACGGGCCGGACGTTCAGACGCGAGATCGAGGTGCTGATCCTGGTCTCCTGCTGCTTGTTGAGGTTGACGTCGGTTTGTGCGGCTGCTTGTGAGTTGGCTCCGGACCGTTCACCCTGCGCCTGGTTGCTGGTCGGCGCCTGCTGAGCCTGATTGGTTCCGGATGCGGCGGGCGCCTGCTGGGCCTGATTGCTATTGGCCGGCGGTGGATTGGACCGATCCTGCGCCTGGTTCGTGTTCGCGGGCGGCGGGTTGGCGCTCTGCTGGGTCGCGGGTTGGTTACCGGTGGTGTTCGAGCTAGCGGTGCCGCTCTGCGGCCGAGATGTGTCCGAGCTGTTCGCGGCATTGTTGGAGGTGCCGGAGCCGGAATTGGCGGTCCCGGTGTTCTGCGTATTCTGCGCCGAAGTTCCCGTCGCCGGTGATTGCTGCGGCTGCGATGTGGTCTGCTGCGAGGCAGATGGCGATGCCGTCGAAGGCGCTGTGGAATTCGATTGGGATTGCGGGGTCTGCTCGGGCTTGGTCGTCGTGCTCGGCGATTGCGCATAAGCGGCGCTCGCCAGCACCAGCCCTAATGCGGTGGTTGCCAACAGGCGGATCATGGTTCACTCCCTTTCATCAAATGAAACTTGGCTACTAACCTGCGCTAAAACGCCAAGTTCCACTTTTTCCCGAGAGGGCGGACCGCTTCTGCAGGGAACTTGCGATGCCATCGAAGAGTGCCGGGATCCTCGCCTATCGGAAGCGGAAAAGGCTCGAGGTTCTCCTGGTTCATCCCGGGGGGCCGTTCTGGCGCACCAAGGATCTCGGCGCCTGGTCGATCCCGAAGGGCGAGTATGCGGATGAGGAAGATGCGGAGATCGCCGCGCGGCGAGAGTTTGCCGAAGAGCTTGGGCTCGAGCTGACCGTGCCGCTGATGGCGCTGGATCAAATCAAGCAGCGCGGAGGCAAGCGCGTTACCGCGTTTGCCGCCGAATTCGACATCGACACGAGCAGCATTCGCAGCAACACATTCGAGATGGAATGGCCGCCACGCAACGGCAAGCGGCAGGTTTTCCCGGAGGTCGACCGGGCCGAATGGTTCACGCTCGACGAGGCACGGAAGAAGATCAACGCCGGACAGCGCCCGCTGCTCGATCGGCTGGCGCAGATAATCGGCGATGAATAGGAACGTCGTTCCGGCCTGCGCTCGCCGCCCTCGCCTCACTCCGCCTTGATGTTCGCCGCGGCCACGACATCGGCGAGATCCTTGGTCTCCTTGGCGATCTTGGCGGCGTACTCAGTGGGACCGAGCACCGAGACGACGCCTTGCGAGCCGAGCTTCTCCTCGGCAGCCGGATCCTTGGCGGCCGCGACGATCTCCCGGTGCAGTGTCTCCAGGATCGGCGCGGGCGTTGCCTTCGGCATGAAGAAGCCGACCCAGAACGAGATGTCGAAGCCCGGATAGCCGGCTTCCGCCACCGTCGGCACGTCGGGCAGCGCCGGCAGCCGCTCGGCCGACGACACCGCGAGCGCGCGCAGCTTGCCGGCCTTGACCAGCGGCACGGCGGAGAGCGGATCGAACACCGCCAGCACCTCCTGCGCGAGAATGCCAACCTCGGCCGCCGAGCCGCCGCGATAGGGCACGTGGATCATCTTGATGCCGGCCTTCTGGCTGAGCAGCTCCATGGCGAGATGGGCGAGATTGCCGTTGCCGCCCGAGCCGTAAGCGAGCGCGCCCGGCGCGGCCTTCGCCGCGGCGACGAGATCGGCGACGGATTTGATGTTCGCCGTCTTGGGATTCTCGGGATTGACGACGAGGACGAGCGGCGCCGACACGACTGTGGTGAGCGGCGCAAAATCGACTTGCGGATCGTAGCGGATGTCCTTGAACAGCGTCTTGTTCAGCGTGATCGTCGACGAGTTGCAAGCGAGGATGGTGTAGCCGTCCGCATCCGCACGCGCCACGCCCTCGGCTGCGATCATGCCGTTGGCGCCGGCGCGGTTCTCGACCACGAAGGGCTGGCCGAGCTTGTTGCTGAGCCGATCAGCGACGATGCGCGCGACGACGTCGACCGGGCCGCCCGCGCTGAAGCCGACCACGATCTTGGCCGGCCGCGCCGGATATTTCTGCGCGAGGGCCTCTGTCGTCACGCACAAGGCGGCGACAATCGCCAGCAGGCGAAGCGTTCGTTGCATTCGTTCCCTCCCCAGGCCTCACCGCGCCGCCTGTGCATGCTTGTTGGTGCGGCGCGTCGACGATCATGAATAGCGGTCGTGCCGAAATTCGCAATCGCGTTTGTGTGCCCGCATTCCGCCGCGCGGCACGAGAGTGCAATTCTCAAACACGAAGTGCGAAAACAACCCCATGCACAGTAGCCGACCACTGTCGAATCAATGACTTGCGAGTCTTTCGGATACGACGAACCAAATTTGACTCGTCGGGCAATACAGGGGCATAATGCCACCATCGCAACAAGCGCCTGCGTCCCCGCCGCCCGGCCCGCGGATGCCTCGGCCTGGTGCGCGTAACCCCTCCATCAATATCCGAAATTCGCATTCGCGCGCGACGGGCGAAGGCTCGTTCGCACGCCTGCGCCTGCAAAGGACAAGAGCCATGACGACATCTCCGAACCGCCAAATCACCTCGCCGCTTGCGGCCGACAGCCTTCCCGCCGCGCGCCCACGGGTAAAACTCTACAAGCATCGCATCGCGATCAGCCATGCCGACCCGCAAAGCGCCGAGCAGCTGCTGGCGGCGGCGCTCGGTGCCGCCGATCGCGACGCCCTGCACGGCATGCTGAGGCAATTGGCCAAGGCGAGCGCGGTCGCGCAGAAGCCCGATGAAGCCAATCTCGCCTTCATGATCTCGATGATCGGGAGCATCGCGCCGAAGGATTCCATCGAGGCCATGCTGGTGTCTCAGATGGTCTCCATCCATGTGGCGGCCATGCGCTGCGCCTGTCGGCTCGCCTGCACCGACGATCCGCTGCAGCAGGAAAGCCTCACGCGCGCATTGACGCGGCTCTCCCGCACCTTCTCCGCTCAGGTCGAGGCGCTGAGCCGTCACCGCAACAACGACGCGCGCGCGATCACGGTGCAGAACCTGTCCGTGCAGGACGGCGGACGCGCCATCGTCGGCAACGTCACTCAGCATGCCAACATGATCGTTGCGGAGACCGGCGCGGCAGAGACCGATGCCAAAGCTGCTGCAGACCGCAAGAGTCATCGCGGCAACGACGGGCTCCATGTGGAACACGGCGCCGACGCATGAGCAGCGATCACTTCCGTAACACCGATGCCATGCAGTCGAGCCCGCGCTGCGGTGCGCGAACGCGCGGCGGCACGATTTGTCGCGCGCCAGCGTTGCACGGCAAGACCCGTTGCCGCATGCATGGCGGCGCCCGACGATCAGGCGCGCCACGCGGCAACCAGAATGCGCGGAAGCATGGAATGTTCGCCAAGGATCGGATCACCGAGCGACGGCAAATTCGGGACTTGCTGGATGAATCCTGGAAGCTTCTGGACGGGTTGAAGTAGCTCGCGGCGTGCTCCAAGTCACGATCGTCCGTCGCGAGGTCGCCGTTCAACCCCCCGTTGCATGGCGACCATCGCTCGTGCTCCTCGCGATAGGCCTGCTCGTTAAGACGTTCGGCGATCTCTTTAGCCACGGGTGTGCTTTCGGCGTCTGCGAGTGGCTTGCCGTTGTTGGTCATGACAGTGGTCTCGCTCGCTTCGACCGGGAAATCGCCAGGATGGATCGCAGGCTTCATCACGCTCTCCTTTGCCTATTGGTTTCATGCCGACGCCCGGCGCGGCCCGTGCCTACTCAATCCGACGCAATCCTTGCCGAATCCGCCCGGCTGGTCCGCCCCCCATCGCTGTTGTCCAGCCGATAGAGCGCAGCGGCGCCGGCGAGGACCAGCGCGATGACGAGAACTGCAATGACATTCATGCGGCTCAAGGGAGCCTCCTTGCTTGTGCTGTGCTGCTCATCAATCGGCCACGCTTGCACCGCGTTCCGTGAAGTTTCCATGACTTGCAACCCGAGGACAGTCGAGCTGACGTATTCACGACATCGGAACTTCCGGTGACGGCGTCTCATTGAATTCGGCAACCGAAAGAGTTCGCCATGACCACAGAAACGGAACTCAAATTTCGCATTGCGCCACGCAAATTATCGTCAATATTGCTAAGCGGCGGCGCGAGCAGGCGGCGTCCGGACGTGTCCAGGCAGTCGCTGATCTCGACCTATTACGATACGACCAAGCACAAGCTCAGACGCCATGGCCTGACGCTGCGCGTCCGTAAGGTCGAAGACCGCTATGTGCAGACCGTGAAATCAGGCGGCACCGGCGGTGTGACACGCGGCGAATGGGAGCACGAAGTTTCCGGTGCACGGCCGGACCTGAAGAAGACGAAGCATACGCCGCTGCGAGACCTTGCGACCCGAAAGTTTCCTCGCAAGCTGAGGCCTGTGTTTCAGACCGACATCCATCGCACGGCGCAGGCACGACGCGTCCGGAAGAGCCAGATCGAACTTGCGGTCGACCGGGGCCGCATCAGCGCCGGGCGACGGACGCGGGCCGTCGCCGAGCTGGAGCTGGAACTGAAGTCCGGACATGTTGCAGACCTGTTCCGGCTTGCACGCGATCTCGTGCGCAAAACGGGGGCAGAGCTCGATCTGCGCTCGAAGGCCGAGCAGGGCTATCTGCTCGTCGCCGGCGCCGCCGGCGCGCAGCATGCCGAGCCAATCGCGCTGAAGGCCGAGCTCTCGCCACACGAGGCGTTCCGCCTCATCGCGCATGCGACGTTCCGGCACGTCGCGACGAATGCCGATCCGGTGCGCGACATGGACGCCGAAGGCGTTCATCAGATGCGCGTCGGCCTACGGCGCCTGCGTGCGGCCATTTCGCTGTTCGCCGATATCCTGCCGCGGGCGAGTACCGCGCGGGTCAAGGCCGAGCTGAAATGGCTCACGGGCGAACTGGCGCGAGCGCGAGAAATCGACGTGTTCCTGACGGAGAGCATCCAGCCGATCACCGCGCAGGGCGTGCCGAAGCGCGGTGCCCGCGCGATCCGCAAGAGGTTTTCGGGGCAACGCAGCGCGGCATTCGAGCGTGCACGCGAGGCGATCATGTCGGCGCGTTACCGCCGGCTGCTGATCGACATGATCGAGTGGATCGAAGGCGGACGACCTCATGCCCGGAACGGCCGCACGATCGCCGCCTATGCTGCTGACATGCTCGATCGGCGCATCAGAAAAGCGCGCAAGCAGGGCAAGCACCTGAACGACCTCAAGCCGATTGAGCGCCACAAGCTGCGGATCAAGATCAAGAAGATTCGCTATGCCGTCGACTTCTTCAAGAGCCTCTACGGCGACGACGGCCGGAAGGAGCTTGCAGCCCTCTCCGGCCGGCTGAAGCGGATCCAATCCGCGCTGGGAAAGCTGAACGACTTCATGTCGCACCGCGAGCTGGCCACGGAGGCTGCGCTGACGGCGCCGCCCGCCCACCGCCGCGCCCAGGCTTTCGCATCGGGCGTCATCGTCGGCCAGGAACGCAAGGCCGCCGACGGCCTGATGAAGGACGCAGCAAAGGCGCTGCACCGGTTGCGCCGGTTGCGCGCGGTGCCGAACGGGGGAGCCTAGGAGAGCGAAGTAGCCCCATTCCGGAATGAGGGGGTCCCGCTGCGGTCATTGGCGCCCGGCCCGCGATCATGTAGGCCGATCCAAACCTTCTCGGGACGGGACGCTCATGACGGCCGCTACCACGGATGAAGCGGGACACGCCACCCGCGCGCTGATCTTTGCGCTGCTTGCGCTGGCCTGCGGGCACATGCTCTCGACCTTGCTGCGCACGATTCCCGCGGTCAGCCTCGATCTGATGGCCGCGGACTTCCACATGGAGCCGCAGGCCCTCGCCAGCCTCACCTCGGTCTATCCCTTTGCCTTCGCCGCAGCTCAGATCCCGGTCGGCGCGGCGATGGATCGTTTTGGCGTGCGCCCGGTGTCGCTCAGCCTGCTCGCGGGAACCGTGATCGGGGCCATCGCGTCGGGGTTTGCAAGCGGCCCCGCCAGCTTTGCGCTCGGGCAGGTGCTGCTCGGCGTCGCCACCTCGGGCATGCTGATGTGCCCGATGACGCTGGCGGCCAAGCAATTGTCGGCAGCGCGGTTCGGCCTGTGGTCGGGCGCGATCCTCTCGATCGGCAATATCGGCATGCTGCTGTCGTCGAGCCCGCTCGCTTTCGTGGTCGACGCCTGGGGCTGGCGCGCAGGGTTCTGGCTCTCCGCGGCCGGCGGCGTCGCGGTTGCGCTCGCGGTGTTCGCGCTGGTGCCGCACCAGGCGGCCGAGCACAAGGACGACTCCTCGCCGTTGTCGCAGATGATCGAAGTGCTCAGGCTCGGCCTGTCGCGGCCCTTGCGCGGCTTGATCGCGCTCGCGCTGGTGTCGCTGGCGACCTCGCTGGTGCTGCGCGGCCTGTGGGGCGGGCCATGGCTAATGGAGATCAAGGGATTGTCGCGGGTCGAGGCCGGCAACCAGCTCGGCGCCTTCACGCTCGCGATGATCGCAGGTCCCCTGTGCATCGGCATCATCGACCGCAGGCTCGGCCGCCGCCGCGCGCTGGTGGCCGCCACGCACATGGTCGGGGCGCTGTTCCTGGCGCTGATGGCGCTGGGCGCGCCGGGCTACGCCGTCTCCATGCTGTTCGGCTTCTCGGTGATGCCGCCGCAATACGACCTCGTGATGTTCGTGCTAATCGGCCTTGCGACCTCCGCCCAGCCGCTGATCTTCGGCATGTCCCGGCAGCTGGTCGATGCGCAGACCGCGGGCAAGGCGCTTGCGGCGGTGAACCTCGCCTTCTTTCTCGGCGCGGCCTTGATGCAGTCGGTGACCGGCGCGGTGGCGGCACTCGCGGGGCTGCCGGCGGTGCTGCTGTTCATGGCTGCGATGCTGGCCCTCGGCGTGCTGATCTTTTTGGCTTATACCTCGCCCAGCCCCTAGGGTGGCGCGTTCCGCCTCGCCAAGGGAATCACGCCGCCACCGCCGGGCAAGGGACGGCGCCGGCACCATTCCGAAATCCGCGGGTCGAAGCGGGCCGTCATCGGCAGCAGTTCAGCGGCCATGACCGCATCGCAGCCCTGGCGGGGACTATGAACGGTCACTGCGCTGCAAGAACCTTGGATGTCTTCCGGGGTATCCTGTCGACCACGTCCAGTTCACCGCTGTCGACGACACCCTCGTCTTGACGATCGCCTTCCGCGTGTCGACCCGGACTGAGCCATTGCGAGACGCGGTCGAGATAAAGATAGACCACCGGCGTGGTGAAAAGCGTCAGGACCTGGCTGACCAAGAGACCACCGACCATGGCGTAGCCGAGCGGTTGACGGAGCTCCGAGCCGGTCCCGTGGCCCAGCATCAGCGGCACGCCCCCCAGCACCGCCGCCATCGTGGTCATCAGAATCGGACGGAAGCGCAGCAAGCATGCCCGGCGAATGGCTTCGACCGGCGACATGCCCTGATCCCGTTCCGCCACGATCGCAAAGTCGACCAGCATGATGCCGTTTTTCTTGACGATGCCAATCAGCAGAACCAGCCCGATCAACCCGATCAGGCTGAAGTCGAAGTGGAAAATGAGGAGCGTCGCCAAAGCGCCGACACCGGCTGACGGCAGGGTCGACAGGATCGTCAGAGGATGGATGTAGCTCTCGTAGAGCACGCCGAGGATGAGATACACCACGATCAGTGCCGCCACGATCAAGAGCGGCACCGAGGAGAGAGACTCCTGGAACGCCTTTGCCGTTCCCTGGAACGTGGACGTGACGGCAGCCGGCACGTTCATCTGCCTTTCCATCGCGTCGATCGCCTGCGTCGCCTCGCCCAGGGCGACATTGGGAGCGAGGTTGAAGGAGATCGTCACCGCCGGACACTGGCCCTGATGATTGATGGCCAGGGGCCGCACCGGGGCCGTGGTCCACTTCGCGAACGCCGACAACGGCACCTCACCGCCCGTCGTCGGGGAACGCAGATAGATCTGCTCCAGCGTAGACGGATTCTTCTGCAGCGAGGGCAGCACCTCGAGGA
The DNA here is from genome assembly GCF_000296215.2 of Bradyrhizobium sp. CCGE-LA001. Classification (NCBI taxonomy): domain Bacteria; kingdom Pseudomonadati; phylum Pseudomonadota; class Alphaproteobacteria; order Hyphomicrobiales; family Nitrobacteraceae; genus Bradyrhizobium; species Bradyrhizobium sp. CCGE-LA001. The sequence continues at coordinate 2,571,824 of NZ_CP013949.1, read as the reverse complement.
CGACGTAATAGGTGGACAGTTGCGTCGAATAGGTCGCGATTTCCCGCTGCCCGAATGCATCATACAGCGTCGCGTCGATGACGTCGGGGGTGATCCCGAAACGCGCGGCCTGATTGCGGTCGATCGTCAGCGTCAGCGTGGTGCCCGACGCCTGCTGATCCGAAGCGACGTCGCGCAATTCGGGCATCTGCTTCATCTTGTCGAGCAGCCTGGGGGCCCATGTGCTCAGCTGGTCCATGTCGGTCGACTGCAGGGTGAACTGAAACTGCGTGCGGGAGGCCCGGCCGCCGACGCGAACGTCCTGTGCCGACTGTAGATAAAGACGTGCGCCCTGAACCTTAGCCGTCTGCACCTGCAGGCGACGGATGACCTGGTCGGCCGACGCGTCACGCTCATCGCGCGGCTTCAACGTGATATACATGTTGCCGTCGTTGAGCGTATTTCCGCTGCCGCCCATGCGCATGGCCATGTGGTCGATCGCCGGATCCTTCAGCACGATCGCTCCCATCTCCTGCATGTGTTTCGCCATGTCCGCGACCGACACGTCCTGCGACGTTTCGACGATCCCGGTGATCAGCCCGGTATCCTGCTGCGGAAAGAATCCCTTGGGGATGATCACGAACAGGTAGACGGTCAGGGCTATCGTCGCGAAGAACACCATCAGGGTGGCGAAGCGAAAGCGCAGCACGAGGTCGAGGCCGCGTTCATAGCCGTCCACCAGGCCCTGGAACATCCGCTCGCTGAGCATATAGAGCCTGCCGTGATGCTCCTCGTCGTGCGATTTGAGGAAGCGCGAGGCCATCATCGGCGTCAGCGTCAACGACACAAAGGCCGACACGACGATCGTCATCGCGAGCGTCACCGAAAACTCCCGGAACAGACGGCCGATGATGCCGCCCATCAGCAGCAACGGAATAAGGACCGCAATCAGCGAGACGGAGATCGAGATGATCGTGAACCCGATTTCGCCCGCGCCCTTGACCGCGGCGGCCATCGGCGTCTCGCCTTCTTCGATATACCGGGAGATGTTCTCGAGCATCACGATGGCATCGTCGACCACGAAGCCGACCGCGATGGTGAGGGCCATCAGTGACAGATTGTCGAGGCTGTAGCCGGCCATCCACATCAGTGCGCAGGCGCCGAGCAGCGCGAGCGGCACCGTGATCGACGGAATGATGGTGGCCCACACGCTGCGAAGGAAAACGAAGATCACCATCACGACGAGGCCGATCGTCAGGAGCAGGGTGAACTGCACGTCCTTCACCGCCGCACGGATGGTCTGCGTGCGGTCCGACAACACCTGGATGTCGATGGCAGGCGAAATGCCCGCCTTCAGGTGCGGCAGCTGCTTCATCACATTGTCGACGGTGTCGATGACGTTGGCGCCCGGCTGCTTGAAGATGACCAGAAAGACGCCGGGCTTGCCGTCGGCCCAGCCGTACTGGGTATTGTCCAGCGGCGCACTGACGGCATGGCCGATGTCGCCGACGCGGACGGGACTGCCGTTGCGATAAGCAATGACGATGTCGTTCCAGGCCTCGGCCTTGGTGAACTGGTCATTGGCGTAGACAGTGTATGTGCGGGTGTCTCCGTTGAGAGTGCCCTTGGGATTGTTGACCGATATCACCGAGAGCGGGGTGCGGATGTCCTCCAGCGACAGGCCTTTGGCGACCAGCTTGGCGGGATCGATCTGGACCCGGATCGACGGCGCCTGCTGCCCACCGACACTGACCTGGCCAACCCCGCTGATGTGGCTGATTGCTTGCGCGAGCTTGGTGTAGGCTTCGTCCGACACCTGGGTCATCGGCAGCGTCTTCGAAGTGGCGCCAAGCAGGAGAATGGGCGAGTCCGCCGGATTGACCTTCCTGTAGGTCGGGGTGCTGGGCATCGTCCTGGGCAACTGCCCGCTCGCGGCATTGATTGCGGCAAGCACGTCGGACCCGGCACCGTCGATGTTGCGCGACAGATCGAACTGCAGGACGATCTGGGTCGAGCTGGTCTGGCTCGACGACGTCATCTCCGAGACGCCGGGTATCAACGCGAACTGCGATTCGAGTGGTTGCGCCACCGAGGACGCCATGGTCTCGGGATCCGCGCCGGGAAGACTGGCCGAGACCTGGATGGTGGGGAAGTCGACTTCCGGCAGCGGCGCCACCGGCAATTGCGGATAGGCGATGATCCCGACGAAGAGGATTCCGACCATCAGCAGCGACGTCGCGATGGGCAGGCGAATGAAGGGAGCCGAGATGCCGCCAGCCATGTCAGTCAGCCGATCCGGCCTTGCCGACCTCGGCCTGGTTTGCGGCGGCGCTCGCATCCGTCATCGGCGCGGCCGCAGCGACCAGCGGCTTTTCGTCCACCAGGGCGCCTTCGAACAAGCGCGACTGCCCGGCCACCACGATCCTGTCGCCAACGTTCAAGCCTTCGGCCACCACGGCATTCGCATCGCCGCTCTCACCGACCTTGATCGGCCTGACGCTGACCTTGCCATTGTCGCCGATCACATATGCGAACAGGCCGGACGGCCCGTGCTGCACGCCGTCCTGCGGCACGACGACGACCTGCTTGAGCGTGTCGACCAGCATCCGCGTGTTGACGGACAGGCCGGGCCACAGCGCGTTGTCCTTGTTGTCGAAACGCGCTTTCAGACCGATGGTCCCGGTCGCCTGGTTCACCGAATTGTCCATGATCGCGAGCCTGCCGTGCGACAATGTCCGCGCTCCGTCCGATGACAGCGCCTCGACGGGCACCTCGCCGGCTTCAAAGGCCTTGGCGATGGCCTGCAACTGGTCTTCCGGTTCCGTGAACTGCACGGCGATCGGCTGCAGCTGGGCGATGGTGACGATGCCCGTCGTATCCGCCGCATGCACGATGTTGCCGGGATCGACCAGCCGGAAGCCCATGCGTCCGCTGATCGGCGCCTTGATGGAGGTGTAACCGAGATTGGTCTGCGCGTTGTCGATGGCGGCCTGGTCGCCCTTCACCTGCGCGGTCATCTGATCGACCAGCGCCTGCTGGGTATCGAGATTTTGCTGGGTCTCGAATTGTTGTTTCGCGAGCTTCTGAAATCGCTCCAGGTTCAACTGGTCGTTCCTCAGGCTGGCCTCGTCTTGTGCCTTCTTCGCTACGGCCTGCTCCAGAGCCGCGGTGAAAGGGCGTTGATCGATCTGCAGAAGCGGATCGCCCTCCCTCACCATCTGTCCCTGCTTGAAGAACACCTTCGTGATCTGACCATCGACACGGCTTCTGACCGTCACCGTCTTGAACGGTGAGACGACCCCAAGACCGTAGATGTGCACAGGAAAGTCGCTCTTCTTCACCTCGAAAGAGGTCACGGGAATCCTGACAGCAGCCTGACTGGAAGCGCTTTGAGCGGCCGCTTCGACCGGCTTGACGCTGCCGAGGAGCTCGGACCACAAGCCAAAGGCCACCGCGGCCAGTGCAAAGATTCCAAACAGCGTAGCGCCGAGCTTCGGTCGCCTTGTCAGATTGATCGCCATCTAACTCTTCGTGCCCGATTTCACATCAACCCGCTGCTTTGAATGGAAAGTATCGCGGACAACATCTCGGCCTCAAAATAACGATTGCGTGCGACATTCTGTACAAACCGTCATGTTCGCTCGTGCGCAAATTCGAGCGCCGATCATTCGAGCACGCTGATCTTCCGCGAAGGCGAAGACATTTAACGGAGGCGAGCAACAGACAGAAACAATATGCTCGGGGCGCGCCAACGATCTCCGCGGCATCACGCTGAATTGCGCCAGCAGCCGAGAATTTCTGGGAACGTCCAGCAAGAGCCGGGCCTATCATCAAAATCTTGATGGCGACGCGAACTGTTGTTTGAGGCGCAAGATGAAAGCCGATCGGCCTGACCATCTTGGAAATGTCATACCGTTTCGAAAACGATCAGAGACCGGCGGAGCTCCGGCCGATGATGTGCGGCCCGACGACGTTCTTCGGATGCTCGATCTCTCGAAGTTCGAGAAAGATCGCCGCGCTGCGAATGGCCCCAGCATGCGCTTGAACATCGCCGCAATGGTGCTGCTCGGGTTTCTCGTATTCGTCGCGACCGAAAATTTCTCCAAACTCGAGCAATCGAACGTGTGCTCACACAATTTGGAATGCAGAAATTAGAAAGCGCAGAAGCAACCGATTCGCGCCGCCGGGTACGCGCTTGCGCCGGCAGATCGCGACAGCCGTCGCCGCATCGGGACCATGCGCGCCCGGCAACGCAGCGCCGTCGCTCATGCGTCGGGGCGAGCTTGCATAACGGGGTGCGGCGGGGGATGCTGACAGGCATCGCATCAAGGGAAATGAGATCCATGCCTGTCGACACCAAAGCTGCCACCGATCGCCTCATGCGCTTCCTGTCCGTGGAAGGCGTCACCGGACAGGAGGCGGCGATCGGGCGTGAGCTCACGGCCGCGCTGAAGGAGAGCGGCGTGCCGGCGAAGGCGATCCGGCTCGACGATGCCAACAGCCGCATTCCCGTGCCGACCGAGACCGGCAACCTCATCGTCGACCTGCCCGGCCGCGGCGCGCTGCACAACCAGCCGCGCATCATGTTCATGACCCATATGGACACCGTGCCGCTCTGCGCCGGCGCCAAGCCGAAGAAATCCGGCCGCAAGATCGTCAATGAAGCGAAGACTGCGCTCGGCGGCGACAATCGCTGCGGCTGCGGCGTGCTGGTGACGTTGGCCGCCGAGCTCGAAAAGCAGAAGCTCGACCATCCGCCGATCACGCTGCTGTTCTGCGTGCGCGAGGAGAGCGGGCTCTACGGCGCGCGCCATGTCAAGCTGGACGAGCTCGGCTCGCCGGTGATGGCCTTCAACTATGACGGCGGCTCGGCCTCCAACGTCGTCATCGGCGCGGTCGGCGCCGATCGCTGGACCGTCGAGATCTTCGGCCGCGCCTCGCATGCCGGCGTCGCGCCCGAGCGCGGCATCTCCTCGACCATGATCATGGCGCTCGCGCTCGCCGAGGTGAAGGCCGGCGGCTGGTTCGGCAAGGTGGTGAAGGGCAAGGGCGCGAGCGCGCGGCAAGGCACCAGCAATGTCGGCCCCGTCACCGGCGGCGAAGGCCGCCCGGCGGGCGATGCCACCAATGTGGTCACCGATTACGTGCATGTGCGCGGCGAGAGCCGCAGCCATGACGGAAAATTCTTCAAGGAGATCACCAAGGCCTACAAGGCCGCGTTCGAGAAGGCGGCCAAGAAGGTGACCAACGCGCAAGGCAAGTCCGGCAAGGTCAAGTTCAAGGCCGAGACCGACTATTATCCGTTCCGCATGAAGGAGAGCCTGCCCGTGGTCAAACGTGCGATCGAGGCGGTGTCTGCCGTGGGCGGCACTCCGAACGTGCGCGCCGCCAATGGCGGCCTCGACGCCAATTGGATGGTCCGCCACGGCATTCCGACGGTGACCTTCGGCGCCGGCCAGAACGAGGCGCACACGATCGACGAGTGGATCAACCTCGACGAATACGACCGCGCCTGTGCGCTGGCGGTGCAGCTCGCGACGATGCGGTGAGGTGCCTTGCGCGGCGCGCGCTTGTCGGGCGCTGCGCATCGTCCTAGCCTGCAACAAAACAGCAGGAAGGAACGCAGGAAGGAACAATGCCACGCATCGAGAATATCGAGACCGGACTCTATCGGATCCCCCTCCCCGTCACGCTCTCCGATAGCACCCATGGCGAGATCACCGCATTCGAGCTGATCACCTGTCGCATCCGTGATGCCGACGGCGCCGAAGGCGTTGGCTATACGTACACGGTGGGCCGCAACGGCGGGGCGACTGCCGACATCCTCAAGCGCGAGATCGCGCCGCTGGTGGAAGGGCGCGAGGCCGAGGACACCGAAGCGATCTGGCATCACGTCTGGTGGGCGCTGCATTATGGCGGGCGCGGCGGGCCGACCGTGCTGGCGCTCTCCGCGCTCGACATCGCGCTGTGGGACCTGAAGGCGCGGCGCGCCAAGCTGCCGCTGTACCGCCTGCTCGGCGGGTTCGATTCGCGCGTGCCATGCTATGCCGGCGGCATCGACCTCGATCTCTCGGTCGATGCGCTGCTCAAGCAGACCGACGGCAATCTCGCCAAGGGATTTCGCGCCATCAAGATGAAAGTCGGCCGGCCCGATTTGAAAGTGGACGTCGCGAAAGTCTCCGCGATGCGGCAGCATCTCGGCGACGGTTTTCCGCTGATGGCGGATGCCAACATGAAGTGGACGGTGGAGGAGGCCATTCGGGCCGCCCGTGCCTTCGTCCCCTACGACCTCACCTGGCTCGAGGAGCCGATCATTCCCGACGATGTCGCGGGCCACGCACGCATCATGCAGGCCGGCGGCGTGCCGATCGCGGCGGGGGAGAATCTGCGCTCGCTGTGGGAGTTCAAGAACTACATTGCCAGCGGCGCGGTGTCCTATCCCGAGCCCGACGTCACCAATTGCGGCGGCGTCAGCGCCTTCATGAAGATCGCGCGGTTGGCGGAGGCCTTCAACCTGCCCGTCACCAGCCACGGCGCGCACGACATCACCGTGCACCTGCTCGCGGCCTGCCCGAACCGGTCGTATCTGGAGGCGCATGGGTTTGGGCTGGACACATATATCGAGCATCCCCTGGTGCTGAAGGACGGCATGGCGCTTGCGCCGGACCGCCCGGGCCATGGCATCAGTTTTGACTGGGCCGGCTTGGCGAAGCTGGCGGGATAGGGCTCTGCCTTACCTCTCCCGCTTGCGGGAGAGGTCGCGCCGAAGGCGCGGGTGAGGGTTCTTTCTGGACGGGGAGTATCCCATCGCGGCGGCACCCTCTCCCCAGCCCTCTCCCGCAAGCGGGAGAGGGAGCTCACCGTCGTCTTGGCTGCTATGAGGCGCGATTATTCCGCTATGGTGGCGACAACCGACATCTTCCGAAAGAGCCTCCACCTTGACCCCCGAGTTGCACCAGAAACTGACCCAGTGGCGCCAGCACCTGCATGCGCATCCCGAGCTGTCGCTGCAGGAAAAAGCTACCGCCGCTTTCGTGCAGGACAGGCTCACCGAGCTCGGCATTCCCTTCGTGGCGAGCATCGGCGGGCACGGCATCGTCGCGACGTTGACGCGCGGGCATGCGATGAGGCGGGTCGGCCTGCGCGCCGACATGGATGCGCTGCCGATCCTTGAGGATACCGGCCTGCCCTACGCCTCGACGACAGCAGGCGTGATGCACGCCTGCGGCCATGACGGGCACACGGCTTCGCTGCTCGGCGCAGCAGCGCTGCTCGCCAGCGATACCGACTGGAGCGGCACGGTCGACTTCATCTTCCAGCCGGCTGAGGAAGGCTTTGGCGGCTCGCGCGCCATGGTCGCGGCCGGGCTGTTCGATCGCTTCCCGATGGAGCGGGTGTTCGGCTTTCACAACTGGCCCGGCCTCGCCGCCGGCACCATCGCGGTGCATGACGGCGTCGTCATGGCCTCGGGCGGGCGCATCACCATCACCATCGAGGGTCATGCCGGGCACGCCGGCATGCCGCATCTGACGCGTGACCCAGTGGTGGCGGCCGGCCATCTGATCGTGGCGCTGCAATCGATCACCTCGCGCGGCGTCGATCCGCTCGACACCGCCGTGCTCTCGCTGTGCACGATCGAAGGCGGCACCGCGCCGAATCAGATCGCCGGGCGAGTGACCCTCCGCGGCACGCTGCGGTACCATCGCGACGCGGTGAAGGACATCATCTTCGACGGGATCGAGCGCACCTGCGCGGGGATTGCGACCAGCTTCGGCGTCAAGGTCACGCCCGAGATCGTCTGGGGCGTAGGTGTGGTGGTCAATACGCCGGCCGAAGCGGAACTCGCCCGCATCGCCGCGGAGAGGGTGCAGGCTCCGGTGCGTCGCGACCTCGCGCCCAGCATGGCCGGTGAGGATTTCGCGTTCTATCTCCAGCAGCGGCCCGGCGCCTTCGTCTGGATAGGCAACGGCGAGTTGCGCGATGGCGCCGAGCTGCACGGCCCACGCTATGATTTCAATGACGCGATCCTGCCGGTGGCATCGGGCTGGATGGCCGAGGTCGCCAAGACGGCGCTGACGTCGAACTAGTTAGGAGATCTCGCGCGGCAACTTCCATTCGGGCCGCGGCGCGAACGTCTCGTCCACATGCTCGGCCACCTGCGCGACGTGATAGCCGGCAGGCCGCAGGCGGCTGCCGCCTTCCTCGTCCGCAACGGGAACGTCGGTCACGAGACCCTCGATCAAGGCGGCCTCCCACACCTCTTTCTCGGTGGGAAAGGGATCGCCGATCTGCTTGTTGCCTTCGAACAGCGCGTACATCGGTTCCGGTCCTGCGTTGATCAAGCTCACGAGCAACGTATCGGCCGCACGGACGTTCCCATCCGGCAAAAGGACAATGGATGGCACGTGACCCATGGCGCGCGTTCTGATCGGCACCTCCGGCTGGCACTACGATTCCTGGCGGGGCCCGTTCTTCCCTGAAGGCCTGCCGCTGAAGCAGCAGCTGCGTTACTACGCTGACCAGTTCGACACCACCGAACTGAACGGCGTGTTCTACCGCACGCCGACGCCGGAGGCGGTGACGGGATGGCGGGAGCAGACCGACCGCGACTTCGTTTTCGCCTGGAAGGCGTCGAAATTCATCACGCATTGGAAGCGCCTGTCGGATCGCTCCGTCAACAGCCTCGAGCTGCTGGAGGATCGCATCTCGCGGCTCGGCGGCAAGATCGGCCCGATCCTGTTCCAGCTGCCGCCGCAATTCGAGGCGAACGCCGACCGGCTCGCCTCGTTCTTCAAGCTGCTGTCGAGGAAACGGCGTTACAGCTTCGAATTCCGGCATCCGAGCTGGTATCAGCCGCGCATCCTGCGAATGCTGGCCGAGGAGAACATCTCGCTGTGCCTGTCCGACCATCACGATGCGCCCTCGCCCTGGAAGCGCACGGCGGATTTCGTCTATGTGCGCGGGCATGGCCCGGGCGGGCGCTATCACGGGCACTACACCAAGGCCACGCTCACGCAATGGGCGCGGCGCATCAAGTCGTGGAAGCGGCAGGGCTGCGACGTCTATGTCTATTTCGACAACGACCAGAAGAGCGCAGCGCCGGCCGATGCACGGGCGTTGAAGCAATTGCTGTGAGGCGCGGCGGGCAGTTCGCCCGTCGCGCATCCTTCGAGACGCCCGCCTACGGCGGGCCCTCAGGATGAGGACGGAGCGCGCGGCAGCAATCGATCGGTGGAAGGGCCGCTGAGCCTCATCCTGAAGGACGAAGCGTGCGCTCAAGCGGCCGAACGCTGCGGGATGCCGCCTTGCAGCGTTTCCAGCAGGCGCTGCTCGCGTTCGATCCTGTTACGATAAAGCTGGCGCTCGCTTTCGGTCTTCGCGCCGGCCAGCAGCACGCGATAGTGCTCGATCACCTTCTCGCTGCCGCGGATCAGCAGGTTGCGGACATCGCTCATCGTTCCGCTCCCATTGCAGCGGATGCCGACGGCATGTTCGGAAGGACGAACGCGGCGGGGAAGACATCGGCAGCGAGGGCGTCGAGTGCGGCCTGCTCCTCGGCGAGGCGACGTTCGATGAACTGACGTTCGATCTCCGACAGCTTCGTCCTTAGCAGGCGCCGGTAGCGCTGGAGGTTGTTGCGGTGCGCACGGATGCGGGCCAGATCCTGATCGAGCATCATCGTCACTCCTGACGGTCTTTCACGGTCCTTTTGATTTCGCGATATCGGAAGAGCGATCTTCCGGGCGGAAAAATATTCACGCCCGTTGCGCTGTCAAGATGCTCCTTCGTCGCTAGAGCGCCGCCCCGTCCCGGGGCGGGCGGCGCTAGATCACGCCGCCCTGCCGAAGCGCGGCGATCGCGGCCTCGTCATAGCCGAGCTCGGTCAGGACGCGATCGGTGTGCTCGCCGAGCGTCGGCGGCCGGGTCGCGATCCCGCCCGGCGTTTCCGACAGGCGGACGGCGGCGCGCGCGACCGGCGCGGACATCGGCAGGCCGGGATAATCGACGTCCTGCATGAATCCGGCGGCGCGGATGTGCGGATGGTCCAGCGCCTGTTGCGGGCTGAGGACGGGCCCGGTCGGGATCATCGCCTGGCCCAGCGTGTCGACCGCCTCCTGCGTGGTCCGCTCGGCGCACCAGCGCGCCATTCGCTCGCTGATGACGGGGCCGTTGTTGCCGCGGCTGATGTCGTCGGCAAAGCGCGGGTCGTTCAGCCAAAACTCCTCCTCGCCCATCAACTTCGCCCAGCGCTTGAACAGTGGATTCCCCGTGACTTGGCACAGCACCCAGCCGTCCTTGGTGCGGTAGATGTCGGCCGGGGCCGAGGTCTGGCCGAGATTGCCCGTGGGCACGCGGTTGATGTTGATGACGGCCTGCTCGATCAGCGTGGCATTGGTGAAGGACAAAGCGGTTGCGAGCAGGGCGCCCTCGACGATCTGCCCGCGCCCGGACTTGCCGCGCTCGATCAGCGCGGCCAGCGTTCCGAACGCGCAATGCAGCGCCGTGCCGAAATCGACCCAGTTCACCGCGGCACGGTACGGCGGATCGCCCGCGCCCGTCATGTAGACCGCACCCGACATCACCTGCCCGACGCCGTCGAAGCCGACGCGGTCGGACCAGGGCCCCGGCCCGCCGAACGCGGTCGCAGTGGTCAGGATGATGTCGGGCTTGATCGCCTTCAGCGACTCGTAGTCGAGCTTCATCGCGCGCAGGGTCTGCGGCGGCAGATTGGCGACGACCACGTCCGCAGTCGCGACCAGGCGGCGCATCACCTCCTGCCCCTCCGCCTTCATCGGATCGAGCGTGATGGATTTCTTGTTGCGATTGACCTGGAGGAACAGCGCGCCCTCGCCGTTCTCGCCCACTGGCGCCACGAAACGGTCCTCGCTGCCGTCGCGCTTCTCGACGCGAATGACCTCGGCGCCGAATTCGGCCAGCAAGGTCGCGCAATAGGGACCTGCGATATAGCGCCCGAAATCGAGCACGCGGACGCCTTCCAGAACTCCTCCCATCGATCCCTTCCCTTGTTCTTATGTTCTCGCAACATTACAGGGACTTGCTGTTACGGCAAGGCGGATGGCAGGCATCATGACCTGCGCTGGAGATGTGATCGGCCGGCTGTTTCGGCTGGCGGAAATTGTGCTCTAGTATGGGCCCTTCACTCCCCCAGCGAGAAGCGCCCAACCATGCCGCAACAGTTCGACCGCTCCGCAGAAGATCTCGGCAACGCGATCCATTTTGAGCACGTCAACATCCAGGTCCCGGACCAGCGGCTGGCCACCCTGTTCTACGTCACCGGCCTCGGGCTCACCCGCGATCCCTATCTGATGGTGTCCGACACCAACATGTGGATCAACGCCGGACGCAGCCAATTTCATCTGCCGAGCGGCAGGCCTCAGGTGCTGCGCGGTCACATCGGGCTGGTCATCGCCGGCCGCGAGGCGCTGCTGGCGCGGCTGTCGTCGGTCGCAAAGAAGCTCGAAGGCACGGCCTTCGCCTTTGCCGAACATAACGACCATGTCGCGGCGATCTGCCCCTGGGGCAACCGCCTGCGCTGTTACGAGCCGGATGCCGCGCGCTTCGGCCGCATCGCGCTCGGCATTCCCTATGTCGAGTTCGACGTGCCGGTGGGCTCGGCCGCCGGCATCTGCGCGTTCTATCCTGAGATCATGGGCATGCCCGCGAATTTGCGGAACGGCGACGGGAAGGTTGCCGCAGTGAAGACAGGCCGCGACCAGCACCTACTATTTCGCGAGACCGATCGTCCGCAAGGCGACTATGACGGCCACCACGTGCAGATGTACATAACCGACTTCTCCGGCCCCTACCGCAAACTGCTGGCGCGCGACCTGATCACCCGCGAGGACAATCAATACCAATACCGGTTCTGCGATATCGTCGAGCTCGACAGCGGCAGGCATCTCTTCACCGTGGAGCACGAGGTGCGCAGCGCCACCCACCCGATGTTCATGCGGCCGATGGTCAACCGCAATCCGGCGATCAACAACCGGAACTATGCGTTCGGCCACGATGAGGCATCGTGGGCGATGGGTCCGGATCAGTACGAGGGATAGGCAGCGCGGCCCTCCGTGATCGCGAACGGGCCGCTCGCAACAGATTTGGCTCACCGCCCCTGAAACACCGCGGGCCGCCGCTCGATGAAGGACTGAATGCCCTCGCGCGCGTCGGCGCTCTTGAGCACGCGGTCGCGGATCGCCGGGATGCAGGCGATTGCGGCCGCCTCGCCCTGCCCGGTGTATGTCGCAGCCGCCTCCTTGGTGACCTGAATGCCGAGCGTGCGTTGCCGGCGATGATCCCGCGATCTCCATGGCGCGGGCGACCTGCTGCCCCGCCAGCACGACCTCCTGCACGAGGCCGATCTCGCGGGCGCGCTGCGCGCGCCAAGAGACGAGAGCCGCGGACGTCAACGTCATGCTCCCCGTCGAGCGCCACCAGTTCGCGCTCTCCATAGCGCCGGCAAATGATTTACCGTTCGATCAGATCACGCGTATGTCACCGTCACGCTGCCGAAAGGTCCGAAATCAGCGACGAACGTCTCGCCGGCCTTCGGCCTCAACATTCCCGTCAACGTGCCGGTGCTGATCATCTGCCCCGCCTTCAGGCCGATGCCGGTCCGCGACAGTTCGTTGGCGAGCCATGTCACCGGTACGATCGGATGATCCAGCGCGACCGCCGCACTGCCCTTCCGCCGCAGTGTCCCGTTACAGGTCAGCACGACCTCCTGGTCGGCAATATCGCGCCCCCGCCAGTTCTCGATCGGCGGACCGTATGCAACCGTCCCGCTGCCGGCTCCATCCGCGAGGATGGCGGGCAGAGGAGGAAACGCGGCATCATGGACGAAGCGACACTCGGCCAACTCCACGCCCGGATGCAGCGAAACGACGGCCTCCTCGACTTCGGCGACACTGTAAGGCGCCTCTCGCGGTGGAAGATCCGTGCCGAGCCGCGCCTGGTATTCGACTTCCGGAATGGGACTGCACTGGCGTGCATGCTCGACCGTCACCGGCGATTGCTTGATGAGCGGCGCGTAGACCCGGCCGTAGATCGGCGAGTCCGTGCGCAACTCGCGCTGCAACCCTTCCTTCATGGCCGCGATCTTCCAGCCCGCAACGGTCCAGCCGAGCTCCTCCTCGACCATGCGCGCGATGCGATAGGCGGTCGGCTTGTCCGGCGGCACGAGGCGCTGGTCGAGGCCGCTCTGCTGGCGCCCTTCGCGGCGCAGGCTTGCGAGCAGGCGGGCAAGTTCGCGTTGGGTCGGCTGATCCATCGTAGTCACCTCACGATGTTCGGGTATGGCTTGACAGCGCTCGGCGCAAACGACTTCTTGGGCGGGTGCCTTGAGCGAAACTCAAGGCGACCATCCCGCGAGGCGCACGATCATGGCTTCACGACGACTTCCTCCGCTGCATGCCGTGCGGGCATTCGAAGCGGCCGCACGACATCTGTCGATCACACGCGCCGCCGACGAGTTGAACGTGACAGTCGGTGCGGTCAGCCGGCACGTGCGCGCGCTCGAAGTGCGCATGGGCACCGCGCTGTTCCTGCGGGGATCACGCGGCCTGGTCCTGACCTCGGCCGGCAAAGCCTTCGCCGATTCCACCCGCGAGGCGCTCGACCGCATTGCGGATGCCGCCGAAGGCCTGCACCTGCGGCAGTTCAGACGACTGTCCGTCGGCGTCTACGGTTTCTTCCTGTCGCGTTTTCTCCTGCCGATATGGCCGGCGCTCATGGCCGCCCATTCCGAGCTGGAGATCGATCTGCACACCAGCGCCAATCCGGTCGACCTTCTGGCCAGCCGCTACGATGCCGTCATTGCCGTCTCGGACGGACAACCGCGGGCCGGGCTCGTCACCCGGCCGCTGCTGCCGATCGCCACCGTGCCGGTCTGCTCGCCAACTCTGCTAAAGGATGGCGCGCTGGACTTCACGTCCGTTCCGCTGCTGCACAACAGGCCGCGGCCGGACGATTGGCGCCGCTGGCTCGACCACGCCCAGCTCACGAAAGTACCGGTCCGGGCCGGCAGCAGCTTTGAGAACCTCGGCCTCGCCATCGAAGCTGCGGCCGCCGGGCTCGGCGCGGTCATCGCGATCGATAGCCTGCTCACAACCGATCTTGCGCAGCTCGATCTCGTCAAGGCACATCACGTCGTCCGCCCGACGCGGCGTCACTTCGTGCTCGAGTACGAACAGCGCATGGCGGACGACCCCGCCGTCGCCGCATTCGCCACATGGCTGTGCGATGCCTGCAACCAGCAGAGCACGACGAAGGCGCCAGCCAGGAAATCCACTCGAAAGAGCGCGCCCGGAGGCCCTCCTATTTTGGCGTGAACCGGTTTACTTGGCCTTCATCGATCTCTTGACTTGGGAACGAGCGCTACTTCGGGGCCGCGAATTCCCTGCCTTGCCCTTGTCGGCAGGCATCAAATGCCCGAGCGGCAATTGGGACGTCTGCTTCAAGCGATTGAGGACGATGGACGAGCGCACATGCGCAACGCTGTCGTGCGGCAGGAACACTTCGTTGAGCAGGCGTGACAAAGCCTTCAGGTCTGTGATCGTCACCTTGATGAGGTAGTCCGCCTCGCCAGTGAGAGCGTACGCCTCCTGCACCTCCTCGAGGCTCTCGATCAGCTTGAGGAAGCGCCTCGAATTGTCCGGTGAGTGCGTTGCGAGCGTCACCTGCACGAAGACGACGATGCCAAGCCCGAGCGCTTCACCATCGAGATGAGCATGGTAGCTTTCGATCGTACCGGCATTCTCGAGCGCGGCGCGGCGGCGCGAGCATTGCGAGGCCGACAAGCCGACGACATCGGCCAGCTCGAAATTCGACAAGCGGCCGTCGGACTGGAGCGCCTGCAGCAATTTGACGTCGAACTGATCCATGCGTGATCCATGCAGCTAGCAGCAATTCTTTGCATGATTCACGCATAGTACGCCTTTGTCGAGCAGATTTTGCGGAGATCGTGCAGCAGGCCGGCAGTATATTTCTCACCGGATCAATACCTTTTCAGGAGCGCGACATTGGGCCCCTTCCCGCACGATGCCCCACCCGCCACGATTTCGGCAGCCAATCCGGCCGGCACGGACGGCTTCGAGTTCGTCGAGTTCGCCCATCCGGAGCCGCAGAAGCTCGCCAGACTGTTCGAGCAGATGGGCTACACCGAGGTCGCCCGGCACAAGACCAAGGACATCTCCGTCTGGCGCCAAGGCAAGATCAATTACGTCCTGAACCGGGAGCCGAACTCCCATGCCGCCCGCTTCGTCGCCGAGCACGGACCTTGCGCACCGGCGATGGCGTGGCGCGTCGTCGATGCCAAGCACGCCCTGAAGCGCGTCCTCGAACTCGGCGGCACAGAATATACCGGCAACGACAAGTCACTCGACGTGCCGGCCGTCGTCGGCATCGGCGGATCGCTGCTGTACCTGGTCGAGACTTATGGCGCGAAGGGCTCGCCCTATTCGACCGAATATGACTGGACCGGCGAAGTCGATCCGACCCCGAAGGGCGTGGGATTCTATTATCTCGATCATCTCACCCATAATGTCATGCGCGGCAACATGGACACCTGGTACAAGTTCTACAGCCAGACGTTCAATTTCCGCGAGATTCGCTATTTCGACATCTCCGGCAAGCTGACCGGCCTGACCTCGCGCGCATTGACGTCACCTTGCGGCAAGATCCGGATCCCGATCAACGAAAGCGCCGACGACAAGAGCCAGATCGAGGAATATCTGCGCCAGTACAAGGGCGAGGGCATCCAGCATATCGCGGTCGGCACCGACGACATCTATGCGGCGACCGACGCCATCGCCAGTCGCGGGCTCGAATTCATGCCCGGCCCGCCCGCGATCTACTACGACAAGTCGTTCGATCGCGTGAAGGGCCACACCGAGCCGCTCGAGCGTATGCGCAAGCACGGAATCCTCATCGACGGCGAAGGTGTCGTCAATGGCGGACTGACCCGCATCCTGCTTCAGATCTTCTCCAAGACCGTGATCGGCCCGATCTTCTTCGAGTTCATCCAGCGGAAGGGCGATGACGGCTTCGGCGAGGGCAATTTCAAGGCCCTGTTCGAGAGTATCGAGGCCGATCAGATTCAGCGCGGCGTGCTGAAGGCGTCCTGAAGGAGGCAGCCATATCCGACGCATGGAAGAGCTATCGCGGCGCTCCGGCCGAAGGTGCCATCCTGTGCGACGCCCATGACATTGGCGAAGGGAGCTTGAAATCCATCAAGTTTGGCCCGGCTGATTTCCCGATCCTGATCGTGCGGTCGGCGGGCACGCTCGCGGCCTATGTCAATGCATGCCCGCATCAGTACCTGCCGCTCGATCATCGCGGCGACAACGTGCTGAGCGCGGACGGCACGGTGCTTCGGTGCACCAATCACAGCGCCGGATTTCGCGTTCAGGACGGCATCGGCGTCGAGGGACTGGGCCTGAACTGCGCGCTCGATGCCATTCCCATCGTAGTGGACGACGACGGCCAAATTCGCGTGCATGGCGCATCAGCGCATTGATCGGAGATCACGCCTCATCTGCAACCGTGTTGCGGAGGATACCGATGCCCTCCGCCTCCACCTCGACGACATCGCCGGGCTTCAGCCAGATTGGCGGATCGAAGCGTGCGCCGGCGCCCGTCGGCGTGCCTGTCACGATGACATCGCCGGGAATCAGGGTCGTGAATGTCGAGATGTAGTTGATGATCTTGCGGAAGGAGAAGATCATCCGGCTCGTGCGATCCTGCTGGCGGACTTCGCCGTTGACGCGCGTTTCCAGCTTGATGTCGGCTAGCTGGCTCTCATCGGTATAGGGGATGAGCCAGGGGCCGATCGAGCCGGTGCGGTCGAAGTTCTTGCCTTGGGTCACGTTGAACTTGGCGTGTCGCACCCAGTCGCGGATGGTGCCTTCGTTGCACAGCGACAGTGCGGCGATGTGGCCGAGCGCCTCGCTCTGCGCGATCCTGCGACCGCCCTTGCCGATCACGATGACGATCTCGCCTTCATAATCGAGTTGCGAACTCTCCGGGGGACGAAGCAGTGCTTGTTCGTGGCCCGTGAACGAGCGCGGAAAGCGGGGGAAGAGCGAGGGATTTGAGGGAGCCGCCTGCCCGTCCTTGTATTCCTCGTTCCGGTCGGGAAAGTTGACGCCGACGCAGATGATTTTCTCCGGTGCCGGCACAGGGATTTCATAGCGGATCTCTCCGACCGGAAAATCGGCCGGCAACGCGGCGCTTTCCTCGGCCAGGGACACCAGCGCACCGGCTTCGATCACTTGACGCAAGGTGTGCCAACGCTTGCCATGACGGCCGGACAAGTCGACGACGCCCTGATCGCTGAGGAGCCCGTAGCCGGATGTGCCGCTGCGGGTGAAGCTGACGAATTTCGGGCGAGACATGGGGCGCTTTCCTCACGCAATCAGACGAGATGCGAATGCCCGATCAGGGGGCGATGATGGGTTGCGCCGCCAATTCGGCGTCGCGCGGCTGAACCCCGGCGAACAGGCTGCCATGCTCGAACCAGGATTTCGGCGCGGGTGCTCCCCAGAGCGTCTGACGCTGCGGGTCCTTCAGGTCCCATTTGATCGGCTCGAGGTCGGGATCGACCGTCTGATAATCCGAGCAGTAGATCTCGATGCGGTGGCCGTCGGGATCGAGGATGTAGAGGAAGAAGGCATTCGAGATGCCGTGGCGGCCTGGACCACGTTCGATGTTGGAGACCCATCCCGTGGTCGCCATAAGATCGAGAAGATCGATGATGTTGAGCGGGGTCGGCACCCAGAACGCGGTGTGGTGCAGGCGCGGGCCGCGGCCATTAGTAAAGGCGAGATCGTGAACGCCGCCCTTGCGGTGGGTCCAGGCCGCCCAGAGCCGGCCGGTCTCCTCGTCGGCCGTGTACTCCGTCACGCGGAAGCCGATCTCATTGTAGAAGGCGACGGATTCGTCGACGTTGGGCGAGAAGCAATTGAAGTGATCGATCCGCAGCGGCTTCACGCCCTTGTAGAGGGCGTATTTCTGATGGATCGGCGGCAGCCGGTCCATCCTGGAATAGAACTCGAGCGGAATGCCATGGGGATCGCGGGTGCGGAACGTTCGCGATTGATAGGGACGCTCGACCCATTCGACCGGCAAGTCCTTACCCCTAAAGAAGTGGACGGCCTTGTCGATATCTTCTTCGCTGAACAGCTTGAAGCCGAGATCGCGGGCTTCGACCTTGTTTGACTTCCTCAGGACGATGCAATGGTGGCCGCGCTCTTCCATCGCCCGAAGATAGATCGCATCGGAGCTTTCGTCGGTCACTTGCAAACCGAGCGTGTCGACATAGAAGGCCCGTGACCTCGTAAGATCGGTCACGCCGAATTCGACGTGACTGAGGCGCACGATGTTAAAGGGCGGATAGAGGTTGGGCGCTGGCAAGGCCATGATGTCCTCCTTGGGTCTGTTGCGGAGCGCTTAGCCGCCTAGCTTTTGGATGTTGTGCGCGGTGGTGGCGAACGCGACGTTCTTCGTCTCCATGTAGAAATCGAACGACCAATCGCCGCCGTCGCGGCCGATACCGGAGCTCTTCACGCCGCCGAACGGCGTCGGCAAATGGCGGACATTCTCCGAATTCACCCAGATCATGCCCGCCTGAAGCCGATCGGTGAAGCGGAAGGCGCGCGTGACGTCGGCCGTCCAGAGGTAACCGGTAAGGCCGTACTGGACGTCGTTGGCGAGCGCGAGCGCTTCCGCCTCGTCCTTGAACGGGATCGCCGTCAGCACCGGCCCGAAGATTTCCTCCTGTGCGATGCGCATCCGGTTGTTGGCGCCGGTAAAGAGCGTCGGGGCAACGTAGCACCCGCCACCGGGACCGTCGACCTTGCGGCCGCCGGTCGCGATCGTCGCGCCCTCCGACCTGCCGATCTCCATGTATTCGAGCACCTTCTTCTCGTGAACCGGATGGATCAACGGACCGATGACGGTCTCCGGATCGAGCGGGTGACCGACTTTAATGCGGCTTGCCTTCTCCGCGACGATCGAGGTGAACTTGTCGTAGATGCTGGCCTCGACGAGAAGACGCGAGGACGAGGTGCAGCGTTCGCCGTTGAGGGAGTAGATCATGAACACTGCCGCGTCTGCGGCGCGCTCGAGGTCGGCATCCGCGAACACGACCACCGGGTTCTTGCCGCCGAGCTCGAAATGAACGCGCTTCAGCGTATCGGCACCCTGCTTCATGATCATCGATCCGGTGCGGCTTTCGCCGACGAAGCCGATCGCCTTGATCAGCGGATGCTCGGTCAGGGCCTTGCCGGCATCCTCGCCGAATCCGTTGACGAGATTCCAGACGCCCTTGGGCAGGCCGGCCTCCTCCGCGATCTCGATCAGCAGACGCGCGGTCAACGGCGAGAATTCGGCTGGCTTGTGCACGATGGTGCAGCCGGCCGCGAGCGCCGGCGCGATCTTCCACGTCGACAGCATGAACGGCGTATTCCAGGGGGTGATGATGCCCACCGGGCCGATCGGCACACGCGTCGTGATGTTCACCTGGCCATCGGTGCGAAGCGACTTGCCGTCACGCGCCTCGGGCGCGCGGTCGGCGTAGAAGCGGAAATTCTCGGCACCCCGTAGCGCCGCCTTGGCCATGAACTTCAGCGACTGGCCGGTATCCATGCATTCAACGAAGGCAATCTCTTCGGCGCGGGCGACGATGGCGTCAGCGACCTTGTGCAACAGCTTTTTGCGGCCTTCCCCGGAGGTCTCGGCCCATTGCGAAAACGCCGCCTGCGCCGCCCGCGCCGCCCGATCGATGTCCGCGGCCTTGCCATGCGCGACCTTGGCGAGCGGCTTGAGGTCGACCGGAGAGATCGTTTCGAAAGTCGCATTGTCCGCAGCCGGGATGTCCTCACCGCCTATGCGGTTGAGCACGCCCTTCTCCTTGAAACGGGCAAGATGGCGCTCCGCCTTGTCGATATTCTCCTGGAGCTTGGACATGACGGTTCACTCCCTTTTGCTTTTGCAGCGCCGCACGCGGGCAGCGACCTCTATTTGTTTTCGCAAAGCCACGGACCAATGACGTCGCAGCTCTCGCGCGCCAATTTTGGGCGCCGATCGATATACTTAACATGTTAAGTATTGTGCCGCCTGTCAAGACCTTTCGCGACAGCGCGGACTTCGCTCAAGGCAGTTCCAGGGAGATCCAACAGCCGGCTCGATCGAGCAGATGCAGTTGACGCGCATTGACGACAAGCGTGACGCTCACGGACACTCTTCGCGGTGCGCCGCAGCGCTGCGACCCCGACCGGCGCGGTTTTCGTCAGCAGATTCATAGGGACCGAAGCTTCTGGCTGGGGCGGGAGGGTACTCAGCCACATCATCGCCGCTCTCAGGTGCCTGAAATAACTCGTAAAAACGGAGCGACACGGGGGCTGTGTAGCAGCGCTGTGCGGCACTCTCAAGAGGTTCGGGCGCGCAGTCCGAAACCGCAGCGGATGCCATCCAGAGGGCGACTAGGTGACCGACGGGCGGCGCGGCAGCTGCGGGCGGTACGGCGACGTCAGCAGCCGCGTAGCCGCGGAGACGGCCGGCTGCGCGGACGCAATCGCCGTCTCCTCGGCCACGGTCTGCGCCGATGCGTGGTCCTCCGACAGGGCAACGGCCTCGGGCTCTACACTCGCCGGCGGCACGTCGGGGGACGTAATCGGCGGCGCATCGGCTTCGACCGCCGGAGCGGCCTCGTCTTCCTTGTGGTCTGCAGAGCTGTCCAGCTCGGGACTGATCACTCGGCCCGGGAAAGCCTCGCGCAAACGCTGCAAGGCCTCACGCGTCACGCGACCATTCCATCCAGCGGCGCGCCCATTCCAGTGCAAGCCCTCGCGCGCGAGGATCTGGCGGTTCACCGCGGAAGCGTTCCGACTCAGCCGGACGAACACCTCGACGAGCTCCTGGCGAGGATCGCTGGAACTATCGGCGTCAGCGCTAACGGCACCCCGATCAAACGCCGGGCGATCCGCGCGAGCGAGCTGCTCGAGACCGGCAAGAAGGGTGGCAGCCGGCACCTGTGTCAGATTGAGACGCTTCACGGCATTCATCACGAACTGCTGGACATCTGCTTCATGGCGCTGTTCCAGGGATGCGATCTCCGCCTCCAGGCGAGCCCGCTGCTCGCGCATGCGCGCGAGGACGAGTTCGGATGCTTCAAGTGTCTTAACGGGGTTACGACGCATCATAGGACCTCCTCTGTTGAGTGAGGGAAACCAATCATGAGCGCCGGCAAGCCCAGAATCTTTTTTCGGGGAAGCTTCACACGAGGTGCTTGCGGCTTTCCCGAGGGTCTGAGCTCAATATGCAAAATGGTTTTTGGGCACTCTCGATGGCAATTCCGTTTGCATACTTGGCTCCTGTCCAGCTGACCGAGCATGGTGGCGCGACCAGCGCTATCGCCTACGTAGCTCGTGACGTCATCGATGATCCGCGCTTCGAGCAGCCCTTAGACTACTCGCATCTTCAGGCTGACCTGGCGTGGGAAGAGGTCATTTTGCCGGAAGGCTGTTCACCCGCGTTTCGGGATCGTAGCGCACTCGCGGTCGCGCTCGACGAGGCCGAGATGCGCAAGGTCCGTACTCCTCTTACTGCGCGAAAGCGACGCCCGCAGGTGGGCCTAGGGCTCGTTCTGGCGCTTCCTCCGTCAGATGAGGTCTCAATAGACGAAGCCGCTGAGATCCTGAGGAGGGTCGTTCTCGCTGCCCGTGGATCGGAGGCGGTCCCGATCCACCTCGCGATCCACGAAGCCCGCGTTAATCGGCATGGCCATGCCCTGTTCGCACTCCGATCCATCGATCGTGACGGCGTATTTGGGATGAAGCTCCGCGACTTCATCGCACGCGTCCGTCACACGGCCGGAAATTATGATACGGACGTTGTCGAGGGTGTCCATTGGCCGGATCTCAGCTGGGAGGTTCAGCAGAGCTATTTCCATGAGCTCGGGATCGACCTTGTTGTCGATCCCATTGCCCCCAGACCCGGCAAGCACTTGTCACCTGTCGTCTATGGTAGTGGCAAGATCATCAACAAGACCAACGAACAGATCGCGTTTAACCGCAGCCACGCCTATGCAGAGAATGTCCGCGCGATCGAAGGCAGTCCGTCTCGCCTGATTGAGACGCTATTGCGGGGGCGATCCTCGTTACGCACCGCGGAGATCGAGCGGCTCTGCGCGAAATTCCTCGACAGTGAGGCAGATCAAGATGCAAACGCGGCCCGCATTCTGACCGATCAAAACATCATCACGCTGAGCGACCCGGGTTACGATAGGAAGCCACGCTATGTCACGACCCGGCGCATGCATCGCCTGCTGACACGCGCGGCTGCCCTCATTGATCGCTCAGGAGAGAGCCAGATCAGAACGTTCACCGGGATTAACGGGAATGACGTGCTCGCCCAAATGCTCGAGTGGTGCGTCGAGACGCGACGCGAGAGACCACTCATCCTTGGCGCGAAGCTCTCGGACTGTGACGCCGCCAAAATTGAACTTGCAGCTTGTGCCCCTATTGCAGGTACCGTCGAAATGGCGGTGACGGGATCGCAGGACCTGCGCGCCCGGGGTCGCAGGCGCGACGTATGCCTCCGCACCAACCGGCCGGTCATAGTACCTCATGCTGAACTGATCGACGACTACCAGCTTGCCCGTCTCATGATAGCCACGAGGCAGATTGGTACCGAACTCGTCCTTGGCCACGACCAAAGCAATCAGACCGGAGTGGTCTGCCGGCATCTCGCCTCCTACGCTGCCGACCGAACCACGACGAAAGCTGCCTTGACCAGTGAGGATCGTCGCTCAACTGAAGCCGTGCGGCTCCTGCGAGCAGGCCTAGTGCGGCACGCTATCGATGAGATGACGCACGGAGGCTTGCTGGAATTCGGTAGCCTGCCCAACTGGGAGGAGGACGCCTCGCGATTCGTCGTCTGCGACGATCCGCGCCGACTTAAAGAACTATCCCAAAACCGACGGTTCGGTCCCGAGCGGTCAGTAGGCATTGACCTTAGCGAAGCCGTGCTTTCGCTGCGGGAAGCTCGAGGCCTCTCCGCGGAGGCACGCCTAGCCGTCGAAGCAACCGACCCACGAAACCTATGGAGCGCGCTCCTGCTCGTCGCGAGCCGAGGGCAGAACGCCCGGCTCCATGTCATTCCGGCGCTCGCCAGAAGCGCAGCCGAGCTGGTTGACGTTGCCCGCTCATCTTTACCTGGCGCGCTTCCACACGAGAGAGCGATGCGCAAAGATCCCGATGCCGCGATCAACAGGATCGTATCGGACATGACAAACGACCTTGAAGTTCTGCCTAAGACCACGCCTGTGGAAATCAAGCCGCCACGACCGATCCACGCGACCGAAGACGTGCGCCGCTTGCTTGCGCACGACCGCATCGCGAGACATGGCTATAGGCTGCTTTACGATTACGTCGGGCCTCACAATGTGGACCATACCGAAAACACGACCCGTGCTCTGAGCCTATACCGCAATGAGTTGACGAGGACGGTTGTTCGATTTCTCGGCGGCGTAGAGCGGAAACTGCCGCTTGATCCGAACATGTCCTTTGACCTTCCTTCCGAGCTCGAGGAGCTCGAGCCGGAGCGCTGGGATTATCTTGACGTATACCAGCTAAGGACAGACCTTCGTTGCCTGACGATACCGGGACGGAACTGCCCTATTAACCCCGCCTCTAATTTCGCCGTCCGTAGATTGAGCCGCCCGCATAACGAATTGTCTCGATCAGCGACCTAAGTCCGGATTGAAATTCAGCGAGGCGGAGGGGCGGCCGCTTTGCGCCAAGAGCTGCCAGCTTGGAGGAGCGCTTTGCAAGGGGCGCAGGTTCGTCCTAAGTGCCAGCTGGTCTAATGTCTTCAACCACCTCGATCGATCGGGGCTTGGCGCAGTGGCCGTAGCGCGTACCCACAAGCCCTTCAACCGGGTGTGGCCACTCGGCGCCTGAGCCATGCTCGCCGCAGCTTTGCCGGCTCCCACTGTGAATAAGCGCCGAACTTTGACCCCCATCGGCTTACAACATTGCCCCCATACGTGATGAACATGCCCGTGATGGCTCAATGAATTCTGCTGTGTTGGCGGGGGTCAACCTTCGGCGCCGATCGGGGGTCAAACCGCACGACGAATAGCACCCGGCAATGAGACGCTCTCGTCGTCAAATAGCGGTTCCGTTCGACCTCCCGCCTCTGACGGCGGGGTTGCGTACATATTGAGGATCGGCTTTGACTTGTCCTGACTGGTCTTCCGTCAGACAACATTTGGCGGTCCTCTCGCGCGGGAACTCGCGGGCGTGCCGGATGATAACTGTCCGATCTTGCGGCGCGAGAGGCTGGCCGCAGCCAGCGAACCGCGCCGGTACCGCTCCTAGTCCCTGTAACGCGAACCCTTTGCGTCCAATGTGCGCCGATAAGCTTCGAACGAATCTTGCCCAAAGGCGGTCTTTTCGTCGAAGCCCTTCGCAATCTCGCTCTGCATCTGACGCGTCGTACGGCGCAGAATCTCTTCGGGCAAAGGCCGCCAGCCTTTCCCGAACGCCGCAGCTGCGAGCTGCACCTCGCATGCGCGTTGCAAGACCGTCATGCGGAACAGCGCCTCCGCGGCAGTCCTTCCGCAGGTCAGAAGCCCATGATGTCTCAGGATCATGTAGTTCTTGTTGCCGAGCGATTTGACGAGGCGCTCGCGCTCGCCGAGATCCGTCGAAATGCCCTCGAAATCGTGATACGCGATCTGCTCGTAAAGCATCGCACCGTAGAAGCTGTGATGCGAGAGCCCCTCATCCGTGCAAGCAACGGCCACACCGGCCGTCGTGTGCGTGTGGGCGATAAAATGGGCGTCATCGCGCGCGGCATGAACCGAAGAGTGGATCGTGAACCCCGGCGCATTGACACGACCCGGAGCGTCCACAACTTTATTCCCATCAAGATCGATCTTGATGAGATTGGAAGCCGTCACTTCGTTGTACGCCAGCCCGAACGAATTGATCAGAAAGTGCTTCTCGGGACCCGGGACGCGAGCCGTGATGTGATTGTAGATGTGTTCGCACCAGCCTAGATCGAAAAAGACATGATACAGGGCAGCGAGGTCCTCTCGGACCAGCCGCTCTTCAGCGGCCAGAGCGTTCTGGCTGACTTTTCCAGGGGAAGTTTGGGCGTTCATGCGATCCTCCGAACAAGATTATTGCTGGCCGGCACCTCAGTTGAGCAGATCCGGCTGTTCTTTTACGATCTTCGAATACAGGGTCTGGAATTGAAACCACCCTGCTTAGGCATCGCCGATCCATTCCGGATGGTCGGAACAAACAGGCAAGCATAGGCTGTGCTTCGGTACCCCCGCGGGCCGCAATATATCCTCCTACACTCGCTCGCCGAGTTTTGCGTGAGCCCTGCGGCGATATCGACCGCATCATGAGGGGCTCAGAAGACAAACGCAGCCAAGCGGCCTACCACGGCGACCGATAAGGCTACGAGAACGACGAGAAGTTGCCCAAACTGGACCTCTTCCATGTCGATGTCCGGCATCGTGATCATGGCGTATGCGATCATGTGGCAATTTTCCATGGCAGTTCCTCTCCTAGCTATTGTTCTGCCGTCTTCCGGGCAGTACCAACCCGCTCGGAGCGGATCGCTCGAGGGGCGACGGATCAGGCCGCCCTGCTTTCCAGCTCCGTCTGATGAGATGCCGCAATCGTTCCGACGCACACTCCGAAACCGATGGATGCAAAACCCTCACGAGTGCAGCGCCCTTCAAATCGGATCTCGTCACCGTCGTGTAGAAAGCCGCGACGCTCTCCGTTGGGAAGCGTAATGGGGCGGGTTCCGGCGGAAGTGAATTCGAGCATGCTGCTCAATTCAGCGTCGGTAGGTCCGGAGATCGTGCCGGTGCCGATCAGGTCCCCCGGTAGAAGGTTGCAGCCATTGATCGTGTGGTGCGCAACCATCTGCGCCGGCGTCCAATATAGATATTTGGCGTTCGAGCTGAGAATTTCGACCGGAACGTCCCTTGCGGCCCGCATCTTTTCGGTCGTGAGAAACACCTTCAGGCTTATGTCCAGCCCGCCACTTTTCTGATCCTCGTCGTCGAGCAGATATTTCAACGGCTGGGGGTCCCCGTGAGGACGAGCCATCGCCGGAATGCGGAACGGCGCCAATGCGTCCGCGGTGACAACCCACGGCGAGACAGACGTTGCGAAACTCTTGCTGAGGAATGGTCCGAGTGGGTACATCTCCCAGCGCTGGATGTCCCTCGCCGACCAATCGTTGAGAAGTGAATAGCCGACAATCTGTTCGCTTGCGCGCGCAACCGGGATCGGACTTCCGAGCTCGTTGCCGCCGCTGAGATAGAACCCCATTTCCAATTCGAAATCGAGCCGATCGCACGGACCGAAGCCAGGACTGCCTCCGTCCACCGATGGCGGCCGCTGTCCAATGGGTCGACGAACAACACCCTGCCCGACTTGCACCGAAGACGCCCGTCCGTGATAGGCAATCGGCACCCATTTGTAGTTGGCTGGCAGCGGGTTTTCCGGCGTAAGAAGTGCGCCCGCCGCCTTCGCGTGATGTATGCCGGCATAAAAATCCGTGTAGTTCGGCACGGCGGTCGGACGATACATCGTGCAAGCGCCCAGTGGGACCAGCAGGTCCGACGCACCGCGACGCGCAGCCTCACCGCTTGAACCCGCGTCAAGCGCGGCACCGATTGCCTTTCGTAAGGTGCGCAACGCGCCAGGTCCCAACGCAAACAGCGAGTTGAGCGAGGAGTCGGCGACGGTCCACTCGGGAATTTCTGCCGGCAGGAGGCCGGCCGTGTGCGCCGCATGAATATCGAGGATCTGGTCGCCGATCCCAACCCCCGCGGATCGTTTTCCGCCCTTCTCGCGGCTGAAGACACCGAGCGGCAGATTCTGGATGGGGAAGTCGCCGGAGGGATCGTTGGCGGACGACACAAAACTGCGGCGCGCCGGATCGTGGGTCTCGTCGATGTTGGCGTTCATCGTGCAACTCCCGCCAACGCGTTGTTGCTCTCAGAGAGGCCGATGCCGATCTCCGATTGCACAAACTGAGCATCAAACGCGTGCCGCTCGGCCGTGGCACGGGCCGTTCGGTCACTCAGTGAACCGAGCCATATCGTCAGGAACGCAAGCGGCATCGAGAAGAGCGCTGGATTGTCGTAGGGAAACACCGGTACCGCGAAATGGAACACCGCGACCCAAACTGTTTTGCTCAGCACGACGAACACGAGAGAGCTGAATAGGCCGACCAGGCCGCCGGCAACCGCGCCGCGGGTGGTAGTCCCACGCCAGAAGATCGCCATCGCCAGCACCGGAAAATTGCAGCTTGCCGCGACCGAAAGCGCCAACCCCGCCATGAACGCGACATTCTGGTTCTCGAAAATGATGGCAAGACCCACCGCGACGATGCCGATTGCGACCGCGGCGATCTTCGCAACCATGACCTCACGTGCCTCCTGAGCGTATCCCCTCGCAATCACCTGCCCATAAATATCGTGGCTCACCGCGGAGGCGCCGGCGAGCGTCAATCCGGCTACCACGGCGAGAATGGTGGCGAACGCGACGGCCGAGATGAACCCAAGCAGGATCGGTCCGCCGAGTGCGCCCGCCAGATGGACGGCCGCCATATTGGGACCGCCGATCAGATCGGTAATCTTGTTGAACTGGCCGCCCTCGACGACGTTGAAGAAACTCGCATCCGGCATAAGGACCGCCGTCGCAGCAAAGCCGAACAGCGGAATGACCAGGCAGAAGTAAGCTACACAGGTCGTCGCATAGAAAACCGACTTCCTTGCACCTGCGGAATCCCTGACGGTGAAGAACCGCATCAGGATATGCGGCAATCCAGCGGTCCCGAATACCAGCGCAAGTCCAAGCGAGATCGCGGAGACCGGCTCGGCGAACAGCCCGCCGGGAGAGAGAATTGCCGCACCCTTGGGGTGGACCCGGCTCGCCTCGGCGAAAAGTTGTCCAAGGCTGAAATCGAAGCGCCACAGCACCACCAGCGCCATCAAGGTGCCGCCGATCAGCAGCAGCAGCGCCTTGGTGATCTGAACCCAGGTGGTTGCCTGCATGCCGCCGACAGCCACGTAGACGATCATCAGAAGTCCGACGCCGGCGACCGCAAACAGATAGTTCACGCCGAACAGAAGCTGAATAACCTTGCCGGCGCCGATCATTTGCGCGATCAGGTAGAATAGCACGACCACGAGACTACCGGTGGCGGCGACCAACCGGACCGAGGTCCGATCAAGGCGAAACGACGCTGCGTCGGCGAACGTGTAACTGCCGAGGTTGCGCAAGCGCTCCGACATCATGAACAGCACGATGGGCCAACCCGTCAAGAAGCCAAGCGCATAGACAAGGCCATCGAAGCCCGTCGCGTAGATCAGCGCCGAGATACCAAGAAAAGCCGCGGCGGAAAGAAAATCCCCCGCAATCGCCAGCCCGTTCTGGAGCGGCGTGATCTCATGTCCCGCGGTATAGAAGTCCGCCTTCGATTTGGTCCGGCCGGCCGATCGGTAGGTGATGAAGAGCGTGACAGCGACGATCAACAGGAACATGCCAATCGCAACCCAGTTCAGATCGCGCCCCGCTACAGCGGTGGTCGCCTGAGCATGCGCCGGAAAGGATCCTGTCGCCGCGACGGAACCCAGTAGAATACGTATGATCATCGGCCACACTCCCGGCGGACGAGCTGTGTCAGGCCGTCGAAGTACGTATTGGAACGGCGTACATAGTAACCAGTCAGGGCAACGACCATGGCGATCATGCCAAGCGCGATCGCCATGCCCAACGGAACGGCTCCGCCTGCCATGCTCTTCCCGAGCGCTGACGACGCCGATGAAATCAGCCCGATGAAACCGAAGAACATCAGCAACGTGACGATCGAGAGCCCCCACCGCAACCGTGCCCGCGCGGCAGTCAGCTCCCGAAAAGACGGGTTGGACAAGATTTTTCGCGTCTGTTCCGAAGACAGCGACCACGACATGATTTCCCTCCCGCATTTTCTTGGCTAATTGGCTTCGGCGCAGCTAGGACGCCTGCTTCAGGACATCGTCCCTATCGGGCGGCGCGGATGCTTCTACCGACGGCGAGGGTCGCGGCGGAATGTTCGTCAACAGCACGCCCGAATTGGTGAGGGCAGCAATCTCCTGATCGGAGTAACCGTATTCTTTCATCACTTCGACGTTGTGTTCGCCGCGAAAGGCGGCTTCGCGCGCAGCGGCCAGCGGCGTCTTCGAGAAGTGCCAGGGCTTGCCGGGGATCCTGACGGCTTTGCCGCGGCGGTCGGTAACCTCTTCTATCGCGCCCCACCATTTGACCCAGTCCGAACCGGCGAAGTCCTTGACCGAGCGGACAACGCCGAACGCCAGTTTCACTTCGTCGAGCTGGGCGTCGAGTTCGCCGGCCGTGGCAAAGGAAAGAATCCATTGCTGGATGATCTGGTAAAGGGCGTTGAGATTCTTCCGGCGCGCCGCCGCCGTGGCGAATCTGGGATCTGAAGCGAGATCGGAGCGACGCATCGCCGCGATGTAATTCGGAAACGTCAGACTGCTGACGACACTGGTCGCAATTGTAATGACGTCACCGTAGCTCGTCTTGAAGAACGGCGAGTCAGCAGGTCCGAGCGCTGCCGGTTCGGCGCCGAGATCCACGCCGGAGAGATCGGCGTGCACCCGCTCATTGACGGCGAGCATGGTGGCGGCCATTGCAATATCGACATATTGGCCCTCGCCTGTTTGGTCGCGGTGATGCAGCGCTGCCAGAATGCCGATGATCGCTTCGAGACCCGTATAAATGTCGGCATGCGAATAGGCATCGTGCCGCTTGACCGTGAGATCCTCGCCGAGATGGTCGATCATTCCCCCGACAAAGCCGGATTCGGCATGGACAGTCGGCGCGTAGGCGCTGCGGTGTGACAGCGCGCTGCCCTGGCCGTAGCCGCTGATCGAAGCGTAGATCACTTTCGGGTTGCGCGCGGCGACGGATTCATAATCGAGGCCGAAGAATTTCAATGTCCCTGCACGAAAATTCTCAACGACGATGTCGGCGCTGTCGCACATCTTGCGCACGACTTCTCTTCCTTCGGGAAAGTTGAGGTCGATGCTGATGTTCCGTTTCCCGACGTTCTGTTGGATATAGTAGTAGGACATGCTCGCGGTTTCGTCGCCAGGCAGTGCGTACCGAGAGATGTCTCCGCGCGGCGGCTCGATCTTGATCACGTCGGCGCCGAGGTCCGACAGGGTCCTGGTGCAGTGAGGACCAGCAAGGACGCGCGAGAAGTCGACGACCTTGATTCCGGCAAGGGGGGCACGATTTGACATGACGATGTCCCTCAGCGGCCGGAGAAGATGGCGTGACCAGGCCCGGACTCGCGGAAGGCCTTGAGACCGACGACGAGATCGTTGCTCTGAAAGATTGGACGCTGCGCGTCAGACATTGCGCGGTCGGCTTTCACGACGGTCTCGTCCATATATTCGCGGATCAGTCGTTTGGTGGCGCCATGCGCTACCGTCGGGCCCACCGCAAGCTCGAGCGCGAGGATTCGCGTCGTTTCTTCGAGCTGGGCTTCGGGCACGACGCGATTGACGATATTCCAGCGCTCCAGCGTCGCCGCATCATAGCGACGCCCGAACAGAGCCATTTCCCTGGCGCGCGCCACGCCGGCGCGCGATGCCACACGTTGTATGGCGCCCATCAACGGATGCAGGCCCAGCGTCACTTCGACCATGCCGGCCTTCGCGGAGTCCGCGGCAACGATGATGTCGCAGGCCAGCGCCAGCTCGAATCCGCCACCGAGGGCCAGTCCGTGCATGCTCGCGATGATCGGCACAGGGACCTGTTCGAGCGCATCCAGGCAGGCGCACACATCAATTTCGGGCAGCCGTTCGCCCCGATTGTCGAATAGTTCTATTTCAGCACCGGCGGAGAAGTGCCGCAACCCGCTGCGAAGGATAATGGCGCGCGCGCCATCCTTATGAGCCTTTTCGACGGCGTCCAGGAGCGCAGTCAGCAGCGGCTTTGCCACGAGATTATAGGGCGCGAAAGTCATTGTCAGGGTAACGAGATCGCCCTCCCGACTGACGGTAACCAACTCGGTTGGTGTGGCCATTGAATTCCTCCCGTTTTTTGAGTCAGTCGATTAGTTCGATAATGGAACGGTACAGGAGAATATCGTACGGTCAATAGAAAAAAGATATTTATGGATCTATGTTGTATTCTTCCGATTCCTTATGAAAATGGCAGGATGCCCGAAGACGCGACCAGCCTTACCGTTTCAGCCTATGTTCGACTTCGCTCGGACATCCTGGCCGGCCGCTTGCCGGCCGGCGGAAAGCTGAAAATTCAAGATCTGGCTCAATATCTTCGGGTTAGCCCGAGCGTTGTACGGGAGGCTCTTTCGCGTCTCTCAGCCGAGGCGCTGGTTATTGCCGAGCCCCAGCGGGGTTTCCGGGTGGCGCCCATCAATGCCGCCGACGTTTCGGATCTGACGGCCGTCAGGATCGACATCGAACTGAAATGCATGCACCGCGCGATGAAACTCGGCGGCCTTAAATGGGAGGCTGCTATCGTCGCAGCCGATCATGAACTCTCGCACACGCCCCATGACATTCACGACCTGGGCGACGACTGGATGATCGCGCACGCGAAATTCCATGCCACTTTAGTGGCGGCTTGCGACAGCCCCTGGCTGCTGCGAATCCGCGACCAACTCTTCGTCCAAGGCGAACGCTATCGCCGCATCAATGCGCGAATGTCGCGGGCGGATCGCGATCTGCGCGGCGAACATTCGGCACTGGCCCGGGCCATTCTTGGCCGGGATGTGAAACTCGCCACCGATTTGATGACGGAACATCTGCGCTTGACCGAGGTGCTGACGCTTCAGTCGCTCAAGTTGCAGGCAGCCGTCGCCTAGCAAAAGCGTCTCCCGGTCCGATACATTCAATTCCGCCAGCCGCACTCAATTGATCGTCCGCTCGTATCCATCTCGTGAGCGACATCCTACCGTGTCCGCCAAACCCTATTTCCCGCGGAATACGGCCGAGCGACGTTCCACGAAAGACTGGATGCCTTCTTTCATGTCTTCGCTGCTGAAGACGCGATCCTTGATCTTGGGAATGTAGTCGACCGCAGCGCTCTCGCCGGCTTCGATGTATTTCAACGCGGCCTCCTTCGTCACCTGAATGCCGATCGGCGCGTTCTTGGCGATCAGATTCGCAATCTCCATCGCGCGCGCAATCTGCTGGCCGGGCGCAACGACTTCCTGAACGAAGCCGATCTTGTGAGCCCGGGCTGCGCCGAACTCGTCACACAGGAACAGGTGATACATCGCGTCTCCCCAACCCGCCCGCGTCAAATACCGGAAATGGGCACCACCAAGAGGCGCGATGCCGCGCTTGGATTCCATCTGACAGAACCGAGCGTCGTCGGCGGCGACGACGATGTCGCCAGCCAGCATCATTTCGATGCCAATCGTGAAGCAGATCCCCTGCACGGCCGTCACAATCGGCTTGCGGCACCGGCTCTTCAAGGCGAACGCATCGATGTTGCCGGGTTTTAGCTCGGTATTCTCGGCCTTGGGTCCGAAGAATTTCGGCATATCCAGCCCGGCCGTGAAATCCGGCCCCTCGGCGCAGAGTACCCCGACCCAATAATCGTCGGTGCGATCGAGAAGCGTCATCGCATCCGACATCTGCGCCATCATCTGCGGGCTGAAGGAGTTTTTCTTAGCCACGTTGTCGATGATGATCTTGAACACATGCCCATGCACCTCGGTGCGTATCTGGCCGACTTGGGTCTTGGTGTCGCTCATTGACACTCTCCGAACTGCTTTCCAGGCGATTGCGCCCTAGCTCAGTGCCGCAAACGCGGTCCGTTCGAAGGCCATCAATTCTTCCGTCCGGCCGTCGCGTATCTTCAGCAGCCATTGCGGATCCTGAAGCAGCGCCCGCCCCACCGCGACGAGATCGAACTCCTCGCGATCGAGGCGGCGGATCAGTTCATCGAGGGACGCCGGGCGGGAGCTCTCCCCGCCATATGCCGCGATGAACTCGCCGGTCAGGCCGACCGACCCGACCGAAATCGTCGGCACTCCCGTCACCTTCTTGGCCCACCCGGCGAAGTTCAAATCGGAGCCCTCGAACTCCGGCTCCCAGAAGCGTCGTTGCGAGCAATGCAGAATGTCGACCCCCGCGTCGACCAGAGGTTTGAGCCAGGCTTCCAGCGCGCGAGGCGTATCGGCCAGCTTCACTTCGTAGTCCTGTTGCTTCCACTGGCTGATGCGGAGCAATATAGGAAAATCCGGTCCGACCGACTTGCGCACAGCGTGGACAATATCAGCGGCAAACCGCGCCCGACCCGGCAGGTCCTTGCCGCCATAGCCATCTCCGCGGCGATTGGTGCCTTCCCAGAAGAACTGATCGATCAGATAGCCGTGCGCACCGTGCAATTCGACGGCGTCGAACCCTAGGCGCTTCGCAGCAAGCGCCGCATCGGCGAAAGCGCGGATGGCGTCTGCGATGTCCGCTTCGCTCATCGGCTCGCCGAATTTCTTCTCCGGTCGCGACAGACCCGACGGACTGTCGTAGGCACCCGGAGGAGACCAATCCTTGGCGCGGGTGCGAACGGCTCCGACGTGCCATAACTGCGGTGCCATCAGGCCACCCGCGGCATGCACCTCGTCGACCACACGCCGCCACGCCGCCAGCTCCTTCTCTCCGTGAAAGCGGGGAACGTTCGGATCGTTCAGGGATGCCGGACGATCGACGCCCGTACCCTCCGATATGATGAATCCGACCGCTCCTTCGGCACGCCGACGGTAATACCGCGCGACGTCTTCGGTCGGAATTCCACCGGGAGAGAATGAGCGCGTCATGGGCGCCATCACGACCCGGTTCGGCAAGTTGAGCCCTTTCAGCTTGAAAGGCCGAAAAAGAACGTCGCTGGACATCCGTACTCCATGATCTGGTGGTCGTGTTTGCAAGCTCAAATCATCCGCGCCGCATGTTCCGCAGGTACATTTTTACTTTCGGTCGGCGCTGAGTACGTCGCCAAATTGCTCCCACGTGGTCCCATTCCAGCGCTGCAACTGCAGCTGCGTGTAGGCCATGCTGCTTTCCGGGCCCGTGTTGATGACGACACTGACAGTGGGAAGCGACAGCCCGCGTATGCTCCGCGATTGCTTGACGATGTTCTCGCGCGAGAGATCGTTGCCACACTGCTTGAGCACCTGCTCCAGGATCTGTCCCTGCTGGGTCCCGAACAGATAATTGTTGTCTCCGATATCCGCGCCCGGCAGGTATTTGGCAAAGAAGTCGCGGTACCACTTGATGCCCGAATCATCCGCCCACTTCTTGTCGTTCGGATCCTTGGTGATGGTCGCGGCGACGATGCCCACGGCCTTTTCCGGTCCCGCCGGGATGATGGTCGACGACACGGAGCTCGAAACGAAGTTGATCAGGAACAGCGGCTTCCAACCGATCTCATCGGCTTTCTTGATGGCCTGCGCTGCGAATTTGGGCGTGCCGGCCACCAAAAACGCCGACGCGCCGGACGATTTCAGCGAAACGACGTGGGAATCAATGGTCGGCTCGGTCACTTCGTAGGACGACGCGACGACTTTCCTGTCGAAATCGGCCTTGAGGTAGCCCCTGAATGCATTGACGAAATCCTTACCCAGATCGTCGTTCTGATACAGGATGGCAATCTTCGCGTCCGGACGGGTCTGGGTGATGTATTTCGCGTAGATTCGTCCCTCGGTGTCGTAGCTCGGCAATCCCGTCGTGGTCATGGGGAATTCAGCGAAGTTCGTGAATTTGGTGACTCCGCTCACGACGAACAGATGCGGCACCTTCCTCGCGTTGACGTACTTGATCGTAGCGCTGATGCCGGGCGTACCCAGGGGGCCGAACAGGAACGCCACCTCGTCGCTCTCAATGAGTTTCCTGGTCTGCTCCACCGTCTTGGGAGGACTGTAGGCATCGTCGTAGGTGACGAGGTTGATCTTCCGCCCGTTGATGCCGCCGCGATCGTTGATTGAATTGACGTAGGCGATCATCCCCTTGCCGGTGTTGCTGAGCGGCGAAGCGGGCCCGCTAAAAGGGAACGTCGCTCCAATCTTTATCTCGGATTCGGTGACGCCCGGCGTCTGCGCATGCGCGCCGACTATGGATGCCGCGAGCGCGGCTGCAATCATGGCGCTTCTCAACATTGTCATCTCCCTTTGGCGACAAGTCCGTCGCTAACGTTCTTTCTTGAACCGCATATTGCCGTGCAAATCACTCCTGACGCCCGTCAGCCAGCGGCTGCCGCACGGGACGGCTTCGGGGCGACCTGCTCGTTCGCCATCTCCCGCAACTTGTGCTTCAGTATCTTTCCGGTGGAGGCCGAGGGCAGAGCGTCAAGCACGATCAATTCGGTCGGACGCTTGTAGGACGTGAGCAATTGGGCCGCGTACGCCTTGAGGTCTTCCGCGCTGATGCTCGCACCGGGGAGAAGCTGAACGAACGCGACGACCTCCTCGTTGCCCCCAACCTTTCGTCCGACGACGGCCGACTGAACGACCTGCTCGTGCGCGTTCAGGACCGCCTCCACCTCGGCGGGATAAACGTTGAAGCCGGAGCGGATGATAAGCTCCTTGGTGCGGCCGGCGATATAGAGATGCCCCTTGCCGTTCACCCGCGCGAGATCCCCCGTGTTGAACCATCCCTGCCCATCGATCGCCGCCGCCGTCAGGTCGGGCGCACGATAGTAGCCGAGCATGATGTTCGGACCCCGCACGTGCAATTCGCCCACCTCGCCGGTCGGCACGTTCTTTCCTTGTCCGTCCACGATGCGGTGCTCGATGCCGGGAAGAAACGGGCCGACCGACTCATCCGGGACAGGTTGTTCCGAACGGACCCCCGTGAGACCCGGTGAGCATTCCGTTATGCCGTAATTGTTCAGCAGCGGGATTCCAAACTCGTCCTCGACGCGCTTCTTGAGATCGAGGTCGAGCGGAGCACCGGCGACAGCCATGATCCGCAGCCTCCCCCGTTCGAGCCGTCGGATGCCTTTGACCGCTTTGTGCTCAAGCAGCCGCTGATATGTGGCAGGCACGCCGAACAGGCTCGTAATCCCCTCCTCGGCGATGGCATGAGCCAGCGCGGCGGGATCGGCCTTGGCTACGACATGCAACGTGCCGCCGTGCATCAGCGTCGAGATCAGCAGGATCGCATACCCGACGATGTGCGACATCGGCAGCACGCCGTAGACACGGTCGTCTGGGCCGCTGCGGCGAAGGATTCCCGACGTCCTTGCGGTGAAGAGGAGGTTGCGGTGACTCAGCATGACGCCCTTCGGCGCACCGGTCGTGCCCGAGGTGTATAAGAGGCCGGCGACCTGGCGGGCGCCATCCTTCTCGACGGGCTCCGCTTCCGCATTCGTATTGAGAGGACCGACACCGATTCCACCAAATGGCCCGACGGCGGCGATAGTCGCACCGACCCGGGTGGCATGATCGGCCGCTTCCTTCGATAGCGCCGAGTTGAACAGTACGCGTCTGGCACCGCTGTGCGTCCCGATCAGATCGATCTCTCGGGCCGAAAGGCGGGGATTGACCGGAATACCCCAGGCATCGAGCTTGCTCGCCGCGAAGAGCATCACGCCGAGGGCCACGCTGTTCTCGCTGGCAACGATCAGGCGATCACCAGGCCTGATGCCCAAACCGGCGAGATCCTTTGCCGCGGCGTCGACTGCGTCCGAGAACTGCCGGTAGCTCCAAGAACGCCCGCCTTCCACGAAGGCCGGATGATCCGGAATATCCCGCACGAACGGCTCGTAGACCTCGTGCACTCTGGACGGCAGGCCGTCCAACAATTCGGCTGCGGTGAGCTTGTCCACGCTCCTCATGCCATCCTCCCCTGTGCCTTGTTTTCGGCAGCGTTGCAGCCCCTTCGACCGGGAGGTCCGCACGCTCATTGCTATCGGCAGGTGGAGTAAACCGTTCTAAAATAGAACTGTCAAGACGGCTGTATGGCCAGTCGGCTATATTCTACAGAACCGCCAGTAGAAGCATCGAATTCCAATTTGGAATTGTCGACCTCCGCAGAATCGTTCGAAGGAGATCAGGTAGGCGCGCCTACCATTTCTCGACCCACGGCCGCAGCACGACTTCAAAGGCCCAGGTCGAGCGATGTTGGCGGTGCAGTTGCAGATAGGTCTCGGCAATGTGAGCGGGGTCGGCCATGTTGTCGTCGACAGTCGTTCCCGCCAGCCGGTGCGCCCGGGTGCCGTCCTCCTGAGTCCAGCCGATCGCGGCGTCGATCGGCACATTCGCCACGTGGATTCCCCGCGGCATCAATTCTCTCGCCATGCTTTGCGCGAGCCCGGACTTGGCATGGCACGCCATCGCAAATGCACCACTCGATGGAAAGCCCTTGAGCGCGGCGCTGGCGTTCGTGAAAATAATCGTTCCTCGCGCGCCATTGGCATCAGGCTCGTTTCCGAGCATCAGCCGAGCGGCCTGTTGGCCCACCAGAAACGCAGAGAACGCGGCGTTGCGAAGCGTCTCGAACGCCATGACCGGGTCGGCCTCGACCACCGTCTTGCGGAAAATGCCGGAAACGCGACCGTCGATGTTGTGCACGACAAGCCTTGGCGTCCCGACCTCTTGAACGACGTCTTCGAACAGCTGCGCCACGGCCGCCGGTTCGCTTGCATCGCAGGCGTAGCGACGCACGCCATGCATCTTCTCCAGGGTCTCAAGGACGGCTTTTCCCGGATTCCTGGCTGCGACGGCGACGCGCATGCCGTTCTCCGCAAACAGCCTGGCGCAACTCGAGCTGATGCCCGGCCCACCGCCGACGATGAGTGCAACGCCAGATGCGGAAGTGCGAGTGTCGCTGGGTGACTGAGTCATGTTGCTTCCTCCAATGCGTTTACCTTGTCGATCACAAGTCATGGCTTCGCAACGCGAGCAGCGTCATTGCGGGACCTAGTGCGTAACGGCAATCACGACCTTGCCCTTAGCGCGCCCGGTCTCGACATAGGCGAGCGCGTCCCCGGTTTTTTCGAACGGAAAGACCTTGTCGACGACCGGACGGATTACGCCGGATTCGATCAGGGACGTGATTTCGCGGAGCTGCTGTCCTTGCGCACGCATGAACAGGAATGAGAAGCGCACGCCAAGTTTTCTGGCTTTCTTCCGCACGCCATGGCTCAGCAAGCGCATCACCAGTTTCAGGAAGAAGTTCATGCCCTGCTCCCTCGCGAATTCCGGGTCGGGCGGCCCGGAGATCGAGATGAGCAGGCCGCCCGGCTTGAGCACGCGCAGAGATTTTTCAAGCGTCTTGGCGTCCTGGCTGTGCAGGACCAGATCGTAGCCCGACAAAACCTTCTCGAAATCCTGCGTCTTGTAGTCGATGACCAGGTCCGCGCCGAGGCTCTTGACCAGCTCGGCATTTTTCGCGCTCGTCGTCGTCGCCACGACCGCGCCAAGATGCTTGGCGAGTTGGATCGCGAAAGTCCCGACGCCCCCGGAGCCAGCCTGGATGAAGACCTTCTGGCCAGGCTTCAGCTTGCCCACCTCGACCAGCGCCTGCCAGGCGGTCAGTCCCACCAGCGGGATGGACGCAGCCTCTTCCATGCTGATGTTCGCAGGCTTCGGCGCCACGTCGGCTTCGTTGATGGCAACGAGTTCGGCGAATGTTCCGATCCGATGATCGCGCGGCCGTGCATAGACCTCGTCGCCTGCCTTGAACCGCCTGACATTGCGGCCAGCCCTCACGACCGTTCCGGCAACATCGTGGCCCAGAATGAAAGGTGGGCGATACGGCAGGATGAGTTTGAATTCTCCATCCCTGAGCTTGGAGTCCAGGACGTTCACAGCAGTTGCGTGAATCCGCACCAGGACATCATGGTCCCGCAACTCCGATTCCGGCATGTCTGCGAGGCGCAGAGCGCCCTTCTTCTGGTATTTGTCGACGACGAATGCCTTCATGATCTCGTCTCCAATCTGAAATTTCGTCGCGGCGTCAGGCGTCGAGGAAGGACAGCGCCTTCGGCACGAAATCGGCGTGGTACTGGAAGATCCCGCCATGCCCGGCATCTTCGTAGATGACCAATTGTGCGCCCGGGATACGCCGTGCCATGTCGGTGCTGTTTGCGGTTGGCACCATGATGTCGTTATCGCCATTCGCGATCAGGACCGGGATACGGAGGCTGCCGAGATCCTGAGGCGCCTGCTGGCCCCAGCTCTTGATCGCCTTGAGTTGCCGCAACAGGGCCGCTGGCGTGGCCGCTTTGTCCCGATCTGCCTTGCGCTCCTTCAGCCTTGCCAGAAAGGCCTTTGCGGCCCGGCGACCATTAGCCGTGGAGGTGAAGAACAGGTAGAATTTCGGGTCTCGCAAAGTCAGCAAGCCCTTGATCATCAGCGGCCAGGACACCGGCCCAACCTTCTCGATACCTTTGCCGCCTGCCGGGCCCGTGCCGGTCAGAATGAGCTTTCGCACCAGACCAGGGGCCTTCAGCGCGATCTCCTGCGCCACGAAGCCGCCGAGGGAAAAGCCGAGCAGATCGACTTTTTCAAAGCCCAGCGCGGTGATCAGGGCAATCGTATCTTGCGCCATTTCGCCGACGGTGACAGGCGCTTTCCCGCTTGAAGCGCCGATACCTCGGTAGTCGATCGCGATGACGCGATGCCTGGTGGCGAGCCCATCGACGATCGGCGGATCAAAATTGTCGAGCACCGCGCCCCAATGGTTGAGAAGGATCAATGGCACGCCAGTGCGCGGTCCGACGTCGCGATAGGCGAAGGTTGTTCCTGCAGCACTGATCGAGAGATTCGGCGCATCGACATAGCGCACGACCGATCCCGGGTGGCTGACATAGTTTGACATCACTTGCTCCATCGTTCGGCTGGCACCGGAAGCACCCGGAATCAGCGCAATTCCCTGTTCTGTCTTGCTCATTCCGGCCTTCTCAATTTGCTCTGGAACATCGACGATCGATCTGTTACTATCAATTTAGTACTAAGTCACTACTAAAACGAGACCTACATGAAAAAACTTTCGGACCAGCCCTGCATGATCGCCCGGAGCCTGGCGATTGTCGGGGACGCATGGAGCATGCTGATCATGCGCGATGCCCATGCTGGGCTGACCCGCTTCGACGATTTTCGGAGGAGTCTCGGAATCGCGCCGACGATGCTGACGGGTCGGCTTTCAGCCCTGGTTGACGAGGGATTGCTGGAGAAACGCCGTTATTCAGACCGTCCGCCACGGGACGAATACGTACTGACGGAAGCCGGGCGCGACTTCTTGCCGGTCCTATTCGCGATTGGCGCATGGGGACGCAAGCACCGCCGCGGAGGCAAGGTGACCCGGTTCTTTGATGCCGAGAACGGAACGGAGATCGATCCCCTCACCATCGACCGCGCGACCGGCGCTCCGATCGGAACGCGTCCCATTCGTATCGCCGCAGTCGAATGAGCATTTGCTTGGCAGTTCCAGCTTGCGCGGATGCGCGTGCGGCCAGCTAGGCCTTCGAAGTAATGACCTGAAGAGTTTCACCTGTAAGTCGGCGGACGCTTCTCAGTAAAAGCCCGGACCGCTTCGGCGTGCTGCGCAGTGCCCGCTGCAACGACCATCCTCTCGGCCTCTTGGTCCAGTGACGTCAGGAAGTCGGCCGACAGCGCAAGGTCGAGATTATCCTTCATGGAGGCATAGGCTCTCGTCGGGCCATTCGCCAATGCTCTCGCCATTTCGAATGCCTCGCGTTGCAGGTCGGAGTCAGGCACCGCGCGATTTACGAGGCCCAATGCTTCGCAGCGCCGTGCACTGATCCGCTCGGACAAAAACATGAGTTCGCGGGCACGTGCCGTCCCGGCAAGCCGGGTCAACAGCCACGAAATGCCGTAATCGCCGGTGAGCGCAATCCTGGCGTAGCCAGTCGTCATGATGGCGGATTCGGCTGCAATACGAAGGTCGCAAGCGAGTGCGATCGCAAGCCCGGCGCCAGCTGTCGGTCCCGGCAAGGCCGCGATGGTGGGCTTCCGCACCGAAACAAGTACGCCGGTCAGGGTTCGCTGACGTTCCCGCAACCGCGCAACCTTGTCGCTGAATGACACAGCCGGCGCGGCAGCGTTGTCGCCCATCCCCTTGACATCGCCGCCCGAACAAAAGGCAGTGCCTGCACCTGTTATCAGGAGGGCTCCGACCTCAGGATCATCTCCATTCTGTTTGATCATCCGGCGCAACGCCGGCGTGAGATGATCGGACAGCGAATTACGGGCTTCGGGCCGGTTCAAGGTAATCACCGCGACGCGATCCCGGATGGCGCACAGCAGTTCGTCCGTCCCCGTATCAACCGAGATGGATCCATCAGTCATGTTCCTGACCTTTCAAGTGCCGCAGAGCTCTCTGAAGTGACCCAGCGCGCCGTGCCCGCGTTCGAGCGTCACCAATTTTCGTTGAATGGCCGCAGTTCCGTGAGAAACGACCATGCCGAGCGGTCCTGACCGTAGAGATGAAACAATTCGTCGGCGATCGCGGTAGGCTTGATGAAGAATTCATCCGGTTTGTCGCTCATCCGCGCGCGCATCCGGGGCGTATCGATAACGGCGTCGATGAGAACGTAGGAGACGTGGACGCCGAGAGGTCCCACGTCACGTGCGATCGACTCGGCCAGAATGCGTTGCGCTGCCTTTGTCGGCGCGAAGCCGGCGAAATTGGCTTTGCCTCGGATCGAAGACGTGT
This sequence comes from Bradyrhizobium sp. CCGE-LA001, assembly GCF_000296215.2. Classification (NCBI taxonomy): domain Bacteria; kingdom Pseudomonadati; phylum Pseudomonadota; class Alphaproteobacteria; order Hyphomicrobiales; family Nitrobacteraceae; genus Bradyrhizobium; species Bradyrhizobium sp. CCGE-LA001. Next base: position 2,530,072 of record NZ_CP013949.1, on the reverse strand, counting down.
TGCCGGTCACGAGGATTGCGCCCTTACCCCGATCGATCATGTCAGGCGCCACTTCGCGGGCCAGGTACAACAGGCCCATCACGTTGACTTCGAAGTTGCCCTTCAGCATCTTCGGATCGATCTCGCGAAAATTCCCCCAGCCCCCACCTACCGCGTTGTGGATGAGAACGTCAGACGGGCCGAACCGCCGCTTTACGTCGGCGATTACGGTCCGCACCTGGCTTTGCTCCGAGACGTCGCAGGTCATCGCGTGCACGTCAGGAAGCTCTTGCGCAAGGCGATTGATGAGCTCCGTAGAGCGAGCAAGCGCGATGATTCGGAAACCACCGGCGGAGAAGCGCTTGACGATGGCAGCTCCCGTGCCCGGGCCCACCCCGGTCACGATCGCGGTTGGCTTCTCGGTCATTTAACGCTCCCTTATTGTCCGGCCGACCTCTTATGAATTCGCTCGGACTGCGACTGATAAGTGGCAGCCTCGTGTGCGGACACCAGGGCCAGTCGAACCGCGACATTCTTGTGGTAGGGCGTGCCCGCAATGGGATCGCGGTTGCCGCTCTCGGTGAGTAGATTGATGCGCGGCCCGTTGATCAGGCGCTCTCCGTCTGATGCCGGGTAGGCCTGACCGTAGCCGTGCGGCAGCGCCAATTGGCCGTTCCGCATGGCGTCATCCACCTTGCAGCGGACGACGAGCCGCCCGACGGTCGACTCGACGGCGATCCAGTCGCCATCCTTCGCACCCAACTCGCTCAGATCGCTCGAATTGATCAACAGGGCGCCGTCCGGGTCCTCGCGACGCCACGCTGGATCGCGAAAGATCTGGTTGGCGTTGAACATGCGTCGGCCACCAGCCGCCAGCATGAACGGGAACTCCTTTGGCGCGACGGCGGCATGCGGATCGAGGCGCGCCAGCCATTCCAGCATCTGCGGGACAACCAGCCGAACCTTGCGATCCGAATGGCTGATCAATGACCAGACCTCGTCATAGTCGTGCCGGGTAACCGCCGTGCCCTGCCGGGCGGCCACGATGGTGTCGAACAGGAGGTCTCCGAGCTGATGGTCCGCCACCTGCTCGGATGCGCCGATCGCCCGCCGCACCGCTTGCGGCGATCGCTTCGCGCAAGCCAGTGCGGCGCTCCACAAGGGAGCCGCGGCCGCCGTGCCATCCGGCAGCGTCTGCCCCAGCGTATGGTAGAGCACCAGGGCAGGCACAGCCGCAGGGTTTTCCGCGATGAAAGAGCGGAAGGCAGCGGCGAATTCAGGTCGCGAGCGCCGTGCTATTTCGCGTAGCGGCGCGAGCACATTGTCACCCGGCAGAAGCCCCAGGGCGACGGCAAACCGCGTGTAGATCTCGGGCTCCGGCAAGGTCCCGGCAAGTGGCGGCAGAACACCGGCGCGAACGTGAAAATAGTTCGTCGGAAATTCGAAGTTGAATAGGGTAAATTCAGTCTTCTCGTATTGCGTGGACGCTGGAAGAACGTAGTGCGCGAGCCGTGCGGTTTCGGTCATCGCAACGTCGACCACAACGCATAGCTCTAGCGATTGCAACGCGCGCTCCACCGCCACGGTATTTGCGGCGGTGTTGGCGGGATTGGAGCTGTCGATCCAGGCGCAGCGCAACCGGTCGGGATGGTCCTTGAGAACCGCTTCGGGGAAAATGTTGGGCGGCAGCAAGCCGCCAATGATCGCGTCGCCAGTCGGCGCGAATGTCTGGTTCGGAGAGTTTCCCCAAAGCGGTTGAAGCCAGCTATGCAATTGGTTGGTACCTTCACGGCCGAAATTGCCGGAAAGCATGATCAGGAGCTTCTCGAGATAGGAATTGAGTGTCGAGTTGATGCCTTGCTGGATGCCGAGTTCAACCCGAACCACCATGGCCTTCGCGGCCGCGATCATCGCCGCGCATCGCTCCAGCTCCGCGATCGAGATATCGGCGGCGGCCGCCCATTCCTCAACGGGGATGTTCAATAGCGCTTGCGTCACTTCCGTGAAGCCGATCGTGTGCTCCTGAATAAAGGCGTGGTCGATCCGGTCGGAACGGACGAGCGTTGCCAGCAGCGCGCCAAGGAGAAACGCGTCGGCGCCGGGGCGAACCGCAAGATGCAGATCCGCCATCTCTGCGGTTTCGGTCCGCCGAGGGTCGATGACGATCAGCTTGCGTGCGGGATCCTTGCGGATCTGATTGAGATGGTCGCGCGCATTGGGGAAGCCGTGCGCGATCCAGGGATTGGCACCGATGACAAGCAAGAGATCGCAATGATGGACGTCCTCTGAGGTGTGGCAGGTTTGGCTGCCGAACATGTGGCCATTGACCCAGAAGTCTCCGGTTTTTTCCTGCGAAAGCGCGTTGAAGACGCTGCGCGAGCCCAGCGCACGCAACAAGCCACTTGCGTAGGCGCCACCAGCATGGTTGCCCTGCCCGCCGCCGCCATAAAGGGCAATACTCTTGCCGCCATACCTGTCAACGATGTGCCGCAGCCGCTGTGCGATTTCTGCGATCGCGACGTCCCACTCGATCTCATCAAAGCCGCCATCGGGGCGACGACGCAGCGGGCTCGTGAGCCGGTCCCTGTGATGCGCATAATAGGGAATGCGCGCCGCCTTGTTGCACAGATAGCCTTGCGACTTCGGGTTTGAACGGTCGCCTCGTACCTTCTCAAGGCGCCCCTCATTCACCCAGACCTCGATGCCGCAGTTTACGTAACACAGGTTGCAGGCTGTCTTAAGCCACTTGCCGGCCGTCATGGGCACCTCCCAGATTATTGCTTGTCGCAGGTCATCGCCTTTGCTGTTCTGCGCTGTCGCTTGTGAGTCCGGCCGCAGACAGTCATCCGTCCGGCGTCGAGAATATCGTCGGAAAGCTTCCCGGCGCCGACAGCACGCGATAGCATGATCGATCCAACCATGGTCGCGATGGCGCTCGTCGCGATTTGGCGTGCCTGTTGAGGACCCTCGGCGGGAAGCATTTCGACCAGGATGTCGATCATCTTCTCCAGCTTGGAGGCGAGCGCCCGTTGCTCCCTCGGGCTCGATCGAGCGACATCAGCGGCCAGGGCTGGAAGCGCGCAACCCTGTCTGGGATTGTCGCGGTGGCGGGAACTGAGATAATCGGCGATCAACGTCTCGAAACGGTCCTCGTTCGCCTTCCGGTTCGCCAGTTTCTTCCACCGCTCGGCCGTCTGGTCCATCGCAAACGCAATTGCCTCGCCAACAAGCGCGGCACGCGACTCGAAATGGTTATAGAACCCGCCGTGCGTAAGACCCGCGAGCTTCATCAACTCGACAACGCTAAGTCCTTCGGCACCGTTTTGACGCAAGCCGTAGGAGGCATTTTCAACGATCCGCCTGTGGGTCTGGCGCCTATGGTCTCCTACGTAACGCATCTCCCCTCCGTGCAAGCTGCTCGGCGACCAGCTGTTCGACCGTTCCCATCCACCAGCGCTTCTGGACCGCGCTTTTGAAGCGACGGCAATATTTCATTGCAATGCCCGTCATGTTATATGATTATCGTCATATAACAACAGCGATCAACAGGAGAATTCGCCATGGCCGCCGCTTCCGATCCCGTCGTCATCCTCTCCGCAGCCCGGACGCCGCTCGGCCGCTTCATGGGCGAGCTATCGCCGCTCAGCGCACACAAGCTCGGCTCTCATGTGATTGGAGCAGCTCTGGAACGGGCCAAGCTGGCGCCCGAACGGATCGACGAGGTATTCATGGGCAACGTGCTGCCGGCCGGACAAGGCCAGGCGCCGGCGCGCCAGGCCGCGCGCGGCGCCAAATTGCCGGATGCTACCGGCGCTACCACCATCAACAAGGTCTGCGGCTCCGGCATGAAGGCCACCATGCTCGCTCACGACATCATCAATGCGGGCTCCGCCGAGATTGTTCTGTCTGGCGGCATGGAGAGCATGAGCAATGCGCCCTATTTGCTGGCCAAGGCGCGTGGCGGCTATCGCGCCGGCCACGACCGCATCATCGACCACATGCTGATGGACGGGCTGGAAGACGCCTATGAGACGGGACGCTCGATGGGCGACTTCGGCGAGGCCACGGCGGAGGCCTATCAATTCACCCGCAAGGACCAGGACGACTATGCAATCGAGACCTTGACCCGGGCACGCAAGGCGGTTGAAGGCGGCGCCTTCAAGGCGGAGATCGCTCCGATTACGTTGACCGAGAAGGCCGGGCCCCGGATCATCTCCAATGACGAGCATCCGCTCAAAGTCGATCCCGCCAAAATCCCAGGGCTGAAAGCCGCATTCCGCGCCAACGGCACCATCACGCCCGCAGCCTCATCCGCCAATGCTGACGGCGCTGCAGCGCTCATCTTGGCGAAACGCTCGGTTGCCGATCGCGACGGACTCCCGGTGCTCGCCGAGATCAAGGGCCATGCCACCCACAGTCAGGAGCCACAATGGTTCACGACGGCCCCGATCCCCGCTATTCGCAAGCTATTGGACAAGGTCGGCTGGAGCGTTGGCGACGTCGATCTGTTCGAGATCAATGAGGCATTTGCCGTGGTCGCAATGGCAGCGCAGAAGGATCTCGGCATCCCCAGGGAGAAGTTGAACATCAACGGCGGCGCCTGCGCGCTCGGTCATCCGATTGGCGCCACCGGCGCGCGGCTGATCGTGACGCTGCTTCACGCGCTCGAAACGCGGAACCTCAAGCGCGGCGTCGCGTCACTCTGCATCGGCGGCGGCGAAGCTACGGCCATAGCAGTCGAACGCATCGTCCGCTGATAACACGGCTGGGCGGACAAGAACGAAGTCGGCGAGCGGCGCGAACCGCCTCACTCGCCGTCTCAATCTACCTATCCCTATCACACGAAAGGTCCCATGGCTGACCTGATCAACACCGCGTCGCGGGACATTCCTAGCTCCAGCGTCCTGCCGATCGCGATCCTTTCCGTGCTGGCCGCGATGGGAACGCTCGCGACCAACATCTTGCTGCCGTCTCTGCCGCAGATTGCGATCTCATTGAATGTCACGACTGCAGAGGTAACGTCCGCCATCACCGTGTTTCTTGCAGTGTTCGGGTTAGGCCAGCTCCTGGTCGGACCGCTTTCGGATCGCTACGGAAGACGTTGGCCGGTCCTGATCGGATTTACCGTGTTCCTCGTCGGCAGCGTTTGGTGCGGTCTGGCAACCGACCTGCCCAATCTCCTCATCGGCCGCGTCGTGCAGGCAACAGGTGCCTGCGCGACCTCAGTGCTGTCTCGCGCCATCGCCCGCGACATGTTCAGTGGCGCGGCACTGGCGCGCGCGATGGCGCTCATCATGATCGTGATGTCCGCAGCTCCCGGGTTCTCGCCGCTGCTTGGCGGCGCCCTCGACCATAGCCTGGGCTGGCGCGCCGAATTCGCGCTGGTCGCGGCCTTTGCCGCCGTCGGCGCCGTTGCCTACGCCAACGTTCTTGGCGAAACACACAATTCGATCCGCACGCCGTTCAATCCAATTGTCGTCGGCAGGACCTATGCCGGTCTGATTGGCGACCGTCGCTTCGCTACCCCCGCGGCCGCCTCGAGCCTCACTATGGGCGGCTTGTTCTCGATGTTTTCCGCTGCGCCGCGCCTATTCATCGAAGCGTTGCACTTCACGCCGATCCAGCTCGGGCTCTTCTTTGCCGGCACCGTCTTCATCGTATTCGCCGCGGGTATGCTTGCCACAAGATTGGCACCACGCTACGGGCTCGATGGTCCGATCCGGGCAGGTCTGTGCGCGACGGCCGCCAGCAGCCTTGCGATCCTGCTCATCTCGCTGATCAACCCGACTTTCTTGCCCTTTCTAGGCGCGATGAGCGTATATCTCCTCGGCATGGGCATTGTCAGTCCGTTGGCCACGGCGCGCGCGTTGTCTCCATTCGGCGAGAAAGCCGGCGCCGCCTCGGCGCTGCTGGGTTTCTTGCAGATGATGATCGCGGCAATCGGCGTATGGCTTGCTGCCACAGTATCACACGAAGCAATGTTTGCGCTGAGCGTCGTGATGAGCGCGTTCTCCCTGCTGGCTCTGGGCCTGTACGCGCGGGGCCCGGGGTCTTGATGGGCGTATGACGCCGGACCGTTTCCGTTCCGTCACTCATCGGCTTTGCGAAGCCGGACTTGGGCCTGCCAGGCAGAACGCGGCAAGGGGCATGGTCGGTCCCACAATGAGCCTGCTTCCAGCGCAATCAGGTGCCGTGGAATTCCGGTTTGCTGCTGCCGGGTGGGCGCTTCATCTCGAACATGTTCTCGGTCCTGACCTCGAGATAATCTCCACCCCGGCCGGCGCGCAGAATGGGACGCGCAAGTGCCGTGTTGTAGACGCCGTCCTCGATCAACGTTTTGTCGATGTAGACCGCGACGACCTCACCAAGCACGAACCATCCTTCCACCTTTTCTCCGCGTGCGTTGGCCAGCTGAGAGACCTCGACGACCTTGCATTCCATGGCGGCCCTGCTCTCGCCCACCCGCGGCACAGCAACGTGGCGGCCGGGTATCGGCGTCAAACCGGCTGCTTCGAACTCGCTCACGCCGTGATCGAGCGGCGTCGCTGTCACGTTCATGCGTTCGCCGAGATCCATGGTGACCAGATTCCAGACGAACTCGCGCGTCTCGCTGACGTTCTTGACCGTGTCTTTCCACGAAATCGAGGAAAACCCGATGATCGGAGGATCGTAGAGGAACGCATTGAAGAAACTGTACGGCGCCAAGTTCAATTGACCGGCTGCATTGCGCGACGAAATCCACCCAATCGGACGCGGCGCGATTATCGCATTGAAGGGATTATGCCGGAGCCCGTGCCCTTTCGAAGGCTCGTAGTAGTGGAAGTCGGCCTGGTCCATGAAATACCCCCGAGGCTGCCGAGGGCCGTCGATCTGGCCGTCGAGCTTCAACAAAGATCGACGCACGCATGACCATGTGTGCGCATAGCCTACGTCAGAACGTTCGGAAGCGGTATGTCCTTCCGGCTAAGCCATCGCCCGGGCCGCAGCCGGCCGCTGCCCGGCGCCGTCGAGGAAACCAGTCAGGCGCTGCCGGATGAGTCTTTCCGCATCCGCCATGATGCGGTCGATCAGTTCCTTCACCGTCGGAATGTCGTGAATGAGCCCGACGACCATGCCGCAGCTCCAGGCGCCCGCGTCCATATCGCCGTCGATCATCACCTTGGGATAGACGCCCGCCACCTGGTCGTGGATGTCCTCGATCTTGAGGCTCTTTCCCTTCTCGCGCTCGATCTCGAGCAGGTGCTCGACGCCCTTGTTGTTCAGGACCCGCTCGGTGTTGCGCAGCGCCCGCATGACGAGCCTGGTGTCGAGCTCCGTCGCCGCGACCAGCGCCTTCTTGACGTTCTCGTGCACCGGCGCTTCCTTGGTGGCGATGAAGCGCGTACCCATGTTCATGCCCGCGGCGCCCATCGCCAGGGCGGCAACCAGGCTGCGCGCATCCGCCATGCCGCCGGAGGCAACGAACGGGATCTTCAGTTCCTCCGCGGCCCGCGGCAACAGGATCATGTTCGGCATGTCATCCTCGCCCGGATGACCTCCGCACTCGAACCCGTCGACGCTGACCGCATCGCAGCCGATCTGCTCTGCCTTCAGCGAATGCCGGACCGAAGTACATTTGTGGATCACCTTGATGCCGCCCGCCTTGAGGGCCGGCATGTATTGTTCGGGGCTGCGCCCAGCCGTTTCGACGATGGTCACACCCCCCTCCCTGATCGCAGCGATGTATTCCGGATAGGGCGGCGCACTGAAAGTCGGCAGGAACGTGAGGTTCACGCCGAACGGCTTGTCCGTCATGTCGCGGCAGCGCGCGATCTCCTTCGCGAGAAGCTCCGGCGTCCTTTGGGTCAGGCCGGTGATGATGCCGAGCCCGCCAGCGTTCGACACCGCGGCTGCGAGTTCGGCGAAGCCGACATAGTGCATGCCGCCCTGGATGATCGGATGCTCAATGCCGAACAGTTCAGTGATTGCTGTCTTCACGAAAGGTCTCCCCGCGGTTGCCGCTCAGTGGACGATTTCGAACAGGCCGGCCGCACCCATGCCGCCGCCGATGCACATGGTCACGACGCCGTACTTCGCCTTGCGCCGCCGGCCCTCGATCAGGAGATGGCCGGTGAGCCGCGCCCCCGTCATGCCGTAGGGATGGCCGATCGCGATCGAGCCGCCGTTGACGTTGAGCTTGTCCGGGTCGATGCCGAGCTTGTCGCGGCAGTAGATGACCTGCACCGCGTAGGCCTCGTTGAGCTCCCAGAGATCGATGTCGTCGATCTTGAGGTTATGGCGCTTGAGCAGGCGCGGGATCGCGGCGACCGGGCCGACGCCCATCTCGTCCGGCTCGACGCCGGCGGCGACGAAGCCGCGAAAGATGCCGAGCGGCTTCAGCCCCTTCCTCGCAGCAATCTTGTCGCTCATGATCACGCAGGCCGAGGCGCCGTCCGAAAGCTGGCTGGCATTTCCCGCGCTGATGGTCTTGCCTTCGAATACGGGCTTGATCTTGGCGAGGGCTTCGGCGGTGGTTTCGGGACGTGGGCCTTCGTCCTTTGTGAGCGTCACCTGCTCGTAGGTGACCTCCTTGGTGTCCTTGTTGATCACCGCCATCCTGGTCGTGAACGGCACGATCTCGTCGTCGAAGCGGCCGGCCTGCAACGCAGCGCCGACGCGGCGTTGGCACTCGAGGCTGTATTCGTCCTGCTTGTCGCGGCCGATCTTGTAGCGCTCGGCAACGACCTCGGCCGTATCGAGCATCGACATGTACATTTCAGGCTTCATCGCCATCAGCTCGTCGTCGACCGCGTGGAACTTGTTCATGTGCTCGTTCTGCACGAGGCTGATCGATTCGATGCCGCCGCCGATCGCGACCTCGACGCCGTCGAGCATGATCGAACGCGCGGCCACCGCGATGGCTTGCAGGCCTGAGGCGCATTGCCGGTCGATGGTGGTGCCGGCGACTGTCACCGGCAGGCCGGCGCGGATCGCGCCCTTGCGCGCCACGTTCATCACCATCGTGCCTTGCTGCATCGCGCAACCCATCACCACGTCTTCGACTTCGCCCGGCGCGATGCCGGCGCGCTTCACGGCCTCGGCCATCACGTGCCCGGCCATGGTCGGGCCTTCCGTATTGTTGAGCGCGCCGCGGTAGGCTTTGCCGACAGCCGTCCGGGCGGTGGAAACGATGACTGCTTCAGTCGTCATGTTGGCCTCTCTGCTTACGCGGCCGCGTCCAGCTGCGCGTAGCGCAGCACGTGGAACGCGGGATCGCCGAACTGGATGTTGATGGAGGAGATGCGCTTGAAATAGTGCCCGACATTGAGCTCGTCGGTCATTCCCATGCCGCCGTGAAGCTGCACCGCCTGGTCGGCGACGAACTTGCCGGCATAGCCGATCTTCGACTTGGCACCGGAGGCGAGCCGCGACAGGCCGGCATCGTTGCCACTGAGGCTGAGGCTCAGATGCTGCATCAGGGAGAGCGCCTCCTGATGGGCGATGAACATGTCGACCATGCGATGCTGCAGCACCTGGAACGAGCCGATCGTGGTGCCGAACTGCTTGCGCGTCTTCGAATACTCCAGCGTCGCCGAGTTCAGCTCGCCGATGGCGCCGACGGCTTCAGCACAGAGCGCGCCGATGGCGCGGTCGCGGCAGGCTTCCAGCGCGGCAACGCCCTCGCCTTCCGCGCCCAGCAATTGCCCGCAGACATCGCGCAGGCTGACCTCGGCGGCCCGACGCCCGTCGATCGTCTTGAAGCTCTGCAGGTCGACGCCGGTCGCGCGCCGATCGACCACGAACAGGCTCACGCCGCCGCGGTCACGGTCCTCGCCGGAGGTCCGCGCCGAGACGATCAGATAGTCCGCCCAGGGCGCGGCGATCACCATGGTCTTCGCGCCGGTCAGGACGTAGTCGCTCCCCTCGCGCTGCGCCCGCGTCGTGACATTGGCCAGATCGAAACGCGATGCCTTCTCCGTCCAGGCCAGGGTCCAGATTTTCGACCCGTCAATGATGTCAGGGATGTAGCTTTGCTGCTGCTCCGGCGTACCCACATGCTCGATCAATCCGCCGGCCAGTACCACCGTCTCGACGAAAGGCTCGACCACGAGGTGGCGGCCGAACTCATGCATCACGATCATGGTCGAGAGCGGACCGCCGCCGAGACCACCAGCGCCCTCGGAGAACGGTGCAGCGAGAAGACCGAGTTCTGCGAAAGCGTCCCACTGCTTCCGGCTGAAGCCTTCCTCGCTGGCTACGATCTTGCGCCGCGCCTCGAAGTCGTACTGGTCGCGCAGCAGGCGCTGGACGCTCGATCGCAGCAATTCCTGCTCTTCCGTGAACTGAATATCCATCCGATCCTCCCGATCCGCCGTGGTTAGAGCCCGAGCACGGCTTTGGCGATGATGTTGCGCTGGATCTCGTTGGATCCGCCGTAGATGCTGAGCTTGCGCGCGTTCAGATATTTCTCCGACGCGGTATGGCCGTAGTCGGGACCGGGCATGAAGCGATTGGCGCTGACCGGATGCTCACGGATGGCAAGGCCGTAATTGCCGATCGCGCGATGGGTGAGTTCGGTGATGGCCTGGAAGATTTCGGTGCCGCGGATCTTGAACAGCGAGGCCGCAGGTCCCGGATCTATGCCGCGCGCCATCTGGGCAACGACGCGCAGCTCCGTCGCTTCCAGCGCCAGCACGTCGAGCTCGATGCGGGCAATGTCCCGCAGGAACTCGAGATGCGCGGGATCCTCAGTTGGGATCTCGGCCTTCACGATCTGCTTCAGCTTGTTGATGTAGCGGGTGGACCGGCCGATGCCGGCCATGCTGGTGCGCTCATTGCCGAGCAGGAACTTGGCGTAGGTCCAGCCCTTGTTCTCCTCGCCGACCAGATTCTCGACGGGCACGCGGACGTTTTCGAGGAAGACGTCGTTGACCTCGTGGCTGCCATCGATCGTGATGATCGGCCGCACGGTGACGCCGGGCGACTTCATGTCGATCAGCAGGAAGGAGATGCCGGATTGCGGCTTCGCGCTCGGATCGGTGCGCACGAGGCAGAAGATCCAGTCGGCATACTGCGCCAGTGTGGTCCAGGTCTTGTGGCCGTTGACGATGTAGTGGTCGCCGTCACGCACCGCCTTGGTCCTGACGGTCGCAAGGTCCGAGCCCGAGCCCGGCTCCGAATAGCCCTGGCACCACCAATCCTCGCCCGATAGAATCCGTGGCAGAAACTTCTTCTTCTGCGCCTCGTTGCCGAACGTGTAGATCACCGGCCCGACCATGGTGACGCTGAAGGCGAGTGGCGGCAGCGTGCCGGCGCGCGAGGTTTCCTGCTCGAAGATGAAGCGCTGCGTGACCGACCAGCCCGGGCCGCCATAATCCTTCGGCCAGAGCGGGGCGATCCATCCCTTCTTGTGGAGGATCCGGTGCCAGAGCAGCGATTGCTCCTTGGTCAGGTCGGTCTCCGGATTTGGAACGCGCATCTCCCGCGGATAGTTCTCCGCAATGAAACTGCGCACCTCGTCGCGAAACGCGGCATCCTCGGGGGAAAGCTTGAGCTCCATCGTGGCAGGCTCCGCTACCACTTCTCGCCGAAGGGACGGATCTCCATCTCGAACGTCCATGCGCTCTTCGGCTGCTGGTAGAGCTGCCAATAGGATGTCGCGACGGAGGCCGGAGGCATCAAGGCGTCCGGATCATCCAGCGCGTTCGGCCCGAGCGCCTCCAGCCGGCGTTGCCGAACCCATTCGGTGTCCACGCCGGAATCGATGATGAGATGCGCGACGTGGATATTCTTCGGGCCAAGCTCGCGGGCCATCGCTTGCGCGACCGCACGAAGGCCAAACTTGGCGCTTGCGAAAGCGGCATACCCGCTGCCGCCGCGGAGCGAGGCGGTCGCCCCGGTAAAGAAGATGTTGCCACCCCCACGCGGCAGCATCAGGCGGGCCGCCTCGCGACCGGCCAGAAAGCCGGAATAGCAGGCCATTTCCCAGACCTTGCGGAAGACGCGTTCTGTGGTTTCCAGAATTGGGAAATTGACGTTCGCCCCGATGTTGAAGATGCAGACTTCCAGCGGCGCGTGCTTGTCCGCATCGTTGAGGAAGGAGATGATTTCGTCTTCCTTGCGAGCGTCGAGCGAGCGGGCGTGGATCTCTCCGCCGGCAGCCTCGATATCCCTGACGAGCGGAGCCAGCTTGTCGCCGTTACGACGGCCGGCGAAGACCGTGAAGCCTTCTGCGGCGAATTTTTTGGCGATCTCGCCGCCGATGAAGTCTCCGGCGCCGATGACGGCCACGGTTGCGTTTCTCTTTTGCAAGATGTCCTCCCGGTAAGTTAGATATGTTGCCTGCGGAATTCGGGCGTCTGCACCGCAGGGGCTGCGCCGCCTTCGCGCAAGCTCTCCGCGAGCTTGTGCTTGAGTATCTTGCCGGTCGATGTCGCCGGCAAGGCATCGAGGATGACAATTTCGGAGGGCCGCTTGTAAGAAGTAAGCTGAGACCGGACAAAATGCATCAGTGTCTCTGGTGTCGTGCGGGATCCCGGCAGCAATTGTACAAAGGCCACGATCTCCTCATTGCCGTCCGCGGCACGACCGACCACAGCGGATTGCACGACGTCCTTGTGTGAATTGAGAACCGCTTCGACCTCCGCGGGATAGACGTTGAAACCGGAACGAATGATCATTTCCTTGGTGCGGCCGACTATGTACAGACAGTCGCCGTCGAAACGCGCGAGATCGCCGGTATTGAACCAGCCCTTGCTATCGATCACCTTCGCGGTAAGCTCGGGGGCACGATAGTAGCCCAGCATCACGTTGCGCCCGCGAACATGCAGCTCGCCGACTTCACCGGGTACAGTCGGAAATCCTTCGATGGTTCGCACCCGCGCTTCCACGCCTGGCAGCAGCGTGCCAACAGCCTGATCCGAGCGTGGCTTATCGAAACGTACGCCTGATACTCCCGGCGAGCATTCGGTGATTCCGTAGCCGTTGAGCAGCGGAAGCCCGAACTCCTTCTCCACACGCAACTTCAGATTCAGATCCAGCGGCGCGCCGGCGACGGCAATCAAGCGCAACGCGCCTCGGGGGAGTTGCTCCACGCCTGATACGCTCTTGTGCTCCAGCAGGCGCTGATAGGTGGCAGGCACGCCATTGAGGATGGTGACGCCCTCCTCCGCGATGGCCTTTGCGGTCGCGGCAGGATCGTATTTGCTGACCATCCGCACCGTGCCACCAACCATCAGCGTCATGATCAGGAGCGAGATGCCGACGATATGCGAGATCGGCAGCACAAGATAGATCTTGTCCTTCTCGTTCATCCTGCGGAAATACGCGGTGGTCTTTGCGCTAATCAGAAGGTTGTCATGCGAGAGCATCACGCCCTTGGGAGTCCCCGTCGTCCCTGACGTGTAGATCAAAACCGCGACTTGCCTTGCTGGATCGATCTCCACCGGCTGGACTGTCGCGCTTTCGTTGAGCGAGCCAACACCAATTTCCGCCAGCGGGCCAATTCGCCGATTCTCGGCGCCGTAGCGAGCGGCGTGAGCAGCGGCCTCCTTCGAAATGCCGGACGTGAAGAACATCCGCCGGGCGCCGCTGTGGTCGCGGATCTGGTCCAGTTCGCGCGCCGACAAGCGCGGGTTGGCGACAATCGCCCAGGCGTCGAGCCGGCTCGCCGCCAGCAGCAAAGCGGCGAGCGCAATACAGTTCTCGCTGACAATGATCATCCGATCGCCGGCTCTTAGCCCCAGCGATGAGAGCATGGTGGCGATCTCGCCAACGCGCTGCTCCAGATCTCGATAGCTCCAGGAACCTCCGTCCTCGACCAGCGCAATCCGGTCGGGTGCCCTGGCGACCGGCCCTGCCGTGACTTCATGGATTCGGCTCGGCAAGCCGACAGCAATCTCGTCGACACTGATCGTCTCTGAAACCTCCGTCACGACTGACCTCCCGACCGACCATGCCGACGTTGCAATGCGACACAATTGGCTCCGACTTATAGTTCTTTTTTAGAACTCGTCAATCAATAAATCGTCGTCAGCCTTTTCCGGAGTCGAATGGACAGTCCATCTGCGGGTATCATTTATGCGCGGCTCTCAAAAAGCTCCGTTTACAACGCATCATCCGGCAGCTAGGCTATAGTATCAAATAAGAACTTAAAGGGAGGGTCGAGGATGGCGGCGAGCCGCGGTGTAGCGATACTTGTTGGCGCAGGCGATGCCATTGGCGCGGCGGTCGCCCGGCGTTTTGCCCAAGGTGGCTATACGGTCTGCATCTGCAGGCGCGATGCCTCCAAATCGCAGGGACTCGTGGCCGAGCTGAGGGCTGCGGGGCATGACGTTCACGCATTCAGCGTGGATGCGCGTCAGGAAGCAGAAGTCCAAGGCATATTCGCGCGGGTAGAGAAAGAGCACGGGCCTATCGAGGTTTGCCTGTACAATGCCGGCTCGAACGTCAACAAGCCTCTGCTCGACACCACGGAGAAGCTGTTCTTCAAGGCTTGGGAACTCGCCTGCTATGGTGGTTTCCTGGTTGGACGTGAGGCCGCCGGCGTGATGTTGTCGCGCGGACGCGGCACCATCTTCTTTACGGGTGCGACGGCAAGCGTGCGTGGCGGCTCGGGGTTTGCAGCATTCTCATCAGCGAAGTTCGGACTTCGCGCAGTGGCCCAGGCGATGGCGCGCGAGCTTGGACCGAAGAACATTCACGTCGTGCATCTCCTGATCGACGCCGGCGTGGATAGCGAGGCGATTCACCAACGCATGAAGGCAGCGAAGGGCATCGAAGCAAGCGACATTCCGCCCGATAGCCTGACCAAGACGTCTTCCATTGCCGAAGCCTATTGGTTCACCCACCGGCAGAGCAAAGATGGCTGGACCCACGAGCTCGATCTCCGTCCGTCCGTGGAGAAATGGTAATATGAATGCGACACCAGACCTGACCCTGTGGGGCGTTGGAACGAGTCGCACCATTCGTCCGCACTGGGCCATGCACGAGCTGGGCTTAGCCTACAAGACCAGGCCCATTGGCCCGCGAACCGGCGAAACGAAGACCGCAGAATACACGAAGCTCAATCCGCGTCAGAAGATCCCGCTGCTTCAGGATGGCGACTTCTGCATCGGCGAGAGCGCGGCGATCGTTGCGTACCTGTCACGAACATACTCCACAAAGGAACGCTCGCTGATTCCGGAAGCGACCCGCGAGTATGCCGCATGGCTGGAATGGTGCTTCTTCATCGTCGCGGAGCTGGATTCCACCAGCCTTTACGTGATGCGCCGCCATCGGGCCGACGCGCTCGGACCGATCTACGGCATTGCACCCGAGGTCGTTGCCCAGGCCGGCGAGTATTTCCGCCAGCAGTTGCGCCATGTCGAAGTCGCGCTCGCAGACGGCCGAAAATTTCTGATGGGCGACCGATTTACGAGTGCAGACATCCTGCTCACGACCTGCCTCGAGTGGGCCATCGCCTATGGCGTCGGCATTTGCGACAACGCTCAGCCCTATCTCGAACGCATCAGGAAGCGGGAAGCCTTTCAGCGAGCCGTTGCGGCGAATGTTCCGGTGGCACCGATCACGCCGGCGCCGGCGAAGGTCTAGAATACGTCGCCAACGGGTTTCGCGGTCAGACCGCGACACGCACGCTGCGCTCGGCGACCATCTTGTCGATGGCGCTGTCGTCGTAGCCCAGCTCGCGCAACACGTCGCGGGAGTGCTCGCCCACCCTGGGAGCAGGCCCGCCGATCGCGGCCTCGTTGATCGCAAAACGCGCCGCCGGCTTCGGCTGCCGTACCCGCCCGACCTTCGGCTGGTCGAACTCGGCAATGATATCGCGCGCGACCACCTGTTCATTGTGGATGATCTCGCCCCGCCGCAAGATCGGCGAACAGGGGACGTCGGCGGCATCCAGACGCTCCAGCCATTCTGCGGTAGTGTGCTGGCCGATATACTCCGCCATTTTGTTGATGCGTGCCGTGGCGTTGACCGAGCGCGCCGATGGCGTCGCAAACCGGGGATCCTTGGCAAGCTCGGGGTCGCCGGTGGCGCGGCAAAAACCCTGCCATTCGGAATCGGAAATAGTACCGGCGGTGATGTAGCCGTCGCTGGTCTTGAACACGAGATCAGGCCGATCGTTAGGATCGGCAGCAGTGGCCTCGGCACCCACTACCGTGTATTGCATCATGCCTTCCGGCCACAAATACGAGATCATCGCATCCAGCATGGCGACCTGAATGTGATCACCCTGGCCTGTCTTCTCGCGGGCATAGAGTGCTGCCGCTACCGCCTGGGCGGTGAACACCGCGGTAGTCTTGTCGCATACGATGGTTCGGATCATCTGCGGACGGTTCGTGACCGGCTGCGACTGGATATCGGCAAAGCCCGAGAGGCCTTGGATGATCGGATCGTAAACACGCTTCTTCACATAGGGTCCGGTGTCGCCAACACCGCTGATCGAAACATAGATCAGGCGCGGATGTCGCTGGCGCAACTCTTCCACGCCAAGACCGAGACGGTCCATGGTGCCCGGCCGGAAATTCTGCACCAGGACATCGGTTTGCGCGACCAGCTTGGCGAGAACCTCACGGCCGGCTGCGCTTTTGACGTCAATCGACAGCGAGCGCTTGCCACGATTTGAAGAAATGAATAGCGCGGAGAACTCGCCATCCTTATCAATGGTGGCTCGGCTGCGCCGGGTAATGTCGCCGCCGATCGGCTCGATTTTCAGGACGTCCGCGCCCTGATCCGCCAGGAACATGGTCGCGAAAGGACCCGACACTACGCCTGTCAAATCGAGGACGCGAACGCCGTTGAGGGGGCCGGGCATGACATTCTCCCTGAATTGGTTTTGTTATAAGGCCGACTGAGCTTTCGTCATGCAGGCGCGCGGACGTCTGCGCGGCTCTGCAAAGGCTCCAGGTTCTGGCCTCAGGCCGTCTTCGAAATGGGCTGGCCGATCTGCTCGACGATCGACTCCTCCACATCGCGGAGCTGGTCCTTACCGAAGAACATCTCCTTTCCAACGAAGAAGGTCGGCGAGCCGAATGCGCCACGGTTGACGGCGTCGGTGGTCCGATCGATCAGCCCCTTCTTGACGTCGTCCTGCTGCGCACGCGCAAGCAACCGATCGATATCGACGCCTGAGGAGATGAACGCTGCTCGGAAGGTTTCGAGGTCATCCATCTTCTTCGGCTCCTCCCACATGTGGTGGTAGGCAGCGCGGAAATAGGGTTCGAACACGCCTTCGAACTGCGCCGCGACGGCGCCGCGCATCAACATCAGCGTGTTGACCGGAAAGAACGGATTGGGACGAAACTTCGTCACGTTATGCCGGCGAATGAAGCGCTGCGTCTCCAGCGCCTGGTATTCGGGTTTGTTCTTGATGCCATGAAGGGACTCGAACGGAGACATGTTGCCCGTCGCCTTGAAGATGCCGCCGAGCAGGATCGGGACATATTCGAATTTCACGCCGGTGCGCCGTTCGATTCCGGGAAGGGCAAGTTCCGCGAGGTAAGCGTTCGGGCTGCCGAAATCGAACAGGAATTCAACTTTCAGGGACATGTCAGCTCCTCCCGCAGAGCGCGATGTTTGTTGGGCTTGGCGTGATCTTATAGGCCGAACGCAGGCTGTCCCTCCTTCTATAGTTCTAAAATTGAACTGTCAAATCCGCTCTGAATACCGGGGTTTCGAACTAGCGTCAGGGGTATTGTATCCACTTTAGTACCTATCTAGAATGATGTGAGCGGCGCCTGCCGCTTCCCCTGATTCGAGCGGAACAGGCCCGGTCGACCGGAGAGCAGGAATGAAATGGGATGAACTTGAGGAAGAGCCGTGTTCGATGGCTCGCACCATCGGTGTGATTGGTGACCGCTGGACCCTTCTGATTCTCCGCGAATGCTTCCTGCGCACGCGCCGCTTCGAGGGGTTTCAGTCAGCGCTTGGAATCACCCGCCATCTGCTCGCAGAGCGACTAAAAAAGCTGGTTCGGCTGGGCGTCCTGCGCCGCATTCCTTACCAGGAGTCGCCTAAACGCCACGAGTACATCCTGACGCAAAAGGGCCTCGACCTCTATCCGATCATGATGGCGCTCGTACATTGGGGCGACACCCACATGGTCGACGAACGCGGACGCCCCCTGCTGCACGAGCACCGCAAGTGCGGAAAGATGTTCGACCCCGTGATGGTGTGCTCGGAATGCGGCGAACCGCTTTCGGCCAAGGAAGTTCATGTCCATCCTGGTCCAGGCGCGCGCCCTGCGCCGGAGAGAGTCTTGCTCGACAAAAAGGCGAAACCGAAGCCCCGCAAGAAAGCGGCGTAACGGCGACCAGCCGCCTTTCCCGCAACGGCCAGGCGACTCGCCCCCCGAACGCAGTATTCAGTCTGCTGGCAAATTCGACGGCGATAGCCTCGAACATCCAGTCAGGATGGAAAAGGTGAGTTGCTGGTTAATCAGATGCCCGCCCTCATTGCCGGACGGGAGGCCCATGGCTGCGACGGCCGCCGACAAGCTCAAGCTTTTTCGCATCCGCCGCGCGCCCAAAGGCGGGCGCAAGACGGGCCGCGAGAACTTTTCCTTCAGGCGCGAGGCGACGAGACCGACGACGCCAGGATGCCAGCCTTCGGACGTGCTGCTCGTGTTGCGCCTGGAAGCGCTCTTCCTCGGCCTTTTGGCAACATTCTTTGCTGACGGCTTATGCACGATTAGGCCTGTTGTTCCACGCTGACCGCCTCCAAGCTTGTCGTCCTTTTCGGCTGGGACTGCCTCGTCTCATTTTCTTGGATTGCGCTTCGCGCCCTATATTGCAGCCGAAGTCGCGAGTGGCTCACGGAAGTTCCGCGAACCACTTTGGGCCTCGATATGAGATTTGCTTGGTGCATCGCACCGCTTGTTTCCCGGGCCTGGCTCCGGTGTCAGAAAAACTCACATCTAACCGAGAATTAATGCAATCCCGAACCGAGGGTCGATTGCCTACAGTCCACCCGCAGCCTGCCTGTGCATGCTCCGAGGCCACGGCGCCTTCTTGAGGTCGTCTCAGGCGCAGCCGAAGAGGTGGAGCTTGCTTGTGGCGAAGGCGGCAACCCAAAGAGCCGGAACTGGCTCGGACAAACAATGGGAGATTAGGGATGAAACTGAACCGTCGTCATTTCGCGTTTGCGATCATGGCCGCCGCTGGCTTGGCGATCGCCGCGCCCGCCAGCGCAGATGTCCTGGATAACATCACCAGCAAGAAGAAGATCCGAGTTGCAACCGACCTGGGCATCCCGCCCTTCGGCATGCTGGACGGATCGCTGAAGCCGACCGGCTCGGACGTCGAAGTGGCCAAAGCTCTGGCCGCTGATTGGGGTGTCGAACTCGAGTTCGTCAACACAACCGGCCCGACCCGCATTCCGAACATCAATACGGACAAGGCCGACGTAGTCATTTCGTCGCTTTCCATCACGGAAGAGCGCAAGAAAGTCGTCGACTATACCAAGCCTTACTCCTTCATCCGCACCACCGTTATTGCGCCGACGAACGACACCACCAAGTCGTGGGAGGACCTCAAGGGCAAGAGCATCGCTGTTGTCCGGACCACAGCGCAGGACGTTGCCTTGTCCGGCGAACGCGAGAAGCAATACGGCTTCACCGTTATCCGCTTTGACGACGACGCCACCGCCATTACTGCCGCCGTCTCCGGCCAAGCGACCTATCTCGGACTGGCGGACCCGCAGATGAGGACCATCAATGAACGCTCCAGCAATCGCAAGTTCGAGGCCAAGCTGGTGATCAGCCAGTTCCCCATCGCTATGGGCGTGAAAAAAGGCGAGAACAAACTGCTCGACAAACTCAACGAGTGGATCAGCACAAATGCCAAGAATGGTAAGCTGAATGGCTATTTTAAGAAGTTTCACAACATCGATATCCCAAACGAAATCCTCCAATAGCCCGCAGTGTCGTCACATGGCGTGTCGGCGCAGGTGATCCGACCGCGCGTGAAAGCCGGGCCTTCGAAGCCTTCGAAGCTCAAGTTCGTTCGCGCAGTGCCGTTTGGCGTAGATCAACAGCAATAAGCACGACGCTTATCATTGGACGTGTTCATGACCCAGGAACGCATCGAAGCGGACTACCTCCTCGAGACTCCCGACGATCTCGATAGGACTGCCGCAACCATCGCGGGCGAGCAGTCCAGTGGCACTTTCGTCTCCGTACCCGGCGAGACTCCGGAACTTCGTGAACGCTCTGCTGCCCAGATCATCAAGCTCGAAGTTATGAGCCAAGCTGTCGGTCGCCGTTCACTGCCCTCCTCTGGTCCCACCCCCGACAACGAACGCCTCACAAGGGCCAAGCTGACCTTGTCATGGCCGCTCGCCACGCTCGGCCCTTCACTGCCGAACCTGATGTCGACGGTGGCAGGCAACCTGTTCGAACTTCGTCAAGTCAGCGGGCTTCGCATTCTCGATATCCGCATGCCCCCTTCCTTCGCCAAGGCATACTGCGGGCCGAAGTTTGGTGCCGAAGGCACAAGACGCCTGGCAGGCGTCAAGGATCGTCCTCTGATCGGCACCATCATCAAACCCAGCGTCGGCTTCAGCCCAGGAGAAACGGCTGCCTTGGTCAAAACTCTCTGCGAGGCAGGTATCGATTTCATCAAGGATGACGAGCTACAAGCGGACGGCCCGCACTGTCCCTTCAATGACCGCGTCGCCGCCGTGATGCGCGAAATCAATTCCAACGCGGACAAGACCGGCAAGAAGGCCATGTATGCCTTCAACCTGACCGGTGATGTCGAAGAGATGAAACGGCGGCATGACGTTCTGCTGAAACACGGCGCAACGTGCCTTATGGCCAGCCTCAATTCGGTTGGTCTCGCCGGCATGATCGAGCTGGCCAAGTTCTCGCAGTTGCCCATCCATGCCCATCGCAATGGCTGGGGTTATCTTTCGCGCTACCCGATGCTCGGGTGGTCTTTCGTCGCTTGGCACAAGATCTGGTGCCTGGCCGGTGCCGACCATATGCACGTGAACGGGCTCGCCAACAAATTCTCGGAGTGCGACGAGAGCGTCATCGAAGCGGCACGTGCCTGCCTGACGCCGATGTTCGCGGATAAGCCCTGCATCTCCATGCCGGTTTTCTCGTCCGGCCAGGGCGTGAAACAGGTTCCGCACACCTATGCGGCACTCAAATCGACCGACCTGATTATGACGGCCGGTGGCGGCATCATGGGTCACCCCCACGGCCCCGGGGCGGGAGTGTGCGCCCTGCGCGAGGCCTGGGATGCAGCTTTGCAAGGTGTGCCACAGGCCGACTATGCGCTCACCCATCCTGCTCTTCAGGCAGCAATGGATTCCGCAGCATGAGCTTGCACCGTCCCCTTCCCGCCGGGCCGCTCGTCGCGTTCTATGGTGACGATTTCACCGGCTCCTCCGCCGCCATGCAAGTGCTGGCCTTTGCCGGATTGGAAACGATCCTGTTTTTGAAGCCCCCGTCCAAGGAGCTGCTGCGTCACGTCGCCGGCAGCTACAGGGGAATAGGCATCGCAGGCGTCGCGCGAGCTCGCAGTCCGGAATGGATGGACGACAATTTGCCGGCCATCTTCGACCTGATGGACGAAGCCGGGGCGCCGATCCTGCACTACAAGCTCTGCTCGACCTTCGATTCCGCGCCTCACATCGGCAATGTCGGCCGCGCAGCCGAAATCGGTCTTCGCAAATATCCGGGCTGGGCACCGATGTTGGTATCGGACCCCGGCATGGGGCGCTTTCAGGCGTTCGGCAACCTGTTCGCTCATGCCAATGGCGTTGGCTACCGGCTCGACCGCCACCCCACCATGTCAGTACATCCCGTCACGCCAATGCAAGAGGCCGACCTTGCGCGGCACCTTGCCGATCTGAGCCGGCTGCGCGTGGGCTTGGTCGACTTCGCGACCATGAAGAAGGGGGCGGCCGACGCTCTGCTCCAGCACGAACTTCAGCGTGGAGTGGACATCGTCTCGCTGGACGTGCTGGATCAGGAGACACTCGAAGAGGCCGGTCGCCTCATCTGGGAAGGCGCAGGCGAGCGCCAATTCGTTCTGGGCTCCCAGGGCGTCGAGCAAGCGCTGGTGGCTCATTGGCGCGCGGCTGGCTTGATACCGGCAACATTGGCAGTCGCGCCCCCGGAGAAGGTAGACCAGATCGCCGTCGTCTCGGGCTCAGTCTCTCCAATCACGGCCGCCCAAATTCAGCATGCAGAGGCCCAAGGCTTTGAGCTCATCCCGCTCGCTGCCGAGAAAGCCGTTTCGGAAGATGCGCTGAAGGTGGAGACCGATCGGACCATCGCGATTGCCCTGCAGTCCATCAGGAACGGCCACAGCCCCTTGGTCTTCACGGCTGCCGGTCCGGATGACGAACGGGTCTCTGTCTATCGTGCCACCATCGAGACCAGCGATATTCCAGTTTCGGTCGTGAACGATCGAATTGGCAGTGCGCTCGGTAACGTCCTGAATGCACTCATCCGTCAGACCGGTTTGCACCGGGTCGTCATCTCCGGCGGCGATACGTCCGGTCAGGCTGCTTCGCGGCTCGGCATCGATGCGCTCAGTGCTGTCGCGCCGCTGTCACCGGGCGTCCCGCTGTGCCGGGCACACTCACCGGATGCTGCCATCGATGGCCTGGAGATCGCGCTGAAGGGCGGCCAGACCGGCGCACCGGATTTCTTCACCGCTGTTCGCGGCAAACAATAACAGGAGAGATATCGTGAGGCTTCAGAACAAAATTGCTCTCATCACCGGTGGTGCTCGCGGCATTGGCTTCGCCATCGCGAATGCTCTATCTCGCGAAGGCGCAACGATCGCGGTGGCCGACATCAATGGCGAGGGCGCGAACGCAGCCGCTGAAAAGCTGAACGCGGCGGGCGGCAAGGCCTTTAGCTTTTCCGTCGACGTTGCCGAACAGCCTTCCGTCCTGAAAACGCTCAATGCCGTCGTGGCTCAGTGCGGCCGGCTCGACATCCTCATCAACAATGCCGGTGTAGGCGGCAATACGCCCTTCCTGGACACGCCACTGGAGCTCTGGAACCGTATCGTTTCCATCAACCTGACCGGCGCCTTCTTGGTGGCTCAGGCCTGCGCCAGACAGATGGTCGAGCAGGGCCACGGCGGCAAGATCATCAATATCGCCTCTCTTTCCGGCCAACGCGGCGGCAACGGTCGCGCCGCCTACGGGTCGGCCAAGGCGGGTCTTGAATTGCTCACAAAGGTCATGGCGGTCGAGCTCTCCGAACACGGCATCAACGTCAACAACATCGCGCCGGGCGCTATCGAGACCGACATGGCGGCGACCGCGCATGATGCTGCGACGCGCGCGGCTTACAACTATCTGATCCCGATGGTGCGCTATGGCATGCCCGAGGAAATAGCGGATGCCGCCGTGTTCCTGTGCTCGGACGAGGCACGGTACGTTCAGGGACACACTCTGAACGTTGACGGTGGCTTCCGTACTGCTGGGCTAATGTTCGGGGCGCGCAAAGCACCGATGGTTTCGGCGTGAGCGTATAAAGGGAGCCGCCGTGTCGCTGGATTTCTCTCCGATTCTTGAGCGATGGCCAATGCTCCTGGACGGGGCAGTGGTCACCATGAAGCTGGCGACCTCGGCCACCATTCTCGGCTTCATCATCGGCACCCTCTGCGCCATCGGCCGCAACTCCAAGATCGAGTGGCTGTCGAACCTCTGCGCCTGCTACGTTGAAGCTGTCCGCAACACTCCATTCCTGGTGCAGGTCTTCCTGGTCTTCTTTGGCCTATCATCGCTCGGTCTCACCATGAGCGCAATTGCGGTCTCGATCATCGCGCTCACCATCAATGTGGGTGCATACACCGGCGAGATCATGCGTGCCGGTATCAACTCCGTCCATGCGGGACAGTGGGAAGCCGCCGAGTGCCTCGGCCTATCGAAGCCGCAGATCTACTGGCACATCGTCCTGCGTCCGGCCGTCGAACGCGTTTACCCCTCGCTGACCAGCCAGTTCGTCCTGCTGATGCTCGCGTCGTCGATCACGTCGCAGATCTCCGTCTCGGACCTGACCGGCAACGCCAATTTCATCCAGGGCGCTTCATTCCGGCCCATGGAGACCTACCTCACCATCGGCGGGATCTACCTGTTGCTCGCGGTAACCATGCGTTTCGTATTCTGGTTGATCGCCCTGGTGGCGTTCCCGCGACGCCGTCGCCTTGGCACCGCGGTCTGAGGTGCGGCTATGACACCGACATTCGGCCTCATCCATCTCCAGTTTCTCCTGCAGGGTGCCGTGCTGACGCTGGGCCTGTCGCTTTGCGCGTTCATCGGCGGTGGCTTGATGGGCCTGGTCATCGCCTTGTGCCGTGTCTCCGCGAGCCCCGTGCTACGCGGCGTATCCTCCTTCTACATCCAGACAGTCCAGGGGGTCCCGCTCCTCGTCATCATGTTCGCCGGCTACTTCGGCTTGCCCGCAATGGGCTTCTCGATTTCCCCCTTGGTGGCTGCGATGCTGTCCATGACCATCTGGGTCGGAGCCTATTTGGGCGAGTTTTGGCGAGGCAGCATCCAGGCCGTCCCCAAGGCGCAATGGGAAGCTGCGGAGTGCCTGGCGCTCAGCCGCTTGCAGCGGATGTACCACGTCATCATTCCCCAGGCGGTCAGGAACGCAACACCGGGCACCGTCGGCTTCATGGTCCAGATCGTGAAGAACACGTCGTTGGCATCCGCTGTGGGCTTCGTGGAGCTGACGCGGGCCGGCCAACTCATCAACAATTCAACCTTCCAGCCGTTCATAACATTTTCGGTCGTGGCCCTGGTGTACTTCGCGCTCTGCTACCCGCTCTCCGCTGTCAGCCACAAGTTAGAGACCCGGCTGGCGCGCGGCATGCGCACTGTTTGAGGGAGATTACTCGTGCCTGAGATGACTGCGTCCCATACGCCCGCAGGAAACGACGTCGTAGTCCTTCTGCGCGATGTGCATAAGAGCTTCGCGAACCTCGAAGTCCTGAAAGGCATCACCTTCGAGGTCAAGCGTGGTGAGGTGACTGTTCTCATTGGGCCGTCCGGTTCGGGCAAGAGCACGGCACTGCGCTGCCTCGACCGGCTGGAGAAGATCAGCCAGGGCTATATTGAAGTTTGTGGACATAATCTCACCTCGCCCGACCTGAACCTGCGTAAGCTCCGACTGGACGTCGGCATCGTGTTTCAGAGTTACAACCTGTTCCCGCACCTGACCGTCGCCGAGAACATCATGCTGTCTCCGCGCACCGTGAAGAAATTGCCCAAACAGCAGGCCGCTGAACTGGCCAAGCACTGCCTCGCACAAGTCGGGTTATCCGAGAAGTTTGATTCTTATCCCGAGCAGCTTTCCGGCGGACAGCAGCAGCGTGCCGCAATCGCCCGATCGCTGGCGATGCAGCCCAAGGTGATGCTTTTCGACGAGGTGACTTCCGCGCTTGACCCCCAATTGACCGGCGAGGTCCTGCGAGTCATCGAGCGTCTGGCTGATGACGGCATGACGATGGTGATGGTCACCCACGAGATGAACTTTGCTCGACGCATTGCTGATCAGGTTGTCTTCATGCATCAGGGCAAGGTGTGGGAAACAGGGCCGGGCAGCATGCTCGACAGTCCAGCCACGCCAGAATTGCAGGCATTCCTTGCACACGAACTTTAGTCTTTTTGCGCCGTAAACCCAGCACTTTGCCAGCTAGGAGCCCCGAGGCAACGAAAGCTTCGAGGCGCGCTTCAACCCGTCCCGCAATTCCTGCGAAAGCCACTTCTCCAGCGTCTTAAGGTCGCTCCTTGATGCCAAGTGCGGAGCGATCCAAAGCGAGAGCTGACGTTTTCCAGGCACAAAGCCGAACGGGGCAATCAGCCTGCCGGATTCCAGGTCCCCTATGGCGAGCATGTGCGGGACAACGGCGATCCCCAGGCCGAAAGTCGCGGCCTGGATCATCAAATAGAAATGGTCAAACCTTTGGTGCACTTGCGGCGCCCTCTCCTCTTCTCCGACTGCTGCGAGCCAATCGGTCCAAGCATTTGGGCGCGTCGTGGTTGCGAGCAACCTGGCATTTGATAAATCCTTGAGTTTCTTCAGCGAGATCGATTTGAGATAGGCAGGAGAACACACGGGGCCGATCCACTCGGTGCCCAGTGGACGAATGACCGCCGACTTCGGTGGTTCGAACGTGTTGTTGCGAATGGCTACGCTGATGTTGTCTCGCGTGAAATCCACTCGGTCGTAGTTCATGTCGAGCTTGATCTCCATGCCGGGGTGCCTAGCGTACAACCCCGGCATTCGCGGAATAAGCCAGCACATGGTTATCGAGGCCGAGCAGGACAATGTTAGCGGCCCTGGCTTCAAACGCTCAATCGTGGCGTGAATCAGGTTGAACGCCGTCGACAAGCCATCCACGAGTTGCGCGCCATCCCGGGTTGGCACTGATTCCCTGGTGCCGCGCATGAGGAGCGACACACCCATGACTTCCTCGAGCAGCTTGATTTGGCGACTAACGGCGCCATGTGTCACACCGAGCTCGGCAGCTGCACGGCTGATGCTGCGATGTCTAGCCGTCGCTTCAAATGCACGGAGTGCGTTCAAAGAAGGCAAGTGTGGGGGCATCCGATCCTCCGATGATGCAACACTATCTCACATGACGCCCAGTCTAAATCGAGGTCTATTTGAGCGTTGGCTTATTGGGAGCAGCCGGTTTTCAGCGTCAGGTGTGGCGGTGACCGGAGGGACCACGGCTGCTAAATTCCGATGATCTCCCCCGGCGTTTCCGGTGGGCGTTATGGATCAGACGGTCGGGGTGGGCATGAGTTAGCGGGGGCGCCGATTAGGGCGTGCCTTTGATCGACGAGGAGTTGGTCGTTGACGATGGTGCAGCGGCGACTATAGCGGTCCTCAAAGGATCTCCAGGGGTTGTGACGGGTCACGAGCTCGGGGGGCTCGAGGCCCCAGCCGCCGATCATAAGGAGAGGTTGCACAGCGCCGCGGTCGCCAGTCCTATCCAGGCCGCGTGCTTGCGGATGCGCGTGATGGGCGAGCCGGCGCCGGTGACTGGGCGCCACGTGCTCCAGCACTGCTGTGTGCTTATGGCTGCTGCTACTCAGGCGCTAACGCGCTGCGACCCGCTCACGGCGGGTCGAGACGAGCTTCCAGATGCCGACACACATTCTTCTTTGCGGACGACGAGACGCACGTTAGGGGGAGTTCTGCTCGCACACCGAGTTAGCAGCAACGATCGTGCTAATGTGTGAAAACACTTTACGTCATCGCTGGAGTGGCGATCGCCTGCCGTATCTGGCGAGCGTCGCGCGCCGGCGGCGCGCCGAATTGCCGCTCGGCTAAATTGGGACGCGCTCTCGTAGCCGACCGCGAACGCCACGTCGGACGCAGTGTGCTCGCCGGCAAGCAGAAGTTGGCCCGCCTCCTGCAACCGGAGTTGTTTTTGATACTGGAGAGGGCTGAGGCTGGTCATAGCCAAGAAGTGGCGATGCAGGCTTGCCCGGCTCATGCCACTCGCGGCGCATAACGCCTCGATGCGCAACTGGGTGTTATGATTGTCCCTGATCAACTGAACGGCCCGTCGGATGCGACCCAGTGGACCCTCGGGCTGAGCGATCTGACGCATAAGCCGTCCCTGCGGACCTTGCACGAAACGATAGAGCAATTCCCGTTCGACCATGGGGGCGAGAACGGGGATATCGTTCGGGGTGTCCAGCAACGACAGCAGGCGCAGCAATGTGTCGCGAAGCGGAGCCGTCATCGGATTGATCGCGATGCCAATCCCCTTGGGATCGTTCTCGCGTACCGGAGGCATGGTATCCGCTAGTCCGCCGCGATGTCTAAGTCGGACACACTTTCCCCCTGCCCGAAATGCCTGCACCGCTCAGAGACGTAACGGCTCACGCTGATCTACGATAGATTCTTCTTGATCTCCCGGTGCACACGTCGCGCACACGCCGCTATCTAACCAATTGAAAAACCATAACTCTCGCTCCAATCCATCATGCGCAAGTTTGAGCTAGCTCCAGCAATCGATATCTCAGTTGGAGAAGGAGAGAAAGGTGAAGACCTAAAGACTCCCCCGCTTGTGCTCAGCCTTTACCCGCTGTGACGTCGGCGGATCAGCTAGGATTTGGCAGAGCGCGCTGACGTCGCGGGATGCCGTGACACGACGGGACTTGCGATCCCATACAGGAATTGATCCACGATCATGTCCGCGAACTCGGCCGGTCCGATCCCTCCCTTGGGATCGTACCAGGTGTGGCTGAAGTTCAGCGTACCGAAGAGCATCATGGCGTAGACCTTCCGCGTCCGCTTGACGATCTTGCCCTGATTGTCGAGCTGGAGAAGCAGGCCGGAAACCAGATCGACGATCCGGCGCTCGAGAGATTTGATCGTCTGTTGATCGTCCTCGGACAGGAACGTCAGATCGTTGAGGATCAGGCGCTGTTCTTGCGGCGAACGCGCGTTGAGATCGACGATGGCGCGGACCGCCGCCCGGAACTGGTCGGGCGTCGCGGCATGTTTCGCGATCGCGTTCTCGACGTCCGCAATCATCTGGCGCACGTGCTCGTCCAGGATTGCGAACAGGATCGCTTCCTTCGACTCGAAGTAGTGATACAGCGCCCCGCGGGACAGCTTGCACGCCTCGGCGAGATCGGCAATCGAGGCGCGCATATAGCCGTATTCGGCGAACAGGCCGCGGGCCGCCACGATGATGCCGCGGTGGATGTCGTCGTAATTCTCGGAGCGCGTGCGCGCCATCGGCCTCTCTCGCTCAAAACGAACGCCGCCGAATCCGGCGACTCCCGCTCTTCTATACAACCGCTTCGGCCATCGCGCTCAGCCTGCGGACACAAGTCCACCAGAACCGTGAGCTCAGCGTCCGAAAATATGATCCAGATCAAAAAATAATTTGAACGGCCGGTCGGATTATAATATCCTCCGGTCTCGTCAGGCAAGCAATTCAGGCACGCGGGGCCAACCCGGCGGCATCAGGGAGGTTGTGCGTGGACAGTCGGAAGGTCGATGCTGTCGTGATCGGTGCCGGCGCCGGCGGCCTGTGCGCTGCGGCGCGGCTGGCGCATGCCGGGCTCTACACGGTCCTGGTCGACGATCACGACAGGCTGGGCGGCCGCGCCTCCACCGAGGAGATCGACGGCTTCAAGGTCAATATCGGCGCGATCGCGATCGAGTTCGGCGGCGTGTTCGAGGAGACGTTTCGCACCGTCGGCGTTCCCCTCGACATTCGCGCGCCGGAGCCGGCAAGCTCCTTCTTCATCGACGGCAAGCTGATCGATGTCGGCCGCGGCGGCTGGTCGCTCCTGCTCGGGCAATTGACCAAGCAGGCCTCGCGCATCCTCGAGAAATTCGCCGACGCACGCTCCGGCAATCTGCCCGACGGCCGGCAATCCACCGAGGACTGGCTGAAGGGCTACACCAGCAACGCCACCGTGCATGCGCTCTTCCGCAATCTCTGCGCGGCGATCTTCGCCTGCAACGCCGCCGAGCTGCCGGCCCGTGCCTTCCTCACCTATTTCACCAGCAAGGGCGCCTTCAAGAAGTTCGGCTTCTGCCCGGAGGGAACGGTCGGCGTCTGGAACAGCCTTGCGACGGCGGTCAGGCGCAATGGCGAGGTCTGGCTCGGCACGCCGGCGACCGAGATCCACACGGCGAACGGACAGGTGAGCGGCGTGACCCTGCTCCGGGACGGCAAGTCGACGCGGATCGACACCGGTCTCGTCGTCAGCAATACCGGGCCGAAGGCAACTGTCGCGCTTGCCGGCGCTGCCGCCTTCCCCGCCGATTATCTCGCCAAGGTCAGGAACGACCTCCGTCCGGCCGCCAACATCGTCATCAATGTCGCCAGCCGCGAGCCGCTGCTGAACCACCCGGGCATCGTGACGTTCGGCAAGACGCGCCGTCTCTGCAACATGGCGAACCTGTCCGCCACCTGCCCCGAGCTCGCGCCGCCCGGCTGGCATCTCTATGTCGCCTATGCCGTGCCGGTTCCCGCGCTCGGCGAATTCGACTCCGATGCCGAAATTGCGCTTGCGCTGACGGATCTCCGCGAGCAATTCAGCAATTTCGATCAGGCCAGGATTCTGTCCATCCGCGTGATGCGCGACGACTGGCCGGCACAACGGAGCTGCGCCGGCTACGACCTGCCGCGCGAGACCGGCATCGAGGGCCTGTGGTGCGTCGGCGATGCGGTCAAGCAATACGGCAATGGCGGCACGCAGGCCTGCGCCGAGACGGCGAAGATCGTCACCGACGCCATCCTCGCCGCGCGGCCGCCGGTGGCCCAGGCGAGCCGGATCTGATCGATGCCGACCACGATCCGCACTCCAACCTCCTCTCCCGCGCCGCGCGCGATGTCCGCACCGGATGGCCTGCTCGAATTCCGCAACGTTCGCATCGTCTACGACAACGCGATCGAGGCCATACGCGACGTCTCGATTGCGGTGCCCGAAGGCGGCATCGTCGCCCTGCTCGGCTCCAACGGCGCCGGCAAGTCGACGCTGCTGAAGGCGATGTCCGGCATCCTTTACACCGAGGAAGGCGTGATCGAGAACGGCAGCATCCGCTTCCGCGGCGAGGACGTGCATCAGCTCGCCCCCGACGAGCTGGTACGCCGCGGAATCGTGCAGGTGCCCGAGGGCCGTCGCGTCTTCGCTGCGCTGACGATCGACGAAAATCTCCAGATGGGAGGCTACACGAGGACCGCTGCGGAGGCGCGCGAGCGTCGCGACAAGGTGTTCTCGCTGTTCCCGCGACTCCACGAACGGCGCGACCAGATCGCCGGCTACATGTCCGGCGGGGAACAGCAGATGCTGGCGATCGGCCGCGCGCTCATGACCGATCCGGTTCTGCTCGCGCTTGACGAGCCGTCGCTGGGACTCGCGCCTTTGATCATCGACCGCATCTACGAGGTGATCGCCCGCCTGCGCGACGAATTGAAAATGACGGTGCTTCTGGTCGAGCAGAACGCGCAGCGAGCGCTCGACCTCGCCGACTACGGCTACATCCTCGAAACGGGGCGCGTCGTGCTCGACGGCACTGCCAGCAAGCTCACAGCCAACGAGGACGTCCAGGAATTCTACCTCGGCGTCTCCTCAGCCGGCCGCAAGAGCCTGCGCGAGGTCAAGCACTACAAGCGGCGCAAGCGGTGGCTGTCGTGACCGTGCTCCTCACCGTCGAAAACCTCAGCAAGCGTTTCGGCGGCCTCCAGGCCATCGCCGACGTCAGCCTCACGGTCGCGCCCGGCGAGATCTGCAGCGTGATCGGCCCGAACGGCGCCGGCAAGACCACCCTGTTCAACATGATCTCCGGCGTGCTGCGGCCGAGCGGCGGGCGCATCGTATTCGAAGGCGTCGATGTTTCGACCATCTCGCCCTGGAAGTTTGCCGCCGCCGGGATCGGCCGCACCTTCCAGAACCTCGCTCTGTTCAAACACGGCACGGTGGTCGAGAACATCCTGACCGGCCGCCACACCCACCTGCGTTCCAACGTGATCGATGCCGTGGTCTTCTTCGGCCGCACCCGCCGCGAGGAGATTGCGGCGCGGCAACGGGTCGAGCACATCATCGAGTTCCTCGAGATCGAGCATGTCAGGGACGCGGTCGTCGGGACACTGTCCTATGGCCAGCAGAAGCGCGTCGAGCTTGCACGCGCGCTCGCCTCGGAGCCCAAGATCCTGCTGCTCGACGAGATGGTCTCGGGCATGAACCAGGAGGAGACGGAGGACATCGCTCGTTTCGTCCTCGACATCAGGGACGAGCTCGGCATCACCGTATTGATGATCGAGCATGAGATGCGGATCGTCATGGACATCTCCGATCGCGTCCACGTGCTCAATTTTGGCCGCAAGATTGCCGAAGGCATGCCCGACGAGATCAGGCACCACCCGGCCGTCGCCGAAGCCTATCTCGGCGGCAAACGTTCCGGCGCAATTGCACAGGTGGGA
This sequence comes from Bradyrhizobium sp. CCGE-LA001, assembly GCF_000296215.2. Taxonomy (NCBI): domain Bacteria; kingdom Pseudomonadati; phylum Pseudomonadota; class Alphaproteobacteria; order Hyphomicrobiales; family Nitrobacteraceae; genus Bradyrhizobium; species Bradyrhizobium sp. CCGE-LA001. Next base: position 2,498,171 of record NZ_CP013949.1, on the reverse strand, counting down.
TCGTGATGTCGACGCTCGACAGCCTCCGCTCCACGCTGCCGCCGCTCCAAGCCATAGCCCCCCGCAGCGCGCCCGCGAGCGACGCGGCGACCTTCCACGCCTCGCTGCGGGATGGCGCCATCACCATTCCGCAAATGCTGCGACAGCGCGCCGCCATGCATGGCGAGGCGCGGGCCTTGCGCGAAAAGGATTACGGTATCTGGAATCCCTACTCCTGGCGCCACTATCACGAAACGGCGCGTGCGGTGGCGCTGGGCCTGCTGTCGCTCGGCATCAAAGCGGGAGACCGCGTCGCCATCGCCGGCGAGAATACCCCGGAATGGTTTTACGCCGATCTGGGCGCGCAGATGATCGGGGCCGTGACGGTCGGCATCTATCCGACCAATCCCTGGGTCGAGCTGCAATATATCGTCAAGCATTCCGGCGCCCGTGTCGTCGTCACCGGCGACCAGGAGCAGACCGACAAAGTGCTGGACGCCATGGCCAACAATGGCGGACTTCCCAATGTCGAGGCCATCGTCTGCATCGACATGAAGGGCCTGCGGCATTATCGCCAACCGGCGCTGATGTCGTTCGAGACCCTGTGCCAGCGCGGACTTGCCCATGCACGCGAGACGCCGGACTCGAACGCGACACTCGACCGACTGATCTCGCAAGGTTCGCCCGACGACGTCTGCATCCTGGTCTACACTTCCGGCACGACGGGCCCGCCCAAGGGCGCGATGCTGACGCATCGCAATCTCGTCTACGCCGCCTTCACCTACGCAGAAGCCGTCGGCATCGCGGACAAGCCGCTCGAGGCCGTCAGCTACCTGCCGCTGTGCCACGTCGCGGAACGCTGCTACGGCATGGTGACGCATCTGGTGCTCGGCGGTACCGTGAGCTTTGCCGAATCGATCGACACCGTCGCCACCAATATCCGCGAGATCGCGCCGACTTTCTTCGTCGGCGTACCGCGCATTTACGAGAAGCTGCAACAGGGCTTTCTGTTTCGGTTGGGCGAAAGCGGCAGGCTGCGGCAAGCCCTGACCAGGGCCTGCCTCGCCTGGGGCCGCACGCTTTCCGACCGCCGGCAGGCTGGCAAGGAAAGCCTCGCTGACCGGGCGGCTTACGGCCTGCTCTATGTACTGATGTTCCGCAATCTGCAGCGTCACCTCGGCTTCGCCCATAGCCGCCACCGGCTCTGCGCGGGCGCATCGATCTCGCCCGAGACCCTGCGCTTCTTCGACATCATCGGCCGCCCGGTCTCGCAAGGCTACGGGCTCACCGAAAGCGGCGGCGTCGCCTTCGTCCAGTCGGCGAGCCACCATCGGATCGGCGGTTGCGGCCTGCCGCTTCCACGGACCGAATGGAAGCTCGATGAGGACGGCGAGATCCTGCTGCGCAGTCCCGGTGTCTTCAAGGGCTACTTCCTCGACGAAAAGGCCTCGACGGCAACGCTCGAGGCCGGCGGCTGGCTGCGCACCGGCGACATCGTCGAGGTGCTCGACGACGGCGAGATCGCCGTGGTCGACCGCAAGAAGGCCATCATCATCACCGCCGGCGGCAAGAACATCGCGCCGTCCGAGATCGAGAACGCGCTGAAGGATTCCGAATTCGTCAAGGAAGCGATCGTGGTCGGCGAGGCCAGGAAGTATCTAGGCGCCATCATCCAGGTCGACTACGACAATGTCGGCCGCTGGGCGCGCGACCGGGCGCTGGCCTACACCAATTACAAGTCGCTGTCGCAGCTCGCCGAAGTGCACGAGCTGGTCGAGCGTATCGTCAATGAGACCAACAGGCGCTTTGCCCGGGTCGAGAACGTCAGACGGTTCGCGATCCTGGAAAAGGAGCTCGACCACGACGACGGCGAGCTGACTGCCACGCAGAAAGTACGCCGCGCCATGATCGAGAAGAAGTTCGCGCGCGAGCTCGCCATCATCTATCCCGTGGAGGGCTGAATGCAGTATCTCCTGCAGCTTCTGATCTCCGGACTTGCGATCGGCGCGATCTACGGCCTGATCGCGATGGGCTTTGCGGTCATCTACAAATCGACCGGGCTGGTCAATTTCGCGCAGGGCGAGATGACCATGATCACGGCCTATATCGCCTGGACCATTTCGACCACCGTCAGCGGAAACGTCGTCGTGGTCGCGTTCGGCGCCATCCTCGCCGGGATCCTGCTCGGCCTGATCATCGAGCGCGTCGTGATGCGGCCGATGCTGGGCGAGCCGGTGTTCGCGACCGTAATGGTGACCATTGGGCTCGCGGTGATTCTGCGCTCGGCGATCAACTTCGTCTGGGACGCCTATCCGCATGGCCTCGACGTCGGCATGGGACGCGACATCGTCCGCCTCGGCGGCATTGGCGTCCGCACCGGCCAGATCGCCGTCATCGCGACGCTGCTGTCGCTGCTCGCGGCGATCTGGGCGTTCTTCCGCTACAGCAAGATGGGGGTCGCGATGCGCGCCGTTGCGGCCGACGACCGGACCGCGTTGCTGATGGGCATCAGCGCCACCCGTGTCCATGCGCTGGCCTGGGCGGCCTCTTCGGTCATCGCCGGGATCGGCGGGGTGTTCTTCGCCCTTTCCTACGATCTGTCGCCGGCCATGTTCCAACTCGGGCTGAAGGCGTTTCCGGCCACCATCCTCGGCGGGCTCGATGCCGTGCTCGGCTCCGGCCTCGGCGGCCTTCTCATCGGCATCACCGAAAATCTCGCCGGCGGCTATCTCGGCTCCGGCATGAAGGAGATCGCGGGCTTCGCCATGATCATCGTCGTGCTGATGATCCGGCCGTTCGGCATGTTCGGCGAACGCGACATCGAGAGGGTCTAGGACGATGCGCACCGGCGACTACAAGCAGACCTATGGCGAACTTGTCGCACTGATCGATTCACCCCCGGTCTGGCTGTGGTCGGCGGTGCTGATGCTGGCGCTGATCGCCGCGCCCTACCTGCTGAACGCCTACGCGCTGTCGTTCCTGATGATCATCCTGATCACGGTGACCGGCGCGCTCGGCCTCAACATCCTGACCGGTTACACCGGGTTGATCTCACTGGGCCACGTCGGCTTTCTCGTCACCGGCGCCTATGCCTATGCCATCCTAGTGTCGAAATATCATATGCCGCCGTTGGTCGGCTTCCTCGGCGCGGGGCTCGTTCCGGCGCTGGCGAGCCTGGTCGTCGGTGCGCCGTCGCTGCGCCTCAAGGGCCTTTACCTCGCGATCACGACGCTCGCCTTCTCGTTTATCATCAACACAGTGATCCTGGAGATGCGCTGGCTCACGAATGGCGCGCGCGGCATCTCCGTGCAGCGGCCGGAGATGCTCGGCATCAGCTTCGAGAGCGACGCGGCCTTCACCTACCTTTGCCTTGGCGTCGCCATGCTGACCCTGCTTGCCACGCTCAACATTCGGCGCAGCCGGGTCGGCCGGGCGTTCGTCGCGATCCGCGACAACGACACCGCGGCCCGCGTCATGGGTATCAACCTGCATGCCTACAAGCTGCTCGCCTTCGTCACCTCGGCCTTCATTACCGGCCTCGCCGGCGCCCTTTACGGCATCTACCTGTCCTTCGTCAGCGTCGAAGGCTTTCCGTTCCTGCTATCGATCGAGGCCCTGGCGATCCTGATCGTCGGCGGCCTCGGCTCGGCGCTCGGCGCCGTGCTCGGGACCGTTCTGATCGTGCTGCTTCCCGAGGCGACGCGGCTCGTCTTCAGTTTATTCAGCGCGCAGCTCGACGCGGTGTTCACGACTGGGGCGCAGGAGCTGAAGAGCATGCTCTACGGCCTCGTCATCATCCTGTTCCTTCGGTTTCAGCCGCGCGGCCTAGTCGGTGCCTGGCACGACATCCGCCGCGCCTGGGTGAACTGGCCACTGCGCTACTGAACACAAAGACCAATTTGGAGGGAGGACAGAGACATGAGAAATCATCCAAGGACTGCATCCCTGTTGCTCGCGGCAACGCTGCTCGCCGGCGGCGCGCTGGCCGCCGATCCCGGTATCACCGACACGGAGATCCTGATCGGCGACGTCGAACCGCTCACCGGTCCACCGGCGCTCCTCGGCGTCGCCGCCTCGATCGGCCACAAGATCGCGATCGCGGAAGCCAACAATGCCGGCGGCATCAACGGCCGCAAGATCAAGTACGTGCTGGAGGATGACGGCTACGTCACCGCGCGCACCATCCAGGGCGCCAAGAAGGTGATCGAGGTCGACAAGGTCTTTGCCATGCTCGGCATGTCCGGCTCCGGCCAGTCGATCGCCGTGATGCCCGTGCTGGAGAAGGCGGGCATCCCAACGGTGATCGACGTCGCGCCGGTCAAGCTGCTTTGGGAGCCGCCGCGCAAGAACGTGTTCGTGGTCGGTCAGTCCTACGAGGAAGGGATCATCCATCTCGTCAACTACCTCGCGGAGAAGAACCCCGGCAAGAAATGGGGCCTCATCACGCAGGACGACGACTACGGCATCACGGTGCGCGATGGCTTTGATTCCGTGGTCAAGTCGAAGAAGCTGAACGTCGTCTACAGCGGCAATTACAAGAAGGGCCAGCAGGATTTCTCGTCCGACATGCTCCAACTGAAGGAATCCGGCGCCGAAGTCTTTCTGGCCGGCGGTATTATCGCGGAGAATATCGCGATGATGAAGGAACTCGAAAAGCTCAACGTCAAGCCGGTGACCGGCATCTTCTGGCCCGGTCGCGTCGAGCCGGTGCTCAAGCTGATGGGACCGGCCGGCGACGGCATCTTCGCGGTGGACTATGTGGAGCCTTTTGCCGGCGAAGCCGGCAAGGCCTTCCTCGAGAAGGCAAAGCCGCTCGTGTCGGAAGCCGAGTTCAAGGGGATCAACCGCTACACGATGAGCGGCTATGCCGCCGCCAAGGTCCTGATCGCGGCGATCGAGCGTTGCGGCAAGCAGCCGACCTGGGCCTGTACGATCAGCGAGCTGGAGAAGACCAAGAATGTCGAGACCGGCGTGATGGCGCCGATCAGCTTCGGACCCGGCGTCCGCTTCTCGAACCAGAAGCTGCAGATCATGCAGGCCGACACCGCGACGGTCAGCTTCAAGCCCGTGAAGTGACGACGTCAGGCGGATGGCCGGGGCTGCGCCCGGTCATCCGCCTTTAAAGACGGGCGGACGCCTGGCTGCGAAGGCGGCGATGCCCTCGATCGCATCGTCGGAGCGGCTCGCGCCGACGATGGATTGCATTTCGGCTTCGAGTTGAGCGCCGAGGCTCGTCTCAAAGGACTGCCGAAGCATGCGCCGCATGGCCCCGAAGGCCCGCGTCGGCCCCGCCGCCAGGTCGCGGGCAACGGCAGTCGCTTCCGCTTCCACCGCATCGTCCGGCACCAGGCGGGAGACCAGGCCGAATTCCAGGGCTTCTTGCGCCGACAAGCGGCGATTCAGCAGGAACAGTTCCTGCGCCCGCCGCATCCCGACCATCCGCGGCAGGAACCAGGTGTTGCCGCCGTCGGACGTCAGACCCAGCGCGCCATATCCGAGCGCAAAGCGAGCCTCGGCGGATGCGACCACGATGTCTGAGATGTAAAGGAGGCCCAGTCCGCCTCCGGCCGCCGCGCCGCGCACCGCGGCAACGACAGGCGCATCGATGCTGGTCAAGCGATCGATGGCGCGATGATAACCGTCGATCATGCGACGAAGCCTGCCCGGCAGTTCGGCCGACGGCGTGCCGGCGAAGAGAGTGACGTCGCCTCCCATGGTAAAATTCGGCCCGTTCCCTGCAATCAAGACGGCACGCAAGGCCGGGGCTCCGGCAATTCGCACCGAAGCTTCTTCGAGATCCGCGGCCATCTCTTCGTTGATGGCATTGCCCTTGTCGGGACGATTCAGCCGAAGCGTCGCGACGCCATCCGCGATATCGAGGAGGATGGTCTTGAACGGGCTCGCGGCGTCATGCCAGCGGGCCGTATCGGTATATTGCTCGAGGCGCGTGATGCGCTCACCCTCGAACGTGATGAGGTGCGCGAAGGAGGCATCGAGACAGGCTCCTCCATGCCTGCCCTCGCCACGATACCGGCCCGTCACGAGCAGGCATGTCTCTCCGACCTCGAGAAAGCGCTCCGGCTCCGCTCGTGCCGCAAAACGCCGGCCGATCGCTCCCCACCCGTTGCGGCGCATCGCGGATGGGCCCTCGTGCCGGCCGCCGATGCCGAAGGGCATTCCCTCGGCGATCTCGCCGACGAAATCCGGATGGAGCAGCATCTCGAGCTGCTCCCTGTTTCCGAACGCCAGTGCCGCGTAGAGCGCCCGCGCGGTGTCGGAACGCGTGTTCTGCATGCTCGTGCTCCCCCGTCCGAAGGGTCCGGCTACATCCGCTTCGCGACTTCTTCCAGCATGACCTCGGTGGCGCCGCCGCCGATGGTCAGGACCCGCGCGTCCCGAACCATCCGCTCGATCGGCGTGCCGCGCATGAAGCCGCTGCCGCCGTGCAACTGCAGACAGCCGTGCACGACTTCGTGCAGCACCTCGGGCGACAGCGCCTTGACCATCGACACCTCGCGCAAGCAGGGCTGCCCGGCCGCGGCGAGCTCGGCGGCGTGATAGGCAAGCTGGCGCGCCGCGGCGGCCTTGGCCGCGAGCTGGGCGAGCTTCAGCCGCACGGCCTGCTGGTTCCAGAGAGGTCCGCCGAATGCCTGCCGTGTCTTCACGTAGTTTGCCGTCAGCTCGATCGCCTTGGCGGATTCCCCGGCGCAGATGCCGCCGATGCAGATGCGCTCGTTCTGGAACGTCTCCATGATGCCGTAGAAGCCTTTGTTCTCCTCTCCGAGCAGGGCACTGGCCGGTACACGGACGTCCTGGAAAGCGATTTCGGCGGTGTCCGAGCAGAGCCAGCCATGCTTGTCGAGCTTGGTCACGGCGATGCCGGGCAAATTGCGCTCGACGATGAACAGCGAAAGACCACGGCTGCCTTTTGCATGCGGATCGGTACGGGCCGCGACGATCAGGATGTCGCCATAGACCGCGTTGGTGATGAACATCTTGGAGCCGTTGATCACCCAGCCGCCGCCATCGCGGGTTGCGCGGGTCTTCAGGCCCGCAACGTCCGAGCCGGCATCCGGCTCGGTTACTGCGATCGAGCAGATGGTCTCGCCGCGGATGATCGGCGGCAAATATTTCTGCTTCTGCTCCGGCGTGCCGCGCAGCGAGATGTGCACCGCCGACATGTCGGTGTGCACCAGGGTCGACGACGTAAACCCGCCGAAACTCGAGCGCCCCAGCTCCTCAGCGAACACCATCGAGGCCAGCGGACCCATGTCGGTGCCGCCATACTCGGGCGCGTGGCGCATGCCGAGGAATCCGAGCGCGCCCATGCGGCGAAATATCTCGCGCGGGATCTTGCCGTCGCGCTCCCAGGCCTCGCCATGCGGCACCACCTCCTTCTCGACGAAACGGCGTACCTGCTCGCGCAGCATGCGAAGCTCCTCGGGCAGATTGGGCTGCTCCGAGAATTGAAATTCAGCTTCAGCAGGCTGGCGGGAACTTGAAGTCATGACGTTCATTGTGCCGCCCTCCCATCATCGATTTGAAGATGTCCGCGCAGGAATTTTGCAAGCGCCGCGACCGCTTCACCAGTCTCCGGGATTTCCGAGAACATCTGGAACACGTGGATCATGCCATCAAAGACTTGCAGCTCGACGTTGACGGCGGCAGCCCTGGCCTTGGCAACGAATTCGGTCGAATCGTCGCGCACCGTCTCGCGGTCGCCGACCTGGATCAGAAGCGGCGGCAAGCCGGACAAGTCGGCGTAGAGCGGCGAGGCCAGCGGATGATGCGGATCGCCATCCCGGCCCAGATAGTTTTTCGCGAGCGCGAGGATCATCGCGCGCTGATGGATCGGATCGGCCTTCGCGCGGCTTTCGTAGCTTGCACCTGTCGCGGCGAGATCGGTCCAGGGTGACATCAGCACGGCGGCAGCCGGCACGGTCTCGCCGCGATCACGCAACGCCAGCATGGCGCCGAGCGCGAGGTTGCCGCCGGCAGAGTCTCCCGCGAGCGCGATGTCAGCCGGCTGCAAACCCTGGTCGAGCAGGTATCGATAGGCGGCCAGCGCATCGTCCAGCGCGGCTGGATAGCGATGCTCGGGTGCCAGGCGGTAGTTGATCGCCAGGACGCGGCAGCCACAGGCATGACCGATGCGCGCGATCAGATCGCGGTGCGAGGCAATCGAGCCGATACGGAAGCCGCCGCCATGGAGATAGAGAATGGCTTTCTCCTGCGGCGCGGCGGGAGACAGGATCCACTCGCCCTCGACACCGCCGGCGGAGACCTGACGGCAGGCCACCGGCACGGAGCAACCCGCGAACGCTTCATCCCAATCGCCGCGCATCTGCTCGACGCCCGTATCGCGCGTCCATTTGCGGTAGATCGACTGCAGCCGCTCGACCGCACGATCCACGGGGGTCACCGCAATATCGCTGGCCGCATCCTTCATCTCAGCCGCCGATCCCCATGCCGCCGGACACGCCGAGCGTCTCACCCGTGATGTAAGCGGCCTGATCGGAGGCGAGGAACAGCGCGGCTGCTGCAACCTCATCCGGCTCGCCGAGCCGGCCCAGCAAGGTTGCGTCGGTCATCGCGCGAAGGATCTTGTCGCCACCGCGGGCGACCGCCTGCTCCAGCATTGGCGTGCGGATCGGGCCGGGCGCGATCGCGTTCGCCGTGATACCATAACGCGCGTTCTCTCGCGCCATGCTCCTGGTGAAGGCGATGACCCCGCCCTTGGCGGCGGAGTAAACGGCCCCGCCCCTGGAGCCGAGCCGGGCGGCTTCGGATGTGATGTTGATGATGCGGCCGTGCCTTGCGGCCTGCATCGCCGGCAGGACGGCCTGGGTGCAGGCCAGAACGGATGTGAGATTGACCGCGATCAGCTTCGCCCAGTCCTGCGGCGTGGTCTCGGTGAAGAAGGCGTGCTGGTCGATCCCGGCATTGTTGACGAGAATGTCGAACGGCCCGTGCTGCGCCATCGCCGCCTGCACCGCGCCCGCATCGCTGACGTCGAGACGAACCGCCACGGCGCCGATCTGCTGCGCTGTTTCGGAAGCCTGAGCCATGTCGAGATCGGCAATCACGACATTGGCGCCCGCGCCGACGAAGCTCTTTGCAATCGCGGCGCCAATGCCGCGCGCGCCGCCCGACACGAAGGTGCGCCGGCCGTCCAGACGTCCGAATGGAAGCGTATCGGCCACGCTTCAGCGTCCCGTGAAGACGGGCTTGCGCCGCTCGATGACCGCGGCAAGGCCCTCGCGCGCGTCGGCCATGCCCGACAGTTCCGAGACGGTGCGCGCCTCCTCCGACAGGCATTGCTCGATACTCGTCCCGGTGCCGACCCAGACCAGGCGCTTGGTCGCAGCAAGCGCCTTGGGTGCGCCGGCCGCGAGCTCGCGCGCCAGCGCCAGCGAGGCCTCACCGAGTTCGCCGTCAGGAACGACCTTGGTGACGATTCCCATGTGTAGCGCCTCGGCCGCGGGGATCACCGGATTGGTGAGAAGGATCGACATCGCGCGCCGCAGGCCCACCAGGCGGGACAGCGTGACGGAGACGCCCGCATCCGGCGCCATCGCCACCCGCGTCGCCCCCGCAAGAAACCTGGCCGACTCGGCCGCGATGACGATGTCGGAGGCGCAGACGAGGCCGAACCCGCCGCCGCCCGCCGCAAAGCCGTGCACCGAAGCAATGACGGGCGCTTCGAGCCGCAACAAACCGGTGACTGCATTCTGCAGATAGGCCGTCGCCTGGCGGATGTAGTCCGGCAATTTCTCGCCCTTGGATGCAAAGGCGCGCACGTCGCCACCGGCGCAGAAGTTCGCGCCCTCGCCGCTCAGCAGCACCACGCGCAGATCGGGGTGGCCGTGACACGCCATGATGGCATCGCAGAGCGCGTCGAGAAGCTCGACGCTCATCCCGTTAGCGGCATCGGGCCGGTTGAGACGCAGGCGCGCGATGCCGCCGTCGATGTCGAGCAGAACAGGTCCCTTGTCGATCATGGCGCGAGACCTTTCCTAGACCAGGAATGACAGCGTGTAGATCGCCTTGTCGTTGTTGACGAGCACCACCTTCTTGTAAGCCATGCGCAGATCGCCATCGACATGGCGCAGCCGGTACTCGTTGCGAGCGGCCCACAGCGTGTCGTCGCGCAGGCTCGATTCGAAGATCAGGCTGTTGCTGGCCACCGCAATGTCGCCGCCCGGCTGCTCGTCCATCAGCTCGATGTTGGAGACGAGCCGGCGCAAATTCGATTGCGGCGTCTGGGTGAAATGCTTGCCTGTCATGAGCTGGCGCACGCGCAGGGCTATCCGCGAGCGGTTGTCGTAGATGATGGACATCTCCCGCTCCGGATCGATATTGGCGCCGTTGGCCGGCACCCAGTAGACGCCGTCATCGGTCCAGAGCCTTTCCCAGGCTTCGTACTGATGCTCGTCCTGCAAGCGCGCCTCGCGATTCAGGAAGGCGGTCACGGCGCTCATCAGCGTGGCGCTGCTCTCGCGCGACAGCATCAGGCGGTCTCCATCAGCTTGCGATAGTGGGCCCAGATGCCGCGCGACGGCACCTCGTCCGTGACGTGGCCGATCCTGAAGCCGAGCTCGTCCCGGCGCTCGCGCTTTTCGCCGCGGCCGAGAAAGACCCATTCCGGATTGCGCGCCAGCACGCCGCGATGGCAGCGCTCGTACATCTCGGAATCGTCGGCGAGCAGGAAGCCGGCCGGGCCGACGGAGCCCATGGTCTGCTGGCGCAGGCGGCGGTTGAGGTCGGGCGCTCCCTTGAACTGCAGCGCAGTGACGTGCTGCACGCTGTCGTCGACACCGAGCGGCTGAATGACGAACATCTGGATTTCGGCAATGAACAGGTTCGGGAAGATCATCACGTGCGGCGTACCGTCAATCATGATCTCGCGCGCGGCCGTATCGCCATAAGCCGCTTTCATGCGCGCCGCGTAGTCGGGCAAGCGCTCTTCACTGGTGCCGAACCAGCTCATCGGCAGGTCACGCTTGCGGAATTCAGGCCGCAGGTCGATTTCCGTGTGGCCGTTGCCGTAGTCGCGGGTCAACGCGGTCGAGGCCCCGCCATAGAGCTTGCCGATCATGCTGTCGGCGACCCCGAAGATCGAGGTGTGAACGAACGCCGGATGGTAGCCGTCGCACTCGTTCTCAAGGATGAACTTCCAGTTCGCCTTCACGCGATGCTTGAGGAAGCCCGCCGTGATCTGGACCTCGCCCTCCGGCGAGGTGCGTACCAGGCGGTCGATGGTCTCGGCGGCGCCTCCGAGATGCTCCTTAAGCGTTGGCCCATCGGCGGCGAAGGAGCCGAAGACGAAGCCGCGGTAGGATTCGACGCGCGTCACCCGGCCGAGCGCGAGCTCCATCCTGTCCTGTCCCTCGTAGCCGTCGGGGAAGGCATAGCCGACCAGGCGGCCGTCATTGGCGAACGTCCATGAGTGGAACGGACAGGTAAAGGACCGCGCATTGCCGCGCTCATAGGAGCAAACCTGGTTGCCGCGATGGGAACAGCGGTTGAGCAGCAGGTTCACCTTGCCCTGCTCGTCGCGCGTCATAATCACGGATTGGGGGCCGATCGACTTGACGACGTAGTCGTTGGCCTTCGGGACCTCGCTTTCGTGGCCAACATAGACCCAGGTCCGGTACCAGATGTTCTGCAGCTCCGCCTCGAAGATGGAACGGTCGGTGTAGAGCGAGCCATGGACCCGATCGGGGTGGATCAGCTCGTTCCATTGCACCATCCGTCGCACGACGTTCATCGTCTGGCCCTCGTCCGAATAATAATCCGACTGACCGTTTAACTATTAGCAAAGCTGCCGTCGCGCGGCAAGCCCGAATGCGGGTCCTGGCGCCGTTGCCCCGGCTGGGGCCTCCGGTTCCCGGGGCCCGTCGATCAGAGCCGAATATCAATGGCCGCTGCCGGCAGCCGGAGCAAAGCCGCTCGCGAGAGCCGATCAGATGGAAGACCGATCAGCACTTGGCTGGAGGACCGCGCGTCATGGAGTGACGGAGCAATCTCGGGACGCCGATCGGCTGTCATTCCGCGGGGTCGGCGACGGCAAGCTGTCCGGCACTAGACCAGCGCCGGAGTTGCCGTGGCAGTTCCCTGCAGGCCCTAGCGGCAGCCGAAGCTTGAAGGCTGCGTTGCCGGCCCGCTGCCGTTCCACGTGGTCATCAGCGGATAGATACACGCCGGATAGCTCACGGTGTTATCGCGCGACACCAGCATGATCTCCTCCGGCGCCACGCCCTTCTCGACCCAGTCCGTGAGCGCGGAGAAGAACTGATCCTGCTCGCGCGTGGGCTTCTGGTTGGCATTGCCGGGCAGTTTCGGCAACGGCACCGCATCGTTGCGGCCCCCAGCCGCATAAGCGCGTCCCTGAGAGGGATGCGCGACGCCGGGCAACAGGTACATGCGCATGAATTTATGCACCTCGGCATCGCCGCCCATCGCCGCCACGGCCCGCTAGTGATAATTGACGTTGCCGGCCGGCGGAATGGCGTCGTCTGCCAGCCCGCTCCAGACGATCACCTTGCGGCCGAGGTCGCGCAGCTTGGCAAGATCGGCCTTGTCGGTGGCGAGACCCGCGAACAGCGTCGGCTGCAGCGCCACGTTCTTGTCGACGGCATCGGCAACGCCGGCATAGTCCAGTTCGAGCCATTTGTTCCGGACGCTGGTGGAGCCGTTCGCGATCGGGATCGACGAGGTCGCGCTGGCATCCGCGGCATAGCGCACGTCCTGCAAGGCCAGCGCCAGACTGTCCGTGGATGCGCTTTTGATCACGCTGGTGATCGCGGTGCCGCGCGTGAACGTCCACCAGAGCCGAGCATTGCCAAGCGACTTTCCGCTCAGAGGGTCGCGGGTCTGTGCTGTATCGACGCTGCCGTCACGCGTCGCGCCATACCAGCTCTTGCCGAGCGCCCTCGCCTCGCTGACGTTCATGCAGGTCGCGGCATCATTGCTGCTGCCGGTTGATTTGGTGGGCGCACCAGGGCTCGAACCTGGGACCCGCTGATTAAGAGTCAGCGGCTCGAGGACCAACGCTGACCACGTTTCGTTGGGCACGGATTGGTCGCGATCTAATCGCGCTCGTCGCGACCGGAGTGGCAAGCGACAAATAGTGCCAGATATTGACGCCCATTAACCATCTCATTGCGGAGAGACTGGAATCTCGGCACATACATCCGCATATTTGGGGAGCTTCGCAAAACGCGAAGCGGCTGCCGCCCGGTGCTGTAACACCGAACGACAGCCTGACCACAACCGATTCTAAGGAAATCGATCATGGCTAAGCGCGACTATATCGCCGATTCGGCACTACTGCCCCACCCCTCTCTGGCGTTTCAAGCTCGGTCTAATTTGACCGACTTCGGCTGTTCCTCCACCGGCAATCCGGTGGCCACAACGACCGACCCGACCGCCCTCATCACCCAGCTGTTCAACGGCTAAGCCAGATCGCAAGGCCCGACGTCGTGTGACGCAGATGCGCCACATGGACTGATCGGTTTCCGTCCCACGGTCCGGCCGAGCTTGCAGATGTAGTGCATCTGCTCTCACCGCAGCTGAAAGGCGCAAATCGAAGAGCCGATGATGCCAAACACCCTTCATTGCGATGATTCGCTGCGAAGGCGTGACGCTTCAAACTTCGGTTCTGGTCTAACGACGTTGGCCTCGTGATCTCTCAACCCAGAGAGAGATACAATGTCCCTGTTCTTTAACGACACAACCATGCAGCCCGCCTGCAGCAGCAATGTTCACCGCCCGATGGGCGGTATCGCCGGCCTTCGCGAGGTCCACGACGATGTCAGCCGCCTCACCGTCTCGGCCTTCCCGTTCGCGATGGTCAAAGACATCTCGCCAACTCTCGGCGCTGTCGCTGCCTGTTACATCCTCGCGGATCACGGGACCGCCTACATCGGCGAGACCGGCAATGCTGGCCGCAGGCTCGGCGAGCATTCTGGCGATGCGTCAAAAGCCTTCGCCCGCGAAGTCTACGTCATCTCGGGTTACCTGAGCGCCTGGTTCGACAAGACGACCGCCATCTACCTGCAGTACCGCCTGACACACAGCGCCCTGCAGGCCGGTCTGGTCGACATCATGATGGGGATGCGCCCGCAGGTGCTGGAACTTCCCAATCATAAGCGTGCTTCGCTCGATCACGTCGTCGAGCACGCTGAGCGCCTTCTGTTCGACGCGGGATGCCGGGTGCTCCGCAGTAACTTCGCAAGCCAGCGCCGCAAGCAGGAACCGAGCGAAACCGACATGGCAATGGCGGCAGATGACAACCGACCGATGCAAATCGACGTGATGGATTTGCCGCCGCTGGGCAATGAGCTTGAACTCGACTATTGCGACCTCTGGGCCCGGGGCTACCCAGTCCGCGACGGCTTCGTGGTGACGGCCGGCTCGGAAGTGCGTAGCCTCGTCAACCAGAGCGTCAACCCGATCCTACACACCCGCCGCGCCGAGCTTGCTGCAGCCGACGCACTCTCGCCTATCCCCGGCATCCAGGACCGGGGGCGTCTCCGCGTAGCCGTCTGCTTCCCCTCGGCCGCAATCGCAGGGAAGGTCCTGACCGGGGCCCACGTCAACAGCGGTGTGTGGGTCAATCGCCGTTATCCGAAGCCGATCTTGATCGCCGACTGAGGAGCCAATCATGCTGAAAAAGATAGAAATGCCGGCGCGCGAGCCCCGGCACCAGGATCTGGCCGTCCTGACTGGCGACGCTGCTGATTTGGCCCGGAAGAGCATCTGGCTGTCCACCTCTGGGTGGCCTTCCAATGCTCAGGATATCTCGCCGCTGGCGTGGTGGCGGACCCTGCCCTCAGATCTCCTGCACGACGCTGAGCACCTGCTGGTGATCGACACGCTCGGCAGGATCAGCATGTTCGATCGCGATGGCAAGCTTCCTGCGGCGGTGCGTGGTGACACCGCCGCCGCCATCGGAGCAGCGCTCTCGCTGCTGCCCTTCGATGAGGTGACGCTTACTGTCGACATCACCATGACGGCGCTGCTGCAATGCGCCCTTAGAGGCGACGCGACGTCAACTGTGGTCCTCGCGAATATCCTTCATCGCGTTGAACTCAACTATCCCCTCGCAGCCGAGTTGTCGGTCTCCTGGTACACGCGTCTTGCCCGGGGTCCTTCCCGCCGCGGATTCCGCGCACGCCGACGGTCCTGTTTCCGCGACAGGAACGATCACGCGGAGGACAGAGCATGAGCACCACGAGCGATAATGGCGACGACTTCGATCTCCCAGCGCCAGAAGATGCGGTCTCGACCGGCGCCGCTGCCGACTCGGCCGATTCTGATGAGCGCCTGAAGGGTCTGCCCCGGCTTCTGCGCTACGCAAAACTCATCATCGACGGATCCGATCATATTGCGGAGCGGCTCATCGCGGAAGTCGCCGAACTCTGCCCACAGTTGCCACATAACCTTGCATGGGCCACTAGCAGATCGCTTGAGGCCGCATTGGCACTCGCCGATGAACTTGACCGCCTCGCTGCCGCTCAGAACGAGCCGGTGCTTAGAGGTGTTGCCGATAGCATTCGGCTTGTGAGCTTGCCGACACCGTCCACTGACCAATACTTCGAGCTACACCGCAGGGTCGGCAAAGCCCTCGTCCAGGCGCTCCACGTAGGTGCCAGGCACGCCAACGAGGAGCTCTGCAGCGACCTCGAAGCGTTCACCTACGGTTGGGCCGCGCTGCCGGCTTGCACCCACGTTCTGCCGGAGATGGTCTCAGCAGCTTCGAACGCCGAGAGGCTTGGATATCGCATGGCGGAGCATCGCATCGTTGCAGCCAAGGCTGAAATTCGACGCAAGTTGAAGGAAGCGGAAGAAAGGAGGAATACACAGAAGGCCGAGGACAGGGCCACGACCGCCGAGCAACAGACCGAGGCAGCCGTAGACACCATTCCCGAACACCATCTCGTGGTCGCGCGTCTTTCCCCGGAGGAGATGAAGAACGGCAAGCTCAAGGACATCATCGGCCCACTCAAGAACGTCATCAACACCGCGTTGCCGCTCGTTCTGACCCCGGCTCTGCACGACGCGCGCAACGCTTTGATGTTCGAGTTCCCGTATGCTGTTGACGTCATTGATTTCGCGCTGGCCGATCTCGTGGGACGAACCACTGTTCGTCTGCGCCCGCTGCTGATCGTAGGTGATCCCGGCGGCGGCAAAAGCCGATTTGCGCGCCGACTCGGCGAGGTACTCGGGCTCACCGTTTGGCGCACGGACGCCAGTCGTTCCGACGGCGCGGCTTTCGGAGGGACCGACCGCCGCTGGTACAGCGCTGAACCATGCCATCCGTTTCTCGCAATCGCGCAAGGTCGAATAGCAAATCCGCTCGTTCTCATCGACGAACTCGAGAAGGCGGCAACGCGGTCGGATTATGGTCGGCTCTGGGATAGCTTGCTCGGCTTTCTCGAAGTGGAGACCAATTGCCGGTATCCAGACCCGGCCTTGCAAACCAATCTTGACCTGTCGCATGTGTCATACGTCGCCACCGCCAACAGTCTCGATCCGCTACCGAGTCCAATCCGCGACCGCTTTCGGATCGTCACTTTCCCGAAGCCAGATCGAAACGATCTAGACGCCTTGCTTCCTGTCGTGATCGCCGACCTCGCAAGAGAGCGCGGCCTGGACCAGAGTTGGGTCACTTCGCTCGATGGCATCGAGCGGGAGGCTGTCGCGAAGCACTGGCCGGGCGGCTCCGTGCGGCGCCTGCGTCGAACCGTCGAGGCGGTGCTGCGTGAGCGTGACATCCGGGCATTGAGGAACTGATCGTGGCGGAACGGATCCAGGAAAAGACCAGGCCGCTCTTGCCGCGGCCACCGCAATTGCGCGGGATAACCCTCACACCGGGCTTAAAGGCCGCCCCCTCACCCGGTAGTATTGCACACGATCATCAAAGGACCGACGTCGTGACCGATCCCCAGATCGTTTGCCCGAGCTGCCGCACCCAGATCAAGCTCACCGAATCACTCGCAGCACCGCTGATCGCCGAGACGCGTCGTAGGTTCGATCACCAGCTCGCCGCCAAGGAAGCGGAATTTGGTCGGCGTGAAGCGCTGCTCAAAGAGGCGCAAGAGCAAATCGCAAAAGCTCGAGAGTCCGTCGACGAGCAGGTCGCGGTGAAGCTGAAGGCGGAACGTTCCAGCATCGCCGAAGCGGAAGCCAAGAGAGCGCGTCTCGCAATCGCGGATGAACTTAGCGCACGCGACCAGCAGTTGGCCGATTTGCAGCAAATGCTCGCGACCAATAGCGAGAAGCTGGCGGCGGCGCAGAAGATCCAGGCGGACATGCTCCGGAAGGAACGCGAGCTCGAGGATGCCCGGCGGGAAGTGGAGCTTACGATCGAGACGAAGGTCCAGCAGGCACTTGCTGCTGTGCGCGACAAGGCGAAGCTCGATGCCGAGGACGCGTTCAAGGCGAAGGTCGCAGAAAAAGAGGCCCAGATCGCCGGCATGAACCGGCAGATCGAAGAGCTCCGGCGCAGGGCCGAGCAAGGCTCCCAGCAGTTGCAGGGGGAGGCCCTAGAGCTCGAATTGGAATCGCTGCTTCGCAATCATTTTCCACGGGATCAGATTGAGCCCGTACCGAAAGGCGACTTCGGTGGTGATGTCCTGCACCGCGTGTTCGGTCCAGGCGGCCAAACCTGCGGCACGATCCTATGGGAGTCGAAGCGCACAAAACGTTGGAGTGACGACTGGCTGACCAAACTCCGGAACGACCAGCGCGCGGCCAAAGCCGAAGTGGCCCTCATCATCTCCAGCGCTCTTCCGAAGGATATTGAGACCTTCGGCCTTGTCGATAACGTCTGGGTGGCGGAGCCCCGGTTCGCCGTTCCCTTGGCGATCGTGCTCCGGCACTGGCTCATCGACCTCGCCGGCAGTCGGCAGGCTCAGGAAGGTCAGCAGAGCAAGATGGAGATGATGTACGCGTATTTGACAGGCCCCCGCTTCCGCCACCGCATCGACGCGATCGTGGAGAGATTCACGGACATGCAGGAAGACCTCGATCGCGAGCGCAAGACGATGATGCGGCTCTGGGCTAAGCGTGAGGAGCAGCTGCGCGGCGTCCTCGATTCGACCGCCGGCCTCTATGGTGACCTCCAGGGCATTGCCGGCCGGGCAATGCAAGAAATCGAGAGCCTTGATGTGCTGATGATCGAGATGAAGGGCGAGGCAGCAGAGTAGCCATCCACTGGCCGATGATGCTTCTTCCCCTATCCAACCGGCGCCTACCCCGTCCTTCTTGAGGCTTGTCGCACCGTTCGTCGGCTGCATGGCTGCAAGCGCGGGGCACTCCTCCTCTTCGTTCAGGTCGCAGACGATGCGCCCGCCTCCTTCGTCGCAATGGCCTCCGCCAGAAGGCCGCGATCAGCGCGGCTGGAAAGCGATGGAGGAAACAATGCGAGTGCTGACGCTGAAACGAACTGATGCGCCTGCCCCGGCCCGAACTGTGCGGCCTTCTGGCGGAAGCCAAACACATCCTGCGCAGCCCGAGCGACGAAATCGTAACCTTTGCCCTGGAACACAGCAGGGGTTCCACCCGTATGCGGCCAATCCCACCGTCCGGATCAAACGCCTTTGCTATTGCATAAATGGCCTGCCATCGTGCATAATGGTTCAGAATGGTGAATATTTCACCATTGTAGAGCGATTCGTTAGGCGCCCATGGAGCACTTCTCCGTCATACAGACCCTTTGCCGTATCGGCCTCGAAGGGACCGATCCGCGTTTTCGCAAGCAGGTTGAACGCCTTCGCGACCGGCTAAGAACCGGGGGCGACGAAAAAGCCGCGGCGGCTTTGGATCGGCTGCTTGCAGGCGTGTCGAGTGAGCATAGCCTCACCCCGAGCGCCGTGGAGGTGTCGCGCCTGTTAGTCACGGGCGACGAACTCACGGCCAATATCCATCCGCCGGCCGATCGCGAAACCAGCGTGCCGCTGGCCGAAGTCATCCTCGATCCGGGCGCCGGGCGTCCCGCGCCGATTTACAGCGAGACGCTGACGATGGCGCTGGATGCGATGCTCGGCGAATGGAAGCAGGTCACAACCCTGCGGGAGATGGGCGTCGAGCCGTCGCGATCTTGCCTGATCTATGGTCCGCCAGGCACGGGCAAGACGCTGACGGCTTTCTGGCTGGCGGCGCAGCTTCGCCTTCCCGTCATCAACGCCCGGATCGATGGCCTCGTCAGTTCGTTCCTCGGTACGACGGCGCGCAACATCGCGAACCTGTTCACTTTCGCCAATCGCTATCGCTGCATGCTGGTGCTCGACGAATTCGACGCGTTGGCCAAAATGCGCGACGATCCCCACGAAGTGGGAGAAATCAAGCGCGTGGTCAACACGCTGCTTCAGAACCTGGACGCGCGGGCGGGAACCGGGCTGACGGTCGCGATCACCAACCACGATGCGCTGCTCGACCCCGCCGTGTGGCGGCGCTTTGAAAATCATATCCGCATCGATCTACCCGACGAACGCACGCGTTTCGCCATGCTGAACGCGTTCCTCCGTCCGCTGGACGTTGACGAGGACGTTGTGCGAACGCTTGTTTTTATCGTCGGCGCGCGGTCGGGGTCGTTCCTCAAGAATTTTGCCGATGCTTTGAAACGCATTTTGGCGCTCAGTCGCTCAGACGTGTCGGGGACGGCGATTCTGGCGGCGGCGAAGGCTCTGGTGCCAAGGCTTTCGATCGACGAGAACCAAACCTCAGCGGCGTCGATGTTCGTGAATGACGAAGCGACTTTTGTCGGGGCGCTGCTCCATTCCGGCATGCCGATCCGGCAGGCAAGCGTCGCGAAAATGCTAGGCGTCAGTCAAAGCACGATTTCGCGTTACGCGCAGGATTATGCGGCGCGCGAAGCCCCGAGGGAGGGCGTAGCCAATGCCTAATAACCCCGTCCAGATCGTGCTCAATGACGATAGGTTTCTGCGGGCGCCCGACCCGAAGCGCGGCGGCAATGACAAGGATTTTTTCGAAGGTCGCGATGCGGCTTTCGTCAAGCATCGCGACGGCCTCCTTGCCGCTCTGCAAAGGATCGAGAACGACGTTGACCGGTGGCCGTATGGGCCACTGTGCTATCTGCGGGTCCGGATGCGCATCGAAGCGATCGCGAAATCATACCGGCCCAATCGCGCGATCTTCCTGGCCGATCAGTTTCCCTGCATCGGCGCCGGCGCGCCGGGTGAACTTTATTTCCGGGCGCCGCTGATTCATTTTGCGAGGTTGCGGCGCCACATCGTTCTCGCGGAAGACCAGGGCGAGACGCGCATCTCTAGGGAAACCGGGCGTCCTTACCACTACGTCAGCCGCAATCGCTGTGAGGTCGGAGCCATCGAAACCATTGAACTGGCGCCGTCTAACCTCAAGCGCTCCTTCGCTGCGGATGCCGCCGTGGCGGCGCTTTCAGATCCGCGCGCGGCAAGCGGCTACATCGTCGAACTGTTCGAGACGCAGCCTTTGATCGATGGCGGCGACCATGACGCCTTGGGTTTTCAGCGCTCGCTGGCGACGCTGCAAACTATTTTCCGCGAAGGCGGGCGCGGTCTGCTTGCGACCTTGCTGCCGAGTCCCGGCGGCATGCCCACGATTGAAATGCTCCTGACCGACGCGTCCGAACCGGCGCGGATCGAGGACCGTCGGATCGTTCGCGGCGAAGAGGAACGCGTGATCACGTCGGCCCACCTTGATCGCGACGTGAACCGTCACGAACATATCCTTCAGCGGCTGGCCGACCATCCGCTGGTCCGCCGCATCAGGTTTCCGATCCTTATCCAGCCGACCGACGCGCAGGCCGCCGCAGGTCCGTTGCCCTTCCCGACGATTCGACGCGTCGCCGACGGCCGCTATCCGCGCGTCGGTGTGATCGATACCGGCATCGACGGTCCGCTAAGAGCGTGGGTGTTGGATCGTCATGATTTCCTCGACGAAGCTGATTGCGATCCCGGCCACGGCACGCTTGTTGCGGGCGTGCTGATCGGCGCTCAGGCGGCGAATTCGCAGCAACTGGCCGTCGAGGCCGACGGCTGCGACATCGTCGATGTGCCGCTGATGCCGCGCGCACCGTTCGGCGTCGTCTATGGCCAGCGCGGCTTTGAAGCGTTTCTGGAGGAGCTGGAAGCGGCGCTCACTGAGGCCCGGGACAGCCACGGCGTCCGGGTTTTCAATATGTCGTTGAATGTCGTGGCGCCGGTCGATGCCGATACCTACAGCCTCTATGCGGCGCGGCTCGACGATATTCAGGACCGGCTCGGCATTCTCATCGTCAACTCCGCCGGCAATCTGTCGGGCGCCGAATGGCGCGGCCCCTGGCCTGCGAAGTTAAACCAGGTGCTGGCGGCGTTGGCGGCCAGAACTAATCCCGACACGATCTTCATGCCGTCCGAGAGCGTGCGCACGATTGCGGTGGGCGCCCTCAACCCTCCGGGCTCCAATCAGATCGTGGAAGCGCCGACCACCTACACCCGTCGCGGACCCGGTCTGCGGGTTGGCGTCAAACCCGATGTCGCGCATTTCGGCGGGACAGGCGACGCATCGCAACCGGGCACGACGCATCTGATTTCGTGCGACCCGCAAGGCAATCAGGCGCAAACCTGCGGCACCAGCTTTGCGGCCCCGCTTGCTGCGAAGACGCTTGCAGCGCTCGACGTTTCGACCGGGGAACGGCTGGCGCCCCGCACCTTGCGGGCCTTTCTTATCCATAACGCGACGCTTCCCGCGCCGCTCGCCTCGCCCCGCCTGCGGGATGTCGCCCGGCAGTTCGTCGGGTTTGGCCGGCCTTCCTCGGCGACTGCCATGCTGGAAACGGAAGACCATGCCATCACCATGGTCTTCGAAAGCCGACTCACCGCCGGCGAGCAGAAACCCGCGATCCTCAGGTTTGATTTCCAGTGGCCTGCGGCGCTGGTGGATGCCGCCACGCGCGCCTGCCGGGGCCTCGTCAAAATGACGCTCGTCTATGATGCGCCGATCAACCAGGCCTTCGGGTCCGAATTCGTGCGGGTGAATCTCAGCGCCCATCTTCGGCAGCGCCAGCCGGTCGATCGGAGCGACGGCAAGCCGAGCTATCACGACCAAATTTCTCAAGCTTTCCTGCCGCGCACCGGCAAGCTGACCATCCCCGAGCGCAGCCTCATCGATCATGGCCTGAAGTGGTGGCCGACCAAGCGCTACGCGGCGGATTTCAGCGGCGGGGTTGGCAATTCGGCGGAATGGCGGCTTGAAGTGGAAAGCGTGGTACGGGCGGAAGCGACCTTTCCAGCCGAGGGTATCCCGTTTTCGTTGATCCTCACCATCGAAGACGAAGAACACAGTGCGCCGATTTTCCAGACCTTTCGTCAGACACTGCTCGCGGGCCGCGTTGATATGCAGGATATACGCACGGCGGTACGCCTGCGGGCCCGCAGATAGCCGTCACGATGCGACGGGACTTGTTGGCCCGACCAGCCCTTTGCCTCGAGACTGATGAGCATTTGTTCGATACTCTATCAGTCGCGGGCTAGTGCTATCCGGCGCCCCTCTTATGAATCCCTACGCTTCGACCGCGACGGCTGAGAAAACGGCGCAACTTCCTTCTTCAGCACCCACGGTAGCAGCTGCACTTCCTGGGGCTCCAAGTCGAAGGTCACCACCGGCAGCTTCTCCACGAACTTCAAGAGGGTCGCGATTTCATGCGGTTCGCAATAGCGCTCGCTGGTCTCGCTATCGCCGCCATGACCAAGCAGATCGGCGCGATCCTCTTCCGTCACCAGCTTCTTTTTGAGCTGGGCACCGAACAGGTGACGGACCGCGTGAGAGCCCAGTCCCTTCTCGGTCACTCCGACGGACACCAGAATTGGTTTGAACTCCTTGTAGAAGCGGTCGCCCAGCGGGGATCGGCTGGAGGGGGAGTAAAGATCGGGGAAGAGCAGCTTGTAGCCGAGCGCTTTGATAGCCTTGACATAGGCGACGAAATTCAGCCGCAGCACCTCACTATGCAACGGGATATTTCGCTGCGACTGAGGGTTCTTGACCCGCCTCCGCTCGTTCTTGGCAATGTGGAGGTAAGGAATTGCGCCATTGTCGAGGATGACGTCATCCACCATCAGCCCGCACAGCTCTTCGCGACGGCAGCCGGTGTAGTAAATGAGGATCGGGACGAAATAGAGCGCGCAGTGAAAAAGCTGGCGCAGACCATCCGGTCCCGGTTCGTTCAAGCGATCCCAAGCGGCGCAATTGTTGAAGGGAGGCGTCCGGAAGATGGCTGCAGCCTGCTCGAACGGCAGCTTGGGCCTCTCGTCGCGCGCACGCTTCTTCTTGCCTTTCGAGCGAAGTGCGAGGAGGTCGATCTCCGCGAGGGTGCCAACGCCGCGCGCAACTGCGTGCCGGAAGATTTGAGCAAGGAACGTGAGGTGACGATTGAGCGTGTCGCCGGCGATCCCGCGTTTGCTCGCGGGGCGCTCCCGGGCGATGGCGCGGAGTTCGGCGATGCTCCGGCCTTCATCCTTCGGAGATTTGCCGTAGTTCTGGTAAATGTCTGATCGGAGGAAGTCGACGAACTTCCCCATGTGATGTTGGCGCAGGGTCTCGATGCTCTCGACGTGCTGGTCCTGGAGCATGAACTTGACGAGCAAGTTTGAAATGCTTCTCGCCTGCCGCTGGGTCTTCTCGTCCCAATGACCGTCTCTGGCGTGCTGCAGGATGAGTTGCTCTGTGAACTCTGAGAAACGCGCCATGGGCACGGAGTGCGCGGAACGATCCTCAGTTGCCGGTGGATCGCTTTGCCGGACCCGGCTGGCGGCCTCCGGCCCCAAAATCGGCTTCGGTGGATCGCTCTTGGCGAGGAGCATGCGATCCACAAAGCCGTGATCCTCGACGCGGCTGCCTCCGTAGCGGCGATCGACCTTGGCCAGCGCAAGCTTCATTCCGCGGAAGTACGTCCCCTGCGCGACGTCGATGTTCATTGCCGTCGGGCTGGCACCGACGGCGTCGACCATGCGCCGAAGGATATGCTGATTGGTCGGGACGATATCCTGGAAGCGGAGCGTCATCAGATGATGTTGTACGGCCTCGATATCGGATTCGGACAGTCCGTCGGCAGCCATCCGGATGCGATCCTCCGGGCGTACGACGGCGGCTACGCCCTGAGCATCGAGCAGGGAATAGCTCCAGAAGGCCCGCTTGTCGGCCATCCGTTCACGCTCGAAGTCAAAACCGGCCGAGCGCTTGGCGGCGTGCGCGACCCGATCGAGCTTCGTCAGATGTTGATCGACGACGCCGCGGAGCATTGTCTCAATTTGGGACCGTGACAGGTTCAGGTCGGCACTCTCGGCAAGCATCGCGGCATCTTCCAGGATCAGGTCAAGCTGAGCCCCCATCCGACGCGCCACGACAGGGCTGGTCGTTCGGAGGCTCAGAAAAACATGCTGGCGATCCAGGATATTGGCAAGCGCGCGGGGCCGTCGGCGCCGCCAGTAATACACGGCATCACGGCGAAAGATGTGGACGGCCATTGCAAAACACACCCTGTGCAGCAGCAATGTGTCGCAGAGCTGTGCAGCAGCTCCCCAGCCAGGCCGGTTTCGTGAGTGATTTCAGGCTGCCCGGGCAATCTGGCTGGGGCGGGAGGGATCGAACCTCCGAATGGCGGAATCAAAATCCGCTGCCTTACCGCTTGGCTACGCCCCAACTGAAGACCGGGCGAACGGCGGCAGATCGAGCTGCCGCGGATTCCCTTCGGTCGCTGCCGGTCTATAGGGAGCGGCGCGGCATTTCAACCGCCTGGAGAGGCAAAATACCACACGGGGCGGACCATCCGCCCGCCTCACTTTATTATAGGACCCGGTAACTCCGCCCCGGAGCTGCGTCATCCCCATCCACCGGCCATTGAGACCGCCCCCGTTTCGTGGGAATACGGCGCCAATGATGTCCACGGGAGTGAGCCATGACCTACCGCGCGCCGATTTCTGACATGCTGCTGTCGCTCAACCATGGCGCCGGCCTCAAGGCCGCAGTGGAAGCCGGCCATTACGGCGATTTCGACGCGGACATTGCCGCGGCCGTGCTGGAGGAAGCCGGGAAATTCGCAACCGACGTGCTGGCGCCGCTCAACAAGGTCGGCGACGAGCACGGCATCAAGCTCGAGGACGGCAAGGTCACGACCGCGCCGGGCTGGCCCGACGCCTACAAGCGCTGGACCGACGGCGGCTGGAACGCGGTGTCCGGTCCGGAAGATTTCGGCGGCCAGGGCCTGCCGCTCGCGATCAACGCGGCCTGCACCGAGATCTGGAGCGCCGCCAATCTCGCCTTCGGTCTCTGCCCGCTGCTGACGGCCTCCGCGATGGAAGCGCTGGAAGCGCATGGCAGCGACGAGCTGAAGACAATCTATCTCGAAAAGCTCGTCTCCGGCGAATGGACCGGCACGATGCAGCTCACCGAGCCGCAGGCCGGCTCCGATGTCGGCGCGCTGCGCACCCGCGCCGAGAAGCAGGCCGACGGCACCTATCGCATCAAGGGGACGAAGATCTTCATCACCTATGGCGAGCACGACATGACCGACAACATCGTGCACTTCGTGCTGGCGCGCCTGCCGGACGCGCCCGTCGGCACCAAGGGGATCTCGCTGTTCCTCGTGCCGAAATTCATGGTCAATGCAGACGGCTCGCTGGGCCAGCGCAACGACATCTATGCCAGCGGCGTCGAGCACAAGCTCGGCATGCATGCTTCGCCGACCTGCACCATGACCATGGGCGATCATGGCGGCGCCATCGGCTTTTTGATCGGCGAAGAGAACCAGGGTATGCGCTGCATGTTCACGATGATGAACCAGGCCCGCCTCGGCGTCGGCCTGGAAGGCGTCGGCGTCGCCGATCGCGCCTATCAGCAGGCGCTGTCCTACGCCCAGGAGCGCAAGCAGGGCCGCGCCGTGGGCAAGAAGGGCGACGGCTCGGATGCGATCTTCGTCCATCCCGACGTCAAGCGCATGCTGATGCGGATGCGGGCGCAGACCGCAGCGGCGCGCACCATCTGCTATGCGACCGCGGTCGCGATCGACGTCTCCACCCGCGCCAAGGACGCCAAGGTGCGGAACGACGCGGCCGCGCGCGCGGCGCTGCTGACGCCGATCGCAAAGGGCTATTCCACCGACATCGGCAACGAGGTCGCCTATCTCGGCGTGCAGGTGCATGGCGGCATGGGCTTCATCGAGGAGACCGGCGCCGCGCAGCATTATCGCGATGCCCGCATCACCGCGATCTACGAAGGCACCAACGGCATCCAGGCGATCGATCTCGTCACGCGCAAGTTAGCTGCCAATGGCGGCGCGTCGGTGTGGACACTGCTCGACGAGCTCTCGGCGACCGTCAAGCAGGTGGAAGCCTCCAACGATCCCGCCTTCGGCACCACGGGCACGAAGCTGCGCGAGGCGCTGGAAGCGTTGACGCGCACCAGCAAATGGCTGCTCGAGCGCGTTGCTTCCGCACCGAACGAGGCGCTCGCCGGCGCGACGCCGTATCTCCAGCAATTCGGCGCAACGCTCGGCGGCTGCATGCTGGCCTCCGAGGCGCTCGCCGCCAAGGCCGAGGGCGCGACGGATGCCGCGCGCTACGTCTCGCTCGCGCGCTTCTTCGCCGAGAACATCACGGTGCAGGCAGGAGCGCTCGAACGCACGGTGACCGAGAGCGCGGAGTCGGTTGCGGCGGCGGACGCGGTGCTGTTGGGATAGGGACACGGCCGGTCCGTCATCACCCCTGCGCGCCCGCTCTCCACTGTCATTCCCCGCAAAGGCGGGGAATCCAGTACGCCGCGGCTTCGCGATCACTTTGAACGTCTCGGAGTACTGGATCGTCCGCCTTCGCGGACGATGACACCGAGTGTGTGGGACACACCAACTACACTGCGGCTCCCGCGTTGGCACTTCGCTCAGCCCAGCTACGAAGCCGCAATCTCCGCCCTTCTCCCCGGCCGCCACAGCACCACGCCCGCGGCGACGAGATCGAGCACCACGCACAGCGCGAACGCCGTCGTGTAGTTGCCGGTGAAGCTGCGCACCAGGCCGACGATGCCGGGGCCGAAGGCGCTGACGATGCCGCTGATCGAGGTGCCCAGGCCCATCGCGGCAGCAAAGGCGGAAGAGCCGATCTCGCGCTGGATGATCAGAGGCGGAAACGTGATCATGTTGCCGATCGAGAAGCCGTAGACAGCACAGCAGGCCAGCAGCACGGTCGGGCTCGTGCTTTGCAGGGCCACGAACAGCGCGGCAGCCTGGCTCGTCATCGACGCCGCGCAGGCGAGCCTGGGATCGAGCCGGTCGACGAACAGGCCGAGCGACAGGCGGCCGACGATCGCCATCGCTGCCATGAGGGTCACGGCAAGGCCGGCACTCGCGCGCCCGATCAGCGGCTCGAGAAACGCCACCTGGTGGATAATGAAGCCCATCTGCGCCAGCAGCGCGATCGCGATCGGCAACACCATGGTCCAGAATGCCGCATTGGCGAGCAGCGCCTTGCGCGAGTGAACCGGCGCAGCCGCGCCGGGGGCACGTCCGCCCGAAGAAGGCAACGTCCCCGCGGGCCAGCCGATGAACGTCACGACCACAGGCAGCACCAGCACCATCATGGCGAGCGTGGCAGCCAGCATCGCGGACCGGAAACCGATGCTGCCGGTGAGCGACAGCAGCAGCGGGACCAGGATGATGCCACCGCAGGTCGCACCGTTGAAGGCGAGGCTGAGCGCGAGGCCACGGCGCTGCTCGAACCAGGAGTTCAGCACGGTTGCGATAACCACGGTGCCCATGCCGGTCCAGCCGACCGACATCAGCGCATAAGCGAGATAAAGCTGCCAGGGCGTCTGCATCAGCGCCAGCAGCACGGTCGAAGTGCCGAGTGCAGAAAGGCCGCAGAGGATCAGTGCGCGCAGCCCGATGCGGGCGAGCAGGACGTCGGTGAAGATGACGAGGACGGAGGTGAGAAGGAATGAGAACGTGCTGGCCGCGGAGACCAGCGTGCCCGGCCAGCCATGGACGCGCTGCAGCTCGGCCAGATAGACGCCCTGGCCATAGAGGCCGAAGCCGAACATGAAGAAGGCCATTATGAAACAGGCCAGCACGACGCGCCAGCCGCGATAGTGCAGCGAGGATTCGTCAATGCGCGTTGCGGCAATCATATCAATGGAGCAATCGCTGAAAGCAAATGGCGCCGAGCCCGATCGTGCCCCACAACCCCCGGTTTTTCAAATGAAACATTGTAGCCATTTGTTGCAATGCGCAATAGCACGTGACGAGCGATACGGCCGGCCGTCACAGGATCGGCATCGAAAAGCCGAACCGGCGCATTGGCAGGGCTGCAAGATGATGTAGGCTGGCGCTTCGTGAGACACGCCAGAGGCAAGCGCCGCGGCGATCGCAGGGAGCTCGCATGCCGAACGGCAATATCGTCGTCACCGAAGAGCGTGGAACGCGCGTAATCACCCTGCGCCGACCGGGCAAGAAGAACGCGATCACGCAGGACATGTATCGGGAGATGAGCCGTGCGATCGACACCGCGCAGAACAACCCCGACATCCGCTGCATGATCATTACCGGCGGCTCCGGCGTGTTCACCGCCGGCGACGACATCGACGATTTCCTGAATGCCGACACCTCGCGCCCCGAGACGCTGTCGGAAGGGGCCAAATTTCTCTATTCGCTGGCCCTCAATGCCAAGCCGATCATCGCGGCCGTGGACGGCGCCTCGATCGGCATGGGCACGGTGATGCTGTTCCACTGCGACTATGTGCTCGCCTCGAACGCTGCGACCTTCTCGGCGCCTTACATCCATCTCGGCCTCGTTCCGGTCGGCGCCGCGAGCCTCTTGATGCCCAATACGATGGGCTACCAGCGCGCCTTCGCAATGCTGATCATGGGGCGAACCTTCACCGCCGCCGAGGCGCACGCCGCGGGCTTCGTCAACACCGTGGTCTCACCGGGACACACCGAGGTCGAGGCGCGCAAAGTGGCACGCGAGATCTGCCGGCTACCGGCCGAGGCCGTTGCAACCTCGCGCAAACTGCTGCGCACCCCGCCGGAAGAACTCACCCGCCGCATCGACCAGGAAGGCCATCTGTTCGGCGAGCGGCTGAAGTCGGACGAAGCGGTGGCGGCGTTCAATGCGTTTGCGAACAGGAAGAAAAGGTGAGTGGTCTCTATCCGCAAGACCGGGCATCGTAGGGTGGGCAAAGGCGCACTTGCGCCGTGCCCACCACCTACCAAATTGCGATAGAAGGTGGGCACGCTTCGCTTTGCCCACCCTACGACATCCCCGTCGCAATTCGCGGAAACAACCCCTCATCCGGCGCTTCGCGCCACCTTCTCCCACAGGGCGAAGGAAGGAAGCGTCAGGCGTTCACGACAATGCTTCGTGAAATCTTCGCGCGGAGTGGCTACTCTCTCTCCATGCGATACCGATCCGCCCTTGCCGTCTTCGCGCTGATCTTTGCCCTGCCCGCCTCGGCCCAGACCGCCGCGCCGGTCGAGCTGCGCATCCTCGCAATCAACGATTTCCACGGCAATTTGCGTCCGCCGCCGGGCGGAATCCGTATCGGAGATCCCGAGGACAAAGCCAAGAAGGTCATGGTCGCCGCCGGCGGCGCCGAATATATGGCGACGCTGGTGAAGCAGCTGCGCGAGGGACACAGGAACACGATCTTCGTCGCCGCCGGCGATCTGATCGGCGCGAGCCCGTTCCTGTCGGCGATGTTTCACGACGAACCTTCGATCGAGTCGCTCTCGATGATGGGGCTTGCGATCAGCTCGGTCGGCAATCACGAATTCGACGAAGGCAAGACCGAGCTCCTGCGGATGCAGAACGGCGGCTGCCATCCGCTCGACGGCTGCCAGGGACCGCATACCTTCACCGGCGCCAAATTCAAATATCTCGCCGCATCCACCTTGGAGACCGCGACGGGCAAGAGCGTGCTGCCGCCTTATGAGATCAGGGAGTTCGACGGCATCCCCGTCGGCTTCATCGGCCTGACGTTGAAGGAGACTGCCGGCATCGTCTCGCCATCAGGCATTACCGGGCTCGAATTCCGCGACGAGGCTGAGACCGTCAACGCGCTGGTGCCGCAGCTGAGGGCGCGCGGGGTCGAGGCGATCGTGGTGTTGATCCACCAGGGCGGCGAGCCCTCGGGCGACTACAACGAATGTCCTGCAATCACGGGACCGATCGTCGATATCGTGAAAAAGTTCGACCGTGCGGTCGACGTCGTCGTCAGCGGCCATACCCATCGCGCCTATGTCTGCGACATCGACGGACGGCTCGTCACCAGCGGCGACAAATACGGCACGCTGGTCACCGCGATCGACCTCAAGCTCGATCCGGCAAGCCGCGACATCGTCGGCGCCAAGGCCGAGAACGTCATCGTCGCCAATACCTCGCTGGCGAAGGATCCCGAGCAAACGGCACTGATCGAGGCTTACGACAGACTGTCGGCGCCGATCGCCAACCGGCCGGCGGGATCGGTGACGCAAACGCTGTCGCGTAGTCCCAACGAGGCCGGCGAAAGCCCGCTCGGCGACGTCATCGCAGATGCGCAATTATTCGCGACCCGCGACGCCAAGGACGGCTCCGCCGTCATCGCACTCACCAATCCCGGCGGCATCCGCACCGACATCGTGCCGAAGGAGAACGGCGCGATCACGTTCGGTGACGTCTTCGCGAGCCAGCCGTTCCGCAACCGCCTCGTCACCCTGACGCTGACCGGCAGCCAGCTCAAGGACCTGCTGGAACAGCAATGGCTGGACCCGAAGCGGCCCCGAATCCTCCAGGTGTCGAATGGATTCAGCTATGCCTGGGATGCGGCGAAGCCATTCGGCGAGCGCGTGAGCCTCGACAAGATGACGCTCAACGGCAGGCCGGTCGAAGCCGGGAGCGGATATCGCGTCACCGTCAACGATTACCTCGCCGTCGGCGGCGACGGTTTTACCGTCGCCAAGCAGGGCACGGCGCTGCAATATGGCGGCTATGATGCGGACGCGCTGTTCGCGTTCTTCCGGGCGCATGGGCCGATCGGTCCGCTGCCGCCGACCCGCATCCTGCGGGTGAATTGATCCGGATCAAACCGGCCGGCGCGGGCCGACCCTTTGCCATTGCCGCCCAAATGCCTAGATTGGGTTTTGCATTGCGTTTTGGCGCCGGATGCGCCAAGCGACGTCAAGCGCCGTTTTTCCCGCGAGGCCGACCTGATGAGCACGCTTCTTCTCTCCCACAAGGCCTGCCTCGACCACGTCACGCCGCCGGGACATCCTGAAAGGCCGGATCGCCTGCGCGCAGTGGAGGAAGCGCTGTCGCATGAGCGTTTCCAGTTTCTGGTGCGCGACCAGGCGCCGGAAGGCGATCTCGATCTCGTCACGCTGTGCCACAACGAGCATTACGTCACCGAGCTGCGCCACATCGCGCCGACCAGCGGCCAGGTCTATATCGACGGCGACACCTCGATGTCCCCCGGCACCTGGGAAGCGGTGATGCGCGGCGTCGGCGGCGCGGTGGCCGCCACCGAAGCGGTGATGGCCGGCGAGCATCGCAACGCCTTCGTCGCCGTGCGCCCTCCCGGACATCACGCCGAGATCGGCAAGCCGATGGGCTTCTGCTTTTTCGACAATGTCGCGATCGCCGCGCGCCACGCCCAGCGCAAATACGGCATCAAGCGCGCCGCCATCGTCGATTTCGACGTGCATCACGGCAACGGCACGCAGGACATCTTCTGGTCGGACCCCACCGTGATGTATTGCTCGACACACCAGATGCCGCTGTTTCCGGGCACCGGCGCCAAGAGCGAACGCGGCGATCACGACACCATCGTCAACGCGCCGCTCGCCTCCGAGGACGGCGGGCCGGAATTCCGCAGCGCGTTCGAAAATCTGATCCTGCCGCAGCTGGAAAAATTCAGCCCCGAGCTGCTCATCATCTCCGCCGGCTTCGATGCGCATTACCGCGACCCGCTGGCCTCGCTGAATTTGCGCGCGGAGGACTACGCCTGGGTGACGCGCAAGCTGATGGACCTCGCCGACAAGAGCGCCGGAGGGCGCGTGGTTTCGGTGCTCGAGGGCGGCTACGACCTGCAAGGACTGAAAGAATCTGTTACGGCGCATGTCGGCGCCTTGATGGGCGCCTGACCACGCCCGCCACATTAAGCCCGCAAAACCCGCCTTCACTGAGGGCTAAGCGAACCGGGCAATCGGAAACGGATATGGCCGAAAATACTCAAATCGACGTCTCCAGGCTCACTTTCGAGCGCGCGATCGAGGAACTCGAGACGATCGTGAAGCGGCTCGAAGACGGCAAGGTGCCGCTCGAGGAATCCGTGACGATCTATGAGCGCGGAGAAGCCTTGAAGCGCCGCTGCGAGGATTTGCTGCGCCAGGCAGAGGCCCGCGTCGACAAGATCACCACCGATGCCAGCGGCCAGGCTACCGGCACCGCGCCGCTCGACGTTCAGTAGCTAAGGGTTCCCACATCTGGCCTGACCGAACTTGATCCCCGTTGTAGTGCACGAGGGTCACAGTCGGCTGCCTTTTTCATGATCGCACGGCGCCGTCCCGTGCGACATTACGGTTCCATATGTCGGAAGCACGCTGAACCCCGTCTTGGAACCGGGAAGTACGAGGATAAGAAAGCTCTGATTCTGGCGAAAAAGCTCGCTCAGAGACTTGGCCAGCCTGGAACCCCTCGTCGCGGGCCGCAGTTAACCACTCTGGCCCACCGGTTGCACTGCATAACCCCCAATCGGCCCAGCGGGTTGGCTTTGGCCTCAGCTTTGGTGTAAAGCTGCGCGGAGTGTGGCTTTTTGCAAGCCTTGCGTGGGCACAGATTACCAACGACAAGCGCTTCAAACTGCTGATGAATTGGCTGGGACGGGCGAAGCCGATCTAAGTGACAGGGATCACAGAGACTGAACCGGAGCGCACTTAAGCTTACCTAAGCTTGAAGACGGGGCCTTGCCCCATGCAGGTGGCTCCGACGGTTTGAGGACTCGCGCTGCGCCGAAATTGTGCAAACCCATCTTGCACCGGAATGACCTTCCGGCGCTGACAAATTGGAAATCGCCGTGAACGCATACAGTAAAACGCCGCTCCTCGACACCATCCGGACGCCGGAAGACCTGCGCAAGCTCAAGATCGAGCAGGTTCGCCAGGTGGCCGACGAGCTGCGGCAGGAGACCATCGATGCCGTCTCGGTCACCGGCGGTCACTTCGGCGCGGGTCTCGGCGTGGTCGAGCTCACCACCGCGATCCATTACGTCTTCGACACGCCGCGCGACCGGCTGATCTGGGACGTCGGCCATCAGGCCTATCCCCACAAGATCCTCACCGGCCGGCGCGACCGCATCCGCACCTTGCGCACCGGCGGCGGCCTGTCCGGTTTCACCAAGCGCAGCGAGAGCGATTACGATCCGTTCGGCGCGGCGCATTCCTCGACTTCGATCTCGGCCGGTCTCGGCATGGCCGTCGCGCGCGACCTCTCCGGCGGCAAGAACAACGTTATCGCCGTGATCGGTGACGGCGCGATGTCGGCGGGCATGGCCTATGAGGCCATGAACAACGCGGGTGCGATGAACTCGCGCCTGATCGTCATCCTCAACGACAACGACATGTCGATCGCCCCGCCCGTCGGCGCCATGAGCGCCTATCTGTCGCGCCTCTATTCCGGCAAGACCTATCGCACGCTGCGCGATGCGGCCAAGCAGATCAACAAGCGCCTGCCCAAGATCATCGCCAGCCGCGCCAACCGCGTCGAGGAATATTCCCGCGGCTTCATGATGGACGGCGGCACGCTGTTCGAGGAGCTCGGCTTCTACTATGTCGGCCCGATCGACGGCCACAATCTCGACCATCTCCTGCCCGTGCTGAAGAACGTGCGCGACATGGAGACCGGCCCGATCCTGGTCCACGTCGTGACCCAGAAGGGCAAGGGCTACGGCCCCGCGGAAGCCTCGGCCGACAAGTACCACGCCGTCGTCAAGTTCGACGTCGCGACCGGCACCCAGGCCAAGGCCAAGCCGAACGCCCCGGCCTATCAGAACGTGTTCGGCCAGAGCCTCGTCAAGGAAGCGCAGAAGGACGACAAGATCGTCGCCATCACCGCCGCCATGCCGTCAGGCACCGGCGTCGACATCTTCAACAAGGCTTTCCCCGACCGCACCTTCGACGTCGGCATCGCCGAGCAGCACGCGGTGACCTTCGCCGCCGGCCTTGCGAGTGAAGGTTACAAGCCGTTCTGCGCGATCTACTCGACCTTCCTGCAGCGCGGCTACGACCAGATCGTGCATGACGTCGCGATCCAGAACCTGCCGGTCCGCTTCGCCATCGACCGCGCCGGCCTCGTCGGCGCCGACGGTGCGACCCATGCCGGCTCGTTCGACAACGCCTATCTCGGCTGTCTGCCCAACATGGTGATCATGGCCGCGGCCGACGAAGCCGAGCTCGTGCACATGGTGGCGACCCAGGTCGCGATCGACGATCGTCCGAGCTCGCTGCGCTATCCGCGCGGCGAAGGCCGCGGCATCGAGATGCCCGAGGTCGGCATTCCGCTCGAGATCGGCAAGGGCCGCATGATCCGCCAGGGCAGCAAGATCGCCCTGCTCTCCTTCGGCACCCGCCTCGCCGAGTGCGAGAAGGCGGCCGACGAACTCGCCGCCCATGGCCTCTCGACCACGATCGCGGACGCGCGCTTCATGAAGCCGCTCGACACCGAACTGGTGCTCAAGCTCGCCCGCGACCACGAGATCCTGATCACGATCGAGGAAGGCTCGGTCGGCGGCTTCGGCTCGCATGTGGCGCAGTTCCTGACCGACCAGGGCGTGCTCGACACCGGCATGGTCAAGTTCCGCTCGATGGTGCTTCCCGACGTCTTCCAGGACCACGACACGCCGGCCGCGATGTACGGCCGTGCCGGTCTCGACGCCAAGGGCATCGTCGCCAAGGTGTTCGAAGCGCTCGGCAAGGACGTCAAGGCCGAGACGGTCAAGCTGGCCTGAGCCGTCGCGACAGACGCTGCCCCCCACCTCTCCAATCGGGAGAGGTCGGATTGCGCAAGCAATCCGGGTGAGGGGTTGAGGTCCCACGAGAGGGGGTAACCCCTCACCCGGCGCTTCGCGCCGGCCTCTCCCGATGGGGGAGGTGTCGCATCGCGCTTCGCATCGGCAGACCGCACCCATGAAAATCTATCTGGCAGGCCCCGACGTTTTCCTGCCGGATGCGGTCGAGATCGGCCAGCGCAAGGTTGAAATCTGCGCTTCGCACGGGCTCACCGGCCTTTTTCCCCTCGACAACGCGATCGAGCTCACCGCGCCCGATGCCTCGCGGCAAATCTTTTGCGGCAACGAGGCGATGATGGACGCGGCCGATGCGATCATCGCCAACCTCACCCCGTTCCGGGGCGCCGGCGCCGATCCCGGCACCGTCTACGAGCTCGGCTACATGGCCGGCCGCCGCAAATTCTGCCTCGCTTATTCCAACGATGGCGCGGTTTATGCCGACCGCGTCGGCCGCTTCATGGACGTCGTGTCCGAGGACGGACGGCTGGTCGACGCGCAGGGGTTGACGGTCGAGGATTTCGGCCTGGTCGACAACCTCATGATGATCCATGCGCTGGAGCTGCATGGCTGCGCGCTGGTCACGCCGGCCACGATGCCGATCGACGTCTGGCACGATCTCGCCGCGTTCGAGACTTGCGTCCGCATGGCGGCCGCGCGATTGATTGCTACATAGAGCATGATCCGGGCCCGGAGGGCCGCGTAAGCGCAAAGTGTGCAGCGGTTTTCCGATAAGATCATGCTCAAACGTTAAGTCGTCGTTCGGAGATCCGATGCCCCCTGCCCGCAAGCGCGCGGATGTATTGCTGGTCGAGCGTGGCCTGTTCGAGAGCCGGGCGCGGGCGCGCGCGGCGATCGAGGCGGGCCTCGTCACGGCCGACGACAAGCAGGTCGCAAAACCCTCGGAGACGATCGCCGAGGACGCGATCATCCAGGCCGAGCCGGCGCATCCTTACGTCTCTCGCGGCGGCGTCAAGCTTGCCGGGGCGCTGGAGCGTTACCCGATCGAGATCGAGGACCATGTCTGCCTCGACGTCGGCGCCTCCACCGGCGGCTTTACCGAGGTGCTGCTCGCGAACGGCGCGAGCCTGGTGTTCGCGATCGATGTCGGCACCAGTCAGTTGCATCCCTCGCTGCGCGATCATCCCAAGATCGTGTCGATGGAGGATACCGACATCCGCAGCTACGAGGGCAAGCGCCTGCCGGCACGGCCCGACATCGTCGTCATCGACGTCAGCTTCATCTCGCTCAAGACGGTGCTGCCGGTGGCGCTGTCGCTCGCGGCCGCGCCGATGAGCCTGCTGGCGCTGATCAAGCCGCAATTCGAGGCCGAGCGGAAGCACAACAAGAAGGGCATCATCCGCGACACCGCCGTGCACCGGGAGATCTGCGACGACATCGCGGCGTTCGCCGCCTCGCTCGGCTGCACCGACATCGAGATATTCCCGTCACCAATCACGGGTGGCGACGGCAATGTCGAATTCTTCCTGGGCGCGCGCCGTGGTTGAACGGCTGACGATCGATCACGTCGGCCATCGCGGCGACGGCGTCTCGCTCACCACGGGCGATGCCGTCTACGTGCCCTACACGCTCGGCGGCGAGACGGTCGAGGTCGACCACGTCGTGGGCCACCATCCCGATCGCCGCAAGCTGCTGGCGGTGCACGTCGCAAGTCCCGAGCGCGTCGAACCGTTCTGCCCACATTTCGGCGTCTGTGGCGGCTGCGCGATCCAGCACTGGGCCGCCAAGCCCTATCAGGCCTGGAAGCGCAGCATCGTGGTCGAGACGCTGGTGCAGGCCGGCCTCGATTGCGAGGTGGCGGAGCTGGTCGATGCGCACGGCGCAGGGCGCCGGCGCATCACGCTGCATGGTCGCTTTGGCACGCACGACATCCTCAAGGTCGGCTTCTCCGCGACGAGCTCGCACGACGTCATTCCGATTCATCGCTGTCCCATTCTCGATCCCGGGCTCGAGGGCGCGCTCGAGGCCGCCTGGGCCCTCGCCGAACAGCTGACGTCCAAGATGCCGGTGACGAAGCCGCTCGACATCCAGGTCACCGCCACCGCCAACGGCCTCGACGTCGACGTGCGCGGCTCCGGCCCGTTGCCGACGGCGCTGGTCACCGCGCTGTCGCGCGTCGCCGAACTGCATCGCCTGGCCCGGCTGACGCGGCATGGCGAGCTGGTGCTGCAACGCCTGCCGCCGACGGTGAGGATGGGCCGCGCGGAGGTGACGCTGCCGCCGGGCTCGTTCCTGCAGGCCACGGTGGCGGGCGAAGAGACGCTTGCGGCGCTCGTTGCCGAGCGCGTCGGCAAGGCCAAGGAGGTTCTCGACCTCTTCTGCGGCGTCGGCCCATTCGCGCTACGGCTTGCCGAGAAGGCGCGCGTCACCGCGTATGACAGCGACCCCGGCGCCATCGCCGCGCTCGCCAAAGCGGCGCGCACACCCGGCCTGAAGCCGATCAAGGCCGAACCACGCGACCTGTTCCGCCGCCCGCTGGTGCCGCAAGAGCTGCGCGACTTGGACGCCGTGGTGTTCGACCCGCCGCGCCAGGGCGCGCAGGCGCAGGCGCTGAAGCTTGCCGCGAGCAAGGTGCCCGTCGTCGTCGCCGTGTCCTGCAACGTCGCGACCTTCGCGCGCGATGCGCGACTCTTGATCGACGGCGGCTACAAGCTCGAAACGGTGGTACCGGTCGACCAGTTCCGGCACACGCCGCATGTGGAGCTGGTGGCGAAGTTTAGACGCTGAAGCGGGATGAATATCAACGCGCTTTGGGTTATTGTTGACGCATGATCTTTCCGGAAGACCGCTTCGCACTTTTCCGGATCATGCTTTAGCGCCGAAGCCCACTCAGCGCCGGCGACTCCCCCGGCAGCATGTTCGATCTGATGTCGCTGTCCATGCGGCCCGAGTCCTGCTGGCCGAATCCGGCCCCAAACGACAGACTGAGGTTGGAGGTGGGCTTGAACTCGACACCCGCAAATGCGCTGTATCCCGGTGCGGCGCCGGAGGTCAGCGGCGCAATCGAGCTGCCGATGCCGTTGCCGAATTTCAGCGTTTCGACACCTGCGAAGAACGTGACGGGCAAGCCGCCCGCCGTCTTGGTGTTGTAGCCGAACTGCGTGCTGTCATAGGACAGCGCGCTGAAATTGCCGGCAAAACCAGTCTGGCCGAGGCCGCTCCAATTGAGGTTGCCCCGTTGGCTGCCGACGAAGAAGCCGTTCGCAAAATTGGTGCGGCTCCCTGCATCGCCGGCATTGAAGCTCTGGAAATTGCCATAGGTATCGGCGCTCTGGCCATCGCTGCCGCCAAGGCCGAAGGGTCCGCCGGGAATCCAATATCTCAGGGGCGCGACTTGCGCATGAGCGGGAGCTGCGCAAACGCAGAGCGCGGCGAAGAGGATTGCGAGCGCGGGTGAAGTGGCAAAGCCTGGCATTCAGATAACCGTCAGAAACTTCCCAAATCATACCCGCCGGCTCCCAAGATTGCCAGCAACGCGATGCCGGTGGTTCCCCCACCGGATCACCTTTTCCTGACGCATTGAACCTGCTCCATGACGAACGGACCCATTTAAAGGACGCGCTTGCCCGCGTCCGTGTCCAAGACACTTGAAAATGCCATCACATGGAGGCTGTCATGGAGGTCAATACCGACAGGTTGAATGCCTTTATGGGCAAGATGATCACCGAGGTCGGGGCCGCGATGAACGCGTCGCTGGTCCTGCTGGGCGACAAACTCGGCCTGTACCGCGCCCTCGCCGCCAAAGGGCCAATGAACTCCGCCGAGCTCGCGAGCGCCACCGGCACGGCGGAACGTTATGTCCGCGAATGGCTCGCGAGCCAGGCGGCATCCGGCTACGTCGAATATGATGCAGCATCCGGAAAATTCTCGATGCTGCCGGAACAGGCAATGGCGCTGGCCGATCAGGACAGCCCGGTGTTCCTCGGCGCGGTCGGCAATGTCATCGCCGCTGCCTTTCTCGACGAGCCGAAGATCACGGACGCGTTCAGAACCGGCAAGGGTGTCGGTTGGAACCGGCGCAGCGAGTGCCTGTTCTGCGGCACCGCGCGCTTCTTCCGCACCGGCTACATGCATCATCTGGTGCAGGAGTGGCTGCCTGCGCTCGACGGTGTCGTGGACAAGCTCAAGCGCGGCGCCAAGGTGGCCGATGTCGGCTGCGGCCACGGCGTTTCGACACGGCTGATGGCCGAGGCCTTTCCGAACTCGCGCTTCTACGGCTTCGACTATCACGAGGGCTCGATCGAGGCCGCGCGAAAGGCCGCTACGGAGGCCAAGCTGGGCGATCGGGTCTCCTTTGCCGTTCAATCGGCCAAGTCTTATCCGGCCGAGGGATACGACCTCGTCTGCTTCTTCGACTGCCTGCACGATATGGGCGATCCCGTCGGCGCCATCAGCCATGTCCGGAAAACCATGGCCGAGGACGGCACCTGCATGCTGGTCGAGCCGTTCGCAGGCGATCGCCTTGAAGACAATCTCAATCCGGTCAGCCGCGTTTATTATGCGGCCTCGACCATGATCTGCACACCGGCCTCGCTGGACCAGGAGGTCGGTCTCGCGCTCGGCGCACAAGCCGGCGAGGCAAGGCTGCGCAAGGTCGCGCGCGAAGGCGGCCTCTCGCGCTTCCGTCGCGCCGCCGAAACCCCGTTCAACCTGATCCTGGAGGCGCGGATCTGACCGTATCACAGGGGTCGCGTGACTGCGGCATACGGCCATGCCGATGCCGCAGCCTGACGCCGCATGGAGCTCCTTGCCTCGCTCGGGCCGTCACGTAAGCTGGCGGGCTACGACGCTGTTGTTGGAAGATCGACCGGCAATTGAAGCGATCGATATCTTGAAGCCCGGAGAACCCGGTGACATCCGACAATCCCGTCACTTACGAATGCGCTGGCAACATCGCCCGCATCACGCTGCGCCGCCCGCCCGTCAACGCGCTGAGCCTCGAGGTCATCCGCGCGGTGGTCACAGCTTTCCACCGGGCAGCGGACGATCAGGACGCGCGCGTGGTCGTGCTGGAGAGTGCGATTCCAAAACGCTTTTCGGCGGGCCTCGATCTCGACATCCTGCTCGGCAAGCCCGGCGCCCAGATCCGCGAATTCCTCCAGGCGCTCTATATCGACCTCTACGACGCCCAGTACGGGCTCGGAAAACCATCGATCGCGGCGGTCGGTGGCGCGGCCCGCGGCGGCGGCATGACCATGGCAGTGTCCTGCGACGTCGTGCTGGCGGCCGAAAGCGCGACGTTCGGCTATCCCGAGATCGACGTCGGGGTCATCCCGGCGATCCACTATGCTCATCTGCCGCGCATCGTCGGACGTCACCGCGCCTTCGAGCTGCTGTTCACCGGCCGCGTCTTCAGCGCCACAGAGGCTCGCGAGCTCGGCGTGGTGAACCGCGTCGTCGGCGATGCGGAGCTCGAGGCGGAGGTCGCCACGCTGGCGGCGCGGTTCTCAGGGAAATCAGCGGCGGTGCTGCGCATGGGCCGCGCCGCCTTCATGCGCCAGATCGATCTGGACTACCGGCGCAGCATCGCCAGCGCCGTGGACGACTTCTGCAACGTCGCGACCTCGGACGAGGCGCAGGAGGGCTTGAGAGCGTTCGTGGAGAAGCGACCGCCGAAATGGTGAGGACGGCAGCCCGCGCCGGCAACGCCGTGCGCTCAGGCGGTCTTGTCGAGCGTGGAGGATGAATCAGCCGGCGGATATTTGGTCACCGGCACCATGAAGGATTTGCTGCCGACCTGATAGATGACCCTGCCGTTCTGCCCGTCGTCGGTGGCGATCTGCGCCTGTCCGAACATGATGACGTTCTTGTAGACGATGCCGGTGCCCTGGCGGGTAATGCCGTCGGTGGTGACGCTGACCTGGGCTTCCTTGCCGTTGACCGAGAGCACCTTGAAGCTCGCGCTCTTGCCGTTGTCGCTGGAATAGCCACCCCAGCTCCCCATGAGACGGCTGTCGGACGGCGGCGGATCCTGCTTCTCCAAATTGGCGGTCTGCTTGCCGGCACCGCCAACGGAGTAGAGCAGCACCATGTTCTTGCCGTCCTTGGTGCCGACCGTGACCCCACCGAAGCTGATCAGCGAGCCGTTGACCTCGGCAAAACCACGCTCGGTCCGCCCGTTGTGAGTGTACTCGACCTGCGCCCGGGCACCGCGGATGTTGATGACATTGAAGCTGACAGGCTGGTTGTTGCCGACCCAATTGCCCTTCCATTCGCCGAGCAGCCTGCTCTGGCGAAACACCCGCTCGTTGGCGGGGGAAATCTGGCTGGTGGTCGCTGAGACGGTGGCCATTGGACTGCTCGGTGGACGGGCCTGACAAACCCGCTTTCGTTCGCGTCCGATCGGAAGCAAACTGAAACACCCGGATTAGGGCCACGTGCCGGTTAACGAGGGGTTAAGCTCGATCGCCCGACGAGATGAGGCGAAAGGTCCCAACGGAGCCGGCTGTCAGCGGCCCCAGCGATCCGACCAGATCTTCTCGCCGATCATGCAATTGACGCGCGGCTCCCTGTCGGCAACCCGCATCACCGGGCGCTCCGGCGTCCGGCCGGCGACCTCCATCAGCAGCTTGGTGCGGATCGCTTCCTTGAACTTATCGCGCTCTTTGATCGTGATGACGAAGGAGCCGGGACCGCCGATGACGCAGTCCTCGTAGTAGAAATCGAGATTGTCGATATCCATCGTCGAATAGGACGGCTCCTTGACCATGATCGGCAGACCGTTGATGACGATGCCCTTCTCGAGCGCGGCGTCGCGCGCCACCGTGACCGGGCCGCCATTGTTGTTGGGGCCGTCGCCGGAAATGTCGATGACGCGGCGCAGGCCCCGATACGGATCTTCGTCGAACAGCGGCATGGCAAAAGTGATCGCGCCGGAGATCGACGTGCGCGAGGCGCGCCGGATCGGCGTCTTCATGATCTCGGCGGCGACCGCATCTGCCGTCTCCGGCCCGTCGACCAGCCGCCAGGGGATGATGATCTTCTGGTCGCTGGAAGCGGCCCATTCGAAATAGGTCACCGCGATCCGGCCGTTCGGACCGAGCTTCAGGGCCTGGAGGAATTCCTTCGACTGGATCGCCTGCGCGTAGCCTTCGCGCTGGATCGCGAGCTCGTCCATGTCCATGGAGTAGGAGACATCGACCGCCAGGACCAGCTCGACGTCGACCGCCTGCGCGTCCTTGTCGGCGGCGAGCCGCTGAGTCTTGGTCGGCTCAAAATTCGGCCCCGGTGCCGCGACGCCCGCGACATCTCCTCCGGCGAGTACGCCGGCCACCAGCACAGCCCCGATCGAGAACAGCAAGCGCATCGCAGCAGTCTCCCGTCGTATGACGCGATGGTGACATGCAAACGCCTTGCCGCAAAGCGCGAAGATCGTTTGCACTTCACATTCGAGTTAGGAATTTGCGAGCTTCACGCAAACCCGCCGCCATGTTGCCGCGCTTGCGTCACCGGAACTCGCGCGATCACAGACGTCCTCGCGCAGCCGAGAATCTCGGCATTCCGGGTTCTCGCGACGCACACCCGGAATGACACGTGCAATGTGGAGACACGCCCCCACCCACTTGTCCGGCACAATTTCCATGCTAGGCTGGCCGCACAGATGGGGATGGAGTCCCCCGACAACCGCCCGGCGGTCCGTTGCCGTAATGGGCTGATGACTCCTGCTCGAGGTGGGGCTCTCATAGAGGCTCTGCCTTTGGCGGGAGCATGGACAAACCCGCCGACGGCGGGTTTTTTGTTGCCTGAAGGCAGGGTCAGGAGAAGGCGTGACGACGACGACACCGAATGCTGCACGGACCTCGCTGCCCAGGGGAATCTGGGTGCTCGGCTTCGTCTCGATGCTGATGGACATCTCTTCCGAGATGATCCATGCGCTGCTGCCGATCTATCTCGTCACTGTGCTCGGCGCCTCCACGCTCACCGTCGGTTTCATCGAAGGCATTGCCGAGGCGACCGCCTCGATCACCAAGATCTTCTCCGGCGCGCTGTCGGACTGGCTCGGCCGCCGCAAGCTGCTCGCCGCGCTCGGCTATGGGCTGGCCGCATTCACCAAACCGCTGTTTCCGCTTGCGCCAAGCGTCGGCTGGCTGGTGGCGGCGCGCTTCATCGACCGCGTCGGAAAGGGCATCCGCGGCGCACCGCGAGATGCGCTGATCGCCGACATCGCCCCCGTCGGCCTGCGTGGCGCAAGCTTCGGGCTGCGGCAATCGCTCGACACCATCGGCGCCTTCCTCGGGCCGCTCGTTGCGATCGGCCTGATGTGGTGGACGGCCGACAATTTCAACATCGTGTTCTGGGTTGCGGTGCTTCCGGCCTTTCTGGCCTTTGGACTGATCGCCTTCGCCGTGAGCGAGCCGAACCCCGATCCGAGCAGGGAGCGTGCGAAGAATCCGCTCAATCTCGCCGCGATGCGCCAGCTCGGAGCGGTGTACTGGCGCGTCGTCGCGATCGGAATCGTGTTCACGCTGGCGCGCTTCAGTGAGGCCTTCCTGATCCTGCGCGCACAGAACATCGGACTCAGTGCGATGTGGGTGCCGGCGGTGCTGGTGCTGATGAACGTCGCCTATGCGCTGTCGGCCTATCCGGCCGGCGTGCTGTCGGACCGGATCAACCGGACCGGCCTGCTCGCGCTTGGCCTGGTCTTCCTCGCCGCTGCCGACCTCGCGCTGGCCTTGCTGCCGAGCCTTGCGGGCCTCGCGCTCGGCGTCGTGCTGTGGGGGCTACATATGGGACTGACGCAAGGCTTGCTGTCGGCGATGGTCGCCGATGCCGCCCCGCCAAGCCTGCGCGGCACCGCCTTCGGCTATTTCAACCTGTTCACGGGTCTTGCTCTGCTCGCTGCGAGCGTGATCGCCGGCGCGTTGTGGGACGTCTACGGTCCGGCAGGCACGTTCCTGGCGGGGCTGGCCTTCGCGCTGGTCTCGCTCGTCGGGCTGCTCGCAGTCGGCGGCGGGTTGGCGGCAAAGGACCAATGATGCAGGTCGCAAACCAGGGAACGGGACGTTGAACATCCAATACATTCTGGCAGTCGCGGCAGGCGGAGCGCTCGGCGCGGTCCTGCGCTATCTCGTTGCCATCGGTTCGGGGCGCGCCTTCGGCACCGACTTTCCGTGGGGCACGCTGATCATCAACGTAACGGGATCGTTCCTGATCGGCGTCTTCACCGCGTTGTTCGCGACGAGATGGAACCTGCCGCAGGCTGCCCGGATATTTTTGACTGTCGGCATCTGCGGCGGATACACGACGTTCTCGACGTTCTCGCTGGATGCCTGGTATCTCATCGAACGCGGCCAGACCGTTGCCTCCGCCGTCTATATGATTGCATCGGTGGTGCTGTCCGTGGGCGCGCTGATCGCCGCCTTGCAGCTCGTCCGCGCGCTTCCGTAGGCAGCGCAGCCACGCATTCCTGCCCATCCGCAACGGCATGATCACGACCACATCGGCCATCTTGGAGCAGGCCGGGCGCCTGCAATATGATGAGACGGCTGGAGCTGATCAGGGCCGGGGCGTTTCAGGACACGATGAACGATACCGTCACCACGCCGAAAACCAGGACGAAGACCAAGGTCGAGCGGCCGCGGCTGCACAAGGTCATCCTGATCAACGACGACTACACGCCACGAGAGTTCGTCACGATGATCCTCAAGGCCGAATTCCGTATGACCGAGGCTCAGGCCTACAAGGTGATGATCACCGCACACAAGCTGGGGACCTGCGTCGTCGCCGTGTTCACCAAGGACGTCGCGGAGACCAAGGCGACGCGCGCCACCGACGCCGGCCGCGCCAAGGGCTATCCGCTGCTGTTCACGACGGAGCCGGAGGAATAGGGCTCAGCCGGCCTGCGCGTACGTCTCTTCCGCCAGCCCGTACACGCGCTGCGCCTTGGAAAATCCTGCG
Source organism: Bradyrhizobium sp. CCGE-LA001 (assembly GCF_000296215.2). Lineage (NCBI taxonomy): Bacteria > Pseudomonadati > Pseudomonadota > Alphaproteobacteria > Hyphomicrobiales > Nitrobacteraceae > Bradyrhizobium > Bradyrhizobium sp. CCGE-LA001. The sequence continues at coordinate 2,453,207 of NZ_CP013949.1, read as the reverse complement.
ATCGGAAATTCGCCGAGCTCGTGCCAATCGTGCCGGCAGACATTGGCGAAACCTTCCGAGGCGACGACGGTTCGCCCCAACCGCCCCGTGATCTTCTCCAGCCGCGCCGCGAGATTGACGGCGGGGCCGATGCAGGTGAAGTCCAGCCGGTTGCCGCCGCCGATATTGCCATACAGGATATTGCCGACGTGCAGCGCGACGCCGAAGCGGAAACGCTCGACGGCCTCGCCGACAGGGATGGCGAGCGCTTCGACGCTGGCGCGGGATTCGCGCGCCGCCTCCAGCACGCCCGCGCAGACATGGGCGGCATCGCCGACATATTCGTCGATGGGAAACACGGCGAGCAGACCGTCGCCCATGAATTTCAAGACCTCGCCGCCATGGCCGCGGATCGCGGTGACCTGGCAATCGAAATAATGGTTGAGGATCGTGACCACCGCCTCGGCCGGCAGCCGGTCCGACAGCGCGGTAAAGCCGCGCAGATCCGAGAGCCAGATCGCCGCCTGCATGGTGTCGTTGTGGCCGCGGCGGATCTGGCCTCCCAGGATGCGCGCGCCCGCGCGATTACCGACATAGGTGTCGAGCAACATCTCCGCGGTGCGGCGCAGGCTGATGATCTCGCTGACGCGCGCGAGCGGCGCGATGATGGCCCGGATTGCCGCTATGTCGTCATCGCTGAAGCCGCCGGGCTGCCGAGTCATCCAGCTGGTCGCATGGGTCGAGCCGTCGAGGAACGGCAGCGGCACTGCGATATAGTCGGTCGCCCCTTCGGCGCGCATGTCGTCGACGATCGGAAACCGCTTGCTGTTGGGATCATCGACCCGCCCTCTCACCTCCACGCTCTGCTCGAATACGATACGAAGCGGGCTTTGGGCGAATTCGGGCGTATCCAGGACATCGAAATCGACGCTGCCGATTTCGACATCCTCGCCCTGCCGCCAGATGAAGTTGCGGCCGAAGATTTCGGGATGCAGCGTGCGGATGAAGATGCCGAACCGCCACAGCGGCAGGCCGGCCGCGACCAGACGTTCGCAGAAATCGGCGATCATCTCGGCCGGCTCCTGAGCCGACCAGGCGCCGTCGATCAGCCAATTCAAAACGCGCTGGAGCTCGGAGCTGTTCATGCCCGCATTTGCGGACGAAGTTGCGGGGCCGTCAAGCTGCGCGGTGGGCTAGTACCGCGGCATTATATCTGGCGCATGATCTTCGGAAAATCGCTTCACATCTTTCCGGATCATGCGTTACCGCCCCACCTGCCCGCGATCGCGCAGGAAGTGATCGGCGAGCACGCAGGCCATCATGGCCTCGCCGACGGGGACGGCGCGGATGCCGACGCAGGGGTCGTGGCGACCCTTGGTGAAGATCTCGGTGTCGGCGCCGCTGCGATCGACGGTGAGCCGCGGCTGCAGGATCGACGAGGTCGGCTTCACGGCGAAGCGCACCACCACCGGCTGTCCGGTAGAGATGCCGCCCAGCACGCCGCCGGCATGGTTGGACCGGAAGCGCGTGCCGTCATTGCCGGTGCGCATCTCGTCGGCGTTCTCCTCACCAGTCAGTTCTGCCGCGCCAAAACCGGCACCGATCTCGACGCCCTTCACCGCGTTGATGGTCATCATCGCGCCCGCGAGATCGGAATCCAGCTTGGCGTAGATCGGCGCGCCCAGGCCCGCCGGCACGCCCTCGGCGACGACTTCGATCACCGCGCCGATCGAGGAGCCGCTCTTGCGGATGCCGTCGAGATAGGTTTCGAAAAACGCGGCCTTGTCCTTGTCGGGGCAGAAGAACGGGTTTTTCGCGATCTCGTCCCAGTCCCACTTCGCGCGATCGATCTTGTGCGGACCGATCTGCACCAGCGCGCCGCGCACCTTGACGTCGGGCAGCACCTTGCGCGCGATCGCGCCGGCAGCGACGCGCATCGCCGTCTCGCGCGCGGAGGAACGCCCGCCGCCGCGATAGTCGCGCAGGCCGTACTTCGCTTCATAGGTGAAGTCGGCATGACCAGGACGAAACTTGTCCTTGATTTCCGAATAGTCCTTCGAGCGCTGGTCGGTGTTCTCGATCAAGAGCCCGATCGGCGTGCCCGTCGTCACCTGCACGCCGGTCTCCGGATGCGCCATCACGCCGGACAGGATCTTCACCTGATCCGGCTCCTGGCGCTGGGTGGTAAAGCGCGACTGCCCGGGCCGGCGGCGGTCGAGGTCCCGCTGGATGTCGGCCTCGGTGAGCGGAATCATCGGCGGACAGCCGTCGACCACGCAGCCGATCGCCACCCCATGGCTCTCGCCGAAGGTGGTGACGCGGAACATGTGGCCGAAAGTGTTGAAGGACATCGCTGCTCGCTGGTGAGGTTCCGGCGAGTGGTAACGCGCTCTCGATGGGGGGTCAAATGCCTGCGGAGTTCGTCATGGCCGGGCCTGTCCCGGCCATCCACGTTCTTGGGTGCCGCAACCAAGGAAGTCCGTGGATGCCCGGGACAAGCCCAGGCATGACGGCGGAGGAGGCGCCGCTGCCCCTAGCTATATTTCTCCAGGCCCCCATCCCGAAACACGTAGACGGCGCCCTGCTCGATATAGAGCTCAGCCGCGCTGGCGGGGGTCTCGATGCCCAAAGCCACCATCAGGGCCCGGCAGGTGCCGCCATGGGCCACCGCGACGGTGTCGACCAGGAGCGACTCGTACCAGTCGAGCATCCGCAGCTGCACGGCGGCATAGGTCTCGCCGCCGGCCGGCGCGACCGTCCATTTGTCGGCGAGGCGGCTTGCATAGACATGGGGATCAAAGGCCTCGCTTTCGGCCAGTGTCAGCCCTTCCCAGGTGCCATAGCCGATCTCCCGCAGGCGGTCGTCGAGCGAATAGTCGGCAGGCGGCAGTTCGAGCTTGCCGCGCACGAGTTCCATGGTCTGGCGCGCTCGCCCGAGCGGGCTTGCCACGTATGGCACCGCCGCCTTGTCCTTGCCCTCGCGCCTGAACAGATCGGCGAGAACATCAGCCGCGTGCACCGCCTGGCCGCGGCCCTTTGCGTTCAGGGGGACGTCCTGTGTGCCCTGGAGCCGTCCGAGCGCGTTCCACTCGGTCTCGCCATGGCGAAGGAAGTAGATCGTGGGCACGGACATTCGAGCTAAAGGCTAGTCCTTCCCGCCAAACGAGATATCAGGCGCGTCCGGGCGCTTCATGCCGAGCACGTGATAGCCGGAATCGACGTGGTGCACCTCGCCGGTCACGCCGCGCGACAGATCGGAGAGCAAATACAGCGCGCTGCCGCCGACGTCCTCGGTCGAGACGTTGCGCCGCATCGGCGCGTTGGCCTCGTTCCATTTCAGGATGTAACGGAAATCGCCGATGCCGGACGCGGCGAGCGTCTTGATCGGACCTGCCGAGATCGCGTTGACGCGGATGTTCTTCTCGCCGAGATCGGCGGCGAGATAGCGCACGCTGGCCTCCAGCGCGGCCTTCGCCACGCCCATCACGTTGTAATGCGGCATCCATTTCTCGGCGCCGTAATAGCTGAGCGTGATGAGCGAGCCGCCGTCCGTCATCAGCTTCTCCGCGCGCTGCGCCACCGCAGTGAACGAATAGCAGGAGATCAGCATCGACTTGGAGAAATTCTCCTGCGTGGTGTCGACGTAGCGGCCATCGAGCTGCTCGCCATAGGCGATCGCGTGCACCAGGAAGTCGATCTTGCCCCACTTCTCCTTCAGCACCGCGAAGGCGGCATCGATGGATGCAGCGTCCGTGACATCGCAATGGCCGAGCACGAGCCCGCCGATCTCCGCGGCGAGCGGCTCGACGCGCTTCTTGAGCGCATCGCCCTGATAGGTGAAGGCGAGTTCGGCGCCAGCCGCGTGGCATGCCTTGGCGATGCCCCAGGCGATCGAGCGGTTGTTGGCAACGCCGAGGATCACGCCTCGCTTGCCGTGCATCAATCCTTGCATTAGACCTGAATTCTGCGCCATTTTTCGATGTCCCATCGCGCGGGTTGAGGTCTGGAGGTACACCAGCCCTCCTTCGCGGTACAGTCCTAATACGTGGCGTTAACGCTGTTTCGAGCGCCGGAATAGCCGTTCCATTCGGGTGTTATGATCGTTGAGGCGCTTGCCCCGAACACCCGGACGTCATGACCGCAATGAATGCGTTTCGCCAGAGTGTGGAAGCCATGATCCCGGCGTTGCGCCGCTACGCTCGCGCGCTCACGCGCGATGCGGATGCGGCCGACGATCTGGTGCAGGATACGTTGGTGCGCGCGCTGCGTTCGGAGCGCCTGTTCCTCGGAGGCGACGTCAGGAGCTGGCTGTATACGATCCTGACCAACCTCAACAAGAACAGGCGGCGATCGCTGGCGAGGCGGCCGCAATTCATGCCGCTCACGGACAACAATCCGGATGCCAGCGGGACCGAGGCCGAAGGCCGCGACATCGAGAAGGCGCTGGCCACGCTCGTCGAGGAGCAGCGGTCGGTGCTGCTGCTCGTAATGCTGGAGGGCATGAGCTATCGCGAGGTCGCCGACATCCAGGGCGTGCCGATCGGCACCGTGATGTCGCGCCTGGCGCGCGCCCGCGCCCACGTCAAGGCGTCGCTGGAGGGCGAGCGCCCGGCGCTCAGGCGGGTGAAATGATGGCAGGGTCGATGCATCGCGTATCGTCCACCCGCATGCCGATGGGGCGGGCGACGTCGAGTTACGAAGGACATTTTAGGCGGCAAGGCCAGAGACGACCAATATGAACGACCGCAACATTCCGATCACCGAAGACGAGCTGCACGCCTATGTCGACGGCGAGCTGCCGGCCGAACGTCGCGCTGATGTCGAGGCTTTTCTTGCCGCCAATCCCGACGAGGCCGAGCGTGTGCAGTCCTGGCGCGCCATGGCCGAGATGCTGCACGCCCGTTACGATTCCGTCGTCCTGGAGCCGGTGCCGGTACGGCTGGAGCTCGAGCGGCTGGAGCGCCGCCCCCGGCAATGGTTTTATGGCGCGGCCGCGGCCGTGCTGGTTGCCTTCGTCGCCGGCGGCACCGCCGGCTGGGTCGCGCATGGCGCCGCCAACGCGCCCTCGACCTTCCAGAGCTTGACCGCGGACGCGCTCGACGCCCACCGCCTCTATGTCGTCGAGGTCCGCCACCCCGTCGAGGTCGGCGGCAACGAGCGCGACCACCTCCAGGCCTGGCTGACCCGGCGCTGCGGCTGGACCGTGTTCGCGCCGAACCTGGAGGCGAGCGGGTTGAAGCTCGTCGGCGGCCGGCTTCTGCCCGGACCGAACGGGCCGGCATCGTTCCTGATGTATGAGGGCGCCTCGGGCGAGCGGTTCACGATCTACGCGACCAAGACCGAGAGCGGGGCGACGCAGATGCGCTATGCCAAAACGGACAAGGACGGCGCGCTGTTCTGGGCCGAGCGCGGGGTCGGCTACGTCGTCAGCGGCGGCGGCGACCGCGATCGGCTGACCAAGGTGGCGCAGGCGGTGTACGACCAGGCGGAGAAAAACGGCACCTGAGCAACCGCATGAATGCGGTGCCTCGATTCCGACATTGAAAATTTGGAATCAGGACATCGACGCGTCTCATTATCGCACCGGATGATCACGCGAAAATGAGCAGCGTTCGATCCGCCGATCGACGCGGGCGGCCTCGATTGGGGTTTTTGGTACCGCGCTGGTCCCCCTCTCGAGGCCGCACCTATTTATCGCCTGCCCCGCCGGACAGCCGACACGTCGAGCATATCGGCCGAGAAGCGCACCCGCGCCTCTGGCATATGATGAGCATCATCTGCCGGACGATGCTCTAGACCTCTTGGGAGAACCCCTTCAGTTGGATCACGCCTAACCAACCCCACTACGCGGATTGTAGGGGTGCTGGTCCCGCCACTTTTCCATCAATGCCTCAAGCTCGGCATCGTTCCCGTCCGGTAGCATAATCCTGATGACGACGAAGAGGTCCCCGGCTCCGCCGGCTTTCGGCAGGCCCTTGCCCTTCAGGCGGAAGGTCCGGCCGCTGGACGTGTTTTTCGGGACCGAGAGCTCCACGGCATTGCCGAGCGTGGGCACCCGGACCTTGGCCCCGAGCACCGCCTCGTAAAGCGTGACCGGCAGGTCGATCCGCAAATCGGAGCCCTCGACCTTGAAGTGCGGATGGGGCGCGATGTTGATGGTGATCAGGAGATCGCCGGGCGGATGGCCCTGCGCGCTCTCGCCTTGCCCGCGCAGCCTGATCTGCTGGCCTTCGGTGACGCCGGCCGGGATCTTGACATTCAGCTCCTTGCCCGTGGGCAGCCGGACGCGCTTCTCGCCGCCGTTGACCGCCTCTTCCAGCGACACCGACATGGCCACGTTGACGTCGAGATCGAGCCCGATCCCGCCGGTGTCGAAATCGAACTGGGCGCCGCCGCCGGCACCCGGCCGCGCGCCGCGCATCCCGCCGCCGAACATGCTGTTGAGGATGTCCTCGAACGCGCCGCCGCCCGGGCCGCCACCGGTACCGCCGCTGCGGAACGTATAGCTCTCGAATCCGCCAGGACCCGCGCGCCCGCGCGGACCGCCGCCACCCGGAAAACCCTGGAAGCGCGGCTTGCCCTCGGCGTCGATCTCGCCCCGGTCGAACTGCTTGCGCTTGTCCTCGTCGCCGAGGATCTCGTTGGCCGAGTTGATTTCGGCAAAGCGCTCGGCGGCCTTCGGGTCACCCTTGTTGCTGTCGGGATGGTGCTTCTTGGCAAGCTTGCGATAGGCGCTCTTGATGGCGGCAGCGTTGGCGCTCCGCGGCACCCCCAAGACCTCATAGGGGTCGCGCATCCGTCACGTCTCCTTCAAGATATCGAATTGTTCAAAGGGCTCCCCGCCCCACCTCTGGATCATGTGGGGAGAGAGTGGCATTTTTGCAACTAGGGGCGCGCGCCGCCCCTCGATGATTCAAGCATGATCTTAGCGGAAAACCAGTTCCCACTTTTCGCGAACGCGGCCTTCCGGGTCCGGATCATGCTCAGCTCCGCCACGGCTTTAGCGTATGAATCTCCCAACGGCCACGGCCGCTTTGGCAGCCGGCGCCCTGGAGCCAGCTTTCGGTATTGCCGTTGACGTAGCTCGCCAGGAAGTCGCGGCACTTGCGGCCGTCCTCCGCGGCATAGGACTGCGCGATCGGCGTCACCGAGCCGCGCGCCCCCGTCTCCGGGTTCTCCCAGTGCTGGCTGGAATCCTTGTCGCCCTTGCTTAGGACGTCCGAGGCGGCATTGCGGGTGAAGGCGAGATCGGTCTCGGTCGGCGGGGCGTCCTTCGCGGACCGCGCGATCGAGCCGGTCAGGTCGCTGTCCTCGGCCTTGGCATAGGCGCTGCCGTCGTTGCGTGAAAAGCTGCAGCCGCCGGCACCGAACCCGATCAGAATCACCGTCACGACGACGCCTGACGGCCGGATCGCCGATAGGCCAACGCGTTCCCATGCCCTATATAGGGCGGTAGCGGACAGCAACGCGTTTTGGGCCGCGGGACGCAACTCGGACTCCGGACATGACCGACACGACATCGATGAAACACCAGACACCCTTAACATCCGGTGATTTCACCGCCGCCAACGAGCCATTTGCGTTGTTCGAGTCCTGGCTGAACGAGGCGATCAAGAGCGAGCCGAACGATCCGAACGCGATGGCGCTCGCGACCGTCGATCCCGACGGCCTGCCTGATGTGCGCATGGTGCTGATGAAGGGGTTCGATACCGAGGGTTTCGTCTTCTACAGCCACATCGCCAGCCAGAAGGGCCGCGAACTCGCCGCAAATCCTAAGGCAGCGTTACTTTTTCACTGGAAATCGCTGCGCCGTCAGGTCCGCATCCGCGGCAACGTGACGCCGGTGATGGACGCGGAGGCCGACGCCTATTTCGCGACGCGACCGAAGCAGGCCCAGATCGGCGCCTGGGCGAGCAAGCAGTCCGAAGCGCTGGAAAGCCGCTTCGCCTTCGAGCAGGCCATCGCCAAGGTCGCGGCCAAATACGTCATCGGCGAGGTACCGCGGCCGCCGGGCTGGAGCGGCTGGCGCATCACGCCCTCGCGCATCGAGTTCTGGCACGACCGCCCATTCCGCCTGCACGACCGCATCGAATTTCGCCGTGACGCGGCCGGCCAGCCGTGGTCCAAGACGCGGATGTATCCTTAAAGCTTTGGGCCGATTTGAAAGATGTCCATGCCGCATTCGTCCAATCTGCCGCGTCGTACGCTGCTGCTGACCGGCGCCAGCCGCGGCATCGGCCATGCCACCGTGATCCGTTTCTCCTCGGCCGGCTGGCGCGTCATCACCTGCTCGCGGCATCCTTTTCCGGAGGACTGCCCGTGGGACGCAGGCCCTGAGGACCACATCCAGGTCGACCTTGGCAATCCCGGGGATACCGCGCGCGCGATCACCGAGATCCGCAATCGCCTCGAGGGCGGCACGCTGCATGCCCTCGTCAACAACGCCGCGATCTCGCCGAAGGGCCCGGGCGGCTCCAGGCTCGGCTCGGTCGACACCGATCTCGACACCTGGACACACGTCTTCCACGTCAACTTCTTCGCGCCGATCATGATCGCGCGCGGGCTGATCGAGGAGTTGAAGGCGGCCAAGGGCTCGGTCGTGAACGTCACCTCGATCGCGGGCTCGCGCGTGCATCCTTTCGCGGGCGCCGCTTACGCCACGTCGAAAGCCGCGCTTGCCGCACTGACGCGCGAGATGGCCTCCGATTTCGGCCGCGTCGGCGTGCGCGTCAACGCGATCGCGCCGGGCGAGATCGACACCTCGATCCTGTCGCCGGGCACGGAGAAGATCGTCGACCAGCAGATTCCGATGCACCGGCTCGGCACGCCCGACGAGGTCGCCAAGATCATCTACGTGCTGTGCACGGACACCTCATCCTACGTCAACGGCGCCGAGATCCACATCAACGGCGGCCAGCACGTTTGATCCGATGCTTCGTATCGGCCGCGGCGCTGCGTCCGGGGCACGAGAGCGGAGTGAGGCGGCTGCTGCTTCCGCGCGTCATCGCGAGGAGCCCTTGCGATGAACCAATCCAGAACTCCTCTGCGGAACGACTCTGGATTGCTTCGTCGCTTCGCTCCTCGCAATGACGGTGAAATTATCCCGAGCGGTGACCAACCTTGACGGACCGCATTCGATGGCAAGCCGATTGAATTGCGCTGAAGCGCTTTCCGATCCCACGCATTTGGGGAAGCCATGCTGTGTGTTTTGCAGATCGTAGGCAGGTCGCTTGAGGATGGCATTGCCAAGCGGCTGACCGCTCCCTTCTATCGAAAGGAGGTGTCGGATGATGGGCACGAGCAGCTTTTCTACGATGTCGCCGATGCGTCGAGCCGAACTGAGCTAATGAAACAAATCAAGCAGTTCATCGCCGAAAATAGAGAGGGCCTAGCCTACGCGCATCAGCACCCCGACGAAGTGGAGGCGCCCAACCTCGACATCGGAATCATCATGGATGGACCTCTGATGAAAAGCGCAACGTTCGACGGCGAACTCATTGCACTGCTTGCAGAGTTCGGCATGACGGTTTCGATTTCAGCTTATCAAGCTTCGCCAAGCGAAGAATAGGCCGCGCAGATCGTGAAGCGCGGGTTGATTTGTCGCGAAGGACGGAAAGCAAGGCGATCCAGACAACGCCGCCGCAAGACCTGGATCGCCTGCCCTTCCTCCCCGTTCCTCAATCGAGTCGAATCCGACGCGACCTCTCGCGTGGCCGCGGAGCGGCCGTGCTGAACGCAGTCGAGCAGTCGTCGTCGTTCTCGCCGTCGAGCAGCGGAGCACCACAGTGCCGGCACATGCGCGCCGACAACGACGGCGCCCTGCCGCTCGTCACCGCCTGACGATAGTGCGCCAGATCGATGACGTTGCGGGGCGTCGTTATGTGTTTTTCAACCATGGCTGTTCCTCGCGGCTAACACGCTGCTTATCGCAGACAAGTTTCGCGCAAACGTTCAGCCCACCGCTCAAATTTTACCGGAGGAATTGGGGCGGCGAGCAGGCATCACCGCGCGGCCGCAATCCCGCTCTATTCTGCGACACGATCGACCGTGTCTCAGCGAATAGCGTAAGGTCTCGGTAGCTATTTTCCGAGAGCGGCGGGGATTCACAGCCACTTCTTGAACTTGAAGATCCAGTACGGGACGATCGCCGCGATCAGCATCATCACCAGGGCCATCGGATAGCCGTGGATCCATTCGAGCTCCGGCATCACCTTGAAGTTCATGCCGTAGATCGAGGCAATCAGCGTCGGCGGCATCAGGACAACGGCCATGACCGAAAACAGCTTGATGATGTTGTTCTGCTCGAGATTGACGACGCCGAGCATGGCGTCGAGCACGAAGGTGATCTTGCTGGAGAGATAGGAGGCGTGGTCGGTCAGCGAGGCCACGTCGCGCTGCATGGTCTTGAGCTGCTCGCGCATGTCCTTGGACCATTTCACGCCCTCGACCACCGCCGACAGGAAGGTGACGACGCGGCCGATCGAGACCAGGCTCTCGCGAACCTTGGAGGTCAGGTCGCCCTTGCGGCCGATCGAGATCAGGATCTGGGAATATTGCTTGGCATGGCCGTGGCGCTCGCTCTCGGGCTCGAAGATGTCGTGACTGACCTGGTCGATCTCGGAACCGCAGCGCTCCAGGATGTCGGCGCAGCGGTCGATCACGGCGTCCAGGAGCTCCATCAGCACCATCTCGCCGGTGATCGCCGGCGTGCAGGAGCGGGCGAGCTTGGCTTCCACCAGAGCGAACGGCTTGGGCAGATCGTAGCGCACCGTCACCAGGCGGTGGTCGCCGAGGATGAAGGTCACCGCCGTGGTCCTGGGCATGTCGGTATCGGAGTGGCACATCAGCGTCGCGGTCATGTAGCGCGCGCCGTTCTCGATGTAGAGGCGGCTGGAGATCTCGATCTCCTGCATGTCTTCCCGGGTCGGAATGGCGATGCCGGCCAGCCGCTCCACCGCCTTGTCCTCGGCCGCACTGGGATTGACGAGGTCGATCCAGACCGCGTTCTCCGGCAGGGTGGAGAGATCCTCGATGACGGCCTTCTTGAGCGAGGACTCGGAGGGAACGAATACCGAAAACATGACGACTCCAGAGATCCTGCGACAGAACGACAGCCCTTAGCGCGATTCTGACAAGTTCACGATGACAACAGCATTAACGAAGCGTTGGTATTTTGGGTGGGGGCAAGGCTCAACTGTGGCAAGGAATCGACAGTTTGCGGCCTAGGCGATCCCAAAACCGCAAAAATTTGCGGCAGAAAAGCCACAGGTCGGCTCTCGCAGCGCAGGACAAGGCCTTCAGTGCTGGAATTGTGGCAGATTTCAACGATAATGGGATCAACGGAGTCGAGGAACTTGGGCGGTAAGCTCATGCCTTCCGCACGGTATTGTTTTGATTGGAACCAAACCATGTCGTCGCTGAAAGTTATATTTGGGATTCTGGCCGCCGGCCTGATGCTGTCGGGCTGCATGCAGGCCACCACGCGTTACGAGGCGACCGACACCAAGGCGTTCAAGCCGAAGGACAAGGAACTCCTCGCCAAGGTCAAGTACGAGAATACTGCGGTTGCAGAGCCGTTCCGCCGCGCCATCGTCCAGTACCACCGCAAGGAAGCGCCGGGCTCGATCGTGGTCGATTCCGACAACCATTATCTTTATTACGTGCTGGATGGCGGCAAGGCGATCCGCTACGGCATCACCGTCGGTGAAGAGGCGATGGCCTGGTCGGGCATCGCCAAGGTGGCCAGCAAGACCGAGTGGCCGCCCTGGCACCCTACCCCCAGCGAAATCTCGCGCCTTGGCGTGCCGACCTATGTCGCCCCCGGCCCGGACAACCCGATGGGCTCCCGCGCGCTGTACCTCCATTCGGGAGGCAAGGACACGCTGTTCCGCATCCACGGCACCAACCAGCCGGAATATATCGGCGCCTCGATCTCGTCGGGCTGCATTCGCCTGACCAACGAGGACGCGATCGATCTCTATGATCGCGTCAAGGTCGGCACCCTCGTCGTGGTGCTCGAGCCCAAGCACGGCGACTCGCCCTACAACTCGCGCCTTGCGCTCGGCAACAGCCAGACCGGCCAGGCGGCCAGCTACTGATCACCTCCTGATCTCAGACAATCAAAAGCGCCGGTTTTACCGGCGCTTTTTTATTCCCGGCTTCGATGGTTGAGCCTTCTTCTTCGGCTCCGACTTGTCCTTGGACGGAGAGGATTTCTCCGCGGTCTCGTCCTCGGCACCCTCCTTGGTCTCCGGCTTGGCCGCGACCTCGCGCGGCGGCGCCTCTTCGGGCCGTTCCGCCGGCAGCAGGGGAGCGACCTGCGGCAGGGGATCCCAGACGTTCCACTGGCAGATCCGATAGTCGTTGCGCCGCTGCACCAGATCGAGATGGATATGGTCCTCGTGGTACCAGTCCGAGCCCGGACCGAGCACGGTGGAGAAGCGCGCGCACACCGAATGCAGCACGCGCTCGCGCACCTCGCGCGACAGGGTCCGGTCGGTGAGGCCGATCGACTGCCCGTTGGCGAGCTTGATGGCGCGGATGTCGATCGCATTGGCCTTGCCGTGCTCGGACAGCATCGCGCCGGCGACACGGTTGCGGCCGCGGCACTCGAAGCTGTCGAAATTGTCGAGCTCGCTCACCGCGGAGCCGAGGCTGGTCGCCAGCGGCGCCATGTCCTTGCGCACCCAATCGGCAAGGGCGGACGCCATGGTGCAGCGGAGGATGGCCGCCGGCTTGACCGCCACCTTGCGCTTGTCCGGCAGCACGACGGCCTCCAGCCGCACCAGATCCTCGCCACCGCAGGCGCCGGGGCCGCGGATATCGGGAATGGACGGCGCGATCGCGATCTCCTCCGTCAGCGCCAGCCGGCAGGCCGAGGCCTGCTTCTCGGGCGGCGGCGCCGCCTCGGCGGGCTTGTCCGCGCTCGGCTTGTCGGGAGCCGGCTTGCCGGCGGCCTGTGGCGGGCTCTCCTCCGATGCCTTCGAGGTTGCCTTAGGGGCCTCCTCGGGGCGCGGCTTGGGAAGGGGAATTTTGGCGGCGCGAACGGCAGCGCGCGGCTTTGGTGTTCCAAAATTGAAGATATCGAGCGGCGCAGGATATTTCCGCGCCTCTGCCGTTTCGGCGAGCAGCAACAGCCCCGCCGCAGCGGTAACCATTGCCGCCCCAGTGGACATATAGCCGCGACAAGACCATTTGCGGCGAAAGTCCGGCAGGCTAAAACTCATGACAATTCTTTGGCCCAACGCTGAGAGCGACAACGCGCCCAGCGACTTCTCGGAGGAACGTGAGAATGCTCGGTTTGATGCAAGATTGGCCCCTGCTCTGCCACCGGATCATCGAACATGCCGCAAGGATTCATGGCAAGCAGGAGGTGGTCACGCGCTCGGTCGAGGGACCGATCCACCGCACCACCTACGCCGAGATCCACAAGCGTGCGCTCAAGGTTTCGCAGATGCTGGAGCGCGACAACATCAAGCTCGGCGACCGTGTCGCGACGATTGCCTGGAACACTTGGCGCCATCTCGAGGTGTGGTACGGCATCATGGGGATCGGCGCCATCTGCCATACCGTCAATCCCCGCCTTTTCCCCGAACAGATCGCCTGGATCATCAACCATGCGCAGGACCGCATCGTGGTGACCGATCTCACCTTCATTCCGATCCTGGAGAAGATCGCCGACAAGCTGCCGAGCGTCGAACGCTACGTCGTGCTCACCGACAAGGCGCATATGCCCGAGACCACGTTGAAGCAGGCGGTCGCCTACGAGGACTGGATTGCGCAGGCCGACGGCAAATTCAAATGGAAGGACTTTGACGAGAACACGGCAGCGGCGATGTGCTACACGTCGGGCACGACGGGCGACCCCAAGGGTGTGCTCTATTCGCATCGCTCCAACGTGCTGCACGCGCTGATGGCCAACAATGTCGACGCGCTCGGCACCAGCGCGTCCGAGACAATGCTGCCGGTGGTTCCGCTGTTCCACGCCAACAGTTGGGGCATCGCGTTCTCGGCGCCCTCGCAGGGCACCAAACTGGTGATGCCCGGCGCCAAGCTCGATGGCGCCTCGGTCTACGAGCTGCTCTCGACCGAGAAGGTGACGCATACCGCGGGCGTACCCACGGTGTGGCTGATGCTGCTCCAGCACATGGCCGCGAACAATCTGAAGCTGCCGGACCTGAAGATGGTGATCTGCGGCGGCTCGGCGATGCCGCGCTCGATGATCAAGGCCTTCCTCGACATGGGCTCGAACGTCCGCCACGCCTGGGGCATGACCGAGATGAGCCCGATCGGCAGCGTCGCGGCCCTGAAGCCGCCGTTCCAGAACGCAACCGGCGATGCCAAGCTCGACGTGCTCCAGATGCAGGGCTATGCGCCGTTCGCGGTCGAGATGAAGATCACCGACGATGCCGGCAAGGAGCTGCCCTGGGATGGCAAAACCTTCGGGCGGCTCAAGGTCGCGGGACCAGCCGTCGCCAAGGCCTATTACCGGGTCGATGCCAACATCCTCGACGAGGACGGCTTCTTCGACACCGGCGACGTCTCGACCATCGACGAGGACGGCTACATGCGGATCACCGACCGCTCCAAGGACGTGATCAAGTCCGGCGGCGAGTGGATTTCCTCGATCGACCTCGAAAACCTCGCGGTCGGCCATCCCGCCGTGGCGGAAGCCGCCGTGATCGGCGTGTTCCACCCCAAATGGGACGAGCGGCCGCTGCTGATCGTGCAGCTCAAGCAGGGCCAGCAGGCCACGCGCGAGGAGATATTGAAGTTCATGGACGGCAAGATCGCCAAATGGTGGATGCCCGACGACGTCGCCTTCGTCGATGGGATTCCGCACACGGCCACCGGCAAGATCCTGAAAACGGCGCTGCGCGACCAGTTCAAGGATTACCGCTTCCCGAACGCGGCGGCATAGTTCGGCACGGGCGTCATGCCCGGGGCTTGACCCAGCCATTCACGTATCGACCGCGGCAAAGATAGACGTGGATGGCCGGGACAAGCCCGGCCATGACGACGAGAGCGCCTGCGGAACTCTTGAATTTGCCCCCGGGGCGTGGTCTCAACGGCCCATCGTCGCGCCGGATCGGCCGGCACCGCCTCCGAAACCCCGGCAGAGTTCGTCCCGATGGCCCGCAGGTTTTCCGCTCCCTACCAATCGGAGCCCGTGTCCAGCCTCGCGAACTGGGCGCGCAATCTGGCCGTGTTCGCGGTGGTGGCGGTGGTGGTCTCGATCATCATCGTTCGCTTCGACTTCCTGGAGATGAAGCCGGCGCTGATGACCTTCTTCGGCGGCCTGGCGATCGCCGGTCTGTCGATCCTGTTCGGGCTCGCCGGCTTTGCCGCGATCTGGCAGAACGGCTCGCGCGGTATGGGGCGCATCCTGCTCGCTTTCCTGATCGACGGGATGATCCTCGCCTATCCCGGCTATCTCGCCCTGCAATATCGCAAGCTGCCGGCGATCTACGACATCACCACCAATCCGATCGACCCGCCGCGCTTCGACGCGCTGGCGCCCGTCCGCACCGGCGACGGCACCAACACCGCGGTCTATGCCGGCCTCTATTCGGCCGAGCAGCAGCGCCAGTTCTATCCCGACATCGAGCCGATCGAGCTGGAGCTTCCGGTCGACCGCGCCTATGCGATCGCGCGCCAGCTCGTCAACAAGCGCAAATGGCTCGTCATCGACGAGCGCGCCCCGCAGCCGCCGCGCCGGATCGGCCGCATCGAGGCGGTAGCACGCACGCCGATCATGGGCTTCCGCGAGGACGTCTCGATCCGCGTCGTGCCCGACGGCGATGATTCCCGCGTCGATATCCGCTCGGCCTCCCGCTATTTCGAAAGCGACCTCGGCAGCAACGCCGCCCGCGTCAAGAAGTTCATCGATGACCTCAACACCGCCGCCGATGCCGATGCGCTGAAGCCGGTGAAGAAGACGCCGGTCGCTCCGCCCAAGGCCCCGGCGAAGACGGTGAAGAAATAGCGAGTAGCGAATAGCGAATGGAAGCCACTCTCATCCGCTACTCCCCACTCGCCACTCGCCATTCGCCCCTAGGCCATCCGATACGTCCCGCCGATCACGGGATCGCCGTCTGTCGCCACCACGCCGCGGGCGACCAGATCTTCGAGGTGCGCCAGCACGGAATAGCCGGCCGCCGTCGTCAGCCGGGGATCGATGCCGATATAGATCGCGCGCACCATCGTCGGGATATCGGTCTCGCCCTTGCCGAGACGATGCAGGATCGAGGCCTCGCGCGCCTTGCGATGACGGATCAGGAAGCGCACGAAGCGCGGTCCATCCGGAATCTCGGGGCCATGGCCGGAGAAGTACAGATCTTCCTCACGCGCGGCGAGGCGGTCCAGCGAGTCCATATAGTCGATCATCGAGCCGTCGGGCGGTGCGACGATCGAGGTCGACCAGCCCATCACGTGATCGCCGACGAAGTTGAACTTCTGCTCGGGCCAGGCAAACGCCAGATGATTGGCGGTGTGGCCGGGCGTCGCCACCGCCTCGAGCCGCCAGCCGTCGCCTTCCACGACGTCGCCATGGGCGATCCTGATGTCGGGGACGAAATCGCGATCAGAGCCGGATTCCGGATTGTGCTTCTCGCTTTCGAAGCGCGGGCGCGAGGCGCGGTGGGGGCCTTCGGCATAAACGGGCGCACCGGTCGCCTGCTTGATCCGCGCTGCGTTCGGCGAATGGTCGCGGTGGGTGTGGGTGACGAAGATGTGGCTCACCGTCTCGCCGCGCACGGCATCGAGCAGCGCTGCCGCATGCGCCGCGTCGTCCGGGCCGGGATCGATGATCGCGACATTGCCGGTGCCGACGATGTAGCTGACCGTGCCGGTGAAGGTGAACGGGCTCGGATTGTTACAGAGCACGCGGCGCACGCCGGGGCGGACTTCCTCGACGATTCCAGGCTTCAGCGGAAAGTTGCGGTTGAACGGGACGTCGTCGTTGTCGGACATGAGACTTCCTGTGCATTACTCCACCCCCCCGCCGTCATACCCCGCGAAGGCGGGGTATCCAGTACGCCGTGGCGCCGGTGGCAAAGGCGAGGTCTCTGGGATACTGGATCGCCCGCCCTAGTGCGCAATTGCGCACGGGGCGGGCGATGACACCGAGCAAGACGACAACCACGGAACGCGGTCAGAAAAACGCCTGAATGCCCGTGATCGCGCGGCCCAGGATCAGGGCATGGACGTCGTGGGTGCCCTCGTAGGTGTTGACCGTCTCGAGATTATGGACGTGGCGCATCACATGGTACTCGATCGAGATGCCGTTGCCGCCGTGCATGTCGCGGGCGGTGCGGGCGATGTCGAGCGCCTTGCCGCAATTGTTGCGCTTCATGATCGAGATCATCTCGGGCGCGAACTTGCCCTCGTCCATCAGGCGACCGACGCGCAAGCTACCCTGCAGGCCGAGCGCGATTTCGGTCTCCATGTCGGCGAGCTTCTTCTGCACCAGCTGGGTGGCCGCGAGCGGCTTGCCGAACTGCTTGCGATCGAGCGTGTACTGACGGGCGCGATGCATGCAGTCCTCGGCGGCGCCCAGCGCACCCCAGGAGATGCCGTAGCGGGCGCGGTTGAGACAACCGAACGGACCCTTGAGGCCGGAGACGTTGGGCAGTAGCGCATCCTCGGGAACCACGACACCGTCCATCACGACCTCGCCGGTGATGGAGGCGCGAAGCGAGAGCTTGCCGCCGATCTTCGGCGCGGAGAGGCCTTTCATGCCCTTCTCCAGCACGAAGCCGCGGATCTGGTTGTCGTGCGCGGCCGACTTGGCCCAGACCACGAACACGTCGGCGATCGGCGCGTTCGAGATCCACATCTTGCTGCCGGTGAGGCGATAGCCATCCGCCACCTTCTCCGCGCGGGTCTTCATGCCGGCCGGATCGGAGCCGGCATCGGGCTCGGTCAGGCCGAAGCAGCCGACCCACTCGCCGCTGGCGAGCTTCGGCAGGTACTTCTTGCGCTGGTTCTCGTCGCCATAGGCGTAGATCGGATACATCACCAGCGAGGACTGCACCGAATTCATCGAGCGGTAGCCGGAATCGACGCGCTCGATCTCGCGCGCGACGAGACCATAGGCGACATAGCTCGCATTGGCGCAGCCATATTCCTCCGGCAGCGTGATGCCGATCAGGCCGAGCTCACCCATCTCGTTGAAGATCTCGCGGTCGGTCGTCTCTTCGAGATAAGCCTTGGAGACGCGCGGCAGCAGCTTGTCCTGGGCATAGGCGCGAGCGGTGTCGCGCACCATGCGCTCGTCTTCGGTGAGTTGCTCGTCGAGCAGGAACGGATCGTCCCATTGGAAAGAAGCCGCAGCCGGCTTGTCCTTGGCCTGAGGGCGCACGCTCATGAAACGTCCTTTCGCGTCTGGTTCCGTCATAAATTGCCCGACAAATTAAAGCGCCGCGGCAACAAGTGCAATTGCATTGCAGATCGATGGACCTGCGTGGCTCCACGGACGCGCGTCGTGCGGCCCAGGATGACAGCGCTAGCTTTCCAGCTGCTCGTTGGCGACGATCTCGATGCCGAAGCCGGACAGGCCTTTGTAGTCATGCACCGAGGAGGTGAGATGCCGGATCGAGGTGACGCCGAGATCGCGCAGGATCTGCGCGCCGACACCGACCTCGCGCCACTGCCGGTTGCGGTCCGCCTCGGTCGCGCTCTCGTCGGGCAGCGGTGACACGGGGACACCGGCTGCGCCGTCGCGCAAGTAAACCAATACGCCACGGCCGGACTTCTTGAAGTGCTCGAGCACCGCCGCCATGCGCTTGTGGCCGGTAAAGGTATCCTTGACGATGTTGGGCTTGTGGAAGCGCGTCAGCACGTTCTTGCCGTCACCGACGCCGTTGTAGACGAAAGCGACATGGGCGATGGAATCGAACGGCGAACGATAGGCATAGCCCTGCAAGGGGCCGATCGGGCTCTCGGTCACGAAGGTCGAGACCCGCTCGATCAGCTTCTCGCGCGCCTGACGGTAGGCGATCATGTCCGCGATGGTGACGTGCTTGAGCTTGTGCTGGGCGGCGAAGCGGGAGACCTGCTCCCCCTTCATCACGCTGCCATCGTCGTTCATGAGCTCGCTGATGACGCCGACCGGAGGCAGGCCCGAGAGCTTGCAGAGGTCCACGGCAGCCTCGGTATGGCCGGAGCGCAGCAGCACGCCGCCGTCCTTGGCGATCAGCGGGAAGATGTGGCCGGGCCGGGCGAAATCGTTGGCGCCGACATTGGGATTGGACAGCGCGCGGCAGCAGGAGGCGCGTTCCTCGGCCGAGATACCGGTGCCGCCGTCGGGCTTGTAATCGATCGACACCGTGAACGCGGTGGTGTGTGCGGAATCGTTGTGGGCGACCATCGGATCGAGCCGCAGGCGGCGCGCGTCCTCCGTGGTCACGGGGGCGCAGACGATGCCGGAGGTGTGGCGGATGATGAACGCCATCTTCTCGGCGGTGCAGAGCGAGGCGGCGACGATCAGATCGCCCTCGCCCTCGCGATCGTCGTCGTCAGTGACGACCACGAGCTCGCCCCTGGCAAAGGACTGCAAGACTTCCTGAACGCTATCGGGCATTTCCCAATCTCTATCGATGATGGCCGCGAGGCTTAGCCGGACGCCTTAGCCGGACTTGGGCCGGGGCGCTAGTCTTTCCAGCGCAACCACTCATGCTGGAGGGCAGCCTGCCGGGATGGTCCACCCTTGCACCGAAGATACCAGGGATATAGGCGCCCGGCGCCGGAGAGGAAGCAGCAGCCCGACCGGTCAGGGCAGCACTTCGCGCCGCTCGCCGAGACGCTGATCGAGCTCGGCGCGTTTGTCGGCCAAAAGGCCGGCCTGGGCCGCTTCGATCACCGTGAACAGCTCATGGGCATCGCTGACCCGGGTCACCGTGACATAGCTGGCGCCAGCCTCATAGAGCTCGTCGACATCGGCCAGGAGGTCGGCCGTCGCCACGATCAGGGCGGTGGGATTGAGCGCGCGGACGTGACGGACCAGCTTCTCGTTGGTGGCGCCCTTCAGCAGCGAATCCGGCACGCTGAGAATGATCATCTCGGACTTACCGATGCCGGCATGGAGCAGCGTGTCGACATTGCTGATGTCGCCATAGATCACGTGCAGGCCGCGCGAGAGCAAGGTCTGGTACACATTGGGGTTGAAGTCGACCACGGTGATCTGCTCCAGCAGCACCGGGGCCTGCCGCTCGATCTCGGCGAGAAGTGCGCTTGCCGCACGGAAAAAGCCGAGGATGACGATGCGGCGGGCCTCGCCATGGCCGCCCTCATGCCCCTCCTCGCCTTGGCCGTTGCCGTGATCGAGGTCGCGAAGGCCGATCCGCTTCAAGGGACCGATCGCCCAGCGGGTAATCTCGTCGCTGCGGGTCATCACGAAGGTCGAGAGCACGGCCAGCACCACGAAGGCGAAGGAGGCCGCGTTCGCCGTTTCCGCTGCGATGTGGCGGTCGGTGACACCGGTCTGGATCACCACCAGTGAGAATTCGGAGATCTGTGCGAGGTTCAGAGCCGGCAACAAGCTCGCGCGCAGCCCCTGCTTCATCAAATAGAGCGGCGTGAAGGTGGTGACGAGGCGGCTCACGACCGTGAAGGCCGCGATCATCAGCGCGAGCCAGATCACGGAGAGGCCGGGGATGGGAATGGTCATGCCGAGCGCGACGAAGAACAGCGTGATGAAGAAGTCGCGGAGCGTGGTGACCTTGGCGGTGACGTCGAGCGCATAGGGGAAGGTCGAGAGCGAGACGCCGGCGATCAGCGCGCCCATCTCGCGCGACAGCGACAGCTGATACGCGGTCTCGGCGACCAGGAAGCACCAGGCCAGCGCGCCGAGCAGGATCAGCTCGGGGCGGCGGGCGATCTGGTGAAACACGCGCGGCAGCACATAGCGGCTGACCAGCAGCGCGGCGGTGACCAGAACCGCGACGCGGCCGACCGAGAGCAGGATGACGCTGACCTGTAGATTGGCAAGGCTCGGTTGCACCGCCAGGAACAGGATGGCGAAGATGTCCTGGAGCACCAGCACGCCGAGGGTGATGCGGCCCGGCAGCGTATCGAGCTCGCGCTTCTCATAGAGCACCTTGACGATGATGACGGTGCTGGAGAGCGCGCAGGCGACGCAGAGATAGACCGCATCGAAATGCCCGCCACCGAGCGACAGGCCGATGCCGACGAAGAAAAGCACCCCGAGCAGGCAGCCGCCGAGCAACTGGCCGCCCGCCGCGAACAGGATCACCCGCCCTGCCCGCACGATCTTCTTCAGGTCGATCTCGAGGCCGATCATGAACAGCATGAAGATCAGGCCGAGCTCGGAAATGACCCCGATCGATTCCTGGGAATGGACCCAGCCGGCGCCGAATGGACCTATGCAGAAGCCGGCGACAAGGTAGGCCAGAATCAGAGGTTGCCGGGAGAAATGGGCGAGCAGGCCCAACATCCAGGCAAACAGAATACAGAGAGTGATGTCGTGAATGAGCTCGTGCATGCCAAATTGGTCCGTTTTTGCCGCACCCTAGAGACGGGTTGCGGTGCGGCAAGCGAGCAATTCGTCACATGCGGACGGGCTCTTCGCAGCCAGGCTGCTCGATCCCTTCGCCTTTGCCGTTGCGCGCCGCCGCGCAATCTGAGGTCAGTATCGAACAAAACCTTGCCGATTCGCTCCCACGCCATCGAAGAGGGGCCCTCTCCGTCCCCGGCGGGTCTCTGTACCCGCCGATTCCAGCGTCGCGATGGGCCAGGCAAGCCGGCGTCGACGTCTCGGCGATGCTGAGCGTGCACAACGCCTCCGAGACCCGCTGGTGGTCCAACGCATCGCCTATTTCGACACCGCAGGCAAGCAGGTCGAGAGCTATCTGAAGGGTCCGGGGAGAGCGAGATTGCCAGCCCCTTGCTCAAGCCTTGATGCTTGGCGGCGTCGGCAATGCACATTACCCTTTCATCAGCCCCGTCCGCCCCGGACGGCCAGCAAGAACTGACGCGGCCAGCCGGTGCAGCGCCGGCTGCTCAACAAGAACAAAACGAGGAATGCCCATGACGTCCAGCTTCGATTTCGCGCCCCTGTTTCCGGCGGGGCTGCCGGCCCCTTCTGCGCGCTGGACGGGCCTTGCAAAATACAGCTTCGTCGGCGGCAACAACGATTCCGAACAAGTCCCGCTGGAGGGCCTGATCGAGGCGACCAACCTGGTGCTGCAACGCGAGGGCCGCTCACTCGCCACTTACGGGCTCGCGCATGGTCCGCAGGGTTACCTCCCCTTGCGCGAATTCCTCGTGACGAAACTCAAGCGCGATGCCGGCATCAATTGCACGGTCGACGATCTCATGATCGTGTCTGGCTCGCTCCAGGCGCTCGACCTCGTCAATGCCGCATTGCTGGCGCGCGGCGACACCGTGATCTTCGAGCAGGAGAGCTACCAGGGCTCGCTGACGCGCCTGGCGCGGCTCGGCGTCAACGTGGTGGGCATCCCGCTCGATGAGGACGGCATGCGCATGGACGTGCTGGCCTCGACGCTCGCCGACCTGAAAAGCCGCGGCATCCGGCCGAAATACATCTACACCATTCCGACCGTGCAGAATCCCACCGGCAGCATCATGCCGGAGAGCCGACGCGCCGAGCTGCTCCGCCTGTCATCCGAATACGGCGTGCCCATCTTCGAGGACGATTGCTATGCCGATCTCGTCTGGTCGGGGCAGCGGCCGCCCGCGATCTACGCGATGAGCCAAAACGGCGGCGTCATCCATATTGGCTCGTTCTCGAAGTCGATCGCGCCGGCGCTGCGCGTCGGCTTCGTCGTGGCGCCCTGGGAAGTGATGTCGCGGATGCTGGCGCTGAAGACGGATGCCGGCTCCGGGGCGCTGGAGCAGATGGTGCTGGCCACCTATTGCAAGCCGCATTTCTCGGCCCATGTGCCGGCCCTGACCAAGGCGCTGCGCACCAAGCTCGACACGTTGATGGAAGCGCTCAACGAGCAATTCGGGACGGCGGCCGAGTTCGAGGAGCCCAAGGGCGGAATCTTCCTCTGGGTGAAGCTGCCCGACCAGGTCGATACGCTGAAGCTCTATCAGGCCGCGCTCGCCGCCGGCGTCTCGATCAATCCGGGATCTGAATGGTCGACCAACAAGAGCCACTCCAGCTCGCGGCTGCGGCTGTGCTTTGCAAGCCCGACGCATCAACAGATCCGCGAGGGAATCGCGGTGCTGGCGGACATCTGCCGCAAGGAGTTCGGCGTGCCCGCCCGCAGCGCCAACGTCGAGAAGCCGGCCTGATGCTTATAGCTTGGGCATGATCTTGCCGGAAAACCGCTTCACACTTTGCGCTGACGCGGCCCTTCGGGTCCGGATCATGCCCGATCAGGCCGCCTGGGGCTGGCTGCGGTGGATCGCGGCGGCCAGACGCAACAACAGGACGATCGAGACGTTGCCCTTGCCCACCTCGATCTGGGCGATGTAGCGCTCGGAAATCCCGGAGCGGCGGGCGAGCTCGCGGCGCGACAGCTCGCAGCGCGTACGCGAGGACCGCAGGCGATCGCCCAGCTCGGCCAGAAACGCGGTTTCGGAATAAGGCGGCACCGCGCAGCTCCCCGGGAGCACTTCGCCCACAAAATCCATGACTTGATTCAGCATTGGTCCATCCACGCTTCGCCTTGGGGAAGCGCATCCTAGCCTGGATGGGGCCCGCCTCATTTGACGCGGATCAAATTCGCGCGCGATCGGCAGTCGGCGTGGACGACCCTGCGGGGGATGCTACACTTTGGAATTCTTCGAGGCGGGGCTTACCAGGATATGACGGGTTGTTTGAGCCGCTGGACCGCGGCTTTGCTGCTGTGGGTCGCACTCGCGTCCACGGCGCGCGCCGAAACATTGGCTGCGACCGTCGAGCAATGGGGCCTGCTCGGCTCCTGGGCAGTCGACTGCGCGGCCCGGCCCGACCGGGACAAGGGCGCGCTCCTGACTTACGAGACCAGGAAGGACGGCCGGGTCATGTATCGGCGTCATTTCGGCGATACCAAAGACGAGAGCGAGGTCGTCTCCGCCACGGTCAACGCCGAAGGTCTGCTCAATGTGATGGTGTTCTTTCCTTCGCTGCATCAGACGCGCGAATTCGGGCTATTGTTGCAGAAGGACGGCAGCTTGCGCGCAGTCTACAATCGCAGCGAGCGCGGCGAGTACACGATCAGGGACGGCATATTCGTTGCAACCGGCGCGCCGACGCCGGCGCAGCAACGCTGCGATTGATCCTCATTTTTTTGCATGATCTCATCGGAAAGCCGCTGCGCAGTTTGCGCTGACGCGGCCCTTCGGGTCCGGATCATGCCAGCTGAACATCCGTTCAGAATTCTCTTCCCGTTCCTCCGGAACGTTCGCATGCATGCGCGGTTTAGATGTGCATTCGATTGGAGGAAGGACATCATGAAGAAGCTTGGTTATGTGGTTGCGGCTCTGGGTGCGCTTGTGATCGCGGCGCCGTCGGTGGCAAGTGCGGAGACAGTGGTGATCAAGCGCGGCGGCTATCACCATCATCATCACGGCCCGTACGGCGCCCGCGCTGAATTCCGCCGGCATCGCGACCATGGCTGGCATCGCCACCATCGCGGTGACCGCGTGGTCGTGATCAAGCGCAGCCACCGCCATCACCACTGGGACTAATGCGCAACGCAACAACAGAGATGGCCCCTCGCGGGGCCATTTTCCTTGCGTGTCTGGCTCTAGTCCCACACCGGCGCGAAGCCTGGATTGACGCAGCGCTTGTCCTTTGCCAGCGCGGCGATCTTGTTGCGGTCGGCGTCGTCGAGCGTGATCTTCAGCGCATCGAGATTGGCCTTTTGGCTGTCGCGGCGCGACGCCTTCGGGATCGCAGCAACGCCGTCCTGGTCGAGCAGCCATTTCAGCGCGACCTGCGCTGCGGTCGCGTCGTGCCTGCTACCGATTTCAGCCAGCACCGGATCGGTCGCGAAACGTCCTTGCGCCAGCGGACAATAGGCAACCAGCGGGATCGACTTGGCCTCGAGATAAGCCAGCAGCTTCGACTGATCGAGCATGGCGTGATATTCGACCTGATTGCAGACGATCGGCGCCTTGATCTCCTCGACCGCGATCTTGAGTAGCGCCGTGGTGAAATTGGCGACACCGATGGCTCGCGTGCGCCCTTCCTGCTTCAACTTCATCAGAGTTTCGAACACCGCACCCCAGTTCGCGGATGTCGAGGGCCAGTGCACGAGATAGAGGTCGACATGGTCGAGCCGGAGCTTGTTCAGGCTGGCATCGAAGGCGCGCCGGATCGCATCCGGGCCGAGATTCTCGTGCCAGACCTTGGTGGTGACGTGGAGCTCGCCGCGCGGCACGCGCGAGGCGGCGATGGCCGAGCCGATCGGCTCCTCATTGGCGTACATCTCGGCGGTGTCGATATGACGATAGCCGAGCGCGAGCGCGCTCTCGACCGCGGCACGGCAGGCATCGCCCTGCATGCGGAAAGTGCCGAGGCCGAGCTTGGGCATGCTGATGCCCTGTGTCTTCAGATGGTCCATGAAACAGCTCCTGACATCATTCATCCCGCCAGAGGCGCGGTGAGGCCGCGGCGACAGACTCTTCGGTGATGGAAAAGAAGTGGCGGGAGCAGCGATGGTAGCGTGGAAGGCGCGGCGGGGCCAATCAAGATCGGGTTAGGAACTCCCGCCCGTCATGCCTGGGCTTGTCCCGCCTGCGCGGCCGAAGCCGCTTCGGCGTGGCGAAGGCCCGGGCATCCACGTTCTTCGTGCCGTGCGGCAAGTCGTGGATGGCCGGGTCAAGCCCGGCCATGACGATACCGAGAGAACTTCCCGATCTCACGAATGCTGTGCCACCACGGCCGGGCGCGGCTGCGGCTGCGGCACGATATCGACCGACCAGAGGTCGCGGTTGTCGACGTCCTTCAAGGTCACCGTCATCACCCCGGACGCGCCGTCGATGTCGACACGGCCGAAGAACTGCAAGCCGAAGCAGGGCGCCAGGTTCTCGCCCTGCTCGGCCCTGCAGCCGTGCTGATACATCGCGACCGGGCCGAAGGTGTCATCGAGCTCGCCGGGGCCCCAGGTGCCGGCGTGGAGCGGGCCGGAGACGAACTCCCAGAACGGCTCGAAATCCTGGAATTGCGCCTTGTTGGGATCGTAGTAATGCGCGGCAGTGTAGTGCATGTCGGCCGTGAGCCAGACGATGTTGCGAATGCCGGCGCGCTTGATGGAGCCGAGCAGGTCGGCGATCTCGTGCTCGCGCCGGTCGGGCAGCCCGTTGCCGAGCGCAACGGCGTCCAGGCTGATGAGGCCGATCGGCAAGTCGGCCGCGATCACCTTCCAGGTCGCGCGCGAGGCGGCAAGCTCGCGCTTGAGCCAGGCGAGCTGCTCGGCGCCGAGGATCCAGCCGCGATGGTCGCCGCCCTTGTTCCATGTGCCATCGCGATAGCTGCGCATGTCGATCATGAACACGTCGAGCAGCGGGCCGTAAGCGATCTTGCGATAGACCCGGCCCTGCCGCGCGGCGATGTCGCGGATCGGCATGAAGTCGAAGAAGGCGCGGCGGGCGCGCGCGACCAAGAGCGGCGTGCCGTCGTCCTCATAACCGGCGGCATCGTAGCTGCCGGTCGGCGACCAGTCGTTGGTGACCTCGTGATCGTCCCACTGCGCGAACATCGGCACCTCCGCATGGAAGGCGCGAAAATGTTCGTCGAGATGGTTGTATTTGTAATTGCCGCGGAACTGCGCCAGCGTCTGCGCGACCTCGGATTTCTCCTCGGTAACGAGGTTGCGCCAGGTCTCGCCGTTCGGCAGCTTCTGTTCGGCAGGTATCGTGCAGTCGGCGTAGATGTGATCGCCGGAGTGGATGAAGAAGTCCGGACGGTTGTCGCGCATGGTGCGATAGCTGCGATAGCCGCCGCGCGAGACGTCGATGCCCCACCCCTGCCCCGCGGTGTCGCCGGACCACAGGAACGAGATCGACTGGCCAGTTGCCGGCGCGGTGCGGAAATGTCCGACGCGGCTTTCGCCGGCGACGCCGGTTGCGATGTCGTCGAAGCGAACGCGATAGAAGATGTCCTGACCGGGCGGCAGATCGTTCAGCAGAAGCTTTGCCGTGAAGTCGGCGTCAGGCAGCGCATCGCGCGAGACCGACGCGATGATGGTGTTGAAACTCTCGACGGTCGAACATTCCACCTGCATCCGCGCGGGCCGATCAGCGCGCGCCCAGATCACGGCGGAGCCGTCGGAGACATCGCCGGACTGGATGCCCCCTGCGATCTGCGGGCGATCCGCCGCGCGGCTAATGGAGGGCTTCGCGAGCGAAGCGATGGCGAGGCTGGAGGCGGAGCGGACCAGGAACTGTCGCCGGGTCCATGCGCGCGGGGCGCGGGGCGATGCCATTCAGGAGACCTTCGTCGAATCACGACGGAAGGTGCCTGCGCTCCTTGACTCCCGGCTTACGGTTTCTTTACTCCGCGCCTAAGGTTTTGCGACGCGGGGATGATGGCTATGAGCTAGCGCTTCCAGTTGCAGATGCCGCCGGAGCGGCAGGGCCAGGTCTGGATGCGCGTGTCCATCGCCTGTGCGTCGAGCGGATTGCCGTGGCGATGCGATAGCCTGGTGCGGGCTGCGCCACGCGGCTGGCTGCTCTTGGTATGAGCAACCTTCGGCTCCGGCACGCGCACGCGTTCGGCTGCAACCTTCTTCGGCACGTCGATCGGCTCGGCGCGTGCCTGCGCCTCGTTGCCGCCCCGCGCCTCCATAGCCACCGGCGCGAATTGCGTCTCCGGCCCGAGCCGCTTCGGCGACAGCACCGCCTTGGAGAGATCGAGACCGAGATATTCGCCCGGCTTGTAGTCGTCGGCGCGCGCGAGGCCGGCTCCTGCGAGCACCAGGACAACCGCAATTGCAAAAGAAGCACTTTTCAGGACCACGGACGCCTCCTGAAATTGATCATGAAAGGGGTAATTTACCCCTATCTAGGAGGCATCGCGCGCAATTCCAGCGGTGAATGCCGCCGTGGTTAAGAAGTTTGGCGGTGTCACGCGACCTTTCGCGTCGCCCCCGTCTCATCCAGGAACCCCATCAGGCGGCTGCGGATGATCTGCTCGGCCTCGGCCATGATGCGGTCGACGAGTTCCTTGCAGGAGGGGATGTCGTGGATGAGGCCGGCGACCATGCCGCAGCTCCAGGCCCCCGCGTCCATCTGGCCGTCCAGCATGATCTTGGGATAGACGCCGGCGACCTGATCGTGAATGTCGTCGATCTTCAGGCTGGCGCCCTTCTCGCGCTCGATCTCGATGAGGCGATCGACATTGGCGTTCTTCAGGACGCGCTCGGTATTGCGCAGCGCCCGCATGATGAGGCGCGTGTCGAGTTCGGTGGCCGCGACCAGCGCGTTCTTGACGTTCTGATGCACCGGCGCTTCCTTGGTGGCGATGAAGCGCGTGCCCATGTTCATGCCGGCGGCGCCCAGCGACAGCGCGGCGACGAGGCTGCGCCCGTCGGCCATGCCGCCCGAGGCAACGAACGGGATCCTCAGTTCCTCCGCTGCTCGCGGCAGCAGGATCATGTTGGGTATGTCGTCCTCGCCAGGATGACCGCCGCACTCGAAGCCGTCGACGCTGACGGCATCGCAGCCGATGCGTTCGGCCTTCAGCGAATGACGGACCGAGGTGCATTTGTGGATCACCTTGATGCCCGCGGCCTTCAGCGCCGGCATGTAGGCTTCCGGGCTGCGGCCCGCAGTCTCCACCGCCTTGATGCCGCCCTCGACGATGGCCGCGATGTATTCCGGGTAAGGCGGCGCAGCGAAGGTCGGCAGGAAGGTGAGATTCACACCGAACGGCTTGTCGGTCATGTCGCGGCAGCGCGCGATTTCCTTCGCGAGCAATTCCGGCGTCTTCTGCGTGAGACCGGTGATGATGCCGAGCCCGCCGGCATTGGAGACGGCCGCCGCCAGCTCGGCAAAGCCGACGAAATGCATGCCGCCCTGGATGATCGGATGCTCGATGCCGAACAGTTCGGTGATCGCAGTCTTCACGTCGGTTTCCTCCCAAAGCCTCGTTTGATGTCGGGTCCAGTCTAACCGTAGTCGCGTGCCGTGGTCACCATTTCTCTCCGAACGGGCGGATCTCCATCTCGAAGGTCCAGGCGCTCTTCGGCTGCTGGTAGAGCTGCCAATAGGCGTCGGCGACCGAGGATGGCGGCATCAGGAGATCGGGATTGTCCAGCGCATTCGGCCCGAGCGCCTCAAGCCGGCGCTGGCGCACCCATTCGGTGTCGACGCCGGAATCGATGATGAGGTGAGCGACGTGGATGTTCTTGGGCCCGAGCTCGCGCGCCATCGCCTGGGCCACCGCACGCAGGCCGAACTTGGCGCTGGCGAAAGCGGCAAAGCCGCTGCCGCCGCGCAAGGACGCGGTGGCGCCGGTGAAGAAGATGTTGCCGCCGCCGTGCGGCAGCATCAGCCGCGCCGCTTCGCGGCCCGCCAGGAAGCCGGAATAGCAGGCCATCTCCCATACCTTCCGGAACACGCGCTCGGTGGTGTCGAGGATCGGGAAATTGACGTTGGCGCCGACGTTGAAGATGCAGACATCCAGCGGCGCGTGCTTGTCGGCATCATCGAGGAAGGCAATGACTTCGTCCTCTTTGCGCGCATCGAGCGAGCGCGCATGGATCTCACCACCGGCAGCTTCGATATCCTTCACCAGCGGCGCGAGCTTGTCGCCATTGCGACGGCCGGCGAAGACGGTAAAGCCTTCGCCGGCGAACTTCTTGGCGATCTCCGAGCCGATGAAATCTCCGGCCCCGATGACGGCCGCAGTGGCGTTTCGCTTGGGCAAAGTCGCCTCCTCCGATGAGCCGCGCCGTGGGCGTGGCAAGCGCGCAGTGCCCCGAAGGCTATAGTTCTAAAATAGAACTGTCAAACCCCATGGGTAAATGTTAGCTTCCATGACGAATTGTCCTGACCCTTCAAGTCAGTTCTTTTTTCAGACTGATTGCCCGCGGAGACCGCACATGAAATGGGACACGCTGGACGAAGAAACCTGCTCGCTTGCTCGCACCATCGCGGTGATCGGCGACCGCTGGACCCTGCTGATCCTGCGCGAGTGCTTCTTGCGCGTGCGGCGGTTCGAGGCGTTCCAGTCCTCCCTCCAGATCACCCGGCACCTGCTCTCGGAGCGGCTGAAGAAGCTGGTCCGTTTCGGCATCCTGCGCCGCGTGCCCTATTCCGATGCGCCCAAGCGCTACGAATACATCCTCACCCAGAAGGGCCTCGACCTCTACCCGATCATCATGGCGATGGTGCATTGGGGCGACGCCCATATGGGCGACGAGCGCGGCCGCCCGATGCTGCACGAGCACAAGACTTGCGGCAAGCTGTTCGACCCCGTGATGGTGTGCTCGGAATGCGGCGAGGTGCTGCATGCGAAGCAGGTACATGTGCATGCGGGACCGGGGCGACGCGAGGCGGTCGGGTGAGGGAGGCAGGCGAACCTCACTAACCGTCATTGCGAGGAGCCCTTGCGACGAAGCAATCCAGAATCCTTCCGCCGAGACAGCCTGGATTGCTTCCGCCTTTGCCAAAGGCTTCAGCGGACAAGTCGCTGCGCTCGCAATGACGGCAGCGGCAACCTCAATGACCGCGCGCCGGCGCGCTCAGATCGATCCGGCGCAGCACGGCTGCGGTGGGAATCATCAGCAGCGCGACGATCGCGAGCGTCCAGAACACATCGATATAGGCGAGCAGGTCGACCTGCCGCTGCAAGGTCTTGCCGACCCAGGCCACCGCCTGCGCGGCGGCGTCGCTTGCGTTCGAGCCCTGCGCCTGGAAGTAACGCGTCATCGCGTCGATGGTCTGCTGGTAGCCGAGATCGGACGGCGCGGCGTGCTCGACCAGCCTGCTCTGGTGAAATTGCTGGCGTTGCGCCAGCATGGTCTGCGCCAGCACGACACCCATCGAACCCCCGATGTTGCGGGCGACATTGATCAGCGCCGAGGCCTGGTTGGTCTTGTCGGGCGGGATGCCGTCATAGGAGGCGGTCGTCACCGGCAGGAACAGGAAGGGAAGACCGAACGCGAGGAAGATGCGCGACAGCGCCGCGTAGCCGTAGGTGATATCGCCCGTGAGTCCAGTGAGATGCCACATCGAGAAGGCGACGATCGCGGCGCCGAACATGATGAGGTATTTCGGCTGTACCGTGCTGACGAGGCGCCCCACCACCGGCATCAGCACCAACGTTGCGATACCGCCCGGCGACAGCGCAAGTCCGGCCAGCATGGCCGTGTAGTTCAGCTCGGTCTGGAGCAACTGCGGCAGAAGCTGGGTGGTCGAGATCAGCACCGCGCCGGTGGCGAGCATGACCAGGAAACAGGCGGCGAACTGACGCCGGCCGAGCAGGCGAAGATCCACGATGGGATCCTTGCGCGACAATTCCCACGGGATCAGCGCGAGCAGCGACACGGCCGCAAGCACCGCGAAGACGACGATCATGTTCGATCCGAACCAGTCCTTGCGCTGGCCTTCATCGAGCACGAATTCGAGCGAGCCGAGCCCGATCGCGACGAGAGCGAAGCCGACATAGTCGACACGCAGGCCCTTGCTGAGCAGCTTCTGCCTCTCCTCCTCCGCACCAGATGGTTCCTTGACCAGCGAGCCGACCAGGAACAGCGACAGCAATCCCATGGGGACGTTGATCAGGAACACCCAGTGCCAGGTGTAGGTGTCGGTGATCCAGCCGCCGAGCGTCGGGCCGATCACCGGCGCGACCACGACGGCCACGCCGTAGATGGCGAAAGCCTGGCCGCGCTTATGCGGCGGAAAGGAATCGGCAAGGATCGCCTGCTCGCTAGTCGCCATGCCGCCGCCACCGAGGCCCTGAAGAATGCGGAACAGCACGAGCGATTCCAGATTCCAGGCGAAGCCGCAGAGCAGCGAGGCCAGCGTGAAGGTCGCAACGCAGATCATGTAGAAGCGCTTGCGGCCGATCACCGTCGACAGCCAGCCCGAGATCGACAGCACGATGGCGTTGGCGACGAGATAGCTGGTGATGACGTAGGTGCTCTCGTCGATGCCAACCGCGAGGCTGCCAGCGATGTGGCGCAATGCGACGTTGGCGATGGTAGTGTCGAGCACCTCCATGAAGGTCGCGATCGAGACCACGAAGGCGATCAGATAGGGATTGTGCCCGCCCGCGGCCGACCGCTCCGGCGACCATCCGCCGGCGGACGCGCCGCCTTGCGTGGCATCCGTCATCGCACCCTGGTCCAGGGCACGACCGACATGCCGGGACCAACGGGCAGATCGGGCGGCCAATTGTCGACCACGATCTTCACCGGCACGCGCTGCACCACCTTGACGTAATTGCCCGTGGCATTCTCGGCCGGCAGCAGGCTGAAGGCCGTGCCCGAGCCGGGCTGCACGGACTCGACGTGGCCGGTCAGCTTGCGGCCGGGATAGGCATCGATGCGAATCTCGACCGGCTGGCCCGGCCGCATGTCGCTCAGCTGGGTTTCCTTGTAATTGGCGACGATCCAGACCTCGTCGGGCACGAACATCATCAGGCTCTGACCGGCCGTGACGAACGTGCCTTTGGCGCCCGAGAGCTTGACCACGCGGCCGGACTGCGCCGCGACGACGTTGGTGTATTGCAGGTTCAGCCTGGCCTGGTCGAGCTGCGCCTGCGATTGCGCGAGCTGCGCCTTGGCGCCTTCGCGCTGCGCTTGCAGCGTCTTGATGCCGAGTTGGGCTGCGGTGACCGCAGTCTTCGCGCGCTCCGTGTTGGCCTGCTGCGCCTGGAGATCGGACCGGGTCTGCTGCTGGCGCTGCACGGTGCCGGCGCCTTTCTCGACCAGCTCTTCGGCGCGCTTGAACTCCTCCTGCGCGAACTGAAGCTGGGCTTGCGCCTGCTCGAGCTGGGCTTGGGCCTGCTTGATCTGCTCCTCCTGGGAGACGATCTGCGCCTCGACATTGTCGATATTCGCCTTGGAGACCGCGACCTGCGCGTCGGCCTGCTCGATCGCGATCCGGTAGTCGCGCTCGTCGATCTTGGCCAGGAGATCGCCGGCCTTGACGTGCTGATTGTCGGTGACAGGGATATCGGTCACGTAGCCGCCGACCTTGGAGGCGACCGAAAAGCTGCGCGCGGCAACGAAGGCGTCATCGGTGGACTCGTAGTGCCGAACATCAAGCCAATAAAGCAAAGCGCCGGCGAGCGCCGCAATCAGCACAAGGACGCCGACGGTCGCAAGCAGCCAATGCTCGCGGAGCCGGTCGCGCAACGACGGCGTCGGCTTGTCCGCCTTATCTTCGCCGTGGAGAACCTGATCGGGATTGAATGTCGGAGCTTCCTTCGCCTTCTGCGGCTGCTCCACAGACGGCCTACGCTCCCGGGTTTGAGCATCCACGGTGGCACCTATTCTCGGGCTGACGGCAGCAAGCAACTTGAACGTGCTTGCGCACCGGGAGCCCAACCGCAGTGCAGAACCATGGTTCCCTGGTGCTCAAGCGCCTCTGCCTTTCGTGAACGCGGTGCGCAAAAAAGAAGCGCGGCACCGGCGCCGCGCTTCTCCATGATATCGTTTAAAGGAGCGCACTTCAGTGCGTCTTGGTCTCGTGCCACTTCTCGAGATCGGGTTTCACCTCGTCCGAGCCCTGTTCCTTCTCTGGATTGCCCTTCCAGGGCTTGTCCGTTTGCCTGTGCGAACCCCAGTCGCTCTGCTGTCGGGGATCGTCAGTGGGTCGTTCCTTGCTCATCGGATCGTCCTTTCGTTAGGCGAAGGGGACACCGTAATAGGCATTGATCCCGCGGACGGCGGCATCGTCGCCCCAGTTCCACTCGGTCTTCTCGCCGTATTTTGGCGCACCTTCCAGATCCTTGGCGGTAATCGCAGTAACGTAGCCGCCGAGTTCGGTGTCGTATCTCAGCGACTGCCAGGGCAATGGATAGTGATCATTGCCGAGGCCGAGAAAGCCGCCGAAACCAAGCACCGCGTAAGAGACCTTGCCGCTGATCTTGTCAATCATGACCCGTTCGATCGAGCCGATCTTGTTCCGATCGGCGCCGTAGACGGCTGTTCCTTCGACCTTGTCGCTTCCGATCAGCCGGCCCATCTCGTTGCGGTCCAGTTCGCCCTGATTCAGCATCGTCATTCTCCACTCAGCCATTTGTGAATCAACCGCAAGGGGTGAGTGATCGTTCCGGCGCGTGTTCCGCAAGAGCTTGGGAACATCGCCACAGACAACCGGTTCTCTGAGGCTAACGAGGCCGCAACCAAGAGAGCCGCCCGCATGTCCCAGACCGTCTCCGACTTCATCGTTCAGCGCCTGCATCAATGGGGCGTGC
The DNA here is from genome assembly GCF_000296215.2 of Bradyrhizobium sp. CCGE-LA001. Taxonomy (NCBI): domain Bacteria; kingdom Pseudomonadati; phylum Pseudomonadota; class Alphaproteobacteria; order Hyphomicrobiales; family Nitrobacteraceae; genus Bradyrhizobium; species Bradyrhizobium sp. CCGE-LA001. Next base: position 2,418,880 of record NZ_CP013949.1, on the reverse strand, counting down.
GTCATATCTTCGGCTACCCCGGAGACGGCATCAACGGCGTGTTCGGCGCCATGAACCGGGCCGAAGGCAAGATCGGCTTCGTCCAGGCACGGCATGAGGAGATGGCGGCGTTCATGGCGACCGCCTACGCGAAATTCTCAGGGCAGCTCGGCGTCTGCATCGCGACCTCCGGTCCAGGTGCCTCGCATCTCGTCACTGGTCTCTATGATGCATTGCTCGATCACCAACCGGTGCTGGCGATCGTCGGCCAGCAGGCTCGCAATGCGCTGGGCGGCCATTATCAGCAGGAACTTGATCTTCTCTCGATGTTCAAGGACGTCGCCGGCGCCTATGTCATGCAGGCCTCCTCGCCTGCGCAAGTGCGACACCTGATCGACCGCTCGGTCCGGATCGCGCTGGCGCGGCGGACCCCGACCGTGATCATCCTGCCCAACGACCTGCAGGAAGAGACCTACGAGGACCCGCCCCGCGCTCACGGCACGCTGCATTCCGGCATCGGCTATAGCGTGCCCAGAATCATGCCCCGCGACGCCGATCTCGACCGCGCGGCCGACGTCCTCAATGCCGGCAAGAAGGTTGCGATGCTCGTCGGCGCCGGCGCGCTTGGCGCCACCGACGAAGTCATCGCGGTCGCCGACCGGCTGTCGGCCGGCTGCGCCAAGGCGCTGCTCGGCAAGGCCGCGCTGCCCGACGACCTGCCCTGGGTCACCGGCTCAATCGGCCTGCTCGGCACCGAGCCCAGCTACAACATGATGATGGAGTGCGACACGCTGCTGATGGTCGGCTCCGCCTTTCCCTATGCGGAATTCCTGCCCAAGGAAGGCGCAGCGCGCGGTGTGCAGATCGACATCGACGCCAGCATGATGTCGATCCGCTTTCCCATGGAGGTCGGCCTCGTCGGCGATGCCGCCGAAACATTGCGCGCGCTGTTACCGCGACTCGCGGCGAAGAGCGACGGCGCCTGGCGCAAGGGCATCGAGGACGATGTCGCAAAATGGTGGACGACGCTGGACGACCGCGCGCATCAGCCGGCTGCGCCCGTCAATCCGCAGCTCGTCGCCTGGGAATTGTCCCCGCGCCTGCCCGACCGCGCGATCATCACCAGCGATTCCGGCTCCTGTGCCAACTGGTTCGCGCGCGACCTGAAGATGCGCCGCGGCATGACGGCGTCACTCTCGGGGGGCCTCGCCTCGATGGGCGCTGCGGTGCCTTACGCACTCGCCGCCAAATATGCCCATCCGGACCGGCCGGTGATCGCGCTGGTCGGCGACGGCGCCATGCAGATGAACAACATGGCCGAGCTGATCACGGCCGCGAAATACTGGCGCTCGTGGCGGGATCCGCGCTTCGTCGTCTGCGTCTTCAACAACGAAGACCTCAACCAGGTCACCTGGGAGCAACGCATCATCAACGGCGATCCCAAGTTCGAGGCCTCGCAGCGCATTCCCGATGTTTCCTATTCGCGCTTCGCCGAGCTGATCGGCCTGCGCGGCATCTTCGTCGACAGCCCAAAGCTGCTCGGCTCGGCCTGGGAACAGGCGCTGGCGAGCGAGATGCCCGTCGTGCTGGAAGTGAAGACCGATCCGGAGGTGCCGCCGCTGCCGCCGCATATCACGCTGCAGCAGGCGAAGAATTTCTCGCTCGCGCTGCTGAAGGGCGATCCCAACGAAAGCGGGATGATCAAGGGAGCAGCGCGGCAGGTGTTCGAATCGATCATGCCCGGTAAGCAATGAGGTGACCCATGAGCGACTTCCGCGATATCCAGCACGGCGTCAACGATCCGGTCGGAGGGCTCGACGTCAAGCGTCAGATTAACGACAACCGCACGCCGCATGAGCGGGCGCAGCGCCATGCCGACGTGCGCGCCGACGCCACCGCCGTGCCGGCCGAGCCGTTCCTGCCCGAGCGGCTTCGACGCAAGCCGACCGATCCCATCAATCCGCGAACGGGACGCAATCCCACGGATTAGCCGTTAGGAACCTCGGCCTTTGCAGGGTGTTGATCGGCGCAATATGGCGCGGCGGATGGCCGCGCGATCAAGTGAAGGGACCGGACCATGAAACGTACCATCATCGCCATTGCTTGTTTGCTTCTCGCAGGCCCGGCATTGGCGCAATCCCTGGGCGAAAAGACCGGCGTCAATTCGGCGCTCGGTGTCTCGCCCTCCACGGAGGATTTCGTCAAGCAGGTCGCCATTAGCGACATGTTCGAGATCGAATCGAGCAAGCTCGCCGAGCAGAAGGGAAATGCGCAGGAGAAGAGCTTCGCGCAGCAGATGGTGACCGATCACACCAAAACCAGCACCGAGCTCAAGGGGCTGGTGAATGACGGCAAGGTCAAGGCGACCCTCCCGACCGCGCTCGACAGCTCGCATCAGAGCAAGCTCGACAAGCTCAAGAATGCGACAGGCAAGGACTTCAGCTCGGATTACAATTCCTACCAGGTCAGCGCCCATGAGGACGCCGTCTCGCTGTTCGAGCGCTACGCCAAGGGCGGCGACAACGCCGCGCTGAAGGATTGGGCCGGCAAGACGGTGCCGGCCCTGAAGCACCACCTCGAGATGGCCAAGGAGCTCGGCAAGGCGCCGAACGTCGGTCAGACCAAGTAACGCATTGCCGAGGGACGCCGGCGCGCCGGCGTCCTTCGTTTAGCAACGACAACCGTCTCCGCGCATTGAGCTTCGACCATCGCGGAGAGCATGATGTCAAATCCCAGCAACACCTCACTGTCCCGCCGGCACGTCGTCCACGCCGCGAGCGCAACGCTCGCGGCGGCTTCACTGCCATCCACAGCGAAAGGAGATACGTCCATGGCCGAGCAGGCGTTGATCGATCCCGTCAGCCGTTATCCGAAGCCGCCGTTCAAGAAACAGTCGCAGCCCTGGCCGGGACTTGCCAGCAAGATGGAGCCGCGACCGGATCATGGCGAGACCAGCTACAAGGGCTCTGGCCGGCTCGCCGGCCGCAAGGCCCTGATCACCGGCGGTGATTCCGGCATGGGCCGCGCTGCCGCAATCGCGTATGCGCGCGAAGGCGCCGACGTCGCCATCAACTATCTGCCCGCGGAAGAGCCGGATGCGCAGGAGGTGATCGCGCTGATCAAGAAGGAAGGCCGCACCGGAGTTGCGATTCCCGGAGACCTCAAGGACGAAGCCTTTTGCAAGCGGCTGGTCGAGCAAGCCGTGCAAGCCCTCGGCGGCCTCGACATCGTCGTCAACAACGCAGCGCGGCAGCAGACGCGCGACTCTCTCCTCGATGTCTCGTCGGAGGACTTCGATGCAACTATGAAGACGAACATCTACGCGCCGTTCTGGATCATCAAGGCGGCGCTGCCGCATCTCAAACCCGGCTCCTGCATCATCGGCACGACCTCTGTGCAGGCTTACGACCCCTCCCCAGAGCTCTACGACTATGCGCAGACCAAGGCGGCGACGATGAACTACGTGAAGTCGCTCGCGAAACAGCTCGGCCCCAAGGGTATCCGCGTCAACGGGGTTGCGCCCGGGCCAGTCTGGACTCCGCTCCAGGTCTCCGGCGGAGCGACCATGGAGAAGCTGGAAAAATTCGGTGGCATGACACCGCTCGGCCGTCCCGGCCAGCCCGTGGAGCTGGCTTCGATCTACGTGCAGCTTGCGGCGGCCGACGCCAGCTATGCGACAGGGCAAGTGTATGGCTCGGCCGGCGGATCCGGACAGCCTTAGCGAAGGCCACGGCGTCGGAACTCAGGAACCATCTTTGTCTCCCAGCCTTTACAAAACTGTCATGGAGGAAATGTCGCCGGCTGACCGATGGCTCTCGTAACCGTCAAACCCACGCGGATGGACACGGCGATCGCAGACGAGATCGCACACAACACCAACTCGGGGCTCGAGCAGGCCGCCCAGGCAATGACTTGGGGCGCCGACGAGCATGTGCTCGTCGCGCTGGCAACGGTGGGATGGCTCTACACCCGAATGCGCAAGCCGGAGAAGCGTCGGATCGCCGATCATGTCCTGATCGTATCGGTGGCCACAGCCGTGCTGCCGCATATCCTGAAGTCCCTGTTCGACCAGACGAGGCCGGACCGGCTGACGGCGAGCGGACACCGGCGCAGCGTTCCCTATTCGGGGCAACCTCACGATGCCTTCCCTTCAGGTCACGCCGTGCACATGGGCGCTCTCGCCTCGGCCGCCGGCCTGTTGCCGCCGGCTCCGCGCCGCCTGGTCCGCGCCACGGCCGTGACATTGTGCTTGACGCGCGTGGCGCTGCTCGCGCATTGGGCCAGCGATGTGGTGGCAGGCTTCACTCTCGGCGTGATCGTCGAGCGAGCCTTCAGGCCGTTCACGCTAGCAGGGTCGCGGCAGCGGGCACGGCCATGACGGAGTATCTCGTGCGTTTCGTTGCCGGTGGCCTGATCGTCTCCATGTTCGCGATCGTCGGGGACATGCTGAAGCCCAAGAGCTTTGGCGGGCTGCTCGGCGCCGCGCCCTCGGTCGCTCTCGCCACACTTGGCATTGCGGTCGTTCAGCACGGCCCGCACTATGCCGCGGCCGAGAGCTGGACCATGATCTATGGCGCGGTCGCCCTCGGCTGCTACAGCGTCGTCGTCTGCCATCTTCTGATGAGATTTCGTCTCGGAGCGCTGCCGGCGACCATCCTTGCATTTGTCGTTTGGCTTGCCGTCGCCTTCAGCCTGCTCGCCGGTTTCGGAGGGACCGCCTGATGCTGATCAAGCTGTCGACATCCGCGCTCAAGCAGACGCATTGGTACGAATACGCGGTGCGTTTCGTTCTCGGCGGCCTCGCGACTGTCGCGACAGGACTCATCGGCAGCCATTTCGGCATCGCGATCGGAGGCCTCTTTCTCGCCCTTCCCGCGATCTTCTGCGCCAGCGCGACGCTGATCGAAAGCCATGAGCGCCGCGCCAAGGAGAAAGCCGGCCTCAGCGGGCGAAGACGCGGACAACAGGCCGCGGCATTGGACGCAGCGGGCGCCGGCCTCGGAAGCATGGGCCTCGCAGCGTTCGCGGCGACGTTCTATATCCTGGTATCGACGAGCATCATCGGAGCCTTCGCCGCCGCCATCCTGGCCTGGGCCCTGGTGTCCGTGTCGTCATGGTGGATGCGGCGGAAGCTTCGCACTACCTCAGGCCACGCGCCGGCCCAACATGGGGCACGATCAGCGCGGAGCTGAAATTTCCTGCCGCAGCATCAGGAAGCCGTACATCTCGGCGGCAGTCTGGAGCTGTTCGAGGCGCGCAACGACGGACTCGCGCTGCTGCCCGTCCGGCAGTCTCGCGATCTCATGCTGGAGCCGCTGCCTCTGGGCGTCGAGGCGTTGCTCGAATGTGTGTGGCTCAGAGCGTCTTCGCATCGTCCGTCCTCGGTGGCTGCAGGCCCGGGCTGTTCGCCCAACGCTCGATGTCCTCAATGACCTTCTGAAGGCTCGGACGTACCGGCTTCTGGGTTTCCGCTTCTTCGGAAAGTTTGCGGGGTAACCTGACCTCGTCCGTCATGGCCTTTCTCCCTTTCCAGGGAAATGCACCAGCGTGCGAGTCGTTTCAATATTAACGCATTGATTTTGCTGTCCTTTCCTACTCACTTAGGGATTCTTCCGCCACTTGTGGAACTTACTTGGGGGTCGGCGGTTGAGTAAGCTACTCAACTTGCTCAATTTGCGTGATCGACCATGAACGACCTTCGCGCCGAGCGTCTTCAGGTCATGCTCTCGCCGGAAGAGCTGGCCGCCATCGATGATTTCCGATTCAAGCATCGCATGCCGACGCGAGCTGCCGCGGTTCGCGAACTGCTCAAGTTCGGCTTGGCCGCGGCGGGCGTCGATGCGGCAGCCGGCGTGAAGTCCAGCAGTTTTGGCGTATTCGGCCGCGGACCCGACGGACACATCCAGGGAGATCCAGAGGGCGAGGCCGAGAAATAATCCGCAGAGCCGTTCGCCCAAGCAAACGGCCCCGGCACAGGGGTGCCGAGGCCGTCCTTGGAGATTGCTTCCGGCGCACCGGGGGCATGACAACCGGAAGCAATCCGTCGACTCTTCGCGCGGGGATTCGTTCCTTGTGACGGCTACCCCGTAGCGTCGCTTGATCCGTCAGGCATCGCACCGGAGCCCGGCGTCTTGCTCTCGTCGTTCAGCTTGGGATCGCGCGTCGCCTCCCGCGTGGGCGAGCCCTTGGGATCGCTCTTGTGCACAGATTGCGCACGCTGCTTGTCGCGCGGCTGCTCCTCCCCCCGCTTGTCCTTGACGATACCGTGGTCGGAATGGGCCATGATCTGCTCTCGCCTCTCTTGATGTTCGAAGCGGTTACGCGCAGGCCCGTCGATTGTTCCGGTGCAGAGAGATCGCCGCTAACTGTGGGCCGCGTGGACCGCAGTCGATGCCTTTTCCAGATGCACCTGCCGTACCGTCGTGACCGTCGCGAACGCGACTGAAACGCCAAAAGCGAGGATCAGTGACACAAGAGCCAGACGTTGAGCCATTGCAAACCTCCTTCTGGAATCGAAAATCAATGCGATGGACCGTTCACGGATGATCCTGGACCGGTCTCTTGCATTCCGTGCGCGGACTCACACACGGCTGCACAGGCGCCTACCTGTCCTGCTTCTGGGGGAGATGGACCGTGAGCGGCGGGATTTCCCCGTCGAGCCAATCCTGTTCCTTCGCAAGCGCCGTCCAGGCGTCCGCCATGCGTGAATAGCGTTTGTAAGCGGGTCGCCCTTCCGCTCGCTCGGCGAGCTGAAGACAGTTGTCGGCGTTATCCCTGAAAATGTCAGACTGTTTCATGCAGAATGACGTGGGGACGGAACTCCGTGGTCGCAATGCCCTTACGACATCGTAACGTTCGGGAACTTGGCGTCTGATCGTTCGTTGATAGCGATGCGAATCTTTGTCGCGATCATCCTGGCATTCATCAGCTCCGCAGCACTTGCCGACAGCACGGGCGAACGTAAGCTTGGCGATCGCACGCCGCCGACCGCAACCGACGTCATCAGCGGCCTCTACGCCTTCAGCCGCTTCCAGCAAGGCCTGTTGGAAAGCACCGACCTGAAGGGCAATGCGGAGGTCAAGAATCTTGCCGCATTGCGCGCCGAAGAAGCGGCCAAGCGCGACAAGGCGCTCAAACAGATCCAGGAGACGATCGGTGCGGAGCCGCGCGCCAGCAAGACGGCGTCGGCCAGCGCAAGCCTGGTCGAGCCTGAAACTTCGGACGGACCCACCTACGTCAGAAGCTTTTACGCCTCGCAGATTCCCGAATATGAAGCGACCATCGAGCTGCTCGAACGTTATCTGAAGGCGCCGGACAATGCCGCGCTTGCAGCTTTCGCGCGCGAACAGCTGCCGCTGCTGCGCGCACAGGTCAAGGCCGCCGAGCGCACCATGGCGGACAAGTAGTTGCCTTTACTTCTCCTTCGGACGTTGCTGACTTTCCGGAAGCACCGTCCGGTTGCTCTCAGGCATCTTGTCCCGGCCTCCATCGCCATTGTCGTCCTTACCGCCGGAGGTCGAAGTGCCGCTGCCGCTGGGGTTCGACCGGTTGGCCGTCCCCGTGGTCGGCGTATCGGCACGGGGCGTCGCCGAGCTTGCGGCGGGATCGCCGGTCACGGCCCCACGACCGCTGGGCTCGCCGCCCTGGGCGAGGGCCGCTCCGGCAAACAAGATGGCGATAAGCGCAGCCAGTCCAGCTTTCATTTGCGTGCTCCTGTCTTTGCTGGCTAACCGTGGGGCTGCCGGTCCGTTCCGAGCGGCATAGGCGCCGCGGGGCCAAGGCCGAATCTCTGAACCTGACATGGAACCAACTCGGGGGATGGACGTTACTAACGTCGGGCTGAGCAAGGCAGGTTCCATATTCGCGCGCCGCACCTTGGCGCTTGATTTCGAATTAGGCTGACGCTCTATTTTGACCAAACGCGTACGCCTGGATTCGGCCGACGCCTGCGGGGGAATCAGTATGAGCGACCTCGATCCCGGAACTGCATCACGCTCCGGTCGTCGCGTCCCAAAGCCAAAAAACAGCGATATGTCGGACCCAGATTCCCGGGCGGAATTGCTGCTCGCCCTACAGGCGATGCGCAGCGGCGACTTCTCGGTGCGGATGAGCGGCGATTATCTCGGCATCGACGGCAAGATTGCCGACACTTTTAACGAAATCATCGCGGCCAACCAGCGCATGGCGCAGCAGCTCGAGCTGGTCGGCCAGGTAGTGGGGCGCGAGGGCAAGACCCGCCAGCGCGTCAAGTTCGGCCTCGCCTCCGGCTCCTGGGCCGACATGGAAGGCTCGGTCAACACGCTGATCGACGATTTGTTGTGGCCGACCCGCGAGGTGACGCGCGCGGTCGCGGCGGTGGCGCAAGGCGACTTGCTCCAGACCGTCAAGCTCGACGTCGACGGAAGGCCGCTGCGGGGTGAATTCCTGCAGTCGGCCAACATCGTCAACACCATGATCAAGCAGCTCGGCGTGTTCACCTCCGAGGTGACGCGTGTGGCGCGCGAGGTCGGCACCGAGGGCAAGCTCGGCGGCCAGGCCCAGGTGCCGGAGGTGACCGGCGTCTGGAAGGACCTCACCGAGAGCGTCAACTCGATGGCGAACAACCTGACCAACCAGGTTCGCAACATCGCCGAGGTGACGATCGCGGTCGCCAACGGCGACTTGTCGAAGAAGATCACCGTGGACGTCCGCGGCGAGATCCTTCAGCTCAAGGAAGCCATCAACACGATGGTGGACCAGCTGCGCTCCTTCGCCTCCGAAGTGACGCGCGTGGCGCGCGAAGTCGGCACCGACGGCAAGCTCGGCGGCCAGGCCATCGTGCCAGGCGTCGCCGGCACCTGGAAGGACCTCACCGATTCCGTCAACGCGATGTGCGGCAACCTGACCGCGCAGGTGCGCAACATCGCCAACGTGACGACGGCCGTGGCGCGCGGTGACCTGTCGCGCAAGATCACCGTGGACGTGCGCGGCGAAATTCTGGAGCTGAAGGACACCATCAACACCATGGTGGACCAGCTCAACTCGTTCGCCTCGGAAGTGACGCGCGTCGCGCGCGAGGTCGGCACCGAGGGCAAGCTCGGCGGCCAGGCCCAGGTGCCCGGCGTGGCCGGCACCTGGAAAGACCTCACCGACAACGTTAACTTCATGGCGTCGAACCTGACCGCGCAGGTCCGCAACATCGCCGACGTCGCCACCGCAATCGCCGGCGGCGACCTCTCCAAGAAGATCACGGTGAACGTGTCGGGCGAGATCCTTCAGCTGAAGGAAACGCTGAACACGATGGTCGACCAGCTCAACGCGTTTGCGGGCGAAGTGACGCGCGTCGCGCGCGAGGTCGGGACAGAAGGACGGCTGGGCGGCCAGGCCAACGTGCTCGGCGTCGCCGGCACCTGGAAGGACCTGACGGAGAGCGTCAACTCGATGGCTTCGAACCTGACCGCGCAGGTCCGCAACATCGCAGAGGTGACGACGGCGGTCGCGGGCGGCGACCTGTCGAAGAAGATCACGGTGGACGTGCGCGGCGAAATCCTCGAGCTGAAGGACACCATCAATACGATGGTCGACCAGCTCAACGCCTTCGCAGGCGAAGTGACGCGCGTGGCGCGCGAGGTCGGCACCGAAGGCAAGCTCGGCGGCCAGGCCGTCGTGCGCGGCGTCGGCGGCACCTGGAAAGACTTGACGGACTCGGTCAACTCGATGGCCTCGAACCTCACCGGTCAGGTCCGCAACATCGCCGAAGTCGCGACCGCGGTGGCGAAGGGCGATTTGTCCAAGAAGATCACGGTGAACGTGTCGGGCGAAATCCTTCAGCTGAAGGAAACGCTCAACACCATGGTCGACCAGCTCAACGCCTTCGCCGGCGAAGTGACGCGCGTGGCACGCGAGGTCGGCACCGACGGCAAGCTCGGCGGTCAGGCCCAAGTCACCGGCGTTGCCGGCACCTGGAAGGACCTGACCGACTCCGTGAACTCGATGGCCGGCAATTTGACCGCCCAGGTCCGTAACATCGCGGAGGTCGCGACCGCGATCGCCGGCGGCGACCTGTCCCGCAAGATCACGGTCGACGTCCGCGGCGAAATCCTGCAGCTGAAGGAAACGCTGAACACGATGGTCGACCAGCTCAACCGCTTCGCGGGCGAGGTGACGCGCGTTGCGCGCGAGGTCGGCACCGAGGGCCGTCTCGGCGGCCAGGCCAACGTGCCCGGCGTCGCCGGCACCTGGAAGGACCTCACCGACAGCGTGAACTCGATGGCGGGCAACCTCACCGCCCAGGTCCGCAACATCGCCGAAGTGACGACCGCCGTGGCGCGCGGCGACCTCTCTCGCAAGATCACCGTGGACGTGAAGGGCGAAATCCTCGAGCTGAAGAACACCATCAACACCATGGTGGACCAGCTCAACGCCTTCGCCGGCGAAGTGACGCGCGTCGCCCGCGAGGTCGGTACCGAAGGCAAGCTCGGCGGTCAGGCCGAAGTGCCCGGCGTTGCCGGCACCTGGAAGGACCTCACCGACAACGTCAACTTCATGGCCTCCAACCTGACGGCCCAGGTCCGCAACATCGCGGAGGTCGCGACCGCGATCGCCGGCGGCGACCTCTCGAAGAAGATCACGGTGGACGTGCGCGGCGAGATCCTGCTGCTCAAGGACACCCTGAACACCATGGTCGAGCAGCTGCGCTCCTTCGCCGCCGAAGTGACGCGCGTCGCGCGCGAGGTCGGCACTGAGGGACGGCTCGGCGGCCAGGCCGTCGTGCCCGGCGTCGGCGGCACCTGGAAGGACCTCACCGACAACGTCAACCTGCTCGCGGCCAACCTCACGACGCAGGTCCGCAACATCGCCGAAGTCACCACGGCGGTCGCGCGCGGCGACCTCTCGCGCAAGATCACCGTCGACGTGAAGGGCGAGATCCTCGAGCTGAAGAACACCATCAACACCATGGTGGACCAGCTCAACGCCTTCGCCGGCGAAGTCACGCGCGTGGCGCGCGAGGTCGGCACCGAGGGCAAGCTCGGCGGCCAGGCGCAGGTGCCCGGCGTGGCCGGCACCTGGAAGGACCTCACCGACACCGTCAACTTCATGGCCGCAAACCTGACCGAGCAGGTACGCGGCATCGTCAAGGTGGTGACCGCGGTCGCCAACGGCGATCTCAAGCAGAACCTCACCGTGAAATCGAAGGGCGAAGTCGCGGCGCTCGCCGACACCATCAACAACATGACCGAGACGCTCGCGACCTTCGCCGATCAGGTGACGTCGGTGGCGCGCGAAGTCGGCGTCGAGGGCCGCCTCGGCGGCCAGGCCAACGTGCCCGGCGCCGCCGGCACCTGGAAGGACCTTACCGGCAACGTCAATCTGCTCGCGGCCAACCTCACCTCGCAGGTGCGCGCGATCGCGGAAGTCGCGACCGCCGTGACCAAGGGCGACCTGACGCGGTCGATCCAGGTCGACGCCCGCGGCGAGGTCGCCGAGCTGAAAGACAACATCAACACGATGATCACGAATCTCCGTCTGACGACGGACGTGAACACCGAGCAGGACTGGCTGAAGACAAACCTCGCCAAGTTCACCAACATGCTCCAGGGCCAGCGCGACCTCACCACCGTCGGCCGGCTGCTGCTCACCGAGCTGTCGCCGCTGGTGAACGCTCATACCGGCGTGATCTACCAGGTCGAGAGCGAGGACAATCCGCAGCTCCTGCTGCTCGCGTCCTACGCCAGCGACGGCATCTACCCCTATCAGCGCGTGCTCCAGTTCGGCGAAGGCCTGATCGGCCAATGCGCCCTCGACAAGCGGCCCCGGGTGGTTGGCGACATTCCCTCCGACGTGGTGCCGATCAACTCGGCGCTGTTCCGCGTCGCGCCGAAGAATCTCGTGGTGCTGCCGGTGCTGTTCGAAGGCCAGGTCAAGGCCGTGATCGAGCTCGCTTCGCTCGTCTCCTTCACGACCTCGCAGATGACCTTCCTGGAGCAGCTCACCGACTCCATCGGCATCGTGCTCAACTCGATCGAAGCGACGATGCAGACCGAAGGCCTGCTCAAGCAGTCGCAGCAGCTCGCGGGCGAGCTCCAGACCCAGCAGCGCGAATTGCAGCAGACCAACGACCAGCTCGAGCAGAAGGCGCAGCAGCTCGCCGAGCGCAACGTCGAGGTCGAACGCAAGAACCAGGAAATCGAGCAGGCCCGCCGCGCGCTGGAGGAAAAGGCGACCGAGCTCGCGCTCACCTCGAAATACAAGTCCGAATTCCTCGCCAATATGAGCCACGAGCTGCGCACGCCGCTGAACTCGATCCTGATCCTCGGACAGCAGCTCACCGACAATCCGGACGGCAACCTTTCGGCCAAGCAGGTCGAATTCGCCCGCACCATCCACGGCGCCGGCACCGACCTGCTCAATCTCATCAGCGACATTCTCGATCTCTCCAAGATCGAGTCCGGCACCGTGACGGTCGACGCCGAGGAGATCCTGACCGCGAACCTGCTCGAGACCGTCGGGCGGCCGTTCCGGCATGAGGCGGACAACCGCAATCTATCGTTCAAGATCGACATCGATCCGAACCTGCCACGCAGCATCGTCACCGACTCCAAGCGCCTGCAGCAGGTCCTGAAGAACCTGCTCTCCAATGCCTTCAAGTTCACCGCCGAAGGCGAGGTGCGCCTCAAGGTGGGCGGCGCGCTCGGCGGCTGGGGCACGGATCACCCGGTGCTGAATTCGGCGCCGGCCGTGATCGCGTTCGAGGTATCCGATACCGGCATCGGCATCCCCCTGGAAAAGCAGAAGCTGATCTTCGAAGCGTTCCAGCAGGCGGATGCCGGCACCAGCCGCAAATATGGCGGCACTGGCCTCGGACTTGCAATCAGCCGTGAGCTCGCCAGCCTGCTCGGCGGCGAGATCCACCTGCGCAGTTCGCCGGGCAAGGGCTCGTCCTTCACGCTCTATCTGCCGCTAAAATATTCCGGCCCGACGCTCGCACCGCGCGCAGCACCTGCGCCCCAGCAGTACAACCAGCCGCCGGCGCTCCAGCCGGCCGCCCCCGACCAGCAGCAGCGCGTCATCGAGCAGCTTCCCGACGACCGGCTCAATCTCGAGCCCGGCGACACCATCCTCCTGATCGTCGAGGACGACCCGCATTATGCACGCGTGCTGGTCGATCTGGCGCGCGACAAGGGATTCAAGGTGCTGATCGCGGCCCGCGGCGCGGAAGCACTCGAGCTCGCCAAGCAGTACCAGCCGACGGCCGTCTCCCTCGACGTGTTCCTGCCGGACATGCTGGGCTGGACCGTGCTGAGCCAGCTCAAGCACAATCCGCTGACCCGCCACATCCCCGTGCAGATCATCACCCTCGACGAGGACCGCCAGCACGCCTTGGCGCGTGGTGCCTTCTCCTTCGTCAACAAGCCGACGACAACGGAAGGCGTCTCCGCCGCGCTGACGCAGATCAAGGAATATGCGCGGCCGCGGCGCAAGCGGCTCCTGATCGTCGAGGACAACGAGGCCGAACGGCTCTCGATCCGCGAGCTGCTGCACCACGACGACATCGAGATCGTGGCGACGGACACCGGTGCCGGCGCGCTTTCGACGCTGCGTGAGCAGCCGTGCGACTGCGTGGTGCTCGACCTCAGGCTGCCCGACATGACCGGCTTCGAGGTGCTCGACCAGATCCGCAACGACGAGGCGCTGTCGAACATCCCGGTCGTGGTGTTCACCGGCCGCGAGCTCTCCGCGGAAGAGGATGCGGAACTGCACACCATGGCGCGCAGCATCGTGGTCAAGGGCGTGGAGTCGCCGGAGCGCCTGCTCGACGAGACCGCGCTGTTCCTGCATCGTGTCATCACGGAACTGCCGGTCGAGAAGCAGCGCATGCTGGAGAAGCTGAACAGTTCCGACGAGGACCTGATCGACAAGACCGCCCTGCTCGTCGACGATGACGCTCGCAACATCTTCGCGCTATCGAGCGTGCTGGAACGGCGCGGCATGAAGGTGCTGACGGCCACGACCGGCAGAGAGGCGGTCGCATTGGTCGAATCCAATCCGGAAATCGCCATCGTGCTGATGGACATCATGATGCCGCAGATGGATGGCTATCAGACCATGGGCGTGATCCGAGAGAATCCGGCCTTTGCGCGACTACCGATCATCGCGCTGACCGCCAAGGCGATGAAGGGCGATCGTGAGAAATGCCTGGAAGCCGGCGCGTCCGACTACCTCGCCAAACCCGTCAACACCGATCAATTGCTGCTTGCGATCCGCATGTGGCTGCACCGCTGAGTTGGATCCGCGAATGGACCACGAAAAGGTCAACATCCTGCTCGTCGACGACCAGCCCGCCAAGCTGCTCGCCTATGAGGTGATATTGAAGGACCTCGGCGAGAACCTCGTGATCGCCTCGTCCGGCCGCGAGGCGCTGGAAGTTCTGCTCAAGACCGAGATCGCGGTGATCCTGGTCGACGTCTGCATGCCCGAGCTCGACGGCTTCGAGCTCGCCGCGATGATCCGCGAGCATCCGCGCTTCCAGAAGACCGCGATGATCTTCATCTCCGCCATTCAGGTCAGCGACATCGATCGATTGCGTGGTTACGAGATGGGCGCGGTCGATTACGTTCCGGTGCCGGTCGTGCCCGAGGTGCTGCGCGCCAAGATCAAGGTGTTCTCTGAACTCTATCGCAAGACGCGCGAGCTCGAGCGACTGAACCAGGAGCTCGAAGACCGCGTCCGCGCACGCACCGCCGAGCTGGAAAACTCCACCGCCAAGCTGCGCGAAAGCGAGCAGCGCCGCAGCATGGCGATCGCCGCCGGCAAGATGGGCTCGTGGGATTGGGACTGGATCACCGGCGACTGGATGTGGGACGAGGGGCAATATCGCATTTTCGGCGTCAGTCCGGAGAGCTTCGAGGTCAATCCGGCCAACGTCCAGGCGTTGCTGCATCCCGATGACGTCGACCAGTTGCGCAAGGCGATCGCCGAATTCAACAGCGGCACGCGCGCCTATGAAACCGAATTCCGGATCGTGCGGCCCGACGGCGAGATACGCTGGTGCGTCGGCACGGCGGCCGCCACGATAGATGCCAACGGCCGCGTGGTGCGGGTGAGCGGCGTCACCGTGGACATCACGGAACGCAAGCGCGCCGAGGAGCGGCAGAATCTCCTCGCGCGGGAAGTCGATCATCGCGCCAAGAATGCGCTGGCGCTGGCGCAATCGATCGTGCGCCTTACCCGGGCCGACGAGGTCAAGGCCTATGTCAATGCCGTCGAGGGGCGCATCAATGCGCTGGCGCGCGTGCACACCATCCTGTCACTGTCGAGCTGGCAAGGCGCCGAGCTCTCCAAGCTGATCGAGGAGGAGCTTGCGCCCTATTCGCTGGGCGGCCAGATCAGGTTGGCAGGCCCCGAAGTTCAGTTGCTGCCGGCGACCGCCCAGACGCTGGCGCTCGCTCTGCACGAGCTCTTCACCAACTCGGCCAAATATGGTGCGTTGTCGACGCGGTCGGGGCGTCTCATGATCGCCTGGAAGGCCGAGGACGACCGCCTCACGCTGACCTGGGAGGAATCCGGCGGCCCGCTGGTCAGGACGCCGAAATCCCGCGGCTTCGGAACGCGGAGCCTGCTTGCGAGCGTCGAGTCCCAGCTCGGCGGACAGGCGCAATTCGATTGGCGTGCCGAGGGCCTGTTGTGCCGCCTGGAGGTGCCGTTGACACGCAAGACCGCGGCGAGCCCCGCACCCGGCAAGTTCGATGCCGCAGCTGCGGCCGAATTGCAGCGCGCCTCCGGCTAGCCGGACGCCGCGCCCGTCATGTGCTGCTCGGTCCGTGGATCGCGCGCAATGCGTCCTTCGAGCCAGGCTTCCGTTCGGGAGAGATCACGCAGCGCTCTGGCATAGCGCCGAGCTGCGCTTCGCTCCGCGCCACGGGGGAGCTTGCGCGCCTTGCGCAGAATATCCGCGGCGGCATTGCGATAGGCCAGCGAGCGGTACAGAAAGACTACCTTGCCCATATCGACTATTCCCGTGTTGATGGCGTTCATCTTCGCAAGCCCGGCATGAACGTCGGATGAAGCAGGCGATGACAATTCCTTCATTGGGATGGAACCAGCGAATACCGCGCGCGTTTGCATGTCAGCTCGGGACACTGTTCCATGCGCGCGAAAAAGTCGCCGGACCTGATCTCTCCCACTGGCCTCATCAAACTGATGACACACGCGCTGATGGGCGCAGCCCTCGGCCTCGCCTTCAGCCTGATACTCATTCTCTGCAATCCAGCCGTTACCAACCTGCTCAAGAACGGCGGAAGCCAGGCCGCCATCGTCTTCGTCCTCACCTTGGTGACGACCTTCACGATCGGCGCGACGCTCACCGGCGTCGTATTCATCCTGGAAGAGAACAAGCAATCTTGAAGCATCTGTGACGCTTGACGATGGCTTCGTCGGGAACTCCCGCGACGAAGCGCAGTTGGCCGCCTGCGTCAATTTAACTCAGGGAGTTCCCTTACATGAAGACGACCAAGCTCGCTCTCGCCGTGATGTTGGCAACCGGCCTTGCCGTATCGCCGTTCGCCGCGCAGGCGAAGTCGCACAAGGCAAAACATGGATCTGCGATGTCATCGTCGCAGACCACCGGCACCAACACCAAGACGTCCAAGGGCGCCGATCCCTCCGGTCAGGGCGGCTCTGGTCCGGGCTCGGACCAGGGCGGCACCATGACCAACAACAAAGGTGGCATGAGCAACAGCAAGTGAGCCCAGCGTAATAAGACGATCAGAAGTCCCGCGCTCTGCGCGGGACTTTCACGTGAGGCCTCTTCAGTATCGCACGATCACGATTCATCGCGACCTCGTCGCGCTCCCGCGCCACATGGTCCGCGCGCTGATCAGCGCATCACAGATGGCCTGCTTCAACTCCTCGATGCGCGCACGCCTTAGCTGCTTCGGATGTCAGTGATGTTAAGGCCGCGTGCCTTTTGCGAGACGATCGAGCTGCGCCCGCTTACGCGCGATGAGGAGCTGGGCCCCAGCATCATCGAGGCCCTCGCGCTGCAATTGCCGGATGGCAGAACCCAGTTCGAGAATCTCAGCGCGCAATTTCAGCATCCGGTAGTCGTCCGGGTCTTCCTCCACGCGACCCTCAATGTCTCAGCGGCGCGCCAATAGGCTCGCCGGCTTGTCCTTCGTCACCGCCTGGAGACGCGTCCGGCCGCGAACGTCAGGCAGGACATCGCGGCCCCCGGCCGCCTTCCATTCGTCGATGAGCAGATTGATTTTCCGGCGCAGATCGATCTGAGCCAGGGCCTGTTCGGTGCAGTCGCAGTCTCGATTGACAAGGTCGCGCACGGACGCCTCGACATCGGCCATCTCCAGCCTCAAGGCGCTGATTTTACGTCGAATTTCATTAATTCTGTTGTCCATGGCTTGTTAGAACAAAATAAGAACATATAGTCAAGTCACGATTTCCAGAACGGAGGAGCGACATGCAGGTTCAGGCCAAATATAACGCCAGGGTTTTCCTGAGCGAGCAGATGACCCGGGCGCAGGGGCTGAGATTGAAGCGGCTCAGCGAAGAGGCGTATCAGCCGGCACAATATGCACGCGATCTGTCCTCAGCCGAGGCTGCGCGGCGCATCGAGGTGCTGGAAGCCGAGATCGAGCTGGCGAATTCGTTCTAGGCGGCTGCCCGCCCAGCCGTCCCGTTACTCGCCTGACTTCGGAACCATGCCTGTGTGGAACGGTTCTCCCCCGGCCAAGGGAGAACAGGCATGGCACGCAAGGCAAAGAAGCGCCGCTACTCACGCAGCTCCGGCAGCGACGTCGAAAGCGAGATGCGGCGCTACAAGAAGGGGACCGCGAAGAGCGGGCGTGGCGGTCGCGGCGGTCGCGTGAAGAGCCGCAAGCAGGCGATCGCGATCGGACTGTCGAAGGCCCGCAAGAAGGGCAAGAAGGTCCCGAAGAAGGCGTCCAAGCGGAAGACGTCCAAGAAGAAGACAGCCAAGAAATCTTCCAAGAGCAAGAAATCTTCCAGGAAGACGTCGAAGCGGAAGTCCGCCAAGCGCTCGCGCTGACTTCGGTCAGATCATGCTGCCCGGCATGAAGCAGCGGATCGAAATCCCGAACGCAGTCTTCACCGGCCACACCATGGTGCGGCCGGCGCGGTTCGGCTCGGTGATGACGGCTTCATCCGGCACGTCGATCCACTGCCCATCCAGCCTGACGCGGTAATGTCCGTCGCGCGATTCCCAGTCGGGATCGGCAACGGCAAAGCCGTCCGCATCCGAGCAGCACGGACCGAGATGGCTGCGCAAGCTGTCGAACCAGGGCTTCAGGGGAGAGTTCGCATAGCGGCCGTCATCGCGCCCGAGGGCGCTTGCAGTCGGCAGCACGAACGACGCCACCAACAGCGCCGTCATCAGCGAGAGCTTCAATCGATCCATGTCGGCACCGATCAAATGCGAACCACCGGCCAGTTCCACAAAGCGGCGGGACGGTTCGAAGTTCCACGCTTGCGACCCGCCTCCGCGGCGACATTGCCGCAGGGCACACGGGTGCTGCTCGAAACTGTGAGCGGCGAACACGGCTTTTTCGGACGAACCGGGTCATCCTCGCTGCCGTTAACGAGAATGTTATCGCCAACGTGATCTCGATCGCACACAGGAAAGGCGGCCCGAGGGCCGCCTTTTTGTATGAGTACCGATGAAGCTGCGTCTCTACGCGAGTGAGACCGCGACGAACCGGGTCGCATCCGCGCTTTTGACCTGCAACAGCACGCTGCGCTTGCCGGACGATTTGGCCTGAGCCAGCTCCGAACGAACCTCGCCGACATTGCTGACGGCCTTGCCGCCGACATTGAGGATGACGTCGCCTGTCTGGATGCCTCGCTGCGCCGCCGGCCCTTCCGGATCGACCTCGGTGACGACGACGCCCTTCTGTCCGGCGCCCTGAACCTCGCCGGCCGGCGCCAGACCGAGCCCGAGACGCGGCGTGCCGGTGTCAGGCTGCACCTTGTCGCTATCCCGACCTTTTCCCTGAGCCTGCCGTTCGTTCGGCAGCTCGCCGAGCTCCAGCGTCACCGTCTTGCTCTCGCCCTTGTGGATGACGTCGAGCTTGACCGCGCTGCCGGGCGCCAGCGTGGCGATGGTGCGGGCGAGATCGCGGGAATCCTTGATCGCGGTGCCGTTGACCGCGGTGATGACGTCGCCCGCCTCGATACCCGCCTTCGCCGCCGGACTGTCGGCTTGCGGATTGTCGACGATCGCGCCGCGTGCCTCCTTCAGGCCGAGGCTGTCGGCGATATCGGACGTCACGGGCTGCACCTGCACGCCAAGCCAGCCGCGGGTGACCGCCCCCTTGTCCTTCAGCTGCGCCACCACGAGTTTCGCAGTCGTAGCCGGAATGTCGAAGCCGATGCCGACCGAACCGCCGGAGGGCGAGAAGATCGCGGTATTCACACCGATCACGTTGCCGTTCATGTCGAAGGCCGGACCGCCGGAATTGCCCTTGTTGATCGGCGCGTCGATCTGGATGAAGTCGTCATAGGGACCATTGCCGATGTCGCGGCCGCTGGCCGAGACGATACCTGCGGTCACGGTGCCGCCGAGGCCGAAGGGATTGCCGACGGCGACGACCCAATCGCCGATGCGCGGCTTCTGGTCGGAGAATTTGACGAACGGAAAATCCTTCTTGCCGTCGACCTTGATCAGCGCAAGATCGGTCTTCGGATCGGTGCCGACGACCTTGGCCTTGTAGGTGGTGCCGTCGTCCATGGTCACCTGCACGGATTCGGCGTGATCGACCACGTGGTTGTTGGTGACGGCATAGCCATCGGCCGAGATGAAGAAGCCCGAGCCTTCACCCGTGATCATCTGGTGGCGCTGGCGCGGCATGCCGTTCATGCCGCCCGGGAAGCGGAAGCCGAACTGGCGGGAGAACTGGTCGAACGGCGAGTCCTCGTCCGAATCCATCCGGTTCTGTTGCAGCATCGCGCTCTTGTCGTTGTCCCGGTCGATCCTGACCCGCACCGAGATGACGGCGGGTTTGACCCTGGCCACGAGATCGCCGAAGCCTGGCGGGGTCCCGGCCGTCTCGGCGGCCTGGGCCGGCGCGACGAAGGAGGTCACGCCGAACGGCGAGGTGCCGGGCGCGGCCGCGAGCACGGCCACGCCTAGCGCGGCCACGGTGCCGAGCAGCGCCAGCCGGCGCGGCCTCAAGATCTTGCGGGTTGTGGGAATGTCGGAATTGACGCGATCGTTCATGTCGAAATGTCCATGTTGAGCAGGTGTCGCCTTGCACGCAACATGGGCGTTGGCACCTTACGGCGTCCCGTCCCCGCGATTAAATCTTGGCAAAGAATTGAAGGCGGGGCGCGGCGACGAAACTTGCCGCGGCATTCGACGCGGCTCGACGCGGATCCTTCATGCAGTGAAGTCAGCCGTCTCGCTGCCCGCGCGCCCGCCCGCGACGCCCCGTTCTAGGCCCGCTACCAGATCGTGATGCCATTGAGCTGAGCTGGCCCGACGCGCGTTACGCCGCGGCCGGCCTTTCCCATGCCTCGGCGTCAGCGGCGCTCTCGTCGCCTTGTGCATTGCACGCGTCGAAATGCGCCTTGAGCTCGACTTCCGCGAGATATTCGAAATGTTCGGCCTGGCCGAGGAGCTCCCAGTTCTGGAGCGGGCGATAGGCCGCTTGCTGACGACAGAGGGACGCCAGCGCGCGGTAGCGACGTACGTTCTCCATGAGACCCTCCCTCGCATTCACGGGGCTTATTGCTCAGATTTGCGTCAGGCCGATGGCGGCCATGCAAAAGTTTTGCTGCGCGCCGCACGCCCGAACTCCGTCGATTCCAGGAAGTGCCGGGACAAGCCAAAGTTCCAGTCGACGGCTCTCTCGCTTCCAAATTCCCGCCGCTGCCTGCCCGACCTAAGCGGAGAGGCGGCGCTCGACGGTCACGCCGACGAGGTCGAGATAGCGCTCGATCAGATCCGGCCGGCCGACCAGATGGCCCTGCATTTCCTCGCAGGCCTCGCGCGTCAGGAAGGCACGCTGCGCCTCCGTCTCCACACCTTCGGCAATGACGGGGATATTCAAGGCGCGCGCGAGGCTCAGGACTGCACGAACGATCTCGCCCGATTGCGGCGTCGCTTCGAGATTGGAGATGAAGCTGCGATCGATCTTGATCTTGTCGAACGGGAACGACTGGAGATAGGACAGCGAAGAATAGCCGGTGCCGAAATCGTCCATCGCGATGCGGATGCCCAGCGCCTTGAGCCGTCGCAGCAGATCAAGTGCGCCGTTGAAATCACCGATCAGCACGCCCTCGGTGATCTCGACCTCGAGCCGCGTCGGCGCGAGCCCCGTTTCCAGCAGGATCCGTTGGATCGACCCTTCGAGATCGCCGGCCTGGAATTGGACCGGAGAGAGATTGACCGCGACCTGCAACGGTCTTTGCCATGATGCCGCCTCGCGGCACGCTTCGCGCAGGATCCACTCGCCGATCTGGATGATCAACCCGTTTTCCTCGGCGAGCGGAATGAACTGGTCGGGCGGCACGAAGCCGCGCGTCGGGTGGTTCCAGCGCAGCAGCGCCTCGAAGCCGATGACCTCGCCCTCGATCCGCGCCTGCGGCTGGAAGTAGACGAGGAGCTCGTTCTGCTCCAGCGCCCGCCGCAGATCGTGCAGCAACAGCCGGCGGTCGCGCAGCTCCTGGTCCATCTCGGATTCGAAGGACCGAACCCTGCCCCTGCCCTCGCGCTTGGCGCGATAGAGCGCGGAATCGGCGTTGGCAAGCAGCGTGGCGGCATTGACGCCGTCATCCGGATAGAATGCGATGCCGACGCTGAGGCCGACATGGGAGAGATAGTCGTCGACCTCGAGCTCGTTGCCGACGGTCTCGACCAGTCGCTCGGCGAGCGCCAGCACGTTCTCGCGGCTGACCTCGTCCGGCATCAGAATCATGAATTCATCACCGCCGACGCGCGCAACGAAAGCGCCGTCGGCTTCGGCGGCAAGGCGATCGGCCGCCGCCCGCATCAGCATGTCGCCGACGGGGTGACCGAATACGTCGTTGACCTCCTTGAAGCGGTCGAGGTCGAGGCTGAGCACGGCAAAGCTGGTCGATGCCTCCTGCGCCCGCTCCAATCGTTCCTCCAGCGCGGCGTTGAAGGCGCTGCGGTTCGGCAGGTCGGTCAGCACTTCATGATGCGCGAGATGGCTGATCCGCGCCTGGCTCGCGATCCGTTCGGTGACGTCCTCGATGACGCCGACCAGATATTGCGGCTCCCCGTCGCTATCCTTGATCAGCATCTTGCGTGAATTGACGACACAGCCACGGCCTTTGACGCCCACTTCGAGCAGATGCTCCTCAAGGAACATCGGCATGCCGCTGGCAACAACGCGTCGATCCTGCTCATTGACCACGCGGGCGACTTCGGCCGGGAAAATCTCCTCGGGTGTTCGGCCCAGCATCTGTTCGCGCGGCATGCCGTAATAGTCTTCCCCGGCGCGGTTGAGCAGGATGTAGCGCGAACTCTTCGCGCATTTCGCGAAGACGGCGATCGGAACGTTTTCGACGATGATATCGAGGAACTCCTGAGTCCGCAGCAGATCTCGCTCGACCACACCCTGCGTGTGCGCGCGTGCCTCGATCATCCGCTGGCGGTCGCGATCGCTCGCCTCATAGGCAGCGCTGACGAACTCACCCAGCCTGACGACGTCGACCTGTCCAGCCGCGTCCGTGGCGCAGCGAAGCTGCTCGGCAAACAAGCGATGCATGCTCATAGCATCGTCTCGCGCCGCGTGCCTCATGCCCGCCAATGTACTGGATCCGCATCCCCACGCTCTCTCGCGTTCCTGGACCACAGACTGCGACGCACAGCCTTGCGCGAGGGTTAACCGAATCTTCGTGCCCAACTCGTTGGTTACTCACGCCTGAAGGCCTGTTGATTTTTCCGCGCTAACTCCCGTAGACGCCCGGACAAAGTGCCACGCCTTGGGACAACCGGCGCGTCGATCTATAGATCGCTTGCGCCTGCCGTAGTCTACCGGATACGGCCTCCGTCGCTGAGGCGCATCCGCTGTGCAGAACTGTCCTGCAACTTCGGAACCCGGCCGGCCTCGGCAGCGGTGCGAATGGCCGCGATATTGGCCGCGTATTCGGCGCCGCTCTTGCCGCGAAACACGGCAGAACCCGCCACCAGCGTATCGGCGCCCGCTGCGGCCACAGCAGCGGCATTGTCGCGCGTGATGCCGCCATCGACTTCGAGCCGGATCGGCCGGGCGCCGATCATGCTTTTGATCCGCGCGATCTTCTCCAGCTGGGACTCGAGGAAGGATTGGCCGCCGAAGCCGGGATTGACGGTCATCACCAGCACGAGATCGAGACGATCGAGCACATATTCAATGGCGCTTTCCGGCGTTGCGGGACACAAGCTCACGCCGGCCTTCTTGCCGAGCGTGCGGATCGCCTGGAGCGAGCGATCGAGATGCGGGCCGGCTTCGGCATGCACGGTGATGACATCAGCCCCGGCCTTCGCGAAAGCTTCGAGATAGGGATCAGCCGGCGCGATCATCAGATGCACGTCGAATATCTTCTTCGTCCGCGGACGGATCGCCTTGATGACGTCGGCACCGAAGCTGATGTTCGGCACGAAGTGCCCGTCCATGACGTCGCAATGGATCCAGTCGGCGCCGGCCGCGTCGATCGCCGCGACCTCTTCGCCGAGCCGCGCGAAATCCGCAGCCAGGATCGAGGGTGCGATGAGGATCTCTTTCGTCATGGCTTTGCACTCCGCGCGTCGGCGCCGCCGCTGAAGACACGACTCGCCAAAACGTCTATGGGATCGATGGTCTCGAGGTCGGCGATATCGAGCATGCGGTCAAGATCGGACACCAGGCGGTCGGCCTGCCGCAGGCGGATGCGGTCGACCGCGTTACGGATCGAGCGGGCGTTAGAGAAGAACGGCTGGGTCCGCCGCAGCGCGATGTACTTCTCGAACGCCTCGCGAGCCGCTGCCGAGAAGCGATAGCCCCGCTCCTTCAGCATCAGCTCGGCAATGACGAGCAGCTCGGCTTCGGCATAGTCCGGGAATTCGATGTGGTGCGCGATGCGCGACCGGAAGCCGGGATTGGAGGCGAAGAAGCTCGTCATGCGCTCGCCATAGCCGGCGAGGATCACGACCAGATCCTCGCGCTGGTTCTCCATCACTTGGAGCAGGATCTCGATCGCCTCCTGGCCATAGTCACGCTCGTTGTCGGGGCGATGGAGATAATAGGCCTCATCGATGAACAGCACCCCGCCCATCGCCTTCTTCAATATCTCCTTGGTCTTCGGCGCGGTGTGGCCGATATATTGACCGACCAGGTCGTCACGCGTCACCGAGATGACCTGCCCGCGCCGCACGAAGCCAAGGCCGTGCAGGATTTTTGCCATGCGCAACGCGACAGTCGTCTTGCCGGTGCCGGGATTGCCGGTGAACGACATGTGCAGCGTCGGCGGCGCGGAGGCGAGGCCCGCGCGCTGCCGGATGCGTTCGATCAACAGCAGCGAGGCGATCTGGCGCACGCGGCTCTTGACCGGCTTCAGTCCGATCAGCTCCTGCTCGAGTTGTTGCAGCGTGGCGGTGATCCCGGCCGCCTCAGCCTCCTTGCGGAGATCGAAACTGGTCTCGCCATGTTCGGTCGTCGATTGAGGAACATCGAGCATCGGCACCTCGAAGAAAAAGGCTTCGCCGCGGGGAGCGGCGAAGCAGTGGTCCGCCAAGGATACGGAGCAGGGAGCGCTCCGCGCGGAGGAGAACGATTCAGGTTGAGGCGTACGCGACCGGCTTGCGCACGGTGGTATAACGGATGGCGCGGCCGCCCACCTCCTGCCGCACCAGCTCGAACTCAGCTTCTTGAGGCGGACGGTTGACGAGGAAGGAGATGCGCACGGACTCCCAGCCATGGCTGGAATCGAAGCCGCTGATGCGGATGTAGCGGTCGCCGTACACCCTGCGGCATTCGGCGAGCTCCATCATCACGCCGGCGGCATCCTGGAGATCGAACATTGGCAGGCCCCACATCTCCCAATAGGTGTTGCGGGGATGCGGATCGTCGGTGAACTCGATGTTCACCGCCCAGCCATTGGCGAGGCAATACTGCACCTGCTTGGTGATCTGGTCGTCGGTCAGATCGGGCAGGAACGAAAAGCAGCCCTGGGTCAGTTTCATGGTCAAAGCTCCTCAGACGGTTTCCAGCGCCGTCGGCACGAAGTCCGGCGTGTCGGTGGATTGATAATTGAAGGTGACGTCCTTCCAGACATCGAGCGCAGACTTCAGCGGCGTGCAGGTCTGGGCGGCCTTGGCCAGGATCTCCGGGCCCTCGTGGACGTAGTCGCGGCCCTCGTTGCGGGCGAGGATCATCGCTTCCAGCGCGACGCGGTTGGCGATGGCGCCGGCCGCGATTCCCATGGGATGGCCGATGGTGCCACCGCCGAATTGTAGCACGACGTCCTCACCCAGGAGATCGAGCAGCTGATGCATCTGGCCGGCATGGATGCCGCCCGAGGCGACCGGCATCATTTTGTTCAGGCTCGCCCAGGACTGGTCGAAGAAAATGCCGTGCTCGAGCCTGGTCGGGTTGAACTCCTCGCGACAGACGTCGTAATAGCCGCGCGTGGTGTTGGGGTCGCCCTCAAGCTTGCCGACCACCGTGCCGGCATGGATGTGGTCGACACCGGCGAGCCGCATCCATTTGGCGATGACGCGGAACGAGACGCCGTGGCTCTTCTGCCGCGTATAGGTCGAGTGACCCGCGCGATGCAGATGCAGGATCATGTCGTTGCGTCGCGCCCACTTCGCCATCGACTGGATCGCGGTGTAGCCGATCACGAGGTCGACCATGACGATGACGGAGCCGAGCTCCTTGGCGAACTCCGCGCGCTCGTACATGTCCTCCATCGTTCCCGCGGTGACGTTGAGGTAAGTGCCCTTCACCTCACCGGAGGCTGCCTGCGCGCGATTCACCGCCTCCATGCAGTAGAGGAAACGGTCGCGCCAATGCATGAAGGGCTGCGAGTTGATGTTCTCGTCGTCCTTGGTGAAGTCGAGCCCGCCCTTGAGCGCCTCGTAGACCACGCGGCCGTAGTTGCGCCCGGAGAGTCCGAGCTTCGGTTTCACCGTTGCGCCCAGCAGCGGCCGGCCGAACTTGTCGAGGCGCTCGCGCTCGACCACGATGCCGGTCGCCGGCCCCTGGAACGTCTTCACATAGGCGACCGGGAAGCGCATGTCCTCCAGCCGCAGCGCCTTGAGCGGCTTGAAGCCGAACACGTTGCCGATGATGGAAGCCGACAGATTGGCGATCGAGCCCGGCTCGAACAGGTCGAGATCATAGGCGATGTAGGCGAAATACGAGCCTGGCGAGCCCGGCACCGGATCGACGCGGTAGCACTTGGCGCGATATTTCTCCGCGGCGGTCAGGCGGTCGGTCCACACCACGGTCCAGGTCGCGGTCGAGGATTCACCGGCCACCGCAGCTGACGCTTCGATCGGATCGACACCTTCCTGCGGCGTGACGCGGAACAGCGCGATGACGTCCGTGTCCTTTGGCGTGTAATCGGGCTCCCAATAGCCCATGCGCTTGTATTCCATCACGCCGGAGCGATAGCGCTCTTTGCCGCGGACCGTGCCTGCATGTGCGTTCATGTCTCTCTCCTGCTCTTTTCTCTGCTCTTTCCGATTGGTTAGGCGGCAACGGGCTCGCGGGTGATGCGAGGGTCCAATTCTCCCGCCCGATAACGCCGCGCCATCTCGCTCAAGGGAACGACCTTGATCTTGCTGGCGTGGCCTGCCGTGCCGAACTGCTCGAAGCGCTCGCGGCAAAGCTCGCGCATCGCGTCCATCGCCGGCTTGAGGAATTTGCGCGGATCGAACTCCGAGCGTGTTTGCGCTGCGACCTTACGGAACACGGCCGTCATCGCGAGGCGGCAGTCGGTGTCGATATTGACCTTGCGTACGCCGCTCTTGATGCCGCGAACGATCTCCTCGACCGGCACGCCCCAGGTTTGCGGCATCTCGCCGCCGAATTCGTTGAACATATCCTGAAGCGGCTGCGGCACCGAAGACGAGCCGTGCATCACCAGATGCGTGTTCGGCAGCCGGCGGTGGATCTCCTCGACCACGCGCATCGCCAGGATATCGCCGTCGGGCTTGCGGCTGAACTTGTAGGCGCCGTGCGAGGTGCCCATCGCGATTGCGAGCGCATCGACCTTCGTCGCGCGGACGAAATCGACAGCCTGATCCGGATCGGTCAGCAGCTGGTCGTGGCTGACCTTGCCCTCGACACCGTGACCATCCTCTTGCTCGCCACCGCCATGCTCGAGCGAGCCAAGCACGCCGAGCTCGCCTTCGACGGAGGCGCCGACCCAATGGGCGAGATCGACGACGCGGCGGGTGATGGCGACGTTGTAGCCGTAATCGGCCGCGGTCTTTGCGTCGGCCTTCAGCGAGCCGTCCATCATCACCGACGTGAAGCCATGGGCGATGGCGGAGGCGCAAGTCGCCTCGTCATTGCCGTGGTCCTGGTGCATGCAGAGGGGGATGTCGGGATAGGTCCGCTCCAGCGCGTCGATCATGTGCGAGAGCATGAGATCTCCGGCATAACTGCGCGCGCCGCGCGAGGCCTGCATGATGACGGGCGCGTCGACCTCGGCTGCCGCCTGCATGATCGCGATGCCCTGCTCCATATTGTTGATGTTGAACGCCGGCACCGCGTAACCGTGGCTGGCCGCGTGATCGAGCAGTTGGCGAAGGGTGATACGAGCCACGATTGATCCTCCTTGTTGTCCCTTATTGTCCCTTGCGGGCGACCGCCCGGCGAGCCGCTTCCGCAACGCTTTGCGGCGTGATGCCGAATTCACGGTACAGCACGGGCGCCGGCGCCGAGGCACCGAAGCCGCGCATGCCGACGAACTCACCATCGGCACCGATCCAACGTGCCCAATCACCCTGCACGGCCGCCTCGATCCCGACACGCGGCGCCGTGCCGAGCACCGTGGCGCGGTAATCCTCCGGCTGCTCCTCGAACAGAGCAAAGCAAGGCGCGGATACCACGGCCGCGCGGATATGCTCGGTCGCGAGCAGGCGGGCCGCTTCCAGCGCGATGGAGACTTCCGAGCCCGTTGCCATCAGCGTGACATCGCGTCCGCCATCCGGCGAGACGATGAGATAGGCACCACGGGCGACCCGGTTTCTGCCGCGCGTATCGCTCCGGAAGGTCGGCAAGGCCTGACGCGACAGGCACAACACGGACGGACGATGCTCCGCCGCAAGCGCGCAATCCCAGGCCTCCAGCGTCTCCACAGCGTCAGCCGGCCGGAACACGAGCAGATTGGGAATCACCCGCAGCGCGGCGAGATGCTCGACCGGCTGGTGCGTGGGGCCGTCCTCGCCGAGACCGATGGAATCGTGGGTCATGACGTGGATGACGCGCAGCCGCATCAGCGCCGCAAGGCGGATGGCGGGCCGGCTGTAATCCGAGAACGCGAGGAATGTGCCGCCATAGGGGATGAAGCCGCCATGCAGCGCAAGACCGTTCATCGCGGCGGCCATGCCGTGCTCGCGAATGCCGTAGTGGATGTAGTCGCCGGCGAACGCGACGCTCTTGACCGGAGCCTGCGCCTTGGCGTGCGTGAGGTTCGAATGGGTCAGGTCGGCGGAGCCACCGACCAGGCCCGGGATGGTCATGGCGATGCCGTCGAGCACCTGCTGCGAGGCCTGGCGCGTTGCGATCTTCGGACGTTCGCTGGCGAAGCGCTCGCGCAGCTTCGCCGCAGCCAGCGCATAGCCGCCCGGCAAGGCGACGGCCCTGCCCTCGACGAACAGATCGCGCTGCTCCGGCGTCGCGCTTTCGTAACGATCGAGCCAGGCGAGTCGATCGACCTGCCCGCGCTGTCCGATCATCCGCCACGCCTTCTGGATCGTGACAGGCACCACGAAGGGCTGATAATCCCAACCCAGCGTCCGGCGCGCCGCCGCGGTCTGCTCGGTGCCGAGCGGTGCGCCATGCGCCTTCTCGGTGCCCTGCCGGTCCGGCGCGCCGTAGCCGATGATGGTGCGACAGGCGATCAGCGATGGCTTTGCGGTTTCGCGCTCTTCGGCGATCGCCTGCGCGACCGCTTCGGGAACGTGGCCGTCGACACTGCGCACCGACCAGCCGGAGGCGGCGAAGCGCGCGAGCTGGTCATCCGACGTCGCCAGCGAGGTCGGCCCGTCGATGGAGATGCCGTTGTCGTCGAACAGCACGATCAACCGGCCGAGCTGGAGATGACCGGCAAGCGAGATCGCCTCCTGGCTGATGCCTTCCATCAGGCAGCCATCGCCGGCGATCACATAGGTGAAGTGATCGACGAGGCCGTCGCCGTGCCGCGCATTGGCCATGCGCTCGGCCAGCGCCATCCCGACGGCCGTGGCAATCCCCTGACCGAGCGGACCGGTCGTGGTCTCGACGCCGGGTGTATGGCCATATTCAGGATGGCCCGGCGTCTTCGAGCCCCACTGCCGAAAGGCCTTGATATCATCCAGGCTGACATCGCCGCCGGTCAGATGCAGCAATGCATAGAGCAGCATCGAGCCATGGCCCGCCGACAGCACGAAGCGGTCACGGTCGGGCCAGTTCGGATGCGCCGAGTCGAATTTGAGGAAGCGCGAGAACAGCACGGTGGCGACGTCGGCCATGCCCATGGGCAGGCCGGGATGGCCGGACTGCGAGGTCTCGATGGCGTCGACCGCGAGGAAGCGGACGGCATTGGCGAGATCGGTGTGGCTGACGGCATAGAGGTCGGCTTCGGCATGAACCGAGATGTTCATCAGATCCTCCAATTGTTGGTCTTGCGGATCACTTCAGGCTCCGCTTGCGCTCGATCAGCTGCATGATCAGCGGCGTCAGGATCAGCTGCATCGCGAGGTCGAGCTTGGCGCCGGGGCAGACGATGGAATTCGCGCGCGACATCCAGCTCTGCGGCAGCATCGAGAGCAGATAGGGGAAGTCGATGCCGCGCGGATTCTTGAAGCGGATCACGACCATCGATTCGTCCGGCGTCGGGATCCAGCGCGCGATGAACGGATTGGAGGTGTCTACCGTCGGCACGCGCTGGAAGTTGATGTCGGTCTCGGTGAATTGCGGGCAGATGTAGTGAATGTAATCCGGCATCCGTCGCAGGATGGTGTCGGTGACGGCCTCGGTGGAATAGCCGCGGGCGCTGCGGTCGCGATGCAGCTTCTGAATCCATTCGAGATTGATCACGGGCACGACGCCGATCTTGAGGTCGGCATAGCGCGCGACGTTGACCTTGTCGGTGACGACGGCGCCGTGCAGACCTTCGTAGAACAGCAGGTCGGAGCTCTCCGGCAGCTTTTCCCAATCGGTGAAGGTGCCGGGAGGCGCGCCATGCAACGCCGATTCCTCGGCGTCATGAACGTAGTGACGCGTCACCGCCGTGCCGGTCTCGCCATAGTCGCGGAACGCGCGCTCCAGCTCCTCGAACAAATTGGTCTCGGGGCTGAAATGGCTGAAATGCTTGTTGCCGCGCTCGGCCTCCTTGGCCATCTGCGCGCGCATCTCGGCGCGGTCGTATCGATGGAAGGCGTCGCCCTCGATGTAGGCGGCGTTGACCTTCTCGCGGAAGAAGATCTGCTCGAAGGTCTTCTTGACCGAGGTGGTGCCGGCGCCGGAGGAACCGGTGATGGAGATGATCGGATGCTTCCTGGACATGCGTCACCTCGCTCAGAGCCGGAAGAATCCGCGCCGCGCGAATAGCGGCGCAGAGACGCTGGCGACCAGCAGCGGATCGCAATGCAATTCCTCGACGCGCCGCACCTCGTTGATCGAGCCCATGATCAGCGGCACGCGCTGGTGCAGGCTTTGCGCCGACAGTTCGAGGATGCGCTCGCGCCCGGTCGAGGCGGAGCCGCCGGCCTGCTCGATGATGTAGGCCATCGGATGCGCCTCGTAGACGAGGCGCAGGCGGCCGTCGCCGTAACCGGAACGTGCGTCCGAGGGGTAGAGGAACACGCCGCCGCGCGTGAGGATGCGATAGGCCTCCGCGACCAGCGAGCCGATCCAGCGCATGTTGAAATCGTGGTTGGCGGGCCCTTCGACACCGGCGAGGCATTCGTCGATGAAGGCACGCACCGGCTGCTCCCAGTGCCGACGGTTCGAGGCGTTGATCGCGAACTCCTCGCAGGCCTCGGAGATCTGCACGCCTCTGCGGCCGAGGCGGAAACAGCCGGCCTTGCGGTCGAGCGTAAAGACGTCGACGCCGTCGCCGAGCGTCAGCACCAGCGAGGTCTGCGGACCGTAGGTGACGAACCCCGCCGCCAGCTGCGCCGAGCCGCGCTGGTGGAAGGCGAGCGAGAGATCGTCGGGCGCGGGCAGGATCGAGAAGATCGTGCCGACGGTCATGTTGATGTCGATGTTGGAGGAGCCGTCGAGCGGATCGATCGCGATGCAGATGCGGCCTTCGCGATCGACGATCTGGGCTTCGCGCATCTCCTCCGATGCCAGCGCCGCGATCGGCAGCCTGCCGATGCAGCGGCGCAGGATCGCGTCGGCCTGCACGTCGAGATCGCGCTGAACGTCGCCGTCGCTGTTGCGGCCCGTCGTCAGACCCGAGGCGTCGGCGAGATCGCCGGAGGCGATAAGATCGGCGATCTCGATCGCCGCTGCCGCGATGGCATCGACGGCGGCCGCCACCGCGAGCGCATGGGGTGCGGTCTCAGAATACCGCTGAAGGAGGTCGTCCAGCCTGAGTTGCCCGATCATCTACGTCCATCCCTTGCAGGCGCCGCATCCGTTTCCCTCCCCAGTGGAGGTCGATGCGGTCAGTCCCAGCACGACGAGATTGACAGGCCCGGCTTAATAAGGAAAATTTCTATTCATAATGAGCGTCAAAGAATTTTCTTATAATAGCCCTAGCCATGGGGCGGCCCAGCTCCGGCATCTGACGATCCGGCAGCTGCGCTCGCTTGCGGCACTCTCGGCCAAGGGCAGCGTGACGGCGGCGTCCAGCCATCTCGGGCTGACGCAGCCCGCCGTGACCCAGCAGTTGCGGCAGCTTCAGGACCTTGCAGGTTTGCCGCTGGTGCAGCGGACCGGCGACGGGATGCTGTTGACCGAGGCGGGCAAGGAGGTCCTAGCGCTGGCCGAGCGGGTCGAGGCCGCCATCATGGACTGCCAGGGCGCGCTTGACCTGCTCGCGGGGCGGACCGGCGGCACCGTGCAGCTTGGCGCCGTCTCGACCGCGAAATACTTCGTGCCGCATGCGATCGCGGCGTTCTCGAAGCGGCATCCCAAGATCGAGATCAAGCTCACCATCGGCAACCGCGAGGAGATCCGCGAGGCCATGCACGGCTACGACCTCGATTTCGCGGTGATGGGTCGGCCGCCGGCCGACGTCACGGTGGACGTCCGCCAGCTCGGACGCAATCCGCACATCATCGTTGCGCGCAAGGGGCACTGGCTGGAGAAGGATTCCGGCCTCAACCTGACCGACCTCGTGCACGAGACCTTCCTCACCCGCGAGCCCGGCTCGGGGACGCGGACGCTGATGGAGGGCATGTTCCAGAAGTCGGATCTCGAGCCGATCATCGGCATGGAGATGAGCAGCAACGAGACCATCAAGCAGGCGGTGATCGCCGGGCTCGGCATTGCCTTCATCTCGGCCCACACCGTGGCGCATGAGCTCGCCGAGGGCCGGCTCATCGTGCTCGACGTCGCCGGCCTGCCGATCGTGCGGCAATGGTACGTGATCCGCCGCAGCGACAAGGTGCTGCTGCCGCCGGCGCAGGCGATGTTCGATTTCCTGGGCTCGGAAGGCTCGAACTATCTGCCCGATGTGCCTGAGCTCGGCGGACGCTAGCCCGCGCGCACTCAGCTCATCAGCTTCATGGCGAGGGTCGCCGCCAGCACCACGATGATCTGGAGCAGGCGCTCCGTCGTGAAGATGCGGTTGAAGGTGGTCATCGCTTGCCCCGGCCGGCGTGAAGGAGATGTGGGTCGGGCCGTGACTAGCACAGGCGGGGGGCGAGACAACTCCGTAATTGCCAGGGGTCTTATCTGCCGTCAGCCTGTTGCAAGCGGACCGCAACTCACGCCCTCCCCGACAGGCGATCGATCCACCACGCGAGAGCCCGCCCGGCGCCCGCCTCGAAGCCGATCATCGGCACGCCCGCGGCCACCTCGCGAAGGCGGCGAATGTCGGTGGCGATGATCGGCTCGGCGTCGACGCCGGTTGCGTCGATGGCCCCGAACCGGACCAGATGCCGCGCCCGGAGGCGATCGGCGACATGCTCGACCACGCTGCGCAGGCTGCGCGGCTCGCCACTGCCGAGATTGACTGCCCGGGTCAGATCGCTGTCGAGCACCGCGGCGATCATCTGCGCGAGGTCCTCGACATAGACGAAGTCGCGCAGCTGCCGGCCATGCGAACAGTCGAAGTTTTGGCCCGCGCGCAGATGCCGGATCAACGAGGGGATAAGACGCGCCTCCGGTTCGCGCGGGCCGAACGGGAAAAATACGCGGCCCCAGGCGGCACCGGCGGCGATGTAGGCTTCGGCTGCGCTGAGCTTGGCCTGTCCATACAGGGTCGTCGGACGGCACTCGCTCGCAAGTTCGTCGCACAAGCCGTTCTGCGGGCCGTATTCGAGACAGCTTCCGATGCCGAGGATGCGGCTGGTATCGCAGGCTCTGGCCCGCGCGAGCAGATCGATGCTCGCCTCCGCCCAGAGCCGATTGACGGGATCGTCGCGGTAACGGCCCGGCCGCGCTTCCCAGGCGAGATGGACCAGATGCGTCGGGCGCGATGCCGACAGCACCTGCACGCGGCCGGCTTCCGTGAGGAGATCAGCAGCGAGCCACTTCATGCCCGCGGTTGACGGTTGAGCCGAGCGCGCGACGCCATGGACCTCGAAGCCGCGATCGGCCAGGACAGGCAGCAGCGCACGGCCGAGGAATCCGGACGCGCCCGTGACCAGCACCCGCTTCATGCGAGAAAAGGCAGCGCGCGGTCGCGCGCGGACAGGATCGGATCGGGAAGCGGCCAGGCGATCGCCAGCGACGGATCGTCCCAGCGAATGCCGGCCGCGCCCTGCGGGTCATAGGGCACGTCGATGAAATACATCAACTCGGTGCCGCCTTCGAGCGTCTGGAAGCCGTGCGCGCATCCGGCGGGAATGAACACTGCATTATGCCGGTTGGCGGCGAGCTCGACCGCGCACCATTGCCCATATGTCGGCAGCGACCGGCGCAGATCGACGACGACATCGAAGGTGCGGCCGGACACGCACCGCACCAGCTTGGCCTCCGGCCGCCCTGCCTGGTAGTGCAGGCCGCGCAAGGTGCCTGCGCGCTCGTTGCAGGACAGGCTGTGTTGCGAAAAATGCGTTGGCAGACCCTGTGCGGCGAAGGCTTCCGCGTCGAACAGCCGGGCGAAAAATCCGCGCGCGTCGGTCTCCGGCTCGATCCCGATTTCGATGACTCCCGGCAGGGTCAATGGCGTGAACTTCATCTCCAAGCCCCCGCGCGGCGAGTTGCACACACCGCCATTGCGAACATCCGTTCACCGGAACGCGTTTTCGGTTGCATCATGCGCAACGTTAACGGAATTTGCGTGGCTTGAGGCAATTCAGTAACAGCCGCGGCACGACGGCACAACGGGGCGATCCGTCCATGGACAGGCATCGATGCCGCTTCTGCGCGGACGAGCTCGACGAGACCTTCATCGATCTCGGCCTGTCGCCTCTCGCAAACTCTTTCGTGCCGCCGGAGCGCGCGGACACGACCGAGCCGATCTATCCGTTGCATGCTCGAGCCTGCCGGGCCTGCGGGCTGGTCCAGCTGCCGCAATTCGAGTCTGTGGCGAGCATCTTCGACCAATATCTCTACTACTCCTCCTATTCCGAGAGCTGGCTGCATCATTGCGAGAGCTACGCCGCAGCGATGATCGCCCGCGCGAAGCTCGGCGTAACGTCCGTGGTGATCGAGATCGCCAGCAACGACGGATATCTCCTGCAATATTTCCGGCGTGCCGGCATCCGCGTGCTCGGCGTCGAGCCCGCCAGCGGCCCCGCGGCGGCCGCCATCGCCAAGGACATCCCGACCCGGACCTGCTATTTCGGCCGCGACGTCGCGCGCGCGCTGCGGGCCGAAGGACACAGGCCCGATCTGGTCGTCGCCAACAACGTGCTGCCCCACGTCACCGACATCAACGACTTCGTCGCGGCGCTGCGCATTCTCCTGCCCGAGACCGGGCGCGCGACGCTGGAGCTGCCGCATCTTCTGCATCTGATCGAAGGCATCCAGTTCGACACGATCTATCACGAGCATCTGTCGTACTTCTTGCTCGCAACCCTCGAGACCGTGTTTCGCGCACACGGCTTGCGCATCTTCGATGTCGAGGAATTGCCGACGCATGGCGGCTCGCTGCGCCTGCACGTCTGCAACCAGGCTGCGCCTGAAGGCCCCTCGCCCGCACTCGAGAGATTGCGCCGGCGCGAAGCTGAAGCGGGCATCCACCAGGCGGCAACCTATCGTGGTTTCCGGGAGAAGGTGGCGGCGAAGCGCGAGATGATCCGCGGCTTTCTCGTCGCGGCGCGACGTGCAGGCAAGACGGTGCTGGCCTATGGCGCGCCCGCGAAGGGCAACACGCTGCTCAATTATTGCGGCGTCACGTGCGAGCTGATTCCGTTCACCGTGGACCGCAATCCGCACAAGCAGGGGCTGCTGCTGCCGGGATCGCATCTGCCGGTCCGCGATCCCGCCGCGCTGATCGCGGCCAAGCCCGATTACGTCTTCATCCTGCCCTGGAATCTCAAGGACGAGGTCATCGCCCAGCTGCCGGAGGTTCGGCGCTGGGGCGGGCAATTCGTCGTGCCCGCGCCCGATCTCACGATCATATCGTGAGCGATGGTTAACGATCAGGCCGCGCGCGGAGCGGCGTAATCCGTGCGCGCCGCGAAATAGGCTTCGAGCTCCGACAGCGCGCGCGCTTCCCAATCCTTCGCCTGCTCCAGCAGCGACCAGCTCTGGCCAGGACGGAATGCAGCGGTCTGGCGATAGAGCGATGCGATGCCGCGGTAGCGACGCACGTTCTCCAAAATGGCGTGACCGGTGATGTGGCCGTTCATGTCCGAATACTCCCTCGTCATTCCCGCGGGAGAAACTGCGGCCAAATCTTTTTTGAAAAGTTAGCGGCGCGCGGCGAGCATGCGGATGGTTGCCGAACTGTTGCGCGCGCGCAACGCGCATGGTCGTGCACGGCCGAACTATTGCGGATTCAATGCCGCACTCTCGCCCGGATGCTTCAACCCGCCACGGCTGACCATCGCTATGGTCGCGCGGCAGAGATCGGCAAGGCCGATCACCAGCACGGCGAGCAGGCAGAACAGGTTGATGGAATCGGCATTCGCGCTGGTCAGCGAATTGAATTCGAAGAAAGGCGGCATGAACGCCCACCACACCAGCGGAACGGTCACCAGCGCAGCCAATGCAGCCAATGGCACGCCAGCGACGAGCGCGAGCACGAAGAGGCCGGGCAGGAATGCCGCGAAATAGAGCTTTGCGCCGAGGGCGACACAGATCCCCTGAAGCACGGCCGACGTCGCAACGACGACCAGCCCAAGCAGAAACGCCTGCCACGACCATGGCCGTACCCGCGGTACGCCAAACAGCCCCGCACGCCTCATCAGCCTCCCCCTGCCGCCCGTTAACCAGGTCCGATTGCAACCAAAGTACTACAGCCGCGCCCGGACCACGAGGCGGAAATTGCGCCCGCGCGACGGGTAGGTAAACGGGCCGCATCGCGCGATTCTCGGCCGTGCCGGGCGGCTACTCGGTCGCCGCATAGAGCAGGCCGGCAACCGGCAGGGCTAGGCCAATGGCCGATGCCAATGTCCAGCCGCCTTGCGCGAAGGCGAAGGCGCCGAGCGCGGACCCGGCTGCGCCGGCGGCGAAGAACGTCGCCATATAGAGGCCGTTGAGGCGGCTGCGGTGCTCGTGCCCGAGCACGAAGATGGCGCGGAAGCCGAGCACGACATTCCCCTGAACGCCGATATCGATGGCGATCGCCGCCACGACCAGGCAGGCCAAGTTCAGCATCGATCCGGGCGCGCCGATATGCGTGATCAGGAATCCGGCGCCAGCGAGCAGCATCGCGACCCGCGTCGCCATGCGGCTGTGGCCGCGATCGGCGAGCCGTCCCGCGATCGGGGCCGCGAACACGCCGGCAACGCCGGCGAGCGCGAACAGCGCAATGCCGCGCTGGGTGAAGCTGAACTCGCTCGCCAGCAGCAGCGGCGCCACGGTCCAGAACAGCGTGAAGCAACCGAACAGGCTCGCCTGGTAGAGCGCGCGGCGGCGCAGCAGCGGCGTGGTGCGCACGAGCTCCGGCATCGACAGCAGCAGCGCGCCATAATGCATGCGCGCGACCGGCTTGCGCTTCGGCAAGGTCATCCAGAGCATGGCTGCGAGCACGATCATCAGCGCGGCCGAGCAGAAGAACACCGCATGCCACGACAGCGCCGCCGTGACGAAGCTCGCCACCGGGCGCGCCAGCATGATGCCGAGCATCAGGCCCGTCGAGACGTTGCCGACGACGCGGCCGCGGCTGGCTTCCGGCGCCAGATGCGCGGCATAGGGAATGATGATCTGCACCGCGACCGAGCCGAGCCCGACGAACAGCGCGGCGAGCAGGAACGGCAGCGCGTGAGTCGCGAACGCGGCCGCGAGCAGAGCCGCGGCGCCGAGCGCAATAACCGAGCAGATCAGCAGGCGATTCTCGACGAGATCGCCGAGCGGCACGATCAGCAGCAGCCCGGTGCCGTAGCCGATCTGGGTCATGGTGACGATCAGCCCGCCGGCTGCATTCGAGAGGCCGAGCGCGGCGCTGATCGGCGCGATCAGCGGCTGGGCGTAATAGATGTTGGCGGCGACCATGCCACAGGCCGCGGCAAGCACGAGGGTCAGGCGCTGCGAGATCGCGTCCGGCTCGGGTGCGGTCTCGATCGTGGCATTCATCGTCATTCGCATCGACTCCAGATAAGATATAGGGAATGACAATTCCCTATTCTGACAAAAAATTCAGGTAAGCAGCTTCATCGCGACGCCGACGAGGCGCAGCGCCTCGAGCCGCAGGCGGGTCTTGCCGACGACGCGCAGACCTTGCATGATGCAGATCATCAGCCGCGCGGTGTCCTCGGCGTCGACATGGCGGGGGACCGAGCCGTCGGCCAATCCTTCGCGAATGAGGCCGGCGATGAAATCTTCGTTGGACTTGAGCTGCGCGTTGACGCGGGCGCCGACCACAGGATCGAGCGCCGACAGCTCGACCGCGCTGCCGACGACGAGACAGCCGCGCCGCCCTTCGCTGCCGCGAGAGTGCTCGACATAGGATAAGAGCACGTTGCGGATTTTCTCGCGGCCGTTTGCGCCGCGCGCCGCGGCCTTCTGCGTCTGCTCCTGGCGGAGATGGGTGTAACGTTCGAAGGCGGCGAGAAATATCGCATGCTTGTCGCGAAATGCCTTGTAGATGCTCCCCGTCGCCAGCCGCATCGCCGCGGCGAGGTCGCCGATCGAGGTCGCATGATAACCGCGCTCGCGAAACACCCGCACCGCCCTGTCGAGGGCGATGTCCATGTCGAACTCCCGGGGGCGGCCGGGCGGGCGAGCAGGTCGAGATCGGCGGGCGGTCTTTTGCATTGCGGGATAATAGGAAATGAACGTTTCCGAATAAAGACACGAGCTTGTGAGTGGAGGAAATGAAGCTGGTACGTCTATCACCAGTTCTCGTGTTCCGGACGCGCTGCGGCGCGCAGTGGTGCTGCGCAGAGCCGAGACTCATCCGATGCGGATTGCTCGGAGAGATGGGCCCCGGCTCTGCAGCGCATCGTCGAAGGGACGCTGCGCTGCGTCCGGGGCACGAGCGGAGTGGGGCGCGATACTCTCTCCACGTCATTGCGAGGAGCCCTTGCGACGAAGCAATCCAGAATCCATCTGTGGAACGACGCTGGATCGCTTCGTTGCTTCGCTCCTTGCAATGACGGCGTTTGAGACGATGGCTGGTTCTCTAACCTCCGCTGTCATTCCCCGCGGCAGGCGAGGAATCCAGTACGCCGCGCGTCTCGACTCAATCGCTACTGTCTCGGAGTACTGGATCGTCCGGTCAAGCCGGACGATGACACCGAGTGCGTGGCTACAGACACACCTTTGCGTTCTCGCGGCGCGTTTCGCCCGAGCTTTGCTTGATCGCTCCACCCTCTTTAGCCAAGAGGGCGCAGGGAAGGCCGGGTGCTGACATCGCACCCGCGGTCCGCTGCGCGAAAAGCACACGCAGGAAGAACCGCACAGCAGCATACAGGTGGTGCCGATCACTCGGCCTTCCCTGCGCGATGGTCGGACGGCTTATGCCGCGCTCTCCCGGGAGCCGAGTTCCTTCTGGCCTCCCTCACCCTCACGGAATTCACCGGCCCTGCGCCGGTTGACGCAGATGCCGCATCCGCAAGAGCTTGACCGTAGCAACGACGGCCAGGACCACACGGTTTTGCCGTACGCACGGCCCGCCATGTCGCCGCAGTATTCCCAGCCCTGTCGACGGAGCCGGAAACTTACAGACGAGACGAACCTGACAGCGCCGTCCGTCCGCGCGATGCGAAGGGTTCACGGAGAGCAATCCGCCCTGCCCCTGGCTTTCGCGCCCGACGCTGCTGCGTCCACCGCAAACCCGGCTCTGCGATCACACGACAACATGACCGCCCCTCAAGGTGAGCCGGGATGGACGACACATACGTCAATTCCGAATTTCGGTAAAGTGGAATATTTTTGCGCGGCGGGATTGACAGCGGGCGACACAGCCGCGCGAAGGATCGTCCGAGCGAGCGCAGCGCAATCCGAGGTTCTCGCGTCCGGACAAACAGATTCTTCAAGGCCAGTTGCTCGGATGAGGCTCCATGGCGCCGCTCCTTCGCTCAGCCGCGGCCCATGGAATAGAACTCCGCATTCGGACGCATGCTCGTCACGTTCGCAAGCCGGTTCGACATGCCGAAAAAGGCGGAGATCGCCGCGATGTCCCAGATGTCTTCCTCGGTGAATCCATGCTCCTTCAGCGCCGCGAAGTCGCTCTCAGACGTCTTGTGCGCTTCCGTCGAGACTCGAACGGCGAAATCCAGCATGGCCTTCTGCCGATCTGTGATGTCGGCCTTGCGGTAGTTGATGGCGACCTGATCGGCGATCAACGGATCCTTGGCGCGGATCCGCAGGATCGCGCCATGCGCCACCACGCAGTACTGGCACTGATTGAGGTTGCTGGTCGCAACGACGATCATCTCGCGCTCGGCCTTGGTCAGGTTGCCAGGCTTGTCCATCAGCGCGTCGTGATAGGCGAAGAATGCGCGGAACTCGTCCGGCCGGTGGGCGAGCACGAGAAAGACGTTCGGAATGAAGCCGGACTTCTCCTGCACGGCCAGGATGCGGCTGCGGATGTCGTCGGGCATATCGGCGAGATCGGGGACAGGGAAGCGGCTGACGGCGCGTGTTTCGGTCATGAGTTGAACTCCCGGGTTACTGCTCGTTGGAGATTGGCAAGATCGTCATTGTCCGTCACTTCGTGTCCGGATCATCGCAAGAAAGCCCGCAGCGAAGACGTCGAGCGCGTCGGGACGCCGTTCCAGCTTGGCGCGCAGCACCGCCCCCTCCCAGCCGGTCCAGAAGAATTGCGCGAGATTCTCGCAGTCGAGATGGTTCGATATCTCGCCCGCCCCTTGCGCCGACCGCAGGCAACGTGACGTTCGCGCTTCCCAATCCCGGAACACGGCGGCGAGGCGCTTGCGGAACGGCTCCGGCAGAACACCCATCTCCTGTCCGAGATTGCCGACGAGGCAGCCGCGCCGGTAGCGGTATCTCGCCATTCCCGAGCGAGCATCTGCGATGAAATCGTTGATACGGTCGAGCGGAGCACGTCCGGTGTCGTCGAACCAACGGTCCAGCTTGCGCGCGAAATAGCCGGCATAGGCGTCGATCAGCTCGAGGCCGAAAGCCTCCTTGCTGTCGAAGTAATGGTAGAATGAGCCTTTCGGCACCTCTGCCGCGTCCAGAATCTCCTCGACCCCGACGGCGCTAAAACCCTTCTCGGTCAGGATCGCGACGCCGGCGCGTATGAGCCGAGCGCGCGGCGCGTCGGGCCGTGTCTGGTCCCTGGGCGGACGGCCACGGCGACGCTGTTCGGCTGATGGCGAAATCGCTTTCACGACGATTTATTAGACCGATCGCCTTGCAAAATCAATCCGTCCATCGAAGCCGCCTCTTCGATGGCATCGCGATCGACCGGCCACCGCGAATCCTACGCGGCCATGAAGATCGCAGGCTCGATTGAGAAGACGGGATGGCTGGCCGGCGAAGCGCGCCGACCGGGAAGTCTCGTTCACGACACCTGGGCACGCGATCCACATCCCGCGCCAAAGCACCTTGACAGATAGCCCGGCTTCGTTGATGTAATGTTATAACATTACATCACGTCATCCGAAATGCCCAATCCCAAGCGCCGCCGCCCTATCCCCTTGAAAAGGCTCTTCGATCTCCATGCACAAACTCCCCGTCACCGTCTTGTCCGGCTTCCTCGGGGCTGGAAAGACCACTTTGCTGAACCACGTCCTGAACAACCGGCACGGCCTGAAGGTCGCGGTGATCGTCAACGACATGAGCGAGGTGAACATCGATGCGGATCTGGTTCGCGATGGCGGTGCGAATCTCTCCCGGACCGATGAGAAGCTCGTCGAGATGACGAACGGCTGCATCTGCTGCACGCTGCGCGACGATCTCCTGAAGGAGGTCCGCGCCCTCGCCGAACACGGTCGCTTCGATTATCTGCTGATCGAATCGACGGGCATCTCCGAGCCGCTGCCGGTCGCGGCGACCTTCGATTTTCGCTCCGAGGACGGCGAAAGCCTGTCCGACGTGGCGCGTCTCGACACCATGGTGACGGTGGTCGACGCCGTGAACCTGCTTAGGGATTATTCGTCGACGGACTTCCTGGAGCAGCGCGGTGAAGCCCTCGACAACGACAAGCGCACGCTGGTCGATCTCCTCGTCGAGCAGATCGAATTCGCCGATGTGATCGTCCTGAACAAGGTCGATGACGCCCCGCCCGAGCAGCGCGAGGCGGCGCGCAAGATCATCCGCGCCCTCAACCCGGAAGCGGACCTGATCGAAGCCAACCACGGCCGGGTCGCTTTCGACCGCATTCTCGACACCGGCCGGTTCGACTTCGAAAAGGCGCAAGCACATCCGCTCTGGTACAAGGAGCTCTACGGCTTCGCCGATCACGTCCCGGAAACGGAAGAGTACGGCGTGAGGAGCTTCGTCTATCGCGCACGCCGGCCGTTCGACCCCGCCAAGTTCGACAGATTCATCAAGGAGCCCTGGCCTGGCGTCATTCGCGCCAAGGGGCACTTCTGGCTCGCGACCCGGCCGCAATGGCTCGGCGAAATCAGCCAGGCAGGTTCTATCATTCGCACCGAAGCCCTTGGTTTCTGGTGGGCCAGCGTGCCGGCCGAACGATGGCCGGACGATCCCTTTTGGCGAAAGAAGCTTCGACAGAACTGGAGCGACA
Source organism: Bradyrhizobium sp. CCGE-LA001 (assembly GCF_000296215.2). Lineage (NCBI taxonomy): Bacteria > Pseudomonadati > Pseudomonadota > Alphaproteobacteria > Hyphomicrobiales > Nitrobacteraceae > Bradyrhizobium > Bradyrhizobium sp. CCGE-LA001. The sequence goes on along the minus strand of NZ_CP013949.1, from coordinate 2,376,301 downwards.
TCTACGGCGATCGCCGCCAGGAAATCGTGTTCATCGGCGCCGGCATGGATGAAGACTCGATCCGCGCCCGCCTGGACGCGTGTCTCGTCACCGGAAGGCCTGCGATGGACGTCGCGGAATGGGCACAGCTCGCCGATCCGTTTCCGGTCTGGCGGCGCGCGGACGAAGCAGCCTAGCGGAGGTACACATGGCTGATGTCATTCGATTCGTCCCGAAAGCCGAGCTCGAGCGGCTTCGCCTCATCCAGGAAGCTCGCGCAATCTACGACAGCATCTTCCCGCCCAACGATCTGGACGGTGAGCCGCCGCATGGTTCAGCACGAAGCGCGCAAGGTGCATGCGAGTCCAACGGGAATTCAGTGCGCGAAAGCAACTGACGAAGATCCTTCTGCGCCGGGGAGTGGGATTGCGCTTTTGTCCCGAGGGGGTTGCTGGAGCAATTAGCCCAGTTTAAAGAAGCCCTTATGCGCAAACTCGACCCGATCAAGCACGAGAAAAAGCGGCAAGAGATCCTGGCTGCCGCGATGCGCTGCTTTCTCAGAAGCGGACTGAGCGGCGCCTCGACGGCTCAAATCTGCGCTGAAGCCGGCATCAGCCCTGGCCACCTCTATCATTATTTCGAAAGCAAGGACGCGATCATCGCCGCGATGGCCGACGCCCGGCTCGAGGGCGCTTCCGAGCGATTCAAGCAGGAGGTCCATTGCGGCGGCTCGGTCATCTCCGCGCTGCAGTCGGAATTCGAACAGCCTGCAAATCCAGCCCAGTCGGCGCTTTTCTTCGAAATGCTCGCCGAGAGCCGACGCAATCCCGCGATGGGGAAGATCTTGCACGGCCGTAGTCGAAGCATGCGCAACCTCATCGCCGAGGTGATCCGCCACGGACAAGCGCAGGGGGAGATCCAGCCGGCATTGCACCCCGAGACTGCAGCTATGGCGATTCTCGGTCTGATGGATGCGAGAAAGGCGGTATCGCTGCACGATCCGAAACAGGACGCCAAGAAGGTCACGGCTCTCTTCAAGCTGTTCATCAATGGGCTCCTTTCCTCGGACGAAAAGACAGCAAAGCCCTCGCGGCCACGGACGCCTGCGCAACGATCGCGCTCCGCCTGATCCAGGCTCGAATAGGGACGGAGCTCTCACCGTCACGAGCTCTCACCGTCACGCCGCTTGATAGAGCAACTCATCCGTCAAATGCATCGCCACGATGGGACTACATCTTAATAGATTAAATGGTCTATAACTGGACTTCTGGATGAGGGATGATGGTCCTGTCGGACGCTGACGCGACCCGGCAATGTGCGCGAACATGCCGCCCCCTCGCGCGGCAAGGCCGCCGGATCAATTCGCGGTTCGGTCAGACTGCGTTTGCAGTCCGCGCCTTTTTTCTGCGTGGCGAGGATGTTATACCATCATCCATTGGAACCATATCTTTAGCGGCCGGTTGGCTTGCTGTTGGGCCATCGCCCTCCAGGGCAGCCCGACAACCGGCGCGAGTTCTAGCCGAGCATCCGTCGGGGACCAATCCCATGATGGACCACGGGACTAGGGTTGGAAATCGGTTGTTAGCAGCGTTGCCGCCGGCGGATTTCGCTTTGCTTAAACCTCATTTGCGGAAAGTCGTGCTCGCGCGCGATGCCATATTGGTTCGATCGGGCGATCGGATCGAACACCTTCTCTTCCCCTGTGGTGGCGCGATAGCCTTCATCGTGGACTTGCCCAATGGGCAAACGGTCGCCACGGCGGTGATCGGCCATGAGGGTGCCATCGGTCTGTCGTCTGCGCTTGGCGTATCCCGCTCACCCGTCACAGCGGTCGTCCGCGTCCCAGGGGCAGTGCTGCAGATGCCGGCAGCGCAATTTCTGGCGGCTCTGCGTCGCAGCCCCGCGATCGCATCCATGGTGCAGATTTTCACGCGATCGCTGCTGACGCAATTGCAGTATGTTGCGGCCTGCAATGCCCTGCACTCCGTGGAAGCGCGGATGGCGCGCTGGCTGCTTCACATTCACGACCGGGCAGATGGCAGCAACCTCATCCCGCTCACTCAGGAGACTATATCTGAGCTACTGGGCGTCCGCCGCACCACCGTCACGCACGTCGTGAGTGCGTTGCGGGCGTCAAGGGGATTGAAATCGAATCGGCGCGGCCAGCTCGAGATTGACCGGCCGCGGCTCGAAGCCGTTGCGTGCGAGTGCTACAAGCTGATGAGCCGCAAGATCGATCGGATCGTTTCCCAGGGCGCAGCCGAGCTTCTTCACGCCACGACGGCGCGAGACGCTTGCCAGCTCCCCGGCTGACCATCCGGGGCAGGCTCGTGGACCCAGGCCTCTCTCGCGAACCACTCGTGTGTTGTCGCGCAGATCCGGCAATAGGTGCGCGAAAAGAAAACTGCACTGGATCGGAACCTCTCGCGATTGGTCTCGATACCCGTTGAAATGGCGCTCCCCGTTTCCGGGCACTTGATCATCACCATACCCATATTGATTTCCTGCAATCGTTTGCCGCCCCGGCTACGCGAACCCAGCGTCGGCTGGACCGCACCTCTTCTTCGCGAGATGCCTGTCCAGCCGATCCGCACGGCTGGTAGCCTCGATCAGACAGTCTTATGCGACGGTCCTGTTCAATACCCGGTTGAAGCCGGCCTTAATGGGATCGGTCGTGTCGATCGCGACCCGCTGCGCGAGCTGCCAAAGCTCCCGGTTCTGCGCGGAGGCGACTTCGAAGGCTTTGCGGCTTTGGGCAGTCGAAAGATGTACGACTTCCGGCAACGACCTGGTCTCAGCGAGCCGGGACAAGAATTCCAGACTGGAACTGGTATTGTCCTTGGAAATCTCCATGACCCTGGCGCCGTAATCGACAACACCCTTCACGTTCATGGAACAAGCTTCGCGGAGAACGTCGCTGATCTCCTCGGAAGTCGCCTTCATGCTCTCGATATTTTTCTTGGCCATGGCGGCGCCATGCTCGGCGAAATCGCGGAAAACTTCCTGGAAATTCATGATCGGGAAATCGAACCTCGGCTTTGCTCCATTCGCAATATCATTCACTGGATCAGTATGCGTTCCGACTTTCACATTGGCATCATTCACGAGCTTTCATCCCTTCAAGCGAAACTAGGTGATGGATTGAAGACCCCTACCGCTCCTGGCGTTTGCTGCGTCAGAAGCTCAGTGCCCCTGTTCTTGGCGTAGGGATGCCGCTGCGGATGAACCGCTCGCCCCCCGTACCGGCAACGACTATGATCGATTAAAATCGGGCCATCCGTTCGCTTTCGGACACTCGCCGCGATAATTCGATGGAATTGCGAACAAGCGGCGCAGGCTTGGATTTCAAATATACCAATTTGCAGCGCACGCTCGCTTGCCCTCTGAGCTGAATCGCTTTCCGCACATAGCCCGGCTTACACCGGCCGCGCTGTCGGTCTTCCTCCCGATCAACTCGATCTCTGAGACTCTCGAGTTCTGCGAACTGCGAGGCCAACGCTTCGAGACGTTGCAGAAGAACAGCAGCGGGGTTGTCCGACCGAGCGCGCATGGCAGGCCTCCTCTCGAAATGTCCTGGAAAATTCCCCAGCCTTGACGACCGGGAAAAATATGCAATCGATCGAGATGCCGCGCACTAACATTTGGCATGCTGCGTCGCCTAAACGATGTGGCGGCGCGTCGGGATCGCGCTCGGGTGTCGACGCGGTGCCCTCATGCTAAGATCCGGTTGCGCTCGAAACTCGAGTGGCCGGTCGCTCGCAATCGGGATTGCGCTTGCGCGCATTGTCATCTTCATCTGCACAATCGACGCTTCCGGCTGCGCTCGGATTTCCAGAGCTCCCCTCGGTCGCGACAGGACCGTTACCGCCCGATACCCCTCGACCACCGGATCCACCGCCGGACGTCCCGCCGGCTCTGGCTGACCCGCTCTGACGACCGCCGGACGCTCCACCACCTCCGGATCCGCCGCCACCTCCAGATCCCCCACCACCGGAGCCGGAGCCCCCTGACGATCGATCGTTGTCGAAGAATGACCGCCCGCCGTCATCGCCCCGCGTCGCGCCGCGCAAACCGCCTGAGCGTGCAATGGCTGTTGATGTGAGGGACGTGGACAGGAGTAGGGTCATGACCGGGGGTGTAACAGCCGCGAATCGTCCGCAGGTTTTCAAGAATGTCCGCCGATCGTCATCTTTATCGTCGTCGCGGGTCACAATGCGCACTCCTCTATTTAATAGCTTGCCCCCACAATATTATAAATTAAATAAATGCTCAACAAATATTTAAATGGCGCCGGTACCCGCGTGCAGCTTGGTGGAACCCTCCGGGCGCGCAGCGGCTTGCGGGTAGAGCGACGCCCCGTCCAACAAGGCGCCCGTCCCGGGTAATTCTGCCGCATTGAACCCCAGGGCATGCCCCAGGCGCCGGAAATTCAGCTTGCATCCCAGCTTGATATTATTTAATTATATAATCTCTTCGTCGAATTTAATGCCAACGACGGATCATTGCCACATGCCACTACAATTTCACCGTCCCGCTGCCGAGGGCATTGAGATCTGGAGCGCAAGCAGCGATGGCTTCTCTTTCGTGATCAGTTTCGGGAGCCCCACCGGTCCAGGCTTTCATGGACGCTCCGGCTACTTGGCGAGTTGGCGACCGCTTTTCGAGAATATTGGAGCCATCAAGATCAGCGGCTCGCCGTTTCAAACGCTGGCCGAGGCCGAAGGGGCCTGCCGCAGCATGCTTGAATGTCTGAGCGCGATCGCCGACGCTGACAGCACAAAACAATGACCAATATGAATGGAGCTACGCGCGTGACGCCCACGTCATTTTGCGCCGGCCGGATCTCGCTGTGGTAGGCCGGAAGCGTCGATTTCACGCGCCTCCAAATGCAGCTCGTTCCGCGAAATCGCCAGTGCCGCAAGAACAGTCCGGTTGCTGATATCCAGCTTCTGAAAGATGTGATGGAGATGCACTTTGATCGTACCATCCGTGATTTTCAGGCAACGACCGATTTCCTTGTTCGACAATCCCTCAGATACGAGCCGCATGATCTGCCGCTCTCGGCCCGTCAGCTGCGTCAGTGACTTCTCTTCGCCAGCCTGAGGCTCCTCGCCGAGCTCTCCGGGGCTGGCCGAACGTGATGCAAAGCGTTGGTTTTGGGCTATCTTCCGCAGGGTCGCGACCAACGTCTCCAGCTTGGCATCCTTGCCGACAACGAGACACGAGCCGTCAATAGCCGAGCTTTGCAGTTCGCGAACGCCTGCCGCATCTGCGAAGAGAACCACCTGAGTACCTTGGCCCTCGGCGTTTGCGAGAGCCAGCAAGTCCGGCAGCCTGATATCAGACATTGCAGCATCAACCAGCGCAATGTCCGGCACAAGAAGCCGTATCGACTGGATGCAGCTTGCTGCATCTCCGCAGGAGGCCACGACCGCGAGATCGCTCTGCGTCGAAAGGAGGCTGCTGATCCCCTGCAAGACGATCGGATGTCGATCCGCGATGACAATTCTGATGCGGCGCATGTTTCCTCTGCCCGAAGATCAAAACCCGCACGGCGGCGGTTTATTCCAGCACTGTCCCTGCTGGCTGGTGACGCGCGTTAACCATAGGGCGGGTCCGCAACGCAAAGCTCGGCATCTGCCACAGCACATATCGGCCGGGGCACCGTAACTTGCTTCGAAAATGCCTGCAGCACCGTATGAATGCGGGCTCCGCTCGCTAAGACCAGCCATGAATTCTTGTAAAGTCGGGCCCATTAGACAATTCTAAATAGACGTGCCAAACAAATTCTCGCAACGATATATTTGCGTTGACATCGACTCATCGTCCGCTGCGGATTATTACCAAGGATATATAGTTACGCTCGCGATTCAAATCTAACCTTCAGCAAAGTTTCGCCGAAAGTGAGGCGCAACTGGAAGGCAAGAAGCGTTTACCCATCCGCCGAGACGAGGGTGCGCACGGGTACAAATAGCGGCAATCTTTTGTTTTTGGCCGTAACGCCGGGAGGCTCAAAATGAGGAGCGCAAATTTTCTCAAGTGTCTGACTTTAAAAGAACTAAGCAGACAGACGTTTTTCAAGGAGAAGGGGTTTCAATTCCCATTATAGGACCGTTGAGTGCTGATCGGCAAAATGGATCGGCATCTTCGCCAGGGCAAACTTCGCCAGGCGGTCATCAGTAATCTTTAGTAGCGAGTAGGTGCTCACATGTATTCTGCGGCTATTCTGCGTCAAACTCATGAAGATTTGATCGTTCAATTCACCGAATTGCAAAATCTGCGTAGTCGTGTGTCGAAGGCCGAGCAGCGCATGTTCGGCAGAAGGCGAGCCAGTCGGCAAATCCTCCTTAGGAGACGCCCGCTCGGGCGGAACGTCGTCCCCAGCCGGTAGCGCAAACAAGCTTGCCCGACCGGGCTTGGACCTGATATGCCCCCACTTCCTGCTTTGAGACTGGAAGTAGTGGGGACAGCTTCCAATGGACATCGACAACTGGACGTCCGCCAGTACGGCGGAGCTATGGCGGCTGTACGACGAAGTGACTGCGGTTCTTAGCCGCAGAATGACCGCGGAAAAAGTCAAGCTCGAAGAGCGACTTCGCAGGCTGGAGGGGACTGCCGAAGGCCACGGGCCACGTGCACGCCGCCCCTACCCTCCGGTGCTGCCCAAGTATCGGAATCCCAAGAATCCATCCGAAACTTGGTCGGGCCGCGGCAAACAGCCCCGATGGCTGAAAGCGCAACTTCGCGCCGGCAAGAAGCTGAATGACCTCCTGATCAGCCGCCCATCTGGGCAAAAGCGCCGCCGGGCGGGATGACCACCGACTGCCGCCAGGGCGGCGGTGGCAGGACTGTGCCGCAGGCGTCACTTTAGCGAGTCTGATCCTCTTTCTCGTTAGGGCTGCCGTCGTAGCCACCCTTAACCCTTGCCGTTGCTGCTATGCACAATCTTGCCGCCAGAACGGCGATGGTGAGGTCAGAGACGGCTGAATGCATCAGTACTAGATCGCTTTGGTCAGCGGCCGGCGGGCTGGCTTGCGAACCGCTGATTGCGCCACTGCTTCAAAACCCGGCGATCAGCCCGGCCGGGGCCGCCAGGGCGGTATCCGTCCGCTCGGGCCGAAACGACCGTCGCCATCGCAGCAGCAATGACCGCGAAACGCCCTACCGCCGCGGCGTTGCCGCGGCTTGGCGCTACGCCCGTAAGCTTTCCGGGACGCTCTTCAGCTTCTCATCCTCAGACCACCGCGCCCGCCGGCCCGTGTCCAGCACTCAAGCCGTTCGAATTGAGCACTGCGCCTAATCACTGTCCATAAGGACAGTTCTCAACACTGCGCCTCAGTACGCAAGGCGGCCGCCAACGGATCGTCGCTTCCTCGGACGGAACGGTTGCACTATTTGGCCCGACATCGTGCAGGACATCCGAATGCCTTGGCCCCCGGCGGAATATCTCCATTTACGAATGAATTTGAACCTATAATCGCGTGGTTGCCGATCGTCACACCCATCTGAATGACCGAGTTCGGACCAATGTATACACCATCACCGATCCGAGTGGGCGCGTATTCGATCGGCTCCCTCCCGAGTGATATTGAACGCTTTACTGTGTGATGCGTGTAGATCTGAACGCCCGCCGAGATGGAACACCAATCACCGATCTGTAAATCTCCACCCGATCCATCCAGAATACATCCCGGCCCGATCCACGTATTTCGTCCGACCTTGACAGTCCCCAAGACAAGCACGTTGTCGTACATCGTGGTGCCTTCTCCGAAGCCATACGCTGCAGCGTTCTCGTCGCGCTCGGTAAGGAGGTCACCAATCGAAACCCTCCGATCGAACTGCTTCCTCTTGCGATCTGCCAGGGCTCGCAAGAACTCGCGCGCAAATGCGAGCCATTGGTCCACGCGGTCATCAGACATTCTGAGATCTCTCCGGATTGGAAGCATCTCTCGGTGGAAGCGCGAGCTGCCTCACTCGGCAATCTCGCATGCCGCCTGTTTGATTGCGGCTCGAGAGAAAGCTAAATCGTAGGATTGGAGAACAATTCTAGATCGAGTTGGACGATTCCATCAACACGTCGAAATTCGAGACTTCATTGTGGGCTTCACGATTCAATGACCAGCCTGCTCACACCCGCAACTGTCGCACAGGTGGAACGAATGAGCAATGAGATGAGACGGTGTGCATCGACTGAACGAACCAACGTCGGCTGCTCGTGTCGATCAATATATGACAAGCACTGAAGAGTGCCTCTGAAGGCTGTGCACCCTGGTTCAGCGCGAGCGAATTGCTTGGCTCTGCCACAGCCTCGGTTTTCGCCCGGGATCATTGCACTTTAGAACTGACCGGCTTCGCTTGAGCAATTCAGATGTGCTTAGGGAATAGCGCAAGGAGGGCATAGACGCGCTCACAAACCTACGAACCTTCCCGTCCAATTGCCGCCCATAGTCCATTGCGGCCCGGGCTCTGCACGCGAACCCAGCGATAAGGCATCCTCGACCAGGGCTTAATCTGCGGCGCGAGATTGTCGAGGACGAGGTCGCCACTCCTGGTACGCACGAGAAGCACCATGTGGTGTTCTCCGGAAGCGACGACGACTTCGCTCAATAGCAACACACGAGCGGGCCAGCCGCGCCGAAGCAGCTCGTGACGCTTGCTCACTGCGTAATCGTTGCAATCGCCACGATCGGGGTTGATGGTCCACTCTTCGCCGGCGAGACCGAACTCGTTGCGAGCCGGTTCTATTGCCTGATTGACCGTGCGATTGATCTCCTGCAGGTCTGCCCATCGCGTCTCGGTCAAACGGATCGGACCGCCGCGGAAGGAGCGCCGCGGGCGACATTCGGCCTCATAACGCAGGCAAAACATCGTATATGTGAGAGGCGGAAGTGTCGGGCGTCCGAGTTCAATACGCGCAGGAGCCGGCGGCGCCCTTGGCACGGTCAACAATCCCGCACGAGCCCACTGAACGCCTCCGATCATGACAGCAATGGCTGCCGCAACGGCCGGCCCCGAGGTTCGCTGCATCCGCCGCCCCCTGAGAACGCCAACTAGGTCAGGATTCGCTGCTTCGAGCCTCCCGGTCCGGAAACCGTCCGGTCGCTCACACTATTTGATATTAAATCTATTTAATTTAAATAACAATAATAATCGTACATTAAATCGACGCGAATGCGCACGCAGACGGCCTCTGGGATGTTCGCGACCTGCAGATGCAAACTCAGGACGAGTGAATAGCGGGAAGTTTTGGCCCGGTCGGCCGCCCCACGGAGGGGCCCCATCAAGAACGCCGCGAGGGAGTTGCCCGCGCATCCAGCGGTCTCAGGATTTACCGTCGCATATGCTTCTAGTTCTTGATCTGCTTATTCGAGGCAAATGCTCAAACGGGTAGCCCGGACAGGACAGATGCATATCCGAGATGAGCTGCTCGTGAGGCCAAGCTACGATACTTGGCTTCCGTAACCGCGATGTCCCTTCGCTCCAGGCGAAAGGGCGTGCCGAGCGGATGGCCGCTCGAGCGATCGCGGGCCTCGCGCCAGAGGTAACAGGCGTCCGTTACGGTGATCCACCGAAAGCCGCGCGACCTGGTGCGGCTCATTCGGAGGCGGATGATCTCACGACATTCGCCACGCCAAATCTCCTGCGGCGAACCGCTTGCCCGGCGCGCCGGACGTTCAAACCAGGTCGCTGGCTCCGTCACGAGGCGTGACGCGCTTTCGTCGCCGGCGCCCTGGGGCGCCGGCGGCGAATGCTCGCGCGAAAGATCTCAACGCTCCTTGAACGCGTGCCCCGCCTGATCCTGCAGCGGCTTGAGCAGGTATGACAATGCGGTCCGACCTGCGGTCTTGATGAACACCTCGACCGGCATGCCGGGCAGCAGCTTGGCCGAGCCGAGCTTCGCCAACTCCTCCGGCTTCAGCAGGACGCGGCCCGTATAGTAGCTCGTGCCGGCGCGCTGATCTTGCGTAATATCTGCCGAGACCATGCTGACCTCCCCATCGATTTCGGGCGTGGTCTTCTGGTTGAACGCTGCGAAGCGCATCGTTGCGGTCTGTCCCACATAAACTTGGTCGATATCGCGCGGTGCGATCTTGACCTCGATCGCGAGCGAATCTGCATCAGGTACGATCAGCATGATCTGCTCGCCGGGCGAGATGACGCCGCCAACAGTGTGGACGTTCAGCTCGTGGACGCGGCCGGACTGTGGAGCCCGGATATCGACCCGGTTCAGCTGATCAACCGCGGCAGTCTTGCGCTCGCTCAGTTCGGAGAGTTTCGAACGTGTTTCGATCAGGTCCTTGCCGACTTCCGTCCGCAGGTCCTGGTCGACCTGAATGGTCTGGAGTCCGATTTCCGAGATCTTGCCCTTCGACTGAGCAATCATTCCGGCGAGCTGGCTGCGCTCGCCTTCGATACGGGCGGAGTCGCGTTCGAGGGCATTGAGCCGCGTGATCGGCACCAGATTCTTTTGCCAGAGGCTGCGCACGCCCTCCAGCTCCTGGCGGATGAATTCGACTTCCTTCTGCTTGGCCTCGGTCTGGCCCATATAGCCCTTGATCTCGTTCTCCAGCTGCGCGCTTCTCTCCTGCAACTGCGCTTTCTGGCCGCTCCTTGCCTGACGACGCAGGTCGAACAGCTTCCGCTCCGCGGTGATTGCACGGTTCGCCTCGGAGTTGCTCTCCTTGGCGCGGTCGAGCAGCACCTTGGGGAACACGACCTGGTCGGCGCCATCGCGCTCGGCCTCGAGACGAGCCTGCCGTGCGAACAGCTCATCGATGCTGTTGGTGACGATCGTCGCGTTCGCGAGCGTCTGGGTCTCGTCGAGGCGGATCAAAATGTCGCCTGCCTTGACCCGGTCGCCTTGCCGCACCCGCAACTCTCCCACGATCCCGCCCGTGGCGTGCTGGACCTTCTTGACGCTCGAATCCACAACAACCACGCCTTGGGTGATGACCGCGCCCGACAATTGGGTCGTTGTCGCCCAGCCGCCGACCCCGAAGGTCACCAGAGCCAGCATGATCATTCCGACGACCATGTAACGCTGGATGGATTGCAGCGCCGGCGCCACCTGACCGCTCATCGGCCACCTCCTTGAGCTTCCCCGACAACTTTGAGCGGTACCGGATTTCGCAACACTTTATTGAGAACCTCCTCTTTCTTGCCGAAGGACTGAACCCTGCCGTCTCCGAGACACAAGACATGGTCAACCGCTTCCAGCGCCTTCGGGCGATGGGCGACAACGGCGACAATTCCTCCCCGGCGGCGCACGTTCATGATCGCCTCGGTTAAGGCCTCCTCGCCCTCGGCATCGAGATTGGACGAGGGTTCATCGAGCACGACCAGGAAGGGCTTGCCGTAAAACGCGCGCGCAAGCCCGATGCGCTGCCGCTGCCCGGCGGACAGCGCCAGTCCTCCCTCGCCGATCTTCGTGCTGTATCCGTCCGGAAGGGAGAGGATGAGGTCGTGCGCACCGGCGGAATGTGAGGCTTCAAGAACAGCGGCGGCGGTTGCCTGCTGGTCGAATCTTGCAATGTTCATGGCAATGCTGCCGTCGAACAATTCGACATCCTGGGGCAGATAACCGATGTGCTTGCCGAGGGCGTCCGAAGACCAATGATCGAGGGCGGCATTGTCGAGCCGGATCCGGCCTCGAACGCACGGCCACACCCCAACCAGCGCACGTGCCAGCGTCGACTTGCCGGACCCGCTTGGACCAATGATTCCGACCGCCTGCCCGCTCCGAAGCTGGAATGACACTTCGCTGAGGGTGGGCCTCTCGCAGTTCGGAGCGCCGACATAAAGATGCTCGGCGGTGAGGGTTTCAACGGGCGCAGGCAGCGCCAACCGCTCCTGCTCTTCGGGCAGAAGCTTCAGCAAGTGATCGAGCCGCTGTCCCGACTGCCGTGCAGCGACGAAGCCTTTCCAGTTCGCAATGGCCATCTCGACGGGCGCCAGTGCCCGCGCGGTGAGGATCGATCCGGCAATGATGATGCCGGCAGTCGATTCCTGGTTGATGACGAGGACGGCCCCGACGGCCAGGACCAGCGATTGCAGGATTGCCCGGAAGATCTTCGAGGCGCCACCGAGTCCGTTCGCGACATCGCTGGCCCGCTCTTGCGCCGCGAGGTACTTCGCGTTGGCATCGCGCCAACGCATCGCCGCCTGCTGGCGCATGCCCATGGCCTGCAAGACTTCGGCATTCCGCCGCCCCTCGAGCACAAGGGCAGTTCGCGATACGGCCAGACGCGAGGTTGCCTTTGCCGGCCCTCGGGTTCGAGCTTCGGTGAGGATCGTAATACCGACAAGCACCAGCGCGCCGGCCAGCGCAGTGACGCCGATCCAGAAGTGAAAGAGGAAGCAGACGCCGAGATAGATCGGCATCCAGGGCAGATCAAACAGCGCCGTCGGCCCGCCGCTCGACAGGAAGCTGCGGACCTGATCAAGATCCCGCACCGGCTGCAAGCCGTCGCCATCTGCCCTGGTCTTGAGAGGCAGACGAACAAGCGCGTCGAAAACGCGAGCGCCGAGCATTTCATCGAAATACCGCCCGACCCGGGCACTTATCCTGCTCCTGATGAGGTCGAGCCCACCCTGAAACAGGTAAAGCACCGTCGCCAGGACCATCAAGGCGATCAGTGTCGGTATGCTGCGCCCGGGCAGCACCCGGTCATACACTTGCAGCATGAAGAACGAACCGGTGAGCATGAGGAGATTGCTCATCCCGCTGAAGGCCGCGAGCGCCCAGAAAATCCGGCGGCAAGACCGCAGGAAGGCCGACAGCTCCGACTGCGAATCGTCATAGTCATCCGCCGGCCGCCGTCGACCGGTGAATATTCGCTGCCGCAGAGCTTCGATCGGGCGCTTTGCCCAATCGACCAGTCGCGATGTCCGCAGTTCGGCGTTTTCCGCCCGCTGCCGTCCACCCGCCCAGAGCTCTGATATGTGAAGAAGTGGAATTTTAATGAGATTAGCAGGCGGGGGGAATGCCCCCCGCCGTCCGAAGTCCATCATGGTAGCCGCCCTTGAACCATGCCTTTGTCTGAAGATCCCCCAAGAGATCCCCAAGGCAGTTGTTGAGTACTACTTGGTGTGGGATGCCCACACTTTACGCGAAGTGGAAGTCCTGGCTGGTCAACGAACCGACCTTCATGTTCTTCAGCGTGAGCGTGTCGCCCCCCGTCGCGATGACGACGTCCTGACCCGATTGGGTCGCGTGGGAGAGAACACTCGCAAAGCTGTCGAACACGCTCTTGCTGAACTGGATCGTGTCGTGAGCAGGTCCGCTGGCAGTGAAGTCTCTGATGACATCGTTGCCGAAGTTCGCGGCAAACGAGAACGTGTCGGCCTTGGTGGTGCCAAGGAAGGCGTCATTGCCTGACGTGCTCGTCTGTACGTTGCTGCTCGTCGAGCTCGAAGTCGCAGCGAGCTGGGTGGTGCTCGTGGACGCCGTAGCTACGCTTGACGTACCGACCTGCCCATCGCCGTTGAGATCCTGATGGAAGCTCGTCTCGAGCGATTTAAGGCCGGAGTTCGTGCCCGACACGCCCGATCCAGAATCCTTCAAGGCGCTCACGTGGGAAACGTAGTTGCCGTTGCTGTCGGTATTCCAGGCCGTGTACTTGCCGGTGCTCCCCTCCTTCCAGACGACCTGATAGCCCGTCGCCGTCTTTTCCGCAGCGATAGGAGCCCAGGCACCATCTGAACCATCGATGAAGGCCGCACCGCCATGCTTCAGCGTGGGGCCGGTCCCGGTGCTGCTGTTGAGGTAGAACTTGTCACCACTCTCAACGAGACGCGTCGCACCGGCCGATTCGATCACCGTGCCAGCGGCAGGCGACGTCGGTGAGGTCGGTGACGTAGGAGACGTAGGTGTGGACGTGGTGGAAGTACCGACCTGTCCGTCACCGTTCAGATCCTGGTGGAAGGTGGTCTCGAGCGATTTAAGGCCAGAGTTCGCACCCGACACGGCGCCGCCCGACGTGGAGCCGGTCAGGCTGCTGACGTGGGAGAGATAGTTGCCGTTGCTATCGGTGTTCCAAGCGGTGTACAGGCCGCTGCTCGCCTCCTTCCAGGCGACCAGGTAGCCCGTTGCCGTCTTTTCCGCGGCAATGGGCGCCCAGGTGCCATCCGATCCGTCGACAAACGCCACCCCGCCCTTCTTCAGCGTGGGGCCCGTCCCGGTGCTGGTGTTGAGGTAGAATTTGTCGCCACTCTCAACGAGCCGTGTCGCACCGGCCGACTCGATCACCGTGCCAGCAGTGGGCGACGTCGGCGTGGTGGGGGTTGTCGGGGTGGTGGGTGTCGTCGGTGCGGTTGGCGACGTCGAGGTGACGCTCGCCGTGACAACGGCGGACGCCGCGCTGGTGTTGCCTGCCACGTCCGTCGCCTTCGCCGTGAGGCTGTGCGCACCGACAGCAAGGGCTGCGGACGTATAGGCCCACACACCGCTCGTGTTCGCGGTCGCGGTCCCGATCTGGGTCGTGCCGTCGAACACCTTGACGACACTGCCAGCTTCGGCATTGCCCGACATCACCACCTGATTGGCGCTGTTCACCTTGTTGCTGGCAATGGTCGGCGCGGTCGGCGCCTTGGTATCAACGGTGATTGCCAACGCAGATGACGCCGCGCTGACCTGCCCCGACGAGTTGGTCGCCGTTGCCGTGAGCGTATGCTTGGCGTCCGTCAGGACCTTCGTGATGTAATCCCAGTTTCCGCTCGAATTCGCAGTCGTCGAACCAATCTGGGTGGTACCGTCGTAGAACTTGACCGTGCTGCCGGCGGCGGCAGTGCCCTTGAGCGCGATCGTATTGTCGTTGGTGATCTTGTCACCAGAGGTGCCGCTATCGGTAGAGAACGAGGCGATAACGGGAGCGGATAGCTCCGTCGGCGCCGTCGGCGCAGTCGGCCCTTCGACTGGCAAAGGGGGCGCAATGAGATCACCAGGGACGAGTTGACCATTCACAATGGTCGCGGAGCGCACATTCTCCCACTGCGTGATGTGGATCTTCGCATTGACCTGCTGAAAGAGAAAGTCGCCGCCGTCAAATGGGCCCACAAAATACACGTCCTTGAGGGCGACGTAGCAATCGTCAGCATCCGCCGCAATACGCAGGCCATACGGACCACCCTCGAACACGACATTATTGAAGGTGAACTTGCCACTGTAACCATCTGCAACCCACACTCCAGCGGTTGCGTTAGCGTCATGCGAGACGATCGTGGAGTTCGTGATCGTCAAACTCCCGGTGGCGCCGGGAGCATAGGCCTGAATACCGTCAGCATGATCGCCCGACAGTCCCGTTGTTTCGATGTAGGAATTATTGATCTTTACATCGCCGCCCCCGGCAATACGCACACCTTCCCTCGAACTAATTCGAACTTCGTCGAGGGTGAACGAGCCGCTGCCCACGACGGACGCAACCGAGCCGGTGTCGGTGATGCTCGTGTTCGAAAGCGTTCCGCCATTTCTTAGCGTGACCGACTGCGAAGTAGTCGCGTCGCTAAACCTTGGGTCATTCCAGCTCAGAGGAATGGTCGCCATAAAGTCTTCTCCTAGTAGATTAGATTCACCCCCGCCGCGCGCTCATTTCGATTTCCCCGAGCGACGGCTCCCCATGCGCGGCCCTGCTGGCGCAGCGCCGTTGGGGCTTCTCTTCCAGACGGGGGGAGGCTTTTTTGCGACGACACCACGGCCCACCCAAGGTAATTTCTTAGCTACCCCGTCAAAGTTGCAGCGCGCAGATTTAATCGACTTTAATGTCTTAGTTCGGTCAAGCACTCGTGCACCGTTGAAAGGGGTCACAGAGAACGAACGAAGACATAAGAACGTATGCTTGATTCGAGGGCTGCCGTCACGACCAGTTGGCGGCGCGCCGGAGCGGCCTAAAAAGTAGCAATAAATTAAATTATTTAATATCGCCATTATACCCCTCGGCTGAGGGACTCAAATCGCCGAAAAAGCTGAGGCCTCGCCGCCCCGGAATATGGGCCGCTGACGATCACTTCACCTGTGATGACCGTCGTCGATCTCCGGCTCGATTGCGGCGGGACGATCAGACCGAGGCGGGCCATGCCGGCGGAGGACATTTCAGCAAACTCAAAATTCGCGGCCGGCGCCGAGATGCTGATCGAGATTCTCGCAGATTAATCGAGCCGTTGCGGTTCAAGCGCGACATCCGGCCGCCCTGTCTTGCCTTTGGCGCCGTCGAGCAAACCTAGGAAAGCGATTCTTCCGGCAGACAAGGAGCCTTTGAGCGCGTAGCGCACCACGAACAACAGTCCGACCCCGAAATGGCAGATCCAGCGCGATCCCGCAAAACGCCGCGCAAAGACAATGCCATTGCGCGCAGACAAATAGATCGAAAGATGCGAGCGCTTCTCGGGGACAACGGCCGAGCCGATGGTCGTTCCTCCAATATGGCGGACGATGGCTTTGCTCGCGAAGCCGATGCGATGCTTTCCCCGCCGCCGTCCCCAATCCAGATCCTCCATATAGAGGAAATAATCCTCGGCCATGAGACCGACGTCTTCGACGAACGCTCGCGTTGCCAGAACGCATGCGCCGCTTACCGCATCGATCCGGTCGAGGGCCTCGACCGAGGGTGCACTGCCAATTGCCGCATTCCTTCCTATGGCAACAACACGGCCTGTCGTTCGAGACCAACACAGTCCGTAGTTGATGATCTTGTCGGGAGCATTGTGAAAGACCAGGCTTCCGCCCACCATGCCGAAGCCCTCGGCAGACTTGGCAATCAATTCAGACAGGGCGCGGCGATCCACTTCGGTATCGGGATTCAGGACAAGCACTGCGCCCCAGCCGGGGACGCCAATTAACGGCTCGAGCCACGCGTTGACGCCACCTCCGTAACCCAAGTTGTCAATCGCGAGTCCGACTCGGACAATATTCGTGCGATCCTGAAATCGGCATTTCACTACTGCGGCCAGTCGCTTCTGTGGCTGGTCAAGAGTTTCCGACGCATCCGAATTTCGTTGCAACGTTCGGTCCGGCCCCACAAGCGCACTCAGCAATTCCCTGTAGGCTGCTTCCCCGCCATTTTCGCAAATGAAGACCTCGAACTGATCCCAATCCGAACGAGCGAGCGACTTCAAGCAGCGATCGACGTCATCGGCATTACGGTAGGAGACGATGATAACGACAAGCTTGGCGCTAAAGGTCGACATGGCACAGACGCCTTTTCATTTGCTATCGATGCTCCCGGACAACCATTGCGCACTTGACGGCTTGCACATGCTCGACCGGGGCGTCCGAACAAACGCCGATCTCAGACCAATTGCTGAGATCAACAGGGATGTGCAACCGACGAGTGGTCGTCATTGCAGATAGCAACACGATCTGCTCACGCGCCCACCTGATCTTGAGCGCCAGCAGGCCTGAGACGCGGGACTCCTGCAGGCTGCAACGAAGGACCCTAGCCCGACACTCCGGCGAATAGGCACCGACGTCCTCGGTGAAAGTGAAGCGTATCGCTCGGACGAGCTCGGTAAAATCATTATTGATATTTCATTTTCTATCAAAAGATGCGAAAGTACTATTAGTAGACATTGGTGCAGTTGAGCACAGGGGTCAAATCGGGACAGCTCGAATTATAGCCAACTGCTCGATTATTCCTAGGCGTAAGCATGAATCAATCGCAGCTTCGGCTCAGAGGTGGCACCCCGCGGCAACTGCCTGCATAGGCGCTCCTCGAACCAACGAAGAACCGTTGCCAAAACGTCGCGCTGGTCATTTGGGTGCAGAGATCCGGCAGACGTCCGCTTCAGGAGAGCTTCATGCGCTGCGGCATGACCTTAACTCTGTTGCTAATAGGGATCGTTGTTTCCCAGCCGACCGTCACCTCAACGCGAATTGAAGCTGAGGAATTGACGTGCCTTGGTTCCGCGGGCAAGGCGTTGTCGAGCGCCTCCCAAGCCAATGGCGTGGGGGAGGCCTGCAGAAGCGGCGCCTTGGCGTCTCCAAGGAAAGAGGTCGCAATACAGCCGGACCACTATCGCACCGCAGAAGCGGGGCGTCCAACGATCGTTCCTGTCGCGACGACTGATCCGGCGGCCGACCCGGCCGACGTTCCGTTGGGCTTCAATGATCCCGTTTATGCCAACGTCGCGACCGGCACCAGTCGCATCGCATTGTCGCCGGATTCGTCCCTGGTCGACGCGTCAATAGTTGAGCACTCGGGAGAGCCGACGATCACCTGCGACGGCTCCTGTAACATTACCCGCGTCCGCATTCAGTCCCGAGAAGGAGTTCGGTGCATCAGCGGCAACATCAACCTGACCTGGGTCTATATCGCGGCTACAGGGGTCGGCAGCGATCACGCCGATGGCTTGCAGTGCTATTCGCCGGGCTCTACCGGAACGGTCACGGTCAAGAACTCGACGTTCAAGATGGCCGGAGCCACGACCGCGGGCTACTGGTCGGCCGACAATTGGCGAGGTTCGCACGTCTTCGAGAACGTGCTATTCGAGGGCGGCAATCACGGGCTCCGTATCCCGGCAGACGGCGGCTCGTCGGTAAGCCTGAAGAATGTTTATTTCGTGCTTGGCTCCTTCCGCTATAGCGCATTTCTGTTCGATACGGTCAACGGCCGACGCATCAGGATCACTCAGTGGGAGAACGTGCGATGGGCGAACTGGCAAGGCGATAAACTTGTTCTTGGACAGTTCATCCCGCGGCCGTAGGCCGTCGTTCTGCAGAGCTTCGAACGCTTCCCGACAAAGCCGGCTACACTCGCCAGCCTTTCTTTTATGAAGGACATCGCTGGATAGCAACCGCCGAAGCGCCCCTCCCGTTCTTCCTAGGAGCGGAGGCGATCCGACGTTGGGCGACCACGCCGCCTTCCAGCCGGTCCGCCGTAACGGGCTTCCGGAGTTCCGTACGAACCACCCGACGAAAGTGAATGAGCTTCGCGCGCGGTTGAGAGATGATCCCAATTACGCGGCTCAAACATCCACATGCCGCTGCCGAGCAGGAACACTAACAGTACGTAAGGAGCATCCCATAAATGGACCGTACAACTGGCGAGTGCCAGCCCGCAAAGGGTAATAATAAGACCCTTCCGGCATTGCGCGACGTCGAACGATAGGTTTCTAAGCCGGCCTAGACCAAAGCAAACCGAAAGCAGGCCGCCGGCGATGAACAGGAGACCGGGAAGACCGTACCGCACGGCAGTAACCAACCAGAAATTGTCCATGCTGCCGCCAAGCCACTCTGGACGTTCCCAATCCTTAAAACCAATTCCAAAGATCGGGTGCTGCATCACTGACTGCGTCCCGAAATACCAGATGTGCACGCGCATATAGGAATTATCGGCATTGAAAGTCAGATACGAAATAAAGACGGTGAAAGGGCTTCGATTGGAGTTCAAATCCACTACAACATAAGCAACAGCAAAAGCTGCGGCCAATATTCCCCATCGGCGCGCTACACGTGCTGTCACCTTATCCCAAATGATCAAGATGGTCTGGACGACGACAGATAGGAGAGCACCGGCAGAAAGCGAGGAGGCGACCGCCATTGCCACGAAACCCGTGGTGAGCCGCCCTCCCCGACGGGAGCCCGAACCAAACACATAAAAGCTCAAGGCGAATACGCTCGAACAAACCACACCATATAGAATGAAGTGTTCGAACGGGCCTTGCGCTCTCCTGAGTCCGAACCTTGGTTCGCTGCCTGCCATACTGTAAACGGAGAAAATCTTGCCAAACGATTGGAGCAAGATTGGGTCTCCCGTGATGTTCTCGTAAACAGCGAACGGCAGAAGAAAAAGGACCATAAGCACCAGAGAACTCACCATTCGCTGAAACGCAAAGACATCTCGAATGTAGCGTCTAGCGAAAAGAAATGCCCCGAAAGTCTCGATGACGAATATGCCCGCAGATTGCAGACCTTGCTCAATGCCGTGCACGCCCACCAATATGGCCGCGCCCCATACCGCCGCCAGAAGCATCAAGATATCAGGAAGTCGTACTCGCCCGACAGATCCGGATAACCAAGCTATCAAACACGGAATGAGCGTCGCCACCAGCACCAGCCGGTAGGGCGACAAACGTGTCGGGCCGAGGTAGAATTGCATCGGCATAGCCAAGGCGAAAACGAAGATCGGAATGAGCAGGGAAATCTTGGGGCTCGGCCAAAGCCGCCTCGCCATGGCTCGCTGAACCGCAGAATCCAGCGAGCCTGCAACCTCACGCGACTCACTCGTTACGAGGCTTACCATCCAATCCATCCCTTAGGTGGATGCGCGCCCCACGGGGAGCATGACGCATTTAATTTCATTATTATTAAACACCGCAAGAAGAACAAGCCCCCCCATTTAAATAATTGACGCCGGCCCGTGACAAGGCTGAAACCGCGGGCGTCCCAGAACCCGCAGGTCAGCCCAAATTGAACTAGCCCCTCGGATTCCGGCGATTCCTATCGGGCTTTCAGTTTATTTAATGCGCTATTTATTTGGTTGCCATCTCGTTTATTTTTAAATATAAGACGGGAATTAATTTGCCCTAGTTCCCGAGAGGCATCCATGGACATGTTCGTTGACCGCCGTTCCCAGTCGGCCTGGGGCACCCTCACCTTTGAAAAAGCAGAAGCTAGCCGGGGGAGCACAACCAAATTCAGGATTTGTGTCTTCGGGATCGGTTATGTCGGCACAGTTTCCGCAGCCTGTCTCGCACGAGACGGGCACGATGTAGTGGCAGTCGATATTAATCAAGATAAGGTCGATCTTCTGAACGGAGGGCTACCGCCCATAATCGAGCCAAGGCTCGCTGAACGTATCCGCTCCGCTGTCCGCGCCGGCCGCCTAAAGGCAACCACCCATTCTCTGGACGCCGTCTCATCGACGGACATTTCGTTAGTATGTGTCGGAACACCCTCGCGGGATAATGGCTCTCTGGAAACATCGTTTGTCAGTCGAGTAGCGCACGAGATTGGAGAAGGTATCCGAACCAGTACGAACTTTCATTCCGTTGTAGTGCGCTCAACCCTGCTGCCAGGCACGATGGAGAACATCGTCCTGCCTATCCTGGAGCGCACGTCTGGTAAGAAAGCCGGTCGAGATTTCGGGGTCGCTTATCTGCCCGAATTCTTGCGAGAAGGAACGGCCATTGCCGACTACGATGATCCAGGAACAATTGTCATTGGCGTAGACAACGATACGGTGACGTTACAGCGGCTTCTGGCACTTCATGCACGCTTTTCGGCAAGGCCTCGCATCCTATCAATTCGCGGCGCAGAGGCAGTCAAGTATGCAAACAACGCCTGGCATGCGACAAAGATCAGCTTTGCAAACGAGATGGGACTGCTCTGCAAGGCGATGGGCGTCGATAGCCACCAAGTCATGAACGTTTTGGTAGCCGACAAGAAGCTGAATATCTCACCAGCGTACCTGAAGCCAGGGTTTGCATTTGGTGGGTCCTGCTTGCCAAAGGACTTGAGCGCTCTGCGCCACGCCGGAAGAAACGCCGATATTGATACGCCATTGTTGGACGCGGTGATGCAAGCGAATGAGAACCAAATTCGAAGTGCTTTCCAACTTGTTGCTGCTACCGGGAAACGGCGTATTGGTCTTGTCGGATTGAGCTTTAAGCCGGACACCGACGATCTGCGCTACAGTCCCATGCTTGAGGTTGCTGAAAGATTGATCGGCCGCGGTTATCAGCTCGCGATCTACGATTCGAACATTCGCCTCTCCCGCCTCACGGGCGTCAACAGGGATCACCTGACGAGTCGCTTGCCGCACATTGCTTGTCTGCTTCGAGAGAAAATGAGCGACCTCGCCTCCTTTGCCGAGGTTATCGTTGTGGGAAACCGCAAGGAGTTTCTAAAGAACTCGTCGATTCTGAAAGGCCAAGATAAAATAATCATCGATCTCGTCCGCATCACGCCGGAAAAGGAGACCGGAAGCGAGTATCGCGGGATATGTTGGTAGGTCCCGGGGACGACCATCATGACCTCGGCATCTGTAGTCGACACCACGCGTCGCACGCCCCGGAAACGAATCTTGATGATCGTCGAGAATCTCCCCGTTCCCTTCGATCGCCGCGTTTGGGCTGAGGCGCAATCATTACACCGGGCAGGCTACGAAGTAGCAGTGATTTGTCCCCGCGGTCCGTTCGCACAGGCTGCGTACGAATCGATTGACGGAATCGAGGTCTACCGCCATCCGTTACCAATCGAAGCTCGCGGCAAGCTTGGCTATGTCGCCGAATACAGCAGCGCGCTATGGTGGGAGTTCGCCTATTCGCTCAAGGTGTTTCTCGGGCGGGGCTTCGACGTGATTCACGCCTGCAATCCGCCGGATCTCATTTTTCTGATCGGCGCGTTCTACAAGTATTTGTTCGGCAAGAAGTTCGTATTTGACCATCACGACCTGAATCCCGAGTTATTCGAGGCGAAGTTTGGACATCGCGGACGGGTTTGGAAGGTACTTGTCTTTCTCGAGCGAATGACTTTCAGAGTGGCCGACATCTCGATCGCCACCAACAGATCGTACGCCGACGTCGCCATCCAGCGCGGACGGATGAAGCCCGACCGCGTGTTTGTTGTCCGCTCCGGCCCAAACCTCGCTCGTGTCCGCGAGCTTGCTCATGACAACAAATGGCGCAATGGCCGCTCACATTTGGTTGCCTATGTCGGTGTCATCGGGGAGCAGGAAGGCATTGATCTTCTGCTCGAGGCGGTACGACACATTACGTCCGCATGCCGACGCACCGATATACAATTCGTCATTATGGGCTCGGGACCGAGCCTTGAGCAGCTCAAACAAACCTGTGCGCGAATGCAACTGTCGGAATTTGTCACCTTCACGGGCAGAATCGACGACACGACGCTTTTCACGATCCTCTCGACTGCGGATGTCTGCGTCAATCCGGATCGACCCAATGCTATGAACGACATGTCGACCATGAATAAGATCATGGAGTACATGGCGCTTGGTAAGCCGATCGTTCAGTTCGATCTAGCCGAGGGACGAGTGTCCGCCCTGTCTGCTTCTCTCTATGCACGCAACACCGACACAACTGATTTCGGCGACAAGATCCTTGAACTCATCGATGACCCTTGTCGTCGACGTGATATGGGCATGTACGGAAGCAAACGTGTCCGCGAGGAGCTGTCCTGGGAGCACGAGGAACCGAAGTTGATGGCAGCTTACGACGCTGTTTTCGACAGAGCCGCTCCGGCGCCGGTCGCGATTCGGAATCCCACTTCTCGGCAAGCTAGATAGTCCCGCTTTTCACACTTGAAGTCGGTCGGCCTCACGTCAAAAGTAAGCGTGGCTCTACGGTCTTTTTGATTGGCGCTTGACGTCTATTCTGATCGCTGCTCGCGCGGGCCTCGCAGCCCGCTACCGTCAAAACGCCACAGCTCGCTTTCGAGGCTCCGACTTGCGCGGTCAGCACATCTGACGCGCGTACCTCGGTGAGGGGATTTCGCCGCATGCATCACGCGTGAAATGGATCGTCAGTCTCGGCACTGAAAACATTCGGCAATCAACTGCGTCCCCTAGGACGCTATCGGTAGCGCCAGCGCATCAATTGGCGATAGAGTCTTAGCTTTGTGCTGACCCTCCAGGCAATGCCACGCATCGCATCCGGATCAAGCAAGTGCATGCGCATATACTCCGCATCCATGTTGTTCGTCAGGCACAGGCGGGAATACAGGAAAGGCTCGAACCCACGATGATGTCCAAGCTGAATTGTAAAGAGGTGTGTATAGCCAGCCTTTAGTGCCGCTCCCCAGACCCGTTGAGAGAAGCGCCCGTATGGAAAGGCGAAAAGGGTAACCTCTTGTCCGAGGCGATCCTCAAGCATCAACTTCGATACCCTAAGCTCCCAGTCGAGCTTTGCATCCGGGACAGTTGTCAGATCGACGTGGCTCATGCCATGTGAGCCGATCGCAACGCCGCCTCTCCCGAGCTCCTCGATCATTTCCCAGCTCATTCGTCCGGGCGAGCCTATGAAGTCTACCGGTATGAAAGACATGAAACCTGGAATCCGACCGGTCGTCATGTAACGAGCATAGACATGTGTGTAGTCGGAAAGAAATCCATCGTCGAAAGTGAGGAGAACCGTGCCGGCGCTGCTGGCTCTCTGATCAGTGCAACGCTCCAGAAACCGCTGAGGTGAGATCAGTCTGTCCTCGTAAATTGCAAAATGCGTATCGAACGTATCGCAGGTCAGACACCACGCATTCGAAGGCGAGGCTTTCACCAGCTCATGATAATTCATGACGATCATAGCGTTTGTATCAACTCTGAGACTCGCCGGCCCCACGTTTGCCAGTTCAATCGAGCCTCGAAAGCATCTCGACTTGATCGTCTTAGGCGCGTCAGCCGATCCGGGTTCGAAAATGTCTCCAAGATAATACTCGCATAGTCCGCCTTTTTGGCATTCGGCGGCAGCAAAATGCCAGTCTCCCCGTCGCTGAGAGCACTTGGAACCCCACCGGTGGCCGGCGCGATGCTGGGCACGCCATGCGCCGCAGCTTCACAGAACACGATACCGTAGCAATCCGCCCTGGTCGGCAGCAGAAAAAAATCCGCTTCGAGATAGAGTTGATCCAGCCGGTCGCGCTGATCGCGATCATTCTTGTCGAGGTAAGGGATGATCGTCAGGCCATCCTGCACGACAGGCTTGGGTGGAGTGCATCCGCAGATTACGAGTTCCGCCTCCAAACCCCTGCCTTTTAGTTCGGCGAGAGTCTCGACCGCGATGTCCGCCCCCTTCTCTTCCCAGTTGGCCCCGATAAAGAGGAGCCGGCAGGGACCCGGCTTGCGGCCCCCCAGCACGGATTCCCGCATCGGCGCTTCTATGAGGTTGGCGCCCCAGGGAATGACATGCACCCGCGTGGGGTCGGCACCATAATCTCTAATGGCAGATTCGGCGGCCCATTCCGATGGGTAGAGGATCAGATCCGCACGCGCGATCGTGTCGCGTTCCAGGCGCTCAGCGGTGGCCCGAGCAGCGCGCGACAGGTTTCGATAGTGTGGATGGTAGTTTTCGACGAGCCGATATGTCGCGTCGGACGCATAAACTAGGGGAACGCCCTTTGGCACTCCCCATGCGAAGCTGGAGCCGGCTGGCGCGAAGACGATGTCGGGCAAGGCTGCGCGGATTCTTCGCTCTGAATCAGCTGCATATTGTGCAACCACGGGTCCCGCATGGAATGGAGAAACTCTACGCCGCAGAAAGGTACGGCAAAGCTTTGAATACGCTTTGTACAACGGGAAGATCGGTGCGCTCAGGGGACCGATATGCACCACCTCATGACCTTCGCTCGACAGCGATTTCGACATATGAAACGGGGTGCCGGACCAAAATCTGACCTCGCGCGCATCGCCGATCGTGGCGAATGCAATCCGCCGCGCTGCCCGGCTGCCGGAGACGTGGCTCTGAATCATTTTATCCCCCACAGACGCCGCAATCGGATGGCCGTACAAGCACCGGCCAGCCTGTCTTTCATCATTCCTACTCGATCTATCGACGGAGTTCATGAGCGCGAGCCGGCGGATAACGTTCGACGTGACGAGTCATCTCGTTGCCACACGGCAGCTTGGACACGAGAAGACCTTTTCGCTTGGAATCGAGCACGAAAATTGACATAACAATAAATCAACAAGCCCGGCCACAAGCGCAGTTCCCTGAATAATCGAATGAGCGATCGGTGGTTGGTTTCGCTCCTATTCACAGAGAGCTCGGGAAAGCGGCGCGCAATTTCAAACACCCCGGCATAGGCGCGACTTCTGACCCCGATAAGCTGCGTGATTGTGCGCGCTGGAAATACTGTCGATCTGACGTCGGGAAGTGTCTCGCGTTCCTCCGCCTTGAATTGAAGGCGAACATAGATGTCATCGGCAATGACGTCTGGAAACTGCCCGAACCGCCTGCGTCCCCCCTCAGATAAGAAGTAGACGCCGGAACCGCCGATACCTTCGCGCGAGGAAGGCAGCCGCGATCGAACCGTGTAGTACTTGCGGACCAGCCAAGAACAGCCCGTTAGATCGATATCAGCCGTTGGCGCTACCGCCAAAACGTCGCCCTTCTCAAGACGCCGTGCGAGAGCGCGAATAGCGTCGAGGGTAATAACAATATCGGCATCAGCATACATCCGCGGAAACGCGCCCGAGACCTGATCGCCGACGTTCAGGGCGTGAGTCTTCCTTGCGATATCGGTTTCGACAACCTCGACAGTTGGACCGAAGCGGCGAGCGACTTTCGCGGTGTCGTCCGTGCACCCATTACAGACAACGACCACGCCGATCTCGTCCGAGGCCCGATCGCAGTCCCATTGGCCCAACAACCGAGGGATTACAGAACTCTCGTTGTGAGCTGGGACGATTATCGAGATCATTGCTGGCCAGGTCGGGATGGATCAGATGTGAGGCAGCAGGTTCGGCAAGCCTCATGACGACTTCGTTCGGTCCTCAGCTGCAATGAGCGCAGCGGCGCTGATCCCAAATATTTAAATCAGGCGCAGATTTAAATCAACGGCAAAAAATATCATCTTAACAAATTAATATTAACCACGCGATTCGGGGCGCGGAAAGGAACGCAAATCCCCGCTGATACCGACGATGGCGTGGATTGAGCTTCATCTCAAGCAAAATCGCCGGCATGGAGCGTCGGCGCGTAGGCGGCCGCGGTTTAATATTGACAGACGCATTATATTTAAATCTGGCTTTTCCATTTCAAATGGTTATAATTCCGCATAATGATTTTTTAAAGAGACGGGTGAGTACCTGATGAATAGACCCACGTTCCACGATTTTGATGGCTGTTTCGCAGGGCGCGCGGTCAATCATCGCTCCTCAGAAGAACTTGGCCACTTGGCAAGCAATATTGCGGCGGGCGGGTTTGGCCCGGCACGCGACAGCTACCCCTGCCCCATTCGCCGTCTCAACGATTTCGAAGTCTGATTTTGCCTGAACTCAGATGAGACGCGCTGTCAGCTTTCATAGAGAGAAATGGTACTAGAGATGTCAAATGGATCCGTCGGCGTCGGCGTTATCGGATACGGCTACTGGGGACCAAACCTCGTCCGCAATTTCGCTTCTCACCCTAGAGTGCGCCTGGTCGGCCTCAGTGACCTCGACTCGCATAAGCTCACGGCGAGCAAGCGGCTGTATCCTGGCCTAGTAACGACAACCTCCTATCACGACCTCCTCAAGAATCCAGCCATTGACGCAATCGCCATCGCAACACCCGTTCATACTCACTATGAACTTGCCCTTTCGGCCCTCAAGGCCGGCAAGCACGTGCTGGTGGAAAAGCCGCTTGCACAAAGTTCGGATCAGGCCCGGCGTCTGATTGATGAGGCTGCTCAGCGCAACCTAACGTTGATGGTCGACCATACCTTTCTCTACACGCCTGCCGTGCAGAAGATCCGCGAGCTCTTGCTCAAGCAGGAGCTTGGCAATGTCTATTACTACGACAGCACACGCTCGAGCCTTGGCCTGTTCCAAAGCGACGTTAACGTGATCTGGGACTTGGCGGTGCACGACATTTCGATCATCCACTATATCTTGGACGAAGAGCCCGTCGCGGTTTCAGCGACAGGGTCATGCCATGTGGCCGGCTCTCCGGAAAACATGGCCCACATCACATTGTTTTTCGACAGCGCATGCGTGGCCCACGTGAGCGTCAACTGGCTCTCGCCGATCAAGGTCCGCCAGACGTTCATCGGAGGCAACAAGAAGATGATTGTCTACGACGATCTTGAACCGACCGAAAAGATCAAGGTGTATGATAAGGGTATCACCATCGACGGCCCCTCCGACAATGCCCATCAATTACGGATCGGATATCGAGCTGGCGATATGTGGGCGCCTCACGTCTCCCCCAATGAGGCTCTTCAGATCGAGGTCGACCACTTTGTCGATTGTGTGCATAGCGGAGCGACACCGATTTCCAGCGGCATGTCTGGACTACGAGTGATCGAGGTCCTGGAGGCGGCGTCGCGCTCGATCGCCGAGCACGGAAAGCCAATTTTTCTGAAACGCGAGCCGCGCTGGATCCGGGAGCAGACGAGAGCGATGGCCTAACCCGTTCAATGGGTAGCATTCCACTCGACCCACAGCGACGATCCGCGATGCATCCGGTACAACGCTCCATCCTCTTTTCCGCGGCCGATCGCTACGGCAGCCTCGCGCTGTTCTTTGTCGCCACCGCGGTTCTGTCCCGCTTGCTGTCGCCGGCGGAATTTGGGGTCTATGCGGTCGTTAGTGCCGTCACGGCGGTCATCGGAGCATCCGTCCAAGAGTTCGGGGGCGGCAATTATCTCATTCAAAAGCGCGAATTGTCTGCAGAACACGTCCGCTCTGCCTTTACGATCACACTTGGGATCTCGGCAGCGATCGCCCTTCTCCTGTTTACTCTTGCTGGTACGCTCTCAGATCTTTTCGCCGAGGCCAATCTCAAGACGGGCATCGAGGTATCAGCGCTGAACTTTCTCCTTGTACCTTTTTCCGGGACAATTTCTGCCTTGATGCGTCGAGACATGAAATTCGGCACGCTAGCCATTTGCAACTTCGTAGCCGGAGCCGCGGTTGCCCTGGTCTCGATCGGACTCGCAATGGCAGGATTCAGCTTCATGGCCCCCGTCTGGGGCGCCTTTGCGGGAAACGTCGCTCTGACCTTGACGCTGCTCGCTAGTCATCGTGACTTTGGCGCACTGCGTCCCTCGCTCGCCGAATATCGCGAAGTCGTCGGCTTCGGCCTTTATTCCAGCGGGGTCAGCGTGATCAACGTCTTCTACAACCTCGCCCCTCAACTGTTCCTTGCACGAATTCTTGGGTTCGCATCCGTCGGTCTGTACAGCCGCGCAATCACCTTGACACAAGTTTTCGACAAACTCGTCACGCAGGTGTTAACCCCCGTGATCATGCCGGCGATTGTCGCCAGACGCCGGGCCGGCGAAGACCTCAAGGCTGTTTACCTTGACGCGATTGAGCTGCTTTCCGCCGTGCATTGGCCGTTCCTAATCTTCGTGGCGATCATGGCGCGGCCAATTATCGCAATTTGGCTGGGCGAGACATGGTTGGAAGTCGTACCTCTGGTGCGCCTGCTGTGCATCGCAAACCTGGCATTTTTTGCAGCATGCCTGAGCTATCCCATACTCGTAGCCGTCGGAAGCGTGCGGGACGCATTGATCTCCTCCCTCATCTCACTACCGCCCTCGCTCCTCGTGATTTTCGGGGCATCTTTCTTCGGTGTAGAGGCTGTCGCCGCATCCGCACTCTTGACACTGCCGTTTCAGGCTACGGTCGCGATCTACTTCATCGGGCGGCATCTACACTTCGGCCCAAAGGATGTTTTTCGCGCGTTGACAAGGAGCGGTCTCGTCACGGCGGCGACCACGTTCGGCGTAGCCAGTTGTGCGGCGCTGGCAGAATCCGGGGTGCTGACATCCCTTGCCGGCCTGGTGTTGGGGATGTGTGCTGCGGCGCTTTGCTGGAGCCTTGGGCTGATATTGACCGGACACCCGCTGCTGCGTCAGGTCCATCTCGCCGTAGTTGGCCTCGCGCGTGCCGCACCAAGACTTCGACCGTCGCGTTCGGCCCTATAACGTCATAGACGATATTGGAGATGAGATGTCCGTCACAAAAGACGTAAAGCTCGGCAGGCAAGTCAAACTCTTCCATCCGGAGCTAATCAACCTCTATGGCTGCTCTATCGGAGACGAGACCAGGATCGGGGCCTTCGTTGAAATCCAAATCGGGGCATCGATCGGTGCGCGTTGCAAAATATCATCGCACACTTTCATTTGCGAGGGCGTGACCATCGACGACGAAGTCTTCGTCGGACATGGCGTCATGTTCACGAACGACAAGTATCCCAGGGCGACGACGGCAGAGGGCCGCCCCCAAGCATCCTCCGACTGGGTATTGCAGCGCACATATGTCGGCAAGGGAGCATCCATCGGGTCGAATGCAACTATCCTGTGTGGCGTGACCGTCGGCGCAGGAGCGACGGTCGGCGCCGGCGCGGTGGTGACAAAGGACGTTCCACCAGGAGCGATCGTAACCGGAGTACCCGCTCAAATTCTATCTCGAGCTAAGGTTGAGACGTGAGCAGGTGTCCAGGCGATCCGCTGCGATTAAATATATAATTTTTACCAGTTGATTTAAATCCAACCTTTTTATATTGAATAAATGGCTCGACAAACTGGAAGGTTATACCTTGATACCATTTCTTGATTTGAAAGCTCAGTACCTCAGTATCCGGCCGGAAATCGACGCCACGGTGGCGAGGGTCATCAGCAGCGGGCATTTTGTGCTCGGACCGGAGCTCACAGCCTTCGAGGAGCGCTTTGCGAATTATTGCAAGACCACCCATTGCCGGGCGGTGAACACCGGCACCTCGGCACTTCACCTTGCCTTGCTGGCGGCTGGAGTCGGCGCCGGGGACGAAGTCATCACGGTATCCATGACCTTTGTCGCGACAACGGCGGCCATTCTCTACAGCGGCGCCAAGCCAGTGTTTGTCGACGTTGACCCTGTCACATGGACGATGGATCCCGGCCTGATCGAAGCTGCGATAACGCCGCGAACCAAAGCCATTCTGCCGGTTCACCTCCACGGCCTGATGGCCGACATGAATCCCATCATGGAGATCGCGCGACGTCGCGGCCTCGTGGTCATCGAGGACGCCGCGCAGGCGCACGGCGCGGAATACCGAGGGCGCCGCGCGGGCTCGATCGGCGATCTGGGCTGCTTCAGTTTCTACCCCGGCAAGAATCTCGGCGCATTCGGCGAGGGTGGGGCCGTCGTAACGGATCGGCCCGAGTTCGCGCGCCGCGTGTCACTGCTGCGGGATTGGGGACAGGAAGCGAAATACGACCACGTCATTCCCGGATACAATTATCGCATGGACGAGATCCAGGGCGCGATACTGAACGTCAAGCTGGACTACATCGAGAGCTGGACGGAAGCGCGCCGATCGCTCGCTGAGCGATACGACGCACTGCTTTCCGATCTCCCATTGGCGCGGCCCCGTCCGCCCGAGCATGCTCGCCACGTGTATCACGTCTATGCGGTCAGGTTGGAGCACCGCGACGAAGCGCTGGCCCTGTTGCGTGATGCCGGTATCGGCGTCGGAATTCACTACCCCGTTCCGGTGCATCTGCAGAGAGCTTATGCAGAGCTCGGCTATCGCGCTGGCGATCTTCCGGTGACTGAGATGCTCGCGAAAGAGTTCCTCTCGCTTCCGATCTACCCGGAGCTGCCGCTGGAGCGGACGGACGAAGTTGTAGCGGCATTGAGGAGCGCGGCAGCACCGTCAACAAACGAGCGAAGCATCCGTAAGGCGTCATGACATAGTCGCAAAACAGGAGAGCGTCTTGATCGATCTCAAGGGGAAACGCGTTCTGGTTACCGGCGGGGCGGGATTTATTGGTTCCCACATCGTCGATCTACTCTGCGACGAGGGGTGCATCGAAATCGTGGCCCTCGACAACATGATCAGGGGACGGCCGGAGAATCTTCGGCGCGCGCTCGGGCGTGGGCCGGTGAGACTGGTTCACGGCGATATTTGCGATCGCAAACTGATGGAAGCATTGATCCAGGCCGCCGACATCGTCTTTCACCAAGCCGCACTGCGCATCACACATTGTGCAGCCGAACCTCGCCTTGCCAAGCAGGTCATGGTGGATGCCACCTTCGATCTTCTGGAGATGTGCATCAAGCACGACATTGAGAAGATCGTCGCGGCGTCCTCGGCTTCGGTTTATGGCATGGCGGAGGATTTTCCGACGAGCGAGCGACAAAACTGCTACAACAACAGGACCTTCTATGGGGCCGCGAAGGCGTTTAATGAAGGGCTGCTGCGCGCGTACAATGACATGTACGGTCTCGACTATGTGGCATTTCGATATTTCAATGTCTATGGCAGCCGCATGGACATACACGGACGATACACCGAAGTTCTGATCCGTTGGATGGAGCGCTTGGAGGCCGGGCTGCCTCCGATCATTTTCGGCGACGGCCTACAGACCATGGATTTCGTCCACGTTCGGGATGTCGCACGCGCCAATATTGTGGCCGCAAGGGCGAACGTGACGGACGAGGTATTCAACGTGGGCACCGGAACGGAAACCAGCCTGGTGCAACTTGCGACGGCGCTCGCATCGGTGATGGGACGACAAGGAATGCTCCCGGAGTTTGCGCCGGAGCGTTCCATCAATCCCGTACCGCGCCGGCTGGCCTCAATCGGAAAAGCCGAACGCCTGCTGGGTTTTCGGGCCAGCACCGGGCTTGACCAGGGCCTGCAAGAGCTCGTCAAATGGTGGCGCGCCGAGCGCGAAATCACGGCTGGCCATCAGCGACAGGCGGCTGTGTCGTGATTCCGATCGCATTGCCGCTGCTGGCCCATGAAGAGGCAGAGGCGGCGCGCGCAGCCGTCCTGTCGGGTTGGGTGTCTCAAGGTCCGCAGGTGACTGCCTTCGAGCAGGAATTCGCTGCTCTCGTCGGCGCTCCCTTCGCATGCGCTGTTTCAAATTGCACGACGGCCCTGCAGCTCGCTCTGGCGGCACTCGATATCGGCCCCGGCGACGAGGTCATCACTGCGAGCCATTCGTTCATCGCGACGGCGAACTCGATACGATACCAAGGCGCGACCCCTGTTTTCGTGGATATCGATCCGGAGACCTACAATATCGACCCCACCCAGGTGATGGACGCGATTACCCATCGCACGCGCGCGATTATCGCCGTTCATCAAATGGGCATTCCTTGCGACCTGGCTGCGCTTACGGCGATCGCCAAGCGCAGAGGGATTGCCCTCATCGAGGATGCCGCCTGCGCGGCCGGCAGTGAGATCTCAACAGGCGGCGAATGGGAACGCATAGGCAAGCCGCATGGACGTATCGCCTGCTTCTCGTTTCACCCACGCAAGGTGATCACGACTGGCGAGGGTGGGATGTTGACCACCGCCGATCCGGAGCTTGATCGCAAGTTCCGGCTGCTCCGGCAGCACGGCATGAGCATTCCGGACACGGTGCGGCATGGCTCACCGCGGGTCCTTTTCGAAGACTATCTCGTCGTGGGTTACAATTACCGAATGACTGACATACAGGCCGCCGTCGGCCGCAAGCAATTGGAGCGCCTTCCGGGATTGGTCGCGCGGCGCCGCGCTGTCGCGCTCGGATACGCCGAGCTACTCGGAAACCTAGAGGGACTGCGACTGCCAGCAGAGCCTGCTTGGGCCAGGTCCAACTGGCAGAGTTACTGTGTGCGCCTGCCCGATAGACTTGATCAAAAAGGCGTGATGCAGACGCTGCTCGACCAGGGCATAGCGACCCGACGTGGAATCATGTGCGCGCACCGCGAAGCGCCTTATGCTGCTGAGAAGCACCGCCATCAACTGCGCCGGTCCGAACTCGCGCAGGATCATTCGATCCTGCTTCCAATCTACGCGCAAATGACCGAAGACGATATGCGCTACGTTGCCAACGCTCTCACTAGGGCAATATGCCGGTGACCGCTGCTCATTCCACGAACTCGTCCGAGCGCTGCGATCGCACTTTGCTCAGAGGACCCGATGGCTACCTTTGATCCAAAGCCTAAGCTAGTCTTCTTTCAATACAAGTATGACGACGAGCTGCCTGCCTTTCTTCTGGCGCACAAGAGAGAACACGTCAGGTGTCTCTCAGAGTTCTTCAATGTCGTAGTCGTAGATCACGATTGTGACTATGCGCATATCTGCGATGTTCACCAGCCGGATTTGACCCTTTTCGAAGGCGGGGTTCCGTTTCCTTCTTGCCGTCGCCCAAGGGTAAGCAACGCGCGCGCCAACGCGGACATTCCGAAACTTGGCCTCCTCAATTCAGATGCCTTCTGCTGCGGTCGCGCAGGATTCTTGTCCGACATGGAGCATCTGGGAATCAACACGTATTTCGCCATAGCAACTGCGGCAGCCGAGAATACACCGGCCATTTCGGATTCTCTATTTTTCTGGCCCAATTCCGTCGATCCTGACCTCTATCGTGACTACGGCCTTTGGAAGAGCATCCCAGTGCTCTTCGCCGGAAACAACACAGCTCTTTATCCCTGGCGACAGCGGATGATGCGCCTAATCTCGAAGAATTATTCCTCCTTGATTTGCAATCATCCTGGCTATGCACCTAAGAGGGAGCAGCAACAAATAAGGGTCGGCGAACCGTACGCGCGAATGTTGAACGCGTCCGTGTTCGTACCGTCTTGCGGGACACTGGCAAAGGAAGTCGTCCGCAAGCATTTTGAGATACCCGCCTGCAAATCATGCCTGATCACAGAGCCGTCTCCAGCACTCCAGGCCGCAGGCTTCATCGATATGGTCAATTGCGTGTTTGCCGATGAGCACGACGTGTTGGACAAGCTATCCTTTCTGTTCAACAACCAAGATGCACTCGAAGCGATTGTTCAAGCAGGGTTCGACTTGGTTCACAGCTCGCACACGATGAAGCAACGCAACCAGATCCTCCAATGGTATGAACTCAACAAGGCCGCGCAACCGCACCAGAGGATCGTTCAGCCTGGCCCGTTCGAACCGCTTCGCCTTGTGGATGCTTCGCCCACCAGCAATGTTGCAGGCGTTGTGCCCGGAGGTTTACACCTACGTCTTTTGCAGCAGGGCGACCGACTACTAGCGCAGCGAAACTACGAAGACGCAGAGCGCCTCTACTTGAAGTGCGCACAGTATATCCCGTGGATGCCTGAACCGAAGTTACGACTTACGCTTTGCGACTTGCACAAAGGCAATGCGAGGAGAGCGCTCTCTTGGATATCCGAGCCAATTCAATTCACTCTTTCCGAGTACCGAGCAGCGGATCCTGATCCCGTTGAATGGGCGTATTTCATTATTGCGACACTCTGCTCGAACGATGTCGCCGAAGCCGTCAGATGCGCCAACCAATTTCCCTGGCTCGACCATGAGGAATTGAATCGAGCCCGGCGTGCAGTGGCGATCCTCTCTGGACGAACGATCGCGCCTCCTGCAGACGTTGGCGAGCGGCGAGTACACCGACGGAGCATTCACCAACTGCCACAATGCAATGACCAGGCTTGGTTCACGAGCCTGTCCGACATGCTTACCGCATGCAAGCGAAGTGATCTGGCGGAGCAGATAAGGCACTATTTGAACCGCGGCAGTGCCGTATTAGCAGACCTGAACAATTGCAATGTCGCGGTTCGGCAGGAGAACAACGGCGAACGTTTCAATGCTTCCTGGATCTTACCGCCTCAAGGGAAGACAAGGTACTTTGAGTGGCGGCTTCGCACCTACAAGATGCGGGCTGGCCTCAAGCAGTTGGTCAAGCGTGGTCTCTATGGCGCCGAGGCAAGGTACGGATACTTTATGCCGCATCATCTCTCGAGCAGTAGAAATGACGAGTTCTATGGACTAATCCATGATCTTGTTCGCGGAGAGAAAATTGGCGCGGCCTTGGTCGTAGGCGCTGACCGGCGCTGGCGCGGGACTCAAGCGCTCATAGCGGGATTCAGAGCACGGGAAGAACAATCCCGCCTGGTTTGCTTGAAAATTGGCGGAGGCAGTGGAGGTCCTGTTGTTGGCGCCCCCGGGCTGGAGGAGGATTGTGTAAAATGGTATGGGCCCCTCCACCTTGATCCTGGCGACATGGCAGAGCATTTCCGGAACGCGATAAGGAGCATAAAGGACGACAACAATGTCACAAGCTTTGACCTGTTGATGTTTAATGGCTCTGCTCGTGTTCAGGAGGACGGCTTCTACGAAGCGCTGTATGAATTATTGCGAGAGGCAAAGTACGTGCTGCTCGACGACGTCAGCGATGTTCGCATTCATGCTATCTACCGACGCCTGAAGCGCGAAGGACGGCATCGCGTGACGGACGAAAATCCGGCTCTCCGGAACGGGTATGCCGTGTTCGAGAAGCGCAATGGGGACAATGGCAGAACAAAAGCCCCTTCTCTCGATAGGCCGGCGACGACTCTGTCATGAAAGTGATTCGGACGCTTCTATCGTGACCAAAAGGGGCAATGAGCATTCTGGAGTCATCGAAAAATGGATTATTTCCACTGGGTGCGACGCGAAATTCACCCGCTCTTGCCGAAGGAATGTAGCAGCATATTAGAAGTAGGAGCCGGCGCCGGCGCCACGCTTAAATGGCTGAAGGGCTATTACCCAAACGCTAAAACGACTGGGGTCGAGATCAATCCGGGCTTGTTGGACGAACTGGAGCGGAACGTTGACCGGGCGATTATCGGTCCCGTGGACGACATCATCGTACAGCTCAAGAAGTACGACCTCATCCTCCTGCTCGATGTTCTCGAACATCTTCCTGATCCAAGCGCGACCCTTCAAAGGCTGGCAAAGACACTGAATCCCGGAGGCAGCGTCATCATTTCGGTTCCGAACATAGCTCACTTCAGTGTTTCATTGCCTCTGCTGCTGCAACGCCGTTTCGATTATCAAGAAGCGGGCATCATGGATCGTACTCATCTCAAATTCTTCGTAGAAGATACCGCGATCAAGCTTCTAAGCGATGCAGGCCTGAAAGTCACGGATGCCCTTATCTCCGGAATGGAGCGAAGAGCAAAGATCTTCAACTTCTTCAGCCTAGGCCTGTTACGGCACTACCTGGCACGACAGTACATTATGCTGGGCCAATTGAGCGATCGTCATATGGTACAGCAAGCAATCCGATGGCAGGTCGCGACTGACGATGGAGCAAAAGCGGGCTAGGCGCACCACCCGCTGATAACAGTCACAATGAAAGCTCCGGCCCGTTTGAGCGCTTTTTGCCTCGCATCAACGCGAGATATTCAACAACCTTGGAAGCCGGACGCCAGCAAGCCACATCAGCTTCCGAGCTAAATTGCTGATCTACTCGCGTCTTGGCAAACGGTTTTAGGCGATCCTTCGCGTAGTTGTTGGGCAAGTGATAAACCCAGGACCAAGATGGGGTAATCAGGGCGCTCGGATCGACGGGTGATACGTAACGAGCACGAAAGCCCTCCGGAGGGTTTTCAAAGCACAAGCCCATTGCCGCGCGACAAGCAACATCCCACTCTGGCCGCACCAGCTTGCTGCGCTCGCGATCGAACGAAGGCGTCTCCACATATTCCAGTGCGAGCTCGCGGTCCAAGATGAACATCGCGTTGAATGGATAGTCCAGGTTGACAAAAGCATATCCATCCATATCCACACGATTTCTCGCGTTAAAATCAACCACACCGACCTGATCAACGAGATAGAGATGATTATCGGCGTCGTTGTACTCGATGCGCTGGAAAGATGGTATCAGCCTTCGCTCCTTGAGCATTTCTCGATAATGGGTGAAGTAGCAGAAATTCTCGAAAGACAGCAGAATATCATCTTCGACGTATATGAAATGAGTATAGGCGGACTCGGCGCTTAGAAACCTCTCCGAAACAAGATGCTTATGACTCCAGGGCAAGAGCCATGGATTGGCAAGTTTCGGAAAGCTCTCAATCGAAAGGCTTTTTGTTGACAACGCTGACCGCGCGGGCAAGGACCTGAAAAGCGGTGCACTCAAGTCTCTGATTCGCTTGAGGTCTTCGTCCTGGTCAGCGTTCGTAATGATGACAACATCCAAAGCTTCCACGGGATATTCGCAAAGCGATCGAAGGACTTGAAATAGGTATTGAAGGCGAGACTCTCGGAAATGAAAGGTGACGGCGACAAGTATTCGAAACGGGCTTTCGGTCACACCGGGCATGCTTTTCTACCTTCAGATCTGTATCGTTCGCTACCGCGCTGGCTCCTACTCGCTCAGCTCAATCCTTTAATCTGCGCATGAACCGATCAGAGCGCCCTCGTTAAGGCTCGCGGATGCTTTCATCCAATCCGCGTAGCAATGGGTAGAGGAAATAGGAAATCACGGTGCGCTTGCCGACCTTCAGTTCGGCGGTCACTGCCATACCCGGAATCATTTGAATGCGCTCAGCCGGCAGCCGAAGGTGCGTGTCCGACAAATCGACCAGTACGCGGTAATAGGGTGCGGGCGCACGGCGCGCACCTTCCGCCTTCGTATCCGGCGAGAACGTATCCTGACTGATGACGCGGACTTCCCCCGTTGCAGTTCCATACTTCTGGAAAGGAAACGCTTCAAACTTGATACGGACTGCCTGCCCCAGCGCGACCTGCCCGATATCCCGGCCCTCGACGTTGACTTCCGCCTGAAGCGGCACATCACGGGGAACCAGGACAAATAGCGTCTCTGCCTCGCGGACCACCGAGCCGACCGTTCTGCTCGCGATGTCGAGCACCACCGCATCTGCCGGCGCCTGAAGAACGATCAGCTGTCGACGAAGTTCGGCCTTCTTCAGTTCCTCTGCCGCGCTATTGCGCTTCGGCAATGTCTCCACCAGCTCCTGAAACGTGGTGCGACGAAATTCCTCGGCAAAGACCTTTTGGTCTGCACGGGCCTTCTCCAGCCGATGCGTCGTATCCGCGATACTGCCGCGAACACGCGCCAGATTGCTCTCAACGTCGAGCCGTGCATCACGCGAGAGCAGAAAGTTCAACCTCGAACCGACTTCCTTGTCCATCAAGGCGGTGCGCATGGCTTCGATCGAGCGCATCGTATCGAGCCGCTGAAGGAGTACGCCCTCCTCGTCCTGCGCCGTCTTCAGATTGGCCCGAGCCGACGCGATCTGGGCGTCGTAGTTCTGGATTTGCGCCTCATAGGCGGCTTTCCTCTGCAAGAACAACTTTCCCTGGAGGATCTGATCTGCATTGGTGAGGTCCTTGACTGTATACTCGGCCCCGTTCAGTTCGGCGCCCAGGCGATCGATCGACGCATCGAACCCAGCCACTCTGCCGCGCAATTGGTCGAAATCCGCCTGTGAAAAAGTCGGATCGAGGGTCGCCAGAAGGTCGCCGCGGTTGACGCGATCACCGGCCTTGACGTGGATCTCGCGTATGACCGACGTTTCCAGAGGCTGCACAACCAGGTTGGGACGTGTCGTCGTCAATTTCCCCTGTGCTGTGACGATCATCTCGACTTGCGAAACGGACGCCCAGGCGACCGCGAAGGCAACCAGTGCAAGTAAACCGTAAAGGGTGATCCGAGCGAGCCGCGGGGGCGCTTGCTGCTCGACCTCGGTTGCATCCGATTGAAACTCAGCGACCACTGGCATTCGCCTAGGTGTCGACCTGAATGGCTTTTGCCGTCGCTCGACCGATCTGGCGGGGACCAGACCGTCCGGCTTGCTATCCGTGCGTGTTTGGGTCGTCTCTTTCATGCAATCTGCTTCATCTGTTGATTCCACAAATGCCTGTAGATCGTGCATTTCGACAGGAGGTGATCGTGGCGATCCACGTCGACGATCTGGCCGCGGTCCATCACCAGGATCTGATTCGCTTCGGTCAGCATCGACAGCCGATGCGAGACGATGATCACCGTGCGCCCCGCCGCCAAACGACGCAGATTGCGCTTGATGATCATCTCGCTTTCGGAATCAAGTGCACTCGTCGCTTCGTCGAAGATCAAGATTCGTGGATTGACGATCAGCGCTCTCGCTATCGCGAGCCGCTGCTTCTGCCCGCCGGACAGGTTCGAAGCGTCTTCCTCGAGCTGGGTGTCGAAGCCGCGCGGCAACCGCTCGATGAACTCGTCAGCGCCGGCGAGCTGGGCCGCGGCGACGACCTCGGCAAAGGTCGCATCACGCTTTACGCAAGCGATATTGTCGCGGACCGTTCCGCGGAACAGGAAATTATCTTGCAGGACAATGCCGAGGTTTCGGCGCAGATGTGCCAGATCGAGCTCCCTCGCATCATACCCGTCGATACGCAAGAGTCCCTGCTGCACCGGATACATGCCCGAGATCAGCCGTGTGAGCGTCGTTTTCCCAGAGCCGCTCCGGCCGACGATCCCGAAGATCGAACCCGGCTCGACGGTGAAAGAGACATCTTCGAGCGCCGGCGCCCCTTCAGCTCCATAACGAAAAGAAACACTCTCGAACTCGATTTTCCCGGCGAAGTCAGGCCGCAGCCCATCTTTCTTACCATCACGCTCTGGTGTTTGATTCATGACCTCGCCAAGCATCTTCACGGCGAGAGCAACTTCCTGGTACTCGTGCACCATGGTCACGAGCTGAACCAATGGTCCGGAGACCCTCCCGGCCAACATATTGAAGGCGACCAGCGCTCCGATCGTCATTTCGCCAGCGAAGACATCGAGTGCTCCGAGCGCTATGATTCCAAGCGTCATGAGTTTTTCGAGAAATCCGGTGAGCGCCTGGGCGCCTGCGGAAATCTTCTCGACACCAAAGCGCATGGCCACGGACTGTGCGCAGCGGTTATCCCAGACCCCGCCCTGCACGGGCTCCATTCCAAGCGACTTCACGGTGCGCATACCATGAACTGTTTCGACGAGCAGAGCCTGCCGCGCGCCTTCCGCTTGGTAAAGATCGTAAAGACGTCGCCGGAAAGGCCCCATCAGCAGGCCGACGACAGCACCGCTGGCGGCGGTGAACGCGAGAACCATCAGCGTCAGCTTGACGCTGTAGAGTGCAAGGACCGGCAAGAAGACAAAAAGCGAGAGCGCGTCGAGACTCGTCAGGAATAGTCGCCCGGTCAGAAATTCTCGGATGCGGGCCGCTTGCTGCATGTGCTTGACCAGCACCCCCGCGGCCATGTGCTCGAAGAAGGTGACCGGCAGCCCGAGAAGATGGGCGAAGGTCTTCGTGGCAACTCGAATATCGACCTTGTTCGTCGCATAGAGCAGCAGGTAGCGCCGCAGAAAACCGAATATCGCGTCAAAGACGAGCGCTACGGCCGCTCCTGCCGCAAGTACGTACAGCGTGGTGAAGCTCTCATGAACCAGAACCTTGTCGATAACGAGCTGGAAAAAGATCGGAATAACGAGGCCCAAAGCATAGAGCAGGATGGCGGCGATCGCGACATCCCTGAACAATCGCCATTGACGAAGCAACTCCGGTACGAACCACCGTAGGCCGAAACTCTTCCGACCATCCCGAACCGTCTGCTCGCGTTTGATCAGGATCGTGTCACCGGCCCATCGGGCACAGAATCGCTCCCTGTCAACAACCAAGACCTCGTGCTTGCGGTCGGCGAGCGGATCGAAGACACAGACGACATCAGAGCCCTCAGCGCTCCGTTCCGTACCAAGAACCACGATGCAGTTGCCATTTGCGAGCCGAACCAGCGCCGGATAGGCCTCACCGAGGCGTATCAATGCGCCCCAATCTAGCTTCGTGCTTTTCGCGCGCAGGCCCGCGTCCTGCGCCATGCGCAACAGGAGACGCAACGACGGCGGAGCGGCCACGGCGTAGGCGTGCTTCAGGCGTTCGACCGGCAAGTCGATACCATGATGACCGGCGATCTTAGACAGACATTCTAATGCCGTCTGCGTTGCCTGCCCCGGCGCGCCCGCCACGTGGTCGTTCACGCCGTCGGCGGCGTCGATTTCAGCGGAAATTTGAAGAGACATTCACAGGCCGTGTGTTAGGCGACATCGCATCACGCGATCCCGACGTGGCATTTTGCACCTCAACTGGTGAGTTCCTACGCACTACACCCGCGTCAACCAGCCCCTGCAGTGCCTTCTGCATCACGTCGATCGAATTGGCGAAGGACTCGACCGAAAAGATCAGTCGTTGAGAAAACACTCGCTTGGGGGCATTGCTGTCGTCGCGTTCGGTTGGTGAAAGACTGACTAGATCGACGCGGACGATGGTTCCGCTGACGGTGATTTCCTCAATTCCGTCTGTATAAAGTTCGGCGTGCATACATATCTCCTATGGTGCAAGTTGCGGTCTAGACATCGGGGGCCCCACCGCTATTGGGACGCAAATTGCGGGAGCGCCGTGATTTCGCTGAGATATTTGCCATAGCCGCTCTTCTCCAGCGGTCGCGCCAGCGCGAGAAGTTGATTTCGATTGATGAAGCCAAGCCTGAAGGCAACCTCTTCGAGACAGGCGATCTTCATTCCCTGCCGCTTCTCCAGGGTCTGCACGAACGTACCTGCATCGATGAGAGACTCGACCGTGCCGGTGTCCAGCCAGGCAAAACCCCGCCCCATACGCTCAACGTGAAGCGCACCTGCCGAAAGATAACGCATCTGAAGATCGGTAATCTCGAGCTCGCCGCGCGATGATGGCTCGACGCGGCGAGCGTACCGGACGACGCGATTGTCAAAGAAGTACAACCCCGTGATCGCCCAGTTCGAAGCCGGCCGTTTGGGTTTCTCTTCGATCGATACCGGGCGGTCCGCCGCATCGAACGCGACCACTCCATATCGTTCAGGGTCTCGGACGTGATAGGCAAAAACCGTGGCTCCTTGCTCGCGTCTTGCCGCCCTGGCAAGCAGATCACTCAGACCATCGCCGAAGAAGATATTGTCCCCGAGCACCATCGCGACACGATCATCTCCGATGAAATCGGCACCAACTATGAAGGCGTCAGCGAGACCGGCGGGGCGTGTTTGTTCCGCGTAGCTGAGCCGAATGCCCCATTGGCTGCCGTCACCCAGCAACAGCTCGAACTGACACCGGTCAGAGGGCGTGGTGATGATCAGAATTTCACGAATCCCCGCCAACATCAGCGTCGACAGGGGATAATAGATCATTGGCTTGTCATAGATCGGGAGCAACTGCTTGCTGACCACGCGCGTGATCGGATAAAGGCGCGTTCCGCTGCCGCCGGCCAGCACGATTCCCTTCAGCATCGGTTTCTCCCAGTTGCTCCAGACAAGCTTTCAATGCATGGCGCCACGGCGCCAATCGAACCCCGAACACGCGTTCGGCCTTGGATGAGTCGAGGCGCGAATTCCGAGGTCGGCGGGCAGCGGTCGGAAACTCCTCCGTCGTGATCGCCTCCAGCGTCGGAACTCTCGCTCCAAGACGGGAGCGCTCAGAGAAGATTGCTCGTGCAAAGTCGTGCCAGTTCGTCTCGCCTTGGCCCGCGAGATGAAAGATGCCGGCCGTCGCCCTGCGATCGTTCATTGCCGACCGCTCTGCGATCTGAAGGACAGCCTCCGCGAGATCGAATGCAGAGGTCGGATTGCCATGTTGGTCACTGACCACCCTAACAATCTGCTGCGTCTCACACAGCCGCAGCATCGTTCGGACGAAATTGCCGCCAT
This sequence comes from Bradyrhizobium sp. CCGE-LA001, assembly GCF_000296215.2. Taxonomy (NCBI): domain Bacteria; kingdom Pseudomonadati; phylum Pseudomonadota; class Alphaproteobacteria; order Hyphomicrobiales; family Nitrobacteraceae; genus Bradyrhizobium; species Bradyrhizobium sp. CCGE-LA001. Next base: position 2,333,226 of record NZ_CP013949.1, on the reverse strand, counting down.
AGGGGCTGTAAAGCCACGAGCACCTGATCACCGTCGCGAGGGGGTGCGCTGCCAGTACAGCAGCTTCACCGGCCAGCTTCGACGCTCCATAGGCGTTCAAAGGTGCGGGAATGTCGCTTTCATCGTATGCATCTGGCTTCGAGCCGTCGAAGACATAGTCGGTCGAATGATGAATGAGCGGGATATTCATCTGCCATGCAACATCCGCCAATGCCGCCGCACCATCGCGGTTGATGCTGAACGCCTTCGCCGTCTCAGACTCGGCCTGGTCGACCGCCGTATAAGCGGCCGCATTGATGATCGCGGACGGTCCGATTGAAGCAATGAGCTTATCGATCCCCTCGCGGTTCTCCAGATCCAGTTCCGGGCGCCCGAGAGCCACCACGGGCAGACTGCGCATTGCGGCAAGTTCACGAAGACACCTTGCCAACTGACCATTTCGGCCGACAATGAGGATGGGGCGCACCATCGTCTTCACCTCAGTGTTGGGCGGCCAGGAGACCGAGACGCGAGCCGTCATAGGCACCGCGACGGGTACGCTCCCACCACGCACGGTTCTTGAGATACCACCCCACGGTCTCCGCCAGCCCCTGTTCGAAAGTTCTCGTCGGCTTCCAATCGAGCTCACGACGTGCCTTTGACGCATCGATTGCGTAGCGCGCATCATGCCCCGGACGATCCGGCACGAATGTGATGAGAGATCGTCTTATGCTCGTCGATGGAGACAATCGATCCAGCACGTCACAGATTTGGGTGACAACCTCCATGTTGGATCGCTCCGCATCTCCACCGAAATTGTACTTCTCGCCCGGTTTCCCTTCGTGCAGCAGTCTTATCAAGCCAGCCGCATGGTCATCGACGTGAAGCCAATCGCGGATATTTTTGCCGTCGCCGTAAACCGGTAAAGGCTTTCGGTCGATCGCGTTGAGGATCGTCAGCGGGATGAGCTTCTCCGGGAACTGGTACGGTCCATAGTTATTCGAGCAGTTCGACACGATGACCGGCAAGCCATAGGTTCGAAACCACGCGAGCGCGAGATGGTCCGATGCAGCCTTGCTCGCCGAATACGGCGAGCTCGGTCTGTAGGGCGTGTCCTCCCGAAACAAATCGTCCGGGCCCAACGAGCCGTAGACTTCGTCTGTCGACACATGGACGAAGCGAAACTGCTTCCGCCTCGGAAGCGGCAGGCGTTCGTAGTAGGTTCTGGCGGCCTCCAGTAGCGTGTAGGTGCCAACTATGTTGGTGCTGACGAATGCGCCGGGCCCATTGATCGAGCGATCGACGTGGCTCTCTGCCGCCAAATGGATGATCGCATCCGGCTCGTAGTCGGCGAACGCAAGATCGATGACCTCGCGATCGCAGATGTCGGACTGCAGGAACGCATAGGGCTCCAGTCTCTCGACGCTGGCAAGCGATGCCAGATTGGCTGCGTATGTCAGCTTGTCAACGTTGATCACTGCGGCACCGGTCTGCAGCACCAAACGACGACACACCGCAGAACCGATAAAGCCTGCTCCGCCCGTCACCAAGATACGCATTTACTCGCCCTCCATCAGTCGAACACGCAACCGAGCTGGCTCAGCGCAGGAAGGATCTGGTCCTTCGGCGACAACTGAGCCTCTGAGGTTGTCACGGGCCACTCAATCTCTAGCGCTGGATCGGCCCAATAGACGCCACCGTCATGGCTCGGGGCGTAGACCTGGTCGACCTTGTAGAGGACGACGGTATTGGACTGCAGCGTGCAAAAGCCATGCGCAAATCCCTTCGGAATGAAAACCTGCTCGCCGCTTTCACCATCCAATTGAATGGCGATGTGCTTGCCGAAACTCGGCGATGAACGCCGGAGATCCACCGCGACGTCGAGAATGGCGCCGCTCAACACCCGTATCAGCTTGGCCTGCGCGAAAGGCGGACGCTGAAAATGCAGGCCGCGTACCGTCCCGATGCGCTTCGAGCAGGACTGATTATCCTGAACAAAGTCATGGAGGATTCCCTTCTGCGCAAAGGTCGATCGCTGGAAAGTCTCAGAGAAGTAACCGCGGGCGTCGGAAAACCGATCCGGGCGAATTACTTTGACATCAGGGATCGCCAAGGATCGTGATTCCAGCATCGAGTACTCTCCTGCCCGTCCAAACACGAATTGGCTTCGATGCGGAGGCCATAATGCACGGAATTAATATTCCGCGCCTCCGGCTCACGCCCAGACGCTCTATTTAATTTGGGTTGTAACGGCCAATTATATTGTAAGTATCGGCAATATATCAACTTTAGCGACCCAAATTCACACGGATTGACCGCAACAAGATTTTTTTCTTGAGACTACTAATATATCATTTATTTAATTTGGCAATATGATTTTTATCAGATATATAATCGCCCGCCGGCTGCAGATCTCCTCGAATGAGCCCTGCGAGCGGACGGCCGCAACGACCCACCCGTCGAGACAGGTACGTGATGCTTCAGAACAACCTCAAAGACACGGACAGGCTACGATTGCCGGTGAACTTGACCCCATCCGGCCAGACCGACGGCGGGGGGATCACCGAGATCATCAATCTCGGTATCGGACTGTTGCGGCGTCAGTATCTGGTAATCCTTGTTACCGCTGCACTGGTCATTGCGATTAGCCTGCTTTATCTCCGACTGGCATCTCCGACCTACACGGCGCAGGTCCAGATCCTGTTAGCCAATCAGCGGGCCCAGTTTGTCCAGCAGCAGTCACTTCTCGCCGAGCCGCCTTTTGATCTCAATCAAATCGAGACGCAGATCCAGCTCGTGAGATCGAAGGCCACCGCTGCTGCGGTAATCGACCAGTTGAAGCTAACCAACGATCCTGACTTCAACGCGTCGGCGCCATCCCTACACTCGCTCTGGCAGCGAGTGCGATCATGGACCCGGACCGAATCGACGAAGGACGCGCCATCCGGTAGGCATGGCGAGCCATCGGACGACGTTATCGATGCATTCCTTAGTCGGCTTTCCGCGTCACGTGTCGGATACAGCAACGTCCTTGAAATCAGCTTCAATTCGAGTTCTTCAGGTCGAGCCGCCGAGATCGTCAATGCGATAGCCAACACCTACGTTGCCGATCAGCTCAATGCAAAGTTCGACGCCAATCGCCGGGCAACAAGCTGGCTGCAAGATAGGCTGCGGGATCTCGGAGACCAAGCCCTCGCCGCACAACGTGCTGTCGACGTCTACAAGAGTCAAAACAACATTGTCTCTCTGGACGGACGCCTCATCGACGAGCACCAGATCACGGAAATCAACAGTCGATTGGCCGTTGCGCGTGCCCAGACATCCGAAGCTACGGCTAAGCTGTCTCGTTACGAAACCCTCCTTGCTTCCTTCGATCCGAAGAAGCCGTCCTCGATGCTCGATCTGGACGCTATCGGAAGCGACGGGCTAAACAGCGCCATCATCACGGCGCTGCGCCAGCAATATCTCGAACTCACCCGACGTGAGGCAGAATTGACGGCAAGAGTTGGCCGCGATCACTTGGCGGTCGTCAATGTCCGGAACCGCGCGCGAGAGTTTCGCGTTTCCATTTTCGATGAAGTCAGGAGACTTGCTGAAGTCAGTCGAAGTGAATTCGAGCTTGCGAAGCAGCGCCAGGAAGAAATCGAAAAGCAGCTCGCGAAGGCCGTTGCTCAATCCCGTTCGGTCAACTCTGCCGAGCTGACGATCAAGGATCTTGAGAGCCGGGCAAAAGGCTTACGCAGCCTGTATGAGACCTTCCTGCAGCGTTACATGAGCTCCGCGCAGCAGGAGACATTTCCCATCTCGGAAACGCGGGTGCTTTTCCCCGCTTCGCCGCCATCTAGCAAGAGCAAGCCGAAATCACGATTGGTGCTGGCGCTCGGCATTTTTGGTGGTCTCGCACTCGGTATTGGCTTGGCGCTCCTCAGAGACCTCATGGACCGCGTCTTTCGTACCTCTTCACAAGTGGAGACCGTGCTGGAATTGCCTTGTCTTTCTATGGTCCCGTTCTTGCCGAGCCGCAAATCTCAGAAACCGGCAGTTCGACTCCAGAAAACCGAAGATGATGTTCAGCAACGCATAGTTTCAGCCCCCACCGCCATCCATCGGACCGTGGTTGGGATGCCACTTTCTCGATATACCGAGGCAATTCGTTCTATCAAGCTTGCCATCGACCACAATCCGGAGAAGATCTCCTCGCAGGTGATCGGTATTACCTCGGCCCTACCCAATGAGGGAAAGACCACAATTGCAGCCTCGCTCGCGCAATTGATCGGCCACGCCGGCAAGAAAGCCATCATCGTCGATTGCGACCTCAGGAATCCCTCATTGTCTTCCATCTTTGCGCCCAAGGCAGCCTGCGGAATTATCGAGGTCGCAAACGGGAGCCGATCGCTCGCCGATGCAATCTGGCGGGATCCGACGACCAATCTTGCATTTCTGCCCGCCGTGCGGCGAGGACCTCTGCTTCACACCAGCGAAATCCTCTGCGCCGAGGCGATAAGCAAGCTGTTCGACCGTTTGCGAACCCAATATGACTATATCATCGTCGACCTTCCTCCCCTAACTCCGTTAGTTGATGTCCGGGCCACCTCATCTCTCATAGATTGCTACATCCTTGTCGTTGAATGGGGTCGGACCAAAATCGATGTTGTGCAGCACGCACTGCACACGGCTCCCAACATCCAAGATTCACTGATCGGAGTTGTCCTCAGCAAAACAGATACTAAAGCAATGGCCCGATACGATGGTCATCGGAGCTACTACTATCATGATAGCCACTACATCCGTTATGGTCTTTCCGGCTCTTGAATCTGTCTCCAGCGGCCTGCACGTTCTCCGGCCAGCGGACAGCGGAGTGGCCGCACCACACGATGGTGTTTGATGATCATCCGGCTTGTCATGTTGGCCGAATTGGTGGCGATTGCCGCGGCGCTCGCAATGCCGGAAGACTTGCGAAGTTGGGTGATGGTAGCCTTCGTACTTGCGACGGCGTCGCTGATCGTGGCGATTTTTCTACCGGCCTCCTCGCTCGGGCTCGCCAAGCTGCTCCGGCCGGGCCTGGTCATTATTCTTGCGACTCCGGCGTTCTTGATGGCCCTGCAGGCAGTGCCCTTGCCAATCGGCACACTGGGAAATCCCATCTGGGCAACTGCATCGACGGCCTTGAACGAGCCCCTCGCCGAAATAATCACGGTCGATACTGGGGCGACCATGTTCTCGCTCGTGCAGTATTGCGCCGTCCTCGCCGCAGCCCTCGTCACTGCGGTCGTCGCGCTTGACCGGATTCGCGCAGCCCAAGTCCTATATCTTTTACTGTCGCTAACTACGATTGCTACGGCTCTGTGGTTCAGCAAGGAAACTAATGGCGCCGCTGGCCCCGATGGTGCGACCCTTGTGGTACTCGGCGTCTTGGTGTCTACCGCCTCGGCGATACGCGCGGTCGATCAGTTGCGGAGGCTCCGTCGACCAGAAACAATAGCGTCGGCCCCCTACCCCGCTCTGTTAGCCGCGATCATCACGATGACCGTCTGCATGGCCGCGCTGCTCATTCGAGGCAACTTGGCCTCCATCGTTGCCGCCCTCCTCGGATCGGGACTGTTGCTCTCGGTGTTCGCTATTCGCAGGTGGTTCTTGGGCGTGTGGGGCACCGCTGGCGTCATGGCCGCCGCCATGATCATCTTCATTTCCACTCTTACCCTCCTTCCGCTCAGAACGAACACTGATCCGACGATTGCGTTATCGACGAGCAGCCAGACTGCAACCGAGCGCATGCTGCAGGATGTCGGGCCGGCGGGATCCGGTGCAGGCGCTTCGACGGTCCTGCTGCCGATTTATCGGGACGCTGGGGCCAGCGCCTCGCGAGAGCGGCCAACCGCCGCCGCCACCGTCGTTATAGACATGGGGTGGGTTTTTCTTTGTACCGTCCTGATTGTTGTAATTCTAGGCGCAGGTGTTCTGATCTGGCGTTCTCTGTCGCGAGTTCATGATTACTCATATCCAGCCTTGGGGGCCGCAGCTGCAATTGCGCTGATGATCCTCGCCTTTGCCGACCATGGAGTTCTGGGTTTGGGTGCGTCGCTTTCGGCCGCCGTGCTTTTCGGACTTGCATTCGGTCAAAGCATTCCCGGCGCAGGGCGAGATTCCCTATCTTTGGAATCGAAGGGGGCGCCCGACCGAGTTGCAGATCCAGTTCCAGCTTCTTACCCCAAGTTCGCGTCAGCGCTTTTCGCCGCTTGGCCCCGGGTCACTCTGGTGGTGCTAGGGATCACGCTGATGATGCAGGCACTGTGGCTGGTCGTGCCTGAGTGGTATCTTGGTGGTCGACCCTCCTTATCGAAGATTGTGTCGACTGCAGCATGGCCGAACGGGATATCGAAACCGACTTCGATTGCGGGCGAGCAAGAGACGGCTCTTCCAGAACTTTCGAATACGCTTGCTCGCGCATTGCGCTCGTCGCCGCTCCGCGGAGACATTTGGCTCATGCTGGCGGCGTCCAAGCACAGTTCGCCCCAGCCTGGCACGGCAGCACTGCTCAAGATGTCATACTACACTGCACCGAACGATTTGGATCTGCTGCCGTTGCGCCTATCCGTCGCGCTCGCTACAGATGCTGTGGTACGGGAGCCGGAATTTCGCGACTTGATCAAGCGCGACGTGAATCTGGTCGTCACGCAGCGGCCAGCCCTCAGACCGGCGCTCGTGAGCGCGTACCGGTCAGCCTCGGCCGACGGCAAGACCTATCTTGAGAGCCTGATTTCCGAGCAGGATCCGTCATACCTCGACCAAGTGCGTGCGCGCCACTTCCGACAGGGCTCTCGGTAAAATCCAAGCGCCGGCGCCCCCTGGTTCGACGGACGATGGTGGACGGCGGCAAGACAGGCGGCCAAAATTAATTTGCCGAATCGCTATTTTTATCTTGATAATCTCAGTTAATTAATAATAAATTAAATATTAAATTGCAGGGCGCGCGCGATGAATTTCGTGAATCGACATTTCCCTGATCGTGAGATTGCCGATCGTGTCAGTCCAGGACTGCCAGCATCCCACCAGCACAAATGGCCCCTTCGTTATGACGCGGTCGAACACGTGGCCGTCTGTGTGGACATTGCGGCGATCCTGTTTGCTGGCGTCGTTTCTACATTTCTATTCCAAGCTCAGAATGGGCGAGCCGCCGCCGAGCTGAGTGACATGATTGGCCTGGCGCTGGCCAGCGCAGCTTGCCTCGTTTGCCTGCTGAAAACCCAAGGCCTTTATCGGCCAGTTGAGCTCCTCCTCCTCCGAAACCAGATACGCGCTGTCTGCATGGCCTGGGCGTCATTGCTGGTCTTCTTTTGGATCCTGCATGGCTTAGAGGTTCGCCCGGGGACCTCTCAGCAAGCGGCCCTGCTTTTCGGCGTCGTCGCCTTGGGCCTGCTTACAGCCGAACGGTGGGCGGTCAAGGTGCTGCTCGGAAAGGGCTTGAGCGGCAGAAAGTTCGCCAATACGAATATCGTCCTGATCACCGACCAACCACCGTCGAAGAACGTCGGGCTGTCAGAAACCCTCTCAATGCACGGGTATTGCATCAAGGGACGGTTCAGCTTGCCTCCGCTTGGCTTCGGTCCTGCCTCTCGAAAGCGGCTGAGAGCCCGTGTGATTGACTACATTCGCAATTGCCAGCTCGACCAGGTGGTGGTCGAAGCTGACCCGGAGCGATGGCCCGAACTGCGAGCCTTCGTTGCCGAGCTGCGAGTATTGCCATTCCCGATCATGTTCGTGCCCGTCGGCACGACATCCGAGTTGCTTCGGCATCCTACCCGGACGCTCGGAAGCGCCGTTTGCGTAGAACTCCAGCGTGGCCCCCTTACGCCGCTGGAATGCGGGACAAAGCGGATGATCGATCTTATTGGCGCGGGCCTCGCCTTAGCGATATTTGCCCCGTTGCTGGCGCTGGCGGCGGTCGCGATCAAACTGGATTCTCCCGGCCCGGTATTCTTCCGGCAGCAACGCTGCGGCTTCAACGGCCGGGTCTTCCTGATCCGTAAATTCCGGACCATGGATGTGCTCGAGGACGGGCCCGTGATCCTTCAGGCCAACCGCACGGATCGGCGCGTCACCCGCGTCGGCAAATGGTTGCGCCGGACAAGCTTCGATGAGCTGCCACAACTGCTGAATGTTCTCGACGGAAGCATGTCGTTGATCGGGCCGCGTCCTCACGCCTTGGCTCACGACGGAAAATTCGACAAGCTCGTACGGAACTACGCCCTTCGCCGCAGGGTCAGGCCGGGATTGACTGGATGGGCCCAGGTCCATGGCTGCCGCGGCCCGACGCCCACCGCGGCCATGGTCGAAATGCGGGTGCAATACGATCTCTGGTACATTGATAACTGGAGCCTGCGGCTCGATCTCGCGATCCTACTGCGAACCCCGGTAGAGGTGCTGAGGGCGCGCAATGCCTACTAGCGGCTCAGTTCTATTGGGCTGTGCCGCCGAGCTTATCCGAACCCATCCGCTCGAAGAGAGACCGCAATCCGGTCAGGCCCTCTGACGGAGCTTCGACCCCGCCTCCCCAATACGAAACTCCTCAATCCGCTTGCCGGACTTCATCGCAGCAACCAACCAACGCGGCCGCTTGCCACGCCCTGACCAGGTCTCGGAAGTCTGGGGGTTGCGATACTTCGGCAGCACGCGCGGATATTTGCGCCTTGGTTTGCCGGTCTGAGATAGGCCTGACGCACTTGAGTCTGCCAAAGAAGCTGCGCCGCCCCCGAGAGCGGCCAGGCGTTTCTCTAACTCATGCTTTTCTGCCTTGATCCGGTCGGACAAGATCCCACTGATCTCTTCATGCAGCGACCAAAGATCGTCAAGCGACATGGATTCTAATTCGAGTTTCTTTGCCGACATGATTCCACCGTATAGTTGTGCCCAACTGATAATGTTCCCGCCAACAATAATCAAGCCGGAGAGCTCAAAGGTTTACAAAAAAATACATGGAACCGTGCGGAAACCCGCGCCACATAACCGCGCCGCGCCGACTAATCAAGCCAGAAAATGAACGATTCGCACAATTAACTGCGAGACGGGGTTATATTGCACGCCTGAGGTGCAGCCAACCGTTCACGCGATCGCCCACGTTGACGGGTGACATTAGCCAGGTCTCGTGAATGGCCTTCCCCGCCGTCCCCTTGATACGCTGCGTGGCGAGCTGCGTTTCGCCCGTCGAGACACCCTTGTTATCGGTCGGCCGTCCCATATTTGCAAACGAGAGCGAATAACTTCGATATCCCGGAGCGCACGACGTCGGAGCTCAATTTGGGATCTCAAGACCTGGACATCCAAACATGCAGCCGAGGGAACGACAAACCGGCTGATCGAATCCTGAAGACGTTCGAGAGGATACTCAATCAAAACAATTCCTCCGCTACGCGCGCCTTGAGGCGCCTCGCCTTTTTTAAGGCATATAATAAAATAATCATCGTAATAACTATTAAATACAATATAATGATTTTTATTGCCGCGTCAATTTCGACACTGACGTAATTTGGAGGATGGTGGATGAATGACCAGTCCGTCGAGCGGTGACGAGAATGCCATGCGGAGGCAGGATCTCGAAGCCATGGGTTTTGAGGAACTTTGGCTCCTCCACGAGGAGCTCACGAAGATTCTCGCCGAAAAAATTACAGCCGAAAAGCGGGAACTCGAAAAACGCCTTGCGCAGCTGAACCAGCCGGACCAGTTCGGTGACTCTGAAAGCGCGGCGACCGAAACGGGGGCAGGCCAGCCCCAGCCGCGCCGCAAATATCCGAAGGTCTTGCCGAAATACTGTAACCCACTGCAGCCGACCGAGACCTGGTCCGGACGCGGTAAACAGCCTCGCTGGCTAGTTGCCGCCCTTCAATCCGGCCACACGCTGGATGAATTCAAAATCCGCGAGAACGGCGACTCGCCTGACCGGAATGCTGGTGGGTAAGAGCATTCCTAGCTCTGCGGCCACGGGGAAGACTCTCCTTCATCTCCAAGGTCGATGTCGCCGTCGTCGCCTATCCCTAGACCTTCCCCGCACGAACTGCGGCGGCCGCCTTCAGCAAAAAGTGCAAGGTGCCCGCTTTTGGGATGGACCACAGCCCGCGGCGCGCGCTCCGCGCGGAGCCAAGGGACGCGTCTCGCCGGTAGTTTCTGAGATCCAGAACGGACATCGCGAGGAGGGGCACGCGTGAGCTCGGAAAGCGCGCCTGCGTCAATTGGCGAACGAACTGCAGACGCGGAATCAGTCGGGAGCGCAGCGCATGCGGGATCTCGACCCCAAGCAGCTGCGCGAGGGCAACCAGCTGGGTTTCAACCGCATTCTTCATCAGTTCGCCCGAACTATAGGAGTTAAGCTCTTCCCAATCGAGACCTCCAACGGAACTGTTCAGATCGCGTAGTTCGACCAGATGCCGAAGGTCCAGGTCGCCGAGCCAATAGCCGTAGTCTTGAAACTGATCATGGATGATCAACATGAGCGCCCGGTACATGGGCGTCGGAATTCGCACACCCCCCCGCCCCAGCGCCGCAGGGACGCAATGGCTCAGCGCAGGGTCGCGGTAGAAGTGGGCAGGGCCTGGCGCCGCCTGCTGCAGATCGATGGTGCCAACATCCGTCGATCGGATCAGTTCGACGAACCATCTCCGGCTCTCTCGAGACGCCTGAACATGAATGCCGTAGCCAATTTCACGAAGAGCAGCGATCGCTGTTTCAGCTTCATCCGGCATGACCATGATATCCAGATCGGACATCAGCCGAACTCCTCGCCGCTCGTTAGGCGTGGCAGCCAGCGTCGCCGCCCCTTTAAGCAACACGGGCGTGACTCCGCGCCCATTCATCGCAACAACGGCTTCCTCCAATTGAACCGCCAACCGCTCGTTGCGATGAACATTTCGACGATAGATCTGACGGACATACTCGCAGAGGTCCTCAGGTAGCACCGATTCATATCGATCGACGAAGTCAATAAGCGCGGGCGTCGTCAGCGTCTGGTTCGCGAGCCCGATGACGGACATCCAGTCCACGTCGACAGGCGGTGCACCTCGCAGGCAATCACAAAGGCTTATCAGCGCCCTACTATGCTTTACCATCGCACAAATCCACCAACAGCTCCCGGGCCTCTACCGCTTCGCAATAGGTAAGCAGAAATGATCGCGCACCAGAAACAATCTCCTTCAACGCGAAAAAGCCGTTCGTCGACAGCCTTCCATCGGCGGCAAATGCACCCTCGATGAGCCGCTTCATCGAATCGAGTTGATCCAAGGCTGTCAGCTTCGGCGAACCGCTCGCGACCCTGTTCAAGAAAATGATCCAGCTAACGGAAAGACTCCCGCTGTACGCATTTGAAACCTGCAAATACCGCACCTGAACGCCATCGGCTCGGCGATGCGTGAGGCCGTCCCAATTGCTGCGCAATGCCGACAGCCGCTCCCACGATCCTTCCTTGAGGGTGAGAGCAAATGGGATTCCACAGGCAGTGCCGTCACCCTCGATCAGCACAATATCATCGCCGGAATACTGAAATTCCGCGTCCACCAACTGGAGTGTAAGTGTCGACTTGCCGGCTCCCGGTTCCCCGCATAACAGCAAGCCAGCCCCATTCTTCGCAAGAGACGCAGCATGGAGAGCGAAGACCGACCGATCACTTCGGATAAGCCGGTCGGTCAGGTGAGCTTTGATTGTAGGCGCAAGTGCCTCGCCTCCGCACCTTTGGAGGCCAGCGTCAGTTCCGCTGAAGAGCACATGATCATCCAGCATCATCGCCTCGACCGCAATATCGGCTTGGCGGCCCACGTTGTTGTCCGAAGCACAAAACGGCGAAACCATCCGCTGCAAGAGACCCCGGCTTTCAGCCCTCACACTGATACGATGCCGCCCTAACACTGCCGAGAAGGCGCAATTCGTCGATATTTGCCGATCAACGTCCAGCAACCCTCGATCGATCCAAGCGCTTATGGCCTGCCGCACGAACTGGCGAGCTACGGGCTCATCAATGTCCAGCGTGCCCAGTTCGTGACACACGGCTGCCAGAGACGCTCCTTGTGCCAATCTGCACCAGATAAAGCCGCCTACCTGGTCCAGCTGAAAGATCTTCTGCCCTGTCGCGCTGAACAGCACCGGCTGACCATCGAACAGCGCAAAGACTGCATCGATCGCCGGCTTAAGCACCACTTCCGCGGAGGATTTTTCCAGCACAAGTTCTACCAAATGAGCAATCGACCTCGCCCCTGCATCGAGTCAGCGGCGAGCAGATCTCGCCATACAATGCGCAGCATCGATCGAAAGAACAGCCAACTCAGCTTCGAAGTGTTTGGAAGGCGATCTAGGCTCAACGGTGAACGCCGGCACACATCGTTGCCGGCGCCCTCGTTCGAACGCAGATGCCGCACCCGATCAGATGGCCAGCCGATTGCTTTCACCCTTTTCAATTGGTGGGATATTCAACATATCTTCATCAGCATTTGGCCACGCAGCCACACGATGAGCATCGAGTAGATATCGATAGACTTCCCGAGTCGCACTCCGCTCTCTTAGAACGCGCTCTTTCTCGCCGATAATCGCAAGCTTCTCGCGCATTTTCGCCAATTGCTGCGCGGTGGACCTGGAGTTGCGCATCTTGTAAATTAATTGAGACATCGTTCCCTCCCAACCGAACGAACCCAGAAAAAATAGTTTACGTCATCCGCCAAAATTAACAACGAAAACCGATGATATAAAATGACAAAATTTTGCTCTTTTGACTGAACCAGCAGCATTCCATTCGATACAAAGAGGTGCTCGACGCTCGCTGTCGCAGCCGAAATTAATCCAACGGCCTCACAAAAATCGCCGATCTCAAAATAGAACAAGGCTTTATATACTTAATTCGCAAATTGAATTCTGATACGTGCAACGCGTCAGGCAAACCCGCACTCGTGACGCAGTTCATCTAGCAGTGAGCTATGTCCAGGAACGGTCATATGGGCATATTATGATCAAACTGCCCCAGACCGATCGCGTCATTCTCACCGGAAATGCGTGTGATCGTGAGACGTTTCTGCGAAGCGCGGTATTCTTCGGCAATACACGATGCCCGGTCTGTCGCGTCGATCACAACTGGTTCGCTCGCGAGGCCTGCATCGAGGATGCAGTTGCTCCGCCCTGCGAAGATGTTCAACGCGGCGCGGACTCGCTGACCACAGAAACATGTCGTGCACAGTTGGGAACCGATTGTCGGCAGCCTGCGAGCCCAAGCGGTCGGCTATAGATTGGGTGCCGCGCTCGTGAGTTTCTACCTCGGTCTCTCGCCCTGCCTCCCCAGCACGCCAGCTCACTTCCCCTGTGTGGGTCATCGGCGGCGCGAATGCGGATTGAAGGCCGGTGAGCCGAGACCCACCAGCCTTCGTCTACGAAGAACCAATGCGCAGCTAGGCCGAATGAGGATTGACGATGGTGTAGCCTTTGAGGGAGCGCGCATGGATTCTCGTTGCGCGCCCACCCGAGTTAGCGTCGTACGCCATCCAAATGTCACCGGCGACGTGGCGCTCCAGGACGAAGACGTGTCCACGCCGCGCGGCAACCATTCCCGGTGCCGGCGCGGAGCGGGGAAAGCGCAGCCAATTGGCCGCGAGATTCAGCTCGGGCACGATGCGACCGAACACTCGTATGGCCGCACCACACCCGCAGAATGATCGGGGGCATCCCGCCGGGCGACCACCGACGATTTTGGTTCCAGACGAGTCTAAGCCGCCGAGGGACATTCGAAAGCTGCGTGCGCCATGTCGCTCTGGATTCCGGGCTAGTGCGATGGCTCTCTGGGTATGCATCATCGAGTATGAAAAATCGCAAGGCATGCTCACGTTGCATTCAGGCGGGGGAGTGGCCCGTAGAGGGCGCGCCTCCGAGGAAATAGAGGCTGCCAACACGACAGCTGACGCAATTACTATTCGGCCGAACATGCAGGACTCCAAGTTTTGATGGGCCCTGCCCCGACGCAGAAAGCACGCTGCATTCTGTCGGAATTAAGTCATAAATCCCTCAAAACAAATATATCCGCGAAGTTGATTAAATCACTCTAGTCGTCTCTACCGGGCTTTTGATCATTGTCGCTATTGAAAATTGCGGCATCTTTCAATCTTCCACTATTGACGCATGCCGCCATTTTCTCGACTGGAAAGATCGACTTTGTCGTTTGGTCCAGCGCAGAAGAGGCCTAGCTGGCGGAGCGCGCGGGCGCGTTCTAGCCTTCTCCATCACTGGCGTCAGCGCAAATCATGCGCAGTTCGTCCCGCGCGCATCGCGAAGAATAGCGTTTGAGGCATCACGCGGAGTATAGCTTCTTCGAAGTTGCCGATATGAGTCTTCTCTCAGCCGCTGCCCGCTACGCAGTCAGTTGCGGACGGAACAAAACATCCACGCCGTAACTCGTTGAGTTGTAGGTATTGGTCGGGAAAAGGCTGTTTGATCCATATGCATACACCCCATTGCCCCCACTCGAGGCCGAGGATGGCGCAGTCAGCGGTCCGTTCGTGACCGCCGAGCTAAACAGGTTGGGATCGGCGGAGTAATTTCCTGACGTGTGATAGGATGCAACATACGTCGTCCCTGGCGTGAGGGTTACGGCCGTGGGGAAGTTGACTTGCTGCCAGCCGCTCGCCGTCTCATTGGTGAAGGTGGTTGTGGCCAGCAGGGTGCCGGTGCTGCTCCACAGATTGGCGGTATGAGTGCCGGTGTTCGACGGCCCCTTGTAGAAGCGAAGCCCAGTGACATCGCCGGCGCTCGACGCGCGGAATTTGACCCCTAGCTCCACCGAGTTCGAATCATTGACCGACACCACGCTCGGCGTCGGATTGTTGCTGAACAGACTTACTATGCTCGCAGATGGCGCGTTGACGTTCAATGAGGCGGACGCGCTTGCCGTCCCACCTCGACCGTCAGAGATTGCATAAGTGAACGACGCCGGTCCTGTGTATCCAGAGTTCGGCGTGAAAGTGACGCTGCTGGTCTGCGCGTTGTAGCTCGCGGTGCCGCCGGCGCTGTTGCTCACGCCCGTGATGGTCAGGGCATCGCCGTCGGGATCGGTGTCGTTGGCCAACAAGGCCGAAGCTGGGATCGAGATCGGAGAGTTCTGAGTAGTGCTGAACCCGGAGTCATTCGCCGCGACCGGCTGCCGGTTGACACCGCTCGCGGGACTATAAATCACGTCCACCCAGTAGTTGGTAGCTCCGAAGGTGCTGGTTGGGAACAGATTGCCGGTGCCGTAGGTGTAGACGCCATTGTTGCCGGCGGGGGCTGTGAGCTGACCATTGACGCGCGGGTTAGTAAAGTAGTTGCCCGTCGAGGTGTAGTGCCCATTGCTGTGGTAGCTTGCCACATAAGTCGTGCCGGCGGCGATCGAAACCGGATTATTGAAGATGACCGTCTGCCACCCACTGCTGGTTTCGTTCGTGAATGTCGCGGTCGCCAGCAACGTGCCTGTGCTGCTCCACAATGACCCCGTATGGGTGCCGGTGTCGCCCGCACCCTTGTAGTACTTGATGCCGTTGATGGTGCCGGCCGCGGATGACGTGAAACGCACCCCGAGATTGACCTGAGCCGCGTCAGGATCCGAGAGAATGGCCGGCGTGTCGGAACTTGAAAACAGGCTCACAGTTGGCGTGGTGACTGTCAAACTTGCCGTTGCAGTTGCGGTGCCGCCGCGACCATCCGAAATGGCATAGCTGAAGGATGCGGCGCCGGTATAGCCGGTGGTCGGCGTGAAGGTGACACGGTTGGTCTGGGCATTGAAGCTGACGGTGCCGTTGACACCAGCGCTCACACCCGTGATCGTCAGCTGGTCGCCATTCGGATCGGTGTCGTTCGCAAGCAGGGCAGACGCGGCAATAGTGAGAGCCGTGTCCCGCGTAGTGCTGTAGCCGCTATCGTTGTTAGCTACCGGCGGCTGGTTAGTTGCCGTATTTACAGTCAGGCTGACCGTTGCAGTTGCGGTTCCGCCCTGTCCGTCGGCGATGGCATAGCTGAAGGAAGCCGCACCGGTATAGCCGCTGCTCGGCGTGAAGGTGACCGTATTGGTCTGGCTGTTAAAGCTGGCCGAGCCGTTGACGGCGCCGCTCACGCCCGTGATCGTCAGCGTCCCGCCGTTCGGATCGGTGTCGTTGGCGAGCAGCGCCGCCCCTGCAATCGCAAGTGCCGTGTTCTGGGTGGTGGTGTAGCCGCTGTCGTTGTTGGCAACCGGCGGCTGGTTGCTGCCGCTGGACGGCGCGAACACAACATCGACCCAGTAGTTCGAAGCGTTATAGGTGTTTGTCGGAAAGATGCCGGACGTGCTGGTGCCGCCATAGGAATATACGCCGTTGCCACCGGCCGTCGTGGTCGAAAGCGCGGTCAAGGGACCGTTGGTGACAGCCGTAGTGAAGTAGTTGCCGGTTGCCACATAGGCGCCGGTGGTGTGATAGGAAGCAACATAGGTCGTGTTGGCAGCGATAGAAACTGGGGACGGCAGAGTAACGGTCTGCCAGCCGCTGGCCGACGTATTGGTGAAGGTGGCCGTAGCAAGGCGGGTGCCCGTTGACGTCCAAAGATCAAGAACGTCAGCGCCAGTGTCGCTGGCGCTGCGGTAGAATTTGAGAGCTGTAATCTGGCCGGCGACCGAGGACGTGAACTTCATCCCGACTTCAAGTTGCGATCCGTCGTTGAGGTTGGTCTGCGCTGGTGTATTTGACGCGCTGAAGAGGCTGAAGGGGCCCGCTCCGAGTGGTGCCACCGTGAGGCTGACATTGGCCGTAGCCGTGCCGCCACGCCCGTCTGAGATCGTGTAGCTGAAGCTGGCCGGTCCGGTATAGCCGGCGTTGGGCGTGAACGTGATGGTGTTGTTCTGCGGATTTGGCTGGGCATTGAGGGCGACCGTGCCGTTCGTCGCTGCGCTCACGCCGGTTACGGTCAGCAGATCTCCATCGGGATCACTGTCGTTAGCGATCAGCGACGCGGCCGTGATCGTCGCGGGCGCATTCTGTGTCACGGTTGCGGTATCGTTCGCAGCTACCGGCCCCGTATTGGTGGTGGAAGGGTTGAACATGACGTCAACCCAGAAATTGGTCGATTGGAACGTGCTGGTCGGGAATGCCCTGGTGCTGCTGTAGGTATAGACGCCATTACCATTGGCGAGGGCGGTCAGCGGACCACTTGTCACATTGCTCGTGAAGTAGTTCACGCTGGAGGAGTAGTGGCCCACATTCGTATGATAGGACGCGACATAGGTGGCGCCTACCGTTAGCGGAACCGGATTGGAGAAGGTCACACTTTGCCAACCGCCGACCGTTTCATTGGTGAAGGTGGCGGTTGCCAGCAAGGTGCCGGTGCTGGTCCAGAGCTCACCGGTGTGGACGCCTGTATCCTGGCTGCTCTTGTAGAAGCGAATTCCGCTTACGGTGCCGGGGGTCGACGTTTGGAACCT
Organism: Bradyrhizobium sp. CCGE-LA001; assembly: GCF_000296215.2. NCBI lineage: Bacteria > Pseudomonadati > Pseudomonadota > Alphaproteobacteria > Hyphomicrobiales > Nitrobacteraceae > Bradyrhizobium > Bradyrhizobium sp. CCGE-LA001. The sequence goes on along the minus strand of NZ_CP013949.1, from coordinate 2,315,810 downwards.
TACGCCGAGCTCGACGGCGCTTGCATCGGTGGTGTTGACTGTGGCGGGAGTTGCCGAGCCCGGAAAGAGCGAGACGTAGGACGGCCCGGTGACAGTCACCGTACGACCTGCCGAAGGCGCTTCCAGATTGATGCTGTCGTCTACCGCGCGTGATTTGATGGTGTAAGTCCCGGCAGCCTGCGGCGACCAGGTATAAGTCCACGTCTCGTCACCGATCGCGTTCTGCCAACTCAGTCCGCCATCGGTCGAAACTTCTACGCCGGCGATCACGCCGCCGCCGACATCCGCTGCCGTGCCTGAAATCGTGACTGTAGTCCCGACGCTGAAATTTGCCAGCGCGTTGATGGCGGACGTCGGGGCGGTCGAATCCGTCGAGGCGGTACCCGCGATCATCCCCGGCTGTAGCGTTCCTGGTTGAATCCCCATCTCGGCGAGCAGGTTGATCATCGCCTGTTGCACGCGCGGGTCGGTTGGCGTCGGCGCCAGATCGTGATTGTCACTCAGGCCCCACGACCAATAGACCGTTCCGGCGCCGAAGACCAATGCGCCGCTCGGAGCGCGGTAAAGCGTCAGGTTATGGGTCGAGACGCCGGGTCCGGTCGTGTTGCCGTAGTCAAGCAGATAGGTATTGACTGGAACGGTTGTCGAGGAGAGCCGGACCAGGCCGGCTGGATCGAATCCGTTGTCGGGCGCCTCGTCCCATTCATAGCCGAGATAATTCTTAGTCAGCGTGGCTGTTTGCCCGGGCTGAAGATTGGCAACGCTGGTGTTGCGCCAGAATCGCAGGTTGGCGTCATCATAGGGAATTGTGATCGACTCGAGGCCGCCGCCTTGGCCAACATCATCGACCTGGAACATCTGCCCGATCAGGGCATTTTCCGGGATTCCCCCGCCGACCGCCGGCGGGCTGAGGCGCGGATCACGGAACGTCCCGGTCCACTGATCGCTCGGATCAATCGAGGCTCCTGGTGACCAGGTCTCCTTATAGGAGATCAATGTGCGGTAGGCCGTGGCGTCGCTGCTGATGCTGTTGCCCCAGCGCGTCCGCCAATACATCTCATTGCCGCTCCAGAATGCGAGATTGACGCCGGCATCGCGGGCCGCCTGGACATTGGCGCGTTGCTGTCCTGACCAATATTCGTCGTGACCGACATCAAGGTAGAGCTGATGGTTGAGGAGGAGACTGCCGTAACGGTCTACATCAACTCCCGACATGTAGGAGACGTCGTAGCCATTCTGCTCCAGCCAATAGATCGCTGAATATTCGGCGCCGAACAAATAGTCCTGTGGACCGGCATAGGTCCCCACGTTACCGCGGGTGGCGATCGGCCGGTTGTAGCTCACAGCATAGGCGCGTCCCGCGCCTTGACCAGTCGCGGGACCGTTGCCGCCATAGAAATTGGCGCCGCCCCAGCCATTATAGGCTTGCCAGGTCGTGTCCGCCGTCTGGAAGACCACATCGCTGGTGCTGCTGTCGTCCCGAACGATGAAGGGGATATGATTGGCGCCGGCAGTTCCATCCTGGCGCACAAGCTTTGCGATATAAACGCCCGACACGGCATCGGCCGGAATATCCCAGGAGGCTGAGACGGACCAATTGCCGGCATCGACCAGACCGGTTGCCGCGTCGCGTAGCGGCGTAGGCTGATTTTGCACGCCCATGTGCTGGATGGTGGCGACCTTTCGCGCTCCCATGCCGCCATAGTAACCGAGGCGGTAGATGTCGATTCGGTAGTTTGACGAATTCGTGTTGATCTTGAAGTCGACCCGGTTGCCCCTATTGATGCTGATGTCGGTGGCAAAGCCCTCGATGTTCGAACTGCCCGCGCCAACGATATCCCATTCGCTTTGCGGGTTTCCCGCCTTCTGGTTCTCGAGAACAATTGGATTTGTAGAAGTCGCTGCGGCGGCGAGTAAGTTGGTCGACTCTGTCGCGGCGGCCTGCCGGCCGACTGGGGGCGCAACTGCGGTCGTCACCGAGCCGGACAGAATTCCGATTTGACCCAATGGTGTCCCGGTTCCGATCTCCCCTCCGCCTGGCAAGACGTTCCAGTTGGTAAGCGGCGCAACGTGCTGCAATGACATGTCGGCACTGCTGGAGGCTCCAATGATCCCAGCCTGCCCGGTCAGCACGAAATCCGCTCCGCCGGACACCTGAGTACCCTGCAACTGCCCGCTGTGGGCTGCACTTTGATCGAGCAATCGTGTCGGGGCGATGAAGTAGCCGCAACCACAAACCTGCGCGGCCGCCGGAATTGTCGACGATCCGACGATACTCGGCGCCAAGGCTGCCGAGGGGATCCGGCCAAGGATGACGACGGGGTTCGAAGTCGTTTGGTCGGCTGCCGCAGAGGTTGGCGTTCGCAATCCTGCGGTCACGCCTGCACATTCTGCATTCGAAGCCATGCTGGAGGAAGACAGCGCAGCGGTATCCGAGGCGCGTAGGACCGTTTCCAGCGGATTTCGCGCGGGGTGCGAGGACAGTCTCTCGTCCTCGACTCCTGGATCAGACGCCCAGATAGTTCTCCGGTGCGGAATCCGTGGCCAAGTCCGCAATCCGAGGGCTAACTGACTCAAGCCGGGCTTTTCGTACAAGGACCTCATGACATCCTCGCGGAAGATGGGGGAAATATGAACGCCGGATTCTGACGCCGGTCACCTAGCCGACTGCGTGCATGCGGAAGCGACATCTCCAATGCTCGCGAACGAGCAAATTTTTGACTGACAGGCGAGGCTCTGAACCAGGAGGCGAGCGCGAAGCCGCACTGCTCGATCTGCCTTTCGGCGGCCGTTGCACCATTGCTCGTAGCGGCTGCTATGGCCATGATTGCCAAACAATCCAATCGGGTGGAATTAAAAGAATATCTTAACCTATTAAATATTTAATATCAAGATTTTTCGTAATCACATGATCGCCATCGCGGAGCATCGATGCCATTTAAATGCAGGACGCCTGCTCGCCGCTCAGCTTACGTGATCAGGATACTGCCAAGGCGGAAAGGGATCGCTGAGATTGCGCCAGCTCTGGGGATCGAACCCATTCTCCGAATCGGCAAGGCAGGCATCCAGCGAGGCTCGAATGTACGCTTCGTCCATGCCTGAACCGATGAACACAAGCTCCTGGCGGCGATCACCCCATGTGCTGTCCCATTGGTCATCGAGCTGTTGTTGGACCTCGGGATGGCTTGGCCACGTCGACTTCGGGACCGTTGCCCACCAATATCCCATGGGCTCGCATCGGCGTTGCATCCCCGCGACGGAGAGGACACCCACCCAATCCGGACGGGTCGCAAGCCAGAAATGTCCTTTGGCGCGTATCACGCCCGGCCAAGGCTTATTGAGAAAGGACAACAGTCCGAGGGGATCGAACGGACGTCTTTCCGAGTAGACGAAACTTGATATGCCGTACTCCTCGGTTTCCGGAACATGGGAAGCGGGATTGTGCAACTCCTTGTTCCAGAGAGGATGAGTCGCAGCCTTCGCTTCATCGAAGAGGCCGGTGTTGAGGATTGTGCACAGAGGAACGTCACCGAAGTCGGCCTCGATTTGGCGCGCCCGTGGATTGAGCGCGGCAACGACCTTGCGAACCTCCGCACGCGTCGTCTCCGTGGCTTCTGACACCTTGTTGATCACCACCACGTCAGCAAATTCAATCTGCTCGACCAGAAGATCAACGAGCGTACGTCCATCGGAGGCATCGCGTAACTCGCCGTGGTCTCGTAGCAGATCGCGGCTGTTGTAGTTGGCGAGCAGGTTCAAGGCGTCCACGACGGTAACCATTGTGTCGAGCTTCGCAAGATCGGAGAGCGAGACACCGGCTTCGTCGCGAAAGGAGAAAGTTGCCGCGACAGGAAGAGGTTCAGCAATCCCGGTACCTTCGATCAGAAGGTAGTCGAAGCGTCGCTCTTCGGCCAATCGCCTGACCTCCAGCAGGAGATCGCCGCGCAGCGTGCAGCATATGCAACCATTGCTAAGTTGCACGAGCGCTTCGGTCGTATGCGACAGATTCGCGCCACCGTTACGAACCAGATCCGCGTCTATATTCAACTGACTCATGTCATTGACGATGACGGCAACTCGGAGACCTTCGCGATTCCTCAGCACGTGGTTGAGCAATGTCGTCTTCCCCGCACCCAAAAAACCACTGAGCACGGTGACTGGTAGCTGATTGGCGGCGCGTGCGGCCTCTTTCATGAGCCTCCCGGCTGGCTATGACTTGCGGACTGAACGACGTTGATGAAGGCAGGTACTGGTGCAGAAGCTCACATCGCAACTTTTGGACGTCTTTGGCTACGCCCACCCTGACCTGCCCCTCCCTCGCGAATATACAGCTGCGTTGCGCCCCATGTGCATGCGACGACGCCCCGCTCAATAGGGCGTGAACCAGCCGCATGGGGCAAAAACACACCGCCTCAACGATCTTCACTCACGGTCCTCTGCCCCACATCAGCGAGACGTAGAGGTGAACCGCGAACAAGAAAATAGCCGCGTACCCCACAAAGAACAGCATTTGAGGCACCGCGCGGAGAATAGCTTCTTTGATATTGCCCATAAGAGCCTCCAGGGACTACCGGTTTCCTGCCATCAGCTTGGAGGTCATACACTCTTGCCTTCGAGGCCGCTTTGCAGATCGCTATGCTCCTTAAGGAGTTCGCGAAGACGTTCTGCATTGCCAAGTTGTGTTTCCTGCCACTCAATTCGATCCTCTGCAGTCCACAAATAGGACTCGCGATCGAACCGAGCTTTCTCCTCTCTCTCGATTCTTAAGTATACTTCGATTTCACGTTCAACACTGTTCAATCGCGCCTGTAGATCGCCTCCCCGGCTCAGTGAGCACGCCTCGTTATTATCGGAAGCCCGTTTAAATCTGCTCGCCGAAGAAAGAGCTCGGGTGCATTCATTCTCCCGCCTTGTAAATGGCAAGGTCGGGGTGTGTTCGAAATACAGCCTGTTGAGTGTGGCAATGTGTTTGCCCCTCAATGAGTGCACCATCATGAAACGCACCTTCTCAACGAAGCGAAATAATCCAAAGTTTAAGCCATTCGAAAATATGGAATATATATCTTAAGCTATAGCCACCGGCTCGTTGCCGCGCCTCGGGCGCAGCACCGCAGCACGCTGGTGCCTCGGAGGTGGATTCCCTTGGACCCAGATTGCCAACCTATCAGCCAACGACCGTTCACGGCGAAGCCCACCAACCCTCCGGAAAGATCTCTAGCGGCTCCTGAGTTGCATTCTCCTGCGCTGGCGCATCAAGGGGCGATTCGGATTGTATTTCGAAACCTTGGACTTTGAAGACAAGTCCACCTGATGGCCGCCAGGTGACCGGCCCTTTTTGCAGAACGCACACAGCATGATGTCGATCTTTGCTCATGTTGCCCTATGGGTAATCGTTACTCTGTTGAGCAAAACATGGTCTTTCCTGGCACGTGACGGGGTATGCCACCGGCTGCCTTGAACCACTTCAACGGCAACCCGAGGAGATAGCCTCGCCTCTTCAACTCATCTTCGGTTCTATTCAATGCCTGGGCGATGGAACTCGACGATGCTCGAGAATTTACCAACCTTCGAAAAAGCTCATCTTCCCGGCTCGTCCAGCGATTAGCGGTCGTATTCATCTCGGGTCCTCATCACCTCCGGCACTCGGGATGCCTCCCCCGGCAGCGACACGATTATAACTATATTTCTGGAGATTTAAAATATTTAATTTCTTATAATTAACTTGCTAGAGGCATTGATCGATCGCCCGCAAACGCCGCTGTGCGTTAGATGATCATTTGCGAGCTCCTGCTCGGCATGCGCCGGTCGAGAACAGTCCCCTCGATGAGGCTAGCGGAGCGGCCCGGCCTTCTCTCCGTCTAGCCTTCAGCCGGGGCCGTCTCTAACGGGTGAGCACGTCGGGAGCATGTTGGCAGACTGAGCCGCGGCGGGGCTCCGCCGCGGGGCGCCCCCCTGCTTCATGTGCCTTAGTTGACCCGCAACTATCACAGATTGACCTGCATCTTCGCTACAACTCGGATCATTTCGCGTCATTGATGGGCTAGGCAATCGAACTACGCACGGAAGCCAACTGCGAGATTCTGCCCTCCCTTGCTGCCCTGGTCCAACCAGAAATACTTAGATTACATTGATTACGCAGCACACTAGATCGTTTGCAGCGTCCGCATGTATTGTCCCCTTGGCCAGAGATTCCGAACGGGCGCGGAGGTGGTATTGATGGCGAATGGCTATTTGCCACACCGATGCTCGGCGAAGCAGCCGAGCATGGACGTCCGAAGCCTCCCCCTTCGGATCTCACAATCGGCAAGCCGCCGATCACGCCCAATGCGGCAGACTTGCGCTTTGCATTCGTAAGCCGACGTTTATGAGTGCACGCTCTAGTTTGTAAGGCTCACAATCGTCCGAGACGGACTTCGGATCATGGCGCTGAGCTGAGCACAACGAGCGTCATTGTTATGTCTGCTGCCTGAGGGAAGACGGACGTCGCCCGACTGAAGGCTGCCCCCCGCTTTTGACCCCGAAGCGGACGCCAGCGGAATAGCAGGTATCTCCCTCCGTCCAGAGACAGCTAGGGCTAATGCTGATGTCCGACTTTAAGTCGCCCGGATACCGACTTCACGCGCTGTGCGTTGACCACCATTCGCGCGATGGTCCAAACTCTCAGAGAACGCTCGCTACTTGACGGTGTGGCATCGGTTCAAGGCTTGATCTACCTCAACAAGTCGTGGTCTCGCGCGCGGACAGCATCAGGCCGACTTTGACTGACGCGATTTTGTTCGAGTAGCAAGAGCGTGACTGTATCCATGTTGGAGATGTGGGAATGCTTGCAACTCTCAAGTACCAATTATGGCGACGCTTGCGCTCCGCATACTACGCTTTCGATCTATCCCGGATGCCTCTGGGCGACGCGCTTGGGCGCGCGGTCAGCGAGTGGGAGACTGCGCATGGGTTCGGCGACAGCCCGAAGGCGAAGTCCGTATGGGACGCGGAGTATCGCGGCGAGCGCTGGGCCTACATGGGTCAGGCGTCCGAACGCGCTCGGTACTGGACACTCATCGGTTACATGGACGCCTTTAGGCGCGGCGGTGAGTATCTAGACGTCGGCTGCGGCGACGGAGTGCTATTTGAGCTATTCAAGCCGCTTGATTATCAGCGTTATGTCGGAATTGACATATCCGATGTAGCGATCGAGAAGCTTTTCCACTACAACAACGATCGCACGAATTTCTTTCGGGCTGACGCGGACGTGCATGAGCCCGCCGACCGGTTCGATGTCATCGTCTTCAATGAATCTCTTTACTATTTGCGCGACCCTGTGCGCTCGCTTCATCGTTACGCCCGATCGCTCAAGCCGGGCGGCTGCATCATCGTATCGACCTACACGGCATCGCGGCGATCGTTAGCATTATTGCGAGAGGCGAAGCGAGCTTTCAAGGTGGTCGATGAGACCAGGACGGTTCAAAGGCGTCCGACTGGGGCGCGGGTTCTCCCTGGTTGGCAGCGATCTCAGGACCCTTCCTGGCTTTGTACAGTATTGAAGCAATCAGACGCGGCGTAAACTCTCGCAAGCTTCGCGCGGCCGCACGATCCGTCGGCCGCTGCCTCCCCCGAGCCTGCCCGGTGCACTTACTGACTGAACGCCGCAAAGCGGAGAGTGGCACAGTCAGAGTACTTGTTCTTGACTAACGAATGCCGCCTTTTGGCCCTGAGCTGAACAACTCGAGAGCCATTGCCATGTCTGCTGTCGGAGGAGGCCGGACGTAGTCCGACTGATGCGTTGACGACTGCTTTGGACCCATAGCTGAACAATGCCACGGTCATTATAATGTCGGCTATCAGCGAAAATGCGGAACATCCCTTGCGCGCTCGCGGCGTGTAACGGACGACACTTCGGCGCCATGATAGACGAAGCATCGGCCAGATCGGTGCCCGGCTTCGGCGCGAGGCAGAAGAAGCTACATTCCGCCCGAGACCACGATCGTCTCCCCAGTGATCCAGCGAGCCTCGTCCGAGGTCAGAAACAACGCCACTGGAGCGATCTCGTCCGGACGACCATGCTCTTTGAAGCCGGTGCGAACGTCGCCTTTCTCTTCGCCGAAATCCTTGACGACGAGACGTCCGTCGCGTCCTCGCGGTCAACGAAACGATGGTTTCCCGGAGCAGCGCTGGTGAAAATCGAAAATCGCTTCCTTAAATCTGACTTTACGGCGCGGCGCCCTACGTAGGAGCAGCACCAGACGGTGCGACATCGAGGCGAACAGCGACGCCCTTCAGCTCCGGTCCCGCGGCGGGATAAAGCTTCATGACCAGAGGATCATGACCTGGGACGATGTGGTCCGCATCCGGTGCCGCAGCGCGCAGCTTGTCGAACCCCACCAGCATGTCGCCGACATGAAACGCCGTCGTAAAGGGACGCTCGCTGGTCAGGTTTTCGTAGAAATGACTGACGTCGGAAGCGAGCACGACCGGACCGCGGCGCGTGTTGACCCGGACGAATTGAAGCCCGGCCGAATGTCCGCCGGCCGCATGGACCGTCAGCCCGGGAGCGATCGCGGCATCGCCATCGTAGAACAGCACCCGGCGCGCATAGTTCAGCCGCACGATGCCGCAGACGTCCTCCACCTCGAACGAATGCGACAGACGCGGATATTGCATGTACCGCCCGGTGGCATAGGCGAGTTCGCGCTCCTGGAGATGAAACCGCGCGTTCGGAAACCGGTCGAAATTGCCGGCATGGTCGTAGTGCAGATGCGTGAGAATCACATCCCCGACGTCGGCAGGGCCGATGTCGAACGCGGCCAGCGTCTCCACCGGACAGCGCAGGAATGTCCGCCTGCGCTGCTCCGCAATTTCGGCGTTGAACCCGGTATCGATGACGAAGGTGCGCCCACCTCCCCGCGCCAGCCACATGAAATAGTCCATCGGCATCGGCCCGTCATGCGGATCGCCGCCGATGAAGTGCTCGCTCCGCTGCGCGTCCCGCGTTGCGTAGCGGATGGCGAAGAGCTCGTACTCCGGGTCAGCCATGGCACTCTCGCTCAGGAGCCGGCAGCGTCGACCTCGTTAAAGGCCTCACGCGCATTGCGGAAGGCATCGATGCCGGCGGGCACGCCGCAATAGACGGCGACCTGGAGCAGGATCTCCTTGATCTCCTCCTTGGTCAGGCCATTTTTCAGCGCACCCTTGACGTGAAGCTTCAGCTCGTGCGGCCGGTTCAGCGCACCGAGCATCGCCAGATTGACGATCGAGCGCGTGCGCCGGTCGACGCCGGGCCGGGTCCACAGCGCGCCCCAGCAGAACTCCGTGGACCACTCCGCCATCGTGCGCGTGAACTCGTCCGCACCGGCGATCGACTTGTTGACGTAGTCCTCACCGAGCACCTCTTTGCGCACCTTGAGGCCTTTTTCGAACAGTTCGGTCTTGCTCATGATCGTCCCTTTCAGGTCTTGAGAGATTCGAGTTGGCGATTGTCCAGCGCTATCGCGGCGGTCGCAGCGATTCCAGGAGCTCGGCGATGTCATCCACCGTGTCGAGCCGCCGGACCGCGTTGATGACGCGGTCCGCACTCCAGTCGCTTTGTCCGGTCCGCACGCCCTCGCGCAGCTTGGCTTCCAGATCGCGGTCTGCGAGCGGGGCGGCCAGGCTGCCGCGCGGCGAGACGACAGTCTCGGTGATGACTTCACCGGACGACAGCCGCACGGCGACCCGCGCGGCGCCATCGGGCATCTGGTCATCGCGCTCCGCCCTAACCTTCTGCCGCAGCTGCGCGATATCGGGCCGGACCACCGTCTCGCTGGCAAATTCAGCGACCCCGGCCCTGCCGAGCAGCAAGCCAGATGCCACACAATGATGGATACTGACGCGCGCATCGCGCGCGTTGTTGACCGGACGATCGCCGCGGGCAAGCAGCAGCGCCGAGCCTTCGACGGTCACGGCGTCAATCTGGTCGAGCCTCCGGCCGATCTGCTCCCGCAGTTTCAGACAGGCATCGATGACCGAATGGAAGACGATGCCGGCAGGATAAGGCTTGTACGTATTCTTGGCGATCTCCCAGATCTTGCCGAGGCCATCCAGCAGGCGAGCAACATCCGGCTCATCACCCATGGTACGGGCCCAGCCGAGCGGACCTTCAATGGCGCGCGGGGCCGCCTCATAACCCTGCTTCGCCAGCAATGCAGCGAACAATCCGTTGCGCGCTGCGTTGCCCACGCTGACATTCTTGGCGGCGCTCGGCAGGTTCTCGACATTGCCCGCAGACTGGCTTGCGGCGAGGCCGATGGCGTTGGCAATCCCCTCCGCGGGCAGGCCAAGTAGTTTTGCACAAGCCGCCGCGGCACCAAAAATGCCGCAGGTCGAGGTGATGTGCCAGCCGCGCGCATAGTGGCGCGGCGAGACGGCATTGCCGATCCGGCACTCGATGTCCACTCCGAGGATGAACGCTGTCAGCACCTCGCGGCCCGACAGCCTGCGCGTCTCCGCAAGCGCCAGCACGGGCGCTGCGACCGGTGCCGCCGGATGGATGATCGTCTCGGGATGCGTATCGTCGAAATCGAGCAGATTGGCCGAGACGGCGTTCAGGAACGATGCGCACATCGCGTCCATTTGCTGTGAATGACCGATGACCGTTGCAGTCGCCGCGCCGCTGAACGGCGACAAGGTTCGCATCGCAGCCATCACTACCGGATCGCGCGCCGAGCCGAGGGCCGTTGCGAAGAAGTTGAGGATCGAGCGCCGCGCCTCAAGGCTCTGCGCTTCCACGTCCCTCCATGACGCGGACGCGACGAAATCGGCGAGGATCTTGCTCACGCTTGGAATTTGGTGTTGCGGCACGCGGGTCGCTTCCTCGTTTTCTCGGACCTTATGCCGATCCGCGGCAAACTGTCGACCCCAAATGTTATGCTTGACAGCTTGTCTGACAATCATAACAATCCGGCCGCTGGCGCGGGATCCCCGGCGCCGCAACGACGGCGGTCGTCCAGGCCGTCCGGCCAAGGCAACGACAAGATCAAGACGGCGCGCCCATCAGGGGACCGCGCGACAGGGAGTGAACGATGGCGGGAGAAACGCTCGGCGTGATCGGAACGGGCCGCATGGGCGGCCCCATGGCGGGGCGATTGATGGACGCGGGCTATTCGCTCGTCATCTACGACACGCAAAGCGACGCAACTCAGCCGCTGGTCAAGCGCGGCGCTCTCCTCGGCCAGTCGCCGGCGGACGTCGCCTCCCGCGCCGACATCGTGCTCGCAAGCCTGCCGACGCCTGATATCGTCAAGGCGGTGACGCTCGGCCAGGATGGCATCAGCAGCGGCAACCGCGCGAAGATCGTGGTCGACCTCTCGACCTCGGGTCCTGGCGCGGCCAAGTTCGTCGCGGAAGGTTTGAAAGCCAAAGGCATGACGCTGGTCGATGCGCCCGTCAGCGGCGGCATCAAGGGCGCAGTCAACGGCACCCTTGCCGTGATGGTGTCATGCCCGCAGCCGACCTACGAGACCGTGCAGCCGATCCTAAAGAACTTCGGCAAGCTGTTCTATACCGGCGACAAGCCCGGTGTGGCGCAGACGGCCAAGCTCGCCAACAACCTGATGGCGGCGGCGGCGCTGGTGATCACGTCGGAAGCCGTCGCCATGGGCGTCAAGGGCGGCGTCAACGCCAAGGTGTTGATCGACATCATCAATGCCAGCAGCGGCCGCAACAGCGCTTCCGAAGACAAATTTCCCCGCTCGGTGCTGCCCGGCACGTTCGATTTCGGCTTCACCACCGGCCTTTCCTACAAGGACGTCCGTCTCTGCGTAGACGAGGCCGAGGCTATGGGCGTGCCAATGGTCTGCGGCGCTGTCGTGCGGCAGATGCTGGCGATCACCAACGCCAAATACGGCGCGTCATCCGATTTCACCTCGATCGCCAAGGTGCTCGAGGAGTGGGCCGGGGTCGAGATGCGCGGCTGAGCGCTAGAGGGAGAACAACTTGCGATGACGAACGGCTTGACCGGATCCGGCAAGGTATCGCTCGCGCGCCTGATGGCGCGTAGCGCACTTGCTGTTGACCTCGGTGATTTCGAGCCCCAAGTCGTTGCTAAGGCCAAGCTCTGTCTGCTGGACTTCCTCTCCTGCGCCTTCGAGGCAGGTCAGCATCCCTGGAGCCGCCAGGCGGTTCGAATCGCCCACGACGGCGGCTGCGCAACCATCATCGGGACCTCGCAACTCTCCTCGCCGGCCGACGCGGCGTTCGCCAATGCCGTAATGGGCCACGGTCTCGTGCGGGAAGACATGCACGCCGCCAGTATCGCGCACCACGGCGTCGTGATCTGGCCGACATTGCTCGCGCTGTCCGAACAGGCGCCGCTGCACGGCGCGAAGCTGCTCGCAGCCGCCATCATCGGCTATGAAACCGGCGCGCGGATCGGCCGCGCGTTGCTGACTTCCGGTCTCGCTCGCCTCTATCGTCCGACCGGACTCGTGGCCCCGTTGGGCGCGGCGCTCGCCGGAAGCTTTGCGCTCGGCCTGTCCGAGGACGCAGCGACCAGCGCCGTCGCGATCGCTGCCAACACGTCCAGCGGGCTGAACGAGTGGCCGCATGCCGGCGGCTCCGACATGTATTTCCATCCGGGCTTTGCCGCCAGCAACGCGATCAAGGCGATCGGGCTGGCCGCAGCCGGCGCCTTTGGCTCCGAAACCATCCTCGAAGGCGAGGCCGGTCTGTTTGCCGCCTATCGCCGCCAGGCTGCGCCCGACAGCATCGCGATCTTCCCTGGCGGCGAGTGCGAGATCATGGCGGTCTACAACAAGCCGGTCCCGGCCTGCAATTTCGCGCAGACCGCCGCCCAGGCCGCGCTCCGCGTCTCACACGAGCTCGCCGGCACCGATGAGATCGACCGCGTCGTCATTCGCGCTCCCGATGCTGCGGTTCGCTATCCCGGCTGCGATTCCATGGGGCCCTACCGCAATGCGCTCCAGGCCAAGATGAGCATTCCCTTCAGCGTCGCGGCGACGCTGGCGCGGGGTGAGATTGAGGAAGAGAACTACGCCGAGCTCGGCAATGCCGACATCATCCGCCTGGTTTCGGTCACGGACCTCGAGGTCGATGCCGGCTACACCGCCGCCTTCCCCGCCAAGCAGGGTGCGGAGGTGACCGTCCATCTGCGCGACGGCCGCACGGTTCGGCACGCTTTGCCCGACGTCATTGCCGCAACGCCTTCAGATATTCGCGCGCGCTTCTGCGCTGCCGCCAGCCGCATTCTCGGCGATGACCGCGCGCACCGGCTCGAGCAACTCATCGAGAGCAGCGAACGGCTCGGCAATGCCGGCGACATCGCAGCGCAATGCCGCCTGGATACGGCGGAACGGGTTTTACGATCGGCATCATAAGAAGTGCCGGAGAGTACGGGGGAAACATGGTCGATTTCGAGACCCGCTTAGGTTCGTCAGCCGCGCGGAGGCGAAGCTGATGGAAGGATTTCTGCAAGCGCTCGCCGCGGGCCTTCTGATCGGCGCCGTCTACGGCCTGATGTGTGTCGGGCTCGGCCTGATCTTCGGCGTCATGCGCGTCATCAACTTCGCCCATGGCGATTTCATGATGCTCGGCATGTACACCGCCTTCTATCTATTCACCGCCGCCGGCGTTCAATCGTTCTTTGGCAATGCCGTCGGACCGTTCGTCGCTATCCTGCTGGCCGGCCCCGTGCTCGCTGTATTCGGCTACTTCGTCCACCGGGCACTGATCTCGCACGTCTCCGGGACGCGCACCGCCTCGCTGGAAGGCGAAGGCCACTACGCGCAGCTCATCCTCACGCTCGGTATCGCGCTGATCCTCCAGAACGGCGGCCTCCTCGTGTTCGGCTCGGTGCTCGCCTCGATCCGCACACCGCTGTCGAGCTCGGCCTGGGAGCTCGGTCCCTTCTTCGACATGAGCATCTTCCTCAACAAGGCGCGCAGCATCGACATGATCGTTTCGCTGATCATGATGATCCTGCTCTCGCTGCTGATCACGCGGACGCGGATCGGAAAGTCGCTCCGGGCGGCTGCCGACAATCCGACCGCCGCGACCTATATGGGTATCGACGTCGACCGGGCGCACCGCACTGCCTTCGCGCTCGGCTGCGGCATCACGGCGATCGCCGGCGGCCTGCTTGCCACCAACTATCCGTTCCACCCGTTCGTCGGCCTCGAATACGTCATCGTCATGTATGCGGGGGTCGTGCTCGGCGGCATGGGCAGCATCATCGGCGCGTTCTGGGGCGGCATGACCATCGGCCTCGTGCAGCAGATGTCGACGCTGATCCTGCCGACCCAGTTGCAGAACGCCGCAATCTTCGCCGTCTTCCTCCTCATCATCTTCTTCCGTCCGCAAGGCTTCTTCGGGCGGATGGTGGAGAGGACGTGACATGCTCCGGATGCGCTCCTTTCTGCCTCCCCTGCTCTTCACCCTCGCCTACGCTGCGCTCTCGCTCGGCGTCACCAACTCCTATTACCAGCTGATCCTGACGCTGGTGCCGGTGTGGGCGGTGTTCGGCCTGTCCTGGAACCTGCTCAGCGGCTACACCGGATTGATCTCCTTCGGCCACGCCGCGTTCTTCGGTATCGGCGCCTATGCGACCGCGCTCGGCCAGATCTACTTCGACATCTCCCCCTGGCTGCTGATCCCTGTCGCCGCGGTGCTCGGCGGCATCGCCGGGCTGTTGATCGGGTTTCCGACCTTCCGCCTCCAGGGCCATTACTTCGCCCTGGCGATGCTCGCCTACCCGCTCGCCATCCTCTACGTGTTCGAGTGGCTCGGCTTCCAGGAGGTGACGCTTCCGATCAAGCGCAATGCGCCGATCGCCTACATGCAGTTCTCCGACCCGCACATCTACACGCTGCTGGGGCTCGCGATCATGCTGGCGACCATCGTGCTGACGCAAGTGATCGAGCGTTCCCGCTTCGGCATGGCGCTGCTCGCGATCAAGCAGAACGAGGCCGCGGCCGAGGCGGCCGGCATCAACACGCTCGCGTGGAAGCTGCGCGCGATCACGCTGAGCGGCGCCATCGCCGCAGCGATCGGCGGTTTCTACGCCCAGGTGCTGCTGGTCGTGACGCCGCAATCGGTGTTCGGCATGCTGGTGTCGGCCCAGGCACTGACCGTCGCCATGTTCGGCGGCGTCGGCACAGTCTGGGGCCCGGTGATCGGCTCGGTGATCCTGATTCCGCTCGCCGAGGTCCTGCATGCCGAGGCCGGCGACCGCTTCCCCGGCATCCAGGGCGTCATCTTCGGCTTCGCCATCGTTTGCGTCATCCTGCTGGCGCCGGAGGGCCTGTTCTGGAAGCTGCGCGATCTGTTGCGCAAGCGGATGGCGCCGAAGTCGGCTGCGGCTGACGTCCCCGAAACAGCGATCGCCAACGTCACCGCGCTGAAGCCCGCTTCGCGGCAGCGTGCGGCCACCGGCGAGGTCATGCTCGAGGTCAAGAACCTCTCGCGTTCGTTCGGCGGTCTCAAGGCGGTGCAGAATGTCAGCTTCAAGCTGCACCAGAACGAGATCCTCGGCATCATTGGGCCCAATGGCGCCGGCAAGACGACGCTGTTTAATCTCCTCAACGGCTTCCTGAAGCCGAGCGAGGGCGAAGTCTTGATCGGCGGTCGCAACATGTCCGGTCAACGGCCGCACGTGATCTGCGAGGCCGGCATTGGCCGCACCTTCCAGGTGATGCGGCCGTTCCTGCGCATGTCGATCCTCGACAATGTCGTGGTCGGCGCCTATGTGCGGGCGCGGTCCGACGAGGAGGCACGCAAGCTCGCTGCCGACGCGGTCGCCCGCGTCGGTCTCTCTGCGGTTGCCGACCGCGTGGCCGGCGAGCTTTCGACGAAGGAGCTGCGGCTGATGGAGCTGGCCCGCGCGATTGCCGGCCAGCCGCGCATCCTGCTGCTCGACGAGACGCTCGCGGGCCTCGGCCACGGCGAGGCCGACGAGGTCGTCGCAGTAATCCAGCAGCTCGCGCGCGACGGCACGACCATCGCGATCATCGAGCACACGATGCAGGCGATGGTCCGCCTGGTCGACAGGTTTGTCGTGCTCGACCACGGCGCCGTCATCACGGAAGGCCTGCCGGAAGTGGTAACGCGCGACAATCGCGTGATCGAGGCCTATCTCGGCAAGAAATGGGTGGGCCATGCTGCGAATTGAGGGATTGAGCGCGGGCTATTCCGCCAAACCCGTCCTGAACGACATCTCAATCAATGTCGGCGCCGGCGAGTTTGTCGCGATCGTCGGGCCAAACGGCGCCGGCAAGACCACGCTTTTCAAGACGATCTCCGGCATCGTCAAGCCGAGCGGCGGGGCCATCACCTTCGACGGCGTCGATCTGCTCGCCGTGCCGCCGCCGCAGCGCCCCCATCTCGGCATCGCCCACGTTCCCGAGGGCCGACAGGTCTTCCCGTCTCTCACCGTGATGGAGAACCTGGAAATGGGCGCGATGACCGAGAGCGGCCGGCGCGACTGGCAGAGCAACATCGAGCGTATCTTCGAGTGGCTGCCGGTGCTGAAGGAACGCCGCAACCAGTTCGCGGGCACGATGTCCGGTGGCCAGCAGCAGATGCTCGCGATCGGCCGCGGCCTCGCCTCCTCGCCGAAGCTGTTGATGCTCGACGAGCCCTCGATGGGCCTGGCGCCTTCGACCGCCGACTTCATCTTCGAGCGCCTGATCGAGATCCGCCGTCAATCCGGCCTGACCATGCTGCTGGTTGAGCAGCGCGTCGCCGAAGCGCTGGAATCGGCGGATCATGGCTACGTCCTCGAAGCCGGGCGCGTCGTGCTCGAGGGCAACAACGACACGCTGCGCGCCGACGATCGCGTGCGCAAGGCCTATCTTGGCATGTGACGACAAGAACAAATGACTAGGGAGAGAAAACAATGAAAAAGACATCGAAGGGACTCACGCGCCGAACCGTGCTGTCCGGCGCTGCCGCCGTGGGGCTTGCCGGCGTTGCACGCGCGCAGACACCGGCCGAGATCAAGGTCGGGCTGATCGTGCCGCTGTCGGGCATCTATACCCGCCCCGGTCAGGTGATGAAGATGGGCGCCGAGATGGGCATCGAGCACATCAATGCGCAGGGCGGCATCAAGGCGCTCGGCGGCGCCAAGCTGAAACTGGTCGTGATCGACTGCGGCGACACCACCGAGAAGGCCAAGAACGCGGCGCAGCGCATGGTGGCGCAGGAGCCAGACCTGGTCGCCGCGACCGGCTCCTACCTGTCGTCCTTCACGCTTGCGGTCACCGAGGTGACCGAGCGTGCCGAGCTGCCGGTGCTGACGCTGTCCTATTCGGACCTTCTGACCGATCGCGGCTTCAAATACATCTTCCAGACCGCCGCGACCGCAAGCCGCCAGTCCGAGCTCGGCCTGCCGACTCTGATGAAGCTCGCCGAGAACGCCTCCGGCAAAAAGCCGAAGACCGTCGCGATGCTGATGGACAACACCGCGACTTCGGTTGCCACCGCGAAGGCGCTGAAGGAAAGACTGTTCGCGCAGGAAGGCCTCCAGCTCGCCGTGGAGGAGGTCTGGACCCCGCCGCTGTCGGATGCGACGCCGCTGATCCAGAAGGTTCGCTCGGCTAAGCCAGATCTGCTGTTGTTCATGCCGAACGCGGTGTCGGACGCCAAGCTCGGGCTGGAGAAGATCAGCGAGTTCGGCCTCGGCCAGGGCAAGATCCCGACCGTGTCCTTCAGCATCACTATCGCCGAGCCGGACATGCTCCAGAGCGTCAGCCCGGAGACCGTGCAGGGCATCATGACCATCGTCGCCAATTGGGGCTCGAAGGGCCACGAGGCGCTGATCGCCGAGCTCAAGGCCAAATACAAGGAGCCTTGGATGACGCAGAACGTCATCTCGACCTACGGCGACATGTGGCTGATGAAGGAAGCCCTGGAAAAGGCCGGCAAGGCCGACCGCAATGCGGTCGCGCAGGCCTTCCGCACCATGGATGCCGGCCCGTCGAAATATTATCCGGGCGGCCAGCTCAAGTTCGACGAGAAGGGCCGCAGGATCGGCGCCGGCGTCGTCATCGTGCAATGGCAATCGGGCGTGCCGGTCACCGTCTATCCGCCCGAACTCGCGCAGGCACAGCCGTTCTGGCCGAAGAAATAGCATCGCGCAATTTTTCAGGGAGGAGGATTTGTCATGAGTAAATTCACGCTAAGTCGACGAACGCTGCTTGCCGGCGCGTCCAGCACGCTGATCGCATCTCGCGCCTGGGCCCAGCAACCTGCGGAAGTGAGGGTCGGCCTCCTAGTGCCGATCTCCGGCATGTACGCCCGCCCGGGTACGGTGATGCGTCACGGCGCCGAGATGGCGGTCGAACACATCAACGCGCAAGGTGGCATCAAGGCGCTTGGCGGCGCCAAGCTGAAGCTCGTGGTGCTCGATTCCGGCGACTCCACCGAGAAGGCCAAGAACGCGGCCCAGCGCATGGTCGCGCAGGAGAGCGATCTGGTCGCTGCCAGCGGCGCCTATCTGTCGTCGTTCACGCTCGCGGTGACCGAGGTCACCGAGCGCGCCAACCTGCCCGTCCTCACCCTCTCCTACTCTGACCTGATCACCGATCGCGGCTTCAAATACGTGTTCCAGACCTCGGCGACGGCAGGCTCGCAGGCCCGTCAGGCCTTGCCGCAGATTATCAAGCTGGCGGAAACGGCGTCGGGCAAACGGCCGAAGACGGTCGCGATCCTCACCGACAACACGGCCGCGTCGATCGCCTCGGCGAAATCGATGCGCGAGGGCCTGCTGGCCGAGAACCAGCTGCAGCTGATCGTCGACGAGACATTCACGCCCCCGCTGGCGGATGCGACATCGCTGGTGCAGAAGATTCGCTCGGCGAAACCCGATCTGCTCTTCTTCCTGCCGACTGTTATCTCCGATGCCAAGCTCCTGCTCGAGAAGATGAACGAGTTCGGTCTCGGCCAAGGCAAGATTCCGACGATCTCATTCGGCATCGCCATCGCCGAGCCGGACATGCTGCAGACCGTGAGCCCCGAACTGCTCCAGGGGGTCCTGACCTGCGTTGCGAGCTGGGGCGCCAAGGGCCACGAGGCGCTGATCGCGGAATTGAAGACGCGCTACAAGGAGCCGTGGATGACGCAGAACGCGATCTCCACCTATGGCGACATGTGGGTGATCAAGGACGCGCTGGAGAAGGCCGGCAAGGCCGACCGGGTCGCCGTCGGCGAAGCCCTGCGCACGATGGATGCAGGCCCTTCGAAGTATTACCCGCTCGGCGAGATCAAATTCGACGAGAAGGGCCGCCGCGTCGGCGCCGGGATGACCATCGTGCAGTGGCAATCCGGCGTACCGGTGACGGTGTTCCCGCCCGAGCTCGCGCTGGCAAAGCCGTTCTGGCCCAAGAGCTAAGGTGAGAGCTGAGCTGAGAGCTGAACCGCCCCAAAGAGAAACGGAGAACAGAATGGACAAGGCGACCTACGACCGCGGTCTCGAAATCCGCAAAAGCGTGCTCGGCAACGAGTTCGTCGACAAGGCGATCGCATCCGCGGACGACTTCAACCGGCCCATGCAGGATCTCACCACGGAGTATTGCTGGGGCTACGTCTGGGGGCGCGAAGGCCTAACGCGGAAGACTCGCAGCTTCCTCAATCTTGCGATGCTCTGCGCGCTCAACCGACCGCACGAGCTGAAGACCCACGTCCGCGGCGCGCTCGCCAACGGCGCAACCCGCGAGGAGATCCGCGAGGTCTTCATGCAGGTCGCGATCTATTGCGGTGTGCCGGCCGGCGTGGACGCGTTCCGGAACGCGAAGGAAGTCTTCGCCGAGCTCGATAAGAAGTGACGGAGCGCGGCTGCGATGAAGGACAAATGGGCGCTCGTGACCGGTGCGACGGCAGGCCTTGGCCTCGCCGTGGCCGAGGGCTTGGCCGGCACGGGGGCGAATATTGTCCTTCATGATCTCGTTGCGCCGAAGCAGGCCGCGGACGATCTCCGCACCCGCTTCGGCGTCGAGGTCATCCCCGCCGCGGCCGACCTGGCCCGGCGCGACGCCATCGAGACCATGATGGCCGACCTGCTCGACCGCTGCGGCGCCATCGATATTCTCGTCAACAACGCGGTTGTCAGGCATTTCTCGGCCATCGAACAGTTTCCACCCGATCGCTGGGATCAGGCGCTCGCCGTGAACTTGTCAGCGCCGTTCCACCTGATCCGCCTTGCCTTGCCTGCCATGAAGCAGCGTGGCTGGGGCCGGATCATCAACATGGGCTCGATCTATTCGAGCCGCGCGGTCGAGGACCGCATCGATTACGTCACCACCAAGACGGCGATTCTCGGCTTGACCCGCGCGGTGGCCATCGAAACCGCCCGCAGCGGCATCACCTGCAACACTCTGTGCCCCGGCACGCTGCCGACGCCGGCAATCCTGAACAAGATCGCGACGATGGCAACGAACAGCGGTCGCGAGGTCGACGACGTCACCCGCGAGTATCTCGGCGAGCGCCAGCCGACGCAGCGCTTCGTCGGAATGGACGCCGTCGCGGCCATGGTCGTCTTTCTCTGTGGTCCCGCCGCGAACGATATCACCGGAGCCAGCCTGCCGATCGACGGCGGCTGGTCGGTCGCATGACAACAATTGGAGTGGAGTGCTGCGATGACTGAACAATCGGGCCAGACCGTCGTCCTGACCGGCGCTGCCGGCGGCATGGGGCGGGCCATCACCAAGGCGCTGCTGGACAGCGGCCGCCGCGTCGTGCTGGTCGATCGCGACGCCGAGGCGCTGCAGGAGCTCGCCGCCCCGTGCGGCAACAAGGTGTTTCCGATCCAGCTGGACGTCAGCGATCCCAAGGCCGTGGATGGTCTGCCGGATGCCATTCCCGGTCATTTCAAACCGGTCGATGTCCTCATCAACAATGCCGGACACGACATCGGCGGCCGGACGCGCTTCGACGCCGGGTCTGCCGACGATTGGTCCAACATCATCCAGACCAACCTGATCGGGCTGATGCGCATCACGCGCGCTATTCTGCCGGATATGGTCCAGCGCAACGCCGGCCATATCGTCAACATCAGCTCGATCAACGCCGTCCGGATCGTGCCTGATATGGCGGCCTACAGCACCAGCAAGGCCGGCGTGCACATGTTCACCGAGACCCTCAGGGGTGAGCTTGCCGAAACCGCGATTCGGGTCACCGAGCTTCAGCCCGGCCTCACCCGGACCAACATCATTCTGACCCGCTACCGCGGCGACAAGCAGAAGGAAAAGGACTATTTCGACCAGTTCAGAATGGCGCTCGAGCCGGCCGATATTGCCCGCTCGATCGTGTTCGCCCTGGACCAGCCCGCCCATGTTCAAATTGCCGAAATGATGATTCTGCCTGTAAACCGGTACTAACTTTTCCCGAACCAGGGTCTGGACATGGAAAGACGTAGCGATTTGCAGTCGACACTCCGCATCGAGGACGTCCCGACCGTCCGGGCGATGGTGGCGCAAAAGCTGCGCGAGGCGATCATGTCCGGGACGCTGAAGCCGGGCCAGCGTCTGGTCGAACGTGAGCTCTGCGAGATGATGGGCGTCAGCCGGCCCTCGATCCGGGAAGCGCTGCGCGCGCTGGAGGCCGACGGGCTGGTCAATACCGTCCCCCATCGCGGCCCCGTGGTTTCCACGATCAGCCTCGAGGAGGCCCGGCAGCTCTATGCGGCACGCGCGGTGCTCGAAGGCTTCGCCGGCCGCGAATGCGCGAGGCTTCACGATCCGGACGTGGCTCGCCGGATCGGGGAGGCCCTGACGCGACTGAAGGCGGCCGCGGCCAAGCAGGACCTCGTCGGCTGCCTCGAAGCCAAGACCGAGTTTTACGCCGCGCTCATCGGCGGCTGCCGCAACGCCTTCATCGAACGCGCGCTGAAGCCGCTGCACGACCGCATCCAGCTGCTGCGGATCACCTCGATGTCGCAACCGAAGCGGATCAACAAGAGCTTGCGCGAGGTCACCGCCATCTGGCGCGCAATCCAGAGCGGCGATGCGGACCTCGCCGAGCGCTGCTGCGTGGACCATATCAATGCGGCTGCGGTGGCCGCGCTCGACATGATCGAAAAATCGTCGGCGGCCAAGGAGGCGGCGCCGTCCGACGACTAGAAAAATGCCGCCAGGGAGTGTTCGATGCCGTATCTCGTACGATCGCTGATCCTGCTTGTCTTGCTAACTCCCTGCGGGGCGGCTATCGCGGACGACTACCCCTCCCGTCCGGTCACTTTGATCGTGCCCTTCTCTGCCGGCGGCCCCGGCGACGTGATCGCACGGATCCTCGGCAGCGCCATGAGCGCCACGCTGAAACAGTCCATCGTGATCGAGAATGTGGTCGGCGCCGGCGGCACGCTCGGCACCAACCGCGTCGCCAAGGCGGCCCCTGATGGCTACACGCTTCTGCTGATGCATGTCGGCCAGGCCACGGCCCCTGCCCTCTACGCCAAGCTGCCGTTTGATCCCCTCGGTGACTTCGCTCCGATCGGACTCGTCACCGACGTGCCGATGATCCTGGTAGCGCGGCCGAACTTTCCGGCCAAGGATCTCAGCGATCTGGTTACGACCGTTCGCAATGCCGGTGACAAGATCACCTTCGGCAATGTCGGTCTCGGCTCGGCCTCACAGCTCTGCGGCCTGATGTTCATGAGCACCACCGACACCAAGCTGACGCCGATCTATTACAAGGGCGGCGGACCTGCGTTGAACGACGTGATCGCCGGCCACATCGACGTCTATTGCGATCCCGCCACTGGCCCGACCCCTTACATTCAATCGAACACGATCAAGGGCTACGCGATCACCAGCAAGAAGCGGGTTGCGACTCTCCCGGACGTGCCGACCTCCGCCGAGGCCGGCGTTCCGGCATTCGACGTGACGACCTGGTACGGTCTCTACGCGCCGCGCGGCACACCAAAGCCCGTGGTCGGCCAACTCGTCAGCGCGTTGCAGACGGCGCTGAAGGATCCCGCGCTGGTCAGCCGCTTTGCCGAACTCAGCATGTCGCCGGTCGAACCCGAGCGCGCGACGCCGGAGGCACTCCAAGCCTTTCTGGAGGCGGAGACTGCCAAATGGGGAAAGATCATCAAGGCGGCGGGAATTTCGCCGCAATGAGCCGGGTGAGCGTGTCGGCGCTATCAATCACACAGTAGCTCGAGAAGCCGCTGAGCGGTCGACTGACCATAAAGTTCATCGATCCACGCAGAATGACCGCTTCCGACAGGATCGACAATCATTCCAGGGGTAGTCACGCGGCGCCCCACAATGAGGGGCGATTCTCTTCCTTCACACCACCGCGACGTACGCCTTGATTTCGCCGGCCAGTTGTCCGCAGCAGTGTCGGTAGCCCCTCGGCATGGCAATGCCGAACCTGTCGTTTAGTAGAGCCTCGTACGATACCCTTCTTCCAGCGTCTTCTCGGCAACTTCTGTCTCGATGGCGGCAGTCTGCTCGGCGATGATCCGGCCGAGTGTCGGGAAGCTGGTGCGCTCAACCTGTGCCGCCGGGCTCCACAGATTCGAGCGCATGAGCGCCTTGCCGCAGTGGAAGTAGGTCTCCTCGACATGGATCTTAAGCCCGATGATCGGGACGACGTTCTGCATCGCGAGCGGCGCCAACAGCTCGGCATCCTGCGAGATCTCCGCCCGGCCGTTGACGCGCAGGGTCTCGTTGATTCCGGGCACCATGAAGATCAGGCCGATGCCGGGCGAGGCAATGATGTTGCCAAACGTGTCCACGCGGTTATTGCCGCGCCGGTCGGGAATCAGCAGCGTCTTGTCGTCGAGCACGGCGACGAAGCCCGGCGCGTCGCCGCGAGGGCTTGCATCGGCGTGGCCATTGCCGTCGCTCGTCGCGAGGACGAGGAAGGGAGACAGCGCGATGAAATCACGGCAGAACTTGTCTAGATGATGGAGAACCTTCTTCTCGGCGATCAGGTTCACCTGCCCGAAATGCGCGCGCAGATCCTCTTGGGACCTGATTGGCGGCCTGCCGCCTGCACCCTGGTTGTCCATTGCGAACCTCCCTGTTTGGCGAGCTTGCCTAAATTCTGCTCGAGCATGATCTTCGGAGGGATGCTGCACACCTTCCCCGATCATGCTCTGGCTATTTCGCCTCGATTCCGCACCAGCTCGCGACGAACAGCGCGAGCGTCTTGGTGACCCTCTTCACCGACGCAAGATCGACGCGCTCGTTGAAGCCATGTGCGCCCTCCATTTTCGCACCGAAGCAGAATGCCGGAACTCCGAAATCGAGGCCATAGAATCGTGCGTCGGTCAGCGCGGTGGACGAAAAATCAGTGAGCTTGCGACCAAATACATGCTCGTAGATTGGAGACAGAACGGCTTCGCTCTCCCGGATCTCGGTTGCTTCATAGCCCGGCGACAGGAACCCGGACCAGACGATCTCCGGCGGGTTGTTGGCAAGGAAAGGATGCGAGCGCGCCGCCTTGCTGACAAAATCCACGATCTCGGCCTGAGCGTCGGCAATCTTCCAACCGGGCAGAACGCCGATGCGGCAATCAACGTCACACCAGGCGGGAACGCTGGAGGCCCAGTCCCCGCCCTTGATGATGCCGGGATTGAAGTTGAGCGGGTGATCGACCGACTTGAAGGAAGGGTGCGTCTTGGCGCGCTCGTTCCATTCGGCTTCGAGACCTTCGAGCTTCTGGATCAGATGAATGGCAGCCTTGATCGCATTCGATCCGGTGCCGGCGCGTGCGACATGGACGGGTATTCCCCGCACTTTCAGTCGGAACCAGATCACGCCGACCTGGGCACGCATCAGCTTTTCGTCGGTTGGCTCGGGCAGGATGCAGGCATCGGCGCGGTAGCCGCGCTGAAGGGTTGAAAGCGCCCCGAGGCCGGTGCTTTCCTCTTCGATTACCGACTGGAGGTGAATGCGACCCTTGGGCCTGTAGCCCGCCGCCTTGATCGCATCGAGAGCGTAGAGTGCCGAGATGGTGCCTGACTTCATGTCGCCGGCGCCGCGGCCATATAGCCAGCCGTCTTCGACCACGGGCGCAAACGGCGGCCGCTCCCACATGTCAAGAGGACCTGCCGGCACGACGTCGCAATGGCCCTGTAGAATCAGGGAACGGCCCTCCTCCTTCGCCGGCCGGTAAGTGCCGACGACGGAGCGCGCACGCGAGAAATCGGTCTCAACGGGTCCGTAACCCGGCAGTGTCTTGAGATCGTCCTGATTGATGACCCAATCGTCGACCTCATAGCCGCGATCGCGCAGCAGCTTTGCGAACATGTCCTGACAAGGCGCTTCGGCGGCACGGGTACTCGGAATCGCGGTGAACGCGATTGTGGTGTCGATCTGCTTGTCGAAGGCGGCATCCACGGCGGCCTCGATGCGTTCGCGCGCCGCGGCTGGAAGGGAAACGTCGGTCATGAACTCATCCTTGCTGTCGGAATATCGCCGGTCGCGCTGGCGAAACCCGGCTGGTTGAAGAACTTGCGGCCCGGGATTGCATCCAGCAGGTCGCGGGTATAGGCCGCTTGAGGCGCGGTGAAGACGTCGGCAGTTGCCCCCTCCTCCACGATGCGGCCCTTCTGGAGCACGATGACGCGGTCGGCGATCTCGGCGGCGATGCGCAAATCGTGTGTGATGAAGACCATGGCGAGCTTCATCTCTTGTCGCAGTTCGGCAAGCAGCGCCAACACCTGCGCCTGCACGGAGACGTCGAGGGCCGATACAGCCTCGTCGGCAATCAGCACGCGCGGCCTCAACGCCAATGCCCGAGCGATGCATATGCGCTGGCGTTGGCCGCCGGAGAATTCGTGAGGGTAGCGATCGGCGGCAACGGCGTTGAGGCCGACTCGCATGAGCAGCTTCTCGGCCTGCCGCATGGCTTCAGCGCGCGACGTGCCAAAGGCCATTGGGCCGCGGGCGATTGCGTCGCCGATCCTCTGTCGCGGATCGAGGCTGGCGAAGGGATCTTGGAACACGATCTGAAGCTGCTTGCGCGCCTGGCGGAGCGCCTCGCCACGAAGCTGGCGCAGATCCTGACCGTTGAACCGAATGACTCCGTCGTCAGGCTCGGTCAGCCGCAGGATCATTCGGCCGAGGGTGGACTTGCCCGAACCCGACTCGCCGACCACGGCGAGCGTCTCGCCTTGATGGAGCGTCAACGAAATGCCGTCGGCCGCGACGACCTCGCGTGGTGGCTGAAGGAAACCGCGCTTGACCCGGAACGTCTTCTGAAGCCCGATCACCTCAAGCAGAGGCTCCGGATGAACGGCCTTCCGGCTGATTTGGTCGAGGCGAGCCTTCGGCACCGCGTCGATCAATTCTCGCGTATAGTCGGCCGTAGGATGGCTCAGAACTTCCTCGACCGTCCCCTGCTCCACCACCTTGCCATGACGCAGCACCACAACACGATCTGCGACGTCGGCGACGACGCCGAAATCATGGGTGATGAGCAGCACGCCCATACCGCGGTCGCGCCTAAGTTCGTCGATCAGACCCAGGATCTGACGCTGGGTTGTGACGTCGAGCGCAGTGGTCGGCTCGTCCGCGATCAGCAGCGCCGGCCGGTTGGCCATCGCCATCGCGATCATAACCCGCTGGCGCTGGCCGCCGGACAGCTCGAAGGGATAGCTCTTTTCAAGCAGCCTTGGATTGGGCAGTCCCACCTGCGTCAGAAGCTGCTGCACGCGCTCGTATACGTCGTTTGCTGACGGCGTCGGCTTCTGATGCGTGAGGATCATCTCCTCGATCTGCTTGCCGACGCGCTTGAGCGGGTTCAATGAGGACAGCGGCTCTTGAAAGATCATCGCAGCGTCGCCGCCGCGCAGGCGACGCAGCGCCTGCCGATCCAGCTCGACCGGGTTCTGTCCTGCAACTGTCACCGTGCCTGAGGCGAAGGTGACTCTCGTTGGCAGCAGCGACAACAGCGCATGCGCGATCATCGACTTGCCCGAACCGGACTCGCCGACGAGGCAGACGATCTCGTTCGGTCTCACCTCGAACGAAACATTCTCGACTGCGAAGGGACGATCGCCGCCCTCGGGGAGCGCGATCGAGAGATCCTGCACCGAGAGCGCGGGAGCCATGGCTTGCACGGTGCCCCTCATGACCGGCGCCTCGAAACACGGGGATTGAGGACATCGGAGAGGCCTTCGCCGAACAGGTTGATTGCGAGCACCGTGATGAGGATGGCAAGCCCGGGAAACACGCTCATCCACCAGGCATTGCGAATGACGGTGCGCCCCGCACCGATCATGAACCCCCAGGACATCAGGTTCGGGTCGCCAAGGCCCATGAACGACAGCGCGCTCTCCAACAAGATGGCGGTGGCGACCGTCAGCGACGTCACGACCAGAATCGGCGAGATCGCATTGGGCAGGATATGCCCGAGCACGATGCGCAGGGTGCCCTCGCCCTGGCAGAGCGCCGCCTCGACGAATTCGCGTTTGCGCAGGCGCAGGAATTCTGCACGCGTGAGGCGCGCCAGCGGGGGCCAGCTCACCGCACCGATGGTCAGGATGATCGTGAGCAGAGACGGGTTGAAGGTCGCAACGAGGAGAATGGCCAGCACAAAGGCGGGGATGGTCTGGAAAAGCTCGGTCATCCGCATCAGGACAAGATCAACCTTGCCGCCGAAATAGCCGGAGATCGCGCCGATCGTGACGCCAATCACCATGGCGGCCATCGCCGAGGCGATGCCGATCACGAGGGACACGCGCGCACCATAGGCAACACCCGCCGCGACATCGCGGCCGAGCGTATCGCCGCCGAGCAGAAGTCCGTCCTCCCCGGGCGGCGTGAAGGGCGCACTCACCATCTCCCAGGGCGAGACCGGAAAGACGATCGGAGCGACGACCGCGACGATCACGACTATGAGCAGCACGACGAGACCGACCATGCCGGAGGGATGGCGCAGGAAGGAACGGACCGCATCCATCACGCCGCTCCCGTGGTCATGCGAGGATCGATCAGCTTGTAGATCAGATCGGTCAGGAGATTGAGCACGATGACGACGATCGACAGGATCAGGAAGATGCCGAGCAGCACAGGATAGTCGCGCTGCAGCAGGGCATCGAAGGTGAGCCGCCCGAGCCCCGGCCAGGCGAACACGGTCTCGATGACAACGGCGCCGCCGACCAGCGCGCCCGCTTGCATGCCGGCGACGGTGACGACGGGCACCAGCGCGTTGCGCAGCATGTGGCCGACGACGATGCTGGGTCCGGACAGGCCCTTGGCGCGCGCGGTCTTGATGAAGTCCTGCTGGGCGACCTCGATGATCGAGGACCGCATCAGACGAGCGTAGATGGCCAGGTAGATCGCCGCCAGCGAGGTTACCGGCATGATCATATGCTTGGCGACATCGAGCGCACGCTCGACCGGCGAGAGCTTGACGTTGATAGTCTCGTAACCGAACGGCGGCAACCAGCCGAGCGTTACCGAGAAGACGAGGACCAGCATCAGCCCGAGCCAGAATACCGGCGTTGCATAGAGCACCAGCGACAGCACGGTGAAGACCGTGTCGAGCACTGTGCCTGCCGCAAGCCCCGCCAGTGCACCGAGCGTCGTACCGATCAGGAGCGCCAGACAGAATGCGGTGACTGTCAGCAGCAACGTCGCCGGCAACCGTTCGAGAACGAGATCGACCACCGGGCGACGTTGCCGGTAGGAGTAGCCGAGATCAAGCGTGAGCACGCGGCCAAGATAGCTCGCGAGCTGCACGGCGTACGGCTTGTCGAGACCGTATTCCCTACGCAGGTCCTCCAGCAATTTCGGATCGGATGCGCCCGACTGCCCGGCCATGACCTGGGCGGGATCACCGGGGGCAGCCCGCACCAGAACGAAGTTGAAGGTGGCGATGAGGAGAATGACGACGATGAGCTGGGCGATCCGATTCAGCGCCATCAGCCCAATCGTCGCTGCGCTGCCGAGGCGTATCACGATTTGTAGACCGCTCCGAAGGTCTCATGCGACCCGATGCCGGTCGATACGATGTTCTTGAACGCCTTGTCGTAGATGATCGGATATTCGAGTTCGAGCGTCCAGGCGACCGGCACGTCTTCGACCAATATCTGCTGGACCTTGGAATACAGTTCCTGGCGCTTGGCCTCGTCGAGCGTGACCGCAGCTTCGTCGAACAGCTTGTCCACCTCGGGATTAGAGTAGCCCTGCGTATTCGAGAACAGAATGCCCTTCTTGATGTTCGACGACACGTAAGTGCGAGAGACACCGAGTGCAGGGTCGCCAAGCTGATAGAGCAGGTTTTGGGTCATCTCATAGTCCCAATTGCCCACCTTCTCGGCCCAGCCCGCCATGTCGGTGCCGACAAGGACGAGATCAATGCCGACACGGGCAAAGCTCTGGCGGAAGAATTCGCCGGCGCGCTGGTAAGATTCACCGTAGGGCGGCACGACGTATTTGATCTCAGCACGCTTGCCGCTGGCATCGGGCTTCAGCCCCATCTCGTCGAGCAGCGCCTTGGCCTTATCGATCGAATAATCGTACCGCTTGACCTTGCCGTCATAGAACTTCGTCTTGGACGAGATCGGGCCGGTCGCAACCTTGGCGTTGCCGAAATAGACGCGCTTGGCGAGCGCGTCACGATCGATCAGGTGCATCACCGCCTGGCGGAACCGCTTGTCGTTCATCGGCGCGATACGGTTGTTCATCTCGAGCCACTGGTGCGGCGCGAAATATTCATAGCCCTTGGTGGTGACTTCGAGGTTCTTCTGCGCCTTGAAGCGCTGCACGTCGAAGAACTCGATGTCTGTCCATTGCACGAGTTGCACCGTGCCGTTCTCAAGCGCCAGAGCGCGCGAGGCCGAGTCCGGAATGATCCGATAGATGATCTCGTCGAGATAGGGCTGGTCCTTCAGATAATAGCCCTCGTGCCGCACCAGATGGACGTGCGAGCCGCGCACCCATTCCTTCAGCTTGAACGGGCCAGTGCCGATTGCCTTGTCGTTCAGCGGATTCTTGCGGAAATCGGTGCCTTCATAGATGTGCTTGGGTACGATTGGCGCCGACGTGCAGTCGAAGCAGCCGAGGAACGGCGCGAAGGGCTGCTTCAACTTGAACACGACGGTGAGCGGATCCGGCGCTTCGGCGGAGGCGACGCGGGCGAAGTTCTGCCGCGCGCGCGGATGGGTCTCGGTCAGCACCTTCATGCAGCTGAACACGACGTCTTCGGACGTCATGGGCTTGCCGTCGTGGAAGGTGATATTAGGAAACAGCTTGAACGTATAGGTCAGGCCATCAGGCGAAATCTCCCAGGACTGCGCCATGCCGGGCATTGGCTTGAGATCGGCGCCGTATTTGAGCAGGCTCTCGTAGATCTTGCCGCCTAGCGTCAGCGTCGGCTGCTGCTGGTTGAAGGCGGTCACTAGCAGTGGCGGCTCGGGTTGGATGATGGTGTTGAGCGTTCCACCGCGGGCCCGGCCGGCTGCGCGGGTGATGCCGAACGGAATGGCGGCACCAGCGGCCAACATCGCCTGGGTGAATTCGCGTCTGTTCATCGAGCTCTCCGTGTCGCATATCGACTGACCAAGCCTCGCATTCAGTTCGGACGAATATCGCGGGCGGCGCATTGTTGCCAAACCCGCTGTCCCGCGCTACCTGATGGAGGACAATAATCATCGCGACCGGGCCATATCTGGCCTGGAAGATGCATAAGAGCCTTGCGAAAAGGACCTTATCAGGGAGTTCACGACACGTGAAAGTCGTAGCGCGGCGAGATGTCACTGGCGAATTGCGCGCCTGCAATAAACAGGCGGGCCCGACAGCAGCAGCAAACTATGCAGGACATCTTCAGACGATCGCGCGCCCGGTCGCCGCGATGACCGCAACCTATCCGAACGAGAGCACCAGCACGCGGCATTCGCACCGACGTGACCAGTTCATCCTGCAGATCGCGGGCGTCACGGCCATGATGACCGAACGTGGTCATTTCGTGGTCCCACCCGGGCATGGTCTATGGATTCCGGCCGGCGTCGTACATCAGTCGCGGGCCTGGGGTGAAGTCGAGGCCCAGACGATCTATGTCACGCCTGATCGCCGGCGAGAGACGTCGGAGACATGCCGCCTGATTCGCGCATCCTCGCTGGTTGAAGCCTTGATGGACGAGGCGGTGCGGATGCCGCAGACCTACGACCAGGATGGACGCGACGGCAAACTGCTCGAGCTTCTGCTTACCGAGATCGCAGGCATGCCGGAGGTGACGCTGCACGTGGAGGTGCCTCCGGATCCCCGGCTGGCGGAGATCTGCAAGGCCGTGCTCGGCGACCCCTCCTCCGACCTCACTCTCGACGATTGGGCCGACAAATGCAGCCTCAGCCGGCGGACGCTGACACGGCTGTTCCGGCGCGAGACGGGCCAGAGCTTCTCGGTCTGGCGCCAGCGTGTACGGCTTCTGGAAGCCTTGGCTCGCCTGGGCGCGGGCGAACCCGTGACGTGCGTGGCACTTGACGTCGGTTATGACAGCCCGAGCGCGTTCGCCGCCATGTTCAAGCGTGAGCTGGGCGCGGCGCCGCGGCACTATCTCCGTTGGACCGATCAGGAAGTCGTGCTGCGCTAGGCCGCCGGCTTCTCGCAGGAATGCGCGCACCAGTCGCCCGGCACGCGCACTCCATCATCCAACGCTGTCCGCCGATCATAAGGCCGGATGGACAGCTCCGGTCCTCCAGTCACCTCAGCTCTATTTTTTGATCAGCGGGCACCGCGACAGCGCTAGGGGCTGGAAAGCTTGATCTGCCGGGATTGTGGCGAGCAGCTTGTAGTAGTCCCATGCCGCTTTGGACTCTTCCGGCTTCTTGACCTCGAACAGATACATATCGTGGACCATGCGGCCGTCCTCGCGAATCTTGCCGTTTTTGTAGAAGACGTCGTTGATGGGCAGTTCCCGCATCTTCTGCATGACGTCCTCGGTCCGGTCGGTGCCCGCGGCCTGGACCGCCTTGAGGTAATGCAGAACCGATGAATAAGTCCCGGTCTGAAGCATATTCGGCATCGCGTTCATGGTAGCGTAGAAGCGCTTCGACCATTTGCGCGTATCATCGTTCATGTCCCAATAGGACGCTTCGGTGATCGTTAGCCCCTTTGCTTCCTTCAGGCCGAGACCGTGAACGTCGTTGATGAAGCCGGCCAGCGCGGCGAGCTTCTGGCCGCCCGAGGTCAGACCGAACTCGGCAGCTTGCTTGATCGAGTTGATGGTATCGCCGCCTGCATTCGCGAGCGCGACCACCTTCGCCTTGGAGCCTTGTGCGGTCAGCAAGACAGAGGCGAAGTCTGCCGTTCCGACCGGATGCTTCGTGCTGCCCAGCACCTTGCCGCCCAAGGTCGTGACGACTTCGCCCGTGTCCTTTTCAAGGCCCTGGCCGAAGGCATAGTCCGCCGTCACGAAGTACCAGCTGTCAAAGCCCTGGCCGACGAGCGCCTTGCCCGTGCTGTTGGCAATCGCGAAGGTGTCGTAGGCCCAATGGACGACATAGGGCCCGCAGACTTCGTTCGTGATCCGGGTTGAGCCGGGTGAGCTCAGTGTGACGATCTTTTTCTTCTCTTTGGCAATCTCGAGGACAGCCAAGGCGGGCGAGGAGGATGCGACATCGAGGATTGCGTCGACCTTCTCGGTATCGAACCATTTGCGAGCGGCGTTAGCGGCAATGTCGGGCTTATTCTGGTGATCCGCCGAAACGATCTCGATCGGCATGCCCAGCACCTTGCCGCCAAATTCCTCGACTGCCATCTGTGCGGCAGTCACGGCACCCTTGCCGGTAATGTCGGCATAGACCCCCGACATGTCCTCGATCAGCCCGATGCGGACAACGCCATCTGAAATCTTCTCGCTCTGTGCCACCGCGGGAGCCGCGCATAACAACAGACTGGCCGCCGCGCTCGCCAAATAATGCAGACAGAATTTCGATTGTGCCATCCCCTACCCCTTTCAATGTAGTCTTCTTGTTGCCATGGCCGGTGAGCGGCCGCGCGGTGTCACTTGTTGCCCGCCCTGCTCGCGAACGCGGCAAGGCCTCTTTTGGCATCTTCGCTGGTGAAGGTACGCTGACCAAGCGCGGCCTCGATGCGGAATGCCTCGGTCAGCGGCAAGTCCTGTAACGTCAGCGCCGCCTCTTTGATGGTCTGGATCGCGACGGGGCTCAGCGCGGCGATTTTTGCCGCGAGCTCGTAGGCCAGCGGCTCGACCTTTTCGGCGTCGACCACGTGGTTGATGACGCCCCTGGCGAGCATGTCGTCCGCCGAGAACCGCTGCGCCGTCAGCATGATCTCCATCGCATGCGCGTACCCGATCTGCCTGACGAGTCGCACCAGCGTGCCGCCAGCCGGGACGAAACCGTGTTTGGGCTCAGGCAGCTGAAACACCGCCCCGCGCGCTGCGATGCGTATGTCCGTTGCCAGCATGATCTCGAAGCCTCCGCCCATGCACATGCCGCGGATGGCGCTCACGACCGGCTTGAAGAAGCCGGGAACCTTGATGTGCGCCGGATCCCACTCTGAGATATCGAAGCGATCGGACGCAAGCGCAGGGATGGATTCCGTGAGATCGGCGCCAACGCAGAACGCCCGATCGCCAGCACCGGTCAGCACCACCGCGCGAATGTCGTCGTCATCCTTGATTTCGACGAACGCGCGGCCGAGATCGTCATACATGGCAAGTGTCAGCGCGTTGAGCTTGTCCGGCCGATTGATCCTGACGGTGGCGACGTGGCCGTCTCGGGTGAAATCGATGGACATCAAATCGCTCCCGAAGCCTTGAGACGCACGAGCTCGTCAGGCGTCACGTTCGCCAGGCGTGCGAGAATCTCGGCATTATGCTCCCCGGGCAAGGGCGCCTTGTCGAACGACGTTGGCTCCCCTCCAGACAGCTTGATCGGCTGGCCGAACATGCCGATCAGCTTCCCCGCCACGGGAACGTTGACGATCATGTTGCGCGCGGCGATGTGAGGGTCTTCGACCACCTCGGCGATGGTCTTGATCGCGCTGAGCGGGATCTTGTCGCCCGCCATCTCCTCGAGCTCGGCCTTGGTGTACCGGCTGAACCAGCGTTCCAGCAGCGGCTTCACCTTGGTCTCGGCGACGGTCCGATCGAACCGCTTCTCCATCGTGTCAATGTCCGGATCGCTCGCACGTTCGGGCTCGCCGAACAGCGTGCAGGTGATCGCCCAGAACTTGTCGGTGTAGCCGCCAAAGAAGACATAGCCGTCCTTGCAGGGAAACTGCCCATAGGGCCGCACGAACGGATGATCGTTGCCGAGTGGCGAAGCCAC
Source organism: Bradyrhizobium sp. CCGE-LA001 (assembly GCF_000296215.2). Classification (NCBI taxonomy): domain Bacteria; kingdom Pseudomonadati; phylum Pseudomonadota; class Alphaproteobacteria; order Hyphomicrobiales; family Nitrobacteraceae; genus Bradyrhizobium; species Bradyrhizobium sp. CCGE-LA001. Next base: position 2,281,579 of record NZ_CP013949.1, on the reverse strand, counting down.
GTCCTTTTCCGCGGTATAGCGGACCACCGCATTCTCGGTCAGCGTCAGGACCGAATCCTGCTGCGAGACGTCGACGACCTGACCGTTGCCCGAGGTCTCGGCCTCGCGGAGCGCCGCGAGTGTTCCAATGGCTGCATACAGCGAAGCGGCGAGATCACCGATGATGGTCCCGACGCGGACCGGAGGCATGTCGGCATAGCCGTTCATCGACCACAATCCACCAGCCGCCTGCCCGGTATTGTCATAAGCGGGTTTGGATGAGTTTGGACCGGTGCGCCCAAAGCCGCTGATGGCGGTGTAGATAAGTCTCGGGTTTTCCGCGCGCAGCACATCATAGCCGAGGCCCAGCTTATCCATGGTGCCGGGACGGAAATTCTCGATCAGGACATCGGCTTTGCGCACCAGTCTTTTCAACAGCGCCTTGCCGTCATCGGACTTGAGATTGAGCGTGATCCCCTGCTTGTTGCGGTTGAACTGCGTGAAGAACGCGCTGAGTTGCTCATCGCCGACAAAGGGCGGAAACGTCCTGGCGTAATCCGGGTCGCCAGGATGCTCGACCTTGATCACGGTGGCGCCGAGGTCGGCCAACAGCATCGCGCAGAACGGGCCTGCGACGACGCGCGTGACGTCGAGAACCACGACGTTCTTCAGAGGGCCGCTGCGCGCGGCGAGGCCGCTCGTGTTTTCTTTGTTCAAGTCATCCTCCCAGCCTCCGCGAACGGCCACCGGCATGGGGCGCGATCTCGCTTAGAGGGCGTGAGCAGCGAAGATACATTTTCGAGCCCACAGGTCGAGGCGACGAAATGCCTGCACGTCATGCAGGCATTGCCACCTCACGAACGCAACTTTTCCAAAACCTCCCTGGCGCGATCGACGCGCACGTCGTGATCGGCGGCGAGCGCCGCCGCGACCTTCTCGATCTCATCGCCCTCGGCCCCTGCAACGATCGCGATGTTCCTGGCGTGGAGCGCCATGTGCCCTTTCTGGATACCCTCGGTCGCAAGCGCGCGGAGCGCGCCCATGTTCTGGGCGAGCCCGACCGCGACGGTGACCTCCGCCAGTTCCTGTGCACTCTGCACGTTCAGGATCTTCAGCGCAGCGCGCGCGGCGGGATGTGTCTTGGTGGCGCCGCCGACGAGCCCGAGCGCCATCGGCATTTCCAGCGTGCCGACGAGGTTGCCCTTGTTATCGATTTCCCAGTTGGAGAGCGACGTATAGCGGCCGGAGCGTGAAGCCCAAACATGGGCGCCCGCCTCGATCGCACGCCAGTCGTTGCCGGTGGCCACGACGACCGGATCGACACCGTTCATGATGCCCTTATTGTGGGTCGCGGCACGGTAGGGGTCGACAATCGCGAAGGCGCACGCCTCGACGATGCCGCGCGCGACGCGCTCGCCGCTGTATTCATCTGTGTTCAGCGCCTCCGGCGTCACCGATACCATGGCGCGGGCGATGCGTAGATCCGCATAGTTCGAAAGGATGCGCAGGCGCACCGTGCCGCCGGTAATCCGCTCGACGATCGGCGCGACCGTCTCTGCCATCGTATTGACTGTGTTGGCACCCATCGCATCGCGAACGTCGACGATGAGATGCACGGCGAGCATCGGGCCGACCGGCGTCTCCTCGAAGATGTGAACCTCGATGTCGCGGCAGCCGCCGCCGAGCGAGATCAGCACCTTGTCCCTGGCGTTGGCAGCCTCGATGATGCCCGAGCGCTCCTTCAGTACCCGCGCGCGGGCGCCGTGGACATCGGTCACGCCGAGCACCTGCACCTGTGCGCGCATGATCGGACCGGTGCTGGAGGTGTGGAAGCCGCCGCATTTGCGGGCAATGCGCGCCATGTAGGAGGCGGCGGCGACGACCGAGGGCTCCTCGATGGCCATCGGAACCAGATAGTCGCGGCCGTTCACCGTGAAGTTTGTTGCGATGCCGACAGGCAGTTCGAAGGTGCCGATGACGTTCTCTATCATGCCATTGGCGAGTTCGACCGGCAGCGTGCCGGCGCTAAATGCCTTGCTCTCGACTTCGCCAAGTGACGTCGCCTCGGTCACGCGCCCCAGCCGCTGCGCGGGCGAGAGGTTGCGAAGGTTCTCCAATCGCGAGTTGATCTGCCTGGGCCGCTTGCCCACCTCGGGTCCTCCGGCCATCGCCGCGCCTCCCAACAAGAGTTCTAGGTTGGCACGACGTTAGGCAGCATCGCATTGCGGTCAAAAGAGACAATTTCAAGATACTGTCCGCAACTGTACCCTTCAGGCCATGCCAACGACTTCCACTCCGGGTGCCCTCCGGCAAGCATTCCGGCCCGGACTTCCTCATTGAATCGTCGGGCAGCATCTGGTTACTGTCTCCTCATGGGTACACCGCCGAGCGACCGTCAGATACTGTACCCATCTGGAGACATTGCGTGGCGCGAGCGCCGAATGAACGCGACCGCGGAGCGACCCTCGCCGGCGGATTGGCCAATCGGCTACGGGCGCAGATCCTATCCGGAGCGTTGCCCGAAGGGGCCCGCCTGCCCTCGATCAGAAAGGCGGCCGCAGGATTCAAGGTTTCCAAGAATACGGTCGTTGAAGCTTATGATCGACTGGTGCTCGATCGGCTCATCACCGCCAAAGCGGGATCAGGCTTCGTCATAACCTATCGCGGCGACGACGGCGGAAGACCAAAGCACGTCTCGGAAGCCGTCGATATCGCTTCGCTGCTGAACGCGCAGCTCTCGCAGAACTTCGAGATCCGGGTCGGCGATGGGCGGCCGCCCGCATCGTGGACCGAGCACTCCGAGATCAAGCGCTATCTCGGCAGCAACGGGCGGATGCTGCCGGCTGACGCCGATGCCTATGGATCAGCGCTCGGTTTCCTTCCGCTCAGACAGCAGATCGCATCACGTCTGCAGGCGCAGCAGGTTTCCGTCAAGGACGATGGACTGCTGCTGACCTTCGGCGCAAACCATGCGCTGGACCTCGTGATCCGAGCGATGCTGTCACGAGGCGATACCGTGCTGGTCGACGAGCCCGGCTATTATCCGCTGTTCGCAAAACTCACATTGGCGCAGGTCCGGATCGTCGGCGTCCGCCGGACGCCGGAGGGACCCGATGTCGACGACCTCACGGCCAAGATACAAACCGAGCGCCCGAAGCTGTTCTTCACGCAGTCGATCGGTCACAATCCGACCGGCGGCTCGATCACCCTGCCTGCGGCACATGCAGTGCTCAACGCGGCCGCGCGATCGAACCTCGTGATCGTCGAAGACGATCCGTTTGCCGACCTCCCCCTCGGCACGGTCAACCGGCTGGCCACGCTCGACCAACTCGACAATGTCATATCCATCGGGACTTTCTCGAAAACACTATCGGCGAGCCTTAGGTCCGGTTTCATAGCAGCCCGCAGCGATCGCATTGCGACGCTCGCGGAGCTCAAGATGCTGACCACGGTCAACAGCTCGGGCCATGTCGAACGCCTGCTCCACCGCCTGCTCGCAGAAGGCCACTACGACCGGCATCTAAAGAGACTCGGGCAACGGACCGAAGCGGCGGCGAGCCGGGTTCAGGCCGATCTGATGCGGACAGGCCATCGGATCTTTTCAAGTGCCAAGGCTGGCTACTACGTCTATCTGCTGCTCCCGGAAGGCGTGGACGACATGAAACTTGCGCGCGACGGCGCGAAGGAAAGCATCTTCATCGCGCCCGGAAGCTTGTTCTGCCTGGACAAGAACAGCTCACTCGCCAGAGCCATCCGGATCAACATCGCACGAGCCGACAACCCGAAGTTCTACGAATTTCTGCTGCGCCAATTGTAAACTGGAAGCAGAGCCGTTTTCTTCCCATCTCCATCCGCACGGCATGTGGAACGAGATAGGGAGCCTTCCTGGCATTTCGGTGAGCCACACCCTAGGAAACGCGCAAGACTGAGGAGCGGGCAGTGGACGTCGAGCGCTCAGCCCGAAGCCTGGGCTCGCTTGGCGGAGGTCGCTTCCCGATTGCTCGATGTCTCACATCCAGAACAGCGACCGTGTTAACTTCGTTGACGGCGCCACCCTCCTGCGCGGCGATCTGCTCGACCACTCCGTCAGCGCGTCTGCTGGCTTTAACGCAGGGCGCGCGTTGCATTCAAGTCACCGATTGCAGCCTGCGACAATCGATCCGACGCTATCAAATACCGTCAAGGGATTCCGTCTCCGCATTCATGTAAAGATATTGACATATATGGACCTCCGTGAAACCTTGGACCTCAACATCGGTTCAAAAACATCGGGAGGAAGAAAATGACGTGGACGAGATCATCACTCGCATCAGTTGCGCTGATGGCGACCCTCGCATGCATGAGCGCTGCTTCGGCCCAAGACAAGCCCGTCAAGATCGGCATTTTGAACGATCAGGCCTCGGTCTATTCCGCCATCACCGGACCGGGATCGGTCGCGGCCGCTCGCCTCGCAATTGAAGACATGGGCGGCACCCTGCTCGGCAAGCCGATCGAGATAGTCTCCGCTGACCACGGACACAAGCCGGATGTCGGCTCGGTCATCGCCCGGCGCTGGTTCGACACCGAAGGCGTGGATGCGATCTTCGACATCTACAGCTCCGGCGTGGCGCTCGCCGTGCAGGGCATCGCAGAGCAGAAGAACAAGCTGCTGGTCGTCTCCATGGCGTCGAGCCGCGACATCAGCGGTAAGTCCTGCTCGCCTAACGGCATGCAGTGGGCCAATGACGGATACGAAGTCGCTAACCTCACGATCAAGGGTGCCTCCGACGGCAAGCCGACGTCCTGGTTCTTCCTGACGGTTGACTACGCGGCCGGTCACTCGATCGAGCGCGACTCCCAGAAGATGATCGAGAAAAGTGGCGGCAAGTTCGTCGGCGCGGTGCGCTTCCCGCTCAACACGCCGGATTTCAGCTCGTTCCTGCTGCAGGCGCAGAACTCGGGCGCCAAGAACATCGGTTTCATCGGCGGCGGCGCCGACATGACCAACGCGATCAAGCAGACCGCCGAGTTCGGCATCGAACGCACCGGCCAGCGCTTCGTGCCGTTCTCGCTGACGACGGTCGATATCGACGCGCTCGGCAACGAGGCGACGCAGGGCATGCCGCTGGTCCTGAGCTATTATTGGGACGAGAACGACCAGACCAAGGCTTTCGCCGCGCGCTTCAAGAAGGCTTTCGGCAAGATGCCGAGCGATCCGCAGGCCAACGTCTACAGCGCGGTCCTGCACTATCTGAAGTCGGTGAAGGCGGCCGGGACGACGGATACGACGGCGGTGCTGACGAAGATGAAGGAGACGCCGGTCGAGGATCTCTTCACCTCGGGCGCCCGTATCCGCGAGGACGGACGCCTGATGCGCGACGTCTACTATGCCGAAGCGAAGAAGCCGGGAACGATGAGCGGCGCCACCGACCTGATCACGCTTGTCAAGAAGATGCCGGGATCGGAAGCCTTCATCCCGGTCAGCGAAAGCGAATGCAAGGCGTTCAAGAAGTAACGCCGTCAAGAAATTTTTAACCTGACAACTCGCTCAGCCATAAAGCTGAGCGAGTTCTTCCTTTTTGACCTTGCCGGTCGCCGTCATCGGCAACGTGTCGACGATCCGGATCTCCGGGATCTTGTAGACCGCAAGGCGCTCCCGGCAGAAGGCAGCAAGCACCTCGGCAGTCGTCGTGCCCTTGCGCTCCGGCAACACGGTAACGAAGGCGACCGGCACCTGCCCGCGAGTGTCGTCCACCCGCCCGATCACACCGCTCCCTGTCACGTCCGGATGCTGGCCGAGGGCGGCCTCGATCTCCGACGGAAAGACGCTCATGCCCTTCACCTTCAGCATCTCCTTGCGCCGGCCGAGGAAATGGATAGTGCCTTGCTCCGAGATCATTCCGATATCGCCGGTCCGCAGCCAGCCGTTGACGAGGCCTTCGGCCGTTGCATCCGGCTTGTTCCAATAGCCCTTCAAGAGCGAGGGCGTACGTACGCACAACTCGCCCTCCTCGCCGAGCGGCAGCAGCCTGTCCGATCCGAATTCCATAATCTTGAAATCGGTCTGCGGCACCGGAATGCCGCAGAAGATCTGACGCTGCTTGAGATCGCGATCGTCATCCTGCCAGCCGCGATTGAAGGCGTCGTAGGAATGCGTCTCCGTCATCCCCCAGGCCGCTTCGCGCAGGGTCGTGCCCGTGAGCTTGCGCCAGCCATCGCGGAAGACCGGATTGAGCTTCTTGACGAACGACGCCACCATCACTTCCCGCAGCGAGCTGAGGTCAAAGTCGCGCGCATCGGTTCGGCTCATGATCTCGACCGCATTGTCCACGACCATGTTCGAGATCGTCGCGCGATAGCGCTGCACGGCATACATGTAGGCCTGCGCATCCCAGCGGGCCATCAACACGCAGGTCGCGCCCGTCACCATCGGCAGGATGATGCCGAGGTCCTCGCCCGCCATCCAGAAGATCGGCCAGAAATTGATGACCACGTCTTCGGAAGTGACCGTCATCGAAACGGACCCCATGACGGCGCCCGTAAACAGCATGTCGAACTGCGAATGAACGCAGCCCTTCGGCATGCCGGTGGTGCCGCCCGTGTAATTCAGGGCCGCGATATCGTCGATGCCGACATCCACTTGCGGCGGCGCGGCGGTCTCCTTTGCGAGCGCGCCCATGAGGTCGATCGAATTGGCGATCGCAACCCGCGGCGCCGTCAGTGCGGGCGGCAGCGGCCCTTCCGGCTCGGCACCCAGCGCATCGCCAAAGCTGGTGACGACCAAATGCTCGACGCCACACTCTTGCCGGACCTCCTCGACGAGAGCGGCAAGCTGATCGTGCGCGACCACGATGCGCGCCTGCGTATCGTTGATCTCGTAGGCCAGCTCGGGCCGGGTGAACATCGGGTTCACCGGCACGTGGACACAGCCGGCCTTCAGGATGCCGAAGAAGCAAACGTAGAACTGCGGGCAGTTCGGCAGGAACACCGCAACCCGGTCGCCCTTGCGCGCGCCGAGACGGTTCAGGAGAGCGGCAAAGCGGTCGCTGAGGCGGTCGAGTTCGGCGTAGCTCATGGCCCGGCCGTAGAACAGCACTGCCGCCTTGTCCGGCTGCCGCCGCGCCCATTCGCGAAGGTAGTGCGTCAACGGCCGGCGCCCGAGAGGAAACACCGGCTCCTTGGGAACGCCGCTCGGCCAGACCGCAGCCTGCAGGCTGCGAACGTGAGCCAGATAGGCTTCTTCGCTGCGGAGGTAGCGTGTGTCGGATTCGCTTTTTGTCATTGTTTCCTCCCTTGCTCGCCCGTGTTCACCACAGATCGACGCGCGTCGTTCGTCTCTCGCTGAAGCGGCCCGGCTGCATCGACGCCTTGAGCCCGCGGACAATCCAGCGCCGGGTCGCGCAGGGATCGATGACATCGTCGACCTCAAGGAAGGTCGCGCCGCTGAGCGCCTTGTTGTCCTCGTAGGACTTGGCGACCATCTGGTCGAACCAGGCTTTTCTTGCAGCCGGATCCTCGATTGCAGCGAGCTCCTTCCGATAGGCGAGCTTCACCGCGCCTTCGAGCCCCATGGCGCCGAACTCGGCGCTGGGCCATGCCACCATGAAGAACGACATCTGGCTCGATCCACCGGCCATCGCCAGCGCCCCGAGCCCGTAGGCCTTGCGCAGCACGACGGTGAAGTACGGCACCGTTGCCCGGGATGCTGCCACGAAGACGCGCGAGACGTGCCGCACCTGGGCGGTCTTCTCGACCTCCGGCCCCACCATCATGCCCGGCGTGTCGCAGAGCGACACGATGGGAATGCCAAACCCGTCGCATAGCTGAATGAATCGCGCCGCCTTGTCACCGCCGTCGGCATCGATCGCACCGCCCAAGTGACGTGAATCGTTTGCGATCAGGCCAACCGGGGTGCCCTCGATGCGGGCGAACGCCGTGATCATGCCGCGCCCGAAGGATGGGCGCAGTTCGAGCACGGAGCCTGCATCCGCAAGCGTCTCGATGATCGGCCGGACGTCGTAGGCGCGCAGCCGGTTTTCTGGCACGGCGTGGCGCAACAGGCGCTGGTCAGCGCATGACCAGTCACCGGTCCGCCCCTGGAAATAGCCGAGATACTTCTTGGCAGCGGCAACGCCCTCCGCCTCGTCCTCGACCAGCACGTCGATCACGCCGTTCGGCGCCTGGACGTCGACGGGGCCGATGTCCTCGGGGCGAAACACACCGAGACCGCCCCCCTCGATCATCGCCGGGCCACCCATGCCGATATTCGAGGTACGGTCGGCGATGATGACGTCGCAGCTGCCGAGCAGCGCGGCATTGCCCGCAAAACAACGCCCTGAAACCACGCCCACCAGTGGCACCTTGCCGTTGATACCGCCGAGCTTCGTGAACGTCGTGGTCTCGAGTCCGGCGGGCGTCGGCCATTCGTCGCCGGGCCGGCCACCGCCACCTTCCGCAAACAACACGACGGGAAGCGACCATCGGTCAGCGAGCGTCAGCAGCCGATCCTTCTTCTTGTGATTGACGACGCCCTGCGTGCCCGCGAACACCGTGTAGTCGTAGGCCATGACCGCGCAGCGCGACTGCTCGTCACCGAAAAGCTCGCCATTGACAGCGCCAACGCCGGTGATCAAGCCGTCGGCAGGACTCATGCGGCGCAGCTCCTCCAGCGAGCGACGCTGGCGCTGCGCGGCGAGCGCGAGGCCGCCATATTCGATGAACGAGTCGGGATCGCAGAGGTCGGCGATGTTCTCGCGCGCGGTGCGCTGGTTGGTCTTGCGGCGACGTGCGACAGCATCCGGCCGTCCCTCGTCGAGCCGCTCCGCGCGGCGCGCGAGCGCTTCGGCGAGATCACCGCGAATGTGATCGAGATCGATCGCCTCGGCCGTCTCGACACCGGCAGCGTCGTCGTCCGATGGGACGATGTGCAGCAATGGCTCGGCCTCGAAAATCGTGTCACCAGGCGAGGCGAGAATGTCTTCGACCACGCCCGCGGCCGGCGCCACGATGACATGCTCCATCTTCATGGACTCGATCGCGAACACCTGCTGTCCCGCGCGCACCCGGTCACCCCGAGCCACATTGCAGGCGACGATCGTGCCCTGCAGCGGCGCCGGCACAGCGACGAGTCCCTCGGGAACATGCGCTACCTGCGGTCCGCGCGCCGCAGCCGGTTGCAATGGTGGAATGGCGACCTTCGCATCGAACACGCCGAGCGGATCGACGTCGCGGACATCCCTCGCCCGCCTGGCCGGCAGGTCGTCCCGGTTTGCAAAGCTGGCGGCGGCCGCAAGAATACTTTCGAGGTGCTGCTCCAGGAATTTCGTCGAGACGCGGTCGGCCAGAAAGTCCTGGTTTGTAGCGAGGGCCCTCAGCACGGGAATGTTGGTCTCAAGGCCGTCGATGCGAAAATCCTCCAGCGCCCGCCGGCCGCGCCGGATGGCGTCGTCCATGCCCTCCGGCGAATAGGCAATGACCTTCGCGAGAAGGGAATCATAGCGGGGGCTCGTGCGATAGCCGACATATCCGAACGTATCGACGCGGATTCCCGGGCCGCTCGGCAAGGTGAAGCCGGTCACGACGCCGCCGGTCGGCCGCGAGCCGCCATCGGCCGTCATCTTCTCCATGTTGACGCGGAACTGGATCGCGCCGCCGCGCGCAACAGGCGCGCTGCCGAGACCTATGTCGCGCAGCCGCAGGCCAGAGGCGACCCGGATCTGCGTCTTGACGAGGTCGATCCCGTAAATCTCCTCGGTCACCGTGTGCTCCACCTGGAGGCGCGGATTGGCTTCGATGAAGACGAAACTGCCGCCCTCCGCAGGCATCAGAAACTCGAAGGTCCCCAAGCCCCGATACGCCGCGCTGCCGGCCATGCGCACCGAGGCGTCGCAAATCGCCTCACGGACTTTGGGCGCGAGGCTCCGGCACGGCGCCATCTCGACCACCTTCTGGTGACGCCGCTGAATGGTGCAGTCGCGCTCGCCGAAGTGGACGACGCTGTGCCCGTCGCCGACGATCTGCACTTCGATATGGCGCGCGTTCGGCAAATAGCGCTCGACATAGAGTGCATCGGCGCCAAATGCTGCCTGCGCCTCGGAGCGGCAACGCTCCCAGGCGGCGGGAAGGTCGGCAGCCGTCGACACCACGCGCATGCCACGGCCCCCGCCCCCGGCGACCGCCTTGATCATGATCGCGCCCCCGCTGCCGAGCTTGTCGAGGTAGGCCGCCGCTTCGGCTTCCGAAACCGGTCCGGCCGATCCCTCGAGCACGGGCACGTCGGCCTTGCGCGCATGCCGCCGCGCCTCCGCCTTGTTTCCGAACAGCTCGAGCGTCTCCGCGGCCGGACCAATGAAGGTCATGCCGGCGGCCGCTACGGCGCGCGCGAAGTCCGGATTCTCTGACAGAAATCCGTAGCCGGGATGCACCGCATCGCAACCGGTCTGCCGCGCCGCCTCGACCATCGCCGCGATATCGAGATAGGCTGCGGTCCCTACGCCGGGCAATTCCCGCGTCTCGCTGCCAGTCCGCGCATGGGCGGAACCAGCATCATCAGCAGGAAACACGGTGACGACCGGGATATCGAGCTCAAACGCCGCGCGCGCGATGCGCAGCGCGATTTCTCCGCGATTCGCGATGAGCATCTTACCAAATGGCATGTCGATCCTTCCCAGCTCCGGGTCTACACCTGGGGCCGAAGGCTATGGACAACCAAATATTATGTCAATATCATTACACATCTCAGGGGGAATGCGCGAATGCCGTCGGTAACCAGGACCGGGCCAAAGAATAGCCGAGAGCAGCCGGCCGGCAATTCCGCGCGTGACCACCTCAACAACAAGCTCTTCTTCAGGCTGTTTCAAGCCGCCAACATCTACGAGACCCAGGCGGTGCGGGTTCTGAATTTCTCGGCCGTGACTGGCGCAACGCTGGGCGCGCTATACCGCGATCCCAAGGGCATGCTGTTCTCGGAACTCTACACCTATCTCGGCGTGAGCCGCCAGAATCTCGACGCCGTGCTGAAGGGCCTGGAAAAGAAGGGCCTCGTGGAGCGCGTCGAGGCCGAGGACGATCGCCGCAAGCGGATGGTGAGCCTGACACCCGCCGGCATCGAGGCGTGGCGAGATTTGCACGAACGCTCGCTGGAATTCTTCCGGCAAGGGACCAACGGCGTGTCGGCCGCGGAAATCACCGGTTGCTTCGAAACGCTGTCCCGCATCGCGCGAGGGCTGCGCGCCATCGAGCCGGACTGAGATTTGGATCGCCCAGCGCGCCATATGGGTACCGGGCCGCGACACGAATAAGCAGGGAGGTTTCAATGACGAGCCACAAGGTTCCCGCCGCCGAGGATTGCGTCCTGCGGTACCTGCTCGAACGTTGGGGACGCGAGACGCCGGATCAGGTCTATGCGACCTTCGACGACGGCAGCCAGCTGAAATATCGCGATCTCCTGCATTTGGCGCGACGGACCGGCAACGCGCTGCAATCGCTGGGCGTGAAGCAGGGAGACACCGTCCTCGTTTGGCTGCCGAATGGTCCTGACTGCCTGCGCGCCTGGTTCGGCATCAACATGATCGGCGCCGTCTACGTGCCGATCAATACCGCCTATCGCGGTGGCATTCTCCAGCATGTCGTCACCAACGCGGGAGCGGCGGTCGCGATCGTCCACGCCAGCCTGCTGCCGCGGCTCGGCGACATCGACAGGCGCGAGTTGCGCAAGATCGTCGTGATCGGCGGCGAACCGGCCCCGGTCGAGGGGATCGAGGCTCTCCCGGCGAGCGCGCTCGACTCGGCATCCTCGGATGCCCCAATGACCGAGCGCCCGATCGAACCGTGGGACACTCAGTCGATCATCTATACGTCCGGCACGACCGGCCCTTCGAAGGGCGTGCTGTCGTCCTATGCGCATCTCTATGCCATGGGACGGGGCATCTCGGCGGACAGGGACGGCATTCCTTATCTCGACGCCAGCGACACTTTCATGGTGAACCTCCCCCTCTTCCACGTCGGCGGCACGGCGCCGAGCTACGCCATGCTGATCAATGGCGGCTCGATCGCCATGGTCGATCGCTTCGACACCGCTACATTCTGGTCCACGGTCGCGAAGACCAACACCACGATGGTAATCCTGCTCGGCGTCATGGCGAGCTTCCTGATGAAGCGGACCGACAGCGGCGAGGAGAAGGGCAGCCCGCTCAAGAACGTCACGGTCATTCCGCTCAGCGAGGAAGGTATCGCCTTCGGCAAGCGCTACGGCATCACGACCCACACGCTCTTCAACATGTCGGAGGTCTCCTGCCCGCTGGCAGCCGAGCCGAATCCGACCGTTGCGGCAGCCTGCGGCAAGCCGCGGGCCGGCATCGAGGTTCGCCTCGTCGATGCCCATGACTGCGAGGTCGCGCCGGGCGAAATCGGCGAATTGATCATTCGATCCGACGCGCCCTGGGCCATGAATCATGGTTACAACAAGGCCCCCGAGGCGACTGCGCTTGCCTGGCGGAATGGCTGGTTTCACACCGGCGACGCTTTCCGCGTCGATCGCGATGGAAACTATTTCTTCGTCGACCGGTTCAAGGATGCCATCCGTCGGCGCGGCGAAAACATTTCCTCGTTCGAGGTCGAGCTCGAAGTGGCCGCACACCCTGCGATCCGGGAGGCTGCGGTCGTCTCCGTCCCGAGCGAACATGGCGAAGATGATGTCCTCGTCGCGGTCTCCCTCGCCGAGGGACAGGCGCTCGATCCAGCGGAGCTCATCCACTTTCTCAAGCCGCGAATGGCCCACTTCATGGTGCCCCGCTACGTCCGCGTCCTGGGAGACCTGCCGAAGACGCCGACTAACAAGGTAGAAAAGTATTTGCTGCGCAGAGACGGAGTCACGCCGGACACCTTCGACCGTGATGCAGCCGGCATTGTGATCAAGAGCGAGCCGATGCGAACGCGTGGTTGAGGAGACCGCGCAATGTCGCGTCCGCAACGAGGCCGGCTAACCGCCAGCTATTGCTCCTCTCACATCCTCTTGTCTATATGATCAAGTCCAGTCACCGCATTCAATAGGGGCACTCGCTTTAATGCGCTGTGATAGAGCACGGACGACCGAAAGCCCGCCACCAAGATTCCGCCCCAGCGGAAGTCGACCGAAGTATCCGTTCCAATGCCTGACCGAGTCGAAATCATTGCCGCGAAGATCGAGGCCTTCATCCGCACTGACGTGATCCCCTACGAAAAGGATCCGCGAACGGGTCCTCACGGCCCAAGTGACGAACTGGTGCAGGAACTGCGCGCCAAGGCACGCAAGGCTGGCGTGTTGACGCCCCACATTCTGCCGGATGGATCACATCTCACACAAGTCGAGACGGCCAAGGCGCTGATCAAATCTGGGCTCTCCCCACTCGGACCGCTGGCGTGCAACACCATGGCGCCCGATGAAGGCAACATGTACCTGCTCGGCAAGGTCGGAAGCGCCGAGCAGAAGGCGCGCTTCCTGGAACCCTTAGTGTCGGGCAAAGCGCGTTCGGCGTTCTTTATGACCGAGCCGGCGGATGAAGGCGGTGCAGGATCGGACCCATCGATGATGCAGACCACGTGCAGGCTGGATGGCAATCACTGGGTCATCAACGGACGAAAGAAGTTCATTACCGGAGCTGAAGGCGCCCAGGTCGGCATCATCATGGCGAAATCGACCGACGGCGCATGCATGTTTCTCGTCGACCTCCCCAACCCCGCGATCCGCACGATGCGGGTGCTGGATACGATCGATAGTTCGATGCCCGGCGGACACGCCGAGATCGAGATAGAGAATCTTCGCGTATCCGCCGACCAGATGCTCGGTGCGTCCGGGGATGGCTTCAAATATGCGCAGATCCGCCTCAGCCCCGCACGTTTGTCGCATTGTATGCGTTGGCTGGGTCTGGCAATCCGCGCCAACGAGATCGCCACCGACTACGCCTGCCGCCGCTACGCGTTCGGAAAACCGCTGGTCGACCACGAAGGCGTCGGTTTCATGCTGGCGGAGAATCTCATTGACCTCAAACAATCGGAATTGATGATCGACTGGTGCGCAGCAGTGCTCGACACCGGCTCGCTCGGGACGGCCGAGAGTTCGATGGCGAAGGTGGCCGTGTCAGAAGCCTTGATGCGGGTCGCCGATCGATGTGTCCAGGTTATGGGCGGTACCGGCGTTTCGACCGAAACGATCGTCGAGCAGGCTTTCCGCGAGATCCGCGCCTTCCGTATCTATGATGGTCCAACCGAAGTCCACAAATGGTCGCTGGCCAAAAGGATCAAGCGCGACTGGAACGCCCAACAACATTGAGTGGCGTGTGTCGCGTGAGCCGCAAGACCGAGCCGTTGGCGATGGGTGTCTTGGGAACGGCACAGGAAGGCGAATTCACGCCAAAGTCGCAGCTCTGGCCGACCGCCGCGGGCGTGGTGAATTCAATATCTGGCGCGGCTCGTTCGCTGAGACACCCCGCAAGGCCGAGCATGCCTGGACGACGCTTGCGCGCGTCACGTCGTTCGAAGGACCGTGGCATCATCGCGACCCATGTGAACGCGGCGGCCGCCTCTAGTGGCGGACCGCAAAGATGATCTGGACTGCCGGCATCGACGGCCTGACGTTTCATGATCTGCGCGGCACGGCGGTGGTTCGCCTTATCGAAGGCGCCAGCGTGCCGTAGATCGCCGCCATTACCGGTCACTCGTTGAAGGACGGCGAGGCAATTCTCGACGCGCACTATCTCGGTCGTGACATTCAGCTTGCAGAAGCTGCGGTGCTGAAGCTCGAAACGAGAACAAAACCGTAAACGGTGGTGTAAACGGCGCCACTCTTGGCGCTCGTTAAAACCGCTAAGGTCTTGATTTAGATGGTGGGCGCACCAGGGCTCGAACCTGGGACCCGCTGATTAAGAGTCAGCTGCTCTACCAACTGAGCTATGCGCCCGAAAGGCGGTCAATGCCTTGCGAGGCCGGTCGTTTAGCAAAGCGATCCGGGTCTGGCAAGCGATGGGACGGAAGTTTTCCAAGGCTTCGTTCATAAGTCGGGAGAAGCGAAAAACCGCTGGATTCCAGCGGCTTCGCCAAGGTTAATGCCGGCGTAACCCCCGCCGAAACCGCCCCCGCTCAGAGCCGGCCCTCGCGGTCCCGGTCCGGGCCGCTGTCGCGGTCAAAGCGGTCGCGGTGGAAATGGTCCATGCCGCGCTCCATCATGCGGTCCATGCCGCGTTCCATGAAATGGCGGCGCGGACCGTCCTCGCCGCCGCCGAACGGGCCGCGGTGGCGGGTCAGCACGGCGAGCCGCCGCTTCTGACCCTCGTCCAGCGTCTTGTAGAGCGGGTCGGCGGCATCGGCGATCTTCTTCAGGGCCGCGGAGGTGGCGCCCATGTCCTCGGCGCGCTGGCGCAGGCGGGCGATCGGATCCTCTGGCTTGCCGGCATCCCGCGACGTATCACCTGGACCGGCATTCATCCGCGCATTGGCGCGGTCGATGCGCAGCTTGGCGAAATCGCGCACGGCAGCCTCGACCGGCGGCCACAGCTTCTCCTGGTCGGCGTTGAGCTTCAGCCCGGCATGGACGGCGGCGATCCGCGCGTCGACGAAGGCGGCGCGATCTTCCGGGTTCATGCGGATGTGGCGGACGTGCTCCATCCACGGGCGATGATATTGAGCATAGACCGCGCCTGAGCCGGCGATGCTGAGCACGGCGATGGCTGCGATGGTGAACTTCCTCATACAGACCTCCTCTGGAAGGGTCCCTGAGGATGAGCGCGCAGCGGCTGACGCGCAACTTACAACTTGGACAGGGAGCGCGTTGTTACGAAGATGTAACTGCCGTGAACGCCTGTTCAGATGCACACTGAAATGATTTGCAACAAGAAGGGCTTCCGTGCCGGCACGGAAGCCCTCTGTTCATGCATATTCTATCCGTGCACGACGTCAGCTGGTTCGTCGTGCTCTCAGTTGGTGGTGCTCTTGGCTTCCTTCTGGAACTCGTCGATCAGCGACTGGCCGACGCGGCTCGCGGCGTCCTTGTAGACCGGCTCCATCGCCTTGCGCAGCGCCTCGTCCTGCTCCGGCGCGAGCTTGATGATCTCGCTCTTGCCGCTCTTCTTGATCTCGGCGAGCGCGTCGTCGTTCTCCCTTTGCGATTGCGCGTTGTTGAAGTCGGTCGCCTCCTTCATCGCCTTGGAGAGCTGGTCGCGGATGTCGGCCGGCAGATCGTCCCAGAACTTCTTGTTCACGATCACGACGTAGCCGATGTAGCCGTGATTGGTCTCGGTGATGTACTTCTGCACCTCGTGCATCTTCTGGGTATAGATGTTCGACCATGTGTTCTCCTGGCCATCGACCACGCCGGTCTGGAGTGCCTGGTAGACTTCCGAGAACGCCATCACCTGCGGCAGGGCGCTGAGCGCCTTGAACTGGGCCTGAATCACCCGCGAGGACTGGATACGGAATTTCACGCCCTGATAGTCGGCCGGGGTCACCAGCTTCTTGTTGGCGCTCATCTGCTTGAAGCCGTTATCCCAATAGGCAAGTCCGGTGATGCCCTTGGCGTCCAGGAGCTTGAGCAGCTTGGTGCCGAGCGGGCCCTCCGTCACCTTCCGCAGCGTCTTCAGGTCCGGAAGGATATAGGGCAGGTCGAACACCTCGAACTCGCGGATGCCGAGCGGGCCGAATTTCGAGTTGGACGGCGCCAGCATCTGCACGCTGCCGAGCTGCAGCGCCTCGAGCTCTTCCTTGTCCTTGTAGAGCGTCGAGTTCGGGTAGACCTCGACCTTGACCTTGCCGCCGGTGTACTTCTCGGCGAGCTCCTTGAACTTCTCCGCCCCTTTGCCTTTCGGCGTGTCGGTGGCGACGACGTGGCTGAACTTGATGATGATCGGTGATTGCGCCGACGCCGGGCCGGCAAGGCCAAAATTCATACCAAGTGCCAGGACCGCGATGGACGCGGCAATCGCGAAGCTGCGCATAGTCTCTCCCTATCGTTATTCTCTTGGGCTGCCCAAAGCGGGCGTCTGTCCAAAGCCGGGAGCATCAATAGCGGCTCGCGCATTGAGCCGCTATTGGCCCTTCGCAGGGCA
Organism: Bradyrhizobium sp. CCGE-LA001; assembly: GCF_000296215.2. Lineage (NCBI taxonomy): Bacteria > Pseudomonadati > Pseudomonadota > Alphaproteobacteria > Hyphomicrobiales > Nitrobacteraceae > Bradyrhizobium > Bradyrhizobium sp. CCGE-LA001. The sequence goes on along the minus strand of NZ_CP013949.1, from coordinate 2,264,546 downwards.
GCTATTCTCGGTGCATGCCGCGCGCACCGCTGTGCACCCTCTCCCGCTTGCGGGAGAGGGTGTCTCCGCGATGGGACAATCCCCCAGAGGAGAGAACCCTCACCCGCCGCCTTCGGGCGTCGGCCTCTCCCGCAAGCGGGAGAGGCAAAGCAGCCTCAGCTCGCCGCGGCCGTCGTCACCGTGTCGCGCTGACGCTTCATGACGATCTTGTTGAGCGCCCCGAGATAGGCCTTGGCCGAGGCCACCAGCGTATCCGGGTCGGCTGCACGCGCCGTCATCGAGCGGCCGTCATGGGACAGCCGCACCGAGACTTCGGCCTGCGCGTCGGTGCCTTCGGTCACCGCGTGCACCTGGTACAGCTCGAGCTTGGCCTCGTGCGGCACCAGCCGCTTGATGCAGTTGAACACGGCATCGACCGGACCGTTGCCCTCGGCCTCCTCGATCTTGATCTGGCCGTCGACGTCCAGCTTCATGGTCGCGCGCTGCGGGCCGTGGGTGCCGGCGATCACCGTCAGCGAGGTCAGCTTGATGCGGTCGTGCGAGGCCGCCATCTCCTCGTCGACCAGCGCCTCGATGTCCTCGTCGTAGATGTCCTTCTTGCGGTCGGCCAGCGCCTTCATCCGCGTGAACGCGTCTTCCAGCTGGTTCGGGCCGAGCTTGTAGCCCATCTCCTCCAGCTTGTGCACGAAGGCGTGGCGACCGGAATGCTTGCCGAGCACCAGCGAGGACTGCTTCAGGCCGACCATCTCGGGCCGCATGATCTCGTAAGTGGAGGCATCCTTCAGCACGCCGTCCTGGTGGATGCCGCTCTCATGGGCGAAGGCGTTCCGGCCGACGATGGCCTTGTTGTACTGGACGGGGAACGAGGTCGCCGCCGACACCACCTTCGAGGCGCGGGTGAGCTGCGTGGTGTCGATCTTGTTCCAATAGGGGAATTTGTCGTTGCGCACGTTGATCGCCATCACGATCTCTTCGAGCGCGGCGTTGCCGGCGCGCTCGCCGATGCCGTTGATGGTGCACTCGACCTGGCGCGCGCCGCCGACGATGCCGGCCAGCGAGTTCGCCACGGCCATGCCGAGGTCGTTATGGCAGTGCACGGAGAACACGGCCTTGTCCGAGTTCGGCACGCGCTCGATCAGCGTCTTCATGAAGTGGGTGTATTCTTCCGGCACCGTGTAGCCGACGGTGTCGGGGATGTTCACCGTGGTCGCACCGGCCTTGATCACGGCCTCGACGATCCGGCACAGGAAGTCCATCTCGCTGCGGGTGCCGTCTTCCGCCGACCATTCGACGTCGTCGATCTGGTTGCGGGCGCGCGCGACCATGGCGACCGAGGTCTCGATCACCTGCTCCGGGGTCTTGTTCAGCTTCACCCGCATATGCAACGGCGAGGTCGCGATCACGGTGTGGACGCGGCCGCGCTTGGCGAATTTCACGGCTTCAGCACAGCGATCAATGTCGGCGGGATGCGCGCGGGACAGGCCGGCAATGACGGCGTTCTTGGAGCGGCGCGCGATCTCGCTGACCGCCTGGAAGTCGCCCTCGGAGGTGATCGGGAAGCCGGCCTCGATCACGTCGACGCCCATATCGTCCAAGAGCTCGGCGACCTCCAGCTTCTCCTCGAAGGTCATGGTGGCGCCGGGGCACTGCTCGCCGTCGCGCAGCGTGGTGTCGAAAATGATGACGCGGTCCTTGTCGGACTTGTTCACGGTGGCCATTCGCAAATTTCCTTTTGAGCTTTGCGCCGTTCACTGGTCTGGGCGCTTGAGGTGTCCGGTGATCTCGACCAACCCCTGAGCGCCCAGGCGCGTGGCGCCCAGCCGGCCCTCAGGGGCAGCTAAGAAGAAGCCCGCCAAGAAGGAGGGTGGGCAGCGCGGCCGGGATCGCGGCGGCGGCCGGAGCCACCTCCCCCGAAATCCCATCGATTTGGCCGCGAATCAGCATTGCCGGACCCTTCTGAGCCACAAATCCTCGGCCAAAACCGTTGACGGTTGGTTGCCGGACAGCTCAGTGCGGACCGTTTCTAGACGAGAAACGCCCGCAACTGCAACGCCAAAAGATGGTCAGGGGAGCTGACCCAGTGCTGTGAGCGGCTATCCCGTGCCGGTGCGGCGGGCGCGGGCCCTGCTCTCCCAGCGGTTCAGCATCTGGCCGAGCTCGCCCGTAGTGCCGGGTGCGGCGGCGCTGGGCTTCGATATCTCGTTGGTGTTGGCCGGCGTGTTGGCGGAAAGCCAATCCGGCTCCGCGTATTCGCGCCAGCGGCGTGCCTCTGCCCGCCTCTTGCGGGAGACATGGTCACGCGTGAAATAGCCGGCCGCAAAAGTGATGCCGAGCAGGATGATCAGGACGACAATTTGCACAATGAGCTCCGGCTTTATTCCCCGTCAGCGCCCATCTCCAAACGCATTCGAAGGTGACGAAATTGCGGCCCGTGATCGCGCAGCAGTTTCGATTCCACCCCTCGCAACCATCATCGGACCGGACTAACCTTTCGCGCGGCTCGACCGGATCAACCGGTCAGCGAACATGATCGGGAGGACGCGATGACACGCCAAGAGGCTCGTGACGGAGGCCAGCGTGACCGGGATGCTGCGCTTTCACGACGAACACTTGTCCAGGGGCTTGCAATCAGTGCAGCCAGCATAGCCGGAGCCGGCGCCGCACTGGCCCAGACCGGGCCCGCCGCACCGCCGACGACGATCACCACGCCGCCGCGCGATTTTGGGCCCAACGGCGCGCCGACGACGTATTTCTGGGATCCTGATATCATCGCGGTCGATCCGTCCTTCAACGATCTCGCGCAGCCCAACACCGCGATCAAGCGTCTCTACACCGGATTGCTCTGGGCCGAAGGTCCGGCGTGGAGCGCGCAGGGCCGCTATCTCCTGTGGAGCGACATTCCCAACAACCGGCAGATGCGCTGGACCGAGGACGACGGCCGCGTCAGCGTGTTCCGCACGCCCTCAAACAATTCCAACGGCAACTCATTCGACTTCCAGGGTCGCCAGCTCTCCTGCGAGCACCTGACGCGTCGGGTGACGCGCTACGAGCATGACGGCACCGCGACCGTGCTCGCCGACTCCTATCAGGGCAAGAAGCTGAACTCGCCGAACGACATCGCAGCGCATCCCGACGGCAGCTATTGGTTCACCGATCCGCCCTATGGCGGCCAGCTCTACGAAGGCGAGCCCGACGTAGCAGGCGGTCCGAGCAATGCGGCCGGCAAGCTCAATCCGCGGATCGGCCAGCCGGCCGGCTTCGTACCGGGCAAGCGCGAGTTGCCGACCAATTGCTATCGCATCGATCCCACCGGCCGCATCGATCTCGTCGTCACCGAGGACCAGGTGCCCGACCCGAACGGGCTGTGCTTCTCGCCGGACTACAAGAAGCTCTACGTCGCCTCGACCGGCAAGGGCCCGGGCGACACCGGCCCCGGCGGCAAGGGCGAGATCTTCGTGTTCGACGTCGGCAGCGACAACAAGCTCTCGAATCATAGGAGGTTCAGCGATTGCGTGATCGATGGCGTGAAGTGCGGACCGGATGGGCTGCGCTGCGACGTCAACGGCAATCTCTGGGCTTCCAGCAATGCCGGCCGCGCGGTAGGCTACAGCGGCGTGACCGTGTGGTCACCGGAAGGCAAGCTACTCGGCCGCATCCGGCTCCCTGAAGTCTGCGGCAACGTCTGCTTCGGCGGCCCCAAGCGAAATCGCTTGTTCATGGCGGCGAGCCAGTCGCTCTACGCTGTGTATACCGCAACGCAGGGCGCCGGGCCGGGCTGAGCGAGGCGATCAGGATCACCAAGCGGCGCCGGCCTGCCTCGCCGGCGCCGAATTTTTTGGCTAGTCCTTTCGCCACAAGTTGGATGTCCGGGAGAGACCATGCGCGTTGTGATCTGCGGCGGCGGTGTCGTCGGGGCCTGCATTGCTTGGTTTCTCCAGCGCCGCGGCATCGACGTCATCGTCGTCGAGAGCACGGAGGTGGCCGCGGCTGCGTCGGGCAAGGCCGGCGGCTTCCTCGCGCGCGACTGGTGCGCCGGCACGCCGCTCGACGCGCTGGCGCGGCGCAGCTTCGACCTTCACGCGCAACTGGCCGGGGAGATCGCCGGCGATTGGGGCCATCGCCCCATGACGGCCTATAGCGGTTTCGTTGTCCCCGATGGCGATGCACGCCGCAATCGCCCGTGCTCGCTCGACTGGCTCGCCGATGGCGTCGTCATCGCCCAGCGCATCGGCACGCACGAGACGACTGCGATCGTCCATCCCCGCAAGTTCACCTCCGCCATGATGGACGCCGCGCTCGCGCAAGGCGCGCAGCTCCGTCGCGGGCGCATCACGGCGATCGCGCGCGAGACCGACGGCGTGGCGGTGAAAGGCGTCGAGACCGATGCGAATTTCATTGCAGCGGACGCCGTCGTCGTCGCAATGGGCCCCTGGTCGCTGCTCGCCGCGCAATGGATGAGCCTGCCCGCCGTCTATGGCCAGCGCAGCCCAAGCGTCGTGTACGACACCGGCACGGATGTGCCGGCCGATGCGCTGTTCCTCGAATACGAGGATGACGGCCGCACCGTGTCGATCGAAGTTTTTCCACGGGCCGACGGCAGCACGCATATCACCGCGCTCTCCGACATCGCGCCACTGCCGCTCGATCCCGCTTCCGTGACACCCGACCAAGGCGCGATCGCGCGCCTGCAAGCGATGAGCGAACGGCTGTCGCCGCTGTTCAGGCCCGAGAGGATCATCGCACGCCAAGCCTGCTTCCGCCCGGTGACGGAGGACGGCCTGCCGCTGATCGGCAAGGTGCCGCTGAGCGAGGGTCTCTATGTCGCAACCGGGCACAATGTCTGGGGCATCCTCAACGCGCCCGCGACCGGCGAGGCGCTCGCGCAGCTGATCGTCGATGGCACTGCGCAGATCGACCTCTCGTCATTCGACCCCGCCCGGCTCCGTCCGCTCGATCCGTCGCTGTTGCACACGCGCTGACCCGGTGCTGCCCGCTGCATCTTGGGACCCATCCTGCGATCCTGCCGTTACCTCCCATGGGAGACTGGAGGAGCCAGATGGACGACCGAGCGAAACAATCTCACAACCTGATGCAGGACGACGGCTTCGTCCGGGTGCGGGGCGCGCGCGAGCACAACCTCAAAAACGTCGATGTTCGCATTCCCCGCAACACGCTGGTTGTCTTCACGGGCGTGTCGGGCTCGGGCAAATCCTCGCTCGCCTTCGGGACGATCTACGCCGAAGCGCAGCGGCGCTATCTGGAGTCGGTGTCGCCCTACGCGCGGCGCCTGTTCCACCAGATGCAAATCCCTGAGGTCGACGACATCGAGGGCCTGCCGCCGGCCGTGGCGCTCCAGCAGCAGCGCGGCGCACCGACGACGCGGTCCTCGGTCGGCAGCGTGACGACCATCTCGAACCTGCTCAGGATGCTCTATTCCCGCGCCGGCGATTATCCGCGGGGACAGCCGATGCTCTATGCGGAGGCGTTCTCCCCGAACACGCCGGAGGGAGCCTGCCCGACCTGTCACGGCATCGGCAGGATGCTCGACGTCACCGAGAAGTCGATGGTGCCCGACGACACCAAGACGATCCGCGAACGCGCCGTCGCGGCCTGGCCGAGCGCCTGGCAGGGCCAGAACCTCCGCGACATCCTCACGACGCTCGGCTACGACGTCGACAAGCCCTGGCGCGAGCTTCCAAAGAAGGACCGCGACTGGATCCTGTTCACGGAGGAGCAGCCGACCGTTCCTGTTTATGCCGGTTACGACGTCGCAGAGGTCAAACGCGCCCTGCGGCGCAAGGAGGAGCCGAGCTACCAGGGCACGTTCACCGGCGCCAAGCGCTATGTAATGCAGACCTACGCCAAGTCCGAGAGCGCGATGATGAAGCGCCGCGTCGCGCAATTCATGATCACGCGGGACTGTCCGACCTGCCATGGCACGCGGCTGAAGCCCGAAGCACTCAAGGTCAAATTCGCCGGCCTCAACATTGCCGAGATGTCGCACCTGCCGCTCAAGGAACTGCAGGAGCTGATCAAGCCATATGCAAGAAGCTCGGCCGACAGGTCGGAGAAGGCCGTCGTCGCGCGGCGCATCTGCGAGGATCTGTCGGCGCGGCTCGCCGTCCTGCTCGACCTTGGCCTCGGCTACCTCGCTTGCGAGCGCAGCACGCCGACGCTATCGCCGGGCGAGCTGCAACGGCTGCGCCTTGCGACCCAGGTCCGCTCGAACCTGTTCGGCGTCGTCTACGTGCTCGACGAGCCGTCCGCGGGCCTGCATCCCGCCGACACTGAGGCACTGCTGCGGGCGCTCGACCGGTTGAAGCACGCCGGCAATTCGATCTTCGTCGTCGAGCACGAGATCGAGGTGATCAGGCATGCCGACTGGCTGGTGGATGTCGGACCTGAAGCCGGGGAGAACGGCGGACGCATTCTCTATAGCGGTCCCCCAGAGGGGCTGAGCCAGGTCGAGCAATCGCGGACCGCCACCTATCTCTCACACCCGCGACGGCCGCTGCCGACGATCCGCCGCGAGCCCAAGGGGCATCTCAAGATCAGGGGTGTGACCCGCAACAACCTTCGCGGCCTCGACGTCGACATTCCGCTCGGTGTCATCGCCAGCGTGACCGGCGTGTCCGGGTCCGGCAAGTCGAGCCTGATCAGCCAGTTCCTGGTGGACACCGTGGCCGCGCATCTCGGCCACACGCTTGCCGCCGATTCCGATGACGACAGCCTGACTCCCACGGTCGCGACATTGGGCGGCAAGATTGCTGCGGGCCTCGATCAGATCGATCGCCTCGTCGTGGTCGATCAAAGACCGATCGGCCGCACGCCGCGCTCCAACCTTGCGACCTATACCGGCCTGTTCGACCATGTGCGGAAGCTGTTCGCGGCGGCGCCGCAGGCAAAATCCCGCCGCTACGATGCCGGACGGTTCTCGTTCAACGTCGCCAAAGGCCGATGTGCGACCTGCGAGGGCGAAGGCTTCGTCTGCGTCGAGCTTCTGTTCCTGCCCAGCGTCTATGCGCCGTGCCCGACCTGCAAGGGGGCGCGCTACAACGACAAGACGCTGGAAGTGAAGATCCGCGGCAAATCCATCGCGGACGTCCTGGCGATGCGCGTCGACGAGGCCTTCGAGTTCTTCCACGACGACCCGGCGCTGCACCGCTCGCTCTCGGTCGTCCGCGAAGTTGGCCTCGGCTATATCCGGCTCGGGCAGTCCGCGACCGAATTGTCCGGCGGCGAAGCCCAACGCATCAAGCTGGCGACCGAGCTGATGCGGCCGCAGCGCGGCCACACCCTCTATGTCCTGGACGAACCGACCACCGGGCTGCATCCCAGGGACGTCGAGCGGTTGATCGCTCAGCTCGACCGGATCGTGGATTCGGACAACAGCGTGATCGTGGTCGAGCACGACATGGACGTGATCTCCCACAGCGACTGGATCATTGATCTCGGCCCCGGCGCCGGCGACGAGGGCGGTCGCATTGTCGCCGCGGGTAAGCCGGAGCAGGTTGCCCGAACCGGCGGGAAGACGGCGCGTTATCTGGCCCACCGCTTGAAGCAGTGAGCGCCTGCGTCACCCCTTATCTCGCAGTTGCGTTCGCCGACGAGGCTGACGCCCCCGCGACTTTCGCGATGTTGACTTTCCGCCGTCCCCCTCTCCATACTTCGCAAAAAGCAAGATCATATGACGGTTCAGAGGGAGGATAGGATGCCGACTTCACGCAGGCAGCTGCTGAAGACCTCGGCGGCTGCCGCCGCCGCACTCAGCCTCGATTGGACACGCGCCCAGGCGCAAGCCGAGAATTTACGCATCGGCGTCATCTACGATCTGACCGGCCCGTTCGCCGCCGGCGGCTCGGTCGCCTCCTCGATCGGCGCGCAGATCGCCATCGATCTCGTCAACGAGAAAGGCGGGATCGGCGGCAAGACCAAGATCGTGCCTGTTGCCGCCGACTCCCAGAGCAAGCCCGATGTCGCGATCAACGAGGCCGAGCGGCTGATCAACCAGGAAAAGGTCGACATCCTCAACGGCGTCTATGCGAGCTCGCACGCCGTGCCGCTCGCCGCCAAGGTGGAGCAGCAGAAGAAGATCCTCTGGATCACGACCGCGGTCTCGACCGCCGTGTTCAAGGACAAGAACCTGCAATACGTCTTCCGGGCGCAGATTCATTCCGACCAGTACGGACAGGCCTTCGCAAGCTTTATCAATGAACATGCCAAAGCAAAGCTCGGCATGGACCCGAAGGAGGTCAAGGTCGCGTTGATCCACGAGGACGGCCCTTACGGCGTCGGCGTTGCCTCCGCCGACGAGGCCTATGCCAAGGAGGCTGGCATCCCGGTGGTGCTGCGCGAAGGATATTCCGCCTCGGCGCCCGATCTCTCGGTGCTGGTCACGAAGATCAAGCGGGCCAAGGCCGACGTGATCTCGCATGCCGGCTACAACCCCGACATCACCCTGTTCCTGCGCCAGGCGCGCGAGAGTGGCCTGCGTTTCAAGATGCTGTTCGGCGCCGGCGCCGGTTACAGCCAGCTCGACAAGCTGCGCGCCACCTTCGGTGCCGACATCGACAATTTCTGCAACATCGATCCCGTGCCGGCGCAATTGCTCGATCCCGCCAAACTCGCGCCCGGCATGGGCGACCTGATCAACGCGATGGTCACGCGCTACAAGGCCAAGACCGGCGCCACCGACGTGCCGCCGCACTGCTCGATGGGCTTCAATCAGACCTGGATACTGCTGAACAACGTGCTGCCTGTCGCCAAGGAGAAGTACGGCGGCTTCGAGCCCGAGGCCATCCGCAAGGCCGCGCTCGACGTCGACATTCCCGCCGGTGGCACCATCCAGGGCTATGGCGTGAAATTCTACCCGCCCGGCACGCCGCTCTCCGGCCAGAACGAACGCTCGACCCCCGTGGTGATGCAGAACGCCGGCGAGCACATCTCGGTGGTGTGGCCGAGCAACATTCGCACGCGGGATCCGGTGTTCCCGCTGCCAAAGGGATCGACCTACGGGGCGTAGAAGGGCGGCGCACGGCGACGATGCTCCTACCCTCCCCTGCGCTCCAGGGGAGGGTAGGAGAGCCCCTACAACACCACCCGTCGCCCCTCCTCCGCCGCCCAATAGCCGGCGTAGTTCACCTTGATGGTCTCATAGGCCAGCGCGAGGTCCGACAGCGGCTGGCGGCCGGTTGCCACGCATTCCATGAAGTCCTGGATCTCCTGCAAGTAGCCGCGCGTCCATTCCTCTTCGAGACAGACATATTGCCAGCCAGTCTTCCGATCGACCTTCTCGGTGATGTAGACGCTCGCCAGCTTTTCCTCGCTGGTCTGGTAGCTCATCAGATGCGTGTTCGGGGTGATGTTGGCGAACAGCGAGCCGCCGCTCGTATAGGTCTCGATCAGATTGCGTACTCCCCCCATGATCATGTCACCGGAGAACACGGTCGCCTTGGTCGCGTCGGAGAAGGTGGCGGTGAGCGTGCCCCAATCCTCGACGTCGACCGGGTTGGCCTTGATGTAAGTCCGCTCTTCTGGCTTCAGCCCCGCGGTAATGTTGCCGACATCGCAGGTGACGCTGGCGACGCGGATGATTTCGCCGCGCGCGTTGGCTTCGACCTGTTTCAGATACAGCACGGCCGAGAGCGGATGACAGCCCATGCGAATCAGCGAGCCGCCGCCGGTCATGGCCCATTGTGCGGCATGCGCCGCGTGCGAGCCGGAATGGCTCTCTTCGCCCTTCATGAACAGGACCTTGTCCTTGGTCGCCTTGAGGATCTCGGCGGTCTTGGTCACCGCGGGCGCGTAGATCCAGTCCTCGGCATACATGAAGAGCTTTCCGGTACGCTCGATCGCGGCGCGCGTCGCATCCATCTCCTCCAGCACGCGCTCATACATCAGCGCCTTCGGCACATGCTTGCCGATCGGCTGCGCATCGCCCTCGCGGCCGAAATAGCCGGCAAAGGGCTTTTCGCAGATGACGTGCTTGCCGGCCTGCATGGCACTGATGATCATCCCGGCATGGAGATTGGGCGGCGTGCAGATGTCCACGACATCTATCTCGCCGTCCGCGATCAGGTCGGCAAAACTGCGATAGACGCGCGGGATGCCGTGGCGGGCGGCGAAGTCGACGACATGGTCGCCGCGCGCGGCCACCGCCGCGACCTCGACGTCCACGCCATAGACGCGCCGGAACGCATACATATGCAGCTCCGACACGAAGCCGCAGCCGACGAGTCCCACCCTGATTTTGGCCATAGTCCCTCATCCCTGTTTGGGCGGCACTATAGCGCGCTGACGATCCTAATCCACCGGGACCCGGGAGCACCGCCGGGACGAGGCCCGGCAGTGCCATCACCCCTCGTTACTGCTTGTGGAACACCAGAGTGCGCACCTCGATGCTTTCGCGCGGCGCGGCATCCAGCGGCGTCGTCGGATCGACGAAGGCCGTATGCGGCCCGAACCGGGTGCGGCCGTCGGTTGCGGAATCGTAGCATTTCAGCAGTAGCGCCTCTTCCGGGGTCATCTCGGGAAAATAGAACCAGCCATGGTTCGGATTGTACTTCACTGAATAGGTTTCGCCGCGGCGATTGGGATAGATCAGATCGGAGGCGACGAGATCATCAGGCGCGACCGTCGTGCCATCGGCCATCGCCAGCGGTGAATCGCGCAAGGGACCCCGGATCGGCCGCCACAAATTGATCACCTGCACCCGGCCCTTCAGCAACTCGTCGGCTTCGTCAGGCAGATGCTCGCGCACGCGGTTGGCACCGGAGATTGCGGTCTGGTCGACATGGACGCGCGTCGCGGGCTGGCGCGGGCCGCCATCACGGATGTCGGCGGCACCTTCGACGCGCTTGCGCACGGTGTGGTCGAAGATGACGACGCGGTCGGCCTGCAGCGTCGCCCGCAGGAACGCCTCGACGGCGGGATAATAGACCGCCCTCACCTCCGCGTCGTCATAGAAGTCCTTCACTCGTGTCGGATGGCGCACCAGCGCAAAGCCTTCGCGGTCGAGCGAGAAATTCTGCGCGATCAACCGCGCGTCGAAGATCGGCACCTGATGCGGCTCGGCCAACGCCGTGCTCTTCGGCTCGCCCGGCGGCGGATCGAACGCATAGGTGCGCGGCTTGCCTGTGACAGGCGCGAGATAGTTGAGTTCGGCGGTGACGAAGGGAAGCGACTCGATTTTTGTTTCTTGCAGGCCCATGGCCGGTCTCCCGATGTGGTCGTCGGATTGATTTTTGCTGGGATGCGGCGCGCCGCAAGGGAGGTGGTGCAAATAGCAATGCGGGTGTTGTCGGGAGCGGGGAACGAAGAAAGAAAGCGCCGAGGAATGCGCGCATTATGGAAGCGCTGTTCTCCATCTCACGAGGGCTTGAGAGGCTTGTGAGATCTCGTGCCCCGGACGCAGCGCATCACGCAGTGGTGCGCTGCTGAGCCGGGGCCCATCTCACCGCGAGCACACTGCGCAGCATGGGTCCCGGCTCTGCGGAGCAGCGTTTCACGCTGCGCCGCGTCCGGGACACGAAACAGCGCTACAACCCCGCCTTCGCAATCGCATCCGTGAACGTGCGATCCACGATCTCGGCCGCATCTAACTTCTGCTTGATCAGTCCCCAGCGGAAATAGAGATCGATCGTGCTTTGCTCGTCAGCGACCACGCCGTGGTCGATCGGCGCGATGCGGATCTTGGCGCGCGACAGCCAGTTCTGCGGCACTGATGTCGGGATGTTCATCAGCCGGCCCCAGGTCGCAGCATAGCTGTCGATATTGCTCAGCGACCACGCCCGCGCCGCGGTGAGGCGGCGGATGAAGTCCGTCAGCTCCGCGCGCTTGTCCCTGATCGCGTCGGGCCGCGCGACCTGGAAGCTCAGCCCCGGCGTCAGGCCTTCCGAGGTGATGATGCGACGCGATTTGAACAGCACCTCTTCCTGGCTGACATAGGGCTCCCAGGTCGACCACGCATCGACGGATCCTTGCGTGTAGGCGATCTTGGCATCCGAGGGCGCCAGGTAGGCAATTTGCACGTCGCTCGCAGCCCAGCCGTTCTTCTCGAGCGCGGCGAGGATGAGCTGATGGCCGATCGAACCGCGACCGGTTGCGATCTTTTTGCCCCGTAGATCGGCAAAGCTCTTGATCGGCGAACTCTCCGGCACGAGGATTGCGAGGCCCTCGCGGGTCTGCCGGATCGCGGCGATCGCCTTGACCGGAGCACCGGAGGCGGCGGCGAAGGTGAAGGGCGCGTCGCCGACGAGCCCGGTCTCGATCGCGCCGGCGCTGAGCGCCTCCAGCAAGGGAGCGGCCGCCGGAAATTCCTTCCACTCGATCTTGTAGGGAACGTCCTTGAGCACGCCGGCGACTTCCATCACGGCCTGCGCATTGCCCTTCTGGTCGCCTACCCGCAGGGTGGTTTGCGCTGTTGCGAGCTCGAACGAGCCGAACAGCAGCGCGCCGGCCAGCATGAGGCGGATCATTCCGCGGCCTCGCCGCGCACGGCCTGACGCTTGGCGACGAGTTCCCGCGTCAGCGGAATCAGCTCGCGGCCATATTCGATCGCGTCGATCAGCGGATCGAAGCCGCGGATCAGGAAGTGGCTGATGCCGAGGTCGTAATAGTCGCCGAAGACTTCGGCGACCTGCTCGGGCGTGCCGACCAAAGCGGTGGTGTTGCTGTTGGCGCCGGTGAGCTTGGCGATCTCGGTCCACAGCCGCTTGTCGATGCGGCTGCCCTGGTCGGCGAGTGCAAGAAGGCGCCGCGCACCGGCGGTAGCGTGACCGTCGGCGGGCTTGCGATAGCCGGTCTTGTCCTGAAGCGCGGTAGCGCGCGCCAGAATCTCTTCCGCCTTCTCCCAGGCTTGCTTCTCGGTCGGCGCAATGATCGGCCGCACCGACAGGCTGAAGCGCGGCGTCGGCCGCCCCTGCCGGACCGCTGCGTTATGGACGCGCGAGGTGACGTCGCGCACCTGCGCATAGGATTCGCCCCACAGCGCGAAGGTGTCGGCATGCTTGCCGGCGACATCGATCGCCGCATCCGAGGCCCCGCCGAAATAGACGCGAATGCCTTCTGGACGATACGGCTTCACCTGCGAGAACGCGTTCTCGACCTGGTAGTACTTGCCCCTGTAGGTGAACGGCTTGTCGCTGGTCCATTCCAGCTTGAGCACGTCGAGGAATTCGGAGGTGCGGGCGTAACGCTCGTCCTTGTCGTCGAGCGTGTTGCCGTCCTGCCGGAGCTCCGTGGCGTTGCCGCCGGTGATGACATGCAGAGCGACCCTGCCGCGCGAGAACTGGTCGAGGACGGCGAGCTGCCGGGCCAGCAGCGTCGGCGCGGTGAAGCCGGGCCGCTGCGCGATCAGCACGTTGAGACGTTCAGTGTGATTTAGGACGTGCTGGGCCACCTGGAGAGCGTCGGGCAAGGTCGAATGAAACGCCAGCAGCGCACGATCGAAGCCCGCATTCTCGTGCGCCTTCGCCACCGCCTCGATGTGGGTGGGATCGAGGACCGGACCTTCGCGGACCACAGTTTCGGACGAATTGTTGTTGCTGATGAAGCCGATGAACTCGATCGACATGATCGTCTCCCTGATTGTTTTCCGAATAGGCTAGAGGCCCAATGCGGCGCGGCCGAGGCCGATGCGCGTGGAATCGTCCTGCGGCGTGTGCACGCGCCCGCACAACACGTCGCGATAGTGCCGCTCCAGCGGATTGGTGCGGGACAGGCCGTGATTGCCGGTGAGCGACAGCGCGTCCTCGACCACGGCGACGGCATTGTTCGTCACGGTGAGCTTGATGACGTTGGACTCGCTTCCCGAGAGCTGAACACCGTCATCGAAATCACGCGCAAACGTGTCGATCAGTCGCGCATTGACCGCAAGCCGCGCCTCGATGCCGCCGAGGATCTCCTGTGCCCGCGGCAGGCTCGCCAGCGGCGCGCCGAGGCTGGCGGGAACGCGCTGCTTCAGGAAGGTGATCAGCCAGTCGCGGGCGGCGCGGGCGACGCCGTCATAGATCGCGGCAACGAAGAGCGTGTGGACGCTCGCCTGCGTGACGTCGAGCGCGCGCCACTCGGCGGGCTTGCGCACATCGACCTCTGCGTCGAGCGGGATCACGACGTCGTCGAAGATCACGTCGTGGCTGCCGCTGGCGCGCAGGCCGTGATGGTCCCAGGTCTCGACGATGCGCGTGCCCGGTAGGCCCGCCGGGACCAGGAACTGGCCGACGCGCGGCTCGACCTCGTCGGTCCGCGCCCAGACCAGGTACCATTTCAGGATCGGCGAGCCCGTCGAATAGATCTTGTGGCCGGTGAGCCGCCAGCCGGTGTCGGTGCGCCGCGCGATCGTCGCCGGCAGGCCGCCGCGGGCGGGGGAGCCGAGCTCGGGCTCGACCCGCAGCGCGTTGACCAGCGCGAGGCCCTCGACGCTTTCGCGCGCCAGCTTGCGCGACAGTTTCGCCGGCCAAGTCGGGCTGCGTGCCATCACCAGATGATTGATGTAGTGCATCGACAGCACCAGCGCGGTCGACGGGTCAGCCTTGCCGATGATACCGAGGACGCGCGCGGTGTATCGCGCGCCGGCGCCGGCCCCGCCATGCGCCGCGGCAACCGTCAGCGAGAGCAGTCCTGCTTCGGACAGCTCGCGGAAGTTCTCGAAGGGAAAGCTGCCAGTGCGGTCGTGCTCGGCCGCGCGCGCGGCGAAGCCTTCGGCAAGCACTTCGGCGCGGGCGATGTAGTCGGGCTCGCTGTGGGCCGCGCGGCCCTTGGCTACAGGCGTTACCATGTGGCATCCAGTCCCAAGAGGCCGAGGATCTGGCGGCGCAGATCGGCGAGATATGGATCGCCGCGATGCCGCGGATAAGGCCGATCGACACGGATGTCGGCCTTGACCCGCGCTGGACGGTCGCTGAACACGATGACGCGGTTGGCGAGCACCAGGGCCTCTTCAGCATCATGGGTCACCAATAACGTGGTGAAGCCCTTGCGCTGCCAGAGCGCAACGAGCTCGGCCTGCATGGTGATGCGGGTGAGCGAGTCGAGCTTGCCGAGCGGCTCGTCGAGGATCAGGATCTTGGGATCATTGACCAGCGCCCGGGCCAGCGCGACGCGCTGCGCCATGCCGCCGGAGAGCTGGTGCGGATAAGCGTTGCGGAACGACGCCAGCCCGACGAGATCGAGCGCAGCATCGACGCGGTGACGCTGGCTCTTCAAAATGCCCTGGGCCTCGAGGCCCAGGGCGACGTTGTCCCAGACCGACCGCCAGGGAAACAGGGTCGGATCCTGGAACACGACGACGCGCGAGGGATGCGGGCTTCGGATGCGATCCTCGTTCTCCCGCAACCTTCCCGCCTTGGGCTTGTCGAGCCCGGCGACCAGCCGCAACAGGGTCGACTTGCCGCAGCCTGAGGGGCCAAGCAGCGCGACAAACTCGCCCGGCTCGACCGAGATGCTGACGTCGCTGAGCACCGGCAGCTCGGCGCCGTCGATGTCAAAGGCGTGGCTGACCTGCTCGATATCGAGCGCGGCGCCAGCGGCAGGATGCGTGACCGCTTCGGCCAGAGCTACCATTTCACAGTCCCCTTCTGCCAGACCAGGAGGCGATCGCGGATCGAGAACAGCAGCGTGATCGCGCCGGAGCAGAGCAGCGACATCACGATCAGCGCCGCATACATGTTGGCGTAGGCGGCCCAGCCCTGCGCCCATTGCAGGTACCAGCCGAGGCCGGCCTTGACGCCGATCATCTCGGCGACGACTAGCACGGCGAACGACGACCCCAGCCCCATGAACAGGCCGACGAAGACGTGCGGCAGCGCTGCGGGGATCGCGACCTTCAACACCAGGAAGGAGGGCTTGGCGCCCAGCGTGCGCGCGACGTCGTAATAGGCGTTGCTGACGCTCGCAACGCCCGACCAAGTCAGCACGGTGACGGGGAAGCCCGTCGCCAGCGCGATCAGGAAGGTCGAGGCGCTCCAGCTCGACGGGAACGTGAAGAAGGCGATCGGCAGCCAGGCGGTTGCCGGCAGCGGGCCGATGAAGCGCAGCACCGGATGCACCCAATAGCCGACCCCGCGCGACCAACCGATCGAGACACCGGTGAGGAAGCCGACCGTAGCGCCGATCAGATATCCGCCGAGCTGGAGTTTGACCGAGGCGAAGACGCTATCGAGCAGCTTCGGCAGATCGTCGGTATAGACCTCGATGATCGCCTGCGGCGGCGGAAAGAACGGCAGCGGCAGCCAGGCGAATTTCGCGGTCGCGACCTCCCACACCGTCAGGAACGCGCCGAGCGCGACGAGCCAGGGCGCGCGGCTGTGCACGGCTCGACCGGCAGAGCCGAGATAATCGGCCCCGATGGTACCGAACAGCGCGATGGCGGCGATGATGAAGGCAGCAATGCCGAGCGAATGCGTGCGCGACCAGTCGCCGACATCCTGCCACCACAGGCAGGACAGGCCGAAGGCGATCCACGCGATGCTGGCGAGCACGCCGACGCCGGATTCCCGGATCCAGCTTGCCAGCAGCGGTGCGCGCGAGACGCGCGGCGCGCCGGAGGCAAGCCCGTCAGACAGCGAATACGTCGACATAGATGCGCTCCGCGAATTTGGCCGTGTCGGTGCTTTGCTTGAACACTTGCACGCTCTTGAGATCGTCGGCATAGGCCTTCAATTCGCGCTTGAGCACGTCGCCGACTGGATGATGATGGTGGGTGTGGTAGCGCACCATGCCTTCGATATCGGCGAGCGTCGCCGCCTTCGGCGCGTAGGGCTGGAACGATTTTGCCGCCACCGTCGCATTCTGCGCCGTGAACATCGCAGCATCGAGCAGCGCCTGCGTGATGGCGCGGGCGACCTGCGGCTCCTCGCGCACCAGGCTGCCGCGCAGGCCGAGGATGCAGCAGCTCTTCTCGCGATACTCGCCGTCGAGATTGGAGGCGACTTCCTTGTATTGGGTGTCCTTGAGCCAGAGATAGGCCAGCGGATCGGACGACAGGAACGCCTGCACCTCGCCCTTCTCGACGGCGACGTTGAGCAGGTTGCCGGGATAGGCACGCCAGTCGACGTCCTTCACGGGGTCAATGCCGAGCTTGGCCAGCTGAATCGAGAAGAAGTTCTTGTCGGGCCCGGCGAGATCGCCGACCGCAACGACCTTGCCCTTGAGATCGGCGAGCTTGGCGACGCTGGAATCGGTGCGCGACAGCACGCGCATGCAGCCACCATGGGTGCCCGCGGCGATCTTGACGTCAAACCCCTGCTCCAGCGGCTTCAGCCAGCGCAGCGCCATGCCGAGGCCGGCATCGCTCTTGCCCGTCGCGATCGCCTCGAGCAGCTGGTCGGTCGAGCCGGAATAGTTGACGAGCTCGACGTCGAGATTGTGCTTCTGGAAGAAGCCGTGCTCGATCGCGACCGGCACCGGCGCGAGGCAGACTGCGCCCGCATTCCACGACAGTTTCAGATTGCGCGGCGCGCCGGTGAGCGCGGGCGCGTTCGATGCCGTCCGGCACAGCGGAAACTCCGAGAAATCGACGCCGGCCGTAATCCCGCCCGGCGCGAAGGCCTGCGCTGCACCGAACGCGCCAAGCGGCGCGGCGAAGGCTGCAGCCAGGCCCGCCTGAAGCAGATGGCGCCGGTCGAGCTTCGATCCGCCGCGCTCGTCATTGTTGTTCATCGGTCCCCGCTCCTGCGCTGGCACGGCTCCGCCGTTGGCGCGACGCGTGGCGTTGCGCATGTTCCGTGCGGAGCTGCGTTGAGAGAATGTCGTTCTGCGGCGCTTCACGCGCCGCGTTGATGCGATGCGCAAATCATGCGGCGCAGTCGCCTCATCGTCAATGAAATGGAATTTCGAATGTTGCGCGAAGCGAGGTCATTCTCTCCATCGCCGCACGCGGGAACGATGAAGGATTTTCGCGAATGCAGTTGCCAACGCCGAGCGAAGCGGGGCACGCATCTGCATCATTCCTGTGCAGCTCTCCGTCGCAAGCATGCCGTCTTCTCACGCGCGGCCGTTCGATGAAACGTCCTTGCCTGAGGCGTGCGCAATACGAACGGCCATTTCATTGACGGCGCATCGCGCGCTCATAGACTTGATTATCTCGCTGCATCGTCGCTCACGCGTCGTGAGCAAAGCAACAAGACAGGCCACATGCGCATCAACTCCCGTCATCATCCCATCACCCGCCGGTTCGCAGTATCGCTGTTCGCCGCCGCAATTACCTTGTCGACGGCCGCCGCGACCTTCGCCGCCGAAACCGTCGTGCTGCGCGTCGGGGACCAGAAGGGCGGCAACCGCTCGCTGCTCGAGATCTCCGGCTATGCGAAAGACCTGCCCTAAGATCGAATGGTCGGAATTCCCTGCGGCCGCGCCGATCCTTGAAGCGCTCAACGCCGGTGCGCTCGACGTCGGCTATACCGGCGACCTCTCGTTCCTCTCGGTCTACGCGGCTGGCGCGCCGATCAAGGCGATCGGCGGCACGCGGTCGGACGCGAAGACACAGGCCATCCTGGTGCGCCAGGACTCGCCGATCAAATCGGCCGCCGACCTCAAGGGCAAACGGCTCGCCGGCACGCGCGGCGGCTGGGGCCAGTTCCTGATCGACGCCACGCTGGAGAAGGCGGAGATCAAGCTCGAGGATGCGACCTTCGCGCCGCTCGGCCCGATCGACGCCAAGATCGCGCTGCTCGCCGGCTCGATCGATGCATGGGCGGTGTGGGAGCCCTACGTGTCGTTCGCAACGCTGAAGGACAAGGCCCGCGTCATCGCCAACGGCGAAGGCCTGACGCCAACCATCACCTTCATCGTCGCCTCCGACAACGCCATCGCCACCAAACGCGCGGCGGTGCACGATCTGGTACAGCGCTTGAACAAGGCGCGGCTGTGGTCGCTGGATCACCTTCCCGAATACGCCAGGAACACGGCTGAACTGACCAAGCTGCCGGAGGATGTGCTGCTGTCTGCCTACACGGCGCAACGCACCAGCCCGATCGTCATCGACGAGAACGTGGTGAAGGAGGTGCAGGCGGCCTCCGACCGCTCGACGCGCTACGGCATCCTGCCGAAAAAGCTCGACGTGAGCAAAGCCGTCGACCGCAGCTTCACCGCCGCGGCCTCCGGATCGAATTAAGCGGAGGCGGCGAGATGCGTGGGCTTGATCTCAAGGCCGGCCCGCTGCATCTCGCCGCGATCGTGCTCATGCATCTCGCATGCATGAGCCTGATCGTGTGGCTCTCGCTCTAGCCGCGCGAAGCCCTTACCAATAGCCGCGATAAGGCCGGTAATACGACCGATAGTAGCCGTAGCGCGGACCGTAATATGGGCGATAGGCGCGATAGCCGTAGTAGCGCGGACGCGCGTAGTAGCCACCATACCCGTAGCTCGGCCCGTAACCATAGTAGGCCGGCGCATAACCATAGCCGTAGCCGGGATATCCATAGCCGCCGTAATACGGGCGGCCATAGCCATAACCATATCCGTACGGTGCGCCGGCGGCGATGGCACCGCCGATGATCGCGCCGGCGGCGAGACCGCCGATACCCCATCCCCAGCCGCCGCCGCGCCAATGCACCTGCGTGACATCGTTGCCGGCCGCAGCCTTCATCGTCGCGACATTGGTCGGCAGCGGGGCTGCCGTCGCCTCCTGAACTCCGCCGGCGACGACCGCGCCGGCCAGCGCACAGGCAATTGCCGTTCTCCAGATCCTCATCGTCCTACTCCCTGTCTGACGTTTCGCTTGGAAAAGGATCGCAACACCATGATCGGGCATCTCGGCGCCAAGTCAAAGCCGGAATTTGCGTGCGGCGCACAAGCCGCGCCCACGGCGCGCTGCTGGATCGCCAAGACCAAAGCATTAAGCTTCCCATGCTCGCAACCAACAACCTACTTCCCGATTGACTATGCATACCATTACTATCGGTTCCAATGGGCGCGGGACCGCGGGGCATTTCGCGACAAAAAGCCCCGATATGCCAGAGCTTGGGAGGATCACATGAGTGCCGTCGGTAATGAGCCGCTTGCCCGTCAGGCGCTGGCGTTCGTCCTGGCCGGGGGGCGCGGCAGCCGGCTTCTGGAGCTGACCGACCGGCGCGCCAAGCCCGCCGTCTATTTCGGCGGAAAATCCCGCATCATCGATTTCGCGCTCTCGAACGCCGTGAACTCCGGCATCCGCCGAATCGCGGTCGCGACCCAGTACAAGGCGCACAGCCTGATCCGGCACCTTCAGATGGGCTGGAACTTCTTCCGTCCGGAGCGCAACGAGAGTTTTGACATTCTCCCCGCCAGCCAGCGCGTGTCCGAGAACATGTGGTATGTCGGCACGGCGGACGCGGTCTACCAGAACATCGACATCATCGAGTCTCATGCTTGCCGGTTCATCGTCGTGCTGGCCGGGGATCACATCTACAAGATGGACTATGAGGTGATGCTGCGCGAGCATGTCGAGAGCGGCGCCGATGTCACGGTCGGCTGCCTCGAGATGCCACGAGCGGAATCTTCCGGCTTCGGCATCATGCATATCGACGAGAAAGGCTGGATCCAGTCGTTTCTGGAGAAGCCGAAAGACCCGCCGCCGATGCCTGGCAAGCCGGACGTCTCGCTCGCCAGCATGGGCATCTACGTGTTCAACGCGAAATTCCTGTTCGACCAGCTCAAGCGCGACGCCGAGGATCCGGACTCCAATCACGATTTCGGCAAGGACATCATTCCCTACCTCGTCAAGAACGGCCGCGCCTTTGCGCACCAGTTCTCGACCTCCTGCGTGCGCTCCAGCGCCCACAACGGCGCCTATTGGCGCGACGTCGGCACCGTCGATGCCTATTGGTCGGCCAATATCGACCTCACCGACGTCGTGCCGGAGCTCGATTTGTTCGACCGCGCATGGCCGATCTGGTCCTATGCGGAGATCACGCCGCCGGCCAAATTCGTCCATGACGAGGAGAGCCGGCGCGGCCAGGCCGTCAGCTCGCTGGTCTCGGGCGGCTGCATCATCTCGGGCGCGTCGCTGCGCCGCTCGCTGCTGTTCACCGGCGTGCGCATCAACTCCTACGCCAATGTCGAGAACGCCGTGATCATGCCGTATGTGAACGTCGGGCGCGGTGCTCGCTTGAAGAACGTCGTGATTGACCGCGGCGTCGAGATTCCGGAAGGCCTCGTCGTCGGCGAAGATCCCGAGTTCGACGCCAAGCGATTCCGCACCACCGAGCAGGGCATCTCGCTGATCACGCAGCCGATGATCGACGGGCTCAATAAATGACGCCTGTTCGCGTCCTCGCGGTCGCTTCTGAAGTCTATCCTATCATCAAGACCGGCGGGCTCGCGGATGTCGCCGGCGCGCTGCCGGTTGCGCTAAAGGCACACGGTGTCGAGATGCGCACTCTCATGCCGGGCTATCCCGACGTGACGCGGATGCTCGCAGGCGCGCAGGAGATCCGGCGCTGGCCGGACTATTTCGGCGGGCCGGGCCGGCTGCTTGCTGGCTCTTATGACAGCCTCGACCTGTTCGTGCTCGACGTGCCGCATCTCTATGCGCGTCCCGGCAACCCCTACGTCACCAGTGAGGGCCTTGACTGGCCGGACAACGGCGTGCGCTTCGCCGCGCTGTCACGTGTCGCCGCCGATATCGGTCATGGCCTGGTTCCGGCCTTCGTGCCCGACATCGTTCATGCCCACGACTGGCAGGCGGGGCTCGCGCCGGCCTATCTGCATTACGACAACCGTCCGAGGCCCGGCACCGTGATGACCATTCACAACATGGCCTATCAGGGCAAATTCGCGCCTGAGCTGATCGGCGCGATCGGCCTGCCCTGGCATTCCTTCAACGTCAACGAGCTCGAATATTTCGGCGGCATCAGCTTCCTGAAGGCCGGCCTGCAATTTGCCGATCGCATCACCACGGTGTCGCCGACCTACGCGCGGGAGATCCAGAGCGACGAAGGCGGCATGGGGTTCGGCGGCCTCTTGCGCGGACGCGCCGGCGTGCTCAGCGGCATCCTCAACGGCATCGATATCGAGGTGTGGAATCCGCAAACCGATCCGCACATTGCCTACCGTTTCGACGTGAAGGATCTGACGTTTCGGGCGGCGAACAAGGCGGTGCTTCAGCAGCAGTTCAATCTCGATTCCTCCGACGAGGCGCCATTGCTCGGCGTCATCAGCCGCCTGTCATGGCAGAAGGGGCTCGATCTCCTGCTCCAGGCCATTCCGACCATCTTGCGCGAAGGCATGCAGCTCGCGCTGCTCGGCAGCGGCGACCGCGATCTCCAGGATGCCTACCAGGCCGCCGCGCGCGCCAATCCCGGCCGCATCGGCGTCGTGATCGGCTACGACGAGATTTTGGCGCATCTGATCCAGGCCGGGTCGGACGCGCTCATCGTGCCGTCGCGCTTCGAGCCGTGCGGACTGACTCAGCTCTGCGCGCTACGCTATGGCGCGGTCCCAATCGTCTCGCGCGTCGGCGGCCTCGAGGACACCATCGTCGATATCGGCGAGGCCGACGCGTCCGGCCGCGATGCCACCGGCTTCAAGTTCGGCCCCGTCACAGCCGACGCTCTCGCCGGCAGCCTGCGCAAGGCCAACACCGCCTTCCACGACAAGGTGACCTGGCGCCGACTGCAACGAAGCGGCCTTGCGACCGACGTCTCCTGGCGTAACCGCGCCGGCGACTATGCTGCGCTCTACCGCGACCTCATGGCGGCCCGAGCGTAGAGCGTTCGGCTCGAAGCATGGCCCTCGTCGAATCCATGCTATAGAGCCGGCATGGACCCCTTCGTCATCAAGCTGATCGGCTTTGCCGCCGCCACCTGCACCACGGTGGCCTACGCGCCGCAGGCCATCAAGGTATGGAAGACCCGCTCCACGGGCGACATCTCGCTCGGCATGTTCCTGGTCATGGTGCTCGGACTTGCGCTCTGGCTGATCTACGGCCTGCTCTCCGGCGACGCTCCGCTCGTCGCCGCCAACGCCATCACCATGGTGCTCGCCGGCGGCATTTTGTTCATGAAGCTGAAATACGGCTGAGCTTCGTGCGACCTGAGCGCGCGCCTCGTCCTTCGAGACGACCGCTTCGCGGTCTCCTCAGGATGAGGCTATGCAGCATCGGTGCTCGTTGAAACTAGTGCCGCACACTCGATCCTCATCCTGAGGGCCCGCCAAGGGCGGGCGTCTCGAAGGATGGCCGCAGACGAAATTGCTCCCATATGCGATTGCCTGCCCCAAGCAGAGCGACGAAATCATCCGAACACATACGACGCCATCGCTACGTTCGAGACCTCGTCGACGAAGACGCGCTTGCCGGTGTCGCTGCCGGCGGCGCCGGCTGCGACCATCAGCGGCAACAGATGATCCTCGCGCGGATGCGCAAGGCGCGCGCTGGGGGCATTCTCCCAATCGACCAGCATCGCATTGCGGCGCGCCGCATCCGGATTGCCGATGGCCTCGTTCAGATAGGCCTCGAAGTCATACGAGACCGGCTTGGACTCCGGCCGGTTGAAGCCGCGCATGTTGTGGTAGGTCAGCCCGCTGCCGACGATCAGGATTCCTTCGTCGCGCAAGCGTGCGATCGCCTGCCCGACCTTGATATGCTCGGCCGCGTCATAGCTCGATTTCAGCGACAGCAGCACGATCGGCATGTCCGCATTCGGATACATCAGGCCAAGCGGCACGAAGGTGCCGTGGTCGAAGCCCTGGTTGGGATCCTCCCGGCAATCGACGCCGGCACGCGCGAGCAGCGCCTTCACTTGCGCGGCGAGCTCCGGCTGGCCCGGCGCCGGATATTTGAGATGGTAGGTATGCTCGGGGAAACCGTAATAGTCGTACACCATCGGCGGTTGCGCCGAGGTCGACACGGTGAAGTCGTCGGCCTCCCAATGGCCGGTGATGACCAGCACGGCCTTCGGTCTCGCCGGCAACAGCTGCGGCAGCCGGGCGAACTCCGCGGCGGTCTTCGCATATTGCACCCGTCGATCCTCCATGAACGGCCAAGGGCCGCCGCCATGCGACAGGAACAAGGTCGGAAATCGCGTCATGGGCTGGTGTCTCGTCGGCAACAGGCGCGTGCGAGCTGCCCGCGCGACCGGCGGCGAGCATAGGCCAAGCCGTATGGTTAGCAAGCCGTTAACGATTTGCCTTCCAAAATCCCCGGACATGGCCGAAGCAGTCGGCCAGATGACGAGGACGAAGATGAGGAAGTTTGCGCTGGGGGACGTCGTCAACAGTGACAAGGGCCGCCGCGGCGTCGTGCGCGCCGCCTTCAAGTCACGGGAAGGCCTGCAGTTCTATGCCGTCGAGAAGGACGGCGCGATGGACTATCTGGAGGAAAGTCGGCTAAGCCCCGCGCCGCGCGTCGAACTCGCGGCTTAAATCCAACTCATTTCCTGCTCTCACCTGCCAGCCGATCGAGACGCTCCACCAAGGGGTCGTCTCCGCTCGCGATGCCGTCATTCGTGACGAGCAGCAGGCGATCGCGGTCTGCGGCTGCGTCCCAATGGGGGAGACCCGGACCATTGGGATTGCCGCTTCTCGCGAAATTGATCCAATAGCCGCGCATGCGGCTCGCGACCTCGCGGTCGCGCCGCGACAGGATGCCGGCACCGGGGACGCCTTCGACGCCGAAGATGAACTGCAACTCGCGTCCATGCCCGGGATCGGTATTTGCCCGCTTCGCCTCGGGCACATAGCCGAAGCGATAGCGAAAGGTCGGCGCGCCGGTGGCGGCATGAAGACGAGCCAGCAATCGGACCGGTTCGGCGAATACCTTGTCGGTATAGAACCTGGCCTTCAGTTCCGAGGGGTTCGAAAGGTCGGGATAGAGTTCGCGCAGACCGTCTATTCCGCTGTCCTGGGCTTCTGATTCACCGCCGAAACGCGTCTCGTCGTCATTCGAGCCGATGATGAGAGGGATGCGGCTTTCGTATCGCGCGGTGAATCCCGTAACGATCTCCTCAGTCACCAGGCTCCCATCCACGACCGGGCCAAAGGCACGCGTGAATTTCGCCAGGGTGCGATCTTGAGCAGCCAGCAGCTTCGCCGGCGGGACGTCCCGCAAGTCCGAGTCGGACACGAACTCTGCGGCGAACTGCGCACTCACGAGCTCGGCCTCCCGCCGTGACTGCAGAGCGGCGCGGCCGGGCAGCGATTGCAAAATGGCTTTCTGGAATAGACCGCGAGCTTGCCCGCACAGCATCAGCAGTGCGATCGACGTCGCGCCTGCACCGTTGCCGAATAGTGTGACATTGTTGGGATCGCCACCGAACGCCGCGATGTTGTCGTGCACCCAACGCAGTGCCGCGATCTGATCCATCAGGCCGTAATTGCCGGAGCCGTCATCCGGCCGCGCCGGATGCGTGAGCCAGCCGAGCACGCCGAGGCGATAATTCACGGTGACGACGATGAGGCCTGCCTGCGCCAGCCGGGCGCCGTCGAACAGCGGATCGTTCGCGGTGCCGCTCACGAAGCCGCCGCCATGGATGAACACCATCACCGGCAGCGGACCGTCGACCCCGAAGGGGCGAAACACGTTCAGCGTGAGGCAATCCTCGCGCGCGGCAGGCAGCGATGACTGAAGGCACGGCGCGCCGTAATCATAGGCGGTGTGCATCTCCGAACTCTCATCCGTCGGCTGCGGCGCGCGCCAGCGCAGCGCGCCGATCGGCGGCGCGGCATAAGCAAGTCCTTTGAAGGAGGCCACCTCGCCTTCGACGGCGCCGAGCATCTGTCCTTCGCGCGTCAACGCGAATGGAAATTGTCCGACCGGCTGGGCCGTGGCCAAGCCGGCGCAACATAGCACCATGGAAGCCGCAACAAGCGCGAGCACGGAGCGCATCTTCGAAGCATCTCGATGCAACGGTTCCGGCAGGTTACGTCCGCAGCCGTGAGCGAGGCAAGCGCGACCTAACCGCCCTTGGCGAGTAGCTCCGCCAGCGCCCGGCGCGCGGTGATGCCGAGTTCGCCGAGCGTGGAGTGTCCCGCCTGTGCGGCCTCGATCAGGCGCTCGGCGATGAACCTGCGGCTGTCGTGATCGCCGCCATGCGGCAGTTGCCGGCACGTCTCCTCCAGGACGACGTCCATGTTCGCTTTGGTTCGCTCATTCAACTCTGGCATGACGCTCGGGGGATACGCGTGGCTTGTAGCCGCAAGCATACACAGACGGATCAGGCATGATTAGCCCGGATAAGCACGGCCATTGTGCATCGCGATGCGTGTAGCACCGCAAAGATTCACTCGGCCATGATGCCGCCGCAAACGACCACCGAGGATTGCACTTGCTGTGAAGACAAGCTGAACCTGCAGCGATAGCCTGCCGGCAAAACAAAACATACGGGAGGAATGCCATGCCTGACGCGATGGTTGCCACACGTGCCTCCAACGAGCGCGGAACGGCCCAAGAGGTCGACGTCGCCGTGGTCGGTGCCGGATTTGCCGGCCTCTATCTCCTGCATCGCCTCCGCAAGGCCGGCTTTAAGGCAGTTGCCCTGGATGAGGCCGGCGATGTCGGCGGCACCTGGTACTGGAACCGCTATCCCGGCGCCCGCTGCGACATCCAAACCATCGATTACAGCTACACCTTCGATCCCGAACTCGAGACCGCCTGGACCTGGTCGGAGAAATACGCCACCCAGCCCGAGATCCTGCGCTATCTCGGCTTCGTCGCCGACCGCTATGACCTCCGGCGCGACATCCGCTTCAAGACCAAGGTCACCGAAGCCAGATGGGACGAGGGCGCCGAGCGCTGGCTCATCACCACCGACAACGGCGCGCCGGTCTCCTGCCGTCACTACATCATCGCGACCGGCTGCCTGTCGGCACCGAAGCCGCCGGAGATCGACGGCGTCAAGGATTTCAAGGGGGAGGTCTATTTCACCGGACGCTGGCCGCATGACGGCGTCAACCTTAAGGGCAAACGCGTCGCCGTGATCGGCACGGGCTCCTCGGCCGTCCAGTCGATCCCGCTGATCGCCGAGCAGGCCGCGCATCTGACCGTGTTCCAGCGCACGCCGAATTTCGCGCTGCCCGCGCATAACGGCCCGGCGCCGTCGGACCGCATGAGCCTGCTGCAAAGCGACCGTGCGGCCTATCGCGAGCAGGCGCGCCAGTCGATGGCCGGCGTGCCTTACCCGCAGCAGACGGTCGTGAGCTGGCAATTGAGCGACGCCGAGCGTCGCGAGCGGTTCGAACGCGCCTGGGCCGCCGGCGACCTCGTCCACATCCTGACGCAGCTCTGGGCCGACCAGGCCGTCGATGTCGACGGCAACAAGATCGTCCAGGACCTGATCCGCGAGAAGATCCGCGCGGCCGTCAGAGATCCCGAGACCGCTGCGGCGCTGATGCCGGATGATCATCCGTTCGGCGCAAAACGTCCCTGCCTCGATACCAATTACTACGCGACCTACAACCGGCCGAACGTCACGCTGGTCAATCTGCGCCAAGAGCCGATCAAGGCGATCACGGCGAGCGGCATCTCCACGAACGGCCGCAGCTTCGATCTCGACGTCATCGTGTTCGCGACCGGCTTCGACGCCATGACCGGCGCGATCCGTGCCGTGCATCCGATCGCGGGGCGCGGCGGCAAGTCGCTCTCCGACGTCTGGGCGCAGGGGCCGCAGACCTATCTCGGCCTCACCGTCGAGGGGTTCCCGAACTTCTTCATGATCACCGGGCCCGGCAGCCCGTCGGTGCTGTCGAACATGGCGGTGTCGATCGAGCAGCATGTCGACTGGGTGGTCGATCGCCTTGCCACGCTGCGCGATGCCGGCTTCACCACGATGGAGCCGACCGAGACGGCGCAGGCGGGCTGGGGCCGGCACATGGCCGACTGCGCGATGCTGACGCTGCACCGGCTCGCCAACACCTGGTACACGGGCGCCAACGTGCCCGGCAAGGTGCAGGGCCTGATGCCCTATACCGGAGGCGTCGGCCCCTATCGCAGCATCTGCGACGAGGTGGTGAGCCGTGGCATGCTCGGCTTCAAGCTCACCGGCCCCAATGGCGCTACGCAATCCAATGACGGCGAGGTGGTGCGCCTCCAGCCCGACGTGCGGCTGGTGCTGAACCTGCTGGCATCGCTGAACCTGCCGCCGATCGAGTCGATGGGCGCGCTCGGCGCCCGCGCCTTCGTCAACGAGTTCAACAAGGGCCGCCCCGCGGGCCGGCCGATCGGCGAGATCGTCGACGGCACCCTGCCCATTGCCGACGGCGCGCTGCCTTACCGCGTCTACAAGCCGGCAACGCCGGGGCCGCATCCGGTCGTGGTCTATTTCCACGGCGGCGGCTGGGTGCTCGGCGACGAGCAGTCGGACGAGCCGTTCTGCCGCGACATGGTGCGGCGGACCGGCATGATCTTCGTCAGCGTCGGCTATCGCCATGCGCCGGAGCATCGTTTCCCCACCGCGGCCGAGGACGGCTATGCGGCAACGCGCTGGATCGCCGAACACGCCGCCGAGCTCGGCGGCAAGCCAGGCCCGGTGCTGGTCGCCGGCTGGAGCGCCGGCGGCAACATCGCCGCCGTCACCTGCCAGCTCGCGCGCGACCGCGGCGGTCCCGCCATCGCCGGCCAGCTTCTGGTCTGCCCGGTCACCGACTGCACCTTCGATCGGCCCTCTTACGAGGAGAATGCGACCGCGTACTTCCTGACACGCGGGCTGATGTACTGGTTCTGGGATCTCTATTGCTCGCCGGCCGACCGCACCGATCCGCGCGTCTCGCCGCTCCGCGGCAAGGTCGCCGGCCTGCCGCCGGCCTTCGTCGTCACCTGCGAGTTCGATCCGCTGCGCGACGAAGGCGTCGCCTATGCCGAGGCGATGGAAGCCGCCGGTGTCCAGGTCGAGCAGCTCAAGGCGCGCGGCCATTTCCACTCGTCCTTCGCGATGGTGGACGTGGTGATCACGGGCGCGCCGGGCCGGCTGCAGATGGCCGGAGCCTTGCGGCGCTTCGCCGGGCTGCCGCCGGAGCTCAGCCGCGGCGATGAGAGCAACCAGGGCCATGCCAGCCCGGGCCACAGGATCGCAGCCGCCGCCAGCTGAAGGCGCAAGTGGCCGGGAACCTTTTCCCGGCCACCGCGTTGAGGGCGTGGCATTGAGATGCAGCGACAGGCGTAAGCCCCGGTGCGCAAGTCCGCGTACTGGGGTTCTTGCGTGAGGCGGGACGATGGGAGACGTGGCTGGGGATTCAAAGGTCGATTTCGGCGCGCTTGCAACGCTGCATAAATGGCCGTCGCTGGCCAATCAGCGCCAGCCCGACCGGGAGCCTTACCAGGTCATCGAAGGCACGCTCGACGATTGCATCTCGGCGTTTATGGCCAAGCCGGCGGCAACCCGGCACCTCTACGAAATCCGCACCAAAGCGCAGCCACCGCTCGTCACCGAGATCCTCTCACCCGAGCATGTCCTCGAGCTCTCGCGTTTGAGGGAATTTCTCTGAGCGCTTCACAAGCCTGTGCGTAGGAACCTTCTTCTGGTTTTTCCCGTTGTCGGAGATCGGAAGCCAAGACGCGAGCGCCTCACATGCTTGAAGCTGGCCTGCCCTCTCCGGTCGTGCCCTATGGCGCAGACCAGACCCTGTTCGTGGTGATCGATCGCCTCGATCGATCGACCGAGATTCGCATCGAGCGCAGCGATCTCGAAGCCACCATCGGCGAGCTCGTCGCCGGCTGCTTCAACGATCCCGTCAAGGTGATCTCGTTCAACACGCTCGAGCACTGGATGAAGGACATCTCGACCGATGTCGCCGGCGAGATCAAGGCGCGCTGCGATATCGACGGCGTGACGCTGCCCGACTATCTCAGCGACTTCGTCGAGAGCCACAGCTAAGCACGTTACGCCCAGCTGCAACGGCAACAAAAAAGCGCCGCTTCTGCGGCGCTTTTCGTGTGGCCGACCTTAATTACCGCCAGAACAACGCCAGCAGCAGAACGATCGGCAGTGGAATTCCAAGCATCCAAAGCAAAGCACCTCGTCCAAGACCCATGATGTCCTCCTCTTGTATCGCCGGGATGACGCCCGAGAGAAAGGGAAGTTCCGCACCTCGCAGCGGGGCGAAATGCAACTAGGGCATGGAACGCAGAAGTTATGCGCTGCGGCGCTTGCCGGCGATGACCTCGATCTCGCGGCGGCGCTCGCCTGCGAAGGTCAGGAGCTTTTCGATCGTCAGCGTATCCGTGATCCGTTTGGCCAGCCGCTCGGCACGCGCGGCCTGATCTTCGAGATACTGGATCGTGGTCAAACGCCGCCTCCCCCGAAAGCCCCAAAATTGTTGGAGAGCCATGGTGCTTGAGAAGCCGCTAACAGCCGGTTAAGCGGCGCAATGTCGATCTCGCTGAAACGACCTACTGCACGACGTCGAGCCGGACATTGGTGATGCCCTTGTCGACCATGCCGAGCGCCTCGGCCGCGGACGGCGACACGTCGACCACGCGCCCACGAATATAAGGCCCGCGATCATTGACCCTGACGGTGACGAAGCGGCCCGAGGAGGTGTCGGTGACGCGCAGCTTGGTGCCGAATGGCAGGGTGGGATGCGCGGCGGTCAGCTCGTTCTTGTCGAACTTCTCGCCGCTCGCGGTCTGCGTATCCGAATAGAAGCTGGCAACGCCGTGCGAGGCCGTCTGCTTTGCCTGACCAACGGGGACACGCGCCCGGCTGATCGGGCGCGGATGCAGCGCGGCCACCTTCTGCGGACGCTC
Organism: Bradyrhizobium sp. CCGE-LA001; assembly: GCF_000296215.2. Lineage (NCBI taxonomy): Bacteria > Pseudomonadati > Pseudomonadota > Alphaproteobacteria > Hyphomicrobiales > Nitrobacteraceae > Bradyrhizobium > Bradyrhizobium sp. CCGE-LA001. The sequence goes on along the minus strand of NZ_CP013949.1, from coordinate 2,233,891 downwards.
CACCGCGGCCTGCCGGCCGGTACCTGCGAGATCGGCCTTCTGGCGGCCGACCGGCGATTGCGCACAGGCGGCGAGCGAGGCGGCGCCGGCGATGGCGAGCAGCAGCCGGCACGAAGTTGCGAAGGAAATCCGGGCAGTTTCGGCACGTGCAATGCGAGACATGGTACGCCCTCCGAACAGCCGGATTTTCGGTGGGCAATGAGGGCAGAACCTTGTCGGAACAAAAGCAGGCGTGCGGCCGCCGCCGTTTCGCGCCAGCTGTGACGATTCCACCACAGTCGCTGTCCTGAATCAGGACAGGCTCGCAAGATGAGCCGGACGGCAGTGTCAGTTGGTCGTACTGGCCGCGGACGGAGCAACGCCCTCCAGGAGCCGCATCAGTTCACGCCAATAGAGCCTTCGCCAATTCGTCTGCAACCTGGCGAGGAAATCGAGCTCTCGTTGCGTCAGCGTGCACATCGCGCGTCAGACCACGAGGCCGCCCATCGCCTTGACGTCGGCGCTACCGGGGAAGACCGTCTCAGCCAGCAACTTTTCCTCGACACGCAGGTGATCCCGCAGCAGCCCCTTCAGCACGGAGCGCAGATCGGTGGTCGGCTTGAGATCGCGATCCTCGAGCAGTTGCGCCGGCTTCAGTCCCGGCCAGTCCGCAATCACGCGGCCGCCGGCGAGTCCGCCGCCGATCAGGAACGCCACCGTGCCGGTGCCGTGATCGGTGCCTTGCGTGCCGTTGATGCGCGCAGTGCGGCCGAACTCGGTGACGACGGCGACCACCGTCTCGGCCCATGCCGCGGCCATATTGGTCTCGATCGCGGCGAAGGCACCGTCGAGCGCGCCGAGCAGGTTGTAGAGCTGCCCCGAGGCCGCGCCTTCGGCGATATGCGTGTCCCAGCCGACGAAGCCCATGGCGCCGACGCGCGGGCCGTCGGGCCTGGCGAGATAGCGCGCGGCCGTGCCGGCGGCGTCGGCGAAGTAGGCGCGCACCCGTGCGATGCCCGGGGGCGCCAGCGTCGGGTCATCCGACATCGCTTCACCCGCGCCCGGCGTGCCGCCGAGTGAAGCAAGCTTCATGCGCGCCTGCAGCACGGTGGCAAGCTTCGGATCGGTGTGTTGATAGAGGTCGAGCAGGCGGCTCTGCGTGTCCTCGCTGGCCGGCAGCAGCTTCTGCGGCACCCATGTCATGACGGGCGCCGAGCCGCGCACCACCAGCGGCGTCACCGAGCCGATGCCGAGTGCGAGGCTGCCGCGCGGATCCACGCGCCCGCCCGATTCCAGCGCGGCCAGCGCACGGTTGAGCCATCCCGACGCGGTCATTCCGGGTTTCGATATGCCGCTTTCGAGCACGTCCTGGCCGTCGAAATGCGAACGCTCGCGATAAGGCGTCGCGGCGGCATGGACGATCGCGGCCTTGCCGCTCTTGTAGAGACGATGCAGGTTCGGCATCGTCGGATTGAGCGCGAAAAAGGAATCGAGCGGCAGCGCCGGCGGCCTGCCGTCCAGCACCAGCGCACGATCGCCGCGCAAGGCGATCCAGTCGGGATCGCCGACGGGTGCGACCGCACCCAGTCCGTCGAGCGCGCCGCGCAGGACGATGACGAGCAGGCGCGGATCGCGTCCCTCGGCGCGGGCGATCCGTGGCATCTGGCTCCATGCGAACAGCGCACCGGAACCGACCAGAAGCTCGCGCCGCGTAGGCAGGTGATCGACGACGCCCATGCTCACCTCCTCTGAAAATCCGCCGACATGAACAAGAGCGCCAGCGCCTGCTGCCGGCTCTCGGCGCGGCCGACCGCCTGCTTCACCTCGCTCGCGACCTGCGATGCGCAGACATCCTCGATGATGGCTTGCGGATCGGCCTTGCCACTGATGCGCTCGGCAAGATTGTTGGCGAGGTCGAGCCGGCGGCCGACGCCGTCGATCCAGCTCACTTCATCATCCGGATAGCCCTTCGGCGCCGGCGGACGCCACAGCGCCTCGCCGAGCAGCTCCTGGCCGGCGGTGTAGCGGACGGGATCGACCACCGTGACGCCCGCTGCGCGCGCCATGCCAATGACCCATTCGCCGGGCCGCTTGAGCTTCGACGGCGGCCCCCGCCAGGCATCGTCCGACGACACCATCGCGATAGCAACCTGCTTGAGATCGCCCTCGGTTTCGCGAAAGGTCTTCGCCATCTGCGCGACCAGCGCGGGCGGCGGCTCGTCGGCGACGAAATGGCGAGCGAGCTTGGTCGCGACATGGATCGCGGTCGCCGGATGCGCGGCGAGATCGCGCAGCACGGCGCGGCCCTGCTCGACGTCGTCCTGCTCGTAGCGCTTGCCGAGCACGGTCTGCCCGCCCGGCTCGTGCAGACGCGGATTGAAAATGAACTCGCCGCCATGCTGGGGATCGGCGCCCGGCGGCACCAGCGTCCAGCCGGTCATGACGTTTGCGAAGCTGATGACGTCGTCCTGCGTGTAACCGGTGCGCACGCCGAGCGTATGCAGCTCCATGATCTCGCGCGCGATGTTTTCGTTGAGACCGCGGTTGCGGTTGATGCCGGCGGTCGAATTGGCGCCCATCGATTCCACATTGTCGAAATAGAACAGCATGGCCGGATGGCCCTCGACGGCGAGCAGGAGATCGGCGAAACGGCCGAGCGCGTTGGCACGCACGGCTTCGCGCTCATAGGCCCCGGACATGCTCTGGATTTTGTTGGCCGAGACGCAGAAATGGTTGGACCAGAACCACACCAGCCGCTCGGCAAAGCCGATGTCGGCGGCAAGCGCAGCTTCCGTGCGCAGCTTGGCTTCCTGCAAGTAGATCGGACGGCCAGGATCGGGAACGGCGTCGGCCGCCTGTTTCGCCGCCATCTCGGCGGCGTCCTTCTGCTGACCCTGCGCCTGTCCCTGCGTCGCCGCTTGGCGCGTAACCTCCGATGCAGCGGACGCCGACGCCATCTGCTTCTTCGCCTGCTGCTGCGCCTGCTTCGCGTGTGCCGTCCGCCGCGCATTGGCGTCGGCGACCGTGCGATAGGCCTTTGCACTGGAAGAGAGGTTCGCGGCGGCAGACAACAGCAGCGGCCGCTCGAGCTCGGCAATCAAAGCGCCGCGGGGGTCGGCGCCGATCGCGGCAACCGATCCCGGCCGGGGCCCCATCCCGAAGCGATGAAGCGCCAAAACGGCCTTTGCCTTTACAGAATCGCTCATGGCGGATGCCCAATTCTTCGAGCCTGCCAGCAACGCGGCATACAGCTACGAAATGTAATGCTACATTATGTAGCATTACGGGCGTGAGGCGGCAAGCGGATAATGGCCGCGCCGGCGGTCAAGACATCGGGAGCCGCCGCGCTCCCGACACGCGATGAAATTTTCAGAAGTTCGGCCCGAGCGCGATCTTGGTGATCGTGCCGTTCCTGACACCGATGCGCCATTCCGCCGAACCGTTGGCGAACTGGGCGATATAGATGTCGCTGTCGAGCGCCGTGACGCCGCGGAACGAGACCGCGCGCAACGCGCCGAGCCGCGCCAAGATCGCCTGATCGAACGGCAGCTGCTGGCGCGTGATGTCGGCGACTTCCGACGTCATGTGCTCATAGTCCGGCTGTCCCTTGCCGACGCCCTCGATGTAACGGCGCAGCATCTCCTCGCCACTGGCGATCGGAACGGCACGGCGCGCGGCCCGTCCCGGTCTTGCGCCGAGGCTCGTCGCCTCGACATTGTGAAAACGCGTCTGCCGGCCCGGCACCAGGATCTCGAGACATCGCCCCGATTTGTCGGCAATCACCCAGGGGCTGTTCACGGTCGTCGTGGCGGTCCAGCTCATGTTGGGCCTGACCACGCTCTGCGCCTTGCGACTGCCGTCGGCATCGAGATTGAACACCTGGATGTCGTCGCCCAGCTCGTTGTAGAGCATGATCCGGATCGGCGAGGTGCCGGCGTGGCCACGCACATTTGCCTCCTCGGGGCATCGCACGATGCCGCCGAGTTCGTCATTGCCGTCGGCCCGGAAGATCACGTCGCCGACCTTGCCGTCGGGCTCGAGCAGCAGGCGGAATTCCGCCGTACCGTTCTCGAACTTGGCGCCGTAGATGTCGTAGCCGCCGGGGCCGACGCCACGGAAGAAGATCGACTCGAGGGCGCCGAGCGCCACGAACGTTGCCTGCGTCTCGTTGAGCTGGCGATGGATCTTCGCAGCCAGCGGCGCACTCATGCGATCGTAATTCGGCGTGCCGTGCCGCAGATCCTCGATCCCGCGCAGGATCATCTCCTTGCCGCCGGAAACCGGAACCTGCTCGCGGAAACGATCCGGGACTTCCGCGACGCGGCGCGCGAAGTCGGCCTCGATCGCCTGCGCCACCGCCGCGTCGATCCGCGGCGCGAGGCGCGCACCGGAGATCGCGTTCTGGACCAGCACGCGCGAGACCTTGGCCTGCTCGTCGCGCAGGAAGATCAGGAGGTTGTCGCCACGGATCGAGAAGACATCGGCGCCCTCGGCGAGAAGCGCCGCCGGGCCCCGCACGGTTTCCTCCACCTGGAGCCGGTCACCGTCGCGGCGCACGGTCAGCACGCGGTTCGGCGCGGCCCTGTACCAGCCGACATATTGATCGAGCGCTGCAGGATCGGCGGCCGACGCAGGCATCTCTGCGACACGGACCGCGCGGATGTCGCGACCGTTCATGCGCAGCGTCAGCTCGGAGGAGCGGCGCTCCGCTTCGAGCGGAAACGTGATCTCGCCGGACGAGGCCGGGTAGGACGCGATGCCGTCGCTCCCAACCGCCAGGCGCAATTTGCGCTGCCCGGTCAGCTGGCCATAGAGCTCGTCGCCTTCGCGGAAGATCGCGAACACCGACGCCGGACCCATGGCATAGAAATTGACGATGGGGCGGTAATGCTGGGCCGGCACCTCGCCGAGCTCGGCGGTAACAGGCGCGAGTTCGGGTGTGCGATAGGCGATCATGCCGGTGGATACGATCACGGCGGGGACGATCGCGGCGCCGATCGTCAGTCGCTTGCGCCAGCCGACCGGGACGGGCATCGCGGTGGCCGCGATGATGCGCTCGACGCGGGCGCGCACGGTCGAGGCCCGCGCCATCGCAAGCTCGACCGGCCGCGGCTTCACGGTGCTGGCAAAGTCGAGCAGAATTTCCGCATAGGACAGCCGGTCATCGATCATCTCGATCGCCCGGGCATCGCTGATGATCTCGGCGAGTTCGGCGAGGCGCGCAAGCTGCCACCACGAGAACGGGCTGAACCAGAACACCGCGCGATTGAGCGAGGCCAGCAGCAGCACGTAGAAATCGCGGTTGGCGACATGCGCCCCCTCATGCGCGAGCACGGCGTTGCGCTTTCGCGCGTCCCATCCGGCGAATTGCGGCGGCACCAGAATGGTCGAGCCGAAGGTGACGGGACCGCCGACGTCGCGACTGACCCGCACGTCGGCAGCGATCGGCGGCGCGCCCTTCATCGGCGTCGCCGCCCGTGCCATGCGCCAGGTCAGGCAGAGCCCGATCATCAGCCGCAGCAGCAGGCAAGCCGCGACGACGGCATAGACGATGGTGGCGACCAGCCACCAATTGATCGAAGGGCCGTTGCTGGCGGGCGGCGCAATCGCCGCACCGGGTGCGACCGGCAGCGCGGGCTGCGGCATCTCCAGCATCGAGACGTCGGCCGGCAGAACATCGGCAGGCGCCGGCATGGGCAGAGGCGGCCGGGTGATCGTCAGCGTCGGCCAGTGCATCACGAAGGGCATCGCCAGCGATGCCAGCAGCACGACCACCCACGCCGTCATCTGAACGTGCGGATTGCGCACGCGACACAGGATGAGACCGAACCAGACGACGCCTCCCAGCACAAAGGAGCGTAGCGCCGCCTCCGCCAGAGTTGCGATCATTCTTTCTTCACTCCCCTCGCCTTCTTCGCCTTGGCCACCTGGTCGGCCAGTGTTCGCAATTGCTGCTGGTCGAGCATCTTGTTGTCCACCATGCCGACGAGGACTTCCTCGATCGAGCCGTTGCAGAACCAGTCGACGATGCGCTGCACCGCCTTGGCCGCCACGCGCGCGCGCGGTTCGGCGGCCTGGTAGACATAGGTGCGGCCGTCCACGGTGTGGGTGGCATAGCCCTTTTCTTCCAGCCGGCGCAGCACGGTGCGGACCGTCGACTCTTTCAGGCGCCGCGACAATCGCTCGCGCACCACTTCGGCCGTGACAGGACCATGGGCCCAAACCAATTGCATGACCTCGCGCTCGAGATCTCCCAGTTCGGGCAAACGATCGTCCATGGCAGTTCCTTGCGCTGAGTTTTCTTGTAATGCTACAGATTGTCGCATATATGGGCGCGCGGGACAACGGCGTTTCCACCGGAAATAGTGTCGCGCGCTGACCTGACACCAGCCTGACACCTGACGAGCCGGACGGACTTCGGACCCGATTGGCGGTGTACCTCGCCCCTCACCCGGATCGCGGGCGGTCCGAGCTCTCCCCGCCGAAGAGCGGGAGTGGTTAAGGGAGCACGCTCGCTCCCTCTCCTCATTCTTACCAGGGCAATCGCATATGGCATTTTGCGCGACCTGAGCGCGCGCCCCGTCCTTCGAGACGACCGCTTCGCGATCTCCTCAGGATGAGGCTAAGCAGCGTCGGTGCGCGTTGAAACGACGGCCGCACACGCATATCCTCATCCTGAGGGCCCGCCAACGGCGGGCGTCTCGAAGGATGGCAACAGGCGAAATCGCTCCCATATGCGATTGCCCTGCCGCTCTTACGGGGAGAGGGAGCGGTGAGGCGCTCCACGCGTTCAACTCGAATTGTAAGCCTCAGTACTTCGGCTCGTACATCAGCGACTGTACCAGGGCCTTCACGTCATTGGGCGCGGGGCCATCGGCGAGGCCGCGCTGATAGGCGACGTCCGCCACGGCGGCGGCGATGCGGACCGAAACCTCGCGGATGCGCGGCAGCGCTGGATAGAGGCTGCCTTGCGCGAGGTCGTCCTTGCCGACGCAGTCGGCGAGCGTGTGCGCCGCCGCCATGAACATCTCGTCGGTCACGAGGCGCGAGCAGCTGGCGATGACGCCGAGGCCGACACCGGGGAAGATGTAGGAGTTGTTGCCCTGACGCGGCACGAAGGTGCGGCCGTTGAGCTTCACCGGGTCATACGGGCTGCCGCAGGCGAACAGCGCGCGGCCTTCGGTATAGCGATAGGCATCCTCCGCCGAGCATTCCGCCTTCGAGGTCGGGTTGGAGAGCGCGAACACGATCGGCTGCTCGTTGAGCTCGGCCATCGTCTTGAGCACCTCGGGCGTGAAGGCGCCGCCGACCGCGGCGACGCCGATGATCGCCGTCGGCTTCAGCGTCTTGATCGCGGTGAGGAAATCTGCGATCGGCGCCTGGTCGGCATGCGCATAGCGGAGCTTGTGGCCGGAGAGGCCGTCACGGCCGCCGACGACGAGGCCGCGGGAATCCACCAGCCAGTTGCGGCGAAGCGCTTCCGCCTCGGATGCGCCCTCCGCCATCATGGCGGAGACGACCAGGTCGGCGATGCCGGTCGCCGCCTCGCCCGCGCCGAGGAAGAGAATGCGCTGGTCCCTGAGCTTGCCGCCGGAGATGCGCAAAGCCGAGAACAGGCCGGCCAGCGCCACCGCCGCGGTGCCCTGGATGTCGTCGTTGAAGACACAGGCTTCATCGCGATATTTATGCAGCAGCTTGAACGCCGAATGGTTGGCGAAATCCTCGAACTGGATCAGCACGCCGGGAAAGGTCTTGCGCGCCGCCTGCATGAACTCGTCGACGAAGCCGTCATAGGCTTCGCCCGTCAGTCGCCGCTCGCGCAGGCCGAGATAATAGGGATCGTTCAGAAGCTCTTCATTGTTGGTGCCGACGTCGAGCACGATGGGCAGGCAGTGCTCGGGATGCACGCCGGCGCAGGCCGAATAGAGCGAGAGCTTGCCGACCGGAATCCCCATGCCGTTGGCGCCGAGATCGCCGAGACCCAGGATGCGCTCGCCGTCGGTGACGACGATCAGCCTCGCCTGATAAGGCCAGTTCTTCAGGATCTCCGCGATCTGGCCGCGATCGCGCGAGGAGATGAACATGCCGCGCGGCCGCTGGAAGATCAGCCCGTATTTCTGGCAGGCGAGCCCCACGGTCGGCGTGTAGATGATCGGCTGGATCTCGTCGATATTCTCGACCACGACGCGGAAGAACAGCGCCTCGTTGCGGTCATGCAGCGCGTTCAGCGCGACGTATTTTTCCAGATCCGTCGGCAACGTGCGCAGATTGGTGAGGACGCGCTGGGCCTGCGTCTCCATCGTCAGCACGCAAGGCGGCAACAGGCCGCGCAGACCCAGCGCCTCGCGCTCGGATTCCGTGAAGGCGGTGCCCTTGTTGAGCAAGGGATCGCGCAGCAGCGTCATGCCATGCGATTGATCGGATGATGTCGGCTGGGCAGCGACCCGGGCAGGTCTATTCACGAATTCCCCCAAAAGTCTCTTATTGAACCGCAGGCATTGTCGGCCAGCGCTCCCCAGAGATCAAGGACGTTGGGACTCGTGCATCGATTGTGATCTCGCACCGCAGCGAGACTGTGTGGGGACACCGTCGGTCAAGCGCTCAGCGCGGCAAAGCAGAGAGCAAGAGCGCTTGCTCTCCCCTCGACATTCCGGGGCGGGTGTGGCGAGCCGCTATCCGGCCGCCCGCCGCGGCGTCAGATTGGCCGCGCTGTCGGACGGTGGCACGACATGCATCAGGATCGTCTGCGTCGCGGATGCGACCTGGATCCCGTTCTGCTGGAAGCGCTGCTTCATGCGGCGGTTGAATTCGCGCTGGACCGGCCAGCGGCCGGCCTCGGTGCAGCGGATCTGGCCGACGATCGACACCATCGCGCCATCGACCTTGTCGACGCCCCAGAGCTCGAGATCGCCGCGAATCAACGCGCGGAAATCCGGCTCGCTGCGCATCTCGTCGACGATGCCCTTGAGGATCTGGCCGGCGCGATCGGTGTCTTCCTTGTAGGCGACGTTGACGCTGACCGAGGCATTGCCGGCGCCGCGGCTGGCATTGGTGATGGTCGTGACCGCGCTGAACGGCACGATGTGCACGGCGCCATCACCGGCACGCAGGCGGATGGTGCGGATCGAGACGTTCTCCACCACGCCCGACAATCCCGAAACGCTGACATTGTCGCCGACCTGCACCGTGTTCTCGAGCAGCAGGAACAGGCCCGTGATGAGGTCCTGCACCAGCTTCTGCGATCCGAAGCCGATGGCGATGCCGACGATGCCGGCACCCGCGAGCAGCGGAGCGACATTGACGCCGATCTCGCTCAGCGCGGTGAGGCCGACAACGGTCCCTATTAGGCAGAGCAGCGCCGTGCGTAGCATCGGCTGGAACGTGCGCAGGCGCGCGGCGCGGGCATAGTGGCCGTCCCGCGATAGCGTATTGATCTGGCGGTCCAGCAGCGCGTTGCTGGCCTCCCAGATCGCGGCTGCGATGGCCACGGCGAGGCCGATCGTCACCACGGCCGAGATCAGCCGGCTGCCGATCTGACCGCCATAGAACCAGACGATGGCGTCCACGCCCCAGACTTCGAGAACGGCCACGAATCCGATGAAGGCGATCACGCCCGATACGATCTTGCGCAGCATCGGCAGATAGCGGTTGGCCCGGATCTCGAGGCCGGGAAAGCGCTGGAGGATCTCCGGCTTGATGCGGAAGCCGCGGTCGATGAGGCTCAGCGTCAGCATGATGGCGACACGCGTGATCAACGCCACCACGGCCGTGCCGACGAAATATTGCAAGAGCAGCGAATAGCCGTTGCGGATGTTGAGCGCCCACACCGCCCACAGCGCGAGATCGAGCGCAATGGCCGGATAGTGCCAGCCGCCGGCGATGCGATTGCGCAGGCGGGCCGCGATCCCCTGCCGCTCAGCCGGCGCGCGGATCGCTTCGGCGACCTGGCGGCGGCATTGCAGGATGATGACGACGACGAAGAGATGCACGACCAGCATTACCATGCGCAGCAACGCGGCATAGCCGGCGCGGTGCAAGCCGAGCAGCAAGGCTACATTGGCAAAGGCGATGCCGGAGACGCCGACGCCGACGATGCGGCGCGCCCAGATCTCGACATAGGCGGCGGTCTCGGCCCTGACAGGAAACACGCCGAACGGTCCCGCCAGCGCCCGGACCGCGCAAATCAGGCCGCGCGAGAACGCGTAGGCGTTGACGACCGCGAGGATCACGAGGCGAACGGTGGTGGGCTGGCCGATCTCCGTGCCGAGGAGCGCGGTGGCGACGCCGACGAAGACGACCACCGGCAGCAGCTCGAGCACGAAGCGTCCCAGCACGAAGGGCAGCCGCGACAGGACCTGCCAGACGCGCGCAAGGCTGTGACGGCGCTTGTTCAGCTCGGGGGCCGGAGTGACGTCGGCAACCGATGACGGCGGGTCAATTGTGGGCAGCACCTGTGCCGGCAGGCGCGCCGTCTGCGGCACGCGTCCCTCGAGGAATACGACCGGGCGGCGGATCAGGCGGAAGATCACCCACTCGGCCGCAAGGGCGCAACCGAGCACCAGCGCCAGCTTCCAGGCGATCTCGATCAGGAGATTGTAGGCGGCGGGATCATTCGCGGTGCGCAGGAACCAGTAATAAAACGCCGGAAAATGCGTAAGCGTCCGGGCCATGCTGGCGATCTCGCCCGATATCTCCTGAATCTCCTCCGATACCGTGAGCAGGAGTTGCGCGCCGAGGCCGTCGGCCGCCAGCGGAATCGGCGATTTCTGCCCGGGCGCGGTCGCTGCCGGCTGCTGCGGGCCGGATACATTCGCGATTGCCCGCAGCGTATCGATCATCTGCGCGCGTTTCTTGTCGTCCTGGAGCGTGTCGAGCGCTCGCCTGGCCTCGTCAGGCGACAGCGCGGCCGCGCTGCTCGCAGCCGGCGTTTCGGCGCGGGCACCGGAGAGGGATGAGATCGCGAGGAAGAGAGCGGCGAGGAGCGCCGGGACAAGCTTATGCGACACGCGGATTCCCTGAAAAAAATGAATGCACCCGCGGTGTCGTGGCCGTCACCGCCGAAGCACATGCGTCATGTCGGATTGGCGCTATTCGCCCCGAGCCTGTGTCGGAAGTTGGCCTTCGCGGCGACATTCTCTTGGCATTTGCCGCAATGCAGGATCGGGGGAACCGTGGCGGGCCCATGAAGAGAACCGCGCTTGAGCGCGTGCCCGGAATCACGACGAGGAGGAAAGCTCAGTGAGAAGGAGTTCGAGGCTACGGACTCCACCAACGTGTCAGGTTCGTCGAAGGGCGCATGTCAAAAATACAGCGCCGGGAAGGTAGGGGCTTTGCCTCACTGATGCAGCCCTCTAAACCTTAACCCGGCGTGCCGTTCGCGGTTTCCGCCGCTATGCGATAGTCCGAACGAGCTCCATCGCAATCAACGCGGCTGGATTTGCGGAGGTGGTGTCATAGACCTCCCCTTGCTCATGAGGTGGACGTTGCGCGTCGCTTGTTGGCGACCACCGTGATGCTCCTCCCGCGACACAAAACTGTCAAGCAAGATCAATGACGTGAAAGATCACATTTCAATGTGCCGGTTCCCGGAATGGCATGGTGACATCATGCTCCTGTTTTGCCCGACGCGTCAATTCGATTTCGTAAAATCCGCAATCATGTGATGCCACCGGCAAGCCATTGATTCCGCTACGCCCGTCTACTGTGCATGGGGTTGTTTTCGCAGTTTGGTCTGCGGCCTAGAGAAACATGTCGGCGAGGTCGACCGTCGAGGACTTACCGACCGAGTCGAAGTTGCGCTCCAGCCAACTTCGCGCCGCCGCGCGGCCCTCGTCGCGCAGGCGGCACAACAGGCTCCATTCGGGATGGAATTGAGTGGCGGTGCCGAGCTGCGACATCAGCTGGTCGTTGCCGATCCAATGCATGTACATGCGGCTGTGCCTGTTGCTGTCGAGCTCGCCATCGTCGATCAGCCGCGTGGCGAAGGCGATCGCGCGCATCTCGCGCATCAGCGACGAATTGAAGCTGATCTCGTTGATGCGATGGAGGACGTCGGCCGCGCTGGTCGGCAGTTCGTCGCGCCGAATCGCCGTGACCTGCACGATGAGGACGTCGTGACTGCCCTTGCGGTAGATCAGCGGATAGATCGCGGGATTGCCGAGATAGCCGCCGTCCCAAAAATGCTCGCCGTCGATCTCGACGGCCTGGAAATAGGGCGGCAGGCAGGCCGAGGCCAGCACGGTCTCCGCGGTGAGATGCGGGCTCTGGAACACCTTGATCTTGCCGGTGCGGACGTTGGTGGCGTTGAGAAACAGCGCCGGCGCATCAGGCGAGGAATTGAGCCGGTCGAAATCGACCACGCGCTGCAACAGCGCGCGTAGCGGATTGAAGTGGAAGGGGTTGAGCAAATTCGGCGGAACGGTATGCGTCAGCGTGTGGATGAAGGCATGAACCGGATGATATTCCGGCGGCAGCTTCAGCGCCTGGATCCACTGGTTGAGCGGCGAGAGCAGATCGTACGCCATGTCCATGCGCGACACTTCGTACCAGAACGCGTGCAGGTCCTGCCGCGCCGCCTCCGCGCCTCCCCTCGCCATGCCGGAGGCCATCGCCACCGCGTTCATCGCGCCGGCGCTGGTGGCGCTGACCGCCTCGATCGCGAGCCGGCCGTCCTCGAGCACCTGGTCGAGCACGCCCCAGACGAAGGCGCCATGCGCGCCGCCGCCCTGGAGCGCGAAGCTGACGTTCTTCCGGTTTGCAGGCCCGCTTTCCGTCACCTTCGCTTCCTGCCTGGCTTGCCTTCCTTCTCAAGCGCCTTGCGCACAGCGTCGAACTCCTGAGCCGAGGCTTTGTCCGCGCGCGGAAAGCGCAGGTCCAGCTTTTCCAGCGCGGCATTGATCACCGAGCCGATCACGACGCGCGCGAACCATTTGTGGTCGGCGGGGACGACATACCAAGGCGCGTGAGGCGTCGAGGTGTGGCGCACGATGTCCTGATAGACCGCCTGGTAGCGCGGCCACAGCGCGCGCTCCTTGATGTCGTCCATCGAGAACTTCCACTGCTTGGCCGGCTCCTCCAGCCGGTCGAGGAAGCGCTGGCGCTGCTCTTCCTTGGAGATGTTGAGGATGAATTTCAGCACCACCGTGCCGTTGCGGCAGAGATAACGCTCCCAGGCGGCAATATCCTCGAACCGCTCCTTCCAGATGTCCTTGGTTACGAGTCTCGGCGGCAGCTTCTGCTTGGCGAGGATCTCCGGATGCACGCGCGTCACCAGGCATTCCTCGTAGTGCGAGCGGTTGAAGATGCCGATATGGCCGCGCTCGGGCAGCGCGACGGCGTGGCGCCAGAGGAAGTCGTGGTCGAGCTCCTTGCTGCTCGGCGCCTTGAAGGGATGGACCTCGCAGCCCTGCGGATTGATGCCCTCGAAGATCGCCTTGATCGCACTGTCCTTACCGCCGGCGTCCATGGCCTGGAGCACGATCAGCAGCGACCAGCGGTCCTGGGCGTAGAGCTTCTCCTGAAATTCGACGAGGCGCTTCTTGTTCGCCTCGAGGATCTCCTGCGCCTTCTCCTTGTCGAGATCGCCCTTCTCGTCGGTCTTGTGATCCCTCAGGTGAAACTTGCCGGAGCCGTCGTAACGGAACGGGGTGATGTAGCGGTCGAGTTGTTGGGCGGTCGATCTGGACGGCTTCTTGCTCATGAGTTCGGGGATACCTTGCGTTGCGGCTTCAATCGGTCGAGCACGCTACCAAGGATGCCCTTGGGAAGGAATATGATGAAAAGCACGAGCAATACGCCGTAGACGAGGTTGTCCCAGCCGACCGCCTTGGTGCCGAAGCCGATGCGCAGGGTCTCCGCGAGCATAATGGTGATGATGGCGCCTATGGTCGGGCCGAGCGACACGAACAGGCCGCCGACGATCGCCGCGAACACCATCTGCAGCGACACCGCGATGCCGCTGACGGTGTCGGGCGTGATGAACATCTGATACTGGCAGTAGATTGCGCCGGCGAGCGCCGTCATCACCGCGCTGAGCAGCGTGATCTTCAGCTTCTCCGCGGTGACGTCGACGCCGGCCGCAGCGGCGGCGTCCTCGTCCTCCGAGATCGCCTCCAGCGCATAGCGCGCCATGCTGCGATCGACCCAGTGCCAGACCACGATGCCGAACAGCCAGACCGCGAGCGCGATCAGGTACCACGTCGTCTTGTCGTCGAATTGCAACGCCACCAGCCTGTTGCCGGACGCGCGGTTCGGCGTGTAGCCGAGCGAGCCGCCGGTGTAGTCGCGGGTCGCGGTGATGACCTGGAGCACGATGCCGGACAGCGCCAGCGTCACCAGCACGAAATAATGCCCGGTGATGCGGAAGCGGAAGCAGGGATAGCCGACGATCAGCGCCAGCGCGCCGGCCGCGACCATGCTGACGGGAATGCCGATCCAGGGCGACAGGCCGAGATGATTCCACAGAAGCGCGGTGACATAAGCGCCGATGCCCATGAAGCCGCCATGCCCGAGCGAGACGAGGCCGAACCGCCCCATCATCGACCATGACGTGTAGGCGAACGACCAGATCAGGATCAGCACGAGGATGTGCAGATGATAGGGATCGCGATAGACAAAGGGCAGCGCCACCAGCGCCGCCAATCCGATCCCCCACGCCGCAAGCCGCCCCTGCCCCATCATCGGCGCCTCGCCAAAAGGCCCGCGGGCCGGATGAACATCATGACGATGAAGAACGCGAAGGCGAGCACGTAGCCCCATTCGAGGTCGGAGAACAGGCCGCCGAGCGAGATGATCTCGGCGAACACGAAGGCGGCGATGAAGCCGCCGATGAAATTGCCGAGGCCGCCGAGCACGCAGATCAGGAAGGTGATCGGCCCGAAGGAAAGTCCGACGAAGGGATGCACGTCATATTGCAGCACCAACAGGCACGCGGCGAGCCCGGCCAGGGCGCCGCCGAGCGCCGAGGTGATCAGATAGATCCGCCTGGTGTCGACGCCCATCAGCGCCATGATCTGCCGGTCCTGCGAGATGGCGCGGATCGCGGTGCCGGTGAAAGTCCGCGTCATGAAGAGATAGACGCAGACCATGCCGACCAGCGCGGCCACGAACGACAGCAGCCGCGCATAGCTGAAATTCATGTCGCCGAAGGCGAGCACCGGCAGGCGGATGCCGAGATTGCGGAAGTCGATGCCGAAGGCGACGGTGGCAAAGCTCTGCAGCACGAACAGCACGCCGCCGGTCGCGAGCAGCTGGTTGATCGGCGGCGCAGTGAGCAGCGGCGCGATCACCAGGTAATGCAGGGCCGCACCGAGGAGAGCGACCAGCACCACGGTGAGCGGCGCGGCGACGAAATAGCTGACGCCGTAATACTGCACCATGAAGTACATGCCGTACATGCCGATCATCACGAGCTCGGCGTAACAGATCCAGGTCACGTCGATGACGCCGAAGATCAGGTTGAGGCCGAGCGCCAGCAGTGCCAGAACGCCGCCGAGCAGGATGCCGTTGATCACGGCCTCCAGCAAATAGATGTCGAAGACGTCCAGAAATGCCTGCATGCCCCCTCACACCCCGAGATATGCTTCCTTGACCGTGTCGCTCGCCAGCATCTCGGCCGAGGTGCCGGATGCCCTGATCGTGCCCGCCTCGATCAGATAGGCGCGGTCGACCACTTTCAGCACCTGCTGCACGTTCTGCTCGACGATCAGCACCGTCAGGCCGCTGGCGCGGATGCGCTTCACCAGCTCGAACACCTGCTGCACCACGACGGGCGCGAGGCCCGCCGAGGGCTCGTCCAGCAGCAGCAGCTTCGGATTGGACATCATCGCGCGGCCGATCGCGCACATCTGCTGCTCACCGCCGGACATGGTGCCGGCCATCTGGTGTCGCCGCTCCTTCAGGCGTGGGAACAGGTCGAACACGACCTCGAGCCGCTCGGCATAGTGCCCGCGCGCCTCCTTCATGAAGGCGCCCATCTTGAGATTGTCGTCGACCGTGAGCTGCGGAAACAGCCGGCGGTTCTCCGGCACATGGGCAATGCCGAGGCTGACGATCTTGTGCGAAGGCGTCGCCACGAGGTCGACGCCCTCCATCTTGATCGCGCCGCGCGAGGGCCGGATCAGGCCGGAGATGACGCGCATCAGGGTGGTCTTGCCGGCGCCGTTTGGGCCGATGACGCCGACGGCCTCGCCGGCCTTGACGTCAAGGTTGACGCCGAATAGCGCCTGGAATGTGCCATAGCCGGCATTGACGCCGCGGAGCTCCAGCATCGGCTAGCCTCCTGCCCGGCGCCGCGCTTCGGCGGCCGCGGCCTGCGTGGTCTCGGCATCGGTGCCGAGATAGACCTCGATGACGCGCGGATCGCCCGCAACTGCGCTCGGCAGGCCTTCCGAGATCTTCTCCCCGTGATCGAGCACCATGACGCGATCGACGACGCGCATCAGCACGCCCATGATGTGCTCGACCCAGATGATGGTGATGCCGAGCTCGTCGCGGATGTTGCGCAGCATGTCCGCGGCCTGGTCCATCTCGGCCTCGTCGAGACCGCCCAGGCTCTCGTCGGCGAGCAGCAGCTGCGGCGCGGTGGCGAGCGCTTTCGCAAGTTCGAGCTTCTTCAGGCCGGCGGCCCCCAAGCCATCGACGCTGGCATGGCGGTCGGTCGGCAGGCCGACCATCGCCAGCGACCGTTCGGCCGCTTCCTCGGCCTTGACGCGGCTGTGCCGGCCTTGCCCGTAGAAGCCGGCGAGCGCGACGTTTTCGAAGATGGTGAGGCGGCGGAAGGGACGCGGGATCTGGAAGGTGCGCCCGATGCCGCGGTTGATGATCCGGTGCGGCGGCAGGCCCGCGATCTCGTGCCCGCTGAACAGGATAGATCCGGAGTTCGGCGCCAGCGTGCCCGAGAGCATGTTGAAGATCGTGCTCTTGCCCGATCCGTTGGGTCCGATCAGGCCGAGGATCTCGCCCTGGTCGACCCGGAACGAGACGTTATTGACGGCCGTGAAGCCGCCAAACCGCTTCACCAGTCCGCTGACTTCCAACACCGCAGCCCCCCGCCGCTACTGGTTGCTGTAGGTGGTGCCTTTCGGCAGCGGCAGCACCGCCTCGCGCTGCGCCTGGCTCTTGGGCCACACCACGGAGGATTTGTCGTCGATGTACTGGATCACGACCGGGAACGAGCGCTCGTTCTGTCCGGCCATCGGCGTGCCCTCGCCATAGAACTTCACGCCGAAGCCTAGCATGGTGCCGCCTTCGGGGATGTCGGTGTCGAGCGCCGCCTTGCGCAGCGCCTCGGGGTCGACACCGCCATACTTCTTGATTGCGCGCGGCAGGACGTCGGACATGAAGACGTAGGTGTTGGAGGCGCCGATGCCGACATGGGCGGAGCGGATGGCAACGCCCGGCCTGACCTTGTCGAACTCGTCGCCGACCATCTTGATCACGGGCGGGAGCTTCGGATCCATGGTCTTCTGGTTGGCGAGCCAGATCGAGATCGGATCGGCGTTGAAGATGTAGGTGGCGTCCGCGCCCATGCCCTCCTTCAGCTTCTCATAGACGCCGTAGCCGGCACCGTGCCCCATCAGCGCGCCGAACTTCAGGCCCTGCTCGCGGGCCTGGCGCAGCAGCAGCGTAATGTCAGGGTTGTAGCCGGTGTGGAAGATCACGTCGGGCTTGGCGCGCTTCAGCTTGGTCACCAGCGCGGAGAGATCAGGAGCGGTGGCGGAATAGCCCTCCTTCAGCACGACGTTGAAGCCAGCCTTCTTCGCCCCGGCCTCGTTGCCCTTGGAGACGTCGACGCCATAGGCGCCGTCCTCGTGGATGATGGCGACGCGCAGGTCCTTCGGCTCCTTGCCGAGCTTCTCCTTGGCATTCTGCGCGATGAAATCCACCGTCATCATGCCGAATTGGTCGCCGCTGGCCTGCGGGCGGAACACGTATTTGTAGCCCTTGTCGTTGAACACGGCCGACGAGATGCAGGTCGTCATCCACATGAACTTCTTGAGCTGCTCGACGCGAGCGGCCACCGGCACGCATTGCGCCGAGGAGAAGAAGCCGAGCACCATGTCGACCTTCTCCTGCTCGAGCAGGCGGACGGATTCGTTGATGGCGATGTCGGGCTTGCTCTGCGCATCCGCATAGACGGCTTCGACCTTGTAGCCTTCGACGCCGGTCTTGGCGAAATGGTCGAGGATGATCTTTGCGCCGATATAGCCAAGCTCGGAGCCGCCGCCGGCGAGAGGTCCGGTTAGATCAAAGACCACGCCGATCTTGATCTTCTTCTCCTGAGCCTCGGCGGAAACCGTCAGGCCCGTCGCTGATATCGCGACCAAGAGCCCACCCAGCAAACGGGCAGCCATGCGCATCAAAACCTCCCTGGGCGATTGTGCATCGCATTCTTGTTGGTTTTGTTTTTTGCCCATCACATGGGCTGCGCGAAGCGATGTCAAGCCTCGCGCGTCAGCGGGAGGCGAACTGCTGCGCAATAAAGGCCGTGACAAATCGCGGCATGGTCGGCGTGAGATCGCTCATTCCGCGCACGAGATGAATGGCGGACAGCTCGGGCTCGTCCTCGCGCGCGAGGTTGGCTTCGATCCGGGCGCGGGCCTCCTCGCCCGGCATGTCCAGGTTGAGGACCCGAATCATCGCAATCGCGCGGCCGGAGACGACGCAGTGCCAAACCGCCTCCGCCGTGTAGTCCTCGGCGGTCAGCCCGGTCTCCTCCGCAATCTCGCGGACGACGCTGCCGGGAACGTCCAGGGCGCCATCCGTGACGTCGCCGAGGTCGGGCGTCCCTGATGGGAAATAGATGCGGCCCGCATTGGCGGTGTGCTGCGCCATCTCGCCCATGATGAAGGCGCCGTCGGAGGTGCGCAGCGCACCCATGCCGAAGCCGTTGAACACGGCCGTATCAGGAAAGCCCCAGTCGCGCCAGGCGAGGAAGCTGGCGAAATCGGTCTCGAAATAGGTCGCAACGAGATGGCCGCCCGCGAATACGGCATCGCGCCCGAGCAGGACGCGGCCGTTCCAGATCTTCGGCCGTTCGCGCTGCTTCTCGGCGAAATGCGCCGCGATCTCGGCGCTGCGTTGCTCCGCGAACGGCCACGGGATTGGCCGCACGGCAAGATCGAGCGTCGTGACGCGATGAATGACCGGTGACGTCATGACGCCCGACTATCTCGCCTTCGCGTCAGCTATTTGGCATTCCCGGTCGTCTTCTTGGCCTGATCGACGAATTTGTTGGTGAAGGTCTTGCTGAGGTCGATCTTGGCATTCGCCACCTCCGGCGAGCCGACGCTGAACACCGTAAGCACGGCCTCCGCACCCTTCGGATCCATCTTGCCGTTTTCGGAGAACATCGGGATCGTGTTCTTCAGAGCGGCGAGATAAAGCTCCTTGTTCTTGCCGACCATCTGCTCCGGCATCTTCGCCATGATCTCCTCCGGCGTGTGCGAATGGATCCAGGCGAGCGTTGCCAGGATCGCATTGGTGAGCGCCTGCGTCTCCTTCTCGTGGCTGTTGATCCAGGCCGTCGTCGTGTACAGCGCGCCGCCCGGATATTCGCCGCCGAACGTCTCGAGCGTGTCCTTCTGGGTGCGGGTGTCGGAAAGGATGCGCAGATCCTTGTGGCTGCCCTGGAGCACGGTGACGGAGGGATCGAGCATCACGGCCGCGTCGATCTGGCCTTGCTCCATGGCAGCGACCGCGGTGGCGCCGAGGCCGACGCCGATCACGGCGACGCTGGTAGGATCCAGGCCGTTCTTCTTGAGCATGTATTTGAGGAAGAAATCGGTGGAGGACCCCGGCGCACTGACGCCGACCTTCTTGCCGGCGAGATCCTTGACCGACTTGATGTCGTTGGTGCGCGATGGCGCGACCACCAGCACGAGGCCGGGATAGCGGTCATAGACCACGAATGACTGCAGCTCCTGCTTCTTGGCGGCGAGATTGACGCAATGGTCGAAATAGCCGGAGACGACGTCGGCGCTGCCGCCGAGCACGGCCTTCAGCGCATCGGAGCCGCCCTTGAGGTCCACGAGTTCGACGTTGAGGCCGGCCTTCTCGTATTCGCCGAGCTGCTTGGCCAGCACCGTCGGCAGGTAGCACAGGCAGGCACCGCCGCCGATCGCGACCGTGACCTTGCTTTGCGCCGCGGCAAGCGAGGTGGTGAGCGTCAGCGCGAGCAGCGCGCCGGCGAGCCTGGCAATCGTGTTCTTCATTGGTTTCCTCCGTTCGGCCGGCGGCACCATAGAGCAGCGGGGCTGGCTTGAGAAGCGCTGCCGAACTGGGCTGGTCATCGGCATTCCGGCGCAATAGCATAGCCGGACAAGAACAATTCCAGATGGGGAGGATCATCCATGAATCGCCTTACAATCGGGCTGTCGATCGCCGCCGCCTTTGCCGCCGGATCCGGCGCGACCCAGCTGCTGCGGCCGGCGCTCGCCGCCGAGAACATCACCGCGCAGATCATCCACACCGGCGAGATGCAGGGCGATGCGCTCGGGCCCGCCAACGCCGTGGGCTATCGTTCCAAGATGTTCGCGAGCGCCGATGGTGCCACCATCTCGATCCAGGTCGGCAACGTGCCCAAGCACATGCATCCCAACACCAACGAGATCCAGTACATCCTGGACGGCACCGGCACGATCTGGCTCGGCGACAAGGAGGTCACGGTGAAGCCCGGCGACCTCGTGATCATCCCGAAGGGCACGCCGCACGGCGGCACCAAGCCGATCAGCGGCCAGGTCAAGGCGATCGCGATCAAGACCCCGCCGCAGGCGCCCGACGACACCAAGCTGTTGGATTGAGCTCTTGCTTTCACCTCTCCCGCTTGCGGGAGAGGTCGGCGCGAAGCGCAGGGTGAGGGTTCTATCCTCTTGGGGATTGTCCCATCGCGGAGACACCCTCTCCCCAGCCCTCCCCCGCAAGCGGGGGAGGGAGCAAACCTTCCATGAGGCTTGTAATCAAATCACTCTCATGACGACCTAGCCACGCCCGTCCGACGCGGTCGGCCGCCACACCAGCAACCTGCGCTCCACCAGCGTCACCCCAAAGTCGATCAGAATGACGAAGGCTGACAGCACGAACATGCCGGCGAACACGCCGGCGACGTCGAAGATGCCCTCGGCCTGCTGGATGAGATAGCCGAGCCCGGCCGCCGATCCCAGATATTCGCCGACGACAGCGCCGACCACGGCGAAGCCCACCGAGGTGTGCAGCGAGGAAAACATCCAGGACAGCGCCGAGGGCCAATAGACGTGCTGCATCAATTGCCGCTCGCTCATGCCGAGCATGCGGCCGTTGTCGAGCACGGTGCGGCTGACCTCCTTCACGCCCTGATAGACGTTGAAGAAGACGATGAAGAACACCAGCGTCACGCCGAGCGCGACCTTGGACCAGATGCCGAGCCCGAGCCACAGCGCGAAGATCGGCGCCAGCACGACGCGCGGCAGCGCGTTGACCATCTTCACATAGGGATCGAACACGGCTGCGACCAGCGGCTGGCGCGCGAACCAGAAGCCGACCAGCACGCCGCCGAGCGATCCGATCACGAAAGCGAGGATCGATTCCGCCAGCGTGATGCCGAGATGCTTCCAGATCACGCCCGACGAAAACCACTTCACGATCTGGCTGAACACGTCGAGCGGGTTCGAGAAGAAGAACGGCGGCAGCAGGATCTTGCCGAACACGGCAACGGTCGTCAGCACCTGCCACAGCACGATGAAGATGACCGCGACCAGGATCTGCAGCGCAAGCAGCGTCGGACGCGACATCAGACCGCCTCCGCCGCGTTCGTGGATTGGGCGTAGCCCCTCATCACCTCGTCCTTGAGCACGCTCCAGATCTCGCGATGCAGTGCGTGGAATTCCTTGTCGAGCCGCACCTCGAAAATGTCGCGCGGGCGCGGCAGGCTGACGCGCCAGTCGCCGATGATGCGCGAGGACGGCCCCGCCGACATGATCACGACGCGGTCGGCGAGCGCGATCGCCTCTTCGAGGTCGTGGGTGACGAACAGCACGGCCTTGCGGTCGGCATTCCAGAGCTCGAGCAGCAGATTGCCCATAACCTGGCGCGTCTGCGCATCGAGCGGCCCGAACGGCTCGTCCATCAGCAGGATCTTCGGATCGCGGATCAGGACCTGCGCCAGCGCCACGCGCTTGCGCTGGCCGCCGGAGAGCATGTGCGGATAGCGGTTCGCGAAGGCGCCGAGGCCGACGGAGGTCAGCCATTTCTGCGCCCGCGGCAGCGCTTCAGTGCGCGGCGTCCCCTTGATCTCGAGCCCGATCGCGACGTTGTCGAGCGCGGTCTTCCACGGGAACAACGCGTCGGCCTGGAACAGGTATCCGGCATCGCGGTTCAGCCCCGCGAGCGGCCGGTCGAAGATCGTGACACGGCCGGCAGCGGGCTTGAGCAGGCCCGCGGCAACGTTGAGCAGCGTCGATTTCCCGCACCCCGTGGGCCCCACGATGGCGACGAACTCGCCTTGCGCCACCGTAAGATGCGCTTTCTCGACCGCCGTATAGACCCGGCCGTCCCCGAGGCGGAACGCAACCTTGGCATCTTCCAGCGCCACTGCCGTAGGCGTCATGTATTCCCTCCGAATTTGCCCGATGCCTTAGCCGCTTGCGCCGCCAAGTTCAATCAACCGGCTAAGCGTGCTACGCATGGGGCTTGCCGCGCCCTTACCCTCCAGGGGAAGGGAAACAACGAGTCTGCAATCGATGCCCTCCAAGCTGGCGATCAGCTACCAGCACGTCACCAAGAGCTTCGGCCGGCTCAAGGCTGTCGATGAGATCTCGCTCGACATCGCCGAGGGCGAGTTCGTGGCCGTCGTCGGTGGGTCGGGCTCGGGCAAGACGACGCTGCTGCGGCTCGCCAACCGGCTGATCGAGGCTGACGGCGGCACGATCATGGTGGAGGCTGAGAACGTCCGAAACGTCGATCCGGTCGCGCTGCGGCGGCGCATCGGCTACGTGTTCCAGGCCGGCGGGCTGTTTCCGCATTTGAGCGTTGCCGAGAACATCGGGATCACGCCGAAACTTCTGGGCGCGCCGGCAGCGGACATCGCCGCCCGCGTCGACGAACTGCTCGAGCTCGTGCAGCTCGACCGTGCCGCGCACCGCGACCGGCTGCCGGACGCGCTGTCCGGCGGCCAGCGCCAGCGTGTCGGCGTGGCCCGGGCGCTCGCGGCAAAGCCCCGGATCGTGCTGATGGACGAGCCGTTCGGCGCGCTCGATCCCCTCACCCGCGATGCGCTCGGCGAGGACTATCGGTCGCTGCATCGCAAGCTCGGCCTGACCACCGTCATAATCACGCATGACATGACGGAGGCGATCCTGCTCGCCGACCGCATCGCCGTGATGCGCGGCGGCAAGCTGCTGGCGCAGGGCACGCCCGCGGAGCTCTCGACGAGCGGCGAGCCTTATGTGCTGGAGCTGTTACGCACGCCCCGACGCCAGGTCGAACGGCTGAACGCGCTGCTGCCGGCGAGCGGTGCGGCATGAGCATCTTGTCCGACCCGCGCTGGGGCGAGGCGCTGTCGCATCTGCCCGATTATCTCGGCAATCACGTCCGGGTGAGCCTTGCCGCGCTGGCGCTTGGTCTGGTCGTCAGCCTTCCGCTGGCCATCCTCACGCGCAACCGCCCGACGCCGCGCAACATCCTGCTTGCGCTTGCCAGCATTGTGCAGACGGTGCCCGGACTTGCGCTGCTTGCGCTGTTCTATCCGCTGCTGCTGCTGGCCGCTTCGTTAACGCTCGCCTGGTTCGGTTTTTCCTTCTCCGCCTTCGGCTTCCTGCCGGCCGTGCTGGCGCTGGCGCTCTATTCGATGCTGCCGGTGCTGCGCAACGGCATCACCGGGCTCAACGGGATCGATCCGGCGCTGACCGAAGCCGCCAAAGGCGTTGGCATGACCGCGCGGCAGTCGCTGGTCATGGTCGAGCTGCCGCTGGCGCTGCCGGTGATGATGGCGGGCATCCGCACCGCCGCCGTGTGGGTAATCGGCACGGCGACGCTGTCGACGCCGATCGGGCAGACCAGCCTCGGCAATTACATCTTCGCCGGGCTCCAGACCCAGAACTGGGTGTTCGTGCTGTTCGGCTGTCTCGCCTCGGCCCTGCTCGCGCTCGCCGTCGACCAGCTGCTTGGCCTGATCGAGAACGGCCTGCGCTATCGCAGTCGTCTGCGCGCAGCGCTCGGCGGCGTCGGTATCGCGGCGCTCGTCACGGCGGCGCTGGTGCCGACGATGGGGCGCTCGTCGCAGGGCTATATCGTCGGCGCCAAGACCTTCGCCGAGCAATATGTGCTGTCGGCCCTGCTGCGGGATCGTCTCCAGGCCGCAGGTCTTTCCGCGAGCGCAAGATCGGGCCTCGGCTCCAGCGTCATCTTCGAGGCGCTGAAGGCCGGCGACATCGATCTCTATGTCGATTATTCCGGCACGCTTTGGGCCAATCAGCTTCACCGGACTGATATCAAGCCGCGCGCGGAGTTGCTCGCGGAGCTGAAGACCGCGCTCGCAAAGGAGAACATCACCCTGCTCGGCGAGCTCGGCTTCGAGAACGCCTATGCGCTGGCGATGCCGCGCAAGCGCGCCGAGGCGCTTGGCATCCGTACCATCGCCGATCTCGCCGCGCACACATCGACGATGTCGATCGCCGGCGACTATGAGTTCTTCTCGCGCCCCGAATGGGCGGCGCTGCAAAAAGCCTATGGTCTTCAATTCCGCGCGCAGCGCCAGATGCAGCCGGATTTCATGTATGCGGCGGTCGCCAGCGGTGAGGTCGACGTCATCGCCGGCTACACCAGCGACGGCCTGATCGCAAAGTACGACCTCGTCACGCTCGACGATCCCAGGCACGCGATCCCGCCCTATGACGCGATTCTGTTGCTGGCGCCCAAGCGCGCCAGCGACGAGCGGCTCGAGACGACGCTCAAGCCGCTGCTCGGCAAGATCGACATCGCCACCATGCGCGAAGCAAATTTGCGCGCCAGCGGCAATGATGCGAACTCCTCACCGGATGCGGTGGCGAGGTGGTTGTGGGACGAGGTCGGCGGGCGGTAGGGTGCGATAATTCCGGTTTTCAGAGTTGCAGCCGGAAGCACCAGTACCAGCCTTCCCAGCGAGGGTGCCGATCAACATAACTACACTCGACGACCGCTCGGCCGATGCGGTCCGTGTGCCGAAATGTCACCTCAGCGAACGTCGCTTGAATGAGCTCACCGTGATAGTTTTCACAAAGCTGGGCGGTGAGCTTGCGCTCCCCCTCGCGGCCGAACAAAGAAAAAATCAAAAACGCTAAGGGCAGGAAAAATGAAAAAGCTGGCACGGCGATCATTCGTAGCTGGATCGGCGGCAGTGTTGTTCGCCCCTTTCGGGAAGACGCAAGCGCAATCCGCGTGGCCGAACCGATCACTTCGTATAGTCGTACCATATCCACCTGGCGGCCAGACGGACGGCATCGCGCGAGCTTTCGGTGACTACCTGGCGCGGCAGGTGGGAAAGCCGGTCATCGTCGAAAACAGGGCCGGCGCGGGCGGCGTCATCGGCGTGACTGAAGCAAAACGCGCCGAGCCCGATGGCACCACCATCCTCTGCACGATCTCTTCGTCACTCATCCAGAACCGTATCACGGTGAAAGATCTTCCTTATGATCCCGAACGGGACTTCATCTATCTGACGATGGTCAGCGGCGCCGGCGGTCCGGTGGTCGCGGCCAAGAAGACGGGAGCGACCAATCTTCGTGAATTCATCGAATATGCTAACAAGGTCGGCAGCCTGAACTGGGGATCCTACGGCGTAGGCTCCACGCCGCACGTCCTCATTGAAACGATCGCGAAGCAATACGGCATTCGGTTTCAAGTCATCCAGTACCGCGGTGAGGCGCCGATGTGGAATGACCTTGCCGGACAGACGCTGGATGGCGCCGCAGGAAGTTATGCCGCAGCAGCGCCCGTCATCCAGGCGGGAACGGGAAACCTGATCGGAGTTGTTGGCAGCAGGCTACCGCCCTATCCCGACACGCTGACCATGACGGAGCAAGGTGCCATCGGTGACTTCTATGAGCTACGCGCGTTCACGACCTTCGCCGTGCCGATCGGCACGCCAAAGGAGATCGTGGAGCAACTCTCGCCGATGTTGATCCAGGCCGGATCAGACCCGAAGGTCCAGCAAATGCTGAGCAACTTTCTGCTGTCTTCTCCCACCGATTTCGAGACGACCCATCGCATCTTCAAGCGCGACAGTGATGTGATGCTGCGCATCTTGCGCGAACTCGGTGTCAAGCCATCGGAGTGATCGACGCGCGCTCGACTACACCAGTTCAGGCTTGGAAAGCGAGCGGATGCGGCTGATAGCTGACGATGCGGGGTTTTCTGGTCGGCAAGCCTCCGCGCCTGGCACCACCCCGGCGCACAGCCATACCTCTTCGTGCTGCGCAAGGCAGTAGACTCGCTAAAGTCCCCGGATCATCCCCGAATCGATCAATAACCGGTTCAGCCGCCGCGCCTCGGCGCCGTCCTTGCAGCCATAGAAGATGCCCTTGCAGCGGAGCATGATCTCCTTCTGCTCGGCGAAGGATGGATCGAGCGGAATGCCGGCGGCTTCCTGGATCACCAGCGGCAGATAGGGGCCGTCGACGGTGTCCATGACGGCTTCAGTCTTCACCGGCTCGAAATTGACGGCGTCGATCGCGTAATACGTCGCGTAGAGACGCGGATCGTAAGCGTCGAGCTTCTTGCCGAGAGCACCTTCGTCGAGTCCGGGCTCGAGGATAGCAGGCGCGAACTCCGGCTGGTGGTCGCCGTAGCGCACGATCAGGAAAGGCTCGCCGGGGAAATTCTTCTTCAGGCCGGCGACGAATGCCTTGTACTGCTCGGCGCTGATGGCCTGACGGCGCAGATATTCGTCGATGGACGGCGTGTTGCCCGGCGCGCGCCAATTCGGCAGCAGGTCGGAACGGAAGCGCGTCTCCCAGGGGAAATGATTGGCGCCGAGATAGATGAAGGTGAACAGCGGCTTGTTCGGCGGCTGCTGGCCCATCAGCTGGAGCGCCTTGTCGTAGAAGAAGGAGTCGGGCTCCACGTCCTTGGCGCCGAGATCCTTGGAATCGAGGAAGCGTTCGATGCCGGTCGTCATCTGGAAGCTGCGCGCGCCCATGAAGCCGCCATAGGCGGGATAGAGCGACATCGTGTCGTAGCCGCAGCGGCGCAGCGCCAGCGGCAGGCCGCGCTCGACGCGGTTCGAGGCGATGCGCGTCACGAAATAGGCGAAGCGGCCGAACGAGCGGGAGGAGAGCCCGGCCAGCACGTTGTATTCGGTGAACCAGCTCGGGCCGCCATTGCTCTCGGCGAGGAAGGTGCGCTGCCTGCCGTCCCAGGACTTGAAGTGGTCGCCATAACGCGGCGGCACTTTGATGCCATCCGCAGCGCGGATGTCGAAGCTCGATTCATCATGGATCATGATGATGTTGGGCCGGCGGCCCGCGGGATGACAGGCATCGACCAGCGGCATGTTGAGGTGCTCGTTGGTGGAGGCGGCCGATTCCATGAAGCCGTATTGCACGAAGTCGGAAACCGAACTGACGCCGGAGCGGAAGAACTTCGAGAGATAGCCGTCGTCGTAATAGCCGCGCCAGGCTTCTTCCGGATGGGAGAGCGAATAGCCGACCAGCGCGGCCAGGCAGGCGAGCTTGCAGGCCAGCGCCGGCAGGCGGCGGATGCGAAAAGGGTCGAGCCACCACAGCGCATACATCAGCGGCAGCGTGAAGAGGCCGGCCAGGATCACCGACCAGCGCAGATTCGGGAAGATCGTGAACAGGAATGCGACGCTGTCGCGGTCGATCATCATCAGGTCGATGAAGTTGACCGTCATCTGAACGATGTCGTGCTTGAGCCGCGACAGCAGCACCAGCACCACGACCATGGTCAGCGACAGTGCGCCCGACAGTGCCGGCCGCCGCAGCAGCGTGATCCAGAAGAAATTAAGGATCCCCCAGGCCAGCGCGAAGGAGAGGCGCGAGCCGAAATCGGTCTCAGTCTCGTACATCAACGCCAGCGCAGCGAAATGCGGCGCAGCCACTGCGAGCAGCCGCCAGATGCCGAGCGCGGCGACGCTCGCCAGCACGGCGGTCGTGGCAGAAGGACCTGGATTCGGCGCGGACGCCATCGACGACACGCAACTGGTCCGGCGCGGTGATGCCAAGCCGTCCGGCCGACCCATAATTCGGCTAGCGGCGCCCGGCGCAGCCGGAAGCCTGCACCGTGTCATAAAATTGTAATGGAACAGTCACGGTCAGGCAACGCGTGCGGCGATTCGACCTTCGGTTATTGTTAGTGAAAGACAATGGGCCGCACGCAGAGGAGGACCCGCCTGCGACGTGGGACCGTGTGCCGCCACCACGCTCCGCCAGCGCCCGGTTGCAGCGCACCAGCACACGGGGGTTGCCGGATATGGTCAGGCGGGGGCCGGGCGCATGGCATCGAGGACAGGCAGCTTCGCGGGACAGGCCCGCGGGCGAACTGAACGCCGGTCATCCCGGCGGCAGCAGCCCAAGCCGCTTGGCGATGATGCGGTCGACCGTCCGTTTCGGCAGCACGGCGCCGATCAGATGGCGCAGCGGGTCCGGCGTGATCTGGTAGCGCACCTTGGGGCTTGCCGCCGTCAGCGCTTCGAACACGACTTCGGCGATGCGCTCGGCGGGCAGGCCCTTGGCGCCGAGGTCCATCATGAAAGCCATCACCTTGTTCAGCGCCGGCAGATAGGGCGAGTTCTTGTAGACGGAGAGATCGATCTGTTCGGCCTTGCTCCAGATCGGCGTCTTCACCGCGCCGGGGGCGACGATGATGACGTCGATGCCGAACAGCATCAGCTCACGGCGCAGGCTCTCCGACAGTCCCTCGATGGCGTGCTTGGAGGTGCAATAGGGCGCCGACAGCGGATTGCCGTTCCTGCCCGCGACCGAGCCGATCATCACGATCCGGCCCTTCGGTCCTTTCAGAGATGGGTCCGCACCGAGCAAGGGCCCGAACGCCTTTGTCGCGATCACAGGGCCGATGACGTTGACGTCCATCTGGCGGCGGAAATCGTCAGCCGACAATTCGAGGACGGGACCGGCGACCGCGATGCCCGCGTTGTTGACGAGACCCGCGAGCGTCTCGCCGCCCACCGCCTCACGCACTTGGCGTGCGGCGGCCAGCACGGCGGCCTCATCGGTGACGTCGAACAAGAGCGGCGTGAAGTTCGTGCCCAATTCACCGGCAAGCCGATCGGCATCGGCCTGCTTGCGGACGCTGCCGAACACACGATAGCCGCGCCCGATCAGGAATTTCGCAACGGCCCAGCCGATGCCGGTGGACGCGCCGGTCACGACGACAGATCGCATGATGCCCTCCCCTCAAGGCTCTCGCAATCATGGCGGAAAATAGCGATGGTGCGAAGGGGGCAGCAGAGCTGGAATCCAGGAGCCGCAATGGCCCCCGGACCAGCAGCGCACCATTTGCGTGATGCGCTGCGTCCGAGAAACGACGGCTTAGTTCTTCGACTTGTCGACCAGCGCGCCCTTCTTGATCCAGGGCATCATGTCGCGCAGCTTCGCGCCGACTTCCTCGATCGGGTGGGCGGCGAGCTTGGCGCGGGTCGCCTTGAACGAGGTCTGGTTGACCTTGTTCTCGAGCATCCAGTCGCGGGCGAACTTGCCGCCCTGGATGTCGGCCAGCACCTTCCGCATCTCCTTCTTGGTCTCGTCGGTGATGATGCGCGGGCCGGTGACGTACTCGCCGTACTCGGCGGTGTTGGAGATCGAGTAGTTCATGTTGGCGATGCCGCCTTCATAGATCAGGTCGACGATCAGCTTCACTTCGTGCAGGCACTCGAAATAGGCCATCTCCGGCGCGTAGCCGGCCTCGACCAGAGTCTCGTAGCCGCCCTTGATCAGCTCGACCAGGCCGCCGCAGAGCACCACCTGCTCGCCGAACAGATCGGTCTCACACTCTTCCTTGAAGGTGGTCTCGATGATGCCGGCACGGCCGCCGCCGACCGCCGAGGCGTAGGACAGGCCGAGGTCATGGGCGTTGCCCGAGACGTCCTTGGCGATCGCGATCAGGCAGGGCACGCCGCCGCCGCGCTGATATTCCGAGCGCACGGTGTGGCCGGGGCCCTTCGGGGCGATCATCAGCACGTCGAGGTCGGCGCGCGGATCGAGCAGATTGAAGTGGACGTTGAGGCCGTGCGCGAAGACGAGGGCGGCGCCCTTCTTCATGTTGTCGTGCAGGTGCTCGCGATAGATGTCGCCCTGGAGTTCGTCCGGGGTCAGCATCATGACGAGGTCGGCCCATTTGGCGGCTTCGGCGACTTCCATCACCTTGAAGCCGGCCGCTTCCGCCTTCTTCACCGAGCCGGAGTCCTTGCGCAGCGCGATGGCGACTTCCTTGACGCCGGAGTCCTTGAGGTTGAGCGCATGGGCGTGGCCCTGGCTGCCATAGCCGACGATGGCGACCTTCTTGCCCTTGATCAGGTTCAGGTCGGCGTCGCGATCGTAATAAACACGCATAGTCGTTTCCTCGTTCGGGGGCCGGAATCGGCCGATGGTTAGTCTTTCGAAGGCGAATTGACGGATTTCGGAGGCTGTCTAGAGCATTTTAGGGCCCCTGGGAAACCCGTTTCTGCATGGAAATCTGCGGCATCATGCATCCATGAAGACGGGGTAGAGGGACGCGAGCAGCAGAACCGCCATCAGGATGTTGAAGGCGCGAACCAGCCGCTCGGAGGTCAGGACCGGGCGCAGCGCGGTGCCGAACAGCGCCCAGATCACCGTCGAGACCGTCCCGATGAGCAGGCTGATCACGGTCTGGATCGCGATATTGAGCGGGAATTGGGCGATCGCTGCATAGGCCGTGATAGTGCCGATCACGATCACCCACCCTTTGGCGTTGATCCACTGAAACATGGCCGCGCCCCAGAACGTCATCGGGCCGCGGCCACTCCCCTCACCCGGCCTGGTCGGACCGGACATGGCGATCGCAGCGGCGAGATAGATCAGGTAGACCGCACCGCCATATTTCAAGATGCTCTGGAGGATCGGGTAGGACAGAAAGACGGTGCCGAGACCGAGGCCGACCGCGGCGACCATGAAGGCAAAACCGATGACGATGCCGGCGATGTGCGGGATGGTGCGGCGGAAGCCGTAGGTCAGGCCCGAGGACAGCAGCATGATGTTGTTCGGCCCGGGCGTGAAATACATCACGGTCATGAAGGCGAGGAAGGCATAGAACAGCGACTGCGACATGCTCACCTCACGCTGTCTTCGGCAAAACTTGCGGACGCTTCGCCAGCACCATCACGGCGATACCGCCGATCACGGTGAGCATGCCGGCGAGACGCAAGGGCCCGAACCGCTCGCCGAACACGATGCTGGAGGTCGCCGATCCCACGAACGGCACCAGCAAGGCGAACGGCACCACCTGGGCGGCCGGATAATCGCGGAGCAACCGCCCCCACAGCCAATAAGCGATGCTGGTGGAGATGGCGCCGATCATGAGCAGGCAGATCAGGCCGGTGAGCGACATGTGGATCAGCGACTGAAAAGTCGGCATCGGCCCGTCGACGATCAGCGTCAGCACAAACAGCGGCACGGCCGCCGTGAGGCATAGCCAGGCGAACAGGCCGAACATCGGCGCACCGCGAGCGCCCCGCAGCAGGAGATTGCCGACGGCAAAGCAGATCGGCGCGACCATCAGCATTGCGAAGGCGCCGACGCTGAAATCGTAACCGACGGTGCCGCAGATCATCAAAAGCCCCGCTGCGGCGATGCCGATGCCGAGCGACTGCATCGGCGTCGGCCGCTCGCCGAAAGCGATCGCGGCGAAGCCGATCGTGAACAACGCCTGGCTCTGCACCACCACGCTGGTCAGCCCCACGGGGACGCCATGGGCGATGCCGTAGGCCTGGCTCAGGAACTGGCCGAGAAACAAGGTGAAGCTGATGGCGATCAGCAATGACCAGGCGACCTTCGGCTTGGGAATGAACAGGCACGGCAGCGCGGCGATGGCAAAGCGCATCGCCGTCATCAGCTCCGGCGAAAATTCGTCGAGCGCGATCCGGCTCGCCACGAAGGCAAGCCCCCAAATGATCGCAACCAGGATCGCGATGAGGATGTCGGCCGGCTTCATTGTTGGTCCCGGTCCTGCACCGTCGTGCAGCCCTGTTATTCTTGTTAGCCTTGCTCGCCGGCCTTTGGTTTCCGCAGCAGATAGGTGCCGTGCATGGGGGCGTGGTAGTCGGCCGAGACCAGCATGAAGCCGACATCGGTCAGCATCCGCTCCATCACCCAGCCGAAGGTGGAATATTCGTCGCGCATATGCGTGACGACGCCGTCGCGCGCAAAGTCGTGATTCTTGATCTGGAAATCGGCCCATTGCTCGACGTCGCGCTCGATGGCATCGGGCATCGAGGCATAAACGATGTCGCGGAGGTAGAAGCTCGCGCCCGGTTTCAGCGCGCGATAGATCCGCGACATCGCAACCGCCTTCCAGAAGTCCGGCAGATGATGCAGCGTGAACTCGCTGACGATCAGATCGTAGGACTCCGCCTGGTAGGAAAAGCTGAGCAGGCCGGCCGACTGGGTGCGGACCGGCGCCTTGCGGTCACGCGCGTAGATCTCGGCGAGCGCCAGCATCGCCGGCGAGATGTCGATGGCGTCGACCTCGGCGCCCATCAGGGCGGCTTCGGTGGCAAGCACGCCGTTGCCGCAGCCGATGTCGGCGATGCGCCAGCCGCGCTGGACCCCGAGCGTTTTCAGCGCGGCGCGCGCCCGCAAATCGGCATCCTCGTGGCTGTCGTAGATCGACGCCACCGCGGGCCCGATGCCCATCCGATTCCGCTCGTTATAGTACCAGTCGCGCGCCAGCATGGCTCACATCCCTTCAGGCCCGCGGCCGATCGCGGCAACGCCGGTGCGCGACACCTCGACGAGGCCGAGCGGGCGCATCAGGTCGATATATTGATTGATCTTGTCGGTATTGCCTGTGATCTCGAACACAAAGCTCTCGGTGGTGGCATCGATCACGCGGGCGCGGAACGCATCCGCGAGCCTGAGCGCCTCGACCCGGTGCTCGCCCTGCCCGCGCACCTTCACCATCGCAAGCTCGCGCTCGATCGAGCGCTTGGTCTGGGTCATGTCGACGACCTGGTAGACCGGGATCATGCGGTCGAGCTGGTTCTTGATCTGCGCGATCACCATCGGCGTGCCGGTGGTGACGATGGTGATGCGCGACAGATGCTTCTGCGCTTCCGTCTCCGAGACCGTGAGGCTCTCGATGTTGTAGCCGCGGCCCGAGAACAGGCCGATGACGCGCGCGAGCACGCCAGGCTCGTTCTGCACGAGCACGGCGAGTGTGTGCGTCTCGTTGGGGTCGTGGCGGTCCTCGATGAAATAGGCGGATGCGGGCTGGTTCATGATCGTCCCCTCAAATGTCTCTCGTCACACCAGCGCCTTGCCGCCGGCGAATGCCTTCGCGGTGGCCTCGTCGTTGGCCTGCTCCGGCAACAGCATCTCGTTGTGCGCCTTGCCGGAGGGGATCATCGGGAAGCAGTTCTCGAGTGCCGCGACGCGGCAGTCGAACAGCACCGGTCGCTTCACCGCGATCATCTCCTTGATGGCGCCCTCGAGATCGCCGGGCTTGTGCACCTGCAGGCCGACGCCGCCATAGGCTTCCGCAAGCTTGACGAAATCCGGCAGCGCCTCCGAATAGGAATGCGACAGGCGGTTGCCGTGCAGCAGCTGCTGCCATTGCCGCACCATGCCCATGTACTGGTTGTTCAGGATGAAGATCTTGATCGGCAGCTCGTACTGCACGGCCGTCGACATCTCCTGCATCGTCATCTGCACCGAGGCATCGCCCGCGATGTCGATGACCAGGCTGTCCGGATGGGCCACCTGCACGCCGATCGCCGCCGGCAGGCCGTAGCCCATGGTGCCGAGACCGCCCGACGTCATCCAGCGGTGCGGCTCCTCGAAGCCGTAGAACTGCGCGGCCCACATCTGGTGCTGGCCGACTTCGGTCGTGATGTAGGTGTCCTTGCCGCGCGTCAGCTCGAACAGGCTCTGGATCGCGTGCTGGGGCAGGATGAGGTCGTTGCTCTTCTTGTAATAGAGCGAGTTGCGGGCACGCCACTGCGCGATCTGCTGCCACCACGACTTGACGTCGGGCTTCTTCGCCTCCGCTTTGAACACCTGGAGGATGTCGCCGAGGATGTTGCCGCAATCGCCGATGATCGGCACGTCGACACGGATGTTCTTGTTGATCGAGGACGGGTCGATGTCGATGTGGATCTTCTTCGAGCCCGGCGAGAACGCATCGACGCGGCCGGTGATGCGGTCGTCGAACCGCGCGCCGACGCACAGCATGACGTCGCAATCATGCATGGTCATGTTGGCTTCATAGGTGCCGTGCATGCCGAGCATGCCGAGCCAGTTCTTACCCGAGGCCGGATACGCACCGAGCCCCATCAGCGTCGAGGTGATCGGGAAGCCGGTGACCTCGACCAGCTCACGCAACAGCCTGGTCGCCTCGGGGCCGGAATTGATGACGCCGCCGCCGCTGTAGATCACGGGGCGCTTGGCATTGGCGAGCAGCGACACCGCCTTGCGGATCTGCGTCGCATCACCCTTCACACGCGGCGCGTAGGAGCGGTGCACGTCGGACTTGCGCGGCGGATGATAGGTGCCGGTCGCGAACTGCACGTCCTTGGGGACGTCGACCAGCACCGGACCCGGACGACCGGAGGTCGCGACGTAGAAGGCTTCATGCAGCACCTTGGCGAGATCGTTGACGTCGCGCACCAGCCAATTGTGCTTGGTGCAGGGACGCGTGATGCCGACGGTGTCGCATTCCTGGAACGCGTCGTTGCCGATCAGATGCGTCGGCACCTGGCCGGAGATGCAGACCAGCGGGATCGAGTCCATCAGCGCGTCGGTGAGCGGCGTCACCATGTTGGTGGCGCCGGGGCCGGAGGTCACCAGCGCAACGCCCGGCTTGCCGGTCGAGCGCGCATAGCCCTCGGCGGCATGGCCCGCACCCTGCTCGTGGCGGACCAGGATGTGCTGGACCTCGCTCTGCTGGAAGATCTCGTCATAGATCGGAAGCACCGCGCCGCCGGGATAGCCGAAAATATCGGTCACGCCGTGATCGATGAGCGCGCGGACGATCATCGCTGCGCCGGTCATCTGGTTCGGATCGTGGCTCTTGTCGCTCATTGGCTTGCTCCGGATGCGCTGTTGTCAGCGGCTTTCGTTCGTGTCGGGTTCGGGAAATAAAAAAGGCCCCGAAGAGGGCCCACACACACCGCCTGTCTTGTGGATGGCAGCTAGCCATCCCCGGCGGTGTGCCTGGGTACGATGGCGATAAGGAGTTTGGTAATAATGTTACGCATAGCTAGCGCTCGGCTTCCCAAAGGTTGCGCGAAACATAGCGGCCAAAGCTTGGATGTCAAGGCAATGCGGCCGTTCCCGCGCGATTTTGGCAGTGTAGCGGTGTTCCCCGGCTTGGGCGAGAGGTAAATTCAGGAACCCGGCACAAAACCACGTCAGTCGAGATCTTCGGCCGCCCGCACCATCGTCGCCAGCCATCCCCTCGCCTCCTCCAGCCGCACCCATTCGAACTCGGGCAATTGGTGCCGGAACCAGGTGAACTGGCGCTTGGCGTAGTGGCGGGTATCGGCACGGCCGATCGTGGCTGCCTCCTCCAGGCTGAGTTCGCCGCGCAGATGCCGGATCAAGGCCGGCACGCCATGCGCCTTCATCGCCGGCAGCAGCGGATCGAGGCCGCGGGCGGCGAGCCGCTCGACCTCCATCAGCGCGCCGGCACCCAGCATGGCATCGAAGCGGGCATCAATGCGGGCATAGAGCTCGTCGCGCTCAGGAGCGAGAAACACCGCGCGAAAACTGTCCTTGGGCAGCAAGGGCGGCTGAGCCTCCCGATGCCAGTCGAGCAGCGAGCGGCCGGTCGCCTCGACCACCTCGAGCGCGCGGGCGATGCGGGTGCGGTCGCGCAGGTTCAATCGCTCGGCCGCACGCGGATCGCGGCGCGCGAGTTCCGCGTGCAGCGCCTCGACGCCGTTCCGTTCCAGCCGCGTGCGCACGTCCTCGCGAACCTCTCCAGGGATTGGCGGCACCACGGAGAGGCCCGACGTCAGCGCCTTGAAATAGAGCCCGGTGCCGCCGATGAAGATCGGCAGGCGAGCTTCGGCCGTCGCGTCTTCGAGCACCCTCGCCGCGTCGCTCACCCAGGCACCGGCCGAGAAATTCACGGCCGCGTCGACATGACCGTAGAGACGATGCGGCACCAGCGCCTCATCCGCCCCTGTCGGCCGCGCCGTGATGATGCGGAGATCACGGTAGACCTGCATGGAATCGGCATTGATGACGATACCGCCGGTGGCGCGGGCAAGCTCCAGCGCCAGCGCCGACTTGCCGCTGGCGGTCGGGCCTGCGATAAGCACGGCCTTGCCAACGGGCCTTCTGCCGACTTGCCCCTCGCTCACGAAAACCTCAAATGTCCCTTGTCGCCACGTTGATCTGCAATCCCGACAATCCTGCGCTCGACTCCACCATCGTCGACGGCGCCCGCGCCGTGCTGCCTCAGGCAGCGCCCGCGCACTGGCTGTTCGACGGGGTCGCGGTCGACATTCCCTTCGGCGCCAATAGTAACCTCGGAGGCGACCGCCACGCCATCGAGCAGCGCCTTCGCGAGATCCGCGGCGACCTGCCCATCGACATCGTGGTGCAGCCAGCCGGCTTCCGGCGCAAGAAGCTTTTTCTCGCCGACATGGATTCCACCATGATTGGCCAGGAATGCATCGACGAGCTCGCCGACTTCGTCGGGGTGAAGGCGCATGTGGCCGCCATCACCGAACGCGCGATGCGCGGCGAGATCGAGTTCGAGCCGGCGCTGCGCGAGCGCGTGGCGTTGCTCAAGGACCTGCCCGCCAGCGCGGTCGACGAGGTGCTGGAGAAACGCATCACGCTGACCGCCGGTGGTCGCGCACTGGTCGCGACCATGCGCGCGCACGGCGCCTACACCTGTCTCGTCTCGGGCGGCTTCACGCTGTTCACGAGTGCGGTCGCTGCGAAGATCGGTTTCCAGGAAAACCGCGCCAACGAACTCGTCGTGCGCGATGGCAAGTTCACCGGCGAGGTGAAGGAGCCGATCCTCGGCCGTGCCGCAAAGCTCGCAACGCTGGTTGATCTGATGGAATCCTTCGATCTCGACGACCTCGACTCGATCGTCGTCGGCGATGGCGCCAATGACCTCGCGATGATCCAGGCGGCGGGGCTGGGCGTTGCCTATCACGCCAAGCCCGCGGTCGCGGCCGCCGCGGCGGCGCGGATCGATCACGGCGATCTCACCGCGCTTCTGTACGCGCAGGGATATCGGCGGGACGAGTTCGTGGAGGCGTAGCTCTCAAGTTCGTCATGCCCGGGCTTGCCCCGGGCATCCACGTCTTGTTCGGTCCGCGCCGTAAAGGCGTGGATGGCCGGGCCAAGCCCGGCCATGACGAGAAGCCACCTACTGCACGCTCAGCGCGACAAACCGCAGCTCGCCGTCGGCGTTGGAGACCAGCAGCAGCACCGATTTCTTGCCGTCCTTCTTGAGCTGGTCGACCCGTTTCTGGATCTCGGCACCGCTCGACACCGCCTCCTGCGCCACCTCGACGATGACATCGCCGGCGGAGAGACGCTTCTCGGCGGCGTCGGAATTGGCGTCGACATTGGTGACGACCACGCCCTTGACGCTCTCCTTGATCTTGTAGCGCGTGCGCAGATCCTTGCTCAGCGTCGCCAGATCGAGGCCGAGTGCCTTCTGCGTCACCGGCTTCTCGGGCGCGGGCTCGTCGGTCTTCACCGCGGCCTGCACCTTTTCGGGATCCTGCAGGCGGCCGAGGGTGACCTTCTTGGTCTGCTCCTGGCCCTTGCGGATGATGACGACGTCGACCTCCTTGCCGACCGCGGTGTCGGCGACGACGCGGGACAGATCTTTCGGATCCTTGACGTCCTTGCCGTCGAACTTGACGACGACGTCACCGGGCTCGATGCCGGCCGGCTTCGCCGGACCCTTATCGTCGATGCCCGCCACCAACGCACCGCGCGCCGGCTTGATGTTGAGGCTCTCGGCGATCTCGTCGGTGACGCTCTGGATGCGCACCCCGAGCCAGCCGCGGCGCAGCTCGCCGAACTGCCGGAGCTGGTCGACGACGCCCACCACCGTCTTCGACGGCACGGCGAAGCCGATGCCGATGGAGCCGCCGGAGGGCGAGATGATCAGCGTGTTGACGCCGATAACGTCGCCGTCGAGGTTGAACAGCGGTCCGCCGGAATTGCCGCGATTGATGGACGCGTCGGTCTGGATGTAGCTGTCATATGGCCCCGAGGAGATGTCGCGGTTCTTGGCCGAGACGATGCCGGCCGTCACCGTGCCGCCGAGGCTGAAGGGATTGCCGATCGCGACCACCCAATCGCCGAGGCGCAGCTTGTCGGAGTCGCCGAACTTCACCGCCACCAGCGGCTTCGGCGGCTTGATCTTCAGCACGGCGAGGTCGGTCTTCTTGTCGACGCCGACCAGTTCGGCCTTGATCTTGGTGCCGTCGTTGAGGATGACGTGGATCTCGTCGGCGTCGGCAATGACGTGGTTGTTGGTGACGACCACGCCTGCGGTGTCGATGATGAAGCCGCTTCCGAGCGAGTTGGTCTTGCGCGGCGGGCTGTTCTCGCCGCCCTTGCTGCCGCCGCCGGGCCCCCTGCGGTTCTTGAAGAAATCGTCGAAAAACTCTTCGAAGGGCGAGCCGGGCGGCAATTGCGGCATGGTGTTGCCGCCGCCGCCCTTGGCCTCGACGTTCTGCGAGGTGGAGATGTTGACGACCGCGTCGATCACCTTCTCGGCGACGTCGGCGATGCCGTCCGGCCCACGCGCCTGAGCCGGCGTGCCGAATGCGCCGAAAGCACCAATGGCGAGCGCGGCCAGCCCGGTTCGCACCCAATGGCGCAAGCGGGACGGGGCAATGGTGGCAGCGGTCATTGTGATCTCCAGAGAATAGGAATTTGGCGCCAGACTGCGCTCGAACGGGGGGACGGCGCAAGCGCGGAGCTTAACGGGCCTCAAGACCCCGACAATACGGCGAAAACCGGTCGTCCGCCTTCACTTTGGCGTTGGGACGATGCCTAAACGGGGCGCCGCATAACCCAGATCAGGATCAGGCCGGCCACGGCAGAGCAGATCCCGACTGCCCGCAGGATGTTGTCCGGCGTGGCGATGGCGCTCTTCATCGCCTTGCGCATCCAGTTCGGACTTGCCGCGAACATCAAGCCTTCCAGCACGAACAGGATGCCCAGGCCGATGAGGAAGTCGGCGAACGCAATGGACCTCATCGGATTGGAACCTCCCGCTGTGCTGTTCTTGTGTGGACAAAGGGCGGCCAAAGGGACCGCCCTCGTCTGGCTTACGGTTTGGCCGACGCCTCGGCCGCCGCCCTGCCGGCGGGGTTGCCGAAATACCGGAAGAAATCCGAGTCCGGCCGCAGCAGGAAGCGGGTGTCGCTGGAGCGCAGCCCGTTCTCGTAGGCCGTCATCGAGCGGTAGAAGGCGAAGAAGTCGGCATCCTTGCTGTAGGCTTCGGCGAACAGGCGGTTGCGCTCGGCATCGCCCGCACCCCGGGTCTGGTCGGCCTGCGAATTGGCTTCCGCGATGATCACGGTCGCCTCGCGGTCCGCCCTGGACTTGATCTCCTGGGCCTTCTGGCCGCCCTGCGCACGGAATTCGGCAGCTTCCCGCTCGCGTTCGGTCTTCATGCGCAGGTAGACCGCCTGGCTGTTCTGCTCGGGCAGATCGGCGCGCCGGATCCGGACGTCGACCACCTGGATGCCATAACCGTCGGCCTCGCGATCGAGCTGGTCGCGGATACGCAGCATCAGCTTCTCGCGGTCGTCGCGCACCACGTTGATGAAGGTGACCTCGCCGAGCACACGGCGCAGCGCCGCGTTCAGGAGCGTGGTCAACTGAATGTTAGCTGCCTGGATCGAGCCGACGCTCTGATAGAAGCGCAGAGCGTCCTTGATGCGGTAGCGCGCGAAGGCATCGACCACAAGCCGCTTCTGATCGGAGGCGATCGCTTCCTGTGACGGGTTCTCCAGATCGAGTATGCGCTTGTCGATGTTGATCACCGAATTCCACGGCGCCTTGAAATGCAGGCCGGGATCGGTAACGACGTCGACGGGCTTGCCGAACTGGAGCACGATGGTCTGCTCGGTCTGCTGCACCGTGAACAGCGACATGTAGCCGACGATCACAACGAGCAGGAGCCCGAGCAGCGTGACGAAACCTGTGACCGGAGACCTCATCGGCTGCCTCCGCTCGACTGCGGACCGGCCGTAGGCTGCCGCTTGGGCGCCAGTTCGGGCAGCGGCAGATAGGGCACGACGCCCTGGCCGTTGGGGCCGCCGTCATAGACGAGCTTGTCGGCGCCGCCGAGCACGCGCTCCATCGTCTCCAGATAGATCCGTTCACGCGTCACGTCGGGTGCCTTCTTGTATTCGTCGTAAATCTTCAGGAAGCGCGCGCTCTGGCCCTTGGCCTCGGCCACCGCCTGCTCCTTGTAGCCTTCGGCGTCCTGCTGGATCTTCGCCGCACGTCCGCGCGCCTGCGGTATGACCTGATTGGCGTAGGTCTGCGCTTCGTTCTGCAGCTGCTCCTGATTGGCGCGAGCCGCCTGCACGTCGCGGAAGGCGTCGATCACCTGCGCCGGCGGGTCGACCTTCTGCATCTGCACCTGGGTGATGAGGATGCCCGCGCCATAGCTGTCCAGCGTCCTCTGGATCAGCTCCTGCACGCCCTGCTCGATGGTGTTGCGGGCGCCGGTCAGGATCGGCTGAATTTGCGAACGGCCGATCACCTCGCGCATCGCGCTTTCGGAGACCGCCTTCACGGTGCCTTCGGGGTTCTGGATGTTGAAGAGGAAGGCGCCGACGCCGCCGGCGTCGGGCTTGATGCGCCACAGCACGGTGAAGTCGACGTCGACGATGTTCTCGTCACCGGTGAGCATCAGGCTCTCTTCCGGCACGTCACGAATGGAGCGGCCGCGCCGCGCCGGATCGTCGATCAGCGTCATGCCGATGGAGGTGGTGTTGACGCGCAGCGCCTTCGGCAGCAGCACGGTCTCGATCGGATAGGGCAGATGATAATTGAGGCCCGGATCCACGGTGCGGACATGCTTGCCGAAGCGCAGCACGACGCCGCGCTCTTCGGATTGCACGCGGAAGAAGCCCGACAGCAGCCAGAACACGATGATGAGCAGGATGATCAGCGTGATGCCGATGCCGGAGAAATAGCCGCCCGGCATGATCTGCTGGAGGCGGTCCTGGCCGCGTCGCAGAAGGTCTTCCAGATCGGGCGGCCTCGGCCCGACCGGTTGCGGGCCTGAGCCCCATGGTCCCTTTGGACCCGAGCCCCATGGGCCACCGCCCTGATTCTTCCACGGCATTCGACGCTCTCCTCGGCAGGGTGGAATTGCCCCCGCCCGCTTTGTCCGGTCCGGCTTTATAGGGGACAGGCAAGTCCCTTACAACGCAGCCCTGACCGTCTTTCGAGCTATGCTCAGGCAGGAAAAAGTCAATGTAAACATTGAAGAAAGCGGTTAATGGCCGCGCCGCCGACGATATGTCACATAGGAGAAGCCAGCGCTGTCGTCGGGGCCGGCAGGATGACGGATGCGTGCCACCTCATCCCACTCCGCCTTGTCGATGTCGAAATGCGTGTCGCCGTCAGGTCGCGCATGCACTTCGGTGATTTCGAGGCGATCGGCGCGATCGAGCCATTGCCGGAAGATCTCGGCGCCGCCGATTACCGCGACCTCGGTGGCCGAACGCCGCAGGGCATCGCCGCGCGCGACCGCATCCGCATCCGCCGCCGACGTCGCGACGATGGCGCCTGCGGCGCGATAGGCCGCATCGCGCGTGATCACTATGTTGGTGCGGCCCGGCAGCGGGCGGCGGGGCAGGGATTCGAAGGTCTTGCGGCCCATGATCACGGGCTTGCCAATGGTCAGCGCCTTGAAGCGCGCCAGGTCGGACTTCAATTGCCACGGCATCGCATTGCCCGCGCCGATGACGCCATTCTCCGCGATCGCGACGACGAAGACGATCTCCATCAGGACGCGCTCCCGGCAAGCCGCGTCAGCGCCGGCCCCGTGACGCGGCATAGCGTCCAATCGTCCATCATGACGGCGCCAAGCGATTTGTAGAACGCGATCGACGGCGCGTTCCAGTCGAGCACCGCCCATTGCAGGCGTGACCAGCCGTTGTCGACGCATTCCTTGGCAAGATACACCAGCAGCGCCTTGCCGAGGCCCCTGCCCCGATGCGACGGCCGCACATACAGATCTTCGAGATAGATGCCGTGGCGGCCGCTGAAGGTCGAGAAATTCACGAACCACACCGCGAAGCCGACCGCCTCGCCGTTCCACTCGGCGACCGCGCAATGGAGCTGCGGCCTCTCGCCGAACAGCGCGTCGGCAATCATCGCCTCGGTCGCCTCGACCTCATGCGAGAGCTTTTCGTATTCGGCAAGTTCGTGGATGAAAGCCAGAACAAGCCCGGCTTCGCCCGGACGCGCGCGGCGGATCTTGAGCGACATGGGCTGCTAGACCGCGACTTCCGCCTTGATATGCGGATGCGGGTCGTAACCGACGAGCTCGAAATCCTCGTAACGGAAGGAGAAGATGTCCTTCACATCGGGGTTGATGCGCATGACCGGCAGCGCGCGCGGCGCGCGGGTGAGCTGGAGCTTGGCCTGCTCCAGATGATTGGAATAAAGATGGGTGTCGCCGAACGAATGCACGAAGTCTCCGGGCTTCAGGCCGGTGACCTGCGCGACCATCATCGTCAGCAGCGAATAGGAGGCGATGTTGAAGGGCACGCCGAGGAACACGTCCGCCGAGCGCTGATAAAGCTGACACGACAGCTTGCCGTTCGCCACGTAGAACTGGAACAGGCAATGGCACGGCGGCAGCGCCATCTTGTCGACTTCGGCCGGATTCCAGGCCGAGACGATCAGGCGGCGCGAGTCCGGATTGCGCTTGATCATGTCGACCACGTTCGCGATCTGGTCGATGCTGCGTCCGTCAGGCGCGGGCCAGGAGCGCCATTGATGGCCGTAGACCGGGCCGAGATCGCCATTGGCGTCGGCCCATTCGTCCCAGATGGTGACGCCGTTGTCGCGCAGATATTTGATGTTGGTGTCGCCCTTCAGGAACCAGAGCAGCTCGTGCACGATCGCCTTCAGCGGCAGCCGCTTGGTGGTCAGCATCGGAAAGCCGGCCGACAGATTGAAGCGCATCTGATGGCCGAATACCGACAGCGTGCCGGTGCCGGTCCGGTCGGTCTTCTCGGCGCCGTCTGAAAGAATCCGCTCGAGCAGGTCCTGATACTGGTGCATGTGCCAAAAACCTTAGGAAGACGGCAGCCTTTGGGGAGGCGGTGAACTTAACGGCGCCCCCAGCGCGACGACAGCAGCGATTCGCTGTCTTCACCGATTATACCCGGAAAAGTGAGTCTTCCCGGTGCAAACGACAAGGGGCGGAACTCATCGTCCCGCCCCTCACCTATCAACTTGATCCGGTTGATTAAGTTGCCGGCTTGAGCACCGGGCTCCACTTCGCGATCTCGCCCTTGACCAGGGCCGCCAGCGCCTCCGGCGTGCGGTCCTTCGGGCTCGGAATGACACTGCCGAGTTCGAGCAGGCGCTTCTTCACAGTCTCGTCGTCGAGCGCCTTGATGGCGGCAGCGTTCAGGCTCGCGATGATCGCAGGCGAAGTTCCCTTCGGGGCGAATATCGCGTTCCAGGCTTGGGCCTGGAAGGCTGGCAAGCCGGCTTCCGCCGTCGTCGGCACGTTCGGCAGCGACGGATTGCGCTCGGCCGTCGCGATCGCATAGGCCTTGATGGTGCCGGCATTGATCTGCGGGACGGCGTTGACGATCTGGTCGCACATGTAGTCTACCTGGCCCGCCACCAGCGCATTCATCGCGGGACCAGTGCCGTTGAAGGGCACGCCGACCGGCTTGATGTCGAGGATGGAGTGCAGCAGCTCGCACGAGACGTGCGAGACCGAGCCGACGCCGGCATGCGCGGCATTCACCTTCTCGGCGTTCGCCTTCACATAGGCGACGAACTCCTTGAGGTCCTTCGGCGGAAAGTCCTTGCGCGCCAGGATCAGGATCGGCGTGCCCGCCAGCAGCGCGATCGGCTCGAAGTCCTTCTCGGGATGATAGGCAAGCTTCGGATAGAGCGGCACCGAAGCGGCATGCGTGCCCATATGCCCGGTGATGAGCGTATAGCCGTCATTGGCCGCACGCGCGGCGCGCGTCGTGGCGGTGGTGCCGCCGGCGCCGACCACGTTCTCGATGATGATGCTCTGCCCAAGCGTCTGCGCCATGTGCCCGGTGACGATGCGCGAGATCACGTCAGTCGGTCCGCCGGCCGCGAACGGCACGATCATGGTGATGCTGCGCGTCGGGTAGGTTTGCGCCTCGACCGGCGCGATGAAGGTGCACAGCGATGCGAACGCTGCGGCACATGCGCCCGTGAGCGCGCGAATGAAGGTCATGACGTTTCCCCTTTGGCCACAAACAAAATGCCGGCCCAAAGGCCGGCATTTTCATTTCATGAAGCCGTAACACAAGTCGATTCGACTTCCGAATGCGGCGCGCCGACGCAGGGCCGCGCGTCGGCCTCAGTTCTCGGACTCGGTGAAAACCTCGTCGCGCTTGGCACGCAGCACCGGTAGCACCGTAAGGACGAGCAGCGCCGCCGCGACCGCCAGCAGCACCGCCGACAGCGGACGCGTCAGGAACACGCTCCAGTCGCCGCGCG
This sequence comes from Bradyrhizobium sp. CCGE-LA001, assembly GCF_000296215.2. NCBI lineage: Bacteria > Pseudomonadati > Pseudomonadota > Alphaproteobacteria > Hyphomicrobiales > Nitrobacteraceae > Bradyrhizobium > Bradyrhizobium sp. CCGE-LA001. The sequence continues at coordinate 2,189,009 of NZ_CP013949.1, read as the reverse complement.
AGATCAGCAGCGCACGGCGCAGGTTCTCCTCCATGAGCGGTCCCAGCACCATGCCGAGCAGCAACGGAGCCGGCTCGAAATCGTGCTTGATCAGCCAGTAGCCCACCAAACCGAAGATGCCGGCCAGGATGACGTCGACCGGCGCGTTGTTCACCGAATAGATGCCGATCGCGCAGAAGATCACGATCGAGGGGAACATCAGCCGGTACGGCACGCGCAGCAGCCGAACCCAGATGCCGACCAGTGGCAGGTTGATGATGATCAGCATCAGATTGCCGATCCACATCGAGGCGATCATGCCCCAGACGAGATCCGGCTGCTTCTGCATCACCTGCGGGCCCGGCACGATGCCGTGGATCGTCATCGCGCCCACCATCAGCGCCATCACCGCGTTCGGCGGGATGCCGAGGGTGAGCAGCGGGATGAACGAGGTCTGGGCGGCGGCGTTGTTGGCGCTCTCCGGCCCCGCCACGCCCTCGATCGCACCGCGACCGAACCGCGACGGATTCTTGGCGAGCTTCTTCTCGAGGGTATAGGCCCCGAACGATGCGATCGTTGCACCGCCGCCGGGCAGGATACCGAGGATCGAGCCGAGCACCGTGCCGCGCAGAATCGCGGGGGTCGAATCCGCCAGATCCTTTTTCGTCGGCATCAGGCCGGTGATCTTCTGCTGCACGAGATCGCGGTTCAGTTCGGCGCCGGCGTCAAGATTGCGGATGATCTCCGCAAAACCGAATACGCCCATCGCCACCGTCGCAAAGCCGAGGCCGTCGGCGAGTTCCGGAATGTTGAAGGCCATGCGCGAGGCGCCGGTCTCGATGTCCGAACCGACCATCGAGAGCAGCAGGCCGAACACGATCATGGCGATCGCCTTCAGCACCGAGCCTTTGGCCAGCACCACCGCGAAGATCAGGCCGAGCACCATCAGCGAGAAATATTCGGCCGGGCCGAACGCCAGCGCCAGTTTCGTGAGCGGCGCACCGAGCAGAGCAATGAGCACGGTCGCGACGCAGCCGGCGAAGAACGAGCCGATCGCGGCGATCGCCAGCGCCGGACCAGCGCGGCCCTGCTTCGCCATCTGATGACCGTCGATGGCGGTGACGACCGATGTCGCCTCACCGGGTATGTTGACGAGGATCGACGTGGTCGAGCCGCCATATTGCGCGCCGTAATAGATGCCGGCGAGCATGATCAGCGCGCCGACCGGCGGCAATCCGAAGGTGATCGGCAGCAGCATCGCCACCGTCGCGATGGTGCCGATGCCCGGGAGAACGCCGACCAGCGTCCCGACGAGGGCGCCGATCAGACACATCAGAAGGTTGATGGGAGAGAACGCGACGGCAAAACCGTGAGCGAGGTTGGCAAAGATATCCATCACGCCCTCACTGGATCAGGAAACGCGGAAACATCGGCATCGGCAGGCCGAGAATGTATGGAAACAGGATGGCGCAACCGAGCGTCAGGCAGGCGCCGACGATAGCCGCTTCAAGCCAGCGCGTCTCGTGCGAGCCCGCCGCCGAGATCATGAAGCTCGTAAAGGCCGTGACCACGAGGCCGAGGGACCGGATCGACAGGGCGAAGAAGAGGATCGCGGCCACCACGAACAGCGGTCCCCGCCAGGAATAATGGGCCATCGCCGGCCCTTTGGTCAGAAGACCGGTCAAGGCAATGCCGGCGGACAAGACGACTAGCAGCCCGCCGAACATGCGCGGCGCGGTCCCCGCGCCGAATGAAAAGCCCCGCATGCCCTGCAAGTCGCTCCCTGCCCACAGCGCGAACAGCGCAACCGCCATCATGACGACGCCGCCGACATAGTCCTGTGCAGACCGGATCGTCATGAAGTACGTGAGGATCGCCACCGCAAACAGCGGGTAGGAATAGATCAGCGCCAGCAGCACCTCGGACGCCATCTTCTTGTTGCCGCCACCGAACGATCCGAAGACGGCGCTGGGCGCGCCGAACAGTAGCGCCGTCGCATGGCTGGTGATCACCGTCGCCGGACCGCGGCCGGTGCCCCAGCCGAAGATCGTCCCGATCGACCAGATCAATTCGAAAATCTGCGGCGCGATCGCCAGCAGACAAAAGCCGACCGCCAACCGGGTGTTTCGGGTGGCCGTCGCTGAGTGGCCCATCGTATCGGCCATGCATGTCTCCTCCGCGACCCGTAAGTCACGAGCACTGTTGTTCTAAATCGGCTGGAACCGGATCCCCCCGCCCCGGATCACTGCCTAGCGATTTTCATCACACAATGCCAGCAAAACCCAACAGGGAGGAGCCAGAGTGGATTGATGCGACCACCGCAACCGCCGCGGTCAGAAGCAGTGCAGCAATCGTGCGATCGGTCGATGGGCGAGGATCAGGGCGCTCGCCGCCAGCTTCGCAATCGACAGCGGAAGCAGTGCAGCCTGGATCAGGCCGGGCCAGCGCGATTGGGCATCGACAAATTGTCGACGTTGGCCAGGGCAGGAAATGGCAGAGCTGCTGCTCGACGAACGCGCGCCGGGCTAACATCAGCGCGCCTGCGAATTCGGCCAGCGACATTCGGGCGAACGGCAGGGACAGCGCGACCGGCCTGGCGGAGCGGGCGGGGTATCCGGCTCTATGCCGTTGCTGAATCCAAGGACATGTCATGAGCTTAGAACGAGGGGTCGCGCCGCGGCCAGGATGGCCTGGAACCCTTCCAAAGGAAACCGCAGCCAATCTGCTCGAAACCCCTGTTTTTCGAAAGCTTTGCGCCCTATATTGGGGATGCCGGTTCGCCGGCTATGGAAATAAACGGTCGTCGCAATAAACCATTCGGACCCGGGGGCGGTACCCGGCGCCTCCACCAAAGCCCATAGGGGCTTACCCCAGAAGTGGGCTTTGGCGGGGGCGAAATAGGATCGACGAGGGCGTAAAGGGCGTGCTTTTTCCCGGTATTGTTCCGCCGTTATCGGGCTACTGCAATAGTTGCCAACGACAACTTTGCTCCGGTTGCTCAGGCTGCGTAACGCAGTTTGAAAGACCACTTTAAAGTCCTAGCGGGTTAAGCTCCGCTAGGCGGGGTTCGGAGGCACCTGGCAACAGAAGCCTCCACTTTGCTTTTTGATTTCTTCTCCGGCGGGGACTCCTGCTGACCCGTCAGGCGCGCTACTATTGCAGCGTGGCGAGTCGGACCGGCAGGGACCGGCTCCGGGGATGCGACAGGACCACCATGGCGACCGACCATATCCGATACGATGTGCTGGCCCGCGACGCGCTGCGCGGCGTGCTGCGCAAGGTGCTGACCGACGCCGCCGCCCATGGATTGCCGGGCGAGCATCATTTCTTCATCACCTTCGTGTCCAAGGCCGAGGGCGTGAAACTGTCGTCGCGGCTGCTCGCGCAGTATCCGGAAGAGATGACGATCATCCTCCAGCACCAGTTCTGGGACCTGACCGTGCTCGAGGATCGCTTCGAGGTCGGCCTGTCCTTCGGCGGCATTCCGGAGCGGCTGATCGTGCCGTTCAGCGCCATCAAGAGCTTCCTCGATCCGTCGGTGAAATTCGGCCTGCAGTTCGACACGTCCGACGTCGCCGAGGTCGCCCCTGAAAATCTGCCGGCCGCTCCCGCGCCATCGGCCGTGTCGGTGCCGGCACCTGCCATGGAGAAGGTGGAAGCTGCCGACGAGCCGACCCCGCCAAACCAGGGCGGCGCCGAGGTCGTGCGGCTCGATCGTTTCCGTAAGAAATGATCTAGGTTGGGCCCGCACCCGTCGCGCCCGGCCAAACTCCCTATATAGAAGTGCATCTCGATAGGCCGCGCGGCGTTTCGCGCGGCAGAATGGATGTGCTCATGGCCAAAGCTTCCCGCCCTCAGACTGCCCGCTCCTCGACCCGCACCGAGACCGACAGCTTTGGTCCCATCGAGGTCGCCGCCGATCGCTATTGGGGGGCGCAGACCGAGCGCTCGCGCCAGAATTTCCGCATCGGCACCGATCGCATGCCGATGTCGCTGGTGCACGCGCTCGGCATCGTCAAGCTTGCCGCCGCGCAGTCCAACCTCGCACTCGGCCTGCTCGACCAGCGCCGCGCCAACGCCATCATCCGCGCCGCGCGCGAGGTGATCGAGGGCAAGCTCGACGATCATTTCCCGCTGGTGGTGTGGCAGACCGGCTCGGGCACGCAGACCAACATGAACCTCAACGAGGTCATCGCCAACCGTGCCAACGAATTGCTCGGCGGCGAGCTCGGCGCCAAGAAGCCGGTGCATCCCAACGACCACGTCAACATGAGCCAGTCGTCGAACGATTCATTCCCGACCGCAATGCACATCGCGGCGGCAAGCCGCATCAATGCCGATCTCGTCCCCGCCCTCGGCGAGCTGCTCCGCGCGCTGCGCAAGAAGGAGAAAGAGTTTGCCAAGATCGTCAAGATCGGCCGCACCCACACCCAAGACGCGACGCCCCTGACGCTCGGCCAGGAGTTTTCCGGCTATGCCGCACAGGTCGAGAGCGGTATCGCCCGGCTCAAGGTCGCGGTGAAGGATCTCTATCCGCTGGCGCAGGGCGGCACCGCCGTCGGCACCGGCCTCAACGCGAAGCCGCGTTTTGCAAAACTGTTCGCAAAGCACGTTGCCGGAATCACGAAGCTGCCCTTCACCAGCGCCGCCAACAAATTCGAGGCGCTGGCCTCGAACGATGCCTATGTGCTCGCGCACGGCGCCATCAATTCGGTCGCGACCGGCCTGTTCAAGATCGCCAACGACATCCGCCTGCTCGGCTCTGGGCCGCGATCGGGTCTCGGCGAGCTGATCCTGCCGGAGAACGAGCCGGGCTCCTCAATCATGCCGGGCAAGGTCAATCCGACGCAATGCGAGGCGATGACGATGGTGTGCTGCCAGGTGTTCGGCAATCACACCGCGATCACGGTCGCCGGCAGCCAGGGTCATTTCGAGCTCAACGTCTACAAGCCCGTGCTGGCCTACAACATGCTGCATTCGATCCGCCTGATGGCGGACGCCGCGCGCTCCTTCACCGAACATTGCGTCAGCGGCATCCGCGCCGACGAGACCCGCATAAGTGAGCTGATGCAGCGCTCGCTGATGCTGGTGACGGCGCTCGCCCCGAAGATCGGCTACGACAACGCGGCCAAAGTGGCCAAGACGGCGCACGCCAACGGCACCACGCTGAAGGAGGAAGCGCTGCGGCTCGGCTTCGTCTCGGCGGATGAATTCGATCGCCTGGTGCGGCCGGAGAAGATGACCAGCCCGGGATAACATTCCGAATTCCGATAGCCATCCGTAGTGATACGGACGCTCGCCCCGCAGAATTATAGGGCTTTAGGGGCGGGATTTGATTACCGTCAATGTTCCGGCGGGGCAGCGTGCTACGTAAGCCCACTGCCCTCGACGGGGCGAATTCATCGTTTGATGGCCCGAGGGGCCGATTGACGAGGACACGCATATGGCAATCAAGTCTTCTGGGGCGCAATGCGGCGCCCTGTTTGTGAACGTTTCATCCGGCACAAAGAGGAGCGGGTGATGGAGACGCGGCATGGGGAACGTCATCAACCTGAATCGTTTCAGGAAGCGCGCCGAGCGGGAGGCTTCGGCGAAGCGGGCGGACGCCAACCGGGCGAAGTTCGGTCGCACGAAGGCGGAGCGGTCGGCGGAGGAGAAACGGGCGGACCAGGCCAAGGAGCATCTGGACCAGCACCGGATCGATCACGAGGAGCAGCCATGAAGTCGCCCGTCGTGAAGCGGTCGATCGTCGTCGCCGGCCACAAGACCAGCGTCAGTCTGGAAGAGGCGTTCTGGAACGGCATGAAGGAGATCTCGGGCCTGCGCAACATGACGCTGTCCGAGCTGGTCGGCGAGATCGACAACAACCGCCAGCAGGGCAATCTGTCGTCGGCGATCCGCCTGTTCGTGCTGGACTACTTTAAGAGCCGCGCCATGGCCGTCCAGCCGGAAAAGGTCCCGGCTCAGTAGGTCACCAGGCCGTTTGGTCGTGTCGCGATCTGCACTTTAAAATCACTCTAAGGTGCAGCTTCGGCCAACCGGCGCGCTTGACCTCGATGCCCTGCATTGAAAATACAGGGCATGACCGACACCAATGACACGCGCCCGCAGATGCCGCTGGGTCTGGCCCAGCGCGGCTATACCGGCGTCATCCAGCATCTGTCCGCCCGCGAGGCGGGCTCGGCGCTCTCGGACATCGAGCTCGAGAGCCGGCTGATCGAGCTCGGCTTCGTCGAGGGCGCCCGGGTCGAGATCCTGCATGAGGGGCTGGTCGGACGCGATCCGATCGCCGTACGGGTCGACAACATCACCATCGCGGTCCGTCGTCGCGAAGCCATGGCCATCATCGTCGCTTAAGCTGCGACCGGACCCGCTCATCCCATGGAATCACCCCTGCTGCATCTCGCCCTGGTGGGCACGCCGAACAGCGGCAAGACTTCGCTGTTCAACGCCCTGACCGGCAGTCGGCAGAAGGTCGCGAACTATCCGGGCGTCACCGTCGAGCGCAAGGAAGGCTTCTTCGTCACTCCCTTGGGACGCCAGGTCTCCGTGGTCGATCTTCCCGGCACCTATTCGCTGCGCGGCCGCAGCCCGGACGAGGAGATCACGCGCGACTTCGTGCTCGGCAAGGCCTCCGGCGAGACGATGCCGGATCTCGTGCTGTGCGTCGCCGATGCTACCAATCTGCGCCTGACCATCCGCCTGCTGCTCGAGCTCAAGCGCACGGGGCGGCCGATGATCCTCGTGCTCAACATGTTCGACATCGCTACGCGCCGCGGCATCACTGTCGACGTCGAGCGGCTCGCCAAGGAGCTCGACGTGCCCGTGGTCACCTCGATCGCGGTGCGCAAGGGCGGCACCGCCGATCTGTTGGCGCTGACCGACGAGATCTCGGCCAAGCTCGCCGCTGAGCCGAAAGAGAACAGCTGGCGCGCGCTCAGCGTCAGCGAGCTGCGCGCCACCCAGCGCGAAGCCGACCGCATCATCGCCGACTGCGTCAGCCTGCCTGCCAGGCCCGACACCTGGACCGCGCGGATCGACCGCGTCGTGCTGCATCCCGTCGGCGGCCTGATCGTGCTCGCGCTGATCCTGTTCGTGATGTTCCAGGCGGTGTTCGCCTGGGCGCAGCCGCTGATGGACCTGCTCAACGCCGGCTTCGACGCGCTGGGCGAGCTCGTTCACGCCACCCTGCCCGCCGGCCTGTTGCAGAGCTTCCTTCAGAACGGCGTGATCTCCGGCGTCGGCAGCGTCATCGTGTTCCTGCCGCAGATCATCATCATCTTCCTGTTCATCCTGCTGCTGGAAGATTTCGGCTACATGGCGCGCGCAGCGTTCCTGATGGACCGCATCATGGGCGGCGCCGGGCTGCACGGCCGCGCCTTCATTCCGCTGTTATCGAGCTTTGCCTGCGCCATTCCCGGCATCATGGCGACGCGCGTGATCGACAACAAGCGCGACCGGCTGACCACGATCCTGATCGCGCCGCTGATGACCTGCTCGGCGCGCATTCCCGTCTACACGCTGATCATCTCCGCCTTCGTTCCGGCCAGGGACGTCTGGGGCTTCATCAACCTCCAGGGTCTCGTGATGTTCGGCCTCTACGCCGCCGGCATCACCAGCGCCCTGATCGTGTCGTTCCTGATCAAATTCTTCATGCTGCGCGACTTCGCCCCGGCGCCGTTCATGCTGGAGCTGCCGGACTACAAGATGCCGCGGCTGCAGTCGATCGCGATCGGAATCTACACCCGCGCCAAGATGTTCCTGGTGCGCGCCGGCACCACGATCTTCTCGATGATGGTGCTGATCTGGTTCCTGGCCTCGTTTCCGCAGCCGCCCGCGGGCGCGACCGAGCCGGCGATCGATTTCAGCCTGGCCGCGATGATCGGCAAGGCGCTCGAGCCGCTGCTCGCGCCGGTCGGATTCAACTGGCAGATCGCAGTCGCGCTGATCCCCGGAATGGCGGCCCGCGAGGTCGCGGTCGCAGCGCTCGGCACGGTCTATGCGATCGAGGGCGGCAAGGAGGCGGCCGAGCAGGTCGGCCAGGTGCTGGCGACGAAATGGTCGCTGGCGACCGCGCTGTCGATGCTGGCCTGGTACATCTTCGCCCCGCAATGCGCCTCGACGCTGGCTGTGATCCGGCGCGAGACCGGAAGCTGGGCCTGGATGGGCGTGACCTTCACCTACATGCTGATGCTGGCCTATGCGGCGAGCCTCGTGACCTACAATGTCGCGGTCGCGCTGGGCGCGGGGTAGCCCTCTTCAAAAACCAAGCTGCCAAAACAACCCCATGCACAGTAGACGGGGGCCGTGGAATCAATGGCTTACGCGCGGGCAAACATCACCCGGGCTACGGGCCGCGCGCGCCTTGCTCCGTCGGGCAAAACACTGGCACAATGGCATCATCGGGGAATTGCCGGGCGGCGGATCAACATCCCTAACGCGGATACCACTGACCGCGAGGGTCATACGCGAAGGCGTAGCCCGGATTGACGCCGCAATAGGAATTCGTGCCTGAAGCGCTTGCCAGGCACTGCTCATAGGTCGCGAATTGGCAATTTCCCGGATATCCCCATATCCGGCCCTGCAAGCAGTAGCGATCCATGGGACCGCTCGGGGCGACATAGCCATGACGATACTTTCGCTCTCCAGCAGACGAGACCGAGGCCGTGGACACCATGATTATGCCAATCGATAAAATTGCGAAAAGCGGGCGGGTCATCTTCAGCTCCTGGTTTCAATTCAGCCGGCTTCTGCGTGCAAAAATCTCTCGCTTGCTCCAAACTTCAATACAATTGTGCGTGCACGTCTTAGCCGAGCTGCCAGATCGGAGCTACAGGGCGACGAATTGCCCGAGCCCAAGATAGAGATCTCTCGGTACGCTTGATCTGAATCAAGCTAGCACACGCAACCATTCCAAAAATGGCGCGACGTTGTCGCAAGCTGGGCCCATTGTGGGGGGCACGGAGCGACCGAGATGCCGTTGTTGGCGTATTTCTGGAAGGTCGGCGCGGCGCTGCTCGCGCTCCTGTTCGTTGCGGATTTTTGTCTGACCGAGGCCCCGGTCGTCGAGAAGACGACCACGGACCAACCGGCAATACGCATTCACTCGGATCGCAATTGGCCCGAGCGCGTGGTCCTCGATACCAGCATGCTGGTCATCGTCGCGACGCCGGCTGATATCGCGACCGCGCAGGCCGCGGCTCCTCTCGACCGTGCAGAGCCGCCGATCACCCGGGCAAAAACTCCAGCGCTTGCCGATTCACTCGCCATGGCGCACACGGATCCGCCTCCGCGCGAGGTCGTCGATCGCAAGCGGCCGCGCAAGTCCCAACACGTTGCCATGCGGTCGAAGCGACACGCGACGCCGCAGATGGTTCTGGCGGCGCGTCAGGGACCGTTTGCTTGGTTTGGGTACCGGTCCTGGTAATCCGTGCGATCTCTGGCGTGATACGCACTGATCACGAAGGCAATGCGTGCGGCGATGATCCGGGCGCCGATGCACATGGCCTATTCGTATTGAGCGCACATGCCCCCTGCCACCGAAGGCACCTTCGCGCCGCCCGGCTGACGCCGGACATTCTTCGTGTGTTCGTCGGCCTCAATGAAAAGGCCCCGGTCGATGCCGGGGCCTGAATTCATTGGGAAGACACAAGCTCAATAGCGAGCCGCGACCGGCGCACCGAACCCGCCGAAGCGGTAGTTCAACCGAAGCGTGACCATGTCCACATCCTGGCTGACCCCACTGCCGGTGAGGGCGAACCCGCCGGGCGTGACCACGCCTGCGAATCCGAAATCGTCGCGTCCCATCCAGAGATGGTCATACTCGATACCGACCGACCAGTTCGGCGCGAAACCATATTCCCAGCCGACACCCAGGGCTCCGCCCCAGCGCGTATGACCTGCCGAAGCCAAGCCGACGCCGGTGAGGTTGTTGAATATATCGAAGCGATTGCGGGTCACCGCGGCGCCGCCCTTCACGTAGAGCAGCGAAGCGTTCCATGCCCAACCAATCTGAGCCGTGAACAGCCCAATGCCATCGATCTTGCCCGTCGTCGAGATCAATGGATCGATCAGACTGACGCGCGTGTTCTCGATGTCGGCCCAATCGCCCTGAGCTTCCAGACCAAGCACGAACTGATTGGTTTGCCAGCGGTACCCGATCTGTCCACCGACGAGGCCGCCGGAACGATCGGCGCAGCCGCCTGCCAACGCCCCAGCGGGCGTGATGAAATCGACACAACCACGGCTTTGCCCCCAACCTCCGTTGGCGCCGATGTAGAAGCCGCTCCAATTGTAGACCGCCACCACGGGTGCCGGCGGCGGCGCCTTGACGGCCATGTCGGCCGCCATGGCGGGAGCCGCCAGACTCAGTGCCACGAAGCCGATCGCAGCCGTCGTAAATTTCCTCATGGTCTCATCCCCTTTTTGCTCGTCGTTCCGATTCGTCTGATCGTCCGCAGCTAGCGCTTATGCGGATTCGTAAGACTTACGAGTATGAGGAAGCTTACGCGGCATGGGCTCGAAGCCCGTGCCAAAATGGCAACACCCGAAGGCTATCTCTGTGCACTGTAGCGTGCTTAAGCGCTCGAGGCTCCTGGCGGCGGAGGATCGTCATCGCTGAGCCATGCGTGGATGGCTGGCGTCGGAATGACCCGCCTTGGAACGTGAGGATTGATCGTACCGGCAAAAACAGAGAGGCCTTCATCGAGCTTGGCGCGCGCGAACGACTTGGCTTCGTCCTCGGTCGCAAACGTCCGCGTCTCGCGCGGACTGCGCTGCCTCGGCAAAACGCCGCGCTGTCGAATTTCAAAGGTGACATACCAAGTCGGGATCATCGCGCCTGTCAACCTGTGAGTTCAAAGCGGGGTTGTGACGCGGTCGGCCTGCGCGTGCTTGATGCAGATCAAACCTGCGCCTCATGCGGGCGATCGAGAGGTCGAGTAAGACGTCGGCAGGATAATATCGTCGAATGTTCTCGTCGAACGCGGGTAACCTCATTGAATCACTTCCGCACCAACAGGATGACGGCCGAAAGGCTGAATGAAATCCACCTCGCCGACCTCGTCGCGCTGCATCTCGATGCCGAGGTCTCCCGCTATCTCGGCGGGGTGCGGACGCCCGAGGTCACGAAGACCTATCTCGCCACCAACATGGCGCATTGGGACGAGCACGGTTTCGGGCTTTGGACGCTGCGAACGACAGACGGTGCTTTTGCCGGACGGGCTGGGCTTCGGCACATTTGCGTGGATGATGTCGACGAGATCGAGATTCTCTACGCGTTCAAACGCGAATTCTGGGGCCAGGGATTTGCAAGCGAGGTCGCAACCGCGCTGACGGACCTCGGGCTATCACGGCTGAAGTTGCTTTCGCTCATTGGCATCGTGAATGTCGCGAACGTTGCATCACGCCGCGCGCTGGAGAAATCGAACTATCTCCTGGAGCGGAGCACGATCCGTAACGGCGAAAGGGTCGTGATCTACCGCATCGGGCCTTGATCGCCGCCTTCGGCCGCCAGCCAAACGCTGCCCCGGTTCGTCTCTGTGCAGTTTTAGACCGACACGATCTGAATCGTTGTCACAGTCGGGGGCGAATTTGGCTGCGGCCTCCTGCGACAATGCGTGCGCGCCGGGAACCTGATCTCCGCTCGCGAGTTCCTTGTATGGACCTCGTTTGGTCCGAGCCCCGGGGCGTACGCCCGCGGCAAAGGCGGGGCTTTTGGAAGAACTTTTGTAGGGGGGTCTGATGACCGGTCCATCCAAGGCTGCTGCCGACAGCGACCTGAAGGATTTGCCGAGGGTTTCCACGGGCAGCGATGGCCTGGACGACATTCTGGGCGGCGGTTTCGATGCCAACCGGATGTATCTCTATGAGGGGAGGCCCGGCACCGGCAAGACCACGATCGCGCTCCAATTCCTCCTGAGTGGCGTGCGCGAGGGCGAACGCGTGCTCTATATCTCCCTATCCGAGACCAAGCGCGAGCTGACGCTGGTCGGGCAACGGCATGGCTGGTCGCTCGAAGGTGTCGACATCTTCGAGTTGGTGCCACCGGAAACGACGCTGGATCCGGACCGGGAGCTCACCGTTTTTCATCCGGCCGAGATGGAGCTGAGTGAAACCACCAATCTGATCTTCAAAGAGGTCGAGCGGATCAATCCGACGCGCGTCGTTCTCGACAGCCTGTCCGAACTCCGGCTACTTGCGCAGAACCCGCTGCGCTACAGGCGCCAGGTCCTGGCCTTGAAGCACTTCTTCACCACCCGCAACTGCACGGTTATCCTGCTCGACGACCTTTCGTCGTCCCAGGACGATCTGCAGCTGCATTCGATCGCGCATGGCGTGGTCATGCTCGAACAGCTCGCCCTCGACTACGGCGCCGAGCGGCGGCGGCTTCGCGTGATCAAGATGCGCGGCATCAAGTTTCGCGGCGGCTTCCACGACTTCATCATCGACAAAGGTGGCCTGAAAATCTTTCCTCGTCTCGTTGCGGCGGAACATCACAAGTCGTTCCTCGGGGAGTTCACGCCGAGCGGCAACGCCGAATTAGACCAACTCCTCGGCGGTGGGCTCGAGCGCGGCACCAACGCGCTTCTCATCGGCGCAGCCGGCGTGGGCAAATCCTCAGTCGCCCTGACCTATGCGATCGCAGCGGCCGAGCGCGGCGAGCATGCGGTGTTTTTTGCCTTCGACGAAGGTCGCGGCACGGTCGAGGCGCGCGCGCGTACACTCGGCCTGGGACTCGAACAGCATCTCGAATCGGGCAAAATCCGCTTCCAGCAGATTGATCCCGCCGAACTTTCGCCGGGCGAATTCGCGGCGAATGTACGCGCGAGCGTCGAGCGTGACAATGCCCGCATCATCGTCATCGACAGCTTGAACGGCTATCTGAACGCGATGCCGGACGAGCGGTTTCTCATCCTGCAAATGCACGAGCTCCTGAGCTTTCTGGCGCAGCAAGGCGTGCTCACGATCCTCATCCTTGCACAACATGGGCTGGTCGGGCCTACGGATACCAACCTCGACATCAGCTATCTCAGCGACTCCGTTCTCATGCTGCGCTACTTCGAGCTCGGCGGGATGGTGCGCCGCGCGCTTTCTGTGGTGAAGAAGCGCAGCGGAAATCACGAGCATACCATCCGTGAATTCCGGCTGACCCATACAGGTATCAAGCTCGGTCCACCTCTCAAGGATTTCAGCGGCATCTTCACCGGCACGCCGCGCTATACCGGACCGGCGATATCGCCGGAAGGGACCGCTGAATGAGCGGCGAGCGAGATCAACGCGTTCTCGTCTTCGCGCCGATCGGGCGCGACGGACCTGCAGCCGTCGAGTTGCTCAGGGGATCGAACCTGGATGCCGGCAACTGCCGCAGTCTCCCCGAGCTCGTCGGCGAAATCGCCGCCGGCGCCGGTGCCGTCTTCCTCGCTGAGGAAGCCTTGTTCGGAAAGGACACGGCATCGCTGGCACAATGGATCGAGAGCCAGCCGCCCTGGTCCGACCTGCCCTTCGTCGTCCTGACCAGCCACAGAGAGCAGCCGGCCGTCATGGCCTGGCGGCGCAGCATCGTCTCGCTCCTTCGCAACGTTTCGCTACTCGAACGGCCGGTGCAGCCGATGACGCTGACCAGCGCCATTCAATCGGCGTTGCGCGCACGGCGGCGCCAGTACGAGATTCGGGCGCTGCTCGCCGCACGCGAGCAGACGGCGCAGGAGCTCGAGAAGCTGGTGGTGGAGCGGACGCGGGCGCTGGAGGAAGCCAACGAGCAGCTTCGCCTCGAAATGAAGGAGCGCATCCGGGTCGAGGAGACGCTTCGCCAGGCCCAGAAAATCGAGGCTATCGGCCAGCTCACCGGGGGCGTGGCGCATGACTTCAACAATCTCTTGATGGTGATCTCCGGCGGCCTCGACATGCTCGACCGCCAGACGGACCCGAACCGCCGTCGCCGCCTGATGGATGGGATGATCCAAGCCGCGCAGCGGGGCGCCAGCTTGACCAAGCAGCTTCTGGCATTCTCGCGCCGGCAGACGCTTCGTCCCGAGCCCGTGGACGTCGCCACGCAGATCGGCGGCATGCGCGAATTGCTCGATCGAAGCCTGCGGGGCGACGTTCATGTCGAGTTTGACTTCCCGGAACAGCTCTGGGCGGTCGAGGTCGATCCCGGCGAGCTCGAGCTCGTCATTCTCAATCTGGCGGTCAATGCCCGCGATGCAATGCCCAACGGCGGGACCATTACCGTCCGCGGCGAGAACCTGCCCAACCTGCATGAAGAGGACATAGCGGGCGACTACGTGCGGCTGTCCGTCATCGATACCGGCGTCGGCATGAGTGCCGAAATCCTGTCGCGGGTTTTCGAACCGTTCTTCACGACAAAGGACGTCGGCAAAGGATCCGGCCTCGGGCTGGCCCAGGTTCATGGATTCGCGACCCAGTCGCGCGGAACGGTTCGCATCAAATCACAACTTGGCCAGGGGACCAGCATCGAGCTGTACCTGCCCCGTTCACGGAATCTCGCGTCCAAGCAGCGCCACCTGATCGAGCTCAACAGGACGACACGTCCAAAACAGGACGGCCAGGGTCGGATCCTGCTGGTCGAAGACGACGAGGAGGTCGCCGCCTTGGTCGGTGAGATGCTTGATCAGCTTGGTTACCAGGTCACGCGGGCCGCCAGCGCTGCAGCCGCGCTAGGCGCTTTGGCAGACGGACGCGCCGTCGATCTGGTCTTTTCGGACATCATGATGCCGGGCGGCATGAACGGTGTCGAACTCGCACGGGAGATCAGAAGGCGGCGCAGCGACGTCCCGGTCCTGCTGACCAGCGGATATGCCGAAGCGGCGATCCACGAGGCAGAAGCAGAGGGTATCCAGATTTTGGCGAAACCGTACCACCTCGACGAGCTGGCCGCGGCCCTCAGCGCGGCAAAGTCGGATCGCCAATCCGACAAGGGGTCAAAGCGCCTGAGTTCTTCGCTGAGCTCGTGAGTTCAGCCTCTTTGCCGTCCGATCGTCAGCGAAAATAACCCAGCACTAGGTCGACATCCGCGCTGCGCGCCACGGTGCCGTTCAGCTCGGCATCGATGACACGGCGACAGGCTTCGATCGCGGCGTGATCGCCTAGGTCGTTGGCGGCTTCCAGCACGAGCCAGGCGGCGTCGACCGACGCCTTGTCCGGCGCACCGCCGCCGAGATCGATGGCCGAAGTCTTGTTGACCTTCTTGCGAACCGCGGTGCCGAATTGAGGCAACATTGCAGACACTCCCCTCTCCTCAGTGGACTTGTCAGTGGACTTGTCAGTGAACTTGGAGTTCGGGCTGACGGCCCGCATCGGCACCCGCGCCGGTCTTGCGCGACTGGTAGAACTTCAGAATGCTGCGCGAAGTCTCGATCTTGAGCCGGCCATATTCGCGCTCGTTGTCCTGCAGCTCCCGCGCCGTGATCAAATGATCCTTGGCGCCGAGGAACAACAGCGACATCGTCGTGTCCCAGGAGAAGTCGAGGGCCTTGCACAGCACCAGGATCATCTCGCGGTTGCGGTCCATCAGCGCGCGCTCGATGACGTCGACCGGCAGCGCCGACAGCAGCGACAGGCCGATCTGCACCTCGTCGAAGCGGTGCTGGCGCGCATAGTTCGAGATCGAATCCTGGTTGAGATTGCCCTGACGGTACTGCGTCGTCACCACCCGCTTGGCGACGAAATAGCTGCGCGAGGACGGGCCAAACTTGGACTGGAGGTCGCCGGTGACCTCGGTCACCGAGCTCTGGATATGCGCCATCATCTCGGGCCGCTCGGACTCGAGCCGGCGGCGGACGTCTTCCGACGCCTTCGCGATCAGCTGCTGGAAGACGTGGCGCGGCACGTCCTTGCGCAGGCCAAGCTGCTCGGCAAGGATCGAATCGCCCTCGGCACGGCGGACCATGTGCAGCAGGCCCGAGCCGGAGAAGCGCGCGCCCTCGTTCTTTGCGACCGAGGTCACGACTTCCTGGTTGCCGCGCTTGACCAGCACGTCGGTCACGGCCTCGCCGATCGACTGGCGCTGCGAGATCGCGAGCAGATGCGCCTGGCCTTTGGTCATGGCGCTCTCGACCAGCATCTTCTCGTCGATCCGGTTGGAGTCGCGCAGCACGGGACCGGCAACCGCGATCTCGTCGTCGAGGGCGAGCTTTTCGATGACGTTGAGCGGGGCGTGATCGCAGGCCGACATGACTTCGGACAGCTGCGCGCGCGCGGCGACCTCGATCTCGTCGGCGAGCCGGCCGATGACGTCGCCGAACATGCTGATCTCGTCGTCGCTGTAGCGGCCGGTGATCAGGATGTCGGTCGCATGCCACAATGCCCGCGCCCGGCTCTCGTCGGTGCCGCGCGCGATCGCGTCGTCCAGGTCCTGTAGAAGCGTCTTCGCCCCGTCCATCTCGATAACCCCAGTTCTTGTGGCGAGTTGTCCCGCCGCTCGTGGCGGGACACCGGATTCCTCAGGAACCGAGACTAGGGAACAAACGCGATAATCCAGTAAAGTTGGCAGATCAGTTTTGCCGACCAGAATTCATTCAAATGCGAGGGAATGGGTTTACTGGTGAGGCTGTGTACGGCCGAATGAACGGCAAACCCTTAGTCTCTCCGGCGTCATGGCCGGGCTTGTCCGGGCATGACGACCTCGTCCTCACGGATTCTGCGGCGTCAGCACCAATGGCGGCTTTGGCCTCGGCTTTGCGGGCGGCGGGCCCGGGGCCGGCTTCACGTCGATCGGCGGCGGCAGCGGTGCAAGCTGCTGGCTCGCCAATGGCGGGCTTGTCAATGCGGGGTTTGGCGCGGCGGGGGCCGCCTGCGGCGCTTTCGGCGTCGGCGCCGCCTTCTGCTTGGACGGCATGCGGCGCGGATCCTGTCCGGGCAACGGCACAACGGCCGGCGCCTGCTCGGGCGCGCCATCAGGAGACACCAGCGTCGGCAGCGCGGCGGTGGCGGGCGGCGGCTCGCCGCGCTCGATCGCATCGAGCCGGCGCGTCTCGCGATCGATGGTGCGCACCGCGAGCCACGAGGACAGCGGCGCCAGATCGATGGTTCGGTTCAGCCTGCCGGGCGGGCCTGCCGCGAACAGCTGAATCTCGGGCGGGGCGCCGGAGAGACCGGTCATGATCGGCGTCAGGCTGGCGCGGATATCGGCCTGGTCGGCGGGAATGTCGTAGCCGCCGGAGACGATGGCGCGGGCGTTCTTCGCTTCCAGCGCGGTCGCGCCGACGCGCAGGCGGCCGTCGCGGATGGTGAACGGGATCTGCGCCGAGGTCACCGCGATCGAGCCTGCCGACAGCGCAGGCTCGACCAGCTGCCGCAGCCGATTGTCGTCGGCGACCTGGCCGCCGTCGCTGGCACGGATCGCGATCTCAAAGGCGCGCGGATTGAGGCCGGCGATTTCGGCCGCATCGAGCGTCACGGTGCCGTTGCCCGCGAGCGCACCGGTGAGAGCCTCGACGCTGCGGCCCTGGCTGGTCAGCGCCATCTGCACCGAGGCGCGTCCCTTTGGCAGCGACAGATCGCGATAGCGCAGCGTGGTCGCATCGACGTTGCGAAGCTCGATGCGGGTATTCACCGTCAGGCCACTCGCGCCATTGCGGGCATCGAGACTTGCCGACATCTCGCCGCCGCCGACATTGCCCTTGAGCGCATCGAACGCGAGCGACTGGCCGTCGCTGCGGATCGTGCCGCCGACGGGGCGCAGCTCGATGCCACCGGGCAGCGTGCCGCGCAGCGCCTGGAAGGCGATGCGGCCGCGCCATCCACTGACGAGCCCCGGACTCAGCGGCTCGCCGGACTCGCGGCCGGCCGCACCGATCGCCAATGCGAGCGCCGGGGCAAGATCGAGCGTATCGAGACCCACCTCGCCGTCGACGCTCTTCTCCTGATCGAGCGTCACGGTGAGATGGCCGCGCAGATGCGAGCCGGCCGCGCTGCTGTCGAGATCGTCGAAGGTCAGGCGATTGCCCGACAGCCCGACGCGAGCGGACAGGCTGACGTTCTGCGTGGATTTGTCGGCCGCACCGGTCCCGAGCAGCGGTGCCAGATTGACGCTGCGGACGCGCAGATTCGCGCTGCCCTTGGATGCCGACCAGTCGAAGGTGCCCTGGGCGTCCGCATCCAGACCGCCGCCGGCGAGCTTTGCGCTCAATTGCAGCGGCTTCTGCCACGTGCCCGTCACCTTGCCTTCGAACTGCGAAGCTCCGTCGCCTGCGGCGACGATGCGATCCAGGCCGAGCAATGCCAGCAGCGCTCCAGCCTGCGGCGCCGACACCTTCGAATCGAGTGTGAAGTCGCTGTTGCGCAGGCGGTCGATGTCGATACCGCTGACGGCGGCCACCGGCGTCTGCGCCGCCAGCGTCGCGCTTGCCTTGAGCTGCGGCGCGTCGAGATCGAACACGAGGCGCGCGTTGCTGCGATCGGCATGCTCGGCGTTCTTGTCGAGGCTGAGGTCGAGCTTGAGGCGGGTCGCGCCCGGCAGCGCCGGGATGGCATCGAAGCGCGCGCGCACCGCAGGCGCAAACGGCTCGATCAGCGCCGTGAGCTCGCGCAGCGAATTCGCCGACGATTTGAGCGCGAGCTTACCGGTGGCGTTCCTGCGATCGAAACTGCCGTTCGCCTCCGTGGTCACACCGCCGGCCTGGCCGAACCGCAACTGCTCCAGCGAGAGCGCCGCCGGACCATAGCCGAGCTTTGCCGCGAATGGCCGCAGCTCCTGTCCGGCCGAGATGGCGCGGCCGATATCGAGCGACAGCTTTGCCTCTTCCGGCCATTCGCCTTGCGGCCCCGCGAGCGCACGCGCGAACCCTGCGGCAGCATCGAGGTCGAGACGGTCGGCCTTGAGCTCGGCATCGATGCGCGAGCCCTTGCTCGCGCCTGTTTGCACGAAGGCGATGCGGCCTTCCACCGCGCCGCCGTCGATTTCGGCCTTCAGCCGCTCGATGGCGAGATGGTTCGCGGCGATGGTGACATCGCCGGCAAGGCGCAGCGGCCGCGTGCTGCGGCGGTTGACCTCGCTGCGACCCTGAAGCCAGGCCACCAGCGTGTCAGGGTCGGAGGATTCGACGCTGAGGCGGCCGCTGAAACTGTCGGCGCCGGGCGTTGCGCCGTTGAGCGAGAGCTGCGTCATGCCGGGCGCGCGCAGCTCGAGCCGCCGGAAGGTCCAGGAGCGTCCGTCGGTCTGAAGCTCGGCGGTGATGTTCTGGAGCGGGCGGCCGCCCAGCATGATCTGGTCGGAGTTGAACTCGATCTGCGCCGGGATCGGCGCCTGCGGAATCGCGGCGAGCCCTGCCCGCAGCGCCGGCAGGACGCGCTGCGGGTCGGCATCGTCCTTCGCATTATCCTTGGCGGTCAGCTTGTCCGCATCGACCTGGCGCGCCGACAGCACCGCGCGCAAGAGCGGCGAGGCGCCGAATTTGAGGTCGCCGACGCCGCCGAATTTGAGCGCGGCGTCCTCGGAGCCGAAGCTGGCGTCGATCTGCTCGAATTTGGCGCCGGCCGGATCGGCCTTGAGCCTGGTCGTGAGCTTCCAAGGCATCGGCCCCGCCTCACCCGCCTTCCTGGTCGCGGGGGCCGCGAGCGTCAGCGTGCCGTCGAATTTCGGCAGGCGGTTTTCGAAGGCGAGCACGCCGTCGAGATCGGCGAGAATGGCGCGCTCGCCCGGGTCGATGTTGAGGTGAAGGCGGGTGGCGTTGCCGTCGGCGCTCGGGCCGGAGGAAATGCGGAAGGGATAGCGCACCCCGCTCGCGCTGAAACTGCCCTCGCCGCGGACCGCGCCGGCCAGCGAGCGCACGTCACCGGCGAAGGCGATGTCGCTCAGCTCCAGCGTCGAACGGCTGGCGGCATCGTGCAGGGCGATGCGACCGGTGAGATTGAGCCGCTCGATGGCGAGCGAGGCGAGATTGAAGGTCCCGCTCGCGATGGACGGCAGATCGACCCGTCCGCGCGCGTCGAGGCCGAGATCGACCGCCATGCCGCCCACCGACAGCTCGGTGGCGCGCCATTCGCCGCGCATCAGGGAGCCCAGGCTGAATTCGACGTCGAGCTTGTCAGCGCGCAGGCGGCCGAGATCGTTGTTGCCGCCGAACGTGACCGACCGCAGCCGCAGCGTCGGCGCCGGCAGGAGCCGCGCGTCGAGCTCCCCCGCCACCCGCACCGGCACGCCGATGATCCTGGTCGCCTCCGCCTCGAACTGGGGCCGAAACTGGTTCCAGTCGATGTAGTACGGCCCGATCAGCGCGGCCAGCAGCGCAATGATGAAGGCAATCGCCAATCCGAGCAGCGTCGTCTGCACGGGTCTCCCCTCGGCCAAACCGGCACCCGGGCCAAACGTTGACCCCCGCAAACCCTGGCCTTGAGGCTTCAGGCGCGCCGGAACAGCCCCTTATATAGGGGGAAGTGTGGCGAAGTCACAGCGACTGTTGCGCGCGGAGGTTAACGCGAGCGCGCCCTCACCAGCTCGCCGGCAGCCGCGTCAACCCGCGCAGCACGAAGGTCGGCCGCCATTGCGGATTTTCGACGTCGTCGATGCGCAGATCCGGCAGCCGGCGCAGCAGCGTCGCGATGGCGATCTCGGCCTCGATGCGCGCCAATTGGGCGCCCAGGCAGAAATGGATGCCGCCGCCGAACGACAACGGCTTGACGTTCTGGCGGGTGACGTCCAGCCGGTCGGGCCTGTCGGGGTAGAGCGCGGGATCGCGGTTGGCCGAGCCCAGCAGGCAGAGCACGGTCTCGCCCTTGGGGATCCTGACGCCGTCGAGATCGTCGATGTCCTCCAGCGCGACGCGGCCCGTCATCTGCACCGAGGAATCGTAGCGCAGGAATTCCTCGATCGCGCCCGGCATCAGCTCGGGCCGCGCCTTCAGGAGCGCGAGCTGGTCCGGATTGCGGTGCAGCGCCAGCAGGCCGTTGCCGATCAGATTGACGGTGGTCTCGTGGCCGGCGCCGAACAACAGGATGATGTTGGCAGTCAGCTCCTCGTTGGTAAGCTTGTTGCCGTCCTCCTCGGCCTGCACGAGCTGGGTGATGAGATCGTCGCCGGGATTTTTGCGGCGCAGCTCGAACAGCTGCCGGAAATACATCTGGGCCATCAGGTTGCCCTCGTTGCCCTTCCTGATCTCCTCGGGCGAGAGCGGCACGGGATCGAGCAGCCGCCCGCCGTCACGCGAGCTCTTGTAGAAGGTCTCGCGGTGCTCCTCGGGAATGCCGAGCATGTCGCAGATGATGGTCACCGGCAGGCGGAAGGCGAAATCCTCGATCAGATCCATGTGGCCGCGCTCGATCACGGCATCGATGGTCTGGTCGACGATCTGCTGGATGCGCGGGCGCATGTCCTCGACGCGGCGCGCGGTGAAGGCCTTCACGACCAGGCCGCGTAGGCGGGTGTGATCGGGCGGATCGGCCTGCAGCATCCAGTGGCCCATGCTGCGGAACACCGGCTCGTCCATGATCTTGTCGCCATAGCGGCGCTTGGAGCGCTCGACGAAATCCTTGCCGAAACGCTTGTCGCGCAGCACGAGGCTGACATCGGCGTGGCGGCTGGTGACGAACTGGCCGAACGGCGTCAGGTGAACCGGATCGAGCGTGCGCAGCCGCTCATAATGCGGATAGGGATCGCGGATGAAATCCGGCGACAGCGGGTTGAACAACGGCTTGCCGCCGGCGGGTTGCACTTGCTCGTTCATGGTGACCTCAATCCGGTTGCCGCATGACACGAATACGCCGGGCAGCCCCTGTTGCGCAGCGTAACCATCCCTGGAATTATCAACTCGATACATTGTTGTATCGAGTTGCATTCTGCCCTAAGCTGCGCCGATGTCAAGGGTGAGAACCAGGCCGACCAGGGACGATACGCGCGACAAGCTGTTCGAGGCCGCCGCGCGCGTGTTCGAGGCGGACGGCATCGGCGGCGCCAGCATTGAGGCGATCGCGGCCGCGGCGGGGTTCACCCGCGGCGCGTTCTATTCCAACTTCAAGAGCAAGGACGAATTGATCATCGCCATGCTCGAGGACCATGTCGAGCAGTCGATCCGGCGCAACATGGATATCCTTGCCCAGCACGACAATCTCGACGATTTCATCGCGGCGCTGAAGACGATGGACCGCAGCAGGCAGGATCCGCTCGGCCGCTCGCCGCTGCTGCACATGGAGATGATCCTGTTCGTCGCGCGCGCCGAGAAGCGCCGGCCTGAGCTTGCCAAACGCCTGCGCGCGCGACGCAAGCTGGTCGCCGACATCATCGAGGCGACGCTGAAGAGCAACGGCAGGAACAGCGCGCTGAACCCACCCTGGATGGCCTCGGTGGTGCTCGCGCTGGAAGACGGCTTTCGCCTGCATCGGCTGATCGATCCCGAGACGACGCCGGCCGACAGCTTCCTGCGCGCGATCACGGATTTGCGGCGCAGGACGGGGCTGGCGGGAGGGTAGGACAGAACGGCTGAGCTTACGGGCTACAGCGCGAGAGCCGACTTCACCGGGCCTGCTACGCTGACGACTAATCGATCAGCTTGTCCTTGGATACGATCTAGTTGCGTCGCCACGACTCGACCAAGGCTGCCAGCCTGTCGTCCAGCTTCTCATCAGCCTCGGCGACGCTTGCGTCGTATCCCAGCCAATACTTACCAACCAGCGCGTGGTGTCTGCAGAATTTCTCGTCGTCGAGCCGACACACGACAAGCCGCGTGAGCTGCCCGTCAGAATTCTGGCGTGCGAAGTAATGCTGGACTCGCGTGGGCCCGACGGGTCGCGCCGTATCGGTCAGGTCGAACGATTGATATCCGAGTCGATCCGGACCCGGGCGCATTTCGGTCCGGTACTTGCGCCAATTCTTCAAGTCGAAATCAGCAGCGCCTTCCTCGTTTGGCAGGACCCGAAGCTGCTGAATCCGACTGCAGTCCGCGTCGCCGCGACCTTTGAGATTGGACAAACAGAGTGCTGCAGAGAAGCCATTCTCGTTTGAGACTTCGACGACGGATGCCCCGGGGGCAGCGGGGATATATTGCCAAGGTACGAAGAAGACCTCCGAACCGACATGCCGCACGAAATATTCCGGGCCGGGCTTGACGAAAGCGCGAGCCAGCGGGGTACCGACAACGATCGCGCTCCAAATCGCAATGACCATCACCGACGCGGTGGCTCTGAACTTCAAGGCAAGTGCGATCGACGCTGCCACGGCGGCAAAAGCGCCAGCAGCAAAGACGAGCTTGGAGGCTCCGAGATCAAACGCGTCAAAAGTTGCCTGCGGATGGGCCGCAAAATAAGTCTTGCTGATGCCTGCGGCCACGCTGATGGAAAAGCATATCGGGATCGACACCACAAAGAAGACCCAGCCCATCACGACGAACGTTTTGGCGCGCCCCCGAAGAACTCTCACGATTCCCACCAACACAGCCAACAATTGCGGATTGATCGCGCACAATCTAGCAGCAGGAGCCGGCGAATGGCTATTGTCGGTGCGTCACAACGCCATGTACTTTTTGTCGGAAACCGAAACTGCAAGAGCGTCCGTTTACGCCCGGCTCGCCTCTCGAGGCGGCCTCTCGCTCGGACTGGAGGCCCCTGACAACGCCTACGCCGACCGCCTCACCGCAGCGCTTGCCGCCGCCGCCACATCCAGCCGGCCGAGCATCGCCCTCGCCTGCTCGGCGCAGTGCTCGATCAGCCAGCGCTCGAAGGCGACGGGAGGAAGTGCGGGGGCGTAGAGGAAGCCCTGGACGACGTCGCAGCCGAGCTCGGCCAGCGTCTTGCGCTGGCCCTCGGTTTCGACGCCTTCGGCGACCACGGTCATGCCGAGGCCCTGGCCGACGCGCACCACCGCAGTGGCGATCGCCAGCGCGCCGGCGTCGCGCTCGATGTCGCGCATAAAACTGCGGTCGATCTTGAGCTCGCGGATCGGCAGATGCGCGAGCCGGCTGAGGCTCGAATAGCCGGTGCCGAAATCGTCGACCGAGAGGCCGACGCCGAGCTCGCGGATCGCGTTCATGGTCTCAAGCGCGGCGGCGCCGTCCTGCATGAACGTGCCTTCGGTGATCTCGAGCATCAGGGCATCCGACGGCAACTCGTATTCGGCGAGGATGTCCTTGAGCCGCGCCGCGAGCGCGACGCTGCGGAAATTGATCGGCGACAGATTCACCGACACGCTGGGAATGTTGAGCCCGGCGCGGCGCCAGCTCGCCATCTGCCGGCAGGCTTCGCGCACCGACCACAGGCCGATGTGCTCGATCAGGCCGCATTCCTCGGCAAGCGGAATGAACTTTGCCGGCGAGACGTCGCCGAGCACGGCATCGCGCCAGCGCGCCAGCGCCTCGACGCCGTGGATCGCGCCGTCGCAGCTGCGGATCTGCGGCTGGTAGCTGAGGCTCAGCGCGCCCTCCGCGACGGCGCGGCGGAGCGCCGCGATCAGCGCCAGCCGCTGCTCGGCCAAGCTGTTCATCTCCGCGCTGAACAGGCGGTGGGTCGAGCGTCCGGCCTGCTTGGCCATGTACATGGCAGCGTCGGCCTGCTGCATCAAAGTGTCGATGTCCGTGGCATGATCGGGATAGAGGCTGATGCCGATGCTGGCCGACATCGGCATCAGCCTCGATCCGAGCCGCAAGGGTGCGGCGAGCGCTTCGGTGATCCTCGCGGCCAGGCGCTCGGCGGATTGCGCGTTGCGCTGCGGCAGCAGGATGACGAATTCGTCGCCGCCGAGCCGCCCCAGCATGTCGTCTGGCCCGATCTGCTCGCGCAGGCGCTGCGCGAGCTGGACCAGCAGCTCGTCGCCGGCGGCATGGCCCAGCGTGTCGTTGACGTCCTTGAAATGATCGACGTCGAGGAACGCGAGCGCGACATGGCTGCCGGTCGGACAGGCATCAATCGCGGTGGTGATCAGGTGCCGCAGCTGCGCGCGGTTCGGCAGCCCGGTGAGGATGTCGTGATAGGCGAGCCGCGCGATCTCGGCGCGCGCTTCCTTGCGCTCGATGGCGAAGGCTGCAAGATCGACGCAGGCCTCGACGATGCGCCGGTGCCAATTGCTGGGCGCGCGCGGCTCCCGATAGTAGAAGGCGAAGGTCGCGATGACGCGGCCATCCTTGGCCTTGACTGGCGTCGACCAGCACGCACGCAGGCCGATCGCGAGCGGCATGGCCTTGTAGGGTTGCCAGCGCGGATCGGTGTCGAGATCGGTCGCAAGCACGGGTTCGCCGTAAAAGGCCGCAGTGCCGCAGGAGCCGACATCGGGACCAATGCCCACCCCGTCCAGCGCACGGGAATAATCCTCGGGCAAGCTGGGGCCGCCGAGCGGATGAATCAGTCCGGCGGCGTCGACGTGGAGCAGCGAACAGACGACGTCGGGCGCGATTTCCTCGACGCGGCGGCAGAGCCGGTCGGCGATCTCGCCGATCGGCACCTCGTCGGCGAGCGCGCCCATGATGAGTTGCTGGAGCGAGCGCAGCTGCCTGGTCTCAGTGATGTCCTCGAGCAGCGCGAAGATGTACTTGACCCGGCTCTTGCCGTCGCGAAAGGCATCGATCCGGGCGCAGACCCAGATTTCCTCGCCGGCCTTGGTATAGATCAGGACCTCGGCTTCGCGGCCCGGACCACCCTTGGTGAGACTCCGTACGATCCGCGTCAGGGCCCGGCGGTTGGTGTGGCGACCGGCCAGCAGATCGGTCGCCCGCCGTCCCTTCGCCTCGGCGGCGGAATAGCCGAACAGCGAGGTGAAGGCCGCATTGGTGTAGCGGATCCCGAGTTCGGTGTCGGTGATGAGCACGGCGCGGTTGGTCTGGTCCGAGACGGCGTCTTGGAGCGCGATCCGCGCACGGCGTTCCGCTTCAACGGTGACGTCGCGCGCGAACACGGCGTGATGAGTCGCGCCGCCATTTGCAACGGACGCAAGAGAGATCGCCGCCCGGATCCGGCTGCCGTCACGACGGATGAGGCTGATCTCGTCGCGGAACTCCGCGATCGGCTCAGCCTGAAGGCACCTCAGGTTGAGAATTTCGGCATCACGGCCGAGCACGTCGGCGCGCGCGAGCTTCCAGATCCGCTCGGCACCGGCGTTGAAATGAACGATGCGGCGTGCGCTGTTGACGATGACGATGGCATCGTCGGCGTGCTCGAGCGCAGCCAGCAGAACGTCCGGCATTTCCGTAAGGCAGTCGGAGGCAGACATCATTCGGACCGGAGAGAATGACGGGAAGAAAGCGGTAGTGGCCCGACGCTAACGCTCCGATGGTGTCCAAGACGTTTTTGCAATCCGGGTTGCGTTCTCCAAGCTGCCACGTGCTTAACGTTCGGCGAAACAAACGCGGGCAATGCCGCAAGTCTGGAACTACTGGGCGCTTCGACCCTGGATCTCGTGCAGCCGTCCGGCCACCGCCCGCACCTTGCCCGGCGCCGCCTGCCAGATCGAGAGCGCCGACAAGCCGCTCACGATCACCGCGATGCCGAAGGCGAGCGTGTAATCGCCGGTGCGATCGTAGAGAAGGCCGGTCACCCAGGGACCGGCGGCGCCGCCCGCCAGCGCAGCCAGCATGATCGTACCGAAGATGCTGCCCTGGTGCCTGCCCTGGAAGATCTCGAACACCACCGCGCCCATGATCGAGGTGAGGCCGTAGCCGAGCGCGCCTTGGGTGAACACCATGAGATAGATCAGCCACAATGACGGCGAGAATTTCAACGCCATCAGCGCGGCGAAGCAGATCGCAAAGCCCGCACAGCTGATCGCCCAAACCCATTCTCGCCCGATCCGGTCGGAGACATGGCCGAGCAATATCTGGCCGGGAATGCCAAGCAGGCTGACGATGCCGAGCGCCCACACGGCGACGCCAGAGCTGAAGCCGATGTCGAGCAGGAATTTGGTCTGGTGAACCTGCACTGCGTACCAGATGTACAGGCCGCAGAAATAGCCGAGCGCGATCCACCAGAACCGCGCCGTCGTAACGGCGCGCCTCAGCGTCCATTCGGTGCCGGCCCAGACGGGATCGACGATGTTGGAGACGGCTTTGGCAGCGCCCTCGACCGGCGCTGCATCGCCGTCCGGCTGAAGGCCCATGTCCTCGGGCCGCTTGCGCAGCAACAGATTGATCGGCGCCAGCACGATCAGGACCATCAGCCCCATCGCGGTGCAGGCGGTGCGCCAGCCGGTCTGCTCGATCATGTGCTGCACCCATGGCAGCAGCGTCACCGAGCCGATGCCGACGCCAGCGAAGGCGATGCCGATGGCGAAGCCGCGCTTGCGGATGAACCAGTTCGGCAGGAACAGCGATTGGCCGGAATAACCGAGACATACCGAGCCGGCGCCGACCATGACGCCGATGGTCACGTAGAGATGCCAGGGCGCGCTGGTGAGCGGGGCGAGCAGCAGCCCGCCGCCCATCAGCACGACGCCGAGCTCCATCACCGCGCGCGGGCCGGCGCGATCCATCAGGCGGCCGATCAGCGGGCTTGCGACGCCCGACGCCACGAAGCCGAAGGAGAAGGCGCCCGCGGTGACGCCGCGCTCCCAGCCGAATTCGGAGATGATCGGCGGAAAGAACAACGAGAAGGCAGTGCGCGCGTTGACGCCGATGGCCATGGTGACGAAGGTCACGGCGACCACGACCCAGCCGTAGAAGAACGGAAGCCGCATGTTTGTGTGTTTCATCCCTGGACGATCCTACCGATCATCCGGGGATGCCCGGGTCAAGCGCTTTTCATGCATGCCCGTCGCGCGGTGTGAGGTCTACGTATGGACGTCAAAGCTTCCACAACGTCATGGCCGGGCTTGACCCGGCCATCCACGCCTACCGTTTGCATTACAAAAGAACGTGGATGCCCGGGACAAGCCCGGGCATGACGACCTCCCATAGATGTTCAGGTGCGGCTAGGCGAGCGCTC
Organism: Bradyrhizobium sp. CCGE-LA001; assembly: GCF_000296215.2. Classification (NCBI taxonomy): domain Bacteria; kingdom Pseudomonadati; phylum Pseudomonadota; class Alphaproteobacteria; order Hyphomicrobiales; family Nitrobacteraceae; genus Bradyrhizobium; species Bradyrhizobium sp. CCGE-LA001. Next base: position 2,161,175 of record NZ_CP013949.1, on the reverse strand, counting down.
AGGCGGCGTCGAGGCGTGACGATTTGGCCGGTGCGTCTAACCGGATCCGCTCGATCGGCTGCGGGCGGCCGAACAGATAGCCTTGCGCGAAATTGACGCCGAGCGCCTTCAGCCGCTCATATTCCTCTCGCGTCTCGACGCCTTCGGCGGTGACCGACATGTCCAGCCCGCGTGCCAACGTCACGATCGCGGAGATGATGGCGGAGCTGCGCGGCTGCTGCGTGAGATTGCGGATGAACGACTTGTCGATCTTGATCTTGTCGAACGGGAACGCGGTGAGATAGCTGAGCGAGGAATAGCCGGTGCCGAAATCGTCAAGCGCGAGCTCGATGCCGATGCCCTTGAGCCGCTCCAGGAAGGCGTGGTTCTCGCCGCCGCGCTCCAGCAACACGGATTCCGTGATCTCGATCTCGAGCCGATGCGGCGGCAGTCCGGAATCGGCAAGAGCCGCGCAGATCACCTCGAACAGATCGGGCTCCTTGAACTGGATCGGCGACAGGTTCACGGCGACCGCGAGCTCGGAGGGCCAGCCGGCGGCATCCGTGCAGGCGCGCCGCAGCACGAACTCACCGAGCGGCACCACCAGTCCGGTCTCCTCCGCGAGCGCAATGAACTGGTCCGGCGGGATCAGGCCGCGCGTCGGATGCCGCCAGCGCACCAGCGCCTCGAAGCCGCGCCGCGCGCCGGTGAGGGCGTCGATGAACGGCTGATAGTGCACTTCGAGCTGGCAGCGCGCGATGGCATCGCGCAGATCGCCCTCCAGCGTATTGCGCGCCTCGAGCTCGGCCGACATCGCCTCGTCATAGATGGTGAAGCAGTTGCGGCCTGCCGATTTCGAGCGGTAGAGCGCAAGGTCCGCCTTCTTCAACAGCTGCTCCTGGTCGCGGCCGTGATCCGGCGCGATCGCAATGCCGATGCTGGTGCCGATCTCGACGCGATGGCCGGGCAGCGGGAACGGCTCGGCCACCAGCTTGGCGATCCGCCCCGCGAGCTCGGTCGAGCAGGTGCGCTGATCCTCGCAAGCCTCCTGGATGATGGCGAACTCGTCGCCGCCGAGCCGCGCCAGCACGTCGCCGGCGCGCAGCGCGGATTTCAGCCGCTGCGCCACCTGGCGCAGCAGCGCATCGCCAGCGCCGTGACCGAGGGAATCGTTGACGTTCTTGAAGCGGTCGAGGTCCAGCATCAGGATCGAGAAGGTCGGCCCGCCCTCCGCCAGCCGGTCATTGAGCTCGTCGAGCCGGGCAAGGAAGAAGGCGCGGTTCGGTAAGCCAGTCAGGATGTCGGTCTGGGCAAGCTCGAGCACGCGCCGGTTTGCCAGCGACAGCCGCCGCGAATTCCGGCTCGCGAGCATGAGATAAGTCGACAGCGACAGCGTCAGCAGCATGCCAACGATGAGGACCGCGGCGGCGCGATCATAGGATGTCTCCAGCGGACCGCCCGCCGTCGGCATCGCGCGAACCTGCCAATCGGTATCGCCGATCTTGAGGATGCCCGACCAGTGCAGGGCGCGTGCGACGTCGCGCATCGACTGCGGTGCCGTGGCCGCCGACGAATAGTCGGGCTGAATTTGCTCCAGGCTGACGACCCGCCCCGTGAAGGGCGGGTAGACGTTCACGCTGACGGCGGGGCTTGCGCCGGTGGTGACGCGAATGGACTGGACCAGCAGCGGCAGGTCGAAGATGCCGACGACGTAGCCGGCGAGATTGCGCCGCCGGTCGGCGACCGTCTCGCGCGTGGTTCCTTTGGCGTAGACGGGAATGACGACGAGGACGTCTGGCAGCCGGCCGCCTTCCCTCGGCTCGTACAGGCGGGTGCGAATGGCGGTAACCCGGTCGTTGTCGCGCGCGCGTTCGAGGATCGCGCGGCGCTCCGGCACGGTCGCGTAATCCATGCCGTAGACTGAGGATGTCTTCGGCTGGGTCGAGTAGAAAACCGGAAAATACTCGTCGCTCTGTGGCGCTAGGGCGAAGCTCTCGCCCTGGAGCGACTTGATGCGATAGCCGGACACGCCGTCGGTGATCGCCGCGGCTTCGTATTCGGCGCGCTCCTTGCGGTTGACGCGCGGCAGCCAGCCGATGCGCAGCATGCCGGGATGACGCTCGAACAGGCGGACGCTGAAGGTCTCGAATTCGCTGCGGGTGATTTCCGCGTTCGTCGATTCGAACAGCGTGCGCAGCGCGAGAAGCCTGGATATGTATTCGTTCATGCCGTTCTGCATGACGATCGCCTGGGTCTCGGCCGCGTTCTCGAACTCGATCTTGTTGACGCGGTTTTCCCATCGCGCCACGGCAGCCGCCCCTACGACCGAGAACAACAGACCAACACCGATCGCGACGAGCGCAGGACGATGGAGCCGGAGCAGCGGCGAGGCACGCCACCATCCGGTCACACGTCTCCGATCCTGATCGTTCTGATCGCGACCGCCCATCTTGATCTTGATCCGCATATCCCCGTTGCGCGGCAGCCAGAACTTCTGGTTGAGCCAACGCCGGGACTATCGGACAGGGATCGCGGTTAAGAACTGCACAATTTCGGAACCCCATTGTTCCGCATCACGCGGCTTAGTTAACGATTGCCGCACCGAAATGCTGCAGTGTGGCCATAACTTGCCGGTTTTGCCCGGAATCGTAGGCTCGCCGTCGCGTCGCGGATTAGCGACCTGTTCAGCCCGATCAAGCTATCATCGCCACAACGCATCCAGCATCCGGCAAGCCCGCTCATGACACGATCGCGATCCGCGACCTATATCGCTTTGACCATCGCCTTGCTCGCCTCAGCGATGTTGCCGGCCAAGTCCGAGGAGGCCGGTGTCAGCGACGACGCGATCCTGTTCGGCCAGGCCGCCGCGCTCGAGGGCCCCTCCTCCGCACTCGGACAGCGGATGCGGCAGGGCATTGTCGCGGCGTTCACCGAGATCAATGCCAAGGGCGGCGTCCACGGCCGCAAGCTTCAGCTCATCAGCCGTGACGACGGCTACGACCCCGACCGTTCCGTGGCGCAGACGCTGCAGCTGATCGAGGGCGACAAGGTATTCGCGCTGATCGGCGCGGTCGGCACGCCGACCGCGATGGCGACCATTCCGATCACCAGCGCCCGAAACGTGCCCTTCATCGGCCCGTTCAGCGGCGCCGAGTTCCTGCGCGACCTCGAGCTTCCGAATGTCGTCAACATTCGCGCGAGCTACGGCGCCGAAGCCGAGGCGTGGATCAAGCATCTCACCGAGGATCGCAAGTTCACCCGCATCGGGATCTTCTACCAGGACGATTCGTTCGGCCGCGACGGTCTTGCCGGCGTGAAGCGTGCGCTCGCCGAACGCGGCCTCGAACTCGCCGCCGAAGGCACCTTCGAGCGCAACACCCGCGCGGTCGTCCAGGCCTGGCGCATGATCAAGCGTGCCGACCCCGAGGCCATCGTCATGGTCGGGACCTACGGTCCCTGCGCGGAGTTCATCAAGCTCGCCCATCGCAGCGGCGCGCGTCCGACCTTCGTCAACATCTCCTTCGTCGGCGCTAACGCGCTCGCCGCGGAGCTCGGCCCCGAGGGCGAAGGCGTCATCGTCTCTCAGGTCGTGCCGTCGCCCTGGGACCGCTCGCTCAAGCTCGTCGCCGACTACCAGGCGGCGCAGACGGCGTTCGATCCGACGCTTGCGCCGGATTTCGTGTCGCTCGAAGGCTATCTCTCCGGCCGTCTCGCAGCCGCCGCGCTGGACAAAGCCGGACCGAATCCGACGCGCGCGGGCCTGCTGCGCACCATCAACGATGTCGGCCGCTTCGATATCAGCGGCACCACTGTCACCGTCGGCATGCGCATGCTCGACACGCGGCCGAAGGTGTTTCTGACGGTGATCCAAAAGGACGGGACGTTCAAGGCTGTGGACCGGCTTTAGGGCCGCCGTGTCCAGCGGTCGGCGTTGACGGCGCCTTGCGGGACCTCGCCTCTGACGATCGCCTCGACCTGCCGCACAGTTTCCAGCGACTGATATTCGATCGCCTGCGGCGTCAGCCCGCCGACATGAGGCGTCGCGACGACGTTGGGCAGCCTGGCCAGCTCCGGCGTCGGCATCTGGTCGGGCGCACGGCCGACGTCCATCGCCGCGCCGGCGATGCGGCCTTCCCGCAGCGCCCGCGCCAGCGCGGCTTCATCCACGAGATTGCCGCGCGAGAGATTGATGAAGACGGCATGCTTCTGCATCCGTGCCAGCGCCGCCTCGCCGATCAGATTCTCGGTCTGCTCGTTCGCCACCGCAAGGCAGACGACGTAGTCCGATGCGGCAAGCAGCTCGTCGAGACCGACCTGCCGGATTGCGGCATCGTCGACGGTTGCGAAGGGATCGGCGACCAGCACCTCCATGCGCAGCACCTTCACCACCTCGGCGAGATAGCGCCCGATGCTGCCATAGCCGATGATGCCGATTCTGCTGCCGGCGAGCTGACGGCCCATCCGCGCTTCCGCCTTGCGGCCGGCCTGATAGTCGGCCGTGGTGCGCGACACGCCGCGGGAGAGATCGACCATGAAGCCGAGCGCGAGCTCGGCCACCGCTTGCACGAAGCCGGGCCCGGCGCGGGTGACGAGCACGCCAGACTTCGACGCCTCTTCCACATTGACGTTGCGGATGTCGACCGCGCAACGGACGAACGCCCGCAAACGCGGCAACTGCGCAAAAATCTCGCCGCGCCCTTCCGTCATGCGGTCGGCGACGATGATGTCGACGTCGTTCGCCGCGCGCACGAGGCCGGCGGCGTCGAGCGCATCGCCGCCCTCGTGCAGGATCACCTCGGCGGCCGCGCGCAGGCCGTTCAGGCTGCGATCGCCATAGTAGTTGCGCCGCATCTCGGGCGTATGGGCGAGCAGGACTTTCACGACAGACTCCTTCAAGTCTCCTCAATAGCCGAACGCACGCGGTAGCGCCGTCGAGAGCGACGGCACGAAGGCGATGAGGAGGAGGCAGAGGAACAGGAGGCCAAGATAGCCCATGATCGGCTTCACCGTCTGTTCGATCGGCACGTTGCCGATCAGGCAGGCACCGTACAGCCCGAGCCCGAGCGGCGGTGCGAACAGGCCGATGCCCATCGCGATGACGAGCACGACGCCGAAATGCAGGGAATCGATGCCGAGTTGCACGGCGACCGGCATCAGCAGCGGTCCGAAGATGATCAGCGCCGCCGCGCCCTCCAGCACCGAGCCCATCACGATCAGCACGGCGATCGCCAGCAGCATGAACAGCCAGACGCCGGAGGTCTTGGACAGACCGAGCATGAAATCGGCGACCGCATGCGGCACCTGCTGCAGGGTCAGCGTGAACGCCAGCGATTGCGCGGCGGCGACGATGAACAGCACGAGGCCCGCGCGCGTCGCCGCCTGCACGAAGCTGTGCGCGGCCGATTTGAAACCGAGCTCGCGGAACACGACAGCCCCCACAACGAGCGCATAGGCGACGGCGAATGCCGAGATCTCCGTCGCGGTGGCAAAGCCGCTCTTGAAGCCGAAGAAGATCATGAAGATCAGGCCGAACGAGGCGATCGCGCCGCTCCACAGGCCCGAGACGGGCATCTGCGGCTCGACCTCCTCGACCCGCGCGGGACGCTTGCCGAAGATGATCGACACCGCGATCAGCACCAGCGCCATCAGCGCCGACGGCACCAGTCCCGCGACGAACAGGCCGCCGATGGACAAATTCGCCACGAAGCCGAGGATGATCAGGTTGATGCAGGGCGGAATGGTCTCCGCCATCACTGCTGAGGCTGCCAGCAGCGCCACCGCGCCGCCCGGATTCTGCTTGGAGCGGCGCGCGGCCGGGATCAGCACCGAGCCGACCGCGGCGACGTCGGCCATCTTCGAGCCGGAGATGCCGGAGAACAGCACCATGGAGGCCACCATCACGACGTTGAGGCCGCCGCGCATTCGGCCCACCGCGCGCTGCAAAAGCTCGATCAGCCGCACCGACATGCCGTTGGCTTCCATGAGGTAGCCGACCAGAATGAAGAAGGGGATCGCCAGCAGCACGAAATTGTCGATGCCGCGCGCCATCTGCTGGGCGAAGATGACGCCGGGCAGCGCGCCTTCGACCCAGATGAAGATCAGCGCGGCCAGCGCCAGCGCAAAGCCGATCGGCAAGCCGCCGAACAGGGTGGCGAAGAAGCCGATGAACATCAGCGTGCCCGCCGACGGCACCGAGGACGGCGATAGATAATCCCAGGCGAGATAGAGGCCGGACACGACGAGGATGGTGACGACGCCCCTGAGGATGTCCGGAAGAGGCCGCGCGCAGAGATGATCGATCGCGAACACCGTCATGAACAGCGCGCCGACGCCCATGGGGTAGAAAGTCAGCTCCAGCGGCAGGCCGGAGCCGGTGGTCTGGCCCGCCGTCAGCGCGCCCAGCTTGATCGCGTGGTAGGCGACGTAACCGGAGATCAGCACGACCACCAGGGCGCTGGCGGCATCGACCAGCGTGCGCAGCCGCAGCGGCAAGAGATCGCGGAAGAAGGACACGCCGACATTCTCGCCGCGCGCGAGCGCACTCGCCGCGCCGAAGAAGGCCGAGCCGACCATCAGCCCACGCGCAACGTCATCCGACCATTCGACCGGCGCGTTGAAGAAGAAGCGCAGCAGCACGGAGGCGCAGACCACGACGAGGTCGGCAGCAAGCAGCACGGCGGCGATCGCGTCGCTGGCGCGCAGCAGCAGCGCGATGCTCCCGTGGCGATCGCCCGCGACAGGCACGGCAGCGGTGATGGCCACGTCGGATTTGGTCATCTCAGGCTTGCGTCGCGCGGACGATGTCGATGACGGCCTTGGAGTCAGGCCGCGTCTTGATGAAGTTCTCGGTTTGCGGCGCGACGCGCTTCTTGAACGCCTCGCGATCGCATTCGGCCACCGTCACGCCCTTCTCGGTCAAGGCCGCCAGCGCCTCCTTCTCGACCGCAAGCCCATGAGCACGGGTGTCGGCTGCGGCCTTCTTGGCGGAATCGAGGAAGCCCTCGCGCAGCTTGGGATCCATGCGGTTGTAGGTCATGTCGCTGAAATAGATCGCGAGCGGCGAGAAATTGTGCTGCGTCAGCGCGTAAAATTTTGCGGTTTCGAAGAATTTGCTGGCGAGGATCGTCGGCGGATCGTGCTCGAGGCCGTCGAGCACGCCGGCCTGCAAGGCGGTGTAGATCTCGCCGAACGCCAGCGGCGTCGCGGCGGCGCCCATCAGCCGCAGGCATTCCGTGATGACGGGATTGGGCAGCGTCCTGATCTTGAGGCCGGCGAGATCCTCCGGCGTCTTCACCGGCTTCTTCGCCAGCACGCTACGCGAGCCGAAATTGTAGGCCCAGGCGATGATGCGGATATTGCCGCCCTTGAGCAGCGCGTCCTCAATCGGCTTGGCGGCGCCAGCCTCGAAGGCCTTGGTCTGCTGCGGGAAGCTCGAGAACAGGAAGCCGAGATCGAAGGTGCCGACGAGCGGCACCAGATTGGCCGAGATCGACGAGCCCGATACCATGAGGTCGATGACGCCGAGCTTCACCGAGTTGATGACGTCGATCTCCTGCCCGAGCTGGTTGTCGGGGAAGAACGCGACCTCGATCTGCTCACCGAGCCCGTTCGCCTTCAGGCTCTTGACGAGATTGTCATAATAGACGCGGCCGTTGGCGAATTTGGGATCGTTCGGCAGCGAGGAGGAGCATTTCAGCTTCAAGGTCGCGGCTTCGGCGCGGCCGATGATGGCGGGGGAAAGCACGAGACCGGCGGTGACCGCCGCGGATGACCTGATGAACGCGCGGCGGTTCACGGGCACAATGGTCATGGCGCGGTCTCTCCCACGTTGTCTTTTTTGTTCGCCGCGGTCGTTGCCGCAGCCTGTTGCGCGGACTGTATGGCCAAAGCGACGGGACAGGCAAGCATGCCGCCGGCCGCATCCGAACCGCGCCCCGCGCGCGTCTGCAATCCGCCACTGCAGCGAAACGACTAGAATTGCCGAGGATTCGCAACGACGATCAGCCTGTGAAGGACATCCCTTCGCGAGGACACGGCATCAATCCAATTGGAGCATGGATCAATGCGCAATTCACATGGATGCGCCCCGAGCGATTCCCATCCGTCCCGGCCGAGGACCTGCCCCATTTTGTCGCGGCGGACCGTGATCCAGAGCACAGACGGACTCATGGTGGCCCCCTAGAAAAAGTGACATCATCGTGCGCATTGCCGTTGGAGGTGACATCATGCGCCGTCCAGTCTTTTCCAATATGCTGCTTGCGTCCGGTCTTCTTGCGCTCACACAGATGATGACACCAACCGATGCTGCCGCCGAAGCGCGGCTCGCGCTGGTGATCGGCCAATCCGCCTATCGCACGGTGCCGGAACTGCCCAATGCCGCCAACGACGCCAAGGGCATGACGGAGCTGCTCGGCAATGCCGGCTTCACCGTCACCACGGTCGCCAATCTGGCACAGACCGAGATGCGCGCCGCGATCTCGGATTTCGCCGGCAAGGTCAGCGCCGCCGGCGCCGATACCGTCGCCCTGGTGTTCTATGCCGGCCATGGCCTGCAGATCGATGGCGAGAACTATCTCGTCCCCGTCGATCTCGATCCCAAGCGCGAGGCCGACATCCCGCTCCAGGGCGTGCGGCTGAACGACATGCTCAACACGCTGGGCGCGCTGCCCACGCGGGCGCGCATCTTCATGCTCGATGCCTGCCGCAACAATCCGTTCCCCGCGCTCCGCGGTGCCGGCCACGGGCTTGCGATCGTCGACACCAAGGCCGGGGCGCCCGGCTCCTTCATCTCCTATTCGACCTCGCCCGGCGCCGAAGCCGAGGACGGCAACGGCGTCGACAGCCCCTACACCGCGGCCGTGCTGACGGTCGCCAAGCAGCCCAATCTGCCGATCGAGGAAGTGTTCAAACGCATCCGCGTTGCGGTGGCGCAATCGACCGACGGCCGGCAGATTCCCTGGGAAAGCTCGTCGCTGACCACCGACTTCAGGTTCTTCGGCGAGAGCAGCAGCAGCACGCCTTCCCTTCCCGGCGCATCCGCGATGGCGCTCGCCGGCGGCACGCGCAGCCTCGATGACTGGCGCAAGGAATTGCGCGGCAAGCCTGCCATGGTCGCCTATGAGCTCGTGATCACCGAGGACACCGTGGAGGCTTATCAGGCCTATATCGAGCTCTACACCCAGGACACCCGCACGCCGCGCCTGCGCACGGTGCTCGAGCGCCGCCGCCAGATGCTGGCCTGGGAGCGCGCCACGGCAATCAACACCCGCGCCTCGTTCGAGGCCTATCTTGCGAATTGGGACAACAGCGACCTCGCCGCGACCGCGCGCAGGCTGCTGCTCCGCGTGCAGAACCGCAACTATGGCCAGCCGGCTGCCGTCGCTGCGACGCCCGTGCCAGTCGCCGTCGCGATGGCGCCGACCTGCCCGTGCTCGACGCCGACACCGCCGGCAACGCCCGTCAATCCGAGCGTGCCGCCGATCATCAAGAAGCGCGTCGACGACACGCCGCCGAAGCGCAAGGTCGTGGAGACCCCGCCCAAGCGCCGCCCGCCGCCCGAGGAGGTGGTCTACGAACGCGCGCCACCCCCCGGCCCGCCGCCCGCCGCCGTGATGCAGGGTATCGGCATCGGTGTCGGAATCGGGCTTGGCATGGGCGGCGGTCGCGGCGGCGACCATTATCGCGGCGACTACCGGCGATACTGAGCCCGGGACGCAAACGGCATCCGGCTCGCTACGCCGCCGGCACGATCTTGCCGGGGTTAAAGATGTTGAGCGGATCGAGCGCCTTCTTCAGCGCCCGCATCGCATCCAGCGCCTCAGGGCCGAGCTCGGCCTCGAGATATTTCTGCTTGCCCTGGCCGATGCCGTGCTCGCCGGTGCAAGTGCCGTCCATCGCCTGCGCGCGCTCGACCAGGCAATGCATGAACTCCTCGCCGCGCGCCATCTCGTCGGCGTCGTTGACGTCGCAGACCAGCGAGCAATGGAAATTGCCGTCGCCGACATGGCCGACGATCGGCGACAGCAGATTGAGGCGCTTGAGATCTTCCTCGGTCTCGCTGACGCAATCGGCGAGCCGCGAGATCGGCACGCAGACGTCGGTTGCGACCACGCCGATGCTGTCACCGGGGCGCAGCGCCTTCACCGACCAATAGGCGTCGTGCCGCGCCTGCCACAGCTTGGTGCGGTCCTCGGGCTTGGTGGTCCAGGAGAAATCCCCGCCGCCACATTCCTTCGCGATCTCGCCGAAGGCCTTGGACTGCTCGGCGACTTCGATCTCGCTGCCGTGGAATTCCATCAGCAAGAGCGGCGTCTCCGGCAGCGTCAGCTTGGAGTAGGCATTGCAGGCCTGCACCTGCGCGGCGTTGAGCAGCTCGATGCGCGCCACGGGAATGCCGGTCTGGATCGCCAGGATCACGGCCTGGCAGGCGCCGTGCACGGTCTCGAACGACACCGCGCCGGCCGCGATCGTCTCGGGGATGCCGCGCAGGCGGATGGTCAATTCGGAGATGATGCCGAGGGTGCCCTCGGCGCCGACGAACAGATGGGTGAGGTCATAGCCGGCGGATGATTTCTTGGCGCGCGTGCCCGTGGTGATGATCTCGCCGTCGCCGCGCACCACCTTCAGCGCCAGCACGCTATCGCGCATGGTGCCGTAGCGCACCGCATTGGTGCCGGAAGCACGGGTCGAGGCCATGCCGCCGAGCGAGGCATCCGCGCCGGGATCGATCGGGAAGAACAGGCCCTGGTCGCGCAGATGCTCGTTGAGCGCCTTGCGGGTGACGCCGGGCTGGATCACGCAGTCGAGATCCTCGGCATGCACCGCGAGCACCTTGTTCATATCGCGCAGGTCGATGGAGATGCCGCCGGCCGGAGCGTTGACCTGGCCTTCGAGCGAGGTGCCGGTGCCGAAAGGAATGACGGGCACGCGGTTCTTCGCGCATATACGCACCACGTCCTGGATGTCGGCGGTCTCCTGCGCCATCACCACGCCGTCGGGCGGCTGGTTGACGATCCATGTCGTGGTATGGCCGTGCTGCTCGCGGACGGCCTGCGAGGTGACGAGGCGGTTGCCGAACCGTGCGGCAAGCTGCTCCAGCGCGCTTGCGAGGGCTTTCGGCTCCGGCCGCGGCGGATTATTGGTGATGGTGGTGCCCACGGATATTCCTCCCGACAGAAGAAACCGTGGCAAAGGACATAAAACCGGTCAAGTCAAGCGATCGGACCTATAACAGGAAGAAACATGCCGGAGACCGCCGCCTCAGCGCCCCAAGCAGAGCCGTTTCGCGCCTCGATCATGCAGATCGAGCCGCAATGGATCGACTATAACGGCCATCTCAACATGGCCTATTACAACGTGATGTTCGACCGCGCGATCGACCAGCTCTGGCTCGAGCTCGGGATCGGGCCCGGCTACATGAAGGAGCGCGGCGGCTCGACCTTCACCGCCGAATGCCATGTGCGGTACTTGCGGGAAATTCACCTCGGCGATCCCGTGCAGATCCTCGTCTGGCTGCTGGAGGCCGACGACAAGCGCCTGCACACGTTCGAGGAGATGCGTCACGCCAGCGAAGGCTGGTTGTCGGCGACGTCGGAGAACATGTCGCTGCACATGGACATGACGGCGCGGCGCGTTGCGCCGTTTCCGCCCGACATCCGCGAGCGTATCGCTGCGGTCACGAAGGCCCACAGCTCTGTGGCGCGACCGGAGGGCATCGGCCGGAACGTGGCGATGCCCTCAAAGCGGTAGTCGCTATATTCTGTTGCGGCCGCGGGCCAGGCCGACCACGGCCGAGACCAGGAACAGAACGACCGCGATGAAGAAGATGATCTTGGCGATTTCGATCGAAGCGCCGGCGATGCCGCCAAAGCCAAGGATACCGGCGATCAGTGCGATAACGAGAAACGTCACAACCCAGCCTAGCATGGTCAAACCCTCGTCTTGATGTTGTCCAACGTCGGCGCGGCTGGCCGCGCCACCTGCTCAGACAATCTCAAGGCGGGAACGATTGTTCCGGCCCATCCAGGCGCGAAATTCGTCGCGCTGAGCGGAACAAATCGGCCCGCCGCGCACGTGGAAAACCTCGCCCGGCCGCCCCATATAGGCACCAATCCCTGTTAAGAAGGCTCCCTTCCACCACCCCGCGGTGCCATCGTGGGGCCAATGATTCGCATGACCGAGCCGAGCAAGATCACAGCCGTCCCCGACCACCAGCCCGCAGCCGGCGGCATCGCCGCGCGTGCGCGCGCCTCCGTGGGCCCGAAATACCTCTCGGGACTCAATCCGGAGCAGCGCGAGGCGGTGGAGACGCTGGATGGGCCGGTCCTGGTGCTGGCCGGCGCCGGTACCGGCAAGACCCGCGTCCTGACCACGCGCATCGCCCACATCCTGAGCCAGGGCGGCGCCCGCCCGGCCGAAATTCTGTCGGTGACCTTCACCAACAAGGCCGCGCGCGAGATGAAGCACCGGCTCGGCCAGATGCTCGGCCATGCGGTGGAGGGCATGCCGTGGCTCGGCACCTTCCATTCCATCGGCGGACGCATCCTGCGTTTTCATGCCGAGCTGGCACAGCTCAAGTCGAACTTCACCGTGCTCGACGTCGACGACCAGGTGCGGCTCTTGAAGCAGCTGCTCCAGGCCGAGAACATCGACGACAAGCGCTGGCCGGCGCGCATGCTGGCCGGCCTGATCGACGGCTGGAAGAATCGCGGCCTGATGCCCTCGCAGGTGCCCTCCGGCGAAGCCGCGATCTTCGCCAACGGCAAGGGCGGCAAGCTCTATGCGAGCTACCAGGAGCGGCTGAAGATTTTGAACGCCGCCGATTTCGGCGATCTGCTGCTGGAGAACATCCGCATCTTCCGCGAGCACCCGGATATCCTGCGGCAGTACCAGCAGCGCTTCAAATATATCCTGGTCGACGAATATCAGGACACCAACGTCGCGCAGTATCTGTGGCTGCGGCTGCTTTCGCAGGCGCCGTCTTCCGGCTCGTCATTGCCCGGCTTGACCCGGCAATCCAGCGCTTCTTCAGAAGATGGATCACCGGGTCTCGACGCTTCGCGTCGGCCCGGTGACGACCAAGACAATGCATTGCCCATTCCGGGCGCTGAAAAAGTCCACGTCAAAAACATCTGCTGCGTCGGCGACGACGACCAGTCGATCTACGGCTGGCGCGGCGCCGAGGTCGACAACATCCTGCGCTTCGAGCACGATTTCCCTGGCGCGAAAGTCATCCGCCTCGAGCGCAATTATCGCTCGACCGGCCACATCCTCGCCGCCGCCTCGCATCTGATCGCCCACAACGAAGGCCGGCTCGGCAAGACGCTGCGCACCGAGGATCACGATGGCGAGAAGGTCACTGTGACGGGCTCGTGGGATTCCGAAGAGGAAGCCCGCGGCATCGGAGAGGAGATCGAACAGCTGCAGCGCCAGGGCGAGAAGCTCAACGAGATCGCCATCCTCGTCCGCGCCTCCTACCAGATGCGCGAGTTCGAAGACCGTTTCGTCACGCTCGGCCTGCCCTACCGCGTCATCGGCGGTCCGCGCTTCTACGAGCGTGCCGAGATCCGGGACGCGCTGGCTTATCTGCGCGTCATCAATTCGCCGGCCGACGACCTCGCCTTCGAGCGCATCGTCAATACGCCGAAGCGCGGCCTTGGTGACGCCACCGTGCAGATGCTGCACGATCACGCCCGCAAGCGCCGCATCCCCCTGTTCGAGGCAGCGCGCGCCGTGGTCGAGACCGACGAGCTGAAGCCGAAGGCGCGCGGTTCCTTGCGCGATCTCATCACCCAGTTCGACCGCTGGCGCGCCCAGCGCGAGGTCACCGCGCATACGGACCTCGCCCAGATCGTGCTCGACGAGAGCGGCTATACCGAGATGTGGCAGAAGGACCGTTCGGCGGATGCTGCGGGCCGGCTGGAGAACCTGAAAGAGCTCGTGCGCTCGATGGAGGAGTTCGAGAATCTGCAAGGGTTCCTCGAGCACATCTCATTGGTGATGGACCGCGAGGGCGGGGCCGAGGACGATGCGGTGTCGCTGATGACGCTACATTCGGCCAAGGGCCTGGAATTCGACAACGTGTTCCTGCCCGGCTGGGAAGAAGGCTTGTTCCCGAGCCAGCGCACGCTGGACGAACAGGGCCGCGCCGGGCTGGAAGAAGAGCGCCGGCTCGGCCATGTCGGCCTGACCCGCGCCCGCCGCCGCGCGAAAATCTACTTCGCGACCAACCGGCGGATCCATGGCACCTGGTCGACCACGATCCCGTCGCGCTTCCTCGACGAATTGCCGGCGGCCAATGTCGAGATCACGGAATCCAAGGGCGGCTCCGGCTGGGGCGGCAGCGGCGGCTACGGCGCCTCGCGCTTCGACGACATGGAGGCGTTCGGCTCCAGCTATTCGACGCCGGGCTGGCAGCGGGCGCAGGCCAACCGCAACCGGGGCGGCGGCAGAAGCGGCGGGTTCGAGGAAGATACCGCCCCGTTTTCGTCGTCGGCCTCGCCCGATTTCGGAAGCTTCTCCTCGCGCCGCCGCGGGCCCCTGACGATCGAAGGCGAACTGGTCGCCAAGTCCACGGGCACGACCTCGGAATTTGCGCTGGACGACCGCGTCTTCCACCAGAAATTCGGCTATGGCCGCGTCACCAAGATCGACGGCAACAAGCTCACCATCGCCTTCGACAAGGCCGGCGAGAAGAAGGTCGTAGACAGCTTCGTGCAGCGGGCGTGAGGCCCGGCGTGGCTCACTATGTCGCCATCATCGAAGATGCCGGCCCTGACGAGGCCGTCAGCTTGTGGTTTCCCGACCTGCCCGGCTGCATCTCCGGCGGCGATGACATCGACGAGGCCTTGGAGAACGCGCCCGAGGCGCTCGCATTCTATGCGCAGGAGTTGATCGCGGACGGCCGCCAGCTTCCCCCGCCGCGGACGCTGGACGAACTCAAGGCCGATCCGGAGTTTGCCGACGATCTGGGGAAACACACCCCCGTCCTGATCGAATGGCCGCCCCGCACCGACGCTACCGAGTGAGGACTGTGCGCCGCACTCGCCGGACTCTCGCCAGTTCTGGTCCGAACAGGCCTTGACCACCGCGAACTTCCCCGTATCAGATGCACCCCATGGTCCGGGGCTCCGTCATACTGATCGCGCTTACACTGGGGATGCCGTCGCTTGCAGCGGCGCAGACGATGAGCTTTGGCGATTCGATCGGAAAGCTGGCGGCCAGCTGCGGGGCGGAAATCGTTGCCAATTGCCGCGGCGTCAACCCGGATTCCAACCGGCTGAAGGAGTGCCTGTCGCGCAACCGCGACGTGCTCTCTCCGCAATGCGCGAGCGACTATCTCGGCGTCTTCGATGCCATCCAGAAGCGTGTCGCCGCGCGCGTCACGGTGGCGAACGCCTGCCAGCGCGAGATCGTCAAGGTCTGCGGCGGCTCCACAAAGGAGACCAGCAAGTCGGTCCCCTGCCTGGTCTCGACGCCCAAGGGCATCAGCAACAACTGCCTCAAGGCCATCGACGACGCGGGGTATCGCTGATGCGCGCGAAGGGGCTCGCCATCGCGGGACTTGGCATGGCGCTTGGCTTCGCTCTGCTGGCCGGCGCCGCACGCGCGCAGACGGCGGCACCGACCCGCGACGACATCGTCGCCAAGCTGAACCAATTCGAGCAAGCCGCCGAGGTCGATCTTCACGCACTGAAGCAGCAGGTGATGGAGCGCGCCAAGACCAGGATCAAGAACGATCCCGGTCCGGTGAACCGGGCGCTGATCGCACCCGACCTCGCCAAACTGCCCGCCTTCAACGCGCAGATCCAGTTCGACGCCGACACGCCGATCATCCAACCATCGTCCTACCAGACCGTCGGCCGCATCGCGGACGCGCTGGTGCATTCCTCGCTGCTGCCCTACACATTCCTGATCGTCGGCCATGTCGAGTCCAATTCGAAGACACGCGAGGCCAATGCGATCCTGAGCCAGCGCCGGGCCGATGCGATCCGCGACGTGCTGGTGAACACGTTCAAGATCTCGACCAAGCGGCTGCATCCGATCGGCCTCGGCGAGGAACAGTTTCTCGATCGGGCCAAGCCGACCTCAGCCGTCAACGGCCAGTTGCAAATCCTCACTTACGCCAAGCTGCCGGAGGAGCCTGCGCATCCGGCGGCGACCCCTGCGCCTGCGGCGAAAAAGCCTGCCAAGAAGCGCTGAGCGCGCACGTCGCGGCTGGAGCGGAACCCCTTGAAGTCCTGACCGTTTTGTGACCTGTCTCACAGCGCAACAGCGTGGTTTCGCGCGACAATTGCGCCGGTTTGTGCACCGCTCTATCAGGTGCTATAGCCTCTGTTCGCCCTTCCCCCGACCCCGTGTTGCATGAGACCGAAATGGGTGGCTTTTTTCAGCGCCAACTTGCCGTCTACGTCGAGTACCATCGCGATCCCCGGAACACCGCGATGCATGTGGTCGGCATCCTCCTGCTGTTCACGGGCGCTGTCATGCCGTTGACGCTGGTCAAGCTGCCACTGTTCGGATTCGACGTCAGCCTCGCGGTGATCCTGGCGCTGCCGGTTCTGGTCTATTGGCTGCTGCTCGACGCCGGGCTCGGGCTCGGCATTCTGGCGGTATCCATCGTGCTGTTTTCGATTGCGAGCACCATCGCGTCGCAAGTCGGCACGATGGTGATGTGGGCGATTTTCGCCGTGCTGGTGGCCCTCGGCCTCGCGGCGCAAGCCATCGGCCACAAGGTTTTCGAGGGACGCGAGGCCTCGCTCTTCACTTTTCCCTCGCATCTTTTGCTTGGACCGATGTTCGTGATGGCAAAATTATTCATTGCACTGGGCTTCCGTCGCGACCTTGCCGCGATTCTGGGGCCTCTTCCGACCAATTCCCTTTCGACCCGATAAACTCCAGAAGCGAAACAGCAAACCGACTTCATGGCTCTCGTACTGGTTACCGGTGGCAGCGGCTTCATCGGACATCATCTCGTAGAAGCGCTCCGCGCCCGTGGGCAGCGGGTGCGGGTTCTCGATGTTCGTCCGCCGGCCGCGGCAAATGCGGACGTCGAATATGCCCACGCCTCGGTCTTGGACCGCGACGCGGTCGATGCCGCACTCGCCGGCGTCGACCAAGTTTATCACCTCGCCGGCCTGCCCGGCATGTGGGTCCCCAGCAAGCAGGACTTTCACGAGGTCAATTGCCGCGGTACCGAGATCGTGCTCGCGGCCGCGATGAAGCGCGGCGTGTCGCGCTTCCTGCACTGCTCGACCGAATCGATCCTGTTCCCCTACTCCGAGCTGAACGGTGTTCCCGCGGAGGAGGCGCTCCAGCCGGCCGAGGCGATGCCCGGCGCCTATACGCGCTCGAAATCGCTTGCCGAGCATTGTGCGGCCAAGGCTGCGGCCGACGGCTTTCCGCTCGTGATCGGCACGCCGACCATGCCGATCGGGGCTGCCGACCACAATCTGACGCCGCCGACCGCGATGCTCTGGTACTTCCTGCAGAAAAAGGTGCAGCCGCATCTCAACTTCCTGGTCAACCTTGTCGACGTCCGCGACGTCGCCATGGGCCTCGTGCTGACCATGGAGCGTGGCCGTCTCGGCCAACGCTACATTCTCGGCGGCGATTGCGTTCCGCTCGGCAACATCCTGCGCATGATGTCGGCGATGAGCGGCCGGCGGCAGTTTCCGGTCGTCGTGCCCGGCAGGATCGCCGAGCTCTCCGCGATCATGCTCGAATCAATCGCCGATCACATCACCCACCAGGCGCCGAACGGCACGGCCGAGGGCGTACGCATCGCGCTGGCCGCGAGCGATCTTTCGATCGGCAAGGCCCGTAACGAGCTCGGCTATTCGCCGCGTCCGATCGAGCCGGTGCTGCGCGAAACCATCACCCACCTGCTCGCACGTAACGGTCAGCAGGCCCCCGGCGCCATCAAGCATCACGCGCTTTCCTCGCGCGCGAGCTGACGCCGCCGCCTAAACGCAAAGAACCTTCATGCCCTTTGATTTCAGCAAGCTTTTCTCCGTGGCCTGGGGTGGCTGGACCACTAGCTGGCCGACGCAACTGCTCGCCCTGATTTGGCTCGCCTTTCTCCTCAGCTGGGTCGGCGCGTCGTTCTGGCAGGGACGGACCAAGAAGCAGGTCATGACGCTGGAGTCGCAGCGCTATCGCCTGCCGATCCTGGTCGGCGGTATCCTGTACACGCCGTTCATTGCGGAGATCCTGGGCTGGAAGCCGCTCTGGGTGCTCGGGGACACCGGCATCTATATCGCCGCGATCCTCTCGATCGCCGGCATCGCCTTCGCCTGGTGGGGCCGGCTGCATCTCGGAAAATTCTGGTCCAACACCATCACCCACAAGGAAGATCATCGCGTGATCGACACCGGCCCCTACGGCATCGTGCGGCACCCGATCTACACCGGTTTGATCTTCGGCATGCTCGTCACCGGCATCGCGATCGGCCTCGTCACCACGATCCTCGGCGCGATCCTGATCTCGCTCGGCATGTGGCAGAAGGGCCGGATGGAAGAAGTGTTCTTGTCGAAGGAACTCGGCGAGGACGCCTACGGCGCCTATTGCCGCCGCGTGCCGATGATCATCCCGTTCCTGTCGCCGCGATGAAATAGCAGGGCGGCTTGCGCTCGTGTCCCGAACGCGCTGCAGCGTGCAACGCTGCTGCGCAGAGCCGGTACGCAGACCACGCGGATCATGCTCTCGGCGAGATGGACCCCGGCTCTGCAGCGCACCGCGAAGACGCGCTGCGCTGCGTCCTGGGCAAGAGCACAGATCCAGCGCACCAAGGAACCACCTCTCCCCACACCCGTTAGCCCCTCGACACCTGCTATTCGCCGCAGAGCAACGAGCCATGTCGGACGCCTACGATTATTTCCGCGAGCACGCGATTGCCGCCGTCCGCAAGGCGCGGGCGTTGCCGCCCGGACGGCCGAAGCAGAAGCAACGCACGGTGGCGCGGGTCTACCACCTCCTGTCGAAGGAGGCCGCGCTGAGACCGAACATCCATCACCTCGATGATTTCCGTGCGGCACGGCGGCTCGAGCGGCAGATCGGCCGTTGATCCCCGGCAGAGCCCGTCCGCGTCCGTCCCATGCAAAATCAGTCGGCTGCCATTCCACGGGAATAGACCCTCGTGTCGCACCGCACCGGTTGACGTCCGCCCCTTCTGCCAGTTGGATGCGCGCGCACACAGGGGCTTGTCATGAATTTTTCCAGCATCTTCGCGCAGTTCGTTGCGCTCCTCGGCGGCATCGCGCTGCAATGGCGCAAGCTGTCGGGCACCGTGCCGGTACCGGCCTGGGGGCAAGCGCCAGCGATCCCCGAAGCCAAGCCGCAAGGCGCGATCCCGACCTTGAAGATGCCGACCGCGCGCGGCTGGCGTGAGGGCCACAAGCCGACGGTGGCGCCCGGGCTCAAGGTCAATGCGTTCGCAACCGGCCTCGACCATCCGCGCTGGATCGAGGTGCTGCCCAATGGCGACGTACTGATCGCGGAAGCGACGCAGATCGCAAGCCCTCCGCGCACCGTATTTCACTACGCGATGCAGGCGACGATGCGGCGCGCTGCCGCGCTCGGCGTGTCCGCCAACCGGATCACGCTGCTGCGCGACAGGGACGGCGACGGCGTTGCCGAGGTTCGCGGCGCCTTCATGGAGAACCTCAGCCAGCCGTTCGGAATGGCGCTGGTCGGCGACACCTTCTATGTCGGCAACACCGATGGCGTCATGGCGTTTCCCTATGTCGCCGGCGCGGATCGCATCACCGCGCCCGGCAAGCGGCTCACGACGTTCAAGCCGGGCGGGCACTGGACACGCAGCCTGCTCGCCAGCCCCGACGGCAAGAAGCTCTATGCCGGCGTCGGCTCGCTCAGCAACATCGCCGAGATGGGCATGGAGGTCGAGCAAGGTCGCGCCGCGGTCTACGAGCTCGACCTCGTCGCCGGCACGCATCGCATTTTCGGCGCCGGCCTGCGCAATCCCGTGGGGCTCGCATGGGAGCCGAATACGAACGTGCTCTGGACCGTCGTCAACGAGCGCGACGGTCTCGGCGACGAGACGCCGCCGGATTATCTCACCTCCGTGCGCGACGGCGGCTTCTATGGCTGGCCCTATTGCTACTGGGGCAAGACGGTGGACGACCGCGTGCCGCAGGATCCGGCGATGGTCGCCAAGGCGCTGCAACCGGACTACGCGCTCGGCGGCCACACGGCCTCGCTCGGCCTGTGCTGGATGCCTGCGGGCACCCTGCCCGGCTTCGGAGACGGCATGGTGATCGGCCAGCACGGCTCGTGGAATCGCAGCACGCTGTCCGGTTACAAGCTGGTGTTCATTCCGTTCGAGAATGGCAAGCCGTCCGGCCCCGGTCGCGACATCCTGTCGGGCTTCCTGTCGCCGGACGAGAAGGAATCCTACGGCCGCCCGGTCGGCGTCGTGGTCGGCCCCGACAAGACATCGCTGCTGATGGCCGACGACGTCGGCAACGTGATCTGGCGCGTCACGGGCGCGTAAGCTTCACGTCCCCACACACAGCGTGGCGCGCTGCTTGCGCAGCAGCGCTATGACCGAGAGCGCAGTGATCAGACCGGTCTTGGGATTCTCGGACGGGATGTTTTCGATCCCCATCGAGAAGCGAGCGGAATCCGCCTCGACCTCGATGCGGTGAACGTTGCGCGTCACGGTCGGGTCGGCCCAAACCTGGATCAGGGTACGATCGGGGCCGATGCCCGCCAGCGACAGCGCAACGGCGACATTGACGTTCGCCGGAAAGCCCTTTGCGGCCTCGCGTGCGCTCCCCTCGAACAATTTGAGCGGCTCACGCAGATTGTCGATGTCGATGTTGTTCTCGACGATGAACGGCGCGCCCTTCAAGCCGTCGATCGGCTTGCGCGTCACCATCTTCACGGAATGAATGGTGCCGATTGCGGCGGCATTGACGGCATCGAGTCCGATCAGCGCGCCGGTCGGCACGACGATGCGGCCGCCCTTGGCGCGGGCGAGATCGACGAGGTCGAAATTGTCGAGCAGACCGCCGACGCTGACGACGACCGCGGACTTGCCGCGCCGCACCGCCGGCTCGACGATCGCACGCAACTGGCTGCTCGGTGCGCATTCGACCACGATGTCCGCGGCCTCGCCGAGTTGGTCGATCGGCAGCACCTGCGGCGGACGGCGAAGGCCGCTCAGGAAGGTTTGATGCTTGGCGGGGTCGCGCACGGCGACGGCCGAGAGGATCAGCCCCTCAATGCCCTGATCGAGCGCGGCCGCGATCTTGGTGCCGATCGAGCCCAAGCCCGCAATGGCGACCCGCAATCGGTTCGAAGCTTTCTGATCCCTCGTCATCGGCCACCCTCTGTCCAAGTCAATGTCATAGCCCCTCAGGCCTCGCGCGCATAGCTGCGCAGGCGCGCTGCGAGCACCGCCAACATGGCGTCCCGGGCCGGATCGCGCGAGCCGCGCAGCCAAGCGGCGGCGAGCGGCAGGCGGCCGGCGGGACCGCTCTCTTTCGACCTGAGCGGCACGAAGCGAACGCCCGACACCGCCATTCGCGCGGTCCAGCGTGGCACGATCGCGACCCCGAGCTTGGTTGCGACCAAATTGATGATGGTCTGCTTCTCGTCGGCGACCTGGACGATGCGCGGCGTCAAGCCGGACCGCTCGAACAACTTGACCGTGAGGTCGTGGCTGTGCGGCCGCGAGCGCCGGTCGGGCACCAGCATCGCTTCGCCGGCGATATCGGCCAGCGTGATCGATCTTCGCTTGGCCAACGCATGCCGCTGCGGGAGCGCTACGACGGCGGTCTCCTGGAGCAGATCGCGGAATTCGAGCCGCTTGTCGGCGCGGTCAGGCGGTCGGACGAAGGCGAGATCGAGTGCGCCGCTCAGGATTTTCGGCAGCAGCCGGACGGTCTTGTCTTCGAGGAGCTGCACCGCGATGTCAGGATGCCCAGCGCGGAAGTCGCGCAAGAGCGGCGGCAGCAATCCCGCGGCCGCGCTGTCGATGGCGCCGATCCGCAGCCGCCGCGCGGCCCCCGCACGCGAGCGGTTGCGCAGATTGTTCCGGGCCGCCTCGACCTTGGCGAGGATGGCGCGGGCATCGCGCAACAGCGTCGTGCCATCCTCGGTGAGCGACACCGCGCGCGTGGTCCGCGCGAACAGCCGCGTTCCCAGGTCCTCCTCCAGCAGCCTGATTTGCCGGCCGAGCGCGGAGGGCAGCATTTGAAGCTGCTGCGCCGCGCGCCCGAAATGCAGCTGCTCGGCCGCCGCCACGAAGCATCGCAACTGATGCAATTCCATCTGCCGCCCCTCATCGTCGTGCCCGGGCTTGTCCCGGGCATCCACGTTCTTTGCGCCGCTGAGAAGGCGTGGATGGCCGGGTCAAGCCCGGCCATGACGTCGTGGCGGCCTTACGAGGATTATATCATTTTTTTGTATAAACCAGCGCCGCTTGAGTATGCCCTGCATTCCCATTTAGATTTGCCAATAGACCGGCGTTGTCTCAAACGGAGCATTCCATGCGCACCCATTCCATCGCTGCCATTCCCGCCGACGGCATCGGCCCCGAGGTGATCTCGGCCGGCGTGCGCGTGCTGGAGGCGCTGGCAAAGCGCAGCGGCGATCTCGCCTTCAACGTCAAGACGTTCGACTGGGGTTCGGACTATTACAAGAAGCACGACGTGATGATGCCGGCCGACGGTCTCGGCGAGCTGAAGAAATTCGACGCGATCTATTTCGGCGCGGTCGGCGCCCCCGACGTGCCAGATCACATCACGCTATGGGGCTTGCGGTTGCCGATCTGCCAGGGCTTCGACCAATACGCCAATGTGCGGCCGACAAAGATCCTGCCGGGCGTGGCCTCGCCGCTGCGCAATGTCGGCGTCGGCGATCTCGACTGGGTGATCGTGCGCGAGAATTCCGAAGGCGAATATGCCGGCATGGGCGGCCGCGCCCACAAGGGCCTGCCGGAGGAGGTCGGCACGGAAGTCGCGGTCTTCACTCGCGTCGGCGTGACAAGGATCATGCGCTATGCGTTCCAGCTCGCGCAATCACGCCCGCGCAAGCTGCTGACCGTCGTGACCAAGTCGAACGCGCAGCGCCACGGCATGGTGATGTGGGACGAGATCGCAGCCGAGGTCGCCGGCGAATTCCCCGACGTCAGCTGGGACAAAATGCTGGTCGACGCCATGACGGTGCGCATGACGCTGCATCCGAAGAGCCTCGACACCATCGTAGCAACCAATCTGCACGCCGACATCCTCTCCGACCTCGCCGGCGCGCTGGCGGGCAGCCTCGGTGTGGCGCCGACCGGCAACATCGACCCACAACGCCGCTTCCCCTCGATGTTCGAGCCGATCCACGGCTCGGCCTTCGACATCACCGGCAAGGGCATCGCCAACCCGATCGCAACCTTCTGGACCGGTGTTCAGATGCTCGAACATCTCGGCGAGAACGACGCGGCGTCACGGCTGATGGCCGCCGTCGAGCGCGTCTGCGCCGCCGGCGTGCTGACACCCGACGTCGGCGGCAAGGCGACGACGAAGGAGGTCACCGATGCGGTGATCGATGCCATCCACGGGTCGAACGTTTAGCAAACCAGCCCTGACGTCACCGCACGCCATAGCGCACGAATGCGTCGCCGATCCTGAGCTCGATGAGCTTTGCCGCCGAGACGTCACGGTTGCCCGCTTTATCGCCCTGGCCGAGCTTGGCTAGCCCCCGTCCATAGAGCGCGGTGGCCAGATTTGGTGTCAGGCGCAAGGCGGAGTTGTAGTCGTCGATGGCCGCAGCAAATTGACCCATCTTCAGATGGATCAGCGCACGTGAATCATATGTCGCGGCATCGTGCGCGCCCAACTGAATCGCGCTGTCGCAGTCCTCAAGACCCGCCTGGAGGTCGCCGACGACCGCTCGGGCCCAGCACCGGCCACTTCTCGCCAACCTCGAATTTGGATCGAGGCGGATAGCCTCGTTGAAGTCCAGCAGGGCCCGATCATACTGGTCCAGTTTCAGGTGGGCGCCCGCGCGATTGGCGAAGGCGCTGCCATAACCCGGGTCGAGCCGAATTGCCCCACCGAAATCCTTGATCGCCTCGTCATATGCTCCCATCCTCAAATGGGCCACGCCGCGATTGTTCAGCGGCTTGACGTAGTCTGACGCAATTTCGATCGCGCGACCGAAATCGCTGATGGCACGATCGTATTCCGCTGTCGCGGTATAAGCGTTGCCGCGGTTGTTGTAGGCCAAGGCCAGCGCCGACGGCTTGGCATCACCGGAATTGATCAGCGCTGTGCAGCCGACGATCCGGGCCTGGGCCGGGATGCGGTCCCGGCCGTTGCACTGTTCAATCGTCTTGAGACGCGAACTTTGCTGCAGTTGTTGCGCGACCGCCGACGAGCAGAGCCACAGCAAGGCGGTAACGAGTGCGACGCTGCCGATGATGGCCGCCCTCATGGTCATCTCCGTGTCGATCTCCCTATAGAACACCGCTTCGATGCTCACACGTCGCGAAGGGAGGAAAGACATGCTTTCCTCAAGATGGCTCAGCATCCTCTGCAGATGTTCAATCTTGGAGCACTCTCCTGTTCCTGCTGACGCGCCGGGGCACTTGCGCGCTTCTTGACCATTTTGGCCTTGCCTTCTTCGATGAGAGTCGAAAACTTGACCGAGCCGTCATCCGCGATTTCAATATGCGGCGTCGTACCCCGGATCCCCAGCGTTGCAAGGGGCGTATCAACTTTCATATCGCCGCTCTTCGCGACTTGACCGGCTACAAATGTCGCCGTTCCTCTAGCCAGACCAAAAAACGCCGCGTTGGATTTGCCGGCCGGCTCATACACATACTCGTCCAAGGTCATACGCGCATTGCTCGACAGATTGAACGACGAACCGTCGCTGAAATTGATACTGATCCGGCTGTCCGCTTCCGTCCGCACCACGTCTCGGAGATACACGACATCTCCGACCTTGGCTTGAGCAGCTTTATCGGGAAGAGCGACCTGCACGAGCACCGCACCTGCGTGCTCGATCATGACCGTACCCGTAACGGCTACGACCTTCCCGATCGGGCTTGGCGCAACATCCCCAAGGCTGGGCTTCACGGGATTTATTTGAGCCTGCGCGGGCGCAGCAAGAACACTCGCGGACGCACAAACAAAACCAGCTACCAAAGCAGCGATCGTATGTCTGCACATGATCCGCTCCTTCCGAGAAGATCTTGTTCGCGTAATCGGTCGATCAGGACTCCATGAGGCCCAGCCAAGCCCGCAAGGCGTGCATCGCGAGCTTCTCCGGCGTGGATCGGTCCCGAGGAGCAGCTCTCCAGAGGGAGACTGCTTTTGCCTCATCCTAACTGCGAGCCCTTTGCCTCGCCAGCAAAATAAGCTACATTTCATGCATCCCAAGCGTCTACTTAGTGAGAAGCGAATTGCGGTCCGGTCGAGACGCCGCGTCTCGCGTGAACCTGTCACCGCCGTGGTAATACCCATAGAGATCAGAATTTTTATCGGTCGTCTTCGGCGTGCAGGCCTGGAATTGCCAGTGCCAAAACCTGCTTTAGTGGCGCAGGCAAATCCGACAAGAAGACTGCGACATCGCGCTGAGCCCGAAGAATTCGGGATGCGAGGCCATTTCTATGTTAGTTGCGTTCGGCGTTGGGCCTTCGGACGGGGTTCTCACGACTTCACCGCTTGAGATCATCGGCATAGTCGAGACCGCCTTCGGTGAAGTGACCCTTACCCGCGATGGCGGCGCGGCGATTAACGTCAGAGTTGGCGACCTTGTCTGCCGTCATGACGTAATCGAGACCGCCACCTTTTCCCGGGTCGGAATTCGTCTTCTCGACGACAGCCTGTTCAACGTCTTCAGCCAAGCCCGCATCGAGCTGCGCGAAGTCGCGTCCGCGTCCGATTCCGGTTCGCGTTCGACCGCCGTCGCAGTCACCAGCGGCAGCTTCGCATTCGCCGCCGGCCGACTGGCAAACAGCGGCGTCCTTACGATCGACACTCCGCTCGGAAGCATTCATGGCCACTTCCCCTCAAAAGGGTTCGGCATCCTGACTATTGCGGCGTTGACCTTTTCAATGATTGCGGAGGCACGAGCCGCGGACCCCGACGCCACCCTCGTGGATGACGATACGATCACATACAAGGACCTTCAGCACGGTGTGTTCGAGCTCGTCACCAAGGAGTCGATACCGCGACACATCATCGTCGATGATCCGGGCGAGACCATCGTCCTGAAAAGGATGGGCTCGTCGATCAGCGTGAGTCAGGTGACAAACAGCGCGGCTCGCATGGAAGAGCTGCAGGCCGCTCAACAGGACGTAGTTGCCAACTTCACGCGAGAGTCGATGGGCTCCAGCACGCCACCGTTCAGCAATTCGCCTGGGCTTCAGCACATCAACTTCACGTCAGACATCACGCCGACTGAGCCGGCGAACCAGCTTCCACCACTACTTCCGATCGAATTCCCCTTGATCGTGATGCCGCAGCCGACGCTGAGGTTGCCGGCCGCACCCATCAAAATTGACACGGTCGCCTTCGACGAGTTCACTGCGTCAAGCGGTACCTTCGGCGCCAGCAGCCCGTTCAATGCCGCGCTGACCTATGGTCTTGGTGGAGGGACGGTCGGGAGCACGGTCCTGAACGGACTTACATACGATGTTTCACAGACCGGTCCTTATGGCACCCTCTATCTCAACAGCGCGTCCGGCGCCTACACGTTCGTTCCGAACAATGCCGCCATCAATGCCCTGACGTCGCCGACGACCGCGAGCTTCGTCGTCACGGTCTCGGGCGGCGGGCTCTCGGCGCGTGAGTCCTTCAACATATCCATCATTGGCGTCAACGACACTGCCGTCATCTCAGGCGATGTCAGCGGCGCGGTGACGGAGGCGGGCGGCGGCGTCAATGCGGCGGCGAGCACGCCAACCATAACCGGCACGCTCACGAGCACGGACGTCGACCACCCACCCAACATCTTCACGGCGGTCAGTTCGCCGACCAAAAGCACCGGCGGCTACGGGCATTTCACGATGACATCCGCCGGCGTGTGGACCTACACGCTCGACAACGGCAACAGCAAAGTGCAGGCTTTGAATGTCGGCGACACCCTGACCGACACTCTGACCGTGACCAGCATCGACGGCACGCCCCAGCTCGTGACAATCACGATCCAGGGCACCAATGACGCCGCCGTCATCTCCGGCACCACCGCCGGTTTAGTCGTCGAGGCGAGCTGCGCTTCGCCCGGAACGCCGATCGCGACAGGAACCCTTGTCGCCACGGACGTCGATGATCCAGTCAGCCCTTTCGCGGCGGTCATCTGTCCAACGGCCAGCTTGCAGGGCTATGGCTACTTCACGATCACCTCGGCGGGCGCGTGGACCTATACGCTCGACAACAACAACTGCACCGTGCAGGCACTCAATATCTGCGACACGCGGACCGATCAGTTCACCGTGACGACCGTCGACGGTACGCAGCAGGTCGTGACAATTACAATCAAAGGCATGAACGATGCCGCCATCATTTCGGGAACCAAGACGGGCTCGGTGCTCGAGAGCGGCTGCTCCTACGGCAAGCCGATAGCGGCCGGCACGCTCGCTGCTACCGACGTCGACAATCCCGCCAATACCTTCACAGCGGTCACCGCGCCCGCCGCAAGCGCCGGCGGCTACGGCACTTTCACGATGACCGCGGCGGGACTGTGGACCTATACGCTCGACAACAACAATCGCGTCGTGGACGCACTCGACGTTTGCGATACCCTCACCGACCACTTCACGGTGACGACCATCGATGGCACCGCGCAAGATGTGACGATCGCCATCCGCGGCGCTAGCGACGCCGACTCCAAGGAGGCCGACTATTTGGCAACGGGAGCCACCGTCGTATCCGATCCTCCGTTTGTTGACGGTCCGGCCGGAGGCGAGAGCATTGCCGGCGGTAGCACCGTTCTCCAAACCGCCTACGTGCGCGCCGGCGACGACACCCTCAACGGCACCGACATGAACAAAACCGTCTTCGGCGGATCTGGCAACGGTACGATCGAGGGCAACAACGGGGATAACATCATCTACGTCGGCTCCGGGCCAGACAATTCGGGCGAGACGGCGGCGCAATCCACCCTCTCCGAACCGCCTTCCGTCTGGCGATCGATGGACAACTTCAGATTTGTCTTCGAACAAACCACGACCAGCGACAGCCTCCATCGAGGCGGAGTTGGCGCGGGGAGTATGGCGAAGGAAAGCAAGGCCGCGGAAACTCATGGCGGTGCCGACACCGACAATGCGCCGGATGCTGTCCCGCAGAAGGAAGTCGGGAATGGAGGCGAAGCTCAGCCGAATCCCCTTGGAGCCAGCGAACCCGATCATGCGCGGTCTGAGGAGCCCTGCAGGCCTCATTCTCAACAGCACTCTGCGGTCGACGGCACACCCGGCTCACACGGATACTCAACGGCCGATCCGCACGGGCAGGACGATTGCTTCCACTTTCTGAATTCTGCGATCGAGAGATCCGTCATCAATTTCTCGAATGATCTCCTCGAACCGCGCAATCATCACGAACGCGCGGCAACGGCCGCCGAGGGCGCCGCGGCAGCCGCCGACGTTTTGCAGCTGAACCATGATGCTCCGTCTGCAGACGGTTCGGCCGGGCACCATCCGCTGCACGATCTCTTTGTGTGACTTGGTCTGCTGAAGATGCATGCCATGAACGTATTGCGGAATACTGGCATGAGTCTCGCCCGCAAGCGGAGAGAGAACGTACCGCCTTGGTCCAATCAGACCAACGTCGCCTACTTCTTCCCTGCCGAAGGAGGTGGCGGCGTCGCCATCGCGGCGGCCGGCTCGGGCGGGGTCAGATGGCGCGGGACGATGATGGTCTGGCCCGGGGTGAGCTGGGCGTTCTCCGGCAATGAATTGCTCTGTGCGAGCGTCCACAGCGGCACGCGGTTGGCTGCGGCGATGCTCTCCATGGTGTCGCCGCGGCGCACCGGCACGCGCACGCCGCTATCCCACAACTCGACCAGCGTGTCGGCGGGCACGAGATAACGCAGCGGCACGGCATCGGCCTGGGTCTGCGGCGGAATGCGCGGCAGCTGCGTCACCATCTGCACGATCTGGCGATGGATGTCGTCCGACTTCTCGATGTTGATGTGGGTGACGCGCGCGTTTTCCTTGAGGTCGTAGCTCGCATAATGGCCGCGATAGCCGGGCACGGCGACGACGTCGCCGCCCCCGAGCACACTGTCGGACAGGAAGATGTTGATGAAGCGCTCGACATTGAGCGGCACGTCGCCGGTCGCATGCGCGGGATCGATGGCGATGACGAGGCTGATCGGGATATTCTCCTTGGCCGCCATCTCCGAGATGATGATCGAGCACAGCCCGCCCATGGAGTGCCCCATCAGCACGATCGGCGCCGCCTTCTCCTTGTAGCTGGCAATGGCGCGACTGCCGATGAACCGGCACAGGGTGAATTCATAGACGTCGGCCGAGAAGCCGGCCTGCGTCAGCTTCTCGCCGAGCCGGTCCATGCCAGTCGAGAAGAACGGGCCCATGGCGCCGCGGAACAGGTAGACCTTCGGCGGCGGCAACGGCTCGAACGGTGGAGGCGGCGGCGCGGCGGGGACGGCCGCGGGGGTCTTGGACTTCGGCGGGGAAGCACCGGCCATGCCGCTGCTCAGGGCGAGCAGCGCAACCACTGCCAGCGCGATGGCTCGCCTCACATCAATCATCGTCCAGCAGTCCCACCACGAAGGCAACGGCCTTTTCCAATCGGCTTGGTGAACACCGATTGGGTGGAATTTGGGGCACGGAACTTCATGTCGCTCCTCGGCAGAGCCACTGATACCGGCCGCCACCGGATCGCCGCAATCAGTTGACCGGAACCCATGGCTCGGCTTCGCAGGCTTCGGAAATGACCGAGCTCTGGATTCCCTTATAGGCGTCATCATCAAAGAAGACCGAATAGGTGGGCCGTCTGCCTGCGGAGGGGCCGCTCTGCCGCAGGCAGGCAAAATAGGATCCCGGCCCGTGGTCGGCCTGACGGATGGCGGTCGTCTCGAGCCCGCCGGTCAGCTTGACTTCGGTCGCGCCCTTCTTGACGCCGTCCTTCACCGCCTGGGGGCTGGGCGGACGCGGAGGATGATAGGCAGGCGGGACATTCGTGCTCGACGCACACCCCGCCAGCAGCAGCATCAGGACCGCGGTCGAGGCAGCCAGCGATCTGCGGCGGCCGAGAGCGGACCTTCGGTCGACGCGTGTTGGCGTCGGACACGGCGAGGAATTCACCCGGCTCATTGCGTGAGCATCTGCCCTGAGTTCGCCTCAGGCGCCGGCGGCGGGCCCGGACTGTTGGCCGGATTCTCGTGGGCACCAGAATCGGTCCATGCGGGCGGGAGGCCGAGCCCTTGCCCCGCGAGGCCAGTGAGGCCTGGAAACCGCCCGAACGCTTCGCAGGCGACATATTTGGGCGCACCGCCGAGCCGCACGGGAATGCTTTCCATCGGAGGCAGCGCCGGGAGGCCGCCGAACGGCGAGTCTCCGGTCACGACCAGCTTGGCGAAATCAGCACTGAACTCGGCGGCGAGATCGTAGGCATCGCCTTCGTTGGCGACGCGCGCAGAGCTGCCGATGGAATTGGCGCTGCGTGCCCAGACCATGGCCGCCTTCTGAAATCCGGCGAAATCGCGCGCCTCCGCCTCGACCGACAGACTGCCGAGCCCGACCGGAAGCCGCGGCACCGGCACGGGCACGCCGGGAAGCGCGACCGTCTTGGCGACCGACAGTGCTTTCGATGCGCCCGAAGCCGTCGCGCTGGTCGGTTTGGCATGCGTCACCGTCGCCTGCACCGTGAGGTCCGCGTCGTCATCGGAGGCGACGATGCGGAAGCGCTCGCTCAAGCGGAGACACAGCTCGCGGCTGATGGCATTTGCGACCAGACGCCGCTCTTTCTCGT
The DNA here is from genome assembly GCF_000296215.2 of Bradyrhizobium sp. CCGE-LA001. NCBI lineage: Bacteria > Pseudomonadati > Pseudomonadota > Alphaproteobacteria > Hyphomicrobiales > Nitrobacteraceae > Bradyrhizobium > Bradyrhizobium sp. CCGE-LA001. Next base: position 2,130,240 of record NZ_CP013949.1, on the reverse strand, counting down.
TCAGGGCAACATCGGCGCGCGCGGGAAAGACGGTCGATGCGACGCGGATCGTCTTCGCCGCCAGCACGTCCTTCTTGTTCACGCGGATTTGTGATCGCGTGACCAGTCCGTTGGCGTCGGACATCCTATCGTAGCTTCGGAGCGAGCCGCCTCGTTCGAGCGGCGCGCTCGCGCAGCCCCCGACCGCAAACGTGACGCACATCAGCGCTGCCCACTTCATGTGCAGGACCCCGCTCACGCCGGCGCGACTCGTCATCAAGATTACCTCAGCCGCCACCTGGCGTCCCTGCCATCCCCATCATAAATAGATGAAACCCTCTAATTTTGATTTTCTCGTGACGAAACTTTGCTAGAGCGGCAGCATCCGGTTGAGCAATTCGAGCAGCGTGCGCTGCTCGGCTTCGGTGAGCGGGGCCAGCATCTTCCGGTTATAGGGCTCCGTCAGCCCTGCCCCGTCGGCAATGAGCTTTGCACCCTTTGGCGTCAGCATCAGCTCGACGGCGCGGCGATCGGATTTCGATCGGCTGCGCTTGATGAAGCCGGACGATTCGAGCTCGTTCAGGATCTTGATCAGGTTCGGCAGGCGCAGGCGGAGCAGGCTGGCAAGGCTGCTGGGGAGGACGCCCGGATTGTCGCGAATGACGACGAGGATCGCATAGGTCGCGGGCGTCAGGCCGAGCGTGGCGAACTCCTCGTAAAAACCTTCGAAGAACTTCAGCTGCGCGAGCCGCAGCATGAACCCGGGCGTGCGCTGGAGCGCGTCCAGGTCCAGCGACGTCGCAGTTGGCTGAGCGGCCTTCGCTCCGGGTCTTAACGCTTTCGGGCTCATGATCCTCGATCCGCGGCGGCGGCCAAAAATGGCCGAATTGACACTCTCAAAAATAGCTATAAAATATAACTATTATAGAGCGGCACAAAGACCGCCCATCGGAGGAGACACAATGAACAGGAAATTCCTGCATAATTTATGCATGCTGGCCGCGATGCTGACGGCCGCACCGGCCTTCGCCCAGGATGTCGTGAAGATCGGCATCCTGAACGACCAGTCGGGCCCGTTCGCGAGCTATCAGGGCGTCGGCTCGGTCGTCGCCGCCAAGATGGCGGTCGAGGATTATGGCGGAAAGGCCGGCGGCAAGCCGGTCGAGGTCGTCGCGGCCGATCACCAGAACAAGACCGACATCGGAATCGGCATTGCCCGCCGCTGGTACGAGAACGACGGCGTCGACGCGATCTTCGACATCCCGAACTCGTCGATCGCGCTTGCGGTGGCCGGCATGAGCGCCGAGAAGAACAAGGCCTTCATCGGATCAGGTGCCGGCACGGTGCTCCTCACCGGCGAGAAATGCACGCCGAACACCGTGCACTGGACCTACGACACCTATGCCTACGGCCGCGGCCTCGGTAAGGCGATCGTGCAGCAGGGCGGCAAGAAATGGTTCTTCATCACCGCCGACTATGCGTTCGGCCATGATCTGGAGAAGCAGGCCGCGGAAGCTGTGAAAGCGTCGGGCGGCGAGGTGCTCGGCAGCGTGCGACATCCGCTGGGAACGGCCGATTACGCCTCGTTCCTGTTGCAGGCCCAGGCGTCGGGGGCGAACGTCATCGGCTTTGCCAATGCCGGCGACGATACCATCACCTCGATGAAGCAGGCGGCCGAGTTCGGCCTGACCAGGGACCGCAAGCTGGTCGGATTGATCCTCGGCATGAACGGCCTGCCCGCACTCGGCCTGAAATTCGCGCAAGGCGCGCAGATCATGAATCCCTTCTACTGGGATCTGAACGACGGCACGCGTGCTTTCGCCAAGCGCTTCGCCGAACGCATCCCGTCAAAGGCCTATCCGAACGACATGCAGGCCGGCGTCTATGCTTCGGTCATTCACTATCTCAAGGCCGTCGACAAGGCTGGCAGCGCCAAGGACGGCAAGGCCGTGGTCGCCGCGATGAAGGAGATGCCGACCGACGATCCGCTGTTCGGCAAGGGCTATATCCGCAAGGACGGACGCAAGATCCATCCGCTCCTTCTCCTGCAGGTCAAGGCGCCCGAGGAATCGACCTCCAGCTGGGATTTGCTGAAGGTCGTCGCCACCATCAAGGGCGAGGACGCCTTCCGATCCGAAAGCGACGGTCAGTGCCCCCTCGCGAAGCAATAGCTGTTGGGAGCTGACCATGAGCGGCATTGCGTCCAGTCCGGTCGATCCGTTCGCGCCCGACTTCCTGATGGATCCTTATCCCGCCTATGAGGCGTTGCGCGCAATCGGGCCCGTCTTCGCATTGGAGCGTTACGGCGTATGGGCCATGGCCGGCTATGCCGAGGTCGAGCCGGCCCTGAAGGACTGGAAGACGTTCATCAGTGGCGAGGGCGTCGGGCTCAACGGCATGAACCCGGCGCTGCCGAAGCCGCTGACGCTCCAGATCGATCCACCCGACCACGACAAGGGCCGGCGTGTGCTCGGCCGCACGCTGTCGCCGGGCGTCGCAAGGAAGCTGCGCGAGACGTTTCAGAAGGAGGCGGAGAAGAAGGTCTCGGAGCTGATCGACAAAGGCACGTTCGATGCTGTGGTCGATCTCGCCGAAGCCTATCCCATGAAGGTGTTTCCGGATGCCATCGGTATCCGGCCCGATGGCCGCGAGAAGCTGCTGGCCTGGAGCACGTTCGTGTTCAACAGCTTCGGGCCGGAGAACGAGATACTCACGGCGTCACGGCAGGAAGGTCTCGCCGCGCAGAGCTGGATCATGGAATGTTGTGGGCGGGATGCGCTGCGACCCGACAGCCTCGGCATGATGATCTATCAGGCCGCCGACGAGGGCGAGATCACCGAGCATGAGGCGACGCATCTGGTGCGGCCGTTCCTCACCGCAGGGGTCGACACCACCGTCAACGGCATCGGCAACACCCTGCTCGCGCTCGCCATGCATCCCCACGAATATCGCAAGCTGCATCACAGGCCGGAGCTGGCGCGCAACGCCTTCGAGGAAAGCCTGCGCTACGATTCACCGGTGCAGACGTTCTTTCGCACCACCTCGCGCGACGTCGAGATCGGCGGCGGCATGATCCCGGCGCATCGCAAGGTGCTGCTGTTCATGGCCGCCGCCAACCGCGATCCGGCGCGCTGGGACAAGCCCGACTGTTTCGATGTGGAGCGCGCTGCGACCGGGCATGTCGGCTTCGGCGCAGGCATCCACGCCTGCGTCGGTCAGATGATCGCGCGCCTCGAAGGCGAGTTGATCTTCGGCGAGCTCGCAAGGCGCGTGAAGACCATCGAGCTCACGGCGGAGCCGAAGCGCAGGCTCAACAATTCCCTGCGCGGGCTCGAGAGCATGCCGGTCCGGGTGACGGCGGCCTGACGGCATCGCACCTGGTGGCGGTCGGTTACTGCCGGCTCTTGAGCCGGCTGCGATGAGCGGCCTGCTTGGCGCGGTTGCCGCAGATGGCCATCGTGCACCATCGCCGCGCACGCCTGCGGGTGTGGTCCGCAAACAGCATCGTGCAGTTATGGCCCCCGCACGCCTTCACGTCGGAGAAATCCTCCTCGCAGACGAATTTCGCCAGGGCTTCCCCGATAGGCAGTAACAGCGCTTCGGGTGACCTCCAGCGCCGCATCCTTTGCAACGCAAGGCCGTCTCCCTGCTCACCGCGGCGCGGCACGATCTGCCGAAACGAGTCGTCGCGCTCCAGAACGCTGTTCAACCGGCCAAGCTCACGCAACGCCTTCGCAGTGAGAGGCTGGCCGGCATGCTTCAGAACAAAGCCCCGAAACCAATCGCGCAAGTCGCGGGCCTGACCGGCGACCTTGTCGAGTTCGCTCGGCTTTGCATGCGCCCTCAACGCCTCCAACTCCTCCGCCGGCACCAGCTTCGCCTGTGCCAGCCAGTCGATCAAACCCTCACCATCCTCGAGCCAATCGACCGGTGTATCGACCGGCGTCGCCACCGAGTTGAGGAAATCAAGCCCGAGCGAGTCGGCGATGAACATGGCGGGCGGGCGGTCCATCAAAAGTTCCTTCGCATCGTCCGAAGTCCCAATAAGTAACCTCTAAAATCGCATTGACAAGTTACGGTGCAAGGTCATAACCTGAATATTGCTATTTAACAGGTTACCAATATCATGGAGATCGGCATGACCACGACGACCTACCGCACCGCTGATGTCGACGGCTTCAAGGTATTTTATCGCGAGGCCGGCCCAAAGGCAGGGCCGAAGCTCCTGCTGCTCCACGGCTTTCCGAGCGCGGGCCATATGTTCCGCGACCTCATCCCGCTGCTTGCAGACCGGTTTCACATCGTGGCACCGGACCTTCCCGGCTTCGGCCAGTCCGACATGCCCTCGCGTGACAGCTTCCGCTACACCTTCGACAATGTCGCGAAGGTGATCGACCGCTTCACCGAGGTAATCGGCTTCAATCGCTTTGCCATCTACGTCTTCGACTATGGCGCGCCGACCGGCTTCCGGCTCGCGCTACGCCATCCCGAGCGGATCACGGCCATCATCTCGCAGAACGGCAACGCTTATGAGGATGGTCTCAGCGATGGCTGGACTCCGATCAAGGCCTACTGGCAAGACCCTTCACCGGCCAACCGTGAGGCGCTGCGCGCTTTCCTCACACCGGAGGCCACGCGCTGGCAGTACACGCACGGCGTCCCCGATCCGACACTGGTGTCGCCCGACGGCCAGAATCTCGACAATTTCTATCTGGCGCGTCCCGGCTCGGACGACGTGCAGCTCGATCTGTTCGGCGACTACAAGAGCAACGTTGCGCTCTATCCGTCATTCCAGGACTATTTCCGCACCCACAAGCCGCCGTTCCTCGCGGCCTGGGGCAAGAACGATCCGTTCTTCATCCCGCCCGGCGCCGAGGCGTTCAAGCGTGATAATCCCAATGCCGTGGTGCAGTTCTTCGACACCGGACATTTTGCGTTGGAGACGCATGCGACGGAGATCGCGGACAGCATCCGCGCGTTCTTGAGATAACGCGGAGCAAGAAGGACCACCGCCTGAGCCTCGCGAGCCGGCTTTGCCAAAGAGTGGCGCGCGAATGTTCGTCGCGCAATCACCTTAGTTTCTTGACGGAGCCGCCGCCGCCGAGTGGGAGGACCGCGGCGCGCGGGGTTCGGCAATCGGGGCAACCGGAGCACGCGAGCGCATGATCGCGGCGTCGATCTCGGCGATGACGCGGCGCTGGATCGCCTCGTTCTTGTCGATCGAGACGTGACCGACGCCCGTGCCGCGCACGTCGACATTGTCGAGCTTGCCGCGGAAACCCTCGGCGCGCCGCACCGGCTCGCCGGGACCGTCGCCGATATAGATGTTGATGTAGCGCTCCGCGCCGGTCGAGAGCTTGGTCTTGAACACGGAATCGAGTCCGATCGCGAGCTTCACGGGAACGCCGAGCTGGTTGAGCTTGGCGATCATGTCCGGCAGCGCCGTCGCGCCGGAGGAATGGCCGACCAGGATGATGGTCTTGAGGCGGCCGGCCTTGTAGGCGGACGCCGCCTCATCGGCGAGCGAGGACCAGGAGACGAAGTTGGCGACGGTCACCGGGATGCCCTGCGCCTGGAGCCGGGCGCCGATCGTGTCGAGCCCGAGCGAGAAGATGTTGAGCACGCCGCGGAGCAGATAGACATGCGTGGTCGCCGCCGCGGCCTGGCTCGGCGCGGCCTTGACGCTGGTCGGGCTGATGGCAACAGCTGACAGCAGGAGCAGGCCCATCGCCCACATACGGAGGGCGGACGACTGGCTGGCGCCGGCGGTGTGACGGCCGTTCGGTCTCATCGATCTTTTTCCCTGGGGACAATACGCATCGCGATTGGTCGGAATCGTAGCCACGGCGTGCTCGCACACGCAACAAAGAGCCGCGTGAGCGACAATCTTAGCAGCAAGCCGTGACCATCGCGCAACACTTACCTGGAACCTGCCGCCGACGGGGCTGTTTCGAGACCATTTTTCTCCCGGCAATTGCGACCGCGTAAGACCGTTCCTATCTCAGGGCACCGCTGACCCGCCCGTCCCGGCAGGTTCCAGCCTCCCTCCCCAGCTTTTGCCCCCTTAAGTCTTGCGGCCATCATGTCCTCCATCATTTCCGTCGCCAATTTGTCGAAGACCTATGGGTCCGGCTTCAAGGCGCTCAAGAACGTCAATCTCGATATCAAGCGCGGCGAGATTTTTGCGCTGCTCGGGCCGAACGGCGCGGGCAAGACCACGCTGATCTCGATTATCTGCGGCATCGCCAACCCGAGCGAGGGCCGCGTCCTCGTCGGCGGCGAGGACATCCAGACCTCCTACCGCAAGGCGCGCTCCTTGATCGGCCTCGTGCCACAGGAATTGCACACCGACGCGTTCGAAAGCGTGTGGGCGACCGTGAGCTTCTCCCGCGGCCTGTTCGGCAAGCCGAAGAACCCTGGCCATATCGAGAAGGTGCTGAAGGACCTCTCGCTCTGGGACAAGAAGGACAACAAGATCATCACCCTCTCCGGCGGCATGAAGCGCCGCGTAATGATCGCCAAGGCGCTGTCGCACGAGCCGCAGATCCTGTTCCTGGACGAGCCGACCGCCGGCGTCGACGTCGAGCTCCGCAAGGGCATGTGGGAGGTGGTGCGCACACTGCAGCAGTCCGGCGTCACCATCATCCTCACCACGCATTACATCGAGGAAGCCGAGGAGATGGCCGATCGCATCGGCGTCATCAACAAGGGCGAGATCGTCCTGATCGAGGACAAGACGACGCTGATGCAGAAGCTCGGCAAGAAGCGGCTGACGCTGCATCTGCAGACCAAGATCACCGCGCTGCCGGAAAGCCTCGCGCAGTACGAGCTCGAGCTGTGCGACAACGGCGCCACGCTGGTCTACGATTACGATACCCAGGGCGAGCGCACCGGGATCACCAGCCTGCTCGGCGATCTCCGTACCGCCGGCATCCGCTTCAACGATCTCGACACGACGCAATCGTCGCTCGAGGACATCTTCGTCGACCTCGTGAGGACGTCATGAATCACCGCGCCATCCGCGCCATCTATCTGTTCGAAATGGCACGCACCTGGCGCACGCTGCTGCAAAGCATCGTCTCGCCGGTGGTCTCGACCTCGCTCTATTTCGTAGTGTTCGGCGCCGCGATCGGCTCGCGCATCAGCCAGGTCGAGGGCGTCAGCTACGGCACCTTCATCGTGCCGGGCCTGATCATGCTCTCGGTGCTGACGCAGAGCATCGCGAACGCCTCGTTCGGCATCTACTTCCCGAAATTCACCGGCACGATCTACGAGATCCTGTCGGCGCCGATCTCCTATTTCGAGATCGTGATCGGCTATGTCGGGGCCGCCGCGACCAAGTCGATCATTCTGGGCCTCATCATCCTGGCGACGGCCGGCCTGTTCGTGCCGCTGCACATCCAGCATCCGATCTGGATGCTGGCCTTCCTGGTGCTGACGGCGGTGACCTTCAGCCTGTTCGGTTTCATCATCGGCATCTGGGCCGACGGCTTCGAGAAGCTGCAGATGATCCCGATGCTGGTGGTGACGCCGCTGACCTTTCTCGGCGGCAGCTTCTACTCGATCGACATGCTGCCGCCCGCCTGGCGCACGGTCGCGCTGCTCAACCCGGTCGTCTATCTGATCTCCGGTTTCCGCTGGAGCTTCTACGAGATCGCCGACGTCAGCATCGCCGTCAGCGTCGGCATGACCGTGGCGTTCCTGGTGGTCTGCCTCGTCGTGATCTGGTGGATTTTCCGCACCGGCTACCGGCTGAAGAATTAGCCGTCATTCCGGGGCGTGCGAAGCATGAGCCCGGAATCCATCCATCCACTGATTTTGCCGCTGATGAATTCCGGGCTCACCCTTTGAGCGCCTCGGAATGACGATCAGCGATAGCAGTGGAAATGGTGATCCCCGTCGTAATAGCCGCGGCAGCGGTGGCGGTAATGACGGTGGGGAATTCCGAGCACGCCCTCGACAGCGCCAACCGCGCCGCCGACACCGGCCCCGACGACACCGCCAACTGCGCCGCCCACGGGACCTGCGATCCGGTTGCCCTCATAGGAGCCTTCCTGGGCGCCGCGCACGATGCCCTGGGCGTGGCCGGCTTGCGGCAGCGACAATAGCGCGAGCAGGATGGCGGCGGCTGCGAACAGCAAACGGACGGGCAAACCGGCCGGCATGGCGGCGACACGGGCTTTGTTCATCTTCGGTCCCAGAAGCTGTAAAGAGTCGGCGGCGGACGCCGCCTGTCGAGGTGTCCACGATCAACGCGCGGCGCGGCGGAATGGTTGCGCCTTTGTGACGAATTGTCGGCGTTGTGAACGCACGTCCGGCTCGCGAAAATGTCAGCGCCGCCGCACCCTGCGTGGCACCAGCGGCCTTGCTTACGTCAGGCGTCGCGTTAACGATGGGCGGCCAGGCCGCTGGAACGAAAGCCGGATTGCAGGCATAGTGCACGCCGGGGGACGGAGAGCCGCGGCGCTAGCATGAACAGGCCGGAGGCCAGAAGTCCGATGCGTTCGTTTTTGATTGCTTTCACATCCCTGATGCTTTTGAGCGCGGGCGCCGCGCAAGCCAAGGTCGAGATCACCGTCGACAAGGACAATCAGCAGATGACCGTCGCGGTCGACGGCGTCGCGCGCTATCACTGGCCGGTCTCGACCGGCCTGCCTTCGCGCGAAACGCCGAACGGCGCGTTCCGTGCCTTCCGCATGGAGGAGGATCATTACTCCAAGGAATTCGACGACGCGCCGATGCCGCACGCGATCTTCTTCACCAAGGTCGGGCACGCCATCCACGGCACGGACTCGGTCGGCCGGCTCGGCTCGCCGGCCTCGCATGGCTGCGTGCGGCTGTCCCGCCAGAACGCCTCGACGCTCTATGCGCTGGTACAGCAGCAGGGCGTGCTCAACACCACGGTGACGCTGACCGGCTCGGCCCAGGTAGCGATGGCGCGTAATCCGCGTGGCCGCAATGCCAATGCTGTGGCCCGTGCCCAGCAGCCGCCTGCCGAAGAGCAATACGCCACCACGGGCGATCCCGTGAACCTGGCGCCGCCTGCGCAGCCCGCGCGCCGCTACATGCCGCAGGACGACAACTACATCTATCCGGCCGACGGTAGCGACACCGGTGCGCGCTATCCGGCGCCGCGCTCGGCCACCCGTCCGCTCTATGACGCGCAGGTCTATCAGCAGCAGCCGCGTCCCTATTACGACCAGGGCTATGGCCAGCAGGGCTATTATTATCAGCCGCAGCCCCGGCAGGTTTATCAGCCACGCGGCTATTACTATCAGAATTGACCTGGGTGGCGGTCGCCATCGACCGTCCTCTCCGAACCAGAACGATAGATATCCCTTCGAGGCACCATGCCATCACGTGCCGCGACCGTTGTGACTGTGCTGTCGGTCCTGATGGCGGGGCAAGCCATGGGATCGGATTTGGGTTTCGACCTCGAAGCGCATCGCGGCGGACGCGCGCTGCTGCCGGAAAACACCCTGCCGGCCTTCGCCAACGCGCTGTCGATGGGCGTGGACACGCTGGAGCTCGACGTCGGCGTGACCGCGGACGGCGAGGTCGTCGTTTCGCATGACCGCGGGCTCAATCCCGATCTTGCCCGCGATGCGGGCGGCATCTATGTGCGCCCACCCGGTGCCCCCCTCGTGAAGCTGCGGCTCGACGAAGTCAGGACCTATGATGTCGGCCAGATCCGTCCCGATAGCGCCTATGCGAAACAGTTTTCGGACCAGCACGCCGTGCCGGGGACACGCATTCCCACCCTGCGCGAGCTGTTCGCACTGGTGCGCAAGTCCGGCAACACGCGCGTGCGCTTCAACATCGAGACCAAGATCGATCCGAACCGCCCGGATGAATCTCTTGAGCCGCAGGCGTTCGTCACCAGGCTGCTCAGCGTGATCGAGGCCGAAAAATTTTCCGACCGCGTCATGATCCAGTCGTTCGATTGGAGAACGTTGCAGCTCGTGCAGCAGCAGGCGCCGAAGATGTCGACGGCCTACCTGACGCTCCAGCGCGGCACAAGCACAGTGGCGCTCGACAAGGCCACGCCTTGGACGGCGGGATTCAATCCGGCCGATCACGGCGGCTCGCTGCCGCGGACGATCAAGGCCGCGGGCGGCACAGTGTGGTCGCCTCATTTCGGCGATGTGACGGCGGCACTGATTTCAGAGGCACACGGGCTCGGACTGCGCGTCGTGGTGTGGACGGTCAACAAGCCCGATGACATGGCGCGCATGATCGAGCTCGGCGTCGACGGCATCATCTCGGACCGGCCGGATCTGCTGCGGCAGGTCGCTGGCGAGAGGGGAATTGCGTTGCCGGCGGGGACGCCGGTGGCACCGTAAGATGGTCTATTGTCCCGGACGCGGCGCAGCCTAGGCGATGCGTAGCATCGTCCGGCAACGCTGCTCCGCAGAGCCGGGACCAGACTGACGCGCCATGGGCCCATGGGCCCCGGCTCTGCAGCGCATCACTTCGTGCTGCGCAGCGTCCGGGGCACGAGATGCGTTCGAGCTTCCTACTCCCCGTCCCGATAACGCCGGTACAGCGCGCCCAGGATGTTGGAATAGTCGTCGCTCCAGACCCGCACCCTGTCGTCGGCCTCGGTCTGCTCCCATGACTTGTTGGAGGCGAGCCTGCCGATGTCGGTCTCCTCCCGCGCGGAGATGACGACGTCGGTCGAGAAGATGTAATCGGCATCGCGCCCGGAATCCTCGTTGAAGACCCAGCTCTTGAGATCGTTGGCGTCCGCAATGCCGACGACGACGGTCTCGAGATCGAGATGGCGGTTGGAGACGTGCATCACCACGGCGCCGTGCGGAGCGAGCTTGTCCTTGTAGATCTTCATCGCCTCCTTCGTCGCAAGATGGATCGGAATCGCATCGGACGAATAGGCATCGACGATGATGAGGTCGTAGGCGCCGTCGGGCTCCCTGGCGAAGGTCAGCCGTGCATCGCCGATCACCGGCTTCATCTCCGGCATGCAGCTCGAGATGTAGCGGAAATTCTTGGGATCACGCGCGGCATCCACCATCGACTGGTCGATCTCGAAGAATTTCCAGTCCTCGCCAGGCGCGGCGGCGCAGGCGAGCGTGCCCGAACCGACACCGATCGCGGCGACCTTGATCGGCGCGCCCTTGCGCTCGCGGATTGCGGTGACGGCCTGACCGATGCCGCCGTCCTTGTGATAGTAGGTGATCGGCTCGGGCCGGCCGGTGATCTGAGCGCCCTCATTGTTGCGGAAGCGTTCGGCACCATGGATGGTGGTGCCGTGCATCAGCACGTGGAAATAGCCGCCGGGGGTTTCCACGATCTTGTGTACGCCGAAGAAGCTGCGCACGGTGGTGACGCGTCCCTCGTCCGCCGGATAGATCCGGATCAACGCCAATGCGAGAGCGACGGTCGCGAAAATCTTCCAGCGATCGGCATTGAGCGCCAGCGCAAGCAGCGCGGCGAGCACGCCGACGGTGCCGGCGACCCAGACGCGGTGGTCCTCGAACCAGGTCGAGAGATCGCCGGTCGTGGTGGATGGCGCCACGATGGCCACCGCGAGGGCGGCGAGGGCCAGCCAGTACCATTTGACGATGCCGGCGAGACGCTCGGTCGCGGGCGGCCGGCACAGCGCAGCGAGCGCGATCAGGATCGGATATTCGGCGATCCACGAGAAGGTGAACGGCGCAACCAGGCCGGCAAAGAGACCGCCGACCATGCCCCCGAACGACAGCGCGACATAGAAGCCGGTGAGATATTTGGCGGCCGGCCGGGTCCGCGCGAGTTCGCCGTGGCAGGCCATGGCGATGACGAAGAAGCACAATTGGTGGCCGCCGAGCGTGAGCAGCAGGTTCTGCTCGCCGCCATAGGCCAGCAGCACGACCACGCCCGCGATCGCGACCGGCTGGAGCATCAGCATCCATTTGTGCGGCAGTAGCGGACGCGACTGGAATACGACCACCCAGGTGAGCAGATACAGCGACAGCGGCAGCACCCACAGAAGCGGCGCGGCCGCGACGTCGGTGGAGATGTGCGCGGTCACCGCGATGAGCAGGCCGGATGGCACCGCGGCCAGGAAGATCCAGCGCAGCCGCGTCAGCACGCCAGGCGCCGGCGCGTTCACCTCCTCGGTTCGCGCGTCGACCTCGGCGAGCTTCGGCGAGCGCAACAGCAACATGCCGCAGGCAGCGATCAGCAGGATCAGGAGGCCGTATCCGGCGGTCCAGAACCGGTTCTGCGTGTGCAGCGCGAACATCGGCTCCAGCAGGAACGGATAGGACAACAGCGCGAGGAAGCTGCCGATGTTGGAGGAGGCATAGAGGAAATACGGATCGTGCGCGGCGGGATGGCCGGTGCGGACGAACCAGGCTTGCAACATCGGATTGTTGGCCGCGAGCGCGAAGAACGGCAATCCGATCGAGACCACGAACAGGCCGAGCAGCCAGACCGCATAGCCCGAGGCGGGAGGCTCGCCATAGGCGGAGGCGATGCCGAGCGGCAGCGTCGCGAAGGCCGCGACCAGCAGCACCAGATGCACCGCCACCGGAACGATGCGGCTCCTCGCCTGCATCAAGAGATGCGCATAGGCGTAGCCCGCGAGCAGCAGCGACTGGAAGAACACCATGGCCACCGACCACACCGCCGGCGAGCCACCGAGCCGCGGCAGCACCATCTTCGTGAACAGCGGCTGCACCGAGAACAGCAGGAGCGCGCTGACGAAGATCGCGGCCGTGTAGACCGTCAGCAGCAGCCGGTTGCGCGACGAGGACGGCTGCTCCGTGGCGGCGGGTTGCACGATCGAATCCATGAATGCTCCGGCTCAAACCCGGCGGGCGCCGGACGCGCGCAATGGAGCACAAGGCGCCTGATGGGGCAATAAAGGGGCACGTGATGTTGCAGCGAGGAACGCTTGATATTAGACGGTCGTTCCGGGGCGATGCGAAGCATCGAACCCGGAACCTCGAGATTCTCCGGTGCGGAGCCCGCACCATAGTTCTCGCTTCGCGAGCCCCGGAATGACAGTAGACTAGGCCTTGCATTCCTCATGACCGAAACCGACGTCGTCATCATCGGCGCTGGCCATAACGGCCTCACCTGCGCGGGCTATCTGGCGAAGGCAGGCCTGCGCGTGCGGGTGGTCGAGCGCCGCAAGGTCGTGGGCGGGGCCGCGGTGACGGAGGAGTTTCACCCAGGGTTCAGGAATTCCGTCGCGGCCTACACCGTGAGCCTGCTCAATCCGCAGGTGATCGGTGACCTCGAGCTCGCCGAACACGGCCTGCGCGTGGTCGAACGCCGCGCGCAGAATTTCCTGCCCGCGCCTGATGGCAGCTATCTGCTCACGGGCGAGGGCCGGACCAAGGCGTCGGTCGCGCGGCTGAGCGCGCATGATGCGGACGCGCTCGACGCATTTTCGCGCGAGCTGGAGGACATCGCGGATGTGCTACGCCAATTCGTGCTGCGTGCGCCACCCAACCTGCTTGACGGTTTCGGCACGAGCGCGATCCGTGAGGCCGTGAACGCATTCAAGACCGCCAATATCCTGCGCGGCCTCACGCTGGAACAGAGCCGCAGCCTGCTCGATCTCTTCACCCGCTCGGCCGGCGAAATGCTGGACGAGCGTTTCGAGCATGATCTGGTCAAGGCGCTTTTCGGCTTCGACGCCATCGTCGGCAATTATGCCAGCCCCTACGCTGCGGGCTCGGCCTATGTGATGCTGCATCATGCCTTCGGCGAGGTGAACGGCAAGAAGGGCGTCTGGGGCCACGCCATCGGCGGCATGGGGGCGATCACGCAGGCAATGGCGCGCACGGCGCGCGATCGGGGCGTCGTGATCGACACGGAGGCAGGCGTGCGCGAGGTCATCGTCGAGCGCGATCGCGCGGTCGGCGTCGTGCTGGAGAGCGGCATCGCGATCCGCGCCAAATATGTCGCGTCCAACGTCAATCCGAAGCTGCTCTATACGCAGCTGATCGCCGCCGACGCCCTGCCCCAGGATTTCCTGGCGCGCATCCGGCATTGGAAGAACGGCTCCGGCACTTTCCGCATGAACGTGGCGCTGGATCGCTTGCCCTCGTTCACGGCGCTATCAGGCGATGGCGATCACCTCTCCTCGGGCATCATCCTGGCGCCGAGCCTCGGCTATATGGACCGCGCCTGGCTCGATGCCCGCGCGCAGGGCTGGAGCCGCGAGCCCGTGGTGGAGATGCTGATCCCCTCGACGCTCGACGACACGCTGGCGCCGGCAGGCAAGCATGTCGCGAGCCTGTTCTGCCAGCACGTCGCCCCGGAGCTTCCCGATGGAACGTCATGGGACGACCACCGCGAGGGGGTTGCCGATCTCATGATCGCGACCGTGGACAAATATGCCCCCGGCTTTGCGGCGAGCGTGCTCGGCCGCCAGATCCTCTCGCCGCTCGATCTCGAGCGGCAGTTCGGCCTTTTGGGCGGCGACATCTTCCACGGCGCACTGACGCTGAACCAGCTGTTCTCGGCGCGGCCGATGCTGGGCCATGCCGATTACCGCGGCCCGCTGAAGGGCCTCTATCATTGCGGCTCCGGCGCCCACCCCGGCGGTGGCGTCACCGGCGCCCCCGGCCACAACGCGGCCCAGACCATCCTAAGGGATCACCGGTCGTTGTTCGGAAGCCGTGGATAGGTCTGTGGATGGACTGTGGGGAGGCTGTCGAGAGGTGTGTGGTCAGGAAGTGGATGTCCGCGCACGGGCGAGCGGGGCAACCTTGGGGAAATGGCAGGGAGAACCGCTGGAGCAATTGCGGGAAAAACCGGTGGATTGCCGTCGCGCCGACTTCGGACAACCTGTGGAGACCGCCGCAAAGCCGCCCCCTCAAACGACCTCGCCCGCCAGGGGGCAAATCCCCTCGCGGGCGCTGGTCAGAACAGCCGATGAAGAAAGTAGCCCCCGCTGGGAAATGGAGGCGGAAATTACTTCAAAGATGAGCTAATCGAACCGAACTTCTCGTTCATGGTGGTGCCCAGGCTGTTCACCACGGTGATGATCGCCAGTGCGATGCCAGCTGCGATCAGGCCATATTCGATCGCAGTTGCACCCGATTCGTCCGACCAGAACTTCAAAACCATGCGCTTCAAGACTCGCCTCCGTTTCCATTTCAAGCTGTGTTGGCTCCGCCAAACATCCGGAAATCTACGGCATGCAACCTACGGCCGAGTTAATGATGGAACCGCAAGTTATCCGGAAAATTTGGAACAAAAGTTCCAACAATTGAACCCGACGGAAGACTAGAATGCAGCTCTCCCCTACGCATCGCGCCAGCTTCTCGATCGGCAACGAGGCGGCCGCCAAGCGCGTGGTCGATGTGCTCACCGAGGTGTTTTTCGAGGGCGATGCGGCTGTGGCAGCCTTCGAACGGCCGGACGGACAATGGGACGTCACGCTGCATTTTGCCGAGGCGCCGGACCAAGCGCTCCTGCGCGAACTCGTTGTAAATTCGGCAGGAAATGAGATCGCCGAGACGCTCACCTTCGACACGGTCGAGGCCAAGGACTGGGTCAAGGCCAGCTTGGAAGACCTCGTCCCGGTGCCCGCCGGCCGCTTCGTCGTGCACGGCAGCCACGACCGCGAGCGGGTGGCGGCGAACAAGCTCGGAATCGAGATCGAGGCGGCGCTGGCCTTCGGCACCGGCCATCACGGCACCACCCGCGGCTGTTTACTGCTGCTTGACCATGTCCTGAAGAGTTCCCGTCCAAGGAACCTGCTCGACCTCGGCACCGGGACGGGCGTGCTGGCCATCGCGGCGGCCAAGGCGCTGCATCGCGCCGTGCTCGCCTCCGACATCGACGCGCCGTCGGTGCGGGTGGCAGCTGAGAATGCGATGCTGAATGAAGTCGGCAACCATGTGCGGGTGATCCGCGCCACCGGCTTCGCCGCGCCGGATTTCGGCAAATGCGGTCCGTTCGATCTGGTGCTGGCCAACATCCTCGCCAACCCGCTCAGGCAATTGGCGAGCCCGATGGTGCGGCACCTTGCTCCCCGCGCCCACGTCATCCTCTCCGGCCTGCTCACGCATCAGGCCCCCGCCGTGATCGCGGCCTACCGCGCGCGCGGCCTCGTACCGCTGCGGCATCTGCGGATCGAGGGATGGAGCAGCTTATTGTTGAAGAAACTGTCGTAGGGTGGGTTAGCGTAGCGTAACCCACCTCTTCTGTCAGCGTGGAGACAGACGTGGTGGGTTACGCCTTCGGCTAACCCACCCTACAAATCCGGCGTCGCTATTCCGCCGGCTTCTTGTCCTGGCGCGTCGCGCGCTCAGCTTGCAACGTCCGCCTGGCGCGGCGCTCGGCGAAACGGTCGATCATCTGGCTGATGAGGCCGCGCGGCTTCTTTGGCGTTGCCACAGCCGGGGCGCGGCGCGCCGGCGGCGAAATCTTCTCAAACGTGAATGATGGCATCGTGTGTCCCCTCGCCGTTGAGATGAACCACCTGCTCGAATTTCCCTGTCATCCGGACGAAGCGCAACTGCCGCACCCTTTACTCCACTCAATTCGAATGGAACTCTTTCAAGCACAGTCCATGCCAGATGCGACGCAAATGCGTCTAGATTGCGGACTGATCCCCATGATCCTAGAGTGATCCACCATGTTCGAAGCGCACTTCCAGACATTCGAGGAGCCCGAGGCCGGCGTTGCATTGACGGCGCGCCTTGCTGCACTCCGTGAAGAACTCGCCCGCCGCAAGCTGACCGGGTTCGTAATCCCCCGCGCCGACCAGCAGCAGAATGAATATGTGCCGCCGTCCGATGAGCGGCTCGCCTGGCTAACCGGCTTCACCGGGTCGGCTGGCTTTGCGGTGGTGCTGACCCAGGAGGCCGCGATTTTCGTCGATGGCCGCTATACGCTCCAGGCCGCCAAGCAGGTCGATACCAAGGCTTGGGCGGTGGAATCGCTGATCGACCCGCCGCCGGAGAGCTGGGTGGCGGCGCATCTGAAGGCCGGCGACCGCCTCGGATTTGATCCGTGGCTGCACACTTCTTCGGCAGCCGAGCGCCTCGCTGTCGCCTGCGCCAAGGCCGGCGCCGAATTAATCGCCGTCGACGGCAATCCGGTCGACGCGATCTGGCAGGACCGGCCGCAGCCGCCGCTCGCCCCGGTGACCGTGCATGGACTCCAGCATGCCGGCATCAGCGAGGCCGACAAGCTGGCGCAGATCAGAACGGAAATCGCCAAGCTCGGCCTCGATGCGCTGGTGGTGTCGGACAGCCATGCCGTGGCCTGGACCTTCAACATCCGTGGCGCCGACGTCGCGCATACGCCGCTGCCGCTATCCTACGCGCTGGTACCGAAGGACGGCCGTCCCACCATCTTCATCGACCACCGCAAGCTCTCCAACCTCACGCGCGACCATCTCGAGCAATCCGCTGACGTGCGCGAGCCGGATGCGATGGCGCCGACGCTGATGGCGCTGGCCAAAAGCGGCGCCGCGATCGCGCTCGACAACGCCACCGCGGCCGACGCCCTCAGCCGTCTGATCGCGGGCGCCGGCGGCAAGCCGGTGCGCGGCAGCGATCCGATCGCGCTGTTGAAGGCGGTCAAGAACGCAAGCGAGATCGCGGGCACACAGACGGCGCACCGGCGCGATGCCGTAGCGCTGGCGCGCTTCCTCGCCTTCATCGATCGCGAGGCGGCAAGCGGCAAGCTCACCGAGATCGACGCGGTCGAGGCGCTGGAGACGTTTCGCCGCGATACCGGCGCGCTCAAGGACGTCTCGTTCCCGACCATATCGGGCACGGGCCCGAACGGCGCCATCGTGCACTACCGCGTCACGCGCAGGAGCAACCGGCGGATCGCGCCCGGCGACCTTCTGCTGATCGATTCCGGCGCACAATATGAAGACGGCACCACCGACGTGACCCGCACCATGGCCGTGGGCGAGCCGACGGAGGAGATGCGCGACCGCTTCACCCGCGTCCTGCGCGGCCATATCGCGATCGCACGCGCGGTCTTCCCCGATGGCACCACCGGCGCTCAGCTCGACACGCTGGCGCGGCAATATCTGTGGGCCGCCGGCGTCGATTTCGAGCACGGCACCGGCCACGGCGTCGGCAGCTACCTCTCGGTGCATGAAGGGCCGGCGCGGATCTCCAAGCTCGGCACCACGCCGCTGAAGCGCGGCATGATCCTGTCCAACGAGCCCGGCTACTACAAGACCGACGGCTTCGGCATCCGCATCGAGAACCTCGAGCTGGTCGTCGCCGCCGACATCAAGGGTGCCGAGAAGCCGATGAACGCGTTCGAGACGCTGACCCTGGCCCCGATCGACCGCCGGCTGATCGATGTCGCGATGCTGAGCCGCGACGAGCTCGATTGGCTGAACGCCTACCACGCGCGGGTGCGGGCCGTGGTGCGGCCGGCGCTGGACGAGGCGACGCAGGCCTGGCTCGATCAGGCGACGGCGGAGCTTACGGCCTAGCGCGCCCGCATGGCGCTACGCGATTTGCGCAACGCTGCCTCCTACACCTCAGCTGTCATGCCCCGCGAAAGCGGGGCATCCAGTATCCCAGAGACAGTAACCCTATACTGAGAAGCCGCGGCGTACTGGATTCCCCGCCTTCGTGGGGAATGACACCAATGATGCGGCATGAGCGCACAACATCTCGGCACGCGCCCCGCAAAATAACGGCGTCCGCACACCGCGTCCCGGAATCCGTATAGCCGCATTCCGAAACGCCGATATCCGTCTTGCGCGAGCGCGTTACAGTCGATTCGAATTCGAAAGACGGACACGCATGCACGGCATGATCAGCAAGCCGCCGGGAGCGGCCACCGACATCGCGACGTCGCGCCTGGTGTTGCTGCTGCTGGTCGTGATGACCGGGATTGCGCCGATCTCGCTCTACATGTTGGTTCCGGCACTGCCGGTGCTGGCGACGAATTTCGGCAGCGACATCTCGATCGCGCAGATGACGGTGTCGCTCTACATGGTCGGCATCGCGCTGTCGCAGCTAATCATGGGACCGCTGTCGGACAGGCTCGGCCGGCGCCCGGTGCTGCTCGGCGGGCTGGCGCTGATGGTCGCGGCCAGCATCGCCTGCATCTTCGCGCAGACCCTGCCGCAGTTGATCGCCGCGCGCTTCTTCCAGGCCCTGGGCGGCGCCGCCGGCATGGTGGTGAGCCGCGCCATCATCCGCGACATCTACGAGCGCGACCGTGTCGCCTCGATGATCAGCCTCGTGGTCGCCGCGTTGATGATCGGACAGATGGTCTCTCCGCTCACCGGCGGCCTGATCGAGACCGCTTTCGGCTGGCGCGCGATCTTCTACGCCATCACCATCGCCGCGATCCTCGTCGCCGTCGGCATCGCGGTCGCGCTGCCCGAGACGCGCCGCAGCCGCACGGCCGGCAGCGGCTTTCGCCGCGATATGGGCATCCTGATCCGCAACCGCGCCTTCGTCGGTTACGTGATGTGCCAGGTGCTGGCCTCGCAGATCATCTTCACCTTCGCCGGCGGTGGCCCCTACATCGTGGTGACGCAGATGGGCCGGAGCAGCGCCGAATACGGCGCCTGGTTCGCGAGCACGGGCCTTGCGTTTCTGGTCGGCAATCTGCTCTGCGTACGCTTTGCGCCCCGGCACTCGCTGGAGAAGCTGATCTGGTTCGGGCTCGCCCTCCAGCTCTGCGGCAGCCTGTTGAACCTGTCGTGGAGTTTCATGGGCTGGAACGAGGCGCCCGCCTGGCTGTTCGGGACGCAGATGATCGTGATGGCGGGCAATGCGTTCGTGATGGCGAATTCCGCCGCCGGCGCCATCAGCATCCGTCCCGAAGCCGCCGGCACTGCCTCGGGCGCGATGGGCTTCCTCCAGCAGGGCATCGGCGCGCTGATGTCGCAGTTCGGCGCCTATCTCGGAGGTCATTCCGCCACGACACTGCCGCTCACCTCGGCGGTGCTCGCCATCTCGCTGCTCTGCGCCTGCATGATGTTCTTCGTCGTGCCCCGGCGCGAGGTCGTGGTGAGCGAGGCGCTGATCGAGCAGGCGGAGGAGGAAGAGAGCGGGATGATGTAGCTGTCGCTGTGGGCGACGCCTGTTCAACGCGTCAGGTGTCATCCCCCGCGAAGGCGGGGGATCCAGTACGTCCCGGCCCATCGACTCAATTGCAGCCGCCGCAGCATACTGGATCGCCCGGTCAAGCCGGGCGATGACAGTGGAGTGAATTGCACCAGGGCGCCCTGCCTCACTCCCCGATCAGCTTCAGCCAATCGTCCTCGGTCAACACCTTGACGCCGTGCTTGTTGGCTTCCGCGAGCTTGGAGCCCGCGCCGGGACCGGCGACGACGAGGTCGGTCTTCTTCGACACCGAGCCCGACACTTTTGCACCTAAACGCTCCGCAGTCGCCTTCGCTTCATCCCGCGTCATCTTCTCCAGCGAGCCCGTGAACACCACGGTCTTGCCGGCGACGGCTGAATTGCTCTTCGGCTTCTCGGCGTCGACGATCTCGACCTCCCCGGTCAGCCGCTCGACGATGCCGCGATTGTGGCTCTCGCCGAAATAATCGGCGATGCTCTTGATCACGGTGTCGCCGATCTGGTCGAGCGCGTCCATGTCCGCCATCGCTTCCTCGTCGCCCTCGGCCACCTTCAGGCAGGCGTCGTGGAAGGCGTCCCAGGAGCCGTAGCCGCGCGCCAGCGCCAGCGCCGTGGTCTCGCCGACATGGCGCATGCCGAGCGCATAGACGAAGCGCTCCAGCGCGATCCTGCGCCGGCTCTCGATGGCGCCGAACAGGTTGCGCACCGAGGTTGCGCCATAACCCTCGATCTCTTCGAGCTTGAGCTTCGCGTTGCGCTTCTCCAGCGTGAAGATGTCGGCGGGCTCCCTCACCCACCCCTCATCGAAGAAATACTGGAGCTGCTTTTCGCCGAGGCCGTCGATGTCGAAGGCGCGGCGCGACACGAACAGCTTGAGGTGCTCGATCTTCTGATAGGGACAGGCGAACTCGCCGGTGCAGCGGGCGCGCGAGCCCTCCTCGCCCGCCGCCGTCTCCTCGCGTGTGACGTCGGTGCGCAGCGGACACGGGCATTTCTTCGGGAAGTAGAATTCCTTGGCGGTCTTCGGCCGCTTGTCGAGCACGACGTCGACCACCTGCGGGATAACGTCGCCGGCGCGCTGGATCACGACGGTATCGCCGATCCTGATGTCGCGGCCCTCGCGCAGCACCTCGCCCTTGTTGCCGATGCCTTTGATGTAGTCCTCGTTGTGCAGCGTGACGTTCTGCACGATGACGCCGCCGACGCCGACCGGTTCGAGCTTGCCGACCGGCGTGAACGAGCCGGTGCGGCCGACCTGGATCTCGATGTCGCGCAGCACGGTCATGGCACGCTCGGCCGGGAATTTGTGCGCGATGCCCCAGCGCGGCGTTCGCGAGACGAAACCGAGCCGCTCCTGCCAGTCAATACGGTCCACCTTGTAGACGACGCCGTCGATGTCGTAGTCGAGCCTTGCGCGCTGCTCCTCGATCGCATGATGGAAGGCGAGCAGCTCCTCGACGGAATGGCAGAGTTTGGTCAGCGGATTGGTCTTGAAGCCGCAGCGCTCGAACCAGCCGATCATGCCGCTCTGCGTCGCCTCGGGCATCGCGCTCATCTCGCCCCAGGCATAGGCGAAGAAGCCGAGCGGACGCGAGGCGGTGATGGTCGGATCCTTCTGCCGCAGCGAGCCTGCGGCCGAGTTGCGCGGATTGGCGAAGATCGTGTCACCGGCGGCCTTCTGCCGCTCGTTGAGCGCCAGGAACGCCTTCTTGGTCATGTAGACCTCGCCGCGCACCTCGCAGATCTCGGGAACGTTGCGGCCCTTCAGTTTCTGCGGCACGTCTTCGAGCGTGCGGATGTTGGCGGTGACGTCTTCGCCCACCGCGCCGTCGCCGCGCGTCGCCGCAGTGACGAGCTCGCCGCCCTCGTAGCGCAGCGACATCGAGAGGCCGTCGATCTTCGGCTCAGCGGAGAAATCGACCTTGCCGTCGTCGAGCTTCAGGAAGCGCACGATGCGGCCGACGAAGTCGCGTACGTCCTCTTCGGCAAAGGCATTGTCGAGCGACAGCATCGGCACGGCGTGCCGAACCTTCTTGAAGCGGCCCGACGGCGCCGCGCCGACCTTCTGCGACGGCGAGTCCGCGCTGACGAATTCCGGGAAACGCTTCTCGATCGCGTTGAGACGCTGACGCAGAGCGTCGTATTCGGCGTCCGTGACGGTGGGCGCGTCCTCCTGATAGTAGCGCTCGTTGTGTCCCTCGATCTCTAGCGACAACCGCATATGCTCGACCTTGGCCTGCGCCTTGGTGAGCTCGGCGACGTCGCGAAGCGGTTTCGATTTTGCTGCTCTTGCCATGGCGCTTGGATACGACGGAGCGGGCGGAGGGGTAAAGGCTTGTGGAAATCTCGTGCCCCGGACGAGCGCCTCTTCTGCGATGCGCTGCTGAGCTGGGGCCCCATGTCGCGGCAGGCATTCTCCCGGCTCCCGCTGCGCGCGTCCGGGACACGAGCCTAAGCCGTTGCCGCCTTGAGCAGCCGTTCCGCGGCGGCCCTCGCCTCGGCCGTGATCTCGGCGCCCGCCAGCATGCGCGCGATCTCCTCGCGGCGGTGGTCGGCAGCGAGTGCGTTGACGCGGGTGGCGACGCGCTTGCCCTTGTCGAGGGCGTCCTTGGAGATCAGGAGGTGCTGGTCGGCGCGGGCGGCGACCTGCGGGGCGTGAGTCACGGCCATCACCTGGACCTTGCCGGCAAGCCGCGCCAGGCGCCCGCCGATGGCGTCGGCGACCGCACCGCCGACACCGGTGTCGATCTCGTCGAAGACGAGCGTCGGCGCCGAGCCGCGATCGGACAGCACGACCTTGAGCGCGAGCAGGAATCGCGAAAGCTCGCCGCCGGAGGCGACCTTCATCAACGGCCCCGGCTTGGTGCCGGGATTGGTCTGCACCCAGAACTCGACGCGGTCGAAACCTTGCGGCCCCGGTGCGGCCTCGTCGGTCTCGACCTGGGTCATGAACTTTGCGCGTTCGAGCTTGAGCGGGGCAAGCTCCGCATTGACCGCCTTGTTGAGCTTCTCGGCCGACTTCTGCCGCGCCAGCGACAGCTTCTTGGCGGCCGCCGCATAACGGCTATCGGCCTCGATCGCGGCCTGCTCCAGCTTCTTCAACCGCGAGGCGCCGGCATCGATCAGCACGACGTCGGCGGCATATTTGGCGGCGAGCGCCGCGAGCCCGTCGACGGGCGTCGAATATTTGCGCGAGGCGGCGCGCAATGCGAACAGCCGCTCCTCGATACGTTCGAGCTCGGCGGGATCGAAATCGGTTGCGGCGAGCGCGGCCTGGAGGTGCTGGTCGGCCTCCTCAAGCGCGTTGATGGCGGCGTCGATCGCCTTCACCGCGGGCTCGACCAGAGCCGGCGAATTGACGCCGCGGCGCTCCAGCCGGCGCACCGCAGCCGACAAGGCCGCGACCGGCGAATGATTGCCGCCGACCGCCTCCTGCGCCTCGCGCAGATCGGATGCGATCTTCTCGCCCTGCATCATGGTGGTGCGGCGATGGGCGAGCGTGGTCTCCTCGCCGTCCTTGGGCGCGAGCTGCTTCAGCTCGTCGGAGGCATGGCGCAGGTAATCCGCCTCGCGCGCGGCGCGCTCCATGGCGGCGCGATGCTCCTCCAGCGTGGTGTTGGCGGTGCGGCGGGCCTCCCAGAGCGCTTCGACGGCGGCGACGTCCTTTTCGAGCCCGGCAAAGGCATCAAGCAGGCGGCGGTGGGTGGCGGCATCGACCAGCGCGCGCTCGTCGTGCTGGCCGTGGATCTCGACCAGGGCGGCACCGACCGCCTTCAGCGTCTGCACGCTGATCGACTGGTCGTTGATGAAGGCCCGTGTGCGGCCGTCGGCAAGCTGCACGCGGCGGAGAATCATCTCACCGGTGTCGTCGAGGCCGTTCTCGGCCAGGATCTTGGCCGCGGGGTGATTCTTGGGGATATCGAACACGGCAGTGACCTGCCCCTGCTCCGCGCCGTGGCGCACGAGGCCGGCGTCGCCGCGGCCGCCGAGCGCCAGTGCAAAGGCATCGAGCAGGATGGATTTGCCCGCACCGGTCTCGCCGGTCAAAACCGCAAGGCCGGTGGCGAATTCGATATCGAGCCGTTCGATCAGGACGATGTCACGGATCGACAGACGCGCCAGCATGGAACCAAATTTCCTAGCCGAGACCCATCTTCTTGAAGGTCCGGCTGATCCAGGACCCCTGATTCTCGCTCGGCTCGAGACCGCCGGATTTTACAAGATTATAGGCGTCCTTGTACCAGCGGCTGTCAGGAAAATTGTGCCCAAGCACGGCCGCCGCGGTCTGCGCCTCGCCGACGATGCCGATCGCCATATAGGCCTCGGTCAGACGGAACAGCGCCTCCTCGACATGGCGGGTGGTCTGGTACTGCGTGACGACGGTCTTGTAGCGGTTGATCGCCGCCGTGTAGTCGCGCTTCTGCGCGTAGTAGCGGCCGGTATTCATTTCCTTGCCGGCGAGCTGGTCGCGGGCACCCTCGATCTTGGCTTTCGCCGACGTGGCGTATTCCGAGTTCGGATATTTGCGCACCACCTCTTCCAGCGCCGCGATCGCCTTCTCGGTGCGGGCCTGGTCGCGGCTGACGTCCGGGATCTGGTCGTAATGGGAAGCTGCGATCAGATATTGCGCATAGGCCGCGTCCGGGCTGCCAGGATGCAGCGTGACGTAGCGGGTGGCCGCGCCGATGCAGCCGTCATAGTCGCCGCCCTGGTAGGACGCGTAGGCCGACATCAGCAGCGATTTGCGGGCCCAGTCGGAATAAGGATGCTGGCGATCGACCTCTTCGAACTTCTTGTTCGCCGCCTTCATGTCCTTCTTCTCGTTCATGAGGTACAGGCCCTCATTGTAGATCTTGTCCGCGGGCTCCTCGACGAAGGTGTCGTCCTTGGCGGTGAACTTGTCCCACAGCGAGCCGGTGCCGCAACCCGCCAGTGGCAGCGCGAGCATGAAGAGGGTAGCGGCCTGAGCCAGTCGAGCGGCTCCGACCGAGAGATATCCGCGCGTCATACGCTGTGCCGACATGAGTTTTGCCTTGACGCCCTGTGATGCGGTGCTCGCCAGCCCATGACCCCCGTCACAGGCGCGAAATGTAACCGTGGTGCCTGCCATGCCAACCACGCCGATTGATCCGAAAAAGGATCGTTAATGAACCGGATAGGCAGGCATTTCGCCCGGATTAAGGCGAACACGCCGCAATCCTAACCGATCATGGTTACCAGGAGTTTCCCGGGGGTGGTCGCAACCGCACCTGCGACAACAGCTCTGTCAGGACACGTCCGGCCCGTAGGCCGCGGCGATCCGGCCGCCGACGATGCTGCCACCGACTTCGCCGACCGGACGCGTGGTGCGG
Organism: Bradyrhizobium sp. CCGE-LA001; assembly: GCF_000296215.2. Lineage (NCBI taxonomy): Bacteria > Pseudomonadati > Pseudomonadota > Alphaproteobacteria > Hyphomicrobiales > Nitrobacteraceae > Bradyrhizobium > Bradyrhizobium sp. CCGE-LA001. The sequence continues at coordinate 2,104,865 of NZ_CP013949.1, read as the reverse complement.
CGGGCCACTTCGCCCTCAACCACGCGCCAGGCGGTACGATCGGCCAGCAGCGCGGTCAGGACAGCGTGGTTGAGCTTGTGGCCGCCACGTACCGAGCGATACGCGCCAAGCAGCGGCAGGCCGGCCAGCGCGAGATCGCCGATCACGTCCAGCACCTTGTGGCGGGCACATTCGTCGGCGTAGCGCAGGCCTTCGGTGTTGAGCAGCCGCTCGTCGTCGAACACGACGGTGTTGTCGAAGGAGGCGCCGAGGGCATAGCCCGCGCTCCAGAGCCGCGCGACATCGCCCATCAGGCCGAAAGTCCGGGCCCGGCCGACTTCGCGGCGGAAACGTTCCGGGCTGAGGTCGAAAGCGTAGCTCTGCTGGCCGATGACGGGATTGGTGAAGTCGATCTCGACTTCGGCCCGGAACCCGTTGGCATAGGGTCTGATCTCGCCGAAGGAGTCGCCGATCTTGACTGAGATCGGCTTCAAAATCTGAATGAAGCGGCGCTGAGCCGATTGGGTGATGATGCCGGCCTGGTCGATCGCCGCAATGAAGGCTGCGGCGCTGCCGTCCATGATCGGCACTTCCGGCCCGTCGATCTCGATCGTGGCGTTATCCACGCCCATGCCCCGCAGTGCAGCAAGCACATGCTCGGCGGTGGAGACCAGCGGACCGTTGCGATCACCGAGAACGGTGGCGAAGTCGGTCGCGATCACCTGCTCGGCGGTGGCCTGAACTTCGCGGTCGCTTCCCTCGAGCCCGGTGCGGACAAAAACAAAACCCGCGTCGACAGGCGCAGGCCCGAGCGTGAGAGTGACGGGAAGACCGGAATGAACGCCTACGCCTGCCACCGAGGCTTGCGCACGAAGCGTTGTTTGCCGGCTAAATTTCATCAGGAACCCGCCCCACTACGATCATCGCGACTTATACTAGACCCGCCTCGCCGGCCAGTGCCGACGTCCCCGCGAATCCGTATCCCCAAGTCACGCCAAACCATAGTCACTGCCTCAAACAGCGCCAACTCACGCTTTTTTACCGATTGTTACCCCAAACCCGCCGTATTCGCGCCAAGGCTTAACCAAATTACGCCGCGGTTTGGAGGGGGTACCGGTAGTTTTACTGAACCACCGAATGTGTAATTAATGATTTAAAATCAGTTGCTTGGCTGTGCAATCCGGACATGCACGGGACAAAAGGAAAGGTCCCGGCACGCTGTTGCCGGGACCTTTTTTCGTCAGCCTGATTGTAACAATCCTCAGGTCGCCTGCCGCCGCAAGAAGGCGGGGATATCAAGATGGTCGTCTCCCTGTGGCGCCGGAGCAACAGGCGCGGGGCGGCCATGCATGTCCAGGCCCTGGGGCGCGGGACGACGGGCGTACTCCGATACCGGCTCGTTAGCTGCGATCTGCTGCGCCACGGTCTTCTGGGGGCGGCGCTCGGGCAGCGGCGACATTGCTGGGCCGGCAGTGCGGGCGGCCACGGGCGGCTCGCTTTCCTCGTCACGGCGGCCAAGGCCGACATTGGCGAGGCGCTGGAGCAGCGACAGGCGGCTCTTCTGCGGGGCCTCCTCCTCGACCTCGCCGCGGGCCTGACGAATCTCGGCCTGCGCCGGCATCGGCAGTTCGTCGATGCGCGGCATCCGCGGCGTGCGGACCGGCGGACGCTCGGCCTGCGGCGGGATGAAATTTTCGGGCGTCATCGGCTCCTGCATCGCGACCGGGGCCATGTCGGGCTCCGGGAACAGCGTCGGCTTCTGCGCGATCGGACGCACCGTGACGTCGCCATAGGTCTGCGTCGGCGCGGGCGGCTGCGGGACGTCCGCGACGGCGGCGGCGATGGCGGCGAGCGCGGCGCGCTCGACGTTGGGACGCGGCGCGGCAGCGGCCGGAGCAGGCGCAGCCCCCGGAGCCTGCGCTTCCAGCTTCTGGGCACGCTCAGCGAGGCGCTGATTGTCGGCACGGAGCCGGGCGGTCAGGTCGGCGAGACGGCTCTCGGCAACGGCGGCGGGCGGGGCAGCCTGCTGCACCTGCGGAGCCGCGTTCGCGACGGGCGCGGAGGTCGCCTGGCTGTTGCGGGCGATCGCGGCCTGCTCGATGCCGGTGGCAACGACCGAGACGCGGATCAGGCCGTCGAGCGCTTCGTCGAAGGTCGCGCCGACGATGATGTTGGCGTCCTGGTCGACTTCCTCGCGGATGCGCGTCGCAGCCTCGTCGACCTCGAACAAAGTGAGATCCTTGCCGCCGGTGATCGAGATGAGGAGGCCCTTGGCGCCCTTCATCGAGCTGTCGTCGATCAGCGGATTGGCGATCGCAGCTTCGGCAGCGGTCAGCGCGCGCTTGTCGCCGGAGGCTTCGCCGGTGCCCATCATCGCCTTGCCCATCTCACGCATGACGGCGCGGACGTCGGCGAAGTCGAGGTTGATGAGGCCTTCCTTGACCATCAGGTCGGTGATGCAGGCAACGCCCGAGTAGAGCACCTGGTCGGCCATCGCGAAGGCGTCGGCGAAGGTGGTCTTCTCATTCGCGACCCGGAACAGGTTCTGGTTCGGAATGATCAGGAGCGTGTCCACCACCTTATGAAGCTCGTTGATGCCGGCTTCGGCGGTGCGCATGCGGCGGCCGCCTTCGAAGTGGAAGGGCTTGGTGACGACGCCGACGGTGAGGATGCCCATGTCGCGCGCGGTCTTGGCGATGACGGGCGCAGCGCCCGTGCCGGTGCCGCCGCCCATGCCGGCGGTGACGAACACCATGTTGGCGCCGGAGAGATGGTCGCGCAGCTCGTCGATCACCTCTTCCGCCGCCGCAGCGCCGACGTTCGGCTGCGAACCGGCGCCGAGGCCCTGCGTGACCGCCGTGCCCATCTGCACGATGCGCTGCGCCTTCGACATCGTCAGCGCCTGCGCGTCGGTGTTGGCGACCACGAAGTCGACACCCTGCAGGCCCGCCGTGATCATGTTGTTGACGGCGTTGCCGCCGGCACCGCCGACGCCGAACACGGTGATCCGGGGCTTCAGTTCGTGAATATCAGGAACGTTGATGCTGATGGTCATGGTTGCTGCCTCTCGTCACGCGCGCGTGGGTTCGCCCCGGCCGGTGGCCGCGGGAGTTGGTGAAAATCGATAATTGCGGAAAGCAGTCATCAGAAGCCCTCGCGTAGCCATCGTCCGACCTTTCCGAAATAACCGCCGGTCCCTGTCCTGACCTGCTGCCGCGTATGCCGCGGTTCGACATGTTCGAGGTGAACATATTGCGGGTAGACGAGAAGTCCGGCCGGCACCGCGAACGCGGCGTTCTTCGCCTCGTTGGGCAGCCGGCCGAAGCCGAGCGGACGTCCGACCCGCACGGGCCGGCCGAGAATCTGGGTGCCGAGCTCGACCAGGCCAGTCAGCTGCGAGGCGCCGCCCGAGAGCACGACGCGGCCGTTGGGTTCTGCGGCGAAGGGCGAATCCTTCAGCTTGTCCCGAACCATTTCGAAGACTTCCTCGGCACGGTGCTTGACGATGTTGGCGATGGTGGCGCGGGAGACGATCTGCGGCAGATCCTGCTCGTCACCGGCTGTCGGCACAGACATCAGCTCACGCGAGTCCGATCCGCCGGTGATGACGGTGCCGTATAACGTCTTGATTCGCTCGGCATCGGCAATGGTCGCGGAGAGTCCGCGCGCAAGATCCATCGTGATGTGTTGCCCGCCGACCGCAAAACCCGCCGCATGCACGAAACGGCCGCCTGAATAAACGGCTATCGTGGTGGTGCCGGCGCCCATCTCGACGACCGCGGCGCCGAGATCGGCCTCGTCGTCGGTCAGCACCGAGAGGCCGGCCACGTAAGGGCTCGCTGCCATGGCTTCGACATTGATGTGGCAGCGTTCGACCGCCAGCATCAGGTTCCGCGCCACAGTGGCTTCGCAGGTGACGACGTTCATGTCGACGCCGAACTGGTGTGCGACCATGCCGCGGGGATCGCGGATGCCCTTGACGCCATCGAGCGTGTAGCCGACCGGCAGCGCGTGCAGCACGGTGCGGCCTTCGCCGGTGGCGTGGCGCATGCCCGTGGAGGTGACGCGGCTGACGTCGGCGGGCGTGACGGCGCCGCCGCGGATGTCGGCAGCGGCTTCGACCAGTTGGCCAGCCAGCCGGCCGCCGGAGACCGACAGCAGCACGGACTCGACGCGAACCTTGGCCATCTTCTCCGCGAGCCCGACGGCCTGGCGCACCGCCTGCTCGCATTCACCGAGATCGATCACCGCGCCGGCCTTCATGCCGCGCGACTGGATCTGGCTGTAACCGATCAATTCCACCGCGTGAGTGCGGCCGCGCAGCGCATCGCTCGGCGGCGACGGCTTCAGCCGCGCGATCATGCAGGCGATCTTGCTGGTGCCGATATCGAGGCAGGCGACGAGGCCGCCGCGCTTGTGCGGCATCGGGCGCGTCTTCGGGGTCTGGGTGCGATCGAGACCGGTCATGCGGAATCCCCGGCCTTCTTTTTCTTCTTGTCCTTGAACTGCTCTTCGCGCGCCTTGGCGGCGTCCTCGGACAGCTGCACCACGAAGCGATCGGGCAGGCGCATGTCGACGGCGACGATGTCGCGGGAGAACAGCCTTTCCTCCTTGTCGAGCTTGGACAGCATCGCAAGCGCGTTGCCGACGTCCTGCTCCGGCAGGCGGATGTCGAGCCCGTCCTTGAGCCTCAGGTTCCAGCGCCGCTCGCCGACATAAACCGCGGCCTTGGTCACCGAATTGACCTGCGGATAGCGCGCCAGCAGTGCGAGGAAATCGCGCGCCTGCGTGTCGGCGCCCTTGCCGACCACGAGCGGCAGCGACAGGAAGCGGCGCGAGACGTAGGGTTCGAGCACGGCGCCGTCGTCGGCGATGACGGAGAGCCGGCCAGCCTCCTGCCACAGCGCGAACGCCTTGCGCTCGGTGAGCTCGATCATGAGCTGGCCCGGATAGAGCTTAAGCACGGTCGCATCGGCGATCCAGGGATTGGCCTTGAGCTTGTCGCGAACCGCCTCGGCGTCGAGGAACAGCAGCGAGGAGCGGCCGCTGACGCCGCCGATGGCGAGGATCTCGTCCTGGGTCAGCTGCTTGCGGCCGTTGATCACGACGGAGGTGATGCGGAAGCCGGCCGAATTGGCCAGCGCGTTGCGGGCATCGCTGACCGCGGTGATGAAATCCTGGAGATGGCCGCCCTTGACGATGCCGAAGCCGCAGCTTCCGATCAGCAGCAGCACGGTCATGCTGAGTCCGACCCGGTGCGGCAGATAGCGCTCGACCAGCGCGACCATGCGCGGCGGCGGCTCGCGCTCGATGACGGCTTTCGCCTTGGCCCTGGTCTTGATCTTATCGTTGGCAGCGGCCCGCGCCTCGATGCGCTTGTCCTGCATCCACTCGCGCAGAAGCACGACCGCTCCGATAGCGGCCGCCTTCAGGTCAGCTTGGGGCCTCAGCGATCTCAGAAACGACCGGGTGAGGCTTCCTGCACCATCCATTGCACGAGCTCGTCAACAGTTTGTCCGCGACACCGCGCGGGACCTGGCGAACATGACGTCTGGGACTTGCCGGGCCGGGTGCTGGTCTTCAGCAGATGAAGCCTCTCCCCTGCAAAACGCTCGCTGGCGGTGACATCACCGCAAACAGCTCACGCGCCGGCAGCCAAAACGCCATATGCGCCGCCAGCGTTAACCTTCGGACGTCCTGGTAAACAAAAGGTAAAATTCGTTAACGCGGGATGCTTTTTGCCCGGCGAAATCTGGCATTTAGGCCGCGATGTCCGGCATTTTACCGGTTTTGGTGCCCAAACCGGGCCATTTCGGCCGTCCGGCCGTTAACCAGTCCTAATTATTTCCGCACCCGCCGCTCGGCGAGCTCGATCAGACCGCGCAGGAAGTCGACGAACGCGATGCCTTCGGCCTTCAGCGCCTTTGGGTAGAGCGACGACTTCGTCAATCCGGGGAGCGTGTTGGTTTCGAGATAGACGAGGCCCTTGTCCGAGACAATGAAGTCGGACCGCGAATAGCCGGTGCAGGACATCGCGCGGTGCGCCGCGATCGCCTGCTGCTTCAGCGCGGCCGTGATCTCGGGCGCAAAGCGGCCGGGGCAGATCTCCTGGGTCGACTTCAGGAGATATTTTGCGGCGTAGTCGAAATTGCCCTCGCCGGGAATGATCTCGATCGGCGGCAGCGCGATGATCGAGCCGTCGGTGCGCTCCAGCACGCCGCAGGTCGCCTCGACGCCGGCGATGTAGGGCTCGATCACGTACTCCTCGTGCTTGGCGGCATTGCGCACGGCGACGAGATCCTGCTTGGCATTGACGAAGATGAGGCCGTAGCTCGATCCGTCGCGCGCCGGCTTTGCGATCAGCCTGCCATACTCGGCGAAGGCTTCGTCGATCTTGTCGAGCGCAACATTTTCCGGCGGTGTCACGCCGCCGAGGGCGGCAAAATGCTTGGCCGCGATTTTGTCAAAGGCAAGATGCGAGGATGCCGAGCCGGAGCCGGTGAACGGCACCCCGCGGACCTCGCACATCACCTGCAATTCGCCGTTCTCGGCGCGCCCGCCATGCAGGCCGAGCACCAGCACGCGGCCTTCCGCCTTGGCTTGGTCGAGTGCCTGCTCCAGCGGAATGCCACGCGTACCTGGCTTGAACTCGTCCTCGAACGGACGGGCATGGTCGAGCAGTTGCTTCGACTGCACCACATGCACCTTGTCCTCGACGTCCCACCACCACAGATCGGCCTCGGGCAGTGCCTGATGCAGCGCCTGAGCCGAGGCGACGGAAACCAGACGTTCCCGGTTGGAGCCGCCGAAGAGGATGGTGATGCGCATGTTCATAGTCCGCAATCTCTCTCGTTCGTCATTCCGGGGCGCGACGAAGTCGCGAGCTGCGATGCGCAATTGCGCATCTGAGAATCCATAACCACAGCCTGGGGTTATGGATTCCAAGCCTGCGCCTATCGGCGCATTCCGGAATGACGGGAATCATGAAACCCCGATCCGCTTGATTTCCCAGTGTAGCTCAATTCCGGAATTCGCCTTCACGCGCTCGCGCACGGTCTCGCCCAGCATCTCGATGTCGTGCGCGGTAGCATCGCCCGTGTTGATCAGGAAATTGCAGTGCATTTCCGAGACCTGCGCGCCGCCGATGCGCAGGCCGCGGCAGCCGGCGGCGTCGACCAGCTTCCAGGCGGAATGGCCGGGCGGATTCTTGAAGGTCGAGCCGCCGGTCTTCTCGCGGATCGGCTGGGCGGTCTCGCGGTGGCTCTGAACCTCCGCCATCCGCGCGCGGATCGCGTCCGCGTCCCGGATCTCGCCGCGAAAGCGCGCGGAGGTGAAGATGATGGAGGGATCGACGCCGCTATTGCGGTAGACGAACTTCATGTCGGCGTTGGAGAAGACGTGCTTGCTGCCGTCGCGCCCGACGCCCCGCGCCTCGATCAGCACGTCCTTGGTCTCACCGCCATTGGCGCCCGCATTCATGCGCAGCGCGCCGCCGATCGTGCCGGGAATGCCGAAGTAGAATTCGAGCCCGCCGATATTGGCGGCGGCCGCAACTTCCGCCACGCGCTTGTCGAGCGCCGCCGCGCCGGCAGTGACCACATCACCGTTCGCGGTCGCCTCGCCGAAGGCGCGCGGCGCAAGGCGGATCACCACGCCTGCAATCCCGCCGTCGCGCACGATGAGGTTGGAGCCGACGCCGACGACGTAGACCGGGATGTCGGGCGCAAGATGCGCGAGGAAATAGGCGAGATCGTCCTCGTCCGCGGGCGTGAACAGCACCTGCGCCGGGCCGCCGACGCGAAACCAGGTGAGCTCGGCCAGCGACTGGTTGGCGAGCAGCCGGCCGCGAAGCTCGGGCATCGCGGCTTTGAGGTCAGGCGTGATGTCGGGAAAACCCACCGCCCTACCCCAGCGCCTTCAATTGATCCGGCAAGGCGTACGCCCATTGCGTGATGTTGCCGGCCCCCAAGCACACGACGAGATCGCCCGGCTTTGCCACCCCCTGGACGATGCCCGCAAGCTCCGAGGCTGCCGGCAGCGGGATCACCTCACGGTGGCCATGGGCGCGCAGACCCATGACGAAATGATCGCGATCGATGCCCTCGATCGGCGCTTCGCCGGCGGCATAGACGTCGGCGACCACCACCGCGTCGGCATCGTTGAAGCAGGTGCAGAACTCCTCGAACAGCGATTGCAGGCGGGTGTAGCGGTGCGGCTGCACCACGGCGATCACCTTGCCGGTATAGGAATCGCGCGCCGCCTTCAGCACCGCGGCGATCTCGACGGGATGATGACCGTAATCGTCGATCACGGTGACGCCGTTCCATTCGCCAGTCTTGGTGAAGCGCCGCTTGACGCCGCCGAAGCCGGCCATCGCTTTTCGGATCGCCTCGTCCGACACGCCGAGCTCGTGCGCGACCGCGATCGCCGCCGTCGCGTTCGAGGCGTTGTGCCGGCCCGGCATCGGCAGCGCGAGGTCGGCGATCTCGTGCACGGCTCCGCTCTTGCGGTCTCGGATCACCACCTTGAACTTCGAGCCGCCGCCGCCCGCGGTGAGATCGACCAGCCGCGCATCGGCCTGCGGGTTCTCGCCGTAGGTGATGATGCGCCGATCCTCGATCCTGCCGACGAGGCTCTGCACAACGGGATGATCGATGCACATCACGGCGAAGCCGTAGAACGGCAGGTTCTCGACGAAATGGCAGAACGCGTCCTGCACGGCGTCGAAGGTCTTGAAGTGATCGAGATGCTCGGGATCGACATTGGTGACGATCGCGACATCGGTCGGCAGCTTCAGGAACGTGCCGTCGCTCTCGTCGGCCTCCACCACCATCCAGTCGCCGGCTCCCAGCCGCGCGTTGGAGCCGTAGGCGTTGATGATACCGCCATTGATGACGGTCGGGTCGAGGCCGCCGGCATCGAGCAGCGTTGCGACCATCGTGGTGGTCGTGGTCTTGCCGTGGGTGCCGGCGATGGCGACGCAGCTCTTCAGCCGCATCAGCTCGGCCAGCATCTCGGCCCGCCGCACCACGGGAATGCGGCGCTCGCGCGCCGCCATCAATTCCGGATTGTCGCGCTTGATCGCGGTGGAGACGACGACGACTTCGGCGCCATCGACGTTCTCCGCCTTGTGGCCGACCGAGACCTTCGCACCCTTCTTGCGCAGACGGTCGAGATTGTAATTGTCGGAGGCGTCCGAGCCCTGCACGGCATAGCCGAGATTGACCAGCACCTCGGCGATGCCGCTCATGCCGATCCCGCCGATCCCGACGAAGTGGATGGGTCCGATCTCGCGCGGCAGTCTCATGTGGTTTCCTCGGGGTCATCGTCCGCGACGGCGGACGATCCAGTACTCCGCGACGCCAGAGATTCAAATCAGCTGCGTCGGATACTGGATGCCCCCCTTTCGTGGGGCATGACAAGGGGCTTTTTTGGCCATCTGGGGCGGAACAGCCGTCAGATTCCCGCGACTTTCACCACGAGATCGGCCAGCCGCTCGGCCGCATCGAGCCGGCCGGCGCCGCGGGCGGCTTCGGCCATGCGGGCGAGGCGCGCGGGCTCGGCGGCGAATGCGGAGATTTCCGAGGCGAGACGATCGGAGGTGAACTCGGTCTGCGGGACGCGGATGGCGCCGTCGACCTTGGCCAGCACGCCTGCATTGGCGAACTGGTCCTGATCGATCGAGCCGGGCAGCGGCACCAGGATCGAGGGCCGGCCGATCGCGGCGAGCTCGGCGACGGTGCCCGCGCCGGAGCGCGACACCACGAGATGATTGGAGGCGAGCCGCGCCGGCAAATCCGTGAAGAAGGGTGCGAGCTCGGCCTTGATCTTGAGCTTGTCATAGACCGCGCGCACGCGGCTCATGTCCTCCTCGCGCACCTGCTGGGTGAGGATGAGGCGGCCCCATAGCGCCGGCTCGAGCCGCTCGATCGCGCCGGGCACGATGTCGGCCATGATGCGCGCGCCCTGGCTGCCGCCGACCACGAGCAGCCGCAGCGGACCGTTCGCGTCGGGTGCAACGTAATTCACCGCAGCGGCTGCGAGGATCGCCGGCCGCATCGGCGTGCCGACGGTCGTGGTCTTCGCCGCCAGCGCCGGATCGCGGTCGAGCACGCCGGGCAAGGACGTCGCGATGGCGCGGACGCGGCTCGACAGGAACCGGTTGGCGCGCCCGAGCACGGCATTGGCGTCGTGAATAATCCCGGGCACGCCGGCGAATTTCGCCGCGACCAGCGGCGGCAGCGTCGGATAGCCGCCGAAGCCGACGACGGCCACAGGCTTCAACCGCCTGATCAGGACGTAGGCCGAGAGCGTGCCGGCGGCGAGCGTGAGGCCGGCATAGGCAAGCTGGAGCGGATTGCGGCCGCGCGCAGTCTCGCTCCTGACGACGTCGATCATGTCCTTGCTGAATAGTCCGCTATAGCGCAGCGCGCGCTCGTCGGTGACGAGGCGGACGCGAAAGCCGCGCCGGATCAATTCGACGCCAAGCGCCTCGGCCGGAAACAGATGGCCGCCGGTGCCGCCCGCGGCGAGAAGAATCAAGGGGGACGTGTCCATGACGTGGGGTTCTACAGGGACTTGCTCGGCATTGCGAGCCGGCTCCACCGTGCGTGCCCCGGGCGCAGCGCAGCGCGCTGTCGTTCACAGCGTGGCTGCTGAACCGGGGCCCAAGATTGCGGCATTCTGGGTCCCGGCTCTGCGCTCCGCTTCGCTGCGCTTGTCCGGGACACGAGACATCTCACGCGTAACTGCGCATCGCCTCGGCGTGGCCGCTCGCCTCGACCTCCGTGCGCGGGCGCAGCCGCGTCAGGGCCAGCATCATGCCAACGCCATAGGCCAACGACACGATCGAGGAGCCACCATAGGAAATGAACGGCAGCGTCATGCCCTTGGCGGGGATGAGCTGGAGGTTGACAGACATGTTGATCGCCGCCTGCACGCCGAACAGGATCGCAAGGCCGGAGGCGGCGAAGCGCGAGAACATGTCCTCATTGGCATAGGCGCGCGACAGCGTGCGCATCACGACGAAGGTGAACAGCGCCAGCATGGCCAGGCACAGGATGATGCCGAACTCTTCGGCCGCGACCGCGAACACGAAGTCGGTATGGCTGTCCGGCAGGCTGCGTTTTGCAATTCCCTCGCCCGGTCCGAGGCCAAACCAGCCGCCATTGTAGAAGGCCTCCATGGCAGTATCGACCTGGAAGGTGTCGCCCGAGGCCGGGTTCATGAAGCGCTTGATGCGGCCTGCGACGTGCGGAACGAACAGATAGGCGCTGAACAGGCCGGCCGCGCCGAGGCCTGCGAGACCGAACACCCAGATCATGCGCATGCCCGCGATGAAGAACAGCGAGCCCCACACCATCAGGATCAGCATGGTCTGGCCGAAGTCCGGCTCCATCACCAGCAGGGCCACCAGCATCAGGAGCAGCGCCACGGCCATCGAGGTCGCCGGCATCTCCGGCCGCTTGGTCGATTCCGCGAACAGCCAGGCGGCGATAACGACGAAGGACGGTTTTGCGATTTCGGAGGCCTGGATGTTGACGCCGAGCAGCGTGATCCAGCGCCGCGAGCCCTTCACCTCCGGGCCGATGGCGAGAGTGAGCACGATCAGGATGATGCTCGCTGCGAAGATGATCAGGGCCGAGCGGCGGATCGCGCGCGGCGACAGGAAGGAGACCCCGAGCAGCACGATGCAGGACGGCAACAAGAACAGCACATGGCGGCTGAAGAAATGGAAGGGATCGAGCCCGATCCGGGTCGCAACCGGCGGGCTCGCCGCCAGCGACAGGATCACGCCGGTCAGCATCAGCCCCAGGATGGCGCCCATCAGCGGCTTGTCGACGGTCCACCACCATTCGGAAAAGGGGGTGCGTTCTTCACGGGAGAGCATGGGCGGCCGCTTTCGGACAGAGGTCCGTCCATTGGTCGCCGAGGTTGGTTACCGCAGGGTTAATGAATCGTTCAAGTTTTCAAGAGTCTCGTGCCCCGGACGCAGCGCAGCGCTCTTGCGGTGCGCTGCAGAGCCGGGGCCCACCGCGGCTTCTGGATCCCGGCTCGCGCTACGCGCGTCCGGGACACGAGAGGGCGTCACACCACCGGTTTCACGCCCGGCAACGCCTGCACCAGCTCGCGGAACTTGGTGCCGCGGATTTCGAAGTTGCGGTACTGGTCGAAGGAGGCGCAGGCGGGCGACAGCAGCACGACGGCATCGGTGAGGCCCGCGGCTTCCGCATCGCGTGCAGCGTGATCGACGGCGACATCGAGGGTCTGGCTGATCTCGTGCGCCACCTGCGTGCCCAGCGTACCCGAAAATTCCTGCGCGGCCTCGCCGATCAGATAGGCCTTGCGGATGCGTGGGAAGAAGCCGGTCAGGCCAGTGATGCCGCCCGCCTTCGGCTTGCCGCCGGCGATCCAGAAGATGTCCGAAAAGGACGACAGCGCGTGCGCGGTGGCGTCCGCGTTGGTGCCTTTGGAATCGTTGACGAACAGCACGTTGCCGCGGCGTCCGACCTGCTCCATGCGGTGCGCAAGGCCTGGAAAGCTGCGCAGGCCGCTCTGGAGCACATCGAGGCTGATGCCCAGCGCCAGCGCCGCGGCAGATGCCGCCGCCGCGTTCTGAGCGTTGTGCAGGCCGCGCAATGATCCGATGCCAGCGAGTTCGGCGACTTCGGTGCGGGCCCCACCCGATGCACGCACGATATTGCCATGCTCGACATGAATGCCGCTCGCCAGCGGATTCTTCACCGAGATGCGATCCACGTTCTTGCCGGCACGGTCGAGCCGATCCGCGATGTCGCGGCAAAACCCGTCGTCGACGCCGACGATCGCGGTGCCGCCCGCCTGCACGCCGGCGACGAGCCGCTCCTTCACCGCGGCGTAGTGCGCGATCGTGCCATGGCGGTCGATGTGATCTTCGCTGACGTTGAGCAAAATGCCGACGGAGGGATCGAGCGAGGGGGTGAGATCGATCTGATAGGACGACATCTCGATGACGTGGACGCGGCCCATGCGCGGCGGCTCCAGCGACAGGATCGCGGTGCCGATGTTACCGCCCATCTGGGTGTCGTAGCCGGCGACCTTGGTCAGGTGCGCGATCAGGGCCGTCGTGGTCGACTTGCCGTTGGTGCCGGTGATGGCGACGAATGGCGCATCCGGTGCGTGGCGGCGCCGCTCGCGACAGAACAGCTCGATGTCGCCGATTACTTCGACCCCCGCTTCGCGCGCCTTCAGCACGCTCCAATGCGGCATCGGATGGGTCAGCGGCACGCCGGGCGCGAGCACGAGGGCGGCGAAATTCGTCCAGGTGAGATTGCGCAAATCCGCGGTGATGAAACCGGCCTGCGCGGCCTTGGTGACGTTGTCAGCATTATCGTCGGCCGCGATCACCTCGGCGCCACCGGCTTTGAGCGCGTGGCAGGAGGCGAGGCCCGAGCCGCCGAGACCGAACACCGCGACGGTTTTGCCGGCGAAGGACGTGACGGGGATCATCGATCGATCACCGCAGCTTCAGCGTCGACAGGCCGGCAAGCGCCAGCATCACCGAGATGATCCAGAAGCGGATTACGATCTGCGGCTCGGTCCAGCCGAGCTGCTCGAAATGGTGATGGATCGGCGCCATGCGGAAGATGCGCTTGCCCGTGAGCTTGAACGACACCACCTGCACGATGACGGAGACCGCCTCCAGCACGAACAGGCCGCCGATGACCGCGAGCACGATCTCGTGCTTCACCGCGACCGCGATGGCGCCGAGCATTCCGCCGAGCGCGAGCGAGCCGGTATCGCCCATGAAGATCGAGGCCGGCGGCGCGTTGAACCAGAGGAAGCCGAGGCCTGCGCCCAAGAGTGCACCGCAGAGCACCGCGAGCTCGCCGGTGCCCGCGACATATTTGATCTGGAGATATTCGGCGAAGACCGCGTTGCCGGCGAGATAGGCGATCATCGCAAAGCTCGCGGTGGCGATCATCACGGGGACGATGGCGAGGCCGTCGAGGCCATCGGTGAGGTTCACGGCATTGCCGGCGCCGACGATGACGAAGGCGCCAAAGACGACGAAGAACCAGCCGAAATGCAGTACCGTGTCCTTCAGGAATGGAACCGTCAGCGCGGTCGAGGCGGGATCGCGGTTCAGCCGCACCAGGGCGTAGCAGGCGACCAGCGCGATCACCGCCTCGATCAGCAGGCGAAGCTTGCTGCCGAACCCGGTCGTGGTCTGCTTGGTCACCTTGAGGTAGTCGTCATAGAAACCGACGAAGCCGAAGCCGAGCGTCACCGCCAGCACGATCCAGACATAGGGGTTGAGCGGGTTGGCCCACAGCACGGTGCCGACGGTGAGGCCGGACAGGATCATCAAGCCGCCCATAGTGGGCGTGCCCTTCTTGGCGAGGTGCGATTGCGGACCGTCGGTGCGAATCGGCTGGCCCTTGCCCTGCCGGATACGCAGATGATCGATGATCCAGGGCCCGAACAGGAACACGAACAGCGCGCCGGTGACGACGGCGCCGCCGGTGCGGAAGGTGATGTAGCGGAAGACGTTCAGGAACGTGCGAAACGCACCGAAGCCCGGAATTGTGTTGGAGAGCTCGATCAGCCAGTAAAACATTCAGACGGTCCTATGGCGCTTCGTACAGGCGGCCTTGGTCTATTCCCAGGCTCGACGTGTCTCACGCGCATTCGCTGGTCTTCATCATCGGTCGGACGCGACCTCAGGGAAACGAACGGCTTCGCGCCGCAATGGATGGGATTCGGGAACGATGCCTTCCAAGCAGTTTACGCCTTTGCCTGCAAGGCGGCCACCAGACCCGGCACAAACTTGTTGACCCAGAACATCTTCTTGCTGCCCTTGACAACCACGACGTCGCCTGCCTTCAGCAGGCCCGCAACCTCGCTCGGCTTCAGCGTGGCGGGATCATCATGCCAGCCGAGCGCCTTGCCCGCCGGCAGCAGGTCGAAGAGGTGGCGCATCAGAGGCCCGACGCAATAGACGCCGTCGATGCCGTCGAGATGCTTGGCAAGGGCGGTGTGGTAGGTCGGTGCGTCAGCGCCCAGCTCCAGCATATCGCCGAGCACCGCAATCCGCCGGCCGCCGGTCATGTTGCGCGCCTGCAGGCTTTGCAGCGCGGCAGCGACGCTGGCCGGATTGCCGTTGAAACTGTCGTCGATGACGGTGACGCCGCCGACCGCCTGCTCGACGCCGCGGCCGGTCATGATGCCGACGCGGTCGAGCTTGATCGCGAGCGTGGCCGCATCGAGGTTCACCGCGCGGATCGCGGCGAGCGCAGCCAACGCATTCTGCACGCGGTGCGGCGCGCCGGGCGTCAGGCTGAAGGCGATCTCCTTCTTGCCGATCATGGCCACGACCTGCCAGCTCTCGCCATGCGGCGCATGCGCGACCTCGTGCACCTCGGCATGCTCGCCGAAGCGCACCACCTTGCCCTTCCATTCCGATGCTTTGAGCCCCGCGGGCAGCACCAGCACGCCGTCCTCGGGCAGGCCGAGCGCAATCGACACCTTCTCGCGCCTGATGGCTTCGAGCGAGCCCAGCTTTTCCAGATGCACCGGCTGGACGTTGACGACGAGCGCGACCGTCGGCTGCGTCAGCTCGCTGAGCCGCGCGATCTCGCCTTTCTGGTTCATGCCCATCTCGACGACCCAGAGGCTGGCGTCAGGCCGGGCATTGCACAGCGTCAGCGGCACGCCCCAGAAATTGTTGAAGCTCGACGGGCTGGCATAAGCGTTTGGATAAGCCGCCAGGAATTCCTTGGTGCTGGTCTTGCCGGCGCTGCCGGTCAGCCCGATCACCGGACCGCGAAAGCGCGCGCGTGCGGCGCGCGCGAGACCCCAGAGGCCATCGATCAGCGTGTCCTTCACGACGATCTGGGGAATGCGGATGCCTGCGATCTCGTGCGGCACGATCATCGCGACCGCACCAGAGGCTTCCGCCTTGTCCGCGAACTCCCAGCCGTCACGCGCGCTGGCGAAGGCCGAGACGAAGCCGCCGCTCGGCGTGCCGCTCAGCGCGACGAACAAGCTGCCCGGCTTCACCAGGCGGCTGTCCTGGGTGATGAAGTCGATGGGCGTATCCGGGAATGTTCCGACAACACCCAGCGCGCGCGCCACCTCGGCAACCGTCCAAATCGGCGCGCTCATGCAATCCTCGATGCTAGTGCGGCGGCGACCGCCTCGTGATCACTGAAGGGCAGCGTCTGGCCGCCGACGATCTGCCCGGTCTCGTGGCCCTTGCCGGCGATGAGCAGCGCGTCGCCCTCCTGCAAATCCTCGATCGCCGCGCGGATCGCCGCGGCGCGGTCGCCGATTTCGCGGGCGCCCTTGGCCGTGGCGAGGATCGCGGCGCGGATCGCTTCCGGCTTCTCGCTGCGCGGATTGTCGTCGGTGATGATGACACCATCGGCGTTCTCGGCCGCGATCTCGCCCATGATCGAACGCTTGCCGGCATCGCGATCGCCGCCGGCGCCGAACACGACAACCAGCCTGCGCTTGGCATAAGGGCGCAGCGCCTGCAGCGCCTTCGCCAGCGCGTCGGGCTTGTGCGCATAGTCGACGAAGATCGGCGCGCCGTTGCGCTCGCCGACACGCTCGAGCCGGCCCTTGGCGCCTTCGAGATGTTCGAGGCACGCAAGCACATCGGCCGCGTCGCTGCCGGTGCCGATGGCAAGACCGGCCGATACCAGCGCGTTCTCGATCTGGAACTCGCCGACCAGCGGGAGCCGGACGGAATAGCGCTTGCCGCGATGCTCGAGCGCGAGCAATTGCGAAAAGCCCGCGACACTGGCGTCCGCGAGACGAATGCCCTCGCCGGCCCCGTCTCCGCTGCGGCCGACCGCCATCACGCGCAGGCCGCGCGCCTTCGCTGCATCGACGGCCTCCGCCGAGCAATCATGATCGGCCGAGATCACCGCGGCGCCGCCAGGGGCGACCAGTTCGCGGAAGAGGCGGAGCTTCGCCCCGAGGTAATGCGCGACGGTCGGATGGTAGTCCATGTGGTCGCGCGAGAGATTGGTGAAGCCGCCGGCCGAGACACGCACGCCGTCGAGACGGTATTGGTCGAGGCCGTGCGAGGACGCCTCGAAGGCGAGATGCGTCACGCCCTCGCGCGCAATCTCGTCGATCTGCCGATGCAGCGCGATCGGATCGGGCGTTGTCAGCGAACCGTAGACGGTGCGCTTGGGCGAGACCAGGCCGATGGTGCCGATGCTGGCGGAGGCGTATCCCAGCCGTTCCCAGATCTGGCGCGTGAAGGCTGCGACGGAGGTCTTGCCGCTGGTGCCGGTCACGGCAGTGATGGTCGCGGGCTGTGCCGGAAAGAAGCTTGCCGCGGCCAGCGCCAGCGCGCGGCGCGGATTGGCCACCGCGATGAACGGAACCTTGATGTCATCAGGCGCATGGTCGCCGACGACGGCCACCGCGCCTGCGGCGACGGCTGCATCGACGAAGCGCGCGCCGTCGGTCTTGCTGCCTGCAAGTGCGAAGAAGAGATCGCCCGGCCTGACCTGACGGCTGTCGAGCGCAAGGCCGCTCACATCGAGCGCCGCGGCGGCGGGCTCGATTGCGGCATCATTGCCCAGGAGGTCGCACAGCTTCATGGTCTTCCAGTCGACATGCCGCGCCGGACGACTGAAGCTTCGAAAAAGCCCCGACTCACTGGCGGCAACGGCCCACCCGGTTGATTACTGGGTTGTCCTGGATGCTGCAAGAATAAGGCGGTCCGCAGGCGGCAGATCGAACCGCGGCTCGATGCCCAGCAGCGGCGCGATCCGCTCGATCACCTTGCCGCCGGTCGGCACCGTGTTCCAGCCCGAGGTGATGAAACCATGCGTTTCGGGCAGCGCCTGTGGCTCGTCCAGCATGATCAGGACGTGATATTTGGGATCGTCGCAGGGCAGGATGGCAGTGAAGGAGTTGAGCACGCGCTTCTTGGCATAGCGCCCGTTGACGACCTTCTCGGACGTGCCGGTCTTGCCGCCAACATAATACCCCCTGACATCTGCCTTTCTCGCCGAACCAACTTCGGCATTGAGCCGCATCAGGAACCGCATCTTGTCGCTGGTCTCCGGCTTGATCACGCGCTTGGCCATCGCCGCCGCTTCGGCTTCGCTGCGTTTCATGAAGGTCGGCGGAATCAGATAGCCGCCGTTCACCAGCGCGTTGATGCCCATCACCGCCTGCAGTGGTGCCACCGAGAGACCTTGGCCGAACGCGGCGGTGACCGTGTTCAGCTCGCTCCAGCGCCGCGGCAGCAGCGGCGCTGCGCTCTCCGGCAATTCCGTGCGCAGGCGCGTCATCTGGCCCATCTTGGCGAGGAACGCCTTGTGCGCCTCGACGCCCTGGTTGAGCGCGATCCGTGCCGCGCCGATGTTGGACGAGTAGGTGAACACTTCCTTGGTGTTGATGAAGCGCCCGAGCGGATGGCTGTCGTGGATGGTGAACTTGCCGTAGTGCAGGTTCCCGCGTGCGTCCCACATCGAGTTCAGATTGATCTTCCCGGAATCGAGTCCCATTGCCAGCGTAAACGCCTTGAAGGTCGACCCCATCTCGTAGACACCGGTGGTCAGGCGGTTGATGCGATCGGGGTCGTGCGCTTCCTTCGGATTGTTGGGATCGAAATCGGGCAGCGAGACCATCGCCACGATCTCCCCGGTCTTGAC
This sequence comes from Bradyrhizobium sp. CCGE-LA001, assembly GCF_000296215.2. Lineage (NCBI taxonomy): Bacteria > Pseudomonadati > Pseudomonadota > Alphaproteobacteria > Hyphomicrobiales > Nitrobacteraceae > Bradyrhizobium > Bradyrhizobium sp. CCGE-LA001. The sequence continues at coordinate 2,086,224 of NZ_CP013949.1, read as the reverse complement.
GTTGGAGACGAGACCGGAGGCGGCCTTGGCGTGGAATTTTTCCTTCGCCTTCAATAGTTCGTCGCGCAGCGCGTGCTCGACGCGCAGGTCAACCGCGAGCTCGATCGGCTTTTGCAGCCTGTCGGTGGCGAAGCCGGCGCGATGGAGATCGGCGAGGCCCTGGTTGTCGAGCCACTTTTCAAGGCCGGCAATGCCCTGGTTGTCGATGTTGACGAGGCCGATCAAATGGGCGACCTCATTGCCGGTCGGATAGACGCGCTTGTTCTCGCGCAGAAATCCGATGCCGGGAATGCCGAGCTTGTGGACGGCCTGCTGCTGCGCGGGCGTGACCTCGCGCTTGAGCCAGACGAAGCCCTTGCGCGTCTTCAGGCGCTCACGCACCTCGGCCTCGTCGAGGTCGGGGATGGTCGCCGTCAGAAGCTCGATCGCCTCATCCTTGTCGATGATGCGCCGCGGCTCGCCGAACAGGCTCGACGCCTTGACGTCGGTGGCGAGGATCGCGCCATTGCGGTCGACGATGTCGGGCCGGGCGGTCGCAACCACCTCCTGCGCCGCGGCGCGGCGGGCTCCATGCGCGTCGGCGCCGATCGCGAACATCACGAGGCGGCCGCCGATCAGGGCGTAAACCGAGGCGAAGGCGAGCATGGCGAGGCCGACGCGCGCCCGCGCCTTCGCGGCGCGATCGACGTTGCGTCCGTAAAGCAGGCTGCGGATCAACCGCTGCCGCCAGGGCTCGGTGGGCTTTGCCGTGGGCTTGGCCGGAAGGGCGCTCATTGACTGTCCTCCGGCTGAGGCACGGAGCCCGTGACGCTATCGGGATCGCTCGCGGCTTCGATGGTCTTGAGCATGGCTCCGATCGGGTCGGGCTCGCCGGGCCGGAACATCCGCGGCGGACGCTCCGGCAGGTTCTTCAGCGAGTCATATTGCGTGCCATTGACCGGCTTGAGCGACAGATGCCGGTCAGACAGTCCTTGCAGGCGGTGGGGTGCATCGAGCTTGGCCCACTCGGCGCGCAGCGAGGCGATCGCATCGCGCTGCTCGCGGATCTCTGCACGCAGTCGCAGCACCTTCTCGGTGCGCGCGGTGGAGTCCATCTTGATGCGGTAGACATGGGCGGCTGCGAAGATCAGCGCACCGATGACGAGAAGGTGGATGAAGCGCATGCGCTAGCCGCCCCTCATGACGTCGGAGAGCCTCGGCCAGGACGATGGCTCATCATCCTCATGCGCCGGCGCCGCAGTGCGCTCAGCGGCGCGCAGCTTTGCCGAACGGGCGCGTGGATTGTGCGCGACCTCGTCCTGACCCGCGACGACCGGCCGCCGCGTCAGCAGTTGGAAGCTCGGCGCGATCTGCGCGACTTCCGGCAGATGACGCGAACCGCCTCCGGTCCTGGACCGCGCGCCGAGGAAATTCTTGACGATGCGGTCTTCCAGCGAATGGAACGAGACGACGACGAGGCGGCCGCCGGGCCTGAGCACACGCTCGGCCGCAGCGAGCGCGGTCTGAAGCTCTTCCAGCTCTTCGTTGATGAAGATGCGCAGCGCCTGGAACGTCCGCGTCGCCGGGTGAATGTCGCCGGGCTTGGATCGCACCACCCTGCCGACGAGATCGGCAAGCGCGCGCGTGGTCGTGAACGGCGTCTCCTGCCGGTCCGCGACGATGGCGCGGGCGATGCGACGTGAATGCCGCTCCTCGCCGAAGAGATAGATGATGTCGGCGAGGTCGCCTTCGGAGGCACGCGCGACGACGTCCGCGGCGGTGGGACCCGACTGCCCCATCCGCATGTCCAGCGGCCCATCGAGACGGAAGGAGAAGCCGCGGCCGGCCTGGTCGAGCTGCATCGAGGACACGCCGACATCCATCACCACGCCATCGACCCCATCGAGGCCCTGCGCCGCGCAGATCTCGGCGAGGTTGGAGAACCGGTCCTCGACCAGCGTCAGCCTGCCGGCGGAGCGTTCGACCAGCTCGGCACCGCCGGTGATCGCGGTGCGGTCGCGATCAATGGCAATGATCCGGGTTCCCGGCACCTCGAGGATGGCGCGGCTGTAGCCGCCCGCACCGAAGGTGGCGTCGACGTAAATACCGCCCGCGCGCGGGGCGAGGTGGTCGACAGCCTCGCGGCCGAGAACGGGAATGTGCGGAGCCGAGCTCATGTGCCAAGCCTGTCTGACGCCGGCCATGCCGGATCGCGGACGAACAAGCCCATCACGCCTCGAATGATTCCGCGTCGCGGCGGTTCCACGACCAAGCCCTCTTCCAGCATGGTTACCAAGCCCGGTCGCCCCGGGCCGCAAACCCAGTGTTCCCAGTGGAATTTGTCGGGCAGCCATGGGATTTCGAGCCAAAATACGCTTTGGCCGCCTCCGGATGCGGGTCGGCACTTCATCTCTCAGTAACGGCGCTTAGCGTTAAGAAAGCGTTGATCGGCTCGCGACAAGTCGAAAAGGTATCGGCGTGGTGATGCCTCATCCACACACATGGACAAAATGCACGCGTTAACCGCGCCGTGCGATTGCGTGCGGTGCGGGGGTAAAGGAATAGTAAAGAGAAGGCCTGCCCCACTCTCCATCCTGCTCGAGCTGTTCATGTCGTCCGGTTCGTCCACGCCGTCTGGATCTGATTCGAAGCGTCAGCGCGTCCTCCCGGTTCCCAAGGCCGCAGCGAACATGCGGACGTTCGAGCCGGATTCCTCGACCGTCTCCGACATCATCCCCTCACCAAACCATGGGGAGCGCAACAAGGGACGGCAGCCCGACATGATCGTGCTGCACTACACCGGCATGCCGGATGTCGAGGGTGCATTGGCGCGGCTCTGCACCGCGGGAACCGAAGTCTCGGCGCATTATGTCGTGCTGGAGGACGGCCGCATCGTGCAATGCGTGCCCGAAGCCAAGCGCGCCTGGCACGCCGGGGTCTCCTCCTGGGCCGGCGAGGACGACATCAATTCCTGCTCGATCGGCATCGAGATCATCAATCGCGGCCACGACTGGGGTTATCCGGAATATCCGCTGCGCCAGATCGCCGCCGTGATCGCGCTGTGCCGCGGCATCATGCTCCGCCGCAAGGTGCCGGCGCACCGGGTGCTCGGCCATTCCGACGTCGCGCCCGCGCGAAAGAAGGATCCCGGCGAGAAATTTCCGTGGCACTCGCTGGCTAATTCCGGCGTCGGACACTGGGTCACGCCTGCGCCGGTGGTGCGCGGGGAGAGCCTGATGCTCGGCACGATCAGCGACGCGGTGCTGAGCATGCAGCAGGCCCTCGCCCGCTACGGCTATGGCGTCCCGCTCAACGGCAAATACGACGCCGCGACCATGGAAGTGGTCACCGCCTTCCAGCGCCATTTCCGCCCGGCGCGGCTGGACGGCGTCGCCGACCATTCGACGCTGTCGACATTGCAGGCGCTGCTCGCGAGCCTGCCGCCAGAGGCGACGGTGGTCGCGTCGAAGTGACGGCCGCGACATAGTTCTCTCTCGCGTCCCGGACGCGCTGCAGCGCTCTTGCGCTGCTGCGCAGAGCCGGGACCCAGTTCGTGAGGTGGGCCCCGGCTCTGCAGCGCATCGTCGAAGTGACGCTGCGCTGCGTCCGGGGCACCAGGGCCCTACCCCATCTCCCTCACCCGCCGCGCATACAGCCGCCGCAAGGGCTCCAGCTGTGTCGCCGCCGTCGCCGCGCGATAGGCCTCGCGCGCCTCCGCCTTGCGGCCGAGCCGCCGCAACAGATCCGCCCGCACCGCAGGCATGAGCTCATAACCGTCGAGCCCGCCGCGTCCGGCGATGGCATCGACGAGAGCCAGTGCGCGTGAAGGTCCGTCGACCATCGACACCGCTGCGGCATGGTTCAGTTCGACTACCGGCGAAGGACTGATGCGCAGCAGCACTTCGTAGAGCCCCGCGATCTGCGGCCAGTCGGTCTCCACGAAGCTGCTCGCGCGGGCATGCAGCGCCGCGATCGCCGCCTGCACGGCATAGGGCTGCGGCCGGCCCGGCAGGCGTAGCGCATCCTCCACCAATCTCAGGCCATCCTCGATCTGCGCGCGGTCCCACAGCGCGCGGTCCTGCTCTTCGAGCAGCACGATGTCGCCGGCCGGCGTCTGCCGCCCCGCGCGCCGCGCGTCGTGCAGCAGCATCAAGGCCAGCAGGCCCTTGATGCCGGCGCGATCTGGCATCAACCGGTCCAGCAGGCGGCCGAGCCTGATGGCCTCGACGGCGAGATCAGGCCGCATCAGGTCCGTGCCCGACGTTGCGACATAGCCCTCGGTGAAGACGAGATAGATCACCGCGAGCACGCCGTCGAGCCGCGGCGCCAGCGCGGCGCGCTCCGGCACCTCATAGGGGATGCCCGCAAGGCGGATCTTCTGCTTGGCGCGGACGAGGCGCTGTGCCATCGCCTCCTCGCTGACGAGGAAGGCGCGGGCGACCTGCGCCGTCGACAGCCCGCAGACGGTGCGCAGCGTCAACGCGACCTGGACCTCGGCCGCGAACGCCGGATGGCAGCAGATGAAGATCAGCCTGAGCATGTCGTCGTCGAGCATTGCCGGCGGTTCGTCCGGCGCCTGCGCGTTCAGCTCGAGCTCGTGCACCAGCGCCTGCTGCTTGCCGCGAAAGACAGCCTGGCGGCGGATGCGGTCGATTACCTTGTGCTTGGCGACATTGACCAGCCAGGCGCGCGGATTGTCGGGGATCTCGCATGCCGGCCAGCGTTTCAGCGCGACGGCAAAGGCATCCTGGAGCGCATCCTCGGCGAGATCAAAATCGCCGACGAGACGGATCAGCGTGGCAAGTGCACGCCCCGCCTCGTCGCGGAAGATTTTATCGATCTCGGAAGGGTTCATGCGCCGACGCGCTGCTCCACCGTCACTTGTCGTAGACCCAGATCGGCCGCACCTCGATCGAGCCGATCCGCGCGCTGGGAATCCGCGCCGCGATCTCGATCGCGGCGTTGAGATCCTTGGCTTCGATCAGATAGTAGCCGCCGAGTTGCTCGCGCGTCTCAGCAAACGGACCGTCGGTGGTCAACGTCTTGCCGTCGCGCACGCGCACCGTGGTCGCGGTCGTGGTCGGCTGCAAGCGGTCGCCGGCCTTGAAATTGCCGTTCTGGATGATGCCTTGCGTGAAGGCTTGATACTCCGCCAGCATCTTCTGGGTGGTCGCTGCGTCGTTCTTCGCGTACTCGACCTCGTTCTGGTAGATCATCAGCAGATACTGCATCGCTTCACTCCTGTTGCTCGGCATGGTCGCCGACATGCAGTCGAACGGGGCACGCGCCCAACGACATCTTCAGGATAAATTATTTGCGGGCAGCGCGCGCGGCGATACCGGCTTGACGGAACCGTCCCAAATGCTCCATGCGTTATCGGTCAGTCGGCCGGACGGCCGCTCCGGCAGGTGCCGAAAGGCCGCCGGGGAGGAAAGTCCGGGCTCCCTTGACATGCGGTGCCGGATAACGTCCGGCGGGGGCGACCCCAGGGAAAGTGCCACAGAGAACGAACCGCCCGCCTTCGCCCTTTGGGCTTCGGCGCGACAAGCCCTCGGGCCTGCCGTGCCGTAGCAGCGCAAGCTGCGTAGGCAGGTAAGGGTGAAAAGGTGCGGTAAGAGCGCACCGCGGATCCGGCAACGGAGCCGGCATGGCAAACCCCACCGGGAGCAAAACCGAATAGGGACGGCGCAGCGGGCTGTTCGCGAAAGCGATAACGCCGCGGGGCGATGTCAGGCCCGCCGTCCGGGTAGGTTGCTCGAGGTCATGTGCGAACATGGTCCCAGAGGAATGGCCGTCACGTATCGTTCGCGCAAGCGGACGGTGCCCTACAGAACCCGGCTTACAGGCCGGCTGATATCTTGCAACGAGGGGCTCGATGCTAGCGCAGCGAGCCCCTCACCATTTGGACTGAGCTCGCAGCGATTCAAAAGGTGTCATTCCGGGGCTCGCGACTTCATCGCGCCCCGGAATGACGAGCTAGGCCACGATCTTCTCCAACACCGCCATCAGCGCCTCCGGCGCGGTGACGTTCGGCGCGTGGCTGGCATCGAGCTCGACATAGCGCCAGCCGCCTTCGCTCTTCGTCCGCTTGGCGAATTGCCCGAACACGTCGCCCGGCGGGATGCGGGTGCAATAGATGTAACTGCGCGGCACTGTCGCCTCGCCATGCGCAAGCCTCAATCGCGTCTCGAAGCATTTGATCGGCATCGGAACGCGGCGCGCATTGAGCCAGTCGAGATCGGCCTGCGGCGTATCTGGTGGCGGCGGGTTTGGCGGGATGCGATAGCCGTCGCCGGAGCTTGCTGCCTTGCGCATCGGCTCGCGCCCGCCCTCATTGAGATCGAACAGCGACTGGCCGTCACGCGGCACGAAGGCGTCGAGATAGATCAGCTGCGTCACGCGCTCACGCGCGCGGTCGGCGACGCCGGTCGCGACCATGCCGCCATAGCTGTGGCCGAGCAGAACGATGTCGTTCAAATCCTCGAAGGCGATGACGTTGAGGACGTCCTGGATATGCGTCTCGAGATCGATCGACGGGCTTGCCAGATGCGCGCGCTCGCCGAGGCCCGTATAGGTCGGCGCCACCAAGCGGTGGCCGGCCTGCGCCATCAGCGGATGCATCTTCTTCCAGGCCCATCCGCCGGACCATGCGCCATGACAGAGCAGAAAGGTCTTCGCGCGTGCGGCCATCGGCGTTTCCATCGTTCTTGTTCCTACGATGGAGTGTAGCGGCCGAGTGCGGGATGTAAACGTCGCTTAAGCCGTGCGCGTGTCCGCCTTCACCAGCGCCGGCGCGAGTTCATCGGCCTCGCGCCGCAGCTTGCTCGGCTCGAAACCATGCATGCCGAGCTGCCATTGCAGCCCGACGATGGCGCCCTTGGTCGGTTGCAGCAATGCGAGCGAGGCGAACAGCGTCACCGGCAGCCACACCGCGAGTTGCAGCCACTCCGGTGGCGCGTAGGCGGTCTCGATCGCGAGGATCGCCGGCACCACGAGATGGCCGACCACGACCATCACGAGATAGGCCGGAAAGTCGTCCGCGCGCTGGTGGAAAAGTTCCTCGCCGCAATGCTCGCAGGTGTTGGCCACTTTCAGGAAGCGGCCGAACATGTGCCCTTCCCCGCAGTTCGGACACTTGCCGCAGAAGCCGCGCCACATCGCCTTTGCCAGAGAGACCGTCGCCATGACCACACCTCTTCCTTCTCGACGATCCATACAATAATATCTTGTATCCATACATTCAAAGGATATCGGCCTAAATTGCATGGATTGGACCCCTACAATCTCGGAGCTCTCGGGCCCGCGGTACCAGCGCATCGTCGAGGCCATGGAGGCCGACATCGCCGCCGGCCGGCTGGTGCGCGGCCAGCAATTGCCGACGCAACGCGCGCTCGCAAAGGCGCTCGGCATCGACCTCACCACGGTTACGCGCGCCTACACCGAAGCCCGGCGCCGCGGCATCATGGAGGCGCGCGTCGGACAGGGCTCGTTCGTGTCGGAGACCAGCGCGCGGCGCGCGGTGGACCTCCCGCATCCGGTCGCGATTGATCTTTCGATGAACGTACCGCCGCATCCGCTGGAAGCGCACCTCGACGAGCGCATCATTGCCGGCATGGAAGCCATCCGCTCGCAATCGGGCCTGACGGCGCATCTCAACTACCAGCCCCCCGGCGGCAGCGCGCATGAGCGCGAGGTCGCGGCGCGCTGGATACGATCGCGCGTCCCGCATGCGCATGCCGACAGGCTCGTGATCTATCCGGGCACGCAGACCGTCCTGTTCAACCTGCTTGCTCACCTTGCCCGGCCTGGTGATGTTGTACTGACGGAGGCCCTCACCTTCCCCGGCATCAAGGCCGCCGCCGCGCGGCTCGGCGTCAAGCTCGTCAGCGTCGCCATGGACGATGGCGGCATCCTGCCCGATGCACTCGCAGCGGCTTGCCGCGCGCACCAGCCGAAGGCCGTCTATCTCATTCCGACGCTGCATAATCCGACCACGGCGACATTGTCCGCGGCACGGCGCGAGGCGATCGCAAAGATCATCCGCGACGCCGACACGCGGCTGATCGAGGACGACGCCTACGGGCTGCTCGACCGCTCGGCAACGCCGATCGCGAGCCTCATTCCGGAGCGGACTTATCTCGCAACCACGCTGTCAAAATGTATCGCACCCGCCTTGCGCGTCGCCTATCTGCTGGCGCCCGACAACGCTGCACAGCAGACGATGCGCAGCCATTTGCAGGCGACGGTGCAGATGCCGGCGCCGCTGATGGTCGCGCTGGTGACGCATTGGATCGAGACCGGCATCGCCGATCGCATCATCGCCGCCATCCGCAGCGAGGCAGTCGGCCGCCAGCAGTTGGCGCAACGCGCATTAAAGGGATTTCAGTTCCTGGCCAAGCCTGCAGCCCATCATCTTTGGCTGCGCTTGCCGGAAGGCCGTCCCGATGTCGCAGCACATCTGCTGCGAAACGGACTGGCGGTGGTGGCCGGCGATGCCTTCACCGTGGACGGGACAGCGCCACATGCAGCGCGAGTGTCGCTGGGTGCGGCGCGTAACCGATCGGAATTGACGGAGGCGCTGCGCATCCTGGTCGGCGCGCTGCACAAGCCTGTCGACGCCAGGCAGATCGTCTAAGGAATTCTATCGATGACGGCGGTGGCGCGAGCGAACGACAGGTGCAGCCGGTGACGGATAGCCCTGCGATGCATAGGCATCACGCGGACTACTCTGCTCACCCAGCGCGGCGCGCGCCGCAGGCGTGAGCTGGCCGCCATTCAGCACGTCACGATCGGGATGGGCGGCTTGATAGGCCGCAGGCTCCGAAAACTGCGCCTGCGCCATTGTCGGCATCAAGGCCGCACTCGACAACAGCGCGACCGCAACGGCGATGTTCGTGCGGGTCATGGTCATTCTCCATTGTCTCATTCGGGACTGGGCCGATTGAAGCGCATGGTGGCGTCTGGCAGGCCCCCTGGGATTGAAGTACGATCGTCATGTAGGCGTGTCTTCCGCAAAAGCCCGACATCGCAGATCACGCTTGCGTGCAGCGCGGATTGACCTGCACGGCAGCAAGCGTGCTATGCGGGCCACGGCGGTCAACTGTTTGGGATCTCCGTTGCGACAAGGACAACTGTTTGGAAACGCTCACCTATGCACTGCTGCTGCTCGGCGCCTTGGCCGGGGGCTTCGTGTCGGGGCTGGCCGGATTCGGCACGGCGCTGATGGCGCTCGGCATCTGGCTCTACGTCCTGCCGCCTTCGCTCGCGGTGCCCCTGGTGCTGATCTGCTCGGTGATCGCGCAGACCTCGACGCTGCCCTCGATGTGGAAGAGCTTCGACCTGTCGCTGGTGTGGCCGTTCCTGATCGGTGGACTGATCGGCGTTCCTCTGGGAACGATGATGATCGCCTCGGCCGATCCGAAAGTGTTCAAGCTGAGCGTCGGCGTGTTGATCCTGATCTTTTCGAGCGCGCTGTATCTGAACAAGAGGCCGCTCGCGATCAAGTTCGGCGGCCGGATCGCCGATGGTGCGATCGGCTTTGCCGGCGGCATTCTCGGTGGCCTCGCCGGATTGTCCGGGCCGCTGCCGATCCTGTGGGCCAACATCCGCGGCTGGAACAAGCACGAGCGCCGCGGCATCTTTCAGCTCTTCAATTTCACCGTGCTCGCCACTGCGCTGGTGCTGCAGACCGCATCGGGCCTGGTCGAGTTCAAAGTGATCTGGCTCGCGCTGATCGCCTTTCCCGGTACGCTGATCGGTGCCTGGGCAGGCGCCCGGGTTTATCATGCCCTCAACGACAAGCATTTCGGCGATGTCGTGCTCGGCCTGTTGTTCGTGTCGGGCCTGACGCTCGTCTGGAACAGCGTCGGCGCGCTCTAGCTCGGCGTCCTTTTCGTCAGCGCCATGCCCCCGGCCGAAAGCCGGGGGAGATCGACAAGCTGTCGCTATGCAGGCTCGCGGACCAGAGGCGCAGCGGGTTGGGGGCGCTCCGGCTCCGGACCCCTCCCCAGCGGCGACATTGTAAGGCGCTTGTTGAACTCGCGGCGCAGCAACCACAGGCTCAGGGCGGCTTGGAGCCCGACTGTCGCGATCGACAAGTACCAAACATGCTCCATCCGGAAGCCCGGCCAGGTCGAGAGCCAGATCGACGGCAGGGAGTAGGTGAGGACCCGCACGGCCGAGGTCCACAACACCGGCTTGGTGTTGCCGAGCCCCTGAAACATGCTCGAGCAAGTGAAGATCAGCCCCTGCACCAGCATGTTGAGCGAGACGATGCGCAGAAAGAGCGAGGCAACTGCCATCGTCTCCTGATCCTGCGAGAAGCCGGCAAGCAACAGACCCGGCACCAGTTGCGCGGGGACCAGGAACACGACCATCACGGCGGTCGCGATCAGCGCCGCCTTGACGAAGGTCTCCCGCACGCGCGCGCCGTTGCCGGCGCCGAAATTCTGGCCGGCGATCGGGCCTGCGGCAAGAGCGATGGCGAGCGCCGGCATCTGGATCAAGCCGAGGAGGCGCGTTCCGATGCCAAATCCTGCCTGCGCCGCCGGGCCGAAAACGCCCAGCACGTAAAAGCCGACGCCCATGATGATGAAGACCATCACGAACTCGCCGCCGGCGGGCAGGCCGACATTGAGGATGCGCTTCCACTGCGAAAGCCGCGGCCGCCATTGCGCGGGATGGAAGGCGACATAACGCTCCAGCTTGAGGAAGTAGGCGAACAGCATCAGCACGCCGATGAAGACCGCCAGCGAGCTGGCAAGGCCTGCTCCGGCAACACCGAGCGCGTAGCCCGTGCCCCAGCCCGCGATCAGCACCGGCGCCAGCGCGATATTGATGATCACGGAAAGCGCCTGCACCAGCATGCTCGGCCGCACGATGCCGGTCGCCCGCAACGCCGACGCCATCACCTGCGTCGCGAATTGCAACGCCAGCGCCGGCATGAACCAGAGCAGATAGATGGTACCGGCCTCGACCGTGGCGTCGTCGGCCGCGACCGCGCGCATATAGGGGCGCGACAATGCCAAGCCTGCGATCAAGGTCAACAACCCGAACAGCACTGACAGCGCGACCGCCTGGTTGAAGATCAGATTGGCGTCCGCCCGATCCTTGCGCCCCACGGCATGCGCGATCAGCGCCACCGTACCGACGCCGAGCACCTGCATCAGGGCGTTGACGAGAAAGCCAGCGTTGCCGGCCGCGGCGACACCGGCGACCGCCGCATCGCCCAATCCCGATACGAAGTAGAGATCGACCAGTTGGCAGATCATGATCGTGATCATCCCGACCATGATCGGCGGTGCCATGGCCAGGATGTGTCTCACGATGGAGCCGTTTGTCAGGTCTTTCATGTCAGTCCATCCTTGGCGACACGGCTTTGGGCCATTTGCCCGCCGCCGCGCGCCTCATTCCGCCGCTGCGATATGTCCGAGCTCCACCACCTGGCGCTCGAACAGGCCGCGATAGATGCCGCCCGGCTTGCCCGCGAGCACGGCATGCGTGCCCTGCTCGACGATCTCACCGCGGTCGAACACCAGGATGCGATCGAGGCTGCGTACCGTCGACAGGCGATGCGCGATCACGATCGAGGTGCGGCCCTTCATCAGCCGCTCCATCGCCTGCTGGATCAGCGCCTCCGATTCCGAATCGAGACTCGACGTCGCCTCGTCCAGGATCAGCACCGGCGCATCCGCCAGGAAGGCGCGCGCCAGCGCGACGCGCTGCCGCTCGCCGCCGGACAGTTTCACGCCGCGTTCGCCGACCAGCGTGCCATAGCCCTTCGGCAGGCGCAGGATGAAGTCATGCGCATTGGCGAGCCGCGCCGCCTGCTCGATCGCCTCGAGGCTGGCACCCGGCCGGCCATAGGAGATGTTCTCGGCGAGCGAGCGGTGGAACAGGATCGGCTCCTGCTGCACGATCGCGATCTGGCTGCGCAGCGAGTGCTGCGTGGCCAGCGCAATATCCTCTCCGTCGATCAGGACCCGGCCATCGGTGACGTCGTAAAGCCGCTGCACCAGCTTGACGAAGGTCGTCTTGCCGGAGCCGGAGCGGCCGACGAGGCCGACCCGCTCGCCGGCGCGGATCGTCAGCGACAGCCCGTCATAGAGCGGCGCGCGATGGCCGCCATAATGGAACGTGACGTCGTCGAACACGATCTCGCCGCCCGCGATCGCGATCGGCCGCGCGTCGGGCGCATCGGCGATTCCAATCGGCTCGTCGTGGATCGCCACCAGCTCGTCCATGTCGTTGACCGAGCGCTGGAGGTTGTTGATGTGCATGCCGACGTCGCGCAAATAGGCGTGGATGACGTAGTAGCTCGTCAGCACATAGGTGACGTCGCCCGGCGAGGCGTGACCCGACATCCACAGCAGCACCGATCCGCCGATCACGGACGCGCGCAGGCACAGCAGCAAGGATAGCTGCGACATCGCGGTGTAATTGTAGCGATACCAGGTCCGTCGCACGCGCACGCGCCAGCGGTTGATGACGCGGGCGAGCCGCGTGTCCTCGCGCGCCTCCGCGCCGAACGATTTCACCACGGCATTGCAGGTCAGCGCGTCCGCCAGCGTGCCGCCGACCTTGGTGTCCCAGGCATTGGAGATTCGTGCGGCGGGCGCGATATAGCGCGTCGAGAACACCACCGTGATGGTGACGTAGACGATCGCCCCGACCGCGATCACGAGGCCAAGCGACGCCCAGTGCACACCAAGCAGGATCATCGAGCCGACCAGCACCAGCAGCGAGGGCGCCAGCGCCATCAGGATGGTGTCGTTGAGCAGGTCGAGCGCCCACATGCCGCGGGTGATCTTGCGCACCGTTGAGCCGGCGAACGAGTTCGCATGCCAATCGGTCGAGAAGCGCTGCACGCGCGTGAACGCGTCCTGCGCGACATCGGACATGATCTTCAGCGTGAACGGCACGATGGCCTGGAGGCCGATCAGCCGCAGCACCATCGAGGCCGCGCCCAGCGCCACGATGGCGCCGAACGCCACCAGCGCCGCGTGGCGCGCATCGGGATCGGAAGGTCCGCGCGTCAGCGCGTCGACCAGATGGCCCGAGAATACCGGCATGAACAGGTCGGCGATGGTCGCACCCAACAGGCCGCCGGCCACAACGAGGCCGCGCCCCGGTTGCTTCAGCCAGTGGCGGAATACGAAGGGCAGCACCACGCGAATCGCGGCGGGCTTTTTGGACAGAGCGGTCATGACATCATCCGGCCGCATGCGCGGGCCGGCTCCATCGATGGACGCAGATCGGCAGCGAGGGCCGGAACGGCGTCACTCAAAACTGACTTTGACTTGGGAAGCTTTGACTTGGGAAGCTGAGCGATCGGGGCGCTAGGTCGAAACCCTGGCCCAATCGAAACTGGCGGAGGAGGCCTCTAGCAGGCCGCGTACATACCGAGCCAGAACGTGATCGAGGTCATCATCGAGCGCGGGCGTACGATCTGCGAATGCGACGAAATCATGCAAATCTCTCCCCGGTTCGATTGAATGAGGTGCGCTTTATAGATGTGCCGTTTGCGATTTGCAACGGGGCTCACGCGAGATCACGAACGAGTGTTGCAAATTAGTGCGCGTCGCCCCCGGCACCGAACGGCGAAGGCGGCTTTTTCAGTAGCGCGACCAGCAGGCTGAGACCGAGATAGAACAGCGCCATCACGAAGAAGGCGTCGCCGAAGCTCATCACCACGGCCTGCCGATGCACCAATTGGGACAGCTGCTTCATCGCCATCAGCGTGGAATCGCCCATTCCCTGAAACTTCTGCATGAACATGGTCAGGGTTTCGGTCGCGGTGGCGTTGCCCCAGGTCACGCGCTCCTGGAGCCGGGTGATGTGCAGGTCGGTGCGGTCGTTGAGCACGGTGTTGATGACCGCCAGCCCGACCGCGCCGCCGAGATTGCGCGTCAAGTTGAACAAGCCGGAGGCGTTCTTCACCTTGTCGGGTGCCAGCGTGCCGAGCGCGATGTTGTTGGTCGGCACCATCGCGAACATCATGCCGATGCCGCGCAGGATCTGCGGCACCAGCAGCTCGTAGAAGTCGTAGTCGCGCGTGATCCAGGTCATCTGGTAGGAGCCGATCGCGAACACGATGAGGCCGAACGCGATCATGTAGCGCATGTCGACCTTTGCCATGAGCCGGCCGACCAGCGGCGCGACCAGGAACATTGTGATGCCCGAGACGAACATGGTCTCGCCGATCATCAGCGCGCTGTAGCCGCGCACCTCGGCGAGATAGCGCGGATAGATGTAGGTCAGGCCGTAGAGGCCGATGCCGATGCAGAACTGCAGCGTGCAGCCGATCGCGAAATTGCGGTTGGAGAAGGTCCGCAGATTGACGATCGGCTCGGCGGCGGTAAAGACGCGCCAGAAGAAGGCGATCGCCGAAATCGCGCAGATCCAGGCGCAGACCGCCACGGAGGTGTCCTGCATCCATTCATATTGCGGGCCTTCCTCCAGCACATATTCCAGCGTGCCGAGGAAGCTGGCCATGAACAGGAGGCCCCACCAGTCGAAGCGCTCGAGCAGCTCGAAATGCGGCTCGTCGAAATCGACCAGCGCCAGCACGCCCAGGGTGATGCCGATGCCGGGCAGCACGTTGATGAAGAATAACCAGTGCCACGACATCACATCGGTGATGTAACCGCCGACCGTCGGACCGATGGTCGGCGCCAGCGTCGCGACGAGACCGATGATGGGACCGACGATGTGGAATTTGGTGCGCGGGAACACGGTATAGGCCGAGGCGAACACCGTCGGGATCATGCCGGCGCCAAGAAAGCCCTGGAGCGCGCGCCAGAGGATCATCTCCTCGATGGTGGACGCAAAGCCGCAGAGCAGGCTCGCGGCGGTGAAGCCGGCGGCCGAGATCGCGAACAGCAGCCGCGTGCCGAAGGCGCGCGACAGGAAGCCCGACAGCGGGATCGCGATCACCTCCGCGATCAGATAGGCGGTCTGGACCCAGGAAACTTCACTGGAGCTCGCCGACAATCCGGCCTGGATGTCGCTGAGGGACGCCGAGACGATCTGGATGTCCAGGATCGACATGAACATCCCGAACACCATGATGATGAACGCGAACAGCCGCTTCGGCGCGATCCGCTCCGAGGCCGGATCCGCCATCATGGCAGGTGAAGCGGTGGTGGCGTCGGCCATCGTCCCAACTTGCCGTGCTCGGGTTGGCTACTGCGGATGGACAGCGGGATCGTCGAGATCGACCTCACTGTCGGCGTCAGCCGCACCCTTGTTGGTGTCGACGGTCGCGTAGACCGACATGCCGGCGCGGAGCAGGTTCTGCTTGGCCACCGACTTCGGCACGCGGATGCGAACCGGCACGCGCTGCACGATCTTGGTGAAATTGCCGGTGGCGTTGTCGGGCGGCAGCAGCGTGAACACCGAGCCCGCGCCCGCCGCGATGCTGTCGACGACGCCGGAGAACTTGCGCATGCCGTAGGCATCGACCTTGATCGTCACCGGCTGGCCGGGACGGATGCGCTTGAGCTGCGTTTCCTTGAAATTGGCGTCGATATAGACGTCGTCGAGCGGCACGATGTTGCCGAGGCGCTGGCCGACCGCGACGAAGTCGCCGGTATTGACCAGGCGATTGGAGAACGTGCCGTTGACCGGCGCGCGCACCGCGGTGAAGCCCAGGTCGCGCTCGGCCTTGGCGAGCGTGGTCTTGAGTTCGGCGAGTTGCGCCTGCGCTTCGGCCTGCTGAGCCTTGGCGACGTCGACATTGCTGATCGCGACGTCGTAGGCGGCCTGCGCGGCCTTCACCGCGGCGGCGCCCTGGTCGCGTCCAGCTTCCGAGCTCTCGAACACCGCGCGCGAGGCAAAACCCTTGTTGCTCAGCGCCTGCTGACGCTCGTAATCGAGATCGGCGCGCTTGAGCCCGGCTTCAGCCGAGACGAGCTGCGCCTTGGCCTGCGCGACCTGGCTGTCAAGCGCGGCGACTTGTCGGCCGATGCGATCGATGGTGGCCTGCTGGGTCGCGATCCGCGTCGTGGCGGAATCGACCGCGATCTTGTAGTCGCCATCGTCGATGCGGAGGACGACGTCGCCGGCACGCACCGGGGTGTTGTCGCCGACAAGGACCGCGGAGATATGGCCGGCGACGCGCGCGCCAAGCATGGTGTTGTTGGCGCGGACATAGGCATCGTCCGTGGAGATGTAGAAGCGGCCGACCAGCGTGTAGTAGCCGGCATAGCCCGCAGCGGCCAGCGCGAGCACGAGGCCGAGGCCCATCATGACGAATTTGCGCTTGCCGGATTTGGGAGCGCCGGCCGCGGGCGCCGCCTGCGCAGGTGCGGCTGGTTTGTCGGTCACAGGCTTCTCCGGCACCTCGCCGGTGCGAAGCTTGGTCTCGTCGGCCGCGTGAGCGCGCAGCTGCTCGGCAGGGGGTGGCGATGTCTCGGACGCAGGATCGCGGCCCGCCTGCTCCACCGTTTCCTGGCGAAGAACGCGCGCAGCCTGGTCTCTCGATAGGGCCATAAAGGCCTCCCCACAAACACGCGACTGGGCTCGGCCTTCCTTGCGGCCGATTGCCCCCGCTACTCCAAATATCATTGACCGAACGGTTCGGTCAATCTACATAATCAACCCCACCATACGGGCCCGATCCTAGATTTGCGTTTCAGCGTTCGACATCCACGAAGAAACCCTCCGAGACCCTAAACCAATGGTTGTAACTGCCAACGAACATCTGCACGTCGTCCAGGAAGAGGACAGCTCCAAGCGCCGCCAGATCCTGGACGGAGCCCGCAAGGTGTTCATGGCGCTCGGCTTCGACGGTGCCAGCATGGGCGAGATCGCGCGCGCGGCGCAGGTCTCCAAGGGCACGCTCTACGTCTACTTCGCCGACAAATGCGCGCTGTTCGAAGCGATCCTCGAAGAGGAAGCGCTCCAGCATGGCCAGGTCGTGTTCAATTTCGATCCCGCGCGCGATGCCGATACCACGCTGAAGGAGTTCGGCCGCGCCTACATCCATCTGCTCTGCCGCCCCGGTGGCGGATCGGCGATCCGCACCGTGATGGCGATCGCCGAGCGCATGCCCGATGTCGGCCGCCGCTATTATGCGCGGGTGCTGGACAAGACCATCAACCGTCTCTCCGAATATCTCAGGGTCCAAGTCGCTCGCGGCGATCTCAAGATCGACAATTGCGATCTTGCTGCCTCGCAATTCATGGAACTGTGCAAGGCCTCGCTGTTCCTCCCCTTTGTCTTCCAGGCCGCCCCCGCGCCATCGGAAGAGCGGATGACCGAGGTGATCGACAGCGCGACGCGGATGTTCCTCGCGGCGTATAAGGCGAAGTAGCCACGCGTTGCGAAGCTTGGTGCTGCGGCACTATATTGCGGCCATGTCTCGTGATCTTCGCCCGCCGGTCGATATCCTGCATTATGAGATCGTCCAGGAACAAGCCTCGGCGCTTGGACGGATGGGCCGCGCGCTCGAACAGACGCTGGCGCGCCTGCGCGAATTCGATGCCGCGCATGCGCACGCGGAGATGCCGGCCTCGTTGCAGCCGGCGCGGCGCAAGCTGGTCGCGGAAGCCGGCCAGGCGCTCTGGATGTTCGTGGTGCAACGCGAGGCATCCGGCTTGCGTGACAGCCGCCATATCATGCGGACCTACAACGTCCCGACGGAGGTGCAGCGATGCATGGGGCTGGCCCCCGCGCCGTGGAGGCGGACGTAGATCGTAGGGCGCATGAGCACAGCGATATGCGGGATTGTCCCGGATATCGCTGCGCTCATCCGGGCTAGAAGGAAAGCGTCCGCCTATTCGTCGATGTAGTCGTCCTCCTCGCGCTTGCGCGAGGTGCTCTTGCGCGCGCCGAGCGAGCCGGTGACGGAGGGATCGCGCGCATTGGCGTAAGGGCTGCGCGATTGCGCCCGCGCGGCGACCTCGTCGCCGGACACCGCGGCCGGCTGGCAGATCAGGCGGCGGCTGGCGCGGCGCATCAGATCGACATGGATGTGATCGTAGTGAAAGACGTTGGAGCCCGGCGCGAGCACGGTGGTGAAATGTGCGCAGGCCCCCGCCTGCACGTCGCGCAAAAATCCCTGCTCTTCCGGCATGCCGCGCCAGCCGTCCTTCACGGTGACGCGGCGGCCGTCGGCGAGCACGAAGGCGGAGATGTCGAGCGCATTGCCGAAGGCGTGCTCGGAAATGTGGGCGCGCGAGTTGCCGTTCATGCCGCGGCAGGAATAGGCCGAGATCTGCTTGATCTCGGCGACGCGGACGCCGAACCAGCGCATGGCCGAGGGCTGCACGGTGTCGGCGAGCCAGCGGTCAAGCTCGGACACGATCGGACAGGCGAGCGTCGCGGTCGGCTTGATCGCAACGGGACCGACGGCGGCAACGGCATTGCCCTGCGCGGGGCCGAGACGCGGCAGCGGCCGCTGCGCGGGCGCCTGCGAGTAGGGCGCGGGACCCGCCGGCCGCGCGGGATAGCTCGGCGCATTCATGTAGCGCGAGGCCCCCGCGGCATCGGTGCCCTCGGGCGGCAGATCGATCTCGTCTTCCTGCGGCGCGACGCCGGGCGCGTTCAGCGACATCGGCCCCGACGAGGTCCCATAGCCGGACGGCTGGCGCACCGCGCTTCCGGGATAATTCGACTGTGATGGATAGGAGGAGGCCGGATAATCCTGGCTCCGCGGATAATTCGATCGCGGCTGCGTCACCGGCCAGCGCGGCTGGCTGCCGATGCTGCCAGGCGGACGCAATTGCTCGTCGGCAAAGCCATAGGTGCTCGAGGCTTCGCCGATGGCAGCGACCTTGAGTGGATATTCGGCGCCGCATTGGCCGGGGCCGGAAATCGGGTCGATGCGAACAATGTCCGCGCTCTCCTTGATGGCCCCCGATTTCAGGCACGCCGCCTCCGCCTCGGCCCGCCATGGTTCACGTTCGGCCTGGAAGAAGCCGCGTCCGCAACCCGCTAGCGAAACAAGGACGATGGAGCCGACGAGATACAAACGAACTCCGCGCGTCATGCACGCACGTTCGGTGAATTTACTTAAAGACTCTTCAACGTGTCGATTTCAACCTTCCTTAACCATGCCGGCCGTGCACGCCGAAACGCCTGAAAGTGCCGAGCGACAGCAGGGCTGACTTTTTCGTCGAGAGACATTCTGTTAACCATAAAGTTCGCGCAAGGCGGCGCGACAGCGGGAGCGATCTCATGACGTTCGCCGGCAGACTGAGCGTTATCACCGCGTACCTCGCGATGGCTTTTGTCGGCGCCATCGTGCTCGGCATGATCTAGCGATCCATCAAGTGCTGGCTCTTCTCCCCTTCGATGCGCGGCATATCGCGAAGAGCTACGACCGCGCGTTCCATTGCCGCGAGGTCGTGATCATCTGCCCTCGCGGCGCCTCGACCCGCGTCCAGTCGTTGCCGGAGCACCAGAAGCGGCCGAACGCGCAGGCTTGGACGTGCAGCTTGCCGGAGCTCTTCAGCGTCATCGTCGCATAATAGGTGTTGCCGCTGGAGCGGCTAAAGATGCTGCCGGTCCAGACATCGTGCTTCTTCGGCTTCATGTTGACGAGCACGCTCTCGCCCTTGCTCGACGATTCCGTGAGCGCAAAACCGCACAGCGCCGGTCCGCAACGCTCGATGCGAACAGTGCCCTTGGCGCGAGAGCTCTCCCATTCGCCCAACGGCCTATAGCGCTCATCATCGTTGGGCTGCGCAAGCGCTGCGGTCTGCGCGATCTCTGGCTTCGGCGCGATGAGTGGTTGTTCGATGCGCTCCAGTTCAACCCGCGGCGGGTTGGCGCTGGGCGTCTTCAGTCTCGGCGGCTCCAATTTCGGCGCCGGCGGCGGCACGACGGGCTGCGAATTCGTTGCGGCAAGGACGGGAGGCGCCGGTGGCGGCGCGGCCATGGTCGCTTCCGGCGGCCGGACCCGCGGCTCAGCACAAATCGGCTGTGGCGCCTGAACGACCGGCGTGGGCGCCGGCTGCGCCGCTGGTGCCGGGCTGACGTTCTCAGACGCCCGGAGGCTGCGGTTGGAGATCGACACACAGGAAGCGGATCGGCAATGGCGGGAGGCCTCGACATGAAAGCGATGGCCGCGGATCGAGAAGGAATAGGAACCGGCCTCGGCTGCGGGCGCAATCGCCATCAAGACGATCAATGTGCCAAGCGAAGTCGCGGCAAGCCGCTTCATCGACGTCTCCCTCTCTGTCGCAGCGACGTTAGCCAGACGAGGGCCGGCCGAATGTGCGCCGGCTCACGCAGGCGACTGCAAGCCGTTGTGACCTCCGTCACGGAAGCCGCGACGGCCCCGGCGTAGGGTCGCACCACGCTTTCATTCACCGGCCGCATCAGTCCAAGCCCGGGACCGCGCCATTTTCGGAGGTTGTCATGAGCAAGCTCACCATCGCCGCCACCGCGCTCTTCCTCGCATCCACGGCTGCCGCACATGCCGGCAACACGATCTCGTTCCAGATCGAAGGCCAGCAGATCCGCATCGAGACGCCGCGCAACTGCGCCTCGCTCAATTGCGTGACCATCGTCGCGCCGGGCCTGTCGGACAAGCCGATCAAGCTGAACAACATCAACCTCAAAGGCCTCGGCGGCTCCAAGGACGATGACGTCGAGCCCGCGCCAGCTCCGGCGACCAATGCGCAGCCCGCACCCGCTCCGGTGCAGCAGCAGCCTGCGCCGCAGGCGCCGGTGCAGGCGACCGCGACGGCTGCCGCCCCGTCCGCCAGCGTCGACAACACGCAGCCCGCACCTGTCGCCGCGCCCGCTCCAATTGCCGCGCCTGCTCCCGTCGCCGCTGCGCCCGCGCCGGCCCCGGTTGCCGCCGCGCCCGTGGCGGCCGCCAACTCGCCGATCGGCGTGTGGGCGACCGAAGAGAACAAGGGCAATGTCCGCGTCGAACAGTGCGGCGTCAATCTCTGCGGTTATGCCGAGAAGACCAACGAGCGCATCCTGATCAACATGAAGCCCGAGGGCTCGAAATGGAGCGGCCGCATTCGCGATCCCAACTCCGGCCGCAATTACGACTCGACCATCGCGATGAAGGGCCCGAATACGATGCGCGTGCAAGGCTGCGCCTTCGGCGGCATGTTCTGCGGCGGCCAGACCTGGAAGCGCGTGAGCTGACGTTGGCTGGCTATCCTCATCTTCGTCATGCCCGGGCTTGTCCCGGGCATCCACGTTCTTGGTGTCGCAACAAGGCGGGATGTTTCCGCAAGGAACTCTGGATTGCTTCGCTGAGCTCGCAATGGCGCCGTGGAGGCTCACGCCTCCCCGCGCAGCCAGGCCCGCACCTTCTGCAATAGGCCGTGCCGCAATTCGTCGACCGACGCAGCTTCAGCCGGCGTCAGCGTCTGCAAGGCCGCATCGAAGTCCTCGGGCGCCGGCGTCGGCTCGGGAGCGGCCGCAGGCACCAGCCCCGCCGCCGCCAGCGCGATGGGGCCAATTTGTGTGAGGAACGCGCGCTCGTATTCGCGCGACAGGCGCGCGATGGCATCGTCGAGCGTCAGCCAGTCCACCGCCTTGATGTCATTCATCAGCTTGCGGACCGGACCGCCATCGGCCTCCATGCGCCAGAAATGTACGACCTTGCTGCGCCCGCCGGACTGGTAGACCAGCGTGCCCAGGAATTCGTGGATGGCGACGTCGTGGCCGGTCTCTTCCAGCACCTCGCGATGCGCGGCCTCCTTCGGAGTTTCGCCGTCGTCGAGCTTGCCCTTGGGCAGGACCCATTCATTGCGCTTGCGCTGGCGCACCACTGCGATCAGCGGCGTCGCACCACGCCGCAGCACAATACCACCCGCCGCCATCACCGGCGCCCGCGCCATCGTCCGATCCGTCGTCGTAGAATCGCCCCCACGGGCGATATAGGCGGCGGACGCGGCGGATTGAAGGCTAGTTTCGCTTCAACAGCGCTTGACCTGCGCGAATGCGCGTGCCCTCGGCAATACCGTCGCAGAAGGTGAAATCACCGGGCGCCAGGATGATGATAGTCGAGCCGTGCTCGAACCAGCCGAGCTCCTCCCCCTTGGTCACGTCGACGTCGCAGGGAAAATTGACCGGGCCACGTGTTTGCGCGTTCAGCACCATGTCGAGGAAGTGCAACCGGATGCTCGCGACCAGGATGGCGGCGACCGGCACCAGCGTCACCGCCTCACCGGACGAGAGATGCGTGCGGATCACCGCGCGCTCGTTCTTGCAGAACAGACGTTCCACTCGTTTGAGCGCGATCGGGTTGACGTTCCAGACGTCGCCATGGATCAGCGTCACGCGTTCGATATGCGCGTCAAAGGGTGCATGGAAGCGATGATACATGCTCGACGTCAGCCGCAGCGTGACGAAGCTTCCGTTGCGGTGTTGATCGACCAAGGCTGAATCGCCGAGCAGATCGAGCAACGAATAGGGCGCGCCCTTGACCTGAAACAGTTCGGTGTCGGCGATCTTGCCGTGAGCTCCGACGATGCCGTCCGAGGGGCTCGCCACCACTGACGGATCCGGATCGAACGGCCGCAGGCCCGGCTTCAGCTCTCGGGTGAAGCAGTCGTGCAGACTCCTGAAATGCGTCTTGCGCGCCTCCGACAAATCGAGATCGGAGAACAGTTTCCACAGCGCGATCGAGAAATCCCGGACGAAGGGATTCTCGATCTTGGAGAACCAGCCCATGAAGCGGGTCAGGGCGGCGCGGGGGATGCGGTTGGTCAACAGGAAGTTGAGGTCTTCCTGCTGGGTGAAAGAGGCGATGAGGGCTTTGACTGTCATGAATCTGTCAGCTCGCAGGGTTAGCGCTTGTTGTCATGGAAACGACACTCCCGATTCTCTCGATGTCCGTGGCCGCCGCAGCGTCCGCTGCCGCCGTCTTCCCGAAGCTCAAGGCGCGGGTCGAACTCTCCCGCGCCAAGCACCGCTCGCTCGCCGGACACTCCAAGATGTCGCGGCGGGTGGCAAAGCTGCTGCCGTTCTACGAATTTAGCGGCGACCAGTACTTCGGCTGTGACGGCGCGCCCGCCAACGTCGTGATGCAACGCAAGGACGCCTTCTTCCGCCTCGCCAGGCTCTACGCCGAGCGCTACCCCAAGGGCCGCGCGATGACGAAGGAGGCGGCGGAGACGATCTCCGACCTGAACTTCACGGAGAGCTACCGCGTGCCGTTCCAGTTCTCGCGCCTCGTCCGCGAGCATCTGGGCACCTCGACCTTCATGGAATCGTCCAGCGGCGTCACCGTCACCGATGTCGACGGCAACAGCTTCTACGACCTCACCGGATCCTACGGCGTCAACATCTTCGGTAACGACTTCTACAAGGAGTGCATCGAGGGCGGCGAGAAGCGGGCGCATGCGCTCGGCCCCGTGCTCGGCCCCTACCACGCCGTCATCCTCGAGAACGTGCAGCGGCTCCGCCAGATCTCGGGCCTCGACGAAGTCTCGTTCCACATGTCCGGCACCGAGGCCGTGATGCAGGCGGTGCGGCTGGCGCGCTACCACACCAGGCGCAGCCATCTCGTCCGCTTTGCGGGGGCCTATCATGGCTGGTGGGGCGACGTGCAGCCCGGCGTCGGCAATCCCATCCCCGCGCACGAGACCTACACACTCGCCGAGATGTCGGAGAAGACGTTGCACGTCCTGAAGACGCGCAAGGACATCGCCTGCGTGCTGGTCAACCCGCTCCAGGGCCTGCATCCCAACGGCAACGCCCCCGGCGATTCCTCGCTGGTCGATTCCTCCCGCGGCGGCCATTTCGACCGTGCGGCGTACACGGAGTGGCTGAAGAAGCTTCGTGAAGTCTGCACCGAGCGCGGCATCGTGCTGATCTTCGACGAGGTGTTCGTCGGCTTCCGCCTCGCCGCCGGCGGCGCCCAGGACTATTTCGGCGTGCGCGCCGACATGGTGACCTACGGCAAGAGCCTCGCCGGCGGCCTGCCGGTCGGCGTCGTCTGCGGCAAGCGCGAGCTGATGCGCCGCTTCCGAGACGATCGCCCCGCCGACATCTGCTTCGCCCGCGGTACCTTCAACTCGCATCCCTATGTCATGACGGCGATGGACGAGTTCCTGAGCCGCCTCGCCAGCCCGAATTTCCGCGCGGTCTATGAGAGCCTCGACGAGACCTGGAACGGCCGCGCCGAGAAGCTCAACCGGATGATGACCGATGCCGGCCTGCCGGTGCGCTTCGCGAATTTCTCCTCGATCTGGACGGTGAAATACACCACGCCGTCCCGCTACAATTGGATGCTGCAATATTACCTGCGCGCTGAGGGTCTGGCACTGAGCTGGGTCGGCACCGGACGGCTGATCTTCAGCCTCAACTACACCGACGCCGATTTCACCGAGGTCGCCGAACGCTTCGTTCGTGCCGCTGGTAAGATGAAGGCCGACGGCTTCTGGTGGCATAACGGCGTGCTCACCAACAAGAACATCAAGCGTCAGATCCTGAAAGAGATGCTGGCCAAGCGCTTCGGGCGCTGAGGCTGATTTCCGCAATACCGTCATGGCCGGGCTTGTCCCGACCATCCACGCGTCTCCACACGATCGCTCCAAGACGTGGATGCCCGGGACAAGCCCGGGCATGACGTAGATCATGAACATTCGCGATCCGACGACGGCCGTATCAGGCGTGCTGCTCTTCGAGCGTGGGCTCGCCGATCAGGCCCAGCGTGTGCTCGGGGTTGAGGTGCAGGCCAGGGTCCATCAGCTCGCCGCGCATCAGCGCCAGCGGAGCCTTGCGATAGAGCATCAGATCGTGGAACGGGTCGGTCAGGATCTTGGTCATCCAGACGAGGCCGGTCTCGACGTCGCGGATGAAGAACAGATGCACGGTGCGGAACAGAAGACCGCCGCCGCCGATGAAGAGCCAGATCTTGGCCGTCTGGCGCATGAAGTCGGTCGCGCTCGCCCAGGGCGTGAACAGGCCGAACAGCGTGGGATCGACGAACAGCACGAGCGGCGAGAGCGCCCAGATCGCCATCAGCACCACCTTGCGCTGCAGGTTGTAACCGACCTTGATCTCTTCCTTGTACTCGTGCGTCGCCTGGTTGATGTGATCGTAATCATGCGGCTCGAAGAAGAAGTGACCGGCCTGGCGCGAGGTCATCGAGACCAGCCAGCCGACCAGCGCAGAGATCACGGGGTCGATGAAGAGCCAGACATAGGCGAAGAGAAAGCTCAGCGCGCTGACGAAGTGCAGGCTCTGATTGATGCGGCTGTGGTGATAGTAGCGATGGTCGTCCCAGCGCTGGATCCGCAGCTGCTCGAGATAGTTCTTGATCATGCTCTCCCCCAAAAATGCTTTCGGGTTCAGGATTTACAGGGATTCGATGTAGGCCGTGTGACATCATCATTTTGTCATATGACGATGTGCAGCGGCGCGATGACGCACGAGGGACGCGTAAGCTCACGCCGCTTTGGCGACGTCGACCTTGCGGAAGCGCACCAGCGAGAAGTGCCCGAGCGGCGGGATCAGGCGGCGCTCGGCGAGCTCGATGCCGCGCGCGCCGGCCAACCATTTAGCGTAACGCGACCAGGCGAACTCGGCGGTGCGGAAGCCGAGCGGACGCACCACCGGCTGGAGCTTCTGCTCGATGAAGCGGCGCATGCCGGTGTCGGCGCTGACGCGGGTGAGGATGATCAGTTCGCCGCCGGGGCGCAGTACGCGGGCGAACTCGTCGAGCGCCTTCTCCGGGTTCGGCACGGCCGTCACGACATATTGCGCCATCACGACGTCGAAAGAGTTGTCGGGAAATTCGAGCTTCTCGGCGTCCATCACCGCGAGGCCCTCGACGTTCTTCAGATTGCCTTCGCTGACGCGGCGCCGCGCCTTCTCCAGCATCGCTTCCGAGATGTCGGTGCCGAAGATGCGCAGGTTGGGCGCGTAGAGCGGCAGCGAGATGCCGGTGCCGACGCCGACCTCGAGCACGCGGCCGCCTATCTTGTTGGTGGCTGCGATCGCCGCCTGCCGGCCCTTGGCGAACACGCCTCCGAACACGAGATCGTAGACGGGCGCCCAGCGGTCATAGGCCTGCTCCACCGTCCCACGGGTGAGGTCGAGCTGCTGAGTGCCGTCAAGGTTCATGATCTTAGCCATCGATGAGGTTCTCGCTGTGGTTCTAATCTTGGGATCAACCGCGGACCGGCCGCCGCGCCATCCGTGGCGAGGCGCGCAAGGCGCGGCTGGGCTGAAGTGAGGTGAGATTGCCGACGAACTGGCGCGCGCTGTTCTCCCAGGAGCGCTCCAGCGCGAAGTTGCGGCAGGTCTCGCGCGACATCGCGAGCGCACGCAGGCAGGCGGTGCGCAGATCATGGTCGATGGCACCGATCGGATGATCGGCGATGACGTCCTTCGGACCCGTCACCGGAAACGCCGCCACCGGCGTGCCGCAGGCGAGCGCCTCGAGCTGCACCACGCCAAAGGTATCGGTCAGGCTCGGAAACACGAACACGTCGGCCGCGGCGAGATGCGCGGTGAGATCGGCGCCCTTCTTCTCGCCGAGGAAGATTGCGGCGGGATATTTCTTTTCGAGCGCCGCTTTCTGCGGACCGTCGCCGACGATGACCTTGGTACCGGGCAGATCGAGCGAGAGGAACGCGTCGAGATTCTTCTCCACCGCCACGCGCCCCATCGTCATGAAGATCGGGCGCGGCAGGTCGAGCTGCGCCGGAGCGTCCGGGTGGAATAGCTCGGTGTTGACGCCGCGCGTCCAGAAGCCGAGCCGCTTGAAGCCGCGCTCGGACAATTCCTGCCGCAGCGAAGGCGTCGCCACCATCGTCATCGCGGCGGCATCGTGGAAGTGGCGCAGCACCACATAGCCGACGCCCGCGGGGATGCCGGTCCGCACCGAGACATATTCAGGAAAGCGCGTCGTATAGGAGGTGGTGAAGGCGAGCCGGTTGCGGCGGCAATAGGCCCGCGCGGCCCAGCCGATCGGGCCCTCGGTCGCGATGTGCAGCGCGTCTGGCGCGCACCTCTCGATCCGCCGCGCGATCTCCTTCGCCGACGGCAGCGCGAAGCGCAGGCCGGGATAGGTCGGCAGCGGCCAAGACCGAAAGCCGTCTGGGGTAAGGAAGTCGATCTCGACATCGAGGGCCTTGGCCGCGTTCGCCAGCGAGGTCAGCGTCCGCACCACGCCGTTGACCTGCGGATGCCAGGCGTCCGTCGCGATTAATACCCGCATGGGAAAGTCCCGAGAGTTTGATGATTCTCAGGCACCGACCATCAACGAAGGATATTTCAGGCGTGTGACGTCATAGAAATGTCCGCAGGCTGTTTTGTTCGTTAACGCCCCCGGCACGGCCACGAAACTGTCATGAAACAATTCTTGCCGCGATGAAACCGTTTTCGGTTTTCCGCGCAAATGTCCCGAAACGACTTGCCGTTAATGATTTTACGCAACGGAGCACCGAAACGGTGCCGCGGTGAGCAAAACACCGAACAAACAGGGGCGATCAAATGTTCAATCTGGACACCTTCAAGACCTATTCGCGCGCCGTTGTCGTCGGTGCAGTCGCGATCTCGGCCATCGCGTTCGCAGGTGCGGCCAACGCCGCGCCGGTGCAGATCTTCCCGTTCTTCCAGCCGCTGCCGCCGATGGTCGCGCCGCAGCCGTTCCAGCCCTATCAGCCCTATCAGGCGCCGACCTACCAGACCGAGCCGTCCGAGGATCAGGACGCAGTCGAGATGCCGGCCCGCTTCCGCCGCCAGACCGTCGCTTACGCGACGCGCGAAGCGCCGGGCACCATCATCATCGATACGCCCAACACCTATCTCTATTACGTGCTCGGCAACGGGCAGGCGCTGCGCTACGGCATCGGCGTCGGCCGCGACGGCTTCACCTGGTCCGGCATCCAGTCGGTGAGCCGCAAGGCCGAGTGGCCGGCCTGGACCCCGCCGCCGGAAATGATCGCCCGCCAGCCCTATCTGCCGCGCCACATGGCCGGCGGCCCCGGCAATCCGCTCGGCGCCCGCGCCATGTATCTCGGCGGCACCATCTACCGCATCCACGGCACCAATGCGCCCGAGACCATCGGCAAGCGCGTCTCCTCCGGCTGCATCCGCATGACCAACGAGGACGTCACCGATCTCTACGCCCGCGTCAATGTCGGCACCAAGGTCGTGGTGCTGCCGATGACGGAGCGCAGGGCGGAACTCGGCAGCGCAACACGCTGAGCAGAACGACATTCTGACGCGAGCGGCCCCGGAACCCACCGGGGCCGTTTTCGTTTGCCCTCGACACGCCGAGACGCGCTTGCTGCGGCGCGGTCCGCAATGGAGGCGCACATGCAATCACGCCCGCAATCCTCGCCAAGCCCATGGCTGCACGGCATCGCCGGCGGAGCACTAGCGTTGCTGTTGTTCGCGCCCTCTTCGCTTGCGCAGCAGCCGGCAAGCGACGAGGCAGGTCACCAAGCCTTCAACAATTCCTGCCGCACCTGCCACTCCATGAAGGAAGGCGACAACCGCCTCGGCCCCAACCTCAACAAGATCGTCGGCCGCAAGGCCGGCTCGCTGCCGAACTACAACTATTCCTCGTCGATGAAGGAAGCGGGCTTCAACTGGGACCAGGACAAGCTCACCCGCTTCATGGTGAAGCCGGACGAGGTCGTGTCCGGCCACAAGATGCAGCCTTATGGCGGCGTCTCGGCGGAGGAAGCGGCGAAGGTGGTGGCTTATTTGCAAACCGCTTCGCAGTGACAGCTCCGGCAAATGCCGGAGCCGTGGCTGTGTGAGCCGGTGGTCACCATCCTTACAGGCTCGCTCCGCCGCCGCCCGCAATCAGCCGCAGCCACGCTCCCGAATGAAACGCGCTCATCAACAGATACATCGGCACCATTCCGCCGAGCTCGGACCCATGTCCGGTGGCGCAGAGCGTGTCCGCCGCGCCGCTGCCGGACAGAGCCGTCGCCGCGGCCATGATCGCGAAGGTTGGCGTCGCCGCCAGCCCCAGCCATCTGGCGAGATGGCGCGCGGCGGCGACGCCATCACGGCTGCCGGCGGCCGTGCCGACGGAGCAGCTCATTTCCGTTCTCCCGCGGCCTCCTCGCGAAAGGCCTTCTCGCCGGCGTCCGAAATCTCGACCCATTTCTTGTCGGGCGCCGCGCCTTCGGCGTAGCTGTCGTGCCAATTCCACCATTTGTAGGTCGGCGTCTGCGGATAGCCCTGCGGCGAGTCCTCCCACACCTCCTGCCGGCCAAGCGGGGTGATGTCGAGATAGTTCCAGGTGCCGCCCATCTGCTCGTCGCCGCGGCTCTTGACGAAATAGGTGCGGAAGATGCGCGTTCCGTCACGGAAGAACACGTTGGTGCCGTGCCATTCGTCCACGCCGAAATCGGCATCGAAGCTGTCGGTGATGGTGACCCACGGCATGGTCCAGCCCATCCGCTGCTTCAGCCTGATGATGTCGGCCTGCGGCGCGCGCGAGGCGAACACGAGCGTGGTGTCGCGGGCATTCAGATGCGCGACATGGGCGACCTGGTCGGCGACCATGGAGCAGCCGCGGCAGGCGTGATCGGGCCAGCCGAACACGCCCGGCTCGAAAAACGCGCGGTAGACGATCAATTGCCGCCGGCCCTGGAATAGGTCGACCAGACTGACCTTGCCGCCGGGGCCGTCGAACGAATAGGTTTTGTCCACCGCCATCCACGGCATGCGCCGGCGTTCGGCGGCCAGGGCATCGCGGGCACGGGTATGGGCCTTTTCCTTCACGAGCAGCTGCAGACGGGCGGACTCCCAGTCCTGCGGCGACACCACCGGCGGCGTCTGCATGGCGGGCTGCCCATTCGTCCCTGCGTTTTCAATTGATGTCATGTTGGCTCTCCTCATCTCCTGCTTCGGCCGTCAACGATTTCTGCCACCGCGCGGTTGCGCGGCGGGAGTAACAAGTGTGGCGGGATTGGCATGGAATCGCTGATCACCGCCGCCGCGCGTGCGCTGGAGGCCGGCGATCCGCTGGGCGCGCTGAACCGCATTGCGCTGCGCAACGATGCGCCGTCGCTGGCGCTGCGCGGCATCGCGATGGCGCAGCTCGGCGATCTCGCCAAGGCGAAGACGTTGCTGCGCAGCGCCGCGCGCGCGTTCGGTCCGAGAGAGGCGGTGGCGCGCGCACGGTGCGTGGTGGCGGAGGCCGAGATTGCGCTGGTCTCGCGCGATCTGAATTGGCCGGTGAAGGCGCTCGCAGCGGCACGCGCGACGCTCGAAAAGCACGGCGATCTCGCCAATGCCGCCCATGCGGGACACATCGAGGCACGCCGTCTTCTCCTCCTCGGACGTCCCGACGAAGCCGAACGGACGCTGGCCGAGCTGGGCGCCTTAATCTTGCCACCGGCATCGCAGGTCGTTCGCGAGCTCGTGGTCGCCGGCATCGCCATCAGGCGGCTCAAAACGAAAGACGCGCGCGCAGCGCTTGGCCGCGCAGCCCGTGCGGCGCACCTTGCCCGCATTCCCGCGCTTGCTGCGGAGGTCGAGAGTGCAAGCCTCGTGCTCGATACGCCCGCGGCGCGCCTGATCGCGCGCGGCAAGGAGCGCCCGCTGTTGCTTGGCGAGGTCGAGGCACTGGCAGTATCCAAGGCGCTCGTCGTGGACACCTTCCACTACAGCGTTCGCAACGGAGGCATCTTCGTGTCGCTCGGAACGCGGCCGGTGCTGTTCGCGCTGGCGCGGCATCTGGCGCAATCGTGGCCCGCGGACGTGTCCCGGGAGGCGCTGATCGCCGCAGCGTTTCGGGCAAGGCACGCTGATGAATCGCATCGTGCCCGGCTGCGCGTCGAGATCGGCCGGCTGCGCGCCAAGCTCAAGCCGCTCGCGGATGTCACCGCGACCAAACAGGGGTTTGCACTGACGCCGCACAAGACGCGCGACGTGCTCGTGCTGGCCCGGCCGTTGGAGGAGAAGCACGCCAGCATCCTCGCCCTGCTCTCCGACGGCGAGCCGTGGTCGAGTTCGGCGCTCGCGCTGGCGCTGGACACGAGCGCGCGGACGGTGCAGCGCGCGCTCGACGAACTGGCGCGATCGAGCAAGGTGCAATCCTTCGGGCACGGCCGTGCGCGGCGCTGGATGACGCCGCCCGTTCCGGGTTTCCCGACAGGCTTGTTACTCCCCGGCCCGCTCCTGAAGACCTAGGATCAGATCAGGTCACATCCACGAGGGATCGTACACATGAAGCGTTCAGCCGCCGAGATCGTCAGAGAATACGGGCCCTTTGCGGGCGTGGAGGCCGTGCATGGCGTCACCTATGACGGCAAACATGTCTGGTTCGCGTCCGGCGACAAATTGAACGCGCTTGATCCGGCCGAGGGCAAGATCGCGCGCTCGATCGATGTCGCCGCGCATGCGGGAACGGCGTTCGACGGCCGGCACCTGTTCCAGATTGCCGAGGATCGCATCCAGAAGATCGACGCCGCCACCGGCAAGGTGCTCGGCACGATCCCGTCTCCCGGCGCCGGCGGCGATTCCGGATTGGCCTGGGCGGAAGGTTCGCTCTGGGTCGGGCAATATCGGGAGCGCAAGATTCACCAAGTCGATCCCGAAACGGGCAAGGTCCTGCGCACCATCGAGAGCAAGCGCTTCGTGACCGGCGTGACCTGGGTCGACGGCGAGCTCTGGCACGGCACCTGGGAGAACGAGGAAAGTGACGTGCGACGGATCGACCCGGAGACCGGCAAGGTGCTCGAGCAGCTCGATCTGCCCGCGGGGACGGGGGTTTCAGGGCTGGAGTCCGACGGCGGCGACAAGTTTTTTTGCGGCGGCGGCGGTCGCGGCAATGTTCGGGCAATTCGCCGTCCCCGGCGCAGCTAGTCCCAACGACGGCGCGAATGTGTGGCAACAGCGCGTTCGCAGCCGTTAACCTGTTCGCCCCAATTCCACCCCACCGGTGCGCTCTAGCGCCCTCCTCGCCCGCCCTGTAAAACCCCTGTCGGGGCGGCTTGGGGGATTGATGCGACTGACGTTGAATCTGAAGACGATCCTGATCGCCGTCGCGGTGCTCGCGGCGTCGTTCTTCATCAGCCTGAAGGCGATGGATCTGCTGTCGCCGCGCGCGGCCAACCCCGCGCCGCCGGTCGCGCAACTGCCGCCGCTGCCGCCGGCCTCGAAGAGCTCGATCGTGATCGCGCCGGTCGCCATCGCGCTGTCGGCGATCCGCGAGCAGGCCGAGAAGGCCGCACCGCGCAATTTCGCCGGAAAGGCCGACAACCCGATCTCGCAGATCCTGGAGAACGCCGACATCGGCTGGTCCGCCGTGCGCGGGCCGATGGCGGCCGCCGGCGACAAGGACGTGCTGACGATCTCGACGCCGCTCTCAGGCAAGCTGAACGTGACGGGCTCGGTATCCGCGAAGGCCACCGGCGCGCTCGGTGACGCGCTCGGCAACGTGCTCGGCGGCGATGCGGCGAAGCGGATCGGCGCGGTCAACATCAAGAATTTGAACGCCAGCGCCGAGATCAAGGGCAACGTCATCGTCACCTCGCGCCCCAAGCTCGCAGCCAACTGGCATCTCGAGCCCAATCTCGGCGCCCAGGTCAATCTTGGCGATACCAACCTCAATGTCGCCGGCGCCAAGGTCAACGTGCCGGCGCAGGTGAAGCCGCTGATCGACAAGAACGTGGGCGAGCAGATCAACGCCGTCTCCGAGCGCATCCGCAGCGATCCTTCGCTGCGCGACAATGCGAAAGCACAATGGGTCAAGGCCTGTCGCTCGATCCCGCTGCAGGGCTCGGGCTCCGCGCTGCCGCCGCTGTGGCTCGAGATGAAGCCGGTGCGCGCGATCGCGGCGCAGCCACGCGTCGACGCGCAGAACGTGACGCTGCTGCTCGGCCTGGAAGCCGAAACGCGCGTGACCTCGACGCCGACCAAGCCGGACTGTCCGTTTCCCGACAAGATCTCCATCGTGCCGCCGACCGGCACCGGCGTCAGCATCGGCGTTCCGATCGACGTGCCCTTCACCGAGATCAACAAGCTGATCGCGGCGCAGATGGTCGGCCGCACCTATCCCGAGGACGGCTCCGGTCCGGTCGACGTCACCGTCAAGAGCGCCAACGTGACCCCCTCGGGCAACCAGTTGCTGATCTCGCTCCTGGTGCGCGCCAAGGAGAAGAAAAGCTGGTTCGGCCTCGGCGCGGAAGCAACCGTGCACATTTGGGGCCGGCCGGTGCTCGACCAGGCGCAGCAGACCTTGCGGCTCACCGACATCCAGCTCGCGGTCGAATCCGAGGCGGCCTTCGGCCTGCTGGGCGCCGCGGCGCGCGCCGTCGTGCCGCAGATGCAGCAGGCACTGCTGCAGAAGGCAACGCTGGATCTGAAGCCGATCGCCGCCAATGCGCGCGAGAAGATCGCCGCCGCGATCGCCGACTATCAGAAGAGCGAGGACGGCCTCAAGGTCGATGCCAAGATCGACAGCCTGACGCTTGCCGACATCGCCTTCGATTCCAAGACGCTGCGCGTCGTCGCGGAAGCCGGTGGCACGCTGAACGTAACAGTGACGAAGCTGTCGGGAATGTAGCGCGCCGTCGCTCCCCCGGTCCGCGCCATCGCTTGCGCCGCTGGCATTCTCGCCCGAGGATGCTAAGCTGTGGCAGGCAACGAGAGGACGAGCATGGAAGCCGGCATGGTCAAGCCTGCGCCGGCATTGGTGCGCTTTTCCGGCATTCAGAAGACCTATGATGGCGAGCAACTCGTGGTGAAGAACCTCGATCTCGACATCAGGAAGGGCGAGTTCATCACCCTGCTCGGCCCGTCGGGCTCGGGCAAGACGACCACGCTGATGATGCTGGCCGGCTTCGAGGTTCCGACCCATGGCGAGATCTACCTTGCGGACCGGCCGATCAAGAACGTGCCGCCGCACAGGCGCGACATCGGCATGGTGTTCCAGAACTATGCCCTGTTTCCGCACCTGACGATCGCGGAGAACATCGCCTTCCCGCTGTCCGTTCGCAAGATCAGCAAGGCGGAAGCGCAGGAGCGCGTGATGGCAGCGCTGCGCATGATCAAGATGGAAAGTCTGGCCCACCGGCGGCCCGGCCAGCTGTCCGGCGGCCAGCAGCAGCGCGTGGCGCTGGCCCGCGCGCTGGTCTTCAACCCGCAGCTCGTGCTGATGGACGAGCCGCTGGGCGCCCTGGACAAGCGCCTGCGGGAGCAGATGCAGCTCGAGATCAAGCAGCTGCACGAGACGATGGGCATCACCATCGTCTACGTCACCCACGATCAGAGCGAAGCGCTCACCATGTCGGACCGCATCGCCGTGTTCAACGACGGCATCGTGCAGCAGATCGACAGGCCGGACGCGCTGTATGAGCATCCGGTCAACAGCTTCGTCGCGCACTTCATCGGCGAGAACAATGTGCTGGCCGGCACGGTCGAGACGGTCGAGCGGGACTATTGCCGCGTCGCGCTGGCCGCTGGCGGTGCCGTGACCGCGAGGGCAATCAACGTATCGGGCGTGGGCGCATCGACCTCCCTGTCGGTGCGGCCGGAGCGGGTCTCCATCATCCTGGACGGCACGTCCAGCGAAGGACCGAACCGGCTGCCAGCCAAGGTGCAGAACACCATCTATCTCGGCGACCACGCGCTCGCCGTGCTCGATGTCGCCGGCAACGGGGAGTTCATGGTCAAGCTTCAGCCGCGGGCTCATGACAGGCTGAGCCATGGTGAAAGCGTGTTCATCACGTTCCGCCCCGAGGACTGCCTGGCGCTCGATCCCGTCTGATCCGACCAGCACCAATTTCGATGCAACTTAGATAGAGAAGGGAAAAACCATGCTGAAGCGCAAGATTGGCAAGATCGCTCTGGGCTTGGCCGCGGCATTGAGCGCCGGCGCCGCGCTGGCGAGCGCCGCGCAGGCGCGTGACCTCACCGTGGTATCGTGGGGCGGCGCGTATCAGGAGGCCCAGAAGAAGGTCTATTTCGAGCCGTTCAAGAAAGCCTCCGGCCTTCCCATGAACGACGAATCCTGGGACGGCGGCGTCGGCGTGTTGCGCGCCAAGGTGCAGGGCGGCGCCGCCACCTGGGACGTCGTCCAGGTCGAAAGCGACGAGCTCGCGGTCGGCTGCGAGGAAGGCCTCTTCGAGAAGCTGGATTATTCGAAGATCGGCGGCGAGGCCGCCTACATCCCGCCAGCGGTCAATCCATGCGGTGTCGGCGCCATCCTCTACGATTTCGTTCTCGGCTACGACAAGAACAAGCTGAAAGAGGCTCCCAAAGGCTGGGCCGACTTCTTCGACACCAAGAAGATTCCGGGCAAGCGCGCCTTGCGTCAAGGACCCAAGACCACGCTGGAGATCGCCCTGATGGCGGACGGTGTCGCGCCGACGGACGTCTACAAGGTGCTGGCGACCGACGAAGGCATCGATCGCGCCTTCAAGAAGCTCGACACCATCAAGGGCGACATCGTCTGGTGGAAGGCCGGCGCCCAGCCGCCGCAATTGCTCGCCTCCGGCGAAGTGGCGATGACCTCGGTCTATAACGGCCGCATCGACACCGCGAACAAGAACGAGAAGAAGAATTTCGGCATGGTGTGGGACGGCGCGCTATTCACCATCGACAGCTGGGTCATCCTGAAGGGCAGCCCGAACAAGGACGCGGCCTACAAGTTCCTGGACTTCGTCGGCAAGGCGGAGAACCAGTCGAAACTGTCGGAAAACATCGCCTATGGCACCTCGAACAAGGACGCAGCGGGTCGGCTCGGGCCTGCCGTTCTGAAGGACCTGCCGACGGCGCCCGACAACATCAAGAACGCGGTCGAGATCAACGTCGGCTTCTGGCTCGAGAACATCGACCGCCTGACCGAGCGTTTCAACAAATGGGCAGCGAAGTAGCGCGGCCGAAATGGGCATGCGGCACGCATTGAGAGCAGTTTCGTTGCGGCCATCCTTCGAGACGCCCGCCTTAGGCGGGCTCCTCAGGATGAGGACCGCGCGTGCGGCGGCCCTGTCACAGCAGGCGCCGGTGCTGATAAGCCTCATCCTGAGGAGACCGCCACCGGGTACGCGCGAAGCGCGGCCCGATGACAGGCTCCGCGGTCGTCTCGAAGGACGAGGCGCTTGCTCAGGTCTCTCCGCACAGAGGCCCGCCCGATGACAGCCGCATCCGTGACCGGCGCCAACGCGTCGATCGAAATGCCGCTGAAACGACGATTGCGGCACGCCGAGCGGGCGCGTCAGCTCAGGGCACTTGGACTAATCCTGCCGCTGCTCGCCTTCCTGCTCTTCACCTTCGCAGGCCCCATCGCCGGCATGCTGTGGCGCTCGGTTGAAGACAAGGAGGTGCGTCAGGTCCTGCCTCACACCGTCGCTGCTCTTGCCGGCTGGGACGGCAAGGACCTGCCGGATGAGGAAGCCTTTGCTGCGCTGGCAAGCGACATCCTGGCGGCGCGCGCCGCCGGCACCATCGCCGTCGCGGCCAAGCGGCTGAACTACGCGCTCAACGGCTTCCGCACCATCCTGACCAGCACGGCCCGCAATCTGAAGGCGCTGCCGGAGCGCGGGACGGCCAAGGAGACGCTGGTCGAGATCAATCCAGCCTGGCGCGAACGCGCGACATGGACGACGATCAGGGACGCCAGCGGACCCGTGACGAGCTTCTATCTGCTGGGCGCCCTCGACCTCGTCAGGAACGCGGACGGCGCGATCGTCGAAGCTCCGCCGGATCAGGCCATCTACCGCAACGTTTTCGCCCGCACCTTCCTCATCAGCCTCAGCGTCACGGTACTCTGCCTGATCCTCGGCTTCCCGGTCGCCTATCTCTTGGCAACGCTGCCGCCGGCCCGGTCGAACCTGCTGATGATCTTCGTCCTCTTGCCGTTCTGGACGTCGCTTCTGGTCCGCACCTGCGCCTGGATCGTGCTGCTGCAGAGCAAGGGCGTCGTGAACGATAGTCTGCACTGGCTTGGCATCATCGACGAGCCCTTGCGCCTGATCTACAACCGCTTCGGTGTCTGCGTGGCGATGACTCACGTGCTCCTGCCGTTCATGATCCTGCCGCTGTACAGCAGCATGAAGGCGATCTCGCCTGCCTACATGCGTGCCGCTGCCTCGCTCGGCGCGCCGCCGGTCACAGCTTTCCTGCGCATCTACCTGCCGCAAACCCTGCCCGGCATCGGCGCGGGAAGCCTGCTCGTCTTCATCCTGGCGCTCGGCTACTACATCACGCCGGCCCTCGTCGGCGGCGCCGCCGACCAGATGATCAGCTACTTCATCGCGCTCTACACGACCGAGACGGCCAACTGGGGCCTTGCTTCGGCCTTGGGAGCGGTGCTGCTGCTGGCCACGGTTCTGCTCGCGCTCGTCTACGGCAAGCTGGTGCAGGGACAGCAGGTCACCGGAGGCATGAAGAATTGAGCGATCAGTCTTCCCTTCGCACGCCCAGCCAGCGCATCGCGTGGAGCACGACCATCATCGTCTCGACGCTGGTGTTCATCTTTCTGATCGCGCCGATCCTTGCGATCATGCCGCTGTCCTTCAGCTCGGGTTCGTACCTGACCTATCCGTTGCCGGGCCTCTCCTGGCGCTGGTATGACGACTTCATCAACTCGCCGCGCTGGATGAATGCGCTGAAGAACAGCCTGATCATCGGCGTCGCCTCGACGGCGCTGTCCATGGTGCTCGGCACGCTCGCCGCGCTGGGCTTGGCGCAGTGGAAGAGCCGGTTCAAACCGCTGGTGCTGGCCTTCGTGCTGTCGCCGGTGGTCGTGCCCGGCGTCATCACCGCCGTCGGCCTCTATTTCTTCTTCGCACCGATCGGGCTGACCGGCAGTTACCTCGGCCTGATCCTGGCCCACACCGCGCTGGCGACGCCCTTCGTGGTGATCACGGTCGGCGCCACGCTGCAAAGCTTCGACACCAATCTGGCGCGCGCGGCAGCCTCACTCGGGGCCTCGCCGCTTTACGCGTTCCGCCGCGTGATCCTGCCGCTGATCCTGCCGGGCCTTGCCTCGGGCGCGCTGTTCGCCTTCGCGACCAGCTTCGACGAGGTCGTGATCGTGCTGTTCATGGCAGGTCCCGAGCAGCGCACATTGCCACGCGAGATGTTCAGCGGCATCCGCGAGAACATCAGCCCGACCATCACGGCGGCGGCGGTGATCCTGACGGCGGTCTCGGTCATCCTCCTCGCCACCCTGGAAGGCCTCCGCCGGCGCAACGAACGGCTCAAGAGCGGCGGCGTCTGATCGGCATTACGACGCGACCTCGAGAGCTCACGGTACGTCCCGCTCCAGCCCCCGCCGTTTTGCATCTCCGCTATGGCGCAGATTGCTTAGCTGGCGCGACGGATTGTCGCTAGAACGTCCCTCGCAACAAATCCCCAACAACAACACACAGGGAGCAACACCATGCAAAAACTCATCGCCGCCGTCGCGGCCGGCCTCGCCCTCGCCGCCACGTCAGGCGCGGCGCAGGCCCAGATCTCCGACGATGTCGTCAAGATCGGCGTGCTCACCGACATGTCGAGCCTCTATGCGGACGCGACCGGCAAGGGTTCGCTCGTCGCCGTCGAGATGGCCGTCGCCGATTACGGCGGCAAGGTTGCGGGCAAGCCGGTCCAGGTCGTCGCGGCCGATCACCAGAACAAGCCCGATGTCGGCGTTAACATCGCCCGCAACTGGTACGACAACGACAAGGTCGACGCGATCTTCGACGTGCCGACGTCCTCGGTCGCATTGCCGGTCTCGGCCCTGACGCGCGAGAAGAACAAGATCAACATCAATTCCGGCGGCGGCTCGTCCGACATCACCGGCGTAGCCTGCTCGCCCAACACGGTGCACTGGACCTACGACACCTATGCGCTGTCGAATGTCGCCGGCAAGGCCATGGTAAAGCGCGGCGAGGATACCTGGTTCTTCGTCACCGCCGATTATGCCTTCGGCATGGCGCTGCAGCGCGACGCCGCCAACGTCGTCAAGGAGAGCGGCGGCAAGGTGCTCGGCGAGGTCCGCCATCCCCTCAACTCGTCGGATTTCTCGTCCTTCCTGCTTCAGGCCCAGGCCTCCAAGGCCAAGGTGGTCGCACTGGCGAATGCCGGCGGCGACACCACCAATGCGCTGAAGCAGGCCTCCGAATTTGGCCTGACCCAGGGCGGCCAGAAGATGATCGCCCTGCTGCAGGAGATCACCGACACCCATTCGCTCGGCATCAACGCGACGCAGGGCCTGATCGTCACCGACGCCTTCTACTGGGACATGAATGACGAGACGCGCGCCTTCTCGAAGCGCTTCAACGACAAGGTCGGGCCGACCATGATCCAGGCCGGGCTCTATTCCGCGACCATGCACTATCTGAAGGCAATCGAGGCCATCAAGACCGACACGGCGCCGAAAGTGATGGAGCAGATGCGCGCGACACCGGTCAACGACTTCTTCGCCAAGAACGGCAAGATCCGCATCGACGGCCGCATGGTCCACGACATGTATCTGTTCGAGGTCAAGAAGCCCGAAGAATCCAAGGGCGAGTGGGACCTCTACAAGCTGATCGCCACCGTGCCCGGCGACGAGGCCTTCCGGCCGCTCGACAAGGGCGGTTGCCCGCTGGTGACGCATTAGCTCTGCTGCGTCGCTGCCAATTCCTCATCCTGAGGAGCTTGCGGAGCAAACGTCTCGAAGGATGAAGGCCCGGCTGGTGGTCGCCCTTCGAGACGCGCGCCGGAGGCGCGCTCCTCAGGGTGAGCGTCAGCATTTCGCAAGGACGGCATGAAGAAGACACGACAGCGCGCCCGGTAAAAACCGGGCGCACGTCGTTTGGGTCGTCAGTCCAGCCGCATTACTCCGAGTACTTGAACTCGGGCATGTTCTTCAGCTCGTCCTTGCTGGCGTTGAACACGGCGTGGTCCGGGTACCATTTCGAGGTGGACGACGTCGAGGTCGCAGCCGGCTTGTCGGTGCCGGTCGCAGCGCCCGTGGTGGTGGTCGCGGCGGGCTTGGCGCCCGGGTTCGCGCCGGTACCGGTGTAGGCGACGGCCTCGTTGACGAACTTCAGCTTCTCATAGGGCACGGCGACGAGATGCTCGCCCATGCCGAGGAAGCCGCCGACGCCGATCACGGCAATCTTGATGTCGCCGTTCTTGTCCATCAGCAGGTCGTTGATCGTACCGATGTTCTCGTTGGCTTCATTGTAGACCTTCAGGCCGTCCATCTTCGACGTACGCCACTGGCCGGACGCGGTCGTGGACGTCGTCGTGGCGGTGGTGGCCGCAGGTGCCGCCTTGTCGGTGGTGGCGGCCGGCGATTGCGCGAACGCAACGGTCGTCAGCAGGGCAGTGCCGGCGAGGCCGGCAACGATCGACTTCATCATGTTGTCCTCTCCTTCAGCAGAAAACTTGTGCGGAGAAAACAGCGCTGATCACGCGCAGTTCCTTGTGCGCGGCAATTTCGTCGCGCTATGCGCGAGCGCGGTATCGCGTGTGAGATGTTCCTGCGTCACTCAGGAACATTGTGCGGCGCACGGTTCCCCGCCGACGATCATGCGCCCTGGGTGAAGCATGATCGCGGCGAGGACACGCGCCGACCTGGCGTCGCCCGGGGTCAGCTCTTGTAGTCGATCAGCAGCGCGGACAAGCTCGAGCCGCTCGACGCGCTGCCATTGGCACCGTAGGACGCCGCCGACGATTGCGATTGCTGGAGCGCCTGGAGGAACTGCTCGAGGATTTCCGCCGTCGTGGCGTCGGCCGACGTGCCGCTGGCGGAATCCGTGGATGACGCCGAATCCGAAGGGCCGTCATCCGGCGGCGGGCCGGGGGCGGTCCGCCTGCTCCACCGGGACCGCCTGCTCCACCAGGGCCACCCGCCCCGCCCGGGCCGCTGGCGAAGGCGGACTGAAACACGCTCTTCAGCTCCTCGGCCTGGTCGGCGGTCAGCGTCCCGTTCGACACCTCGTTCGAGATCAGGTCGTCGATCTTCGACTGCATCTCGTCCTTGGAGGGCCGCGTGCCGCGCGACTGGTCGCTCGTCCGGCTCTGCTGGAGTGCGGTGTCGATGTCGGTCAGCGCCGTCGAGAGCGCGGATTGGTCCGACGACGAGATCGTGCCGGCGGAGACTTGCGATTGCAATTCCTGCTGTAGCCGCTGCAGCGGCGATTGGTGGCTGCCGGCGGAGGCCGCCGAAATCAAGGTCATGATGGCTCCGTGCATCTTGCGGGGTTTCGTCGCGAGCGGCGCCACGGTATGGTTTACGGCCTTAACGAGAACTTGCCACTTCACGGTCCGGTCGTGTCCCGGCATTGCGGCAAGTTCTCCAGAAACATCCTGAAACAAAATTCTTCGCCATTCGGCCCAAATCTTGGACAAACAAAGCGCATGGCCATTCCCAATCCCAGCATCCTGGTCGTCGAGGACGACCGCGAAACCCGGACGTTGATTGCGAAATACCTGCGCAACAACGCGTGTAACGTCACCGCCGTGAGCGACGGCCGCGAGATGTCGCGCGCGATGGCCGACCATCGCGTCGACCTGATCATCCTCGACGTCATGCTGCCGGGCGAGGACGGCCTCAGCCTCTGCCGCAAGCTGCGCGCGGAGTCGCAGACGCCGATCATCATGCTGACCGCGCGCGGCGAGGACGTCGACCGCATCGTCGGCCTGGAGATGGGCGCGGACGACTATCTGCCGAAACCGTTCAACCCGCGCGAGCTGCTCGCCCGCATCAACGCGGTGCTGCGCCGCCAAGCCGCGGCGCAAGCGGCGAGCGCGATCGAAGGCGCTTCCACGCTCGCCTTCGAAGGTTGGCGCATCGATCTGCGCATGCGCGAGCTACGCAATCCCGAAGGCGCGCGCGTCGCGGTGACCAGCGCCGAGTTCGATCTGCTGAGGACATTCTGCGAGCGCCCCGGCCGCGTGCTGTCGCGCGACAGCCTGCTCGACCTCACGCAAGGACGCAACGCCGGCTCGTTCGAGCGCTCCATCGACGTGCTGGTGAGCCGCATCCGCCGCAAGATCGAACCCAATCCGTCCGATCCCACCATCATCAAGACGGTGCGCTCCGGCGGCTATCTGTTCACGCCGCGGACCGAAGCGGCAAGTCCCGAAGCGGTGACCGCGCCTCTGAGCAGCTGAGGAGCGGCCGTCATGACGCCGTTCCGCTTCTTCCACCTCAAGAGCATCGGCGGACAGATCGCCGCGCTGGTGGTGGCCTCGATCGTCGCGCTGCATCTGATCCTGACCGCGAGCTTCCTGATCAGCCGGCCGGACCGCGCCGAGCCGCCCGACAGCGCGCACCAATTGGCCGATGCCGCCCTGCTGCTCAACGGCGCCGATGCGGGCGAGCGGCCGCGCATTCTCGCCGATATCGTGCGCGCATTTCCGAAGGCGAAAATCGAGGTCCTCGCGCCGAAAACGGCTGCCCCCGCCGTCGATAGCGAGAGTCCCCACCTGCGCAATCTGCGCCGGCATCTCGGCCCTCGGTACAAGGTGGTCGCGCTGGCGCCGCAGGATGGCGTGCAGCGGGTCGCGGTCGAACTGTCCGACGGCACCATGATCGCGGGCCGCGTCGAGCACGGTCCCCGTCCGCCGCGGTTCTGGGGCGGACCGTGGATGATCACGCTGCTGTTCGCGCTGATCAGCGTCACCATGCTCGGCCTGTGGGCGGCCTATGCGCTCGCCGCGCCGCTGTCGTCCTTCGCCAAGGCCGCCGAGAATTTCAGTCTGGACGGCACCGCCGAGCCGCTGCCCGAGCGCGGCCCCGAGGAGATCCGCTCGGTGGCGCGCGCACTCAACCGCATGCAGGAGCGCATCGCGCGGCTGATGTCGGACCGCACGCGGATGCTCGCCGCGATCAGCCACGATTTGCGCACGCCGATCACGCGCCTGCGGCTGCGCGCCGAGTTCATCGAGGACGAGGGCAATCGCAAGCGCACGCTGATGGACCTCGACCAGATGCGCTCGATGCTGGAATCGGTGCTGTCGCTGTTGCGCAACGATCGCAAGGTCGAGGCGGTGACGCTGGTGGACATCGCCAGCACGCTCCAGCTCGTCGCCGACCAGTTCGGCGACATGGGCCATGTCGTGCATTACGACGGGCCGGCCTCCGCGACCGCCGCCGCGCGGCCCGACGATTTGCATCGCGGCGTCACCAACCTCGTCGAGAACGCGGTGCGCTTCGGCGCCGAGGTGACGATCCGCCTCGACGTCGCCAGCACCACGCTCGTCATCGACGTCGAGGACGACGGCCCCGGCATCTCGGATGCGCGCAAGCAGGAGATGCTGGAGCCGTTCGTGCGCGGCGACGATGCGCGCACGATGGACGAGTCCACCGGGTTCGGGCTCGGCCTGTCGATCGCGCGTGCGATCGCGCTCGCCCACGGCGGCGAGCTGTCGCTGCACGAC
The DNA here is from genome assembly GCF_000296215.2 of Bradyrhizobium sp. CCGE-LA001. NCBI lineage: Bacteria > Pseudomonadati > Pseudomonadota > Alphaproteobacteria > Hyphomicrobiales > Nitrobacteraceae > Bradyrhizobium > Bradyrhizobium sp. CCGE-LA001. The sequence goes on along the minus strand of NZ_CP013949.1, from coordinate 2,042,982 downwards.
CGCGCCCCGCACGGATTGATCGTGCGGATGCAATTGCCGGTCTGGCAGGAGCCGCGGCTGGCGGCGTAATCAAGCCGCGAGCGGCGGGTGCGCGATGGCCTCGCGTTCGAAGATCGCCACCGCCTCGAAGCGATAGCCGCAGGCCTGGCAGGCCCAAAGATAAGATACGCGGCCTTCGCCCGGTTCGATCCAGTCCGGAAACGGGATCGGTGTGCCACATTGCGCACAGGGGTTCTGCTTGGGGATGTCGCCGATGTCTGCTCGGGTCATGGACGTCCTCCCAAATGCTGTTTTCGAAGAGCGATTTTTGGGCGGATGCGCGAAGGGACAAACCTGCTGTCGCGTCGACGCGCACCACCAGCTCGGATCGTGACTCGGGTTTAAGTCGTAAAAGCGACCGCGCGGCGAAAATCGCCGCCGGCGACTTTTCGCCACATCATCGCCGTGTTCCCACGGCCTAACGCACAAGGGTGCAGGTCCGTTCGACCGAGGAACATTTCGATGAAAATTTTACGCACTGCCGCGCTGCTCGCGGCCGCACTGACGTTGCCGCAGGCCGCCTTCGCCGGCGAAGCTGAATATGCCGAGATGGTTGCGGCCCACGCGCGCGCCAATGGCGTGCCGGAGGCGCTGGTGCACCGCGTCATCATGCGCGAGAGCCGCTATCAGCCGCACCTCGTCGGCCGCGGCGGCACCATCGGATTGATGCAGATCAAGCTCGCGACCGCCCGCGGCGTCGGCTACACCGGCGATGCCGCCGGCCTGCGCGACCCCAACACCAACCTCACCTATGCGGTAAAATACCTCGCCGGCGCCTATCGCGCCGCCAATGGGGACCACGCCCGAGCCGTGCGTTATTTCGCGGGCGGCTATTACTACGCTGCAAAGCGCCAGCGCCAGGAGATGGTGCAGGTCGCCAACATGGGCGAGACGAGTATGGGTCAACCTTGGCTGGAGCCGAACGGCAACCCGCAGCCGATGTTCGGCGCGCCGTCGCACCGCAAGCTGGCGCAGCGCGTCCGCAACGCGCGTGCGCAGGCCGTGAAATAGCTCCCGTGTCCCGGACAAGCGGCAGCGCGAAGCGCTGCTGCGCCGAGCCGGGACCCAGCATCCGCACATAAGCAGTGGGCCCCAGCAATGGGCCCCCGGCTCTGCGACGCATCACGCCGCCAAGAGGCGGCGCGCTGCATCGCGTCCGGGGCACGGACCGTGTGGTTCCGTCTCTAACGCGTTGACACCGTCCGTCACTGGCATACATTAGAGCCGTTCCGAGGGGTGCTCCGAGGAGGAGCTGAGATACCGCTAAACGGGCAATAACGCCCGAGACCGCGGTGACCCTTTGAACCTGATCCGGGTCATGCCGGCGAAGGGACAGGGATGTTGCAGACGACCAAGCGACCGGATTCACCGGTATCCATCATCGGCGCAGGCATCGCCGGAGCCTGGCAAGCGTTGCTGTTCGCGCAGGCCGGCCATGCCGTGACCCTACATGAACGCGGTGACGCCGCGATGACCGACGCCACCAGCCATTGGGCCGGCGGCATGCTCGCGCCCTATTGCGAGGCCGAAATCGCCGAGCCCATCATCAGCCGCCTCGGCCTGCGCTCCCTCGATATCTGGCGGCGCGAGCTGCCCGATACGCCCTTCAACGGTTCGCTCGTCGTCGCTCATCCGCGCGAGCGCAACGATTTCGAGCGTTTCGCCCGGATGACCGAGGGCCACCAGCGGCTCGATGCCGCCGGCCTTGCGGCGCTGGAGCCCTCGCTGGAGGGCCGATTCCGCGACGCGCTGTTCTTTCCGACCGAGGGCCATGTCGAGCCGCGCCGCGTGCTGCCCAAGCTGCACGAGCGCATCAAAGCTGCCGGCGGCACCATCAAGTTCTCCAGCGACGTCAGCGCCAAGGATCTCGAAAAGGATCTCGCAAAGGGTCTGGATGGCATCGTGATCGACTGCCGCGGTCTTTCCGCGCGCGACGAACAGGGCGAGCTGCGCGGCGTCAAGGGCGAGATGATCCTGATCGAGACCGGTGAGGTGCAGCTGTCGCGCCCGGTGCGACTAATCCATCCGCGCTGGCCGCTCTACGTCATCCCGCGCGAGGACGGCCTGTTCATGCTGGGCGCGACCTCGATCGAGGCCGAAGACACCGGCGTCAGCGTCCGCTCCGCGCTGGAGCTCCTCGGCGCCGCCTATGCCGTGCATCCCGCGTTCGGCGAGGCCCGCATCGTCGAATTCGGCTCGGGGCTTCGCCCCGCCTTCCCCGACAACCTTCCGCGCATCGGCATTCGCGGCGGCAAGATCAGCGTCAACGGGCTCTACCGTCATGGCTTCCTGCTCGCGCCGGCGCTTGCCGAGCTGACGCTCGCTTATGTCCAGCGCGGCCAGATCGACAACGAGGTGATGCAATGCGCGTGATCGTGAACGGTGAGCAGCGCGAGGTGAACTCCGCCAGCGTGGACGCGCTGCTCAGCGAGCTCGACTACGAGGGCAGCCATTTCGCCATCGCGCTGAACTACGACGTCGTGCCGAAAAGCCGCTGGGCCGAGACCCAGCTGAAAGCCGGCGACGAGATCGAGATCATCACGCCGCGGCAGGGAGGGTGAGGTGATGGTCTCACCAAACACTCCACTGTCATCGCCCGGCTTGACCGGGCGATCCAGTACGCCGCGTCGTCACGTTTCCAGCCGCGCTGCCACGGCGTACTGGATCCCCGCCTTCGCGGGGATGACAGCTATGTTTGGGTCGGCACCGTCACTCCAGGAGACACCTTCACCATGGTGACCTTCTACGGCAAGACCTTCGCCTCGCGCCTGCTGATCGGCAGCGCGCTCTATCCCTCCCCCGCGATCATGCAGGAAGCGATCCGCGCCTCCGGCTCCAACATCGTCACGGTGTCGCTGCGGCGCGAATCCGCCGGCGGCAAGACCGGCGATGCCTTCTGGAAGCTGATCCGCGAGCTCGACGTCACCGTGCTGCCGAACACCGCCGGCTGCCGCACCGTGCGGGAAGCCGTCACCACGGCCAAGCTCGCCCGCGAATTGTTCGGCACGTCCTGGATCAAGCTGGAGGTGATCGCCGACAATGACACGCTACAGCCCGACGTCGTCGGCCTGGTCGAGGCCGCCACCATCCTGATCAAGGACGGCTTCGAAGTGTTCCCCTATTGCACCGAGGATCTCTCGGTCGCGAACCGCCTGGTCGATGCCGGCTGCAAGGTGGTGATGCCGTGGGCAGCCCCAATCGGCAGCGCCAAGGGCATCATCAACCGCGACGCGCTCAAGCTTCTGCGCGACCGCCTCCCCGACATCACGCTGGTGGTCGACGCGGGCCTGGGCGCACCGAGCCACGCCGCCCACGCGCTCGAGCTCGGCTATGACGCCGTGCTGCTCAACACCGCCATCGCCAAAGCCGCCGATCCCGTCGCGATGGCGAATGCCTTCCGCCTCGGCTGTGATGCCGGCCGCACCGCTTATGAAGCCGGGCTGATGAACGCCCGCGATTTCGCTTCCCCCTCCACCCCTGTCGTTGGGACTCCGTTCTGGCATGCCGTATCCTGATCGCTTTTATCCCGTCGTCGACAGCCTCAAATGGGTCGAGCGGCTGACCAAGCTCGGCGTCGGCACCATCCAGCTGCGCGCCAAGGAGCTCAACGACGCCGACGCGCTGCAGATCGTCACCGATGCGCTGGCGATCACGAAAGGAACGCAGGCCAAGCTGGTCGTGAACGATTATTGGCGCGCGGCAGTCGTCGCCGGGGCCAAATATCTGCATCTCGGCCAGGAGGATCTCGCCGAAGCCGACCTCAAGGCGATCCGCGAGGCCGGGCTGTCGCTCGGCATCTCCACCCATGACGACGCCGAGCTCGCGACCGCGCTCGAAGCAAAGCCCGATTACGTCGCGCTCGGCCCGATCTTCTTCACCACGCTCAAGTCGATGCGCTTCGAGCCGCAGGGCATTCCGAAGATCACGGAATGGAAGAAGCGCATCGGCAGCATCCCGCTAGTCGCGATCGGCGGCATCAAGTTCGAGCACGCCGCGGAGATATTTGCCGCGGGCGCGGATTCGATTGCCGTGGTGTCGGACGTCACGCAACACCCCGATCCCGATGCCCGCGTGCGGCAATGGCTCGACGGTTCGAAGGAGGCGGCATGATGCCCACGCCTTCTCTACACCCTCAACTGTCATCGCCCGGCTTGACCGGGCGGTCCAGTACGCCGCCGCCTCTCGGCTTGAGCCGCGCCGCCTCGGAGTACTGGATCCCCGCCCCCCGTGCGCAATTGCGCACTAGGCGGGGATGACGGAGAACCTTCCACCGGCGTCATTCCGGGACACGCATCGGCGCGAACCCGGAATCTCGCTCAACAACCTCGAGGTTCCGGATCGGACCGCAATGCGGTCCGTCCGGAACGACGCCCCATAAAAGGAGGATCCCATGAACATCCGCTCCAACCCTGATAAGACCGTCCCCGCCGTTACCACCGGCCCGCTCCCCTCCTCGCGAAAAATCTTCGCAACGCCCGACGCCGCGCCCGATCTGCGCGTGCCGCTGCGCGAGATCATCCTCTCCGAAGGCGCGGGCGAGCCCAACCTGCCGGTCTACGACACCTCGGGCCCCTACACCGACCCCTCCGTCACCATCGACGTCAATGCAGGTCTTGCCCGCAACCGCAAGCAATGGGTGCTGGAGCGCGGCGGCGTCGAGGAATATGTGGGCCGCCAGATCAAGCCTGAGGACAATGGCAGCGTCTCCACCGACAAGGCCGCGCGCGCCTTCTCGGCCTATCACAAGCCGCTGCGCGGCCTCGACGGTCACAAGATCACTCAGCTCGAATTCGCCCGGGCCGGCATCGTCACCAAGGAGATGATCTACGTCGCCGCCCGCGAAAATCTCGGTCGCAAGCAGCAGCTCGAGCGCGCGGAAGCCGCCCTTGCCGATGGCGAGAGCTTCGGCGCCTCCGTGCCCGCCTTCATCACGCCGGAGTTCGTGCGCGACGAGATCGCGCGCGGCCGCGCCATCATCCCCTCCAACATCAACCACTCCGAGCTCGAGCCGATGATCATCGGCCGCAACTTCCTGACCAAGATCAACGCCAATATCGGCAACTCCGCGGTGACCTCGTCGGTCGAGGAAGAGGTCGAGAAGATGGTATGGGCGATCCGCTGGGGCGCCGACACCGTGATGGACCTGTCGACGGGGCGCAATATCCACACCACGCGCGAATGGATCCTGCGCAACTCGCCGGTGCCGATCGGCACCGTGCCGATCTATCAGGCGCTGGAGAAGTGCAACGGCGATCCGGTCAAGCTGACCTGGGAGCTCTACAAGGACACCTTGATCGAGCAGTGCGAGCAGGGCGTCGACTATTTCACCATCCACGCCGGCGTGCGCCTGCAATACATCCACCTCACCGCCAGCCGCGTCACCGGCATCGTCTCGCGCGGCGGCTCTATCATGGCGAAGTGGTGCCTGGCGCATCACAAGGAGAGCTTCCTCTACACGCATTTCGACGAGATCTGCGACCTCATGCGCAAGTATGATGTCTCGTTCTCGCTCGGCGACGGCCTGCGTCCCGGCTCGATCGCCGATGCCAACGACCGCGCCCAGTTTGCGGAGCTGGAGACGCTCGGCGAACTCACCAAGATCGCTTGGGACAAGGGCTGCCAGGTCATGATCGAAGGCCCCGGCCACGTGCCGATGCACAAGATCAAGATCAATATGGACAAGCAGCTCAAGGAGTGCGGCGAGGCGCCGTTCTACACGCTTGGACCACTGACCACCGACATCGCGCCGGGCTATGACCACATCACGTCAGGCATCGGCGCCGCCATGATCGGCTGGTTCGGCTGCGCCATGCTCTGCTACGTCACGCCCAAGGAGCATCTCGGCCTGCCCGATCGCAACGACGTCAAGACCGGCGTCATCACCTACAAGATCGCCGCCCACGCCGCCGATCTCGCCAAGGGCCACCCCGCCGCGCAGCTGCGCGACGACGCCCTCTCCCGCGCCCGGTTCGAATTCCGCTGGACCGACCAATTCAACCTCGGCCTCGACCCCGACACCGCCAAGAACTTCCACGACGAGACCCTGCCGAAGGAAGCCCACAAGGTCGCGCATTTCTGCTCGATGTGCGGCCCGAAATTCTGCTCGATGAAGATCACGCAGGACGTGCGCGATTACGCGGCGACGCTGAACGATCCGAACAGCGTGGGCATGTCGATGAGCGGGACTGCCGAGGACGGGATGGCGCAGATGAGCGCGAAGTTCAAGGAGATGGGCGAGAGCTTGTATCTGGATGCGGAGAAGGTGAAGGAGAGTAATCGGGTGCTGTGAGGCAGCCATTTGGCCCGGGCTTAGCCCGGGCTTTCTCTTTGTTGGCTCGCTTCTCAGCTCAGAAGTATTGCTGCAATTCGATGCGAGGAAGGGGCACCGTTGCGGCCATTGTCAGATCGACCAAGTGCCCCTTCTGTGAAGCAGTTTCGTTTGGAGCCGAGTATCCGTGAACATTCACTACGCCAGAACAAACTAGCTCATTGAATGTAACGCGACGGGGCGAGGATTCTAGGGGCAGAACCACGTTGTCTAGAAAGGCATCAGCCAAACAATGGCTTTGAACACCGAAGGCGGGACCTGATGGATGATCCAAATTGGCTTGCAACTCTGTGCAATTGATGCCGACGACATAGCTTCCTGAAATTATGGGCCCCCCGCTTGCGGCTCCATGAATGCGAAAGTCGACCTCGATATAGGGAAACGGCAGCATAACGCGATCGCGAAATTCGCCAAAGCTGAGTACTCGACCGCTGTACGCGTGAGGAGCGAACCGAATGCGCCGTCCATCGTCAACAACGATATGATTTGGAAACGCGTACGTATGAACAAGAGTGCGTTCCGCCGGCTTCCCCCAAGATAATGTCCATGTCCAATTCTTCATTACCTCGCCCGTGACCTTGTGCGTTGAGCTTGCGGCCACACCCAAGGCGACGTCCGCGCTATCGGACACCCAACACTGAGCTATTGGCCTAGCGTGAAATTCTGAAGCTCCAAACACTCCCGTGGGCGAATGAAGGTGCAGAACAAGCAAGGGAGCTCGCTGTCTATTTTCCTCCAAAACCTCTTCAATCACGTGAGCAGCTGTTACAAAGAATCCTCCATCGTTTATGTAGAATCCAGTTCCGACAACTCTCCACTTGCCATCAGCATCATGAGTTACTAACGGAAATGTATGCCCAACAGGATTTGGAAGTGGCCCCTCCTCGCCCAATCGAGAGAAGTGCCAAGCATTGGGATCTGTTTCGCCGTCTAATCTTATTGAGGGAACGTCCGCCATACTGCATCGCCCGAAATTCACTGAGCTATAGCTTTAATTCGCACAGAGGGACTGTCTGATTTCATCGCTATTCTCAAAGTCAGTAGAATCCATCGATAGTAACTCTATCAGGGTTAGCCGCCACTTCTACCGAGATGCAGATTGAGTTGCCCAACGCCGCCCACCGCCTCCCCGATCTCCTCCGCCCTAACCTCCGCCTCGTCTTCGTCGGAACCGCCGCATCGACGCGCTCGGCTGAGCTCGGGCACTACTACGCGCATCACGGCAACCGCTTCTGGCGCGCGATCCATGAGGCCGGGATCACGCCGCGACGCTATCAGCCCAGCGAGTTTGCAGCGCTGATCGCGCTCGGGATCGGCTTCACCGACCTCTGCAAGACCGGCGCGGGGATGGATCACCAGATCGCGGCGAAGGCGATCGACGTGCCGGGCTTCAGGGCGAAGATCGAAATGTACCGGCCGCGGACGATTGCGTTCACGAGCAAGAAGGCGGCGAGCTTGTTTTACGGCAGGCCGTCGGCTGCGATTTCGCTGGGGCGGCAGGCGTCGGATGGAAGCTGGCCGGATGTATTCGTGTTGCCCTCGCCGTCGGGTGCGGCGTCGGGGAGCTGGACGTTGGAGCCGTGGCGGGAGCTTGCGGCGTGGATTAGGGGCGGCCGACAATAGCGCCTCATACTCCGCCGTCGTCCCGGCGAAGGCCGGGACCCATAACCCCATAGAGTAGTTTGGCGAAGACTCGTCGTTCGGTACCGCGACCGTCCGCAATAGAGAGATCACGCGGTATGGGTCCCGGCCTTCGCCGGGACGACACCGAGGGTGCCGCAGTCGGGTACGATCCAGTGGAAGCGCGGGCTTGTCGGAATCCCGACCGCCCGTTCGTCCTCTGCACACAGCGTGCAACACCCGGAGCCGTCCGATGCCTACCATCACTGCCTTCGAAAACTCCCCCGATCGCGGCCGCGGGCAGGCGCGCGACATGCGCGTTCGCTGGGCGCTGGAGGAGGTCGGCCAGCCCTACAGCGTTCGCCTGCTCTCCTTCGCCGCGATGAAGGTACCCGCGCACGTCGCGCTGCACCCGTTCGGGCAGATCCCGACCTATGAGGACGGCGATCTTGCGCTGTTCGAGTCCGGCGCGATCGTGCTGCACATCGCAGAGCGTCACACCAGGCTGCTGCCCGGCGACGCAAACGCGCGCAGCCGCGCCATCGCGTGGATGTTCGCGGCGGTCAGCACAATGGAGCCGCCGATTGTCGAGTTCACCATGGCCATGCTGTTCGAGCGCGACAAGGGATGGTACGCAGATCGCCTGCCCATGTTGCAGGAGCGCGTTCGTGTCAGGCTCGGCGAACTCTCCCGTCACCTTAGCGGTGCCGACTGGCTCGACGGCGCGTTCAGCGCCGGCGATCTCATGATGGTGACGGTGCTGCGCCGGCTCAATACGTCCGGCCTGCTGGACGAGTGCCCCGAGATCGCCGCCTATGTCGCCCGCGGCGAGGCGCGGCCGGCGTTCAAACGGGCGTTCGAGGCGCAGCTCGCGGTGTTCAAGGCGGCTTCGAATTCGTAGGGTGGGTTAGCGGTGCGGCTGCGCGAAGCGCAAGTCCGCACGGCGTAACCCGCCGATTCTGTCGCGGCGGATACGAAGGTGCTGGGTTACGCCTTGCACCTTCGTGCGTTGAACGACTGCGCTCGCGAGCGTCTAACCCACCCTACGAGAGCTGCGCCGGGCGCAACCCGTTGCGCCCGCCGTAACGCTACGGCATCCTGGCCTCCGCCGCCCCAGAGGAGCCCGCCCATGCTGACCCTCTACTCCTACCCGGAACTGTTCGGCGTCGCCGACAACAACGGCTACGGCCTCAAGGTCTACGCCTTCTTCAAGCTCGCGGGCGTGGCGTTCGTGCACGAGCACATCTTCGATGCCTCCGCTGCGCCGCGCGGGCAGCTGCCTTACATCGTCGACGACTTTGAGACCATCGGCGACAGCGAGACCATCATCGCGCACGCGACCGCGAAATATCGCCTCACGATCGATGCCGGCCTGTCACCGGACCAGCGCCGCACCAACCATTTCGTCACGCGCATGCTGGACGATCTCTACTGGGTGATGTCCTATTCACGCTGGAAGGACGAGCGCTTCTATCCTGCGTTCCGCGATGCCTTCATCGCGCAGCATCCGCAGATCGACGCTGCCGGCTTTGAGAGGGCCAAGGCCTATAACGCGCAGCGCTATCATTTCCAGGGCATCGGCCGCTACACGCCCGAGCAGGCCTATGCACGAGGGCTCGCGGATCTGCAGGCGCTGGCCGAGATCGTGCCGGCCGCCGGCTTCGTGCATGGCGCGGCGCCGACCAGCGTCGATGCCGGCATCTATGGCTTCATCGCCAACATCTATTACTTTCCGATCCCGACGCCGCTAAAGGCCTTCGTCGATGCACACGCAAACCTCGTCGCGCATTGCGGGCGGATTCATGCGATGGTGAGCGCGTAGGCCGTACTTCGTAGGGTGGGTTAGCGCAGCGTAACCCACCACTTCTGCTACTGCGGAAACCAAAGAGGTGGGTTACGCCTGCGGCTAACCCACCCTACGGCACCGCGCGACTACCGCATCGTGATCGCGAGCCCGCTGAGATCGGCATTCGCCATCAGGCCGACCTGCGTGCCCGAGAGCTCCAGCACGGCGCCCTTCTGGTTGGTCAGCACGATGGCGCGGGCGCCGGAGCCGACGGCGATGCCGGCACCGGCGGCGCCGTAGACGCCGGCGACGTCGGAGGGACGGTTGATGTTGGAGACGCGGCCGCGCAGCACGGTCTTCGAGCCGCCGAAGACGAGGCCGTAGTCGAGACCGCCAGTGGAGAGCCCGTAGGTGCGGCCGCGGAAGTTGAGCACGCCGGAGCCGCCGGAACCGCCGATGATCCAGCCCGCCTTGTAGATCGTCAGCGTCACGAAGCCGCTGTCGGCCTGCGCCGCAGTCGAAAGGCCGGCAAGAGCGGCGATGGCGACGAGCGCGGCGCGGACGGTGGATGCGAGCTTCATGGGGCGTCTCCGGGGCTATTTTTCAAAGGCAGGATTCGAATCAGACGCAGCGAATGTATCCGATCGATCGCGGCGGCAACATGATCGAAGCGCTGCGCATGACGGGCAACTGCGCGCGCCGCGAGCACGGCTCGCGCCTTTCAGGGTCCGAGCAAGCGCCTCGTCCTTCGAGACGACCGCTTGCAGCGGTCTCCTCAGGATGAGGCTCATCGAGATCGAGACCGCGAAAATAGCTGCCGCGTACTCCGCCCTCATCCTGAGGAGCCCGCCAAAGCGGGCGTCTCGAAGGATGGCCGCGGGGAATTCACTTCCGCGATTGCACTGCACGCGGGCGGTGGCCAACCCGTCAGCTGCGCATCGCCAATCATGCCATTCTGCCACTGTTTTGCCCGACGGAGCAACGTTCACTTCCGATTTTCAGAACACACTGACAACCCTCATCTTTTCTACTGTGCATGGGGTTGTTTTCGCACTTTGTATTTTGAGATGCCCTCGCCTGCCGCTACGCTGAGGCGTCAGCGAACGTTCCCGAGGTGATCCCATGCCGATCCAGCATTTCGCACCCCCGCCGCACGTCAAAGCGCCGCCGCTGTCCTTTGCCACCCGCGTCGGCGACCTCCTGTTCATCTCCGGCATTCCCGGCTTCGATGCGGCTGGCGCGCTGCCCGACGGCTTCGAGGCGCAGTTCGCCAACGTCGTCGTCAACATCCGCCGCGTGCTGGACGAGGCCGGCGCGACGTTCCGCGACCTCGCCAAGGTCAACGTGCTCCTGACCCGCGCCAGCGATGTCGCCGCCATGAATGCGCTCTATGCCGGCGCCTTCGGCCCGCCGCCTTATCCCGCACGCACCACCTGCGTGGTGCAGGCGCTGCCCGATCCGAAGATGTTGATCGAGATCGAGGCGGTGGCCTCGCTGTCGCGGTGAACCTGCTACGTGTGACCCGACGGGCACGCAGGCAAACCAAATGCCGGCTGCACCTGACATGTCCGTGAACGGCCGCTTGCCCCGGCTTGCAAAGGACCTGCTTTTACCGCACGAATTTTCGCATCCCACATCCCCACAGGAGATACTTCATGCGTCGCGTTCTCGCCCTCTGTGCCGTTGCCGGCATCGCCAGTTCCGTGTTCGCCGTGCCCGCCTCGGCGAAGGTCGGCTATTACGTGATCCGCTGGGACAACACCGGCATCTGCCAGATCTGGAATGAGGACCTTCAGCAGAAGCCGTTCCAGTTCGGGGTGTCGACCTACAAGGTCGTCAGCAAACCGTTCCCGACCTTCCAGCAGGCTTCCGACGTTCAGATCAAGATGCGCGGGGAGCGCCGCTGCACGCTCTGAACGCTGCACGACGGATCGAGTTCGAAGGGCGGGTCGCGCGGGCGATCCGCCCTTTGCTTTTGCGGGCGGCGCCGGCGTTTTGCGGCCTTAAAGTCGCGCATTTTCCGAACGCCTTTTTGAACCTCATTGGCAGGCGGAACTACTCACATCTTGTCCGGGGCGCCTGCCAAGCGCGTCCCGCACCAGCCCTCCCCATCATTGGCGGGAGGCGCATTCCATCTTTCATTTGAGGAGCTGATCATGCGTCGTATTTCCATGCTGTGCGCTGCCGCGGGTCTCGCCGTCACTGCGTTCGTCGCAGCGAGCCCTGCCGAAGCCAGCTATCACCTGATCCGCTGGCAGGACAGCGGCTTCTGCCAGATCTGGGACGAGAGCATCCCGACCACGCCGTGGCCGGCCGGCTATCATCGCGCCAGCGCAAGCGTGCCGACCTTCATCGACGCCCTCGCGGTCAAGGACGCCGCGCTCAAGAGCGGCAGCTGCACCTGGTAAGATTTTCGATCGGCGGACGAAGAACCGGGCAAGGACGCCAGCGTCCTTGCCCGGTTTGTTTTTTTTGTTGCGTGAACGAGGGCTGAGCGCTTCTCACGCGTCCTTGTGCGCGCCGGGATGGATCAGGATGTCGCGCGCGGCGGCGAGATCGATGAAGGCCTCCGTGCTGCCGCCGTGATCGGGATGCATGCCCTTGGCGGCGCGGCGATAGGCCTGGTTGATGTCCTCGCAGGTGAGTTGCACCGCGAGCGGCAGGCCGAGCACCTTACGGGCGCGGTCTTCGCTCGACAGTTTCTTCGGCATGGCGTTGCGGCGGCCGAAGCGCGGCGCGCTCAGATCGTGAATGACCTCGAGCACCACACCGATGCGGCGCTGCGCTGCCAGCGTGACGCTGTGATCGTCATTGTCCACGGCCTGGCGCAGCACCGGAAGCGCCTGCTCGGCGGCCTGGCGCAGCGTGACGTCCGTGCTCATCCGCACGATCTCGGCCACGACCCGGCCGGCCTCGCCCCAGTCGGCCGCTTGCGCCGATCGCAGCCGTTCGAGTGCGAGTTTCCAGGTTTCGAGCCGTTCCATCATGCGCGCAACGTTTAGCAATGAAGATCATTATGCCAAGGCCGCCGTTTCCGACCCCTTAATTTCGAGTTAGCCTTTCATGAAACTTCGCAACGAAATCGGGAGGAAATTGTCATGGCATTGCTCGCAAACCACATCGCCGTCGTCACCGGCGCCGGTTCCGGTATCGGCCGGGCCATTGCGGCCGGCTACGCGCGGGAAGGCGCGCAAGTGGTGCTGCTCGACGTCAATGCCGACGCCGTCGCGGAGGCCGCCGAGGAGATCCGCAAAGCCGGCGGCAAGGCCGAGAGCTTTGCGCTCGACGTTGTCAGGCGCGAGGACTGCTTTGCGCTGGCGAAGCAAGTCGCGGACAAGGTCGGGCAGGTCTCGATCCTCGTCAACAACGCCGGCATCACCCGCCGCAACGCCTTCACCGCCGAGACCGAAACAGTGGCGAAGGACTGGAACGACATCATCTCGCTCAATCTCAATGGCGTCTTCAACATGACGCAGGCGTTCCTCGCACCCTTGCGCGCAGCCAAGGGCCGCATCGTCAATATCGGCTCGATCCAGTCCTTCGTGCATCTGCGCACGCCGAGCTCGGCGGCCTACACCACCTCGAAGCACGGCGTGCTCGGCTTCACCAAGGCGCTCGCCGTCGAGCTCGGCAAGGAAGGCGTCCGCGTCAACGCGATCGGGCCTGGCTTCATCGAGACCAACATCAACGCCAATGTGCGCGCGACCAATCCGGCGCTGGTGCAGGCCTTCGTCGATCACACCCCGCTGGCACGCACCGGCAAGCCCGAGGACATCGTCGGCCCCGCGATCTTCCTGGCGTCGGATCTGTCCGCCTATGTGACGGGAACGATCGTGATGGTGGACGGCGGCTATCGGACGGTGTGAGCGGAGCGAGATAGGTCCGCATCACGATGCATCCCGCAGCAAACGCGGCGGCTTCGCGGCATTCCTGGGGTCAATTGGTGCGATCGCCCGCGATTAACCTTTCGTTAACCAAACCCGCCCACCGTGGATCTACGGCTTGGGGGTCGTTTGTTCTCGATCCGCTTCCAACGATGGAAGCGGGCGTTGGTCGGGGAGTATATTGATGACCACTGTTTATGTCGCTGCGCCCGAGCAGGGTGCCCAATTCCTTGCACCCAACCAGATCGTTCCGTTGCTGATCGGCGCAACCGTCGACGAGGTCGAGCGTGAGCTCGTGCTCCAGACACTGGCGCGCTGCGACGGCAACCGCACGCGCGCCTCGCGCGTGCTCGGCCTGTCGGTGCGCACGCTGCGCAACAAGATCCGGATCTATGCCGCGTCCGGCATCGACGTGCCCGCCTATCAGGACTAGCGCGCAGCGGCGCGGCGATTGATGTTGACCGATCCTGAGCGATGCGCCGGCGGAATTGCTGCTGTCGTCAAACGCCGCTAAGTAGCTTGCTTCCGTGACAGGGAGCAGCGGCGTGGCAGACGATCAGGGACGGCGGCAGGGACCTCAGGGACCGCGCGGGCGGCAGGGCGAGCCGGGACGGCCGGGACCGCAGGGTCATCCGGGCCGGCGCGGCCCCGACGGCGCGCGCGGCAAGCCGGGTCCGCAGGGCAAGCCAGGCCCGATCGGAAAGGCCGGACCGCAAGGCAAGCCCGGTCCGCAAGGCAAGCAGGGCGAAGCCGGACTGCGCGGGCCGGCTGGCGCGCAGGGACCTGTCGGCGCGCAAGGTCCGGCAGGACCACAAGGCCCGCGCGGCGAGCCGGGGCCCGCCGGTCAACTGCCGTCGATCGAGCAGGTGCTGCCCTGGCTCGAGCAGCTGTTCGATGCCTGGGACGAACGCCGCCGCCAGCGTGAGCATGAGGCCGCCGAGCGCGAGGCGCTGGAGGCAGCCGTGCAGGAGACTGACGCACCGATCGTCGATGACGACAGCGAGGGCGACGACGGCGACGGTCACAAGAAAAAGAAGAAAAAGAAGAAGCACGGCAAGGATCAGTGACGCGCTCCCGCCCCGGCCGAAGCGCGGCATGCAATGCTGCTCTGCTGAGCGGGCCGTATACCGACCCGCGTGTGTGGCTCCCGGCTCTGCGTCGCACCGCTAACGCGCTGCGCCGCGTCCGGGACGCGAGTCTCGGCTTAGGAAGCTGCCGATGAATCATCCTTGCGCGGCAGCATGCCCATGCGCTCGAACTGCCAGCGCATGGCGCGATACCAGAGATAGCCGACCAACGTGCCGAGCAGCATCAGGACGACGAGGTTGACGCTGCTGGAAGATCCGCTCCACCACATCATCCAGGCGGTCCACAGCACCGTGAAGGTGACGGCTCCTGCTTTTAGCGGAAGAAGGGGGCGGCTCATGTTCCTGCTCCGGGCTTGTCAAGATCCCGGTGAGCATCATCGCGCAGTCAGGCGGCCTTTTCCGTGAGCCAAATCACGTATCGGGCTCGCGCGAGAGCTAGCCGAACCGCAGCCGCGAGCGCTCCCTGGCCTTCTCCGCCTCGATCTCGCGATCGCGCGCCGGCGCATGGGTGTGCAACGAGCTCAATAGCCTTCGCGCAGCCTCCGACACCTCAGCCACTGCGCGCTCGAACACTTCCTCATTGGCCTGCGACGGCTTGTTGAAGCCGGACAGCTTTCGCACGAACTGAAGTGCGGAAGCATGAATCTCGTCCTCCGTCGCCGGCGGCTCGAAGTTGAACAGCGTCTTGATGTTGCGGCACATGCGGTCTCTCCGGATATGACCCAAGGACGATCGGCGGCGCCGAAATCCTACATCCTTCCCCGGGCGTCTGTAAGTTTCCCCGCAACGCGGCCGCCGAACGCAACAAAGCAAGGAACTGGCGCGCCGCTGATTTTGCAGCGCGTCAAGGGCCGTCGATGCCGCATATTATTTGAGCATGCATTACACTGACAGCTCAGGCTTAATCGCGCCAACGATACGAATCGACGCGCGGGGCAATCGCGCGCCAATGGCACGACAGGCGACGAGGAGGATCGCATGCACAGGCTCGTATTGTGCGTTTGGCTGATCACGCTGACGAGCGCCGCGTCCGCGGTCGACAACGGCCAATACGATCACGTCCCGCCCGACATCCGCGCCTGGTTCAAGAGCGTGATTGCGCCGAACGGCGTGCCCTGCTGCGACATTTCGGATGGCCATCGCACCGAATACGACGTGCGCGGCGGCAGCTATTGGGTGCCGATCGAAGGACAATGGATTGAGGTGCCCGAGCGCGCCATCATCCGCGATCGCGGCAATCCCGTCGGTCAGGCCGTGGTGTGGTACGTCCACCACCGCGGCGCCATCATCATCAGCTGCTTCGTGCCGGCGGATGCGGTGTAGAGCATGATCTGGAGAAGTCGGTTTCCGAAAGGATCATGCTCAAGCCGAACATCATGGATTCCGTTGGCTGCAGGCGCCCGATCGGGTAGCTTGAGGCTACACTGATCCGGAGGCACGTCGTTGACCAAACTGAGCGCCGAAGACCTCGCCACCATCTATGCCAAGCCGACCCCGCGCGTGATCGCGAAGGCACGGCCCGCGATCGATGCGCATGCGAAGAAGTTCATCGAGATGTCGCCGTTCTGCGTGCTCGCGACATCAGGCGCGGACGGCAACGTCGATGCTTCGCCGCGCGGCGGCGGCGTCGGCTTCGTCCAGGTCGCCGGCCCCAACCAGCTGCTGATGCCCGACCGCTCCGGCAACAACCGGATCGACAGTTTTCGCAACGTCGTCGAAGGCTCCGGCTTCGTGCATCTGTTGTTCTTCGTGCCGGGGATCGACGAGACGCTGCGCGTCGGCGGACGCGGCACGCTGTCGGCTGATCCGGATCTGCTGGCCTCGATGGTGGAGTTCGGCAAGCCGCCGCGCGCGGTGCTGAACGTCGCGGTCAGCGAAGTCTATTTCCATTGCGGCAAGGCGCTGATGCGCTCGAAGCTATGGTCATCGGAAAAGGTGCAGCGCTCGGTGATGCCGAGCATCATCGAGGTCATCCACGATCAGACTGGCCTCGGCGAACGGCAGAGCCAGGAGGTCGTGGAAGAACTCTACAAGACGCAGCTGTAGCCGGGCTTGCTTGCTGTTCAAACAGGCCGTCATGCCCGGGCTTGATCCGGGCATCCACGCCTTCGTCGTGCGGCATCACGTGGATGGCCGGGTCAAGCCCGGCCATGACGAAGGAGCGAGCAGAACTTAGTGCCCCTCGCCCTCGAGGCCGCCAACGTGCTTCTGGGTGTAGAGCTCGAGGCCGATACGGCCGATCAAATCGAGCTGGGTTTCGAGGAAGTCGATGTGGTGTTCCTCGTCGCTCATCAGCTTCTCGAACAGGTCACGCGTGACGTAGTCCTTGGCGCCGTGGCAGTACGTCGCCGCTTCCTGATAGAGCGCCCGCGCGCTCATCTCGGCGGCGAGATCGCATTCGATGATCTCCTTGACGTTCTGGCCGATGCGCAGGGGATCGAGCACCTGCATGTTGGGAAAGCCGTCGAAGAACAGGATGCGCGCGGTGAGCTTGTCGGCGTGCTCCATCTCCTCGATCGACTCCTTGCGCCACACCTTGGCCATGTCCAGCAGCCCCCAATTGTCGAGGAAACGGTAGTGCAGCCAGTACTGGTTGATCGCAGTCAGCTCGTGACGCAGCGCCTTGTTGAGATAATCGATGACTTTTGCGTCGCCCTGCATGGTCCACTCCAGCTCTTTGCAGTCCAAATCGGCCGTAAACCGACTTTAGAATGCTTCTAAATGACTTTGCGAGTGAGGGCAACGGGCTACGGAGCCGCAACCGGGGAAAAACTCAGCTGATCGTCTGGAGGGGTTCAGCAGGCCGCGAGAGCGAACTGGGCCGGTTCGGAGGTCTCGTCGTTGGCCGCCACGGTGTGGCTGTGCGGACAGCCGGCACAGCAGGACTGAGCGCAGGGGCCGAGCGCTTCGTCGATGATGGTCTTGATGGTCCGGGCGCAGCGGCCGCATTCGGCGCTACAGCCGAGGCATCCATAAATCTGCTTGGCATGGCGCACGGCGTCGTCGGACTCGGCGACGGCGGCGCGGATATCGTCATCGCTCAGCACGTTACAGGAACAAACGATCATGGAAGCGGCAGGCCCTTCGGTGATGCACCATCATCGATATTTAAGGGCCCGGCCGGATGCAAAAGGAAAAACCGGTATTTGAAGCTATTCCAAACTGGCCCGGGGTGCAGCTTAGAACGGTTCAAGATCAGCGCGTTGCGGCGGATCAAGATTGGAGCGGATCTAGTCGCCGCCTCCTCCACCACCACCACCATCGCCGCCTCCGCAATCCCCACCGCCGCTGCTGCTGCTGCCGCCATCGCTGCTGGAGCAGGTGCCCCCGTCAGTCGAACTTCCCGAACTGCCGCCGGAAAACCAGCTTCCCAGCGCGAAGCTATCGCTGGTTCCGGAATAGCCGCAACCACTGCTAGTCCCGTTGTCGCCGCCGGCTATCGCGCGGGAGCGTCGGCCGCCGTCCCGGAGATGCACGATCCAGCCGTAGCCGATCGCGCAAACAATACCAGCTACAATCAGCGCCATCGCGTTGCCCATCATCGTCTCCTGGTGGAGCTGCGGTCCATATCCATTGGTCGCCCCCCCGCAGGGGAGCCGTTCATTGATCATTCAAGCGAAGTATGGAACCTTACGCCCCAAAGAGTTCCCGCGTGTTCGTGCGAAAGGTCTTGCCCCCATGAAGAAGTCGCTCCTGGCAGTCGCTGCCGTCGCCGCCCTGGCCGTGACGGCCGTAACCCCGGCCCAAGCCCAGCGCGCCGTCGCTGCTGGCGTGGCGGCCGGGATCATCGGCGGTGCCATCGTCGGCGGCGCGCTGGCCTCTCCGTATTATTACGGACCCGGTCCCGGCTACTACGAACCGGGCTATTATCCGCCCCGCTACTACGCCCCCGGTCCGGGCTATGTCTCCGATGGTTATTATGGCGGCTGCGCCTGGCAGAAGCAGCGCTTCTGGGACGGTTATGCCTGGCGCGTCCGCCGCGTCAGAGTCTGCGGCTGAGGCGCCGCAGGACGGCTCTCTACGGATGCGCCGTTCATCTCGGAGCCTGAAAAAGACCGCTTTTTCTCGTCACAGCTCCGTGTGCGTTTACCGTGGGTTGACCATTTGCGCGCTTCCTAAGCCCAACGGCCAATTCCATCAGAGTGTGCGTGAACCTTCGGAAACCCGGCCGCCCCTCACAAGGGGAGCCCCTTCTCCCAGGAGAGCCAAGAGCATGAAGAAGACTGTAGTTGCTGCCCTCACGGTCGCGACGGTTGCCGGTTCGCTGGTGACCGCCACCCCGTCCGCGAAGGCCCATGACGGCATCGGCGCCGGCATCGCAGCCGGCCTGATCGGCGGCGCGATCGTCGGCGGTGCCATCGCCTCGAGCCGCCCCGCTTATGGCGGCCCGGTTTACGTGGCCGAGCCCCCGCCGCCCGCGCCCTGCTATTGGCGTCGTGAGCGTTATTGGGACGGCTACGGCTGGGTCAGCCGTCCGATCCGCGTCTGCTACTGATCTGATCGCTGCGCGCGCATCCCGCGCCACGATCGAAGCCCGGCCGAGACCATCGGCCGGGCTTTTTTCTTTGGTCGAAATCGTTATCGCGCCGCCTGGATCGAGCGCAGCACTTCTTCGCTCGGCCAGCAATCGACCTTGAGACCGGCCGACTTCTGGTAGGCGCCGAGCGCGGCGCGGGTCTGCATGCCCGCCTTGCCGTCGATCTTGTCCTTGTAGAGCCCGATGCGCGTGAGCCCGCGCTGCATGGTCTCGACGTCTGTCGTCCGCAGCTGCTTCGAAGCCGACCAGGGCGTTGCGAATGGCTGCGGGCTGGTCATGCGGTCGCTGAGATGGCCGACGAACAGCACATAGAGATCGGAGAAATTGTATTCCTTGATGACGAAGTAGTTCTTCGTGGTCAGGAATGAGGGACCGTAGATGCCCTCCGGCTGGAGCAGCGAGGCCGGCTGCGCCTGCTCGGCCGCGCTGAGCCTCGCGCCACGCACCGGCACAAAGCCTTCGCGCAGCCACTGGCCGATCGGCTTGGTCACCTCGGGCACGCCGGTGGTACAATCGACCTTGGCCGGCGCCTGCACCTCGTAGGCCCAGCGCACACCGCGTTGCCAGCCCTTATTGACGAGTTGCTGCGCCGCGGAGGCCAGCGCATCCGGCACCGAATGCCAGATATCGATGCGGCCATCGCCGTCGAAATCGACGCCGTGCTTGTAATATTCGGACGGCAGGAACTGCGTCAGCCCGGTGGCGCCGGCCCAGGACGAGCGCATGTCCTTGCGCGTGACGACACCTTCGTTGAGGATCTTGAGCGCGACGATGAACTCGTTGCGATACTGATCCTTGCGCCGTCCGACATAGGCCTGCGTCGCCAGCACACGCACCAGATCATGGGGCAGCGTATGGCGGCCATAGTCCGTCTCGCGCCCCCAGATGGCGAGCATGACGGTCGCCGGCACGCCGGATTTCTTCTCGATCTCGTTCAGCGAGGCGCGGTATTTCTGCAGCAGCCGCTGCCCCTCGCCCGCAAGCCGCGCGATCGAGGCTTCCTTGACATAATCGGCGGGCACCTGCACGAACTCGGCCTGCGACGGCGCACCGGTGGCGGGACGGCCCGGCAGCAGCAGATCGGGCAGCTTGTAATCGGGTTCGAGCCCGCGCGTCTCTCGCTCGAACGTCGCGCGCGACACGCCCGCCGCCTGCGCCTCCGGCCAAAGCGAGGCGATGAACTGGGTGAAGGCAGCGTCGGCGGCTCGGGCGGACGACCAGCCGCAGGTGACCACGATCACCGCAGCGATGAGCGCCCGCCGGATCATGCCGGGATCACCGCGTCAGCTTCTTGTACTTCACGCGGTGCGGAATGATGCTGTCCTGGCCAAGCCGGCGCATCTTGTCCTTCTCGTAATCCTGGAAGTTGCCCTCGAACCATTCGACGTGGCTGTCGCCCTCGAAGGCCAGGATGTGGGTCGCGATGCGGTCGAGGAACCAGCGATCATGGCTGATGATGACGGCGCAGCCGGCGAAATCCTCCAACGCCTCTTCGAGCGCGCGCAGCGTGTCGACGTCCAGATCGTTGGTGGGCTCGTCGAGCAGCAGCACGTTGGCACCGGACTTGAGCATCTTCGCAAGATGCACGCGGTTGCGTTCACCGCCGGAGAGCGCGCCGACCTTCTTCTGCTGATCGGCGCCCTTGAAGTTGAACGACGAGCAATAGCCGCGCGAGTTCACTTCCTTCTTGCCGAGCAGGATCAGCTCGTTGCCGCCGGAGATTTCCTCCCACACGTTCTTGTTGCCGTCGAGCGCATCGCGCGACTGGTCGACATAGCCGAGATGCACGGTCTCGCCGACCGTGATCGTGCCCTGGTCCGGCGCTTCCTGCTTGGTGATCATCTTGAACAGCGTGGTCTTGCCGGCGCCGTTGGCACCGATCACGCCGACGATGCCGCCGGGCGGCAGCTTGAAGGTGAGATCGTCGATTAGCAGGCGATCGCCATAGCCTTTGCTGAGGCCTTCGAAATCGACCACGTTGGCACCGAGCCGCTCGGCGACCGGGATGATGATCTGTGCGGTCTGGGTCTGCTTCTCGCTCGCCTGCTTGAGCAGCTCCTCATAGCGCTGATAGCGCGCCTTCGACTTGGCCTGGCGTGCCTTCGGCGAGGACGCAACCCATTCCTGCTCGCGGGCAATCGTCTTCTGATGGGCGGCGTCCTCCCGTCCCTCCTGCTCGAGGCGCTTCTGCTTCTGCACCAGCCAGGACGAGTAGTTGCCCTCGTAGGGAATGCCCTTGCCGCGGTCGAGCTCGAGAATCCAGCTCGTGACGTTGTCGAGGAAGTAGCGATCGTGGGTGACGATCAGGATCGCGCCGGGATAATTGCGCAGATGGCCTTCCAGCCACGACACGGATTCTGCGTCGAGATGGTTGGTCGGCTCGTCCAGCAGCAGAAGCTCTGGCTGGTCGAGCAGCAGGCGGCACAGCGCGACGCGGCGGCGCTCACCGCCCGAGAGCTTGGTCACGTCGGCGTCATCAGGCGGACAGCGTAGCGCGTCCATGGCCTGGTCAACCTTGCTGTCGAGATCCCAAAGGCCCTGGGCCTCGATCTCGTCCTGCAGCTTGGTCATCTCGTCGGCGGTTTCCTCGGAATAGTTCATCGCCAGCTCGTTGTAGCGATCGAGGATGGCCTTCTGCTTGGCGACGCCCAGCATGACGTTTTCGCGCACGGTGAGCGCCGGGTCGAGATGCGGTTCCTGCTCGAGATAGCCGACGCGGGCGCCCTGGGCGACCCAGGCCTCGCCGTTGTACTCCTTGTCGAGGCCGGCCATGATCTTGAGCAGCGTCGACTTGCCCGAGCCGTTGACGCCGAGCACGCCGATCTTGGCGTCCGGGTAGAAGCTCAAGTGAATGTTATCGAGCACCTTCCGGGTCGGGTAGCTCTTGGTCAGGCCCTGCATGAAATAGATGAACTGGCGCGCCATCGGTCCCGTGAAACCTTCGATTTGAGGAAATTTGCTTTGCCAGCGATGTAACGATCCCGCCCCCAAAGGGCAACGTTTTCCGTCCGTTCACCACGGATGAATACGGTTCGGACACCATCTCGCCGCCGATCCGAACAATTGAAACCATCTTTTAATAAATCAGGCCAAAGCTCGGTTTCGCGCGGAAACAGCGCCACCCGCTCAGAACGAACGGGGAGCACGGCGAGACAGCGTCATGGCACTGATCGAAACCCACTCGCTTCCTGTGCCGGCAGAAACCGGGCACGCCTCCGGCTTCGTCTCGGAGATCAAGGGCTTCTGGAAGCGCTTCTTCGCCACGGCGTTCAACCCGTACCGGCCCGAGTTGCACTACATGCGCGGCCCCGGCCCGGCCTGGCGCGCCAAGCACGGTATGGATGCGCCGTTCCGCCTGAAGCCCCGCGACCTCTGAACTCGCCTCCCCTATCGGATTTTTGAAGTCGCTAGCTGCTTGCGCGCAGCTGCGATTGCGCGCAACCATGGCGCCGGTTCCGACGATGGCGCCCTCGCCTGCCACCGTCACCTCTCGCCATGGATGAATGCTGATGACGCGGCTGCGCTGTGCAATTCTCGACGACTATTTCAACCTCGCGCTCGACGTCGCCGACTGGGAAAAACTGTCGGACCGCATCGATGTCACCGTATTCAGCCACCCCTTTGCCTCCGAGCAGGCCGCGGCAAGTGCGCTGGCCGACTTCGAGATCATCTGCGCGATGCGTGAGCGCACGCCATTTCCAAAGGGCCTGCTCGATCGCTTGCCGAAGCTCAAGCTGCTGCTGACCTCGGGCATGCGCAATGCCGCGATCGACTTGGAAGCAGCGAAGGCGCGCGGCGTCGCCGTCGGCGGCACGCAATATTCGCGCGACCCGACCGCCCCGCTCACCATGGGCCTGATCCTGGAGCTGACCCGCGGCATCGGCCGCGAGAATGCGCGCATGCATGACGGCAAGCCCTGGCAGACCTTCGCCGGCATCGAGATCGAGGGGCTGACCCTCGGCATCGTCGGGCTCGGCAAGCTCGGCAGCAAGATGGCCGGGATCGCCAAGGCGTTCGGCATGAACGTGATCGCCTGGAGCCCGAACCTCACGCCGGAGAAGTGCAAGGAAGCCGGCGTCGGCTACGCCACCAAGGACGAGCTGTTCGCCAAGGCCGATATCGTCACCATCCACGTGGTGCTCAGCGAGCGCTCGCGCGGACTGGTTGGCCGCGCCGATCTCGCGCGGATGAAGCCGACCGCCTTTCTCGTCAACACCGCGCGCGGGCCGATTGTCGATGAGGCGGCGCTGCTCGAGGCCTTGCAGCAGAGGACAATCGCAGGCGCCGGCATCGACGTCTTCTCGGCCGAGCCGCTGCCGGTCGATCATCCCTTCCGCAAGCTCGACAATGTCGTCCTGACGCCGCATCTGGGCTACGCCACCACGGACGGACTGCGCATCCATTACGGCCAGATGGTCGAGACGATCGACGCTTTCACCAAAGGCAGTGAGCTGCCGCGCAAGCTGGCCTGAACGACGAAGGGCGTGCCGATGGCACGCCCTTCTGCAATCTGAATATTCTCGGCGCGCTCAGCGCACGGTGACCGGCGCGGGCAGCGGCGGCACCACGGTCGGCTGCGTGCCCGGAACGGGGCCAGCCTGCGCGGCCATCGGGGCCGGACCGGCAGCACCCGGCGTCGGCGCGGCGGAGGCGGTCGCCGTTCCCGGCGGCGGACCACCCGGCATCACGACCACGCGGGTGCCGACCTTGACGCGGTCGAACAGGTCGGAGACGTCCTCGTTCAGCATGCCGATACAACCCGACGACACGAACTTGCCGATGGTCGAAGGCTGGTTGGTGCCGTGGATGCGGTAGACGGTCGAGCCGAGATACATGGCGCGGGCACCAAGCGGATTGCCCGGGCCGCCGGCCATGAAGCGCGGCAGATAGGGCTGGCGCTCGATCATCTCGGTCGGCGGATGCCAATCCGGCCACTCGGCCTTTCGGGTGATCTTCTGCACGCCGGTCCAGGTGAAGCCGTCGCGACCGACGCGGACGCCGTAGCGGATCGCACGGCCATTGCCGAGCACGTAATAGAGGTAGGTGTTCGGCGTATCGACCACGAGCGTGCCGGCAGGCTCCTTGGTCTGGAACGAGACCTCCTGGCGGCGCAGGTTCGGCGGCAGCTGCACCGGCGCAGCATCGGGCTGCTCCTCGGGCGGCAGCGCGGCCAACGTCACCGGGCGACCATCGGTACCGACGGGCGGCTGCCCAGCCTGGACCGTTCCGGTCGCGGCGGGACCGCCCACGGCTTCCGGCGGACGCAGGCCGTCATTGGCCGGAGCCTGGCCCTGGCCCGGACGGTTGGCATAGATCACCGGCGGCGGACCGGCCGGACGGCCGTAGCGGGGATCGTCGGGCGACATCACCGGGCCTTGCGGTGCGGCCGAGTAGACCGGTGGCGCGCCAGCCGGACGGCCATAACGCGGATCATCCGGCGACATCACCGGGCCCTGCGGCGGAGCCGCCGAATAGACCGGCGGCGCGCCCATCGGGCGGCCATAGCGGGGATCATCGACCGGGCCGGGCGGCGGCAAGGATGCCTGCGGCATCGCGTCGTCATCATCCTCCAGCGCGTCGAAATTGGGCGTGCGATCGCCGGGCCGATATTCGGCCGGGGCGCCATAGCTCGGCACCTGCTGGACTGGATAGCTCTGAGCCTGCGCGAGCGAGGTTCCCGCCGCAGCGACTGTTGCGGCAGCGCATATCGTCAGAAAATGTTTGATCATCATCGCTCTTGTATAGTCCCCAAGCCCGTCCGGACCGTTAACGGCCAGATGACGGAAGATAGCGGCACATTCAAGACATATCAGGCCTATTTGCGCCGGATTTGCCGATTTGTGATCCGCAAGACTACCGTTGCCCCGTTGCATCACGGGGCGGAAATCGCATTGCACCGTCAATTGCCGGAGTCTTCGGCCCCGAATTTAGGAAGCGGCGGTGAGACGTTGCGATATGGTCGAATCAGCCTGATTCGCCACTGCTTTGAGCTTCGATCCCGCGCGGCGAACGCGGCAATCAGTACCGTCACCGCGTTCAGATGGCTCATGGGCCCCGGCCACCTCGCCGCCGGGGCGGAAATTCGCAACCCGTCCGATGCTTCCCGGCTTTCGCTTCCTGTTTGCCGCGATCCTGCTGTCAACGTCCATCCTGGTGTTCGGCCTAGGGGCCGCCGCGCTGCTGCGGGCGAGCCATGAGCAGTATGTCAGCAACCCCTCCTGGCGGCACGGCCCGAAGGAGAAGGTGTTTGCCCAGGCCCCCGAGCCGGCCCAGCCGGTGCTCGCGGTGTTGCGGGCCGAGCCTGAGGTGGCCGAGCCGGAGCTCTCCCTGCGCGACCAGATACCGACCATTGGGCTTCCAGTGAGCGAGCCGGAGCAGGTCGCCGCAGTGGCGACCGAAGCCGACGCTCAGTCCACGGTCATTGCACCGCCGGCTGAGGTCGCTGCGCTCGAACCGGCCAAGCCCGACGCGACCGTGGAGGTCGCAGCAGCGGCGCCCACCGACACGCTCACGCCTGACGACACCACGGCCGCGGTCCCCGAGGTCAAGCCGGCCGACGAGCCGGTGCCGGCTGTCTCCGATGCCGCCCTCGCCTCCTCAGCGCTCGACATCGCGTCTGCCAAGCTGGCCGCGCTGAACGATCCGGCGGCGACGTCCGTGAAGGATGCACCGGCGAAAGCCAAGGCGGACAGCAAGGCGACCAAGCCCAAGGCGAAGGCCAAAGCCAAGAAGCGGCAGCGCGTGGTGCGCCGTCCGCCGCCTCAGCAGCTGCAGCAACAACTCGATCCGTTCGGACAGCAGCAGACCTTCGCGACGACGACCACGCGCGCGCGGTGACGCGCCTTCTTTGCGGCTAACAATCATTTCGAAGAGATCGTCATGCCCGGGCTTGTCCCGGGCATCCACGTTCTGTGTACCGCGCCTCAAGGCGTGGATGGCCGGGTCAAGCCCGGCCATGACGATGTGGAAACAGCGAGTTTACGCCGGACCGGTCGCGATCGGCGGGCCCTTCTCCTGGCCCCATTCCGACCATGAGCCGTCATAGAGCGCGGTGTCGGTAATCCCCAAGCGATAGAGCGCGAGCGTCAGCACGCCGGCCGACACGCCCGAGCCGCAGCTCGTCACGATCGGCGCGTCCAGCTTGACGCCGGCACTCGTGAAGGCGGCGCGGAGATCGTCGAGCGGCTTCATCTCACCGGTCGCGGCGTCGAACAGCAGATTGTAAGGCACGTTGCGGGCGCCGGGGATGTGGCCGGAGCGGATGCCCGGCCGGGGCTCCGGCGCGCGGCCCTCGAAACGGTCGGCGGCGCGCGCATCGATCACCTGCTCGGCACGGCTTTCGACGTTGGCGATCAGCTGCTGCATGCTGCGCACGCGCTTGGCGTCGTAGCTCGCCCTAAACGTCGCCGGCTTCGGCTTCACCTCGCCGCTTTCGACCGGACGCCCCTCGGCACGCCATTTCTTCAGGCCGCCGTTGAGGATGCGCACATTGGTGTGGCCGAAGGCCAGGAACATCCACCACGCGCGGGGCGCTGCGACCCAGCCGCCGGCATCGTAGAGCACGACGGTGTCGGCGTTGGTGATGCCGAGGTTGCCGATGTCGCGGCCGAACTGCTCGGCGCTCGGATACATGTGCGGCAGCGGATTGGAATGATCCGACACTGCATCGACGTCGAAGAAGGCCGCATCGGGCAGATGGGTGGCGAGATAGTCGTCCTTCGGCAGCGGCAGCACGCCTGGCAGCTTGAAGCTGGCGTCGAGGATCTTGACGTTGGCGTCGTTGATGTGTGCGGCGAGCCATTCGGTGGAGACGAGGGGATCGGTGGCGGTCACTGCATGCTCCAGCAATTGTCTCAGTCGTCATGGCCGGGCTTGTCCCGGCCATCCACGTTCTTCGTCGCGGCAAAGACGTGGATGCCCGGGTCAAGCCCGGGCATGACGCAGTATGTGGTGAGGGAGGTGTTCACCTCACCCCTTCTTCTTCGGCATCCACTGCTCCGTCGGCCCACCGGCATCGCGCCAGGCGGCGTAGCCGCCGGCGATGTGGGCGACAGGCTTCAACCCCATGTCTTGCGCGGTCTTGGCCGCGAGCGCGGAGCGCAAGCCCCCGGCGCAGTGGAAGACGAACTTCTTGTCCTCCTGGAAGATCGGCTTGGCGTAGGGGCTCTGCGGATCGATCCAGAATTCGAGCATGCCGCGGGTGCAGGCGAACGCGCCGGGAATGCGGCCGTCGCGCTCGATCTCGCGGGGATCGCGGATGTCGACGATGACGACGTCGCCGTTCTTGGAGATCTCGATGGCGTCCTTGGCGTTGAGCGTCTCGATCTCGGCATTGGCCTCGTCGATCAGCGCCTTGATGCCGCGGGTGATGGTCTGGGGCATATGGTTCTCCCTCTTGTTGCGTCGTCGCCCCAGGCGATCTGCCGGAGGTGGAGGTCACCTCTCCCGCTTGCGGGAGTGGTCGACGCGCTCGGAGAGCGCGGCGGGTGAGGGCTCTCTCCTCTTGGGGAGCCTTCGCTCGTGGAGAGACCCTCTCCCCAACCCTCCCCCGCAAGCGGGGGAGGAAGCGCAGTCCCGTCGCCGATAGAGCCAGATTCAATCATGCATCAGTGCGTCAATTCCTTCATCGCACCTTCCAACCCCTCGATCGTGATCGGATACATCCGGTTGGCGAAGATGCGCTTGATGATGGTGGTGGATTCTGAATAGTCCCAATGCTTCTGCTGCACCGGGTTCAGCCAAACCGTATGCGGATAGGTGCGGA
Source organism: Bradyrhizobium sp. CCGE-LA001 (assembly GCF_000296215.2). Lineage (NCBI taxonomy): Bacteria > Pseudomonadati > Pseudomonadota > Alphaproteobacteria > Hyphomicrobiales > Nitrobacteraceae > Bradyrhizobium > Bradyrhizobium sp. CCGE-LA001. Next base: position 2,014,936 of record NZ_CP013949.1, on the reverse strand, counting down.
TGATGCGATCGAGCCAGACCGAGCCCGGCTCCTCGTTGACGTGCTCGACCGAGCCGCCGGGCACCATGATCTCGTAAGGCGACATCGAGGCGTCGCCGACGAACACGACCTTGTAGTCGTGCGGGTATTTGTGCAGCACGTCCCAGGTCGGCGTGCGGTCGGTGAAGCGGCGCTTGTTCTGCTTCCACACGCCTTCATAGAGGCAGTTGTGGAAGTAGAAATACTCCATGTGCTTGAACTCGCTCTTCGCCGCCGAGAACAGCTCCTCGACCTGCTCGATATGCGCGTCCATGGAGCCGCCGATGTCGAAGAACACCAGGAGCTTCACCGCATTGCGCCGCTCGGGGCGCATGTGCACGTCGAGATAGCCGTGATTGGCGGTCTCGCGAATGGTGGTGTCGAGATCGAGCTCGTCGGGCGCGCCGGTGCGCGCGAATTTGCGCAGGCGCCGCAGCGCCACCTTGATGTTGCGGATGCCGAGCTCGACATTGCCGTCGAGATCCCTGAACTCGCGCTTGTCCCACACTTTCACGGCGCGGTTATTGCGGTTCTTCTCCTGGCCGATGCGCACGCCTTCGGGATTGTAGCCGTGGGCGCCGAATGGCGAGGTGCCGGCGGCGCCGATCCATTTCGAGCCGCCCTGGTGCCGGCCCTTCTGCTCCTCGAGGCGCTTCTTCAAGGTCTCCATGAGCTTGTCCCAGCCCATGGCCTCGATCTGCTTCTTCTCTTCTTCCGTCAGGTACTTCTCGGCGAGCTTCTTCAGCCACTCCTCGGGAATCTCAGCCTTGTCCATAGCCTCGAGCAGGCTTTCCAGCCCCTTGAACACCGTGCCGAAGACACGATCGAACTTGTCGAGATTGCGCTCGTCCTTCACCAGCGAAGCGCGCGACAGATAATAGAAGTTCTCGACCGTGTAGTCCGCGAGGTCAGCGTCGAGCGCCTCCATCAGCGTGAGGTATTCGCGCAGCGTCACGGGGACCTGCGCGTCGCGCAGAGAGGTGAAGAATTGCAGGAACATGGGTGACAGATTGCCCGTCGGGGGGCGAACGTCAAGGGGCGGAAGCCCCTGCTCCGCGCTGGACCGCCAGGCATTTTGCTCTAGAATTGACGCCATACGGGGTTGTTTTGGGGACGTTTGCAATGGGAATTCTCGCAGCGCTCATCATCGGCGCGATCGCAGGCTGGCTTGCAGGCAAGATTGTCCACGGGGCGGGATTTGGGCTGGTCGGCAACATCGTCGTCGGCATCATCGGCGCGCTGGTGGCGAGCTGGGTCCTGCCACAGCTGCACATCCAGCTGGCAACCGGCACGATCGGCGCCATCGTCGATGCCACGATCGGCGCGGTGATTGTGCTCGTGATCCTTTCGCTGATAAAACGGGTCTGAAAGCCTGACCGACCCAGGAACGGCCGCCGCGAGCGGCCGTTCGCTTGTCGTGACCACGGCAATGAATTGGCAATGCCTGGCAACGACGACCAACAAGGACGAGCGATGAAGTTTACCGGCACCAAGGACTATGTTGCGACCGACGATCTCAAGGTCGCCGTCAATGCTTCGATCGTGCTGGAGCGCCCGCTCCTCATCAAGGGCGAGCCCGGCACCGGCAAGACGGTGCTGGCGGAGGAAGTGGCGAAGGCGCTGAACGCGCCGCTGCTGACCTGGCACATCAAGTCCACCACCAAGGCGCAGCAGGGCCTCTACGAATACGACGCGGTGTCGCGCCTGCGCGACAGCCAGCTCGGCGATGCCCGCGTGTCCGACATCAGGAACTACATCAAGCGCGGCAAGCTGTGGGAGGCCTTCACGGCCGAGCAGCGCCCGGTGCTGCTGATCGACGAGATCGACAAGGCCGACATCGAATTCCCGAACGACCTCCTGCTCGAGCTCGACCGCATGGAATTCCACGTCTACGAGACCGGCGAGACGATCAAGGCGAAGCAGCGCCCGATCATGATGATCACCTCCAACAACGAGAAGGAGCTGCCGGACGCCTTCCTGCGCCGCTGCTTCTTCCACTACATCAAGTTTCCCGATGCCGACACCATGCATCGCATCGTCGACGTCCACTTCCCCGGCATCAAGAAGCGCCTGGTGGAAGAGGCGCTGCGCATCTTCTTCGAGGTGCGCGAGGTGCCCGGGCTGAAGAAGAAGCCGTCCACGTCCGAGCTTTTGGACTGGCTCAAGCTCCTGCTCAACGAGGACATGAGCGCCGAGCAGCTGCGCGAGCGCGACCCGCGCAAGCTGATCCCGCCGCTGCACGGCGCCTTGCTCAAGAACGAGCAGGACGTGCATCTGTTCGAGCGGCTGGCGTTCTTGAGCCGGCGGGAAGTGTGAGGCTGCTCGTTCTCTTGCGATAGCGCCACGCCCCGCCTCACCATCGGTGTCATGCCCCGACTTGATCGGGGCATCCAGTACGCCGCGACTTCTCGGCTCAATCACATGCGCCACTGGAATACTGGATCACCCGCGTTCGCGGGCGATGACGGGGCGTGTGGAGTTGCAGACACGCCTTCGCAGCCTCGCGGCGCATCTCGCCCGAGCCTTGCTTCATCTCGTTCCCTCTTCGATGAGAGGGCGCAGGGAAGGCCGGGTGCTGACCTCGCACCCGCGGTCTGCTGCGCAAAAGGTGCACGCAGAAAACCGCACAGCAGCATACAGGTGGCGCCGAACACACGGCCTTCCCTGCGCGATGGTCGGACGGCTTATGCCGTGCTCTCCCGGGAGCCGAGTTCCTTCTGGCCTCCCTCACCCCGGCGAAAGTCGCCGGCATTGCGCCGGTTGACGCGACTGCCGCATTCGCCAGGGCTTGACCGTAGCAACGACGGCCAGGACCACACGGTTTTGCCGTACGCGCGGTTCGCTTGACCCCACCGGCTCCGACGGCCTTGTGCAAATTGCCATCGAAACACCAGCGGGACGAACCTGTCAGCGCCGTTCGTCCGCACGACGTTTTGGGCTCACGGAGAGCATCCGCCCTGCCCTTGCTTTCGTGCCCGACGCTGCCGCGTCCATCGCAACCCGGCCCGCGTTTCGAACGACTCGCGAACCGCCCCTCTTCGTCGGGCCGGGCTGCCGCGACTTATGCCGCAATTCCGAATTTCGGTAAAGTGGAATATTTTTGCGGGAAGGGGTTGACGGCGAGCGAAACAGCCACCAGCGAGCGGACGCGTCCCGGACGCGCTGCAGCGTGCAACGCTGCTGCGCAGCGCCGGGACCCAGAAGGCGACACGGCAGATTGCGGCGACATAGGCCCCGGCTCTGCAGCGCACCGCTGAAGAAGCGCTGCGCTGCGTCCGGGGCACGAGACCTTCCTAGGCCACCGCTGTATCCGGAATCCTTGCGGCTTCCATCGGCTGCTTGCCGCGAATCAGGTCGGAGGCGCGGTCGGCGATCATCATCGTCGAGGCATTCAAATTCGCCGAGATCATGCGTGGCATCACCGAGGCGTCGATGACGCGCAGGCCTTCCAACCCGTGGACGCGGAGCTGGTCGTCGACGACCGCCCAGGTCGAATCCGCAGGGCCCATGCGGCAGGTGCAGCCGGGGTGGAAGGTGGTGGTGCCGCGCTCGGTGGCCGCGTGCAGAAATTCGTCGTCGGTGTTGACGTTGGGACCGGGAAAATCCTCATAGGCGTAATAGGGCGACAGCGGCGCACTCTTCAGAAGGTTGCGCGCGAGCTTCATGCCGCCGACGATGACGCGGCGGTCGAGCTCGGCGTCGAGATAATTGGTCTGGATGATCGGCGGCGCGAACGGATCGTTGGAGCGGATGTGGACGTAGCCGCGGCTCTCCGGGCGCTGCTGCCAGGAGGCCACGGTCATGCCGGGCTCGTCCTCGAGCTGGCCCTGCACGCCTTCCTTGTAGGACGCCGGAGTGAACGTGAGCTGGAGGTCGGAGCTCTCGGCGCTCTCGCCGGAATGCCAGAAGCAATAGACCATGGTCGGCGACAGCGACAGCAGGCCGCGGCGCGCGGTCGCCCATTTCAGGGCCTCGATCCACAGCGAGAGGCCGCGGCGGAGTTCGTTGATGGTCTTGATGTCCTTGACGCGCGCCACCGTGCGCGGCGCGTAATGATCCTGAAGGCCCTCGCCGACGGGGAGCGCGTGACGCACCGCGATGCCGTGCTGCTGCAACAGGTCGGGCGAGCCGACGCCGGAGAGCTGCAAGAGTTGCGGCGAGTTATAGGTGCCGCCGGACAGGATCACTTCCTTGTTGGCGCGCACCTCGACGGGATGTCCGCCGCGGCCGCCCTTGGTGTAGCGCACGCCGACGGCGCGCTTGCCTTCAAAAATGATCTCGGTCGCGTGCGCATGGGTGTGCACATGCACGTTCGGCCGCTTCATCGCGGGCTTGAGGAACGCGGTCGCGGCGGAGACGCGCAAGCCATTGTTGATGGTGCGCTGGCAATACGACACGCCCTCCTGGGTCTTGCCGTTGTAATCGGGATTGCGGGGAATACCGAGCGAGACCGCGCCTTCCATGAAGGCTTCGCAGAGCGGATCGCGCCAGTCCATCGTCGTGACGGTGAGGCTGCCCTCGCGGCCGCGATAAGCATCCTCGCCCTCGCCGACCCGCTTCTCCAGCCGCCGGAAATAGGGCAGCACGTCGGCATAGCCCCAGCCGCGATTGCCCATCTGCGCCCAGGTGTCGAAATCCATGCGCTGGCCGCGGTTGTAGATGTGGCCGTTGATCGAGGACGAGCCGCCGAGCGTCTTGCCGCGCGGCGCGTAGATGCTGCGCCCGCCGGTCCAGGGCCCCGGCTCCTGCTGGTAGGCCCAGTTGATGCTCTTCATGTGGAAGGTCTTGATGAAGCCCGCCGGCAGATGGATGTAGGGATGCCAGTCGGAAGGGCCCGCCTCGAGCACGCAGACGCTGACGTTCGGATCTTCGCTCAGCCGGCTGGCGAGCACGCAACCGGCGGAGCCCGCGCCGACGATCACATAATCAAATCTGTCCATGGTGCCTCGGCGCCTCTCAGCGCGGCTTGTCGTTGAGTTGAAATTCCAGATGTGCCTGCACCGTCGGCCATTCAGCGGCGGTGATGCTGTAGACCACGGTGTCGCGCAGCGTGCCGTTCGGCGCGATCTGGTGGCTGCGCAGAATTCCGTCCTGCTTGGCACCCAGGCGCTCGATGGCGCGGCGGCTCTGGTGGTTGAAGAAATGCGTGCGGAACTCGACCGCGATGCAGTTCAGCGTCTCGAAGGCGTGCCGCAGCAGCATGAGCTTGCACTGCGTGTTGAGCGGGCCGCGCTGCGCGCTCTTGCCGTACCAGGTCGAGCCGATCTCGACGCGGCGGTTGGCGGCATCGATGTTCATGTAGGTCGTCATTCCGACGATGGTGCCGGCGGCATCGAACACGGTGAACGGCAGCATCGAGCCGGCGGCCTGCAGGCCGAGGCGGCGATCGATCTCCTTGGCCATGTTCTCCGGCGAGGGGATCGCGGTGTACCAGAGCTTCGACAGCTCGCCGTCCTTGACGGCCTCGACCAGCCCCTCGCGATGATCATGCGCCAGCGGCTCCAGACGGGCGTGCTGTCCGCGCAGGGTGATGGGATCAGGCCAGGGCATTCGAGATACTCTCCGTTGTCATTGGGCAGCGAGGCATTCCAGGTGCCAGATCCTCATCCTGAGGAGCACGGAACGCGCGTCTCGAAGGATGAAGGCCCGGCTGGTGGCCTCGCCCTTCGAGACGCGCGCTCAGGGCGCGCTCCTCAGGGTGAGGGTCTGGCAGTTATTATGCCTCGCTCGCAATGACGGTAACTAGCACCGTTTATTTGTTTAGGAAATTGAGCGGCAAACCGCCGCGCGGCCAATCCATGGCAATCAGCTCGCCCTTGCCCGACAGCGTGATATAGGCGGTCTTCAGCTCGGGGCCGCCGAAGGCGATGTTGGTGGTGACGCGGTCGCCGGTCGGCACCTGCTCCACCAGGGTGCCGTCGGGCGCGATCACCGAGATGCAGCCGGAGACGAGGGTGGCGACGCAGACATTGCCATTGGCTTCCACGGCCAGCGAGTCGAACATCTGGTAGCCGCCGAGGCCGCAAATCGGCTTGCCCCGCTCGCCGCGATAGATCACCTCGCGCGGCTTCAGCGTTCCCGGAGCGGAGAGCTCATAGGCCCAGAGCCGGCCCGTCGGCGTCTCCGCGATGTAGACGGTGTTCTCGTCCGGCGAGAGCCCGATGCCGTTCGCGGGCAGGATGCCGTGCACGATTTCGACGATCTCCTTCATGCCGGGCTTGAGATAATACATGCCGCCGACGTCCATCTCGCGCGCGCGGCGCTTGCCGAGGTCGGAGAACCAGAGGCCACCGTGCCTGTCGAAGACGAGATCGTTCGGGCCGCGCAAATCGTGCGCGCCGCATTTGCTCACGACGGTCTCGACCTTGCCGGATTGCAAATCGACGCGCTGGATCGCGCCGCCGAGATAATCCTCCGGCTGCGGGCCCGGCATGATCATCTTGCCGGCCGGAAGCCAGGAGAAGCCGCCATTGTTGCAGATGTAGATCTTGCCGTCGGGCCCCAGGGCTGCGCCATTGGGACCGCCCGGCACCTTCGCGACGATCTCCTTGCGACCGTCGGGGTAAACGCGCGTCAGGCGCTGGCCGCGGATTTCCACCAGCACGACCGAGCCGTCCGGCATCACGACCGGCCCTTCGGGAAATTCGAGGTCGGTGGCGAGAACACGAACGTTGGACATGGTGGGACCCTCCCGGCTGCTTGTTATGACTTGCACGGGATGTCCGGCATGGGCCCCGCAGGCAAGCTTTGCCTGCGGTTATGACAAAGTCACCGGGGCTTGCCAAGCAAGCGGGATGGTATGCCAGCCTTGCGGAAGCTCTACTCCCTCACCGGCAGCCAGATCTCGAATCCGCCATTGCCGGTTGCAGGATCGAACCTCTCATCGTAGCGCTCGAAGTTCGGCGCATCCGCAGCTTTGAGGCCAGCTGCCGGCAGCCACTGATTCCAGATTGTGTTCACGGTGCGTCGGATCGACGCGACGTGATCCGTGTGCGTAAAGACGGCATAGCGCTGCTCGGGGATGCGGATGCGGCTGAAGCGGCGCGGCAGGTCCGAGAAATCGCTGACCTCGGCACCGGCGATGTAGTCGAAATTACCGGCATCATCGCCGTTGCAGCAGATGCCATAGGCGACGTTGCCGACGCGCGCGGGAACGTCGGCAATCTCCGATGGAAGCGTTGCCACAGACCTGGGATCATGGCGCCGTTGTCACAGGCGATGCGCTCGCCGGGACCGGCGACGAGGAAGGCCTTCGCGGTTTCGAAACGCGGCGGGGCAAGATGGTCGAGCATGGTGGAGTCCATGAGGATCGGCTCCTGAAGCTTGAGATGGCTTACGCACGTTGCCGCCCTCACCGCTTCGGGCGTGGTGCCGAACTGGTCGCGGAACGCGCGGGTGAAGGCTTCGTGCGAGCCGTAATCGGCCTCCAGCGCCAGCGACAGGATGTCGGGTGCACCCTTTGCCAGACTGCGCGCAGCTTCCGTCAGCCGCCGCGCGCGCACGTAACGCATCACCGGGAGGCCGGTGGCTGCGGCAAACGCACGCACGATGTGGAACCGCGACACGCCGGATATCTCAGCGATCTCGTCGAGCGTCATCGGCTGGGCCAGATGGCTCTCGATATACCAGAGCGCGCGCTGGGCTGGATTCACGATGGTCGTCCTCGTTCGAAGCGCAGCAAGGGTGCGCCAGTCATTCCCCCTTCGCTTGATCGGCGTTGCTGTCCCGCATGAGGATAGTCTGGGAATGGCCACTGGCAACGTCCTCGCGTTCGCGGCTACACTCCGCGAGTTTCTGAACCGCTCACAAGAAAGCACGGAGGAACCGCGTCATGGACATCACCGATGTGCGGGCGCACCATATCCGCATTCCCTATGACGCCGGCGTCGCGAGTTTCCGCCAGGGCGCGTCCGCCATCAGCGCACTCGACATGGTGTTGGTCGAGGTCACGACCAATTCCGGGCTGACCGGCTGGGGCGATGCTTTCGCCTATGTCTGCCCGCGCACCACCCGCAGCGCCGTCGAGGAGATGATCGCGCCGCAGGCGCGCGGGCTGACGGTGCCGGATGCGGCCGGCATCCCGGCGGCCATGGAGCAGATCCAGCGCAATCTGCATCTGTTCGGCCGCTACGGCATCACTATGTTCGCGATATCAGGGCTCGACATCGCGCTGTGGGACCTGGCTGCGAAAATCAAGGGTGTTCCGTTGCATCGCTTGCTCGGCGAGACCAGGCGCCCAGCCATCCCGGCCTATGCGAGCCTGTTGCGGATCGGCTCGCCCGACAACATCGCGAACGAATGCAGGAAGGCTCTCGCGCTCGGCTATGGCGCCATCAAGCTGCATGAGACCACGGCCCCTGCGGTGTTCGCCGCGCGCGAGGCGATCGGGCCCAACATTCCGCTGATGGTCGACATGAACTGCGCGCTCACAGCCGCGCAGGGGATCGCCTTCGCGCAGACTTGCGCGGATGCGCAGCCGATGTTCCTGGAGGAGCCGGTGTGGCCGCCGGAGGATTTTGTTGCGCTCGCCGACGTCCGCAGCAGCGGCGGGCTCGGCATTGCCGCCGGCGAGAACGCCTGCACGGAATATCAATTTCGCCAGATGCTGGATGCGGGCGCGGTCAGCCACGCCCAGCCATCGGTCACCAAGGTCGGCGGCATTACGGAGTTCTTGAAGGTCGCGGCGCTGGCCGATCAGTTCGGCGTCAATATCGTTCCGCATTCCCCTTACTTTGGTCCCGGCCTGCTGGCGACGCTGCATTTGCTGGCAACGCGCGAGGACGGGCTCGTCGAGATGTTCTATCTGAAACGCGAGGCCTGCCTCTGGGGCGGCCACGCCGATGTCGATGCGACCGGCCATGTCGCGGTGCCCACGGGTCCCGGGCTTGGCTACGAGCCCGACCGCGGCGTGATGGAGCGATACCGCGTGACGTGACAGGCGCGCTTACTTGGAATCCTTGGCCGGCGGCGCGTCCTGCTTCTTCTTCTGATCCTCGGCCGTCTTGGTCTGAGCAGACTGGAGATCGGCGAGCGTCTTCTGCAGACCGGCCACCGTCGTCTTCAACGCGTCGATCTGGCGATTGGCTGCATCCAGCTTCTGCTGCTGATCGAGCGTGAGCTTGGTGATGGTCTTCTGGAGGAAATCGACATTGCTCTGAAGGCAGCTGGTGCGCCGCTCCATGGTCTTCTCGACGGTGCATATCTCGATACCGGGCACGTCCTGCGCGCGGACCGGCACGATCGCCAGCGTGGCGAGCAGCAACATCGCGAAACAGACGCCGGCGCTTCGGTACAGCATGCAGGTTCCTCGTCAGATCGATCACGGCAATGTGCGCTGTTTAAGCGCAGCAGCGTGAGGCTACCACACTCGTACCGCATTCTCGCGTTGAGCTTGCACCTGTTCCCTGGGACGGGAACGATGATCGGCACACGAAAGATGTGGGCGCTCTTTCCGCGGCTTTGTTTAGGGGAGATTTTTGGAATGGCAACGCGCGATAGACGTCTGGCGGAATTCGACGGCGCCGGAGAACCGCCACCGGGTCTTGCGGTCGAAGTGCTGTGCGAAGACCACAGCGGCACGTATCAGCTGCCGTTCGCCTGCCGTTATGTCGAGGGACGCTGGCGGAACAACGAGGCCGGAATTGCGGTCGAAGCGACCGTCATCGGCTGGCGCCTGCCGCGCATGAAGCATTCGGGCGCAGCCTGAGGCATCGTATCTGTTTCAAAATGCGACGGGGCCGCGCTCAGCTTTAACCTTCGGAACGCGGCCCGAACGAATCACGTCCGAATCAGCCGCCAAGCTTCGTACGCACCTGTTCACGGCTAGATGTCGCCGGCCGGCCAACCAGCTCACACAATATCTACTCAGGGCGGGATTCGGTTTGGGCTGATGCTTGGCGACAAAGGTTAACGGCATCAACGACATGAGCCGGACTCGCCGCCTGTCCTGGGGATGACGGTGCCCAGGCGCCGAAACAGGCAGGCCGCCGCAACGGCTGCCTAATATTCGACCTCGAGCTCCTCGATCTCGGCCGGCTCTTCCCGCGCGGCCGCGATCCATTCCTGCATCTCGGGCATGGCCATGATGGTGTCGGCATAGGCCTTCAGCGGCGGCGCGAGCTTGACGTCATAGGTGACGAAGCGCGTCACCACAGGCGCGTACATCGCATCCGCCATGGTGCGCTTCTCGCCGAACAGGAAGGGGCCGCCCGACTTTTCCAGGCAATCACGCCAGATGAACCAGACGCGGTCGATGTCGGCCTGCGCGCGCGACCAGATCTTGAAGCCGGGAAAGTGCCCCTTCAGATTGACCGGAAGCGAGGCGCGCAACGTGGTGAAGCCGGAATGGATTTCGCCCGAGATCGAGCGGCAATGCGCGCGCTGGATGCGGTCATCAGGCAATAGACCGGCGTCCGGCATCGCCTCATTGAGATATTCGGCGATCGCCAGCGTATCCCAGATCACGGCGCCCTCGTGCCGCAGGCAGGGCACCAGGATAGAGGACGACAACAGAAGGATTTCGGCGCGGGCGGATGCGTCGTCGGGCGCCGTGACGATCTCCTCGAAATCAAGCCCGGAGAACTTCGTCAGCAGCCAGCCACGCAGCGACCAGGACGAATAATTCTTGCTGCTGATGGTCAGTGTCGCCTTCGCCATTTGGCCCTTCCCTGAACCCGACGCCTGCTCGGCCCTCGGCGCGCGCCTACAAGCTGTGCTTTCGGCAAATTGAAGAGCAAGCGATGTGCCAATTCCAGGGGCGTCCGGCTCCCGCTTGGCTTCGATATTGCATAATGCCAGGGGGACAGGTGGGCATTTCAGTATGATGTCGATGTATTATCAGGCCTTTCAGAACCATATGGACCTCACCGCGCCCTGGCGGGCCGGCGCTTCATCCGCGCTCAGATTCCTCAACCTGGTGCCGCAGGGCGCATCGGACCAGGTGGTCGGCCGGCTCTCGGCGGCGCTGGAGCTGATCTCGCGCTCCACCCTCACCTACGACCGTCCGGCCTACGGCATCGACAGCGTCATGGTGGGCAACCGCGAGATCGCGGTCACCGAGGAGATCGCCTATGCGACGCCGTTCGGCTCGCTGCTGCATTTCAAGAAAGACGGCGTCGGCGAGCAGCCACGCATGCTGCTGGTGGCGCCGATGTCCGGCCATTTCGCGACGCTTCTGCGCGGCACCGTGAAGACGCTGCTCCAGGACCACGACGTCTACATCACCGACTGGCACAATCCGCGCGACATTCCGCGCAGCGAAGGCCGCTTCGGGCTCGACGACTACACCGAGCACCTGATCGACTTCCTCGGCCAGCTCGGTCCGCGCCCGCACATGGTGGCGATCTGCCAGCCCTCGGTCTCGGCGCTCGCGGCCGCCGCGGTCATGTGCGAGGACAATCATCCCGCGCGCCCTGCGACGCTGACGCTGATGGCCGGACCGATCGACACACGGATACAGCCGACCAGGGTCAACGAGTTCGCCAAGAGCAAGCCGATCGAATGGTTCGAGCGCAATCTGATCAACTACGTGCCGGTGCAATGCCGCGGCGCCTTGCGCAAGGTCTATCCCGGCTTCGTGCAGCTCACGGCGTTCGTCTCGATGAATCTCGAGCGCCACATCAAGCAGCACATGGATCTCGCCAACCACATCGCCAAGGGCGAGAAGGAGAAGGCGGCGACGATCAAGACCTTCTACGACGAATATTTCGCGGTGATGGATTTGCCGGCCGAGTTCTACATCGAGACCGTGCGCGACGTGTTCCAGGATCACCTGCTCCCGCAAGGCAGACTGATGCATCGCGGCCGACCGGTGAACACCAAGGCCGTCAGCCGCATGGGACTGATGACGGTCGAGGGCGAGAAGGACGACATCTGCGCGATCGGCCAGACCCTCGCCGCGCAGGACCTCTGCACCGGCGTGCGCGCCTATCGCCGCGTCCACCACATGCAGGCCGGCGTCGGCCATTACGGCGTGTTCTCGGGTAAGCGCTGGAACAACGAGATCTATCCGCTGCTGCGGGATTTCGTGCACGTCAATTCGTGACCGACATCCTCTTGTCTCCGAGCGGTCAAAAGGGCGAAACGGCGCATGCCTAATGCTCTTGCGCGAGCAGCTCTTTTGCTTCCACGAATTCAGGAAGATTCTGCTCCATCTCGAATGCGGCCAGCACGGGAGCGAGCAATTCGGATACCGCGCCTGCACGGCCATTTGCCTTGTGCAGGCGGGCAAGTCCAAGAGCGCTACGCAGCTCGAAGGTCTTCGTCTGCTGTTGTCGCGCGATCTCCAGCCCTCGCCTGAGGTCGTCTTCGGCGCTGGATTCGTCCGACGCACCATGGCGCGACAAGAGTTCACCGCGGGCACGATGCAGCTCGGCATCAAGCCAATGCTGGCCGGTCTGTTCGGTCCGGGCGATCAATTCGTTCAGGATTTCCAGTCCGGTTTCGACTTGGCCCACCTCTGCATTCGCCACGGCGACATGCATCCCCCAGAAAGGCTCGCAGAGGTAGCAATCGTTCTCCTGCAGCAAGGTCCAGCCGTGACGCATGTCCGTCAGTCCGGCCATTCGATCCCCGGCCCGCCACTTGGCCAGGCCATTCAGGTAGGTGCCCGCAGCCACGTACAGTGGCATCGTGTGGTCGCGCGCAAGACCGAGTGCCAGGATCGTCTCCGTCTGCTGCAACATGCCCCCGCACACCCCGTCGAACACAGCGCGATGAACCAGCGCGTTAGCCCGGGAAAGCGCCCGCTTTTCTCCCGAAGCCCCCACCGCTTCGGCAGCGAGCTTGCGCGCGCGCGCAATCATACCGAGCGGCCACAGCACCAGAGCAAGGAATCTCATGATCACGAACGGCAGATCCAGCGTCGAAGCCCGGAATGTCGCGGGATCCGGCTCGACACTGTAGATCGCCAGCGCCTGCTCGAGATGCGTCCTCGCGTTCAGATAGTCGCCCCCGAACCAGCAGGTGACGCCGCCCGTCCAATGGGCGACAACGGCGGCCACGGGTGAGTCCGGTCGTCGGTCAGCTGCGCTCCTGATGGCATCCGCCAGCTCCCGCATCGGAGCGAGTTCGCCGTGCGTCAAGCAGGCGTTGAAGAGCCCCGAATGAACAGGCGCAAGTTCAACAGGATCATCGATGTCGGCTGCGAACTGGCGCGCCCGCGTCCATGCCGCGATCGTTTCGGGAGCGCTGTGCCCGAGGCTGCCCCTCAGTGCACGGCCATACGAGATTTGAAGATGCAGCCTGCTCGTCATTCGGCGGGGCTCGTCAGGCAGCTCGTCAGCGGTCGAAATGGCCTTGCCGAGATGCGCGATCGCCTCGGAATAGGCCGAGCGTTTCAGTGCCTGCTGGCCCGCCTTGCGCCACCATTCGAAAGCGACCTCGCTCAGCCCCGCTTCGGTGAAGTGGTGCGCCAGAACTTCCGGCTCGGTCTCGGCGACGACTGGAAACCTCTCGCGCAGGACCTCGCCGATCCGCGTGTGCAGCAGCTGCCGTTTGCTCTTGAGCAGACTCTCATAGGCCGCTTCCTGAACAAGGGCATGCTTGAAATTGTAATTTGCCTCCGGCGGCGCTCCGCGGCGAAGCAGCAGTTCGGCCTCTTCAAGTTGTCCTAGCGCAGCGCTCAGCGTCAGATCATCGCGTCCCGCCACGTATTTCAGCAGTGCGTATGAGAAGTCGCGGCCAATGGCGGCGCCTATTTGCGCCACTTCCTTGACCGGAGCGAGCCGGTCGAGCCGTGCCATCAGCGAATCCTGCAGCGTGGCGGGAATAGCTAGCGGCGGGAGCGGACTGGTCAGGCGATAGCGCCCGGCATCTTCGATGAGCAGGCCGGACTCCAGCACCATCTTGGTCAACTCCTCGACGAATAGCGGCACGCCATCCGTCTTGTCGATGATCTGCTGCATCATCTCGCCTGGCAGCTGGCGACCAACGACCACCTGTTCGACCAGCGCGCGCGTATCCTGCCGATCCAGCCGGTCGAGCCGCAACAGACTGACATTCGCAAGGCCCGACCAGGAGGGCTCGAACTCAGGCCGGGAGGTCATGAGCACGAGTATCGGCAGGGCCCTGATCCGATCGACCGCAAGATCGAACAGTTCAAGTGTCGTGGCATCGGCCCAATGCATGTCCTCGCAGATGATCAGCAGAGGTTGATCGCGTGCCAACCCCTCAAGCTGGTCGAGTAGGACAGCAAATGTCTGTCGACGCTGCTGTGCCGGGCTCAGAGCGAGCGGCGGACAGCGGTTTCCGGGTGGAATCGAAAGGAGCGCCGCTATGAGCTGTGTTGCTGGAACGACCTGCTGTGTTCCGAGCACTAGCATCGCCTCGAGCTTGTCGAGCTTTTGCTCGGGCATGTCGTCCGAGCGAATACCGGCGGCGCGTTCGAGCTGCGCGACAAACGGATGAAGCGCACTGTTGGTATGGTAAGGCGAACACTGATATCGCACCCGGCGGTGCGCCCCCAATGCGGGGCTTTCAGAGAGCGTTGCGACTATCCGCGACTTGCCGATGCCCGCTTCACCAGAAATCAATACCATCTGCCCCTGGCCCTGCCATGCCTCCCGTTGGCGCGAGAGGATAAATTCGATCTCGTTCTTGCGGCCGACAAAGCCGATCGAGCGCGCGGCGCGGACTGCCTCGAAGCGGCTTTCGGATGCGGTCGCACCTTCCACCGCCCAGACTGCGATGGGTTCTGCTATTCCCTTGACCTCCCGGCGACCGAGATTGCGAAGAGTGAAGAGATCGCCAAGCAGCCGGCGCGTCGACGAAGCAACGACGACGACCCCCGGTTCCGCCAAGCTCTGGAGGCGAGCAGCGAGATTTGGTGTATCGCCGATGGTTGCGTGCTCCTCAGACGCATCTCCACTGATGAGGTCGCCGACCACCACAAGTCCGGTCGCGATTGCGATCCGCAGTTCAGCCCGTTCGCCGGCGCCCGTCTTGAGCTGGCGAATCGCCGCGATAATATCCAGGCCCGCGAGCACCGCGCGTTCCGCATCGTCTTCGTGGGCACGGGGATAACCAAAATAGACGAGTATTCCGTCACCGACGAACCGAGCTATCCTGCCATCATAGGCAGTAACAACGCTCGCGCAGGCAGCGCGGTAGGCCCGGATCACCTCCCACATATCCTCGGGATCGAGCCGCGCCGAGAGCGCGGTCGAGCCGACCAAATCGCAAAACATGACGGTGAGGTGGCGCCGCTCGGCGTCATGAGCGGGCGCCGACGATGCGATCAACGCGGCCGGATCGAGGTTGGCGATGGCACGCAGCATTTTGCGGCGATGACCGAGCAAGACTCCGAGCTTGTCAAAGTCCTCGTCCATCAGTTCGGGGAGGACGCCCACGTCGATCCCATTTTGGGCAAAACGCTCGGCGTATTGTCCAAGCCCCAACTTCTCGAGCCACTCCGCAATCTGCATGGCTCCACCGATCTTGTGGCTAGCGGTTAGCAGAATGTTGGACCACGGCCGCGCGGAAACAGTATCTCAACATCACCACGATGGCACGTCTTGTCTGTTGTGTGAAAACTTAGGTTACTAGGTACCGGCACGGTTCGCACCAGAACACTTATCGATGCGAACGACTGCACTACCAAACATCGCAGACGCGCAACGTTGGACGGCTGGGGTTGCGATGAGTCGACATTGCGCACTCCGGACCCGAAGCCGAATCTGCACGGTGGCTTGTGCTCACGTGAGCGTGCTTCCTTCATTGCTCGTTCGTGGGTGCATCGTTGTTGCGAGCCATCGTGCCCGCCGCAACTTGAAGCGAAGAACCCACCACCCAACAGCCGGCAACAAAGCCTATCAGGCCGTTGGGCAGGTTTTGATCAAGGACAAGGATGCTGACGGACAGAGTAGCCGCAATGGCCGCGCCGAAGGTTCCGGCCGCACTCATGATCTCAGCCGGCTCGGAGCCGTTCCATTCTTCCGAGATGCTCGATGACGAATTCCGTGCGACTTTGCCGGACAAATCAATACCGACATAATAGCTCAGAGCTCCATAGACCATTGTTATCAGCACAATCCAGCCGCTTTCAAACAGCCCACCTTTCTGGCGCAGCAGGGTCGCACCCACATAGAGGCCGCAAGAGGCCCCAACGGCTCCCAGTCCAATTCTTTCAAGGATATGTGCCGACTTGATCAGACTGGAACGGGCGATCCGAATACTGCCGAGGCGCCTTGCTAAGGAAAAGATGTTGGAAGTTGCGCTGCTTATCTTCATTGGGGGCTCCTCCTGAGCAAGTAGCAGCCGGCCGCTCTCGAATAGAGCTGCCAGGACGCGTTTCTCGATGCCCTTGATTCCAATTTCTGAAAAAGCTGTGCTGAGTGATGGGCTGGCTTGCTCGTGAGCAAGACGAGGAGCCAATCCAAAGCTGCGAGCACGCGGCTGCGCAGGCATTGCATCTCACCCGCGTTCGTCAATTAGATCCGGGTGGGGCAATTTCTTGCGGGAGTGGTAGTTCAGAAAGAGAGTGATCGAGTATGAAGCGGTTCACATACCACTTTTTCCTGACGCTGCACCCGGTCACGATTTCCGGAGGACGCGCGAAGCTCGCAGGTCAGGCCGATCACTTCTCGCCTCACACCTGCACCACGTGGCCAGGCGCCATCCAGGATCTGCCCCTGGATGGTGACGACGTAGCCGCGCTAGAAGGTCTTCCGCCTCAACTCATCCTGCGCCGCAGCGTCGCCGAGGGGGTTTCGCTGAACTTGTCGCGATAGGCGCCGGCCATGCGGCCGAGATGGGTGAAGCCGAGATCGAAGGCGATCTCGGTGATGGAGGCATCGGGCGCAGCTTTTGCAAGGCGGGCATTCAGAGCGGCGAGGCGCATATCCAGCAGCATCTGCGAGATCGACACGCCGAAGTGACGGCGGAAGCCGAGCTGGAGCGCGCGGATGCCGATGCCGGCGGCGCAGGCGAGCTGCGCGAGGTCGAGCGGCTCGCCCGCATTGTCCGCGAGATGGTCACGCGCGGCGCGGAGCGCGCGCGGCAGACGCTCGGCTCGACCTGCGAACATTTGAATCGCATCCGACAGGCCGTGGCGCTGGCCGTTGAGGAGGTGATCGAGCAACGCCTCGCGCCAGTCGGCCATCGCAAGCGGTGATAGTCTGCCGGAAGGACCAACGCGCTCGGCGAGCGTCATCAGCTCGGCAATACGCGCCCGCAACGCTCGCCCGGACGGCGCGTCCAAATCGATCACCGGATCGAATTCGACTCTGCCTGCCGCCCTGCCCGACAGCGCCGCGGCGCGCTGCTCGACCATGCGGCGATCGAGCAGCAGGATCGCCTGCGCACAATCGCGCCACATCATCCGGGTCGGGATCGTCGGCGACAGCAGCGAGGCCGTCCGTTCCGGCGCGGCATCGAGCTCGCGGGCCCCGGCACGAATGCGGGCGCTGCCTGCGAGCGGGACCTGGACCAGGAAGAAGCGATCGAGACAGCCGGGGTCGATGCTGACCGATCCGCCATAGGCGACGTAGTTGATGGAAAAGCCTGCGAATGCCGCGCAATTGTGCCGCGCCGAGAAGCCGTCCGCGCGCGCTTGTGTCGGCTTGAGATCATGCGGGCAGAAGATGCGCCCGATTGCTTCGGCCGCCTCGTCGACATCATCGGTCGTGACGCGGGCAAAGGCCGCGAGCCGTTCGGCGGCGGGGACCCTCGCGCTCATTTCCAGCACGGCTGCGGACATCGTCGACCACGCTTCGCGTCACGGAATTGCTTTAAGCCTATAATAGTTCGCACGACGCGAAAAGGGCCGCGCCCGCAAAATCGTCTTGTTGCATGGCAATAGCGCGGTGCGGATTCGTTTAGCGGATAGACAGGGACCCGTCCCGGGCCGATGCTCCGTCCTCGCCGGAATCCACGAGGAGGCGCGCATGACTGCACTCGAAAAGGGCATTACCGCGAACGGCACGGGCTATGGCGGCAAGACCTGGAATATCCTGGGCCAGGTCTATTTTCCCAAGGCCGTCACCGATTCCACCTTCGCATTCGAGACCAACAGCGATCCCGGCCAGTTCGTGCCGGTGCACATCCACCCGACCCAGGACGAGTTCATCCTGGTGCAGGAGGGCACGCTCGACCTCAAGCTCGACGGCAAATGGGTCAAGGCCCATGCCGGCGATCTCGTGCGCATGCCCCGCGGCATCCCGCACGGCTATTTCAACAAGTCCGACAAGCCGTGCCGCGCGCTGTTCTGGGTCTCGCCGATGCAGAAGCTGGAGGCGCTGTTCAACCAGCTCCACAATCTGACCGACCCTGCCGAAGTGGTGCGCATCTCGGCACTGCACGAGGTCGATTTCCTGCCGCCAGAGGCCAACGAGTAGGCGTCCGGCCTCTTCGTCTACCTTCACCCGTTGGCAGCTCGGTCGGCCGCGCCTTGCGGTCGAACGTCGCTGCTTGCGCGCGAAACATCTCGATTGCGAGCAACCCCATGGTCAACCCAAAACATGTCTGCGTAATCGGCGGCGGCGTCTCCGGCCTTGCTGCCGCCAAGGCGTTCTCCGCCCGCGGCCACCGCGTCACCATCGTCGAGCGCAGCGGCGATCTCGGCGGCGTCTGGGAGCCGGCTCGCTCCTATCCGGACGTGCAGACACAGAGCCCGAAGGAGCTCTACCGCTACACCGACCGCGCCATGCCCGATGCCTATCCGGAATGGCCGACCGGGCCGCAGGTCCATGCCTACCTCGCCGATTACGCCAAGAGTTTTGGCCTCGACCGCATGCTGCGTTTCAATACGTCCGTCGCGGGCATGGCGCGCCGCGCCGACGGCAAGCCGGGCTGGACGCTCGCGCTGACCGGCAAGGACGGCGCGACCACGAACGAGGACTTCGATTTCGTCGCGGTCTGCACCGGCCAGTTCAACGAGCCGCGCGAGCTGCATTGCCCCGGCGAGGACGGCTTTCTGGCCCGGGGAGGCCAGATCCTGCATTCGTCGACATACAACGATGGCGCCCTGGCGAACGGGCGCCGCGTCGTCGTCCTCGGCGGCTCGAAATCGGCGACCGACATCGCGGTCAACGCGGTGAAGGCGGGCGCACGCGAGGTGACGATCGTGATGCGCGAGCCGGTCTGGCGCATCCCCTACTTCATCGGCGGGCTCGTGAACTTCAAGCGCATCCTCTACATCCGCGCGCAGGAAGAGATGTTTCCGGGCTGGGGCATCGGCCCGATGGCGCGGCTCGCGCATCGCCTGGCCGCACCGCTGGTCTGGGCGAACTGGCGCGGGCTGGAGAGCCTGCTGAAGACGCAACTCAAGCTTGGCCGCTGCAACATGGTGCCGAAGGAGCGGATCGAGGACGGCGTCAACTGCTCGGTGCCGATCGCAACGCCGGGCTTCTATCCGATGGTCGCCGACGGCCGCATCAAGGCGGTGTTCGGCACGTTCGATCGTTATGACGGCGACAGCATCGTGATGAGCGGTGGCGAGCGCATCAAGGCGGACGTCGCTGTGCTCGCGATCGGCTACAAGCTCGGCGTGCCGTTCCTGCCTGCGGCCTACCAGCAGAAGCTGGTCGATGCCGACGGCCAGTACCGGCTCTATCGTCTGATCGCCAACCCCGATCTGCCCGAGCTTGGCTTCGTCGGCTTCAACTCGTCGTTCTGCACCGTGCTCTGCGCCGACCTCGCCGCCAACTGGCTGGTACGCTATGCCGACGGCCGGCTCGCCAATCAGCCGACGGCGCAGCAGATGCGCGACAACATCGAGATGATGCTGCACTTCAAGCGCGTCGAACGGCCGGCCGCGGGCGTCTATGGCGGACTGTGCGTTGCGCCCTACCACTACCGCCATTTCGACGAGCTGATGGCCGACATCGGCGCGAAGAACCAGAAGCGCGGCGGGCTTGCCGGGCGCTTCGCACCGCCCGACGCGGACGCCTATGCCAAGTTCCTGGCGACCGCGCCGGACTACCGGGCAGCGTGAGGAGATCGCGGCTGAACGGGATTTGCATCTCGCCAGCCTGCGGCTTCGATGTTTACGATCTCCCAGGCCAGCGAATCGATGGGAACCGGCCATGGGATTGAGACGCCTTGCCGCCGCAGCATTTGCGGTGCTCGCCTTGCTCGTCATGGCACCCGCCTTCGGGCAGACTGGGCTTACGTCCCAGCAAGCGGCTGCGGTCGCTGCCCATGATCGCGCGCTCGCCGATTTCAAATCCATCCTGGCCGAGCGACGGCGTCAGATCGATGCGAAAGAGCGCTTGCCGAACCTACCCGGACAAGCGCTCTACCTGGCGCGCGTTGCCGTGATCAGCACCTACAAGGATCTCACGGACGCCATTCCTTCCCGAATCGGAAAGCCCAACAAGTTCGAGATACCTCCGGCCTATTTCGACGCTGCCATCGAGCCGCTGATCGACGAATATGCCGCATTGTTCGAGATCATGGAGGCGCCGCCCGCCGGCGCGCAGAAATCGCCGACGCCGTTCAAGGATGTCGTCGATCTCGCCGTCGCGATTGCACGCGCCAAGGGGCTGGCATCGCATCACGCGGAAATCGCGGGGCGCATCAGTCTCGGGCTGTTCTATGCGGAAACCAACGGCAAGCAGAA
Source organism: Bradyrhizobium sp. CCGE-LA001 (assembly GCF_000296215.2). Taxonomy (NCBI): domain Bacteria; kingdom Pseudomonadati; phylum Pseudomonadota; class Alphaproteobacteria; order Hyphomicrobiales; family Nitrobacteraceae; genus Bradyrhizobium; species Bradyrhizobium sp. CCGE-LA001. The sequence continues at coordinate 1,994,361 of NZ_CP013949.1, read as the reverse complement.
CGTCCGCAATGCGCGCTCGAACACCTATATGGGCAGCTTCCAGACCGGCCCTTCCGAAGACCGCAACGGCCTGAAGAAATGGGACAAGATCAAGGGCGACATCGCGGCGATCGATCCCGAGCTGAGCGCGCGCGACGACAAGGAAGAGGCGCGGGCCCGCGGCACCGATCATCGCTTCAATCACTGGACCAATGTGCGCGACGGGCTGATGAATGCTCACGCTGAAATTTTCCGCGAGATCCCGGGGATCGTGAAGACGCTGCCCGACCCGATCGACCAGATGAAACTGTTCCAGCTGATCCAGATCGTTCCGACCCCGACGCGGTCGGCGCTCAAATCGGGCGATCTCCTGAACTACAGGGTGTCCAGTCCCACGGTCATAAAGTATTTGCGCAACAACAGCATCTTCGCGTTCGGACGGGCCGACCGGGCAAGGACCTCGGCGAGCTTCCGCGAGATTCTCGCGGCGATGTGGCTGTTCAACCGCAAGTTCGAGAAAGCGATGGCGAAATATTCGGAGATCAAGGCGCGCTGAGGGATCGGTTGCAACTGCTACCGGACGTTGTAAGATCTCGACCTCATCGGCGGCACGGAGCTTCCATGCGCCTCCTCATTCTCGGCGGCAGCCAGTTTCTCGGCCGGGCGATCGCAAGCCATGCCTGCGCTGCCGGTCACGACGTGACCTGTGCAGCCCGCGGGCTTGCCGGGCCAATTGCGGCAGGCGCGCGCTTCGTGCGAATCGATCGCGACGTCGCGGACGGTCTCACGCCACTGACCGGCGAGACGTTCGATGCCGTGGTCGACGTCTCGCGTCACCCCGGCCAGGTCCGCCGCGCGGTCGCAGCGCTGAAGCGGCCGGGTGTGCATTGGACTTTCGTGTCAACCGTCAGCGTCTATGCCGACAATCGCATACCGGGACAACGCGCCGACACGGCGCCGCTGCGCGAGCCCGCTTCGGCGGACATCGCGCACAGCACCGATGCCATCTATGGCGCGGCCAAGGTCGCCTGCGAACAGGCCGTCGGCGGCGATGCCTTCATATGCCGTGCCGGCCTGATCGCCGGGCCGGAGGACCCGACCGGGCGCTTTGCTTACTGGCCAGCGCGGCTCGCGCGCGGCGGCGAGGTGCTGGCGCCGGGATCACCGGAGGACGCCGTCCAGCTCATCGATGTGCGTGACCTCGCGCAATGGATCGTGCATGCCGCAGAGGTTCGTCTCACCGGCATCTTTGACGGGATCGGACCGGTGCGCAGGCGCGGTGAGTTCCTGGCCGAGTGCGCCTCGGCGCTGGACGCATCCTGCACGTTCACCTGGGTCGATCGCACTTTCCTGGAAGCGCATGACGTGCGGCGATGGGCGGGTCCGCGATCACTGCCGCTCTGGCTGCCGCTGCCCGACTTCGCCGGCTTTATGACACGAGATACCTCGCCGGCGCGCGAGGCCGGATTGACTGCTCGGCCGTTCGCAGCCACGGCGCGGGATACGCTTCATTGGCTCCGCGCCAGCAACGGGCCGGTGGTCGGTCTCAGCGCCGATGAGGAAGGCGCGGTGCTTTCCGCGTGGCACGCGCGCGGCGTGACTGCCACCGCAATCTAGCCGGCCCGTAAGCTACTCCGTCCGGATCGGAGAATCCTTCAAGCCGTTATTGTCATAAGCCTTGCGCAGCGTGCCGTTCGCCGTTGCGTCCGTCATGAATTTGGTGACGAAGGCCAAGGCCCGGCTGTGGCCGAGCGGGACGGCGACGGCGGTCACCGTTTTCTTGAAGGTTTCGTCCAGCACCTTCGTGCCCGGAATCTTCTGCGCCATCTTGTTGAGCTGGTCGCGCGACAGCGCGAAGGCATCGATGTCGCCGCTCTTCAGCAGGCCGAAAATTTCATCATAGGTCTGATAGCCGGTCACCTTTGCATGCTTCAGATGTGCGATGGCGCCGCGCATGGTGGTGGTGGCATTGACGGCCGCGACCTTCATGCCGGGCTGATCGAGCGCGGCGAAACTGGTGATGCTCGACCCCGGCTTGACGATGTAAGTGGCATCGGCGACCTCGTAGATCGGGCCGAACGACATCTTGGTCTCGCGCTCGGGGTCCTTCGGGAGCCAGGTGACGTCCCACGTCCCTTTTGACGCGGCATCTGTGATCTGCCCGGAATTCTGGTGCACGACATATTCGACGGGCACGCCGAGTTGCGCCGCCATATCCTTGCCGAGGTCGACCGGAACGCCGGCATAGCCGGCGTCGGTCCTGGTCGACCAGAACGCTCCGCCCGCCGGGCTGATCGCGATCGCGACACGCAACTTGCCGGTCGGCGCGATCTCGTCTTTCAGGCCATCGGCTAGCGCGGGCATGGCGACCGCCGCTGCGAGAACGAGGCCGGCGAGGGCCGACCGGAATGGGGTTGGCATGTCATGCTCTCCGCACCTTTTCTTCTTTTGACCCATCACGTCGATCACACGGCCTTTGACACAATTCTGGTCGATCGTGCGCCCAGTGAAAAGCCCTTTGTCCTGACGAATCCGTCAAAGGGCACACCACCGTTTGCAGTGCAAGGCCCGTGACTGCCATGGCTATGGTGTTCCACGGCCGGGCATTTGTTGGTAGCCTGCCGCACCGACAGAGAGCAATCGGGGGCCACCGAATGACGCGCGCGAATCTCGCATCTTCCGCACGACGCAAGAAAGCGTGGAGCCATGTCGGGCGGGGCTTGGCGGCGGCATCCATCGTCGTTGCGCTCGCCGGCTGCGAGGACAAGAACACATTCGTGGCTCCGCCGCCGCCCAAGGTGGACGTTGCAACGCCGGTGCAGCGTGCGGTGACGCGCTATATCGAGGCGACCGGCAACACCGCGCCGATCAAGAGCGTCGATCTCGTCGCGCGCGTGCAAGGATTTCTGCAATCGATCGACTACCAGGACGGCACCTTCGTCAAGCAGGGCACCCAGCTCTTCACGATCGAGCCCGAGACCTACAAGCTCAAGCTTGAGCAGGCGCAGGCCGCCGAGGCCGGCGCGCAGGCCTCGCTCAAGCAGGCCGAAGCCGATTTCAAACGGCAGGTAGAGCTGGTGCAGCGCCAAGCGGTCTCGCAGGCGACGCTCGACACCTCGACGTCGACCCGCGACAACGCTCAAGCCAGTCTTCAGCAGGCCCAGGTCAATACCAGGCTCGCCGCAGTCAACTACGGCTACACCAAGGTGACGGCGCCGTTCGACGGCGTCGTCAGCGCCCACCTGGTCTCGATCGGCGAGCTCGTCGGCGTCTCCTCCCCGACCCAGCTCGCAACCATCGTCGCGTTGGATCCGATCTATGTGAACTTCACCGTCAACGAGCAGGACGTGCTGCGCATCCGCGCCGAGGCGGCACGCAGGGGACTGACGCCCGCTGACATGAAGCAATTTCCAATTCAGATCGGCCTGCAGACCGACACCGGCTATCCGCATGAGGGGCATCTCGACTACGTCTCGCCGACCCTCAATCAATCGACCGGCACGCTGGCGGTGCGCGGACTCGTCCCCAACGACAAGCGGGTTCTGCTCCCCGGCTATTTCGTCCGCGTTCGCGTGCCTTTCGACCAGGAGAAGAGCGCGCTCCTCGTCCCCGACACCGCGCTCGGCAGCGACCAGGGCGGCCGCTACCTCCTCGTCGTGAACGCCGACAACACGGTCGAGCAGCGCAAGGTGCAGATCGGCCCCGTCGACAACGGCCTGCGCGTGATCGAGAGCGGCCTGAAGCCGGAGGACCGCGTGGTCATCGCCGGGCTGCTGCGGGTGATCCCGGGCCAGAAGATCGACCCGCAGGTGACGAAGATCGAGCAGCCCCAGGCGTCTGCCAAGTAGGAGCGCCAGCCATGATCTCAAAATTCTTCATCGAGCGGCCGGTCCTCTCGAACGTCATCGCGCTGCTGATGATCCTGATCGGCGGCGTCGCGCTGTTCAATCTCGCGATCGCGCAGTATCCCGACGTGGTGCCGCCGACCGTGCAGGTGACGACGCGCTATCCCGGCGCCAGCGCCAAGACCGTGATTGACACTGTGGCGCTGCCGATCGAGCAGCAGGTCAACGGCGTCGAGGACATGCTCTACATGCAGTCCTACAGCGCCTCCGATGGTACCTACACGCTGACGGTGACCTTCAAGATCGGCACCGACCTCAACTTCGCACAAGTGCTGGTGCAGAACCGCGTCTCCAGCGCGCTGTCGCAATTGCCGCAAGCCGTGCAGAACCAGGGCGTCACCGTGCAGAAGCGGTCGACCTCGATTCTGTTGTTCGTGACCCTGACCTCGCCGGACTCCAGATACGACAGTCTGTATCTGAGCAACTACGCCACCATCAACATCCGCGACGAGCTCTCGCGCCTGCCCGGTGTCGGCAACGTCACCGTGTTCGGCGCCGGCCAGTATTCGATGCGGGTGTGGCTCGATCCGAATAAGCTGCAGGCGCGGGGCCTGGTGCCGCAGGACGTCATCAACGCAATCCAGCAGCAGAGCCAGCAGGTCTCCGCCGGCCAGGTCGGCGCGCCGCCGACGCCACCGGGCCAGGCCTTCCAGTACACGCTCAACGTCAACGGACGGCTCGACGACACCAGCCAGTTCGAGAACATCATCGTCAAATCGGGCAGCAGCGGCGACGTCACGCGCGTGCGCGACGTCGGCTGGGTCGAACTGGGCGCGCAGACCTACAGCCAGATCTTCTCCCTCAACAAGCAGCCGGCGGTCGGCATCGGCGTGTTCCAGTCGCCCGGCGCCAACGCGCTCCAGGTCGAGCAGGCCGTCGAGAGGAAGATGGCGGAGCTCGCCAAGCGCTTCCCCGAGGGCGTCAAATACGACACCCCGTTCGACACCACCAAGTTCGTGGAGGCCTCGGTGCACGAGGTCTACATGACGCTGATCGAGGCCGGCCTGCTCGTGTTGGTCGTGATCCTAGTGTTCCTGCAGGATTGGCGCGCGATGCTGGTGCCGGCAACGACGGTGCCTGTGACGATCATCGGCGCGTTCGCCGCGATGGCAGCGCTCGGCTTCACCATCAACATGTCGACGCTGTTCGCGATCGTGCTCGCGATCGGCATCGTGGTCGACGACGCCATCGTCGTGGTCGAAGGCGCCGCCCACAACATCGAGCAGGGCATGAATGGCCACGACGCCGCGATCAAGGCGATGGACCAGCTGTTCGCGCCGATCGTCGGCATCACGCTGGTGCTGATCTCGGTGTTCCTGCCGGCTTCGTTCCTCGCTGGACTGACCGGGCGTATCTATTCGCAATTCGCGCTGGTGATCGCCGCGACCGCGCTTCTGTCCGCGATCAACGCGGCGACGCTGAAGCCGACGCAATGCGCGCTGTGGCTGCGGCCGGCGGTGCCGCCGGAGCAGCGCAATTTCTTCTACCGCGGCTTCAACGCCGTCTATAACCGCGTCGAGCGCGGCTACACGCGGTTGATCACCTTTCTCGTCAAGCACGCCACTGTCTCCGTCGCGTTTGCGCTGCTGATCATCGCAGCCAGTGGCTATGGCCTGTCGCGGGTGCCGACCGGCTTCCTGCCGATCGAGGACCAGGGCTATCTGATCGCCGCCGTGCAGCTGCCCGACGGCGCCGCGCTGGAGCGGACGCAAGCCGTGCTCGACCGAGCGAGCGCGCTGATCAAGGACACGCCCGGCGTGGCGCAGGTCATCACCATCGCCGGCATCTCCGCGCTCGACAACAGCGCCAGCCTTGCCAATGCCGGCGTCGCCTACATCATCCTGAAGGACTGGGACGCGCGCAAAGGGCCCGGCGAGGATCTGCGCTCGCTGGTCTTCGGGCTCAACGACAAGCTCGCGACCATCATGGAGGCCCGCACCATCGTGCTGCCGCCGCCGCCGATCCAGGGCATCGGCAACGCCGCGGGCTTCTCGATGCAGGTCGAGCTGCGCGACGGCAACAGCGATTTCGCCAAGCTGCAGGCGATCACGAGCGCGATGGTCAGCAACGCCGGGAGCCAGAGCGCGCTCCAGCGCGTGCAATCCTCGTTCCGCTCGTCGGTGCCGCAGTTCAACGTCGAGATCGACCGCGTCAAGACCCAGACCCTGCACGTCACCACCGACCAGGTGTTCTCGGCGCTGTCGACCTATCTCGGCTCGTCCTACGTCAACCAGTTCAACAAGTTCGGCCGCGTGTTCCAGGTCTACACCCAAGCCGATCCGGCCTTCCGCGTCACCGAGCGCGACATCGCCAACATGCAGGTGCGCAACTCGAACGGCGACATGATCCCGATCGGCACTATCGCCAAGATCACGCCGGCGACCGGACCGTCGCTGATCAGCCTCTACAACCTCTATCCGTCCTCGACCGTGATCGGCCTGCCGGCGCAGGGCTATTCATCGGGCCAGTCGCTGAAGCTGATGGAGGACATCGCGGACAAGACTCTGCCGCCGGGTACCGGCTATGAATGGACCGCGATGTCCTATCAGGAGAAGGCGGTCTCCAATCAGATCTATTGGGTGTTCGGCCTTGCCATGCTGCTGGTCTATCTCGTACTCGCCGGCCAGTACGAGAGCTGGTACGCGCCGATCTCGGTGATCCTCGCGGTGCCGCTGTCGCTGCTCGGGCCGATGCTGATCCTCAGCGCGCTCAAGATCGACAACAACCTCTATTGCCAGATCGGCCTGATCCTCTTGATCGCGCTGTCGGCGAAGAACGCGATCCTGATCGTCGAGGTCGGGCTCGAGCTGCACGGCCGCGACGGCAAGCCGGTCATCGAATCGGCGATCGAAGCAGCGCGTGCCCGCTTCCGGCCGATCCTGATGACCTCGTTTGCCTTCATTCTCGGCGTGGTGCCGCTGGTGCTCGCGACCGGCGCCGGCGCCAGCGCGCGCAAGTCGATCGGCATCACCGTGTTCTCGGGCATGCTGGCCTCCACCTGCCTCGCAGTGCTGTTCGTGCCGGCCTTCTTCGTGGTGGTGCAGCGTTTCGAGAACTGGCGCGCGAGCAGCAAGGCCCCGAAGGCGCAGCCGATGGCGGAGGTGAAGCCGTAATTATTCCGCAGCCTCAAAACAAGATGCGAAAACAACCCCATGCACAGTAGGGATGATGTTGAAATCGCTCGGAAACTTTCGGATTAGCCGAACCGGTTGCTTCGTCGGGCAAAACAGAGGCAGAATGGCATGATCAGCGATATGCGTGACTTGCCGCCGCAGCAACGCCTACACGTTGCAGCTTGTGCGGGACACGAGACCGGCGTCCTCACGCCGCCTGCGGCGTCCTGATCTCGCGGGGCAGGATCAGAGCGGCGGCGATGGCGAGCAGGCAGAGGGCGGCGAAGGCGTGCAGCATGGTGACGAAGCCGCCCTGCTCGTAGAGCCAGGCGACCAGGCCGACCGAAGCGCCGGCCGCGGTGAAGCCGACGAAATAGCGCACCGCATAGGCGCGCGAACGCCACTCTTCGGTGGTGTATTTGCCGACCATGGCGTCGTTGACCGTGACCTGCCCGAACGCCCCCATGACGATGCCGATCGAAACCACGATCAGCGGCAGGTTGGACAGACTCGCGGCCAGATACAGGAACGGCGCCAGCATGAAGGACAGCGGCAGCGCCACCGTCTTCAGCGAATAGCGGTCGAGCAGCCGGCCGATCGTGTATTGCGTCATCGCGCCGAACACGTAGACGCCGGCCGCGATGACGCCTAACAGCGCCGGGCTCCTGGTGAGGTCCGCGAGCCGCTCCGCGAACAGCTTTGGCAGCGCCACGGTGACGGCGTTGAACGTGGTCGAGATCGCGATCACGACGATCAGCAGCGATAGAATCACGCGCCACATGTCTTGCTTCGCCACCCGCGCCTGCGCCGCCGCCTGCTTGGAGCCCTTGCGGTCCTCGTGCACGACCATCATCGCGAAGGCGATGCCGATCAGGATGGTGACGACGCCGGGGACGATGAAGGCGGCGCGCCAGCCGAAATATTGGCCGATCACCCCGGTGACGAGCGCGGACGAAGCGACGCCGAGATTGCCCCAGACGCCGTTGATGCCCATCTCGCGGCCGAGCCTGTCGGCGTAGGACACGATCATGGCTGTGCCGACCGGATGATAGATCGAGGCGAAGATGCCGATCGCCAGCAGCGCGGCGCCCAGCTGCGCCGGGGTCTGCACGAAGCCGACCGCGATCATGGAGGCCCCGATGCCGAGGAAGAAGATCAGCATCATGTGGCGGCGGCTCCAGCGGTCGCCGAGCCAGCCGGTCAGCAGCGAGCCTGCGCCGAAGGCGACGAAGCCCGGCGTCGCGTAAGGCAGGAGTTCCGAATAGGCCATGCCGAGGGCCGGCCCCATGATGATGACCGCGGCTGCAAAGATCAGCATCGAATAATGGTCGATGAAATGGCCGGCATTGACGAAACTGATGACCCGGCTGGGGCTGTTCATACGAATCCTCTCCTGCTCCGAAATGAGTTATATGTCTTGCCCATGACGGGGTGCCGCCAATGACTGTCTTGGAAACGCCAATTCTGCGGGAGGTCCGGAGCAACCACCGCTCGCCCGCAGGCGTGCACCTGGTCGCGCGCGATTACCCCAAAGGCATGCGGATCGACCCGCATCTGCACCGCGAGGCGCAGCTCATCTATGCGGCGAAGGGCACGATGCAGGTGACGACACCAGGGGGACGCTGGCTGGTGCCGCCGGACCGCGCGGTCTGGGTACCCGCCGGGCTCGAGCATGCCATTGACCTGCTCGCCGACATCGAGATGCGGACGCTGTATTTCGACCTGGCCTGGCTCAAGCGCGAAAAGCGCTATGAGGGATTGACCAGGGAGTTCGTGGTGCGGGTGTCGCCGCTGCTCAATCAGGCGATCCTCGCGCTGTTCGACGCGCGCAATACCGAGGAGCGCACCGAGCTCCTGGTGCGCCTGGTGATGCTGGAACTGCACCAGGCCGAGGATTCCGCGACCTTCGTGCCGCTGCCGCGTGAAGCGCGCTGCCGCCGTGCCGCGATGATCGTGCTCGACGATCCCACCGGCCTGCACGACATCGACACGCTGGCGCGTGAGGTCGGAACGTCCGCGCGGACCTTGTCGCGGCTGTTCTCGACCGAGACGCAGCTGAGCTTCAAGAGCTGGTGCCAGCGCGCGAGGATTGCGGCCGCGATCCAGCTGATATCGACGGATGCAACCGTGTCGGTGAAGCAGCTTGCGACATCGCTCGGCTATGCCAGCGTGCCGGCGTTTTCGGCCGCGTTCCGCCAGGTGACGGGGCGCACGCCGACGGAGTTTGCAACACACTCGGTGTCATCGCCCGACTTGATCGGGCGATCCAGTACTCCGAGGCGGCGCGGCTAACCCCGAGAAGCCGCGGCGTACTGGATGGCCCGGTCAAGCCGGGGCATGACAGCGCACCGTCGGATGCATGGCGCCACTAAAGATACAAAGTTCACCTGCTTGATTGTGATCGGCTTCCCCCTAAATCCCGTGTAAGCTTCCCGCATCGCACAAACCTGATACGAAAGCCCAGATGGCCAATGCCTTCTTCTCCGACCTGCTCGCCACCATCTCCGAGCGCGGCCGCACGCTGCTGCGTCGCGGAGATTCCGCCGATACCAGGCGGGATGCCGACGGACTGATTGAGCTCTGCGATGCGCTGCTGTCAGGCCGGGGCGAAGCCTCCGGCACGGCGATGGCGCGTGAGGTGCTCGACATCTACCGGGAGCTCGACCCGGCCGGACGCCGCGCCTTCTTCGAAGGGCTGGTGCGCGATTTCGGCCCCGACCGGGAACGGCTGTCGAGGGCGATCGAGAAATGGCGCGCCAGGCCGACCGACGAGGACGCGAGCTCGTTGCACTTCGCCTCTGAGCCGCGGCGGCAGGAGCTGATCCGTCGCCTCAACCGCGCGCCCGGCGGCACCGGCGATCTCGTCAACATGCGCGCCGACCTGCTCGGCATGATGAACGGGCATACCGATCTCGCCGCGCTCGATCGCGACGTCTCGCATCTTCTCTCTTCGTGGTTCAACAGGGGGTTTCTCGTGCTGCGCAGGATCGACTGGTCGACCCCGGCCAACATCCTCGAAAAGATCATCCGTTACGAAGCCGTGCACGAGATCTCCGACTGGGACGATCTGCGCCGCCGCATCGATCCGGTCGATCGCCGCTGCTACGCCTTCTTCCACCCCGCAATGGTCGACGAGCCCCTGATCTTCGTCGAAGTGGCGTTGACCGAGACCATCCCCGGCGCGATCCAGCCCCTGCTCGCGGTCGACCGCCAGCATCTGCCGATCGAGCGCGCACGCACCGCCGTATTCTATTCGATCTCCAACACCCAGCGCGGCCTTGGCGGCATCTCCTTCGGCAGCTTCCTGATCAAGCAGGTGGTGGAAGAGCTGCGCCGCGAAACGCCGAAGCTCGACACCTTCGTGACGCTGTCACCGGTGCCCGGCTTCATGGCCTGGGTGAAGCAGGACAAGGATTTGCCGCTCTCGGACGAGGACCGCGAGACGCTGAAGCGTCTCGACGATCCCAAATGGTTCGAGAGCCCCGAGACGACCGCGCTGCTGCGCGGCGTGATCGAGCCGCTGGCAGCGCATTATTTCCTCAAGGCGCGCACGCCGAAGGGCAAGCTGATCGACTCCGTCGCCCGCTTCCATCTCGGCAACGGCGCGCGGCTGGAGCGCATCAACTGGCTGGGCGATCTCTCGCCCAAGGGCGTGCGCGAATCCGCCGGCGTGATGGTCAACTATCTCTACCGGCTCGACGACATCGAGAAGAACCACGAAGCCTACGCCAATGACGGCGAGGTCGTGGCGTCGAGCGCGGTGAAGAAGCTGCTCAAGGGCGAAGGACGGCGGTTGCTGGATATGCGGTTATCGTAGAAGGCAGCGCTAGTGGCCTGCGCTGATCCATAGCCACAACCTCAGTCGTCGTCCCGGACAAGCGAAGCGCAGATCCGGGACCGTAACCACAGGGAGACGTGGTTACGGGGACTCGGAGCTTCCAGTTCGCGCCACGACTCCTCCCTGGGGTTATGGGTCCCCGCCTTCGCGGGCACGACAGTGGAGAGTTGGGGACGCCGTCGCGTCCCACTGCCAGCCCGCCCTACTCCGCCAGCGCCTTCATCTCCTTGTAGAGATCGGACTTGCCTTCGAAGCCGATGCCGGGGAGATCGGGCATGGTGATGTGGCCGTTCTCGACGCGCACGCCGTCGGGGAAACCGCCATAGGGCTGGAACAGGTCGGGATAGCTTTCGTTACCGCCTAAGCCGAGACCGGCAGCGATGTTGAGCGACATCTGGTGGCCGCCGTGCGGGATGCAGCGGCTGGGCGACCAGCCGTGAGTCTTCAGCACCTGAAGCGTGCGCTGGTATTCGCACAGGCCATAGGACAGCGCGCAGTCGAATTGCAGCCAGTCGCGATCGGGGCGCATGCCGCCGTAGCGGATCAGATTGCGGGCGTCCTGGTGGCTGAACAGGTTTTCGCCCGTTGCCATCGGGCCCGGATAGAACTCGGCGAGCGCAGCCTGCAGTGCGTAGTCGAGGGGATCGCCGACCTCCTCGTACCAGAACAAGGGATAGTCGCGCAGCATCTTGGCATAGGCGATGCCGGTCTCGAGATCGAAGCGGCCGTTGGCGTCCACCGCGAGCTGCGCATCCTTGCCGATCTCCTTCAGCACCGCCTCGATGCGCGTGCGGTCCTCCTCGATTCCCGCGCCGCCGATCTTCATCTTCACGACGTTGTAGCCGCGGTCGAGATAGCCGCGCATCTCGCCGCGCAGCATCGAGAGATCCTTGCCGGGATAATAATAGCCGCCGGCGGCGTAGACGAAGACGCGCGGATTGGCGGTGACGCCGTGGCGCTCCGCGAGCAGACGGAACAGCGGCTTGCCGGCGATCTTCGCCACCGCATCCCACACCGCCATGTCGATGGTGCCGACCGCGACCGAGCGCTCGCCATGGCCGCCCGGCTTCTCGTTGGTCATCATCGCGGCCCAGACCTTGTCGGGATCGAGATTGTCGCCGGCAGCATTCAGCAGCGACTTCGGATCGGCTTCCGTGATGCGCGCGGCGAAGCGCTCGCGGATCAGGCCGCCCTGACCGTAGCGGCCGTTGGAGTTGAAGCCGTAGCCGACGACGCGCTTACCGTCGCGCACGACGTCGGTGACGACCGCGACGAGGCTGGTCGTCATCTTGGTGAAGTCGATATAGGCGTTGCGGATCGGGGACGAGATCGGCTTGGTGATCTCGCGGACGTCGACGATGCGGACGGACATGGGATTTGGCTTTCTGGTTGACCCTCTCCACTCGTCATGGCCGGGCTTGACCCGGCCATCCACGCCTTTGCTACGGAGCGAGTTCGGAGACGTGGATGCCCGGGTCAAGCCCGGGCATGACGACGGAGGGTGTGGTGCGTCCCGAAGCGGAATAGCTACTTCTTATCCCTGAAATACGGCTCGACCGGGCCGTGCACCTTGATGGTCAGCGGGTTGCCGTGGCGGTCCTTGGCGTTACCGGCGGTGACGCGGACCCAGCCTTCGCTGATGCAGTATTCCTCGACATTGGTCTTCTCGATACCCTTGAAACGGATGCCGACGTCGCGCGAGAGGATGTCCGCGTTGTAATAGGGGCTGTTCGGATCGACCGACAGTCGATCAGGGAATTCGTCGCTCATGATTGTCTCGCTCACAACAGTGTTTCGATCTGGTTGCGCAAGCCTTCCGGCCGCGCGGTCGGCGCGTAGCGCGCGATCACCTTGCCGGCACGGTCCACCAGGAATTTGGTGAAATTCCATTTGATGGCGGCGCCGAGAAGCCCGGATTGCTGGCGTTTCAGGTACTCATATAACGGGTGCGCATTGGCGCCGTTGACGTCGATCTTCGCGAATAGCGGGAAGGTGACGTCGTAGTTGGTCGAGCAGAAGGCCTGGATCTCGCCCGCCTGCCCCGGCTCCTGCGCGCCGAACTGGTTGCAGGGAAAGCCGAGCACCGAGAAGCCGCGCGGGGACAGATCGCGATAGAGATCCTCAAGGCCGCGATATTGCGGCGTGAAGCCGCATTTGCTCGCGGTGTTGACGATCAGGAGCACCTGCCCTTCGAACCTGCGCATGGCGACCTCCTCGCCGGCAAGCGAGTTGGCCTTGAAATCGTAGATGGCGGTCATCGCTAGCCCACGGGATCGATCGGCGACGGCGGCACGCCGCCGGCCTCGATCGCTTCGCCCGCGAGCAGGCACAGATCCTCGCGATAGCGGCCAGAGACGATGTGCACGCCGACCGGCGCCTTGCCCACGAGGCCGGTGGAGACCACGAGGCCCGGCAGTCCCATGAAGGGAATGGCGATCTGCGGCAGCTGCGCTTCCCAGACACGTTTGAAGGATTCGTCGTCCTTGCGGTCGAGATGATCTGGGAACGGCAATTCGCCGGAGACCGGCGTCAGCAGCACCGCGTATTTCTCGAAGAACAGCATCCACTCGCGGGTGAGCGTGGCGCGTCGCGTCAGCGCCTTGGCGTAATTGGCCTGGTCCATCGGCGTGACCCTGCCGCGGTTGCCGCGCACGCACGCCAGCGCGCCGGGATCGCCCTCGCGTTCGGCAGCTTCCAGCTGCGCCTCATAGCCGTCGCCGAGCCAGAGCTTGATCTGCCACTCGACCGCCTCGCGCATCGGCGGCGTGTCCTCGATGATATCGACGGTCCAGCCGGCGCGCTCCAGCCGCTTGCCGGCATCGCTCACCGCCGCCTTCACCTCCGGCGTGGTGGCAAGACCACCCGGATTGAGGCAGAGCGCGGCGCGCTTGTCCCTGTCAGGGCCTTGCAGCGGCACCGGCACGAACCAGGGATCGCGGATGTCGCGGGCCGACATGGCTTCGAGCGAGATGCGCAAATCGTTGACCGTGCGCGCCAGGGGCCCCGACACGGCCATGATCTGCGGTCCGATCGGGCGCTCCGGCAGCGCCGGATTGAAGGCGGGGATGCGTCCCAGGGTCGGGCGCAGTCCGTGCACGCCGCAGGCATAGGCGGGATAGCGGACCGAGCCGGCGATATCGGTGCCATGGGCGATGTGGCCGATGCCGGCCGCGACCGCCGAGCCGGCGCCGCCGGAGGAACCGCCCGGCGTCAGCGAGGCATCCCGGGGGTTCTTGGTGTCGCCGTGGATCAGATTGGTGGTGAACCAGCGATACGAGAAGGCCGGGCAATTGGTGCGGCCGAGCAGGATCGCGCCCGATTTCCGGAAATTGGCGACGACGGGATTGTCCTCGCGCGCGATGACGTCGCGCTGAAGCTTGAGGCCGTTGGTGGTGGCAAAGCCTTCCTGGTCGACATTGGCCTTGATGGTGACGGGCACGCCCGCGAGCACGCCGGGATCCTCGCCCCGCGCGATGGCGGCATCGACGGCGTCGGCCTGCTTGAGCACGTCGTCGGGCCGGTGGTCGATTACCGCATTCAGCCGGGGATTGACGGCATCCAGGCGGGCGAGACCGGCCTTGGCGGCTTCCCTGGCAGACACTTTTTTGGATTTCACGAGGGTGGCGAGGTCGGCAGCCGACAGGCGCCAGAGATCTTGCATGGCTTGCTCCGTATGACCGGCGTGTTTTAGCGCCGGGAACGCGGCAAAGCCATGCGGATTTCGCGTGGGTGGACCGCGGGTGCGGCGCCGGTGGCGCTCATGCCCCGTCATTGCGAGGAGCCCCTTGCGACGAAGCAATCCAGACCGCCTCCGAGGAGGGATTCTGGATTGCTTCGTCGCTTCGCTCCTCGCAATGACGGGGAGAGAGCTGGGGCAGGTCTCACCAATCCCGCCGGCAGCCTCTAATGCCGGGTCGCGGACGGGTCCGGCATGTCCAGCAGGGCCTCGGTGAAGGGGAACTCCAGCACGATCTCGCCGTCGGCATCGGTCACCTCGATCACCGCTTCCAGCAGGGCCCGTTGCGTGCCTTCCGATTTCACGACTTCAAGGATCATCTGGCGGGCGACCTCCCAGGCGCGGTCGGGATTGCGCAGGTCCTCGCCGTCAGGATCTACGATCAATTCGTCGCCGATACGGGTGTTGAAGAAATATCTGGGCATCACGTGATCCAGTTTGGGTCGCTGTATCGGATTGGAAGCTGCACTGCACTCACAACCGCTTTATCAGGACAGGGTTCGCGACCGAATGCGCCATGCGCAAGGCAGCGTCCTCAGAAGTACAGTTCCAGCGTCATTTCGCGCCGCAGCATGCCCATTCTCGGGAAAATTTCACTGGCGAACTTCTGCGCCCGCATTAATTTACCCCGTGGGCGGATACGTCCGAATTCGCGAAAATGGAGAGCCAAATGGCCTGGAAAGCCCCGAAGATCGTCGAAGTGCCCTGCGGCATGGAAATCAACATGTATGTGAGCGCCACCCGCAAGTAAGCGGCGGCGACTGCATTCAGCGCAGGTGGATCTCTCGGTCACGATCGATTGCCGGAAGACATGATCTTTGTCGGCAACGATGTCGGCCCGAGATCCACCTCGCAGCGTTCCCTCCAGGAGACGGATCATGCTTCGCGTCGTCGTCCTGGGCGCCGCAGCCGGCGGCGGAGTGCCGCAATGGAATTGCGGTTGCGAGGGCTGCCGGGCGGCCCGTGCCAGCGGACATGACCTCGTGAGAACCCAGGCGTCGGTCGCCTTCAGCGGCGACGGCGAACATTGGTTCCTGATCAACGCCTCCCCCGACCTTCGCCAGCAATTGAACGCCACGCCGCAGCTGCATCCGAAGCTGGGCGCGCTGCGCCATACGCCCATTGCGGGCGTGATCCTGACCAATGGCGAGGTGGATGCGGTCGCGGGCCTGTTGTCGATGCGCGAAGGCTCGCCCTTCACGATCTACGCGCATGAGAAGGTGCTGGCGATCCTGAAGAGCAACAGCATCTTCAACGTGCTGAACGAGAAGAACGTGCAGCGTCAGCCGACCGAAATCAACGAGCCGTTCGAGCCGCGGCTGCCGGATGGCGCGCGCTCAGGCATCGAGGTGCTGCCGTTCGCAGTGCCGGGCAAGTCGGCCTGGTATCTGGAGGGCAAGGCGCATCCCGGCGGTGAGACCGGTGACGGCGACACGCTGGGCCTCAAGATCACCGACAAATCGACCGGCAAGTGTTTCTATTTCATCGCCGCCTGCGCCGAGGTGACCGATGCGCTCAAGGCCAAGCTCGACGGCGCGGCGCTGGTGTTCTTCGACGGCACGGTGTGGCGCGACGACGAGATGATCAAGGCCGGCCTCGGCCACAAGACCGGCAAGAGCATGGGCCATGTCGCGATGTCGGGCGAGGACGGCGCGATCGCGCGGCTGGCCGATCTCGATACCGACACGAAGATATTTCTGCATATCAATAACTCGAATCCGGCGCTGCTGCCCACGTCACCCGAGCGGAAAGCCACGGAAGCGGCGGGCTGGCAGATACCCGCCGACGGAACGGAGATCGTGCTGTGAATGCCGCGTCACTGACAGGAATGACCGCGCTCTCGATCGGCAAGGACATCAAGCTCAACTCCGCCGAGGAGCTCGAGGCGACGCTGCGCCATATCGGCGCCACGCGCTATCACAGCCTGCATCCGTTCCATAAGCTGCTGCATGGCGGCAAGCTGAACAAGGGCCAGGTGCAGGCCTGGGCGCTGAACCGCTACTATTACCAGAGCACGATCCCGATCAAGGACGCGGTGGTGATCTCGCGCTTCCGCGACCGCGCCACGCGGCTGGAATGGCGCCACCGCATCGAGGACCATGATGGCGATGTCGGCAGCGAGGGCGGCATCGAGCGCTGGCTGAAGCTGACCGAGGGCCTCGGCCTCGACACAGCCTATGTGGAATCGACCGAAGGCATTTTGCCGGCGACGCGTTTTGCCGTGGAAGCCTACGTGCACTATTGCCGCGAAAAAAGCCCGCTGGAGGCGATCGCCTCCTCGCTCACCGAGCTGTTCGCGCCGAACCTGCATGAGGAGCGCATCTCCGGCATGCTGGAGCATTACGACTTCGTCAACCCCGACATCATGAGCTATTTCAAGCGCCGCCTGGCGCAAGCGCCGCGCGATGCCGGCTTTGCGCTCGACTATGTCAAGGCGCATGCCACGACACCGGAGCAGCGCGCGCTTGTGTGCAACGCGCTGATCTTCAAGACCAACGTGCTGTGGGTGCAGCTCGATGCGCTCCAGCACGCCTATGTCGAGGGCCACATTCCGCCGGGCGCATTCGTGCCCAAAACGAGCTGAGGGACAAGAGCAATGGCCGGGCCGCGTCACATCAGCGTCAGCGAGGCAAGCCGCCCCGTGCTGCCGCGGCATGCCAAGCTGAAATACGACGAGACGCGCAAAGTCTGGGTGATCCTGGCGCCGGAACGGGTGCTGGCGCCGGACGAGATCGCGGTCGAGGTCTTGCAGCTCTGCAATGGCGAACGCAATGTCGGTGACGTCGCCGATCAGCTCGCCGCGAAATATGCCGCGCCGCGCGAGGCGATCCTCACCGATGTCATCGCCATGCTGCAGGATCTCGCCGACAAGGGCTTCCTCACGGAGATCAGGGAGAAGACGCCATGAGCGACGTGCTCGGCAATCCCACGATCACGCCGGAGACAAGCGACAGTCTCGCGGTGCTGGAGAAGCAGCGCTCGACGGCGGAGACGTTCGGCATTCCGCTCGCGGTGCTGCTCGAAATCACTCACCGCTGCCCGCTGCAATGCCCCTATTGCTCCAACCCGGTCGAGCTCGATCGCTCGGGCAAGGAGCTGACGACAGACGAATGGAAAAAGGTGCTGAGCGAGCTCGCCGAGATCGGCGTGCTCCAGGTGCACTTCTCCGGTGGTGAGCCGACCGCGCGCAAGGACCTGGTCGAACTGGTCAAGCACGCCAGCGACGTCGGGCTCTACACCAACCTCATCACCTCGGCCGTGCTGCTGACGCGCGACAAGCTCAGCGATCTCGCCGATGCCGGACTCTGCCACGTGCAGATCTCTTTCCAGGGCATCGAGGAAGGCCTCGCCGATCGCGTCGCCGGTTACAAGGGCGGCCACCGCAAGAAGCTCGAAGTCGCCAAATGGACGCGCGAGCTCGATCTGCCGCTCACCGTGAACGCGGTGATGCACCGGCAGAATTTGCACCAGCTCCCCGACATCATCCAGATGTCGCTCGATCTCGACGCCGACCGGCTCGAAGTCGCCAATGTGCAATATTACGGCTGGGCGCTGAAGAACCGCGCCGCGCTGATGCCGACGGTGGCGCAGCTCGACGAATGCACCCGCATCGTCGAGGAGGCGCGCGAGCAGCTGAAGGGCCGGCTGACCATCGACTATGTCGTGCCTGATTATTACGCGCTGCGGCCGAAGAAATGCATGGGCGGCTGGGGCCGGCAGTTCTTCAACATCTCGCCCGCCGGCAAGGTGCTGCCCTGCCACGCCGCCGAGAGCATCACCGGGCTCGATTTCGAATCGGTGCGCTCCAACCATTCGATCGCCTGGATCTGGCAGAACTCCGACGCCTTCAGCCGCTATCGCGGCACCGGCTGGATGAAGGAGCCGTGCAAGAGCTGCGAATTCCGCGAGATCGATTTCGGCGGCTGCCGCTGCCAGGCCTTTGCGCTGACGGGCGATGCCGCCAACACCGACCCGGCCTGCGCGCTGTCGCCGCTGCACGAGACCATCTTCAAGCAGGCGGAAGCCGAAGCCGAAGGCGAGACCAGCCGCTTCCTTTACCGCAACTTCGCCGGCGGTACTCTGGAATCCGAGAATGGCACCTGACGCCGACGCGGCCGCTTCCGTTAGACGTGCCGACCCCTTCGCTCCGCTGACCTCCGACATGCTCGACGTCGGCGACGGCCATGAGCTCTATGTCGAGAGCGTCGGGCGCAGCGATGGCATTCCCGCAATCTATCTGCATGGCGGGCCCGGCAGCGGCTGCCAGCCCGACCATCGCCGGCTGTTTGATCCGGACCGCTTCTGCGCCGTGCTGTTCGACCAGCGCGGCTGCGGCCGCAGCCGTCCCAAGGGGTCGCGCGCGCACAACACCACCGCGCATCTGATCGCGGACATGGAAAAGATCCGCGAGAAATTCGGCTTCGACCGCTGGATGGTGGTCGGCGGCTCCTGGGGCGCGACGCTGGCGCTGGCCTATGCGGAGGCGCATCCCGAGCGCGTGTCCGGCATCGCGTTGCGCGCGACGTTCCTCGGCACGCGGACGGAGGTCGAGACGGCCTTCACCTCGCGCCTGGCGCAATTCTATCCCGCACTGTACGAGGATTTTCTGAGTGTGCTGCCGCCGGAAGAGCGGGCGCGGCCGGTCGAGGCCTATTGGCGCCGCATTCTCGATGCCGATCCGGCCGTGCACGGTCCAGCCGTACGGGCCTGGCACGATACCGAGCGCGTCTTGTCCGAGCACAAGCCTGCCAAGACCCGGCTGGACCTCGCCTCGCTGAACGTCTGGCGCACGCTGCCGGCGACGCCGTTCATGGAGGCGCATTATTTCGTCAACGACAGCTTCATGAGTGACAGCCAGCTGCTGCGGAATGCGGCTCGGCTCGAAGGCATCCCGGGCATCATCGTCCAAGGCCGCTATGACCTGTTGTGTCCGCCCGAGACGTCGCAGGCCCTGACGAAAGTATGGCCCGGTTCCGAGCTTCGCGTCGTGGAAGGCGCAGGACATTCGCTCTATGATACCGGCGTGAGGGACGCCGTGATGAAGTCGATCGCGGACCTCGCATCGAAGATCGGGCGATGAGAGGACAAGAAGAATGCCGCTCGCCGGGAAAGGCATGCTGCTGACGTCGATGAACATCGACGCAGCGGACGAGGCCGATTTCAACCGCTGGTACGATCGCGAACATCTGGAAGAGCGCGTCGCAATCGAGGGATTCCTGGAGGCGCGGCGCTATGTCGCGCATGCCGCCAATCCCAAATATCTCTCGCTGTACTCGACCACGACGCTCGATGTGCTCGACAGCCCCGCCTATCGGGCGCGGCTGGCCAACCAGACCGACTGGTCGCGGAAGAGCATGGCGCGCTTCAAGGACATGCTGCGCGTCGTCGCGCGTATCACCATCAGCAACGGCACCGGACGCGGCGCTGCGCTCGGCCTGGTGCGGCTGCGGCCGACGCCCGACAATGCGGCGTCCTGGCGTGATGCCCTGCAGGAAAAGCTGAGGCCCGAAACGCACGACGGCATCATCTCGATGCATCTGCTCGAAAGCGAGCCGGAATTGTCGGGCGCAACGGCCGGCATTCCGGCGGTGCGCAACGAAGGCGCGCACGACTGGTTCGTGCTGATCGACGGCACGCAAGTCGGCGCGGTCTCGGCCGTAATCGCCGAGCGCTTCACGGGTCCTGCCGCATCGCCGCTGCCGCCTCCCGTGTCCGTCGGTACCTACTGCCTGATGTGGGACCTCGCGAAGAGCGACATCGCGCGCGCCTGACGCGCTCACATCCATCGCAACATGCTGCACTGCCGCATGGCCGATGCGGCGGCGTCAATGCTGCTGGCGCGCAGCTCCTATGAAAGGCGGTGATCTCGAAACTTTGCCGTTGTACTTCGGAACGGTTCTAATAAGCTAACCCAATGACGTCATTCAGAAACCAGATTGAAGCGCGTTAAGCGCTCGCCAAGCTCAAACAAAAAAGGCCGCGGGGTCTTTGGGCCTGCGCGGACAGGGTAGGAATGAAACCGACCGATATTGCGGCCCCCGACTACTTTCACAAAGTGGTCGATTGCCAATGGGCCTGTCCTGCGCACACTCCCGTTCCCGAATACATCCGACTGATCGCCCAAGGCCGCTACAGCGACGCCTACATGATCAATTGGAAGTCGAACGTGTTTCCCGGAATCCTGGGACGCACCTGCGATCGTCCATGCGAGCCGGCGTGCCGGCGCGGTCGCGTCGAGGAAACCCCCGTCGCGATCTGCCGCCTCAAGCGCGTTGCGGCCGACTTCAAAGACGACATCAAGCAGCGCCTGCCGAAGCCGGCGGCGAAGAACGGCAAGCGCGTCGCGCTGGTCGGCGGCGGTCCCGCCTCGCTGACGGTGGCGCGCGATCTGGCGCCGCTCGGCTATCACTGCACCGTGTTCGATGCCGATCCGGAAGCCGGCGGCATGATGCGCACGCAGATCCCGAAATTCCGTCTGCCCAATTCGGTCATCGACGAGGAGACCGGCTACATCCTGGGTCTCGGCGTTGAATACAAAGGCGGTCACCGCATCGAGAGCATGAAGGCGCTGCTCGCGGAGAAGTATGACGCGGTCTTCGTCGGCTCCGGCGCGCCGCGCGGCCGCGAGCTCGACATTCCCGGCCGCAAGGAGGCAGCTAGCAACATCCATATCGGCATCGAGTGGTTGGCTAACGTGTCTTTCGGCCATGTCGACAAGATCGGCAAGCGCGTCATCGTGCTCGGCGGCGGCAACACCGCGATGGATTGCTGCCGCACCGCGCGTCGCCTCGGCGGCGAGAAAGTCACGGTGATCGTGCGCTCCGGCTTCGAGGAGATGAAGGCCTCGCCCTGGGAGAAGGAGGACGCGCTCCACGAGGACATTCCGATCCTCAACTACATGGTGCCGGTGGCCTTCAAGCATGTCAGCGGCAAGCTCATCGGCGTCACCTTCCAGCACGTCAAAGCCGAATACGACGACAAGGGCCGCCGTAACCTCGTGCCTTCGGGCGACCCCGATCAGACCATTCCCTGCGACGACGTGCTGGTCGCGGTCGGCCAGGAAAACGCCTTCCCGTGGATCGAGCAGGATTGCGGCATCGCGTTCGACAAACGGCACATGCCGGAGGTCGATCCCAAGACCTTCGTCTCGACCAATCCGAAAGTCTTCTTCGGCGGCGACGCCGCGTTCGGCCCGAAGAACATCATCTGGGCGGTCGCCCACGGCCATGACGCCGCGCTGTCGATCCACAAGATGCTCTCCGGCGAGGACGTCACCGAACGCCCGCTGCCGGAGGTGCAAATTTCCTCGCAGAAGATGGGCATCCACGAATGGAGCTATGACAACGACATCTCCATCGACAAACGCTACAAGGTGCCGCATCGCGACAAGGTGATCGCGCTCAAGGACATCCGCGCCGAGGTCGAACTCGGCTACGACGTCAAGCTCGCGCTCGGCGAGGCGCATCGCTGCCTGAACTGCGACGTGCAGACCGTGTTCTCGACATCGCTCTGCATCGAGTGCGATGCCTGCGTCGACATCTGCCCGATGGACTGCATCACCTTCACGGCCAACGGCGAGGAAGACGATCTGCGCCATCGCCTGAAGGCGCCCTCGCTGCATCCGGACCAGGACCTCTACGTCTCCTCGGATCTGAAGACCGGGCGCGTGATGGTGAAGGACGAGGACGTCTGCCTGCATTGCGGGCTGTGCGCCGAGCGTTGTCCCACCGGCGCCTGGGACATGCAGAAATATTTCATCGAGATGACCCACGCAGGTTCGACATGTCCGACAAAAAGCCGCTCAGCAGCGTAAACGACTTCGTCGTCCGCTTCGCCAACGTCAACGGCTCGGGTTCGGCCAGCGCCAACGAGATGTTCGCGCGCGCGATCCTGCGCCACGGCGTTCCCGTATCCCCGCGCAACATCTTTCCCTCCAACATCCAGGGCCTGCCGACCTGGTACGAGGTGCGGGTGACGGAGGACGGTCATCTCGGCGCCCGCGGCGGGGTCGACATGATGGTGGCGATGAATCCGCAGACCTGGGACAAGGACGTCGCCGGCATCGAGCCGGGTGGCTATCTGTTCTATGACTCCACCAAACCGATGCCGTCGACAAAATTCCGCGACGACATCACCGTGATCGGCGTTCCCCTCACCGCGATCACCAACTCGACCTATACCGATCCGCGCCAGCGCCAGCTGTTCAAGAACATCATCTATCTCGGCGCGCTCAGCGCGCTGCTCGACATGGATCCGAAGGTGATCGAGCAGCTGATCGGCGAGCAGTACAAGGGCAAGGAGAAGCTGCTCTCCTCCAACGTCCACGCGCTGCATCTCGGCCGCGACTGGGCGCTGCAGAACCTGAAATGCCCGATCGGGCTGCGGGTGAAGAAGTCCGACAAGGTCGGCGACCGCATCTTCATCGAGGGCAACAGCGCGGCCGCGCTCGGCGCGGTCTATGGCGGCGCCACGGTGTGCGCGTGGTATCCGATCACGCCGTCCTCCTCGGTGGCTGAGGCCTTCACCGCTCATTGCAAGAAGTATCGGCACGATCCTGAGACGGGCAAGGCGAAATACGCGATCGTGCAGGGCGAGGACGAATTGGCCTCGATCGGCATCGTCATCGGCGCATCCTGGAACGGCGCCCGCGCCTTCACCGCGACATCCGGCCCGGGCATCTCGCTGATGACAGAGTTCATCGGCCTCTCATATTTTGCCGAGATTCCCGCCGTGATCATGAACATCCAGCGCGCCGGCCCCTCGACGGGCATGCCGACGCGCACCCAGCAATGCGACATCATCGCCTGTGCCTATGCCTCGCATGGCGACACCAAGCACGTGCTGCTGTTCCCGGAAGATCCGGCGGAGGCGTTCGAGTTCGCGGCGGCCGCGTTCGACCTCGCCGAGCGGCTGCAGACCACGATCTTCCTGATGCTCGACCTCGACATCGGCATGAACCATCGGCTCTGCCGACCGCTGAAATGGGACGACGCGCGCCAATACGACCGCGGCAAGGTGATGACCACGGAGATGCTGGAGGAAGGCCGCGACTTCGGCCGCTATCTCGACGTCGACGGTGACGGCATCCCCTACCGCACCTATCCCGGCACGCATCCGACCAAGGGCTCCTACTTCACCCGCGGCACCTCCCGTGATCGCTATGCGCGCTATTCCGAGGAAGGTTCGGTCTACGCCGACAACATGCAGCGCCTGGTGCGCAAGTTCGAGACGGCGCAGGACCTCGTGCCGCGGCCGCTGCAGGCCAATGCGGAGCGGCCGACCAAATATGGCGTGATCTATTTCGGCTCGACCTCGCCGGCGATGGACGAGGCGATCGGGCTGCTCGAGGCGCGCGGACATCAGCTCGACCGCCTGCGCATTCGCGCCTTCCCCTTCCACTCGAGCGTCGCGAGCTTCCTCGCCGAGCACGATTTCGTCTACGTGGTCGAGCAGAACCGCGACAGCCAGCTGCGCCAGCTCATCGTCAACGAGAACGGCATCGACCCCGTCCGGCTCGTGCCGATCGTGCATTACGACGGCACGCCCATCACCGCCCGCTTCATCGCAAAAGCCATCGGCGACCATCAGGATCACCTCAAGGTGACCCCGCTCCGCAAGGCCGTGTCATGATTTGCCCGTCACTCTCTACGTCGTCATGCCCGGGCTTGACCCGGGCATCCACGCCTTTCTTTTTCCTGGCCAAGACGTGGATGGCCGGGTCAAGCCCGGCCATGACGGCCTTGGGATCGCAGGTGCTGTCATGACCTATATTGCCAAGCCGAAATTCCATCATCCGGGCCTGAAAAAGAACGAGCTCGGCTACACCCACCGCGACTACGAGGGCAAGATCTCGACGCTGTGCGCCGGCTGCGGCCACGATTCGATCACAGCCTCGATCATCGAGGCCTGCTATGAACTCTCGATCGAGCCACACCGGGTGGCGAAGATCTCCGGCATCGGCTGCTCGTCGAAAACGCCAGACTATTTCCTCGGCAATTCCCACGGCTTCAACTCAGTGCACGGCCGCATGCCGAGCGTGCTGACGGGCGCCAACCTCGCCAACCGCGATCTGATCTATCTCGGCGTTTCCGGCGACGGCGATTCCGCCTCGATCGGCTTCGGCCAGTTCGCGCATTCGATCCGGCGCGGCGTCAACATGACCTATATCGTCGAGAACAACGGCGTCTACGGCCTGACCAAGGGCCAGTTCTCCGCGACCGCCGACCGCGGCTCGAAGAGCAAGAAGGGCGTCACCAACACCGACAACGCGATCGATCTCGTCGCCATCGCGCTGCAGTTGGGGGCCACCTTCGTCGCGCGCTCCTTCTCCGGCGACAAGACCCAGCTGGTGCCGCTGATCGCGGCGGCCATACGGCACAAGGGCGCGTCCTTCATCGACGTCATCAGCCCCTGCATCGCCTTCAACAACCATGCCGGCTCGACCAAGAGCTTCGACTATGTCCGCGAGCACAACGACGCCGTGAACCGGCTCGACGTGCTGGTCGGCCGCGATCCCATCGCGGTGGACTATGCGCCGGGCACCGTGCAGGTGGTCGAGCAGCACGACGGCAACAAGATCGCACTTCGCAAGATCGATGCCGATTACGATCCGCACGACCGTCTGGGGGCCCAGACCTTCCTCGCTCGGCACGCGGCCAAGGGCCAGATCGTCACCGGCCTGCTCTATGTCGATCCCGAGGCGGAAGATTTGCACGAGCACCTCAACACGGTCGAGACGCCGCTCAACGCGCTGGAAGCGGATACGCTGTGCCCGGGCTCCGCGGTGCTGGACAAGATCAACGCCAGCTTGCGGTGATCATCTTCGCGCCGACGCCGCCGGCCTGACGCGTATCGTGATCTTCTCCGACACGACGGGTGGTTCGAACGGATAGTGCTTGGCGTCGCCAAGCACCAGCTGCAGCGTGTGCGTGCCCGGCGGAAGCTCGAGGAACGTCTCGGTCTGTCCTGCTCCGAAATGCAGATGGGACTTGTCCTGCGGAATCGGCTCCTTGGCGTCGATGGGGTCTTTCACATCGATCAACAGATGATGATGGCCGGCATTGTGGTAGTCGTCACCGGCATGCGTCACGCCCATGTTGCGCAGGCCGAACCGGACCCAAAATCCACCACGGATCTTCTGGCCATTATACGGCGAGATGAAATAGAGCTTGGCGTCCTTTGGCGCAGTTTTGCCTTGTGGATAGGCCGCGCCGGGGAGCAATGCAATTGCAGCCGCCAGCGCGATACAGGAAACGATCTTCATCAAATTGACTCCAGTGCCTAAGGACTGAGCGCGATCCGAAATCCATGCGTGGGGTAACGGACACCGGTATCGTATCCACCGCGGTTTGACGGCCGCACATATCCCGAATCGTTCTTCCAGGAGCCCGAGCGCAGGACGTGAGCACTGCAGTCAGCGGTAGTCCATGCCGAGCCGTCGCTGGGCGCGCCCTGATACGTCCGGCGCCAGCAGTCCGCGACCCACTGATCGATGCCGCCGCCCATGTCGTAGAGCCCGAATGGATTTGCCTTGAAGCTGCCGACCTTGGCCGGCTGCTCGGCCGCAAGTTCACCGCAATCCTTGCAGCCGGCCATGCCCGGCTGGAGCTTGTCGCCCCACCAATATTTGGTCTGCGTCCCACCGCGCGCCGCATACTCCCATTCGGCTTCGCTCGGAAGCCGGTAGGGCTTCTTCGTGGCCTGCGCGAGCCAGGCGGCATATTGCTGGGCATCGGTCCAACTCACATTGCTGACCGGGGCATCGTCCTTGCCGGTGGCCGTGAATCCGCACGCCTTGGCGGCAGCGCATTCATTCCACTCCTGCACTGTCACCGGATATTTTCCGATCGAGAACGGCTTGATCGTGACCTGGTGGACGGGCCGTTCGGTCGGATCATCATTGCTTCCCATCGCGAAGCTGCCGCCGCGAATGGCGATCATCTCGGGCTCGCGAAGCGGCGTCGCCGATGGGCTGGGGGCCGGAGTTGGAGTCGGGGTCGAAGGCGACGAAGCCAATGACGGAGAGGGTTGCGGCGTCTGGGTCGCCGCCTCGCTCGGCGACGCTTGAGGACTCGGTGATGCGGCCGGCGCTGCGGGCGGCGCGGCGGCCTGCTCGCCCCTCCTGCCGGGCTGCGCCAGCAAATACCAGAGCGCGCCGGTGGCTATTATCAGCACTGTAATGGCCAGCAAAAAGATCAGCGCGTTCTCGCGCCGGCTTCTTGTCTTGCCGACGGCATCCGCGTCCGGCAGCACACGATAGACGCGCACCGGATCGGTGATGTTCTTGACCTTGCGGTCGCCGAGCGACTCATAGCCGCATACCACCTTGTGCTTGATCTGCTCGTAGATCGCGCCCGAGATATAGACCTGACCGGGCTCGGCAATGCCCTCGATGCGTGTGGCGATGTTGACGCCGTCGCCGTAGACATCGTCCGACTCCACGATGACGTCGCCAAGATTGACGCCGATCCGGTATTCGAGCCGCGAATGCTTGGGGAGCGAAGCATTGCGGCCGATGAGGTTCTGCTGGATGACGATGCTGCATCGAACGGCCTCGACAGGGCTGTCGAAAATGGCGATGAAGCCATCGCCCGTCGTCTTCACCAGCGTTCCATGGTGCTCGACGATGCTGGGATAGATGAGGTCACGCTCGATCCGCTTGACGCGGACATGCGTCCCCTCCTCATCGGCCTGCATCATGCGGCTGTACGAAGCGATGTCGCCGACTATGATCGCCGCGAGGCGACGAGGCATGGAGCCGTGCGGAGGCGGCTCATCATTGCCGGATCTGAAGTTGCGAATTTCGCCCATTGCGGGGGACTCCACACACTGACAAGGCAGCCCCAGCTTACGACCGCCGAAGGCGGTCGTCTGTGAAGGCTATCACATTGACGAACCGAGACAATGTCCCAGCGATCGCAGGCGTCGAGTTCCGAGGGACCGCCCGCTTCACCGCTTGAACCTTCTTGATCCAATCAGTGACTAAGGCACGGTGTGAAGCCACTGGTCCGATTCCTCACCACGATGGCGGCACGAGCGACTTGCGAGGGTTGAACGCGAGGCATCACGTCTGCGTCTAACAGACAGCAGCTCTGTCCTGCTGCGGCAAAGCTTGTCATGCGCGCGAGGCCCTCATGAAGCTCGTCATCCTTGCTGTCCTCACTTTGGCTGCGCTGACCAGCGTCGGCCGCGCCGAGGACGTCGACGACATCCGCGAAGCCGGCAAGGCCGAAACCGAGACCTTCAACGCACGCATGTATGCGGGCCCGCCGGGCGAGAAGGCCTATGCCTGCTTCGTCCGCCGCTACGATGCCGACCATCTGGCACGGCACCCGAAGCAGAAGGTCGCCGCGATGAAGCTGCTGATCTCGGCGGAAGTCGACAAGGAGGACAAGGAGCTGCACCACTCCTTCCGCCTCGGCTTCAGATACCGCCACCGCAGCGGCGATTTCGACTCCAGCGGCTCCTGCAACCACGCCGTATTCACCAGGAGCGGCGACGAAGTGCGCCTCGGCTGCGGCGTCGACTGCGACGGCGGCGGCATCGGCGTTGCGCTCTCCAAGGACGACAAGTCCGCGATCGTGCGGCTCGAACGTGTCAGGGTCTGGCAGAACAACAAGCCGGACGACGAGGCCGAGCATTCGCTGACCGCCGGCGCCGACGACAAGATCTTCCGCCTCGATCGCACTGACAACAGCGAGTGCGCCTCGCTGGTGACGGACCGCAAGGAACTCGCCGCGCTGCGCTCCAAGTGATATGTGTCCGGCGAAGTCAGGCCGGGAGATCGCCATGAACCGCCGGAACATCTTGTGGAGCGCCGTCTCGGCGCTGGGCGCAGCCTTTGGCGCCTCGCGTGCACAAGCCGCGACCGAAACGAGCGGCGGTAACAAGCTCAAGGTCGTCTATCACCTCAGCGACGCCGAGAAGGTCCATTTCGTGCTCGGCAACATCCAGAACCACATCGACGGCGTCGGCGGCCCCGAGCACGTCACGATCGCGCTCGTCATCCACGGGCCTGCGCTGAAGGCGTTTCATGGGGCGCAGGCCAATCCCGACGTCAGCAAGCGCGTCGGCGATTTTTCCAGGGGCGGCGTCGAACTGGCGGCCTGCGGCAACACGATGAAGGCGCAGAACGTCACGCTGACGGATCTGCTGCCGGGCTTCGTCAACGCGGAGAAAGGCGGCGTGGTGCGCATCGCGGAGCTGCAATCGCAGGGGTATTTGTATCTGCGGCCATAGGTAGTGCGCGAGCTGCAACCACGTTCTCCGTCATTGCGAGGAGCTCTTGCGACGACGCAATCCAGGCTGTTTCCGCGGAGGGATTCTGGATTGCTTCGCTTCGCTCGCAATGACGGAGCGCGGAGCACGAGCGAAAACAATATCGCCTAATCCGGCTTGACTTACCCATAACCCTGCGGTTATGAGTTATCCATAACTTACCGGTTATGGATTCCGTATGCCCACCGCCCCCGACCTCTTGTTCAGGACGCTCGCCGACCCGACCCGGCGGGCGATCTTCGAGCGGCTGTGCCGCGAGGGCGAGCAAACGGTCGGGGCCCTGACGCTGCGATCGGGTGTTTCCCAGCCAGCGGTCTCGAAACATCTCGGCGCCCTAAAGCAGGCCGGCCTCGTGCGCGACCGCCACGAGGGACGCCAGACCCATTACAGCGCGCAGCCCGGCGCGCTCGATCCGCTGGTCGACTGGACCAGCCGGATGGCCGGGTTCTGGCAAAAGCGCCTCGACGCGCTCGACGATCTCCTGAAGAGGATGGACCAATGACAGAAGCCTCGACCGAGACGCGCTCCGTCGTGATCGAGCGTGAATTCAGCTTTCCGGCCGAGCGGATCTGGCGCGCGCTGACACAGCCGCATCTGATCGAGGAATGGCTGATGAAGAACGACTTCAAGCCGGTCGTCGGCCACCGCTTCAATCTTCGCGGCGAATGGGGCGGCGTGCTGGACTGCGAGGTGCTCACCATCGAGCCGCAGAAGAGTCTCGCCTACACCTGGAATTTCTCGCACGAGGATGCGGCGTTCGACCTGAAAAGCGTCGTCACCTTCACGCTGACGCCGACCGGCACGGGCACGCATCTGCGCGTCGAACAGGCGGGCTTCAGCCCGACGCAGAAGCAAGCCTTTGGCGGCGCGCATGCCGGCTGGAAGCAGTTCTTGGCCAAGCTGGACGAAGTCCTGGCGCGGGCCAGTTAGCTCCGTCGCGATCCATTTCGATCATTCTCAAAGGAGGTCCCAATGAGCACGCCTATGTGGATTCGGCAAGTTCATCGCTGGCTGTCGATGGCTTTCACCCTCGCCGTCATCGCCAACATCGTGGCGATGACCATGCAGGTCCAGGCGGTGTGGATCGGTTTCCTGGCGCTCGTCCCGCTCATTCCGTTGCTCGCGACCGGGCTCTATCTGTTCGCGCTGCCCTATCTCAATCGCAACAACGCGTGAACGAGGCGAGATGATGAAGACGGCTGTGACGGCGAAGAAGGCTGGCGCGAAGGACACGAAGCAGGCCTCCCCCGCAAAGCTGATCGACGGCAGGATCAAGGAGCTCGGCGACTGGCGCGGCGAGATGCTGGCGCGGGTCCGCGGCCTGATCAAAGAGGCCGATCCCGAAATCGTCGAAGAGTGGAAATGGCGCGGCGTTCCCGTGTGGGAGCACGACGGCATCATCTGCACCGGCGAGACCTACAAGGAGGTGGTGAAGCTGACCTTTGCTAAGGGCGCGGCACTTGCGGATCCGGCGGGCCTGTTCAACTCCAGCCTCGATGGCAATGTGCGGCGGGCGATTGATATTCGCGAAGGCGAGAAGATCAACGAGAAAGCGTTGAAGGCTCTGATCCGCGCGGCGGTGGAGTTGAATGCGTCGAAGAAGAAGCCGGCGAAGCGGTCGCCTTAGTGCAACACGCCAACTCGAAGTAATTCTTGGCGGCGACCGGAGCAAGCGCCTCGCCCTTCGAGACGACCGCTGCGCGGTCTCCTCAGGATGAGGCTAAGCAGCATCTTGGTCCGTCGAAAGTGCGGCCGCACACTCCGTCCTCATCCTGAGGGCCCGCCAGAGGCGGGCGTCTCGAAGGATGGGCCGCGGGCCGAGCCAGCCGCCCAATCAGTCGGCTCCGACCGCCTCAGGCCACCGCGGCCGGGATCGGGCGCGGGCTCACGACGTATTCGCGCAGGACTTTGTCGTTGGCATCGACCTCGATCAGCGCGACGTCGTAGGTCCAGAGGTCGGCGAGATGTTGCAGCACGCGCTTGGCGTCGGTCTCGTTGAGCTGCGAGCCCTTGATGACATGGTGATGCAGGATCAGCCGGCGGTCGCCGGAAAGGTCGACGTCGACCACCTCGATATTGGCATCGATGTAGCCGACATCGTGCTGCCGCGCCAGCTCGCGCCGGACCCGACGGAAGCCGCGCTCGTCGTGGATGGCATCGACCCGGATGCCGGCGCGCTCCTCGGGATCGTCGTGCAGATGAAACATGCGGAAGTGCCGCATCAGCTTCGGACTGAGGAACTGACCGATGAAGCTCTCGTCGCGGTAATTGGCCCAGACGTCGCGCAGCACGCCCATCACGTCGTTCTTGCCGGCAATATCCGGGAACCACTCGCGGTCCTCGTCCTCCGGACTGGTGACGATGCGCTCGATGTCCTGCATCACGGCAAAGCCGAGCGCGTAGGGATTGAAGCCGGAGAAGCGCGGATCGTCGAATTCGGGCTGGAACACCACGTTGGTGTGCGATCCCAGGAATTCGAGGAAGTTGCCGTCGGTGATGCGGCCCTGCTGATGCAGCTGGGTCATGATGCGGTAATGGACGTAGGTCGCCGTCCCCTCGTTCATGACCTTGGTCTGGCTCTGCGGGTAGAAATATTGCGCGATGTGGCGGACGATGCGCAACAGCTCGCGCTGCCAGGGCGCCAGCCGCGGCGCGCTCTTCTCCAGGAAATAGAGCAGATTCTCCTGCGGCAGGCCGAGCAGCTTGCGGCGGCGCTCGATGCTGAGCGCGGACCGGCTCTTGGCGGCGCCCTTCGGCACGGTGCGCCAGAGATCGTTGAAGACCTCCTCCTCGTGCTGGCGGCGGCGCCCCGCCCGCTTCTCCTCGGCGCGCAGATCGAGCTTCTTCTTGCCGGGATAGCGGTCGATGCCGTGGGACATCAGCGCATGCGCGGCGTCGAGCGTGCGCTCGACCTCGATGCGGCCGTAGCGCTCCTCGCAGGTCGCGACATAGTTTTTCGCGAAATCGAGATAATCCAGGATGCCGTCGGCGTCGGTCCACTGCTTGAACAGATAGTTGTTCTTGAAGAAGTGGTTGTGGCCGAAGGCGGCGTGCGCGATCACCAGCGTCTGCATCGTCGCCGTGTTCTCCTCCATCAGGTAGGAGATGCAGGGCGAGGAATTGATCACGATCTCATAGGCGAGGCCCATCAGGCCCTTGCGGTAGGACGCCTCGTGAAACGCGAAATGCTTGCCGAACGACCAGTGCTTGTAGAACAAGGGCATGCCGACCGACGAGTACGCGTCCAGCATCTGCTCGGCGGTGATCACCTCTATCTGGTTCGGATAGACGTCGAGACCGAGCTCCTTCAGCGCCACCTCCTCGCAGGCATCGGTGATGCGCTGCAGGGTGTGGAAGTCCCAATCCGCGCCTTCGAACAAGCGTTCCGTCATGGAGCGGCCTTCTCCTGAGTGGTTTCGCGGCGCTGGAACAGGTCGTGGAACACCGGGAAGATCTCGCTGCGCTCGGAGACCTTGCGCATCGACAGCGGCGCGCCGCTGTTGCGCAGGCGGTCGTACAGGCTCCAGAGCGAGGAATCGGAGAGATCGAAAGCGCTGCCGCCGGATTCCCCAACCTCGAGATAGGCAAAGAACTGGCAGACCGGCAGGATCTTGTCGGTCAGCAGCATGCCGGTGAGCTCGCCGTCGGAATAGGAATTGTCGCCGTCCGAGGCTTGCGCAGCGTAGATGTTCCAGTCCGAGGGATTGAAGCGCTCGCGCACGATCTCGTGCATCGCCTGGAGCGCGCTGGAGACCAGCGTGCCGCCGGAGGCCGGACCGTAGAAGAAGGTCTGCTCGTCCACCTCCTCGGCGCGGTCGGTATGGCGGATGAAGACGATCTCGACATGCTTGTAGCGCCGCTTCAGGAACACATAGAGCAGCATGTAGAAGCGCTTGGCCAGATCCTTCATGTGCTCGGACATCGAACCGGAGACGTCCATCAGACAGAACATCACGGCTTGCGCCACGGGCCGCGGCACCTTCTCGTAGCGACGGTAGCGGATATCGAGCGGGTCGATGAAGGGAATGCGCTTGGACTTCGCCTTCAGCTTCGCGAGCTTGTCCAGCAGCTCGATGCGAACATCCTCGTCGGTGCACGCGGCGATCTCGGCCTCGAGCTCCTCGATCTCGCTCTTGCGGGGACGGCGGAGCGCGATGCGGCGAGCCAGTGCGAGCTGCACCGTCCGGCTCACCGAGATGTTGGCGGGCGAGCCCGAGGTGGTGTAGCCGGCGCGCTGGATGCCCTCGCTCTCGGTCTGCGCGATCTTGCGCTTGGCGAGATCCGGCAGTTCGAGGTCGTCGAGGAAGAGGTCGACGAATTCGTCGCGGCTCAGCACGAAACGGAAGGCATCCTCGCTGTCGCCTTCGCCCGGACCTGAATCCTTGGCACTGCCCTGGCCGGAGCGCTGGAGATAGTCGCCCTCGATGAACTTCTTGTTTCCGGGCAGCACCATGTCGCGCGTGCCGCCCTCGCGGCGGAAGCGCGGCTCGTGCATGCCGTCGAGCGGGATCGTGACCTCACCACCCTCCAGGACGTCCTTGATGTCGCGTTCCTGCGAGGTCTTCTTGACGGCGCCCTGCACCAGGGACTTGGCCCGACGCAAGAACCGCTGCCGGTTCTCAAGACTCTTGCCGCCTGGATTCAGGCGCCTGTCAATGATGTGAATGGGCACTTGACCATTCGCCTCCCATCCCGCCTCAACCGGCCTGCTTCACGCGCATGTACCATTCGACGAGCCGGCGAACCTGACGCTCGGTGTAGCCGCGCTCCACCATGCGTGCAACGAACTCACCGTGCTTCTTCTCCGTCTCGCCGTCCTTCTTCGACCCGAAGGAGATGACCGGAAGCAGGTCCTCGACTTGGGAGAATATCCTCTTTTCGATCACGTCGCGAATCTTCTCGTAGGACGTCCAGGTCGGATTCTTGCCGCCGTTCTGGGCCCGGGAGCGTAACGAGAATTTGACGACCTCGTTGCGGAAGTCCTTGGGGTTGGCGATGCCCGCCGGCTTCTCGATTTTCGTCAATTCCTGGTTCAAAAGCTCGCGATCCAGCAGCTGGCCGGTGTCGGGATCCTTGAAATCCTGATCCTCGATCCAGGCGTCGGCATAATCGACGTAGCGGTCGAACAGGTTCTGGCCGTAGTCCGAGTAGGATTCGAGATAAGCCTTCTGGATCTCGTTGCCGATGAACTCGGCATAGCGCGGCGCGAGCTCTGCCTTGATGAATTCGAGATAACGTTTCTCGGTTTCCTCCGGCAGCTGCTCGCGGCGGATCGCCTGCTCCAGCGCGTACATCAGGTGCACGGCGTCGGCGGCGACCTCCTGCGGATCGTGGTTGAAGGTCGCAGCCAGTATCTTGAAGGCGAAACGGGTGGAGACGCCGT
This sequence comes from Bradyrhizobium sp. CCGE-LA001, assembly GCF_000296215.2. Classification (NCBI taxonomy): domain Bacteria; kingdom Pseudomonadati; phylum Pseudomonadota; class Alphaproteobacteria; order Hyphomicrobiales; family Nitrobacteraceae; genus Bradyrhizobium; species Bradyrhizobium sp. CCGE-LA001. Next base: position 1,960,130 of record NZ_CP013949.1, on the reverse strand, counting down.
CCATGCCCTCGTCGACGCCGGCGGCGTCGCGATATTCCTGGACGCTGCGCGCCTTCGGATCGGATTCCTTCAGGCTCTCGCCGTCATAGACCCGCATCTTGCCGAACAGCGTGGAATTCTCGTGCTTGCGCAGACGCGACATCACCGAGAACCGAGCCAGCGTCTCCAGCGTCGAGGGCGCGCAAGGCGCGGCCGCGAGCTCGGAGCCCTGGATCAGCTTCTCGTAGATCTTCTGCTCCTCGGTGACGCGCAGGCAGTACGGCACCTTGATCACGCAGATGCGGTCGATGAAGGCTTCGTTGTTCTTGTTGGCCTTGAAGCTCGCCCACTCGGCCTCGTTGGAGTGCGCGAGGATGACGCCGGTGAAGGGAATCGCGCCGATGTTCTCGGTGCCGATGTAGTTGCCTTCCTGCGTCGCCGTGAGCAGCGGATGCAGCATCTTGATCGGCGCCTTGAACATCTCGACGAACTCGAGCACGCCCTGATTGGCGCGATTGAGGCCGCCGGAATAGCTGTAGGCGTCGGGATCGTTCTGCGCGTAGGTCTCGAGCTTGCGGATGTCGACCTTGCCCACCAGCGAGGAGATGTCCTGGTTGTTCTCGTCACCCGGCTCGGTCTTGGAGATCGCGATCTGGCGTAGCCGCGACGGCTGGATTTTTGCGACCCGGAACTGGGAAATATCGCCGCCGAAGGCTTCGAGCCGCTTGTAGCACCACGGACTCATCAGGCCGGTGAGGCGGCGGCGCGGAATGCCGTACTTCTCTTCCAGCATCGGGCCGAGATGATCGGGATCGAACAGGCTGAGCGGGCTCTCGAACACGGGCGATAGTTCGTCGCCGGCCTTCAGCACGTAGATCGGATGCACTTCCATCAGCGACTTCAACCGCTCGGCGAGCGAGGATTTGCCGCCGCCGACCGGGCCGAGCAGATAGAGGATCTGCTTGCGCTCTTCGAGGCCTTGCGCGGCGTGGCGGAAGAAACCGACGATGCGCTCGATGGTTTCTTCCATGCCGTAGAAGCCCGCGAAGGCCGGATAGGTACGGATCGTGCGGTTCAAAAAAATACGGCCAAGGCGGGTATCCTTGGCCGTGTCGATCGTCTGGGGGTCACCGATGGCAGCTAGCAGTCGTTCGGCCGCGTTCGCGTATTTCATGGGATCGCTTCGACACGATTCCAGATATTCCGCCATCGACATGTCGTGCTGGCTTCTCGCCTCGAACGACCGAGCGAAAGCGTTGAATAGAGAATCGTTGTACATGATCCCTCTCCGCGTGAAGTTCCGCTACAAGCTGAAACGAAAGCAGTTACCGGACCGTTCCTCAGGCCGTTTCGAATCAGCGTGAGCACATGACGATCATTGGACACCTTGGTGCCGGCTCGACGCAACGCACAACGTAGGCACTCGTTGAGTTACGAACAGGCACATGCCTGTAATTTGAGCGAATCTACATCCATATTGGCTCATTTCCAGAAAATGTCACTCGCTCGCAACATCCGGGCATTACCGGGGATGCGTTCATCCGGCGCTGCAGCATAGCGATCTGCCAGCGGCGATCTTATGACGCTTGTACGGCGAAGCCTTGAGCGGTCGTTCATCTTCCTGCTGCAATGCAGTGCACAGACCGCCGACGGTGCGACGATCATGGCAAGCGCAGCGATGTATCGAAATCAGTCGCCGAGTCCTGCGACAAACGAACCATGCGAACGCCTCGCGCACAAAGCGACGCGCTCGGCTCTGCCGCCGCAGGACTGCGTCAGCAGGATCATCCTGCGACTTGCGTCACGCCTCGGTCAAAACTTCCGCCACTAAAGTCGTACAGCAGTCATTCGTTGCCGTCGCGACCGTTGCCGCTGCGACGATCGCGAATGCCAACAGAATGACGAACACCACCCTCCCAGTTCGGCAGGGCCGCCTGGATCGCCATGATCGCGACGGAGTTACCGCGCAGGGTATGACGCCCATGCCCTTGATTGGTTCCCACAAGGAAGCATGTAGGCTACAGGATAGCGCGTCAGGACCGGCGCGGAAACCCCTCGCCCGCAGGCTTGGAGACAATAAACATCATGAATTCCGTCAAAGAACTGGAAAAGCACGGACAAGCCGTCTGGCTGGACTTCCTCGCCCGCGGCTTCATCGCCAATGGCGATTTGAAGCGGCTGATCGACACCGACGGCGTCAAGGGCGTCACCTCCAATCCTTCGATCTTCGAGAAGGCGATCGGCAGCTCGGACGAGTACGACGCCCCGATCGGCAAGGCGCTGAAGCGCGGCGACCGGACCGTGGCAGAGTTGTTCGAGGCGGTCGCGATCGAGGACATCCAGAGTGCCGCCGACGTGCTGCGCCCGGTCTATGACCGCCTCAAGGGCGGCGACGGCTATGTCAGCCTGGAAGTGTCGCCTTACCTCGCGATGGACACGTCGGGCACGGTCGCCGAAGCGCGGCGGCTCTGGAAGGACGTTGGTCGCAAGAACCTGATGGTGAAGGTGCCGGCGACGCCCGAGGGCCTGCCGGCGATCGAGCAGCTGATCGGCGACGGCATCAGCATCAACATCACGCTGCTGTTTTCCAAGGAGGTCTATCTCCAGGTCGCCGAGGCCTACATCGCCGGGCTCGAAAAATACGTCGCCGGGGGCGGCGATCCCTCGCATGTGGCGAGCGTCGCGAGCTTCTTCGTCAGCCGCATCGACTCGGTCGTCGACAAGCAGCTCGACGAGAAGATCGCCCGCGCCAACGACCCCTCCGAAAAGGAGCGGCTCGCCGCGCTCAAGGGCAAGGTCGCGATCGCCAATGCCAAGCTCGCCTATCAGGACTACAAGCGCCTGTTCTCAGGGCCGCGCTGGGAGAAGCTCGCTGCCAAGGGCGCCCAGCCGCAGCGCATGCTGTGGGCATCCACCGGCACCAAGAACAAGGACTACAGCGACGTCCTCTATGTCGAGGAGCTGATCGGCCCCGACACCGTCAACACCGTGCCGCCGGCGACGCTCGACGCCTTCCGCGACCACGGCAAGCCGCGCGACAGTCTGGAAGAGAATATCGAGGATGCGCAGCGCGTGCTGGAGGAGCTGGAGCGCTCGGGCATCTCGCTCGATGCGATCACCGAGGAGCTGGTCAAGGACGGCGTCAAGCTGTTCGCCGACGCCGCCGACAAGCTCTATGGCGCCGTCGCCCACAAGCGCGTCACCGTGCTGGGCCCCGCGCTCGACCGCCAATCTCTCTCGCTCGGCGACGGGCTCGGCAAGGCGGTGGTGGAGAGCACCGAGGAATGGCGGGCGTCAGCCAAGATCCGCAGGCTGTGGCAGCGCGACAAATCGGTCTGGACCGGCGCGGATGAGGACAAATGGCTGGGCTGGCTCGACAGCGCGGCCAAGGCCGATATCGCCGACTACGAGGATTATGCGGGCCGGGTGAAGGGCCAAAAGTTCTCCGACGCCGTCGTGCTCGGCATGGGCGGATCGAGCCTCGGGCCGGAGGTGCTCGCCGAAACCTTCGGCAAGAAGCCCGGCTTCCCGAAACTGCATGTGCTTGATTCCACCGATCCGGCGCAGGTGCGGGCGATGGAGGCCCGGATCGACATCGCCAACACCGTCTTCATCGTCTCCAGCAAATCCGGCGGCACGACCGAGCCGAATGCGATGAAGGACTATTTCCATGCGCAGGTGGCCAAGGCGGTCGGGACCAAGGTGAAGACCGGCCATCGCTTCATCGCCGTGACCGATCCCGGCTCGTCGCTGGAGAAGGCAGCGAAGAAGCTGAACTATGCCCGCATCTTCCACGGCGAGCCCTCGATCGGCGGACGCTACTCCGTGCTGTCGCCGTTCGGCCTCGTGCCCGCGGCGACCGCGGGCATCGACGTCAAGACCTTCATCAAGCATGCACTGGCGATGGCCCGCTCCTGCGGGCCGGACGTGCCGCCGTCCGAAAACCCCGGCGTGCAGCTCGGACTTGCCATGGGCCTCGCCGGCCTGGAAGGCCGAGACAAGGTGACGATCCTGGCCTCGAAGAAGATCGCCGATTTCGGCGCCTGGGCCGAGCAGCTCATCGCGGAATCCACCGGCAAGGAAGGCAAGGGCCTGATCCCGATCGAGGGCGAGCCGCTGGGTGATCCTTCCGTCTACGGCAGCGATCGCTTCTTCATCGATATCCGTATCGAGGGCGAGGCGGATGCGGCCCACGACTCCCAGCTTGCCGCCATCGAGGCGGCCGGCCATCCCGTGGTCCGTATCGTCATGAAGTCGATCGAGCATCTCGGTCAGGAGTTCTTCCGCTTCGAGATGGCGACGGCCGTGGCCGGCAGCATCCTCGGCATCAACCCGTTCGACCAACCGGACGTGGAGGCGGCCAAGATCAAGACGCGCGAGCTCACGTCCGCCTTCGAGAAGACCGGCGCGCTGCCGGAAGAGCAGCCGGTGGTCAGCACCACGGACGCCGATCTCTACACCGACGAAGCCAACGCCACGGCGCTCCGCGCCGCCGGCGCCAATGGCGACCTCACCTCCTGGCTGAAGGCGCATCTGTCGCGCTCGGGCGATGGCGACTATGTCGCCCTGCTCGGCTACGTCGAGCGCGACAAGGCCACGATGGACGCGCTCCAGGCCATGCGGCTCGAGGTGCGCGAGAAGCGGCATGTCGCCACCTGCGCCGAGTTCGGCCCGCGCTTCCTGCACTCGACCGGACAAGCCTACAAGGGCGGACCCGACAGCGGCGTGTTCCTCCAGATCACGGCCGACGACGCCAAGGATCTCGCGGTGCCGGGCCAGAAGGCCAGCTTCGGCGTGATCAAGGCGGCGCAGGCGCGCGGCGATTTCGACGTGCTCACCGAGCGCGGCCGGCGTGCGCTGCGCGTGCATTTGAAAGGCGGAGTCAAGAAAGGTCTCGCCGCGCTCAATGCGGCGCTCAACGACGCGCTGAACTAAGGGAATCTCTCACATGCAGCTCGGCATGATCGGCCTCGGCCGGATGGGCGGCAACATCGTTCGCCGCCTGATGCGTCACGGACATTCGACCGTGGTCTATGACAAGGATCCCAAGGCCGTCGCGGGCCTTGCGGCAGACGGCGCGGTGGGCGCGGCGACGCTCGAGGAGTTCATCTCGAAGCTCGAGCGGCCGCGCACCGCCTGGGTGATGCTGCCGGCGGGGCGCATCACCGAAACCACGATCGAGACGATCGCGGGCGTGATGCAGGCTGGCGACGTCATCATCGACGGCGGCAACACCTTCTGGCAGGACGACGTCCGCCGCGGCAAGGCGTTGAAGGAGCGCGGCATCCATTACGTCGACGTCGGCACGTCCGGCGGCGTCTGGGGGCTCGAGCGCGGCTATTGCATGATGATCGGCGGCGAGAAGCAGGTGGTGGACCGGCTCGATCCGATCTTTGCGGCACTCGCGCCCGGCGCCGGCGACATTCCGCGCACCGAGGGACGCGAGGGCCGCGATCCCCGCATCGAGCAGGGGTACATCCATGCCGGTCCGGTCGGCGCCGGCCATTTCGTCAAGATGATCCATAACGGCATCGAATACGGCCTGATGCAGGCCTATGCCGAAGGTTTCGACATCCTCAAGAATGCGAACATCGACGCCCTGCCGGCGGACCACCGCTACGATTTCGATCTGGCCGACATCGCGGAAGTGTGGCGGCGTGGCAGCGTGATCCCGTCCTGGCTGCTCGACCTTACCTCGACCGCGCTCGCCGACAGCCCGCAGCTCGCGGAATATTCCGGCTTCGTGGAGGATTCCGGCGAAGGGCGCTGGACCGTGAATGCGGCGATCGACGAGGCCGTACCGGCCGAAGTGCTGACGGCCGCGCTCTACACACGTTTCCGTTCCCGTCGGGAACACACCTTCGCGGAGAAAATTCTCTCCGCGATGCGCGCAGGGTTCGGCGGCCACAAGGAGCCGAAGCAGCCGGGCGCTTCGAAGCCCAAATGAGCTCGCAAAGCTAAGCGTAATAAAGCGAAGGCAAATCGTTCGTGACAAAAGACCCGCAATCAAAGCGCAAGCCGGAAAATTGCGCGTTCGTCATTTTCGGTGTCACCGGGGACCTCACTCACCGCCTGGTGATGCCTTCGCTCTACAATCTGGCGGCCGAACACCTGTTGCCGGAAAAGTTCTGCGTCGTCGGCGTCGCGCGCAGGGGCCAGTCGGACGACGAGCTGCGCGACAGCCTGTTGAAGGGCCTGCGTCAGTTTGCGACCCGCCCCGTCGACGACGACATTGCCAGGAAGCTGCTGGAATGCGTCACCTTCGTCGAGGCGGACGCAAAGGATCCGCCCTCCTTTGATCGCCTGCGCGAGCATCTGGATTCGCTGGAATGCGCGCAGGACACCGGCGGCAACCGGCTGTTCTACCTGGCCACGCCGCCCGCCGCCTTCGCGCCGACCGCGCGCGAGCTCGGCCGCACCGGCATGATGAAGGAGAACCGCGCCTGGCGTCGTCTCGTGATCGAGAAACCGTTCGGCACCGATCTCGCCTCGGCGCGCGCGCTGAATGCCGAGCTGCTGAAGATCATGGAGGAGCACCAGATCTACCGGATCGATCATTATCTCGGCAAGGAAACGGTGCAGAACATCCTGGTGCTGCGCTTTGCCAACGGCATGTTCGAGCCGATCTGGAATCGCAACCACATCGACCACATCCAGATCACGGTTGAGGAGAAGCTCGGCGTCGGCCATCGCGGCGGCTTCTACGACGCTACCGGTGCGTTGCGCGACATGGTGCCGAACCATCTGTTCCAGCTGATGTCGCTGGTCGCGATGGAGCCGCCGGCGCGGTTCGACGCGCATTCGGTGCGCTCCGAAAAGGCCGACGTGCTCACCGCGATCCAGCGGCCAAGCCGGGAAGAGGCGCTGAGAAATTCGGTCCGAGCGCAGTATCTGGCAGGCCGTGTCGGCGACGAGGAGATCCCGGATTATCGCAAGACCGAAGAGGTCAAGCCCGGCAGCACGACCGAGACTTTTGTCGCGCTCAAGCTGATGATCGACAACTGGCGCTGGGCCGGCGTTCCCTTTTATCTGCGTACCGGCAAGGCGCTCGGGCACAAGCGGACGGAAGTGGCGATCAAGTTCAAGCAGGCGCCGCTGTCGATGTTTTCAGGCACCGACATCGACCGCCTGTCGCAGAACTTCTTGACCATCGGCATCGCACCGACCGAGACGATCGAACTTCAGTTCAACGCAAAAATCCCGGGGCCGAGCATCACCATCGACGGCGTCGAGATGAAATTCAAGTACGGCGATTATTTCCGCGCTGATCCCTCGACCGGCTACGAAACGCTAATCTATGACTGCATGATCGGCGACAACATCCTTTTCCAGCGCGCCGACGGTATCGAGGCAGGCTGGCAGGCGGTGCAGCCGTTCCTGGACGCCTGGAAAGGCGCAGGCACCAACGGCGTCGAAACCTATGAAGCCGGCAGCGATGGGCCGGCCTGCGCCGACGAATTGCTTCGGCGCGACGGACGAAGCTGGCGGAAATACTCGTGATGACGGCCGCCGACCAGCCGAAGCTAATCGTCGCGGCGGATGTAGAGGCCCTGGCTCAGGCCGCGGCCGAACGGGTGATGGCGCGGATCGCCGCCAACTCCTCGCGCATCGCGATCTGCCTGACCGGCGGCTCCAGCCCGAAGAAGCTCTATCAATTGCTGGGCAGCGACGCCTGGCGCGGCAGGATTCCGTGGGATCGCGTGCATTGGTTCATCGGCGACGAGCGCTTCGTCCCCGAAAGCGATCCCCTCAACAACATGGCGGTCGCGCGCGCGATCTTCCTCGATCGCGACGCACCTGCCGGCCATATCCACCCGATTCCGACGGCGGCCGACAATCCGGATGCCAGCGCCGAGGCCTATGCGCGCGAGCTGCAGGAGTTCTATGGCGCTGAAAGCCTCGATCCATCCCGGCCGCTGTTCGATCTCGTCCTGATGGGCGCGGGTCCGGATGGCCACACCGCCTCGCTCTTCCCGGGCTATCCCGAGATCGAGGAGACCACGCGCTGGGTTGTCGGCGTCCCCAAGGCCAATGTCGCGCCGTTCGTACCGCGGGTCTCGCTCACTTTGCCCGTCCTGGCATCCTGCCGCGAAATGCTGTTCGAGATTTCCGGGCACGACAAGCAGCCGATCTTGACGCGCCTCCTCAATGGCGAGACTCTGCCGGCATCACGCGCGCGCTCGAATGGTGAGACCGTCTGGCTGGTCGACCAGGCCGCGCTTCCGGAGGGAATTCGTGGGCCGCGTTGAAGCACCTTGTGCATTGATCGTGATGGGCGTGTCGGGCTCGGGCAAGAGCACGATCGCCGAAGCGCTCGGCCAGCGCCTCGGCTGGCGGTTCGAGGACGGCGACAGCTTTCATCCCGCCAGCAATGTCGAGAAGATGCGGGCGGGCCAGCCGCTCACCGACGAGGACCGCTGGCCCTGGCTCAACGCCATCGCCGACGAGATCGCGCGGGTCTGCGACAAGGGCGAGCACGTCATCATCGCCTGCTCGGCGCTGAAACACGCCTATCGCGACGTGCTGCTGCGTGGACGCGACGACGTCCGCTTCGTCTTCCTGAAGGGCACGAAGGAACTCATCGCGGAGCGCCTCGCACACCGCAAAGGCCATTTCATGCCGCCCGGGCTGTTGAAGAGTCAGTTCGACACCCTGGAGCCGCCGGAGGCGGGGGAGCACGTCATCACCGTGTCGATCGACGAATCCGTCGAGGCGATCGTGGACGGCGTGGTGCGGCAGCTGAAGCTGAGCGGGGCGAAGCGCTGAGCAAGAAACTGAAATCTTCAAGAAAACTGAGCCTTGAGGTCCTGCCATGACGAAGATCTCGCTGGTTGTCTCCGACGTCGACGGCACGCTGCTGACCAAGGACAAGACACTGACGGAGCGCGCGAGGTCCGCCGTGCAGCGGTTGCATCAGGCCGGCATCGGCTTCACCATTACCTCCAGCCGCCCCGCGATCGGGATGCGCTTTTTGATCGAGCCGCTGGCGCTCTGGCTCCCGGTCGGTCCGTTCAACGGCTCCTCGATCGTCGATCCCGAGATGAGGGCGGTCGAGCAGCAGCTGATCCCGGCGAGCGCGGCCGAGCGGTCCCTGCAAATCTTGCGCGAGTTCGGCGCCGACGTCTGGCTCTTCACCACCGACAAATGGCTGATCGACAACCCCGAGGGACAATACGTCGCGCATGAGCGGCACACGATCCGTTCCGATCCGACCATCGTGACGGACTTTTCGCCGTATCTCGCCAGCGCCTGCAAGATCGTCGGCGCCAGTGCCGATGCCGCGCGCCTGGAGGCTTGCGAGAAGGTCATGCAGGACGCGCTCGGCAGCGCGGCGACCGCAGTGCGCTCGCAGACCTATTATCTCGACATCACTCCGCCGGGCTTCAACAAGGGCACCTTCGTGCTGGCCATGGCCAAGCGCCTCGGCATTGCCACCGATGCAGTCGCCACCATCGGCGACATGCAGAACGACCTCGCGATGTTCCGCGTCAGCGGCATGTCGATCGCCATGGGCAATGCCGCCGACAACGTCAAGGACCAGGCGACGCATGTCACTGCAAGCAACGAGCAGGACGGCTTTGCCGAGGCGATGGAGATGATCTTGAAGCGGAATGGGGTGGGCTGAGCGATCGATTCCCTCCGCGTTGTGGGTAGAGCAATCGGATGTGAGCTTGGCGCGGTCTGAGCAAGCGCCTCGTCCTTCGAGACGACCGCTTCGCGGTCTCCTCAGGGTGAGGCTAAGCGGCACCGGCGATCTCATCCTGAGGGTCCGCCAACGGCGGGCGTCTCGAAGGATGACCGCAGCACCTTCTCGCAGATGTAGTGATAGCCATGGCTACTTCGACCGCTGCACTGCCGGCTTCTCGCTCTCCTGCCTTGCCGCGGAGAGATTGTGCGCGGTGTTGATCAGCGCGATATGGGTCAGCGCCTGCGGGAAGTTGCCCGTCTGGCGCCGTGCGACGGAATCATATTCCTCCGCCAATAGCCCGACATCGTTCGCAACGCTCACCACGCGATCGAGCAGGACTTGTGCCTTGTCGAGATCGCCGGCCAGCACATGGGCGTCGGCGAGCCAGAGCGTGCAGGCCAGGAAGGCGCCTTCGAGCGGCGGCTGGCCGGGAGGCAGCTCGCGCGGATCGTGCCGCAGCACGAAGCCGTCGCGCATCAAGCATGTCTCGACGGCCGCGATGGTGCCGCGGATGCGCGGATCATCAGGCGGCAGGAAGCCCACGGCCGGCAGCAGCAGCACACTGGCATCGAGCATCTTCGAACCGTAGGACTCGACGAAGGCATTTTCCTGGGCGTCAAATCCCCGGTTGCAGACGTCGCGATGAATGGCCTCGCGCAGCGCGCGCCAGTGCAACAGCGGCGCCTTCAAGCCAAACGTCTCTGCGCTCTTGATGCCGCGATCGAAGGCGACCCAAGTCATCACCTTGGAAAAGACGTAGTGCTTGGGCTGGCCGCGGCGCTCCCAGATGCCGTGGTCCGGGTGATCCCAGACCTCGGCGAGATGCTGGAGCACCGCGCATTCCAGCGCCCATGTCGCCTCATCATCGAGCTTGAGCTTGGCCATCCGCGACTGGTGGAAGGCGTCGATCAGTTCGCCATAGACGTCGAGCTGGAGCTGCGCGTGCGCGGCATTGCCGACGCGCACGGGCTTCGCGCCCTCATAGCCGTCTAGCCAACCCGCCTCCCATTCCAGCAGGCGGCGCTGGCCCCAGATGCCGTACATGATCTGCATGTTCGCAGGCGAGCCGGCGGCGGCGCGCAGCAGCCAATTGTGCCAGGCCAGGGCTTCCTCGGTGTAGCCCGAGTTCATCAGCGCCAGCAATGTGAAGGTAGCGTCGCGCAGCCAGCAGAAGCGATAGTCCCAGTTCCTGCTCCCGCCGAGCTTCTCGGGCAGCGACGTTGTCGGCGCCGCGACAATGCCGCCGGTCGGGGCAAAGGTCAGCGCCTTCAGCGTGATCAGCGAGCGCATCACGAGATCCTGATAGTCACCGTCGCGGGTGCAATGACCGCACCACTCCTGCCAGAATTTTTCGGTCTCTTGGAGGGCGACCTCATGGTCTATCGGAGCGGGTGGCTCGATATGCGAGGGGCCGTAGGTGAGCACGAAGGGTACGGTCTCGCCGGCACTCACCTCGAAGTCGGCAACCGTGGTCAGATCCTCGCCACGGGTCTCGACAGGCGTGCGCAGCACGGTCATGTCTTGGCCGGCTATCGCCATGAGCGAATGATCAATCCGCCGCACCCAGGGGATATCGATGCCGAAGCCAAAGCGGATGACGAGCTCCATCCGCATGTTGACCTTGCCGCTGACGCCACGAACCAGGCGCACGATGTCGGACGCCTTGCCGCGCGGCGGCATGAAGTCGACCAGCGCTATGGCGCCGCTCTTCGTCTCGAAGCGGGTCTCGAGGATGAGGGTATTGCCGAGATAGCGGCGCGAGATGCGGATGACATCCTCGCGCGGCGCGATCAGCCAGCGGCCATTCTTGGGGTTACCGAGGATCGCGGCAAAGCAGGCATCGGAATCGAAGGCCGGCCAGCACAGCCAGTCGATGGAGCCGTTGCGCCCAACAAGCGCAGCGGTCTCGCAGTCGCCGATCAGCGCATAGTCTTCGATCTTCTGCGACAATGCTTTGCCAGCCTGAAAAACCCCGGTCGATCAACTCCCGCCGTTTAACGAGCGCTCCCGCGTCGCTGCTCTCAAGGCCGTGAGATCGACCTTCGAGGCAATCTCGTCGAGCGCGACAGGCAGCCGCTGACGCCAGTTCGGATGTTCGTCGATCGTACCGGGAATATTGGGCTGGTCAATCACGCCGAGCAGATCCTCCATCGACACCGCGAGCAGCCGCGACGGCGTGCGCGACAGGAAGGCGAGCACGGAATAAAGGTCGTTGGCGGTGATGCCGTTCTGGCGCAGGATCTGGTCCAGCATGCCGAGCGCGTCCCAGCGCGCTTGCTCGCTCTCGCCGGGATCAATCCCGAGTGAAAGCTTCATCTTGAGGTCGCTGAAGGAGCGCCAGCCGGCATAGGTCGACAGATCATGGGTGTTCAGCGTGACCAGCGCGTTGGGCCGGTAGTGATCGCCGTTGCGGAAACGACCGGCATCGTCGCGCTCGAACATCATGACGAGGTAGGACCAGATGCCGAAATCCTGCATGGTCTCGCGGAAACCTTCCGGCACGGTGCCGAGATCCTCGCCGATCACGATGCACTTATGCCTGGCACTCTCGCTTGCCACCGCGGCCAGCAACGCCTCGAACGGCATCTGGACGTAGGCGCCGTTGTCGGGCTTGAAGCCGCGCGGTACCAGATAAAGCCGCTTCAAGCCGAGCACGTGATCGAGCCTGATGGCGCCGGCATGGCGCATAGACGCCGCGAGCATGTCGGCGAACGGCACGAAGGATTGGGCTTCCAGGCCGCCCGCGTTGAAGCCGGCGAGGCCCCAATCCTGGCCAACGGTGTTGAGCACGTCGGGCGGCGCGCCGACGGCGAGATGACGGGAGATCGCCATCTGCTCGTTCCAGGCATCGAAGCCGTTGGACTGCACGCCGACAGCGACGTCGAGATAGAGCCCGACCCGCATCCCGAGCTGGCCGGCCAGCTCCTTGGCGGCATGCAACTGGCTGTCGGCCGTCCATTGCACGAACTCGACGAACTCGACCTCGCGCTTGTCGGGCCCCTTGCGCAGATCGGCGCATTTTGCATCGTCTGGCCGTTGCCATTCCACCGGCCATTCCCACCACGGCGCGTTGAAACGATGGCGCAGCACTTCAAAGCAGGCAAAGCGCGACAACAGCGGCGCGCGGGCGGCGCGGAAGGCGTCGAACTCGCGCCGGCGTGCCTCGCTCGCGTTCGTCACGAAACTGTTGAAGGCGGCACGCAGGCCCAGCCATTTCAACGCCGCCATATCCGTATAGGGTACGCGATCGCCCTCGCGCAGGCGCGCCGCGGTCGCGGCGGCATCCGGCACGAGGTCGGCGGAAAATTCCGGGATCGCCTCGACGTCGATATAGAGCGGGTTGAGAAACAGCCGGCTGTTCGGCGAATAGGGGCTGCAATCGGCCGGGTAATCGTCGAACAGCACATGCAACGGATTGAGGCCGACGCCGTCAGCCCCCAATTGCTTGGCGAGCCGGACCAGATCGGCGAGATCGGTGAAATCGCCGATGCCCCAATTGCGGTTGGAGCGGACGCTGTAGAGCTGCACGGCGAGCAGCCAGCCGCGATCGAAATCGCCGCCGAAGGCGCGTTCGGGCGCCACGATCATCGGCACGTCTTCGCTCACGCCTTCGGCATCGGTGAGCGTCAACCGGTGATAGCCGAGCGGCAGGCCGGCAGGCCAGGCGATCACGGGCTCGCGCGTCTCGCCTTGCGCGACCGATTTGCCGTTTGCGCTCAATGTCCATCGCAGCGGCGGCGCGCCGATGGCCGCCAATTCCGTACGCGGATGCCCGAGGGCGCGCACCACGACCGGCCCCCCGACGAAGCGGTAGACCCGCTTTTCCGGCAGGGCGTCCAGGATGGATTTGAGGGCCACGGGGTCAGTGACCCGCAGCTTTCCCAAGGCATCGACGAATTCGGATTGAACGCCCTTGATCCGGGCTTGAGCTAAAAGATCCATTCGGCACGCAGCTTGCAGGCCACCCACTTGCCGGGGGCATCGATTTTCACGAGGCGGCGGAAGACGTTAGTCGGGCCTAACTCACCAACGGCGCCAGCCGTTCCCAAGGGAACTAATGACACAGAACCGGCTTTCTATATAGGTACCAAGCGTGGGTTCCCGCCAAGGGAAACGGGCTCCTGCTTTCTTGTCAATGGCATCACCGTGAACAAGACAATTCAAACTGTCGAAAGTGCCGCAGCCGGCAGCGCTTTCCTCATCGAGGACGTCTATCCCTTGATCGATGGCGGCCGCTTTGCCGTGAAGCGGATCGCGGGCGACCGGATCGAGGTTTGGGCCGACATCTACCGCGACGGCGAGGCCGTGATCGGCGCCGCGCTGCTGTGGCGCCGGGAGCAGGACCGCGAATGGCAGCGAGAGCCGATGGCCCATCATGGCAATGACCGCTGGTCGGGGACATTCACGCCCATGGAGGCGGGCCAATATTTTTATGCGATCGAAGCCTGGACCGATGAATTCGCCACCTGGTCGCACGGCGTCGCGCGCAAGCAGCGCTCCGGCGCCGACGTCAGCCTCGATGCGATCGAAGGCGCCGGCCTCTTGACCAAGGCGCATGGCACGCAGCAAGACGCAGCAGCGATCATCATCAGGCAGTGCGAGGATTATCTTCAGAGCGGCGACGTCGGCCCCCTGCTCGCGACCGAGCTCGGGCAAGCCATGGCCGAGAGCCAACAGCGCCCCGACCTCACCCGCTCGCCCTTATTCCCGCTGATCGCCGATCGCGACAAGGCGCGCTTCGGCGCCTGGTACCAGATGATGCCGCGTAGCCAGAGCCGGATTCCCGGCCAGCACGGCACGCTGAGGGACTGCATCGCCCGCGTGCCCGACATCGCCGCGATGGGCTTCGATGTGCTCTATTTCACGCCGATCCATCCGATCGGCAAAACCCGCCGCAAGGGCCGCAACAATGTACCGGTGGCCAGCGAAAGCGATCCCGGCTCGCCCTATGCGATCGGCACGGCGGACGGCGGGCACGATGCGCTGCATCCCGAGCTGGGCACGATCGAGGATTTTCGCGCGCTGGTCGCAACCTGTCTCGAATATGGCCTCGAGCTGGCGCTCGACTTCGCCGTGCAATGCTCGCCGGATCATCCCTGGCTGACGCAGCATCCGGAATGGTTCAAATGGCGGCCGAATCGCTCGGTGCGGACGGCGGACGGCCCCTATTCCGACATCGTCATTCCCGATTTCAACTCCGTCGACCGGGCCGGGCTGTGGAACGCGTTTCGCGATGCCATGCTGTTCTGGATCGATCATGGCGTGACCATCTTCGCCATCGACAATCACGACACCGCGCCGCTTCCGTTCTGGGAGTGGCTGATCCGCGACATCCGCCGCCGACATCCGGAGGTGATCCTGTTCTCCAAGACTTTTGCGCGACCAAAACTGATGAAGGGCCTAGCCAAGCTCGGCTTTGCGCAGTCCTTCAGTTATTTCCCCTGGCGCACCGACAGGTGGGAGCTGGAGCAGTATCTCGGCGAGCTGACGCGCTATCCCGAACGCGAGTTCTATCGGCCGAACCTGTTCGTCAACACGGCCGACCTGCTGCCCTACCATCTCCAGGGTGGTGAAGAATGGATGTTCAAGTCGCGCCTCGCACTGGCCGCGACGCTGTCAGGGAATTACGGCATTTATGGCGGATTCGAGCTCCTGGAGCACGAGGCGGTCCCGGGGCGTGAGGAATATCTCGATTCCGAGAAGTACCAGATCAAGCAGCGCGACTGGGACAAGCCCGGCAACATCAAGCCGTACATCACCGCCCTCAATCGCATCCGCAGCGAAAATGCGGCACTTCAGCAGACGGCCAATCTGCGCTTCCTCGGCGCCGAGGACGGCGAGACCATCGCCTTCGTCAAGCACGCCGCCGATCCCGCCAACACGGTCATCGTCGTGATCGCCCTGTCGCGCCATGTGCGCGAATTCTGGCTGCCCCTCGGCGACGTCACCGTTGACGCCGGCAGCCGGCGACACCATGTGACCGCCCTCGAAAACCTTCTCACCGGCGAACAGTCCCGCATCGAATGGGGCGGGATCAGGTTGCGTATCGATCCCGCGCGCGATCCGGCGCTGCTGTTCCGCGCCCTGGCGTAAGGGGTCACGCCATGAATGTTCTGTCTTCCGTCGACACCAAGAAAGCCGAGGCTGCCGAGATCGTGGACGAGCTCTGGTACAAGGACGCCATCATCTACCAGCTCCACGTCAAGGCATTTGCCGACAGCAACAATGACGGCATCGGCGACTTTGCCGGCCTGACCGAGAAGCTGCCCTATCTCCAGGAGCTCGGCGTCACCGCGCTGTGGCTGCTGCCGTTCTACCCCTCACCGGGCCGCGACGACGGCTACGACATCGGCGATTACGGCGCGGTCAATCCCGATTTCGGGACGATGAAGGACTTCAAGCGCTTCATCCAGGAGGCACAGAAGCGCGGCCTGCGCGTCATCACCGAGTTGGTGGTCAACCACACCTCGGACCAGCACAAATGGTTCAAGCGCGCGCGCCGCAGTCATCCGGGTTCGAGCGCCCGCAACTGGTACGTCTGGAGCGATACCGACCAGAAATACCAGGGCACGCGCATCATCTTCACCGACACGGAGAAGTCGAACTGGACCTGGGATCCCGAGGCCGGCGCCTTCTACTGGCACCGCTTCTTCTCGCACCAGCCGGATCTGAACTTCGACAATCCGCGCGTGGTGAGCGCCATCATCCAGGTGATGAAGCGCTGGCTGGATGCCGGCGTCGACGGCTTCCGTCTCGACGCCATTCCCTATCTGTGCGAGCGCGAGGGCACCTCGAACGAGAACCTGCCCGAGACGCATACGATCATCAAGCGGCTGCGCCAGGAGCTCGACGCCTATTCCAAGGGCAAGCTGCTGCTGGCCGAGGCCAATCAATGGCCGGAGGACGTGCAGGAATATTTCGGCCGTGGCGACGAGTGCCACATGGCCTATCATTTCCCGCTGATGCCGCGGATCTACATGGCGATCGCGCAGGAGGATCGCTTCCCGATCACCGACATCCTGCGCCAGACGCCGGACATTCCGGCGAGCTGCCAATGGGCGCTGTTCCTGCGCAACCATGACGAGCTCACGCTGGAGATGGTCACCGACGTCGAGCGCGACTATCTCTGGACCACCTACGCCAACGACCCGCGCGCGCGCATCAATGTCGGCATCCGCAGACGCCTCGCGCCGCTGATGGACAACGACCGGCGCAAGATCGAGTTGATGAACTCGCTGCTGCTGTCCTTCCCCGGTACGCCGATCATCTATTACGGCGACGAGATCGGGATGGGCGACAACATCTATCTCGGCGACCGCAACGGCGTGCGCACGCCGATGCAATGGAGCCCGGACCGCAACGGCGGCTTCTCGCGCTGCGACCCGGCCCGGCTCTACGCGCCGCTGATCATGGACCCGGTCTACGGCTACGAGTCGGTGAACGTGGAGGCGCAATCGCGCAGCCTGTCCTCGCTGCTCAGCGCCACCAAGCGGCTGATCTCGGTGCGCAAATCGACGCTCGCCTTCGGCCGCGGCACCATGACCTTCATCCGCCCGGCCAACCGCGCCGTACTGGCCTATGTCCGGCAATACCGCGACGAGGTGATCCTCTGCGTCGCGAATCTGTCGCGCGCCGCGCAGGCGACCGAGCTCGATCTGTCGCCATGGAAGGACCGCATCCCACAGGAAATGCTCGGCCGCACCCGTTTCCCACCGATCGGCGAGCTGCCCTACATGATCACGCTGGGGCCGTATGGCTTCTACTGGTTCCAGCTGCAGGAGCGCGACAAGTCCGAGCCGGTGATCCCGCGTGCGGTGCCGGAATTCGAGACGCTGGTGGTGCCGGTGAATTCGGACTGGGTGTCGCTCGCCCGCGAGCGCGGCGTGTTCGAGCGCGACGTGCTGCCGGGATTCCTGTCGCGGACGCGATGGTATCCTGAGCACAATCCCAAGCACATCAAGACCGCGCTGACCTCGGCGGTGCCGTTCTGCGACATCGGCGACAACCGCCCCTGGATCGCATTCTTCGAGACCAGGCAGGGCGACCAGGCGACACGTTACGTGATGCCGCTGCAGATCGAGTGGGTGCGCTTCGATCGCGAACGCTTCAATCCGAAGGCGCTCGCCGCCGTGCGTCAGGGCGCGCGCGAAGGCACGCTGCTCGATGTCGCAACCGAGCAGATCTTCATCGGCCTGTTCCTGCGCAACTTGTCGCAGAACCTGGCGGTGGAGGAGAACAATCTGCGGCTGGAATTCAAGGCGACGAGCCGCTTCGCCGATTACCTCGTCAAGGAACCCCAACGCATCCGCGCGATCGAGCAGTCGAACAGCACCGCGCTGGTCGACAATCAGTACGTTGCCAAGATCTATCGTCGGCTCGAAAGCGGCATCAGTCCCGAGATCGAGATCGGCCACTATCTCACGGAAGTTGCCCGCTTTGCCAATACGCCGGCGCTGCTGGGCAGCGTCGAGCTGGTCGAGGGCGAGCAACGCAGCGCGCTCGGCGTGCTGCATGCCTATGTCGAGAACCAGGGCGACGGCTGGACGGTGACGACGGGCT
Source organism: Bradyrhizobium sp. CCGE-LA001 (assembly GCF_000296215.2). Classification (NCBI taxonomy): domain Bacteria; kingdom Pseudomonadati; phylum Pseudomonadota; class Alphaproteobacteria; order Hyphomicrobiales; family Nitrobacteraceae; genus Bradyrhizobium; species Bradyrhizobium sp. CCGE-LA001. The sequence goes on along the minus strand of NZ_CP013949.1, from coordinate 1,941,904 downwards.
ATCTCGACCGCTATATCGACGAGCAGCGTGTCTTGCCGGCGGGCGAAACGCTGCGCGAGACCCAGGAGCAGGCGCCATACCTGCACTTCATCGCGCAGATCGGCCGGCGGCTTGGCGAGCTGCATGTCGCGCTGGCCGCGGCAAAGCCGGACGATCTCGCGCCGGAGCCGATCGGAGCGGCATACGTCAAACGGCTCGTGTCCGACCTCAAGGCGCGCGCCGAGCGGATTTTCGAGCGGCTGGCCGACATCCGCGACGGCCTGCGGGAGACGGACCGGACGCTGATCGATCAGCTCATGGACGCCCGCGCCACCTTGCCCGACCACCTGAATGCGCTATTGCCTTCCAGTATTGGTGGGTCGATCATCCGTCATCATGGCGACTTCCGGCTCGGGCAAACTCTGATTGTGAAGGATGACATCTTCATCATCGACTTCGACGGGAATCCGCATGTGCCGCTGGCCGACAAACGGCGCAAGGCGCCGGCCGCGCGCGACGTCGCCGGCCTGATTCACTCGATCGATGCTTCGGTCCATGCAGCGCTCGGTCGCGCACTCACCGGCGCACCCGACGAACAGGGCCGGCTCGAGGCCGCGCTCGACGAGTGGCGCGAGCGCGCGACCTCGACCTTCCTGTCCGCCTATCGCGAAGCCATGACCGACCGGCAGCTGTGGCCGGACGATTCGCAATCCGCCGAAGGCCTGATGAGGTTCTTCCTGATCGATCAAGCGTTCAACGACGTAGAGTACGAGCTGTCCTACCGGCCTGAGGGGCTGCACGCGCCGCTGACCGGACTGCTTCGCATTCTGTCCAGTGCCGGGAGCGAAGCCAATGCCTAAATTGCCCGCCGAAGCCTACGCGATCATCGAGGGCCGCCACTCCGATCCCTTCCACTATCTCGGGCTGCATCCCGAGGGGGGCAAAAGCGTCGTGCGCGCTTTTCTCCCGGAAGCCACCAATGTCGAGGCGGTCGGCGAGCATGGCGAGGTCGCCCCGCTAGACCGGGTGCACGATTCCGGCCTGTTCATCGGGGCTCTGCCCAATGGCTCGAAGCATTATCAGCTGCGCGCCAAATTCGGCGGCAACGTCGTCGAGTTCGAGGACGCCTACCGCTTTCCGCCGATCCTGACCGACTTCGATCTTTATTTGCTCGGCGAGGGCACCGATCAGCGCCTCTATGACAAGCTCGGGGCGCATCCGATGCGACTCGAAGGTGTCGACGGCATCGCCTTCGTGGTGCTGGCGCCGAATGCGCGGCGCGTCTCCGTGGTCGGCGATTTCAATTTCTGGGACGGGCGACGCCATCCCATGCGGGTGCGCGGCAACGGCTATTGGGAGCTGTTCATCCCGCACGCAAAGGTCGGCGATCACTACAAGTTCGAGATCATCGGCCCGCACGGCCATCTGCTGCCGCTGAAATCTGATCCGATGGCCTTTGCGAGCGAGGTGCGGCCGAAGACCGCGTCGATCGTGCTCGACGAGGCGCGACTGCCGCGGCCGCGGCCGGCGCCGGATGGCATCAACGCGCTGTCCGCGCCGATGTCGATCTACGAGGTCCATCTCGGCTCGTGGCGACGCAAGAACGGCAATGAGTGGCTGACTTATCGCGAGCTGGCCGAGCAACTGCCGGCCTATGCCCGCGACATGGGCTTCACCCATCTCGAATTCCTGCCCGTGAGCGAGCATCCCTTCGATGGCTCCTGGGGCTATCAGCCGACCGGCCTCTATGCGCCGACCAGCCGCTTCGGAAGCCCCGAGGATTTTGCCGCGCTGGTCGATGCCTGCCATCGCGAGGGCATCGGCGTGCTGCTCGACTGGGTGCCCGGCCATTTCCCGGACGATCCGCATGGCCTTGGCCATTTCGACGGCACCGCGCTCTTCGAGCACGCCAACCCGCTGCAGGGCCGCCACCTCGACTGGGGCACGCTGATCTACAATTACGGTCGCACCGAAGTGACGAACTTCCTGGTATCGAACGCGCTGTTCTGGCTCGAGCGCTACGCGATCGACGGGCTGCGCGTCGATGCGGTCGCGTCGATGCTCTACCTCGACTACAGCCGCCCGCCAGGCGCCTGGGTTCCGAACCAGTATGGCGGCCGCGAGAACATTGAGGCCATCAACTTCCTGCGTCGCTTCAACACCGAGCTGTTTGCCCGCTTCCCGCAAGCGACCACGGCCGCCGAGGAGTCCACCGCCTGGCCACAGGTCTCTCGCCCGGTCGAGTTCGGCGGCCTCGGCTTCGGCTACAAGTGGAACATGGGCTGGATGCACGACACGCTGAATTACATCAGCAAGGATCCGATTCACCGCAAACACCACCACGGCGACATCCTGTTCGGCCTGCACTACGCCTTCTCGGAAAATTTCATCCTGCCGCTATCGCATGACGAGGTCGTGCACGGAAAGCGCTCGATCCTCGGCCGCATGCCCGGCGACGAGTGGCAACGTTTTGCGAATTTGCGCGCCTATTACAGCTTCATGTTCGGCCATCCCGGCAAGAAGCTGTTGTTTATGGGCGGCGAGATTGCGCAGAGCCGCGAATGGAACCACGACCAGTCGCTCGACTGGCACCTGCTCGAATACAAGTACCATTCCGGCGTCCAGGCGCTGATCCGCGATCTCAACCGGCTCTATCGTGCGGTGCCGGCGCTGCACCAGATGGATTGCGACCAGGCCGGCTTCGAATGGCTGATCACCGACGATGCCAATCGCAACGTGTTCGCCTGGCTGCGCAAGGGCTTCGACGAGCACGCGCGGTGCCTGGTGATCGTCAACTTCTCGCCGAACGTGTACCAGAACTATCGCGTTCGCGTGCCGATCGGCCTCAAGTGGAAGGAAGTGCTCAACTCGGATTCCGCCCATTATGGCGGCAGCAATGTCGGAAATATCGGCGAAGTCCACGCCGAGGGCGGTGAGCTTCGCCTCACCATTCCACCTCTTGCCGCGATCTTCCTCGTTCCGGAAAGTTGACCGATGCGCCTGACTGCTGGATCGCCCGCACGCCTCGGCGCAAGCTGGGACGGACGCGGCACCAATTTCGCGCTGTTCTCCGCCAACGCGCAGAAGGTCGAGCTGTGCCTGTTCGACACGCAAGGCCGGCGCGAGCTCGAGCGCATCGAGCTGCCTGAGAAAACCGAGGACGTCTGGCACGGCTATCTCAACGACGTCTCGCCCGGCCAGCTCTACGGCTATCGCGTGCACGGTCCCTACGAGCCCGAGCACGGCCACCGCTTCAACGCCAACAAGCTGGTGCTCGACCCCTATGCCAAGCGGCTGGCCGGACGGCTGGTGTGGAGCGACGCGCATTTCGCCTACCGCACCGGCTCGCCGCGCGAGGACCTGTCGTTCGACCGGCGCGACAATGCGCGCGGCATGCCCAAGGCCGTCGTCGTCGACGAGACCTTCAACTGGGGCCGGCGCGAGATCCGTCCCAACATCCCCTGGGAAGACACCATCATCTACGAGGCCCACGTCAAGGGCCTGACGCAGAAGCGGGACGACGTTCCGCCGAATCTGCGCGGCACCTATGGCGGCCTGTCATCACCGGCGATGATCGAGCACCTGAAGAAGCTCGGCGTCACCACGGTCGAGCTTCTGCCGGTCCACAGCTTCGTCGACGACCGCATTCTGGTCGAGAAGAAGCTCGCCAATTACTGGGGCTACAACACGCTGTCCTTCTTCGCGCCCGAGCCGCGCTACGCCCAGGACAACGCGCTCGATTCCTTCCGCACCACGGTCGCCCGGCTGCACGACGCCGGCATCGAGGTGATGCTCGACGTCGTCTACAACCACACCGCCGAGGGCAATCACCTCGGCCCGACGCTGTGCTATCGCGGCATCGACAACGCCTCCTATTACTGGCTGAACCGCGAGAACCCGCGCTATTACGACGACTTCACCGGCTGCGGCTCGTCGGTGAACCTCACCCATCCGCGGGTGCTCCAGATGGTGATGGATTCGCTGCGCTATTGGGTCGAGGTCTGTCATGTCGACGGCTTCCGCTTCGACCTCGCCACCACGCTGGCGCGCGGCCCGAATGGTTTTGATCGCGGCATCTCTTTCCTGACCGCGGTCCGGCAGGATCCGGTGCTGGCGACCGTCAAGCTCGTCGCCGAACCATGGGATCTCGGGCTCGGCGGCTACCAGGTCGGCGCGTTCCCCTCGCAATGGTCGGAATGGAACGACCGCTATCGCAGCGCCATGCGGCGCTATTGGAGCGGCGAAGGCAGCCTGATCGGCGACATCTCCAGCCGCATGACGGCGTCATCAGACCTCTTCAACCACGACGGACGGCGGCCGCGCGCCAGCATCAACCACATCACCGTCCACGACGGCTTCACGCTCGCCGACCTCTTCAGCTACAACGAGAAGCACAACGAGGCCAATGGCGAGGACAATCGCGACGGCTCCAACGACAACCACAGCAACAATTGCGGCGTCGAAGGTCCGACCGACGATCCCAATATCCTCGGCCTGCGCCGGCAGCTTCGCAAGAACGTGCTGGCTTGCCTGATGCTGGCGCAAGGCGTTCCGCTGCTCCTCGCCGGCGACGAGGTCGGCAATTCGCAATCCGGCAACAACAACGCCTATTGCCAGGACAACGAGATCGGCTGGGTCGGCTGGGACAATCTCGGCAAGGAAGGCGACGACATGGTCGATTTCGTCGCCCATCTCGCCGACATCCGCCGCCGCTTCTCGCAGCTGCGCAGCCATCGCTGGCTCGATGGCCGTCCCAAGGACGGGATTTCTTACGGTGCGCTGTGGCTGACGCCTGCCGGTGACGAGATGACGGAGAACGATTGGAAATTCCCCGAAGGGCGCTTTCTCTCCTATGTGATGGGGCCGATGGAACCGGGCAGCGCCGCGATCTTTATCGTTCTGAACGCCGCGCCCGAAGAGATCGCATTCAAATTGCCCAAGATGACCGAATACAAGAGCTGGCAACAGATCCTCAACACGACCGAGGCCAGGCTGAACTCGATCGACTTCCTGCCCGGAAGCGACAGCAAAGCGCCGCCGCGCTCCGTGCTCGCCTTCGCGGGTGCGCTATGAGGCCATCCTTCGGAGCGAAGCCGACCAAGGACGGCGTGTCGTTCCGGCTGTGGGCGCCCGGCGCACGTCGTGTCGATCTCCTGCTCGAGCGAAGGCACGCGATGCAGCGCCGGCAGGATGGCTGGTACGTCGCCGAGATTGCCGGCCTGTCCGCCGGCAGCGAATACAAATTCCGCATCGACGACGAGATCGACGTGCCGGATCCGGCCTCGGCCTTCCAGGGCGAGGATGTGTTCGGCCCCAGCGAGGTGATCGATCACGACGCCTTCGTCTGGCAGGCGCGTGATTGGCGCGGCCGTCCCTGGGAAGAGACCGTGCTGATCGAGACCCATGTCGGCACCTTCACGCCGCAAGGCACCTACCGCGCCATGATCGACAAGCTCGATCATCTCGTAGACACCGGCATCACCGCGCTGGAATTGATGCCGCTGGCCGATTTCGCCGGGCGCCGCGGCTGGGGTTATGACGGCGTGCTCTGGTATGCGCCCGACAGCGCCTATGGCCGGCCCGAGGACCTGAAGGCGCTGATCGACGAGGCGCATCGGCGCGGGCTGATGGTGTTCCTCGACGTCGTCTACAATCATTTCGGCCCGGAAGGAAACTATCTCGGCCGTTATGCGCCGACCTTCTTCACCGACGCGCATACGCCCTGGGGCAGCGCGATCGACTATCGCGTGCCGCAGGTGCGCGCCTTCGCGGTCGAGAACGCGCTGTCCTGGCTCACCGACTATCGCTTCGACGGCCTAAGGCTCGATGCCGCCAACCACATCATGGCGTTCCCGGGCGAGCAATCGATGCTGCAAGACCTCAGCGTCGCCGCCGGCGAGCTCGCCAAGGCCACGGGCCGCCACATCCACCTCGTGCTGGAGAACGGCGACAACCGCGCCAGCCTGCTCGATGCCGCGCAGGAGCCGCCGAACGGCAAATATCGCGGGCAGTGGAACGACGATTATCACCACGTCTGGCACGTGATGCTGACCGGCGAGCTCGCCGGCTATTATGCCGACTACCAGACGCCGCGCATGGATCTCGCGCGCGCGCTCGCATCGGGCTTCGTCTATCAGGGCGAGATCTCCGAGTTCTGGGGCAAGAAGCCGCGCGGCGAGCCGAGCGGGGAGCTGCCGCCTTTGACCTTTGTCAACTTCCTGCAGAACCACGACCAGATCGGTAACCGCCCTCTGGGCGACCGACTCGAAAGTCTGGCGTCACCAAAACAGATCGAGGCCGCGCTCGCGGTCACCCTGCTCGCGCCGATGGTGCCGATGCTGTTTCAGGGCGAGGAATGGGGCTCCAAGGCGCCCTTCCCGTTCTTCTGCGATTTCCAGGGCGAGCTGGCCGACGCCGTGCGCAAGGGGCGCAAGCAGGAATATGCCTGGGCCTATGCGAAATACGGCGACGAGGTGCCCGATCCGCTCGATCCGGCAACGCTGCAATCGGCCGTGCTCGACTGGATCAATCGCACGCCCGAAGAGGACGAACGACTGACGCTGGTGCGAGAGCTCCTCGCGCTCCGCCGCAAAGAGATCATGCCGCGGCTGAAAGGCGCAAAGTTCGGCGATGCCGAGGCCGGGGATACCGGCTCGCTCACTGCCCATTGGCGGATGGGGGACGGTGCGACGCTGCGCCTGATCGCCAACCTCTCGGACGATGATGTCGCGTATTCCGACAGCGATGCGGGGACGCCGATCTGGGGCGGCAAGGCCGACGAGCGACTTCCGCCCTGGTCTGTGGTCTGGCGCCTCGGAGGTTAGCATGCCTCCCGCCACTCCGCTCGCGACCTACCGGCTCCAGCTCACGGCGGATTTCGACTTCGACAAAGCTGCAGCGGTCGTTCCTTACCTGAAGGCGCTCGGGATCACGCATCTCTACGCCTCGCCGGTGATGAAGGCGCGCAAGGGATCGACGCATGGCTACGACACCGTCGATCACGGCCAGTTCAATCCCGAGCTCGGCGGCGAGGCCGGTTTCGCGCGGCTGAGCGAGGCGCTGATCAAGAACGATCTCGGTCTCATCATCGATTTCGTCCCCAACCATGTCGGGGTGCATTTCGCCGACAATCCCTGGTGGCTCGACGTGCTGGAATGGGGCCAGGCCTCGCCGCATGCGGTCTCCTTCGACATCGACTGGGATCAACTGGCCTTCCGCGCCCGCGGCGGCGTGCTGCTGCCGATCCTCGGCGCGTCCTACGGCGAGGCGCTCGAGCACGGCGACATCGAGCTGCGCTACGATCCCGACGACGGAAGTCTCTCCGCCTGGTATTTCGAGCATCGCCTGCCCATCGCGCCGGAACGTTACGGCGAGATGCTCCGCATGATCGTCAAGGAAGCCGACGCGGCGGACACGGAGCCCGGCAAGCGCCTGCTTGCACTCGCGGCACGCTACACCGGATTGCGCCGGCCCAACCGCAAGGAAGCTCCCGCCTTCAAGTCGGAGCTCAAGGAGATCGCGGGCGCGGCCGATCTCATCGCGCGCGGCCTTGCCGCCTATCGCGCCGGCAAGGATCGCCCGGCACAAACGCTGGCGTTGCATCATCTGCTCGAGCGCCAGCACTACAAGCTCGGCCACTGGCGGCTCGCCTCCAGCGATATCAACTATCGCCGCTTCTTCGACGTCAACGGGCTCGCCGGCCTGCGCGTCGAGGATCCCGGCACGTTTGCCGCCACCCACCGGCTGGTCAAGCAGCTGATCGTCGAGGGCAGGCTGCAAGGCATACGCCTGGATCACATCGACGGCTTGCGCGATCCGGCACAATATTGCCAGCGGCTGCGCCGCCTGGTGCGCGACGCGCAAGGCAATGCGAAGCCGTTCTACACCGTGATCGAGAAGATCCTGTGCGAGCACGAACGCCTGCCGCATTTCGCCGGCGTCCAGGGCACCACCGGCTATGAGTGGATGAACGTCATTACCCAGGTTCTGATCGACGCAAAGGGGCTTGCGGCGTTGGACGAGACCTGGCGGCAGATCAGCAACCGGCCGCCGCAGCTCGCACCTTACGTCAAGGACGCCAAGCGGCGCGTGCTGGAGACGCTGCTCACCAGCGAGTTCACCGTGCTGACGCGCCTGCTCGCGCGCATCGCCAACGGGCATTACTCGACCCGCGATTTCTCCGCCGACAGCCTGCGGCAGGCACTCGAGCTCTATGTGCTGCATTTCCCGGTCTACCGTACCTACCTGACGCATAGCGGTCCGACTGCACCAGACCGCAAGCTGATCGACGACACCATCGAACGCGCCCGCTCCGAATGGTTCGCCGCGGATGAAGGCATCTTCGATTTCCTGCGCGACGCCCTGACCATGGACCTGCTCAAGCCCGGCCGCCCCCCGCACAGCGCGCCGCGCGTGCGCCGCTTCGCGCTGAAGGTGCAACAATTCACCGGGCCGATGATGGCGAAGTCGCTGGAGGATACCGCGTTCTATCAATTCCACCGGCTGCTTGCGCTGAACGAGGTCGGCGGCGATCCCGCGAGCAACGGCATGTCCCTTGCCGCTTTCCACCAGGCCATGCGGGTCCGTGCCAAGGAATGGCCGCAGGGCATGACCGCGACCGCGACCCACGACACCAAGCGCGGCGAGGATGCCCGCTCGCGCATCGCAGCGCTGAGCGAAATTCCCGGCGAATGGACCAGCGCGGTGGCGCGCTGGAAGGTGCTGAACGCGCCGCATCTTACGCACCAGGGCAATTTCCGCGCGCCGTCGGCGACGTTCGAATACATGCTCTACCAGACCCTGCTCGGGGCCTGGCCACTCCAGGCGCCGGTCGATCCTGAATTCGTCGAACGCATCCAGGCCTATGCGCTCAAGGCCGCGCGCGAAGGCAAGGAGGAGACGAGCTGGCTCAATCCGCATGAAGCCTATGAGAACGGCGTCAAGAGCTTCATCGGCAAGATCCTCGATCCCGCCCAGTCCGCGGAATTCCTGGAGGCGCTGCAGACCCTGGCGCGCCGCGTCGCACTGCTCGGCATGCTGAACTCGCTCGGCCAGCTCACGCTCAAGGCGACGCTGCCGGGCGTGCCGGACTTCTACCAAGGTACCGAGTTCTGGGACCTCTCGCTGGTCGATCCTGACAACCGCCGCCCCGTGGACTTTGCCGCGCGCCATGCGGCGCTGACATCATTGGACGCTCCCGACTGGAGCGGCCTGAGCAAGAGCTGGCCGGACGGCCGGCTCAAGCTGGCCTGGACGCGCCATCTCCTCGAGCTGCGCAACCGCCTCCCCGACGTCTTCGTCCGGGGGGACTATCAGCCGCTCGAGGTGCGCGGTGCGCATGCCGACCACGTCATCGCCTTCGCCCGCAGCCATGGCCGCGCCTCCGCAATCGTCGTCGTCGGACGTCACTTCGCGCCGTTCACGCAAGCCGGCCGGGAATGGCCCGCGCTGGAAGGCATCGATGCAACCATCGATATCGCCGGCTACTCCGCGACAGGTCTTGGCGGCAACGAACTGCCACTCGCGCGGGCCTTGCGCGACCTTCCCGTCGCGGTCATCGAGGCGCGGACCACGAGTGCAGCGAAGCCGGTGCGCCAACGCGCGCACGCCTGAGCTACTTGCCCCCGTCCTTGGTGAGCAGCAATTGGCCGCGCTTCTTGATCGTGGCCTGGGCCATCTCGGCAAAGCGCTGCAACAACCAGGGCAGCACCACCTCGACCCGGACCTGATCGTCGCTGACGTCGACCTGACCGCTGGCGATCTGTCCGAGCGCGCGGATACGAAAATTCATCGTATCCCCGCTCCAGCTTTCTTCCTCGACCTGCATCACGGGAATGCTCCCGGCGGCCCGACCGAGTCCCGTTTTCAACCGGCGTACCGCCTCCTCGCGGCCGAGACGATGCGGAATTGAAACGACGAGCGGTGCTGACATGGCCCTGCCTCCTCACGGATCTCAGATAGTCATGCCTGCAACGCTCGCAAAGGTTCCATGCATGTTGAACCTGCCGCCGTGTTTCATAGCGGGAACTTTACAACCTGCGGCAAGTTGCCTTCGCACAAGGGACAGGTGCAACGACCCTTTCGACAAAGGGCTGGAGGAGATTCGCATGTCTATCGGCACGATCATTCTGATCATCTTGATCATCGCCCTGCTCGGCGGATTCAGCGGCATCGGCGGCGGGCCGTTCTATGGCACCGGCTATTATGGCGGCGGCGGCCTCGGGCTCGTTATCGTCATCCTGCTGATCCTGCTCCTGATGGGACGGATCTAGCGGCGCACGATGATCCGGTAGGGTGGGCAAAGGCGCAACGCGCCGTGCCCACCTCTTCGCGTCAGCAGGAAAGATGGTGGGCACGCTTCGCTTTGCCCACCCTACGAGGGGCGCATCGATAGGACAGCCCTAACTCACTTCACCTTTCCCGCCAGCTTCTTGATCGCCGCCTTGATCGATACGGCGGCATCATCATAACCCTCCCACGCTTTCGATCGCGCCAGCAAGGCCGGCACGGTGCGCATCGTATATCGCTTCGGATCGAGATCACTCTTGACCTGCGCCCAGGTCACCGGCATCGACACGGTGGCGCCGGCGCGCGCGCGGGGCGACAGCGGGGCAACCGCGGTCGACATGCGATCGTTGCGCAAGTAGTCCAGGAAGATCTTCCCCTTGCGCAGCTTCTTCGACATGTTGAGCAGATAGCGCTCCGGATCGTCATCGGCCATCCACTGGCAGACGCCTTGCGCAAACGCCTTGGCCTCCTTCCAGCTCACCTTGTCGCGCGCGCCGTGCAGCAGCGGCACCACCACGTGAAGGCCCTTGCCGCCGGTGGTCTTGCAGAAGCTGTCCATGCCGATATCGGCGAGCCGCTGCCGCATCTCCTTGGCGGCCTCGACGACGTCGGCAAACTCCACGTCGGGTGCCGGGTCGAGATCGAACACCAGCCGGCCCGGCGTGTCATAGGCATAGGGCGCGCAATTCCACGGATGCAGCTCGACTCCGCCGATCTGCGCCACCGCTGCGAGCCCTTCGATCCGGTCGATCTGCAAATACGGCTTGCGGTCCCCGGAGACCCTCGCTAGCTCCAAAAGGTTCGACGTGCCCTGCATGGCATGGCGCTGGAAGAAGCATTCGCCCTTGATGCCGTCAGGCGCGCGGATCAGCGAGCAGGGCCGGCCCTTGAGGTGCACGATCATCCATTCGCCGACGGCTTCGAGATAGCGCGCAAGGTCCAGTTTGGTGACGGGATCGCCGTCGCCATCGTCCGGCCAGAGCTGCTTGTCGGGCTTGGAGATGACGACACCCATGACCTCGACGTTCTGGGCGGCCTGCTTCGGCTGCCGGCCCGCCTTCGCACGCGATCTCGCCGGTGCCTTCTTGGCTGTCGGTTCGGCAAGCTCTGTATCGACGGGCCTCTCGGCCTCGACCTCCTCGGCAGGCTTGTCCTGTCGCAGGCCCTTGAACGCGGCCTGGCGGATATTGCCGTCGGCAGTGAAGCCGGCAAACTCGATCTCGGCGACGAGCTCCGGCTTCAGCCAATGCACCTCGCGGGTCTTCTTCGGCGCGTTCTTGCCGCCGAACGGGCTTTCCTTGGCCGTCATGGCCTTCAATGACGGCATGAGGCGCTTGACCTTGTCCGCGCCGAAGCCGGTGCCGACCATGCCGACGAAGGCGAGATGATCGCCGCGCTGCACGCCGGCCATCAGGGAGCGGAATTTGCCGTTGGTGGTCTTGTAGCCGCCGATCACCACCTCGTGGCCGGCGCGGCATTTCGACTTGACCCAGCCCTCGGTGCGCCCCGAACGATAGGGCGCATCCAGCTTCTTCGACACCACACCTTCGAGCTCGAGCTTGCAGGCCGATTGCAGCACGGCATCGCCGCCGCTCTCGAAATGCTCGACATAGCGGATCTGGGTCGATTTCCGCCTGCGCGAGTCCAGTAGCTTCTTGAGCTCCGCCTTGCGCTCGCCGAGCGGCAGCCGGCGGTAATCCTCCCCCTTCGCGAACAGAAGGTCGAAGGCAAAGAAGATCAGTTCGTCAGTCTTGCCGTCGGACAGCGCGGCCTGAAGCGAGGAGAAGTTCGGCGCGCCGTTGTGGTCGAGCGCGACGATCTCGCCGTCGATCATCACGTCCGGCAGCGCGGAAGCTTCCTTGGCGATGGCGGCAAACTTCTCGGTCCAGTCGAGGCCCTTGCGCGTCTTCAGCGTCGCCTCGCCATCCTCGACGCGCAGCTGGACGCGATAGCCGTCGAACTTGATCTCGTGGCACCAGCCCTGATCGGCCGGCGGCCGCTCGACCAGCGTACAGAGCTGTGGCGCGACGAAGTCCGGCATCTCCGAGACCTTCTTCGCGTTGGTCGCCGTCGTCGCCTTCTTCCGCGCCGATTTGGCGGGCTTCAACGCCGTGCGCGGAGCCGGCTTGACCGTACGCCCCTTCGTCTCCTCCGCGCGGTTGGCCTGCCAGACCGCGTCGGCCTTGCCCTTGGCGCCCTTCGCCAGCATGAACGGCTTTGGCGCGCGGCCCTTGCCCTCGGCGATCTGCTCCATCGCGCGGCCGGAGGCGACGGACTTGTCCTGGTCGAGAATATCGTTGTCCGCGCCTTCGCGAACATGCTCGTCGCGGTGCTTGATGAGGAGCCAGTTGGTGCGCTTACCGCCGGTGCGGTCGTTGCGCATGCGCACCAGCACCCAGCTGCCCTGCAGCTTCTCGCCATGCAGCGTGAACTTCAGATCGCCCTTCTTGAAGCCGGCTTCCGGATCATCCGATTCCCAGGTGCCACGGTCCCACAGCATCACCGTGCCGCCACCATACTGCCCTTCCGGAATCGTGCCTTCGAAATCACCGTAATCGAGTGGATGGTCCTCGACCTCGACGGCCAGCCGCTTGTCGTGCGGATCGAGCGAGGGTCCCTTCGTCACCGCCCAGGACTTGAACACGCCGTCGAACTCGAGCCTGAGATCATAATGCAGTCGGGTCGCATCATGCTTCTGGATCACGAAGCGCCGCTGCTTCGACGGCGCCACCGCGGACTTGCCCGACGGCTCGGGCGTCTTCTCGAAGTCACGCTTCTGTCGGTAAGTGGAGAGTTTTTGCAGCACGACCGGTCCCGCTTCTCTTCGCCATCAAGCCTATCACGGCCAAAGTCCCGCCCGGAACCAAAACCCGGCGGGAGGGTTGGGGTTCCAAAAGGCCTTGAAAACGCTGGAGAATGGAATGGCCCCGCGCGCCTATTGGAAGGGAACGTTGAAGCTGTCGCTGGTCAGTTGTCCGGTCGTGCTTTATCCGGCGACCACTGCGGCCGAGAAAACGCGGTTTCACATGATCAACCGCGAGACCGGGAACCGGCTCAAGCAGCAGATGATCGATTCCGAGACCGGTGACGTCGTCGAGAGCGACCAGAAGGGCCGCGGCTACGAGCTGCGCAAGGGCAAGTATGTCGAGATCGAACCGGGGGAGCTCGAGGCCGTCCAGATCGAGAGCAACCACACCATCGACATCGAAAGCTTCGTGCCTAGCGACGAGATCGACCAGCGCTATCTCAACCACCCCTATTACATCGCGCCCGACGGCAAAGCCGCGGTCGACGCCTTCGCGGTCATTCGCGATGCCATGAAGGATCAGGACCGCGTGGCGCTGGCCAAGATCGTGCTGACCAACCGCGAGCACATCATTGCGATCGAGCCGCTCGGCAAGGGCCTGCTCGGCACCACGCTGCGCTTTCCTTACGAGCTGCGCGACGAGGACCAGTTCTTCGAGGACATCAAGAGCCCGAAGATCACTAAGGACATGGTCGAGCTCGCCGGGCACATCCTGCATACCAAGGCCGCGCATTTCGATCCCAGCGAATTCAAGGACGAGTACGAGAACGCGCTGAAGGCGCTGGTGAAGCGCAAGGCCAGCGGCAAGAAGATCGAGCTGCCCGAGCCCGAGGAGCGGCCGAGCAACGTCGTCAACCTGATGGATGCGCTGAAGCAGAGCCTGAAGGGACGCGGCGGGAAGAAGACGGCGGCGAAGTCTCACGCGCGGCGCGCGACGGGACGGCAACGCGCAGCGAGGAAGACGCACCGGGGTACGGCGAGGCAGAGGAAGGCGGGGTAACTACTTCCGTCATTGCGAGCGCAGCGAAGCAATCCAGAAACTTTCCGCGGCTGCAGTCTGGATTGCTTCGTCGCAAGGGCTCCTCGCAATGACGACGTGAAGACAGAAGCGCACTACAACCTTGGTCGTCATGCCCGGGCTTGACCCGGGCATCCACGTCTTTGCTCGCGTGCCGACGGACGTGGATGGCCGGGTCAAGCCCGGCCATGACGCGCGTGCCTCAAGCCGCGCTCGTTGCTGACGACGCGACCAGCTAATCCCCCGCCTTCAGCCGATACCCGATCCCCGTCTCCGTCAGCACATATTGGGGCCGTTCCGGATCGGCCTCGATCTTCTGGCGGAGCTGGCGGACATAGACGCGCAAATATTGCGCGTCGGTCAGCTCGTCCCAGAGCTCCTTGAGCAGGAAGCGGTGGGTGAGCACCTTGCCGGCGTGCTGCACCAGTACGCGAAGCAGATCGTATTCCTTCGGTGACAGCTTCACCTCGCGCTCGCCGACCTTGACGATGCGGCGTACGAGATCGACCGAGAGATCGCCGGTGCGGAACACGGGACGCTCGCCCTTGACTTGAAGCTGGTGGCGCAACGCTGCGCGCAAGCGGGCGAGGAGCTCGTCCATGCCGAAAGGCTTGGTGAGGTAATCGTCGGCGCCGAGATCGAGCGCCTGCACCTTGCCGGCCTCGTCGCCGCGGCTCGACAGCACGACGATCGGCACACTCTCGTTGCGGGCGCGGATGGTGCGCAGCAGCTCGTGGCCCTGAATGTCGGGCAGGCCGAGATCGAGGATGATCAGCGCCGGCTCCTCGGCAAGCTTTTCCAGCGCGGTCCTGCCGTTCGGCGCCTCCAGGATCTCATAACCCTGCGTCGATAGCCCCATCCGCAGCAGCTTTCGGATCGGCGGCTCGTCGTCGATGACCAGGACCTTGATCGGAGCAGCACTCATGCGGCGGTATCCAATGCGTGGGTCTGCACAGGGACCGGCAGACGGATGGTAATGACCGCACCGCTCCGGTCGCTGCGGTTGGCGGCAGAGATCGTGCCCCGCATCGCTTCGACGAAGCCGCGGGAGATGGCGAGGCCGAGCCCGGTGCCGGGCCGGACATGGTCGCCCTTCTGCACCCGATAGAACTTGTCGAATACGCTTTCGAGCTCGTCGGCGGGAATGCCGCCGCCCTCGTCGGCGATATCGAGAACGATTTGATCTCGTTCGCGCCGACTGCGGATCGAGACGGTGGTATCGGCAGGCGAATATTTCGCGGCATTGTCGAGGAGGTTGAACAGCACCTGCTCGAACAGCACGGCATCGAGCTCGAGCATCGGCAGATCGGCCGCCAGCACCAGCTCGACCTTGTGGGCGGCGAGAATCTTGGCCGCGCGCCGCAGCGCGCTGCCGACGATCTCGCCGAGATCGTGCAAGGCCGTATTCGGCACGATGGCCCCGGACTCGAGCTTGGTCATGTCGAGCAGGTTGGCGATGAAGCGGTTGAGCCGCTCGGATTCGTCGATCACGGTCGCGAGCAGGTCGCGCTTCTCGGTATCCGAGAGCGCACCGGCTAAATCACGCATGGTCGAGGCCGCGCCCAGCACGGAGGCGAGCGGCGTCTTCAGATCGTGCGAGATCGATGTCAGGAGCGCCGAGCGCAGCCGTTCGGATTCGACGGTGCGCTTGACGCGGTCCATGTCCTCGACCAGCAGCACGCGCTCGATCGCGAGCGCGCCCTGGTCGACCAGCGCGTCGAGCAGCCGGCGCTGGTCCGGCGTCAGCAGCGGGCCGCTGCGGTCGTCGTCGATGCCGATGACGCCGATCAGGCCGCGCCCGGTGCGCATCGGCAGGAACAGCCGTTTTGCGCCCGGCAGCGTGTCCGAACCACGACCTGCAGGGCGGTCGTTGCTCCAGGCCCAGTTGGCGGCCGCGAGATCGGCCTGGTCGAGTTCGTCCTCGGGCGGGTAGCCTGATTTCACGGTCAGCAGGCCTTCCTCCGGCAACAGCAGCACGACGCGGACCTTCAGCATCAACGCGATCTGGTAAGCGGTCGCCCACAGCACGTCGTCGAGGGTGGCGGTGCCGGCGAGCTTGCGGCTGAAGGCATGGAGCTGTTCGGTCATCCTGATACGGCCGATCGCGGTATCGGCCTGGATGCGTACGCGCGCCGCGACATTGGAGACGATCATCGCCACCACCAGGAACAGCAGGAAGGCGGCGACATTGGTCGGGTCGGTGATCGTGAACGTGTAGAGCGGCGGCAGGAAGAAGAAATTGTAGGACAGCGAGGCCGCGACCGTCGCGAGCAGCGACGGCCACAAGCCGTAACGGACCGCGACCGCGACCACCGCCGTCAGCAGCACGAGGTCCACATTCTCGATGCCAAAGCGCGGCTGGAGCAGCTCCGCTGCGCCGAGGCCGATCAGCACGATGCCAAGCGCCTTAAGATAGGGCAGCGGATTGAACGGCTCCGACCGCGCAGCGGTCTGCACTGCCGTCGTGGGCGCGGCCTCACCAGGCAGCTCGTCACCGGCGATCACATGGACCGTGATATTGCCGGCGCGGCGCACCAGGTCGTGCACGACGGAGCCGCGCGTCATCTCGAACCAGCGCGAGCGGCTCGATTTGCCGATCACGATCTGGGTGACGTTGTTGCCTTGCGCGAAGTTGACGACGTCGTCGGCGATGCGGCGGCCGACGGCGGGAATGGTCAGCGCCTCGCCGCCGAGCGATTCCGCGAGGCGCAGCGTATCGGCGAGGCGATCGCGCTCCTCGTCGGAGAGCTGGAGCGAGCGGCGCGTCTCGATCGACACTGCGGTGAACGGTGCATGCAGGCGGTCGGCCAGCCGCTTGGTGTAGCGCACGAGACCGGCCGCGCGCGGATCCTCGCTGACACAGACCAGGATGCGCTCGCCCGCGGCCCAGGGGCCGGCAATGGCGTTTGCCTGCATGTGACTGAGCAGCTGCTCGTCGACGCGCTCGGCGGTCCGCCGAAGCGCAAGCTCGCGTAGCGCCGTCAGATTGCCAGGCGAAAAATAGTGCTCCAGCGCCCGCTCGGCCTGCTTGGGCACATAGACCTTGCCCTCCTTTAGCCGCTGGATCAGATCATCCGGCGTGAGATCGATGAGCTCGATGGCGTCCGCGCGGTCGAACACCGAATCCGGCACGGTCTCGCGCACCCGCACATGGGTGATCTGGGCGACGACGTCGTTCAGGCTCTCGATATGCTGGATGTTGACGGCAGTGTAGACGTCGATGCCGCGGGAGAGCAGCTCCTCGACGTCGAGATAGCGCTTGGGGTGGCGGCTGCCGGCCGCGTTGGTGTGAGCGAGCTCGTCGACCAACGCGATCTGCGGCCGTCGCGCGATCACCGCATCGAGGTCCATCTCCTCGACGATCTGGCCGCGATAGTCCAGCCTCTTGCGAGGGACCATTTCGAGCCCGCGCACCAGCGCCTCGGTCTCGGCGCGGCCATGGGTCTCGACGAAGCCGATCACCACGTCGATGCCGGCCTTGCGCCTGGCGTGGGCGCTTTGCAGCATCTCGTAGGTCTTGCCGACGCCGGGGGCGGCGCCGACGAAGATCTTCAGCTTGCCGCTCGCGCCCTCCTCCCGCCGCGCCGCTTCCAGCAGCGCCTCGGGCGACGGACGTTGTTCGGGATCGCGGCGCTCTCGGACCATTGTCCCAATATAGTCACCTGTGGACTGCGAGCCTAGACCGCTACTTCGCTGCGACCTGATCGAGCGCGAGATTCAGCGCCAGTACGTTAACACGGGGTTCGCCGAGCAGGCCGAACAGGCGCCCCTGAGTGTTGGCGGTCACAAGCTGCCTGAGCTGCTCCTCCGACATATGGCGCGCCTTCGCCACGCGCGGCACCTGGAATTGTGCCGCTTCCGGCGAGATGTCGGGATCGAGGCCGCTGGCCGACGTCGTCACCAGGTCGACCGGCACGGCGGCATTCGGGCTCTCCGCCTTCAGCTTGTCCACATCGTCCTTCAGCCGGTCGGCCAGCGCCTTGCTGGTCGGGCCGAGATTGGAGCCGCCGGAGTTGGCGGCGTTGTAGGGCGCCGGCACCGTCTTGGTCGAATCATTGGGGTCCGGCGCAACCGTCGCCGACGGGCGGCCGTGGAAATATTTGTCGTCCTTGAACTCCTGCCCGATCAGGGAAGAGCCGACCACCTTGCCGTCTTTTTCGATGAGGCTGCCCTGTGCCTGCACGGGAAACAGCGTGCCGGCAATGGCGGTCATCGCCAGCGGATAAGCAAGGCCGGTGATGGCGGTAAGCGCCAGCAGCAGGACGATGGCGGGGCGGATTTGTTTGAGCATGTGCTTTCTCCAGTTTCTCCCGTCATTGCGAGGAGCGGAGCGACGAAGCAATCCAGGTTGTCAAACACGGAGATATCTCTGGATTGCGTCGCTTCGCTCGCAATGACAAATTCAAGCCAAGTGCAAGGCGGTGACGACGAGGTCGATCGCCTTGATGCCGATGAAGGGAATGACGATGCCGCCGAGGCCGTAGATCAAGAGGTTGCGGCGAAGCAGCGCGCCGGCACCGACCGCGCGATAGGCGACGCCCTTCAGTGCGAGTGGAATCAGCGCGATGATGACCACCGCGTTGAAGATGATCGCCGACAGGATGGCGCTTTGCGGGCTCGACAGGTTCATGACGTTGAGCACGTTGAGCTGGGGATAGAACGCCAGGAACATCGCCGGGATGATCGCGAAATATTTGGCGACGTCGTTGGCGATCGAGAACGTGGTCAGCGCGCCGCGCGTCATCAACAGCTGCTTGCCGATCTCGACCACCTCGATCAGCTTGGTCGGGTTGGAATCGAGGTCGACCATGTTGCCGGCCTCGCGGGCGGCTTGCGTGCCGGTGTTCATGGCGACGCCGACATCGGCCTGGGCGAGCGCCGGCGCGTCGTTGGTGCCGTCGCCGCACATGGCCACCAGCTTGCCCTTGGCCTGCTCGTCGCGGATCAGCTTGAGCTTGTCCTCGGGCGTTGCCTGCGCCAGGAAGTCGTCGACGCCCGCCTCGGCCGCGATGGCCGCCGCCGTCATCGGATTGTCGCCCGTGATCATGATGGTGCGGATGCCCATGCGGCGCAGCTCGGCGAAACGCTCGCGGATACCGCCCTTGACGATGTCCTTGAGCTGAACGATCCCCAGCAGCTTGCCGTCCCTGGCGACGGCCAGGGGCGTGCCGCCGGATTTCGAGACCTCATCGGCAATGGCCTGGATCTCACGGCCGACCTCCGAGAGCGCAGCAGGCTGCATCGCCCGCGCCGTGTTGCCGGACGCAACCGCCAGCGGCGCGCCGCCACCGACATAGTTGAGCATGGCATCGACCGCGCCCTTGCGCACCGACGAGCCGCCGGCATCGACGCCGCTCATGCGGGTCTGCGCCGTGAACGGGATGAAGGTGGCACCCAGCTCCGCCATGTCGCGTCCGCGGATGCCGTATTTCTCCTTCGCCAGCACGACGATGGAGCGGCCTTCCGGCGTCTCGTCCGCCAGCGAGGCGAGCTGGGCCGCATCCGCCAGCTCCTGATCGGTGATGCCGCGCACGGGGCGGAACGCGGTCGCCTGGCGATTGCCGAGCGTGATGGTGCCGGTCTTGTCCAGCAGCAGCGTGTCGACGTCGCCGGCCGCCTCGACGGCGCGGCCGGACATCGCCAGCACGTTGAAGCGCACCAGGCGGTTCATGCCGGCGATGCCGATGGCCGACAACAGCGCGCCGATCGTGGTCGGGATCAGCGTCACGAACAGCGCGACCAGCACGACCACCGAGATCGAACCGCCAGCATAGGCCGCATAGCTCGGGATGGTGACGGTGGCGAACACGAAGATGATGGTGAGGCCGGCCAGCAGGATGTTGAGCGCGATCTCGTTTGGCGTCTTCTGCCGCTCGGCGCCCTCGACCAGCTTGATCATGCGATCGATGAAGGTCGAACCCTGCGCGGCCGTGATGCGTACGCGGATCCAGTCCGACAGCACCTGCGTGCCGCCCGTCACGGCCGAACGGTCGCCGCCGGACTCGCGGATGACGGGCGCGGATTCGCCGGTGATGGCGGCCTCGTTGACGGAGGCGACACCCTCGATCACCTCGCCGTCGGACGGAATGGTATCGCCGGCCTCGACCAGCACGACGTCGCCGACCTTCAGGCTGGTGCCCGGCACGAGCTTGAAGGCCTGGCCGGCGCCAGTGAGGAGCTTGGCCTGGCTCTCGGTGCGGGTCTTGCGCAGCGTCTCGGCCTGCGCCTTGCCGCGGCCTTCGGCCACCGCTTCGGCGAAATTGGCGAACAGCACCGTGAACCAGAGCCACAGGATGATCTGGAAGGTGAAGCCGAGGCTCGCGCCACCGGTGACGACGTCGCGCAGGAAGATCACCGTGGTGAGCGCGGCCACGACCTCGACCACGAACATCACCGGATTCTTCACCATCAGCCGCGGATCGAGCTTGGTGAAAGACGCCTTGATCGCGGGGAGCACGATCTTGGGATCGAGCATTGCCGACGTCGGCGCGCGTTTTTGCAGTTTCGTCGTATCCATGGAGGTCACTCCAAACAATCAGAACAGGTTGCCGGCGTTCATCGCGAGGTGCTCGACGATCGGGCCGAGCGCGAGCGCCGGGAAGAACGTCAGGCCGCCGATGATCAGGATCACGCCGACGACGAGGCCGACGAACAGCCCGCCCGTGGTCGGGAACGTGCCCGCCGACGGCGGGACGGATTTCTTGGCGGCGAGCGACCCCGCGATCGCCATCGCCGGGACGATCATGAAGAACCGGCCGACGAACATCGCGCTGGCAAGAGTGAGGTTGTAGAACAGGGTGTTGCCGGTGAGGCCTGCGAAGGCCGAGCCGTTGTTGCCGGTCGCCGAGGTGAAGGCGTAGAGCACCTCGGTGAAACCGTGCGGCCCGGCGTTCGCCATCGAGGCAACCGCCGCCGGATAGACCACGCCGACGGCGGTCCAGCCGAGATACATCAGCGGCAGCACCAGGATCGCGAGCATCGCCATCTTGACCTCGCGCGCCTCGATCTTCTTGCCGACATATTCCGGCGTGCGGCCAACCATCAGGCCGGCGACGAAGATCGCGAGCACGACGAACAGCAGCATGCCATAGAGGCCGGCGCCGACGCCGCCGATGATGATCTCACCGAGCTGCATGTTGATGAGCGGGATCATGCCGCCGAGCGCGGTGAAGCTGTCATGCATGGCATTGACTGCACCGCACGACGCAGCGGTGGTGATCACGGCGAACAGCGAGGATGCGACGATGCCGAAGCGCACCTCCTTGCCCTCCATGTTGCCGCCGGCAAGGCCCAGCGCATGCATGGTCGAGGTGCCGTTGGCTTCCGCCCAATAGGTGATGGCGACGCCGGCCACGAACAGCACGCCCATCACGGCCATGATCGCCCAGCCCTGGCGCTGGTTGCCGACCATGCGGCCGAACACGTTGGTCAGCGCGGCGCCGAGCGCGAAGATCGAGAGCATCTGCACGAAGTTCGACAGCGCGGTCGGATTCTCGAACGGATGTGCCGCATTGGCGTTGAAGAAGCCGCCGCCATTGGTGCCGAGCATCTTGATCGCGACCTGGGAGGCGACCGGGCCGACTGCGATGGTCTGCTTGGCGCCCTCCAGCGTGGTGGCCTCGACATAGTCGCCGAGCGTCTGCGGCATGCCCTGCCAGACCAGGAACAGCGTGTAGACGACGCAGATCGGCAGCAGCACGTAGAGCGTGGTGCGGGTCACGTCGACCCAGAAATTGCCGACGGTGCGCATCGATGCGCGCGAAAAGCCGCGGATCAGCGCCACCGCCAGTGCAATGCCGGTCGCCGCCGACAGGAAGTTCTGGTGCGTCAAGCCGAGCATCTGAACGAGATAGGACAGCGTGCTCTCGCCGCCGTAATTCTGCCAGTTGGTGTTGGTGAGGAAGGAGATCGCCGTGTTGAAGGAGAGATCCGGGGCGACTGCGCCCTGTCCGGCCGGATTGAAGGGCAGCAGCGCCTGCAAGCGCATCACGCCGTAGATGATGAGGAAGCCGCCGACATGGAACAGCAGCATGGCGACCGTGTAGGTCAGCCAATGCTGCTCGCGCTTCTCGTCGACACCGGAAATCCAGTAGAAGCCGGCCTCGATCGGACGCAGCACCGGCGACAGAAACGTCCGCTCGCCGCTAAATACGCGCGTCATGTACCAGCCGAGCGGCTTGGTCAGCGCGACGATGATGACGCAAAAAAGAATGATCTGGAGCCAACCGATCACAGTCATGGCATTAACCCTTCAGGCATTGTGTCCGGCGCAGGAGCGGCAGGAGCAGCGCAAGCAGGCCAGCGACGAGCGCGGCGTCGGCCAGCAGCAATTTTGCGAGCAGCAGCACGGGTCAGAACCGCTCGGGCCGCAGCAGCGCGTAGGTGAGATAAACCAGGAGGCCGAACGAGACGGCGCCCGCGAGCGCATAATCGAAGATCATGATCCGCTCCGTCACAGCCGTTCGCAGGCGTAGGTGTAGCCGATCGCAAGGGCAAAGAAGCCAAAGCCCAGCGCCAGCATCAGAATGTCCATCATGGCGATACTCCTCAATGCGAGACGGTATCCGGCATAAGCCGTCTCTCGATCCCGGCGGGCGGCCTGCTGCGCGCGAACGCAATGCGCGCCTCTCCCGATCGGGAACTTGATCGCGATCAGGTGCCACCCCGCCCATAGGTTTTCGAGATGAGGCCTATGGCGACGTTATAGGAATTCCATAAAGGCCGGCGCGCGTCGCCGGCACCAGGGCCCAACCTTCAGCCGTCATTCCCGGCAGGCACGCGGGGACGCATTCCACTATCGTTCTCTCGACTGCTGTTACGGCAAGCCGTGGCCGAGGTCTTCTCAAAATGCCCTGTCTTTATAAGTCTCCACCTTCGGCGGAAACGACGGCCGAGGATCCGACGCGCGCAATCGCAAGGCGCCGCGCATTTATGCAATCCCTATATTTCTCGCCTGATCCTCATCTCGCTTTCAAATGCCCTCCTGATCATCTTGGCCATGCCGGCCGACTGACCGACGCCAATCCCAGGAGGCCTGACATGACCGCCGCTCTCCGACGCCTCGACCCACCATCCCTCAGCCAGCGGCTTCGCGCTGCACCGGCGCCGACGCGGCCGTTGATGCTCGACATCATCGCGCACGCCTGCCGACGCCTTCCTTTGCTGGGCCAGAGCGAGCGCACCGGCCGTATCATGCGCCTGATCGACGCCGAGGCCTGGGTCGATGCGGCGCTGGCGCTGGTGGAGCTCGAATTGCCGATGTGGCAGGCCCGCCGCATCGTCTATGACGAGGGCGAGTGGCATTGTGCGCTGTCGCGCGAACGTGAGCTGCCGGACTGGCTGGACGCTGCAGTCGAGGCGCGGCACGCCGATCTCGCGCTGGCCTTGCTATCGGCCTTCATCGAGGTCCGGGCCTTGGCTGCGGACACGCCGCGGCCAAGCGTACCGTCTGTCCTGGACCCGCTCTACGAGCCCCTCGCCTGCGACAATTTCAGCTAGAGCAGCCTGACGGATCGATGCCGTGTCGCAAGCTCCCGACATGCCGCGCACGCTGAATCCGGCGCGGGTGATCGCACGTTTCGCGGTCCGCGCCGCACTGCTCATCGGCTTCGCTGCATTCGGCGGCGTCGGCTTCGGCCAGAGCCTCGCCGTCCTGCTCTGGATGTTTCATCATCCTTTGCGCGCTCGCGGCCCTCGTCAGGCGCGAGCCCCTGTTCAAGAGTTCGCTCAATCATTGGGACGAGTGCGTTGCCTTCGGCGCACTGTTTGCGCTGGTTCACAGCGTCGCCGAGCTGGCGTGATCGTTTCGGCTTTATGATCTTCCTATGAGATCGCCGCGCAGCCGCCCTCGAAATCATATTCGCGACTGAGGATATTGAGCGCGCCGGCAGGGACAAGCGTCCCGAGCCGGTGTCGTTCAGAAGGAATACTCTCGTGAAACTCGTCGAACCTCCCTCGTGCAGCTCGCTTTCGACCATCGTCTTCATCGGCAGGAATCGCCGGGGACAATGGGTCGTCCAGGAACAGAACGGCCTCTATGGCGGCCTGTTCGTCAGCCGCGCGCAGGCGATCAAATATGCGCTGTTCGAGAATGGGCAGCATCCCGAGACCATCGTCGAGCTGCCGCGCGAGATTGAGCTCGACATGGGAAAGACTCCCGATATCACCGTCGCGTAGCGCGCAGCCTGAGCCGGCAACTTCCCGCGAAGCACCATGTTCATCCCACCCTCCGCCTGGTTCACCGGATTCATTCCGGAGCTGCCGACGCCATTCGACGCGGCCGATGCGATCGATCTCAAGGCGTTCGCCGCATTGTGCGAGCGGCAGGTCGCGGCCGGCGCTCCCGCCGTCGTGGTCTGCGAGACGGCCGGCGAGGCGCCGACGCTCTCTCCGGCCGAGCAGGAGCTCGTCATTCGCACTGCGGTCGATGTCGCACGCGGCCGCGTACGCGTCATCGCAGGCGCGGTTTCCAACGCGACAAGCCGCGCCATCGAGCTCGCGCGGCGCGCGGAGGCCGCCGGTGCCTATGCCGTCATGTCGGTGGTCCCGGCCTATAACAAGCCGATGCAGGAGGGCATGCTCGCGCATTTCCGGGCGATTGCTGGCGCGATCGGCTTGCCTGTGATCCTGCACGACATTCCCTCCCGCACGCTGCGGCCGCTCGCCGACGAGACGCTGCTGCGTCTGGTCGAGTCCCGCCAATTCGTCGGCCTATGTGACGGCAGCGGCGACATGATCCGGCCGATGCGCCTTGCCCGGCACCTGCCGGCCAATTTTCGCATTCTGTCCGGCGACGACACCACCGCCTTCGGCTTCATGGCGGACGGTGGCGATGGCGCGATCTCGGAGGTCGCCAACATCGCGCCGGATCTCTGCCGCACGATCTTCTCGCAGATCAGGCAGGGCCGCATGCAATCGGCGCGATATCTCGACAAGCGGCTGATGCCTCTGATCGGCTGCCTGTCCCGGGAAAGCCCGGCGGCCCTCAAATACGCCCTGAGCGTGCTTGGCCTGATGTCCGCCGCGACCCGGCTTCCGATCGTGCCGCTGGACGCCACCGCGCAGAGGGAGGTGGTACGCGCCTTCGCTGCGATCGCCGACGAAGAACGGATCGACGGCGTCGGGGCCTGACGCGTCAAGGCTCTCAGGACATCCCATGCCGACATCGACCGACGAATCCCACAGGCTGCTCCGCGCCTGGCAGCTGGCACTGCTGCGCTTTGCCGTGACGCTGGATCAGGCCGACAGGCTCAACATTGCAGCAATCGCGGCGGAGCTCGACCGCCTCGGCGGGCGGCGAAGCGCCGACGACACGCTCCACTTCTTCCGGCGAACCAGCTCGCGGCTCTGCGCGGCCATCGGCGGGCAGCTCCAGGGCGCGGATGCAACGCTGGAATGCTTTTGCAAGCAGATCGAGGAGCCGCGACTGCGGCTCGCCTTCGCGGCGGCGATCGGGCTTGCGCAGTCCGATCCGGCGCCGTCTACGGCCGTTCGGCCGAAGCAGCGCCCCGATCTCTTCAGGGGACTGCCATCGCGAGCGTCTGCATCTTTATGACATTCCTATACCGGCGCCCCGGCGTCCATCTCGCAATCCTACGCAGCCATGGACATCATGAGTGGCTGGTTGGAGCGGCGGTCGCGCCGCACCAGGAACGAGGACTCCCACAATGTCGATCCTGACACATGACATTGACCGGCCCTTCCAGGCCGAACGCCCGGCGCGCATGTCGGAGGTATACAAGGCGGGGCTCCAGCGTATCGCGCTGCAAGCGCTGACCTTGCTCTCGATGGGCAGCGTGCTCACCGCACTGATCGCGCTCAAGACCGCGATCCATGTCTGGCGGCTCCAAACCTGACCGGCAGAGAGGCCACCATGACCTTGCAGATGTGTGAGGAGGCCGCCATGGCCGCGATCGCTCTTCAAGCTGCGCACCGCCGGTCCGGGCCAAGGTCGCCATCGGCGACGCTCAAGCCGCTCGACCCCGAGGTCCGCCGCGCCGCCATTCCCGCGTTCTTCATCGGACGCAACAGCGCCGGGCTCTGGGTCGGAGCGAGGCGGCTGCTCGCGCGCATGATCATGAGGTCGCGGACATGATCGAGATCAAGATCGCCATCCTGGTTGCGCTGGCAGGTGCATTGCTGCTCGGCATGCGCCTCGGCGCGCCGCGTGCGGACAAGTAGCGTGCAGCTCCTGAAAGGAAATCTCGAGCACGTGGTCACCACGACCGTCCTGACCATGACGCTGAGCATGGTCTGGGGCGCCATCCTGACGGTCGTGATCACGCTCGTCGCGCGCGGGCTCGGCGTCTAAGTTTCTTTCCGCTCCGCCGCGATCAGCCGCACCAGCTCTGCCGCGGCGACCTCATGGCTGCCTACGAGGCGAGCAACCGGGCGCCCAGCGCGGTCGCGATGCCCGGTTGAGGCGGCATATCCCGCGGAAAAAACGCCGCCGATCTGGCGCAATTTCACGGAACCGTGTAGAGCGGTTTCATGAGCACCAGCAACGTCAACGTCGTCGCCCATCCCCTGGTCCAGCACAAGCTCTCGCTGATGCGGGAGAAGGACCGCTCGACCAAGAGCTTTCGCGAGATCCTGAACGAGATCGGGATGCTGCTGGGTTACGAGGTGACGCGCGACCTGCCGCTGGAGCTGGTGGACATCGAAACGCCGATCGCGCCGATGCAGGCGCCCAAGATCGCCGGCAAGAAGCTCACGCTGGCGCCGATCCTGCGCGCCGGTGTCGGCTTTCTCGACGGCATGCTGGCGCTGATGCCGTCGGCGCGCATCGCCCATATCGGGCTCTACCGCGACCCCGAGACGTTGCAGGCCGTGGAATATTACTTCAAGGCGCCGCAGGACTTGTCCGACCGCACCGTGATCCTGATGGACCCGATGCTCGCGACCGGCAACTCGGCCTGCGCCGGCGCTTCCCTGCTCAAGGCACGGGGTGCACGCGACATCCGCTTCGTCTGCCTTCTGGCCGCGCCCGAGGGCATCGCGCAGTTCCAAAGTGAGCATCCGGACGTGCCGGTATGGACCGCCGCGATCGATGAGCGGCTCAACGACCACGGCTACATCGTGCCGGGCCTGGGTGATGCCGGCGACCGGATGTTCGGCACCAAGTAGACAGGCATGCGCGATCCGGTTAGTCCGATTGCCATGAGCGCCAATCCATTTTCGCTTCACTCGCTGATCGGCACGGAGCCTGCCGCCGCCCCCGCGTTCCTGTTCGACGGCACTGCGGTCTCGCGGGTGGAATTTTCGAGCAAGGTGGAGCAGACCGCGGCCTGGCTCGCCGCGCAGGGCGTCGGCAAGGGCGACGTCGTCGCGGTCTGGCTGGTCAACCGGATCGAATGGATTGCGCTGCTGTTCGCCGCCGCCCGCCTCGGCGCGGTCGTCGGCGCCGTCAATACGCGCTACCGCAGCGCGGAAGTCGCGCACCTGCTTCGTGTCTGCGGTGCCAAGCTGATGGTGGTCGAGGCCGCGTTCCGTTCGATCGAGTTTGCTGCCATTCTGGGCGACGTTGCCAAGGACGAGGTGCCCGCACTGCGACAGCTCGCGGTGATCGGTGCGGATGCGATGCCCGCCCACTGGCCCTGTGTTCGGTTCGATGCCTTCGACCGGTCCTATCCGCCCGCCCCGCCGGCCCAGGAGGATGTCGACCTGCCGGTCCTGCTCTACACCACGTCGGGCACGACAAAAGGGCCGAAGCTCGTCGCGCATTCGCAGCGGACGCTGGCCACCCACGCTGTTTCCGTCGCCCGAGCGCTTGAGCTTGACCCGCAACGCCATTCGCTGCTGGCCATGCTGCCGTTCTGCGGCACGTTTGGCATGACGAGCCTGCTCGGTTTCATCGCGGCGCGCGCGACCATCCATGTCCTCGACGCTTTCGAAGCAGCGCCGGCGCTGAAGATCCTCAGCGAGCATGGGATCACGCATTCCTTCGGCTCGGACGAGATGTTCCGCCGCATCCTCGCGCTCACCGACGCGCCACATCCGTTTCCTAAGCTCCAAGTCTGCGGCTTCGCTGCGTTCCAACCCGGCTGGCGCGAGCTGGCCGTGGAGGCGGAGGCGCGCGGCATGAAGCTGTTCGGCCTCTACGGTTCGAGCGAGGTGCAGGCGCTGTTCTCGATCAGCCGTAGCAGCGACGCCTTTGCCGACCGCATCGAAGGTGGCGGTTGGCCGATGTCGCCGGACGCGAAAGTCCGCATCCGCGATGTCGAGACCGGCGAGCTGGCGGCCAGCGGCGTCTCGGGCGAGATCGAGATCAGCGCACCGTCACGCTTCCTCGGCTATTTTAGCAATCCCGAGGCGACGCGCGAGGCGCTCACCGCCGACGGGTTCTTTCGCACCGGCGACATCGGCCGGGTTCGCGGCGATGGCTCGTTCGTGTACGAGACCCGCGCCGGCGATGCAATGCGGCTCGGCGGCTTCCTGGTCGCGCCCGGCGAAATCGAGGACGAGCTCAAATCCTGCGCCGGCGTTGCCGATGCCCAGGTCGTAGCGGTCGATTTCAAGGGTCAGGCGCGCTGCGTTGCCTTCGTGATCGCGGCCGGAGAGCCGCCGCGGCAGGAAGCGCTGACCGCCCATCTGCGTGAGCGACTCGCCGGCTACAAGGTGCCGGCGCGGATCTATGTCGTGGACGCCTTTCCGGTCACCGACAGCGCCAACGGCGTCAAGATCCAGCGCGCCCGGCTTCGTGCCATGGCGATGGAACGGATTGCCGCCGAATAGAACGGCCTTGTCGGCTGGCTCGGAACAGCCGTTCAATACGACTTCGCGAGCCCCAGCACCTTTTCTGCGATGAAGCTGAGCGCAAGCTGCGGGCTGACCGGCGCGATGCGCGGGATCAGCACCTCGCGCAGATAGCGCTCGACGTGGAATTCCTTGGCGTAGCCGAAGCCGCCATGGGTCATCACCGCCTGCTCGCAGGCGGAGAAGCCGGCCTCGCCCGCGAGATATTTCGCGGCATTGGCCGCCGCGCCGCACGGCATGCCCTTGTCGTATTGCCAGGCCGCCGACATCACCATCAGCCAGGCGGCCTCGAGCTCGACCCAGTTCACCGCGAGCGGATGCTGGATGCCCTGGTTCTTGCCGATCGGCCGGTTAAACACCACGCGTGTCTTGGCATATTCGGTCGCGCGCGACAGCGCGAGCTTGCCGAGCCCAACAGCCTCCGCGGCGATCAGAATGCGCTCCGGGTTCATGCCTTCGAGGATGTATTCGAAGCCCTTGCCTTCCTCGCCGATCCGGTCCTCCATCGGAATCTCGAAGTCCTCGAAGAACAGCTCGTTGGAATCGACGATCTTGCGGCCCATCTTCTCGATCTCGTGGACCTTGATCCTGTTGCGGTCGAAATCGGTGTAGAACAGGCTGAGCCCGTGGGTCGGCGAGCGCACCTCTTCCAGCGGCGTCGTGCGCGCCAGCAGCAGGATCTTGTGCGCGACCTGCGCGGTCGAGATCCACACCTTCTGGCCGTTGACGATGTAGCGGTCGTTCTTGGCGACCGCGCGGGTCTTGAGCTGGGTGGTATTGAGGCCGGTGTTGGGCTCGGTGACGGCGAAGCACGCCTTCTCGCGGCCCTCGACCATCGGCGGCAGCATCCGCCTGCGCTGCTCTTCGGTGCCGAACACGACCACCGGATTGAGCCCGAACACGTTGATGTGCACCGCGGAGGCACCGGACATGCCGGCGCCGGACTCCGCGATGGTGCGCATCATGATCGCAGCTTCCGTGATGCCGAGCCCCGAGCCGCCATATTCCTCCGGCACGCAGATGCCGAGCCAGCCCGCATCGGCCAGCGCCTTGTGGAAGTCATGCGGGAAGCCGCCGTCGTGATCCTTCTTCAGCCAGTACGCATCGGGAAAGCCCTCGCAGATCTTGGCGATGGCGTCGCGAATGGCTTCCTGCTGATCGGTGAGCGCGAAATCCATGTCCGTGACCTCCTTTGTCGGGAGCCGCGACCGCGCAATCTCCCTCCTCTCGCGTTTCCCACTCAAAGGCCGTGGCCGATTGCTGCGCCCGGACGTACCCTCTCTCCGCGTTCTTAACTTGAAAAACCGGGTACAGATACGTGAATTTGTCCCTCGACTGTGTGTAGCATGCATAGGGTCATGCGGCGCGACGCGAAGAGCGCGCCGTTATTTCGCAGGGAGGAAACCGCGATGGCCGGACTTTACTTCGAGGACTTTTCGGTGGGCCAGGAGTTCAGGCATCCGCTGACCCGGACCGTCACGGAGATGGACAACACCCTGTTCAGCCTGCTCACGCTCAATCCGCAGCCGCTGCACATCGACGCCCATTTCTCCGAAAAGACCGAATTCGGCCAGCGCATTTTCAACAGCCTTTACACCCTCGGCATCATGATCGGGATGACGGTCTATGATACGACCCTGGGGACGACCGTTGCCAATCTCGGCATGACCGACGTCACCTTTCCGAAGCCGGTCTTCCATGGCGACACGTTGCGGGCGACGACGAAGGTGCTTTCGTTGCGGGAATCGAAATCGCGGCCCAAAGCAGGCATCGTCGAGTTCGAGCACCACGCCCTCAACCAGAACGACGAGATCGTCGGCAGATGCCGGCGCATGGCGATGATGCACAAGAGGCCCGTCTGATGCGTTCGATGCTGTTCGTGCCGGGCGATTCCCCGCGCAAATTCGATAAGGCGCGCGAAGGCAAGGCCGACGCGCTGATCATCGATCTCGAGGATTCCGTGGTCACGGAGAAAAAGCCCGAGGCGCGTTCGCTGACGCTGGCGATGTTGAAGGGCACCCGCGGCCCGCACAAGCTCTATGTCCGCGTCAACGCGCTCGACACCGGGATGACGCTCGCCGACCTGGCCGCCGTGATGCCGGGCAAGCCCGACGGCATCGTCTTGCCGAAATCGCAAGGCGGCGACGACGTGCGGCAGGTGGCAGCCTGGCTCGAAGCGTTCGAGGCGGCATCCGGCATTGCCGTCGGCACCACGCGCATCATCTGCGTCGCGACGGAGACCGCCGGCTCGATCTTCGGCCTCGGCAGCTACAAGAACTGCTCTCCTCGCCTCGCCGGCCTGATGTGGGGCGCGGAAGACCTCTCGGCCTCGCTCGGCGCCACCGAAAAATCCTCGGGCGGCGTGTTCCACAGTCCTTACCGCCTCGCGCGTGATCTCTGCCTGATGGCGGCGGCCGCCGCCGAGGTCGCGCCGATCGACACGGTCTATACCGACATCGACAATCTCGCGGGCCTAGAGGCTGAAACGCGCGCCGCCCGGCGCGACGGCTTTTCGGCGAAGGCGCTGATCCATCCCAAGCATGTCGACGTCGTCAACGCCGCGTTTGCGCCGACGCAAGCCGAACGCATATGGGCGGAGAAGGTCATTGCGGCCTTCGCGAGCAATCCCAATTCCGGCACGCTCCGGCTCGACGGCCAGATGATCGACAAGCCGCATCTGCGCGCCGCGAAGAAGATCCTCGGACAGCCCTGAGGCCTCAGTCGAAGCCCTGAACGGGCGGCGTTGCGACTTGCACGGGCGCCGCAGGCGCGGCTTGGACGGGCGCGGCCTGAACCGGCGGCGGATTGCCGGCAGCTCGCATCTGGCCGTTGGCATTCATCGCCTCGCGCGTGCGCGGCGGGACGCGGGTTGCGGCCGCGCGACGGGGCGGCTGCCGGTGTCTTGCCGATTGCGAGCCCTTCAGGCCCCAGGACCGGGCGATCGAGGGTCCGGCAGTGTAGCCGACCAAGGCTCCGGCGACGGCTCCGACCGGACCCAGTACGACCGCGCCTGACAAGGCACCGAGCGCTGCCGAGCCCGCGCGCTCCTGCGCAAGCGCACTCGCCGGCACAAATGCCAGCATTGCAATGGCGGTGATCAAAGCCTTGGTCATCGGAGTGCCTCCCTCAGGTGGATCACTCCCGCTCAAATATGGCGGCAGAACGTTTGGATATGGCCGAACGCGGGGCAATCGGCCGGTGGAACTTCGATGAGTGGACTCCTCCTTGGCGACCTGGATCACCACGCGGCGCAAACCGCTAGCGGACCAAGCGATTGCCGCCGGCGGCGGCGCTGCTCGCTTCGGGCGTGGGCGCTACTCTCACCACGGCCGCGAGCGGTGTGCCATTGCGCAACAAGGTGAGCTTCACTTCCTCGCCGATGCGCGCTAGGCCGATCGTGTTGCGGAGCTGGGCGGCGGTGCGGATCGGGCGGTCGTCAGCCCGGGTGATGATATCGCCCTTGCGCAGTCCTGCCTGCTCCGCGGGTGAATCCGCCGCGATCTCCGCGATGACGGCACCCTGGTTCAATCCCTTGTTGACCGATGGATGCAGGTCCTTCAGGGAGACGCCGATGCGGCCGCGCTCGACCCGGCCCTTGGCGACGATCTGCTCCATGACCTTCCGTGCCATATTGACCGGAATCGCAAAGCCGATGCCGACATTGCCGCCGGCAGGCGAGATGATGGCCGAGTTGATGCCGACCAGTTCGCCGCGCAGGCTGACCAGCGCCCCGCCGGAATTGCCCGGATTGATCGCAGCATCGGTCTGGATGAAATCTTCATAGCCCTGCTTGCCGAGGCCGGTCCGGCCAAGCGCACTGACGAGGCCTGATGTCACGGTCTGGCCGAGGCCGAAAGGGTTGCCGATCGCCAGCACGAAATCGCCGACGTCGAGGCCGTCGCTGTCGCCGAAGGCAAGCGCCTTGAGCCCGGATGGGTTCTGGATCTGGAGCACAGCAATGTCAGTCGGTGGATCGCGGCCGATGACCTTGGCCGAAAATTGCCGGCCGTCCTTGCTGGTGATCTGAACGGCGGAAGTGCCTTCGACGACGTGATTGTTGGTCAGGACATAGCCACGCTGGGCGTCGACGATGACGCCGGAACCGGTCGCGTTGACCTCCTTCTCGATCTGGCGAGGAACGTCGAAGAATTCGCGGAAGAGCGGGTCGCGATAGAGCGGATTGTCCTCGCGCACGCGGCCATGCACGGAGATGTTGACGACGGCGGGCGTCACCTGGCGCACCAATGGCGCCAGGGTCGGCACCGGGCCGCCTGTCTTCAGGTCTGGAATTTGGCCAGCGGCCGGCTGCGGTGCCATAAGCGCGAGCACCAGCAATGCCAGCGAAAGCAAACGCACGACATTCATCTTGATCACCTGCCACTGAACCGGGGATGTGAGAGACTTCGAGGCCTCAGTCACGCGGTGCGGCGACGAGGCCGTGCATGACGAGATAAGGAAGTGCGAGCGCCGCCGAGGCCTGGCCGAGCAGCACGAGCGCCAGGACGGTCTGGGTGAAGATCATGCGGCCCGCCTCTCCGCGGCGGCCCAGGGCCGCCGCAGCCGCATCGGGACGCCGCCCCCGCGTGGCGGATCGTCATTGTCATTGTCGCCGTCGAGCTTGCGCAACGCCGCCAGGACATCGGCAAGCCGGATGGTGTGGTTCATGCCCGGTATCTCGCGCAGCGCCGGACAGGATTCGACCGCATACATGTCAGACGCCCAGGACGACAGGATGATACGCTTTTCCGGCGCGGAGAGCTCCTCCGCGTTCAGGACGTCGGCGGGCGAATCGTAATGGGCAGCGGGATGAAACAGCGGGTTGAGAGTACCGGCATTGGTGTTCACGTTGGTCATCGGTCGTGCCTCCCTCATGCTCCTTTCCAAGGGATCGATTTGTGGACGATGGACGGCGGCGCCGACCGCCGCCGTCCCGCTTGATGTCAGTGCGTGTTGATCGCGATGCGCTTGACGCCTTCGCGTTCCTTCTCCGACTTCGGCAGCGACACCGCCAGGACGCCATTCCTGAACGATGCCTCGGCCTTGTCTTCCTCGACGCCTTCCAGCGGGATCTGCCGCTCGAACGCACCGTAATAGCGCTCGGTGAAGTATCTGCCTTCTCCGTTGCGCTCGGCTTTTTTCTCGCCGCGCAGGGTCAAGACGCCATTGGCGATCTCGACCTGAACGTCCTTCTCCGTCATTCCGGGCAGCTCGGCCGAGACCGTCAGCGCCTTGTCGGTCTCGCTGAGCTCGACCTTCGGCCAGCCGAAGCGGCCCTCCATCAGCGGCGACAGGCTGGACGCGCCGAAGCCGCGGAAGACGTCATCGAACAGACGGTTCATCTCGCGATGAAGCGTCAGGAAGGGATCGAAATTGTCGCGCGCAGGCGCGAGCTCCTGTTTCCCTGACCAGGGAATGAGATCACGAAAACCCATTGTCCTCTCCTCCATGCATCGGGGAGCGCGGACGCACATCGGCGTTCCGCGTTCCCGCCACTGGTTCGATCGAGCGTCTAGGCTGCTTTCTTCTGCTCGATCTGCGATGCCGCAGGAGTGGCGCCCGCGATCGGAATCCGGCGCGGCTTCATCGCTTCCGGAATCTCACGGACGAGGTCGATGATCAACAGCCCATCCTGGAACGAGGCCTGCTTCACCTGGACATAGTCGGCGAGGTTGAACACGCGCCGGAACGGGCGCGCGGCGATGCCCTGGTACAGGTATTCGCGCGCAGCCGTCTCGGGCTTCTTGCCCTCGATGGTGAGCGCGTTCTGTTCGGCCGTCACGGTGATGTCGTTGGCGCCGAACCCCGCCACGGCAAGGCTGATCCGGTAATGGTCTTCGCCGGAACGCTCGATGTTGTAGGGGGGATAGTTGTCCTCGGTCGTCTGGCGCAGCGTGCTGTCGACGAGGTCGGCCAGGTGGTCAAAGCCGATGGTGGAACGCCACAGGGGCGCGAAGTCAAAACTGGTCCTCATAACCAAGTCCTCCAAAGAGCAAGATGGATACGAAGGAGCGCAAGGCGGGATTTCAGACAGGTCCGAAAGGCCAGCCCGGCGCCCGTGCCGGACCCGGTCAGGCATCCGACACACCGCTCTCGCGGCGAAAAACGACTTAGAAAATCAGGAATGGCTTTCAAGGGGCGGGCCAAAAAAAATTTCAGGCCGCCGGGTCCGGAGCTAGCCCGCCGAGCATCGTCGCTCTCGTGGGCGGAGGCAGCGCAGCACGGAGTGATGCGCTGCGGAGCCGGACCTCATGTTGCAGCGAAGGCGCAGCCCGCTGGCCCGGCTCTGCAGCCGCACCGCTACCCGCTGCGCTGCCCCGGGAGACGCGAAGCTGGATGCGCCAAGCAGGGAACTCACCGTTCGCCATTGACAAATTCATTTGCTAGTATCTAACTAACGCGAGAACAACCCGCCGCGCCAAGCGGCCAATAAGAGAGGGAACGACAATGAAAGGGCTTCTGGCCTGCGCCATGCTCACGGCGATGACTTCGGCAGCCATGACTTCAGCGGCAACCGCGCAAGTCTCCGACGACGCCGTGCGGATCGGCGTGCTGACGGATCTGTCCAGCTGGGGCCGCGACAACTCAGGGCCGGGCTCGGTCGAAGCCGCGAAGATGGCGGTGGAGGAATTCGGGCCGACCGTGCTCGGCAAGCCGATCGAGATCATCAGCGCCGACCACCAGATGAAGACCGACGTCGGCGTACAGATCGTGCGCGGCTGGTTCGACAACGGCAAGGTCGACGCCGTCGTGGACATCCCTAATTCCGGCATCGCGATCGCCGTGCACAACATGGTCCGCGAGCGCGGCAAGGTCGCGCTGCTGTCCGGCCCCGGCGCAAGCTCGCTGACCGACGAGCTGTGCAGCCCCAACACCGTGCATTTCACCTACGACACCTATGCGCTGTCGAAGGTGACGGCCTCCGCCGTGATCAAGGAAGGCGGCAAGTCCTGGTACTTCATCACCGCCGACTACGCCTTCGGCCAGCAGCTCGAGAAGGACGCCACCCGCTTCATCAACGAGATGGGCGGAAAGGTGCTCGGCGGCGTCAAGCATCCGACCAACACCGCGGACTTCTCGTCCTTCGCGCTGCAGGCGCAGAGCTCGAAATCGGACGTGGTCGCCTTCGCCAATGCCGGCCAGGACACCGACAATGCCATCAAGCAGTCCGGCGAGTTCGGCTTGGTCCAGGGCGGCCAGAAGCTGGTCGGCCTGTTGATGTTCGACACCGACGTGCACGCGATCGGCCTCAAGGCCGCGCAGGGCACCTACATGACGACGGCGTCCTACTGGAACATGGACGAAGCCACGCGCGCCTGGTCGAAGAAGTTCTACGAGCGCACCAAGGTGATGCCCACCATGATCCAGACCGGCGTCTACGGTTCGGTGCTGCATTATCTCAAGGCCATCAAGGCCGCCGGCACCGACGAGTCCGCCAAGGTGATGGCCAAGATGCGCGAGCTGCCGATCGAGGATACATTCGTCCATGGCGGCAAGTTGCGCGAGGACGGCCGCGTCATCCGCGACATGTATCTTGCCAAGGTGAAGAAGCCGGAGCAGTCGAAAGAGCCGTGGGACTATCTGGAGATCGTCAAGACGGTGAAGGGTGAGGACGCCTTCCGCCCGGTCTCCGAATCCAAATGCCCGCTCTTGAAGAAGTGAGGTGAGCGATGACCGGCAGCGAGCATAGCGCAATTGAGACTTACGAGTGCGACGTGCTCGTGGCCGGATCGGGTTGCTCCGGCATGTCGGCCGCGATCACCGCGCGCCATCGCGGCCTCGACGTCCTGATCGTGGAGAAGGAGCCGCGCTTCGGCGGCACCACCGCCCGCTCCGGCGGCTGGCTGTGGATTCCCGGTACGTCGCTGGCAAAGGCCTACGGCATCGAGGAAACGCCTGAACAGGCCCGCACCTATCTGCGGCACGAGGCCGGCAACAATTTTGATGCGGCACGCGTCGATGCATTTCTTTCGGCCGGGCCAGAGGCGGTCGATTTCTTCACCAGCAAGACGGCGCTTCGCTTCGACATGCCGCTGGTGTTTCCCGACTATCACGCCGAGGCGCCCGGCGGCGCACAGGGCGGCCGCTCCATGGTGACGCGGCCGTTCGACGGCCGCGAGCTCGGCGACCGTATCAAGACGCTGGGCATGCCGCTGCCGGAGCTCACCGTGTTCGGTATGATGCTGGGGAGCGGCAAGGAGATCATCCACTTCATGCGGGTGACGAAGTCGCTGACTTCGGCCGTGTACGTCGCCAAGCGCCTGTCGCGGCATTTCATGGACGTGCTGCGCTACGGCCGCGGCATGACGCTCACCAATGGCAATGCGCTGGCGGGGCGCCTAGCAAAGTCGGCGCTAGATCTGAAGATTCCGATGTGGCTGTCCTCGCCGGTGCGCGAGCTGACCGTCGAGAACGGGACTGTGACCGGCGCGATCGTGTCGCGCGAGGGACGCGACGTGCGCGTTCGCGCGCGCCAGGGCGTCGTGCTCGCCTGCGGCGGCTTTCCCCATGACGTCGAGCGACGCAAGAAGATGTTTCCGCACGCGCCGGCCGGCAATGAACACTATTCGCCGGGGCCGACCGGCAATACCGGCGACGGGTTGCGCCTTGCGGAAAGCGCCGGCGGCCGCATCGAGGACCGCCTGCCCAATGCGGCAGCGTGGGTGCCGGTGTCTCTGACCACGCGGAAGGACGGCTCCAAAGGCGTGATGCCGCATTTCATCGATCGCGCAAAACCGGGCGTGATCGCGGTGATGCGCGACGGCAGGCGCTTCGCCAATGAGGGCAATTCCTACCACGACTTCGTCCAGGCCATGGTCAAGGCCGCCAAGCCCGGCGACGAGATCGCGGCCTATCTCATCTGCGATCACAAGACGCTGCGCAAATATGGCCTCGGCTGCGTGCCGCCCTTCCCGATGCCGCTCGGCCACCACTTGAACACCGGCTATCTCATGCGCGGCGACACGCTGGAAGCGCTTGCTGCAAAGGCCGGCATCGATGCGCAGGCTTTCACCGACACGGTCAGGCAGTTCAACGCGACCGCGCCGCTCGGCCACGACGCTGCCTTCGGCAAGGGCTCGAAGGCCTATAACCGCTATCAGGGCGACGCGATGCACGGCCCCAACCCTTGCGTCGCGCCGATCGAGGACGGTCCGTTCTACGCCATCAAGATGGTGATCGGCGATCTCGGCACCTATGCCGGCATCGTCACCGACGAGAACGCCCGCGCGCTCGATGCCGAAGGCAAGGTCATTCCCGGCCTCTATGCCGCCGGCAACGACATGGCGAGCATCATGGGCGGCAATTATCCCGGGGCCGGCATCACGCTTGGGCCGGCGCTGACCTTCGGCTACATTGCCGGCAGACACCTTGCCGACAGCGCCGAAAAGCGCAACGCGGCGTAAGCCACGCCAGGAGACGCATGAAGAGGGAAAGCCGCGGCATCCAGTCGATCGAGGTCGGCGGCGAATTGCTCCGCGCGCTCGCCAGGAGCGGCGAGCCGATGATGCTGCGCGATCTCGCGCGCGAAGCCGGCATGACCCCGGCCAAGGCGCATCCCTATCTCGCCAGCTTCTCGCGCATCGGCCTGATCGAGCAGGACGAGAGCACCGGCCGCTACGAGATTGGCGTGCTGGCGCTGGAGCTCGGCCTGATCAGCCTGCGCCGCCTCTCCGGCGTGCGTGTCGCGCGTCCCAAGATCGCCGCGCTGGCAAGCCAGATCGGCCACGCCGTCTCGCTCGCGGTCTGGGGCACGCACGGACCGACCGTGGTGCAGCTCGAAGAGCCGGCACAGCCGGTCCACATCGTGATGCGCGCCGGCTCGGTGATGGCGCTGCTGGAGACGGCGACAGGCCGCGCCTTCGCAGCGTTCCTGCCGGAGAAGACGATCAGTGCCGCGCTCGAAAGCGGGCTCGACCGTCACGGCGTCGGCTACAACCCGAAGCGCGCGGTGAAGGGCGCGAAGGTCACGGAGATGCTCACTGAGGTGCGCAAGCACGGCCTCGCCCGTGCGCTCGGCGATCCCCTGCCCGGCGTCAACGCGTTCTCCGCGCCCGTATTCGACCATTCCGGCCATGTCGCACTGGTCATCACCGCGATGGGACCGGAAGGCACATTCGACGCGCGCTGGGACAGCCCGATCGCCCATGCCCTGCGCGATTGCGCCGGCGGCATTTCGAAGCGGCTGGGTTACGGGATGACGGTGGCGGCGGAGTGAAATGCAAACTGCTCGCCTCGCAACGGGTGTCATGCCCCGCGCAGGCGGGGCATCCAGTACGCCGCGGCCCATCCGTTCCATCACTGCTGTCTCGGAGTACTGGATCGCCCGCCTTCGCGGGCGATGACAGCGAGTGCGGGGCGACTTCGTTACCCTACTTCTCCTTCACCGGCACCGTGTAGTTCAGGATCAGCCGGCCGCCGTCGGGATAGATCGTCTGCCCGGTGATGTAGGACGCATCGTCGCTGGCCAAGAACGCCACGACGGAGGCGACCTCGCTCGGCTCGCCGCCGCGCCCCGCAGGCGTGCGCGACATCACGGTCTTGCGGGCATCCTCCGATGTGTAGATGGAGGACGCCACCATGTCGGTCAGGATCGTCCCCGGCCCGACCGCGACTACGCGAATGTTGTGCGGAGCGAGCGCGACGGCAGCGACCGAGGTGAGCTGCTTCATGCCGCCCTTGGACATCGCGTAGGTCGCAAGCGCCGGGATCGCCAGCAGCGCGTTCACCGAGGACATGTTGATGATGACACCGCCGCCGCCCTGCGCGATCATCTGTCTGGCTGCGGCCTGCACGCCGAAGAACGCGCCCTTCAGATTGATGCCGATGATCTCGTCGAACTCCTGTTCCGAAATCTCGAGGAAGTCCCGGTTGCGGGCGACGCCGGCATTGTTGACCATGATGTCGAGCCGGCCGAACTCCTTCACCGCGGTTGCGACGAGCTGATCCACGTCAGTGCGCTTGGCGACATTGCCGACGATCGTGCGCAGGGCATCCGGCCGGCCGAGCTCGGCCGCGGTCGCCGCGAGGCCCTCGGCATCGACATCCGAGATCACGACCTTGACGCCGTCGTCCAGGAACCTCTTCGCGCAAGCCTTGCCGATGCCGCGTGCGGCGCCGGTGATGGCGGCGACCTTGTCCTTGAGCTTCATGCTTGCGCCTCCTGAAATAGGACGCCGCCTGGGCGTCAGTTCGTCGCCGACCGCGTCGCGGCCGGCATGTAGATTTGCGCGTAGCCTTCCTTGATCGCGGCGGTGATGCGGTCGAGGCGACGATCGATGTGTCTTTCCAGCACGGCGACGCAAGTCCCCTCATCGCGCGCCTTCAGGCCCTCGGTGACGGCGCGGTGCTCGCCTTGCGTGTTGGACCGGTTGACGCTGTCCATGTCGATCCACCGCACGAAGCGGATGCGGGCGTTGACGTTGCGCAGCACACGCAGCATCTCGGCATTGTCGGACATCGCCATCAGCCGCTCGTGAAAGGTCTCATCGAGCTCGACCAGCTCCTGGGAGGAGCGCTCGCCGGGATCGGGGCCGGTGGCATCGAGGAATTTCAGCAGCGCATCGATGTCTTCGTCCTTCGCGCGCTTGATGGCGAGGCGGATCGAGGCGACCTCGATCGACTTGCGCAGCTCGTAAAGGTCAAAGATCTCGTGGGCGTCGAGCTCGCGGCAGAAGAAGCCCTTGCCCGGCATGAAGCGCAGGAAGCCTTCGGTATTGAGGCGGTTCAGCGCCTCGCGCAGCGGAGTCCGGCTGACGCCGAGGCGTTTGGCCAGCTCGCCCTCGTTGAGCCGTTCGCCCGGCTTGAACGCGTAGCTCACGGCCATCGCCTTGAGCTGTTCATAGACCCGATCGACGATGCTGTCCGATGCCAGTTCCAGATTGCTCTTCATAGACTGCATTTTATACCGGGCCTGCGGAAGCAATGGCAATGCAAACAAGACATGAGCCACGCTTGTTCAGAGCTTTGCGACAGCAGCCTCAAGCAAAGACGCGGGGGCGCAGCCCGGCATGAAACCAGGTGATCATGGAATAGATGTCGTAGACGGGCAGCCCGACCTCGGCCTGAAGCGCGGCGGCATAGGGCGGCATGTTGGTGCATTCGAGCACGATGGCGCCGACGTCGGGGTTTTTCGCGACGAGCTGCTTGCCGGCCTCGACCACGTCGCGCTCGGCTTGCGCGACGTCCATGTCGTCCTTCTCGGCCTTGATCAGGACGCGAAAGAACTCCTTGCCGTTCTCGGTGCCGACCAGCGGCGTGTCGAGCGGCACGCCGGCGCCTTCCAGATGGGCCGGCGACAGCGTCGAGCCCGACACCGTGACGAGACCGACGCGCTTGCCCGGCGGCAAGGTCGCCTGCACCCACGGCACCTGCATCAGCGACGAGGTCGCGACCGGCACGCCGACGGCGGCTGCGATCTGCTTCTGGAACAGCGAGAGAAAGCCGCAATTGGTGGTGATGGCCTCGGCCCCGAGCCGTACCAGATCCTTGGCCGCGTCGATGAAGTCGGGCAGCAGGCCGGCCGCGCCCTTCAGCACCACCTTCTCCGGCGAAGCGCCACTGACGACGCGATAGAGCACCGGGAACGGCCAGGTCGTGCCGTTGCCCATGTCGCCGGGAATGCGGGGGAAGCGTGCCTCCAGCATCAGGATGCCGAGCGGCGCGCCGTAGATGGCCTTGCCGCCACGGGCGATGCGGGAGGACGGGGCAGCTGCGGTGCTCATGGCTGGGATCTCAGAGGAAGCGATCGGGTGCGAAGGGGCCGAGCGGAATCTCCGGCTGCTTGCCGCTCAGGAGCTGAGCGACGAGACGCCCTGTTCGCGCCGAGCCGACCAGCCCGACATGGCCGTGGCCGAAAGCATAGACGATGTCGCGCGAGGCCCGCGCATAGCCGATGCAGGGCCGCCCGTCAGGCATGCTCGGGCGATGACCGAACCATGTCTTGATGCGCGAGGTCGGGATGTCCTTGGGCAGCTTGGGAAACATGCTGATGAGGTGGTTACGCAGGATCTCGGCGCGCTTCCAGTTCGGCGCGGCCTCGAGGCCGGCGATCTCGACCGTGCCGGCGGCGCGCAGGCCCTTGTCGGTCCAGTTCACCACCATCTTGGCATCCGACGCCATCATCGAGCTGCGCGGGCCCGATTCTGGATTCTCGATCATGACGTGGTAGCCGCGTTCGGTCTCCAGCGGCAGCGGATCGCCGACCGACGCGGTGAGTTGCTTCGACCTCGCGCCGGCCGCGACCACCGCAGCATCGCAGGCAATCTCGCCGGTCTCGGTGAGGACAGCGACGAGCCTGTCGCCTGAGAGTTTTAGCCCCGTCGCCTTGGCCCGCACGTGCTTCGCCCCGCTGGCGAGCGCGTGATTGGCGAGCGCTGCGACATAAGCGCCGGGATTGCGGCAGCGGCCGGCCTCCTCCACCACCACGCCAAAAGTGTAGCGCGGATGCAGCTCCGGCTCGCGCTGGCGCATCTCGTCCGCGTTGAGCTCCAGCCATTCGACGCCGACCTTCTTGCGCAAGCGCCAGCCGAGATCGCCGTCGAAATTGCCGCGCGAGGGGAACACGTGCATCACCCCGTTGCGCTCGATCAATTCCGGGACGCCCGCCTCTTCGGCGAGCTTCCTGTGCAGCAGCGGCGCATCCTTCAGGAGATCGCGCAGCGCAAACGCCGTGGTCTCGATCCGCGCCTCGGTCCAGCCCGACAACAGGTACTTGATCAGCCAGGGCAGCGCCTTTGGCAAATAAGACCAGCGGATCGCCAGCGGGCCGAGGGGATCCATGAGATAGCCCGGCACCTTCTTCCAGACGCCGGGCTCGGCCGGCGGGATCACCGAATGCGACGACAGCCAGCCGGCATTGCCGTAGCTCGCCGCCTGTTCGCCGCCGGGCTCGCCCGGGTCGATCAGCGTGACGCGATGACCCTCGCGCAGCGCCTCGATGGCGCTGATCACGCCGACCGCGCCGGCACCGATGATGGCGACGTGACGGCTGGCCGGCATGCGTCAGG
The DNA here is from genome assembly GCF_000296215.2 of Bradyrhizobium sp. CCGE-LA001. NCBI lineage: Bacteria > Pseudomonadati > Pseudomonadota > Alphaproteobacteria > Hyphomicrobiales > Nitrobacteraceae > Bradyrhizobium > Bradyrhizobium sp. CCGE-LA001. Next base: position 1,899,057 of record NZ_CP013949.1, on the reverse strand, counting down.
CCTTCACCGCTGGGACAAAATCCTTGCCGACCGAGATCGCGCGCGGATCGATGATGCAGTGGAGGATCGACGGCTTGCCCGAGGCGAGCGCCCGCTCGAAGGCCGGCGCAAACTCTTCGGTGCGCTCGACGCGCTCGCCATGGCCACCGAACGCCTTTGCGTACATCGCAAAATCCGGGTTCTTGAGCTGGGTGCCGACGACGCGGCCGGGATAGTCGCGCTCCTGATGCATGCGGATGGTGCCGTACTGCGAATTGTCGACGATGATGACGACCAGGGGCGCATCGTACTGCACGGCGGTGGCGAATTCCTGGCCATTCATCAGGAAGCAACCGTCGCCGGCAAAGGCGACGACGATGCGATCCGGGTATTGCCGCTTCGCCAACACGCCGGCGGGCACGCCGTAGCCCATCGAGCCCGAGGTCGGCGCGAGCTGCGCGGCGAAGCTGTGGAAGCGATGATGGCGATGGATCCAGCCGGCGTAGTTGCCGGCGCCGTTGCAGACGATCGCGTCCTTGGGCAGGCGGTCGCGCAGCCAGGTCATGACCTGGCCGTACTGGAAGGTGCCCGGCAGCTCGCGCGCCTTCTCGGTCCAGGCGAGATAATCGGCGTGCGCCTTCGCCGCCTCGCCCTTCCATGCGACGGCCCCGGCGGGCTTCAGCGTCTCGACGGCAGCGGCGAAGGCGGCCGGCGTCGCCTGGATCGCCAGCGCCGGCTGATAGACCCGGCCGAGTTCTTCCGAGCCCGGATGCACATGGATCAGCTTCTGCTGCGGCGTCGGAATGTCGAGCAGCGTGTAGGACGAGGACGGCATCTCCGACATGCGGCCGCCGATCAGCAGGATTACGTCGGCATTGTCGATCCGCGCCTTCAGACCCGGGCTCGGCCCGATGCCGAGATCGCCGGCATAATGCGAATGATCGGCATCGATCAGCGAGGCCCGGCGGAACGAGGTCGCGACAGGCAGGTCGAACCGCTCCGCAAAGCGCGCGATGCTCTTGCTTGCCTCATCGGTCCAGCGCGAACCGCCGAGAATGACGAGCGGCGCCTTGGCGCCCGCGAGCATAGAGCCGAGCTTGTCTATGTCGGCCGGCGCGGGCCAGCTCACGGCGGGCTCGATGCGCATGGCATCGGCAACGGCGGCAGTCTCGGTCAGCATGTTCTCCGGCAGCGCGATCACCACGGGACCGGGCCGGCCCTGCATGGCCACGCGGAAGGCGCGCGCCACCAGCTCCGGAATGCGGTCGGGACGATCGATCTCGACCGCCCATTTCGCCATGGGGCCGAACACCGCCTTGTAGTCGAGTTCCTGGAACGCCTCGCGTTCGCGCATGCCGGTATCGACCTGGCCGACGAACAAGATCATCGGCGTCGAATCCTGCATCGCGATGTGGACGCCATGGCTGGCATTGGTCGCGCCGGGGCCGCGGGTGACGAAGCAAACGCCAGGCCGCCCGGTGAGCTTGCCATAGGCCTCCGCCATCATCGCAGCGCCGCCTTCGGCGCGGCAGATCACGACGTCGATCGGGCTGTCATGCAGCGCATCGAGGGCCGCCAGATAGCTCTCGCCCGGCACGCAGGTGACGCGCTCGACCCCTTGCGCAACCAGCTGGTCGATCAGGATCTGGCCGCCGGTGCGGGTGTTGCGAATGGTCATGTCGGCTCCCTCAAGGCTCCAGCGATGCGCCTCATCGCTTGGCGAGAATGTTGTTCGAAGCTGGCGTATGACAGGCCGGCAGGACGCGCAAGATCGAAAGGCTTGCCGCAGCCTGCGCAGGCGTCATGCCCGCCCCTGCTGTTTGCACTAGCGCCCATTCGCGATGATGCGGCGGCAATGGTCGAGTGCTGCGCCGATGAGATTGTCGCTCGCCTCCTGCGTGCGGAACGCCGAATGCGCCGACAGTGTCACGTTCGGCAGCTTCGTCAGCGGGTGGCCTGACGGGAGCGGCTCGACCGTGAAGACGTCGAGGCCGGCATGGGCGATGTGGCCCGCGCGCAAGGCATCGAGCATTGCGTCCTCGTCGACCACCGCGCCGCGCGCGGTGTTGATCAGGATGCTGCCGGGCCGCATCATCGCGATGCGCTCACGCGACAGAAAGCCCTTGGTCTCGTCGTTGAGGAGCAGATGCAGCGAGACGACGTGGCTGTCCGCGAGCAGCTGCTCCAGCGGAACGAACGCGACGCCCGCATGCGTCTTCGGCGACCTGTTCCAGGCCATCACCTTCATGCCGCAGCCGAGCGCCATGCGCGCCGTTTCCGCCGCGATGCCGCCGAAGCCGATCAGGCCGAGCGTCTTGCCGGTGAGCTGCATCGCATCGCGACGCAGCCAGTTGCCCTCGCGCATGCCGCGATCCATCTCGCCGAAATTCCGGGCGCAGGCCCACATCAGCGCGATGGCGCATTCGGCGACCGCGGTGTCGCCATAACCCTTGATGGTGTGAACGGAGATGCCGCGACCAGCCAGCTCTTCCGGATTCATGTAGCTGCGCGCGCCGGTGCCGAGGAAGACGACGTGCTTCAAGGCGGCGCACTTGGCGGCGATCGCGGTCGGCACCGCGGTGTGATCGACGATCATGATCTCGGCCCCGTCGAGCAGGCCGGGCAGGTCGTCGGGCTTGATGGAAGGATTCCGGTTGATGCCGACCGGCAGGTCCTGAATGCGCAGCAGCTTTTCGGTCACCGCAGCAAGCGTGTCGTTGGCATCGACGAAGAGAGCGCGCACTCTGGTCTTTCCTGTCCGCTAAAAAATACCGTATTGCATTTTAGTCTGAATACAGAAATAGTCCAGACGCCGGGTTCGAGTCCAGAAGCGCTGGAGAACTGCCATGAATCGCAGGGACGCACTCACCACTGTTGCCCTCGGTGCCGCGATGGCCGCAACGGGTTCGGCAAAGGCTGATACCGCAGCCAGTTCGACGCTCGAGCGCATCAAGAAGAGCGGCGTGCTCCGGGTCGCCGTCATCGCCGGCCAGGATCCTTATTTCCACAAGGACCTCACCACCAATCAATGGTCGGGTGCCTGCATCGACATGGCCAACGATATCGCCGCCAAGCTCGGCGCCAAGGTCGAGACGCTGGAATCGACCTGGGGCAACCAGATCCTCGACCTCCAGGCCGAGAAGATCGACCTCGCCTTTGCCGTCAATCCGACGCCGGAGCGCTCGCTGGTCATCGACTTCTCCACGCCCATCCTGGTGCACTCCTTCACCGTCATCACCAAGAAGGGCTTTGCCAAGCCGCAGACCTGGGCGGAGATCAACAAGCCCGAAGTCAAGATCGCCGTCGACATCGGCTCGACCCACGAGACGATCGCGCGACGCTACTGCCCGAAGGCGACGATCCTCGGCTTCAAGGAGCGCAACGAGGCGATCCTCGCGGTTGCAACCGGACGGGCGGACTGCAACATCTCGCTGGCCGTGCTGTCGGTCGCGACCTTGAAGAAGAATCCGACGCTCGGCGATCTCGCGGTGCCGCGGCCGCTATTGACCCTGCCGACCAACATGGGAATCCGCGCCGAAGCCGACCGGCGCTACAAGGACTTCCTCAGCGCCTGGGCCGATTACAACCGCTCACTGGGCCAGACCCGCGAATGGATGTTGAAGGGTTTCCAGGCGGTCGGTCTCGGCCCGGACGACATTCCCGGCGAAGTGCAGTTCTGAGCCGGCTGTCGTCGATCCAGGGCACAGCCTCCAGGCATCATGACGTCGCGATCAGCGGCCTCGATGATCTGATGTCCACATACCCGCAGCCATGATCGACGGGGGCGCCGCCCCCCAGCGTGCAAACTTCGGTTTCTTCCACTACGATCCGGTCGAACCAATCCTTGGGAGCACCGGAATGCGGACCATCGGCCTGATCGGGGGCATGAGCTGGGAGAGCACCGCGCACTACTACAAGCTCATCAATGAGCGCGTCCGCGACCGCATGGGCAAGCTGCATTCGGCTCCGCTGCTGATGTATTCCTATGATTTCCAAGGGATCAAGGAGATGCAATATGCCGGCCGTTGGAGCGAGGCGGCGGCCAGCCTGGCGGAGGTGGCGCGGCGCCTCGAAAACGCCGGCGCGCGTGCGATCGTGCTGTGCACCAACACGATGCACAAAGTGGCCCCCGAGATCATTTCGAGCCTGACCGTTCCTTTCATCCACATCGGGGATGCAACGGCGCAGCGGATTCGGTCGAAGGGTTATCGGCGGGTCGGGCTGCTCGGCACCAAGTTCACGATGGAGGAGCAATTCTACATCGACCGGCTGCGCGCGCATGATCTCGACGTCCTGATTCCTCCCCCTGACGCCCGCGCCGACGTGAACCGCATCATCTACGACGAGCTGTGCCTCGGCCTGGTTGCCGATCCCTCGCGCCGGCGCTATCGGGACGTGATGGCAGCGCTCGTCGCCGCGGGCGCGGAGTGCATCATCCTCGGCTGCACCGAGATCACGATGCTGGTCGGCGCGGACGACACGTCGGTCGAGACATTCGACACCACCGCGATCCACGCCAAGACGGCGGCCGATTTCGCAATCGGGTGACCTCCAACCAGACAGCGATGCTCGAACGCATGCCGCTCCCATCGAAGCGCACCAACGATCCCGAGCGCACCAAGCGCGACATCCTCGAGGTGGCGATGCAGGAATTCGCCCGCGAAGGCTATTCCGGGGCGCGGGTCGACGCGATCGCCGCCCGGACACGCACGTCGAAGCGGATGATCTACTATTATTTCGGCGGCAAGGAGCAGCTCTACCTCGCGGTGCTGGAGGAGGCCTATCGCAGCATCCGTGCGCTGGAGGAGCAACTCGACATCGGAAGCTGCGATGCCCGCGAGGGCTTGCGCCGCCTGATCGAAGCCACCTTCGACCATGACGAACGCAATCCGAGCTTCATCCGCCTCGTCAGCATCGAGAACATCCACCACGGCAAGCATCTGAAGCAGAACCTGCAACTGCGCCAGCTCAACGCCAGCGTGATCGCGACGCTCGACGGCATCCTCAAGCGCGGCCGCAGCGAAGGCGTCTTCCGCGACGACGTCGACGCCATCGATTTGCACCTCGCCATCAGCTCCTACTGCTTCTTCCGCGTCGCCAACCGCCACACCTTCGGCGCCCTGTTCGACCGCGACCTCAGCGAGCCCGGGGTGCTGGCGAAGAGCAGGATCCAGGTCGTGGAGATGATCTTGGCTTGGTTGGGGGCGAAGTGAGACGGCACTGAATCGACCTGGCGAAAGCCAGGACGAGGATCATCCTCAACCACCCTTCTTCTGCCGCGTGCTCGCCAGCAGCACCAGCATGAAGGAGGCCGCCGTCATCAGCGTCGAGATCGCGGCGATGGTCGGATCGATCTCGTCGCGTAGCGCGGTGAACATGCGCTTGATCAGCGGCTGGTACTGGCCCCCGGAGATGAACAGCGCGACGATGGTCTCGTCCATCGCCGAGATGAAAGCGAAGATGCCGCCGGCAACCACGCTCGACTTGATCTGCGGCAAGGTCACCGCGAAGAAGCTGCGCAGGCGGTTCATGCCGAGGCTGCGCGCCACCATCTCCTGCGCCGGATCGAAGCTCTGCAGGCCCGCCAGCACCGAGATCACGACGTAGGGCAGGCCCAACATCACGTTCGCCAGCACCAGGCCGGGCATGGTCGCGACCAGGCCGACCTTGGCGTAGACGAAGAAGATGCCGACCGCGGTGATGATGATCGGCACCACCAGCGGCAGCAGCAGCGTCATATGGATGATCCGCATGATGCGCAGCTTCGACTGGCTGATGGCATAGGCAGCGGCGACGCCACAGGGCGTTGCAATCACGACGGTGAGGAGCGCGACCGTCAGCGTCACCTGCGTCGCCTGCATCCAGGCCGGATTGGCGAAATATTGCTGGTACCAGCGCAGCGAGAAAGACGGCGGCGGGAAGGTCAGGAAGCGCGCGCTGGAGAACGAGATCGGCGCGATGATCAGCACGGGCAGGATCAGGTAGACCAGCACCAGCGCGCTGATCACGTAGAGGGCGATCCGTGCGGGCGAGGCGCGCATCATTTCTGCCCCAGCACGCGATCGAGCGAGATGAAGCGGCTGACGACGAAGAAGATCGCGAGCACGCTGACGAGCAGCACCACCGCGACCGCACTCGCTGCGCCGAACTGGTTGTAGAGCTCGACATTGCGGCTCACCAGCATCGACACCATGACCGTGCGGCCGCCGCCGAGCAATTCCGGCGTGATGTAGAAGCCGAGGCAGAGCACGAACACCATGGTGCAGCCGGCGAGCACGCCCGGCATCGACAGCGGCAGGAACACGCGGAAGAATGTGAGCGACGGGCTGGCGCCAAGGCTGGCGCCGGCCTGCATCAGGTCGGCCGGGATCTTCTGCATGGTCGCATAGAGCGGCAGCACCATGAACGGCAGCAGGATGTGCACGGTCGCAACCACCGTGCCGAACGTGTTGTGGACCAGCGCGAGTGGCTCCGAGATGACATCGAGGTAGCGCAGGAACTGGTTGATCACGCCGGTGCGCTGCAGCAGTGCCAGCCAGGCATAGGCGCGCACCAGCACGCTGGTCCAGAACGGCAGCACCACCAACGCGAGGATGAGGATGCTCCAGCCTTTCGGCACCGAATTGGCGAGATAGGCCACGGGATAGCCGAGCAGCAGCGCGATCAGCGTGACCGCGAGGCTGATCTCGAATGTCAGCGCAAAGCTGCGCCAGTAGATGTCTTCCGTGAAGACGCGGCGGTAGTTCTCCAGCGTGAAGCCGTCGTGATCGACCGACTGCCATGCCAGCCAGCCGACCGGCAGCACGATCAGAGCCAGGATCACCAGCAGCGCCGGCGACACCAATGCCAGCATCAGCGCATGCTCGCGGCGCTGATGCTTCTTCGAGGGATCTGGCACGGATGTCGTCGGCATTGGCGCGCTTTACTTCTGCATGAAGGACGCCCAGCGCTTCTCGGCAGCCTCACCGGCCGGCGAGGACCACCAGGCGTAGGACATCAGCGCCTGCTTGGCCGCATTGGACGGCTCGCTCGGTAATTGCGCAGCGCGCTCGGGCTTGATCACATTGGTCTCGAATGCCTTGGGATTGCCCGGGCCGTAATCGATGTGGAGCGGCAAATTGGCCTGGTGCACGGGATCGACGGCTTCGTTGAGGAATTTCACCGCCGTGTCGCGGTTCGGCGCGCCCTTGAGGATACAGAGCGAGGTGCTCTGCAAAATGCCCTGGTTGTAGGTGAAGGACACTTTTGCGCCCTCCTTGGCGACCGCACTGACGCGGCCGTTCCAGGCCATCTCCATGTCGACCTCGCCGTCGTTGAGCAGCTGTGCCGACTGCGCGCCCGAGGTCCACCACACCGTGATATGCGGCTTGATCTCCTCCAGCTTCTTGAAGGCGCGGTCGACGTCGAGCGGATAGAGCTTGTCCGGCGCGACACCGTCGGCCATCAGCGCGGCCTCGAGCGTTGCGAAGGGGTGGTTGCGCAGCGCGCGGCGGCCGGGAAACTTCTTCACGTCCCAGAAATCCGCCCAGCTGTTCGGCGCGTCCTTCGGAAACGTCTTCTGGCTGAAGGCCAGCACGCTCGAATAGAACTCGTAGGAAACCGAATAGGGGCTGCGATACGCCTCCGGCATCGCCGCGCCGTTCGGAATCTTCGAGAAGTCGAGCTTCTCGATCAGCCCCTGCTCGCCGCCACGCAGGCAGTTGCCGGTCGGGGTGTCGACGACGTCCCAGATCGGCTTGCCGCTGCCGACTTGCGTCTTGATCGCGGGCCAGGCATCGGGAATGGAATCCTGGTTGATGGTGATGCCGAGCTTTTTCGCGGAGGGATCGAGGATCGCCACCGTCTGCGCCTGCTGATAGGCGCCGCCCTGCGAGACGAAGGTGATCTGTTCGGCGGCGCCGGCCGCCGTGCCGCCACATGCGAGCGCACCCAGCAGCGCGCAGCCAAGTCCAACATTCCGTGTCGTCATCTTCCTTGCCTCCTCCAGCGTCAAAGTGAACTCACCGACCGATCGCATCGAGAAACTGGTACCAGCCGGCGACCATGCGGACGGCCGGCTCGCGCAGCGGATAGAACGGAATGGACTTCATGCGGCCGACGTCGAGCAGGCCGACGTCGGGGCTCTCGCCGCGCACGAAGGCTGCGAGATAGCGGCCCATCAGGCTGGACATTGCAACGCCGGCGCCGTTGTAGCCGCGCGCAACCAGCGTGCGGTCGTCGATCCGACCAATATGCGGCACCGAGTCCAGCGTCATCGCGACGAGGCCCGACCATTTGTAGTCGAGCGGGACCTCGGCCAGATCGGGGAAGATGCCGACCATCGCCTTGCGTAGCGCGTCGAAGGCGGCTTGCGAATCCTGCTTGCCGAAGGCGCCGCGGCCACCAAAGATCACCCGGTTGTCGACCATACGGAACCAGCGCATCATGCGCTTGGTCTCGGTATAGGTTCGCCCGCTGGGCATCAGCTTTCCCGCGAGATTGCGCGGCAGCTGCCCGGTCGCGACCATGGCGCTGCGGAACGGGATCAGCGTGCGCTGCATGTGCGCGGTCGCGCCGGTGAGATCCGAATAGCTGTTGGTGGCGATGATTGCCTGCTTGGCGCGCACAGCGCCTTGCGGCGTCTCGGCGACGATGCCGCCGTTTTCGCGCCTGAGCTTGACGACCGGCGACTCCTGAAAGATCGGAACGCCGCGGCTTGCAACGCCATTTGCAAGGCCGCGCAGATAGTTTAGCGGATGAACGCCGCCCGAGCCGGGATTGAGCACGCCGCCGACGAAGATGTCCGAGCCGGTCTCCTCCCGCACGCCGCGCTTGTCGAGGATGCGGACCTCGGCAGAGCCCATCTCGCGCGTCATCCAGTTGGCTTCCTCGATCGCCGCCTTCAGCGTCGTTTCATTATGGGCGGCCTTGACCTGGCCGCTGCGCGTCAGGTTCGCGCTGCTGATGCCGAACTCGGACACCAGTTCCTCGACCATATCGGTCGATTGATGCGCGATCTCGTACATGCGCTTCGCCATGGCGCGGCCGTGCACGGCATCGATCTCACGGAACGAGACGCGGAATTTTGCGGTGATCACCCCGCCATTGCGGCCGCTCGCGCCCCAGCCGGGCCGGTTGGCCTCGAGCACGACCGGCGACAGGCCGTCCTTGGCGATGTGATGCGCGGCGGAAAGTCCGGTGTAGCCGGCGCCGATGATCACCACATCCGCCTGCTGCTCGCCCGACAGCACGGGAAATGTGCGCGCCGGTTCTGCCGTGGCTTCCCACAGCGAGTTGACCGATGGCAGTGCGCGCCAGTCCCGTGCCATGTCCGCCTTCACGGATTTACGCCGCCGGCCCGATCGCCGCGTCGGCGAGCGCCTTCAACGTCGGATAATGGAAGTCCGGCTTGGTCAGCGTCTCCACCGCAGGCGTGCCGCCGAAACCGGCGATGCCCTGACGGCGCTCGATCCAGCACACCTTGTAGCCGAGCTTCCGCGCGATCCCGATGTCGTGATACTGGCTCTGCGCGACGTGCAGGATGTCGGACTGCTTGTAGCCGAAGGCGGACTGGCGGCCCTTGTTGTAGGCGAAGAACTCAGGGTTCGGCTTGGCGACGCCGGTGTCATCCGCGCAGACCGTGTCGTCGAAGGGATCGCCGAGCGCATGCGCGTAGCAGGAGAGCGCGACCCGGTCGGCATTGGTCATCGCCACCAGGCGGAATTTGGTGCGCAGGCGCTTAAGTGCCTCGACCGAATCCGCGAACGGCCCCCAGCGCAGCACCGAGAGCTGAAACGCATCGCAGGCCGCATCGTCGGCGGGCAGTTCGAGCTCGGTGGCGAGATGGCGATAGACGTGGAACATCGCCTCGCTGGAGCGCTCGTAATGCTTGTCGCGGCCGCGCTTGTAGGGTTCGAAGATCTGGTCGTCGCTGAGCTCGGCTGGCGTCTTTCCCGAGATCTTGCGCACCGCGGAGATCACGCCGGTCTCGAAATCGATCAAGGTGCCGACGACGTCGAAGGTGAGAACCTTGAAATTGCTGAACGAGGCTGCTGACGACATTTTTGGCTTCTTCTCTCGGTTGAACAAGGCTTGAGTTCAGTCCACCCTCTTCAGTCCACTCTCGGCACGACGATGGTGTCCTCGGGGTGAAGGGTGACGGTGAGGCTGCCGCCAAGCGGCGGGATGCGGCTGTAGGCCTGGTGATAGCTCGGCTGGCGCAGGCTGAGCGCGATACCGTCGGCCAGTGCCAGGAAGATGCGCAGGCTCTCGCCCTGATAGACGATGTCGGTGACGGTCCCGGTCAGCCGGTTGCAGGCAGCATCCTGCGCGCCGTCGTCGATCAGAAGCTTCTCGCTGTGAACGGCGAGCATGAGGGCGTCGCCTGAGGGAATGGCGCGGGCGCTGCGCAGCAATGCATTGCCGAGCGCGACGCTGGAGGCATCGACGCGGCGGACCGGCAACATCGTCGCCTCGCCGATAAAGCTCGCGACGAAAGAATCGGCCGGATGATCGTGCAGCCGTTCGGGCGCGTCGATCTGGATCAGCCGGCCATCCTTCATCACCGCGACGCGGTCGCTCATGGTCAGCGCCTCGCGCTGGTCATGGGTGACATAGATGATGGTGGCGCCGATGCGCCTGTGCAGCGTGCGCAGCTCGATCTGCATGGATTCGCGGAGCTGCTTGTCGAGCGCGGAGAGCGGCTCGTCCATCAGAATCAGGCGCGGCTCGAAGATCATGGCCCGCGCCAGCGCCACGCGCTGGCGCTGGCCGCCGGAGAGCTGGGCGATGCCGCGCTCCTCATAGCCAGCGAGGCCGACCATCGAGAGCGCGGCGCGCACCTTGTCGAGCCAGCCGGCCTTCGGCAGGCGACGCGCACGCAAGGGGAAGGCGACGTTCTCGCCGACGCTCATATGCGGGAAGAGCGCGTAGTTCTGGAAGACGACACCGATGTCGCGCTTGTGCGGCGGCATGTAAGTGACATCACGGCCGCCGAAGAGAATCGTGCCCGACGTCGGAAGGATGAAGCCGCCCAAAATGCCGAGCAGCGTGGTCTTTCCGGAGCCTGACGGGCCGAGCAACGAGACGAACTCGCCCGCGCCGACATTGAGGGAGACGTCATCGAGAGCGCGAACGGCGCCATAGGTCTTGCTGGCGGACCTGATCTCGACGCTTTCCGCTCGTTTGTCCAACGATCGACCTCGCCTCTCCCAGAATGGCGTGCCTCCCTGCGCGCCATAAGCCTACTTTATAGACAGCGAATTTGGCCATTCGCGATCGAAGCGTGCACCGCACCATCTCTTCTCGCGCAAGCCCTGTCGTTAGGCTGTCATGCCAATGACACCAGACTTGCCAAAACCCGGCAATTGCCAAATTCTCACCGGCCTCATAACATGAAGTTATGCCTGAGCTGCGCCGCATGCTGCCGTCCAGCAACGCCCTGTTCGTCTTCGACGCAGCGGCGCGCAACGGCAGCTTCACGGCAGCCGCCGCCGAGCTGAACGTCACGCAGCCGGCCGTGAGCCGGATGCTCGGCCAGTTCGAGGAGCATCTTGGCGTCCGCCTGTTCGACCGCAAGGCTGGCCGCGCCGTGCTCACCGAGGAAGGCGAGTTGCTCTATCGCCGCGTGCTCGAAGGCTTTCGCAGCATCGAGAGCGGCCTCGTCGAGATCGAGCGGCGGCGCAAGGGCACCGAGACGGTGACGCTGTCGGTCTCCTCCGCCTTCACGACGCACTGGTTGATGCCGCGCATCGACAAGCTCCAGAAGCAGTTTCCGCAAATCGATCTGCGCTTCCAGCTGATCTCCGGCGCGCTACGCGGGCCGGTGGAGAATGTCGACCTCGGCATGCGCTTTCGCGATCGCGACGAGCCGTCGTCCGGAGGTACGCTGATCATGAAGGAGGTCATGCTGCCGATGTGCAGCCCCGCCTATCTCGGCGAGACCGACCCCGCCGAAGGCAACACCATCATCCGCCTCGCCGAGACGCCGGGCGACTGGGCCGCCGACTACGCATCGCTCCTCACCGGACGCCGTGGCGCCGCCAAGGCGCTGAGCTTCACCGACTACGCCGTCGTGGTGCAGGCCGCGCTGCTGGGTCAAGGCATCGCGCTCGGCTGGCTGACCGTTGCCTCGCACTGGCTCCTCACCGGCGCACTGGTGCCTGCCTCCGACAGGCTCACCACCACACGGCGCCTGTGTGAATTCCTGCCGCCGCGCAACCGCCCGATGCGCCCCATCGCTGCCGAGATCCGCGACTGGATCATCGCGCAGATGAAGAGCGAGATCGCCGCGATCGACCGGCTCTATCCGAAACTCGGCGCGATGGCGGCGTGTTATTGAGGGAGCGATGCAATGCTCTCGCTCGAAGATGAGGTCGTCATGCCCGGGCTTGTCCCGGGCATCCACGTTCTTCGTGCGACGTGGTTAGGCGTGGATGGCCGGGACAAGCCCGGCCATGACGTTTTGAGACGCAGAGGCACAAATCACCGATGCTCGATTGCGCGGATCGCACCGCGGAGCTCGGCGAGGCCGCGCAGCCGGCCGATCGCGGTATAGCCGGGATTGGTGCGTTTGGTCGCGGCGAGATCGTCGAGCATGCGGTGGCCGTGATCGGGGCGGAACACGATCCTCTTCTCTGGCGACCGCCGCGCGTTCTCCTTGAGCAGCGCCTTGAGCACCGCGACCATGTCGACGTCACCGTCGAGATGATCGGACTCGTAGAACGACAGGCCGTCGGTCTCGCGCTTGGTGGCGCGCAGATGGGCAAAGGCAATGCGGGGGCCGAAGCGTTCGGCCATGTCGGGCAAATCGTTCTCCGCGCGCACGCCGAGCGATCCCGTGCACAGGCAGATGCCGTTGGCCTTCGACGGCACGGCGTCGAACAGCGCCTGATAATCGTCCGCGCTGGAGGCAATCCGGGGCAGGCCGAACAGCGGCCGCGGCGGGTCGTCCGGATGCAGCGTCAGCGACACCCCGAGCTGCTCGGCGACCGGCGTCACGCGCGCCAGGAATTCGGCGAGATGCTGCCGCAGGATTTTTGGCGTAATGTCGCGATAGGTCTCGAGCCGGTCGCGGAACTGCGGGATGGTCATCGGCTCGGTGGTCGAACCGGGCAGTGCGCTGGCGATGACCATGACGAGATAGTCGATATCGGCCTGGCTCATCTGCTCGAACAGCGCTTTCGCGCGCACCTGCTCTTCCGGCGAATATTCCTGAACCGCGGCCGGGCGCTTGAGGATATGCAGCTCGAACGCCGCAAAACGGTCCTGGTCGAACCGCATGGCGCGGGCGCCGTTCGGCAACTCCCATTCGAGGTCCGTGCGGCACCAGTCCACGACCGGCATGAAATTGTAGCAGATGATCTTGATGCCGGACGCGGCCACCGCCTCCATGCTCGCGATCCATGCCTCGATGGACTTCGTCGCTTTGCCGCCGAGACGCTTGACGTCGTCGGGAATCGGAATCGATTCCACCACCGACCATGTCAGCTGCGAGCGGCCGGGCTGGCCGTTCTCGATGAAGTTCTTGCGTTCCTCGACCGCCTTCCGCGTCCAGGCTTCGCCGATCGGCACCTGATGCAGGGCCGAGACGATGTCGCTCGCCCCGGCCTGCCTGACGTCGTCGAGCGAGACCGGATCATCCGGCCCGTACCAGCGCCATCCCTCCAGCATCATGCGTTGCCTCCCATCAATTCGCGGTCAGCACGACCTTGACGCTTTGCGAGCGATCGAGCGCCAGCCTAAGCGCGTCGGGCGCGGTCGACAGTGGCCGCTCGGCCGTCACCAGTGAAAGCACGTCGACGCTGCCGTCGGCGATCAGTTCCACCGCGTTCATGAACTCGAAGCCGAACCGGAACGAGCCGCGCAGGTCGATCTCCTTGGCCATCACCGCATTCGATGGCGTCGGGATCTGCCCGCCTGGCAGATTGCCAATCTGCACCACGACGCCGCCACGCCTGACGATGCCGATGGCGCTGGCAAGGCCGGCGGCGGTACCCGAGACCTCGAAGGCGACGTCATAGGGACGCGAAGCCGCCTGCGCCTTCAGCCCCTCCTCGCCACCCGAGACATTCTCGACATGCGAGGCGCCGAGCCGGGTCGCGAAAGCGAGCGGCGCCGGCGCGATGTCGGCCACCGTGACATCGGTCATGCCGGCGCGGTGGGCGGCGAGCATGGTCAGAAGCCCGATCGGACCGGCGCCGAAGATGATGCCGCGCTTGCCTTCGATGTTGCCGGCACGCGCGACCGCGTGCAGGCAGACCGCGAGCGGCTCCGCCAGCGCTGCAGCCTGATAGGACACGTGATCGGGAATCTTCACGCACTGCGCGGGAATGGCATCGAAGTAATTCGCAAAGCCGCCCTGCATGTGCGGCGTCTTGGAGGCCGAGCCCATGAAATAGATGTTCTCGCAGAGGTTCGGCCGGCCCTCGCGGCAAGCGACGCACCGGCCGCACCAGCGCGACGGGTTGACCGCGACGCGGTCGCCGACCTTCAGATTGGCAGCAGTGCCGGAGATCTCCACGACCTCACCCGAGATCTCGTGACCGAGCACAAGCGGCGACTTCACCACGAAGTCACCGGTGCGGGCATGGCGGAAGTAGTGCATGTCCGAGCCGCAGATGCCGCCCGCGCCGAAGCGGACGCGCACCATGCCTTCCGCCAGCTTGTCGAGCGGATGTTCGACCATGCGCAAATCTTCGGGGCCGAACAGGGTTGCGGCGAGAGCAGTAGAGGTCATTTGGACAGTCCCATGTATTTCGGCAGCCAGAGGGTCAGTTCGGGAATGAAAGTGATCGCGATCAGCGCGAGCATCAGCGGCACCAGCCAGGGCAGGATCGCCACGGTCGTGCGCTCGACCGAGAGCTTGGCCACGCGGGCAAGCACGAACAGCACCATGCCGAGCGGCGGATGCAGGAGGCCGATCATCAGGTTCAGCGTCATGATCAGGCCGAAGTGAATCGGATCGATGCCGAGCTTGAGCACGATCGGCAGCAGGATCGGCACCAAGATGGTGATTGCCGCCGTGGTGTCGATGAAGCAACCGACGAACAGGATCAGGACGTTGGCGAGCGCCAGGAACACCCATTTGTTCTGGGTGATGCTGAGCATCCAGTCCGACAGCATCTGGGCGGCCTGCGACACCGTCAGCAGCCAGGCGAAGATCGAGGCTGCCGTGACGATGAACAGTACCGAGGCTGTGGTCTCGATGGTGTCGAACGTCGCCTTGGCGACGGTCCGGAACGTCATGGTTCGGTAGCGCACGAGGCCGAGGAACAGCGACCAGATCACCGCGGCGACCGCGGCTTCCGTCGGCGTGAACCAGCCGAGCGTCATGCCGCCGATCAGGATCACCGGCGCCATCAGCGCCATCACCGCGGAGAAGTCGAAATACCAGTCGATCAGGAGCAGCGTGCCGAGTCCGATCACGACCGCCATGTTGACCGAGAGGCCCGCAAGCACCATCAGCCAGATCGCCATCGGGAATGACAGCACGATCAGGATCTCGAGCCCGGCCGAACCGAGCTGCGGCCAGGAGAACGGCGTGTCGCTGCCCCATTTGTTCTTGTGCGCGAAATAGGTGACGGTGACCATCATGAACAGCGTCAGCACGACGCCGGGAATGACGCCGCCCAGGAACAGCGCGCCGATCGAGACGTTCGCCATCATGCCGTAGATCACGAAGGGCAGCGACGGCGGGATGATGGGCCCGAGCGTCGCCGAGGCCGCGGTGACGCCGACCGAGAATTCGGTGGAGTAGCCGTGGTCCTTCATCGCCTTGATCTCGATGGTGCCGAGACCGGCGGCGTCGGCGATCGCGGTGCCGGACATGCCGGAGAAGATCACCGAGCCGATGATGTTGACGTGGCCGAGGCCGCCGCGCATCCAGCCGACCAGCGCGACGGCGAATTTGTAGATACGCCCGGTCACGCCGGCGATGTTCATGAGGTTGCCGGCCAGGATGAAGAACGGCACGGCGAGCAGCGGGAAGCTCTCGACGCCGGCGATCATGCGCTGCGCCAGCGTGACGTCGGGCGTCACGCCGCTGACCAGGATGTAGAGCAGCGACGACACCGCCATGGCGATCGCCACGGGAACGCCGAGCAGCATCAGGACGAGAAAGCCTCCGAGCAACAGCAGCATGGTGTTATCCTTCCGATCCGTCGTAGGCACCGGGACGTTCGAGGACCGAGTAGCCCTGCCGCCAGTTCTGTATCGCCACCTGCACGGAGCGTGCAAACATCAGCGCGAAGCCGAGCAGCACGGCGTAATAGACGTAGTCCTTGGGAAGATTGATCGTGGTCATCTGCTCGTCGCCGATGATCTGGATGTAGACCCAGACCAGCTTGATGGCGTAGCCGAAGAAGGCGATCCGGATCAGGTCGATGGCCGTCGACAGCGCGCGCGCCACGAGGTGCGGCAGATAGCGATAGACCAGGTCGACCTGGATGTGCCGCGACAGCCGCACGCACATCGAAGAGCCGATGAAGACGACGCCGATCAGGCAATAGGTCGCGATCTCCTCGGTCCAGGCGTAGCTGTCGTTGAGCACGTAACGGGTGAAGAACTGGAGGAAGACGGCGAGCGCCATCACCCAGAAGATCGCGAGCGCCACCCAGTCTTCGAACGCGTAGACGCCGAGATCGACCTTCGGCGTCGCCTCTTCCTCGAACGTATGGGCGATCTCGTCCGCAGTGATCTGCCGGTGGATTTCGGCGGTGGACATGGGTTACCTCTCTTCAGATCGTCGTTCCGGGCCGCCGCCTCAGCGTCGAACCCGGAACCTCGAGATTCTCAGGTGCGCAGCTGCGCACCATAGTTCGGTCCTACAGACCGCCCCGGAATGACGGCTACGCCGTCACTTCACCGCCTGGATCTTTTCCCAGTCGGCCTTGCGATAGCCGAAGGTCTCGAACGCGACGTTCTTCAGCACGGTGTCGCGGAACTCGTTCTTGTCGACCTCGGTCACGGTCAGGCCCTTTTCCTTGAAGAAGGCGACCAGCTTGGCCTCGTTCTGCTTGATCTCTCCGGTCGCCTTGGCTGCGGCTTCCTGGGCGACGTCGGTGAAGATCTTCTTGTCCTCGTCAGAGAGCTTCTTCCACAGCGCGCCGGCGATCACGGTGTTGAGGTGGTCGACGATGTGGCCGGTCAGCACGATGTGCTTCTGCACCTCGTAGAACTTCTTGGCCTCGATCGTGGTCAGCGGATTCTCCTGGGCCTCGACGGTGCCGTTCTGGAGCGCGAGATAGACTTCGGCGAAGGCGATCGGCGCGGTGTTGGCGCCGCAGGCGCGCGGCATGGCGAGATAGGCCGGCACGTCGGGCACGCGCATCTTCAGGCCCTTCATGTCGGCGCAGGTCTTGATCGGCTTGTTCGACGAGGTCTGGCGCACGCCGTAATAGGTCACCGCGACGATGTGGTGGCCGCTCTTGTCCTCATAGCCCTTGGCTAGCTCTTTGAAGATGTCGCTCTTGGTGTAGGCGAGCAGATGATCGGCGTCGCGGAAGGTGTAGGGATAATAGGTCACGCCGATCGGCGCGAAGCTCTTGGCCGCGAAGCTGGAGCCCGAGATGATGATATCGACCGAGCCGAGCGAGAGGCCCTGGTTGATGTCAGCTTCCTTGCCGAGCTGGGAGGCCGGATAGACCTCGATCGCGTAGCGCCCGTTGGTGCGCTTGCCGATTTCCTGCGCGGCCCACACCGATGCGGTGTGGAACGGCTCCGAGGTCTCGTAGACATGGGCCCATTTGAGCTTGGTCTGCGCCATGCCTGCGCTGGTCGCAGCCAGCAGCGTAGCGGCAGAGATCGCCACGGCAATCGTCATCTTCTTCAACATCGACTTTTCCTCCATCGTTCAAGTCTGCTTCTTGTTCACCCGCCCCAAGAGGATGCGGGCCGTCCAATCTCATCGCCGACGCGCATCTCTGCTCGCGGTTCGCTTCTTCGGCGCCTGTTTCGGCTTTACCGGTTGTGCCGCAGTTCGCACCGCGCGGCTGCGTCCGGACGACGATGCCGCCGCGGTCTCGGCACCGAAATTCTGCGCAAACCGCGCCTGGGAGCGCGCCAGATGCTCGCGCATCGCCTCGCGCGCGGCGTCGGGGTCATGCGCGGCGACCGCGTCCCGCACCGCGCGATGCTCGTCGAGCGCCGTGCGCCAGGTGCCGGGGCTTTCGAAATAATGCGCCAGCTGCGCGAAATAGGGATTGAGGCGCTGGTCGAACAGCTCGCCGACCACGCGCACCAGAACGGCATTGCCGAGGCTTCCGGCGATCGCGACGTGAAACGCCCGGTCGTGGACCATCGAGGCTTCGCCGGGATGCTCGACATTCTCCATCGCGACGAGCGACACATCGATGCGGGCGATATCGTCCCTGGTCGCGACGCGCGCTGCCTCTTCGGCGATCGCGCTTTCAAGGAATTCGCGGGCGCGCAGCAGCTCGAACGGGCCCTCAATGACGGCGGCGGGTGCGGGCGCGGTCACGGCTGCGGGCTCGATCACGTAGATGCCGGACCCGACGCGGATGCGGAGGCGGCCTTCGACCTCGAGCGCGATCAGGGCTTCGCGCACCGTTGGCCGCGACACCTTGAGCTGCTCGGCGAGCTCGCGCTCGGTCGGCAAGCGGCTGCCGACCGCGTACTCGCCGCTGTCGATCAGGCTTCGCAATTGATCGGCGACCTGGCGATAAAGCCGTCTCGCCTCCACAGCTTCCAGCGGCACGCTGGTCCTCCCGAAAGGGTCGCGCGGCACCTCCCGGCGCCCGCGGCCTGCCAATTTTGGAAAATTGGTCTTACCAATTGACCAGAGCATTGACCCGATACGGGCGCCATGTCAAGCAGCGGCGAAGCGAAGGGGGGACGTCCATGCGCCAGAGCTCGATGCGTCTTGGCCGCGCCAATCTCGACCGGCTGCCGGCTGGCATCTGGCGCCCGGCCTATGATCGTTCACGCATGACGCCCGGGATCGTGCATCTCGGCCTCGGGGCCTTCCATCGCGCACACCAGGCCGTCGTCATCGATGATTGCCTTGCCGCAGGCAGCACATCCTGGGGCATCATCGGCGCGAGCCTGCGTAGCCCGGATACACGCGATGCCCTCGCCCCGCAGGACCATCTCTACACCGTTGCCATCCGGTCGGCGGAAGGCACCCAGCATCGCGTCATCGGCGCGCTGCTCGACAGCATCGTCGCGCGCGAGAACCCGGCGCGGCTGGTCGGGCAAATGGCCGATCCCGCCACCCGCATCGTCTCGCTCACGGTCACCGAGAAGGGCTATTGCCACACGCCGCAGACCGGCGATCTCGACGAGCGGCATCCCGACATCGTGCACGACCTCAACAACCCCGATGCGCCGCGCTCGGCGCCCGGCTTCCTCGTGGCTGCGCTGGCGCGCCGGCGTGCCCAGGGGCTCTCGCCCTTCACGGTGCTGTGCTGCGACAACCTCGCCGCCAATGGTCACACCGTGCAGCGCATCGTGACGCAGTTCGCCGCGCTGCGGTCGAAGGATCTCGGCAAGTGGATCGCGGATACGGTCGCCTTTCCCTCGACCATGGTCGACCGTATCGTGCCTGAGTCGACGGATGCCGACCGGGATGCGGTGTCATCGGCACTGGGCATGCGCGACGCCTGGCCGGTGATGACCGAGCCTTTCACGCAATGGGTGGTCGAGGATCGTTTCACCGCAGGCCGGCCCGATCTTGCCGCAGCTGGCGTCGAGCTCGTCGCCGACGTCAAGCCGTTCGAGCTGATGAAGCTGCGGCTGCTCAACGCCAGCCATTCGGCGCTCGCCTATCTCGGCTATCTCTCGGGCTACGAGACTATCGCCGACACCATGCAGGATCCGCACTTCGCGCGCCTCGCCGCGCAGGTGATGGAGGAGGCTGCGGTGACGCTGACCATGCCTGCTGGTACCGACCTCGCCGCCTATCGCGCCTCGCTACTGAAGCGCTTCGCCAATCCGGCGCTGCATCACCGCACCTGGCAGATCGCGATGGACGGCTCGCAGAAGCTGCCACAGCGCCTGCTCGGCGCGATGCAGGATCGCCTGCGCAAGGACTTGCCGATCGCAACCCATGCGCTCGCGGTGGCCGGCTGGATGCGCTACGTCACCGCAATAGATGAGCACGGCCGCGCGATCGACGTGCGTGATCCGCTCGCCGCCGAGTTCGCGTCGCTGGCGCGCGAGGCGGGACCCGCCGCCGAGCGGCTCGCGCCCGCACTGCTCGGGGTCACGAAGGTGTTCGGGGCGTTCGGTGCCGAGCCGCGCCTGCGCGAGGCCGTCACCACCGCGCTCGGCCGCCTCTACAAGGATGGCGCGCGATGTGCGGTGGAGGCGCACGTCACCGCCTGACCACGAAGCGGACAATGCTGCACTGCGTTCAAAGTCGACGGAAGTCGCGCTTGATTTTTGCCTGTCATTGCCGCACCCGGAAGGCATGGCAAAGGACAGCAAGGTCATCGCCGCGAACGCGGCCTTCTACGCCGCCTTTTCGGCCGGCGATTTCGAGGAAATGCAGCGGATGTGGGCGGATGACGACACCATTTCCTGCATTCATCCCGGCTGGCCGGCGATCATCGGGCGGGCCACGGTGATCGGAAGCTGGCGCGACATCCTGCAGAACCCGGAACGGCCCCAGATCGTCTGCGCCGAGCCGCAGGCCATCGTCGACGGCGACAGCGCCCGCGTGCTCTGCATCGAGATCGTCGACGGCACCGCCTTGGCTGCTGCGAACCATTTTCGCCGCGTCGGCGACGGCTGGCGCCTGGTGCATCACCAATCGAGCCCGATCGCGCAAATTGTCGAGCAGTCCGAGGACGATAGAGCAAGCCATCGCGTCCACTGAGGACGGCGATCACGGCGGCGTGATCTACTGTGCATGGGGTTGTTTTCGCCGTTTCGTTTTCGTTTAGCGCCTCATCCAAGCCTGGACAAATCGTCCAGTACGGCCCGTGCATCGCTGAAATCATCGTCCCGGAAGAACAGGCTGCGGGTGATGAGCACCGGAATGTTGGCCCGCGAGGCCGCGATCAGCCCGTTGGCGGAATCCTCGATCGCGACGCAGTCGGGCGCATCCAGCCGCAGCCGCGCCAGCACTTCGAGATAGACGTCCGGCGCGGGCTTCTTGTGCCTGACATCGTCACCGGCAACGACGGCGTCGAAATCCACGGCCCAACGCGGCCCCAGCGCCTGCGACAGCAGTGCATCGATATTGCCGTGCGAGGTGGTGGTCGCGATCGCAAGCCGCTGGCCGCGCGCCTTCGCCGCAGCCAGCAGCTCCGCCACGCCCGGCCGCAACGGGCAGCAGCCGGTCTCGATCAGCCCGGCATACTGCGCGGTCTTGATGCGGTGGAGCTCCGCGATGTCCACGTCGGATAGGGGCACGGCTGTCTCCAGCCTTGCATGATAGGCACGCATGCGCTCCTTGCCGCCGGTCACGCGCAACAGGTCCTTGTAGACCGCACGGTCCCATTCCCAGCCGAGCCCGTGTCGCGAGAAGGCATGGTTGAAGGCCTGCCGGTGGAGCTCCTCGGTTTCGGCGAGGGTGCCGTCGACGTCGAAGATCAGCGCGGCGGCCTGCCGGATCAGGTCGGCGGCGCCCGATGGCGCGATGGTGACCGCTTCTACATGCATCGTCATGAGCAACCATCGCCCGGTGCTGCGGCCGAGACAAATCGCAATATCTTTTGCCCGCCCCAAAAATCTCTTATGAGCGGAGACGCGCGCAGCGGCGCGATGGAACTCCGACCGGCACGGCAAAGGCATGCGGCTCTTCATTCTCGGCTTCGGCTACAGCGCCCGCCATTTCGTTCGCAAATACGGCGGCGCCTTCACGCATATCGCCGGCACCGTGCGCAATCCCGCGCAGCGGGATGATCTCCCCGGCATCGAGCTGCATGCTTTCTCCGGGAGAGGTCCGGACCGCGCGACAGCCGAACGCATCAGCGAGGCCGATGTCCTTCTCGTCTCGATTCCGCCCGGCAGCACCGGCGATCCCGCACTCGATGCGTTCGGTGACGCGCTGGCCGCGCGCCGCTGCAAGGTCATCTATCTCTCTACCATCGGCGTCTATGGCGACCACGGCGGCGGATGGGTGGACGAGAGCACGCCGCCGCAGGCTGCGCTCGCGCGCGCGCAAATGCGGATCGCGGCGGAGCAGGCCTGGACGGATGCGACCGGTGGCGATGCCGCGATCCTCCGGCTCGCCGGCATCTATGGCCCCGGCCGCAACGCACTGGCGACGCTACGCGCTGGAACGGCCCGGCGCATCATCAAGCCGGGGCAGGTCTTCAACCGCATCCACGTCGACGACATCGCGAGCGCGATCATCGCCGCTGTTCATCACCCGAAGGGCGGCATCTGGAACGTCTGTGACGACCAGCCCGCGCCGCCGCAGGACGTGATCACCTATGCCGCGCAGCTGATGGGCGTTGCACCGCCGCCCGAAGAGCCGTTCGCTACCGCCGAGATGTCGCCGATGGCCCGCAGCTTCTATGCCAGCAGCGCTCGCGTCTCCAACGCGAAGCTGAAGCACGAGCTCGGCGTCACCTTGACTTGCCCGACCTACCGGCACGGCCTCGATGCGCTGTGGCGCGCGGGCGAAGGACGATAAGGTTCCCGCATTTCCCCCGCGTCCCAGACATGCCCTGCCTGCGCTTGACTTCATTCCGGTGCGGTCGTGATCTGGTTGTCGAGCGAGCCACGGCCTAACGAGCTCGCCTCTTGGGAGGATGCAATGAACAAGACGATCGCCATGATCGCAGCGGCTGCCATCATCACGTTCGGCGCAGCCAACGCTGCGCCGCTGCCCGAAACCAATCCCGACGACGCCGGCATCTCCAAGCCGGGGCTCGCACGTCTCGATAACTTCTTCGCGCGCGAGATCGCCGCCAAGCGCGTGCCCGGCGCGGTCGTCGCGGTGGCACGCGACGGCAGGCTCGTACACTACAAGGCCTACGGCATGCTCGACCCGGACAAGGGCACGCCGATGCCGATCGACGCGATCTTCGCGCTGGCCTCGATGACCAAGCCGATGGCGGCGGTAGCAGGCCTGACGCTGATGGAGCAGGGCCGGCTGCCGCTCCAGGCCAAGTTGTCCGACTACTATCCCGGCTTTGCCGACATGAAGGTCGGCGTGCCCCAGGCGGACGGGTCCCTCAAGCTCGAACCGCAGGCCTCGCCGATCTTCATCCATGATCTCTATCGCCACACCTCCGGTCTGATGTATGGCGGCCGCCCCGACAGCTCGAGTCCGGTGGCTCGGCAATATCCTGACGGGATCGCGCCGGCGATCGAAGGCGATACGCAAGCCTTCGTCGACCGCATCACCAAGCTGCCGCTAGCACAGCAGCCCTCGACCACCTTCGAATACGGCTTTTCGATCGACGTGCTCGGCGCCGTGGTCGAGAAGGTGAGCGAGCAGAAGCTCGGCGAATACCTCGCCGCCAATGTGTGGCAGCCGCTCGGCATGAAGGACGCGACCTTCCACCCGACCGATGCGCAGCGCCCTCGCCTCGCCCGCCCCTTTGCCAACGATCCGCTGACCGGAAAGCCGCAGGCCATCAAGCTCTTGGACACGCCGACCAAATTCGACTGCGGCGGCGCCTGCTCATTCGCCACGGTCGGCGACTACCTCCGCTTCGGACAGATGCTGCTCAATGGCGGCGAGCTCGACGGCCAGCGCATTCTCGGACCGAAGACCGTGCACCACATGACCACCAACCATCTCGGTCCCGAGATCAAGAACAACGTGGCAAACGTCGAGCCGCATCGCGGCGGCTTCGGCTTCGGCCTTTCGGTCGCGGTCCGCACCAGCGAGGGCCTGTCGTCGGTCCCCGGCAATCCCGGCGAGTTCACCTGGAACGGCGCATATGGGACGCAATTCTTCTGCGATCCCAAGGAACGTCTCGTCGTGGTGGTAGGAACGGCAGCGCCGGGCGAGCTCAGGAAATATTATCGCGAGCAGGTTCAGGACATCGTCTATGGTGCGATGGTGAAGTGAGATCGTTGCGCTGAAATAAAAAGGGCGGCCGATCGGCCGCCCTTCGTGTCCAGCGTCAGCTCAGGACGCCATATTTCCTGAACCAGGCTTGCGCCTGCTTCCAGGCGTCTTCCGCGGCGTCCTTGCGGTAACTGCCGCGGTAGTCGGCATGGAAGCCGTGCGGCGCTTCGGGATAGATCTTGAACTCGGCCGTCTTCTTGTTCTGCGCGAGCGCGGCCTTCATCTGCTCGACTTGCGCGACTGGGATGCCGGTATCGGCACCGCCATAGAGGCCGAGCACCGGCGCCTTCATCTCGGGTGCGAGCTGCATCGGGCTCTTCAGCCACAGCGGATTTTCGGGGTCGACCACGGTGCCGTAGAAGGCAACGC
This sequence comes from Bradyrhizobium sp. CCGE-LA001, assembly GCF_000296215.2. Lineage (NCBI taxonomy): Bacteria > Pseudomonadati > Pseudomonadota > Alphaproteobacteria > Hyphomicrobiales > Nitrobacteraceae > Bradyrhizobium > Bradyrhizobium sp. CCGE-LA001. Next base: position 1,874,738 of record NZ_CP013949.1, on the reverse strand, counting down.
CCGCCTTGAGTGTGCTGCTATGTGCGGCATATTCCCAAACCGTACGGCCGCCCCGGCAGAAGCCGATGATGCCAAGCTTCGCCGTATCGCCGCCTTGCGATCCCGCCCATGCCACCGTCGCGTCGAGATCGGACAGCAGCTCGGCGTCGGGCTTGGCATTGACGATCGGCAGCAGGTCCTTGATGTCCGAGACCTTGGTGAGATCGGTGCCCTTGCGGAAGTAATAGTCCGGCGCGATCGCGAAGGCGCCGAGCTTGGCGAGGCGGCGCGTCACATCCTTGATGTATTCGTGCAGACCAAAAATCTCCATCGCCACGATGATCACGGGAGCCTTGGTGTTGCCGGCCGGGCGGGCGAAATAGGCAGGCATCTCTTCGGAGCCGACCTTGATCTTGGCGTCACCGACCTGGAGGCCGCTGGTGTCCGTCGTGATCACCTCGGCCCGCACCGGACCTGCCGCCAGCGTGTAGCCGGCGGCCACGGCTGCGGTCGCGCTCATGAATCCGCGGCGCGAGACCGGCGCGACTTTCGTCAGCCCGACAACGTCGGATGTCATGGTAGTTTCGAAGCTCATTGGCTATTTCCCTTCCTGCTGCCTGGTACCCAGGGAGCGGCGCATTCGCCAATAATCGCTCGCGAAACGCAAATCACCAGCCCGCGAGTGCGCTGTCGTCAGACTTGTTCCAGCGCAGCTTCCCCGGTGCAGTTCTCTGGCATCGGGCTCATCGCAATCGATGGTGGCTGCAAATGCCGTACGCTTGACGTTGAACGGCGCTGCTTGCTTTTTTCCAACGATACTCTGACTTTCCCGCACTCGCTCGTGCTGCGACTTAACCGTCCAGCCGCATCGCATCGCAACATCCATTAACCGAGAAAACGGTTCAGCCACCCCGCGCGGCGCTGCAAGGAATGCGTCGACTCACGCTTCTGGGAGGCTTCGACCGCAACAAATGGACATCGCAGTGACGACAATGACGCATCATGTTGCGCAATCACCGCACATCATCGTCAATCCGCGCGTGAGCCGACGTGATTTGATTGAAATTTTCGGATGAGTTGAGCCGAACGATTTACTCGAACTTTCTTTGTGGCGCTCTAGTTCCACGACCGGAAGTTCCATCTCCGGACACGACGGTCTTCCCGCGCGATCCGCCGTCCGGCAGGACGAAAGACCGCTCGAGTGGTTCGATCTCGTCACCCAGATTGCGCTTACTCATGGCTCAATTGAATAAAGTTTTATCCCGCCCGGAATTGAAATGAATTTGGCTCGCGAATCGATTGAACTGTTGGAGCAGGTCGCGCGGATCCTGTGGTTCGAAGGCACCAAGCACGGATTGCGCGACCGCGAGTGGATGGCGCTGCGCTTCCTCTCCCGTGCCAACCCGTTCTCCCGAACGCCTTCAGCGCTGGCCAGTTACGTCGGCACCACGCGCGGCACCGCCTCGTTCATCATCGGCGAGCTCGAGCGGCTCGGCTATCTCGAGCGCAAGCGCTCGGCCAAGGACAAACGCTCGGTGACGCTGAGCGTGACGCAGCAAGGCAAGAAGTTCCTGGTGCGCGACCCCACCAACGTTCTCGTCGAGGCAATTGCCGTCCTCGACGACGACGTCAAGATCCGCTTTCGCGACACGGTCCGGCATGTGCTGGATCGGTCGGACGCGGCCGAGCAGCGGCACCACACCGACGTCTGTAGGCGATGCATCTTCCTCCGAGAGGATCGCACCGCCACGGACAACAAGACCACGGTGGAGTTCAGCTGCCGCCTGTTTCGCGCGCCGATTGCGGAGACCGAGGTCGATCTGCTCTGCACCAGCTTCGAGCATCACCGCCAGTAGAAGGTCGCGCCGGTCACGGCGCCGCCTTGCGCGAGGAATAGACGACGCCTCCGCTGGACTCCACCACCAGACGCCCATTCTCGTTCCTGATGTCCTCGATACGGCCGAGCCCGGGCACCTGCTGTCCCAGCACGGCTTCGATGACGCCATTCGGGCTTTGCAGGATCGCAATTCCCTCATAGGCCTGCCGGACCGACCAGCCCTTGATGACCTTGCGCGGCGCCGACGGCGCAACCGAACCGGTCACCTCGGGCGCAGCGACCGAGGCCATCATCGGCATCGCCTGTGCCGGCGATGTCGGCGATGCAACGGTTGCAGGTGCCGGGGCCTGGACCTGAACCTGTGCTTGGGCGAGCTTGTCGAGCTTCGCCGTGGAGGACGAGCTCACCCGCTCGATGCGGTCCAGGTTCTCGGCGAACCTGCCGAAGCGGTCGTTGGTGGCCTTGCTCGACTGATCGACCGCGGTGCGCAGGCCGTCCAGATTTTCGGACACGCCCGACACCTGCTTGCGCAGCTGCGCCACCGTCTCGCGCAGATTCCTGATCTCGGCGTTGGCCGCAACGTTGCTTTGGACCGGCTGCGTGGTGGTGAGATAGGCGATCACGCCCGTGCAGGCGCAGACCACCAGAATGGCGGCAACCGCCAGCGTTGCGAGCGGCACGACCCATGTCGGGCGCGGCGGCGGCGGCTTGGCCACGATCACGGCCGGCTTGATCACGGCCGGCGCAGGTTTCGGTATCGCCATGTTGTCGAGGCGCGCCTTGGCGCGAATACGCTTCAAGCCCTCGAGCGCCTCTTTCGCCAGAGCTTCATCGCTCGCCGCAAGACGCTTTGCGCTCGCGGCGGGTTTCGCCGCTCGTGCAGCATCGTCCTTTGTATCGCGCGCCTCCGCAGCCGGCCTCGCCGCTGCTGCAGCATCAACGGTCACGTTGGGACGAGCTTGTCCATCGGACAACATGTGGCAATGCTCCGTTCGGTTCGATCTGTCGAACGGCAACGATATGCGTCGAAGCTTGCCTGAAACGTGCGTATCGAAATCATTTCATCGCGCGCGAAGCGACGTCACATGAGCAGAACGCGTCGCGCACGTAGCGCGAGTGCGACTCGAAAGCCACACACTCGCCAAGATTTCGCCAAGCTGGAGTCCAGTCGCAACGCGTGAGTCGAATTGTCGCATGTTGAAACAGGACTTCGACCATCAATCCCGGGTTGAAAATCCCTCGATTTGCATGACGAACCGCACTATCCAAAAGGGCTGTAATTGTACGGGGATGGGGAACTGTAGACCGCCTACGGTGCAGAACTGGTTTAGTTTCCAAATCAACTGATGCGATTGGATATACCAAGAAACACCTCGAAGCGAACCAACAGCATCAAGCACAAATAGCAACCGCTTTGTGGCGCACGCTTGATCGGAAAACGGCAATCGTTACGGTCCTAATCAAGTGATTCTCGCCAGTTGGCGAGGAGATCGACACAGTTTCAGTCGTGTTCGGACGCAATGAGCAACTTGGCGCAACTGATCTAGGTCGTTTCTCAATCCGCTCCGCGAGGTGATCCGTAAGGCACCCGCCGAGCCTCACGCAGTAAGCGTTTCAGTATTGAGTTGGAAGTAGCAGGCCTGCGAGACGCAGGCACTGAATGCGTAGGGCTGCCCGCGAATATCGAAACCATAATAACGGTTCGCGGGATGGAATGTCGTCAAACAGCATCGTTGCCAAGCCGGGGCATCACAAACAACCAACCGGCCGCAACAAGTGCGAAACAGGGGCGAAAGACTGATGTATATTATCGTTGATGATCGCGAGAGCGTCGCGAACAGCTACGTCGGAGGGCTCGTTCGCGAAGGCGTATCGTCGATCGGCTTCTCTTCCGGAGAATTCTGGGACTGGCTGCAATCTGCGAGTGAATCGGACCTCGCGGCGGTGGACGCCTTCCTGCTCGGGGACTGCGACGGCCGCGGAAGCCTGCCGCGGGCCATGCGCAAGCGCTCCTCGGCACCCATCATCGCCATGAGCGGCCAGAAGATGCTCAAGAACACGCTGGAGCTGTTCGAAGCGGGCGTGGATGACGTCGTGCACGTGCCGATTCACCTGCGTGAGATCCTGGCCCGGACGGCCGCAATCGCGCGTCGCCGGGTGGGCGAGCTGCCAAAGCCCTGCGAGAGCAGGATCCAGGTCTTTTTCAACGGCCGTGACCCCGAGATCGCGGGCCACGCCCTCACCCTGCCCCGCCGCGAGCTGCGCATTCTCGAATATATGGTGAGCAACCACGGCAAGTGGATCACCAAGACGCAGATCTTCAACGCAGTCTACGGCATCTTCGAATCGACCTTCGACGAGAGCGTGATCGAGAGCCACGTCAGCAAGCTGCGCAAGAAACTCCGCGACCGCCTCGGCTTCGACGCGATCGTGGCCCGGCGCTACGTCGGCTATCGTCTCAACATTCCGGCCGGCGAGACCTTCGACGTCCCGATGCAGGAGCTCGACGAGGTCGGAATCCTCCTGAACAGGGCGCACGCCGTTCCGGCTGCGTATCCGGCCGGCAACTAACGCGGCACAGCGCTGCAAAATCGACAACGGCCTCTGCGGAGCACCCTTCGCAGAGGCCGTTTGAACATTCAGCAGCGGAGATCACGGAATCCAGGCCCGCCCGAGCGGAAGCATCGTTTCAGGGCGGTCCTATGGCTTCTGCTGGAATTCCTCCTTCGAGACGTAGTTGAAGTCCTCGACCAGGACGTCCTGGACCACGTCGGCCTGCATCCGCTCGTTGACGCGCTGCTTGATGGCCGTCGTGAGGATGGAGAGGTCGTAACGCGCGAGCTTCCTGAAATCGAGCCGGTCGTCGGCGTAGATCCTGCGGAAGGCCTCATCGACGACGAACGGCTCCGGCGGAACGTTGAGCTGATGCAGGGTCCGCGCCTCCACGGTGTAGACGAAGCGCGCGACGATGTAGCCTTGCACGTTGCCGTTCTCGACCATTGGCACGCTCAGCGGCCGCGTCTTCTGATATTGCAGCCCGTCTAGATATTCGTCCTTCGCCGGCAGCAGGCTGCCGTTCTCCTTCCAATAGGCCACGGCATAGCTCGTGCCTGCCGTCAGGATGCAAACCCAGAGCCCGGCCAGCACCAGTCTGATCATTTTCCGTCCTGTGTTGCGCGGCCGGTATAGGTGCCGTCCGACTCGGCATCCCTGACCGCCTTGACGATGATGGTCGCGACCTCGCGCACCGCATCGTAGTGCATTTCGAGCACGGAGCGATTCCGTTCCAGCTTCTCGCGCAACCGCTGGATCTCCTCGGTGATCTCGATCTCGCTGCCGAGGTGGATCCGTGCCCGCATCAGGCGGACGAATTCGAGCATGCTCCGACTCTTCCGGGCGCTAAAATCGTCGAAATCGACCTTCTTTCCGGTCGTAAGCGCGACCGTCTCCTCCTCGACGATGCTTTCGAGCCGGCGGATCGCCGCCAGCAGGCCGCGCATCTCGTCAGATTTCGCTGCGTGGGTGGCATCGATGATCACTTCGCCGCCGGGATTCGGCAGCAGCGCGGGCAACAGCGCATCCCCTGCTTCCGCTTCCGTCGTCGCCTCGATGTCCGCAGCTGGCTGCTCCATCACCGGGGTCGCCGCGCTTTCTTGTGCCTGCATCACGAATTCACCCTTCAACTTTTGTCACCAATTGCCGGATCACCCGGCTTTCCCCGTCACGTCCGGTCCAGCCGGCTGCCCGGCGGCGAGCTGACTGGCAATGCCGATGCCCTTGCCCTTGGCCAGCTGGCTGCCGAGCTGTTCCGCCAGCATCGACTTCCAGAGGCCGCCGGCCGTGCCCTTGCCAAAGACCTCCTCCGACTCCTTCGGCAGCATCGCTTCGACGAAGGTCTGCAGAATGTAGGCTTCGAATTTCCGGTACACCTCGCCGGAGGCCGGCGCCTTGATCACCTGCACCGGCGCGCCGTTGACGGCGCCCGGCTCCGCCTCGGACGACTTCGTTGCGGATTGTTCGGTAGCAGCCGCCTTGGCCTTGCCGGCCTCCGCCTCCATCGTGGCGGCGAAATCCGCATCCGTTGATTTCAGTGCGTCGAGCTTGGCGGTCGCCGCCCGCTGCGCCACGGGGTCGGCGGCTTCGAGGACGTCGAGGACGAGGTCTTGTGTCGCTGTCACGATCATGTCTTGTTCCGGCTGGCTGGCCGCGGCGTCCACTCGCGCACGGCTGGGCTTACGCCCGTCATTTCCTCGAGCGATCGCTTCTCCGCGTCACGGAGCTTGTCGGCGAGAGCCGCTTTTGCGACCTCCTCGAGCTGTTTCACGCGGCGACTTTCGCGGCGAACCTGGTCAAGCTGCCGCGAGGCCTGCTCTTTCACGGCGCGGGCGCCGACGCTCGCCCTGTTGAGACGCCGCGCGATCGAATCGCTCGACGATCCCGCCGGAGGCTTGCCGTCGTTCAGCGCCCTGACCAACCATTCCTGCTGGTCGTCCAGGTTGCGCTCCTGCTGCCGCAGATGCGCAAGCTGCCATTCGGACAGCCGCAGCTGGAGCTTCACCAGCGAAACCATCCGGCCGAGCTTGTCAGCGCGCGACGTCATGACCGGTCACTCCGCGAGCCACGAGGAAACGCCGAGCATGAACTGCGTCAGGAGCTCGTCGCTGGTGAGATAGAGCAGCAGGAAGCCGCCGAACAGCACGAACGGCACCGAGATGAAATAGACCGGAATAGCGGGCGTCAGCTTGTTGATCAGGCCGACCGCCAGGTTGACGATGACGGAATAGACGATGAAGGGGCTGGTGATCCGCAGCGTCAGCACGAAAGCTTCCGACAGGCGCCCGACGAGCTGGTCCAGCGCCATGCTGTCGCCGATCCTGTTGCCGGGATGCCAGACGTCGTAGGAGTTCATCAGCCCGCGCAGCACCTGCCAGTGTTGGTCGGTCATGAAGAACAGCGTGGTGACGGCGGCCATGATCAGCGGCACCAGGGCCGGCGCCGGGTCGGTGTCGCCGACCGGCGTGCCCGGGATGTTGCTCAAGCCTATCGCGCTCGCCATCACGGTCGCCATGGTCTGGAGCGCGAGGAAGAACACGCGGCCGCCGAGCCCGATCACGCTGCCGACAACGAGCTCGGAGCAGATTAGCAGCGCCAGCGTCAGCGGCGCCGCGTTGTCGGTAAGCGGTTTGAGGATCGCGATCAGGATCGGCGTCAGCGCGAACGTCGTGACCAGCGCGACGAACAGGCGAACCTGGGCCGGCACATTGATGCTCGAATAGCCGGGCACCAGCATCAGGCAGGCGCCGATGCGACAGAACACGATGAACGTCACCAGCACGCTGTCGGTAAGGCCGGAGATCACGACACGGCTCCGAGCGCCCTGATCTCGGCGCTGCGCGCGACTTCGACGTGCGACAGGATGGGCAAGGTCGGGAACACCCGCTCCAGGATCATCCGGACATAGGGCCGCGCTTCCGGCGTCACCGCCAGGACCACGCTGGTGCCATTCTCCGTGAACTTGCGGATCGCGGCGCTGGCCTCGGTCGCGAACTGCTCGATCAGGCGCGGATCGGCATCGAACTCGACGACGTCGCCCTTGGCGTCGCGCTTCAGGCTCTGGTGGAACGCGAGGTCCCAGCGATTGCCGAGGCGGACCACGTTCAGCACGCCGTTATCGGAGAGGTCGCCGCAGATCTGCTGGGCAAGACGGGTGCGCACGTGCTCTGCGACCTGCTCGGAGCGCCGCACATGCGGCGCGATCTCGGCGATCGCCTCGAGGATGAGGTGAAGATTGCGGATGGAGACCCGCTCCGCCAGCAGGATCTTCAGGATCGCGAGCAGGCCCGAATAGGAGATCTGCGACGGACAGAGATCCTCGACGAGGCGCTTGTATTCGGGATCGAGCCGGTCGAGCAGGGCGCGCATGTCCTTGTAGGACAACAGCTGGGCGAGGTTGGCCCGGATCACCTCGCTGAGATGCGTGAGCAGCACCGACAGATTGTCGACCGGCTTGCAGCCCTGACGCCTGACCTCGTCGGTGAAGGCTTCCGTCACCCACAGCGCCTTCATGCCGAAGGCGGGCTCGATCACCTCCTCGCCGGGCACGTCGGGCTTGCCGTCCTTGTCGACCAGCACCAGCACCTCGCCGAGCCTGAGCTCGCCATGGGCAATTCGGGTATCGTGGATCCGGATCTGGTAACCCTTGGGGTCGATCGAGAGGTTGTCGCTGAGCTTGATCTCGGGAATGACGAAGCCGTACTGCTTGGCGAACTTCTTGCGGATCTTGGCGACGCGGTGCGCAAGCTCCGTGCGCGAACCGAGCAGATGGACCGACAGATGGCCGCCGAGCGCCAGCTCGATTTCCGCGGTCCTGAGCTGCTCCTTGACGGATTCCTTGGCGTCGGCCTGGGCGCGCTCGTCGGCCTTGCGCGCATCCTCCTTCTGCTTCAGCGCCGCCTGCCGCTTCGGCAAGGAGTAGCCGACGAAGGCCATGACGCCGCCGAGCAGCAGGAACGGCGCCATCGGCAGCCCCGGCATCAAGGCGAGCACGAACATCATCAGCGCGGCGGCCGAGACCGCGCGCGGATAGCCGCCGAGCTGCCGCAGCACCGCCTGCTCGGCCGAGCCTCTGGTGCCGCCCTTGGAGACCAGCAGGCCCGCCGACAGCGACACGATCAGCGCCGGCATCTGCGACACCAGGCCGTCGCCGACGGACAGCTTGGTGTAGACGTCGGCCGCACGCGACAGCGTCAGGCCGTGATGGGTGACGCCGATGATGATGCCGCCGAAGATGTTGATCGCGGTGATGAGCAGGCCGGCGATGGCATCGCCCCGGACGAATTTCGAGGCGCCGTCCATGGCGCCGAAGAACGCGCTCTCCTCTTCGAGCTCGCGGCGCCGGCGCTGGGCTTCCTTGTCGTCGATCAAGCCGGCCGACAGATCCGCGTCGATCGCCATCTGCTTGCCGGGAATGGCGTCCAGGGTGAAGCGGGCGCCGACCTCGGCGATACGCGTCGCGCCCTTGGTGATCACGACGAAGTTCACCGTGACCAGGATCGCGAAGATGATCAGGCCGATGACGAAGTCCCCGCCCATGACGAATTTGGAGAAGCCGGCCACGACGTAGCCGGCGGCGTGCTCGCCCTCCCCGCCGCGCGACAAGATCAGGCGCGTGGTCGCGACGTTCAGCGCCAGGCGCAGGATCGTCGCGATCAGCAGCACGGTCGGAAAGGCCGAGAAATCGAGCGGCCGCTGGATCCACAGCGCGACCATCAGGATCAGCGCCGACAGTGCGATGGAGAAGGCAAGTCCGAGATCGATCAGGATCGGCGGGATCGGCAGGAACAGGATCGTGAGCATGGTCACGATGCCGGCTGCGAAGAAGGCGTCCGCCCCGAGGCGCCGCGGGCTGGGCAGGCTAGCAGCTAACGTATCGGCCATGGGTCACCGGCAGAGGATCCGGCTCGCAATCTGCCGCGCAAAGCTTACGCGAGGGTGGTGGCCCGCGAAGCGCGATCAGATTTGGAATGATCGCGCTTCTGGTTGTTGTTTACGCATGATCTTTCCGGAAAACCGCTTCGCACTTTTCCGGATCATGCTTTAGCGATCAGAAGCCGTGCTCGATGCGCGAATAGACCATCTCGGTGAAGGTGGACAGATGCGCCCCGATGAAGGAGCCGGAGACGGCGACGACGAGGAGAATGACGATGATCTTCGGGACGAAGGTCAGCGTCACCTCCTGGATCTGGGTCAGGGCCTGGATCAGCGCGATCACGGTGCCGACCAGCATCGCGGCGCCGACCGCGGGCCCGGAGGCGACGATGATGGTCCAGATCGCCGCCTGGACGATGTCGAGGGCGTCCCGCTCGTTCATGACTGGCTGATCGTGAGCCCGGGGCCGACCGCGACCTTGGTACCGTTCTCGAGGGTCGCGATGGAGCCGTCGCTGTTGATGGAGACCGAAACGACCTTGCCGGTGAAGCTGGCGCCGGTCGCATCGGTGAAGCTGACGGTTTTTCCGATCAAGCCGTTGGCCTGTGACAGCGACTGCGAGGACAGCAGCGCATCCAGCTTCGAATTGGTCTGCATGGCCTGCTCGACCGTCGAGAGCTGCGCGAACTGGCTCATATATTGCGCGGTGTCCATCGGATTGGTCGGATCCTGGTACTTCATTTCGGCAACGAGCAGCTGAAGAAACGTGTTGTAGTCGACGCTGTTGCTCGACGTGGTCGTGGTCGAGTTGGACGACTTGCTGGTCGTGTCGGTCGCGCTGGTGACGTTCATCTGGCCTCTCCGCTGTCAGGCAGCCTGGAATGGGGAATGGGTCGCGGCGCCGGCCAGGATGGCCTGCTCCACCGGGAACAGCGCCCGGATGCGCTTGAGCGCCTCGAAATAGCGCGTCGTCCCGACCAGTTCGTCGACCGCGGCGAGCCCGTCGAGCATCTCGCGGTTCTCGCACACGGCGAGCAGAGCGGCGTGGTGCTGCGCGTAGAGCACTGACGCGTCCCGGACGTCGGTCGGGTTCATCAGCATCAGCTGGACGATGAAATAGAGCTGCCGCATCGCCGTGGTGGCGTCGGATGCCTGCATGACCTGCCCTTCGAGCAGGAACATCACGTCGTTGACGAGCTCGACCGAGACCTTGCGGTCGACGCGCAGCACCGCACCGTTGACGTAGATCCGTTCGCCGGCGCGCAAGGAGATCTTCATCAAAGAGCGTCTCGGATCAGGCGGTTGATTTCGATGAGCTGCATCACGTCGTTCGACTTCTCGTCGCGAAGGCGGTCGGCTTCCTTCACCACCCAAAGGCCGATCGAGATGATGTCGGCCCGCAGCTGGTCCGGGAGTCCGTTCTCGGGATGCGAGAGGTCCTCGATGAAGATGGTCCACAGCCGCCGGACATAGAGCAGGCTCTCGACCTGCTCCTCGATGTGGAATGCGCCTCGCTGGATCCGTTCGAGCCGGTCGATGCCGAGGCTGAGCGCCTGCCGCTCGCGGCCCCGCGCCTCATGGCCGCTCTCATCGACAACCGCTTCATAGGCTTCAAACGTCATCTGAACCACTCTGCACGGGAGGCCAACCAACAGGACAAGATCGAGCTTTCTCAGAGATAGTTGATGAGACTGATCTGCTGGAGCTGCGAGGTCAGCGCGAGCGCTGTCTTGATCTGGGTCTGCAAGGTGTTGACCCGGACCGAGGCCTCGGTCGGATCGACCGCCTCCAGCTTCACGATCTGGTCGTTGAGGATGTCCTTCTGGATCTTCAGCTTCTCGGTGGCGCCGGTGACGCGTTGCTGGATCGAGCCGACCGTGCCTCCGAGCACGGCGAGGTCGTTGATCGCACCGCTGACGAGGCTGATGGCCTTGTCGACGACGACCTGGAACGTATCCTTGCTCAGGCCAGTGTTCCCGAGATCGGTCAGCATGGTGTAGGCCTCGGCCAGCTTGCGGAAGCCGGGCTGGTTGGCGCTGACCGAGCTGTCGACGACCTCGGTCGTGGAGATGCGGCTCGACAGGGTCTGGTCGGTGGCTGAGGACCAGTTGGTGTCCCAAGCCGGGCTCGCGAACTCGGGATCAAGGGTGTTGTCGAGGAAATTTTGCATCTGCGCAGGCGTGATGGTGCTCACGCTGGCCGACGACTGTGCAAAGCCGAAGCTCGCCAGGAAGTCGGCATCGAGCTGGTTCTTGCTGGCAGAGCCCGCGACGTAGTTCGTGATCGGCTGGGTCTGCGTATTGATGCCGCCGAACAGGTACGAGCCGTTGTAGGAAACGTTGAGCGCGCCGACGAGATCCTGGAGATTGGCGGATGCGCTCGGCAGGATGATCCGCGCACCGCTGTCGGCGTCACGCGCTGCGATCAGGTTCTTGAGGAAGTCCGATGCCGTCTTGCCGAGTTGCGTGATCCGGTTCTGGGTCACGTCGAGGCGGCCGGCGACGAGCTCGTTGGTGTCGACGAGCTGGTCGGCGAAGTTGAACTCGGCGCGCAGGCTGACGTCGCGGCCCGTCCCCGTGCCGAGCTCGAGGCCGACATCGGCGAAACGGCCGGTGGTCGCCTCCTTCGTGGCCTTGCTCAGCGCGGCCTGATTGTTCGTGATCGAGGACCTCAAGGCCGAAGACAGCATCAGGGTCGAGATGTAGTTCGCGCTCATCATGACTTAGTTCCCCACGGCAGCCAGCAGGCTCTGCAGCATCTCGTCGACGGTGGAAATGATCTTCGACGATGCGGAGTAAGTGCGCTCGACCTGGAGCATCAACGCCATCTCGTCGTCCATGTTGACGCCGTTGACGTTGGACAATGCCGCGGTGCTGCGGTCGAGCAGCGTGTTCTGGTACTGGACGCTGTCGTCCGCGGTCTTGCGCTGGCTTTCGATCCAGCTTGCCGAGGACGAGGCGAACTCGATCACGCTGCCGCTTGGCTTGGCCTGCGCCGCGGCGGCGAATGGCTGCGGCGCGTCCATCTCGTTGATGAGCTGCTGGAGCCGTGCTGAGAAGCCGGCATTGCCGGTCGTGTTGTAGTTGAACGCCGCGTTGCCGCTGATCGCGCCGTCGCGCAGCAGATTGGGGTTGCCGCCCACGGCGGGATCGACCGACGCGGCCACACTGATCGTCCCGGCCAGGCCGACCGAGATGGTGGCGCTCGCGGGCATTGCCGGCGCTCCGGGATAGGTGAACAGGCCGGGCCTGTCGGCCAGCGTCGGGGTTGCCGACTGATCGCTCTCCTTGAAGGCGTCAATCAGGCCGCGCGCGATTTCGTCGAGCTGGCTCTGATACGTGACCGTCGCCTTGTCGCGCAGCTCGGCGAGACCGGCGAGCTTGCCCGTCTTGAGCGGCATCACGGAATTGGCGCCGGTGACGGGGACGCCGTCGATATACACCGCGTTTCCGGTCGTGCCGGGCGTATAGACGTTGGTGGCCGCGAAGCTCACCGTTCGCGCCGTCTTGTCGAACAGCACAACGCCGCTGTCGGTATAGAGCGCCGCGTCGCCATTGGCCCGGAGCGACATCGAGACACCGACCTCCTGCGACAGCCTCGAGACGATGTCGTCGCGCTGGTCGAGATAATCGGTGACGTCGTCGCCGGAGATCGTCCCCTTCACGATCGCGGTGTTGACCTTGTCGAATTGGGCGAGCAGCTGGTTGATGTTGGCGACCGACGTCGCCATGTCGGCGTCCGCACCCTCGCGCACGGACTGCACGGTCTTGGTCGCCTGGTTGAGCGTGGTCGCCATGTCCTTGGCTGAGGTCACCGCGGCCTGCGCCAGGGTCGCATTGTCGGTTGAGTTCGCATATTGCTGGAGCGCCTGCTTCAGCTTGGTGAGCTGGGCGGTCGGCGATTGTTCGAGCTCGGGATCGTCGACCGTCGCGGTCGCGATCTTCTGAAGGCCGTCATAGATCACGCCCTGCTTGGCGGAGGCCGACGTCGCGGTGAGGACATTCGTGAACAGGCCGCCGCTCGCGGCGCGTTGGATCGCCGCGACATAGACGCCGGTGCCGGGAAGGTTGTCCAGCACCGCGATCTTGCGCGAATAGCCGGTTGCGCTGGCACCGGCGATGTTGCGCGAGATCGTCGAGGACTGGATGCCCGATGCCATGAGCGAGGCGCGGGCGGAATCGAGAGCGGCGGTAAGGGACATGATGTGCTCTTGCCCGGGACGGGCGCTTCAGGATTCAGCGCTTCAGGTTGACGACGACGTCGAGCAGGTCGGCGCCGGTCTGGAACGATTTCGAGTTCGCGGTGAAGCCGCGCTGCGCCTCGATCATCCCGGTCAGCTCGTCCGCGAGATCGACGTTGGAATCTTCCAGCGCACCGGACTGGATCGTTCCGAGCCCGCCGGTGCCGGCGTTGCCGGCCTGCGCGTTGCCGGAGTTCATGTTGGTCGAATAGACGTTGCCCGGCTCGGGCGTCAGATTGTCGGGGCTCGCGACATCGGCAAGCATGATCGTGTACAACGTCAGCTGCTGCCCGTTCTTGAGGATCGCCGTCACGTGGCCGGCCTCGTCGACGTCGACCTTGTCGATGGCCGCGGGAACGCTGCCATTGACGGTGGCCTTGAAGCTGAAATCGGCTCCGACCTGGGTCATGTTCGACAGGTCCAAGGTCATCGCCGCGCCGCCCGGGACGGTGAAGGCGAGGCCCGTCGGGCTCGCTCCAGCCAGCGCGCCCCTGCCGGCCGCGGTGGTGTCGAAGGTGAAAGTGGTGGCGGCGGCGAGCGACGTGCCCGTCGCCGAATCATAGACTTGAACCTGCCAGGTATCCGAACCCGCAGCCGTCGCGGTATGGGACATGTAGACGTCGAGCGTCACCGCCTGGCCGATATTGTTGTAGGCGACGATCGAGCTTTTCGACGAATAGGACGCCGGGCCGGGCGGACCGGCGATGACGGCCGCCTTCGGATCCAGATTGCCGGTCGTGAGCGTGCCCGCCGTCGATGGCACCGGCACTTGCGAGACCTGGGCGATGTTCACGATCTGCATACCCGCCAGGCTGTTCTGCGAAAAGTTGGTCACGAGGCCGGGTTGGCCCAGAAGGTAATAGCCGGCGGCGTTGACCAGGTTGCCCTGGCTATCCGGCACGAACGATCCGGCGCGCGTCAGATATTGCTGCGTGTTGTCGGCATTCGATACCACGAAGAAGCCGTTGCCCTGGACGGCGAGGTCGGTCGTCGACGTGGTGAACTGGGTATGACCTGCGTCGCTGATGGCGTAGCGGACGGTCGTCTCGACCGCGCCGGAATCGTAATTGCCCGAGCCGCTCTTCAGGATCAGCGAGGAGAATTCGGTCGAAGCCCGCTTGTAGCCCGTGGTGTTGACGTTCGCGATGTTGTCCGAGACCGTCGACAGCTTGTTGGACTGCGCAGACATTCCGGAAACGCCGGTGCGCATAATGCCGTAGAGGCTCATGGATTGGGCTCCTGTGGTAGGGTGGAGTTACAATGAGGGTTCTTGCTTGCGCGGGGCTGATGGTGAGGAACCATGCACAACTTCACGTCGTCTTCGGCTGACAGAACGAACGAGCTTTGTCCGTCCACGCGCCGAAGCCGCTCGAAACGAGATGGGCGACGATGTGACAGACGTAGCGCTTCTGCGCCGGCTGGTTGTTCGGTCCTGCATTGTAGCGGGCGACCGCCATGGTCCAGCTACCTTCGCGCTGTTTGAGCTCTTTCAAAAAGCGCGCGGCGTATTCGACGTTTCGGGCCGGATCGAACATCGCGCGGACCGACGCGAACTTGTCGCCGTGATAATAGTGATTGATTTGCATGCAGCCGAGGTCGATCAGCTTGATGCCCTTGCTTCGCATCGTCTCGAAAGCCGCGATCGCGTCGTTGATGTCCTTGGCGAACACGGTCTGCCCGTCGGCGCCGAGCGCGTAAGGATGCAGCGCGCCACGGCGCCCGGTCTCGGTGAGACCGACCGCATAGAGAATGCCGAGCGGAATCCCGTGCTGCCGGGCCGCGCGCGCCATCTCGCGCTCGCAGGGGCGCGCACCATCGGCTGCCGCCTGCGCGGCGCCTGCGTTACAGATAAACAGGGCCGCGACGAATCTGCGGCGCCACGTCCTGCTCATGACGCGTCTCCTGATTGGACTGGCGCTCCTGCCGGGTCTGCTTCGCCTCGCCGTCCGACTGCCCCGACGACGAGCTGGCGCCGCCGAACGAGCCTTGCGACTGCGACGGCGGCTGCTGCTGGCTCGAAAGCTGCGACTGCGATTGGCCGGAGCCGCTCTGGAATCCATCCAGCGTGCCGTGCTGGACCGGCGCGACGTCGGCGACATAGCCCGCCGACTGCATGAGATCGCGGATCGAATCGCGCTGCTGGTCCAGCATCTGGCTGGTATCCTTGCGTTCGGCCGCAAGGTGGACGGACACTTCGGTGCCGACGAGACGCAGGCGCACGGTGACGTTGCCCAGCGCCGGTGGCTCGAGATTGATGGTCAGGATCTTGAGCGGCTGGTCCGGCGCATTGGTCTGCGACGCCGCGGGATCGGGGAGAGCGGAGGCCGCCGCAGATTCCTTCAGCTCGGCGACCACCGCGCTTGCAACCTGTTGCGGAGCATTGAACTGCGCCGGCGGCAGATGGGTTTCCTGCTGGAGCACGGTGACCTTGGTCGCCTCGGGCAACGCGTCCCGCGCCGAAGCCTTGACCGCGCGCTCCACATTGGCCGTGACGGTGTCGAAGCCGCATGCCGCCGGCATTGGTTTCGAGGTGGCATCGCTGCCTAGCGGCGCGACTGCGGTCGCCTGCGAAGCCACGGCCTGGGAGCGCGCGCCTGTCGGAGCGGCCGCGGACGGCGCTGAATCGGCCACGTCGATTCTAGCTGTATCCGCAGCCCGGCTTTCGCGCCGGGTCGTGGACGAGCGTTCGTCGCGCACGGCCGCCTCTGCCCTGTCGTCCACCGGCGATAGCAGCTGCGATCTCACCGCCGGCGCAGCAGCGAGCTCCTGTCCGGCCGTCGCAACAACGCTGGAGCGGTCCGCGACGTCCGCCCTGTGGTCTGCCGGACGTTCCGACGGTGGATCAACATTGCGGCCGGACGACTTGCGACCGGACCCGGCTTCGTCGGTTGGCTCGAGCCGTTCGTGAACCGTCTCGCCCTTTGTCTTGCTCTCTTCGGTGGGATGCGCCAGATGCGTCCGCAACGATGCGGCCTTCACGCTCGCGTCTGCGTTCTCCTCCTTGAGCGCCTTCTTCGCCAGATTGGAGACGTTGCGGAGCAAATCGTTGAACGACGAGTCCGCCTGCGATTTTGCCCCGGCGCCTTTCGCCGAGCGCGACGTCCCGCGCATGTTGAGAGTTTCGGCGAGGCCCGAGAAAGCCTGTCCGGAGGTTCCGTTGAGCTTGGTCATGGACGGCGATCCCTGGTGAGACGTTCGAGCTCGCCGAACTGCTTCTGCGCACGCGCGACGGTCGCGGTCGACGATGCGAGGTCGAGACGGGCCGGCGTTGCCGGAGGCTTGTCGGCCGTGGTTGCTGATCCTGCGGCGAAGGGTTTGCGGATGTCGAGCGCGAGCTGAACCGCCGCATTCAGAAGGGGAACGTCGCGCTCAGGCAGTTTCGACCGATCGAGCGCCTTCAGTTCGGCGAGACCGCCGTCATACTCGTCGGTGAGCGTCCGCGAGGTGCCACGGAAGAGATGCGCGCGCTCGCGGTCCACCGACGCATCGGCGCTGAGCGTCAGCGCGCGCTCGCTGGCGAGCCGGGTCACGACCAGCCGTCCACGCAGCATCGCGGCGCGTGCGATCACGAGATAGAGCTTGAGACGGCCGGCGCGATCGATCTGCTCCAGCAGCGTCGTGATCCGGGCAAATCGACGCTCGTCGAACGCCAGGCTCGATTGCGTCAGGCCCGTGGAGAAGCGCTGCCAGAAATCGCCGGCATAGATCGAGTTGCGGTAATGGCGGATATAGGCCAGCGTCAGGAACTCGAACTTGTCGAAATCCTCCGCCTGCCCGACCAGCAGGATCTCGCGCCGCAGTGCCGCCTCCTCCACCAGCGTGCCCGGGAGGAGCAGGCGCGCATCGTCGAGGCGTTCGATCGCGAACGAGGCCTCGCTGCGCGCGAACAGCGCACCCTGGACCAGCGCGACCTGTCCGCCGAGACCTGAGGGAAGCGCGCGCGGCTTAACGTCCTTGAGCAGCTCGCGCGCCTCGTCCTGGCGACCCTCGACATAGGCGAGCGCACCATTGAACAGCCGCTCGTCGATGGTCATCTTGTCGCGCGGCAGCTTGCGGACGATCTGCGGCGCGCCGCCGCTCAGCAGGTAAATAACGACGGCCTGACCGTTCTGCGGACTGCTCCACACGCCGGCATCGGCGGCGAGAAATTTCTCGCCGATCTGCCGGATCAGCGCGATGTGGCTGCCGTGCGCCGCAGTGTCGCCGTTGGCAATGCCGTCCTGCACGGCTTGCAACGCGCGCACCAGCTCATACGGCTGTTCGCCTGACGGCGGCGTCGGCTCGGCAAACGCACTTGCTGCCGCGAGCGGCAGCAGCAACAGCACGGCGCGGAGAAACGGCCTGATCAAGAGCGCTTCTCCCGGATCAGGATTTCGATCCGGCGATTCTGCGCGGCCGCCGGATCGTTCGGCAGCTTCGGCCGCCGGTCGGCGTAGCCTTCGATGTGCTCGATCCGCTGCGCATCGACGCCGGCGCGGACGAGCATGTAATAGGCCATCTGCGCCCGCGCGGTCGACAGCCGCCAATTGTCGTAAGCTTCCGACCGGTACGGCCGGTTGTCGGTATGGCCGCGGACGATGATCAAGCCGGACCGCCTCGTCAGCAGCGGGCCGATCTTGTCGATCACGCGAATGAGCTCGGGCCGCGGCTCGGCCGAGCCAACTGCGAACATGCCGAAGCTCGCATCGTCGGTCAGGCTGATCAGAAGCCCCTCCTCGACCTGGCGCACCTCCGCCGCCGGTCCCGCGCCGGCCTTGATGTCTGACAGCGCATCCGCGATCGCGGACTGAAGCTGCTTGACGGTCGGCTGCTGCGTCTGCGCCGCATCGCGCGGTTCGGCCTCCTTCGTCGTATCGCCAGGACGCGCCTGCGCAGCGGCATTGGCCTGAGCGCCGGCCTGCGCATTGCCCTCGCGCGGTGCTTGCGACGGCGCCGGTCCCGGCGGCAACAGCGGCGACGGGCTCGCGGACGCGCTATCTGCGTTCGGCGCCACGCTTCCACCGGCATCATCCGCCTTGGCACGGCGCGCCTGCGGCTCGCTTTCGATGATGCGATCCCCGTCCTTGGACGCCTGCGGCGCCAGCTTCCAGTAACCGGGATCGAAGGGATCCCGGTAGGCGTCGCCGCCCTTGAGGCCGTCTTCTTCCGCGGACGTCAGCGCGCCGGCGCGCCGCTGGCCCGAGGCCTGGTTCGCGCTGTTCGCGATCTCAGCAAGCGTGGCATAGGGATCGCGGAACAGGACCTTCTCCTCGTAGGAGGCCGGTTTCTCCGCCGTCGGCGAATCGCCACGCCGTTCCTCGTTCGGCCCGGCCGGCTTGCGCCTGCCGTCCTGTCCTTCGAACGACGACGGCTCCTTCTTGGAGAGATCCTTCAGGCCCTTCGGAGCCGGTGCGTTCTCCGCGAGCTTGATCGGATTGAAGTAGCTCGCAACCACCTGCTTCTGGTCCTGGTTGAGCGCGTTGAGCAGCCACATCACCAGGAAGAACGCCATCATCGCGGTCATGAAATCCGCATACGCGATCTTCCAGACGCCACCATGCGGCTTTTCATCCTCGAAGGCGCTCCTCCGCCGGATGATCACGAGTTCTGGCTTGACCTCATTCATGGCGGGCTACCGGCGCGCCTCCTTGAGGCGTTCGCTCCAGGCCGAGATCTGCGTCTCGATCACGGTCTGGTCGGCCACGGCGCGGACCTCGAAGCTGTCGGCGGCCTCATAAGCGATGCCCGTCCGCCGGGACTTCTCGAGCTGCACCCTCACGAGGTCCAATAGCTCGCTCGGGCCGGTGACCTTGAACACCGGCATCGGCGAATTCCCGGTCAAGGCCGCGATCTGTTCGACCAGCGATCCGATCGCCTTGTCGCGAACCGCCTCGTTGAGGAAGGGCAACAGGATCCGCGCAACGGAGCTCGCGATATTGCTCTCGATCTCGCGGCAAGCCGCCTCGAAACCGTTGACGATCGTGGCCGCCTGTTGATCGGACCATTTCGCGCGCTCCTCGCCGAGCCGGATCGCGCTGCGGACGCGTTCCTCCGCAAGCCTGGCGTCGCCTTCCGCGACGCCGGCCGCATGGCCGCGCCGATAGGCATCGTCGAGAAGATTGGGGAGCGGGGATTCCGGTGCGGGCGACGGCGGCTGAAGCTGCGGTGGGGCGTGCGGCTGTGGCTGAGGTTGCGCCTGGGCTTGCGGCTCGCGCCGGACCTCCTTCCTTGTCAGCACGTCCTGGATCTTGGGCGGAGGGGGCGGCGGCGACTTGGCGCGGCCGTTCGCGTCGAACTGCGTCAGCAGTTTTCCGATTGCCGCGTTCATGCCGCCTCCTCGCGTCGCATCCAGTCCTTAAGGATCGCTGCCGCCTGCGCTTGATCGAGCCGCACGATCTGCTCCAGCCGCTTCTGCGGCGTTCGCTGCATCTTGCCCTCGAGGTCCTCGACGAGGTTGAGCTCGGGGTCCTGACTTTCGGCCAACGCCAGCGCCGTGGCAGCTTCGAGCTCGGCGACCTCGGCCGCTTCGGCCTGCTCCTGCTCGGCGCGATGGGTGAGAATGCCGTTGACCGCGGGCCGAAGTCCGAACCAGACCAGCATCGAGGCAACGGCGAGAATGGTCACAGCGTTGATGACGCTGCCGAGCTGCTTGTTGATCATCTCGACGAAAGTGATCGGCGGCACCGGCGCCAGCTCGCGCGAGCCTTCGATGAAGTCGACCGCCGAGACCTGAATCTGGTCGCCGCGCTGCTTGTCCAACCCGCCCGCCGTCGCCGCGAGCTGGCTGATCTCGGCGAGCTTGCTGTCGACGATGGCCTGGTTACTCTTGTCGCCGAGATCGGCGACGAGACGGGCGCGGTTGACCAGGACCGCGATGAAGAGCTTCTTGACCGAATAGCCGTCGCTCACCGTCGTCGTGGTCTTGGACGAGACCTCGAAATTGGTGACGTCCTCGCGGCGGGTCTTGTCCTCGCTCGAATTCTTGCCGCCGCCCGCGTTCACCTGCTGATCCGGAAGGTTCTGTTGCACCGTGGTCGGCGTCGAACGGTCCGCGTTCTGCGAGGATTCCTTCTCGCGCACGTTCCGCACCGAGCGCTCGGCGCGGCTCTCGGGATCGTAGACGGTCTCGTTGATCTGCCGCTTGTCGGTGGAGAGCTGCGGCGCGACGCTGACCTCAAAATTGTCCAGGCCCAGATACGGGGTCAAGGCCTTGCGGATGTTCTCCTGCACCATGCCGCCGACGGTCTTCTGCAGGCTCGCCATCTTGGTCGGCGCGGCGCTGGCCTCATCCTCCTCCGCAAGCAGCATCGAGCCGTCGGCATCCAGCACCGTCACCTTGTCGCGGTTCATACCGGGGACGGCGGCCGCGACGAGATGACGGATCGATTGTGCGGTGCGCGCCTCGATCGCACCATCGGTGCGCAGAACGACTGAAGCGGATGGCGGCTGCTGGGTCGCGCGAAACGAGCCGCGCACCGGGAGAACGATGTGAACCCGGGCCGCCTTGACGCCCTTCATCAGCTGCACCGTGCGCGCGATCTCGCCTTCCAGCGCCCGCAGCTTGGTGACTTCCTGCATGAACGAGGTCAGGCCGAGCGAGCCGATCTTGTCGAACAGCTCGTAGCCGGAATTGGCGCTGGTCGGCAGCCCCTTCTCGGCGAGCAGCATCCGAGCCTGCATGGTCTGGCTTGGCCGCACCGATATCGCATCACCGGCCGTGTTGACGTCGAAGGTGACGTTCTGCTCGCGCAGCGCCGCGCCCATGCGCGTCACGTCCTCGCGGGTGAGGCCGGTATAGAGCGTCTCGAACTCAGGCCGGCTCAGATAATAGGCGCCGCCGACGACGGTGACGAGAACGGCGAATCCGATCAATCCCAAGGCCATCAGGCGTCGCGGCCCGAGCTCCAGCAGATTGTTGAGCAGTTGCTGTATCTGCGCGCGACTGAGCATATGACCTCGTGGCAATGCGAACGTAGGCGACACTCCGCTGCCAACCTTGTCTGAAGGTTGCGCGACGACGCGAGCACGCCGGTTCGCGGACGAGGCATTGCAATTTTACAAGGGTTCGGTGAAGCGATCGATGTCGGCAACCGCGGGCCGGACGATGGCGGCTCGAACGGCCGCGCCAAGTCATCGTGCGTCGGGAAGTCGATGTCCGGGCACGCCTCGTGCCCTCATATCCGCCGCTCGCGGCGGTGACCGTGCTCCCCAGGGAGCACGGTCGTCTTCGAAAGCCCCGCTTAGCCGCGGAACAGCGACAGGATGCTCTGGCTGTTCTGGTTGGCGATCGAGAGCGCCTGAACGCCGAGCTGTTGCTGGGTCTGGAGCGCCTGCAGGCGGGTCGATTCCGCGTTCATGTCGGCGTCGACGAGCTGGCCGATACCACGATCCACCGAGTCCATCAGCGACTTCACGAACTCCGTGTTGTTCGAGATGCGGTTCTTGATGGCGCCGAGATTGGCGGCGGACTGGCTGACCGTGTTGATCGCGGCGGTGACCTGCGCGATGTAGCCATCGATCGTGGTCTGGTCGGCCGCCGAATCGGTCAGAGCGCCGATGTTGATGGTGTCGACCGACGCGCTGCCGCTCACCGTGTCCAGAATGCCGCCCGTGGTCGAGGTGTAGAGCGAGTAGTTGGCAACCGTCACCGTGATCGTGTTGATCGTCGGCGTGCCGCCGACGCGCGAGAACGACGACACTAGGTTGACCGTCGCCGGCGTGGTGGCGTTGGTGCTCAGCCAGTTGACGCCGTTGAACGTCGCCGCGTTGGCCACGTTCTTCATGTCCTGCTGGATCTGAGTGATTTCGGCCTGGATCTTGGTGCGGTCGATGCCGGCGGTCTTGGCTTCGACCAGCAGCGCCTGGAGCTTGGTGAGGCCGGAGTTGCTGTCGCCGATTACCTTGTTCAGAGCGGTGTATTCGGTGTCGACGGTCGCAGCCGACAGACCGAGCGAGTCGGACACCGCGGAGAGCGCGGCGTTGTCGGCGCGCATCGAGGTCGCGATCGACCAATAGGCCGAATTGTCCGAAGCGGTCGCGACGCGCTGGCCGGTCGAAATGCGATTCTCGGTCGTCTGCAGGCTGGCGCTGACATTCCGGAGGGTCTGGAGCGCAGTCATTGCAGCGGAGTTGGTAAGCAGGCTGGAAGCCATCTTTGATGTCCCTTTGAAAGCAGATTGGATTTGGGGACATACCGGGCTTGCACCGGTACGACGGGGCGGCATCATGCCTTTGGGCTGGGCAAATGCGCGCGTGAGCCCAATCCGTCGTAGCGGCGAGACTAGCCAGCGAAGCTTGTGCGGGGCTTGTGGCGTTGTGATCCGGCCGCAACAGGGCAGCCGGAATCATGGCGCGGTCATGCCAAACGAAAGGGCCGCGCTTCGCGAGAAGCGCGGCCCTCCTGGGACTGTCCTAGGGCTTAGCGGAACAGCGACAGGATGCTCTGGCTGTTGTTGTTGGCGATGGAGAGCGCCTGAACGCCGAGCTGCTGCTGCACCTGGAGGGCCGCCAGACGGGTGGACTCCTGGTTCATGTCAGCGTCGACGAGCTGGCCGATACCGCGATCCACCGAGTCCATCAGCGACTTCACGAACTCGGAGTTGTTCGAGATGCGGTTCTTGATGGCGCCGAGGTTGGCCGCACCGGAGGAGACCGTGCCGATCGCCGCGGTGACCTGCGCGATGTAGCCATCGAGCGTGGTCTGGTCAGCCGCCGAGTCGGTCAGTGCGCCGATGTTGATCGTGTCGACCGATGCGCTGCCGCTCACCGTGTCCAGGATGCCGCTCGTGGTCGAGGTATAGAGCGAGTAGTTGGCGACGGTGACGGTGATCGAGCCGGTGGTCGGAGTGGCGCCGACGCGCGAGAACGACGACACCAGGTTGACCGTCGCCGGCGTCGTGGCGTTGGTGCTCAGCCAGTTGACGCCGTTGAACGTCGCCGCGCTGGCCACGTTCTTCATGTCCTGCTGGATCTGGGTGATTTCCGACTGGATCTTGCTGCGGTCGACACCGGCGGTCTTGGCCTGCACCAGCAGCGACTGGAGCTTGGTCAGGCCGGAGTTGCTGTCGCCGAGCACCTTGTTGAGAGCGGTGTACTCGGTGTCGACGGTCGCGGCCGACAGACCGAGCGAGTCGGAGACGGCGGAGAGCGCGGCGTTGTCGGCGCGCATCGAGGTCGCGATCGACCAATAGGCGGCGTTGTCGGAAGCGGTCGCCACGCGCTGGCCGGTGGAGATCCGGGTCTGCGTGGTGGAGAGTTGCGAGCTGACAGACCGCAGGGTCTGGAGCGCGGTCATGGCGGACGAGTTCGTGAGCAGGCTTGACATTGCGAATGTCCCTTTATGTACGCGTTACATTTTCACTTGGGGACATACCGGGCTTTCACCGGTACGGAGGGGCGGCATCATGCCTTTGGACTGATGTGGGTGAGGTCCAACCCGCCGTGACGCCTTGCTAGCACGCCGAATCTTGCCGCCGGATTAAAATCGCATTGAATTTCATGGCTGTAACGGGGGTCTTGCGGTTACCATTCGCTAACCATGATCGCGCGGTTCGCAACCGCGCTCCGTCACGAGAACGAGCGCACCAGTCCGGACGCCAACAGATTCCAGCCGTCGATCAACACGAAGAACAGCATCTTGAACGGCAGTGCGAGGATGGTCGGCGGCATCATCATCATGCCCATCGACATGGTCAGCGTCGCCACGATCATGTCGATGACGAGGAACGGCAGGATGATGAGGAATCCGATCTCGAACGAACGCCGCAGTTCGGAGATCATGAAGGCGGGAATGATGACGCGCATGTCGACGCGCTTGTCGTCGAACTTCTTGCGGAAGCTCTCCGCGGCGAGCGCCTCGAAGGTCTGCAGATCCTTGTCGCGGACATGGGCCAGCATGAACTCGCGGAATGGATCGGTGATTTTCAGATAAGCCTCCTCCTCCGAGATCTCGTTCTTCATCAGCGGCTGCACGCCACTCTCCCAGGCGCGGTCGAAGGTCGGCGCCATCACGTAGAAGGTCATGAACAGCGCGAGGCTGATCAGCACGAGGTTGGCCGGCGTGGTCTGGAGGCCGAGACCGGCGCGCAGAAACGACAGCGCCACGGCGAAGCGCGTGAAGCTCGTCACCATGATGAGCAATCCCGGAGCAACCGACAGCACCGTGATCAGCGCCATCAACTGGATGATCCGGCCGCTGGTGGAGCCGTTGCCGGGCGGCAGCAGCGAGTTGAGGTCGGGAATCTGGGCCAGCGCCACTTCGGGCAGAACGGCCAGGATCAAGGCGAGGAGCAGGACTCTCACTCTCACTGGATCACCAACGTCTCAATGATCAATTCGCGGACCTTTCCAGAGGAGCGGATATTGGCGCGCTCGATGAGGTCGTCGCGCAGGTGCTGGAGGCCGCGCGATCCCTCGAACTGAACGACCGAGGCGGAGCGCAAATAAGTGACGATGTCCTCGCTGATGTGCGCAGCCAGGATGCCGGCATCCTCGTCGCTCATGCTCTCGGTCACCATGGAAGCCTCGACGCGGGCCCAGTTGTTGGCCGGTGCGGCCAGATTGGTCACGATCGGCGACAGTTTTCGAAGCCGTGCGCTGCCGGTGTAGCTCGAGGCCAGCGGCGGCGGCGCGGCGCTCTTCTTCGCGTCGGCGGCACGCTCGGCCGCCGCAAACAGATGCAGGCCGGCCAGCGCACCCGCACCGATCGCGACGAGGGTCAGCACGACGATGGCCGCGATCAGGCGCATCACGTCCCCTGCCCTCGCGATACGGCCCGGCCGGCGCGGATCTCAGAATGGAGCCACGGCGTCATAGATCCGATGTCCCCATCCAGGCTGTTGCACGTCAGACAGATTTCCGCGACCGCCATAGGACACGCGCGCCTCGGCGATCTTGTCGTAGGAGATCGTGTTGGCCCGCGAGATGTCGCGCGGGCGCACGATGCCGCCGACGTTGAGCACGCGCATCTCGGTGTTGACGCGAAATTCCTGCGAGCCGCTGATCATCATATTGCCGTTCGGCAACACGTCGGTGACGATGGCCGCGATGGACAGCTTGATGTCCTCGGTGCGATCGATCTGACCGTTGCCCTTGATCTGGGTATTGGTACTGAGATTGGCGTTGGCCGAGCCCGTGTCTTTCCATCCGGCCACGTCCATCAGCCAGTCGAGCCCGAACTTGATCTGCGAATCGCGTGAGCGGTCGGTCTTGTTGTCGAGCTTGGCCTTGTCCTGCATCGAGATGATCACCGTCACGACGTCGCCGGTGCGCCGTGCCCGGGGATCGCGATAGAGATCGGTGCCGTCGTCCCAGGTCGAGCGATAGCTGACGGGCGTGCGCATCCGGGGCGTCACCGGGATCGGATCGGCCTGCGTCCGCAGGCCGCTGCCGACCGGGGACAGTCTCGGGCCGGTCAGGACTTCGGCCGGGTCGTGGTAGCATCCCCCCAGGGCCACAGATGCGAGCGCGAGGATGAGGATCGGCTTCTTCATCTATCTGGTCTTTCCGTCGTCCGCGCGGCGCATCCCGCCGAGCAGGTCCGCAAGGTGCGCCGCGCGCGCCGTATCCATCTCGTTGAAGATCGCACTCGAGCTCCGCGGACTGAGCTTGGCCAGCACGGCGGCGGCGGTCTCGTCGGCCATTCCGGCGATCTGGGTTGCGGCAGCCTCGGGCTTCATGCGCGAATAGATCTCGACCACGCTGGCTTCGGCCTTCTTCAGGAACTCGTCGCGTAGCGCCATCCACTTCTCGTATTCGGCACGCTTGGTTTCGACCTCGGCGATGCGCTCGCGCAGCAGGCTCTCGGCCTTCTCCAGCTCCTTGAGCTGCCAGGCCAGTCTTGCATCGACGGCGGGATCGGCGACGTTGCTACAGAACAACGCGACCTCGTTGTCGGCGGGGACAGTGGCCTGTGGCGCTGGGGGCTTCGGCGGCGCTGTAACGGCACCGGGCTTGGCTGCACGGACAGGCGCCGGCGCCGGCGCGGGCGTCTCGGCAGCCGGTACTGCGCCGGTGACGGCGGGGCTTGAATCCTCGGCCGCCCACGCGGTGGCACGGATGTCGTCTGCGCCCGGAATCGGGGTCGCCGGCTTCGGCGGCCCGGCTGCACGGGCGCGCGCGAAGGACAACAGGTTGAGCGGCTTCGACGGCTTCGCCTCGTCCAGCGCCAACACAGGCGAAGCGCCCGCAAGCGTCCACACCGCGACGAGGAGGAGTTTGGCTTTGTGATCCAGCTTCAGCATCGGGCCGCGCGCGATTCTCGGTCGAGACCAGAGCATTGCGCGACCAAGCT
Source organism: Bradyrhizobium sp. CCGE-LA001 (assembly GCF_000296215.2). Classification (NCBI taxonomy): domain Bacteria; kingdom Pseudomonadati; phylum Pseudomonadota; class Alphaproteobacteria; order Hyphomicrobiales; family Nitrobacteraceae; genus Bradyrhizobium; species Bradyrhizobium sp. CCGE-LA001. The sequence continues at coordinate 1,847,984 of NZ_CP013949.1, read as the reverse complement.
TGCACGACGCTTATGCATCATTGCACGATGACGTCGGCCTGGAGCGCGCCGGCCGTCTTGATCGCCTGGAGGATGGCGATGATGCCTGACGGCTTCAAGCCGATCTGGTTGAGCCCGCGGACCAGGCGCTGGAGGTCAACGCCGCTGAGGATCGCCACCTGCGATCCGGCCTCGTTAGCCTCGACCACCGTCTGCGGAACGACGACGGTCTGCCCACGCGAGAACGGCGCCGGCTGCGAAACCACCGGCATCTCCGTGACGCGAACCGTCAGATTGCCGTGCGTCACGGCAACGGTCGATATCCTCACGTCGCGTCCGATCACCACCGTGCCGGTGCGCTCGTTGATCACCACCCGCGCCGGCGTATCCGGCTCGACCGTCAGCTCGCCGATTTCCGCCAGGAACCGGACCGGGCCGATGTGGCGCGGCTTCGACAGCACGATCGTACGATAGTCGCGTTCGAAGGCGATCTGTGCGCGATACCGGCCGCCGGCATAGCGGTTGATGGCGTCGAGGATGCGCGTCGCGGTGACGAAGTCGGGGTTCTTGAGCTCCAGCACCAGGAATTCCATCTCGTGGAGACTGCCCTGCACCTCGCGCTCGACCAGCGCGCCGTTCGGAATGCGTCCCGCGGTCGGCGTGCCCTGGCTGACGTTCTGTGCCTGGCCGCCGACACTGTAGCCGGCCACCGTGATCGCGCCCTGCGCCACCGCATAGACCGCGCCGTCCGCCGCCCGCAGCGATGTCATCACCAACGTGCCGCCGAGCAGTGAGGTCGCATCGCCAAGCGACGACACGGTCACGTCCATCCGCTCGCCGGCGCCGATCGACGGCGGCAGGTCCGCGGTCACCATCACGGCCGCGACGTTGCGCGTGCGCAGCGTGGTCGGCCGGGTGGGATTGTTGGTGCTCGTCGCCTCGTTCCTGACGTTGATGCCCATGTTCTCGAGCATCGATTGCAAGGATTGCTCCGTGAACGGCGCATTGCGCAGCGTGTCCCCGGTGCCGTTCAGGCCGATGACGAGGCCATAGCCGACGATCTGGTTCTCGCGCAGTCCCTTGATGTCCGCGATGTCCTTGATGCGGACGGCGGCGTGGGCGCTGGTGGCGGCGAAGAGGAGGACGAGCGCGAGCAGGATTCTGGTCATGACCCGTCCACGACCTTGACCGTGCCGTCCGGCTGCACGACACCCCTGATGATCACGCCGGTGTCGGTATTGCGCACCGGAATGAGCGCGCCGGCCGCGCCCGACTGCATCGCCGAGCCGTAGGTGACGATGGACAGGCCGCTGTCTTCGACCACGACCTTGACCATGGCGCCGCGAGCGACCGTCCAGGGATCCTCCACCGCATTGGTCGGGATCGGCTGGCCCGGCAACAGCGTGCGCCGGGCCATGCGGCCGACCAGGACCTGACGTCCTTCGATGAACATGGCGACGCCGAGCAGATTCGGCGCAAAGCCGCGCTCGATGATCATGTCGTCCCGGATCAATTCGCCCGTCCGGATCGAGACGGCCGGCACCGGCAGCCGCTTCTCCTCGGCCGCGGCAAGGCGCGCCGAGACGAGCACCAGCAGCACGGCGGCCACCCCGCGCATGATCCAGCCCATCCTTTTCAACATCCAGACACCGGAACTAGCGCATGCCCTTCGAGACCGTCGAGGCCATTTCATCCGAGGCCTGGATGACCTTGGCGTTCATTTCGTAGGCGCGCTGGGCCGAGATCAGCTCGGTGATTTCCTTGACCGGATCGACGTTGGAGGCCTCGAGGTAGCGCTGGTTGATCTTGCCGTAGCCGGCGTCGCCGGGCAGCCCGACCACGGGGGTGCCGGAGGCCGTGGTCTCGCGGTAGAGATTGCTGCCGAGCGGCTCGAGGCCTGCTTCGTTGGCGAAATTGGCGAGATTGAGCTGGCCGATCTGCCGCGGATTGATTTCGGTGTCCAGCTTGGCGAACATCTGGCCGGTCTGGTTGACCGTGACCTCGACCGTTCCCTGCGGCACCGTGATCGCGGGATCCAGCAGATAGCCGTCGATCGTGACGAGCTGGCCGTTGGCATTGGTGTTGAACGAGCCCGCGCGCGTGTATTGCACCTCGTTGTTCGGGCCGAGCACCTGAAACCAGCCGCGGCCGTTGATCGCGAGGTCGTAGGGATTTCCGGTCTGCGTCAGCGCACCCTGGATGTGCAGCTTGCGGATCGCCGCCGACTTGACGCCGAGGCCGAGATTGCTGCCTTCCGGGATCGGCGAGGAGCCGTTGACGTTGGCGACGCCCTGCATGCGGTCCATCTGATAGAACAGATCGGTGAACTCCGCACGCGCCCGCTTGTACGAGGTCGAGTTGATGTTGGCGATGTTGTTGGCGATGACCTCGACGTTGGTCTGCTGGGCATTCATGCCCGTGGCCGCGATGGCGAGCGATTTCACGATCGTCACTCCTTCAGATCAAATCGACATCCGAACGACTTCTTGATAGGCCTGCACGACCTTGTCGCGAACGGCGACCGCGGTCTGCAAGGCCTGCTCGGCCGACATCAGCGCCTCCACGACGCGCCGCGTCGATTCCTTGCCCTGCATCGCCGAGATCGACGCCGCCTCGCCCGCCTTGAGCGTTCCGATCGCGTCGGTCGTCACCTGCTTCATCACCGATTCGAAGCCGAGCTCGTCACCGGACTGAATCGCGGTCGTCGCCGCCGGCGAGATCGCCTGCGTCTCGGTCGCCCGGCTTGCCGCCTGGCCCGCGGAGATCGCCGTCGATGAAATTGCCTCAAGCATTGTCAGCTCCTCAGGAGATCGATGGTCATGCCAAGCATCGATCTCACCTGCTTCACGACCTGGAGATTGGCTTCATAGGACCGGTTGACCTCGCGCATGTCGGCCATCTCGATCATCATGTTGACGTTCGGCAGCTTGACGTAGCCAGCCTTGTCGGCGGCGGGATGCCCCGGATCGTACTCGACACGATACGGCGTTGTGTCGACCCCGATTTCCTTTACCTTCGCAAGCTGCGCGCCCGAGGCCCGATCCATGGCGGCATCGAACGTGATGGTCTTGCGCTGATACGGATCGGCGCCGGCGGTGCGCCCGGTCGAGGTCGCGTTCGCGAGGTTTTCCGAGACAATGCGCATACGGGTCGATTGCGCTTCGAGCCCGGAGCTTGCGACCGTCAATGACGATTGTAGGGAGTCCAGCATGTCAATTCACCTCAGGCCTTTGCGCTCGACAGGACCATGCGGTGGAACGAGCGCACGATCGCCGAGTTCATCGAATAGTCGCGACTGACGTCGCTGCCCTTGATCATCTCCTGCTCGAGGCTGACGGAGTTGCCGGAGTGCACGACTTCCCAACTGTCCTTCTTGTCGATCTTGCGCGTGTCGGTCTCCGCTGCGGACAGCTGCATGTGCGATGGCGACGTCATCGCGAGCCTGACCGGCATGCCATCGAGCACCTTGTTGAAGGGCTCGACGTCGCGCGCCTTGAAACCCGGCGTGTTGGCGTTGGCGACGTTGGTGGCGATGGTCGACTGGCGGAGCTCGAGATAGCGCGCCTGCGACGATGCCAGTTCGAAGAGATAAAGCGGTCCCACGACAGCGCCCCGTTATGTTCTGTTGGGGCAAGCTTAGGGTGACAAGCTTTCGTCAGGCTGATGCGGCCCGCGCCGTCCTCGGAAATCTATGGGACCTTCTCGGACCGCGCCGCCTGCTTGGACTGGAGGAAATAGATGATCTCGGCGACGGGACGGAAGAATTCCGCCGGGATCACCTGATCGACCTGAACCGCTTCGTAGAGTGCGCGCGCCAGCGCCTTGTTCTCGATAACGGGAATTCGGTTCTGCTCGGCGACTTCGCGGATCTTCAGCGCGATCACGTCCATGCCCTTGGCGACCACGAGCGGCGCGGCGTTCTCCTCGCGCTTGTAGCGCAGCGCGATCGCGAAGTGCGTCGGATTCGCGATCACCAGCGTTGCGCGCGCGGCGGAGGCGATCATGCGCTGGCGCGAGCGGTCACGCGCGAGCGAGCGCAAACGTGCCTTGATCAGCGGATCGCCTTCCGCCTGCTTGTGCTCGTCCTTGATCTCCTGCTTGGTCATGCGGAGCTCGCGCCGCCAGTGGAAGCGCGACCAGGCGAGATCGATCGCGACCAGGACGATGGTCGCGATGCAGATCGCCGATACGATCCGCATCGCGATGTTGAGGATCATCTCCGGCAGCGCAACCGGATCGGTGTACATCGCCTCGAATGCCTTCGCTTCCGACGATCGCAGCACGAAGGCGACGACGGCGGTCACCGAGGCAAGCTTGAACAGCGACTTGGCGAACTCGACCAGGCCTTGCGATCCGAACAGCCGGCTCCAGCCGCTGACCGGGGAGATGCGCGACAAGTCCGGCTTGATGCGGTCGAGCACGAGGCGCGGCGCATTCTGCAGCAGCGAGGATGCAAGGCCGAACGCCATCATGATGACGATCAGCGGCATCAGGAATTGCAGCGCCTGCAGGCCCACCACGGTGAGCAGGTTCTGCGCATCCGCCCCCGTCGTGAGCGGGAAGCCTTCGGGATCGTCGAGAAAGCTCTTCAGCGTCGGCGTCAGTTGCTGCACGCCCTGGCCGATCAGGAAAGACAGGATCACCATCAACGCCGCCATCGAGGCGAGGATGGAAGCCTCCCGAGAGACCGGAATTTTGCCCTGCTCGAGCGCATCACGGACTTTCTTCTCGGTCGGCTCTTCTGTTCTGCTCTCCTTGTCGGATGTTTCTGCCATGCCCGTTCAGCGGTCAGCGGAAGACCAGCTCATCCTCCTGCTCGGGATTGAGCTCGATTTCACCCTTCTCCGCGAGGTCGAGCGCGAGATCGGTGATCACGCGCCGCGCTTCCAGTACGTCGCGCTGGTTCGACGGCTCGCCGATGGCGAGCTCGTGCTCGACGACGCGGCGGACGCGCGAGGCGACCGAGGACAGGATCAGCTCGCGGAAGTTCTTGTCGGTCCCCTTCAGTGCGACGACGATGCGGTCGGTCGGCACCTGGTCGAAGATCATGGTGCGTGCCTTCGGCGTCAGGTTTGTGACGTCGTCGAAGGTGAAGAGCAGCTCCTTCAGCACTTCGGCCGATTTCGGCCGCTTCTCCGACAGGCTCTTCAGCATGTCCTCGATGTGGCCACGCTCCATCTTGTTGATGATGTCGGCGACGCGGGCGTAGGTATCGGCGCCAAGGTTGCGGGCGAAGTTGAGCGTCAGGTCCTCATGCAGCGTCTTCTCGATGATGCGCATGGCGTCGTCGACGATCGGCTTGAGGCTCAGGACGCGCCGCATCAGCTCGTTGCGCAGGCTCGAGGGCAGCTGGCTCATGACCTTGGCAGCGCAGGCCGGCTTGACCTTGGACAGGATCAGCGCCGCCGTCTGCGGATGCTCCTTGGAGAGATAGCTCGCCAGCGAGTTTTCGGACACCGACGATACCCGGTCCCAGACCGACCGGCTCGAATTGCCGAGCAGGTCGGACATGATCTGCGAAACCTGGTCGGCCGGAAGCACGTCGCCGAGCACGGCTTCCAGGCCGCCGAGCGTGCCGAGGATGTTGGCGCCCATCGAGAATTGCTGGGCGAACTCCTCGACGATCCCCTCCAGCTCCTGCGCCGTGATCGGCCGCAGCTCGGCCGCGGCCTTGGTGACGATGCGGATCTCCTGCGGTTCGAACTGCTGAAGCACGCTCGCGGCCGCCTGCCGCCCCATGGCCAGCAGGAGCGCCGCGACCTTCTCCGTGCCGCCCAGCGTGGCGACGCCTCGCGGCTTGACGGGAGCGATGCCGACCTGTGCCGCCATGGTCAGGTGTCACCCTGCCCCAGCGGACCGACGATCTCCGTCAATGAGACGCCGAAGCGGGAATTGTCCTCTTCGACCACGACCACCTCGCCGCGGGCCACGATGCGGCCGTTGACGACGACATCAACGGGTTCGCCGACCCGGTGATCGAGCGGCACCACGGCGCCGCGGCCTAGCTTCATCAGGTTCGCCACCGGAATGGTCGCGGACCCCAGCACGACCTGCATGGTGACGGGAATGCGCAGGATGGCATCGACATTGGCGAACTTGCCGGTCTCCTCCGCCGTGCGCGCGGCGATCTCCGCCAGCCGCTCCAGTGGAGATGTGTCGGCATGCCCTTCGTCGGATGCCGATGCTCGCGTGGCAGAGTCATAGTCGAAGGATTGCGCCATTTGGTATCGCCTCTTGGTATTTCCGCTGCCGGAGCACCGTGGCGTTCCGGCCGTATCGTCTTCGCCGGCTTCGGCTTCAATGCTTGTTCACTTCGACACCGGCGCTCGCGGCGGGCCGGAGCCCGGACCTCGCATCGAGTGCCGCGATCGCCTCGTGGGCCTGATCGATCTTCGTGCTCAGCACATTGGCGAGCCGTCCGAGATTTGCGGTGGAATCGTGCGCCGCATGGATGACCGTGTCGAACGCACCCGCCGTCTCCTGGACGATGGTCGAGAACTCCCCCTGATAGCTGCGCAACCGCGCCAGCTCGCGGTGCATCTTGGTCACCCGCATGCTGGTGAAGGCGAGCGCGATCAGCAGCACGGCATCAACGAGATAGGATATCATCGACGAACTCCCGTTTCTGATCGACGGGATCGGCCACCTGCATGGCGTAATAGCCGTCGAGCTGGCCGATCTGGCACCAGAACAGCACCTGGTTGTTGCTTTCGAGCCGGGCGAGCGTGCGCGGCGTGGCTTCGAGCTCGAGCACCTGCCCGACCTGGAATTTCACGACGTCGCCGAGGGTGATCATCTTCTCGTCGAGCACCGCGCTCAGCGTCACCTCGGTGCGGTGAACCTCGCTCTCCATCTGCTCGCGCCAGCGCGGATCGGACGCGCGGCCGTCGCTGACGACGACATGCGCCAGCTTTTGCCTGAGCGGGTTGAGCGCGGAGTGCGGAATGATCAAGAACATCTGGCCGCCGCGATAGAGCGCCTGCAACATGATGTTGGCGCAGATCGACATGTTGCCGCTGCGTCCGATCGCCAGCGAGGCCATGGCCGTCTCGACCCGCTCCACGCGGAAGGTGACGTTGGAGGTTCCGGCAAAGGCGGATTGCAGCGCCTTGGCGAACCGCTCGAACAGCGCCTGCACCAGGCGGATCTCGATGTTCGAGAATGCGCGCTCGACGTCGAGCGGGGGCTCGGCGCCGTCGGACCCGAACATCGCCTCGACCATGGTGAACACGAAATCACGGTCGAGCATGATGATGACGCGGGAGTCCCATTGCTCGGCATAGAGCACGGCCGCCACCGCGTTGGCCTCGTAGGGGTTGATGATGTCGCCGACGCGGTCATTGGTGATGCCGTTGACCGAGAAATAGCAGGGCGTTCCGGCCATCGGCTGCAGGCTGTCGGTGCACGATGCCGCCATGCGATCGAAGATCACATTGAGCATCGGCATGCGCTCGATGGAGATACCCGCCGCGTCGAGCAGGTAGTTCGGCAGCTGTTTGCGCTGATCGACCTCGACGTCTTCCATCATCATGCGCGGGCAGCCTTCGGTTCAGCCTCGGTCGGGACGGCCTTGGGACCCGCAATCGTCTCGTTCTCGACGACGTCGATCGACGGCCGCTCCGTGCTCGCGATCATCTTGCGGCCGTGCTCGACGGCGATCTGCGGCATGGCACCGTTCATGAACGCCAGCAGCGTCTGCTTGACGATGATGTAGGGCCGGCACTTCTTCTCGCGCGTCATCTTGATCTTGATCGCAAAGGGCGAAAGGACGCCGTAGGACAAGAAGATGCCGGCGAAGGTGCCGACGAGCGCCGCGCCGATGTAACCGCCCAGCAGCTTCGGCGACTGGTCCAGCGCCCCCATGGCCTTGATGACGCCGAGCACGGCGGCGACGATGCCGAGCGCCGGCAGCGCCTCGGACACCGTCACCAGCGCATGGTAGGGCGACAGCTTGCTCTTCACGATGGTGTGGATCTCCTCGTCCATCAGCGCCTCGATCTCATGCGTGCGCGCGTTCCCCATGATGATGAGGCGGACATAGTCGCAGATGAACTGGAGCAGCGCCGGGTCGGAGAGCACGCTCGGAAACGCCTTGAAGATCTCCGAGGAGGCGGGATCGTCGATATGCGCCTCGACCTCGTTGCGGCCCTTGCCGCGCAGCTCGCGCATCAGGGCATGGAGCGCACCGAGCAGGTCGAGATAGTAGCGCTCGCCGGGCACTGCCCCGGTGATGGCCTGCATGCAGGCGACCCCGGTGTCCACGACCGTCTTCCACGGATTGGCCACGATGAAGGTGCCGACGGCGGTGCCCATGATGATCACGAACTCCCACGGCTGCATCAGCACGGCCAGATGCCCGCCCATGGCGGCAAAGCCGCCGAGCAGTGCCGCCACCGTGATGAAAATCCCCACGAAACTGCCCAACACGCCGCTCCATCACCGATCCCACCGGAAACATCTAGCGGGCGAGCCTTGCGCGAAGCTGGCTTGCGAATCGCCAGCCCCGCGCAAGCAATTCGCGGCAGCTTGCGACGACGTCGCGGGAGCGGCCAGAGGAACGCGTCTCATGCTATCCACCATCGCGGATTACACCAGACTGACCAAGGACATGGGCAAGTCGCTGACGCAGGTCGCGACGCAGCCGGATGTCAGCCGCGAGACCGACTATTTCCTCAGCCACATCGGCAACGTGAAGACGATCGACGATTTCCTGAAGGACTACCGCCTCTACTCCTACGCGATGAAGGCCTACGGCCTCAGCGACATGACCTATGCCAAGGCGTTCATGCGCAAGGTGCTGACCGAGGGGGTCGGCAACAAGAACACCTTCGCCAACAAGCTCACCGACGTCCGCTACCGCGAATTCGCCAGCGCCTTCAATTTCGCCGCCCTCGGCAGCAATGCGACGAAGACCACCCAGGCCACGACCGGGACGGCGACGCAATATGTCAGGCAGACGATGGAGCAGAAGGCCGGCGACCAGAACGAGGGCCTGCGGCTGGCGCTGTATTTCACCCGCAAGGCGTCCACCGTCACCACCTCCTATCAGATCCTCGCCGACAAGGCGCTGACGCAGGTGGTTCAGACCGCGCTCGGCCTGCCCTCGACGATCAGCGCGGCCGACATCGACGCCCAGGCCAAGATGATCACGGACAGGATCAAGCTCACCGACTTCCAGGACCCGGCCAAGGTCACCAAATTCGTGCAGCGCTTCGCCGCGATGTGGGATGCGACCCAGGCCCAGAGCGACAACTCGACCAACCCCGCGCTGGTCCTGATCGGCGGCGCCTCGTCGATGGCCAGCATGGACATCGACATGCTCTCGAAACTTCAGTCCATCCGCTTCGGAAAGTAAATCATGCAATCGGCTCTCTATGTCGGATTGTCGGCGCAGGTCGCCCTCGAAAAGCGCCTCCAGACGATCGCCAACAACGTCGCCAACGTCAACACCGCGGCGTTTCGCACCGACGTGGTGAAGTTCGAGACCGTGTTGTCCAAGGCGGGCGCCAGTCCGGTCGCCTTCTCCTCGCCCGGCGACAACATCATCTCCCGAGAGATGGGCAACATCACCGAGAGCGGCAACCCGCTCGACGTCGCCGTGGTCGGACAGGGCTGGATCGCCTTCGCCGGTCCGAACGGCACGGTCTATACGCGTGACGGCCGCCTCCAGATCGCCCCCAACGGCGACCTTCAGACCGTATCGGGCTTTCCCGTGGTCGATGCCGGCGGCGCGCAGATCACGCTCGACCCGAACGGCGGACCGGTGTCGATCGCGCGCAGCGGCGCCATCACCCAGGACAACAACGAGATCGGCACCATCGGCCTGTTCAACATTCCCGCCGACGCCAATCTCGAGCGCTACGGCAATTCCGGCGTCACGCCCGACCGTCCGGCGACCGCCATCGCCGATTTCTCCCGCGACGGCTTCAAGCAGGGCTATGTCGAGGGCTCCGGCGCCAATCCGATGATGGAGTTGACCAAGCTGATCGCGGCCTCACGCGCCTTCGACGGCACCAATTCGATGATCGAGGGCACCGAGGGCTCGCTCCAGAATGCAATCCGGACGCTGGGCGAACCCGGCAAATAGACTGCGCCTCGCGCGCATTGAGGTTGGACGGTTTCCTTGAACGCTCTTCGGCAACTCGAATGGGCGCTGCTGGAGCTTCAGCAGAGCACCCCCCTGGCAAGCGTCAGTGGCGCGATCTCCGAGATCGCGCCGACGCATTTCCGCGTCTCCGGCCTGTCGCGCTTCGTCAGGCTCGGCGAGCTGATCGGCGTCGCCGGCACGCCCCAGATCGGCGAGGTGGTGCGGATCGACAGCGAGGGCATCATCGCCAAGCCGTTCGACCGCCAGTTCGCCGGCGGCCTCGGCTCGGTCGCCTACCGCATGCCGCCGCCGTCCTTTGCGCCCGATCCGAGCTGGAAGGGCCGCGTCATCAATGCGCTCGGTGCGCCGCTTGACGGCCAGGGTCCGCTCACCCCGGGATCGCGCGCGGTCTCGGCGGAAGCCGAGGCGCCTTCGGCCATGAAGCGCTCGCGCGTGCACAAACCGCTGCGCACCGGCGTGCGCGTCATCGACCTGTTCGCGCCGATCTGCGCCGGCCAGCGCGTCGGCATCTTCGCCGGCTCCGGCGTCGGCAAATCGACACTGCTTGCGATGCTCGCCCGCAGCCAGGGCTTCGACACCGTCGTGCTGGCGCTGGTCGGCGAGCGCGGCCGCGAGGTGCGCGAGTTCATCGAGGACGTGCTGGGCGCTGACCGTCATCGCGCCGTCACAATCGTATCGACGGGCGACGAAAGTCCGATGATGCGGCGGCTGGCGCCGAAGACGGCGATGGCGGTGGCCGAGTATTTCCGCGACCGCGGCGAATCGGTGCTGCTGATGGTCGATTCGATCACCCGGTTCGCCCATGCCGCCCGCGAGGTTGCACTCGCCGCCGGCGAGCCCGCGGTTGCGCGCGGCTACGCGCCGACAGTCTTCACCGATCTGCCGCGGCTTCTGGAGCGCGCCGGCCCCGGCGAGGAAGGATCCGGCACGATCACCGGGATCTTCTCCGTGCTGGTCGACGGCGACGATCACAACGAGCCGATCGCCGACACCATCCGCAGCACGCTCGACGGGCATATCGTGCTCTCCAGGCACATCGCCGACCAGGCGCGCTATCCGGCCGTCGACGTTCTGGCCTCGGTCTCCCGCCTCGCTCACAACGTCTGGGATCCCGAGGAGCGCGAATTGGTGAGCAAGCTGCGGGCCATGATCGCGAAATACGAGGACACGCGCGATCTTCGCCTGATGGGCGGATATCAGTCGGGACGCGATCCGGGCCTCGATCAGGCGGTCGAGATGGTGCCGAGAATCTACAACGCCATGCGCCAGGACGCTTCGGCGCCGCCGAGCGCCGATCCGTTCCGCGAGCTCCGGGACATGCTCAAAGGCGACTAGAGCGCGTTGAGAATCATCATCGCGCTTCAGGTTGCTGCATTGTTTTCCCACTCCTGCGCCGGCGCGCGATGCGAGCGCACGTCGCTCGACGTTTTCGACAGGTGTTTGCGCATGCCGCCACGCTTCCAGCGCATGCACGGACGTGACTGTCACTGGCTTTCGCCTTTTTTGCGTGTCCACCGTTCAGGGGAGAGCAGCGAGCGGCCGCGATCGACGGGCCATTCCGAGCCAGAGGCAACAACAACCGGCACGTGCAATTCCTGCGAATTCCCTCGGATGCTCCCTGACGGATCGTACAAGTTGTGGATGACATGGCGGCGCGCATCGTCTTCGTGCACAACCTTCGATCAACTTGCATCAACGGCAGACAATGACGTGGCGTGCAATCAAACCGTTGCAGAGTCGCGTGCATGCTGCTCGTGCCAGCGTATTGCGTTCACCTTCATGTGTTCGGACGCGTGAGATTGTCTTGAACGTTACATTCGCCTGCTTCGACATCCAATCTCCGCGAGTGTCTTGACTTGATTTTGTTGAGAAGCTCATTCATCGTTTCGGTTGAATACAAGAAACGTCTGCTTGTGACTTGAACTTTAGGGGCTTCGGTTGAACTACTCCGATCCATCGTCTGCTGGCGACGGCAACTCGGCCCCCGTGCGACGACGGCGCCATTGGTGTGCCGCAAGCGACCCGACCTTTCGCTCCAGACCACGCGACTCCCGTCGGTCCAGGTCGGGTGCGTCGTGAATCGCGCCTTCGAGCGAGAGCGCGCTGCGGTTTTCTCATCGCGCACCTCCAGCGCTCTGACGCCTCGCGATGGAGTCGCGAGCCAGGACGCAAAGCGGCTTGACGCCGCAGACGAAGTTCCGGGGACGAGGTAAATCCATGCCATTGGCACGAGAGGCCGTCGAGCTGCTGATTCAGGCGGCGAGGGCCTGGTATTTCGAGGGCAATCAGCATGGACTGCGCGACCGCGAATGGATGGCGCTGCGCTTTCTCGGACGTGCAAACCGATTTTCGCGCACGCCCTCCGCGCTCGCCGGTTTCATCGGCGCCACCAGAGCGACGGCATCGCAAATCGTGAAGACGCTCGAGAGCAAGTCCTATTTGGTGCGAAAGCCGTCGCACGAAGACAAACGCTCCGTCGTGCTCCACGTCACCGCGCAGGGCGAGAAATGCCTGAGTCAGCACGACCCGATCAATCACGTGATGAACGCGGTCACCGCGCTCGGACCTGAGGAATGCATCAGGCTTCGCGACTCGCTGCGGGAGGTTCTCAATCATCTCGACGCGGCCCATCAGCGACTGGATGCGAGCATCTGCCGGGATTGCATGTTTCTCGCCGAACGCGGCCCCGTCACCGGCAAGGGACGCGCAACGGCCGAGTTCATGTGCCGGTTGTATCGCGCTCCGATATCGCTCGAGGAGACGGAGCTGTTGTGCACGAGCTTCGAGCGCACCCGCGACCGTCCGAAGATCGAGGAACATCTCGGTCGCGCGCGCGTGGCGAGCCAGGGATGAGGTGCGTGCGCGGTCGTTCCCGCGATCACGCGAGCCTTGGCGACCGCTTCAAAATGACGAAGCAAGGTGAGTCAGGGGCGGCACGGTCCATGCGGAGAGATGGGCCCCGGCTCTGCAGCGCAACGTCGAAGGGACGCTGCGCTGCGTCCGGAGCACGAGAGCGGAATGTGGCGCACACTCTCTCCACGTCATTGCGAGGAGCCCTTGCGACGAAGCAATCCAGAGTCCTTTCGTGGAGGGATTCTGGAAGCTTCGTCGCTTCGCTCCTCGCAATGACGGAGTATGGAGCGATAGCTGGCTCTCCAACCTCCACTGTCATTCCCCGCGAAGGCGGGGAATCCAGTACGCCGCGGCTTCTCGATTCAATCACGAACGTCTCGGAGTACTGGATCGTCCGGTCAAGCCGGACGATGACACCGAGTGCGTGGCTACGGACACGCCTTCGCAGCCTCGCGGCGCTTTTCGCCCGAGCTTTGCTTGGTCGCTCCACCCCTCCTATCCAAGAGGGTGCAGGGAAGGCCGGGTGCCGGCGGCACCCGCGGTCCGCTGCGCATGGAGCACACGCAGGAAGAACCGCACAGCAGCATACAGGTGAAGCCCAACACACGGCCTTCCCTGCGCGATGGTCGGACGGCTTATGCCGCGCTCTCCCGGGAGCCGAGTTCCTTCTGGCCTCCCTCACCCTCACGGAATTCACCGGCCCCGCGCCGGTTGACGCAGATGCCGCATCCGCAAGAGCTTGACCGTAGCAACGACGGCCAGGACCACACGGTTTTGCCGTACGCACGGTTCGTTGGCGCCACAGGGTCCGCGGGCGTTGTGCACCTTGCCCTCGGAATATGACGCGACGAACCTGACAGCGCCGCTCGTCCACGCGATGCAAAGGGCTCACGGAGAGCAATCCGCCCTGCCCTTAGCTTTCGCGCACGACGCTGCTGCGTCCACCGCAAGCCCGGCTCTGCGATCACACGACAACATGACCGCCCCTCAAGGGTGAGCCGGGATGAACGACACATACGTCAATTCCGAATTTCGGTAAAGCGGAATATTTTTCCGAATCTGGATTGACAGAGGGCGACACAGGCGAATGCGGTAGCCCATGGATCGCTGCACAATAAAAAACACCCGGCGGTTTCCCGCCGGGTGCTCGTTCAGCCGTTGCGAAGATATTACCAGTTGCGCTGGGCGCGGAGCAGCAGGGTGACGCTGTCCTGATCCTTCAGCTGGTACAGGGCGGCCGGCTTGGCCGTCGTACCGGCACCGGCGTAACCGACCGTGCCCGAGTACTTCTGGTCGAGGCGGGTCCAGTTCAGGTCGCCCGAGAACGTCAGGTTCTTGACCGGGGTCCAGCGGGTGATGAGGCCGATCTGGCCGATGGCGAAGTCAGGGTTACAACCCGTGACACCGGCGAGACCGCCGAACACGCCGCCTGCACCGCCAGCGCCGCAGAGAGCGGTCTTGGCGAGCGAGCCGTACTGCGCCTGAGCGTAGGCACCGTACAGCGCGGTGTTCCAGTAGGGATCCCAGTTGTGGGTGTAAGCGCCACGGAAGCCCCAGGTCTTGACCGTCTCCTGCTGGCTGCCCGTGATGAACACGGTGTCCGGAGCATAGGCGAAGCCGACGCTCTGGTAGGCAACGCCCGAGTTGCCGAACATCGAGTAGGAGCTGCCCGCCAGGTTCTGGAAGTTGTAGCGGGTCGCACCGTCGGTGTAGACGCCCGAAATGTTGATCACGTCACCCGCACCGGTCGGGATGTTCTTGATCGACAGAGCGAGCTGAACCGCCCAGCCCCACTTGTCGTCGGGGTGGCCAGTTGGCTCGGTCGCGCCGTAGTAAGCGACGTGGTTGTCATGCGCAGCGACCGACGCCTGGAACATACCCCAGGCCTGGTCGACACGGACCATACCGACGAGGTTCGGCGAACGCGAACCGCCGATGGCGTTGGTGCCATACGTACCACCGATCATGCCGCCTGCGGTCGCGCCGGTCAGGTTGACGTTGCCGGCCTGATAGTAGGCCGTCGCGTCTTCAGCCGAGAACGACGCCGTGATGCCTTGACCGAAGTCAGCGGTGTAGGTGAACTGGTTGACACCAGTGACCGTGCCGGAGCCGCCGACGAGGCTGTCGATGTTGTTGCCGGGATAGTTGGTCCAGGGCGCGTCGAACTGCGACACGGCCTTACCCATGGTGAAGCCGGCGAACTGGATGAAGGCATAGTACACGCCGAGCGAACCGGCCGAGGTGTTGCCATCGGTGCCGTTGACCGACGAACCAACGAGCGCCGGCGTCGCGCCGGAGGTGTTGAGGCCGAGGTTGCCGGTATAGACCGTGCCACCCGTCGCAGAGCCGGAGCCCTGATAGCCGCCGGTGGTCCAGGTGAACACGCCGTCGAAGAAGGTACGGACGACGCCGTATTCGGTCGCGGTGCGCGTGTCGATGTTGAGATCCTGACGAGCACGCATGTTGTAGTAGTTGCTCAGGCGGTTGTGCGCACCGGCCGGAGAGCCATTCGAGATGCCGTAGTTGCTGTTGGTGTTGAACGCGACTTCAGCGCGCAGATAACCACCCAGCTTGATGCAGGTGTCGGTGCCCGGGATGTAGTAGAAGCCGGCGCCGTACAGCGAGCAGATCTTCACGTATTCGACCGCCTTGGCCTTCACGGGGAGATCGGCAGCGAACGCCCCGGAGGCGGCCATCAGGCCGGCAGCCGAGCCGAGCAAAAGCGTCTTCGTTAACTTCATTAGGTAAACCTCCAGGTCGATTCAGGGGGCTCGGCTCCTCGGAGGACACCGCTTCACCCTCATATTTCCGTTCAATTCAGATCCGCACTGAAGGTCCGGTCTGAAACGACAGCGAGGTGCCCCCCCTCCGTCGTGCTTCACGTATAGTTTATAAAAACAACCGCCTCAATTTATTGATTTAGTGAACTGAAAGTTCGGCGACGGATGTTGCTCGCGAGCAACAGAGAGGTGGGAACACCAAATAACGTACTGAACAAAAAGTAAAAAGCCCTCAGGGGGCATCCCGAGGGCTTTCTTGGAGGTCTCACATCGCTGTCCGTCGACGGGGTCAAGAGCAGCAAAGAATGAGTGCACCGAGACGTAATTGAATTAATTGATTTCTGCAAGCATCAAATCGTCGAGCCATTTCGATAATGTCACGCCTGTTGCCCTTGTCGGGGCGCGACATAGGAGACGTGCTCGCGATATCCCGATAGAACATTGACCCAAGAACAAGAAGAAAGGATCAACGCCAAACGGGGGGCAACGCGGCATGATCGAGAAGAAGCTCGACAAAACGATCAGGGAATTCATCTGGAACATCGTCGAAATCCACGCGCAGCTGGACGACATTCACACCAGCTGGGCCGGACTGTTGGGCATTACCCAGCCGCAATGGCTGATCTTGATGGCGATCACCGAGCTGGACGAAGGACGAGGCGTTGCCGGCATCGAGATCGCGAACAAGTTGCGGGTCCACCCGGCCTTCGTGACCAACCAGACCAAGATCCTGGAAAAGGGCGGCTTTCTATCGCGGCAGCCGGCAACGGACGATGCCCGCTTCATTCTGATGTCGTTGACCGCGAAGGCGACGGCGGAAATCGAGAAACTGTCCAAGAGAAAGCTCGCCTTGAACTCGACCATGTTCAACGAGCTCGACGAGAAGACCTTGAGTGAACTGAATGCAGCGCTCGCAACCATTGCGAGGAACGCCCGGCTGGCGGCACGATTGCTGGCTATCGACGCCTCGTGATCGGCCGATGCCGGGGCGAGACCGAGTGCCCGGGCCGAATGCTGGCTATCGTCGTGCTGCGTCAGGATCGGCCTTCCGTGGCTCGCGACATCCACTCCAGCGGACTCTTCACGACGAGGCCAAATCGCGCACCGCCATGGCCTGACCGCGCTACAGGTATGTCACGGGCTGATGCTGACGGGCAGTCCCGAGCTTGCTGTCGAGCCAATCGAGCACGAAGTTGTCGACAGCGATGAAATTCTCGACCTCGCCGAGCGGGTGCGGCACGTTGTTGGGCACGACGACCGAGCAATCCGCTCCACTCTCCCGATAGCCGGCTTGCAGGTCGAGAGCATCCTGCTCCCAGATCATGGAGCGAGTCCCGACGACCATGAGCAGCGGGCACGGAAGCCGACGCGACGGCAGCAACGAACCCGCCGAGGCTCCGTCAGGGACGGCCGGCCCGAAACTGGTCATCCTCCGCAGTGCTCTCCGCATGACCGGCGTCGAGACACCGCCGTCGCACACCGCGGCCGCGATCCTGCGATCCGAGAGGGCGAGACGGGACGCGTGACAAGCGCCCGCCCCTTCACCATAGATCGCGATCCGCTGCGAATCGACATCGGGGCGAGCTTCCAGATAGTCCAACCAGCACTGAAGCCTGTGCTCCGGCTTGAAGGAGCGATGAACGGTCGAATTGCCGGCATTGACGAGCAACAGCGACATGCTCCCGCAGAGCGAGGCCGGCAACAGCCTGCTCATCATCGAGCCCAAGGTGATGTCCCCATCGCTGACGCAGATCACCGCCGGCGCCGTAGGTCCACGACGGAGCGCCGGCAGGAAGAAGCCGGCCAGCACCCCTTGATCGAAGAAATCGATCTTGACGCGCTCAATCGCCAGACCGGCCTCGGCTTCGAAGCCTCTCAGGCCGATACCGACCTCGTCTGCGAGATCGGCACTTTCGACATCCCCCGGACAGGACAGAGTCCTGACGACTTCGAGGGCCGTCAACGAGCAGAGCCATGCTTCCCGCGCAATCTCGGCGGACCCAACGTCGCGCGCGCTTTCGGCCAATGTGCGGTAGTCGTCCGCGAGCCTCAACCAGTCCGAAATCCACAGATGCCGGTGCGTCTCACGCACGAGCTCGGCGACGGACAGACTTTCGAAAAATTGTGACGCGCGATCCCGCAAGCGGGCCAGGTTTTGGCCCGCACCGTCGCATGCGCCGCAAGGCCAATGATCCCCTTCCATCTCAGCCCCCCGAGCGACGCCGTCAACAACTGCCCGGACTTGCGTCCGGACCGGCGGACTTCGCGTTCTGCACAGCGCCCTGCGCAACTGCTCGATGCGATCGCAGGCGCACCGTTTCATCTACGCGTCGCGCAGCGGGGGCACTGCGCGAGACGGCCGGCATCCCGAACGAGCCAACTTGGGCACCAAGTCGGGGCCGGCTCAACTCAATCGTCACGTCCCAGCTCCATCGCTGTTGCACAGTCATTGCCGCGCACACTTGCGATGCGGGCCTCGTCGTTTCTCGTTGCGATCGGCGGATGAAGACAACTTCACTTCGCCGATAGAACAGACATGCCTGTCTGTGCCGTCATTGTGAAACCACGATATGGTGAGCGATGCGGCGGTTTGCCGCTTCATCGAAGCCAACCGGCGACATGACAGGACGATGACAGCGCCCCCGCCAACTTGCTGATCTTCTGCACCCGACGTGTGACGAAGTATGATCGCACCCTACGGAGTGCCCGAACGGATGGACATCCGACAAATCGAAATTCGGTGAGGTCAATTTCAGGACGCCTGCGGGATTGAGCAAGCGGACCGGGCGGCATGTGCCGAAGCCGCGAGCGCCTTGACCTGTCGCGCGACAAACGAGCGTCCGTGGCCAGATCGCGCGAGGCAGGCCGGCGTTCGCGCCGGCGGACGAAAGGTCGGCGGATTGCGCCTCCTCCATCCGGCGCGGCCTTGTATGCATTATCCCAGTTGCCATCCCCGCAGACTTCGCTTTACATGCCGGCAACTCGCCCGCGGATGACGGCCGGGGCTCAAAAATCACACACATTGTCAGAGGGGACGGAGCATGGCGCGCAACATATTGATTCTCGGGGCTTCTTACGGCTCCCTGCTGGGCACGAAGCTGCTGATGGCGGGTCATAACGTCACCCTGGTCTGCCGCGCCAAGACGGCGGAGCTGATCAACCGCGACGGTACCGAGGTGCGCATCAAACTGCGCGACGAGGCGGTGCACCGGGCGATCTTCTCGCGCAACCTGCCCGGCAAGCTGGATGCGGTGACCCCGGCCAATGTCGACCTCTCCCGCTACGATCTGGTCGGCCTTGCGATGCAGGAGCCGCAATACACCAACCACACGGTGCGCGTTCTCATGGTCAAGATCGCCGCGGCGAAGCTGCCGTGCCTGTCGATCATGAACATGCCGCCGCTGCCTTACCTGAAGCGGATTCCGGCGCTCGCGGACATGGATCTCGAGGAGGCCTACACCAATGCGCAGGTGTGGGAGCGGTTCGAGCCGGGTCTGGTGACGCTGTGCTCGCCCGACCCGCAGGCGTTCCGTCCGCCGGAAGAAGCCGCCAACGTGCTTCATGTCGGCCTGCCCACCAACTTCAAGGCGTCCGTGTTCGCCGACGAGAAGCACAACAAGCTGCTGCGCGAGCTCGAGGCCGACATCGACGCGGTGACGCTCGACGGCCTCGACGTGCCGGTGAAGCTGAAAGTGTTCGATTCGCTGTTCGTGCCGCTGGCGAAATGGTCGATGCTGCTCACCGGCAATTACCGCTGCATCACGCCGCACGAGCCGCAGTCGATCCGCGATGCCGTGCACGGCGATCTCGAGCGCTCGCAGACGATCTACGACCATGTCGACGCGATCGCCCGCAAGCTCGGCGCCGATCCGCAGGACCAGGTGCCGTTCGCAAAATACGCCAAGGCCGCGGAAAGCCTGCTCAAGCCGTCCTCAGCGGCGCGCGCGGTCGCGAGCGGCGCGCCCTTCATCGAGCGCGTCGATCTCCTGGTGAAGCTGATCTCGCATCAGCTCGGCGTGCCCAACCCCGAGATCGACCGCACGGTCGAGACCGTGGACCTGAAGCTGAACGAGAAGATCGTGCAGGGCGGATCCGGCGCGCAGTAGCGCGCCGTTCCCGCGGACGCCGGTCTCACGCGCCCAGGAGCGATTGAACCCAGATCAGGCCGGTCACCGCGACCAGCGTGACCGCGCCGGTGCGCGTGACCAAGTCGGGATGGCCGAGGCGGCGAGCACCGCGGCCGAGCGTTGCGCCAAACGTCACCCACGCAATGCCCGCCATGACGATCAAGAGCGCGATCACGGCGAGCCGGGGCACCAGCTCGAACGGCCCTGCCTGGAGCGGCAGAAGCAGGAAGGCGAACACCAGCGCCTTGGGGTTCAAGAGCGTGGTGAGCAGCACGTGATTGAAGGTCACCGGTGCGCCACCGCGCAGTTCACGCGACCGGAAGCGCCAGAGCATGACGGCCAGGCACAGGATGTAGACCGTCACCGCCACGCGAAGCACCATGGCCGCGATCGGGATATCGCTGACGATCGGACCGAGCGCGAGCCGCAGCAGCGCGATCGCCAGCAGATAGCCGGCGAGCTCGGCCGCGAGGAGATGCAGCGAGCGCGCGATGCCGACCCCCGCCGCCGATGTCGCGAGCAAGGTGTTGGTCGGCCCCGGCAATGCCAGCAGGAAGCAGGTCGCGGTGAAGAAGGTCAGAAAACTCATCGGCCCAGCTAACAGGTTGCGGGCTCACGAACCTTGATCTGCATCACTTTCCGCCGCGGATGGTGATCCCTCGTCTGCACCGCCGCTTGCTTCACATGCGCGGCGCTGTTCCCGGTGTGGCGCAAACCCAACGACCATTACCGCCCCTGGTCGCGCGACGGATCGCCTTCGTGCTCAGCGTGCCGGCGGATATCACGACTGCGTGAGACGATCGCAGGGCGCACGTCACATCCCGGCGTCCGGTAACCAAAGCGAACCGATTCCGCGCGAAATCGGCGCCCCTTACCTGCTCGCCCTCCATTCGCGCAAACGTTGCATGCGTGCAGCACGGACCCGGCTTCTTGCCCAGCTGCGGCAGAAATGAGCAACATATCTTTTCAAGTCAGGTGTCTGTGACCTGTTTTCCAGTCTGTGTTTCCGGCTGGAATCGCAATGCACGGCTGAAACCGAGAAGAACAACAACAATGGATCAGGCGATGCTGACCGTCGTCCGCGCCGTGCAGGCGGGCGCGACGACGTTGAAGGGCGTGATCGACGCCACCGGACTGTCCCGTCTCAAGATTGAACGTGCGTTGAATCTGCTGGAGAAGCAGAAGCTGCTGGTCCGCAACGGCCAGGGCATTCGCGCGACCGGCCTGCCGAAGGCGACGCGGCCCGCCCGGCAGTGCGGCTCATGCAACGCCTGCTGCGATATTCTGGAGGTGGCCGCCGTCGACAAGCCGGTGAACCAGCTCTGCAAGCACTGGCAGACGGGTACGGGCTGCACCATCTACGATCGCCGCCCGCCGATGTGCCGCTCGTTCGTCTGTGCCTGGTTGCAGGGCCATCTCGACGAGTCCTGGTTTCCCGTACAGGCGGGCCTCGTGGTGCATTTCAGCCAAGACGCCGTCAACGTCACCGTCGACGACGAATGCCCCGATCGCTGGCGCGAGGAGCCCTATTTCAGCAAGCTCGTCGAATGGTCGCTGAATGGCATTCGGCGGATTGGCAACCGCGGCTATGCCACCCTCGTCGTCGCCGGCGCGGATCGGTTCCTGCTGCTCGGACGCACCGTCGTTCCGGAGCCGACGCTGTTCGGAACCGCGTTCCTGCCGCTCACTGGCGATACATTCCGGTTCTGGCGGGCGACGTCGCCGGAGCATTTGCAGCGGTTGCACGAGCGCATCGCCGAGATCGAACGCATCAGGCAGGAATTCGGCTCCTGCGCCATCCCCGAGAACGAAGACGACGATCCGCACGCGCCGTATCGGCCCGCACTTCTACGGTTGTCGCATCACGCCTGAACTCCGCCGTGGGCAACGCTGCCTGATTCGCGCCGTGGCGCTCGACGCGCGCCGGCCGGGTTGATAAGCCGCTGTCCGCGAATGACGGGGACTTGAGTCGGGGACATGACGGTTGCGATCGAGATGGGGCAGACCACGGCGGGCGCCGCGGCGGCCATGGACCTCGAGGAACTGCTGGCGACCCGTCTCCTGGTGCAGGGCAATTCGGGCTCCGGCAAATCGCATCTGTTGCGGCGGCTGCTGGAACAGAGCGCGCCCTGGGTGCAGCAGGCCATCATCGACCCCGAGGGCGATTTCGTCACGCTGGCCGAGCGCTTCGGCCATCTCGTGATCGAGGCCGAGGATCACACCGAGCGCGGCCTTCAGGTCGCCGGCGAGCGCGCGCGGCTGCATCGCGTCTCCACTGTGCTCAATCTCGAAGGCCTCGACGCCGAGAACCAGATGCGCCGTGCGGCCGCGTTTCTCGGCGGCATGTTCGACGTCGACCGCGACCATTGGTACCCGATGCTCGTGGTCGTCGACGAGGCGCAGCTGTTCGCGCCGGCGGTGGCAGGCGAAGTCTCGGACGAAGCGCGCAAGCTGTCGCTCGGCGCGATGACCAATCTGATGTGCCGCGGCCGCAAGCGCGGCCTCGCCGGCATCATCGCGACCCAGCGTCTGGCAAAACTAGCCAAGAACGTGGCGGCGGAAGCCTCCAACTTCCTGATGGGCCGGACCTTCCTCGACATCGACATGGCGCGCGCGGCCGACCTGCTCGGCATGGAGCGGCGGCAGGCCGAGGCGTTTCGCGATCTCGAGCGCGGACAGTTCATGGCGCTGGGACCCGCGCTGTCGCGCCGTCCGCTGCGCTTGAACATCGGCCCGACCGATACGAGCCCGCGCAATTCGACGCCGCGGCTGGTGCCGCTGCCGGAAGCGACGCTGGAGGATGCCCGCGCCGTGATCCTGGCCGCGCCCCCGCCCGATGCCAGCCGTCCGCAGCGGCGGCCCGCGCCCGACCTGCTCGAGCAGCTCCGGGCGGCGAAGGCCGCCGCGATCCCGGAGATCCAGCCCGAAATCGTGGAGGCGCCGGTCAGCGCCGAGGAGCTCGCGCAGCGGCGCGAGCGCGTCGATCGCACGCTGCGCGCCGTGCTGGCCGAGCCCGATGCCGGCTTCCGCGCCATCGGCGTGCTCTATCAGGAGTTCGTGGTCCGCTGCCGCATCGAGGGGCTCGGCGCGGCGGTGCCCGATCTCAACGAATTCCGCCGCATGCTGACGCATGCGCGGGCCGGGCTCGGGACGGATCTCGCCGAAGACGACGCCTGGCAGGACGTGTCGCTGCGCGCCTCGATCCTGCCCGACGACATGCAGGGCGTATTCATGATGATCGCGCGTGCGGCCAGGGAAGGCTGGCCCTGCCCTGGAGACGCTGCGATCGCCCGGGCCTATGGCTCGCATTCGCTGCGCCGCGCGCAACGGCTGCTCGGCTATATGGAGGAGCAGGGCCTGATCGTCGTCCAGCTCGACGGCGGCGGCCGCCGGATCGTGACGCTGGTAGAGCTGGCCTGGGCGACGGCGCCGGGCGATCCCAATGGCGACGATGTGCCGGCGGAGCCCGCGCGGAGCGCGGCGGCGCTCTGATGCCGCCGATTTAGAAGCGTCTCAGGCTGCCTCGAAGCCGCGGGCTGCATCGGGCGAACGGCGCGCCCCATCCGCAAACATGCGGCGATAGAGCAGCACCGAGACCAGCCAGGCCAGCGCGAACAGCGCGACCACGACGAAGCCGACATTCGCCAGCGACTCGTTGAGCCCTTCCACCACCGCCCAGAAGCCGCCGGACAAGCCGAGGCGTTCCGCGATCAGGCCGAGCGCCTCGACGCCGCCGATGAACAGCGCGACCGCGACGGAGGCGCCGGTGATCGTGAGATTGTACCAGAGCTTGCGCAAGGGATCGACAAAGGCCCAGCGATAGGCGCTGACCATCAGCGCGGAATCGGCGGTATCGACCAGCGCCATGCCTGAAGCGAACAGCGCCGGGAAGACCAGGACGTCGGCAAGCGAGGTACCGCGCGCAGCTTCGCCAGCGGAGATGCTGAGCAGGCCGATCTCGGTCGCGGTGTCGAACCCGAGGCCGAACAGGAAGCCGAGCGGATACATGTGCCAGGGCTTCGTCACCAGGCGGAACATCGGGCCGAGCAGCCGCGCCAGGAATCCGCGCTTGGCGAGCAGCGCATCGAGGCCGGCGGCGTCGTGAACGCCCTGCTCACGCGCCATGCGGAACGTCCGCCACAGGCCGGCGAAGATGGCGAGATTGATGGCCGCGATCACCAGCAGGAACAGCGCCGAGACCGATGTGCCGATCAGGCCGCCGATCTGCTCGAGCAGGCTGTCGCCGCCGAGGCTGACGACGCCGAGCGCCAGCAGCATGGTCGCGACGACGACGACGGTGGAATGGCCGAGCGCGAAATAGAGCCCGACGCTGCGCGGCGCGCCGCCCGCCTGCATCAGCTTGCGCACGACATTGTCGATGGCGGCGATGTGATCGGCATCGACGGCGTGGCGCAGGCCGAACACCCAGGCCAGCAGCGCGGTCGCCATCACCGTCGGACGGTCGCCGAACGCCGCAAAGGCCCAGGCCCATGCGGCAACATTGGCGGCGACGAGCCCGCCGAACAGCAACACCACGCCGGGCTCGACCGCCCGCAAAGACCATCTCGTCACGATATCATTCCGTCCGCTGCACGCCCCGTCGCCACCGGTATGATATTTTCATAGAATTCTCACACTAGCCAGTCCCGGCATTGGCCTGCCGAACGCCTATGCGAGTATGCGGGACGTCATGCCCGGGCTTGTCCCGGGCATCCACGGTCTTCGTGCAGCAAGGAAAGCCTTGGATGGCCGGGTCAAGCCCGGCCATGACGTTGTGGGGGCATTTAGGACTACGCCGCCTCGGAACCGCCGAGATAGGCGTCGCGGATGCGGGGATCGTCCTTCAATGTCCGCGCCGGGCCTGACAGCACGATCTTGCCGGTCTGAAGCACATAGGCTTCGTGCGCGATCTCCAGCGCGAGGCTGGCGTTCTGCTCGACCATGAACACCGAGACACCCTCCTGGTTGATGGTGCGGATCAGCTCCAGCACGCGATCGACATAAAGCGGCGACAGGCCCATGGTCGGCTCGTCCATCACGATCATGCGGGGGCGGCTCATCAGCGCGCGCGCCATCGCCACCATCTGCTGCTCGCCGCCGGAGAGTGAGCCGGCGCGCTGCGACAGGCGCTGGCCGAGTTTTGGGAACAGCGTGAGCATCCTGTCGAGATCCTGCGCCACCGCCTCGCGGTCGTTGCGCACGAACGCGCCCATCAGGATGTTCTCGCGGACGCTCATGTCCGCGAACAGACGCCGCGCCTCCGGCACCGAGGCGATGCCGCGGCGGACGATCTGCGGCGTGGAGAGGCCTAGCAACGAAGCACCATCGAACGTCACGTCGCCGGAGCGCGGCTTCACCAGGCCCAAAATGATTTTCATCGTCGTCGATTTGCCGCTGGCATTGCCGCCGAGCAGACAGACGATGTGGCCGCGCGCGACCGTGATCGAGAGGTCGAAATGCACCTGGGCCTGGCCGTAGAAGGTATTGACGTTCGACAGCGCCAGCAGCGGTTCGGCGGAAGCGTTGGTCATGCCGCGCTCTCCTGCTTGGTCGCGAGGCCATGGCCGAGATAGGCCTCGATCACCTTGGGATCGCTCCGCACCTGTTCGCCCGGCCCTTCCGCGATCTTCTTGCCCTCGTCCATGACGATGACGCGGTCGGAGAGGCGCATCACCATCTCCAGCTTGTGCTCGATCAGGAGGATGGTCAGCCCTTCCGCTTTCAGCTCGGCGACGAGCGCCTGCATCTCCGCGGTCTCGGTCGGGTTCATGCCGGCGGTGGGCTCGTCGAGCAGCAAGAGGCGCGGCCTCAGGGCGAGCGCGCGGGCGATCTCGACGCGGCGGCGGTTGGCGTAGGACAGGCTGTAGGCGGGCTGGTCGATCCGCGGCAGCAGCCGCTCGCCGAAGCGTGCGAGGATAGTCTTCATCTCCTCGCGCAACCGCTCCTCCTCCGCCTTGACGCTCGCGGGACGCAGCAGCGCGAGGCCCAATTCCAGCAGCGGGCCGATCACCGGCACCGCCGGCTTGACCGCACGCAAGCGCGTGTGCGCGCCGATCAGGACGTTGTCCATCACGCTGAGATTGCCGAAGACGCGGCCGAGCTGGAAGGTGCGCGCGATGCCTTCTGCCGCAATCCGTTCCGGCGGCAGGCCCGTGATGTCCTGTCCCTCGAAGCGGACCTCGCCGGCATCCGGCCGATCGAGCCCCGTCACGAGGTTGAACAGCGTGGTCTTGCCCGCGCCGTTCGGGCCGATGATGCTGACGAGCTCGCCCTTGGTGAGGTCGAGATCGATGGCATCGACCGCGGTGAGACCGCCGAAGCGCCGGGTAAGACCGCGCAGGGACAGCATGGGAGCGTGCTCCGCCATCAGACCGTCCCCAGCAGGCCCTGCGGCCTGAACCGCACGAGCAGCAGCAGCACGATGCCGTAGATCAGGATGCGGTACTCCGCCGCGACCCGGAAGACTTCGGGCAGGCCGACCAGCGCGACCGATCCAAGGATCGCACCGACGACGTTGCCGAGGCCGCCGAGGATCACGACGGTCAGCGCCAGGATGGATTGCTGCGTATTGAAGGTCTCGTGGTTGATGTAGGAATAAAGATGCGCGGCGATGCCGCCGCTGATTCCGGCGGCGAACCCGCCGAAGATGAAGGCGAGCGATTTGTAGCGGTTGAGGCCGAGGCCATAGGCGCGTGCGGCGATATCGTCGTCGCGGATGGCGCGGAAACTGCGGCCGAGATGCGAGCCGAGCAGGCGCCCCTGGAGCAGCGCGAGCACGACCATCACCGCGAGGCTGAACCAGTAGACCGACGCCGGGCTGATCAGATCGTAGCCGAACAGCGACAGCGGCGGGATGCCGGAGATGCCGATCGGCCCGCGTGTCACGCTTTCCCAGTTCAGGATCACCAGTGCCACGATCTCGCCGATGGCGAGCGTTGCGATCGACACGTAATGCCCGCGCAGGCGGAACGACGGCGAGATCAGGAGCGTGCCGAGCGCGGCACTCATCAGGCCGCCGCCGATGACCGCGAGCCCCACGGGAACGGCCAATGTCAGCGACAGCAATGCGGAGGTGTAGGCGCCGATCGCGAGCAATGCGGCATGGCCGAGCGAAACCTGCCCCATCGTGCCCGCCACCAAAGTCAGACTCAGCGCAAGCATACCGAGCAGCCAGGCGTTGATCAGGGTCTGGAGCACGTAGAAGGACACCGGAAGCAGCGGCAGGATCGCGAAGCCGGCGACCGCGACCAACAGCGCCCAGCGCGGAATTTGCACCGGGCGGCTCGGCGCGATGAACGTGCCGGTCAGCGGCTCGGGCGGCGCCTGCCGCGCGCTGACGAACAGCCCGTTCGGCCGCAGCACGAGCACGACGACCAGCAGCAGGAACGCGAATAGATTGCGATAGCTGGTGCCGAGCATGGCCACGCCGTAGCTCTCGACCAATCCGAGCAGAAGGCTGCCGATGACCGCGCCCGGCACGTTGCCGGCGCCGCCGACGACTTCCGCGACGACGCCCTTGAGCGTCGCCTGAAGGCTCATCGCAGTGTCGATCTGGTTGTAGTACATGCCGACCAGCAAGCCGGAGACGCCGCCGAGCGCCGCCGCGATACCGAACACGGCTTGATTGACGCGATTGACGTCGACGCCCATTTGCATGGCGGCATCGCGGTCCTGCGCGGTGGCACGCACGGCCCAGCCCAGCTTGGTGTAACGCAGGAACACGAACAGCAGCAGCGCGCTGGTGAGGCCGACGCCGGCGATGAGCAGGTCGAGAGGCCCAATCGTCCCGCCACCGACCTGGAAGCGGATATCGGGCAGCTGGCTCGGCAGCGCGCGCGGATTTGGCGAGAAGGTCAGCATCACCAGCTGGTCGAGCACGAAGCTGATGCCAATGGTCGCGAGCAACGGCGCGAT
Source organism: Bradyrhizobium sp. CCGE-LA001 (assembly GCF_000296215.2). Classification (NCBI taxonomy): domain Bacteria; kingdom Pseudomonadati; phylum Pseudomonadota; class Alphaproteobacteria; order Hyphomicrobiales; family Nitrobacteraceae; genus Bradyrhizobium; species Bradyrhizobium sp. CCGE-LA001. The sequence goes on along the minus strand of NZ_CP013949.1, from coordinate 1,820,223 downwards.
GCGCACCGAATTCTGCAGCGGCCGGAGGCCAAAGCGCTCGATGATCAGCCCGACGATCGCCGCGGCCACGGCGACCAGGATGATGGTGAGCGGCAGCGGCGTGTGCAGCTGCACGACCGCGACCCAGCCGATATAGGCACCGACCAGATAGATCGACCCTTGTGCGAAGTTGATCAACCGGCTGACGCCGAAGATCAGCGCGAGCCCGACCGCAACGAGTGCGTAGACATTGCCGACGATCAGCCCGTTGATGGTGTAGTCGACCCAGGAGGACACGCTGATATCACCGCGTAGAGAGGAAAGCGGCCGGAGCCCCCGCTCCGGCCATCATTGTCAGGTGGGCTTGCCATCCCAGAGCGCGAACTGCCCCTTGCGCACGACGAGCTCGGCATTCATGGCGCCCTTGACGCGGCGGCTCTCGACGTCGAACGTCGCCTGGCCGAAGATGACGCTGGAGACGTCCTTCACCTTGGCGAAGGCGTCGCGGATGGCGCGGCGGTCGGTGCCGCCGATCTTCACCACGGCGGCCGCCATGTTCATGGCGTCATAGGAATAGGCGTTGAAGGCGTCAGGCTCCTGCCCGCCATACTTCGCCTTGAAGCCGGCAATGAACTTCTTCACCTCGGGCCGCGGGTCTTCCGGGAAATAGCGCGTGCCGAGATGCACGTTCTCGACCGCTTCCCCGCCGAGCTCCAGGAATTTTGGCGAATAGACCGAGCTTGCGGCGCACATGGTCTGGTTGAGGCCGACCTGGCGCGCCTGACGCGCGATCAGCGCGCCGTCGGAATAATAGGAGATCAGGATCAGACCGTCGGGATTGGCATCGCGCACACGCACCAGCGTGGAGCGGAAGTCGCGCTCCTCTGCGATATAGCCCTCGGTCACCGCGATCTCGGCGCCATATTCCTTCGCCGCCTTGACGAAATAGTCCCGGCTGGTGCGGCCCCAATCGGTGTTGAGATGCAGCACCGCGAGCTTCTTCAGGCCGAGCCGCTTCACGGCGTAGGACGCCAGCAGCGGCTGCTCGTCGGCCTGGCTCACCGACGTGCTCCACATGAAGTCGCCGCCCTTGGTGAAATCGGGGTGCGAATTGGTGAAGCCGAACTGCACGAGGCCGCCGCGCTGATAGATCGGCGAGGCCGCCATCGAGGCGGGGCTGGAGAAATCGCCGAGCTCCATGACGATGCGAGGATCGGACACGAATTTCTGGGCGATCGCCACCGACTGGCGCGGATCGCTCTGGCTGTCCTCGAATTGGTAGGCGAGCTTGCGGCCGTTGACGCCTCCGGCCGCTTGGATCTCGTCGAGTGCGAGATCGAAGCCCTGCTTCCATTGCGCGCCATATTGCGCATTCGGTCCCGTGAGGGGACCGCTGACGCCGAGCAGGATCGGCTCGGAGGATTGCGCGAAGGCGGCGCGCGAGACGGCGGCTCCTGCCATCATGGTAGCAAGCGAGCCCTTGATCAGGGACCGACGATCGATGTTGCTCATGCACGGCTCCATCCATTCAGTGTTGATACAGTCAGCAATTCTTGTGCCGGGCGGCTTGCTTATTTCGAAGGTTCGCCGAGCGACAGCATCAGCCGGTTCGCCCAGTTAAAGAATGAAGCACCGTTGATGACGTCGACGATCTCGGCATCATCGAGACCAGCGCGGCGCAGCTCCTCGACATTGTCAGGGCCGAACGCGATCGGCGTTGCCGCCAACGCCACCGACGCCTTGACGATTGCGTTCCAGCGCTCGCCGAGATCGGTCCCGACGCCCTTATCGAGCAGCCGCTGCACGTCGTCGCGGCGCTTGGAATAGGTGCTGGCAAAACGCGCATGCACCGAGGCGCAGTAGATGCAGCCATTGTAGCGCGAGGTCGCCGCCGCTGCGAGCTCACGCTCGGCGCGCGGCAGGCCGTCGGCGACGTTGTAGAAGATGTCCTTGTCGGTCCTGGTGCGCGCTTCCAAGACTTCGGGGTCACGCACCAGCAGGCGGAAATATTCCGACTTGGCACGGGCGCGATCGACGAGGCCGGCGAAATGCCGTTCGGTCAGCTCGGCCTCGGGCAGCGGATCGATCCACGAGACCCAGTCGAGTTCGTCCTGGGTGAAGACGGCGGGCGGATTGACGGCGGTGCTCATGTGCTGCCTCCTTTCATGCGTTCGCTGCTGCGAGCGTGCGCAGGCCGCTGACGACACGCAGCTGGAACGACAGAAACGCAACCAGCTGGGACAAGGTGACGATACCGGTGGTCGACCAGCCGGCGGCCAGCAGCGCCTTCATGTCCGCGGAGGCGGCATCGCGCGGACGAAACACCAGGAGATGCGCATGCTCAAACGCGGCCACGAGCCGGGCGCCGAGCTCGGGCTTGCGCTCCGCGCTGACGCGATAGATCAGACCGGCCTTGTTCTCGATCGACAAGGGGCCAGCCGGAAACGCACCGTAGGGGCCCGAGGTCCGGCCGCGCTCGATCTCGACCAGGATCGCCTCGACGAGCGCCGCACCGTCCGTAGTCGCGGCAAGCTTCTCCCGATAGAACGAAGCAACGGGCGACTCGCCATGGAGCCCGGTCACGAAGGCCGCGACGGCGGCGCGCTCGGCTAGCGAGAACTCGCTCGCATCGATCGGCTCGAACAGTGAGAGATAGCTCTTCTGCGCATTCTCGCGCGCCTGCAGGCGGTGCGCGCGGATGGCATCCAGAGCCGATCCCGGCTCGATTCCGGCGAGCGTGTCGATGATATCCTCGGTATTCATCATTGAGCCTCGTGCAACGCGATCCCGTTCATTCCGACTAGCCCGCCAACGCCACGCCAGGTGGGGTCCGGGTCCAGCCCAGCGCCGGTGCGACCTTCTCCGCGACCAGCTCGATCGAACGCAAAGTATAGGGGTGCGGCGCGTCGACCGAATGCGCCTGGAACACCAGATCGGTCACCCGATCGAGCGTGGCGTCGGCGCGGAGCGAGGCGATGACACCTTCGGCAGCGCCGACATGGGTGTCGAACGCTGTGATCATCTCCTCGAGCGTCTCGCCCGGCCTGGCGTGACCGCCTTTGAGGAATTGCGGCAGCGCGCGCCGCAATCCAATGTCCGCAAGCCGCATCGCTTCGGCATGGTCGTCGGCGACGAAGACGCTGCGCGAGGCCATGATGCGGGGCTCGCATCCCGCCGGCAGCGCCGCGAGATAGGCATCGATGATCGGATTCTGGATTTCGGCGAGTGTCGCGCGCGGCGCCTCCTTGGTCCGCGGCTGCGTGCGCGACAGCAACAGGCCATCGCCCGCCTTGCCGGCCCGGGCGCCGCCCGCGACGGAGAATGTCGCCTGCCAGATGCGCCCGTCCAATTCCGGCCGTTGCGGATAGAGCGTATCGCCACCATCGAGAGGCTTGCCGACCAGCGCGGCGCGGACGACCTCCAGATTGCGGGCGAAGATCTCGTTGCGCTGCGCGCTGTCGAGGCCGAACGCGGCGAAGGCCGACGGATTGCCGCCGGTGCCGACGCCAAGCTCGAAGCGGCCGTTGCAGAGCAGGTCGAGCACCGCGGCGTCCTCCGCGACCCGGACCGCATTCTCCAGCGGCAGCGTGACGATGCCGGTGCCGAGGCGGATGCGCGAGGTCTGCGCGGCGACGTAGCCGAGGAAGGCAAAGGGCGACGGCAGGCCGCCTTCGCGCTCGTGGAAATGGTGCTGCGCGATCCAGGCGGAATCGAGCCCGGCCTCCTCCGCGCGCACGATCTGTTCGGCGGCGAAGCGATAGCGCTCGGCCGGCGACGCCTCGTCGAGCAGGCGCGTGAAGAAGCCCAGTCGTTTCAGGTTTGCAAAGCGTTTCATACGACCCCTGTCGGGCGAGGATGGGCCCCGATGATGTCGGTTGCCGCAGGTCCAGACAAGCGGGCATTGCGCAAGGCTCATACGCAAGGCTGCCCGCCGGGATCGTCCCCGCACTGAAGCCGGACTGGGCAGACTGCCTACCAGCTCGGCAGCACCGCGCCCTTGAACTTGGTCAGGACGAACTCCTTGACCTCCGGCGTGCGATAGCTGTCCACGAGAGTCTTGACCCAGGGCTTGTCCTTGTCCGCGGTGCGAACGGCGATCAGGTTGACATAGGGGCCCTTCGGGTCCTCGCGCAGGATCGGGTCCTTGACGGGATCGAGGCCCGCCTGAGTTGCGTAATTGGTGTTGATCGCGGCGGCATCGACGTCGTCCAGCGCGCGCGGCGCCTGCGCCGCATCGACCTCGATGAATTTCAGCTTCTTGGGATTGTCGGTGATGTCGAGCACCGTCGGCTTGAAGCCGGTGCCGTCCTTCAGCTTGATCACGCCCTTGTCGCGCAGCAGCAACAGCACGCGGCCGCCATTGGTCGGATCATTTGGGATGGAGACCTTGCCGCCCTCGGGGATGTCGGCGAAGGCCTTGTGCTTCTTCGAATAGACGCCGATCGGGAAGTTCACGGTGAGCGCGACAGCCTCGATCTTGTAGCCGCGGTCGGCCTTCTGATTGTCCAGGTAAGGTTGGTTCTGGAACGAATTGGCCTGGATCTCGCCGGCATCGAGCGCAGCGTTGGGCACGACGTAGTCGGAGAACTCGATCAGCTGGAGGTCGAGGCCCTGCTTGGCCGCGATCGGCTTCACCGCCTCCAGGATTTGCGCGTGCGGTCCCGGCGTGACGCCGATTTTGATGGTCTCGGCGCTCGCGGCGGCGGACCAGGCAGCGAGCAGGATCGAGAGGATCAGCGGTGAGCGAAACGACATCTTGGTCTCCGTGCAATCTTCGGAAATCGATGGAACCGTATTCGCTTCTCTGCAGTGCGAAATCAATGAAATGGAAATCCATATTAGGCGCCTGTCGCGGGCACGCCTTCTCCATTCGGCGGCAAACGGGAAACGAATTCGCAGGCGCTCTCGATCAGAACCTCAAGTGTCCCATGGCCGCCCCGAGCACTTCGCAGAATGTTCCTCTGCGTTGCCCGCCGGATTGCAGGCATGTCGCTCGCTCGGACGGGAACAGCTGCCGGCCTGCGGCGTTCCACTGCCATCATTGTAGAACAGGAGTCTTTTTATGGGTTTCTTTACCAAGGATATCAAATCGATGGAGGACTTGCTGATCCACGGCCTCCAGGACATCTACTATGCCGAACAGCAGATCTTGAAATCGCTGCCGACGATGATCGAGAAGGCCACCAACAGGGACCTCGTCGCCGGCCTGAAGGCGCATCTGGAGGAGACGCGCAAGCAGGTCGAACGGCTCGAGAAGGTGTTCGCCAAGCTCGGCAAGGAGGCGAGCGGAACCCACTGCCCGGCCATCGACGGTCTCATCAAGGAGGCCGACGAGACCGCCGGCGAGATCGAGGACAAGGCCGTGCTGGATGCCGCCATCGTCGCGAACGCGCAGGCCGTCGAGCACTATGAGATGTGCCGCTACGGCACGCTGATCGCATGGGCCGAGGAGCTCGGCCACGACGAGATCGTGCGCTTCCTCACCACCAATCTGAACGAGGAGAAGGCCGCGAACACCAAGCTCAACACGGTGGCGCTGCGCAAGGGCGTCAATGCCAAGGCTTCCGACGCAAAGGCTTCCAACGCCGCGTGACGACGAGATGGCGGCTCCCCCTGCGGAGCCGCCACGGTCGCGGACGAGGTTGCGCCGTCTCGCTGCGACATCTTCGACTCCCCCATGCTCCCCTCCTGAGCTAGAGTGCGTCACGGCCGGTGACAACTTTCAAGCGTGGGGAGCATCCGATGAACGAGAAGGACATCCGCAATCTGATCGCGGAGGTGAAGCAAGGCACGCTGTCGCGACGCTCCTTCATCCAGCGCGTTGCCGCGATCGGGATAACCGCGCCGATCGCGAGCCAGATCCTGGTCTGGCACGACGTGGCGATGGCCGACGCCAGGCTCCCATACAAACCGACCAAGGCCGGCGGCGGTGGCCCGCTCAAGATCCTGCTCTGGCAGGCCCCGACCTTGCTCAATCCGCATTTCGCGATCGGCACCAAGGACCAGATCGCCTCGCGAATCTTCTTTGAGCCGCTCGCCGGCTGGGACAAGGACGGCAACCTCATCCCCTGCCTTGCCGCCGAGGCTCCGGCGAAGGCAAACGGCGGCATTGCGGCAGACGGCATGAGCGTGACCTGGAAGCTCAAGCAGGGCGTCAAGTGGCATGACGGCAAGCCTTTCACCGCCGACGACGTCGTCTTCACCTGGCAATACGCCGCGGACCTCGCGACCGCGGCCTATACGACGGGATCGTACAAGGACATCAAGGTCGAGAAGATCGACGACTACACCGTCAAGGTGATCTTCAAGGCGCCAACGCCGTTCTGGGCCGATCCCTTCGTCGGCGGCTCGGTCGGCCAGATCCTGCCGAAGCATCATTTCGGCGACTATGTCGGCGCCAAGTCGCGCGAGGCGCCGGCGAATCTGAAGCCGGTCGGCACCGGTCCGTACAAGTTCGTCGAGTTCAAGCCGGGCGACCTGATCCGCGCCGAACGCAATCCCGATTATCACATCAAGAATCAACCGCATTTCGACACGCTTGAGGTCAAGGGCGGCGGCGACGCGGTCTCCGCGGCGCGCGCAGTGTTGCAGACTGCCGAGTACGACTTTGCCTGGAACATGCAGGTGGAGGAGGAAGTCCTCAAGCGCATGGAGGCGGGCGGCAAAGGCAAGCTCGACATCACGCCTTCCGGCAATGTCGAATTCATCATCCTCAACACGACGGATCCCTGGACCGAGGTCGACGGCGAGCGTTCGAGCGTCAAGACCAAGCACCCGACGCTGTCAGATCCTGCCGTTCGCCGCGCGATCAATCTCCTAATCGACCGCGATTCGATCCAGAAGTTCATCTACGGACGCGGCGCCATCGCAACCGCGAGCTTCGTCAACGCGCCCAAGCAGTTCAAGTCTCCCAAGCTGAAATACGAGTTCGACATCGACAAGGCCAACAAGATCCTCGACGAGGCCGGCTGGACCAGGGGCGCGGACGGCATCCGCGAGAAGGACGGCAAGAGGCTCAAATACGTCTTCCAGACCTCCACAAACGCCCCGCGGCAGAAGACTCAGGCCATCATCAAGCAGGCTTGTCAGAAGGCCGGCATCGACATCGAGATCAAGGCGGTCACGGCATCGGTGTTCTTCTCATCGGACGTCGGCAATCCCGACACCTATTCGAAATTCTACGCCGACATGGAGATGTACAATACGACGCAGCCGCAGCCCGATCCGGAGCGATTGCTGAACCAGTGCGTATCCTGGGAGATCGCCACCAAGGACAACAAATGGCTGGGCCGCAACAATTCGCGCTATTCCGATCCCGAAGCCGACAAGGCCTACAAGGCCGCGCAGAACGAGCTCGACCCCGCCAAACGCGCCGCGCTGCTGATGAAGGTTGACGAGATCTTCTGCGGGGCCAACGTGTTCCTGCCGCTGCTGTCGCGGCACATCGTCAACGCCAGCGTCAACAATCTCATGATCGACATTTCGGGATGGGACACCATCACGTGGAATCTGGCGGCGTGGCATCGCAGCTGAGGCCGGCACGACCGCGGGGGGCCCTCCTCGCAGTCACGCCTTCTTGCATGCCGAGAGTCAGATAAACGGCTTGCCACCGGTGACGGCGAGCGTCGCCCCCGATGTGTAGCTCGAGAGCGGATCGGCGAGCATGACATAGGCCGTGGCGAGCTCGGCCGGCTGGCCGGCGCGCTGCATCGGGACCTGCTTGCCGAAGTTCTTGACCCTGTCCTCCGACATCGTGGAGGGAATCAGCGGCGTCCAGATCGGACCGGGAGCAACGGCGTTGACCCGAATGCCCTTCTCCGCCAGCATCTGGGCAAGCCCGCCGGTGAAGTTCTGGATGGCTCCCTTGGTGGTGGCATAGGCGAGCAGGCTGGGATTCGGCATGTCGGAGTTCACCGAGGCCGTGTTCACGATGGCCGCGCCGGGACGCATATGCGGGACGGCGGCCTTGGTCAGATAGAACATGGCGTGGATGTTGGTCTCGAACGTGAGCTGCCATTCCTCGTCGCTGATATCGGCAATATCCTTGAACGTCGCCTGATGAGCGGCATTGTTGACGAGGATGTCGATGCCGCCGAGTTCCTCGACGGTGCGCCGGACGATGGTGCGGCAATGCTCGGGATTGCGGATGTCACCGGGGATCAGGACGGCTTTGCGTCCCTCCCGCTTGACCAGCGCCTTGACCTCGCCGGCATCCTCGTCCTCGTTCAGATAGGAGATGACGATGTCGGCGCCTTCCCTCGCATAGGCGATCGCGACGGCGCGGCCAATCCCGCTGTCACCGCCAGTGATGATCGCTTTCTTTCCAGCCAGGCGTCCCGCCCCCTTGTAACTCTCCTCGCCGTGATCCGGCTTCGGATCCATCGCCCGGGTCGAGCCGGGCATCGGTTGCTGCTGCGCAGGAAAAGGGGGTTTTGGATAATGGGTCATGTGAGCGCTCCGGGCGTTTGTTCCGCTAACGGGGAGCGGAAGGAAGCGTTCCTCCGACGTCCAACGGCTGTGCGAGAGCGCACTTGGACGATTTGACAATCGTAGCCCCGGCCAGACGCAGCCTCAATGCTCGTGCCGACCCGCCCGATCTGCGTTCTTGTCGTCGGCGGCCTCACGGACGCACTCCGCTTCCGCACCCGTTATGCTTTTCATGCACAGGGCCAGTGTTGCAAAGCCGCAGGTTTGATGCCCGTCATCGAGGAGGCAGAAGCGGTCGCCATACGGCTCCGGCGGCTCGAGCGTCGCCTCGGAAATGCCGATGATCGCAACGAGCGCACCGCCGAACATCAGCGATGAAATCACATGTCGTCGCCTCGCCATCATCATTCTCCTGGTTCGCGTTCCGGCCCGGCGTCGTTCGGGTATTGCGCCGCCGTTGCATCGTTGCAGGCCGATCGCACGATCGGCCGATCCGTTGCCTGCTATCGCGCGACAACTGCGACGGTGGCTCTGCAGAAGCTGAAGATGAAGCGGCCATAGAGCGCGCCGAGCCCCAGCCCTGAAGAAGCCAGACGGTAGGAATTGCCAAGAGCACGGGCAATTTCGAGCCAGCCCGTGACCTCGTTGTGCGCGGGCGTCATGTGGATGCCGGCCAGCGGCAACATCAGCAGCTGAATTGCGATCTCGGTCATGACGGCACAGCTTCCGCGCGCGGCAGCGGCATGAATTGCGCCAGATAGGCGCTGCGCCATTGATAGGGCGTATCGCCGACGAACCGCTTGAACACCGTCGTGAAGTGCGCCTGGGTCTGGAATCCCACCGTCAAGGCGGTGTCGACCAGCGAGACGTCGCCTTGCTTCAGCAGTTCCTGGGCACGCTCGATCCGGCGCTTCAACAGAAATTCGTGAGGCCGCATGCCGACCGCCGCCCGGAACTGCGCGGCAAAGTGCATCCGGCTGAGCCCGGCAACGGCGGCGAGCTGCTCCAGCGTGATCTTCGCGCCCAGATTTTCGTCGACATATTGCATCACGCGCTTGAGGCGCCATTTCTGCAACGACCGCACGGTGCGGCACGCACGGCCTTCACGCTCGTCGTTATCGGGCTCGGCCTCACTGCGCTGAGTCACGGTCTGTGCGCTGGCGCGGCGGGTCACAATGGCAAGACGCAACGCATCGGCGAGGATGGCCGAATGGGGATGGTGCATGATCTCGGTCGCCGCGAGCGCGTCCGAAAGCCGCCGCATCACGGGATCCGTGGACTCCTCTGCACCGCATTCCCGATCGAGCCGCTTGGCAGACACCCTGAAGCCGGACTCGCGAGCGGACCTCTGCATATCCGGCGCCTCGATGGCGAGTGCAACATCGAGGTGAACCAGAGACATCGTCGTCCCCTCCTTGCCGGCCTGACCGGAATATCCCGAGCGCCGGCGCCTGCTGCCGTCGATCTCCGAGACATCGATCGAGCCGAATGCATGATCCTTGGTGGTAAGCGGCTGTGACAGCTGTAGCGACATCGTCGAAGCTCCTTGTCCCGTTTCGATCCGGCGAAAGCCTGGCCGGGTTGTCCGAACGTCATGGGAGCAGAGTAATTCGAGGGGCCGCGCGCTCCATTCTACGCGCGGGTGGACCGATAGGTTCTCGGGTTGATCGCATCATACCTAGGTATGATCGCAGCGAGGCCGCTGAGTTGACCGGCGGCCGGACACCGTCCAAGCATTGACGAATCGACCGACGGCGCTGCGCCATGCACCTGCGGTAAGTTGACGCGCCACCGCTGGGGAAAATCGCGGAGAATTGCTGTTTTTCGAGAGATTGCCTGCCCCATTGGCCGCGCGGCCTCCGGCCGGTCATGCGGTCTTCCAAGAGAGCACGAAAATCACGCAGCCAGATGTTGTCGGCGCCACAAAATCGCGGCATCAACGCAGCTGGAATGAAGCGAACGACGACCAGCGACGATGACGACTCCTGATCGGGTTACGGGCTCGTCCATGAGCCGCGCAGGCCTGCGGTTCTGGTCCGCAATCCTCGCCCTCGCGGTTTTCCTCATCGATGTCCTGACGCCGCTCGAAGGCGCGGTCGCCGTTCTCTATGTCGTTGCGATACTGCTCGCTGCGCGGACGAACCGGCGCAATGACATCGTGGTCGCGGCGAGCGGCTGCGCGGTGCTGACGATCACGGCCTATCTGCTCTCGCATGATCTCCAGCACATCGCCTCGCCGGCCCTTCGTGCCGTGGTGAGCCTTGCGGCCATCACCATCACCACGCTGCTGGCGCTGCAGAACCATGCCGCAACCAACCGCCTGGCGGCGCAGGCGCGCCTGCTCAACCTCTCGCATGACATGATCTTCGTCCGCGATCGCGCCGGCATGATCAGCTTCTGGAACAAGGCCGCGGAGCAGACCTATGGCTGGCCGGCCGGTGATGCGCTCGGGCGCTCCGCCGACGCGTTGCTGCGGACCACCTATCCAGACAAGCGAGAGGCAATCGAGCGTGTTCTGCTCGAGACCGGCCGCTGGGAAGGCAGAGTGGAGCAGCGCACGAAGGACGGTGCTACACTCATGGTCGATGCCCGCTGGGCCGTGCAGCACGACCATCTCGGCAAGCCGGTCGGCGTGCTTGAAACGCACACCGACGTCACGGATCGCGTGGCGGCGCACAGCGCCCTGGTGCAGAGCGAGCAGCGATACCGCCGGATGTTCGACGCAAGCCGGATCGGCGTGGTGGAGGAGGACTGGACCGAGGTACGGGCCACGCTGAACGCGCTGGACACTGGCGGCGCCGGCTTGCGCAATCATTTGGCGCGACATCCCGATATCGTCCGCTCTGCCCGCCGGCTCGCCAAAATCACCGATGTCAATCCGGCCATGCAGAAGATGGCAGGCGCGGACGGCTCTTCGGCCTTCATCGCCAATGTCGACAAACTCCTCGGCCAGAACGACCGCAGCTTTCTCGGCGCATTACTGGCATTCGCCGAAGGCGAACCCTTTTACGAAGGCGAGACTGAGATCGTCAGGCTGGACGGACGCAAGGTCCCCGTGCTGTTCACGATCACCTTTCCGGCCGAGCCGGATGGAGATCGTAACGTGCTCGCCTTCGTCATCGATATCACCGAGCGCAGGCAGGCGCAGGATGCGCTGCTCGCCGCGCAAGCGGATCTCGCGCATGCGGCGCGCGTCGCCACCTTGGGCGAGATCAGCGCCTCCATTGCCCACGAGGTGAACCAGCCGCTGGCAGCGATCGTCACCAGCGGCGAAGCCGGCCTGCGGTGGCTGCGGCGCGACGTGCCCGATCTGAAGGAGGTCGCGACCACGATGGGCCACGTTGTCGCTCAGGGCCGGCGAGCCAGTGAGATCGTGGCCCGCATCCGCAATTTCCTCAAGAAAGCACCGCCCCAGAAGGATCAGCTGCAGATCAGCGAGATCATCGAGGAAGCCACCTCCCTCGTGGCCCGCGAGTTCGCAAAGGACGACGTCGTCCTCGCCATCGAGACGGAACCTGGCCTGCCGCCGATCCGTGGCGACCGGATCCAACTCCAACAGGTGCTCGTCAATCTGCTGATCAATGCCGGCCAGGCCATGTCGAGCCAATCCGGTTCCCGCATCGTCACGCTACGCACCGGCACCGCCGATGGGGAGAGCATCGTCATCACGGTGCAGGACAGCGGGCCCGGCATCAGCCCTGACGACCTGCCGCGCCTGTTCGATCCGTTCTTTACGACCAAGCACGGTGGAATGGGCATGGGACTTGCGATCTGCCGAACGACAGTGGAAGCTCATGGCGGCCAGTTGTCGGCAGAGAGCATCCCCGGCTCGGGAGCGACATTCCGCCTGACACTGCCCTTCAGCCAACAGCGCGCCTCGCCATGACACGACCAAGCCAGCCGCCTCCGCCGGCCACCCCCTCCCGTTCCGTCGTCATCATCGTCGATGACGACGCGGGCATTCGCGCCTCGCTCGACAGCCTGTTCCGGTCCGTTGGTCTGGAGACACGCCTGTTCGGCTCACCGGCCGAACTGCTTGGCGGCACGCTGCCGGACGGCCCCGGCTGTATCGTGCTAGACGTCAGGCTTCCGGGCGTGAGCGGGCTCGACCTCCAGGGCCAATTGACCCGCCAGGGCATCAACTATCCCATCATATTCATGACCGGCCATGGCGACATTCCCATGTCGGTGCGCGCCATGAAGGCCGGCGCGGTCGACTTCCTCGCCAAGCCGTTTCGCGACCAGGACATGCTCGACGCCGTGACCGCGGCGCTCGAACGCGATGCGCAGTACCGGGCTGAAACCTCGGCGAAGGAGGATATCCGGGCCCAATACGAGACCTTGACTGCACGCGAGCGCGAGGTCATGGGCCATGTTACCGCCGGATTGATGAACAAGCAGGTCGCCGGCCTGATCGGCCTGAGCGAGATCACGGTCAAGATCCACCGCGGGAACGTCATGCGCAAGATGGGCGTTAAGTCACTGGCCGACCTCGTTCGCAAGGCCGAGGCGCTCGGGGTTTCCCAGACCCGCAGGACTACGGACCAAACCTGAGTATAGTTTCGGCAAGGCTGCTCCGCGGTCATATAAGGAGCTATCGGCCGCGCAATGGGAGATGTCCTCCTTGCGGAACACCGCGGTCAGGATGTGTGCCAATGGCCAAGACCCCGGTGATTGCGATCGTGGACGACGACGAAGGCGTTCGCACCTCGCTCGCGAGCCTGGTGCGTTCGCTCGGCTATGAGGCGCATGCCTATGAATCCGGAGTCGATTTCCTGCGGCAACCGCCGGGAAACGATCCGGAATGCATGATCGCCGACGTCCAAATGCCGGCCATGACCGGTGACGAGATGCAGGCGCAGCTGGTTGCCTCCGGTCGCCGTTTCCCGATCATCTTCATGACGGCGTTTCCGAGCGAGACGGTGCGCCAGCGGGTGATGGCCGCAGGCGCGCACTGCTATCTCGGCAAGCCCTCGAGCGGCGACGAGATCATCCGCTGCCTCGAAGAGGCGCTGGCGGGCGACGCACCGCACTAGCCAGTTCCCCCTTTTGATGAACGCAGACCGTCTTCGGATGCCCAACGTGCATTCCGGCAATCGGATGGGTGGCGCGGAAAGACCGGCGGGGAATACCAGCCCAATAGTCGCGTGAAGTCACGACATTGGTGGTGCCACCTGCGCCGCCAAAGGACGCTCCGCGATGCAAGTGAACTCCAGCAGTGCCGTTGCCCAGGCGCGCCCATGGCTCCTCGCCGGCTTGCCGGCGAGGTCCTGGGTCTTCGCGCTGCGCGTGTGGCTGGCAATGCTCCTTGCGCTCTATGTGAGCTTTTGGCTCGAGCTCGAATCCCCCTCCTCGGCGGCCCTGACTGTCGCGGTGCTGGCGCTGCCCACACGCGGCCAGGGCATGGAAAAGGCCGGCTACCGGCTGCTCGCGACGGCCATCGGCGTGGCGGCATCGATCGCGATCGCCGGCATGTTTTCGCAGACCGGCGGTCTGCTGCTGGCGGCATTCGCCGTCTGGATAGGCCTCTGCGTCTATGTGGCGGGGATGCTGGATGGGAACCGCGCCTATGCGGCGGCTCTCTCCTGCATCACGGTTGCCCTGATCGCCATCGAGCAGATCGACAGCCCGCTGCAAGTGTTTCCCACCGGTGTCGCGCGCGGCGCCGCCATCGGCATCGGTGTCCTTGCGGTGGCCCTGGTCAACGAAGTGCTGGCCGCGCCTGACTATCATCCGGTTCTCGCAAGCCGCCTCGAGGCGCTGCATCGCCGCGTCATGGATTTCGCGCATGCCGCCATCCGCGGCGAAGCTGCATCCACACAGGACGCAGCACACCTGCTGCGTGACATCGTGGCACTGCGTCCGGAGATCGCGAGCCTCACCACGGAATCGAGCGTCGGCACGGCACGAACGGCAGCCGCGCGCTCCGCCATGGTGCACCTCGTGAACCAGCTGGCGCTCGCCCGCGCATTTGTGGCGCTGCCGGCCGTATTCGTAACCCCGGATGATCGTCATGGCAGCCTGCTGGCGATCTCCAGGGCTCACCTACGCAGCGAGATCGCCCGCGCGAATGACGAGCCGTGCCGCAGCCTCGCGGCGATGCGGGCCGGCGAGCATCCGTTGCGGCAATGGCGCGCGCCGCTGTACCGCTCGCGCCGCATCGCGGGCGAAGGCGCGGTCAGGGCCGCGATCCACTTCATGCTCGTTGCAATCATCTTCGTGATGGCGGGATGGCCGTCCACGGAGCTCTGTCTGGCGCTCGCTGCGGTCATCATTGGCTTGAGCTCTACGGCTCCAGATCCGCGCGGCTTCACGATGCTGGCGGTCCTTGCCATGCCGCCGGCCTGTCTGCTCGCCGGCGGCCTGAAGTATCTGGTCTTCAACGGCGTTTCCGAGTTTCAGCTGCTGGCGATCGGCCTTGCGCCTGTCGTGATCGGCCTGGCGCTGCTGATTGCGTCGCCGAACCCCGCGCGATCATCGCTCGGCCGACTCATCCTCGTCTTCACTCTCGCCGTGCTCGCGCCGAGCAATCCCCAGAACTACGATCCCGAAACATTTCTGGTCACATGCCTGTTTGCCCAGCTGTCCGCGGTTCTGGCGTTTGCGACGCAGCTCGTGCTGCCGTCCTTGTCCAACGATCGGCGCACCAGCCTGCTGCTGGGCGCGGCGCATCGCGAGCTGAACCGCCTGGTTTCCGGAGAAGTCCGGCACTTAGCGCCCGAGGAAGCAGCGTTTCGCGATGCCGCGCGTATCGGCCAGATCTTGGCCGCCGGCGGCAACTCGGCGGCCCACCAGCGGGCCGTCGCAGAGGCCATGTGCTGCTTCGATCAGGCAGTGGCGCTTCGACGGTGCCGCGCCGAGCTCGACCGGCTGGCGGCAGGTCCACTCGCCGAAGCCGCACGCGCCGCGAGAACCGCTCTCGCTTTTCGGAATGACCGCGCAATGCTGGCCGCCGCCGAGGTGCTGCGTCTGGCGGCATCGGAGCGTCACCTCACCGTCGAGCCCGCGCTTGCCGCACTCGTTTCGACGAGCGTCGCGTTCGAACCGCAACAGACTTTCGCCGGCCCCCGCAGGGAGGAGCGGCAGTGACGAACACCTATTGCGAGCTCGTCATCGGCGGCGTCCTCATCGCGCCCATCGTGTCCTACGCCGTCATAGCGCTGGTGGCGTTCCTGCTGCTTCGCCCCGTGCTGCGGCTGGTCGGATTCGCCAGACTGTTCAGCAACCCCTCGCTGGCCGAGCTCAGCCTCTACGTGGCGATGTTCGGGTTGCTCGTCTTGTTGCTCTAGCGAGAAAAGCCATGGCTACTGCCCTGCCCCAAGATTCTGCGTCAGTCGATGACGAGGCGCGAGCCGGCGCCGCCGACACGATCGACCGCGCCGGCCTCGAACAGCCCATGGCGCGCGATACCGGCGACCGCAGCACCGGCGGCAGCGCATCTTGGCAATCCGCATCGTTCCCGAAGTCGCAGCGCAGGACCATCGGACGGCTGATGGTCGGGGCCAGCAAGCATCTTGCGACCCTCGGCATCGCGCTGGTCGCCGTCTGGATCGCGGTCGCGACATGGGAGCACTACGTAAGCGCGCCCTGGACACGCAATGGCAGCGTTCGCGTGCAGGTCGCCAACGTCGCACCGCAGATCTCGGGCAAGATCATGGAGCTGCGGGTGGCCGACAACCAGTTCGTCCACAAGGGCGACGTCCTCTACGTCATCGATCCCTTCGACTTCGATGTCGCCGTCCGCATCGACAAGGCGCTAGTCGACCAGCGGGCGGCGGATCTGGAGGTGAAGCAGGCCGAGTTCGACCGTCGCCAGCACCTCTCGGACCTAGCCACGACGCCGGAGGAGCAGCAGATCTTTGCCGGCAATGCGGCGCAGGCAAAAGCTGCCTTCGAGGCCGCGGCGCACCAGCTCGCACAGGCCGAGCTAAACCTGAAGCGGACCAATGTGGTCAGCCCTGTCGACGGTTACGTCACCAACCTGCTGCTGCGCGTCGGAGACTTTGCCACGACCGGCGTGAGCAACATCTCAGTCATCGATTCCAACAGCTTCTGGATCGACGGCTATTTCGAAGAGACCAAGATGGCGCGCGTCTGCGTCGGCGATCGCGCGGAGGCCCAGCTCGTCGGCTATTCCAGGCCCATTCTCGGACACGTGAAAACCGTGACGCGCGGCGTGAGCGTGTCGAACGCCGCAGTCGGCACGCAAGGCCTTCCCAATGTCGACCCGATCTACACCTGGGTGCGGCTTGCCCAGCGTGTTCCAGTGCGCCTCGCCATCGACACGGTGCCGGCGGACGTGCCGCTCGTCTCCGGCATGACCGCCACGGTGACGATCCGGCAGCCCGGCGCGGATGATAGGCAAAACTGGACCCGGCGCCTCCGTGCGGCGCTCGTCGACCCGATCTTCGATGTGTTCGGCGCCGGAAATCTATCCCGCCCGGATTGCCTCCAATCCGCGTCCCAACAGCCTGCCGAGGTGAGCACGCTTCCCTATGCGCGGGTGCCAGCGATTCCGTCGGCGGAGAAGCTCGCGCCGGGCCTCACGCCTGGCATTGACGTCTCGCCTCGGCTGCCCTGAACCGCCCGGCTTTCGGAGCGCGGGATTGCGGCTCCTGAATCGAGGCCGCACCGCCCGGCCTTATGCAGAAGCCTTTGATTTTTTTGCTTAATCGGCAGTCTTGAGCCTCCGGCCGCACCTGCCGCATTCGCAAAATCTAACACGATTTAAGCAACTCTAACGAGCCTTGTGACGGCTTCAGACCTATCGTTCGAGCATGGATCAACAACGTTCAGCTGCGGTCACGCCGCCAGTTGGACCAAGGATGGGACGAACGATGTTCACCGATATGCAGGCGGCGGGTGCCCGGTTGACGTATCAACCCAGCCCTCGCGAACCGGATTTTCCTCAGGGTGCACGCGCGTTTCTCCGCGAGCAAAGATGGCGCCAGCCGGAGCAACGCGTGGGCAGCGGGCGCGAGGACATCATGATCTCGCGCTGGACCTCCACGCAGGCGGCTGTGAGCCGCGAGGAAGCGACGACGCCTGCCGACCGGTACTTCTTCGCCATCGCCCTGAAGACGACCCGTCTCAAGCTGACCAGAGGCCCTCAAACCATATTCGACGGCATCATGCCGGCGGGGACGCTCTATGTCGGCGCACCGTCGAAGCAGCTTTGCGCGCAGTTCCAGGCGCCATGCGATTTCCTGCACTTCCACGTTCCGGCCAATTGCCTTCCGCCGCCGGAAAAGGGAAAGCATCCGGTCACGACCGACGGCCTGAACGATCTGGTTCTGCTGCGCGACCCATTCGCCGAGCAGCTTGCAAAGGCGCTGACCGAACACGGCCATCTGGTCGACCAGGATTTCGCGCGCTGCATCGCCCAGACCCTGGCAATGCATGTGGCCCGGCGCGAAGTGCCGCGCACGAAAGTCAACGCTCTGCCGAAATGGCGTCTGCGCCGCATTGAGGACTATGTCAGGACGCATTTCGACCATTGCATCAGCCTGTCGGACCTCGCCGGCGTCGCGGGGCTATCGCGGATGCATTTTGCGGCGCAGTTCCGGGCCGCAACCGGATATCGGCCGCGCGAATATCTGCTGCATCAGCGCATCGAGCAGGCGAAAACCCTGCTGCTGAATTCCGAGACATCCCTGGCCGAGGTGGCGCTGGCGGTGGGCTTCTGCACGCAGGCACATTTCTCCACCGTCTTCAAGCGGATCACGGGCAACACCCCGGCACGCTGGCGATGCGCGAGCCGGAATGCGCAGGTCTCGCCTGTGCCGGCCGGCGACGATCCAGCTTTGGGGCGCAAGGTCGTGTCTCACCTTCTGCCCGCTGCCCTTTCGTGAATCATGCGAAATGAGAAACAACCTGATTACTTGAAATACTTCTTCCGCCCGATCGGCGATGCTGGAGATGTTAGTGACTGAGACCCCAAGTCACGGCTCGCGTCTCTCCTCCCAGGCGTACGAGCATTAGGGCCGTCCTCTCTCCCAAGGAGGACGGCCCCTTTTTTTTAGCTCGCACGTACCATTCGAAGCTGGAAGGAATTGATGTGTCTAATCGCCGAGTTGGCGCGCAAGCCAGGTGCGGACTCCGTCGAGACTCCTGAAATCATCCAGCGAATGCGCCGGCAGATCGGGCCCGATACCCCTGACCATCGCGCTCAGCGCGTGCCCCGGCCCAAGTTCGAGAAACGCCGTCGCGCCCGCTTCCAGACAGGCCTGCAGGCAGCTCTCCCACTGCACGGTTTGCGAGATCTGCGCGGCGAGCTTGTCGAGACCGGTTTCCGCGGAAGCGATGGGCGCGCCGTCGATGCCACTCAGGACACGCGCACCGCCGGCCGGCGGGAACGCAACGGATGCTGACCGCAGGATGTTGCGAAACTCGGCCGATGCTTCGACGAGCCGTTGCGTGTGGGAGGCAACCTCGACCGGGACATCGACGATCCTTGGCCCGTGCATCGCCCTTGCGGCCACAGCGATCCCGCTCAATGCCTCGCGGCTGCCCCCGATCACAAAGGCACCGCCCGGATTGACGATGGCGATCGCCGCACCGTAGCGCTCGCAGAGACGGTCGACGTCGCCGCGCGAAAGTCCGCGCACGAAGACCAGTCCATCGCCGGCGGTCGTGGCCGCATCCATGGCTTCTGCCCGGCGCGCGACGATATCGAGCGTAACCGCCGGTTCGAACAGGCGACCGACGGCCCACGCGGCAACCTCGCCGACACTATAGCCGGCGACGATGACGCCATTCGGAATTGAAGCTTTGAGCGTGGCTGCGGCGGCGAGCGCCTGGACTGTGCACAGAATCTGGCCGGCGCGGTTGCGATGCAGAGACTCATCGGCCTCGCTGCGCACGAACCCGCGCGGATCGCAGCCGCCCAGCAATGTCGCCGCGTGCGCAAACAGGTGCGCAGCCTCCGGCACATCGCCAGTCAGAGCGAACATGTCGCGGTGCTGCCTGCCTTGTCCCGCACACAGGATCGCCAGCGTCATGGTTGCGGCCTAGCTAGGAAAGAGCATGGCGATCGCGATCGCCAGAGTGACCGCACTTACGCCAGTGCTCGCGATGACCACGGAGCCCACCGTCGCGGAATCCAGCCGATAATTCACGGCAAACAGGATGCCGAAAAAGCCGGAAGGTACCGCGGCGAGCAGAACGGCCGTCCTCGCGGTATCGGGCGAGATCGGGACGACATGAGTGACTGCAATGGCAGCGAGCGGCCGAACGATGTCCGCAGTCACCGTTGCGGCTGCGACCTTCAAGTTCAGCTGGAACCGGTGCGCCGACAGAATCGCGCCGGTCAGGAACAGGGCGACGCCCGCGGCCGAGCTGCCGATCAGCGCGAGGCACGCATGGGCGAGCGCATCAAGGCTGACATTCGATAGCGAGAACATGATGCCTAGCGCGGGCGCGAGCACCACGGGCTTTGTGACTGCGCGCTCGACGGCGGTCAGGATCTGCCGTAATGCCATGACCTCGCCGCGCGCCTTGGCGGCGTCCATTTCCGCGATGATCAGGGTCACCGGGCTGATCAGGATCGAACCGGTCGCCAATGCGACGGCGACCGGAACGACTCCGGCCGGTCCGACGATGGAGGTCAGGATCGGAAGACCGACGCCAGCAAGATTCGGGAAGCCGATCGTCAATGCCTGGATCGACGCATCGGGCGGCGAGATCTTCAGGCCGCGCGCGGCAAGGTACCAAGCGGTATAGAGCAGCGCCATCGTCAAGGCCAGGACGACGAAGAGCGGAATTTGCTCGATCATCGCCGTGCGTGACGCAGATGCGGTCGCCGCGAACAGCGACGCCGGCACGGCAAAATCCATCACGAGGGCATTGAGCGCACCAACGTGCAGATTGTCGACGATATGAAGCCTGCCGGCGGCGTATCCCAGCAACAGGACGAAGAACACCGGCACCAGCGCCATCAGGATTGCATTGGACATCATGCCCCCGGTGCGTCGTGAGCGTCGACGAAGAGCGACATGGCGAGCAGGTCTGCCGATCCACCGGGGCTGAGGCGGCGGGCGACGAAACTGTCATGGATCGATCGTGCGCGTTCACGCCATCCCGCGGCACGTATGCCGCCGGCATCGATGAACTGGCGCGCCGCGCGATGCGCAAAGTGAAGCCCGTCGAGCCCGCCCCGATGCAACAGGTTGGTGTCTTCCACGGACGCAATCAGGGCAAAACACGCCTCAACCCGAGCTGCTTCTCTATCTTCGGGGGCAGCGGATATCGCCTGCCGCAAGGCGGGCAAGCCGATCCGGTAGATACTGGGAAATCCGTTCGCCGCTTCGCGACTGGCACCACCTGCATGAAAACGACGGCGCGCAGCGTTGCCGTGGCTGTGCAGCAGCATCGGACCATCGAGGATGTCGACGCCCCAGCGGCGAGCCACGACATCGCCGAGCCGGAGCGCCGGATCGACCAGCCCGCCAGCCCGCGCACCGGCCGCCGCACACAACAGGCCAAGCCCGAAGATCGCGCCGCGATGCGTGTTGACGCCGGACGTCGCTGCAAACATCGCGCGCTCAGCGTCGAGGCCGATGATCCGCAGCCGTCCCATGCCGCAATTGCGCGCGCCCGCATCGGCAAGCGATTGAAGATAGGGCTTGATCGCCTCGGCGCTGCGACGAAACGTGCCAGCATCCATGTCATCGTGACTGCCGTTGTCGACGTGGCTCACCAGCCCCGGCTTCGGCCAGGTTTCCAGCTCCTTGACGAGACAATCGGCAGCGAGATCGCCGATGGCGGAGACATCGGTCGCAATTCGCGCCCGGCGTGGAGCGAGCGGTTCGGCACCTCGCAAGGCTGCAGCAATCATGGTCTCGTCGCTCCCGAGATGAACTGGGCCCTGTCCAGAAGGGATACGCCGTCGATGCTCTTGACCAGAAGCTCGCTTGCACCTGCACTGAATTCCCGCCAATTCACCGCCGCGCCATCGGCGCGCATCAGCTCGCCATCGAGCCGCATCGGAGCTTCGATCTCGACCTCAGCCAGATCGGCGACGAGACGATCCAGGTCAATTTCGGGTCGCGTCTCGAACAGGAGGTCGAGATCCGAGCCCGTGGTGACGTAGTCCAGTCCGGTCAGCGACTGCCATGCGAGGCTGCCAAACACGCGTGCGGGCGCCGAATGGCGGAGCGTGAGCTCCTCGAGCCGATCGAGTGTGGGCCGCCAGCACGGCGGCGCGGACAAACGCGCTTCCCTCAGCGACGGAGGCCTCGCAACCGCGATGATGTCATCGAGCCCGGCGAGAAGGGAGAGCCGCTTCTTACCGGCGGATGGCGGCAGCGGCAAGCCCAGCGCAAGACCGGTTGCCTCGGATGGCAGCGCACGCCGCCTGATTGTCGGCCAGCCGAGTTCTACCCAGTGAAGGACGAGGGGATCGCACGCGAGATCGCCATGCGGGTCGAGCATCGCGCGCCAGCCTCGCGGACTGACGAAGACGAGGTCATGACGACGGGCCGGGCGCTCAGCGGATTTGCAAGGCGAGATCACGAACGCGCTCCGCTATATCGGCGGCTTTCGGCCGGCCACCGCGTTCCTTGCCGAGCACGTCCCTCCGATCGCGCACCGCCGGCATATCGGCGAGCAGCGCATCCAACTGATCGACGAGTGGAGCGGCATCGGTCCAGATCATGTGAACGGCGCCCATCTGTTCGAGATTGGACAGGCCAGGGGCGAAAACCGGCGTCGATTTCGCCTTCTCTTCAAGCGCCTCCATCGACAGCTTGGTCACCTTCGCCATCGATGGCAGGTCCATCACCGCGGGGCTGGCGCCGGGCAGTCCGACCAGCACGCGGGTCGCAAGGCCCGTCGCAAGCAGGGCCCCTGCCGCCGAGTGGCCATAGAGAAGCCCGATGGTCGGACGTCCCTGCATGTCGGCATGGATCAGCACCTTCGCCAGATGCGCCAGGAATTCGTTGAGACCGAGCAACTCGTCACGCTTGCTCATGCGCTGACTGTCGCTGTCGACCAGCACCAGGACCGGTCCCGTGTCCCGGCCGATCGACTCCAGGACATGTCCGGACAGCCTGATCGCCTCATCGACGCCGAGCGCGGTCCGATCCGCGACGCCGATGACGAGCATCCTGCCACCGGATCGCAGCGTCGCCGAGCCGGCGATGACGCCGCCATCGTTCCTGATCTGATGGCCGTCGGGAAACAGCGAAGTGAGAATGTCATCGAGCGTCACGGCTTGTCCTCTCGATCCTGTTGGCGAGCGCGATGAACTGGTCGGCCGGCAACTCCGGCACCGTTTCCGCATGCGCGATGCCTTCGGCGGTCCAGATGTCGATGGCGTCCCCGCAAGCGCCGAAGCGGAGCAACCGGTCCGCCAGGCGTACCTGCTCCGCCTTCAGCCGATCGAGATCGAAGGCGCCGATCGAACCGATCAGGTCGAGCGCGGCCTCGCGAAAATCCTGCACCGTGTCGTCGGCAAAGACGTCGGCCGCACCGAGCAGCCGCCGATGCTTGCCGCCCATGGTGCGCCAGACCAGCGCCCTGTCCCGCGAGTCGAACTCCTCGACGCCGCGATTGGTCTCAATCACCTCGGGGCCCGAGACCGCGATGCGACCCGGCTCCGACACCGCGAGCGCGGAGCAGCAGCCGGCGATCAGGCCGCCGCCGCCATAGCAGCCGGAGCGCCCGCCGATCAGGCCGATGATCTTCACGCCGGCACTTCGCGCCTCCATCACCGCACGCATGATCTCGGCGATGGCCAGCTCGCCCGCATTGGCTTCTTGCAACCTGACGCCGCCGGTGTCGAACAGGATGAGAACCGGGATCGTGCCGATCTCGCGCGCGCCACGCAGCAGCCCGGTGAGCTTGGCGCCGTGCACCTCGCCGAAGGCACCGCCCATGAAGCGTCCCTCCTGCGCCGCCACGAACACCGGCTCGCCGTCGAGGCGGCCGTGGCCGACCACGATGCCGTCGTCGAACTGCTCGGGCAGATCGAATATCTTCAGATGCGGACTGATCTCGCGCTGCTCCGGCCCGATGAACTCGACGAAGCTGCCGGTATCGAGCAGCAGCTCCAGCCGCGTGCGCGCCGACGCCTCGTTGAAGCTGGTGCTGCGGGCCCGTTCGGGCGGCGCGAAGTCTTTTGTGGCAGTCATTGGCCGTTCTCCGCGATCAGGCGCACCGCCTGTGCCAGCCGAAGCGAGACCGTATCGGGACGCGCGCCGCCATCATTGATGGAGAACTTCAGTCCGCCCGGCGAAAAGCGCTCGACGAAGTCGTCGACCACGGCGGTCCAGACCTCACTGAAGCCCACCGCCGCCGTCCTGATGACGACGGCGCATTGCGCATCCGGCAGCACGCGCTCCACCAACACTTCCAGATTGCCCGAGGCGACCACGCCGACGAGCGCGCTCCGCCTGGTGCCGTCCGCGCGTGCGCTAACCTGATGTTGAAAGCTGAGATCTTCCATGATCCGTCCTCACCAGTTCCTGAATTTCGAGGGCGGCGCATAGAGCCCGCCCGACCAGCGCACGAGATCTTTGATCGACCGCGCCGCCAGCAGGCTGCGGTTGGCGTCGAGCGGATTGATGCCGAGATCCTCGGGGCGGCAGATCACGCCGCACTCACGCAGGCGCGCGACCATGGCATGATCCCGCCTTCGGCCGACGTCGGTGTAGCCGGCGACGCCGCGGATCGCCTGCTCGCGCTCCAGGGCGGTGCGGCAGAGCAACAGATTGGCCACGCCCTCCTCGGTGACGACGTGCGTGACGTCGTCGCCATAGATCATGACTGGCGCGAGATCGAGCTTCAGCTTCTCGGCGAGCTCAATCGCATCGAGCTTCTCGACGAACAGCGGCACGTTCTTGTCGCCAAAGGTCTCACCGATCTGCACCACCAGCTTGCGGCCGCGGCGCATGAGGGCCGAGCCGTCGGGATCGGCCTCCGCCCCGGCCTTCAGCCAGGGTTCGCTCGGATGGCGCCGACCGCGGGCATCCGCCCCCATGTTCGGCGCGCCGCCGAACCCGGCGATGCGCGAGGCGGTGACGGTCGACGAGTTTCCTTGAAGATCGATCTGCAGCGTCGAACCGATGAACATGTCGCAGGCATAGAGCCCGGCGGTCTGGCAGAAGGCGCGGTTGGAGCGCAGCGAACCGTCGGGGCCGGTGAAATAGACGTCGGATCGGGCGCGGATGTAGTCGTCCATGCCGACCTCCGAGCCGAAGGAGTGGATCTGCCGGACCCACCCAGACTCGATCGCAGGGATCAGCGCGGGATGCGGATTCAGTGCGAAATGCGTCGCGATCCTGCCCTTCAGCCCAAGCCGCTCGCCGAAGGTCGGCAACAGAAGCTCGATCGCCGCCGTGCTGAAGCCGATGCCGTGATTGAGCCGCTGCACGCCATAGGGTGCATAGACGCCCTTGATCGCGAGCATCGCGGTGAGGATCTGGCCTTCGGTGATCGCCGCGGGATCGCGCGTAAACAGCGGTTCGACGAAGAACGGCTTGTCGGATTTGACGATGAAGTGGACGCGGTCTCCAGGGATATCGACCCGCGGAACCTGGTCGACGATCTCGTTGACTTGGGCGATCACGACACCGTCCTTGAACGCCGTCGCCTCTACGACGGTCGGCGTGTCCTCGGTGTTCGGACCGGTGTAGAGGTTGCCGTCGCGATCGGCGCTGACGGCGGCTACCAGCGCGACCTGGGGCGTGAGGTCGATGAAGTAACGTGCGAACAGTTCGAGGTAGGTGTGGACCGCGCCCAGCTCGATCTTGCCGCCGAACAGCATGCGCGCGATGCGCGCCGATTGCGGTCCGGAATAGGCATAGTCGAGCTTCTTCGCGACACCTCGGTCGAACAGGTCCAGATGCTCAGGGAGAACGACGCCCGACTGCACCATGTGCAGATCGCTGACCTTGGAGAGATCGACGGCAAGCAGCGCGCGGCTGAGCAGATCGGCCTGCTTCTGGTTGTCACCTTCAAGGCAGACCCGGTCACCTGGCCGGAGCACAGCCTCGAGCAAGTGCGTGGCGTCTCGGGCTTCCACGACTTTGCCGCGAGCCAGCACGGCGCCTGCGGCGATGCGGGCATCACGCGCCACGCGGTTGTTCTGCCAGCTCGTCATGGCCTTCGCTCCTCGCGACTGGCGTCGGTCGTCTCGACCAGGTTCATGGAATATCTCGGATGGGGCAGTCAGGCCGGCGGGAGTGCTGTCTCTCCCGCCGTCCTTCCCTTCGCCGGCCGTGCGTCAGGACCGGCAAATACGTGGTCAGCGCGCGGCCTGCTGACCAAGGCTGCGTGCCGCGCGCGTGATGACAGCCGCCACTTCCTTAGGATGCGATTCGTAAACCGAATGGCTCGCGCCGGGGATCACCGTGGTGTGGCTCTTGGCACGCTCGTAATACCAGCGCTCCAGGTCGGGATTGATGATCTGGTCGCTGCCGGCAACGATGCCCCAGCTCGGCTTGGTCTTCCACGCCGCCGCCGTGAGCGGCGTGCTGAACACCTGTGCCGCAGCCGGAACCTGGGAGCGTGCGACGAACTCGGCGCGCTCACGCGGCAGATCGGGCGCGAACAGCTTTGGGAATTGCACGGGATCAAGATAGGTGAACTTGTCGGGCGTGACCTTGATGACGCCTTCGGTCTTTCCAAGCACGCTCGGCGTCTTCTTGCCCAGCGCCGATTCGTCCTCGCCGACGTCGGGGGCGTGCGCGGCGACGTAGACGAGCCCGACGACGCTCGGATGAACGCCTGCTTCGGTAATGATCGACCCGCCGTAGCTGTGGCCGACGAGAAGCGTCGGGCCGTTCTGGAGATCGAGGATCCGTTTCGCCGCCGTGACGTCATCGGCGAACGACGTTTCCGGCTCCTGGACCATGGTGACGTGGAAACCTTCCTTGGTCAGGATCTCGTAGACGGGCTTCCAGCCGGACGCGTCCACCCAGGCACCGTGCACCAGGACGATGTTCTTCAGGGGCTCCGCGCGCGCCGTGTCGACGGTCGCGAACAGCGAAAGGGCGGCGGCGAAGGCAAGGCAGGCGCTATGAGGTTTCATGTCGGGATCACTCCGTGTTGGAATGATGCGACACTAGGTCGAGACCGGTCCCCACGTATTTCCCCAAACAACTATCCTTGCCACTTCGCACGTCCGGACGGGATCATTGCGGCGATGGCCCCTCGCGATTTCCGAGACCGCGACCTAGCTATGCGCGCATCCCGCATGCACAGGATCGAACCGATGACATCGACCGCAAAATTACCTATCGCACTTCTCATTCTGCTGGGCGCTGCATCGCCGGTCCGTGCAGGCACCTGCGCGGACGAGATCGCTCGCACCCAGTTGCAGCTGGATCGCGCCATCGAAAATAATGCCGGCGCGCAAGGCTGGAAGCCGGAGAGCCTCAGCGCGCTGCGCAGCCATCAACCGACGCCCCGCTCCCTTGCTCAGACCGAAGGCAACGCTGGCGTCGACTTCACGGCCGCGTTGGATTCGCTTGAACGAGCGCGCGCCGCGGATCACATCGGCGACATGCGCGCGTGCCGCCGGCAACTGGCCCAAGCGCGGGCTATTCTGAGATAGCGAAAGCAAAAATCAGAACCGACGCCGCGCTGCTGCCAATGCAGCGCGGCCGCTTATTCGTGCGACGGAGGGCGCAGCCGCCCGGGCGTAAAGACTCGCTGTCTTCGTGCAGCCCGGGAGTGGGACGTGCGTTCTGGAAATACCCGCGCTCGCGCACCTTTCTAAGGTTCTACGGCATTCAGCTCGGAGCGATCGTCCATGCAGGATCAGCATTCACCGAACCACATCGTCGCGACGAGATCGGGATCACACCGGCGCGCTTCGATGCATGCAGCCATGACGGTTGCAGCCGGCATTCTCTGGCTGGCCTCGGCTGCGGCCATGGCTCAGACGATGGTGCCCGGAGCGCAACCCTCTTCCGGCATGCTCGCGACGTCGCCGCTCAACCCGCAATCCACCCGGCCCGTGGGCATTCCGCTGGGATCGACCGAGGTTGCAACGCCGGGCATCTCGCCGCTCAATCCCGCGCAGGACATGACGAACTGTCCGACCTCGGCCAATTCCGCTTCGCCTGGCGCATTGTTCGATGGGGGTGGACTTGCCGGCAACTCGTCCAGCGCCTGCGCCGGCAGCGCGTCGGCTTCATCGCCGCTGTCCTCGCCAACGGCGGTCGGACGCGTCGGAATTCCGTTGGGTGCCACCGAGCTCGGCGGCGCCGGAATCAGTCCCTCCGTTCCGGTGCCCAGCCCCGCGCCTGCTGACGGCACGACCTCGATCAACGGCATGCCGTCGATCAACGGCGCGGGCCTTCCCTGACATCATCGAGGATCATCATCGTGAAACGCCCCCTCACCTTCGCGCTCGTCACTCTCGCCGCCATCGGCGCCGGAGCGGGCTTGTGGTTCTTCGCGGACCGCAAGCCGGTCGTCGCAGCGGTGCCCGTGCCGGTGCCCCCCGCCGTGCCGGTGGTCGCCGCCACCGTCACCGGCAAGGATGTTCCGATCTATCTGCGCGGCATCGGCACGGTGATCGCGTACAACACCGACGTGGTGCGCAGCCAGATCCAGGGGCAGATCGTCAAGATCGCCTTCACCGAGGGACAGGCCGTCAAGGCCGGCGACCTGCTCGCCCAGATCGACCCTCGACCCTATGAAGCGCAAATCGAGCAGCTGACCGCCAATCGCGACAGGGACCAGGCCCAACTCGCGAACGCCGAGGCCAATCTCTCCCGCTACAATCAGCTCGGCGACAAGGGCTATGCGACGCCGCAATTGATCGACACCCAGACGGCGCAAGTGGCCCAGCTCAAGGCGGCCGTGAAGGCCGACCAGGCGCAGATCGACCAGGCCAACGTCCAGCTCAGCTATACGCGCCTGACCTCGGCTATCCCCGGCATCACCGGCGTCCGCCAGATCGACGTCGGCAACGTGATTCATCCGACCGATCCCAATGGCCTCGTCGTCGTCACCCAGATCGAGCCGATCTCGCTGCTCTTCACCTTGCCGCAGACGGACCTGCCGGCGATCCAGGAGCACGCCGCCAAGGAAGCGCTGAAGGTCATCGCCTACAGCCAGGACGACAAGATGAAGCTGGACGAAGGCAAGCTGCTGCTGGTCAACAACGAGATCGCGGGAACGACGGGCACCGTCCAGCTCAAGGCGGAATTTCCCAACCATGAGCATCGGCTGTGGCCAGGGCAGCTCGTGAACGCCCGCCTGCTGCTGGAGGTGCGGAAGGATGCGCTGACGGTGGCCGGCTCGGCCGTCCAGCAGGGCCCGAACGGCAGCTATGTCTATGTCGTGTCGCCGGACCAGAGCGTCAGTCTGCGACCCGTTCACGTCGCAGAGATCAGCGACGGCCAGGCATTGATCGACCAGGGACTGAAATCAGGCGACGTCGTCGTGGTCGATGGTCAATACCGGCTCACGGAGGGAAGTCGCGTTCACGAACTGCACGGCAAGGCCGCGCGCGAGGCCGACCTGCAGAGCGCCGTGCAGGATGCCATCCCGTGAACCTTTCCGCGCCCTTCATCCTGCGGCCGATTGCGACCGCCCTGCTGATGGCAGGCCTGCTTTTGCTGGGCCTTGCGGCCTATCCCCTGCTGCCGGTCGGCGCGCTGCCGAACGTCAACTACCCCACGATCCAGATCTCGGCGCAATTGCCGGGTGCAGACCCCGGGACCATTGCCTCGTCGCTGGCCACCCCGCTCGAACAACAGCTCAGCCAAATTCCCGGCATCACGCAACTCACCTCGTCCAGCGCGCTCGGCGTCGCCCAGCTCACGGTGCAGTTCGAGCTGTCACGCACGGTTGACAGCGCCGCCGTCGACGTGCTCGCCGCCATCAACGCCGCCAGCCCCTTCCTGCCGCCGAACATTCCCTATCCGCCGACGATCCGGAAAGTGAATCCCGCGGAGACGCCGATCATGCTGATCGCGCTGACCTCGGATTCGCTGCCGCTGACCACGGTGGACGCCTATGCGGAGAACATCCTGCTGCCCAAGATCTCGCAGGTCCCGGGCGTGGGCCTCGTCGGACTTGGCGGCCAGCAGAAGCCCGCCATCCGCATCCGCGTCAATCCGCAGGCGCTTGCCGCCCGCGGCATCGGCCTGGAAGACGTCCGCAACGTGATTGCCGGCGCCAATGTCGATCTGCCCAAGGGCACGCTCAACAGCCCGCGGGTGACGTATACACTCAACACCAACGATCAGCTGCTCAAGCCTTCGGCCTATGAGGACCTCATCATCGCCTATCGCAACGGCTCGCCGGTGCGGCTGCGCGACGTCGGCACCGCGATCGAAGCGCCAGAAAACGATCTTCTGGCAGGCTGGTACGGCAAGGACCCCGCCGTCATTCTGGCGGTCCAGCGCGTCCCCGGCGCCAATGTCATCGAGACCGTCGACCGCGTCAAGAAGCTGCTGCCGCAGCTGCAAGCCTCCGTTCCGCCCGCGATCAAGGTGACGATCGCGGCCGATCGCACCGCCACGATCCGCGCCGCCGTCTCCGACGTGCAGTTCACGCTGCTGCTGACGGTCGTCCTGGTGGTGATGGTCATATTCCTGTTCCTGCGGAACTTCTGGGCCACCGTCATTCCGGCGATCACGGTGCCCCTGGCGCTGATCGGGACCTTCGCGATCCTCTATGTGCTCGGCTACAGCCTCGACAATCTCTCGCTGATGGCGCTGTCGATCGCGGTCGGCTTCGTGGTCGACGACGCCGTCGTCGTCATCGAAAACATCGTCCGCCATCTCGAGCAGGGCATGACGCCGATGGAGGCGGCGCTCAAGGGCTCCCGCGAGATTGGCTTCACGATCGTCTCGATCACTTTCTCGCTCATCGCGGTGTTCATCCCGCTGTTCCTGATGGGCGGCTATGTCGGCAAGCTGTTCCAGGAGTTCGCCATCACGATCACGGCCTCGCTGCTGCTGTCGCTGATCATCTCGCTCACGCTGACGCCGATGATGTGCGCGCGCCTCCTGAAGGACAATTCGCGCAGCAAGCACGGCCGGCTCTACCTCCTGTTCGAGCGCGGCTTCGACGCCCTGCTTGCGCTCTATGCGCGGGGCCTGCGTGTGGTGCTGCGCCACCGCTTTGCGACGCTGCTCGTGATGCTCTCGACCGTGGCTCTGACCGGCTATCTCTATGTCATCATCCCGAAAGGCTTCTTCCCGCAACAGGACACCGGGCAGATCGTCGGCATTACCGAGGCCGCCCAGGACATCTCCTTTCCCGCCATGTCCGAGCGCCAGCAGGCGATCGTCCGCATCCTCTCGAAGGATCCGGCCATCCAGTCGGTGGCCAGCTATATCGGCCCCGGCGGCCCGACGGCGACGCTCAATCAGGGGCGCATCTTCATCGTCCTGAAGCCGAAGCCCGAGCGCAAGGCGAGCGCCGACCAGATCATCAACCGGCTGAGGCCGCAGCTCGCCCACATCCAGGGCATCACGCTCTACATGCAGGCGGCACAGGACATCACCATCGGGGCGCGCCTGTCGAAGACGCAGTATCAGTACACGTTGACGGACGCCGATTCCAACGAGCTCACCCACTGGTCGGCGATCTTCCTGGAGAAGCTCCGCGCGCTCGACATCATCACCGACGTCGCGAGCGATCAGGCCAATGCCGGTCCGCGACTGCAAGTCACCGTCAATCGCGAAGTCGCCTCCAGCTTCGGCATCCTGCCGACGACGATCGACAACGCCCTCGACGACGCCTTCGGCCAGCGCATCGTCTCGACCATGTTCACCTCGCTGAACCAATATCACGTGGTGATGGAGGTCGATCCGAAATTCCAGTATGGCCCCGAGGCGCTCAAGGACATCTACCTGAACTCGGCCGCCGGCCAGCAGGTCCCGCTCAGCACGCTGGTCCACAGCGTCATCGAGCCTGCGCCGATCCTGATCAACCATCAGGGCCTGTTTCCCTCCGTCACGATCTCGTTCAACCTGCGGCCCGGCGCTGCACTCGGCGATGCCGTGGCGGCGGTCCAGAAGATCGAGAAGGAGACCGGCAAGCCGGCTTCGCTCTCGACCTCGTTCCAGGGCAACGCACAGGCCTTCCAGTCATCCTTGTCGGGCACGCCGCTGTTGATCGGTGCGGCACTGATCGTGATCTACATCATTCTCGGCGTGCTCTATGAGAGCCTGATCCATCCGATCACGATCCTGTCGACGCTGCCGTCCGCCGGCATCGGTGCGCTGCTGCTGCTGCTCGCGGTCCACATGGATCTCAGCGTCATCGCCATCATCGGCATCATTCTCCTGATCGGCATCGTCAAGAAGAACGGCATCATGCTGGTCGACTTCGCCCTCGACGTGGAGCGCCAGCACGGGCTGAGCCCCGAGGGGGCGATCTACCAGGCCTGCACGCTCCGCTTCCGCCCGATCCTGATGACGACGATGGCGGCGCTGCTTGGCGGCGTGCCGCTGATGCTCGGCACCGGCACCGGGGCGGAATTGCGCCAGCCGCTCGGCTACACCATCGTCGGCGGCCTGATGCTCTCGCAGATCCTTACGCTGTACACCACGCCCGTGGTCTATCTGTATCTCGACAAGCTCGGCAACTGGTTCACCGGCCGCAAGGCGGGCGCAAGCGAAACGCCCAGCCCTTCCCAGACCAACGCAGATACGGGATTGACCCACGAATCCGCTTGAGGTGATCCGACCGCGGCGTCGTGCATTTTGGCAAAGAACCTGCGGAAACGCAAAAGACGGCTCTCCCGCACTGCGGTAAACGTCCGCCCATGACGTCTGAACGCCTGGATGGCTCCCACCGCGTACAGCTCCGGCGATGGTGGCGCCGCGTGCTGCCAACCGAGACCAGGCAGAATCGCGTTCTCCTGTGGGCCTGGGGCAGCGTCGCCTTGAGCCTGTTGACGCTCGCCTGCTTGCTGCTCGAATACGATTTCACGGTGATCGCGGTCGCAGCTTTTCTCGCTGCGACGCTGACGCTCGTCGCAGCGGTCATGGACATCGCCGCCAGGAATAAGGCGATCGCCGAGCTGGAGCGGAGCGAGCAGCGTTATCGCCAGCTGTTCAGCCGCATGCCGATCGCGCTCCGGCAGCTCGACGCCACCAAGCTTGTGGTGCTGTTCCGGAAGTTGCGCGCGGAAGGGGTCGAGGATCTCGGCAGCTATTTCGACGCCCATCCCGATTTCCTCAAGACCTGCATGAATGCTCTCTCGTTTCAGGAGGCCAATGAACGGGCGATCCAGATGTTCGGCGGCGATTACGCTGGACGCTCCATGTCCGACACCTGGCGGGAGCGGCCGGATACGTTCCGGCGGGCCATGGAATCCCGCTTTCGCGGCGAGACGAACTTCGAGGAGGAGACCAGGATGGTCACCTGGGACGACCGCGTCCTCGATGTCCTCTTCACGACGGCGCGCGTCGGTCCCGTTAATGATCTCGAACTGAGCCTGGTCGGCACGATCGACATCTCCCAGCGCGTTCGCGCCCAGGAGAGACTCCGGCAGGTACAGGGGGAGTTCGCGCATGCTGCGCGGATCTCAATGCTCGGCGAGCTCACCGCCTCGATCGCCCACGAGGTCAACCAGCCACTGGCCGCCATCACGACCAATGCCGCGGCCGGCCTGCGTTGGCTGAACAGGCCCAATCCCGACATGGCCGAGCTGCGCAAGGTGATCGAGAACACGGCGACGGATGCCAGACGTGCCGCGAGCATCGTGGCGCGCGTTCACGGAATGGCGACGCGAAAGGCGCCGGAGCGGATCCCGCTCTCGCTCGACGACGTCGTTCGGGAGGCCATGCTGTTCCTCCGGCATGAGCTGGAGTCTCACGACGTCGCAATCCAGCACCGCCCCGGCCCGGCAACGCCGCTTGTGCTGGGCGACCGCACGCAGCTTCAGCAGGTGATCGTCAATTTGGCGATCAACGCCATGCAGGCCATGATCCAGGCCGGCACGGAAGGCTGCCGGATCATCATCGCCACCACCTCTCCGGAGGAGAGTACAATATGCTGCTCCGTGGAGGACAACGGCCCGGGCATCGACACCGAGCATGTCGGCCGTCTCTTCGACAGCTTCTTCACGACCAAGGAGAGTGGCATGGGCATGGGCCTGCCGATTTGCCGCTCCATCGTCGAATCGCATGGCGGCCGGATCAATGCCGAGGGCAAGGGCGCCGAGGGCGGCGCACGGTTCTGGTTTACGCTGCCAATCTCCGGCTCGACGCATCCGGGCTGATCGGAAGGGAAGGCACGGACCGACGCCGTCCGGTCTATTGCTCGGGCACAGCGCCGCTCGAGCGCACTAGGCGGATCGGAACACCCTTGAACGACGGCGTGAAGCTCATGGGATCGCGGGCATAGAGCGGCACCAGCGGATTGGTCTCGGGATAATAGGCCGCACAACAGCCGGCCGGAAACGAATGGCCGACCACGCGGAAGTTGCGCACGATCCGCTCGACGCCATCGGTCGATTCCGTGATGAGGTCCACGCGGTCGCCCTCGGCAAAGCCGCGCTTCTTCATCTCATCCTCGTTGAGGAAGACCACGTCGCGTTGCCCGAAGACGCCGCGATAGCGGTCTGACATCGAATAGAGCGTCGTATTGTATTGGTCGTGGCTGCGGATCGTGCTGAGCCACAGGAAGTCGGGATCGCATTGCTTTGGATCCTCGCCGCAGCCCTCGAACACCAGAAAATTGGCCTTGCCCGACGGCGTCGTCCAGATCCGCTCGCGCGCCGTTGAGGTCAAATGGAAGCCGCCGGGAACGCGGATCCGCGCGTTGTAGCCCTGGAAGATGGGGAACACCGCCTCGATGGCATCGCGAATGCGGTCGTAATCATCCACGAACCCGTCCCAGTCGACCACCGTGCGGTCACCGAGCGTCGCCTTGGCGACGCCGGCAACGATCGCGACTTCGCTGAGGAGATGCTCCGACGCTGGCGTGTTGCGGCCGCCCGAAGCGTGGACCATGGACATGGAATCTTCCACCGTGATGGACTGAGGTCCCGTCGCCTGGACATCGATCTCGGTGCGGCCGAGACAGGGCAGGATCAGCGCGGCCCGGCCGTGGATCAGATGGCTGCGATTCAGCTTGGTGGAGACGTGGACAGTCAGGTCGAGCTTGCGCAAAGCGGCCTGCGTCGCCTGCCAGTCCGGAATGGCGGCGGCGAAATTGCCGCCCATGGCGAAGAAGACCTTCACCTCACCGCGGATCATGGCCTCCAGGGCCGTCACGACGTTATGGCCCGGCTCGGACGGCGGCTTGAAGCCGAAGTGCTGTTCCATCCGCTCGAGGAAATCCGCCTTGGGGACTTCCGTGATTCCCACCGTGCGATCGCCCTGCACGTTGGAATGACCGCGAACCGGGCAGACGCCGGCGCCCTCACGTCCGACATTGCCGCGCAGGAGCGCCAGATTGGCGATTTGCTGCACGTTGTGCGCGCCGCGCTGATGCTGCGTGATGCCCATGCCATAGACCAGAATGGCGCGCTCCGACTTCATATAGGCGTTGGCCGCGTACTCCATGTCTTCGCGCGTCAGACCCGACTGCCGTTCGATGTCGGGCCATTGCGTTCGCTCGAGATCGTCGATCAACGCTTCGATCCCGACCGTGTGTCCCCTGATGAAATCCCAATCCAGGATCTCCGGCCGATCGGCGGCGCGTGCCGCTTCGTCCGCCTCGACCAGGATCTTCATGATGCCCTTGAGGACGGCGACGTCGCCGCCGACACGCACCTGGAACAGCTTCGAGCTGATCTTGGTCGACGTCAGCGTGATCATCTCGACGGGGCTCTGTGGCGCCTGAAAGCGCTCGAGCGCCCGCTCGCGGAAAGGGTTGAAGGATATGATCGAAGCGCCGCGGCGCGCGGCATTACGCAGGCTCGTCATCATTCGCGGGCTGTTGGTGCCCGGGTTCTGGCCGAAGATGAAGATGCAGTCGGCCTTGTCGAAATCCTCCAGCAGCACGGTGCCCTTGCCGACGCCGAGCGATTGCGGCAGGCCAACGCTGGTCGCCTCATGGCACATGTTGGAGCAGTCGGGGAAATTGTTGGTGCCATATTCGCGGACGAAGAGCTGATAGAGGAACGCAGCCTCGTTCGAGGTCCGTCCGGACGTGTAGAAGTCCGCCATGTTCGGATCCGGCAACGCCCTCAGCTCGCGGCCGATCATGTCGAACGCATCGCGCCACGCCACCGGAAGATAGCGGTCGGAGGCCGCATCATAAGCCATGGGATGCGTGAGCCGGCCGACCATTTCGAGATCGTAGTCGCTCCAGGTCGAAAGCTCGGTGACGGTATGCTCGGCAAAGAACTCGGGCGTGCAGCGCTTGGACGTCGCCTCCCAGGCGATCGCCTTGCCGCCGTTCTCGCAGAATTCGAATGACGAGGTATGCTTCGGATCGGGCCACGCGCAGCCGGGACAATCGAATCCCTGAGGCTGGTTCATGCGTCTCAGCGTCGCCGCGCCCTTCATCGGAACCCGCTGCACCAGCAAGGCCTCACTGAGCGCCTTGAGCGCCCCCCAGCCTCCGGCAGGCTCATGATAGGGACGAACCGATTTCCTGGTCATCGACGATATCTCTGAATGTGACGTTCCCGGCGCAGTTAACGATCGTAGCCTCCGTAGCGTCTTTTCAAATCGGACTTCGAATTTCGCAATTGCACAGCTTCGGTTATGCCGCGGTCCTGCCTACCGCGCCGAGACCGATAGTGCATTCCGGAAAAAACATCGTCGTTCGCGGAAGCTGGGCGGTCAGGGTGAAACTAGGCTGCGACGCTGGGAGTCTCGCTGGAGGCTCAACATGCATTGAGGAGCGACCAACATGTTTTCACGACGGGAATTGCTGGCCATGTCGGCAGCGGGCGCTGCAATGGTCAGCTCCGGTGCGCAAGGCGCGACCTTCGGCAATCCGGACGAGCCGCCGCAAGGTGCGATCAATACCAAGAACGCCAGCAGCCTGAGCGATCCCGGACCGCAAAATCCGGCTCTTGCGAAGCAATTCCCCTCGGCGCAGACGCCGCCGGCGACGGATGTCGGCGGCCTGCCGATGAACTGGGCCTCCTTCAACAACGCACCCAGGCGCATCCAGAACGGCGGCTGGGCCCGCCAGGTCACGGTCGCCGACTTTGCGATCTCGAAGGAGATCTCCGGCGTCAACATGCGGCTTTCCGCCGGAGGCATCCGCGAGCTGCATTGGCATCAGGCGGCCGAATGGGCGATCATGACCTACGGCGGCTGCCGCATCACCGTGCTCGACGTCCAGGGGCGGCCGTATGTGGCCGATCTCAAGGCCGGCGACCTCTGGTACTTCCCGCCCGGCGCGCCCCATTCTCTGCAAGGACTTGGTCCCGACGGCTGCGAGTTCGTGATCTGCTTCGACGACGGCCACGCCAACGAGTTCAATACGCTACTGGTGACGGATTGGCTCGCCCATACGCCGCCGGAGGTGCTGAGCAAAAACTTCGGCGTGCCGGCCGAAACCTTCGCCAAGATTCCGCTGCACAATCTCTGGATCTTCCAGGGGACGGTCCCCGGCGATCTCGCCGCAGATCGTGCCGCGGTCGCCAAACATGCCGAGGCGCCGCCCTATCCGTTCGTCTACCCGCTGAGCAGCTCGGCTCCGCTCAAAGAGAGCGCGGCGGGCAGCATCCGCGTCGCCGACAGCAGCAATTTCAAGGTGGCCACCACGGTTGCGGCGGCGCTGGTGACGATGCCGCCGGGCGCGGTCCGGGAGATGCACTGGCATCCGAACGCGGACGAGTGGCAATACTACATCAAGGGCAAGGCGCGGATGACGGTGTTCGATACGGGGCCCAACGCACGCACGACGGATTTCTACGCGGGCGATATTGGTTATGTCCCACGCAATCTCGGTCACTATGTCGAGAATGTCGGCGACACAGATGTGCAGTTCGTCGGCGTCTTCCGCGCCCCGCGTTACGAAGAGGTCTCGCTTTCCAACTGGCTGGCGCATACTCCGCCCAGGCTCGTCGCCCAGCACCTCAACATCGACGAGAAGCTGATCGCGCAGTGGCCGGACACCGGTCCGGGCGTCATGCCCAAGACTTGAACGAAGGGAGACCTAAAACAGAAAGGCGCCCAAACCGGCGCCTTTCTTTTTGCTCGTTTGAAGATACCCGCCGCCCGACGGAAAGCCGCCACACCGGCGGCTTTCAATAGTGGGCCGATTCCGAATCGAACTTGCCCTTGAAGACGCGGAAGCCGATCGCGACGTAGATCAGCATCAGCGGGAAGATGAAGAGGCCCTCTCCCCAGAACATGAAGGCGAGGCTGGCATGAGGTGCAGCGGCTTCGTCGATGGTGATGGCGAAGGGAACCATGTAGGGCCAGAACGAGAGCGCCAGCGTCCCGAACGCCGACATGAAGATCAGCGAGACCATGTGGAACGGCCAATAATCATCGTGCCGCAGAATGCTGGAGGCGAGCATGCAGGCAGCCCCCGCACCGATCGCGGGAAAGACGAACAGATAGGGCCGCTCGATCCAGCGATGCAGGATCGGCAGATGCTGCAACAGCGCGTGGCTGAAGA
This sequence comes from Bradyrhizobium sp. CCGE-LA001, assembly GCF_000296215.2. Classification (NCBI taxonomy): domain Bacteria; kingdom Pseudomonadati; phylum Pseudomonadota; class Alphaproteobacteria; order Hyphomicrobiales; family Nitrobacteraceae; genus Bradyrhizobium; species Bradyrhizobium sp. CCGE-LA001. The sequence goes on along the minus strand of NZ_CP013949.1, from coordinate 1,782,306 downwards.
CGAGGATCAGGAACAGCAGAACCCCGGTCGCCAGCACCGGGATCTGCGTCCGCGCGACGTCGCGAACCGCGCCGCCGCGCTTGCGCACCAGCCAGCAGGCTCCGAGCAGCGAATAGCCGAGGCATAGGCCGATGCCGCACAGCACCGAGAAGCCGCTGAACCAGCCGAATACGCCCCCGGCATACTGGCCGTCGATGATCGGCAGCCCTTGCACGAGCGCGCCGACCATCACGCCTTGCATGAAGGTCGCGACCAGGGAGCCGCCGCCGAAGCCGAGATCCCAGATCCACCGTGAGTGCTGCGACTTGGCGCGGAATTCGAACGCGACCCCGCGCAGGATCAACCCCAGCAGCATGAAGATGACGGGGATGTAAAACGCCGAGAGCACCGTCGCATACACGACCGGAAACGCACCCCACAGGACCACGCCCGTCACCACGAGCCAGGTCTCGTTGCCGTCCCAGAACGGCGCGATTGCGCCCAGCATGGCCTGCCGGCGCGCTTCGCTGTTCGGCAGCAGGAACAATATTCCGACGCCGAGGTCGAAACCGTCGAGCAGAAGATAGATCAGGATGCTGATAGCCAGCAGAGCAACCCAGAAGGTCACCATGGTCATTCTCCAGCCTGAGCGTAGTTGCCGCCCGGGAGCGGCGGCCGGTCAGCAAGCGACATCGGCCGGTTGGGCATGACGGGCGCATGCACGACCTTATCGTCGAGCCCCGCCGGACCGGCGCGCAACAGCCGGTAGATGTAGTAGGTCCCGAACGAGAAGATGAAGGCGTAGACCGCGACGAACATGATCAGCGACGTCGTCGCCGCGGCCGCCGTCAGGAACGGCGTCACCGCATCTGCGGTGCGCAGCACACCGTAGACCGTCCACGGCTGGCGCCCCACTTCCGCGGTGTACCAGCCGGTGAGGATTGCGATCCAGGGCAACGGAAAGCTGAGGAAAATGCCCCAGAGCAGCAGGCGGCTCCGGTCGAGACGATGCTTGAAGCTGAGCCAGCTCCCGAGCCAAGCCAATGCCAACATCAGGAGGCCGCAACCGACCATGATGCGGAAGGCGAGGAATGGAATTGCCACCGGCGGCCGGTCCTGCGGCGGAAAGCTGGTCAGGCCGACCTCCTTCGAGCTCAGGCTCATGCTGCCGATGATGCTCCCGAGCACCGGAATCGAGATCGCATACTTGTTCGATTCGGTGCTGGAATCGGGGATCGCGATCAGCACCTCCGAGGCCGGCTGCTCGTCGTGCCAGCGCGCCTCGATCGCGGCAAACTTGGCCGGCTGGTAATCGTGGACGTAGTCGCCGACGAGATGCCCGATGAAGAGCTGCACGGGAAGCAGCACCGCCGCGAGCGCCAGGCCCATGCGCAGCATCACATGCGCCTCGGCCCGATAGGTCCGCCGCAACAGGTACCATGCCCCGGTGGCCGCGACGCAGAACGCGCCGGTCAGGTAGGATGCGAGCAGCATGTGCGGAAACCTGACCCAGACCACCCTGTTGAAGATGATCTGCATCCAATCGTCGGGCACGAACTGCCCGTTCTGCAGGATGTAGCCGGTCGGCACCTGCATCCAGCTGTTGTTGACCATGATCCAGAACGCGGACAGCGTGGTGCCGAGCGCCACCATGGCGGTCGAGAACAGGTAGAACCAGGGCGGCACGCGCCTCCGGCCGAAGATGAGGATGCCGAAGAAGCTCGCCTCCAGCATGAAGGCGGTGAACGTCTCATAGGACAGGAGCGGGCCCTGGATCGGCCCCGACATCTTCGAGAGCACGCTCCAGTTCGTACCGAACTGGAATGCCATCACTACCCCCGACACGACCCCCATGCCGAAGGCGACGCCGAAGATCTTGAGCCAGAACTCGAACAGCGTTCGATAGACCGGCTTGCCGCTATGAAGGTGCATCGCCTCCAGCACCGTCAGCCATGCGGCAAGCCCGATCGTGAAAGCCGGGAAGATGATGTGAAACGAGATGGTGAAGGCAAATTGCAGCCGCGACAGGAGAAGCGCCGTCGGGTCCATGGGAATCACTCTCTCTCACGCTCGTTGCGCGGCCGCCGGCGTGCGTGCGGCCGGATGCTGGATGTCGGCGATCTCGAGCACTGCCGCTGTCGCCGAGCGGATCTGGCGGCAGAAATCCGCATTGTCGATCAGCGACACGCCGTAGGACGGGATGATCTTTTTCAGCTTCGGCAGCCAGGCGCTTGCGGTCAGCTCCCCGGCAAAGCACTTCTCCAGCACGCTGATTGCGATGAACGCGGCGGTGGAAGCGCCCGGCGAGGCCCCGAGCAGGGCCACCAGCGAGTGATCCTCGGCGCCGACGAGCTCGGTGCCGAATTCGAGCAGTCCGCCCCGCTTGACGTCGGGCTTGATGATCTGGACGCGCTGGCCGGCGACCTGCAGCCGCCAGTCCTTCGGGTCGGCCTTCGGAAAATATTCATCGAGCGCCGCAAGACGGTGGCTCTCGGACTGCAACACCTGTCCGACCAGATACTCCGTGAGATCGAAATTGTCGCGCGCCACCGAGAGCAACGGCTTGACGTTGGCAGGACGGATGGACTCGAACAGATCCAGCAGCGAGCCGTGCTTGAGAAACTTGCTTGAGAAGCCGGCATAGGGCCCGAACAACAGCGAGCGCTGTCCGCCGATCACGCGCGTGTCGAGATGCGGCACCGACATCGGCGGCGAGCCGACCGCGGCCTTGCCGTAGACCTTGGCGTGGTGACGCTCGTTGATATCAGGATCGTCGCAGCGCAGCCAGATCCCGCTGACGGGGAATCCGCCATAGCCGCGCCCCTCCGCGATGCCTGTTTTCTCCAGCAGCGGCAGCGCACCGCCGCCGGCGCCGATGAAGACGAACCTCGTACGGACCGACCGCGTCTCGCCGCTTTCGGTGTCGCGCACCTCGACCCGCCAGCGGCCACCCTGCTCGCGGACGAGATTGGTGACGCAGCTCTTGTAATGCACGGCGCAGCCGGGCTGGCTGACGAGATGACTAACCAGCAGATGCGTCAGCGCTCCGTAATCGACGTCGGTACCGGAAACGATGCGCGTTGCGGCAACCGGCTCGTCGCCGCTCCGGCCGTCCATCACCAGCGGCGCCCATTCGGCGATCTGCCGGGGGTCCTCGGTGTGCTCCATGCCCTCGTAGCAATGATGGGCCGACATCGCCGCGAAGCGCTTCCGCAGGAACGCGACATTCTCCGCGCCATGCACGAAGCTCATATGCGGCACCGGATGGATGAAGGCCCGGGGATCGGAGATCGCGCCCTTCTCGATCAGGTAGGACCAGAACTGCCGCGACAGGTCGAATTCGACGTTAACCTGCAGCGCCTTGGAGATGTCGATGGTGCCGTCGGGTCGTTCCGGCGTGTAGTTCATCTCGCAATTTGCAGCGTGCCCGGTGCCGGCATTATTCCAAGAGTCCGAACTTTCCAGCGCGCAATCGTCGAGCACTTCGAGCATCTGAATCGTAAGAGACGGCTCCAGCTCCTTGAGCAGGACGCCGAGTGTGGAGCTCATGATGCCTGCGCCGATGAGCACGACGTCGGTTTCGCGGTCGGAAGTCGCTTGCATGGCTTTTTCTCTTCGTTGGATGTTGCTGTTGGGCTTGCTCGATCAGGCCCGCGCCGATTGCCGCGCCTTTGCGCGGAACGGCACCTCGGCTCCCGGTCGCAGCACCACATAGGCGCGGCGCCAGGACGAATCGTCCGTCAGTTTCCAGCTGTGCCCCGACCCCGCGGTGTCCTCGGCCAGCAGGATGTTGCCGGGATGGATCAGGAAGTGATGTCCACCACGCGTCTGGAAATCGAGCGTTCCGCTCAGCGTAATCACCAGCTGGCGGATCGGCGCGGTGTGCCAGGAAAACGCGCCGCCCGACTCGGTTTCCTGAAAGGACACGCTGACGGCATCGACCTTGTCGGTGAGAAAGTCACCGCGCTGGCCGGGCGCGAGCTCGATGACGCCTTCCTCGAAATGCGAATTGCCGTCCCCTCCGGTCCATAGACGTACACAACGGATCATCGTTTCTCTCCTTTCAGCCGGCCTTTGCGCCGATTGCGTGTGGCGCCTCGATCGCGGCCACATAGGGTTTGACCATCTTGGCGGGATCCACGATGCGGTCGAACTCCGCCTCGGTTACGAAACCGAGCTCGAGCGCCGCCGACTTCAGCGTGAGATCGTTGTCCATGGCGTAATGCGCGATCCTCGACGCCTTGTCGTAGCCGATCACCGGAGCCAGCGCGGTCACGAGCATCAGCGACCTCTCGACATACTCCTTGATCCTCTTGCAATTCGGCTCGGTTCCTTCGACCAGGAACTTGCGGAAGTTCGTGCAGCCGTCGGTGAGGATGGTGACGGACTGCGTGATGTTGTGGATGATCAGTGGCTTGTAGACATTCATCTCGAGATAGCCGCCGGCACCGCCGAACCCGACAGCAACGTCGTTCGCCATCACCTGCACGGCGATCATCGTCAGCGCTTCGGCCTGCGTCGGATTGACTTTGCCTGGCATGATCGAGGAGCCGGGCTCGTTCTCCGGTATCAGCAGCTCGGCAAAACCCGCGCGTGGACCGCAGGACATCAGGCGGATGTCGTTGGCGATCTTGTAGAGCGATCCGGCGAGTGTACGAAGCGTGCCGGAGAGTTGCACCAACGCATCATGTGCGCCCTGCACGGCGAACTTGTTCGGCGCGCTGACGAATGGCAGCTCTGTCAGCCGCGCGATCTCGGCAGCAGCGGCTTCGGCGAAGCCCGGTGCCGAGTTGATTCCGGTGCCGACCGCCGTGCCGCCGAGCGCGAGGCGGAGTACGCCCTTGAGCGCGTCGTCGATGCGCGCCAGATCGTCAGCGAGCATGCCGGCATAACCGGACCATTCTTGTCCCAAAGTCAGCGGCGTCGCATCCTGCATGTGGGTCCGGCCGATCTTGACGATATCGCCCCACTGGCTCGATTTCGTCGCGATCGCGTCATGCAACGCCGCGACGGCCGGCACGAGACGCCGGGTCACGTTCACGGCAGCCGCGATGTACATTGCCGACGGAAAACTGTCGTTCGACGATTGCGACATGTTGACGTGATCGTTCGGATGAACGGGACGCTTGCTCCCGAGCGGCCTGCCGGCAAGCTGGCAACAGCGGTTCGAGATCACCTCGTTCACGTTCATGTTGAACTGAGTTCCGCTGCCCGTCATCCAGACGTGAAGCGGAAACATGTCGTGATGCTGGCCCGAGAGAATCTCGTCGCAGACTTGGACGATCAGCTTGTGGAGCTTGCCGTCGAGACGGCCGCCGGTGCAATTGGCATTCGCCGCTGCTTTCTTCAGGATCGCATAGGACTGGATCATTTCGCGCGGCATCAGGTCCTTGCCGATGCTGAAATGCTCCAGCGAACGCTGCGTCTGCGCACCCCAGAGCCTGTCCGCGGGAACTTCGACTTCACCAAGACTGTCTGTCTCTTTGCGGAGGTCGTTCATCCTTGCCTCTCGTTGCAATTGACGTTGGAATGGCCTTCCGGCTCTGCTCAGGAGACTACGGAGCGCGCCGCTCGCCTGCTTCCGTGAACGAACGCCCTTTTCTCGAATGGCATGGTGGACGCTTCGAGGCTCAGCGCACGAACTCGCATTGCGCGCCGATGATCTTGAGCGAACAGCTCAGCTTCGGCGCAGCCGGCGGCACAGCCAGAGCACGCACGCCGACGATGTGATCGGCAGCGCAATGGCCCACGCGCCCATCCACTTCGTTGCGCAACAGCCGAGGGCAGCTCCCGTCAAGAACATCAGGCAGAGCAGAAACATGATCCAGGTGCCGCGCGCGGCGTCACGATCTGACCCCGCAACGGATTGGTCGATGGCGCGGAGCATGTTGCCCGTGACGGTGACGGTGAGAAATTGCCAGCGCTCGACCTGCCTGAAACTGGCCGACCGCAGCGCTATGCCGAAGGAGATCGCGGGTATGGCGATCATCTCCGGGATTCGATGGAGCAGCAGCATCACGACCGTAAGGCAGACGATCTCTCCGACGAGGCAGCGTAGCGGCGACCGGATGCGAATCGCCAGCGAGGCACCGAGCAGAAACGCGACGATCGGAAGGAGATGGTGGACCGCCTGCCGCCACTGTCCTGACATGGCGTCGATGCCGAGGAAGGCGACATTGCCGGTTTGCGAGCTTGCAAACACGCCGCCGAGCGAAAGCCAGGTAAAGACGTCGAGAAAGCCACCTGATAGGGTCAGGAGACAGGCGACGAGCAGCGATCGCTCGGGAGCATCGACGCCGGTCCGCATCTCGGTGGCGGACCCTGGAGATAAGGCGTGCATCGCCATGTCGCGCAGCCGTAAGGTCAGGCGTCAGCGCGCGGTGCGGCGTCTTCGGGCAGCAGAACGCGGCGGGTGTGCGTGAATACGCCGTATCCGTCATCGCGGGCGATCGCGAGCAGGGTGATTCCCGCCTCCTCCGCGGTCCGGATGGCGAGTGCAGTCGGAGCAGACATGGCCACGAGGACCGGTGCGCCGATCATCGCCGCCTTCTGTACCATCTCGACCGATACGCGACTGGTCAGCAGCACGACGCCATCCTCCGCCGATCGTCCCTCGCGGGCCATCGCACCCGCGAGCTTGTCGAGCGCGTTGTGACGGCCGACATCCTCCCGTACAGGACCGATGCCGATGCGGGGATGCCAGAATGCGGCCGCATGGACGGACCGCGTCTGCTGGTTCAGGACCTGGAGCGGCGACAGCGCCTGCATGGCGCCGAGCAAGTCCCGTGCGTGAAAGGCGGTGCTGCGGCCGGCGACCTGCGACGGTGCGCGGCACGCCTGTTCGAGGCTCTCGATGCCGCACAACCCGCATCCGACGGGTCCGCTAATGGCGCGGCGCCGGGCCGCCAGGGACGCCGCGCGGTCGCCCTCGAGCCACATCCGAACCTCGACACCCAGCTCGTTCGGGACCAGCTCGATGCTGCTGATCTCGCTCATGCGCTCGACGATGGCCTCGGTGAGGCTGAAGCCGATGCCGAAATCCTCGAGATCGCTCGGAGTGCCCATCATTACCGCATGGGTCGATCCGTTATAGGTGAGCGCAATCGCGATCTCTTCGGCGATCAGGCGCGAGGTCGACCGCGTTTGACCGCCGCGCCAGGCAATCTCCCGATGCCGGGTGAACGTCGAACCCGTCATCATGGCTCACACTGTCGCCGGCTGGGCAGCGCAACGGGACGTGGTGATCGCATGGATGGTCCTTCGTGGCGAGGCCTTCGCATTCGACACATCTCTCATGGCTTGCCCCTCTTTTCGGTCGCCGGTCATGAATCGGATCAAGCCTATCGGGAGCCTCCGCTCGCCATCTTTCGAAGACGCCGCGATATTGTTTCATCTGCACGATTGGAAACGCCGTTGGTACCGATAACGTCCAGGCTAACGCGGAACGCTCACCATGATTCTGCGGCCATCGGAATCGGCGCAGATGTCGATCGTTCCCTGGAGACGCGCGGCGAGCATCTCGACGAGATCGCGGGTTTCTCCGCGGTACCAGTCTTCGCCGGACGTGCCGCCGTCGGTCATACAGCAGACGATCGACGTCGCGGTCCCCCACATTTCGAGATGAATTATACCCGTGCCGCTGCGGGACAGGCAGCGCGCAAGACCCGTGATGAGCTCGAAGACGATCACGCCCAGCAGCCAGCACTGCTCGGAGTTCACCTTCTGCGGGTGCAACAGAAGCGAAAGCGCGATTCCCTCGCTTTCCAGGCTCGCGCGGCTGATCGACCGGCACAAGAGCCGGAGATAGGCCGCCAGATCGACGATCGTGGTGAACTCGGGCATTTGCAGCGCGTGGTGAAGCCGCGCGTGGTTTGCCAGCCTGTCCCGCACGGAAGCGAGGGTTATCCTCGCGTCCGCAGCGTCGCAACGATCGGTGGCTTTCGAAACCAGGTCGATCGCCGAAGCGAGCTCGTCATCGATCCGAGACGCGAGCTCGCGCAGCAACAGGCGCTCCGCCTTCGTGCTGCCATCCGGCGGGAGTTCCGAGAGGCTGTTCATCCTTCACCCGCTTCCCGGCCGAACGGCATATCTTGCGCTTACGACTTCGGACCGGTGCGGCCGGTCTCGTACAGGAACCAGATTCGCCGCTCCGTCTCGTCGATCCAGTTTTCAAGCAGGCTTGCGGTGGCGACGTCGGCGTATTCGTCGCAGAGCTCGTGAACCCGGCGCATCTCCCGCGTCAGCTGCTGGTTGTCGCTGCGCAGCTCGGCGAGCATGTCCTGCGGATCGACATAGTCGGCGTCGTTGTCGAGAATGCGCTGCTCGCGGGCGATGTGGCCGATCGAGCGTAGCGTGGTGCCGCCGATCTTGCGGGCGCGTTCGGCGATCTCGTCGGTCATCGCGAAGATCTGCTCGGCCTGCTCGTCGAGCATCAGGTGGTAGTCGCGGAAGTGGCTGCCGGATACGTGCCAGTGGAAGTTCTTGGTCTTCAGGTAGAGAGCGAACACGTCGGCGAGCAGCGCTCTCAGCGCGGCTGGAACGTCCCGGTTCGCATTGGCACCGAGATCGGTCGGTGTCTGGAGATCGGCTTTGGTCATGGTCGGTATCCTTGCTTAGAGGTTGGAAATTCTAGTCTCGCGACGAGGCCCGACGGATCATTCGCCGGCCGTCGTTCTGTCGCGCAAGCGTACGAGCGATATCGTTGCGAACACGCCGTCGCGCCGGACCCATGCGTGGAACAGCCCCGCCGCGAGATGCAGCAAGACGAGAGCGAAGAATGCGAAGCCCAGATAGACATGGGCGTTCGAGAGCAGCGTGTGCCCGCGGTCGCTCTGCGGCAGCAGCGCAGGAATTTCGACGTCGCCATAGAGAACGACCGGGTAGGACGCTGCCCAGAGCATGCCGAGGCCGAGCAACGGCATGATGATCATGAACCCATACAGCAGAAGATGCGACGATCTTGCACCCAATTTCATGGCTCTCGGAAGATCATCCGGCAATGATGGTGCGCCGTAATACAGCCGGAGCGCCAGCCTGATCAGAACGAGAGCCAGCAAGATGACGCCGAGCGTCTTGTGGATCAGGATCAGCGGCAGATATTTTGGCGCGACCGTCGAGACCATGCCGGCGCCGATGAAGAGCATAGCGAGAATGCAGGCCGCCATCAGCCAGTGCAGGAGCCGCTGGGCCAGCGTGAAACGGTGAGGAACGTCGGTCATGGCTTTGCGGCTCCCGTGCGCGGATAGTCCTTGGCCTCGGCGGCACGCAGATCGAAGGACTTGCGGTACACCGATGAGCGCGCGGCCGGGAACGGATCGTCGGACACCCGGATTCCCTCGGGCAGGACGGTCGGATCGAAGTTGATGTCGCGGCATGGTCCATCGCGCTCCGGTTCGATCCGTTGCACGATCAGCGTTCCGACCTCCACCTTGCGGCGGGTCTCCGGCCAGGCTTTGCTCGGGTCTGCTGTCGGATCACCGGGATCGGCGACAATCGTGACCATGGTCCACCGCAGCGGACCGGCTGTCCGGACCCGCTCCGCGATCTCCTGCTCGAGATAATCCGGACCGCGGTTTTCGAGGTCGGCTTGCGAAATCGCAACGGGTTGTGCCGCGGGCAGCAGCGACCATCGCACCGCGTGATCGCCGCCCTTCGCGTCCGTGAAAATGAAGCTGTTGAGGCCATGATAAGCCTCTTCCGCATAGCTGCCGGTCCATGGCGCCGTCTTGGCCCAGGCTGCAAAATGGCCGAACTCCGGATTTGCCTGAATGAACGTCTTCATCGCGTCCGGATCCTTCTTGCCAGACGCGATCAGCAGGTCGTGAAACGCTTGGGGCGTCGAGACCGCGAAAAATGGCGGGTTGATCATCGCCATCCGCCAGACGTCGCCATCTGCCGTGACCTGAAGACCGAGGCCGCGCACGCGCACGGTCGCATCCACCGCGTTCGGATTGGGCGTGCCGAGATTGAAACGGCCCAGAGCCGGATATCGCCCTTGCACGAAGACCTTGGCCCGGGAGAGTTCCACGCCGTTTCCGTTGGCCTCGAACGTGCCGGTGAAGCAGATCCCCTTGGCGTGATTTCGGCGGCGGCCAAGCGGCGGTCCACTTGGGGGCGTCAGCGCCTCGATCATCCGTTCCGGCGTCAGGCGTCCGGGAGAGAGCCATCCTGCAGTGTACGCGAACGCCACTGCGCCACCGCCCACGATCGCCGCAATCAAAACGAGCGGTCCGAGGCTCGACCGCGGTAGTTTGCCTGGCAGAATCATTCAGTCTCCTTGCGAGCCGCAAACCGCCCCGGGGCGATCGGAGCGGCACCGCCGCATTGTCGAGTAACGAGAAGGTGTTCTAGCTGTGTGCTGCGGCCCCGATCTTCTCAAACTCAACGCCAATTTCGCGAAGGCACGTCTGGTTCTGCTGGCGCAGTCGAGCAGGACACCCTCCACCCTCGTTCGGGCGTTCTGGAAGTATTTCGTGCTTTATGAAAATTGCCCGTAACGCGCGAAAGACCGGCCCCGCGCCTGGCCCTAAGTCAGATGTTCTTCGCGCATCGGTCGCGACGCTCGCCTGACGACGGTCGCGTCGCGGCTGTGCTGTGAATCTTCGCGAAGGCTGGAATGCGATTGGGGATTCAATGAGCAAAGTGATCGTCGTCACGGGAGCCGCAAACAATACCGGACGAAACACCTGCGAAGAACTGGCGCAGGCGGGACACACGGTCTACGTCTCGATGCGGGAAGCGGGCGACCAAAGCGCACATGGCCTCGGCAAGGCCGGAAAGGCCGCTGAGCTTCGCGCCATCGAGTTCGATGTCTCCTCGGAAGCCTCCGTGAACGCGGCCATCGAAGCCATCGTCGCCGAGCACGATCGCCTCGACGTGATCGTGCACAATGCGAGACAGGTCCTCTATGGGCCGACGGAAGCCTTCACGCCGGAGCAACTCGCCGAACTCTACGATATCAACGTGCTGAGCGCGCAACGCCTCAATCGGGCGGCATTGCCGCAATTGCGCAAGCAAGGCCAAGGCCTGCTGATATGGATCACGTCGAGTTGCGCACGTGGCGGGTCGGTGCCTTTCCTCGGTGCCTATGCGTCGTCGAAGGCGGCGATGGATGCGCTCGCGCTCGGCTATGCCGGCGAACTCGCGCGATGGGGGATCGAGACGAGTATCGTCGTCCCCAGCGCTCTCGGGCCCGGCCACTACGTCCGCTCCGGCCGGCCGACGGACACCGTTCGCGCCGAGGAATATGCCGACGGACCGACCGCCGATCTGACCGAGACCGCGCTCGCAGGATTGGCGCAGCTTTCGCCCAGAGACCGTGCCGAGCAAGACGTCGCGAAGGCCGTCGCCGACGTCGTGAGCATGCCGTTCGGACAGCGGCCGTTGAGGGTCCATATCGGACCAGATGACGATGGTGCGGCGGCCGTCGATGCGGTCGCCGACCGCGCGCGCGCCGAAATGCTGCGCCGGATCGGGCTGGAGGACGTGCTCTCGCCGGTGATCATCGGCTAGGACCGGACGCCGTTCAGTGACATATCGCCGCATCAAAGGCTGAAAGTGCGAAAGCGCCAGAGGCGAACGTGACATGCGCCGTATGGCGGCCATTCTTTACCTCGATATGACCCCGATGGCAGTTTCGAACCTGCCACGACGTCCATAAGTCCTGGTGGACTCCCAAGTTCTGGAATGCGAGTCGTTTGTCGGGTTGAAATCCCTAGAATGGCCTCCCGCTGGCAAAGCATAAATCGCATGGCCACTGCCGGCTCCTCTGTCCAAGAGGGGGCTGCTCGGGAGATTTTCGTCTTCGGCCCGTTTCGCCTCGACGCCGAGCAGCGGCGGATCGAGAGGAATGGCGAGCGGGTCCAACTGTCGGCTCGGGCCTTCGACATCCTGCTCACGCTGATCCGGCGCGCAGGAACGGTCGTCAGCAAAAGCGATCTGATGGCCAGTGCGTGGCCCGATTCCAGCGCCGACGAGAACAGCCTGCGTGTTCACATCGCAGCGCTTCGCAAGGCGCTCGGAGACGGCAACGCCGGGGTCCGATATCTGACCACCGTCTCCGGCCAAGGCTATTGCTTCGTCGCGTCAATTTCCAGGACCGACCAGGCACAGCCGGAGTCGTCCAGTCCCCCTTACGTCCACAACCTGCCGGCACATCCCCGACAGATGGTGGGGCGCGAGCAAACTATCCGGGAGATATCCGAACGACTGATAGGTCAGCGTTTCGTCACCGTCGTCGGCCCGGGCGGCATCGGCAAGACGACCGCGGTCATTTCGGTCGGCTATGCCCTGCTCGCCGAGTTTGCAGGCCAGGTCCACTTCGTTAGTCTCGGCGAGACTTGCGATGCCGCGCTTGTACCGGCCGTCGCTGCGGCTTCACTCGGGCTGCCGGCACGATCGACCGATCCCTCGGCAGGACTTGCGGCTCTCCTGCGCGGAAGGCGCATGCTGCTCATTCTGGATTGCTGCGAGCATGTCATCGACGCGGCGGCTGCGCTGGCCGAGAAACTCTTCCAGGAGGCGCCAGAGTTGCACATTCTCGCCACCAGCCGGGAGCTGTTGCGTGTCGAGGGCGAACATGCCCACCGCCTTCTGCCACTGGCAAGTCCTCCGGAGAAGGCCAGTCTGACCGCTGCAAGTGCGCTCGCCTATCCCGCCGTCGAACTCTTCGTCGAGCGTGCGACGTCCGGAGGGAGCGAGTTCGCGCTGACGGATGCGAACGCTTGGGATGTCGGCAATCTCTGTCGCCGGCTCGATGGCATTCCGCTTGCAATCGAGCTCACCGCCGGCCATGTCGGCGCATATGGCGCCCGCGCCATGGTCCGGCTCCTCGACGAGCACTTCAATCTGCTCTGGGAGGGGCGGCGGACCGCCCTGCCCCGCCACCGCACGCTGCGTGCAACCATCGAGTGGAGCTACAATCTCCTTTCCGAAGCGGAGCGCGAGGTTCTCGACCGGCTGTCCGTGTTCGTCGGCAGCTTCAGCTTGGACGCCGTGCGGGCGATCGCCGCGACCGCAAAGGACGATGACGCCATCCTGGCCATCATCGACAGCCTCGTCGCCAAGTCGATGCTTGCGTCGAGCGTCGACCGGCAATCGCCCCGTTATCGGCTCCTGGACGCCACCCGGGCCTACGCGCAGGAGAGGCTCGCCGCCCAAACCGATGCCGATGAGATGGCGCGGCGCCATGCCGCCTACTTTCTCGCCCTGCTCGAGAACACTGATGGCGCCGCGAGAGACGGCTTCCCGGCCGCAACCGATCAGTTCGGTAACGTACGAAGCGCTCTGGCGTGGTGCTTCTCGGATCGAGGAGAGCGTGGCATCGGGGTGGCGCTCACGGCGGCAGCTATTCCCCTGTTCTTCAAACTGTCGCTCCTGGCCGAATGCGAGCACTGGGCCGCGCGCGCCATTGAGGCGCTCGATGAAACTGCCGAAAGCGCGAGGCGCAGCCTTGCACTCTACGCCGCCCTCGGATCGGCCCGGACACTCACCGGGCAGTTCGACGATATGGCCATGATCTGCCTCAACCGCGCGCTTGCGCTGGCAGAGAAGATCGGCGACCTTTCCGGCCAGGTCCGGCTGATCGATCGGCTGCATCTGCTCCAACTGCTCACCGGGAAATTCGCCGACGCCTTGAAGACGGCCAGAAGAGGCGAGAGCATCGCACTGGAGAGCGGTGATCCCGGTGCCCTTTCCCGCATGCACTTGGCGCTTGGCATCTCCTGTCACTATCTCGGCGAACTTGCCGCCTCCCGTGCGTACATCGAGGCCGCGATGTCGCGTTCCGGCGCGACGAAGGACGTCGGTGGCGAGCCGACGCTCGACTATCCCGGCCGCGCACCGATCACTTTGGCCCGTATTCTATGGCTCCAGGGATATCCCGACCGAGCCGTGGAAATCGCGCGAAAGACTGTTTCCGACGCGCTCACCATGGACCACCCCACCATGCTTTGCCGGGCGCTGCTCTGGGCGTTCGACGTGTTCTATTGGAATGAGGAGCTGGAAAGTTACGAAGCTTCCATCGACAGGCTTCTGGCCGAGAGCCGTACGCACAAGCTCGCCACGCTCGAGATCGTGGCGGAAGCCATGAAAGGAATTGCGCTGCTGACGCGCGGGACGACCGGTCCGGGTCTCGCGATGCTGAAGGGCTCGGTCGAGAAGCTGCAGAACCGCCGTTTCGGTGCGGTCGCAGGCTTGAGCGTGCCGCTTGCTGCGGCCCTGGTGGCGGCAAATCACGGCGAGGCCGCGCTGGACACGATCAACCAAGCCATCGCCCAGGCACGGCGTTGCGGCTTCCTGATGGAGATGCCCGACATGCTGCGGGTGAAAGCGGAGGCGCTGATCCGCAAGGCCACGCCCGACATGTTGCAGGCGGAGCAGAGTCTCGCGCAATCGCTCGAATTGGCGCGCCGACAAGGCGCGCTCGGTTACGAACTGCGCACGGCAACCGTGCTTGCGCGGCTACGGCAGCGCCAAGGCCGCTACCGAGACGCAGAAGAACTTCTTGCACCCGTGTATGGCCGTTTCACCGAGGGGTTTGGCACGCGCAGTCTCAAGACAGCCTCGGATCTGCTCACTGAGCTGCGCTTCTACCGATCGGACAGGCTTGCGGCGCATGAGCGGGCTCTTGGTGAGGACGCCCGAGCTACTGGGTCGCCAGCTGCGCCATCAATGTCCTCGCGCGGCGCAGATCGGCGATCTCGAAACCCTCGGTGAACTTGCCGTACACGGGCTCGAGAATATCCCGCGCGTCGGCCGGCCGGCTCTGGCTCATCCGCAATCGTGCCAGACTGATCGCCGTTCGCAGCTCCCAGAATAGCGCTCCCTGACCGCCCGCCACCTCCGACGCCTGGACAAAGGCCTGCTCGGCGGCTGCCGCGGAATAATGCGCGCCGGCGTGCAGCAGCAATTCGCCCTTGATGCGCCAGAGCTCCGCCACATACCAGCGTTCGTCACGTGCTTCGCATCGCGCCAGCGCCTCGTCGACGGTCGCAAGTCCTTGCGAAATCTCGCCGGCTTTTCCGAGACATGTTGCTAGCTCCCCGAGGAGAAGCAGAAAGCGTGGCAGAAATCGCGCCTCGCCCGCCAGGCCGAGCGCCTTGCGTAGCAAGGACAGGCCGGCCTCGAGGTCGCCACCGCGCGCCACCACCATGCCCCTAAAGGCGCGTGCCCAGACGCTCCACAGCCGGATCGGGTGACGTTCGGTATGCTCGATCAGCATCGTGCAATAGCGCTCCGCCAGGACGAGATCACCGGCGAGAAAGGCGATCGGGCAGGCGCCCTGTCCGAGCACGCTGCAAAACGTCAGGGCATGACCGTTCGTGCGACCTTCCTCGACATTGCGATCGACCACGCGCAGCGCCTGATCCGCGAAGCCGAGCAGCCAGAGGATGCGCGCCTGGAAGTAATGTGCCGAGGCGCGCGGGTCGAACCGGAAACGGATGACCTGCGGCTTTGCCGTCAGGTCGGAAAGACGGGCCAAGGCCCGGTCGATGTGACGGTGCGCCAGCCGCTGATCGCCGAGATAATGCATGGTCGTGGCGAGGAGCCGTTCTGCCATCATCCGATCGACCGAATTGCTCGATCCGGCCACGACATCCGCAAAACGGCGCGCAAGACCGAGTGCCTTGCGAAACTCGCCATTGTTGAACTGATCGATACAAAGGCCCCAGAGCGATCGCAGCAGATAATCATTGTCGCCGAGCTGCTCGGCGAGCCCAAGAGTTTCGACCCAGGCAGGACCTGCTTCCCGGGCCCTTCCAATGCCATACATCAGCGACCAGGCGCGCGCAGCCGACAATTGCATGCGCAGCTGCCGCGCATTCACCGCGCTGTCGTCGAGATGGGCCAGCGCCAGCTCGGTCCGCTCGCGGCATTCCGCAAGCAGAGACAATTGCACCCATAGCGGGATCGCCGCCGCGGTCAGCGCCACTCCGATCTGCGCGTCGCCCTCGGGCGAGAAGGCCCAATCGAGGCCCGATCGCACGCTGTCGATATGGCGACAATAAAACTTGAGCCCCTCCGCCTGCGGCTGGGTTTCGCTATCGGCTTCAGCTCGCGCAAGGAAGCCGCAATAATATTGAGCGAGACGGCGAGCCGCGCCGGCAAGCTCTCCGCAAGCGCGCAGCTTGTCCAATGCGTAAGCGCGCGTGGTATCCAGCAGCCGATAGTGAGGGTGATCACCGCCGATGTCGGCAAGAACGAGCGACTTGGCCACCAGATTGGCCAGCCGACCCGTAAGCTCACCGATGCCCTCGCCGGCCACCACGATCGCGGCTTCGAGCGAAAACTCTCCGGCGAAGACGCCGAGCTGCCGCAGGATGCGCGCCTCCATCTCCGGCAGCAGGTCGTAGCTCCAGTCGAGCGTCGCGCGAAGGGTTTGCTGCCTGGGTAGCGCCGTCCGTCGGCCGGTCGTCAGGAATTTGAACCTGTCGTCCAGAAGCACGGCAATCTTCGCTGGACTCAACATCACCGCGCGCGCCGCCGCGAACTCGATCGCGAGCGGAATTCCGTCGAGCCGCCGGCAAATGGAGGCAACGGCTCCGAGATTTTCCTCATCCGGCGCAAAATTCGAACCGAGCGCCCTCGCCCTCGTCATGAACAATTCCACGGCGGTGTAAGCAGATGCGCCGCCGCATCCGACCCGGGATTCGGGCGGCACGTCCAGAGGAGGAACGCGATAGACGTGCTCGCCGTCGATGCGCAGCGCTTCGCGGCTGGTCGCAACGATGGTGGTCCCGGGACAGCGGCTGACGATCGCGTCGGCCAGTTGAGCCACCGCATCGACGACATGCTCGCAATTGTCGAGGACGAGCAACAGCTGCCGCGCGCCGACCGTGCGTGCGACTGCCCCCGGCGAGATGTCCTCGCCTTCGAGCTTGATTCCGAGCACGCTGGCGACGGCCGAGCAAACCAGCTTGGGATCGGGCAGCGAGGCAAGCTCGACCAGCAGCCGATCCGCAGCAAAACCGGGCGGCGCCGTTCTGGCGGCTTCCAATGCAAGCGCCGTCTTGCCGATGCCGCCAGGCCCGACGAGGGTCACGACCCGATAGGCCGAAAGAAGCTCCCATAGATGTGCGATGGCGGTGGCCCGACCGATTAGATCGAACGATGCATTCGGAATGTTGGTCGAGCGCAATTGTTGGGATGCTGAAGATTGTAGCGGCGCATCCGTCTGGCGGATCTGCCATGACCCCAGCAGGCGATATCCGCGTCCGACGTCGGTTGCGAGCATGTCGCGGTCCGCGCGAAAGGCTCTTCGAATCGCGGCGATGTGCACCCGAAGTGCGCTCTCCTCGACAAAAACGCCCCGCCAGACACGCTCGGCCAAATCGTTCTTGGTGACCAGATCGCCTTCGGCCCGAACCAATTCCGCAAGGATCTCAAAGGCGCGCCCGCCCAGAGGAACGACCTCACCCTGCGCGCGCAATTCGCGCCTGGCAAGATCGATCTCCCATTCCGAGCAGGTGTAAACGGGACGCTGGCCCGACTCAGCCATCATTGGCACGGCCCCGAATGGTTCATTGGTCTTGCGTGCAGTCTATCACCATCCTTCCAGGAGACCAGTTTGCCAGGCGGAAGAGCAAGACCCGGGTTCCTCTTGCACCCCATACCCTTCAGCAGCCGCGGCAGATCGAACCTTCCAGCATTTTCTCAAGGCGGGCGTCGTCCTTGTCGATGGTCGCGTCCGTGCCGAGCAGAGGCCGCTTCATCGCATGACCGCCGCCCTCCGACGAGGGAAGTGCAGTGCCGAGCGAGTTCGTCCCAGGCGCCGCGGCACTCGTACCGAGCGCGCCGCCGCGTGCCATCGACATATGCGATCCCATGCCGCCGCGGGCAGATGCTGCGCCCGACAGTCCGAGACAAGCTACGACGCAAAGGAAAGAGAGCAGTCTCATGGCTTACACTCCGCATGTTCCATGACCTGCACTCTCAAGTGGGCGTCGCGATTGATTCGACCATGCACGATCGTGCGAACGATCATGACAAAAGTGACAGGATTCGATGTCGAAGATGGACCATTCGATAAACCCCGCCTGCATGCTGGTTATTTCCGCACTCGTCTTCTCGCAAGAGTGATGCGTACCGGACAGGTTTTTTCCGCTGCACTGCCTATATGACTCGGTACAGAAGACAATTTCCGGAAACGTCACCAGCCGAGCAGCGATCATCGCCAAGCGACTCTCCGCACCTCACGAGCAATGGAGAATCGCCATGAATGTATTCAAGACCATGATCGCCGCCGCGCTGATCTCGACGGCAACGATATCCTCGGCCTCCGCGGTTTGGTCATTCGCCGACCAGGAGCCCGCCGCATTTGCATCAATGTATCCGGATCGCGACGTGCTAAACGGCGGCGCGCTGACGCCGGCAGGACGAATGGGCCTGGAGCGGCCCGGCGGCGCCGCGCCGGTGTTCGGAGCAGCGCACCCTTACGTCCGTCACTGGCATCGCTGAGCGAACGACGAAGGGCCGGCCTGCGCACGCAGCCGACCACGCCCGTCCGTGAATCCGCACGGGAGTGCGTCCGCGCCAAGTGGCGCACCCCGCCGGTCTCGCAGCATCGCGACCGCGCAGAATCGACTGTCGACCGAGCCGCCACCACGACTTCGTGCAAAGGCGAAAATGATCGTTCGATTGATACTGCTGATCTCGCACGCGCATACACATGTCTGACGGGCGAGCCGAGGCGTTCCCGGCATCGCTTTGTCAAGGAGACATGCAATGACTAATCTGAAGCTCTTGTCGGCCGGGCTGGCCGTCGCCGCCATGATTGCCTCCCCCGCGATGGCTCGCGAAGGCGGCAACAACACGCGCCGCACGAATGTCGACTCCTATGCGTCGGTTCAGCGCGTGCCCGTCACCTCCAAGCGCAACTGCGTTCGCGCTCCCGACATCGGTGCATACGCGACCGCGCCCTGGCGCCGGCCTCCCTGCGAGCCCACCTCCGGCTACTGAGCCTGTGGGCCGTACGAGCCCTTGGCTGCAAGGCAAGCGACAGCGCTGAGTCGAGAATTCTCCTCTCAGCGCTTCGCGGATTCGACGTCGCAGATGGAAGGAAAATGGCGGCGTCATGCCGGCCGTTGCTCCAACCAAGCCGATCGCCGCAGCAATCGATCCTCGGCAACTTATCTTCCCAATCGCTAGATCAAGTCAGCCGCAGCCGCATTCCGCCACCGCCTCGGCGAGTCGCCCGCGAAGCGCCTGAATGTCGTGGTGAAATGAGCCTGGCTCTGAAAGCCTACCGTCAACGCAATCTCGACGATCGGCATCTCGCAATTTCGCAGCAAATCCTTGGCGCGCCGTATCCGTTCGCGCAGGATGTATTCGTGCGGGCTGCATCCCGTGGCGATCCGGAACTGGGCGGCGAAATGCATGCGACTCAAGCCGGCCACTGCGGCAAGATCCGCGAGCTGGACCTTCCTGCAAAAGTGACTTTCGATGTAGTCGAGCACCCGCTTGAGCCGCCACTTCTGCAATCCCTGAATCTGCCTGTCACTCGCACCTAGGCAGCCGCGGACTCGCCCTTCGAACTGCCCCGGCCTGCCTGACTGCAAGGCAGACAACCGCGCAACGACGGCAAGGCGCAGGGCGTCGACGCAGATAGCGCCATCGGCGGGCGTCAAGCTTTCTACCGCGGCGAGAGCTTCGGCCAGGCTCCGGACGACAGGATCATTCTCGTTGAAGGCGAGCATCCTTGTCGCGGAGACCGGCAGCGTCGCGGACACGCTGTGCCGTGGAACCCGGACGCGCAGAAAGCCAGTATCATGCGGTCGATCACGCGATACCCTGGACTCGCGCCGTGGATCGGTCTCGACCGCTATGACGAGGCCGAGCTGATCGAAGACAATTGCGGCCGCGTCCCGGGCCGGCAGATCGTCGCTGCGCGAAACGACGGCTTTCGGAAGCGGCACGACTGATGTCATCGCGGCCGAGCGGAAGTCGGAAGCTCCGTCATCGGAGATGATGGCGGTTGGCTCGCAACCATGCCTCGGTTGTCGCGGCGGTGACAGCTGGGACATTGTTCTTACTCTAACTGCACTGGTCCAAACCGGAAGGCGCGCAACCAGCGGAATCCGCGAGCGGTGGGGCGCCTCCATCGATACGATCGTAGCAAGGCCGGGTCTGGTCGCGAGTTAAGAGACGTAAAATCAGGAAATTTCAGACGCGCTCCTGCGGACGCGTGTCGGCCCCGTCGCGCGATTGTTGCGCTCGGCCGTCGCGGCTCTCTGATTTGACACGCCTATCATCGTCACGAATTCGTTTAGGGAACAACGAGCATGTAGAGCGGCGGGGCACTGACGGCGGACGCCCGAACACGGCGAAGGTCTTCTTGACACGCCAACCGCCTCCCCTGTAGGAGACCGAGGCATAGTCATGCTTTCATAGTATTGCCAAGAGACGGTGATCTTCGGAAAACCATGACTTTCCTGGCATCACGACGGTGAATCTGATCCGCGGATCCCTATGTCGTCTTCGCCGGCCAATCGAACCTACGCCTTTGGAAACTGGCTCATCGATTGCCAGCGCAGAGAGCTGAGACACGACAACATCGCGGTGCCGATCGGCAGCCGTGCATTCGAGCTTCTCGAGAAGCTGGCGGATTGTGCCGGTCTTCTGGTGACCAAGGATGAACTGATCGGGAGCGTCTGGTCAGGCCAGGTCGTCGAGGACAACACGCTCCAGGTCCATATCTCCGCGGTCCGCAAGGCGCTCGGCAGGGATCGCGATCTCCTCAAGACGGTCTCGGGCCGGGGATATACTCTCGCGGGAAGCTGGCGAAGCGGACATCCGGATCACTCCGCAGCCGCAACCATATCCGCGCTAGCCGCGTCCTCCTTTTCGAGCAACCTGCCGAATGTGCGCGCGCCTCTGATCGGCCGCGAGGATTCCCTGAACGAGTTGATCGATATCCTCTCCGCATACCGCGCCGTGACTCTCGTCGGCCCTGGAGGCATCGGAAAGACCAAGCTCGCCATCGAACTTGCGCGGCGCGTCGCATCGTCGTTCGACGATTCCGTCGCGCTGGTCGAGCTCGCGACCTTGCAGGATCCACCGCTGGCGGTCTCTGCGACGGCCCGTACCCTGAAGCTCGCCTTGAGCGACAAGAACGTCTCGCCCGCGAGCATCGCCCAAGCCGTCGGCTCGCGGCGCCTGCTTCTCGTCCTTGACAATTGCGAGCATGTCATCGACGTTGCCGCGCAAATCGCCAGCGCGGTGCTTCGCTATTGTCCGAGTGTCTCCGTTCTTGCGACCAGCCGCGAAGCGCTGCGCATCGACGGAGAATATGTAGCGGCCATCCCGCCGCTATCGGTCCCAGGATCAGACATCCTTGATCCCGATCGGCTGCTTCGGGAAAGCGCGGTGCAGCTCTTCGTCGCGCGAACGCGGGCATTGCGAGCAAGCTTCGTTCCCGACCCAGGCGATTTGCTGAAGATCGCCGCCGTCTGCCGGCGGCTCGACGGGATTCCGCTCGCGCTGGAGTTCGCCGCAGCTCGAGTCGCGAATCTCGGGGTGGACACCGTGTTGAGCCGCCTGGACCGGCGCTTCGAGCTCCTGAGCAGCGGCCGTCGCGACCAGCTGCCGCGGCACCAGACCCTGCGAGCGACGCTGGACTGGAGTTACGACCTGTTGTCGCCCGAGGAGCAGAGGCTGCTTTGCCGGCTTGCGATATTTCCGGCCGGCTTCACGCTGGACGCGGCCATTGCAATGATGGACGGCGACCTGTCGCGGTCGGACGTCATCGAGACATTGTTCAATCTGGTTGGCAAATCGCTGGTCTCTCTGAATCCCTCGTTCGAGGGACGATGGCGCCTGCTCGAGACCACGCGGGCCTATGCTTTGGAGAAGCTAGCGGAAGCCGGGCTCGTTGCGCAAATTGCGCGACGGCAAGCGGAATTCCTCAGGCAGCTCGCTACGCCGCTTGGCGGCACTTCCCCGACCTCCGTCGATGTGTCCCGCCTCGCCCAGGAGATCGAGAACGTGCATGCCGCGCTCGACTGGGCCTTCGCGCCTGATGGCGATACTGCGCTCGGAATCGAGCTGACGGCCGGTTTCGTTCCGGTGTGGATGCAGTTGCTGTCCTTCGTCGAATGCTCCAGCCGGATCGAGCACGCCCTCGCCCATCTCGGCCCGGGGTTGACCTGCGATCCGGGGATCAAGGCACAGCTCCATGTCGCATTGGGTTTCGCGCTTCTCAACACGACCGGCTCTGCCGACCGCATGAAGGCGGCGCTCAACATCGGCCTCGTGCTCGCCGAGGAGCGGTCGGATCTCGAGCTTCAGCTCAAGGCCGTGTGGACGCTATGGAGCTACAATCTCAACTCGGGCCAATATGACGCCGCCAAATCCGTCGGCGAGCGATACCTCGAGATCGCCCTGCGAACGGAGAACTCCGCCAACGAGACCGTGGGGCGGCGCTTGATCGGCGCCGCCACTCATTTTTACGGAGCGCAGGAGGATGCAAGGCGGGAGCTCACCCTGTCCCTGGATTACGAAGCTTGCGGATCGAAGGACGGCCCGAACCAGATGTGGTTCCTGCTCAACCAGAGCGTTCTGGCCAAGGCCATGTTGGCCCGCGTCTTGCTGCTCCAGGGAAAGGTGGCGGAGAGCAGAGCTCTTGCCGCCGAATGTCTAGAGGAGGCGGAGCGGGAAAAGGACAAGCTTGCGATCGCCTACGCTTTGCGGAACGCCGTCTGCCCGATCGCGCTCATGACGCATGATCTCGCTGCGGCCGATCAGGCGATCTCGTCTCTTCTCGCACTCGTGACTCGCGAGGGAATAGCTTTCTGGACAAGCTGGACGTCATGCTTGAAGGGACAGTTGCTCGTCCTGCAAGGTCAGTACGACGATGGAATAGCGTTGCTGCGGGGTGGACTGAAGGCGCGCGCCGAGAATGGATGGCTGATGCGCAATCCGGAGTTTCTCGGATCGCTCGCCGAAGGCCTGCTCGCGAGCGGCGAAACTGCGCAGGCCCTGGCTGCCGTTGAAGAGGCCTTGAACATCGCCCGGGAAGGTCGGCAATTGTGGTGCCTTGCGGATCTTTTGCGCATCAAGGGCGAAGTTCTGCTGGCGGATGCCCCGCTCGATCTCTCCCGGTCGGAATTGCTGTTCGCCGAAGGGCTGTCCGTTGCCAGAGAGCAACAATGCCGCTTCTACGAGCTAAAGATCGCGGCGGCCTGGGCCAGGATCATGGCAGGGTCGGATCGCCAGCAGACCGCGCTCGACCTCGTCGGTCCGATCAGCGCGCAATTCGATCGGGACCTCGATCTTCCCGCGCTTGCATTCGTGCGCGGGCTCGTTGCAAGCCCGGCGACGACAGGTGGTGGCGACCGGCCAGCCTCCTGCACCTGCCACTGATACCTTCCTCCTCAATCCTACGGACGATGCTTGATCATGATCTCTCGACGACGACTCCTGGGCGGCGTTGGCCCTGCGATGCTTTCGCCCGCCATCATCCGTGCCCAGGGCACCAGACCCATCAGAATCGGCGAGATCAACTCCTATAGCAGCGCGCCCGCATTCACCCTTCCCTATCGTCGCGGCTGGCAGCTGGCGGTCGAACAGTTGAACGCAAGAGGCGGCCTGCTCGGGCGCGAGGTCGAAATCATCAGTCGCGACGACGAGGGCAAGCCGAGTGTTGCGCTTCGCGCGGCGGAAGAGCTGGTGCGCAGGAACGGCGTCGACCTCTTGGCAGGTGCGTATCTGTCGCATGTCGGGCTGGCAATCAGCGACTTCGCGCGGCAACATCGGATCCTGTTCGTGGCGAGCGAACCGCTCACGGACGCTCTGGTCTGGGACCAAGGACATCGATATTGCTACAGGCTGCGCCCATCGACCTACATGCTTGCCGCCATGCTGGTGGAGGAAGCAGCGCAGCTGAAGGCGACGCGGTGGGCGACGATCGCACCGAACTACGAGTACGGACAGTCGGCCGTGAGGTGGTTCATGCATCTTCTCCGCAGCCGTCGTCCAGACGTCGAGTTCGTTGGCAGCCAGTGGCCGCCGCTCGGATCCATCGATGCAGGCGCGGTCGTGAACGCTCTCGCCCAGCACAATCCGGTCGCAATCCTCAACGTCACCTTCGGTCCCGATCTCGCCCGTTTCGTCCGGCAAGGTCATGATCGCGGCCTGTTTAGGGGACGACGCGTCGTGTCGTTCACGACCGGCGAGCCGGAATATCTCCATCCGCTCGGACAAGACGCGCCGGAGGGGTGGATCGTGACCGGCTATCCCGTCACCGAGGTCCTGGATGATACCAACAACGGTTTCATATCCGCTTACGCCGCGCGCTATGGCGAGGCGCCCACGATGGGCTCCGTGGTCGGTCACGCCCTGATCAGCTCGCTGGCGGCTCCGATCGAGAAGCTCGGGACGCTCGATACCGAAAAAATGGCCGACGGGTTCGGCAATATCGGCTTTGACACGCCGTTTGGACGAGCGATCTGGCGCGCCATCGACCATCAGAGCACCATGGGAACGTTCGTCGGCCGCACCACGGTCAGGGACGGCAAGGCCGTGATGGTGGACTGGAAATATCGGGACGGCGAAGCCATGCTCCCGCCCGATGCCGCGATACGCAAGCTACGCCCCGCCATATGAGGCACAGAACTCTCAGCATCCCGGCGGCAGGACCGGCGCCACGCCCGGCGTCGGCGCTGCGCCTGTAGCATTGGCCGGCAACACAGTCGCGGGCGAGGCCAGGTTCATCGAGACGCCTTCCATGCAGGCGGAGCTGTTCGGGCTGGGCACAACGGCGCTTGGATCAATGCCGGTGCCGCCAGCGGCGCTAACGTCCGCCGAGATGGTGCCCGGTGCCGGACTCGCCGGCACCTGTGGGATCGAGAGTGGCAGCGATGCAGCAGTGGCCACCTGACCTCCCGGGGTTGAGCTACATGCGACCGTAGCGCCCGTTCCTGCCGGCGAGGCTGCGGGAATGGTTCCGATGGAGCTTCCGGTCAGTCCTGTGACCGGCAATATCGGAGCAACACTGCCCGACGTCGACAAGCCGGGATTCGAGACAATCGGCGTTGCCGGCACCGGCATCGGGGACGCCGATGGCGCAGCGCAGACGACCACCGTCCCCGGCATCGTCGGATCGGAAGCGAGCGGAACGGGCGCGAGCGTGGTGTCGGGCGCGTTTGGCTCGGTCGCTGCGGAAAACGGACCCGGACTGTTCAACGGCGAGATCACGATAGCGCCCGGCACCGTGGGCAGGCCCATCGCCGTGGTGCCCGTCGTTGCCACCTGCGCCTTGCTCGGCAAGCTCCCCAACAGCAGCAGAGCGAACATCGTTGCGACCATAGTCCGCATCATCACCACGCCCTAACTCATTTCGACCTTGCGAACGGTCACCTTGCTGCCCTCGGTCAGGTTCACCGCCGGATTGAGCACGACCTGGTCGCCGGGCTGCACCCCCTCACGCACTTCGACCGTGGTGCCGAAATCCCTCGCGATCGAGACCTGCTGCAAATGAACGGCGCCGTTGCGCACGAGCGCGACGTGAAGGCCGTTCTGGTCGAACACCAGCGCATCGGACGGGACGATCATCGACGGTGTCTTGCGCGGGATCGATAGTTCGACAGTGCAGTAGATGCCGGGGCTGAGCAGACCATCCGGATTCGGCACGTCGATCTCGGTCAGCAGTGTTCGGCTGCCCGGCTGCAACGCGGTCGCGATCCGCGTGACCTTCCCCGGAAACGACCGGCCCGGAATCTCGGGGACGCGGATATCGGCGTCGACGCCGGGGGCGACCCCAAAGGCCTCGTCCTGCGGTACGAAGACCTGGGTTCGGATCACGTCGGAATGCATCAGGGTGAACATGAAAGTCGATCCGGCCTGCACCAGGCTGCCATTGTCCACGTTGCGCTGTGTGATCACGCCGTCGAACGGCGCCACCACGCGCTGATAGGCCTTCTCCTGCTGGAGGACCCGGATCTGAGCCTCCTGCGCCGCGATGTTGGACTGCGCGACGCCGACGGCCGCCTGCTGCGCACGCAGGGTGAGACGGTCGTTGTCGCCTTGCTGCGCCGTCAGCCAGCCCTGCTTGACGAGATTGCTGTCCCGCGCATTGGTGACGTCGGCGAGCTCACGGCTTGCCTGCGCCTGCTGCAGCGCCGCCTGGTTCTGAGCGAGGGTCGCCTGCGCCTGCGCGATCTGCTGGTCCAGCTCCGGCGCAGTGATGTCGGCGAGCAGATCACCCTTCTTTACATGAGCGCCGATATCGACATAGCGCTTCTCGATATAGCCGCTGGTCCGCGCAAAAATGTTCGCTGCCTCGAACGCGGTCGTCGTCGCCGGCAGGCTGACCTTCATGATGTCGCCGCTAGGCTGGACCGCCGCCACCCGAACATCCGGCACGGCGGTTCTGGCCTGCTCCGCGACTGCGGCGACCTCGCGCGCGGCCTGATAGTGCCGCCAGCCGCCAATGCCGAGACCGCCCGCCAGGATCAGAACGATGCCGCCTCCGAGCAGCGCGCCACCGTAACGGCGGCCTGATCGCGTCTCCTTGCCGGGCAGCTCCACGATCCGCAGGTTTTCCGCACCGGGCCGGCCTCCCGTCTTGTCATCATTGGTCCGTATGCGAACGTCACTCATTGCGGTTGCTCCTCGAATACGCCGTGATGAAGCTTGCCATCGTTGCCCTTGCGCAGCATGGCGAACAGATAAGGCACGACGAGCAATGTCGTCGGGGTCGCGAACAGCAGTCCGCCAATGACGGCCCGTGCAAGAGCTGCATTCTGCTCCTCGCCCGGGCCTCCGATCGCCATCGGGATCATGCCGACGATCATCGCGGCGGCGGTCATCAGGACGGGACGGATCCTGGTGCGGCCGGCGCTCAGCGCCGCCTCGAATGCGGAGTGTCCCTTCAGCTGCTCGTCGCGCGCGAACGTCACCAGCAGGATGGAATTTGCGGATGCCACGCCGACTGCCATGATCGCTCCCATCAGCGAGGGCACGTTCAGCGTCGTTCCCGTGATGAACAGCATTGTCACGATGCCGCAGAACGTTGCCGGCAGCGCGAGGATGACGACGAAGGGATCGCCGAAATTCTGGTAGTTCACGACCATCAGCAGGTACACCAGGATGGCCGCGAACAGCAGTCCGATTCCGAGATCGCGGAACGACTGATGCATGCTCTGGATCTGCCCGAGAACCTGGATCGAATTGCCCGGCTGGAGCTGCTTCTGCAGCGTGGACGTAACCTTGTTGATGTCCGCTGCGACGCTGCCGAGATCGCGTCCCTGCACGCTCGCGTAAACGTCGAACACCGGCTGGACATTGGCCTGGTTCGAATTGGTGGGGACGGTGCCGCGCTTGAAGGTCGCGACATTGCTGAGCAGGCCCGGCACCGTCTGCCCGCTTGCCGCAACCGAGGTCGACACCGGCGTGTTCCCCAGGGCGTTCAGCGAATTAGCCCTATACTCCGGCGTTTGCACGGCGAGGTAATAGGGAATGCCCGACGTCGGATCGGTCCAGAAGTTCGGCGAGACCTGCGCAGACGAGCTGAGGCTCACATTGATGTTGGTCGCAACGGTGCTGGCGTTGAGGCCCAATTGCGCGGCCCGGGTCCGGTCGATGTCGGCATAAAACGCAGGAGCATCGACCTCCTGCTGGAGATGGGCATCGACGACGCCGGGGATCGTGGACAGACTCTTCTGCAGCTCCTTTGCCACGGCCAGATTGTTGGCTCCGTAACCGACCGTGCGAACATCGATCTGCGCCGGCAGCCCGAAGTTCAGGATCTGCGTGACGATGTCGGCTGCCTGGAAATAGAAGGTGTCTTCTGGGAATGCCGATGGCAGCACCTGGCGCAGCTTCGCGACGTAATCCGCGGTCGGCCTGTGTCCGTCCTTCAATGACACGAGGATGGTGCCGTCATTGCCTCCAATCGTCGACCCGTCCGTGAAGGCGAGATTGTAGGCGCGCGCCGGAAGACCGATATTGTCGACGATCAGCGCCCGGTCCCGCTCCGGAATCACCTCGCGGATCTTGTCTTCGACTGCCTGGAAGATCGCTTCCGTCTTCTCAATGCGGGTGCCCGCGGGCGCGCGAACGTGAAGCTGGATCTGGCCTCCGTCGATCAGGGGATAAAAATCGCGGCCGACATAGACGAACATGGTGGCCCCGAGCGCCAGCACCAGCACGGCTGCAACAGGCACGATAGCGCGACGATGCAGCAAGGTCAGCAGGAGCTCGGAATAGCCATTGCGCAGCCGTTCGAAGCCGCGCTCGAACGCGGCCGAGGCGCGCGCGAAGATGCCCGACGGGCTTTCGCCCTCGCCGTGGCGCCGCTCGCCCTTCAAGAGCAGGCCGATGGTGATCGGCGTGAGCGTCCGCGACAGCCCGTAGGACGCCAGCATCGCGAACACCACGGCGAGGCCGAGCGGCGTGAACAGGTATTTGGCGGGCCCCTCCAGAAACACGACCGAGGTGAACACGCAGCTGATCGCGAGCGTGGAGACCAGTGTAGGCACCGCGATCTCGGCGGCGCCGTGCAGCGTCGCCTCGGGCAACGGCATGCCCTCTTCGGTCCAGAGCCGATGCGTGTTCTCGATCGTCACCGTGGAATCGTCGACCAGGATGCCGACCGCGAGCGCAAGTCCGCCCAGCGTCATCGTGTTCAGGGTCTCGCCGAGGAAATTGAGGACGACCAGCGAGGACAGCATCGCCAGCGGGATCGAGATCAGGACGACGAGCGTCGATCGCCACGATCCCAGGAACATCAGGATCATCAGCGCCGTGAGCCCGGCTGCGATCGCGCCCTCGCGCAGCACGCCATTGACGGAATGGGTGACGAACACCGACTGATCGAACAGCTCGTTGATCTTGAGCCCCGCCGGCGCCGAGGCACGAATCGATGCCAGGGCGTTCTTCACGCCATCGACGACGGCGAGCGTAGAAGCATTGCCGTTCTTGATCACGCTGAGCAGAACGGAACGGTGGCCGTCCTCACGCACGATGTTCTGCTGCACCTGGGAGCCGTCACGGACCTGGGCGACGTCCTTCAGGAAGATCGTGGCCCCGTTCGCGAACTTGACCGGAATCTTGTTGAGATCCTCGATCGAAGCCGGCGTCGCGTTTGTGCGAACGGTGTACTGGGTGTCGCCGATCTTCGCCGTGCCGGTCGGCAGCGTCAGATTCTGGGTGTTCACCGCATTGACGATGTCGAGCGGCGTCAGACCGCGCGACAGCAGTTTGTCTGGATCGATGTCCACCATGATCTGACGGTATTTTCCGCCGGCGGGCGTCGGCAGCGTCACGCCGGGAACGGGCGCCAGTTGCTGGCGGACCCGATAGATGCCGAAATCATAGAGCTGCTGCTCGTTCAGGCTGTTGGATTCCAGGCTGAGCTGGAGCACCGGCACACTCGAGGCATTGAACTGCACGATGATCGGCGGCTGAATGCCGGGCGGCATCAGGGCGCGGATGGCGTTGGTCGCCGACACGATCTGCGAGATCGCGAGATCGAGATTGACGTCGGGCTGGAAGTAGATCTTCTGGACCGACAGGCCGTTGAGCGTCTGCGCCTCGATGTTCTTGATGCCGCTGACATTGGCGCTGATGGAATACTGGCTATAGGTGCTGACGCGCTGCTCCATCTCCGGCGTTGACAGACCGGTATAGCTCCAGATCACCGTGACAACGGGGATGCGGATCTCCGGGAAGACGTCCGTCGGCATCGACCGGATCGCGATGCCGCCGAGAAACAGAATCAGCGCCGCAAGCACGTAGAATGTGTGCGGAAACCGCAGCGCGAAGCGAACAATTCCCATGGTGGTCTGCCTGGAACGGGTGGTGCGGGATGGGAGGACAGATGAGGGCGGGCGGATATCCGTTCAAATGAAAACGCGTTCAGGGGATCATTGCCGGGACATTCGACGCGCTTGGGCGGACACGGCGTGCCGCAGGTGGCAATACTTCAGCGGCGCGTGCGGCATCCCGCGCAGCGAGGATGACGGCGCGCCTGACCTTAGCGAACGCGCGGATCTCGATCTGCCTGACGCGTTCGCTGGAGATCGACAGCTCGACGCCCAGCTGATCGAGCGTGACCGGGTGATCCGCCAGCCGTCTCGCTTCCAGGACGTGGCGCTCGCGCGCCGTGAGCTCCCCCAGCGCGGCACGTAGGGCACTGCTGCGGCGTTCCGTCTGCTCACGATTGGCTAGGACCGTCTCCGCGTCGACGGCGTCATCGACCAGCAGCGTTTCCCATTCGGCGCCATCCTCCTCGCCGCCGACCCGCGCGTTCAGCGACATGTCGCCGTTCAGGCGCGCATCCATCTCCATCACCTCGCGGGCGCTCACCCCGAGCTTCTCGGCGATGACAGCGGCGACATCAGGCGTGAGCCTTGCCATTGCGCCCCCCATGGCCTTCCGCATCTCACCGCGCAGCCGGAAGAACAGCTTCTTCTGCGCCGCCGTCGTGCCGATCTTGACCAGGGACCAGGAGCGCAGGATGTAGGCGTGAATGGAGGCCTTGATCCACGGCACCGCGTAGGTGGAGAACCGCGCGCCGCGGTCGGGCTCGAAGCGTGAGGCGGCGATGACGAGACCGAGATTGGCCTCAGCGATCAGATCGACCAGCGGCAAGCCATATCCCTTGTAGCCGCGCGCGACCTTGGCTGCGATCCGCAGGTGACTGGTGACGAGCGTATTGGCCGCGCGCTCGTCCCGTGTCTCCTGCCAGCGCCGCGCGAGCTGCTGCTCCTGACCGGGCTCGAGAAGTTTGTAGCGCTTGATGGCCGTCGCATACGCGCTGAGGAACGGGACCGGCGCAGCACCAGCATCATTTCTCGCGACCTCGTGACTGATCTGCATCTATCGCTCCCACGTTCCGAAACTGTTGTCAGGGTTTAGAAGGCTTCCGCACGGGTTGGCCACTAAACTGGGCGTCACACATCTGAATTCGGCTTCAGAGATCCGACATGTCCCGGCATCGAGAGCATCGCGCACGGCAATCACATTCAGCTCGCCCTTGCGTGACCCGGGATTGGAGATCGGCGCGCGGTGGACTTTGGCTTTTGCCGTGGAGGCCAGGATCTCTATCCGCCCCCCGGGCGCCGGACCGATGATAAGCCGAAAGCCATGCAGCTTGACGATGGCGGCCACCAGGCTCAGCCCGAGCCCAACGCCCGGCGTGTTGCGGATCTTGTCGGAGCGGTAGAACCGCCGCAGCACCGCTTCGCGCTCCTGCTCGTTGATGCCGGGCCCGGTATCGCTCACGCGCATGAGCGCCGTCCTTTCGTCCGATTCGAGTTCGAGCTTCACCTGCCCGCCTGCCGGCGTGAACTTGACGGCATTGTCCACGAGATTGGCGATCGCCTCGAACAGCAGGTCGCGGTCGCCCCACACATCCACGTCGCGATCGATGACGGCCCCAAGCGCGATGCCCTTGTCTTCGGCGATGGGCTCATAAACGTCGCACACCTCGCGCAGGATCTCGTCCAGCGCGACGGTGCCGAAGCCGGCCGTGCGGCGGTTGTTCTCGATCTCGGTCAGGCGCAGCAGGGCGGTGACGATCGCGAGCGACTGGTCGATGCCGGCAATCGCCTTGTCCGTGATCTCATGGAGCTGCTCCAGCGTGGTCGCGTGGATTCGCCCGCGCTCCAGCGCCAGCCTTGCCCGCGTGAGGGGGGTTCTGAGATCGTGAGCGATATCGTTGCCGACGCCCGCTAGCGCGTTGATCATCGTCTCCATCTCGTCGAGCATGCCATTGACGATCCTGGCCAGCCGCGCGAACGGATCGTCCGCATTGTCCTCCGGCAGCCGCTCGCGCAGCTCACCGGCCACGATTCGCTGCACCCGCTGGTTCACCTCCTCGACGCGCTTCTGGGCGCGGACGCTCAGCCAGGCGCCGGCGAGCACGCAGAGGCAGAAGGCGGGCAGCAGGCCGAGCGCAAGCGCCTGCCCCACCACGCTCGATATCTCGCGTGTCTCGTCGACGTTCCGTCCCAAAACCAGGACATCGCCGTCATCCAGGCGCCTGCCGACAGTCCTCACGATGGGCCCGCGGCCCGCGACCGTCTCGAGCCGTACGCCTTGCACCGTTCCATCGAGATCGAGCCCGCTTGGCACGCGGTCGATGTTGCCGGCAAGGCGCGCACCGCTGGCGCTGAACAGCCCGGCATAGTGCACATGCCGGGAATCCTGCTCGAGATGATCGGCAACCGCGCGGGCGCGGCGGTCCGGCGGCAGATCGACCATGAAGATGATCTGCGTGGTGATCATGCGGTCGGACCGCGCGATCAGATAGTCGTCAAGCTTCCGATAGACGAACGCGAACAATCCGACGACGAACAGCGCGAGGGTGGCGGCGACCGCCAGAGCCCAGAGAAACGTGTTCGAACGGATGAATTGCATCTGTCGGCTCGCTATTGCCGAGCGCGCAGGATGAAGCCTGAACCGCGGACATTGTGGATGAGCTGCACCTCTCCGGGAGCATCGACCTTGTGACGGAGCCGGCCCATGTGCACGTCGATCAGGTTGGTGGTCGCAGGAACGAACTTGTAGTTCCAGACCTCTTCGAGCAGCATCGCGCGCGTCAGCAATTGATCGCTCCGGCGCATCATGTATTCGAGCAGGCGGAATTCGCGCGGCAGCAGATCGATCTCGCGTTCACCGCGTCTGGCGGTGCGCTCAATCAGATCGAGCTCCAGCGGGCCCGCCACGAGAACGGTTTCGCGGTTCTCCGTCGGACGGCGCAGCAAGGCCTCGATCCGCGCGACCAGCTCGACGATCGCGAACGGCTTGGTGAGATAGTCGTCGCCGCCCATGCGCAAGCCACGCACGCGGTCGTCGACCGCCCCGAGCGCGCTCAGGACCAGCACCGGCGTCCTGATCTGGTCGTTGCGTAGCGCCTCGACGACGGTCAGCCCATCCATGCCCGGCAGCATGCGGTCGACGATCATCGCGTCGGGATGCGAGGTACGCGCCCGGTCGAGACCTTCGACGCCGTTCGGCGCCCACTGCACCTCGAAACTGCGCTCGGCAAGCTCGGCGACGATCGCCTCCGCGGTTTCAGTGTCGTCCTCGATCAGGAGAATCCGTGTCATGAGCCTCGTCCCACCTTCTGCGCGGCGGGTCGGCCTGCGGCGGGACGGCGTGGGCCCGGCGGTCTGCGACGGCATGGTCACCGTCCCGTTCCGAGCGCACGGTGCCGTTTCCCCCTGCGATCTGCCACGCGCTGCATGACCAGATGGTGCTGCGGAGCAGGCCGCAGCACTGAATTGATTTTCAGGAAGCCGGCCGTCTTTGCCACCAAGGGCGTCAGCAGGACGACAACGCGTCGTGCCATCGTCGTGATCATCTTTCGCCTCCATTCGAGCTGCGCTGTAACGGAGATATGCCCGCAATGCGCGCGCCGTTACTCTCGTAAGGCAACGAAGGTTGCCTATTCGCACGATCGTGGTCGCGTTGGCGCAGCGGCTCACAGGCCGTTGAAAGCCGGTGAGCAATTCGTGCATTTGGATCGACCCGGATCGCGCGCATCTCCTGAAGGAGCCGGCTTGATCGGCCCGCTGTCACCAAAGGAGAAGTCGAATGATCACTTCCAAGCTCTTGCCGATGGGTCTGATTGCAGCTGCCTTGATCGGAGGTCCCGTCATGGCGCGCGAACACCATGCCGCCATGCGGCAGCCCGCGATGGAATCCGACACCGTGGCATCGAGCGCGCCGATCTATCAGGACGGCCGCGCCTGCGTTCCGGCGCCGCGCGTCGGCGCGTTCGCGACGGCACCGTGGACCGGCAACAACGTGCCGTGCGAGCCCGGCACCGGCGCGTTCTGATCGCCACACATCACATCGCACGAAGGGAGCGGTCTGAACTGTTCAGTCCGCTCCCTTCGGCGCGCCGCGCCGATGCGCACCGGGATCGCTTTTCCGGCTGGCTGCCTCATTCTTGAAGCCGAATTTAGTGGGATTGCCGCGCACCGTTCCTACCTCTGGGGCATCACGAGCTTAGCCATCAGGCGCCATCTCGATCCGGCGAACACGAAGCGGACGCGAACTGCGATGACGGCGGGCGGCTCGACACGAAAGGAGTGTCCCATGAAACGAGCGATCATGATTTTGGCAACGGCAGCGCTGGCCTCGACCCTTGCCGTCGGCACGGCTGCAGCACATGGCGGTGGTGGAGGCGGCGGTCACGGCGGGTTCGGCGGTGGCGGCCACGGTTTCAGCGGCGGCGGCTTTGGCGGCGGCCATATGGGCTTCGGCGGCGGCGCGCATTTCGGCGGGATTGGACATGCCGGAGGCTTTGGCGGGGAACGATTTGGGGGCGAGCATTTTGGGATTGGCCACGTCGCCTCTGGCGGCGCAGGCTTCCGCGAGCATGCGTTTCATCACTTCGGCCGTTATCGGCCCGGCTATGGATACTACGGCTACTATCCGGATTGCTACGATTGGTACGAGCTGCACCCCGGCGTGCCGTTGCCGTTGAGCTGCAGCTAGTCTGCACGCGTGGTGTTCGGCCCCGACCGCATGCCACGATCCAGGCCGACGCAGCGCCTCGTTCTCGCGTCGGCGACACGTGGACCTTCGCGACATCTGCCGTCATCTTTTCCACTGTGTGATTTCGGTCACAACAGAATCATCGGCCATCGCCTACAATAGCCAAGCATGGCCGCAAACAAGGTAACGGCGGTACGCACGAGGCTGGGGAGGCGATCAACAGCTACGGACTTTTTCAAAGCCGCCAGGGTGCAGAACCCGGCGGCTTTTTTCTGTGGTGACGGGACGACTGGCGAGAGCGCTGCCTTGCTGCCCAGGGGAGTGCGTGAGCCCGTGACAATTGCCGCTATGACGGTGCCGGGCCCTTCCTCGATTCGCGCTCTTCTTCGACCTGCCGTTCCGCTTCGAGCCAGAATTCCAGATCGCGGTCGGCTGGGCGGCCAGCCTGCTCCCAGAGTTCGTAGGCGCGTGCCCGCACCTTGCCGCGCCGCATCATGCGGCGGAGCTTCTGCCTCATCTCCTCGGCGAAGCTCCTGAATCCACGAGACGTGGTTTCGTCCTTGACGAGCGCGGCCGCTCGCGTGGCAAGCTCGATCTGGTGCTCTATCTTTTTCTGCTCGTCCACTGCCGACGCTGCCGTGGGAAAGGAATGTTGTAGAGCCGTATTCGTCAGACAGAATTCCCATCCGGCAAGTTCTGTTCCCCTGACAGCGGGCGCGCCATTATTGTTGGAGCATGATCCTTTCGGACAAGGCCACACGCTTTTCAGACCGTGCTAATGCCACGTCGTGTCCGCTTCGACGATCACCACCCTCACTTCAGGATCTTCGGTCGTATTGCAGGTGCAGGGCATCCCTTCACCACATCTGCAGCCGCCCAGATCTTCGTTCCAGGCCCGCAGCGGATGATTTTCGCAGACCCATCCCAGACCGAAGCAGAATGGGCAGGCCTTGTCGGTCACAACGTATCCGGCGTCCGCAACGTGTTCGACTCGTCCTCGTTGCGCAGCTCCTGCTCGGCGGCGCGCCAAAATTCTTCGTCGCGACCTTCGGGCTTGCCCGCCTGCTCCCAGAGCTTGTGCGCACGTTCTCTGATCTCTTGCTCGGTCGGCTCGGGCATATCGTCTCCTGCTGATGAAGCACGGCCCCACCCTGGGGGGTATGGGGGGCTTGGAGGCGGGGCCGTGCAGACCAGCGATCGGCGGCGACGCTGGCCCGCGGAGTCAAGCCGCGATGGATGCGAGAGTTCCTATTCGTGCGTGAGCCGCACCACGCGGCGCGAGCTCCATCAATTCGCCGATAAGCGTTTTGCGCCCGGTGGTAATAGAGGAGGGCAGGACTGCAGAGCCAGGGATTCTCACGTCACACAATAACGACCTTCAAGAGAAGCCGCCCAAGGCGGAGCTTCGCTGGCGTGAACGGCAACACTGGATGCGGCTGGAGATCAGGACTTGTCGTGCGCGTATTTTTCCAGCAGCAGCCGGTTATATTCGGCCCGCATGGCCTTCCGAGAGATATGGCCCTTGCGGTCCTTGGCAATCTTCAGAAGGTCGGGATCAGTCGGTGCCCGAAATTTCCGCCCAAATCTTGCAAAGAGTCGGGTCGCCGGCGCCGACCCCGTTCCAAACAGCCAGTCAAACCATTTCATCGTGTCCTCCCGGACAAAACGACAATGACGACACTATCATCAGGAATTTGCGGGTCAAACGGACAGCAAAACTGCACTTTCCGAAAGGCTCCCGCCACGTAGTGCAGAAGGTGTAGCGCCTGAGCGGACCCAAGTTGAACGCCGTTTCAAGGCCGCAAGCCTCTGCCCTTCGCGCCCTTGCCATCCCGCCTCGGTCTCGAACACCGGACATAGCTTTGCGTTCTCGCGGCGCGTTTCGCCCGAGCTTTGCTTGATCGCTTCACCCTCTAAGCCAAGAGGGCGCAGGGAAGGCCGGGTGCTGACATCGCACCCGCGGTCTGCTGCGCAAAATTCACACGCAGAAGAACCGCACAGCAGCATACAGGTGGTGCCGATCACTCGGCCTTCCCTGCGCGATGGTCGGACGGCTTATGCCGTGCTCTCCCGGGAGCCGAGTTCCTTCTGGCCTCCCTCGCCCTCGCGGAATTCACCGGCCCTACGCCGGTTGACGCAGATGCCGCATCCGCCAGGGCTTGACCGTAGCAACGACGGCCAGGACCACACGGTTTTGCCGTACGCACAGCCCGCCATTTCGCCGCAGTATTCCCGGGCTCCGTCGACAGAGCCGGAAACTTACAGGCGAGACAAAGCCTAGCAGCGCCGTTCGTCCGCGCGAAGTCTTGGGCTCACGGAGAGCAATCCGCCCTGCCCTTGGCTTTCGCGCCCGACGCTGCCGCGTCCACCGCAAGCCCGGCTCGCGAACGTGACGACCACACGATCGCCCCTCAAGGATGAGCCGGAATGGGCGATGTGTACGATATATCCGAATTTCGGTAAACAGGAATATTTTGCGGCGGACGGGTTGACTCGGTGCGAAACAGGGATAGCCAGCTGCTTTTGGCAGCAAAGGAGTTGCCGAGTCGATTGCGAGCAAACTCGTGTTTGCTCGAAGCCTGCCCGATAACCGGCGGCAGTCAAGTCATCCGAACCCAGACGCCGTTGGCCGCGGATGACTTCACCGCAGCATCGATCAACTTCACACCTGCAAGCCCATCCTCGACCGTCGGAAAGACGACATCGGGATGCGGCCTTTCGCCGGCCGTTGCCGCACGGATGGCACGCGCCGCCTCGGCATAGATCGTTGCGAAACCTTCAAGGTAGCCCTCGGGATGTCCTGATGGAATGCGGGTGACCCGACTCGCCTCACCCGACGCTCCGGCCCCGCCGCGGGTCAGGAGCTGCCTGGGCCTGCCGTACCGTGTGAACCACAGGTGATTTGGATTCTCTTGCGCCCATTCGAGACCGCCCTTGCTCCCGTAGACACGCAGCGTGAGCCCGTTCTCATTGCCGACGGCAACTTGGCTCGCCCACAGCATGCCCCTGGCGCCGCCCTTCCACTTGAGAAGAATCTCGACATCATCATCGAGGCGGCGCCCCTCGACAAATGTCGACAATTGCGCGAGCAGCTCGTCGAGCTCGAGCCCGGTGACGAAGCACGCAAGATTGTAGGCATGGGTGCCGATGTCGCCAATGCACCCACCGACTCCGGACCGGGACGGGTCCGTACGCCATGCCGCCTGCTTCTGGCCGGTGGCCTCCACCCGCTCCGTCAGCCAGTCCTGCAGATACTCGACCTTGACGAGACGGATCTCGCCGAGATCACCATTTGCGACCATGGCGCGCGCTTGCCGGATCATAGGATAGCCGGTGTAGTTGTGCGTGACGACGAAGATCCTGCCGGTCTTCCTGACCAGCGCCACCAGTTCCTCAGCCTCGGCAACCGTTGACGTCAGCGGCTTGTCGCAGATGACGTGGATGCCAGCTTCGAGAAACGCCTTGGCGACCGGGCTGTGCATGTGATTGGGCGTCACGATCGAAACCGCCTCGATGCCATCTGCTCTCGCAGCTTCAGCCCGCGCCATCTCCTCGAAGGAGCCATAGGCACGGTCGTCGGCAATGCCGAGGTCCTTTGCGGAGGCCTTGGCTCGATCCGGATCCGACGCGAGCGCGCCGGCCACCAGTTCGAACTGGTCGTCGATGCGAGCGGCAATGCGATGGATGGCCCCGATGAAAGCACCTTGGCCGCCGCCGACCATCCCGAGACGGATACGACGATGGCCGCCAGTTCCATTGCCTGCTTCGATAGCCATGTTGCACCCTCTCGTCAGGAGATGCCGAGCATCTTGCGGTTGGCAGCATCGTCAGTGCCGGTGCCTGCGAAGTCGTCGAAGGCTCTCTCAGTAACCCGGATGATATGGTTTCGGATGAACTCGGCGCCCTCCCGCGCGCCTTGCTCGGGATGTTTCAGGGCACACTCCCACTCGAGCACCGCCCAGCTGTCGTAGTCGTATTGCGTGAGCTTCGAGAAAATGGCGCCGAAATCGACCTGACCATCTCCGGGCGACCGGAAGCGCCCGGCACGGTCGACCCAGCTCTGGAATCCCCCATAGACGCCCTGGCGGCCGGTCGGGTTGAATTCGGCGTCCTTGACGTGAAATGCCTTGATGCGCTGATGGTAGATGTCGATGTAGTCGAGATAGTCGAGCTGTTGCAGGACGAAGTGCGAGGGATCGTAGAGCAGGTTCGCGCGCTTGTGGTCATTCACCCGCGCGAGGAACATCTCGTAGGAGACACCGTCGTGAAGGTCTTCGCCAGGGTGGATCTCGTAGGCGAGATCGACACCGTGCTCGTCGGCATAGTCGAGGATGGGCCGCCAGCGCCTGGCGAGTTCGTCGAATGCCGTCTCGATCAGGCCAGCGGGACGCTGCGGCCAGGGGTAGACATAGGGCCAGGCAAGCGCGCCGGAGAAAGTCGCCTGGGCAGTAAGCCCGAGTCGCCTGGACGCAAGAATGGCGCGCTTGACCTGATCGACCGCCCATTCCGTGCGGGCCTTGGCGTTGCCACGCACTTCCGGCACGGCGAAGCCGTCGAATGCCGCGTCATAGGCCGGATGAACGGCGACGAGCTGGCCTTGGAGATGGGTCGAAAGCTCGGTGATGGAAAGGCCGTGGCGTGCCGCGACACCCGTCACCTCATCGGCATAGGCTTGAGACTCCGAAGCCTTGTTTAGGTCGAAGAGCCGGCCGTCCCAACTCGGAATCTGAATGCCCTTGTAGCCCAGGGAGGCGGCCCATCCGCATATCGTGTCGAGCGAGTTGAACGGCGCCGCGTCGGCGGCGAACTGAGCGAGGAATATCGCAGGCCCTTTGATCATCTTCATCGCATGGTTCCTTTTGCCTTGGACGTCGGGGGCGCATGCCTTCATGGTGTGAGCGACACAACGGACTACGGCGTGCAACGAGAAGAAGCTCTATACCCACACAGGGCGGCTCGCAGAATGGGTCGAACGAAGCGAAACCATTGATAGCATCCGACGCGAAGCGCGATGCGATTTCGCAAAGCTCGATCCATCCTACAGAATTCTCAGCCGGCGCAAGCTCGTTCGATTTCAGTCATGTAGGATGTCCAGTCGAACGCAAAGACGCCGACCTTCGGCAGTTTGATTTCGCTGTCATCTCCATTCTCGTACGCAAAGTCGGACCAATGCACGACGCCTTCGCGCCGCGAAACGAGCGCGGTGATCGCTCCGCACGCAAGGTCTCCGCATTCCGGGCAAATATACAAAGCCACGCGGTGACTGCCGCCGATCCGAACGGCCGTCAGAAGTCGCGCGACTCCGTTGTTCAGGCGAAGGGCAAGCTCGGGCTCCCGTTGAGGGACCGAAAGACAACCGGACAAATCGAAGTTGGAGGCCCCGGTAACAGCAAAGAGAGATTGGCCGTTGACGACAAAATCGAAGGTGTATCGCTCCGTCTTCGCGGAGCCTCCACCACCGCTTCGGTGAAGCACTGCAAGTTCAAGCTGGTCGGACATTCCCCAACACTCTGCGCCTAGTTGATCTATGCAGTACGAGCGACGCGGCCAGCAGAGCGATACGACCAGCACAATGCAACCCGTCAGCGTCGGGTCGAGCGCACTCGAACTTCTGGAGAAATGTCAGCGATTTAGGTGAGTGTGGTAGCGGGAGAACGCTACCGCCTTTCCCCACACCAACCAAATTTACGATATCTCATCCAGACTTGCGCTTGAACCAGTTCATGAGCGCCGCGGTGGGCTCAGCTCTTACACTCTTAGAAAGGCCGCGAACCCTCAGTGCGGGCTAACTCGCCGAAACTCGAAAAGTAGCGCATGTTCGGCGCCAGCATCGTACCCGGCCTCAATTCAGTACCCGTGCAGTCTCGATCTGGAAGCTAACGGAATGGAGAGCACTTCCTCTAAGTCAAAGAAGATATGCCTTGACCAGCAAATCGGGATCTGGGAGGGGACAGACAGCTTCCAAGATCCACCGCCCTCTTAGTACACAGTGCAGCCAGCAACCGCTCGGGCTTATCTCCCTTCAGGGTACGCTGACCCGCTTTGCCGGCGCCGGGAAGCCGGCGCGGAGTTGATATGCGAAATGCACTCTCATTTTCGATGAACGGTACTGAGTCTGGGACGGCGGGCCGGGCTGTGATCGCGAGGAGTGGACGACGCGCCCGCCCCACATCAGAGCTGCCCAACAGGACATCGGATCGCGAGGTGAACGCTGCCTTAGATGATCCGAGAACGCCCGCAGCCGAATAGACGTATCGGTTCTCGCCCCAGCGTATTAGCTCAGCTTGGTCCTCCTGCGCGAGTTCGAGCGCTTGTCAGCGTGCCTGCGATTAAAGAACAAACGCCTATTTCGCGGCGGCGTTTTCGGCCTTTGGTTTCTCGCAAAGAAGCTGGCTTTCCGCCCGACGGGCTTTACTCCAGATGCCCCGGGCATGGTGACCAACCAATCCTGATAGCTGCGTCGCGGGTACGATGCCGATAAAACCGGCGGCGTGAGGACGGGCTGCGTGGGTTACTTGGGAAAAGAAAAAATGTCCGCAAACCGCGTACTTTGGTTCGGCATCGTTCTCGCGCTTTGTCTCGGCCTCGGTGTTTGGCTGGTTTTGCCCGGCGGACGAGCCCGTAAGGAGGATGGTAAGGACCATGGTCTCCGTGCGGACGACGCCCTAGTCGACAAGGTTAAATCAACTTGGCGAGCGCAGGAAG
Organism: Bradyrhizobium sp. CCGE-LA001; assembly: GCF_000296215.2. Lineage (NCBI taxonomy): Bacteria > Pseudomonadati > Pseudomonadota > Alphaproteobacteria > Hyphomicrobiales > Nitrobacteraceae > Bradyrhizobium > Bradyrhizobium sp. CCGE-LA001. The sequence continues at coordinate 1,741,176 of NZ_CP013949.1, read as the reverse complement.
GCGAGATGGCGGAGCAAATCTTCGCGAAGGCCTCGATGGTCGCCCACTTCGTTCGCAGGGGATGGGAGCTTGGACCAAAGAACGACAATGGCGAGCTCGTTGTCTTTTCATGGACCAAACGCCGGTCTGATGAAGGAAAGGAGGGGTATAAGGTCACATCGGAAGCGGCCCCCGAAGGCACGGTGAAACTTGTGGCCACCTATGCAAAAACGATGGAACTAGGCTGGCCACCGTTCGCATTTTCGCTTGTTGCTGACGAGCAAAGGGGCGAGAATCGTCGTTTTTTGCATGATCCGGCTGGCCTAAACTTCCCGACGACCTCGCAAGGCAGCCTGGATGCTCTACGGCGCGGCCGCTGCAGCAAGGAGATCTGTCATGCACGAGTTCGCTAGACTATCGCCGTGTCCACGTTCTGCTCCGCCGCGAGGAATGGCGTCACGGCCAGAACGAGACTTGCCGAATCTATCGCCGGTTGGGCCCGCAGCTGCTCAACAAAGCGCCAAGGCGCGGGTCAGAGCCAATCTGCGTGATGATCGCAGGCTAGCAACCGGTTGAACGAGACCTGAGCGATGGATGTTGTCCACGATCAGTCGGCGACGGGCATAAGCTGCCCGTGCTCAGCGGACTGACGCTTCCTGAGGCTACTCACAGACCGCTAACCGTCGCCTGAACCCGATATTCGGGTGTGATAGGTCCGCCGCAGCCTGGCGAAGCCCCGATCTGTGGCCATAAAGCGTGCTAGCATCAGCGCAATCAGCTTGGAGGGATCAACACGCTGGCCGGCTTCGTTTGCCAAAGCTTCCGCATATACCACGAGGTCTCGGTGAACTTGTGCAGGAAGCTCAGCCGTGACCTTGACCGGCTTGTCGTCTGGCACTGCCCCTATCCTGAGCTTTGGCACGGCGTCACCCTCTGTATGCTTCAAGAACAAGATCACGATTGACAATGACGCGAACTGGGAAACCAGGTCGTACCGTCAGAGTAGGCTGAATGTTGAGACTGCGCCGAACCACCTGCTGACCGGTCTGGTTCAGTGAGTCCGAAGCGCCGTGCCGCAATGCCTGGATGATTGCGCTGTCGTTGCTGTTCGTGTCCGAGCTGGCTCCCAGTTCGGTCCCGACCGCCAGAAACGTCGATAGTGCCGCAGCCTTGAAGAGCTCGCCCCAGTGATGGTCGACCTGGTCTTCGAGGCCTGCATAGCCTGCGGTGTCCGCGCCAGGCTGCCGCTCGAGAACGATAGAATGTCCATTCGGCATGATCAGCCGGGTCCAGACGAGCAGGACCCGGGACTGGCCGAAAGTGATCTGGCTATCGTAGATGCCGATCAGACGCGCCCCCTGGGGCACAAGCAGAAAGCGACCCGTCGGCGTGTCGAAAACATTCTCGGTTACCTGCGCGGTAATTTGGCCTGGCAGGTCCGATCGGATCCCGGTGATCAGGGCTCCCGGAAAAATCGTCCCAGCCTGCACGATATATGGTGAAGCTGGCTTGGTGACGCGATCAGGGCTGACTGTGCGGCGGTCCACAGACGCGTTCACGAAGGCAAGCTTGCGGTCCTGACCGTTCTGCGTAAATCCGTCGTCATTGGCACTCGTCGGGCTTTGTGATGCGATGCGATCGCCCACTACACCTGCAGCCGTGGGCTCACGCGCTTCTCTCCCGTTGGCCGGAGCGAACAGATGGCTGATGCGGGCTGCTTCGGTCTCTTGATCCCGGCGCTGCTGTTCCGGATCAGCGCCGATCGTCGGCGACTGGCCTTGGGCTGCAAGGATCGGCCGACCGAGGTCCCCGGGAAGCGGCGGCCCCAATTGCGGGATGGGTTGGCGCGGAATGCCAGCGTAGTCCTTCGGCAGCGCCGTAATACCATCGGCGACATTGTGATGGTCGGTACTGTAAAGCTCATCGGCCGCATGGTCTCGAGGGCGATTCTTCTGCAGCGACCACAGCACGGCTCCGCCGATGACAAGCAGGGCGACCGCGCTCACTCCCGCCAGAACTTTCCGCGACAACCGCGTCACGCGCGGGTGCTCCGCTCTCAAGCGAAAGCTTCCGGATTGATCCTCTTGGGTCCCAGGCAGAGACGCTTGCTCCTGATCGTTTCCATTTCTGACATTCATGACGACGGCCTCCCGTCGGCCCGGACAATACGGACCTTCTGCTGGTGCTCGCCGCCAAGCCGCAGTTCGGCGGCAGCAAAAAGCCGATCGACGATCAATACGTTGCCGTAAGCGCGATAGTTGACGAGTTCAGTCTTGCCGTCTGGACCGATGACGAAGAGCGGAGGCATCTCGCCCTGCACGATGCCTTGCGGGAATTCGACATAGACCTTGCGGCCATCGTCATATGCGGCGAGCGGCCGCCAGGGAGGACTGTCCCCTTCAATGGCATAGCGGAAGATACGCTGTGCCGGATCCGGAAGAACGGGTTTCAGAGCGACCGAACGCGATCGTTCGCGTACCGTTTCAGGATAGTACCAGGCAACGGATGGCATGTATGGCCGCTCGCGGGATCGGAGCTCAATCAGGTACGTGCGCCGGTCAGTATTGACCACCAGGTTGGTCTCGATCGAAGCTCGGGTCGGCTTGACCAGGATATGGACGCGTCGTGTATCGCCGCTCCCGCTCTCGGTATCGCCCACGACCCAGCGCACGGTATCTCCGGCCGCGATCGGCCCCGATCCCGTCAACTGCTCCCCCTCCTCGAGCGCAATATCCGTGATCTGCCCCGGTGCGGCGTAAATCTGATAGAGCGCCCCTGGACTATAGGCGTAGATTTGCGCCGCATTGAAATAGCCCCGCTTGCGCGGCTCGACCCGAGCTGCGCTGTTCGCCGTCTCAACCCGGCCGACCGGCTCGGGCTCTTCCTTCCCTCCCGACTTACCGCCCAAAGCAGGCTTCCAGAGTGGCGGAACGTGAAGCGGACGCGGTCGGTCGTCCACAGCCACTGGCGATGCCGGCAACGGAGGAACTTCCGCGTCGTAGCTAATTTCTGGCGGAATGTAAGTCGCGCAGCCACCTAGCGCCGATGAACAAAGCAGAAGCGCGGATAAAATCGCTCGCTTCGAGGTCAGGAATTCGGACCAAGTCGAATTGAGCTCTCTTTGTGAGTTGAGATGTTTCGAACGAACGTCAGACAGCGTCTTGGTCACTGACTCAACTCCTTTGACCAGTTGATGGCGCGGACGTAGACGCCAAGGGGATTCTTGCGCAGGCGTTCGGCATCGCGGGGCGTCTCGATCACGATCGAGAGAATTGCAGTCCAGCGCTCAGTCGAGCTCAGCGAGCCATAGTCGTAGACGCGCTGGGTCCAAGCGACGCGAAAGCTTTCCGACGACGCGCGAATGACGCTTGAGACGTCGACGGAGATTTGCGCCTTGCCCAGTTTGGCAAAGGGATCATTGTTGCGCGCGTAGTCGTTGAGCGCAGCGGCGCCGCGATCGGTTGTAAACTCATAGGCGCGGAGCCAGTTTTGCCGCAGAACGATGCCGTCGGCCGGCAGACCTCTGACATCCTCGATAAAGCGCGCCAGATGGTAGGCGATCTGCGCATCAGTGGGTTGATAGTCGATGTTGGCCGGCGCAACCCTTTGGGCCTGGCCGAGATGATCGACTTCGACCACCCAGGGCGTGATCGAGCCCTGGCTCGATCGCCAAACAAGGCTACCTGCGAGACCAACTGATAACATCAAGCAGCCGAACGCCATCAAGCGCCAGTTCTTGGCCTGCACGCGGGCAGATCCAATGCGTTCGTCCCAAACCTGCGCTGCCTTTTGATAAGGCGTGATGGGCTCGGGCATGCGCCCGTAGTGAACGGAAGGTCGTTTAAACATCTATCATTGCCCCTGAGATCAAGTGATCGGTGTAATGTCGGGCGGCGTCTGAATTTGAGGCGCCGCCCCACGGCGTGCGACGAACGCGCATTGGCGGCGTGTCAGCGCTCTCCTTCGGACAAATCGACGGACGAGCCGCTGCCGCCGTGATCGCCTGCGCGCACCGCCTGTCCGGCTGCCGACGCACCGTGCCGAATGGTCTCAGCACGTTTCATGCGCCGCGCCCAATCGGGCTGCCCTTCGGTCGAAGTGCTCGCGGCCTGCTCGGCCCCTTGCCCACCACCGCTGAGGACGGCCGCAGCGCGGCGCAACGGGCTCATGGCAGCCGAGCTGCCGGCCTCTGCCACACCGGCCAGGCCGCCGCTTCGATAGGCGGCGGATGCGCCGCTCAAGACGGCGCCGCCCCCACGCGCGGCGCCCGCCAACGCTCCGCCAGCGAGTCCAGCACCACCCACGGCAATACCTGCGCCGGCAGCAACAACCCCGCCAGCGGCAAGGCCTGTGCCAATCGCGGCGCCGGCGCCGAGCTGCGGCCCGCCGGACACCAGGCCATTTGCGATTCCCGGACCAAAGATGCCGAGGCCCAGCAAGGAGAGCGCCGCAAGCACCAAAGTCATCGCATCTTCAATGGTCGGCTGTGCGGCGCCGAAGCCTGCGGTAAATCGCGAGAACAGGGTCGAGCCGATGCCGACAATGACGGCCAGGACCAGGACTTTGATGCCGGAGGATATGACGTTGCCCAGGACGCGCTCTGCCGCGAAGGCAGTCTTGCCAAACAGTCCGAAGGGGATGAGCACAAAACCAGCCAGCGTCGTGAGCTTGAACTCGATCAAGGTGACGAAGAGCTGGATCGCCAGAATGAAGAAGGCGAGCAACACCACGACCCAGGCGAACAGGAGAACGACGATCTGGACGAAATTCTCGAAGAAACTGATGTAGCCCATCAGGTTGGAGATCGAATCGAGCAGCGGACGGCCGGCGTCCAGCCCTACTTGGGCGATCTTTCCCGGTCGCAGGAAATCTGCCGCGGAGAGGCTTGCGCCTGATGCTTTCAGTCCCAAGCCGGCAAAGCTTTCGAAGACGATGCGCGCCAGGCTATTCCAGTGGCCGATGAGGTAAGCAAAGACGCCGACGAAGAGCGTCTTCTTGACGAGGCGCGCGATAATGTCCTCATCCGGCCCCCAACTCCAAAACAACGCAGCAAGCGTGATGTCGATCGCCGCAAGGGTCGTTGCGAGATATCCGACATCGCTACCCAGCAGCCCGAAGCCGTTGTCGATATATCGCGTGAACGTTTCCAGAAACTGGTCGATGATTCCGGTGCCGGTCATGGCTTACTCGCGTCAGGTGTCGCCTGGGGCGGACATCCTTGCGGCATGCGACTCTGGTCCTTTGGGGCGGGCAGCAAGACTGCGGCGGAATCATCGTGGCCTGCATCCGCTGGACCGTCTTTCTTGCCAAAGAAGCGACGCCGGTTTTCGTCCCAAACCCGCTTGCAACGTTGATAGCCCGCCGCGCTCTCCGAAGTGACGCTGCGGCAGCGTGCGAGGTCTGAGCTCGTTGCGCCTGTCGTCTGCTCTGCCTTGGGCGGCGGCGGAGATTCCTCTCCACCACGAAGCTGAATCGTGCAGGCAGCGACGGCGAATACGCCGATTGTCGTAAGCAGCGACAACGCCTTGAACGCCCTTACATCGGTCATCAGTGGAACATCCGCACGTCTTGAGACTGATAGCCCTGTCCGGGCGTCAGGAACCGCCGAAGCTGTTCTCGCCCCTGATCTTGGGCCGAGGCGCGCTGAGCTGCTTCGAGGCTCTGCGCCCTGCCCTGCGCCGCCACGGCAGCCGTGAGATCGGCGAGTTGTTGCGCTTGAAGGGCGAGGATCTGATTGCCCGCCTGGGTTGCCTGCAGGGCGCCACTCGCACCCTGACTTGATGTTACAAGCGCTGAGGTCTGTATGCGGTTGGTGTCGAGATTGCCGACGACGCCGGCCTGAACACGGAGGGCATCCTGCATTGCGGCTACAGAATTTTGCCAACGCGATTGAGCGTTGGTGATCAATGCCTGGTTGGACTGGCTCCCGTTGACCGGCGCATAGCTGGTGGAGAATGCGCCATCGATTTGCTGGACGTCGTAGGCGATGCGCTGGGCCTGGGCCAACAATTGCTGGGTCCGCTGGATCGAGGATTGCAGTTGCTGCAACGATGAATACGGCAGGTTCGCCAAATTCTTTGCCTGGTTGATGAGCATCTGCGCCTCGTTCTGCAACGAGGTGATCTGATTATTAATCTGCTGCAGCTCACGCGCAGCGGTCAGGACATTCTGAACGTAATTGTTGGGGTCAAAGACGATCCACTGCGCCCGCGCGGGCGCCGTGGTACCAAGCACCACCGCGACGGTGCCAGCAGCCGCCAATAGGCCAAGTCGCATCATAGGGATTTCTCCAGATTTGCGAGATTGGGGATCAGGTCTATGGCCCAAGCGACACCACGGTGCTGGAGCCAGGCCGGCACGAAGCCTTCAGGACCATATGCGCTGAGGAGCTGCGCGATGGCAGCTTGGTCTGTCTTGGAAGACGCTGCGGTGAAGGCGAGCGCAACCTCGCCAAGGCCCAGTTCAAACATCCGGTTGCCGCGGCGGGACTGACAGTAGTAGTCGCGCTTTGGCGTTGCCCGGCTCAGAAGTTCGATCTGGCGATCGTTGAGTCCGAAGCGGCGGTAGATCGCGGTGATCTGCGGCTCGATCGCCCGCTCGTTCGGCAGCAACAGTCGCGTTGGGCAGCTTTCGATGATTGCCGGCGCAATCGCGGAGCCATCAATATCCGAAAGCGACTGCGTGGCGAAGATGACGGACGCGTTCTTCTTACGGAGCGTCTTCAGCCATTCCCGGAGCTGGCCAGCAAAATCCTCGTCGTCAAGAGCAAGCCAACCTTCATCGACAATCAGCAGCGTCGGCCGACCATCGAGGCGGTCTCCGATCCGATGAAAGAGATAGGCCAGCACGGCCGGTGCCGCGCTCGTTCCTATCAAACCTTCGGTTTCAAACGCCTGAACCGAGGCTTCGCCCAGGCGCTCGAATTCGGCATCGAGCAGGCGCCCGGACGGACCACCCAGGCAGTACGGTTGCAAGGCGCGTTTCAGCGAGTTGGATTGGAGCAGGACTGACAGGCCCGTCAGGGTGCGCTCCTCCCTCGGCGCCGAAGCGAGTGACGTCAGCGCGGACCACAGATGATCCTTGACCTCTGGGGTGATCTCGATCTTCTCCCGCGCCAGGATTGCGCCGAGCCATTCCGTTGCCCATCCGCGCTCGGAAAGATCGTCGATCCAGGCCAGCGGCTGTAGCGCGAGGGGCTGGTCGCCTCCGTCAGTCAACGCACCGCCGAGGTCGTGCCAGTCTCCGCCCATGGCCACCGCGGCCGCCCGGATCGAGCCGCCAAAATCGAACGCGAAGACCTGAGCATTCGGGTAACGGCGGAATTGCATCGCCATAAGCGCCAGGAGCACCGACTTTCCCGCGCCTGTCGGTCCGACCACTAGGGTATGGCCGACGTCGCCAACGTGGAGCGAGAACCGGAAAGGTGTCGATCCCTCGGTCTTGCCGAACAGGAGGGGTGGCCCCTTGAAGTGCAGATCCCTGGACTCGCCTGCCCACAGGGCCGACATCGGAATCATGTGGGCGAGGTTGAGGGTGGAAACCGGTGGCTGCCGCACATTGGCGTAGACGTGTCCGGGCAGACTGCCAAGCCAAGCTTCAACGGCGTTTACCGTCTCGATCATGCAGGTGAAATCGCGGCCCTGAATGATCTTCTCGACCAGCCGCAGCTTTTCGTCGGCTGCACCGGGATCGCCGTCCCACACAGTGACGGTCGCCGTGACAAAGGCTTGTCCGATCTGGTCCGACCCCAGTTCCTGCAACGCCGCGTCGGCGTCCAACGCCTTGTTGTTGGCGTCGGTATCGAGCAGCGTCGATGCCTCGTTGGTCATGACCTCCTTAAGAATGGCCCCAATGGACTTCCTCTTGGCGAACCATTGGCGGCGAATCCTGGTCAACAGCTTGGTGGCATCGGTCTTGTCGAGCATGATCGCCCGGGTCGACCAGCGATACGAGAATGGCAGGCGATTCAGATCGTCCAAAATTCCCGGCGTCGTCGCGCCCGGAAATCCGACGATCGTCAGAACTCGAACATTTGCCGAGCCCAGCATCGGCTCGAGCCCGCCGGTCAGCGGCTCGTCAGCCAATAGCGCATCGAGGTACATGGGAATTTCGGGTACCCGAACGCGATGACGCTTGGTCGAGATCGTTGAGTGCAGGTAAGTCAGCGTGTCCTGATCATCGAGCCAGGCGCATTCGGGCATGAAGCCTTCAACAAGCTGAAGCACGCGATTGGTCTGATCGATAAACCCACGGAGCACCTCGCGAGCATCTCCTCCAACCGTCCGATCGCGGCCTTCATAGAGCAGTCGCTCTGCCCTGGCGGCGCCCTCTTCCGGCGGCAAATAGAGGAAGGTCAGAAAATAGCTGGACTCAAAGTGGGCGCCTGCCTCCTCAAATTGAGCTTTGCGCTCGGCATCGACCAGTGCTGACGCAACATCAGGAAAGGTATTCGGCGGATAAGCCCCCCCAAAATGACGCTGCGCCTCCACGAACACGGCCCAGCCAGATCCGAGGCGGCGCAAGGCATTGTTGAGACGACCGGCGACGGCGACCAGTTCAGCCGGCACCGCGCTGTCGAGGTCGGGTCCGCGGAATTTGGCCGTCCGTTGGAATGAACCGTCCTTGTTCAGGATGATACCCTCGTCGACCAGGGCAGCCCAAGGCAGGAAGTCGGCGAGACGCGCGTTGGAATGACGATATTCGGCAAGATTCATCATGACCGTGAGCTCAGGTGTTGAGATGGCCGGGAAGGCGCACGTGTCGGCGCACCACGTCCACGAAGGCAGGGTCGCGTTTGGCGGCCCAGACGGCGGCCATGTGACCGATGAACCAGAGCACGAGACCCGCGATCCACAGCCGCAGTCCAAGTCCAAGGGCCGCTGCAAGCGTGCCGTTAACGATCGCGACTGACCGCGGCGCACCGCCCATCAGGATTGGCTCAGTGAGCGCTCGATGAACGGGGACGACAAAGCCTGTGACCTGCTCATGCATCAGATCACCACGCCGCCGCCGAACGAAAAGAACGACAGAAAGAAGCTCGACGCCGCAAACGCGATCGACAGACCGAACACGATCTGGATCAGCCTGCGGAACCCACCGGACGAATCGCCGAACGCGAGCGTCAGCCCGGTCACGACGATGATGATGACGGCGATGATCTTGGCGACGGGGCCTTCGACCGACTGCAGGATCTGATTGAGCGGCTGCTCCCACGGCATGTTCGACCCAGCCGCCCATGCAGGGGCTGTCGCCAAAACAAGGGTACCGAAGGCGGTCAGTGAAGCCGCATTTCGAAGAAGGCATATTTGCTGACGCATGTCAGTCTCCTGCTGATGAAAGGCTGTAGTCGCCAGAGGGCCCGAGCCCTGAGACGAGGGCGAGCTCCGCGAGACGACGATCGACGCCGCGGCCGACAAGCACGGCGACTAGGTTGATGGTTTCGGCGATCAGGGCGCGCGGAACCGTGACAACGGCTTCCTGGATAAGTTGCTCGAGCCGTCGCAGCGCGCCGAGCGCGGTGCCCGCATGAATAGTGCCGATGCCACCGGGATGGCCGGTGCCCCAAGCCTTGAGCAAGTCGAGCGCTTCGGCACCGCGGACTTCCCCAACGGGGATGCGATCAGGGCGTAGTCGGAGCGAGGAGCGGACAAGGTCCGACAGCGTGGCAACGCCATCCTTCGCCCGTAGCGCGACAAGATTGGGCGCCTTGCACTGAAGTTCGCGCGTATCTTCGATCAGCACGACTCGATCGGAGGTCTTTGCCACTTCAGCTAAGAGCGCATTCGTCAACGTCGTCTTGCCGGTCGATGTCCCACCGGCGACGAGGATGTTCTTACGAGCAGCGACCGCGCTCTTCAGAGTCCTGGCTTGCTCCGAGGTCATAATCCTCCTGCCGACGTAGTCGTCGAGCGTAAACACGGCTACTGCGGGCTTGCGGATGGCAAAAGCCGGTGCCGCAACGACCGGAGGCAACAGACCTTCGAAACGCTCGCCGGTCCCGGGCAGTTCGGCCGAAACCCGGGGCGCGCCGGCATGCACCTCGGCGCCAACGTGATGCGCTACAAGGCGAACGATGCGCTCGCCGTCGGCTGCGGACAGAGTCTCGCCTGTATCGATCAGGCCATTCGACAGCCGATCAATCCAGAGCCGCCCATCCGGGTTGAGCATCACCTCGATGATCGCTTCGTCTTCGAGGTAACCGGCAATCGCAACGCCAAGCGCGCTACGCAGCATTCGCGCACCGCGCGAACTCGCTTCCGTTTGAAAGGTATGGATTGCCACCGTCGCTCCCACCGAATGAGGGCGTCCACACACGGCCCTCGGATGGGGATGATTAGAAAAGGCACCAATGGACTTGGCGCAACAAGCGCTTTCAATGATCGTAGGCTGGCGTAGAAAAAGAAAAGGGTTCGAACAGCTATTTGACGTCCACTAGGCGTCGCATCGATTCGCTGCGGGTCGCGCAGTTCATCACCACTCTGCATCGTCATCGCTTTGCTCACAGAAAATGCCTGCTTCGACCGCGTCGAAAGCACTGAGCGGCATGATGGAAGGAATTGACCCTGCGCGCGCGCGCCTCCGTGATATTGAGAACTTGAGCCAAGGTAGCGCGAACCAGATCAACGCCGAGACCTGGATTACGACATTGAGACCGAACGCGACCTGATAGGCCACAACGGATCTATGACCATCCTCCGTGGGCCACTGCTCCAGGATCAGACCCGTCGCGTATTGGGCCAGAAATGCCCAACCAAAGTGTAGAACGTTCAAGGCGCCGTTGGCCCGACCGGCAAGTTCCGCCGGAAAGTAATCCGCTATCACCGCGAAGCTGACCACGGTTGCAGTTCCGACAATTGCGACAACGGACCATGGCAAGACGGACGGCAAAGGCGCTCGTAGTATCAATGCTAGCTCAGCTGCGATAAACAGCACTGCAATCATCGATAAAATCGTCTCAGCCCCGATTTCTCTTCGTTTGAGGTAATGGACTGTCGTACCGAACAACCAGGCACCGCCGCTAAGTACGATCGACATTGTGAACAGCTGTTTGACCAGACTTGCGCGATCAAACCCCTCTACATCGGTCAACCACGGCGATGCCCACAATCCCTGCAGGGACCAAGCCGATCCAACGCAAGTCGCCGACAACGGGGCCATTCGCCAGAAGCGCTGATCATCGAAAACGGAGCTAAGGGTGGCCGGCGCTGTTGATGGGACAATGCCTCGCTCAGGAACCACGACATAGACAAGAATCGCCGTGGCACCCGTAGCGGCCGCCAGCATCTCAAAGAGCTGCCGCCAGTCCGTCCAGGTGAGTAAGTGTTCGACGGGAGTGGTGGCGGTCACCGCTCCTAGGGACCCCAGCATGATCATGTAGCCGTTCAGCAAGGCAACTCGTTCCCTGGGAAACCAAAGAATGATCGACTTCAGTCCTGCCGTCAGTGCCGCTGCCACCCCGAGCCCGATCATTGCGCGCGCGATCAAGAGTGACAGGAAGCTGGTCGACGCTGCGAATAAGCCGGCGCCCGCAGCGGCGATCAAAAGCAGTGCACTCTGGACGCGACGGGGACCAAAGCGGTCCAGCAAGATGCCGACGGGGATCTGAGCCGCTGCGAATACCAGGAAATAAACTGACGTAAGCAACCCGAGGTCGGCAGTCCCAAGCCCGATGTCTAAGCTGAGATGACCGGCAATCAAAGCGTTGATCGTTCGAAATAGATACGAAAGATAGTATCCAAAAGCAAAAGGGAGAAAAACGCACGCGATTCGACGCAATGCTATTGAGACTTCCATGCTGGCCCCTCTCGCACTCAGCTTGTTCGAGCCGATAGCGCGGCCAGCTTTTGCCAGTTCGGCTAAATTGCTACGGTCGTACGCTGGCGTAGAAAAAGAAGGGGGCGGCTCGATGGAGTATCTCAGACACGCCGTCAGGATTCTCCGACTGGCTCCTGACGGACGACCTCTTCTGGAATCTCGCGCAGAAAGCTCTGCCCCTTTTGCAAACGGCGCCCGAGCGCCTGGACAAATCCATCAAAGCGCTCCCTGCCCTTTGCCTGCGCAGCCGCCTGCGCATCGTTCGGCAGCGGCGGCGTAATCGTCAGCCAGAAGCGGATGAAGAGGGCCAAGGTCTCTGCCGTCAAGCCGACGTCACGCTCCAGCCTCTGCATCTGACGCGACAGCCGGTCCAGCCGACGGGTGAATGCTGCTTCCTGCCTGTCCGCTCCGTCCGGCGACAGAAATGACGCGACTGCCGCTTCCACGATCGCAGACCGGGAAAGCTTCTTGCGATCGGCAAGCTCCGAGATCTGTTTCAAAAGCTCAGGTGGGAAGTAGACATTCATCCGGTCGCGCATATTTCCTCAGAGCTCCATACCGTCCTTCGGATCCATGGCGACTTGACGGGCAACACCGCGCATCTGTTGGCGTATGAGCCGGGATTGACGGACCGCATCCTCGTCATCATCTAGAACGGCAGCGAATTCTTCTGCCGGTGTCGGTTCGGTCGTCGTCTCCTTGACGATCGCGACGTGATCAGGGAGTTCGGGCTCGCGGCGCAGGCCACTGTTCGCCGTGTCTTTCTCTCCTTGCTCCTTGTCGGTTGGCGGGCCAGCCGGCTTCAGAGGCCCGAGCGCTGACCACCCGTCCGTTCGCGATGATCGGCCGGCGCTCGGCGGATCGGGCGGCGGCAGAACCCGCTCGGTGAACCGCCGATCCTCGTAGTAGCGGACCTTCTTCGCCCGGATCGGCGCCGCACCCGCCACCATGACGATCTCGTCCATCGGAGGAAGTTGCATGACCTCTCCGGGGGTCAGCAGCGGCCTTGCAGTTTCCTGGCGCGAGACCATCAGGTGCCCCAACCAGGGGTTCAGCCTGTGCCCGGCGTAGTTCTTCATGGCCCTCATCTCGGTCGCCGTACCGAGTGCGTCCGACACCCGCTTGGCCGTCCGCTCGTCATTGGTCGCGAAGCTGACGCGGACATGGCAGTTGTCGAGGATCGCATTGTTGGGCCCGTAGGCCTTCTCGATCTGGTTGAGCGACTGCGCGATCAAAAAGCTCTTGATGCCGTAGCCCGCCATGAAGGCGAGCGCGGACTCGAAAAAGTCAAGTCGCCCAAGAGCCGGGAACTCGTCAAGCATCATCAGGACTCGATGCCGGCGATCGCGAGCGTGCAGATCTTCAGTCAAGCGCCGGCCGATCTGGTTCAGCACCAGACGAATGAGGGGCTTGGTCCGCGAAATATCCGATGGTGGCACCACGAGGTAAAGCGTCGCGGGGCGGCATTCTGCAATCAGATCGGCAATCCGCCAGTCGCATCGACAGGTCACCTGGGCCACGACGGGATCGCGGTAGAGGCCTAGGAACGACATCGCGGTCGAGAGGACGCCGGACCGCTCATTCTCGGATTTGTTGAGGAGCTCGCGCGCGGTCGAGGCGACAACGGGATGAGAGCCATTCTCGCCAAGATGCGCTGTGGTCATCATCGCCTTCAGCGTCGCCTCGATCGGCCGCTTCGGATCGGACAGAAAGGCGGCCACGCCGGCCAAGGTCTTGTCCGGCTCGGCATAAAGGACGTGGAGTATGGTGCCGACCAGGAGCGAATGACTGGTCTTCTCCCAATGGTTCCGCTTGTCGAGGGAGCCTTCGGGGTCAACCAGGACGTCGGCGACGTTCTGAACGTCGCGAACCTCCCATTCCCCACGCCGGACCTCGAGCAGCGGATTGTAAGCGGATGATTTCGGGTTGGTCGGGTCGAATAGCAGGGCGCGGCCATGTCGCGAGCGGAAGCCGGCGGTCAGTCGCCAGTTCTCACCCTTGATGTCGTGGACAATTGCTGACCCGGGCCAAGCCAGCAACGAAGGAATGACGAGCCCAACACCCTTACCGGACCGTGTGGGTGCAAAACACAAGACGTGCTCCGGTCCGTCATGGCGAAGGTAGTCATGGTCGAGCTTGCCGAGCACCACCCCATCCGGGCCGAGAAGTCCGGCCGCTCGAACCTCTTCCGCATCGGCCCAGCGCGCCGAACCATAGGTCTCGACATTCTTGGCCTCGCGCGCCCGCCAGACCGACATGCCGATCGCCACCGCGATCGAAATGAACGTCCCCGACGCGGCGATGAAGGCCCCCTCGACAAAGATCTGAGACGCATAGGCGTCGTAGACGAACCACCACCAGAAGAAAACTGGTGGGTAGTAGACCTTAAAGCCCAACAGTTCGAACCAGGGTTGCCCAAGCTCCGGCTGGTAGGCAAGCCGCCAGGCGGTCCACTCGGTTGCTCCCCAAATGGCGAGCAAAACGATCAGACCGACGACGATCACCTGTCCCCAGAGGATCTTGGTTCCAGACATCCCAAACGCCTTTCCGCTATTAATTGGGGGATAGCTAGAGGCCCAGGTCGCGCTTGCGGCCAAAGCCCCATTCGATGCCGCCACCGTCCTTCACGACGCCGGTGACATGTTGGCCGGATCTCTTTTCGAGTTCACGCGACCAGGGCACGAGCTGGAAGCCGAGCCCACTGTCGATCATGGCGAAGCGTCCGGAGGCGAGTGTCAGCCGATGGCGATACGTGCCCGCTACATGCTCCCCTGAGGTGGACTTCACGTGAGGCAGGCCGGTGTCGGCCGAGACCTTTGCTGTCACCTTGTCGAGTTCGCGTCGGCGCAACGTGTTCAGGAGGTCGCGCTGCAGGATGATGCGCTGGCCCTGCCGCCGCGCCAGCCCCTCCTGGATCAAATGCGCGGTACGGGCTTCCATGGCGTCGCGGGTCTCGCGGCCGAATCCGCCCATGGCGAGCGGCATAGGCTCACGTTCGACAAGCCTGTGGTCGAGCCAGGTCGCCCCTCTCGCGGTGACCTGCGCACCAAGATCTAGATCGGAACGGGTCGTGAGCAACAAGGTGGGGCGCGGGTCCCCGGCATGACCGAAGCGCCGAACCTCGACGATGCCACCAACTGGTGGAGCCTGTTCGAAAACCTCAACTCCTGGAAAGCGCACGTGGTGAGCGCGCCCGTCTGTTCCGTCAATGAGGGCGTAAGCTTCTCCGGTCAGTTCGTCATGCAATCCCCGATCGACCAGTCGTCCGATGATCTGGGCCGCCGGTTGCCCACCTTCGATGACATAGTCGGCAACGCCGCGCGCTTCCCCACGCTGAGTAAAGACGCGATGCATGGTCTTGATGATGTCGCCGCGCATGCCGAGCTCGCGCAAGTTACGCTCGGCCTCGAGCCCGACCATCCATTCCCCTGGTGCGGCGGATGCAGCAAGGCCCAGCTTCTCCAGGTGCTGAAGGCGGCCAACCATCAGTCGCCGGATTTCAGGTTCGGAGTTGCCGGGATTGTCTGGGCGAAGATCGATATAGCCGGTCTCATCTGCCGCCAGCCGGATCTCCCGATCGAGCCGCGTCCATCGTTCCGCCGCGACTTCCCTCTCCAGCGAATTGCGGATTTCATGCTCCGGCTTTGGCCCAAGTTCGATGGCGACCAGTTCCTCGGCGCGTGAACGCAGGCCGCGGCTGATGTAGTCGCGGGAGATCACGAGATCCGCCCCTTCCTCATCGACTCCCCTAACGAGAAGATGGACGTGAGGATTGTCCGTATTCCAGTGATCGACGGCCACCCAATCGAGCCGCGTGCCGAAGTCGACCGCCATCTGTCGGGCGAGATCGCGCGTGAAGGCTTTGAGGTCGGTCATCTCGCCAGCTTCCTCAGGCGAGACGATGAACCGGAAATGGTGGCGGTCGTCCTTACAGCGCTCTGCGAAGGCAGCGCCGTCGGCACGGTCGCCGCCGGCATCGAACATCTCGGCGCGCTCGCCGCTTTGCGTCACCCCGTCGCGCTTCAGATATGAGAGGTGGGCAGTGAGTGGTGCCGAGCGGAACGCTCTTCCTTTGTGTCGGACAACACGGGCCTTCACAACGACGCGGCGTGTCGGGCTGAACATCCGGCTGCGACTGAAGGCGAGCCGGCCGCGGCCAAACGTCGAGCGCCCATAAGCAGCAGAACTTCTGCCAGCCGCGGCCTGCCCCGAGGTGTGTCCGGCTTTCTTCGCAGCACGTAGCACCTGGTTGAAGAAGGTCTTTTGCTTCGGCGCGCGGGTACTGCGGATGCGTCCGGGCCGAACACGCAGATCGCTGTCGCCTGCGGTCATGGCCGGGCCTCCCAACGATCAAAAGCGCATATGGTGCCAAAAAGGCCCTTGATTACATTCGTCAAAATGCAAGGCGCGGCACGCGCCCCGACCGGCCGGCACGCCGGAACCCAAGCCATGTCAATGGCTTGCGGTTCTAGCGGCGAGCCCCTTTTATCTCGCCGTCCTGCCGTCGTGGTCTCCCAGTCGCCGGATCCCGAAAGAGCCGTCGCGACTCGGCAGCCGGCTCGCGAAGCCGCCACTGGTTCCGAGCGCTTGCGATAGCGATCGTTACCCGAAGGGCCGAGACACCCGAAGGGTGGCTCGGTGAGGAGCGAAGCGACGAGTAGAGCGCGGGCCGAAGGCATCGCCCATACGCCATCAACACGCGGCACCTGCTTGGTGAAGCACACGAAGACTTGCGAACCCGCGCACTTGGTCATTGCGATACTCCCGCATCCGATCGAGGGACGAACACGCCAATAGGCCGGGGGACCATGGGCGAAACATCGGGCGCAGAGATTGCAGTTGTGACGCCGCCCGACGGCATGAGCGCCGGCAACCGAACGCGTGTTTTCATGAGACCGGATCGCGTAACGAATAGCGTTGCAGCTGCTGCTGACTGTCCGCTGGACGTCCATCTCGGCGGCAATTCGATGCCCAGTAGATTTGCAAGCTTCGCGACGTAGGCTCGCGTCTCCTCTGGCAGAGAGCCGCCCGCGAGATGCTCTTCATAGCGAGATGGTCCCGCGTTGTACGCGGCAAACACGCCAGGCGAGCCGTACCGGTCGAGCAGTTCGCGTAAGTAAGCCGTGCCGGCCAGAATGTTGTAGCGCGGGTCGTAGGGGTCGTTCCCGAGATTGTAGCGCTCGCGAAGTTCCGCCCAAGTCGCCGGCATGATCTGCATTAGGCCCATTGCGCCTTTGGGCGACTTGGCGTGCACGTCTCTAGCGCTTTCGACGTTAATGACCGAACTGATCCAGTTCACCGGAATTGCAAAACGCTTCGAGGCTTCGTCGACGAAAACTGCAAACGGGTTGCTTGCCGGAGCAACCGCTTGAGCCAACACTGATCCACTCTCGGCTAGAGCATCACGGTCCGACGCAGCGAAAACAAGCAGCAGCGACACGACAGCCCAAACTCGCACGCCCGACCGAGCCAAGCACGCCGTCGTGCTCGCGCCCGTCCAGGTCAAAGCCGCTTCGCGCCGGCCATGCGGCCGCCCTTGACCGCCGCGGCGCGCGTCGGCCCTGCAAGCGTTGGTCGTGACGGAGGAATGGCCCCGCGATCGATCGAACAGAGAAATGCTGGAGCAAGAGCGTCTAACACGCACGATCACTCCTCCAACGTCCACACCGGCAGCGCACGGCCGATCACGCTAGATGCCGGTAAGAATCCAAAATATCGGCCATCCAGAGAGTCGTGAGACTGCCAGTTCATCAGAAAGAGCTCGTCGTCACCGACGACGCGGCAGCCCTGCCACTTCGGCAGCGGCCGGCCGCGTCTGTCGCGATCCTGCGCCTCGCCCACCGCCACTTCGTCGACCGAGATCGCGAGCCCGCTTCTGCAAACCGTCTGCCCGGGCAGAGCCAGAACTCGTTTGAGCATGGGGACGCCAATGGGCAAATAGCCGTTAAGGTCGAGGAAGGTCGCGAGCGGCTCCGGCGGCTGCACGGCGACCAATTCAGTGACTTGGAAGTGGTCCGCCGGTCGGAGGCTGTAGAGACCGATCGGCACGCTCGCAGATGCGTTCCAGATGTAAAGCGGAAGCGGCTCCAGAACGATCGTCGCGACGAGCGCGGCAGCGACCCCAAACGCAGCGGCCAGCACCACTAGGCGGCCCGTCATCGCATCACCTTTTGGCGATGAAGCCAGGCCTGGTGGCGCGCTTTCGTATATTGGCGCGGGTTTTCATTGACGGACAGGCGGTTATGAGCGTGATGCCAATGATCAGGCGCGACGTCGACGGGATCGATACCGAGTGCCTCAACGGCATCGATCATCTGCAGCACGCGCTCGACCTTCGGCCAACCTGACAGCCGCAGCAAAATCTCCCCGCCTGGTTTCACATACGGCACGGTCGAGCAGCGCTGTCCAGGCCCGACGGCGCGCAGTATGTCGATCCGCGAAATGACCGTTCCATAGTCGTTGGACGTCCAACGTACGAAGGCAAAGATGCTGCCGGGCGCAAATGACAGGACACGCCGGTGGCGATCGATCTTGCGTTCCTCGACAACGCGACCGAACCGAACGCGGTTTTCAATCCGCTTCTCGAGCCACAACACTTCCACTTCCGTGAGATCGCTCATGCGGCGGCTCCCTGACGGTGGAGCTGGTAGCCGTGTGCTTGAGGCTCGGCGGAGAGTGTGCGTGGCCCGCAAGGGCGAGCTAGTCTGAAGGACCGCCGTTTTCGGACGCCGCCAACGCGGCTTTCCGCCTGGTCCGTTAGAAGAAATCCGAAGGATTTCTGGTTAGCCGGGGTACTGACCGGTGCCCCCTCGCCGGCCGAACTGCAGCGAAAATGCCTCGCAACGATTCGCGAACGGAACGCGCGGTGCGGTCCGGCGGTCGGCGGTGGAGGCGAATGATGGACTTCTATGCAGGGCTCGACGTGTCGCTGGAGGCGACCAACATTTGCGTGGTGGACGGCGATGGCCAGGTCGTCCGGGAAGCGAAACTCGAGACCGATCCGGACGCGATCGAGCTGTTTCTGGCGGAATGGGGCATCCACCTGAAGCGTGTCGGCCTGGAAGCCTTCTCGTACAGCGCCTGGCTGTTCACGGCGCTTTCCGAAAAGGGCCTGCCCGTGATCTGCATCGAGACCCGGCATGCCAAGGCGGCGCTGAATGCGATGCTGAACAAGACCGATCGCAACGACGCCAGGGGCATCGCGCAGATGATGCGGACCGGCTGGTTCCGTGCGGTCCATGTCAAATCGGAAGGCGCGCAAACGCTGCGGGCGCTGCTCGTGGGACGCAAGGCGCTGCTCGGCAAGGTGCTCGACATGGAGAACATGATCCGCGGCCTGTTGCGTCCGTTTGGCCTCAAGGTCGGCGAGATCTCGGTCGGCCGCTTTGACGCGCGGGTGCGCGAGATCATGGCCGGGAAGAAGGAACTGGAGGCCATCGTCACGCCGCTCTTGGACGCCCGCGGCGCAATGCGGCTGCAGCTGGCAAAGCTGCAGCGCCTCGCGCTGGCGGCGGCGCGCAGCGACAGCGCCGTGCGGCGGATGATGACGGTACCCGGTGTCGGCGCGCTGGTGGCGCTGACGTTCCGCGCCACCGTCGATGATCCGGCCCGATTCAGGAAGTCGACCAATGTCGGCGCCCATTTCGGCCTGACGCCGCGGCGCTACCAATCCGGGCAAACCGACCGGATCGGCAGCATCTCCAAATGCGGCGATGAGCTGACGCGAGCGATGCTGTACGAGGCCGCGATCGCGATCCTGACGCGCATCCCGAAGAACTTTAAGCTGCGGCTGTGGGGCCTGCGGCTCGCCAGGAAGAAGGGTCTGAAGCGCGCGGCGACGGCAGTGGCGCGCGCGCTCGCCGTGCTGCTGCACAAGATCTGGAGCAGTGGCACGACGTTCCGGTTTGGCGCCGGCGGCAAGCGCGGCCGGGTCGCTGCGGCGATGTAAGGGCCTCCGCGACCCGGCCGCTTCCACGCGCGCCTTTTCCTTCCGCCACGGCGGAGCAGCGTCTCCCGGGGAGACGGGGATGCGGGTGAGATCGCAACTTTTCTTGCCGGCGGCTTCATGACGGCATTTGAAGCCATCAAGCACGGCGCTGGTTAGCCTGACCGCCCTTTCCTCAGATTCCGGCTTGTGGTGGCCGTCGTGCCAACCACGGATGTTAGCGAGTTCTCCTCGACGAGCGAGTGGCTGCAAAAGGATGTGACGCGCATCAGGCGATGATGTTGACGTCAGTGATCGCGCAGACTTGCGCGCGATCGCGTTGGCGCGCGTGCATTGGCGACAACAATCGTATTGCAGCGAAGCCTTGCGCGTGAGAGAGTGGATGCATGAGGCATCCTCGTTGCACGCGCGGCCGACTTGTTCACAACGTACTGATTCACAACAAGAAGTTAGTGTCAGTATGTTAGTAAAGTTAGAGCGGCCGGAAAGCGCGGAGAAACAAGCCCTTAAGCTCGATTCCGGTCCCCGATAGCACGAGGATTGGGTCCCCGATAGCACGAGGGTTGCGGTCCCCGATAGCACGAGCTGATTCACAGGTTGTCCTTTCGAATTTGGATGA
This sequence comes from Bradyrhizobium sp. CCGE-LA001, assembly GCF_000296215.2. Taxonomy (NCBI): domain Bacteria; kingdom Pseudomonadati; phylum Pseudomonadota; class Alphaproteobacteria; order Hyphomicrobiales; family Nitrobacteraceae; genus Bradyrhizobium; species Bradyrhizobium sp. CCGE-LA001. The sequence goes on along the minus strand of NZ_CP013949.1, from coordinate 1,720,819 downwards.
GACCGCGCCGGCGCAGGCGTGACGTTAAGGAAGCAACAGGCGTTGGCGTGAAGTTCAGCCGGTCGATGCCGTTCGGGTCGCGCGTGAGCACGAGCTGATAGCCAGGCAGTGTCTGGCGCTGGACGATCTGACGTACGTCATAAGCGAAGTGCTTGAGCGGCGAGAGGATGCCGGACTTGGCATGGAGATGCACAAGGTCAAAGCTCCAGCCGCCTTCCTGGCGTCCGCCGTGCTTGCGCACGAGGCGGTAAAGCCAGCGCTCAAGTCCACCCGTCAGGTCGAAGTAAGCGCGGTCGATCGTCAGCACGAGCGCGTCATCGATAACACCTGCATAGAACCAATCAGGCAGGATCAGCTCGATCCCAAATGGACGACCATTTGCATCGGCCGTCTCCTTCCACTCGTTGATCCAGGAGAAGCGATGCCGTCGCCGCTCTGTCGGCTGACGGATCGACGTCAGCACGGTCGTCGACTGAAGTCTGTCGAGACCAGCCTTCAGGCGGTCATAGTCGCGTGCGCTGGTGCCGCGGCCCACGAACGTCAAAATCTCGTAAGGCGTTGCAGCCATTAAGCGTGACGTCTTCAGGCCGGCATCGCGGGCTTCGACGATCTGAGACGCCGCCCAGATCAGAACGTCTGCATCCCAGATGGTCGCCATGCCGTGTTCCGGCACGGCTTCGACACGAATTGCGACCGCACCCGCGCGGAAATCGATCGGCACGATCCGCTTGGTCTTTGCGAGCGAGAAGAACGGATATGCCATCAGATCCTGCGCGTCGCGGGGCGCAAGATCTCCGGGCAGCGCCCGAAAAAGCTCGAGCTGATCGCGCTCGAAATGCTGTTTGCGCCGCATGATCACTGCTCTTGCACGACGATCAGCGACGTTCCTGGCCCGCATACGGGCGCAGCGCCGGATGCTTCTTGGCCGGCAGCACCGTCCCCTTCCCGGGGTCGGAGGTCGATGTCTTGGCGCCCCGGTCGGCCCATGCTTTCAGGTCATCGACGGCGTAGACGACACGACCGCCGATCTTCCGATACGTCGGTCCAGTACCGTATGTGCGGTGCTTCTCCAGCGTGCGGCCGGACAGGCCAAGATAGCGCGCAGCCTCTGGTGTACGCAGGAATCGCGGGGGAAGACCGGCCATGGGATCGGGCATTTGAGAACTCCAGGAGGACAGCGCACCACGCTTGGCTAGACCGGCGTGTGTGCGGTCATCATGGAGAAGCGCGATATCGGAGGGGGATGCCGAATATGGAGGGGGCGATTTTCGGCACCCGTGGGACTGCGCTACTAGTCCTTGCGCAGGGGCCGCAGGAGTTTGCGGTAACCACCGCGCATCAAAGCGAGGCCGCCCTGCACCAAGCGGATTGTTCGATTGCGCAGATCATGCGTCTTCCAGGCGCGATCGGGGATGCGCTTTTTGCCGAATAGCGCTTCGGCGATAACGCGATAACCGCCGCCGGCGCTGTGCGCATCGAGCGCACGGATCGCGGCGCTCAGGCGTTCGCGCCGCTGTCTAGATAGTTGATGAAAGGCAGGACCTGGCGCGCGACCATTCATCGCGCGCCACAGCCGTCGGGCTGCATAGGCACGTGCGCCGAAATCGCCATCAAACGGCAGTTCGGCTGCGTATGACGCGCCAAGCACTGGCGGCTCTTTGGACCAAACACGGTGATCGACTGCACCGATGCGCAGCACGGCATGCCAGCCGTCGACGGCGCGGCGCACCTGGCCAGCTGTAAGGTCGAGCAGTGGCTGAGACGGCGCAATGCCGGTGTCGGCCACTGAGATCTTGACGGGAACGACCGCCGCTAGAACCTCAGGCGCCCAAAAGATCGTTTGCTCGTCAAAGGACCTCTGCGGGTCATGGGCGAAAGCAGAGGCCCCACTTCCTCCTGAACTCTGGTTTCACTTCGCCATCGGGACTGCTAGCGACCATCGCTTCAAAGTCGCGTCGATAGTCGGCGTTGCGGCGGAGACATTCCGCGTCTTGTAGGCTCTTGTAGGAATCCGGCGACCGCCAGTCGAATTCAGGCATTGTTTCCGCCCCATTACACACAGCTAACAACGATTGCGCCGCAATAGGTATGAACGAAGCGGTTGTAGGAAGACCCTAGTTTGGCACCACGTGGTTCACCGGAATGACCGCCGATCCGCAAAAGAAAATAGTTCTGCCTGCGAGTCGCCAGCCGGTGATTTTCTTCTATTTGGAGCCGGTACCACGTAATAGGCGCCCCTGCTCGGTCAACCATTTGGCCCGCGCAAGGTGACTCTGAGATGCGCTCCGCGCACGGTCCGGCTCTCGCTCGGGGTCAATATGCAAGACCACTTGAGCAACTTCGCGCCAGTCCGCTCCTTCGCCCTCCGCCTGCAGAAGGCGAACATACGTGACAACATGCTGTTCGTCATACGCCGTCAGCGCCGGCTCGATTGGCGCGACATCCTCGACGTCAGGATCTAGTTGCGGTTTCGTCATAGGCGTCCCAACAAACAGCGAACGATTCCAATCTCTGGCTGGCCGACAATGTCCGCACGTCTCATTTTAGCCTCAGCGGATTGGCCGGCCAGCAGGTAAGCCGGAATACATACTATAGGAGATAAACCTCATAGTATGTAAAGACGCAATTTGCGCCGATGGACATGCGCAAGTTGGTCGGTCGGAATTTCGCTAGACTGCGGAAGCAGAAGCGCTTCACGCAGGAGAAATTCGCCGAAGTGTCCGGATTCACCCAGCAGTATATTAGTGACCTAGAGCGTGGCCGTCGCAATCCAACTGTCGTCACTCTATTCGAGCTCGCCAGCACGTTGGGCGTTAGTCATGTCGATCTAGTCCTGCCCGATGATGAGGCACGAGACGAGCGACCAAGACTGGGCAAACGACGATGATTCTTTTCAGCCACCCACTATGTCGCTTCGGAACAGCTTGAACGTGTTAGCGACGGGGTACAAAAGCAGTGTAGCGCATGGAAGCGCGACATGGAGCTAGCGAGAGTGTGTACTCATTGATCGGCTGAGATTTACTTCCGTGCAAAGGGGACGACGATGCCTTGCCCTCGCTCGAACGTGGCTTCGCGATTAGCTGACGCTTTGAGCTGAACGACTTCAGCCGCAGGCGTAGAAAACCAGCCCGGCGGAAGCGAGGTGAGGTTTTCAACGTCACCAGCCGACATCGTGAATTCGACTGCAAGCAAATCCGCCTTTGTGCGAACGCCTGCATCGGCGATCAGATTCAAAGCGTTTGCGAGCATGCGCGGCTCTGTGAGCGGCCAGGCATCATCAAGTGGCTCTTCTCGATTCCAGCCTTTAGCGGAATAGAGCTTGTACAGATCTACGTCATAGCCTTCGGGGATAAGTTCGAGATCTTTGAGGCGTTTGATCTGTGCCTTGATGGAAACGCGCCATCTCTCCTTCAAGGTCTCCAGCACAGCGAGCGACGGGCGCTTTACTTCGCGCGGGTAGGTCGTCGATGGCAACAGAAATGCGCTTGCGAGACGGAAAGCCTGCACTTCGATCTGTTTGAGATCCATGCGCAACTCTTCGGGAGAGACGTGCCTGTGCAGAACGGCATGCGCTAGCTCGTGAGCAGCATCCATCTGCCGGCGCGGAAATGACATCTTATCGGTCGCCAAAAGTATATGCGGCCGTCCCTCCGACGCAGACCAGGTGCAAACGCCATCAAGCTTAGCGGTGCCCATCTCGATCGAGCCGACGATAACCCCGATCCGTTCCAGCAAAGCGATCATATCCGTGCATGGCCCATCGCCTATCTTCCAATGTCGGCGCAGATCAAGCGCGATACGTTCGATATCTTCGTCGCGCAGCTGCTTGTAGCTTGCGCCAGCAAGCACATCAGGGATATCGACCGCCGGGAAGTCGACATAGTGCTGCAGGATCGAACTAATTTCCTGCAACCATCGCAGCTGCGACTCTTGGTAATTGATGTCACGAACAAGCGTCGAGGACAACGAGCGGTAGAAGAGAGCGTTGTCGTTCTCGTAGGTTGGACGAAGGAAAAATTCCCGGCGAACCTGGAGCGTCTCCGTCAACGCGGCCATGGCGTCGGCGTCCGGCGCGCTTGTGCCGTCTTCCCAGCGCGTGACGCTGCTCGAATTAACGCCAAGCCGTCGCGCCAACGCGGACATACTTGTTAGCCGCCGCGCTGCCCGAATTTCGGTCAGACGCGCCGGCACGAATCCGGGGGTCCCTACTCGCATGTATTCACCAATGTCGATCGTTGCTTTTGCCCGAAGGAGAAATCAGCCTTGGGCATCACCCTCCTCGCTCTTGGCCGCCGGTGCCTCAGGTGGCACAAACGGTTTCACACCCTTCTTCAACGTAACCTTCGGTTGGTCAACCGTCGGCGGCGCAATGGGCGTCGGCGCCGGAGCATCGGGTTCCACATCCCCGTCACCTAAGAGGAACGAGTCTACGGTTTCGTAGTAAAGAAATCCCTCGTAGTTGGACTCGATCACGCCGACCGCGATCTCCGCGATCTTGCCGGCGCGCTCACGGTCACGGGCAACCAATAGGGTGACAAAGATGTCGCTGATCTTCGGCCCCTTACCGTCGAAAGCCAGCCGCAGCGAGAGCTCGTAATTGACCGTCACGCCTGCCAGGCGTGACTTGTTCTTCGCCGGCAACTTGCCGCTCTCCGGCATGCTGGCCAGAGCGAGGATCACGCCCTGCCCTTCATGCTCGAAGCGCATGAACGGCTGATGCACGCGCAAATCCGTCTTCGGGATGACGCCGCCTTCGAGCAAATGTCCGCCATGCTCGGCGCAGACTTCCTCGAAGCCCTGTTCACAGACGCGGAAACGGGCCTGGCCTTCAATGGCGCGGGCGCGCAGAGGTGTCAGCCCATCAAAGCCGTCGCGGACGACTTCATGCGCGTGTAGCGCATCGGCTTTGATGCGATCCTCGAGATCAAGGATCAAAGAGCTCGGCAACACGCGGCGCAGCCGGAGACGAAGGGGAGCAATCATGCGGTTCCTCGATTCGTGCACATAACACGATTTTTATCGCATAATTTTGCGCAAAGCAAGAAAGGTTGGCTGATTATACCCTATAAGAGTTCCCGATAGCAGCGCGGCGGCTGTTCCAGCGACCGGCTGTCCACAGCCGCGGAGGTTCCTTTGCCGGATCTTTTTGAGATCGATTTTTTAGACGTCGGAGCCAAAGACAGCGGCGACGCCATCTGCCTGCGCTACCAGCTCGGCGGGGAGACCTACATCCACGTGGTCGATGGCGGCTATCAGAAGACCGGGCAGTCCGTTGTCGACCACATCAACAAGTATTACGGCAATCCCACCTTCATCGACAACGTCGTCTGCACCCATAATGACGGCGACCATGCCGGCAGGCTGCAGTCCGTGCTCGAGAGCTTCGATGTCGGCGCTCTCTGGATGCTGCGGCCGTGGATGTACGCCCAGGAATTGCTGCCGCGCTTTCCGACCTACACCGATGTCGACCGTCTCCGCGGCCGCCTTCGCTCTTCTTACAGCAATCTCGCCGCACTCGAGGATATCGCGACGAAGCGCGGCATCCCGATCTATGAGCCGTTCCAGGGCGCGCTCATCGGCGCCTTCCATGTGATGGCGCCGACGCCGCCGCGCTTCAAGGACCTGGTCGTCGAGTCGAACAAAACGCCTGAAGGTGCCGAGGATGGCCTGCTCGCGAAGGCCACCAGCTTCATCGCCGACGCTGCGCGCCAGGCAACCGCACTGGTGCGCGCCGCTTGGGCCGACGAATATTTTCCAGGCTCAGACACCAGCGCCGAGAACGAGATGAGCGTGGTTCAATATGCCCAGCTCAACGGCGAGCGCATTATGCTCACGCCGATACCGGCCGCTCTGGCTTGAGGGAGGTCATCGACTATGCACCCTATGTCGGTCTTGTCCTGCCCGGCATCGATCGGTTTCAAGTGCCGCACCACGGTGGGCGGTACAATGTAACGACGCAGCTTCTTGATGAGCTTCTGGGACCACGTTTCCCCGCAAGAGGTCAGCCGAGCACCTTCACTGCCATCATAAGCTCCGCCGACGCCGACCCTGACCACCCACGGAAGTCGGTTGTCCGAGCGATGATTCATCGCGGCGGAAAGGTGCTTACCACAGAAGGCCAGGGCAAGCGGACGCACAAGGGAGCCCCGAACCGCGGCTGGTCGGCCGCTATTCCCGTGGCTTATCCGGAAGACCAGGAGGCCTGAGCCGACATGGAGGACCTCAAAAACCTTTTCGACAGCTACAGCCGACAGGCGCGGCTGTTTCCTGCTCTCTTGACGATCTTCGCGCCGTTGTTGACGGCACTGGCCTGGTTTCCCGAGCTCCTGACCTCCCATCTCGGCTCGACATTGCTGACGATCGCGACATCATGCGGCCTGTTGTATTGGCTGAGCTCAATCGCCCGTAGCCGTGGGAAGCAGGTCGAGCAGCGCGTGCTGCAGGAATGGGGTGGTTGGCCGACCACCTATCTGCTGCGTCACGCGAGCCGGCTCGATGCCCACACGAGAGATCGGTATCACCGTTACCTCGGGCATCACGCTCCCAATCTGGTGCTGCCTTCTCCGGCCGCTGAGCGCTCGAACCCAGATGCGGCTGATGCAGCCTACGCCTCGGCTATCAAATGGTTGAAAGAGCATGTCCGCGGGAAGGCGTCGCTGGTTGACAAGGAAAACGCTCAATACGGCTTTCGGCGCAATATGCGAGGAATGAAGGCATTTGGTCTTGTCGGCGCCGTCATCGCCTTGCTTGCCTCGCTGGCGTCCATAGGGCTGCAGATCGAGTCCTGGCCACACACTCTCGGCGACGTCCGGCCCTTCGTGACGCAGCTCCGTGAGGCGGCCAATTCCGCAATCTGGGGCTCGATTATTTTTGACGTTCTGGCTTGCCTCGCCTGGGCCTGCGCTGTCACCGACGCTTGGGTGAAGGCCGGCGCAGAACAGTACGCTGAGGTCTTGTTGGCGACGATGGATCGATCCTAAGCGCGGATGCATTCTTCGGTGCACGACGTAAAGACTGTAGGCGGGCTTTTAGAAGCCCCGCCCGATTTGGTCGGACGGGGCTTGGTGGGGCGCTCTTACTCGCCGGTCTTGCGCGGCCGCGACCAGAGCAAGGTGTAGCCTTCACCGCCTTCGTCATCGAACAGGTTCGCGTAGATCGGCGCGTTGAACGAGGGGTCGTCCAGCTTGAGCGAGAGGTAGTCGCGGCCTTCCTCGGAACGCTTTGACCAGGCTGCGCCGATCTCCGCCCGGCCCACATAGATGCGGTGGCTGGGGGCGTTGTCATTGGAGCGGTTGGTCTCGGCGACGATGCGGACGCCCTTGGCCTTCAGGCTCAGGGTCACGATCTCGCCCTGGAATTCGTTGCCGACCTTCTTGAAAGAACCGATGTTAGCCATGTCACTTCTCCTGTTGTGTTTCGAGCCCGCGACCACCGCGGCCTCGATGGCGATCTAGGGCCGAAGACGATCGGCGACGCACCCGCTCGCGGGCCGGAGCGCAGCGGAGGACGTCGTTGTGGCGACTTTCTTGTCTCGCGAGGAATGGGCGAAGCCCAGGGGAAGAAAGTCGCATCAACGGCGTTGCGGCTCAGACGATCGAGGCGAAGCCGGTCTTCGGCCAGATCAAGCCATCAACGAGGCCACGTGCGTCCGCGTGCTGAACCACAATCTCTGGAGAAGCGTGGCTATCTCGATTTTGATGAACAAGAGGTCGGAACGATTCAGCGCGCAAAGAGAAATAATCTCCTGCAAAGGGCGGCATCGTCCCCCAAGAACCGATCGAGGTAATATCGCTCTGCCGCAGCTGCGTGGGCCAGACCGAACGCCGGCGGCTTGATCGAGGAGTTCCGAGGAGGACCGCCTCTCTCGCGCTCAGGTTCGATCGGGCTTCCTTCAACGCGCCGATCTACGCCAACGTGCTCGACGATGAAGGCGGAAAACGGTCATCCCCTCAGGCCATGCGGCCGTAAGAACGGACTAGGACGGGTTCTCCACCACCCCACCCGGCTCGAACTGGCGGGGCTTCGCTAAAACCATCAAGCGCGTCCATGACGTAAGGCCAATGCAAACTGCGCCGAGGCAAGCGAAGACTTCACGCCAAGCCAGCGAGGGCACTCCGATATCGGACACCGCGAACACCACATGATAGCTGGCGACGGCGGCGGGGACAGTGAATGCTGTCGCGATCGCGCTACGCAAGGCGGAGGACCGAGTAGCAGCAAAGGCGATCTGGCCGACCACGAGCGTCAGCGCACCGCCGGCCGTGGCGATAAGCAGGGCGCCAGCGAGGCCGGCGCCGCTCTGATACGCCGTCATCCCGATACTCAGTGCGACAAAAACGGCAGGGCATACACTGCGAGCACGAAAATCGCCCAGCAGAATAGACCGATGCCGAGTGTGTTGAGAACAAGCCCAATAGCGAGCATGGTGGTGGCTCCATGTGCATAGATGTACCAGTGGCGCCTTCCACCACCACCACGGCGCAACTCTGGATATTAGACTGAAACGAGGCGGAGTTGCGGCGTGAACCATTCCGCCTCGAAGGCTCGGAGTCGAGAAGACGGCGCTCACGCGCCGCCGAACCTCCAAACGGGGATGCCGAGCCGCTTCGCCTTGTCCGCGAGGTTGTCCTGAATTCCCGTGCCCGGGAAGTGCATGACGCCGATCGGCAGGAGTTCGAGCATGGCGTCGTTGCGCTTGAAGGGCGCGGCCTTGGCATGCTTCGTCCAGTCCGGCTTGAAAGCGATCTGAGCTACCTTGCGGGTGGTCGCCCATTTGCAGGCGATCAGCTCGGCACCCTTCGGGGAGCCGCCATGGAGCAGGACCATGTCGGGATGCTTGGCATGAACCTTGTCGAGACGATCCCAGATGAGGTGGTGGTCGTTGAAGTCAAGCCCTCCGGTGAGCGCGATCTTCGGACCAGCGGGCAGCATGACCTCGGTCTCGGCGCGGCGCTTGGCTGCGATGAAGTCGCGGGAGTCGATCATCGCTGCGGTCAACGTGCGGTGGTTCACCAGCGATCCCGATCGAGGGCGCCAGAATGAGCGGGTATGAGCCTCGAAGCGCTCTATGGCCTGGTCACGGAAGAGCTCCAGGCAGTTGCGGCGCTCAATCAGCGTGATGCCTTCCGCCGTGATGCGTTCGAGTTCGACGGATCGCACTTCGGAGCCGTCCTGCTCGCGCTGGCTTTTTTGCTGCGCCTTTTCGTTGTCGTCAAGTTGGCGTTCGATGCGGTCTACGGCACGATGGAACAGGTTGACAGTCGACCAGAGCAGATCGTCGAGGTCCGGCTCGAGCCGAGTGTCGCTCAACGTGGCGACCAGGGCATCGAAGATATCAGCGACGGCACCGGTAACGATCCTGCCCTCGGGAAGCGGCCGCGGATCGGGCTGGTCGTCGAAGGGACGGTACCCGAAGAGCTGCAATTCGGTAAGAACGTGTTCGGTCGCAGATGCGGCGTGCGGCGGTTCGATGTCATCGTGGTCGGTCATGGAGGCGATCCTTTGCCGGATCGGCCGCGACCATCGCGGCCTTCGTGGCGATCACTCAAACGGCAGGCTGAACGGGCCAGAACCCGGAGCGGCTTGTCCGCCGAAGCCCCGCGTAGGCGGAAGCGGAGGGCCGAAGCGCAGCGGAGGATGGCGGAGTCCGGCTATTTTGCTTCGCGATGCAAAGCGCGCTCGCCATGTGGCTAATATGTCTTCTCGTCGCCGGCGCGCGGCGGAAAATAGCCGGACACAGCCATTGCCGGCCCGAGCCGCCTGCCGTCCGATCGCCCTCTAGAAGGCCGTGGTTGCGTCCTCTTCCGGCAGTGGCCGCACCGCGACCGACCTGTCGACGCCCATCGAAATGCCGAGGCTATTCCGCAGTTGCCATCGACAAATGCAGGAAACGGACGACGTCCTCCGGTGCGAGTTGAAGTAGCAACGCTGCTCGAAGGGCCTCGAGGCCGAAGATGTGCAGATCTTCGTTGAAGTCGCCTAGCCGGGGCGACAATCCGATCGCTTCGATGCCGGCGGCTTCTGCGCGCTGGGTGAGAATAGCCTGTACGGCATCTCCGGCGGCATCTGCGTCACGAGCGATATAGAGTCGGCGTAGGCCAGACGGCAGCAACATGGCTGAGAGGTGATTGGCCGAGAGCGCAGCGGTCATGGGCAAGGTTGGCAGCACGTAGCGAAGCGAAAGCATGGTCTCGATCCCCTCGCCCGCAGCGAGCACGTCGTCCACCACGCCGAAGCGAACGGCGTTACCAAGCAGGTCGCCCATGGCCCGTCGTGGCGTGTCGATCGGGGCCTTGCCGAGCCGCACGCGATCAAAGCCGTGTGGATCTAGCCAGGTGCGATGCACGCCGGTGATCCGTCCCTCGAGGTCCGTGACCGAGCCTATCATCGCCGGCCATGTTTCGCTCGGCAAATGCTCGTCCGGTCGGTAGTAACAACGCGGGTGGAAGCGAAGGCTGCCACCATGATGGATTTGGCCTATTTCGCGGCCTTGCAAGTACGTCTCGGCTAGCGTCCCTTCAATCGGGCTTGATATCGCAAAGAGCCGACGAGCGGCTTCCTGCGATCCGGCTGGCGCGACTGAACGAATGGGTTTCGGAGCGAATTGCAGTTCTGAACGAGGCAGCTTTAGAAACCGCCTCGCCTCCTCGGCGACCTCGCGAAAGTCTCGCAAGGCCAGACTTTCGCGGATGATGTCGAGGAGATCACCATGTTCTCCGGTCGCGGCGTCGGTCCATTTCCCAGCGGGTCCCTTCGGCGATTCGTGCAGCCGCACGAACAACGAGCGGCCCGGCGTGTTGTGGACGTCGCCGACCAGCCAGTACCGCCCCGCCCGCCTGCCATTGGACAGATAGTGTCGGCACACCGCCTCAGCCTCGCGCGAGAGGCGGTGTGCCAGTTCGGAAGCATCGCGGGACATCAGGCGGCCTCCCGCCCGCCGATGCGCGCTACCGGATACGTGTCGAGCACCTTGGATAGAACCTCCACGCCGCTCGTATCCGTGGGCACGAACATGCGCAGCTTCCAGGAGATGATCTCCCCAAAGAGGCCGTAAGCACGGAGGCGATCGCGCATCGTGTCGTTGAATCCCGACAGCTCGATGCGATATGCACCCATCACCCGGACGCGGCGAAGCTGGAGCCCCTCCGCAAGATCGAGGACGGTCCGTCCCTCCATCAGTGCGGCAAAAGCAGCGGCCGGTGTCAGCGCAGGGGCGTCCGTCGCAAGGACGCTTGCGACCCAGGCGGCGGAGACCTTGCGGCCGATGATGCGTTCGCCCGCGTCGGTCTGAAGCCGATAGACGCGGGTCGATTCGTTCGGTAGCCGCTTCCAGATGGGGAGCAGCAAGCCCGCCACGACGTGGATCGTGCTTTCCGTGAACTCGGGCACCTCGGCAAGCTCCGCCAGCCAGGTCGAGGCAAAGCGTTCACGATCCGCTTCGTCCCAATGACTTTCGGCCATGGTGGTCAAGGGGACCGTGTGCTGATCCATCGGCCGGAACAGACGGACGCGCCGCTCGATCTCGCCGTCGTCGAGCATGACGCTCGCCGCGGGCACTTGCACGGCGGCTCGTCCCGAGCGCTCATTGACCAACAGGACGGCCTGACGATCGGAAAGACGAGCAAGAGCGTCATCCAGACTCACCGGATGATTGCGCTGGCGCTGGGTGACCGTGAGCAGCCGGGTTTCGGCGCCGGTGCCCGGATGGTCATAGATCGTCCGCCGGTCGGTGACGACAAAGCTTTCAGCGCGCAGCGTTTCCAGGCCGAGGTCGTAAGTGCCGGACGCAACCGCGCCTTCGATCCGAGCGGTCAAAAGCTGCTCGAAGGCGGTGAAGAGGACATTCTGCAGATCGATGGTGAGCGCCAGCAACCTGTTGAGGAAGGTCGTGATCGGCGGCAGGTCATCCCTGAGCCCATTGGCATCCATGAGCTTCAGACCGGTCGCATCCTCGAACCTCCCAAGCGAGCAGCCGTCGACCTTGCCTCGCGCGAGCAGGATGTAGAGCTGACGCAAGGCATCACGACCGTACTGGCTTTCAAGGTTGTCCTCTGGCCGGAACAGGCCCTGCCCCCCGGTCTGGCGTTGGCCGCGCGTGATGGCCCCCAGCGTGTCGAGCCGGCGGGCAATGGTGCTGAGGAAGCGCTTTTCGGCCTTCACGTCGGTCGCAATCGGACGAAACAGAGGCGGCTGCGCCTGGTTGGTCCGGTTGGTCCGGCCGAGCCCCTGGATCGCGGCGTCGGCCTTCCAGCCGGGCTCGAGCAGGTAATGGACCCGCAGGCGGCGATTCCGAGCCAACAGTTCGGCATGGTAGCTCCTCCCTGTGCCGCCCGCGTCGGAGAACACAAGGATCCGCTTGACGTCATCCATGAAGGCCGAAGTCTCCGCGAGGTTGGCCGATCCGGCTCGGTTTTCGACCACCAGCCGGTCGCGCTTGCGCACAATGCGGCGCGAGCGGCCGGTGACCTCGGCGACCATGTCGGTGCCGAAGCGCTGGACGACTTGATCCAGCGCGCCGGGTACCGGCGGTAGCGATGCAAGCTTCTCGATGAGGCGGTCGCGTCGTGCGACGGCTTCCCGGCTCTCGACCGGCTGGCCGTCGCGATAGACAGGCCGGGAGCAGAGGTTACCTTCCGAGTCGGTGAAGGGTTCGTAGAGCTGGACTGGGAAGGAATGAGCGAGGTAGTCGAGGACATACTCGCGCGGCGTGATGTCGACTTGGATGTCGCCCCACTCTTCAGTCGGGATCTCAGCGAGCCGGCGCTCCATCAGCGCTTCGCCCGTCGACACGATCTGGATGACCGCAGCGTGTCCGGCCTCAAGATCGTTCTCGATCGATCGGATGAGCGTCGGCGTCTTCATCGAGGTCAGGAGGTGGCCGAAGAAGCGCTGCTTGGCGCTTTCGAAAGCGGAGCGTGCCGCAGACTTGGCTTGCCTGTTCAGCGTTCCCGTTGCGCCGGTGATGTTGGCGGCTCGCATCGCCGCATCGAGGTTGTTATGGATGACGCTGAACGCACCGGCATAGGCATCGTAGATGCGAACCTGCTCCGGCGTCAGCTGGTGCTCAACGAGATCGTAAGCGACGCCCTCGTACGAGAGCGAGCGGGCTGCGTAGAGGCCGAGCGCCTTGAGGTCGTGCGCCAGGACCTCCATGGCCGCGACGCCGCCCTCCTCTATGGCTTCGACGAACTCGGCACGCGTGGCAAACGGGAAGTCGGCGCCGCCCCAAAGGCCAAGGCGCTGGCCATAGGCGAGGTTATGGACCGTGGTGGCGCCCGTCGCCGACACATAAACCACGCGTGCATTCGGCAAGGCGTGCTGAAGCCTCAAGCCCGCGCGCCCCTGCTGAGAGGCCGCCTGATCGCCGCGCTCGCCCTTGCACCCGACCGCATTCTGCATGGCGTGGCTCTCGTCGAAAATGATCACTCCGTCGAAGTCCGAGCCCAACCATTCGACGATCTGCCTGACGCGCGAAAGCTTTTCGCCGCGCTCATCGGTGCGCAGCGTAGCGTAGGTGGTAAATAGGAGGCCTTCCGCGAGGCGGATCGGGGTGCCCTGGCGAAAGCGAGAAAGAGGCGTAACCAGCAGGCGCTCCATGCCGAGCGCGGACCAATCGCGCTGCGCGTCCTCGATCAGCTTGTCGGATTTGCTGATCCAGATCGCACGGCGGCGGCCCTTGAGCCAGTTGTCGAGCAGGATCCCCGCGACCTGCCGCCCCTTGCCCGCCCCGGTGCCATCGCCCAAGAACCAGCCGCGGCGAAAGCGGACGGCATTTTCCGCGTCGTCGCGCGCGGCGGCTAAAACATCAAAGGTCGCGTCGACCGTCCAGGAGCCCGCGAGAAACTCGGAATGCGCCTCGCCGGCATAGATGACGCTCTCGAGCTGAGCGTCCGACAGAACTCCGTCTGCCAACAGAGTCGAAGGCAGGTGCGGACGATAGGATGGCTTCGGTGGCGCAACGGAAGCCATCGCCGCGGATTGCACGAGCTTTGTAGGGTGTGCGCACGATCCCGGAATACGGATTGACTGCAATCCATACTCCTCGTAAAGCGCATCGGTCAGTCGGGTGCCTTCCGGCGACGACCATTCGATGGTCTCATACGCAAGTTCGAGGCCTTCTGGCGCGGCGCTTATCGAAGAGAGCGGTGAACGCGGTGCAATGGCGCCGACCGACGGCGACATCGCTGACCGGCCGATAGCAACGATTTCCGATGGCGCGGCGACGGGCAGCCGTGGAGGCACATGCTGCTTCACCCAGCCAAGCAAGGCAGCGACATCGGCCGCCATTCCTGGCGAGGCAGGAAAAGCTTTCGGATCTGCGGCGGGCAGCTTGTCGATCACAAGCAGCCTCGTTTCCGCCCGAGTGCCATGCTTGGCGTAAAGGCTGCCGTCGATAGCCGCAGAAAACACGACCCGCCCGCGTTCCTGGAGCCCTACAAAGGCATCTCGCCATGCCGGGTTATCCGGCGCGAGGTTAGCGCCAGCGATGGCGACAAGGCGTCCACCGTCGCAAAGACGCGCGAGCGCCGAAGCGATGTGGCGGAGGGCCGCATCCGCCATCCGCCGATCGACATTTGCCAGCGCGGAGAACGGCGGGTTCATCAGAACGACACTCGGCGCGACACTCACGTCGAGGTGGTCATCGATCTGAGCAGCATCGAACCGCGTGACCTCAACACCCGCAAATAGATGATCGAGCAGCTCCGCACGGGCCTCGGCCAACTCGTTCAACACCAAGGCGCCGCCGGCGAGCTCGGCAAAGATGGCGAGCAAACCGGTGCCCGCCGATGGCTCAAGAACACGATCAGCCCGCGTAATGCCCGCTGCGGCGCATGCCGCCAGCCCGAGCGGGATCGGCGTCGAGAATTGCTGAAATGCCTGGCTGTCCTCGGACCGCCGCGTGTGGGTCGGCAGGCAGTTCGCGACCTTCGCAAGCATCGGCAGCATGGCGACGGTCGAGCCGGCCTTGGCGCGCATGGCCGGGCCGAACTTGCGAAGGAACAGAACGGTTGCCGCCTCGCAGACGTCATAGGCGGTTTTCCAGTTCCAAACGCCGGCTGTGTCCGAAGCGCCAAAGGCGGCTTCCATGGCGCTACGCAAAACAGCGGCATCGATGCGCCGGCCCCGTTCGAGCTCGGTCAGGAGCTGTCGCGCAGCCCTGACGGCGGCGGAGGTGAAAGTTGCAGCGGCGCGCATCGAGAGCGGCGCGGCGGCAGCGCCGCCCGCGAGAGATTCGGTCATGGCAGGATTTCTTTCGGAGAGCAGGAACGGGTCGAACCATCAGGCGCTCTCCTCCGCCCCAACGGCTCAAACCCTTCCCGGCCTGCCTCTCCCTCTGAGCCCTCGCCCATAAGAATGGGGACCGGCGCTGAGCACCGGTCCCCAAGCAACCGCAGGACGGCCGGAGCCGTCCCGCTTTCTGTTTTCACTCAGCCGCGTCGAGCTGTTGCGGATCTTCGTCGCCGGCGTTCTCCTGATCCTCATCGTCGGCGAGGAATTCGGGCAGCGGGCCCGCTTCGCCCTCCTGTCCCACTGGCGCCGCATCGGGATCGACGAGACGCAGCGGCTCCGGCAACCAACCCGAGCCATCCAGAAGGCGCTCAGCCTCCTTGGCCATATCGGCCTTCTTCAGATGGTCGATCAGTTGGGCCGACGGCTCGCCCTTCGCTTCCCGCACCGCTTCCAGAATACGCGGCTTGGTGACCCGGCCGAGATAGTTGTCGACGGTCGGTCGCCAGCCGGCCTGCACCATGTCGAGCCCGACCGCGCGGGCCAGCACCTCAGCCTGGTCGAGACGCGTGCGAACGCCATTGGCGGAGACGCGCCCCTGATTGTAGCGATTCGCCGGCTCATAGACGGCGTTGACGGCAAATGATGCACAATGGGCGAACAGCGATGCCTGTGCACCACCATCAAGAGCCGTGAGCGCATCCCAGAGATCGTTTTCGCTCTTCGGCAATCGTGCCTTCCAGGCCTCATGCCGCGCCTCGACCGCCTTCGCAGACACGCTTTCTCTCAACCCAGGAGCTTGAGCGGGAAAGTTCGGCGTGCGAAGGCCGATCTCAAGACAGCTCCCAGACGATGCGAACCGGTAAAAGGCCGTCAGCACGAAGTTGTGCAGGACCGCCTGGAACGCGATCGCAGGATTTTCTACCAGCGCATCCCGCAAGGCCAGCGTCCGATGCGCCGTCAGCTCGGTGATCAGCCGATCCGGCAGAGGCTTGGCCGCGTCTTCATCATCATCCTCGGCATCGGACGCACCACCCGCGACCGCGATGACCGTGCGCTGGAGGGAAGGGCCCTCTTCTTGACCTTTGGTCGACGACACGTCGGTGTCATGTCCGACATCAGAATCCGTTGCCGGCACCTCGTCCTCTGGCCGGACGTAGCCCCGGTCCACGGAGAGACGTCCTTCGGAATCGATGCTGATGAAGACGCCAGCTCGGGCGATCTCGGTCGCTTCGTAAAGCATCGACCGGTCTTCGAATGCCGCCAGCGCCGACTCGATTTCGCCGAGACGCTGATCGACCTCATCGGGCAATTCATCGGCGTCCTGATAATCGGACTCAAGCTTGGCCTGCTCGGCGTTCAGCGCATCGATGGTGGCCTGCTCCTGAGACGAGAGATCGACAGGTCTGCCCTCGATTTCACTTAGGCCTTGGGTGTGACCGTAGGGGAACTCTACGGCGACCGATATCCACTTCCAACCTTCGGCCGCAATCGTCTCAGCCTCGGCCTTGAGCTTTTCGGTTACGAGGCGGTCGAGCAGCACGACGTCCTGAAACCAGCCGCCGTCATCGTGCTCGAACAGATCCCGCAGAACGCCGCCACCCGCGTTCTGATAGGCATCAAGGCCCACAAATTGGGCGCGGCGATCGGACGCGCGTACGGTGTTCTCGGTGAGCAAGCGCCGGATCTGGTAAGGCTCGTCATAGCCGGAACGGCTGACATTCTCCCAGACTTGCTCCTGGCGGGCGTGATCGGCCGTGACCGAGAACGCCATGAGCTGCTCGAGAGGCATGCCGTCTTCGGCATAGACCTCATGCAGCTTCGGCGACACCGACGCCAGCCGCAGGCGCTGCTTGACAATTGCAGGGTTCACGAAATGGCGGGCGGCAATGTCTTCCTCGCTCATGCCGAGATCGCGGAGTGTCTGGAAGGCCCGAAACTGATCGAGCGGATGCAGGCCGACCCGCTCATCGTTCTCCGCCACCGAATCGTCCGCGGCGATACCCCCTTCACGCACAACGCACGGTACCGCCTGCGTCTTTGACATGCGTTTTTGCTTCACCAGGAGTTCGAGAGCGCGATAGCGCCTGCCGCCCGCTGGCACCTCGAACATGCCGGTCTCGTTGCCATCTGCATCAACAACGGCCCGGACACTCAGACTTTGCAGAAGCGTCCGCTGCGCGATGCTCTCGGCTAGCTGCTCGATCGAGACACCGGCCTTGACCCGGCGAACGTTCGACTGGCTGAGCACGAGCTTGTTGAAGGGAATGTCCCGGGAAGGCGACAGCGTGATCTTTTGTACGGCTTTCGTCATTTTAGCTCTCCACGACGGGCGGCCGTGAGACTCTCTCTCGGCTTCCAACCCGTCGCAAACAGCTCCCCTCCTCTTACTCTCGCGCGAGGCCAGGCATCACGCAGCCTCGTGATCGGCGATAGCCGAATCCAGCGATGCGGGCTCAATGGACCCGGGAACGAAACCGAGCAAATAGTCCGCGGCCTTGCTGGCCTGCGAGGCGGCCCGCACGATGGCGCGATTGTCTTCGCGCAGGACTTCCAGCCAGGAGCCGATATAGTCGGCATGGCGCACGGTGGGGACGATCCCGAGCGATGCGCAGCTGAACGCGGAACTCAATTCGGCGACCAGCTCTTCGAAGGCATACTTCTTCGTACCGTAGGATCCGCTCTGGTCGCGATTGAGGCGCGAGGGATGCCCGGTCGCATGACCGAGTTCATGCAACGCGGTGCGGTGCCAGTTGATGGGTTCGAAATAGGCCTGCGGCGGCGGGACCTGAACATAGTCTTCGGCTGTTGCGTAGAATGCGCGATCTCCACCAATTCGAAATGGAATTCCACTGGCCTTGATCAGGGCGTCAACCGTGGGTTCAATCAGGCCAGCCGGCGGTGGCGGCGCAGCGGTGGCAATCTCGTGAGGCAGATCTGCGCACTGATCGACGTTGAAAACGGTAAATCGTTTGAGGAATGGAATCGCCTGCGCGTCTTCACCGGTCTCGGCGGCGCGGCGCTTTTCGTCATCCGGCACGAAACGATCAGCATAGACGACTGTGGTGCCGCGCTCTCCATTGCGAACGTGGCCGCCAAGCGAGAGCGCCTGACGAAATGTGAGCCAACTTTGACCGCCAAATCCGCGCGCGATCACGGCGCCCCAGAGGATAAGGATATTCACACCGCTGTATTGTCGGTTAGTCGATGCGTTTTTCGGCATTGTCAGCGGCGCTTTCGCCACGGCCGTACCCCAGGGCTGAACCCAGGGGACGCGTCCGGCCTCAAGCTCGGCGATGATCTTGTCGGTGATTTCGTTATAGAGGTTCGCCCGGTCCTGGCCGGCGCGCGCGCGAGCAGTAGGGTTTGACATCGCGGGTCTCCGCGACGGGCACCGCGAGCCTCTCTCGCAGCTTGTAACCCGTCACGGAAAAACCCAGCCTGCACTCTTACTCTCAGCTTCTAGCGCAATCTGCCTTAGGCCGCAGGCCCGATCAGGCGTGCGCCCAAGGGCGCATCGCCTCATCGGAAAATGGCACCCGGAGAGCGTGAGCATAGCGACCCGAAGGGGCACGCGGGTCCGAGTGCAGCGACGAGACCGGTTCAATAGCGGCACCCGGGAACGGGGCAGTGATAGCGATCGCCGCAGGCGAGCCCCTTTCCCGAGTGCCCCCGGCGAGGAGCACCAAAGCTCTAGCGCGAGGGATCGAAGCCGCAAGCCCGAGACGATGCGCGGCTCGGTTCACGAGAGCCCGGTGTGGCCCTGGCCGCACGCGCCAAAACCTGAGCGAACGTGATGCAGGCAATGATACGAGAACCGCCTGACATTTTCACAGGCGTCTCACAATTGTGGAAGAGAGGGCCTGTGGGCGGAGCGAAAGCGAAGACCACTTGCGGACGCGGCGAAAGAGGCACCCGCAGGAGGGTCAGCATAGCGCCGACGCGTAGCGGCGGGACCCGGGACCGAGTGCCGTCGCGAGACCGGTTAAGAAGGCACCCGACCCGAAGGGCAGTGATAGCGACGCCGGCATGCAATGACTGCGGGCCCGAGGGCGAGTGCCTCCGGCGAGCGACTCAATGCGGCTTCACGTCTGCTTGGTATCAATTTTGCTTTTGTGATAACGTCTCACTCGTGCGCATGTCTATGCACGTCGTGGGCATGTTCACTGAGAGCCAATTCTTATAGAGGACGACATGGCCAAGAAAGCGAAGAAGGCAAAGAAGGCGACGAAATCAGCTACCAAGAAGGTGGCGAAGAAGACTTCAAAGAAAAAGAAGTAGTCGTATCGGCTACTGATCTATTGCCGCCTCCGGGTCGCAACCCGGATGAAAAGCGAGACCTTCCCAAAGGATATGAAGCGTCCTTTGCAGCCGTTTGGTATCGCGGCACGCTAAGATAAGGCCGGACCTTTGTGCAGGTGGCTGCTGCATAAAGGTCCGGCTTTTTGTTTCTGCCCCGCGAGGGCGTTATCTTCTCGTGCGTGAGGGATCGAAGCCGCAAGGCCGAGACGCTGCGCGGCTCGGTTCACGAGAGCCCGGTGCGGCGACAGCCGCACGCGCAAAACGGAGCAAGGAGCAACCACCTGGGCTCGGACGTCTGAAGCATCGGAAAACGGTTCTTCTGTTCGTTCTTGCCCACCCTAGCATCTGGCCGGGCGGAAAATTCGGGCTTTGAAGGACCACGAGGTCCAACGATCCGGAATCCCAGCCGTGTGTTAGCAATGGGGAACGTCTGCGGGACTAAACGATTCGTCTCAGCGTGGGAGAACCTTTCAATGCTGATGACCAGGCAGAGACGGCCGGCGATACGCACCTTGGGCGGTTGGGCGATCAACGTGCTGAACGAGGCCGGCGCCATTCGCGAGTGCGAGGAGCACGGTTGGATGCAGGACCGGGCCGACCCGCATGCACGACAGCGCGCTTTCGATATCGCCCGTCGAGACCGGCCGGAAGGTGTATCCCGTCAAGCAGCGGAGGCCGCGGTTCGCGACGTGCTGGACTCGATTGGTGATACCTGCCCAGAATGCCCTCCTGACGAGGAGGACCGGCTCTAGGCCCCGACCCCGACCCTTCTCCGCCTCAGCGGCCCAGCCGTTTCTCCACGCGCTTGCGCGCGTTGCCGACCTTTTTGACGGCCTTCTTCACCGCTGGCGCCGACCTTCCCGTCTTCTTTGCCTCGTACTGCACTTCGTAGTCCTGCCCGCCTGCCACCCGCGCCCGGTCCTGCCTTCGTCCGCGCGCCGTTTTGCTCTTTTTCGCTGCCGCCATCGGTGCCCTGTTGTGACATTGAAGCAACGCGACACGGATTCGCAGGTTCCGGAACGATTCGAACTGTGCCAATTTGAATCGGCTGTAGCGTAGAGTTCTCCATGGCGTCTCGCGCGTAATAGGCCGGCAGCTTTCGGCGGCAAGGCGCTTCTCCCCGGCTTCATCGAACCGGCCCTGGCCACCTCGAGCGATAAGGTGCCGTCCCTGCATTACGCAACACGCACTGAAGGATTGGCCCTTGAATGAGCCGGACGTCGACCCTGCCCAAGCGCTTGCAGCCGATGCTGGCTACGCTCACCGACGCGCCGTTCGACGACCCCGGCTGGGTTTTCGAGGACAAGTACGATGGTTTCCGGATGATCGCAGAAATCCGGCGGGGCAAGGTTGCACTCTACAGCCGCAACGGCAAGATCATCAGCCGCAGCTATATCGAGGTCGCCAAAGCGCTAGAGGGGGTGAAGGGCGACGTCGTAATCGACGGCGAGCTTGTCGCGATCGGAAAGGACGGCATCTCGCATTTCCAGCTGCTGCAAAACGCGCTGCGTCATGAAGCGAAGCTCCTGTATTGCGTCTTCGATCTCATGTTTCAGAACGCAGTTGACTTGCGCAAACGGCCTCTTCTCGAGCGCAAGAAGCGACTGAAAACGATCCTGCCGAGCCACCGGCTGATCGCCTTCAGCCGTCACCGCAAAGCGAACGGCACGAAATTTTTCGCCGAGGCCGAGCGGAAGGGTCTGGAAGGCGTCATGGCGAAGCGCGCCGACAGCGCGTATGCGTCGGGAAGCCGGACGGTGGATTGGCTGAAGGTCAAGACAGCCAAGCGGCAGGAAGTGGTGATCGCGGGCTTCACAACGCCGAAGCGCACCAGGCCATTCTTCGGCGCCCTGGTCCTCGCCGTGCGGGAAGACGACGCGTGGCGCTATATCGGACATGTCGGCACTGGCTTCAGCCACAAGGTCCTAGGAGACCTCCATGCCAAGCTCGTGAAGCTCACGACCCCGAAATCACCCTTCCCTGCCAAGGTGAAGGACGAGGCCGCCACGACCTGGGTCAGGCCCTCGCTCGTTGCCGAGATCAAGTTCGCGGAGTGGACGAGTAAGGGCGAACTGCGCCAGCCCGTCTACCTCGGGCTCAGGTCCGACAAGCGGGCGAAGGACGTCGTGCGCGAGCGAGAACGTCCGCGCAAATAGCGCTTCCCTTCGGGCGTAATCGGCAAACGGAACGAATTAACGCACTCGCCTCCTCCACTCTGAATTCCCAGCCCGGCTGGTGCGCTCAGTCGCCTCCGAGGTCGTGGATTTCCGGTCGCATGCCCTCAGGCGTGACTTCGAGCGTCACAAGCGTGATCGGCAGCTTGAAGCGTCGCGGTCCCGCACTGCCTGGATTCAAGTAGAGAACGCCACCGACCGTGTCGATCTTCGGCACGTGGGAATGCCCGGAGACAATGACGTCGATGCCGGCGCCAAGATCGGCCTGCAGCGTCTTCAGGTCGTGCAAAACGTAGATCGACTTTCCCGCCAGTTGCACGAGCTTCGTGTCGGGATATTGGTGGGCCCACTCGCCCTTGTCCACATTTCCGCGGATGGCGGTGACGGGCGCAATCCGGCGAAGCGCGTCGACGATCTCGGGGCGCCCGATGTCGCCGGCATGAATGATGTGATTGACGCCCGCCAGGCCTCGTTCCGCCTCGGGCCGCAACAGGCCGTGCGTGTCTGAAATGATTCCAATCCTGAACGTCATTTCCCGGCGCTCTCAACCGCGATCGCCAAAAGACGATCGAGAAACTCTACCTGAGCGGACAGCATGTTGGTCCGCGCGAGCTCGATATCAAACCATTCGGCGCGGTCGACTTCGGGAAAGCTCTGCCGTCGACCGCTTCTGGGCGGCCATTCGATATCGAAGGTATTGCTGGAAAGCGTCGCCGGGTCAAAATGGCCTTCTCCGGCGAATGCGATAACGCGCTTCCCTCCTCGCTGTCGGACCTCCCCCAGCGGCTGGAGTGGACCAATCGAAGCATTCGGACCGAGTTCTTCGGCAAACTCGCGCCGCGCGACCTGCTCCGGAGCATCCGCGGCGTCGATCTCGCCCTTCGGAATGGACCAGGCGCCATCATCCTTCTTACGCCAGAACGGACCGCCGGGATGAACGAGCAGAACCTCGAGCCCGCGAGCGCCCTTGCGGTAGGCGAGAATGCCCGCGCTCAACATCGATCTCCCTGAAGTCTTTTTCAGCGCAGCCATATCGAAGTAACGGCCGTCTGGCATCACTGGTTGCTTCAGGACACGCTACGCTGACTTCCGCTGCGGTTTGGCCGCCGGCTTCTTCGCGGCCGCCTCTTTCGCCGGCTTCTTGCCTGCGATCGGCATCAGCATTTCCTTCTGCCCGGCCGCCGCCTTGCGCGGCTTTTTGGTTGCCTTCTTGGGTGCCTCTGTCGTGGCCGCCGCGTCTCTTCCAATGCTCTTGCGCAGCGCGTCCATCAGGTCGACGACGTTCTCGCCGCGGGGACGCGCCTTCGCGGTGATGGGTTTGCCGGCGCGCTTCTGGTTGATGAGATCGATGAGGGCCGTTTCGTATTGGTCTTCGAACTTGTCCGGCTCGAAGTGGCCCGCCTTCTGATTGACGATGTGCCGGGCCAGGTCGAGCATGTCCTTGGTGACTTTGACATCCTGGATATCGTCGAAATACTCTTCCGCGGGCCGGACTTCGTAGGGATAGCGCAGCAGGGTTCCCATAAGCCCCTTGTCCAGCGGCTCCAGCGCGATGATGTGCTCGCGATTGGTCAGCACCACGCGACCGATCGCGACCTTGTTCATCTCGCGGATGGTTTCGCGGATAACGGCGAAGGCGTCGTGCCCGACTTTGCCGTCTGGAGTTAGGTAGTAAGGGCGGATCAGATATCTTGGATCGATCTCGCTGCGGTCGACGAACTCGTCGATCTCGATGGTTCGCGTCGATTCCAGCGCGACGTTCTCGAGCTCCTCCTTCGTCACCTCGATGAATGTGTCGGTGTCGACCTTGTAGCCCTTGACGATGTCCTCGTTGTCGACCTCCTCGCCGGTATCAGCGTCCACCTTGGCGTACTTGATGCGGTGGCCGGTCTTCCGGTTGAGCTGGTTGAAGGAAACCTTTTCGGATTCCGACGTGGCCGGATGAGCGCTACCGGACAGGTGACGAGGGAAAGACGCAGGAAGCCTTTCCAGTTTGCGCGGGGAGCCATCGCGGGGAACTCCGATACTGATGCCGGATTCAAGACGAACGACCCGGCTTGGTTCCGACATCGCGACCCGTCCCAAAGGAGGATTTTTCTCCAACGGCTGCCTGGTCGGACTCGACATTTGTTTCTTTTTCCGGAGACGAAGAAGAAGGACGTCGTGTGGTTTGCGCTTGACGACAACCGATCGCTGTTCTGTTTCGCTGGCATCTGGACTGAATTCAGGGGCGATCGCGGCACCAAGTCCAAGCCGATCCCGGGTCCCCATTTGGTGTATGGGTTCCTGACGACATCCCCGAACGCAATCGTCGAGCCGATCCATCCGAAGGCGATGCCCGTGATATTGACGACTGAGGAGGAACGCGAAGTTTGGATGCGCGCGTCGTGGGACGAAGCGAAGGCGCCGCAGCGCCCAGTTCCTGACGAGGCGCTCAAGATTGTCATGCGTGGCGCCGACAAGGAGGACAAAGTCGTCGGAGGGATCACAGGATGAGCAGCTCTATCTACCCTCTGACGCACGATCGATCCTACACGTTCGGCGAGCGATTGAGCGAAATTAACGACGTCGGGCCCGCCACTCGTCAAAATTAAAAGGCGCACTATCCGCAAGGGATAAGAGCGAGAACACGTAGTCGTATTTGTCGGCCACCATTGCCATCTCAACTGTCGGCTCGGCAAACCACACGTTAGCGGGATGCTCCTTCGTTATCGTTCCTGCTGTAATCGCGGCGGGTGTCGCGGCAAGGGATGCGGGAGGAATCGCGATAGGCCCAACCGATGTCCGGAAAAACGCTCCCGTCTTCAAAGCAGGTTTGCTGGAGCGAGCCCAAAGGATGAAACCATCACGCGAGACGACAAGCACGGCGCGCTTATGGGTGTAGTCCAGCCATCGCAAGGTCGCGGCGGCGAGCGAAACGCGGTAGCGGTCGGCGCAATGCGAGAGCATGTCCAATGTCACGTTCTCGGCAGGCTTGATCTGACGCCGATAGTCGTCCAGAGGCATCAGGAGATTGGCCGAGAAAACGTTAGCCTGGTGTTCGATCTGGCCGAACTCGGAATCCCATTGCACCATATCGTCTTCGCCGCATCGGATGCCTTCGGGATACGCCAAGCGATGCAAGAGGTAATGGCCGAGCTCATGCGCGAGAGTGAAATTGATCCGGCCCTTGGAGCTGAGGCGATTGTTGTAGAAGATTCCCCACCCCTTCTTGCCAGCTGGAGCCTTGAACAAGGCACCTTCAAAGCCCGGCAGATCCTCACCCTGGATACGCACGATTGGATCGGAGGGAAATTTTTGCGCCGTGTACTCGCGCGCGACGGCGGTTACGTCGATCGGAAAATGGTCGGCACCGAGCACGGTGTTTAGGACGTGCGTAATTTCAAAGGCCCATCTCTCTGGAGAGAAGCCTTGGTTCACGTATCATCGCTCCAGAGCTTCACCATTTGCCGTATCTTGGCCTTCGTGCTGGGGTCCATCTGTCGGTACTGGCGATAGAACTTGGCGTCGGTAGCATCCTCGGTAGAAATCTCGCCACCGCTGTCCAAAAGGAACTCTAAGGTTGTATCGAGCTTGTTGGCAATCTCGGCGAGCTTAGCAGCGGAAGGACGTGGCGGGTTCTTGTTTTCGAGTTCCCAGATATAGCTTTTGCTGGAGCCCGTTAACTCAGCCAGCTGATCAAGGCTAAGCTTCTTCTCCGTACGGAGGCGTCGAATTTTTGTTCCTAAGATCGTAGGCATCTGCGTCTACTCCCTCCCAAACGCGGAATAAAGCGCGTCACGTCAACCTCTGCCCACAGACTTTTCCGCCGCTCTCTCCCGAATAAGCCGAAATAGCTCTGCTTGGTACTGTGCATCATGCAAGGCGGTATGATCGGATTTACGCGTTGGTTTCAAGGCCGCGTCCATCACACTCGAGCGGGTATCCCCCCAAGCGCAGCCTGTTAACCCCATATAATACGCCTTGATATCCAGTCCTGCGAAGCCAAAAGGATTGCTGCCGCTGAACTTGTGGAAATAATAGTTGATGAAAGACCAATCAAACGGAGCGTTGAAGCCTACAAAGACCAAGCTTTCATCCGCGTTGCGCAGACCATCAAGCCAGGCTGCGAACGACTCCATCCCAGCCTTCGGATCGCGGCCGGTCCGCGCCAACGTCTCAAGAGAGAAGCCACTGATCTCCAAGGCCTTGGGATCGGCCTTGAGTGTTATTGGCTTCAGTTCGCAAGAAAAGGTCTGGTCCGGCCAATCGACATGGCAGGCGCCGATCGACAATAGGCTGTACTCGCCGGGGATCGGGCCTGAAGCTTCCACGTCGACCGAAACAAATATTTCCCTTTTCTTCTTGGTCACGAGATCAACGGCTCCGTCGGGACAAGGGGTGGTCGCGTCTGGATGGCATCCCAATGCTCCCGGAAGGCGCGGCGGCGCTCGTCCACCGAGCCCGTCGTCTTCCAGTGTAGCCCTGCAAACGTATGAATGTCGAAGGGAGTTGCACTGCCCTCCTTAGCCATGACCATGGTCGGAAGGGGGCAGCCAAGCGCATAGCCGAGCTCAAGAAAGCAATTGGGGCGGGCCCCCGTGATGTCCGCAAAGACGACGCGGCTACGATGAAGCTTGACGAAAATCTCCTGATCGATTCGCGGGTGATCATAGGCCTGTCGGCCATCGACCACGACGAGCCGATAACCCAACTCGTCCTCCACCACGGGCTTCACGACAATGTCGAAGAAATTCTGCACGTCGGCGAAGTCGGCATGATCCGGATTGAGCAGGCGCACGGCGAAGGCGCGCGGAGCCTCAAGCGCTTCAAGCAGGTTGATAATACCCTTCACCTGCTCTGCCAGTGCCGTACGTGCCGTGAAGTTGATACGGTTGATCCAGTTATGGGCGTTCGAAGACGTCGGCTGGAAGAACTGCCCGGCCTTGGCGCTGGAAAGACCCAGGGAAAAGAGGCGCCGCGATCCTTGGTCCGTCCCGGTGACCCGAGCATTCAGCGGAACCACCGGCTTGCCTGCGTCGTGGTAAAGATTGGCGAGGTATAGAACGCCTTCCGCACCGCCGATGGTGATCAGGATGTCGCCGAAGCGGGCCTGCGCCTCCATCCGCTT
Organism: Bradyrhizobium sp. CCGE-LA001; assembly: GCF_000296215.2. Classification (NCBI taxonomy): domain Bacteria; kingdom Pseudomonadati; phylum Pseudomonadota; class Alphaproteobacteria; order Hyphomicrobiales; family Nitrobacteraceae; genus Bradyrhizobium; species Bradyrhizobium sp. CCGE-LA001. Next base: position 1,694,005 of record NZ_CP013949.1, on the reverse strand, counting down.
GCTGGCCATGTTCCAGTGCGAGACGTTTTCGATTTGAATAAGGTCGGAGGCGCGCAAGTCATCCCAGAGCTTATGGAACTGTGTCGGGATCTGATCCTCGGTCTTGTGATGCTCGACGGCGACAACGAGGGGGTGCGGCGCCCCGGCTGGCCAACGTGCCAGACTGTCGTGAACCGCCTGCCAGATCAACCAGTCGAAACAGATGGGTTGGCCATCGGAGCGAAGCTTTTCGTCGTCGACCGGCAGGACGAACGTCGCCCCAAGCGCCATGAGCTCTCGCGTCAGTGCGACGACGAGATCGCGCGCGTGCTGCACATCCTCGGCACTGGCGACGGCCGGATCGGTGGCGATGCTGCCCGAAAGGTGAATTCTCCTGCCGAAAAGGGGGGATCGCGCTGTCATTGGTCTAAAACGGCGGGCGAGGGCTTCATGGTCGAAACGACGCTGCGCAGGTGCTCGAACTGCAGCGGCTTGTCCGGATAGGCGAGCGCGAGCGCCGCGGGGTAAAGACGCGTGCGGATATCCGAGAAGGTCCACGGCGGTTGGCCGCCCCTCGCATCCATGGCCGTCACCAACTGGCCGATCTGCGCTTCCGACAAATTCATGGCGCCGAGGTCCATTTTAAGGAGCTGGCGCCGCTCTTCCGCTGTTGGACGCTTGAATTCTTCGACGATCGCGGCGCGCCGCTGCAGCGCGGGATCCACAACGGCCATGCGGTTTGTGCAAAGGAACACCACTACCCTGCCACCGAAGCGGCGAAGATCGTCGACGCCCTGGATGAGCGTGTTCACCGCCACCTTGTCCTCATGGTGGCTGTGCGCCTGGGAGCGTGCGGCCGCAATGGAATCACCTTCGTCGATGATGAGGATGGCTCTGCGCCCCTTGCCAGCCGATTGCACCACGCGGGCGAAGGCTTCGGAAAGCAATGATCCCATCTCGCCGACCTTGCCGGAGCCGCGCACGCGGTTGCTGAGCTTGAAGAGGATCGAATCCTCGGTGCGGCTTTCAGCAATCAGGCGGTTGGCGAGACACTCCGCCGTCGCCGTTTTGCCGGTGCCGACGTCGCCGTGAAAGATAACGAGCGGATACTGTTCGGCGACGAAATCACAGATCGCGAGCTTGCCCCCGAAGTGCTTCTTGTTCCAGGCGCCGAGCTCGCCGAGGTTCAGAAGCAGGCGCAGTTGGCTGTGGACCCGTTGATAGCGGTCATCGAAGCCGAGCAATGTCTTCTCTCTCTTCGTGAGAGGTTCATTCGGCAGCACCAGTTCGGCGTCGAAGACTTTGACCGCGGGCTGGTTCATCAGGACGGGCTGGTTCACATGAAATCCTTTCGCTGCATGCCGAATGCGTTGCTCGCATAATCGCGGTTGCCCGACGCCTTCAGGCCGGCGTGGCTGGTGTCGATGTTCGAGGGGCCCCAGCTGATTTTGAGCGAGTCGCGCATGCGCTCCTTTTCGGCAGCCGTGTAAGCGGAGGTGTAGAAAAGGATGATCTCGAAGGAGGCATCGGGCAGCTTGGGCCACATCACGCCGCCCGGCCGGCTCATGGTCAGGTCACCGGATGCGGTGTTCACCAGATACTGCACAGCCCGCTTCTCGATGCCGCCGCTGTACAGCATCAGATCGACCCGTGCGAGGTAACCCTTCTTGGCAAGCTTCTCGACATCGTGCGCGTAATCCCGCGCCTTGGCCTCGGTGAGAGCACCGGAGCTTTGCGCGATCATCACGATGTCGGCAGTGAACCGTCGAACGACGGCTTCCACGTCGGCGTTGGTATAGGTGTAGCTGGTGCTGGTGGTGGCGGTTGCGGCGTAGCTCATGCGTCTTCCTCGACACGGAAACGGGGGCCAAACAGTTCCTTCCAGACGTCGTTATCGTCTTCGGCGGAAGCGAAGTGCGCAGCCTCCCAGGCGGCTTCGGCGGCCGCGACGATTGCGGCGCGCTCGGCCTCGGTGATGCGGCTGGCGACGTTGTTCTTGCTGTTCACCGGGTCGATGATGACGACCGGATCGGAAAACATGCCGAGGGGGGCGGCGTTCTCGGGAAACGAGATCGTGTCCTTGAGGCCGGACTGCGCGATATAGAGAAGGAAACGGCGGAAGCGCCGCTCGATGCTGCCGGACTTACCCTCCTTGTCGAGGATGTAGGCCATGATCAGCTCGATGATGAACGACTTCAGCGCCTTCAGCTCGGCGTGGTTGCGCCACTTCTTGGCGAGCCGCACCAGGGTGCGGAAATCCCCGTCCTCATTCTTGCGGTCGCGCACGAACTGGATTTGACAGGGTGCGCAGGTTTCCATGGCCGAGCCGTCCTGCAGGTCGAACTGCCAGCCGTAGCCGGGCTTGTTCGGGTCTTCGATCACCGGCACCACATCGACGCTGAGGCCGCTGCTGACGAACGAGACCGTCGCGGCTTTGCGCTGGATTTCGAAATCTTCGACATCCTTGTTCGGATAGATTTCGATCAGCAGCTTGTAGATGGTGTCGTTGAGGGTCTGGAGGGTTTCGGTGTCGACGCTCTTACCAGAAATGTAGAAGACAACGTCGACGTCGACCGGGTCGGTCGAGGTCTTGCGCAAGATCGTGAACTTCGCGAACGAGCCCGCCTTCACGACCTTCGTGATCTTGATCGTGGTCTTGTCGCGGATGCTCCGGCTGAGCTCCGCGATCAGGCGGTCGACTTGGGCGTGGTATTCCTTACGCTTATCGGCGGGCAGACGCAGGATGTTGGCGTCGTAATAAAGGAGTTCGGTGTTGTTGAGGGGCATCCGGGGAGTTCTCCAAGGACTCACTATCTGTTCGGAACTCCGAACATAATGAGGTGCTGCGTTCGCAATTCAAGCCCTAATCGTACGGAATCGCGAACTTTCCTAGGGAGATCGCAAGATCGGCCAAAAAGGTGGCCAAAAGAGACTTGTGGGCGTTGTTTTTCGTTTTTATTCAATGGCTTACAAAAACAAGGATCAGCCGGCCGAACCCTGCCTGCGATCGGCCAGCTCATTGGCCAATTTTAATGACAAATTCAAATTTCTGTTGTATAGTCAATATCTTGCTTGGGATCAAAGATCGGCCAAAATGCCTAAAGAAACACCGCAGCGTATCGAGCCTGCAAGGCTGGAAGAAACGTCCGAAGCCATTGCCGACGTGATCGCCGATCTGTCGGCGGCCTCGGCAAAGCTCGGCCACGGGCTACATCCACGCACGGCCGCCAACCTGGCCGACCTCGTGCGGCTGATGAACACCTATTACAGCAATCTGATCGAAGGTCATAACACCCGGCCGAAGGACATCGCCCGCGCCCTCGAAGGCGAGCTCGACCCGGACGAAGGCCGTCGGAATCTCCAGCTCGAAGCTGCCGCGCATGTACGGGTTCAGGCGGAAATCGACCGGCTCGCCGCCGACGGCAAGCTCGGCGAGCCAGCGTCGGTCGAGTTCATCAAATGGCTCCATCTCGAGTTCTACCGTGATGCGCCCGAGGAAATGCTGCGCATCCGCGGCAAGGACACCGAATTCATCATGGAGCCGGGTGCTTGGCGCTCGAAGGCAGAGCATGACGTTGCCATCGGGCGGCACATTCCGCCGTCGAGCCACCGCGTAGACGATTTCCTGCGCTACTTCCAAGAGCGCTACGCCTTCAAATCGCTGAAGACGGCGGGCCGGATCATGGCAATCGCGGCAGCGCATCACCGTTTCAACTACATTCACCCCTTCCCTGACGGAAACGGGCGCGTTAGCCGCCTGATGAGCCACGCCATGGCGCAGCTGGCGGGCATTGGTTCTCACGGGCTCTGGTCAATTTCACGCGGGCTCGCGCGCGGCCTGAAGGCGCCGAGCGAATACAAGCGCATGATGGATCTGGCCGATACGCCGCGTCAGGGCGATCTTGATGGGCGCGGCAACCTGTCCCTGAAGGCGCTTAACGAATTCGTGCTCTGGTTTCTCCAGGTGTGCCTCGATCAGGTGAAGTTCATGGACAGTCTGTTCGAACTCGACAGCCTCGGCCCGCGCTTGAGCACGTATGTCGAGCGCAGCAAGACCTTGAAGCCGGAGGCCAAACGTCTGCTTGAGGAAGCGCTGATCCGCGGTCAGTTCGAACGCGGCGACGTGGCGCGTATCACCGGCCTCCCCGAACGTTCGGCGCGCCGTATCCTGTCCGATGTTATCGCCGAAGGATTACTCGGCTCGGAGACGCCGAAAGGCGCCGTGTCTCTGCGTTTCCCGATCGAGACCCTCGACATCCTTTTCCCAAGGCTCTTTCCAGAGACGTAACACAAGGTTTTAGTGCTGCCGAAACCATGTCGAGCGCAATTTCGCCAATGCGAGCGCCGGAGGCGGCAGCCAGTGCACTTTCCGGCATCGGAGCCATCAACACCTGCTCTTGCACATCGGATTCTGAATCAGGCAGAGTCGTTCGGCAATCAATTTGAAGCGCTTCGGATATTAATTCCTGTTTGACGCGCCTGCATTGGTGGGAGAGCCATGAGATGAATTCTAACAATATGCTCGATGTCACCGACCCTGACACGCCAATCTACCGGATTTTCTCGAAATCGCGATTCCTCGATCTTCTTCGGACTCGCAAGAACGGCCTCGTCAATCCGGCCAAATGGGACGACCCGTTCGAGAACTTTTTCCTTCGCGCGAGCGTCACCGGCCCCAACGGCGAGGTCATATCGATCAGTAATCTTGCCAAAGACTGGTACGGGCAATGCTGGACGCTTCACGAAGACACCGACGCCATGTGGCGCATTTATAGTCCGGGAACGGAGCGGGACGGCATCAAGGTCAGAACGACGATCCGGAAATTATTCGAGAGCCTCTACGATGACGCGGACTCGTTTGCTGCCCTGAAATACGTTATCGGCACGGTGAGCTACGAAACGGAGGCGGAGATTGCGGCGTTCATGAGCGGCGTGACGTTTCAGGATATCGCGTTCGGAGGCCAGGCGACGCCGTTTGCGCGGCTGCTCTGCGTGAAGCGCGAGGCTTTCGCGCACGAAAAGGAAGTCCGGCTTCTTTTCCAAGACCTCGATCCGAAGCGCGGCGCAAACGGGGTCGCCCTCTTCGACTTCGACGTGAACGGGATTTGCGATGACGTAGTACTCGATCCGCGCCTCACCGAGACGGAAGCTGCGGCTCTGACAGATGAGTTAAAACGGGCCGGATGCACCCTGCCGATCGGCCGCTCGCCGCTCTACCGGGTTCCGGCGTTCTCGATCAGCCTTCAATAATCGCTGCTCGTCAGAGCGCCGCGCGTCTCACCAATACTGCACGAGCATCGCCCGCGGTAGGCCTATTGCTTAGTCGTGTTCGAAGGTCTGTGCGAAGCTCGGCCAAACAGAGGACCGTTAGAGGTAGGCCGCATAAGGCGAGCACCACGCTACGACCGCATCAAGATGCGCCCGTTCGCGCGCCGGCAGGCTGCCTAGCCCGGTGTTGAGCTTTATGCGGAAGAGATCGTCGATCTGCGGCATTTCAAATAGACGTGGATTGAGCGCTGTTGGCTTGCCGACACGTTCGCTCAATAGCGCCTTCACTGTGTTGAGAGCATGGGCAAGGAAGATCGCACCGTTAGCTCTTCCAATCGTCCTCCCAATGGTCCAGGTGCATCGGTGCGATAAGGCGATCTTTCTTTCCGGCTGCACGCCGCTTTTCCCCCTGGTGCATACCAAGGGAAAGATAGATCAGCGCCGCACGCGCGCGGCGCAGGACGAGAAGCGTCTTGGCGATGAACGCCTCGCGCTGCACCGAATGGGCGAGGCGGTCGCGAAAGGGATCGTGGGTGGCAGCACGAGAAGGCAGCATTTCGTGTACCTTGAGATAGCTGTGCTCAAGGCAGTTTCGAATGACATAGAGTTCCTGTGCCTCCGGTTCGGCGGAATCCCGCAAGTCAGGATCGAACAGGTCTTTCGCAAGCCAAAATAGGCCTCGCAACGGCCAATTTTGCATTTTGACAAGTTCATCGCGAATGACACCACGCTTTGCGTCCTGGCCGGTGTACCAGATCGTGCGGAAATAGACCTGGTTCAGGCGCACGCCCAGGCTTGCGTAGTCGTTGAGGAAGAACGCGATCTTGTCGAAGAGTGAGTAGGCGATGCGATATGCGGCCTTCGCCCGCTCCACCGCGAGCGCGTAGCTCGGGTAATCAAGGGTGTTGTAGAGCGTTACGTCGCGATCGGAGAAGTGAGGCTCGCTTGATTGGATGCATTCATACAGGAACCAGCGCGCCGAGACGAACTCTTGTTTCATTTGGTTGAAGAAGCCGATCAAGGTTGGCGGCTCGCTGATCGGCGTTGTATAGCTCGGCAGGGAGAGAATATCTCGCGCCGCAATGGTGTAGGGCCCAAGGTCGTTGAGCGGGTTCAGAAAGAGCCGTTCATTCAGTACCCAGCGGCGGTATGCTTGTTCCTCGCTCGACTCGCCGAGGTCGTAGCCCTCAAGTTTAATTGACGAGCGCACAGCCTCGACATCGATATGCTCTTCGATCTTCGAAAGGAGTTCCGCGAAGCGCGCTTTGATCTGGTCCTGGTCATAACTTTCTAACTCCGCTCCGGGAGCGAGCGCGGCCGAGAATTGCGTGTGAGCCGTGGCAAAGAACACCTGTGCATGGCCTGGGTCGTAGAGCGCATGGCCGTATTGCTTCAGTCCGTAGCCACGGTTGCCAAGCGCCATTCCGAACCGCGGCCGAATGGCGAGAGCGCCCTCCCAGCGAGGAAGAGATTCAACGAACCGGCGGATGTGGCTGAGTTGGTTTCCGAGGTTCGTCTGAATCTGGCATTGGCGGACGCTGTCCAGTTTCTGGTACCCGGGATGCCGCATCGCTTTGCGAAGATGAAGAACTTGCTGTTGGGCCTCGGGCTGCTCCCAGTTCCACAATGCAGTGTCGTCGCGATGCTTCTGAAGCTTCCTTGCTTCCCACGCATTTGCACGGAAGTATTCGAGCAGGGTTGCATCCGCATCGCTCAGCGGGCGGCACGCCAGCTCGTCGGACCAAGCGAGGGCCGTAGCGATGCCCTGCTCTCTTCCAAGATCGGTCGCGACATCGATCAAGGTCCCGATGCGGTTCATCGCGACGTCGTCGGAGCGGCCGTGGATGCCGCCGCTCGCCATTAGTTTGTCGAAGATGAGCTGAATGTCTTGGGGCATTGTCGGCTACAGTCGCAAAACGCATTATTCCTCTCGCGGAGGTCGCCCTTAAGCAGGCGTCACCGCACCAGTTTCGCACCAGAAACGACCCAGCCGAAGCGCAACGAGCGCGATCAGATTCGAACAAAAGGTCAGCAAAATCAATGAAGCCAATCGCTATCCCGCCGCTCATAACGGTCTGGTTGCAGGTTCGAGTCCTGCCGGGCCCACCAGCGTTCGCTCGCTTCGGCTAGGCAAGCCAGCGCCACGAACTCCCAGCGAAGCAAACGAAGGCGGTCGCGCCGAAGCCCGCAGGGGCGAGAAGGCGAACTGGATTTTGCCGAATGCGTTGCCGAAGGTTCGCCGCCTCGCTCGATGGGGTTATCGAAAGGTGGTTATAGCCGCGTGAAAGATGACCATGATAGAAGTACAGAAAATTCGAAACCCGAGCTCGGGGATAACCCCTGCGAAATCTTGGATGCTCGCTCCGTTTTATCGTAAGGGGAGATCATGATCGCAAGCATTCTACGCGAGGTGCGCATCAAAGCGCTATTCGGCCACCTCGACTACACAATCAACTTTTCAGAATCTGAAAATGTCTCACTGCTGTATGGAGAGAACGGCGCGGGAAAGACCACGGTACTAAGAATGATCTACGCGGCCTTGTCTCCTAACAATGGCGAGGGCTTGCGCAGCTACTTTAGATTTATCTCATTCCGAGAGCTTTCTATTGAAACCTCTATTGGCACAACCGTCCTAATTCAAAAGAAGAAACCGTCAGATTCCTTTTATCGGTACGTCGTTTCAACTCCGATAGGCACAGTCGACAGCGTTCTTTTTCGGAAGGACGACAATTCCACTTCAAAAGTGGAGGAGGCTGATCTAGATCGTGCTCGCGATTTGCTTGCTAACTCCGGTTTCGACATCCACTACTTGAGTGACGACCGCCTGTTGCGCTCGTCGTCTAGCTATCTCGCAACGACTATCCAAACTGAGAGCGAGCATCGTCCCGATCGGCGGAACAAGATCCCATGGCTTATAGAAGAGGCACGGGGAATAACCGATCGTACTTGGCTCAATATTGATGTTACAGCCAGTCAAGTCACGGACGCGTTTCGGCGTCAGTTGCTCGAACAAGGCAATCAAGGACAGCGAAGAACGAACAACATCTATCTTGATATGGCGAATAGATTGGTCTCGAGCTGGAACACACCATCAGAATCGAGCGACGATGCCTTCGTCCGCATGGCACTTGAAATTGAGACGCTTGAGCGGGAACGAGACGAGCTTCCATTGCTGAAAACACTCGTCAGCTTTCCGTCTAGAGAATTCGCAGAGATACTGAACAATGCTCCAGCAGATCGCCGGCATGACCTCGTTCGCATTCTCCGACCCTACCTCGATTCAACGCGAGCAAGAACCACTGCAGTGACGCCGCTGGCTCGGATCTTAGGACTCCTCGTCGACGAGCTGAGCGCTTTCTTCAAGCGAAAGACGCTGAATTTCGATTTTTCTGACAGCTTTGTCGTTCGCTCACCTCAAGGTGAGCCAATTCCGCTAGGGATGCTCTCATCAGGAGAGAAACAGATATTTCTTTTGCTGTGCAGCGCCATTCTCAGCCGGCGCTCGCCGTGTATTTTTCTGATCGACGAACCTGAACTATCTCTGAATGTGTACTGGCAACGCTCACTGCCGAGAACACTCCAGCGACTCGTCGAAGGTGGCAACACTCAATATGTTCTAGCTACTCACTCACTCGAAATACTTACAGAATTCAGTGAACATATCACAAGCCTTAGCGAGAGCGAGAATGCCGCCACGTAGGAGATTGACTGAAATCCTTGTCTCTTCAATGCTCGAGCCAAAAGTAGTTAACCTGATTGTCGAGGGACGAAGCGATCAGATTATTGTTAGATCGTTTTGCGAAGGCGCACGCATTCCAAGCATGATCTACCCGATCTCTTTAGTTGAGCTCGATTGCGTGGCACCGAACGGTGAAGGAGGCGATAAGGGTCGGGTAATCAGAACATCGGCTCATCTTTCCGCCAGACAGATTCGCCGCATATGCTGCATCATAGATCGGGATGATTTGCCCTTCATAGACTTCATGTACAATTCGCATTGCTTAATCACGGACTTTGCTTCGTTGGATATGTATCCGCTGGATTGCGATGACCTTGCGGGCTACACGCGTCGACACTTCCAGAAAGACAAAGTATCCAGTCGTGAGATTTCTCGCGTTTTTGAAGTCGCGGCATTGGCCAGCATTTTGCGATGGAAGAGGATTGGCTGCGTTCCTAGTGCCGCCTTAGCTGATATTGAAGGCTCCCTTTCGTTTAACAGCGGACTTGTTGAGCTAAGCGTGAAGAATTGGATCGAGAGGTCGCGAGCGAAGGGCGGTTTCAAAGCGGATTGGGACGCGTTGCTTGCCTCGGCCGATGCAATCGAATTGGACAATCTTGGAGACAGCCGCCACTTCATTTCCGTGCATCTGTTGGATGAAGTGTTCCGTCACTGGATGAAATCGGTCCACAATGTAAAGCTTGAACCACATTGGATCGAGGGCCATCTTAGGGGTATGGCAACCTATGAGCGGCTACGTGGATACGATTTTTTTCAAGTACTGTCTCATCATTGCGCAGGTGAACTCCAGACTATCTAATCTCTTGCGTGCCGGTCACGCTTAAGTTCACACCACGCCAAACCTAAAGCTTCCGATACGTCACATGCGCCGTCGCGAACGGGATGCCTGCGCGCCCAGCGCTGCCGCGAACGATACAGGCGCGATCGTCGATCGCATAGAACCAATCATCGAAGTTCAGCTTGAACGACTTGCCGTCGCCCTGGGGCGTGTCGCGCGTGTACGTCCAATGGAATGCGCAACCGGCCTGCTCGCCGGTGGCTTCGCCTTCCAGGCGATTTTCATGGCCGGTGTATCGGCCTTCGCTCAGCTTGTGGATGGTCCAGCGCAGCGTGTCGCTATGGCCGTCATCGAAGGTGTAGGTTTCGGTCAGGACGACGGTGTCGGTGTCGGCGTCCAGTTCGCCATGAGCGGTGATCGACGCGCGCTTCAGGAGCCCGCCGACGAGGCTCTCGACCACCGCCCATCCTTCCAAGCGGCCGACGAAGAACTGCTCGGGGAGAAACACCGGCGTGGTGCCGGCGAACGCGTCTATGGCCATGGCTTGTCCCTTCTAGAACCGACGACGACATAAGCCGCCCCTCAACACAGGGTTCCTCGGGACAAAACTGCTGGCTCCGCGGAGGCCTGCAGCACCGCCATTCCGTCGCGGTTAGATTTCCAGTGCGGCCAGCGCGGCTCGCTCCGCGCTCTTATTGCTTTTTGGCGATGGCTCGCTCCAAAGCCTTCTTGCGGCGTGCTCGGAGGGAGGCCCGCCTTTTCATTCGCCTGGTTTGGTATTCCGGGCCCGTTGCCGAAGGTTTCGACGCATCTGCCGGCGGTGTTGCGGGCGTGCTCGGCGTCGCGGCGGTTTGAGCTTCGGCCTGCAACGCGGTGAGACCTGCAGACGACGCAAAAAGTCCAAACACAGTCGCGGATCCAAGAAAGCCGAGTGCGTTTCGGCGACAGACCTGTTTCAGCTCGGAACGCTCGCCCATTTCATGCTCCAATATGCCGTTTCCAAGGAATGCACCGAAACCCGGGAGCAAGCTCTTGATATGGATCAACCGATACTCGCGTGTCGCTATGGCGGTCATCGAAAATGCAGGCTTCAGTCAGCACGACGATATCGATGTCCGCGTCGAGCTCGCCATGAGCCGTGATAGCCGCGCGCTTCAGGAGCCTGCCGACGAGGCTCTCGCCCCCCCGCCAGCACCTCGCCTTCTCCACAGCCCCGCGGAACACGTGGACAATGCGCAGCCCTGCCGTTTGGGAATCCCTGACCCGTGCTAACCGCCGGGAACGAGCAGGCGGGCGGGCGGATTCGTCCCGGCGAGGAGCGTTCTCATGCTGATGACGAGGGACAGACGGCCGGCGATCCGGACGATGCGCGGATGGGCCATCCATGTGCTGCATGAGGCCGGCGCCATCTGCGAATGCGAGGAGCATGGTTGGGCCAGGGATCGTGCCGACCCGCACGCGCGCGAACGTGCCATCGATCTCGCCCGCGAGATGCCGCCGGCCGGTGTCTCGCCGGACGAAGCAGCGGCGGAGCTGCGCGACGTCCTGGACTCGATCGGAGATACCTGCCCGGAGTGCCGGGACGAAGATTGCTGAGACGGCACCGATCGGGATATCCGTCCTCCGCATGGAGAGACGGGGGCAATGCACTCAAGAACGCCGCCTTCTTCTGCGTTCTTCAGTCGCATTTGCGTAAGAGCTGGTGACCAACTCCGATGAGCCGACGAGGAGACCACGGTCCCCTCCGCGAGAGCAGCCTAACTCGCCGGGCGAAAGGATTGCCTCCGGGCGCGCGCCAGTTAGATTGAGGGCTCGCCCGAGACACCTGAACGGTGAATACGGAGACGACGCATGAAACTCGCGCGTGACGGGATCCAGCTCTCCTTCGACATCGCCGGGGCGGGACCGCTTCAATTCCTCTTCGTCCATGGCCTGGGCGGGGATCGCACGCATTTTGCGCCGCAGATGGCGTATTTCGCCCGTCAAGGTCGAGCGTTGAATGCCGAGCTGCGGGGGCATGGTGAGAGCGACAAGCCGCAACAGGCATATTCGATCGAAGGCTTTGCCGACGATCTCGTCTGGCTGTGCAACCGGCAGCAGATCACGAAGCCTGTCATCGTGGGTCAGAGCATGGGTGGCAACATGGCGCTCGAGATCGCCGCCCGCTATCCGGACTTTCCTGCAGGCCTGGTGCTGCTCGATTCAGGGGTGCTCTTCCCTGCCTCGGCAGGGACGGTGTTTGCCGGGTATCTGGATGGCTTGAAGGGCGCGAATTTTGCGGACGAGGCGCGCAGAATCGTGGCGGACTCCTGTCTGCCGACCGACAGATGCCGCGCCCATGTCGAACGGACCTTTCTGGCGACACCACAGCACGTGCTGGTGTCCACGTTTACAAGTCTGTTTCCCTGGGATGTGCATCGGGCGCGTGAGTGTGCCCAGGCCTGCCGGGTCCCGGTGCTCTACATCGAGGCGGCCCATCGGCTCGCGGACCTGGATGGTTTTGCGGCGTTGTGCCCGCAACTGATCACCGCCAAGGCGGTCGGCTCCGGGCATTTCCTGTCGCTCGAAGTGCCGGAGCAGATCAACCCGATGATCGATCGGTTCATCTCGCTCTACGTGCAAAGGCCCGGGTAAGCTTCGTCGCGGCCGGGCCGTGCGGCGGGGATCAATCGGCGCGGATCAACCTGGGGCCCAGGGAAATACGATTCGCCTGGCATTGCACTCCCGGATGCTTCAAGCCGACTTCCGCCGCGCCCCCGCCGCTGGCTTCTTCACCGCCGCTTCCTTCGGCTGCTTCTTGCCGGCGATCGGCATCAGCATCTCCTTCTGGCCGGCCGCCGCCTTCCTCGGCTTCTTTGCCGGCTTGCCGGCCTTCGCGCGCGCGGCTTCCTTGCCTGTCTCCTTCCCTGCCTCCTTGCCGACGCTGCGCCGCAGCGCCTCCATGAGGTCGACGACGTTCTCGCCCTTCGGCCGCTCCTTGGGCCGGATCACCTTGCCGGCGCGCTTCTCGTTGATCAGCTCGATCAGCGCGGTCTCGTAATGGTCCTCGAATCTTTCGGGCTCGAAGCGTCCGGCCTTCTGGTTGACGATGTGCCGGGCGAGATCGAGCATGTCCTTGGTGACCTTCACGTCCTGGATCTCGTCGAAATATTCGGCCTCGCTGCGCACCTCATAGGGGTAGCGCAGAAGCGTGCCGACCAGGCCCTTGTCCATCGGCTCCAGCGCGATGATGTGCTCGCGGTTGGTCAGCACCACGCGCCCGATCGCGACCTTGTCCATCTCGCGGATGGTCTCGCGGATCACCGCGAAGGCGTCGTGGCCGACCTTGCCGTCGGGACGGATGTAATAGGGGCGGATCAGATAGCGCGGGTCGATGTCCGACCGCGCGACGAACTCGTCGATCTCGATGGTGCGCGTGGATTCGAGTGCGATCTCCTCGAGCTCCTCCTTGGAGACCTCGATGTACTGGCCTTTCTCGAGCTCGTAGCCCTTGACGATGTCCTCGTTCGTCACCTCGTCGCCGGTCTCCGCGTCCACCTTCACATATTTGATGCGATGCCCGGTCTGCCGGTTGAGCTGGTTGAACGAGATCTTCTCGCTCTCGGAAGTGGCGGGATAGAGCGCCACCGGACAGGTGACGAGGGACAGTCTCAGGAAGCCTTTCCAATTGGCGCGCGGGGCCATTTACGCAGAACTCCGGTTCGAGGCGGCTTGGATTCAAGACGAACGGCCGGCCTGGGTTCCGACATGGCTTGTGGAGAAAAGGCAGAACATCTGCGGGACGGCCAAATCCCGCTCGACCGGTTCGGTTTGGGCCGAAAGCGGCAGGAATCGCGTGCTTTTCGGGTCCCTCATGGGCCGCGGAGCCGGAATCCGCCCCGCGGCTATCGCCGGCGCATTTGCTCGCGCCTCACATGCCGTACAGGATCTTCAGCTCGGCGCTGGCGCGGACCGCGATCACCACGCCATCGGCGAGCAGCGATATGGTCTCCAATCTCGCGGATGCGAGGTTTCCCTCCATGCGAAAGCCGTCATTCAGCGGCCTGTTGAGCCTTGCGTTGGCCGCGCTCAGCAGATTGTCGTAGGCGAGGCCGTAGTCGGCATTGAACTTCGAGCCGAGTGCGGCCGCGATGGGATTGACCAGTCCAGACAGACCTTCGTCAGTGGTCATGACATCGAGGCCGGACAGCCGGATCATGCGACCGTCGGCATCGGCCTGGACCGCGCCGGAGAGGTAGACCCATTTCCCCGCGTCAGCGCCGGTCTCGGCGGAGCCGGCAACGCGCAGGCCGACGACGAGCTTGCCCGATGACGGATATATCTCGACATCCCGAACCGCAAAGCCCGCCGCGGGCGGCATCGCCGCAACCGCCTGCATCAGCCGGTCCTTGAGCACATCATAGCCGATCCGCACCGGCAGGATGACGTCGAACGCGCCGGGCGCGTCAACGCTATGAGCAAGCGGCGGCAATTCCGTTGCAGTCAACGCCGGCGGGTTCTGCCCGATGAGCGTTTGCGCCGTTCCGGACAGTTCGATCGAGCCGCGCAAGGTTCGGGAGCTGGCCTGCATTCCCGCAAAGGAAACGCTTTGCGGCGTCATCTGCAGCCAGACCGCAGGACTGCTCGAAAGCTCGATCGGCTCGAACGCGTGCCGCCAGGCGGCCGCTGCCTTGTCGCGCAGATCGAGGCGGCGCGCTGCCGCCAGCGCGTGCGACCTCACCGTGCCCAGTTCAGACCTGATCCTCGGCTCGGCATATTTCGCCAGCGGAATTTCGTGTCCCATCACACGCAGGACCGGCGGCTCGCTCCATCGAAAGCCGTCACTGAAATCTAGATCCAGCGACCAATCCTGATCGAGCCGCGGACGTGCCGACGCCTCGATCGTGGCGCTGGCCTCGGTCTCGCCATGGATACGCGCGGTGAAGCGATTGGCTCCCTGCCCCTCCAGCGCGCCATAGATCGGCACCGAACCGTAAACGCGGTCGCCGCGGCCATACAGCGACACCGGACCAGATCGCTCGACATAGCCCCACACGTCGCAATTGGCATTGACCTTCCAGAACAAGACACGCCGATGCACGCAGCTGATGCGCTCATCGATGCTGGCAAGCCGACGCGGAATATTCCGCTCGATATCCTCAGCCAGCGCCGGCAGACTGAACTCGAGCGAGGCCGAAAGCCGCGAGTTCGTGCTGAAAGGCACTGCGGCGTCGGGCGCCAGCGGCGGCTTGTCCGCTGCGTTTGCCGCGGAGCAGAGGCCGACAGCGCCGACCAAGGCAAGGCTGGTGAGAAGCGAGTACCGAACTGCGCGTTGGCCACGCTGAAAACATATCGTCGAAACGGAATTCATGATCGAACCTCTGTTCTGGTGTGAAATTTCTGACGGAATCGAGATCTATTGCGCGGCCTCGGCCGCCGCGGCGCCGGCAACCGACCTGCCGCAATCGCTCGGCGCGGGCCGGCCTGCGAAGCGATCCATCATCCAGGCGACCGCTGTATCGGCGCTGTCCCGCGCGACAAATCCGTGGCCCACGCCGGGCACCCACATCATGACGACCTTGCCGCCCGCCTCGCATTGCCGCTGCATGTAGCCACGCGTGACCTCCGGCCGGACGATGTTGTCCTCAGTGCCCTGGGCGAGAAACAGCGGCATCTGCGGCGGCAGCGGGTCCGGGCTGTTGCGCATCGCCAGCGATCGCCAGGGCTGCACGGCAGCGATGTTCGGCACCGACAAGAACTGCTGCTCGAGCGGTTTCTCGGTCTTCTGACGCTCCATGATATCGAAGATCGACTCGATGCACTCGTTCGAAAGCCGGTCGACGGTCGGCATCGCCTTAGGCAGCACGACCTTGTCGATCGGCGCACCATAGACGCGCGACCACGACCACAGCGTCATCGCGGTGAGGTTCTTGCCACCTGCACTGCTGAAGTCGTCATCCATCAACGCCACCAGGGACGTTGCAGGCGCGGCGGCCGCAACACCGACGAGGCGAAGCTCCGGCGCATAGGTGTGCGCGATGAGGCCCGTATAGAGCGACGCCTGGCCGCCCTGCGAATGACCCCATACGGCAAAGCTGCTGCCGCCGCCGACGTCGGGAAGGGTGCGCGCCGCACGCACCGAGTCGATCACCGCCCGCGCCTCGCTGTCGCCGACGAGATAAGGATGCGGACCTGCCGTGCCCAACCCCGGATAATCGGTGGCGGCAACGACGACGCCCTGCTCGATCAGCCGGCGCAGCCCGGCCATCTGCTGGAAGACAAAGATCGCAAGCGAGGGCGCGCAATGCGGCACCACGCCGGTGGTCGGGTGCGCCCAGGCCACGATCGGCCGGCCTCCCGCAGGCGCAGGCCCGGGCGGAACGACGATGACGCCGGACACGGCGATCGGCTCACCCTGCATACCGACCGAACGATAAAGCACCCGATAGGCCTGCGAGCCGGCGGGAGCAAACATCATCGGCTCGGAACGGATCAGCGAACCGGGCGGCACATCGAGTTCACGGGGCGTCGCGCGATAGAACGGCGTTTGCGCGCCGGCATTGCTGATCTGAAACAATAATGACGCCAGGCACACCGCGGCTGCAAGGCAACGCGTCAGTCGCAACTTTCCGGTGCTGGACGGCGAGTAAGCAGTCATGGTCGCCTCATAAGTTCGGAGTTTTGAACGGATGGCGGTCGCCGCGTTACTGATCGTCGCCGGCACGCATGCGTGCCGCTCGCTGGTGCGGCACGTTCGCGTCAGAGAACATGACCTGGTGGCAGGGCTCACTCAGTCTCGGCTCGTTGCCGCGCAGACAGGCGACGATCGCACCGACATTGGGGATGTAACTGCTGCAAAGCCGGAACACGTCCGGGCGGCAGGCTTCCTGCTGCTGCATCGTGCCCTGAGCGGAGGCCGCGCCGCCTTCGGAGGCAATCATCACCAGCGCAGCGCTCATAATCCTGGTTGAATTCCGGAACATCGTTTTCTCCATTGAATGACGGCGTCCTTCGCCATGTGCATCGGTCGATGCATGCGTTGACGCGCAAATACGAAAACTAGATCACTTCGTAGGCGAACAAGGTCGCGACGAGCGTGATGCCGGCCAGACCGCAAAGGAAGATGGCGTCGGCCAGTCGCTCGATACGAGTGCTCAATTGCGCGCGATCCGACCAGCGGATCGACAGGTATGACGTCATCGCGCTCGCCAGGAACGTCACGGCGGCCAATGCAGCGTACTGGTCGACATGCGACGTGCCGTGCCTGAGGGTTGCGATCTTCACCAGGCCGATCAGGGTCGTGCAGACCCCGATCATCGTTCCTGACACCGGCAGGATATGCGACGACAGGCTGTCGCCGCGTGCTCTGACGGCTAATCGATTGGACATGACGCTGGACTGATTATTGCCAGCCGCCGCCGGGGAGCCGGCCGTGATAGGGCGTATCGCGGCAATGACCCCACGGACCATGCCAGTAGCCAGGAGGGCAGCCGTTTGACGCCATGCGCGGGCCATAGAACCCGTTCGGATATGGGCCGCGGCCGAACCAGTGGCAGGCACCGCCCGGCCCGCGATAGCGATTGGCGCCGCAGCCGTCCCGCGCCTCTGCGGGCTGTGCGCCGGCAAGTGCCGTTGCAAGGATGACCGCAATGACGGCTGCGGCGCCGAAGCAGGTCTTAACCATGAGAATTCTCCTTTTTTGCTCATGTGAGGGTTGATGAAATGAAAGAATCGCGGATTGCCGCTTCGTCGCGGCAAACCGTTGAACTATTGTGAGAGACCGACTGTTCGGCGGCTCTTGAACGAGGATGCTTCTGCAAAGCGCCGCGGCACCGATCGGGACGGCGGAGCAGTCCGGACGGATCGTTGCCAGCGCGGGCGGATCAATGATCCAGACCTCGATCAAAAACAAATATGGCCTCGATATAGAGGTATCGGCGGCTGATATGGCCGATCAGGCCGACAAGCGTTCGTGATTCCGGCCGATTGAACCTTTCAGGGCTTCGATCGACAAAGTCCGCCGCACTGCATGCGCAGCTGGCAGAGTGCCGGACCGGCGCCCCGTCGCGGCAACCTACGCGCAACCCCTTGGATCATCGCGACAACTTTGCAGGTGCCGGCTCGCCTGCTGCGTGTAATAGTGCAAACTGACGGCTCCGCGGTCGGAGGGAACGGCACGCGCCAGCCGGGAAAGCGGTCGGGGCGGCACGCGGTCATGCAGTTTCGTCATCTGCGCTATTTCGTGAAGGTGGTCGAAGCCGGCAGCTTCTCGCGCGCCGCCGCGGAGATTCATGTTGCGCAACCTGCGCTCAGTCAGCAGATCGGCGAGCTCGAAGAGCGTCTCGGCATCGTCCTGCTCGAACGAAGCTCGCGCGGCGTGCGGCCCACAGCCGCCGGCGAGATCGTGTTTTGCGAGGCCACGGAAATCCTGCGCCAACTCGAGCAGCTTCCCGGAATTGTGCGGTCGAGCACCGGCGATGTCGAGGGTATCGTCAACTTCGGAATGACGGTGGCGATCGCTGGCGCCCTTGCCGGTCCCGCCGTGGCGGCATGCCGCGAAGCCCTCCCAAAAGTGACCCTGAAATTCTCGGACGGCGACAGCGACGTCCTTCAAGCCCGTATCGAGGCGCAGATGCTCGACCTGGCCGTCGTGTTCGAAGATCACTTCGTGCCGAACTTCTCGCGCTATCCGCTTTATCGGCAACGTCTCTACCTGGTGACAGGTAAGCAGCTGACCGAATACCGCGGCACGATTCCCCTCGAGCAGGTTGCGAGATTGCCGCTCGTGCTCCCGCCACTCCCCAAGCACCGGCGCATCGTCATCGACCGCGCTTTTGCGGAGGCAAGGCTGACCCCAAACATCGTCGCCGAGACGGATGCAGCGCTGAGCGAGCTTTCCGCGGTACGCTCGGGGGTTGGAAGTTCGATCTTCAACGCAGGCACGTTCGAGAACGTCTATCCGGGTGCGTTCGCCGAACCGCTGCTCATCGAGCCGCCGATATTTCTCACATGCTCGCTCGTTTCATCCGGCGATTTCCCGCTTACGCACGCCGGCGAAGCCGTGAAGAACGTCCTGATCCGCTTCATGAAAGACCAGATCGCCGCGAACACGCGGCCCGGCGCGGACCTCATCGCATGATGCAGTACCGTCATCTGCATTACTTCGTCAGCGTGGTAGATGCAGGCAGCTTCTCACGGGCAGCATCCACGATCCACGTCGCGCAGCCGGCGCTCAGCCAGCAGATCGCACAACTCGAGGAGCAGCTCGGCGTGGGCCTGCTCCTGCGTAGCGCGCGCGGCGTTCGCCCGACCGCCGCCGGCGAGGTACTCTATCGAGAGGCATCCTCCATTTTGCGACGGCTGCAGCAGCTTCCGGGCATCGTGCGATCCGGCACAGGACAGGCGAAGGGGATCGTGCGGCTCGGGATGTCGTCGACCCTCCTGACGACCGCGCCCATGGCATTCATGGAGAAATGCAAGGAGTCCCTTCCCGACGTCGTGCTCAAGATGGCGGTTTCCGACAGCCCAACGATCCAGCGGCGCGTGATCGAGCATGAACTCGACCTTGGCCTTGTGCTGGAGGACGAATTCGCTCCGACGGTTGCACGTACACCGCTGTTCAGGCAGCGGCTATTTCTGGTTCGCCATCGCGCGGCGTCGAAAGGCAAGCCGGTGCAACTCGTCGATCTCGCATTGCTGCCGCTCATCCTACCACCTTCCCCGAACATGACGCGCACCGCGCTCGACCGTGCGTTTGCAACAGCCAAGCTCTCGCCGAACGTGGTGATGGAAGCCGACGTCGTGGCAAACATCATTAGCGCTGTGCGGGCGGGCGTCGGCGGCTCGGTACTGCCCAAGGGCGATCTTTCCGACATGTCAGGCGACGACCTCGGCGCGCCGGAGGCGATCGAGCCACCTGTTTATCTGACCTGTTCCATGATCTCGTCCGGCAATTTCCCTTTGACCAACGCAGCTGAAGCGGTGCGAGATCTGCTCGCCCCGTTTGTCGAAACCATCTTGCGTCAAACGCAGGCACCTGGGATCGAATGGATAGACACTGCGCATGCCCCTTCACGCCTATCGCGCTGACACTGTCTCGATGTCCGGCCAGTCATTGGCGCGACAACCGCAGAACACGCAATGCGCTCACCTTTCCACCTCGATACAGTCTCCGCCCCGGCGAGGGTGCGGAGTGGACAGCGCCCTGTTCGTCAGCGGACCCGCTCAAACGTGATGCGGATCTTGGTGCCGTCAGGGCGTTGGAAATTCTCGGTCATGGTGTCGCCGTCGACCACCAGACGCAAGTCCTGCCGCGTCCGGACGCTGCCGATCCAGTTCGGGAAGGTGCAGCCTTCGACCTTGTTGCCGCTGAACTCGCCGTTCTCATCCACCGTGTAAGTCCCGAAGAAGCCGATGCTGCCGGCCATGGCGGCGCGGTTTTCCGCATCCGTGCCCTCGCCCCGCGCGTTGGAGGCAAAGCGCGGGATGTCCGCATCGGTCAGCACCTCGATGAAGTGCATGTCCGGCGTGAAGGTCAGCATCCCGTTCGGCCGCGCGCCATAGGCCGGCAGGTTCTTTCCGTCGGGATCGATCTGGGCGGAGACCATTCTCCAGGTACCGAGCACCTTGTTCGGCGGCGTTGCGTTGACTGGAGCACTCATCAGGCAAACTCCCAAGGTGATCAGCACCAGATGTCGACGGTTCATGTTGGAGTCCTCGGCTACGTCCTGCTAAGCGACCATTTGCTCAACGTCATCGCCCGCCGACGGTTTCGGGCCGCTGCCTCCTCACGAGCCGCAACGACGTATTGGAGGCGCCTCGCAGCCGCGCCAACGTGAGGCCGGCCAAGGCCCGCAGCTTCGCCCGCATGCCGGCGCGAACGACAGTCAGCGCAGGAAGCAGTGCGACCAGCAGGCTGAGACCGATCCAGCGCAGAAGGCGCCCGGCGAGGAAGGCCTGGATGGTCGGGGTCCAGTCGTTCACCACGAGATTGACCGTCGCTGCGAACGCCGCCTTCGCACCGAGGCACAGGACACTGTTCGACACAATCTTCGCCAGATCGAAGCAGGGATGGAACGACATGACGCACAGCAGAATGAGGACGCCGATGTTGCCGAGATATGGCGATCGCAACGCCTTGCCCGCGCGGGCGAGGCTGCGCGCGATGAATCGGCGCTCTTCATGCTCTCTGGGGGAGGCTTGCACGATGCCGGCGTGGCGATGCGCGACGGGATGAGCTGGCCGCACGGCACGCACGCCGGGCGCCGTTCGCAAGCGCCAATGAGGCCTGCCGGTTGCACGCCGGGGCCGGTGCATCGCATTGTCGCGATGAGTCATCGTCATCCCTTCGTCTGGTTTAGACGCGCCTGATCGGCCGAGCCTTGCCGCGCGGCCACACATGCAGTAACTTCGCACTTGATGCGAATATTTATCGCACTGAGTGTAAGTTTGAATGAGGCCGTTTCGTGTCGAAACAAGCCGGAGAGGACGCATCTCCGAAAAAGGAAGGATTGAGGGAGCAAAAGCGCCGCGAGACGTTGCGTCGCATTGCCGACACCGGGCTGAGGCTGTTCCTTCGCAACGGCTATGAGGCGACGACGCTCGACGCCATCGCCGAGGAAGCCGGAATATCGCGCCGGACCTTCTTCTATCATTTCAAGTCTAAGGAAGACATCATCCTGGCCTGGCAAGGCGGCCTTGCCGAAACCATACGGCTCGCCATTCTGGAGCAATCAACCAAGCAGACGCCGCTTGAAGCGGTGAAAAACGCGCTGGTGAAGCTCACCGCATCCTACGAGAACGCCGAGGCCCGCAAGCAGATGATGGCGATCGATCGCTTCATCCGCGCCAATGAGATGCTGCAGGCCCGTAAGGCCACGAAATATGCGCAGCAGGAGCAGGCGGTGTTCGACGCGCTCTGCGCGATGTGGCCGCAGCCGAAGCGGCGCCCGGCCTTGCGCATCGTTGCGATGATGTCCGCCGGTGCCTTTCGCCTTGCGATCGACAATTGGAGCCAGGACGAGGGAAGGCGCCCGTTCGCCGCTTACTTACGGGACTGTTTCGCCAGCATCAAAGCGGAAACTTGAAGCTGGGCACAGCCCTCGCGGCAGCTGTTGGGATCCCTCAGCCCACCACCCGCCACAGCCTCCACCGTTCCGGCACACCCTTCAGCCGGTGCATGCCGTGATCCTTCAGGCTCACCGCCGCCTGAGCCGTCATCAGCTCCTTCACCGCGCTCGACACCAGCACATCGCCGGCACGCGCCTTGGCGGCAACGCGGGTGCAGATGTGGAAGGCGAGCCCGACCATCTCGCCGCCGCTGATGGTGTATTCGCCCGCGTGCAGGCCGACCCGGATCTCGAGGCCGAGCGTGCGCACGGCCTTCTGGATCGCGGCCGCGCAGGAGATGGCAGCGGCGGGTTTCCTGAAGGTCGCGAGCACGCCATCGCCGGTGGTCACGACCTCCTTGCCGCCGCATGTCTTCAGTTCTTTACGGACCGCGGCGTAGTAATGGCCCATCACTTTGGTCCAGCGCGCATCGCCGAGCTTTGCCGCCTTAGCGGTGGAGCCGACGATGTCGACGATCAGGATGGTGGCGAGCGCCTGCTTGAGCTCGGGTCCGCGCGCGGCGGGGCGGCGGCGCAGCACGATGGCTCCCGTTAGCGGCTCGTAGCGATGGCTGCGGCGCCGCGCGATCGCGGCCTTGGCATAGTCCTGCGCGCGCTGCGCGGTGCGGCAGCGGATCGTCTTCTCCTGCGGCAGACGCGACCAGTAGACCTTGCGCGCGGCGCCGGTGCCCTGCACCTCCACGGCGCCCCATTTCAGGAAGATGGTCGAGCCGGTGCGCCTGACGCACCAGGCCTTCGACGTGTACCCGGAGACGTTCGATTGATGGACACCGATGCGAAGGAATTTCGGCATGAACGTGCGACGGAAGACCGTTGGCGTAGCGTCCGCAAAGCGTAATCGCACAACCCCGCGTTGGCAACCGGGCGGCTAACCCGCAAAGCCGCCCTCCGACCAATCATGTTCGGTCCTGGCGGCCGTGCGCGCCACGGACCTCTCGGCATCGGCGCTCGAAGCCTTCTCGGCGCGGCGCTGATAGTCGTCGGCCAGCAGCTTCAGCCGCGTCGCAACCACCTCGTCGGTCATGCTCATCGCAGCGCGCAGCAGGCTCTGCGCCGTTTCCATATATTGCTGGCCTCGTCGTGACATCTGCGTCATGGCATCCTCGCTGGGGCAGCGGCATTGGTCCGAGCCGCCGACGACACCACCCTACGCGTCCCGCGCGGCGATATCTTTCAACAAGGCGCCTGCATTTGCCCATCCGCACGACGCGGCCCGATGCCGCGAACAAGCCGACAAAACGCCGCGCGTGAGCATCCATCGACTGGAGCAGGCACGGTTGAGATCCATGTGCTATCGTCAGGCGGGGGACGGCAAGGGAGAGAGAAATGGCAATAAGCGTCAAGCAAATGCTGGAAGCTGCGAACGCGGCAGTCCCCAAGATCAGTTCTGACCAGGCGGCCGAGATGATCAAGAACGGCAACACGCTGGTCGTGGACGTTCGCGATGCGCCGGAAGTCGCCGCAAGCGGCAAGATCGCGGGCGCCGTGCACGTCTCGCGCGGCATGCTGGAGTTCCGCGCCGATCCGGAATCTCCCTATCACGACAAGGCGTTCGACAAGAGCAAGACCGTCATTCTCTATTGTGCGTCCGGCGGCAGGTCGGCGCTGGCCGGCAAGCTCCTGAAGGATATGGGCTACGAGAACGTCTATAATGTCGGCGGCTTCAAGGATTGGTCGGGCGCCGTCGAGAAGTAGCCGGCCCTCAGGATGAGGTTGCGTTTTGCGGCGGCATCTTAGGCACTTCCTGCGGCGGGCGGCGTTGCGGTCTTTTCGAGGAGGTGCCGATGACCAGGACCAAGACGTCAGACGCGCAAGGCGCAACGACGGCGAGAACGCAGCCCATGCTCAATCCCGGCGACGAAGCCGCGCCGGGAACCACGGGCACCGGCGAAGATGTCTGCCCGGACTGCCACGGCAAGGGGCGCGTCGACGGCGCGCCCTGCGCCACCTGCGGCGGCAGCGGGACCGTCACCCGGGCAGTTGGCGGCGCCTGAGAAACTGCGTCGATCCGGCTTCATCCTGGTAGCAACGATCGGCCGTCCTGCGGGTTGTCCTGTTCGAGGACATCATGAGGCGCGCCATGAGCAAGGAAGCCGGACTGAAGCCCGACGACTTCCCGATCGAAGCCGACAAGGACAAGTTGAAGACGCACAAGGGCGAGCCGGTGGCCTCGGCCGAGACCGAAGAGATCGCGGACGAGATCGCCGACCGGCTGAACGAGCACGCTCACCAGGAAGAGCAGGATCGCTGGTCGGCGTAGTGACGCTACCTTGTGTCATCAGCGGGGAATAGGAACGCCCCGCATTCCCGCGCATTGCCCCGCGCCGGGGTCCCACAATTCCGGCCAATGGCGGCCCCGGCTCGACCCAGCCCCCGGACCAGAGCCGGGGCTGCCTGACGTCAATTCACAGGAGCGGACATGAAAGCACTCGTTCTCGCAGCGCTCATTGCGGCTCTCGGCTCGCCCCTCGCCGCATTTGCCCAAAGCGGCACTGGAGCATCCAGGACCGGATCGGGCATCAATTCCACGGGGACCGGCGCCACGACCGGCGCGGGAGCCTCCAGCCTCAATACGTCCTCGGACAACAACAGCGGCGGCGCCAGCGCACCGGCGAAATCGTCGACGATGCGGCCGGGCGACAACGACCCCGCCAGGCAAACCCAGGGCGGCCAGCAGGCCGAGCCGAACGCCCCCGGTACGAAAAGCAAGTAGACCCCGGCGACGCGTTCGGCAGCCGTCCGCTACTCAGCCCGGATAAGCAAACAGCTCGATCGGCTCGCTGAAGCCGCGCACCTCGTGCCGGCCGACATGGTCCAGCGCGAACTCCTTCTCCACCAGCGCGGCGAAATCGCGCGACAGCAGCACCTTCTTGCCGATCGTCTTGGTCAGCGCCTCGAGGCGGGAGGCCATGTTGACGGCGGGGCCGATCACGGTGAAGTCGAGCCGGCTCGACGATCCGATATTGCCGTACATGACGTCGCCGACATGGACGCCGATGCCGTAATTGAGCGGCGCGCGGCCCGTGCCGTTGTTACGCTCGTTCAGCGCTGCCATGGCCTGGCGCGCCTCGGTCACGGCATGGAGCAAATTGGCGCAGGCATTGGGCTGGCTCAGCGGGAAGATCGCAAGCAGGCCGTCGCCGATGAATTTGAGGATCTCGCCGCCGTGCCGCGCGATCGGCTCGGACATCGCGTCGAAATAGTCGTTGAGCAGATCGATGACGTCGTCGCGCGGCCAATTGTCGGAGATCTTGGTGAAATCCCGGAGGTCGCAGATCATGATCGCTGCGCGCACCGTCGTACCGGTCCCGCGCCTTGTGGCGCCGGCGAGGATCAGTTCGCCGGCATGGGAGCCGACATAGGTCTCGAGCAGCGTACGCGCCAGGCGGTTCTTGATGCGGATTTCGCTGACCAGCGCCAGCACCGGCAGCAGCTTCTTCAGGCCGGCGATGTGGGCATCCTCGAAACCGCCGGGGCGGTCAGTGGCAAAGGTCACGACGTGGCGCTTGCCGAGCGTGTGGAACATCGGCCAGGCCACATAATCGGTCATGCCCAGCGACCGCATGTCGTCATAGAGGGCGTGCTTGCGGCCCAGCGAGGAATCCTGTTCGAGCTTTTCGCGCACCTCGTCGGCGCCGTCATGGATCTCGTTGGCGGCGCTGCCGATATATTCGGACCGCTCGCGAACATTATAGTCGGCGAGCGTGATCTCCGCCTCGCTCTTGCCGTTGGACCACATCATGCGGGCGCCCAGCCATTGCGGATGATGGATCATCACGTGAAGCGTCGACCGCTTGAGCGGGATGCCCGCCTGCTGGAGGCGGATGCACATCTGCGCGAAGATGTTGTCGATGAAGCGCTCGTCGCGCGTGCCATTGGTCAGCCAGTCGATCACGCCATCGGCAGGCGTAGCGGAGGCGGGATGGTCTGATAGCGCGTTCATGTCCTGCCTCTCGAGCGGCGGTCTGCATCGGGGCAGATATCGTGCTCCGGCGTTGCCGCGTCAACCTGCCCGATTGCCGGGCTTGTACGCAGTTTGGCGGGGTTTCTAGCCGACGATGCGGATCGAGGCCAGCACGGCCAGGCCCGCGACGAGCGCAAGCTTCGACGGCTCGGTGAGTTCGGCCTTCAGCGTGCCTTCGCGGGGAATCGCAAAATCCTCGCTGCCAAGACGGATCTGGCAATCGCCGCGCGCGGCGTAGACGAGATGCGTACCCGCGGCAAGCGGTCGCTGGCCGGGCTCCCGGAGCGCTTCGAGCGCGATCTCCGCCGCCCCGCGCCGCGCCATCAGATTCACCACCTCGACCGGACCGGCCTCGAGCGCGGTGACGATCTCCATCTCGCCGGTGAAGCGCACCGTCGTAAAAGGTTCACGTTCGTCGAACTCCTGCGCCGGCGATTTCAGCACCAGCCCGCGTCCGCCGACGACCATCTGCAGGCGGTCGATGCCTGGCATGTAGGAGAACGGACCGGGCGACACGATCGGCGTCGAGGCAAACCGCCAGAGCAGGCTGTCCCAATCCTTCACCGGGCTACCTGCCCGATGGGCATCGGCGATGTCGGTGAAGATGCCGCCGCCATTCTTCCAAGGCGAGCGGGTGTAGTTCTCGGGGTGGAGCAATGTGGTTTTCATGGGTTCGAACCGCCTGGAAAACGCCGGAGTATCGACCAGCGTTGTAGCCCGGGTGGAGCCAAGCGCAATACGCGGCAGCGTCATTCCGGGGCGCGACGAAAGTCGCGAGCCCGGAATCCATCCGTCCACCAACCCTGCTGCTCCATGGATTCCGGGTTCGCGCTGCGCGCGCCCCGGAATGACGACGGTGGTCTATGGCCGTGAACCGCGCTACGCCTCACATCCCACTGAGGCCGCTATCCACCGCGAGCGTCTGGGCGGTGACGTAGACGCTTTCGTCCGAGAGGAAGAACAGCACGGCATAGGCGATCTCCCAGGCGGTGGCCTGGCGGCCGAAAGGGATATGGCCCTTGCCGCGCGAGGGGCGGCCGGCGCCGGCTTCGCGGCCGTTGGGGGTGTCGACGAGGCCGGGATAGACGAGGTTGGCGCGGATTCCGCGGCGCGCGCCATGATGGGCGATGTTGCGCATCAGGCCGCCGAGCGCGGCTTTCGAGGAATCATACACCGCCATCTGCGATCCCGCCTTCAGCGCCGCGATAGAGGAGATGAAGACGATGGCGCCGCCATCGTCGAATTTCGGCAACGCGGCGCGGCAGCACAGCATCGGACCGCGGACGTTGACGTCGTAGATCCTGTTCCACTCCTCGGGACTGACATTATCGAGCCCGACCTTGCCGAAGGTGCCGATGTTCAGCACCATGCCGTCGAGCCCGCCCATGGCGCGATGAGCTTCCTCGATCATGTGCTGGACGTCGGCTTCGCTCGTCACGTCGGCTGTGATGGCAAAGCCCTCGCCGCCTTCATCGGTGATGCGCTTCACCGTCTGCTCGGCCGAGGTTCGGTTGAGATCGGCCACCGCGACCTTTGCGCCTTCGCGGGCACAGAGGATGCTCATGGCGCGGCCGTTGCCGATCGGATCGGTGGCGGCATCGAACACGCGCTGGCCGCCGCCGACGATCAGGATGCGGCGGCCTTTCAGGCGGCCCCTGCCCGGCGCCTCGCCCAGGGACTCCGCGCTGGGCGGACGGACGTAGCGCTCCGGCTTGGTTTCGGTTTCCGTCATCTCAGCCGCCCTGCTTCTTGCCGCCGTCATAGACCTTCATGCCGGCGGCGGGATCGAGATCGGTCTCGGTCGCCTCGGTGAGCCGCGCCATCATCATGTAGAAGCCGAGCGCGACGATGGACTCCACGATCTCCTGGTCGCTGAAATGTTTTCGCGCAGCAGTGAACGTTGTCTCGGGGACGCGGACGTTCTCGACGACCTCGCGGCCCAATTTCAGCAGCGCGCGCTCGGCCTCGCTGAGTGCTGGGGCATCGTAATCCGCGCGCTCGACGGCATCGATCTGGGCTTGCGTGCAGCCGACGCCGAGCGCGATCGGCACGTGCTGGCGCCATTCATAGGCGCCGCCCTCCAGCTGCGCCGCCTGCAGAATCAGGAGCTCGCGATTGACGGCAGAGAGCTTTTGCTTGTGCAGGATCGAATTGCCGAGTCGCATCGCCGGGATCATGTTGGCTTCGGCATGGGCCATCATTCGGAAGATGTTGAGCTTGACTGGCATGCGGTCGAAAGAGGCGCGGATGTCGCCGCTCGTCGTCTCCGGATCAATCAGGGGCAGCCTTGCCACGGTTCTCTCCCTTGGGCTTTCGTTTCTTGTTGTCGGCCTCGTTGCCTGCCGCGATCAGCGACAGGAAGAAGGCGAGATAGCGGTCGATCGCCTCGATCACCTTCGGCCGCGGCGAGGGCGCCGCGCCCATCACGTAATGCTCTAGCCGAATGTAGATGAGGCCGGCGGCGAACAGCCGCGCGGTCTCGCGCGGATCGGGCGTCGAGATCAGGCCGGCGAGCGCGAAACCGCGAAAATAGTCCGTCATCATGCTCTGCTCGCGCGCGTAGAAATGATCGGCGAATTTGGCGCGGATGCCGGGCACGCGGTTGCGCTCGGCAGTGATGACCTTCTGGAACTGGTGCTCGCGCGGATCGGACCATTGCTCGACGAGATCCAGCGCGAACTGACGGCAGAACGCGGCGGGCTGGCGCGCGAGCTGCTTGTAGCGCGGCTCCTCCAGCCGGCTCGCCGAGCTGGCCGGGCCATGCTCGGACACGATGGCTTCGAGGATCGCGGCCTTTCCGGAGAAGTGATTATAGAGGCTGCTCTCGCGGATGCCGACGCGGCGCGCCAGCTCGCGCATCGAGGCGCCGCCATAACCGCTCTGCGCGAACAGATCGAGCGCCTCGGCGAGGATGCGATCACGGGTCGTGGGCGCAGCCGCGTCCGTGGCGCTGGAGGTGTGAACAGCCATGCGACTTGACTAACGAACGATCGTTCGCTAGTCAACCGTACGAACGATCGTTCGTTTGCAAGTCTGGCAGCGACGATCGCCGTCCGCAAGTCCGCTTCGGGCGTCGTTCTCGCGTTTCAACTCCGCTCCACCGAGAAGCGGAGAGCAATTTCAGGGAGATTTTTCATGGCGCGCCTTGCCCGCCTTCGCCTGCCCGCGGCCTGCTTCCTCCTGCCGCTGCTCGCGGCCACCGCTCAAGCCCAGAATGCGAAGTACGATCCCGGCGCCGACGACAAGACCATCAAGATCGGCACCACGGCGCCGCTGAGCGGACCGGTGTCGGCCTTCGCGCAGATCGCGAAGTCGGCAGAGGCCTATTTCCGCAAGGTGAACGACGAGGGCGGCGTCAACGGGCGGCGCATCCAGATGATCATTGCTGACGATGCCTACAGCCCGCCGAAAACGGTGGAGCAGACCCGCCGCCTGGTCGAGAGTGAAGAGGTGCTGCTGATCTTCGGCGGCGTCGGCACGCCGACCAACAGCGCCGTGCACAAATATCTCAACGACCGCAAGGTGCCGCAGCTCTTCCTGGGGTCGGGCGCGGCGAAGTGGGACGATCCCAAGAATTATCCATGGACCGTCGGGTGGCAGCCGACCTATCGGGACGAGGCGATCGCCTATGCCAGATACATCAAGGCCAGCCACGCCAACGCGAAGGTCGGCGTGCTCTACCAGAACGACGACCTCGGCAAGGACTATCTGAAGGCGCTGGAGGAAGGGCTCGGCGGCGGTGAAGCCATCGTCGCGCGCGCAGCCTACGAGACCTCGGCGCCGACCGTCGACACCCAGGTCCTGCAACTGAAGACCGCCGGCGCGGACGTGGTGCTGGTGGCGGCGACGCCGAAATTCGCCGCGCAGGCAATCCGCAAGATCGGTGAGATCGGCTGGAAGCCCACGACCATCATCTCCAACGTCTCGGCTTCGATCAGCGGCGTGCTGGAGCCGGCCGGCAAGGACAATTCCACGGGCGTCATCTCCAGCCAGTATCTGAAGGACGCGACCGATCCGGCGCTGAAGGACGATGCCGGCTACAAGGAATGGCTCGCCTTCATGGACAAGTACATGCCTGAGGCCAACAAGAGCGACTGGCTCAATGTCTATGGCTACACCATCGCGCAGACGCTGGTGACGGTGCTGAAGGCTTCCGGCAACGACCTCACCCGCGCCAACGTGATGAAGCAGGCCACGACAATGAAGGACGTGCGGCTGCCGATGCTGATCAACGGCACCGCGGTCAACAACTCGCCCGAGCGCCATACGCCGATGACGAGCCTTCAGCTCATTCGCTTCGACGGCACGCGCTGGGTGCCGTTCGGCGACCTCCTGAAGAACTGAACCGATGCGAAGCTTGCGGATCGGCAGCATGCGGGTCGATCTCGTCAGCGAGATCCCCGCGCTCGCCTTCGACAAGAGCTGGCTCTTCGCCAACGTCACCGATGAGGTGATCGCGGAGAACCGGAGCTGGCTCGATCACCGCTATATTGAGCCGGAGACCGGCCGCTTCATCCTCAGCCATCACTCCTACCTGGTGCGCGCGCCGCGCTGGACCGCCATCGTCGATACCTGCTGCGGCAACCACAAGAAGCGGCCGCGCGTGCCGGCGTGGAACGACCTCGACCAACCCTACCTCGACAACATGCGGGCGCTCGGCGTTGCCCCTGAAGAGATCGACTTCGTGATGTGCACGCATCTGCATGTCGATCACGTCGGCTGGAACACGCGGCTCGTCGACGGCCGCTGGGTGCCGACCTTTCCCAACGCGCGCTATCTGATGGGCCGCGCCGAATATCGGCATTTCGAGGCCGCGCACAATGCCGCGCCGAAGAGCCCGGTGAACCACGGCTCGTTCGCGGATTCCGTGCTGCCGGTGGTTGCGGCCGGCCTTGCCGAACTGGTCGAGACCGATCATCGTCTGTTTAGCGATCGCGACGCTGCCTTGCGCTTTGCGCCGGCGCCGGGGCACACCGCCGGCAACATGCAGATCCATCTCAACGGCGGCCACGATCACGCGGTGATGTCCGGCGACGTCATCCATCATCCGATCCAGTGCGCCGCGCCGTGGCTCTCCAATGCCGCCGACGTCGATCCGGCCGCCGCGATCGCGACGCGGCTTGCGCTGCTGGAAGAGCTTGCGGACACGCCGAGCTATCTGCTCACCGGCCATTTCCCGGCGCCGACCGCGGGCCGCGTCGTTAGGCACGGCGAAACCTATCGCTTTCGTTTTGAGGATTAGGGGGGACCATCATGAAGCTCAGCACCGTCACGCTCTCTCTGCTCGCATTGCTGTCGGCGGCATTGCCGGCGCGCGCCGAGGATCCGGCCGCCTACCCCACGCGCAAGATCAGGATGCTGCTGCCCTATGCGGCGGGCGGCGGCGGCGACGTGGTCGGCCGGCTGCTCGCCGACAAGATGGGCAAGATACTCGGGCAGACCATCTATATCGAGAACCACACGGGCGCAGCCGGCACGCTCGGCACGCAGATGGTGGCGACGTCGCCCAATGACGGCTACACCATCACCGTCGGCGGCATGACCACCCATGTGCTCGCCCCCGCGATCTATCCGAAGCTGCCGTACGATTCGATCAAGGATTTCACGACGATCGGGCGCGTCGGGACGTCCTCGATCATGCTGGTGGCCACCAAGACCTTTCCCGCCAACGACATCAAGGAACTGATCGCGCTCGCCAAGAAAGGCGAGCCGGTCCAATACGGCAGCTGGGGCGTCGGCTCGACCGGGCAATTCTGCGCCGAAATCCTGATGCAACAAACCGGCATCAAGATGGATCACGTGCCGTTCAACGGCATCGCCAAGCTGGCCGGCGACTTGCTCGGCGGCCATATCTCGCTGGCGACGCTCGACATGGCAACCGCGACGCCGCTGGTGAAGGACGGCTCGCTCAAGGCGCTGGCCGCCTGCGGCGAACGGTCGCCAAGCCTGCCCGATATCGCCAGCTACAAGGAGCAGGGCGTGCCGTTCGACCGCAGCCTATCCTGGGCGATGTATGCGCCCGCCGGCGTCGCGCCGCCGATCGCACAGAAATTGTCGGCGGCCCTGAAGGACGCGCTCGCCGATGCCGAGGTGAAGCAGAAACTCTTGGGGCTCGGCATCACCGCGCAATTCGTTCCCGGCGAGGAGCAGCGCGACATCAATGCCCGCGACATCGCGGCCTGGAAGCAGGTTGCCAAGGACGCCGGCATCGAGGTCAAGTGAAGAGCGGTGCCCTTGCACATGAAGACAGCTTGGCGAGGAGCTTGCTCGCGGCCCATCCTTCGAGACGCCCGCCTGCGGCGGGCCCTCAGGATGAGGTCGCGCTTTGCGGCAAAGACAGGAGCGCGGGCATGAGCCGCATCTTCGGCGCGGTGCGCCAGAACGGATATGTGGTGCGGGACATCCACGCCGCGATGAAGCACTGGATCGAAATCATGGGCATTGGCCCCTGGTATTACATGGACCGGGTCAAGACAGACTGGTTTCGCCATCGCGGCCGGGATTCCGCGTTGGAGATGAGCATCGCGCTGGCCAACTCCGGCGATCTCCAGATCGAGCTGATCCAGCAGCGCAACGACGCGCCCTCGCTGTACAAGGAATTCCTCGACGCCGGGCACGAAGGCCTGCAGCACATGTCCTATTGGAGTCATGACTACCAGGCGCTCTACGACAAGGCGCTCGGGCTCGGCTACAGGGTCGGCCATGAAGGCCAGATCGGCGGCGACAAGGGACGCTTTGCCTATTTCGACACGCAGGCCCATCCCGGTACGGTGATCGAGATCTCCGACATCAGCGGCACCAAGGGACCATTCTTCGAAAAGGTCCGGCAGGCCGCGCTGAACTGGGACGGCACGCGGCCGATCCGCGAGGTCGGCGGCGCGAAATAAGGCTTGATCACCAACTGCCGATTTCCCGGCCCGCTGAGGCAGCGGTCCGTGGTAGGGTGAGCCTCACGTCCGAACCTTCAGCGAGGCAATCATGTCCGACACTGACAAGGTTTTCGCCGGCTCGATCCCGAAGCTCTACGACGAGCATCTCGTCCCGATGATCTTCGCCTTCTATGCAAACGACATCGCAAGACGCATCGCCCCGCTCTCTCCCTCCGCGCTGCTCGAGATCGCGGCGGGCACCGGCGCGGTGACGCGCGCAGTGGCGACGGCGCTGCCGCCCGGCATCCGCTATGTCGCGACCGATCTCAACGAGCCGATGCTCGCGATCGCAGCAAAGCGTCAGGCGGACGATGATCGCATCACCTGGCGCCAGGCGGACGCCTTGGCGCTTCCTTTCGGCGATGCCGGGTTCGACGTGGTCTGCTGCCAATTCGGCGCCATGTTCTTTCCGGACCGCGCCAAGGGCTATTCGGAAGCGAAGCGCGTGTTGAAGGGCGGCGGCACGTTCCTGTTCAATGTGTGGGACCGCATCGAGGAGAATGTGTTCGCCCATGATGTCACGATGGCCCTCGCCAAGCTGTTTCCGGATGATCCGCCCCGCTTCATGGCGCGGACACCGCACGGCTATTTCGACCAGGCGATCATCCGGGCCGATCTCAAACGCGCGGGCTTTGGCGACGTCGCGATCGAAACACTGGCAGCGACCAGCCGCGCGGCGACGCCTGAGCTCGTGGCGCTCGCCTATTGCCAGGGCACGCCGCTGCGCGGCGAGATCGAGGCGAGGAGCAGCAGTGATCTTCAGGCCGCAACCGATGCGGTCGCGGATGCGCTCCGCGCGCGCCATGGACCTGGACCGGTCGAAGCCAAGATTCAGGCCCTGGTGATCACGGCGCGGCTATAAGGGCTGCGCCGCGGGCAAACTCGGCATCCTTACCAGAAGCCCCGCGGCATGGGCTGCGTCGACTGATAATACTGATACTGGCCGCGCTGACGGCGCGGATTGGCCGGCTGCACGTAGGGATCGCGCGGGTAGAAGAAGCCGAAGCCGTTGCCGCCATTGTCCCAGCCGTCGTCGCTCGCGACCATGGCAGGCGCGGTCGGCTTGCGCGTGATGAAGCCGCCTTGCGGCTGGTTGCTCAGCACCGCGACGAATTCGGTGCGGTAGTTGGTTTCAGCGCTCAAGGGCTCGTCGGAGATGACGATCGACGAACGCGGCAACGCGGTCGGCCCGATGCGATCCCATACCTCCTGGGGAATGGTGATCCGGTCGAGCGCATCCCTCGCCTCGTCGCCGTTCTCGATCGTGACGACGCTCCAGCGCAGGCCTGCATCGGTCTTCGCCATCGCCGTGAAGATGTGCGTGCCGAGCGGCCGGTCGGGATTGCGGATCGTGACGGGGACCTCGATGCTGGTGTCGAACACCTCGCCGCCGCCGTCGGGCGCCGGCTTGTGGGTGTTCCGCCGCACATAGAGCTTCTGCGTGGAGCGGCTGATGTAGACCGAGACCGGCTCGAGCGCGAGCTTTGCGTCGGTCGCCGCCTTCACGGCGTCGGTCTTCCTGGCCGCCGTCGCCTTTGCAGCCTCCTTCGTGGCGGCGACCGCATCGCGCTTCGGCTGCGCGGCCGCCTTGGCGGCATCAAGCTGCGTCGACGCGTCCGCGGCCTTGGCAGTGGCCTTCTGCTTCAGCTCCTCGGCCTTGGCACGCGCCTGGTCGGTCTTCGCATTCGCCAGCGTCTTGTCGGCGAAGGCGAGCTCGGCATCCGCGCGGGCCTTCTGCTGCTCCAGCTTGCGCAGCGTCGCCGGGAGGGACGTTGCTTCCTTTGCGGCTACCGACGCGGCCTTCTTGGCTTCATCGGCGGCGCGCGTCGCCTCCTCGGCCTCAGCGGCGAGCTTGCCGATACGGCTCGGTGCCGCCGCGATGGCCTCCTGCTTGGGCACGAACAATGAGGGGTGCGAGATTTCGGTCGGGACCGTATCTTCCGGCGAGACGATCACCCGCATTCCGATATAGGTCTTGTCGAACACGTTCTCGGCGAAGCCGAACGGAAGCCGCACGCAGCCATGCGAGGCGGCATAGCCGGGCAGCGGTCCGCCATGCAGCGCGATCCCGTTCCATGTGATGCGCTGCATATGCGGCATCCACGCATCGTCATACATGCTCGAGCGATGCTCCCGGTTCTTCTCGAGGATGGCGAACACGCCGGCCGGCGTCTCGCGTCCCGTGGTGCCGGTCGACACCGGCGCGCGAGCGATCCAGCCGTCCGCATCATAAAAGGTGATTTGCTGGCTCTTGATCGACACGATCGCCATGATGGGCTCGCCGGCCACGCGCTGGGCCACCGCCTCGGCCACTTGACGGGCCTGCTTGGCTGCAGTCGCCGGGGCCGCTCCCGCAAACAGGGCCAGCGTCGCCAATGCTACAATCCCGGCAGGCCCCCGACGCCGCATCGCCCTGGTGGATCGCGTCGTCGTCGATCGGTTTTTCATGCCATCCTCGGTCGAACTGCCAGTCTGCTGGTGTCGCTCAGAATATCAATTTGCGATCTCTGGATTAAGAAAGCGCAGCCGCCTTACGTTCCGTCTGTGGCGAGATTCGGCACGTTCCGGCGACAAATCCTGTCATATACGACCGTTCGCACACGCGGAAGGCGGCCTCGGGCTGAAGCTACCCCGATGCCGCTCCCAAGCGCTGCGGCAGAATGTCCGGTTAACCGCCCGCAGGTGCGCCTGGGCCCGCTAACTAGACCCCAAGTGCCTTGCGATTGAGCGTGCGCAGGAAACGCAGCGACAAGGTCCGCACGTTCGCGACGTTCAACAGCCAGGCCGCAGCGGCATAAGCGAGGCCGCCGGCGAGGCTGACGATGACAAGCGACACCGGACCGGTGCCGCCGGCTTGCGATCGCGCGATCAGAATCGCGGCCGCCATCGCCGCGGCAGAGACAGCGACACCGGCGAGGCGATGGAGGTCGAATGGCACCGGATGGGCACGGTGCATCAGGACGACCGCAACCAGGAAGCCAATCGCCTCGGTCGCGAAGGTCGCCAGCGCCGCACCGTAGAGGCCATAGCCCGCGACCAGAGCGACCATCAGGACGATGCTGACGACGAGTGTGAGGAAGGATTGCGCGGCCAGCATGAAGGGCTTTTCGGCGAGCTGGAAACTGATCTGGACATAGAACTGATTGGCAATGCCGAAGAAGCGTGCGAGCACCAAGATCGGCAGCAGCGCGGACACCCCGGCGCGGAAATCGACGCCGACCAGCGTGCCGGCGACCTGGTCCGCGGCCAGCGCGAGCCAGACCGCGACGGGAGCAACGACGACGAGCAGCAGTTCGAGGCTTTCGGTCAGCCGCTCCCGCGTCACCGCAACGTCCTTCTCGGACAGGGCGCGGAACACCAGCGGCACCGTGGCCGCGGCGACGCTGGACGCGATCATGACCATGAACTGGCGCGGCAGATCGGCGGCAACGCCGAAGATGCCGGCCGCATCCTTGCCGAGCAGATAGGCGACGATGAGCCGGTCGCAGGTCGAATAGAGCGCGACGGACAATCCGGCCAGCGTCAAGGGAAGGCCGTAGCGCGCGAGCTGCATGAACTGGTCGCGCTGGAAGCGCGCGATCCTGGTGCGGTCACCGACCAAATTCAGGATGATGCCAGCGAGCGAACCGAGGCCAAATGCTGCGAGCAGGCCGATGCCGCCCCAGCCGAACCAGACGGCGGCGAGACCGAAGCCGACGCTCGCCACGCTGCGCACGATGGAGATGGCCGCGAACCGATAGGGCCGCAATTTGGCGCGCTCGAACTCCTGGCCGACATCGACCGCATTGGCCATGATCGCGACGAACATGCTGGCGAGCAGCAGCTCCACGCTGACGTCGCTGCGGAACAGGAACACCAGCGGCGTCATCGCGCAGAGAATTGCGGCGGTCAGGACGAAGGCGACGATCGCCGTGCCGCGAAAATCGACCTCGGCCGACATCGCCTGATAGCGCGACACCGACAGCTTGATCCAGGCGAAGAAGATCGCGCCCAGGATGCCCGCAAGGCTGATGCCGACGACATAGACGCCGTACTCCGCCGGCGACAGCAGCCGTGTGTAGGCCGTGACCGCGAAGAAGCCCACCGCCGCAGGCAGGATGTAGGCGACCAGATAGATCGAGAAATGGCGGTTCAGCATGCGAGCACGGGACCGTTGGCGGCGATCAGGATTAACGAAGCGTTAAGAGAATTGGGCGTGGCAATCGGACTGCGCCGCTGGCATCGGCGAGGATAGCCGCATAAGCCTGCAAATCGGATTGCGAATGGAGCGACCGCGCGGTTATCGCGCGTTAGCGTTAAATTTGCCCTGTCCTTGTAGGGTCGGCCGGGATCACAGAAAAGAAGCAATGCTAGCGAAGCCTCGCCCTGCTCCTCCGATGCACTGATGTGACTGACATGGACGTTGCCGAACGAACCCGGGCGAAATCGGCCTCCCTGCCCCACCGCGACGCCGATGCTCCCGTGCGCCCGACGGATCCCGGCGCGAAAGGCCGCGGCAGGATGGTCCTCAATCTCTTTTTCGAAGAGCGGGACGACCGCTGGTTTCCCGGCGACCGGCACCTCCGGCCGCTGTTGCGTCGCCTGCTGATGGGCAAATCCTTCGTCAGCGGACAGCGGCGCGTCCTGCTCAATCTGTGCGCAGGCCTCGATCGGCTCGGCATCCGCTATCGCCTCAACGACTATCGCTACATCCGGAAGCACCCGGAGGAACTGGCCTGCATCCTCGGCCGGCCGTTCGTGCTCGATTGGTTCAAGTGGCAGAACCCGCTGCTGCTCGGCGTCGCCATGTACGATCACCCGATCGATGCGCCGGAGAGCCTGAAGGATCTCGACGTGCGGCGCGTGCTGGTGCCGTGCGCCTGGTATGCCGACATGTTCCGTCCGCATTGGCCCCATGTCGGCGCCTGGCCCGTCGGCATCGAGACCGATCTGTGGACGCCGGCGCCGTCCGCGCAGAAGAGCGTCGACGTGCTGCTCTACGACAAGGTGCGCTGGGATTACGACCGGTACGAGCCGGAGCTGATCGAGCCGATCCGAAAGTCTCTCGAAGCCAGCGGCCGCACCGTCGAAGTGATCCGCTACGGCCACTACAAGGAAGACGATTATAAGGCCGCGCTGGCGCGTTGCCGCAGCATGGTCTTCCTCTGCGAGCACGAGAGCCAGGGCATCGCCTGCCAGCAGGCGCTGTCGAGCGGCGTGCCCGTCTTCGCCTGGGATCGCGGCGGGCCGTGGCAGGATCCGAAATATTTCCCGGACAAGGTGAGATACGAAGGTGGCGTGTCCTCGGTGCCCTATTTCGACGCGCGCTGCGGCATGATCTTCACCGACGCGAACGACTTCACTGCGAGCTGGGGCCGCTTCTGGTCGCAGGTCAGCACGAGAGGCTTCGCGCCGCGTGATTATGTCCTGGACAATCTGACGCTCGAGAAGGGCGCGCTTCACTACTACGAAATCGCGGAAGCCGCGATCCAGCGTCACGCGTGACCAGGCTCGACCGACGCCAGTTCCTGCTCGGCAGCGCCGCAACGCTCGCGGCGGGTGCATCGACGTCGGCCGCGCCGGCCTCGAAGTTCGCCCAGCGTCGCCCGGGCTATGGCGCAGCCGCGACGCTGTGGGACCTGCAAGCCGACCCGCGGCTCGGGGAGGCCATCAGCACCTATTGCACGCAGGTGGTGCCGGTGCTCGAACTGAAATGGCCGATGCTGCGGCCGGACGCGCACACTTTCGCGTTCGAGCGTGCCGATGCCATCCTGGATTTTGCGCGGGCGAACGATCTCACCATGCGCGGCCACGCGCTCGCGTGGTATCACGACATTCCCGACTGGACCAAGCAGATCAAGGACACCAAAGGCGTCGAGCGCGCCTATCGCGACCACATCGGCACCGTCGCCTCCTATTACAAGGACAAGCTGACGTCGTGGGACGTCGTCAACGAGCCGATCCCCGACAATCCGAGGAAGGTCACCGATCGGCGAGACACGTTCTGGACCCAGCATCTCGGCAATGGCTGGATTCCGCTGGCCTTCCGCACCGCCGCCGCAGCCGATCCTTTCGTCAAGCTCGCAATCAACGAATATGACATCGAGTCCGCGAAGGACTCCTTCATCGCCAAGCGCGCCGCCTTCCGTAACCTCATCATGGACCTGCTCGACCAGGGCGTTCCGCTCCACGCCGTGGGCCTGCAATCGCATCTGCATGCCGAGCTCGAGATCGACACGCACGGACTTGCCGAATTCGTCACCGAGCTCAGGTCCTGGGGGCTCGAGGTGCTCGTCACCGAGCTCGACGTCGACGATCAGAAGCTGGCGGGAAGCCCGGCGGAGCGCGACGCCATCGTCGCCAAGCGCGTCGACGACCTGCTGACCGCGATGTCGACCAGCGGACCGGTGCGCTCGATCCTGACCTGGGGCATCTCGGACCGCTACAGCTGGATCAACGGCACGTTTGCCCGCAAGGACAAGCAGCCGAACCGTCCCTTGCCGCTCGACGGCGAATTCAAGCCGAAGCCGTTCATGGACGTCATCAGCAAGTTCACGAAGGACGTGTAGGGACGATTGTTTGAGCGTGATCCTTTTGGAAAACCGCTGCACACTTTCCGGATCACGCTCTAACGCGTCTTCGGCGTCTCGAATGCGGGCGCATCGCCCATGTGGTCGGGCGAGAGGCTTGGGCTACGCCGGTCGCGCGAGGAGAGCCGGAACACATCGCGGATGTCGTCGACCGAGGTCGACGAATAGGACTGGATGCAGAGCGCGACTTGTTCCGGCGAAGCGGCCGCTATGATCGCTTCAATGGCCGGGCGGTCGAGGGGCGTGTCGTCCCAGTGCGAGACCGCGATGCTGTCTTCCGTGACACGATGCGTTGCCAGATGCTCCGGCGAATTCGCGACGAAGTTGCCGTAGAGCAGATATTCGGAGAACTTCTTCTTCCGGCACAATGCCAGAGCCCAGCTCAGGCCGGTTGCCGACTTGATGGCGCCGGTCATCGCGCGCGCGGTGTCCTTGTCCCAGACCAGCGCGTTGCCGACATAATCGTCTGCCGGGAACGAGCGCTGCCCGATTCCCAGGAGCTGATCGATCGTGCGGAGCCACACGCCGTGCACCGGGTGGTCGGCGCCGATCGCCTTGGGCGTGACGAAGAGCGGCGTCTTCTCACCGCCGGCATATTGGCCGACGTCGAACTCGCGGAAGAACAGATTGTCCGAATCCAGGATGCAGACGCGCTGCTCCGGCGCGTTGAGGACACCGGCAATCTTCAACATCTGCTGGATGTGCCAGCCGTGCACGGGCGAGGACAGCA
Source organism: Bradyrhizobium sp. CCGE-LA001 (assembly GCF_000296215.2). Classification (NCBI taxonomy): domain Bacteria; kingdom Pseudomonadati; phylum Pseudomonadota; class Alphaproteobacteria; order Hyphomicrobiales; family Nitrobacteraceae; genus Bradyrhizobium; species Bradyrhizobium sp. CCGE-LA001. Next base: position 1,653,942 of record NZ_CP013949.1, on the reverse strand, counting down.
ACGACAGCCAGACGCGCCGCTTGCTGATGAACTGCAGCGCCGGCGGCAGCGCGAACAGCCATTTCGGCAAATAGCGCGAGGCCGGGACGATGACGCGCTTGTCGGAGGCGAACTGTGCGAACAGCGGCACGTCCTCATCGTTAACGAGAACATAATGCCGCGTATATCCCGAGAGCCAGGTGTCGATGCTCTCGCTGAGCAGCGAAAAGCGCTCGATATCCTTGGCGTAGCTGGCAGTCAGCAGGGCAACGGAATGCATGGGCGCGCTCGAATGGCCATCAAGCCGCAGTCATAGCGGCACTGCCGCACGCTGGAAACTTGAAACCGCAATCAAGGTAAAATGAAATGAAGCATTAGCCATCCGCCGGCAGCCCCTGCTCGAGCCTGCGAAAGCGCAGTGGCGCCAGGGCGGAGGCGCGCTGCCACCAGTCGGCGACGCGGTCGTCGAGCGCGGTCACACCGCGGCCCTGGCCGGGGAATATCCGGATCTGCTGCACCGCCTCGGCCACGAACCCCGTCCCCTTGCGCGTGATCCTGAGAGCGGCGCCTTCGCGGTCCCGCTGGGTCAGCGGCACCAGGAGGCGGCCGCGCGGACGGAGCGATTGCAGCCAGTGCGGATGTGGATGCGAGAAGCCGGCGTGGACGATGATCACGTCTGCCGGTTCGCGGCTCTCCTCGCATCCGTCGCCGTGGACCACCTCGACGTTGCGATAGGCGCGAAGATAATCCGCAGCGCGCGCCGCAAGCCGCTCGTCACATTCGATTGCAGTCACCCTGCCCTTTGGGCCGACGATCTTCGACAGCACCGCCGAGAAATAGCCGAGCCCGCAGCCGATCTGGAGCACACGATCCTTCTCCCCGACATCGAGCTGGTCGATGAAATGCGCCCACAGGCTCGGCAGGCCGGTGTCGAGCTTGCGGCGCGCATCGATCGCGACCAGCACATTGTCGTAGAGATGCACGGGATCGGCGTCGGGCGTCAGCCGGTAGCTGCGCGCGGCCTCGCTCTTGATGCGCCACGGCCCCTTGGCCAGAAAATTCTCGCGAGGGATAGCGGCGAGCGCTTCGAGCAGGCGCTTCGAGCCAATCCGCTCGCGCTTTGCGATCCTCTCGACATAGCGCGCACGCGCGGCGGCGAGATCGCTCATGTCAGGGATCGACCTGCTCGCGCACGAGTGCGTCCGCGCCGAGCTCGTTGACCAGCTGCATCGCTTGCTTCAGGTCCGGCGTGGAGAACCCCTCGCCGAACCTGCCGACGATGGGTACGAGCAGCAGGCTCGCGGGCTCGCGCCTACCGGCCTCGTGCCACAGCCGCGCGAGGCTGACGGCGGTGCGAAGCTCCCAGGACAGCGCGCCCTGCTTGCGCGCGATCTCCAGCGACAGACCGAACATATCCTCGGCCTCCCCCGCCGATGCCGGATCGCCGTCCGACAGCGTGATCTCGCCCTGCAGGCGATAGACTTCGGCGAGGTAGGAGTGATCGCCGGTTCGTCTCGCGGTCGCGAGCGCGCCGTCCAGGGCGCGCAAGGCGGCATCGCGCATCCCGACCTTGGCGTAGGCCTCCGCAAGCAGGCAGCGGAACCAGCAGCCGGCGAGCCAGGAATCCATCGCCTCGTACTCGTCGAGGCCGAAGCGCATCTGGCTGAGGCCCTCGTCGGCTTCGCCGAGTTGCGCCACCGCCCAGCCGCGCAGGATCGCCGCTTGCTGCTTCCAGTGCAGGAAATTGTGCTCGGTGGCGATGATCATGGCGCGGTTGGCGTGGTCGCGCGTACCCTCGACGTCGCGCAAATGCTGGCAGAGATAAGCGCTGAACACGAGCGCGAAGGCGAGCGTGAACGGATGGCGGATCTTCTCGGCATTGGCGATCGCCTGCTCGCTGTGCTGGCGCGCCGCGTCCGGCCGGCCGAGGAACCACAGGAGATAGCCGAGATAGGACAGCGAAACGACGCCGGGATCGATGCCGTGCCGCTCCATCAGGCCTGAGTGCAGATCGGGGCTGTAGAGGTTGATGCAGCGGTGCAGATGATGCTGCGAGGCGGCAAAGCGGCCGCGATACAGCATGGTCATCGCGATCGAGCGGTGCGCCTCGATCAGATAACCGGTCTGCTGTGCCGGCTCGATGCGCTGGTTCAGCCGTTCGCGCTTGGCGAATCTCAACAGCTCGACGCTGAGATCGTGCGCGCGCGTGAGATCGGCGCGGATGAAATGACAGACCCAGAGCCCCCGCGTGGCGGCGAAGGCTTTCTCGTCGTCGTCGAGCTGCTGGCCGAGCTCGAGCGCGCGGTTGTAGTTCTCCTCGACCTCGTGCACGGCATAGCCTTTGGCCGCGATCAGCGCGTTGCCGAGCGCGATGCGCAGCTCGAGCTCCATCTCGTCGGCGCCCTGCATGCGGGTGTTGGCCTGCACGACGGTCAAGCCGCGGCGCAGGTGACCGATCGCTTCCAGATTGGCGCCGCTCTTGGCCGCCTGCTTGCCGGCCTTGAGCCAGAAACTGGCGGCGCCCTCGCTCTGGCCGGATTCAGTCAGGTGATGGGCGAGCAATTCCGGTTCGCGCTCGGTCTTCTCCGGATACATTTCGGCGAGCACCTGCGCGATCCGGGAATGCAGCTTGCGGCGCTCGCTGTGCAAGAGGCTTGCATGCGCGGCGTTCTGGATCATCACGTGCTTGAAGGAGTAGAGCGCCTCGGGCGGATGGCCGCGCCGCATGATCAGCCCCGCCTCCTCCAGACGATTGAGGGCAGCCTCGATCTGTTCGGCGGGCGTGTTGGCGACCGCATGGAGCGTCTCGTAGGAAAACTCGCGGCCGATGGTGGCGCCGATCTGCGCGATGCGCTTGAACGGCCCCATCCGGTCCAGCCGCGCCATCAGCGAGTCCGTCAGGGTCGCCGGGATCGCGAGCTGCCGCCACGGGCCCGACAGCACGTAGCGTCCGTGCCGCTCGGTCAGGAGGTTGGATTCGAGCACGGTCTTGGTGAGCTCTTCCAGGAACAGCGGCACGCCGTCGGTCTTGACGATGATCTCCTCGACGACCTCCTTGGGCAGCTCTCGCCCCGCGACGCGCTCGACCAGCGTCGTGCGCAGCTGCCGGCTCAGGCGGTTCAGCACCAGGGTGGTGATGTGGGAATGTGCATTCCAACTCGGCTGGAATTCGGACCGCGCGGTGATGATGACCAGGATCGGCCGGTTCTGCACCTGCTCGACCAGGAGGTCGATGACCTCGCGCGAGGTCGGATCGATCCAATGCAGATCTTCGAACGCGATCACCAGCGGCATCTCGCGCGCAAGACCCAGGAAGTGATTGACCAGCGCGGCGACGGTCGCGTCCTTCTGCTGCTGCGGCGAAAGGTCGAGCCGTGGATAGCGGTCGCCCGTCGGTATCGACAGCAGCGCGGCGAACAGCGGCGCCACCTGCTCGATGTCGCAATGCGCGGCGGCGATCGCGGTTTCGAGGCCCGAAAGCGACAGCGCGGAAGAATCCTCGCGGTCGAGCCCGAGCGTGAATTTGAGCTGCTCGGCGAACGGATAGAGCGCCGTGGACGTGTAGTAAGGCGAGCATTGCAGCGAGACCTGCCCATGGCGATCGCCGGAGATCCGCTCGAAGATTTCCTGGATGATGCGCGACTTGCCGATGCCGGGCTCGCCGAACTTAACGACGACCTGGCCGTCCCCGTCCTTGACCTGCTGCCAGCGTCCCATCAACAGCGCGATCTCCTCCTCGCGGTTGACGAGCGGCGTCAGGCGCGTGCCCATGGCGGCGGCGAAGCGGGTCTCCACCCGCGAGGCGCGCATCACGTGCCACGCCTGCGCCTTCTCGGAGATCCCCTTCAGATCATGGACGCCGAGATTGCGGAATTCGAACTTCCCCTTCAGCAGCGACTGGGTCGACGCGGAGATCACGACGCCATTGGGCGGCGCGAGGCCTTGCAGGCGCGCGGCAAGGTTGACCGTCTCGCCGACCGCGGAGTCGCGCTCTTCGGTGCCCTGCCCGACGAGATCGCCGACCACGACGAGACCGGTCGCGATCCCGATGCGCACGGCGGGCGAGTGGCTGAGTGCACCCCGCGGCTCGATCGCCCGCGCGCTCGACAGCACCCGCACGATCTCCAGCCCGGCCCGCACTGCGCGCTCAGCATCGTCCTCATGCGCGGTGGGATAGCCGAAATAGACCAGGATACCGTCGCCGACGAAACGGGCGGCAAAGCCCTCGTAGTGCTTGACGACGCGGACACAGGTTTCGCGAAAGCTCGCGATCATGTCACGCACGTCTTCCGGATCGAACTGCACCGAGAGCGAGGTGGAATCCACCATGTCGCAGAACATGGTCGTGAGCTGACGCCGTTCCGCGCCGACCTCCGCCCGCTTTTGCGGCGGCACCGCCGCAGGCGGCGCGTCCGCCGTTTCGTCCCTAAACAGCGCCGACATCGCCCGCTGAAGCCGCTTGCGATCGCCAAGCGGCAATCCGAGCTCGACCAGATCCGACTCGGTCAGATCCGCCATCACGTCGAGATCGAGGCGGTGCTGCGCGAAGAGATCGGTGTAGTGGCCGAGGCCGATGCCTTCGAGCCAGCGCTTCAGCCCGCCCTCCGTTCCCGTGTCCGGCTCATTCTCCAGCATGGTGATTTCTGCCCGACCATCACTCCGTCGAAGGGCCTTGGGCCCCTCAACCACAGATTTTGAGGCCCGAACTTCACCTCAGACTGGACGCGTTCCCTAAGACTTGGGAAGAATAGCTCAATCAGATCAAAAGGGAATGGCGTTGTCGGACATCGCATCCGGAGCGGGAGAAGGATCGGGAGCTTCCAACGCCGAAACCAAGTCCCTTGCGCATATCGGCCGCCTCCTCGACGTCCACGCGCAGAGGATGCCGGAGGCACCCGCCCTGCTCGCTCCGGGCCGGCCGGCCCTCAACTACGGCGCGCTGGGCCCATTGATCCGGCGCCTGATGCACACCCTGCGCGGGCTCGGCATTGGCCCCGCGGACCGCATCGCCGTTGCGCTGCCGCGCGGCGCCGACAGTGCGCTGGCATTGATCGCGGTCGCATCGAGCAGTGCGTGCGTCCCCGTCAATCCCGACCTGACCGCGGATGAGCTGCAACGCTATTTCAGTGAATTGAAGCTGACGGCGCTCGTGACCCGGGCCGACATGAACTCGGCCAGTCGCGACGTCGCCAGGACGCTCGACATCGCGGTGATCGATTTCGTGCCGGGACCGGTCAGCGATCTCGGCGGTTGCGCCTTCATCGGCCCAACGATCGGGCCGGCGAGCACGAGCGGTGCCTCGCGCGCCGACGACGATGCATTCATCCTGATGACGTCGGGCACGGCAGCGCGGCCGAAAATGGTGCCGTTGACCCATCGCAACGTGTGTCTGTCGGCGCAAAATGCCGGCCGCGTGCTGTCGCTCACACCGCATGATCGCCTGCTCAACGTGCTGCCGCTGTTTCACGCCCATGGCCTGATCTCTGGCCTCTTGACGGCGCTGGCAGCGGGCTCCAGCGTGATCTGCACCGACGGTTTTGATGCATCGTCCTTCTTCGGCTGGATGCGAGAGCTGCAACCGACCTGGTACACGGCGGTGCCGACCATTCATCGTGCGCTGCTGACGGCGGCGGAGGCTGATCCCGACCGTGCCAGGTCGTCGTCACTGCGCGTGATCCGTTCGGCCTCGGCCTCGCTGGCGCCGGCGATTCTCGAAGGACTGCAAGCAACCTTCGGTGTCCCCGTGCTCGAAACCTACGGCATGACAGAGGCAGCCTCGCAGATCGCGGCCAACCCGTTCGAGCTGCGCAAGATCGGATCGGTCGGCCGCGCCGCGGGTCCGGACATCGCAATCATGGACGAGGCGGGCCGCACGCTTGCGAGCGGCGCGCAGGGCGAGATCATGCTGCGCGGTCCCAACATGAGCCGCGGCTACTACAATGACGAGGCGGCGACCAAGGCCGCATTCCGCAAGGGCTGGTTCCGGACCGGTGATCTCGGCTATCTCGACGAGGACGGCTATCTCTTCATCGTCGGCCGCATCAAGGACGTCATCAACCGCGGTGGCCAGAAGATCTCGCCGCAGGAGGTGGAAGAGGTCCTGCTCAGCCATCCGGCGGTGCTGGAGGCCGGGGTGTTCGCGGTGCCGCATGAGAAGCTCGGCGAGAACGTTGCCGCCGTCGTGGTGCTGCGGCCGAGTTCCGAGGCGAGTTCGGACCAGCTGCGCCAGTTCGCGCGAAAGCGGCTCGCGGCCTACAAGGTGCCGAGCCTGATCCGCAGCGTTGCAGCGCTGCCCAAAGGCGCCAGCGGCAAGATCAAGCGCAATGCGCTGGCCGGGCTGATCGCGGCAACGGAGAGTGGCACTGAGGCGCAGGCGCCGCGCAATGCGCTGGAGACCCAGCTCGCCGCGATCTGGGCCGGTCTCTTGGAGCTGCCGCAGGTCGGCATCGATCAGGACGTGTTCGCGATCGGCGCGGATTCGCTCGCAGTAACGCAGATGCGCTCGCGCCTGCGCGAACGCTTCAACGTCGACTTCTCGTTCGAGGACATTTTCGATTGCGCCACGGTCGCCGCGCTTGCTGCACGGATCGCGACTGCCGCAAGCCGTCGCGAGGCGGATTTGCCGGCCTGGCGTCAAGCGGCGGCGGCCGATGCACCGCTCTCATTCCAGCAGCAGCGGATGTATGTGCTCTCCCGGCTCGATCCGACCCGCTACAACTATAACGTCGTCGAAGTTGCCGTTCTCAAAGGCCCGGTCGACGCCGCCGCGCTTTCCGCAAGCCTCACCGCGATCTGCGCGCGCCACGAAGCGCTGCGCTCGATCTTCATCGAAGGCGAGAACGAGGGCGAGCCGGCGCAGCGCGTGCTGCCATCGCCGCCGCGGTTCGAGCGGATCAAGCTAAGGCCTTGCCCGGCCGACAAGAGGGCCACAATCATCAGGCGCGAGGCGCTCAAGCTCGCACAATATCCGTTCGACCTCGCCCGCGAGCCGCCGTTGAAGGTCACGCTGCTGTCGTTCGACAGAACGAACCACGCGCTGTTGGTCAACGTCCATCACCTCGTCACCGACGGCTGGTCGCAACGGCTGTTCTGGGAGGAGCTTGCCGCCCATTATGCGGGCGCGCAGAAGCGGAGCGCCGCCGCGCTGCCCCCGCCCGCCTTCCAATATCGCGACTTTGCGCTCTGGCAGCAGAGCTGGGCGCAGACGCCGGCGGCCAGGGAGCAGCTCGATTATTGGCGGACCCAGCTCGACGGGGTCACCACGCTGCCGCTGCGAACCGACCGGCCGAGGCCGGAGGCCTGGAGCGGTCACGGCGCCCGGCATTATCTCGAATTCTCCAAGCCCCTGTCGGCCGACCTGCGCAGGCTGAGCCAGAACCAGGGGGTGACGCCCTTCATGACGCTGCTCGCGGCCTTCCAGTGCCTGCTGTTCCGCCACACCGCGCATGAGGATGTCGCCACGGGATCGCTGATCGCCAACCGCAACCAGATCGAAAGCGAGCGCCTGATCGGCCTTTTCGCCAACACGCTGATCCTGCGCAACGATTTCAGCGGCGATCCCAGCTTCGGCGAGATGTTGCGGCGGGTGCGGCAGGTCACGCTCGACGCCTATCGCAATCAGGATCTGCCGATCGAGGAGGTGCTGCGCGCGCTCCAGATCGCGCGGCGCAGCGACGGCAATCCGCTGTTCCGGATCATGTTCATCCTCCAGAACGCCTCGATCGAGACCGCCCGCTTCCCGGGCTTTTCGACGCGGCGGCTGGAAGTCGATCCCAAGGTGGCGCGCTTCGACGTCACGCTCGAACTGGTCGAGGCCGACGGCCGCTTCACCGGGTTCTTCGAATACGCCACCGATCTGTTCGACGCGGCGACGATCGAAGCCATGGCGGCCCAGTTCAAGACCCTGCTCAAGGCGGCCATTGCCGATCCGGAGCAGCGCATCTCGCGCCTGCCGCTCCTCACCGAGGCCGAGCGCCGGCAATTGCTCGCGAGAGGCCGGGGCGTGGCGGCCGATTTCACCGCGCGCGGCAATTTGAGCGAACGCTTCGATCGTCAAGCCAAGCGCACGCCGAACGCGGTTGCGGTGTCGGACGGCCGCACGTCCCTGAGCTATCGCGAGCTGGTGCGCCGCAGCCACGCCGTCGCGGATTGGCTGGCGCACGAAGGCGTCGGTGCCGAGAGCGTGGTCGCTCTGCTGGCGGAGCGCGGGCCCGACCTGCTTGCGGCGATGATCGCGGTGCAGCGCGTCGGCGCGGCCTTCCTCAATCTCGATCCCGACCAACCGCCGGCACGCCTTGCGACCATCCTCGGATCGAGCGGCGCCCGCGTGCTGCTGACCGGACGAGCCCAGGCCGCCATGGTCGAGGCGCTGCTCGAGCCGCTGGTCGAGCGCATCCATGTGGCCGAGCTCGAAGACGTGATCGCGCCAGCGGTGACCAAGCCTGTCCGCGCCGCACCGCGTGCCGCCTCCAGCCTCGCTTATCTCGTCTACACGTCCGGCTCCTCCGGCGCGCCGAAGGGTGTCATGATCGAGCAGCGCGGCCTGTCGAACCATCTGGCCTCGCTCATCGCCGAGCTCGGCCTCTCGCCCAGGGACGTGATCGCGCAGACCGCGCCGCAGAGCTTCGTCATCTCGGTCTGGCAATTCCTTGCCGGACCCATGGTCGGAGCACGCGTGCATGTCTGCGGCAACGCGACCGTGCAGGACCCGATTCGGCTGGCGCAGGAGATCGAGCGCGAAGGCGTTACGGTGCTCGAGATCGTGCCGTCGCTGCTACGGGTGGTGGTCGAATGCATGAGCGAGGCACAGGTCCGGCGCGCCTTCGCCAAATTGCGATTGCTGATCTCCACCGGAGAGCCGCTGCCCGTCGAACTCTGCAGCGCCTGGTTCGCGCGCTGCCCGAAAGTGCCGCTGATCAACGCCTATGGCGCCTCGGAATGTTCCGACGACGTCTCCCTGCATCGCCTGACCAAGGCGCCGGCAATCGCGACCGGCAACATCCCGGTCGGCGCTCCGCTGCCGAACACCCAGCTCTACGTGCTCGACGCAGACCTCCAGCCGCTGCCTGTCGGCATCACCGGCGAGCTCTGCATCGGCGGCGCCGGCGTTGGCCGCGGCTATATCAACGATCCCGCGCAGAACCGGCAGCGCTTCCTGCCCGATCCGTTCTCGCGCCGGACCGGCAGCCGGCTTTACCGGACCGGCGACCTGGCCCGCCGCCGCGCCGATGGCACGATCGAATGCCTCGGCCGCGCCGACCATCAGGTCAAGATCCGCGGCTACCGGATCGAGCTCAAGGAGATCGAGAATGCGCTTGCCGCGCATCCCGACGTGCGCGCCGGTATCGTCGAGCCGCGCCGTGAGGCGAGCGGCGATGTCAGGCTGGTCGCCCATATCGTCGCACGGCCCGGCAGCAGAAGCAGCGCCAGCGAGCTGCGCGAATTCCTGAAGAGCCGGTTGCCGGCTCACGCCATCCCGTCCGCCTTCCTGTTCCTCGATCAGGTGCCGCTCAACGCCCATGGCAAGCTGGACCGGTCGGCACTGCTGGCGCCGGCGCTCGAGGAGGCGTCCGGACCGGATACGGCCGTGCCGGCGCGGCGCTTCACTGAGAAGGTGCTTTCCGACATCTGGACCGACCTGCTCAAGGTCGAGAGCATCGGCGTCACCGACAATTTCTTCGATCTCGGCGGCCACTCGCTGCTCGCGGGCCGGACCATGGCGCGCATCGCCCGTGCGCTCGGGGTATCGCTGCCGATCAAGACCATCTTCGAGGCCCCGACCATCGAAGAGCTTGCCCGGCAGGTCGATGCGGCGGTGGCGGCAAAGCCGCGCAAGCCTGCCGCGAGCGGGCCAAAGCTGGCCGAAAGAAGCCTCGCCGATAACAGAGCTGCGCCGCTCTCGATCGCGCAGGACCAGATGCTGCGGATCGAGCAGAACCTGCCGGATCTGCCGCTGTTCAACCTGCCCTTCGCCTTCCGCCTCCAGGGACCGCTCGATCCAGCCGCCCTGGCGCAGGCGATCGACGACGTCGTGCGCCGGCACGAATCGCTGCGCACAGCGTTCGGCCGGCGCGGCGGAGAGCCCGTCAGCCGCATCTCGGCCCCCGACGCCGTTGCCCGTGTCCTGACGGTCGAGACCATCGGCGATGGTCATCCCCACCGCAACAAGCGGCGCAGAGCGCTCGAGCTCAGGAAGATCGAACTGCTGATCGAGCGAGAGACCTTCACCCCGATCGAGACCACGCGTGCGCCGCTGCTGCGCGCGCGGCTGTTGCGGCTCCATGACGACGAACACGTGCTGCTGCTGACGTTGCATCACGCCGTGGTCGACGGCTGGTCGATCGGCGTGTTGTTCGAGGAATGGTCCAATCGCTATGCGGCGCTGGCCGGATATCCATCGGTGCCGCTCCTGAGGCCGCCTCCGGCTTTCTCGGACGTTGCGCGCTGGCAGCGCTGGTGGTGCGGCACCGACGCGGCCCGTCGTCAGGCCGCCGACTGGACCGAGAATTTGCGCGGCGCAAGCCGGCTCTTCGACGGCGAATCAAGCCCGACCGCATCCACGGGGCGTCACCCGGTCAACCTCGAGCCCGATTTGATCGACCGGCTCACGGCCTTCGCCGCGCAGCACAATGCCACCCTGTTCATGTGCCTCCTCACCGGCCTGAAGGCGCTGCTGCTGACGCGAACGGGCCGCACCGACATCGCGGTCGCCACCGCCATGGCCAATCGTGCCCAGCCGGACACCGACCGGATCGTCGGGCCGTTCGAGAACACGGTCATCATCCGCACCAAGCTCACGCCGGAGGTCTCGTTCGCGCAGGCCTTGGCGCGGGTGCGCCAGAGCGTGCTGGACGCGCATGCGCGGCAGGAGCTGCCGTTCAACATCCTGGCCGACCATCTGGAGCGGGAGGGGATCGATCCGGCCGCGCTGCTCCAGGTCTATTTCACCCTACAAAATCCGCTGCGCCAGCCACTCGATCTGCCCGATCTCGTGATCGAGTCGATCGGCAATATCGCGCGCGAAGGCCAGCCCGTGCTGCCGATCGACCAGACCTGGCTGTCGCTGATGCTCAAGGAGCGCCCGACCGGAATCACCGGTTCATGCAATTACAAGCGCGACTTGCTCGACGGCCATATGGTCGGCGCATGGATGGAGGATCTCGTCGCGCTTCTGGCGGCCGCTGTCGCCGAGCCCAACATGCCGCTCGGCCGATTGCTCGCTCGCAGGGCGGCATGACCGACAGGCCGTGCAGGACGGGGCTAATACGGAGTTGCTCGCCGAAGCTGTGAATGAGCGAGTTGCATCTTGATTATTTGGCGCTAGCGCGCAAGATTGTTCTCGCGTTTTGATTTTGGACGATCATTTGAACCGGGGAGTGTTATGGGTTTCATCAAATTTGCCAAGGGCACCACGTTGAGCGACAAGGATCGCAAGGCCCTTCAGAAGCTGCTCACCGCCGAGAAGAAGAAGCTCCAGTCCGCGCTGAAGGACGTCGACGCCAGCCTTTCGTTGCTGGGCGGGTCGAAGAAAGCAAAGAAGAAGAAGAAGTAAGCGTCGTCGGCGGGGACGCCGTACGATCTTCAGAGTTTGGGCTTTCGAAGTTGGGCCGCTTGTGCGTCGCGTTGGGGTCTCGCACAAGCTTGCGCCTGTAAACCGGCCTGCAAATCGACAAGAAATTGCCCGGGTGTACCGCTAGGAGCGGTCCGCCCAGGTTGCTTCTTGCTCCGTTGATTCTTCCGTCGGGACAGGGTTTGGCCTCGCCCGACGCCAAAGGCCTATTTGATGGCAGACGACAGAATTGAACTATTCGTTGGACTGATCGAAACCATCGACGCGCCAGGCGCGGTCGATGCGTGCCGGCGCCTGCTTTCGGTCGACGAACGAGCCAAGGCCGACCGTTTCATGTTCGAGCGGCATCGACGGCAGTATATCTTCGCGCATGCCATGCTGCGCATGGCGCTGTCGCAGGTCGCCTCCAACGTTGCCCCCTCCGACTGGTCCTTTGGTGCCGGCCGTTACGGGCGGCCGTTTGTCGCAGCGCCCAAGACGTCGGCCGCACTGCATTTCAGCCTGTCGCATGCCGACGGCTGCGTCGCCTGTGTCGTGTCGCGGCATGAGGCCGTCGGCGTCGACGTCGAAACCGTGTCCCGGCGCGTCGCGCCGCTGTCCACGGCGCTTCGCTTCTTCGCCCCGGAAGAGGTCGAAGTCTTGCGCGGACTGCCCGAACCGGCCGCGATCGAGCGCTTCTTCGACTATTGGACGCTCAAGGAGGCCTATCTGAAGGCCAGGGGCTTCGGGCTCAACCTGCCGCTCGATGCCTTCGCCATGCAGGTGTCGCACGAGGCGATCGAGATCAGCTTCAAGCCCGACATCGTCGACGACCCCCATGGATGGCGCTTCTCGCTGTGCTCGCCATCGCCCTCGCACCGCCTCGCGATCGCCGACGGCTCCCGTGCGGCCGGCGGCCTTCCCATCAGCCGCAACGCCTGGCCGCTCCGGGAAGCGGCTGAATGACGGCTCCGCGGCTGCGCGTCTTTCCGGCGATTTCACGCAACCGCGATCCCAAGGCATATGTCGGCGAGTTGATGCGGGTGGCCCGCTTCGCCGACCAGAACGGCTTCGAAGGCATTCTGCTGTTCGAAGGCAACGACGTGTTCGTCGAGCCCTGGGCGATGGCCCAGCACATCATCGCGGAGACGGCGCGATCTTCGCCGCTGATTGCGGTCAATCCGGTCTATATGCATCCGTTCACGGCGGCGAAGTTCGTCTCGTCCTTCGCGCAGCTCTACGGCCGCAAGGTCTATCTCAACATGATCACGGGCACCGCGGTTAGCGACTTGCAGGGGCTGGGTGATGACGCCGCGCATGCCGACCGCTACGTCCGGCTCGGCGAATTCGTCACGCTGATGCGCGAGTTGCTCGCAAGCCCGCGGCCGGTGAACTTCCGGGGGCGCTTCTATCACGCCAGACATCTGCAATTGCGACCGCGCCTGCCGCCGGAGCTGATGCCGGAATTCCTGATCGCGGGCCGGTCGGACGCGGCGCAGCGCGTGGCACGGGACACCGGCTGCATCAAGATGCAGATGCTGCCGCCCGACCTCGATCGCGGCCTCGCGGCGCCCGGCATGAATTTCGGGATCTTTGCCCGCGAGGGGCGCGACGAAGCGCGGCAGGCCGCGAAGATGCGCTTCCGCGACAATCCTGATGATCGCGAGTTGCTCGTGCTCACAATGGAGAACACCGATTCGGTCTGGAAGCGGCACCTCTATGCCGGCCAGAACGCCGAGCTTGCGGACAATGGCTACTGGCTCCTGCCGTTCCTGACCTTCCAGGCCGACTGCCCCTACCTCGTCGGCAGCTATGCCGACATCGGGGCGAAGCTGAGAGATTTTGCGGCGAAGGGCCTGACCACTGTTATGCTCGACATGGTCGCCGACGAGCCCGAGATGAAGCACGTGCGCAAGGCACTGGCGGCGAGCGGGATGTTCTGACTGTTCCCCGTCATTGCGAGCCAACGGGCCCGCGCGTAGCGCGGCCCGATGACAGGCTCCGCGAAGCAATCCCGAGTCTTTCCCCCGGCATCAGTCTGGATTGCTTCGTCGCAAGGGCTCCTTGCAATGACGAGGTGGATGCAGCACGGTCAGGACAACGAAAATCACCGCGCCTCTCCGAACCCTGCCAGCACCGAGGTCAGGTTTGCGCCCAGGATATCCGAGAGATAGCCGCCCTCCTGCACGAACACGGTCGGCAGGCCCATCTTCGCGATGGCCTGGCCGATGCGGCGGAAGCCGGGCGTGGTGACGGCCAATCCCTTCAGCGGATCGTGCTCGGAGGCGTCCAAGCCGAGCGCGATGACGAGCGCGCCCGGCGCGAACGACTCGATCGCCCTGCGCGCGACGTCCAGCGCCTGCATGTAGCCGTCATCGCCGGTGCCGATGGCAAGCGGAATGTTGAGATTGGCGCCGAGGCCGGCCCCCTCGCCACGCTCATGGGAATAGCCCCACACATAGGGATAATACGCGACCGGATCGGCGTGGATCGAGATCGTGTAGACGTCCGGCCGCTCATAGAAAATCCCCTGCGTGCCGTTGCCGTGATGGACGTCGACGTCGAGGATGACGACGCGCTCGTGCTTCTGCCGCAGATGCGCTGCCGCGATCGCGCTGTTGTTGAGGAAACAGAAGCCGCCGGCCATGTCGCGATAGGCGTGATGGCCGGGTGGACGACAGAGCGCGTAGGTCGCATCCTCGCCGTCCATCACCATCTGCGCCGCGGTGACTGCGACGTCCGTCGCGGCACAGGCGGCGGCCCAGGTGCCGGGCCCGATCGGCGCCGCGGTGTCGGCGGTGTGCCAGCCGAGCTTGCCGACGATGTGGGTGGGATAGGTCGCAGCGTGACGCACCGGGTGGATGTTGCCGATCATCTCCGGGCCGGAATCGCCGAGCGCGGTCCAAGCCTCCCAGGCCTCGCTCAGGAACGACAGATATTCCGGGCTGTGAATCCGCGCGCGGGGACCCTGCCCGAACGTCGTCGGCTCGACCAGCTGATGCTTGCCGTCCTTCAACCCCTTGAGCAGGCGGTCGGCGCGCTCGGGCTGCTCGGTGGTGCGCTTGACGACACCGCGAACGAGAAAGAATTGCGGATCATGGCTGCGGTGCAGCTCGGTATGGACGGCTTTCACTCCAACACTCCGTGGTCGCATCCTTGTTGACGTGCCACGGATGTCTTGGTCCCCGCGGCGGCCAGATGCAAGCAAGAAGAATGCCGCACCTGTCGCGCGGCTCTGCGCCTAAAGCAGATCGTGTTTAGCAGCGGCCGCGCTGGAGGCAGTGCTCGCGGCCGGGCTGGTCGGTGCGGAAGGACTCAATAAAGCCGCCCTGGCGCTGCGTGACGAACACGGTCTTGCCGTCGCTGCCGCCGAAGGCGAGATTGGTCGGCTCCTTGGCCTTCAGCCCGATCTCGCGCTCGACCACGCCGTTGGGCTTCATCAGTGCGATCGCACCCTTGAGAATGCGCGCGACATAGAGCCGGCCGGTGACGTCGGTGCGCAGACCGTCGACGGTATCAGGCTGGAACGATTTGACGAGCTTGGCGTCCACGAGCTCGTTGCCGCGGATGCCATAGGACCAGATCTGGCCGCTGCTGGATTCGCCGACATAGAGCGTCTTGCCGTCCGGGCTGAGATCGATCCCGTTGGTGGTGCCCATCGCGCGCGGGGAAGACATCACCTGCCCTTGCACCTTGCCGTCGGTGCCCTTCGCAATGCGCCAGATGAAGCCTTCCCGGCCTTTCCAATTGGGATCGCTCGCATAGATCGTTCCATCGCGTGCGATCGTGATGTCGTTGGGCTGGTTCATCTCGTCGGAATGAAACCACACCGCCGGCACGGCCGTGCCCTTCGGGATCGCGAAGATGTTGTGCTTCTTGTAGTCGGCAATGAACATGGTGCCGTTGCGGTCGAAGCGGATGGCATTGCCGACGCTGCCTTCGGGCAGCACCGTGAACGGCTCCGACGCCGTGCCGCCGGCCGGCAGCCGGCCGATGGTGCCCGGCTTGCCGAAATTGACCACGAACAGGTTGCCGTCGAGATCGGCGGCGGGCCCTTCGATGCCGAAAGTATATTCGCCCGCTTGCGTCACCTGCACGCTTTCGAACAGCTTGGTCGCGGCAGCGGCCGGCACCGTCGCGACGAGCAGGATGCTACTGCACAGGCACCAGAAATTCCTGCCGGATGTAATAGCCATCGTCGTCGGTGCACTCGCCGTTCAGGTAAGGATCGGCCGGCCGGAAGAATCGGCTGAAGCCGGGTTTGTCTACAGCGCTCCTTTGTGTCACGACCACGACCTTGGCGGCCGGTATTTCGCCGCATTCCCTGTTGGTCCGGCCAAAGAACTTGCGCTGGGGCGGGCCGGGCTTGATCCGCATGCGCGTGCCCGGGACCATTTTCGCAACGAGCAGGTCCGCGGTGTCGAGCAGCCGCGTGTAGCCCGGCTCGGTCTTCGACAGATTCTCGCCGCCCGGCGGCATCAGCTTCTCGGCGCCGAGACCGCGCAGCCGCGTGCGCAGCTTGCCGGCGTCAGGATCCCCGGGATAGATCCAGCCGTCCTGCGACAGCATGAAACGAAGCACCGCGCCGTCCTTCTCCGCCTCGGATTGGCCCGGCTTGAGGCCGAAATCGGAGTGGCAGCCGGCGCAATGCTTCTCGACGAGGCCCTTGCGCAGCGTGGTGAGGCGGGCGCTGTTCTGTGCATCTCTCGCGACGAAGGCCGCGAGCCGATCGATCATCGCCGAGCTGCGCGTATCGCAGGGGAGCGGCGCCGGCGCATCGCCCGCGACGCGATCGATCCGGATCACGGTCTTGTTCTTGTCCTCGACCAGCCAGATCGCGCCGTCTTCCGCCACCGTCATGCCGACCGGCGCGCCCTGCGGCCGCGCGCCGTTGACGCGGTGCCAGCCCGAGATCAGCTCCTCGAACGGCGCGGCGGCGACTTCGCCGGCGTCGGTCTGAAAGCTGCGGGTCGGGTCTGCGGCGCAGCTGACATGGTAATGCACCGGCGCCGGCACAGGCTTGGGGAAGCCGCGCTCGTCGACGTCATAGATCAGGACGCGGCTGCCCGTCGGGCGATAGCCGTGCAGTCCGACCAGCAGCTTGCCGTCCAGCTCCGGAGATTTCGTGCCGTGATAATAGAGCATGGCGAGCGGCGCGCCGTGCGGCGGCATCAGAGAAAGCGGCCGCTTATACACCGCGTTGGCGGTGCACAGCGATTTGTACGGCCCCGATTGCAGCACGCTCCTGAATTCCGGGCTCGGCGTCGACACATCGTAGCAATAAGGCCAGCCATAATGCCTGCCCTGCTCGATCGCGTTGATCTCCTCGTTCGGCTTGAAAATGTCGGGCAAGTCGCGGCTATTCTCGGCTTGCAGGAAGGCGTAGCCGGCATCGGGAAAGTTCGGATGCAACACCAGGGCCATCGAGTTGCGCAGGCCGCGCGCATAGACGCTGTGCGGCGGATCGGGATCGCCAGGCTTCAGCGCCGGGAAGACGCCGCCCGCAGGCGGCGTGTACAGCCAGATCGATGCCATTGCGGAGGCGCCTTCGGCGGCCGCGCAAGGCTTGGTCATCGCTGCAGCCCTGACGCAATCATCATCATGTGAGCCGATATTGACGAACAGTCGCCCGTTCCTGTCAAAGGCGAACGGCTTGAGCGGATGCGCGCTCTCTTCGATTCTCGTACCGTCGGGCAGAGCGATCCGACGGCCCGGCATGTGACGGATGATGGTCTCGACCGTGCCGCGCGGATTGTCGGCGAGCGGGTCGAAGCGGAAGATCGTCTCGGCGGTCGAGGCATAGAGCCTCCGGTCGGGAGCGATCGCCAGGCCGAACGGGTATTCGATCCCGGTCAATAGCTCCTTGAGGCGCTGGCCCTGGGGCGCGTGCGGATCGAGCAGCAGCAGCCGTCCATCGGTGCGGCTCCAGCCACCCATGTCGGCCACCACGAACAGGTCGCGGCCGGGCAGTTGGACGATCGCGCGCGGGAATTTGAGGCGGTCCTCCTCACTGGCAACGAGGCCGGCGCAGAATCCCGCCTTCATGTCGATCTGGAGTCTCGGAAAGGCGCGATCGCCGCTGCCGCAGGTCTCCATGCCGATCGCATAACCGCTCTTCTTCACCGCTTCGGACGACGCTCCCGGTACGACGCCGAGCAGCGCCCCGGCAACGACAGCCGCAAGCAAGCAGAAGCGTCTGCGTTCACGCCGGAATGTAAGGTAGTTCACGGCAGCTTCCCCGGATTCCCGGTAAACTTGTTCCATGCCGCCGGAGCGCCGTCCAGTTGATGCTCACCCGCCTGTGATCAAACCTGAAACGGCGTTGGCACCGACCAATCTCCGTAAATTCCCTTACCGGGTTCGGCCCGAATGTTTCGCGAATGCCCCGGGTGGTATCAGTTTGCCATCCCCGCCGCTCCCTACAGGAGGCGTACATGGTCCAGGTCTACTTCCACTGCTCCAATACCGAGGGCACGCTGATCGATCGCTACGGCACCGCGGTCTCCAACCTCACCGAGGCCCGCGACCGCGCCGCCCAGATCATGCGCTCCATGATCCTGACCCCGAGCAGTGAGGATTGGCGCGACTGGGTGATCCATGTCAGCGGTTCCGACGGCGAGGATCTTTTCGATCTCCCCTTCACAGCCATGCTCGGCAAGCCGCATTGAGGTGATGCCATGCTGCTCGCGTCCCTGACCCTGCTCCGCCAGCCCCTCAGCTTCGTCGCCGGCAAATGGCAGACCCTGATGAGGGTCGCAGGCAATCCGTACCGGCCAGAGCTTCACTATATGCGCGGACCCGGCCCGAAATGGCGTGCCAAGTACCAGGCCAGCCGGCTCGACCGCTCGCTCAGAAACTAATTTCGGCGCAGTCTCACATATCGCTATCTTTCGTCATGGCCGGGCTTGTCCCGGCCATCCACGTTCTGGGATGCAAAGACGTGGATGCCCGGGTCAGGCCCGGGCATGACGACGGAGGCGTTTCCCTCACTTGCCCGTGAACCTCGCCTTGCGCTTCTCGACGAAGGCATTGCGGCCCTCGATGGCGTCGTTGCTCTTGCGGATGGTGGCCTGGAGCTCGATCTCGCGGCGGAACTGGGCCTCGTAGGTGGCGTGCTCGCTCTCCTCGACCAGCGCGCGGGTTGCGACTAAAGCGCGCGTCGGGCCGTCGGCGAGGCGACGCGCGAGGGCGAGCGCCTCCTCCATCAGCCTGGCATCGTCGACAACCTGCCGCACCAGGCCGATCTCATGGGCGTGCTCGGCGGTCAGCGGCTCGTTCAGCAGCATCAGTTCGAGCGCGCGCTGGCGGCCGATCAGGCGCGGCAGCAGCCAGGTCGAGCCGAGATCGGGCACCAGCGCGATGCGGCTGAACACCTGGATGAAGCTCGCCGACCGCGCCGCGACAATGATGTCGCCGGCCATGGCGAGGCTGAAGCCGCCGCCGGCCGCCACGCCGTTGACGGCGACGACCACGGGCACACGACACTCGCGCAACGCCTTGAAGGCCGGCCAGTAGAACCGCATCACGCCCGCCGCGATGTCCTCGCCGAGCGCTTCGGATGCCTTCAAATTCTGTCCTGAGCAAAATCCGCGCCCGGCGCCGGTGAGGATCAGCGCACGGATGTCTTCGTCCCGCGTCATCTCGGCGACGGCGGTGGCCAATGCGCCGAGCAGGTCCGGCGTCATCGCATTCAGGCTCGCCGGCTCGTCGAGCGTCAGGATCCCGACTGCGCCATCCCGCGCCTGTTTCACACCAGCCATGTCGCGCCTCCCTTGCGATGTTCTCGTTGGCGGCAATGTGCCATTGTCCGCCGGCTTCGCCAATCGCGGAGCCTCGAATTCAACGCAGCGAAGCCATCGACGAGCATCAAGACGACATCATGCCTCACCAGTTCAGCCTCAACCAAACCGTCCGCAAACCCGCCGTCACATCCAAGGGCGGCATCGTCGCCTCGCAATCGCGGCGGGCCGCTGAAGTCGGGGCGGAGGTGCTGGCCGCGGGCGGCGACTGCGTGGACGCGATCGTGGCGACCACCATGGCGCTGAACGTGCTGGAGCCCTGGAATAGCGGCATCGGCGGCGGCGGCGCGATGGTGCTCTACCGCGCCAAGGAAAATAGCTATGAGGTGATCGACTACGGCATGTGCGCGCCGCAGAGCCTGCGCGCCGCCGACTATCCGCTCAGCGGCGAAGGCGCCGCCTCCGATCTCTTCCCCTGGCCGCGGGTGAAGGACGATCGCAACGTCCATGGCCCCGGCTCGATCGCGGTGCCCGGCGTCGTCGCCGGAATGGAAGAGGCGCATCGCCGCTATGCCAAGATGCCGTGGAAGGATCTGGTTGCGCCGGGAGCGAAGCTCGCCGGCGAAGGCCTGCTGGTCGATTGGTGGACCACGGTGACGATCTCGGGCTCGGCCGCCGATCTCAGGCGCTATCCCGCAAGCGCGGCCGCCTATTTGAAGGATGGCCTGCCGCCGAGCGCGCCATGGGGCATCAAGGCCGAGACGCGGCTGCCGCAGGATGGCCTGAAGGCGACGCTGTCGCATCTCGCCGAGGCCGGTCCGCGCGATTTCTACCAGGGCGATCTCGGCAGGAGCATTGCTTCCGACATCAAGGCCGACGGCGGCTCGCTGTCGGTGGAGGACCTCGCGGCATTCCGCGCCCATCCGCGCGCGCCGCTGGCGATCCCCTATCGCGGCGGCAAGGTGTTCGCGACGCCCGAGCTCACGGCGGGACCGACCATGGCGCATGCGCTGCGCCTGTTGCAGCAGAGCCTGACGCCGGCGGGCACACCGGATGCCGGCGCCTATGTCGAATATGCGCTCGCCCTGCAGGCCGCCTTCCGCGAGCGGCTCAAGGACATGGGCGATGCCGACGGCAAGCGCTCGCTCGGCGCCGAATATCTGGCGCCCGCCTGCACCACGCATTTCTCGGTGGTCGATCGTCACGGCAACATGGCCGCGGTGACGCAGACGCTGCTGTCGTCCTTCGGCTCGAGATATGTGACGCCGCACACCGGCATCACCATGAACAACGGCATCATGTGGTTCGACCCGACGCCTGGCACTACCAACTCGCTCGCGCCAGGCAAGCGCTGCCTTTGCAATTACACGCCCGTCATCGCCGAAACGAAGGACGGCAAGCGCCTCGCCGTCGGCGCATCCGGCGGACGCCGCATCCTGCCCTCCGTGATGCAGCTCGTCTCCTTTGCGATGGATTTCGGCATGGATCTCGATGCCGCCATCCATCAGCCGCGCATCGACGCCAGCGAGGGCGCAGTCGTGATCGGCGATGCACGCCTGCCGGAGAACGTGCGCAAAACGCTGGCGGCGCGCTTCGACTACGAAGAAAGCCGCGTGCAGGCATTGCCGCAGAAATTCGCCTGCCCGAGCGTGGTGATGCGCGAGGGCGATACGAATTTCGGCGCGGTCGAGATCTTCCAGCCCTGGGCCGACGCGGTCGCGGAAGGCTGAGCGGACGCATCGATGCGAGATGATGCTAACGCGCGTTGAGCGCTCGCACGACTACGCATCTGCGTGAGCGTCACGACTCCTCCACATTCGCAGGGAACTTACGCACCCACAGTTCGTTCATTGAGCGGACAAGTGCGCTCACCTCCGGAGGACACGATGAAGAAATTTGCGCTCGCCGCGTCGCTGATCATTGCGGCTGGCTTAACAATGACAGGCCCTGCACTCGCCAAGGGCGGACATGGCGGCGGCCATGGCCATGGACATAAGAGTCATGGTCACGGCCACAAGTTCGGCCATTACCATGGGGCGCCGCACGGATGGCACCATGGACGCAAGGTCGGCTGGCGCGGTCACGGCTGCCCGCCCGGCCTCTGGAAGCAGGGCCGCTGCTGACCCTACGTCTGCGTTGATGTAAGGCGTCGCCTGAAACCGGGCGGCGCCTTTCTCACATGCCGAGCCGGTCGCGCACGCGGCCCGCGATCACGGCGGTCGTCACCCCGACCGGCCAGAACGCATGCATCGGGATCGGCTTGATGCCGGTGACCGGCATGTCGATCTCGGCCTTTGCGCCGCCGATCAGCCGGCGGGCGAGCTGCGCGCCCATCGCGGTCGACAGCGCGACGCCGCGCCCGTTGCAGCCGAGCGAGATCAGGATGTTCTCCGCGGGCTCATGCACATGCGGATAATGATCCGCGGTGATGGCGAGCCGGCTGTTCCAGCCGTGCGTCCAGCCGACACCCTTCAGCTGCGGCCATAGCCGCTCCGCGTAGCGCATGAGATAGGCGACGTCGGTAGGCGATTTGATCCAGCGCATCGGGCCGCGCCCGCCCATCAACAGGCGATTCTGCTGATCGATGCGGTAATAGACGGTGATATGGCCGCTCTCGTAGAGCACGGGGCGCGTCGGCATGATCGAACGGGCGACCGCATCCGAGAGCGGCGCGGTGGCGGCGATCGAGGAGAATACCGGCACGATGGTGCGGCGGAGCGCTGGCCAGAGATCGTCGGTGAAACCGTTGGTCGCGAGCAGGACCTTGTCGGTATGAACGACGGCGCGCGGCGTCTCGATGCGCAAGCGCGAGCCCTCGCGGCGCAGTGACAATGCCGGCGTCTCGCCAAAGACCTTCGCGCCCGCCGAAATCGCGGCGCGCGCAAGGCCGCGGGCGTAGCTGAGGGGATGCAGGTCACCGCCGCGGGTATCCAGCATGGCGCCGATGTAGCGGTCGGTGCCGGTCATCTCGCGCAGCTGCTCGCGATTCAGATAAGTCACCGGCATGCCGCGGCGGATGCATTGCTGCGCAGTCTTCTCGATCGCGGCGGCGCTGGCTTCATTGTAGGCCGCGCGGAGTGTACCGTTCTGCCGCGCCTCGCAGGGAATCTGGTAGCGGCGGATCAGATCATGGGTGAAATTCGTGGTGCCGTAGGAGAATGCGATCATGCGGCGGCCGAGCTCGGTGCCGAAATCCGCCTCGATCTGATCGGGATCGTGCTTGAGCCCGGGATTGGTGTGGCCGCCATTGTTGCCGGACGCGCCCCAGCCCGGCTCCTGCGCCTCCAGCACCAGCGCCTCGACGCCCTGCTCGGCCAGATGCAACGCGGTCGAGAGGCCGGTGTAGCCGCCGCCGACGATTGCGACGGGAACGATCTTGTCGACGTCGAGTGGCGGCGTGGCCACCGGTGCGACGGCGGTGTCGGCATAGACCGAGGGCGGCAAAGGCAGTCGCGTCGTCATGGCAAAGACCGGTCAGAGCGGATGCAGCACGCGGCGCAGGAAGTCCTGCGTGCGCGGATGCTGGGGTTGATTGAGCAGCGCCTTGGCCGGCCCCTGCTCGACGATGACGCCGCCGTCGATGAACAGCACGCGGTCGGCGACGTCGCGGGCAAAGCCCATCTCGTGGGTGACGACGACCATGGTCATGCCGTCGTCGGCGAGCTTGCGCATCACGCCGAGCACGTCGCCGACCAGCTCAGGGTCGAGCGCCGAGGTCGGCTCGTCGAACAGGATCGCCTTGGGCTGCATCGCCAGCGCCCGCGCGATCGCGACGCGCTGTTGCTGGCCGCCGGAGAGCTGCGGCGGATGCGCATCGGCCTTCTCGGCGAGCCCGACCTGGGCGAGCAGTGCGCGGCCACGCTCCAGCGCCTGCACGCGCGGCTCCTTCTTCACGAAGAGCGGCCCTTCGACCACGTTCTCCAGTGCCGTCCGGTGCGGAAACAGGTTGAAGCGCTGGAACACCATCGAGACCTGGGTGCGGATGGCCACGATCGACGTCGCGTCGCGATCGACCTTCAAGCCTTCGACGCTGATCTCACCGCGGTCGTAGCTTTCGAGCCCGTTGATGCAGCGCAAGATGGTCGACTTGCCCGAGCCGGAAGGGCCGATGATGCAGACCACCTCGCCCCTCTGCACCGACGCATCGATGCCCTTGAGCACCTCGACCTTGCCGAAGCTCTTGTGGACGTCGTTCAGCTCGATCATCGCTTGCCGGCCCGCTTCTCGAAGTGACGGACCAGCAGGATCAGCGGGATGCTCATGGTGAGATACATCAGCGCCACTAGGGTGAACACGCTGGTGTTCTTGAAGGTCGAGGAGGCGATCAGCTTGCCTTGCAGCGCCAGCTCGGCCACCGTGATGGTCGACGCTTGCGAGGAATCCTTCAGCATCATGATCATGACGTTGCCGTAAGGCGGCAGCACGATGCGGACCGCCTGCGGCAGCACCACGCGGCGCATGGTGAGCCACCAGCCCATGCCGATCGACTGCGCCGCCTCGATCTGTCCCTTGTCGATCGCCTCGATGCCGGCGCGGAAATTCTCGGCCTGATAGGCCGAATAGGCGATGCCGAGCCCGAGGATCGCGGCCTGCAGGGCCGACAGCGTGACGCCAAGCTCCGGCATCACGAAATAGAGGTAGAACAACAGCACGATGATCGGGATGCCGCGGATCACGTTGATCAGGCTGGCGCTGAGCATCGACAACGCCTTGATGCCGGAGACCCGCATCATCGCCCAGACGAGGCCCAGCACCGTCGACAGCAGAAGCGAGCCGATCGTGACGACGATCGTCAGCGCGACGCCGTTCATCAGGATCGGGAAGAACTCGGCGGCGTCGTGCCAGAAGCCTTTCATCGGCAGGCCTTCGATGTGCCTTGATCAGCCCAGCGCCTTCAGGCCCCATTTATCGAGAATCTTGTCGATGGTGCCGTTGGCCTTCAGCTTCGCGAGCGAGGCGTTGATCTTGCCGAGCAGCGCAGTCTCGCCCTTGCGCACCCCGATGCCGACCGAGCCGACGGTGACGGGCTTGTAGCCATCGACGAGACGAACCTCCGGGAAGCCGCCCTGCTTCAGATTGTAGGCGAGGATCGGATAGTCGGCATAGCCGGCCTTGAGGCGCCCGGTGTTCACGTCGCGCAGGATGTCCGGGATGGTGTCGTACGCCTTCACCTCGGCGAACAGCCCGGTCTTCTTCAGCGCGTCGACGAAGGCGGTGCCGACCTGGGCGCCGACCGTCTGGCCCTTGAGATCGTCCTGGGTAGCATAGGCCTTGGTATCGCTCTTCGGCACGACGAGGCCTTCGCCATAGGTGTAGATCGGGTCGGAGAAGTCGACCACCTCCTTGCGCGGCGGTGTGATGAACATCGCGGCCGCGATGATGTCGATCTTGCTCGAGGTCAGCGACGGGATCAGCGCCGAGAACTGCATCGGCTCGATCTGCACGTTGAAGCCGGCATCCTTGCCGATCTCGGTGACGAGATCGACCATGATGCCCTGGATGGTGTTGGTCTTGGTGTCGAGGAAGGTGAAGGGAATGCCCGTCGGCGTCGAGCCGACCTTCAGCACCTGTTGCGCCGAGGCCGGCGTCACTGCAATTGCGAGTGCCGCGACCGCGGCCTGGACAAAACGCTTCATCGCATCCCCCTTTGGGTCCGGCCGATGTCGGCACTGGCGCGTGTCAGGATCAGACGTTGCGGGCCAGGCTGTTTCGGCCTATTTTCACCAATATGAAAATTTGGTCACACTTTCGCGGATGACGCAAGCGGTTTTCATGCACATGAAGGAAGCGATCTGACGTGAGCGGTGGCAAAAGAATGCGCAAACCGGCCGCCGCAAAGCCGGCGAAGCCGCAGGCCAGAACCAAGGCCGTCGCCAAAGCCAAGGAGCCCGCGATGGATATCGCGGTCGGCCGCCGCATCAGGGATATCAGGCGCGTCAGGCAATTCTCGCTGGAAACGGTCGCCGCGCGCACCTCGCTGTCAATCGGCTTCCTCAGCCAGATCGAGCGCGGGTTGTCATCACCCTCGCTCCGGGTGCTGGCAACGCTCGCCGACGTGTTCGGCGTCGGCATCGCCGCGCTGTTCGGCGCAAGCCCGAGCGCCGATGGCGGATCCAACCAGGTGGTGACGCGCGCACCTCAGCGGCCCGAACTGAAACTCTGGCGCACCGGCGTGTCCAAGCAATTGCTGAGCCCGGCGAGCGCCGACAACAAGCTCAACCTGTTCCTCGTGCATCTCGCCCCCGGCGGCTCCACCGGCGACGAACTCTACACCCATGACGGCGAAGAGGCCGGTCTCGTGCTCGAAGGCGAGATGATGCTGACGGTGGACAACGAGACGTGGTCACTGAAGATCGGCGACAGCTTCCGGTTCGCGAGCCGCAGGCCGCATCGCTTTTCGAACCCGGCTGAGGATGCGAAGGCCGTGGTGCTCTGGGTGAATTGCGTGACGGGAGCGGGCTGAAGGCGCTCAGCAAACGCCGTGCCGCAGAAGACATCCGCGACGTCTCCATACCATCATTGCGAGCGCAGCGAAGCAATCCAGATTCTCTCCGTCGAGATAGTCTGGATTGCTTCGTCGCAAGGGCTCCTCGCAATGACGCGGAGAGAGTCTTAGCCAAACCGGTGCTTGTACCGCTCCACCGACAGCTCACTCACGTCAATGTCCGGCTTCTTGCCGGACAGCATGTCGGCGAGCACGCGGCCCGAGCCGCAGGACATGGTCCAGCCGAGCGTGCCGTGGCCGGTGTTGAGGTGGAGGTTGGCGTAGTGCGTCGGGCCGATCACGGGCGGGCCGTCCGGCGTCATCGGACGCAGGCCGCTCCAGAAGGTGGCTTTGGAGAGATCGCCGCCGCGCGGGAACAGATCGGTCAACGAATGATCGAGCGTGGCGCGGCGTGCGTCGTAGAGCTTGTCCGAATAGCCCGAGATTTCGGCGGTGCCGCCGACGCGGATGCGGTTGCCGAGGCGCGTGATCGCGACCTTGTAGCTCTCGTCCATCACGGTGGATTCCGGCGCACCCGAGGCGTCCTTGATCGGCACCGTGATCGAATAGCCCTTCACCGGATAGACCGGCAGCGAGATGCCGAGCGGCGCCAAGAGGCGCGAGGACCAGCTACCGAGCGCGAGCACGTAAGCGTCGGCCTGCAGCAGGCCGGCGCTGGTCGCAACACCGCTGACCCGCGCGCCGTCGGTGACGATGCGGTCGATCCCGGTATTGAACATGAACTTCACGCCGAGTGCTTCGGCGTTCTTGGCCAGTGCCTGCGTGAACATGTGGCAGTCGCCCGTCTCGTCCTGCGGCAGGCGCAGCCCGCCGACGAACTTCTCCTTCACACCGCCCAGGGCCGGCTCGGCCGCGATGCAGCCCTCGCGGCTCAGCACCTCGAACGGGACGCCATACTGCTTGAGCACGGCGATGTCCTCGGCCGTGCCGTCGAGCTGCGCCTGGTAGCGGAACAGCTGGAGCGTGCCCTGCGCGCGCTCGTCATATTGAATGCCGATGTCGCGGCGCAGGTCACGCAGGGAGTCGCGGCTGTATTCCGCGATCGGAATCATCCGGCTCTTGTTCACTGCATAGCGCGCCCTGGTGCAGTTACGCAGCATCTTGAGCAGCCAGACCCACATGACGGGATCGAGCTTCGGCCGCACCACGAGGGGGCCATGCTTCATCAAGAGCCATTTGATGGCCTTCACCGGCACGCCAGGGCCGGCCCAGGGCGAGGAGTAGCCCGGCGAGACCTCGCCGGCATTGGCGAAGGAGGTCTCCAGCGCCGGCTCCGGCTGCCGGTCAACGACCGTCACTTCATGGCCGGCACGTGCGAGGTAGTAGGCAGAGGTGACACCGATGACACCGCTGCCGAGGATCAGGACTTTCACGCTTCGTCAGACTCCCGCGGCATCGCGCTCGCCGCTGCAAGAACAATACTCCGCAACGGCGAGAGCAATTGTCAGGCCACCTTCTTGATGGCGTCGCCGAGGATCGCAACCATCTGGTCGATGTGGCTCTTTTCAACGATGAGCGGAGGCGACATCGCGAAGCTGTCGCCGCTCATGCGCAGGTAAAGGCCGGTGTTGAAGCAGTCGACCATGACGTCGTAGCCGCGGGCGCCGACGACGCCGTCGCGCGGCGCGAGTTCGACCGCGCCCATCAGGCCGCAATTGCGGATGTCGACGACGTTCGGCAGGCCTTTGAGCGAATGCAGGCCATCGCGCCAGTATTCGGCAATCGACGCACCGCGCGTGAGCAGGCCTTCGTCCTTGTAGATGTCGAGCGTCGCGATGCCGGCGGCGCAGGCGGTCGGATGCGCCGAATAGGTGTAGCCGTGGAACAGCTCCATCTGGTTCTCGGGGCCGACCATCAGGCCGTCATGCACCTTGCGGCTCGCGAACACCGCGCCGCAGGGAATGGTGCCGTTGGTGATGCCCTTGGCGGTCGTCATCAGGTCCGGCGTGACTCCGAAGAAATCGGCGGCGAACGGGGTGCCGAGGCGGCCGAAGCCGGTGATGACCTCGTCGAAGATCAGGAGGATGCCGTGCTTGTCGCAGATCTCGCGCAGGCGGTTGAGATAGCCTTTCGGCGGCGGCAGGACTGCAGTCGAACCCGGCACCGGCTCGACGATCACCGCGGCGATGGTCTCGGCACCGTGCAAGGCCACCAGACGCTCGAGATCGTCGGCGAGCTCGGCGCCATGCTCGGGCTGGTCCTTGGCGAAGGCGTTGCGGGTGAGGTCGTGGGTGTGACGGATGTGGTCGACGCCCGGCAGCAGCGTGGTGAAAGCGCGGCGGTTGGCGACCATGCCGCCGACCGAAGTGCCGCCGAAGCCGACACCGTGATAGCCGCGCTCGCGGCCGATCAGGCGGGTACGGCTCGCCTGGCCGTTGGCGCGGTGATAGGCGAGCGCGATCTTCAGCGCGGTGTCGACCGATTCGGAGCCGGAGTTGGTGAAGAAGACGCGATCAAGGCCCTTCGGCGCGATCTCGGCAAGGCGCTCAGCGAAATCGAAGGCGAGCGGATGGCCCATCTGGAACGAGGGGGCGAAGTCCAGCGTCATCAGCTGGCGCTCGACCGCGGCGGCGATCTGCTTGCGGCCATGGCCGGCATTGACGCACCAGAGGCCGGCGGAGCCGTCGATGACCTTGCGGCCGTCGACGGTGGTGTAGTGCATGCCCTCGGCCGAGGAGAACAGGCGCGGCGCCTTCTTGAACTGCCGGTTGGCCGTGAACGGCATCCAGAACGAGTCGGTCTTGATAGTGTTCGGAATCTGATGAAGGGTCACGGCCGCGCTCCTTTGCTGACGACCTAGCAGAGGCACGGCTTCAGATGCGCAACAAGTCCTTTTCTAGTGGCCTGCAAGCCATTGATTCCGCTGGGGCTGCCGGTCCATATTTGCGCGATCCGCAACACCTGCAACACCGGATCAGGGCTAGGACTAGGACATGAGCGTCGACATCGGCGGACGGCTGCGATTCATCCGGGCGCGTCACAAGCTGTCGCAGCGGGAATTGGCCAAGCGTGCCGGCGTCACCAATTCGACGATCTCGCTGATCGAATCCAACCAGATGAACCCGTCGGTCGGCGCGCTCAAGCGCATCCTCGACGGCATCCCCATGGGGCTCGCCGAGTTTTTCGCGCTGGAGCCGGAGTCGAGGCGCAAGATCTTCTACCGTGCCGAAGAGCTGACCGAAGTCGGCAAGAAGCCGATCTCCTACCGCCAGATTGGCGATAATCTGTTCGGCCGCAGCCTGCAGATCCTGAAGGAGCGCTACGAGCCCGGCAGCGACACCGGACGCGTCCACCTGGTCCATGACGGCGAGGAAGGCGGTATCGTGATCTCCGGCAAGCTGGAAGTCACCGTCGAGGACGAACGGCGCATCCTCAACCCGGGCGATGCCTATTATTTCGAGAGCCGGCGCCCGCATCGCTTTCGCTGCGTCGGCGGCAAGCCGTGCGAAGTGATCTCGGCCTGCACGCCGCCGACGTTCTGAAGCGCGATCGATCCCACCCGGAGTGTTACGGAGGCGGGGCGAGGAAGCCACGCCCGGCCTGCCGTCTCAACGCTTAGGTCAACAATTCCTCGATCCGGATCGGAAAGCGGCGGACGCGTACGCCGGTCGCATGCCAGACCGCGTTGGCGACAGCGCCGGCGCTGCCGGTGATGCCGATTTCGCCGACGCCCTTGATCCCGAGCGCATTGACGTGCGGGTCGTGCTCCTCGACGGTGATCACGTCGAGCGGCGGCACGTCGGCATTCACGGGGATGTGGTACTCGCCGAGATTGGCATTCATGATGCGGCCGGTGCGACGATCGGTGATTGCCTCCTCATGCAGCGCGAAGGACAGACCCCAGATCATGCCGCCGAACAGCTGGCTCTGCACCATCCTGGGATTGACGATGCGTCCCGCCGCGAAGGCGCCGACCATGCGGGTGGCACGGATCTGGCCGAGCTCAGGATCGACCTTGACCTCCGCGAACACCACGCCATGGGCGTGCATCGCATATTCCTCCATCGCCGCAGGGTTCGGCGCGCCGGTGCCGCGGGCCTCGACCTCGGCAACGCCCGCGCGCGCGAGTATCTCGGTGTAGCTCTCACCGCGGCTTTCATCGTCACGACGCAGCAGCCTGCCGTCGCGCGCGATCACGCCGGCATTGCCGGCGCCGAATAGCGGCGAGCGCTCGTCATTGGTGGCGAGATCGGCGAGCTTCGCGATCACGGCCGCACCGGCGCTGTGGATCGCAGCACCCGCCGTTGCCGTGTGGGCCGAGCCGCCGGCAATGCCCGCGTCGGGCAGATCGGACGAGCCGGCCTTGAACGCGACGCGGTCGATATCGAGCCCGAGCTGGTCCGCTGCGATCTGGGCCAGTGCCGTCCAGGCGCCCTGCCCCATGTCATGCGCGCCGATCTCCATGACACCGGAGCCGTCACGACGGAGCGCCGCGCGCGCCTCGGCCTGGAACATCAGCGCCGGGAAGGTCGCAGTGCCCATGCCCCAGCCGACCAGAAAGCCGGCATCGTCGCGCATCTGCCGCGGCTGCAGCGGGCGCTTGGCCCAGCCGAAGCGCGCGGCGCCCTGCTCGTAGCAGGCACGCAGCGCCTTTGACGAAAACGGCTTTCCGGTGATCGGCTCGACCTCGGCGTAGTTCTTAAAGCGGAAGGCCAGCGGATCCATGCCGCAGGCAAAGGCCATCTCGTCAATTGCGCTTTCGAGCGCGATCGAGCCGGTTGCCTCGCCCGGCGCGCGCATGAACAGCGGCGTGCCAGTATTGACGCGCACCGCGTCATGCGAGGTGCGGATCGCAGGCGCCGCATAGAGCGTGTGCGAGGCATCCGCTGCCGGTTCGAAGAAATCGTCGAACGTGCTCGACACGGTTCTGGCATGGTGATCGAGCGCGGTCAGACGTCCCTCGCCGTCGGCGCCGATGCGCAAGCGCTGACGCGTCGGTGCGCGATGGCCAACCGGCCCGTACATCTGCTCACGGCGCAGCACGAGCTTGACCGGTCTGCCGACCAGCTTGGCGGCCATGATGCCGAGCACCGGCGGACCGCCCATGAGCCCCTTCGAACCGAAGCCACCACCAAGGAAGGGGCTGCGGATATGGATGTTGTCGTGGGCGATGCCGAACAACTCGGCGATGCGCGCGAGCGACAGCTTCAATCCCTGGGTCGGCATGTCCACGGACAGCTTGTCGCCATCCCAATGAGCCACGATCGCATGCGGCTCCATTGCATTGTGATATTGCGGCGGCGTCTCGTAAACTGCATCGATCCGCTTCTCGGCCGAGGCAAGGCCTGCCTCGATATCGCCGTGGTGATGCTCCGCAGGATTGCCGACACCAACCGCTGATGGCACGAAGCTTTCGCCGGCATCGAGGCCGACCAGCGCGGGAAGCACGTCATAGCGCGGTGCCAGAAGCGCGGCGCCTTCGGTCGCCGCCTCCAGCGTCTCGGCAATCACGACCGCGATCGGCTGATTGGCATAGCGGACCTCATGGCTCTGCAACGCCTCCATCCGGAACACGAACGGGTTGGTCTTGATCTCCGGATCGATCGCAAGCTGCGGCTTGTGGTCGGGCGTCATGACGTCGACGACGCCGGGATGGCGTTTTGCGGCCTCGACATCGAGCGAGGCCACACGGCCGCGGGCGATGCTCGATACGACCATCACCGCAAACAGCATGCCGGGCGGATGGTTGTCGGCGGCGTAAGTCGCCTGCCCCTTGACCTTGAGGATGCCGTCGCGGCGGGTCAGCGGCTGGCCGATGTTCGAGCCGTGGCGCAGATGGGCGGGCGCGCTGGTCAGGTTGAGCTCAGGCATGGATGGCTCCAGGGATCGCGGCAAAAGGAGAGGCCGGCAGCGCCGGCAAGCGTGCGGGCGTTCCGGCTGCGGCAAGGGTCAGTGCACGCACCACGATGCGGCGCGCCAGCTCGATCTTGAAGGCATTGTCGCCGGACGGTTTTGCATCCGTCAGCGCGCGCCAGGCGGCTTCCTGGAAGGCCTCGGCCGTCGGCGCGACGTTCCTGAGCACCTCCTCCGCGGCGCGGGCCCGCCAGGGCTTTGCGGCGACGCCACCGAGCGCGAGGCGCGCCTCTGCGATCTTGCCATTCTCGATCCGCAATGCGGCCGCGGCCGAGACGATTGCAAAGGCGTAGGAGGTTCGTTCGCGAACCTTGAGATAACGCGCATGCGCCGCAAAGTCGCGCGCGGTCGGGGGCAGGCGCACCGCGACAATGAGGTCGCCGGGTTCGAGCGCGGACTCCCGCTCAGGCGTATCGCCGGGCAGACGATGCAGCTCGTCGAGCGCGATCTCGCGCCCGCCGTTCCTGCCTTCGATCTCGACAATGGCGTCGAGTGCGACTAGCGGCACGCAGAAGTCGGAAGGGTGCGTGGCGATGCAGCTCTCGCTCCAGCCCAGCACGGCATGGCCACGGTTCTCGCCCTCGCGGACGTCGCAGCCGCTGCCGGCCTCGCGTTTGTTACAGCGGCTGGCGGTGTCGTAGAAATAGGCGCAGCGCGTCCGTTGCAGGAGATTGCCACCGACCGTCGCGGCGTTGCGCAATTGCGCGGAGGCACCGGAGAGCAGCGCTTCGGCGACCGCAGGATATGACTTGGCAAAATCCGGGTCATGCGCGAGGTCGGCGTTGCTGACGAGCGCGCCGATACGCACGCCGCCGTCGGCGAGGCGCTCGATCCGGTCGAGGCCTTCGAGATGCGTGACGTCGACGAGACGATCCGGGCGACTGATATTGCCCTTCATCAGATCGAGCAGATTGGTGCCGGCGGCGAGATAGACGGCGCCCGGCTGGGCCGCGGCGGCAACGGCCTCGCTGACCGTAGCAGGCCTGACATAGTCGAACGGTTTCATGCGGAGCGCCTTTGATTGGATTCGTCCATCTGTCCTTGCGCGTCGAGCACGGCACCGACGATGCCGGCATAGGCGCCGCAGCGGCAGAGATTGCCGCTCATGCATTCGCGGATGCGCTCGGGATCGTTGCCGGCCTGCGCCTCACGCATCATGCCGACCGCGCTCATGATCTGGCCAGGCGTGCAGAAGCCGCACTGGAAGCCGTCATGGGCGATGAAGGCTGCCTGCACGGGATGAAGCTGATCGCCGCGCGCGAGGCCTTCGATGGTGAGGATGTCGGCGCCGTCATGGCTGATGGCGAGCGCGAGGCAGGAATTGATGCGCTTGCCGTCGACGAGAATGGTGCAGGCGCCGCACTGGCCGCGGTCGCATCCCTTCTTGGTTCCGGTGAGATGGAGGCGCTCACGCAGGAGATCGAGCAGCGTGACGCGCGGATCGTCGAGGACGACATCGCGCCGCGCACCGTTCACGGTGAGGCTGATGGAGTGGTTCATACATGGCTCCGATCAGAAATGGACATGAGTCTTCGTGCAGTGCGCCACCGCCGTGGCCGCCGCCGAATTCGCGCCGCCGCGAGATGATGCGAGCCGGCACATGAGCGAAGATACGGAGGCACCCTCCGCTTAACAAGGGCTGCCCGGAAATATTTGGAATTCGTCAAAAGACCGTGCGCGACCAACGTGATGCGCGCGCTTACGGGTTCAATCTAACCAATTCGTGATCTACATTGCCTGACATGGACGACCACACCGACCAAACCCGAAAGCCGCGCGCCGACGCCGTGCGCAATCGCGAGCGCGTGCTCGAAGCGGCCAAGATCGTGTTCAGCGCCGGCGGCCCCGAGGCGAGCCTCGAGGCCGTCGCGAAACGCGCCGGCGTCGGCATCGGCACGCTCTATCGGCACTTCCCCACGCGCGAAGATCTGTTCGAAGCGGTGTACCGGCGCGAAGTCGAGCAGCTCAGCGAGCTCGCCGAGCACCTGCGAAGCGCCAAGGATCCGGTCGACGCGCTGCGCCGCTGGTTGCGCTCCGCCGTCGAATTCGTGGCCACCAAGAAGGGCATGTCGGCCGCCCTCGCGCTGACCTATCAGAGCTCGTCGGAGCTCGCCGCGTTCTCGATGGACCGGCTGACCAAGGCGATCGGCTCGCTGCTCGACCGCGCGGTCGCAGCCGGCCAGATGCGCGGCGATATCAGCCCGGAGGACTTGCTCAGGGCGCTGATCGGCATGTGCTACATGCACGACCAGCCGGGCTGGCAGTCCTCGGTGCTGCGGATGCTCGACGTGTTCGTGGATGGTTTGCGCGTACAGCCTGGTGTTAAGGCAAAGGCGCGTACCGCCAAGCCGGCGTCGAAGCGGAAACGGTAGCCACGCGATTCGGTGCGGATAAGCCGCTCAAGTCGCAAAACCCGGGCCGGCCTTGACCGAGCCCATCCGCGAGCGGATCAGCAGTAGCACGACGACGCCGATATTGAGCGCGTTCCACGCCACACCGTTGGCGAACGCCGCGGCATAGGAGCCGGTGGCATCGAAGATGACGCCCGACACCCAGCCGCCGAAGGACATGCCGAACACCGACGCGAAGATCACGATGCCGACGCGGGTTGCGGCTTCGCTCGCCGGCATCGCCTCGCGCACGATGATGGCGTAGCTCGGCACGATGCCGCCCTGGAACAGGCCGAACATCGCGGAGATCAGATAGAGCGAGGTGAGGCTGTCGAAGAACAAATAGAACACCAGCGCAAAGCCCTGCGCCAGCGATCCCAGCAGCAGAGTGTAGATGCCGCCGATCTTGTCGGCGAGGAAGCCCGAGCCGATCCGGCTGACGATGCCGCAGGCCATCATCAGCGACAGCATCTCGGCGCCGCGCGCCACGCCGTAGCCGAGATCGCCGCAATAGGCGACGATATGCACCTGCGGCATCGCCATGGCGACGCAGCAGGAGATGCTGGCGATCGACAGCAGCACCGTCAGTGTGTTGGTCGACAGCTTGAGATCGACCCGCGGCGGCGGCGCGTTGGCGTGATCGTGGACCTTGTCGTCGCCCATCTGCGCGCGCAGCACAAGCACGAGAACCGTCATCAGACTGACGCAAATGATGCCGATGCCGATATGGGTGTAGCGCCAGCCCATCTCCTGCATGCCCCAGTTCACGAGCGGCGGCCACATGGTGCCGGCGAAATAATTGCCGCTCGCGACGATGGTCACGGCCAGCCCACGATAGCGCTCGAACCAGTGCGAGGCTTCCGCCATCAGCGGCGCGAAGGTCGCCGACGTGCCGAGCCCGATCAGGAAATAGGCCGCCACGAACTGCCAGAGCTGCGTCGACAGCCCCGCCAGCGTGTTGGCCACGCCGAGGAAGGCGATGCTGATCGCCATCGCCGGTACGATGCCGAACCGGTCGGTGATCTTGCCGGCGATTACGCCGCCGAGCCCGAAGCCGAACATCATCAGCGTGAAAGCCAGCGACACCGCGCCGCGCGTAGCGGCGAATTCGGCCTGCACCGCGGGAATCATGACGACGATCGCCCACATGCCGACGCCGCCGATCGAACCGATCAGCAGCGCAATGACAAGCCGCGTCCAGGCCTGACGGGAATCAGGGCTGAATGAATCAGGCGTTTGTCCTGAATGATTTGGCGCGTGCACGGGCGGGAACATGGCTCGCGGATCGCCAGGGGGTCAAGCATCGTGGCGCGATATTGGGCATGCGCGGTGCACTGCGGTAGAAGGGGCTTGGCGAATGCGCGTTTTGCCATTAGTTTGCAATCAGCGTGTGCAACATTGCCGCGCGAGGAGCACAACTGCGGAATGTTGCTGAGAATGACGCGATCGATGCGGATCAGGGTGGGGCGCCTCGTTGCCCTCGCCTATCTGTTCTGTGTGCTCGCGCCGGCGGCAGCCCTCGCCTGGAGCAGCGGTGCGGCACCGTGTCTTGCGGATGAGGCAGATCTCGTGCCGGTGCATCACCAGATGCAAGCGAGCCATGAGCATGGCGTTCCCTCGCATGACCATTCGGGAGCGCATGCGCATCACGAGACCGCGGCACAGGACGCACCCGCTCCGCATCATCATGGCGGCAAGGGGACCGTGGGACCTTGCTGTGCGATGATGTGCGTCAGCGCGCTGCCGGCTGATTTGCCCAGCGTCGCCAAGCCGCTCTTCCCCGCGTCCGCCTGCGCGCCCGAGATCGCGGCCAGCCTGCGCAGCACGGTACCGCCCCAGCACTACCGTCCTCCCATCGCCTGATCTGACACGACGATTTCGGGCCGAGCGCGCTTTTGCGCGCGCGAACCTGTGGTCTTTCAGATCAGGGATGAATCATGACTACGCTTTCCCCGGCGAAGTTCGCCGCCGCATCCGCGGCGCGTGGACGACACTTTCCATTCAATTGGCCGCTGCTGGCCTTTGCTGCGCTGGCGCTGTCCGGCTGCATGCCGGCAACGACCCAGGTGGCCAGCGCCGATCCGGCCGATCCCGCGGCGAAGGTGGCGCCCGTCGGCTATCGCTCGACCATTGCGCCCTATAGCAGCCTGCGGCCTGCGACGCCGGCGCCGTGGCGCGACCGCAACGACGACGTCGCGCCGCGACCCAAGCAAGACCGCTAGGAGCGCGCCATGACACGCCATCTTGGGCGAGGCCTGCTCGTCCTCACCGCGATCAGCGTCTCCGGATGCGCCGCGTTCTCGCCCGACAGCGGCATGACCACTGTCGCGGAGCTGACGAGCCAGAGCATCAACAAGGACGTCGCCTTCGTGCGAACGGCCGAAGGAGCCGACGCAATCGACGCTCGCGTGCGCCAGCTGCTGTCGCGGACATTGACCGCAGACACCGCCGTGCAGATCGCGCTGCTGAACAACAAGGGCCTGCAAGCGGCCTATAACGAGCTGGCGCTGGCCGAGACCGACCTGGTCGAGCAGAGCCTGCCGCCCAATCCGGTGTTCGCGGTCTCGCGCATCACCGGCAATGGCGCCAGCGAGATCGAGCGCCAGGTGGTCGGCGACATCCTCGCGCTCGCCACCCTGCCGTTCCGCTCCGATATCGCCCGCGAGCGTTTCCGCCAGGCCCAGTTGCGTGCGGCGCTGGCGACGCTGCGGCTCGCCGCCGACGTCCGCCGCGCCTATTGGCGCGCCGTTGCCGGCAACGAGATGGTGGGCTTGCTGACGGATGCGAAGGCGACGGCGGAATCGACCGCGCAGCTCGCGGTCAAGCTCGGCGAGACCGGCTCGCTCAACAAGCTCGATCAAGCCCGCGAACAGGTGTTCTACGCCGAGACCACCGCCGACCTCGCCACCGCACGGCAGATGGCGGCGAGCGCACGCGAAAGGCTTGCGCGCCTGATGGGGCTGTGGGACGGCGGCCTCGACTTCCGTCTGCCGAACGCGTTGCCGCCGCTGCCGCGCCGGCCGCTGAGCTTGCCTTCGATTGAAGCCGATGCGGTCGCTCACCGCATTGACTTGCAGATCGCGCGGCTGGAGCTGACCGCGCTGGCGAAGGCACTGAACCTCACCGAGGCGACACGCTTCGTCACGCTGCTCGATCTCGCCGGCATTTCACGTCGCACCCAGGATCCGGAAGGGCCGCCGTTCCGCGAGCGCGGCTTCGACGTCCAGTTCCAGATTCCGATCTTCGACGGCGGCGAGGTGCGCGTGCGCCAGGCGGCCGAGACCTACAATTTCGCCTTCAACCGCCTGACCGAGCGCGCCGTCAACGTGCGCTCGGAGGCGCGCGACGCATATCGCGTCTACCGCTCCAGCTACGACATCGCCAGCCACTATCAGCGCGAGATCATCCCCTTGCGCAAGATCATCACCGAGGAGATGCAGCTGCGCTTCTCCAGCATGCAGGTCGACATCTTCGCGCTGCTGACCGAGGCGCGGCAACGCCTCGCCGCGCTGCGCGGCGCCATTGATGCGAGGCAAAGATTCTTCCTCGCCCAGGCCGACCTGCAGACCACCGTCAATGGCGGCGGCACTCCGGCCGCGGGCGGCGACAATCCGACCACCATCGCCGCGGCAGCACCTGCCGATGGCGGCGGCCACTGAGATGGAGACCAATATGTTTTCCCGCCGAGGATTCTTGGGCACCGCAGCGCTCGCCAGCGCGTCAACCATCAGCGGCCGTGTGCAGGCCGCTTCGATTCCGGAAGCGCCCACCATGGACAAGGTGGTGATGCAACCGCCGCTGCATCCCACCAGCGGTCCGGACTATCGTCCCGTGGTCACGTTGAACGGCTGGTCGCTGCCGTTCTGCATGAACGGCGACTGGAAGGAATTCCATCTCGTTGCCGAGCCCGTGGTGCGCGAATTCGCCGAGGGCATGAAGGTGAATCTGTGGGGCTACAACGGCCAGTCGCCGGGCCCGACCATCGAGGCGGTCGAGGGCGACAGGGTCCGCATCTTCGTCACCAACCGCCTGCCCGAATACACCACCGTGCACTGGCACGGCATGATCATCCCAAGCGGCATGGACGGCGTCGGTGGACTGACCCAGCCGCACATCCAGCCGGGCAAGACCTTCGTCTACGAATTCGAGATGAAGAAGAGCGGGACCTTCATGTACCACCCGCATTCCGACGAGATGGTGCAGATGGCGATGGGCATGATGGGCATGGTCGTCGTGCACCCGCGCGATCAGAGCTTCCGGCCCGTCGACCGCGACTTCGTGTTCGTGATGAGCACCTATCGCGTCGACCCCGGCACCTACCTGCCGCACGTCAACGAGATGACCGATTTCAACATGTGGACCTGGAATGCGCGGGTGTTTCCCGGCATCGATCCGCTGCCGGTCAGGCTCGGCGACAAGGTGCGCGTGCGCATCGGCAATCTCAGTATGACCAACCATCCGATCCATCTGCACGGCCACAGTTTCGCGGTGACCTGCACCGACGGCGGCTGGATTCCGGAGAGCGCGCAATATCCGGAGACGACGACGGACGTGCCGGTCGGCGCGGTGCGCGTGTTCGATGTGCTCGCCGACAACCCCGGCGACTGGGCGTTCCATTGCCACAAGTCGCACCACACCATGAACGCGATGGGACACGACGTGCGCAATCTCATCGGCGTCTCGCGCAAGGATCTCGCCAACGCCGTCGGCAAGCTCGCGCCTGACGGCATGGCGATGGGCTCGACCGGCATGGCGATGGGCAACATGGAGATGCCTACGCCGGACAACACGCTGCCGATGATGACCGGCACCGGCCAGTTCGGGCCGATCGAGATGGGCGGCATGTTCACGGTGATGAAGATCCGTGAGGACCTCGCGCGCGACGATTACCGCGATCCCGGCCCGTACAAGTTCCCGCAAGGCACCGTCGCCTATGAGGTGGCGGCACCCGCCGCGGAGCCGGCGCGGCAAAAGCCGGACAGCCCGCCGATGAAGAAGATGAAGATGTGAGCGTTCGATGAATCACCAACTGGAGACCACGATGAAGACCACCATCAAGCTCAGCCTCACGCTGGCCGCGCTCTCGATCGCGCCGGCCCTTGCCCACGACAAGCACGCGAGCTTTTCGGCCGGCGAGCCCGGCGATCCCAAGAAGCCGGCGCGCACCATCGAGATCCTGATGAGCGAGATGGACTACACACCGGCGAAAATCGAGGTGAAGCGTGGCGAGCAGATCCGCTTCGTGCTGCGCAATGTCGGCAAGGAGGACCATGAATTCCTGCTCGCCACGACCAAGGAAAATCTCGCGCATGCGGTGGAGATGAAGAAGCATCCGCAAATGGAGCATGACGACCCCAACGGCGTGCGGCTCGCGCCGAAGAAGACCGCCGAGATCCTGTGGAAGTTCAGCAAGGCCGGCAAATTCGAATATTCCTGCCTGATTCCCGACCATCGCGATTACGGCATGGTCGGCCACGTCACCGTCAAGTAATGCGAAAGGACACTCACATGAACGGCATCATCCGTATCACTGCCGCGCTGGCGCTGACATTGAGCGTTGCCACTGGAGCGCTCGCGGCCGGAGCCGCATCGATCAGCGGCGAGGTCAAGAAGATCGACGAGGGCGCTGGCAAGATCACGCTCAAGCACGGACCGGCCAAGAGCCTCGGCATGGAGGAGCCCATGACCATGGTCTACCGCGTCAAGGATCCCGCGATGCTCAAGCAGGTGAAGGTCGGCGACAAGATCACCTTCGAGGCCGAGGAGGCGGCGTCGGGGTACACGGTGACCAGGGTGGAGAAGGCGAAGTAATCCGCTGAAGGTTCCAAGACGTCATGGCCGGGCTTGTCCCGGCCATCCACGCCTTGCCACGCGG
Source organism: Bradyrhizobium sp. CCGE-LA001 (assembly GCF_000296215.2). Taxonomy (NCBI): domain Bacteria; kingdom Pseudomonadati; phylum Pseudomonadota; class Alphaproteobacteria; order Hyphomicrobiales; family Nitrobacteraceae; genus Bradyrhizobium; species Bradyrhizobium sp. CCGE-LA001. The sequence goes on along the minus strand of NZ_CP013949.1, from coordinate 1,614,053 downwards.
CACCAAGAACGTGGATGCCCGGGACAAGCCCGGGCATGACGAAGTCTTCCCTCGCCAGATGACCGAAACACCCCGAACACCCCCTCCCGGACTCCTCCCTCCCCTCCGTTAACTCTTTGCTAACCATACACCCGGCAAGAATTGCCGGGTGAAGTCGAGTGTCGTCGGCCGCGTAGAACGGGAGCTCCCGTGGACGCCAGTGCGGTGCCTCACTTTAGGAACGGCGGCCCCTCGGCCGCCGCGCAGACGTTTGGGGCGCGTGGACGGCAGTCGCGCGGGGAGGCAGCTAGCATGGTCGACGTCACCGCAGGACAGGGCGTAGGCGCAGCACGACCCTCGATCCCCTCCCTCAACGACATCGTCACCATCCTCAAGCGCGGCGACATCGCGCTGGCGCTCGGCGTCCTCACCATCCTGGTAGTGCTGATCCTGCCCCTGCCCGCGATCGTGCTGGACCTGTTCCTGGCGATCTCGATCACGCTCTCGATCCTGATCCTGATGACCTCGCTGTTCATCCAGGCGCCGCTGGAATTCTCCGCCTTCCCGACTGTCCTGCTGATCTCGACCATGCTGCGCCTGTCGCTCAACATGGCCTCGACCCGCCTGATCCTGTCGCACGGGCACGAGGGCACGGCCGCCGCCGGCCACGTCATCGAAGCCTTCGGCAACTTCGTGATGGGCGGCAATTTCGTCATCGGCATCATCGTCTTCGCCATCCTGATCATCGTCAACTTCATCGTCATCACCAAGGGTTCGGGCCGCATCGCCGAGGTCGCCGCACGCTTCCACCTCGACGCCATGCCCGGCAAGCAGATGGCGATCGACGCCGACCTGTCCGCCGGACTGATCGACGAGAAGGTCGCGAAGGAGCGGCGCAAGGAGCTGGAGGACGAAAGCGGCTTCTTCGGCGCCATGGACGGTGCCTCCAAATTCGTCCGCGGCGATGCCATCGCGGGCCTGCTCATCGTCTTCATCAACGTCGTCGGCGGCATGATCATCGGCGTGGCGCAGCAGGGCATGTCCTTTGCCGACGCCGGCCGCACCTACACGCTCCTGACCGTCGGTGACGGCCTCGTCACCCAGGTGCCGGCCCTGATCGTCTCGACCGCGGCCGGCCTGCTCGTCTCCAAGGCCGGCGTCTCCGGCGCCGCCGACAAGGCGCTGATGAAGCAGTTCTCCGGCTATCCGCAGGCGCTCGCGATGTCGTCGGCGGTGATGCTGGTGCTGGCGGCGCTGCCGGGCATTCCGACCCTCCCCTTCCTGGCACTCGGCGCCGGCGCCGGCGCGCTGGCCTGGAACGCCCGCAACCACAAGAAGACCGCCGTCAAGGCCGAGGAAGCCGCCAATGCCGCCCCTGCTCCGGGCATGCCGGGTGCACCGGGCGCCACTGCCGCCGAGGAGCCGATCTCGGCTGCGCTCAAGATCGACGATCTCAAGATCGAGCTCGGCTATGCGCTGCTGCCGCTGGTCAACGGCCCGGACGGCACCGACCGCCTCACCGAGCAGATCAAGGCGCTGCGCCGTTCGCTCGCGATCGAGATGGGCTTCGTGATGCCGGCGGTGCGCATCCTCGACAATGTCCAGCTCGAGGCCAACACCTACATCATCAAGATCAAGGAGGTCGACGCCGGCACCGGCAAGATCTGGCCGAACCAGTTCATGGTCATGGACCCCGGCGGAAGCCAGGTGCAGGTGCCCGGCATCCACACCACCGAGCCGACCTTCGGCCTGCCCGCGACCTGGGTCGATGCCAGCCTCAAGGAGGAGGCCTCGCTCAAGGGCTATACCGTCGTCGACGCCGCGACCGTGCTCTCGACCCACCTCACCGAGCTGCTCAAGGCCAACATGTCGGACCTGCTCTCCTATGGCGAGGTGCAGAAGCTGCTCAAGGAGCTGCCAAAGGAGCAGAGCGAGCTGGTCAAGGACATCGTGCCGGGCCAGGTCACCGTCTCCGGCATCCAGCGTGTGCTACAATTGCTGCTGGCCGAACGCATCTCGATCCGCGACCTCTCGACCATCCTCGAGGGCATCGCCGACTCGCTCGCCTTCTCGCGCAATCCCGCGACCATGGTCGAGCACGTCCGCGCCCGCCTCGCGCGCCAGATCTGCGCGCAAAACACCTCCTACAACGGCTATTTGCCGCTGATCGCGCTGTCGGCGCGCTGGGAGCAGGCCTTTGCCGAGTCGATCATCGGCCAGGGCGAGGAGCGCAGCCTCGCGATGCAGCCCTCGAAACTGTCGGAGTTCATGACCGCCGTGCGCGAGGCGTTCGAGCGCGCCGCACGCGAGGGCGAGGCCCCGGTGCTGGTCACCTCTGCGGCAATTCGTCCCTTCGTCCGCTCCCTGGTCGAGCGGTTCCGCGCCCAGACGACGGTGCTGTCGCAGGCCGAAATCCACCCCAGGGCGAGATTGAAAACCGTCGGAAGCATCTGATTTGCCTTAAGAAGCCGTGTGTTTTTCAGCCACAGGCAAATGGTTTTTGAGTTCCTGGCGCCTTGTCGACCAAACGGCGAAAAGACGACGCGAAAGCACATTACATCTTTGAAATAATTATATAATCGAACGATCAATGGTCGCTTTTGATCGCGATCTTTCACGTCATTTCACGCTCTTGTGATCGCCCCTTGGGAACGAATCCGCCCAATACTAGGTTGTTGGGCACCGGAAGCATGAACCTGCCTGAACCGGCGGGCGACCACTTCGGGTAGATGGCGGCAGGAGCCTTCCATGAACCACTCGATCTACAGCGCAGATCGCTCGACCCATCTGAAAATTGTGGTCGTGGCCCTCGTCGCAGGGATCGCGGTGGCAGGCCTCGGCATCACGGCACGTACGACGGGTTCGGATGAAGGTCTGACCGAGACGGCCCGCGTCATCAAGGCCGGCAAGCCGGTCGTTATCACCAGCTCGAACGCGTCCCTCGTTCGCTAAGGAGATCTGACGAGTTTTTTGAATTCACGCGGCTCTTTACCAGCCCCCCAAAGTCGCCACGTGGATATGTAGACGACCCCAACCCCAAGTCGACTACAGAAAGCGCCCGCCCCCCACGGGCGCTTTCTCACGTCTGGGGTATGTCGGGTGATTGCGAACTCGCACCTCGCCCTCGTCATTGCGAGGAGCTCTCGCGACGAAGACAATCCAGGCTGCCTCCGTGGAAGCAGCCTGGATTGCTGCGCTACGCTCGCAATGACGGTGCTTGGGGTACGGGCGCCTCATCATAACGCAGACACACTTTCGCAGTCTCGCGGCGCATTTCGCCCGAGCTTTGCTTCGTCACCTAAAAGGGCAGGGAAGACCGGGCGCCCGCCGGCACCTGAGGTCCACTGTGCGGAGTTGCAGTGAGAAGTTTGCACAGCGGCCGTTGAGTCGAACCGAGAGCCGACATTGCGGGCCCGCGAAACAACGTCAACAAAGGGCCAGATACAGAAGTTTCGACTTCACCCAGCATCAAATCGGTCAGACGGCGCGCGAGTGAGTCGGGGAAGCCAGCGCGGCACATTAGCGCAATAGCTTTCATACTCGGCTCCGAAGTTTTGGCGAAGCATCGGCTCCTCATAGGCAACGACGAAAACTTGAAAGAAGAGCCAGATCAACGCGCCGTAGCCGAGGAGATGCCAGTCAGCGAATAACACCGCCTGACCAAGAATGACGGCGACGACTGCGACATAGATCGGATTGCGCACGTAGCGATACAATCCGCTCACGACGAGATTGCGTGGTGGCGCGATCGGCGCGGGCGTGCCCAGACCCTGCAGCGCAAAGCGCGCGAACGAATCCAACAAACCAGGCACGCCGGCAATAATGAGCGCGAGCCCAGCCAAACGTGTCGCTTCGAGGGCTAAAAAGGGTGGTCGAAACTCCCAATGCGTGACCGACCATGGGATGACGCCCGCCAACATCGCCGGTGCAACGAGGAAAAACAGGGCCGAACCCAGGATTGCTGTGATCTTCGACATGCGCCCCTCCCGTCCTGTTGCAATGTTAGTGCAGCTATGTCCGGTCACCGCGTTCGATGGTCGAATCGCGGCCGCCTTGCGAAAGTGTCTCGACCAAGCCCACAGTCCAGCACATCGGGCATCCGCGTAACGCGACCAGAGCGGCAACGCCCCCGCCCAGGGATAGCCAAGGGTGCGCGGTCTGGTGGACGATGGCCCAAGCGAGCAGCGCCGCCGCAGCTGCGCCGCGCATCAGGTGCGCGGCCAGGAAAGCGCTCCCGAACATGCCTATCCCACGAAAGTAGTTCATGTGCTCTCTCGTCCGCTGTCCTTTGTGTTGAGCAAGTATTCGCGCACCAACGCACGGGCGCGGCGCAGGCGGCTTTTGGCCGCTTCGCGCGACACGCCAAGCCGCCGGGCGATTTCCCCGATCGTCAGATCTTCGAGATCTCGCAGCAGCAGCACTTCGCGATGCGACGGCGAAAGCGACTCGATCGCATTGACCAGGTCTATGCGTAACTCGTCCGGCGGGACCTTTGCGAGTTCACGAGACTCTTCCAGGCTGGAGAGCTCCTCGACGCCGCGCATCAACATCAGCGCCGGCAGCATGCAAAGGCGCGCGATGACGGTTAGCAGCCAGCCAACGAGTGCGGCCGGACTGCGGATCGTGCCCACGCGCCGGTACAGGACTATGAGTGCTTCTTGCACCACATCTTCGATGACCGAGGCGCGGTAACAAAGGCGTCGGGCGTAGCGTCGAATGTCCGGCTGCAGCGCCACCAGGAGCTGTGTGAGCGCGTGCCGGTCGCCCGACTGCGCCGCGAGCAAGAGATCGTTTGATACGCGCCCCATGGCAGTCACCCCTTCAGTGGCTCGCGCCCGGCGATGGCGCAGGCAGGGCAATAGCCGAACACGCCGGTGGCCAGCGTCACGACACCCGCGCCACTGAGCAGTAGCCCGAGCGGCGAAGCGTGCAGCGCAACCACGCCACAGATGACCATCAAGCCCCCGCCGATCAGCCTCGCCGTGCGCTCCCACCCGCCAACGTTCTTCCGATACCACATGGTTCTGTGCTCCGGTTCGTGACGCACCGCTATGGCGCATTCACCCAGATAAGAGGGCGCAAACCCGGCGCCGGGGTCGCGGCACAAAAAATAATTTGAGGAGGCGGCAGCCTGTCACCTGCCAAGGGTGCCCCCAAGTGGCCATTAGCCACCCATCAATGCATGACGGGTTGTTCGCGGGCTAGAGCCGATGTCCGATTAGAGTCAAAACCGGCCCACGGCGCATCGCCGCGAAGATTCGCTTCGGGCCACTAGGCGACATCGCAGGCTTGGTTTGATATGGGGAGGCCGCCAGCGGCCCTAGTCACGAGGTTCAAATGATAACCGACCGAAACGCGCTCTCCGTTGACGTGGAATACGTCATTGACGCGAATGGCACGAAAACGGTTTTGGTGGTCCAGACTGACTTGCAGCTAGACCCTCCCGAGGTCAATTTTGATAGAGCGGCAGTGGATGCGCTTTGCTCGGATCTGGAGCGACATCGCGCGTCAAATCCCTACATCGACGCCGTGCGGCTCGTCAGAAGACGGCCCGGGCCAGCTGAGCCGTTGGAGGTAACCGGAACGCTCGGCGAGCACCGAATAAGGGCCGTCCCCAACTCAACGTAAGAGATTGGTCCCCCTCCCGACGGGATGACTGCTGACGGTCAAAATGCGAAGAGCTCAGCCTGAGCAAACCTAGTCCGCTATACACCACTGATGGCCCACCAGCTTGTCGTCCTACGCGCGTAAGCAACCTTGCAACGCTCCGTTAACCGGGCAATTCAAAACCGAGTGCGTTGGCCGCAGATAGCTTTAAAGTTGTGCACCGGAACCGCCGCGTCATCATAAATCTGGGGCCATGTAATGCGCTCCTATCGCTGTACGAAAGTTCTTGTTCTTGCGCTGACTTGCTTGCCGGTTGGCGGCCTACACGCCACTCCGCAGTCTGATCGACGCGCGGCATCTGACTTGGCTCAGCATCTGCGAAAACAGCATCGCACTCAGGAGAGTGACGAAGCATTTCGAAATGGCGCCCCACCCCTCGGATCGGTACGGCTCAGTAATTCGGCTTTGGCGTTGGTGAAAACGTTTATGCGGCAGGTGCGACGAACGATGCCCGAAGGTCACCAAATCGCATGGATTGGGTGGGCAAAAGAGCGGCAATCTAAGAAGCCAAACGACACGAATTGGAAGAGCGAAGGCGCTGGCTGGGTTCTCGGAGCATATGCAAAAAATCAGGTTCCGCCTGATGTAATAGACAAAGTTGATGGCCTCGAAATTATCTTTAGCGCGGACCCACCCTCATCGTTAGTCGGTAAGACGCTCGATGTAGCAAATCAGAGGCTTTTTGTGCGCGACTAGGGACTGCTGGTAAGAGTCAGAAGGCGACCTCTCGGCAGCGAACCGCGAAGTCGGCTAAGAGACCGGCGAGCGGACAATGGCTGGCAGCCGCTCCGCCGCAGCCGGCCGCGCCACCTGTCGCCTTCGTTTCGTCGCTTCGCTTGTTAGGCCCACGCGCCAGCTCAATTCCGCGGCTGCACCCCGTACGTCGGCGGTGGCGCCTGCACGGTCGGCGCGGCCGCCGCGAACAGCTCTTCCTTGCTGCCCGTCAGCGGCGGATAGATGCGCTTGCGGTTAATGGTTTCCTTGGTCGCCTTCGCCGCAGCGCCGGTGGCGCGCACCTCGCGGTCCCAGCCTTCGGTGTAGAGCGCGCCCCAACCGCCGAGATCGAGCACCGTGACGTACCAGTCGATCCGAAGCGGCAGCATCGGCAGGCCGGCGAGATCGGCGACCACGTTGTGGCCGGCGAAGCGGCCCATGGGACGTGCGAACTGACAGGACATCACGGTCGGATGCAGCCCGTCGACCACGCTCGAGGCCACGTCGCCGGCCGCGAACACGCCAGGCACATCCGCAACCCGCAAGAAAGGATCGACGAGCAGACGCCCGAGACGATCGCGCGCCTCCGGAAAGCTTGCCGCCAAGGGGCTTGCGCGCATCCCTGCGCACCAGATCACCGTCTGCGCCGGAATGAATTCGCCCGAGCTCAGATGCACGCCGGCCGCCTCGATTGAGGCGACGCGCACGCCGAGCCGCATCTCGACATCGAGCGAGGCCAGGGCCGTCTCGATGACGGGACGCGCCTGCGCGCCGATGGTCGCGCCGACAGAAGGATTGGGATCGACCAGGATGATGCGGCGGCTGCCGCTGATGCCCGCATGCGCGAGCCGCGCCGGCATCTCGGCTGCGACCTCGATGCCGGTGAAGCCCGCGCCGACCACCACCACCGTCGAACGACCCGGCGCCGGCACGCTGCGGCCGAGCGAAACGAGATGATCCTCGAGGCGGAGCGCTGCGGCATAGGTGTCGACGTCGAAGGCGTGCTCGGCAAAGCCTGGAATGTCGGGACGCATCACCTCGCTGCCGAGCGCTAGCACGAGGCGATCATAGTGCAGCGTCTCCTCACCGCGGCTCGTGACCAGCGAGATTTCGCGGTGTGCCGGATCGATGGCCTCGACCTCGCCGATGCCATGGCTGACAGCGATCGGGTCGAGCAGCTGCGGCAGCGGCAAAGCGACCTCGCCGAGATCGGCCTCGTAGTTGCGCACGCGGATGTTGTGATAGGGATTGCGGTCGACGAGGTGGATCTCGATGTCGCCGTTCGCGCCGATCTCGTCGCGCTTGCGCGCGGCGCCGATGGCCGCCCACAGACCTGCAAACCCGGCGCCGAGCACGACGATACGCGCCATGTCCGCCTACTACACTTTCCAAAGCCATTCAGCGGTCTGCCCGCGCGGGCGACTATAGCTCAACGACCCGCACCGACCAAATGCCGCAATACCGCGCCGCTGCACAAGTTCGCGACTTACGCCCCGCGCAGCTCCGAGGGCGTTGCACCGAAGCGCTTGCGGAAGGCCCGGTTGAAATAGGACAGATCGGCGAAACCCGAGGAATGCGCGATGTCGCTGATCTTGCGCGATCGGGCACGGGGATCGGACAGCAGCTTGCGCGCCTGGAGCAGGCGCTGCTCCAGCACGAATTCGGTGAAGGTGGTGCCGGCCTGCTCGAACAGGCGCTGCGCCTGCCGCGGGCTGAGGCCCGAACGCGCCGCGATCTCGGACAGGCAGAGATCGTTGCGGCCGAGTGCGGCCATCACGTCGGCGCGCATGAGATCGAGACGCGCCGCCGCATGCCCGCGTCCGCGCGCCAGGCTGGCATGCTCGGCGTCGGTGCCGAGCAGGAGGCCGACGAGATCGACCATGTGCTGCGCGGTCAGACGCTGGCCGACGGCATCGAGATGCGGCCCCTGACTGGCGGCGAGCGCATGGTAGCGGAAGATGGTCTCCGCCACCGCACCGTCGGAGAGCACTTGCGACAGCTTCTCCTCGGCGCGCGGATTGATGTCGAGCAGCGCGCGGCGCGGCATGCGAATGCTGGTGAAGCGGTTCTGGTCGGTGTGGCCGACGGTGCCGGTGATGCTCATGTCGACGAGCACCATCTGCGCCGGCTCGAGATCCACGGTATGGCCGTTCTGCCCGACGCGGATGCGGCCCGCATGGGCAGCAATCAGCACGAGATCGTCGCTGCCGTCGGCAAGGTGGCTCTGCCTGCGCGAATATTGCGCGGAGGCGCCTTCGGGAATCGCGAGCGCGATGTTGTCGACGATGCTGACCTGGAGCCGGCAATCGATGCTGTCGCCCTGGCTCGGCCCGATATCGAGGCCGCAGGAGCCGAACGCCCGCTCGCGCCATTGCTCGAAGGCCGGGCCGTGCGGCAGTCCCGCATACTGGTGAATGAAGATGCCGGGCGCTTTCGCTGCATCCATCTGATTTCTAGCCCTCTCCAGCTCCGCGATCGGCGGCGCCGACTGCAAATTCCGGGGATTTGACGCCGCGGACTGCAGGGAGGTTCAAATCGCGAGCGGATTCGGCGGGACTTGTCGGGATGCGACGGCGGAATGGACCCTGGCGACAGAAGCGTCTGGCAGCCCGCATGAGCGAAGCGACATGCGGGGCTGCTGGTCCCGGATATCGCTTCGCTCATCCAGGCTACGGAATTACTTCCTGGCGGGCGGCTGTTGCTGCGCTTGCGCCGGCGGCACCGTCTCGATCAGCTTGCCGGAGAACACCGGGGCGGAGGTCGGCTCGCCATTGGGTGAACCGCCGGCCTGCTCGACGGTGACGGCGTAGGTCGCGCCGTTGACGACGTCGGAATCGTAGGACGCGAGCAACGGACGCGCGGTGAAATCGCTCGCACCGATCACGCCGAGCGAGCGCGGCCGCGGCAGCTTGTCGGAGATCAGCCAGAGCTCGAAGCTCTTGCCGGGCTCCGGGGTGGCGCCAACCTTGCGCACCGTGAAATTTCGCGTCGCGCCGTCGATGGTGAGGATGAAGGCGGGGCCGCCCGCCTGGCCCTGGAGCAGGGCGACATATTGCGCAGAGGCGGTGAGCGGCGCGGCAGGCGTCTTCACCTCCACCGTCTGGATGCGGGGCGCAGGACGCAAGGCGCCCGGCAGCGCATCAGGCAGGAAGATCTGCAGCGACAGCGTCACGAGCAGCGCGGCCGCGAGCGCGCCGACGGCGGATGCAATGCTGCGCCAGCGCTTCACGCGCCCCTCGAGGCGGATCACATTGCCGTCGCCGGTGACCGGCGCCTCGGGCGCGCGGACGATGTTGAGGTCGGGCGCATGGACCTGCGGGATGAATTGCGGCGCGATGTCCGGGATGACATCGGGTGCGGGACGCGGCGTGTCCGGCTGCTCCGCTTCGCCATGCGGCGGCTCAGGGGACGGTACCGCCTCGGCCGGAGAGTCCGACGAGGCGGTTTCCGGCGTTGGCAATTCTGGGGTGGGCAGAAGTGGTGGCGGCGAAGCTTCGGCAGGCGCAGGCGGCTCTTGGGCAAGCGCGGTGCGCGCGATCTCCGACCTGATATTCTCCCACACGATCGGACGCGGCTCGACCGAGCCCACCATCTGGTTGAGGACGCCGAGCCGGAAGGCCCAGGCCTGCACCATCTCGGCGAACGCCGGATCCACCGCCATCATGGTCTCGACCTGCGCGCGCTCGTCGGCATCGAGGGTGCCGAGCGCATATTCCGCGGCGAGCGCGATATGGTCCTCCGTGTGGGCCATCAATTGCAGTCCAGAACCATCCTCGTCATCCAAGCCATCACAGTCCGAGACATTCCCGGATATCCAGCATGCTGCGCCGGAGCCACGTCTTCACCGTGTTGACGGGCGTGGCGAACTTCTCCGCCAATTGCTCGCGGCTCCAGCCGTTGTAATAGGCGAGCAGCACGAGCCTTTGGCGGTCCGGCTCGAGCCGGCCGATACATTCCAGGAGCCGCTTCAACTCCTCCGTCATCTCCCGCCGCGCCAGCGGATCGGGACTGTCGGCAGCCACCTCCATCGCCTGAGGCTCTTCCTCGATGGAAACTTCCGACTTCTTGCGCACGACGTCGATGGCACGGTTGCGCGCAATCGAGGCCATCCACGTGATCGGCGAGGACAGCGCCGGATTGAACTGACCGGCACTGTTCCAGATCTTGACGTAGGTCTCCTGGATGACCTCCTCCGAAAGATCCTGCCGGCGCAAGATACGGAGCACGACGCCATAAAGTTTCGCGCGCGTGGCGACGTAGAGGCGCTCGAACGCGGCCTGATCGCCCTTCGCCACCGCCTCAATCAGCCCGACCAGCTCTGCTGGCGTCAGCATTCAGCCCCCCGACACGCGGGCCGTCGCGTTCCGCGCAAGCCCTGGCACTGCACCACCATAGCGCGCGACGAAGCCGACCACCAAGGGGCGCCGCGCCACACTGTGGACAGCACATACGAAAACCCGGACCTTGCGGGTCCGGGTTTTGCGGATTTATCGGTGATCCGGCTGACTGTCGCCGTCAGGCGACCGCGCCGATGCGGGCGCGCATCAGGCCGATGCTGTCGAGGTCAGCCTGCTCGCGGGCGTTCTCTTCGGCGCGCTCACGGGCCTGGTCGCGCTCGTCGAGCAGCTCGACCTTCTTCAGCTCCTCGAAGGCCTCGGCCAGCGCGGCCTTGGCTTCATCGAGCTGGCCCTTGAGCTCGTCGGCCGAGCGGGTCAGGTTCTCGCGGCGCTGGATCGCGGCCTTGGCATAGGTCGGATAAGCGAAGTGCGAGGGATCGTTGATCCCGGCGCGGTCCTGCTCGGTCTGGATCTCACGTTCGAGGTCCACCGACATCCGCTGGAAGTCGGCGATCATAGTCTCGATCTGGGTGACCCGGCGGCGCTTCTCGTCGACCTGAAACTTCTTCAGGCGGATGAGGGTATCTCGTGACTTCATCGACTCGTACTCCCCAGAAGTCCCCTCGCTGCACGTGGGACGGCACCGGTCTCCCCACAGGCCCTGATAGGGCCAAGACCGGCTCTGCTACTCTGTGGGATCGGATGATGACCGGACAAAGTTAGCGTTCCGTTTCCAAATTCCCGAGGATTTGCGCCAACTGGCGGTAGCCGTCCGCCAGTGATGCATTTTCGTCCTTGCGTTGGCGCAGGAAGGCTTCCAGCGGCTCGTGCAGGCGGATCGCCTCGTCGACCTCGGGGCTGGAGCCGGCCCGATAGGCGCCGAGCCGGATCAATTCCTCCATGTCGGCATAGGTCGCCATCACCGCGCGCGCCTTCTGGATGGTCGGCCAGAACTGCGGATCGGCCGATTTCGGCATGGTGCGTGAGACGGATTTGAGGATGTTGATGGCGGGGTAGCGGCCGCGCTCGGCGATCGAGCGCTGCATCACGATGTGGCCGTCGAGGATGCCGCGCACGGCGTCCGCAATCGGCTCGTTATGGTCGTCGCCGTCGACAAGCACGGTGAAGATCGCGGTGATGGCGCCCTCGCCGAGGCCCGGTCCGGCGCGCTCCAGAAGCTTCGGCAGCTCGGTGAACACGGTCGGCGTGTAGCCCTTGGCCGTCGGCGGCTCGCCGGCGGACAGGCCGATTTCACGCTGGGCCATGGCAAAGCGCGTCACCGAATCCATCAGGCAGAGCACGTCCTGGTTCTCGTCGCGAAAATACTCGGCGACCGCGAGCGTGAGATACGCGGCCTGGCGGCGCATCAGCGCCGGCTCGTCCGAGGTCGCGACCACGACGACGGAGCGCGCAAGACCCACCTCGCCGAGATCGTCCTGCAGGAATTCCTGCACCTCGCGGCCGCGTTCGCCGATCAGTCCGATGACGCTGACCGCGGCATCGACGTTCCGCGCCAGCATCGACAGCAGCACCGACTTGCCGACGCCGGAGCCCGCGAAGATGCCCATGCGCTGGCCGCGACAGCAGGTGAGGAAGGTGTTCATCGCGCGCACGCCGAGATCGAGCGGCGCGCCGACGCGCTTGCGCGAATGTGCCGGCGGCGGCTGGTTGCGGAACGGCATCGGCGAGGAACCTTGCGGCAAGGGGCCCTTGCCGTCGATCGGTTCGCCCAGCGCGTTGACGACGCGGCCGAGCCAGGCGGCCGACGGCCGCACTTGATTGGCGGCATTGGCGATCACCGCCTTGCAGCCACGGCGTACGCCGTCGAGGCCGGCGAAGGGCATCACGACAGCGTTGTTGCCGGAGAAGCCAATGACCTCGCACGGGATGGTGCGGTTGGCGCCGGTCTCGATCACCAGGCGTGCGCCGACCGACATGGCGTGAATGGGGCCGGCCACCTCGACCATCAGGCCGCGCACGCCGACCACGCGGCCGTAGATGTTGATGCCGTCGATGTCGCCGATCTGTTCGGCCAGAGCCTTCATCGGTGGGCCTTCATCAAGGGGCGCGTTGGGGTCATTCGGGACTTCCCGGTGAAAACCTTAAGTTTCGCCATATTTCTGAACGGCGCTTAACTTCGTGTTTACCCGCATCATTAATCATTGCGTCACTGTCTTTGAGACTGAGCGTGGCTTCCCTTCAGAAGAAGGCTGAGTCGCGGGAGTCGGTTAGGCCCGTCTCTTAAAGTGGAACTTGAACGGAGCTCGGTGACGAAAGCTGCTTCACGCGCAAGACCTTAGGGCGATTCGACAAAAATTGCACCGGGGGGACTTGCGTTCCAGAATCAGAGTTTGTTAACCATCTGTTGTCAGGATCCGAATCAGTTGTTCAAAGGCGTTTTGTTGAGTGCCGCGAATGCGGCCGACCTGACGCCCAGGAGCGGCGACTATGGGGAACTGGCATGCGCGTTTTGCTGATTGAAGATGACAGCGCCGTCGCGCAGTCGATCGAGCTGATGTTGAAGTCTGAGAGCTTCAACGTCTACACGACCGATTTGGGGGAAGAAGGCGTCGATCTCGGTAAACTATACGATTACGACATTATTCTCCTCGACCTCAACCTGCCCGACATGTCCGGCTACGACGTGCTCAAGCAGCTCCGGGTTTCCAAGATCAAGACACCGATTCTGATCCTCTCCGGCCTCGCCGGCATCGAGGACAAGGTCAAGGGTCTCGGCGTCGGCGCCGACGACTACATGACCAAGCCCTTCCACAAGGACGAGCTGGTTGCCCGCATCCACGCGATCGTGCGCCGCTCCAAGGGCCATGCCCAGTCGGTCATCCAGACCGGCGACCTCGTCGTCAACCTCGACACCAAGACGGTGGAAGTCGGCGGCCAGCGCGTGCATCTGACCGGCAAGGAATATCAGATGCTGGAGCTGCTCAGCTTGCGCAAGGGCACGACCCTCACCAAGGAAATGTTCCTCAACCATCTCTATGGCGGCATGGACGAGCCCGAGCTGAAGATCATCGACGTCTTCATCTGCAAGCTCCGCAAGAAGCTGGCCAACGCTTCCGAGGGACGCAACTTCATCGAGACCGTGTGGGGCCGCGGCTACGTGCTGCGCGAGCCGCACGAGCACGAAGAGCGCATTCCCGCCTGATCCTGGGTTTACGTCGCGAGCCCAGTCAGGCTCGCTCCTCCCAGCCTGGACCCCGCCGCAAATGGCGGGGTTTTGTTTTTTGGGGCGTCTTCGCCTCTCCCGCTTGCTGGAAGGGGTCCAGCAATTGCGCCGACGCGACTTCACCCCTCTCTAATGTTTGAACCACTACCCTTCCCCCGCCGACGAATGGTCGCTGCACGATGGGGGAACGATGATCCTGCAATCACTCGCCGGCCTGCCCGCCTTCCTGGTCTATTTCTGCACCGGGCTGATCGCCATCGTGGCCTATCTGTTCGTTTACACCCGCATCACCCCGCATAACGAGTTCCAGCTCATCCGAGACAATCAGCCGGCCGCGGCGATCGCGCTCGGCCTCAGCCTGCTCGGCTTCGTGGCGCCGCTGGTCAGCGCCATCGCGCATTCGGCCAACGTGCTGGACTGCCTGATCTGGGCGACGATCGCACTGGTCGTGCAGGTCATCGTGTTCTTCCTCGTGAAGGTGCCGGTGCCGAACTTGTCGAAGCGGATCGACTCCGGCGAGATCGCGCCCGCGATCTGGCTAGGCCTGGCTTCGCTCGCCGCCGGCCTCCTGAATGCCGCCAGCATGATCTACTGACATGGCCGACAAATCCGCCAGCAAGCAATTCGGCAAGCGCCTGCCATCGGTGCCAGCGACACCACGGCCCCAGGCCAAGCGCTCCGGCCATGTCGCGCTGCTCGTGATGGGCACGATCGCGGTCGGCACCACCGCCTACACCTTGATGCCGCGGCAGAATTGCGAGCCCACGCCCGGCGCCGTGCCGGGGCAGACGACCACGACGTGCAGCAGTAGCAGCAGCAGCAGCTCGTCGGGCGGTAGCAGCTCGCGGTGGTCGTCGCGATCGAGCTTGTTCAGCAGCGACTCCTCGAGCCATTCCTCGTCTGGAACGTCGTCCGATTCCGGCCACAGCAGCGTGAGCCGCGGCGGCTTCGGCTCGTTCGGCCATGGCTTCTCGGGCGGCGGCTGATCCATGCAGCGCATCACTTGTCTGGAGCGCGACGACTGGCGAGAAACCGCAGCGCAATGCGGCTTCGTCTTCCACACCATCGACGGCGACCGCTACTGGGACGAGCGCGCCTATTACGGCTTCACGCTCGACGAGATCGAGCGCGGCATCGAGACGCCGACCGGCGAGATCGACGCGATGTGCCTGGAGCTTGCCGGCCGCGCGATCGGTGACGAACGATATCTGCGCCGCCTGAAGATTCCCGAAGCGTTCTGGAGCCTGATCGCGGAGAGCTGGAAGCGGGACGACCGCAGCCTCTACGGCCGGCTCGACCTGACCTTCGACGGCAAAGGTCCGGCAAAGCTGCTCGAATACAATGCGGATACGCCGACTTCGCTGTTCGAAGCCGCGGTCTTCCAATGGACCTGGCTCGAACAGGCGATCGAACGCCGCATGATCCCCTCGCGCGCGGATCAGTTCAACTCCATCCATGAGCGTCTGATCGCAGCGTGGAAGGAGATCGCTGGCGGCCGGCACATCCATCTCACCGGCGTCACCGGCAACGAGGAAGATGCCGGCACGCTCGCTTATCTCGAAGACACCGCACGCCAGGCGGGGCTCTCGACCAGGCTGCTCGACATCGAACACGTCGGCTGGCGCGATGAAAGCGGCGGGTTCGTCGACCTCGACGATCGCGACATCACGCTGGCCTTCAAGCTCTATCCCTGGGAGTGGATGTTCCACGACGCCTTCGGCGCCAAGCTCAAGGACTCATCGACGCGTTGGATCGAGCCGCCGTGGAAGGCGGTACTGTCCAACAAGGGCATCCTGCCGCTGCTATGGGAGATGTTTTCGAACCATCCCAATCTGCTGCCCGCCTTCTTCGAGGACGATCCGCGCGCCGCCGAGCTCGGCACGTCCTATGTGCGCAAGCCGCTGCTGTCGCGCGAAGGCGCCAATGTCACGCTGGTCTCGGGCGGCTCGCCTCTCGACGAGCAGGAAGGCCCCTACGGTGCCGAAGGTTTCATACGGCAGGCCTTAGCGCCGCTGCCGAATTTTTCCGGCTTCTTTCCGGTGATCGGAAGCTGGCTGGTGGACCACGCGCCCTGCGGCCTGTCGATCCGCGAGGACGAGAGCCCGATCACGGGCAACCGCTCACGGTTTCTGCCGCACGCGATTTTGTGAGGCGTCTGTCATTCCGAGGCACTCGCAAAGCGAGTGAGCCCGGAATCCATAGCCACAGGCGGATGGAAGAGCCCTCGTCTAACCGCCTGCCTATTGCGATGGCCTGTGGTTATGGATTCCGGGCTCCGCGCTCACGCGCGGCCCCGGAATGACGAGGAGAAGATCACCTCGCCGCGGCGACCTTGATCGGTTGCGGCATCAACCCGCCCATCGGTCGGCCCGAGCGCGCGGGGTTGAGCTGGTAGAGGCCGCGGCGGTCAGTGACGGGGCGGAACGCATCGGTGATGCCGACGACGGATTCGGCGGCCCCGAGCAGCAGCGTGCCGTCGGCCTCCATCCCCTTGGCCATGCGCTCGAAGATCACCGCCTTGGTGCTCTGGTCGAAATAGATCAGCACGTTGCGACAGAAGATCACGTCGAAGGTGCCGAGATGGGAGAAGTCCTGCAACAGATTGAGCTGGCGAAACTGCACCATCGCGCGGATGTCGGCATTGAGCTGCCAGACTTCACCGATCTGCGTGAAGTATTTCATCAGGTGCTGGATCGGCAGGCCGCGCTGCACCTCGAACTGACTGTAGATGCCGGCCTTGGATTTCTCCAGCACCTCCTGCGACAGATCGGTGGCGACGATCTCGATGCGCCAGCCGGCGAGCGCCGCGCCCATCTCCTTGACGCACATCGCGATCGAATAGGGCTCCTGCCCGGTCGACGACGCCGCCGACCAGATGCGCAGCGACTTGCGCGCGGCGCGCGCCCGGATCAGGCCCGGCAGGATCGTGTCGCGTAAGTGGTCGAACGGGATCCTGTCGCGGTAGAAGAAGGTCTCGTTGGTGGTCATGGCTTCGACCACGTCGGTCGCAAGCCGGCCGTCGCCGTTCCTGATCTTCAGCACGAGATCGGCGATGCCTGGCACGCTCGCCTTGCGCGCGAGCGGCAGCAGCCGGCTTTCGACCAGATATTGCTTGTCGGCGGACAGATCGAGTCCGGAGCGCTCTTTCAGGAACTTGCGCAGATAGTCGTAATCCGAAGGAGTCACGAGCGGTCTCCCGCGAACAGGCGGTTCACCTTGGCGCCGATCTGGTTGAGCGGCAGGATCGCCGCGCAGATGCCGGCATTGGCCGCCGCGCCCGGCATGCCCCAGACCACGCTGGAGGCTTCGTCCTGCGCGATGACACTGCCGCCGGCAGCGACAATGTCCTTGCCGCCGCGCATGCCGTCCGAGCCCATGCCCGTCAAGATCACGGAGAGGATGCCGCCGTGCCAGATGTCGATGGCGGAGGTGAAGAGCGGATCGACCGCGGGCTTGCAGAAATTGACGGCGGGGCCGTCGTCGAGCGCGATCGCGGTATCCGCGCCGCTCCGCACGACACGCATGTGCTTGCCGCCGGGCGCAAGATAGATCCGTCCCGGCTTCACCGGTTCGCCGTCGACCGCCTCGGCCGCCGGCTTGCGGCTCGCTCGCGCCAGATGCTCGGCGAGAATGGTGGTGAAGGTCGGCGGCATGTGCTGGGTGATCAGCACGGGGACGCGGTCGATCACGGGGCCGAGCTCGGTGACGAGCGTCATCAGCGCCTGGGGTCCGCCGGTCGAGGAGCCGATCAGCAGCACCTTCGGTGCTTGCGTCGAGAATGGACGCGTCACCAGAACTCCCGAGGACGGCGCGTGCAGCGCCGGAGCCGGAGCGGGCGCGATCGGCCGCGCAACAGGGCCGCGCGCGACGGGGGCCGGGCTCGCGGGCGCCAGCGGCGGGCTCGCAACCGCGGCCCTTCTGCGCAGCCGCGCACCGAGGTGACGGATCTTCTGGATCAGATCGTGATGGAAGATGTCCGCGGCCGATGCCTCACGCGTCGATTCCGGCTTTGGAATGTAATCGGCCGCGCCGAGCGACAGCGCCTTGAAGCTGATCTCCGCGTTGCGGCGGGTCAGCGTTGAAGCCATGATGATGACGAGGTCGCGCTTCTTCGCAAGAAGCTGCGGCAGCGCCGACAGGCCGTCGAGCTCGGGCATTTCGATATCGAGCACGGCGACGTCGGGGTTGATCCGTTCGATCTGGTTGACCGCCTCGAGCCCGGTGCGCAGGGAGGCCGCGACTTCCATGTCGTGCTCGGCACCGATCCAGCGCGAGATCAGACCTCGGATGACGACGGAGTCATCGACGATCATCACCCGCAGCGGCCCGGCTTCGCGCGACGAGCCCGTAGTCGAATTACCTGCGAACGCAACACTCATTACTCACCAACTCAGGCTGAAACGGTTCAGTTGAAAACAGGCGCCGAAGGATCCGTCCAGCCTCCGGGCGTTCGCTCAGATCAGGCCGACTTCCTGGAACTTCGCCGTCACGATGTCCTTGTCGAAGGGCTTCATGATGTACTCGTTGGCACCTGCGTGCAGCGCGCGGGCGATGTGCGCAACGTCGTTCTCGGTGGTGCAGAACACCACCTTGGGCTGGTCGCCGCCGGGCATGCGCCTGAGATGGCCGAGAAACTCGTAGCCGTCCATCACGGGCATGTTCCAGTCGAGCAGCACCGCATCGGGCAGGCCGCGCTTGCAGGCTTCGAGCGCCTTCTCACCGTCCTCGGCTTCGAGGATCTGGAAGTCGAGGCCCTCAAGGATCCGGCGCGCAACCTTGCGGATGACGCTGGAATCATCAACGACGAGACAAGTACGCATCTGAGCCTCTGCTTCCTCCCCCTTTGGGGGCACTTCCAATTACTGGCACGTCGGCGGCAATTGCGCCGTATCAGGCCGCCATCATTTCGGGCGCGAGTTCGAGGACGCGATCGACGTCGAGGACGACCATGAGCTGGCCGTCGAGGCGATGGACGCCGCCGGCGAGCTTGGCCATGCGGGGATCGAGATTGACGGGGTTCTCCTCCATGCCGGCCTCGGGCAGGCGCAGGACTTCACCGATCTGGTCGATCAGCAGGCCGTAGGATTCGCCGCGCAGGTCGACGCCGACCGCCATCGGCACCTTGCCATCCTCGGCCTTGGGCAGGCCGAGGCGTGCGCGCATGTCGACCACGGTGACGATGCGGCCGCGCAGATTGAGGACGCCCGCGATCTCGCGCGAGGACAGGGGCACGCGGGTGACGCGCTCGGGCATGAACACGTCCTGGACGCGGGAGATCGGCAGGCCGAACAGCTGGCCGCCGATCATCGCGGTGACGTATTCGACCATGGCGCCTTCGCCCACTTGCGTCTTCTTGCTCATCTCGTCTCTCCTCAGGTCTGCTTAGGCCGCCGCGCGGCTCAGCTCGGAGGCGCCGGCGGCGCCCGCGGTCTGCTCCTTCAGCGCCGCGATCAGACCGGGACGGTCGAACTTGGCGACGTAGTCGTGGAAGCCGGCCTGACGGCCGCGCTCGATCGCCGCCGGCGACACCAGGGCGGAGAGGCCGATGATCGGCATCGAGCCCAGATTGTTGTCGGAGCGGATCACTTCGGCGAACTCGAACCCGTTCATGTCGGGCATCTCGATGTCGGTCAGCACCACGTCGAAGCTCTGCGCGCGCAGCGCAGCTAAGCCCTCCTGCGCGGTCGGCGCGGTGCGGACGCGGTAGCCGGCCGCCTTCAGCACCGGGGCCAGCATGTTGCGGAAGAACGCTGAGTCGTCGACCAGCAGCACCGATTGCGAATGCAGCGACGGCTTCATCTCCTTGCGGGTGAACCAGTCCGCGAACGCCATCGGCAGGAAGTGACCGACGTCGATCACCTCGGTGGCCTGGCCCTTGATCACGGCCGAGCCGAGAATGCCGGAGGCGGAGCCGCCGACCTCGATGTTGAGCCGCTCCTCGACGATGTCGATGATCTCGTCGACCACGAGGCCCATGGAGCGGCCGTCATCGGCGAACACCAGGATCGGCTGGGCGCCCTGGCTGGCGATGGTGACGCCCTCCATGGCGACCAGCGGCATCAGCTGCTCGCGGTACTGCACCATGTAGCGGCCGTTACTGAACTCGATCTTGTCGGCGGGCAGCTCTTCCAGGCGCGTGACCAGCCCGAGCGGGACCGCCTTGGGCTGGGACGAGCCGGCGCGGAACACCAAGAGCGAGGTGGTCTGCTCGCCCGCGCCGATGTGATGCGCCCCGTTCTCGTCGCCCATGTCATGGGCCGAGGAGCCGGCGGCGCCGAGCGCCTTGGCAATGCCGTTGGGATCGATGATCATGATCACCGCGCCATCGCCCAGGATGGTGTTGCCCGAGAACATGTCGATGTGACGCAGCTTGGTCGACATCGGCTTGACCACGATCTCTTCGGTGTGGAACACGCCGTCGACGACGATGCCGAAGGTCTGGCTGCCGACCTGGGTCACCACGATGAAGCCGTTCTCGGGATCGGAGGCCGCACCGTCGTCGATCTTGAGCAGCTTCTTCAGGTGGATCAGCGGCAGCAGCTTGTTGCGCAGGCGCAGCACCGCGGTGTCCTTGATGCGCTCGATGCGGTGCTCGCTGTTGGCGCGGGCACGCACCAGCTCGACCACCGAGAGCTGGGGAATCGCGAAACGGTCGCCGGCCGCTTCCACGATCAGGGCCGAGACGATGGCCAAGGTCAGCGGGATCTTGATGGTGACGGACGAGCCCTCGCCGGCCACGGACTTGATGTCGATGGTGCCGCCGATCTGGTCGATATTGGTGCGGACCACGTCCATGCCGACGCCGCGGCCGGAGACTGAGGTGATGGCGGCCGCGGTGGAGAAGCCGGGCGCGAAGATGAACTTGTGGATCTGGGCCTCGCTCATCTTCTCGAGCTCGGCCTCGGTGACGAGGCCTGAGGAGAGCGCCTTGGCCTTGATCTTCTCGGTGTTGAGGCCTCTTCCGTTGTCGGCGATGCAGATGATGATGTGGCCGCCCTCGTGATAGGCGGACAGGCGGATGGTGCCCTGCTCGCCCTTGCCGGCGGCGAGGCGCTCGGCGGGGGTCTCCAGGCCATGATCGGCGGAGTTGCGCACCATGTGGGTGAGCGGGTCCTTGATCAGGTCGAGCACCTGGCGGTCGAGCTCGGTGTCGGCGCCGTGCATCTCCAATTCGATCTGCTTGCCGAGTTCGCTCGACAGGTCGCGGACGATGCGGGGCAGCTTCTGCCAGGCATTGCCGATCGGCTGCATGCGCGTCTTCATGACGCCTTCCTGCAGCTCGGCGGTGACGTTGGACAGGCGCTGCAACGGCACCTTGAACTCGGTGTCCTCGTTGCGGCGGGAGATTTCCAAAAGCTGGTTGCGGGTCAGGACCAGCTCGGAGACCATGGTCATCAGGTGCTCCAGCGTGTCCACGTTGACGCGGATCGACTGGTTGGCGATGCGGTCGCCCTCGCCGGCACTCTCATCGGCCATCGACTTCTTCGGCGCGGCCTTCTCCTTGGCGGCAGGCTTTGCGGCGTCCTTCGCAGCTTCCTTGGCAGCCGGGGCTTCAGCAGCCGGCGCGGACTCGGCCTTGACTTCGGCTTTGGCAACGGCGGCCGGGGCCGGCGCTTCGATCGCGGTCTCGCGGAAAGCGCGCTCGAGCTCGTCGAGCGAGACTTCGCCCGGACGCAGCGGACGCTCCAGCGTCTGCTCGATCAGCGAGCCCGTGGTCATCTCTTTTGCGGGTGCGGGTGCGGGTGCAGCTGCAATTGGCGCTTCAGGCGCCAGCGGCGGCGCATCAGCAACGGGAGCAGCGGCACTTCCAGCCGCCATTGCCGCCATGCCCTGCTCGACCATCGCTTCCAGCTTGTCGATGAGATCGCGGTCGTTGCCCTCGGGCTCGGCTTCGGTCGCCTCCAGGCCAGCGAGGATTTCCTTGATGCGGTCGATCGAGGACAGGATCACCGTCACCGCCTGCCCGGTCACCGGCATGCCGTCACGGAATTTGCCCATCAGCGTCTCGCCGGCATGCGCCAGCGCTTCAAGCCTGGGAAGGCCGAGGAAGCCGCAGGTGCCCTTGATGGTGTGGACGAGGCGGAAGATGTTATCCAGGATCTTGGCGTTGTTCGGCTCCTGCTCGAACTTCACCAGCTGATTGTCGACGGTGTCCAGGCTCTCGCTGGTCTCCGTCAAAAACTCCCGCAACAGATCATCCATGAAAACAGGCCTTCATACAGGAAGGGCGCGCACGAGACGTGATACGCCATTTCGGAATGGGGCCAGCTTCACCGCAAAGCGTTTAATATTGGTTGAGTATGTGCAAAAGAACGGAACCAACAAAGAGATAAGGCGCTCCGGACAAGCCGAAGCGCCTCGTAAAGATTGGATTAACGCTTCGGGAGCGACGCGCTTCGTTTACGAAGCGCTAACGATGATGGCTTCGCCTTCCGGCTTGAGCGTCACGGTGAGCCCGCAGGCCTGCGCGAGCAGACGCGTATAATAAGGCTGGATCGCATGCGCATCGGCAGCAGGTCCGCGCTCGCCGCTCAGGAGCTCGGAGATGTTCTGCGGCAGGCGCGCGTTGTGTCCGGTCGCGGTGATGCGAAAGCTCATCGTCTCGCCCTCGCCGATCGGATCGATCGTCAGCATGCCGCCGCGCGGGATCGTGTGCTGGGCAACGACCAGCATGTTGAGCAGCAGCTTGACGCGGTTCTTCGGCAGCAGCAGCCGCGGCAGATTCCAGGTGATCGAGCACTTGCCGTCCTCGATGTGACCACGCGCCATGGTCTGGGCATCACCGAGATCGATCTGCGCGCCAGAGGAGCCGGCGGCGCCGAACGCGAGGCGGCAGAACTGGAGCCGGGCCGAGGCGGTCTTGGCGCTCTTGCGAATCAGGTCGAGCGCGAACTCGCGGTCCTCGGGCTTGGGATCGTCATCGAGCACTTCGAGCCCGTTGACGATGGCGCCGACGGGGCTGATGAGATCGTGGCAGACCCGCGAGCACAGGAGGGCTGCGAGTTCGAGCATATCGGGAGCAGTAGCGGTCGCGGGCGACGAAGCGTCAGACATATAATGGGGTCCTGGAGGGTTCCTGGCATTGCACGGCGCTGGACGCCGCGAATCACGCATGCTTGACGGATGATGCGGGTTCTAACATTCGCAAGCCTGCGGCAGCTAGCTTGCGATAGGTTCGAAGCGGCCATAAAGGGCCGGTCGAATCGATCAGGGCGAATCAACTGACAGGGGCGAGACTTGCCGATGAATGAGGCACGCAAGTGAGGATGATCGACGATGCGGCCGCATCCGGCCTGATGGAGCCGCTCACCGCGCTGGTGGTGAAGGCGGGCGAAGCGATCCTTGCCGTCAACCGCGCGGCGATGCGGGTCGACGGCAAGCAGGACGGTTCGCCGGTCACCGAGGCGGACCTGGCCGCCGACCGCATCATCGCGGAGGGCCTCGCGCAGCTCGCCGGCGACGTGCCGACGCTGTCGGAAGAGCGGGCCCAACTCGCCTCCCCGCCGTTCCAGGGCAGCTTCTTCCTGATCGATCCGCTCGACGGCACCAAGGAATTCGTCGCCGGCCGCGACGAGTTCACCGTCAACCTCGCTCTGGTGACCGAAGGCGTGCCGCTGCTCGGCATCGTCTCGGCGCCCGCGCTGGGACTGCTCTGGCGCGGCATCGTCGGGCGCAGCGCCGAGCGCGTCAGCTTTGACGGCACGACCATCGGCGCGGCCGAACCGATCCGCACCCGCAAGCTGCCGGCACAGGGCGAACCCTGGATCGCGGCGGTGAGCCGCTCCCATGGCGATCCCAAGAGCGAGGCGTTCATCGACAACAGGCCCAACGCCGTCAGGAAGACGTGCGGCTCGGCGGTGAAATTCGGCCGCATCGCGGAAGGCAGCGCCGATATCTATCCCCGCTTCGGGCCGACCTCGGAATGGGACGTCGGAGCCGGCTGCGCGCTCGTGACCGCGGCGGGCGGCAGGGTGACCGACGGCAAGGGCGGCGGGCTTCGCTTCGGCCAGCGCAGCGGCGGCGGGTTCATCATCCCCGAGTTCATCGCCTGGGGCGACCCACAGGCGGTACGAGGCTACTGACCGAGCTTGCTCTGAAGCGTCGGCCAGCGCTTGCGGACCTCATAGAGGAAGCGCTCGGGGTCGGCGGCGAAGGCGTCGCGGTTGGCTTCCCGGCTGAACAAATAGAGCCGCTGCGCCACGATCGCGAAGAAGCGGGGATTGCCGGCGATGACGACGCCGCGGGCGATGTCGGCGGGATCATAACCGCCGAACTGCGGTCCGTAGATCTCGGGATGGGCCAGGAAGGAAGCCCGGTTGCCCTCGTTCCGGAAGCGCCAGACCGCGCCCCAGAGGCTGGCCTCGAACTGCGCCCTGCCTCGCGCAGCCGTGCCATCGACGAAATAGGCGACGGGGTCGAAACCCTCGATGGCGACGCCGCTGAAACGGTTGACGACGATCCGCTCGGTGGTGGCAGCCTTGGCCGGCAGCCCCACGCAGCCGATCCAAATGCCCGCCAGCAGGCAGACGAGACGGCCGATCAAGGCAATTCCGGGGCGCAAAGGGCTATCTTCCTGCCGTTGTGCCGTCATAGTTGCTGCGGATAACATCCGAGTCGAGGGGACATCCGGCGCAACCTAGAGCCGTGCCTGTTGGCGTCAGGTTAAGGAAGCGATCGGTTTCGATACCAGGGGTTCTTTTATGACTTTCGCATCACGCCTTGCTGCGCTCGCGCTCGTCGCGATGGTCGGCTGGATCGTGCCAGCCTCCGCCCAGCAGGCGCCGCCGCCCAACCTGCCGCCGCCGCAGCGAACCCAGACCCCCAGCACCTATGGGCCGGACGAGCTCGTCACCGCCGGCCACCGCTTCTTCGGCAACGTCTCGCGCGGGCTTGCCTCGATCATCGAAAAGGCGGTCAGCCAATGGGGCCTGCCGAACGGCTATATCCTGGGTGAGGAAGGGTCCGGCGCCTTCGTCGCCGGCCTGCGCTACGGCGAAGGCACGCTCTACACCAAGAACGCCGGCGATCTGCGCGTCTATTGGCAGGGCCCCTCGCTCGGCTTCGACTGGGGCGGCGACGGCGCCCGCACCATGACGCTGGTCTACAACCTGCCTGCCACCAACGCGATCTACCAGCGCTTCGCCGGCCTCGACGGCTCGGCCTATATCATCGGCGGCTTCGGCATGACCGCGCTGACCGCCAACAACATCGTGCTGGTGCCGATCCGCTCCGGCCTCGGCCTGCGGCTGGGCGCCAATATCGGGTATCTCAAATACACTCCCAGCGCGACCTGGAACCCGTTCTAGGCGCTCCTTTCTCCCTCCGCTTACCGATCAAGGTTAACGACAGAGCGGGGCTGGCTTTTTGCCGGCCCGCCATGGCATTGTCGTTGGTAAATTTTTCCTTAGCTCTCGGAGTTCTGGCCCATGGTCGAGCCGATCATGTACCTGGCGATCGGTTTCCTGCTCTCGATGCTGTGCGGGCTCGCCATCGTGCCGCTGGTGCATAACCGCGCGGTGCGCCTGACCACGCGCCGGCTCGAGGCCGCCACCCCGCTGTCGATGGCCGAGATCCAGGCCGACAAGGATCAGCTCCGGGCCGAATTCGCCATGTCGGCGCGGCGGCTGGAGATGAGCGTCGAGCAGCTCAAGAACAAGACAACGAGCCAGCTCGCCGAGCTCGGCAAGAAGAGCGACGCCATCAATCGCATGAAGATCGAGCTCGGCGAAAAGAACGCCACGATCTTTGCGCTGGAAGCGCGCGAGAAGGCGGTGAAGGAGCAGCTCCGCGCCACCGAAGAAGAGTTCTCCGCCAAGACCCAATCCTTGCGCGAGGCCGAGATCGCGCTGGCCGACAAGCAGGCCGATCTCGCCAGGATCAACACCGAGCTCTCCGACCGTTCGATGATGGCGGAGAGCCGCCAGGTCGAGCTCGTCGCGGTACGCGCGCAGATCGAGGAACTGAAGAACCGCGTCGGTGATGCCGAAAAGGAGTTCGCGGCGACGCAGGCGCGCCTCGCGCAGGAGCGCACCGAATCCGAGACCGCCTCGCGCGAGCTCGCCGAAGCCCGCGGCCGCGTCGAGAATCTGAGCCAGCGCGTCACCGAGCTCGACCGCCAGCTCATCGTGCAGGTGAAGGAGGCCGAGATGCTGTCCAGCCGCGTCGCCGACCTCGAGGCGCGCCTCGCCACGCAAGGCAAGCTGCTCGCCGAGCGCGACTACGAGAACAACCAGCTGCGCCAGGCTAATGACAGTGCCGAACGCACGGTCAAGGAGCTGCGCGTCGAGCTCGCCGCCCTGAGCGGCGGCAAATCGTCGGCCGCGTTCGAGGCGCTGCGTGCGGAGAAGATCGCGCTGGAGGAGCAGCTCCGCAGCGCGCGCGACGAGCGCGCCAAGCTGCAGCGCGACATCAACACGATCCAGCAGCAGGCGGAGAGCTCCTGGGCGACGGAGCGGATGGAGAACGCGCTTTTGCGCGAGCGCATCAACGACATCGCCGCGGAAGTGGCAAAGCTCGCGATGCAGCTCGAAGGCCCGAACTCGCCGATCGAGGCGCTGCTCGCCGCCGAGGCCGGCCAGCCGCCGAAGCCGGCGCCGCGCCCCGCCAACGACGCCGCGACCAAGGGCGCTGCGAGCCTGCCCGAGGGCGGCGGAACGCTCGCCGAGCGCATCCGCGCCCTCCAGGCCCACGCTTCCCGCGCCCGCCAGCAGGGGGCCTAAGCAGGCCGAAACCCGGCCTCGCCTGCGAATTGCGTGGCTTGCGGAAGGTTTTGCGGCCGCAACCCGCCTGAAAACTTGACACCTTCGGCCCGCACTTCTAAATCGCGGGCTCCATGTGCCGGCCGACTGACAAGTCCGGCCGCCTGCACGATGGTCCCGGGCGCATAGCTCAGCGGGAGAGCGTTCCCTTCACACGGGAGAGGTCCAAGGTTCGATCCCTTGTGCGCCCACCACGCTTCGCCAAAAGGCTTCGCGTGGCGCAGCCACGCCCAATGATGGCGAAGCGTGTCCGGCGTAGCTCGAAGAGCGCAGACGGACTGGTGCGTCTTGCTCCCGCTCTGTCCAGGCATTGAAAACAACCCCATGCACAGTAGCCGACATGAGCAAAAACAAGGGGTTGCGCGTTTTCCGAATTTTTGTGCGAGGCGTCGGGCAAAACAGGGGTAGGATGGGCGTGCCTGGAGAGCGGCTTTAGTCTAGGGGACAAGTCGGCGCTCGCCGACGTCCGCGCCGGTCATTGGCATTGCGGCTCGCATGACACCCGAGAGGCAGATGCGATCTCCTATGTAACCACCACATATGGCGAGTCTGCATGTAGGTGCCCGTGACGACGGATTGTCACAAGCTCTGCACGCTGTAATGATTGTCTATCGCGAAAAATCTCGCCCAGAAGATTGGGCTACAACAGTCCGACAAATTGGAATGCTGGATGTCAACCGCGTCGAAGATAAAGCGTGCCCGTCTCTTGTATCGTGAACGCGGATTGAAGTGGCTAGCGGTATCGGCCCTCGGCGAGCTACCGGTACTCCCCTCGATCTTCGCCAAGATGGCCAATATCGCAATGCCATCCGGCCCATTCGTGGCTCTGGCCGGGGTGCATTCCAATCAGCTCTGGCACGAACGCCGTAGCAGCATCCGAAGAGTGGCAGGGCAATTTCTTACAAAGCCCTGCGACGTCCTGGAAGTCGGCACGTGGATGGGGAAAGGATCGACTCAGGTCTGGCTGCAAACCCTGCCGGCGGGCTCTTCACTGACGCTGGTCGACGCATGGCGCCCCTACATTGCTGAAGGCGAGACAGCCGCCGCGACAGTTGGAATGGACGGCCTCCACCATGTTGCGATCAACACGACGTTGAAAGAAATCTACAAGAACGAAGCCAGGCTTTCCGTCTCACTCGTACGAGCGGAATCCAAAAACTTCCTTCCTCTCCTCAAGGATCAGTCTTTCGACTTAATCTACATCGATGGGTCACATTACTATGCCGACGCCAAGCGAGACATGCAGGAGGCCAAGCGGCTATTGCGTCCCGGTGGCGTGATCTGTGGCGATGATCTCGACACCGCGCCCCGAGACGATCTGGTTGCGCTTGCCCGAGCCAACATGGAAAGCGACTTATTCGTTCTCCCCGACGGCAACGCATTTCACCCGGGTGTCCTGCTCGCCGTCACAGAAGAGTTCGAAAGGGTAAACTGCGAGAACGGCTTCTGGTGGACTGATCCCGTGCATTAGATCGCCTCTGCGGCCGACGACCGGGACACGCCGATTGTGAGGGCGTTGAACGCCTGTCCTCAGCGAGCGAGCCCCTCCGAAACGAGGCAACGGGTCACTCCAGCTTCAGGCCTTTCAGCGACAGAATATCGGGATGGCCGCAATTCGACAGAATCTCGATCTGCAAGAACCGCGATCGAACACGCTCGGGGATTCTCACGGTACGCCACCCTCGCAGATCATCCAACGCGCAAATATCGCCTGCAGACGCAATCGACGTCCAGGCACTCCCGTCATCGCTGATCTTGATTCTGACCTCCTTCGGCATCCGCTCGACAAGGCCATTCTGAGACTCGAAGCTCACGCTGCTGAACGGTTTCGCAACCGTGAACTCCACCGTGATGACCTGCGGATAGGTTGGATCTCTCGAAGCATGCCAGCCAGGCTGTGCTGACCAGAACAACCCGCCAGGGCCATATTCGCCCAAGACACTGGTGGCATTGATCTTCACACCGGCCACCGAAGGCGTGATGGGCTCGGCGGTCATCCTGGAAAAGTCCATGATATAAGGCTTGACCGGCCCGTAGATCACCTCAGAACCGGATGAGAAACTCACGACGACACTTTTCGAACTCGTTAGCGCGCGGTTGACGCAAGCTTGGTCGGATCCACAATATTCCACCGGAACACCGGGATAATCTGCTCGCTCGCGAAGCAGTGCATTGATCATCCAGGGTATGCCGACAGGATTTCTGGAGGTCGCGAGGACTGCATTTTCGTTGCCGAGTTGAGGGCTGAGCTCTTTCTCGGCGTTCGGCGGACGAGGACGGATTGGAACCACCACCAGCAAATGCCTGCTGTTGATCCATCCCTTCATATCAAGCCAATCTGACAACTTGTCCCGCATCAGCTGAATTTCCGCGCCCGTGACAACGGTCTCAAGCTTGGCCTGCTGGTTTTGAATCCAGGCGATCGGCAAGAAACCGCCAAACAACAGGATCGCAGGTGCCCATCTCGCAGTCGCCGGATAGCGCCGAAGAAGCAGGGAGAGAAGCCCGACCGTGGCGCCGCAAAAAAACAGGTTCCAGGGGAGCACGTGTCTGGAAGCAAGGGCTTGGGATGGGCTGAACAGCCAGGGCGAAATCGCTGCAAACAGGACGACAAGACCGATGATCAGGAACGACAGGCCAACCGTGAGGACAGAATGCCCTCCTTTCGTGGCCCTGCTGCCGAGCCATGCGAGGATACCGCAGAAAGCAATCAGAATGATGAGCGACAATCCCGGCGGCGCAGAAAAGTCGAACGGCGACATATTGACGAAATGGATGGCGGCCACCTTCGCCTGGTGAAGGAGGACAGAGCCGAGTTGCACGGCAACCTCGTACCCGACCGGTAGATCACCCGCTTTACGCTCGATGAAGGATACCGTTACCTTGACGAGCCCGTAGTAGAACAGGCACGTGCCGAAATAGAATCCCAGGGTCGAAACAAGATTCTTCAGCCTGTTCGACAAAGATTTCGCGAGGTCAAATCCGAACTCCAACAGAGCAAGAGGTACGACAATGAAGGCGTAAGCGGGATAGATCAGGCACGCGCTCAAGAACAGGCAGAAAGATATTGCGACCGCTTTTTGCTTACGCCTGGGCTCGCGATTTCGTCCGCTGTAAAGATGGAAGGAAGCGGCAGCCAAGATCGGGGCAATCAGAACCATCCCCGCCGGCAGGCCTTGCAAAAACATGAATGAATAGGCCGGCGTGAGGACCATTGCGGCGGCGGCCAACGTTCCAAAGGCCATCCCCCCCAAGATCGGCGCCAAGACGAAACCCAGGTACATCACCGTCGCAAGCGCGATCGCAAGCATGATCGGGCGCAGGTAGGCGAAGTCGGAAATTCTGGCGACCACGGCATGCTCGATGCATTCGGTCATCCATACGAAGGGGCGTCCGGTCAGGACATAAAAGCTCGGAATCATGGTCACGCACGCCTGGCCACGATCGAGCGCCGACTGCGGTTCGGTGGAGTATCTGAACGCGCGCCACTGATCCTGCGTCACATAGTCAAACTGGAGGGTCGGCAAATATGCGAACACCACCAGTAACAGCGAGACGAGGATAACTCCCCGGGACAAGCCGTCTTCAGCCCGCAATGCGGCGATCAACGGCCCGAACAACCCGGATCGCTTCACTTGGCCGGCCTCCAGAACCATATCTCCCGGATGAACTGGAAGTAGTAGGCGGCGCCCCAGCGCAAAATCTGAAGTTTTCGCTCTCCGCCGATCCGTGCGGGTTCATCCCCCGGTATTTCCGCGATCTTCAGCTTCGCCTTCGCCGCTCGCACCGACAAGAGCGGTTCCCAGCTGATCTTGGTACCGAACATCGTTTCGGGCAACGCATATGCATCCTCCCGATCGAGCCCGAGTTCGTGTGCCAGCGCCTTGCGATAGGCACGGAATATCACCATCACGTCGGTGTATCGGCCGCCATACAGCAGATTGACCGTTCTGGTGAACAGCCAGTTGCCGAAGGCAGTGATGACGTCGTCGTCATCGCTCTTGGCATCGCCCAGATAGCGGGAAGCTACGACCATGTCATACCCCTCTCTCATCTTGGCGATGAGACCAGGAATAAGTTCAGGGACGGAGTTCCCATCCGGACTGAATGTGACCACCACGTCGCCTTCTACAAGCGGCCATACCTCGGTGTATGCGTGGCGGAAGCCCCTCTTCTGCTGCACATAGACCTGATATCCGTTCTCCTTGGCCCACTCGATGCTGCCGTCGGTCGAGCCACCATCGACGACGATGATTTGGTCGAGACAAGATCGGTCAACACGAGGCATGATGACCTTCATGCCCTCGAGCTCATTGAGCGCCATCACCAACAAGGTGGTCTTCATCATTGCTCCGATGCGGTTGGTTCCTGCAGGCAAGAGCAAGCGCTTGCGCGGAGAGCAAGGCATGGGTTCGCCAGAACACGAGGCAGGTGACTGCTTCGCTCTTGAGCCTTGATTGCCCGTAAAACCTAGAATGTATTTGATATCACAGCGCTATTGATCGTGCCCCAAGCGAAGCTAGCTATGCACAACATCCGCGGGTCTGGCAAGGGCGAGTCCCGCTGAGGTAACAATCGCAAGGCTATGCTGCCTCACACGGACAGGCATGACGAAGGTGAGCAGAATGCATTCACTTTCGAAAGATTCGTGTGATGGGCCCGCGGCGCTAGCGCAGTAAAGTCACGCCACGCAGGATCGCCGCGAGTGGCGTTCTATCCGCCGACCTGCTCGCTCATCCGCCGGCGCAACTGTCGTTGAACGACCTCGCCCAGCGGGCTATCAGGCGATTTGCGGAAGGCCTTGAGCTTCTTGATCCGGCCTTGGCGCAGGACTTGCGAGTGTGCTTCGTCGGCAGACTCGTCTGCCACTGCTCCTTTCGCACCGAGAAGAGCCTGGCGCACGGCGCGACGCTCGTCCTGATGCGATCGTCGCTTGCTGCGCGGAATGTTCTTACGGCTGCTCTTGTGATTTTCACCATAGGTGTTGCGCCGGTCGTGCTCGTAACTCAGTCGCTTCTTTTCGCGGGGACTTTTGACCTTGCTCACGAATGCCTCCAAATTCGGACTGCCGACGCGGGGCGTCTTGCGGACACAGCAAGGGTTGAGTGTCAGGCCCGACAAGATTGGTTCGATGGACCAAGAACTCCGCACCCGCAGAGCCAGACCCCTACTTGCCTCGATATCGCAGCGCCTCTACCAGCAGCGAGAAGGCCGGCGAAGGCTGGCGGCGGCAGGGATAGTAGAGATGGTAACCCGCGAAAGGCGGGCACCAATCCGAGAGCACACGGACCAGACGTCCCTGGGACAATTGAGGCTGCACCTGTCCCTCGGTGAGGTAGGCAAGGCCCAGCCCCTTCAACGCGCCGTCGAGGAGAAGGCCCGCGCTGTTGAACACGAGCTGGCCCTCCACCCGCACATTGAGCTCCCGCCCGTTCTTTTCGAACTCCCAGGCATACAGGCTGCCGCCGTGCGTCGGCAGACGGAGATTGAGGCAATTGTGGTGCGTCAAATCCTGCGGCGTCTTCGGCCGCTTGTGTTCGGCGAAGTATGAAGGCGAGCCGACCACGGCCATGCGAAGGTCGGGGCTGATACGCACGGCGATCATGTCCTTGGCGACGAGCTCGCCCGGACGAATGCCGGCATCGACCTGCTGTGCCACGATATTGGTGAGCCCGTAGTCGACGATCACTTCGACGTGGATGTCCGGATATTTTGGCAGGATCTTTTGCAACGCCGGCAGCAGGATCTCGCCGGCGGCAAACTCCGTCGCCGTCAGCCGGATGGTCCCGGCGGGCTTCTCGCGCAATTCGCTGAGCGCGGCGAGGTCGGTCTCCATCTCCATGAATTTCGGGCCGACGCTGAGAAACAGCCGCTCGCCAGCCTCAGTCGGCGTGACGCTCCGCGTCGTCCGGTTCAGCAACCGCACGCCGAGCCGCTCCTCCAGATTTCGGATGATCTGGCTGAGCGCGGACTGCGTCATGCCGAGCTTCGCCGCGGCGCGCGTGAAGCTGCGCTCCCGCGCCACGGCGAGGAAGGCGAGGAGATCGCTGGCGTCCTCTCGGTTCATTCATTAGTCCCGCTAATGACTGCATGCGAAATCTATCACCTAATCGGAGAAGCACGGAAGTCCTAGGTTCGGATCAGCCATCGGGACGACAGCAGATGATGGCACCCGCCCCTGGAAGGAACCCCGTCATGAAAATGGCCGCAGCGAGTCTGCTTTCATTGTGCCTGCTCGCCGGCCCCGCCGCCGGACAGGCGTCCACCGCAGGAGCAAACATCATGTCGAAGCCGGATATCCGCGGCGTGGCTCCAGCCCTCGAAGCCTATGCGCAAAAATTCGTCGTCGGCGATCTCTGGAAACGACCGGGACTGTCGCGCCGGGATCGCAGCATCGTCACCGTGGCCGCGCTGATCGCGCGCGGTCAAACCATCGAGCTGCCCCACTATCTGGCGCTCGCGCTCGACAACGGCGTGAAGCCGTCGGAAATATCGGAGATCATCACGCATTTGGCCTTCTACACCGGCTGGGCCAACGCGCTGGACGCGATCCCGGCGGCGAGCGAGCTGTTCAGGAGCCGCAATATCGGCGCCGATCAGCTGCCGCCGGCTTCGGGGCCGCAGCTGCCGCTCGACGAGGCCGCCGAGAAGCAGCGGGCCACGCGCGTCGGCGAGCAGTTCGAGCAGATCACGCCGAGCCTCGTCCAGTACACGACCGACGTGCTGTTCCGCGATCTCTGGCTGAGGCCGGCCCTGGCACCGCGCGACCGCAGCCTCGTCACCGTCAGCGCGCTCATCGCCACCGGCCAGGTCGCGCAGATCACCTATCATCTGAACCGCGCGATGGACAACGGGTTGACGCGGGAGGAAGCCGGCGAGGTGCTCGGCCATCTCGCCTTCTACGCCGGCTGGCCCAACACATTCTCCGCGGCGCCTGTCGTCAAGGACGTCGTCGAAAAGCGGCCGCGTTGATCGGAGAGATGACCGTGATCACACGACGTGGCGTGTTCATCGCCGGCAGCACAGCAGCCACTCTCGCAATTTGGCGGGTCCAGCCACTCGCGTCCGAAGCACCGAAGGAGACTGAGATGGAGATCGACATCAAGAGAAACGGGTCGCGGCCCTCGCAAAAAGGGTCGCAGGACTGGTTCACCGGGGCCGTCCGCGTCGATCCGCTGTTTCAGGCACCGGATCCCGCCCGCGTCGGTGGCGCCCAAGTCACGTTCGAGCCCGGTGCCCGGACCGCTTGGCACACTCATCCACTCGGGCAGACGCTGATCATCACGGCCGGGCTCGGCTGGGTTCAGCGCGAAGGCGGTCCGGTCGAGGAGGTTCGGCCCGGCGACGTCGTCTGGTTCCCGCCCGGACTGAAGCACTGGCATGGCGCCTCGCCGACGACGGGGATGACCCACATCGCGATCCAGGAATCCTCCGGCGGCAGGAACGTGGACTGGCTGGAGAAGGTGAGCGACGAGCAGTATCGGAAGTAATCAACGCGCACTGTAGAGTGCGCACGATGTATCTGAGGGAGCACGCATGGCGACCGTATTCATCACCGGCAGCACGGACGGTCTCGGCCGTGCGGCGGCACAATCGCGTCTGGATCAAGGTCACCGCGTGGTGCTGCACGCGCGATCAGCCGATCGCGCCGCCTCGCTTGGCGAGCTCACCTCCCGTGCCGCAGGCATCGTCGGCGGCGATCTCAGCAGCGCCACCGAGACGAGGCGCATTGCCGACCAGGTCAACGCGATCGGGCGGATGGACGCGATCATTCACAACGCCGGCGTCTATACGCAGCCGAGCCGCGGCGCGACGCCGGAAGGCCATGCCGTCACCTTCGCCATCAACACGCTGGCGCCTTACATGCTGACGGCCCTGATCCGGCGGCCCGACCGCTTGGTGTATCTGAGCAGCGGGCTGCATCGGGGCGGAGAGGGCTCACTGGACGACCTCGACTGGGAGAGCCGGGCCTGGGATTCCGCAAAGGCGTACGCCGAGAGCAAGCTGCATGTCGTCGCGCTGGCTTTCGTATTGGCGCGGCGCTGGCCCGAGGTGCTGAGCAATGCCGTTGATCCCGGATGGGTGCGCACGAAGATGGGTGGCTCGAGCGCGCCGGTCGATCTCGACACCGGACAACGGACCCAGGCGTGGCTCGCTGTGAGCGCAGATTCCGCTGCCAAGGTGAGCGGCCGCTACTGGCATCACTTGCAGCAAGAGGAGCCTGCGCGTGAGGCCACCGATCCGGGATTTCAGGACCAGCTCATCGACAAACTGAGCAAGCTGACGGGCGTCGAGCTGCCGAAGGCCTAAACCCTCCGGCAATGACGGAGCAACCGTCAGTCGGCTGCAGCCGGCCGCCAGGCGGCGTAGAGACCGACGAGGGTCCCGATGGCGATCAGCGCCGCCGCCAACAGCACCTGCAATTGCCCATCATCGGTCGGGCCTACCGATGACACGAGCCGGGTCACGATCACGAACAGAACGCCCACAGAGGCCGCGGCACCAACGCCGAGATAAGCGAGCTCTCGCGTCAGCTTCCCGCCGAGAAGGCCGAGCGCCGTGAAATACATCGCGCAGGCGTTGGGATGAACGAACAGAGCAATTCGCGCGTAAGAGCCGTAGGCGTCGAGAAGGGACTCGCATCGGCGCAGTGCCGCTCTGGAGGCAACCCGCTGCAACAGCGGCCTGAAGAAGCGAGCCTGTCCGTAACTCAAGACGGCACCGACGATGATCGCCAGCCACGCCGCGATGAAGACGGAGACATCCACGGACTTCGGACTGAGCGTCACCGACATCAGGATGAGCGCGGTTCCCGGAAAATAGCCGAAATACGGGAAGACCGACTCCAGCAGCACGCAGACGAACATGAAGACCAGAAACCATGAGCCGGTCGCACCCTGGACGATGGCATTCAAGTCGAAGAGGTTCGTCCTGTAGAAGACGAGGTACATGCACATGGCGAGGCCAGCCAGCGCGTAGAACGGCAATGCGCCCGACAGAAATCGTCTCATCCAACCATCGCGCTCTGTTCGGCGGAGACGTCGGCCTCGCGCTTTTCCGGATCATGCTTTAGGCGAATGAGATCGCTCCTGTCGATAGCGCCGTTTGCCACGCAATGCTCGCCTCGCCCTGACCGCCCTACGCGATCGACAAAATCTCGACCTCTTGCGCGCCTGAGCCAACGACGTCCCCGACCGCCTTCCCCATCAGCGATCTCGCGACCGGCGAGACGAAAGAGATCGTGCCCGCCTTCGGATCGGCTTCATCCTCGCCGACGATGCGATAGGTCTGCACCCGGCCGTCCGCGCGGCTGAAGGTGACGGTGCTGCCGAAGGCGACGGTATCGGTCGAGGCCGGGTCGGGAACGAGCTGCGCGGTGCGCAGGCGTTCGGTCAGATAGCGGGCATCGCGCAGGGGCGCGGCCGATTGCCGGCGCTTCTCGTTGACGTCATCGATCGTTTGCGCGGCTTCATAGGCCTTACGCGCCTCGGCAAGCTGCTTCTGCAATGCCTGCAGGCCGGCCTCCGTCACGAGGTTCGGATGCGGCGAGATCGGGCGATCCGGCAACAGCGTCTCGGACGCGGTTTCGGCGCTCTCTTCCTTGGTGAAGGCGACGCTCAATTCTGGCTTCCTGTCGAACTGTTCGGGCTACCCGGAAGCGCGTTCCCCCGCGCCCGGTGTTGACCCTGACTATATCTCAAGTTCGACGAAACGACGGAGCTTGAAGACGAGATCCGGCAGGGCCTGGCGGAACCTGGTCGCATTCTGGAACGTGGTCGAGAATGGGGCGAAGGTGATCATGGCGTTCCAGTGCCTGTAACCATAGACCGTGACCGAGGCCCCGGTCGCCGGAAAATTCTCCATCTTGCGCAGCTCGCCGAGCACGAGATCGGCAATCGCTTCCGCAGGCAGCAATTGCTTGCCGTCCCGCGTGGTGGCGACTTTCGGTGGTGCTTCGGCCGTATTCGTCTCGGCCAACGCGGGTTCGGGTGCAGGCTCTGGCTTGGTCTCGGGCTTGATCTCGGGCTCAGCCGGCAAGGCATCGAGGGCGGGCGGCTCGACTGGCTCGGGCTCGTTCGCCGGTGCTGTCGGAGGAGCCTCGGTGAGCGGCGGGGGCGTCACGGTGTCTGCGCGCTTGTTGCCTCCCAGGATGCTGGTGATCATGGCCACCAAGCCAGCATCCTTTCCGTCGTCGCTCATTCCTCCCCCCGGACCTTGGCCTCTTTACTCGAAAACGCTCGCGCGACCCCCGCGCCGGCAGATCGCCACAATGTATGTCGTTGGATGCCATAGCAAAGGCCACCCTTCAAGGCACAACGGCGACGCAGCCGGCGATCCCGCCGCGCCGCCGTGCGATCGCTTATCGCTTATCGAAGGGAATGTATTGGTGGTACTGCTTGGGTACCGAGCTGCGGTAGCGGGCCGGGACAGTGCCGGTGTCGACCGAATGATCGATCTCCTGCTGCCGCGTCATCTTCTTCTTCGCCGGCTTCTTCGACGCGCTCTTCTTTGAAGAGCCCGGCTCGCTGGAGGCATCGGTGGTGGCAGCCGGTGCCGTCGCGGCCGGCGCAGGAGCTGTCGCCGCAGGCGCAGCGGTTCCGCCGGCGGCCGGCGCGCTCTGCGCCAGCGTAAACGTCGTCTGCATCATGACAACCAGCGCTGCCGTCGCAGCCAGCAAATATGATTTCTGCATCAGAACCTCCAAAATGCCTGATCCGAATGAGGCAAGCCTAGTCCCACGGGATCGAGGCATGCAAGTTCGCCGAGATTAGGTCGGAACCCGCGTGCGAACTGTGGCCGAGATCACAGTGGCCGCCGCTGGCTGCGTCACGATGTACCTCGCCTCGAACGCAGCCGGCGTCGCTGACACCAACACAGCATGACCCTGCGTCAGACAAGCCACGGGAACGCCGAGCACGGCCGTTCCACCCACCATCGAAGGAGACTGAAATGCGTCGCACCATCCTCACGCTTGCATCATTCGCAACCCTGATCGCCGCGTCATTGTCGGCGGCGCCGGCCCAGGCCGGCAGCGACAGATATTGCCTGCAAGGCCGCCACTGGGGCTATCCCGGCAACTGCCAGTTCTCGAGCTATCAGCAATGTGCGGCGAGCGCCTCCGGCACGTCGGCCTATTGCGGCATCAACCCGCGCTACGCCTACTCGCAGCCCTATTACTACTGACAAGAAAGCGGCGTGCGCAAACGTGCACGCCGCTTCGCATCTTGCTGCTGTTTACGATGACCTTTCCGGAAACCCGCGCTTTGCGCTTTTCCGGATCATGCGTCAGAAGACCTCTACGCCCGAATCCTTGATCACCTTGCCCCAGCGGCCGTAGTCGGCCTTGATGATGTCGGTAAACCCCTCGGGCGTCGAGGTCGTGACGCGTAGTCCCTGAGCCTCCAACCGAGTTCGAACATCGGGCTGCGCGCCGATGCGCACGACTTCTGCGTTCAGGCGCTGGATGATTTCAGCCGGGGTACCTGCGGGCGCAACCAATCCAAACCAGGAATCGACGACGAAGTCCGACACACCGGCTTCGGCTGCGGTGGGGACGTCGGGCAGCTGCGATGAGCGCTCGCGGCTGGTGACGAGAAGGCCCTTGATCTTTCGGCCGCGGATCTGCGGCGCGAGCACGGTCAGCGTGTCGAACGACAGATTGACGACGTTGCCCAGGAGCGCATTGACCGCCGGGGCGCTGCCCTTGAACGGCACATGCAAAAGCTTCGTTCCGGTTTGGCGCTGGAAGAGTTCGCCGCTCAGATGGCAAAGCGTGCCAGGACCGCAGGAAGAATAGGTCAATTTGCCCGGATCTTTGTTCGCTGCAGCGACGAGGTCCCTGGCGCTCGAGACCGGCGTGTCCGGACTGACCGCCAGCACGTAGGGGACCGTCGCCAGGTTCGACACTGGCACGAAACTCTTGAAGGGATCGTACCTGATCTCCTTGTTGATATGCGGCAGGATGGTGAGCTGGCCGGCGGGAGCGAGCGACAAGGTGTAGCCATCGGGCTCCGCGGCAGCGACGGCTTCGGCAGCAATCGCAGTGCCTGCGCCTGCCTTGTTCTCGATGACGACGGGCTGCTTGAGCGCCTCGCTCAGCTTGTCCGCGTAGACGCGTGCGACGGAATCGGCGGCGCCGCCGGGAGGGAACGGCACGATGAGCTTGATGGTACGGTTCGGCCAAACACCGGCGCTCGCGCCGCTCGCACTCACGAGCACCGATGCGGTCAAGATGGATGCGGCCAGCAAGCGAAGGGATCGAACGAAGCGCACAGCAGAAATCCTCATTGAAGTTCGGCAAGCCCGACCGTCCCTTTTGCAGACGTCCCAGCAACTTGCCGCGGCAACCATTCAATAGATGCGATGCAACTGCGCTCGCAGCAATGGAACCGCGTTGCAAATGCGCGTTGGTGCAAAGAGGATTACTTCTGTCCGATGCACGATCGCGAGAAAAAGCGACTAATGAGCCGCCGCAGGCCGACGAAGGGTCACGCAGGTCGGAGTTCCGGAACGAGAAGAAGGCAGTGAGGGCTCTAAGAGGCCGCTAATCCGACCTCCGCCAACCGGCTTGCGAACCAGCGCGACTGCGCCTCATCGAGGGCCGCGCTGACATAGACTTCCGACATCGTCACGTGGTGCCGGTCCAGCACCAGCAGCACGCCGATCCAATACGGAAACCAGACATGCACGTCGGTCAGCGCGCGCAGCTTGTGCTGGTCGTGCTCCAGCGGCGTGTGATTGCTGGCCTTGCGAATCTCGACGGTGAGCAGATTGTTCGGGATCTCGCGCTGATGCACCGCGACGTCGGGATAGATCGATTTGCCCAGATGGTCGTCGGTGGAGATGATGCTGCCGTGCGGCAGGTGCAGCGTGCGCTCGCCGAGCCGGTCGTAATTGCAATCGACCGACCAGCCCGAGAACTGCCTCTCCAGGTGCACGGCGAAGCGATGCGTGATCGCGCGCTCGCCGACGTCCTTCTCGAACAGGAACGTCTCGTGGGCGTAGAAGTCCCGGAGCGCCGCGATCACCTTGTTCAGCTCGGTCTGCATTTTTGCTCAGCCCCGCCGCGCCGCTCCAATGTTCCTTTACATCTGGACTTCGATCAGGCGCGGCCCGGGCTCGGCGACGGCCTCGGCCAGCGCCTTGTTGAACTCATCGGCATTGGTGACGGCGCGGCCGGGCACGCCCATGCCCTTGGCCAGCGCCACGAAGTCCAAGGTCGGGCGATCGAGGCGGAGCATGTCGTTGGCACGCTGGCCGGGCTCCCCGGCGCCGACATTGTCGAACTCGCCGCGCAGGATCTGGTAGATTCGGTTGGCGAACACGATGGTGACGATGTCGAGGTTCTCGCGCGCCTGCGTCCACAGCGACTGGATGGTGTACATCGCGCTGCCGTCACCGACCATGGTGATGACCTTGCGGTCCGGGCAGGCGATCGCGGCGCCGATCGAGAGCGGCGTCGAGAAGCCG
This sequence comes from Bradyrhizobium sp. CCGE-LA001, assembly GCF_000296215.2. NCBI lineage: Bacteria > Pseudomonadati > Pseudomonadota > Alphaproteobacteria > Hyphomicrobiales > Nitrobacteraceae > Bradyrhizobium > Bradyrhizobium sp. CCGE-LA001. The sequence goes on along the minus strand of NZ_CP013949.1, from coordinate 1,573,944 downwards.
ATCGAGCCGCCCATGTTCTGGAGCCAGTCGTGCGGGGCGGCCGCCGCCGTCGGCGGGAAGAAGCCGCGGCCGGTGGTGAGGGATTCGTCGACCATGATGGCGTTCTCGGGGATCGCACAGGCGATCGCCTGCGCGATCGAGGCGAAGTTGAGCGCGCCGGTCGGCTTGACCAGCTCAGCCAAGGCCTGCGGCTTGACGTCCTTGACGCTGGCCTTCACGGCGCCGGCCAGTGCTTCGAGCGCCGCGACCGAGTTCTCGCCCCAGGACGTCATGCGATGGACCTCGCAGCCCTCAGGCTTGAGCATGCTCGGCTTGTTCGGATAGGCGAAGAACGCCACGGGATCGTCGGACTCGACCAGCACGATGTGACGGAACCTCGCCAGCATCGGCAGCGCCTGCTCGATGACGTAGTGGATGCGGTCGATCGAGAAACGGCCGCGGCCGCGCGCCATCTTGGGGCGGAAGGTCGGGCCCATCACGGTGCAGCCGGTCTTGCCGGCGATGCGCTCGGCCAGCGCCAAGCCCTGCTCGGTCAGCGCGCTGCCGGTCATCAGGAGCAGCGTGCCCTCGCCGTCGCCGTGCAGGATCTTCGCGGCCTGCTCGACCGCCTGCGGCGAATAACTCGCGCGCTGCTGCTCGGCCGGAACCTCGGCGATGCCGTCGGCCTCGTTCCAGGCGGTGTCGGCGGGCAGGATCAGGGTCGCGATCTGCGGCGGCGCGCTTTTGGCGGCAGCGATCGCCGCGGCGCCGTCGGCAGCGACCGATTTGGAATCCGGCGAGGTGCGGACCCAGGACGACATCGGCCGGGCCAGGCCCTCGATGTCGGAGGTCAGCGGCGCGTTGTAGCCGATGTGGTAGACCGCGTGCTGGCCGACGATGTTGACGATGCCGGAATTGGCCTTCTTGGCGTTGTGCAGATTGGCAAGGCCGTTGGCGAGGCCGGGGCCGAGATGCAGCAGCGTCGAGGCCGGCGTTCCCTTCATGCGGAAATAGCCGTCGGCGGCGCCCGTCACCACGCCTTCAAACAGGCCGAGCACGCAGCGCATGCCGGGAACGCGGTCGAGCGCTGCGACAAAATGCATCTCGGAGGTGCCGGGGTTGGTGAAGCAGACGTCCACCCCGCCCTTGACCATCGTCCGCACCAGGCTTTCCGCACCGTTCATTCTTTTTGCTCCGCAACCGGTCTTTTCAGGTGATCCATCCGATCAATCATTGTTCGCGCTCCCCGTCAAAGCAATAGCCGCCATCGCTGCCCTGCCCCGCGCCGCCATGCGCGGGTTTGGCTAATGTTTTTCGGCAAATTGTGGTTGCCGATTTGGTAACGCCAATCGTGGAGCATGGGCTCCCTCACGGCCCCGTGGCTTGCGAAATCCGCGCAAATATGGCCTGTGGCGTTGATTGAATCGATTTCTTGCTGGGGAAAACAATGATCCGGTTTTTTGCCGCGCCGATTGCCGCCATCGCTCTGCTGTCGGCCACCGCAGGCGGCGCGCTCGCCGAAATGTTCGACACGCGAGACATCATGGGCGGCGGCCCGAACTTCTTCGGTTCCGGCGCCAATCCCGTCCCCCGCACCACGGTCATGTACAATGGTAATTACGCGCCCGGCACGATCGTGGTGAACACCAGCGAGCGGCGGCTGTATCTGGTGCTCCAGAACGGACAGGCGCTGCGCTATGGCATCGGCGTCGGCCGCGACGGCTTCCGCTGGGGCGGGGTGCACAGGATCACCGCCAAGAAGGAATGGCCGGCTTGGACGCCGCCGGCGCAGATGCTGGCCCGCCGGCCCGACCTGCCGCGCCACATGAAGGGCGGCGTCGACAATCCGCTCGGCGCGCGCGCGATGTATCTGGGCTCGACGCTGTACCGCATCCACGGCTCCAACGAGCCGGAGACGATCGGCCAGGCGGTGTCCTCGGGCTGCTTCCGCATGACCAATGACGACGTCACCGACCTCTACAGCCGCGTCGCGGTCGGCACCACCGTGGTGGTGCTGAACAACTAGGCCGCAGGCGACTGCGTCTGGAACCCGCAGGGGCGCGTGCATTTGCGGGCTTGTGCGCGCGGGGTGAATGCGGCAGCGTCGGCGGACGATGAGCGCTCTGAATCTGCCCTCGCCTCGCCTTCGCATCGGCCTCCTGATCCTCGCCGCGCTCACCTTGGTGCCTGACGCCGCATCCCAGGCTGCGGCGGGCGAACTGCCCGCGGTCACATCGCGCCAGCGCTCCGAGCGGAAGAGCTTCACCGACGGCGAGATCGTCGAGGGCTTCCTGAAGACGGCGTTCGGCGCCGAATACCACCTCGCCGGCCGCGTCGATCGCATCCGCAAGTTCGACGGGCCGGTGCGCGTCTACGCCGAGAGCGATCGCGCCGATCGCAAGACGCAGCTCGCGAAGGTCGTCTCCGACATCGCCCGCCGCGTGCAGCATCTCGACATCGCCATGATCGAGACCAACGAGGCGGCGAATGTGCGCGTGAAGCTCGTGCGCGACCGCGATCTCTTCCGCACCCTCACCAGCTTCTACGGCGCCGAGAAGGCGCGCGAGATCCGCTCCTCGCTCGATCCGCAATGCCTGTCCGGCTTCCGCAAGAACGACAATTTCGAGATCGAGCATTCCGACGTCATCCTCACCGTCGACAACGGCGATTTCACCTTCCTCGACTGCGCCTATGAGGAGCTGCTGCAATCGCTCGGGCCGATCAACGACACCTCAAGCGTGCCCTGGACGATGTTCAACGACAACGTCTCGATGGGCTATTTCGACATCTACGACCAGTACATCCTCAACGTGCTCTACGATCCCCGCATCAAGGCCGGCATGACGGTGGCGGAGGTCAAGGCGGTGCTCCCCGCCGTGCTCAAGGACGTGCGCGCCTGGGTGAAGCGGGTGAATGATTTGAAGGAGTAGGTGATCTCTTTCCCCTCTCCCCTTGTGGGAGAGGGTGGCTCGCCGCGGAAGCGGCGAAACGGGTGAGGGGTCTGTCTCCGCACGTTCGATTCACAATGAGTACGCGGAGAGAGACCCCTCATCCGGCGCTTCGCGCCACCTTCTCCCACAAGGGGAGAAGGGAAGAAGAGTCTCTTTCGAACGCCCTACTGCACGAGATCGGCGACGGTGGTTGCGGCCTTGAGACCCGTGCCGGTGAGGACCACGACCGTGGTCTCGTTCGCCTTGATGGCGCCGGCGGCGGAAAGTTTGTCCAGCGCGGCGGCCGCGCTCGCGCTAGTCGGCTCGGCGAAAAGGCCTTGCCGCGCCAGACGCCGCAGAGCGGCGACGATCTCGTCTTCGGTGTGCGCGACGGTGCCGCCGCCGCTGTCGCGCAGAGCTGCGATGATCTCGCGCAGCCGCAGCGGGTTCTTGATGGCGGTGCCTTCGGCGATGGTCTTGTGCACCTCGCGCGCGACGGGCGTGTCGAAGCCGGCCTTGAAGCTCGCATCGATCGGCGAGCAGTTTTGCGGCTGCGCCGCGAACAGGCGCGGCAGCTTCGCGATCTGGCCGGCCTTGAGCAGCTCGCGGAAACCGAAGGCGCAGCCGAGCAGGCTGCTGCCGGCACCGACCGGAACGATGACGTTGTCGGGCGCACGGAAGCCGAGGTCTTCCCAGATCTCGTAAGCGAGCGACTTGGTGCCTTCGAGGAAGAACGGCTGCCAATTGTGGCTGGCGTAAAAGGTCTCACTGGACTGGCGGATCGCCTCCGCTTCCGACTCCTCGCGCGGTCCCTCGACGAGTTGCACCGTCGCGCCGTAAGCGCTCACCTGCGCGATCTTCGCCGGCGAGGTCGAAGCCGGCGCCAGGATCTTCACGCGCATGCCGCCGGCGGCACCCAGCCCCGCCATTGACGAGCCGCCATTGCCGGACGAGTCCTCCAGAATGGCTGAGATGCCGATCTGGCGCAGGAAGGACAGCATCACCGCCGAGCCGCGGTCCTTGAAGCTGCCGGTCGGGTTGAACCATTCGAGCTTGAAGAACGGGCGCAGCTCGCCCCAACCCTGCTGCACCAGCGGCGTGCAGCCTTCGCCGAGCGTGATCGGATTCTTGATGTCGACCGGCAGCGCCGCCCGGTAGCGCCAGAGCGAGCGCGTGCGGCCGTCGATGTCCTCGCGCGAGATGCCGGTGCCCGGCGTCACCAGCAACGGCGTGCGCTCATCCGAACACCAGCGCGGCTGGTCGAGCGGATAGAGCCGTCCGTTGCGGGGATCGACATAGCTGGCGGCGGGCATGGCAGTCTCCAAGGCATGGGAATCCACCCTTGAAAACACGAAAACTGACAATATTTCAATCTCTTAAACTGGCTGCCGTGAGATCGGCAGGCCTCAGGGAGCTAGCCCCCAACGGGCCCTCCCCGCTCGGCACGATTAACTTGTCTGTCGCGGCTTGCCGCTACAATATGTTGGATTGAGCTCGCGTCGCCGGGGTCCTCGACTGGCAACGCGACCGAGCCAGGCCCGTCCGAGCGGCGGGCCGTTGGCTTTTTGGGAGCCTGGACATGAGCCGCGCGAACCGTACCGACCACATCCGCCTGACCTCCCATCCGGAGCCGGGCCGGAAGGCCGCCTTCCCGATCCATTGGGGCGCCACTGATGCGCGCGCCCGCGGGCCGATCATCGGCACGGTGTCGCGCACGGGCGATCGCAACGTGATCGGCAGCCATGGCGGCTCCTATGCGATGTACCGGGCGCTCGCAGTCTCCGCCGGCGCGCTCGATCCGATCCGCCGCCCTGATCTCACCAACACGTTCCCGGCCGCGACCATCGGGCCGTTCGAGCAGTGGCAGGATCCGGCAAAGATCGTTGCGCTTGATCCATGGGGTCATCTCGTCGCCGAAAACTTCCGCCAGGAGATCGCCGAAGGCGTCGATATCCGCCCGAGCATTGCGGTGACGCGGGCCCGGCTCGACCTGCCGGAGATTCGCGAGGCGCTCGCCGCAAAACGCTTACGCGCCGACGGCGAGGTCGTGCACGCCAATGGCAGCGTGTCGGTGGTGAAGATCGCGATCGATCCGGTCTGGTACCTGCCCGGCCTCGCGACGCGCTTCGGCACCGGCGAGACCGAGCTGCGGCGGACGCTGTTCGAGCAGACCGCCGGCATGTTCCCGGAGTTGGTGACGCGGCCGGACATGAAGGTGTTTTTGCCGCCGATCGGCGGCACCACGGTCTATATGTTCGGCGACGTGACGAAACTGCCGGACCATCGCACCAGGATCACCTGCCGCGTGCATGACGAGTGCAACGGCTCCGACGTGTTCGGCTCCGACATCTGCACCTGCCGGCCCTACCTGATTCACGGCATCGAGGAATCCGCGCGCGGCGCGCAGGAGGGCGGGCTTGGGCTCGTCGTCTATAATCGCAAGGAAGGCCGCGCGCTCGGCGAGGTCACCAAATTCCTGGTCTACAACGCGCGCAAGCGCCAGGAGGACGGCGATGCCGCCGCCGCCTATTTCGAGCGCACCGAATGCGTCGCCGGCGTCCAGGACGCGCGCTTCCAGCAATTGATGCCTGATACGATCCACTGGCTCGGCCTGAAGCGCATCGACCGCTTCCTGTCGATGAGCGACATGAAATACGACGCGCTGACCTCGCAAGGCATCGATATCGTCGAGCGGGTGCCGATCCCGCCGGAGCTGATCCCGGCCGATGCCTATGTCGAGATCGCCGCAAAGAAGGCGGCCGGCTATTACTCGACCGACATCGCGCCGGAAAAGGACGTGGATGGCGTGGTCGGGCGTTCGCTGGAAAAATACTGATCGCGCATGGCGGAAGCTTTGGAATTGCAAGCGCGCTCGCTGCTCACCGCAAATGCGGTTCGCGCGCGCGCTCGCCAGATGCTCGACATCGGCCTTGCCGATGGCTTGCGCCATTTTACTGTTGATCTCGACCGCATGGACGGCGTTGCTGAAGCCGTGCTCGCGGTGACGCGCAAAGCCTACCCGACGCTGGACATCCCCTTCCATGCGCGTTGGCGGCACTTTGTGCTGGGCGGCATCGACCGCTGGGCGCAACTGGCCGACGCAGCGTCGTGGTGGGATCGCGCGGCGCGGGCGCGCGCGGAGTTCGACCTCGCCATCGTCAGCGTGCTGCTCGACGCCGGCGCCGGCGCGGCGTGGCGCTACCGTGACATGGAAACGGGACAAGCCATCGGCCGCTCCGAGGGGCTTGCGATCGCAAGCCTCGACATGTTCGCGAGCGGGCTCTTCTCGCACGACGCAGGCTCGCCGTTCAGGGCGGACGCGGACGTGCTCGCGAAGCTGCCGCTCGCTGCTCTCAAATCCGCCTTTCAAGCGAGCGACGACAATCCGCTGCTCGGGCTCGAGGGACGCGCCGATCTGCTGCGCCGGTTGGGGAAGCTGATGGCAGAGCATGCCGATGTCTTCGGCATGCACGACACGCCGCGGCCGGGTGGGCTGTTCGATCACATCGCAGCGCAGGCAAATGGCGGCGCCATTGCCGCCCCCGTGATCCTGTCGGCGGTGCTGAACCAGCTCGGGCCAATCTGGCCCTCGCGACTGGAGCTCGCAGGCGTTCCGCTCGGCGATTGCTGGCGCCATCCGGCGATCAAGGCGAACGACGCAACGGAGGGTCTCGTGCCACTGCACAAGCTGTCGCAATGGCTGAGCTATTCGCTGATCGAGCCGCTGCAACGCGCGGGCTTTGTCGTCACCGATATCGACGGCCTGACCGGGCTTGCCGAGTATCGCAATGGCGGCTTGTTCGTCGATCACGAGGTGCTGCGCCTGCGCGATCCTGCCGATGCCGAGCGCGCGCATGCGGTGGATTCGCTGCTCGTCGTGGAATGGCGTGCGCTCACCGTGGCGCTGCTCGACCGGCTGGCCGAGCGCATCCGCGCCAAGCTCGGCCGCACGCCCGAGACATTACCGCTCGCCAGCATTCTCGAAGGCGGCACCTGGGCCGCCGGCCGCGCCGTTGCCTTTGCGCGCCGTCCTGATGGTTCTCCGCCGCTCAAGGTGATCAGCGACGGCACGGTTTTCTAAGACCTCTCCCCTTGTGGGAGAGGGTGGCTTCGCGACAGAGAAGCCGGGTGAGGGGTCTCTCCGCGGACCCATCTCTCAGTGGAGTTCGCGGAGAGACCCCTCATCCGGCGCTTCGCGCCACCTTCTCCCACAAGGGGAGAAGGGAAGAAGAAGAGCATCCGATCATGGAAGGCGTCACGATCGTCGATCATCCCCTCGTGCAGCACAAGCTGACGCTGGTGCGGGAAAAGTCCATCTCGACAAAATCCTTTCGCGAGCTGATCAAGGAGATCGGCATGCTCTTATGCTACGAGGTGACGCGCGATCTGCCGCTGACTGACACCGTCATCGAGACGCCGCTGGCGACGATGCATTCGGCCAAGATCGCCGGCAAGAAGCTGGTGTTCGTGCCGATGCTGCGCGCCGGCACCACTTTCGTCGACGGCATGATGGACCTGGTGCCGACGGCGCGCGTGGCGCATATCGGGCTTTACCGCGAGCCGCTCAGCTTTGCCGCGGTCGAGTATTTCTTCAAATCGCCGTCCGATCTCGGCGAGCGCCTCGCCGTCGTGGTGACGCCGGTGGTCGCGACCGCCAACACGGCGGTCGCCGCGATCGACCGGTTGAAGGAGCGCGGCGCCAGGGACATCCGCCTCGCCTGCCTCATCGCCGCGCCGGAAGGGCTGGAGCGGTTGCGCGGCCTGCATCCGGACGTTCCGATCTGGACGGCGGCGGTGGACGAAGGCCTCGACGAGAACGGCTTCATTCTCCCGGGGCTCGGTGACGCCGGCGACCGCGCCTACGGGACGCGATAAGTCCAAGCATTTAGGAACAGCTTGCATCGCGCGAGGTTCTCCTGCTTTGCGATGGAGAGCACGATGACCTATCAGAATGACGACCGCAGGGCCGACCGAGCCCGCCGCAACAGCCCGGTGGGCTGGGCGGTCGGCGCGATGTTCGTGATTGCTGTGGTCGCCGCCGTCTTGTTCTACAATGGGCGGGAGGTCGGTCCGCAGACCACGACCTCGAACCCGAACACGGCGCCCAACGTCACGACGGGATCGAATCCGCCTGCTACGCCGGCGAAGTGATGCGCTAGAGCTTCGGTTCTGATTGAATCAGAACCGAAGCTCTAGATTCTTGTATTGACGCGTTTTCTTCACGCGAACCGGTGTCCACTTCGCTCAAAAACGCTCTAAAGGCAGGCCGTCACACCTTGCCGCTGCCGCAAATGCCCTTCAGCGCCTGCCACTCCTTGTCGGTCAATAGCGGCGGGCCGCTGACGGGACGATCTTCCTTGGTCATGCGGGCGAGACGGTCCTCGGTCAGCGGATGGCTGGCGAGGATATTGGTCAGGCCGGAGCCGCCCTCCTTGCCGGTGATGCGGAACATCAGCTCGGCCGCGGGCTTCGGCGAGCGGCCGAGCGCGTGCATGGTCTCGATCGCAAACGTATCCGCGGCGGTCTCGGCCTCGCGCGAATAGGACGCTTCGACCAGGCTGCGCGAGGCGAAGATCACGGCCGAGGAGCCGGTGACGTCGCCAAACAACAGGCCGATCAGGAATGAGGTGCCGCCGTTGTAGATCAGGCCGCGCATGTTGTCGTGATGCTTGAGGTGGCCGAGCTCGTGCGCGAGGATGCCGGCGAGCTCGTCCGGAGTTTCGGCCTTGTCGAGCAGGCCCTTGAGCACGAAGACCTTGCCGCCGGGTAGCGCAAATGCGTTCGGCACGGGCGTCGACATCACGCCCGCCGTCATGGAATCGCCGTCGAGGCCGGCGGCGTCGCGCAGGCGATTGACGAGCTTGGTGAACGCGGCCTTGCCCGCGGGGTCCTCGCACACGCTGCGGCCGAAGATGGTCTTCATCTGGACCTCGGCGGCATCGCCGATGCGGCGCTCGACGGGCTTCGGCACCAGCGGCGCGAGACGGTCGGCGGCGAGCGGCACACCGAACAGGACGACGCAGACGATGGAGACGGCGGCGGCCACCGACCAGCCCACGATCCTGGCGACACCGCCACGCGTGGTCTGGTGCTCGTCGAGGCGCGTGCAACGGACGACCACATCTGCCGCGACCTCGGCATCGCGAATCTCGAGCCGCGCCAAGGGCGGCGCGGATGTCGAGGCCAGGCGCAAAATCCCTGGTGGGCCGTCGGCACGGCGGATATCGGCATAGGCCCAGCGAATGGGCGTAGCCCCCTCCTCGACGATCTCGAGGGCATCGCCGAGCGTCAGCGTCACCTGACGCTTGCGGCTCGAGACGCCGTCGAAGAAGATCGTCGGCTTGACGGACTGCGCCGGGGCCTCTGTCGACAACTCACTCACGGTTCAAAATCCCGCAACATCCAGGCCGTCGGCAAAACCTTCGCCGAGCGCGTTGGCGAGCTGACCGCTGCCACGCACATCCGCCGCGGCTGCGATGTTGTGCACCTCGACGGTCTCCAGCACCTTGGCCCAGAGATCGCGCTGAAGATAGACGCGCATGACGATGTTGATGGCAAGAGCGACCGCGAAATAGCCGATCACCATCATCACCACCATCGGGATGCTCTTGGTGGCATTGTCGCCGGCGAACGCCTCCTCGGCTGAAACGCCGCTCAGCGTGACCACGAGGAATATACCGCCGACCATATAGACGCCGAAAGCGGCCGAGAGCAGCGTCCACCAGCCGATCACCTTCCAGTACAGGCCGTAGAAAGCGTCGTGCGGCAATTGCGAGGACAGGCTGACGCCGCCGATGCGGATGCCGTCGAGCCACCAGCGCCATTCGCGCGCCTTGAACTCGGCGTAGAGGAACGGCGCGATCGGGAAAACGACGAACGCGATCGGGCTGAGCAGCCACAGCCACCAGCCGCGCTTGAAGAAGGTCCAGCCGTCGCCTTCGAAATCGCCGGTGAGATCGCCGTAATGGGTGTGCTGCATCTTGTAGCGTTCGAGCGCAGCCTCGCGCCAGGGCAGCGCCAGGCCTAGCGTGAGGAACACGAGCAGGCCCCACAGCATGGCGCGGAGCGAATAGGCCCAGCCCGAGCCGTCCATCCAGAAGCGCACGCCGCGCCAGACCGTCCGCGTCAGGCGATAGCGCCGCGCGCGAAAGATCGCGAACTGGCCGAAGGCGTAGAAGGCGAGGAACAACGGCACCGAGGCGAAGGCCTGCCAGCGCTCGAACTCGATGCCAACAAGGAAATAGGCAAGATAGATCGGCACCAGGATCGCCAGCGCGACCAGGAAGCCGATCAGGAGCTCCTTGGCCCGGCCGGTGTATTCGGCGGCATCGCCGTCAACCGCGGTATGCGTCCACAGATGACGACGAATGTCGGTGACCAGCCAGAACCGGTAGAAGCCGAAAGTGACGAGCTCCAGCATGGCACCCTTGGTGACCAATGTACGGAACTCGGTGCGATTGCCGGTGAAATCGACCCGCGTGGGCGGCAGCGGCGGGGGTAAGGGCTCGGAGCCGATGGGGGCCCATTGCATGTTATTCACGGCGGCAACCTCGAGATGCGGATCAGTTCCGGTCAAACTATAGATCAGAGGTTAGTCGATCCCCAAGATAGGCGGGTTCGATTTAGCTCGATTCCAGTCGGTTCTCCGCTCCGTGGCGTGCGCGAGGTCACGTTCGCGTGGCGGCGTGACGACCGTCCGACGTTCTCGTGAAGGTTGGATGTGGCAAAACTCGCCCTTGCCCCGACGCAGACAACCGGCTGTAATTGCACATCGAATACTGCAGCGCAGAATTCAACGACGCGCGGTTCATTATCAGGGAGAGCGGTCATGCATGGGACCATCGAGAGCGCGTCCAAGCTCGACGCCCTGCGCGCGCGCGCCACGTCGCTGCCGCTGGAGCAATTCGATCCGGGCGATCCGGAATTGTTCAGGACCGATACGTTCTGGCCCTATTTCGACCGGCTGCGCCGGGAAGATCCCGTGCACTATTGCAAGGACTCGATGTTCGGGCCGTATTGGTCGGTGACGCGCTACAACGACATTATGGAGATCGAGACCAACCATTCGGTGTTCTCCTCGGCTTCCGCGCTCGGCGGCATCACCATCCGCGACATCGATCCGGACCTGCGCCGCGAGAGCTTCATCTCGATGGACCCGCCGCGGCATGCGGCCCAGCGCAAGACCGTGGCGCCGATGTTCACGCCGACGCATCTGGACAATCTCGCGATCAACATCCGCAAGCGCTCGGCCGAGTGCCTGGACAACCTACCGCGCGGCGAGGTGTTCGACTGGGTCGACCAGGTCTCGATCGAGCTGACGACGCAGATGCTGGCGGTGCTGTTCGACTTTCCCTGGGAAGACCGCCGCAAGCTGACGCGCTGGTCCGACGTCGCCACCACCATTCCCGGTCCCGACGGTCTCGTCGCGACCGAGGAGGAGCGGATGGCCGAGCTGACGGAATGCGCGGCCTACTTCTCCCGCCTCTGGAAGGAGCGCAGCGAGCAGCCGCCGAAGAGCGACCTGTTGTCGATGATGGCGCATGGCGCCGCGACGCGCGACATGGATGCCAAGAACTTTCTCGGTAATCTCATCCTTTTGATCGTGGGCGGCAACGACACCACCCGCAACACCATGTCGGGTTCACTTCTGGCGCTGAGCCAGCATCCGGATCAATACCGCAAGCTGCGCGAGAACCCCGATCTGCTCGACAGCTTCGTACCCGAGGTGATCCGCTGGCAGACGCCGCTGGCGCATATGCGCCGCACCGCGCTCTCCGATTTCGAGTTCCGCGGCAAGCACATCAAGAAGGGTGACAAGGTCGTGATGTGGTACGTCTCCGGCAACCGCGACGAGGACGTGATCGAAAGACCCTACGAGTTCATCATCGACCGCGCCCGCCCACGCACGCACCTCTCGTTCGGTTTCGGCATCCACCGCTGCGTCGGCCTGCGGCTCGCTGAACTCCAGCTCAAGATTATCTGGGAAGAAATCCTTAGGCGTTTCGACCATATTGATGTGGTCGGCGAACCCAAGCGGGTCTATTCGAGTTTCGTGAAGGGTATCGAGACGCTGCCGGTGAAGATTGCGGCGTGATTAGAACGCAACTGGAGCCACGATCATGAACATCCAAGCGCCGGTCAAAGTAGACAGGGCCGAACGCATGCGCAGGGCCCGCGAGGAGGCCTATGCGACGCCGCTGTCGCAATTCCACCCCGGCGCGCCCCGGCTGTTTCAGGACGACACGCTGTGGCCCTGGTTCGAGCGGCTGCGCAAGGAAGAGCCGGTGCATTATTGCACCAACGCGCCGATCGAGCCCTATTGGTCGGTGGTGAAATACAACGACATCATGCATGTCGACACCAATCACGGCATCTTCTCCTCGGACTCGACGCTCGGCGGCATCTCGATCCGCGACGTGCCGCCCGGCTACGACTATCCGAGCTTCATCGCGATGGACCAGCCCCGCCATTCGGCGCAGCGCAAGACGGTGTCGCCGATGTTCACCCCTCAGCATCTCGACGAGCTGGCCAAGCTGATCCGGCAACGCTCGCAGACGGTGCTCGACAATCTGCCGCGCAACGAGACCTTCAATTTCGTCGAGCGCGTCTCAATCGAACTGACGACGCAGATGCTGGCGACGCTGTTCGATTTCCCCTGGGAGGAGCGGCGCAAGCTGACGCGCTGGTCCGACGTTTCGACCGCGCTGCCCAAGAGCGGCATCGTCGCCTCCGCCGAAGAGCGCCGCCGCGAGATGGACGAGTGCTATGCCTACATGTCCAAGCTGTGGAACGAGCGGGTCAACTCCGCGCCGCGCAACGATCTCTTGTCGCTGATGGCGCACAACGACGCCACCCGCCACATGGACCCCGACAACCTCATGGGCAACATCATCCTGCTCATCGTCGGGGGCAACGACACCACGCGCAACACCATGACCGGCTCGGTGCTGGCGCTGAACGAGAACCCGGAGCAGTACGACAAGCTGCGCGCCAATCCGGAGCTGATCGATTCCATGGTGCCGGAGGTGATCCGCTGGCAGACGCCGCTGGCGCATATGCGGCGCACCGCGCTCCAGGATACCGAGATCGGCGGCAAGTCGATCCGCAAGGGCGACCGCGTCGTGATGTGGTACGTTTCGGGCAACCGCGACGAGGAGATGTTCGACAAGCCGAACGACTTCATCATCGACCGCCCGCGGCCGCGCACCCATCTCTCCTTCGGTTTCGGCATCCACCGCTGCGTCGGCATGCGCCTCGCCGAGCTGCAGCTGAAGATCGTCTGGGAGGAGATGCTGAAGCGCTTCGGCCGCATCGAGGTGGTCGGCGAGCCGAAGCGGATCTATTCGAGCTTCATCAAGGGATACGAAACGCTGCCGGTGCGGATTCCGGGGTAGGCCCGCTGTACCCCAACCTCTGCTGTCATGCCCCGCGAAAGCGGGGCATCCAGTACGCCGCAGCTTCTTGGTTCTAGCCGCACCGACTCTGGAATACTGGATTGCCCGCCTTCGCGGGCAATGACACCGAGGATGGAGCGACCAGTGCACCGCCCCTACGCTCGGCGAACGCGACACCCAGCTATAAAATTCCGGCATGACAGCTCGCGCCAGATGCGAAGGCAAGATGACGCGCGACTGTTCTACGACACCAGCGCATCTAACTCAATTTGATGTCCCACACCCCTTCCTTGCGGCAGGCGGCGACCTCCTCGCGCAGCAGCGCGGTGATGGCGAGCGAGGCCGTCGAGGCCGGACGGTCGATCGGAGAAGCAAAGATGAGCTCGCGCGTCATCGGTTTCGAGACGACAGCGGTTTCCAGCCGTCCGTCCGCGACCTCGGCGTGGACCGACGAAGGCGGCAAAAGCGCGAAGCCGAGGCCCTCCTCGACGAGGCTGGTCAGCACGCGAAAGGAATCCGCCTCGAGCTGGACGTCGAGCTTGATCTTGCGCTGGGCGGCGGCGTGCTCGATCAGGGCGCGGAGGCCGTGGGAATGACTGGGCAACACCAGGCGTTGCCGCAACAGCCAGCCGATATCGACGCTCTTCTTGCGTGCGAGGCCGCAGCCGCGCGGGCCGACCGCGACGATGTTGTCGCGGCCGAGGCTCTCGACGTTGAGATGCAGATCGGCGGAGCGGCCGTAGAGGATGGCGAGGTCCATCTCGCCGCGATGCAGCCATTCGACCAGATGGCCGCTGTAGCTCTCGACGATGCGCAGCGAGATGCCGGGAAACTTTTCGACGCTGCGCCGCGCAAAGCGCGCCGACAGCACGCAGCTCACGGTTGGAACCAGGCCAAGCACGACTTGGCCCGACGGCGGGCCCTTGGTCGATTGGATGTCATCGCGAATCTGGTCGATCTGCCGCACGATGCCGGAGGTGCGCGCCAGCAGCAGGCGGCCGGCCTCGGTCAGCACCATGCCGCGGCCGTTGCGGGTGAACAGCTCCGTGCGCAGCTCGTGTTCCAGAAGCTTGATCTGCCGGGAGAGCGCCGGCTGCGCGACGCGCAGTGTGTCGGAGGCCTTGGAGAGGCTGCCGAGCTCCGCCACGCAACTGAAGGTCCTGAGCTGCCGGAAATCCATGCTTGCCAATCCTGGAAGGCTACTCCATACGCTATAGCAAATGAGCATAGGGGGCTGGCGATGTTTTCACAACGCCAGAGGATGGGCCGGCGTTATCTTAACTGCCGCCATCGATTGGAAACGCCATGAGTCAAGACCACCACACCGAAGATTACGCCGACATCCGCGAAGCCGTCGCAAAACTCTGTGCGCAGTTTCCCGGCGAGTATTGGCGCAAGCTCGATCGCGAAATGGCCTACCCCAAGGCCTTCGTCGATGCGTTGACGCAGGCCGGCTATCTCTCGGTGCTGATCCCCGAGGAATATGGCGGGGCAGGCCTGAAGCTTTCGGCGGCCGCGGCGATCCTCGAAGAGATCCAGCGCGCCGGCTGCAACGGCGGCGGCTGCCATGCCCAGATGTACACGATGGGCACCGTGCTGCGGCACGGCAACGACGAGCAGAAGGCGAAATATTTGCCGAAGATCGCCAGTGGCGAATTGCGTCTTCAGGCGTTCGGCGTCACCGAGCCGACCAGCGGCACCGACACCTCCTCGCTGAAAACCTTCGCACGCAAGGACGGCAATGACGGCTACATCGTCAACGGCCAGAAGATCTGGACCAGCCGCGCCGAGCATTCCGACCTGATGGTGCTGCTGGCGCGCACCACGCCGAAGGACCAGGTGAAGAAGCGCACCGATGGCCTGTCGGTGTTCATCGTGGACATGCGCGAGGCCAAGAACAATGGCCTCGAGATCCGTCCGATCCGCACGATGATGAACCACGCCACGACGGAAGTGTTCTTCACCGACATGAAGGTGCCGGCGGAAAATCTGATCGGCGAGGAAGGCAAGGGCTTTCGCTACATCCTGTCCGGCATGAATGCCGAGCGTATCCTGATCGCGGCCGAATGCGTCGGCGACGCCAAATGGTTCATCGCCAAGGCGACGAACTACGCGAAGGAGCGCAGCGTGTTCGGCCGGCCGATCGGCCAGAACCAGGGCATTCAGTTCCCGATCGCCAAGGCCTACGCTTCGATGCGCGCGGCCGAATTGATGGTGAAGGAAGCCACCCGCAAATACGAAGCCGGGCTCGACTGCGGCGCCGAGGCCAACATGGCCAAGATGCTGGCGGCAGATGCGTCCTGGGAAGCGGCCAATGCCTGCATCCAAACCCATGGCGGCTTTGGCTTTGCCGAGGAGTACGACGTCGAGCGCAAATTCCGCGAGACGCGGCTCTATCAGGTGGCGCCGATCTCGACCAACCTCGTGCTCTCCTTCGTCGCCGAGCACGTGCTCGGCATGCCCCGCTCGTACTGAGGCAGCGATCATGGGAGCATTGGAAGGGATCAGGGTGATTGCGGTCGAGCAGGCGGTGGCGGCGCCGTTCTGCTCCTCGCGCCTGGCGGATGCCGGCGCGGAGGTAATCAAGATCGAACGCCCCGAAGGCGATTTCGCCCGCGGCTATGACGCCGCGGCCAAGGGCCAGAGCAGCTATTTCGTCTGGCTCAACCGCGGCAAGCGATCGGCCGTGGTCGACCTCGCGACGAAAGAAGGCTGCGCGGAACTGGAGAAGCTGATCGCGAGCGCCGACGTGCTGATCCAGAACCTCAAGCCGGGCTCGATGGACAAGCTCGGCTTCTCGCGCGAGCGGCTTTTGAAGGACTATCCGAAGCTGATCTCGTGCACCATCACCGGCTATGGCGATGAGGGCCCTTACGCGCATCGCAAGGCCTATGATCTCTTGATCCAGGCGGAAAGCGGGCTTGCCTCGATCACCGGCAATCCCGACGGCGCCTCGCGCGTCGGCATGTCGATCGTGGACGTCGCGACCGGCGCGACCGCGCATGCGGCAATTCTGGAGGCGCTGATCGCGCGCGGGCGCACGGGCAAGGGCGCCGACATCCGCATCTCCATGTTCGATGTGATGGCGGACTGGTGCACCGTGCCGCTGCTGAATTCGGAAGCCGGCAATCCGCCCAAGCGCATGGGCCTGCGCCATCCCTCGATCGCTCCCTATGGCGTATTCACCTCCAAGGATGGCAAGGACATCCTGATCTCGATCCAGAGCGAGCGCGAGTGGAAGACGCTGTGCGCCAAGGTGCTCGATCAGCCGGATCTGCCGGCCGACCCCCGCGTCGCCAACATGGTCGAGCGCGTGCGCAACCGCGACTTCACCGACACGACCGTTGCAGACATCTTCGGCAAGATGACCCGAGACGAGCTCTTGAAGCGCCTGTCGGAGGCCGACATCGCCTTCGCCGAGGTCAACACCATGGCCGACCTCACGGGCCACCCGCATCTGCGCCGCATCGAGGTCGACACGCCGAACGGCCGCGTCAGCTATCCCGCGCCGGCGCCGATCATCGTCGGCGAGACCCGCTCCTACGGCCCGGTACCAGCGATCGGCGAAAATCCACAATCGAAGAAGTAACAGAGCGAGGCGTCATGACCGAGAAGCTCGACATCGATCATCTCAGGCAATGGATCGGCCGCAGCACGGAGGCCACCGATATCGTCACCGCACAGCTCGTCAAGGGCCTGCGCGCGACGCTGTTCCAGGAGGTCGGCGAGCCCAGGAAAGGCGATGCCGCACCGTTTACCGTGCACTGGTGCCTGGCGCAGCCGGTGTTTCCGATGTCGATGCTCGGGCCCGACGGTCATCCGACCCGCGGCGGCTTCCTGCCGCCGGTGCCGCTGCCGCGCCGGATGTGGGCCGGCGGCGAGATCGAATTCCTGCAGCCGCTTTGTGTCGGCGATGAATCGACGCGGACCTCGCGCATCGCCGACGTGCAGGTCAAATCAGGCTCGACCGGCACGCTCTGCTTCGTCTCGGTCGAGCACAGCATCTCCTCGCCGCGGGGCACGGCCATCCGCGAACGGCAGGACATCGTCTATCGCGAGATGACCAGCAGCGCACCCGCTGGCGGCAAGCCCCCACCCCCGCCGCCGAAGGCGCAGCACCGCGAGACCCATGTCTCCGATCCCGTGCTGCTGTTCCGATATTCCGCGCTCACCTTCAACGGCCACCGCATCCATTACGATCGTGACTACGTCACCAAGGTCGAGGGTTATCCCGGCCTGATCTTCCACGGACCGTTGCAGGCGGCGCTGATCATCGAGCTGGCGGCGAAGCTGCGTGGCGGCAAGGCCCCGAAGAAGTTCAGCTATCGCGGGCTGCAGCCGCTGTTCGAGGGTACGGAGTTTTCGGTCAACGCCAACGAGACCGAGGCGGGCATGGAGCTGTGGACCGCGAACGCGGAAGGGCAGCCGACGATGAAGGGCACGGCGGTGTGGTAGGCCACCGCTATATCCTCCGTCATTGCGAGCACAGCGAAGCAATCCAGAATCCCTCCGCGGAACCAGTCTGGATTGCTTCGTCGCAAGGGCTCCTCGCAATGACGAGGCTAGGCTGCTGGCTTCGATAAACAACAGGGGACGGAATCCATGGCCAAGAACGGCAAGACCGGCAGCAAATCCGCCACCGTGAAGCAGGCGACGCTCGACCTGCTCCGCGCCTTCGGCATCGACAAGGTGTTCGGCAACCCCGGCTCGACCGAGCTGCCGTTCCTCTCGGATTGGCCCGATGACATCGACTACGTGCTGGCGCTGCAGGAAGCCTCCGCCGTCGGCATGGCCGACGGTTACGCGCAGGCGACACGCAATGCCGGCTTCGTCAATCTGCATTCGGCGGCCGGCGTCGGCAATGCGCTCGGCAACATCTACACCGCGCATCGAAACCAGACGCCGCTCGTGATCACCGCGGGC
Organism: Bradyrhizobium sp. CCGE-LA001; assembly: GCF_000296215.2. Lineage (NCBI taxonomy): Bacteria > Pseudomonadati > Pseudomonadota > Alphaproteobacteria > Hyphomicrobiales > Nitrobacteraceae > Bradyrhizobium > Bradyrhizobium sp. CCGE-LA001. The sequence continues at coordinate 1,555,718 of NZ_CP013949.1, read as the reverse complement.
CAGCAGGCGCGCTCGATCCTGCCGCTGCAGGCGTTCCTCTATGCCGAGCGCGCGTCTGAATTCCCGCGGCCTTACGTGAAGTACAGCGTCGAGCCGGCGCGGCCCGAGGACGTGCCCGCCGCGATCGCGCGCGCCTATTACACTGCGATGCAGCCGCCGTGCGGGCCAACTTTCGTATCAATCCCGATCGACGATTGGGCGCATGCCTGCGCACCGGTCGAGGCCCGCAAGGTCAGCCGCGAGATCGGCCCCGAGCCTGACGCGATGAAGAGTCTGGTCGCTGCGCTCGGCGCCGCGAAGCACCCTGCCCTGGTCGTCGGTCCCGCTGTCGACCGCGCCGGTGCGGTGGAGCTGATGGTGCGCGTCGCCGAGAAAGCGAGGGCCAGCGTTTGGGTCAGCCCGTTCTCGGCGCGCTGCTCGTTCCCCGAGCGCCATCCGCAGTTCGCGGGCTTCCTGCACGCATCACCCGCGCAGCTATCCGATGCACTGCGCGAGCACGATCTCGTCGTGGTGATCGGCGCGCCGGTGTTCACCTTCCATGTCGAGGGCCATGCCGCGATCTTCGACGGCGGCGCGACGATCTTCCAGATTACCGACGATGCGGATGCGGCGGCGGTGACGCCGGTCGGCACCAGCATCATCACGACGATGAAGCCGGCGCTTTCGATGCTGCTCGACCTGCTGCCGGAGAGCAAGCGCGCGGCACCGAAGGGCCGCACGCTACCGCCGGCGCCGCAAGCGGCCGATCCGCTCCCGGTCGAGTTCCTGCTGCATTCATTGTCGCAGACGATGCCGGAAGGCGCGTCACTTGTCGAGGAAGTGCCCTCGCACCGTCCGGCGATGCAGAAATTCCTGCCGATGCGCGGCCAGGACAGCTTTTATACGATGGCGAGCGGCGGCCTCGGCTATTCGCTGCCGGCCGCCGTCGGCATGGCGCTCGGCAAGCCGAACAGCCGTACGGTCTGCCTGATCGGCGACGGCTCGGCGATGTATTCGATCCAGGCGCTGTGGACCGCCGCGCAGCGCAAGCTGCCGCTCACCATCGTCGTCCTTAACAATTCCGGCTACGGCGCGATGCGCTCGTTCAGCCAGGTGATGCAGGTGAGGAACGTGCCAGGGCTGGAGCTGCCGGGGATCGATTTCGTCCGGCTCGCCGAAGGCATGGGCTGCCATGCGGTGCGGGTGACGAAGGCCGCGGAGCTCGGCGAGGCGCTGAAGCGCGGGATGGCGTATGCGGGCACGAGTCTCATCGAGGTCGTCGTGGATTCGGCGGTGCCGATGTTGTACGGGCAGAAGCATTGACGCTGCCGTAGCCCGATCGACGCTGTCGTAGCCCGGATGAGCGCAGCGATATCCGGGGTGCTGCAACGACAGAAGTCCCGGATGTCGCTTCGCTCATCCGGGCTACGAAGCTACGAAGCGAGGAATCCTCCGTCCGCCGCCAGCACGTGTCCCACGACGTACGATGACGCATCCGAGGCTAGCCACACCACGGCCTCCGCCACCTCCTCCGGGCTGCCCATCCGCCGCAGCGGCAGGCCGGCACTCACCGTCGTGACATCGCCGACGCCGGCACGCAGCATCATGTCTGTCACGACGCGGCCCGGCGCGATGGCGTTGATGCGGATGCCGCGCGGAGCGTTCTCCATCGCCGCCGAGCGCGTCAGCGAAATCGCGGCGGCCTTCGAGGCCGAATAGAGCGAGAAGCCCGGATTGGGATTGCGCACGCCGCTGACGGAGGCGTTGACGACGATGCTGCCGCGACCCTGCGCCAGCATGGCCGGCAGTTGGTGGCGCAGGCACAGGAACAGCGCGCGGACATTGGTGTCGAACACGCTGTCATAGATCTCGGTGCCCTGCTCCTCCAGCGGAGCGCGGCGCTCCTGGAAGCCGGCATTGTTGAAGGCGACGTCGAGCCGGCCGCAACGCGCGACGGCCGTCCCGACGAGGCGCGCGACGTCGTCCTCGCGCGTGATGTCGGTTTGGAGTGCGATCGCGACCGCGCCGAGGTCGCGGCAACCCGCGGCGGTCGCCTCGATCTCGGCCGCGCGGCGACCCGCGACGAGAATCGCCTCCGCGCCTTCGGATGCCATCCGCAGTGCGGTGGCGCGGCCGATGCCGCTGCCGCCGCCCGTGACGAGGCAGACCTTGCCCCTCATCCGCTGACCCGCCGGCGAAGCTCCACTCATGGCTCACTCCAAAATGCTTGCGCGCGCCGTTGCGCGCATATAGTTGTATGATACAACCATATGCCGGGAGTCAAGATGGCTGAGCTCGCGCTGATCGACGACATTCGTGCCGCGTCGCGCCTGATGGTGCGCGAGCTCGGCTTCATGGATGCGACAGTGGCGGCCTCTGACTATCCGCCGTCGGCGGTCCACACCATCCTGGAGATCGGCATTCGCGGGCCCATGACCTCCGCGGAGCTGGGTGATTTCCTGCGTCTGGAGAAATCCAGCGTCAGCCGATTGGTGCGCAAGCTGATCCACTGCGGCGAGCTGCGGGAGACGCCGGACGAGAGGGACGCGCGCAGCAAGCTGTTGTCATTGACGGCAAAGGGCCGGCGCACGCTCGAGGCGCTGCACGCGTTCGGCCGCCAGCAGGTGCGCGGCGCGCTGGCGGCGCTGACGGAGGCCGAGCAGCGCACGGTGCGCGAGGGGATGATGCTCTATGCGCGGGCGCTCAGGCAGAGTCGGGTGGAAAGCGAGTCCGAGTCGGCGGCCTGACCGCATTCTCGGTGTCATCGCCCGGCTTGACCGGGCGATCCAGTACTCCGAGAAGTCGGTGGTTAATCGATATGCCGCAGCGTACTGGATGCCCCGCCTTCGCGGGGCATGACAGCGCTGATTGGGGCAGCAGCCTCCCCTACTTCCCGAACTCCTCGCGCATCTTCGCCTGGATCTTGGCCATGCCGCCGATCCAGCGGTCGTAATTCTCGGTCTTCTTGCGCATGTAGCCGAGCACTTGCGGGTGCGGCAGGATCAGGAACGTTTCCTGCTCGAGGCCGGCGAGCACGTCTTTCGCGACCTGCTCGGGCGTGAGATCACCGTCGCCGGATTGCGGGCCCTTGGGGATCGAGCGCAGCATGTTGGTGTCGACGCCCTGCGGGCAGAGGATCGAGACCTTGATGTTATCGGCCTTGTGCGAGATCGCGAGATTCTCGGCGAAGCCGACTGCGGCATGCTTGGTCGTCGAATAAGCCGGGCTGCCGACCTGCGACAACAGGCCCGCGGCCGAGATGGTGTTGAGGAAATAGCCGCCACCGCGCGACTTCATGCGCGGGACCAGATGCCGCGCGGCATAGACGTGGGCCATGACGTGGATCGCCCAGCTGCGCTGCCAGGGCTCATCCGAGGCGCCGCCGGCATTGACCGACATCGGATCGAAGCCGCTGCCGATGCCGGCGTTGGAGCAGAACAGCGCGATCGGGCCGAACTGCCGCTCGGTCTCCTCGATGACGTGGGCGATGTCCTTTTCCTGCGCGACGTCGCATTTGAAGGCGGCGCCGTCCACCATCGCCGCGACTGCCCGCGCATTGGCGGCATCCATGTCCGCGACGACGACCTTGGCTGCGCCCGCGTGGTGAAAGGCCTCGCACAGCGCCTTGCCGATGCCGTTTGCGCCGCCCGTGACGACCACGACTTTGCCGGTCACCTGCATGCGACGTCTCCTCTGAATACCGCGTTTTGTTCGTGCTCAGCTCAACACGAGGTCGAGCACCGCGGTATAATGGCACGCCGCGCCGGCCAAGACAAAGCCGTGCCAGATCGCATTCTGGAAGCGCAGCCGCCGCCAGGCGTGGAAGATCACGCCGAAGCTGTAGAGCAGGCCGCCCGCCAGGATGAAGCCGAGCGCCAGCGCGGGCAACGCCCTGACCACGGGGCCATAGAGCATCACGCCGCTCCAGCCCATCGCGAGATAGATGCCGACCGAGACCCGGTCGAACCGGCCGGGATAGAGCAGCTTCAGCACGATGCCGAGGAACGCCACGCACCAGACACCCGCGAGCAGCATCAGCGCGAACACGCTATCCTTCACCTCTAGGATGAACGGAGTGTAGGTCGCCGCGATCAGGAGATAGATCGCCGAATGGTCGAACCGCCGCAGCAGCCATTTGGCCGGCGACACCGGCCATAGATTATAGGTCGCCGACAGCACCAGCATCGAGATCAGGCCCGCGACATAGATCGAGACGCCGACGACGTCTGTCGCGTCGGCATAGATCGCCGTCAGCACCACCAGCACGGTCGCGGCAATGATGCCGGAGAGCACGCCGATCCCATGGATGATGCCGTCGGCGATCAGCTCGGCACGATCATAGTTCCAGCCGATCACGTCGGCTGCGGCGTGGACGGAGGTGGATGCAAACTGTTTCAGCTGGAAGACGGTCATGGCAATCCGCAAAGCTTGGCAATGCCCTTTTCTATGGGTCTTTCGGGACCGGCGCGTCGTTCAAACCGCTGTTTGCCGACAAAGGCGGTGGAAGTATGAAACTTGATTTTCCTCACGCAATTGCCACTTTTGTGAACGGTCACACATCCCGCCCGCCCGAGATCAGTTAACGTTCATATGGCATTCAGTTTCCAAGATATGGTCGAAGAAGCGCGGCAATCGGCGCGGGCGCTGATCGACTATGGCGAGCACTTCTTCAATCCGACGGTGCGGCTCGGGGTGACCGGTCTCTCGCGCGCCGGCAAGACGGTGTTCATCACCGCGCTGATCCATGGCCTCACCCGTGGCGGCAGGTTTCCGGTGTTCGAGGCCTATGCCTCGGGCCGGATCGCGCGGGCATATCTGACGCCACAGCCCGACGATGCCGTGCCGCGCTTTGCGTATGAGAACCATCTGCGCGCGCTGATCGAGGAGCGGCGCTGGCCGAACTCGACCGTCGACATCAGCGAGCTCAGGCTCGTCATCGACTATCAGCGCCCGAACGGCGCCGACCGCACCCTGACGCTCGACATCGTCGACTATCCCGGCGAATGGCTGCTGGACCTGCCGCTGCTCCAGAAGAGCTACGAGCAATGGTCGGCGGAAAGCCTCGCGCTGTCACGCGAAGCACCGCGTGCGCATTTGGCCGCGGACTGGCACGCGCATCTGGCGACACTCAAGCCCGAGGCACGCGAGGACGAGCAGGCAACGCTGACGGCCGCAAAGCTCTTCACCAATTATCTGCGCGCCTGCCGCGACGAGCGCTTCGCGATGAGCCTGCTGCCGCCCGGCCGCTTCCTGATGCCCGGCAATCTCGCCGACACCCCGGCACTGACCTTCGCGCCGCTTGACGTGCCCGCGGGCAGGCAAGCGCCGGACGGCTCGCTCTGGGCGATGATGGTGCGCCGCTTTGAGGCCTACAAGGACATGGTGGTGCGGCCGTTCTTCCGCGATCATTTCGCGCGCCTCGATCGCCAGATCGTGCTGGCCGACGCGCTCGCCGCATTCAACTCCGGCCCGGAGGCGCTGCACGATCTCGAAGCCGCGCTTGCCGGCATTCTCGATTGCTTCAACATCGGCCGCAGTACCTTGCTCTCAAGCCTGTTCCGGCCGCGCATCGACCGCATCCTGTTCGCGGCGACCAAGGCCGATCACCTACATCATTCCAGCCACGACCGGCTCGAGGCCGTGCTGCGCCGTGCCGTCACACGCGCGGTTGCGCGTGCGGAAAATACCGGCGCGGCGATCGACGTCGTCGCGCTCGCCGCCGTGCGCGCGACGCGCGAGGCACAGGTGGCGCATGGCCGCGACAAACTGCCGTCGATCCTGGGAACACCGGCCGCGGGCGAGAGCGCCGGCGGCGAATTGTTCGACGGCAACACCGAGGTCGCGACCTTTCCGGGCGATCTGCCGCTGGATCCCGAACCGTTGTTCAACGGCACGGATTCGTTCCGCGGGCTCTCGACGCAGGCCGCCGGGAGCAGCGACTTCCGCTTCCTGCGCTTCCGGCCGCCGAAGCTTGAGCCCGAGGGCACCGAAGCGCCGGCGCTACCACACATCCGCCTCGACCGTGCCCTGCAGTTCCTGATCGGAGACAAGCTGTCATGACCGAGCGATCCCAGCAGCGGCGGCCGGCGACGTTCCGGCTCGACGATCCCGGCGTCGTCGTCACCGAGGCCGATGAGATCAGCCGGCTCGGCCGCGCCACCATCCAGATCACCCCGGAGCCCGATCCGGCCACGCTGCCGGTGCCGGTTCAAGCCGCGCGTCCGGCGCGGCGCGGCTTTCCCTGGGGCACGCTGTTCTGGTCGGGTCTTGCCGGGCTGACGCTGCTCGGGGTCGGGCTCGGCGTGGTCCATCTGATCGAGGATCTGTTTGCGCGCAGCGAAACGCTCGGCTTCGTCGGACTTGCCTTTGCATTCGTCACCGCGCTTGCGCTCGCGGTGGTGATCGGGCGCGAAGCGTTCGGCCTGGCGCGGCTTGCGACCATCGAGAAGCTGCATCAGCGGGCGGCTGCGGTGCTCGCCAGCGATGATCGCAAGGAGAGCCGCATCATCGTGCAGGACCTCCTCGACATTGCGCATCAAAACCCCCAGCTCGCCCGCGCCCGCGCCAAGCTGGAGAGCCATGCCGGTGAGATCATCGACGGCGCCGACATGATCCGGCTCGCCGAGCGCGAGTTGATGTCGCCGCTGGACGCCGAGGCGCGGCGGCTGGTGTCCTCGGCCGCGCAAAAGGTCTCGATCGTCACCGCGGTAAGCCCGCGCGCGGCGATCGACGTGCTGTTTGTCTTCGTCGCCGCACTGCGCCTGATCCGGCAACTCGCCTATCTCTACGGCGGCCGTCCCGGCGCGCTCGGCATGATCCGCCTGCTCCGCCACGTCATCGCCCATCTCGCCATCACCGGCGGCATGGCCGCGAGCGACAGCCTGGTGCAGCAGATGCTCGGCCATGGCATTGCGGCAAAGCTGTCGCAGCGGCTGGGCGAAGGCGTGCTCAACGGCTTGTTGACGGCGCGGCTGGGGCTGGCCGCGATCGACGTCACGCGGCCGCTGCCATTCGCAGCGCTGCCGCCGCCGAAGCTGGCCGATCTCGCGACGGATCTGCTGCGGAAGAAGGATGAGGACGAGTAACTCGTCGTGCGACTCACCCTCTCCCCTTGTGGGAGAGGGTGGCTCGCCGCAAAGCGGCGAGACGGGTGAGGGGTATCTCTCCGCACGTAAGCCCTCGCAGTCGTGTCCGCGGAGCGATACCCCTCATCCGGCGCTTCGCGCCACCTTCTCCCACAAGGGGAGAAGGAAAGAGGAGCGCGTCGCGCTGGCTGTGCGCTCCCGTTTCTCGAATTCCCCCGCCAGCACCTTCCACTGAAACAGCGGCGAATCCTTCGGCGGTGACAGCTCCGGGGTCCAGCCGGTGAGCTTTTCCAGCACATAGGTGTCCATCACGCGGCCGCGCCAGCTGCGTTCGACTCTGCCGAGCTGCTCGCGTTTGGCCGGGATGTTCTCCCACAGCGACGAACGGTTGTCCGGCTCGCGGCCGACATAGATGCCGGCGCGGCCCCTGATCCTGTCCATGCCGGGATCGCGGAAATCCTGGAAGCGGCCGCGTTCGTTGATCTCGACCACCGGCACCCGCCCCCTGAACAGCCAGCGCATCATGGCGTAGGTGCGGTAGTCCGTGGTCGCGATCCAGGTCGCGCCGGTCTCGTCGAGCGCGGCCTGCGCACGCGCGGCGACCTGCCCGTAGCCGGCTTCGGCGCCGATCGGATCGATCTTGCCGAGAAGATTCCAGGGCGCGGCGACGTAATAGAGGAACACGATGACGACGAAGGCGATGCCCGAGACCACCGCCGTATTGGCCCAGAACAGCGACGATCTGATCATCCGGGCCGGCCATCCCTCCTTCATCATCGCTACGAGGTTGATGGCGGCGGCGGCAAATCCGACCGGCCACATGAACATCGGCCAGGTGTCGCCGACACGGAGCGTCAGCGACTTGAAGAAGAAGTAGAGAAACGGCACCAGCACCGCGGTCGAGAGCAGGATCGCGACCGGCTCGCGCGTGCGATAGCCGCGCCACGCCATCAGCACCAGCCCGGTCAACACCACCGGCAGCATGACGAAGCCGACCAGGCCGAATTGCAGGCCGATGTAGTCGCCTATCGTGCGCAGCGAGACGCCGTAATTGGCGGTGGCGCGTACGCCCTGGAAGCGGAACGAGGCCCAGTCATGCTGCGCGTTCCAGATCAGTACCGGCGAGAACACCGCGATCGCGACCAGTACGGCGAGATAGGGGTAAGGACTGCGCAGCCAGCGCCAGCGCCAATCCGGCACCAGCAGAAAGGCGGCAATCGCTGGCGCGAACATGATCGCGGTGAATTTCGACAGCATCGAAAGGCCCGCGAACAGCCCGGCCGCCAGCCACCAGCGGCCGTCGCCGCCCTGCGCCAGCCGCACCAGCGACCACATCATCGCCACCGCAAACGGGATCATCGCGACATCGGGCGCGACCTTGGCCATCAGCAGGCCGTAATAGAGCGCGGCCTCCGGCATCAGCACCGCAAGCATCACGGCGCGCGCATCATGCGTCAGGCGACGAACGATGTCCGCGAGCAGAAGCTGCGTCACCAGCATCGCGACGATGCCGCCGAAGCGGACGCCGAGCGCAGTGTCACCGAAGATCGCAGTGCCGAAGCGGATCAGCCAGGCGATGCCCGGCGGATGATCGAGGAAGCTGAGCGCCGTTTCCTTCGACCAGGTCCAGTAATAGGCCTCGTCGGTGCGCAGCTCGATCGCGGAGGCATAGACGATGCGCAGCACGGTCATCGCGGCGATGACGAGCAAGGCGATAACGATGACACGGCGTTCGGCGCCGTCTCGCCTCGTGGAGATGTCGGGAGCGATCGTCACGGCCGCGCTTTTCCCCGACTTGGGAGGGGGAGTCAATGTGGGGAGTCCCCCCAACAGGTGTCGTCCTGGGCAAGCGAAGCGCGACCCGGGACCAATAACCACGGGGTGAGGCATCTTCCCAGGCATGTGACCTCACAACCTGTCCACATCTGGAATTAAACGCTACGCTGGCTGTTGTCTTTCATGAACTGATACAATCGAATCATGGCCACCGCTCCCATACAGATGTCCGCCGTCCGTGCCACCAGCGTGCGGCAGGTGCGGCTCGTCTGCGGAATCATCCTGTTTGCCTACGTGGTCAGCCACTTCCTCAATCATGCGCTCGGCAACATCTCGGTCGAGGCCATGGAGGCCGGCGTCTATTACCACACACTCTTTTGGCAGTTCCTTCCCGTCTCGATCATCTTCTACACGGCCGCGCTCACCCATTTGGGACTCGGCGTCTACGCGCTGTACCAGCGCCGCCAGTTCCGCTGGCGGACCATCGAACCGCTCCAGCTAGTGCTGGGCCTGAGCATCCCCGCGCTAGTCATGGGACATGTGATCGGGGTGCGGCTCGGCTACACGCTGTACGATCATCAGAAGCTCTATCCGCAGGAGCTCTATCTGTTCTTCGTCGCGGCGCCGGGCCGGCTGTGGCAGATGACGATCCTGCTTCTCATCGCCTGGGTGCACGGCTGCATCGGGATTTACTTCTGGCTCCGCCTCAAGCCATTCTTCCCCCGCGCTGCGCCCTATCTGCTCGCGGCCGCCGTGCTGATCCCGACGTTGTCCCTGCTCGGCATCTATCAGGGCGGCCGCAGCGTCGAGATCGAGAGCGACGACCGGGACTGGCGTTCGCAAAACCTCACCCGCCGTCAGGTTGGCACAGTCGCAGAAAACAATACGCTCGACCGCGTCGCGGGCGGTCTCACCGTGGGCTATTTCGGATTGCTCGCCCTGGTGCTGGCGGCGCGCGGCGTACGGGCCTGGCGCGAACGGCGCGGCGGCATGATCGCGCTGTCCTACGGCAACGGCAAGACGGTGCGGGTCCCCAAGGGCCTGTCCGTGCTGGAAGCAAGCCTGCGCCACAACGTGCCCCATGCCAGCGTCTGTGGCGGCCGCGCCCGCTGCTCGACCTGCCGTATCCGCGTCATCGGAGATCATGACGTACTGCCGACACCGTCGCAGCGCGAGGCCTTCGTGCTCACGCGCGTCGGCACCGCCGATCCGTCGATCCGCCTAGCCTGCCAGCTGCGGCCGACCTCCGACCTCTCCTTCTTCCAGCTCTTCACACCCCACACGCATGCGACGGACGGAGCCTCGACCTCGGCCAGTATCGGCCAGGAGCGTTATCTCGTCAGCCTGTTCGTGGACATGCGCGGCTCGACCCAGCTGGCGGAAAAGCGGCTGCCGTTCGACACCGTCTTCATCGTCAACCGCTTCCTCGGCGCGGTGTCGCAAGCGGTGATCGAGAACGGCGGCCAGCCCAACCAGTTCGTCGGCGACGGCATGCTGGCGCTGTTCGGGCTCACGGCCGATCCGCAAACCGCCTGCCGGCAGGCGCTGAAGGCGGCCGCCGGCATTGCCACGCATATCGACCAGCTCAACGAGCTCCTGAGCCACGATCTGCGCCAGCCGATCCGCTTCGGCATCGGCATTCACGGCGGCGAGGTCATCATCGGCGACATCGGCTATCGCGATCACGTCGTCTTCACCGCGCTCGGCGATGCCGTCAACGTCGCCGCCCGTCTCCAGGACATGACCAAGACGCTGGCCTGCGAGGCCGTCGTCTCGGACGAAGTCCGGCGCAGCGCCGGCCTTGCCGACGACGCCCTGCCGCAGCAGGAGGTCGCGATCCGCGGCCGCGACGAGCCGCTTGCCGTGCGCGCGGTGGCGGATGCGAGGGAGCTGGCGGCATTGGTCGATCGAAGTGGCAGTGGTGCAGAGCCCGCGACGAGGTCGAATCTAAGGGACCAAATCACCACCGCGTAACACCGGCCTGCTGCAACGCAGCGGCATGGGCTCGCTGCGAAAGCACGAATTGACTTCATCCAGATCGTTGCGACAGATGAGCGCAGGATCGTGGTGATGACCGCCGGTCCAACGAAAAGCTCCGGGAGGAGAAAAGAATGTTCGATCGACGCGACCTGCTCAGAGGAGCGGGCCTTGCCGCCATGGCGGCCGCACTGAGCTCCACCAAAGCGCTGGCGCTCGACAACCTCACACTGCCCTTTGCCAATGGCGAGCGGCCGCTGGTGAAATATCCGCAGAAGCGGCCGATGATCGGCCTGACCAGCCGCCCGCCGCAGCTCGAAACGCCGTTTGCGGTGTTCAACGATGGCCCGATCACGCCGAACAATGCGTTCTTCGTGCGCTATCACCTCTCGGACCTGCCCTACAATCTCGATCCCGACACGTTCACGCTCGAGGTCAAGGGCAAGGTCGACAAGCCGCTGAAATTGTCGCTGAAGGACATCAGGAAGATGAAGGCGACCGAGATCGTCGCCGTCAATCAGTGCTCCGGCAACAGCCGCGGCTTCTTCGAGCCGCGCGTCGCTGGCGGGCAGCTCGCCAACGGCGCCATGGGCTGTGCGCGCTGGCGCGGCGTACCGCTGAAGGCGGTGCTGGAGATGGCCGGCGTGCAGGCCGGCGCCAAGCAGGTCACCTTCAACGGCATGGACGGCCCCGTCAGCGACAAGACACCCGACTTCGTCAAGGCGCTCGATCTCGATCATGCCGCCGACGGCGAGGTGATGCTGGCCTATGGCATGAACGGCGAGGATCTGCCGTTCCTCAACGGCTTCCCGTTGCGGCTGATCGTGCCTGGCTATTACGGCACCTACTGGGTCAAGCACCTCAACGAGATCACGGTCATCGACAACGTCTATGACGGCTTCTGGATGAAATCGGCCTACCGTATTCCCGACACGCCCAACAACGCGGTCGAGCCCGGCACCGCGCCGAAGGCGACGATTCCGATCAACCGCTTTACGATCCGCTCCTTCATCACCAATGTCCCCGGCGGCGCCAAGCTCAAGGCCGGCCGCACCACCCTGCGCGGCATCGCCTTCGACGGCGGCAAGGGCATCAAGGAGGTCGAGGTCTCCGCCGACGGCGGCAAGACCTGGGCCAGCGCCAAGCTCGGCAAGGATCTCGGCAAATATGCGTTCCGCGAATGGAAGCTGCCGGTGAAGCTCGCGGCCGGCAGCGTTGAGCTCAAGGTCCGCGCCACCGGCAATGGCGGCGAGACCCAGCCCGACACGCCGCGCTGGAACCCGGCGGGTTATCTACGCAATGTCGTCGAAGCGGTCCGCGTGACGGTGGCCTAAAGGAGAATGATCATGCAGCGCACCGTTCTCCTCACCGTGCCCCTCGCCCTTGCTGCCGCGGTAGAGGCGGCGCTTGCGGCGCCGATCAATTACAAGACCCCCGACGAGGTGGCCGCCTTCAAGCCCGGGCCCAATCTCGAGATCGTGCAGGGCAATTGCAGCGCCTGCCATTCGTCCGACTACATCGCCACACAGCCAGCGATGAAGGACAAGGAGGCCTTCTGGCAGGCCGAGGTGACCAAGATGATCAAGGTCTATGGCGCACCGATCGACGATGCTGATGTCGGCAAGATCGTCGACTACCTGGCCGCGACTTATTGACGGAGGGTACGACACCCGCAGTCAATTGACCGCGAAACGGGCAAAACCGGCAAAAACGCTGCGAAGTTGAGCGGAATTCGGCGAAAGGCCGATGTGGTTTGAGCTACCAAGCCTGCCACATTCCGCGTATCCTGTTAGGACCGAACCGGCCGGTTGGCGGGGACTGGCGGTTCGAGATCTCGGAGGAAGACCCGCGGAGAAGTCGTGATGGCTAAAGGTACGGTCAAGTGGTTCAACCCGACGAAGGGTTATGGATTTATCCAGCCTGCGTCGGGTGGCAAGGATGTGTTCGTGCATATCTCGGCAGTGCAGAAAGCCGGTTTGTCCACGCTGAACGAGGGACAGACGGTGGAATACGAAGAGATCGCAAACCGGGGCAAAACCTCCGCAGAGAACCTCAAAGTATAAGCCCGCCAGCCTTTAGCTGCCTCCCGGATCGATCCGGGAGCCGGGCCAAAAAATTTTAGAAGACGGCCAGTGCATTCGACGACAGGCGTTGCGTTTGCACAAGGATAGCTATTTTTTCCTCGAAGGACCGCTCTTCAACGCCACAGCAATGACAATCGCGACGGCACTTCGTCAACCCACCGGCAACGGTGCGTCGCGCTTGATCTCCTCCATCACCGCATAGGTTCGCGTCTCGCGCACGCCCGGCATCGACAGCAGGGTCTCGCCGAGGAATCGTCGATAGGCGGTCATGTCGGCCAGCCGCGCCTTCACAAGATAGTCGAAGCTGCCGGCAACCATGTGACACTCCAGCACCTCGGGCGCGAGTTTCACGGCGCGCGCAAAACGCTCGAAATTGTCGGGCGTGGTCTTGTCCAGCAGCACCTCGACGAACACCAAGAGGCCGAGGCCAAGTCGGTGCGGATTGAGCCGCGCACCGTAGCCTTCGACGAAGCCCTCGCGTTGCAGGCGTTTCAGCCGCTCGCCGATCGACGTCGGCGAGAGCCCGATGCGCTCGGCGAGCTCGACATTGGCGATGCGGCCATCCTCCTGCAAAATCGCGAGGATTTTCCGGTCGATTCGGTCCAGTTCCATATCTTGTAAGGCTGGATGGGTAACGATCTTCATTTCCTAAGGCAAATCGACTAAATTGTCTATCGAACTGCGGTACCGTGCGCTTTATCCTGGATTTCAGCCACAGGACACGCCATGCCGAACATTCCACCGCCCTTCTCCGCCCCCTACGCACCCGATGATAGCGAGATCGCCGCACGGCTGTTGCTGGCCGCGCCGCTCAGCCCGCCGCAGGAGGTGCGGATCGACCGCACCGCGACGCGGCTGATCGAGGCCATCCGTAAGCGCGACGACCGGCTCGGCGGCGTCGAGGACATGCTGCGGGAGTTCGCGCTCTCCACCAAGGAAGGGCTGGCCTTGATGGTGCTGGCGGAGGCGCTGCTGCGCGTGCCCGATGCGCGCACCGCCGACCAGTTCATCGAGGACAAGCTCGGCGAAGGCGACTTCATCCATCACGAGACCAAGTCCACGGCGTTCCTGGTCAACGCCTCGGCCTGGGCGCTCGGCCTCTCGGCGCGGGTGATCCAGCCGGGCGAGACGCCGGACGGCACCATCGGCCGTCTGGTGAAGCGGCTCGGGGCGCCTGCCGTGCGCACCGCCACGCGCCAGGCGATGCGACTGATGGGCAATCATTTCGTGCTCGGCGAGACCATCGAGCAGGCGCTGGAGCGGGGGAAGCCGCGGTCCGGCCAGAAGCCGCGCTATTCCTTCGACATGCTCGGCGAAGGCGCCCGCACGAGCGCCGACGCCAAGCGTTATTTCGACGCCTATGCCAGCGCGATCGAGACCATCGGCAAGGCGGCCGGCAGCCATCCCCTCCCGGACCGGCCGGGCATCTCCGTAAAACTCTCGGCGCTGCATCCGCGCTTCGAGGCGATCAGCCGCGACCGCGTGATGGCCGAGTTGGTGCCGCTGCTGCTGGACCTCGCGCAGCGCGCGAGGGCTCATGACCTCAACTTCACTGTCGATGCTGAGGAAGCGGACCGGCTGGAGCTGTCGCTCGACGTGATCGCGGCAACGCTGGCCGATCCTTCGCTTGCCGGCTGGAACGGATTCGGCCTGGCCATCCAGGCCTATCAGAAGCGCGCCAGCGCGGTGATCGACTATGTCGATGCGCTCGCCCGCGCGCACGACCGCAAACTGATGGTACGGCTGGTCAAGGGCGCCTATTGGGACACCGAGATCAAGCGCGCGCAGGAGCGCGGGCTCGACGGCTATCCCGTATTCACGCGCAAGGCGATGACCGATCTGAACTTCGTCGCCTGCGCGACGCAGCTGCTGGCGTTGCGGCCGCGCATCTTCCCACAATTCGCCACCCACAACGCGCTGACGGTCGCGACCGTGCTGGAGCTTGCAGGAGGGAGCGGCGGCTTCGAATTCCAGCGCCTGCACGGTATGGGCGAAGCGCTGTACGAGCAGCTTGCCAAGGACCACCCGGATATCGCCTATCGCACCTATGCGCCGGTCGGCAGCCATCGCGACCTGCTCGCCTATCTGGTGCGGCGGCTGCTGGAGAACGGCGCCAATTCATCCTTCGTGGCGCAGGCGGCCGACTACCGCGTGCCGGTGCCCGCGCTGTTGCAGCGTCCCGCCGATGCGATCGCGAAGCCGCAACAGGCCGCGCATTCCAAAATTCCGCTGCCCGGCGATCTCTTTGCGCCGGAGCGGCGCAATTCGCGCGGCGTGGAGTTCGGTGAGCGTGCCGCACTTGGCCAGTTGCTCGCTGACGTCAGGGCCGAGGCGGCTGATCTCGGCCCCATTACCGACGCAAGGCCGGACCAGGCCAACGCGGCGGTGATTGCCGCGCGCGCCGGATTTGCCGGCTGGAGCCGGACGCCGGCGGCCACGCGCGCGGCGGCACTGGAGCAGGCCGCGCATCTCCTGGAGAGCCGCAGCGCGCATTTCATCGCGCTCTTGCAAGCTGAGGGCGGTAAGACGCTCGACGATGCGCTGTCGGAATTGCGCGAGGCCGCCGATTTCTGCCGCTACTATGCCGCGCACGGCCGCAAGCTGTTCGGAAGCGATGCCACCATGCCTGGCCCAACCGGCGAAAGCAACGCGCTCGCCCTGCGCGGGCGCGGCGTGTTCGTCGCGATCTCGCCGTGGAATTTTCCGCTGGCGATCTTCCTCGGTCAGGTGACTGCAGCGCTGATGGCCGGCAACAGCGTGGTGGCAAAACCCGCCGAGCAGACGCCGCGCATCGCGCGCGAGGCCGTGGCCCTGCTGCATGAGGCGGGCATCCCCAGGAGCGCGCTGCATCTCGTCACCGGCGCCGGCCGCATCGGGGCCGTGCTGACCGCGCATGCGGATGTCGCGGGGGTCGTCTTCACGGGTTCGACCGAAGTGGCGCGCCAGATCAACCGAACGCTCGCTGCCAAGGACGGGCCGATTGTGCCGCTGATCGCGGAGACCGGCGGCATCAATGCCATGATCGCGGATGCCACGGCGCTGCCCGAGCAGGTCGCCGACGATGTCGTGACCTCGGCGTTTCGCTCCGCCGGCCAGCGCTGCTCGGCGCTGCGGCTCCTGTTCGTGCAGGAGGATGTCGCGGACCGCATGATCGAGATGATCGCAGGCGCGGCGCGCGAGCTCAGGATCGGCGATCCCGCAGACGTCGCGACCCATGTCGGGCCGGTGATCGACGCCGACGCCAAGCAGCGCCTCGACGCCCATATCGCGCGGATGAAGAGCGAGGCGCGACTGCACTTTGCAGGCCACGCGCCGCAAGGCTGCTTCGTCGCGCCGCACATTTTCGAGCTCAAGGACGCCGGCCAGCTCACCGAGGAAGTGTTCGGCCCGATCCTGCATGTCGTGCGCTACCGCGCCGAGACCCTCGAGCGCGTGTTGCAGGCGATCGAGCGCACCGGCTACGGCCTCACGCTTGGCGTTCATTCACGCATCGACGACACCATCGAGGCCATCATCGACCGCGTTCAGGTCGGCAACATCTACGTCAACCGCAACATGATCGGCGCCGTCGTCGGTGTGCAGCCCTTCGGCGGCAACGGCCTGTCCGGAACCGGCCCCAAGGCCGGCGGGCCGCACTACCTTGCGCGTTTTGCCACCGAGCAGACCGTGACCATCAACACGGCGGCTGCCGGCGGCAATGCGGCATTGCTTGCGGGGGAGGAGTGAGGCCCTGCGCCGGGCGCCGTTGCATCCCGCGGAAACATCGGTCTAATGCTCCCGCGATGGTCCCGCGCCAATTCCAGCGCGCGGGAAACGAAAAGAGCGAGGGAGCAACGCCGCGATGGAAAAAGGCATATTCTCGGGCCTGAAGGTTCTGGACTGCGCGAGCTTCATCGCGGCGCCCGCGGCCGCGACCGTGCTGTCGGATTTCGGCGCCGACGTCATCAAGATCGAGCCGCCCGGCGCCGGCGATCCCTACCGCAATCTGCCGAACCTGCCGGGCTATCCCACCGGCGAGCACAATTTCGCCTGGCTGCTCGAGGCCCGCAACAAGAAGAGCATCGCGCTCGACCTCTCCAAGCCGGAAGCTCAGGCCGTGCTCTACAAGCTCGTGGCGGAAGCCGACGTCTTCATCACCAACATGCCGCCGCCGGTGCGCGCCAAGCTCGGCATCACCTATGACCACCTCGCCCATCTCAACGACCGGCTGATCTACGCCTCCTTCACCGGCTATGGCGAGAAGGGCGAGGAAGCCAACAAGCCCGGCTTCGACAGCAACGCCTATTGGGCGCGCTCCGGCCTGATGGACCTCGTCCGCGCCGACATCGACACCACCCCGGCCCGCTCGGTCGCGGGGATGGGCGACCATCCCTGCGCCATGGCGTTCTACGGCGCCATCGTCACCGCGCTGTATCAGCGCGAGAAGACCGGCAAGGGCTCGCATGTCGCCTCCAATTTGATGGCGAACGGCGTGTGGGCCGCGAGCGTGCTGGCGCAGGCAAAGCTCTGCGGCGCCAAGTTCGGCGAGCGGCGCCCGCGCGAGCGCGCGCTGAACGCGGTCGCCAACCACTACCAGTGCAAGGACGGCCGCTGGCTGATCCTGTCGCTGCTCAACGAGGAGAAGCAGTTTCCGACGCTGGCGCGCTGCCTCGGCCGCGAGGACCTGATCGACGATCCTCGCTTCGCCACCAAGGCCGACAGGCATGCCCGCTCCGTCGAGCTGATCAAGATCCTGGACGAGACCTTCGCCACCAGGGATCTCGCCGATTGGCGCAAGATCCTGGACGGCAACGGCCTCGTGTTCGGCGTCGTCGGCATTCTCGACGACATCCCCAACGACAAGCAGATGCTCGACAACGAGGTGCTGGTGCCGTTCGAGAACGACACCATGCTGACCATCAACAGCCCGATCTGGATCGACGGCGCCAAGAAGGTTCAGCCGCGCAAGCCGCCCGGCGTGGGCGAGCACAGTGACGAGATCTTGCGCGGCGCGGGATATGACGAGGCGGCGATCAAGCAGCTGCGGGCGAAGGGGGCGGTGGGGTAAGGGCGCGGCGCGCCGCATACGCCGCTGAGGATATGGTTCACGCCTTGCTGTACCCAGTCACCCGCACTGCAGCAACGATCTCCTCTCCGTGAGCGAGAAGATCACCGCAGCGCCAGCCAGCCCAGCGTGAACAAAATTCCGCCGACGATGACCACCACCGCGACCGCCCAGGTACTGACACGAATGCTGCCGGTGATCTGCTTGGCTTCTTCATTCTGCGCGATCTCGCGATTGCGCTCCTTGTTAGCCTCGCCGGTATCCGTCATAGGTCATCCAAATCGCTTGTTGGCTAACGCGTCTTGATGAAGCACATGCCGATGCGGCTGGAGGTTGCCGCAGCCTGACAGGTGAGACCTTTAGCACAGCTCCATGACGTAAAACTCTTGTCCGCCGTTCCCGATCCCTGATACTGCAGGGAACAATGCGCGCCCCAGCCGTCCTGATATTCGGTGCCGGCGAGCTCGCGGCTGCCGCGCGTCTGCGGCCGGCTGGAAAATCCGCGTGAGAAATCAGGACGTTTGCCCGCGGCGAACGCGGTCAGAATGTCGCGGCGGCGCACCTGATCGCCGAAGAAATGCGGCGAGGCCGGCACGATGGAGGAATTCGGCGGACTGTCCGCAAGCCAATCGACGCCTGGAAAATGGAAGCCGCCGATGCCACGGGTCTGGTGACAGCCGGCGCAGGTGACGTCGTTGAGACGGCGCTGGAAGCCGGCGACCGAGCGGACGTTCTGCATGTCGATGCCGCGCGCCGCCGCCCGCTTCAGCGCGCCGACCACGTCGTTGTCGGTGAAGACGGGGTCGCCCCTGCCTTCCCCGTCTCCTTCGCCCTGCATCATGCCGAACTCCGGCTGCAGCGCCGACGCATCGACGCCGGCCGGCGTCGGCACCACTGCGGCCTTGGCCAGAAATTTTTCCGGTAGCAGCACCGTGCCGCGATCGAACTCGCGCAGATTATCGGGCGCGAGCAACCAGTCCCGGAAGTCGCGCCGCAGCGCGTCGTCGGCAAGGATCCGGTCGCGATCGATCTGGTTCTCCAGCGTCGATTCCTCGAAACGTTTGGTGGCAGGGTCGTATTTGAAGACCTTGAGCAGGTAGTCGGAGCGGAAATCGTGCAGCGCCGATTTCGGCGCGACCGAGACCTGGATGTTGGTCTCGATGCGATCGAGCATGGTGTCGTCGGGCGAAAGGCGACTGCCGATCAAGCCTTGCCAGTCGCCATTGTCGAGCCAGCGCCGCGCGATCTCGGCGCAACTGACCGGCTTGCCGTTCGCATCCGTCTGGCGCGCGTCGCGCGCCTTCATCACCAGGTTGAGCGTCATCGGCAGACGCGTTGCCGTCTTGCCGCCATCGGGCCTGCTGTCGAAACGTGCGAGACGGTAGATCAGCCGGATCTCGCCGCAGGTCTCATCCGACACATAGGCGCGGTCCATGCGGTTGACGATGCCGACCAGCACGAAGCGCGTGTCGCGCGATGTCAGATTGGCCCGATCGAACAATTGCGCGTCAAAGCCCTCGCCGACGCCGATGGTCTCGCCCGGATATGTCTCCCTATACCGGGAGACGTAGCGGTCGAGCTCCGCATCGATCGCCGGGAGAATTGGCGCAAGCTGCGGCAGCGACGCGAACATCAGGTCCGTCGTGAGCGGACCATCGGCATTCCGCTCCGGCGACAGCAAACGTGAGATGGTGAGCGCATCGCTCTGGTCGAGCCGGCGCAACAGATCGGGATCGGTGATCGCCGTGCCGCGCGAAAGCTGCGCGGTCTCCGCCGCCGAAAGCGAAACGATACCGCCCAGCAATGCGGCGACGGCAATGAGAATTCGCAGCGCGCGGCTCATGCCTGAGGTAACACCGTGCAGGCACGCCTATTCAAGTAAAAAGGCGCCTCACACGGTGGTGAAGCGCCTTTTCGAAAGTCGCATAGCTCAGCGCCCGACGATCAGGCCCTTGCTGGTGACGACGACCCAGCGGCCGTCCTGGCGGCGGATTGCATCGACGCGGCCAACGCCCGGAATGGGATCGCCGGGATAGACCTCGTAGAGGCCGTCGCGGCCCTCGATCAGCGCCGCGCCGTTGGAGGCGTTGCGCAGCCTCCAGCCGTCGATGGTCGGCAGGCGGCCGACTTCGGTCTTGGGCGCGGCGGGGGTTGGAGCCGGCGCAGCTGCGGCGGTCGCGACCTGGGCCGGTGCGATCGAGCCGGTGGTGGCGGGCGCGGCGGCTGCGGCCTGGGCAGGCGCGGCCGGCGGCGTGGCGCGGAGCTTGTCGACGGTCTCCGACAGCTTGGCGATCTTGGCCAGCGGCTCGGCCTGCGCCTTCTCGAGCTTATCGAGGCGGTCGTTGGTCCGGTTGACCTGGCTGACGCCGGTCTTCGAGCTGTGCTCGACATTGGCCTTCAGCGCGACGAGATCGGCATCGATCCGGGCGACCGAAGCATCGAGCGCGCTGGTGTCGGCGACCTGCACCGGCGCTTGCGCCGGGGCGGCGAAGCGCATCACGCCGGCAGTTGCAAGCGCGCCGCTGATGGCGCCGACGCAGGCTGCAATCACCACCATCGCGGCCATCGCCGACAGGCGGCGCTTGCCGCCGGTCTCGCGCGGCTCCTCCGCCTTCACATGGGGGGCAAAGTCCTCGCGGTCCCAAGAGCCGTCCCAAGCGCGGTCCGAGGGCGCCATCACGATCAGCTTGCCGGGCTTCGGCTCGGGTTTGGTTTCGGCCTTTGGTTCGTCCTTGGATTCGCCCTTGGCCTCGATCTTCGGCGGCTCGACCTTGACCGGGTCAGGCTTCGGCGGCGTCTCATGGTCGGGGGCAATCGAGGGGGCCTCGATCCCGGCGACAGCCTGCGGCGCGGTCGAGGCGGCGTCGACGGCGTCGTTATCCTGGGCAGCCTGCACGGGCATTGGTTCGCTCACGGCTCAAATACTCCAGTCTCGGTTGACTTTTTGGTAACTTTCATTGCTTGCGAAATCCTTACCTCCGGACCCGCTTACCGAAATTTTAGGAACTCGTCCGGGGCCGAATTGGGCCGGGAAAATGGAACCGGTGTGGCGCCGCGCAACAAATTGTCAGCGGGGAGCGGCAATGGGGCGCATTGCGCCGGGGGCGGTCTAATCACGTCGTCCCGGCGAAAATAGCGCTGTCACATCACGACCGGCGCGTCCGGCAGCTCGTTCGAATGCGGGCCTTGCGGTGGGAAATGCCGGGCCAGCTCGCGGGAGACGGCCTCGATGCCGGCGATCACGCCGCGCTCGAAATGGCCTGATCTGAACTCCGCCTCCATCGCGTGGCAGATGTTCTCCCAGCCCTGCGCACCGACCTTCAAGTCGATGCCGCGGTCGGCCACGATCTCCACGTCGCGGTCGGCCAGCAGGAGATAGATGAGGACGCCGTTGTTGTGCTCGGTGTCCCAGATGCGCAGATGCGAGAACACGTCGAGCGCGCGCTCACGTGCCGGCTGGTTGCGGAACAGCGGCGCGCCGTCGAGCGCGCCTTCGACCACGAAGCGGACCTGGCCGGAATGGGTGGCCTCGCCCCGCTTGATCGCCTGCTCGATGCGATCGAGCACGGCTTGCGGGAAAATCTGTTTCGCCCGCCAATGATGCTGCGCGAGATGTCGGGCAACGCGTTTGATGCTCATGCCTACCAGCTCCCTGAGGCGCCGCCGCCGCCGAAACTGCCGCCGCCGCCGCTGAAGCTGCCGCTGTCGCTCGATGAGCCGCTGCTCCAGCCGCCTCCCGAAGAGCCGCTCGACCAGCCGCCGCGCGACGACCCCGTGCTCGGTCCCATTGCCGCAAACAGATCGGCGATGAATCCGATGATGAAGCCGAGGAGACCGAGACCGACGGCAAACGCAAAAGAGCCGAGAATGAACCAGGCAAACACTGCGATGATGCCGCCGGTCGCCAATGATCCGAGCAGCCGCCCCAGCATGGCCCGGAAGAACCCGCCGACCCCGATCGATGCGAACAGCGTCACGATCAAGAGCGGCCCGAGATCGTCCAGGCTTCCGAAGTGGGCGGTCGGTGAAGGAATCGGCAGCGGCTCGCCATCGATCACGCGGATCATGCGATCGACACCGTCGGAGATACCGCCGCTGAAATCGCCGGTCCTGAATTTCGGCGTGATGATCTCGTCGATGATCCGCCGCGACGTGACGTCGGTGAGCGCACCTTCGAGGCCGTAGCCGACCTCGATGCGCAAATGCCGGTCGTTCTTGGCGACGATGAGGATCGCGCCGTCATCGACGTTCTTGCGCCCGATCTTCCAGGCCTCCGCGACTCGGATCGAGAACTGCTCGATGGTCTCCGGCTGTGTCGTCGGCACGATCAGGACGGCGATCTGGCTGCCCTTGCGGTTCTCGAAATCGCGCAGCTTCTGCGTGAGCGTCGCGATGTCGCTGCTGGACAGCGTGCCGGTTTGATCGACGATGCGGCCGGTGAGCTCGGGGACGGCGACGTCGGCGTGGGCGGGGAATGTGAAGGCGAGGAGAAGCGCGACGGCGACTAGCGCACGCCACAACTTCGCTGTCATCGCCCGGCTTGACCGGGCGATCCAGTATTCCAGAGACGCGAGCGGGCCACGGAGAGGCCGCGGCGTACTGGATTCCCCGCCTGCGCGGGGAATGACGGCGGTGGGTGGTGCGACGCGCATTCGCAAACGGCGTGCGCTTACTTCGACGGCGCTGGCGCCGGGTTGAAGTCCACCTTCGGCGCAGTCGAGATCGCCTTCTCGTTCTCGACCGAGAAGTTCGGCTTCTCCTTGTAGCCGAACATCATTGCGGTGAGGTTGCTCGGGAAGGAGCGGATGGTGACGTTGTAGTCCTGCACTGCCTTGATGTAGCGGTTGCGCGCCACGGTGATGCGGTTCTCGGTGCCTTCGAGCTGCGACATCAGATCCTTGAACAGGGCGTCCGATTTGAGCTGCGGATAATTCTCGGTAACGACCAGCAGTCGCGACAGCGCGCTGGAGAGTTCGCCCTGGGCGGCCTGGAATTTCTGGAACGCGGCGGGATCGTTCAGCACCTCGGGCGTTGCCTGGATGCTGCCGACCTTGGCCCGCGCATTGGTGACGCCGAGCAGCACGTCCTTCTCCTGCTGGGCGAAGCCCTTCACCGAATTGACGAGGTTGGGCACGAGATCGGCCCGGCGCTGATACTGGTTCACGACCTCGGACCAGTTCGCCTTGATCTGCTCGTCCTCGCTCTGGATCGCGTTGTAGCCGCAATTGGTCAGGCTCAGCGAGGCCAGGGCGGCCAGCACGGTCAGGATCTTGCGCATCAAATTTCTCCCGGTGGAATCCGGCGCAAACTATCAGATTGCGCGCGCGAGGAAAGCAGCCGGCTGACGCAAGCCTCTTGCCTATCGCAGGCCGACATAGTCAACTCCGGCAAAACAAAAGCGGAAACGCCAGGGGGAACGCGATGTCCTCGTTCGAGACCATCCTCGTGGAACGGCCGGAGCCGGCCATCGTCCGGGTCGTGATGAACCGGCCCGAGGCGCGCAACGCACAGAACCTGCAAATGACCTACGACCTCAACGCCGCCTTCGACGCGGCGGTGCAGGACGATACGGTCAAGGTCATCATCCTCGCCGGCACGGGCCCGCATTTTTCCTCCGGCCATGACCTGCGTCCGGGCGGCAAGAACGCCGCGGGAACGGATTTTCCGCCGATCGGAAATTGGGGTGGCTTTGCCGAGCCCAATGCCCACGGCCGCTTTGCGCGCGAGCAGGAAATCTATCTCCAGATCACGCGGCGCTGGCGCAACCTCGCCAAGCCGACCATTGCCGAGGTGCACGGCAAGTGCATCGCCGGCGGCCTGATGCTCGCCTGGGCCTGCGACCTCATCGTCGCCAGCGACGATGCACAGTTCTGCGACCCCGTCGTCACCATGGGCGTCTGCGGCGTCGAGTGGTTCGTGCATCCCTGGGAGCTCGGGCCGCGCAAGGCCAAGGAATTCCTGTTCACCGCCGACAGCTGGAGCGCGCAGGAGGCGCAGCAGCTCGGCATGGTCAACCAGGTGGTGCCGCGCGCCGAGCTGTCGTCGCGCGTGCTGGAGCTGGCACGCCGGATCGCGACGAAGCCGTCCTTTGCGCTGAAGCTGACCAAGGAGGCCGTCAACCGCTCGGTCGACGTCATGGGCCAGCCCGCCGCGATCGACCAGGCCTTTGCGCTGCATCAGCTCTGCCACGCGCATAATCTCCAGGAGTTCGGCATGATCGTCGATCCCTCGGGCCTGCATCCCTCCGTGCGCAAGCCGTCGACGGCCGCGGAGTAGCGATATGGACCTCAATCTCAGTGATGAGCAAAAGTTGCTGCGCGAGAGCGCGGAACGCTTCGTGGCCGGAAGCTACGACGCCGCTCACCGCCGCAAGATGGCGAACGATCCGCTCGGCTTCAGCCCCGCCGTCTGGAAGCAGTTCGCCGAACTCGGCTGGCTGGCGCTGCCGCTTCCCGAGGAATTCGGCGGGCTCGGCGGCGGCGCGGTCGATGTCGGCATTCTCATGGAAGCCTTCGGGCGCGGGCTGGTGTCGGAGCCCTATGTCGCAACCGTGGTGCTGGGCGCCGCGCTGATCGAGCGATGCGGCACGACCGAGCAAAAGCAGGCGAGCCTCCCCAAGGTGGCGGACGGATCGCTGAAGCTTGCGTTTGCGCATTCCGAGCGCGCGGCACGGTTCGATCTTGCCAAGGTCACAACCAGCGCCAACAAGACGGCGCAGGGCTGGCACCTCGCGGGGAGCAAGATCGCTGTGCTCGATGGGCATGCTGCCGATGAGATCATCGTCTCCGCATTGATGCATGACCATCACGGCCCTTCGGGGCGGATCGGCCTGTTCGTGGTGCCGGCCACGGAGTCCGGACTTGCGATCTCCGACTACGCCCGCCTCGGCGGCGGGCGCGCCTGCAACATCGAGCTGTGCGACGTGCATCTGCCCGCAGACGCCCTGCTCGGCGACGGCAGCGATACCCTGCCCGCGATCGACTGGGCCGTCGATCGTACCATGGCCGCGCTGGGCGCCGAGGCCGTCGGCATCATGCAGACGCTACTCGACACGACGCTGGAGTACACCAAGATCCGCAAGCAGTTCGGTCGGCCGCTCTCCGCCAACCAGGTGATCCGCCATCGCCTCGCCGACATGGCGATGCAGGTCGACGAATCCCGCTCGATGGCGCTGCGCGCCGCGCTCAAGGCCGACAGCCCGCCCGTCGAGCGCGCGCGGGCCGCCTCGGGCGCGAAGGCGAAGATCGGCAGATGCGCGCGCTTCGTCGGCGAGCAGTCGATCCAGCTCCATGGCGGCATGGGCGTCACTGAGGAGCTCGAGGTCGGCGCCTATTTCAAGCGGCTGGTCGCTTTCGACACGTTGTTCGGTGGCAGCGCGCATCATTACGCCCGCCATGCCGAGCTTGGCCGTCCCAACGTGCCCGCCTGACACAAGGAACGCATCATGGACCTCTCGTTCAACGCCGAGGAACGCGCCTTCCAGGACGAGGTGCGCAGCTTCATTGCCAAGAACCTGACCGAGGAGATGAAGCGCGCGACCGCGCTGACGCCGTCCGTGTTCTCCGACCCTGATATCGGCATGGCCTGGCAGCGCGCGCTGCACAAGCAGGGATGGGGTGCGCCGGGCTGGCCGGTGGAGCATGGCGGACCGGACTGGACTCCGGCGCAGCGCTGGATCTTCGAGACCGAAAGCGCCAGGGCCGGCGTGCCCAATGTGAATGTCATGGGCGTAAAGATGGTCGGGCCCGTCATCATCGGCTTCGGCTCGCCGGAGCAGAAGAACTTCTACCTGCCGCGGATTCTCTCCGGCGAGGATTATTGGTGCCAGGGCTATTCCGAGCCGGGCTCCGGCTCCGACCTGTCGTCACTGAAGACGCGCGCGGTGCGCGACGGCGACGATTACATCATCAACGGCACCAAGATCTGGACCACGCATGCGCACCACGCCAACCGCATGTTCGCGCTGGTGCGCACCAGCGACGGGCCGCGGCAGCAGGACGGCATCAGCTTCATCCTGATCGACATGAAGACCCCCGGCATCACCACGCGTCCCATTCTCACCATCGGCGGCGACCACGAGGTCAACCAGGTTTTCTTCGACGACGTGCGCGTGCCCGTCGCCAACCGCGTCGGAGAGGAAGGCAAGGGCTGGACCTACGGCAAATATCTGCTCGAATTCGAGCGCGGCTCCGGCATCGCCTCGGCCAAGCTGCGCGAGGGCTTGAAGGCGATCGCTGACCTCGCCGAATCCGACCTCACGGGCCGCGCCATCGACAGCCCCCACATCGCGACGCGCATCTCCGAGGTCGAGGTCGACATCGACGCGCTGGAGATGACGGAGCTGCGCGTGCTCTCGGCCCTGCAGACCGGGCAAAATCCCGGTGCGGTGTCGTCGATCCTGAAGCTGCGCAACAGTGAGATCCGCCAGGCTGTGACGCGGCTCGGCGCCGACGTGATCGGTCACGACGCCCTCGCCGTCGAGCCGATGCGGCCGCTCTACAGGCTCAACCACGAGCCTCCGACGCCTGAGGAGATGCTGACGGTGATGCCGGAATATCTCAATGGCCGCGCCTACACGATCTTCGGCGGCACCTCGGAGATTCAGCGCGATATCATCGCGAAGATGATGCTGGGGATTTAACGCGAGCCGCCGGCCACAAATTCGGTGTCGTCCCGGCGAAGGCCGGGACCCATAACCACCGAATTCAGTTTTGCGAAGATTAGTAGTTACTAGCTCGCACCACATTCCGGCGTGGGAGTATGGGTCCCGGCCTACGCCGGGACGACACCGAGTTCGAGGCTTCAGCTGAGTCCCTAACCTGCCTTCGCCTCCTTGATCGCCTGCCAGATCTTCTGCGGCGTCAGGGGCGTGTTCAGCTGGGTGATGCCGAGCTCGGCCAGCGCATCCATCACACCGTTGGTGACGCAGGGCGGGCCGCCAATGGCGCCGGATTCGCCGCAGCCCTTGGCACCGAGCGGGTTGGTGCGGCAGGGCGCGGAATCATCCAGCGTCACAACGATCGGCGGCACGTCGTCGGCGCGCGGGATGCAGTAATCCTGGTAGCTCGCGGTGAGGAGCTGGCCGTCTGCATCGTAGGAGACCCCTTCGTACAGCGCCTGGCCGATGCCCTGCGCGACGCCGCCATGGATCTGCCCGGTGACCAGCATCGGGTTCACCGCGACACCGACGTCGTCGACGGTGGTGTAGCGCACGACCTTGGATACGCCTGTCTCCGGGTCGATCTCGACCTCGCAGATATGCGTGCCGTTCGGCCAGCTCGGACCATCGACCTCGCCTTCGGAATCAACGCTGAGCTTGGCGCCGTTCTCCTTCTCGGCGAGATCGAACAGGCTGATGCGGCGGTCGGTGCCGACCACGGTGAGCATGCCGCTCTGATATTCGATGTCCTCGACCGAGGTCTCCAGCACGTTCGCCGCCTTCTCGCGCGCTTTCTGGATGAGGTCATTGGAGGAGACCGCAACCGCCGTGCCGCCGACGAACAGCGAACGCGAGCCGACGCTGCCGAAGCCCATGGCCAGATCCGTGTCGCCCTGCACCACGTCGATCTTGTCCATGGGAATGCCGAGCGTGTCGGAGATCATCTGGGTGTAGGTGGTCTGCAGGCCCTGCCCCATCGCCATGGTGCCGGAATGCAGCATGACGCGCCCTTGCGAGGTCGCATGCAGGCTGACCTTCTCGGTATGCGCGCGGCCGCCGGTCCACTCGATATAGGAAGTGAGGCCGCGGCCGTAGAGCAGGCCCTTCTTCTTCGCCGCCTTCTTGCGCGCGGCAAAGCCGTCCCAGTCGGCAAGCTTCACGGCGCGGTCGAGCATGTGCGCGAAGGCACCGGAATCGTAAACCTGCCCGGCTGCGTTGGTGTAGGGCAGCTGCGCCGGCTTGATGTAGTTGGCTTTGCGGATCGCGCGCGGATCCATGCCGATCTTGCGCGCAGCGGCGTCAAAGAGTCGCTCGACGATAAACACCGCTTCGGGGCGGCCCGCGCCGCGATAGGCGCCGACCGGTGCGGTGTGGGTCATCACCGACTTCACCTCGAAATGCACCAGCGGCAGATCGTAGACGCCGGTCTGCACGAACGGCCCGAGCACCAGCGGAATGATGTTGGCCGCGCCCGAAGAGTACGCACCGGTGCAGCCGATCGACTTGACGCGATAGGCCAGCACCTTGCCCTTCTCGTCGAGCGCAAAGGATGCCGTCGAGGTGAGATCGCGGCCATGGGTGCCACCGACGAACTCGTCGGTGCGGTCGCCGCGCCAGCGGATCTTCTTGTTCAGCTTGGTCGCGGCATAGGCGACGATGCCGTCCTCGGGATAGAGGTTGGTCTTCTGGCCGAAGCCGCCGCCGATGTCGCCGACCAGCACGCGGACGCTGTCCTTCGGACGCTTCAGCACGGCTTCCGCCAGCACGTCGCGGGTCGAGGCCGGGGTCTGCGATTGCACGTGCAGGAGGAGCCGTCCAGACTTCTTGTCGATCTCGGCAATGGTCGAGCGCGGCTCCATCGCCGAGGGCACCAGACGCTGGCTGACGATGTCGAGCTCGACGGTGTGCGCCGCGCTGGCAAAGGCTTCGTCGACCTTGGCGGCATCGCCATAGCTCATGGCGCCGACGATGTTGTCGGGCGCCTCCGGCCACACCACGGGCGCGCCTGATTTCACCGCCTCGACGGGATCGACCACCGCGGGCTGCACGTCATATTCGACGACGATCGCCTCGGCCGCGCTCTGCGCCTCGGTGCGCGAAGAGGCCACCACGGCGGCAACGGCCTCGCCGGCATAGCGCACGACTTCATGGGCCAGCAGCCGGCGCGGCGGCACCGTCATCGGCTTGCCGTCAGGGCGCTTGAAGATGTTCAGCGTCGGAATGGTGCCGATGTCGTCCTTGACGAGGTCGGCGCCGGTGTAGATCGCGGTGACGCCGGGCATCGACGCCGCGGCGCTGGTGTCGATCGAGACGATCTTCGCGTGGGCGTGCGGCGAGCGCAGCACGTGCAACCATAGCGCGCCCTCCTCCGGCTTGTCGTCGATGAATTGTCCCTTACCGGTGAGCAGCCTCTGGTCTTCCAAACGCTTGACGGGCTGCCCCGCTCCGAAACGCAAATTGCCGGGAAGAATGTTCATTCCGCTATGTCCCTGAAATCCGGAAAACGACCGGCGCGGTTTTAGCGGATTTTGCGGTCGATACAACCGAGCCGCGGCACATCTGCATTGCATGCCACGCCCGATTTGGCGGCCGAGATTGCCAGGTCAAATGCTTGGTCAGGAACGCTCGATGTCGATGATGCCGACATTCACGTCGCGGCTGTCCGAACCCCGCTTGACGGTGAGGCGGACGGACTTGCCGGCGCCCACCTGCTCCAGCGCGTCGGTCAGATCGGCGAGGCGCCGCACCGGCTTGCCCTCGACGGAGGTGATGATGTCTCCGACCGCGCCCGTCGAGAAGTTGACACCGCGAATGCCCGCCCGCTCGGCCGGGCTACCGGGCGCGGTGCGCACCACGATCACCCCTTCGACACCAAGCCGAGTCGAAACGTCCTCGCCGGCGGCCACGATGCCGATGCCGGGCGTCGGCACACGGCCGTTGCGGATGAGCTCGGGGACGATCCGGTTCACGACATCGACCGGCACGGCGAAGCCGATGCCGGCATTCGATCCCGACGGCGAGATGATCGCCGTGGTGACGCCGATCAGCCGGCCGGCAGAATCCAGCAACGGCCCGCCCGAATTGCCCGGGTTGATCGCCGCATCGGTCTGGATGACATTGGCGATCTCCCGGCCGGCATGGGTCGGGAGCCTGCGCTTGAGCGCGCTGATGATGCCGCTGGTCATCGATTGATCCAGCCCGAAGGGATTGCCGATCGCGAAAGCGGATTGTCCGACTTTCAAATCGTTCGAGCTGCCGAGGGCGATCGGCGCTGGAAACTGGCGCACGCTGCGGATCCGCAGCACCGCGAGATCGTAATTCGGAGCCCGGCCGACGAGGTCGACCTCAGCCACCTCGCCCGAGGCGAAGCGCACCGCGATCTCGTTGCCATTGGCGACGACGTGGTTGTTCGTCACGAGGTGCCCGTCGCGGTCCCAGACGAACCCCGTTCCGGAAGCCCCGCCACCGCCCTGCCCTTCCTCGCCCATGAGAGGATTGGCGTCCGACTTGACGGCAACCTGCACGACCGAAGGTGATACGCGCTCGAAGATGTCGATGGTCGCCTTTTCGCCATCGGACAGCGGGCCGCGCTGCTCGACGGCGCGGGCGGATGGCGCCGCCCATGGGACATACGAGATCGGGACATGCAGGATCTTCGCGGTGGTAACGGCGAGCAGCAGGGCGGCGAAGGCTGCCGCGGCAATCGCATAGCGACGATTCATCGGGGATCACCGTCTCTTGTGCCGGATACGCTATTGGGACGCACATGCATGGGGTGACAGACCTCGCTCACGCAGCAACGTCGCAAACGAACGGAAGTTTCTCCGGGAGGTAATGACCTTTTTGCGTCCGGCACGGGTGCCGGGGCAAATTGCCGCGTGGCGAGCGCAGCTAGGCCAGCTCGCGCAACGCCGCCTCCACGATCTTGCGTGCGTCGGCCGTCAGCGGCGCCTGCGGCGGGACGGGATCACCGACGTCGTAGCCCTGGATCGAAAGGCCGGCCTTGATGCAGGCGGCGAGATTGAAGCGGGCGAAGGCTTCGTTGATGCGCCACAACCGGCGCTGCAGCGCCATGGCCTCATCCCAGTGGCCCGCCTTGCAGAGATCGTAGAGCGCGACGCTCTGGCGCGGGATGATGCAGGCGGGCCCCGCCATCCAGCCGAGGCCGCCGATCAGCATCACCGCGGCGGGGATATGGGCGGAGGCCGAGAACACGCGCAAGGAATTACCGCAGCGGTTCATGATCGAGAGCAGCCGGCCGGTATTGGTGGAAGCGTCCTTGATGTAGCCGATGCGGGGATGCTCGGCGAGGCGCGCGATGACGTCGAGCGTCAGGTCGGAGCGCTGGAATTGCGGATTGGTGTAGATGACGACAGGGATGTCCACGGCGTCCGCAATGGCGCGGAAGTAGGATTCCACCTGCGCGTCGGCGAGCGGAAAATACGCCTCCAAAATCGCAAGAATGCCGTTGGCACCGAGCTTCTGATACGCCTTCGCCTGCGCCACCGCGTCCGCGGTCGAGGTGGAGGCGACGCCGGCCACGACCGGCACACGGTCCTTGGCGGCTTCGATCGTGGTCTGCACGATCGCCAAGCGTTGCGCGGCATCGAGATAGGCGAACTCGCCGGTCGAGCCCAGTGGCGTCAAGCCATGCACGCCGGCGCCGATCAGGTCGTCGCAGAGCTTTGCGAGAACTTCGGTTCGGACTCCGCCATCGACATCGACGGGCGAGACGAGATAGGGGAAGACGCCGTGGAGTTCGGACATATCGGATGTGGCTCCCGGTCAATTGGTTCGCGCACGACCGGTCTTACCAATGCCCGCGCCTGCGATCAAACCCTGAGCAGCCGCACACGCGTGCCCCAGGGATCGATCGCCTCGACACCATCCGCAATCGTCGTGATCTTGACGCCACTTTTGCGCAGGCGCTTTTCCTGCGCCGCGAGCAATTCCGGCTTGGCCATCACCAGCGAGAACCAGGCAAGGCCCGTGCTCTGATCGTCACGTTGGCCGGCGCCCTGGCTCTGCCAGACGTTCATGCCGAGGTGATGGTGATAGCGGCCCGACGACAGGAACGCGGCGCCGCTACGGCGGCGGGTCGGATCGAGACCGATGGTGCCGTGATAGAAGCTCTCGGCCTGCGCGAGATCGCCGACGCGCAGATGCATGTGGCCGATGCGCATTCCGTCCGGCGCCTTGGCATAATCAGGAACGCGCGGGTTGGTCAGCGACAGCAGATCGGGGATGTTGAGCTCGTCGGTGGCCATCGTCACGCTGCCCTCGCTCCATTGCCATTGCGAGGGATCGCGATCGGCATAGACCTCGATGCCGTTGCCTTCGGGATCGTCGAGATACACGGACTCAGAGACGAGATGATCAGAAAAGCCCGACAGCGGCACGCGATGCGAGGCGGCATGGACCAGCCAGCGCGCGAGATCCTTCCGCGTCGGCATCAGGAACGCGGTGTGGTAGAGGCCGGCAGCGGTGCGCGGCTCGATCGCCGCATCGGGGCGGGCTTCCAGCACCAATAGCGTGACGCCGGCCGTACCGAGCTTCGCAGCGGCGCCCAAGCGTTCCATTACGGTGAGCCCGATCACGTCTCGGTAGTAATCCGCAACCTTGTCGAGATTCTTGACCCGGAGCGTCACCATGCCGACACGCATCGGCGTGCGGCTGGCATAGGTCGGCCCGCCGCCCTGCGCATGGCCCTCGGCACGTGCCGCGGCTGCGGCCGCCATCGCCAGCGAAGTGGCGCCAGCGAGCTGAAGCAGGGTGCGGCGGGTGAGATCGATGGTCATCAGTCGGAGCTCGATGTTGAGGCCGTCGGGCGCAATATCCAACCGATTGCTACACGTTCCCGTGAGCGGCTCCCAATCACATGTTCGTCGGCTTTGCCCCGCAGAGGCCCTTTGGTCCTGGCCACCCGGCCAGTTTCGCAAACGCCTACGACGTCCCAGATTGAGGACAGCTACAGGAGCCTGCCATGACCGACCTGACTGCCCTGTCCTCCCTGTCGTCCGCGCTCGCGGACGTGGTGGCGCGCACCGCGCCGTCCGTCGTCTCCGTGCATTCGCATCGCGCCCGCGCCGCCGGCTTTGTCTGGAAGAGCGGCTTGATCATCACCGCCGACGAGGCGCTGGCCGACGAGGGCGCGGTCGAGATCGGGCTGCCCGACGGCGGCCGGGCCGCCGCCACGATCGCCGGCCGCGACCATACGACCGACATCGCACTGCTGCGCACCGAAGCCGCCATCGCGCCGGTCAAGCTTGCCACGACGGTGCCTCCCCTCGGTATGTTGTCGGTCGTCGTCGCCACCAACCGCGACGCGCCGAGTGCGGCGCTCGGGATGGTATCGGCATCCGGCAAGAGCTGGCGCTCCTTGCGCGGCGGCGAGATCGATGCGCGAATCGAGCTCGATGTCCGCCTGCGCGATAGCCAGCAGGGCGGGCTCGCGCTCGATGCGTCGGGCGACGCCTTCGGCATGGCGGTGCTGGGCCCGCGGCGGGTGCTGGTGATCCCGACGGCGACGATAGAGCGCGTCGCGCCCCAGCTCGAGGCGCGCGGCCGCATCGCGCGCGGATATCTCGGCCTCGGGCTTCAGCCGGTGCGGCTCGACGACGGTATCGGCGCCATGGTGATGAATGTCGACAAGGCAGGACCTTCGGCCGCGGCCGGCATCCGCCAGGGCGATGTGATCGTGGCAGTCAATGACCAGAGATTGTCCGGCGTACGCGCGCTGTCGCAGACGCTTGGGCCTTCGAGCGTCGGCGCGGTGATCGATGTCGCGGCACGCCGCGGCGGCGAGCCGGTCAGCTTCAAGGTCACCGTCGGCGAAAGGCCTGAGGCGTGAGCGCGGACAACGCGGCCGAGATCGTGCTGTCGCTGGAGGTCGACGATCCCGTTCTCGCCGGTCGCCTGGCGAAGCTGCTCGGCAGCGTCGCCGGGATTCGCCTGGCTGCGCCCGGCGAGCAAGCTGCGGCGACGGTCGTCGCCCGTGATCCGCGCGTCATGCCGGATGACATCGCACTGACGCAGCGCGAGCTCGACGTGCTGGCGCTGATGGCCGAGGGCGGCTCCAACAAGATGATCGCACGACAGCTCGGCATCTCCGTGCACACCGTGAAATTTCATGTCGGCTCACTGCTCGACAAGCTTGATGCCACCGGCCGCACCGACGCCGTCGCGCATGCGGCGCGACGCGGGGTGATCGAACTGTAGGCGAACGAATTTCTCCGCGGATAGAGCTCTCCTCTGGAGAGAGGGCGAGAGAGGCTTAGCTCACACCCGCTTGCCGTTGTTCTTCTCCGCAGCGCGGCGCAGGGCCTCGGCGAGCGCGCCGCCGCCGCCGGACGATTCCTGCTTGCGCGGCGCCGAGGACGTCATGCGGGACGTGTTGCGACTGTTGTCGCGCTGCATGCCGGGAGCGTCCTTCTTGGCACCGACCTCGTCATCGAGGCGCAGCGTCAGCGAGATGCGCTTGCGGGCGACCTCGAAGTCCAGCACCTTCACCTTGACGATGTCGCCGGGCTTCACCACCTCGCGCGGATCCTTGATGTAGGTCTTGGACATCGCCGAGATGTGCACGAGGCCGTCCTGGTGCACGCCGATATCGACGAAGGCACCGAAGGCCGCGACGTTGGTCACGGTGCCCTCTAGGATCATGCCCTTCTTGAGATCCTTGATCTCCTCGACGCCTTCCTTGAACACCGCGGCCTTGAACGCCGGACGCGGGTCGCGGCCGGGCTTTTCCAACTCCTTCAAGATGTCGGTGACGGTCGGCAGACCGAAGGTCTCGTCGACGAAATCCTTCGGCTTGAGCGTACGCACGATCTCGCTCGAGCCGATCAGCGCCTTGATGTCGCTCTTGGTCGCCGCCAGGATCCGGCGCACCA
This sequence comes from Bradyrhizobium sp. CCGE-LA001, assembly GCF_000296215.2. NCBI lineage: Bacteria > Pseudomonadati > Pseudomonadota > Alphaproteobacteria > Hyphomicrobiales > Nitrobacteraceae > Bradyrhizobium > Bradyrhizobium sp. CCGE-LA001. Next base: position 1,521,222 of record NZ_CP013949.1, on the reverse strand, counting down.
CGGGATAGGCTTCCGGATGCACGCCGGAGGCATCGAGCGGATCCTCGCCGCCGAGAATGCGCAGGAAGCCCGCGCACTGCTCGAACGCCTTGGGTCCGAGCCGCGGCACGTCCTTCAGCGCCTTGCGCGACTTGAAAGGGCCGTTGGCGTCACGATGCGCCACGATGCTCTGCGCAAGGCCGGAGCCCACGCCCGACACGCGCGCCAGCAGCGGCGCCGAGGCGGTGTTGACGTCGACGCCGACGGCGTTCACGCAATCTTCGACCACGGCATCGAGCGACTTGGCGAGCTTGGCCTGGCCGAGATCGTGCTGATACTGGCCGACGCCGATCGCCTTGGGCTCGATCTTGACGAGCTCGGCCAGCGGATCCTGCAGCCGCCGCGCAATCGAGACCGCACCGCGCAGGGTGACGTCGAGGCCCGGCAATTCCTCCGAGGCGAAAGCCGAGGCCGAATAGACCGACGCTCCGGCTTCCGATACCACGATCTTGTTCATCTTCAGCTCGGCCAGACCCTTGACGAGATCGGCTGCGAGCTTGTCGGTCTCGCGCGAGGCGGTGCCGTTGCCGATCGCAATCAGCTCGACCCGATGCTTCATTGCGAGCCTGCCGAGGATCGCAAGCGACTCGTTCCACTGCCGCTGCGGCTCGTGCGGATAGATCACGGCGGTATCGACCACCTTGCCGGTGGCATCGATGACGGCGACCTTGACGCCGGTGCGATAGCCGGGATCGAGTCCCATGGTGACGCGGGTGCCGGCGGGCGCCGCCAGCAGCAAGTCGCGCAAGTTCGAGGCGAACACGCGCACCGCTTCGGTCTCGGCCGCGTTCCACAGCCGCATGCGCAAGTCGATGTTGAGATGGACCTGGATCTTGGTGCGCCAAGCCCAGCGTACGGTGTCGACCAGCCAGCGGTCGCCGGCGCGCTTGAGGTCGGCGATGCCGAACCGCTTCATGATCTTCAATTCATAGGCGCTCGGCACGCCCGGCGGCGGCGCCTCGGCTTCGGCCTGGATCTGCAGGTCGAGGATCTCTTCCTTCTCGCCGCGGAACATCGCGAGGATGCGGTGCGAGGGCAACTTGGTCAGTGGCTCGGAGAAATCGAAATAATCGGCGAATTTCTCGCCTTCGGTCTTCTTGCCGTCGCGCACCTTGGAGGCCATGCGCGCATTGGTCCACATCTCCTCGCGCAACGCGCCGATCAGGTCGGCGTCCTCGTCGAAGCGTTCGACCAGGATGGCGCGGGCGCCGTCGAGCGCGGCGGCAACATCGGGAACGCCCTTCTCGGCGTTGACGAAGGCTTCAGCCACCACCTTCGGATCGTTGCCGGGCTCCGCCATCAGTTGATTGGCGAGCGGCTCGAGGCCGGCTTCCTTGGCGACTTCCGCCTTGGTGCGGCGCTTCGGCTTGAACGGCAGATAGATGTCTTCGAGGCGCGCCTTGCTGTCGGCGGCGAGAATGGAGGCTTCCAGTGCGGCATCGAGCTTGCCTTGCTCGCGGACCGATTCGAGGATGGCCTTGCGGCGGTCCTCGAGCTCGCGCAGATACACCAAGCGCTCCTCCAGGGTGCGCAATTGCGCGTCGTCGAGCGCACCGGTCGCTTCCTTGCGGTAGCGGGCGATGAAGGGAACCGTGGCGCCGCCGTCGAGCAGCGTCACCGCCGCCTCGACCTGCTCGGCCCGAACCCCAAGCTCCTGCGCAATCTTCTGGTTGATATTTGCCACGCGAGAATCCCTCTATCCAACCACGCGACGCGGCGGCAAACCGCCGGCCACGGGACGCCGCTTATGGACCAAGCCGGGTTGATTCATCAAGGTACAGCGGAGGATCGTCGACAAGGGATTTTTTGTTGAACCGATGCGATCTCGCCACATTCGTGGGGATGGCGCGGGCGCTCTTGGTACGAGGACTCAATCCTCTTGTCGTCCTGGCTTTCGCCAGGACGACAAGAGGATTGACAGCAGCCTCCATTCCACGGCTGGTGCACTCGCCGGACCACCGAACTCCACGTGAGGACCATTCATGCGCACCACTTCGGCCGGCGCCATCAGGATCGCCACCAAGGGCCCCGGCGACGTCTCCGGCCTCATGAGCATGATCGAATCCGGCGCGATCGACCCCGCTTCCATCCTGGCCATCCTCGGCAAGACCGAGGGAAATGGCGGGGTCAACGATTTCACGCGGGAATATGCCGTTGCGGCATTGTGCACGGCGCTGGCGCCGCGGCTCGGCCTTTCTCCTGCGCAGGTCGAGCAGCGCATCGCCTTCGTGATGTCCGGCGGCACCGAGGGCGTGCTCAGTCCGCACATCACGGTGTTCACGCGGCAAGAGGTCGAACGCCCGGCAGGCATCTCGGGCAAGCGCCTCAGCATCGGCGTGGCGCACACCCGTGACTTCTTGCCCGAAGAGCTCGGCCGCTCCGCGCAAATCATGGAAACGGCCAAGGCCGTGAAGGCTGCGATGGAGCACGTCGGAATCAGCGATCCCGCCGACGTTCATTTCGTGCAGATCAAATGTCCGCTGCTCACCAGCGATCGCGTCGAGGCTGCGAGCGCGCGCGGCAACAAGACGGTGACGACCAGCGCCTACAGTTCGATGGCCTATTCCCGCGGCGCCTCTGCGCTCGGCGTCGCGGTCGCGCTCGGCGAGATCGCTCCCGATGTCCGCGACGAGGACGTGTTGCGGCGCTACGATCTGTTCTCGAAGGTCGCCTCCACCTCGGCCGGCATCGAGCTGATGCACAACGTCGTCATCGTGCTCGGCAATTCGACGTTGTCGGTGAGCGCGTTCGAGATCGGGCACGCCGTGATGAGCGATGCCATCGACGCCGCGGCGGTGAGCGCAGCGCTGCAAAGTGTTGGGCTGGGCATCGCACCTCAAGCGGGCGCAGGCCGCGAGCTCGTCAACATCTTCGCCAAGGCCGAGGCCTCGCCTGACGGCACCGTGCGTGGCTTCCGCCACACCATGCTGGAAGATACCGACATCAGCTCGACGCGCCACGCACGCGCCGCGGTCGGCGGGCTGATCGCGGGCTTTGCCGGCACCAGCGCAATCTACGTCTCCGGCGGCGCGGAGCATCAGGGACCGCCGGGCGGCGGACCGGTTGCAGTGATCGCTCGACTGCCGGATTGAGACGGCCTGCAGCTCCACGTCCCGCCGCCTCTCCGCCCCATGCAACCCTGCCCCTCGCGGCGGCTCGGTTGATTCAGGGCGGTCTTTGCGAAAGGAAGGAGCGCCGCCACCGAAGGGGATTTGACTACATGACTTTGCCGATGAGCTGGAATGAATGGGCGCAGCATGACGGCGTGGCGCTGGCCGCCCGCGTCCGCAAGGGCGAGCTGACGGCAAAGGAGCTGGCGCGCCAGGCCGCGGCCGGCGTCGCCAAGGTCAATCCGGCGCTGTCGGGCGTGGTCGAGCTGTTCGAGGACGTGATCGCCGATCCTGCCAAGGACGGCGCCAACCTCTCCGGCCCGTTCGCCGGCCTGCCCTTCCTGATGAAGGATCTGGGACCGACCATGAAGGGCCGGCTCCAGGAAATGGGCTCGCTGCTGATGCGCGGCAATCGCGCCGCGGCCGATACCTTCCTCACCGGCAAATTGCGTCAGGCGGGGCTCAACCTGATCGGACGCACCACGACGCCGGAATTCGGCGTGTGCAGTTCGGCCGACAATCCCGCCGTCTACGTCACGCGCAATCCCTGGAATACCGATTACACGACCTGCGGCTCGTCGGCGGGCAGCGCCGCGATGGTCGCGGCCGGCGTGGTGCCGATCGCACACGCGACCGACGGCGGCGGCTCGATCCGCATTCCCGCCGGCGTCAACGGCAATATCGGGCTGAAGGTCTCGCGCGGCGTGTTCTCGCTTGCCCCGCACATGTCCGATCTCACCGGTCTCGTCTCGATCCAGGGCTGCCAGTCGCGTTCGGTGCGCGACACCGCCGCCTTCGTCGACCATGCACGGGGACCTGCGCCCGGCGAATTCATGCCGTTCTGGACCACGGCGCAGCCTTATTCCGAAATGATCAAGCGCGATCCCGGCAAGCTCCGCATCGCGCTCTCGCACAGCTGGGGCGATTACACCGCGACGCCAGAGCTCGCGGCCGAGCTGGAGAAGACCGGCCGCTTCCTCGAAGGCCTCGGCCATCACGTCGACTACGCCCTGCCCGAGCTCGACTTCCGCGCCGCATTCGCCGCGCAGACCACCTGCTACATCTCGAATTTCGCAGTGGTGATCTCCAACATGCTCGCCGCGCGCGGGCTGGAGACGCCGCCGGAAGATCTGATCGAGCCCATGAACATCCGCATCTGGGAAGCCGGCCGGCACACCAGCTTTGCCGAGCGCGCGAAGATGCAGGCCGTGTTCAACACCACGTCACGCGGCTTCGGCAGCTTCTTCGAGCAGTGGGACGTGATCCTGACGCCGATCACGGCGCTGCCGACGCCGAAAGTCGGGACGAAGGAGTATCTCACCATCTCCGACAATCCCGATGTGCGCGACTGGTTCGGCAATCTCTGGCGCTTCTTCGCCTTCACGCCGCTCGCCAATCTCTGCGGCATCCCCGCGATCTCGATGCCGATGGCAACCCAGGATCACGGCCTGCCGCTCGGCATCCAGGCCATCGCCAAGCAGGCCAATGACGGCCTGCTGCTGCAGCTCGCCGCCCAGATCGAGCGCGCGCTCGACGGCAAGTGGAATTGTGGCCAGAAGCCGAAGGTGCATGTGAGCTGAGAGAGCGATCGCGCGAACGGCGATCGCACCTGCAACTTCAGTTCTTCACCGCCGGGATCTCCTCGTTCGGCTGCTGCTGACCCTGCTTGTACATCGCCAGCGCCTTGTCGAGGGCTTCGCGCAGGGCCAGCGCTGCCGCCACGCTGCAACGCAGATGCGCGGTCTGGACCACGTCGACCCTGACCGCGGCGCCGACCGGCATCAGGAGGTTCGCAGCGAGCTCGATCTGGATCGCGCCATTGTGATGGCCGAAGCAGGAGGCGCCATCGAAATAGATGATCGGCGCCCGCTCGGCGCTGGAGCTCGAAATGATGACGGGCCCCTGGACGGTCGAGGGCGTTTCGGGGTCGGCCATGGGCGCTCCTTGCGGCTAATCGAACGAACGAAGCTCCACCATCGTCGCTTCGGCCCGCCCTGTCGAGGCCAAACCGCCAGGGGCCGATTCACGATATCCATACGGGCTTTTGCGCGGCGCCCGCCGCTGGTCTAGAACGTCATTATGTCCACGTTATCTGCTACGCTCCCCTTCGAGGAACTCGCCGAGGCGATCCAGGGCCGCCGCTCCGATTACGGCCATATCAGCGGGCTCCAGCTCGACCGCTTCGCGCCCGGCGAGGCCTGGTCCAGCCTGCCCTACCGGCCCGTTTTCGTCGGCGACACCGAGACTGGCGTTCTGCATGGCGGTGTCGTTACCGCGATGCTGGACGAGAGCTGCGGCATGGCGGTGCAGCTTGCGCTCGACGGCACGCGCGCCATCGCGACGCTCGACCTGCGCATCGACTACCAGAAGCCCGCGACGCCCGGCTTCGACATCAAGGCGCATTCGGTCTGCTACCGCACCACGCGCTCGATCGCCTTCGTGCGCTCCACCGCCTATCAGGACTCCGAGGACGATCCGGTCGCGACCGCGACCGCCTGCTTCATGATCGGCGCCAACCGCACCAACATGCTCTCCGACCGCCGGATGGATGCACGCGACATCCCGACGCTGGAGGCACCGGAGGATCCGGATGGCCCGTTCGCGAACAGCCCGTTCGCGCGCTGTCTCGGCATCCGCGTCAACGACGACGGCACGCTGACGATGCCGTTCTCGCCGAAGATCATCGGCAACCCGATCCTGCCCGCGATCCATGGCGGCATGACCGGTGCCTTCCTCGAGACCACCGCGATCATCGGCGTGGCACGCGAGCTGGGCGCAGCCGCACCGCCCAAGCCGATCGGCCTCACCGTCAATTACTTGCGCTCCGGACGCGCGCTCGACACCTTCGCCAACGTCTCGATCGTGAAGCAAGGCCGGCGCATCGTCGCCTTCGAGGCGCGGGCCTGGCAGGACGATGCGGCGAAGCCGATCGCCACAGCCTTCGGTCATTTCATGCTGCGGCCAACGCCTGGAAGTGACGAGGAATAAGCGTATTTTACTTGACGGCCAAGGTTCCGGCCACAACGATAGCGCGTCCCCGTAAGAGGTACTCTGTTGCGGCATCCACTCGACATCATCGCCATGTTCGCCGCACTCTGGCTGCTGGCCTCCATGGTGCTCGACGCGCTGACGCCGACGGAGCTGACGGCCGTCATGATCGGCATTGCGATCGGGCCCGCCGTGATCATCACCGCCGTGTTCTACCATCTTCGTTGCCCGCGCCTGGATTTCGCGGTGATATTCGCGGCGCTCTGGTTGATCTCAGACATCGCGATTGCATTCGTCTCGTCGGCGAAGCTGCCGCATTTCCTGATCGTGCTCGGCTTCATCCCGGCGCTGCTGATCGGCGGCGTGCTGCACTGGCAGCGCTTTCAGAACCGCCCGGAGCGCCTGCCCGCGCCGTCGGTGAAGCGCGGCTGAGACCGCGCCATCGGCGATCACTTCTCCCCGTTGAGGAGAAGTGACCCGACCGCTTGGCGAAATCATCGCGGCAAGAGATTCGTCTTCGCGAGGTCCAGCACCTCGTCGCCGCGGCCGTTCATCACCGCCCTCAGCACCCAGAGGCTGAAGCCCTTGACCTGCTCGGCCGTGATCGTCGGGGGCATCGACAGCTCCTGCTTGGCGGTAACGACGTCGAGCAGTGCCGGCCCATCATGCGCCAGCATCTCCTTGACCGCACCGGGCAGCTCGCCAGGGTCCTCGACGCGTTTGGCGAAGATGCCCATGGCGCGCGCCATCGCGGCGAAATCAGGATTCTCCAGATCGACATTGGTGTCGACGAAGCCGGCCGCCTTCATCTCCAGCGCGACGAAGCCGAGCACGCCGTTGTTGAACACGACCACCTTCACCGGCAGCTTCTCTTGCGTCAGTGTGATCAGATCGCCCATCAACATGGTGAAGCCGCCGTCGCCCGACAGTGAGATCACCTGCCGGCCGGGCTGCGCGGCCTGCGCGCCGATCGCCTGCGGCATCGCGTTGGCCATCGACCCGTGCACGAAGGAGCCGATCAGCCGACGGCCGCCGTTCATGTCCAGATAGCGCGCGGCCCATACCGTCGGCGTGCCGACATCGGCGGTGAACACGGCATCATCGCTGGCATGGTCGCTGATGACTTTCGCGAGATATTGTGGGTGGATCGGCTTGCTGCCCGGCGTACCCTTGGCGAGCGAATCGAGCCCTTCGCGTGCCTTCTTGTAGTGCGCGACCGCGTCGTCGAGATGCTTGCGCTGCGTCTTGGATTTGAGCAATGGCAGCAGCGCCTCGATGGTGAGCTTGACGTCGCCGACGAGGCCGAGATCGATCTTGCAGCGCCGTCCCAGATTCTCCGGACGGATGTCGATCTGCGCGACCTTCGCATCGGTCGGGAAGAACTGCTTGTAGGGAAAATCGGTCCCGAGCATCACCAGCGTATCGCAGGCGTGCATGGCCGCATAGCCCGAGGAGAAGCCGATGAAGCCGGTCATGCCGACGTCATAGGGATTGTCGTATTCGACGTGCTCCTTGCCGCCGAGCGCATGGACGATCGGACTTTTCAAGGCTTCGGCCAGCTGCATCAAGGGCGCATGCGCGCCGGCGCAGCCGCGGCCACAGAACAAGGTGATGCGCTCAGTGCCGTTGAGGAGATCCGCGAGCGCCTTCAGCTCATCGGCCTGCGGCACGATTTTAGGCGGCGCCAGCGCAAGGCCGCGCGTGGTCGACAGCGCACGCTTGGGCGGGCTGCGGAAAGCGACGTCGCCTGGCATGGCGACGACGGCAACGCCGCGCAGGCCGACTGCCGCGCGGATCGCGTTCTCCAGCACGAAAGGAAGCTGGCTCGGGTCGGAGATCAGCTCGCAATAATGGCTGCATTCCCGGAACAGGTTTTGCGGATGAGTTTCCTGGAAATAGCCGCCGCCGATCTCGGCCGAGGGGATCTGCGCTGCGATGGCCAGCACCGGAGCCCGGCTGCGATGCGCATCGAACAGGCCGTTGATCAGATGCAGGTTGCCGGGACCGCAGGAGCCTGCGCAGACGGCGAGGCTTCCCGTCATCTCGGCTTCGCCGGCGGCGGCGAACGCTGCGACCTCCTCGTGGCGGACATGGATCCAGTCGATGGTGCCGCGGCGGCGCAGCGCCTCGGTAAGGCCGTTCAGGCTGTCGCCGACGATGCCATAGATGCGCTTGACGCCGGCCTGTTCGAGCGTTGCCACAAACAGATCGGCCACGTTGTTGATCGCCATGTCGGTCTCCTGATCTCGCTGGTGCAGCAAGATAGGATAATGCGCGACCGTGACGGCATCACGGCTTGTTTATTGCCGGTTCAGTCTTTCACGATCGCCCGATCGTAGGCCGTGATCGTCACCTTGGCGCGCGCCGCGACATCGGCGGCCGACATGCCGGGCTTGTAGAGGCTGGAGCCGAGCCCGAATGCGGTCACGCCGCCCTTGATGTATTCCGCAAAGTTCTGGTCGGAGACGCCGCCGACGGCGGCAATCATCACCCCGCCCGGCAGCACCGCACGGATCGCGGCGATGCCGGACGCACCTAACACGCTCGCCGGAAAGAACTTCAGGCTCGAGGCGCCGGAGCGCGCCGCCAGCAGCGCCTCGGTCGGCGAGAACACGCCGGGCATCGTGACCATGCCGTGCTGATGCGCGCGCGAGAGCACTTCGGTATCGACATTGGGCGAGACCATGAGCTTGCCGCCGACATCGTTGAGACGATCGACATCTGCTGCCGTCAGCACCGTGCCGGCGCCGATCAGCACGCCTGATGGCGCGAGCTTCGCGGCTGTTGCGATCGAGCGGAACGGATCGGGCGAATTCAGGGGAATCTCGATCGCCGTCATGCCGGCTTCGATCAGCACGCCGACGATCGCCTCGGTTTCCTCGGGCTTGACGCCGCGCAGGATCGCGACCAGCGGACGCTTCATTGGCGGAAACGGAACGCTCATCTCGGTGATCCTCTCATTTCGACCAGATCGCCGCTGCCGCCATCGACAGGCCGCGGCGGACGGCTTCATCGGCATCGATCGGCTGCACGGCAATCGATAGCGCCCCGAAGGCGATCTGGTACAGCACCGCGAGCCGCCCAGAGGCAATCAGCGTGACGCCAGCTTTCGGAACAGGACCGGAAAGACCGGCCGCGAGCTCGGCACCGATCAGGGTCCCCGACAGCGTTTCGCGCGCCGCAGCCGGCGTGCCGCCGAACAGCAACTGACGCGACCGCGCGGTGAACAGTAGATTGGCGGCGAAGGCCGGAGCTTCGTATGCGGCGACCACCGCCGCCTTGAAGCTCGTGACATCCTCGGCGTCATCGGCGCCTGCGACCGCAAGCGACAAGATCGTCTCGCGCGAGACGGCACTGAACAGCTCGCCCGTCATGAAGGTGGAGAAGTGCGCGACCGTGCCGTCCTTCACCCAAACCCATTTGGAATGCGTGCCGGGCATGCAGACCAGCGCCTCTCCGGCGACATCGAGGCCGAGCGCGCCGAGCAATTGCGTCTCCTCGCCGCGCATCACGTCAGGCGCTTTTGCATCGCGCTGCGCGATGCCCGGCAGAATGCGGATGTCGCGCCCCTCGCCCGGCACGCGCGCGGCCTGCTTCAGGACGGCCGCAAGCGGCGCGGGCGTATCGACATAACCGGCCTCGACCCAGCCGGTCTTGGCGCCCGCCATACCGCAGACGAGAACCGGCAGATGATCCGGTGCCTCAATCGCGGCAAGATGCGATTGCAGCACGGCGGGGAAGCCGGACTTGACCGCAGCCAGCATGCCCTCGCCGCTGCGGCGTTCAGCCAGCACCTCGCCGGCACGATCGACCAGCCACAGGCGAAAACTGCTGGTGCCCCAGTCCACCGCAACATAGGCGGGTTCGCTCATCTCGACACGCATCCTCGTCTCACCGGCAAGACGCCGTCTCGCGACAATGAGACGAGCTCTTGCAAATCTGTCCCGGGATATCGGCTATTGCCGCCGCAAACCAGCCCTTTCTCGAATGATCGGACCGGTATCGTGCTGGCACACCCCTTGCTGAAGCGTTCCCACTCACATCCGTGAACCGCGCAACAAGACGCGTCAATTGTGGAGAGGAAACCCATGGAGATCGGCTATTTCACGATGCCTTCGCATCCGCCGGAGTGCGGCCTGAAGGAAGGGAACGACTGGGACCTGCAGGTCATGCGCTGGCTCGACGAGCTCGGCTACCAGGAGGCCTGGGTCGGCGAGCACCACACGGCGCCCTGGGAACCCAACCCCACGCCGGACCTGCTGATCGCGCAGGCCTTGATGCAGACCAAGAAGCTTCGCATCGGGCCGGGCGGCTTCCTCCTGCCCTATCACCACCCGGCCGAACTCGCCAACCGCGTTGCCATGCTCGACCATCTCTCCGAGGGCCGGCTCAATTTCGGCGTCGCGGCGAGCGGCCTGCCCAGCGACTGGGCGATGTTCAACGTCGACGGCATGAGCGGCCAGAACCGCGACATGACCCGCGAGGCGCTGGAGATCATCCTGAAGCTCTGGACCGAGCCGGCGCCGTTCACCCACAAGGGCAAGTTCTGGACGGTGACCAAGCCGGACACGATGTTCGACTTCCTCAAGCCGCACATCAAGCCGCTGCAGGCGCCGCATCCGCCGATCGGCGTCGCCGGGCTGTCGAAGAACTCGGACACGCTGAAGCTCGCCGGGGAGCGCGGCTTCATTCCGATGAGCCTCAACCTCAACCCGGCCTATGTCTCCAGTCATTGGGATTCGGTGGAGATCGGCGCCGCCAAGACCGGACGCAAGCCGAACCGTGCGGATTGGCGGCTGGTGCGTGAGGTGTTCGTCGCCGATACCGACGAGGAAGCCTGGAAGCTCTCGACCGGCGACATGATGGGCCGGATGATGAGCGAATACTTCCTGCCGCTGCTCGGCCATTTCGGCTTCAAGGACTATCTGAAGCACGCACCCGACGTGCCCGACAGCGACGTCACCGTCGAATATTGCGCGAAGCGGAACTGGATCGTCGGCTCGCCCGCGACCGTCGCCGAGAAGATCGAGAAGATCTACGACGAGGTCGGCGGCTTCGGCGTGCTCTTGGTCTTCGGCTTCGACTACAAGCACAAGGCGGAAGCCTGGCACCACTCGCTGTCGCTGCTGAAGAACGAGGTGATGCCGCGCCTGACGCATCTCGGCTCCGCGAAGAAGGCAGCTTGACCTGATGCGGGTGCGGCGGGATCGTTGCCGCACCCGCATTCGTTTCGGAGATTTCCGCGTGACGGTGGACGCCAAAGACTTCAAGCAGGCCATGCGCCAATGCGCCGGCGCGGTTGCGCTGGTCACGGTCGGCGCCGAGCACGGCAAGCGCACCGGGCTGACCGTGACCTCGGCCTGCTCGCTCTCCGACAATCCGCCGTCGCTCATCGTCTGCGTCAACCGCAACGCCAGCGCGCATGCGCGCATCCGCGAGGAAGGCGCCTTCGCGATCAACTTCCTGCACGAGGATCATGCCCTGCTGGCGCTGACCTTCAGCGGCCAGAAGGGCGTCAATGGCGACGATCGCTTCGCCTTCGGCCAGTGGACGCGGGGCGAGACCGGCGCGCCGGTGCTGACGGACGCGGTCGCTGCATTCGACTGCGTGCTGGCGCAGGAATTCGAGACGACGACGCATTCGATCTTCGTCGGCGAGGTCCGCAGCGCGTCGCATTCCGCCGCGGCCACGCCGCTGGTGTATCTGCGCAGCAACTTCCACACGCCGCGGGAGATCCGCGAGAGCGTGACGATTGGCGACATCGACGCACGGCATCTGATCTGGACGGATTTTTCGTAGGGTCACGCCGACATCGTAGGGTGGGCAAAGGCGCGCTTGCGCCGTGCCCACCATCGACCAACATAGCAGCGAAAGGTGGGCACGCTTCGCTTTGCCCACCCTACGATATCTGCAGTCGCCCGTAAAAAACTCCACTTCCGCAGCATGAACGCTTGCCGCACGCGGTTAAGCGCTATCGCGGCGTCTCGATCTTCATCGCCTTGATCTTCCGATACAGCGTCGCACGGCTCAGCTTCAGCGTACGCGCCGCGTCGGTGACGCGGCCGCCGTGCTTACGCAGCGCCTCGACGATCGTGGCGCGCTCGGCCGCTTCGAGGTCAGGCTCCGCCCTTCCGAACGCCGGCAAATCGAGATCGGCACCGGTGATGACACCGCCCTCCGCCGTGCAGCCGGCGAGCCGCAACACGTGGCGGAGCTGGCGCATGTTGCCGGGGAACGGATAGGCCGCAAGCTGCGACCAGGCGTCATCCGAGAGGCGGCAGGCCGGCGCCTCTTCGCGCGCGATCTGGCGGATGACGTCGTCGCGGTCGGCGCGCTCGCGCAAGGCGGGCAACCGCACCTCCATGCCGCGCAGGCGGAAATAGAGATCGGCGCGGAAGGCGCCCTGCTCGGCCATGCGGCCGAGATCGCGATGGGTGGCGCTGATCAGCCGGATGTCGACGGGGACGGGCTTGAGCGCGCCGAGCGGCCAGACCTCGCGGTTCTCCAAGACGCGCAACAGGCGCGTCTGCAGCGCGACCGGCATGTCGCCGATCTCGTCGAGGAACAGCGTGCCGCCATCCGCCTGCACGATCAGCCCCTTCGAGCCGTCGCGCCGCGCACCGGTGAAGGCACCCGCTTCGTAGCCGAACAGCTCGGCGTCGATCAAACTCTCGGGCATCGCCGCGCAATTCAGCGCGACATAGTTGTTGCGCACACGATTGCTCGCCGCGTGAATGGCGCGCGCGAACACGTCCTTGCCGACGCCGGTCTCACCATGCAGCAGCACCGGCAAATTGTGGTCGCCGATGCGCCTCAGCCGCATCACGCTTCTGACCAATCCAGGATCGCCGCCGGCGAGCCGGTGCAACGCATCGAAGCGGTCGACGGGCGCATCTCGGCGCGGCGCCAGCGGCCGCGTGCTCGATCTTGCGCGCAGCGGCGGCCCAACACGGCCCCGGCCCAAGGCACGGCCGTCGGCGCGGCGCAGCTCGACGACGCCATCCGAGCCACGCACGCCCTCATGGTCGAATTCGACGTAGCGCGACAGATCGATGCCGGATGCGATGGTGCCGTCAGTGAGACCCAGCAGGGCGCGTGCCGAACGGCAGGCGCCGACGACGCGCCGATCCTCGTCATAGGCCAACAGGCCGTCGCCGCCGTCACCACCCGGCACACGCGCGATCGCAGCGTTACGGAAATGGTCGCGGAAGATCGCGCCTTCGATGCGACGCGTCGCCTCCATCGTGACCGCCAGCGCAAGCTGATGCGCGGTGCGGCTGAGATCGCCACGACAGGAGGTGATGTTCACCGCGCCCGCGATGCGGCCGGCTGGATCGAACAGCGGCGCCACCGCACAGGAGAAGATGCCCCATTGCTCGCGGAAATGCTCGTCGCGATGCACCAGGATCGGTTTCTCCTCCGCGAGTGCGGTGCCGAGCCCGTTGGTCCCTTCGCAGCTTTCCGAAAAATTCGAGCCGGTATAGACGCCCCAATGCAGGAAGATGTCGGCATCGGCGGCGCCGGGCAGCCAGCTGAGCAGCGCGGTTGCGCCGGGGTCCGCGAGATTGACGCAATAGCCGGCCTCGCGCAGGACCTTCGCGAGGCTTTCGAGCTCCGGCGTCGCGAGCCGGATCAGCTGCTCCATCGGTTCGGCGGCATGCCGGATTTCGGCTTCGGTCAGCGTCTGCGGGGGGCCCTGGCGGGCGGGATCGAGCTTGTGATTGACGAGGCAGCGCCGCCAGGAGTTGGCAATCCGCGAAGAGGCATCGACGTCGGCCACTTGGTCGGCGACGGACAAGACACGGGCGACATGGTTCGAGGCCGAGAGGCTGGCCATCGCGGACGTCTCCACCCTGTATTATTGTGCAAAGTCTGGCACCAAAGGCGGGGATGTCAATCGGGAAACCGGGACGCAGCTATTGCTGCACTGCCCTCACCACGTGTCGATGCAAGGCCGCTTCTTCCCCGTCCTCGCGGGCGGCTTCGGCACTGACCGCAAGCCCGCCATGATCCAGCGCCGCGTCTCCGCGGGATCGATGACGTTGTCGATCTCGAACACCGAGGCGATCGAGACCGCCTTGCCATTGGCATAGAGCTCGGCGACCTTGTTGCGGTAATAGGTCTCGCGCTCCTCGGGATCGGCGATCGCCTCCATCTCCTTGCGGAAGCCGAGGCGGACATAGCCCTCCAGGCCCATGCCGCCGAACTCACCGGTCGGCCAAGCCGCCGTGAAGAACGAGGCATGGAAGCCGCCGCCGATCATGGACTGCGCACCGAGACCATAGCCCTTGCGCAGCACGATGCCGAACAGCGGCACGGTGAGGCTCGCGCCGGTCACGAACATGCGCGAGACGTGGCGGACGATCGCCGTCTTCTCCGCTTCCGGACCGACCATGAAGCCGGGCGTGTCGCAGAGCGAGACGATCGGCAGATCGAAGGCGTCGCAGAGCTGGAGGAAGCGTGCGGCCTTGTCGCCGGCATCGGCATCGATGGCGCCGCCGAGATGGCGCGGATTGTTGGCGATCAGGCCGAACGGCTTGCCTTCGATGCGGATCAGCGCGGTGATCATGCCAGCGCCGTAGTCGCGGCGCAGCTCCACCACGGAGTCCTTATCGGCGACGAGATCGATGACGCTGCGGATGTCGTAGACGCGAAGCCGGTTCTCGGGAATGGCGCGGCGGAGCAGGCGCTGGTCCGCGGCCTCCCAATTCGTCACCGTACCCTGGAAATAGGACAGGTATTTCTGCGCAACCCTTGTCGCCTCCTCCTCGTCCTCGACCAGGATGTCGATGACGCCGTTCGGGGATTGGAACGAGACAGGGCCGACCTCGGCCGGATGATAGACGCCGAGACCGCCGCCTTCGATCATGGCGGGGCCGCCCATGCCGATCGAGGCGTTCTTGGTGGCGATGATGACATCGCAGCAGCCGAGCATCGCGGCATTGCCCGCGAAGCAATAGCCGGAAACGATGCCGACAACTGGCACGAGACCGGAGAGCCTTGCGAACTGCACGAACGAGGGACCGTCGAGGCCGGTCATGCCGAGCCGGTCGGTGTCGCCGGGCCGGCCGCCGCCGCCTTCCGCATAGAACACCAATGGAACGCGCCAGTCTTCCGCAAGCGTCAGCATGCGGTCGATCTTCTTGTGGTTCATGTGGCCCTGCGTGCCCGCGAGCACGGTGTAGTCATAGGCCACGACGATACAGCGGCCACCTTCGGGCCCGAACTTTTCAGCGTTGACGGTGGCAACGCCCATGACGAGGCCGTCGGCAGGCGTGTTCTTGATGAGATCGTCGAGCTTGCGCCGTCGGCGCTGCGCCGCGATCGCCAGGCTGCCATACTCCATGAACGAGCCGTCGTCGACGAGCTGCGCGACATTCTCGCGCGCCGTGCGCTGGTTGGTGTTGCGGCGCCGCTCGACCGAAGCCGGCCGGTTCGCATCGAGCGTGTTGGCCTGGCGCGCGATCAGCTCGGCAAGATCGGGACGGATGTGATCGAGATCGATGTCGGCTTCCGCCGCCGCGCTATCGGCCGCGACGTCCAGCGGTTCGAGATAGAGGATCGGCTCGCCGTGCAGCAGCGTGACGCCGTCGCCGGCAACGAGCTTCATGACCCGGCCGCCCTGCTCCGCCATGACCAGATGTTCCATCTTCATGGATTCGATCACCGCGAGTTGCTGGCCGGGCCGGACTATCTCGCCTTCCTTCACCTGGATGGTGACGATCGTCCCCTGCAGGGGCGCGGCGACCATCAGCGCACCTTCCGGCACCGCTTGCGCGACCTGCGGCTCAGTGTCGTGCCCGCTTCGCTCGGCCGCCGCGAAATACAGCGGCTTAGCGGCGCCATCGGCCGCCTCCACGAGCTTTGCGATGTTGCGATCGATGAAATCGGTCGCAATACGGTTGGTCCTGAAATCGGGATGCGCGAGCACCGCCTGAAGGAAGGAGATATTGGTGACGACGCCGTCGATCCGGAACTCACGCAGAGCGCGCGTGGCTTTCGCGACCACATCGTGCCAGGCCTCGCCCGACGTGTGCACGATCACCTTGGCCAGCAGCGAGTCGAAGGCGGCGCTGGTCTTGTAGCCGGCATAGCCAAAGCTATCGACGCGGACGCCCGGCCCCGACGGCGGCTCGAACACGGCGAGCACGCCACCGGTCGGATGCGTCGCGCCTGTTTCGTCCAGCGTCTCCATGTTGACGCGAAGCTGCATGGCATAGCCGCGCGGCTTCGGGATCGACCCTCGCGCGAGACCGAGCGAGGCGAGCGTCGCGCCTGACGCGACCGCGAGCTGGGCCCGGACGAGGTCGAGACCGAGCACCTCTTCCGTCACGGTATGCTCGACCTGGAGCCGCGGATTGGCCTCGATGAAGGCAAAGTTGTCGTCGGCAGTGCCATCGACCAGGAACTCGAAGGTGCCGAGATTGTCGTAAGAGGCAGCCAAGGCGAGCTGCTTCGCCGCCTCGATGATGCGGCTGCGCAAGGAATCACTCAGCGACGGGCTCGGCGCCACCTCGATCAGCTTCTGGTGCCGGCGCTGGATCGTGCATTCGCGTTCCCAGAGATGGGAGATCGCACCGTGATGGTCGCCGATGATCTGCACCTCGATATGACGCGCCTGCCGGATCAGCCGCTCGGCATAGACGCCTTCGAAGCCGAACGCTGCCTTGGCCTCGGACTGGCAGCGCGCATAGGCTTCCGCCAGATCGGCTGAGCTCTCGACCACGCGCATACCGCGACCGCCGCCGCCGGCCATCGCCTTGATCACGATCGCCGCGTTGCTGCCGAGGGATGTAAAGAACGCCGTGATCTCCTCCAGCGTGGACGGCCCGCTGGTGCCGGCGATGATCGGCACGCCGCAGCGCTTTGCCAGCTGCCGTGCGGCAACCTTGTCGCCGAACAGCTCCAGCGCGGCCGGCTTCGGCCCGACGAAGACGACGCCCGCTTCAGTGCAAGCCTTCGCGAAGGCGGCGTTCTCGCTGAGGAAGCCGTAGCCGGGATGCACGGCATCGCAGCCGGTTGCCTTCGCCGCCTTCACCACCGCATCGATGTCGAGATAGGCCCGCGCACCGCGGCCGGGGATCTCGATGGCTTCGTCGGCAACGCGCACATGCAGCGACAGCGCATCGTCGGCAGGATGGATCGCGACCGTCGTGATGCCGCCATCGGCTGCGGCACGCGCGATGCGGATGGCGATCTCGCCGCGATTGGCGATCAGCAGTTTCTTGAACGACATGCGGCGGTCTCCACGCCCGCGATGGCAGACGCGGGTCGGCAGGTTCGATGGTCCTGCTTCGCCACTTTAACCGCAGCCGTCAAGGACGGGAAAGCCGGTCGCGATGACCGCTCCCGCCGGCCGGAATTTCGAGCCAGCCGCACGCGTCGTGACGCGGCGAATTATCCACGTCACGGCAGACGCGACCGGCGACGATCAGGCCGCCCGCACGCCCGCAACGAAGGTGCTGACCTCGTTCTCGAGCGATTGCAGCTTCTGCGTCAGCCGGCCGCTCGATTGCAGCACGAGGCCGGCAGCCTGGCCGGTTTCCGCCGTGGCGTCGGTGACGCCTGAGATGTTCTGCGAGACCTGGTCGGTACCGGAGGCGGCCTCCTGCACGCTGTGGGCGATCGCCTGGGTGGCGGCGCCCTGCTCCTCGACCGCGGCCGCGATCGATGAGGAGATCTCGTTGACCTCCATGATGGTGGCGCGGATGCTCTCGATGTTGCCGACAACCTCGTTGGTCTCGGCCTGGATCGCCGTGATCTGCGCGCCGATCTCATCGGTCGCCTTGGCGGTCTGGCTCGCCAGCGATTTCACTTCGCTCGCGACCACCGCAAAGCCCTTGCCGGCTTCGCCGGCGCGCGCCGCCTCGATGGTGGCGTTGAGCGCGAGCAGATTGGTCTGCGAGGCGATCTGGTTGATGAGGTCGATGACCTCGCCGATCTTGTGTGCGGCGGCAGCCAGGCCCTGCACGGTGTCGTTGGTGCGCTGCCCGTCGGCGGCGGCCTTGTCGGCCACGCTGGCGGCCTGCGCGACGCGCTGGCTGATCTCGGTGATCGAGGACGACAATTCGCCGGCGGCGGAGGCCACCGTCTGCACGTTGCTGGAAGCCTGTTGGCAGGCGGCGGCAACGAAGCTCGCGCGGTCGGTCGCCTTGTTCGCGGTCTCCGACATGCCCTGCGCGGCCTGCTGCATCGCGCGCGCCTCGTGGAAGACGTCGCGGACGACGGCCTGGACGCTCGCCTCGAACTTGCCGGCGAGGTCGGCCATCGCTTTGCGCTTCTCGTCGTCGGCCTTCTGCTTCAGCTTCTGCTGCTCGGCATGCATCCGGCTGACGGCCGATGCATTGTCCTTGAACACGGCGAGCGCCTTGGCGAGCCCGCCGACCTCGTCGCGGCGATCGGTATAGGGCACGTCGAACGCGGCATCGCCGGCGGCGAGGCGTTCGGTCAGGGACGTGATCCGGGCCAGCGGCCGGGTGACGCTGCGGCCGATCAGGAAGGACACGCCGAGAACCACGACCAGCACCGCCAGGCATATGTAGGCGAACGTCATCGCGTTCTGACGGAAGACGGCATCGACGTCGTCGAGATAGATGCCGGTGCCGATGATCCAGCCCCAGGGCGCAAAGCCCTTCACATAGGAGATCTTCCCGACCGGCTGGTCGAAGCCGGGCTTCGGCCAGAGATAGCCGTAGAATCCCGCGCCCTGCTTCTTGACGACGTCAACGAAACCCATGAACAGCGCGTTGCCGGCCGGGTCCTTCATCCCGGAGAGATCCTTGCCGTCGAGCTCGGGCTTGATCGGGTGCATGACCATCTTCGGGGCCATGTCGTTGATCCAGAAATACTCGACCTTGTCGTAGCGCAGGCCCTTGATCTCAGCCATTGCACCGGCCTGGGCCTGATCGCGCGAGAGCTTTCCGTCGCTCTCGAGCTTCTGATAGTGCGCCAGGATACCGTAGCCGATATCCACCATGTGCTGCGTCTTGGCCTGGCGGTCGGCGACCATCTGCGTGCGCAGGGTCGAAAGCGCGATCGGCGCCAGCACGATCATGCCGAGGAGGCTGATGCCGACAATCAGGACCAGCTTGAAACTGATGCGGGAGAAAAACATCGGAGCTCACAAGAATTCGGAGGGCTGATATGTCAGTTTATCGTGCTCCCCTTAGCAAAGTTTTAAGCAAGGAGTTCGCCCGCAACGCCCGCCAGATGTGCATCACGGCGGCACCATTCGGACTCCCTGCCTTGGAATCGTTCAAGACAAGGGCTGGTTGTTTCCGGGCTCCAGGCTTCTTTAGATCTAGAAGACCTCGATATCGCCGCTCCGAGCGTTGACTTGCGGAAGGCTCTGGCAGAACGATCGACGCAGATCACCAACGCCAGAAGTGGCGCGAGCGCAGCCGAAGGCCAGAGCCTCCATGCACCAATCGACACACATCAGATCCCTCGACCTTCCTGCGCTGAGCGCGGCGGAGCGGCTGTTCATCTGGGGATTCAGGGCAAAGGCGCGCAGCGGAGGTGCGGTCCCGACCGCGGCCGATATCCAGCAGGTGTACGATCATTTTCGCGTCGGCGACGCCGTGTTCTCGCTGGAAGCCATTATCGAGGTCTTCGCGTGCACGGCGCATACGGCGATCGAAGTACACTGTCCCACCTGCCCGCGCATGTCCGACAGCGAGCACGGAATCTTACGGGCCATCGCCGCGGCCCAGCAGGAGCGCATCGACGTCGTTCGCGAGCAGTTCGAGTGCTGGCTGCCGCCGGTCGGGGCCGATTGGGCACTCGCGCCCGTGCGCGGACTTGCAACGATCTTCCGCATGGCGGGTCTCATCCTGCCCGACCGGCACATCCGGACTTTCGAGCATGATCGGACCAAGGCCATGAAGAGCTGGTTCGTGGGCAGTCCGACGCTGCACTGATAGGACCGCCAGCGATGCAGGACACGTGCACGACCGTGGCAGTCCCGGAGGCGGAGCAATCGCGGCTCTGCCCGCTCCAAGCGGTGCTGTCGACGCCGCGCAGCGTCGAGAGCTATGATCAGTTTTCCCGCGTTGCGCTATCGCTGTTCCGCTTCATCGGAGCGGCCTATGCGACCGGCGCGTCCGATTGCTGGGAAGCGGCCTACCGTTTCGCCGACGAAACTCCTGATATCGCCGACGGCGCATTGCTGGTGGCGCGGGCCGCAGCGCTCGTCAGGATCCTGCGCCGCGGCAGGTCATGCGAGCTGTGCTTCATGCCGCCGTCCTGCCGCCGCCTGTCGAAGGACGAAACGGAACTGATGCGGCTGCTCACGGTAGCACGCAGCCGGCAGCCGGGCGAGCTCGAATCCGTCGTTTGCCAGTTCGTGGGCTCCGGGAAGCAGGATGCGACGACGCGCGCGGTCAACGCTCTCGCCTTGTGCTGAGCTTTGACGGGTTCTAGTCGCATCGCGAGCGGCCTTGCGCTATCAACATCGCGTGGAGGCGCAGAGCTCGATGCCCTTCATGATACCTCCAGGCGATCCCAGCGCGACCAACGCTGGGATCGTCGTTCTCCTATATCGTCACCTGACTAACCGCCCTTCTTGCTCAGCACGAGGTCGATCGTATGGGCGGCGATCTTGCGCAGTTGTGGCTCGTCGTCGAAGGCACGCTCGAGCACGGCAAGACCCCGCGTCACCGTGACGATGTGCAGCGCCGCGGCCGCAGGGTTGCCGCTGAATTCACCGCGCTCGGCGCCGGCCGACAATGTCTCCTGAATGAGAGCCGTGATGCGCGAGATGAGACCCGCAAAAGCCTCACGCACCTCCTCGTCGAGCCCTTCGCCTTCGGCCGCGCCGAGCTCCATCAAGCCGCGCGTGGTCGGACATCCCCGTGGTGGCGAGCCGGCGCGGAAGTTGGTGATGGTCAGATCGAAGAACGCGGTGAGGCGTTTGCGCAACGAACCGGTGCCGAGCGCCTTTCGCAGCGTGACGAGATACTCGCCCGCATAGCGCTCATAGGCCGTCAGGAACAGCGCCTCCTTGCTGCCGAAGGCGTTGTAGAGGCTGCCACGCTGGACACCGGCATCGCGCGCGATGTCCGACAGCGAGGTGCCGCGCACACCCTTGCGCCAGAACTGCTCGAACGCGATGCGCAGGACGTCATCATGGTCGAACTCGCGCGGCCTCAAAATATCCTCCTGTGTGGGCAAATATTTGACACGATGTCAAAAACGTGGTTTCTAGACAGCGTGTCAAAAACAGATTGGGATTGACAGCAAGTTTCGTCAATGGGCCGAAAACCGCCGGCGCTTGTGCCCCTGGCGGGCCGGACTCGCATGCAAAGGGACCAGTTCATGCCTCTCCTCCACATCTCGATGCGGGCTGGCAAACCGGACGCCTATCGGCAGGCGATCCTCGACAACCTCTACCGGGCCATGCGCGAGACGCTGAACGTGCCCGAGGACGATCAATTCATGACCATCAGTGAGCTTGCGCCGGCGAATTTCCGCTGCGGCAACGCTTATGGCGTCGAACGCAGCGACGATGCGGTGCTGATCCAGATCACCGTGTTCGCCTCGCGCACCGCAGAGCAGAAGAAGGCGCTGTATCGCCGGATCGCGGACCTGCTCGGCGAAAGCCCGGGCATCCGCCCCGAAGACGTCTTCGTCAACGTGCTCGATGCGCCCAAGGAGAACTGGTCCGTGGGCCACGGCATCGCGCAATTCGCGTGACGCAGCACGCGCTGCAGCTTCAACTCGCAACACAGCCCTCCATGATCGCGTCGAGCTCGGCCCGTGACAGCATGCCGAGTTCGGCGATGAAGACGATCCGTGATCGCGGCACGCCTGGCGCCGGGGCTTCACCCGGTGCCAACGTCGCGCGGCCGGCGGCGAACTGAAACACCATCATGCGGCCGGGTTGCTCGACGGTCTCGAACAGGCCCTTCGCGCGCGCGAGCTTCGGTGCCAGCTTGCCGATCGCCTGCTGCAGGCGCGGCAGCGAAAGCGGCTGCTTCGAGGTCCAGCTCAGCGTTTCGAAGCGCTCTTCCGCCGGCCGTCGCGGCCCGACCTCGCGCGGCGTCGGCGCGCGATCGACATGCGCGGGAAACAGCAGCGCGGCAGGGATCTCGCCATGGTGCGCGTCGACCACTACAGCAGGCACGCGCTGCGCACGGATCGCCTCGCGCATCCGCAGGCCCGCGCCCTCTTCCGCCAGGTCCAGCTTGCTTAACGCCACGATGTCGGCAACGCGCAACTGCGATCGGTGCAGCGCATCCTCCAGGGCACTCGGCGGAGCGGTCGCGTCCATCACGCAGAGCACCGTCTCCAGCGGCGCCTCGCGCAGGATCACCGGGTCCATCAGATTGCGCACGATGTCGGCGGGATCTGCGACGCCGCTGGTTTCAATGACGATGTGCTCGGGCTTCGGATCGCGCCGCAGCAGCGTCGAGAGCGTGCGCAAGAGATCGCCCTCCAGCGAGCAGCAGATGCAGCCATTGGCGAGACTGACTACGCCGTCGCTCGCGCCTGCGATCAGCTCCGCGTCGATGTTGATCGCGCCGAAATCGTTGACGATGGCGGCGATGCGCCGCCCCTCGGCGTTTGCCAAGAGATGGTTGACGACCGTGGTCTTGCCCGCCCCCAGAAAGCCCGTCACCAGGAGAATGGGGACCGGCATGGATCAGCCCCGGGCGACGGGCCGGCGCACCGGCCTGCCCGGCCGCGCAGCCACATCGAGAATGCCGTCGCTGATCAGCGGCTGACCGCTGACGACCAGATGGCGCACGCCTTCGGAAGGACGATTCATCGCCGTGAAGGTGGCGCAGTCCGAGAGCTTCTCGTAATCGAACACGACGATGTCGGCATCCGCGCCCTTGGCAAGCCGGCCCTTGGCGCGCATCGCCGGCGTGCTCTGCGACAGGATCTCCGCCGGGATCAGCGCGCATTTGCGCACGCCTTCGAGCAGCGACACGGTCTTGCGCTCGCGGACCCATTCGCGGATGAATTTCGTGAAGCAGCCGGCCGAGCGTGGATGCGAGGTGGCATCATCAGGCAGCGGCCAGGCGTCGCCGGTGTAGGTCGAGCCATCTGGCAGCGTCCACGGCATCGCATCGGAGGCGATCGCGCCGCCGGGATAGAGCACCGACATGTCGAGCAGGTCGCGGTGATGCGCGTTGTTCTCGGTGTCGAGAATGTGCCAGAGCACCAGCGAGGACGGCTCTTCCGCCTGCGCCTTGAGCAACTCCTCACGGTCGCGGAAGCGATGGCCGTCGGTCACCCGCTGCACCGAATCGTAACCGGTGCCGTTGCGCTCCACGAACTCGGGATCGCTGAAGAATGCCGCCGCCAGCACGGTCGAGCCAGTGCCGTAAGGATAAGCTTCGACCGTGATGGGCAGGCCCTGCGCCTGCGCCTTCGCGATCAGCACGCGGCAGCGCTCGACGTCGGTCTTGCTCGACGAGTTGAAATGGCAGATGTGCATATGCGCGCCGGTGGCGCCGGCATAGCCGATCAGGCGGATATAGGCCTCCGCCGCGCTTTCGGGATCGATGCGCGACATGAAGGCGACGTGGGTGAAGGTCGGCACGTCCTGCTTGGCGGCGAGCTGGCACACCGCGGTCAGCTCCTGAACGCCGGCGCCCGGCGCGTAGGCGTTCAGGATGCCGATGCCGATGCCGCCTTCGTCGAGGCCGCGCGACAGGCGCTCGAGGATGCCGGCGACCTCTGCATCGGTCGCGACGTTCTCGATCCAGCGGCGGTCGCGCATGGCATTGCCGAATGCCTCCAGCGAGCTCTCCGCATTGGAGCCCGTCATCGCGCCAATGCGCGCGAACGCCCAGTTGGCGGCGGCGCCGTAATTCAGCACCCGCCCTTTCCGCGCCTGGCGCTCATACCAGGATGCGACCGGCAGCACCCCCGCCTCGAGATCGAGCGTGGTCGTGACACCGTCGAACGCCTGCATGCGGTCGGCCGGCACCGACTGGCCATGCGCGTGCAGGTCGATGAAGCCCGGCGCGACTACGAGGCCGGTGGCGTCGATGACCCGCTCGGCGCCGCCGAGATCTGTGCCGACCGTGGCGATCTTGCCGTCCACGACAGCTACATCGCCGATGGCATCCATCCCGCTGGCGGGGTCCACCACCCGACCGCCAGAGATCACCAAGCCGTTCATGTCGCAACTCCTCCGCGCTGAACTTGTATCAAGGCAGATTCTGGGCGCAACGACCACCTCCACAGAGGCCGACGCATCATGCTTGCACGGAAGGTCATTTGGCAGGCAGTGATCGAGCGCATTGCGCGCGACAAAAGCCCGTCACAGCCGACATCGCGCTGGGGGCGTGAAAATTCTTCAAGACAGGCGCCGCGTTCTGGATGAGTATATCCAGACCCGTCGCGTCTTGCGAAGCCGGCTTAAAAGCGATGGATCCAATGCGAGCACACGGTGACCCAACCCGATGCCGGTGAAGTTCAATGGCATCCTGACGGCCCTTGAGTTTGCCAATACCGGTACCGGTGGCGGCACGGGAGACTTCCGCGCCTTCGTCTGTAAACAGACCGCGGAGATCTACTACCAGACTAATCCTCTTTACTCGGGAGAGTTGGACGACGAACTGCCTGATGACATCGAGAGCGAAGACAAATATATCCCGCTCCCCGACAAGCGCGATCTCGATCTCGGCAAACCCCTGGTGCTCGCTTTTGCCCGCGAGTTCCTGCCGGATGATTTTGATGACGTCCGCTATTTCTTCAGCAAGCGACGCGCATATCTAAAGTTCAAGGCCCTGCTCGCTCGACGACGTGCGATCGAGCGATGGCATGCCTTCGAGAAGGAGGCAACCGAGCAGGCCTTGCGCAAGTGGTGCGCGCTACATTCGATCGAAATCATCGGCTGATGGGGCATTCGTCCGGACACCCTGACTGAACCAGCAGTCGCAGAGACGGTTCTGCCGTCTTCTTGCCCCCATTGTCATTCAGTGAGCGAGGCGGGGCGGCATTGTGGTGGGCAAAGTTCCCAAAGGTTCCGTGTGATCGTCCGACGTCTTCTGCAACACGACTCCCGTCATTCCATTTCGCGCCGCGCGTTCCTCGGCGGCTTTGTGTCGGCCGGGAGTGCGCTCGCGCTCGGTGGATGCGCCGGCTTGGGTGCGACCGGCGCACGCTTCGACGCCTCGTCCCTTTCCGTCGAACCGACATTGCTCGTCACCACCACGCGCAAGCCCGTCAACGGCGCTCGTGCCAAACCATGGTTCGGGCCGGAGCGCGCGACCAGCATGACGGTGGCACGGGCAAAGCTGGTGGCGCCGGACGAGAGCCGTCTTTCCCTCGCTTCGGTTGGCCTGGGCAATTGGCGCCTTGATCGGGTCGAGCCGGTATCGGCCGACGTTGGCGAACTCGCTGCGCAGGCCGGCAGCGGAGACGTGCTGATCTATGTGCACGGTTTCAAGCAGACATTCGAGACGGCGGTGCTGGATGCCGCCTTTCTCTCCGACGGGATCAAGTTCCGCGGCCGGACCATGGCGTTCTCCTGGCCCTCCAAGGCCGGATTGTTCGACTACGCCTATGACCGCGACAGCGCGATGTGGTCCCGCGACGATTTCGAACGCGTGCTCTCCGCGCTCGTGTCGGCGCCAAGCGCCGGCCGCGTGCACATCGTTGCGCACAGCATGGGAACCATGCTGACGCTCGAAAGCCTGCGTCAGCTCTATTCGCGATACGGCGACACCGTCACGGGCAAGATCGGCTCTGTGGTGTTTGCCGCGCCAGATATCGACATGGACGTGTTCTCGTCGGCGATCCAGCGGATCGGTCCGCTCGCCGGCAAGATCACTGTGATCGCCGCGACCAACGATCGCGCTTTGGCGCTGTCGGGCCAAATCGCAGGTGGCATGACCCGGGTCGGCGCCGCCGAGAAGGCTGCCATCGCCCGGCTCGGCGTGCGCGTGGTCGACGCCTCCCAGGAAGGCTGGGGCATCATCAACCACGATCTGTTCCTGTCGAATGCAGAAGTGCTGCGGGTGATCCGCCGCTCGATCGACGGCACGACGGCGTAAGGGAGCGCCCGCGCGACGTTCGTCAAGCGATCAGACGCTGCACCAGGGCCGACTCGCTCGAATAGGTCAGGAGCGCTTCGTGCGTCGCCCGCGTTACGCCGACATAGGTGAGCCGGACACATTCCTCGACGGTCTCACCGTGACGGCCGAGCAAGCCCAAGCCGGCAATGGCGACGCAAGGAAACTCCAGCCCTTTCGCGGTGTGCATGCTCAAGAACCGCACGGCCACGCGCTTGACTGAAATCCTGTTGCGATTGTCCTTGGCCATGTCGATCGGCACGTTGTGCCTGGCAAGGATTTGCGCGACCCGACCGCCGATCCAATGCTCGGGATAGAGACACGCCATCTGCGACCACTCATAACCGGCCTTTTTCCGGTCGAGAAACCATTCGGCGACGCAGTGAGCTTCTGCGTCCACGCTCACGCAGCGCTGCACGGCCGGCTCCAGTCCCTGCCGTCCAGCATCTTCGGGCAACAGGATGGCGTGCTCATCGTCGGCGGTGACGCCGGGAGCGCCGATGACGTCTGCGGCGAAGCGGCGGGCAAAGGCCACGATCTGCGACGTG
This sequence comes from Bradyrhizobium sp. CCGE-LA001, assembly GCF_000296215.2. Lineage (NCBI taxonomy): Bacteria > Pseudomonadati > Pseudomonadota > Alphaproteobacteria > Hyphomicrobiales > Nitrobacteraceae > Bradyrhizobium > Bradyrhizobium sp. CCGE-LA001. Next base: position 1,494,507 of record NZ_CP013949.1, on the reverse strand, counting down.
TTGCGGTAGTTGACCTTCAACACGGTCGTTCGGCCCTTCGCCTCGATCCCGAGCTGACTCCACACCGGACGCTCGCGTCCCCTGTAGATGGCCTGGATGTCGTCGTAGACGACCATCAGCGCCTTCGTGCGCGGGTTCACCATCTTGGCCGCAAGCGCGAGCCATTGCGGCTCGAAGTCGTGCGCCTCGTCGATGAGGATGGCGTCGTACTGCTCCATCGGGATATGGCCTTGGTCTACCGCCTTCACGACCTCCGACACGCTCGCAGCCAGCCGCGCTGCATAGTCCGGATAGTCCCGCTCCGACGGGGTGGGAATCCCGTAGGTCCGCAGCATCCGGTAACACCAGGAATGGAAGGTGAGAACCTGAACGCGGTTCTCAACGCCCCTGCTCTGCATGGCATCCTCGAGCCGCCCGGCGATGCCGTTGGCGTAACACACGATGAGCACCGGCTTTGCCGCCGCACGTGCCAGATATTCGGCGCGAAAGGCCAGGATCAGGGTCTTGCCCGATCCGGCGACGCCGCGAAAAGATGCGATGCCCCTCGCCCAGACTGCGCGCGAACTGCTCCTGATGCATATCCATGACCGCAAGCGTGCGGTCGGATGGATCGCCAGTCGCGTCGTCCAGCGGCAGGGCAATCTGTCGGATGCGGATCTCGGGAAAGAGCAGTGCGCGCAGCCGGTCGAACTGCGGCATGGAGAGCGGCTCCCCGAAACGCGGATGAACCATGCGCCACAATCTGGACCGGAATTCCTCGGGATCCGCGCCCTCCGTCATTTCGTCCTTGAACAGACAGAGATGCTCCGAGAACACCTCCTTGAGATTGGTCTGGTCGAACTGCTTGCGCGTGATGTTGGTGAAGACGGCGCCGAAACCGAACGGAACGATGGCCCGGCCCATGTAGCGATGGCCCGGCGGAAACAGCAATTGCCCGTCGCGCTCCAGCGTGCGGACGACGTCGAACGTATACTTGCGAGCCTGCTCGAGCGGATTGCTCTCCCGTACGACTCCACGATTGGTGAGCAGCTCGACTTTCGTCTTGTCCGCCGCAACGATCGTGTCCAGGCGCTAGTCCTTCACCTCGAGCACGAGCAGGCCATTCGCGGGATGAACGATGATGAAATCCGGATGCCGGTTGAGAGGGCCGACAGGAAGGTTGTGCCAGACGACGGCGTTCTCTTCGAGGAAGTCCTTGAGCCGTTCTGCGAGCCGCAGCTCCCCGCGGCTGTCGAAGCGTGCGAAACCCAGACTAGGGATCAGGATTGCCATGTCAGGACCGCGAGCGCCTCCGCGGACCGCCTCGTGGCCATTCGTCCAACCGAGCGGTCTCTCACGGCTCCCATGGTCGCCCAGAGGGCGCAACTTTTCAATGGCTTAGGATTTGGGCGCGCCGCTCAGAACAAAACTGCGAACTCTCCTGTAGGGGCAATCAGCCGTTTGGCGCGCCGAGCTTCTCAATTGACCCGCTTGACCAGTGGGCATTCGCTCTCAGTCAACGAGGAGTAGACGTCGCCGCTTGGGACCTTCTCGAGCACGTTATAGTATTCCCAGGGAGCCTTGACCTCGGACGGATCCTTCACCTGCACAAGGTAGAAGTCGTGCACGAGCTTGCCGTCCTCGCGCAACCTCGCGCCGCGTGCGTAGAAATCGTCGACGGGCGTCGAGCGCATCTGCTCCAGCACCGAATCCGTCGCATCCGTGCCCACGGCAGCGACTGCCTTCAGATAGTGGCTGACACCGGAATAGACCGCGGCTTGCGGCGCCGTGGGCATGGCGTTGCGAAGCTTGAAGAAGCGCTGGCCGAATGCCCTGCTCTCGTCATTTAGCGCCCAGTACCATGCCGTCAGGGTGGTCAGGCCCTTGGCGATTTTCGCGCCCATGGCATGGACGTCGGTGTCGAACATGAGTTCGGCCACGGGCTTCTGGCTGCCCGTGTTCATGCCGAACTCGTTCCACTGCTTCATCAGGTTGACCAGCTGGTCGCCGGCATTGGCGAAGGCGATCGCCTTCGCGCCGGACGCCTTCGCCTGCAGGATGAACGAGCTGTAGTCCGCGTTGCCGATCGGGTGATACACCGCCCCGAGCGACTTGCCGCCCGCCGCCGCCAGCACGCGCTGCGACTCCGACACCATGTTCTTGCCGAACGCGTAATCGGCCGCGATGAAGAACCAGGTGTCGTAGCCCTGGCTGACCAGGGTGCGGATCGGTCCCGACACCAGATTGTAGGAATCGTGCAGCCAGGCCAGGCCGGTTCGCGAGCATTGCTTGCCGGTCAGTTCGGTGGTCGCCACCGCCGAATAGACCGCAATCTTGTTCTTGTCGCGCGCGAGCGACTGGATCGCCAGTCCCACGGCCGAATTCGACACGTCGGCGACCATATCGACGCCGTCGACGTCAAACCATTTGCGGACGATGCCGACGCCGATATCGGGCTTGTTCTGGTGGTCTGCGGTCAGAATCTCGACCTTGATCGACGGCACCAGTTTCTGAAAGTCTTCCGCCGCCATCCTGGCCGCCGTGACGGAGCCCGATCCCGACAGGTCGGACAGCGGCCCGGCCTGATCGTTGATGATGCCGATCCGGACCACGCCTCCCGAGAGTTCGGCGGCGCGAGCGGCCGGAAAAGTTGCGATGAAAGTCCCGGCGACGAGAAGGCTAGCGATGCGGCCGTGCCAGATCATGCGAACACCTTTCCAATGATGGCGCTTGTGGCTTTCCTCCCTGTCGCGAACGAGCTTAAGCTGCCGTCGCTTTTGCCTTGAGTTTCAAGACCGCCTTCTGCACCGCGGCTGCGCGCTTTTGCAACCAAGGCTCGGCTTCGCGGCGCATGCCGGAAATCAGCTCACGCGGCGCATTCTGCACGGTGATATCGAACGGCGGCTGCGGCTGGTATTCCAGCATCAGCTGGAGCTTTTTCGCAACCTCTTCGCCGCACAGTTCAGCGGCGACCTGAAAACCGAAATCGATACCGGCGGTGACACCGCCGCCGGAAATGCGGTTGCGGTCGACTACGACGCGTTCGTCGACGGCGATGGCGCCAAAGGCGGCAAGCTGGTCGCTCATCAACCAATGGCAGGCTGATCTGTATCCGTCGATCAAGCCTGCGGCCCCGAGGATCAGGCAGCCGGCGCAAACCGACGTGATGTAGCGCGCCGATCCACCCTTGTCGCGAACGAATGCGATCACCTCGTCATCGTCCATGGTGGCGACCTGCCCAGGGCCGCCGCCGATACAGAATACGTCAAGCTCCGGGCAATCGGCGAAGGTCGTCGTCGGCAGCAACGGCAGGCCGACGTCGCTGACGACGGGCTCGATGCGCTTCCACAAGAGATGCATGCGAACGTTCGGCAGACGGGCAAACACTTCGAACGGCCCGGTGACATCCAGCTGGGTCATCCCCGGATAGTACAGAATTCCGATCTCGATCCGCTTGCCGGACATGCCGCGCCTCCACCGTTTTATGAAACGATGTTGACAGCAGAGGCCGTTTGCCAAAATGTCATAATACGCGCAATTCCTGCCAAGACTTTTGTGTCGAGCCTTTCCCATGACAAAGGCGCAGCCAATGGCCCGTTCGGCCGCCCGCCGTGTGGTCTTCGTCCTGTTCGACCAGTGTCTGTTGCTCGACTTCGCCGGGCCGCTGCAGGCTTTCGAGCTGGCCTGCGAAACATCGCAGACGGGACGTGCTCCCTATGTCTGGCAGACCTGCTCCTTGAAGGGCGGACCGGTCAAAACCTCGTCCGGCCTTGAAGTAATGACGTCGGCGCTCGCCGATTGCGACCTCCGCAATATTGACACCCTCATCGTCGGCGGCGGCCCCGGCGTTCATCGTGCGGCCGCGGAGGCGGCCCTGATCGACTGGTTTCGGCTCGCCGCGCCGAAGGCCAGACGCGTCTGCTCGGTCTGCACCGGCACGTTCGTCCTGGCCGCAGCCGGCCTGCTGCGCGGGCGGCGCGCGGTCACCCATTGGGGCTCCTGCGACCTGCTGCGCGAAAAATACCCGGACGTTTCGGTGCAGGTCGATCCGGTCTTCGTGCATGACCGCGGCATCTGGACATCGGCAGGCGTCACAGCGGGCATCGATCTCGCGCTCACGCTGCTGGAGGACGACCTCGGGCATCGCGAGGCCATGCGCATCGCGCGCCGCCTGGTCGTGTTCCTGAAGCGGCCCGGCGGGCAAGCGCAATTCAGCGTGCCGTTGTCTCTACAGGCCTCTGATGACCGGGCATTCGAGAAGATATCGAACTGGATGCAAGACAATCTCGGCGGCGACCTGCGTGTCGAGAAGCTGGCTGAGCGAGCCGGCATGAGCCCCCGCACCTTCGCGCGGGTGTTTCGCCAGAAGACCGGCCGCACGCCCGGCAAGGCGGTGGAAGAGCTTCGCGTCGAGGCCGCCCGCCGCGCGCTGGAAGAATCCGCTTCTCCCATCAAGGAGATCGCCGCGCGCTCAGGCTTTCAGAGCGAGGAGCATCTGCGCCGCGCGTTCCGCCGCCGCCTCAACGTGCTGCCGCATGATTACCGGGTCCGGTTCTATCAAGGGCAGAGGCAATGAAGGAAGGTCGATTGGCCTGACCTTTGCGCGATCAGCCGGTCGCATACTCAAGCGACACGGTCTTGCCGCGACAGGCAATCCGGTCGGCAAAAAAAGTCTTGGCCAGCCGAGGCGGCCCGGGTTCGCAAATGAGTGGTTGTTGGCGCTCCCTAGGGGAATCGAACCCCTGTTTCAGCCTTGAGAGGGCCGCGTCCTAACCGCTAGACGAAGGGAGCGTGAGGGAGAGGACATAGCCGCGAATTTGGATGGCGGCAAGCCTCGATCGGGTGCGAAAGTGCCGAATATCACGATGAGTGCGGTTGAGGCTTAATGCGCGACGGCCTTGTCAGGCGCCTCGCAAACCGCCAGCAGCACTCACGGCGTCTTCAGTTTCTCGATCGCGGCGGCGCCAGCGGCAGGCTCAAACCGGAACAGACCCGCGCCGGCGAAAGAGGCCTTGAAGGGCGATGACGAGCCGATCTGCTCGCCGCTGCTGCCCGCGACCGCCTGATTAAGCAGGTCCTGCACGGGGGCGCCGCCACGCCGGGTGCCGACGCCGAAGTAGTAGGTCTTGCCGGCCTCGATCGGGACTTCGATCTCGTAATCCGCCATCGACAGCTTCATGCGGGTGGCGATCTTGGTGACGCCCGGCGGCCGGTCGACGACGAAGAACGTCCCCATGTCGACCTTTCCGGCGGACTTGCCATCTATCAGAATCTCGATGGAGGCGGCGAGCCCGCCGATCGGGCCCAAAATGCCCTTCTCGCGCAGGAAATAGAGCCGGGCGTTCCGCGAACCCGTCGGCTTGGCTTTTGCTGCGGTTTGCTTGGCCGGAGCTGCGAGCCCAGCCTGTTTGGCGGGAGGTGCCGGCTGCTTGGCCGGCTCTGCAAGCGCCGCAAATCCAGCACAGCCGAGCGATGCGACGACGAATGTCATCGCAACAACGAGTGACTTGATGCGCCCCATTCCTCGGTCCCGGCCCCAACTTTCCCTGCAAGAGCTAAATCAGAAGTTGCGCGGCAAGACAATGTGGACCGGGCACGATCCCCAGATCGCGCCGCCTCACGGCTCATTGGCGAATTTCAGCTTTCCGACTGGCTTCAACGTATGGGCGTCGAAGGTGCGGATCTCGGTGACGCCGCCGAGATCGAGCGTGATCACGAGGCGGTCGCCGGCGACCCCGGTCGCGACGATTTTGGCGCCCTTGGGCAAGGTGGCGGTGACGTCGGTCGCGGATTCAACTGCCCTTCCCTCCGACTTGAAAAGGCGGTAGCCCACCGCGATCAGCACGGCGCAAAATGCCAGCGCCGTGGTCAACCCCGCGATCAGCATCATCCGCCGTACCCGCGCGAACAGCGCGGCCTGCTCGGGGGTCGGTTCGGGAACAGCGGTATCAGACGTCGTCATGGAAAGCTCTGGGTCAGCGCAACGGTTGGAGGTCGTGGTCGGCGGCGACGAGGGCTCGGCCCGGCTCGACCGCGTGCTGGCGGCGCACCTCACCGACCTCTCGCGATCGCGGCTGAAAGCCCTGATCCTGGCGGGTGCGGTAAGCCTGAGGGCCTCCGCGGTCCGCGACCCCGCTTATCACGTCGCATCCGGCGATACGATCACAATCGACGTGCCGGAGGCCTCGCCCGCGGAACCGCAAGGCGAGGATATCGCCCTCGACATCGTGTTCGAGGACGACGACATCATCGTCATCAACAAGCCGAAGGGCCTGGTGGTGCACCCCGCGGCCGGTCACGAAACGGGCACGCTGGTGAACGCGCTGATCGCCCATTGCGGCGCTTCGCTCTCGGGTATCGGCGGGGTGCGCCGGCCCGGCATCGTGCACCGGCTCGACAAGGACACGACCGGGCTGATGGTGGTCGCCAAGAACGACCTCGCCCACGCCTCGCTGTCCGCCCAGTTCGCCGACCACGGCCGCACCGGTGAGATGCGGCGCGGCTACATGGCCTTTGCCTGGGGCGTGCCGCACCGCCATCGCGGCACGGTCGACGCGCCGATCGACCGCCATCCCCATGCGCGGGAGAAGATGGCGGTGCGCCAGGGCGGCCGCGAGGCCGTGACCCACTGGGAGATCCTGGAGAGTTTCGCGGGCCCCGACGGCAAGGGCGTCGCCGCCCTGCTCGCCTGCGAGCTCGAAACCGGGCGCACCCACCAGATCCGCGTCCACCTCGCCCATATCGGCCATCCCCTGATGGGCGACGCCGTCTATGGCCCGCATTTCAAGACCAAGGCGAACCAGCTCGGCCCCCAATCGCAGGCAGCTTTGGCGGCGCTGGGGCGGCAGGCCTTACATGCTTACCTGCTGGTATTGAAGCACCCGAGGACGGGAGAACTACTCCACTGGGAAGCCCCTCTGCCGGAGGATTTGCTTCTCCTCCAAAACTGCCTGAAAGCGGCGCAATGACGCAGCGGCCTTAAGAAAAGCGTTACATTACAAAAAGTTATAGCTGCCACACGGGGACGTGACGTCAGCAATCCTTCCCTTTTCGACCCCCCATGGGGTATATTGCGCCTGCGTTGAAATCACCAACGCGGAACATCGCAGCCCGGCCGGCTTTGACACAGCGGTCGTCTGCCTGGCCCGCCGCTATCGGGGGCCTGAACCTTTTGGAGGGCGCACTATGGCCCGTACCGCTGCTTTGCCGGTCCTCAATGGAGAATCCGGCCTTTCTCGCTACCTCGCCGAGATTCGCAAGTTTCCGATGCTGGAGCCCCAGCAGGAGTACATGCTCGCCAAGCGTTGGCGCGAGCATGACGATCGCGACGCGGCGCACCAACTCGTCACCAGCCATCTCCGCCTCGTGGCCAAAATCGCCATGGGTTATCGCGGCTACGGCCTGCCGATCTCCGAGGTCGTCTCGGAAGGCAATGTCGGCCTGATGCAGGCGGTGAAGCGATTCGAACCCGAGAAGGGGTTCCGTCTCGCCACCTACGCGATGTGGTGGATCAAGGCGTCGATTCAAGAGTACATCCTGCGTTCCTGGTCGCTCGTGAAGATGGGCACCACCGCGAACCAGAAGAAGCTGTTCTTCAACCTGCGCAAGGCGAAGAGCAAGATCAACGCGCTGGACGAAGGCGATCTCCGCCCCGACCAGGTCGCGACCATTGCCAAGCGCCTTGGCGTCACGGCGCAGGACGTGATCGACATGAACCGCCGCCTCGGCGGTGATGCCTCGCTCAACGCGCCGATCCGTGACGACGGCGAAGCCGGCGAATGGCAGGACTGGCTGGTCGACAATACGCCCAACCAGGAAGCCATGATGGCGGAGCATGAGGAGTATGATCACCGCCGTGACGCGCTGAACGGCGCCATGGGCGTGCTCAACCCGCGCGAACGCCGCATCTTCGAGGCCCGCCGCCTCGCCGATGAGCCGATGACATTGGAAGACCTTGCCGCCGAGTTCGGCGTGTCGCGCGAGCGCGTCCGCCAGATCGAGGTCCGCGCCTTCGAGAAGGTGCAGTCCGCGGTCAAGGGCACGATCGCAAGGCAGGAACAAGCTGCGCTGGAAGCCGCGCATTAAGCGGGGCGTGACGGCGCCAGGAATTGGCGGATCGAAGAGAGACAAAAGCCGGCGGCAACGCCGGCTTTTTTGTTTGTGGTGGCGCGCCACGTTTGCTCGCAGCGCTCATGGCGCAAGCGAGCTTGCCCGCCTTGAACCGACATTGCCGGCCGACCGACCCAAGATGATCGAACCGACAAGCATCGATGGGACGAACACCGTGTCGATCATCCTGCAATCCACCGTCGGCGGCTTTTCCGCCCAGTTCATGCGCAAGCTGCCGCTGGTCGAGCAGGCGATGCGCGAGCACGGGCTCGAGCCGTCGGAGTTCGTGATCTCGAAGGATTATGCGGGCACGGCAACGATCCCGCTGATGGGCCCGTTCTTCTATAGTTACAGCGTGTTCTTTGGCGAGGAGACATTCACCGTCACCGAGCCGAACGACATGGTGTTCCTGGAGTACTTCTTCAAACGCGTGCTGGCAGCAGATGAGCCGCCGGAATTGCCGCAACGGCCGGGATTGATGCGGCGATTGTTCGGCTGGATGGCGCAGCCGGTTTAGTCATTCCGGGGCGCACGTAGCGCGAGCCCGGAATCCATGGGATCGCAGAGTTGGTGGACGAGTTGATTCCGGGTTCGCGCCAAGAGGCGCGCCCCGGAATGACGCAACCTACTCCCCCCAAACCCGCGCCAGCGTCGCGAGCCAGCAGCCTTCGCAATAGCGGGCGTCCTTGTAGTCGATCCAATTGTGCGCGTAGACGCGGTCGAGCGGGATGCCGTAGCGCGCGCGCAGCACCTTGACGAGGATCTTCCAGGCGGCGACCTGCGCGTCGGTCGGACCGGCCGCGACGTCGGGAAAATTGCCGGCGAACTCGACGCCGATCGAATTGTCGCCCACGACCTGGCGATAGGTCGATCGGTTGTCGATATACTTGCTGTCGTTGCGGTTGGCACCGTCGCCATGGGTCGGCACCAGGTTCTCCGCCACCGCCCAATAGACCGTGCCGTCGGTCTCGACCCAGACCGTGACGCCACGCCGGGCCGGGTTCTTCGCCTGCGCCTGTGCGCCGCCGCGCGCCGAGCCGGCCGGCCCCTCGGTCTGGTGCACGATGATGTTGCGCCAGGGCCTTGCGCTGGCGACCTCGCCCCAAGGCGCCAGCCACACCATCTTCAGGCCGGGAATATCGGGCGTGCCGGAGGCGCGCGCGAGCTTTGCCAGCTCAGCGTCCTCGGCCATGGCGGGAGCGACCAGAAACAGTGCGGCGAGAATGGCCGCGAGCAGGCGAGATATCATGGCGAGGTGAGTCACGGCCCCTGACGTAGCACAGCTCTATGCGAAATGGCGCGCGGGCTCGCCGGGACCGATCGGCGCGGGCGAGAGCGGCGGCGCCGGATCGTAGACGGCAAAGTCGTTCTTGCCGTTCTTCTTGGCGGCGTAGAGCGCGTGGTCGGCATGCGCGATCAGGCGGTCCGGAAATTGACCGATGTCGCGATCCCACTGCGCGACGCCGATCGAGATTGCGATCGGAATGTCGCCGCCGGTACAGGTCGCGGCATCCTGGCGGCACACGTCGAGCACGCGGCGGGCGATCGCGGCAGCTTCGCGCAGCGACGACGACGGTAGCACGATGCAGAACTCGTCGCCGCCGGTGCGGGCGAGCATGTCGCCCGGCCTCAAGCGCGTCTGGGCCATCAGGGTGAAGTGCTTGAGGCAGGCATCGCCCGCGGCGTGGCCGTGGGTGTCGTTGATGGTCTTGAAGCCGTCGAGATCGATCACCAGCAGCGAGAAGGGCTCGCCGCTGCGCTCCGAGCGAGCGCATTCCTCAGTCAGGCGCTGGAGCAGATGCCGCCGGTTGGCGACGCCGGTGAGATCGTCGAGCAGCGCGAGGTCGGCGACCTCATTGCGCAAGCTGTCCATCGCCATCAGCAGGAAGCCGAAATTGAGCGTCATCGACAGGAATAGCAGGCCCAGCACCATGACGGCATGCGCCTGGCCACCGGCGCGCGCCGAGAGATCGTGGCCGAGCAGATTGCCTACCGTGCGCGCGAGCAGGATCGCGAGGATGCTGAGGATGACGATGCCGGACAGCCGGGCACCCGGACTGACGCGGCCTTCCGGCGACAACAGCAGACACAGCGCCAGGACCAGCGGCAGGGCCTGACCGAACGTGTAGCTGAGCATGCGTAGCTGCATGTGGTCGAAGCCGACCATGAACACCACGACGCCGGTAAGACTCAAGCACCCCGTCGCGATCATGAGGCGCCAGGAGACCGGGCGGTCATAGAAGCGCTGAATGCCCATGGCAGCGAGGCAGCTCGCGGCAATAACGCCGCCGGCGCCAAGCAGAAGCGGAAGAGGAGACGCAACGAACAGGCGGACAAGAGCCGTCATCGCGCCGGCTGCACCGACGAAGGACGAGGCCATCCAGAACCGCGCGGCCGCGAATTTTGGATAGGAGCGCGTCACGTAGGCCCAGATCACGCCGAGCGCCAGGAAGTTGACGACGAAGACCGTCCACAATGTCGGTACGTTCAGCATGGCGCGTGCAGCACGCGCAGCGTCCCGCCCCCCGTCCCTGGCAGCCGTCCGTCCATGACCCATCCCCGTTTTCTTGCCGGGACAATGCGCGGGTTGCGCTTAATGGAGTCTCACTGCGACTTGCGAAACTGCGCCTTTGGTTTTGGATTCCTGAACGACGCGCGGCAATTGTCGGATCGTTAAGCCTGTTGCCGGCGAAGGCGTCCCCGACGGCGATGCGGATTCGCGGCCAAAAATCACCCGAAAATGCATCTGAGCTGTGGATAACACGATGACACGGATGTGACGACGCGGGGCAGGCGCCTCCGAATCTGCTGAGTTTGTCGTCGAGGATGTTGCGAGGCTGGCCCTCCGCCGAGCATCCCTCGTGTCGCGTTCCACCATTAAACCTGAAGAGGATACTATGGCTAAGAAAGCGAAGAAGGCGGCGAAGAAGAAGGCGAAGAAGGCCAAGAAGGCGGCGAAGAAGAAGTAACGAGGCTTCTTTCTCTTTGCCCGGGTGGAGTTTCGCTCCGCCCGGGCGTCGGGCAGGATCGAGCGGAAGATGGCGGGCGCAGGCCCGCTTTTTTATTGGGTGCGTGTTGGAAGTGTAGATGGTCCGACAGCGTCATGGCCGGGCTTGTCCCGGCCATCCACGACTTATCGCGCAGCTCGAAGAACGTGGATGCCCGGGACAAGCCCGGGGCATGACGACCTTTCCAAGGGTTGAAGAGACCTACCGCTCCGCAAACGCGAGCTTGGCGCCGAGGGCGGCGAAGCCGGCGGCGAAACTTCTGCGCAGCCAGGCCATGACGGCGGGACGGGAGATGACGCGCTCGCGCACTGCGGCGGCACAGAGGCCATAGACGACGAACACCGCAAAGGTCATCGCCATGAAGGCGCCGCTCAATTCCAGCATCCGCGCCAGCACATGGGCCTCATCCAGCGCGATGAATTGCGGCAGGAAGGCGAGGAAGAAGATCGACAGTTTGGGATTGAGGATGTTGATCAGGAAGCCCGTCGCGATGACGCGGCCATTCGACCGCTCCGCGATCTTGCCCTCGACTGCGAGCGCGCCGGTCTCGCGCAGCGCCTGCCAGGACATGTAGAGCAGATACGCCACGCCGCACCATTTCAAGGCGGCGAAGGCGAGCGCGCTGGTGTGGAGCACGGCGGCAAGACCGAGCATCGCCGCGATCATGTGCGGCACGATCCCCAGCGTGCAGCCGAACGCCGCCGCGATACTGGCACGCGAGCCGCGGGTGAGCGCGGCGGCCAGCGTGTAGAGCACGCCGGTGCCGGGCGAAGCGACGACGATGAGCGAGGTGAGCAGGAAGGACCAGGTCATGGGCCGACCTTATCACCGCCCCTCGCTTCGCAAAAGCGGCCGGACAGTCGTCAGGACAGCTGCGCGATCTCGGCCTCGCGGAGCACGTCGAGCGGCGCCCAGGGCTTGGCCCAGAACTTCGCGCCGTCGGGCAAGGGCTGCTTTAACGGACGGCCCGAGGTGACGACGACGTCGAGCTTGGGGTTGCGATCCTTGGCGACGTGCGCGAGCTCGACGCCGTTCATGCGGCCGGCGAGTTGGACGTCGGTCATCATCAGGCAGAGCGCGCCGGCGTTCTTGTCGAGGACGCGTTCGGCCGCCTCGGCGCTTTCGCACTGGATCACCTGATAGCCGCTCTCTTCAAGCAGAAGACTGAGCATCTCCCGCTGCATGACGTCATCTTCGACAATCAGCGCTGTTGCACGAAATGGTTGTGCTTGTCCCATCGGCGGCTCCCAATGCTTGCTTGCGTAACGAATGTTAAGGAGCCAATCCGCTTGCGGTTCGGTTCCAATATGAAAAAATGTAAATCGAAGTTCCGCATGACGCGACTTGACGGGGGAAACATGACTGCGATTCGGGGCGCCGCCGCCATCACGGGAGCGGCCAGCGGCATCGGCCGCGCGCTCGCCATCGAGCTCGCGCAGCACGGCTGCGATCTCGCGCTGGCCGATCGCGACGAGGGCGGATTGAAAGCGCTGGCAGCCGAGATCGGAACGGGGCGCAAGATCAGCCTGCATCGCGTCGATGTCGGCGAGCCCGAGGACATCGCGCAATTCGCGAGCGAGGCGACCACTACACATCCCGCGCTCGGCATCGTCGTCAACAATGCCGGCGTGGCGCTGCTCGGCGCGTTCGAGGAGATCGACCAGGCGCAGATGGACTGGCTGTTCGACATCAATTTCTGGGGCGTGGTGCACGGCACGCGCGCCTTCCTGCCGCATCTGAAGACGAGACCCGAGGCGCACATCGTCAACCTCTCCTCGATCTTCGGCATCATCGCGCCGCCGGGGCAATCGGCCTATGCGGCGGCCAAGTTCGCGGTGCGCGGCTTTTCCGAGAGCGTGCGGCACGAGCTCAGCGTCACGGGCAGTCCGGTGAGGCTGTCGGTGGTGCACCCCGGCGGCGTCGCCACCGCGATCGCGCGCAATTCGCGGACCGGAATCGGCGTCACCGACAATGCCCGCCGCGCGCAATCGATCGAGCGGTTCGAGAACGCCGCGAAGACCACGCCGAAGAACGCCGCGCTGCGCATCATCCGGGGCATCGAGAAGAACGAGCCGCGCATCCTGATCGGCAACGACGCCCGCTTCATGGACCTCCTGCAGCGCTTCCGCCCGGGAACGTATTGGGCGCCGCTGCAACGGAAGCTGGAGAGGATGGCGAAGGGGAAATGAGTGTCAGTTCGTAGGATGGGTAGAGCGAAAGCGAAACCCATCGGGTTTCCGCAAGGAGGGCGATGGGTTTCGCTGCGCTCTACCCATCCTACAGGCTGTCATTCCCCGCGAAGGCGGGGAATCCAGTACGCCGCGGCTTCTCGGCTCAATCACTGCTGTCCCGGGTACTGGATCGCCCGGTCGAGCCGGGCGATGACACCGAATATGCAGCGCGAGGGCTCTGTCTGTCAGCAGTGTCTTCACTGCCCCATCAGCCGATCGGCGAAATAGCCGATCGTCTTCCGATACACCACCGCCCTGTTCCACTCGCGCATGGCTTCGAAATTCGGCGTGCCTTCGCCGTAGGGCTGGCCCATCCTAAAGCCGCTGACGTGGAGCAGGTTCGCGGTCGAGGCGAGCACGTCGGGGATGCTGTGGCGGAGATCGACATGGCCGTCGCCGTCGAAGTCGACGCCGTATTTGATGTAGGACGACGGCAGGAACTGGGTCTGGCCGATCTCGCCGGCGAACGCGCCGACGAGGTCGCGCAGCGGCAGGTCACCACGCTGCACGATCTTGAGCGCCGCGAGCAGCTCGCCCTGGAACAGGTCGGTGCGGCGGCAATCATGCGCGAGCGTCGCAAGGGTGCGCACCACCGGCATCTTGCCGATGTCGCCCTTGCCGAAATCGCTCTCCAGCCCCCAGATCGCGACCAGGATATAGCGCGGCACGCCGAACTTCTGCTCGACGCGCGAGAGCAGCGCGGCATGGCGCTGCAGCAGCGCGCGCCCGCCATTGATGCGGCCGGGCCCGACGCGGGTGGAGACGTATTGCTCGAAGGTCTTGTTGAAGGTGTAGCGCTGGCGGCGGTCGAAGGCGAGCACCGCAGGGTCAGGCGTCACGCCGCTGAGCGCCGCACTGGTCACGCTCGCGGAGACGCCGGCGGCCTGTGCTTCCTGCGTCATGGTGGCGACGAAAGTGTTGAAGTCGCCGCCGCAGCGCGCGGCCTGCGCCGACCCGCCGGCCAGAGAAAGGACGACGGCGGCGGCGAGTAGCGGTCTCAGCATGCGGGAATCCTCTGAAGAACGGGCGCGGAAAGCATCGATCATGCCCGGGAACCGGATTTGCGTCAAAGCGGCAAGCCGATCTTCGCCGACAGCTCATCCGGCGTGGCGCTGGTGTTGCTGCTCTCGGCTTCCTCATCACCGCTCACGCCGCGCAGGTGCACGCGTTGAGACATGCGCCCGATAGTGGAACTCAACCGGCGCACTTCCGCACGCAGGAGGAAAGATGTGCAGGCAGGCGCGCTTTCCTACAATGCGTAGCGCTGTGCGAGCAGCCATCTGAACAGACTGATTTGACTGCCCAAGCAATTGCTTCGATGCAGCATCGAAGCGACACCGCGACAGGCGCATAACTGATACGCACGCTGCGACATCAACGCCACCACGATGGGTCTTGCCATCGCAGCACACAGCCGATAGCATTCTATTCTAGGTTGTCGCCCCGCCAGCCCCGGGCGACACTGAAAACCAAGATAAACGGCGGGCTTCGCGGCCCGCCGTTTATTGAGGCAAGGGCCGCAGCAGGCGCCCCGCTTCCGCGATGAACGATTGCAGTCCTGCTGCGGGCCATTCACCGATCCGGTGCGACGTTGATGTCGACAACCGCCGAAGTCATTTGACTGCGGCGCTGCTATCGACGACAAGCCGCCATGGCCAAAAAACCCGGAACCAACCCCAAAGGCGAATTCGCCTTCTTCAACGTCGTCTACGAGGACGATTCCCAGCGCTCCAACCGCCGCGTCCCCGCCGAGCTGCTCGGCGGCCTCGACGGCGACGACCCTGCCCGCGGCTTCATCATGGAGCAGGACCGCGAGATCGCAGAGAAGAGCGGTCGGCCGCCGCTGGAGATCAAGCGGATCGAGCGGGTGGGGGCGAAGAAGAAGTAGGCCTCCAATTTCTCCGCGTCATTGCGAGCGCAGCGAAGCAATCCAGGAATCCCACCGCGGATAGACTCTGGATTGCTTCGCTGCGCTCGCAATGACGAACAGAACAAAAAACGGCGGGCAAAAGCCCGCCGTTTTGCTTTGGATCGCAGCCTACGATCAATTATCCAAGAAGCTCCGCAGCTTCCGCGACCGCGACGGATGCTTCAGCTTTCGCAGCGCCTTCGCTTCGATCTGACGGATACGCTCGCGCGTCACGCTGAACTGTTGCCCCACTTCTTCCAGCGTATGATCCGTGTTCATGCCGATGCCGAAGCGCATGCGCAGGACGCGTTCTTCGCGCGGCGTCAGGGACGCCAGCACGCGCGTGGTGGTCTCGCGCAAATTGGACTGGATCGCGGCGTCGATGGGAAGGATCGCGTTCTTGTCCTCGATGAAATCGCCGAGATGTGAATCCTCTTCGTCGCCGACGGGCGTCTCCAGCGACAGCGGCTCCTTGGCGATCTTGAGGACTTTTCGCACTTTCTCCAGCGGCATGCCGAGCTTCTCGGCGAGCTCTTCCGGGGTCGGCTCGCGGCCGATCTCGTTGAGCATCTGACGGGACGTGCGCACGATCTTGTTGATCGTCTCGATCATGTGCACGGGGATGCGGATGGTGCGGGCCTGGTCCGCAATGCTGCGGGTGATCGCCTGCCGGATCCACCAGGTCGCGTAGGTCGAGAACTTGTAGCCGCGGCGGTACTCGAACTTGTCGACCGCTTTCATCAGGCCGATGTTGCCTTCCTGGATCAGGTCGAGGAATTGCAGGCCGCGGTTGGTGTATTTCTTCGCGATCGAGATCACGAGACGGAGGTTGGCTTCCACCATCTCCTTCTTGGCCTGGCGTGCCTCGCGCTCGCCCTTCTGCACGGAGTGCACGATCTTGCGGAACTCGACGATCTCGAGGCCGGTGAGCGCCGCGAGCTGATGCACCTCGTGGCGGAGGTCCTTGATGCGGTCCTTCTCGTGATGGACGAAGTTCTTCCAGCCCTTGGCCGAGAGTTTCGAGACGCGGTTGAGCCAGCGCGGATCGAGCTCTGAGCCGGTGTAGTTGCGCAGGAAGTCTTCGCGCGCGACGCCGTGGCTGTCGGCAAGGCGCATCAGGCGACCCTCATGCGAGACGAGGCGCTTGTTGATGTCGTAGAGCTGCTCGACGAGGCTGTCGATACGCGCCTGGTTGAGGCGCAGCGACTTCACCTCGACGATGATCTCGTCCTTCAGCTTCTTGTACTTGCGCTCCTGGTGCGGCGAGAGCGACTCGTTCTGGAGCTGGTTCTGGATGTCCTGCTCCTGAAGCTTCCGCAGCTTCTTGTAGCTGTCGGCGATCTTGTCGAAGATCTCCACCACCTTCGGCTTGAGCTCGGCCTCGATTGCCGCGAGCGACATCTGGTTCTCGAACTCGTCGTCCTCGTCCATGTCGGCTTCGGCGGCGGCCTCGCCCGGATCCTTGTCCTCGCCACCCTGGGCGCCCGGAGCGGGCTGCGCAGCGCGGAACGGGGTCGGCGACGGGGGCGCGGCGGGCGGGGCCACATGCGCGGGTGCAGCAGCGGAGGCCGTGGCCTCGCCGCCCTCGGCCGGTGCTTCGCCGCCTTCGCCGTTGGGCCCTGCGATCATCGCATTGTTCATGCCGCCCTTGGCGTCGGGGCCGGCATAGGTCGCTTCGAGATCGATGATGTCGCGGAGGAAGATCTTGCCTTCGTTGAGCTCGTCGCGCCAGATGATGATGGCCTGGAACGTCAGCGGGCTTTCGCAGAGCCCTGCGATCATCGCCTCGCGGCCGGCCTCGATGCGCTTGGCGATGGCGATTTCGCCTTCGCGGGAGAGCAGCTCGACCGTGCCCATCTCGCGTAGATACATGCGCACAGGATCGTCGGTGCGCTCGCCCGGCTCGCTCTTCTTGACCTCGGTGACGGCCTTCTGGGTGACCTCGACGAGTTCGTTGTCGGTCTCGTCCTCGCCCTCGTCCTTGTCTTCCTCGCCTTCACTATCGTCGGCTTCGGTGACGTTGATGCCCATGTCCGAGAGCATCGACATGATGTCCTCGATCTGTTCGGGCGAGGTCTGGTCCGACGGCAAGACTTCGTTGAGCTGATCGAAGGTCACGAAGCCGCGCTTCTTGGCCTGCTTGATCATCTTCTTGACTGCGGCGTCGGACAGGTCGAGCAAGGGAGACGGTGCGTCCTGGGAGTCCTTCTCCGGCGCATCCGCTGCCTTGTCGTCTTTTTCCTTGTCCTTCGCCTGCAGCGTCTTTGCCTTGGTGGCCATCCATTGCTCCTAAACGCGCTTCAATGCAGACCGCGCGCCGCGCCTGCCTGAATTCACATGAACCTGTTGCTCGACGCTCTCGCTTCGGCAGCTCTCGACACAGAAAGGGCGGCGCACATGTCTCTCGCCACCCCCAACTCTCTCTCGCCGGAATTGCCTAACGCTTCGTCAGCCTCTTTGTCGCAGCGGATGCAGGTGTAGTGCCAACAGCGATTGCGCGGATTCATTCCTGACGCGTCTGTTCTGCCTGCGGCCGCCTCTGGGCCAAAGTGCTACAAGACCGTTAAGCCTCGATTAACCCTGTTTTTGCCGCCAAACCCAGGATTTGGCGAGTCTTTTAGCGGTTCCGGCCCCGGCCGTCCGCATGATTCTTTCATCACACGCTCTTCTGGAGCCGGCCCGACAGCTCGCCAAAACCCTCGATGAGGGCCTCGGTCCCGTCGACTTCGCCTATCCGAGCCTTGACGTCACGCAGCCATGCCAAATTGGCCTCGCTGGGGTCCTCCCCCAAGGCCAGCTCGGCGTCTTTCAGCTCTCTAAGTAGTGAATGCCATTGCCGATGCAAGGCAACCAGCTGATGCCAAGTGGCGAGAACGTCGTCCCTTGCCGCGCCTTCGCGGGCGCCCCACACCGCCGCGGTCGTGATGCCGCCCTCAACCCTTTGAAGGACTTGCGAAAATCCGCCCTTTTCGAGGTCAGAGCGCATCTTCTCCGCCTGCTCGCCTGGGTCCGGCGAGTGATGATGGTCGTTGGCGAAGGCGGCGATGATGCCGGCCCGGAGCTTGTGCGCCTCGGGGTGGGCCAGCTCCAGGGCGGCAACCTCTTCCAGGTGCTCGTGCAGCAGCCAGGGGTGGTTGATCAGGCTTTGCAGGATCAGGGCCTCCCGGCGGGAAATGGCGCTGCGCTGGCCCCGCATGATCGGGCTGGCCGCCAGCTGCGGGCTGGCGGCCTGATAGGGACCGGAGGGCAGCGGGATGGAACCGGGCGGGCCGCGACGCCCTCCGCCAAATCCTCCGCCAAAACTTTGGCCGCCGAATCGATTCGCGCCCCCCGCGCCACGGGGCTGGAAGGAGCGGCCGCCACCCTGGCGGAAATTGCCGCGGCCGCCAAAGCCGCCGCGCCCGCCTTCGGGGGCAAAGGTGCGCTGCAGCCGCTCGATGAACTCGTCGCGATAATAGCGCCGCACCACCTCGTCGCGGATGCCGTTGGACAGCTCCTTGATGCGGGCCTCCAGCGCGGCGCGGCGCTCGGGCGTGGCGAAATTGCCGCCTTCGAGCTCGCGCGACCAGATCATGTCGGCGAGCGGACGTGCAGCTCCAATCACCTCCTCAATCGCGCCGCGTCCACCGGAGCGGACGAGATCGTCGGGGTCCTGCCCCTCCGGCAGCAGCGCGAAGCGCAGGCTCTTTCCGGGGCTAAGGAACGGCAGCGCGAGGTCGGCGGCGCGATACGCCGCCTTCTGGCCGGCGCGGTCGCCATCGAAGCAGAGGATCGGCTCATCCGCCATCTTCCAGAGCAGCGCGAGCTGGCTCTCTGTGAGCGCGGTGCCGAGCGGCGCAACGGCGCCGGCAAAGCCCGCGGTGACCATGGCGATGACGTCGACATAGCCTTCGACCACGATCAGCGGCGCACCGTTGTGGGATGCGGCGCGCGCGGTCTGGTGGTTGTAGAGATTGTCGCCCTTGTGGAAGAGCGGCGTCTCCGGCGAGTTCAAATATTTCGCCGGAACGTCCTTCTCCAGCGCGCGCCCGCCGAATGCGATGATTCGGCCGCGCAAATCCGTGATCGGAAACATCACGCGATCGCGGAAGCGATCATAGGGCACGGGGATGTCGTCGCCGCCAATGAGCAGGCCGGTCTCGACCATGTCCTCGACGGAGACGCCGAGCTTGCCGAGATGCTCCTTCAGCGCGAAGCGATCGGGCGGGGCATAGCCGAGACGGAACTGCAATTGCGTCGCCGGCGAGATGGCACGGTCGGCGAGATAGCCGCGCGCTTTGGCGCCAAGCCGCGAGGCCAGCGTCTCCGCGAAGAACTTCGCGGCGAGATCCATGACATCGTGCAGGGTGCGGCGGCGCTGCTCATGTCGCGCGGCATCCGGCGTCACCGCCGGCAGCGGCAAGCCCGCCATGTTGGCGAGCCGCTCCACGGCCTCGGCGAACGGTACGCCGTCGGTCTCCATCACGAAGGTGATGATGTCGCCATGCTTGCCGGAGGAGAAGTCGTGGTAAAAACCCTTCTGGTCGTTGACGTAGAAGGACGGCGTCTTCTCCTGCTGGAACGGCGACAGCCCCTTCCACTCCCGCCCCGCCTTCTTCAGCTTGACGCGCTTGCCCACGACCTCGGAGACCGAAAGCCGGGCGCGAAGCTCGTCGAGGAACTGGGGCGTGAAGCGCATGGGGTGAGTTTAGCCGAGCGTTTGAGTCGGGCGAAGGATCAGGGATATAGGGACGGCCGAGCCAAAGGCTAGGTTTGTCGGGCTTATGCGCGCTGTTCACAGGCCGCAGCCACCATTTGCACTGCCGGAATAACGAGCTACTTGAACCCGGCTTGGTTCCACGCTTCCATGGCGGCATGTTCAGGACGTTTCGAGGCGGCCACAGCGGGGGTTGGCGCGTAACGTCGCTTTCGCCCGTGACGGGTGAGCCCCTGCCCTTCGTGCCGGCGCTGTCGGTGACCGACAGCGAGGCCGTCTCGTTGCCGCTCGTGCCCTCGCGCAATGCCTGGCGGCTGGCCGGCGTCGCGAGCAGCTTGCGCTACACCGAGCGCGCCGAGAAGGAGCAGCTCGTTGCCGTGCAGGCCGGCCTCGGCCGGCTCGAGGCAACCTCCGCGGCGTTGATCCCGATCCGCAAGTCGCAGGCCTGGTGGGAGCTGACGCAGGAAGAGCGCCGCAAGATCTTCGAGGACAGATCGCACCACATCGCGAGCAGCCTGCGCTATCTGCCCGCGATCGCGCGGCAACTCTACCACTGCCGCGACCTCGGCGGTCCCTTCGACTTCCTGACCTGGTTCGAATTCGCGCCGGTTCACGCCTCACTGTTCGAGGAGCTAGTTGCGATGCTAAGGCAGACCGAAGAGTGGACTTACGTCGAGCGCGAGGTTGACGTGCGCGTGGTGAAGGAAGTGCTATCTGCCTAGATCATGATCCGGACCCAAAGGGCCGCGTTAGCGCAAGTGCGCAGCGATTTTCCCTCGCGACAAACGCGGAACGCGTTTGCGCGGAGATCATGCTCGAGAACTAATGCTCCAGGAAACGGCCGGACTCGATGATCGGTAGATCGGTGACGGGCCAATTGTAGATGTAGGTCCAGGCCTTGCCAGCGGTCCCGTCCGCCAGCGTCACGTCGATGAGCCGGCGCAGATATTCGGTCGGCTCCGGAAAGCCCTCGCCGCAGGCTTCGTACATGTCGAGTTCGCGCAGGAGCTCGTCGCCCGCGCGCAGGTGGAAGAGCTCGCCATGAACGAGATCGGACGGCGCGTCCGACAGCAGCAGCCCCGGATAATGCTTCACCAGCACGAGCTTGCCGCGACAGCTGGCTTCCCCCAGGAAATCCGCATGAGAGGCAAGCAGCCGCGCCATCGGATGATCGAAGCCGCGCATCAGGGTGCCGTAGACGAAGAGACGATCGGAGGTCATGGTCTTCCAAGGTTGCGACGACGGCGCAATACCGTTACTCCGTTTACACGCGTTACTATTCCGCAGGCAATCAGGATGACTCTCGACACGAGTGAGACGACCGAGCAGATTCTCGGAGAGGGCGACGTTGCGCCGGTGCATGAGGTGAATGCGGCGGGACGATCGCCCTTCCTGCTCATCTCGGATCATTACGGGCGTGTACTGCCGCGTGCGCTCGGCGATCTCGGTATCGCCGAAAGCGAGCTCGTCAGGCACATCGGCTGGGACATCGGTATCGCCGGCGTCGCCGAGCGGCTCGCAAAGCTGCTCGACGCCCATCTGATCGCGCAACGCTATTCGCGGCTCGTGATCGACTGCAACCGCCCGCCCGCCGCGGTGAGCTCGATCCCGGTCATCTCCGAAGCCACCGCGATCCGGCGCAACGAAGGGATTTCGACAAGCGAGCGCGAGGCGCGGCGGCGCGAGATCTTTGCGCCTTATCACGATCGCATCGACGCTACGATCAGCCGCCGCCTGCGCGACGAGCGGCCGACGGTGCTGGTGTCGCTGCACAGCTTCACGCCGGTCCATGCCGGCGTGGCGCGCCCCTGGCACATCGGCGCGCTGTACAACCGCGACACCGTGTTGCCGCAGCTGCTGCTCAAACATCTGCGCAGTGAAAGCGATCTCGTCGTCGGCGACAACGAGCCCTATGCCGTGAGCGACCTCACCGACTACACCATCCCCGTGCATGGCGAGGCGCGCGGCCTCGTCAACACCGGCATCGAGGTGCGCCAGGATCTCATCGCCGACCAGTCCGGCCAGCAGCAATGGGCCGAGCGGCTGGCGCGGATCCTTGCCGAGATCGAGGTGGAGCTGAAGGCGCAGCTGTTGGTTTAAGCCTTCACTTTGCCCGTGTCAGCGCCAGCCAGATGCCGCCGCCGATCATGAAGCCCCCGGAGATGCGCGACATCATGCGCGTGCGACGCGCCGAGAAGAATTTTCGGGCGCGGCCGGCGGCAATGGCGTAGAGCGCATCGGTCACGACGGCCGTGACCATGAAGGTGGCGCCCAGCAGCGCGACTTGCGGAAAGTGCGGCTGGTTCATGTCCATGAATTGCGGGATGAAGGCGCCGAAGAACACCAGCACCTTCGGGTTCGACAGCAGCACCAGAAAGCCCTGCAGAAAGAAGCCGCCGCGCGGCGGCGGTGGCGGTGCATCGACATCGACGCCCTCGACCGGCGCCCAGACCAGCCTGATGCCGAGCCAGATAAGATAAGCGGCGCCGGCAAAGCGCACCCAGTCGAACCAGTAGCCCATCGTTGCCATCAGCGAGGTCAGGCCGACCGCGACGATGCCGATGACGATAGCAAGGCCTGCCTGCGCGCCGGCAACGTTGGTGAGGGCTGCGCGGGTGCCGTGGCGCAGACCATTGGCGATAACGAGGGTGACGATCGGTCCCGGCAGCAGCGCCAGCGCAATGCAGGCGGCGACGAAGGCGAGATAGGCTTGCATGGACATCATGGGGAGGACTCAGCTGCGGTTTGTGCGCATTAATGCATGACGGCGGCGGGAACGGAAGCTCATCTCCACTCATCGTTATTGCGGGGGAGGGCCGAGGTGCGGCTCCCTCCAAGTGACAGCGGCGGTTGACATGCAACCATTTGGTTGCCTATTATCCCGAGCATGGATGAGGTCTTCAAAGCGCTCGCCGACGCATCACGACGGTCGCTGCTGGACAGGCTTCACGCCAGGAACGGCCAGACCTTGAACGAGCTATGCGAAGGCCTGGCGATGACGCGTCAGGCCGTGACCAAGCACCTTGTCATTCTCGAAGAAGCCAACCTCGTCACCACCATCAGACATGGCCGCGAGAAGCTGCACTATCTCAACCCCGTGCCGATCCATCAGATCGGCGAACGCTGGATCAGGAAATTCGAGCGCGGCAAGCTCGCTGCGCTCAGCGAGCTGAAACGTCAGTTGGAGAAGCGCGATGAGTAAGCCGGAGTTCGTCTACGTGACCTATATCGAGACCACGCCCGAACGGCTGTGGGAGGCGCTGACCGACAGCGCGTTCAGCAAGCAATATTGGTTCGGCGCCGAGGTCCGGTCCGACTGGAAAGTCGGCTCGCCCTTCGCGCTCCTGCTCGACGGCGAGGTCACCGATTCCGGCGAGATCCTCGAGGCCGATCCGCCACGCCGACTGGCCTACAGCTTCAGGCACCACAAGTTCGAAGAGCTGCGCGGCGAGCCAACGTCACGCGTCGTCTTCACGCTCGAGCCCTTTGGCGCGCTGGTGCGTTTGACGGTAGTGCATGATGGGTTCGTCGAAGGCGGCAAATATCTTGGCGCGATCTCCAATGGCTGGCCCGCGATCCTGTCCGGGCTAAAGAGCCTGCTGGAACGAGGCCAGGTGCTCGCCATTCCGCGCGCAGCTCTCAACAAGGGATTCGACGCAAAATGAACCTCGATCAATTCAAGCCGCTGACGGTCTACACGATCTACATCGCCTCGACGCCGGAGAAGGTGTGGGAGGCGCTGACCTCGGCGGAATTCAGCCGAAAATACTTCTCCGGCTTTGCGGTGGAGATGGAGCCGAAGCTCGGCGGCAGTTTCATCGTGCGCACGCCCGACGGCTCCGAGCACATCCGCGGCGAAGTGTTCGAATACGATCCGCCCAGGAGGCTCACCATGAGCTGGAACGTCAATTGGCCCGACCTCGTGGAAAAGCTCGGCACCACCATCGTCACCTATGAGATCGAGTTAGCTGGCGAAGCCGTTCGCCTCACCTTGAGCCAACGCCACGACCGCGAGCTTAGCGAGGACATCCTTTCCGGCGGCCGCACCGGCTGGCCTGCGATCCTCTCTGGATTGAAGAGCCTGCTGGAGACAGGCAAGGCGCCCCATATCGAGATGTCTCCGCCGGTGAGGTTGTTGGAAGCGCTGAAGGCGATGGGGATCAAGGTGCCGTAAACCACGGCTGTCGTCCTGGATGATCAAAGCGCAGATCCAGGACCGATGACCACCGAAGCCGATTTGGCGAAGGCTCATCATCATCCGTCCGCGCCGAAACTCCTCCCTAATGGGTCCTGGCTTTCGCCAGGACGACTACAGTGGAGACACCACCAGCCGCCGGTACAGGTGCCAGGTCGCATGCCCCAGTACCGGCAGCGTCACGACCAGCCCGAGAAAATAAGGCAACGCCGAGACGATCAGCAGCATCACGATGACCGCGGCCCAGCCGATCATCGGCAGCGGGCTGGTCACCACCGCACGCACGCTCGTCACCATGGCCGTGACGAAATCGATGTCGCGGTCGAGCAGCAGCGGAAACGACACCACGCTGAGCGAGAACAGGATCAGCGACAGCACGGCACCGACTGCGTTGCCGATGCCGAGGAACAGCAGGCCCTCATTGGTGGTGAGCACCACCGTCATGAATTCCTGAAGGCTCGAGAACGAAGCATTGAGGCCGAGCAGCAGCGCGATCAGGAGCCGCACCTGGTACATCCAAACCACGAACACGAACAGCGTCACGAACGCCATCCAGCCGATCTCGCTGCGCGAGCGCACAGCCGACCAGACCGCGCCGAAGGACACGGGTTCGTCGCGCTCGCGGCGGCGGCTGACTTCGTAGAGACCGATCGCGACGAACGGCCCGATCAGGGCGAAACCGGCGGCCAGGGGATAGACGAGGTAGACCATGCCGAAAGCGGTGAGGCAGAGCATGATGGCGATGCCGCCGCCAGCATAGAGCGCACCGAAGCAGAGGCCGTAGAGCGGCATCGCCTGGAAATCGCGCAAGCCCTCGACCAGCGCCTCGGCGATGTCGGTCGCCGCGACGGGACGCACCACCGGATCGACCTTGCCTGAGATGGACATCAGCATCCTCCCTCACGCGATCTTCGCCGCGTGTTGTCGGGCTGATGTTAGCGCGCCCCTGCGGTCCTTGCACGCGCGAGTTGGGCGGTCGAAAAATACCGCTGCGATTTCGCTTGAAACGCGACGCGCGTCAGGCGCGTAGTGTGAGCAGAAGGGCCACAGCGAGATTGGCCGCGAACAGAGCCGCGTCGATGACGAAGATCCTGAGCATCGGGCCCTTCAGCACCGGCCAGTACGCCACGCCGACGCGCCCTCCCCGCATCAAGACCGGAACGTTGTAGACGAACTGGCTGAAATGGCAGCCGGCGAAGAACAGGAACAGCGCGAGTTGTGCCTCGATCGGCTGGAAGAAGGACGGACGCGCGACCAGCAGATAGAGCGACAACAGTCCGATCGGCAGGTTCATTCCGCCCAGGAACGCCACGCTGGCGGCCAGGGTCGGCGCGATCGGATTGCTGCGCTCTTCCCGTGGCAGCAGGATCTTCAGCGTGTTGGTTTGCGCGATGCTGAACTGGACGAAGGCGCCGACGAACCAGAGCGTGTTGAGAAGCAGAACGATATCCGAAAGGCGCATGGTCATTTTCCGTAGAAGGCTTCGCTACGCACCACACGGCCCGCATCGTCGAAGTCCATGAATTCGCTGGCGCGCGTGTCGCCCAGCTGCCACCACACCGTCAGCCGCGCGATGGTGTCGTCAAAGCTCCAGCTCAGGATCTTCAGATCAGCGCTTTCGATGTGGCCATAGGCTTTCCGCCAATAGGCACGGATGTTCTCTGCGCCGGTGACCGTGGGAGAGCCCGTCAGCGTGAGGGCGAGAGGACTGCGCATCTGCGCATCGTCGGCGAAGTGCCCGACGACCGCGTCGATATCCACCTTGCGCCAGCTCGCGCACCACGCCGCGACGAAGGGTTCCGCGGACGCGCGATTCATTGCCTGTGCAGTCATGACACGGCCCTCCCCTGGCTCGTTGGCCGGGAAAGTGGCAAAGCCCGCGCCTCATGTCAACTATATTGACTTGAGAATTCGTCAGTTGTTGTCGGCGATGGCCTCCATGACGCCCATCCAGGCCGCCGCGCCCGATGACCCGACGCGATCGAACGCCTCGCGCAGCACCTTGCGTTCGTGGTCCGACGCCCTTTGCTCGATGCGTCGTCCCGCTTCCGTGAGGCGCAGCAGTTTGGAGCGATGCTGCTCGGGCGAACGCTTCGAGGTCAGCAACTTGCGCTCCAACAGCAGGTTGAGCGGCCGGTTGAGGGCTTGCTTGGAAATGCCGAGGACCTCGATCAGCGCGCCGATCGCGATGTCGGGCCGGCGCGCCACCACGTAGAGGATGCGATGGTGCGGACGCGAGAGGCCCTGCTTGGCGAGATAGGCGTCGGCCTCCAGCGTCATGCCGCGCCAGCCGTAATACATCAGCTCCAGCGCCGTATCGAGATCGTGCAGCTTCGTCAACGAGGCGCGGTGAAGCCCTGCAGCTTGAGAGCTCTTTGCCATGGTGGGACGCTAGCCCAAGGCCCGCAGCTCGCGCCGCAGCACCTTGCCGGTCGCGGTCATCGGCAGCGTTTCCGCGAACGCGACGAAACGGGGATATTCGTGGGCGGCGAGCTGCACCTTGACGAACTCCTGGATCTCGCGCGCGAGCGCGTCGCTGCCGGTGAAGCCGGGACGCAGCACGATCCAGGCCTTGATCGATTCGGTGCGGATCGGATCGGGAATGCCGACCACCGCCGCCATCGCCACCGACGGATGCTTCATCAGCGTGTGCTCGATCTCGGACGGGCCGACGCGATAGCCGGCGGTGGTGATGACGTCGTCCTCGCGGCTCACATACCAGAAATAGCCGTCCTCGTCCTGCACGCCGAGATCGCCGGTGAGCAGAAATTCGCCGGCATATTTCTTCGCCGTTGCCTCGGGATTGCGCCAATATTCCAGCATGGTGACGGGGCACGGCTGGCGCACGCCGATGATGCCGCGCTGCCCGCGCTTCTGCTCCTCGCCCTTGTCGTCGACAATGCGGACGTCGAAGCCCGGCGTCGCCTTGCCCATCGCGCCGGGGCGGATCGGAAACAGGTTCGAGTTGCTGCCGATCACGAGATTGCACTCGGTCTGGCCGAACACTTCGTGGGCGTCGATGCCGAAGGTCTCGCGCACCCAGCCGAGCAGTTCGCCGCCGAGCGATTCACCGCCGGTGAAAATGCTTCGCAGCTTGACACCGGAATGCCTTACGCCGGCCTGCCGCATCAGCTTCAGCGCCGTCGGCGGCAGAAAGACGTTGCGCACGCCGAGATCGGCCATCATCTGCATCGCCGCCTGCGGCTCGAATTTGCGCGCGCGATGTCCGACCAGGGGAATGCCGTGATACCAGAACGCCAGCAGACCGTTGACGAGGCCGCCGATCCAGGCCCAGTCCGCCGGCGTCCACATGAGGTCGCCCGGCCGCGGCAGGAAGTTGTGACACATCTCTACATTCGGCAGGTGTCCGAGCACGACGCGGTGCGCATGCAGCGCACCCTTGGGATTGCCTGTCGTGCCCGAGGTGTAGATGATCAGCGCGGGATCGTCGGCGGAGGTGTCGACGGTCGTAAAGTCCTCGGACGCGGTTTCGATCGCTGGCCAGAACGGCTTTGCGCCGGCATGGACGGCGCCGCTCGTGACGTAGATGTCCTGCAAATAGGGCAACCGTTCGCGGATCCTGGTGAGCTTCTCCCAGCCCGCCTCATCGGTGATGATGGCCCTTGCTTGCGAATTCGACAGGCGGAATTCCAGCGCGTCCTCGCCGAACAGCGCGAACAGCGGGATCGAGATCAGCCCCGAGCGAAACGCCGCCATATGCGCGATCGGCAATTCCAGCGACTGCGACAGGAACACCGCGACGCGATCGCCACGCACAAGGCCATCCGCCTTCAGCACATTAGCGAAGCGGCGCGACATCTCGGCGATTTCGTCGAAGGACGTGCGCGTGGTCGCGCCCTTCTCGTCGACATAAACAAGCGCGAGGCGGCCCGTGCCGTCGGCATGGCGGTCGCAGCACGCCTCCGCCATGTTGAAGCGCGCGGGGATGTCCCAGCGGAAATTGCGATAGAGCTCGTCGTAGGTTGCGGCTTCGGTCAGCATGGCTGCGTCGTTTCCATGGTCTCGGCGGTCATGGCCGGACTTGTTCCGGCCATCCACGTTCTTGCTTCTTCGGCCTAGTCTAAGCTCGTGGATACCCGGGACAAGCCCGGGCATGACGGCTGAGTGCGTGGCTACCGCACTGTCGCAAAGAATTTGCGCACATCCCGCACGAACAGCTCCGGCTGCTCGAAGGCGGCGAAATGGCCGCCCTTCTCCATCTCGCTCCAATGGGTGATGTTGGGGAAGTTCGGCTCCATCCAGCGCCGCACCGGCGTGATGATCTCCTTGGGAAACGAGGCGACGCCCGTCGGCACCTTCACGACCGGCGTCGTCCGGCGCTTGCCGAAGCTTTCCCAATAGAGCCGTGCGGAGGAGGTCGCCGTCTCCGTCGCCCAATACAGCATGACGTTGTCGAGCAGCTCGTCCCTGGTGAAGATATTCTCGGGATGGCCCTCGCAATCGGTCCAGGCCCAGAACTTCTCCAGGATCCAGGCGGCCTGCCCGCTCGGCGAATCCGTCAGGCTATAACCGAGCGTCTGCGGCCGCGTCGATTGCTGCTTGGAATAGCCGGAATCGAGATCGATATAATGCTTGAGGCCGGCGAGCGCGCGCTTTTCCTCCGCCGTCGGCTCGCCTTCGATGCGCGGCGGCGAATTGAATGACAGCGTGATGTGGATGCCGGCGCAATGCGCGGCGTCCTGCGCGCCGAGCGAGGTCGTCACCGCCGAGCCCCAATCGCCGCCTTGCGCGCCGTAGCGCGCATAGCCGAGGCGCTCCATCAGCTTCGCCCAGGTCGCGGCGATGCGGTCGACGCCCCAGCCGGTGGTCTTCGGCTTGGCGGAGAAGCCAAAGCCCGGCAGTGACGGGCAGATGACGTGAAACGCATCCGCGGGATTGCCGCCATGCGCGGCGGGATCGGTGAGCGGCGCGATCACCTTCTGGAATTCGACGATCGAGCCGGGCCAGCCATGGGTGATGATCAGCGGCAGCGCGTTTGCTTCTTTCGAGCGGGCATGGATGAAATGGATGTCGAGCCCGTCGATCTCCGTGGTGAACTGCTCGAAGCGGTTGAGCTTTGCTTGGCGCGCCCGCCAGTCGTAATCACTGGCCCAGTAGCGGCAGATCTCCTGGATCCACTGCAGCGGCGCGCCCTGGCTCCAATCGTCCACCAGCTCGGCCTCCGGCCAGCGCGTACGGGCGAGGCGCGACTTGAGGTCGGCGAGGACGTCATCGCTGATGGCGATGCGGAACGGTTTGATAGCGGTCATCGGCGGCCTCCCCTTGTTCTTGTTGTCATTCCGGGGCGCGCGTAGTGCGAACCCGGAATCCATTTCGCTATGGGATCGGCGGCCCAATAGATTCCGGACTCGACGCTTCGCGTCGCCCCGGAATGACGACCTAGCCTGACAGCGCCGCCTTCACGAGACCTGACGCCTTGCCGAAATCCATCTGCCCCGCGTACTTCGCCCGCAGCACGCCAATCACCTTGCCCATGTCCTTGATGCCGGCTGCGCCGGTTTCGGCGATGGCCTCAGAGATCGCCTTCTTCACCTCATCGTCCGCCATCTGCTTCGGCAGGTACGCCGAGATCACCGCGATCTCCTCGCGCTCCTGGGCGGCGAGCTCGGCACGTCCGCCCTTGTCGTAGAGCTCGACCGCCTCCTGGCGCTGCTTGATCATCTTCTGCAGCACCGCCAGCAGGTCGGCGTCCGACAACGGCGGCTTGCCGCTGCCGCGGGCGTCGATGTCGGCATTCTTGATGGTCGAGTTGACCATGCGCAGCGTGGACAGCTTGCGCTCGTCCTTGGCCTTCATGGCCTCCTTGACCGCATTGTTGATGTCGTCACGCAGCATGTCGGGATCCTCTCGAGATATCAGGCCTGATCTAAGCCGTTCGCGGGCCAGAGGCCATACCGGAGCGGCCGCCGGTTCATTGTTTCCCTGCCGGAGGTCGAAATGGCTCAAAATTGCCGGTTCCGGCCTAAGTGGCTGGAGCCGCCCGTCAAATATGCAAAAACGCATGTGAATCGGGCCTTTCCCGCTTTGACGGCAGCGTTTGCTGGGACTATGAAACGCGCTCATGACACAACATGACAACGATATCGCTTGGCCGGACCACAAACCGACCGCGCTCCTCGTGCTTGCCGATGGCACAGTGCTCGAAGGTTTCGGTCTCGGCGCCGAAGGCCACGCCGTCGGCGAGGTCTGCTTCAACACTGCGATGACCGGCTATGAGGAAATCCTCACCGATCCGTCCTATGCCGGGCAGCTCATCACCTTCACTTTCCCGCATATCGGCAATGTCGGCACCAACGATGAAGACATCGAGACGGTGAACATGGCGGCGACGCCCGGCGCGCGTGGCGTGATCCTGCGCACCGCGATCACGGATCCCTCGAACTACCGCGCCACCAAGCATCTAGACCAGTGGCTGCGGGCGCGCGGCATCATCGGCCTCTCCGGCATCGACACCCGCGCGCTGACCGCGCTGATCCGCTCCAAGGGCATGCCCAACGCCGTGATCGCGCATTCCAGGACCGGCGAGTTCGACCTGCATGGCCTCAAGGAAGAGGCGCGGGAATGGCCGGGCCTCGAAGGCATGGACCTCGTGCCAATGGTCACCTCCGGGCAGCGCTTCACCTGGGACGAGACGCCCTGGCTGTGGGACAACGGCTTTGGCCGCCAGGAGAAGCCGGAGTTCAACGTCGTCGCCATCGACTACGGCATCAAGCGCAACATCCTGCGCCTGCTCGCCGGCGTCGGCTGCAAGGTGACGGTGGTGCCGGCAACGACGTCGTCCGAGGACATCCTGGCGATGAAGCCGGACGGCGTGTTCCTGTCGAACGGTCCGGGCGATCCGGCCGCGACCGGCAAATATGCCGTGCCCGTCATCCGGGACGTCATCAAGTCGGGCACGCCGACCTTCGGCATTTGCCTCGGTCACCAGATGCTCGGCCTCGCCGTCGGCGCCAAGACCAAGAAGATGCATCAGGGCCATCACGGCGCCAACCATCCGGTGAAGGACGAGACCACCGGCAAGGTCGAGATCACCTCGATGAACCACGGCTTTGCCGTGGACGAGACGACGCTGCCGAAGGGCGCGACGCAAACCCACATCTCGCTGTTCGACGGCTCCAATTGCGGCATTCAGCTCGACGGCAAGCCGGTGTTCTCGGTGCAGTACCACCCCGAGGCCTCGCCGGGTCCGCGCGACTCGCACTATCTGTTCCAGCGCTTTGCCGATCTGATGCGGCAGAAGAAGAGCGCGTAAGGCGCACTACAGCTCTCGTGCCCCCGGCGCAGTGCAGCGCGCCGCTCTTTGCGGCGTGATGCGCTGCTGAACCGGGGCCCATGCTGAGGTTTCTGGGTCCCGGCTCAGCGACGCACCGCTTCGCGCTGCACGAGACCGGTTCAGGAACGTCTGCTCCCGCTTCAATATTGTCTCCGCACCTTCGTGTAGCAGGAGCCCACCCATGTCCGTCGTCCGCGACAAGGCCGAGCCGCTTGCCATCGTGTTCGAGGATGACGGGCTCGTGCCGAACAACATCCTTCCGTTCCTGGTCTACCAGGCCGCGGTGATGCTCGATCCCAAGCGTCCCGAAGAGACGATCGAAAACCTGTTCGAAGCCAACGGCTGGGGCGGCACGTGGCGCAACGGCGTCTACGACTATCTGCACTATCATGCGACCGTGCACGAAGTGCTCGGCGTCGCGCGCGGAAGTGCGCGGGTCCGCTTCGGCGGCGATCAGGGCCAGGAGCTTCAGGTCAAGGCCGGCGACGTCGCGATCCTGCCCGCCGGCACCGGCCATCAATGCATCAAGGCTAGTGAGGATTTCTGCGTGGTCGGTGCCTACCCGCCGGGCGCGAAGATGGAGATCACGCGGGCGACGGCCGAGAACCACGCCAAGGCGCTGAAGACGATTCCGCAAGTCGCGCTGCCGCCAGCCGATCCCGTGACGGGAGAGGATGGGGCATTGATGCGGTTGTGGCGGTAGCTACAAGCGCGGTGCCGTAGGGTGGGCACACCAATCGCGATGAATGTAGGGATAGATGGTGGGCACGGCGCGCAAGAAGCGCGCCTTTGCCCACCCTACGGCAGCTCGGCTTTACGCCGCGTTGCTGCCTTCCTGCCGCGTTGCTTCGAACAGGAACCAGGTGCGGCGCTCGGTCTCGTCGATGAAGTTCTCGAGAATGCTGGCGCTGGCGACGTCGCCGGCCTCGTCGCACACGTCGTGCGCTTTGCGCATCGCCGCGGCGACATGCTTGTTGTCCTGCATCAGCTCGCGCAGCATCTCGCGCGGCGGGACGTAGTCCTCGTTGTTGTCCTTGATGGTCTGGAGCTTGGCGACCTGGCCGATCGATTTCAGCGTGGTGCCGCCGATCTTGCGGACGCGCTCGGCGAGTTGGTCCGTGGTGGCGAAGATCTGGTCGGACTGCTCGTCGAGCAGCAGATGGTAATCGCGGAAGTGACGGCCGCTGATGTGCCAGTGGAAATTCTTGGTCTTCAGATACAGCGCGAACGCGTCGGCCAGAAGCACGTTGAGCGCCTCCGAGACCTTCTTGACCCCATCGGGCGACAGATCGGTGGGGGTGTCGAGATCGGGCGAGACCTTGTTGTTGGTTTTGCTCACGGGAGACCTTCCTGTTAGACGCGGACATTGACGGCGGGCCGCCGCACCCCTAACGCAAGGCGGGCAGCGCCGGTTCCTAGATAGGAACCGTTGGGTCGGGATACCATGGACGATTGGATCGATTATTACGACTCCACGCATACGATCTATGTCAGCAAGCTGCATCGCGACTTGCACTTCCAGATCATCGCGCGGGACATCATCGGCTATATCCCCTCCCCCGAGGCGGTGGTGCTGGACTATGCCTGCGGCGAGGCGCTGTCGGCGAGCCAGGTGGCAGCCGCCTGCGGCAAGCTGATCCTGGCCGAGCCCGCCCCCGGGGTGCGCGGTCGCCTGATCGCGCGTTTCGCTCCGAACACCAAGATCCGCGTCCGCTCGCTCGACGACGTCCGCAAGATGCAGGACCAGTCGATCGATCTCGTCGTGATGAACTCGGTCGCGCAATACATGACGCCGGAGGAGCTAGACGGCGCCCTCCTCAACATCCGCCGGATCCTGAAGCCCTCCGGCAAATTGGTGCTCGGCGATATCCTGCAGCCCAATGTCGGCATGGTCAGGGACGTGATGGCGCTGCTCAGCTTCGGCCTGCGGCACGGCTTCCTGAAAGACGCGCTGGTCGGGCTGATCAGCACCGCGCTGTCGGATTATCGCCAGCTGCGCACGCGGATCGGGCTCCAGCGCTACAGCGAGGACGAGATCACGGCGAAGCTGACAGCGGCCGCGTTCGCGGTCCAGCGCGCCCACACCAATATCGGCCACAATCGCTGGCGTATGACCTTCATCGCACGACCACCTCTGGTTTATTAAGCATAAGTGCTAGCGGAGGTGGCCTCGCCCGCCTCCGATCGGTAATGATCGTCCCGGCCCGGTGGCGGAAGCGTCTACGCGAGGGCGGTGCAACGCTCTACATCCTGGTTCAAATCCAGGCCGGGTCTCCACGCTTCGCCCCTTCTCGGCTATGCGTGGCGCAGCCGCGCGAGGCCCGCAGGGGCGAAGCGTGTCCGGCGTAGCTGGAGCGAAGCGGAAGCGAAGACGGGCGGACCGCCCCCAAGCAGCCCACCCTCCCCAACCCGCCAAAATTGCCGGTTGATGGGCGTTTTTCGGGGTTTCGCCGCCCCAAAAACTGGTCTAAGACCCACCCGCGCGCGAGGGAAAACCCCGCGCTCTCGCACAAGGGGACGCGCGGCAAGCGCGCCCTTTTTTTGTGCCAAAATTCCACTTCGGCGAGAGTTGATGCCCAAACGTACAGACATCACCACCATCCTGATCATCGGCGCCGGCCCCATCGTGATCGGCCAGGCCTGCGAGTTCGACTATTCGGGCACCCAGGCGGTGAAGACGCTGAAGGAAGAGGGCTATCGCATCGTCCTCGTCAATTCCAACCCGGCCACCATCATGACCGATCCGGAATTGGCGGATGCGACCTATATCGAGCCGATCACGCCCGAGATCGTCGCCAAGATCATCGAGAAAGAACGTCACGTCATTCCCGGCGGCTTTGCGCTGCTGCCGACCATGGGCGGCCAGACCGCGCTGAACTGCGCGCTGTCGCTGCGCCGGCAGGGCACGCTGGAGAAGTTCGACGTCGAGATGATCGGCGCCACCGCCGATGCCATCGACAAGGCCGAAGACCGCCAGCTCTTCCGCGAGGCCATGACCAAGATCGGGCTCGAGACGCCGAAGTCGCGGCTCGCCAACGCCTCCGAGCTGAAGAAGTCTTTCCGCGACAAACACCAGGCCGAACGTGCGAAGCTGTCGGGCGCAGCTCTCGAAGAGCACGACCGGCAGTGGACTCTCGGCGAGAGCGAGCGTCGCAAGCGCTACCAGGAATATGCGTTCGGCCAGGCCATGATGGCGCTGTCCGAGATCGGACTGCCCGCGATCATCCGCCCCTCCTTCACGATGGGCGGCACCGGCGGCGGCATCGCCTACAACAAGGAAGAGTTTCTCGACATCATCGAGCGCGGTCTCGATGCGTCTCCGACCAACGAAGTGCTGATCGAAGAGTCCGTGCTCGGCTGGAAAGAGTACGAGATGGAGGTGGTACGCGACAAGAAGGACAATTGCATCATCGTCTGCTCGATCGAGAACCTCGATCCGATGGGCGTGCACACCGGCGATTCCATCACCGTGGCGCCGGCGCTGACCCTGACCGACAAGGAATACCAGATCATGCGCGACGCCTCGCTGGCGGTGCTGCGCGAGATCGGCGTCGAGACCGGCGGCTCCAACGTGCAATTCGGCGTCAATCCCGAAGACGGCCGCATGGTCGTCATCGAGATGAACCCGCGCGTGTCGCGCTCCTCCGCGCTGGCCTCGAAGGCCACCGGCTTCCCGATCGCCAAGGTCGCCGCCAAGCTCGCGGTCGGCTACACGCTCGACGAGATCGCCAACGACATCACGGGCGGCGCGACGCCGGCTTCGTTCGAGCCGACCATCGATTACGTCGTCACCAAGGTGCCGCGCTTCGCCTTCGAGAAATTCCCGGGCGCATCGACCACGCTGACGACGTCGATGAAGTCGGTCGGCGAAGTCATGGCGATCGGCCGCACCTTCCAGGAAAGCCTGCAGAAGGCGCTGCGCGGACTCGAGACCGGACTGACCGGCCTCGACGAGATCGAGATCGAGGGCCTCGGCCGCGACGACGACAAGAACGCGATCCGCGCCGCGCTCGGCACGCCGACGCCGAACCGGCTGCTCCAGGTCGCCCAGGCCATGCGGCTCGGCTGGTCGAACGAGGACATCTTCAATTCCTGCAAGATCGACCCGTGGTTCCTCGGCGAGATGCGCGGCATCGTCGATATGGAGGAGAAGGTCAGGAAGAACGGCTTGCCTGGCAATGCCTTCGGCATGCGCACGCTCAAGGCCATGGGCTTCTCCGACGCACGGCTGGCGGTGCTCGCCGAGACGACGGAAGCCGAGGTGACGGCGAAGCGCCATGCGCTCGGCGTCCGTCCCGTCTACAAGCGCATCGACACCTGCGCCGCCGAATTCGCCTCTCCCACCGCCTACATGTATTCGACCTATGAGGCGCCGTTTGCGGGCGCGCCTGCGGACGAGAGCACCCCGTCCGACAAGAAGAAGGTCATCATTCTCGGCGGCGGTCCCAACCGCATCGGCCAGGGCATCGAGTTCGACTATTGCTGCTGTCATGCCTGCTTCGCGCTGCATGACGCCGGCTACGAATCCATCATGGTCAACTGCAACCCGGAGACGGTGTCGACCGACTACGATACTGCCGACCGGCTCTATTTCGAGCCGCTCACTGGCGAGGACGTGCTGGAGATCATCGACAAGGAGCGCAGCAGGGGCACCCTGCACGGCGTGATCGTTCAGTTCGGCGGCCAGACCCCGCTGAAGCTGGCGCGCGCGCTGGAATCCGCTGAAGTGCCGATCCTCGGCACTTCGCCCGACGCCATCGACTTGGCCGAGGACCGCGACCGCTTCAAGCGCGTGCTCGACAAGCTGCGGCTGAAGCAGCCCAAGAACGGCATCGCCTATTCGGTCGAGCAGGCGCGGCTCGTCTCCGCCGATCTCGGCCTGCCGCTGGTGGTGCGCCCGTCCTACGTGCTCGGCGGCCGCGCGATGCAGATCATCCGCGAGGAGAACCAGCTCAACGACTATCTGCTCGGTACCCTGCCGGAGCTGGTGCCGGCCGACGTCAAGGCACGCTATCCGAACGACAAGACCGGCCAGATCAACACCGTGCTCGGCAAGAACCCGCTGCTGTTCGACCGCTATCTGTCGGACGCCACGGAAGTCGACGTCGACTGCCTCAGCGACGGCAAGGACACCTTCATCGTCGGCATCATGGAGCACATCGAGGAAGCCGGCATCCATTCCGGCGACAGCGCCTGCTCGCTGCCGCCGCACTCGCTCGATGCGAAGATGATCGCGGAGCTGGAGCGGCAGACCCGCGAGCTCGCGCTCGGTCTCGACGTCGTCGGATTGATGAACGTGCAGTACGCCATCAAGGACGGCGAGATCTACGTGCTCGAGGTCAATCCGCGCGCCTCGCGCACCGTGCCGTTCGTCGCCAAGGTGATCGGCACGCCGGTCGCGAAGATCGCGGCGCGCATCATGGCCGGCGAGAAGCTCGCCGACTTCAAATTGAAGAAGGCCGAGCTCAAGCATGTCGGCGTGAAGGAGTCCGTCTTCCCGTTCGCGCGCTTCCCCGGCGTCGACACCGTGCTCGGCCCCGAAATGCGCTCGACCGGCGAGGTCATGGGTATCGACGGCTCGTTTGCGGTAGCGTTCGCCAAGAGCCAGCTCGGCGGCGGCACCCGGGTGCCGCGCAAGGGCACGGTGTTCGTCTCGGTGCGCGAAAGCGACAAGACGCGTATCGCCGAGGCCGTCCGCGAATTGCATGCGCTCGGCTTCAAGGTGCTGGCGACCTCGGGCACGGCGCGCTTCCTGACCGACCAGGGCATTCCGACCGAGAAGGTGAACAAGGTGCTGGAGGGCCGGCCGCACATCGTCGACGCCATCACCAATGGCGACGTCCAGCTCGTCTTCAACACCACCGAAGGCCCGCAGGCCCTCGCCGACAGCCGTTCGCTGCGGCGCGCGGCCCTCTTGCATAAAGTGCCGTATTACACCACTCTTTCCGGGGCCGTGGCGGCCGCGCAGGGCATCCGCGCCTATTTGGGCGGGGACCTTGAGGTTCGTACCCTGCAGAGCTACTTTTCGGAAACCTGATCGCAAGCGGCGGCGAAGCCTCCGCTAAGTGATTGGCGATGAAGCCACAATGGCCAAAGGAACTGTCCGGCCATGTGGGTGTTCTGTTCCGGCGCTAAGCCCATATCTGTCAACGTCCGGCGGCCCATGTGTCGAGCCCCGGAAAGACCGACGAATCAAGGTTGGGCGCTCCTTCGTGTTCTGGAGCGCGCGACCGAAGGACGAGAGAGAAGATGGAAAAGGTTCCGATGACCCAGGCCGGCTTTGTCGCGCTCGGGGAAGAATTGAAGAAGCGCCAGTCGGAGGATCGTCCGCGCATCATCGAGCATATCGCGGAGGCGCGCTCGCACGGAGACCTGTCGGAGAACGCGGAATATCATGCCGCGAAGGAAGAGCAGTCCCACAATGAAGGCCGCATCGCCGAGCTCGAGGACAAGCTCGCGCGCGCCGACATCATCGACATCTCGAAGCTCTCTGGCGACACCATCAAATTCGGCGCCACCGTGACGCTGGTCGACGAAGACACCGAGAAGAAGACGGTGTGGCAGATCGTCGGCGAGGTCGAGGCCGACGCCAAGAAGGGCCGCATCTCCATCACTTCGCCGCTCGCCCGCGCGCTGATCGGCAAGAAGAAAGGCGCCACGGTCGAGGTCAACACGCCGGGCGGCGCCAAGGCTTATGAGATCACCAAGGTGGAGTGGCGGTAAGAGTTTGCCGCTTACGTTGAGACGCAAAAGGCCGCGCGCTGCGCGGCCTTTTATTTTGGCGTGCGCGCCAAGGGTGTGGTGAACCCATGCTCTCACCACGCGTCATTGCGAGCGTAGCGAAGCAATCCAGAATCTGTCCGCGGAGGCAGCCTGGATTGCTTCGTCGCAAGAGCTCTTCGCAATGACGGGGGCAGGAGCAGCAGCGCCCTTCACTCTTGTGTCCCGGACAAGCTGCAACGCTTCGCGTTGCGGCTCTGAGCCGGAACCCAGCGTTGCGGCGCACA
The DNA here is from genome assembly GCF_000296215.2 of Bradyrhizobium sp. CCGE-LA001. Lineage (NCBI taxonomy): Bacteria > Pseudomonadati > Pseudomonadota > Alphaproteobacteria > Hyphomicrobiales > Nitrobacteraceae > Bradyrhizobium > Bradyrhizobium sp. CCGE-LA001. The sequence goes on along the minus strand of NZ_CP013949.1, from coordinate 1,456,079 downwards.
TCGCTGCTGCATGGGCCCCGGCTCTGCAGCGCACCGCCAAAAGGCGCTGCGCCGCGTCCGGGGCACGAGAGCGAAGATTTACCTCCGTCCCTTCACCTCGAGCGGCACGGCCGCCTCGTATTTGGAATTGTGCAGCACCAGCGAGGTGCGCACGTTGCGGACGTGGGGCGCGGCGGTGAGGTGGGTGACGAAATCCTGGAACGTCGCCATGTCGGGGGCGACGCATTTCAGGATGAAATCGACCTCGCCCGACAGCATCCAGCATTCCCGCACCAGGGGCTCGGCGCGGACGAAGGCCTCGAAGGCGCGCAAATCCGCTTCGGCCTGGCTGGACAGGTGAACGGCGGCGAACACGGTGACGTCGAAGCCGAGCTTGCGGGCGTCGAGGAGACCCCGATAGCCGTGGATGTAGCCCTCCTCCTCCAGCGCCCGGACGCGGCGCAGGCAGGGGGGCGGCGAGATGCCGACGCGCTTGGCCAGTTCGACATTCGTGATTCGACCGTCGGCCTGAATCTCGGTGAGAATCTTCAGGTCGATCTCGTCTAGGTTCCGCGACACGTGATTGGAACTCCTGGCCTTTGCGGCGGTATTGCGTGGCTTGTCGCAATCCTCATACCGACTCCGCACGCCCAGCGCAATTTTATTGCGCGTGCAGCGCAATCGACTTTTGTTCCTTGTTGGAAAAATCCGCCGATAGGGAATGCAATTCTTGCATAGCTCACGAGAAGGCTTAGATTAGCTCTGATATTTCAGCGCCTCCGCGAGGCCTCCCGGCACGTTCCGCGTCCGCGCTGCAAAATCCCCCGTGAAAGGCGTCCATCGAAATGTCCGCTCCTGTTCATGCAAAGGTCGTTGTCATTGGCTCCGGCCCCGCCGGCTACACGGCGGCGATCTACGCCGCGCGCGCGATGCTCGAGCCAATCCTGATCCAGGGCATCCAGCCGGGCGGCCAGCTCACCATTACCACCGACGTCGAGAACTATCCGGGCTTCGCCGACGTGATCCAGGGCCCCTGGCTGATGGAGCAGATGGAGAAGCAGGCGGTCCATGTCGGCACCAGGATCGTCACCGACCTGGTCACCAGGCTGGACACGTCGCAGCGGCCGTTCCGCCTCACCTGCGACTCCGGTGACGTCTACCTCGCCGACGTCGTCATCCTCGCCACCGGCGCGCAGGCGCGCTGGCTCGGGCTGCCGTCCGAGGCGAAATTCCAGGGCGGCGGCGTCTCGGCCTGCGCCACCTGCGATGGCTTCTTCTACCGCAACAAGGAAGTCGTGGTGGTCGGCGGCGGCAATACCGCGGTCGAGGAAGCGCTGTACCTCACCAACCATGCCTCGCAGGTCACCATCGTGCATCGCCGCGATCACTTCCGCGCCGAGCGCATCCTGCAGGAGCGTCTGTTCAAGCATCCAAAGATCAAGGTGATCTGGGACTCCGCCGTCGACGAGATCTGCGGCACCGAAAACCCGAACAAGGTCACTCATGTGCGCCTCAAGAACGTCAAGACCGGCGCGCTGACGGACGTGAAGACCGACGGCGTTTTCATCGCCATTGGCCACGCCCCGGCAACCGAGCTCGTCAAGGACACGGTCAAGCTCAAACGGTCGGGCTATGTCGAGGTCGCACCGAACTCGACCGCCACCTCGGTGCCCGGCCTGTTCGCCGCCGGCGACGTCGCCGACGAGACCTATCGCCAGGCCGTGACGGCCGCCGGCCTCGGCTGCATGGCCGCACTCGAAGCCGAACGTTTCTTGGCCCTTCGCGCCAGCGAGCGCGCGGCAGCGGAATAGAATCATGCCCCGAACACGCGACGGATTTACGGATATGGACTGGGACAAGCTGAAGGTGTTTCACGCAGCGGCGGAAGCGGGCAGCTTCACGCATGCCGGCGAGCAGCTCGGCCTGTCGCAATCGGCGGTGTCGCGCCAGGTCTCGGCGCTGGAGCAGGAGCTCTCGGTCTCGCTGTTCCATCGCCACGCCCGCGGCCTGATCCTGACCGAGCAGGGCGACCTGCTCTTCCGCACCGCGCATGACGTGTTCATGCAGCTGCAGGCGGCGCGCGCCAAGCTCACCGACAGCCGCGAGCGGCCGAGCGGCGACCTCAAGATCACCACGACGCCCGGCGTCGGCATCAATTGGCTGATCCCGCGGCTCGGCGAGTTCACGGCGCTCTATCCCGAGATCCGGATCTCGCTGATCGTCACCGACGAGGAGCTGGATCTGTCGATGCGCGAGGCGGATGTGGCGATCCGCACCCGCAAGCCGACGCAGCCGGATCTGATCCAGCGTAAATTGTTCGCGATGGGATTCCATGCCTATTGCTCGCCGGAATACATCAAGCGCTTCGGCACGCCGCGCACGCTGGAGGAGCTCGACTCCCACCGCATCATCACGCTCTCTGACGGCAACTTCGCGCCGCATCTGCAGAACCGCAACTGGCTGGTCGAAGCCGCGCGCAACGGCTCGGGTCCGCGCGAGGCTTACTTCAAGGTCAACAACATCCTCGGCCTCGTGCGCGCCTGCCAGCAGGGGCTCGGCATCGCAGCGCTGCCCGACTATCTCGTCGAGGAACAGAGCAAGCTGGTGCAGCTGTTCGGCGAGTCCGATTCGATCCAGCTCGACACCTACTTCGTCTATCCCGAGGAGCTGAAGACGGTCGCGCGCGTGCAAGTGTTCCGCGACTTCGTGGTGAGCAAAGCACAGCGCTGGCCGTCCTGATTTCCGCATGACTGACATGCGGCCTCGGCTGTTGCTGCAAGGCGCTCGTCAAGCCCATACTGTTTGCACGCTGAGCCTTCGCGTTGCGCATTTGTCCCCCTCCTCCAGTGGCGCGGGTGTTCAGTAATCCCTCTTGGAAGGTGATTGTGTCGGCCTCACGTGGCCATACCTAAGCCGGGCCTTCGGGTCCGGCTTTTTTTTCTGCCGATTCAGGCCTTTCGCCCTGCGCGTGTATTGACAGTTCCATGTCTACCCCGCATCATTTGCAAATGATCACGAAGTCGTGCGCACGCGTTTCGAAAAAAGGTCCCCATCCGGGGACCTCGGAATGTTGCGCGCGCTAGACCGGCTTCGTCATCGCTGCAAATCCCGAAAACCCCGCCGCCTGGACGGGGTTTTTTCATGTGCCCTCCGTCTCAGGTGTTTTTCCCGAGAAGGAGATGGAAACATGACCGGACTACGCGACCAATTGCACGGGCTGTGGCTGCCGCTGGTGACGCCGTTTCGCGACGGCCGTCTCGACGAGATCTCGCTGCGGCGGCTGACGCGGCATTATTGCGGACAGGCCGTCGACGGCTTCATCCTGGGGGCAACCTCCGGTGAAGGCATGACGCTGCGCGAGGCCGAGCTCGAGCGCCTCGTCGCCATCGTCCGCGACGAGATGGCGGCCGGCCGCAGGACGTTGCCGATCTGCCTCGGGCTCTCGGGCGCCGACACCTCGCGGCTGCAGGATCGCCTCGACGAGACCGCGGACTGGCCGATCGACGGCTACCTGATCGCGAGCCCCTATTATTTGCGCCCCTCGCAGCGCGGATTGCTCGCGCATTTCGAGGCACTGGCCGATCACGCGGCCTGGCCGATTGCGCTCTACAACATTCCCTATCGGACCTCGGTGAACATCACCAACCAGACGCTGCTGCGTCTGGCCGAGCATAGGAATATCGTCGGCCTCAAGGATTGCGGCGCGAGCCGCGAGCAGTCGATCGCGCTGCTGCGCGACAGGCCGAAGGATTTTCGCGTGCTCACCGGCGAGGACGCGAACTATTTCGAGGCGCTCACCGACGGCGCCGACGGCGGCATCGTGCTCTCGGCCCATGTCGAGACCGCGACGTTTGCGGCGGTCCATGCCGAGCTCGAGCGCGGCAACCGCGATGCGGCGCAGGCGCGCTGGCAGGAGGTCGCCGAATTGACGCGGCTGCTGTTCACTGAACCCAGTCCCGCCCCAGCAAAGTACTGGCTGTGGCGCAGCGGCCTGATAGACAGCCCCGAGGTGCGCCTGCCGATAGTGGAGGTGAGCAGCGAGCTCGCGGCTACCATCGATCGCGAGATCGAGCGACGGATGCAGGTCGCGGCGTAATCTTTCCACTCGTCATTCCGGGGCGCGCGGAGCGCGAGCCCGGAATTCATTCATTCACCAGCTCTGCCGCACGATGGATTCCGGGCTCGCGACTTCGTCGCGCCCCGGAATGACGGCGGAGGGAGCGACGCAGCTCGCCACACAGTTAACCGCTCCCAAACGGCCTTCGCTCCTGCCGCATGACGCATCCACGTCTCGTTTACGCACTGGGGCCTATCGTTCTCGCAAAGGACCTTCTGGAGGGGGAATGATCATGGGACATCGTACCCGGCCGACGGCCGCGAAAGAGTTCGCGCCGGCTGATCTGTTGCAGGGAATTCTGGTGGTGTCGTCGTTCGGGTTCTGGGCCGTGGTGCTCGGCCTGATGCCGGTGCTGCTGTTCCGGGTCTGGCTCGCCTGACCCAAACGGGAGAGTGGATGGTTAATCCGTGGTAGCGGCCGCGCTCAAATGCGCGGGCAGGCGCGAGCCGGATTTTTAAAACATCGTTGCTATCACTAACGCCATAAGCGAAGAACTCGCGGGGGCGTTTGTGAATAATCATCATGAGATGGCGTCGCATTACGACGCCGGACAGCAGAGCTTTACCACCGAAGACATTCTCTGGGCCGTCGGCATCTGGTCGGTGATCCTCACCCTGTCACCGGTCATCGTGTTCTACATGCTGATGGTGGCCTGACCGCTTCAGCACATCCCAAAAACGAAAACGCGCGGCTCGTCCGCGCGCTTGTCGTCCGGGGAATGAACAATGAAATTAGGCAGCCTGCTTGTGCATTGCGCCGGATGCCGACGCCGTGCCGCGAATGGCCTTCACTGAACGCTCGATCGCCGCCCACAGCCTCGCGATTTCCTGAGCCGCACGGCTCTCGGCCTGGTACTCGCGCGCGCCTTCGCCGTGGCTGAGCGCCATCAACAAATCGGAACGGTTGGTGATCTGGCCGCCCCACACCGGGGCGCGGAATTTCGCGAGCGCTTCGCGGGCGATGGTGACGATCGGGCTTTCGGCCTCGTCGCGCTTGGCCGGCGCACCGTTGAGCACGACCGCGTAGGGCTTGCGCGCGGCGCGGCACATCTGGATGGTCTCCTGCACCGCGTTGACGTCGAACACGCCGGGCCGCGCCGGAATGATCACCATTGTCGCGTTCCTGATCGCGTCGTCGACGACGGCCGACAGGTTCGGCGGCGTGTCGATCAACACCCATTCATAACCGTCGCGCTTGGCTGCGGAGACGATGCCGCTGACTGAGTTCACGGCCGCCTTGATCGGCGGTTCGTTGGTGCCGCGCAGCTTGTGCCACAGCGTGAGCGAGCCCTGCGGATCTGCATCCACGAGCATGACCTGCTTGCTCGCCTTGATCTGTGCGGCAAGATGTGCGGCGAGGGTACTCTTGCCCGAGCCGCCTTTACGCGATGCAAAAACAATGACGTTCATACCTTCGGCCTCCAGATTGACCCCGTGGCGCGAAAATGAATCAGCGCGCTGATTCGTGAAAGAAAAATTTATCGGCAGCTGTCTTGCCGCCACGAAATAACAGGGGGTGTTGGCTTTTGAGTCACACTGTTGCGTGGGACGGCGCGGCTTGCGCAGGTTTGTGTGCGCTTTTTGAGCAGCGGCGGGACAAAGTGGAATGCAACCTTGCCGGGCAAGCCGCTTTGCGGCTCTTTTCCATCCCGCGCGCTCGCAATAGTCACGGACGTGCGCGGGCCGGCGCGAACAAAACGAGTCCGGCGTCACACTTCGTCACTCCGCGCGAAGGAAAGCAGACGCCGGGTTTCAAGCAGGGAACGTGGCTCGCGCTCAGCTTGCCTCGGATTTCTTCTTCTTGGTCGCCTTTGCCGCCGGCTTGGTGCTCTTCCTGGCATGGGGCGTGATGTGGGTCGGCTTGCCGGCGCGGGCCGCGCCGGGCTCGGGTCCGCGGCGGAAGAACACCGCACATTGCGGCGAGAGCTGCGCCTTCTTCTTGATCATGCAGGCGGTGATGGCATCGACGTTCGGCACGAACTCGCCGCACAGCCGCATCGCATCGGGCGTGCAGGCCTGCTGCTCTTCCTGCGTATAGGCGAAGGCGGCGCCCGGCTGGATCAGGACGCCGAGGGCAATCCCGAGGGTTGCAGCGGCCAAGGATGTCTTCAAGCGAAACGCCGGCATCGATTCCCCCAAATGTCGAACAGAAAGGAATGATGGGTGAACGGGCGTTCGTTGGCAACCGAGGGGGGATGCGAAAGGTGAGAGCTGTGCGGTCTCGGCAACAGGGCGGGCGGCCGAGCGGCTCGCCCCGCGGCCGCAGCCGAAATTTCGAGTCCCTCCAAACCAAACCGCGAAAACAACCCCATGCACAGTAGGCAACCCATTGCAAACACTCAGCCTCCAAATCTTAGGATTTTTCGAAGCCGGATTTGACCCGTCGGGCAAAACAATGGCATGATGGCAGCCTCAAAAGACGCGTGGGTGGTCGGACTGTCTCCTGCGCTCGGCAGAAGCGAACGGGAGCGGAGGCGATCACATGCAGAGGAATGAGGCGGAGCTGCCGCTTTCGGGCGTGACCGTGGTCTCGCTCGAGCAGGCGATCGCGGCGCCGCTGGCCAGCCGGCATCTGGCCGATTGGGGCGCGCGGGTGATCAAGATCGAGCGGCCCGGCACTGGGGATTTCTGCCGCGACTACGATCATGTGATGAACGGCATGTCGAGCCAGTTCGTCTGGACCAATCGCTCCAAGGAGAGCCTAGCCATCGACATCAAAAGCCCCGAGGGGCGCAAGGTGCTCGACGCGCTGCTGCCGCAGGCGGACGTGTTCATCCAGAACTTGGCGCCCGGCGCGGCGGAGCGGCTCGGCCTCGATGCCGCGTCGCTGCTGCAAAAATTCCCGCGCATCATCGCCTGCGACGTCTCGGGCTATGGCAGCGGCGGCCCCTACAGCGACAAAAAGGCCTATGATTTGCTGGTGCAGTGCGAAGCCGGCGTGCTCGCCGTCAACGGCACCGAGGCGGAGCCCGCCAAGGTCGGGCTATCAGTGGTCGATATCGCGACCGGCATGTACATCCTCAACGGCGTGCTGATGGCGCTGTATCGCCGCGAGCGGACCGGCAAGGGCACCGCGTTCCAGGCCTCGCTGTTCGATTCCATCACGGACTGGATGAGCTATCCCGCCTTCTACACTGAGAGCACGGGCCGGCCGCTGCCGCGCACCGGCGCGCGGCACGCGACCATCGCGCCTTACGGCCCGTTCCGCGTCGGCGACGGCAGCACGATCTTCTTCGGCATCCAGAACGATCGCGAATGGCGTTCGCTGTGCAACATCGTGCTCGGCGACACCGGCTTCGCCGACCATCCTAACTTCCGAACCAATCCGCTGCGGATGCAGAACCGGACCGATCTGGAGGCGCATATCGAGCAGCACTTTGCCTCATTGACCGGGGACGAGGTGCTGCGGCTGCTGGATGAAGCTTCGATCGCGAATGCGCATCTGAACTCGGTCGAGGCCTTCCTGAAGCACGAGCAGCTGCATGCGCGCGGGCGCGTGCAGAGCGTGGGATCGCCGTGCGGGCCGGTGACGAGCTTCCTGCCGGCGCTCACCATTCCCGGCGTGACGCCGCGGATGGACCCGGTGCCTGATGTGGGCGAGCACAACGAGGCCATCCTGCGCGAGCTCGGCCTTGGCGGGGAGAACTGACGATGGCCCCGCTGCGGCCGAGCCGGGCCTATCTGGCTGTTCCCGCGCATCGCGCCCGTCTCGTCGCCAAGGCGGCGGCTTCAAACGCGGATGCGGTGTTCATGGATCTCGAAGACGCCGTGCCGCCCGCCGAGAAGGGCGTTGCGCTGGAGGAAGCGGTGCGCTCGCTGTCATCGCTCGACTGGGGCGAAAAGCGCGTCGCGGTCAGGCTCAATGCCGTCGACAGCCCGTTCATCGCGGATGAGATCCGCACGCTCGCGGCCCTGCCCCGGCTGGACGCGGTGATCGTGCCGAAGGCGGAGCGTGCCGGCGACATCGTCGCCATCGCCGATCGCTTCCACGCCGCCGCGCCGGACCGCGCCGCGCCCGTCGCGCTCGACCTGCTGATCGAGACCGCGCTCGGCCTCGTCAATGTCGACGCGCTCGCCGCCGCGCACAGAAGCGTCGCCGCGCTGCATCTCGGCGTCGGCGACCTCGCGGCCTCGCTCGGCGCCCGCACCTCCGACATCGGCATCTCGCCGGATGGCTACCGCCAAGTCGGCTCCGCGCAGAGCGGCTATGCCTCGGCACCGCTCGACCTGTTCGCCTATCCCATGATGCGCGTGCTGGTGGCCGCGCGCGCCTTCGGCCTGCGCGCCATCGACGGCCCCTGCGGCGCGTTCCGCGATGCCAGGCTGACCGAGGCCAGCGCGCAAAAGGCCGCCGCGATGGGTTTTGACGGCAAGCAGGTGATCCACCCTGATCAGATCGAGCCGACGCTGCTCGCCTTCACGCCGTCTGAAGACGAGCTGGCTCAGGCGCGGCGCGTGGTCGAGGCCATGGAGAGCGCGGAGGCGCAAGGCCAGGGCGCGGTGACGCTCGACGGCAAGATGATCGACTATGCCAATGTGCGGATGGCGCGGCGGATCATCGAGCTGGGATCTTAGCCAGGGCAATCGCAGCAGAGAGCTATTCCTGCGGCCATCCTTCGAGACGCCCGCTTTAGCGGGCTCCTCAGGATGAGGACGGAGTGCGTGGTTTGCAACTTATAAAGGCACCGAGGCTGATTAGCCTCATCCTGAGGAGGCGCGTCAGCGCCGTCTCGAAGGACGAGGCGTGCGCACCGGCCGCCACTACAAGTCATATGCGATAACCCTGGAGTTTCGAGCGCGCATGGCCACCTTGCTGATCGTCGCGCCGGTGTTCGCGCTGATCGCGGCCGGCTATGCATCGGTGCTGTTTCGCTTCGTCTCCGAGGGCGCGCACAAGGGCATCAGCGAATTCGCCTTCAGCATCGCGATCCCCGCGCTGCTGTTCCGCACCATCGTCGTCTCGGAATTCCCTGATGTCAGCCCCTACAGGATGTGGGGCGCCTATTACGGCGCGCTCGCGATCACCTGGCTCGCGGCGATGGCGGTCTCGGCGCTGCTGCGCCGGCAGCGCGCCAGCGGCGAGGACGGCGTCGTGTTCGCGATCGGGTCGGTCTACGGCAACATCGTGATGCTCGGCATCCCGCTCGTGCTCTCCGCGCTCGGCAACGAGGCCGCCGGACCGATGGCGCTGATCCTGTCGGTGAACACGCCGCTGCTGTGGCTGTGCGGCACGCTGCAGATGGAGTTCGTCAGCCGCAAGCACAACGGATCGATGCTTTCGATCATCTGGCCCGTGATCGCCGACCTTTCGCGCAACCCGTTGATGCTGGCGATCGGCTTCGGCGTGATCTGGCGCTTCACTGGCCTGGGCCTCACCCCCGTGGTCGACCGCACCATCGAGCTGCTGGCGCAGGCGGGCTCGCCGACCGCGCTGATCGCGCTCGGCATCAATCTGTTTCGCTTCGAGGTGAAGGGCGAGAAGCTGAGCATCCTGGTGATGTGCGCGCTCAAGCTCGCGGCCATGCCGGCAGCCGCCTTCGTGCTGGCAAGACTGTTCGACCTGCCGCCGGTCGCCGCCGGCGTCGTCGTGCTGTTCGCGGCGATGCCGACGGGCGCGAACGCCTACATCTTCGCGGTGCAATATCAGCGGCTGGTCAACCCTGTCTCAGGCGCGGTGGCGCTGGGCACGCTGCTGGCGGCGGTGACGTTGCCGGTGGTGGTGTGGGTGGTGACGCGGTGAGGCGTCCGGGGCTTTGCGGGTGACGCCCGCACGGCCTCGCCGCGCCGAATTGCCAATCAGCGCAGGCCGAAGAACGAGAGCACCGCAGCAATTACCACGATCAGCCCGATGATATAGATGATACCGTTCATAGCTCAGCTCCCTCAGCGTTATCAGTCCTGCCGCAGCTAGAAACACCCAAGGGCTTGGAAAGGTTCGCCGGTGCTGGCGGCCGTTTTCTTCCAGTAGCGGGGAACGAAAGCTGACGATCCCGCTTCGCCGGGTTGGAGCCCCTCGCAAGCACCACCTCGACGATTTTGCCTTTACACGCAAAGGTCGCTAATCTGCCCTGATACGTGTTGCAGGGAGGGTAACATGGCACAGCGCGAAGACATGCTCGCATTGGTCAGGAACGCCTACGCCGCGCGCGACGGTGATGACGCCGAGGGCCTGGTGACAGCCTTTCATCCTGAGGGCGCGTTCACCTTGATGGGCGACACGAGCGCGCTCGAACTGACAGGAAGCGTACAGGGGCACCTGGCCCTGCGAGGGGCTTTCAGTCAATTCATTAAAGACTTCGGCTTCGAAGGTCGCGAGATCCTGGCCGAGCTGGTCGACGGCGATCGCATCGCCATCCATTCCCGCCTTGTCGTCCGATATCGTCCAACCGGAAAGACGTTCAGCACCGAGCTGCTGGACCTGTTCAGAATTCAGGACGGCAAGATCATCGAGCTGATCGAGTTTGCGGATACGGCGCAGGTCAAGGCGATGATTTCCTGAAGGCCCGTGATTGCAACGTGCTTCAGAGCGGGCGAAAAATGGGCAGAGCACTGGCGGCCCTGCCCACCACGTTCGGACGTCGACGTGTCCTGCTGATGCCTCGATTTCGAGCGCTTCTCGACCTCTGTATGGTTCGCGATTTACCTTCAGGCCGGGGCTTACTGCTTCGGTTCAGCTCGCGCTTCCAGCCCGCGAAGCTGTGTCGCGACAGTCAAGTCGCCGATCTTTCTTCCCATGTCCTTTCCGACCTCGGTCGAGAAACGATAATGGAAACCGGCATAGATGCGCGCATTTGCGACCTCGTCGCTATAATCCTGGATCCTGGACCATTTGCGAGTCACCCCCGGCGCGGTGGGGCTGGTCACCGATAATTCTCCGATTTCGTCGCCGGCGATGGACCGGAGTACTGTTGAAACCGAAGCCGATACGATGCAGTGGGCGCAGGGGTATTCGGGATGCATCGGCGTTTCGCCCAAGGGCAACCAGGACGAATCGCGTGGCGTCTTCGGGTTCTGCGTGATGTCAGCGTTGCGTATGGCCGTCACTGGCCGCCAAAAATTGTAGTGATATTTCGCATCAAGGACGGCGACGATTGCGTCGTTCCCCGCGATCTCGGCGAGGGCGAAGAGACGAGCGCAGTCAACGAGGTCCATGTGCTTGGCCAATGCGACTTGCCGGACGATCGGATTGAAGCTGGGAGGCCCGACCAAAAACCAGAATCGTCCGATATTGGTCTGCTCTGCTGTCCGGGTGGTGCTGTTGCGAGCGCCGACCTCCCGGATTTCGTTGACGTCTCTGCTCCAGGTCTCTGAATCAAGCGCCGGTGGTGGCGCCGGACGGAATTGTGAGACCGACGTCATGACCCAAGGGGTCATTGATCCAACCGTTGTGCCCAGCGGCACCACGGTCGGCACATAGACCCCCGCGGCCGTAGCGGGGCGATACGTCTCCTGGGCGTTGCTGCCATCATCCCTGCGCAACGCTATCACGCCGGAAGCGGCTAACGTTCCAAGCTCAATTCCATTCGCTTTTCCGTCCGTATCCGGGATGCCGGAAAGCGATGCATGGAGTGCGGTATCAAGGGCAGATTTCTGGTCCGGATAGATCGTCAGAAGAATGTTGTAAGCCGCAGCAGCCGCCGCGGCTTCCTTGGACGTGGAGCGGTCTGCTAAGAGATCCAGCTTGTATGGAGTGTATCGCCTGTCGATCGCATTGACGGCCTCGAACATGGCAACGTGAAGCATCGACATCGTGCGGGCCTGCGGCACAGGCAGGACCTTCTTTTCAGCGGCAATCGCATCTGCTTTCGCGTTCCAGTCCATGATGACATCGGCGCGCGCAGCGCCGATGCAAACTGCAAGAGTGGCGACGATCAGGAATGGAGATTTCGTTGCAAGAAACATCTTCATCTTCATGCTCCTCGTTGCTTCAACAGAGAGCGACATCTTGTGCGGACGGGCCGCGCAAGAATGTGGAAGTGCAGAACGATCTTAAGATCGCAGCCAGCCGGCTGCTGTGAAGCAGCTTACACTCGTCATCGCTTCCCTCGTAGAAAAACCTGAAGCCGCGATCCGAAGAGTAAGATCGATTGCCTTACCTGATGCGCGAGCTAATTCGGCAATCTCGCGCGCCGATCGCATCCTTGGCGCGGGCGGGATCGACGACGGCGCTGATCGCGCGCGACATCAATCTGTTTCGCTTCGAGGTGAAGGGCGAAAAGCTGAGCCTACTGATGATGTGCGCGCTGAAGCTGGCCGCGATGCCTGCGGCCGCGTTCGTGCTGGCAGATTGCTCGACCTGCCGCCGATCGCCGTCGTGCTGTTCGATTCGTTCGATTCGGTGACAGTGCACAAAATAGGCCCTTGATCAGTGTTGCAAGCACGTGCCGGGCGTCAGTAGTTTAGTGCACTGTCACGGTAACTTGCATTGGCACCGAAATCTTTGAGACTGCCGCAAGGGCTATTGAGCGCTCTGGCCCGCGCGCCAGGACATCTCCCAGAAGTCTGCCTCGAGGCGGGTCGCTTCCTTGAAGATTGCGATCAGCTCGGCCTCACGGGCCGGCGTGGCGTAGAGATCGGCGAGATGATCCAGGTGCGCCCACGCCTTGGCAGCGACCTCCTGGTACGGCACGCCGGCGTACTCGGCGATCCAGACGCGATAAGCGTTTGTTGGAGCGTCCGCATTCGGGCGCGAGGCGAGCCGCGTCGCGATCTCCGCGTATCCGATCACGCAGGGGGCAAGTGCCACCTTGAGCGCCAGCAGATCGCCGCGCATGCCTGCATCGAGCACGTAACGCGTATAGGCCAGCATCTCGGCCGCCGGAGGAGCCTGTTCAAGGTCGGCAGGAGATAAACCCCAATCGGCACAGAGCTTCACATGCAGGTTCATCTCGACATCGAGGATGGCCGAAAGGCCGGCCGCTGCCTCACGCATGTCGGCAAGCGTGGGCGACTTGTAGACCGCGAGCGCGTAGGCGCGAGCAAACTCGATGAGGAACAGGTAGTCCTGAACGAGATAGTGACGAAACGCAGCTTCAGGGAGCGAGCCGTCCGACAATCCGTTCGTGAAGGGATGCTCGGTGTAGGCCCGCCACTCAGTGGATGCTGCTGTCTTGAGACGCTCGAAGAAACTCACGATCTTTTCCGCCTGGCTTGCTTGTTCATGAAAGTCCGTGGCTTCGAAGGTTGCCTATTTCAGAGGGCAAACGTCCTAAGCGGTTGTTCGATAGATCCAGGTGTGTGAGTTCTGGTAACGCTCATATCTCCGGCGGAACGTGGACCAAGCCAAATCTTGAAAGATCCAAACTTCTTTGCTGCCGGCGGAGCGCGTTATTTGTGATGCGACGACGCGAGAGTTTGTAGGCCTCGGCCGGATCCTCAAACTTGTATTGCCCTTGCGATATTGTGGCCTCACTCATCCCCGACCCTCATCAGCATCAACATCCCGGGTCGAGTTATGCATCTTCTGGAAGCGCGATCTACTACCCACCACCAGATTGCGGACTTGCCTAAAAAAGATCAGGGTTCGCAACCGAGACTCGAAAGCTGATGGCAACGAGGTGAGCAATAGTCACCCCTGTTTCTCGAACCGAGCGCTGAAGCCGCCCAACTCGAGAGTCGGTGCTTTCACCTTCTGGGAGCGATGTCACCATCCAAGCTGGTACAGTTGGGTGGGCTCGAACCACCGACCTCCTGTTCCACAGACAGGCGCTCTAACCAACTGAGCTACAACTGCATCCTGGCGAGCCGCGGCTTGGGACGCCCTCAGTTGAGGGCCGGTGCCAAGGGGCTGGACGGGGCGGAAACTAGGTGCAACGGGGGTTTTTGGCAAGGCCGCAGAGGGGCGAAAAACCTGCGGAAATCGCGTTTCGTGCGATGAAATCGGGCTTGATGGCGATGATGAGGGTGTTGGGCTCGCCTCTTCCGCTTGCGGCGGGGCTATCGCATGGGAGCGCTTACGCTTCCACATCGTCATGGCCGGGCTTGTCCCGGCCATCCACGCCTTTGGCCCGGCGCCCAAGAACGTGGATGCCCGGGACAAGCCCGGGCATGACGACCTTCTTTGATTGCCATCGCGGAGAGGCAAGAAAAAACCCGGGCCGTTGGGCCCGGGCTTCGTTGGTTCAAACCGGCCTCACCGCTCAGGCGGCGGAGGGATAGTACTTCGAGGCGCTGGCCTTGATCGGCTCGGCGGTCTCGGCGGCGACGCGCTGGGTGAGCTCGACCAGCTCCTTGGCCTGGGACTGGAAGGTCTCGACCTGCTTGCGGGCGTGGCCGGTCCACAGCTCCAGCGCTTCCGTCGGCGACTTGGCGCCGAACAGCTGCTGGGCGAAGTCGAGCTGGGCGCTGGAATTGGCCTTCATGAACTCCACCAGCTTGGCGGTGTACTCGCTCGCGCCCTTGCTGGCGGAGGTGAACACGGCCTCGACGGTGCCGTTATGGGTCTCGGCGGCGTCCTTGAACTTGGCGTAGTTCTCGCGGGCCTGCGCAGCGCCCTTCTCGGCGAACGCACGCATCTGCTCGGGAACCTCGAACGGGATGATCGAGGCAGAAAACGGATCAGTCGCACCTGTCATTTTGGTCCTCACGCTAATTGGAAAAAATGGAGTGAGCCTTCTGGCGCGCCCGCCGGCCCCGATCATGGGCCCTCGCATTCAGCGGGTACGAAGACTGGAAACGCGAAACGAAAAGGATGGCTCGCCCAGTGCCCAGCATTGTGGCTGCCTATCATGTCAACATTGTGCATCGCAACGCGCCACAACGGTGCAGTGCGAACTTTAATCTAGGTGAGGATGAGGTTCCCGGGCGGGGGAACCGGGGGTTGAGGTGGTGCACCTGGGTAGCGGGTGCTGTCTTACCCTCCCCTGGAGGGGGAGGGTCGATCGCGCGCAGCGCGAGCGGGGTGGGGTGATCTCTCCCCACGGGCACCGCTTCCGTCGAGAGACTGTCACCCCACCTCGGTTCGCATTTCGCTTCGCTCATGCGAACCGATCCCCCCTTCAGGGGAGGATGGGCACCGCCGTTGTGACGGCGAGCTCCGAATTCCTTGGATGAACCGGGCGGCGGCTTGCGGGTTTGGCACGATTAAGGTTATCGCGGCTTAGAGGGCTGCCTTCGGGATCCCAGCCGTGGACCTGCCCGCGGCTGCGGGCGATACTAACCCTTTCTTAAGGCTGCCATTCCCGGCAGCCGCCCAGGATGCTGAGAAGCGGGACGCAAAGCCGGTCGAATGAAGAGTTCGGATTTCCAGTTGCGAGGCGTGGACGATCCCCGGCTGGCCGTGCACGCGACCTCTCCGCTCCCCACCTGGCTATGGTCGATCGACGGCACCCGCGTGCTCTGGGCCAATCCGGTCGGCGCACAACTGTTCGGCGCGGCCCATGCCACGGCGCTGGCGGAGAAGGTTTTCGGCCCGGCGGACGGCCATCGCCGCCAGATCGTCAGGCTGGCGCGCCAACTGCCGGCGGGCGGCAGCGTGCGGCTCGAACGGCTGCGCGGCTTCGGCGCCCGGCTCGGCACACTGATGACCTGCGCCTGCGCCCGGCTCGATTTTGCCGATGGCAGCCATTTCAGCGAGAGATCTGCAGTGCTCGTCACCGCGATGGACTCGACCTTGCGGACCATGCCGCTGGTCGAGCGGCTGCATCGGCTCGTGGCCGGCGCCAAGGTGCCGATGGCCGCGTTCGCGCCGGACGGCCTGTTTGCCGGCGCCAGCGAGACCGCCCGCTCCCTGCTCGGCTTTCGCGATCTCAACGAGGCCGGCCTCGACCAGGCGCGCAGCGATGCGCTGAGAAGCGGCCGCGCCGAGACGCCGATCGGCATCGGCCAGATGGTGCTGCAACGGGTCGGCATCGGTGCCGATATCGGCCTGGTCGCGCTGATCGCGCCGGCCGCGCGCGAGGCGCGTGCGGCTGAAAGCCGGCCTGATACCGCAGCGCCTGATGAGGCCGAGCTGCGGGAGACCGACACGCCGAGCGAGCCGCCGCCTTCGCAGGATGAGCCGGCGGAAATACCTTTGTTCGATGCCTTCGCCGAACCGATCGAAGCCAGCGAGGAGACGGGGACGCCAGCGGCGGATGAGAACACCGAGGCCGCCGCCAAAACTCCGGTTGAAAACTGCGGAGAGGCCATGGTGTCGCCGCAGGCGGCGCCGATCACTCCAGGCATGGTCGAGCCGGCATCGGGCCAACAGCCGCCCGCACCGCGTCAGCATCCGCTGCGCTTTCTCTGGCAGACGGATGCAGAGGGCCGCTTTGTGCTTCTCTCCGACGAGTTCATCAGCCTGATCGGCGCGCGAACGGCGTCGGGCTTCGGCCGGCCCTGGCGCGAAATCGCCGCGGACCTTTCGCTCGATCCGGAGGGCCGCGTCACGCAGGCGCTCGACAGCCACGACACCTGGGCCGGCATCACCGTGAACTGGCCCGCTGACGGCGGCGAGCATCTGCCGGTCGAGCTTGCGGGACTTCCGGTGTTCGACAGCGAGCGCAAATTCGCCGGCTTCAAGGGCTTTGGCGTGTGCCGCGATCTCGACGGCCTCAACCGGCTGGAAGCGCTGCGGCGTTTCGAGGCACGGAGCATGCAGTCGGCGCAGCCGAGCGCAGCTGCCGATGTGGTCGAGCCTGAGCCGGAGCCCTTGGCAGAAGCATCACCGCCGCCGCCGATCGTGCCGCCCGAGCCAACGTCTGAGCCTTCGCCCGAGCCTGTCGCCGAACTGCCCGAACCCGCATCTGAGCCGACTTCACACCCAACCGAGCTGGATACGCCAGTGGAAACCCCTCCCAACGTGGTGCCGTTCCGCCCGCACGGCGATCCCCAGAGATCGCCGACGCTGACGCCGGTCGAGAACAGCGCGTTCAACGAGCTTGCCCGGCAATTGTCCGAGCGTCTCGAACGCGATCGCGAGACCATCGCGGCCGATGGCATCGAGCCGCCGGCCGGGGAGATCACGCCCGAGCCACAGACGCCGGAAGCCGAGGCGCCCGAGCCCGAGCCGCAGCAGGCTGCCGCCGAGTGGCTGACCGAGCCCGCGCCGCCGGCCCGCGCTGCGCCGACGCGCGACCGCGCGCTGCTCGATCTCATGCCGACGGGCATCCTGATCTATCGGCTCGATCGCCTGCTCTACGCCAACCCCGCCTTCCTCGCGCGCATGGGCTACGCCAATCTCGGCGCGCTTGAGGATGCCGGCGGGCTGGACGCGCTCTATGTCGAGCCGGGCGTCTCCACGGCCAGCAGCACGTCGCAAGCCGGCACGCCGGTGACGATCAGCGCGACGGTGGCGAACGGCGAAGCGCCGCTTGCGACCACCGAAGCGCATCTGCACACGATCGACTGGGACGGCGATGCCGCGCATGCGCTGATCTGCGCGCTGCCGCAGGCCGCGCCTGTCGCGGAGACCGTCGTCGCAGAATCCACCGTTGAAGAGTCCCTCCCCTTCGCGCCCGAGCTCGAGCGTGCTGCGGGCGAGGCCGAGGCCGAGGATCTCGCCGCGATCCTCGACACCACGGCCGAGGGCATCGTGATGTTCGATGCCGAAGGCAACATCCACGCCTGCAACCGCAGCGCCGAGGCGCTGTTCGGCTATGACGGGCAGGCGCTGCTCGAGCAGAACCTGGTGACGCTGTTCGCGCCCGAGAGCCAGCAGATCGTCGCCGACTATCTCGACAGCGTGAAGAGCCAGGACATTGCGAGCCTGCTCGACCACGGCCGCGAGGTGCTGGGCCGCGAGAAGAAGGGCGGCGTCATCCCGCTCGCGATGATCATGGGCCGCACCCGGCCGGACGGGCCGAATTTCTTCGCCGTGTTCCGCGATCTCTCCCACGCGAAGAAAGGCGAGAGCGAGCTGACGCAGGCCCGCCGTCTCGCCGACGGCGCGGCCAATGCCAAGGCCGACATGCTGGCGCGGATCAGCCACGAGATCCGCACCCCGCTCAACGCCATCATCGGCTTTGCCGAGGTGATGATCTCCGAACGTTTCGGCACGCTCGGCAACGAGCGCTACGGCGAATACATGAAGGACATCCGCGCCTCCGGCGAGCGTGTCATCGCCATCATCGACGATCTCCTGGAGCTGTCGCGGATCGAGACCGGCAAGCTCGACCTGAACTTTGCGAATTTGAACCTCAACGATCTCGTCGAAGCGTGCGTGACGGTGATGCAGCCGCAGGCCAATCGCGAGCGCATCATCATCCGCACCTCGCTCGCCCATGCGCTGCCGCAGGTCTCGGCCGATGCGCGCGCGATGCGGCAGATCACCATGAACCTGATCTCGAACTCGATCCGGCTCGCCAGTGCCGGCGGCCAGGTCATCGTCTCGACCGCGCTGACCGACCGCGGCGAGATCGCCCTGCGCATCCGCGACACCGGCCATGGCCTGTCCGAACGCGAAGTCGCCGCCGCGATGGAGCCGTTCCGCACTCCGCCGCCGGGCGATGCCGCCGACAGCGCAGCGCTCAGCCTGTCGCTGACCAAGGCGCTGGTCGAAGCCAACCGCGCCCAGTTCAACATCAAGAGCGCCGGCCATTCCGGCACGCTGATCGAGGTGGTGTTCGCGCCGGCGCTGGCGAAGGCGTAAGCCGCGTCTAGCGGCCCGGCTGGCGCGCGAGAGCTCCGCATTGCAACTTATTCCCGAATCGGAACCGAACGCCGCGTTGCGGCTTGATTGTCGGTGTTTCCGTTCGTCCAATTTTGCTTCCGAGTATTGCACTCATCGCGTGGCCGCAAATGTCCGACCGACTGAAATCCGGGGCATCGAAGAAAACGCCGACCAAGCGGAGCGATGCAGTATCCGAGCGAAAGCCGCTGCCATCGGGCGCCTCGGCCCGCATGAATGCCCGCGTTGTCCTCGCGCTCGTGCTGGTGGCACTCGCTCTGTGGACCGCCGCTGGATTTCTGACCGCGCTGATCTGGGCCGCGATTTTGGCAGTCGCGCTATGGCCGCTCTACATCAATTTCGCCAGCCGCTTCGGCTCAGGCCCGACCACGCTGACGGCGATCCTATTCACGCTCATCGTAGCCCTCGTCCTGATGGCTCCGATGTCGCTAGCCGTCTACCAGATTGCACAGCAGTCAGATGCGCTGATGAGCTGGCTGAAAAAGGCCGGCGAGAGCGGGATCGAGGTGCCGGAATGGGTTGCGCGGCTGCCGGTCGTCGCCGAGAGCCTACAGCAATGGTGGCGCACCAACCTCTCCGATCCAAAGGCGGCGAGCGCATTGTTGAAGTCAATCAATGCAGACAATGCTTCGGATCTGTTCCGAACGCTGGGCGGACAGCTGATCCACCGGCTCTTCATGTTGTTCTTTTCGCTGCTGACGCTGTTCGTATTGCTTCGCCACGGCCGAATGATCGCGAGCCGCTTCCTGGAGACGTCCGATCGGCTCTTCGGCGAGGCAGGCGAAGGCCTGGTCGAGAAGATGGTCATCGCGACGCGCGGCACCGTGAACGGCACGGTTCTCGTCGCCGCCGGCGAGGGCTTGCTGATCGGCGTCGCCTATCTGATCGCGGGCGTGCCGAACGCCATCGTGTTCACAATTCTCACGACGGCCTTTGCGATGATTCCGTTCGGCGCGTGGTTGGCCTTCACTGCGGCGGCGCTGGTGCTGGTGTCCGGTGGCGGCAGCGGGTTCGCCGCCGCGGGCGTGTTTTGCTGGGGCGCGATCATCATGTTCGCCGGCGATCATTTCGTCTGGCCCACTTTGGTGGGTGACTCGGCAAGGCTGCCGTTCCTCCTTGCATTCGTTGGAATCTTCGGAGGTCTTGCCGCCTTCGGTCTTCTCGGCCTGTTTCTCGGTCCCGTGATCATGGCCGCATTGTTGACTGTGTGGCGCGAGTGGATATTCCGGCCCGAAAGCCGAGAGCAGTCAGCTTGAATTGTCGGCCTCTCCGTCACCGCGTTTGCAAAAGACATGAAAAAGGCACGGCGCTTTGCGGCGCCGTGCCCTTCATAGTCGAGTCGCGTCGGATCAGCTGTAGATCTCGAACAGCCCGGCGCCGCCCTGGCCGCCGCCGATGCACATCGTCACCACGCCCCACTTGGCCTTGCGGCGCGCGCCTTCCTGGAGCAGATGGCCGGTGAGACGGGCGCCGGTCATGCCGAAGGGATGGCCGATCGCGATCGAGCCGCCATTGACGTTGTACTTGGCGGGATCGATCTCGAGCTTGTCGCGGCAGTACAGGCACTGGCTGGCGAAGGCTTCGTTGAGTTCCCACAGATCGATGTCGTCGATCTTGAGCCCGGTGCGCTTGAGCAGCTTGGGGATCGCGAACACCGGGCCGATGCCCATCTCGTCGGGCTCGCAGCCGGCGGTGGCCCAGGCGACGAAGCGGCCGAGCGGCTTGAGGCCGCGCTTCTCGGCATCCTTGGCTTCCATCAGCACGACGGCGGCGGCGCCGTCCGAGAGCTGGCTGGCATTGCCGGCCGTGACGAACTTGCCGGGGCCCTTCACCGGCTCGAGTTTCGCCAATCCTTCCATCGTGGTCTCAGGGCGATTGCACTCGTCGCGATCGACGGTGTAGTCGACGATGCTCTCGGCCTTGGTCTGCTTGTCGACGACCTTCATCTTCGTCTTCATCGGGACGATCTCGTCCTTGAACTTGCCGGCTTGCTGCGCCGATGCCATGCGGCGCTGCGATTCCAGCGAGAACTCGTCCTGGTATTCGCGGCTGAGCTTGTAGCGCTCGGCGACGATGTCGGCGGTGTCGATCATCGCCATGAAGATGTCGGGGGCGACCTTGAGCAGCTCAGGGTCGACCGATTCCTTCGGCGTGCCGCCGCCGGGGATCGAGATGCTCTCGACGCCGCCGGCGACGATGCAGTCGGCGCCGTCGGAGCGGATCGAGTTGGCGGCCATCGCGATGGTCTGGAGTCCCGAGGAGCAGAACCGGTTCACCGAGACGCCGGCCGTCGTCTTCGGCAGCCCTGCGAGCAGCGCAGCCTGGCGGCCGATGTTCGGCGCGCCATGGGCGCAATTGCCGAGATAGCAGTCCTCGACATAATCCTTGTCGACGCCGGCGCGGTTCACCGCAT
Source organism: Bradyrhizobium sp. CCGE-LA001 (assembly GCF_000296215.2). Taxonomy (NCBI): domain Bacteria; kingdom Pseudomonadati; phylum Pseudomonadota; class Alphaproteobacteria; order Hyphomicrobiales; family Nitrobacteraceae; genus Bradyrhizobium; species Bradyrhizobium sp. CCGE-LA001. The sequence goes on along the minus strand of NZ_CP013949.1, from coordinate 1,434,963 downwards.
GCTGGATGGCGTGCGCCGCGAGCGACATCGGCGGCGTGATGTTGAACCCGCCGCGGCCGGATTTCGCAAGGCCCGTGCGCGCATAGGAAACGATGACGGCTTCACGCATTGTTTTCTCCCTTTTCGAACGATTGAACGGCGCGTGGTGACGAGGCGTTCTTGGCGCCATTGGTACACAAAGTTGGGCAGGCGCGGGGAAAATAAAAACGCCGCCTCCGGCGAGGGAGGCGGCGTTGTTCCGCGGGTCGGAATATGATGCGCGTCATTCCGGGACGTACGCATCGCCCCATCCACTCGTCATGCCCGGGCTTGTCCCGGGCATCCACGTCTTTCCATGCATGTCGTAGGCGTGGATGGCCGGGTCAAGCCCGGCCATGACGACGGTGGGAGTTCATTCAGAACGTCAGCGCCTTGGCCTGCTTGACCTGCGGCAGGGCCTGCACCTTGGCGAGCAGATCGGCCGGCACGGCACCGTCGACCTCGACGAGCGCGATGGCGTCGCTGCCCGGCGCGACGCGGCCGAGATGGAAGGTGGCGATGTTGATCTTGGCGTCACCCAGGAGGCTCGCGAACTTGCCGATGAAGCCGGGCTTGTCCTCGTTGGTGATGTAGATCATCGACTTGCCGAACTCGGCATCGATGCGGATGCCCTTGACGTCGACCAATCGCGGCTTGCCGTCATGGTACACGGTGCCGGAGACCGAGCGCTCCTGGCGCTCCGTCGCCACGGTGACAGTGATCAGGCTCTCGTAGTCGCTCTGCGCGGCGCGCACGATCTCGTCCACCACCATGCCGCGCTCCTTGGCGACGACGGGCGCGGAGACGACGTTGACCTCGCCCAGCATCGGCCGCAGCAGGCCCGACAGCACCGCCGAGGTGATCGCCTTGATCTTCATCTCGGCGACGTGGCCCTCATAGGTGATCTCGACCTTGAGGATGCCGCTTTCGGTGAGCTGTCCTGCGAACGAGCCCAGCTTCTCGGCGAGTGCGATGAACGGCTTCAGCTTCGGCGCCTCTTCAGCGGTGATCGAGGGGAAGTTGACCGCGTTCGAGATCGCGCCGGTGAGGAGATAATCCGACATCTGCTCGGCGACCTGGAGCGCGACGTTCTCCTGCGCTTCCGTGGTGGAGGCGCCGAGATGCGGCGTGCAGATCACGTTGGGATGGCCGAACAGCACGTTCTTGGTCGCGGGCTCCTCGACGAAGACGTCGAAGGCCGCGCCGGCGATGTGCTTGGAATTGAGAGCATCGACCACCGCTTGCTCGTCGACGAGGCCGCCGCGGGCGCAGTTGATCAGGCGCACGCCCTTCTTCATCTTGGCGATCGCGGCTGCATCGATGATGTTCTTGGTCTTCTCGGTGAGCGGGGTGTGCAGGGTGATGAAGTCGGCACGCTTGAGCAGATCGTCGAGATCGACCTTCTCGACCCCGATGTCCTTGGCGCGCTCCGGCGACAGGAACGGATCGAATGCGATCACCTTCATGCGCAAGCCGAGCGCACGGTCGGCGACGATGGAGCCGATATTGCCGCAACCGACGACCCCGAGCACCTTGCCGGTGATCTCGACGCCCATGAAGCGGTTCTTCTCCCACTTGCCGGCCTGGGTCGAGGCGTCGGCCTGCGGGATCTCGCGGGCGAGCGCCAGCATCAGCGTGATGGCGTGCTCGGCGGTCGTGATCGAATTGCCGAACGGCGTGTTCATCACGATGATGCCCTTGGCCGTGGCGGCGGGGATCTCGACATTGTCGACGCCGATGCCGGCGCGGCCGATCACCTTGAGGTTGGTCGCCTTGTCGAGGATCTTGGCGGTGGCCTTCGTCGCCGAGCGGATCGCGAGGCCGTCGTAATTGCCGATGATCTCGGCGAGCTTGTCCTTGTCCTTGCCGAGGTTGGGCTGGAAGTCGACCTCAACGCCGCGATCCCTGAAGATCTGCACGGCAGCGGGCGAGAGCGCGTCGGAAATGAGAACTTTGGGTTTTGTCATCTGAGCTATCCGCTGATGAGATGTGTTCAGCTCGTCACCGCGAGCAAAAGTGCGAAGCGCGTCTTCGCGCTTGAGACCCGCGGGTCCATCTTTCTTGATGGATGGATGGCCGGGTCAAGCCCGGCCATGACGAGAATGGAGTGACGAGTTACGCCGCCTTGGCGAGCGTGGCCTTGGTCTCGGCGAAGGCCCAGTCGATCCACTGTGTCAGCAGTTCGACGTCCCTGGCCTCGACGGTGGCGCCGCACCAGATGCGCAGGCCGGCCGGCGCATCGCGGTAATAGGCGAAGTCGTAGCCGGCGCCTTCCTTCTCGACCAGCGCGACCAGCTTCTTGGAGAATTCGGCCTGCGCGTCCTCGGACAGCGAGGTGATCGCGGGATCGGTGAACTTCAGGCACACCGAGGTGTTGGAGCGGATCGACGGATCCTTCGCCAGGAAATCGATCCATGGCGTCTTCGCCTTCCAGTCGGCGAGCACCTTCGTGTTGGCGTCGGCGCGCGCGATCAGCGCCTTGAGGCCGCCGATCGACTTGGCCCAGTTCAGCGCATCGAGATAATCCTCGACGCAGAGCATCGATGGCGTGTTGATGGTCTCGCCGACGAAGATGCCTTCGTTGAGCTTGCCGCCTTTGGTCATGCGGAAGATCTTCGGCAGCGGCCAGGCCGGCTTGTAGGTCTCGAGCCGCTCCACCGCACGCGGCGATAGGATCAGCATGCCGTGCGCGGCCTCGCCGCCGAGGGCCTTCTGCCAGGAGAAGGTGACGACGTCGAGCTTGGGCCAATCGAGCGCCTGCGCGAATGCTGCCGAGGTCGCATCGCAAATGGTCAGGCCTTCGCGGGTCGCGCTGATCCAGTCAGCGTTCGGCACGCGCACGCCAGAGGTGGTGCCGTTCCAGGTAAAGACGACGTCGCTCTTGGGATCGACCTTCGACAGATCGGGAATCTCACCGTAAGCCGCGTTCAGCTTGGTGACGTCCTTGAGCTTCAATTCCTTGACGATGTCGCTGACCCAGCCCTCGCCGAAGGATTCCCAGGCGAGCGTGGTGACGGGCTTTGCGCCGAGCAGCGACCACAGCGCCATCTCGACCGCGCCGGTATCGGAGGCCGGCACGATGCCGATGCGGTAGTCGGCGGGGACCTCGAGCACTTCGCGCGTCAGATCAATCGCGAGCTTGAGCTTGGTCTTGCCGACCTTCGCGCGGTGCGAGCGGCCGAGGGCAGCGTCCTTGAGATTTTGGGCGTTCCAGCCGGGGCGCTTGGCGCAGGGGCCGGAGGAAAAATGCGGCACGGTCGGCCGCGAAGCGGGCTTCGCTACAGTCATGATCTACCCTTCCAGATAGTAAGCCTCCCGTTGGGGGGAGGTGTCCCGCCGCGGCTGATACGGGAATCGGGAAGGGCCGTCAAGGAAGTTCCGGGGCCTCACGCGCGAGTGATGGCGCCTCGGGTGCGATTTCAGGGGACGGGACGGTCGCGAGCGCGTTCAACAAGTCCGTGGCTTCGCTGATCAATTGCGCGGCCTTGCGGCGGCTGCCGACTTTCAGAATGCACTTGTCATTGACCTGCACGACATAGTCGTTGCCGACCTTGACCATCGAATAACCCGTCATTGCAATCCCCGAACCGAGCCGAGCCCGGTGTCAGACGCCGCCGTAGCACCGTTCGTTCCTTCATCAAGGTGAACGAGCGACGGGTAGTTTACCGGCTCTTAACATGAACGAATGCGCGATCCGAATTCGCTGATCGCGCAACGCTTGCGTCGCGCTGCTTCAAAAGCGGACAGTCATGCCCACATGGCTCGCGGTGAAGCCGAGCCGCTTGTAGAAGCGCTGCGCATCGATTCGCGTCTCGTGCGTCAGCAGCTCGACCAGATTGCAGCCGCGCGCCTTCGCTTCCGTCACGGCCCATTGCACCAGCTGCTCGCCGATGCCGCGACTGCGACAATCGGAAGCAACGCGGACGTCTTCGAGCAGGCCGCGCGAGCCGCCTTGCGAGCTCAGCCCCGGCAAGATCGCGAGTTGCAGACAGCCGACCACCCTGCCGTCGCTCTCGGCGACGACGAGCTGGAGATTTGAATCGCGCATGATGCGCTCGAACGCTTCGTAGTAAGGCGCAGGCAACGGATCCTCGACGCGCTCGCGCGCGCGTCCCAGATGATCGTCGGCGAGCATCGCCACGATCGCCGCGACGTCGTCGCGCCGCGCGCGGCGGATGGAGACGGAATTGGCAGTCATGCAGGAAACTCCGGGCTCAGCGTGCAGCCGGCAGGCCGAGGTTGGTCTCGGCTTCGCCGACCCAGCGGCGGATCGCCGCATAGCGGCCGAGATCGAAGCCGCCTTCATGCGCAACGCGGGTATAGGCGAGCAGCGAGACATCCGCGAGCGAGATCGCCTCGCCCGCGAAGAAGCGGCTGGCGGACAGATGCTGTTCCATGCGGTCGAGCGCCGCATAGCCACGCTTGACCTTTTCGGGGTCGAGATCGGATGCATTCTTGCCAAGATAGACCATCAGGAAGCGGCACACCGCGATATAGGGCTCGTGGCTGTACTGCTCCCAGAACAGCCATTCGTCCATCTTGGCGGCAGTGAAGGCATCGTCCGGAATCAGCGCGCTGCCGCGCGCGAGGTAGCGGATGATGGCATTGGACTGCGCCAGTGTGCGGCCGTCGTCGAATGCGACGGTCGGCACCTGACCGGCACCGTTCATCGCAAGGAATTGCGGCGTGCGCGTCTCGCCCTTGCGCGTGTCGATCTCGATCCACTGATAGGGCAATGCGAGCTTGTCGCAGACCCACTTCACCTTGAGACAATTGCCGGAATTGCTGTCGCCGTAGACCTTCATCGCCGCCGCCCCATGGAGCGACAGAGCATCAGGACGGAAGGAAGCTGTCAACCACGGCGCCGCAGTCAGGCGTCAGAACTTGTAGCCGAGCCCGACACGCGCGTTGTTCAGCGTCACCGAGGTGTTCATGACGGGAGAGAATTTCACGTATTCGTACTCCACCCGCGCGAACAGCCCGTCCCATATGCAGTATTCGATCCCGAGGCCGGCGACCCAACCGGCGACGAAAGCGTTGGTCTTGTGCTGGCCTTGTGTCTGCGTCTGCGCCACGACCTGCTGCGGTACGCCGGTGATGGTGATGATGTTGCCGAAGGCGTCCGTGACGGTCGCATCCTGACGCAGCTTCACGTCGCTGCTCACGGTGCGCGACACGTCCATGCGGCCGACGGCGGCGCCGGCGAACATATACGGCATGAAATCGCCGCCGTCCCAACCGACGCGTCCGCGCAGCGTGATCATGTCCTTCACCTGCGCCGAAGCCGAGCCGGTCAAGGTCGTGAGGTAGTGGTTGGTCACGCCGACGGGCTGGACGTCACCCGGCGGATTGACGATGTCGAGCGAGTTGTAGCCGGACGACGACGTCTTCAGATTGTTGAAATAGGTGTAGGTACCTTCGAGACTGAGAATGGCATCGTACCATTGCCAGTTGCGGCCGACGAAGCCGCCGAAATTGGTGCTTTGCGCGGTGTTCTTGCTGAGAAGCGACCAGGTCGACGTCGGCCCCTGAAGTACGCTGTCGCGGAAGATGTAGTTGGTCAAGCCGACCACGCTCTGGCCGAAATCGGACGAGTCGGTGGTGTAGCCGAAATTGCCGCCGACATAGGCGCCGTCCCAATTGCGGGTCGTCTTCGACAGGCCCTCACTGACGCTGCCGCGCAGGATGGGCAGATCGGAGAGGTCGGCCGCGTGCGCGGCAGACACTGTCCCCAATATCGCCGCCACCAACATCAGCCTACGCATCGCAACGCTCCATCGGACTCGAACTGTTGCGATGATCATCGCCTGTTAACCTTAACCAATGGTTGCATCGGGCCCTTTCGTCGCTGCCCGCCATGAAAAATACGCAAAGCAAAACGGCGCGGGATGATCCCGCGCCGTTAAGAAGTCCTAAGCGATCGAAGCGACGATCAGCCCTTGGTGACGAGCGGCGGCGGCACATAGGCCGGCGGGCTGTTGAGATCCCAGCGCACGCCGAGCTTGACGTCGTGCGAGGTGATGTCCCTGATCTTGATCGAGGTCGGGCCGGAGGCGCTGTTGTCGAACAAGCGATAGTTGCCGGGCGCCCCGTCGCCGAGGTTCATGTAGCTGTACGCCAGTTCGACGGTGAACCCGGGATTGACCTTGTAGGCGAGACCGGCGTGAGCGGCCCAGGCCAGGTTCCACTTTCCGTTGTCGGCGAAGTAGGCGACGCTGTTGTTCAGGCCGGGGCTGTACGACACGCCTTCGTCGCGGAAGCCGCTGATCTTGTTGTAGGAGCCGCCAACACCGGCGCCGATGAACGGGGTGATGCACCACCAGGTGCCGAGGTCGACATAGGCGTTGGCCATCACGACCCACTCGGACTTGCTGCCGCTGTAGTTGTTGACGCCGACGAAGCCGGGCCCAACGACGTTGTCGCTGCCGTGCAGAGTGGCCTTGCCACGGTACTGGCCGATCACGTCGGCGCGGAACCAGTTGTTGAAGCGATAGCCGGCGCCGAGACCGAACAGCGGCGACGAGTCGAAGCCGAGGCCTTCCGTCGTCTTCGAATAGCCGGCCGGCAGGGCGCTCTCGATGCGCTTGGCGCTCTGGTTGGTCATGCCGATATCGCCGCGGAGATACCAGCCGCCGAAATCAGCGGGCGGAGCCGGCGGCGCGTACATGGGAGGGGGCGCCGCGATCGGCATATCGGCGGCGAACGCCATCGACGAGATCAGGGATGCCGCACCCGCGGCAAGGAGAGTCTTAACGCTACGCATTGGCTTCGTCCTTATGGCCGGTGAGGCAAAATGCAGACGCCCCACGTTCTGGAAACTCACGGGCGGACGATGCCAGCAAATGTTTAAGCGCCACTTAACCCTAATTTTTAAGGTTGATTTTTTCTGACCGCACACGCGCACGCCGCGCGAGCGTTGCACTAATGCCGCGCCGAATGCGGCGCACTCGCCGCAATTCCTAACGATGTGTGAAGCCGCAATGCGGCAAGAGAGGATGCGTTAACGCGCGTGCCGCGGCATTTTCGGCAGGAACACGGCGAGCAGCCCGATCGCCGGCAGATAAGCACAGACCTGGTAGACGAACGCGATCGAGGTGTGATCGGCGAGCTTGCCCAGCACGGCGGCGCCCAACCCTCCGATGCCGAAGGCGACGCCGAAGAACACGCCGGAGATCATGCCGAACCGATGCGGCACCAGCTCCTGCGCGAACACGATGATGGAGGACGTGGTCGAGGAGATGATCAGGCCGATGATCACGCTGAGCACGGCGCTGGCGTAGAGGCCGGCATAGGGCAGCGCCAGCGTAAACGGCAGCGCGCCGAGGATCGAGATCCAGATCACGATCTTGCGGCCGAACCGATCACCCAGGGGACCACCGAGAAATGCGCCGACAGCGTTCGCGGCGAGGAAGACGAAGAGATAGATCTGCGCGGCCTGCGTCGACACGCCGAAGCGGTCGATCAGATAGAAGATGTAGTAGCTCGACAGGCTCGAGACGTAGAGCTGCTTCGAGAACAACAGCGCCACCAGCACGAGCAGCGCGACCGCGACGCGGCGCGAGCTCGGCCCACCCGGCTGGGTGTGCGCAGGAGCCGCCTTCTTCGCGGTGATCTGCGGCGCGTACCAGCGACCGATCCGCCAGAGGATCAGGATCGCAAGAAAGGCGATCGAGGAGAACCAGGCGATGCTGCCCTGCCCGAACGGCACGACGATGAGCGCGGCGAGTACCGGGCCCATCGAGGTGCCGAAGCTGCCGCCAAGCTGGAACACCGATTGCGCGAAACCGTAACGTCCGCCGGAGGCGAGCCGCGCGATGCGCGCGGATTCGGGGTGAAACACCGCCGAGCCGAGCCCGACCAGCGCGGCGGCGACGAGAATGACGAGATATTGGTGCGCGGCGCTGAGCAGCAGAAGTCCGAAGAAGGTCGAGGCCATGCCGATCGCCAGCGAATAGGGCTGCGCCTTCTTGTCGGTGTAATGCCCGACCACCGGCTGGAGCAGCGAGGCCGTGAACTGGAAGGCCAGCGTGATCAGGCCGATCTGCGCGAAATCGAGCGCGTAAGCGTCCTTCAGGATCGGGTACACCGAGGCGATCAGCGACTGCATGGTGTCGTTGAGGAAGTGCGAAACGCTGATGCCGGCGAGGACGATGTAGGCCGGGCCCGCGGCTGCCTTGGCAGGCGTCACGTCATTGACGATGACGGGCTCGGTCAGCGTTTCCGCAGGTAGGACGACAGGCTTGTTCAATGCAGCGATCCCAGCGCGGCAGATTGCCGCGCTCGTTTGTTACGTCGCAAGGCTCAACCAGACCACCGCCAATCGCAAATAGCTGGGATGCGAGCGTCCTATTCTCCGCAAGTCCGGAATCGTAGGGTGGGCAAAGGCGCCCTTACGCCGTGCCCACGTACTTTCCGATGCGACGACAGAGGCGTGGGCACGCTTCGCTTCGCCCACCCTACGATACTGCCCGTGGGGTGAGATCATCGCCCCCCGCTCGCGCTTGAAAACCTCAGGCCGCGGCTTGCCCCAGTGCGGTGACGATGGTGTCGACGACGTCTTCGACGAGGATGCGGTCTTCGCCCTCGCCCATGACGCGGATGACGGGCTCGGTGCCGGAGGAGCGGATCAGGAGGCGGCCATGACCGTTGAGACGCTTCTCGCCGTCGGAGATCGCCGACTTGACGTCGGAATCATCGAGTGGCTTGCCGCCCTTGTGGCGGACGTTCTTGAGGATCTGCGGCAGCGGATCGAAGCGGTGGCAGACTTCGGAAACCGGCCGCCGCGACTTCTGCACCACCGCCAGCACCTGCAAGGCAGCAACGAAGCCGTCGCCGGTGGTGGCGTAGTCGGACAGGATGATGTGGCCCGATTGCTCGCCGCCGAGATTGTAGCCGCCGTTCAGCATCTGCTCGAGCACGTAGCGGTCGCCGACCGGCGTGCGCACGAGATCGAGCCCCTGCCCGTTCAGGAAGCGCTCGAGACCGAGATTGGACATCACGGTGGCGACGATGCCGGGGCGGGACAGCCGGCCGTCTTCCTTCCAGCTCTGCGCGATCACGGCGAGCAACTGGTCGCCGTCGACGATATGGCCGCGCTCGTCGACCAGGATGACACGGTCGGCATCGCCGTCGAGCGCGATTCCGATGTCGGCGCGCATCTCGCGCACCTTCTTCGACAGCGCCTCCGGCGAGGTGGAGCCGCATTCCTTGTTGATGTTGAAGCCGTCAGGCTCGACACCGATCGGCACGACATCGGCACCCAGCTCCCACAGCGCCTCCGGCACCACCTTGTAGGCGGCGCCATTGGCGCAATCGACCACGACGCGCAGGCCGTCCAGCGACAGATCACGCGGCAGCGTGCGCTTGGCGAATTCGATGTAGCGGTCATGCACGCCGTCGATGCGGCGGGCGCGGCCCAGGCTCGCACTTTGCGCGAGCCGCTTGTCGAGGGATTCGTCGAGCAGTTGCTCGATCTGCCGCTCGACGTCGTCGGAGAGCTTGAAGCCCTGCGGCCCGAACAGCTTGATGCCGTTGTCCTCGAACAGATTGTGCGAGGCCGAGATCATGACGCCGAGATCGGCGCGCATCGACTTCGTCAGCATCGCGACCGCGGGCGTCGGCATCGGGCCGACCAGCAGCACGTCCATACCGACCGAGGTGAAGCCTGCGACCATCGCATATTCGATCATGTAGCCGGACAGGCGGGTGTCCTTGCCGATCACGACCCGATGGCGGTGGTCGCCGCGCTGAAAGGCGAGGCCTGCGGCCTGGCCGACCTTGAGCGCGAGCTCCGGTGTGATCAGACCGTTGGCGCGGCCCCGAATCCCATCCGTCCCGAAATATTTGCGGCTCATATCGTCCCCCACGCAACAACCAGGGATCCCCTCTGCAACCACGGGCTGCCCGAACGGGCCCCGCATCCCTGATGTGCTGAGGTCTTATAAAGCTATCGCGGCAAACTTGGCTTCAAAAAATATGATAAATCGTTACGGAACCGGGCGTGCGGGTCGCCCGATAACGTATTGTTAACACTATATTTCCTGGAGGAACAGAGGAACAGGCTGGAACCTGCCTAGTCGCTTCGCTTGACATGGCCGTCCCCGCGGCTTGGCGCCGGCTGGGTGACGTTGACGGGATCGGAGCCCGGAAAGGTCTCTTCCAGACCCTCCTCCAGCGCTTCCTCGAGATCGCGCTTTTCCTTGAGCTCTTCCGGCGACGGTGTGGCGTGCGGCTTCGTCATGGCGCCCTCCTCTCGAACGATTTGCAAACGATTTGGCTATGCATCCAACCATGCTAGATGACCCCTCGCTCTTCCGATGCAAGACTTCCGAATTAGACGGGCCGGGAAACGTTCATGAAGCACATCACCTGTATCGACGATCTCCGCGCGCTGCATAAGCGCCGCGTGCCGAAGGCGTTCTTCGACTATTGCGACCGCGGCTCCTATGCCGAGGAAACGCTGCGCGCCAATCGCGAGGACATGCAGGCAATAAAATTCCGCCAGCGCATCCTGGTCGATGTCTCCAAGCGCGACACCTCGACCTCGATCCTCGGCGAGCCCTCGACCATGCCGCTGATCCTCGCGCCCGTCGGCCTGCTCGGCATGCAGCATGGCGACGGCGAGATCCATGCCTGCCGCGCGGCGCAGGCCGCCGGCATCCCGTTCACGCAATCGACGATGTCGATCTGCTCGATCGAGGACATCGCCGCCAATGTCGAAAAGCCGTTCTGGTTCCAGCTCTACGTGATGAAAGACCGCGGCTTCATCAAGGAGCTGATCCAGCGCGCGATGGCCGCCAAGTGCAGCGCGCTGGTGCTCACCGTCGATTTGCAGGTGATCGGTCAGCGCCATGCCGACATCAAGAACGGCATGACGGTGCCCCCGGAATGGTCGCTGTCGAAGCTTCTGGATTTCGCCAGCAAGCCGGCCTGGGTCTCCGGCGTGCTGCAAGGCAAGCGCCGCACCTTCGGCAACATCGCCGGCCATGTGAAGAACACCGAGGACCTCAACCGCCTCGCCGAATGGACGGCGTCACAGTTCGACACCTCGCTGAACTGGAAGGACGTCGAGTGGGTCCGCAGCATCTGGCCGGGCAAGCTCATCATCAAGGGCATCCTCGACGTCGAGGACGCCGAGGAAGCCGCCAAGACCGGCGCGCAGGCGCTCGTCGTCTCCAACCATGGCGGCCGCCAGCTCGACGGCGCGCCGTCCTCGATCGAAGTGCTGCCCGAGATCGCGGATGCGGTCGGCGAGAAGATGGAGATCATGTTCGACGGCGGCATCCGCTCCGGCCAGGACGTGATGCGCGCGCTCGCGCTCGGCGCAAAATCCTGCATGATCGGCCGCGCCTACGCCTATGGCCTCGGCGCCGGCGGCCAGGCCGGCGTCGCCAAGGCGATCGACATCATCCAGAAAGAGCTGCTCACCACCATGGGCCTGTGCGGCGTCAACAGGGTGGACGAGATCGACGATCATGTGATTGCGGTGTAGCCGCGGAGACGGTGTTGTAGGGTGGGCAAGCGTAAGCGTGCCCACCATTGGTCGCGCGACGCGAGAGAGAGCGTGGGCACGGCGCAAGCGCGCCTTTGCCCACCCTACGAGTCCTCCGCTTCCGCCCTCACATCGGCGGCGTCAGGCCGTCGCGGCCGACGCTGATGCGGTTCGCTTCGAAGGAGCCGTCCGGCAATTGCTTGATAAAGGCGATGACCTTGGCGCCCGGCTTCAACTCGGATTTGTCGCTGGGCACGAAGGTGACGACCGGCGTGTTGTCGGCAACGAACACTTTCTTCTCGCCGTCCTTGTACTTCACCAGCAGCGTGTGACCGTCATTGCCGACCACACTCTCGGCGACCGTCGCATTGGTCATGCTGGAATTGGGCTTGAGGTCCCAGGGCCGCGAACCCTCGCCGGTGCCGCGCATGCTCTCCGGAAAAACGTGAACCTCGACCGCGTTCTGGCCGCCGTCCGGCCCGGGCACGGTGGTCGCGCCGATGAACGAACCCGGCTTGATGTCGGCGAGCGAAATCTTGGTAATGCCTGACACGTTCACGTCAGTGGCGATGTGGAGCTTCACGTCCTCGCCGGTGCGCGACTTGACCTGCATGGTGTCGCCAGTGACGCTCTCGATGGTGCCGCGCACGCGGGTCGGCACCGGTGCCCTTTGCGCGAAGGCGCAGTAAGTCGAGAGGGCCACCATCGCGACGGCGATCAATGGACGTGCGAAAGTTACGCGTTGAATGGTCATTTCGGTCTCCGATTGCCCCCACGGGTTAGAACTCCGGAGATGGTGTGCTATTCGCCGCGGCCCTCTCAAGACTTTGTGAGATCGGCCTCGACCAAGGCGCGCAGCTCGGCCGTGACTTGCGGCCGCCGGCCGAACCACAGCTCGAAGCCGCGCACCGCCTGATGCAGCAGCATGCCGAGCCCGTCGGCGGTCTTCAGGCCGCGCGCCTGCGCTTGCGCAAGTAGCGGCGTCACCAGCGGGACATAGACGAGATCGGCGACGACGGCATCTTGCGGCACGCGCGCCACATCGACGTCGAGCGGAGGCTGGCCGTGCATGCCGAGCGAGGTCGTGTTCACGAGCAGTTTTGCGCGCGGCAGGATTTCGTTGATGCTGTCCCACGTCACGGCATGCACATGCGGCCCGAACTGTGTTGCGAGTGTCGCGGCTCGCGCGATGGTGCGATTGGCGAGATGGATGCGCTTGATGCCGCGCTCGCGCAGGCCGAATACGACCGCGCGCGCGGAGCCGCCGGCCCCGAGCACGAGCGCCTCTTCGGCCGCGTCCCAGCCAGGTGCGCTGGCATCGAGATTGCCGATGAAGCCTTCGACGTCGGTGTTAGTCGAGCACAGCTCGCCGTCCTCGATCCACAGCGTGTTGGCGGCGCCCACGGCGGTTGCGCGCGCATCGGGCTTCGACAGCGCAAGCACGCCCTCCTTGTGCGGGATGGTGACGTTGGCGCCGACGAAGCCGCGCAGCGACAGCCTGAGCACGAAGTCCCTGAGATCCTCGGGCGGAACCGCCTCGATGACATAGCCGCCCTCGATGCCGAGCGTGCGCAGCCAGTAATGATGGATCAGCGGCGAGCGCGAATGCGCCGCCGGCCATCCGATCAGACAGGCGGCAGGCGTCTTGGGCGCGGTCATCTTTCCCCCGGGTCGTTTCCGAGGCGATCCATTTCGCGTCCCGAAGGGTCTGTCAAGCGCCGCTAATCCGCGGCCTCACCGGCGGGGGAGCCCTTGATGTCGGCAATGGCGCGCGCGAGGTTTTGGCGGTAGCGGGCACGCGGCGGCGTCACGCCGTGGGTGAGCAGCGCGCGGCGAACCGTGGGCGAGGCCCCCGTGATGAACAGCTTGATGCCCTGGCGGTGGGCCTTGGCGGCGACGCGCCCGAGCACGTTGGCCGCCGTGGAATCCAGGAACGGCACCGCGGCGAAATCGACCACGAAGGCCTTGCGCCCGTCGGCGATGCCGTCGAGGACGCTGCCGATCGCCGAGGCGGCGCCGAAGAAGAACGCGCCGGTGATGCGGTAGACCAGCACGTCGCGATCGACCGCCAGGCCGGGATCGTAGGGAACGCGGTCGCCATTGCCGTCGTCGGGGCGGTCGGCGTCGACCAGCGGGGTGCGCTCCTCGATGCCCGTCATCTCCGCCATGCGATGGATGAACAGCACTGCGCCGAGCGCGAAGCCGACCAGGATGCCTTCGGTGAGGTCGCGGAAGATCGTCAGCAGGAAGGTCGCGAGCAGCACGACGGCATCGCCCCAGGAGGACCGCAGCAGCGTCGCGAATTCATGCTTCTCCGCCATGGTCCAGGCGACCACGACCAGTACCGAGGCGAGCGCGGCCAGCGGAATGTAGCTCGCCAGGGGAGCTGCGATCAGCATGAACAGCAGCAGGAACACGGAGTGCAGCATCCCTGCGAGCGGCCCGCGCGCACCAGCGCGGATGTTGGTCGCGGTGCGCGCGATCAGGCCGGTGACGCAGATGCCGCCGAACAGCGCCGAGCCGATATTGGCCGCGCCCTGCGCCACCAGCTCGCAATTGGAGCGGTGACGGCGTCCGGTCATGCCGTCGGCCACCACCGCCGACAGCAGCGATTCGATCGCAGCGAGCAACGCAAACGCGATCGCATCCGGCAGCACGGCCCTCGCCTTCTCCAGCGAGAACGCAGGGAGCGCCGGCGAGGGCAATTCACGCGGAATGCCGCCGAAGCGCGAGCCGATGGTTTCGACCGGCAGCGACAGCACGGCGCTGGCGACGGCCGCGAGTGCGACCGCGATCAGGATGCCGGGCCAGGATGGGCGCCAGACCCGCAAGGCCGCGATGATGACGATGCTGACGATGGCGACCGCGACGGCGGATGGATTGATGCTGTTGAGGCCGCCGGCGAGCGCAACCAGCTTCGGCACGAACTCGCTGGGCTCCTTCCCCGCGAGCGTGATCCCAAAGAGATCGCGCAGCTGGCTGGCGAAGATGATGACGGCGATGCCGGCGGTGAAGCCGACCGTGACGGGATAGGGAATGAACTTGATGTAGGTGCCGACCCGGAGCAGGCCCGCGGCGATCAGGAACAGTCCCGCCATCATGGTGGCGAGGATCACACCGTCGACGCCGTGCCGCTCCGCGGTCACCGCGACCAGCACGATGAAGGCGCCCGCCGGCCCGCCGATCTGGAACCGGCTGCCGCCGAGCAGCGACACGATGAAGCCGCCGACGACGGCGGTGTAGAGACCGCGGTCCGGCGTCACGCCCGATGCGATGGCGATCGCCATCGACAGCGGCAGCGCCACGATCGCGACGGTGAGACCGGCGAAGACGTCGGCGCGGAAATCCGCGGCGCCATAGCCTTCGCGCCAGACGGTGACGAGTTTCGGCAAGTAAAGTTCGGCAAAGGTCGGCCGGCGCAGCTGATGCAGCTTACCGGCCTGGTCGCTCGTGATGCTCATGCTCCGCTGCCCCACAATGCTCAACTGCATCGTGCGGCCGCGATCCCGGACGCGACGGTGCGGTTAGCTTATTTGTTTTCCGGGCACGCCCAACGCGATCATGCCCCGACGCGGCGCGGCGGCCCCGGCTCCTTGAGGCGAACGCCACGCCCGCCGCTGTCACTGCGCGCCTGCTCGCCGATCAGCTCGACGCCGGCCCGATCGAACGCCTCGACCACCTTGATCAAGGTCTCGACCACGCCGCGAACATTGCCGGTCGAGGCTTCCATCCGCTGGATGGTCGGCAGCGACACGCCGGCAAGCTCGGCCAGGGTTTTCTGGTCAATGCCGAGCAGCGCCCGGGCCGCCCGCATCTGGAACGACGTGATCACCTTGGCCTCACGTACTAGCGTTTATAAGTGATAGTTGGTGCATATACAATGATGTAAAATACATCATTGTCAGGAGAGCGCAAGCAGATTGCGGAGCTGTCTCCCCGTCATTGCGAGGAGCCCTTGCGACGAAGCAATCTAGACTGCCCCTGCGGAGACAGCCTGGATTGCTTCGCTATGCTCGCAATGACGTGGAGAGTGCGCGGCCTATGAAACGCCGCACGTGCGGAGACAGCCCCTCTCCCCGTGAAGATGTTCAGAACGGGGAGAGGGAGCGAGACGCCGTTGCCTTCCTAACCGATCACGCCGCGTGCTGATGCGCGGCGATGATCTGGTCGGCGGCGCGGCCGGTGACTTCGGCCATGTGGTCGAACTGGCGGGTGAAGCTACCGGCGCCGGCGGTGGCGGAGCGCAGCTCGACGATCAGCTCGCCGATCTCGGCTTCCGGCATCATAGCGCGAACGCAGTCCCAGCCGCTCCAGCCGTCGCGGGTGTCGAAGCCGAGGATCTGGCCGCGCCGCGCCGACAGGATCGCGTTGATCCTGGCGGTGGCGTCGGTCGGGCAGACGATCTCGACCATGTGGATCGGCTCCAGCAGCACGGGCTGGCATTGCGGCAGGCCTTCGTTGAGCCCGACCCGCGCCGCCGTGCGGAAAGCGAGATCGGAGGAGTCGACGCTGTGATAGGAGCCGTCGGTCAGCGTCACCTGCACGTCGGTGACGGGGAAGCCGAGCGGACCGCGCGCGAGGCCATCGACGACGCCTTCCTCCACCGCCGGGATGTAGTTGCGCGGCACCGCGCCGCCCACCACCTTCTCGGCGAACTTGAAGCCGTCGCCACGCGGCAGCGGCCTGATGTCGAGCACGACGTCGCCGAACTGGCCGTGGCCGCCGGACTGCTTCTTGTGGCGGCCGCGCTGGGTGATCGGCTTGCGGATGGTCTCCTGATAGCCGATGCCGGGCGGATGCGACGTGATCTTCACGCCGAAGCGGTCGCGCAAGCGCTCGCCGGCGACGCGCAGATGCATCTCGCCCTGTCCCCACAGCACGGTGTCGTGGGTCTGGGCGTTCTGCACGACGACGAGCGAGGGATCCTCCTCGTGCAGCCGGGCCATGGCCTGACCGAGCTTCACATCGTCCTTGCGATCGCTGGCTGCGATCGAGATCGCGAGCACCGGCGCAGTCGGCTCGATCGTGATCAGCGCGGCAGGCGGCGCCTTGCCGTTCGAGACCGTGTCGCCGGTCCTGATCGGATCGAGCTTGGCGAGCGCCACGGTGTCGCCGGCCTCGGCTGAGGCGCGCTTGGTGTCGTAGGCGCCGTTGACGGCGAGGATGCCGGAGATGCGGCCCGAGCCTCCGGAGGAGGATTGCAACGTGGCGCCGTCGTCGAGATGGCCGGCGAGCAGCCGCGTCAGCGACAGTTTTCCGCCATGCTGCGAATGCAGCGTCTTGAAGACGTAGCCGAGCGCATCCTTGGTGTCGGGGACGCCGAGACGTTTTGCGGTCTCCGCCACACCGGGCGATTCGTGGCGCAGCGCCTTCATCAGGCGCAGCACGCCGTTTTCGCGCGCGGCAGCTCCTAACAGCACCGGGCAGATCAGCCCTTCGCGCAGTTCGCGGGCGAGGTCGTCGAACACGGCATCGCGCGGCGGCTGGATGTCTTCGAGCAGCTGCTCCATCAGCGCGTCGTCGTGATCGGCAAGCTTCTCCAGCATCGAGAAGCGGGCCTCCTTCTCGCGATCGAGGTTGCCGCCCTCGAGCGCGATCACCTCGGAAGCCTTGTGCTCGCGATAGATGAAGGCGCGCTCGAGCGCGAGATCGACGAAGCCTTCGATCAATTCGTCCTTCCAGATCGGGATCTGACGCAGCACCAGCGGCACGCGCGAGGCGGGCTGGAGCGTTGCGAGCGTCTCGCGGATGCGCTGGCTGGCACGATCGATCTTGTTGAGGAACAGGAAACGCGGGATCTTCAACTCCTCCAGCTCGCGCAGGATGATCTGGAGCTGCGGCAGCTTCTTCTCGTCAGCCTCGCAGACCACGACCGCGGCATCGACCGCAGGCAGCACGGCGCGCATGTCGTGGGCGAATTCGACGGAACCGGGACAATCGAGGAAGGTGTAGCTGTCGCCCATGAAATTCGTGGTGGCGGCAGTGAGCCCAACGGTCATCTTGTGATGACGGGCCTCCGGCGTGGCGTCGCCGACGGACGTTCCGGCATCGACGCTGCCGGCGCGCGGGATTGCACCCGTTCGCGCCAGTATTGCTTCGAGAAGTGTCGTTTTACCGCTTTGGAAAGGGCCCACCAGCGCGATGCACCGTGGACCTCGGGGACTTCTGACGTCTTGTCCCATTCGCCGCCTCCTTCTTGTGGAGCTCGGCCCATGATTGGGTCGGCAAACGCCGATGCTCTGCCCGTCGCCGAGATTTGGCAAGCGTCAAACGTCGCTGCGGTGCGTCGTTGGTGTTCACCTCTCCCGGAGGCAGAGGTGAAGGGAACGCCGCGCCAAAACTCAGCGACCCGGACGGAGTTCCAGGCTTTCGAGGCCGGCGGCGATGTTGAGGCCGACCTGGCCCTGCACGCTGAGCGGCTGGAGCGCGATCGAATTGTTGGAGCCGCCGACCAGCACATTGCCCCCTAGGCCAACGCCGATCGACGCGCTGCCCTGCGCGCCGGCGTAATTGCCGGAGAGGTCGCCGGGACCGAGCCGGTCGACCGGCGCGAACACGCCCCAGGCGAGCGCCGTCTCCTGGGTGATGCCGATGTCGAGACCGACTTTGCGGATGGTCGCGACGTAGCGGTCATCGGGCAAGCCGTCGGCGCGCAGCACGCAGCCGAGATGGGTCACCGATCCCACGATGAAGCCGACGCTGGCGCCGCCGCGGCATTCGAGGACGCCAACCCGCGCCATCCGCTGCTGCGCGCCGGCGGCAGCGACGGAGACAACGAGGCTGGCCGCAGTGAGCCCTGCGAGGATGAACGAACGGCGCATGAAATATCTCCGGCGATGATGTGACGCGAGCAGAGAGCGCCCGACCCGTGATGCGTCATGGTCTATGCCACAACAGCCGTGGCGGTGCCAGATCCTCCGTCATTGCGGGCGCAGCGACTTGTCCGCCGAAGCCATCGGCGAAGACGGAAGCAATCAGAATCTTTCCGCGGAGGGATTCTGGATTGCTTCGCGGAGCCTGTCATCGGGCCGCGCTTCGCGCGGACCCGTTGGCTCGCAATGACTGGGATAGAGGTGCGCTTCTCGCCCGAGCAAATCTCCACCGGCCAGAACAAAAAAGGCCCGCACGAGGCGGGCCTTTCCAATTCGCACTGTCGCGACTGGGTCTCAGCGCAGATTGCCGCAGAAGCGCTGGATGCGCTTGCAGGCGTCTTCGAGGTCCGAGGTCTTGGTCGCGTAGGAGATGCGGAAGGCGGGGCCAAGGCCGAAGGCCGAACCCTGCACGACGGCGACGCCTTCGGTCTCCAGGAGCTCGGTGACGAACGTCTCGTCATTGTCGATCACCTTGCCCGACGGCGCGGTCTTGCCGATCGTGCCGGCGCAGGACGGGTAGACGTAGAAGGCGCCCTCGGGACGCGGACACTCGATGCCCTTGGCCTGGTTGAGCATGGAGACGACGAGGTCCCGCCGCTCCTTGAACACCTTGTTGTTGGCGGGGATGAAGTCCTGCGGACCGTTCAGCGCTTCCACCGCCGCCCATTGCGCGATCGACGACGGGTTCGAGGTCGACTGCGACTGGATCGTGGACATCGCCTTGATCAGCTGCGCCGGGCCGCCGGCATAGCCGATGCGCCAGCCGGTCATGCAATAGGCCTTCGACACGCCGTTCACGGTGAGCGTGCGGTCGTAGAGACCAGGCTCGACCTGCGCGACCGTGGTGAACTGGAAGTCGTCGTAGACGAGGTGCTCGTACATGTCGTCGGTCATCACCCACACATGGGGATGCTTCATCAGCACGTCCGTGAGCGCCTTCAGCTCCGACTTGGTGTAGGCGGCTCCGGTCGGGTTCGACGGCGAGCACAGGATGACCCATTTGGTCTTCGACGTGATCGCGAGCTCCAGCGCCTCGGCCTGGAGCTTGAAGCCGGTCGCGGCGGTGCAGACCACCGGCACCGGCTCGCCGCCGGCGAGCGCCACCATTTCAGGGTAGCTGACCCAATAGGGCGCGGGGATGATCACCTCGTCGCCCGGATTGATGGTCGCCATCAGCGCGTTGTAGAGCACCTGCTTGCCGCCGGTGCCGACGATGATCTGGTTCGGCTTGTAGGCGACGCCGTTCTCGCGCTGAAACTTGGCGATGATGGCGTCCTTCAGCTCGGGGATGCCGTCGACCGCGGTGTACTTGGTCTTGCCGGCTTCGATGGCGCGGATCGCCGCCAGCTTGATGTTGGCGGGCGTGTCGAAGTCGGGCTCGCCGGCCCCGAGGCCGATGACGTTGCGGCCCGCCGCTTTCAGCGCGCGTGCTTTATCCGTGACCGCGATGGTCGCGGACGGCTTCACACGGTCGAGCGCAGCGGCAAGGAAGGACATCGTCATCTCCTGACAAGCGTCGTGAAGCCCTGGGCCTCACGACTCTGATTGTGGGAATGAGACACCCTAAAACGTGTGCCGCTGCATCGCAAGAAACTTCGGCCCCATCGCGGAAAAACTTAGGGATTTGGAGCGCTTCAAACGAGACGGACCGCAATATTTCGCAACTTTGCCGCTCAAATCCCTCATATCAGGCAAGGCCTGTCCTCGGAGCAATTTTGCGTGTTGCGATCGCACTGAAGGTCGTCATGCCCGGGCTTGTCCCGCCTGCGCGGCCGAAGCCGCTTCGGCGCGGCGAAGGCCCGGGCATCCACGTTCTTGGTGCTGCCCGTGAGACGTGGATGGCCGGGTCAAGCCCGGCCATGACGACGCAGAGATTGGCGGCCAATCACTGTCTCACACAAGGGGACGTCGCCATGTGTCCTGCATATTGACGCAAGCGTGAACTGAATTGCATGGTCGCGCGGAAATGATCTTCCGTGGCGTTGCAGTGCGGTAGGGTTTTCGAGTTTTTCTATTGGGCGGCCCTTGCGGCGGATTCGCATCGGCATCATTGTTTAGCGGCGCTGGAGGGCAGCCAGCGCCGCATCTTCCCTCCTCGGAAACGAACTTCCAGAATGTACAAGCTCTATTCGATGCAGCGCTCCGGCAACAGCTACAAGGTCCGCCTTGCGCTGGCGCTGCTGAACGTGCCTTACGAAGCAATCGAAGTGGACATTCTGCGCGGCGAGAGCCGCACGCCGGACTTCCTGTCGAAGAACCCGTCAGGACAGGTGCCGCTGCTCGAGGTCGGGGAAGACCGTTTTCTCGCCGAGTCCAACGCCATCCTCTGGTACGTCGCCGTCGGCACGCCGCTGGCGCCGGAGAACCGCATCGACCGCGCCGAGGCGCTGCAATGGATGTTCTTCGAGCAGCACGCGCTCGAGCCCAACATCGGCGCCGCCTATTTCTGGCTTTCGCTGGTCAGGGGCGGTCGCGATCTCCAGACCCATTCGCTGGAGGACTGGATGGAGCGCGGCTATGGCGCGCTCCAGGTCATGGAGAATCATCTCAAGACCAACGCCTATTTCGCCGCGCGCCAGCTCACCGTCGCGGACATCGCGCTCTACGGCTACACCCACCTCGCGGACCGCTGCGATTTCGACCTGTCGACCTTCCCGGCGATCCGGGACTGGCTGAAACGCGTGGAGGCTGCGCCCGGCTTCGTGACGATGGACTGGCGCCCGGCCGACATCGATGACCCCGCCAGCATCGCCGCGGGCGCCTGACAGCCAGTCCTCCCGCTCTCGCGAATAGCGGGCATAAGGGACGATTTTGCCGCAATCTTGCCGCTTTCCGCGCGACAGCCGCCGCAATCTTGCCGGTTGAAACTGGGAAATTCCGGAAAGTCGTGGGTGATTCGCCCGCGTGTTGAGGGATTTAGACCCATGATTCGGGCGTCCGGCACGGCAGGCTTTCAGAGCCAATCCGCCACCGTCGCGTCTTCCCGGCTGACCAACGCGGTCGCGGCCTCGCTCGCCGTCGCCGCGCTTTCGCTGAGCTTGATCGTCACCCTGACGGTGTTGTCGACCAAGGCGACGATGGCGATGGGCCTGCCGCTCTGATTCCCGCTTCATCCTGGACCAACCTTCAAGGCGCCGCGCGGCCCGCGCCGACCGGCATCGCGACAGGACGTCGATGAAGTCACCCGTGGTAGTCGTTGCAATCACGCTGACTGCGGCCATCCTGGTCGCGGCGTCGCTGTTGATTTTCACCGGCATGCGCAAGAGCTCGGGCACATCGACGCTGAACGCCCCCGCGATGCAGCAGCGCCTCAAGCAGGCGCACTTGGTCTAAAATCCTCCGAAAGATTTGCGCGTTCCCGCAAGTGCCCCTTAGGCACGACGCGCGAAATCGCCTCGCATCGGTGCAACGATCGGCCAGTGTTGCGGTCTTACCTCGTTCGGGAGGAGCGAGACTGGCCCATGCGGCTCGGATGGCGTGCGATCTCCGGTCCGGTTCTGACGGCAGCGACCCTGCTGCTGACGATGCTGTTCGATCGCGTCGTCCCCACCCTCCCCACTCCCTCGCCTGGGCCGCTGCTGGTCTGCCTCGTGGCTCTTGCCGGCGCACTGTCGGGCCTTGCCTCGGCCCTGGTGACCGCGGCCGTCGCCGTGATCGGCACCGCGCTGATCTTCCTTCACCAGCACGACGTCTCCAGCCATGGCAGCGCGGATCTGGTCCGGCTCGGCCTCCTGGCGATCACGGCCGCCGGCACCGCCTGCATCATCGGTCTGATGCGCGAGCGGCTGCTCGGCACGTTCGCGGCCGAACGCCAGAGCCATGCCATCGCCGCGCGCCTGTCGGCCGCGCTCGATCAGATCGACATCGGCGTGGTGCTGCTCGATGCCGAGACCCGTGCCGAGTTCATCAATCGTGCGTTCCGCGACTACTTCGCAGTGCCGGACGAGATCGCCGACGCCAAGCCACCCTTCATCGCGCTGATGTATCACGGCCGCGACACCGGCGCGTTCGAGCTGCCCGAGGACGAGCTCGCCACCTTCATAGCGCAGCGCATGGAGATGGTACGGGTCGGCGACGCGAGGCCCATCAACATCGCCTTGCGCAATGGCGAGGTGCTCCGCTTCGTCTGCACCGTGCTGCCCGACGGCGGCCGCATGCTGAGCTACACGCCGGTGACCGACCTCGTGCGCCACACCGACGCGCCGGCACGCGCCGACTACTACCGCTCGCTGCGCGATCCCACGAGCCGCAAGCTGATCCGGTATCTGCGCGTCGCAGAGTGACGCGACGACGCGATTGATCGGCAACGCGATCATCGCGTATGAAAGACGTCTCTTCCTCGCGTAACTCCGAGATCGCGGAAATTCTCATGTCGCTCATCATTCGCGCCGTCACACGGCAGGACTACGATCAATGGCTGCCGCTGTGGGACGGCTATAACGCCTTCTACGGCCGCTCAGGTCCGACTGCGCTCGCGCCCGAGATCACGCGGATGACGTGGCAGCGCTTCTTCGACGCCTATGAGCCGGTTCATGGGCTGGTTGCAGAAAGCGACGGCAAGCTGCTCGGCATGACCAACTATCTCTTCCATCGCAGCACCACCGCGATCGAGCCGTCCTGTTATTTGCAGGACCTGTTCACGTCCGAAGCCGCGCGCGGGAAGGGCGTCGGCTCGGCGCTGATCCATGGCGTGTACGACCGGGCGAAACTGGCGGGGTCGCCACGCGTCTATTGGCAGACGCACGAGACCAATGTCACGGCACAGAGCCTGTACGACAAGGTCGCCGAGCGCTCCGGGTTCATCGTCTATCGCAAGATCTTTTGATCCGGGCAGTTCAAGGCCTGTGGATAACTCAGCGTGTCACCGCCGCGTAACACACCGGGATTAAGTTGCAGCTGCGTCTGATCAGGCCCCCCGTCACCGATCAAGCGCCCCAAGCGGTCCCCGTCAGTCGCCGCGTCTGACAGGGGCCGCATTTTTTTGTGCGCGTCGCCGGCATGGCAGCAGCGCGGCCAACGGCTAGCTGCCGGGACGCGCCGTGGTCAGAATGCCCCGTTGCTCATTCGACGGGACCTTCCATGGACATTCGTAACCTCGGCGCCTCCGGCCTGCGCGTCTCTGCCGTCGGGCTCGGCTGCAACAATTTCGGCCAGCGCACGGATCTGGAGACCTCGCGCAAGGTGATCCATCGCGCGCTCGATCTCGGCATCACGCTGTTCGACACCGCAGACATCTATGCCGGCATGGGCGGCTCGGAGACGGTGCTCGGCACCGTGCTCGGCGATCGCCGCAAGGACATCGTGCTCGCCACCAAATATGCCAAGCCGATGGCGACCGACGGCACCAAGCAGGGTGCCTCGCGCCGCTACATCATGGACGCGGTCGAAGCCAGCCTCAGGCGGCTCAAGACCGACTACATCGACCTCTATCAGCAGCATGATTACGACCCGCTGACGCCGATCGAGGAGACGTTGCGCGCGCTCGACGATCTGATCCGGCAGGGCAAGGTGCGCTACATCGGCAATTCCAATTTCCCGGCCTGGCGGATCGCGGAAGCCGAATACGTCGCACGCGCGTTGAATGTCAGCCGCTTCGTCTCCTGCCAGGATGAATATTCACTGCTGGTGCGGGACATCGAGAAGGACCTGTTGCCGGCCGCATCGGAATACAAGCTCGGCCTGTTGCCGTTCTTCCCGCTCGCCAGCGGCCTGCTCACCGGCAAGTATCAGCGCGGCGCAGCGGCGCCCGCCGACACGCGCTTTGCCAAGGCGCCGGCGCTGCGCGACCGCTACGTCACGCCGCGCAACGAGGACATGGTCGAGAAGCTCCAGGCCTTCGCTAGGGCACGCGGGCACAGCATGCTAGAGCTCGCCTTCTCCTGGCTCGCCGTGCGCCCGCAGGTGTCGAGCGTGATCGCCGGCGCGACCCGCGTCGAGCAGGTGGAGGAGAACGTCAAGGCGATCGCCTGGAAGCTCAGCGCCGAGGAGATGGCCGAGATCGACAAGATCACGCTGGGCTGAACGCTGCTAGCTGGGCCCTGCAGCGCGCTATTTCGCGCCGCGTCCGACCGTCTGCATCACCTCGAAGCCTTCGAACTGGGGATGGCCGAGATAGAGCGGCTTGTTGTCGCCTGCCTTGTGATGCGCCGCACGAAACGCTTCCGACTTGGTCCAGGCCTCGAACGCGGCATGGTTGGCCCACACCGTGTGCGAGGCGTAAAGCGTGTGGTCTTCGAGCTCCGGCCCGCGCAGCAGGTGAAATTCGACGAAGCCCGGCACCTTGTCGAGATGGGTGTCGCGCGAAAGCCAGACCTGCTCGAAGGCGGCCTCGGAGCCCTTGGCGACGCGGAAGCGGTTCATGGCGATGTACATGGGCGTGGTTCTCCTGATGCTCGGCTCATCATGTCGTCATTCCGGGACGCCCCGCAAGGCGCGGGCCCGGAATCCATTTTGCGACGGTGTCTGCGGATGAATGGATTCCGGGTTCGCGCTGACGCGCGCCCCGGAATGACACCTAGGCAACAAGCCCCTTCATCGGCCGCGCTGCGGCGCTGTCCGGAAACACCGTCTCCGCCAGCACGCGGTCGGACAGGCCGAACTGGTCCTGCAGCACGCCCTTGACGACGGAGCGCAGATCGGTGGTCGGCTTGAGGTCGCGGCCTTCATGAAGGTTGGCGAGCTTGAGGCCCGGCCAGTCCGCGATGATGCGGCCGCCCTTCACGGCGCCGCCGGCGAGCAGCGCGATCGTTCCGGTGCCGTGATCGGTGCCGTCGGTGCCGTTGATGCGCGCGGTGCGGCCGAACTCCGTGACGACCACGACGACGCTGTCGCGCCAGCGCGCGCCCAGTCCGTTCTCGAATTCGGCGAGCGCGCCGTCGAGACCGCCGAGCAGGAAGGCGAGACGCCCAACGGGACCGCCTTCGTTGGCATGCGTGTCCCAGCCGTCGAAGGCGAGCGCGGCAATGCGCGGGCCGTCATCGGCTGCCATCAGCTTGGCGGCGCCGCGCGCGACCTGGCGCATCTGCGCGGCCTGATTGCCGCCCCTCGGCTTCATGTCGTCACCACCAGCAGCCTTGTCGAGCCGAAGGCCTTGCGACAAGGCCATCGCCAGCGCGGGATCGCGATGACGGTAGAGCTCGACGAGGCGCATCGCGGTGTCCTCGTCGGCCTGCGGCAGCGCGACCGGCGCCCAGCCGACGGTCGGCGCATTGCCGCGCGGCACCAGCGGCGTGGTCGGCCCGACCGCAAGGCCGCTCGACACACGCTCGCCGCGCGGCAACGTCTCGAGCGCGCGGTTGAGCCAGCCGGACTGCACGCGCCCAGGGCCGGCATAGCCGCTTTCGAGCACGTCCTGGCCGTCGAAATGCGAGCGGTCGCGATAGGGTGTGGCCGCAGCGTGGATGACCGCGGCGTGCTTGTCGCGGTACATGCGCGCAAATTCCGGCATCGCCGGATGCAGCGCAAAGAACGAGTCGAGCATGATCGCGGGATGGGCACCATCTGCCGTGAGTGCGATCGAGCCGTGCAGGCCCGCATAATCGGGATCGCCGAGCGGCGCGACCGTCGCAAGACCGTCGAGTGCGCCGCGCAGGATCACCACGACCAGTCGCGGATCGCGCCCGTCCGCCGCGCGCGCGAATTTCGGCAAATAGGCCCAGGCCGCGAACGAGGCGCCGCCGAGCAGGAGGCCGCGCCGCGAGGTGAGGAGCCGGTTCTCGACGCAGTCGATCATCGTCATCTCCGCTGCATTTCCGGGGACATCAACAACAGCGCCAGCGCCTGCTGCCGCGATTCGGCGCGCTCCACCGTCCGCCGCGTTTCGATGGAGGCGGCATCCGCCGCCGCGAACTCCAGGAGATCGAGCGGATCGATATTGCTGCCGAGCCGGGCGCCGATTTGCGCGGCGATATCGAGCCTGAGCTTCATGCCCTCGGGCGCGGCCCAGGCGGCATTGGTGTCGGGAAAGCCGTTGGGCCCGGCCGGCGACCATAGCGGCTGCCCGAGCAAGTTGAGGCCGTTGAGATAACGGCTCGGATCCTCCGGCACCCGCGCGAGCAGCCGGCCGCTCGCGACCAGGAATTCGTAAGGCGAGCGCATCTTGGTCAACGGTGCTTTCCACGCTTCATCGGAATCGACCAGCGCGGTCGCCATTGCCTTGAGATCGCCGTCGGTCCTGACGAAGACGTCGCGCAGGCGGGCGACGAGCGAAGGCGGCGGATCGTCGGCGACGAAGTGACGAACGAATTTGGTGGCGATGAAATTCGCGGTCGAGGGATGGCGTGCGATGTCGGCGAGCGCGGCCTCTCCCTGTGCGAGGCCGGCCGGATCATAGGTCTTGCCGAGCAGGATCTGCGACCCCGGCTGGTGCGCATTGGCGTTGAACACGAAGGACCCGGGTGGGCCAAGCTGCCCCTGCCGTCCGGCAAAGGTCCAGCCGGTGATGATGCGCGCGAGCGAGGTGACGTCGTCCTGCGTGTAGCCGCCGCCGACGCCGAGCGTATGCAGCTCCATGATCTCGCGGGCGAGATTCTCGTTCAGCCCGCGCTTGCGGTTTTGTCCCGCGCGCGAGTCGGGACCGAGCGATTGCTGGTTGTCGAGGAAGAACAGCATCGCAGGATGCTGCTCCACCGCCTTCAACATGTCAGCGAAGCGGCCGAGCACATGCGGCCGGATCGCCTCGCGCTCGAATGCGCCGGCCCAGACCCGCGCCAGCTCGCCCTTGCTGGCGGAGATGCAGAAATGGTTGGACCAGAACACGACCAGCCGCTCGGTGAAGCCGCACTCGGCCAGCGTCGCGCGCTGCAGTCGCGCCAGCGCCTCGGCGCGAAAGGTCTTTTGGATGACGTTGAGCGGCTGCGGCGCGGGCCTGGCGGGCTGCATGGTCTCGGGCTTCGTTGCCATGTCTGCAGGCTTGGCATCGGCCATCTGGCCGGTGATCTCCGCCGCTGCGTTCAGCGAGAGATTGCGGCGCAAGGCGGGCTTCTGATCGACAGGCGGTGGTGCCTGCGTTTCAGCCGGCGCCGCGGCCTTCGCGGCCTCGCGCGCCTGCCTGACCTGGTCCTGATAGGCGAACACCGCCTGACCCAGCTGCGGTGTCGATTGCAGGCCGGGCGCTTCCAGCAGCACGCCGCTCGGACGCGCGAGCTCCGCCTTCACGAAACCGCGCGGATCGGAGGCCGCATTGATGAGATCGCCGGAGGCGCCGCCGCGCGCGCCCAAGCCGAAGCGGTTGAGCGCAACGAGGGCAGCTTGCGAATCGCGGGCCATCGATCTGTCCTTCGCGCGGTGGAGCCGCTTTCCTGATGCCTGCGCAGCGCCTAATATACCGCAGCGACAAATGAACCCGACATGAAAATGACGGCGAAGCTTCGGCGTAAATGATGACAATCGCGAAACAATCCTCGCTGCCGGAACCCCGCCGCCTCACCTGCTCCCGCTGCGGCACCGAATTCGGCTGCGACCTCTCGGGCACGTGCTGGTGCGCGGAGGAGACGGCAAAACTGCCGATGCCGATGAAGGGCGAGGATTGCCTGTGCCGGGACTGCTTGCGGAAGGCGGCCGCGGAGCGTTAGGCGGGAAA
Organism: Bradyrhizobium sp. CCGE-LA001; assembly: GCF_000296215.2. Classification (NCBI taxonomy): domain Bacteria; kingdom Pseudomonadati; phylum Pseudomonadota; class Alphaproteobacteria; order Hyphomicrobiales; family Nitrobacteraceae; genus Bradyrhizobium; species Bradyrhizobium sp. CCGE-LA001. Next base: position 1,407,002 of record NZ_CP013949.1, on the reverse strand, counting down.
CAGCGTGGCCTATACCTCATGCCCCGGTGATGTCCGCGCCATGCCGTCGAATGCATCGAGCAGCTTTTCGCGCCACGCATAGATCGGGTCATCCGCTTCGAGCAGCTTGAACGGGCTCACCACGCGCGCCCATTGGAAGCCGCCGAACACGATGTAGTCGGCGTAGTTCGGCGTGGCGCCGCCGAGATAGGGCTGCTTCTTCAGCGTCTGCCGCATCACTTCGAGCGACTTGCGGAACGTGACCACGCCGGTGTCGCGGCCTGCCATGGCCTGTTCCAGGCTCTTGCCGCCGAAGCGCGCCTCGCGCGACTTTCGGAAATAGGCGGCGTCGGCCTCGGCGAGATTGTTCGGGATGTCGGCCACTATGAGCGGAAAGATGCCGCCGACGATGGCGATGTCGCCGAATGCGTTGATCATGCGCGCCATGGCGCGGCCGCCCTCACCGCCGAACAGCGACGGTCGATCCGGGAAATTGTCTTCGAGATAGGCCGCGATCGTCCAGGAATCGACCACGGGCTTGTCGTGATGCAGCAGCACAGGGACTTTCTCGGAGCCGTGCGGGGCAAGCGCGCTCTTCTCGGTGAAGCGCCAGGGCAGCGATTGCGCCGACAGCCCCTTATGCGCGAGCGCCATCCGCGTGCGCCAGCAATACGGGCTGAACGGGCGCGCGGCGTCGGTGCCGACGAGTTCGTAGAGCTTGAGTGACATGGCTTTATTCCGTCATTGCGAGCGCAGCGAAGCAATCCAGTCTGCCGCCGCGGAGACATTCTGGATTGCTTCGCTGGCGCTCGCAATGACGTTGTGGAAGCAGAAGTGGATCTCACCGTCCGTTCGTGCGCAGCAGCCGTTCGCCGTCCTTCGTCACCGCGATCATCAGCCCCACCCCCGCAATCGTCTCGCGCGCAACGTAACCGCGATCCGCAGCGTCCTCCCAGATGGTGAGGCGCGGGCACGAGGTCTTCCAGGTCGCGACCACCTCGGCATAGGCGCGCGGCTCGCGCGCGACCCATTCGACGAAGTCCAGCACCAGCGGATCGGCCGTCTCGCTCATGGCAAACCTCCCTGGTCGAAGGCGGCCAGAACCGGCGCGCGAAGCAGCAGCCAGCCGCCATAGGCGATGTAGTAGCAGGCGATGGTGGTGATCAGCTTGTTCGACCAGGCCACGAATTGCTGATCGGTCATGGCTTCCAGGATGCGCCGCGCCAGCGTGGTGCCGAGCATCGAGGCTACGATCGCAACAGCAGCGAGCACGGGATCGAGGCTCGCCGCCTGGTCGATGATGCCGCCGAAATAGACGAGCTTGGTGAAATGGCTGACGAGCTGGCACATCGCCTTTGTCGCCACCTTCTCGCGCCGGCCGAAATCGCCGCCGAGGAAGAAGGTGTCGAGCAGCGGGCCGGAGACGCCGGTCATCAGCATCAGGCCCATGCAGATCGTGCCATAGACCGTACCTTGCCAGAGGCGATCAGGATCCGGCTTGATGTTGGTGGGCAGCAGCCGCGCCATGAACGGGGTGACGCCGAGCAGCAGCAGCGCCATCGGCTTGTCCGGCACGTAGCGGGTCAGAGACCACGCCGCGAGTGCGATGGCAGCGCCGACCATATAGTTCGCGACCGGTCGCCAGCGGATGTGCGCGCGCCACAGGAACGCACGCCAGCCGTTCGAGGCCATCTGCGTGATCGCATGCAGCACCATCGCGGTCGGCAGCGGCATCAGGGCCAGGAGCACGCCGATCAGGATCAGCCCGCCCGCCATGCCGAACAGTCCCGACAGGAACGCGGTGGCGACCATCAGCAATCCGAGGGCAGCAATCATGATGGGCGTCAAGACGGGATCTCCTGTCGGCGATTGTCGGAGGTGAACGTGCCTTGCTTGCTCTGCCTTCGCAAACTGAGTTATCTTGCCCTTGGCATCAGCTTTCCTGAGGGTACTGAATAGGGGACTTGCAATTGCGGCGGCTGCTGTTTCTCAACGGCATCAAGGCATTCGAGGCGGCAGCGCGGACCGGCAGCTTTGCTGCGGCGGGGCTCGAACTCAATGTGTCGGCCGCCGCGGTCAGCCGCATGGTGCATCTGCTCGAGCAGCGGCTCGGCCTCGCGCTGTTCGAGCGCAAGGCCAACCGCCTGGTGCTGACGCAGGCTGGCCGCGCCTATCAGAGCGGGCTGACGCCGATCTTCGATGCGCTGGCGAGCCTCACCGCGCAGGTGACAGCGCCCTCCAGCGTGCGCGTGCTGACCATCGGTGTCGGCCACACCTTCGCGATGCGCTGGCTGATCCCGCGCCTGTCGGAGTTTCGCAGCGAGGAGCCCGACATCGAGGTGCGTTTCACCACCGGCGGCGCCTCGGTGCCGTTCGGCGAGGACTGGAGCTGCGGCATCAAGCTCGGCACCGGCGACTGGCCCGGTCTCGTTGCCGAGCCGCTGTTCGCGGGCGATCTCACGCCGGTCTGCGTGCCGCGCCTTGCGAGCGGATTGAAGCGGCCTGCGGATCTCAGGGGACCGAGCCTGATCCGCGTCGCGCATTCGCCGGAGGACTGGCCGATCTGGCTCAAGGCCGCAAGCCTCGCCCGCATCAACGCGCGCGGGCCCGAGTTCCAGTTCTACGGCCAGGCGCTGCAGGCTGCCGCCGACGGGCTCGGCATCGCCATGGGCATCCGGCCCTACATCGACGACGATCTCGCCGCCGGCCGGCTGGTCGCGCCGTTCGATCTCTCGGTGCCCAAGGGCATGCGCTGGTACCTGCTCTATCGCGGCTTCCAGACCGAGCAGCGCGACTTTGCCGCGTTTCGCCGCTGGATCATGCGCGCGGCATCGGAACCTGCTGCCCGGCCGGTGAAGCGGATCGGCCGCACCGCCGCGCGGAACTGACCTGTCACCCGATCGGGTGAAAAAGCCGGCCACTTGTGAACCGCTTCACATGCTGAAGGCCGCAAATGTGGTCCCCTGACCCTCCGAAAACGTGGGACCGACAAGAATGACGACCATTTACGACGGCTTTGACATCGAATCCTTCGAAGCTGGCAAAGGCCTGTGGCACGCCCGCATCCGGCGTGCGGATTTCAGCCCGGTTGCCATCGACGGCGTGCTGTTTCCGGCCATGGAGGTCGGCTTCGCCTGGCCCGATCGCGACGCCGCGATTGCCGACGCCAAGCACCATATCGATCGCTTCCGCCGGCGGGCCGAGGGCGACGACGAATAGGCGAACGGTCGGTCAGCAGACCAAGACGGGGCGGCGCAAGGGGGGAACCGGTCATGTCAATCATCGAAATCGACGGAGCGCGGCCGCGGATCTATAGCGGCGCCGTGCTGTCCAACTGCCCGGAATGCGACGGCGATCTCACGGTGCTCCGTGTCATCGGCGGTCGCGCCGGATGCGAATACTGGACCATGCGCTGCACCGATTGCGGCAGCATCCATCTCGACATCCTCGAGCCGAATATGACAGCCGAGGACGGTGAGGGTCCGTCGCCGGCGGCGTGAGCTCGGGGGCTGCTGCCAACCTGCTGTCAGCAGCCTGTATGACGAGAGGCATTCGCCCTTTATTGAGGGGCGGACTCATCCCATATTCGCCTCATGGCGAAGAAACCTGCATCCTCCGAAAAATTCGGCAAATCCCCGAAGACCAAGGCTCCGAACTCGAAGGCGCATCGCCCCGACGTGCAGCCGATCGGGCCGGCGCTGGCCGAGTTGCTCAATCCCGCCATCAATCGCGGCGATGCGGGCCTGGGATCGGGCACCGGCCTGCAGCCGCCGCCGGACAATTCGCGCGATCGTCGCTCCGGGGGCGAAGCTGCCGCACACCGCGCGCGCGCCTCGACGCCGAAGGAGTTTCCGCAGGATGCCACGCGGCCGATGCCGCTGCGGCCCAATCCGCAGCCGCCGGGCGCGCGCCAATCCTCTGAGCCGACCGGATTGGAAGAGGCACCGCAGGCCAATTACGGAACTGCGGCCACAATTCCGAAGCTCGATCCTGAACTGGCGCGGCAGCTCGGGCTGCCGACCGAGGAGGACGATGCCGAAGCGCTGGCGCGGCCGCCGCGCAGCAAGATGGAGGCGCTCGGCGTCAAGGCCACCGCGGATGCGCTGGAGGCGTTGATCCGCGAGGGGCGCCCCGAGTTCCGCAAGGACGACGGCTCCACGCGGGTGTGGACGCCGCACCGGCCGCCGCGCCCGGAAAAGTCCGAAGGCGGCGTGCGCTTCGAGATCAAGTCGGCCTACGAGCCCAAGGGCGACCAGCCGACCGCGATCGCCGAGCTGGTCGAGGGTATCAATCGCAACGACCGTTCGCAGGTGCTGCTCGGCGTCACCGGCTCGGGCAAGACCTACACCATGGCCAAGGTGATCGAGGCGACGCAGCGCCCCGCTCTCATCCTCGCGCCGAACAAGACGCTGGCCGCCCAGCTCTATGGAGAGTTCAAGAACTTCTTCCCCGACAACGCGGTCGAGTATTTCGTCTCGTACTACGACTACTACCAGCCGGAAGCGTATGTCCCGCGCACGGACACGTACATCGAAAAGGATTCGTCCATCAACGAGCAGATCGACCGTATGCGCCACTCGGCGACGCGCGCGCTGCTGGAGCGCGACGACGTCATCATCGTGGCGTCCGTGTCCTGCATCTACGGTATCGGCTCGGTCGAAACCTATACCGCGATGACCTTCGCGCTGAAGAAGGGCGAGCGCATCGACCAGCGCCAGCTCATCGCCGACCTGGTCGCGCTCCAGTACAAGCGCACCCAGGCCGATTTCACCCGCGGCACCTTTCGCGTGCGCGGCGACGTCATCGACATCTTCCCGGCGCACTATGAGGACCGCGCCTGGCGCGTGAACCTGTTCGGCGACACCGTGGAGAATATCGAGGAGTTCGATCCGCTCACCGGCCACAAGCAGGACGAGCTCGAATTCATCAAGATCTACGCCAATTCGCACTATGTGACGCCGCGTCCGACCTTGGTGCAGGCGATCAAGTCGATCAAGTTTGAATTGAAGCAGCGGCTCGACCAGCTGCACAATCAGGGCCGCCTGCTCGAAGCCCAGCGGCTGGAGCAGCGCACCACCTTCGACCTCGAAATGATGGAGGCTACGGGCAGCTGCGCCGGCATCGAGAACTATTCGCGCTATCTCACCGGACGCCGCCCCGGCGAGCCGCCGCCGACGCTGTTCGAATACGTCCCCGACAACGCGCTGATCTTCGCCGACGAAAGCCACGTCACCATCCCGCAGATCGGCGCCATGTTCCGCGGCGACTTTCGCCGCAAGGCGACGCTGGCCGAATACGGCTTCCGCCTGCCCTCCTGCATGGACAACCGCCCGTTGCGCTTCGAGGAATGGGACATGATGCGGCCGCAGACCGTCGCGGTGTCGGCGACGCCGAGCGGCTGGGAGCTGAACGAGAGCGGCGGCGTGTTCGTCGAGCAGGTCATTCGCCCCACGGGACTGATCGATCCGCCCGTCGACATCCGCCCCGCCCGCACGCAAGTCGACGATCTCGTCGGCGAGGTCCGCGCCACTGCGCAGGCCGGCTATCGCTCGCTGATCACGGTGCTGACAAAACGCATGGCGGAGGACCTCACCGAATATCTGCATGAGCAGGGCATTCGCGTGCGCTACATGCACAGCGATATCGACACCATCGAGCGCATCGAGATCATCCGGGACTTGCGCCTCGGCGCCTTCGACGCGCTGGTTGGCATTAACCTCTTGCGCGAAGGCCTCGACATTCCCGAATGTGCGTTGGTTGCCATCCTCGACGCCGACAAGGAAGGTTTTCTGCGCAGCGAGACCTCGCTGATCCAGACCATCGGCCGCGCCGCGCGCAACGTCGACGGCAAGGTGATCCTCTATGCCGACCAGATGACGGGGTCGATGGAGCGCGCCATCGCCGAGACCAATCGCCGCCGCGAGAAGCAGGTGGAATACAACACCGCCAACGGCATCACGCCGGAGAGCGTGAAGAAGCAGATCGGCGACATCCTTAACTCCGTCTACGAGCGCGATCACGTGCTGATCGAGGTCGGCGGCCACGACATGACCGACGACGTCATCTCGATCGGCCACAATTTCGAGGCCGTGCTCGCCGATCTCGAAACCCGCATGCGCGAAGCCGCGGCCGATCTGAACTTCGAGGAAGCCGCGCGGCTGCGCGACGAGGTCAAGCGCCTGCGCGCCACCGAGCTCGCCGTGGTCGACGATCCCACCGCCAAGCAGCGCACCGTGCAGGGCAAGGCCGGCGCCTATGCCGGCACGAAGAAGTACGGCGACGCGGCGAATTTGCCGGTCAGCGCGATGAAGAAGAAAACCGTCAGCTCTGCGCTCAAAGCGAGCGGCAGCGGTGGCGGCGGCAGTGGCTCCAAGGTGCACAAGCCGCATCTCGACGAGATGCACGGCCCGGAATCCCTGCCCTACCGCGAGACCCGCGCGCTGCCGGCAAAGCCGTTCGGCAGCACGAGCCGCATCATCCAGCCGACGGACTCACGGCAGTCGGGCCCGGAGTTCGGGCCCGCGCCGAAGTCGACGGGCGGGGCGCCTGGGCGACGGGGTGGGTGGAAGAAGAGGTAGGGAAGCACTACCGCTTCATCACTGCCGTTCGTGGTTATGGATTCCGGGCTCGCCGCTCCGCGGCGCCCCGGAATGACGTGGAGAGAGGCCCCCTTCACCCCACGCTCGCCGTCACCACGGCCATTACCGACAGCAGCAGCACGATCGTCACCAGTTGCAGCGAGGCGGCCGGTTGGGTGCGCCAGGCCGTGATCTTGTCGGACAGCGACAGATGGGCCTCGAAGAATTTCGGCTCGTAGACGGTCTTGAAGAAGACGGGAAAGCTCGGGCCGAGGGTCACCGCGAGCAGCGCGTGGGTGAACGAGGCGACAGCGACGAAGATGGCGACGCCAGGGTCGCCGGAGAGGTCGTGGTCGCCGCAGAGCTTGAGCAGGAAGGCGGCGAGGGCGAAGGTCGGGAAGCTCTGGAGCGTCGCGGTCAGCGCGAGGCCTTCCAGCGCGTTGTGCAGGCGTGACTTTCTCGCGGTGGCGATAGCGGCCATGGCACGTCTCCCTGATGACTTCGGGATGACGTTAGCTGCGCCTGGACGGGCGTGATGTGAGATGCGTCACGCGGCGGCTTCGCCGGTCCACGCATGCAGGGACAGGCCGGAGCAGAACGCCGGGTTGAGCTCACAAGAGCTGTCCATGTGGTCATTGCGAGCGGAGCGAAGCAATCCAGACTGTCTCCGCGGGACGACTCTGGATTGCTTCGTCGCAAGGGCTCCTCGCAATGACGCGTTGCGACAGAGGCGCGAGCCAGCATATGCGGTTCCGTGCGCAGTGATTGCGCGTTCGTCGATGTGCGGTTGCGCGCCATGCCGCCGAAGACGGCATGAATTCTTGCAGCGCGACTGCGCCGCAACCCGCGATTGCATCACCATGAACCTGGCATTGCGCTCGCGCGTCAAATCCACTGCAACATCCCTGTGTTCGCGAGGATTGGCGATGCGCGGGATCGTGCGTAAGCGTTGCGCAACGCCACGGGGCCGACGAGGACGGGCGGAATGACGGTGGAGAAGCTCAATCGCCAACGTGTCGTGCATCTGCTCGATGCCTTCGCACGCGGTGACATCGAGGCGGCGCTGGCGTGCTGCACCGACGACGTCGACTTCCTCACCCATGCGCCGATCGACGTGCTGCCACATATGGTGCCGCGCCACGGCAAGGAAGAGCTACGCGAGCTATGGCAGACGATCTGGGAGCGTTATTCGGAAGTTCGCTACAAGGCGCCCGTGATCGTCGCCGAAGGCGACGAGGTCGCGACCTACATGCACACCTATTTCCGGAAGCGCAGCAACGACCGCGTCGTGCAGTTCGACATGGCGGTGTTCTACAGCTTCCGCGGCGGGTTGGTGGCGCAGATCCGCGAGATCATCGATTCCTACGATCTGGTGCAGCAGGTGCTGGAGCGCGAGATCGGACCGCTGATCGTGGGGGCGGGGATGGATGGGGGATAGGTCACGCCGCGGCCTGCGGTTCCATGCGTCCGGCCAGAACCGGGAAACTACGGGACTCTGTTGCAAATCTCACAAAATGCGCGCATTTGTGCATTGCGAAAACGTGAATTGCGTTTTGGCCGAAACCCCGTATTTATTCGTACACAAATGAGTTGAGCGCCCCGGCACCTTTCTGTGCATGGGGTTGTTTTCCGTTTTTCTTGCAAGCCAGCTTCAGGACTGCCCCAAATGACAGAGCACAGCCTCTGGCGTTTCTCGCGCGCGTTGCACCGTGCGATCAACGACCGGGAGTTCGGCGATATCGAGGCCCTGATCGACGAGGACGTCGAATGGGCGCTCTATGGCCCGATCGACATGTTTCCGTTCCTCGGCGCACGAAACGGCAAGGACGCCGTGCTCGACGTCATCCGCCAGCTGGCCGACAATTTCCACGTCCGCCGCTTCGACCGCGAGAGCATCATGCTCGGCGTCGATTCCGCCGCCTCGATGCTGCGCTATTCGCTGACGGCGCTGGATTCCAACAAGCCGATCAGCCTGCGCGTCGCGCAGTTCGCCCAGTTCAGGGCGGGCAAGCTCGTCAGCATGCGCGTGCTGATCGACACTTTCGACCTGGTCGAGCAGGCACTCGGCCGCGCCATTCATCTGCCGAAGATGACGCGCGCCGGCTAAAGCATGATCCGGAAAAGCGCGAAGCGGTTTTCCCAAAAAGATCATACGCAAACGACAACCTGAAGCGCGATGGATGATCATCGTGCTTCAGGGGGGACGCCAACGGGTCCTGCTCTCCGGGACCGATGACGACACTGACATGACGCTCCTGGCCTCCAGCCCCGCCGGATGCGGCCGTGTCAGCAGCTCGTCGTCGGGCGCGCGCTTTTCGCGCGGCCCGTTGGTTCGCCATTCGCGGCAAGCCGTCACAATTTCGCGACGATGGACACGCATGTCTCGCGACGGAATGGTGCATGGCCGGAGCTCGATATATATTGTCGATGGGCATGTGCCGGGGGTTGCGGGCAGGACGATGGAATTCTCGACAGGGTTTGGCTGGACCAGGCTGCCAGTGCTGGCGGCTGCCTTCATCTTGGGCTCGGTGCTGACGGTCTCGGCGCAGATCATTCCGCCCTTCTCCCAACCCGCGGCTGCGCCTGAGGACGAGGCCGAGACAGAGGCCGTCGCGGAGGCTCCCAGCGCTAATGACCCAGACGTGCTCAAGGGCATCGACGTCGACAAGCTCGACTGGAGCCAGCTCGCAGTCGATGCCGGGACCGGCATCGACCCCATGGCCGCCAAGAAGCGCGCCCAGGCCGCCGCCAAGGACGGCTTGGATTGGTCGTCGAACGCCAATGCCAACGGCTCCTCGGCGGTGACGGTGAAGCAGTCCGTGTTCTCGTTCTGGGATACGCGCATCGGCGCCGACATGACGGTGACGAACGAGCCGAGGACGATGTCCGAGTTGCTGGCGCAGAAGGCCAGCAATGGCGGCAGTGTGCCGCAATCCTCCGGCAGCGCCTGGGCAACGGCGACCGCGCCAGGCGCGGGCGTGATTTGGGACAAGACCGCGGTGGAAGCCCGGGTCGATCCCGGCTCCGAACAGAGCAAGATCGGGGCCTCGCTGACCAAGTCCGTGCCGCTGTCCGGCGACACGTCGCTGACGCTCCAGAACGGCTACAGCGTCAACCAGCACGGCACCACGGCGGTCCCCGGCATCGGCGGCCACATCACCCGCAACTACGAGACCGACCAGACCGCCAAGGTCACGCTCACCGACACCGGTACCAGCATCACGGCCGGCCAGACGTTGTCGACCACCGACGACAAATGGCTGCGCAAGTTCGGCGCCGAACAGAAGCTGTTCGACAACGTCACGGTCTCCGGCTCGGTCGGCGAGACCTCACAAGGCGCGATCAACAAGAGCGTGACGGCAGGTTTCAAGAAGAGCTGGTAGGGGCGAGTCCCCTGCTCTCCCCTCATCGGAGAGGGCGCTCCGCAGGAGTGCGTCTCGAAGGATAAAGGCCCCGCTGGCCGACCTGGGCGCTTCATGGTTCGAGACGCGCTTCGCGCTCCTCACCATGAGGAACCCAAAGGTCCGTCGCCGCAGACCCCGTTCACACTCTGCTAACCCTACGCCACGGCAAAACCCCCGAATGGTCCGCCCTTGCCGCATCTCGGCCCATTTGCGGTCAAAATCGGACGCACAGATGCGGTCTGCCTCACAGACGTCGTCGTGCGGGGGACACTCGCGCTGCGCTCAACGCGAACAGGGGAATAACGATGAACGCCATGCGTCCCGAAAAGGCCGAAGCCACCGAGACCGAGACGGTCGACACCAACCTTGCCGCCGTGACCGAGGTCGAAGCCGGCATCCGCGATTTCGTCCGCAACGACATCGCCTATCTGCGCCGTCCGGCCGCGACCACCACTGACGCACCGCCGCTCGACCCGAGCGCGGAAGCGACTGTCAACAACGTCAACTCGCTGATCCAGCGCGTCGCCGGCACCTCGCTCGCCGAGATCGAGAATCTGATCTCCGAGCTCGAGAGCCTCCGCGACCTGCTCCATGCCGAAGGCCAGCGCGTCCAGCGCGAGATCTCCGGCTACGCCCAGCTCAGCCAGGCCGCGATGAAGTCGACCCGCATGATCGCCGACAACGTCGCGCAGTGGAAGCGCGCCGCCGACGGCCTGCGCAACAGCTGATCGGTCAAACCGCATCACCGGCCGCCGCGTTCCGCAAGGGGCGCGGCGGTTTTGATTCTGGGAATGAGTTAGTCTCGCACCCTCGCCATTGGACGTGTCATCGCCCGACTTGATCGGGCGATCCAGTACTCCGAGACGGTAGTGATTGAGCCGAGATGCCGCGGCGTACTGGATGCCCCGGTCAAGCCGGGGCATGACAGCGGTGGGTGCGGCGCGCAAGGCTTTGAACCCTCCGTCCCTTACCAGCGACCAATGCCAAGCGCCCGTGGCCTTAGCGGCCGGGCCTTGGGGACAAGCTCATGGAAAGCATTCGGCCCGACACCTCGGACCCTATCGCACTGCGGCCCGCGCCGAATCAGCTCGGCACGATCACGCTGCGCTTTGTCGGATTGCTGGCAGTTGCGATCGCCGTCTTGGCGTTCGTCTACAGCCGCTGAGGCGGGGCCGGATGCGGCCCCGAATAGTTAACGAAATCTTACTCGGAGACTTCGACGCTAGAGGCTTCCAGGGTGTAGGCGCCATCGGCATAGCCCTTCACCACCATGCCAGCGACGAGCATCACGGCCAGCGTCGCAGTCGCGAAGATGAAACCAACGAATTTGAGTGCGCCGCGATCTGCCATGGTCCTCGTCCCCTGTCTCTGCCCAATTGGTTTCAAATAGACAGCGACAGGTTCATAATTAGTTAGCACCTCACTGGTTCCGCCAAACTGCTTCGCGGTAACCAGCTTTGCGCGGCTTATGACAGCCGCCCAGAATCGCGTCCATAGCGCGGGTGCAACACTCGCGCCTTCATTTCGACCGTCCATCTTGGAACAGATCTAACCGCCGTTCCGCATCGGCACGAAGGCCGAGGCGGTGATGGAATAGACCTCCTCGCCGCGCTGGTTGGTGCCGGTGGTGCGGGCCGTCAAAATGCCCCAGCCGGGACGCGAGGCTGACGTGCGCTTGTCGATGACGACGTTGACATAGGAGACCGTGTCGCCGGCGAGCACCGGCTTGATCCAGCGCAGGTCGCGAAAGCCCGGCGACGGGCCCCACACCGCAACCTCCTCGCCGCGCGAGGCGGCTTCGCGCGCCAGGCGCTGGCCATCGGCGACAAGCAGGCTCATGCAGGCTGAGCCGACGTGCCAGCCGGAGGCAGCTAACCCGCCGAACAGCGAGTTCTTGCCCTCCTCTTCATCGAGGTGAAAGCGCTGCGGATCGAACTTGGCGGCGAACGTCTTGATCTTTTCCGCGGTGAACGTGTAGGCGCCGATCTCGCGGCGCTGGCCGATATCGATGTCCTCGAAGAACCGCATCAGACCGCCCCCTCGCGCCGCTTGATCAGGATCGGCGAGGTCATCTCCGCGAGAGCTTCACCCCTGGCGTTGCGCACGGTGCATTTGAACTTGACGATGCCGAGCTCGGGGCGGCTCTTCGAGGTGCGCGCCTCCACGACGTCGACGTCGAGCATGAGATCGTCGCCGGGCCGGAGCGGAGACAACCAGCGCACCTCGTCGACGCCGGGCGAACCGAGCGAGGCGGCGCGAGTGATGAAGCCGTCGGCCATCATCCGCATCATCAGCGAGCACAGGTGCCAGCCCGAGCCGGACAGGCCGCGCAGCATGCTTGTTGCCGCCGCCTCCTCATCGAGGTGCATCGGTTGCGGATCGAACTCGGCGGCAAAGGCCAAGATCTCGTCGCGGGTGACGTGGCGCGGGCCGAACGTTCCGAACCGGCCGGGCGGGAAATCTTCGAAGGTCAGGGTCATCTTGGGATGGGTTGGTGGAAATGACAGATTGTGGCCGCACTTTGCGGCAATCTCAACCCGCCGGCCCGCATGGCTCGTGCTACATTCGACGCGGCGGCGTGGTCTTTGAGTCGGATCAGCCCGGGGTCGCGATCCGCGGTCCGATTTGAAATCCCGATTTGCCTGGGGAGAGCGATGTTTTCATTCAGCGATCTGTTTCAGTGGGACCGGTTCATCACCCCCACGATCATCAAGACCTTCTACTGGCTGGTGATTGCGCTGATCTGCCTGTTCGGCCTCTCCGGCGTCTTCTCCGGCCTTGCTGCGATGGCGATCAGCCCGTTCGGCGGCTTCCTGGTGCTGCTGTCATCGATCGCCAGCGTCGTCGTCGGCATCGTGTTCTCGCGCATCGTCGCGGAACTGATCCTGATCGTCTTCCGCATCAACGAACATCTCGGCGCGATCCGCGATCAGGGCGGCGGGATGCGATGAGGCTTGTCTCGTAGGGTGGGTTAGGCGAAGCGGTAACCCACCTTTTCTGTTTCTGCAGATCGAGACAATGGTGGGTTACGCCGAGCAGATGCGCTTCGCGCATATGCTCGTCTAACCCACCCTACGGCACCGATGCTGATGCTTACGTATTGAACCGGAAATGCATCACGTCGCCGTCGGCGACGACGTATTCCTTGCCTTCGAGCCGGAGCTTGCCGGCATCGCGGGCGCCGGCTTCGCCGCCGAGCGCAACGTAGTCTTCATACGCAATGGTCTCGGCGCGGATGAAGCCCTTCTCGAAATCGGTGTGGATCACACCGGCCGCGCCCGGCGCCTTGGTGCCGCGATAGATGGTCCAGGCGCGCGCTTCCTTCGGGCCCACGGTGAAATAGGTGATGAGGTCGAGCAGCGTGTAGCCGGCGCGGATCAGGCGGTCGAGGCCGGCCTCTTCAAGGCCCAGCGTCTCCAGGAAGTCGGCGCGCTCCTCGCGCGAGATGGTCGCGATCTCGGACTCGATCTTGGCGGAGATGACGACGGCGACGGCGCCTTCCTTGGCAGCCTGCTCCTGCACCGCCTGGGAGAACGCATTGCCCGTCGCAGCCGAGCCTTCCTCGACGTTGCAGACATAGAGCACCGGCTTCGACGACAGCAAGCCAAGCATGGAGAAGGCGCGCTCCTCCTCGGCCTTGCGCTCGACGAGGCGGGCGGGCTTGCCGTCACGGAGCAGCACCAGGGTGCGGTTGACGAGGTCGAGCTGCTCCTTGGCGTCCTTGTCGTTGCCCTTGGCCTTCTTGGTGAGATTGTCGACGCGCTTCTCCAGGCTATCGAGGTCGGCCAGCATCAGCTCGGTCTCGATGGTCTCGATGTCGGCGAGCGGGGCGATCTTGCCCTCGACATGGGTGATGTCGGAATCCTCGAAGCAGCGCACGACATGCGCGACGGCATCGACCTCGCGGATGTTGGCGAGGAACTGATTGCCGAGGCCCTCACCCTTGGAAGCCCCGCGCACGAGGCCGGCGATGTCGACGAAGGTCAACCGGGTCGGAATGATCTGCGCCGACTTGGCGATCGCCGAGAGCTTGTCGAGCCGCGGATCCGGCACGGCGACCTCGCCGACATTCGGCTCGATGGTGCAGAACGGATAGTTCGCGGCCTGCGCCGCGGCCGTCTCGGTCAGCGCATTGAACAAGGTCGACTTGCCGACATTGGGCAACCCGACAATCCCACATTTGAATCCCATAGATCCTGGCCTCCGCGCTCCGCGCGTAAATGTATTCCGGATTCGTCATGCGCGGGCTTGACCCGCGCATCCATCGCCTTCGAAGGATGGATCGCCGGATCAGGTCCGGCGATGACAAGTGTCATTCCTTGCCGTTCTCGTCCTTGGTCAAAAATCCCTTCGCCTGCATGGCAAGATGCACCCTGTTGGCGAAGGTCGCGTCCGTGCCCTTGGCGATCAGTGCCGCGTGCTCGGCCACCGCATCGCAGAGCGTCGCCACCCAATCATTGTCGGCCTTGGCGAAGTCCGACAGCACGTGGCCGTGCACCAGTTCCTTGACGCCGGGATGACCGATGCCGAGCCTGACACGGCGATAGTCGTTGCCGATATGGGCCGAGATCGAGCGCAGGCCGTTGTGGCCGGCGATGCCGCCGCCGATCTTCACCCGCACCTTGCCCGGCGGCAGTTCGAGCTCGTCGTGGAACGCGGTGACGTCACCGGGCGCGATCTTGAAGAAGCTTGCGGCCTCCTGCACGGCGCGGCCGGACTCGTTCATGTAGGTCGTGGGCTTGAGCAAGATCACGCGCTCAGTGCCGAGCGTGCCTTCCGCGGTCTCGCCCTGAAAACGACGGCGCCATGGTGCGAAACCATGACGCCGCGCGATCTCCTCGACGGCCATGAAGCCGATATTGTGCCGGTTACGTGCGTATTTCGCGCCGGGATTGCCGAGCCCAACAAAGAGTCGCATGACGCGGCGCGCCCCTCGCTCGGCGCGCGATCAAGGACCGCGCGCCAGCTTTGAGAGATTACTTCTTCTTGTCGCCGGCCGGAGCCTTGGCAGCCGCCGCCGGAGCAGCAGCGCCCGCAGCCGGAGCCGCCGCAGCAGGAGCTGCAGCACCCGCAGCCGGAGCCGCGCCACCAGCAGCCGCCGCAGCTGCGGCCTTCTGCTCTTCGGCGTAGCCTGAGGGCGGCACGATGGTGACGAGGGTCGCGTCCTCGCGGGTCAGCGCCTTCACGCCGGCCGGCAGCTTGACGTCCGCCAGATGCAGCGAGTGGCCGATTTCCAGCGAACCGACGTCGGCCTCGATGTATTGCGGGATGCTCTCGACACCGCATTCGAGCTCGATGGCGTGGGCGACGATGTTGACGGTGCCGCCGCGCTTCACGCCCGGGGACGTTTCCGCCTTCACCACGTGCAGGGGCACGCTGATGCGGATGGTGGCGCCTTCGCCGAGCCGCATGAAGTCGACATGGATTGGGAAGTCCTTGACCGGATCGAGGTGATAGTCGCGCGGGATCACGCGGTGCTTCTTGCCCTCGAGCTCGATGTCGACCAGCGTGGTCAGGAACCGGCCGGCGAGGATGCGCTGGCGCAGCTCACGATCCTCAATCGAGATCGTGACGGGGGGCTGGTTGTTGCCGTAGATCACTCCGGGCACTCTGCCGGCGCGACGCTCAGCCCGGGCGGCCCCCTTGCCGCTCTTCGGACGCGCGGTCGCCTTCAATTCCTTGACGGTCGTCGCCATGTCGTTAAGTCCTTGTTTTTGCAAAAGTTAATGGGCCGCAGCGCGGCCCATGGCATCATCCGCAGCAAGCCTCCAGGGGTGCGGGGGCCGCAGACGTGGCGGGCTTTTACCCGGAAGATGCGGAAATGACAAGGAGAATGGGCCCCTGTCATGCCTGGGCTTGACCCGCCTGCGCGGCCGAAGCCGCTTCGGCGAGGCGAAGGCCGGGGCATCCATCAGGCAGAACGGCACCTTTCGAAGGGGATGGATGGCCGGGGCACGCCCGACTATGACGAGTTGGCGAGACCACGCGCCCTTATGTCAGGGCGTCGGCGCGCCGCCGAGCTTCGCCTCCAGCGCGGCGATCCGCGCCTTCAGGGTTTCATTCTCCTCGCGGGCGAGGCGGGCCATGTCCTTGACCGCCTCGAACTCCTCGCGCTTAACCAGATCCATGTCGCGCAGGAATTTTTCCGCCTGGGTGCGCATCACCGTGTCGAACTCGCGCTTGACGCCCTGGGCGGCGCCGGCGGCATCGTTCATCAGGCGGCCGATCTCGTCGAAAAACCGGTTGTTGGTCTGGGTCATTTCGGTCTCCTGGCGGGCTTCGGATAAACTTTGCGCGAACGCTCGAAAAGACAATGGCAATCCGCATCGGGCGGTTCAAGAGCGAAGCGGCGGTATCCTTGTCATGCCCCGGTTTCCTTGCAATCGTATTCAACGTCCCTGCATAAGAGGAATCACAAGGCGTCGGCTGGCGCGCAATCGCCGAAATCTCGCGCCGCAATCTGGTTCAGACATAGAAGGCGCGATGCCCTTTCTTCTCATCGACTTTCCTGCCTTCAAGCCCATCGCGCTCGAGATCGGTCCTTTCGCGATCCGCTGGTACGCGCTGGCCTATATCTGCGGCATCGTGTTCGGCTGGCTCTATGCGCGCTCGCTGCTGAAGAAGGAGCGCCTCTGGGGCGGCCCCGCGCCGATGTCGCTGGTGCAGATCGACGACTTCATCCTCTGGGTCACGCTCGGCATCATCCTGGGCGGCCGCACCGGCTATGTGCTGTTCTACAACCTGCCCTTCTTCGTCGAGCATCCCGCCGCGATGTTCAAATTGTGGGAGGGCGGCATGTCGTTCCACGGCGGCTTCCTAGGCTGTGTCGTCGCGGTGATGTGGTTTGCCTATCGCAACGGCATCTCGATCCTGTCGCTGGGCGACATCACCACCGCGGTCGCGCCGATCGGGCTGCTGCTCGGCCGGATCGCCAATTTCATCAATGGCGAATTGTGGGGCCGCGCCACCGATGCGAGCCTGCCCTGGGCGATGATCTTTCCCAACGACCCCACACATTTGCCGCGCCATCCGAGCCAGCTTTACCAGGCCGGCATGGAGGGCCTCCTCCTCTTCACCGTGCTCGCGGTCATGATCCGCTTCGGTGCCTTGAAGCGGCCCGGCATGATCCTCGGCGCCTTCATCCTGGTCTATGGCCTGGCCCGCATCGCCGGCGAGCATTTCCGCGAGCCGGACGCGCAGCTCGGATTCCTCTGGGGCGGATTAACCATGGGCATGCTGTTGTCGATCCCGATGCTTATCGTAGGCCTCATACTTATTGTATGGGCTGTCAGGCGCGGTGCGCCGAAGCCAATCGAGGCCGTCAGTTAATTTCATCTCGAGAAGATAGACCGTGTCCGACCAGCCGCTACTCAACGAGATCAAGGCGCTGATCAAATCCTCAGGCCCGATGCCGGTCTGGCGGTACATGGAACTGTGCCTGATGCATCCGCGCTACGGCTATTACGTCTCGCGCGATCCGCTCGGGCGCGAGGGCGACTTCACCACCGCGCCCGAGGTCAGCCAGATGTTCGGCGAGCTCCTGGGGTTGTGGACCGCCTCGGTGTGGAAGCAGATGGGCTCGCCGCAATTCCTGCGGCTGATCGAGCTCGGTCCCGGCCGCGGCACCATGATGGCCGATGCGCTGCGCGCCTTGCGCGTGCTGCCGCCACTCTATCAGGCGCTTCACATCCACTTGGTGGAGGTCAACCCGGTGCTGCGCGAGCGGCAGAGCGCGACGCTGGCGAACGTGCGCAACATCGCCTGGCACGACAGCATCGACGAGGTGCCGGAAGGACCGAGCATCATCCTCGCCAACGAATATTTCGACGTGCTGCCGATCCACCAGATGGTTCGACTCGAGGACGGCTGGCACGAGCGCGTGATCGAGATCGATCCCAACGGCAAGCTTCAGTTCGGCACGGCGCCCGAGCCGACGCCGCGCTTCGACGTGCTGCTGCCGCCCTTGGTGCGCGCCGCCCCGATCGGCGCCGTGTTCGAATGGCGGCCCGACGGCGAGATCATGAAGCTTGCAACGCGCGTGCGTGACCAGGATGGCGCAGCGCTGATCATTGACTACGGCCATCTGCGCAGCGATGCCGGCGACACCTTCCAGGCGATCGCGCGCCACACTTTCACCGATCCGCTCAAGGCACCGGGTCAGGCCGACGTCACTGCTCATGTCGATTTTCAGGCGCTGGCGCGTGCGGCGGAGGATGTCGGCGCACGTGTGCACGGTCCGGTGACGCAAGGCGACTTCCTCAAGCGTGTCGGCATCGACACCCGCGCGGCGGCCTTGATGCAGAAGGCGACGCCTGAAGTCGCCACCGACATCTCAGTGGCGCTCAAGCGCCTGACCGATACCGGGCGCAGCGGCATGGGCTCGATGTTCAAGGTGATCGGCATCTCCGAGCCGCAGCTGACGGGTCTCGCCGGCCTCAGCGATCTCGAACAGGCCGGAGGCCAATGATGACCCTCACTTCCTCGCTGCTGTCGGCGGTGCCCGGCCTGCGCCATGCCTTCTTCACCCGCGAGGGCGGTGTCTCCAGCGGCATCTATTCGGCGCTCAACGGCGGGCTCGGCTCCAACGACGACCAGGCTCTCGTCGCGGAGAATCGCCGCCGCATGGCCGAGCATGTCGGCGTCGCGCCGGAGCGCTTCCTCAGCCTGCACCAAATCCATTCGCCCGACGTGCGCGTCGCCGAAACTCCCTGGCCGAGCGGGCCGCGGCCAAAGGGCGATGCGCTCGTGACAAGGACACCCGGCATCGCTCTCGGCGTTTCCACCGCCGATTGCGGACCGGTGCTGTTCGTCGATCCCAATGCGGGCGTGATCGGCGGCGCGCATGCCGGCTGGAAGGGCGCGCTGAGCGGCGTGCTCGAAGCAACGATCGCCGCGATGGAGAAACTCGGTGCCACCCGCGGCGGCATCATCGCCGCGATCGGCCCGCTGATCCGGCAGGAGAGCTACGAGGTCGGCAACGAGTTCGTCACGCGCTTCATCGAAGCGGATGCGGAGAATGCCGTGTTCTTCATCCCGTCGGTGCGCGAGGGCCATGCGATGTTCGATCTCGCCGGCTTCATCCGCAAGCGGCTCGAAGCCGCCGGCATCCTGATGATCGACGATCTCGGCCTCGATACTTATGCGGACGAACGCTTCTTCAGCTATCGCCGCTCGGTGCATCGCAAGGAGCCGGATTACGGCCGCCACATTCACGCGATCGCACTCGAAGCGTGAGATCTCGTGCCCCGGACGCGGCGAGCACGCAAGTGATGCGCCGTTGAGCCGGGGCCCATGTCTCTTCAATCTCGATCTCGGCGGCCATCTGGGTCCGGCTCAGCGCAGCGGCACTGCGCGCCACAGCGCGTCCGGGACACGCACCGTCGCCTTGAAGGCTGCGCGGTCGAAGCGTGAACACACGGGCAACCCCGTGTCATTCCGGGGCGGCAGGACCGTGCGTTGTGTCGCCGCCGCCCTAGACCTTAATCGATTTTAACGATATCGCTGCCCTCCATAATGAGGGACGCGTCGTTCATCTTGGGCCGTGCAGGTTCGCGCGTGCTGGCGGTCATGCTGCTGGCAGCGGCGACCGCGCTTGGCGGCTGCGCGGGAGGCGGCAGTGGTGCCGCCAACTCCTATGCGATGGCGCCGAGCGGCAGCAGCGGCGCCACCGTGGCGTTCGAATCCATCGACGGGCCGCCGCCGCAGGTATTCGACCGCATGGTCGGCGTGCTCGACAGCGAATCCAAGCTGCGCAGCCTGTCCGTGGTCTCCCGCGAGGGCTCCGCCGCCTACCGCGTGCGCAGCTACCTCTCCGCCCAAATCGTCCGTGGCAAGACCGTGATCGCCTGGGTCTGGGACGTCTACGACGCCAACCAGCAGCGGGCGCTGCGCCTGTCCGGCGAGGAACCCACCTCCGCGAAGGCCGGCCGCGACGCCTGGGGCGCTGCCGACGACCTCGTCTTGCGCAAGATCGCCCAGGCCGGATTCAGCGGACTTTCCAACATGATCAACGGGACGCCGGATGCTCCCGGCGCAGCGCCGAACCTGCGCGGACCGGCGGTGGCAAGCGTGATCAAGGAGACACCTGTGCCGGACATGCCGGCCTCGGCGCTTGGCTATGCCGCGCAATAACCACCGCTAAACCACGGCCTCAAGTCGCGGCCAAACCGTTGGCCCGACTCAGGATTTTCGAAGGGAAAACGTAGCATCCCGGGTTGCCATTGCGGCCTCTCGCCTGATATTTCCTCGCCCGTCGTAACCGTGCTGCCAGTGGGTATTTTCTGATGTTGAACGTCGTATCCAGCAAAGCGCGGGAGGAAGCGTCCATGTCGGCCAAAAACGGCTCCATCAAGCTCGTCGCCGGCAACTCCAATCCGGCTCTGGCCCAAGCCATCGCGCAGGGCCTCAACATGCCGCTGACCAAAGCGGTGGTCCGGCGCTTCGCCGACATGGAGATCTTCGTCGAGGTCCAGGAGAACATCCGCGGCTCGGATGCCTTCATCATCCAGTCGACGTCGTTTCCGGCGAACGACAATCTGATGGAGCTCTTGATCATCACCGACGCGCTGCGCCGCTCCTCGGCGCGCCGCATCACCGCAGTGATCCCCTATTTCGGCTATGCCAGGCAGGACCGCCGCTCCGGCTCGCGCACGCCGATCTCGGCCAAGCTCGTCGCCAATCTGATCAGCCATGCCGGCGTCGACCGCGTCATGACGCTCGACCTGCATGCCGGCCAGATTCAGGGCTTCTTCGACATCCCGACCGACAATTTGTTCGCCGCCCCCCTGATGGTGCGCGACATCCGCGAACGTTTCGACCTCGGCAAGGTGATGGTGGTCTCGCCCGACGTCGGCGGCGTGGCCCGCGCCCGCGGCCTCGCCAAGCGCATCAACACCCCACTCGCGATCGTCGACAAGCGCCGCGAGCGTCCCGGTGAATCCGAAGTCATGAACGTGATCGGCGACGTCTCCGGCTACAGCTGCATCCTGGTCGACGACATCGTCGATTCCGGCGGCACGCTGGTGAATGCGGCCGACGCGCTGCTCGCCAAGGGCGCCAAGGACGTCTACGCCTACATCACCCACGGCGTGCTCTCCGGCGGCGCGGCCGCACGCATCTCCGGCTCCAAGCTGAAGGAGCTCGTGATCACCGACTCGATCCTGCCGACCGAGGCGGTGACCAAGGCACCGAACATCCGCACGCTTCCGATCGCCAGCCTGATCTCCGACGCGATCGCGCGCACGGCGGCGGAAGAGTCGGTGTCGAGCCTGTTCGACTGAGACCGTCGTTCCGGGACGGCGCCCAGCGCCGAACCCGGAATCCATCTTTCAGCAATCCGCGTAGATCGCTGGGTCGGGCGCGTGCGACGCCCGCCCCGGAGTGACGACGACCTCCCCTACGCCACGGCCCCTCATAGCCCCCGCGGGTTGTTGCCGGCGCCGGCCCATGACATCATCCAGATACCGAGTCATCCCTGCCCCTCTGGACGCCTGATGCCACGCCGGAAATTTGCTTGGGAAAAGCTGTCGGATGATGCGTTGCTCAAGCAACGTCTCCGCAGCCTGAGGGTAACGGTCGAAGGCACCTGGCTGGAGGACTGCGTCGGCACGCTCTACGAGGAGCTCGAAGAGCGTGGCATCCGGCTGCGGCCGCACACATGGATTTCGAGCGAATGGTTCAGTCCGGGCGACGTGCCCGGGATCGCCATCCCCTTCTACCTCGCCCATCCGCGCCTGATGAAGCTCGAGAAGAAGATGATGTTCGACGTCGAGGGCGGAACCTGGCGCGAGTGCATGGCCATCCTCCGTCACGAAGCCGGGCACGCCTTGCAGCACGGTTACCAGTTGCAGCGGCGGCGGCGTTGGCAGCAGCTGTTCGGCCCGTCGTCGAAACACTACCCGCGCTATTACCGGCCCAATCCTGCAAGCCGGCGTTACGTCCAGCACCTTCGGCTCTGGTATGCGCAGAGCCATCCGGACGAAGATTTCGCCGAGACCTTTGCGGTGTGGCTGCGGCCGCGCTCGAACTGGCGAACGCGATATGCCGGCTGGCCGGCGCTGAAGAAGCTCGAATATGTCGACGAGCTGATGGGCGAGATCGCGGGAAAGCGGCCGCAGATCACGACGCGGGAGCGTGTCGATCCCCTGAGTCGGCTCAGCCAGACACTCGAAGAGCACTACAAGAAGAAGCAGGCGTTCTATGCGTTCTCGCCGCCGAAGACCTACGACAGGGACCTCTCCCGGCTGTTTTCAGCCGATCCGCGGCACCATCGGTCAACGCCGGCCTCGAGCCTGATCAGGCGGCACCGCGCCCAGATCAGGCAACTGGTTGCGCGCTGGACGGGTGAGAACCAGCTCACGCTCGATGCGGTGCTTGACGAGATGATCTCCCGCTGCCGCGATCTCGATTTGCGGGCCGTTGGCCCCGAACAGAAGCTCGTTCTCGATTTCATCGTCCTCGTGACCGCCAAGACGATGCACGCGCTGTTTGGCCCGTCTCGGCGCAAATGGATCGCGCTATGAGACGCCTCCGTATTCTGGTGCTGATGCATCCGGACTTCCTGCCGCCGGACTCGAGCGACGGATACAGCGCGCAGGAAATCAACACGTGGAAAACGGAATACGATGTCGTGAACACCCTGCGCGCGGCCGGCCACGAGGTTCGCGCCCTCGGCGCCCAGGACGAGATCAAGCCGGTGCGCGAGGCGATCGAGGAGTTCAAGCCGCACGTGGTGTTTACGTTGCTGGAAGAATTCCACAACAACGTCGCCTATGACCAGCACATCGCGAGCTATCTCGAACTGATGAAGGTCGCTTATACTGGGTGCAACCCGCGCGGCCTGATCCTGGCGCGCGGCAAGGATCTGTCGAAGACGCTGGTGCATCATCGCCGGATCGCGGCGCCGGCTTTCGCCGTCTTCCCGATGCGCCGCAAGGTGAAACGTCCGACGCGTCTTGCGCTGCCGCTGATCGTCAAGAGCCTGAACATGGACGGCTCGTTCGGCATCTCGCAGGCCTCGATCGTCGATACCGACGAGAAGCTCGCCGAACGCGTCGCATTCATCCACGAGCGGGTCGAATCCGCGGCCATCGCCGAGCAGTTCATCGAGGGGCGGGAGCTCTATGTCGGCGTGCTCGGCAATAACCGGCTACGTGTCCTGCCGGTTTGGGAGCTGAAATTCGGCAGCATGGGCGGACGCAGGTCTCGGCACATCGCCACGGAGAAAGCCAAGCACGACACCGATTATCAGGAGAAGGTCGGCATCGTCGACGGGCCGGCGAAGGATCTAGCGCCCGAAGTGACCGCACGCATCCAGCGCGCCGCGAAACGCATCTACCGGGCGCTTGGCCTCGACGGCTACGCGCGCATCGATTTCCGTCTCGCCGCCGATGGTACGCCGTATTTCATCGAGGCCAATCCTAACCCCGAGATCGCGAAGAGCCAGGAATTCGCCACGGCCGCCCAGCATGCCGGGCTCGAATACCCCGACCTCCTGCACCGCATCCTGACCCTCGGGATCAGCCGGGCGAAGGCCGGTGTGTCGTTGGGCTGACAACGGCCGGCACAGCGGCCGAGAGCCGCTGTCGAAGCTGCTTGACGAGTTTTGCATTGTCATTCCGGGGCGGCGCGCCAGCGCCGAACCCGGAATCCATCTTGCAGCAATCCGTGTCGACCAATGGCTTCCGGGCGCGCGCTGCGCGCGCCCCGGAACGACCATTGCCTACCCCACGATTCCCGCGGCGACCTGGCCACGCAGGCGTTCGAGGCCGAGCAATGTCTCGGCACAGGCGGCCGCGACTTCGACGCCCTTGATGGCAAAATGCCTGCGGAAGAAGTCGTAATGCACCTCGGTCTCGTGGAATTGCTGCGGCGTCAGCACGGCCGAGAACACCGGCACCTCGGTGCGCAGCTGCACGTCCATCAGCGCCTTGATCACGGTGTCGGCGACGAACTCGTGGCGGTAGATGC
Source organism: Bradyrhizobium sp. CCGE-LA001 (assembly GCF_000296215.2). Taxonomy (NCBI): domain Bacteria; kingdom Pseudomonadati; phylum Pseudomonadota; class Alphaproteobacteria; order Hyphomicrobiales; family Nitrobacteraceae; genus Bradyrhizobium; species Bradyrhizobium sp. CCGE-LA001. The sequence continues at coordinate 1,383,073 of NZ_CP013949.1, read as the reverse complement.
CGCCGTCGACGACGAGGCCGGCCGCGACGATGGCGGTGTAGCGCCGCGTCTTGGCGAGGACCTGTGCGTGCAGCGGAATCTCGAACGAGCCGGGCACCTCGAACACGTCGACATGGGTGAGGTGCCGCGCCTCGGCCTCCCTCATGAAGGCGATGCGGGCCTCTTCGACCACGTCGCGGTGCCAGCAGGCCTGCACGAAGGCCACCCGCTGCGGCTTTGCGAAGCGCGGGTGCTCGGTCGCAGGTCCTTTCGGAACCGGCGGTTGGCCTACTTCAATTTCGGCTTGGGACGTTTCGGCTTGTAAAGTTTCGGCTTGTACAGTTGCGGTTTGGGGATCTTGCAACATCTGATTCATGGCTTTCCTCGGTTTAAGGACCAGAATCAGGGCACACGGAACGACAAACAGCCGCATCTTGCGATGCGTCTGCCACCGACCGTTCTCTTTCATCCGGACTTTGACCGTCGGCTTCGGAGTTGCACCGAATCTGCTGACCCTTCCCTTCGGGATCACCCTCGCGGAAGGCGCTCGCGGGCTTAGGCCTTTCGGCCCTTACCGCCGGTGGGGACTTTCACCCCGCCCTGAGAACATCGGCCGTTCGGGATGAACGGCCTGCCTGGAAATATGCCGCTCGCGCGCCACCGCGGCAAGCGGGTTCCGCATGGGCAAATCGCATGGTCCCATGCCATGGCAGCGGTCCGGCCCTCGCGGGACGGAATTTGAGGCTTGGCGCCCTTCCGCGCGAATCCGATTCCGGTTTGTTCTCCTCCACGGGATTGCGGCCTCCTGCGTTAAGAATTGTGGCGGAGATGAGCTGTGGACGAACGAGTCCTGGCTTGTGGACGGACTCGCGACCCCGTTGCGCAGATTCCGCAAATCACATCACTTGATCCGCGACAGGCCCGCGCTGATCCAAGGGGATCGCAAGAGCGACACCGAGGAATCGCAGCAGCGCTTCCGAGGGGCTCGCTAGCGACGTTGAGGGAGTTCGCCGGGCCAGCCGCGTGCGTATCAAACACAACAAGAAGGCAAGAGGTCGAGACGGCATGTCCCTGCTCGAAGGCACTATCGATTCCAAAAGCCATCCGCTCGCGGTGGTCGAGGATATCGCTGCCAGCAACAACTGGCCGTTCGAACGCTCCGGCGAAGACGAACTCACGATTGTCTCGAAGGGACAATGGACCGACTACCAGCTCTCCTTCACCTGGATGGGCGAGATCGAGGCGCTGCATCTGGCCTGCGCCTTCGACATGAAGATTCCGCCCGCGCGACGCGGCGAGGTGCAGCGGCTCGTCGCCGCCGTGAACGAGCAGCTGTGGGTCGGCCATTTCGATTTGTGGACCAATACCGGCATGGTCATGCACCGTCAGGCCCTGGTGCTGCCGGGCGGCCTCACCGCCTCGACCGCACAATGCGAGGCCATGCTCGCCGGCGCCATCCACGCCTGCGAACGCTACTTCCCGGCGTTCCAGTTCGTCGTGTGGGCCGGCAAGACCACGGCCGAGGCGATGGACGCCGCGATGTTCGACACGGTGGGCGAGGCGTAAGGCCTGCTCTTCAGCAAAGTGAGGAGGTCCACTTCTCCCTCCTCTTCGTCGTCCCTGCGAACGCAGGACCCCATACCGCGCGATGCCCCTCGTGGCACAACGCTTGTTGCTCCGCCTTCCATCTACTAGAACCGCCTGTGGTTATGGGTCCCTGCGTTCGCAGGGACGACACCTTTTGCTCGGGTGATCACAGTGGCAGACAACAACCTCCTCCAAAACATCACCGGCACCATCCTGCTCGCCGGCGCCGGCAAGATGGGCGGCGCGATGCTGACCGGCTGGCTGGCGGGCGGGCTCGATCCGCGTCGCGTTGCGGTGATCGATCCGCAGGTCTCGCCCGAGATCACTGCGCTCGCGGCCAAGGGCGTTGCGCTTAATCCGGACGCGAAGGCGGCTGGTCCGGTCGAGACGCTGGTCGTCGCGGTGAAGCCGCAGATGTTCCGTGAGGCCGGCGCCAAGCTGAAAGCGTTCGTCTCGGACAAAACGTCGGTGGTCTCAATCATGGCGGGCACCACGATTGCTTCACTCGAAGAAGTTTGCGGCGGCGAGGTGGTGCGCGCGATGCCGAACACGCCGGCCGCGATCGGCCGCGGCATCACCGTTGCGGTCGCCGCGAAAAGTGTCAGCGCCGCGCAGCGCGCGGTGGCCGATGCGCTGCTGCGCGCCACCGGCGCGGTGGAATGGGTCGAGGATGAAGGCCTGATGGACGCGGTCACCGCCGTATCCGGCTCGGGCCCGGCCTATGTATTCCTGCTCGCCGAGGAGCTCGCCCGCGCCGGCGTCGAGGCCGGATTGCCCGAAACGCTGGCGACGAAGCTTGCGCGCGCAACGGTCGCCGGCTCCGGCGAGCTGCTGCACCAGTCCGAGCTTCCCTCCAGCACGCTGCGCCAGAACGTCACTTCGCCCGGCGGCACCACCGCTGCGGCGCTCGGTGTTCTCATGGGTGAGCCCGGCCTGCGCGAGCTGATGATCCGCGCGATCGCCGCGGCGGCGAAGCGCTCGAAGGAATTGGCGAAGTAGACAGATCAAGAGCGCTTCGGCCTCCCGGGCGGCCGGATGCGAGGCGGTCCAGGCTGTTGCCGGCAGGGAGAGCGATCGTGAACCTCTACGCGAAACTTCTCGAACGACAGGCCGAGGGTCGCCCCATCAGGATCGGGCTGATCGGGGCGGGCAAGTTCGGTGCAATGTACCTGCATCAGGTTCTGCGCACCCCGGGCGTCCATCTCGTCGGAATTGCGGACCTGTCACCGTCGCGTGCCCGTGAAAACCTCGACCGGGTCGGCTGGCGCCCGGAGCAATTCGCAGCAAGCTCGCTCGAGGATGCGCGCAAGACCGGCACGACCTTCCTGACCGACGACTGGCAAGCGCTGGTGACGTGCGATGGCATCGAGGTGATCGCCGAATGCACCGGCAATCCCGTCGCGGCGGTCGAGCATTGCCTTGGTGCCTTTGCTGCGGGCAAGGCCGTCATCAACGTGACCGTCGAGGCCGACGCCTTCTGCGGGCCGATCCTGGCGCAAAGAGCCAGGCAGGCCGGCGTGATCTATAGCCTCGCCTATGGCGATCAGCCGGCTCTGGCCTGCGACCTCGTCGATTGGGCAAGGGCCTGCGGTTTCCCGGTCGTGGCGGCCGGCCGCGGCCACAAATGGCTGCCGCATTATCGGGAATCGACGCCCGAAACGGTCTGGGATCATTGGGGACTCACCGCCGAGCAGGCCGCGCGCGGCGGCATGAATCCAAAAATGTTCAACGCGTTCCTCGACGGCTCCAAGCCGGCGATCGAATCTGCCGCGATCGCGAACGCAACCGGGCTGGCTGCGCCTTCGCAAGGCCTCGCATTCCCGCCGGGATCGGTCGACGACATCCCGACGCTGATGCGCCCCCGTTCCGAGGGCGGCATTTTGGAAGCCAAGGGCCAGGTCGAAGTCGTGTCCTGCTTGACGACCGAAGGCAAACCGATCCCCAACGACATCCGCAAGGGTGTCTGGGTCTGTTTCGAAGGCGACAGCGATTACATCCGTAACTGCTTCCAGGAATACAGCGTCGTCACCGATCCAAGCGGGCGTTACATGAGCTCGTACAAGAAGTGGCATCTCATAGGTCTGGAGCTTGGAATCTCGGTGGCCTCGATCGCTCTGCGCAAGGAGGCGACAGGAGTCGCAACGACGTTCAACGCCGATGTTGCCGCGACAGCCAAGAAGAACCTGCGCGAGGGAGATACGCTCGACGGAGAGGGCGGCTACACCGTCTTCGGCAAGTTGACGCCGGCCAGCACGTCGCTTGCAGAGGGCTATCTGCCGCTCGGGCTTGCACACAATGTAAGATTGACCAGGGCGGTCGCCAAGGACTCCTGCATCACCTGGGCCGATGTGGCGATTGACGAGACGCTGCCTGCCGTACGTGTCCGCCGGGAGCAGGAAGCGTTCTATCATCGCCGGCACGCAGTTAGGTTAGGCGAAGTCGCGCCGAACCGGCTGCACTACGCCCCCAACCGCTTGTTGAACATCTCGACGTTGACGAGGCCGCGGGCGTGACGCCCCTCGCCGAGCTTGCGCGTGCCCTCGAACGCTTCGACCTCGAAGCGGATGACGCGGCGCTCGACCGCGACCACCTGCGCGGTGGTCCGCACCGTGGCTCCCACGAGCGCGGCTGCGAGATGGCGGATGTCGACCTCGGTGCCAACGGTGACCCAGCCCGGCTGAAGCGCGGCGCGGATCGCATCGCCCGCCGTCATCTCCATCTCCAGGATCATCATCGGCGTCGCATAGACCATGGGCATGCCGAACACGAAATGCCCGACCGTGCGCTCCGTCGGGACCACCAGCGTGCGGTCTGCGTTCATGCCGATCGTGATGAAATCGCGTGCGTCCATGGGGCCTCGAACTCCGCTGTCGTCCCGGACAAGCGAGCGTAGCGAGCGCTGATCCGGGACCCATAACCACAGGATTGAGTTTGGCGAAGACTCGGAGTTACCAGCTTGCCTCCACAGCTACTTCCTGTGGTTATGGGTCCCCGCTTTCGCGGGGACGACGCCTGTATCTGCCGAAGCGGCCTTGACTACTTCTTCGCCGCCGCCGCGCGCTCAACGAAGGTCTTGCCGCCCTTCATCTTGTGGCGGAGCGGGGCTTCGTTGATCTGGATGACGACGGCATCGGCGTCGACGCCGAGGTTCTTCACGAGCGCCTGGGTGATGTCGCGCATCATGCCGGCCTTCTGCTCGTCGGTGCGGCCTTCGGCCATGCTGACAGTGATCTCAGGCATTTTTCTCTCCCTTGCGGCCGGACGCCGGCCATTGACGGTCGCCATCAAACAAGACGTGGATGCCCGGGACAAGCCCGGGCATGACGGCTTGGCGGAATGGCTATCCCCACTTTACGTCATGGCGCGCCAGGACCTCGCGCACCTTGGCGACGAGATCGGCTTCACTGCACGAGAACTGCGCCGGCCGGGTCTCACGCCATTCCTGGTTGGAGGCGATCGCAGCCGCGGCCTTAGCACCCTCGATCAGGTCCTTGATCTGCACTTCGCCGCGCGTCTTTTCATCCGAACCCTGGATGATGACGCAAGGTGAGTTGCGGCGGTCGGCATATTTGAGCTGGTTGCCCATGTTCTTGGGATTGCCCAGATAGAGCTCGGCGCGGATGCCGGCGCTGCGCAGGGATGCGACCATCTTCTGATAGTCGGCGACGCGGTCGCGGTCGAACACGGTGACGACGACGGGTCCGAATTCGGGCCGCGTGTCGAGCTTGCCGAGCAGCGTCAGCGCGGCCTGTAGCCGGGACACGCCGATCGAGAAACCGGTCGCCGGCACCGGCTCGCCGCGGAAGCGCGAGACGAGGCCGTCATAGCGGCCACCACCGCCGACCGAGCCGAACCGCACGGGGCGGCCTTTGTCGTCCTTGGTCTCGAGCAGCAGTTCGACCTCGTAGACGGGGCCGGTGTAATATTCGAGGCCGCGCACGACGGACGGATCGATCTTGATGCGATCCGCACCGTAGCCCGACGCGGTGACCAGCTTTGCAATCTCTTCCAGCTCGCTGACACCGGCCTGCCCGACCGCGCTCTTGGCGAGGTAAGTTTCTCCCGCGGCGATGGCTTCCTTCCAATCCTCTCGCGCCTTGGTGATGGCGAGAACGACATCGGCCTCAGCTTCGCTGAGATTGGCGCCTTTGGTGAAGTCGCCCTTGCCTTCCTCGCCGCCGTCCCATCGTCCCGGACCGAGCAGCTTGCGCACTTCATCGGCGGAAAACTTGTCGAGCTTGTCGATCGCGCGCAGCACGGTCAGCCTGCGGGCGGCGTTCTCTTCGCCGCCGAGCCCGATGGCTTCCAGCACACCGTCGAGCACTTTGCGGTTGTTCACCTTCACGACATAGGAGCCGCGCGCAATGCCAAGCGCCTCCATGGTGTCCGCGGCCATCATGCAGATCTCGGCATCCGCGGCCGGTGTTGCCGAACCGACGGTGTCGGCATCGAACTGCATGAACTGGCGGAAGCGGCCGGGGCCGGGCTTTTCGTTGCGGAAGACATAGCCCACGCGATAGCTGCGATAGGGCAAAACCAGGCCGTCGGTGCCGTAACGCTCGCCGACATAGCGCGCCAGCGGCGCGGTCAGATCGTAGCGCAGGCTGATCCACTGCTCGTCGTCGTCCTGGAACGAGAACACACCTTCGTTGGGACGGTCCTGATCGGGCAGGAACTTGCCGAGCGCGTCGGTGTATTCCATCGCCGGCGTTTCCACCGGCTCGAACCCGTAGAGCTCGTAGACGGCGCGGATCTTCTCGACCATCTCGCGCGTCGCCCGGATCGCGGCGGGATCGCGATCCTCGAGCCCGCGCGGCAGGCGAGCCTTCAGTTTCTGGGGTTTTTTGGATTTCTCGGCCATGCGCAGCGTTTACCAGCCGGGGCGCAAGGCGGCAACCGGCCTATCCGCAGAACCCGTCATGGCCGGGCTCGTCCCGGCCATCCACGTAGCAGGCCAACGGCAGCAAAGACGTGGATGCCCGGGCCTACGCCTCGCCGAAGCGGCTTCGGCCGCGCAGGCGGGACAAGCTGGCATGACGGAGTGTGCGACAAAGGGTTGAGCCGCCTATGGCTGCTCCATCCGGGCCCGGATGGCATCCGCATCCGCCTTTGGCAGTGACTTCAGGGTCGGCTTGATGGTTTCGCCGCCGACGATCTTGCCGTTGCGCGTGAACATCCAGTCCGAGATGTCAGCCTCGCCGAACGCGACTTTGTCGCCGGCCCGCTTGCCCGGCAGGTCGCGGGGCTCGTTGGCCAAGAGTCCGCTAAAGGTCCCATCGGGTTGCTTCTTCACGTCGCCAACCCAGATGTGCTCGCCGCCCTTGCGGGTCGAGAAGCGGACCTTCAGGGCGTGTCCGGCTTCCGACGGCTTTGGCGATCCATAAGAGCTCCAGAAGGTCGACAGCGTAGCGCGGCCCCGCTCGATCGCCGCATTCATCTCCGCATCGGCGGTCGGCACTGTCACGATCGGCGAGCGGTCTTGCGCGACAACCTCGTGCGTGGGGCCGATGGTCAGGATGCCGATGACGCAGACGCCGGTGATCGCGGCGAGAGCGATCCATTTCATGGGGTGGGAGAGCTTTGCGGCCATGATCGCGATGTCCTGATGTCTGATGTGTCCAGACTTTGTCGCATGTCGGCAACGGCACGTTCAGTGCGCAAAAAACCACAAGCGATGCGCGTTTCCCCTCTCCCCTTGTGGGAGAGGGTGGCTCGCCGCGAAAGCGGCGAGACGGGTGAGGGGTTCTATCCGCGAGTCCAACTCACATTCGAGCTCGTGGAGCCAACCCCTCATCCGGCGCTTCGCGCCACCTTCTCCCACAAGGGGAGAAGGAAGAAAGCCTCAAAGCACCTTGCGGATCCAGTTGTGCGGATCGTTGGTGCGGCCGTACTGGATGTCGACGAGCTGCTTGCGCAGGCCCATGGCGACCGGGCCGGCGGCTCCGCCGCCGATCTCGAAATCGCCGCTGACCGAACGCACCTTGCCGATCGGCGAGATCACAGCCGCGGTGCCGCAGGCGAACGCTTCCTTGAGCTTGCCGGAGGCCGCATCCTTGCGCCATTGGTCGAGCGTATACGGCTCCTCGCGCACGGTCTTTCCGGCATCGCGCGCGAGCGCGATGATGGAATCGCGGGTGATGCCGGGCAGGATGGTGCCGAGCGGCGGCGTCGAGAGCGAGCCGTCATCGAACACGAAGAAGACGTTCATGCCGCCGAGCTCCTCGATGTAGCGGCGCTCGACCGCGTCGAGGAAGACGACCTGGTCGCAACCGTGCTGGATCGCTTCGGCCTGCGCACGCAGGCTCGCGGCATAATTGCCGCCGCATTTGACGGCGCCGGTGCCGCCGATTGCGGCGCGCGTGTAGTTCTCCGACACCCAGATCGAGACCGGCGCAGGCCCGCCCTTGAAATAGGAGCCCACCGGCGAGGCGATGACTGCGAAGATGTATTCGGACGACGGCTTGACGCCGAGGAAGGTCTCGCTCGCGATCATGAAGGGGCGCAAGTAGAGGCTGCCTTCGCCGCCCGGCATCCAGGCGCGGTCGATGCGCACGACCTGCTCGACCGCCTCAATGAAGACGTCTTCGGGGAGCTGGGCCATCGCCATGCGATCCGCCGAGTCCTTGAAGCGTCGTGCATTGGCGTCGGGGCGGAACAGGTTCACGCCGCCGTCGTCGCGCTTGTAGGCCTTGAGGCCTTCAAAGATCTCCTGGGCGTAGTGCAGCACGGCGCCGGCCGGATCGAGCTGGAAGTTGGCGCGCGCCTCGATCCGCGCGTCATACCAGCCGCCCTTGGCCTGGTTGTAGCGGACGATCGCCATGTGGTCGGTGAAGACCCGTCCGAAGCCGGGATCGACCAGCTTGGCGACGCGGTCCTTCTCCGGCGTCGGATTGGATGCGGGCTGGATGTCGAATGTCATGGTCATGTCCTTGGCTCCCGCTGCCGGTATCGGCGCTGTTCTGGCGCCGGCCCGCCCTGTTTCGGGCCGGCTGGCTTCATTAGGTGTCTGGCCGAACAACCGCCAGCCTTGTTACGGCCGGTTTCCCGTGGCCAGCATGTCGCCGAGGACATGCTTTTGCGGAAGGCGGAAGTCCAGTATGTTTTGCCGAAATGCCGCTCGACAATCGCACGGTAGACCTGCTTCGGCCGTCGTCGCCTGTCCGGCTCCTTCCGCCGTCCCTGCTTCGACGCCGCCCGTCACGAAACGATCTAAAATTTCGTGCGGGCTGATCGTTTTGTAACATTGAACCCAAGATACGTCAATATGCCTGACATAAATTTCACAAGCTCTTCACACGACGCCGTCGAGCCCAGGGCGGCGGCAGGTGATGGAGGCAATTTGCGCTGGGATATCATTGAGCTGCTGTTCTTCGCCTATCGCGATTTCGTGGGCGATCCCGACCAGGAGCTTGAGGCGTTCGGCTTCGGCCGGGCCCATCACCGCGTCATGCACTTCGTCTACCGTTATCCCGGGCTCAAGGTCGCCGACCTCCTCGACGTCCTGCGCATCACAAAACAGTCGCTCGGCCGCGTGCTCAAGCAGCTCCTGGACGAGGGCTACATCGTGCAGAAGACTGGCGACAATGACCGCCGTCAGCGCCTGCTCTATGCGACGCCGAAAGGCGAGACGCTCGTGCAGAAGCTCGCCGGCCTTCAGACCACGCGCATCACCAAAGCGCTCGCTGAGATGGCGCCGCAGGATGCCGAGACCGTCAAGCGCTTCCTGCGCGCGATGATCGACCGCGACGATCCGGACAAGGTGCTCGAGACGATCTTCGCTTCCGTCAACAAGGACGCCAAGGAGTGAACGTGCCGCTCGCTGCCACTCTCGCTCGCCCGCCGGCGCGCCCGGCCGACGACGCCCCGCACCTGTTGCTGGTCGATGACGACCGCCGCATCCGCGACCTGCTCTCGCGCTTCCTCGCCAGCGAAGGCTACCGCGTCTCGACCGCCGCCAGCGCCAGCGATGCACGCGCCAAGCTGATGGGCCTGCACTTCGACCTCCTGATCCTCGACGTCATGATGCCGGGCGAGACCGGCTTCGACCTCGCCCGCTTCATCCGCACTTCGTCCTCGGTGCCGATCGTGATGCTGACGGCGCGGCACGAGGCGGAAGCGCGCATCGAGGGTTTGCAGATCGGCGCCGACGATTACGTGGCAAAACCGTTCGAGCCGCGCGAGCTCGCGCTGCGCATCAACAACATCCTCAAGCGCGCCGCGCCGCCGCCGCAGGCGGCCACCGTGGACAAGATCGCGTTCGGCCCCTACGTCTACCATCTCGATCGCGGCGAGCTGCGCCAGGGCGAGGAAGTCATTCACCTCACCGATCGCGAGCGCGAGATGCTGCGCATCCTGTCGGAGACGCCGGGCGAGACCGTGCCGCGCAGCGCGCTGACCGGCAACGGCAGCGTCAACGAACGCGCTGTCGACGTGCAGATCAACCGCCTCCGGCGCAAGATCGAGACCGATCCCGCCAACCCGCTGTTCCTCCAGGCAGTACGCGGCATCGGCTACCGGCTGGTGGCCTCGCCCTAAACCGCAATGAAGCGCGACCGATGAGCACGATCGATTCCGGCCTGACGCTTCTGAAGAGCGCCGCCGGCCGCGTCTCCGCCGCCAATGGCTGGATGGGCAATGCGTTCAAGGGCTGGATGCCGACCGGCCTCTATGCCCGCGCGCTGCTGATCATGATCGTGCCGATGGTGATCCTGCAATCGGTCGTCGCCTTCGTGTTCATGGAGCGGCACTGGAACACGGTCACCCGCCGCCTGTCGGCCGCTGTGGTGCAGGACATCGCCGCGTTGATCGACGTCTACAAGGGCTATCCGCAGGACAAGGACCGCGACCAGATCCGCCGCATCGCGCAGCAGCGGCTCGGCCTCGTCGTCGATTTTCTTCCCGCCGGCGACATGCCGCCGCCGGGACCGAAGCCGTTCTTCTCGCTGCTCGACCAGACGCTGTCGGTGCAGCTCGGCCGCCAGATCGGCCGCTCATTCTGGATCGACACGGTCGGCCGCTCCAACCTGGTCGAGATCCGCATCCAGCTCGACGACGCCGTGATGCGCGTGTTCGCGCAGCGCAGCGCCGCCTACGCCTCGAACTCGGAGATCTTCCTGTTCTGGATGGTCGGCACGTCCTCGATCCTGCTGATCGTCGCCGTGCTGTTCCTGCGCAACCAGATCAAGCCGATCCTTCGGCTCGCGGATGCCGCCGAGAGTTTTGGCAAGGGCCGCGAGGCGCCGAACTTCCGCCCACGAGGCGCGCGCGAGGTGCGGCGCGCCTCGGTCGCTTTCCTCGAAATGAAATCGCGCATCGAGCGCACGATGGAGCAACGCACCGCGATGCTCGCAGGCGTCAGCCACGATCTGCGCACCATCCTGACCCGCTTCAAGCTCGAGCTGGCGCTGATCGGCGACAGCCCCGAGCTCGAGGGCATGCGCAAGGACGTCGACGAGATGTCGATGATGCTGGAGGATTACCTCGCCTTTGCCCGCGGCGATTCCGGCGAGCAGTCGCAGCCGACCGACATGGCACAGGCCCTGGAAGAATTGCGCAGCGATGCCGAGCGGCACGGCCACACAGCGACCGTGGCGTTCCACGGCCTGCCGGTAGTGACCGTGAAGCCGGCCTCGTTCAAGCGCTGCCTCGCCAACCTCGTCACCAATGCCGCGCGCTACGGCAAGGCCATCGCCATCACCGGCCAGCGCGATCACCGTTACCTCACCGTCACGATCGATGACGACGGCCCGGGTATCCCGGCGCATTTGCGCGAGGAGGTGTTCAAGCCGTTTCTGCGGCTGGACAATGCCCGCAACCAGGACGAAGGCGGCACCGGCCTTGGCCTCGCGATCGCCCGCGACATCGCCCGCTCGCATGGCGGCGACATCACGCTCGGCGACAGCCCGATGGGTGGACTGAGGGCGAGTGTGCGGATTCCGGTGTAGGCGCCGTAGCCTACTTCGGCAGCAGCGCCTTCAGCTTGTCCATGTCGCGCACGTTCATCTTGAAGCCGCCGGGCATCACGATGTCGCCGGGCTTTTGGTCCGGCTTGCAGGCCCCGAGCCATTTGGCTTGCAGCGTTACGGTGGTATCGCGGCCGGCCGCACCGGCCACGCCGCCTTTTGCATGCGATGAGGACTTCACCGTGTAGGCCGAATTGAAGTCCCCGGTGATCTCGGCATGCGAGGTCGTGTTGACGCCGGCGACGCTGCACTCGGAATCGCTGACATAGCCGGTCGCGGTCTTCTTGATCTCCTGCTTGGCGCAGATCTGCTTGGCCATCGGGGAGACGTTGTTGCTCATCTCCTTGTCGACGGTCTCGTCGGTGCAATGTTGCATGGTCATCTCGGGCACGGGCGAGCCTGATGTGACCAGCTTCATTTCCCACAGGCCGGGCTTGCGCACCGGAAGATCGTCGGCGCTGGCGCTGCCTGCCGACAATACGAGACAAGCGGCCGAGCCGAGCAAAGCGAGTTTGCGCGTCATGGAGAAGGCTCCCGGCTGAGTGTTGCGGCGTACCGACGGCGCGTCAGTACAGCGTGCGGATCGGCCGCTCGGCGGCACCATAGGGCACCCAGCGGCAGGAGAACGAGATGTAGCCGCCCTCATAGGCCTGCACGCCGAGGAATTTCACGACCTTGCCGTAGCGCGCGCAGTGATCGACCGCGACCTGCCGCGCATCGACCTGGGTCGCCATGGAATAGGCGATGATGCCGCCGGTGTCGTTGCCCTTGAACGGCGGCACGTAATCGGCGCGCGCCGACTGGCTCGCCGTCAGACCCGAGACAACCAGGCTGGCGAGAAGACCCGCGGCCGCAATGATTCGCATTACCGTCACTCCAATTGGCTGGTCCGCAGTTTACGGTGCCGTGATTGCCATGAAAAGAACTGAAGTCCCCTCGGCAGGGACGTTGCGGTCAACTCCTGGCGAAGTGTTGCCGCGCTGCACTTGACCTCTCCTGTTTGTCGTTATCGCTGCAAGTAACCCCTTCAGATGAAAGGATTTTTTTCCTGAGAGCGCTGGGGCGGGAAAAGATAGACGCCCCCAATGGCAGCGAATTTCGCATAGGGCGTGATCTCATACGGCTGGCGATAACCCGTCGAATGCACCACGATCGTGTCAATTACGTTCCGGAACGCCATGCGGGTCTCGACATCGCCATGGCCGTCCAGAAGGCGCTGATGCAGCCGCTCGATGTTCTGCTGATAGACCGCAAGGGCCTTCGGATGGAGTTCAACGACGTTGTTGGCTCCGAGCATGCGGATGCGTTCTTCTAGGGCAACGCGCTCCGCCTCCTTGCTCTTGAGCGCATCGGCCAGCAGCCCCACGGGTTCATCGCTGTCAGTGATTGCATCAACCAGTCGCCCGATCTGCACCACAAGGCGATTGCGCTGCTTTTCAGCGGCAGCCCTTTCGGCGCCATTCTTCCTCGCCTCGGTTGCGATGTTTCAGGGAGTCGACGATGAAGCCCGCTATTGCCTACATCCGCGTCAGCACTCAGAGGCAAGGCAAGTCTGGCCTTGGTCTCGAAGCTCAACAGGCCGCCATTGCGCGCTTTGCAGAGGCGGAAGGCTTCAAGATCGTCGAGACGTTTACCGAAGTCCAATCCGGCAAGGACGACGACAAGCGCAGGCCGCAGCTCAAGGCGGCCCTGGGAGCCGCCGCCAAGGCCAAAGCACCTGTCATCGTTGCCAAGCTCGATCGCCTGTCTCGCGATGTCGCCTTTATCGCGGGCCTGATGAAGCACAAGGTGCGCTTCATCGTCTCGGAGCTTGGCCCGGATGTTGATCCGTTCATGCTCCACGTCTACGCGGCTGTTGCCGAGAAAGAGCGTGCGATGATCTCGGAGCGCACCAAGGCCGCGCTGGCCTCGGCCAAGGACCGAGGCCAGAAGCTCGGCGGCCTCCGCGAGCACGGGCGGCAGGAGAAGGAAGCCGCAGTCGAGAGGGCAAAAGAATTGGTGCCGCACTTCGAGGAGCTTGAGGGCGAGTCAGCTCGCGCCATCGCGCGCGCTCTCAACGAACGCAACGTCAAGACCCCGACCGGCAAGCCGTGGTCGGCGGTGACGGTGCTGCGCGCGAAAACGCGGCTGGCAAAGGGCTGACGATCCGCCCTCCGGGAGGGGAGCCGTCCCCCCTAGGGGGCCGCTAATGGTTCGAGCTTTGAAGAAAAAGGGACCTCACCTCCCTCCGCCTCCGCATCTCCATTTCCCAACAATTATTTTCAGTATTTTGCGAGCATGGTTCTGCGTCTTGCAGCGCCTCCAAGCGGTCGAGATGTCCTTGGGGTGCCAGTCGTCGACGAACAGCCCGTCAGATCGCGCCGCGTGGCGCCTGCCTGCATGATCCGGAGTGCAGGCCCACCACGGCGCACACGCGGATGGCCTCCCTACGGCCTCCCGCTGGCCCGGGAATGGCGAGGCAACACTGGACATGCTCCAAAGGGCTGGCATGGTAGAGCCTCGCCCACCATTTCAACTGTGGTACTGTCGGTAAGCTCGAAAGGAAACAGGATGCCCGCAATCCATAACTTGGAGGCCGCTCCGCTCGTTGTCGGCTCTTCTACCGCGTTGAGGGAGGTGCTGACTCGGGACTTGAACGCACAGAAGCAGGCGGCGGAGGAGGCACTTGCGCAGGCGCGAAAGATAGATGAGGCCCTGAAGAAATCGTCGGATACCAATCCGGAGCTGAAGGAAGCGAAGGAAGCCTTGCTCAAGGTTGCGCAGATGCTTGCCTCGAACACAGCTCACACGTCGAGCGCGGTATTGGAGATCGTCTCGTCGTCTCGTCCGGCAGGCCCAAATGAATCCTGATGAAATCGAAGCCCAATTGCAAAGGGTGAATGACTTCCCCCGGGATTTTAACACGGCCGTGCGTGCTTTGGAGGTTCAACGGCAGGGCAAAGATCGGTCGTTCATCGTCTACGCTGTAGTCGGGCTCTATGTGGCCTCGATCGCACTCACGGTTATGTATCTCGTTTTCTTTGTTGGCATGTACGAGGGCGAGCCGATCTTCAATGATCTATCGGAGGTCGTAAAGGTGGCTATCCTGCCGATCTTGACTTTGGTCATCGGCTACTATTTCGGCAGCAAATGAGCCGAGGGCGAAGGCAGACTGTCGAATACTGGCCGCACTTACGTCTTGTCGCCTTCAATTGAACCATGCGCCGACTGACACCCGGGGGAACAATGAACGCACTTGAGAAAAATATTGCGGTAGCGCGCGGCGAAGCTTTGGCTGCGAGCCTTCTGGCAAGGGCGGCGTTGCAGGCCGTGTTTATGTTTGTACCGCCGCCGAAGCGGGAAGACTTGATTTCGGTTATGAATGAATTTGTTGACGACGCGTTGAACAACGCCGGACCAGCCACAGGGGACTCGCATGACGAGCCCAATACCATGATGCGGGAGGTGGCCCGGTTTCAGGCCATGCAGCATCTGGATCACATGGCGGCGGCGTTCAAAGGTCCACCGGCACAAAGTTGAGACTATGGGGCCGCCGGAGATGATCACTCCGGCGGTGTTTCCGATTTGTCTGGAGTGGCGGCTACGGCCTGCCGCGCACGATCGCGCCGCGTGGTTCAGCTTGCGTTGAATCGTTGTCGGCGTTGGAAAAGGACAGGCCGCCTGCCGTTTGGCGCAGGATAGCGCGCCGCCGAGCCTTAAGCGGCATCGTGTCTCCTTGTCTCCTGCACAACCCCAGATCATAGTAGAGATCAATGCCTCTCTATTGCGGGAGATATTCCGTGAATGAGAAGGACCTCGCTCGCGCTGTTGCAGCCGACCTCGGACCAGAAGTGCTGGCATCGCTTGATGGACCGGCTTCAGACGGTCGTACCCGCACCTTCGGCATCACCGAGGCAATGGCAATCGGTGGATTTCTTGTACAGTGCGCGCAATTGGCGCTCGAAATCTGGCGTGCCCGAGAGGATCGCGCAGTTCTACCGGCGACCCTCGTCAACAACGACGAGTTGATGTCCGCGTATCCTCGCCTTGATCCCGAGAAGCGGCTAGGGCTCATCGCGCGCGTGCTGAACAAGCTATTGCCCGATAGCTTCGGTAGGCCAACTCACGATCGCAGTGGCGATGGTAGCAGCGACAAACGCCAATGGGTGGCGTCGTACTCAGCAAACCGGGGCGGTCCCACCAACCCGAGCGCCCGCACCTTTCATGGTGGCGCAACTATCCTGCTTCCGTTTGGCGATCAGAACTGGTGGGTCGTGTATAGGGCAATCGGCTGGTTGCCAGATGCATCTGATGGACCTGGCGTCGTGCGCGTGGATGTGCCCCAAGGCTTTGTGACAGACCTTGCCTCAGTCCCCAACTACCTCTGGGCCGTGCTCCAAAAGACTGGCCGCTATGGCAACGCCGCCATCTATCACGATTACCTCTATTGGGAACAACAATGCAGCCGCGAGGTGGCAGATCGCGTGTTTGATCGAGCCATGGTTGAAATGGATGTCGATTCTATCACGCGCAATTTGATCTGGGCCGGCGTGCGTGTGTTTGGTAGCAGCGCTTGGAAAGAGAACGCCGCTGAGAAGGCTAGAGGAGGAAAGCGCGTTGTGAAGCGGTTCCCTAATGGCCCGACTATGACATGGGATGAATGGCGGAAGCAGCCGGACGTATTTGCCTGACAACTTGATTGCAACTCTAAGTAACGTGTTTCCAATCCCTTTTTTTGGGATACAAATGGTAGAGCGTGGTAAATCCTACGAAGGGTCCCCGCCGTCGGCCCCGTCGGGCGAAGGTCAGCGACGCCTTGCTCTCGTGATTGGTAACTCGGCCTATCCAAGTGCGCCACTCAAAAACCCACGCAACGACGCCGAACTCATTGCGGCTAAGCTGAGGACTGTATACCCAGCTTTTGACGTCATGGTTGCGTGCGACGTTGGTCGCGAGGCTATGGAGAATGCTATCGACACCTTCGAGGCGAAACTTCGTGACTCCGACGTGGCTCTGCTCTTCTTCGCAGGTCACGGCCTGCAGGTGAAAGGCACCAATTATTTAATACCTGTCGATGCGGACATCCGCCAAGAAAGTCACCTGCGACGCCGCGCTGTCTCCCTTACCGAAATACTCGACATCATGGGGAGCGTGCGCACGTCAACTCTCGTCTTTCTCGATGCGTGCCGAGAGAATCCGTTTGCGCGATCGCTGCTTGCAGGCCTGCCAGATAACGAACGCAGTCGCTCGTTTACGCGCTCGGGTCTCGCTGAGGTGCGTGCCCCATCGGGCACGTTCATTGCGTTCGCGACTGCGCCGGACAACATAGCCCAAGACGGTTACGGCCCGAATAGTCCTTTCACGGCAGCCTTGACCAAATATATGACAACGCCCGGCATCTCGATCTATGACGTAATGACCGACGTTAGCCGCGATGTGCGCAGCGTGACAGGCAACAGGCAGCAGCCCTGGCTCCAATCGAACTTGCAAGAGCACTTTCGATTTTGCGAGTTGCCCACTGCGCCAAAGGAGGCGGTGCCGTCACCGCCACCAAAGCCCAAAGGGGAGGTGACGAGGCAGCAAGCTCCTGAGGCCGAGGAACAGCGGCGTACTGCCGAGCCGGACATTAAGGCTGCCGCTAGGGCGCGGAGAAGACTGGAAGCTGTCGTCTGGGCATCGCTAGCGCAAAGCCCTAATGCCACTTCCTTGCGGGACTTCCTCGATGAGTTTGCGGATGGGCCACATGCCGCAGAAGCGAAGTCGATGCTGACGAAGCTCGAATATCGGGCCGAAGAGGCACGCAGAGTCGAACAGTCCCGTCAGCGCGAGGCGGCACGATGGGAGTTACTACTGCTGCAGCCTGATGCATTATCCCTCCACCGCTTCATCGATGAGTTTGCCGATGGCGAACACGTCGAAGAGGCTAAGTCGATGTATACAAAGCTAACCGGACGCGTTGCGAGAAAAAGCGGGATAAGCAATACGGAGGGTTGGCAAAACTGGACGGAGCTAGCGGTTGAGGCAAGAGACCCCGAAGGGCGCCAGAGAGGCGAGGCGGAAAAATGGGCGAAGTTGGCATCGCTGAAGCGTGAGGCACATGAGGCCGAAGAACACCAGCGAGACGAGACGGAGAAACTGGCGAAGTTGACAGAGCCGGAGCGTGACGCCGAATCGGGTGGGTTCTGGAAGCGGGTAAGCATCGCTGTTCAAATAGGATCGCTGCTGCTGTTTGCCTTGTTCTTACTTCACGCACTTTCACGCTATTGATTTGGTCGGGTGGAGCGGAGTGCTTGAAGCCACTTCGCAGCGTCACAACTCATCACATCGCAACACCTGATCTGGTCGTCGATCGCTCGGCAGTCCACCGCTCGCCGAAGGGCTTGTTCGCCCCGACCAGGCAGAGCGCCCGCCCCCAAGCGCCAGCGTCTTTCCGACCGCGAATCCAATCCGAAATGTCTTCTTCGCGGTAGCAGGTGGGTGCCTACGCTTCTCGACCTGTGGCGATCATCCGTGTCGCTCATCAGCCGATGCCGCCGAGCGAGGATAGACCGCCGTCGTGCGGTGGTCTGCGATCAGGTTGCGACGAGGCGGGCGTGAAGTGCCCTTCCACAGGTGGGGAGATCACTGCCTGTGGATTGGGCGAAGGGCAAGCCCAAGCCGTGCGTTGCCCCCTTGCAGTCGTTTGCCATCTATCGTTTCCCGAGGTTACGCTGTGCAACCGCTGGGACGCACGATGGATATTGCCGAGATCGACGCCTTTATTGCCGAGCAGAAGACCCTTCAAGACCTTGAGGGGGCCTCACCCCAATGGGAGCCCGGTTACCCGGGGAGCTATCGGCCATCTGGAACATCGCGGATTCGGTCGGGATCGTCCGGGCGCAGTTTCGCTTTCGTTGCCCCATTAACAAACCCCAATTTCCCAGCATCTCGCTGATTTATAAGGGAAGTCTGATCACGCGGCTCGACCTAGTCCCTCAAGACGAGTGCAAGCCCAATCCCCCTGATGCTGGCATCTATGGACTGCCGCCACGCGTTTGCGGACCCCACTGGCATCCTTGGGCGTTTAACCGTAGTTATGTAGAGAGCGCGGGGTTCGGCCGCATCCCCGGGAACCGCTTCCGCCACAGGTGCGAAAGCTCCCTCAGGCGATGCTTTGGCTAGCAGACCGTGTTAACTTGTCGATAGCGCCTGATCAGCGACATTTCGATGTCCCGCCACAGGGTGAGCTGTTCCCGTGAGCAATGCCTGCGACGATATCAGGGCGGCACTTTCCGCCTTTGAGATGTGCACCGAGACCGAGCACGGTTCGCGGGTGACGACGCATTGCCTGTATCCTTCTTTTGACCCCGTGAACGTATTCGTCGTGAGGTTCGGGGGCGGCTTTCGAGTCCACGATGGCGGCGGCGCCGCCCGATCGGCTTGGACCCATGGGCGGGACGATAATCTGATCTCGCGGATGTTGACCAAGCAAGTGCAACTATACCGGCTCCAGCTTTCCAACAACGCGCTCACCGTCGAGGTTCGGAGCGTTGACTGGTTGGGATCGGCAATTCTCGCCGTCGCCAATGCGTCAGCCGCTGCCGCGCATGCCGCTGTTGACCGGATGATGACCGCGACGGAAACCGTGCTGAAAGACAAAATCCTGCGGGTCCTGAAAGAGACGGTGCCCCCGACAACCATCGCGGTTGACTATGAGGTTGCGGGCCAGAGCAAGCGGCACAAGTTCGACTTCGCCGTGACGGAGTTCGATGGCAGCATGCTGTTGCTCAACGAGGTCGCCCCGCATCACATCTCGGTCTCCTCCAAGTACGTGGCTTTCTCGGACCTCGTTCACCGGGAAGACGTAAGGACGGACAGATGGGCCGTGCATGATAAAGGTCTCGACCCCAGCGACGTCTCCCTGCTTCTGCAAGTGGCGGAGATTGTGCCCATGCAGGCTCTCTCGGGCGGCCTCAAGCGGCTCATGCTCCAATAGGCCAAGTCACGACCGCATCGACCGCAGGCTGGTCGATCTCAGGCCGCCGCCTTCCAGCGCCCGAGGCAAACGAGGTTTCCTCTCTGGTGTGATATCCCTGCACTTGACCTCCCCCGGCCTTCGCGGCACCGTCCGGTTTCCGCAAGACTTCAACCGTCTGGACTGATCATGCGCGCCCCGTCCCTGAAATCGATCCGCTTTGCCGCTCTGCTCGGCCTCATGTTCGGGGCGCTGTCGCTCGGCGAGGCCAGGGCCGCCAATCCGCTGGAGCTGAATTTCTGGCTCAGCGGACCGCGCTACGACGGCGCCGTGGCCGATTGCGACCGGGCGCTGCCGACGATCGCCACCCAGTTCTGGGAAAAGGAAAGCACGTTCTGGAATTCCTCGCTGAAGATTACCGGCTTCTCCGCCGTTCGCGAGGTCGCATTCCGCCCCTGGCAGTCCGACAACATTCCGCGCCGGTACTGCACTGGCGAGGCGATGCTCAATGACGGCAAGGTGCGCAAGGTGCACTTCTCGGTGATCGAGGATGGCGGCTTTGCCGGCTATGGCAATGGTGTCGAATGGTGCGTTGTCGGCGTCGACCGCAACTGGGCCTACAATCCGGCCTGCCGGGCCGCAAAGCCCTGATCTGACCGATCCGGCCGCTAAGCGACGGTCGCATCAATTTTGTTCTTGAAATGTTCCTGTCGCCTGCTAGGCTCCTCGCACAGTCTAGTTGAGGGGCGTCGTCATGTTTCATTCCAGATTGCATTCGTTCTCCCGGCTGGTGATCTCGCTGACCTTGTCCCTGCTCGTTGTCGCTGGCCTCGGCTCGTTCGCAGGTGACGCAAGAGCCCAGGACAAGCGGCAGAACGCGCCGGGCGAGTTCGATTTCTATGTGCTGGCGCTGTCATGGTCGCCCTCCTTCTGCGAGGAAGCTGCCGAGCGCGGCGGCCGCTCGCACATGCAGTGCGGCGGTCGCCCCTACGCCTTCGTGGTGCACGGGCTGTGGCCTCAATATGAAAACGGCTTCCCCGAATATTGCCAGCGGCCGGCACCTCGGCTGAACCGCAGCATCGTCTCCTCGATGCTCGACCTGATGCCGGCGCCGGGCCTGATCTTCAACGAATGGGACAAGCACGGCACCTGCTCCGGGCTCGAGGGCCGCGGCTATTTCGAGACGATCCGCAAAGCGCGCGCCGCGATCAAGATTCCGGCCGAATATCTCGATTTGTCGCAGGCCAAGACGGTGGCGCCGGCGGAGGTCGAGGAGGCCTTCGTCAAGGCCAATCCCGGCCTGAGCAATGCCGCCGTCTCGGTCACCTGCAACCGGACACGGCTCTCCGAGGTCCGCATCTGCCTCAGCAAGGACCTGCAATTCCGCGCCTGCGACGAGCTCGAGCGCCGCGCCTGCCGCCGCGATCAGGTGACGATGCCGCCGATCAGGGGCGGGTAGTTCGTTCCTCCAGCCTCCGTCATGGCGAGGAGCCCGCGACAAAATTGCGAAGCAATTTTGCGCTGGCGACGAAACTTCCGCCGATAGATTCTGGATTGCTTCGCTGCGCTCGCAATGACAAGGGGTAGGATAGCGCCAGACAACGCAGTCCTGTCCCATGAATTACCGCCACGCCTTCCACGCCGGCAGCTTCACCGATGTCATCAAGCACATCGTGCTGGCGCGCATCCTCACTTACTTGCAGGATAAGCCGGCGGCGTTCCGCGTCCTCGACACCCATGCCGGCGCCGGCCTCTACGACCTCGACAGCGACGAGGCCCGCCGCGGCGGCGAATGGCTGACCGGCATTGCGCGGCTGATGCAGGCGCGGCTGTCGAACGAGACTGCGGCGCTGACCAAGCCCTATCTCGACATCGTCCGTGCCTTCAATCCGAAGGGCGAGCTTAGGGCTTATCCGGGTTCGCCGCTGATCGCGCGCGGCCTGCTCCGGCCGCAGGACCGTCTCGTCGCCTGCGAGCTCGAGCCGAAGGCGCGCAAGGCATTGATCGACGTGCTGCGCCGCGACGAACAGGCTCGCGTGGTCGATCTCGACGGCTGGACGGCGCTGCCGGCCTTCGTGCCGCCGAAAGAGCGGCGCGGGCTCGTGCTGATCGACCCGCCGTTCGAGGCCAAGGACGAGTTCGAGCGGCTCGGCGAAGCCTTCGCGGCGGCCTTCGCGAAATGGCCGACCGGTATCTACGTAATCTGGTATCCGGCCAAGAACCGCCGCGCCACCGACACGCTGGTGCAAACCGTGGCGCAGCTCGCAGCCGCAGCAAAGCCGCCCGGAAAATGCCTGCGCCTCGAATTCAGCGTCGCACCGCAAGCAGACAGCACCGCCCTCACCTCCACGGGCCTTCTGATCGTCAACCCGCCCTACACGCTGCACGGCGAGCTCAAGACGATCCTGCCCGAGCTCGAAATGCCGCTCGGCCAGGGCGGCGCTGCCAGATTCCGATTGGAGGTGCCCAAGCCTTGAAGCCAAGCCTTGAAGCCAAAGCCGTAACACTCCGGCATTCTTGGGAAAAATATGCAGGAGCGGTAGTCAATCTGCAGCGAACCGTATTATGCTGTTTCCGTGACTGGCTTTACGTTCCGCTTCCGCGAATGGTTGCGGCGGAGTGAAGGCCTAAGAAAGATCCGGCCGGACCGACGAGGTCCGCCCAAGGATGGCCAGCTCTCCCGGGCTTCGTAAGGCCCGGTCATGTCGAGACGTGAGTCTGCGTCGCGACGGAGGAGCAATGAGGGGGAGTTTCCCGATGGCCATGACGGGAACGGTCAAGTTTTTCAACGGCGAGCGCGGCTACGGTTTCATCAAGCCGGACGACGGTGGTCGTGACGTCTTCGTACATATTACAGCTGTTGAGCGGGCGGGACTGAAGGATCTTGCCGAAGGACAGCGCATTACATTCGAAGTCGAACCGGACAAGAAGGGCAAGGGACCCAAAGCGGTCAATTTGGTGATTCTGTCCTAGCCTGACGAAAAAAATCCCGGCCGCGAGCGGCCGGGAGTCTGGTCCGGTATTTTCTTCTTCAGCTATCAGAAACGATAGTTCACGCCTGCGCGTACAACGCTGGCGCTATAGCCGTTTGACACGCCCGTAATTGCGAACTGGCTGGTCGACAGATCGAAGTAGAGATATTCGAGCTTGGCGCTCCAGTTCGACGTCAGGCCAACTTCCGCGCCGGCACCGATGGTCCAGCCAACGGTGGTGTGAGATTCCGTCCAGCCGAAGGTCTGCGCGCGCAACTCGCCGAAGGCGAGGCCGGCGGTGCCGTAGAACAGCACGTTGTTGAAGGAATAGCCGGCGCGGCCGCGCAGAGTGCCGAACCACGGATTGGAGAACTTCCACGGCGCGAAGGTATCGTCGGCACCCGCGGCCTGGATGTCGCCTTCGACGCCGAACACGAACGGGCCGTTCTGGAAGTTGTAACCGGCCTGCACGCCGCCGACGAAGCCCGAGGGTTTGACCGGACTGTTGCTGACGGACCCCCACTCGTAGCCGATGTTGCCGCCGAGATAAGGACCGGCCCAGCTATACGCATTGAGCGGCTGATTGACGGTATAGGGCGCACGCTGCCCATAGAGATCGGCGGCCCCTGCCGAAGCTGTCCAGCCGGCTGCAACCAACGCGGCTGCGCCCACAACGAGCCTCTTCATCACACACTCCAACGCAACTGCCGTCCCCGCGATGCCCGCGCCGCCGCGCGAGGCCAGACCGCATGGTTACGGAACCACCACTTTTTCGCGTAAGATTTATCGAGAGTTTTAAGTTAAAGGGCTGTTAAGCGGGGTTACCGCGCTGTTAACAGGCTTAAGCAAGCGTTACCGGGAACTGCGCCGCCATCCTGTGCGTGCGCCACGGCCGGAACTTCAAATCGGCACCCCCAGCGCCTAAATTCACACCATGGTTCACGATTCCCCTGACAATCCGGACGACGCAGGCGTGCGCAAGCCCGTGCGCGCCACGGCGTCAGACGTCCCGGCCGATGCCCCCCCGGACTTCGATCCCGCCACCTCCGCCGGCGACGACGAGGACGATGCGCGTCTGCCCGACATTCTGGAAGAGAGCGGCGCCGTCGGTGAGGGCCCGCTGGCGACCGGTCATGAGGCGATCGAGCGCGCGGTCAGGCTCGCGCCCACCTCACCCGGCGTCTATCGCATGCTCAATGCGAATGCCGACGTGCTCTATGTCGGCAAGGCCAAGAACGTCAAAAAGCGGCTGTCCAATTACGCGCGCCAGAGTGCGCCGCAGCCGGCGCGCATCCTGCGCATGATCGCCGCCACGGTGACCGTGGAGATCGTCTCGACCAACACCGAGACCGAAGCGCTGCTGCTGGAAGCCAACCTCATCAAGCAGCTGCGGCCGCGCTTCAACGTGCAGCTGCGCGACGACAAGTCGTTTCCCTACATCCTGATCACCGGCGACCATTGGGCGCCGCAGATCCTCAAGCACCGCGGCGCGCAGACTCGGCCGGGCCGCTATTTCGGCCCGTTCGCCTCGGCGGGCGCGGTGAACCGGACCATCACCGCGCTTCAGCGGGCCTTCCTGATCCGCTCCTGCACCGATTCTTTCTTCGAGAGCCGCACCCGGCCGTGCCTGCTCTACCAGATCCGCCGCTGCGCCGGCCCCTGCACGCGCGAGATCGACTTTGGCGGCTATACGACGCTGGTGCGCGAGGCGACCGACTTCCTGTCCGGAAGGAGCCATGCGGTGAAGCAGGAGCTTGCCGGCGAAATGGAGAAGGCATCCGGCGAACTCGAGTTCGAGCGTGCGGCGCTTTACCGCGACCGCCTCGCTGCGCTGTCGGCGATCCAGTCGCAGCAGGGCATCAATCCGCGCACGGTCGAGGAAGCCGACGTGTTCGCCATCCACCAGGAAGGCGGCTTCTCCTGCGTCGAGGTGTTCTTCTTCCGCACCGGACAGAACTGGGGCAACCGCGCCTATTTTCCGCGGGCGGAGAAGACGTACACGCCGGAGGAAGTGCTGGGGTCCTTCCTCGCCCAATTCTACGACGACAAGCCGCCGCCGAAGAACATCCTGCTCTCGCACGAGATCGAGGAATGCGAGCTGCTCGCCAATGCGCTGTCGATCAAGGCCGGCCGCAAGGTCGAGGTCACCGCGCCCAAGCGCGGCGAGAAGAAGGAGCTCGTCGCTCACGCACTGACCAATGCGCGCGAGGCGCTGGGCCGCAAGCTCGCGGACACCGCGACGCAGAGCCGCCTGCTGGAAGCCATCGCTGCGACGTTGAACCTGCCGCATGCGCCCAAGCGCATCGAGGTCTACGACAACAGCCACATCCAAGGCACCAACGCGGTCGGCGCCATGATCGTCGCCGGCCCCGATGGGTTCGTGAAGAACCAGTACCGCAAGTTCAACATCAAGTCGGAAGGGATCACGCCCGGCGACGACTTCGCCATGATGCGCGAGGTGCTGGAGCGCCGCTTCAAACGCCTGATCAACCCGCCCGAGGAAGGGGCGACCAAAGCCAAGGACGACGACTTCCCGCAATGGCCCGACCTCGTCATCATCGACGGCGGTCGCGGCCAGCTCAACGCCGTGCGCGAGATCTTTGCAAATCTCGGCCTGACCCAGGTGTCGCTGATGTCGGTCGCCAAGGGCCCGGACCGGGATGCCGGCCGCGAGACCCTGTTCATGCCGGAGCGCGAGGCCATCAAGCTGGAGCCGCGCGATCCCGTGCTCTATTTCATCCAGCGGCTGCGCGACGAGGCCCACCGCTTCGTCATCGGCTCGCACCGCAAGCTGCGCAAGAAGGACATCCGCGAGGCCGGTTTGCAGGAGATTCCGGGCATCGGCCCGTCACGCAAACGTGCCTTGCTGCACCATTTCGGAACCCTGAAGGAGATCGAACGGGCCTCGATCGCCGATCTCGGCAAGGTTCCGGGGGTGAGCGCCGAGAGCGCGCGCAGAATTTTCGAGTATTTCCATCCCCAGCCGGGATGAACTAAAGGGGGACCGCAGTCATATGATCGTCGTGACCGCACCTCATTTGGGGCGCGGGACGGTTGACGTTCAGGCAGCAGCGGTATTGGTAGATCGGATGAACATCGCCACCACACGAGGGACGACCAGCCGCGCGATGTCCCTCCCCAACATCCTGACCTATGGCCGGATCGCCGCGATCCCAGTCGTGGTCGGATGCATCTATGCGCAGTCGATTCTGGATCAGCCGCTCTGGCTGCGCTGGGTGGCGGTGGCCATCTTCATCGGCGCCGCGGTGACCGATTACCTTGACGGCTATTATGCGCGGATCTGGAATCAGCAATCGGCGTTCGGCCGGATGCTTGATCCGATCGCCGACAAGCTGCTGGTCGCATCGTGCCTCTTGATGCTGGCCGCGGACGGCATCATCCACGGCTGGTCGCTGTGGGCCGCCATTGTGATCCTGTGCCGCGAGATCCTGGTTTCGGGCCTGCGCGAATATCTCGCCGCACTCCGCGTCAGCGTGCCCGTGACCAAGCTCGCCAAGTGGAAGACCACGGTCCAGCTCGTCGCGATCGGCTTCCTGCTCGCCGGCCCGGCCGGCGATGAGGTCGTGCCGGTGGTCTCGATGATCGGCCTGGCGCTGCTGTGGGCTTCGGCGATCCTCACCATGTACACCGGCTACGACTATTTCCGCGCCGGCATCCATCACCTCATCAAGGAGGACGAGGGATGAAGGTGAAATATTTCGCCTGGGTGCGCGAGCGCATCGGCAAGGCCGAGGAGACGATCGAGCCGCCCGCGAGCGTGCGCACCGTCGAGGAGCTGATCGCCTGGCTATCCGGCCAGAGCGAGGCCTATGCCTACGCCTTCGAGAAGCCGAAAGTGATCCGCACCGCGATCGACCACGCCCATGTCAAGCCGGACGCCGCGATCGCCGGCGCCCGCGAGATCGCGTTCTTCCCGCCGATGACCGGCGGCTAGGCCATGACCTCCCCTGCCACCGCCTGCCCCGTCACCATCCGCATCCAGGAGGACGAGTTCGACATCGCGCGCGAGATCGCGATCCTGACCAGGAGCCGGACCGACATCGGCGCAGTCGTGAGCTTCTCCGGCATCTGCCGCGCCGACGAGGACAGCGCGAAGATCGCTGCGCTCACCCTCGAGCATTATCCCGGCATGGCGGAAGAGGAGATCGGGCGCCACGTCAGTGAAGCGACCTCGCGGTGGCCGCTGAACGGCGTCACCGTGATTCACCGCGTCGGCCGCTTCATGCCCGGCCAGAACATCGTGCTGGTGCTGACCGCCTCGCAACATCGCCAGGCCGCGTTCCAGGCCGCCGAGTTCCTGATGGATTACCTCAAGACCAGCGCGCCGTTCTGGAAGAAGGAAGAGAGCGAAGCCGGCACCGGCTGGGTCGAAGCCCAGACGCGCGACGACGAAGCCGCCGCACGCTGGACGAAATCCTGATGGCCAAAGCATCGAAAAAGACCGCGCGCGGCCGCGCCGCGCCAAAACCTGCCAAAGTCGGTTCGGGCGAGCTCCTCACGCTGCTCGATTTCGTCCGCTATGGGGTGAGCCGCTTCGTCGAAGCCGAGCTCGCGTTTGCCCATGGTACGACCGATCCGATCGCCGAAGCTGCCTTCCTGGTAAGCGAGGCGCTGCATCTCAATCCCGAGCAGTTCGAGACTTTTGCCGGCGCGCGCGTCACGGTCGCCGAAGGCAAGTCCATTCTCGATCTCATCCATCAGCGCGTCACCACACGCAAACCGGCCGCCTATCTCGTCAACAAGATCTACATGCGCGGCCTGCCCTTCTATGTCGACGAGCGCGTCATCGTTCCGCGCTCCTTCATCGGCGAGCTCCTGGACTCGCATTTCGGCGGTGAAGAAGGCGCCGGCGCACTGATCGACGATCCCACGGGGGTCGAGCGCGTGCTCGATCTCTGCACGGGATCGGGATGCCTTGCCATTCTCGCCGCGCATCATTTCCCGAACGCCGCCGTCGATGCCGTCGACATCTCCAAGGGCGCGATCGAAGTCGCCACGCGAAATGTCGGCGACTACGGGCTCGAGCACCGGATCAGCCTGTACCGCGGCGATCTGTTCGCGCCGCTCCGCGACAACAGGTATGACCTGATCATCACCAATCCGCCCTACGTCGATGCCGAAGGCATGGCGGCGCTGCCGCCGGAATGTCGGGCCGAGCCGAAGCTCGCCTTCGACGGCGGCGCCGACGGCCTCCACGTGGTGCGCCGGATCCTGCGCGAGGCGCCGGATCACCTTACACCCGGTGGCGGGCTGATCTGCGAGATCGGCCGCGGCCGTGACCTGGTCGACGAGGCCTTCCCGGAACTGCCGCTGCTCTGGCTGGACACGGAGGACTCAGAGGGCGAGGTGTTCTGGATCGCAGCCGCCGATCTCGGCTGATCGTCACGACAGGCGCGCTGCTTCGGAACAAGTCAAATATCGCCACGTTCATCTTCCGACGAATTTCTAAACGTCGGAGGATGACCGCATGCTCGCGCCATCGGGCGAATTGCTGCGCGCCGGCATGGCGCTCAAGCTCAACCATCTCAAGCGCGCCGCGCAATCCTACATGCGTGACCGCACCAGCCAGGCCACGGGACGGGCGACGTCCTACGCTATAGCGGCAGGCCTGTTCGCCGTGGCCGGGCTGTTCGCGGTTGCGACCTTCTTCGTCGGCCTGATGGCGCTGTACCGCTGGGTGGCCATCACCTACGGGCAATTCTGGGGATTCGGTGCCGTCGCCGCCGTGCTGCTGGTGCTGGCCGGAATCTGCGTCGGCGTCGCCATGGCCATGATGAAGCGGCCGACCAAGCCGATCGTGCCGCTTGCCAGCCGCATGCGCGTTGCGATTGCGAGCCCACGGATTCCGCGCGGAACGGTCAAGCAAGCCGTGAAGGAGGTCGCGACGACGATCCCCCTGGCCCCGTTTGCACCGGGCGAACGCGGCCACGGCAGACATGCCGGATCGATCCGCACCAACCGGCCCGTGCAGCTTGGCCTGATGCTCGCGGCGATTGGCCTTGCGGGGTTCACGGCGGCGCGCCGCAGGCGTCACAGTCAAAGATTGGACGCTTGAATGCTGGTGCGGCGCTCCGAACAGATCGACTCCTGGCTGCTGGTGGCGGCAACAGCCGTCTTCGTGCTGACCGCGGAGCGCTACTTTCAGAACTCCGGCCTGGTCCCGTCGGGACCTCCCCAGGACCATCGCAAAGGCGAAGCGAATTCACCGGAAACGCATCCGGCGGGCGCGGCCGCGGAGCCCGGCCGCGGCCGTCACGCGAAGAGTCCGTTCACGATCCCCTGGGCGGGCTGGAAGGATATTTTCTGGCGCACCTATCAGCGCATCGACGAGGATCGCCTGCTGGCGACCGCCGGCGGCGTCGTCTTCTTCGGCCTGCTCGCGATTTTCCCGGCCGTCACCGCGCTCGTCTCGTCTTATGCCCTGTTCGCCGATCCCTCGACAATCAGCTCAAATCTTCACATGCTCGCGACGATGCTGCCCGAGGGATCGTTCCAGATCGTCGAGGAACAGGTCGCGCGCGTGCTGTCGAACGCCAATAGCACGCTCGGCGCCACCTTCCTGTTCGGCCTTCTGCTGGCGATCTGGAGTGCCAATGCGGGCGTGAAGGCGATCTTCGACGCCCTGAACGTCGCCTATGAGGAGCGCGAGAAGCGCAGCTTCATCAAGCTCAACATGGTGTCGCTCGCCTTTACCGTCGGCGGTATCGTGGCGCTGCTGCTGATGGTCGGCGCCGTGGTCGCCTTTCCGCTCGCACTGAATCATCTCGGCATGGCGCCCGAAAGCAAGCTGATCGTGGCGCTGGCGCGATGGCCGCTCTTGTTCCTCATCCTGCTCGTGGCGCTTGCGATCCTCTATCGCTTTGCGCCCAGTCGCGATGCTCCGCGCTGGCAATGGCTCAGCGTCGGCGCGGTGACGGCCGCCCTTCTCTGGATCGCCGGTTCTGCGCTTCTGTCCTGGTATCTCTCGGAATTCGCCAATTACAACGCGACCTACGGCTCGCTCGGCGCGGCGATCGGCCTGATGACCTGGATGTGGATGTCGGCCATCGTAGTCATGTTCGGGGCCGAGCTGAACTCCGAGATCGAGCGACAGACCCTGCGCGACACCACCACCGGACAGCCGAAGCCGCTCGGCACCCGCCAGGCCGTCTCGGCCGACACGGTCGGCGCCGCCGCGCCGGCCTGATGGCCGGTCAGGCCGACCCCATCCGGCCTGACCGTTTCAGCATCTCAGCGCTTGGTGATGACGGCTTCCAGATACTCGCTGTGCACGACGATCGTGCCGTCGTCGGCATGGTTGAACTCGCCGAGCAGCGCCAGGAGATCGCGCTTCAGCGCCGCTTGGCCAGTCTCGTCGAGGGCGGCAAACGCCTTCAGCGTCGGACCGTAGAACGTCTTGAAAACGTCGAGCCAGTGGTCCGGTGAGCGATAGCGGAACACGAACATGCGCTGTTCGGCCGCGATTTCCGAAGCCTTGTTTCCGAACATCTCGTCAAGCCGCGCCTTGGTGCCCCACAGAGCCGGTGACTTTACCCCGGCCGGCGGCGGCAGATGCTTGCCGATGGTCTTGAACAGCTGGCCGATAAAACCCTGGGGCGTCCAGTTGGCGAGGCCGATCTTGCCGCCGGACCTGCAGACCCGCGCGAGCTCGGAGGCCGCCTTGTCCTGATCCGGCGTGAACATCACGCCGAAGGTCGAGAGCACGACATCGTAGCTAGCGTCGGCAAACGGCAGCGCTTCGGCATCCGCCTCGCGGAACTCGACCGTGAGATGTTCGGCCGCTGCGCGCTCGCGTCCCCGCGCCAGCAGTGCCGGCACGTAGTCGGTCGACGTGACGTCACACCAGCGCCGTGCTGCGGCCAGCGTCGCATTGCCATTGCCAGCGGCGACGTCCAGCACCTTGCTGCCGGCGCGGATGTCGACGGCCTCGCAGAGCTGCTCGCCGACGATCTGCAAGGTGGTTCCGACCACGGCATAGTCGCCCGACGACCAGGCGCCGTGCTGGCGCTGCTTGACGGCGGTGAGGTCGGGCTGGGGAACGGTCGGCTTGAGTGCGGCGGCTGTCGACATGGGTCATCTCCTGGGGTTGGAAACGCAGGAACGATAAGGCGCATGCGGCTCGCTGGCCTTGAGAGCGGCGTTATTTTACGCTGAGAGCACCTTGATTTCCGACCGGAGCCAGGGGCGCGTGACGTTCAGGTCGAGGACTTCCATACTCGTCCCGATCGCCGCGAATGCGCCCATGCGGGCACCCTTGTCGCGCTCAAGGCCCGCTATCCCCTCGAATCAACAATGATGGTAAGGTCATGGGGCTTGGGGGAGCATGAGACATGACGGGTCGGACGGCGGCCCGTGTTTTCCCGGGTGAGACAGTCAGATCTTGAGGCGTAACGCGCGGCATGATTCGCATTTCGACGATCTTCATCGCCATCTGCATGGTTCTGGTCGCGGCCTCGCTCGGGCTGGTGCTCTATTCGGTCGCCGGCATCAGCGGAACCGAATCCGCGATCGTTGCGCTGACGGCGCTGACCTTCCTGATCCTCTACAACGCAGTGTCGATGCGGCTGCGCGATCGCAGTGACGTCGGCGGCCAGATCGCCGACCTCTCGCGCGGTACCGCCGACCTCGCCCGCCAGGTGGCCGAGTTCGGCCGCCGGCTGGCTGCGATCGAGGGACGCATCGCGTCGTCCAATTCGACCAACTCCGACCGCATCCAGTCGGTGGTCGGCGAGATCAACGAGCTCGGCGGACTGGTCAAGCAGCTCGCCACCACCGTATCGGCGCATGAGGACCTGCTGGCTGGCAGCGCGCCGGCCTCGGCCCCAGCCCCGGCCCCGGCCGAGCAAGAGCCGGCGGCGTCGCTCGACCTGATCGCGACGATCGACGAGCGGCCCGCTGCGCCGGAACTGCCCGCGGCGCCCCCGCCACCTGCAGCGCCTCCGCCTGCCGTGGCGCAGTCGCGGCCGGCGCCGGCTGTTCCGCCCCAGATGGTGGTCAACGGACGCAACCAGACTCAATTGCTGGCGGCGCTGCGCAACGCGATCGACGAGAACCGCATCGACATATTCCTCCAGCCGATGGTGACGCTGCCGCAGCGCAAGGTGCGATTCTATGAGGCCGTGACACGGCTGCGCGACGAACGTGACCAGCTCATCGCGGCCGAGGAGTTCATCAGCATCGCGGAGGCCTCCGGGCTGATCGGGCGCATAGACAACATGGTGATGCTGCGCTGTGTGCAGGTGCTGAGGCGCCTGATGGTGCGCAACAAGGACGTCGGCGTGTTCTGCAATGTCGCGGCCTCCACCCTCGGCAACTCCACCACCTTCGCGCAATGTCTCGACTTCCTCGAAGCCAACCGGGCGCTGGCGCCCTCGTTGGTGCTGGAGTTCAAGCAATCGACCTTCCGCAACCTCGGCCCGGCCGAGTCCGAGAACCTCGCCGCGCTCGCCCAGCGCGGCTTCCGCTTCTCGATCGACCATGTCACCGATCTGCGCATCGAACCGCGCGAGCTCGCCGACCGCGGCGTGCGCTTCATCAAGGTGCCGGCCACGCTGCTGCTCGATCCGAGGCAGGCCTCGGCCTCCGACATCCATCCGTCGGACCTCTCCGACCTGCTCGGCCGCTTCGGCATCGACCTGATCGCCGAGCGGATCGAAGGCGAGCGCGCGGTGATCGATCTGCTCGATTATGACGTGCGATTCGGCCAGGGATTCCTGTTCGCGCCGCCCCGGCCATTGCGGCCCGAAGGGGCATCTGCTACCGGCGGGGCTTCGCCGAACCAGGCGCAGGATATCCAGGGATCCAATGGCTCCGCCACACCCAGCTCAGGCGCGACCTCTTCGGCGCCTCCGCCGCAGCGCATCACCGGCAACGCAGCGCTCGCGCGCCGCATCTGATCGGCCCCACGCATCATGACCACACTGCACTTTGCGCAAAGCCTGCGCGAGCTCGTGGGCGGGGTCGAAGTCGTGCTCAGCGACATCTGGGGCGTCGTCCATAACGGCCTCGAATCCTTCCCCGAGGCCTGCGAGGCGCTGCATACCTATCGCAGCCACGGCGGTACGGTGATCCTGATCACCAACGCGCCGCGTCCGGCCGACTCCGTGCAGCGGCAATTGCGCAAGCTCGGCGTCGCCGACGAGACCTATGACGCGATCGTCTCGTCCGGCGACCTGACCCGGCTCTATGTCGCCGAGCATCCCGGCCGCAAGATGTTCTGGCTCGGGCCCGAGCGCGACAATTCGATCTACCGTGGCCTCGATGCAAAGACGGCGCCGCTGGAGGACGCCGATTACATCGTCTGCACCGGTCTCTACGACGACGAGACCGAGACGGCGGAAGATTACCGCGGCATGATGCTCAAGGCGCGCGAGCGCAAGCTGACACTGGTTTGCGCCAACCCCGACATCGTGGTCGAACGCGGCGACCGGCTGATCTATTGCGCCGGCGCCATCGCGGAGCTCTATCGCGAGCTCGGCGGCGAGGTGATCTTCTACGGCAAGCCGCACCGGCCGATCTATGAGCGCGCGATGGCGCTCGCCGGCGAACGCCAGGGCCATCCGATCGACCGGAAGAAGGTGCTGGCGATCGGCGATTCCGTCCGCACCGACTTAACCGGCGCGCGCGAATTCGGCATCGACTGCCTGTTCGTCACCCGCGGCATCCATGCCGAGGAGTTCGAGGGCCTCGACCAGCTCGATCCGAATTCGGTGATGGAGCTGTTCGGCCACCCGCCGAAGGCGCTGATGCGCGAATTGAAGTGGTGACGGCTGCCGCTTAAGGACGTCAGCTCAGGCGAAGCTCTAAGCCCCAGACATCGTCATGGCCGGGCTTGACCCGCCTGCGCGGCCGAAGCCGCTTCGGCGAGGCGAAGGCCCGGCCATCCACGTCCTTCTGCTGTCCAAAAACGTGGATGCCCGGGACGAGCCCGGGCATGACGATCTCGATGGATAGTTGTTTTTTGCGGTAGGCAGCGCTTACGCGCTCGCCATGTCCGGGAAGACCGCTTCGATCTTGGTCTTCAGCGTCGCCGCGTTGAACGGCTTGACGATGTAATTGTTCACGCCGGCCTTCTTGGCCGCGATCACGTTCTCGGTCTTGGATTCGGCCGTGATCATGATGAAGGGCGTGGTAGCGAGGTTCGGATCCGCGCGCACTTCGCGCAAGAGGTCGTACCCCGTCATCGGCTCCATGTTCCAGTCGGAGATCACGAGCCCGTACTTCTTGCCGCGCATCTTGTTCAGCGCTGCCGAACCGTCGCTGGCATCATCGATGTTCTCGAAGCCAAGCTGCTTCAGCAGATTCCTGATGATACGGATCATGGTGCTGTAGTCATCCACCACAAGAACCGGCATCGACAAATCAACCGCCATCTCGACTCCCCCAACGCAAACCCAGGAATATTACGATCGGACCTGCCCAGACCGGAGCCCGGCAGTTCCACGCTCAAGGACTAACACCAAGGCGTTAAACAGCGCGTTAACTGGGGACGCCCCCAACGGGCTGAATCGCATTCGAGGCAGGCCCACCCTCCCGCTTGACTTCATCCGGCCGGTCGCGCCACGGTCCCGGCCGGTCCTGCCGCTTCGAGAATTCCCCTGATGGCTCCGCATTTTACCGTAATCCGCGACACCACGCCGGACTCCGCCATTCCAAGGGGCGCCGTGGTCGCCATGGGCAATTTCGACGGCGTTCATCTCGGCCATCGCGCCGTGATCGCAGCCGCCCTGGACATGGGCCGGGCGCATGGCCGCCCTGCCCTGGCCCTGACCTTCGAGCCCCATCCGCGGCGGTTTTTCAGCCCCAACACCCCGCAATTCCGCCTGACGGACGAGACCGCCAAGCTGCGGCTTCTGGCCGGCACCGGGCTTGCCGGCGCCGTGGTCATGACCTTCGACAAGGCGCGCGCCGGCACCTCTGCGCAAGATTTCATTCACCATGACCTGATCGGCCGCCTTGGCGTCAGCGGTATCGCCGTCGGCTACGACTTCCATTTCGGCAAAGGCCGCGTCGGCTCGCCGAGCCTGCTTGTCAGCGAGGCGCCCCGGCTCGGCATCGAAGTCGACGTGCAGGCGCATGTCGATATCGACGAGCGGCCGGTCTCCTCCAGCGCCATCCGGATCGCCCTCGCCGAAGGCCTGCTCGATGAGGCCACCACCATGCTGGGCGCCCCCTGGTTCATCACCGGCGAGGTGATCCATGGCGAGAAGCGCGGCCGCGATCTCGGCTATCCCACCGCCAACATCCGCCTGGATGCCAATTGCGGCCTGAAGCACGGCATCTACGCCGTGCGGGTCGGCCGCGGCGCCGAACGCCTCGACGGCGTGGCCAGCTTCGGCCGCCGTCCGACCTTCGACAATGGCGCGCCGCTGCTCGAAATCTTCCTGTTCGACTTCAAGGGCGATCTTTACGGCCAGGCGCTCGACTGCGCCTTCATCGGCTTCATCCGCGAGGAGCTGAAATTCGACAGCCTTCAGGCCCTGATCCGCCAGATGGACGACGATTCCGCCCGCGCCCGTGCCATGCTCGCGGCCGCCCCGGGTGCATTTCCGCGGCTCGGGACCATCGACTGAGCCTCAAACCGGCCCCTCCGGACCTTTGCGCTTCCCCTGGCCCCCTGCTATGGAGTGCCCATGTTTGCGCGGCGCATCATAGGGATTAGCGGCCCGGCTTCCGCCTGAGCCCAAAGCTCGGCGCAAGACCGGGATTGTGTCGTTTCACCCCGCGATTTCCCAATCGCCATCCGTTTTTCCGCGCCCTTCCGAGCCAGTCAGCCTCATGTCCGAAAAGCCGCAAAAGTCCCAAAAGTCTGAAGTCAAAGACTATTCGAAAACCCTGTTCCTGCCGCAGACCGAATTCCCGATGCGCGCCGGCCTGCCACAGCGCGAGCCGGAGCTCTTGAAATACTGGAACGAGATCGGACTCTACGACCGGCTGCGCCAGGCGGCACGGGGCCGCGCCAAATTCGTGCTGCATGACGGCCCGCCCTACGCCAACGGCAACATCCATATCGGGCACGCGCTGAACAAGATCCTCAAGGACGTCGTGACCAAGAGCCAGCAGATGCTCGGCTTCGACTCCAACTACGTGCCGGGCTGGGACTGCCACGGCCTGCCGATCGAATGGAAGATCGAGGAGGAGAACTACCGTTCCAAGGGCAAGCAGAAGCCGGACTTCCGCGACTCCGCCGCGATGGTGGCGTTCCGCAAGGAATGCCGCGCCTATGCGACGCATTGGATCAACGTGCAGCGCGAGGAATTCAAGCGCCTCGGCATCATCGGCGACTGGGACCATCCCTATCAGACCATGACCTACCCGGCCGAAGCGCAGATCGCCCGCGAGCTGATGAAATTCGCGGCCAACGGTACGCTCTATCGCGGCTCCAAGCCGGTGATGTGGAGCGTGGTCGAGAAGACTGCGCTGGCGGAGGCCGAGGTCGAGTACGAGGACCACACTTCCGATACGGTGTGGGTGAAATTCCCGATCACCTCGCCGGCGCATGGCGAGCTCGCCAATGCGGCCGTGGTGATCTGGACCACCACGCCCTGGACGCTGCCCGGCAATCGCGCCATCTCCTTCTCGCCCAAGATCGCCTATGGCCTCTACAAGGTGACGGATGCGCCCGCGGACAATTGGACGAAGACCGGCGACCTGCTGATCCTGGCCGACGCGCTGGCCGCGGAAGTGTTCAAGCAGGCACGCGTCACGGCCTATGAGAAGGTGCGCGACATCCCCGGCGACACGCTGGATGCGGTCGAATGCGCCCATCCGCTGAAGGGCATTGCCGGCGGCTACGACTTCATCGTGCCGCTGCTGGCCGGCGACCACGTCACCGACGACACCGGCACCGGCTTCGTGCACACCGCGCCCGGCCACGGCCGCGAGGACTTCGATGTCTGGATGGCGAGTGCCCGTGAGCTCGACACACGCGGCATCAACACCACGATTCCCTACACCGTCGATGAGAACGGCGCCTACACCGCACAGGCTCCCGGCTTCACCGGAAAGCGCGTGCTCAACGACAAGGGCGAGAAGGGTGACGCCAACGAGGCCGTCATCAAGGCGCTCGCCGAAAGAGGCATGCTGCTCGCGCGCGGCCGGCTGAAGCACCAGTATCCGCATTCCTGGCGCTCGAAGAAGCCGGTGATCTTCCGCAACACGCCGCAATGGTTCATCGCGATGGACAAGGACATCAGCGAGAACGGCCATGCCAGGAAGGGCGACACGCTGCGCGCCCGCGCGCTGCACGCGATCTCGGTGACGCAATGGGTGCCGCCGGCGGGCGAGAACCGCATCAACGGCATGATTGCCAACCGTCCAGACTGGGTGATCTCGCGTCAGCGCGCCTGGGGCGTGCCGATCGCCGTATTCGTGCGCGAGAAGGGCGACGGCTCGGCCGAGATCCTGCAGGACGAGATCGTCAACCAGCGCATCACCGAGGCCTTCATGGAGGAAGGCGCCGACGCCTGGTACATGCAAGGCGCCCGCGAGCGCTTCCTCGGCTCCCGCGCGAGCGAAGACTGGAAGAAGGTCGACGACATCTGCGACGTCTGGTTCGATTCCGGCTCCACGCACGCCTTCGTGCTCGAGGACCGGCAGAACTTCCCGCAGCTCGGCAACATCGTCCGCAAGATCGACGGCGGCAACGACACCGTGATGTATCTGGAAGGCAGCGACCAGCATCGTGGCTGGTTCCATTCCTCGCTGCTGGAAAGCGCGGGCACGCGGGGCCGCGCGCCCTACGACGTCGTGCTGACCCACGGCTTCACGCTGGACGAGAACGGCCGCAAGATGTCGAAGTCGCTCGGCAATACCGTCGAGCCGCAGAAGGTGATCAAGGATTCGGGGGCGGACATCCTCCGCCTGTGGGTCTGCGCCACCGACTATGCCGACGACCAGCGCATCGGTCCCGAGATCCTGAAGAACACCATCGAGACCTATCGCAAGCTGCGCAACTCGATCCGCTGGATGCTCGGCACGCTGCATCACTTCAAGGCGAGCGAGAAGATCGCCTATGCCGAGATGCCCGAGCTCGAGCGCTTGATGCTGCACGAGCTGGCCGGCCATGCCGAGACCATTCGCAAGGCCTATGCCGATTTCGACTACAAGACCGTGGTCGCGAGCCTCTCGGCCTTCATGAACTCCGACCTGTCAGCGTTCTATTTCGACATCCGCAAGGACACGCTGTACTGCGATCCGCCGTCCTCGGTGGCGCGCAAGGCGGCGCTCACCACGATCGAGACCCTGTGCGATGCGCTGCTGAAATGGCTCGCGCCGATCCTGAGCTTCACCACTGACGAAGCATGGCGGATGTTCCGGCCCAATGCGGAGCCCTCGGTGCATCTGACGCTGTTTCCCGAGGGCCTCGAGAAGCTGCGCGACGACAAGCTCGCGGGAAAGTGGGAGACGATCCGCAACGTCCGCCGCGTCGTCACCGGCGCGCTGGAAGTTGAGCGCGCCGCCAAGAACATTGGCTCGTCGCTGGAGGCCTCGCCGGTGATCTATGTTGCCGATCGCAACATGCTGATGACGCTGTTCGACGTCGATCTCGCCGAGGTCTGCATCACCTCGAATTACGAGGTGCGCGAGGGCGATGCGCCGGCCGGCGCCTTCCGTCTCGACGCTGTGCCGGGTGTGGCGGTCATCGTCGAGAAGGCAGTCGGCACGAAGTGCGCCCGCTCCTGGAAGATCTCGCCGATGGTCGGTGAAGACCCCGAATATCCCGACGTCACCCCGCGCGACGCGCAGGCGCTGCGCGAATGGAAGGCGTTAGGGGTGGGAGTCTGATCCCGGCATGACCCCGCTCCGCGCCGGTATCATCGCTGCCCTGATCACGCTCGTGCTCGATCAGGCTTCGAAGCTCTGGCTGCTGAACGTGTTCGAACTCGCCCGCCGCGGCGTCGTCAAGGTGACGCCGTTCTTCGACCTGGTGCTGGCCTGGAACATCGGCATCAGCTTCGGCTGGCTCCAGAACGACAGCCAAGCGGCGCAGCTCGCGCTGATGGCTGTCAAAGGTGTCGCGGTGGTCGCGCTCGCGATCTGGATGGCCCGCTCGCACACCCTCCTGGCCACGATCGCGCTCGGCCTGATCATCGGCGGCGCCATCGGCAACGGCATCGACCGTCTTGCCTATGGCGCCGTGGTCGATTTCGCCCTGTTCCACATCGATATCGGCGGAAAGACCTACAATTGGTACGTGTTTAACCTCGCCGACGTGGCCATCGTTGCTGGGGTGGCCGCGCTATTGTATGATTCCTTCCTGGGGGTACCCGCCGCAAAAGCGCCCTGATCCCGGTCGATACGGACCGGCAGGTGGAACCCGTTTTTGCAGGGGCCAGCCGCGTGCGAGCGGCAATCTGCCACAATATGGAACAGGTACAGTAATGCGCAGCGCGAAGACCAGCGGTTCGATGGTGCGAGACCCCCAATCGGGGTTCTGGCGGGCATTGAAATTGTCCGCTGTCGTGCTCGGCATCGGCCTCGTCATGTCGGCCGGCGCGGCCCGTGCCGGTGACGACGAGGATGAAGATGACGGGATGACCTTCGAAGAGAAGATCATCGACAATCTGATGTCCGGCATCGGCGCCAAGAGCATGGAGAAGAAGGGGATCGAATACCGAGAGCGCTCGCCGCTCGTCGTGCCGCCCAAGCTGGACCTGCCGCCTCCCGCGACCCAGGCCAAGGCCGCACCGAACTGGCCCAAGGACCCCGAGGAAAAGCGCCGCAAGGAAGCGATTGCCGCGCGTAAGAAGGCGACCAAGGAGACGGAAAACTGGCAGGCCGCCCGGCCGCTGACGCCGGCAGAAATGAAGGCCGGCGAGGTCGCAGCAGCGCCCCGCACCAGCAACGATCCGATTCAGCCGGGTACCAATGGCAACCCCTCGCTCAGCCCGGCGGAGCTCGGTTTCTCCGGTGGTCTCTGGAACATGATGAAGGGCGGCAACAGCACCGAAGAGAAGAAATTCACCAGCGAGCCGCCGCGCCAATCGCTGGTTGAGCCTCCGCCCGGCTATCAGACGCCGTCGCCGAACTACGCCTATGGCGCCGGGCCGGACAAAACGCGGCGGACCTATTTCGACATCATGTCGGGCAAGGACAAGGAACAATAGCGTTCCCGTCGCGCTGCGACATCCTGAAAGAATCGAACCTCGTACCGGCGGCTCGCGCACGCCGGACGCGGTCCTTAAATTGCTTATCAGTAACTTGCCTAAGCGTTGAGTTCTCTGCTTCGTGACGCGAAGCCTCAGCCGCACGGTGTAGCATGCCGTGCTTCCGAGCCGGACATCCGGACCTCGGCCTCTCATAAGGATGATGATGTCCTCATACCGATCGGCTGCCTGCCTCCTTGCCGCGCTTTCGACCAGTGTCCTGACGGCTGGCGCGTCCCTCGCCCAGACCACGGTGACATCGCCTCCACCCGCTAGCTTCACGCTCAGCAACGGTATGCAGGTCGTGGTGATCCCGGATCACCGCACACCCGTGGTCACGGAGATGATTTGGTACAAGGTCGGCTCGGCCGACGAGACGCCGGGCAAGTCCGGCCTCGCTCACTTCCTCGAGCACTTGATGTTCAAGGGCACGGCGAAGCACCCGGTCGGCGAATTCTCGCAGACCGTACTCCGCGTCGGCGGCAACGAGAACGCCTCGACCTCGGTCGACTACACCAATTACTACCAGCGTGTTCCGAAAGAGCAGCTGCCGACCATGATGGAGTTCGAGGCCGACCGCATGACCGGCCTTGTCCTCAAGGACGAGAACGTGCTGCCCGAGCGCGACGTCGTGCTCGAAGAATACAACATGCGCGTCGCCAACAACCCGGACGCGCGGCTGAACGAGCAGATCATGGCCGCGCTCTATCTCAACCATCCCTATGGCCGGCCGGTGATCGGCTGGCATCAGGAGATCGAGAAGCTCGATCGCGAGGACGCGCTCGCCTTCTACCGCCGCTTCTACGCGCCGAACAACGCGATCCTCGTGATCGCCGGCGACGTCGACGCCGCCGAGATCCGTCCGCTGGTCGAGCGCAATTTCGGCTCCATCCCGGCGCAGCCCGCGATCCCGGCCCGGCGCGTCCGACCGCAGGAGCCGGAGCCGGCCGCGCCGCGCACCGTCACGCTGGCCGACCCGCGCGTCGAGCAGCCGAGCATGCGGCGCTATTATCTCGTGCCTTCGGCGACCACGGCTGCGGCCGGCGAAAGCGCCGCGCTCGACGTGCTCGCGCAACTGATGGGCAGCGGCAGCAATTCCTATCTCTACCGCGCCCTCGTCGTCGATAAGCCGCTCGCGGTTTCCGCCAACGCCAGCTATTCCAGCATCTCGCTCGACCCGACGCAGTTCGCGATCTCGGCCGCGCCGAAGCCCGGAATCAGCTTCGCCGAGGTCGAGCAGGCGGTCGACGGCGTCATCGCCAATGTCGCGCAGAACCCGATCCGCGCCGAGGACCTGGAGCGGGTCAAGACCCAGCTCATCGCGGAAGCGATCTACGCCCAGGACAACCAGGCGGTCCTGGCGCGCTGGTATGGCGGCGCATTGACCACAGGCCTGTCGATCGAGGACATCAGGAGCTGGCCCGACCGCATCCGCGCGGTCACCGCCGAGCAGGTCCGCGCGGCCGCGCAGAAATGGCTCCAGAAGAAGCGCTCGGTGACGGGCTATCTGATCAAGGACACTACGGCTGCCAAGCCCGAGGAGAAGCGTTCGTGACCTATCCCTTCCTCCGACGCCTCGCATTCTCCCTTGCTACCGGCGCGACGCTCGCGCTCGCTGCTGCCTCGCCGTCGCAGGCGGCCGCAAAGATCCAGCGCCTGGTCTCGCCCGGGGGCATCGAGGCCTGGTTCGTGCAGGACGCAACGGTGCCGTTGATCGCCATGGAATATTCCTTTGCCGGCGGCTCGGCGCAGGATCCCAAGGACAAATCGGGCGTCGCCAACCTGGTCGGCGACCTCCTCGACGAGGGCTCCGGCGATCTCGACTCCAAGACCTTCCACGAGCGGCTCGACCGCCGTGCCATCGAGCTCTCCTTCAACGCCACCCGCGACACTTTCCGCGGCAGCCTGCGCATGCTGCGAGACAACAAGGACGAGGCCTTCGACCTGCTCAAGAGCGCGCTGACCTCGCCGCATTTCAACCCTGCCGATGTCGAGCGTATCCGCTCGCAGGTCGTCTCGGGCCTGCGTCGCGAGACCACCAATCCGACATCGCTGGCGAGCCGCAAATTCCTGGAGGTCGCCTTCGGCAGCCATCCCTACGGCCGACAGACCAATGGTAACCTCGACAGCGTGCCGACCATCACGGTCGCCGACATGAAGGATTATGTCGGCCGCGTGCTCGCCAGGGACGGGCTGAAGGTCGCGGTCGTCGGCGACGTCGATCCCGCGACGCTCGGCAAGCTGCTCGACCACACCTTCGGCAGCCTGCCCGCCAAGGCCAACCTCACGCCGGTCCCGGATGTCGAGGCCGCCACGCCGCCGCAGCGCGCCTTCGTGACCCTCGACGTGCCGCAGACCGTGATCACCTTCGGCGGCCCGGGAGTGAAGCGCAGCGATCCCAACTTCATGGCGGCCTACGTCGTCAACCACATTCTCGGCGGCGGCGGATTGTCCTCCCGGCTCTATCGCGAGGTCCGCGAGAAGCGCGGGCTGGCCTATTCCGTGTACGAATCGCTGCTCTGGATGGAGCATTCGGCGCTCTTCATCGGCAACACCGGCACGCGCGCCGACCGTTCTGGCGACACCATCGACGCCATCGAGAAGGAAGTGCGCCGCATCGCCGAGGAGGGCCCGACACAGAAGGAGCTCGACGAGGCCAAGTCCTACCTCAAGGGCTCACAGATGCTGGCGCTCGACACCTCCTCCAAGCTGGCGCAGGCGCTGCTGCAATACCAGCAGGACAAGCTGCCGATCGACTACATCGAGAAGCGCAACGCCATCATCGATGCCGTGACGCTTGATGACGCCAAGGCGGCAGCCAAGCGGCTGTGGGGCCAGGGCCTCCTGACCGTCGTCGTCGGCCGCGCCCCGCAGGCCGCCGCTCAGCCGGCGTCAGCACCGGCGACGAAGTCGAACTGACGGCCGAAGTCCGGTACGTCTCCTGAAATGGCCGGGTTCGCCCGGCCATTTGCATTTCCAGCACCACCATTGCCGAACGCGGACGTTCGCGATATGTCCGAACATCAGGAATGGTGCCATCATGCTGCGGATATCCCGCGATCTCGTCATCGACGAGGACGACATCGAGATTGGTTTTGTCCGCGCCTCCGGGCCCGGCGGGCAGAACGTCAACAAGGTCGCGACCTCTGCGCAACTGCGCTTCGACACGCGCAAACTGACTCTGCCGGAGGATGCCGCCATCCGGCTCGCCCGCATCGCGGGTCAGCGTATGACCAAAGACGGCGTGATCGTGATCCACGCCCAGCGCTTCCGCACCCAGGAGCGCAACCGGCAGGATGCCATCGACCGGCTGGTCGAGATGCTGCGCGAGGCGATGGTGCGCCCGATTCCGCGGCGCGCGACGCGGCCGACCTTTGCGTCCAAGCAGCGCCGGCTCGAAGGCAAGAA
The DNA here is from genome assembly GCF_000296215.2 of Bradyrhizobium sp. CCGE-LA001. NCBI lineage: Bacteria > Pseudomonadati > Pseudomonadota > Alphaproteobacteria > Hyphomicrobiales > Nitrobacteraceae > Bradyrhizobium > Bradyrhizobium sp. CCGE-LA001. The sequence continues at coordinate 1,340,064 of NZ_CP013949.1, read as the reverse complement.
GCGCCGTAGCGATGTCAAGGCAAAGCGCGGGCGCGGCTTCGACGACTAACATACGCAGAAAAACTCCGGCCGCGAGGCGACCGGAGTTTCGCCGTATCAAACCGCGAGACTAGTAGCGCTTGGATGGGGCAGCACCGCCCGTCGTGGCATCGTCGGCGGTCCCCTTGTGCGCAGCGCTGCCGGTGGTACCGACCGTGCCCCTGGTGCCTTTGGTCGACTTCATGCCGGTCTTTTCGCCCGCCGCGCCCGGCTGGGCATTCATCTCCTCATCGCCACTGCCCATCGTGCTGCCCTGCATGGGCTTGCCTTGCATGGTGCCGCCTGGCTTGGCGGTGGGAGGCGCGCTTTGCGCGAGAACCGGCGTCGCAATGAGGGCCGACAGAGCGCATGCGATCATCGAGGTCTTCACCAACTTCATCCATTTCTCCTGGATTGTTCGCGATGAATGGCCCGGCGGCTCCCGCGCCGCTCGTCTGCACCGAACCATTGCATTGCGTAAAGAGTTCAAGCGGCGCGACCGTCATGCAATGCGCATCGTATGGTGATCGTTTAGGGATTTGACGGCGGTTTCGCGGAATTGTGCTCCGCATATAAGGCAGCGCGGAACAACACGCGCAGCAAAACATCTCGGCGCACAGCGAAATAGCCCGCTACTACCACCGCATCTTCGACGCCGCCTAGAGTTTGCGCAGATTGATTTTGATGCGGATGGGCGGGTTTTTGGTGATGCGCGCAATCGTGCTGGGATTGTGCACCGCGATGGTGCTGGTGGTGCAGGTCGCCGACGCGCAAATGCCATTGCCGGCCGCAAAGCCGCCGGATGGCGCCACACTCTTCAAGCAACAATGCGCAGTGTGCCACACGTTGAGCCTGTCAGAACCGATGCGGCAAGGTCCGGCGCTGGTGAAGATCGTGGGACGTCCCGCCGGCAAGGTCGAGGGCTTCAGATATTCGGAGGCCCTGTCGAAGGCTGACTTCGCCTGGGACGAGACGAAGCTCGACGCCTGGCTGAACAATCCGCAAGCCGTCATTCCCGGCGTGAACATGGTGTACCGGCAGGCCAAACCGGAGACGCGCGCCGCCATCATCGCTTACCTGAAGGAGCAGAACTGAATGGCCAAGCCCGTTCATTCCATGATCCGCGTGCACGACGAGGCGCGTTCACTCGACTTCTACAGGCGTGCCTTTGCCCTTGAGGTCGCCGACCATCTGAAGTTCGCGGATTTTGCCCTGATCTATCTGCGTCATCCCTCCTCACCTTTCGAGGTCGAGCTGACAGTGAATTTCGATCGCAAGGAGCCGTATCAGCTTGGCGACGGTTACGGCCATCTCGCCGTGGTGGTCGAAGATCTCGACGCCGAACACGCCCGCTTCGAGCGCGAGCAGCTCGCACCGGGTCCGTTGCGGGATTTCAAGCACGACGGTCGGACGCTGGCGCGCTTCTTCTTCGTCAGTGATCCCGATGGCTACAAGATCGAGGTGATCCAGCGGGGCGGGCGTTTCGGCTGATCAAATTACAAGAACAAATCACGAGAATTGAAGGAGGAATGCCATGAGAGAAATCGATCGTCGAAGCAAGCACAGCCGCCGCGTCTTTCTCAAGGGCGCAGCAACCGCCGTACCGGTCGTCGCCGTGGCGACCAGCGTTGCCGTCAGCATCGAGGACGCCTGGGCCGATGAAGCGAGCACCCTGTCGCCGGCGACGATGAAGACGCTGCTGAAGGTCGCGCGCGACATCTATCCGCACGATGTCCTCGGCGACAGTTACTACATCACCGCGATCAAGCCGTGGGATGGCAAGGCGGCCAAGGACGCGGCCGTCAAGTCGCTGATCAATGGCGGCATCGCGCGGCTCGATCAGAACGCGCGGGATCGCTACAAGGTCCCCTATGCCGACGTGCCCTGGGAGGCCGACCGGGTGGTTCTACTGAAGGAAATCGAGCAAAGCGACTTCTTCCAGAAGGTGCGCGGCGACCTCGTCGTCTCCCTCTACAACCAGAAAGAGGTCTGGCCGCGCTTCGGCTACGAGGGCTCCTCCGCAGAGCATGGCGGCTACATCAACCGCGGCTTCGCCGACATCGACTGGCTGCCGAAGGCTTAACGTCACCCAACGGTTCAGGAGAACGCATATGGCAAAATTCGATCTGAACGATTCCGGCGTTGTGGTGATTGTCGGCTCCGGTGCCGGCGGCGGCACGCTGGGCAACGAGCTCGCGCAGAAGGGCGTCAAGGTCGTCATTCTCGAGGCTGGCCCCCGCATCGAGAATCACGACTTCATCAATGACGAATGGGAGAGCTTCTCGCAGCTCGCCTGGACCGACGCGCGCACCACGTCGGGCACATGGCGCGTCGCCAAGGATTTCTCGGGTCTCCCTGCCTGGATCGTCAAGGCGGTCGGCGGCTCGACCACCCATTGGGCCGGCGCCTCGCTGCGCTTCGACGAGCACGAGTTCAAGGTAAAGACCACCTACGGCAACATTCCCGGCGCAAATCTCCTGGACTGGCCGGTGACGCTCGCGGAGATGGAACCGTGGTACGCCAAAGCCGAGAACAAGATGGGCGTGACCCGCACCAACGGCATTCCCGGGCTTCCCGGCAACAATAATTTCAAGGTGCTTGAGGCCGGCGCCAAGAAGATCGGTTACAAGACCGTGCACACCGGCAACATGGCGATCAACAGCCAGCCGCGCGACGGTCGAGGCGCCTGCCAGCAGATCGGCTTCTGCTTCCAGGGCTGCAAATCCGGCGCGAAATGGTCGACGCTCTACACCGAGATCCCGAAGGGCGAGGCCACCGGCAATCTCGAGGTCCGTCCCGGCAGCATGGTGGTGAAGATCGAGCACGATGCCAGCGGCAAGGTGTCCGGCGTCGTTTATGCTGACGAGGGCGGCGCGATGCAGCGCCAGAAGGCGCGTATCGTCGCGGTGGCCGGCAATTCGATCGAGAGCCCGCGGCTCCTGCTCAACAGCGCCTCCACCATGTTCCCCGACGGACTCGGCAATTCATCGGGTCAGGTCGGCCGCAACTACATGCGGCACATGACCGGCAGCGTCTATGCCGTGTTCGAGAAATCAGTGCACATGTATCGCGGCACGACCATGGCCGGCATCATCCGCGACGAGTCCGTCAACAACCCCAAGCGCGGCTTCGTCGGCGGCTACGAGATGGAGACGCTGTCGATCGGACTGCCCTTCATGGCGGCGTTCCTCAATCCCGGCGCCTGGGGACGCTCGTTCACGTCAGCGCTCGACGGGTATCCCAGGATGGCCGGCATGTGGCTGGTCGGGGAGGACATGCCGCAGGAGACCAATCGCATCACGCTCGATCCGGTCGTGAAGGACAAGTTCGGGCAGCCGGTTGCGAGCGTGCATTTCGACGATCATCCCAACGACGTCGCGATGCGCGCGCACGCCTACAAGCAGGGCGCCGCGGTCTACGACGCGGTCGGCGCCACCGTGACCTATCCGACGCCACCCTATCCGAGCACGCACAACCTCGGCACCAACAGGATGAGCGAGAAGCCCAGGGACGGCGTGGTCAACAAGTTCGGTCAGAGCCACGACGTCAAGAACCTGTTCGTCTCCGACGGCAGCCAGTTCACCAGCGGCGCGGCCTGCAACCCGACGCTGACCATCGTCGCGCTGGCGATCCGGCAGGCGGACTACATTGCGGGCGCGATGCAGAAGAAGGAAATTTGAGGCCGGATAGGTAAACCGCTCTCTCCCCGTCATTGCGAGCGGAGCCAAGCAATCCAGAATCTCTCTGTAGCAACAGTCTGGATTACCTCGTCGCAAGGGCTCCTCGCAATGACGGCGGATGGAGTCTTGTAGCCCGGATGGAGCGAAGCGTAATCCGGGGCCGCCGTCACGTGTGGCCCGAAACCCGGATTGCGCTTCGCTCCATCCGGGCTACGCACTTCTTGTTGCGAGCAGCTACTCGGCTGCGTCGAGAATGGGCGCGACGGTCGCCTTGAAGTCCGGCACCGGCACCATGCTTCGGGACCGGTAGATAAGGCAGGAGCAGCGCAGCAGCGAAGCAAAATTGTTGACCTCACCGTGGTGGTCGAGCACCTCGTTGTAGAGCGTGGTCAGGAACTTGCCGAGGCTCATGCTCTCCTTGGCCGCGATTTCCTCCAGCGTGTCCCAGAACGCCATTTCCAGCCGGATCGAGGTGCAGTGCCCGCCGATCCTCAAAGAACGGGTCTGGGATTCGTAATCGCGTTGGGGCTGGTGTGCGAAGAGATGGCACATGGCGTCCTCCCGTCCTGTTGCCATTTTTTCACGATGCTACACCGCGGCCCGGCACCTCACAATCAGGACGGTGGCCGGATATCCGTTCGCCCGGGTTGCGCGATTCTCTCGAACGCCCAATGTCTTCAACGCCATAGAGGGCCGTTTTCCCCAGCCCGCGACGCCGCTGTTGCCGAACCCATGGTTTTGACGCAACACGGCCTAGAATAGTGCTGCCAGCGAATCCCCGTTCGAGCCCAAGATCGAGTTCATGCCCGTCCGCCAGCTTCCAGAGCAAGTCGTCAACCGCATCGCAGCTGGCGAGGTGGTCGAACGCCCGGCGAGCGTGGTCAAGGAGCTGGTCGAGAACGCGATCGATGCCGGCGCGAGCCGGATCGACGTCTTCACCGACGGCGGCGGGCGACGGCGGATCGGCATCACCGACGACGGCGGCGGCATGACGGCGAAGGATCTCGCCCTCGCCGTCGAGCGCCACGCCACCTCCAAGCTCGACGACGAGGATTTGCTCCAGATTCGCACCCTCGGCTTCCGGGGCGAGGCGCTGCCCTCGATCGGGTCGGTCGCGCGGCTCTCCATCACCACGCGGCATGCGAGCGAGCCGCATGCCTGGGCGCTATCCGTTGAAGGCGGCGAGAAGTCCGGGATCATGCCGGCGGCGCTGGCGCATGGCACGCGCGTCGAGGTTGGCGACCTCTTCTACGCAACGCCGGCGCGGCTGAAGTTCTTGAAGACCGACCGCACCGAGGCGGAAGCGATCCGCGAGGTGGTGCGGCGGCTGGCGATGGCGCGGCCCGACATCGCGTTCACACTGGCAGGCGAGGAACGCGCACCGGTGACCTGGGCTGCCGCGCTGCCCGGCGCCGCTGGCCGCCTGACGCGGCTCGGCGATATCCTCGGCGCGGAGTTCCGCAGCCACGCCATCGAGGTCCATGCCGAGCGCGAGGGCGTCGTCGTCGCCGGCTATGCCGCGGCGCCCGCGCTGACCAAGGCCAACGCGCTCGGGCAATATCTCTTCGTCAACGGCCGACCGGTGCGCGACAAGCTGATCCTCGGCGCTGTGCGCGCGGCCTATTCCGACTATCTGCCGCGCGACCGCCATCCGGTCCTGGCGCTGTTCGTCACGCTCGATCCGCGCGAGGTCGACGCCAATGTGCACCCGGCCAAGACCGAGGTGCGCTTCCGCAATGCGGGCCTCGTGCGCGCCCTGATCGTGCACGGCTTGAAGGAAGCTCTCGCGCGTGAGGGCCGGCGCACGGCCGCCAATAGCGGCGAGAGCGCCCTGTCCGCGTTCCGGCCCGCCTTCACGCCGCAGCGTTCGGCGAGCTGGGACTGGCGCGCCTCGCCATCCGCCCCGGTCGCGCCGATGCCGTCGTTCGAAGGCTCCGCAGCGCCTGTCTTCGCCGAGCGCGCGCAGGCCGCCTTTGATGTCGGTGCGCCCAGCGCGGACGTGCGGATCGAGAGCCAGCCCGCCGGCGATCTCGTCGACCGCCCGCTCGGCGCCGCGCGCACGCAGATCCACGAAACCTACATTGTCTCGCAGACCCGCGACGGGTTGATCATCGTCGACCAGCACGCCGCGCATGAGCGCATCGTCTATGAGCGTCTCAAGGCCTCGCTGGCTACGAACGGCGTGCAGCGGCAGATCCTCCTCATTCCCGAGATCGTCGAGATGGATGAGGCGACGGTCGAGCGCCTGATCGAGCGCAGCGAGGAACTGGCCTTGTTCGGCCTCGCCATCGAATCCTTCGGGCCCGGCGCGGTCGCGGTGCGCGAGACGCCGTCGCTGCTCGGCAAGACCAATGCGGGCGGGCTGCTGCGCGATCTCTCCGAGCACATGGCCGAATGGGACGAGGCGCTGCCGCTCGAACGCCGGCTGATGCATGTCGCGGCGACCATGGCCTGCCACGGCTCGGTACGCGCGGGGCGCCGGTTGCGGCCGGAGGAGATGAACGCCCTGCTCCGCGAGATGGAGGACACGCCGAACTCCGGCCAGTGCAATCACGGCCGGCCGACCTATGTCGAGCTGAAGCTGAGCGATGTGGAGAAGCTGTTCGGGCGGCGGTGAAGGTGCCGTAGGGCGGGTAAGCGCAGCGTAACCCGCCTCTTCTGCATCCGCAGCGACGATGGCGGATTACGCTGCGCTAATCCGCCCTACGCAGGAACACGAACTCCGTGTCGTCATACGCCCGCCGCTCCAACTCCCCGTATCCCGCCGGCGTCGCGAACTGCGCGTCCTTCGCCTCTTCCACCACCAGCAGCGCGCCCGGCGTCAGCCAGCCGCCATCGCGTAGGCTCGCGAGCGCCTTCTCCGCAAAGCCCTTGCCATAGGGCGGATCGAGGAACACTAGCGAGAACGGCTCGACCGGATGCGCCGGACCGAGATCGGTCGCATCGCGGCGATAGACTTTTGTCACGCCGCCGAGGCCCAGCGACTCGACATTGTTGCGCAGCAGGGCCCGCGCCTCGGCGCCATTGTCGACGAACAGCGTGAACTTCGCCCCGCGCGAGGCCGCCTCGATGCCGAGCGCGCCGGTGCCGGCGAAGAGATCGAGCACGCGTGCATCCACAATCGGATCGTCATAGGCATGCACGAGGATGTTGAACACGGACTCGCGCAGCCGGTCCGCCGTCGGGCGGATGTCGCGCGAGGACGGTGAGGCGAGATTGCGCCCCTTCAAACGACCGCCGACGACGCGCATCACACGGGTCCGTCATGCCCGGGCTTGTCCCGGGCATCCACGTACTTCAGCGATGGGCGCATGCAGGACGTGGATGGCCGGGTCGAACCCGGCCATGACGACCGCTTGCACGGTATCGAACTCGCCCCGACCATTGAAAGTTACTCGCCATCCCGCGGCGTCAGATCGCGCTTGCCGTGATAGCCGCGCTTGGGTCGGCGCGGCGGGCCGTAGCCATTCGCTTCCATCTCGTTGCGCTCGCGCGCCTCCTCGCTGCCGGTGCGCTGCACCAGCACGCGACGGCCCTTGCGGTCGTTGATCACCGCGCGCTTCATCGGCTTCTTCGGTGCATCGTCCCCGCCCCCGGCGGATTTCGCAGGCACGTCGAACTCGGCCCCCGACTTCTCGATCACCTTGTCGCCGAGCTGCTCGCGCAGCACGCGCGAGCGGATCTCGTCGACTTGGCCTTCGGGAATCTCGCCGAGTTGGAACGGGCCGTAAGACACCCGGATCAGCCGGTTCACCTCGAGCCCGAGATGGGCGCAGACGTTGCGCACCTCGCGGTTCTTGCCTTCGCGGATCGCGAACACCAGCCAGACATTGGCGCCCTGGTCGCGCTCCAGCGTCGCCTCGATCGGACCGTATTTGACGCCCTCGATCTCGATGCCGTCCTTGAGGGCGTCGAGCTGCGCCTGCGTAACGTCGCCATGGGCACGGACGCGGTAGCGCCGCAGCCAGCCGGTGTCGGGCAGCTCGAGCGTGCGGGCGAGGCCGCCGTCATTGGTGAGCAGCAACAGGCCTTCGGTGTTGAAGTCGAGCCGGCCGACGCTGATGAGGCGCGGCAGGCCTTCGGGCAGATTGTTGAACACGGTCGGACGCCCCTCGGGGTCGTCATGCGTCGTCATCAGCCCGCGCGGCTTGTGATAGAGGAACAGCCGCGTGCGCTCGCGCGGCGGCAACGGCTTGCCGTCGACCATGACGACGTCATTTGCGGTGACGTCGAGCGCCGGCGAATTGATCACCCGGCCGTTGACGGTGACACGGCCCTGCGTGACCATCTCCTCGGCATCGCGCCGCGAGGCCAGCCCCGCACGCGCCAGCGCCTTGGCGATGCGCTCGCCGGCCTTCTTCGGCTTCGGTGCGTCTTCGCGACGCGGCCGACCCTCGAAGTCGCGATCGCGCTCGCGATAGGCACCGCGGCCGCCGAAGGCGGGGCGCTTCTCGAAAATCCTGCTGTCATCCTCATTGTCGCGTCGCGGACGATCGCCGAAGCGGCCCTCGCTACGCGGATGCTCGTGCCAATCGGAGCGGCCCTCGGAGCGCTCGCGTGGACGACTGAATTTCGGGCGATCGCTGCCGCGCCCACTGCGCTCGCCGTCGCCGTCACGACGAGGCCGATCGAATTTGGGACGATCCTCTCGCGGGCGATCGAATTTCGGGCGGTCGCGGAACGGGCGGTCGCCGGAGGCGCGATCGTCACGCGACCGCGAGAAGCGCTGACGATCCTCGCCACCTTGCCGATCGTCACGCTTCTGCCAGGGCTTTTCTTCGCTGCGGTCGCGGCCGCCGAAATCCTTGCGAGGACCTTTGCTGAAATCCTTGCGCGGCGGCCGATCGCCCCGCGGAGCCGCGTCGCGCTTCTGCCAGGGTTTTGAGTCGCCGCGCTCGCCGCGCTCGCCGCCGCGGGAAAACTTCCGCTCGCCGTCGAACTTGCGCTCCGGGCGGTCGCCGCGCGGCGCATAGGGCCGTTTGTCGCCGAACTTCCGCTCACCGGTCCGGCCGGCCGGACGGGCATCGTCGCGATCCCGGCTGCGCGGCGGGCGGTCGTCGCGGCTATAGGAGGGGCGATCACCGCGCGGCTTGAACGGCCGCTTCTCGTCATCGCGCGAAGAGCGATCGGAAAACGGGCGGTCGCCGCGCGGCTTGAAGCTGCGCTCGCCGCGGCCTTCGCCGCGATCGTCGCGCTTGAAGCGCGGGCGGTCGGAAAAATCGCGGCGCGGGGCATCGCCCTCCTCGCGGCGGCGGAACGGGCGGCTGTCACGGTCGCCGCGGGGCGGACGACTGTCGCGGTCGCCCCTCCCCGCACTCTTGCCCTCGAAGCCGCGCTTGGCGAATTTCTTCTCGGGCCCGCGCGGCTTGCCGCTGCGGCCCTTCGATGGCCCCTTGGCCGGGCCTCGCCGGCCGCGGGAGTCGTTGTCTTTGTCGCTGTCGCGAGGCATGAATGATCTCACTCAGGGGGTCGTGCGATGAGCATTGTGCGCGCTCGCTGCGAGCCGCATGCTCAGGCAAAATCGGTATCCACTCTTGCTGAAGGCGGAGCTAGTAGCAGGTTTCTGGCGATGATACGAGGCATGAAAGCCCCTTCTTTCATGGATTTGGCGCTTGAGGCGGCCGAAAATGCTGGAAAATCGGGCGAAGTTCCGATCGGATGCGTGGTCGTGCGCGCGTCCGAGGTCATCGCCACCGGGGCCAACCGGACGCTGACCGACCGTGACCCGACCGCCCATGCCGAGATCGTCGCGCTGCGCGAGGCGGCAAAGAAGATCGGCAGCGAGCGCCTCCCCGAGTGCGACCTCTACGTGACGCTGGAGCCCTGCACCATGTGTGCGGGCGCGATCTCCTTTGCAAGGGTGAGGCGCCTCTACTACGGCGCGGCCGACCCCAAGGGCGGCGCAGTGGACTCAGGCGTGCGGTTCTTCGCCTCCCCGACCTGCCATCACGCGCCCGACGTCTATTCCGGCGTCGGCGAGAGCGAGGCGGCCCGGCTGCTGCGGGAGTTCTTTCGCGAGCGGCGGTAGGAGCTATGCACTCCACTGTCATGCCCCGACTTGACCGGGGGCATCCAGTACGCCGCGGCCTGTCGAGTCGATCGCTGGCGTCACGGAGTACTGGATCGCCCGGTCAAGCCGGGCGATGACAGTTGTGGGTGTGGCGCACCGCGGTGCCTAAGCCGCGAAGAACTCGCGCAACGCCCGCGCGGTATCGTCCGGATTCTCCTCGGTCAGGAAGTGCCCCGAATCCACCGGCATGCCCGCGACGTTCGTGGCCCATTGCGTCCAGGTGTCGAGCGGGGTCGAGGCGGCCTGGGCGATGCCGGCATTGCCCCACAGCGCCAGCATGGGGATGGTGATCTTCTTGCCGGCCTCGAAATCGGCCTTGTCGAGGTCGTAATCGAAATAGGCGCCGGCGCGATAGTCCTCGCACATCGCATGGATCCGGGCGGGATCGCGGAACGGGGCGAGGTAGTGCTCGAGCGCGCGCGCGTCGATGGCGTCCAGCGTCTTCGACTTGGTCTGGCTCGCCATCTTGAAGCGCAGGAAGAACTCGCCATTGCCCGCGATCAGCGTCTCCGGCAGCGGATAGGGCTGCGCCAGGAAGGTCCAGTGATAGATCTTCAGCGCATAGGCGCGGTTCATCCGCTCCCAGTAATCATAGGTCGGCAGGATGTCGAGGACGGCGAGTTTCGACAGCCGGCCGGGATGGTCGAGCGCGAGGCGGTAGGCGACGCGGCCGCCGCGGTCGTGGCCCGCGAGCGCGAAATGCACGTGGCCGAGGCGCTCCATCACCTCGATCATGGCCTTGGCCATGGCGCGCTTGCTGTAGGGAATGTGCAGCGCATCGCTGGCGGGCATGTCGGACCAGCCATAGCCCGGCAGGTCGGCGATGATCAGCGTGAAGGCGTCAGCGAGCTCAGGCGCCACCTGGTGCCACATCACATGCGTCTCGGAGAAGCCGTGCAACAGCAGCAGCGGCGGGCCCTTGCCCGCGACGCGGGCGAAGATGCGGCCGAAGGAGGTGTCGACCCATTCGGCGGCAAATCCCGGATAGAGGTCAGCGAGGTCGGACATCTTTTTGCATCCTTGTCTGGTCAGGCGAGGGCCGCCTCGACACACCAATGGTCGAAAACAACCCCATGCACAGTACCGGTATTATCGTCGGGGCAGCTAACCCCAACGACTGATTGTATATTCTGGAATGTGGATGTGGCGGCGCGGTGACACAATGCCTCGAGATTCCGGGTCCGCGCGTCTGTCGCGCCGTCCGGATCGGCAGCCTATTTCCCAGCCTTCTCCGCCTCCACGGCCTGCCAGCCGATGTCGCGGCGGCAGAATCCTTCCGGCCAGTCGATGCGGTCGACGGCCTGATAGGCACGGCTTTGCGCCTCGGTCACGGTCGCACCCAGCGCGCAGACGTTGAGCACGCGGCCGCCATTGGCGAGAATCGCGCCATCCTTCTCGACGGTACCAGCGTGAAAGATCTCGGCGGTCTCGACCTTCGCGGCCTCCTCCAGGCCAGAGATCCGCGTGCCCTTCTGGTAGTCGCCGGGATAGCCCTTGGCCGCCATCACCACGGTGAGCGCGGCTTCCTTATGCCAGCGCAGGTCGAAATTCTTCAGCTGCCCGTCGCAGGCGGCGAGGAACGCCGGCACGATGTCCGACATCATGCGCAGCATCAGCACCTGGCACTCGGGATCACCGAAACGGACGTTGAACTCGAACAGTTTTGGGCCCTGCGTCGTCAGCATGATCCCGGCATAGAGCACGCCGCGGAACGGCGTGCCGCGCTGCTTCATGCCTGATACCGTCGGCAGGATGATCTTCGCCATGATCGCGTCGTGGACGGCAGGCGTGACCAGCGGCGTCGGCGAATAGGCGCCCATGCCGCCGGTGTTCGGGCCGACATCGTGGTCGAACACGCGCTTGTGGTCCTGGGCGGACGCCAGCGGTATAGCGGTCTCGCCGTCGCAGAGCGCGAAGAAGCTGATCTCGCGGCCCGGCAGAAACTCCTCGATCACGACCTCGGTGCCGGCCTCGCCGAAGGCGCCCTCGAACATCATGGCGATGGCATCCTCGGCCTCGCGCACGGTCTTGGCGACGACCACGCCCTTGCCGGCGGCAAGGCCGTCGGCCTTGACCACGATCGGCGCGCCCTGGCTCTGCACATAGGCGCGCGCATCATTGGCATTGGTGAAGCGCTTGTAGGCGCCGGTCGGGATGCCGAATTCGGTGCACAGCGCCTTGGTAAACCCCTTGGAGCTTTCGAGCTGCGCCGCCACCTTGCTCGGCCCGAACGCCTTGATACCGGCCGCGGTGAGATCATCGACGATGCCGGCCGCCAGCGGCGTCTCCGGACCGACCACCACGAGCTCGACCTTGTTCTTCTTGCAGAAGTCGATCACCGCAGCATGGGCGGCGACATCAAGCGCGACGCACTCCGCCTCCTTCGCGATGCCGGCATTGCCGGGCGCGCACCAGAATTTAGTCACCAGGGGGGAAGCCGCGATCTTCCACGCCAGAGCATGTTCGCGGCCGCCGGAACCGAGCAGGAGAATGTGCATCGAAGGCTCAGGAATGAGGGGTTTGGCTGGGGCGGAGGTCGCATGAATCGGGGTGCGGCTCAAGGGGGATAGGCCCGAACTTCCCGTCATTCCGGGGGGCCGCTGCGCATCGGTGCCGATTGATGTGCCCTCCCCCTTGTGGGAAGGCTTGGTCACAGAGAGCGTCGGCTCGCTCGGATGCGAGGTCTGCTTCCCTGGATGGAGCCCTCATCCGGCGCTTTCGCGCCACCACCCACAGAAGGAGAGAATTTGCCTTCTGTAGGCTCCACGCTTCCACAGGTCTTACGACGAGGTCAACGACCCGCTCGCCTTGCTAGTTTGGCCGGCGCGGGACGGTCCCATCGAACGTTCGAGAAGCTGACTATCGAGAATTCCGAGAACAAGGCGCGTATCGCTTCGATCAGACGGCAGCGGCCTGTTGAGTGAGCCGCGACCAGTTTTTCTCACTGTACTGTGCCAACTGCAGTAGCTGCGTGAGCGCTGCCCAAGCGTTCAATTCGCCTATCTCGGATGTTCGGCCGTGCGCAGCTTCATCTCTCCAATAGCTCATGATCGAAAGGGCGGACGAAAACTGGATATCGGGAGTAATGGCCTTTAGAAGCTCCGAACGTCCTTGCGGCCGCCGGTACCTTTTCAAGGTCTCAGTTTCGCCGAGTTTGACGAAACCAATCGAAAGTAAGACAGCTTCGGCGGCTGCACCGCTCATGGCGCATGACGCCAAGTAATTTCGGGTCCTGTAAGTTCCTACGGCCTCTGTGGCTCGCTGACCAAAGGCGTCGCCGAACTTCGTGAACTCATCGAACAGTTCTGCCATCCGGCCTATTTCAATAACCTGTCGATCACCGGCGCTTTCGACCCAACGAATGCCGTTGGCCGTCAACGAAAATTTGCGATCAATGTCGCCGCCAGACGCGACCCCGGTCTTTGAGGGGTTCCTGTACCCCATTCGGAGCACGCCGAGGCGGCATAGCTCAGCGACGGCATCGTAGAAAGCACTAACGTGCGCATCAGTTTGTTGGCTAGAACTAACGCCTTGTAGAGACCAATATCGGTCCAACTGATGGGGAACATATAGGTCGGCGCCGTGGCTCTGCCGCCTAGCTTGATCGTCGTGAGCGATACGAGCCAAGTACTCGATGAGAAACTCGAAGATTGTGTCGACGTGAATGCTCATTTTGGTCTCTATCAGGAACGGCGTTCGTCGACCAGCCGGTCGCGTATCTCAAATATCTTCTCATCGCGACAGCAGACCGTGAGCGCTGGCGGACCCCAGTTTGTAGCGGCTTGCCAGGTGCTGTCCTATGCACCCCTAACCTCCAACTGGTCTGGCTCAGAAAATTCGGTCAGAACCAAATCATCACCAACGGCGCGATTGAATGCGTCGAAATCTGCGGCGGTCCTCAAATAAAACCGCAGCCCGCGCTTATCATTGACTTCTTTCACGTTAGGTGCCGAAAGCCGCGTTTCCCAAAATTGCTCGTCAACATCAAATCTACCAAGCTGCCAAACATACCCGAATGCCGGTCGGCACGTTACCCAGAAGCGTCGCTTACCGCCAATGCGATAGATAACTTGCCGCCGATAGAGCCGCGTTTCCTGATTGCTCGCAAGGGCAGCTCGTATGAAGTCGGAGACGGCAGGATTTTCGATAGCCTTCAGTGCATCGTCCCAATCTTTCCACGAGGCGGAGGTGCGACCAGCTTTTTCGGAGCCACGAGTGAGAGCCGCTATTTCAATGGGCGGATACACACACGTACACGTTAGGTAGTCATTCCCACCCTCCTGAGACAGCGACAGCCGGTAGCATCGAATATCGACTTCAAAGATTTCGTGAAGCCATTCGGCTGCGATCAGGAGCGCGGGATCGAAGTCCTCCGCAACAAGTATTATTCGCTGATCTTGATTGATCGCAGAGACGTCCGAGCCAACGTGTTCTTCAATGTCGGCCCGCGCATCGTCGTATGACTGCTTGTAGTTCGTTGCCAGAGTTTGAACAAATCGGTCAGACGGCCACTTAGATATCATTCCGGCGTAGCTTATGGCCTGGAGCAACTGAAGTTTATGCGTGCCGCGCTTAAGTTCGATGACGACAGTTGTTCCATCTTCGTCTGTTGCAAGAATATCAATCCTATCGGGTACGGCCTCAGACGGACGAACTTCTTGGCCAATCACCCAAAGATTTTCACCGATCTCTTCGCAGAAGCTGTCGGGGTCTGTGCAGATCATCGCCTGCAAGTCCCTTTCCCAGTGATCGGCGTCCACAAAAGTGGATTTCGTCAGTCGGACCAACTTTTTTCCGGCTCTATCGATACGAAGCACCGTATTTCTCCACGCCTACATTGACCCTCGCGCTATTATGGCAAGTTCTTGGAGGCCGCGGAAAGGGTCAACAGCGCACGGGAAACGCAGGGACCAAGATCATCCGGTCGCACGGGCAGCCCGCAAGCCACAGGGAGGTCGCCAAGCGATTTTCCGGCCCTAGCCAGACACCTGCCGAGACTTCCGGCGCATCAACTCCCTTCCTAAAGCGGCCCAGCGGATCAGGACACAACGCGGACACAGAGGGTAGTCCCCGCAGATTATGTCCGTCCCCTGGGATAGCAGCGGACCGCACAAGCATATCTTCGACGCTAGCGTAATGGCGGGATGAGATCAGACCTGCAGCGTCGCCACATGGCGCGAAGGCCCCGCGGCCGGCCGCCGTGGCGGTCACCGTGGTCTGCGACTTCTTGCTGACGAAGGCCTTGCCGACCGAGACATACCCCGCCTTGGCAAGCATCTCGATATGCGCGCCGGGATTGCCGTCAGTAGCGCCGATGTGCTTTTCAGGGGGGCGAATTCGAAGCCGGTGCCCTCCGGCAGCGCATGGAGCGCGGCTATGATCTTCAGCCGCAACGGCTAGGGGATGATGTCGTCCGGGCCGGCCAGGCGCTTGCTGGCATTCGACTTTTCGCCGCTCAAGCGATCGGCTACACGGAAATATGCATTTTCGCCGTGTGATCACGCGCTCCGATCCAACAAGGCCTAAGGGATGACTGACAAGCTGCAGCCGGGCGCGCCCGCCCTGGAAAAAGGGCTGGACCTTCTGGAGGCGCTGGCGGGCGCGGCGCGCGGGCTCAGCCAGAAGCAGCTCGCCGAGGCCGTCGGGCGCTCCGTCAGCGAGATCTTCCGGATGCTGGTGGCGCTGGAGCGGCGCGGTTATGTCGCGCGTGATCCCGCGACCGGCGAATACACGCTGACGCTGAAGCTGTTCCGGATCGCCTCGCAATTCCCGCCGACCGAGCGGCTGCTGAAGGCGGCGCTGCCGGTGATGGAGCAGCTCGCCTCCCGCGTACAATTGTCCTGCCACCTCACGGTGCTGCACGGCGAGCAGTTCATGGTGATCGCCCGGATCGAGCCGGAATGGTTGATGGGCTGGTCGGTCAAGGTCGGCGCGGTGTTTCCGCTCACCCAGCAATATGCGTCGGCGAAGGTTCTGGCGGCCTTCCAGCTCGAGGGCCGGCGCGAAGAGCTTGCGCAGGTCATCGCGAGCAACGATCGCATCAGCGTCAAGAAGGCGCTTGCCGCGCTCGACCGCATTTCCGCGGAGGGCGGAAACTTCTCCAACGACGACGGCTATACGCGCATCCTTGCCTATAGCTGCCCGATCATCGAGGCCTCCGGCCGCGCGGTGGCCGCGATGACCGTCCCGTTGGTGCGGCAGGATCAGATCCCCGCCAGCGAGGCCAGCACCATTGCGGCAGAGCTGCGGGGCGCGGCGAAGATCGTATCCGAGAAGATCGGCGGCATCGCCTAACAACGTGTACTCATAGACTCGGCTTGCATGCAAAGCGGAAGCTCCGACCTCGGGCGGGATCGGCGGCTCGTGACCCCGCGGCGGACATCAGGACGCGGGGATTGGCACTTTCGGGAACTCCAAGCTTGGTGCAGACTTCAGGCCATATTTCGAAGAATTGGATCGGGTGCTGCCAATGCCAATTTTCCTTGACCGACACGATCTCTCGGGGCTGACCGCTGCCGATATCGCCGAGGCGCATCGCAAAGATTTGGAAGTGCAAGATAGATACGGCGTTCGTTTTCTAACGTACTGGTTTGATGAATCGCGCGGTACGGGCTTCTGCCTCATTGACGCACCGGATATCCGAACGGCGATGAAGGTTCATGACGAAGCTCACGGCGACGTAGCGAAAGATGTCATCGAAGTGGACCTCTCGGCGGTCCAGGCGTTTCTGGGGAGAGTATCCGACCCGGCACCTAGCGGCGCGGCAGACGATGTAAAATTCGATTCGGCGCTGCGGGCTATCTTGTTCACCGACATCGTCGGCTCTACCAGCATGACGGAGCGTCTTGGCGATGCTCGTTCAGTGGAGATGGTTCGGGCTCATGACGCGCTGGTGCGCCGGGCCTTGAAGGACGAGGGCGGGCATGTGGTGAAGCACACCGGCGATGGTATCATGGCATCCTTTGCCGACGCCGCTGCTTCCGTGCAATGCGCCCGCGCCATCCAACGCGCATTTGAGGCCTTCAATCTGGCGAGCAAGGAGAAGCTTCAGGTGCGAATTGGCATCGATGTCGGCGAACCGATTGCTGACAGCAACGACCTTTTCGGTGCGACCGTTCAACTGGCCGCACGTTTGTGTCAGTTGGCCGAACCGAATGCTATTCTCGTGTCAAAGGCTGTACGGGATTGCATCCGGGATCGCGTGCAAGTGTCAAGTTTGGGTGCCCATCAGCTCAAGGGCTTTCAGCAGCCCATTGATGCATACGGAATCGAATGGCGTTAACTTTCGCGACTACCAGCGACGTCCGCTTCTGGACCCATCTGCGACCTCGGAAGCAATCTTGACGTTGACGCAAACCGGACATCAGCCGCCGGCCGCTCAATGAGTGCACGCTCTAGCTAGCCGGCGGTCATGCCCCCGTCGACGACCCAGGCCGCACCATTCACATGCGCGGCCTCGTCGGACGCGAGGAAGGCAACGATGTTCGCGACGTCCTGCGGCCGCCCATGGGCGGCCGGCGCACTTCGGCGCAATGCAATGTCGCTCTTGCGCGCCTGGCCTTCCAATTCCCGGATCATGCGCGACTCCACCGGGCCGGGGAGCACCGCGTTGACCCTGATCTTCGTCCCGGCGACATCGAGCGCTGCCGTCCGCGTCAGCCCGAGCACGGCGTGCTTGGAGGCGACGTAGCCGGCGAGTCCTGCACGCCCCCGGATCGCGGACGTCGACGCCGTGTTGACGATCGCACCGGTCCCACGCTGCATCATCCTTGCGATCACGTGCTTGAGGCCGAGGAACACCCCCTTCACGTTCACCTGCAGCAGTTGATCGAATGTCTCGTCCGGGTATTCGTGGAGAGGCGCGACGATGCCCTCGATGCCGGCATTGTTGGCGAAGATGCCGATCGGCCCCAGGCGAGCTTCGGTCGCCTCGACGAAGGCGACCGTATCCCGCGCGATCGAGACATCGGCGCGGATCGCGAGTGCCCTCGCCCCGGCCTGCTCGACCAGGCGCGCAGTGGCGTTGGCGGCCGCTTCGTCGCGGTCGACGATCGCGACCGCAGCGCTCATCCGCGCCAGTCTCAGCGCGATGGCGCGTCCGATGTCGCCGCCGCCGCCGGTGACGAGCGCGACCGGCGGCCGATTTTTGTCGATCACGACTTCAGGAATTCGCAGCCGCCATCCGCCAGGGGCCGCCAGGCTTCGGCCGGCGCGATGGTCTTGACCAGCTTGTAATAGTCCCAGGGCTGCTTCGATTCCTCGGGCTTTTTCACCTCGAACAGATACATGTTGTGCAGCTTGCGACCGTCGGCGCGCACGCTGCCCTTGCCGAACAGGGGATCGTCGGTCGGCAGCTTCTTCATCTGCTCGACCACGGCCTTGCCGTCGCTGGAGGCGCCGAGCGCATCGACGGCCTTGAGATAGTGCAGCGTCGTGGCGTAGGCGCCGGCATGCAGCGCGGTCGGATAGCGGCCGTTGTTGCGCGGCGCGAAGCGCTTGGTCCAGGCGCGCGTGTCCTCATTCAGATCCCAGTAGAAGGATTCGGTGAACTGCAGCCCCTGCGCGATCTTCAGGCCGAGCGAATGCACGTCGCTGAGATACAGCACCGTCGCAACCACGCGCTGTCCGCCTTGCGGGATGCCGAACTCGACCGCCTGCTTGATGGAATTGATGGTGTCGCCGCCGGCATTGATCAAGGCGATGATCTCCGCCTTCGACGACTGGGCCTGCAGCAGGAATGAGGAGAAGTCCTGCGTGTTGATCGGCGTGCGCACGCCGCCGAGAACCTTGCCGCCGGCTCTTTGCACGACAGTCTTGATGTCGCCTTCCATGGCATGGCCGAAGGCGTAGTCGGCGGTGAGCAGGAACCAGCTCTTGCCGCCGCTCTCGACCACGGCGCGCGCGACACCCGAGGAGAGCGCGTAGGTGTCGTAGGTCCAGTGCACGAGGTTCGGCGAGCAGGACTTGCCGGTGAGGTCGGACGAGGATGCGCCCGAGACCAGCAGCGTCTTGTTGTTCTGCTGCACGATGTTGCGGACCGCGAGCGCGACGGCTGAATTTGGCGCGTCGACGATCACGTCGACGCCCTGGCGGTCGATCCATTCGCGCGCGATGTTGGCGCCCACATCGGCCTTGTTCATGTGGTCGCCGCTGATGATCTCGATCGGCCGGGTCATCTTGGGCCCTGACGCCTGGAAATCCTCCACCGCCATTTTGGCCCCCAGCACCGAGCCTGGACCGGTGACATCGGCATAGAGGCTGGACATGTCCGTCAGCACGCCGATGCGGAGCGGCTTTGTCTCCTGCGCCCGTGCGCCGAGCCCCGTCATGCCCAGCGCCAATCCGCCGGCGCCGGCCAGCAGCCCGCGGCGGCTCACCCGATATCGTCCAGCCATGCTCAACCCTCCCTTGCCTTGTGCGTGTTTCGTCCCGGTATTTGCCGCCCGCAGGTACATCGCCTGCGGGCTGATCTTGTCGTTCAGGGCGTCAGTCGTTCGATGAGCCTGCGGTCCTCGACCTCGAATCCGCCGCCATAGACCTCCGACACCATGAAATGCGCGCCGAGAATTTCGGGCTCGAGCTCGGCGATCGGATCGTATTCGCTGGCGTGCAGCGTCATCGCCGCACGGCCCGGCATGGGCTTGGAGTATTTCAACGGCGTGCGGCGATAGGCGATGTCCGCATAGGCCACGCCGAGCCGTTCGGGATGCGGCAGACGGCGCACATGGATCTCGCCGGCCGGCAGCTCGTCGCCGTCGACGATGCGGACAACGGGTGCGGACGCATCCGGCGTGAAGGAGAAATCGGCCAGCGGAATTCCGCGGCGCCGGACCCAGCCGGTGATCGATCCGTCCGGATGCTCGTCGAAGGCGTAATGCGCGTCCTTCTTGGTGTAGCCGAAGACCTCGCGTCCGGCACAGATCCCCATGGGATCGCTGCAATACATGAAGATATGCGTCTCGGTGAACAGCCCCTTGTAGCGCACCGGCACCGAGATCATCAGATCGAACATCTCGCCCGCGTGCACGGCAAGGGAATGGCCCGGCGACCGCATGAAGCGGAAGGCGACGCGGTCGCTCGCGATCTCGAACGGCGTGTCGGCGAGGAGGCTCGCGACCTTGCCCGGCGCGACGCGCGTCATGATCTCGACGGTCCGCAAGGTGCAGCCCCACTCGACTGGATAGGCCGGCGAATAGGGCGGGTTGACCCCGCTGTTCGGCTTGAGCCGGTACGGCCCGAACATGCGTCCGCGTGGGTCGTCGGGATCGGTGACCACAGTCATCAGGAGCCGCTTCCTCGTTTTTATTTATGATTTTTAAATTTCATATATGAAAGCACGCACGAGTCAAGGGACGGCCCGTCGGACAGTTCCAAGGCCAACGGAATCGATTGGCGCTGCGGCGCGAAAATCCCTAACGTCGCCCTCGACCCCAAAATGCCGAATCGTTTGCCGATGCCGCCTGCGGAACAACTGCTCAACGCGCCCGAATTCACCGTTTCCGAGCTCTCGCTGTCCCTGAAACGGACCGTCGAGGACGCCTTCGGCCATGTCCGCGTCCGCGGCGAGATTTCCGGCTTTCGGGGGGCCCATTCCTCCGGCCATTGCTATTTCGCGCTCAAGGACGAGAGCGCCAAGATCGAGGCGGTGATCTGGAAGGGCGTGCACACCCGCATGCGCTTCAAGCCCCAGGAGGGGCTCGAGGTCATCGCCACCGGCAAGCTGACGACCTATCCGGGCTCCTCGAAATACCAGATCGTGATCGAGGCGCTGGAGCCGGCCGGCATCGGCGCGCTGATGGCGCTGATGGAGGAGCGCAAGAAGAAGCTCGCCGCCGAAGGCCTGTTCGACGAGGCGCGCAAGCAGCTGCTGCCCTGGCTGCCGGAGGTGATCGGCGTCGTGACCTCGCCGACCGGCGCGGTGATCCGCGACATCCTGCATCGGCTGGAGGACCGCTTTCCCCGCCGCGTGCTGGTGTGGCCGGTCAAGGTGCAGGGCGAAGGCTCGGCCGAGCAGGTCGCGGCCGCGATCCGCGGCTTCAACGCGCTGCCCGAGGG
Source organism: Bradyrhizobium sp. CCGE-LA001 (assembly GCF_000296215.2). Lineage (NCBI taxonomy): Bacteria > Pseudomonadati > Pseudomonadota > Alphaproteobacteria > Hyphomicrobiales > Nitrobacteraceae > Bradyrhizobium > Bradyrhizobium sp. CCGE-LA001. The sequence continues at coordinate 1,319,241 of NZ_CP013949.1, read as the reverse complement.
CGGCAGGATTCCGCGGCCCGACGTTCTCATCGTCGCGCGGGGCGGTGGCTCGCTGGAGGATCTCTGGTCGTTCAACGAGGAGATCGTGGTGCGCGCCGCAAGCGAGAGCATGATCCCGCTGATCTCCGCGGTGGGGCACGAGACCGACATCACGCTGATCGATTTCGTCGCCGACAAGCGCGCGCCGACGCCGACTGCGGCGGCGGAGATGGCGGTGCCGGTGCGCAGCGAATTGTTCGTCGAGGTCGCCGATCTCGGACGCCGCACCCGCGCCTATTGGCAACGCGCGCAGGAGAGCCGCCGCAGCGAGCTGCGCGCCGCCGCGCGCGCACTGCCGGCGGCGGGTGACCTGCTGGCGATCCCGCGGCAGCGGCTGGATTCGGCGGGAGCGTCCCTGCCCCGCTGCCTCAAGGCCAACACGCATGCGCATTTCCGCAGGTTCACCGCCGCCGGCGCCAAGCTGACGCTACGCGTGCTGCACGGCCAGATTTCGCAGGCCGATCACCGCCTCACCGTATGCGGCGAGCGGCTCGGTCTTTCCGCGCGCTCGCTGCTGCGGCGGCGGCGCGACCGCTTTGCCGGGCTCGAGGTCCGCCTGCGCGCCTCGAAGCTTTCGAATGCGCAGGCGCAGCGCAACGCGATCGCGCGCCAGCGCGAGCGCACGCATCGCCTGGCCGAGCGCGCCGGCCGCGCGCTGGTCACGCTGCTGCAGCGGCTCGATGCGCGCGTCGAGAACAGCGGCAAGCTGCTGTCCGCCTTGTCGTATCGCAGCGTGCTCGCGCGCGGCTTCGCGCTGGTGCGCGACGAGGCCGGCCATCCCGTGCATTCGGCCGACGCGATTGGTCCTGCCGCGCGTGTCGAGATCGAATTCGGCGATGGACGTGTCGGCGCGACTGCAGATGCCGATCGCCCAGCGCCGGCGGCAAAGCGCGCACCGGCGCAACCGAAGCCGGCTGCGGCGGACACGAAGCCCGCGCCGAAGCGCGTGGCGAAGCCAGTGGATCAGGGCAGCTTGTTCTGAGGCGCCGAGATTGACGCTGCGGCGAAGGTGTCATTCCCCGCGAAAGCGGGGAATCCAGTACGCCGCGGCTTCTCGGCGACCGACAGGCGTCTCGGCGTACTGGACGCCGATCAAGCCGAGCGATGACAGCGAGTGCGTGGAGGCGAGTCTAACCACAACCTCGTCATTGCGAGCGAAATCTTTCCGCGGAAGGACTCTGGATTGCTTCGTCGCAAGGGCTCCTCGCAATGACGTGTGGACAGCGGCCTTACCTACACGACAATCCCGCGTCGATCGTGGTCCAGAAGCCGCAATGTTCGACCGCGCGCTGGGGAGCGCCGGCGTGGGCTTCGAACAGGAAGATCGCGGCGGTGAAGACGACCAGGGCGGAGGCGAAAAGAACGATACGGCTGCGCATGTGACATGCGTTTAATCGACATCGTGGTCGAATGATGGCGTCACCGCGGGTTGAAACCTGAGCCGCGCGCGGTTCGTAGATTCCCGGTCGGCCATACTCCGTGCAGGGCGGTGGTCGATGCGGGGCTGTCCGCCTCAATTTGTTCCTCGGGCCGCCCCGCTCGCGCATTTGAAGCCCGCATGAGCGCAGCGATATGCGGGGTCTTTCTTCCCGGATGTCGCTGCGCTCATCCGGGCTACGAGATTACCGCGCCAGCCACTCCGCGACATCCTTCTGCGACTCCGCGCGCGCCTCGGCATCGGTGCCGCCGGCCGCGGCGTGCAGCGGCGTGTTGGCGCGGTCGAAATCGTGATCGGCGCCGGGATAGACCACGATGCGCGCGAGCGCGCTGCGGCCGCGTGCGCCGTCCACCATCTGGCGGCAGGCCGGCGGCGACGATACGTCGTCATCGCCGCCGATCAGCACCAGCGTCGGCACCCGCGTGCTCCAGCCGAGGCCGGCGGAGATGCGGCAATCGGGATAGAAAGCGACCGCCGCGCGGAAGTCCGGGCCGAGGTCCCGCGCGGCACTCTGCGGACGCACGGCCCAGAGCAGCGCGCTGGCACCGTTGGCCCAGCCGATCAGGCTGATGCGGTCGCGCGCCACCCAGCTCTGCTTCATCAGCCAGGCGCGTGAGGCCGCAATGTCGGTGACGCGTTCGCGCCGCGCCTTGACGTGCATCTCCTTGACGCGGCATTGCGGTCCGAGCTCGCGCGAGCCGTAACTGTCGGGCAGCAGCACCGCATTGCCGGCCTTGAGCAGGCGCTCGGCCCAGTCGCGATAGCGCGGCAGGATGCTATCCGAACGGCCGCTGAGCCCGCCGCAACCATGCAGCGCGATCACGGCCGGAAACGGCCCCTCACCCTCGGGCTTGTAAAGCTGTGCATGCAGGATGCCCGACGACAGCGGAATGTCGACCTGCTGCGGCACGGGCGCGGCGTGCGCGGCCGACATCAGCAGCATCAGGAACAGAGCGGTCAGCCGAAGGCGCATCGGTTGCGTCCAGATCCTTCGTCCAAGCTCTATCACGCGAAACGGCGCCAAATCATCACAAACCGGTGGGTTTACCGGGCGGACAAGCCACCCTATTTATGCTACATCCAGCCCGACACATCGTGCCCTCCGGGTTTTTCCAGGGAGCGGCCTTCCACGGAGACTTTCGACCGTGCTGAACAAGTTCGGCCCCTCGGGCCATGGCGAAGCGCAGGTGCAGTATCTCGACGGCGATTTCCGCGTGATCTCGCCGGGGACCTATGTGCGCTGCGCGATCACCGACACGCGCATTCCGCTCGACGAGCTGAAGTATTGGAGCGTCGACCTGCAGGAGGCCTACGCCACGCCGACTGCCGTGCTGCAGCGGCATTTTCCAGGCGCGCTGAAGCAGGCGTGATCCTTCGGCTCGCGTAGGGTGGGCAAAGCGAAGCGTGCCCACCTTCGCCGTCTCAGTTGCGAACAGACGGTGGGCACGGCGCGTTGCACCCCTGCCCACCCTACGAGACCGCGTTCGTGGCACCGTTCGGCTATTGCTCGGGACCATCGGTGCCCACGCAAGTCAGTTTCATCGAACTCTCCCGATCGTCCGTAAGCGATAGGCGTTTTGCGATGAATGTGGCCTGAATAGCGGGCCACTGACGGAGAGGCTGAGCGGCGTCGAGTTATCGCGATCGACCTGGCTGGTGCTCTCAAACTCCCGTGACTTCCTTCGCGACGATCCGCATTGCATCGCGCCGTACATGCACTCTGTGGTTAGTCTCTTCGCGTTGAGGTTGGATTCTTCATTACGAATCGGCGCCCTCAAGTTGTTTGACGAAGTCTTGGTGAAACAGAAGGCTGCTAGGCTGCGTGTTAGGTAATCGGTCCTGCTCTTTTCACCGCACAGACAATCAAGTCGCGGGCAATTCGGAATCGGCGCGATCTGTGAACGGGCTCACATCGAAGGGCCATCTGGCGGACTACGATCACCCCGGAAAATGCACGGCGGCACATCGGTAAATCGAAAGTCAACGATGGGGGTGCTCATGCCCACCATACTAGACATGCTCTATCGTGAATATTGCCGCGCCCGCCTCGCCGAAATGCGGAAGCAGCTTCTGATCTCGGCCCGACGCTCTGAAGCTCTCGAAGCGCATGATCATCTCGCGCATCTGGATGATGATGAGAGGGCGGACGCGCATCGCAATGCCAATGACGGCACAACGAACGAAGCGGGGGCGAGGACCGGCAACTCCCGCGCGCCAAACTGGCAACGGTTTGGGAGGCAACGATGAATACACCCGAATGTTATACTGTGATGGTGGCCTGCGTCTCGTGCCTGACCATTGTCGGATTGATCGCCGTTGGGGCGTGGTGAACGCAACCCATCGCTGAACCGCGATCGAAGGCCATCACCGAGTCGGCCGGCGACACGTTCAGCCTGGCCATGGCGCCCGCGCGGCACGCCCTCCACCGCATGGCGCGTCAAAGCACGCCGAAGGCCTCCGCCTCGCGTCGCCTGGCGACGGTGATTCTGTTGGCGTGAGCGTCGCCGCCGCGTCGTCCGACTGCGGCGGCTTCGCTTCGATCAGATCGTCAGCTTCCAGGCGGGCTATACGAAGAACGCAGCTTCGCCGCGTTCTGGCGCACCTGCTTGATCTCGTCCTGCGTGAACAACCTCGTCAGCTTCACGTTCTGAAGCGTGCCCGCCGTGACGGTCAGGCCGGAAATGGCCGGAGCCGCAGCGGGATCAGGCACATCGAAAATCACCAACACGCCAGGGCCATCGGCCGCAACGCTGTACATCGAGATCAGCTTTCCTCCGGCTGCCTCGATGAGTTTTCGAGCCGCCTCCTGGCGATTGGTCGTGGGGTTTTCCAAAATGGCGTTGAGAGCGCGTGGTGTGTATTGTCCGGTGAGGCAAAAATGCATGGCATGTTCTCCTCTGCGCTTTGACGATAATTCTCCCTGCCGTTGCGAACGGGTCGTTACGGCCGCTGGATCTAAAATGGTAAAGATACGTTGCCCGCCGTGGGCATAAACGCCGCCAATGATTGCCGGGAGTTCGGCACGTCCCGGTGACGGCTCTGCTGCAAGGCTACATCAACTTGCGAAGGTGCGGAAGATATTTCGTCAGCCGCGGTATGTGACCTCGGTTCACACGATGCATCGCGTTGCATGAACGATCTTTCCATCACCATGGATTCCACGGCGAGAGAGCGATAGGCAATCCGACCCATTGCGCAGTCGCTTTGCTCGCAAGGAGATCAGCGCTTGCCAAACCTTCGCTCACGCGCCGCGTAGAGATGATCACTGATCAGCTGCCTCAGCCTTGCAGGATCGTCGAACTCGAGCCGGACGGCGAACGGCACGATGCCGTCAGGCACGCCCGCTCTGCCGCGCAGGCGTGCAAGATCCTTTTCCGTGGTCACCAGCGTGAGCTGCGCGCGCTGCGCGTCCGTCGCGAGCGCTGCGATCTCCTCGTTCGAGAACATGTGGTGATCGGCGAAGGCACGCGTGTGCGCGACGTCGATGCCGCTGGCGCGCAACGCGCGGAAGAAGCGTTCGGGATCGCCGATGCCGGCGAAGGCAAAGACCCGCTTGCCGAGCAGCTGCGAGACCGAGTCCGCATCGGGCTTCAATCGCGCCCGCAGCTCCGGCTTGTCGCGCTTGGCGAGCTCCGCGGCGACCTCGTTGGCGGCACGTCCGTCACCGATCAGCACCAGCGCGTCGGTGCGCGCGAGCTGTGCGCTGAGCGGTGCGCGCAAGGGCCCGGCGGGAAACACATGGCCGTTGCCGAGACCGCGCTCGCTGTCGATCACGATCAGCGAGGCGTCCTTGAGGAGGCGCGGGTTCTGGAAGCCATCGTCCATCAGGATCACGGTCGCGCCCTGCGACTTCGCCAGCGCGACTCCGTCGAGACGATCGCGTGCGACCGCAACGGGGACATCGCGCGCCATCATCAGGGGCTCATCGCCGACGTCGGCCGCGTCGTGACGCGTCCGATCGACCATCAGCGGACCTTTCAGGCGCCCGCCATAGCCGCGGCTGAGCACCACCGGGGTCTCGCCGAGCTCGCGCAAGAGCCTGGTCAGCGCCAGCACGGTCGGCGTCTTGCCGGCACCGCCGACGTGATAGTTGCCGACGCAGAACACGGGGATGCCGGCATCGACGCCCTTGCGCAGCATGCGCCGTTCGGCGATGGCGCCGTAGAGCGCTCCGAGCGGCCATAGCGCGTAGGACGGGAGAGAACGTGGCCGGTACCAAAAGGCCGGCTCACGCATTGGCGGCTCCCATCTCGATGGTCAGCTGCAGCAGATAGGGCTCGAGCGCAGTCATGGTGCGGTCGAGCGCGCCACCGAGCTGCTCGACCACGCCTGCGCCCGCGCGCTGCATCTTGTCGCGCAGGGCGGGATCCGCCAGCAACTGGCCGAGCTGCTTGACCAAGGCCTCCTGCGTGTCGGCCTGGCGCGCCCCGCCGCTGTGATCGAGTGCCTCGTAGACGTCGGCGAAATTGAAGACGTGGGGGCCGTGGACGATGGCGGCACCGAGCTTGATCGCCTCGATCGGATTCTGCCCGCCATGATGGATCAGCGATCCGCCCATGAACACGATCGGCGACAGCCGATAGAACAGGCCGAGCTCGCCCATGGTGTCCGCGACATAGACGTCGGTCGTCGCGGTCGGCAGCTCCTCGCGCGAGCGTAGCGCCGGCTTCAGGCCGGACGCGGTGATCAGTCCTGCGATCGATGAGCCGCGGTCGGGATGGCGCGGCACGACCACGGTCAAGAGCTGCGGGAAGAAACCGGACAGGCTGCGATGCGCAGCGATCAGCATCTCGTCCTCGCCCGGATGGGTCGAGGCCGCGACGATGATGGGACGCCCGCGCGTCATCGCCATCAGCCGTTCGAGCCTGGCGGGATCGGCCGGCGGCGCCGGCACGTCGAGCTTGAGATTGCCCGTGGTGAGGACGTCGCGGCCGCCGAGCGCGGCAAACCGCTCGGCATCGGTCTTCGACTGCGCGAGACAAATGTCGAACCGCGACAGCAGTGCCGAGATGGTGCCGTGCATGCGCCGCCAGCGCGGGAAGGAACGCGGCGACATCCGTCCGTTGATCAGCACCATCGGCACCCGGCGCGCCGCGCCGGCAAGGATGAGGTTCGGCCACAGATCGGATTCGATGAACAGCGCCAGCGACGGCTTCCAATGGTCAAGGAAGCGCGCGACATAGCGCGGGGAATCATACGGCACGTATTGATGGATGACGTCGGGCGGAAAGCGCTTTGCCACGACGGCGGCCGAGGTGACGGTGCCTGACGTCAGCAGGATGCGCAGATTGAGATCGCGCAGCCGCTCGATCAGCGCGGCCGCAGCCAGCACTTCGCCGACACTGGCGCCGTGGATCCAGACCAGCGGACCGTGCGGCCGCACATCCTGGCTAAGGCCCCGTCGCTCGCCGACACGCGCGGGATCCTCCTTGCCCTGCTTCAGACGCCGCTTGATCAGCGCAGGGGCAAGCGGGACCAGGCCGCTCGCCAGGCGCCGGTACATCCGCAGCGTGATGGGCAGTGAGTTAGGCATCTTCCGGTCCCGGGCGGCCGAGCTGCGCATAGGCGCGGCGGGTCGCCTCGTTCAGCGTCTCCTCCAGCTCCAGCCGCAGCGCCTCCATGGTGGCGGCGTCGGCGTCCGCGGGAACGTGGATCTCCTTGATGCCGACCAATGCGCCCCGCCCGAATGGCAGATTGATGGTGGTGCGGTCCCAGTTCTTGAGCCGGATGAAGCGGCTGGTCGCCATCGCAAAAGGCATGATCGGCCGCCCCGATTCCCGTGCCAGCATGATGATGCCGAGCCCGGCCACGCGCGAGCGCTTGGGGACATCGGCGGTCAGCGCGACATTACAACCGTCCTGGAGCGTGCGCACCATTTCCTTGAAGGCGCCCACACCACCTTTGCGGTGGAAGGCGCCACCATGGTCGCCGGAACCTCTGATCGTGCCGATGCCGAGCCGCTCGGCGGCGATCGCGTTGAACTCGCCGTCGCGGTGACGGGAGATCAGCACCTTGGCCCGGTACCAGTCCTTGTTCTTGATGAAGGGCGTGAGGAAATGCTGGCCGTGCCAAAAGGCGAAGATCGCCGGGATCTGCGGCTCGACGAGGTCATAGACGCCGGGCGGATCGAACGTGAATCTGTTGGTCCGCCAGACAAAGCGCAGATATTCGGCCGCCAGGACCCCGACGGCACGCTGAACGAAGCTGCTTCGCAGCGTATTGCGAAGCAGTTTTTTCAACGCGCCGGTTCTTGATTGGGATCGAGCAGCCGGTGCAGATGGACGATGAAATAGCGCATCTGCGCGTTGTCGACCGTGCTCTGCGCCTTGGCCCGCCAAGCCGCGTGTGCCGTGGCATAATTGGGATAGAGGCCGACGATCTCGACGTCGTCGAGATTCTTGAAGGTATTGTGCTCGAGGTCGACGAGCTCGCCGCCGATGACGAGGTGAAGCAGTTGTTGCGGGGCACTATCTAGCATGGGTTCTGTTCCTAACGGGCTGCCCGGCAAAGCAGTGTTCGACAAGCACGACGAAGGCGCTTCAGGCCAAGGGGCGGTTTCGAAAATGCGCGACAATGCCCGCATGACGATCGCGCCCCGCTGCCACCAGCACCCCGTGCGCCACTTCCCGGCGGTTATAGAGGATGGGTTCTCCGGAGAGGTCGCTCATCCTACCATCCGCTTCCTGCACGATCAAATCCGCCGCCGCAAGATCCCAATCATGGCTGTTACCCCCCGCAAAAGCCGCATCCAGTGCGCCATGCGCGACCCGGCACAGACGCAGCGCCAGCGAGCCGATTCGTCGATGCAGCTTGATCTCGCCGAGAGAGGGCTTCAGGCGTTCGACCAGCGGCTTCGGGCCGGCGACGCGCGCGAAGTCGAGCTCGGATCCGGACGACGTCCGCACCGGCTTGTCGTTGAGCGTCGTGCCCTGGCCGCGAGCCGCGAAGAAGAACTCGTCACTGGACGGGGCGAACACCGCCGCCAGCACCGGCGAGGCATCCTGGACCAGCGCGACGCTGACACACCATTCGTCGTGGCCGCCGAGATAATTGCGCGTGCCGTCGATGGGGTCGACGATCCAGGTCAGCTGTCGCGACAGCCGCGCCGCATCGTCGGCGCTCTCCTCGGACAGCCAGCCATAGTCAGGCGTCGCATTGCGCAAGCGCGCTTCGAGGAGATCGTTGACCGCGATGTCGGCTTCCGAGACCGGCGAGGACGCGCCCTTGGTCCACTTCCTCAGCTCGGTGCGGAACATCGACTGCGCCAATGCGCCCGCGTCCCGCACCGTCGCCTTCAGCAGCGCAGCATCGCGCGTCAGGATGGTCGCGTCGAGGGATTGCGCGTCAGCGTCCGCCAAGCGTCAAGCCCTCGATGCGCACCGTCGGCGCATTGATGCCGTAGCGGAACTCGAGATTGTTCGCCGGCTGCATCGACTTGAAGATCTCGAACAGATGGCCGGCGATCGTGACTTCGCTGACGGGGTACGTGATCTCGCCGTTCTCGATCCAGAAGCCGGAGGCGCCGCGGCTGTAATCGCCGGTGACGCCGTTGACGCCGGAGCCGATCAAATCGGTGACGTAGAAGCCCTGCTTGATGTCGGAGATCAGCTCGGCCGGGCTCGGCGTGCCGGGCTCGAGATGCAGATTGTACGGCCCGGGCGAGGGCGACGAGGAGACGCCGCGATGGGCATGGCCCGTGGTGGTAAGACCGAGTTCGCGCGCGGTGGCGCAATCGAGCAGCCAGGTGGTCAGCACGCCCTCGTCGACCAGCGCGATCTTCTTCACCGCGACGCCTTCGGCATCGAAGGTCTGCGAGCGCAGGCCGCGCTTGCGCAGGGGATCGTCGACGATGCGGATGTTCTTGGCGAACAGCTGCTGGCCGAGCTTGTCCTTCAGGAAGCTGGTCTTGCGCGCGATCGAGGCGCCGTTGATGGCGCCGACGACGTGCCCGACCAGCGAGCCGGCAACGCGCGGATCGAACACGACGGGCACCTTGCAGGTCTCGACCTTGCGCGGATTGTGGCGCGCCACGGTGCGCTCGCCGGCGGAACGGCCGACGATTTCAGGCGACAAGAGATCGGCGCCGTGCGGCGCCGAAGTGAAGTCGTAGTCGCGCTCCATGCCGGTGCCTTCGCCCGCTATGGCGGTGGCGGAAATGCCCTGGCTGGAGCGCAGATAAGAGCCGTGGAAGCCAGTCGAGGTGACGAGCACCATGCCGCCGATGCCGGCGGAGGCGGAGGCGCCGCCGGATTTGGTGACGCCCTTGACGGCGAGCGCGGCAGCTTCGGCCGCAAGCGCGCGGCGCTCGAGCTCCGAGGTCGTGGGCACGTCGGGATCGAGCAGGTCGAGATCGGGGAAGTCGCGCGCGAGCAGCGCGGGATCGGCGAGGCCGACATATTTGTCGTCGGGCGCGACACGTGCCATCGCCACCGCGCGCTCGGCGAGCTTGGTGACGGCATCGCCGCTGACGTCGTTGGTCGAGACCACCGCCTGGCGCTGGCCGACCAGCACGCGCAGACCGACATCGTCGCCTTCGGAGCGCTCGGATTCCTCGACACGGCCGTCACGCACCTCGACGCCTTGCGAGACGCCGCGCACTGCGACCGCATCGGCCGCATCTGCGCCGGCGCGCTTGGCCGCCTCGACCAGCCGCTGCGCGAGATCAGAGAGCGCGGACTGATCGAACAGGTCGCGATGGGCTGTGGTCGTCGAGCTTGGTGAAGAGTTCACGAACGAAATCCTGTTGGGGCGGGGTTCGGGACCGGAACCCACAAATGTGCCCTGATGGCGCGGACTTCAAGCATTTTCAGCCCGTCAAAAGCTCAGATTCGCGACTTCGGCGCAACGTCTCGTCAATCATGCGTGCCAAGGTCTTGTCAATCATGAGCCGCAGTGACGGTGGGTTAACCAGCCTTTTTAAGCGGTTTCGGAAAGGGGCGCGCTAAGGTCCTCGCATCGACCGGGAACATAATCCCGGCGGGGAGAACTAAGCCGTGAGGCGTCAAACAGCAACATGCGGGGTCGCTCCCGCCGGGTCGAGCCGCTCCCTGCGGCTCGACCCTCTTTCCCTTCCGGTCCGCTTCGATGCGCACGACCCGCGCGCCGACGGACATGTCAGGCAGATCGAACTTCATCGCGAGCGCGTCGTGCTGCGCCGTGCCGTGCGCGGCATGCAGATGGCCATCAACGTGCGCGTCAGCGACTTCACTGGCGTCGCGCTCCGCGGCAATGACGAGGCGCAGGCCCTCGTCCTCGTGCATCGCGATCCCTCGCTCTCCGTTCCGCTGCTGGTCGGCGCCGATGGCGACGAACTCACGCAAGCCTGGGCGATCTGGAGCGAAATCTTCGCGCTGCCGCAGCTCGACGAAGGCGCCCGCAAGCCCGCACCGCGCCGCCGCCGCGCCAACGCGATCCGCGCCCGCCGCCCGAAGTTTCTGATGCGCCGGCGCATCGCGATGACGCGCGAGCTCACCGTCCATCAGGGTGAGCGCGAGATCATCGCAAGGAACTAAGCGGCAATTACAGGTGCCGTAGTCAATCATTGAGAAATGGTGGGCACGGCGCAAACGCGCCTTTGCCCACCCTACGAGAGCTACGCCCGCATCACTGCGTCGGCGAGCAATCCCGCAAACAGCAATAGGCCTGCATCCCTGTTCGACTTGAACAGGCGCAGGCACAGCTCGGGATCGTCGATCCGGAGCCGCACGATCTGCGATGCCAGATGCACGGCGAAGGCGGTCAGCCCGAGCCACGCCGGCCAGCGCGCATCGCCGGAGGCCAGCGCCACGCCGATAAGCATCACCGACAAGCCGTAGAACAGGATCAGCGCCTGGTGCGTGTGCGCACCGAACAGGCGCGCGGTGGATTTGATACCGATCAGCGCGTCGTCCTCGGTATCCTGATGCGCGTAGATCGTGTCATAGCCGATCACCCAGGAGATCGCGCCGGCATAGAGCACGAGCGCGGTGAGGTCGATGCGCCCGAAGGTGACGGCAAAGCCCATCAGGGCGCCCCAGGAGAAGGCCAGGCCGAGCACGATCTGCGGCCACCAGGTGATGCGCTTCATGAAAGGATAGATCGCGACGATCAACAGCGAGGCGATGCCGGTCAGGACTGCGAAGCGGTTGAACTGCAACAACACCACGAGGCCGATCAGCGCCTGCGCGATCATGAAGACCAGCGCCTGCTTGGTGGTCACCTGCCCTGACGGCAGCGGCCGCGAGCGGGTGCGCTCGACCTTGTCGTCGAGATCGCGGTCGGTGATGTCGTTCCAGGTGCAGCCGGCTCCGCGCATGACGAAGGCGCCGATGAAGAACAGTACGATGGTGAACGGCAGGCCGCGGACGTCATGCGCGATGCCGGCGGCGAGCGCCGCCGACCACCAGCACGGCATCAGTAACAGCCAGGAGCCGATCGGACGGTCGAAGCGGGACAGACGCAAATAGGGTCGCGCCCATGGGGGCGCGAGCGTATCGACCCAGTTGCCGGTGGAATCGGCAACGCGGGCGGATGTATCGCTCATCGGGTCAGGACGTTGCCGTTGAGCGTATCGAAGGTGCTGCCGCCCTTCTTGCCGGCGTTGGCCTCAGGCGCCGAGCCCGAACCCAGCACCTCGCTCAGTGAGGGGCCTGCCGGACCGCGCGGCTGGTTCTGCATCTGCTGCGCAACGTTGCAGACCTTGGTCGCCATGGCCTCGGTGTTCTTGTGGCCGGCCTTCATCTGATCACCGACCTGCGCCGGGATTCCGCATTTGGCGGCGTTGGTCTCGATGTACTTGATCATCTTCGTTTCAGCCTGGCTGAAATTGCGGATCAGCTTGCAGGCCTCGTCCGGCGGCGCATGACGGTCGCTCGCCGCCTTGATCAGCTTGCCGCGCTTTTCGGCCTCCTCGCGCAAGGGAATAAAGGCCTTCATGCAGTCCTCGCCGGGACCAGCTTGCGTTGGCGGAGCCGCGCTGAATGCGCCGGCGCCGCCGAGCGGGGCAGCGCCGTTCACGGGAAACGAGGATTGCGGCGCGGTGCCGACCGACGCGCTGGGCGCCGAGCCGTTCACAGGTGGAAACGGCGAACTGCTTGCAGCCTGATTGGGCAGCGGCGCCGGGAACGCGCTTTGCGCGTCAGCGCCAGCTACGCCCAGGGTGACCATGGCGGCAGTGATCGGAACCATCAAATGACGGATCATCAAGATAGTCTCTCCGGCAGGATCTTACGGGTTCGGCGTCTTCCCAATTGAAGCGCAACCAGCGTGTTCGCGTTTTTACGATTCCCGCCGACGCTTAACAACCCGTGGAATTGGGCAAGAGCGCGGCGCTGGGACGCACCATTCTGGCAATATTTACCCCTAAAACTACGGGTTTCGGTTAAGAACGGCGGCAAATCGGACCTTTGACGATGCCTGCCCACGATTTTCGCGCCCCCCGCCTGTTCGTCGACGCGCCCCTCGCCCAGGATGCCAGGGTTCCGCTCGACCGCGACCAGAGCAACTATCTCGGCAATGTGCTGCGGCTTGCCGCCGGGGCGGAGGTCCTGGCCTTCAACGGCCGTGACGGCGAGTGGCAGGCGGCCATCGAAGGCCGCAAGCGCCCGGACGGCCTCGTCATCCTCCAGCAGACCCGGCCCCAGGACCGGCTTGCCGACCTCGCCTACGTCTTCGCCCCGCTCAAGCATGCCCGTCTCGACTACATGGTGCAGAAGGCCATCGAGATGGGCGCGGCAAGGCTTCAGCCGGTCCTGACCCGGTTCACCCAGGCCTCCCGGGTCAACACCGAGCGGATGCGGGCCAATGTCGTCGAGGCCGCCGAGCAATGCGGCATTCTGAGCATCGCCACCGTGGCCGAGCCGGTGGCGCTGGAGCGCTTCCTCAGCCAGCGGCCGGCCGACCGCCTGCTGATCTTCTGCGACGAGGCGGCGGAGGTCGAAGACCCCATCCAGGGCCTCCAGAGCGCCCGCGAGACCGGCCAGGGTATTGACGTGCTGATCGGCCCCGAAGGCGGCTTCGCCGCGGAAGAGCGCGCGCTGCTGCTGCGGCAGCCGAAGATCCTGCGACTGGCGCTGGGGCCAAGGATCATGCGGGCCGACACAGCCGCGGTGGCGGCCTTGGCGCTGGTGCAGGCAGTCTTCGGCGATTGGGGCAAGTCCGCCTGATCCCGGCATTGCCCGCCTGTTAAGCGATTGATCCTTTGGAGGTCGAAACCGCCTATCGGCCATGCTAAGGGCTGCGCAACTTCCCTCCCTGCCCGGTTCCACCGGGACGATGGACCCCGTTATGACCGCGACTGCCACCTCAGATGCTGCCGGCTCCGCCTGGGCGGATACGCTGCTCTTGTCGTTCGCGCAGGCGGGCTATGTCAGGGCCGAGCCCGCGATCCTGCAGCCGGCCGAGCCGTTCCTGGACCTCTCCGGCGAAGACATCCGCAAGAGCCTGTACTTGACCACGGACCTCTCCGGCGAGGAGCTCTGCCTGCGCCCGGACCTGACCATTCCCGTGGCGCGCGATTACCTCGCCTCTCCCCAAGCCGGCCAACCGGCCGGCTTCAGCTATCTCGGCCCGGTGTTTCGTTACCGCAGCCGCCAAGCCAGCGAATTCCTCCAGGCCGGCATCGAATCCTTCGGCCGCCAGGACCGCGCCGCGGCGGACGCCGAGATGCTGGCGCTGGCGCTCGAGGCGACCGCGGCCTTCGGCGTGGGCGACGTCGAGATTCGCACCGGCGACGTCGCGCTGTTCAATGCCCTGCTCGACGCGCTGGATCTCTATCCGGTCTGGCGCCGTCGCCTGATCAAGGATTTCAAGCGCAAGATCAGCCTGGAGCAGGATCTGGAGCGGCTCACGGCTGCAACCACCGCGACCCGCAGCGAATATGAGGGCGTGCTCGCCGCGCTTGCCGGCTCCGACCGCAAGGCGGCGCTGGCCTTCGTCACCGATCTGATGTCGATCGCCGGCACCACCAATGTCGGCGGCCGCACCACGGCCGAGATCGCCGACCGCTTCCTCGAGCAATCGACCCTCAAGGGCGGCGCGCTGCCGCGCGAGGCCATCACCGTGCTCAAGCGCTTCCTCTCGATATCGGGCAATCCCGACGACGCCGTCGCGGAACTGCGCGCACTCACCGCGGACGCCAAGCTCGATCTCACGGCTGCGATCGACCAGTTCGAAAGCCGGGTCGGCTTCATGGCGGCGCGCGGCATCGACGTGAAGCTGGCGCGCTTTTCGACCGCATTCGGACGCGGGCTCGACTATTACACCGGCTTCGAATTCGAACTGCATCACAGGGGCAACGGCACCGAGCCGCTGGTCGCCGGCGGCCGCTATGACGGACTGATGACACAGCTCGGATCAGTCGAGCCGATCCCCGCGGTCGGGTTCTCGGTCTGGGTGGACGCGCTGACCAGGATCGGCCGCAAGGTGGGAGCTTAAGCTATGAGCGGGCCTTTCGTTCTGGCCGTTCCCTCCAAGGGCCGCCTTCAGGAAAACACCGAAGCGTTCTTTGCCCGCGCCGGGCTCAAGCTGTCGAAGGCCGGCGGCGCCCGCGACTATCGCGGCACGATCGCGGGCCTCGACAATGTCGAGGTCGCCTATCTCTCGGCGAGCGAGATCGCCTCGCAATTGTCGCGCGGCTTTGCGCATCTCGGCGTCACCGGCGAAGATCTGGTGCGCGAGACCATCGCCGATGCCGACAACCGCGTGTCCCTGATCGAAGGGCTCGGCTTCGGCTATGCCGACGTCGTCGTCGCGGTGCCGCAGGCCTGGATCGACGTCCGCACCATGGCCGACCTCGACGACGTCACCACCGGCTTCCGCGAGCAGCATCACATGCGGATGCGGGTCGCGACCAAGTTCATCAATCTCACCCGCGCTTTCTTCCAGAGCCACGGCATCACCGATTACCGCATCGTCGAAAGCGCCGGCGCGACCGAAGGGGCGCCCGCGGCCGGCAGCGCCGAGCTGATCGTCGACATCACCACGACCGGCGCCACGCTCGCCGCCAATGGCTTGCGGGTGCTCGACGACGGCGTGATCCTGCGCAGCCAGGCCAATCTGGTCGCGTCGAAAGATGCCGACTGGTCGCCGCAGGCGCGGGAGACCGCGCGCATCATTCTCGATCACATCGCGGCGCGGGCGCGGGCCAACAAATATCGCGAGGTCCGCACCCGCTTCCGGCAGTGCGACGCCGCCCTGCTCGGCGAGGCCCATAGCCGGTTCGGCGTCGAGGCCCCGTTTGGCGGACCGACCTCGTCAGGCATGTTAACGCTGCACTGCCCTCCAGGGCAGCTCTACGCGCTGGCGAGCTTCCTGCGCGAGCATGGCGCCGAGACCGTCTCGGTGGTTTCGCTCGACTACGTGTTCGACCGGGAGAACCCGCTGTTCGCCAAGCTCGAAGCGTTCCTGCGGCGGTGAACCCGGTTTCGTTCAGCGTAGCGACAGCAAACGGCAGCTACCATATGCTGTCGAGAAGACCTGAAGGCATCTGGAACCTTGATCGATGACGCTGGGCTCTGACGTATCCGGCATGACGACCACAGCGGCCGGCGCCGCCGCGAAGGGACTGTCGATTGTCGTCCCCGTCTACAACGAGGCGGCGGGCCTTGCCGCCCTGCACCAACGGATCTGCGAGCTCGCGAAAACCTTGCGCCAGAGCTATCGCCTGGCTTGCGAGGTCGTCTATGTCGATGACGGCAGCAAGGACGCGACGCTGTCGATCGCCCGCAGCCTTCCGGCCGACGCGATCGGCGTCCAGGTGGTCTCGCTCTCGCGCAATTTCGGCAAGGAGGCGGCGCTGATGGCCGGCCTCGACCATGCCCGGCTCGGCGCCGTCATGTTCATGGACGGCGACGGCCAGCATCCGCCGGCCCTGATCGAGCAGTTAGTGCGGCACTGGATCGATGACGGCTACGACGTCGTCTACACCGCCAAGGCGCATCGCGACAACGAGCCCTTCCTGCGCCGCGTCGCCGTGCACGGCTTCTACGCGCTGATCAATTGGGGCGCGCGGCAGAAGATTCCGGAGGACGCCGGCGACTTCCGCCTGCTCTCGCCGCGCGCGGTCGCCGCCCTGCGGCAATTGCCCGAGCGCAACCGCTTCTTCAAGGGCCTGGCCAGCTGGATCGGCTTCCGCCAGATTCGCGTCGACTACGAACCGGCGGCACGCGCCCATGGCGTCACCACCTTCAACGCCGCCAGCCTGCTCGGCCTGTCGATCGAGGGCCTGACTTCGTTCTCGGTGGCGCCGCTGCGCTTCGCCAGCCTGCTCGGCGTCATCCTCGCCGGAGGCGCCTTCCTGTTCGGCCTTTCGATCCTGTGGGAGGTGTTCACGACCGGTAAGCAGGTGCCCGGCTATCCTTCGCTCGTGATCGGCCTGATGACGATCGGCGGCGTGCAGCTCATCATGATCGGCATCGTCGGCGAATATATCGGCAAGATCCTCTCCGAGCTGAAGGCGCGCCCGATCTACTTCGTGGCCGAGCACAGCGAAAAGCACTTCGAGACCGACAAGGCGGACGACGCCTCGAAGAGGACGGCGGCCGAATGAATGCGGCCGCACGCCTGCGGCGAATCTGGCTCTGCGCCGACGATTACGGCATCAGCCCGGGCGTCAATCGCGCCATCCGCGACCTGATCGAACGCGGCCGCCTCAACGCCACCTCGGTGATGATGGTGGGACCTGCGATCGGGCGCGGCGAGATCGAGGCGCTGGACGCGGCAGCCAAGTCGAGCCCGCGCTGCGCGATCGGACTGCACGTGACGCTGTCGGCCCCGTTCCGGCCGCTGACCATGCACTTCCGTCCTCTGGACGGCGACATGTTCATGCCGTTTCCAAAACTGCTGCGCGCCGGCTTGACGCGGCGGCTCGACCGCGAATTCATCCGCAACGAGGTCAAGGCGCAGCTGACGGCCTTCATGGAAGCATTCGGACGCGCGCCCGACTTCGTCGACGGTCACCAGCATGTGCAGCTCTATCCGCAGGTGCGGGACGGCTTCATCGATGCCGTCAGCGACGGTGCGCCAAATGCCTGGGTGCGTCAGGGCGGCCGCGATCTGCCGCTCAGACAGCGGCTGGCCTCGCCGAAGGCCATGGTGCTCGACATCCTCAGCGCGCAATTCCGCCGCCGCGCCGCGGGTGCCGGGCTCAGCTTCAACCCCGGCTTTGCCGGCGCCTACGACTTCACCCGCGCCGCTGATTTCGGCGAGTTGATGCGGCAGTTTCTGGACGGCCTGCCGGATGGCGGTCTCGTGATGTGCCACCCCGGCTTCGTCGACGAGATCCTCGTCGGCCTCGACCCGATGACGGAGGTTCGCGAACGCGAGCACGCCTATCTCGCCGGCGATGCCTTCCCACGTCTATTGGCAGACAGCGGCGTCACGCTCGAGTGAAATCGGTCAAAGCAGCCTTGCGAGGCAGCTTGTCGCATACCGAAATTTAATCCGGCCGGCACTGTTGGGGCCACAATGGAACCCTACATCTCCTGCGCGCTTGGTTTTGCGCGAAGGAGAGAGATCATGACGCCGCAGGAACGCCAGCTCGTTGACGACCTTTTCGACCGGCTTTCAAAGCTGGAAAACGCACCGCGCGATCCGGACGCGACCGCCGCGATCTCCGAGGGGCTGCGCAAGGCGCCCGGCGCGGTCTACGCACTGGTGCAGACTACGCTGCTGCAGGACGAAGCGCTGAAGCGCGCCCATAACCGCATCCAGGAGCTGGAAGCGGGCCAGGCGCCCGAGCAGGCGCAGTCCGGCGGCTTTCTCGACACCATGCGTGACACGCTGTTCGGCGGCGGCCCGTCGCGCGGCTCGGTCCCGAACGTGCCGCCGCGCGATTCGCGGCCCCTGTGGAATACCGGCCAGGCGATGCAACAGGGCCAGCCGGGTTACGGCCAGCCGCCTTACGGACAGGCTTACGGCCAAGGTCCCGGCCAGGGCTATGGCGCGCCGCCGGCCGGCGGTGGTGGCGGCTCGTTCCTCGGCACGGCAGCGGCGGCGGCCGCTGGCGTAGTCGGCGGCTCGCTGCTGCTGTCCAGCATCCGCGGTATGATGGGCGGACCGCATCAGCAGGCTTTTGGCGACACCAATGCGCTCGGCGACCGCAGCGCTGGTGGAAGCCCCTGGGGCGGCAGCGACCAGTCCAGCGGATCGCTGGCGCGCGACGCCGGCCTCAACGACATCGGCTCCAAGGGCGATTCCCGCCAGGGCTTCTTCGACCAGGCGTCGAACGACGATCGGAACAACAACGATCAGCACTACGACGATAACGGTGACAACATGGACGTGGCCGACAGCGACTTTGGCGGCGACGACGATGGCGGCAGCGATTACGCGTGAGCAATCATCCCGTAGATGTGGAACGGCCGCCTTCTCGGCGGCCGTTTTCTTTTGCGCTCAGCTCAACTGCCTTTGCCACATGCAGGCGAAGCCGTTCGATATAGTATGACTAATGTGTGCGCTATTGGACTTCCCTGAGCTGACGTTGCCCGACGTGCCTGAGTTCACCATGAAAAGCGAAACGGCCTTCGGACACGCGCGGCCGTAGAGTCCCGGATTTCCAAATGCGGACATGGGTGTTCAACTCGAAGAACACATTGCTCATGCCACACACCCTGCCGTTCTTGGCTATAGTCGGGGGTTTAATGATGAGTTCACTTCAGCAGCGCATTGCAACCTTGACCGACGCGACGACACATCTCATCACCGAATTGTGCGAGCTGGAAGGATTGCACGAACGTGTCAGGAAGGCGGAGCTGTCGGCACGGCGGCTGAACCGCTCCGCTGGCGCACCGCATTCCCCTCCGTCAACTCGTCGGCGCTGCTCCGTTTCCCCGCGAATGGGGTCGACGCGGCACCGCCAGCGAGTTTAGACCCAGCTGAAGGCGTGCGCCGGAGGCACGCACGCCTTCGATGCCGCCCACCCGGCGCGAATGCCGAGTTGACGGCCCGCATCGAGCGTATGGCGCCTCACATCACCACGACCTTGGTGCCGACATTGACGCGGCCGTAGAGGTCGATGACGTCCTCGTTGCGCATGCGGATGCACCCGGAGGAGACGTTGGTGCCGATGGTCCAGGGCTCGTTGGAGCCGTGGATGCGGTAGAGCGTCGAGCCGAGATACATCGCGCGCGCCCCGAGCGGATTTTCAGGACCGCCTTCCATGTGGCGGGGCAGATCCGGTCGGCGCGCCAGCATTTCCGCCGGCGGCGTCCAGGCCGGCCATTCGCGCTTGGCCGTGATCGACTTCACGCCGGACCAGGTGAAGCCGGGACGCCCCACGCCGATGCCGTAGCGCATCGCCCGGCCATTGCCCTCGACGAGATAGAGGTACTTGTTCGGCGTATCGACCACGATCGTGCCGGGACTTTCCTTGCCGCTATAGTCAACGAGTTGCTTCTCGAACTTGGGATCGAACGGACGCTGCCGCGGATCGACCGCCTCCTGCTGCAGCGCGCCTTGTTGATATCCGCCTTGCATCTGCGGCTCGCTCATCGGCGGCAGACGGCGCTGGTCATAATAGGCCGGCTGCTGCTGATACACCGGTCGCTCCGGCGCATAGGCCGGACCGCGGCCCGGGCCGTCGCCGAAGAGGAACTCGATGAAGCCGCCGCCCAGGTTCGCGTTGGAGGCGACACGTACCGGCGCCGGCGGCACTTGCGGGGCATAGAGCACTGCAGGCGGATCGTTCGGCACCGTGTTGTCGAAGGCGCTGGCGCCGTTCGTGCCGGCCATGAAGGTGCAAGCGCTGCCGAGCAGCGCGACAGACATTTTCTTGAACATCGACGTACTCTGTACTGTTTCGTCTAGATCACATGCGTCGTGGAGAGCGCCTGGCTGATCGGCCGCCGCGACGTGGTCAATAAAAGGCAAAAGCCGTTTTGTTTGGTAAACAGGAACGCCGTTTGGATTCACCACGTCGTCAGGCGCGGGCCAATTCGGCGATCAGCGTTTATTTTCGATGAACGCGGCGCGGCCATGGTTAATCGCTTCTTTGCGCAGTGTCGCGCGGCGCAACCACAACAGTTCCGGCTGTGAACTTCGTGTTAAATCGCTTCTGCCTACAAAGACGCGTGAGTGAGGTGGGGGAGTGTCCTGATGGCTGTTCACCGCAAACGTTTTCGTGTCGAGGATATCGCTGGTGGCGAGATGCCCATTCTAGACGTAACTGAAGAGGCAGGGCCGATGCACAGCGAGATCATGGCCGAGCTGCGCGCGATCCGCGCCCAGATGGCGAAGGGCATCACGGCGGCCCCGCTGTCCGGCAGCGCAGCCATGGCGGCGATCGACGCCTCCACGGCACACGAGCTTGCCGAAGCCCGCACCATGCTCGAGACCTATCGTGCGCAGATCGAGCAGTGCGAGAAGTTGAAGGTCGAGCTCGACCTCATTCACGACGCCATCGATCGCACCAAGCGCGAGATCGCGACGCTGCACGGCAAGAGCTTCGACGGCGGCGAGATGGCCAAGGTCAATGGCGAACTCGGCGCAGTCGTCGGCGGCACCGAGCAGGCGACCCAGCAGATTCTCGAAGCCGCCGAGTCGATCGACCAGGCAGCCAGCGCGATGTCCAAGGTGCAATCGGCCGATCAGCAGAAGCGACTCGCCGACGACATCCAGGAACGCGTCATCTCGATCTTCGAAGCCTGCAACTTCCAGGACCTGACCGGTCAGCGCATCAGCAAGGTCATGGGCACGATGAAATTCATCGAGCAGCACATCAATGCGATGATGGAGATCTGGGGCGGCGTCGACGCGATCAAGGCCCATGTGCCCGCGCATGCGCATGTCGATAACCGCACCGAAGAAGAGAAGCTTCTCAACGGCCCGAAGCTCGCCGGCGATGTCGGCCATGCCTCGCAGGACGACATCGACGCGCTGTTCGATTGAGCGGACGCGAGATAGAGACGATGCAAAACGCCGGCCCTGGGGGCCGGCGTTTTTTGTTGTCTCCGTCGTTGCGAGGAGCGAAGCGACGCAGCAATCCAGTCTGCTTCCGAGGAGACAAGTCTGGATTGCTTCGCTGCGCTCGCAATGACGCGTGGTCAGGCCGGAACCCGATCACGCCCGCGGCGCGCAGCGGACGTAGACCATATTGCCGTAGCGGACGGCAGCGTCCTTGTCGATGAAGCGGGTGATCAGCACGCGACCGTCGAAGGATACGATTTCGCGGTCCTGATCGCCGGGGGTGGGACCGGCGGGACCGATATAATTCTTGCCGCTGGGCGAGCCCTTCAGCCGCAGCTCCTGCGGGGTCGCCTGGTCGGCCAGATGCATGATGACGCCGCCGGAGGAACCAGCGGTGATCACGTAGGGATTCCTGCACTGGGCCCTGGCCGCGGCTTCGGTGCGGGCGCGATCGGCCGGATTTTGGAACGAGGCGAGACCCCAGCGGCCGACGATCTCGTCGGCGCGGATCGTTGCGGGCATTTCGGGAGCGACGCCCGGTTCGGCCGCGGGCGGCGGTGGGGAGGACGTCAAGGACGGCAGGCTGAAGCCGCCACCGCAGGCGCCCAGCAGCAGCGCCAGACAGGAGGCGGCGGCAAGATTGGCCACCGTGCGCGCGTGAGCTGAACTGATCATGGCATTCCCCCCAACAAGACCACGGCCGCACCCCTCCCGCAGCCAAGCGCAAAATCGCTGCCGGAGCAATGACGTCCTTTGATACGCCGATGCCCCGAACGAGTTTCCAATGCCACCATCCTATATCCGCCTCAACAATCGCTTAACCACCTTTGCTTGACAGGATCGCGGCCAAGCCATATTTCCGGGCGCACTATTAGCACTCGGAAAGCCCGATTGCTAAGCGCGCCGTTCGGTCCTCGGGGAGAGGTTGGACGGAAGCGCCGCCCCACCCACTTCCACTACTTCCGAAGCGAGCCTCCAAAGGGAAACGTCATGGCTAAATCCAAATTTCGTCCGCTGCATGACCGTGTCGTGGTCAAACGTATCGACGCCGAGGAAAAGACCAAGGGCGGCATCATCATTCCCGACACCGCCAAGGAAAAGCCGTCCCAGGGCGAAATCGTCGCCGTCGGCCCCGGTGGCCGCGACGAGACCGGCAAGCTGATCCCGATCGACCTCAAGGTCGGCGACCGCGTGCTGTTCGGCAAGTGGTCGGGCACCGAGGTCAAGATCGACAATGAAGAGCTCCTGATCATGAAGGAGTCGGACATCATGGGCGTTCTGGCCTAAGGCCGTCCGCCTGAACAGCCGCTGAATGTCATGCCCGGATCGGACGATCCGGGCATCCATCGTTCCGAACCAGCGGCAAGACACATCACGAAACACGAGGGATTGCAGAAATGGCTGCCAAAGACGTCAAGTTTTCCGGAGACGCGCGCGATCGCATGCTGCGCGGCGTCGACATTCTCGCCAACGCCGTCAAGGTGACGCTCGGCCCCAAGGGCCGCAACGTCGTCATCGAGAAGAGCTTCGGCGCGCCCCGCATCACCAAGGACGGCGTCACCGTCGCCAAGGAGATCGAGCTCGAGGACAAGTTCGAGAACATGGGCGCCCAGATGGTGCGTGAGGTCGCCTCCAAGACCAACGACCTCGCCGGCGACGGCACCACCACCGCGACCGTGCTCGCCCAGGCCATCGTGCGCGAAGGCGCCAAGGCAGTTGCCGCCGGCATGAACCCGATGGATCTCAAGCGCGGCATCGACACAGCGGTTGCGGCCGTGATCAAGGACATCGAGAAGCGTGCCAAGCCGGTCGCGGCCTCCTCCGAGGTCGCCCAGGTCGGCACCATCTCGGCCAACGGCGACGCCGCCATCGGCAAGATGATCGCCCAGGCGATGCAGAAGGTCGGCAACGAGGGCGTCATCACCGTCGAAGAGAACAAGTCGCTCGACACCGAGGTCGACATCGTCGAGGGCATGAAGTTCGACCGCGGCTATCTGTCGCCCTACTTCGTCACCAATGCCGAGAAGATGACCGCCGAGCTCGAGGACGCCTACATCCTCCTGCACGAGAAGAAGCTCTCGGGCCTGCAGGCCATGCTGCCCGTGCTCGAAGCCGTGGTGCAGTCGGGCAAGCCGCTCGTCATCATCGCCGAGGACGTCGAGGGCGAGGCACTGGCCACGCTGGTCGTCAACCGCCTGCGCGGCGGCCTCAAGGTCGCGGCCGTCAAGGCGCCGGGCTTCGGGGACCGCCGCAAGGCCATGCTCGAGGACATCGCGATCCTGACCGGCGGCCAGCTCATCTCCGAGGAGCTCGGCATCAAGCTCGAGAACGTCACGGTGAAGATGCTCGGCCGCGCCAAGAAGGTGGTGATCGACAAGGAGAACACCACCATCGTCAACGGCGCCGGCAAGAAGCCCGACATCGAGGCGCGCGTCGGCCAGATCAAGGCGCAGATCGAGGAGACCACCTCGGACTACGACCGTGAGAAGCTCCAGGAGCGTCTCGCCAAGCTCGCCGGCGGCGTCGCGGTGATCCGCGTCGGCGGCGCGACCGAGATCGAGGTCAAGGAGAAGAAGGACCGCGTCGAGGACGCCCTCAACGCCACCCGCGCCGCGGTGCAGGAAGGCATCGTTCCCGGCGGCGGCGTCGCGCTGCTGCGCGCCAAGAAGGCGGTCGGCCGCCTGTCCAACGACAATGCCGACGTCCAGGCCGGCATCAACATCGTGCTGAAGGCGCTGGAAGCTCCGGTCCGCCAGATCTCCGAAAACGCCGGCATCGAAGGCTCGATCGTCGTCGGCAAGATTCTGGAGAACAAGTCCGAGACCTTCGGCTTCGACGCCCAGAACGAGGACTATGTCGACATGGTCGAGAAGGGCATCATCGATCCCGCGAAGGTGGTGCGCACCGCGCTCCAGGACGCCTCCTCCGTGGCCGGCCTGCTGGTCACCACCGAGGCCATGGTCGCCGAGATGCCGAAGAAGGACGCCCCGCCCGCCATGCCGGCCGGCGGCGGCATGGGCGGCTTCTAAGCCTCTTCTTCCATTGCAGCGTTATGAAGGCCGCCTCCGGGCGGCCTTCTTTTTTGCCGACCCTGCCCTTCCGCTTTCCGATTCAACCGGCAGCCAAAACCCACTACGGTGGCGCGCCGATTCTATTGATCGAGGGTTCGTCGATGCGCGCGCTTCTGGTTTGCCCAACAGTTGTCCCGGCATTTGTCCTGGCGGCTCTGCTTGCCACCTCGCCACATCCCGCATCCGCCCAGATGAAGCTGTCGCCCAAGGCCACGACGCCCGGCGGCACCGAGACGCGCTATTTCACCTCGATCGACGGGCTGATGGACGGCAATGCCGACGTGATCCTGAAGGAGACGCGCCAGGGCAAGACGCTCACCGCGGCCGTGCTCGACGTCTGCTATCCGGTCGCGAAGAATTCCGATCGCAAGGACCGCTTCGTCGTTAATTTGCAGGTCGCGGGCCAGAACCTGACCGGCACCACCCAGAGCATGAGCGAAAAGGCGCCCGTCAGCGTCAAGCTGCTGCGCAAGCAGAACGGCGACACGTTCGAGTTCCGCGGCCAGATCAGCATCGGCCAAATGGTGACCGAGGTCACCTCGCCCGACAATTCCGATCTCAGCGAGAGGGAATTTCAGGACAACCAGACCTCCGACGACGGCATCACGGCGCAGCCGAAGGATTTCACCGACGTCTCGCCCGAAGCGATCGCAGTCAAGGTCAAGCTGGATGCGGCGACCGATTTCCTGAAGAGCCTGAAGGGCCAGGACGTCGAGGTCGCCCTGACCAGCCTCACCGTCGGCTGCGATGCGCTGCGCGCCGGCGAGCAGACCATCAACATGTCGGTCGATCCCGAGCGGGCCGGCGCGCTGCTGGCGAAGTTCAAGGCGATGCCAGGCGTCACCGCCGCCGGCTGGACCGCTGGGCTGACCGAGATGGACCGCACCATCCGCTTCACTGCTGCCGATTGGCGCGAGGGCGACAAGATCAACCGCACCAAGCTGTCGACCACCGTTGCGAACGTCCTGAGCCGAACTCTCGCAGCAAAGCCGGTCTCGCAAAGCTTCAACCCCGCCACCGGCAAGCTCAAGCTGGTGTTCAAGCGGCCGAACCCGGATTTTCCGGCGCTGGAGCTGACCGACACGATCGAGGTCGCAGGCCTGGTCTCGCCCGACAAGCCCGGCACCACCGACAAGCTCATGCTCTGGATCGGCAGCCCCGTGACCACGACCGCCGACGAAAGCAGCGGCGCGAAGCTGAACCTCTCCGACGGCACCTCGATCGACGAGGAAGGCGAGCTGCCCGACGACAACGGCTCGATCGACGCGCTCGCCAAGGAGCTGAAGGGCCAGCGCTGGGACGCCGACAAGTCGGTGTGGAAGTAGGCCGATGACGATCGTGCCCCGGACGCAGCGCGATGCGCTGCAGAGCCGGCGCCCAGAGGCCACAAGCAGAATTGCAACTAAGAAACTGGGCCCCGGCTATACGGCGCATCGCTTACGCGACGCGCCTTGTCCGGGAAAAAGGAACGACGCTAATTCCCCGTCGTCCGAAAGCGCAGCGACTTCGGGCCGATCAGCGTGAGCATGTCGCCCTGACGCTTCCAGGTCTCGACACTGCTTAGTGCGGCCACGAGCTCGTCATCGGCCTGCGCCCGCGCAGGCGGGCAGTTGCGGTCCTGGATCTGGCGGGGCACGAAGATCACCGTATTGCCGGCGACCGAGAACTGACCCTTGCCGCCCTTGCACCAGAGCTCGAGCAAGACCTCGCCATTGTCGCCGATCTCGATGTTCGGAATCCGCTTGGAGCCTGCTTGCGGCAACGCTTCCAGCGTCATCTCGGTGCCGAAGGGGAACCCTTCCTGGGCATGCACGAGCGTGGACATCGCGAGCAATGCAATCGTCGCACACACCAATCGCAGACGCGAAACCATGAGACCTCTCGACCGAGCTGACTTGCCGCACCTTCTATAAGACAGCGGCGGCCTTGAGAAGATTCGTGCAGATGCAAAAATCCCCGCAAGGCGAACCTCGCGGGGATTTGCATCACAGCTTTGGCGTAGGCCGCTACTTCAGCACCAGCGCCGTGAACGGCCAGACATAGGCCTGCAACGTCACGAGCACACCGACGAGACAGGCCAGCACGATCGAATGCCAGAACACGAAGCGCAGGATCGTGCCCTCATGGCCGTACCAATTGGTGGCGGTGGAGGCGACCACGATCGACTGCGCGTCGATCATCTTGCCCATCACGCCGCCCGATGAGTTCGCCGCAGCCATCAAAATCGGCGACAGGCCGAGCTGTTCGGAGGTGATCTTCTGCAGGTTTCCGAACAGCACGTTGGAGGCGGTGTCCGATCCCGTCAGCGCCACACCGAGCCAGCCGAGCAGCGTGCCGAAGAAGGGATAGAGCACGCCGGTGGCGGCGAAGGCGAGGCCGAGCGTTGCGTCGAC
Organism: Bradyrhizobium sp. CCGE-LA001; assembly: GCF_000296215.2. Lineage (NCBI taxonomy): Bacteria > Pseudomonadati > Pseudomonadota > Alphaproteobacteria > Hyphomicrobiales > Nitrobacteraceae > Bradyrhizobium > Bradyrhizobium sp. CCGE-LA001. The sequence goes on along the minus strand of NZ_CP013949.1, from coordinate 1,292,419 downwards.
GCCGGACAGGCGCGTCAAGGTGCCGATCGCGAGCATCGCCGAGATCGTGATCAGCGAGATCGCGCACAGCCGGATGGTCCGGCCGTACTCGGTCAGGAGCCTCCCGGGACCGACGCCCATCAGGAAGCCGGAGATGATCGCCGCGATCAACATGCCCGTTCCGGTGAAGGACAGGTAGGTGAAGCCGAACACCGCGGCCTCCGGCGTCGGCTTGGCCGCCACCGGCGGCACCTTGTTGATCATCTGATGCAGTTCGGGCACCGGATAGTTCCAGACGAAGATCGAATTCGCCCAGGCCTTGAAGCCGCCGTTACCCCAGATCAGCATCACGATGCAGACGATGATCCACGGCAACAGCGCGTTGAACATCTCGCTCTGCGTGAGCGGCGTCTTGTCGAGCGGTCTTGCCGCCGCCATGGTGGCGGCGGATTCGTCGCGGCCGCGCAGCGCCGGCGACAGCCAGAGTTGCTTCGGCTGCCAGACCTTCAGGAACAGGATCAGCGCCCCCATCGAGATCAGCGACGCCCCGATGTCCACGATCCAGGGATTGATGTAGTTCGAAATCACGAATTGCGGGATCGCGAACGACAGGCCAGTGACGAGGATCGCCGGCCAGACGTCCTTCATGCCCCTCCAACCCGCGAACGCCCAAACCACCCAGAACGGCACAATCAGCGAGAACACCGGCAATTGCCGGCCGACCATGGCGCCGAGAATGTAGGGATCGAGCCCCGTGACCGAAGACAGGCCCTGGATCGGCGTGCCCAGCGCGCCATAGGCGACCGGTGCGGTGTTGGCGATCAGCGACAGGCCGGACGCTGCGAGCGGCGAGAAGCCGAGCCCGATCAGCACCGCGCCGGTGATCGCGACCGGCGTGCCGAAGCCCGAGGCGCCCTCGAAGAACGCGCCGAACGAGAACGCGATCAGCAGCAATTGCAGCCGCCGGTCCTCGGTGACGCCGCCGACGGCGCGCTTCAGCAGTTCGAAGCGTCCGGTACTCACGGTCACCTGGTAGAGAAAGATGACGTTGAGGACGATCCAGCCGATGGGGAAGAAGCCGGTGACGATGCCCAGCACCGAGGCGCGGATCGACATGTTGGCCGGCATGGTGAAGACGAAGATCGTGATCAGGTTCGCCACGATCACGGCGACGATGGCCGCGATGTGGGCCTGGACGCGGCCGCTCGCGATCAGGACCAGCAGCGTGACGACGGGCACCGCCGCCGCAATGGTCGACAGCACCGGGCTGTTCAGCGGATCATAGATCTGATTCCACATAGTCATTCTCCCCACGCATGTTGCAGCAGGCGGCCCGCGTGGAGAGCCGTTCCTGCTTGACGCCAAAAGCGTAAACCCCAAGCTGGACGCGAAGTCCTCGCGCTGCGGGCGGTTCCCGTCCGCTCACAAGCGCGAGAAATCCCGGAGCACCCCGCCCCGGGCCGTCGAAGCCCATGCTAAGGTCGCGGCCTGCGACAATCCAACGCAAATTGCAGACCTTGCGACTTTAGTCTAAGCGCGCCCGTTTCCGCCATTGCCTCAGCCATTTGGCTCTGGGCCGTTATGCACATGCCCTGAGGAGACCCAGCTCGGTGAAGAACATCAGCGCCACCCTCGCGATCGTCTGGCGAATCGCGATCCCCTATTTCCGGTCGGAGGACAAATGGGCGGGCCGCGGCCTGCTCGCCGCCGTCATTGCCTTGGAGCTGGCGCTGGTCGCGATCAATGTTCTCGTCAGTCAGTGGCAGAACCGGTTCTTCAGTGCGATCCAGGGATATGAACTGGACCGCTTCGTCAGAGAGATCTGGATCTTCCTCGTCCTTGCTTTCACCTTCGTCGCGCTGGCGGTCTACAAGCTCTACCTGAACCAGTGGCTCCAGATCCGTTGGCGGCGATGGCTCACGCAGCATTACCTCGCCGAATGGCTCAATGGTCCGACGCATTACCGCATGCAGCTCAAGGGCGACGCCGCCGACAACCCGGACCAGCGTATCACCGAGGACGTCAAGAGCTTCGTCGAACAGACATTGACCCTTGGGCTGGGGCTGCTGTCGTCGGTCGTCACGCTCGCCTCGTTTGTCGTCATCCTCTGGGGCCTGTCAGACAAGGCACCGCTGCACATCTACGGCACGGACATCGTCGTCCCCGGTTTTCTGGTCTGGTGTGCTCTGGTTTACGCGATCCTGGGTACGGCGCTGACGCACTGGATCGGCTCCCCGCTCATCAACCTCAATTTCGAGCAGCAGCGCTTCGAGGCCGACTTCCGCTTCAACCTGATCCGCGTGCGGGAAAATTCCGAGCAGATCGCCCTCTTGAAGGGTGAGAGCGCCGAGCGAGGAAATCTGCTGCAACGCTTCGGTTTCGTCATCGGCAATTGGTACGCGATCATGAGCAGGACCAAGCGTCTGACCGCCTTCACGGCAAGCTACGGCCAGGCTGCCGTGATCTTTCCCTATGTGGTGGTGGCTCCGGCTTACTTCGCCAAGAGAATCCAGCTGGGCGACATGATGCAGACCGGCTCGGCATTCAGCAGCGTACAGGATGCGCTCTCTTTCTTCGTCTCGGCCTATCGCTCGCTCGCGGAATGGCGCTCGGTGATCGCCCGCCTCGATGGCTTCGAGATGTCGGTCAGTTCGGTCGCAGAGACCGCGGCGCGCGAGCCAGCCGTCGCCATCGCACCATCAAGCAACGCGGCAATCGGGCTCGAGCAGCTGCTCGTAAAGCTGCCAAACGGCGAGCCGCTGGTGGCCGCCAATGCAATCGCGATCGAGCCGGGCGAACGGGTGCTGGTGACCGGGCCGTCAGGCTCGGGGAAATCGACGCTGTTCCGGGCCATCGCCGGAATCTGGCCGTTCGGCACCGGGACCATCGCCATCCCTGGAAACGCCAGGCTGATGATGCTGCCGCAGCGGCCATATTTTCCGATCGGCCCGCTCGGCGACGCCGTGATCTACCCGGCAGAGCATGGCGCGATCGGACCCGACAAGATCGCGGAGGCGTTGAACGCGGTTGGCATGCCGCGGCTGGCAAAGCGGCTCGACGAGAGCGGTCACTGGAATCGGATGCTTTCGCTCGGCGAGCAGCAGCGCCTCGGGCTCGCCCGCGCGCTGTTGCATGCGCCGGACTATCTGTTCCTGGACGAGGCGACCGCGTCGCTGGACGAACCCTCCGAGGCCCGTCTCTACCGCCTGCTGGCGGAGAAGCTGCCGCAGGCCACCATCGTCTCGATCGGCCACCGCTCGACGCTCGACGCCTTCCACACGCGCAAGATCGCGCTGGTGAAGGACGGCGCGATCCACGTCCTCGGCGGCGGCGCGCCGGCCGAGGAGGAGCCGAGTGCGGCAGGCTGAGGCGCGAAGGATGTCCTGCGCGCCCGATGGGCGTGTCCGAACCGCCGCTCCCACACGCTCGTCATGCCCGGGCTTGACCCGGGCATCCACGTCCTTCTGAAGTTCTCCGCGGGACGTGGATGGCCGGGTCAAGCCCGGCCATGACGATGTAGAAACATCGAGCCCTGCACGCGCCACGTTCGTTTCCACAACGTCAAAGCAAAAGGGCGGCAGGTTGCCCTGCCGCCCTCGTTAAGCCGTTTCGGGACGAAACTTACTTCAGATTGCTCATCGCCGTCAGATCGAACGAGAGCTTGGCGACGCCGGCCGCGCTGCACCAGTTGGAGCCGAAGCCGCCTGGATTGATGGCGGTGAAGCTGCCGTCGAACTTCGCGGTGAAGTCGCTGGTGAAGGCGTTGCAATCGCCCTTCTTCAGGTCGGTGTCGTAGTAGCGCAGATCGAGCGTGAACACCTTGTAGGTGAAGCCGACGCCGACGTTCCAGGTGTTGTAGCTCGGCTCCTTGATGCCGTTCGCGTACACTGGATCGCCTGCGATGCCGTAGAAGATGTCGGAGGTGCCGAGCCACTGGCGGCCAAACTCACCCGACACATACATGCCGACTCCGCTGGCGCCGAAGGTCGTGCTCGGCGCGATCCACTTGGCGGTGATCGAGGCGTAGTTGCCCCAGGCGCCGAGGTTCAGGAAGTTCGGCGAATAATACTCGTTGAAGCCGACCGTCCACTGGTCGTTGATGTTGATGTTCAGCTTGGCATAGGCTTCGAAGAAGCTCGCGTCCTTCTTGGCGAAGTTTCCGTTGATCGGCAGGCCGATGGCGCCCTGCGAGTAGTCGATGTCGCCGCCGCAATTGCCCTGCGCCAGGGTGCCCTGCGAACCGAAGCAGCTTCCGCCCGGATAGAGATAGCCCCAGACACCGAAGTCGAAGGCGAACATGCCGAAGGTCGGGCGGATACCGCCGTAGATGTCGACTTCCGCCGCGGCGCGGTTCGGGAACGAGATGCTCGAGGCGGATGTACCGATGTAGAGCTGGAGGTCCTTGTTGACGTTGTAGCGCGGCTCGAAATAGGCCGTAACCGACGGCTTATGGTTCGACTGGGTGATACCGCGGAAGATGTAATCGCTCATGATGCCCGCGCCGAAGGCGACATCCCAAGGATCAAAGGCCGGCGGCGGCGGGGCCTTCAATGCCTTCACGCGCAGATCTGCCGCGAAAGCCGAACCCGTCGTCACCATTGCCAGCGCCGTTGCCAACAAAGCCACTTTTTTCATTTCGATCCCCATCGTCAGTTCTAGACCCCAGTCGGATCCCGGTAGCCCCCCGGGTCACTCGACCTGATTGCAAATTTGATAACTGCGACAATCTGGATTGGGGGATATGAACCGTGAAGCAAAAAGCGCGGGCATCTGCTGACTTTTTAGGCGTTTTGACGATTTCACGAAAAGGTTGTCCGCCTGTGTGGCTTCTCGATCACATTGTTTGCATTCCAAAGTGCTTGGGAGCCCCGTGTATGTCCGGTGGTCGTCAGGGGGAGTGACACCCGGGCCACGAATCAGAACGGGGGGGGGGAAGCTGCGCCTGAATTCACCCTGCAAGATGCAAAAAGGCCGCAGCGCGCCCGCGCCGCGACCTTCCTGTTTGCAAGTCGACTTCAGAGGAGACGAAGGGGTCGGGGCTCTAACCCTGCCCCTCGGCCTGCGCCGGTTCCGCAGAAGACGAAGGCATCGCCCAGCTTGTCTCGGCGGCAGGCTCGGGAGCCGGAGCTTCCACCGGTGCTGATGGCTTCGGAGCCGGAGCTGCCTTCGCCTTCTTCGGTGCCGTTTTCTTCGCGGCCTTCTTGGGTGCAGCCTTCTTGGCTGGCTTAGCCGCAGCCTTCTTGGCAGATTTCTTCGGGGCTGCCTTCTTGGCAGATTTCTTCGTCGCCTTCTTCGCCGCTTTCTTTGCGGATTTCTTGGCAGACTTCTTCGCGGACTTCTTGGCCGCCTTCTTCGCCGCTACAGCCTTCTTGGCCTTTTTAGCCTTCTTGCTTTTCTTCTTCTTCGCTTTCGCCATCGTGGTCCTCCTGTTGCCGCCGAACAATGGTCGATCGGGCGCCTTCAGCGTCACCTCCGGACGAAAGACCAGCCTTGAAGGCTCAGCCTTTGAAAGCTCAGACCTGCGCGTTCAATGCCGGCCGCGAGCCGCCCGTAGCCCAATCGAGAAGCTCAATCGTGTGTACGACCGGAACTGACGTGCCACTGGCAATCTGCACCATGCAGCCGATATTGCCCGCGGCAATCATGTCCGGCTTGACGCTGGCGATGTTGGCGATCTTGCGATCGCGCAACCTGCCCGCAAGCTCGGGCTGGAGAATGTTGTAGGTCCCTGCCGAACCGCAACACAAATGGCTCTCGGGGACATCTTTCACCACGAATCCATTCTTGGAAAGCAATTCTTTCGGAAGCCCCGTGATTTTCTGCCCGTGCTGCAACGAACATGCGGAGTGATAGGCGACGACGATGTCGTCCTGTCGCGCAACCTGCTCCAATCCGAGACCGGCGACGTATTCGGTGATGTCTTTGGCGAGCGCGGACACTTTCGCCGCATCTTCCGCAAACGCAGAGTCCTCGCGCAGCAGGTAGCCGTAATCCTTGATCACGGTGCCGCAGCCGGACGCCGTCACCAGAATGGCGTCGAGCCCTTCGCCGGCCGCTTCCTTCCGCCACGCCGCGACATTGGCGCGCGCCCGCGCCAACGCATCATGGTCGTCGCCGAGATGATGGGTCAGCGCGCCGCAGCACTGCTCGTCCCTGACCAGGACAACCTCGATGCCGTGGCGGGTGAGAAGGCTGATGGCGGCCTGGTTGATGCGCGGCGCCAGCACTTGCTGGGCGCAGCCCTGCAGCAGCGCAACCCGGCCGCGCCTCTTGCCGAGCGCCGCGAACACGCTGCCGGCAGCGGGGCCCGGAGCAGGCAGCCGGTCCGGCGCCAGCGCCAGCATCGCCTTGAGGCGCTGGATCAGTCCGGGCGTGGCGGAGGGGCGCGGCGTCGGCAGGAAGACGGCGAGCGGGCGGGCCAGCCGCGCCAGCACCATGCTCGCACGAAAACGCCGGGGATCCGGCAGGACGAAGGCCAGCACCTTGCGCAGCAGCCGCTCGGCGAGCGGCCTCTGATAGCGCTCCTCGATCCGGACCCGGGCCTGGTCGACCAAGTGCATGTAATGCACCCCTGACGGGCATGTCGTCATGCAGGCCAGGCACGACAGGCAGCGGTCGACATGCTTGACCACCTCGGCCGTCGGCGCCTGGTCCTTCTCCAGCATCTCCTTGATCAGGTAGATGCGGCCGCGCGGGCTATCGAGCTCGTCGCCGAGCAGCACATAGGTCGGACAGGTCGCCGTGCAGAAGCCGCAATGGACGCAAGCGCGCAGGATCTTGTCCGCTTCGGCGATGTCGGGGTCGGCGAGCTGCGCCAGTGAGAATTCGGTCTTCATGCCACGGCGTCCCGTCTCAAGCGCCCCCGGTTGAGAATGGTCTTCGGATCGAAACTGGCGCGTACCCGCTCGCTGAGCGCGGCAATGCCTGATACCTGCGGATGGAAAACGTCGACATTGCGCCTGACATCCTCGGCCGCGCGGATCAGCGTGGCGTGCCCGCCGAACGCATTCGCACGCGCACGCACCGCCGGGGCATGCGCATCCGGCTGCGGCGGCAGCGCCGCCCAGATCAGCCCGCCGCCCCAATCGTAGATCACGTCGCCCCCGGTCTCGCGCGCCAACTGGGTCCCGAGCGCCGCGCCTGACGCCGGCGGACAGACGATCCGCCACACCGGCCAGGCACCGAGCGCGCCGCTGGCCGCGAACGGCAACACGTCGCGGATCGTGGCCCACAGCGTAGCGGAGGCCGCATCCTCGATCAGCGTCGCAGTTCCAAACGGCGCCAGCAATTGGCGCAGCGAGCCGGCGCGGTGCACGGCGGACGCCGTGATGCCCTCGAGCCGCAGCACGGTCAGCGCCTCGTCCTGGCCCACGATGTCGCCGAGCCCATCGGTCTTGGCGCGGAACGCGGATTTCGGCAGATGCGCAGCACCGGAGACGTCGAAGGGCGAACCGAGCGCCGCCGTCATCGCCTTGTTGGCGACGGCCTCATCTAACCCGCGCAGCAGCAGCGTCCGCTCCGCCTCGGGCTTGGGCATCACCTTCAGCGTGACCTCGGTCATGACCGACAGCGTGCCCCAGGACCCCGCCAGCAGCTTGCAGAGGTCGTAGCCGGTGACATTCTTCACCACCTTGCCGCCGGTCTTGAAGCTGTCACCGAAACCGGAGACGGCGTGCGCCCCGAGCAAATGGTCCCGCGCCCCGCCGGCCCTGATCCGCCGCGGACCGGCCAGCCCGGCGGCGATCATGCCGCCGATGGTTCCGAGCGCGGGCGTGCCGAGCAATGGCGCCGTATCCATCGGCTCGAAGGCGAATTGCTGGTTCTTGGCATCGATCAGCGCCAGCACGTCAGCGAGCGGCGCGCCGGCCTGCAGCGTGACGATCAGCTCGTTGGGCTCGTAGGCGGTGACGGCGTTGAGCGCGGAGAGGTCGAGCACGGCATTGGTCGCCATCGCATGTCCAATGCCGCGCTTGGAGCCATGACCGATGATCTCGAGCGGCTGCTCATTGGCAATCGCCGCGCGCACCACTTCTTCGACGTCTTTGGCGTCTCTGACTTTTAGCGTATCCACGGGAAAAGCCGGTAGCGAAGTTTACCAGGGAAGGCAATCGTTCGTCGCGAATCTAGAACCGCGGAATGTCCGGGAACGCTAGCTTGCCTGCGTGGACGTGCATGCGGCCAAGCTCGGCGCAGCGGTGCAGAGTCGGGAATACCTTTCCGGGGTTGAGCAGGCCCTGCGCGTCGAAGGCGCATTTGAGCCGCTGCTGCTGGTTGAGGTCGATCTCGGTGAACATGTCGGGCATGAGATCGCGTTTCTCGATGCCGACGCCGTGCTCGCCGGTCAGCACGCCGCCGAACTCGACGCAGGCGCGCAGGATGTCGGCGCCGAAGGCTTCGGCGCGCTCGATCTCGCCGGGCTTGTTGGCATCGTAAAGGATCAGCGGGTGCAGATTGCCGTCGCCGGCGTGGAACACGTTGGCGCAGCCGAGCTGGTATTTTTCCGAGAGCTCGCGGATGCGGGCGAGCGCTTTCGGCAGCGCGCCGCGGGGAATGGTGCCGTCCATGCAGAGATAGTCGGGCGAGATGCGGCCCACGGCGGGGAACGCGGCTTTCCGGCCGGCCCAGAACAGATTGCGCTCGGCTTCCGAATTGGAGATCTGCAGCGTCACCGAGCCGCAGCTTCTTGCGATGCCTTCGACCCGCGTGATCAGCTCGTCGACCTCGATCTTGGGGCCGTCCAGCTCGATGATCAGCAGCGCCTCGACGTCGAGCGGATACCCGGCATGGACAAAGGCTTCGGCGGCGTGGATCGCCGGCTTGTCCATCATCTCCATGCCGCCGGGGATAATGCCAGCGCCGATGATGCGGGCCACGCATTCGCCGGCCGCTTCGACCTCTGCGAAGCCGACCATCAGCGCGCGCGCCGTCTCCGGTTTCTGCAGAATGCGCACCGTGATCTCGGTGATGACGCCGAGCAGGCCTTCCGAGCCGGTGATGACGCCCATGAGGTCGTAGCCGGAGTTCTCCGCCGACTTGCCGCCGATGCGCAGGATCTCGCCGCTCATCAGCACGATCTCGCAGCCCAGCACATTGTTGGTGGTCATGCCGTATTTCAGGCAGTGCACGCCCCCGGAATTCTCCGCGACATTGCCGCCGATCGAGCAGGCGATCTGCGAGGATGGGTCGGGCGCGTAGTAGAAGCCGGCATGCGCGACCGCCTGGCTGATCGCGAGGTTGGTGACGCCGGGCTCGGTGACGACGACCCGGTTGTCGAAATCGATCTCGCGGATGCGCTTGAACTTGCCGAGGCCGAGCAGCACGCCGTCTTCGAGCGGCAGCGCGCCGCCTGACAGCGATGTGCCGGAGCCGCGCGGTACCACCTTGATGTTCTGCTCTGCACAATATTTCAGGACCAGCGAGACCTGCTCGGTGGTATCGGGCAGCACGACCACCATCGGCGGCTGCCGATAGGCCGTGAGCCCGTCGGATTCGTAAGCCCGCATCTCGGCCGCGCTGTCGATCACACCTTCGCCGGGCACGATTGCACGCAGCGCCGCCACGATCTCCGCGCGGCGCGCGAGCACGCCCTGGTCGCTCGCAGGCATCATGATGGCCATTTCAAGTCCTTCATCGCAGATCGTTCCGGCTCACGCCGTACGATCGATTTGTCGCGCCAAATCAACCACGTCCGGGGGTGTTTGGGTAGGCCATCCGAAAGTCGGACCGGCAATCGTCGGCGAGTTCGCTCTGGGACAAGTAGGAAATCGTGAAACCTGTCATGGTTTGGTGGCTTGTCCAAGCCGGGCGGGCCTGCCAAAAGCGGCAGGCTCGCCGATTGCCGCTCAGGCAAGAGACTGACCAGACCCCAGGGAAGAGACGAAGAGCAACCGATGACAAAACTGACTTTTGGCGCACTGATGATCCTCACCGTGACTGCCACCGCACCTGCCGCGATGGCGCAGGATGTCGCGGCCGGCAAGACGTCGTTCAACAAATGCCTGGCCTGCCACGCGATCGGCGAAGGCGCCAAGAACAAGGTCGGCCCCGAGCTCAACGGTCTCAACGGCCGCAAATCGGGCACCGCCGAGGGCTACAATTATACGGATGCGAACAAGAATTCCGGCATCACCTGGGACGAGGCCACGTTCAAGGAATACATCAAGGATCCCAAGGCGAAGATCCCCGGCACCAAGATGGCGTTCGCCGGCATCAAGAACGAGACCGAGATCAACAATCTCTGGGCCTTCATCGCCCAATACGACAAGGACGGGAAGACCAAGCAGTAAGTCCGCAAAGGCGGCCGCTAATCCGCGGCCGCCTGCGTTGGAATGATCTTGCCGATCATCGCCTCGATCTCCGCCTTTACGAGATCCGGCTCGGCATTCTGCACCATGTGACCGAGACCGGGCAGCACGATCAGCTTCGCATTCGGCACGGTCGCGGCAAACGGGCGCGCGTGGATGTCGGTCTTCACGGTCTTGTCGGGCTCGCCGGCGATGATAGTCACCGGCACCGATATTTCGCCATAGCGCGCGACCTGCGCGGCCACCGCTTCCTTCAGCGTCACCAGATCATAGGCATTGGCGACAAACTCGCGCGGCCGCAGCAGCAGCGGCGTCGCGGAATCCCTGACGAAGCCGTCCGGCATGGTCTGCGGCAGGAAGACGTTGCGCGCGCCTGACTCGGCGAGGACGTAACCGAGCGGCAACGTGATCGTGTAGGCGAGCAGCGGCCCGATCGCGGGCGTTGCGATGATCTCGTTGTAGCGGCCGACACCGCCGCGCCAGGGATGCGTGACGGGCGCGAGCATCACGAGGCCGGCAACGCGGTGCGGGTGATCGAGCGCGATCCGCGCGCCGAGCGCGCCGCTCCAGGAATGCACCACGAAGATCGCCTGATCGATCCCGAGCTTTTGAAGCGCCTCGTCGATCATCCTTGCCTGGATCTGCGGCGTCGAATCCTGCCGCCGCGCGCGCGTGCTCCAGCCATGGCCGGGGCGATCGATCAAGATCACGCGATGATCCCTGGCGAGGAGATCGCCGAGCGGCCGGCGCATCACTTCGAGATTGGAGCTCGCGCCGTGCAGCATCACGATCGGCAGGCCGGCCGCGCGCGGACCGATATCGACCACGTGGAGCACGGCACCGTCGACCTCGATCATCCGGCCCTGCGGTGGAAAGGCGCGTTGCACGGCGACGATTCCGGCCTGCGTGGCCAGCGCCAGCAGGACCAGCGCCGTCACGACTGACATCACGATCATCGAGAGAATCCGGGCGATCCTGGGCACAGGGCAGTTACGGGTTTTGGCACATTGCAGTTTCGCCTGACCGGCCCCAGGGCTTCCACCGAAATAGAGGGGCTGTGGATATGTGCATAATCAACGAGCGCGAAAATACAATGAAATCAACGATGTTCCGTGGTGACACACAAGCCTCTAGCCAGCTTCATGCAGTCGTCATCGCGGCTTCCATATAATCGCCATGGTCGGTTCCGCCATCTAGGCGCGGGTGGGCGCCGATCCTCCTCGCAACCTCAGGGGATGCGGGAAAGACCGGCAGGATTTTGTCCTGATTTGAACCGGAGGATTTCGATGAGCTTCAGATCCAACGACACTGCGATCGACGAGATCGTCGCGAGCTGTAACGGCGACTTGCGCGGTGCCGTGCGGGCGCTGCTCCTGATCAACGAGCATCTCGAGGCAGAGCTTGCAAGGGCTTACGCCGCCGCCGCCGATCGCGGCCTTACTGAGCGCGGCAGCAGCGCTCTGCACTAAGATGCCGGCGGTCTAGTTCGACCCGTCCTCGTCCTTTTCCTCCTCGGGCGTGGGCGCGGGGCAGACGCGGATCGTCGAACGGGCAAGCTTGGCATCGGCCCTGGATTTGTAGGGGCCGGAACCGAAATAGATATCGCCGATGATCACGGGATTGCTGGTCACGATGTTGCATCTGCCGGTGGCGCGGTTGCCGACCACCCAGAACAACCCGTCGGCAAAGCTCGCCGTTCCCGACGCAATCAGCAAGCTACCCGCAACAATCAAGCGCTTCATGGCTGTGCTCTCCCTGTCATGCAGGTAGGTCCGCTGCGGCGGCAGCAATAGCCCGCAAAGCGCCGCGCTTCCGATCGTGGTTAATCCTCGACGGCCATGATCACTCGGGAAATGATCAACTTGTCCGCTAGATGTCGCGGCCTTCGACCTTCTCGGTCAGCGATTTGACCTGGTCGGGAATCTTCTCGAGGTGCGGATTGACGGCGAGCGCCTTGCGGTAGGCATCCAGCGCGCGCTTCTCGTCGCCGACCTCCTGCATGATCATGCCGAGCCCTGCCAGCGCGCCGAAATGACGGGGCTCGCGGATCAGCACCTGCTGGATGTCGGCGAGCGAGCGGCCGTAATCGTTCTGCATGTAATAGAGCGTCGCGCGCCGGTTCCAGGCCTCGATATAATCGGGCCTGAGCTTGATGACCGAATCCAGCAGCTTGATCGCGATTTCGATCTTCTGCGCCTCGGCCGCGGTCTTGGCGCGTGACATCAACAGCGCCGCCGTGTCGCTCGGGGTCTGCAGCCAGACCGCCCAGATCCGCGCCTCGACATGCTTGGCGCTGGCCTCGTCGGGCGCGGCCTTCAGTGCGCCGAACAGAAAATCAAGATTCTTGCTGCGGTCGACCTTGGGCAGCTTGGCCGGCGCCTCCGGCAGCTTCTTCTGCTTGCCGGGCGGGGGCGGTGGTTCGATCTGCTGCGCCAGCGCCGGCGTAAGGCCGGTCGCTCCCAGGACGAGGGCCAGGCACAGCGTGCGGGCGAAAGGGAATCTCACTGCCATGGTGAAAGTCTAAACGCGCAAAGCCGTCCTTGCAAAGCAAGGACGGCGTCAAACTCGTGTGAGCGTAGTGTTGCGGAGCGCGCGAAAGCGCCGCGCAGGGCGAGATCAGCCCTGACGCGCCTTGAAGCGGCGCTGCACCTTGTTGATCACATAGACCCGGCCCTTGCGGCGGACCAGGCGGTTGGCGCGATGGCGACCGCGCAGCGATTTCAGCGAGTTACGGACCTTCATGGCAGAATCCTGAACGTTCGAAAGGCCGTGTTCGGCACTACCGTTTCGGCACGCGCGAATGTGGCAAAATGAGATTTTTCCCGCCGGCGGACCGACCGCCCGGGACGGGGCGGGGCGGTTCTTAAGGCATGGTAGGAGGTCATGTCAATGTTAACTGCCGCCTTCCGAACGGCAAGCCGCGAAAACAACCCCATGCACAGTAGAAGCGGCCGAATCGGATCTATTTTATCGCCATGCTTTCAAGGCCTTTCGACAACGCCTTGCCAAATTCGTTATATCATATAATCAATTCGGCAACCCGTCGGGAGGACCCCCATGCCGAAGCTGAAGCTGCCTAATATCGACGACGTCGTCGCCATCGACATCCACACCCATGCCGAGGAGCCCTGCGGCACCCATCCCGATGACGGCTATGACGACTTCCAGGCGCAGATGGCGGAGTATTTCAAATCGCCCCACAAGCATCCGCCGACCGTGCCGGAGACCGCTGCCTATTACCGCTCCAAGAACATCGCCGCGGTGATCTTCCCTGTCGATGCCGAGCGCGAGACCGGTTTCCGCCGCTACAAGAACGAGGAGATGCTGGAGATCGCCTCCGAGCATCTCGACGTCCTCATCCCCTTCGTCTCGATCGACCCGCACAAGGGCAAGCTCGGCGCGCGCGAGGCACGCAGGCTGATCGAGGAATACGGCGTGCGCGGCTTCAAATTCCACCCGACCATGCAGGGCTTTTACGCCAACGACCGCATGGCCTATCCGCTCTATGAAGAGATCAACAATGGCGGCGCGATTGCGCTGTTCCACACCGGCCAGACCGGCGTCGGCTCCGGCATGCCCGGCGGCATGGGCATGCGGCTGAAATATTCCAACCCGATGTACATGGACGACGTCGCGGCCGATTTCCCCGACCTTAAGATCATCCTCGCGCACCCCTCCTTCCCCTGGCAGGAGGAGGCGCTGTCGGTCGCGACGCACAAGCCGAACGTCTATATCGATCTCTCCGGCTGGTCGCCGAAATACTTCCCGCCGATCCTGGTGCGCTACATCAACTCGATTCTCCAGGACAAGATGCTGTTCGGCTCGGACTGGCCGGTGATCACGCCTGACCGCTGGCTGTCGGATTTCGCCAAGATCGACATCCGCGACGAGATCCGGCCGAAGGTGCTCAAGGCGAACGCGCGCAAGCTGTTGGGAATCTAGGCGCTCACTGATACCCCGAGCATCGAGGGCTCCGATCGAGCGATCGAAGCCCTCGGGCTCAGGTGCGCGCGGCCTCAGACCTGTGCAAGGCCGCCGTCGACGAAGACCTCGCCGCCCGTCATGTAGCTGCTGTCCGAAGACGCCAGGAATGCGGCGACCGCCCCGGTCTCGCTGGGGTCGGCGACACGCCCGATGGGCGTCGTGCTCCCAAGCGCGTCGAAGGCTTCCTCGCCGACGATCTCCAGCGCCAGCTCCGTCTTGGTCGGCCCCGGCGACAGCACATTGACGCGGATGCCCGTGCCGCGCAGGTCCAGCGCCCAGCTGCGCGCCAGATTGCGGATCGCGGCCTTGGTCGCGCTGTAGATGCTGAACTGGGGTGTCCCCATCACGCCCGTGCTCGAACCGGTGAGAATGATCGACGACCCCTTGCGCATCAATGGCAGGGCCTTCTGCACGGTGAACACCAGCCCTTTCACATTGACGTCGAAGATATGATCATAGTGCTCGGGCGTGATCTCGCCGAGCGGCGCAAACAGCCCGGTGCCGGCGTTGGCGAAGAGAACGTCGACACTGCCGCGTTCGGCTTTCACCGTCGCATATAGCCGGTCCAGGTCGGACAGATCGGTGACCGATCCCCGGATCGCGCGCGCCGAAGACCCCAGCTGCGCGAGCGCAGCGTCGAGCGGCTCCTGCCGCCGTCCGAAGATGTAGACGAACGCGCCTTCGTCGACGAACCGCTTGGCCGCTCCCAATCCGATGCCGGTTCCACCGCCCGTCACCACCGCCGTCTTGCCTTGTAGTCTGCTCATGTTGTGCTCCTTCAATGAGGTTGCACTGAGCTGGCGGCCTACCCACCTATCGACAAGTATGCACCTTTTGGTAAGTGCCCAAAAATGTCCTCAGATCTTCCAGACCCAGACTTGCCGGCGGCGCAGGCTCAAGCAGACGTCCAGCGCTGCACGCCCAATCTCCCCGGCTTCACATGCGGCCTGGATGCGACCCTGCGGGTGGTCTCCGGCAAGTGGAAGCCGCTGATCCTCTACTTCCTCGCCCAGGACGGCCCGACCCGCTACGGCGAGCTCCGGCGCGCCATACGCGACGTCAGCGACAAGGTGCTGATCCAGCAGCTGAAGGAACTCGAGGCCGACGGCCTGGTGAAGCGGACCGACTACAAGGAGGTGCCGCCGCGGGT
Organism: Bradyrhizobium sp. CCGE-LA001; assembly: GCF_000296215.2. Taxonomy (NCBI): domain Bacteria; kingdom Pseudomonadati; phylum Pseudomonadota; class Alphaproteobacteria; order Hyphomicrobiales; family Nitrobacteraceae; genus Bradyrhizobium; species Bradyrhizobium sp. CCGE-LA001. The sequence goes on along the minus strand of NZ_CP013949.1, from coordinate 1,277,002 downwards.
GGACTACAGCCTCACGCCTCTCGGCCATAGCCTGGCGATGGCCCTTGTGCCGCTCTGCACATGGGGTACGGAGCACATGGCGGAAGTCAGTCGGGTCTTCGCGGAGAGGGCCACCTGGACACGGCCCGGACGTCAGCCAACCCTTTAGCTTGAGCTGATAAGCAAGCCATACCTAAACCGACTTGAATATCCAGCGACCCTGCAGCCGCAGCGCGCCCATCTGGATCAAGAGCGTGGTGGCGATGGCCGCGAGGAACGCAGGGAGGATGCCGACGGTCGTCAACAGCAGACCAAGAATGAAGAAGAACGTAGCGAATCCGTAGAGAGCCAGGACCATGCCGCGCAACACCTGCGCGCCATGACGGCACCCCGGATGCGATGAGCGAAAATCGCCAAAATGGTTCCGAACACGGGAAAGCTCGCCAACACACCGGCCGTTTTCGCACCGACGAAAGTGGCAATCCCGGTCAAAGTCAGGACAATAGTCGTTGCGATCAGCATCCGCGCAGGTAGATCCCACCAATGTGCGGGGACGACGCTGCGAATTGCCGTGTGATGTGGAATGAGGCGCGCGGCTGCGGTGAGCGTGCCCAAAGCGATCAGAAAAAAGCTCCAGTTCGCCAGCGGCAGGAGCTGAACAAGGAAGCCGGTGACTGCATATGTGGCGGTTCCGACCAGCAAAGCTATCACCCAGCCCTTTCGAGCGAAAAGTGCGTAGCCGAGGCTGAAGCAGGCCTGAGCGGCAGTGCCGACCAACGACCCGTTGGTAGCCGCCGTGGCGAAGTCCGCGCCGTACTGGAGGGCAAGGAACGCGGCGACCGGACCTGACGTCAGCGGCAGACCGACGAGCCACCCACCGATGGCGTCACCCCAACGACGCCCGGCCAAGGAGGCGACAAGGATGAGCAGCGGCGGCAGGATCAGCTTCAAGACGATGAGGCTCATTCGTGCGGCACTGCTTCCTCGGCTTTGCGCCGGGTGGCCACCGCCAAGGCAAGACCGACGAGGATGAGGACGACGCCAGCGCCGAAATGCAGCCCGAGCGCGTCACCGAACATCACAGCCGCCGCCGCAATGCCGACACGGGCTGAAGATACTGAACGCTCGCCGCGAGCGGAGCTGAAACTGTCTTCAGGATGTACAGCCAGAGGAACAGCCCTGCGACACTGACCGCCACCCCGAGGTAGGCGGCTGCAGCAACGACCCCACCCGTGAGATGGACATCGCTGTGCGACAGCTCCCAAGCGCACCATGGCATCAGCGCAAGGAACCCAAAGAGCGTGCTCCAGGCCGCGACGGCCGCGGTATCATACTCGCGCGTAAGTTCGACGCTCCAGACGTAGTAGAACGCGATCGCGACGGCCGAGAGCAGCATCCAGAAGGCGCCAACCACACCAGACGAAACCACCGAGCCCGTCACCTGATCTTGTCCGAGCGCAACCAGACCGATGCCGGCGAACGCAGTCAGTAGACCAAGCTGCTGGCGGCCGGTGACGCGCTGTCCCAGTCGAAGAGCCGCGAACACGACGACAAAGATGGGAATGGTTGCCGAAATGATCGTCCCGACGGACGCGGTCGTTCCCTCGATGCCGAAAGCCTGTGCGACCTGGCCGACGCCGATTCCCAAAACGCCGAGGGCAGCCGCGCGAGGAAGCGCCTTCAAAGCGAGCGTCGGCTTGCCGATCGTGCATACGAAGAGCAACAGCACCGCGATGGCAAACCGCATTGCGGTCAACGTCAGCGGAGGCACCGACTGAAGACCATATTTGGTAACCGGGATCGAAAGCCCCCACATCACGGCGAGCAGCAGCATCCAGGCGACACCTCGCGCGGAAACGCCGCTTGGCGTCATCGGCGCCGATCTTTCGAGTCGAAATGCCTGAGAATTCATGACGCAAAGCTAGCCCATTGGTCGACGATGCAGATTTCTTTTTTTCAGTGATTTTGGTGCCTAATGGCCCTAACAATACTCGGATGAAGAAATCGAGCTCCCCAAAAAAGGTACAAGGCTTTCAAAAACGAAAGCCGGACGCAGCGCACTATTTCGTGCTCGACGAGATCGACAGACGAATTCTGCGGGCTTTGCAGCAGAATGGACTGATCGCAAACCAGGTTTTGGCAGATGAAATCGGCCTGTCGCCTCCGGCCTGCTTGAAACGCGTGCGCCGCCTGAGGAGCGCGGGGATCATCGAACGCACAGTATCTCTGCTATCTGCTGAGGCATTGGGTTATCCATTGCTTACCGTTGTCCGCCTGAAGCTCGACGGACCAACCGAAGCGATGATGCACACGTTCGAAGCGCGAATGATGGCTTCTCCGCGTGTGTCGCAATGCATGCTGATCGCTGGCGATACCGATTACATCCTCCTGGTCCGCAGCCGCGATGTTGCGCACTATCAAGAGTTTGCACGGCGCATGTTGAAGGTGGCCCCCGGTGTTCGGGCCTACACCAGCGAGATTGTTCTGGCTGTGACCAAGTCTACAACAGAGCTGCCTGTTGATTCCTGATCAACGATCAATAAGCTGCGGCCGATTGAACCCCGCCGATCACGCTTTGGATCGGCAGATTTTCGATACGGGTTTGGTAAGCTGACGATTAGGGCCATTCCCCCAAGCGAGGTCGTCGTGACCGCAACGGCATGGAAGGATAGCCAATGAGCATCAAAGCCGTCGTCTTCGATGCCTACGGGACGCTCTACGACATCCAGTCGGTCGCCGAAATCACCGAGGATGCGTTCCCGGGTTATGGCGAGCTCATCACGCAGGTCTGGCGCATCAAGCAGCTCGAATACACCTGGCTGCGCTCGCTGATGCGGCGCTACCAGGATCTTGCCGCCGTCACCCGCGACTCGCTCGCCTATACGCTGCGCATGCTGGGGCTCGCTTACGAGAACGACGCATTCGAGCGCGTCATCGGGAAATATCTGCAGCTCGATCTCTATCCGGACGCGACCGCAGCGCTTGCCGCCTTGAAACCGCGCCAGCTGGCCATCCTCTCCAATGGCAGTCCGGACATGCTCAATGCGCTCGTGCGCAACTCCGGCCTCGACACCCTGCTCGATGCCACCATCAGCGTGGACGCGAAGAAGATCTTCAAGCCGAGTCCTGAGGCTTATGAGCTGATCGGCGAGGTGCTCGGCACCCAGCCGAGCGAGGTTCTGTTCGTCTCCTCCAATCCGTGGGACGCCGCGGGGGCGAAGTCGTTCGGGCTGACTGTGGCGTGGATCGAACGGGTGACGCCCGAAGCCATGGCGCTGGCTTGCGTCGAGAACGAAGTCGTGGCACCGCTGACGATGTTCAGGGCGATCCGCACCCAGATGGACGAGCTCGGCTTCGCGCCGGATCATCGCATCCGCGCGCTTTCAGAGCTGCCAGGCATCGCTTGAGGGATTGCATCACGTCGCCTGCCCACGAGTCTGGAATGAGCTGTTTGGAATGAGCCTTCAATCCGTCCGCGATTTCTTCGCCGAAAAAGCCCCCGACATATCAGTCATCGAATCCCCGATCAGCTCCGCCACCGTGACGCTGGCCGCCGAAGCCTATGGCGTCGAGCCCGGCCGGATCGCCAAGACCCTGTCCTTGCGCATCGGCGAGCGCGTGATCCTGATCGTCGCGAGCGGCACGTCGCGCATGGACAACAAGAAGGTGAAGGCGCAGTTCGGCGGCAAGCCGAAGATGCTGGGGCTGGAGGAGGTCGCCGAGATCACCGGCCACGAAGTCGGCGGCGTCTGCCCGTTCGGGCTGAAGGTGCCGCTGCCGATCTATTGCGACGTCTCGCTGAAAGCTTTCGACGTGGTGGTGCCGGCCGCAGGCTCGACCCACAGCGCGGTGCGCATCACGCCTGATCGGATGGCCGAGCTGACCGCGGCCGAATGGGTCGATGTCTGCGAGATCAGACCATAAGGCGGCTGCAGGATGCCTGATGCATTTGCCGGTCCGGGAGGCTAATGTAGGAACCATGCCCGACGAGAAGGTAAAACGACGGCTGACAACGGTGCTGTGCGCCGATGTGTACGGCTATTCTCGCCTCATGGAAGCAGACGAGGCGGGAACGCTGGAGACGCTCCGCCGCTACCGCACTGCCATTGCGGGGTTGGTCGAGCGTCACGACGGCCGCATCGTGAATACCTGGGGCGATGCCGTGATCGCCGAGTTCGCCAGCGTCGTCGAGGCCGTGCAATGCGCGGTCGAGATTCAGCAAGAGATCTCAAATCAGGATTCAGACCCCTCTCGCGTGAACCCGATGCGATTTCGCATCGGCATCAACCTCGGAGATGTGATGGTTGATGGCTCCGACATCTATGGCGACGGAGTCAATATTGCGTCGCGGCTGCAAGAACTCGCTGACCCCGGCGGCGTCGTCATCTCGAGCTCGGTCTACGATCAGGTGCACAACAAACTGTCCGTCGGCTTCGACTGTCTCGGCCAGCGGCCCATGAAGAACATTGCTCCCTTGACCAGCTATCGGGTGACCTTGGGCGACCAAGCCGCCGGCCGAGGGAGCTTCGCGGTCAACGAAAGCCCAGCTCGCCGGAAGGAAGCCGGTGCTATGCGGATGGACGACGGGCACGGTCCATCCTCATGGACGAGTGTCGTCTCGGATTGGCTGGCGAAACTGCCACGCCCGGTTGCAGCGGCCCTCACGGTGTCGGGCTTTTTGATTCTAATCAATCTGTTCACTGGCGCGCATAAAATCTGGTTCCATTGGCCAGTCGCAGCCATTCTCTTCGGTGTTGTCTTGCGGATGGCGCTTGGCCATCGACCTGAGTCGGACAGCAAGGGGGAGCGCTGAACGAAGCGGTACAACCGCATCTGGCGCTTACGCTGCGTACCTTGCGCCAGGCAGCGCTAATCGTCGTCCTCATCATAATAGGGCCGCGGCTGCGCGTACGGAGGCGGAGGCGCATTGTTATAACGCGGTGGCGGCGCGATGCGGTTGCGCGGCACCGGCTGCTGCGGCTGCACCTGATTGTTGGACTGGAACACCGCACGGCACCCGCTCGACAACTGCGGAGTGTTCTGCTGCAAGCAAGCCACGATGCGGTTCCTGTCCGGAATCTGGTCGCTGCACAGCCGCCACACATCGGGTGTGCACGCCATCTGCTGTTCCATTGTGCCGCGATATTCCTGGGCCAACGCTGCGCCCTGCGCGGCGATGCCACCGACCGCAAGCGCCAGACCCAGCGCAATCCGCTCTGCTCGCATGTCCCGGTCCCTTCTCGATTCCCTTGAATTCTCATCAATCAATGAGGCGGGACCCGGTTCTGGACCAACAACAAAATGTGAAAGCGGACTTGGAACCTGTTCACCCGGCGATTCGCCGGGCCAATGCGATGCCGCCCTACTCCACCTTGCCGATCTTCTTCACGGCCGCGATCAGCCGCGCGCTGTCGGCCGCGACGAACTCGGAGAATGCGGGGGCGTCCTGATAGGCGACGAGACTGCCGGAGGTCTCGAAGGCCTTCAGCACATCGGGACTTCTCATCGCTTCGGCCATCGCTTCGCGCAGCCGAGCCGCGATCGGTGCCGGAAGCGAACTCTGCGCGAACAGACCGGCCCAGATGTAAAACTCGACGTCCTTGTAGCCGATCTCCTGGAAGGTCGGCAGGTCGGGGAAGCTCGGGATGCGCTTCGCGCCGCAATTGCCGAGCACCCGCAGCTTGCCGTCGTCGACCTGTGGCTTCAGCGTGCCGGGTGCGGCGGCGATTGCCTGCACGGTCCCGCTGAGGATCGCCGTCAGCGCGGGACCTGCACCGCGAAATGGCACGTGGAGCAGCTTGATGCCGGCGCTGTTTGCGAACATCTCCATCGCCACGTGCAACGTGCCGTAGGGCCCCGATGAGCCGTAAGTGATCTGGCCCGGGCGCGCCTTGGCATCCTCGACGAAGTCCTGTGCCGTCTTCCATGGCGCCGAGGCCGGCACCGCGAGCAGCGTCGGATCGGCGAGCACGCGCGCGATCGGCATGAACTGCGCGACTTCGTAGGCAACGGGACGATCGAACAACCGATCGGCCTCGGGGAGCACCGCGAGCGAGGACAGCGTCATCAGCAGCGTGTAGCCATCTGGCTCAGCGCGCGCCGCGGCGGCATTGCCGACCGAGCCGCCGCCTCCGCCCGCCCTGTTGTCGACGATCACGGGCTTGCCGAGGATCCGCTCCAGCGCCTGTGCCACTGGGCGCGCAGCAAGATCGGCCTGCCCGCCGGCGGGAAAGGGCACGATCATGGTGATGTTGCGCGCCGGATAGGTTTGGGCGAAGGCCTCCTCGGGGAACGCAGCGCGCAACAGCGGCAGTGCGGCAGCGGCGCGCAACAGTTCGCGTCGGTCCATGATGGGAGCCTCCCCCGATGTTCTTTGTTTCGCTCTCAGCCTAACGCGCCAACCGGCAAGAACAAGATGTTTACGAAGCGTTAGCCATGTTCGGCCTCGCCAGGAACGCATATCTGGACCCGCTGTTGCCCTCTCAGGGAGAGTGAGTAATGCGGAATCTGGCAACCATCGACGTCGCGCTGGACGAGATGCTGGTGAATCTCGCGGCGATCGTCTTGCGGCTTTCAAAACCCGAATTGAACCGCACGCCGGAAGCGCGGCGCGCCTTGGCGCAATCTGTCCATCAATACGGGGTTTGCGCGAAGCGATCGAACGACCCGCGCGTTCACGAATTGAAGGCGCAGCTGGACGAGACGATCAAACCGAGCTTGCGTATCGTCTCGATCAACGGCGTGAAGGTGTCGTAGTCGGGCTGCAATGAGAGTTCGCGTAGGTGGACAAAGGCGCGCTCTTCGCGCGTCGTGCCCACCAAGGGTCTATCTAGTCTTCGCACCATTCTTCGTCCGGCGCTTGCAGGTGCCCGGCAGCTTCGCTGCGAGGAAATCCGCGAGCGCCTCGACACGAGCGGGGCGCGGGCCGCCGGGCGGCGTCACCAGATGCACGGCGCCTTCAGGCTGCTTCCAATCCTTCAGGATCACTTCGACCGCGCCGGACGAGATCGCCTCGCCGACGATGAATTCGGGCAGCTCGGCGATGCCCAGGCCTGCGATCAGCGCCGGCATCACCGCCTCGCCATTGTTGACGCGAAGCGGGCCGCCCGGGCGCACGCTGGCCTGCTCGCCCGCCGAATTGGTGTAGTGCCAGACATTGGGCGTCGAGAGATAGGCGTAGCTGAAGCATTTGTGCTCGGCCAGATGCATCGGATGCGTCGGCCGCCCGTGCTGCTTCAGATAGGACGGCGCGGCCACGGTGTAGCGCGGCATGGTGAAGAGCTGCCGCGCGATCAGTGACGAGTCCGGCAGCCGGGCGATCCGCACCGCCATGTCGAACCCCTCGCCGATCAGATCGACGGTCGCGTCGCTCAGATGCAGATCGACCGAGACTTCCGGATAGGCCTGGAGGAATTCCGGGAGCAGCGGCGCCACCGCCTTGATGCCGAACGTCATGGGCACGGCGAGCCGGACCAGCCCGCGCGGCGCAACCGATTGCGCCAGCGCCTCGTTCTCCGCGGCCTCGCCATCGACTAAAAGGCGCGTCGCGCGCTCGGCGAGCTTGTGCCCGGCGTCGGTCAAGGCGAGCCGACGCGAGGTGCGATTGAACAGCCGGGCCCCGAGCCGCTCCTCCAGCCGCGTGACCGCCTTGGAAACGGTCGCCTTGGACATCGCGAGTTCGCCTGCGGCCCCCGCAAAGGACCGCAACTCCACGACTTTTGCGAAAATCGCGAGCGCTTCGAAATCCGGGAGTTTTGCCATGGCGGGCGATCCAATCGGGATAAATTAGGAAACAATGTGTTTCAACAGTTTCTATTTCTATACCACAGACGGAGGCTTATCCAAGGGTCAATCGCAATTCCAGCAATGGAGATTCCAATGACCAAGAAGCTCTCAGGCAAGGTTGCCCTCGTCACCGGCGGCTCGCGCGGCATCGGCGCGGCTTCCGCCCGCGCGCTCGCCGATGAAGGCGCAGACGTCGCCATCAGCTACGTCGCCTCGCCCGACAAGGCCGAAGCGGTCGTTGCCGAGTTGAAGGCCAAGGGCGTCAAGGCGCGCGCCTTCAGGGCCGACCAGGCCTCGGCGAAAGACGTCACGCAGCTCGTGAACGACGTCGCAAAGGAGTTCGGCCGTCTCGACATCCTCGTCAACAATGCCGGCGTCGCTGCTGGCGGTGCGATCGACGATGCCAAGGCCGACGCAGAAGCGTTCGACCGTCAGGATGCCATCAACGTGCATGGCGTGATTGCGGCGATTCGCGCCGCCTCGCAATTGATGGGTGAAGGTGGCCGCATCGTCACCGTCGGCTCGATGCTGGCTGACCGCGCCTCATTCCCGGGCCTTGCCGACTACGTTGCCACCAAGGCCGCCGTGGTCGGCTACACCAAGGGCGCTGCGCGCGACCTCGGCCCGCGCGGCATTACCGTGAACGTGGTGCAGCCCGGCTCGATCGACACCGACATGAATCCGAAGGACGGCGGCGAGTTCGCCGAGACCCAGCGCAAGCAGCACGCGCTGCAGCGCTTCGGCCGTCCCGAGGAAGTCGCGGCGGGCGTCGTTTTCCTCGCTAGCCCCGAGGCCTCCTTCGTCACCGGCACCGTGCTCAATGTCGACGGCGGGTTTGGCGCCTGATTCAGGCGCCAAACCCGCTCAAGTCAAGGAATTACGCAGATGATCGAACTCAGACCTTTCGCAAAGCTCGGCGGCGCCGACCACGGCTGGCTCAAGGCCAAGCATCATTTCTCCTTCGCAAGCCATTATGATCCGAACAACATGGGTCATGGCGCCTTGCGGGTGTGGAACGACGATGAGATCGCGCCGAACACCGGTTTTCCCGCCCATCCCCATGCCAACATGGAAATCATCACGTATGTGCGCGAGGGCGCGATCACACATCAGGACAGCCTCGGCAACGAGGGACGTACCGAAGCGGGCGACGTGCAGGTGATGAGCGCCGGCAGTGGCATCCGCCACTCCGAGTACAATCTCGAACCGACCCAGACGCGGATCTTCCAGATCTGGATCGAGCCGACGGCGCGCGGCGGTCAGCCGACCTGGGGTTCGAAGCCGTTCCCGAAGGCAGACCGGTCCGGCAAGCTCGTCACCATCGCGAGCGGAATTGAAGGCGACATTGATGCGCTGCCGATCCGCGCCGACGCGCGGGTGCTCGCCACCACGCTGAAGGCGGGCGAGAGCGCGGAATACGCGCCGCAGAAGTCGCGTCATCTCTATCTCGTGCCCGCGGCGGGCGTGGTCGAGATCAATGGCGTGCGCGTCAACGCCCGCGATGGCGCCGCGATCCGCAACGAGGACCGGCTGACGATCACCGCACTGGAAGATTCCGAGATCGTGCTCGTCGACGCGGCGTAGGCGCCGCTCCTTCCGTCATGGCCGGGCTTGTCCCGGCCATCCACGCCCATCCGCACGGAAGCAAGAACGTGGATGCCCGGGACAAGCCCGGGCATGACGACCTCAACATCTAGTCAAACTCATCGTCCAACGGAGACCACCATGACCAAAGTTCTCGTCCTGTATTATTCCGCCTACGGCCACATCGAAGCCATGGCCAATGCCGTCGCCGAAGGCGCGCGTGAGGCCGGTGCCACCGTCGACATCAAGCGCGTCCCGGAGCTGGTGCCGGCCGAGGTCGCGAAAGCCTCGCATTACAAGGTCGATCAGGCCGCTCCGATCGCCGAGATCGGGGATCTCGCCAATTACGACGCGATCATCGTCGGCACCGGCACCCGCTTCGGCCGCATGGCCTCGCAGATGGCGAACTTCCTCGACCAGGCCGGCGGGCTCTGGGCCAAGGGCGCGCTGCACGGCAAGGTCGGTGGCGCCTTCACGTCGACCGCGACCCAGCATGGCGGCCAGGAGACCACGCTGTTTTCGATCATCACGAACCTGTTGCATTTCGGCATGGTGGTGGTCGGCATGAACTACGGCTTCGCCGGGCAGATGAAGCTCGACGAGGTCACCGGCGGCGCGCCCTACGGCGCCACCACGATCACCGGCGGCGACGGCAGCCGCCAGCCCAGCGCCAACGAGCTCGCCGGCGCGCGCTATCAGGGCCGTCAGATCGCGGAGACCGCCAGGAAGCTGCATGGCTGATGCGACAGGGGCGGCATTCTCCTTCGAGAATGCCGCCCCATCTGCGTGGAAGACGTTTTTCACCAAAACCGATACGAATGGCTTTCGAACTGCTGTTGATCGCGCAGATGCTCCGCCGGCCCGCACAGGCGCTTGCGCGGCGCTGGTATTGTCGCAGCCTCGTTCGCGCCTCGCGTGGCCGCTTTCGCTGCGCCGGTTGCACGGGATCGTGATGGCGGGCACCGCCCTCACGTTCGTTCGGCCTTTTTCCTGACGAGATCCTTGCCGATCGGCCGCGCCGGCTCGCTTCGCAGCACCAGCGAGGTCGTGACGGCGCCAAAGCCGGCGATCCGGTCCACGATCGTCTCGAGATCCTCCGGCGCCGGGACGAGCACCTTGAGCACGAAGCAGTCGTCGCCCGTCACGCGATGGACCTCGATGATGTGGGGAATTTCGCTGAACCGCTTGAGACAGGTCTTGATGTGCTCATGCGTGGTGCGCAGGCGTACAAGCGCCATCAGGCCGAGCCCCAGCGCGCGCGGATTGATGCGGGCGCCGTAGCCTTCGATGATCCCGGCTTCCTCGAGCCGCTTGACGCGCTCGGAGACCGCCGGCTGGGACAGTCCGACGGAGCGGCCGAGCTCGGACAGCGGCACGCGTGCATTGGCTTGCAACGCCTCGAGGATCTTCAGATCCTTGGCGTCGATGCTTCCGAAGCGATCCAACAAAATTCTCCGTTCCACCTTGAGATCAACGGCGGATGGTCGATTCCACCGATGACTTGCCATGTGATGCAGCACCGCGCTGCGTCACACTGCCTCCATCGCAGATATCACGGGACGACCATGCACGACACCATCACCCTGCCCGGCCTCGGCGACTCCGGAGACACCCATTGGCAGACGATCTGGGAGCGCAATGATGCGCGCTTCCTGCGGTTTCAGCCCGCGAGCTGGGATCAGCCCGACCTCGACGATTGGGAGCAGTCGCTTGAGCGCGCGGTCAGGCGCTGCACGACGCCGCCCGTGCTGGTCGCACACAGCCTTGCCTGCCTGTTGGTGGCGCATTGGGCCGCTCGCTTCCAATCCCGCATCGCCGGCGCGTTTCTGGTCGCGGTGCCCGATCCCGATGGCGCCAGCTTCCCGATGGAGGCGGCCGCGTTCAAGACGGTGCCGGAATGCGCGCTGCCCTTCCCTTCGCTCGTCATCGCCAGCACGGACGACCCCTATGGCGAGATCAGTGCGACACGGCAGCGAGCCAGTGCCTGGCGATCCGGTCTCATTGTGCTCGGCGCACTCGGTCACATCAATGCGTCGAGCAGGCTCGGCGACTGGCCGCAAGGGCGCGCGCTGCTGGAGGCCTTCAGGGCGGGCCTGTCGCGATGACGGATCAGCGCATCCGGCGCAGTACGGGCGCGGCGATGGCAGCGAGCCCGGGATATCGTCGCAGGCCCTGCGCCGCATGGTCGCGCCATGCGTATGGCAGACCGCGCCAGGACAGTGCGACGCTGACGTCGGTCAGCGGGACCCTCGTAGCGCCGAAGCGGCGCTTATAATCCTGGTTGCCGATGCTGAGATCGAAACGACGCACGCCCTGCGCATGCAGCGCTGCCATGGTGCGCTCGATCACGAGCAGCCCGGGAGAGCAGCTCGACCATGAATCGCCTCCGTGGCTGATCCGCAGCAGGTAATAAGTCGCGCCTTGCCTGATGCCGAACGACGTGCCGATGACGCCCTCGTCGCAGACCAGCGCCGTAACGACGGCATAGCCACCCGCGACGCCCTGCCGGGCAACCTCGCGATAGAACCGTGCATGGGTCTTGTCGTTGAGGACGAACGGCGAGCCTAGCTTTTGCATGCGCGCCTGCTGCTGCACATCCATCACGTCCAGCAGCTCGTGTGCGCGCGCGACATCCGTGGCGAGCTCAAACCGCGCGCCGGCATGGCGGGTGAAGACGCGCCAGCAGCGCGGCATCTGCATGCGCTTGATCGAAGTTTGGTAAGCTTCATAATCGTCGCCGAGCAGCACGAGATTGCCGTTGAGCGAGGACGATCCGGTCCGGCCGAGCGACACCAGCGGATTTGGCTTGCCGCCGATCTGGGCGGGCATCTTCCTCAGGCGCAGCAGATCGAAGCCATCGGGCAAGGCGCGCAGTGCGCGGATCAACGCCTTGCCGATCGCGCGCATCGCCGCCGCATCCAGAGCGGCGTCGAGCGACAGGATCGGCGCATTGTTGTCGGAAACCCCGAGATCGGCGAATTCAACGACGCGGATACCGCGCCTCACATGGCTGATCATCAGCACCAGCGCGATGTCCCTGCCGGTCGCGGCATCGGAGATGACGGCGATCAGCGGTGCGAGGTCGTCGAATGCCGCGTACCAGGCACCGAGCCAATAATCATGCTGGAACGCGGTGCGATGACCTGCAGTCAGCCGCAAAGCAGCCTGCCGCCAGTCACGCAGGAAATCGACCGCGATTCCCGGCGAGCTCGACACCCGACCTTCTGATTGCTCGACGCTGAGGAATGTCATCCGCGTGACATACGGTTACTGAGTGCTCCGAGATAGATTATGTTTCGTCGCAGACCACAAGCAGCGTCGCTGCTTATCGTTAAGCCGATGCCACCAAGGCCGCTCCTGCTGCGACAAGCTGTCAGCGCGCCGGTTCCGCCGCGACGCACTGGAACCTCGCCAGAAAATGCAGGCCGGCCACTGCGAGCCCGAACATGAACCAGATTGGATTTTGCCGATCGAGCAGGAACGTCTCGGTTGCACCGTAGTACAAGCCGAACAGCCATATCGTCAGGAACAGCTTTGCCAGCGCGCCGCTGCGGTTGTGCGCCTGGGCCGACTGGAAATTGCCGAGCGGCGCGAGCGCGAAGATGAGGATCACCAGCAGCAGCCCTGGCAAACCGATGGTGACCGCAAGGTCGAGATAGCTGTTATGGCTGTGGGCCGCGGTCGTCGCCCATTCGGCGCCTTGCGCGGTCTGCCGCGCAGACACGTCGTCCCAGAAGGCCGCGTAACCATGGCCGATGATCGGCTTTTCCGCGACGGCTGCGAGGGCGAACTCCCAGATCGCGGAGCGGCCGGTGAAGGTGGGATCGAGCGGAAGCATCCGCGTGATGCCGCCGAGCGCAGGGCTCATGACGCTGCCGACGGTCAGCAGGTTCATCAGAATCAGCGGCACGAAGCAGATGATCCGCTTCAGCCATAGGCTCCGCGTGACGTAAACCAGCGAGGCCAAGAGATAGATTGCAAGGCACAGCACCGACGACGTCTTGCCGCCGGTGAAGATCAGGAAGATGCCGGCAAGCGCGGCGATCGCCGGCCCCATCACGAACGAGCCGACCGCGGACAGGTAGATGCCAACATAGACCAGGATGGTCATCACCGGCGAGGCGACGTTCTTGTGGCCGAAGCTGCCGCGCCAGTCGCCGGCGAGCTGCGGCTCGGTGATGTCGAACACCGTGTGGATCGAATATTGCGGGGCGAGAACAACGCCGAGATAGCACACCACCAGCAGCGCGAGCGCGGCGCCGCCGAGGCACAGATTGAAGCTTCGCTGCGTCGGCGGCAACAGCGGCAGCAGCACGGCTAGCGACGTCACGCTCGCCGCGAGCACGAAACGCTGGAACGACACGCCGCGGCTCTCGGAGAAGGCGATGTTGATCAGCAGCCAGCCGACGAGGCAGAGATGCAGCGGGGTGACCAGGGTTTTCAGCGCCGGCGCATCCGTCGCGGCGACGCACAGCACCGCGACGACAGCCAGGAGGCCGTATACGATGTAGGTCAGCGCCATTCGTCCGCCCACGACGGTCACGAAATGCTCGCTGCGCAGGTCGGGAAACGGCTCGAGCGTCACCAGGATCAACAGCAGGGCCGCGACCGCGACGAGGCAGCGCGCCGCGCGCATGGCGTTCACCCCTGCAAGTCCATCATGCAGGACGTGGCCGAATGATCGGGTTTCGACGTCAGTCATGTCAGGGGCGCTGCGATCCAGGCTGCAATCCGTGGCGACAGCTGGTGAGGCCGGCCGAGCTCAGGTTCTAGCTCACCGCCGTTAACCATCCGTCAACCAGCTTGCCGAAAACGACCGTAGATGCGTTGCGGGCAGAGTTGCCGAGCTCGTCGGATTTGCAGCAGCTCGATGTCGCCTGCTTAACGTTACTCCACAAATCCGCCGCCACGCGGGCGTTAGCGGCGGCGAACTTGCCGACAATGCGGCTATCATCCGCCGCAGCCGAGATTTCGGCAGACGTGCCCCTGGTTAACAGACCATTAAATACGAGCTGCCGCTTGATCACCGCCGACGAGGTTCTCGAATTACCGGTCGCCTCACGCGTAGCGCCGGCGACGCGCCTGCCGCTGCCGGTGACCCCGGCCCCGTCGGTCTCCGTCGTCATTCCCGCCAAGAACGCTGCGGCCTATATCGGTGAAACAATCGCGAGCGCACTTGCGCAGGACCATGTCGGCGAGGTGATCGTCGTGGACGACGGCTCGACCGACGACACAATTGCGATCGTTCACGCCATGCGCGATCCGCGGCTGCGCATGATGAACAACTATTCTGCCGGCGTGTCTGCGGCCCGCAATCTCGGCGCGCGCCATGCGAGCGGCGATTGGCTGCTCTTCCTCGACGCCGACGATCGCCTGCGTCCCGGCGCCGTGGCGGCGCTGCTGGCGGCGGCGCGCGGCGCGCCCCGCGCGGTTCTCGTCTATGGCGACTACAACACGATCGACAGCGAGGGACGGCAGATCGGCCGGCGCGACCTGCTGAAGGGACGCAGCAAGCCATCCGGCGACGTGCTGACGCGGCTTGCGGCCGGCAATTTCATTGTCAATGGCGGCATCGTGATCACCCGCGCGGAAGCCTTCCGCGCCGTCGGCGGCTTCGACGTCTCGCTCAGATATTGCGAGGATTGGCACTGCTGGTGCCGACTTGCCGCGATCGGCGAGTTCGAATTTACCCCAAAGCTCCTGCTCGACTATCGCGTGCATACCGCCAACACGATGAACGCGGCAGTGCGCACGCCGCAGGACTTCTTCCCCGCGGTCGCCCGCGTCTTCGACGACGGGCTGATCCTGGCAAGACTGCCCGAGGGCATGGCGGACCCGCTGCGTCAGGCCGCCGAGATCCATCTCGTCACCTATTCAGCAATGCAGGCCGTGCGCTTCGGCAGATATCGCCAAGCCTTCACCTATCTCGCGATGGTTGGCCGGCGGTCGCTCAAATCGCTTCCGCGCGCGGCGCTTCGGGTCTTCCTCACCCGTTTTGGTATCTAGGACGCCATCACGGCATCAGGACACGATCTTCGAGGCCTCATAGGGCTTCGGCTCGATGCCGAATGCCGCGAGCACCGAGCCGAGCGCGACCATCACCGGATGCATTGCGACGACGGCCTTGGAGGAGGTCAGCAGGCTGGCGGCGCGAACCAGCGACAGCGGCAGCCGTCCGAGCATCTGCGCGAACACCAGCGCACGCGCTGTCGCGCTCTGCGCGGCCTTTGACTGCACGCGATAATTGATTGCGCCGATCCGCAAGCCTCGCTTCGCTATCCAGCCGAGGCTCGTTCGGCTCTGCGGCACGGTCTCGGTGATGACGGCCTCAGCCGTCCAGTGGAATTTCAGGCCGGCATCGCGGCACCGCACGAAGAAGTCGCAATCGCCGCCGCCGAGGAAATTGAACCGCAGGTCGAAGGCGGGACGATCGAACCGCTCGAATACCGCGCGCGTGATCAGGCAATTGCCGCAGCCATAGATCAGCGGCACCGCGCCGCTGTACTCATAGGCGGGGCAGAAGGCAGGATGACGCGACAGCCACGGCTGGTTGTCGTCTTCGAAGACGGGCAGCACCGGCCCGCCGACCACGTCGGCGCCGGTCGCCTCCGCGGTGCGAACCATCAGTTCGAGCCAGTCGGGTGAGGCGATCTCGTCGTCGTCGATCATCAGGAAGCGGGTCGCGGCCGGAAACAGCGCCTGGGCCGTCTCGAACGCGGCGTTGATCGCTTGGCAATTGCCCTGTCGCTTCTCGACGAGGCAGATGCCCTGAAGCCTGCTATCGCCGAGATATTCCGCGGCGACAGGCGCGCTCTCGCGGCGCGCCGCATCGTTCTCGACCATGACGACGGCGAAGGAACGGGGCGTGCGCTGGCTCACCAGCGAGTCCAGGGTCAGCCGTAGATGCTGCGGACGACGGAAGCAGGGAATGCAGACGACGATGCCGACCGAAAGATCGATGACGCGGGAGCTCGCCACGATCTCCCGATTGGGATCGGAGACGACGTCCGAGATGCGCGTCGCGGACAGCTCTGTCGGGATCAATGTCATGGCGTCCTAGATGTCCGAGATGTGTTGAAAAAGCCCTGCTTCGATCGCGCGGATCGGCCACGTCCCGCGACGGCACAACGTCGCGGGACAGCGGCGTCCCAAAATGAACAGCCGCCGCGCGGCGCATCCCGCCACGACGCCGGCGACTTGCAGCCATCTCGGCACGATAGCATGCACTTAACCGCGTTCGCGTGCTTCTGACGCAAAACCTTGCACGCGTGGTAGTGCAATTCGCGGTCCAGTGTGCCGACAACGGCTCAACATGAACAATGCTGTAGTTAACGCCTATGGGCATTAACCCGACTGTAAGCACTGCAAGCAGTGAGACGGCGCGGCATCAGATTTGCTCTTCGGGGGAGCGAGTTTTTTCCTGTAAATTTGAATAGAACAAGCGCGGTCAGAAAATCATGAACAAGCCAGCGACGATCGATTTCGCGACAACCACCGCCATCAAGGCCTCCGTGGCGGCCCCACTCGCACTGCACGATCTGGTCCCCGGCGAAGCCCGCGACAGCCTGCTCGCCGTCCATGACGTGCTGCGCCGCGAACTACCGCAAGGCCGGCTCGCCATCTATGAAGCCGGCGGCGGCTCGTGCAGCGTCCTGCCACCGGAATTGCCGGGCCGCAGCCACGTCACCGTCGTCGACATCGATGAGGACCAGGTCCGCAACAACACCTATGCGGACAAGGCAGTTCTCGGTGACGTCCAGACTTACCGTTTCGAGCCCGAGACCTTCGATCTCGTGATCTGCTACAACGTGATCGAGCACCTCCCCGACGTCGAGGCGGCGCTCCTGAATTTCCGCCATGCGCTCAAGCACGGCGGAATGATCCTGATCGGCGCGCCCAATCCGCGCTCGCTGTCGGGGGTCGTCACCAAATATTCGCCGCACTGGTTTCACGTCTGGTTCTATCGTCACATCCGCGGCATCAAGGATGCGGGCCTGCCCGGCGAGCCGCCCTTCCCGACGTTCTTCCATCCGCTGGTGACATTGCCGAGGCTCGAAGCATTCGCGGCCACCAACGGGCTGGAGATGATCTATCGGCGCGAGGTCGAGAGCCCGCGCTATCCCGAGATGCGCGGGCGCAAGCCGATGTTTGCGGCCTTGGTCGATGCCGGCGCCGCGGTGATGAACGCGGTGCTTCCGCGCGGCACCGACGTCCGCCGCGGCGACTATCACGTCATCCTGCGAAAGAGCTGAAAGCCATGCACGCGCGGTCGATCGAGCGGCGAGCGACGCTTCGCGGGCACGCTGCGCGCGGTAACGACCCGTTAATCTCTGGACGATCACGGCGACGCTCCGAAAGGCGGCATGCGCTTAAACGCTTTGTTTGCCATTTCGGTGAATAGTCCCTCAATGAGTATGGTTAATTTTCCCTGTTGCGTTGATTGGGCACCTATATCCCGGGTGCGTGGCGTAAAGCGAAGAGTAACCCCTCAGCCCGCGGCACTTGGAATGAAAGCTGGGGATCATGCTTGACTATAACCAGCCGATCGATCGAACCGGACCGGAGGCCTCGCAACGGAAGCCTCAAGCCGGGTTCAACGCGCTGGAGCTCGCCAATCTGCTGTGGCGGCGGAAGGTTGCGATTGCGGCGGCCGCCCTGCTCGGCGCGACGCTTGCGGTCACCGTCGGCAAGAGCCTGACGCCCCGTTACACCGCCACCGCCCAGCTCTATGTCGATCCGCGCGAGCTTCAACTGGTCGATCGCGAGCTCACACCCCGCGCGCAGGATGTCTCCGGCATGTCCATGGTGGTGGAGAGCCAGGCGCGCCTGATCACTTCCAACAGCGTGCTGCTCCAGGTCATCCAGCAGGCCGGTCTCGACAAGGATCCGGAATTCGGCGGCGGCGGCGGTACCAGCCTGATGTCGTCGCTGCTCAGCCTGGTCGGCTTGCAACCCCGCGCGCCTTCCGCCGCTGAGAAGAAGGAAGTGGAGCTCGCGGCGCTCGACGCGTTGAACAAGCACATCACGGTCCGCAAGACCGAGAAGAGCTTCATCGTCGACATCGAGGTCTGGTCGACGGATCCGGCCAAGGCCGCGATGCTCGCCAACACACTGACCAACGCCTACCTCGCGGAATCCCGCAACTCGCAGGCTTCGGCAGCACGCCGCGCCACCAACGATCTGTCTGGCCGCCTGAAGGAGTTGCGCGAACGGCTACGCAATGCCGAGACCGCGCTCGCCACCTACAAGGCACAGAACAATTTCGTCGGCACCCAGGACACGCTAATCAGCGACCAGCAGCTCTCCGCCAGCAACCAGCGACTGGCCGCCGCTCGCGCCGCGACCATGGATGCGCAGGCGCGGCTCGACCAGATCGAGGCGAGCCGGCGCACGGCCGCCGATGCAGGCGCGATCCCCGAGGCGCTGCAATCGCCGACGATCGCGAATTTGCGCGCGCAATATGCCGATGCCCGCAAGAAATATGCTGAGCAGGCCGGCGAGCTCGGCCCGCGCCACCCGGCGCTGCGCCAGACCGAGAAGCAGGTCGAAGACCTCAAGCGCACCATCAGCGAGGAGATCGACCGCTTCGCCCAAGCCGCCAAGAACGATCTGACGCGCGCCCGCGACTTCGAGGCCTCGCTCAACCGTGCGCTGGAAGCGCAGAAGCGGCAGAGCGTCCAGCTCAGCCAGGCCTCCGTGCGCTTGCGCGAGCTCGAGCGTGAGGCCGATGCCAGCCGCGACGTCTATCAGTCCTTCCTCAAGCGCTCGCGCGAGACCGAGGAGCAGGAGAGCCTGAACACCTCAGCAGCCCGAATCATCGGCGAAGCGACGGTGCCGCAGCGACGATCGTTCCCGCCGGCGATGAGCCTGTTCGCCATGATCGGCTTCATCTTCGGCGCAGTCGCCGCCTCGAGCTGGTTCGTCGCGGCCGAGCTGCTGTTCGCTGGTACGATCGCGCCGGCGCCGACGCCAGCACGTCCACAGCGCACACCGGCATCGGAAGCAGCGCGAGCTCCGCAGCGCGGGAGCGCCCCGGAAACGTCGCCGCCGCCTCAAAAGTCCCCGCGCGCTCCGGAAGTCGCGCAAGCTCCGCCGGAACTGGCTGCGCCTCCGCTGCAGCCTGCGATGGTCGAAACACCTCTGATCGAGAAGCCGCTGATCGCCCGTTTCCAGGAGGCCGACGTCATCCACACGCTGGGCGCCATTCTCGCCATGGGCGGCGGCGTCGATCTCACCCGGCTGGGCTGGCCAACGCTACGCCCTGGCTTCCCCCTGACCACACTGCTCAATGCCTGGCGCGACATGCGCGCTGCGGTGGCCCGATGGACCGCCGGCAAGGCAATGCCCGTCATCGCGCTCGTCGGTCCCGGCGAAACCACCGGACGCAGCGTGACCGCACTCAACTTTGCGCTGGCGGCCTCGCGCGACGGCGCCCGCGTGCTGATGATCGACGCCGACCATCTTGCACGCTCGCTTTCGAACAAGGTCAGCCGCGGCGGAAAGAGCGAACCGAGCCGGCTCGGCTGGCTTTCGATCGGCAGCAAGGATGCGCGCGAGGTCAAGACGGTAAACGGCATCTCTGTGCTGCCGGCCGCCGACGGCGACGCCGGCAAGGCTACCGAAGCCATCCGCAAGGCCATTGCTCAGGCGCGTGCCGCGGGAGGCTATGATCTCGTGGTTCTCGACGGTCCCCCGGTGCCGCTCGCAGCCGGCGGCCGCAAGCTGCTCGACGACGCCGACGCGGTGGTGGCGGTGCTGCCGACCAGCCTCGACATCAACGACGGTCTGGAAGAGATCCTGGCCACGCTCGGCCGTGCCGAGCGCAAGCTCGTCGGCGTCGTGCTCGACGAGCTCACTCCCGCAGCTCAGACGCGACAGCGAGGCAGACAATATGCTTGAGCGCCGCGTCAACATCGACGGACGGGCGGCAACTGCCGACGTGCCGCGAACCACCGTCGGCGGCCTGCGTATGGCCGCGATCGATCTGGAAGAAACCGCCGATTTCATGATCGAGGCGACCGATCCCGACAATCGGATCGGTCGTCCCCTGTTCCTGACATCGGCCAATGGCGAGGTGCTGGCCCGCTGCTCGACCGAGCCGCAGACCGAGCGCCTGTTCCGTGCCGCGGATTTGATCAACGCCGACGGCCAGCCGCTGGTCGCCGCCTCGAAGCTGCAATCCTGGTTTCCGCTGCCGGAACGCGTTGCGACGACGGACCTGTTCCACGTGGTCGCGCGCAAGGCGGAAGCGCTGGGCCGCACCTTCTACATGTTCGGCGCCAGCGAGGCCGAGAACACCGCCGCGGTCGAGAACGTCCAGAAAATGTATCCGAACCTCAAGATCATCGGGCACAGCCACGGCTATCTTCGCGGCGAAGCGCTGCGCGCGAAGGTCGACGAGATCAACGCGCTGGCCCCGGACTATCTGTGGGTCGCGCTCGGCGTGCCCAACGAGCAGGCATTCGTGGAGGAGTTCACGCCGCATCTCACGAATGTTGGCGTTATCAAGACATCTGGCGGCCTCTTCAACTTCTTGTCAGGCAGCCGTTCCCGCGCGCCGCAATGGATGCAGAAGTTTGGACTCGAATGGGCCTGGCGGACCTGGCTCGAGCCACGCCGCCTGCTCTGGCGCTATTTGACCACCAACCCCCGCGCGCTCTATCTTCTCTTCAGCCGCAACCGACCCCTCCGCTAAAAGAAGAGCTGAAGACGACATGACCGACCGACCGACCGTCCTCGTCACTGGGGGCGCGGGCTATATTGGCTCGCATGCCTGCCGCGCATTGGCCGCCGCCGGCTACCAGCCCGTCGTTTATGACAATCTCTCGACAGGTCATCGCAGTTTCGTCGCCGGCCCCCTGGTGACCGGCGATCTGCTCGACGGCACGACGCTGGCGCGCGCCTTTTCCGATCACAAGATCACGGCGGTGATGCATTTCGCGGCGGCGAGCCTCGTCGGGGAGTCCATGACCGACCCGCAGAAATATTACATCAACAACGTGCAAGGCACGCTGTCGCTGTTGCAGGCGATGCGCAGTGCGAACTGTCAGCGCATCGTGTTCTCCTCGACCGGCGCCGTCTATGGCAACGCCGATTCCAAGGAACTGCCGGAAGACTTTCCCTGCGCGCCGATCAATCCGTACGGCGCATCGAAGTTGATGATCGAGCGCATGCTCGCCGACTATCGCTCGGCCTACGGCTTCGGCGCGTTCTGCCTGCGCTATTTCAACGCCAGCGGCGCCGATCCGGCCGGCGGCATCGGCGAGTTGCGCGACAACGAAACCCATCTCATTCCGCGCGCGATGATGGCGCTCCAAGGGCATGTCGAGTTCGCGGTGTTCGGCGAGGACTACGACACGCCCGACGGGACCGCGATCCGCGATTATATCCACGTCACCGACCTCGCGGCGGCACATGTGGCTGCATTGAAGCTTCTGGAACAGGGGCATGCCGGCGGCAGCTTTAATCTCGGCACCGGCTCCGGCTTTTCGGTGCGCGAGATCCTCAACGCCATCAGGCAGGAGACTGGACGCGAGGTGCCGCATACCGTCAAGCCGCGTCGCGCCGGCGATCCCACCTATCTGGTCGCCGATCCCTCGGCCGCGAAAAAGGTGCTGAACTTCGTGCCGCGTCACTCCGATCTGCCGACGGTGATCCGCACCGCATGGGCCTGGCACCAGAAGGCGCATCCGTTCAGGCCGCGTTAGCCAGTCGGCGCGCCCGCAGCTTGCCTGCCGTGCCTTCACACGGCTAGAATGCATATTCGCTGCCGCCGTCAGCGCGTCGCTGACGGCCGCATTATTCGCATGCCCGACGATGATGTCGGCTTGCATGGCTCGGCCCATTGCCCGAGCTAATTTTTTTCCGAGCGAAGGCCACGATCGAATCCAAGCCGTAGGCCCATCATCGGTCCTGGATTCGAGGAGTATCGACCGCATGCATCAGGCTGCACGCCTGGAGTTCGAGCGCGTGATGGACGAATTCGCCCGCTGGCATGGCGTGCCCGCGGAGGAGCGCTCGCCCGCACCTGCCTGGTGGTGGGGTCCTGCAATGGCGGTGTTCGACGACAATGAGCCGATGGGGCAGGCATGGCGCGCTGAGCTCGGCTTGAGCGAGGGCTCGAGCTTCGCCGAAGGCGCGCGTATCATTCTCGCGCTGTTCATCGAGCAGACGTCGCTGACAGGCCCCCAGGACTTTCCGAGCAAATCTGATTGCGATGGACACGACGTCCGCGAGCTGCACCCGCTGCCGTCAGACGATAGCGCGTTTCAGCCGCATTGATGCAGCTTCGGTCGCGGCAAGGTCCTTCTCCGGCTGGAGTGGCGGCGCAACAATCGGGGCCATCGGCAGCAGCAGCTCCGCCATCTGCCGGGCCGGCAATGGTTTGGAGATCAGATAGCCCTGCATCTCGTCGCAGCCATGGGTGCGCAGGAACGCCTCCTGCTCGACGTTCTCGACGCCTTCGGCGACGACGGTCATGCCGAGCGCCTTGCCCATGCTGATGATCGCCTGCGCGATCGCCTGGTCTTCCGAATCCTGCGGCAGGTCGCGCACGAAGGAGCGGTCGATCTTGATGGTGTCGATCGGGAAGTGCTTCATCAGCGACATCGACGAATAGCCGGTGCCGAAATCGTCGATGGCAAGACGAATGCCGCGGCTCTGGATGGCATCGAGCACCTTGAGCGCGCGACCGACATTGCGCATCATCATGCTCTCGGTGACTTCGAGCTGGAGCAGCACGGGCGACATGCCGGAGGCCGCCAACGCCTCGTCGACGTCCTGCAACAGATGCTCGTCGGCGAACTGCCGCGGCGACAGGTTGACCGCCATCGACAGCGGCAAGAGGCCGCGGCGCTGCCAGGCCATGGCCTGGGCGCAGGCCTCGTTCAGCACCCAGCGGCCGATCGGCACGATCAGTCCGGTTTCCTCCGCCAGCGGGATGAACTGCGCCGGCGAGACGTTGCCGAGGTCGGGATGTGTCCAGCGCAGCAGCGCTTCGACGCCGGTGATCTGGCCGGTCTCCATGTCGACCTTGGGCTGATAGTTCAGCGAGAACTGCTCGCGCTCCAGCGCCCGGCGCAGCGCGCTCTCCAGCGACAGGCGCTCGATCGACTGCGTCTTCACTTCCTTGGAGAAGAAGCGATAGCCGTTCTTGCCGTCCTCCTTGGCCAGATACATCGCCATGTCGGCGTTCTTGGTCAGCGTCTGCGCGTCGGAGCCGTTGGCCGGATACATCGCGATGCCGATCGAGGCCGTGGTGTGGCACTCGTGCCCGGCCAGCTCCATGGGCTCTGCAAGCGCGGAGAGCAGCCCGGTGGCGATGTGCTGGACGTCGTCGATCTCGCCGCACTGGTCGAGGATCACCACGAACTCGTCGCCGCCGAGCCGCGCCACCACGTCCCTTGCCCGCAACGCACCACGCAGGCGGTTGGCGACTTCGAGCAGGAGCAGGTCGCCCGCCTCGTGGCCCAGCGAATCGTTGATGACCTTGAAGCGGTCGAGATCGATGAACAGCACCGCAAAACGGTGGTCGTGGCGCTGCGCCGTGTCGATCGCCTCGCGCAGCAGGCCGTTGAAGGTCTCGCGGTTCGGCAGGTCCGTCAGGCTGTCATGCGAAGCGAGGTATTCGATCCGCTCGTCGGCCTTGTTTTTCTCGTCGGCGCGATCGAAATTCTCCATCGCGAAGGCGACGTTGGCGGCGAGGCGCTGCAACAGCTCGACGAACTCGGTCGTAAAGGTCTCGCTTTCGGTCGACATGTAGATCATGACGCCGACGGCGAGGTCGTGAACGACGAGCGGGATCGCCGCACCCGAGCGCGCGCCGTCGCCGCGAACGATGGCATGGAAGGCGCTCACGCGCGGGTCGTTGAGATAGTCGTTGCTGATGCAGGGCTGCCGGGTCCGGAACGCGGTGCCCGCCATCCCCCGTCCTTCGGGGCGTTCGGGGTCGACTGAGAGGCGGACGTTACGCGTGGTGTCGGACGATGGTCCAGCGCTGGCGACGATCTTGAGCTGATCGCTGTCGGCGCTGGCGAGTGCGATGGTTGTCGAGGTGAACTTGGCGCCGTTCGATGCGGCAAGACAGACGAGGTCGAACAATTCGGCGCGCGACTTCGCCCGCATGATCGCCTCGTTGGTCGCGCTCAGCGCCGCGAACATGCGCGTCAGCCGCTCCTTCTGCGCCTCGGTGCGGGCCTTTTCCTCGGCCCGCTCGAAATTGTCGAGCGCAAACGAGACGTTTTCCGCAAGGCGCTCCAGCAGCTCGACCAGGTCAGGCGTGAATGTATCCTCCTCCGGCGCGAGGAAAAGTAGAATGCCGATCGGGTCCTGGCCGGCTCGCAGAAGCGGGAAGCTGGCAGCAGCACGGGTCCCGTCCTCAACGGCCTTGGCGTGCCAGTGTGCCGAGCGCGGATCGTGCATGTAGTCGTTGATGACACAGGGCTGGCGCGTCCGTACCGAAGTTCCGATGATGCCCTGGCCCTCGGGATGGTCCGGAGAAATCGCACAGCTGCGCCCGACCATCCGCTCCTGGAGCCGCCCCTTCACAGCGACGACCCGGACCAGCTCACATGGCTCGTCGATGAGTCCGATCGTCGCCGACGCGAACATGCCGCCCAGCACCGCCGCCTGACATGCGACCTCGAACAGCTCCTCGCGGGTCTCCGCACGCATGATGGCTTCGTTGGTGGCGCTCAATGCCGCGAACATGCCGCTCAGCCGGTCGCGCTGCTTGTCGGCCTTCGCCTTCTCCTCGGCGCGATCGAGATTTGCGACCGCGAACGACACGTTACGCGCAAGGCGTTCCAGCAGTTCGAGCAACTCGGGCGTGAACGTGCCGATCTCGAGGGAGTTGAACAGGAACACACCTTCGGTGCGGTCGCCGACGAGCAGCGGCAGCGCGGCGGAGGACTTGACGCCGGTGCGGCGCGCACTGTCGTACCACGGCTGGAGCCGGTCGTCGGCCAGCAGGTCATTGGTCAGGCAGGGCTGCCCGGTGCGGAAACACGTGCCGGTCAGACCTCGTCCCTCCGGCACCTTATCCGTCGTGGCGAGTTTGAGTTTGCGCACTTCATCTGCGTTCGGCCCGGCGGAGGCGACGACCCGCAATAGCTCGGAGGCAGGCTCGGCGAGCGCGATCGTCGCCGAGCCGAACTTACCACCCTGTACCGACGCCTCGCATACGAGATCGAACAGCTCGGCACGCGATGTCGCCCGGATGATGGCCTCGTTGGTGGCGCTCAGCGCCGCATACATGCGCGCGAGCCGTTCCTCCTCGCGCGCGATCTGCGCCTTCTCCTGGTCGCGGTCGAAGTTCTGGAGCGCGAATGAAACGTTCTCCGCCATGCGCAGCAGAAGCGCGACGACTTCCTGGTCCTTGGCCCAGGACCTGCTGATGAAGAACAGGATGACGCCGACACTCTCGCCACATTTGACCAGCGGAGCCGCGACGCAGGCCGCAACGCCCGCGTTGACATTGGCCTGCTCCCACGGCGTTCCCTTGGTGCGGCTGACGAGGTCGTCCTCGACATAGGGCTTTTGACTGCGGAAGACATTGCCGGAGATGCCGCGGCCATAGGGATTGTCGGCATCGACGGAATATTTGGTCTGTGCGACGAGCTCGAGATTCTGGCCAGTGCCCGCGGCGGGCTTCAGCCAGTGGAACTCCCGCTCCTTCAACAGAACGACCGTCGCCAGCGACTTGCCCCCATGCACCGAGGCGTCGCACACGAGCTGGTACAGCTCCTGCTCGGTTTTGGCGCGCAGAATGGCTTCGTTGGTGGCACTGATGGCGCCGAACATGCGGTTCAGTCGCCGCGTCGCCCGCTCGCTGGTCTGCCGCGCGATCTCGCGCGCGAAGTTGTCCAGCGCATAGGAAATGTTGGCCGACATCCGCTCGAACAGCGACACCATCTGCACGTTCAGAGAGCCGGCCTCGCGACGGGTCACGAAGAGAACGCCGACACTCTTGCCGTTGCAGAGCAGCGGCAGCGCCGCAGCCGCGCCGATTTGCGCCGCAGCCGCCCCCGCGCGCCATGCGAGCGATCTCGGGTCGTTCAGATAATCGTTGCTGATGCACAGCTTCTGATCGCGGAACGCCTCGCCACCGACACCCGAGCCTTCCGGCGTGCCGGCTTCCGTCGTGATCACGATGGAGCGCAACCGCGCAACGTCGTCGCCGCAGCCGGCCGCAAAGCCCAGCCGTCGGCCATCCGGCTCCACCAGGAACACGGCGACCGCCAAAAAGTCCCCGCTCGAAAACCCGGCGTCGCAGACCATCTGGTACAGCTCGTCCGGCGATTTCGCGTAGAGGATCGCTTCATTGATGGCGCTCAACGCCGCAAAGGTGCGCGCGAGTGTCGTCGGCACGATCTCAGCTCCCGGGCATTTCTGCCTATTTCTCCCGGGTGCCTTTATGAAGCGCGATCGCCTAAGTGGTCGTTATTGCGCGCTGCAAACCGTCGATCAAAGTGAACGAGCTGCGAACGAGGGCTACGAAACTATCGAAAATACCGCCGCGCGGGACGAATCCTCGACCGAACGCGCGCTTTCTTTACGAATTTGCAGCCCTGTATTGGTTTGCGGGAGATTGATATCGCAGCGGCACTTTGAGACGATGCCGGCCAACAAGCAGCCCGCTCAAGGGCACCAGGCCGAGGGAACGCGATGCCGATCGTCAGCGCCGATCGCCTCACGCGCATCTGCTCCACTGCGTGATCGCCTTTCCTACCTATGTCGACCGCGTCAAGGCCGGACACATCGGAGAACAGCAGCATGGATCGGCAAATGATACTGGTCGGCTTCCTCCAGGCGCAGAACTGCACGAATTTGCCGAGTTCGTGGCGGCATCCGGACTCGCGCAACGATTCGATGTCAGCGGACTATTATCAGGAGATCGCCAGAATTCTCGAAGCCGGCAAGTTCCACATGGCCTTCTTCGACGACCGCCTGGCGATGCCGGATCGCTACGGCAACGACCACGCCCACACCGTCGAGTATGGCATCCGCTGCGTGAAGATGGACCCGCTGATCGTGCTGACCACGATGGGCATGGTCACCGAGAAGCTAGGCCTGGGCGCGACCTGCTCGACCACCTATTACGAGCCCTTCGACGTCGCCCGCCGCTTCGCAACGCTCGACCTGATGTCGGGCGGACGTGCGGGGTGGAACGTGGTCACGTCGCTGAACGACGGCGAGGCGCTCAACATGGGGCGCGACTCCCACCCCGAGCACGATTCCCGCTACGACCGCGCCGACGAGTTCATGGAGGTCGTGCTCGGCCATTGGGACACCTGGGAGGACGGCGCGCTGATCATGGACAAGCAAAGCGGCCGCTTTGCCGATCCCGCCAAGGTCAAGCGGCTCGACCACAAGGGGCCTGCCTTCAAGTCACGCGGGCCGTTCACCGTGCCGCGTTCGGATCAGGGTCATCCCGTGATCATCCAAGCCGGCGCGTCAGGCCGCGGCCAACGCTTCGCGGGCCGATGGGGTGAGGTGATCTTCACCGCCGCGCGCAACCTCGCCGCCGCGAAGGAAGGTTATGCGTCCGTGCGCAACGAAGCCGCCAAGGCCGGCCGCGATCCCGACCAGATGTTCCTCTGTAACCTGACCACACCTGTATGCGCGGCAACCAAGGCTGAAGCCGAGGACAGGATGGCGCTGATCAACACGCTGCCACTCGAGATCGACGCACTGTCCCTGCTCGCCGAAGCGCTCAACTACGATTTCGCCTCCAAAGATCTCGACGAGCCGCTAACCACGGAAGAGTTGAAGAGCATGCAGGGCATTTTGGGCATCCGCGACGGCGTTGTGAAGAACTCGGGCAAGAGCAATCCGAGCGCGCGCGACTTCGTCACCTTCTCCGGCCGCGGTCAGGTCCAGGACGCGATAGTGGGCGGTCCCAGGGAGATTGCCGACAAGCTGGAAGAAATGTTCGTCGAGCGCGGCTGCGACGGTTTTGTCATCGCCGCGACCTATGTGCCGGGCTCCTATGCTGACTTCGTGCAGCACGTCGTGCCCGAGCTGCAGCGGCGCGGGCTATTCCAGACGGACTATCGCGGTAAGACGCTGCGGGAAAATCTCGGACTGAAGCGGCCGGCTGCAGGAAGCTGGAAGACGCAGCGGCGCGATGCCGCGGAATAGGTCTCTCGGGGTGACGAAGTAACCCGCATCGCACTCGACAGTGCCGTAGGGTTAGTCAAAACGGCAGCGCCACGCCCGTCTTGATCTCCTTCAGCACCACGTTGCTGCGAACGTAGCGGATGCCGGGGATGCGGAACATGAACTCGTCCAGGAATCTGTTGTAGGCGGCCATGTCCTGCACGACCACGCGCAGGTGATAGTCAGCATCGCCCGTGGTCGCAAAGCACTCCAGCACCTCGCGACGCCCCGTGACGCGTGACACGAACTCGTCGACGAACTTGGCATCATGCCGCTCCAGCGAGACGTGGAGGATGGCGGACATCGTAAAACCCGCCCGCTCACGATCGATCAGCGCGGCGTAGCCACGGATGACGCCGCTGTCCTCGAGCGCACGCACCCGGCGCCAGCAGGCCGAGGTGGACATGCCGACCTCGTCGGCGACCTGCTGATTGGTGGCGCGGCCATCCTTCTGCAGATGGGCGAGTATTCGCATGTCCTGTTCTTCGATCATGGAAACCTCTCAACTCGGAAAGATCTACCAAATTTGATCGTACTGCGCAAAAATCTACCGGATTCGTGATCTACGCGGGATGAATAGGTAAGACCTACCAGCCGCCCGGGCCTAACCTCCTCTGATCCGGCAGGGAATGCCGCGGGAGGTCCGCATGGACGCCATTCCATCCCTCGACGCCTATGAGCTCTCCGACCGCTACGACCGCGAGGAAGGCCGTGTCTTCCTGACGGGCACACAGGCGATCATCCGCATCGCACTCGATCAGGCCAGGCGCGATCGGGCGCGCGGCCTCAACACCGCAGGCTTCATCTCCGGCTATCGCGGCTCGCCGCTCGGCGGCGTCGATCTCGAACTTTGGCGCATCGAGCAGCGGCTCAAGCGGGACCGCATCGCATTCCTCCCCGCCGTGAACGAAGACCTTGCGGCGACCGCCGTGCTCGGCTCGCAGCAGGTGGAGACGCAAGCCGACCGCCAAGTCGATGGCGTGTTCGGCCTCTGGTACGGCAAAGGCCCCGGCGTCGATCGCTCTGGCGACGCACTCAAGCATGGCAATGCCTACGGCTCATCGCCGCATGGCGGCGTGCTTGTTGTGGCCGGCGACGACCATGGCTGCGTCTCGTCCTCGATGCCGCACCAATCCGACGTCGCCTTCATGAGCTGGTTCATGCCGACGCTGCATCCCGCAAGCGTCGGCGAGTATCTCGAATTCGGCGAATACGGCTACGCGCTGAGCCGCTTCTCCGGCATGTGGGTCGGCTTCAAGGCCATCTCGGAGATCGTGGAGTCGGGCGCATCCGTCGCGCTGCGCCCGCCTCGCGACTTCCGCACGCCCGACTTCACGCCGCCGCCCGGCGGTCTGCACTATCGCTGGCCCGACCTGCCGGGACCGCAGATCGAGGAGCGTCTCGAAGCGAAGAAGCACGCTGTCTACGCCTTTGCAAAAGCCAATCCGATCGATCGGCACATCTACGACATTCCGAACGCCACCTACGGCATCGTCACGACGGGCAAGGCGCATCTCGACCTGATGGAAGCGCTGCGGCTGATGGGCCTCGATGAGGCGGCCTGCCGCAGCATCGGCATCGACATCTACAAGGTCGGCATGGTCTGGCCGCTGGCGCTGCATGACGCGATGGAGTTCGTCAAGGGCAAGCGCGAGATCCTCGTGGTCGAGGAGAAGCGCGGCATCATCGAGAGCCAGTTCAAGGAATATTTCTACGACTATCCCGGCAGCAAGCCCGAGCGCATGGTCGGCAAGCACGACGAGCAGGGGGCACGGCTGATCTCCTGGATCGGCGAACTGTCGCCGCGGGCACTCGCGGGCGTGCTTGCGCGCCGGCTCGATCCGATGTTCCCGGGCCTCAATCTCGCCGCACGCGCTGCGAGCTTGATGCCGGAGGCGGCACGCACGATCCACGTCGCCGGCGCGACGCGCACGCCCTATTTCTGTTCGGGATGCCCGCACAATATTTCGACTAAGGTGCCGGAAGGATCAAAGGCGCTGGCCGGCATCGGCTGCCATTTCATGGCCAGTTGGATGGACCGCGAGACCTCCTCGCTGATCCAGATGGGCGGCGAGGGCGTGAATTGGGCGGCGTCATCGAAATTCACCGGCCACAAGCACGTCTTTCAGAATCTCGGCGAAGGCACCTATTATCATTCCGGCTCGATGGCGATCCGGCAGGCGATCGCCGCCAAGGCCAACATCACCTACAAGATCCTGTTCAACGACGCCGTCGCAATGACCGGCGGCCAGCCGGTCGACGGGCCCGTCAGCGTGCATGCGATCGCGCACAGCGTCCGCGCCGAGGGCGTTAAGCGCATCGCGCTGGTCTCGGACGATCCCACGCAGTTCTCGCCGGCGGACCTGCCGGCCGGCGTCACCATTCACCCGCGCGAGGAGATGGACGCCGTGCAGCGCGACCTGCGCGACGTGCCCGGCGTCTCGGTGCTGATCTACCAGCAGACTTGCGCCACCGAGAAGCGGCGCCGGCGCAAGCGCGGGCAGATGGCCGACCCCAAGCGGTTCGCCTATATCAACGATCTCGTCTGCGAGGGCTGCGGCGATTGTTCGGTCGAGTCCAACTGCCTCAGTGTCGAACCGAAGGAAACTCCGTTCGGCCGCAAGCGCCAGATCAACCTCTCGGCCTGCAACAAAGACTTCTCCTGCCTCAATGGCTTCTGTCCGAGCTTCGTCACCGTGGAGGGTGCCACACGCCGGAAGAAGGCTGCGAGCGGGATCGACGCGATCGGCCGCGCCGCGACGCTTCCCCTGCCCGCCTCCGCGTCTCTCGACCGCCCCTACGATCTGTTGGTGACCGGCGTCGGCGGCACCGGCGTGATCACGGTCGGTGCACTGATCGGCATGGCCG
This sequence comes from Bradyrhizobium sp. CCGE-LA001, assembly GCF_000296215.2. Taxonomy (NCBI): domain Bacteria; kingdom Pseudomonadati; phylum Pseudomonadota; class Alphaproteobacteria; order Hyphomicrobiales; family Nitrobacteraceae; genus Bradyrhizobium; species Bradyrhizobium sp. CCGE-LA001. Next base: position 1,245,628 of record NZ_CP013949.1, on the reverse strand, counting down.
CGCATCTCGAACGACGCGGCGTGTCGGTGCTGGATTTTACCGGCTTCGCACAAAAATTCGGACCGGTGCTGAGCTACATCCGGCTTGCCGCCTCTCCCGAAGCGCTGCACCAGGTTCGCATCGACCAAGGCGCGGCCGATGCACTGATCGGCTGCGACCTCGTCGTCAGCTCCTCGCCGAAGGCCTCCGGCACCTATCGCCGCGGCACGCGCGCCGCGATCAATACCGCGGAGATGCCGACCGGCGACGTCGTCCGCTTCCGGGACGCCGACCTCGCCTCTCCTGCCCGCCTGCACGCGATCGGCCGCGTGATCGGCGACGGCAATCTCGATACGATCAACGCGAATGCGCTGGCCGAACGGCTGCTCGGCGATGCCGTCTATGCCAACATCATCATGCTGGGCTTCGCCTGGCAGCGCGGGCTGGTCCCGGTCTCGCTGCAAGCGCTACTGCGCGCGATCGAGCTCAACGGCGTCATGGTCGAGCGCAACAAGCAGGCGTTCGCCTGGGGCCGGATCGCCGCTGCCGATCAGGATTTTCAGCCGAGAACGAGCGATGCGCGCGCGGTCGAGACCCTCGATCAGCTCATTGAACGCCGCGTCGATTTCCTCTCGGCCTATCAGAACGAAGCTTACTCGGCGCGTTACCGAGCGATGGTCGCAAGAGTCCGCACCGCAGAGTCTGCTCTGGGCAGCGAGGCCTTGACCGATGCGGTCGCCCACGCGCTGTTCAAGCTGATGGCCTACAAGGACGAGTACGAGGTGGCGCGGCTGCACATGCAGAGCGGCTTCCTCGACGAGCTGAAAGGCGCGTTCGAGGACGGCTTCAGCATCCGCTATCACCTTGCCCCGCCCTTCCTGCCGTCGAGGCGCGACGCACGTGGACGTCCGCGCAAGCGTGCCTTCGGACAGTGGATCCAGGGGCCGCTGACCCTGCTGGCGCGGATGAAGGGCCTGCGCGGAACATGGCTCGATCCGTTCGGCTACACCTCCGAGCGCCGCGCCGAGCGGGAGCTGATCGGCTGGTATGAGAGCCTGATCGACCGGATGCTCGACGAGCTCGATGCTGCGCGCCTGGCAGATCTCATCGTCTTGGCCAAGACCCCCATGAACATCCGTGGCTATGGACCGGTGAAAGAGGCTGCCATCGCGTCGGTGAAGGCGGAAGTCGAATCCCTATTGGCGCGGCCGATAAGAGCGCGAGCGGCGTGACTGCCGCACCGCTCACGCATAGGGATTGATCAGCTTCTGCTGCTCGGCGCTGTGATGCACGAGCATGTCGATGAAGGTCCTGACCTTCGCCGACAGATGATGGCGGTGGGGATAGACCGCGTTCATCGACATCTCGACCGGGCGATATTCCGGTAGGAGCCGGACGAGGTGACCGGCGTCGAGATCGCCCTGGACGAGGAACCCGGCCATCATGCAGACGGCAGCGCCCTCCAGTGCCACCTGCCGCAGCGCCTCCCCGCTATTGGTGACGAAGCGGCCCGAGACGCGCACCGAGGCCGGAGCCCCCTTGCGGTCGAAGAAGCGCCATTCGTCGCCGAAGGGAAAGTTCAGGTGCCGAGCGCAATTATGCGCGGTGAGCTCGTCGAGCTTCTGAACACGACCGTGCCGCTCGAGATAATCGTGCGAGCAGCACAGCACGTGTCGCCAGGTGGCGAGACTGCGGACGATCAGGCTTGAATCCGGCGGTGCAGTCATGCGCAAGGCAACGTCATAGCCTTCTTCGATGAGATCGACTTCGGCCTCGCCCATGCGTAGGTCGATCTTGAGATCCGGATAGGTCGACAGCAACTGCGCCACCACCGGCGCGGCGAACGGCACCATATGGGTGGCGACGTGGATGCGCAGGGTACCGCGGGGCAGCGATTGCAATTCGCTTGCGATGTCGTCGGCCTGTTCGAGATCGCCGAGGATCTGCGTGGCGCGGTCGTAATAGGCCCTGCCGATCTCGGTGAGGCTGACCTTGCGCGTGGTGCGGTTGAGCAGCCGCACGCCGAGCCGGTCCTCCAGCGCCTGGACGTGGTTGCTCACCATTGTGGTCGACATGTTCAGCTTTCGGGCGGCTGCCGAAAAGCCGCCGGTTTCAACGACCCGGGCGAAGGCGGTGAGGCTGGTAAAGCGGTCCAAGGCGTAACGCTCCGATTATCCACTCTGACTGGATAATTCTTCCATAAATTAGGGAATTATCACAACCGCCTGGACAACGCATCTTACGATCATCCACGGGCACTTTTTAGAACGCGGCGTCCGGGAATTTTTTCGAGGATGCCATGTCGAACGCCTCTTATGTCGCTGAAACCAATGAACAAACAAGCCTTCGCCCGTCCCGCCAAGCGATCAAGCGCGCAGCCATCGGTCTGGCACTGGCGCTCGGCGTCGCAGTCACCGGCCACTACGGCTATGACTATTGGACCACCGGCCGCTATCTCGAAGCCACCGACGACGCCTATGTGAAGGCCGATTCCACGATCGTCGCGCCAAAGGTCTCCGGCTATATCGCGAAGGTGCTGGTCGGCGACAACGAAAAGGTCAGGGCGGGCCAACCGCTGGCCAAAATCGACGATCGTGACTTCAAGGCAGCACTGGACCAGGCCCGCGCCGATGTCGCCGCCGGCGAAGCCTCGGTCCGCAACATCGATGCGCAGCTCGAACTGCAACAGCCGATCATCGCGCAGAGCACCGCAGACGTGGCCGCGGCGGACGCCAACCTGAAATTCGCGCAGGAGGAACGCGCCCGCTACGACGACCTCATGAAGTCGGGCTCGGGCACGATCCAGCGCGCGCAGCAGACCGACGCGGCGCTGCGCGCCAGCACCGCGCAATTGCAGCACGCGAAATCGGGTCTCCTGGCGGCGCAGCGCAAGGTCGACGTGCTCACCACCCAGCGCGCCCAGGCGACGGCCCAGCTCGACCGCGCCCGCGCGGTGGCGCAGCAGGCGGCGCTGAACCTGTCCTACACCGAGATCACCGCGCCGGTCGACGGCACGGTCGGCGCACGCAGCTTGCGCGTCGGCCAGTATGTGCAGGCCGGCACCCAGCTGATGGCCGTGGTGCCGCTGGATGCAGTCTACGTCGTCGCGAACTTCAAAGAGACCCAGCTCACGCATATGCGCCCCGGCCAGCCGGTCGAGCTGCGCATCGACAGCTTCCGCAGCCAGCCCCTGCGCGGCCATATCGACAGCCTGTCGCCGGCGAGCGGGCTCGAATTCGCCCTGCTGCCGCCGGACAACGCCACCGGAAATTTCACCAAGATCGTGCAGCGCGTGCCGGTGAAGATCGTGCTCGACAATCATGAGCTCATCGGTCTGTTGCGGCCCGGCATGTCGGCGGTGCCGACCGTCGACACCAAACAGACCGTGCTGGCCGAACGCGAGACGACCAGGCGCCTCGCCAACAATACGTCCCGCCCGCACGGCGGCTGAAGTTGACGAGGCTTCCATGAGCACGCTCCAACCCACCCAAAACGCCGCAGCCGGCCTCCCCGCACCTGCTGCGTCCGCCACACCGGCGGTTTCCGCGAGGACATGGATCGCTGTGATCGGCGCGACGCTCGGCGCCTTCATGGCGGTGCTGAACATCCAGATCGTCAACGCCTCGCTCGCCGACATCCAGGGCGCGATCGGCGCCGGCATCGACGACGGCGGCTGGATCTCGACCTCCTATCTGGTCGCCGAGATCGTGGTGATCCCGCTGTCCGGGTGGCTCGCGCAGGTGTTCTCGATCCGGATCTATCTCCTCACCAACGCGATCCTGTTCCTGGCCCTGTCGGCGGCCTGCGCGCTGGCGCAGGATCTGACGCAAATGATCGTGCTGCGCGCGGTGCAGGGTTTCACCGGCGGCGTGCTGATCCCCATGGCTTTCACCTTGATCATCACGCTGCTGCCGCGTGCCAAGCAGCCGGTAGGCCTTGCGCTGTTCGCGCTGTCGGCGACGTTCGCGCCCGCGATCGGGCCGACCATCGGCGGCTATCTCACCGAGAATTTCGGCTGGCAGTACATCTTCTACGTCAACCTCGTGCCGGGCGCGATCATGGTCGGCATGCTCTGGTACGCGCTCGACGCAAAGCCGATGAAGCTGTCGCTGCTGCGCGAGGGCGACTGGGCCGGCATCATCACCATGGCGATCGGCCTGTCCGCGCTCCAGACCGTGCTGGAGGAAGGCAACAAGGACGACTGGTTCGGCTCGCCATTCATCGTGAAACTGTCGGTGATCGCGGGCATTGCGCTGGCCGCGTTCCTCATCATCGAGCTTACGGTGAAGAAGCCGCTGTTAAACCTGCGTCTGCTCGCTCGCCGCAATTTCGGCTTCGGCATGCTCGCGAACTTCCTGCTCGGCATCGCACTTTACGGCTCGGTGTTCATCCTGCCGCAATATCTGGCGCGCATCCAAGGCTACAATGCCGAACAGATCGGCATGGTGCTGGCATGGACCGGGCTGCCCCAGCTCGTCTTGATCCCGCTCGTGCCGCGCCTGATGCAGAAATTCGATGCACGGCTCGTGATCGGCGTCGGCTTCGTGCTGTTCGCGACCTCGAACTTCATGAACATCTATATGACCAGCAATTACGCCGCCGAGCAGCTGCTCTGGCCCAACGTGGTCCGCGCGATCGGCCAGGCGCTGGTCATGGCGCCGCTGTCGGCGGTGGCGACGGCCGGCATCGAGCCGGAGAATGCAGGCTCGGCGTCCGGCCTGTTCAACATGATGCGCAATCTCGGCGGCGCCGTCGGCATCGCACTGCTCCAGACCGTGCTGACCAAGCGCGAGCAGTATCACTCCAACGTGCTGATGCAGTCGGTCTCGGTGTTCGAGCAGGCGACGCGCACGCGGCTGGAGCAACTCACCCAGTACTTCGTCAACCACGGCGTTCTCGACCATGCGGACGCCGCGCGCCGCGCCTATGTCGCGATCGGCCGTATCGTGCAGAAGCAGGCCTATATCCTCGCCTTCAGCGACACCTTCTATCTGCTCGGCATGGCGCTGATCGTCGCCCTGATCGCGATCCTCTTCCTGAAGAAGTCCGGCCAGATGTCCGCCGGCGGAGCCCACTGACCTCGAGCCGATAAAGGAGAACGACCATGAAGCCCCGCATGAACTACTACCAGGCTGCGCCCGACACGATCAAAGCGCTGATGGCGCTGGAGGCGCAGATCCAGTCGACGGGCCTCGAGAAATCACTGATCGAGCTCGTCAAGATCAGGGCCTCGCAGATCAACGGCTGCGCCTATTGCATCAACATGCACAGCGAGGACGCCCGCAAGCGCGGCGAGACCGAGCAGCGCATCTACCTGCTCGACGCCTGGCGCGAATCCCCGCTCTATTCCGACCGCGAGCGCGCCGCGCTGGCCTGGACGGAATCGGTGACGCTGATTTCGCAGACGCGCGCCCCTGACGACGTCTACCAGCAGGTCCGCGCGCAGTTCTCCGAGGAGGAGACCGTGAACCTGACCATGTTGATCGCGGCCATCAACGCCTGGAACAGGATCGCGATCGCATTCCGGGCGGTGCATCCGGTGAAGGTGAGGGCGTCGGTGGCGTAAAGGCGCGCGCCTTTAGCGGCGGTCGTAGGGTGGGCAAAGGCGCCCTTGCGCCGTGCCCACCATCTCTACACGAATTCAACGAAACGTGGGCACGCTTCGCTTTGCCCACCCTACGGCAGCTACGTGTTTGCCTTAAACCGCCGTCGCCTTGGCGAACTCCACATAGATCTCGCGCAGACGCGTCGCCATTGGGCCTGGCTTGCCGTCGCCGATCTTCTTGCCGTCGATCGCGACCACCGGCTGCACGAACAATGACGCCGACGTCGCAAAAGCCTCCTTCGCTGCGAGCACCTCGGCGACCGTGAACGAGCGCTCCTCGACCCGGAGCTGGCGCTCTTCGGCGAGCGCCACCACGGCCTTGCGGGTGCAGCCCGGCAGGATCGCGTTGGAGTTCTTGCGGGTGACGATGACGTCGTCCTTGGTAAGGATGAACGCCGAGGACGAGCCGCCTTCGGTGACATAGCCGTCTTCCAGCATCCAGGCTTCGCCGGCGCCGGCTTCGGCGGCGGCCTGCTTCGCCAGCACCTGCGCCAGCAGCGCCACGCTCTTGATGTCGCGGCGTTCCCAGCGGATGTCGGGGACGGTGATCACGTTGATGCCGGTCTTGGCCGCGGCGGCGTTGATGATGTCCTTCTCCGAGGTGAACATCACCAGGCTCGATTTGACGTCTCCCTTGGGGAACGCGAAGTCGCGGCCCGTGTCGGCGCCGCGCGTGACCTGGAGGTAGACCAGGCCGTTCTCGACCTTGTTGCGCGCGATTAGCTCCTTCTGCAGCTCGGTGATGCGCTCGACGGTCTCGGGCAGCCTCAAGCTGATCTCGCCGACCGAGCGCTCCAGTCGCGCCAGATGCGACGCATTGTCCACCAGCTTGCCGTCGAGCACGGCGGAAACCTCGTAGATGCCGTCGGCGAACAGGAAGCCGCGGTCGAGGATCGAGACTTTCGCGTCCGACAGCGGGACGAAGGAGCCATTGACGTAGGCGATCGAGTCCAAGGCAGGTCTCCTGAGAAAAGGGGGATTTGGGCTGCTATACGAAATTTGCGGGCGCCGATAAACCCCACGGTGGTCATCCGGGGCGGCGCGAAGCGACGAGCCCGGAATCCATAACCCCGACTCGTGGTTATGGATTCCGGGCCTGCGCCTTCGGCGCATCCCGGAATGACGGCAGTTGTTCAGTGCGACAGGATCTTCGACAAGAACTTCTGCGCGCGGTCGCTGCGCGGCTTGCCGAAGAAGTCGTCCTTCGCGGCATCCTCGACGATCTCGCCGCGGTCCATGAAGATGACGCGGTTGGCGACCTTGCGGGCAAAGCCCATCTCGTGCGTGACGACCATCATGGTCATGCCTTCGCGGGCGAGATCGACCATGACGTCCAGCACTTCGCTGACCATCTCAGGATCGAGCGCCGAGGTCGGCTCGTCGAACAGCATCACGATCGGGTCCATCGCGAGCGCGCGCGCGATGGCGACGCGCTGCTGCTGGCCGCCGGAGAGCTGCGCCGGGAATTTCTGCGCCTGCTCCTTCAGCCCGACGCGCTCCAGAAGCTGCATGCCCTTCGTCACCGCCTTGTCGTGCGACCGGCCCAGCACCTTCTCCTGCGAGAGGCAGAGATTGTCGATGATCTTGAGGTGCGGAAACAGCTCGAAATGCTGAAACACCATGCCGACGCGCGAGCGCAGCTTCGGCAGATTGGTCTTGGGATCGTTGACCTTGGTGCCGTCGACCAGGATGTCGCCGCTCTGGAACGGCTCCAGCGCGTTGACACATTTGATCAGCGTCGACTTGCCCGAGCCCGAGGGGCCGCAGACCACGACCACCTCACCCTTGGTGACGTTGGTGGTGCAATCCGTCAGCACCTGGAAGCTCGGCGTGTACCATTTGTTGACGTGGCTGATTTCGATCATGAGCGGCTAGCCCTAGCGGATGATGGCGACGCGCGCCTGCAGACGGCGGACGCCGTAGGACGCGATACAGGAAATGGTGAAGTAGACGACGGCTGCGAACAGGTACATTTCAACGAGGCGCCCGTCGCGCTGCGCCACCTTGCTCGCCGCTCCCAGAAAGTCGGTGATGGAGAGCACGTAGACCAGCGAGGTGTCCTGGAACAGCACGATGGTCTGCGTGATCAGGACCGGCAGCATGTTGCGGAAGGCTTGCGGCAGCACGACGTAGCGCATCGTCTGGGCATAGGTCAGCCCCAGCGCGCTCGCCGCAGCCGGCTGTCCGCGCGAGATCGACTGGATGCCGGCACGCATGATCTCGGAGAAATACGCCGCCTCGAACATGATGAAGGTGACCAGCGAGGATGCGAAGGCGCCGACGCTGATGGGGCGCGAGGCGCCGGTCACCCACTGCCCGATATAGGGCACCAGGAAGTAGAACCAGAAGATCACCAGCACCAGCGGCAGCGAGCGCATGAAGTCGACATAGATGCCGGCGATCCGGCCAAGGATCTTGAAGCCGGACAGCCGCATCAGGGCGAGCGCCGTGCCGAAGATGAGACCGCCGAGCGCCGCGAGCGCGGTCAGCGTCAGCGTGAAGGTCATGCCCTCGTAGAACAGATAGGGCAGCGCGCGGCGGATGACGTCGAAATCGAGATTGCCGAACATCTTATTTCCCCGTGATGTAGCCGGGGATCGCGACCCAGCGCTCGAGGAAGCGCATCGCGGTCACGACGACGGCGTTGACGAGGAGGTAGAGGATGGTCGCGGCGGTGAAGGCCTCGAATACCTGGAAGGAGAATTCCTGCATCGAACGCGCTTGCCCGGTCAGCTCAAGCAGACCGATGGTGATGGCGACCGCGGTATTTTTGATGGTGTTGAGGAATTCGGAGGTCAGCGGCGGCAGGATGATGCGGAAGGCCATCGGCAGCAGCACGTAGCGATAGCCCTGCGCAGTGGTCAGGCCCAGCGCCGTTGCGGCCATCTTCTGCCCGCGCGGCAGCGACGAGATGCCGGCCTGCAGTTGCACGGCGACGCGCGCGGACATGAAGAAACCAACGCCGATCGCCGCCGTCCAGAACGGCGCGTTCGGCAGCTGTTTCAGCCAAGTGCCGGCGCCCTTCGGCAGCAGTTCCGGCAGCACGAAGAACCACAGGAAAAGCTGCACAAGCAGCGGCATGTTGCGGAAGAATTCGACATAGGCAAAGCCGAACCAGTTCGCACCCTTGGACGGCAGCGTGCGCATCACGCCGACCAGCGAGCCGGTAATCAGCGCGATGACCCAGGCCAGCGCCGCGGTCTTGAGGGTCAGTGCCAGTCCCGACAGCAGCATGTCGAGATAGGTACCGGTCCCCATCGGATTCGGCTGGAAGAAGATTCCCCAGTTCCAGTTATAGTTCACGTGTCCCCCGCGCGAACGCGCCCCTCATTGGGCGACTTGAGAGAAGTCTTGTTGAGAGAAAGTCCTGGGTGCCTATGCAAATGTCCGGCCACTCCTGTGTCAAGAGTGGCCGGACATGATTCCGATCGAAAGATCGAGGTCTGTCTTACTTATAGTCGTCCGGATTCGGCGAGTCCGACGGCTTGGCGAACTCGTTCTTCAGCTCGGCCGAGATCGGCGTGTTGAGGTTCAGGCCCTTCGGCGGAATCTTCTGGGTGAACCATTTGTCGTAGATCTTCTGGGCTTCGCCCGACGTATAGAGCGCCGCGGTCGCCGCATCGACCACCTTCTTGAAGGCGGGGTCATCCTTGCGCAGCATGATGCCGTAGGGCTCGGGCTTGGAGAACGCGTCCTTGGAGACGGCGTAATCGTCCGGCGCCTTCGAGCCGGCGACGAGGCTGGCCAGCAGAATGTCGTCCATGACGAAGGCCACCGCGCGATCGGTCTCGACCATCAGGAAGGCTTCGGCGTGGTCCTTGGCCGGAATGATGTTGGCGCCGAGGCCCTTGGCGACATTGGCTTCGGTGAGCTGCTTGATGTTGGTGGTGCCGGCGGTCGAGACCACCGTCTTGCCCTTGAGGTCGTCGATCGACTTGAGGCCGCTCGACTTCTTGAAGACGTAACGGCTGGCGGTCAGGAAGTGGGTGTTGGTGAACGAAACCTGCTTTTGGCGCTCGGCATTGTTGGTGGTCGAGCCGCATTCGAGGTCGATGGTGCCGTTCGCCATCAACGGAATGCGCGTCGCCGAGGTCACTGGATTAAGCTTGACCTCGAGCTTGTCGAGCTTGAGCTCCTTCTTCACGGCGTCGACGATCTTGTAGCAGATGTCCATCGCGAACCCGACGGGCTTCTGGTTGTCGTCGAGGTAGGAGAACGGAATCGAGGAGTCGCGGAAGCCGAGCGTGATCGCGCCGGTGTCCTTGATGTTCTTCAGCGTGCCGGTCAGCTCCTGGGCCCCGGCCTGGCTGACGACGAAGGTCGCGGCAAGCGCGAGCCCGATGTGACGGAAATGTTTCACTTTTCTCTTCCCCTTTCGGATGATGCGGCCCGGATGCAAGCACAAATCGGGCCGGATTAGAATGTGACTTTCGGCTGGATCGAAGGCTCAGGTTAACGGGCCTGTTAGCGGTTCTTGCAACTCGCCGAGATCCCAGAACAGCCCCGCCATCACCGTCAAGGCCTCTTCAGTCAATGGCAGCAGGATGTGCTCATTGGGCGCATGCTGGGAGCAGCCGGGATAGGAGTGTGGCACCCAGATCGTCGGCAGGCCCAGGATCTCGGAGAACACCTCGTTGGGCAGCGAGCCGCCGAAATTCGGCAGGACGGCCGGCGCCTTGCCGGTGGTCTGCTGCACCGAATCCGCCGCCCATTTGATCCAGGGGCTGTCGAAGTCCGTGCGCGATGCAGCAAAACTCTGGGCCGCCCGCACCTCGACCATCGGAAACCCTTTTGCGGCCAGATGCGCGCGGACGGCTTCGATCAGGCCCTCGATCTTGGTCCCGACCACGAAACGCAGTTGCAGCACGGCATTGGCATGGCCGGGAATGGCGTTCGCCGGCTTCTCGATATTGCCTGAGGATATCGCCAGCACTTCCAGCGTGTTCCAGGCGTAGAGCCGTTCGGCGGCCGAAAGACCCTCCTCGCCCCAGTTCTCTGCGAGGGCAGGCTCGTCGGCGGTCGGCACCACCTCGACGTCGGCGAGATAGGAGCGGATCTGGTTGGTCAGCCGCGGCGGCTTCAGGACGTCGAGCTGAAGACGGCCATGGCCGTCGACCAGCGTCGAGATGGCGTTGACCAGGATGGTCGCGGGGTTGGCGAGCACGCCGCCCCAATTGCCGGAATGGTGTCCGCCGTCGCGCAAATTCACGTCGAGGTGGATGCGGATGCCGCCGCGGCATCCCAGGAAGAGCGTCGGCCGGTCGGCAGACAGGCGCGGCCCATCTGAGGCCATGAACAGGTCGGCCTTGAGCGTGTCGCGATTGAGATCGCAGACCTTGCCGAGATCTGGCGAGCCGATCTCCTCGCCCATCTCGACGATGAACTTGGCGTTGAAGCCGAGCTTGCCGCCGCGGGCCTCGCGCACAGCGCGTAGCGCCGCCATGTTGATGCTGTGCTGGCCCTTGTTGTCGGCGGTACCGCGGCCATAGAGGCGAGTGCCCGCAACCGTCGTGCGCCAGGGATCGCGGCCATCGCGCCACTCGCCCTCCATGCCGTCGACGACGTCGCCGTGGCCGTAGATCAGCACCGTCGGCGCGGATGCACTCTCGTGATGCTCGGCAAACAGAAACGGCGCCTTGCCGCTCGGGGATTCCACGATGCGGCTGGAAAAATCCAACGCGGCGAATGCCGGCTGCATCTCCTGTTCCAGATAGGCGCGCAACTCGGTGCCCCGCGACGGATTCTGGCTTTCGGTCCGGTACGCGACGCGGCGGTCGAGCTCGGAAAGAAACGCACCGGAGGTGAAATCCTCACGGGCACGGGCGATGGCGTCGGCTCTGGTCATGGCTTGCATTTCGAGGTTCTGAGGCGAAGGACATTACCCGAGGCGGGCAGGTGTTCGAAAGTGGCGGGGACTTCGATAGATCTTGGAGTTCTCTTGGGATTTCGTTCTTGCTTCCTCGATATTGGCTTGCCAAGTGCGACAGCGCCGACGGATTTGGCCTTGCCAAGGCCAAGACATCCAAGTCTAGGATATGCAAGAACGTCGCCAAGTTGGGGCGCACGTCTACCATTCGAAGAGCGCTCAGTACAGAGTGCCAACAGTACAGACTGCCAAGGGACATCATGGCCAAAGAGATCAGGCTCAACGCCTTTGCGATGAATTGCGTCGCACACCAGTCACCGGGCCTGTGGACCCACCCGCGCGACCGCACCGCCGACTATAACCGGCTGCCCTACTGGACCGATCTCGCAAGGACACTGGAGCGGGGCCGTTTCGACGGGCTGTTCCTCGCCGACGTGCTCGGGGTCTATGACGTCTATGGCAACAGCCCTGACGCAGCCTTGCGCAATGCGGCACAGACGCCATCGAATGAGCCGCTGCTGCTGCTCTCGGCAATGGCGGCGGTCACTCAAAATCTGGGCTTCGGCGTCACCAGCAATCTGTCCTTCGAGCCGCCCTACCCGTTCGCACGGCGGATGTCGACGCTCGACCACCTCACCGAGGGCCGGATCGGCTGGAACGTCGTCACCGGCTATCTCGACAGCGCCGCGCGCGGCGCCGGCAAGGACAGGCAGACCGGACATGACGACCGCTACGACATCGCCGACGAATATATGGAGGTGGTCTATAAGCTCTGGGAAGGCAGCTGGGAGGACGACGCCGTGCTGCGCGACCGGGCCCGCGGCATCTTCACGGATCCCGCGAAAGTTCATCGCGTCAATCATGAGGGCGCAAACTTTCGCATCAACAACACGATTCACCTCAGCGAGCCGTCGCCGCAACGCACGCCGGTGCTGTACCAGGCCGGCACCTCGCCGCGCGGCCGGCAGTTCGCGGCCAAGCACGCCGAATGCGTGTTCATGTCTGGCCCGTCGGCCAAGGTGATCGCGCCGCGCGTCTCCGCGATCCGCCAGGAAGCCGCCGCGCTCGGCCGCAACCCGGCCGAGATCCTGATGTTCTCGATGATGACGATCATCCTCGGACGGACGGAAGCCGAAGCGAAAGAGAAGTATGCCGACTACCGCCGCCACATCAGCCCGGAAGGCGCGCTGGCGCTGATGTCGGGTTGGACTGGTGTCGACTTCTCCGGCTACGACCTCGACCAGCAGGTGCGTCACGTCCAGAACGATGCCGGCCGCAGTGCCATGGACAACGTCACCCGCGCCGATCCCGACCGCGTCTGGACCGTACGCGACGTCATCGAGCATGTCGGCATCGGCGGCGCCGGCCCGGTCGTGGTCGGCACGCCGGAGATGGTCGCGGACAAGATCGAGCAATGGTTCGAGGCAACCGACGTCGACGGGCTCAACGTCGCGTTCGCGATCTCACCCGGCGATTTCGAGGACATCGCCGACATGCTGGTGCCGGAGCTGACGCGGCGCGGACGGTATAAGCCGGAATACAAGAACGGCACGTTGCGGGAAAAACTGTTCGGGGCGGGCCGCGCAAGGCTGGGAGCGCCGCATCCCGCTGCGGGGTATCGCGTGGGGCAGAGGGGGTCTGGCTCCTAGGTACGCTGTCATTCCCCGCGCAGGCGGGGAATCCAGTACGCTGCGGCATCTCCGTAGACAACAGCCGCCTCTGGAATACTGGATCGCCCGGTCGAAGCCGGGCGATGACACCGAATGTGTGGAGATTCACACCTTCCCGTCCACCATCACCTCGATCAGCTTGGTGCCCGGCCGGCTGAACGCCGACGCCAGCGTCGCCTTCAGCTCACGGGGATCGCTGACCGTGATCGCCTCGCAGCCCAGCGCCTTGGCGACGCCGGCGAAATCCACGGGGGGATCGACGAAATCCATGCCGACGTAATTGTCGTCGCCATGGAACGCGAGCAGGCGCTGCTTGATGATGCGGTAACCGCCATTGTTGGCGATGACGACGTTGAGCGGCAGCTTGTGATGCGCCGCCGTCCACAGCGACTGGATCGAATACATCGCGCTGCCGTCGCCGGAGAAGCACACCACGGGCCGATCCGGATTGGCGATGCTGGCGCCGACCGAGGCCGGCAGGCCCCAGCCGATGCCGCCGGAGGCGAGGCCGTGATAGCCATAGCGATCGCGGTGCGGCCGCAGCGCGGTGATCTGACGGCTGGAGGTGAGGCCTTCGTCGACCAGGATGGCATGGTCGGGCATGGCCTCGATCATCTGCAGCACCAGGAAGTCCGGATCGATCGGGGCACGGCCGGCGCTCTTGCCGATCTGCTCGACCAGGGCGGCGCGGCGCGCAGTCCAGTTCGCCGGTGCGAGCTCGGCGAGGCGCTGCTTGGCGCGGCTCGCGAGCGTCGTCCCACCCATCTCCTTCAGCACCGGAATCAGCGCGCGCAACGTTTCCTTCAGATCCGCCTTCAGCGCGATCTCGGCGCCATAGTTCTTGGCGATCTCCCAATCGACGAGGCCGATCTGCACGATGCCGAGGCCATCCGGCAGCGCATCGACCTCGCTATAGACAGACATCCGCAAAGGATCGCCGCCGAGCGCGATCAAGAGATCGTGGGGCGCGAGCGTATCGCGTGCGACCTTCTGCACGCGCGCGAGCGTGCCGACGAAGCTCGGACTTTCGGAGAGGAAATGCGCGCCATAGGGCGTGGAGGACTGGTAAGCGGCAGCGCCGAGAAGTTCGGCGAGCTCGGCGGCCTCCTTGAGCGCATCGCTCTTGACCACCTCGTCCATGGTGACGATCACGGGGCGCTCGGCCTTCAGCAGCCGCGCAGCAAATCCCTCGAGCGCCTCATCCGACGGCTTGGTGCGCGCATCGATGCGGGTGGAGCGGCCGAGATCAATGCCAGCTTCGGAATTGAGGATATCGCCGGGAAGTGAGATGAACACAGGCCCGGTCGGAGGCGTCATCGCCACCTTGGCGGCGCGGCGCACGATGCGCGGAAGATCTTCCAGCCGCGTCACCTCGACCGCCCATTTCACCAGCGGCTCGGCCATGCGCACCAGCGGACCGTACAGCACGGGCTCCATCAGGCCGTGGCCCTGCTCCTGCTGGCCGGCCGTGAGGATCATCGGCGTGCCCGTGAACTGGGCGTTGTAGAGCGAGCCCATCGCGTTGCCGAGGCCCGGCGCGACATGAACATTGCACGCGACGAGCTTGCCGGAGGCGCGGCTGTAACCGTCGGCGATCGCCACCACCAGGCTCTCCTGCATCGCCATCACATAGGTGAGATCGGGGTGGTCCTTCAGCGCATGCATGATCGGCAGCTCGGTGGTGCCGGGGTTGCCGAACAGATGCGTGATGCCCTCGTCCTTGAGCAGCGCGAGAAAAGCGGAGCGGCCGGTGATCTTGTTCTTCATGTTTCCTCCAGAAGCGGACGTCGCCGCAAGGACGGTGCATGATGGCCGAAATCGGAGGAGGCACGCAAGGAAACGCATTCATGGCTGCGTTGCGTATGGAGGTCTCTGTCCCGAACGTGGCGTGGAACGTTGCGACGCAGAGCCGGGACCCAGATTTAGGAGGTTGCCGCAACATGGGCCCCGGCTCAGCGGCGCGTCACTTCGTGCCGCACCGCGTCCGGGGGTGCGCGCAGCCCGCGCTACATCTCCTCCCGCCCCAGCTCGAACGGATCTTCGCCGCCTGCCCGCTTTTTCTTTTTCGAGCGTTGCCAGACCACACCTGGAAATCCCTTCAGCGGCACCAGCGGCTCGCCGGTATAGGTCCATTCCTGCAGCTCTTCGATCGCGATGTGATAGAGCGGCTGGCGGCCGGTGCGCTCGCTGAACAGCGCGCGGGGGATGTTGACCATGTGCGGGCCACGCGGGCGTTCATAGGTGATCGGCGTGCCGCAATGCGAGCAGAAGCTGCGGGTGGTTTTCGTGATCTTGTCCTCGTAGCTTGCGAGCGCGGTCTTGCCAGCGGTGATGCGGAAGCGCTTCTTCCAGCTTCCGACATAGGTCGCGTACGCCGCGCCATGGGCGCGGCGGCTGGCGGCGGAATGATCGTGCCAGGCCCAGCGCGCGGGAATGTCGATCTCGAAGCGGATCTTGCCGCAGAGGCATTGCCCAGTGGCTATACCTGCGGCGGCTGCGGCTTTGGCCATTGTGCCTCCCGTCGTCATTGCGAGCGCAGCGAAGCAATCCAGGCTGCCTCTGCGGAAAGATTCTGGATTGCTTCGCTGCGCTCGCAATGACGGAGTTTGTGGTGATAGTCGGAGCACCACAATAGCTCCGTAGCCCGGATGGAGCGAAGCGCAATCCGGGCTACGAAGAAAGGCTACGCCGGCGTCAGCTCGTCATACACCGGATAGTCCGTGTACCCCTTTGCCTCGCCGCTGTAGAACGTCGCACGGTTGTACGGCGTGATCGGGTAATCGTGCTGCAGCCGGCGCGGCAGATCGGGATTGGAGATGAAGATGCGGCCGAAGGCGATGATGTCGGCGTGTCCTTCGGCGATCGCCGCATTCGCAGTCTCGCCGGTGAAGCCGCCTGCGGTCATCAGCACGCCGCTGTAGAGCGGGCGGAACAGCACCATCGCAGAGGGCACGTTCTCCCAGTGGACATCAGCGCGGCCGGCGCCGCTGGAGCGCGGCTCGATGAAGTGGAGATAGGCAAGGCCAAGCTTGTCGAGCGCCTTTACGACATGGGTATAGAGCGGCATCGGATCGGGCTCGCCGGAATCATTGGCGATGCCGTGGGGCGACAGCCGGACTGCGACGCGGTTGGCGCCCCAGACATCGACCGCGGCCTGCGTCACCTCGAGCAGAAGCCGCGCGCGGTTCTCGATCGAGCCGCCATATTGATCGGTGCGCTGGTTGCTGCGCGATTGCAGGAATTGCTCGAGCAGATAACCATTGGCGCCGTGGATCTCGACGCCGTCGAAGCCGGCAGCGAGCGCGTTCCTGGCACCCTGGCGAAACGCCTCGACGATGTCCTTGACTTCCCCAGTCTCCAGCGCCCGCGGCGTCTCGTAATCGGCGATCTTGCCGTCGGCGGTCATCGCCTTCATGCCCTCGGCCCTGATCGGAATCGCCGAGGCCGACACCGGGAGCGCGCCGCCATGGAATGAGGAATGGGAGACCCGGCCGACATGCCAGAGCTGGAGAAAGATGATGCCGCCTTTGGCGTGCACGGCATCAACCACCTTACGCCAACCGGCGATCTGCGCCTCCGAATAGATGCCGGGGGTCGCCGGATTGCCGCGACCATGCGAGAGGACCGGCGAGGCTTCGGCGACGACGAGGCCGCCCGGCGTTGCGCGCTGGCCGTAATATTCGGCGTTGAGCGGTCGCGGCGCGAAAGTATCGCGCTCAGCGCGCATGCGCGTCAGCGGCGCCATCGCGACGCGGTGTGCGAGCTTGTACGGACCGACCTGCAACGGTTTGAACAGCGCCTCGAATTTCATGTGGTCCCCGGATGTCTATGAAAGGATGTGGATCATATAGCGAGGGGCGGTCACCGGAAAAGGCGCCGCCCCCAAGTAGATATTCCCTCTCGCGGAAGGAGGGAGAGAACAGATCTTACGCCGTCTTGATCCAGACGGCCTTCACGTTGAGATATTCCTCGACATGCTGCTTGCCGGACTCGCGGCCATAGCCGCTCATCTTGTAGCCGCCGAACGGCACGGCCGGGTCCATCGCCTGGTAGCAATTCACCCACACCGAACCGGCCCGCAGGCTCTTCGCCACCGCATGGGCCTTGCTGACGTCGCGCGTCCACAGGCCGGAGGCGAGGCCGAACGTGGTAGCGTTGGCGCGCTTGACCAACTCGTCCATGTCCTTGAACGCGATTGCGGAGATGACGGGCCCGAAGATCTCCTCCTGCGCGATGCGCATGTTGTCCTGCACGCCCGCGAACACCGTCGGCGAGACGAAGAAGCCCTTCGACAGCGCGCCTTCGGTGACGCGGCCGCCGCCGACGAGCGCCTTCGCGCCTTCCTTCTGGCCGATATCGAGATAGCCGGTGACGCGCTTGAGCTGCTCCTCGGAGACGAGCGGGCCAATCTGCACATTGGGATCGAGGCCGTTGCCGACCTGCAGCTTCTTGCCGAATTCGGCGACGCGGCCAGTGAACTCCTCGTAGATCGACTGCTCGACGAACAGGCGCGTCCCCGCGCTGCAGATCTGGCCGGAATTGGCGAACACCGCCATCGCGGCACCGGGCACTGCGGCATCGAGATCGGCATCCGCGAAGACGATGTCCGGCGACTTGCCGCCGAGCTCGAGCGAGACGCGCTTGAGGTTGCCGGCCGACGCACGGATGATCGACTGGCCGGTGATGTGCGAGCCCGTGAAGGCGACCTTGTCGACGTCATGGTGCGAAGCGAGCGCGGCGCCCGCGGTCTCGCCATAGCCCGGCACGACGTTGACGACACCGGGCGGAATGCCGGCCTCCAGTGCAAGCTCGGCAATGCGCAGCGAGGTCAGCGGCGCTTCTTCCGCGGGCTTGAGCACCACGGTGCAGCCGGTCGCGATCGCCGGGCCGATCTTCCAGAGCGTCGCAGTGAGCGGGCCATTCCAGGGAATGATGGCGCCGACGACACCGACGGGCTCCTTCAGTGTGTAGGAGAAGATTTCACCGGGCAGCGAGTTCTCGATGGTCTCGCCATGGATCGCGGTGGTCTGGCCGGCGTAGTAACGCAGCATGCCGACAGCGCGGAGGCGATAGGCGCGGGTGCGGCTGAGCGGCGCGCCCATGTCGAGCGTGTCGAGCTGCGACAATTCGTCGAAATTCTTCTCGACGAGGTCGGCAAGCTTCAGGAGCAGGTTCTGCCGCTCGAACGGCTTGACCTTGCTCCAGGGTCCTTCAAAGGCGCGGCGGGCGGCAGCGACCGCACGATCGATGTCTTCCTTGTCGCCTTCGGCGACGGTCGCGAGCAGTTCGCCGGTGGCAGGGTTATGGGTCTCGAAGCGCTTGCCGGAAGCGGCGTCAACCCACTTCCCGTCGATCAGCATCTGCTTGTAGGACCCGTTGGCGAACGGATGGCGCGTGATCGGAATAGCCTGCGATACAGCCATGGCTGCACTCCCTGTCAGCTGATTGATTGGTTCGATCTGGGCGGGATCGTTCGTCAGACAAACTACAGCGGGACCGGAAACGCGTAAAGGCGGCGTGGAACGAAGACCTCCCATGCCAACTTGTGCAGGGTCGCGCGAGGCACGTGCTATAACGCACCGGAGCGCAACACAGCTTCGCCGGAGAATTCGCATGTCACATCCCGCCATCGCCAAGGACAACGTTGCGGTGATCACGGGCGGCGCGTCCGGCATCGGATTTGCCGCCGCCGCGGCGTTTGCGCGCACCGGCATGAAGGTTTGCATCGCGGATGTCGATCAGGGACGCCTGGCAGAGGCTGCAACAAAACTGTCATCCGCCGCAGGTGCCTCGAATGTGATGACGTCTGCGGTCGATGTCGGCAAGGCCGATGGCGTGATGGAACTGGAACGCGCCGTGCGCGCGCGGTTTGGCGGGACCGATATCCTGATGAACAATGCCGGCATTCAGCCCGGCAGCACATTGTTCGCCGAACCCGACAATTGGCAGCGCATCATCGATGTCAACATGTGGGGCATCATCAACGGCTCGCGCATCTTCGCACCGAACATGATCGCGCGCGGCAAGCCGGGCCTCATCATCAACACCGGATCGAAGCAAGGCATCACCACCCCGCCCGGCGATCCCGCCTACAACGTGTCCAAGGCCGGCGTGAAGGCGTTCACCGAAGCGCTCCAGCACGAGCTGCGCAACACGAAGGACTGCCGCATCACCGCGCATCTACTCATTCCCGGCTTCGTCTTCACCGGCCTCACCGCCAAGGGCCGCACCGAGAAGCCGGCCGGGGCGTGGACGCCGGAGCAGACGGTCGACTTCATGCTGACGCGGCTGGAGGCCGGCGACTTCTACATCCTCTGCCCGGACAATGACGTGCCGCGCGCGCTGGACGAGAAGCGCATGCTGTGGGCGGCCGGCGACATCATCGAGAATCGCCCGCCGCTGTCGCGCTGGCATCCGGATCATGCGGATGCGTTCGCGAGGTTTGTGAGGGAAGACTGACTGCCAGACCCTGAAGGTGAGGCGCGCCTTGCGCGTCTCGACTACAGCGTCTCTTGCTTGTGCCCACAGTTCTTGCACGCGAACTTGACGCGGGTCTGGCCTTTCTCCGCCTGCACCCGGTTCGGCGCGCCGCACTTGCCGCAGACCGCTTCGATGCGGGTGGCGCCCTGCTTGACCACGATGGTCTTCTTTTCCATCGATTCGCGGATCAGGCGCTCGGCCTCCTCACGCAGGGATTGTTTCGACAAAGCTCGTCTCCGCCTCTGGAAAGCGCGAGAGCCATATCGCACCTGGGTGTGAAGCACAATGCGTGACGGATATCTTGGTCCACAAACGTCTTTACGAGATGTGCGCGGATGCAGGCGCGGCGGAGCATGTTGCCCCGCCGCTCCGATTCAGTTCAGGCCGCCTTGGAGACCTCCATCAGCAAGCGCTCGGCCTTGGCATCCTCGATGCGGTTCACGAGGCGGCTGCTCTCGTGATTGTCACGCACGGTCTTGGTCAGCGTGATGCAGGTCTGGATCAGCATGACGATACCCATGGTGAGATAGCCCTTCATCCAGAGATCGATCGGCAGGAAGAAGACGCCGATGGCGACGAGGAAGGCGGAGGCTGCGAAGGATGCGTAAGTGAAGCTCACCCAGGCGCTGCTGTGGGGCTGGCCGTTCTGGTTCATGATGGTCTCCTAATGGTTCAATTGACGATTGGGTTCGAAACGGGTGTTGAGATCAGGCTGCCGGCATGCGCTTGGACCTCAAGCGCGCCAGCACGTCGTCTGCGGTCGTCTTGAGCCGAGGCCCGAAGCCCTGTTCGGCGAGTCGTTCGGCAGTCGCGAGCGGACCGCTGGCCGCGTCGAGCTCGACCAGAGCCTCGTCGGCGGCCTGAGCCTCCATCTGCCGCTCGCGCAGGCGCCTCAGCGTGCCTTCCGCCTCCGGCAATGTGGATTCATAGGGGCGTGCCGCCTCGATGCCGCTGCGGCGAAGCGAGCGAACCGCTTCCGAGGCGCGGGCGATACGGCGGCCGCGGTCGAGTTCGGTGATGCGGGCCTGCGCGTTGGCGACATGGCGCTTCAGCCGGGCGATCTCGGTCGCGAACAGCGCGCGCGCCGTCATCGCCGCATCACGATCGGCCTCGAGCGCCGCGATCGCTTCGGCGGCGTCCTTGGCGAGGTCCTCGCGGCCGCCGTCCAGCGCGGCAACGGCACGGATCTCGAGATCGGCGATGCGCGCATTGGTCGTTTCGAGCTTGCGGCCCTCCTGCTGGTCCTGCGCGATCGCCAGCGCCAGCGTGCGCTTGCTGCGCTCGACGGCCGCGGCCGCATCGCGCATCTGCTGGTCGAGGATGAGAAGGGCGGTCCGGTCTTCCAATTCCTCCCCCGCTGCGGCCACGCTGCCACGGAAGAGGGTCACGACGGTCTTGAACATCTGTAGCTCCCTGTTTATGAGCGTTGCTCACAGATGATTTGTAGCAAGAAACTTGAACATAGTTCAAGAAATATTTGAGCATCGCTCAAGAATTGGGTTAATGATAAGTAAGACACTGGAACGACGAGAGAAATTACGGTTCGACCTCATCCAGGCGGCCGAGCGGATGATTGCGGAGCGGGGGTTGGCGGGCCTGAAGACCCGCGATCTCGCCCGTGAGATTGGCTGCGCCAACGGGGCTGTCTACAATCTCGTTGCTGATGTCAACGAACTCATCCTGCGCGTCGGCTCGCGCACGCTGCATCGCCTCGACGAAGCACTGAGCGCAGCGGAAAGCGCGGGTGATCCTTCACGCCCGGAGACACTGGTCCGCACCGCCATTGCCTATTGCGATTTCGCCGCCGCAAATCTCGAGCTCTGGCGCGCGCTGTTCGAGCACCGCATGGCGGCTAACAAGGTCCTCCCCGACTGGTCCGTCAACGACCAGCTGCAGCTGTTCCGCCACATCTATCATCCGCTGGCGCAGCTGTTTCCCGAGCGCGGCCGGGAGGAGCTCGGCATCACCGCGCGTAGCCTGTTCTCAGCCGTGCACGGCATGGTCGCACTGGGGCTGGAGCAGAAGTTGGTCGCCGTTCCCCTGCCGGCGCTGCGCAAGGAGATCGCGGGCCTCGTGCGCGCGATGATCGATGGGCTGGTCGCGCGCGGGGCCTAAGGGCCGCCGCGGCGAAACCGTTGGCAGAGGCTGACTAAAATTTTTGCCTGTAGTATCGCGACAGTCGCGCTTAGCCTCGCGGCGAAACATCCCTCGCACTCCCGGAGTCTGTCATGCCCCTCCTCGTCCGCGGCGGCACCGTCGTCAATCACGATCACTCGCGCCGCGCGGACGTGCTGATCGAGGGCGAGACCATCGTCGCGATCGGGGCCTCGCTCGATGCACCGACCGGCACCGACGTGATCGACGCCGGCGGCGCCTACGTCATCCCTGGCGGCATCGACCCGCATACCCATCTCGAAATGCCGTTCATGGGCACCGTGACGGCAGACGATTTCGAATCGGGAACCAAGGCGGCGCTCGCCGGCGGCACAACCATGGTGGTGGATTTCTGCCTGCCGGATTCTGGCCAGTCGATGCTCGCGGCCTATCAGGACTGGCGGCACAAATCGGAGAAGGCGGCCGCCGACTACGGCTTCCACATGGCGGTGACGTCGTGGTCGAAGCAGATCCACGACGAGATGGAGACCGTGGTCAAAACCTACGGCATCAACACCTTCAAGCACTTCATGGCCTACAAGGGCGCGCTGATGGTGAACGACGACGAGCTCTACAACTCGTTCGCGCGCTGCGCCCATCTCGGTGCCATGCCGGTGGTCCATGCGGAAAACGGCGACGTCGTCGCCTTGATGCAGGAGGCGCTGATCGCGCGCGGCGTCACCGGCCCGGAAGGCCACGCCTACTCGCGGCCGCCGGAGGTCGAGGGCGAAGCCACCAACCGCGTCATCATGATCGCGGACATGACGGGTACGCCGGTCTACATCGTGCACACCAGCTGCCGCGAAGCCCATGAGGCGATCGCGCGGGCCCGCGCGGCCGGAAAGCGCGTCTATGGCGAGCCGCTGATCCAGCATCTGTTGCTCGATGCCGGCGAGTACCAGCACAAAGACTGGGACCATTCCGCGCAGCGCGTGATGTCGCCGCCGTTCCGCGACAAGTCGCACCAGGACAGCCTGTGGGCCGGCCTGCAAGCCGGCTCGCTCCAGGTGGTCGCGACCGACCATTGCGCCTTCACCACCGCGCAGAAGCGGTTCGGCATCGGCGATTTCAGGAAGATCCCGAACGGCACCGGCGGCCTCGAGGACCGGCTAGCGCTACTATGGACCGCGGGCGTCGCCACGGGGCGCCTGACCAAGGAGGAGTTCGTCGCGGTGACCTCGGCGAACATCGCCCGCATCCTCAACATCTTTCCCCGCAAGGGCGCGATCGCGGTCGGTTCGGATGCCGATATCGTGGTGTGGGACCCCAAGGCAACCAGGACCATCAGCGCCAAGCGGCAGATGAGCCGGATCGATTACAACGTGTTCGAAGGATTTTCCTGCACGGGTGGGCCAGTCGTGACGCTGTCCCGTGGACGCATCGCCTGGAAAGACGGCGATCTGCGCGCCGAGGCCGGCGACGGCCGCTACATCGAGCGCCCCGCCTTCTCGCCCGTGCATCTGGCCAACTCGACCTGGAAAGAGCTGTCCGCCCCGCGCGCCGTCGAACGCGGCGCGGTGACACCGTAGGGCCATCGCGTCCTTGGCAGACGTCCAACTGCTACTTTGAATCTTGGAGAGACTTAGGAACGAACCTCTGAAGGCCTCGTTGTCGCGCATATTCCCTCCAGCACGCGAGTCCCTCCATGTATCACCACGTCAAGAAGTTGATGTTCACCGTGCGCGTCGACGAGCCCGATCCGCGTTTCGGCAATATGCTCCTCGAGCAGTTCGGCGGCGCCAACGGGGAACTCGCGGCCGCGATGCAATATTCGATTCAGGGGCTGAACTGCGAGGATCCCGACCGCAAGGATCTCTTGATGGATATCGGCACCGAAGAGCTCAGCCATCTCGAGGTGGTCGGTTGCCTGGCGCGGATGCATCTTGCGCCTTCGAAGAACGACCGTCAGGCGGCGGAAGCCGATCCGCTGATTGCGATTGCCGGCGGTGGCGGCGTCAATCTGTTCAACTCGCAAGGCAATCCCTGGACTGCCGACTATCTCAAGATCACCGGCGAGCTCGACGTCGACCTCCGCAGCAACATCGCGGCCGAGGCGCGTGCGAAGATCGTCTATGAGCGCCTGATCAATTTTTGCGACGACGCCGGCTCCAAGGACGCGCTGCAATTTCTGATGACGCGCGAGATCACGCATATGAAGGCGTTTGCGCGCGCGCTCGAAAGCTTGTCCAAGCCCGCCTTCAGCATCGGGCGGATCGCCCCGACGCCGGGCCTCGTGAACCAATATTTCAACGACTCCACCGGCAGCGGCGACCACGGTGAAATCGATACCCGCGGCCCCTGGAACGAAGGCGAAGACTGGGTCTTCACGGAATCGCCTGCGCTTCAATCTTCTGAGCCCGGCGCTGCCCCGTCGATCGTCACGGAGAGCTCGCCGCCCGTCGACGAGGCCGGCCTGACCGATCTTCTGCTTCACGAACTGCGTGACATCCTCCACGCCGAGAAGCAGTTGACCAAGGCGCTTCCCAAGATGGCCCAGGCCGCGCGCTTCGATCAATTGCGGGAGCTGTTCGAGCAGCATCTGGCCGAGACCGAGAACCAGGTCGAGCGCATCAACGAATGCTTCGAGCTGCTTGGCGAGAGCGCCCGAGCCAAGCCTTGCAAAGGTATGATGGGCCTGATCGAGGAAGGCCAGGAGGTCATGAAGGAAGGCGAGGAGAAGGAGGACGCGGCGGCCGACCTCGCGCTGATCTCAGCGGCCCAACGCGTCGAGCATTACGAGATGTCGGGCTACACCACGGCACGCAACCTGGCGCAACAGCTCCGGCACAGCGCGATCGTCGCCCTGCTCTCCAAATCCCTGGCGGAGGAAGAGAATGCCGATCTCCTGCTCAATCAGGTGGCGCGCTCGCTGATGTCGGTCGCGAAGATGCCTGCTGCCCTGGAGCAGGCCGAATAGAGCACTCAGCGTTCAACCGCCCTCGCCATCGCGCGCGGGGCGGTGCGGGTTGTCTCGCGCGTGCTCTTGGTGAGTGAAACGGCCCGCGCCTGCTCGACTGCGAAGCCGCGTTCGAGCCGCGTCTGGCTCGCGCGCAGCATCGCCGCGTCGAGCTTGCCCCGTCGCGATCCGTCCAGAGCACAGGCGAAGACGCGATAGAACTGCACGCCGTCATAGGCGACCAGCAGCAGATCAACCCCGCCATTGATCGCCTCCACCACGGCTTTGCAGACGTCGTTCTGGTAGATCGCGCCCATGACGAGATCGTCGGTCATCACCACGCCCTGATAGTTCCATTTGTCGCGGATGATCCCTTGGACGACGCGCTTCGAATGCGAGGCTGCGCGATCGGGGTCGACGGCGGTGAGCGTGACATGACCAACCATGAGGGCGCTGCGCGAATGCGACAGCACCTCGCGGAACGGCAGCCAATCCGTCGCCTCCAGTTCCGCCACCGGCGTATCGAGATTGGCGCTGAAATGATGGGTATCGTCGCGCACGCGGCCGATGCCCGGAAAATGCTTCAGCGTGGCACCGACGCCCGTGTCCTCCAGCCCGCGCACATAGGCACTCGCAATCGTGCTGACGACTGCGGGATCGGCCGCGATCGCGCGCTGTCCGATCAGGGTGTGGAAATCGAGCCGATTGCGCCGCGGCGGTGGCTTGAGGTCGAGCACCGGCGCGAGGTTGAGATTGACGCCGAGCCCTGCGAGCTCACGCCCGTGAATGCGACCGAAGTCTTCGGCCTTGGCCTGCTGATCGTCGGGCGCGAGCCCGGCGAGCGTCGCCAGCGCCGGCACCTTGGTCAGCGGCGGCGCGAGATGGCCGACGATACCGCCCTCCTGGTCGGCAGCGACGACCAGCGGCGACAAACCGGCCGCGCGTCGCTTGTCCTGAAGCGCCGCGATCTCCGCACGCAGCGCCTCGACCGTCCGTCCCCTTATGTTGTGCCGGGTAACGTAAACGCCGCCGATCAATCCCTGCTCGGCGAGGCGCGCGATTTCCGAAAACGAGGAATAGCCGACCATGAAGTGAGGTCCGAGCTGCCGGGCCTCGGCGGCGCTGGCAGTGAGGACCTCGTGCTTACGCAGCTCGAACCTGACATGCGCCGCCGCCATCAGCAGCGGCGGCAAGCAGCAGAGAATGACGAGCAGCTTGCCGGCTGTGCTGCGCCAGCGCCCTGTTCGCAGCAAGGTGATGACGACGACAATGCTTGCGACGACAAGGGCGGCGTTTCCGGCGCCACGCAGCACGAGCAGATAGGGATCGTTCTTGTTTGCTGCCGCGAATGCAGCAAGCGGTGCGACGATCCAGAGCAAGATGAGAGCGATACGATTGAGAAATTGCATGATGCGTCACACGCGGTTAGAGCGAATGCTTCGCACCTATCAAAGCGGTCCGCGCTACGCGAGCGCCAAAAGCGCGCCTGCACGAAAACTGCAAAAGACTCCTGAATCCGTGCAGGCGTTGATCCCGCCTTCTGCACAAGCACCGTTCAGAATTCGTCATGCCATCCTTCACGGAGAATCTTCTGGACATGACCAGCCTGGCTTCGACCTCGACGACGGACATCCAACCGATCAGGCCTTCGGCGCTGTCGGCCAAGCTCGCCATGGCGCTGCTGCTCGCCGCGCTCGCCGACTGGCTCTTCTACGGCCAGCGGATCGGGCTGTCGCTGGCGATCTTTGCAACGGCCATCGCCTGCGCCTCGCTGCTCGCCAATCTTGCCACGCTCAATCTTCGACGCGCGGCGATCGGAGGTGCGATCGTCGCATTCGGCCTGGTGCCGGCCGTGGAACAGCTCAACACACTCTCGTTCCTGATCCTCATCGCGGCGCTGCTCATCGCCCTGCTGCTCGCGACCAATCCGGAGACAGCCGGGCTTCCAGACCGCGCCCGCGCACTCCGTGACCTCGTTCTGCTCGGCTTCTTGCGGTTCTTCCCCGAAGCGCTCCAGGCCTTGAATTGGTCGGCTTTCACCCGTGGCATCGCGCTCTGGCTGCTGCCGATGGTCCTGAGCGCGGTGTTCATCGCGCTATTCGCGGCGGCCAATCCGGTGATCGAGCAATGGGTCTCCCTGCTCAATCCGAAGCTCATCTTGGAGTATGTAAGTGTCCGGCGCGTGCTGTTCTGGAGCTTGATGCTGGCGCTGGTCTGGCCTTTTATCCATGTGCGGTGGCGGAGCAAGAAGGCTGCCATTGCCAGCGCAACCGATGCCGCTGGATCGGAGCCTCGGGCGCCGCTCGTCCCGGTCGAGCTCCTGGGCCCCTCCATCGTCCTGCGCTCGCTGATCCTGTTCAACCTGCTGTTCGCGGCGCAATCGATTCTCGACGGCATCTATCTCTGGGGCCATGCGGCGCTGCCCGACAATTTGACCTATGCCGCTTATGCCCATCGCGGCGCCTATCCGCTGATCGCGACCGCGCTGCTCGCCGCCGCTTTCGTGCTGGTGGCGATGCGCCCGGGCGGGCCGGCCGAGAAGTCGAAGGTGATCCGGCCGCTGGTCTATCTCTGGGTGGGACAGAACGTGCTTCTGGTCGCCTCGTCCATCCGCCGGCTCGATCTCTATGTCGACATCTACATGCTGACCTATTGGCGGATCGCGGCCTTCATCTGGATGGGGCTGGTGGCGCTCGGCCTGATCCTGATCGTCGCGCGCATCGCGCTCGACAGGTCCAACCAATGGCTGGTCGGTGCGAATTTGATCGCATTGACGATCGTGCTCTATGGCTGCTCGCTTGTGAACTTCGACGCCTTCATCGCCGACTACAATGTCGCCCACAGCCGGGAAGTGTCGGGGAAAGGCGCGCAGATCGACATCGACTATCTCATGACGCTCGGACCGCAGGCGGTACCCGCCATCGACAAGGCGTTCGCGCTGCGGCCCGCCGCCAGGGAGGGCTGCCTTGTGTCACGCCGCGACCGCCTTGTAGAACAGCAGCGTCAGGACCTGGCCTGGCGAAGCTGGAGCTTTCGTGACTGGCGGCTTCAGCGCAGGCTGGACGCCCAGGCGAAAGCTCAGGCCGGCAGCCAGCCGGCGGGCTGACGAGGACACGGAGAGTTTCTTGGCGCATCGCATTCTCATCGTCGACGACGAGGGCCATATCCGCGAGGTCATCCGCGTCGCCCTCAGGAAGGCCGGCATGGACGTGATCGAGGCGCGCGACGGCAAGGAGGCGCTCGCCCGCTTTGCCGCCGACAAGCCCGATCTGATCGTGCTCGACATCGGCATGCCCGAGTTCGACGGCCTCGACGTCTGCCGCGAGATCCGCAAGACGTCCGACATGCCGATCCTGTTCCTGTCGGCACGCGACGAGGAGATCGACCGCGTCCTCGGCCTCGAGATCGGAGGCGACGACTACGTGACCAAGCCGTTCAGCCCGCGCGAGCTGGTGGCGCGGGTCAACGTCATCCTGCGCCGCCTCAACCCGCGCAATGGCGAGGCCAAAGTGGGCCCGGGCGCGCTCATGCAAGGTGGCCTCCTGATCGATCCCGAGCAGCATGTCGCGACCTTTGCCGGCACGCCGCTCAAGCTGACCGCGATCGAGTTCGGCATCCTGCGCGCCTTCCTGACCCGGCCAACCTCGGTGTTCAATCGCGAGCAGTTGATGCGGGCAGCCTACCAGCTCAACATCCAGGTCTCCGACCGCACCATAGACAGCCATATCCGCAACATCCGCGCCAAGCTCGCGGCGCAAAATTGCGAGAACGTGATCGAGACCATCCACGGTGTCGGCTTCAAGCTCGGCCGCTGCGAGAAAGAGGCATGAGCACGGCTCCCGACAAATGGCGGCCGTCGCTTGGGCTCGTGATCTTCACGGTGTTGACCACTGTCGGCGTGCTGCCGCTGGTGGGCCTGTTCTTCTTCCGCCTCTACGACAACCAGCTGATCCGTCAGACCCAGGCCGAGCTGATCGCGCAGAGTCGCGTGCTCGCGACGATCTATGCGCAGGAGGTCACGGCGAGACTCGGTGGCGGCCTGACGCTCGGCGCCGAGGTGCCACCAGGCGTGCTGCCCGATCCCGGCGACCAGGTCACGCCGATCCGCCCCGCGCTCGATCTCACCGCCAACGACCTGCTGCGGCGGCGGCCGGATGCACAGGCAGCGGTCCGGCCGGCCGAGCCGGCCTATGTCGAGATCGGCGCCAAGCTGACGCCGATCATCCGCGAGACCCAGAAGGTGACGCTCGCGGGCTTCCGCATCCTCGATCCGCAAGGCGTGGTGATCGCGGGGCGGCAGGAGGTCGGACAGTCGCTCGCCCATATCGAGGAGGTCGCGGACGCCCTCCACGGGCAATACCGCGCCACCTTGCGCAACCGCGTACCGGACAAGCCGCCGCCGCCGATCTATTCCTTCAGCCGCGGCCTCGGCGTGCATGTGTTCTCGGCGATGCCCGTCATCGTCAACAACCGCCTCGCCGGAGTGATCTACACCACGCGCACGCCGAGCAACATCTTCGACCATCTCTACCAGGAGCGCGGCAAGTTCGTGCTGGCGGGGCTAGCCGTAATTCTTGGTACCATCGCAATCGGCCTCGTCTTTTCCCGCACCATCACGCTGCCGATGCGCGAGCTGATCGACCGCGCCGCTCAAATCGGCCGCGGCGACCGCGAGGCGTTCCGGCCGCTGCGGCACTACGGCACGCGCGAGTTCGCCCAGCTTTCGCACAGCTTCCTTGGGATGGCCGAACAGCTCGCGCGGCGCTCGGACTATATCGCGACGTTCTCGGCCCACCTCACTCACGAGCTGAAGTCGCCGCTGACCTCGATCAAGGGCGCGGCCGAGCTGCTGCAGGATTCGGTCCAGGGCAAATCGGGCAGCCTGACGCCAGCCGAGCAGACAACCTTCATCACCAACATCCTGTCAGACACCCAGCGGCTGGAGGCGATGGCGCAGCGGCTGCGCGAGCTCGCGCGCGCCGAGAGCCTGCCGCAGAACGAGCGCACGGAGCTTGCTCACGTCATCGCCGATCTCAGGAGCCGGTTCCCGGAAAACACCATCGAGGCGAATGGCAGCCTCGACCGAGCGATCGGCATGTCTCCGGAGAAGGCCCTGATCGTATTGTCGCATCTCGCAGACAACGCAATGCGCCACAAGGCGAAGTCAATCCGGCTGCACGCCGTGGACCAAGGCACGACCTTGCAGCTGACGGTGAGCAATGACGGCGAGCCGATCTCGGCGCCCAACCGCGACAGGATCTTCGACGCCTTCTTCACCACCCGCCGCGACCAGGGCGGTACCGGAATGGGGCTGGCGATCGCACGCGCGGTGATGGCGAGCCATGGCGGCTCGATCAGGCTCGAGCCCACAGACCAGGGCACGGCCTTCGAACTCCAATTCCCAGTCGCCTAGATCGCGAACACCCAGGCGGCGACGATGGTGGCGATGGTAACGAGACCAGCGATGGTCCAGCCGGCGGCATATTCCAGCTCAGGATGACCGGTCGCCCGCATGATCTCTGCCGGATCGGCGGTATGCTTCTCTGCCATGACAGCCTCGCACATTACTCTCCGCGTCATATGTAAGTCGCATCAGCCGCCAATAGGTTCCATCACGGACGTGCGAGGAATGACGCAGCAGCTTGGCTTGTTCGCAGATCCGTTGGCCGGGCCCGCCGGGCTTCGCCATACGGACAATTTTATCGATGCCGCTCTCGAGCAGGCCTTGATCAGCCGCATCGCGGCATTGCCGCTTCAACGGTTTCAGTTCGGCGCCTTCGAGGGCAATCGCCGGGTGGCGTCGTTCGGCTATCGCTACGACTATTCGCTGCAGCGCCTGGGCGAAGCAGAGCCGATCCCCGACTGGGTGCTGCCGATCGCACGGCAGGTGGAGGCTTGGGCGGGGCTGCCGGAGGCCAGCGTCCGCCAGGTGCTCTGCACCGAATATGAGGCCGGCGTCGGCATCGGCTGGCACCGCGACAAGCCGCATTTCGACAAGGTGCTTGGCCTCTCGCTGGGCGCGCCCTGCAAGTTCCGCTTCCGCCGCCGCAGCGGCGAGCGATGGGAGCGCCACACGCTGGAAGCCCTGCCGCGCTCGCTCTACATGATGGACGGCGAGGCGCGGTCGCAATGGGAGCACAGCATTCCGCCGGTGGAAGCTCGCCGCTATTCCATCACCTTCCGGACGATGAAGCGGGTATGATGGACGTCTCCAAAACCAAACTGCGAAAACAACCCCATGCACAGTAGAAAGCTGTTTCCGGCCCGAGCCTCGGCAATGCCGGGCAACGGCTTGACGGATCGAGACAAAACGGCGGCGCTGCGCAATTCTCCGGAGCTCTGCGAATTTGCGTTCCAAATGCGGCGACAGGCCAGGCCGGATGTCCGTTCCGTGCCGTCCACTGGTGCCGCGAATTCGCCTCAAGGCCGGCTGACTAATGTGGCGAATTGAAAAGACAGGCCATATCGGCGGGCCAATATGGGCCGCAAGGCCGGCATCACCATGAAGAATTATCTGACGTTTTTCCTGCTTCTGACCATGACCACGGCGTCCGCGCACGGACCTTTGCCGGCCCGGCTCTTACGTCCGTCCAACCTCGTGCAAATCGGCCTCACCGACAGCGACACCACGGCCGGCGGCACCGCGCGCCTGTGCGAGCAGGTCAGCTTCTCGCGCGGGCTGCGCTATGGCGAGAGCGAGGCGAATGTGCTCGACATCGCGACCAGCGAAATCAAGGCGGATACGCCGCGGCCGGTGTTGCTGTTCGTGACCGGCGACACTTTTACCGGCGACCGCGCGGCGCCGGAGCTGGCGCGACAGATCGAGGACCAGGCGATGTGCTTCGCCGCCCGCAACCAGATGATCGGCGTGCGCGTCAATTATCGCCTGGCGCCTGCGGCGACCTGGCCGATGGGAGCTACTGACGTCGCGGCGGCGCTGTCCTGGATCCACGGCAATATCGACCTGTTCAACGGCGACGCCCGCGAGATCGTCGCGGTCGGCTATGGCGCCGGCGCC
Source organism: Bradyrhizobium sp. CCGE-LA001 (assembly GCF_000296215.2). Taxonomy (NCBI): domain Bacteria; kingdom Pseudomonadati; phylum Pseudomonadota; class Alphaproteobacteria; order Hyphomicrobiales; family Nitrobacteraceae; genus Bradyrhizobium; species Bradyrhizobium sp. CCGE-LA001. The sequence goes on along the minus strand of NZ_CP013949.1, from coordinate 1,213,960 downwards.
TTCCATGTCGCCACCCTGCTGGCGCATCCCGAGTTTCAGGCCGACCGCGCCGACGTCGCGGCCGTGGTGCTGGTGTCCGGCATCTACCGCGCAGGCAAGGACGCCAGCGACAGCGAGAAGGCCTATCTCGGCACCGATGCCAGCCAGTACAACACGCGCTCGGTCTTCCCCGGCATCCTCAATGTCGACGTGCCGATCGTGCTGGCCTGGGCCGCGGACGATTCCCCGGGCATCGTGGCGCAAGGAGAGACCCTGAAGAAGACGCTCTGCGGAGCCGGCCATTGTCCGCGCAGCGCGCTGCTGCGCAGCCGCGACGGCATCGCCAACGCCTTCGGCCTCGACGGCTCCGGCGACAGCCTCGCCGAGCCGACGCTGCTGCTGGTGCGTCAGCTCGAGGCGCGGGGACTGCCGTAGCGGCGCGTCAGCACGCCTGCCATTTCATGCCGCCTGCGCTGCATTGAAGCCGGCCGCAGAAGCCACACGATTGCCAAACGCCTGATCTAGATCAACTTGCCTTGCTGCGAATTGAGCCGACCTCGTTGGGGGCCAACGACAAGGTGTCGAGCATGCGCGTCACCGGCAGAGTGCTATTCGTTTTGATCGCTGCACTGACCTCGCTCGGGGCGATGTCACTGCAACGCGCGGACCAACCCGCAACCGACAAGGAAATCCGCATCGGCAATGTCATGCCGTATTCGGGGCCGCTCTCGGAGTTCGGGGCCATCGGCCAAGCCGAGGCCGCCTATTTCGACATGATCAATGCGCGCGGCGGCATCAACGGCCGCAAGATCCGCTTCATCACGCGCGACGACAATTCCGATCCGGCGACGGCGCTGGAGTTGACGCGCAACCTGGTCGAGGCCGATAAGGTGGATCTGATGTTCGGCTCGTTCGGCACGCCCGGCAATCTCGCGACGCGCTGGTATCTGAACGAGAAGAAGATCCCGCAGCTGTTCGTTGCCTCCGGCGACGAGGAGCTGAGCCAGCCAGGCGCGTTTCCCTGGACCATGGGCTGGCAGCCCTCATTGCGGTCGGAAGGACGCATCTATGCCAACTACATCCAGGCCTATTATCCCCGGAAGAAGATCGTCGTGCTCTGGCAGAACGACCAGTTCGGCCGCATGCTCTACAAGGGCATCCAGGAAGGACTTGGCGACCTCAACCGTCACGTCCTCGTCGACATCGCCTTCGACATTGCCGATCAGCATCTCGACGGGCACATCTCGATCCTGAAGCGCTCGGGCGCCGACATCTTCGTCTTTCTCGGCGTGCCCTCGACGGCCTCCAAGGTGATCAAGCTGGCGGCGTCCATGAATTGGCATCCGGTCTTCATCGTCAACGACGCCTCCGCCTCGATTGCCAATGCGATGGCGCCCGCGGGCCTGGAGAACTCGGCCGGCGTGATCTCGGCGGCGTTCCTGAAGGACCCGAGCGATCCCGCATGGAAGGACGATTCCGCCATGAAGGACGGTTCGCCTTCATGGACAAGTATCATCAGGTCGAGAGCACCAACAACAGCGCGGCCGTCTATGGCTACGCCGCAGCCGAGGCGCTGACCCAGGTGCTGAAGCAATGCGGCGACGATATCTCGCGCGAAAATATCATGCGGCAGGCGGCCTCGCTGAGGAATCATCACCCCACCCTTGCGCTGCCCGACATCAGGATGAACACCTCGCCCCACAACTATCTGCCGATCAGGCAGATGCGGCTGGTGCAATTCGACGGCCGGTCCTGGCAGCCTTTCGGAGAGGTGATCGAGACCGCGTTCACGGAAGGCGTGGCAAGGTGACATTCAAAAACAAAGGCGACCGTCATGCCCGGGCTTGTCCCGGGCATCCACGTTCTTCGTTCTACGTGGCAAGACGTGGATGGCCGGGACAAGCCCGGCCATGACGATGCGGACGCTTCGGTGCTCCACGCGCCGGACCCGAAATGAAGATCGAGCCCCGGTGCGGCCTCGTGATGATGCAGCTTCGCTCCGCCGCCCGAACCAGAAGCCCACGCCATATTGAGGACTTGCATTGAGAGACCGGGTCTGGCTGGTTCTAGCTCCTGACAATCAGATCGGAGGCCACCATGATCCAATTCGACACGTTGCTGACCTATGTCGCGGTGGTTCTCGGCCTCTTTCTCATTCCGGGTCCCGCCGTCATCCTGGTGCTCGGGCGCTCGTCTGTGGGCGGGCATCGCGTCGGAATTGCCACCGGCCTTGGCATCGCGACGGGGGATCTGCTTCACACCGCGATGGCTACGCTCGGATTGTCGGCAGTGCTGATGACCTCGGCTCTCGCCTTCAGCCTGGTGAAGTACGCCGGCGCTGCCTACCTCATATATCTTGGCATCCGCGCGCTCATGGAAAGAGGAGAGGATATCAAGTTGACGCAGTCGCGTTTGGTCGACACATCGCTCGCCTTCCGGCAGGCCGTGCTGGCTGAACTGCTCAACCCGAAGACGGCGCTCTTCTTCCTGGCCTTCCTCCCGCAATTCGTACATTCCGAGCACGGCTCCGTCGTTGCCCAGCTTGCAATACTTGGCCTCATCTTCGTCATCATGAGCGCGATCTACACCGCATTGATCGCGCTCGTTGCCGGCCAAGTCGCTGGCTGGCTCACCCGTCATCGCGGCATCGGCCGGTGGCAGGGCCGCGTCATCGGGGCGATCTACCTGGGTCTTGGCGTTCGCATGGCCTTGCAGCAAAAGTAGCCTGATCGTTCCATCCCGCCGGGAGAGCCCCATGACCGAGACCATCCGCATCAAGCGCTTCCAGGCGCGGCCCGTGATCGTGCCGATGAACCTGCCGCTCCAAACCTCGACCGGATCGGTCGCCAAGGCGCCGCTGGTGCTGATCGACTGCGAGACCGACCAGGGCGTGCGCGGGCATGCCTATCTGTTCTCGATCACCCCGTCGGCCTTGAAGCCGCTGACGGCGATGGTCACGGAAATGTCGGATCTCCTCGCCGGCGACGAGCTGCTGCCGTTCGAGATCGAACGCAAGCTGGCGCAGCGCTTCACGCTGCTGGGCCTCGCCGGCCTGCAACGGCTGGCGCAATCCGGCATCGACATGGCGGCATGGGACGCGCTGGCGCGCAGCAAGGGCCTGCCGCTGGCGCGCCTGCTCGGCGGCGCGCCGAAGCCGGTGCGCGCCTACAATTCGAAAGGGCTCGGCATCATGTCGGCGGGCGCCGCGGTGGAGGAAGCGCACAAGCTGCTGGCTGAGGGTTTCGGAGCGGCCAAGATCCGCGTCGGCCGGCCCGATGCGCGGGAGGATCTCGCCGTCGTTCGCGCCGTGCGCAAGGCGGTCGGCGATCAGGTCACGCTGATGTGCGACTACAATCAGGCGCTGACGGTCACCGAAGCCATCCGCCGCGGCGAGATGCTCGACGACGAAGGCCTCACCTGGATCGAGGAGCCGATCCGCCACGACGACTATGTGGGCTGCGCCCGCATCGCGGACGCGCTGCATACGCCGGTTCAGATCGGCGAGAATTTCGACAGCGCGTTCTCGATGCAGGCGGCGCTCTCGACTGAAGCCTGCGACTACGTCATGCCTGACGTCCAGCGCATCGGCGGCGTCACCGGCTGGCTCCGCGCCGCCGCGCTCGCCCACGGCGCCGGCATCGAGATGTCGACGCACCTGTTCTCGGAAGTGAGCGCGCATCTGCTCTGCGTGACCCCGACCGCGCATTGGCTGGAATATGTCGACTGGGCCGACGCGGTGCTTTCGACGCGCCTGAAGATCAAGGACGGCTTCGCGCTGCCGAGCGAGGAGCCCGGCAACGGGATCGAATGGGACGAGGCGGCGGTGACCAAATATCTCGTTGGGTGACGTCCTGCCGCTACATCCCGGGAGTCGTCCTGGCGAAAGCCGGTCTTGCGACGAAGCAATCCAGACCGTCGCAGCGAAGACTTCGGATTGCTTGCTGCGCTCGCAATGACGCCGAAGGTCAGAAACAGGGGTCGCCAAGGGGCATCCTATTCAATCACCTCATCGGCGCGCGCTAATAGCGTTGCCGGAACATCCATCTGTATGGTCTTGGCAGTCGCTAAATTGATGACAAAGTCGTATTTGATTGGCAGCTCGACCGGCAGATTTCCCGGTTGCTCGCCTTTTAGTATCTTGTCGACGGAAGTTGCTGCGCGTCGAAACAGGTCAACCAAATCGGGACCATAGGACATCAGCGCCCCTGCTTTCACATAGACGTCGGCAGGTGCCATCACGGGCAAGCCATACGCCATCGCCACTTGCGCGATCTGTCTACGCTCATTGAAGAACATCGGATCGAAAACCGTGATCACGCCAGTTTTCTTGTCTCTAGGGATGAGATAAAGAGCTCGCTCGAAGTCGCGAGGACCTAGCACCTCAATCGGCTGCACCGTTAAATCCAGTGGGTTTGCCGCTGCTACCACCTGATCGAAAAAGCGTTGAGCAGTCGAGCGGTTATCTGGATTGATAAGCAATGCCACCCGGGAGAGATTGGGAAACGTCTCCTTGAATAGTTGAAGTCGCTTTGGGCTAACATCCACTACTGCATAGCCCGTGATGTTGCCGCCTGGTCGCGAAAAGCTATTGACCAGCCCGCCACCTACGGGGTCAGCAACAATAATGAAGACGATGGGAGTTGTTTTGGTTGCCGCTTTCGCCGCGTATGCTGCGGCCGACGCTGAGGTGATGATGACGTCGAGGTTAAGCTGCGCCAACTCCCCGGCCATCGCTTTGAAACGCTCAGGCTGCTCTGCCGGAAAGCGATGCTCGTATATTACGTTCTTTCCCTCCACGTACCCTAGCTTGGCAAGTCCGTCTACCAGCGGCTTCAGAAAGACCGCCTCTTCCTCTGCATTGCCCGCGTGCCAGAGCACGCCAATCCGAGCAATCCTGCGACTTCTTTGAGCTTGAGCCGCGAATGGCCAAGTCGTCACGCCGCCAACTAGGATCAGGAACTCGCGTCGCTTCATTAGATTGCCCACAATCCAATGGCTTTCCAGTTCGTTGGAGACAAACGTATAGCACACTTCGCATCAATAATCCTCGATTGGTGTAGCCCCGCTTTGGGTCACATGCTGAAGTGAACAGAGGTCACAGCCCTATTCCGCTCTCCAGGTGCGAGCAGGCGATCGTTGGACGGTCAGGCGAGGCCGCTGCGGGCCAGTACCGACCTACTCAATGATTTCGTCAGCGCCAATGAGTACCGATGTTGGGATCTGTAAGCCGAGCGCATTATCAACTTCTCGATTTATCAGCTTGAAACGTGTCGGCTGCTCGACCGGCAGATCGCTCGGCTTAGGGTGCGAGCCTACAATTCGAAAGGGCTCGGCATCATTGCGAGAAGCTTTTGCGACGAAGCAATCCAGACTGCTACCGCGGAGACTCTGAATTTACTTTGCTGCGCTCGCGAGGACGGAGGACGGGGCACCACCAAACAACAAAGCCCCGGGCGACGCCGGGGCTTTGAGCTGTTCACGTATTCAGGTTTGGCGATCAGTATCTTGCCACCACCGGTCCGCCGAAGCGATAGCTCACACCTGCACGCACGGTGTGAAACACCGGATCATGTTCGTAAGAGAAGCCGGGGAATGCAACGACAGAGGTGTTCCGGAAATTGCCGAAATCGGTGTAGCGATATTCAACACGGGCCGACCAGTTGGGCGTGAAGCCGTATTCCCAGCCTGCGCCGACGGTCCAGCCAGTGCGGGTGGTGGAGACGGTCTCAAACAGAGCGTTCGCGAGCACGTAGGTGTGGTCCATATCGGCCCAGGCCGCACCGCCGGTCACGTAGAGCAGCGAATTGTTGAAAGCGACACCAAGGCGACCGCGGATAGAGGCCTGAGCATCGATCCGGAAATCAGTGCCATTGAGGTTGCCAAGGCGATAACCCCCGTTGACGTCGGCGCCCTCTATGTCGCCTTCGAGACCGAAGACGAATTGGCCGAACTGCCAATTGTAGCCAACGTGACCACCGCCGACGACGCCATTGGCGTTGAAGCCCTGGACGAGGCCCGTGGGGACGCCCGCTGGGTCGAACTCACGGGTACCGTTGTCACCCCAGGCGTAACCGACCTGCGCACCGATGTAGAAGCCGGTCCAGTTGTAAACGGCGGCTACCGGTGCGGGAGCCTTGGTGTAAGGCCGGGCGGCCATATCGGCGGCTGACGCGCCGGCGGTGCCGAGGACGAGAGCGGCAGCGGCGATGACGAATCTTTTCATTATCTTCCCCAATTTTTAAGGCACGGAATCACGAATGATTTGGTGATGCAATTTTAACCCGGCAGTCGCGCGCACCGCGTTACCTGAACGCAACAGCGACTACCGAATCTTCCCGCCGCAACTCTACGCTCGATCGTGGAACTCGGCTCGGCTTGGTTCCATCGCTCAGAAGTTCGTCACAAATCAAAGATTTGTAACGCCTTAGCGATGAGTTCGGACAACAGAGTAGCGGGAACTGGCGACATGCGACGCGCGGTCGCACACACTTCGATTGCCATCACGTAGCTAAGCGGCGTTTCCCGGCCCTTCCAAACTTGGGTGACGTCCGATGGATTTCTGAGCAGACGCTGGCATCAATTCAGTTGCCTGTATGACGGGTTCGTTGGGCCTCCACCTGCTGAAGTGAAGAGAGGTCACGGCCCTCGCTCTCAACCTGAAAGCAGACGGTCATTGGATGGTCAGGCGAGGCCGCGGCGGGCCAACAGGCGACATGCGGGCTACTACTCTATGACCAGCAGTCCCCGCTTTTTATCGCCGTCGAACGTATTTGCAGCGTCGAACAGCCGCTTCCGCTCGACGAGCCATGGCTGAAAATCAACATTGACATCGAGCACGAAAACGAGGTCCTCGGCTTCGAAATAGCCCCCGATTGGGGAATGGTGCCCGCTACCAGCGCCAAAAATTTGAGCGCGATCGAAATTCACGATGTAGCGTCGCCCCGGATCGTTGGAGCGGCGGAGATGCTCCAGGAACTGCTTCTCGCTGAGATCGCGCAAGACGGTAACGTTCCGCTTGGTCTGCGACTGGGCGACTTTGGCCAGCTCGTCGAGCGTGAGGCCCATGATGCATACCCCTGTCCAGCAGCTCCACGTGCCGGCCAACACCTCGCCCTCCGTCCTTGCCGCCTCGCCAAGCGACCGGTACGCATTCGCAACAGCGGCAGGTCCGCAGCGAGAACCATTTGACTGCCAATCAACGTGTCTTTGAAATGTGGCTGCCACGGGCAGATGCCACGCACGCTCTATAAGCTCAGGGGTACGTATTACCGATGAAGCGATGGCTTCTGATGGAACGTGCGATCGACTGACCACCAGGGCCCCGGCACACACCAGACCCACGGCGATAACGATGCTGCTGATGCTGACGCGGTGCCATCGCTTCATGGGTCAGAACCTTGGCGGCAATCACGACATCGGCCTGCAGAACTATATTGAGAAATCACCGGCGGGAAGGAGATTCCATATGCGCGACCGTACGGGCTGAAAATACGCTCGCATCTCTCGACGGGGCGCCCGAGTTCTTCCTTGAACAGAAAATGCGACAGCCAAACGAACCCTTTTCCCCGGCACCCGCGACACGTATCGGCGTCAAGATTCAGATGCTAGATTTCCCGGCCTACCGAATAGGAGGACGACATGCCCGAGAGCGTCTACAAGGTCATCGAACTGATCGGTACCAGTAAGGACTCGTGGGAGAAGGCGGCCGCCAATGCGGTCGAGCAAGCCGCTAAATCTCTCCGAGATCTTCGCATCGCAGAGGTCGTCAAGCTCGATATGCAACTGGACGAGAAGGGAAAGGTCGAGGCCTATCGCGCCAAGCTCAACGTCTCGTTCAAGTTCGAGGGCACCTGAGCCTCAGCACCTCGCCCCCTTGCGGGCGAGGATGGCTCCTTGGCAAAGGCGCGCTGCACGGTCCGCCCAACAGGACGCTGTGGCCTATCCCGGAAGTTGGCACTGGTCCAACCGGGACCGATATGCTCTGATGCGAGGGGCGCGTATGACACGTGGTGGCCCCATGTACATGGTCATTCGCAAGTACACGAATGTTCGTTCGGTCGCGGACGCCGCCCGTCGCGCCAAGAGCGGCGTCGGTGAGATCCTGAGGCAATCGCAGGGATTTCGATCTTACCATGTGCTGGATGCGGGCGGCGGTGTCGGTATCGCCGTGATGATATTTGATGACCGCGAAACCGCCAACGCGGCGAACGCCAAGATACTGGCGTTTATTGAGGCGAGCCTGCATGACCTCGACCTTGGCGTCCCCGAAGTGACCAGCGGCGAACTTTTGGTGGACATGGAGTCCAATGGATCTTCGGGCATGAGGTAGCCCCACGCGCCGCCAGTTGCGCGGCGGATGCGGCCCTTGCTCACGTCATCGACCTGATGTTGGCAACGATCGGACCCTGGACCTATGCGTGCCGCCCGTCAGGAGTATTCAACTGCGGGTTCTCAGGAGCAGCAATGCCATGAAGCAACACACCTTCGAAGCACTCTCCATCACAGCGATCTGCTGGACACAGCTCGTGGCAATGGGCACCGCGATGCCGCCAAGAGATCCCGATGAAGAGGATGAGGAAGAAGATGACGAGGACGAAGATGAAGAAGAGGAAGATGACTCTGACGAACCAGCGGTCGTGCGCGAGCCAGACGAAGACTAGATCGGCGCGTGTTCGGCAGTCGGCGCTATAATGTGCCCCATCGGCTGCCCTGGTCGGCAGGACTGAGCGCGGTCGGTTGTGGTGCACCTTCGCGAGTTCGTCTGCTTGGGGGCCAGAAGCGGCCGTGGCGCACCATGCCGCGATTGGTCCGCTAAGGGCCAGAAGCGGACTCATGCGCTGCAGCGATTGCGACCCTATTCGATCACCTCATCAGCGCGGGCAACCAGTCGATGTTTCTCTCAGCCCGTCGATATTCAATGATGAAGTTCTCGCCTTCAACTCAACCCAGTTCGCGCAGCCTCCGCAAGAACTCCTCGAGCGGACGCTGGACTGATTCCCAGGTGGGGGCGCTTAGATAGCCGATGCGAAAGACCTTCTTCTGTTGCGCAAGGCCGGTCGCCGGCAAGGCCACCGTGATCCCAACACCAGGATGAACTCCCGCCGCCTCATGGAGCCCCACTAGGAACCACATCATCTGACAAGACGGCGAGCAAGAATAGGCGAACATCCGGCTCTAGATCCTGCTAGCGAATGTCCGCATGGGTCGATTCTGTTGAAAAGTCCTCGCCGCCGGCGAGCTCGATTTTTTAAGAGCCGTTCGTGCGTTTTGCGCCGTCAGACACAGTGGAGGCATACTGACGTTAAGCCTTCTTACCTGCGACTTCGTCAAGCGGCGAACCTCAACAAACGCCTACGCCATCCCGGCAAATAGTGAGGCCGAGCGGCAGATCTGACTTCAGCTCACCTGCCTCAAGCTGCAAGGATGCGAGTCCAGCCGCCAAGGAAGGGGCAGAATTGTTGTCGCTTGTGGAGCCTGAACCAAGCTCATGTGATGAAGGACTAACTATCATCGAGATCGCGATGAGGTTCGCTCCTCAAACCTAGCTCGATACATGCCTCTTACATTTTACACCACGATGGAGGTAGCCAATGCCGATCGTTCAATTCACTCGCTTCAAGACCGACAAGGCCGAGGAAATGACCGGGATTGTACGGCAAGCGAAGAAAATCTTCGAGAAACACGGTGCCGAGTTTCTTCGGCTGTCTCGTTTCCACACTGGCCCTTGGGCAGGCGAGTTGCTGGTCTCAACGCGCTACGCCAATTGGGAAGTTTACGGCAGAGTGCAGGAAGCCGTGGCAAAGGACCCGGAGTTTGCGCAGATCCAGGCTGACGGAATGAAGATCGCCGAACTAACGGGCCGCAATATCGCGGTTAGCATCGACCTGTAGTTACGCGTCCAGCAAACCACGTTTTGCGCCGAGGCCGCCGGCCATATCCCGGCGGCCTTTTTCTTTCGATGGATTGCATTCCTAGTTGCTACTACCGCACATGTAACCGAGGCGCAAAGACACTGCGTCCGGATTGGACTCTCGAACGTCGGGAGATCAGCGATTTGCAAATGGAGGCCGACGCAAGGAGGCGCGGCCGAACGGAGCGGAGGTTAAGAAGGTATTAGCCGAGCTGACGTCTGGTTAGGGTCAAAATGCGAAGAACTCAGGTTGAGCAAATCTGGGCCGCTCTGCCGCCATGAGCGGACCTCCGTCAGACACCAGCGCAACTTCGCCTTGGGCGAGAAGCATGCTCGCCAGTTCACTTCCTTCAGATGTCCGGGATGCGGATCGATACTTTGGCCAGCAAAAGGCCCCAACTCCAGGGGTGTGAGTTGGGGCCCGTTGAGCTGTCTTGGGGGAAGCGAGAGAAACTAGACAATCGACTAATTGATCAAGCCTAGCAGTCGTCCCCTCGGCCGTAGCCCTTGCCATTGCTGCCACGGTAGACAGCGCCTCCGCCGGAATGCGCAATCGCATCCGACGTGAGGGAGGTAGACAGCAGCACGGCGAGAGTTGGCGGTGTCACGGCAGCAAATTTTCCGCAGGTCTTCAAAAATTCGCGACGATCATCGTCCGATGTCGACATGGCAACCTCCGGGACTGGATTGCGATGACTCCATCAGACGCCTGAAATGAATTGGACAAATTAACCTATGTGGGTTGAGCCGATCACAAGATATTGCTGGGGCGTCTCGAGGAATGGTCATAAGCACCTTGCGGTGATTAGTCTCCACAATGCTTGAGTCAGAGAGAATGCCGCTCAACCGATCAGACACTATTTCCGCTCGGCCATGAAAAACCGATATCGATGAGTACACGCCCCAACGGTGCCCCATGACTACATGGCGCCCTCGTGCCCATATCAGGGTCGTCGCCATTGGCCTGCACTGGCGGGACGGCCGGCTGCTCGCGGCCGAAGTGCGCGACGATGCCGGCCGGATCAAGGGCGTGCGGCCGCTCGGCGGCGAGATCGAGTTCGGCGAGAGCTGGCGGGCTGCCCTGGTGCGTGAGTTCAACGAAGAGCTCGGCATCGAGGTTATCCTCAAGGGCCAGCCCTTGATGCTGGAGAATATCTTCGTGCACGAGGGGGCGACCGGCCACGAGGTGATGTTCATCTCCGAGGTCGAGTTTCCCGATGCCGCATTCTCCGATCAGGAGCGCATCGACTTCAGGGAAGACAGTGGCGACCCCATCGTCGCCCGCTGGTTCGACCTCGCCGATCTCGACGTGGACGGTGCTCCGAGCCTGTTTCCGACCGGGCTGAAGGACTTGTTGCTGGGAGCGGCAAAGGGCGGCACCGCTTAGGCGGCGCGCCTGCTTTGCCGGACGCGACGCGTCACGCCGAGAAGCCGCCCACTGCCCGGCTGCTACTTCATCAGCCTGAAGCGGCCGCCTTCCACCTTGATCAGAAACGCCGAGCGCTCATCGTAGCCATTGTGATCGGTTGGACTCATCGTGGACAGGCCGTTGTTCAGATACACGTCCTTGCCGCGCTCGAGTTGGTCGCGAAGGGCGGCACGAAATTCTGCCGTGCCCGGCTTCGCGGTCTTCATTGCATTCGGTATCGCCGTCTTGAGAAGCGCCATCGAGTCCCACAGATGGGCGGCGAAGATGTTCGGCTTCTGCCCATTCGCCTTCTCATAGGCGGACAAGAATTCGTCTCGGACCTTGCGGAAGGGATCGTCCGCCGGCAGATCGTCCGCGATCGTGAACGCCTCGCCGGTGAAGACCGCTCCTTCGACGCTGGCTCCGCCGAGCTTGATGAATTCCTCGGTGGCGACACCGTGGGTCTGGTAGACCTTGCCGGAATAGCCGCGCTCGCGAAGCGCCTGCTGCGGCAGGACGGCCGGGGTGCCCGCCGAGGCAATGAAGACGGCGTCCGGATTCGTCGCGATCACCTTGAGAGCCTGGCCGGTCACGCTGGTGTCGGCGCGGGCATAGACTTCGTGCGTCGTCACGGTCAGGCCGAAAGTCGGAGCAAGCCTGCTCACTTCCTTGTAATAGCCCTCCCCATAACCATCGGAAACGCCGATATAGCCGAGCGTCTTCGCGCCCGATTTGGCGATGTGCTTGAGGATCGCGAGAGCCATCAAATCGTCGTTGGGAACGACCTTGAAAGCCCATTTGCGCCGTTCGTCCATCGGCTGCACGATGGCCGTCGCGGCGGCCAGCGAAATGATCGGCGTCTTGGCTTCCCAGGCGACATCCAGCATCGGCATCGTCACCGGCGTTAGGGAGGAACCGATGAGGACGTCCACGCCGTCCTGAATGACGAGCCGCCGCGCGTTTTGAACGCCCTTGGTTGAATCCGATTCATCGTCGAGGGCGATATAGACGATCTTCTCGCCGCCGATCTCCTTCGGGAGTGCAGCCACCGTCCGCATCTGCGGCTGCCCGAGCGCCGACCCCGGGCCCGTACCGGACACCACGATGCCCACCTTGATGTCGGCATTGGCGCCGGAGGTAGCGAGAACCATGGCCGCGCAAACGCACAAGGCTGCAAGGCAGCGCCTGATCATGATGTCCTCCCGTGTATTATAGTTCGCGGACGCAATCTCGCGCGGGTCGCGGGGAATGTCTGTCCCTACGGCTTGGGACAAATCCGATCTGGACGGAGAAGTGGCGGTTCAGACCTGCGTTCGGGATGCGAACGCTTCATTCCATCTGGCGAGGAGCTGCTGTCCAAGGAAATCGTGTCGCGCAGGGAATCGGACCTGTGGCGGCAGTCCGTCTTCGCTCTTCGAGCTACGCCGGACACGCTTCGCCCGAGAGATCTTGGCTGTGCCACGCGAAGCCGAAGGCGAAGCGTGGTGGGCACGACAGGGATCGAACCTGTGACCCCTACCATGTCAAGGTAGTGCTCTCCCGCTGAGCTACGTGCCCTAGAGGTCGTCTAGATCGGGTGGGGTCCCTATAACGGCTCAGGGGAGCCGGCGCAAGGACGGAACGGGGCCGATTCAGGCCGCCAGCATCTTGTTCACTTCGCTGACCAATTCGCGCAGGTGCACGGGCTTGGAGAGCACCTTGGCGTTCTTGGGGGCGTCCGAATCCGAGTTCAGGGCGACCGCGGCGAAGCCGGTAATGAACATGATCTTGATGTCGGGGTCGAGTTCCGAGGCCCGGCGCGCGAGCTCGATGCCGTCCATCTCCGGCATCACGATGTCGGTCAGCAGCATCTCGAACGGCTCTTCCCGCAGCCGCTGATAGGCGGCCATGCCGTTGTCATGGGACGAGACCTGAAAACCGGCGTTTTCCAGCGCCTTGACCAGGAAACGGCGCATGTCGTTGTCGTCTTCGGCGAGCAGGATCTTTGGCATGGCAGGAAACGTCGAATCCCCAGAGGATATCAGCGGTAGTCACTAAGCCCGACAGAGGGTAAATTTGGGGTGAAAATCTTTACCCTGAGACGGCTGCCGCTGCCGGTCCGTTGTGAACCGGAATGCGGCTCGAATCAATCGAGCCGCGCGTGCGTATCCCCGCCTCACTGCCCGCACGGTTAAGACGTGTTCCAACGCGCCATCACATCTTTTCGCTTGGCAGAATGGTTGCGATTCCGGACAATGACGACACATAAGAGCCGCTCGATCGGCCGAATCAAGCGACCTGGCCCCCTGCCAGGTCCCGGCGCGAAGGGACGAAGCCTGAGAAGATGACCCGGTTTGACGGCGAGACGTCGCCAGCCTTCGAGATCGTCGAGCCCGCGCAATGGCGTGCGCCGGTCATCTTCAACTCGCCCCATTCCGGCTCGACCTATCCGGACGAATTTCTGGCGGCCTCGCGGATCGACCTGCCGACGCTGCGGCGCTCCGAAGATTCCTTCATGGACGAGCTGATCGGCCATTTGAGCGATCGCGGCTTTCCGACCGTGCGGGTCAACTTTCCCCGCTCCTATGTCGACGTCAATCGCGAGCCCTACGAGCTCGATCCGCGCATGTTCACCGGCCGCCTGCCGAGCTTCGCCAACACCCGCTCGATGCGGGTCGCCGGCGGCCTCGGCACCATTCCGCGCGTGGTCGGCGACGGCCAGGAGATCTATCGCGATCGTATTTTGGTCGACGATGCGCTTTCGCGAATCGAGACGCTGTACAAGCCCTATCACCGCGCGCTGCGCCGGCTGATCAACAAGGTGCACCAGACGTTCGGCACCGTGGTGCTGGTCGACTGCCACTCGATGCCGTCGGTCGGCGTCAGCAGGGACGAGCCGCGTCGGCCCGATATCGTGATCGGCGACCGTTACGGCACCAGCTGCACGCCGCTGCTCTCCGACCGCGTCGAGGAGACAATGACGGGGCTCGGCTATTCGATCGGGCGCAACAAGCCCTATGCCGGCGGTTTCATCACCGAGCACTACGGCAATCCGGCGAGCGGCCTGCACGCGGTGCAGCTCGAATTGAACCGCGCGATCTATATGGATGAGCGGCGGCGCGAGCGCGGCCCGCGCTTTGCGCAGGTGGCGTCCGACTTCGGCATCCTGGCCGACGTATTGGCGACCACGATCCCGTTCGGCGATCTCGGCCCGTTCCAGGCCGCGGCGGAATAGGCGCGGCTTTTACTTCGGACGCTTATGTTGCCTGCGGCTGACGCGAATGCGTTTTCGCTTCGAGGGCTCACGCGCACCGAATGAAAACGACAGCTCAAAGAGAGAAATGAATGCCCAAGAAAAAAGGGCCGCTTCTGATGAAGAAGCGGCCCAAGTCTAGGGAGGAAACGCCCAAGGAGGGCAGCGGTAACGCCAAGCGCTACCGCACCGCAACAATATGCGACCGCGACGCACAAAGTGCAAGGGCTTTTGAGCCGTTTCCCATGCAATATGCACATGGCTCAGTTGCTTCCACGGAAACCCAGATTCAGTTTCTTTGATAAGGAAATTCAATGGGTTGATAGATGTTTGCATACGAACGAGGCATGGTCGGAACTAAGTTTTCAACGCTGTGATCGATATTTGGCCAGCAGATGACTGAGATGAGGCAGCCATCTGCGGCATTCAAAATACCAGGGATCAAGACAAGACAACGCTGCAAGATCTTGCCGAATTGAGCTACGCAGGAGCGAGCTTCACCTGCCTTTCGCTTTCGAGGATTTCGCCGTGACGGTGATCGACTTCTCCGCCTTCATCGGACGGCTCGCCACCGCCTCCGGCGAAACCATCCTGCCGTTCTTCCGCACCTCGTTGTCGATCGACGACAAGAGCAAGACCAAGGATTTCGACCCCGTGACGGAGGCCGACCGTGCCGCGGAAGCGGTGATGCGGCGGCTGATCAAGGCCAACTTCCCCCAGCACGGCATCGTCGGCGAGGAGTTCGGCAATGAGCGGGACGATGCCGACTATGTCTGGGTGCTCGACCCCATTGACGGCACCAAGTCCTTCATCGGCGGATTTCCGATCTGGGGCACGCTGATCGCGCTGCTGCACAAGGGCGCGCCGGTGTTCGGCATGATGCACCAGCCCTTCATCGGCGAGCGCTTCTCCGGCGACAACGGCTCGGCCAACTATAAAGGCCCGTCCGGCGAGCGCCGGCTCCAGGTGCGCCGCTGCGCCTCGCTCTCGCAAGCGACGACCTACACCACCAGCCCCTTGCTGATGAACGAGAGTGACCGCGCCATCTTCGGCCGCATCGAGCAGGGCGCGAGGCTGTCGCGCTATGGCGGCGACTGCTATTCCTATTGCATGCTGGCGGCCGGCCATGTCGACCTCGTGGTCGAGACCGAGCTGAAGCCCTACGACATCGCGGCGCTGATCCCGATCGTGACCGGCGCCGGCGGCGTGGTCACCACGTGGGAAGGCAAGCCGGCCCAGGGCGGCGGCCGCATCATCGCGGCGGGCGATCCCAGGGTCCACGAAGAAGCGCTCAAGCTCTTGAACCAATAACAGCGCGAGCGGAGGGCTTGCATGACCGTCTCACGCAGGCTGCTCGCCCAATTGTTCCTGGGATTGTTGGTGCTTCTGCTGCCGACGCTCGCATCGGCGCAGAATTTCCCGGCCAAGCCGATCAAGCTGATCGTGCCCTTCCCGGCCGGCGGGCCCAACGACATCATCGCCCGCGTGATCGGCCAGCGTATGTCCGAGCTGTCGGGGCAGCCGGTGGTGATCGACAATCGTGGCGGCCAGGGCGGCGTGCTCGGCACTGATGCCGTCTCCAAGGCCGCGCCCGACGGCTACACCATCGCGATCTCCTCAGCCGGGGCGCTCGCGATCAGCCCGAGCATGGAGAAGGTGGCCTACGACACGCTCAACGACCTGACGCCGGTGACGCTGGTCGCGACCGTGCCGGAAATGCTGGTCGTTGCCACCAATGTGCCGGTCAAGGACATCGGCGAACTGATCGCGCTCGCCAAGGCGCAGCCGGGCAAGCTCAACTTCGCCTCCTCCGGGCCCGGCAGCCTGCCGCATCTCGCCGGCGAATTGTTCAAGCTGACGGCCAAGATCGACATCGTGCACGTGCCCTATCGCGGCGCCGCGCCGGCCGTGAACGATCTGTTGGGCCAGCAGGTCCAGATGACCTTCCTCGATCTCCCCGTGCTGCTGCCGCAAGTCAAGGCCGGCGCCCTGCGCCCCATCGCGGTCGGCTCGGCCGAGCGCGCGCCGACCGCGCCCGACGTGCCGACCTCGGCGGAAGCGGGATTTCCCGCGTTACGCATCGAGAACTGGTACGGCATGGTTGCGCCGAAGGGCACGCCCAAGGAGATCGTCGCCGCGCTGCATGGCCTCGCAACGAAGGCAATGGCCGATCCCGCAGTAAAGGAGAAGCTCGCCGCGCAAGGCGCCACGCTGATCGGAGACGAGCCGGATCACTTCCGCAGCTTCATCGCGGATGAGACGAAGAAATGGGCCAAGGTGATCAAGGACGCCGGGATCGAGACGGGGAAGTAAAATCGCATCCATGTGCCATCAGCGGTCGACCTCGCCGAACACGATGTCGAGCGAGCCCAGGATCGCGGAGACATCGGCAAGCAAATGTCCCCTGCAGAGGAAATCCATGGCTTGCAGATGGGCAAAGCCGGGAGACCTGATCTTGCATTTGTAGGCCTTGTTGGTTCCGTCCGAGACCAGGAAAACGCCGAACTCGCCCTTGGGAGCCTCGACAGCGACATAGATCTCGCCGGCAGGAACATGAAACCCCTCGGTGTAGAGCTTGAAATGGTGGATCAAGGCCTCCATCGAGCGCTTCATCTCGCCACGCCGGGGCGGCGCGACCTTATTGTCCTGTACCATAACCGGACCTCCTCCGTCCGGAGAGTTCAGCTTCTCGATGCACTGTTTCATGATGCGGACCGACTGTCTCATCTCTTCCATGCGAATGAGATAGCGGTCGTAGCAATCGCCGTTCCGGCCGATCGGGATGTCGAAATCCATCTCGGCATAGCAATCGTAGGGCTGCGCCTTCCGCAAATCCCAGGCCGCCCCCGAGCCGCGCACCATCACGCCGGAAAAGCCCCATGCCCAAGCTTGGTCGAGCGTCACTCTGCCGATATCCACGTTGCGCGCCTTGAAGATCCGATTGAGCGACAGCAACCGGTCCAGATCGTCGACGACGCGCAGGAACGGATCGCACCAGGCCTCGATATCGTCGATCAGCTTAGGCGGAAGGTCCTGATGCACGCCGCCGGGCCGGAAATAGTTGGCGTGCATCCGGCTGCCGGAGGCACGCTCGTAGAACACCATGAGCTTCTCGCGCTCCTCGAATCCCCATAGCGGCGGGGTCAGGGCACCGACGTCCATGGCTTGGGTCGTGACGTTCAGAAGGTGAGACAGGATCCGGCTGATCTCGTGATAGAGCACCCGGATCAGCTGTCCGCGCCGCGGCACCTCGATGCCGATCAGTCTTTCAATCGCGAGGCAGAATGCATGCTCCTGGGTCAGGGGTGCGACGTAATCGAGCCGATCGAAATAGGGAATGGCCTGGAGGTAGGTCTTGGCCTCGATCAGCTTCTCGGTGCCTCGATGCAGCAATCCGATGTGGGGATCGACGCGCGCGACGACTTCGCCGTCGAGCTCGAGCACGAGCCGCAGCACGCCATGGGCGGCCGGATGCTGAGGTCCGAAATTGATGGTGAAGTTTCTGAGACTGGGAGACTGTTCCGGCATCCGGTTTCCGATCGAGACATCGCAGCGATGACCCTAGCCGCGATCCGCGGCGAGCGGCTTCACACAGGTTAACCGCACGATTGAAAGCTGAGATGCGGGTGTTGCGCGCCCGTTTGGAACACAGCCTCATCGACCGCGTTCGATGTCAGAACCGGAGATGCAAATGCGCGCCGCTAGAGAGATATCGGTGATGCGCCTGACGTTCAGACTGACCATTGGGACCCGGGTTGACTGACCGCAACGCTGAGCTGAGCGAGGCCCAAACAACGGAGCGCCAGCTCACCGCCGTCGTCTTCTCCGGCGGACTCGGGCTCGGGGCGTATCATGGCGGCGCGTTCGAAGCCTTGACTGCTGTCGCCCGGCGGATCGACTGGGTAGCGGGTTCCTCGGCAGGCGCGATCACGGCGGCGCTGATCGCAGGAAGTCCGAGCGGTGATCGGCTGCCGAATCTGCGCCGCTACTGGCATGCGGGCGGCCCGTCCGCCGGGACAAGCGACAGCCGCCATCTTTTCGCGTGGTTGAACTCGATCAGCACGCGCCTGCTTGGCCATGCCGGATTCTTCCATCCGCGTCTGCCGCTTCCGTCACCGCACTTCGGCGGCCTGTACGATCTCGGCCCGACGCGCGAACGCCTGCGTCAGTTGATCGACTTCGAGCGCCTGAACGACGGTGATCCCCGCATCACGATCTGCGCCACCGATGTCGAAAGCGGCGATGCAGTGTTGTTCGATTCCGCGTCCCAGCGCATCGAGATGGATCACATTCTGGCCAGTTGCGGGTTCCTCCCTGAGTTCGCGCCGGTGCAGGTCGCCGGCCGCTGGCTCGGCGATGGCGGATTCTCCCTGAACGCGCCATTCGAACCGATCCTGGAATCTCCGAGCCCGCTCCGCCTCTACGTCATCGACCTGTTCGCCCGCGACGGCAAAGTCCCTGATGGCATCGAAGCTGCAGCCGAGCGCAAGAGCGACCTGACCTTCGGCAACCAGACCTACCAGCGCCTTGGCCACGCCCTGGAAGCCCGCCAGCTACGCGCCGAGCTTCAAGGCCTTGCTCGCGACGACTTCGTCTATCTGCTCAGCTACCGGCCGGGCCGCGAGGAAGCCGGCCCGGAAAAATCCTTCGATCTATCGGAAACTGCGATGGCGCAGCGCTGGCGGGCCGGTCTTCTGGACATGCAGCATGCCGCAAGTCTTGCGCCGCTCCAAAATGAGATGCTTAGCGTGCGGCGATCGCTCTAGGAGCTTCGTTCGATATTCCGGCCGACGTCGAGGAGAAATCGGGTCAGCCCCTCGTCGGCGGCCATTCCCTCAGGCGGCGCAATGGTGGTGATGCCCCAATTCGCCAAGACGGCTTCCTGCACTGGATTGCGCTGGGCGACGAACACGAAGGATCGGGGCCTGTCCTGACGGTGTCCGGAGTCGTCCCAGATCTGCCAGATACGGTGTAGCAGCAGCCGAATGTTCGGATCGGACATGCTGTAGCCGACGAAGAGCAGCGTGCTTCCCAAGGCATCGGCGCGAAAACGGATATCGAGCGGAGAATTGAATGCGAGCCGGTTGAGGAAGTCGGTCTCGGTCAGAACGAGCGAGGCATCATCGTCGAAGTCGCCGTGGAATTTGATGATGTGCGTGACGCCGACGCCGGCGCTTGCGATCTCCTTCGCGTTGCTGATCTTCGCAAAGGGCCTCTTCAGGACATCGAATGCCGTCTCGAGATTGCGATCGTAGTTCGTGGTGTAAATGATCGGAAAATCGAGCTCGACGATGATCCGGTGAAGCTGCGAGGCGGCGATCCTCTGCGGATCGACACGCCAATTGCGATCGAGCCAGCTGCGGAGCGGGCCGATGCCTCCGCGCTTCAGCCGGTAGTACTCCGCGAGCATCTGATAGCCGCCGTGCATTCCGTCGACAACGTCGCGCTCGAGACCGAGATCGTCCAAGAGATGCTCGATCAGGGATTGCCAGGAGGGCAATCCGACAGCCATCGAAACGCCAGCGCCGACGAACAGGACCGCGCGGCGTCGCTTGATCGCCTCGGCCAGGATATCGTGAGGCGGCCGCTGCTCGTATGCGAGCTCTGCCGGTCGTTGGTCCATCTAGTTCGAACGGTTGCGCGGGACGCGGGTTCCTGGATCGGAAGTCCGCTTGCCGCCCTGCAGCGAGGGTCCACTCTTCTCCGTCTTCGCCGCGAAGCGGGCAATCAGCCGCCGCAACTCGGCTTTGTGCACCAGACGCCCCGCCGTTTCCGGGGAGACCCAGATCGCTTTCCGCTCCCCTTTCTCAGGCCACCAGCGCTCCTGACCGTGGACCTTCATGGGGAAGACAGCGACATCCATGATCTGCTTGCGGTCACCCTTCCGCTTGCGGTGCTTGAAGCTGCCCATCGCGCGCGTCGCAATGATGCCGATAAGGCCCGCCTCCTCGTAAGCCTCCAGCGCGGCCGTCAGGTGCGGCTCCTTGTTGCGCATCGGCGATCCCTTGGGGACACTCCATCTGCGCTTGCGCCTGGTCGTGATCAGCAGCACGCGCAGATCGGAATTGTCCAGACGAAACGGCAATGCGGCGAACTGCTTCTTTCCCATCAAGCTCCTCCCGTTCGGGGATTGATAAGTGAACGCCGCGGGCATGGTTCCTACGCTCGGAGTGACGTCAGAACTTCCGCTCGACCATCTTGAGGCGCAAGGCGGCGATGGCTTCGCCGGGATTGAGACCCTTTGGACATGCCTTGGCGCAATTGAGGATGGTGTGGCAGCGGTAGATCCTGAAGGGGTCCTCGAGCATGTCGAGGCGCTCGCCTGTCGCCTCGTCCCGGCTGTCGTTGATCCAGCGCGCGGCCTGAATCAGGGCAGCGGGTCCGAGGAAGCGCTCGGAATTCCACCAGTAGCTCGGGCACGAGGTCGAGCAGCAGGCGCAGAGAATGCACTCGTACAGTCCATCAAGCTTTGCCCGATCCTCATGGCTTTGCCGCCATTCCTTCGGCGGCGTGGGCGAGGTGGTCTGCAGCCACGGCTCGACCAGGGCGAGTTGCGCATAGAAATTGGTGAGGTCGGGCACCAGATCCTTCACGACAGGCTGATGCGGCAAGGGCAGCACGCGGAGCGGCTCACCTTCCGAAATATCGTCACTCATGGATTTGGTGCAGGCCAGGGTGTTCTGGCCGGCGATGTTCATCGAGCAGGAGCCGCACACGCCCTCGCGGCAGGATCGCCTGAACGTCAATGTCGAATCGACGTTGTTCTTGATCCAGATCAGGCCGTCCAGCACCATCGGTCCGCAATCCGTCGAGTCGACAAAATAGGTGTCGAGCCGGGGATTGCGCCCATCGTCGGGATTCCAGCGATAGACGTGAAACTCGCGCAAGCTTTCGCTGCGCGGCTTTGGCCAAACGGTCCCTCGCTCGAGGCGGGAGTTTTTCGGAAGCCTGAACTCAACCATCATCACCTCCGTCAGACTGGCACCGAGCAACGCAGCTGCAGGAGATCATCCAGCGAAAGACCGAACAGGAGAACCCGCAACGCCGGCGCTATCGCAAGCGCCAGCAGCACCAGAAAGATCACGTGGACCAGAACCGTCGGCGTACTCTTAACGAGCCTGTAAGCTGCCTTCCGCATGGTCGTTCTCCTGCGCGCCAGCGCGTGCCATGGCGGCGCCCACGACGATCATCGCAGCTCCCCACAACAGGAAGCCGATATCCCAGAAGATGCGCTGAGTATCCGGCACCGTCTCGTTGACCCGGTGCAGCCCGAGGATCTCGTGATCGATGACCCCCTCGACCAGGTTGAAGATTCCCCATCCGAGCAGGATCGTTCCGACACACCGCCGACGAGACCAGCGCAGTCCGCTCCCGCGCGCCTGCTGCCAAAGCTTGTAAAGGCCGGCGAGCACGAGGACGTAGGCGGCGCTGTGGAAAATGCCGTCCCAAGTCGTGTTGAGCCTGATGTTGTCGATGGAGTTGAGCGGGTACCAGCCGCTTAACATATGATGCCATTGCAACAGCTGGTGAAACACGATGCCGTCGAAGAACGCGCCGAGGCCAAGCCCGAGAAGAATGCCCGCGGACATCGGGAAGGATTCAGTTCTGAATTCTTTCATGGATGGGCTCGTACACGTACAGGCACTTTTGCCGCGAGAACAAGCCATCTCTCCCGTAGCCGTTCCTACGTCGATCGGCCTCTG
Organism: Bradyrhizobium sp. CCGE-LA001; assembly: GCF_000296215.2. Classification (NCBI taxonomy): domain Bacteria; kingdom Pseudomonadati; phylum Pseudomonadota; class Alphaproteobacteria; order Hyphomicrobiales; family Nitrobacteraceae; genus Bradyrhizobium; species Bradyrhizobium sp. CCGE-LA001. The sequence goes on along the minus strand of NZ_CP013949.1, from coordinate 1,191,728 downwards.
CCGCGAAGCCTGCACATCGAAGCAGTTGCACACTAACATGCGTTAAGCGGCCAACACCTTGGTTGATACAAGGACCTGATCGATGTCGATCTTCTTGAGGAAGTAGGAACGTTCGACACGACGGTGCGTCTGACGACCGCACGTTAGGATGCGAATATGCTGAGAAGATCGTTTCTGCTCGCTTCGGGCGGACCGGGATTATCGACCTACGTTGCAGACGCCAGAGCCATGAGAGAAATGGCGTAAGAGGGAGGCGCCATGGCCTACGCCTTGTTCAAGGATGGAGAGAAGGTGAGCCGGACGTTTTCGACGGCGGAGGAAGCGCTGGAGAAGGCAGACCGGGCCGGGCTGGTCGAGCACGGTGACGGCCGGCCCGTGCTCGAGAACGAATTGAAGATCAAGCCTTGCCCTGCCGATCCCGAACCGCACGACGACGCGGACCTCGACTGGGCCCCGGACGGGCCGGCGTCCGGGCAATGATCTAGCAGCCCTTGCAAATGCTCTTGATCTTGCGATCGGCCTCTGAGTTCGCCGAGCTCTCCGAGCGGATCTGGTCATCGCCCTGCAGCGAGGGACCGGGCGTGACCGTCCCATCGATCCGACCGATATTGGTGCCACCCGCGGGATTGCCGGGCCGCCCGACGGTCGTCGATCCCCGCGGACCGGCGCCACCGCCGGATTGAGCCGTTCCGGCCGCGTTGGTTCCGGGAGTGGTCGCGGTACCGGACGTGGCGCCGCCGCTGCCCGCTCCCGCTCCACCGCCCGAACCTCCTCCACCGCCGCCGCCGCCCTGCCCTGATGCTGGGCCGACGGAAGCGCCCGCCAGCACGGCGGCCAATACGAGGGCCGTGACACGCATCGAATTTCCTGCGTTGTTCTTGGCGGACATCATCGATCCTGCTGATAACCTTGATTGGTGGTGTTTTGCTTGATGTTGCCGTGACGACCCTGGGTGTCGAAATTCTCACGGCCGGGCACTTTCTCCTCCGCTTCAATCGCTGGGTCGGAACCGGGGCCTTTATGGCTGCGCTGTTCTTCAGGTACGGGAGGCATCTTGGACATGGTTTGCTCCTGGTACGTCTCGTCGTGAGAGGAATGAGATACGGCCGCGACCGTTCCCGGGCCAATCGCCGCAGCGGTGCATGCACGCGAACGCCGCACGGGATCGCGAGGGCACCTGCTCTTCGCAACGCAACCCTTCTCGAGCTGCGGCTTACGCCGCCGCGGCCCGAAGATGCTCCACCAGCATCTTGGCCGGCTTCGGCAGCGCCTTGAAGCTGCGCGCGCAGATCACGAGCCTCCGGTTGGCGAAGGCATCGCGCAGGCGGACCGTGGCGAGCGGCATGGTCCTGGCACAGCGGCGGGCGGCGGCTTCAGGCACGAGCGCCACGCCGACATCGGCGGCGACCATCTGGCAGATCGCGTCGAAGTCGCGCAGCCGTGCGCGGAAATGCGGACGCATGCCGAGACGCGCCGCATGTTTGGCGATGTGCATCTGGAGAGCGGTGGCGCTGGTCAGGCCGACGAAGTCACACGCTCCCGCCTCCTGAAAGTCGATCTGGCGGCGGCCGGCGAAGGGATTACGTTTCGACGTCACCAGCGTCAGGCGGTCCTCGCTGAAGACGAAACGCTCGATATGCTCGGGCAATGCGTGCTCGGCGGCGAAACCGAGATCCGCGGCACCTGCCGTGATCGCCGCAGCGATGTCGGTGCTCTCGCGCTCTTCGATATCGATCGCGACGTCGCGATGCTCGCGCAGGAAGCCGGCGAGCGCTTTCGGCAGATGCTCCGACAGGCCCGACGTGTTGGCGAGGAAATGCACGCTGGCGCGGACGCCAGAGGCAAAGCCGGCGAGATCGCCGCGCATGGCGTCGACCTGGTGAATGACCAGCCGCGCATGGTCGAGCAGGCTCTCGCCGGCCGCGGTCAACTCCACGCCGCGGCGCCCGCGCTTGAGCAATGCAACGCCGAGCGCGTCCTCGAGACCCTTGATGCGCGCGCTGGCGGAGGCCAGCGCCAGGTGCGAGCGCTCCGCACCGCGGGTGATGCTGCGCTGGTCGGCAACCGCGATGAAGAGCTGAAGGTCGACGAGGTCGAAGCGCATGGGGTCCTGCTCTTGTTGTTGGAGCATGATCTCGTCGGGAAAGCTGCGCACTCTTCCGGATCACGCCTTCAGCCTTCGGCTACAACGAAGGCACTCTCCGTAACCTCCAGATTGTGCCGGCGCGCGGCTTCGGTCAATGTGCAGGGATGATCGACCCGCTGCTCATCCTCATCGCCGCCGTCTTCCTGCTTGCCGGATTCGTCAAGGGCGTGGTCGGGCTCGGCCTGCCGACGGTATCCATGGGCCTGCTCGCGGTGAGCATGACCCCCAGCCGGGCCATCGCCATCGTTATCGTGCCCGCCATCATCACCAACATCTGGCAGACCTTCGTCGGCCCCCATTTGCGCGACATCCTGAGGCGGCTGTGGCCGCTGATGATCGGCACCGTGATCGGCTGCTGGCTCAATGCCGGCGCGCTGACCGGCCCGCATGCGCGCTACGGCACGATCGTGCTCGGTGCCCTGCTCGTCATCTACGCCGTGATCGGCCTGAACAAATTCCAGTTCCAAGTCTCGCCCAAGAACGAGAAATGGGTCGGTGGCCTCGTCGGTATCGTCACCGGCGCGATCTCGGCCTCGACGGGGGTGCAGGTGATCCCCTCGATGCCGTTCATGCAGGCGATCGGCATGGAAAAGGACGAGCTGGTGCAGGCGCTGGGCGTGTTCTTCACGACGGCAACGCTGGCGCTCGCCTTCAACCTGACCGCAGTCGGACTGCTCACGCCTGCCAATGCCATCCCGGGCGCCGTGGGCCTCGCCATGGCCTTTGCCGGCATGTTCATCGGCCAATCGGTGCGGGCGCGGATGCCGGCGGAAGCGTTTCGTCGCTGGTTCCTGATCGCGATGATCTTGCTCGGTCTGTATCTGGCCGGCAGCGCGCTGGCGAAGGAGCTCACCTGAGAGAGTTACCGCGTCTCCAGCATGGCGACGCGGATGCCGAGATAGATGAAGAGCCCGCCGAGGGCACGGTTGACCCAGGCGATCGCACCCTCGGATCGCCGCAGGCGATGGGCGGCCCTGGCCGCAAACGCCGCCAGCACCAGGCACCACAGCGTTCCCGTAAAGATGAAGATCAGGCCGAGCGTCAGGAAGGCGAGCGGCTTGTGCGCGGAGTCGGCTGCGACGAATTGCGGCAGGAAGGCCAGGAAGAACAGCGCGACCTTGGGATTGAGCGCATTGGTGAAGACGCCCTGAAGGAACACCCGCCGCAGCGAGCTCCGCACCGGCTCGTCGATGGCCGTGGCCAGCGCCGGACGTGACCACAGCATCTGAAGTCCCGTCACGACGAGATAGGCCGCGCCGACCAGCTTCAGGATCGAAAACGCCGTCGATGAGGCCATCAGCAGCGCCGAAAGGCCGATCGCCGCGGCCGCGACGTGGAAAAAGCAGCCGCAACTGATACCCAGCGCCGCGGCGGCGCCGCCCCGCCAGCCCATCTGCATGCTGCGGCCGATCACGTAAACCGAGTCCGGGCCCGGCGTGATGTTGAGCAGCACACCTGACAGGATGAAGAGCCAGATTTCGTGAATGCCCAGCATGCGAAGTCTCCCGATCGGCCTTCAGGCCGGCATATTCGGTTCGCCTGTCCCCGTCCACTGCCGCAATTGCGTGGGATTTACCTCGAATTTGCAATGCGGATCACACTTTCGCGCGGCGCTATCTGCTTTATAAAGGCACGGTTCTTGAAATGCGGGATTCAGGGCGACTGCCACGCCGTGGCCGGTCCGCCATCCGTTGGAGCGCTTAGGATATGGAAAGACGTCTGGCCGCCATTGTCTGCGCCGATGTCGCCGGCTATTCGCGCATGATGGGCAGCGACGAGGCCGGCACCCATGCCGCCTTCAAGGCGCATCGCGCCGCGATCCACCCCATCATCCTCAATCACGGCGGCCGCGTCGTGAAGAACACCGGCGACGGCTTCCTGCTGGAGTTCGCCTCGATCGTCGGCGCCACCGAAGCTGCGATTGCGATGCAGACGCTGATGGCGGAGCGCAACCGGCATCTGCCGGCCGACCGCGCCATGCAATTCCGGCTCGGCATCCACATGGGCGACGTCATCGCAGACGAGGACGAAGTCTTCGGTGACGATGTCAACATTGCCGTCCGCCTGGAATCGGTGGCGAGCCCCGGCGGCTTTGCCATCTCGGCCAAGGCTCATCGCGAGGCCAGCAAGCATCTCACCGTGCCGCTGACCGATGCCGGCAATCACCGCTTCAAGAACATCAAGGATACGGTCGGGGTCTGGACCTGGACGCCCGAGGGCGCCCCGGCGCTCGCCCCCGGAACGAGGGAGGCGTCCGCGCTCTCGCAGCAGTACCGCACCGCGATCGTCGGCGTGCTGCCCTTCGCCAATCTCAGCGATGCCCAGGACGAATATTTTTCCGATGGTTTGACCGAGGATTTGATCCACGCGCTATCGCTGCAATCCTTCTACCGCGTGCTGAGCCGCAACTCGACCTTCGCGTTCAAGGGCAAGAACACCAGCACCCGGCTGATCGCGCGCGAGATCGACGCCAGCTATCTGATCCAGGGTTCGGTGCGGCGCGCCGGCGCCAAGATCCGCGTCACCGCCGAGCTGATCGCGCCGGAGACCGGTGAACAGCTCTGGACCGGCCGCTACGACCGCGACATCGGCGACCTGTTCGCGATGCAGGACGAGATCACGACGAATTTGTCCGCCGCCATCGCCACCGAGATCGTCCGGGCCGAGGCTTCGGCGCCGGCACGACTCTCGACCGACGTCAGCGCCTGGGACCGCTTCCTCAAGGGACTGTCGCATTACTACCGGCAGACCAAGGAGGATTTGGCCACCGCCGTCGAGCTGTTCCGCGAGGCCATCCGGCTCGATCCCAAACTGTCGATCGCGCATGCCTATCTCGGCACGATCCAGATCCAGAGCATCCAGTTCGGCTGGGTCAAGGGCACGCGGGAGATGTGGGCGGAGGCGATGAACCTCGCCGAGACCAGCGTCCGGCTCGACCCGCGCTCCTCCTTCGCGTTCTCGATCCTGTCCTGGGTTCACGGTATGGAAGGGCATTACGAGGCCGCGATGGACGCCGCCAAGCGCGCGGTCGCGCTCAATCCTTACGACAACGGCGCGCGCGGCGTGCTCGGCATCTGCCATTTCATCATCGGCGAGCACCGCGAGGCGATCGAACTGTTCTCGATGGCATCGCAGCGCGACAATAGCGATCCACGCTACCAATGGGCTGCGCTGAACGCCTTCAGTCACTACCTGTTGCGCCAATATGACGCGACCCTGTCATGGGCCCGCGAACAGCTCTACATCAACCCGAACCACATGCAGGCGCTGGCGATCCGCGCAGCGGCCTTGGCCCAGATGGGACGGAACGACGAGGCCAGCGAGGCCGTCGGCGTGCTGATGGCAAACTATCCAACCCTGAACGTCGACAGGCATTTGCGCAATTTCCACTGGAAACGGCCCGAGGACATCGCCCATTACCGCGAGGGGCTGCTGAAAGCCGGCGTCCCCCTGGGCAAGCTGAGCCTAGTGCAGAGCGACGTCAAACGCGCCGCCGAGTCCTGAACGACAGGCCACCGCTCCGTTGCGCTCCTGCCGCGTTTACGCTGCTCTTCTTGACTCGACAGTGAAATGCGCCACACTTCGTCACACGCCCAAGTAGTATATCGTGCTGTCGGTTTGTTAGGACTTTCCGCGCTCTAACAGCGCGCTTCATTTTCACGATTCGCTGCTTTCAGGATTTGGGCCATGCATCATCCCGCTTCGAAGCCGCCCCTCGATCCCTCGATCCCGGTCTCGCCGAACAATCCCTGCCCGTTCCTGCGCGGCCTCGTCGGCGAAGGCTTCGTCGACGGCGGAACCGTCCCGCTCAACGCGCTGTCGCAGACCATCGCGAATGCGACCGGCGAGACGGGGCTGAAGAAGGTCTCGGCCCGCATCCAGGTCCGCGGCGTTGCGATGATCGCCAACGGCATCAAGCATATCCTCAAGAGCATCTGGTCGGGCGCGCAACTCGACGCGCTGCGCGGCGGCCCGCTCGACAAGCGCGGCGCCGGCTCGCGCATCCTCGGCGTCGACGGCAAGGTCAATGAAGACGAGATCGCGCGGCTCGCAAGCTTCGGCCGGCCCTACATCGACCCGAACACCGGCAGCAGCGAGCCCGGCCTCAACGCCGCGGAAATCAAGACCTTCATGCGCGACAACATCAAGCGCGCCGGCAGCGCCGCGCGCTGGTACTACGCGCTGCTGATGAAGTTCGAATGGCCGATCCTCCTGAAGATCATCGGCAAGGGCAAGCCGGGGGAGGAGCGCTATCTCAGCGTGGCCGACGTGCGCACGCTGTTCGAACAGCGCCAATTCCCCGACCGCATCAACCAGCGGATCGTGTCGCAGCCGCTGCTGTCGTCCTGCCAGCTCCGCTTTCGCTGGGCGGTCGCGCTCTCGGCGCTCGTGATCGGGCTTGGCCTCGTCGCCCTGGTGGCGGTCGCCGAATTCCCCAACCAGGTCCGCGCCATGCTGCCGCAGAAGGGCGTGCTCGTGAACCTGCTGCCGCCGCCCTTGCCGACGGTCCCCGAAACGAAGGCGGCTTACTGGCTCGAGCAGAACTGGTCGCTGAAGGACCGGCACTGGTTCCACCATGCCAGCCAGGGTACCGCGACCTTCCCGGTACCCTATGAGTGGTTCGTGGCATTGGAGCAGCCGCGGCTTCATCTGTTCTCGAAGCCCGGCATGATCAAGGACAGCGCCTATCTCGAGCGCTTCGGCTTCATCCCCAGCCCGCAGACGATCCAGACCGACACCGCGACGCTGCGCCGCTTCGGCTACGCCAATGTCTACGAGACCACGCAGGTGTCGGACTGGTCGACGCGATGGACCCCGGCCGAGAACGTCGACGGCCTGCCGGTCGGGTTTGCGCGCATGACCGGCGTGGTCGATCCCGCGACGGGCCGCCGCGAGGACGACATGATCGGGCTGACCTGCGCGGCCTGTCATACCGGCCAGATCCACTATCAGGGCGTCGACGTCCGCTTCGACGGCGGCGCGGCGATGACCGACCTGAAGAAGCTCGAGCTCGCGACCGGGCTGTCGATCGCCTACACGCTCTACGTCCCGTTCCGCTTTCAGCGCTTTGCCGATCGCGTGCTCGGCTCCGATGCCAGCGAGGCGGACCGCGCCGTCCTCAAGCAGAAGCTCAGCGCGATCGGCAGCTTCCTGATCGACTGGGCCAAGATCTACGAGAAGACGATCGAGGGCAAGACGACCTGGGACGGCAAGCAGCAGCAGGACACCGAGGAAGGGTTCGGCCGCCTCGATGCCCTCAACCGCATCGGCAACCAGGTCTTTTCGCAGGACCTCGCGATGAGCGGCATCAAGGGATTCGAGAAGAACTTGCACGCCCAGGACGCGCCGGTCAGCTATCCCGCGATCTGGACCGTGCCGTGGCTCAAGTTCGCCCAGTATGACGCCTCGATCGAGCAGCCGCTGATCCGCAACGCCGGCGAAGCGCTCGGCGTCACGGCCCTGCTCAACCTGTCCGACGCCTATCCCGAGGACAGGCTGTGGCGCTCCTCGGTGAACTTCCGGACGCTGGGCTGGATCGAAGACATGCTGCGAGGCCCCGATCCATTCAAGACAGCCGATCCTTCCGGTCCGAAGTTCGGCGGCCTGCGTGCGCCGAAATGGCCCTCGCAGATCCTCGGCGACGCCTGGAGGCTGAAGCCGGATCGGGTCGAGCGCGGCCGCGCCGTCTACACCGAGATGTGTTCCGGTTGCCATTTGCCGGCGATCGACACGCCGGCTTTCTGGTCGTCGAAGCGTTGGGAGCCGAGCGGCGACAGCAAGGTGCTGAATGCGGTGACGATCCCGCTCGACGAGATCAAGACCGATCCCGAGCAGTCGCTCGTTCTCAGCAAGAGGACCGTCGATGTCCCCGGCTTCCTGAAAGTGAACACGGCCGACCTGCAAAAATGGTGGCAATGCGAGATCCCGACCGCGAGCAAATCCCCCAACGAGATGGTCTATGCGCTCGGCCTCATGACGGTGGTCGATCTCGTCGCCCGCAAATGGATGGACGACGAGAAGATCCCGGAGGCCGAACGGGCGGAGATCTGGAATCTTACGCGCAAGAACTGCCTCAACCCGGCGCCTGATCCGCGCTATCGCGCGCGGCCACTGAACGGCATCTGGGCCACCGCGCCATACCTGCACAACGGCTCGGTGCCTTCGCTGTACTGGCTGCTGAAGCCGGCGAGCGAGCGTCCGCAGAAATTCTGCATGGGCCGCCGCGACTATGATCCTGACACCGTCGGGTTCGCAGTCACCGCCAATGAGCGCTGCAAGACGGGTGAGACGGAGTTCTCTGCGACCGGGCCTGACGGCAAGCCGATCCAGGGCAACAGCGTGCTCGGCCACTCCTTCGAACTCAAGCAGGGCGAGCCGAAACGCCCAGGCGTGATCGGCCGTACGTTCAAGGACGACGCCGAGCGCTACGATCTGATCGAGTATCTCAAGACGTTGTAACGCGACCGAGTTCGCCGTCGTCATGGCCGGGCTTGTCCCGGCCATCCACGATCTTATCGCAGCACCAAGACGTGGATGCCCAGGACACGCCCGGGCATGACGGGCGCGGGGCCGACATCGTAGCGATCTCACTTGAACAGCGGCGTGCCCGGCACGAAGGCGTCGAAGGCGGCCCAGAACTGGGAGCGGTAACGGTCCTGCTCCTGGAGGATTTCGTGCTTCGAACCGGCGATGACGAGGTGCGAGCCGGCGCGTAGATGATAGGCGAACTCCTCGATCGCCGCGGTCGAGACCACAGTGTCATTGGAGGCCGCCAGCATCAGGATCGGCTGGCGGATCTGGGAGGGGTAGCTCATGCCCTTGAAGGTGTGCATCGCGCTGAAGGCCGCGTCGGCCCAGGCCACCGTCGGTGACGCCAGCCCCAACGTCGGATCCTCCTCCAGGATCGCGGCATTGCGCGCATAGCGCACGGGGTCGCTGGTCAGGGGATTGTTGATGAAGGGATCGAGCCCGGTGATGCGGCTGCTGCCGCCAGGGACATAGCGACCCCCCTGCCCGAACAGGCGCATCGCCTTCAAAAGCGCGCGGGCCGGAAACGACGTGGTGCGACCGGGCAGGTCGATCATCGGCGCGGACAGCACCATGCGGTCGAACCAACGCTTGCCGGCATGCGCGATGCGCAGCAGCACGGTGCCGCCCATGGAATGGGCGAGCGCGAAGAAGGGCGGCGGGCAATCCGGCAGCACCACCTGCTGCACGAAGGTCTCGACGTCGATCTCGAAGTCTGTGAAGTCGCGCACATAGCCCTTGCGCGGGTCACGCAGGCGGCGCGAGGAATGGCCCTGCCCGCGCCAGTCGATCATCGCCACCGCAAAGCCGCGATCGCGCAGGTCGCGCACGGTCTCGAAATATTTCTCGATCTGCTCGCTGCGCCCGGTGAAGACGCAGACCGTGCCTTTGCGGCCCGCCGGCGGTGCCCAGCGCGCAAAGCGCAGCTCGGCGCCATCGGGGGTCTTGATGGTGCCGCTGACGACGTTTTCCGGAACGGGGTTGGCGGGAATCGAGACCAGCGTCATTTGGGCGTGCTTGGGCGCGAAGTGCTGCAAATCAAGGGGCGGGAGCGCCGAAAAGGCGCTTGTTGCCGCCCTCTTGAACGCCGTCTCGATCCACCCATATCATTTTCGTGCAGGCCGCTACCAGTGTTTCGGAACCGGAACATGAGGCTGCACACAGACGAAAGCCCGGCCCGATTGGCGGGCGGGTACCCAACAGTCGCTCAATGGAGGACTTGACCATGCGTAGCTACGATCTCACCCCGTTCTATCGTTCCACCGTCGGCTTCGACCGTCTCTTCAACCTGCTCGACCAGGCCGGTTCGGACGGCAGCCCCGGCTATCCCCCCTACAACATCGAGCGCACCGGCGAGAACGCCTACCGCATCACCGTTGCGGTCTCGGGCTTTGCCAAGGACGAGCTCTCCATCGTCGCGAAGGAAAACACGCTGACGATCAAGGGCGAGAAAGTCGCCAACGAGAACTCGAAGTCCGAAGTGCTCTATCGCGGCATCGCCGCACGTGCCTTCGAGCGCGCCTTCCAGCTTGCCGATTTCGTGCAGGTGAAGGACGCCTCGCTCGAGAACGGCCTGCTTCACGTCGATCTCGTCCGCGAGATTCCCGAAGCCAAGAAGCCGCGCCAGATCGCTATCAACGCCGGCGCCCCGAAGGCGCAGGTGATCGAGAGCTCGGCGCAAGCCGCCTGAGCCAAGCGACTGCCAGGTTGCGAAAACGCCCCGGTGCCCCGGGGCGTTTTTATGTCGTTTGGCTCGCTATCGCGCCGCATCACAGACTGGTGAGCAGCGTAACGCCACGGCTCTTCGCTCCGTCCCTTGGACATCGACCAAAACAATACGGAGAACGATCGTGACCTTCTGGCGCAGCCTTTTCGTCGCCGCGAGCCTGCTCGCAGCCCCCTTCAGCGTTGCCCACGCACAGACACCGCAGACGGTGAAAGCGACCAATGTCGTGCTGGTGCATGGCGCCTGGGCCGATGGCTCGAGCTGGTCGGAGGTGATCCCGATCCTGCAGGCGGCGGGCCTGCACGTGACGTCCGTGCAGAATCCGCTGTCGTCGCTCGCGGATTCTGTCGAGGCAACCAAGCGCGTACTGGCTGAGCAGGATGGACCGACGGTGCTCGTCGCGCATTCCTGGGGCGGCACCGTGATCAGTCAGGTCGGCACCGATCCCAAGGTCACCGGGCTCGTCTATGTCGCCGCACGCGCGCCCGATGCGAATGAGGATTTCGTCGCGCTGTCCAAGCAGTTTCCGGCCGGACCCGCCCGCGCCGGCATCGTCGAGCACGACGGCTACACCAAGCTCTCGGAAGAGGCCTTCCTGAAGTACTTCGCCAACGGCGTGAAGGCGGAGCAGGCCAAAGCGCTTTATGCGGTGCAATGGCCGACCGCAGCCTCCATCTTCGCCGGCCGCACCACGGAAGCCGCCTGGCACAGCAAGCCGAGCTGGTACGCGGTGTCGAAGAACGACTACACCATCAATCCCGATTTCGAGCGCTTCCTCGCCAAGCGCATGAACGCCACCACGGTCGAGCTCGACGCCGGCCACCTGTCGCTGGTGTCGCATCCGAAGGAGATCGCGAAGCTGATCCTGGACGCAGCGGGGCAGCCGCGGAGCTGACGGTGACGGCATGAATGCAAAAGGCGCCTGATTGCTCAGGCGCCTCTTGTTTCCAGCGGCTTGCGTTCAGCCTGCTAATCCAGCCCCTGTGCAGCCGGCATCTCCTGCGTCGGCAGGATCGTCGCCGCGGGCTTGGCCTGACCGACGGTGGGTGCAGCGGCTTCAGCAGGTTTGGCCTGCATGGCGGCCGCGGTTTGCTGCGTGGGCTGGGCCTGCTGCGGCGCCTGGGCCTGCTGTGCCGTTGGCTCAACCGGCTTCGCCGCGACCACCGGTGTCTCGGCGCGCCGCGGGGCGGCCTTGGGCAGCGGCACGGCGCGGCTTGCCACATGCGGGATCGCAGCCGGCGGGCGCGGCGGGCCGCTGCGGACCACGGTCGGCGGCGGCAGTGCGCTTTGCGGGCTGTAAGGCGCGACCGCGGGCTCGTCATAGGCGGGGGCCATGCCATAGGCGTCAGTGGCGGGCATGAAACGCAGGATACGTCCGTCGCGGGCGTCGATCACCAGCCTGCCGTTGTCGCCGCGGCGGTCGATCACCGCGATGGTGTAGACGCTTCCGCGCAGCCGCGGGATGCCGAGCGGCAGGAACCCGTTGTCGCGCAGCGCGGCATAGACCTCGGTGGACGGCAGCAGCTCCGGCGCCGGCCCGCGCTCTTCATAGCCGTAGCCGTAACCGTAACGCGGCGGCGGGGGTGGCGCGGCCTCCGGCGGGGCATACGGCCCGTCGAAATCCGACACCGCCATCACAGCCCCTCCCGCAATACCGCTCGTGGGAACTTGCGCCTGAGCGGCCGTTGCAGCCAGCGCCAGCGTGGCCGCAGCCACACATCCTGTGAAAAACTTCATGGTCGACACGCTCCTGTCAGGCCCTCCAACGGCCGCCATCTTTCGCTTCTCGCGACGTGGCGCACCTTCCGAAGGGCTGATCCGAAGCTTCATTTGGGATTCCGGCGTCCAAAGGGCCGCATCAGGGCGCGTTTGCTCCAAAATCGGGGCTGCGCAACTTTTGGAAAGCGATTGATTGACTTATGGGGAATCGGGACTTCCGCGCGCTTGTGTGCTAGACAAAAATTTGGCAAGGTGATGGTTAGGACAGGAAGACTGTCTCAATTTTGCTTGCGGTTCCGGCATAGGGATTGCAGCGGAAACTGGTGCTCTTGAGCCCCAGGAAGGTGCCAGGCAAAGCCGTTCTCGGGGACGAAGAACGCCTAGGCCTGAATTTAAGAAAATGCGGCTCGCGAGCGGACGAGCGGTGACCCAGAGGCGGGTGCCGCGGAACGCCCAAGGTGCGCCGAAGATAGCGGTGAGGCAGCTTGCCGCACGGAGAGGACAGGAACAATGAACGGGTCGCAATTCGAGCGCGCAAAAATCGTGGCAGAAGAGCTGTCGGCGACGGTCGCCTCGAAAACGACCGATCCGATCGCTTACCCGATCCAAGAGCACAATTCGCGCCCCAAAGCCGAAGGCCTCTATGATCCTGCGCTCGAGAAGGATTCCTGCGGCGTCGGCTTCATTGCCAACATCAAGGGCAAGAAGTCGCACGAGATCGTCTCGGACGCGCTGAACATTCTGTGCAATCTCGAGCATCGTGGCGCGGTCGGCGCCGACCCGCGCGCCGGTGACGGTGCCGGCATTCTGGTGCAGATCCCGCACGCCTTCTTCAGCCGCAAGGCCGCGGAGCTCGGCTTCAAGCTGCCGGCGCCCGGCGAATACGCCATCGGCGCGCTGTTCATGCCGCGCGACACCGCCTGGCGCAACGTCATCAAGAGCATCATCGCCGACCAGATCAAGGAAGAGGGCCTGACCCTGCTCGGCTGGCGCGACGTGCCGACCGACAATTCCTCGCTCGGCGTCACCGTGAAGCCGACCGAGCCCGCCTGCATGCAGGTTTTCATCGGCCGCAACGGCACCGCAAAGACAGAGGACGATTTCGAGCGCCGGCTCTACATCCTGCGCAAGTCGATCTCGCAGGCGATCTACCAGCGCCGCGACCGCGGCCTTGCCGGCTATTACCCCTGCTCGCTGTCGTGCCGCACCGTGATCTACAAGGGCATGTTCCTCGCCGACCAGCTCGGCAAGTACTATCCCGACCTGCACGAGACCGATTTCGAGAGCGCGCTCGCCCTCGTGCACCAGCGCTTCTCGACCAACACCTTCCCGGCCTGGTCGCTGGCGCATCCCTACCGCATGATCGCGCATAACGGCGAGATCAACACGCTGCGCGGCAACGTCAACTGGATGGCGGCGCGGCAGGCCTCGGTCAGCTCCGAGCTCTACGGCAAGGACATCAACCGGCTCTGGCCGATCTCCTACGAAGGCCAGTCCGACACCGCCTGCTTCGACAACGCGCTCGAATTCCTGGTGCAGGGCGGCTACTCGCTGCCGCATGCCGTGATGATGATGATCCCGGAGGCGTGGGCCGGCAATCCGCTGATGGATGAGAAGCGCCGCGCCTTCTACGAATATCATGCCGCGCTGATGGAGCCGTGGGACGGCCCCGCAGCGATTGCCTTCACCGACGGCCGCCAGATCGGCGCCACGCTGGACCGCAACGGCCTGCGGCCGGCGCGCTATCTCGTCACCAAGGACGACCGCATCGTGATGGCGTCCGAGATGGGCGTGCTGACGATCCCCGAGGACCAGATCATCACCAAGTGGCGCTTGCAGCCCGGCAAGATGCTGCTGGTCGACCTCGAGCAGGGCCGCCTGATCCCGGACGACGAGATCAAGGCCGAGCTCGCCAAGAGCCATCCCTATAAGGAGTGGCTGGAGCGGACCCAGATCGTGCTGGAAGAGCTGCCGAAGGTGCCGACAACAGGCGTGCGCTCGAACCTGTCGCTGCTCGATCGCCAGCAGGCGTTCGGCTACAGCCAGGAAGACGTCTCGATCCTGATGACGCCGATGGCGTCCACCGGCGAGGAAGCCGCGGGCTCGATGGGCAACGACACGCCGATCTCGGCGCTGTCGGACAAGGCCAAGCCGCTGTTCACCTACTTCAAGCAGAACTTCGCGCAGGTCACCAACCCGCCGATCGATCCGATCCGCGAGGAGCTGGTGATGAGCCTCGTCTCCATCATCGGGCCGCGGCCGAACCTGTTCGATCTCCAGGGCATGGCGACGACCAAGCGTCTCGAAGTGCGCCAGCCGATCCTGACCGACGCGGACCTGGAAAAGATCCGCTCGATCTCCGACGTGGCCGAGTCGCATTTCAAGTCGCGCACGCTGGACACCACCTTCCACGCCGGGCTCGGCGCGGCCGGCATGGACCAGGTGCTGGACGAGCTCTGCGCGCGTGCCGAAAGCGCGGTGCGCGAAGGCGTCAATATCATCATCCTGTCTGACCGCATGGTCGGCACCGACCGCGTGCCGATCCCGGCACTGCTCGCCTGCGCCGCCGTGCATCATCATCTGATCCGCGTCGGGCTGCGCACCTCGGTCGGCCTCGTCGTTGAATCCGGCGAGCCGCGCGAAGTGCATCACTTCGCCTGCCTTGCCGGCTACGGCGCCGAAGCGATCAATCCCTATCTCGCGTTCGAGACCATCATCGCGATGAAGGACCGCCTGCCCGGCTCGCTCGACGACTACGAGATCGTCAAGCGCTACATCAAGTCGATCGGCAAGGGCCTGCTCAAGGTGATGTCCAAGATGGGCATCTCGACCTACCAGTCCTATTGCGGCGCGCAGATCTTCGACGCGGTCGGCCTCAAGGCCGACTTTGTCGCAAAGTTCTTCGCCGGCACGCATACCCGCGTCGAGGGCGTCGGGCTTTCCGAGATCGCGGAGGAAGCCGTGCGCCGTCATGCCGACGCGTTCGGCGAGGCGCAGGTCTACAAGACCGCGCTCGATGTCGGCGGCGAATATGCCTATCGCAGCCGCGGCGAGGACCATGCCTGGACCGCCGAGTCAGTGTCGCTGCTGCAGCACGCCGCGCGCGGCAATTCGCAGGAGCGCTATCGCGCCTTCGCCAAGATCCTCAACGAGCAGTCGGAGCGTCTGCTGACGCTGCGCGGCCTGTTCAGGATCAAGAACGCGGAGGAGGAGAAGCGCAAGCCTGTGCCGCTCGACCAGGTCGAGCCGGCCAAGGACATCGTCAAGCGCTTCGCCACGGGCGCGATGAGCTTCGGCTCGATCTCGCGCGAGGCGCACACCACGCTCGCGATCGCCATGAACCGGATCGGCGGCAAGTCCAACACTGGCGAAGGCGGCGAGGAAGCCGACCGCTTCAAGCCGATGCCGAACGGCGATTCCATGCGCTCGGCGATCAAGCAGGTCGCCTCCGGCCGCTTCGGCGTCACCACGGAGTATCTCGTCAACTCCGACATGATGCAGATCAAGATGGCTCAGGGCGCCAAGCCCGGCGAAGGCGGCCAGCTGCCCGGCCACAAGGTCGACGCCACCATCGCCAAGGTCCGGCATTCGACGCCGGGCGTCGGCCTGATCTCGCCGCCGCCGCACCACGACATCTACTCGATCGAGGATCTCGCGCAGCTCATCTACGACCTCAAGAACGTCAACCCGACGGGTGACGTCTCGGTCAAGCTGGTCTCCGAGATCGGCGTCGGCACGGTCGCCGCGGGCGTCGCCAAGGCGCGCGCCGACCACGTCACCATCGCTGGCTTCGAGGGCGGCACCGGCGCATCACCGCTGACCTCAATCAAGCATGCCGGCTCGCCGTGGGAGATCGGCCTCGCCGAAACCCACCAGACCTTGGTGCGCGAGCGACTGCGCAGCCGCATCGTGGTCCAGGTCGACGGCGGCTTCCGTACCGGGCGTGACGTCGTGATCGGCGCGCTGCTCGGCGCCGACGAGTTCGGCTTCGCCACGGCGCCGTTGATCGCGGCCGGCTGCATCATGATGCGCAAGTGCCATCTCAACACCTGCCCGGTCGGCGTTGCGACTCAGGACCCCGTCCTGCGCAAGCGCTTCACCGGTCAGCCCGAGCACGTCATCAACTACTTCTTCTTCGTCGCCGAAGAAGTCCGGGAGATCATGGCCTCGCTCGGCTTCCGTACCTTCAACGAGATGGTCGGCCAGGTTCAGCTGCTCGACCAGACCAAGCTGGTTGCGCATTGGAAGGCCAAGGGCCTCGATTTCTCCAAGCTGTTCGTCAAGCAAAAGGAGGAGAAGGGCCAGAAGATCTATCACTCCGAGCGCCAGAACCATCATCTGGAGGCGGTGCTCGACCGCACGCTGATCGAGAAGGCGCAGCCCGCGCTCGACCGCGGCGCGCCTGTCAAGATCGAGGCCACGATCAACAGCACCAACCGCTCAGCAGGCGCGATGCTGTCGGGCGCGGTCGCCAAGATTTACGGCCATGCCGGCCTGCCGCATGACACGATCCATGTCAGCCTCAAGGGCACCGCCGGCCAGGCCTTCGGCGCCTGGCTCGCCCATGGCGTCACCTTCGAGCTCGAAGGTGAAGGCAACGACTATGTCGGCAAGGGCCTCTCGGGCGGCAAGATCATCGTCAAGCCGCCGAGGAACGCCGGCATCGTGCCGGAAGAGAGCATCATCGTCGGCAACACCGTGATGTACGGCGCGATCGAGGGCGAGTGCTATTTCCGCGGCATCGCCGGCGAACGCTTTGCCGTGCGCAATTCGGGCGCGGTCGCCGTGGTCGAGGGCGCGGGCGACCATTGCTGCGAGTACATGACTGGCGGCATCGTGGTCGTGCTCGGCAAGACCGGGCGCAACTTCGCAGCCGGCATGTCCGGTGGCATCGCCTATGTGCTGGACGAGACCGGCGACTTCGACAGGCTCTGCAATCTGTCGATGGTCGAACTCGAGCCGGTGCTGTCCGAAGAGCTGATCAACGCCGGCACCTACAACCACTCAGGTGACCTCGAGGCGCACGGCCGGGTCGACGTCTTCAAGAACCTGCTCGATTCCGACGTCGAGCGGTTGCACGTCCTGATCTCGCGCCATGCGAAAGCGACCGGCTCCAAGCGCGCCGCCGACATCCTGGCCAATTGGAAGGAATGGCTGCCCAAATTCCGCAAGGTGATGCCGGTCGAGTACCGGCGCGCACTTCGCGAGATGGCCGCCAACGCGGACGCCGAGCCGAAAATCGCGATCGGGGCTTAAAGAAGCCTCATGGTGAGGAGGCGCGTAGCGCCGTCTCGAACCATGAGACTACCATCCGGCCTCTATCCTTCGAGACGCGGCGCGAAGAGCGCGCCGCTCCTCAGGATGAGGAGTGAGAGAACAAACGACCAAGCGGCAGGGACTTCGGGTTTAATGGGCAAGATCACGGGTTTTCTCGAAATCGAACGGCACGACCGCAAGTACACCCCGGTCGCCGAGCGCGTGAAGCATTACAGCGAGTTCGTCGTTCCCCTCTCCGAGAAAGAGGTGCGCGACCAAGCCGCGCGCTGCATGAATTGCGGCATCCCCTATTGCCACGGCACAGGCTCGGTCGCGCCCGGCACGCCCGGTTGCCCCGTCAACAACCAGATCCCCGACTGGAACGACCTCGTCTATCAGGGCAATTGGGAAGAAGCTTCGCGCAATTTGCACTCGACCAACAATTTCCCGGAGTTCACGGGACGCATCTGCCCGGCGCCGTGCGAAGCGTCCTGCACGCTCAACATCGACGACAACCCCGTCACCATCAAGACCATCGAATGCGCGATCGTCGATCGCGCCTGGGACAATGGCTGGCTGAAGCCTGAGATCGCAGCCGAGAAGACCGGCAAGAAGGTCGCGGTGGTCGGCTCGGGGCCGGCCGGCATGGCCTGCGCGCAGCAGCTCGCGCGCGCCGGTCACGACGTGCACCTGTTCGAGAAGTACGCCAAGGCCGGCGGCCTGCTGCGCTACGGCATTCCCGACTTCAAGATGGAGAAGGGCGTCATCGACCGCCGCGTCAAGCAGATGGAGGCCGAAGGCGTCACCTTCCACTACAACAGCCATGTCGGCGCCGACGGCAATGTCGATCCGCGCGAGATGCTCAACGAGTACGACGCGGTGGCGCTGACCGGCGGCGCGGAAGCCCCGCGCGACCTGCCGATCCCCGGCCGTGAGCTCGCCGGCATCCACTACGCCATGGACTTCCTGCCGCAGCAGAACCGTCGCGTCTCGGAGGAGCCGCTCGGCGGCGTCCAGGAGATTCTGGCCGGCGGCAAGCATGTCGTCGTGATCGGCGGCGGCGACACCGGATCCGACTGCATCGGCACCTCGCTGCGCCAGGGCGCGTTGTCGGTCACCCAGCTCGAGATCATGCCCGCCCCGCCCGAGCGCGAGAACAAGGGCCTGACCTGGCCGAACTGGCCGCTGAAGATGCGCACCTCGTCCAGCCAGGCCGAAGGCGCCGTCCGCGAATTCGCGGTGCTGACCCAGAAATTCACCGGCGAGAACGGCCAGGTGAAGAAGCTGCATTGCGTCCGCGTCGACGACAAGTTCAAGCCGATCGCCGGCACCGAGTTCGAGCTCGATGCCGAGCTCGTCCTGCTCGCGATGGGCTTCGTCCATCCCGTGCACGAGGGCCTGCTCAAGCTGCTCTCGGTCGAGCTCGACCCGCGCGGTAACGTCAAGGCCAACACGCTGGACTACCAGACATCGCGCCCCAACGTGTTCACCGCCGGCGACATGCGCCGCGGGCAATCGCTCGTAGTGTGGGCGATCCGTGAGGGCCGGCTGTGCGCGCGTTCGATCGACACGTTCTTGATGGGGAAGACGGACCTGCCGCGCTGAGGCGCGGCGCGAGCTACCAGATTAGCAAACGGTGTCATCGCCCGGCTTGACCGGGCGATCCAGTACTCCGAGACGGCAGTGGTTCACTCGATGGGCCGCGGCGTACTGAATGCCCCGGTCAAGCCGGGGCATGACAGCTGAGTGAGTGGCATGAGCGCCGCTAACTAGGCCACATACGTTGCAATGCGCACGTGCGCACTCAATTCTGCAGCCTCACCCCCAGCAGTACCACGGTGCCCTGCGAGCTCGCCGCGGCGATGTTCGAATCCAGGATGTCGTGGCGGAGCGTGCCCTTGACCCAGATGTTGCGGTTGAGCTTGTAGATCAAATTGCCTTCAAGCGAATACGTTTTGTCGTTGCGGTTCTGGTTCTGATAGTCGTACGTGCCGTAGGTGAATTTGCCGACCGCGGTGAGCCAGCGGCGGAAGTCGTGGTCGACTTCCGCCGAATAGGTGCGCACCAACACGCCGGACGATCCGGGGACGGTGGTCTCGTTGATCTGCGTGTCGGTGAAAAGTTTCACGGTGGTGAGGCCGCTCGCATTCCAGATCAGCGACCCCGTGGTGAGGAAGCCCGCGAGCTGGCTGAGACGCGGGTCGGTGTAGTTGCGCGCGGAATAGCCGACCGAGATCTCGCCGGTGAGGATGCGTGAGAACTCGAAGGACGAGCCGACCTTGGCATAGCCGCCGTTCGAGTCGCGGAAGAAGCCGTTGCGATCGGCGGCCTGGTCGTGGACGCGGGTGTCGCCCTGGATTTCGACGAAGGGCTTGAGGCCCGGCTTCAGATCGTAGGAGAACCGCCCGACGCCGCCATATTGATTGAAGTCGCGGTCGGTGTTGGGAAAGGTCGAGCCGTCGGTGAGCCTTGAATCGGTGTAGGCAGTGCGATCGACGGTGGCGCCGGCCGAGACCTGGAAGCGATTGAAGGTCTGGTCGAAGCCGATGGTCGTGCCGTAGGTTGCATAGACCGGGTATTTCTGCAGGCCGGCCTGCACGTTCGGGCTGCCGGGATTGTCGGTGGCGAGCCGCAGGCGCATCTGCGAGAGCAGCTTGAAATCGCGGGTGACGTCGACGCGACCATCGACATGGCCGGTGAAATCGGGACGATTGGCCTCGACCGGCGACGGCGAGGCGAAGCCGTTGATCGTCGCCGGCATGTCGTTGGTGTAGCCCGAGAACGAGCCGCGCAGATCGGCGACCAGCGCATGGCGCTCCCAATCGGACACCACGAGCAGATCGGGCGCGATCACGTAAGCCGGCGAGCCCACCGGCTTGTTCAGGCGCGTCGGGTTGGTGTCGTAGCCGGCGGAGAGCTCGAGCCCGCCCTTGATCAGGAAGCTGCCGGCGTAGTCGCCGACAGCGCCGAACGGATCCTCATCCAGCTTGAGACGGCGGCGCAGCGGCTGGCCGGGCACGTTGCCCGCCATCGCCGGCGGCACCGGCACCTTGTGCGCGGTCTCAGAGGGGGGCGGTGCGATGCGCGGCGGCGTTAGCGTGCGCTCCGGCGTCGCCGGCGGCGCCTTCGAGCCGGGGCCGACCGGGCGCTTCGGCTTGGGCTGCCCGGGATAGAGTTTTGGCTGCTGTCGCTTGCGGTTGAGCGAATCGTAGCCTGAGCCGCTCGCGCCATTGGCGGCGGGCAGGCCGTAGGTCGGCACCGGCCCGGTTGCGGTTTGGCCTGGACGCGAAGTCGCGGGGGCCTGCTGGCGCCGGCGTAGATCATTGGGATCGGGCAGCGCCGGCAACGCATCCGACGGCGCCTGCGGCACGCCGGCGGTGCGGCGCGTCGGCAGCGTCTCGGGCGAGGCGAAGCCGCCGCGGCTGGGATTGAAGAGTTCTGGCGTGAGGCTCTGGGCGCCCGCCGGTGCGCTGTCGAGGGCCGTCAGCGCAAGGCACGGCAAAGCGGCGCGCAGGAAATGCGCGCGTATGCTCCGGCCGGTGCCTGGAGACGACCCCACGTGGAAGAACTCCAACAAAATCAAACACTTTTCTGATGATCTCCCGTCGCTGAGGGGAACCATCGTTAATGGAGTTAAAACAATTATGGTTAATGACCCGTTGAGGGCTTTGGCGGCCACGTCGCCTCCACGGCCGCGGCGTGCTAAGCAGGCGCCAACGGGCGAACGCCCCTCCCCCTGGACCTGCTCATGCCGAGTTCGAAACCGCTGATGACCGCATCATCCGGCTCCATTCCTGACAGCGTCGAATCCGCACTCCGCACGCTGGAGACGGAGAGCGGCGGCATCAATGCGCTCGCCGCGGCCCTGCGCGGCCCGCTGGGTGCGACGTTTGCGAAAGCCGTCGACCTGATCCGCAACGCCAAGGGCCGCGTCATCGTCACCGGGCTCGGCAAGTCCGGCCATATGGGCCGCAAGATCGCGGCGACGCTGGCTTCGACCGGCACCCCCGCTTTCTTCGTGCACGCGGCCGAGGCCGGCCACGGCGATCTCGGCATGATCACGCCCGACGACGTCATCATGGCGCTGTCCTGGTCCGGCGAGCAGCCGGAGATGAAGAACCTCGTGAACTATTCGGCGCGCTTTGCGATTCCCATGATCGCGGTGACGTCGAGCGCAGCCTCCTCGCTGGGTCAGGCCGCCGACATCGTGATCGAGTTGCCGAAGGCGCGCGAGGCCTGCCCGCACAATCTGGCACCGACCACCTCGACGCTGATGCAGGCCGCGATCGGCGACGCCATCGCGATCGCGCTGCTGGAGGGGCGCGGCTTCACCGCGCTGGAGTTCGCGCATTTCCACCCCGGCGGCAAGCTGGGCGCGATGCTGAAATTCGTCCGCGACTACATGCGCACCGGCGCGGAGATCCCGATCAAGCCCGAAGGCACCAAGATGTCGGACGCCATCGTCGAGATGTCCGCCAAGGGGCTCGGCTGCGTCTGCATCGTCAACGATGCGGGCGAGGCCGTCGGCATCATCACCGACGGCGACCTCCGCCGCCACATGCGGCCCGACCTTCTGACGGTGACGGTCGACGAGATCATGACCCGGCAACCGAAGACGGTGCCACCCTCGATGCTCGCGACCGAGATGATCGAGGTGCTGAACACGCGCAAGATCACCACGCTGGTCGTGACCGATGCGGGCAAGGTGGTCGGGATCGTGCACCTGCATGATCTGTTGCGGGCGGGCGTGGCGTAGGGGGCTCGCCACTCGTCATTGCGAGCGAAGCGAAGCAATCCAGAATCCCTCCGCGGAAAGACTCTGGATTGCTTCGTCGCAAGAGCTCCTCGCAATGACGGTGGAGGGACCTATCCCGGAAACCGCGCCGCCTTTTCCTCCAGCGGCAGCTTCAAGCCGTTCGCCAGATACGACACTGTGCGATAGAAGCCGCACAGGAGCATAATCTCCAGGATCTGCGCCTCGTCGTAATGCACCGAAAGTGCCGCAAATCCCTCGTCGTCGAGCGTCGCGTGGTGATGCAGCGCGTCTACAGCCGCGATCAGCGTCTGCTCTGCCGGTGACCAGCAGGCCGACGCCGCATCGCCCAGCACCGTCGCCCGCACCTCCTCCTCGGTGAGCTTTGCCGCACCGGCAAAGATCGCGACATGGACGCCCCATTCATACTCGCATCTGTTCAGCGCGCAGGTGCGGTCGATGACGATCTCGCGCTGGCGCAGCGAGAGCGGGCCGGGATCAAGGAGCCCGCCGGCGCGAAACTTGTCCCAGGCGCGGGCGTGGCCCGCCAGCACCCGAAACAGCACCAGCGGCGGCGCGCCGCGCATGATGCGATCGAACTGCTGCTGGATCTTTGGGGGAAAAGGCGGATCGAGCGGCGCGATGCGGGGCGCGAAGTGGGACATGGGCCGTCTCCGTTGCTACAATTACCGTATCACTATGCTACAATATTTGTAGCAACACGCAAGGGGGCATCGATGGCGAAACAGGCCGACCCAAAAACACGCAGTATCCGCGGCTCGCGTACCGGACGGCCGATCATGGCGCTGCTCGACCTGCTCGGCCGGCGCTGGAGCCTGCGGATCCTGTGGGAATTGCGCGACGGGTCCCTCACCTCGCGCGCACTCCGCACGGCATGCGACGAGGCCTCGCCGACGGTGCTGCAAGCGCGGCTGACTGAGCTGCGCGAGGCGGGGTTCGTGGAGCTGGGCGAGGCCGGAGGCTACGGGCTGACGCCGTTGGGCCGGGAACTGTGCGAGACGTTCATGCCGCTGCGCAAATTTGCGGAGCGGTGGAAGAGGTAGGACTCTTACAGGGGAGTTATGCCGCGGCCACCGTCAGATTCGCGCCGTCGACCCGCACCACCTTGACCCGGGTCCCCGCCGGCGTATCCGGACCGGCGACGCGCCAGACCGTGTCGCCGATGCGGACGGTGCCTGAGCCATCGATGATCGGCTTCTCCAGCGTGAACTCACGGCCGAGCAGGGCTTCGCTGCGCTTGTTCAGGAACGGGCTGGCGCTGGCGTCCGGCTTCGGCCGGGCGAGGCGGCGCCACACCGGCACCGCAGCGGCGGCGAAGACCGCGAACATCACGAGCTGGATCTGCCAGGATATTGCAACGGTGAACGAGATCAGTCCGACCAGCAGCGCGGCGAGCCCGAGCCAGAACAGGAAGATACCCGGGGCCAGCACCTCCAGCGCCATCAGGACGAAGCCAAAGATCAGCCAGTTCCAATTGCCCAGCGATACGAACATGTCGGTCATGACACGACCTCTCTATATGGCGCATGCCCTCCGCGCAAACGCCTTACCCCTGCCGTGGCGGCACCGCCGGCGGCGTGCCGCCGGTCGGCGGCACCGAGCCGGGACGACGCCCGGCAGCGGCCGCGGAGGCCGCGCTCTCGCCGAAGGTCGCCTTGGCGATCTCGCCGATGCCGGCGAGCGAGCCGAGCATGCTGGTGGCTTCCATCGGCAGCATGATGATCTTCTGGTTCGGCGCCTCCGCGAACTGGCCGAATGCCTTGATATATTTGTCGGCGATGAAATAGTTCAACGCCGCGACGTCGCCTTTGGAAATCGCGTCGCTCACCATCTGCGTGGCCTTTGCCTCGGCCTCCGCCGAACGTTCGCGCGCCTCGGCGTCGCGGAACGCCGCTTCCTTCCGGCCTTCGGCCTGCAGGATCTGGCCCTGCTTGGCGCCCTCGGCGCGCAGGATCTCGGACTGGCGCTGGCCTTCGGCGGCGAGAATGTCGGCACGCTTGACGCGCTCGGCCTTCATCTGCCGGCCCATGGCCTCGACGAGATCGGCCGGCGGCACGATGTCCTTGATCTCGATGCGGTTGACCTTGACGCCCCAGGGCGAGACCGCGGCGTCGACGACGCGGAGCAGGCGCTCGTTGATCTCGTCGCGATGCGACAGCACCTGGTCGAGATCCATCGAGCCCATCACCGAACGGATGTTGGTCATGGTCAGGACGGTGATGGCCTGGTTGAGATTGGCGACCTCGTAGCTCGCCTTCGCGGCATCGAACACCTGATAGAAGGCGACGCCGTCCACAGTCACCGTGGCGTTGTCCTTGGTGATGACCTCCTGCTCGGGAATGTCGATCACCTGCTCCATCATGTTGATCTTGCGCCCGACGCGGTCGAAATAGGGCACGATCAGGTTGAGCCCGGGGCTCAGCGTCTGCGTGTATTTGCCGAACCGTTCGATGGTCCAGTCATAGCCCTGCGGCACCGTCTTCACGCCGGCCACCAGCGTGACGATGACGAGCAAAACCAGAACAATCGCGAAAATGTCGAAACCGCTCATATATCCTCCAAGGCAGGAAAAGACCTTTCCCGCGCTGTCATTGGTCGGGATCGCAACCCTACCGGTTCAGCGGTCGCAAGTAACGTCGGTACGGCTGCGATTCTGCACAAGACGGCTGGAGAGGGCATGCTCGCGATATGTATTTGCCGACGGCTCTTGAAAGCGCATTAGCGCAGACCTAGCGGCAAATCTTAACAGAGATGACCGTGCCACCGCCGAGGATCGCTTCATTCAATGACATTGTCCGCGAGTGCGAGCAGACCGGCGGGAAGCGAGATGCTAAGCGCCCTGGCCGTCTTCAAATTGATCGTCAGCTCGAACGTGGTCGGGTTCTGAACCGGCAGATCGGCCGGCTGCGCACCTCTTAGGATGCGGTCGATATAGGAGGCGGCGCGGCGCAGCTGCTCGGCGCTGTCGGTGCTGTAGGACATCAGCCCGCCCTCCTCGACGAAGGTGCGACTCCAGAACACCGCGGGCAGACGAGCCTCGCCGATGGCCGCCAGCAACTGCGTGCGATTGGCCATGGTGAAGAAGTCAGGCAGGACCAGGAGGCCGCCTTCCTTGAGCAAGGCCAGCGCCGCGATCGAGGCGGCGTCATTCACCGGCGCCGGCTCGACCGTCACCTGAAGCGTCTTTGCTGCCTCCTCGACCGTGCGCAGCATCAAGGGTGCGAACGGCGCGGTGGCGGGATTGTAGACCACGAAGACGCGGCGGACGGGCGGCGTGACCTGCGTCAGCATCTCCAGCCATTTGCCGGCGAGCGGGCCGTCGTAATCGGTGAAACCGGTGGCGTTGCCGCCGGGATGCGCGAGGTTTCTGACAAAACCCTGGCTGACGGGATCGGTGACGACGGCGAACACGATCGGGATCGCCGTGGTGCGCTGGCGCAGCTCCTCCACCGAGGGCGTGCCGACCGCAAGCAGGATGTCGGGCTTGAGCGCGACCAGCTCGTCCGCAAGGCGTGCGATCCGCGCCCGGTCGCCGCCGCCGCTGCGCCAGTCGATCTTGAGGTTGTCGCGCTCCTTCCAGCCCAGGCCGGCGAGCGCCTCGACCAGGATGGTGCTACGGGCCTGCCCGATCGCATCCTCGGCCGCGGTGACCGAGAGCACGCCGAGCCGGCGCGTTGCAGCCGGCTGCTGCGCCTGCACCGAGGCCGGCAATGCCGCGATCATCCCAAGAAGCGCCAGACAGTGACGGCGATCCATGGGGCGAACCATCAGATCCAGCCCTGGAGCTCGCGCAGCACGAGCGTGCGAATCACGTCCATGCCTGGCTCGCTGTCGTTGAGGCAGGGGATCGCGGAAAACTCTTCGCCGCCATTGTGCTTGAATATCTCGGCGTTCTCCTGCGCGATCTCCTCCAGCGTCTCCAGGCAGTCGGCCGAGAAGCCCGGCGTCACCACCGCGATCCGCCGCACGCCCTCTTTCGCCAGCCGCTCCATGGTCTTGTCGGTATACGGCTGGAGCCACTCGTCATTGCCGAAGCGGGACTGGAAGGTCAGGAGAAGCTTGGTCTCGTCCATGCCGAGCCGTCTCCGCAGCGCCTCGGTCGTGGCGACGCAATGGCTCTGATACGGATCGCCCTTGTCGACATAGGATTTCGGCATGCCGTGGAAGGAGGCGACGATCAGCTCCGGCTCGAACGAGAGCGTCGCGAGATGCGCCTCAATCGAGGTCGCGAGCGCCTCAATATAAGCGGCATCCACGTAATAAGGCGGCGTCACCCGCAGCGTCGGCTGGTTGCGCAGGCGGGTCAGTACGCGGAACACCTCGTCGCAGACGGTCGCGGAGGTCGAGGCGGAATATTGCGGATACAGCGGGACGGCGAGAATGCGCTCGCAGCCTTTCGCGATCAGCGCGTCGATGCCAGCCTTGATCGAGGGATTGCCGTAGCGCATCGCCCAGTCCACGACGACGTGGCTGCGGTCCGACAGCGCGGCCCCGAGCTCGTCGGCCTGCGAGCGCGTGATGGTCTTCAGCGGCGACTCGTTCTTCTCGGTGTTCCAGATCTTCTGGTAGTCCAGCGCCTTGGTGCGGGGACGGCTGCGCAGGATGATCCCGTTCAGGACGGCCTTCCAGATCAGCCCCTGGTCCTCGATGACGCGGGCGTCACTGAGGAACTCCTTCAGATACACCCGCACGCCCGGCGCATCGGCCGTGTCGGGCGTGCCGAGGTTGACCAGGAGCACGCCGACGCGCGGCAGGGCGGCCCGAGTGGCCGGTTTCGCAGTCTCAACGGGGACGACGTTGTTCATGGCTGGTTGGGTCGCGCGTTGGTCCAAACTTGTCAAGATGAGGGCGGTTTCGCTAGGGTCGCACCCAGGCCGGGGAAGGACGATGACACTCGCGGAATGGTGCGTCTTCGGAGCGCTGCTGCTCTATCTGTCAACGATCGCCGCGATCAAATGGATCAGGTTTCGCACGTTCGACAATTCCCGGCCGCGCGACCCTGCCTTCTTCGAGGACGCCCTCGCGCAGCGCGCACTCGGCGCGCATCAGAACGGCATCGAGACGTTTCCGTTCTTCGCCTTCGCGGTGCTGCTCGCCGAGTACCGGGATTCGCCGCAGCGGCTGATCGACGAGCTCGCCGCCCTGTTCCTGATTGTCCGCATCGCCTATGTGCTGACCTATCTCGGCAACCGCTCGACGCTGCGCTCGATCCTCTGGAGCATCGGCTTTGCGATCAATCTCGGGATCTTCTTCATGCCAGCCTTGAAACAGTTTCTGCCGGTGTGAGCGGCTCACGCCGCCAGATGCCGCTCCCGCGTCGCGATCAGTGACCGCATCGATGCCGGGATCGTGACCGGACGATGGGTCTTCTGGTCCGTGTAGACCCACACGATCTCGCCGGTCACCAACGCGTCGGCGCCGCCTTTCATGTAGATGGCAAGCTCGAAGACGAGGCTCGAATTGCCGATCCGCGCCACGCGCGCGCCGACCTCGAGCTCCCAGTCGAAGCGGACCGGCGCCTTGTACTCGATCAGCGATTTGACGACGTGGAAATCGATGCCGCTCGCCTGGGCATCCGCATATTGGTCGAAGCCCAGCGTGCGGAAATATTCGGTGATGGTGGTGTCGAAATAGGTCAGATAATGCGCATTGAAGACGACGCCCTGGCCGTCGATCTCGGAATAGCGCACCCGAAACGGATGGAAGAACCAGAAATTTTCACGCGACATGGAATCCCCCAAACCCAAATGTTTCCGCTCGTCATTGCGAGGAGCCCTTGCGACGAAGCAATCCAGACTGCCGCTGCAGAGACAATCTGGATTGCTTCGCGGAGCCTGTCATCGGGCCGCGCATTCGCGCGGACCCGGTGGCTCGCAATGACGAAACAAGATGCACGACCGTCATACCTCGCTGAGCGCCGCGAACTGCGGAGACTACTCAAAAACACGTCGTCCGTTCGGCGGCGATGTAGCCGAACAAGAGACCGACGCCGAACAGCAACACGAGACCGGCGGCGCCGAACTCGATGCCGCGCATGAACAGCGCGCCGCCGCCGTCGCGTCCGGCGCTGAGGCGGGCGGCGAGGCCCTTGGCGGAGACGGCGACGACCGCGATGGCCGCGACCGTGATCGCGGTGCCCAGTCCCATCAGCAAGGTCGCGGCGATGCCGGCCCAGAACAGGCCCTGCGCCAGCGCGAACACCAGCACCAGGATCGCGCCCGAGCACGGGCGGATGCCGACGGTCAGGATCGCAGCGAAGCCGCGCCGCCAGCCTCCGGGACCGGCGAGCTCGCTGGGAGTCGGACCGTGGGAGTGGCCGCAATGCTCGTCATGGACATGATCATGCCCATGGTGATGGTGAACGTGGCCGTGGCCATGGTGATGATCATGGCCGTGATCGTGGTGATGATGATCATGCGCATCACGATGATGGTGATGATCGTGATCATGATCGTGCGGCACGCCCGCAATGGCCGGCACCGGCTGGGCGGCCTGGAGCGCGCGGATGAAGGCGCCGCCCTTGACCCAGACCAGGCGCAGGCCGAACAGCGCGATCAGGCCATAGCTCGCGATCTCGATCACGCCTTCGGCCTTGCACATGGTCTTGGCCGTCGCGTTCAGCACCCAGGCCGAGATGCCGACGATCAGGATCGCGACCAGCGACTGCATCAGCGCCGAGGCAAAGGACAGCGCGATGCCGCGCCGCGCTGTCTCGCGGTTCGCGACCAGATAGGACGCGATCACCGCCTTGCCGTGGCCGGGCCCGGCGGCATGGAAGACGCCATAGGCAAACGAGATGAAGAGCAGCGTCCACACCGCCGAGCCGTCGGACTTGGCGGCCCGGATCGTCGCCGACATCTGGCGGTAAAACTCCGACTGCTTTGCGAGGAGCCAGCCGACAATTCCGCCCGCCTCGGGCTGGGCCGGCTGCGAGGCGCGCGGCGCGCCGAACGGATTCTGCGCGAGGAGATCATGAAGCGCGGCATCGGCCACACCCACAACCAGCAGCACCGCGGCGCAGACGAGCAGCCCGCGTGCGAGCGGGGAGAGTTGCGGCTTCAAGGGCAATCCACCGTGATCTTGTTGGCGAACATCATGCCGAAGTTCGAGTTCTCGCCGTTCAGGAAGGTCTGCTCGTTGAGCTTCTGGGCGCTCGCTGTGCCGTCGCTCGGCCGTTCCAGCTTCATCTGGCAGCCCGCGGGCGCACCGACCAGCTTGACCGGATTGTCCTTGGCCATCTGGAAGTCGATGAAGAAGGAGCGGTCGAACACTTCGAGCACCAGCTGCTTGGACTTGACCGGGTTCTTCAGCGGCAGCGTGAAGTGCAGGGTCAGCACCGTATCCTTGTAGTCGAGGAAATAGTCGACCGGTTCCTGAAATCGTTCCTTCCTGCCGTCGGCTCGCGCGAAGGTGAAGTAGGCATACTCCTTCAGCGACTCGACGTTGGTCTGCGCCAGCGGCCCGAGCTCCTCGCGCGTATAGGCGCCCTTGGTCTTGCTTTCGAGCCCCTGCAGCGCATAGGTCGAGAACATGTCGTCGAAGGTCCAGGCGTGGCGCACGCCGGTGATCGAACCATCCGCGGCGTAGAGCAACTCGCTGGTCGCGGTGATCCAGACATGCGGATGCGCGCTCGCCGCACCGGCGGCGAGCGACAGGCCGGCGGCGAGCAACAGGCCGAGAAGTGCGCGCATGCCCATCAGGCGGCCTTTGCCGTGTCGAGCAGGCCGCGGCGGCGCAGCAGCGCGTCCGGTTCGGGCGGGCGGCCCCGGAATGCCTCGTAGGCGGCCTCCGGGTCGACCGATCCGCCGGACGAGTAGATGTCGTCGTGCAGCCGCTTGGCCACGGCAGGATCGAAGATGTCGCCGGCCTCCTCGAAGGCGCCGAAGGCATCGGCGTCCATCACCTCGGACCACATGTAGCTGTAATAGCCCGCGGCATAATGGTCGCCGGTGAAGATGTGGCCGAACTGCGTCGGACGGTGACGCAGCGCGATCTCCTCGGGCATGCCGATCTTCTCCAGTTCGCGTCTCTCGAAGGCGCGCACGTCGTCTGCGGCCGACGCCGGCTGGGTGTGGAATTCGAGATCGACGAGCGCCGAGGAGACGAACTCGACCGTGGCAAAGCCCTGGTTGAACTTCCGCGCCGCGAGGAAGCGCTGCAGGAGATCGTCCGGCAGCGGCTCACCGGTCTGGTAGTGGCGGGCGAACTTTTGCAGCACCTCGGGCCGTTCCTGCCAGTGCTCGTAGAGCTGGGACGGCAGCTCGACGAAGTCGGTGAACACGGAGGTGCCCGACAGCGAGGGATAGGTCACGTTGGAGAGCATGCCGTGCAGGCCGTGGCCGAACTCGTGGAACAGGGTGCGGGCGTCGTCGGGCGACAGCAGCGAGGGCTCGCCGTCCGCGCCCTTGGTGAAATTGCAGATGTTGAGAATTAACGGCGCAACGTCGCCGTCGAGCTTCTGCTGGTCCCGCAGCGAGGTCATCCAGGCGCCGGATCGCTTCGAGGGCCGGGCGAAGTAGTCGCCGTAGAACAGCGCCTTGTGCTTGCCGTCCGGACCCTTCATCTCCCAGACCCGCACGTCCGGGTGCCAGACGGGAACGTCCTTGCGCTCCTCGAAGGTGACGCCGAACAGGCGCGTGGCGCAGTCGAAGGCGGCGGCGATCATGTTGTCGAGCGCAAGGTAGGGCTTGATCGCGGCGTCGTCGAAATTGGCGCGCTGCAGGCGCAGCTTTTCGGCATAGAAGCGCCAGTCCCACGGAGCAAGCTTGAAATTGCCGCCCTCCTCCGTGATCAGCGCCTGCATGTCGTCGCGGTCGGCGAGCGCGCGGGCGCGCGCCGGCTTCCAGACCCGCTCCAACAGGCTCCGCACCGCTTCCGGCGTCTTGGCCATGGAGTCTTCGAGCCGGTAGGCCGCGAAGGTCGGATAGCCCAGGAGCTTGGCGCTCTCCTCACGCAGCTTCAGGATCTCGACGATGGTAGCGTTGTTGTCGTTGGCGTTGCCGTTGTCGCCGCGCGCGATGAAAGCCTTGTAGACCTTCTCGCGCAGGTCGCGCCGCGCCGAGCTCTTCAGGAACGGCTCCACCGAGGAGCGCGACAGCGTGACGATGGCCTTGCCTGCCATGCCGCGCTCTTCTGCCGCAGCCTTGGCGCCGGCAATGAAGCTCTCCGGCAGGCCCTGGCGGTCGGCCTCGCCGAGCTCCAGGAACCATTCCTGCTCGTCGCCGAGCAGGTGATGGCTGAAGCCGGTGCCGAGCTGGGCGAGCCTCTCGTTGATCTCCGCCATCCGCGTCTTGGCCTCGTCGGAGAGGCCGGCACCGGAACGGTGGAAGCGGGTGTAGGTGCGCTCCAGGAGGCGCAGCTGCTCGGGCGTGAGACCGAGCGAGGCGCGGTTCTCGTGCAGGTGGGCGATGCGGCCAAACAGCACGGCGTTCATCATGATCGGATTCCAGTGCCGCGCCATCCGCAAGGAGACCTCCTTGTCGATCTCCAGGATGGCCGGGTTGGAATGCGCCGAGACGAGGTCGTAGAAGACCGCCGCGACCTTGCTGAGCAGCTTGCCTGAGCGCTCCAGCGCCGTGATGGTGTTGGCGAAGTCGGGCGCGGCCGGATCATTGGTGATCGCCGCGATCTCCGCGGAGTGATCGGCGAAGGCCTGCTCGAAGGCCGGCAGGAAGTGCTCCGGCTTGATCTCGTCGAAGGGCGGGGCCGCGAACGGCGTCACCC
Organism: Bradyrhizobium sp. CCGE-LA001; assembly: GCF_000296215.2. Classification (NCBI taxonomy): domain Bacteria; kingdom Pseudomonadati; phylum Pseudomonadota; class Alphaproteobacteria; order Hyphomicrobiales; family Nitrobacteraceae; genus Bradyrhizobium; species Bradyrhizobium sp. CCGE-LA001. The sequence continues at coordinate 1,159,856 of NZ_CP013949.1, read as the reverse complement.
AGGCCTTCAGCAGCGGGTTGGTCTCGGAGTCCGTGGTTTGGCGGGGTTCTGACATCGCAAGTCCCGGTTTTTGAGCTGATTTGTTGCGGCCAGCTATAGCACGCGATGGGGCTTTTTTGGGCCGGTTTGCCCTTGCTCCCGGCCGCCTTTTCGAGGAGATTGCGGCCCTCGAAGTCAGGACCCCTGAGCCCCATGAACGCGCCTTCCTCATCTTCCCGCCAGATCGCCTGGCCGAGCGTCATCACCGTCATCAGCGCCGCCATCCTGATCGGCGCGGAGGTGTTCGGCGCGGCCTTTGCCGGCGGCTGGGCGCTGGCGATCCTGTTCGGACTCGGCGATCAGGGCGCGCACATCCTCCAGGCCGTGCTGTTCGCACTCGGCGTGCTCGTGATGACCGCGTTCATTCGCGCAGCTCAGCGCATCGAGCCTTTCACCAAGCGCGGCTGACGCATCTCGCGCGCGAGAGACGGGCGCGCTCCTCAAAAACTTAACGCACGTTCATCTTCCGCATCGCTCGCGCAACACTGCGCAAGCAGATGTTAGGCAATTCTGTTCTCAGCCTAAAAAAATTCTTGCGAAGCAGAGTCAAAACGCTTATGTGCGGACTTGCCCAATTTCGCACGTGCCTGTGGTCGTGTGTCAGTCGGTAGGTATCCGGACAAGAGGCCGGACAGCCGCCAAGGGGTGAAGAAGCCGAGGGGCTCTTCGGAAGTGCGGAAGTCGAAGACCAAAGGTCGCGAGACTGAGGTCGGAAGACGAAGCAAACCCGGAGTGTCCAGCATCTCTCTCAAAGAGATGCCTTGTCGAAGGTGACTTCGCTCTTTGCAACCGTGACTGGCAGCCGGAGGCGAACCGGCGCACCCCGCTCTCAACGGGGGACGCGACTTAAAGCAACGACGGATCGGGCTTTTTTGGTCTCTACCGGCAGTCCAACGCCGGCGCGGGCTACTGAAAAGGCTTGTCCTTCATTGCCAGGTGTGCGGGCGGGAAAACTCCCAACCAATCCACGGCAGCACAATTCGGTCTAGGGTCTTAGCCCTGTCGCGTCTCCATCGTGCGGCAGCGGCGTAGCACCCTCGTCCGAGAACCACTTTGAACGAGCTCCGTCGCTGGGGCCGCTTTGGAGAGTGCTATGACCGAACGTATCCAGGAATTCCTGCGCAACCGCCGCAAGGATGGCCTCGACACCGAGCCGTGCCTCGTCGTCGACCTCGAGGTCGTGCGCGACAATTACCAGAGCTTCGCCAAGGCGCTGCCCGACAGCCGCGTGTTCTATGCCGTCAAGGCGAACCCGGCGCCGGAAGTGCTGGCGCTGCTCGCCTCCATGGGCTCCTGCTTCGACACCGCGACGGTCGCCGAGATCGAGATGGCGCTGGCCGCCGGTGCGACGCCCGACCGCATCTCCTTCGGCAACACGATCAAGAAGGAGCGCGACATCGCGCGCGCCTTCGCGCTCGGCATTCGGCTGTTCGCGGTCGACTGCGCCGCCGAGGTCGAGAAGGTCGCCCGTGCCGCACCCGGCGCGAAGGTGTTCTGCCGCATCCTCTATGACTGCGCTGGCGCCGAATGGCCGCTGTCGCGCAAGTTCGGCTGCGATCCGGAGATGGCGGTCGAGGTGCTCGACCTCGCCAAGCGTCTTCGGCTGGAGCCGTGCGGCATCTCGTTTCATGTCGGCTCGCAGCAGCGCAAGGTGAAGGCATGGGACCGCGCGCTGGCGATGGCCTCGCAGGTGTTCCGCGACTGCGCCGAGCGCGGCATCAACCTGTCCATGGTCAACATGGGCGGCGGCTTCCCGACCAAGTACCTGAAGGACGTGCCGCCGGTCGTCACCTACGGCCGTTCGATCTTCCGCGCGCTGCGCAAGCACTTCGGCAACCAGATTCCGGAGACCATCATCGAGCCGGGCCGCGGCATGGTGGGCAACGCCGGCATCATCGAATCCGAGGTCGTGCTCATCTCGAAGAAGAGCGACGAGGACGAGGTGCGCTGGGTGTACCTGGACATCGGCAAGTTCGGCGGTCTCGCCGAGACGATGGACGAGTCGATCCGCTACGCCATCCGCACCCGTCACGACGGCGCGGACATGACGCCGTGCGTGCTCGCAGGCCCGACCTGCGACAGCGCCGACGTGCTGTACGAGAAGAACCCGTATCCGCTCCCGGTGACGCTCGAGATCGGCGACAAGGTGCTGATCGAAGGCACCGGGGCCTATACGTCGACCTACTCGTCGGTGGCGTTCAACGGCATTCCGCCGCTGCGGACGTATCACATCTGATTTGCCTCTCGGTTTGAGGCCTGACGAACCCGGGAGCCGGCTTGCCGGCTCCTCCCTCACATCTCGATTTCTGACGACGTCTTGGACAGGCGCGCCGATCGCGCGTCCTTCAAGCGGGGACTGACGCGCCATGACTGCTCCTCGGAAGCCACAGCTCGCCCTCACCTCGAAAGCCGCTCCGTTCGTGATCCGTGCGGAACGTGCTGCCGATGTCGCGATGCGTGAAGCGCTGCTCGATGCCTGCTTTGGCGAGAATCGCCATGGCCGCACCTGCCAGCGCCTGCGCGATGGACGTGCACCCGCCGCGGGCCTTGCCCTGTCGGCTGTGCGCGAGGGCAAGCTCGTGGGAACCGTGCGGCTGTGGCACGTCAGCGCCGGAGGCAGGCCCGCTCTGGTCCTCGGACCGTTGGCGGTCGACCCTGCCTGCCGCGAGCTCGGGATCGGCGCCGCGCTGATGCATCAAGCGCTGGCCGCCGCCCGGGCGCGCGGGCAGGACGCCGTGATCCTGCTCGGCGATGCCCCTTATTACGCCCGCTTCGGCTTCTCCGGCGAGAAGACCGGCGCGCTGTCGCTGCCCGGCCCGTTCGAGCGCGACCGCCTGCTGGCGATCGAGTTCGCGGACGGCGCGCTCGACGGCGCCGAAGGGATGATCGTCCCGACCGGCGCGCCCCTGCCCAAACGGAGGGCGGTTCGCGCCCTCCACGCGCACGCGGCCTGAGGGATCGCCATGATGGCGACGACCGAAGCCGCGTTCCGCGGCAGCGCTCAGCCGCGTCTCCGCTAAGCCGTTCCTTTGGGGTTGCGCGGGCCCCGGAAACGCCGTTTAACGCCGCGAAACACCCCTTCAGTCGAGGCCCACGACCATGTCCCGTCGCCTGATCTCCACCGGCTCTCCGCTCGAGAAGACCGTCGGCTACAGCCGCGCCGTGATCGACGGCGAGTTCGCCTTCGTCGCGGGAACCACGGGCTATGACTACACGACGATGACGATGCCGGCCGATGTCACGAGCCAGTCACGCAACTGCTTCAAGACCATCGCAGCCGCCCTGAAGGAGGGCGGATTCGAGATGGCCGACATCGTCCGTGCGACCTATTACGTCACCGACGCCAGCTACATCGACGCCCACTTCGCCGTCTGCGGCGAGGTTCTCGGTGACATCAGGCCGGCTGCGACGTTGCTGGTCGTCACCGCTCTCGCCAAGCCCGAGATGAAGGTCGAGATCGAAGTCACCGCCAAGCGCCGCAGCCTCTAAAAGGCGCCGCAGCATCTGAGAAGCGCCGCATCGCCTGATCCACCCACCCCTTGCCTGCCAGCACGTTCCGGAGAAACCATCCCATGAGCCCTCCCTCGCAGATCTACGCGAAGATCACTGGTCCCATCGTCATGGTCGGCTTCGGCTCCATCGGCAAAGGCACGCTGCCGCTGATCGAGCGGCATCTCGATTACGACAAGTCGCGCGTGACAGTGATCGATCCCAAGGACGAGGGCCGCAAGGCGCATTGCGAGAAGCACAATGTGCGCTTCATCCAGAAGGCCGTGACCCGAGACAATTACCGCGAATTGCTGACCCCGCTGCTGACCGAAGGCGGCGGCCAAGGCTTTTGCGTCAATCTATCGGTCGACACCGGCTCCACCGACATCATGGAGCTCTGCAACGAGCTCGGCGCGCTCTACATCGACACCGTCAACGAGCCCTGGCTCGGCTTCTATTTCGACGCCTCGAAAGGCCCGGAAGCGCGCTCCAATTACGCGCTGCGCGAAGTGACGCTGGCCGCCAAGCGCGCGCGACCCAAGGGCTCGACCACGGCCGTCTCCTGCTGTGGCGCGAATCCCGGCATGGTCTCCTTCTTCGTGAAGCAGGCGCTGCTCAACGTCGCTGCCGACCTGAAGCTCAATGCCCCCAAGCCGAAGACCAAGGCGGAATGGGCGGATCTGATGCGGCAGGCCGGCGTCAAGGGCATCCACATCGCCGAGCGCGACACCCAGCGCTCGAAGAAGCCGAAAGAGCCCGACGTGTTCGTCAACACCTGGTCGGTGGAAGGCTTCCTGTCGGAGGGCGTGCAGCCGTCCGAGCTCGGCTGGGGCACCCATGAGAAATGGATGCCCGAGAATGCGAGGACCCACGAAGCCGGCTGCGGCGCCGCCATCTATCTGATGCAGCCCGGCGCCAACACGCGCGTGCGCACCTGGTGCCCAACCCGCGGGGCGCAATACGGCTTCCTGGTCACCCACAACGAGTCGATCTCGATCGCCGACTACTTCACGGTGCGTGACGCATCGGGCACGGCGATCTACCGGCCGACCTGCCACTACGCCTATCATCCGGCCGACGATGCCGTGCTGTCGCTGCACGAGATGTTCGGCCGTGCTGCGAAGATGCAGGAGAGGCACCACATCCTCGACGAGAACGAGATCGTCGACGGCATCGACGAGCTCGGCGTGCTGCTGTTCGGCCATGACAACAACGCCTATTGGTACGGCTCGCAGCTCTCTATCGAAGAAACCCGCGAGCTCGCGCCCTATCAGAACGCCACCGGCCTGCAGGTGACCTCTGCCGTGCTCGGCGGCATGGTGTGGGCGCTGGAAAACCCGAACGAAGGCATCGTCGAAGCCGACGAGATGGATTTCGATCGTCTGCTGGAGATCCAGCTGCCGTATCTCGGCCCGGTGAAGGGCTTTTATACCGACTGGACGCCGCTGACGGATCGTCCGGGACTGTTCCCGGAGGATATCGATACGAGCGATCCCTGGCAGTTCCGGAATATTCTGGTGCGGTGAAAGGGCGCGTCCCGCACCCACCGCTGTCATGCCCCGCGAAGGCGGGGCATCCAGTACGCCGCGGCCTCTTCGTATCCACGCGCTTTCGCGGAATACTGGATCCCCCGCCTTCGGCGGGGATGACACCGAATGCGGAGCGATCGCCTACTTCTCCTTGATCGGCGGCCCGACCTTCTCCGCCGGCGCCGGCGGCAAAGCTGGCTTGGCCGCGCCCGCCGCGCCCTGAGTCTGCGGATCCGGCCGCGCGGGCTCGGGGGCCGGCGTGGTCGGGCGATCGCCGCCCGGCTTGGATTCCGCGGGCTTGTTCTGATCGTCGGACGGCGTGCCCTGCAGCGGCGGCGTTGCCTGCGCCAGCTGCAGCCGGCTTTCGGCACGGATCTGGGCGAGCGACAACACCGACACCACGACGCCAGCTGCGAACAGCGAAGTGGCGATTGTCAGGTCGAATTTCAGTCTACGCTTGGTCTCTTGGCCGGGCATGTCGATCACCGCCTTTGTCCGCGGGATCAACGAAACTGGGGCGCGCGGGTTCCGGCATCGAAGGAGCGGGAACCCGGCCTCTGCGCGCCAAAACGCCGCGCTCACTCCGTTGTGCTGACTTCCCAGGTGGCATGCCGCACGCCCGGCAAATGCTGCAAATCGGTCGCCACCACGTTCAACTCGTTCGGATCAACGGCGCTCGCGACGAGCTTCGCAACGATCTCCAGCATGTCCTCGCCGATCTCGACGAGCTCGATATCGGCGACCGGATAGTTCGCGGCCTCGAGCTTCTCGACGAGGCGGTCGCGCATGTCGGGCAAGGCGTCGGCGGCCACCGCGAGCTTGAAATAGTAGGTGGCCTCCAGCGCCTTCTCGTTCAGGGGGATGCGGTTGATGGCATTGACCAGCGGGCGCAGCATGGTGTTGCCGGCAATGACGAAGACGGTGAGCGCCGCGGCCTGCGCGACCATGTCGGCCCCGGCGCAGGAGCCGACCGCGGCCGAGGCCCATAGCGTCGCCGCGGTGTTGAGGCCACGGACGTCCATGCCCTGCTTCATGATGACGCCGGCGCCGAGAAAGCCAATGCCGGAGACCACATAGGAGATCACCCGCACCGCCCCCTCGGCACCGTCCAGATGCATCGCGAGATCAACGAAGGCTGCCGCTCCCACCGCGACCAGCACGTTGGTGCGCAAGCCCGCGGTGCGCTGGCGGTACTGCCGCTCGGCGCCGATCAGCGTGCCCAGCACGAAGGCCGTGAGCAAGCTGACCAGGGTGTCGCCAAAATCGGCAAGCTGAAAGGTCGTGAGAAATCGCATGGTCCCCTATACGGTGGGAACCATGACAGATTAAAGCTCCAGCAGGCCGCCGTCCCCACTTTCGTCCGCAAAGGCCAGCAGGGTGCCCTTCGCATTCCAGGCGAGTGCGGCCACCGGCGGGGTGCCGTTGCGGCGGACCAGAATCTCGGCGCCGTCTTCCAACCGCACCATCAGCACGGTGCCGTCGCTGTAACCTGCGGCCAGGATGTCGTTCTTCGGATGGCAGGCAACCACGGATACGCGCGCCTGAAGCGGGGCAAGCATCGCAGGCTCCTTGCCCATCGGGCCGTCCTTGCTGGCGAACGGCCAGATGATGACGGTGTCGGCGCCCGAGGTCGCGAGCCCCTTGCCGCCTGCGCTCCAGGACATCGAGCGGACGCGGCCGGGATAGCCGGTCATGCGCATGTGCCTGTTGTCGGCGAGCCGCCAGCCGTGCAGCGCCGCCTCGTGCATCGTGGTGACCAGGAATTTGTTGTCCGGGCTGAAGGTGACACCGAGATGCGAGCCGGCCCAAGGCAGAAATTCGGCCGAGCCCTCCATGTTCGGAAACCACAGCGTCGCGCCGTTGTAATGCGCGATCGCGAGCCGCAGACCCTTTGGCGCGAAGGCGAGCCCGCCGACGGTCGAGGGCACCTCGAGCGATTTCTCCTCGCTCCTGCCGCTCTTGACGGTCGCGGTCTTGCCGGCCGACCAGGCGAAGGCGCCGTCCGAATGCAGCGCCACCGCGTCGATCCAGCGCCGCTTCGGGTCGGTCGCGAGCAACGTCACCTCGCCCTTGGCGTCGAGCGAGACGACCTTGCCGTCGTCGCCGCCCATGACGATGCGCTTGCCGTCGGAGGCGGTCGAGAGAATGCCGCCGCTGTGCACGGCCACCTTGGTGGTCTCTCCCTGGCTATCGACGAGTGCGACGTTCTCCTCGCCGCCGACGAAGGCGGCGCGGGGACCGAGAAAATGCACCGACGTCACGGCCATGCCGAGTGCCACGGGCTTGACGCGGTCGGTAACGGAGACGATCGAGGCGGAGTCGGGGGCCGGCGTAAACTCTTTCATCACGAAACGATGCAGCTCTCGAAACCCTTGCGGATCGCCTCTTCGGGCAATTCGCGGCCGATGAAGACGAGGCGGCTCTCGCGCGGCTCACCCTCCTTCCACTTCCGCTGGTGGTTGCCCTCCAGCATCATGTGGACGCCCTGGAAGACGTAGCGGTCGTCATCGTCGTGGAAAGCGAGGATGCCCTTGGAGCGCAGGATCTTGCCGCCCTCGACCTGCACCAGATTCTGGAGCCAGGGCATGAACACATTGGGATCGAGCGGCTTGTCGGTCTTCAGCGACAACGATTGCATATCCTCGTCGTGATAGTGCTTCAGGCCATGACCGTGATGATGGTGGTCGTGGTCGTGGCCATGATGGTGATGATCATGGTCATGGTCATGATCGTCGGCCTCCAGGAAATCCGGCTCGATGTCGAGGATGCGGTCGAGGTCGAACGCGCCGCGATCGAGCACGTCGGCCAGTGCCACCGAGCAGCGCTCGGTGCGGTGCAGCTTCGCATAGGGATTGATGCCGCGGATGCGGGCCTCGACCTCGGCGAGCTCGCCCTTGTTGACGAGGTCGGTCTTGTTCAGGACGATGACGTCGGCGAAGGCGATCTGGTTCTTGGCCTCGGGCGCATCCTTGAGCCGGTCGGACAGCCATTTGGCGTCGGCGACCGTGACCACGGCGTCGAGCCGGGCGTTCTTCTGCACGTCCTCGTCGACGAAGAAGGTCTGGGCGACTGGCGCGGGATCGGCGAGGCCGGTGGTCTCGACGATGATGGCGTCGAACTTGCCCTTGCGCTTCATCAGGCCGTCCATGATGCGGACGAGGTCGCCGCGCACGGTGCAGCAGATGCAGCCGTTGTTCATCTCGAACACTTCTTCATCGGCGCCGATGATGAGATCGTTATCGATGCCGATCTCGCCGAATTCGTTGACGATGACAGCGTATTTCTTGCCGTGATTCTCCGACAGGATGCGGTTCAAGAGCGTGGTCTTGCCGGCGCCGAGATAGCCGGTCAGCACGGTCACGGGAATCTTCTGGGAAGTCGCTTCAGACATAAGAACTCCGACATCAGGCTTGTTCGCGCGACGCGAGGCGGGTGGCCCTGCCCTATTGGTCAAGCGCGCTGGTCAGGGCCTTTATATTGTGCCTGACCATGTCAATGTAAGTGGGTGCAGGCCCCTTTTCGCCGGTCAAACCGTCCGAAATCAGGGTCCCGCCGACCTTGGCGCCGGTCTCGGCCGCGATTCGCCGGATCAGCCGGTCGTCGCTGATATTCTCCAGGAACACGGCCGGGATTTTCTGCACCTTGATCTGGCCGATGATGGCGGCGATGTCGCGCGCGCTGGGTTCGGTCTCCGTAGAGACGCCCAGGGGGGCGATGAACTGGATACCGTATTCGGCGGAAAAATAGCCGAAGGCGTCGTGGGTGGAGATCACCTTGCGCCGCTCGGTTGGGATTTTCGCCACGGCATCGCGGACCTCGCGATCGAGCGAGTCGAGCTTTTCCAGATAGGCCTTGGCCTGGGCGCGGAAAACATCCGCATCGTCCGGAGCGGCCGCGGCGAGCGCATTGGCGATGTCGGTGACGTAGACCTTGGTGTTCGGGATGGACTGCCAGGCGTGGGGATCTGCGGCCGCGCCTAATTTCAGCGGCGTGATGCCGGCGCTCGCAGTCACGACCTTCGCCTTGCTGCCCGCGGACTGCACGAGGCGCGGCAGCCAGCCTTCGAGGCCGAGCCCGTTGACGATGACGAGCTTGGCAGCCGCGACGCGCTTCGCATCGGCGGGGGCCGGCGTGTAGACGTGGACGTCGCTGTCGGCGCCGACCAGCGTGGTCAGATTGACCCTGTCACCACCGACATTGCGGACGAAATCGGCCAGGATCGAGAAGCTCGCAACGACGTTGAGCCGCTCGGCGGCATGCAGCGGCGAGGCGATCACCAACAGCGCACAAAGCAGGATGAGCCGCATCGTCATGCTTCCAGATGCCGGCCGGGAAACAATTGCCGGACAATACCGCCGATGCGGCCGAACAACACGGAGGCCATGTAGATCACCGTCGCCACGAGAATGATCGCCGGGCCCGAGGGCACACGGGTCTGGAACGACAGCACGAGACCGGCATAGCCCGAGATCGCGGCGGCGACGACCGCGATGCAGATCATGGCGGTGAGATCGCGCGACCAGAACCGGGCAATGCCAGCCGGCAGGATCATGAGACCCACCGCAAGCAGCGTGCCGAGCGCCTGGAAGCCGTTGACGAGGTTGATGACGACGAGCGCGAGGAAGGCGAGATGCGCTGGCCCGCCGGCGCGGCTGACGGTGCGGAGGAACAGGGGATCGACGCTCTCGATCACCAGCGGACGGTAGATCACCGCGAGCACCAGCAGCGTCACCGTGGCGTTGAAGGCCACGACAAGCAGCGTCTGGTCGTCCATCGCGAGGATGTTGCCGAACAGCACATGCAACAGGTCGATATTGGTGCCCTTGATCGAGACAATGGTGACGCCGAGCGCCAGCGAGGCCAGGTAGAAGGTGGCCAGCGAAGCGTCTTCCTTCAGCCCCGTCGAACGCGCCACCACGCCGGCGAGGATCGCGACCGCGAAGCCGGCGATCAGGCCGCCGGCCGTCATCGCGAACAGATTAAGGCCGGAGAGCAGAAAGCCGACCGCAGCGCCCGGCAGGATCGCGTGCGCCATGGCGTCACCGACGAGGCTCATCCGCCGCAGCATCAGGAACACGCCGATCGGCGCGCCCGCCAGCGCGAGCGCGATCACGGCAGCGAGCGCCCGCCGCATGAACTCGAATTCGGTGAAGGGACCGATCAGCGCGTCATAGATCATTTGAGGTCACGCTGCCTGCGAACGCCCGTCGTCGGCCGCGCAGGCCGCCGCGCTGTCGTCGAAGGCCTCGCACATCCGCATCGCCACCAGCAGATTCTCCGGCGTCAGCACCTCGTCCGTTGGTCCCCACGCCACGGGACCGCGCGCCAGCACCAGCGTCTCGCTGAAATGGGTGCGCACCATCTCCATGTCGTGCAGGGCGGCCAGCACGGTGCGGCCCTCGGCGTGCCAATTCTTCACCAGCGCGAGCAGGTCGGTCGTGGTCTTGCTGTCGATGGCGTTGAAGGGCTCGTCGAGCACGATCAGGCTGGCGTCCTGGAGCAGCACCCGCGCGAACAGCACGCGTTGCATCTGGCCGCCGGAGAGCGTGCCGATCGGGCGGTTCTCGAAGCCGTTGAGGCCGACCGCGGCGATCGCGCGCAAAATCTTCTCGCGCGCGGCCTTGCCTATGCCGCCGAACAGGCCGGTCCCGCGCCACAACCCGGTGCCGACGAAATCGAACACCGAGATCGGGAAGCTGCGGTCGATCTCCGCGCTCTGCGGCAGATAGGCGATGTCCCTGCTGTCGAGCCCGCCGAGATGGATGCTGCCGTCGAGCGGCTTGAGGATGCCGACGATGCCGCGCAGCAGCGTCGACTTGCCTGCGCCGTTCGGACCGATCACGGCGACCAGCGCGCCGGATGCGACCTCGCCGTTGAGGTGGTGCACGGCCGGATGCCGGTCATAGCCGAGCGTGACGTTGTGGAAGTGCAGCGCCGCCATGGTCACCTCATCGCCAGGAAGACCATGGCCCAGAGCACGGCGCAGACGGCGAGCGCGGCCGCAAGGCGCCCCGCCATGGTCATGCGCAGGATCGACCAGGGTGCCGCTTGGGCCGGATGCGGTGACGCCGCATCATGGACATGGGCATGGGTGTGGTCGTGCCCGTGCGCGTGGCCGTGGGAATGACCATGAACGTGGTCGTGATGATGGGCGTGGGACGCGGCGGGAACCATTTCGAGACGTTATATTATAACATTTCGTCTGTCCACGCCTTGGGCTCAGGGCTTTCCGATCAGCATAGCGATCGCGGCCGCCACGAACGGAAATGGCACCGACACGGCGCAGCGGAACCAGACGAACCGGGCCGGCATGAACGGGATCTCCCACAAGATGACCCGCTGGAAGGCGAACAGGGCCCAAGCGACGACATACGCAACCACCTGGGGCACTCCGCCGCCGGCCTTCAGCGCCACCGTGCCGATGGAGAAGCCGATGACGGGGCCGCCGGGGGTGGCGGCACCGGCGACAACGGCAGAGGCGACTCCGAGCCAGCCGCTGTCTGGGCCAAGCCAGCCGGTGATCACCTCCTGCGGGATGATGGCGGCGATGTAGCCGGAGCCGATCACCCCGAGCGCGATCCGCGGCACGATGTTGACGAAGTCCATTGCGCCTTCGCGCAGCGAGGCCACGAACACGGCAGACCCGCGCCGGAAGGCGATCAGACCGACCCCGAGCACCGAGCCCCACAACAGCATGTCGATGAGAAGCGCTGCGCTCACAACTCATCGTCCTTGGCGGCGGGCTTCGGGTACATCCTGACATAGACGAAGCGGCCGAGCGCGCCGGCGAGCACCGGCAGCGGCAGCGAGATCAGGATCCGCCACAGCGTGAAATCGGTGCCCATGATCGGGATTTCCCAGGCCACCGCCCGGCCGTAGCCGATCAGGGTCCAACTCACGACCATGGCGATGGTGGCGCCGAAATCGGCACCGACCGCGAGCAGCGCGCTCGCCACCGGATAGGCAGTGAAGGGACCGCCCGGCAAGATCGCGCCGAAGGCAGTGCCGATCAGCAGGCCCATCAGGCCCGATTTCGGCCCGAGCGAGCGCGAGACCTTCTCGTGCGGCAGGATCTCCGAGATGAGAGCGCCGAGCAGGCAACCGGCCAGCACGCGCGGCAGGATGCCTGAGAACAGCGAGAGGTCGTGGGTGAGAATGTCGAGAACACCGTCGGTGCCGTCACGCCGCCAGACCAGACCGGCGCTCACCGCCACCAGGACCGCGATGATGATGGTGGACCAGCCGACCGGCTTGCGCACGCGCCCCGGCCGCGGCTCGGCGTCGACGTCGTCGGCAGGCGCCGGGTCTTTCGGGGAAGGTTCTGACACCGGGCTCGGATCGGATCGCGGGGATGCCCGTCCTGATTAAGGGCGGCGTTCCCCCGATGCAAACGATACGATGACAGAGCCGTGCGCGCATCGTGCAGGGCAATTCCGCACAGCAAAAAGGCGGCCGCTGATGCGACCGCCTCGATCCTGTCATTCCGGGGCGCACGAAGTGCGAACTCTGGTGCGCCGTTGCGCACCTGAGAATCTCGAGATCCCGGGTTCGATGCTTCGCATCGCCCCGGGATCACTGAGTGTTTGGCTTACGCCTTGTCGAACAGGGACTCGACGTATTCCCAGTTCACGAGGTTCTCAACGAACGCCTTGAGATAGTCCGGACGGCGGTTGCGATAGTCGATGTAGTAGGAGTGCTCCCAGACGTCGACGCCGAGGATCGGAGTGGCGCCGTGCACCAGCGGATTCTCGCCGTTCGGGGTCTTGGAGATTTCGAGCTTGCCATTCTTGACCTGGAGCCAGGCCCAGCCGGAGCCGAACTGGCCGACACCGGCCGCCTGGAAGTCGGTCTTGAACTTCTCGAAGCCGCCGAGGTCCTCGTTGATCTTCTTCTCGAGCTTGCCCGGCAGCTTCGTGCCGCCGCCATTGGGCTTCATCCAGCTCCAAAAGTGGATGTGGTTGTAGTGCTGGCCGGCATTGTTGAACACCGCGGGGTTCTTGCCGAACGAGCCCTTGACGATCTCTTCAAGGGACTTGCCTTCCCATTCGGTCCCCTTGAGCGCGTTGTTGCCGTTGGTGACGTAGGCCTGATGATGCTTGTCGTGGTGATATTCCAGCGTCTCCTTCGACATATACTGGCCGAGGGCGTCATAGGCGTAAGGGAGTGGGGGCAGCGTAAAGGTCATGGGTTCTTGTCCGCAACTGGTGGGGAACGAGTTCTAACGGTCACCCCTTATAGAAGGTTCCGCGGCCGTTAAATACCGTCAATTTGCGAAAACGCGTGATGCGACCGCTTGGCACGATTGCAAATAATCCGGCGGAGGCCGCGGACGATCGCCCGGGCCGGCTGCACGTCGCAAAATATCATTGCCTTTGAAGCGGTTATGACAGAACGAATGCACCGCGAACCGAAGATGCGAGAGACCGAGCAATGAGCATCGAAATCGACATCCTGAACGGCGACGCCTCGTGGCCGATTGCAAAACCCCTGCTCAACGCGGTCTGGAGCCAGGACGCCGCGGAGAAGCCGGCCTGGTCTCACGTCAAATGGGCCAATGCCGATCTGCGCGTGCTGATCGAGACGCCCGAGGACGGCCTCGTGTGCCATGTCGGCATCTATTTCCGCACCGTCACCTGGAATGGGCAGAAGGTCCATATCGGCGGCATCGGCGGGGTCTGCACGCGCGAGGACCGGCGCGGCCGCGGCTATGCGACCCTGGCGATCGACGCGGCGGTGCATACCATTCGCGCCAACGAGGCCGCCCGCTTCGCGCTGCTGTTCTGCGAACCACACAATTTTTCGTTCTACGAGACCCGGAGCTGGCTGCCCTTCAAGGGCGAGGTCTATTGCGAGCAGCCGGAAGGGCGGATCCGCTTCACTTACATGGCGCCCTACGTCTTCAACATCGTCCGCGCGCCGACGCTGGGCACCATCGACCTATGCGGCCTGCCCTGGTGAGCCCTGCGTGAGCGAGGGCTGCGCCGGCCGCCCTGCGTCCTATAATATGTCGATCATCATCTAACATTCCGCCCGGTGAACATGACGATCGACGCCCCCCTAGACGCCGTCCCGCCGCGTGCCCCGGTCGCCTCCCCCATTGCGAGCCTGCTGACCGCGCCGATCCTGCCGACGCTGCTGCGGCTCGCGATTCCCAACATGATCGCGATGGTCGGCAGCACGCTGGTATCGATCGCCGAGACCTCCTATATCGGCCGGCTGGGGACCATCCCGCTCGCCGCGATCGCGCTGGTGTTTCCGTTCGCGATGCTGACACAGATGATGAGCGCGGGCGCGATGGGCGGCGGGGTCTCGTCAGCGATCAGCCGCGCGCTCGGCGCAGGCGATCGCGACCGCGCCGCGACGCTGGCACTGCATGCTGCCATCATCGGCCTCTGCGGCGGGCTGTTCTTCACGGTGATGATGCTGGTCTTCGGCCGCTCCTTCTTCGCTCTGCTCGGCGGCCGCGACCGCGTGCTCGAGGAGGCCAGCGGCTATTCGCAGGTGCTGTTCTCCGGTGCGGTCGCGATCTGGCTCGTCAACACGCTGGCCTCGGTGATCCGTGGCACCGGCGACATGCGCCTGCCGTCGATGACGCTGATCGGCGCGAGCGTGCTCCAGGTCGTGCTCGGCGGCACGCTGGGGCTCGGCCTGTTCGGCATGCCGCAATTCGGCATGCCGGGTGTCGCAAGCGGCCAGCTCATCGCGTTCAGCTGCGCCGCGATCTTCTTCCTCTGGTATCTCCTATCCGGCCGCAGCCGGTTGCAGCTCGATGTCCGTGCCTTCCATTTCGAACGCGCGATGTTCCTGGACATTCTCAAGGTCGGCGCATTGGCCTGCCTGTCGCCACTCCAGACCGTGCTCACCATTCTGATCTTCACGAAGATCCTCGCGACCTTCGGCACCGAGATGCTGGCCGGCTACGGCATCGGCTCGCGGCTCGAATTTCTGCTGATCCCGATCACCTTCGCCTTCGGCATCGCCTCGGTGCCGATGGTCGGCGTCGCGATCGGCGCAGGCCATCTGAAGCGCGCGCGGCGCGTGGCCTGGACTGCGGCGGCAGCCTCGGGATTGACCGTCGGCCTGATCGGCCTCGTCGTCGCGCTGGACCCGTCGCTATGGGTCGCGCTGTTCACGCGCGATCCCGGCGTCACCGCGGCCGCCCACAGCTATTTCCACTGGGCCGGTCCGGCCTTCGTGTTCTTCGGCATCGGCGTGTCGCTCTATTTCTCCTCGCAAGGCGCGGCGCGCGTCGGCGGACCCGTGCTTGCTTCGACGGCGCGCCTGCTGATCGTCGCTGTCGGCGGGATCGGTCTCATGATGGCGCAGGCGCCGGCCTGGACCTTGTTCGCGCTGGTCGGCGGCGCCATGGTCGTGTTCGGTCTTTTGACGGCCGGCTCGGTCGCGTTCGCGCGCTGGGGCAAATGAGCGCAGGCAGATAAGCAAGCAAGTAAACGCAGGAATGTGATTCCCACCAGCGTTGCACTATCCTCCCGGGCTGATATGGAGGCGCCGTCTTTTTTCGGGGGTTCTCCATGTTCAGCAGATTCGCGATTCCCGTCGTCATCCTGGCTGCGCTGCTCGGCGTAACCAGCGCGCAGGCGCAAAGCGCCGACGGGACCTGGCTCACCCAGGCCGGCGATGCGCGCGTCAAGATCAACAAATGCGGCGACGGAATCTGTGGCCACATCGTCTGGCTGCGCGAGCCCTATGACACCGCGACCGGTCAGCCAGCCACCGACAGCAAGAATCCCAATCCTGCGCTCGCCAGGCGTCCGATGATCGGCCTGCCATTGTTCAACGGCATGCAGCCGTCAGCTCCGAACAAATGGTCAGGCCAGATCTACAACGCCGATGACGGCAGCAGCTATGCGAGCAGCATCACGGTGACGTCGGCGGATTCGTTGCGCGTCGAAGGCTGCGTCGGCGCGCTCTGCGGCGGCGAAACCTGGACGCGCGCAGGACGGTGACAGTCTTCGTGTCCTGGACGCGCTGCGGCACGCAGTGACGCGGCGCAGAGCCGGGACCCACACTGCCATGGGACCCCGCTCTGCAGCGCGCCGTTTCACGCTGCGCTGCGTCCGGGGCACGAGAGCCCTTTCACGCCATCATCGCCTTCAGCGCCGTCGCGGCCGAGGCGTAGCCGCCTCGCGCGCCGTCGATGAAGTGCACGTGATCGCTGCGCAGCGCCGATGGCGTGAAGCACGTCATCATCGCCGCGTCCTGCCGATGGAGGCCATAGCGCACGACGCCGTCGCGCGCGGCCGCCGCGAGCCTATCGCCCAGCGCGCGTTCGAGCTCCGGCGTACAATCGAGGATCATGCGCAATCCGTCGTCATACTTCCTGAAGTCCGAGTTCTCGACCACCTGTCGCTTGTAGACTTCAGGCACGAAGCCCCCGACCTTGAGGTCGAAACGCATGATCAGATAGACGAACAGCGTATAGGCCAGCACACTGGCACGGCGCGCAAGCAGTGAGCCGCCGCGCCGGGTGCGGGCCTCATAATCCAGCCCTTGCGGCGGCCATTTCAGCGGCGGCCCCTGCGGCGGCACCGGGCGGCCGCCATCCGGGCTGCGCTCGACGAGATGGATGATGTCCTCGATCACTTTGCGGAAGGCCGGCGGATCGTCGCCACGTGCCGGCATCACCAGCACCGACAGGATCAAGCCACGTGAGGCCGGCATCACCTCGAAACGGCAGGACAGGCCGGAGAGGTCGGGCTGCGTGCCGCCGGGGGCTTCAGTCAGCGCGAACTCGCCGCGCTTCATGGCGGCATCGGCCCAGGCGAGGCCGCCGCCGGAGAACATCGCATAGGACAAATTGGCCGACGGACCGAAGCGCGCGACGCGCACGTCGAGGCCCTGCGCGCGGATGGCGCTGACCGGCACCAGAGCGACGCGCATCTTCAGATCGAGATCCTCCCGCACCCAGGTCGCGGTCGCCGCCAGCGCCTCCCGGGCAAACTCGACATCGTCAGGCGCAACCGCAAAGCTCGCGCCGTCGCCACCGAACACGAAGGGGAATTCGCGCCCCTGCAAGGCGTTCGTCACCGCCGCGATCACGGCGGCGCCGGCCATGTTGACTGCCTTGTACCGCTGCGCCGCGATGGCCTTGGTCGAATCGACGATGTCGGCAACGCCGATGCTCCAATCGTCCGGGAGCGGCGAATACAGCACAGGGTCCATCAGGCTGGTGAAGCCGCGGAAGACCGGAATGCCGCCGTAGAAGGATTCGCTCGATGTCATCGGGTGATGCCGGATGGTTGAGATGGCACTTTGCAAGACAGATACGTGGCAGGATGGACCCGGGTTCGCCGGCTTCCGCGATGCCCCGATCATTGGCCGAGAAAAAGCCGGACAACAAGCCCGCATGCCCGTGCAATGCCGCACAAGCCGCCGGAATTGTCACATGAACGAATTGACTGGGAGAAGCCCGGAGCCCAAGCGCCTAATGCAGCTTCTCGTCCTGGCGCTTGCGCACCGCTGAGGCCGGGACATCATGACATCCGACCAACCGCACGAACTGCTGCGGATACATCTCATGGCCGTGAGCACCGGAATTCTGATGCGACATCGGCTGACAATGGACATCGTCCGGCCTCGCGCGCGATTGCTCTGCTGACGTCCGGCCCAGGTTCGAAGCGGTCATGTTTGGCATGGCCATGGACTGCTCCCTGTCGATTAGGGCAGACCGATTGACGTAACCCAATCGATTGCGGGGCATCTTACGACCAAATCCGGCTGAATGTCATTGCGCCGGATCAACCAATTGTCGCGACCGGGGTTCCGCAAAAGCGTTTTCGAGCGAAGTGGACACCGGTTCGCGTGAAGAAAACGCGTCAAAACAAGAATCTAGAGCTTCGGTTCTGATTCAATCAGCACCGAAGCTCTAAGCCGTATTCCCCGCGTCGATCGTAAACACGGTGCCGGTGACGTTGCGGCCTCCCTCGCCGAGCAGATATTCCACCATGCGTGCGACGTCATCGGTTTCCGGCAGACGGCGCAGCGCGCTGCGGCTGGCGATGCGCTTGCGTCCCTCGTCGGAGAGATTGTGCGTCAGTTCGGTGTCGATGAAGCCCGGCGCGATCGCGTTCACGGTGATCCCGAGCTTGCCGACCTCGCGCGCGAGCGAGCGGGTGAAGCCGGTGGCTGCGGCCTTGGTCGCACCGTAGACGGAGAGGCCATTATAGCCGGTGGTGGCGATGATCGAGGAGATGTTGATGATGCGGCCTGCGCCGTCCGCCATCATCTGTCGCGCGACATATTTGGTGAGGATGATCGGCGAGAGCACGTTGAGCTGCACCAGCGCCTCGATCTCGGAATTGTGCATGGTGGCGAGCAGGCCCTCGGTGCCGAGGCCGGCATTGTTGACGAGGCCGTAGATCGGGCCGAACTCGTCGCGGACCAGCTTTGCGAAGGCCGGGATCGCGTCGATCACCGCAAGGTCGCAGGCGCGGAAATGCAGGCGTCCTTCGGAGACGGCGACCGCCGCCTTGAGCTCCTCGCTCTCGCGTCGCGCGGCCGCAATCACGTTGAAGCCGGCAGCGACGAGGCGCCTTGCGATCGCAAGGCCAATGCCGCGGCTGCCGCCGGTGACGAGAACATTATGCATCGGTGCGCGCCAGTTTGCCGGCCGGGGTGACGTCGAGAGCCTCGACGAAGCGGATCACGGCCGGCACCTTGTGCGAGGCGAGCTGCGCGCGGCACTGATCCAGGATCTGGTCACGGATCTCCTTCGCACGCGCCGGGTCGCAGCCGTCGGCGAGAATGACGTCGGCGACGACAATGCCGCCGGTGATCGGGCTGCGGCGGGATTTGGCCCGCGACATCCGCACATCGGGATGGCGATTGATCACCGCCTCGATCTCTTCGGGGTGAACCTTCAGCCCGCCGATATTGATGATGCCGCCGCGGCGGCCGACGAAATAATAGCGATCACCGCGCAGCTCGACAATATCGCCGCTGTCGACGAAGCCATCGTCGTCAGTGAGTGCGGCGGCGTTGCGGCCGATGTAAGCGTGGGCCGTGCGCGTCGAGCGGATGCGCAGCGAGCCGTCGACGACTTTCATCTCGACACCATTGCGGCTGCCGAGATAACTGGCCGGAAAACCCTCCAACCCGTCATTGACGGCGAAGCCCACGCCGGCCTCGGTCGAGGCATAGGCATGACCGACCGAGGCATCGGGGAATGCGGCTTTCAGGCCGTCGAGGACCGCCTGGTCGGCGATCTCGCCGGAGAGACGGACGTAGCTAGGGGTGAACTGGGCGGCCGAGCCGCTCATCAGGAGCTTGCGCCAGTGCGAGGGCGTGCCGGAGATGTGCGAGACGCCGCGCGCATTCAGCCTTGCGACGTGATCGGCCAGCGCCTCATGCGGGTCCGACAGCACCATGGAGCCGCCGGAGAGAATGGCGCGGAGGAAGATTTGCAGGCCGCCATAGCGGCGGATGTCGTAGAACGTCGCCCACACCGGCGCAGGTCCGCGCGCGGGGCCTTCGGCGACAATCGCGCCGGTGAGCGCTTCCAGCGTATGGCCGGCGATTTTTGGTACGCCCGACGTGCCCGACGTTAGCATCAGCCATTCGGTGGCCCGCTCGGTCCTGACCGGTACGGCCGCTTCGAGCGGCAATTTCGCGGTGACCACCAGCGGCACGCCGATCCCGGTCCAGCGATCGGCCCCGTCAGTGACGACGGCATCGATCGCGGCATCCGCGATCAACGCGTCGAGATGCGCAGGATTGAGATCGGGCGGACACAGCAGGATGCGACGGGCGATGCCGTCGAGCTCGATCATGGCAAGGCCTGACCGGAGCTGGTCGGACAGCTTGAGCAGCACGGCGCGGCCCGCGAGTTCGTGCAGACGCCCACCCAGAACCGTGTGCGACAGGACGTCCGTCAGCGACACCACATGGTGCGCATCCGAGAGCGTGCGGCCCTTCAGCTCAGCGCCGAGATGGTCGCGAAGCGCAAAGATCTCACGCGGGGACATTTTCGTAGGCCCGCACGAAATCGCCTACGGTGGCGGGGAACGCTGCGTCCTCGGAAATGGTGAAGGGGTCGACGCCGGTCTCGTCCTCGAGACGCGCGACCAGGATCGCGAAGGCGAGCGAGTCGAAGCCGGTCTCATGCAGAGACAGATCGTCCGAGAGCGCGGGAAGCGTGACGTGCTGCTCCTTGGCGATCTGCTGGATCGCGTCAATGACCTTAGACCTTACCGACATGGCTGGCTCGCTTGTTGTTATCGCTTGTTGTTATCGCTTGTTGCGGCGGCTCTTGCTGACCGCCTCCCATGGCGGCCTGTTTACCCGACAGAAGTAAATGGCTTCTTGGACAATTCAGATAAAATTGGACCTGTCTGCTGATTTCGCGAGGCTTACAGCCTGATCGTGCCGTCATTGATACGGGCATAGGCCTCGCTGTCGAGCGCGACATACGCCCCGGATTTCGGATCGAGCATGAACAGCGGCTCCGTTATTGCGGCCGGATCGAAGCCCTCGCGTGCGAGCCCTCCCTTCTTCTGCTTGAAGGTCTCGGTCGCATCGATCTCGTGGGAGATGCGGATGAAAACGGGACGCGCATAGGCCGGCAGACGCTGCGCGAGATGGGCGGGCAGCGCGGCGATGTCGAAGCCTTCGTTGACGACGATGGCGCTCATGCCGGCGCGGCCGTCGGTGCCGGCGATGCTGACGCCGTAGGTGGTGGCGTCGACCACGCCGGTGAAGTCGCGCACGGCGTCATTCACCTCCGAGGTCGCGACGTTCTCGCCCTTCCAGCGGAAGGTATCGCCGATGCGATCGACAAAATGGAAAAAGCCCTTGTCGTCGAGCCGCATCAGGTCGCCGGTGCGAAACCATGCATCACCCCGGGCGAAGACATCGCGCAAAATCTTCTTCTCGGTCTCGCCTGCGTCGGTATAGCCCTCGAAACGCCCGCCGCCCTCATCGGCGGTGCCGATGCGGCCGATCGCTTCGCCGGCCTCGCCGCGGGCGCAGGCGATGCAAAAGCCCTCTTCGTTGCGTAGCGGCACGCCGCTGTCGGGGGCGAGCTTGACCAGGCTTGCCGGAAAACGATGCGCCAGCAGCGGCGGAATGCGGCCGATCGCACCGGGCTGGCCCTCCACGTTGAACAGCGAAAAATTGCCTTCGGTGGCCGCGTAGAATTCGAGGATGCGGGGAATGGCAAAGCGCGCCTGAAAATCCTCCCAGATGTCGCCGCGCAGACCGTTGCCGCAGACGAGCCGCAGGCGATGCCGGTTCTCATATTCCGACGGCGGCGCCTTGAGCAGATAGCGGCAGAGCTCGCCGATATACTGGAACAGGGTGCAGTCGTGCCGGTCGATGTCGGACCAGAAATGCGACGCCGAAAACTTTTCCGCAATCACCACCGAGCCGCCGGCGGCAAGCATGCTGCATGGCGCGACGATGCCGCCGACCGAGTGGAACAGCGGCAGACAGTCGTAAAGCCGGTCCTGAGGCGTCGCGCCGGTGAGACCGGCGAACCAGAAGCCCCAGTTGAGGATGCGGCGGTGACTGATGCTGGCGGCTTTCGGCAAGCCGGTGGTACCCGATGTGTAGATCAGCAGGGCGCGGTCGCTGATCGTGACATCGCCGCGCTCGTCCGGCGAAAGAGAGGCATCGTCGAGCGCCGCCAGCGCAACGTCAATGGCGCGTTCGCTGCGGGCATCGCCATGGCTCCAGACCTTTGCCTGCGTCTTCAAATGCGGCGCTGCGCCGTCGAGCATCTCCGCCAGTTCACAGGCGACGATGATGTGCGACGGCTTCGCGACGTCGATGCAATGCGCGAGCGATGGCCCCACCAGCTTGGTGTTGAGCAGCGCGACAACGCCCCCGACCCGGCTGATGCCGAGCCAGGCTGCGACATAGTCGATGCCGTTCGGCATGATCAGGGCAACGGTGTCTCCCTTGGCCACGCCGACCGAGCGCGCCCAGCGCGCATAGCGATTGATCCGCTTCGACAAGCCTTCGTAGTCAAGCATGGCAGCGTCGGTGACGAGCGCCGCGCGGTCGGGCTGGCGTCGCGCCCAATCCTCGACGACGTCGGCAAACAGGCGGCCCGGCAGCGTCTCGATCCGCGCAGTGAGCTCGATCGCCTTCAGCCAGATCTTCGACGCCGACGGCGCGCGCGCGGCTTTCGCTTGCTCGATGACACCGGTGGTCATGCCGTTATTCTCTTGGGGCCGTGGCTGCTGGTCCCAAGCTTAGCCCGCACCGCCCTGCCCAGGTGTTAAGGGGCAGGGTAAAAGCCGCTTAGCGCGCGATTAACGCTAGTCATTCCTTACCAAGCCGCCGGCGTCGCAAGACGGCCGGCACAAAGCGGGCGGAACTTGTCGGGATCAGCAGTGACGTCAAGTGGAAGCGCCGATCCGTCCGGTGCTAGCCGGTTCGCCTGTGACGCAAACGCTGCGGCGGCGCGTTGACGGGGTAGTACGGATTGAGATCACAGATCGCGGCGCGCCCCCACGCGGTGGCGCGGCACTGCGGGATGGATGTGAAGGAGCAATCGTACCACTCCCCGCCACCGCCATTCGCGCCGGAATAAACGTGCATGCAGACGGGGTAACGGGGATCGAAAGTCTGCGCATGCGAGGGCGCAATCACGAGCGAGGCGCCGACGGCGAGGAGCAGGCCGAGGGAAGCTCGCGGCGAGAGGATCCGAGGAAAGCGCATCGCGGACCGCTAGTACTGTTGCTTCTGCCGCTTGCGCGGACGCGGCGGGGGCTGGTCGAAGGCGTAATAGGGGTTCAGGTCGCAGCTCGCAGAGCGGCCCGACGCCGTGGCCCGGCACTGCGGGATCGAGGTAAACGAACAATCATAATAGTCGCCGCCGCCACCGCCGAAGCCGCCGGGCGTGTAGACATGCATGCACACGGGGTAACGCGGATCGTAGGTCTGGGCGCTGGCGTCGGCCGCGACGAACAACGTGACAATCGCGGTGAGGGTCAGGATCGGCAAGCGCATGGAGAAATCCTCGCATCGGTCACGGCGCCGGCACGGATGCCGACTGCCTCCTATGGCATAACACCACGCTGGAGGCGACTGTTCCTAGGTACAGATGACGGCAAGGTGAGTGCGGCGATCTCGCAACGCACTCACCGTCGCCATGGCCGAGCTTGACGACCGAACCAGCGGCTACGCGCCGAGCCCTTGCAACACGAGCCGGTTCAGCCTCGCGGCGAACGCCGCCGGGTCTTCCGGCAATTCCCCGTCCAGGATCTGCGCCTGTTCGAGCAGGAGCAGGCTAAGATCGTCGACGGCCTTGGAGCCGGCCGGCGCCTTGGTGATCGCACCCACCATCGGATGGCGCAGATTGATCTCGAGGATCGGCTTGGTCTTCATGCCGCGGTTCTGCTGCGCCAGGATGCGCTCCAGCTCGCGGCTCGGCCCCTGGCTGTCGGCGACCAGGCAGGAGGCGGAGCTGGTCAGGCGCGTCGAGGCCTTGACGTCGCTGACGCGCTCGCCGAGCGCGGCCTTGATCACCGCGATGGTGGCGGCTTCATCGGCCTCCGGCTCGTCCTTCTTCGCCTCGTCCTTGTCGTCGAGGCGCGGGATCAAATCGAGGTTGAGATCGCCTTGGCTCAGTGACTTCAGCGGCTTGCCGTCGAACTCCGAGGGCATCGAGGTCCAGAAGGCATCGACGGGATCGGACAGCAGCAGCACCTCGATGCCGCGCGCGGTCGCGGCTTCCAGCCGCGGATTGGATTTCAACCGCTCGATGCTGTCCCCGACGAGATAGTAGATCTCGGTCTGGTTCGGCTTGAAATCGGCGATCACCTGCTTGAGCGACCGCTTCTCGCCCGACGTCGTGGTGAAGCGCGACAGCGCCAGCAGCTTTTCGCGACGCTCGAAATCCTCGTAGATGCCCTCCTTCAGCACCGCGCCGAAGGCATCCCAGATCTTGACGAAATTGTCGGGATCCTTCTCGGCGAGGCTTTCGAGCTCGGACACGACGCGGGTCGCCACCGCCTTGCGGATCTGCGCCAGCTGCGGATTGTTCTGCAGCATCTCGCGGGAGATGTTGAGGGGAAGATCCTCGCTGTCGACCACGCCGCGGATGAAGCGCAGATAGCCCGGCAAGAGATCTGCATCGTCGGTGATGAAGACGCGGCGGACGTAGAGCTTGACCCGTCCCTTGCGGTTCGGCTCGAACAGGTCGAACGGCTTGGCAGACGGCGCGAACAGCAGCACGGCGTAGGAATAGCGGCCCTCGGCGCGATAATGCAGCGTCATGGCGGGATCGTCGAAGGCCGTCGCGATCTGCTGATAGGCTTTCTTGTAGTCCTCCGCCGTCAGCTCGCTCTTCGAGCGCTGCCACAGCGCGCTGGCCGAATTGATCTGGCGCGGCTCGCCCTCTTCCGGCACGAGCTCGATGGGAAACAGGATGTTGTCGGAATAGGCCCCGACGATGCGCTCGATCTCGTAGGTTTCGAGATATTTCTTGGCGTCGTCCTTCAGATGCAGGACGATCTCGGTGCCGCGCGTCACGCGCGCAGCGTCCTCGTCGCCGGCGCGGGCGATCTCGAAGCCGGAGCCGCCTTGGGAGCTCCAGGTCCAGACGTCGCTCTCGCCGGCGCGACGGCTGATCACGACGATCTTCTCGGCGACCATGAAGGCGGAATAGAAGCCGACGCCGAACTGGCCGATCAGGCCGAGGCCGTCCTTTGCTTCCTTCAGCTTCGATACGAAGGCCTTGGTGCCGGAGCGGGCAATGGTGCCGAGATGGTCGATCAGCTCCTGCCGCTCCATGCCGATGCCGTTGTCGGCGATCGTGAGCGTCTTGGCCGTCTTGTTCGGGATGATGCGGATCTTGAGCGCCTCGCCCTCGCCGAGCAGGTCCGGACGGGCGATCGCCTCATAGCGCAGCTTGTCGCAGGCGTCCGAGGCATTGGAGACGAGTTCGCGCAGGAAAATATCGGTCTCCGAATAAACGGAGTGCACCATGAGGTGCAAAAGCTCGGAAACCTCGGCCTGGAATGGCTGCGTATGCACAGCCGTGTCTGACGTCGTCATGCGTTTACCCGGTCAAAACGAAGGGGAAGAAACCCGGGATATAACGCGAAGGGACAGGGGATCAAGTGGACGCGAACGATCGCCCTCGGGGGAGGGCGATCTATCCGGCGTCCTGTGCGGATCAGGTGACGCAGCGGCCGGGCTGGAGCAGTTTCGCGACCTCGGTCAGGGAGCTGACCATCGGCTCGCAGGCGATCGTCGGCTTGCTGCGGTTCTTCTTCTGCGTCTGGTTCTGGAGCAGCACGGGCTGCTTGGCATTGCCGGTCTCGATCACCGCGGGGACCCGCAGCAGCACCGACGTGTCTGCGAGGTCGTTCAGCCGCATTGACACGGTCCGGGTGGGAACGGGCGCTTGCTTGATCTCGGCAAGGCGGTCGGACTTGCCGGTGCGATTGATATTATGGCTCGGGGTCAGGTTCGAGCTGTGGCTGGGTATATCGGCGACGGCCTGCCAGCGGTTGGCCAGATCGTGGCCGGAGGCCAATTGCACCGCGCCGAGCGTCGCAGCAATCGCGACGGCGCCTAAAAATACCTTTTGAATCTGTGACATGGCTGTCGATCCCTCGCCCCATGGCGATCGGGGGAACAACGCGGCCGTAGGACGGGGGGTTCTCGGTGATTACGATCACTTAACCGTGTGCGAAAAATGCCCAGCCTCAGCAAAATATTTCGGAGGAGATGGAACGACTTTCGGGGCCGGGAGTCGTCTCAGCAGCCGGCTATTCCCCCCTGCCCCATAAGCCGGCGACGTAGGGCGCGACTGTGGTGATGCCAGTCGCGCCTTACTTTTTTCTACATATAACCAATAACTTAGTGGCGTATCGCGCAACCGTCCCTAACCACGTCCCTAACAGACGCGGGTAATCCAACGCATTTCCCGCCACTGCTCGATTCGCCGCTCCTTCGTGACTGATGCAGTTAGGAGGAAGGCTCCCCTACACTCACGGTGCCCGATTTGTAGTGGATATCTTCCAAAGTTCGGAAGATTGACGGCGCTTGTTTCTTCTATATACTAGAAGATACCGGTGGAGGTAGCCGGACAACAAGCAAAATAAGCAAACAGGCCAGAGAAAGCGAAACATGAGCGATACTCTCAAGCAGACGGAGCAGGTCGTAATGCTCGCAATTTTGCGTAAGCAGCCCGACGCGTATGGGGTCTCCATCTACGAGGAACTGGAAAAGCGTCTGAACAAAGCAGTTCCGATGGCGACGATCTATGCGACTCTCGAAACCCTCGAAAAGAAGGGCTTTGTCAAAAGCAAGCAAGGCCAGGCGACCGCTGAACGCGGTGGCCGGGCAAAGATGTTCTTTGAAATAACCGGCAAGGGGCAAATGGCCTTAAATGCATCGCTCTCCGCGTTGGACCGGTTGCGCGAAGGGACCAAACTGGCAGGAGCCATGGCGTGACTGACAAGAACGGGGACGACGACAAAAATATCGATCTCCCAAATTTGCGCAGCAAGTTCGTGAATCTGGGATTCGTGACAGCCTACGAACTTAAAGTGTCAAAGGTGGCCCTCGAGACTCTCTTTGTTCAAAGAGAAATAGAATCAGCACGGAAGGAGTACGTGAAGCTTCGCGCCACCATAAAAGAAGCCGAAGAAAAGTTGGAAAAAGCCGCAGAGCAAATCGCGGCTGAGCGTTCGTCGTCTCCGCCAAGGTTGGCCAAATTCATGGTCGCACTCCTCGCACCTGAAAGCTCTGCTCAAGCACAGCTTGGTGATTATGAGGAGATGTTTGCAAAGAATGTAGCCCGTATCGGAGTTAAGAAAGCCAGACAATACTATTGGCTACAGGTCTCCGCTTCTCTTCGCCCTTTGGCTTGGGCTTGGATCAAGAGGATGAGTTTTGTGACTCTCGTGGTCGACTACGTGCGTTCGAAATTGGGCCTCTAGGTCGATCCGCAGTGGACTGTGCACAATCCTCCGGCCCGACACTCGCCGCCATCCACAGTGCTACGCGACCGAGAACACCAACGTTGTCTTGAGCGCCAAGCCAGGCTCGCGTGCCCGCTTCACAATTTGCGCGCACAACTTCTTGGCTTCCTCTTCGATGAACGGCCAGCCTTCCCGCTGGAAAATCAAAAATGCGCCCTATGTGAGTCGCCATGCGATGGCGATCCAGTTCCAGCGTACGCCCCGCTTCCGGCTTCATTGAGCCCTGCGTTCCAACCGTAGCGAAGGCGGCACCGGTGGGGCCGGATTGGGTCTACGAAATCAAACACGATGGCTACCGGCTCATGGTGTGAAAGCACGAGGGCCGCGTGCGCGTCTAGACCCGCCGCGGCGCCGATTGGACGGACCGCTACCCGCGCAATTGTCCAAGCCGCCCGCGCAATCAAGGCAACGTCCTTCCTGCTAGACGGCGAAGGCATCGTGTACGACGGGAAGGGCATGCCCAACTTCGAGTCTTCACTCCCGCGACTACGACCGCGAAGTGTCGCTAGTTGCCTTTGACCTTCTCGAATACGAAGGGACGGAGGTCCGCCGGCAACCGCTGTTTGGGCGGAAATTCTTGCTCGCCGATCTACTGCACAAGGTGATGGACGGAATAGAATTCAACGACCACCTAGAGGAAACCGGCCCGCTGATCTTCAAGCATGCTTGCAAGCTTGGACACGAAGGCATCGTGGCGAAGCGAAAAGACCTGCCCTATGTATCGGGCAGGTCTGGCCGTTGGCTCAAAATCAAAGATCCGGATAGCCCCGCTATGAAGCGGATCGCCGAAGAGACTTTCTAGCCCTCTTGCGCTTAAGCGTCTTCTCGACTCGCTTGCGGCTACTGCCAACCTTCTTCACCGCCTTCTTTACCGACTTCTTAGAGCGACCCGACTTCTTTGCTTCGTATCGCACTTCATAGTCTTGACCACCCGCGACGCGCGCCCGATCTTGCTTGCGCCCGCGCGCCGTTTTCTTTTTGGCCTTCTTCGCCATTCCACAGTCCTCCGTTGCCCCGCGATCAACGCGCAAGATTCTTGCGAGTTCCGTTTGCACAACGTAGGCTTGCGCCGCCACTCACACGGAGCAATTTCGATGCCGCCCAAGGAGGTAACGCCGCAACTAGGGCTTGACTCTTTTTCGTGCCCACACTGCAACGCCCTAGCTCAACAGCATTGGTTTGATGTCCTCGTCAAACAGCTACAGCGAGACAAAAAGCCCGTAGTCTACGAATCTGAAACGGTTGCCGCCTTAGATTATAAAAAGGCGTTCGGGGATGAAGACGACCAGAAGCAATGGCTCAAATTCCGAGCGCGTTTCGAAAAGAACGACGTAACCCATGAAATCATCCGCTATGGCACCAACACCGATTGGCAAATGGTGAACGTCAATTTGAGCCTTTGCCATAGCTGCGGAGGTTGGGCTTTCTGGATCAAGGGCAAAGTGGCTTGGCCGGCCTTCGCAGTGAAGATTGAACCGCACCCCGACCTGCCCGGTGACATAAAAGAAGACTTCGTGGAGGCATCTACAATAGCCGAAGCCTCGCCCCGAGGTTCGGCAGCATTATCGCGCCTCATTGTCCAAAAGCTAATGTCCCATTTTGGCGGCCAAGGGAAAGACATCAACTCCAACATAGCGCACCTAGTCAAAAACGGTCTTGAGCCCGAAATCCAAATGGCCTTGGACATCGTGAGAGTCACTGGCAATAACGCAGTTCACCCCGGCGAGCTTGCCTTAAAAGAAGACGTTGGGACCGCATTGGCGCTTCTGCAACTTATCAACCTTGTCGTTGAAAGACGCATTGCCACTCAAAAGCGCATTCAAGAGATGTTCAGAAACCTGCCGCCGGGTGCCTTAGAGGCAATCAAGAAACGGGACGGCGTAACCTGAATCCGCGCGCACCCCTAACCTTCCGCAGCACATCGCACGCGATCAGTGCCCACAGCAAAGCCAGGGTGAGCGGGTCTAATAGGCGAATCCACCGGGGCCGCCTGCGAGGCCGCCGGTAGATCACGCCCGAAACTTCCCGGCCCAAAACGTCAGGATTTGGCGAGCGCCGTTTAAGAAGGTCCCGATGTACGAGATGCTATGCGCGCCCGGTCCCTTCATGTACGGGAAGCGCGTGGAGCACGCGCCGGCCGACAATGTGTCGTCCATCCACGTTGCTTGATGGTCGTGCGCCTTGTTGGCGGGGCGCCCTAGCTTCTTCAGCGAGCGCGTGGAGCCGCGCGAGCCGTTCGGGCCATGGTCTCCATGCAAGCCGCATTCGATGCCCACAAAGTCCCGGCTCTTGCAGGTGACATAGGAGTCGTCTTCCCCAGGGAAGCGGATCCACTTCAGGATGCCGGCACGGCGTAAGTCCCATTCCGCACGTTGAAGTCGCGGTTGCCGTCTTCGATGGCCGCCAAGACCCGATGTTGAAGAAGCGAGTAATAGCGCGCGTTTTCCGGCTCACGCTCAAGCTTGGCGATGTTCGACCACGTGTCCAAGTGCCGGTTGTGCTTGGAGCGAACCACAATTGTTTTTCGTTCTTGAGCTTGTGATGGCTGAATAAAGCGTCTGCGTCATCGTCGCGGTTGATGACGCCGGTAAAAGTACTGCGGTTGCTGTGGGGGCATCCGAGAGCCAGATACACGGCGGAGGAGTTAGATACCTTCCGTAATCTCGTGGGTTGCTACACGACAAATCGTCGCGATGCGCCATACCTGCAGCGATTTCCAGACGTGCTCAGCCTCTGACAGTAAGTTTCCTTCGAGGCCGAGCAACCGGCCTTGCTGCAAAAGCTCCTCAAGAGACTTCGGATTCCACCAGCGCATCTCGTCTTTGCGCATTTGAAAGCTTTTCAACATATCGCCAGCGCCTGCGCGGTCCAACTCCTCGGAGAGGAAGTTGAAAAAGGACGCCTCTTCTAGTTCGATGCCGGTAATGCGGGGAACCAGATCCGTTGTGCGACGCCGACGACGCCGGCGCAGATATACCTCCGGGTCGCCTCCGAGAATTTCTGCCAAGCGCGTCGCTCGAGTTGGATCCGTCGTTCCCTCGTTCCTCATGTTCAACGCTTGCCTTGTCGTGCATCCAAATTCCTTCGCGATTTGCCTAGTTAGCTTCGCGCTACGTACGCGCGCTTCCTTCTCTGCTCGTTCCCTTGCCGCAGCCTTCGCACGCGCCATCTTCCGTCGCTTCTCATCCTCGAGAACCTTTTGATGAAGTTGGGCCTCTTCCTCAATCCGATGCTGCCATACGCGCGATTGCACCTCGGTCAACAGGCGACGAAGCTTCTCTTCTTCCCAAGCGCAAATGTCCTCGGTGATTTCCCAATGTTTGCGAAAGGCGCCGACCAAGAACTCAACTGCATCCTCGCGTTGCTCCATGTCCTTTAGATTGCGTTCTGCAATTTGCACGATCACCAACTCGTCTGTGGCGTCCGAGACCTTCTCCGCATCGGCGATTTCCCGCGCGATACGCTCCCCTTCGGAAGTCCAAGCAATCCTGTATGTTGCATCACCGTACTGACGAAATACCATTTTTTGCCCCTATCACCTTCACGGCGAAGAAGTGCCACGGCCCAATTTCGAGTTCTAGTAACGATTGGATTTACGCCCCATTCGCGGACTGAACCGATGCGATGTATCGAGGGCTCTTAGCAGATAAATTATTCACGAGGGCTGAAAGCTTCTTTCCCCTTCCCATAACATCCTCAAATGGAGTGGCTACACAAACGCACCACGCGGTGACTGGTAGAAAATAGAAATTATTCTGTAAGGCTGTAAGCTTCTTTGCTGCCATATTCCTACAACATCATCCACCATCAGAAGAAGAATATGAGTAGTATATCTTCCGACAGCGAATGCTCTTAGAGACAATTGAAAACGAGCATCTTACAGGTCTTACACAGCCGCTGTTGAGTTGAAGGAACGCAGATCAAGCGGCTACACAAACGCACTTTTGCATCACAGCGCTCGAGCCGGTTCGAGGAGATCTCGATTCTTGTAAACTAGTTTGAGAGAACCGTAGGTTCTTCCCAGCGTTTACCGAATACGGGCAGAACGGAGGCGCCGAAATCGGCCAGCGCCGAATTAATTTGAGATCCTTTAGGGTATCGGCGTCATGAACCAGATTGCGTCCGGCCCTCGGCTGTAGGCACTTCCGTTGTTGGGTGTGGAGCGGAAGTTGCGAAGATCGCGACTATCGGCAGTTCTTGACCCGGAGCGGACCTTGAGTCTTCTTTTGCCCCGTCTTGAAGGGAGAGGACGGCGGCATGCGGCCATCAACGGTTGCGCTTGAATTTGCGAGCAATCTAAGTTTCAATAAAGCGCTATTCGATCGTTTATTTTCGCCGGAAGTTCCGGAATCGTTTCATGGAAGTACTTTTGCTGGTCGTCGGCAGTTGGCTGCTGCTGAATGTCCTCTACGTCTTGATTGTTGTGCCGCCCCGCAAGGCCAAGCCATCATCCTCTTTGGGCCGAACGATCGACGCATTTCGTCACTTCGTCAGGCGTGGGCGCCGTCCGCCATCATCCTGAAGGGACTGAACGGACCGGGTTTAAGGCGACACATGGACTTTGATCTAGATCAAACAGCCTCTCGACCCACGTAGTTGCCTACGTTGAGCTGCACCGGAAGAGTAGGAATGTTCAGTAATCGCCCTACGTGGATGATGCATCTATTGGCTTGGGCAATAGCTGCAATCGGTCTCCTCGCGATCCTTACGATGGCGCTAGGGCCCTCTTGAGGGGAGTGGACGTTTCCCGCTTAACACTGGTGAATGCGGCCACGGCGTTTCGCGCTCGCCTCCGCCTCATGAATGCCGATGGCGTCGAGCACGCTAAGCTGATCCAAGCAGAAAACCGGCAACTCCGGTTGAAGGCCCAGCTCCTCCGCGCCCAAGTTCAGGCGAATGTGGCGGAGTGTCAAAGGGTGGGTCGCGAACTGCTATCGTCGCTCGCCGAAGTGCGTGTGGTCAGGACGGCGCGACCTCGAACATCGTCAGATGCGCCGTTAGCTGTCCCAGACCCGCTGGCCACATGGCAAATACGGGAGGACCGTACGGCCACGGAAAGTGCGCGTCTGAGCAAAACGGCTCACCTTGAGTAAGTGCAGGCAGTTGCTCAGCGCCGGCTCCTCAGAGATAGGAACGCTCCGCCTCAGGCAGTTGTTGGCCGATATGCGCTTCTACTTTGACTATCAAGACTCTGCAGGCATCATCATTGACGACCAGGGCGAAGAGCTTCCGAACTTCGAGGCTGCCCGGGACGCCTCGATGAGATATTTGGCCGAGGCCATACGTGACCACAGTCCTTCAAGCTTAACCGAGAAGCTGTCTGTGCTCGTACGAACGGAAGAGGTCCCGATCATGACCGTGTCGGCCACAGTTGAAGTGGCGGGGGCAACTCCGACCGGGAGAAGCAGAAGCCTCTCTTGAGGGAGATAACCGATGCCCCTTGCTCCCGATCCCTCCGGCGGCTTTCAGGAAGCCGAGATGGAAGCCGTTCTGTTCGCGATGTTCAACGGCGACGACCGTATCGGCTGCAGGGTCGAATGGTCGGCCTTGTGCGACCGTGCCCTCGTCGACGGCACCGACCCGAAGGACATCTCCGGCACGTTTATTAGGCATCGGGCGACCATCGAGCGAATAGCGAGTGACCAGTTCGATGCAGGCAAAGAGATGCCGGTTGTCGAGTCTGAGCAGCTTACGCCGGGAGTGCCCTAAAGGGAGTGAACGAACATGGCGGGTCCGGTTTTGGCCCTCAGCAGACCTATGCTGCACGACGTGGCATGGGCAGCTTTTGACCGGAAGCCGACGCGGTCCCCGCGATAGCTCCGCTTTCCCAGCCTCCTTAGATCTTGCCGAGTTGGCGGTCAGTCCAACTACCCTCGAAAAGGAGTTGGCTACCTATCTTTCTGAAGCGGCCTGCTATGAACCCCATGCGTCCAACAGC
The DNA here is from genome assembly GCF_000296215.2 of Bradyrhizobium sp. CCGE-LA001. Lineage (NCBI taxonomy): Bacteria > Pseudomonadati > Pseudomonadota > Alphaproteobacteria > Hyphomicrobiales > Nitrobacteraceae > Bradyrhizobium > Bradyrhizobium sp. CCGE-LA001. Next base: position 1,126,902 of record NZ_CP013949.1, on the reverse strand, counting down.
GCGCTGATCAAGCCAGCCGCCGCATGAATCCCCTTCAGCGTAGATTTCGACAAGTTGTCCGTCTGAAGGACCTCGGATTGATTGGAGCACCCGACCGCGAGCAACACGAAAGGGATACATTCCCGGAATTCGATGAATGTTCACCTCGACAATCTCGACTTTGGCGATGACCTCGCTACTTTCTACGGCCGGCGGGATAGCGTCCAGCAGGATGCGATGTTCAAATTGACGGCCGCGGCAAGCCACGGCCGGAAAGGTAGTGACTAGCACCGCAATAACCGTGGCCGCGAGACCTGCCCAACGGATCATAGCGGTCACCTCCACCTCTCTCTGTTGGCCGAGCTATCATAGTGAGCTAAACGTGACGCGAAAACTTCGATGCCGTCTATTGGCCCGTAGCTGACCTTCACGGCGATGCCGCCTGAGCCCGCTTCTGACCCGTTGCAGACATCGGGAACACTGCCGATAACGTTCATGCAGTTTTCTTTGACCATTCTGAGAGCCAGGAGCACGCCACGGCCGCGACTGCTCCAATAAGACCCATTCCGTAATCAAAAGACAGCGGGTGCTCTGCGAAATAGTTGTTTAGAGCCAAGAGGTACGTTGCGAGGTATCCAATCACACCCGTTGCAAACCACCGTCCAACAGACATGACTCCGCTGCGTTCAAGCGCTAGATCGGCCACCGCCGCAATAAGAGCGGGGCCCAAGCCGAATATGAACGCAAAGGGCAAAAACAAGAGGAACCCAACACCAAAGATCGCACTCATGCCCTTCAATCCATCAGACATGATCAACATGACGACGTATCCCAAGATAGGACCGACTATCAAAAAAATGGAAAAGCGCTTCATACGTGAGTCAGTACTGCAACAGGCGTTCGCAGTCTATGTCATGACGAAATCCCGCAGCGGGCTTTCCACTTCGATGGACAGGAGACAATGAACATTGACAATCAAACATGACGAGATCGACGTTCTCCTCGAAGCTAAGGCGCACTCGTTCCAGCAACCGACCGCACTTCCGCTCATGGCCCATCGCTGCCCAGCGAAATGCTCGGTGGGGCGTCGGCTCTCGGGTGTAGAGCGGAAGCTGATTGCAGCGGTCCGGACCGCCGAGTTTGACCCGAACGGGCATCCGGTGAACTGAGCCGTCCCCTACCTCGGGTTAGGGCTTGGTCTTAATTCGGTGCTCGCCGAGCGTTCCGGTTACCGTTATCGGCTCGGCTGGCCCGAGCCGTCTCCGTGTAAGCCGGACAGCGTCTATGTAGGGATTTGACGCACGATGCCGCTCCAGATCAGAGCAAAGCGCATCCACTGCCGCCCTATCAAAATCGATCTCGGGTGGGTCTAGCTGCAAGTCGGTCTCGACCACCAGAACCGTCTTCGTGCCATTCGCATCAATGACGTATTCGACATCAACGGACAGCGCGTTTCGGTCGGTTATCATATGAACCTCATGAATAAGGGCAGTCTCCTCATATCAGAACGCACTTGCGAAGTCGCCTATTGGCCCCTTTGCGAAGTCTAGGCAGCGTCCCGTGTGGTCGGCTCTTAGGGGTAGACCGGAAGCAGTTGGCCGGCGCTCCGAAGGGCGCTCATGACCCATAGCCGACCTGTGTGGACCCTTATCCTAATTCGTTTTTCGCCGTTTCCATGTAGCGATCAGATACGCGGAAAGACCCAAAATCACGGCCCACAGCATGATCCGAATTGGCTTCGATTCGCCGCTATCGACGAGGCCGTATAGCGTCAGGAGGAAGTAAACGATTGCGCATCCTAGAAGGGTCCATTTCAACGCGCCTCTCGACATTGCAGAACCCTATCACCCCCCCCCCCCGGCCGCCCAATTGACGATCTCCTTCATACCATAGCGAGGTCTGGTTGTGGCCCTCAACTAAGCGACCGCGGCATGGTCAACGATGGCGCCAATTGATCCGAAGCGGAAAACCTATTTCGCTCTCGGCGTTGGGATGACCACTAGGTCGCGGATGATGCCCTTCCAACCGCACTTCGGGCAAATGATTGCTGCCCTCTCATCGTCATGAGGGTCTGCGCCTTGCTGATAGTCAAAGCCCGGGTTTCCGCATTCAGGACAAGCTCCGACACCGACGCGCTGGACGATCTTTTCCCATGCCATTGGTTCACCAGAAAGGGCCCCTGTTTATGCCCATTCATATCAGGATTCGCTCGTTGGCCCATCGCTGCCTAGTGGAATGCTCAGGGGGCGTCGGCTGTCGGGTGTAGAGCGGAAACTGATTGCAGCGGCCTGGACCGCCGATTTTGACCCACTGCAGACATCAGGGCCGCACGTTGCCACCTGCTGCATCGTCTTTTCCCTCGGACCACTTCATTTGATCCTTCAGCTTGGAAAAGCATTCCTCGCATACCCACTCATAGCGGGCACCAAGTCTATAATCAGTACCAGTGGTGTAACCTTCACGCAGGCTGTCTGGAGTTTTGTCAGAGAACTTGGCCCAGCAAGCGGCACAGTGGTCATGATCCCAGTCAGGACTTGGACGCTCCCAGGTTGACCTCCAGAAGGTCAGCCCCTTCAATGCATCGAGATAATCTAGATTTTGAGTCATGACTTTCTAACGCCGCCTCACTTGCAGCAGCTTCATATCAAACCGGGCTCGCATTGTCGCCTTTTGGCCCATCGCTGCCCAGCGGACTGCTCGGTGGGCGTCGGCTCTCGGGTGTAGAGCGGAAACTGATTGCAGCGGTCTGGACCGCCGATTTTGACCCAAGGCGGCCCTCAGCATCTAGCCAGGAGGCGGGTGCAGTTTATGCCATTTTGCGCGAGCGGTTTCCTCTGATCCGCCGCGCCGTACTTCATCTTCTCTGAAATCTTTCCAATCCCGGTAGGTGCAATATAGCCCGCACAGCCAAAGGAATACCAGAAGCAGAACAAGCGGAAGAATGACGCTTCTCGCGACCTCGGTTGGGTCGAAAATCTTAAGCAAGAAAATCAGGGCGAGACATACAGCTCCAGCAACCGCAAAGCTTCGCGCCCGAAATCGCCAAACTCGCGAGCTTCTCAAAGCGGTGCTCTCGCCTTCATCAAAACGAACAGGTGAGAACCGGCAGCGATCAGCGAGAAAATGACTATTCCCAATTCAACACCATGCACATGCTGCGGCGCATACGTTGAAGCCAACCAGATGAAGAGCCGGACGGCCGCCATGAAGGCAATCATCCCCCACATTGCGAGCCATTTTGGAGCGTACCAAGTCGGTTCGCCGTTGGGACCCCACTGCATGGCAACACGCTCGCTTGCGATACGCGGGCCAAAGTAAAGGTTCGACCCGGCGACCAAAGCGATAGCGAGGCCAAAGACGTAGTCTGCTGGCACCATGCTTTCCGCCTTCCCAGATCCAGCCGAGACTACCCGGAGATGGGGGAATAATCCATTCTTGTTTAGATCAAACTTCTCGCGTTTGCTTCTTTATGGTTGCTGTTGCATGGACTGGACGTTACGACCGCTATTGGCCCGAATGCGAAGTTAGGGCGCGGCCTTCAATTGTCGGCTCATCAAGCTACACCGGAAGCAACGGACTGTTCCTCCAAGCGGCGCTCGTGACCCGAAGCCGACATTCGTCCCATGCAGCTTGGCGAAGTGTTAGGTAAAGACACTGTAGCGTTCGCCTCGTGACCTTTAGCCTTAGTCGTCCTGTGCCAAAATCGATTAGAAGTTTTGTTATTGTCTTGTCCGTGGTTGCGGCAGTTCCGGCCGGACTGATCGCGGTGCTTTGGATATGGTTTTCTTACGAGACGGCTAAAGTTGATCGGTTCTACCTCGACAATCGCTTGTTTGGTGCAATGCGCGAGAGCGAGAAGCAAAGCACGAACGACTCCGCTTCCGCACGTGACGCATTGTTGAAGATGATACCTCTAGGCACGGGTAAAGACACAGTCATCGCATTTCTTCGCAACGAAGGGCTGGGTTGTCGAGCTAAACCCGAGCCAATCACGAACACCGAACTACAAAGGCGCTTACTTGGAGGTCAGGCACCCATCGACAACCTGACAAAGAAGGAATGCGTTCGATTGTCAGGCAATGACCCCTAACGTCATGGGCTATAAGCAATGGATCGTAAGCTTGGAATTTGACGCCGAGAGGCTTCTGAGTGATGCACGCGTCGCTATCTGGAACATATTTTTGTAGTAGCCAATCGATCCTGCTCCGATCTTTTCCCACTTCCGCTTGTATGGCCCATAACGGACAACGATCAGCCACGTGCAGATAGTCGGCTTTCGGGATCAGAGCGGACATTCAAGCGGGCGTTAAGAGGCTTAACGTAAGCGGCTCGCAAAGCGCCTCTGTCGAACTGTCACTGAACAGGTGAGCACGCACAACAGGTTTGAGAGCTCTCACACTGGAGGGAGAGGAACTAGCTTCGAACCTTCTCCGCTAACCATCAGCAGATTCGGATGATTCTTCAGTCCACAGAAGGGCTTAGCTAATCCACTGGAGGACGCAACCGGAGTTGATCCGATGTACCGACCAGGCCCTCCGGCTCTAGCCCGGCTCCCTTGCGCGCCCAGGTGGAATCCGCTGTGAGCTTGATAGGGGCGCATTCGGCGACCTCACCTAAAGTCGGAGTTGGGCCGACAGCAGCCATTCCAATATTGAGGCGATGATTAAGACCCCATGGGGGGCAGATGTACCCCCCGCGTCTAAAAGCCCCTGTCTCTGACCGGGGGCCCCTTACTTTCAACATAGGAACGGCTGCGCAGGCCGCATGTTGGCTGGCCAAGGGAGATTTGAACCATGCGGAAAGTCTATTCCAACCTAAGCGGACCCCAGCATGACGTGGCTATGTACCTCGCTTTTGCTGGTTCATCGATTGGAGTAATGCTGGTACTTAGCGCGTTGCAACACTGATGTGGATCATCCGCGCCGGTCCTCTTCGTGGCCGCCGATTGAAGCTCGCTGATGCTCAAAGAACCTCGGACGGCGGATAGTTTTGCGCCGTCTTCAGCACTCCATAGAGCGGACGTCAGTTCGTGGTCGCCTGCCACCGCATATACTTAGTTAGCGGCAGAAACCACAGCCTGCACGAGAGCGAGCTGGCGACTCAGGCGCGCAGGAAAAAGGCTGCTCTGCAGTGGCACGATCAGCTGAACACCCTGCTCGTCCGCACATTGGGCATGGAAAAATATCCATTTTGGATTGGCTGAGCAACATCGACGCTTCTCGGCTTAGATCAGCCTGATCGAACGCGGCTCGTGCTTTGCTGGTCAGTCGGCCGCTTTGCGGCCGGTCCTCTTGTTAAGCGGACTTGTAGCCGGTCGGATCAACCGTTCAGGCAGCACGGGCCCGGTCCCTGGAAGGGGTTCAGCTCGCACGTCGGCGCCCCACTGAGCTTCTTGATGCGGCGTGGTACGGTCCCTTACTTGTGGTCCTTGAGGAAGCCCATCCTGACTCACAGGGTCATAGGCCCCACGTCGATTGTCGATGTTGTCCACGCCCGATTTGCTCATGCCTCATCAACGTCGGCTCCGCTGCTTGGTTGCAATTCAGTGCAAGTCCTCAATCGGCTTAGGAACGGCCGCCGGGCAAAGGCGATTGGAAGGCGTATGAAGTATATCGCGATGGTCGTGAGTGTCCTGTTCGGCAGCTTCTCGTTCGCCTTGGCTCAGAGCAACGCGAACAAGCGCAGACCGAGTCGCCGCTAAGGCAACGGATTGCACTGAGAATGGCACGAATTGGATATCACGCCTCCCACGAGCAATTTACGCCCGCTGATTTGTTGAGGTGGACGAAGCGGGCTGCCGAGGCGGGATTCGACTGCGCCATGTCGTCGGACCACTTCCATCCGTGGAGCGAGCGACAAGGCCAATCAGGGTTCGCGTGGTCGTGGCTTGGGGCAGCGTTGGAAGGGACTGCTCTCCCATTCGGGATCATATCGGCGCCTGGCTATCGGTACCACCCTGCCGTGATTGCGCAGGGAGCGGCGACGCTGGCGCAGATGTACCCTGCTCGACTGTGGCTCGCCCTTGGAAGCGGCGAGGCCATCAACGAATCTATCACTGGCCTTCCTTGGCCCGAGAAGCAGGAGCGCAACGCACGCCTGCTCGAAAGTGTAGAGATCATCAGAGCGCTTTTTGCGGGAGAGACTGTTACGCATCGTGGTCGCGTCACGATCGTGGAGGCCAAGCTCTATTCGCGGCCAGAGGAGCCGGTCATACTGGTTGGCGCGGCGGTAAGTGAGAAGACGGCAGAGTGGGTTGGCAGCTGGGCCGACGGTCTCATCACTGTCCACGCGAAGCCCGAGCAACTTCGAAAGATCCTTGAGGCTTTCGATCGCGGAGGAGGGGCCGGCAAGCCCGTCATTCTGCAAGCCGCCTTGTCGTGGGCGCCGACGGAGGAGGAAGCTGAAGCCGAGGCTCTCCACCAATGGGCTCCCAACGCTGCAGGGGGCGAGGTGAACTGGGATCTCCGCAGACCTCAGGACTTCGACATCGCGGGACGCTTTGTAAGGGGTGAGGACATCCGTCAAAGCGTCTTAGTTTCGGCGGATCTGGGGCAGCATCGAGCCTGGCTGGCCGAGTACGCAGGGATGGGCTTTGCCGAGATCCATTTGCATCAGGTGGGGCGGAGGCAACTCAGCTTCATCGACGCATTTGCAGAGCACGTTCTCCCTGCCCTCAAAGGCGGCTGAGCAAGGCGGCATGCTGACGACCTTTTAGAGAAGGCAGCAAGCTGCCCCGCTCCTCAATCGGATAATTGTCGGACTGACCTCTCAATTGCAGCACCCAGCGCCCATCCTGCCAGAACGTCGGTAGGCCAGTGTGCCAACACCGCAACCCTTGTCGCCGCGAGCGCCGCACCCGCCGCGTAGATGTACGTAGCCTTGTTCGGGTATGCCCACGCCAGAGCGCCGGCAATGGCGCCAAGATGCACGCTGTGGCCTGACGGAAAGGAATCGTAAGGCTGTCCGGAAGTACCGACGCCTCTTCGGTTTGGACCCACCACACAGCGGTCGGGTCTCTGTCGGTCGACAAACGTCTTGATGGCCTTGGGGATAGCGATGGCTGCCGCCAATGTTAGAGCCACATGATCCGCGGCTGTTCGACCGCGACGACTGCTCCTACGGGAAGCGAGCCAGACCGCTGCAGCAACCGAACCGAGGACATGACTGTCGCCCGCCCACGTCATTGTACGGAGCGACTTTTGAAGGATGGTATTGGTCTTTTCCGCTGCCTGCCTTGCAACAATAAGGTCCGCCCCGGCGGGCGAAATAGAGATCTTGCTTGTCATATTCACGATAAACCGATGGCTGGGGGGCCAAGCATCTTAAGGCCTGACATTCCGGTTCGACGTATCATTCGATATAGCTAGCCGAAAAAACACTGCGCCCGCAGTTAACTTATGTTTCTGCGATTTCCACCCGGCTGGCGCTACAACTTCGGCTATACAAACGGAGCGTCAACGTTGATCAAGCGCAGACGACGATTCAAGCAATCGGATTCCCTCGAAAGCCGGCTGGCCCAGTTCGCTACGACTTTGCGAGAGCAGGCCGACCGGAAGCCTCCAGGCGAAGAACGCAACTCGTTGCTGAAACGCGCCTATAATGCAGATCGAGCAATCGACCTAGAACGACAGCTACGCCAACACAGTTAGCGGCACTAGAGCGTTTCGTGGGGACGAATAGCACCGGGCATCTCGGAAACGAGCACGCTGCTCAGGAGGGCCGTCCGCCAGGCCTCGGCGGCAGAACGGAGACTGAAACGTCTCTGAGTCTTAGCCGTGCACTTTGAAACGACCTGGCCAGCCTGTTGAACCAAAGGCACATTGAAACGCAAACGGAGAATGCTTTGACCGTCCCCCTTTACAGAACACAAGAGGGTCGCAGTCCTCTTCTTCTTATCTCTGTCCATGAAGGCAGGCATATTCCAGAGAAACTCCATGACGAAAGTGGTCAACCTTTAGGAATCAGCGACTCCTCGGACCTGGACCGACACATCGCACTAGATCTCGGAGCTGGCGAACTCACCACCGAGTTGGCGGACCTCACCAATGCCCACGTGTTCAGGGTGACCCACTCGCGGTTGGTGGCGGACCTGAACCGCTATGACGATGAAGTGGAATGTATCGCGCCGGTCGCAGACGGAACAGAAATCCCACTCAACAGGCTCCTTACGAAACAAGAGCGCGCCTTACGTCTGGATGAGTTCTACTTCCCCGTCCTAAAGGCATTGAATGCGTTCGTAGCGAAGGTAGCGCAGAGGCTGGGCTTTGAGCCCTTCGTAATTTCCATGCACAGCTATGCACGAGTACAAAAGAACACTTCGGAGCCGAAGAGGGAGGACGTCTGCGTATTCGGCTATCCGGAGTTTGGAACATCTCCCAAACTGGAGAACTTCGTTCACCACCTGCGGGCCAACAATCCGCATTTTGTAATCGGAAACAATCGGCCATTCTCAGCACGAACGCCGGGTTTGCAGACCTCTGACGACGACTATCGCTTGGCATGTCCTGTTACTTTTCAAAACGTCATCCAACGAAACAATGTCTTCAACCACTTCTGCCTCGAGGTCTGTCAGGATCTTTTAAAGACACCGACCGCTCAGCAGCACATGGCGAAACAGGTCTCGAACGCGCTCGCTGCTACTATCGGGCTAGGAACAAGGCCTGCCCGGCAAACCGCGCTAACCTGAGGATAGCTACAAGCAAATGAAGTTCGATGAGAATGTCCTTGAGAGGCTGCGCGTAAACCTCAATAACGAGAACGGCCGCCTCGTGATCCGATCCGGATTAGGCGGTGATAATGTAGCGGAATATTCTTTCGGGATAGAGGAGGAATACTTCCTAGCGGACGCGTCTACCCTGGAGGTTGCGACGCAGACTCCGAATGAATTGTTCGAAGCCGGCAGTTTTTCAACTGGTGGGCAAGCCATGCGGGAGATGCTGCAGGCGCAGATTGAAGTGGCAACTAACGTCCATGTTGATGCCAACGACGCGCGCGAGGAATTGAAATTTCTGCGCCAAGAGCTTGCCAGAGTTGCTGGCCGCTACGGCTTGGCCATCATGGCCTCCGGTACGCACCCCACCGCCGCCTGGCCGCATTCTAAGCCGACGCCGAAGCCGCGATACGAGAATATGATGAAGGATCTCGGTACAATCGGGCATCGTAACATGCTTTGCGGCATGCACATCCACGTACAGCTGAGGGACGTTGAAAAGCGGTTTGCAGTTATGCGCGCGATGATACCGCATCTGCCGCTCTTCATAGCGCTTGCTGCATCATCACCGTTTTGGAGTTCGCGCGACACCGGGTTGCGCGGCTATCGCTTGGCGGCCTATGACGAGTTACCGCGGACCGGCCTACCAGAGCTATTTGAAGGCAAAGCTGATTACGATGCTTACGTCATAGCGCTCGTGAACTCAGGTGTGATGCCGGACGAGACACACATTTGGTGGGCGATGCGGCCCTCGTTGCGGCATCCAACCCTTGAACTACGTGCTCCCGATGTTTGCACGAGATTGGAAGATGCGATTGTACTCGCCTGCCTCTACCGATCTTTAATCAGATATCTCTGTGAGAGGCCGGGGTTGGCGGAAGACGTCACTGTCGTGGACCGAGCCATCGCCGTGGAGAACAAATGGCGCGCTCAACGGTATGGGACCGAGTGCGTCTTCGCGACAAAGGACGGCGGCGTAAGCATCCAGGAGATGCTTAGCAACGTCATTGCACGTGTGTCTGGGGATGCAGCGGCGCTCGGCTGCCTTGCCGAAGTAGAACGCTGCCGCGACATCCTGGCTCGAGGAAGCTCTGCAGATGCGCAGCTAAGAGCCTACCAGCGAAGCGGGCGCGACTTGAAGACGGTTACCCGCTGGATCGCTGAGGAGACGGTCGCAGGATAGAATGAGCGGCGGCGAAAGGCCGCCGAGTGCCGCTATTCAGAATTTTTACGATCCAGCATTTCCCGCACGCGCAGGGCTAGTTTAGCCAGCGATATGGGCTTCTCCAACAAGTCTACTCCCTCTTCCAGCCGGCCTTGGTGGACCACTGCGTTACGGGAGTAGCCGGTCATGTAAAGGATCCTTAGCCCAGGCCGGATCTGCTGGGCGCGCCTACCGAGCTCGCGTCCATTGATCCCTGGCATCACCACGTCGGTAAGAAGAAGATCAATCCTCGGCGCGTCCTGAAGCAATGTGGTCAGTGCAGCCTGTGCGCTGGGAGCTGAAATGACGCGGTAATTGAGATCCCTCAATGCGTCCGACACATAGACGCGTAGGTCTGCGTCGTCCTCTACAACCAGAATGGTCTCCAGCTTTTCGCCTTCTGGCACGACATCTTCGGATTCAGTTTCGATCGGGATGCTGCTCCCATAGTAGCGAGGAAAGTACATTCGGATGCTGGTACCCTGTCCGACTTCGCTGTAGATTTTGACATGGCCACCTGATTGCTTAACGAAGCCATAAACTTGGCTGAGGCCAAGCCCCGTCCCTTGTCCAGGCTCTTTGGTCGTGAAGAACGGCTCGAACGCGTGCTCTAGAACCTCCCTCGACATGCCGCTGCCAGTGTCTGTCACGCACAATATTACGTATTGGCCAGGAGATAGCTCTGGATTAATCCGGCAATAATCCTCGTCTGCCGAAACGTTGACTGCCTCGACGGTCAGCTTGCCGCCACTCGGCATGGCATCCCGAGCGTTGATGCTAAGGTTGATGATTGCCGATTCTAAGTGGTTGGTGTCGGCTTCAATCTGCCAGAGGCCGGCGCTCCCGACGGTCTGAACCTCTATACCTTCTCCCAGGGTGCGTTGGAGGAAGTCCTGCAACCCGCTTAGAAAGGTGTTGAGGTTGATGGGCTTGGGATCGAGTGCCTGCCGTCTGGAGAAAGCCAATAGCCGGCTGGTCAGTGCAGCAGCTCTTTGAGCGCCTCTCTTGGCGTTTGTCAGTGCGCGCTGGATGTTTACGCTGCCAGGGAGATGGCGACTGTGCCGTTCAGCCGTTTCGATGTTACCGAGCACAATCATGAGAAGGTTGTTAAAGTCGTGTGCGATGCCGCCGCTCAATTGCCCGACTGCCTCGAGCTTTTGAGAGGCGGCGAGTTGCTCCTGCACGCTCCGAAGCTCATCTTGCGCTTTTTTCCGTTCGGTCAGGTCACGGGTGACCTTCGCAAAGCCAATCAGGTTGCCATCCTCATCGGAGATGCGGTCTATGACTACGGAGGCCCAGAAGCGAGTACCATCTTTGCGCATCCGCCAGCCTTCAGCCTCAAAGCGACCCGTCTCAGCAGCTTGCGCGAGCGCGCGAGTCGGCACCCCGAGTTCGAGATCCTCCGGTGTGTAAAATCGACTGAAATGCTGACCGATAATCTCGGTGGGCGTATAGCCCTTGATCCGCTGCGCGCCCGGATTCCACGTGCTCACATTGCCTGATGGATCAAGCTGGAAGATTGCATAGTCGACCACCGCCTCCACCAGGCGACGATAGCGGCGCTCGCTCTCAAGCAGATCGATCTGCGCCCGCTGGCGTTCGGTGATGTCCCGGGTGACCTTTGCGAAGCCGATCAACTCGCCCGTCTCATCACGGATGGTGTCGATCACGACAAGCGCCCAGAACCTGGTGCCGTCCTTGCGAACTCGCCATCCTTCGGAATGGAAACGACCAGTTTCGCGTGCAGCAGCTAAGGCCGTCTCCGGGAGGCCTTGATCCCTGTCCTCAGGCGTATAGAACGTTGAAAATGGCTTCCCGATGATTTCGTCAGCAGAGTAACCCTTGAGCCTCTCCGCGCCGGCATTCCACGTGCGAACGCGGCCTTCCGTGTCCAGCATGAAGATCGCGTAATCGACAATAGCATTGACGAGCAGCTCAAAGCGGCGTGCATCTCCGATGCGATCGGACGAGGTCGGGCTCATAGTTTCCTGGGACGGCACAAGGGCAGACATACACAACACCTAGGTCACTGAATAGTTTCGTACCTAAATACCTAACTAGGAGGCTCGGTCGAAGTCGCATTTTGGTCTCGGCCGCCCGCCAGGTGCTCGGTCCGAACCACTGGCATAGTGCTGCCTGCATCGTATTGATTGCTTGCGATCTGTTCGATTGCAGCCCGATGCTTCCTGAACGTGCGGACCAGATCGCCCGGATCGACACCATCGGCAACGGCACGATCACGCAACGCGGTACATTCAACTCTGCAGACGATGCGGTCACCGCCATTGAACATTGCAAACAGAAAAGCTTCAGGTACTGCGGCCTCGAACCGACCCGATGGATCACGGGAAAGGGGCATGGGAACTCCGTCTACAGCCAGCCCCAGCATTCAACTACGTCTCTCCACAACTGATCCTATGGCGCTCAGCTGTCCCAACTCGTGAGATTCGCCGCATCTTTCAGTTTCAGCCACGGTATGAAGGGCATGCCGCTGGCGCAACAGCGCCTCGCGCCTCCTGCGCCGCCCTGAGAAAGGCGGCCAACTCGGCTAGCCGAACAGGGGCCTGCTCGTTCTCGCCGCGCGGGCCTGCGGTAAGGGCGACCCCAGGCCTGGATCAACGACCCAGGGCTGGGGCCGCTCGGGCTATGGGGATAGCCTGATGCGCCTAAAGCGCATGTGAATCAAATGTTGGACGAACGAGCGAGTTCCTAATTCGTCCCTGTTTGTGCCAGACTGTGCCACGAAGCGCACGAGCAGGGAGCGGTAATGACCAGCAGCGACTTAGGCGAGGCCCAGACGTCCCTCGTGCTCGCCACCAACGCAATGCCTCGGAGCGGGGAGAGACTGAGATAAATTAAATTGAATTGTTAGCTTCGCGGCTCCCCGTTGAACCTGTCGACCGCGTCGTCGATCGTCGCTTTGTTCCCGCAGAGCCGAGTGCCGTGAGGCTGACAGTCGCAGCGCGGTTCTGAATTGTCTCGTACTACTCTGGAGCCGGCCTTGAAGTCACAAGCCGAAGTCGTGATCCAGCGCTTTCGGTCATTCACATCCGAACAGCCTGACGATGGTCAGCCAAGGGCCAATAGCCGACTTGCACTCGCCTTCACTCCTCTCAGGATCGCGGGCGGCTAGGGTGGAGCAATCGACGTAGTTATCGTAGGGAGCGGTCCCGTTGCTGGGCCTGCAAACGGAGCGGCCTCTTCTAAAAGCCGCTTGCTTTCGGCAATTGCTCGCGCCGCTCGCCCCAATAGTTCGTCCGTCATGCTCGAACAGTGCGGCCAGACCCATCCCCGCCTCGTCCTTGCATCGACTAACAGGTGCTGGCCGGCTGACGGCCCTCTGTTGCCCAACTAGCGGACGACGCATTTAACTGCAATACGAGACTTTCCTTCTCTCATGGTCTGGAGCGCTGAATGAACGCATCTCCCTCTTCCCAGCCCCGCCGCCATAGGTCGTGCCGAGCTGAGTAGGGCGGAAAGGGATTGTCATCGATATGAGCGCAGCTCCGTCTAGCCTCTCGGCCAAGTTCATATGCGACCTGCGGCGATATGCGACCCGGTTTTGGCATGCAAACACTTCTCAAGGTGGTCAATTGCCTGATCAAGCGCATCACGTACATCACGCAAGAGTTGGCACGCTTGTGTGGTTTCGCCTCGCTCGTGCGAGTTGGCTGCCAGCACGAGAAGGGTCTGAAGCCCCCCGAGGTCAATATTGTTCTGGGTCATACCCCCAGCATGGCTTTGATCTTATTCCTTGTCGAGACGTTCATTACCGTGTTCCCTCAGGGCTCTTTCTCCGCCCCAAAAAACCGGCATCTGCCTGCCGTCTTAGTGGCGGCTTTCGGCTTTGCTCTCTGATGAGGCGGCGACAACCTCAACGATTGCCGATACAGTCATGATGGGTGTTTCCTTGGTCCTTACGTTGACGGACAGCTTATCGGTCAAACCTGAGGGGCTATGGTCGCGTATCCCCTCTGCCAAATATCGCATCGCGGCGTCACGAGCAGCAGCGATCCCGGGAAGCTCTTCGCCGTCGTCGTCGACGATGATGCCGGCGTGATCCTGATAGTCGAAATAGAAGCGCATTCAGATCAACGTTGCTTTGCTCCAGCCGTTCCTGGATAGTCCCGACCGGCCAGGAGCGGCGTAGCTTGGGACAATTACTCAAAATTTGCGGCTAACGTCCACTCCCCATGGACACGGAAGACGCCGGGCGAACGATTTCAGCTCTGGGTCAAAAGCGTCAGTCTAGCACTCCGCTACAAACTTCCGGGCCGACATGTAGCGCCACCGCCCCTACAGTAGCGATGGGCCATCAGGCGACATTGGCACCTATTCAATCACCTCGTCTGCGCCGCAGCGTTGGAGGAATTTCGATACCGAGCGTCTTGGCCGTCCGGAGATTGATGACCAGCCTCGTTGGCTGCTCAACGGGGAGGTCGGCTGGCTTGTGGCCCTTCAGTCTTGTCCACGTATGCGGTGCTACGCCAATAAAAATCGAGGAAGCTCGGCCCGTAAGACATTAGACCTCTGGCCTCCACACTCTCTGATGCCGTAAGACGCAGGCAGGCGGTTGCTGCGGGACCTACGAGCAATGCTCAATGGTCGTTGAATATCACATCTGACAGGACGAGGAGGGCTTCCGCGCGCTCTTTGGCCATCGCAGCGAATGCGCCGTCGAACTCCGCTCGGACCTCGAGCCTCCAGGCGAAGCGTCGGCTCCTATTCGTGCCGCGAGACTTTCGAGGAAGAACGAGTAACTGCGTGACGCGGCGTTGGCTTTCTTCTTGAAGTCTCTCAACCCTTGATGTATTGTCTGCGCATCGATACTGGCCGAACACTGTTCCGCTTTCGCCTCAGATCCTGACGGCGCGCACGTTTCAGACATTCCCCACATCGACTACCCGGATGACTGGCCGCAACTCTGCGTGCTGGCTCCTGCGCGCATACGGAAGGAAAACCTGATGAACACAGGTACAGTGAAGTGGTTTAACACCCAAAAGGGCTTCGGATTTATCCAGCCCTCAAACGGCAGCAACGATGTCTTTGTTCACATCGGTGCGGTCGAACGCGCCGGCATGGGAACTCTGACCGAAGGCCAGACGATCTCTTACGACGTCGTTGCAGACCGTCGTACTGGCAAGTCCGCCGCCGAAAATCTTCGTGCTGCCTAGTTAAGAGCACGACAGACCTGTCGCTCTGGCCACGGATGTACTGGCAGGGCTTGTGGTCCTGTTGCCCCGCTCCCGATCCATGGGGAGCGGGTTTTTGATTCGGCCCGGTGAGGAGATTCAAGAGGTGGATGCGTCTGCGGGTCCGCTTCGACGGTTGGCTTCGTCGCCGAGCTACTATGGATGCAGACCTGAAGAGTCCAAACGAGCGGGGTCTCAGTTTCGAGCTCAAATTGGGCAGTGGCTTGTTTTGTCTTTCAGGCGCATAAATTGGCATGCCCGATTCTCATCACCGATCCTGTCGGTGCGGCGCCGTCTACAGCCGGACCGAAGCAATGGCCCCCAGTCGTCAGATCGCCAGCTTCGAATGCTCGGTTTGCGGCGCGACCATGGAATCGTGGAACACTGCCTGGGTCCCAACCTTCAGGTTGATTGCCGGCCCCATTCGGCATTCCCCTCTGAAGGATGACTTCACCTCGTAATTGAACCAGCAGCCTGTGCCGGGATTGCCGATAGTGGCAAAGTCATTCGGCAGCTCGTTTACGATGGTTGAAGTAGCCGCGGACGATTGGTTAGCAGACGAGCCCCAGCAGTTGTGGATTGCGTTTGCCAAGCCAAGTCAGGCGCTAACCTTGGTCCTCGCGACTGTCCCCGAAGGCTGGACAGCTGAACTCGTGGTTCAACCTCTGATGCGAGAGCACAAAGACTGTTCGAAGAGCTAAACCTTAAGCCGGGCCATGTTTACAGATTGCCCGAATAAGACGGTTCAACCCTGTGCCGACCACATCGGCGTATCATTAGAGGTTGGCCCACCCGGAACGTGGTATGGTTGGCACGAAGCAGGAGATTCAATGAGTATCGTAAAACGTCATCTGGCTGAGCAAGAAGAACGCATGGTCCTGATCGAGGAAATCTGCATCGATACAGGCGCGCTTGTCTTGGATACCGCCACGGACGAAGTCTACTTCTCTGCAGATGAAGCAGCTTACAAGAACGCCTACGTCACCGTGTTTCAAGCCTGGGCAAAGGGCACGATCAAAGGCACAGCCGAACAGATTTTCGAGGCCACCAAATCGATTCTAGAAGACTAGAGAGAGACAGTCGCCAGAGTCGTAACCGTCGAGGTAACAACATGTCATATGCCTATAAGCTAAATGAAGAGGTTCGCCACCAGCCTCAAGGTCCGCAAGGACGCGCTGCAACTGAACCGCAGATGGTCTACACGATCGTACAGCACATGCCGATCGAGTCCGATGGACGAGTTAGATATCGTATCAAGTGCAAGTCCGGGAACGTCGAGCGCGTCGTTACGGAAGATCAGCTTTCGTATTTCCAATAAGATTTCGTGGCGTTTCGCAAGCGTCCATCGCACTTCCACAGTTTCAGGAGGCAACTCAGGAGGAAAAATGTCAGACCGACGCGAGCTCTATCGAAGCCCAAATGGTGACGCCTGGTTCATCGCACGCGAGCCTGCAAACGGTTACGCTTTCATCATTCATCAGCCCAATGCGCCCTCTGGTGGTCGGCTATCTCACATCGAGTTGGGCGAGTTCTTGCGCGATGGGAAGGGACCCGAACAGCAAGCATTGTTACGACTGATCGGAACGCTGGTCGAGAAACCGCCATTTGCGTAGAATCCTTACATCCATCGATCATAGCGGCGTTGCGTGGCTTCGTTTGCCGGCAAGCGGAAAATATTAAGGTCGATACCCAGAATGCTAAGCCTACGCGAAAGCTGAGTGACCGAGTTCACTTCGCGTAGCCCTGTGATCGGAGCCAAGCGATCCGACGCTCTCCATTCATCCAGTCGTCAATCTCGGCTTTGCTTGTAAAACCCGTTATCTCTCGGACTTCTGCACCTGGGTACTCGGCGACGATTGTCCAATTGCCTTCAGATTTGCGAAGTGGTCTGAAGCTCACTTTTATTTTTGCCATCCACAAACTATGCAGGAAAGTGGGCAAAAAGGAAACCTCGCCGAACGGTTCCTAGCACTTGCCGACTGCACCAACGCCGATCTCCCGGCCCATTCGGGTCTCGATATCAAAGAGTATGCCCACTGAGTTGCTATACTCCAGATACGGACCTTAGATACCGCCGATACGCAGCTTTACCCTTCTTCTAGCGCGCGCAAGATGCGTTCCCGATGTGCAATGTGCAGCATCTGGGTGGCAAAGAGGTTGTTTAGAAGCCTTTGCGCTTCGCTCGTGTCCGCCCCTCTGCACGCGAGATGTGCGATGCGCTGCTCCTGTTCCGCTATGTGCCGCTCACCTTGCGCGATGTGTCGCTGGGCTTGCTGTAAATGTCGGACTTCCATTTCTCGGTCCACGCACAACTCCGGCTTAGTTGCAGCAGGCACGCCCGCCTTTCTGCTTGTCCCAAAGCGGACGATCTTCCGCAGGCCCGAGAGCCATCGTCCTCCTGGTCCAGGGTCGTCTCCTTGGCGTCTACCGTACCACATTGCGTTGATGGCAGTGCAGGAGCCACCGTGCTCGCTGCGGCAAGATTGGGGTCCGGTTCTCTTTTCCAATGAACTGCGGGTACGGAGTCTCAATTCGTGAGGCTTAGGGCAAGAAAAGGAGCCAAGGAAACCTATAAGCATTAGGTACCAACAACCGGGCCAATTTCGTTTGTGGACGATCACGCCCCGTAATAGCCTAGCGGAACCCCGAAAGGTGAGCGGCAAAATGAATCTCGAAGACCTGTACCGGCTTCTGCGCAGCGAGCACGTCCAGGCGCAGGGGATCGTTGACACCCTGGAGGAGCCCCTGCTCGTGCTTGACTCGGCCGGTTGCGTCCTTACGGCCAATCGCGGGTTCTACGAAACCTTCAGGGTAGGACGCGACGACACGGTTGGACGGAGCCTGTTTGCGCTTGGTGGCCGTCAATGGGACATTCCCGAACTCAGGCACCTCGTGAGCGAGATTATTCCCCGATCGACCGCTGTTGTCGGCTACGAAGTGACAGCCGAGTTCCCGACAATCGGCAAGCGCACAATGCTCGTCAGCGCGCGTCGTCTGGTTCACCCCGACAATAATAGCTCCAGCCTTCTCATCCTGTTCGAGGATGTGACTGACAGGAGGCAACGAGAAGTCCAAAAAGACGTTCTCCTCGCTGAAACCCGCCATCGGATGAAAAACCTCCTCGGGATCGTTCGCTCTCTTGCCAATCAGACCGATGTGGAAGGTCGCTCGGCCAAGGAGTACCGCGAAGCCTTCTTGGGGCGGTTCCAAGCTGTGGCCGAAGCCGAGGTTCTCGCCTTGGCCAGCAGCGCCGAAACCGATTTGGGCGCTCTGGTTCAGCAATCGTTGCAAGGCGCAGGTCCGGAGCGATACCGCGTGACCGCAGGGCCAGCAGTGCGTCTTAAATCACGACAGATTATGCCGATGAGCCTCATTCTGCATGAACTCGTCACCAATGCCTGGAAATATGGAGCGTTCTCGAAGGCCGAGGGACTCGTGCACCTGAGCTGGCGCATTTCGGAGGAGCAGGGTAAAGCCGTCCTTCATATCGATTGGCGAGAGGAAAACGGTCCGCCCGTCACGCCGCCCACCCGTTCCGGCTTTGGCTCTAGGCTGATCGATCTCAGTGGCGTGCAGGGCTTAGGTGGCGCGGTGGAACTGAAGTATGAGCCGACCGGTTTAAGGGTTCACATCACCGCGCCTGTGGAGGCTTGAACCTCAGGACACCTTGTGCAAGACGCTCCCCGGATCCTAGTTGTCGAAGACGAGTACCTCATCGCGTTGGAACTCCACGATGTTCTAACGTTCGCCGGCTATCGGGTGCTCGGCCCTGCCCGAGATATTGATGCTGCTCTGGCGATGCTAAACGCGGAACGGCCTGACGCTGCCATTCTCGATGTGAACCTTGCTGGGCAATGGGTCACTCCAGTGGCGGAGGTCCTCCAAGCGGCGTCCGTACCTTTCATTCTGGCAAGCGGTTACATCGCAGCCGATCTCCAAGCCGCGCCTGTACTGCGCGATGCAGTCAACGTTGGAAAATCCTGGAGACCGGAGTTTCTCCTGAAAGTCCTCAGCGCAGAGCTAACCCGAACGTGAGGACGCCCTCTGGCGGACAACGATGAGCTCCAAGGTCAATCCAGAGAATGGTTGGTCAGGTTGGCGGCTGTAAGCCCGACGACTGCAGCCACTCGCTTACGTGTGAACCCGTTTCGCATTGCCGAGCCCTGCGTAGCAATTGGTCTCGCCTGAAGCCAGGGGGAAGGGATTGAGCTTCTTTTCGCAGCCGCTCGGACTCTCGGGCAAGTCGTTCTTCGAGGGACAGGATTTGCTTAAACCGACGACGACGCTGCATAGCACACCTCGGAGCTTACGGGTCCTAACCGTTGGGTTTGAGATTACCGAACTTAAAAAACGCGGAGACAGTCTGTCGTTCTCAAAAGTTAATGCCCCGCACTCTGTTCGCCAGATTTCAATTTAGCCAATGAGGTCGCAATGGGCGCAGAACCGGCTGACTCTATGTCGCCGACGGGTCAGAAGCAGCCCTCAGCGACACCGCTGCGAAGCCCAGCTATGGGCCATGTGTGGACGGCTCAGGGTTGGCAAGGAGAAGCTTCACGTCGCAGGATTGGTCGGAGCAGCCATGTGTTCGGCCTGTTTGCGCGGTACCCATGACCGATGGCCATAATGCCCTCCGCGGATCAGGTCCCGGTCAAAAGCACGCATTCGAGACGCGATGGACCAAGTGGGTTGTCCTGATTGCCGGATCGACCGGCACTGCACTGCACTACGTGCTGTTCGCCTTCCCAACCGTTACGTCACACCGGCCGGTTTCCTTGAATGAAGACTCGCTGGCAGAGGTGCCCTGCAGGGTCCATCTCGCCGCCATGGAGCAGAGCTACCGCACCCTTGCCGAAAGCGAAGCTGCCTTGCGCCGAAGTGGTGGGATTGTGGGTAGCTTAGACACTCGGAAGCGGCCGGGAGAGTAGGCGGCTTCAGTCGGCGGCCGGCCAGGAACGACTCGCGGACCAAGACGATTTAGATTTCGGTCTGTGGCGCGATGGATCAACCCAGCTTCGCGACATCCACCCGGGACGGCCCATCGTTCGAACGCGCGTTTGGCGATGGGCCGGTTCTCGCAAGGCGTGGCCTCTTTTTCCTAGGAACACATCGCAAGCGACCGTTTTGGTTCTGTGCTCCGGTCCAGTGGCCCCCTCTGCTTGTCGGAGCGTTTCAAACGGCCCCAGCCGCCGCCAGTAGCTGGGGCCGTTTTCTTTGCGGGCCGCTGGGAACGATAATTCTGCGGATGAATCGTGGGTGCAGCCTCCTATCCTTGAGGAGATTGCAATGCGATATGTTGCGTATGCGGTAGATTTAGACGGCGTCGCTCGTGCGGTTTATGAAATCGATTGCCAGACCGACAAAGACGCCCAGGCTAGAGCCGAGAAATTCTTAGAGGCCCATCCGTCCGTTGAGGTTTGGGAAGGTACCCGAAGAGTTGCCCGGCTGGTCCGTGAGAGTTCAGATGATAAATAAGGCCCGATCACAGCCTGCTAGGTTGCGTTAATTGGCAAGCAGACTCTTGCTGTCCGGTCCGGCTTCAGCCGCACATAGGTCCCGCTTTCGTGCAGCTCGAGCCAGCCTTGCTGGACGGCGTACTTGATGCCGGTGGCGAACTCATTGCCGCTCCCCTTCAGGGTGGAGAGAAACGGCGCGTTGATCTTCCCAATGTAGATGCGGCCGTCCTGGGCCGGCTGGATGCTGGCGTCGAGCTGGACTAGCTGGCGCGCTACAGGCTTCGGAGTCGGCGTAGGAGCGGGGTTCGGCGTGCTTCATGCTGCGGCCGGGTCTTCCTTCATACCACGGGCCACGATCCATAGCCCGCTGCGGTGCCTGGGCCTCGTTCCAAGGTGCACGCATCCAGGTTTCGATTTCCTCTGGCGTGCTCAGGATCACCGGCATCGCCTTCGGATGAACCGCGCTCACCTTGGCGCAGAGAGGTAGCGAATAGCAAGCGTTGTTGAGACTGATCGGAGAAGTGCTCCCTGCGATTGCTTTCATGCCGTTGTGACTGACCTTACCCCGGCTCGCAATCAATGCAGTTCGGCAGGCAAATTCCATGTGAGGCTCGAAAAGCAGCCGAGCTAAAAGCGTACTCTTAGGTACGGAAGAACACGAACCAGACAATGGCCATACCGGCCACCGCGACACCTACGCTGATGACGAGCAGTACGAGGATGGAGGGCCCGCGTTCAGCTTGACGCGCTTCCGTGGGTGTTTCGATAATAATGCCATGCTTTTTCCTCACCATGATGCACCTATATTTGGGGCGCTAAGTCTGCGCGGTCAAATACCGGGACAACCTCAATGTCTTCCGGCATGGCGCCCGATGGCGTGTCTTCCACAGCATGGCGCAATGCTTCGGTACTTGCATCCAATCCATCAGCAGTTTCGTTCGCGCCGCTTCCCGCATCGTGACGACGTGGGTGGACCTGATGGCCCGCATCGGCTTCTGTGTTCGGTATCTTTTTGGACATATTGCTTCCGATTTGGATGCCAAGCTGTCCTAACAGGGGATGGTTCCTCCTGGCTGGGCGTCGGTCTCTACCCGCCCGTTGAAATCCAAGTCGGCTGCCGGGAAGAAGTCCAAGCGCGATTGTGCGGCGTCATAAATGTAGCGCCGATGAATTCGGTCTGCCTACTGGCGGCACTTCCCCGTCTAGCCACTGCTGCTCCTCGGCGAGCGCGCGCCACGCCGCCTCCATGCGCTGATAGCGGCGCGCCGCGGGGGCTGTTGGGGCCTGCTCCGCGAGCTGGGCGCAGTTCTCGGCGCACTCGAGGTATTCGCGGGTACGATAAATGAAACTGCTCCCTACTAATGGGTGTTGCTCTCCTGCCATTTCTCCAAGTCGATATCCGGCCGGTCCGGAGGGATTTGATCCTTCTCAGGATTGCCCTTCCACGGCTCGTTCGTCTGCTTATGATTGGGTGCGTCAGTTTGCTGCCGCGGGTCATCCAGCGGCGTCTCGCGCGGATCTTCGTCTAGTGGGCGCTTCTTTTCCATGGTGGGTAACGACAGCGACAGGCGATCCGTTCCTAGGGCGCATAAGCTCGAGATGAATGTAGACGTTCTGACAGAGAACCTGCCGGACTAAGCGCTGCCTGATCCTCAGAATGCGCCGTCGAGTCGTCTGTTCGATGGCGCCATTCCGCGCAACGCGCTTGCCTGCGCTCCGACCTTCTGCAACTTCCTGAAGCAAACTAAGGCAGAAGCGAAGGATGGCCCGGCGTAGCGTCCCACAATGTCAACGAGGCACCTCGTAGCACGGAAGGGCATTGATCCAATCGGCGATTAAACCGCCCTGCCAAATGGAGCGCGCAATGAAAAGCCCGCGGACTTTCACGAACTTAGGAACGAGGTCTCAGCCTCCACATTCCTTCCGAGGTGCAATCGGGAGTCTTAGCATGGCAATGCAGATCGTGATGGATCACACCGGCGACAGCCGGCACTTCTTCGACAACTCCAGTGCAAATGCCTTAGTAGAGGCGGAGCGCCTTTTTCTGGAATTCACCCAGAAGGGATATACCGCAGCTGTGCGGAGGGGACCGGGTGAGGTAACCAGGATCACGACGTTTGATCCGACCGCCGAAGAGACATTGTTCTTCCCCCGGCTGGTCGGTGGATGACGATCATGAAGAGAAGGTCTCGTCGTGCCGGCTTGTGGACCCTTCGAAGCTCGGCCGTCGGGAAGCTCTATCAAGCAGCCAAGGATGAGAAAACGGTTCACGCTCGCGCGCTGCGCCTTCTGCGTTCCTGGCTCTCGCCTCAGCAAAGGGGTGACTTCGATAGGAAGGGGTACTTCGACGTCGTGGGATGCGATACTGGAAAGCGGTACCGCATCCATCGGGGGTCGTCCGCTAATGTCCATGAGATAGATGAATACGGGTGGCTCGGAACGGGGCGTTGTTTCGTCCCGTTAGGTGGCTTGGCCCAAGGCGACGTTATGCTTGCCCAGAAAATTGCTCTCGAAACGGACGAGAGCCGCGCTTTGTGCGTCGCCAACAGCTTCCCCGGGCCGGTCGGCTGGCGTCTGCTCGGTCGTCGTCCATTAGAGGGAAGAGCCTCGTGCGTGCGGGTTCATCCCACTTAGAGCCCATGCGGACCTCGCATTTTAGCGGCTCTTGCACCCAGGTGCATCTGGGCATGAGCTATATAGGTAGATCCTCTCGCAAGGCGCGCTACCAAGCTGATCGAACCTTGGACGCCGACTCATGTCGAAAAGGAGTCGCTTAAGAACGCACGCCCAAACCAGACCGTGGCTCGCGGGCCAAGGTGCACATGGGAACGTTGGCTGCCAGCGTGGACCGCTCAGAGGATATTGCGTCCCGCCTTGCAGAAAGGGCCGTCGAAATAAATGATGAGCATCCGATCGTCACTAACGCTACGAACATTATCCCGAAAACCAAGCTACGCATCTGAACCTCCTTCACTCATTCCACCATCGGATTGCATTGTTTCAACATTGCTTCGTCTGACCGCCAAATGGCTCCGTGCACCCGACCGTGAAGCGCGGGATGCTAGTAGCCTTCCAGAGTTCCTTAAAGCGGGAGCAGAGTCCGATCGCCTATATGCCGTCGCACATCTTCACGCGCGTCGGCTACTGGAAGGAATCGACCGAAGCCAATAGCCGCTCTGCCAAGGCTGCCAAGGAGGGCAAAGACCCCAGCGAAGCTGCATGCCGACGGGTATAGGTCGCAGCGGGCGCATGGGTGAGAATATCACAACGACCGGCCTGGACCTGAAGCGGATGCCGCTCGGCACCTTCAACGCGTTGGGCCCCTCTGCTATCGTCGAGCTGACCGGTCTCCGGACACCCTGTGTTCTCATTGACCGCTTCCGGGCTGGCCTGAAGCGACAGATGCTCTCGTCGGCGGAAACGGGCCCTCCATTCAAATCCGGCGTATTGGGCGTGGTGCGGGCCGACGGGACGGTCGCCGCCGGCGATGCCGCGCGCGTCCGGCTCCCGTCCTTGCCATTGCGCGCACTGCCGGCTCTGTAGAAGCCCCTCGCACGACTAATCGGGCTGCCGCACCCCCGGCGGCTCTTTCTTGACCTCGGTCTCTTTCAGGTCTTCGCTCTGACGCGTTCGCGCACCTCCCGGCGGCGCTTCGTCGTCGCGAAGCGGCTTGCCGCCCATGGCTACTTCCGCGCCTGAGTCCGCAAAGCAGCAGCTCGTCCTGCCGACATTTAGCGGTCGTCAACCACTGCTCTCTACGGGCTCGGACTCCTGCTGATCGACACATGCGCCGGCCATGCTGTGCAGGAACGATTCAATAAAGCGTGAGTTCGTCCTTAAAACCAAGAAGGAAAGCAAAAGGATGAACCGATGACACGATCTGTGGAGGAGTTGAGACGCGAGTCCGAGCGCAGCCGCGCCGAACTAACGTCAACAGTAAGCCGATTGAAGGATCAGATATCGGAGACCGCCGACGACATTCGTCACAAGGTGTCGCCGCAGCACATCAAATCTGAAGTCAGCGACTATGTCAGCCACAAGACCCAGAGATGGGTCGAAGGACTGAAGCAACAGATCATGGACAATCCGATGGCCGCGCTGGCTGCGGGCGCGGCCGTAGGCGTTCCGTTGCTACGGATGGCGCGAGGTGTGCCGTTGCCACTGCTGATGATCGGCGCCGGGCTCGCCTTGACGTCCAAGACGGTGCGCGATGGCGCCGCAGACGCCACCGGCCCGGTCATCGACCAGGCGAGCCGAATGCTCGAGGGGGTCACCGAGAGCGCCCGCGGTATTCAGGGCGATGCCAGAGAGACCCTATCCTCGGCTCAAGGCCGAGCCGCAGGGATAGCTGGTGATGTGCAGGAAAAGGCGGCCGGCCTCGCCGCAGATCTGCGAGAGAGCGCGGAGAGAGCCGCCAGTTTCGCAAGTGAAAAGCTGAGAAGCGGTATGGATGCGACCAAGGATGCCGCTGCGAGTGCGCCTGATCAGGCGCGCCAGACCATCAGTGACAATGCCGCCCTCATCGGAGGGTTGGGCATCGCAATCGGCGCCATCATTGCCGCCGCTCTTCCGGCGACGAAGGCCGAAGGCAAGGTGATGGGGTCGGCGAGCGACGGGGTGAAGCAGGCTGCGGCCAGTGCGGCTGAAACCGGCTTAGAAGCCGTCAAGGATATGACCAATTCGGCGGCCGATGCTGCATCGCAAAAGGTCGCCGAGGCCAATCTCGGCAACCACGCCAGCCGCATCACGAAGAACATGGCCGACACATTGAAGGAGGCTGCCGACGATGTGGTCAAAGCTGCCTTTAGCCCCTCCCAAACCAGCACCTGAAGGAAAACATCATGAGCGATTTGGACCCGGACAATGTCACGCCGTTTGCAAAGAACCAGGACAAAGGAACCGCGAAGGACATGAAGGAACAGGTTGGAAATGCCGGCGCCGAGATGAAGCAGCGTGCTGGAGACGCCTTCCGCGCCTCGGCCGATCTTGCACGAGACAAGTTCGGTGAAGCCGCAGATGCAGCAAAGGGCATCGCGGACGGCACCGTCGACCAGATCCAGAGCCAAGCGCGCGACCACCAGCGATCGGGCGCCGATTTCGTTGAGCGTCTCGCAGACAACATCCGGGAGGCCGGCCGGGCCTTCGAGAACGACGTGCCGTTCGCCGCACGCGGCATCGGCTCCGCCGCGGATTATGTCGAGGATGCCGCGCAAAAAATTCGGGACGGAAGCTTCCGGGATATTCTCGAAGGCGCAACCGATTTCGCCAAGCGTCAGCCCGCGGCCTTTCTCGGCCTGTCGGTGCTGGCCGGGTTTGCCGCCGTGCGTTTCTTGAAAGCGTCGGGCGGACAGTCCTCGTCCCAAGAGCAGCGCGACACCAGTTCATCATCGGGAAGCGGTCAGAAGGCTGGCGGGACCTCATTTTCGACGGAAGAACAACCCTGGTCTCAGACTGCCGGAAGCCGCAACCCGCAAACACAACAAGGCTCAACCACTCAGGGCAGCACCGTACCATGAGCATCGAGCGTGATATCAAAACCAGCAAAAGCGAGTTCAGGGAGATCTCGACCTTGGTCGGCGATGCCATGTCGCAGTTCGCCAAACTCTTCCAGAACGAGGTCGATTTGGCAAAGGCGGAGTTTGGCGAGAAGCTTCAGAAGATCGGTGGCGCGCTCGGCCTGATCATCGGTGGCGCCGTGATGGTGATTCCGGCAATCGTCATGGTTCTGTTCGCCCTGTCCGCCGCATTGATCTCAGCAGGATGGTCGCAGCCGCTATCATATCTGACCTCGGCAATCATCGCGGCGGCCGTTGCCGCGGCGCTAGTCGCTATAGGCATCAACCGGTTTGATATGCGTCAGCTGGCCCCCCGTGAAACGATCGGGCAGCTTGAGAAGGACAAGGACACCGTGAAGGGAATGGTGCGATGAGCAGCACAAGAACCGGCTTTATCGACAACCTTGTGACGGCGGCTCGGGAAAATCCGCTTGCCGCGGCACTGATCGGAGGCGGAGCGCTGTGGCTGTTGGCCGGTGATCAGCGGCTAAAAACCGTGGCGCGTTCGGCGGCGGAGGCCGTCGCACCCGTTGCCGACATCAGGACGAGTGGTTTCAGGTCCGCAGCATCTGCCGTCAAGCAGACCGTGGCGCCTCCAACTGCACCCGATATGGACGAGGACGGCTCGCTGGGCGTCGGAGAGACCCTACGTGGTGCGAGTGCCTCCGCTTCCGACGCGGTCTCGCAGGCTGCTGACAGCGTCAAGGATCGGTTCGACGAGGGCGTAGCTTTTGCGCAGGAGCAATTCAGTAAGCTTGGTAACAAAGATGCGATGAACAGCGCGAAATCGTCGCTCGCAGACATGCTGGAAAACCAACCGCTCGTGTTGGGTGTCATGGGCATGGCGATCGGCGCAGCCGTCGCAGGCGCATTTCGAACCTCCGAGATCGAGAACCAGTATATCGGCGAAGTCAGCGACGACGTGAAGGCCGATTTGGGCCGGCGCGCCGGTGCGGTCTCGCAGGCCCTGCGTGAAGCGTCGGACACGGTCGTTGCAGAAATCAGCGACGCCGGCGCCGAAGTCGTGGACCGGGTCAAGCAAGCTGGCATGGACGCGGCGTTAGCTGCCCAGGCGAAGGCGAAGTCTCCTCAATGACATGAGAAAACGGGGGGCGCGATGGTCACGCCGCCTTCCACGCTTAAACGTGATCCCACGGCATCGCTTCAAGCAGGTTGCTGCCGAGAATGCTCTACGGAGCCAGAGAGTCGTTCGCGAAAAGAGTTGACTGCAAAATTACAGCTGCCGGCATTTCTTGGCCCGAAGGTCACCTCAAGAGGCGTTCGCCCTCGCCCGTTCGCGCGCCTCGCGACGACGCTCGCGGCGTTCGCGCCGCCTCTTGGCGCGGTCTGCGGGCTGAGTCAGCCGAGGAACTGGCTCCGTTTCGGGTACTGCTTTAGCCTGATCGATCAAAGCCTGCCGCTCTGGCTCGGCCGCTGGCGGGGCTTCCATAAATTGAAGCACTTGACGCCCTCGGGCCGTAATCTTCCAGCCCCCGCTGATGCGTTCGACCAGCCCTTGGCAAAAGATGTCAAGGTCCGGTACTCGCGCCGCCAAGCGCCTGGTCCGATCCGCCCAGTCGCGACCGCTGGTCGCCAGGATGGCCATGTCCCGTTTGAGGTCCTCCATCGCGGCAAACCCGTCCGGATAAGCCACGAGGATCTTCAGGACCGTGACCTGGAAGTTCATGCCCGTCCCGCTTCAGGTCCACATCGTAGGCGCGCGCGAGAGGACGTCGCGGCCAATCTGCCTAAGGACCTCGGGCGAGACTTCGCCTCGGTTAGCAGCTTCCAAAATCTTCGATGCGACGTGGGTAGGTGCCCGATCTCGCGATGAGAGACGCTTTCGCCGACTCCGTTGAGGACCGCGCGCATTAGCGCGGTAGTCGTGGTATCGAACATGAGATGCCCCATTAGAAAATATCGTAGTTCAGACCGATTTCGCGGTTTTGTGGATTTAGGCATGTTGAGACTTGGGCATATGCGATGCGGAATTTTGATGAGCAGAGCGCTGTCAGTCCAGACCCGTAGTGAAGTCGATCAGCATCGTCGATGCTCCAGGTTGGTTATCGAACGTGCGGAACTGAGCTTGATAGCGAAGATGGCCGCAATGCCCAAGTGCTTAAGGCGACACTCCGAGCGTTTCAGCGAGCGTCTATGCCTGCTCGGCCGCTTCAATGTCGACTTAAGCCCTTCGATGTAAGTCGCCGCGCTCACTGTGAGGCGTAACGGAACCAGGAACAATGTCCAGGCGATCTGATTGGATCGTCGATACGTCCGACCAGGATCACTTCCGGGAAGACGTCTTTGCAGGAAGGAGGGACCAATGAATGCCGAACGAAAATCATCAAAAGCGCGGGAACGGGCCGCCGAAGGCTTACGTGAAGCAACTTCCAACGACGAAGCGAAAAACGAGCGCCAGATGGGGCACGATCTAGCTAAGGGAGCTGATCGTTTCGAAGAGCGCTCGAAAAGCTCCGATGGAAGAAGCGCAGAAGATAAACAAAAGACAGCAGACCTGCCGCGGCCTGTCCGCAAGCTCGCCGGTGGTGTTACCATTTGCAGGATCGGATCGCTCAGCGGGTTGACCTCCCCATCGCCTTGGCCCGCTCCGACCGTGAGGCCCTGCGCTGCTAGTTAGACGATCAGAAGACCGGATTGCGCTATTGCGGTGTTCATTAGTCTGCGCGCAGCCTTTGAACGGCTGCGAAAAAACCTCACAGGCCTCGCAAATCAGTTGTTATGAAAAAGGCCGGCCAGCACGACGTGTGGTTTGATCGGCTTAGCGGATTTGCATGCTTTGATAGGTGGAAGCCTGCGTCGGTACACATCACCTGAGCCACAAACTCGCATTGCTTGGTCACGATGCCAGGTTGATACCAGCCAAATATGTCCGCCCCTATAGCAAGGGACAGAAGAAGGACTTCGTGCAGGCGGCGTGGGTTGTACTGGTCAGTCATGTGAAGATGAACGGTTCCCACCCCCGCCTCATGGGTGGGTTGAGGCTCGGTGCCGCCGCCGCAGCGAGTATCCGCCTCCGTTCTCCCGCCTTCAAACGGGATCAGAATGATCCGCCTGTCCTGAAGTCGCCGTCCCCAAAGGACCCACCGGTCCCAAAACCGTCCGGCGGCGGGATCGGCAACCCTCCGCCGAAGCCCGAGTCCCATGGGCTGGGCCCATGGTGGAATCCATCACGTAGAACTTGCCCCAGTATCGCCCCCCCGACAGCACCAGTCAGGATACCTCCAAGCACATTTCCGAGTGATGCCTCGTTGCCGAATGTACCGTAAGGCGTGTCGTAGCCTTGATGCCGGAGTTGCTCCCATTCGCGTTCGACCGTCACGCGGCGCTGAGCAAGCTCCTTGAGCTTCTTGTGAGTATCGACTGCCTGGCGAAGCGCTGAATTCATCAACTTGTCCATAGACTGAATCTGCCGGACGATCTCCTCGTCCTTCGGGGTGGGCGTGCGAGTAGCCTCCTCGTAGAGTTTGTGCAGGTCTTCGCGCTGGTCGGCGGCTGCCAGCAACTCGACCGCATCACGATAGGGGGCGTCCCCCTCGAGGATCGATGCGTCATAAGTGCGGTCTTGAGCAACGAGGGCCTCGCGTGCCTGTTCAAACTGGCGCTCGCGGCGTGTTACCGCGTCCCGCGCCTTGGCGACTTCAGCTTCAGCGACCTCGGAGCCGGCGTCCACAAGCGCCTTGCGCTCCAAGGCCTTCAGGTTGGATCGTTCCTCTTGCAGCTTCTCAATGATCCTCCTGGAGTGGTCGCGTAGCCGCTCGGGGATTTCGTTAAGAAGAGAGTAGTTGACCCGCGCCTTGTCATATCGGACCACGCCGCCCACTAGGCGGTCCATGTAGCGAGTGAACGGGTTTGCTTGGTAGGCGGCGGTCCCGAACTTCCGGCCCCATAGGTACATGAACAGAGGATCGGCTTCGTAAGGACGGCGCTTTTCCTCCCGGTCGGCCTCCGCCTGTATAGCCTTCTTCTCGGCTTGCTGGGCTTGTCCGGTGATCTCGTCAACTCGCGCCCGCACAGAAGTCCATTCGGGGTTGATGCTGATCTTGGCCTCGACGCTCTTACGAAGCGTCTCCGCATCGGCCAAAGCCCGTTGCAGATCATCCAAGGCAGCCTGCCGCTCGGCCTCCGCTTGCCGCACCTGTTGCTCGGCTTCGTGCCGGCGCTCGGTCAATTGCTGCAAAGCTTGCTGACGGCTCTGGAGCAGGCTGATGGCCTGGCGCTCCGCGGTATCCAGCTCGCCGACGACCTGGTTCTGCCTGATTGCGTCGAGCTTCAGACGTGCGAGTTCGCGGAACGCTTCCGTGCGCTGGAGACGGAGGCGGCCCACTTCCTCCGTCGCCTTCGCATAGGCCCGCTCGACTTGCGCTTCCTGCTGGCGAGCCTTCTGGATGAACTGTTCGATCTCGGCGAGCGCCTGCCTTCCGGATATCATGGCCTTACCATTGCGTAATCGCCCCGCCGAGAACCGGCAGTTTGTATTCCACGTCGAGCTGGCCGCGGCGCTTCTCGCCGAGATTATTCTGCTGCACGATACCGTCGTCGTTCTTGTCTCGCTGCACCTGCATGGCCGTCGCCTCGCTCACACGCACGCCCCACTTTGAGACCTCCACGGTGCGGCCGTCCTCCTCGCTCGTCACCGGTAGCTTGAGAACGCGCCCATCGGGCGTGACTGGTTCAACGATCAAATAATAGTTGCGGCTGGCTGGATTGCGTTGCGGTATGCGCCAGACGCCGGTCGCATCGCCTGGCCGCGACACGATTCGTAGGACGTATTCCCGGCGCAGCTCCGTGCGCAGCATGTCGAGATCGTTGGCGGCCTTCCGTGCTCCATCGGCGTCGCCACGGGCAATCGCGGCTTTTCCGTCGGCGAAAAGGTCGTCGGCCCTCTCCCGCGCAGCGGCCACCTTCGCTTCCCGCAGGAGATCCTCGTGCTTCTGCTCCAGGGCCGCCGGCAGCCTCTCGGCAAGGTCGACCCTGGTACGCTCCGCCTGGGCCTGCTCCTGCGCTGCCCGTCGTTGTGCCGGCTCGACCACGCCGAAGTGGTAGGCACCCCAGCCGAACGCCAGCAGCGCCAGCAAAGACAGTACACGGCGACCGATGCGACCACGATTGACCCAGGCGAGCGCGATTGTGCGGGAGAAGCTGGCAGGAGGCGGGGTGTAGACAAAGCGCTGTTCCCCGAGGGCCTGCACTCCCTCCATCAGAATGCGGTCGGGCACCTCGATACCCTGCCCATGATAGATCTCGCGCAATCGCTTCAGGAGTTGGGCGTCTCGCTGCTCTTCCCCCAGCTCTCGGCTGACGAGATTCTCCTGGTGACGCAGCGTGTCGACGACGTCCATCGCGAGCATCACGTCATTGAGGCTCGAGGAAGCCTTCAAGTGCTCCTGCCCAGTCGATGCAGCTTGATCAGCCATTGGCCGGCAATGCCTGTCCTTCCGCTACGAGACGCGCGATGCGGCGCTTGCCTTCCTCGACCGCGTCACGGATTTCGGCCGAGTTCCGCGTCGCAAGTTGTCGCATTTCACCGATGATCTCCTGGGAGCGCTCCTGAAACGTGATCACGGAGTCTACGAGCTTCTTGACGGCATCGGCGCGGATCGTCGGGCCGTAGCCTGCCTTAATAGCCGCTTCTCCGACCTGATCGCCAATTTCGGCGAGCACTTCGAGACTGCGGGATACGCCCTCTTTCATTTCGTTCAGGGTCTGTGTCGACTCGTTGAGGCCGAACATGCCCGTAAACGAGGCTTTCAGAGCCGTGAAGACGGAATCGTTGGTCGAGAAGAAGGTCACGGCTTGCGCGTAGACGCGCTCCTTCGCGTTGGTCATCTGCATGAGCCGCGCCATGACCACCTCAGAGGTGTTGTAGCCAATCGTCAGGTTGTCCGAGAGGTCCTTGGCAATCTGGTAGCGTTTCTCCTCGTCCTGGGTACGCCGGAGTTGCTCGTCACGGGCGAGTTCGAGCCGTGCGCGTTCAGAGACCTCCTGTCCTGTGAAGTTGGCCACGGCATCAGATGCCTGCTGCAACTGGGCCTGGGCGCCCTCCAGCCTTTGCTCGGCGATCTTGAGCACCTCCAGCGCCATGACCTCGGCATGTTTGAGCGCGCCGCGGAAGTCGCGGTAGGCATCGAGGATGACCTGCTCCCGCTGGATCTGGTCCTTCGTTGAGCGTGTGACGTCTAGATAAACTTGCCTGATCTCATCGAAGCGATCGGCGACATCACCGCGAGACAGCTTCATCCAAACGTTGTTGATGCGCTCGAAAAGATCGATTTTCTGGTCTTCCAGCTGGTCGACCATTTTCTTGGTATCGTCGCGAATGGAGTTAAAGGATTCGGTGATCTGACGGTAGCGTTCGCCGATCTCCATCGCCTGCACCTGCTCGCGGACGACCTCGTTGAAGACGCTGGTCTGGCCCAGAGTGCGAGCGATGATGACGATCCGATCTTCATCGAGGGCGGTGATTTTCTCCAGCAACCCGGCAATTGGAGCCTCTATAGCCTGGGGCGGCGCAATTCCAATTGCCTGCAAAGCTCGGGTGGCTCTGTCAAGATACTGCATAGGCGACGTTGCTACGACGTCAGACATTGGCGCCTCCCGTAGAATTCTTTGAAAGGGTTCCTGAACGCGCTCCAGAAACTCGACGCCTACAGCAAAGGGAAGCGCTTCCAAGAAGAATTGCATTCCCGTCGTCTTAGTTCCTATTGCCCGTCCGGCAGCTGTGGCCTCTATCATGGGAACGAGGCGTCCGCTGCACCGCACGAAAGCGCTCAGGAATCGCGGGTAGGTGGTGAAGCTGATCCGCCTTGGGTCAAAAAACAGCGATGGACGCCAAGTCGGATAGGTGTTCGGTTTGCCCCTGACAGCCGACATGACACGCGCTCGATTGGCTTTCGGCTAAGGGCGACCAGCGGAAGCGTATATCTTCGCTAAGAGATGTCAGCCCACGCTCCCCGACTGTTCGCCAAACTATCGAAAAGCGGCTAAGGGATCGACGCGCGAGCTTGCGATCCCGGCCACGAGAACTTTGTCAGCACACGTCTACACGGCGCGCTTTCGCCCCGCCGTTCAACGAGTGTGGAGGAAGAGAGGGCGGGACTGATGCCGCCCTCACGCGTTGCTGCCGAAGCTTGACTTGCTGTGCTGCCGAGGAAGACGAAACTTAGCGTCCAGATTTGTCGATATCAGCCTTGGTTTTCTTCACCTTATCCGCGATCCTTTCGGTGCGTTCGGTCGCTTCCTTGCGAACGACCAGTTCTTCCCCGGCTCGAACGTCTTTTCGGACCACAGGCTCCTCATGCAATTCTCGCACCTCGTATTCGCGTTCCGTGGGCCGCCCTGTCGCAGCTCCGGTGGCGGGACGGCGCTCGATGACAGTCTGTTCATCGCGCAGGCGCACGTCCTTTTGCACGGGCTCCTCAACCACATAAGTCCGTATATGCTTGACCGTCTCCGTGGCCCGTTTGCCGACCTTCAGTTCTTCTTCGGGTAGAGGGATGACTTTCTCGCGTTCTACGTCTTGAGCGCTATATCCTGTTTGTCCCGCCGCGCTTCCTGGTAGGCCGCTTCCGACTGCACTGGACCTTTCGGCGTTTTCTTCGTGGACCTCTACAGGATTGTACTGCTGTAGCACCCCTTCGATACGGTCGAGGTCAGCCATCGAAGGTGAGTCCACCAACACTGACAAAGCCGCACCACCTTTTGCCATATGGCCCTCGTAAACACGACGGTCGTCCTCGGACACATCACTTCCAAACAGCCAGTCCCAGATGCTCTCTCCGTCAGAGCTGGCGCTTACTCGTTCGGAGCTTGTTACCTGTGAAGCCTTCTGATTGCTCAGCCTAACATGGTCTGCCGGAACTCCTGATCCGATCACAGCACGGTACGCTTGCTCCGCATCGTTGTGGGAATTGTATACTGCTACTAAGCATTGTCCTTGCATGAGTGCCTCCTCTATTGGGACGTGCCTCAACGTGAGCTTCGACACATCGTTCTTAAATTTTTTCGCAAGCATTAGTCGCGCACGGAGCCTCACATTGTATTCGGGGATAAGTGGCGGCACGTGGAATGTTGAGTTGGGCGGTGAAGGGAATGCCGGAGTCAGGCTGAGGGACATCATTGATAACGCCACGCATAAGGTGCGACCAAACGGGGTGTGTGAGAGCGTTGGTCGTCATTCGTGTTGCTCGGGCCGTTACGGCGAGACACTTTGCTTCGTAATTACGATAACCCTCCGCTTGAGAGGCAGCGCTATGCACGTCGGCAAGCAAACGGGTGACAGCACAGACGAAGATTAGGAGTGTGGCGCTCGGGCAAGATGTCATGGCGCGAATTAGGAACATGATGATGAACGCCGGCTTAGCGCACGAACCCCTCCTTCCTTAGGTATGGACATCATGGCTTACGCAACCGAAGCGCCTCGCCAGAATCATCGATCTCCTCCGCAGAGGAGTGACGTCGCTCCTGCCGACGACATACGCACGATCATGCTGAATCAGGTCGCTTGGGGCGCTGTTTTCGCAGGCGCCGTAATCGGGTTGGTCATGCAGATTATCCTCAATATGGTCGGCCTGGGCGTTGGTCTATCGGCGATGGATATCGCTCAAGGCGACGCGCCTAGCGCGGGCTCAATGTCGGTCGGTGCTGGGATTTGGTTTGTCGTCTCGGGAATAGTCACTGCTGCGCTCGGCGGGTACATTGCTGGCCGGCTTTCCGGCAAAGCATCGCAATCGACGACGGCTTATCACGGTCTGATATCTTGGGCGGTCTCGACGCTCACTGTGGTCTATCTTCTCTC
Source organism: Bradyrhizobium sp. CCGE-LA001 (assembly GCF_000296215.2). Taxonomy (NCBI): domain Bacteria; kingdom Pseudomonadati; phylum Pseudomonadota; class Alphaproteobacteria; order Hyphomicrobiales; family Nitrobacteraceae; genus Bradyrhizobium; species Bradyrhizobium sp. CCGE-LA001. Next base: position 1,091,994 of record NZ_CP013949.1, on the reverse strand, counting down.
GTCGGCGGCCTCGGGCATGATCGGTGGCGCTGTCAGCACCGCGTCCTCGGCTCTTGGTGGAGCAGGAAAGGCTCTTGGCGGAACAGTTCAGACTGCAGTTCAGACCGCAGCTCCCTCTCTGAATAACGTTGCCGACCCGATGGCGGCCATCGAAAGCAAAGTGCGAAGCGCTTCTGGGAGCCAGGATCCTGCAGCACTTCGTGACGCCGCGATGACAGCTATTCGAGCGGCACTAAATGGCGACCCTGCGCAACAGGCTGCTGCGAATGACAAGGCGGCTGACGCCTTGGCCAAGGCGCAGAACATCTCTCAAGACGAGGCAAAAGGTCAAATCGCTCAGTATCAGCAGCAGTACAAGGATACGGTGGCGAAGACCAAAGAGCAGGCAAAGCAGGCGGCCGACACCGCGGCGAAGCGTGTATCGCAGGGCGCATTGTTCGGCGCCCTTGCCCTCCTTCTGGGCGCGCTCGCCGCATTTTTCGGTGGTCGAGCGAGCGCTGTGACCCCGACTGTTTCCATCAGGGCTACTTGAGAGGAAACAAACAGCGGCCATGTACAAAGCTGCCGCCAAGCGCCCTAGTGCGCGCTAATCTCGGATCGCCAGTGGTGGTCGCAATCGCCAGTTACTCTGCACAGGACCGGGTGGCGCCCCACGGCAGGGGGCGTCGCCCGACTGCTGTCAGATCGTCACGCGGCTGCCGTCGAAGCACGTGAAGGAGAAGCCGTCGAAAGGTTCGCGGAGGGTCATGCGCTCGTCCCGCAGCATGCCGATAGCCACTTCCTCGCCGATCGCCATTGAGGCGGCAGCGTCGGAACGCCAGTGGATGCCCGCCCAATTCCGTCCGAAACCGAAATTTACCGCGAGCTTGTTCAACTCTCCACCAATCGTGAGTGGCGGGCCGTTATAGGGCACCAGCTTCGTCGGGTCAGCCGGATCGGGCTGTACCGGGTTGGCGATGACGCGGCTCTCGTCGAAAAACGCCTTCAATATCGTAGCCGTGACGGCGCCAACGCTCGTGGCACCGCCGGGATAGGTGGAGTGGAAGGGCGCGCCCTCGGGATAGGTTTGTGACAGAAGATAGGTGTCGTATTTGGCCTTGCTACGCTCAAGGGCTTCCGATTTCAGGAAGTTATCGTGCAGCGGGTAGTCGCTTACGCCATTGGCGAGGCGATGGTGTGCCAGAGCGCCGTAGGCTTCCGGTCGCACAGCCCGGTGCACGAAATACTTCTGCCAATAGGACGCGCGCACGGAGTTGCTGATCCCCGTGGCGAGTAGCGCCTGCACATGGGGCAATCCGAAGGTGCCACCCCCAGGCCCCTGGGTTTTCGATTTCCGATACGGGCTCGACGGGTAGGACACGGGCTCGGCCGGTGGGTACATGCCGGAGTAACGTTGGTCCTTCCCGCCGCCGGGCGTTGCAAGGATAAGTGCCGCCGCCCACCCAAGTGCAGGACCAGTGTGGATATATTCCGCGAGATCTCTTCCTGTCGTGATGTATCGAGGTGTCGCGTCGAACTGCAATTGACGTTTCGGTGCGGTGCCGTTCTGGATCGCCAGCCACTCCTCGTATTCGGTCAGGAATTCGCTGGTGGGCAGCGCGGTGCGAATTTGAGCACTGATCCATTGTGCGGCATAGGGCACGTCGCGCAGCAGGAATTGCGAGATCATCGGGCCGTCCAAAACGCCTGGAGGCGTAACGGAGCGGCCCTTCGGGTCAGTCGGGTCAAAGTAAAGCGCATTGGCACGGAACAGCGTACCGGGTGTGACCCGCCCACCAGACTTCGGCCCCCGGAAATCGGTAAGCTTGTTGATCTCCTCGGTTGCTGCAAGCACGTCGCGATTGGAGGTGTCGTCGCGCAACTCGGTAAGCGGAACGTCGCGAAGCAGGGATTGCCAATATACCTCGACCGCCTCGCCGCCGCGCTCCGCACCTGCAAGGGCCGGCGCCGGCGGTATCGCAATCTGAGTAGGGCTCATGCCGCTCAGACTGACGGCCTCCGTGCCGACGGGATTAACCAGTTTGCGCGTGCCGCCGAGCGGGATTTTCTCGAAATCAGCGGGATCGCCCGACTGGCAAGCGGTAGCGAGGGCCTGCCATGCAGCTTGCTCCACTTCGCCGCGTTTGTCGTGCGGCAGGCCCCGTGTATCGGAGCCGATCTTGTTGGTGTAGCGCGCCTCATCGCCATTCGCCGGGTGGGCCGCGATGGGAATTTTCTCGTTGTTGCTTGCGCAGGCCGCTCGGACTTCGAAGGCGCGGCGCTTGAACGCCGCGTCCAGGGGTCGTGCCTCCGCGCCCACGCCCACAGTCTGCGCCGTGGCCGGGGCTACTCCGGGCATGCCCGGCGGAGACGCAAGCACGGCTGCGCCAACTGCCATGCCGGCCCCGCCGAGGAGCGAGCGGCGAGTGACCATCGTGGTCGGCAGGGTCGGCGACGCCAGGTCATATTCAGTCGAAATGGTGGGGTGGTCAGCCATGGAGATCTCCTCCCTCGCAGGCACGCTGTGGGGCCCGCGTTTCAGATTCAAAGCATCCGGGCGCGCCTTGCGCGCACCCGCGTTAGAATGCGAATGCTGAAGGACCGGCGAAAAAGGAAGTCGGTTTTTCGAGTGCAATGCTGCCGATGGCACGATTGCTGTCCGTTTAGTCCCGCGAGGAATTCGGCATTTCCCGCCTGCGACGACAGCTACTTAAAGAGTACACGATCTCGTGCGTCCGGAAAAGACGCCTGAATCTTTGGACGAGTTCCGCTTAGGGTCAATAGCGGGCATGAAGCAAGAGCGTAGACACATCCTCTTTGTCGGGATAACCGACATAACCGTCGCGCGCTAGGTCACGGGTCCCTCTGGCATTTGAATTCGACCGCGGGTAATTCGCACCCCGCTCTCGCGCTAGCCGGAGCACTTCGAAAGTTAGGTTGACACAGTTGACATGGTTGACGCGATGGTTGACAGGCACATCGAACAACACGCGGGCTTCAAGCCCGCGCTGCCTCGCCAGTCGAACCATCTAAATCCTAAGGTTAACACGGTTAACGCGGTTAACACCTCTTCGGTCATTTCATTGCCGAACCATCTCTTTCGATGAAACCGCCTACTCCTGAGATTTCTTGATCAAGCCACCCAAGCCGTACTTCTTGTAGTGCTTGGCCAATTGCTCATTCGTCATGGATTTGCAGTCGGGCTTATTCATTGGCCCACCAGATGATTTCTCTTCCTGAGCGATCCCCCAGTTGGGTCCATACTTCGCCTTTAGCTCCTCCATGGTGGGACGGCCCTGCCTGTCCACCGGAGGAGGAATTGATCTGCCCAGGTTTTTGCGCCGCTCTCTATGGGCGAACTCTGCTGACACCGCAGTGCATTCCGACTTGATCTCGGCAAGGGTAGGAAACCACTTCAGCTTCGTAGCCAAACCAAACACCGGATCACAGACTCGAGTCACGACATCGACCGGGTAGTAGCAGAACAGTCGCACCACGGCCGACGCGAAAACCTCAGGGTCATCGGCCTCCACCCGGCTGTATGAGCCGAGGAGTAGCTTCGTGAACTTCGTCGCATCGGACTGGCTGGTCTTGTTCGGCTGCTGCGATTCGTGCATCGAGAACTTCCCGAATGGACTGCCGTTGGTTTGATCTTCGTCGGACATAGGCGGCCTCCGCGCTTGGCGTTGATACGGTTGGCAATGGCTGCTGCAGGCGCGCGAATGCGGTCGCGAACACCTTTTCGTAGTAGGCTAAGGGCTTTGGGCTAGGCGACTTCGCGGCGATTTGCCGGGTCTCCTGGATCATGTTTGCCGGGTAGGACTTGGCCCAGAGGCCCGCACGATCCAGCAAATTGTACCAGCTGGGTGGAGCGCGAGAACGATCAGGAAAGCCGGGGGCGCTCAGGAAGGCATCGACAAGCCCCTCCACTTCCTGAATTCCCCTGTCCAATTTTGGAATGGGGGCGTCGCGTCCCTTCCCAACATCACTATCAATGTGATTCTGAGTGTGATGTGTGTTTGTCTCTTGCGGGCGGGCTGGCGTCGGCTTGCGATCGCCGTGCGCCTTGCGTGCGTTGGCAGAAGCGATCGTCGACTTTTCAATGACTTTCGCCAATTCAAGGTCGAGAACCTCGTGCCGCCAACCGTCGCAAAAAAGAGACTTCAGAACGGTTGACGATTTAGCCCACTGACGGTTCGTCATTCGCGTGACGCGGCGAGCGATATCGTCACTCGCTGGCGGTTCGCCCTTGATCCAGTAATGCATCAGGAGCAGCAGGTATGCGCCATGCTCCACCGTGGTGAGATGAGCGGTGTGGGCGAGATAATCGGCAATGTAGAGAGGCATCCAATGCCGCTTCATGGCCTGGACTACCGCCCGACCGTGTTGTTGGCGATCCAGGCGATCAGCTCAGACTGCTGATAACGAACCGCGCGGCCTGCGCGCACAAACCTTGGGCCGGCGCCACGCAAGCGCCATGCCTGCAGCGTGCGGACAGACAATGAGAGAAAATCTGCGGCTTGCTCCTCGGTGAGGAGAGCAAGGGACGAGCTGTTTGACATAGGTAACCCCTTTCAAAAATCGAACGGGGTCAAAATGTCGTTCTCAGCGGCCCGTAATAGTCGCTGTGATTAAATTAGCGTATTCAATACGTGTGTATCGATTCCAAAAGGTCTCTGCCGCAGCCCGGCGTAACCGGTTGGTTTCACGTGGAACGCGCGGCTCGCGCATGTTGCTAAATGCCGAGCTCGAGCCTGTCGGACTTTGACAGCTTTGCGAGCCAACTGCTCTTGCGCCGTCCAGATGCCTCCCAAGCTGGCGGATTGCCCGCTCGCGAAAGTGCCTTGGTCCAGCAGTCTTCAAGCTCTCTTTGACTGAGTCCACTCTTCCTCAGTTGTGCTTTTGTCAGGCACGGTTCTTCAGGATGGGCTTTCATCAGACCGGCTAGGGTACGGATGACTCTTTCTTTCCGCGGTAGCTTCTGCTCAACATTTTGGACGGCCTTGGATTCGGTTGGGTTCGCCTTCACAACGCACATAGAGATCCGGATGTCGAAAATTGGCACGCCAGTTGGTTGTTCGCGAGCGGTTGATTCTTCCCAATCAATGATCTTGATGTGCTGCCAACCGCTAGATAGGTATCGAACGCTCGTTCGCCGCAACGCTCCCGAAGCGCCCAGTCGAAGACAGCTTACCTGCTTTGAGCATATTTCGAAGGTCACCCTCGACCTCAGACTTCAAAAGCTTCCAGGCCGCATCCTTGAACCGGAATTCTCGGTAGCGAGGATCAGGCGATCCGTGCAGGCCCGGACTGAGCACAAACCGACCTCTCCGGCCCCTCGAAATTCGGGCGGCCTGAGCTTCTTGATAAAGCTCAGCCGAGACGGCCTCCTGGATTGTTTGTGCAATCGTCCCTTTCTCGTTCGGCATGGCGATGCCTAGTCCCCCGAATCACTCTGCGGATTTTCTTCTGCTTTTGCGGGAGTGCGAGGCAAATCGCCGGCTTCTGCACAATCTGTTCGACACGACCAAGTACGATTATTGGCGACGAAGTCCGACGCTCTGCAGGTTGAATGGATTTTGCTGGACGGCGATCTTGCGGTCAGCAGTTTGGGGGCATGTCCGAAGCATCCTCAGAGCACCGTATTTCCGAAATCGCCGAGCTTTTGGCGCTCGGCCTCAGCCGGATCCAGGCCCGAAAGGCAAGCGGATTTTCCGACCACAAGGGAGATGTTTCACTCGACATCTCGCCCGACCAGAGCGGACATGCTGCGCCTTTGGAATGGAGAACGACGGATGGCTAGCGGCGGCGTTTTGGCGCAGATTTCGGCCCTTAAGAGTGCCCCCGTGGGTACGCTAAAGGCGCGCTGGCGCGAGCTGTTCGGCTCGGAGCCCCCTCCCTACAACCGCCGTTTCCTCGAGAGCCGGCTGGCGTACCGGATCCAGGAGCTGGCGTACGGTGGACTGTCCGCTGACACCGTCCGGCGCCTGGAAGCCCTGGCGGCCGACCTGCCGACCAAGGGCAGCAAGCGCATTCGGCACAAAAATTCGGACCGCCCCGTCAGCGGCACGCGCCTCATTCGGGAGTGGAAGGGCGTTGAGCACCGGGTAACGGTCCGCGAGGCCGACTTTGAATACCAAGGCAGGCCTTACAAGTCGCTTTCTGCGGTCGCCATAGCCATCACGGGCACGCGCCGGAATGGCCTGATCTTCTTTGGACTTAAGAGCCAGCGGACGTCATGAGCAAGCCGGTCGTGCGCAAGCTGCGGTGTGCGGTCTACACCCGCAAGTCCAGCGAAGAAGGCCTGGACATGGAGTTCAACTCCCTAGAGGCCCAGCGAGAGGCGTGCGAAGCCTATGTCGCAAGCCACAAGCAGGAAGGCTGGCTTCTCGTTCCTGATCAATATGACGACGGCGGTTTCTCCGGCGGCACGCTGGAACGCCCCGCCCTCAAGCGCCTTTTGGCCGACATCGAGGCAGGCAAGGTCGACGTGGTCGTAGTCTACAAGATCGACCGGCTGTCGCGGTCGTTAATGGACTTTTCAAAGCTGGTGGAAGCTTTCGACCGACGCACGGTCACCTTTGTCTCCGTCACGCAGTCCTTCAATACAACGACCTCCATGGGCCGGCTGACACTGAACATCTTGCTCTCCTTTGCCCAATTCGAGCGCGAGGTGACCGGCGAACGCATCCGCGACAAGTTCGCGGCTTCTCGCAAGAAGGGCATGTGGATGGGCGGCTGGGCGCCGTTCGGCTACGAGGTCAGAGATCGCAAGCTAGTGATCAACGATAAGGATGCGGAGACCGTCCGATGGATATTCCGCAGGTTCGTGACTCTGGGATCTGCCACCCTCCTCTCCCGAGAACTCAAGCAGAAGGACGTCCGCAATCGCTACGGCCAGGCGATCGATAAGGGCGTGCTCTACAAGATGCTCAACAACCGGACCTACGTTGGAGACGCCGTGCACAAGGGTACCGCTTACCCGGGCGAGCACGATGCGATCATTGAGCGCAAACTTTGGGACCAGGTGCACTCCATCCTGCAGGAGAGCCCTCGCAAGCGAGCTGCAAAGCACCGGGCGCAGACCCCTGCCCTGCTCAAAGGGCTCATTTTTGATTCCGCTGGGGTGGCAATGTCTCCAACCCATACCCGCCGTCGGGGCAAGCTGTACCGCTATTACGTCAGCCAGCAGACGATCAAAGGCGCGGCTGCATCAGGCGCGGCATTTCGCGTCCCCGCAGGGGAAATTGAGGAAATCGTCGTCGACCAAGTCCGGCGCGTGCTCGCCTCGCCCGAGCTGATCGTCGCGACCTGGAAAAAAATGCGGATCCACATGCCCGGGACCACCGAGCGATGGGTCCGCGATGCCCTCGTCGATTTTGACCAAGTCTGGGGCGAGTTATTCCCGGCTGAGCAATCCCGGATCCTGCAGCTTATTACCGCCAAGGTAGTCGTCTCCGCTGCAAAGGTTGATGTGCACCTTCGGGTGGATGGCTTCGCTTCGCTAGTTGCGGACCTGAAGGGAAACGGGACAATCGCGGAGGCCGCGTGACCACTAAACCCAAACAGAATGTGCGGCTCAGCCGCGACGGAGGCGAGCTGGTAGTTAGCATCCCGGTCGATTTCAGGCAGAGCAGCGGCAGGAAGCAAATTGTAGTTCCAGCCGGCGTAGAGGCTTGGGCGGCACCTCGATCCCGACCAAGCAACAGCCTTATTACTGCTCTCGCGAAAGCGCACCGATGGCGCCGACTTATTGAAACTGGATACTACGCTTCCGCAGCGGAGCTTTCCAAGCGTGAAGCAGTGAACGAGTCCTACGTCTGCCGAGTGCTCCGTCTTACTTTGCTAGCTCCCGATCTAGTCCAGTCCATCTTGGATGGTCGCCAAAGCAAAACACTTGAGCTCAAATCGTTGTTGAAGCCATTCCCTCCGGATTGGGTGACGCAGCGGAGGCATTTCGTTTCGTGAACTTAAAGAGAAGAGCTGCTAGCGGATGTATCGCCGCAGGCATGCGGCGCTTCCTTGAGCGCGAGCGGTGAGGCGGACCGGAGAGCAGCAATCTGGTACAGTTGGGTGGGTACTGCCGCCGCCCGATCTACTCATTGAAAAGACTGACTTTTTGCGCCGGGAAAGATTGCCCTTTGTAGTTGGTTTTTGTATTTTTTCAAGCATTGCCCCATCTGACTAACGAGCGATGCTCGTGCTCCGGCAGGCGGCTTTCTGGATTACAGCCCGCAGATAACACTCGCCATGGCCGGGGCTCCTCTCCTGTAGTCGCCACTTGGAAAGTGACTGTTGGCTCGTAGTCTTTCGTCGCTGGGTGGTCATGCTGCAGCAGCTTCCAGCCAACCTGCTTTCGGCCCGCGCTCCCCCACGTAGCCGCCAAACCCACGCCAGTGAATCGTGGCCTGGAACACTTTCCGCAGCTTGGTTCTTCGGGATGGCGAGAACACGGAGCCGGCATCGACGTTACACTGAACCATACCGCCTCTGGGCTTCTCCGATTGAGTGCCGTTCTAAATCTTGGGACCCGCTCCGCATGCTGGACTCAGTACATGGTGGAACGAGGACTCTTCAGGAAGCCGGATGCGTGCCCCCCGTTTGTGCCCGCCCAATAGGCCTCTTCAAACCACTTCCGCCATTTGGGTGGAAACGGGATTCGGCGGAACGTGGCGCGCCCGAAAGCATGACTGGGAAGCGCTATGCGATTGTTTTCCCGCGGGTTTTTGAATGAGGCGCATACGGCTGCGGTCTCGGACGTCCGCGAAAAATTAGTCGATCAAATAACCGGGTCGAACCGCACGCGGTCCGGAGCTGGCCTAAAACCAAGGCGAGGGATCGCTTTCTTGCTCCGGGCCCTTCATATTGACTCCACCCTCACGTTGGTTTGTACTTGCGGGTGCCTACTGAACGTTGAAGGAGGATAGAATGCCACCTACGGAGCGGAAGGCTGAGATCAACACCACGCAAGAGATTTCCCTCGACGCCTTCACGGTGTCAGGCTCGAAAGTGACAATAGACAACGAGAAAGTCGCGAACGAGCTGGAGCAAGCTAAGACGAAGAGCGCGACTCCCATGGGAGGATCTGTCACAATCAGATTCTATTAATGGGGATACCCCGATGCGGTGTGCGCTCATCAACATGCCCTCCGCATTGGCAATAACACCATCGGCAGCACTAGGTGCTCTGAAAAGCCGGCTTGCTCGTTCCGAGCACGACTGTGAAGATATATACGCCAACGTGCTCTATGCACAGCACGTTGGCTTTGACAATTATCACCGACTCTTCAACGACTACGACCTCCTCGCCGGTAATTTCTTGTTCTCCGAACAAGCTAACATTCGGCCGATCTCGCGCCCCGACTATTATGCTGCGCTGATGAAGCGAGAGGGAGTTGAGAGTGATCACGTCACGGCCTTGATCGAGGATTTAGAGGCGGTTTGTCGCCTCTCGGAAACGTTCTTTTCCCGACTGGAAGAGCTCTACACTTGGGCCGACTTCGACATATTCGCGTTCTCAAGCACGTTCCAGCAGCAAGCGGCTACTATCGGATTCATCAAACGGCTAAAGCGAAAGTTTCCGGCTACACCGATAGTATGCGGCGGCGCCAATTTCCACGCAGACATGGGCGTTGCCTGGCTTGAAGCGCTTCCTGAGATCGATTTTGTTTGTACTGGTGAGGGCGAAGAAACGTTACCAAGGCTGCTGGATGCATTAGAACAGCATGCTGACATCGCCTCTGTTCCGAACTTGGCTCGGCGAACCCCGACTGGGATCGTCCGTTCGCCTGAGAGCCGAGTCAACCTGGCTGAGAGCGGCATTCCAGACTATAGCGGCTTTTACAAAGTTGCGGCGACGACCGGCATCGACCGGCATTGGCTCTGGCGATTTCACCGGATACCACTGGAGACGTCCCGTGGCTGCTGGTGGGGAGCGAAGCAGCACTGCGTCTTTTGCGGGCTGAACGGCGCCAACATGGAATACTCAAACCAAGATGATCGGGGAGCAATCCAACTGATTGAGGGGGTGGTAAGCAGCTACAACGTACGACGGCTTCAGTTCGTAGATAATATTATGCCTCGATCATACATACGGACTGTTTTTCCTGAGCTTCATAGTCGCGGTCTGAATTTGGACATCTTCTATGAGGTGAAGGGGAACATGACCGTCGACGAAATACGAGGCCTGTTCCTAGGGGGGGTGACAGGGATACAGCCCGGAATTGAATCGTTTAGTGCGCGTTTGCTGAAGATTGTTAAGAAGGGTATTTCCGGCCTGCAAAATGTGTACCTGCTAAAATGGGCTCGCTATTTTGGAATAGAGGTTTCGTGGAATTTGCTCTGGGGAATACCTGGGGAACGCGACGTCGACTACGACGAACAAGATATCATTATAGATGCTATTTCCCACCTCGAACCACCGTCGTCGATGCCAGAAATTCGCGTTCAACGATTTAGTCCAATGCAGATGCAGCCCGAAACTTTTGGCATCTCGAAAATTTCAGCAGCTCGCACCTTTGCGAACATCTTTCCCGATTATAAGCAGTGGCACGACCGACTTACGTATTTCTTTGATGTAGAAGAAAATCTCGGCATCTCAGTCAGCCGGGCCAAGAAGACCTACGAAAGGGTTCAGAGGTGGCGCGAGCGGTTCGGATGTGGAGCGTCTCTGACTTACGCCCGGCTACCTGGAAAACGTATTGTTGTCGAGGACCGACGCGACCCTACCATGCTTGCCAGCGATGTTTTTTTATATCCAGCGTCGCTCCTGTATGAACTCACCTGCCTAGACATTGTGTCTCCGGGGCGGCTTTCAGAACAGCTTGCACATTCCGGAACGAACTTAAGGGTCGATGTGGTCACAAATTTATTGCGCGGCTTTTGCGCCCGATCCTTGATGATCGAGGAAGATGGACTGTTTTTCGGAGTGGCTATCCCAGCCTCAACGGATTTGATGTTGGAAGATCTAGCCGCCTTCAAGGTCAAGCTGTTGAAATACTACAACGTTCAAAGCGAACTAGACAATCTGTTCCTTGCCAAGGATACGCGTGCCATGTCTGGCGTCGGCTGACTGGCAGACGTCGGATTGCCTCGAGCCCATCTCGTCGTCGACGATACGACGAAGAGCAAGAGAGCAACTCGACAATGAATAGAAAGGCGATGCGAGCATGTCAGGTCGGCAGCGTCGCCGCTGCGCTCAACTTTGCGATAGTGGCGTTGTTGCGCTCGTTGCGCTCCCGCTTGGCCTCTTGTATTTTTGCTACCACTTCACGGAATGATTCCCTGGGTGTGTAATGCGGAGGTCGCTCCGGCGGCGGAATTTTGTATTGGTGGCACAACGCGTCGATCAGTCCGAGCGCTTTGAGACCGAGTTTCGACCAGTGCTCCTCCCGGTACTCATAATATTCTTGGTGGTCGGGAGGCCCTGAAATGTTTGCCGTGGCGGAAAGCCCCTCGTTGATGCCATCTAGCTTATTCGGCATGGAAAGCAATTCGTACATTAGGCTTCGCGGGAGCGCTTTGTAGTCGCCATCTAGAGGAAGCGTGAGCGTCGGGTCGAGCACCGTGTTTTCGAGGATGCCCTGATTATCCTCGGTAAGCGGGTCATGGACTGCGTTGTAACAAGCGCCTACGAGAGTATCCAATACGAGCACGAGACGCATTGCGAGATACTCCGCATCCTTGCGTTTCTTGGTCGCAGCGAGGCGCGCCTCTTTTAGCCACCCTATTAACGTGGCGGTAAGTTGGCCAGCTACGGCAATGGCTCCCCCCAGCGCCACCTTACCGATGTCAGACTTCAGAAATTCGAGCATTCAAATTCCCCGCCAACCAGAGCTTTACTCATCGTGCGGAGGTCCGCGTTGCTGTGTAGGCCCTCAGTTCTTCCACAACTTTGGAGGCAATCGGACGTTCATCGACGGGAATTTTCCCGCTTAATCGGTAGGCGCCCTCTCTTAACCTCAATAGTCCGTTTACCTCCTCAATCCCGAGCAGAAGCTCTTTTGCGGTTTCCGCCCACTGATCAGCTAACAGCTTGTCGCGAAAAATAAGTCGGTAAGCGTAATTGATGTTCTGCTCAAGGTCGAACAGCTTCCTGCTGTAGGCGTCATGCACCCGCTCGAAGACCTCGTCTGGCAGTTCAGATGATCCAAAGATCACAGAGCTAGCTACGATCACGTCGTGGAAATCTCCATTCTCACTTTCAGGAAACATTCGGAGTAGTTGGCTCACTAAATTGATGCGACTACCGCTCCAAAGAGCATCATAAGCGAATTCAGCGCCTGACCCCCCGAGCACCTGGAGGATTTCAGGCTTGTCTAAGGTAATGAAGCCGTAAAGACCCATGGGAAAGTACTGATTGATCACTTCGCGCACGTCCGGTCGGCGCAATGAGGTGACATCACGAGAAGAAAATCGCTGAGCCAAGTAGTCGAAAAGGACGAGCTTAACTTCCAGTAAAGTCAGCACGTGTGGTTGGGCGCTGGAAAGGGCAGAGCTAAGCAAGCGCAGGTTTGTCTTGTGTCGGAATTGCTTGACCCATTCGAGTATCCGGCCGCGCAATCGCGACCGCGCCTGCTCGCTGTCATCCGACTGAATCGCATTTAAAACGGCGGCCTTGAAGCGAGACACCCAGTAGCGAGAATGAACGGGGTATTCGTCAAAGATGTCCTCGAAGTCTTTAAGGACCTGCCGTTGAGCATCTAGCTGCCGCTCTTTCTGGTAAAATTGCGTTCGACTTCTGCCAATTATTTCTCGCAGGTCCGTTATGACGCCGTCATCCCTCAGAGCATCTCCAAATCGCTCCTCGAACTCTTGTATCGATATGTCCCCATGGACAAGGCCCGGCTCATTGCCAATCCAGTACGGTATCGGACAAGGATCGCCAATATGGACGGCGGCACCTCGCGCCTCCTTTGTGATTGAGTAGTCAATCGGGTATTCATCCGGCCTGATCGGAGCGAAATTCGTTATCCGAAGATCATAGTCTGTTTCCGCGACATAAGTCTCATTGCTGTCGCTGAATCCAAACAGCGCGATGCCAATCCCATCCTCAGCCTCAGTTAATCGCACGGCTCCCAACATTTTTGCGGAAGAGATACGCACTAGCCGTATCCATTATTCTTGAGGACCCTCGCAACCCCATCGTAAATCGCATAGTAAAAATGATCACTACGCAGTGGATAGAAAGGATAGTACTCGATCTGGCATCCGAACGAGTTCAATTTGGCGACTATCTCTGCAGAGCGCCTAAAGTCATCCGGGAGGATTATGCCGAGGAGGTGACCGTCGCCAATCTCCACATCACCTTCAATTTGCAGCTCAATGGTCGATTTCCTGTCGTCGCTATCTAACGTGCGCGGCTGAGAGTACAGTTGCGCGAGAGACAAAATTTGTAGATGCATCGGAGACAGAACGTGGCGCTCCTCAAGCGCTTCTGGCTTCATGCCCATGGCCTTGAAGTAGTTGGCGTTGGACCCGTAGAACGTGGAGATCAATCTAGTGACCAGGGAGGTATCGGGGGCGAGATCAAAATCTGCAATGTCGAAGCCTAAGATATGGGACGGCAGCCGAGAACTCTTGAACGCGCCGCTGTCGAATGGAAGAATCCGTTTTGACTTTAAGGCGTCGTGGAACTTGACCACAAACACCATCGGCAGTTGCCAGTAGTATGGGTTGGGTTCGCTCAGCTGAAACTTGTATGCAGGACGACCTACGAAGAAGTAACAAAGGTTCTCACCTCTAAACACGTTGCAAGGCGTTGCCTTCAGCTTGGCCTGATTAAGAATGCTGAAGATGCGCGAACTCTCGGTGGTGTGTACGAGAGGTAATTGCTCGAGGTCCGGCACGTTTAGCGCTGCCAAGAAGTCTTTGAGCTTTATCGGGCTAAGTTCATCTGACATGCGAATCCATCGATCCGAGCGGTGGGCTAACGATTCCGCAACCGCCGCGGGAAGGCAATAGCCTCGCAAGTCATGCTGCGGAGGAATCCCTGAGATTCCGAAACGGACGTTGTCAACATCCTAATCGGACGACTGAATTTTTGACAATCTTGGCAGCCGAGCGAGAAACGCACTCTTCTGTTTTACGAAGAGTGAAACTCCTGAAGTTTCAATGAGTCTTATGGTCCGTTGCCTGCCCAGAAAGTACAGAGGTCCGGAGAAGTCAGGGGCATTGGAGAAGGCTCCAGGCGCACAACTGATTCGCTCAGTACGGTTCGTCGGCAAATAGCGCGAAAAACTAGGGCAAAAAGCCCTAAGATAAAAGTGGAGAGGGGGTTCGCGAGAGGAGCTGGCGGAGCGAGAGGGATTCGAACTCGCGACACGGCACTGAGCGCATTCAGGTGCACCGATCAAAAGCGATGCCTGCTCGCGGCAGTCGCAGATCTCAGCGTGGCGACTCGGTGGCGATTCCCGACAAACAAAAAGCCGCTCACCAAAGCGGCTTGAGTTTTCGCGGCAAGACAGCGACTTATTTGGTTGCGGGGATAGGATTTGGACCTATGACCTTCAGGTTATGAGCTGAGGAGCGGCGCAGCCGACCAGTCAACGGAGCCAAGTGCCGCTTCCTTGCAAATCCGTAAAGCACTCGTATTTTTTCACGGGAGAAGCCGCTAAGTGCTGGCGCGCCCGGAACGATTCGAACGTCCGACCCTCAGATTCGTAGTTTGACGAAGCCAATCGGCCATCATCCCGACTTCAACTGACCGCAGCAAGTTTCACGACGCTGGACTCGCCTTCGACGTAGCGGCCCCACGCTTCCATTAGCTCGCGCCGCTTCTTCAATGCAGTGCCGCGCCGATAGGCTTGCTCTACTTCGTCGCCCACCTTGTGCGCTAGGGCCATCTCTGCGATTTCCCGCGGTACGTGGGTTTCGTCGCCGCACCAATCCCGGAAGCTGGACCGGCAACCGTGCGTCGTCATCGCCGGGTAGATTTTCTGAAGCGCGTGCAGAACGGCGTTCATGCCTAGCGGCTTGCTGTGGTCGTGGGACCACTGCCCGGCGAACACGTAGGCGCTCGGGTCCAGATCCTTGGGCATCGCTGCGCGCAGGATCCCGACGGCGCGAGCGCACAACGGCACTTCATGCGGCCTGCCCTCCGGATGGTCTTCCGTTTTCATCCGCTCGGCGGGGATGGTCCACAACGCGTCCTTGAAATTAACTTCGCGCTTCCGCATGAAGCGGGCTTCGCCGGTCCGCACCGCCGTTAGGATGATGTACTCCGCCGCAAGGTTCACGGCGGTGTCGGCACCGCCGTGCTTCGTACGGAGCACCTGCACGATACCCGGCACGTCCGCGTAGGGCGCCGCCTTATGGTGCCGCTTCGACTTCTTCGGCCTCGGCAGCAAAGGCTTTAGTGCCTTCCAAGCGGCCGGATTGCGGCCCGTCCGGAGGCCCTTTGAGTCAGCCGCTTCTAACACGCGCTCAATCCGGGAACGCGTCTCACGGGCTGTTCTGTTGATCGTGAGCCAAATGGGCGAGATGACTTCCAGCACATCGGCGGTTGTGATGTCCTGAAGGGTCTTAGGCCGGAGCTTCGCCGCCCTCGCTTCCAAGTCTCGCTTCCAATCGGCGTGCGTCAACCGGCCCTTGAAGCCCGCCTTGATCGATTCCAAAAATGCGTCAGCGAACTCGCCGAACGTGGTTCCCGCGAGCGCTGCGGCCTTGCGGTTCGCGTCTGGGTCCTTGCCGCCACGGATCGCGGCTCGGCTCTCTTCGGCCTTAAGGCGGGCGTCGGCGAGCGTGAGCCCGTCTCGGTCCTTCGACTTTGCCGTCCCGAGTCCAAGCTCCCTGCGTCTTCCCGTGCCCCTCTGGCGATAGATGAACGCCCATGATCGCCGGCCCTCCGTGCCGACCAAGAGATAGAGCCCGCCGCCGTCGCTGTGGTAGCCTTGCTTGGTAATAGTCTCAACCGCTCGCGCGGAGAGCTTGTGCAATTGTCTGGCCATGGACCGTCCCTAACAACGTCCCTAACATCATCGCCGATTTGAGCAGTTTGGGACGGAATGTGATTGAACTATGCGGGACGTTATAGCTGATCTAAGCCGTTGATTCAACTTCCATATTTCTTACTGCTCTGAACTGATCCGAACACCTCCGAACGCCCACCACAGCCGGGGTGATGCCAGTCGCGCCTTACTTTTGTCTGGGCCTCACTTTGCGTCGGATGATTTGGCCTCCCCCGCCAACCACTCCCGCCCCTCGCCATAGAGCTTCTCGACCTCGGGGCCGATCAGGCCGGGCATATCGCGCTTGACCTTGTAGCCGATCAGCTCCTGCATATAGGCGAGGTGGCGGTAGCCTTCCGGGAGCGCTGCGAGCGCTTTCTGGTCGAGCCGAAGCGTCGCGGCGGGATCGACCGGGTCGATCCGGTCCTTCTCGTAGATCGGCTGGCGGCGGACGATGCCCCACTTTCCGATGCCTGATTGGTCTTGCCGCTTCTCCAGGAAATCATAGAAGCGCCCGGTGCAAACGACGTCGCAGAGCACGTCGTGCACCAGGGCGCGCTGCGAGATCGTCATCTTGGTCTGGGCGATGGCCCGCACGCCTTCGAGGTCGATGCTGGTGCCACCGAGGAAGTGCAGGATGCGCACGCCCTTGGCAAAGCCCTCCTGGCTGACCCGCATGAAATCCCGCGCCGGGCCCTGAAACCAGGTGGCCGACATCCAGCCCTCTTCGTGCCAGACGGTCGCAAAGCGCTCCCAGTCCCCGGCATCACGCCACACCGCCCAATTCTCGACGAGGTCGCGGATGGCGAGGCGATCGAGGATCTGCTGGTCCATTGTGAGAAATCTCCTGGCGGCTTGAGGCAACGATGAGCGTCATCGGCCAGAGATATCAACGAGGCAATCTAACCGTCGTCAAGCGTGCTTCGCAGCCCCTTGAACTGCCCACAAGCGCAAACGCGGTGCGCGCATCTGGACTTGCAATCAACCTGACGGCGACTAGTATCCGCATCGATACAGATGAAATTGCCCTTGCTCGCCGCGCTTCTCGGATTGCTGGTGCCCCTCCCCGCGTATACGCAGACTGCGGACCCAGATACCCAAGAGAGCTCTATCAATGCTTGGAAGAGGCAAGTTTCTAATCGATTGGCCAGCAAGAGGATCTATCCGCGCAATTCGTCTCCCGAAGGCGGTACGGCGAAAGTCCTGCTTGTTCTCGATCGGACTGGGAATTTGATTTCGAGCGCACTGGCCGAAAGCACGGGCTCCACCGAACTGGACGCCGCGGCCCTGGCTATGGTGGAAGCGGCTGCGCCATTTCCCCAGCCGCCCGCCGAGATTCAGGAGGACAGTCTTCACCTCACGGCGCCCATCGTCTTCAGGGCGAAAACGACGCCGCCGTGGTCGGGCAGCCTGCCGCCGACAGAGTCGGCCGCAGAACAAGCCAAGATCGATGCCAAGATGCGCAGCATCTGCCGAGGCTGCTGAAAAGACTAGGCAAACAAAGAACGGCGCGCCTTGCAGCGCGCCGTCCTCGTTTCGAAGTCAGCCTTTCGCTACGCCGCCGGCGCCTTCGGCGTGCGGTTGCGCGAGTTGCGCTGGAAGAACAGGGCCTGGCTCGCGACCGCCGAAACCATTGCGGGCTGGAACGGTTTCGAGATCAGGAATGCCGGCTCGGGGCGCTCGCCGGTGAGAAAACGCTCGGGGTAGGCGGTGATGAACACCACCGGCACCTCGAAGGTGCGGAGCAACTCGTTGACGGCGTCGAGGCCCGACGAGCCGTCGGCGAGCTGGATGTCGGCAAGGATCAGGCCGGGACGCTTGTTCTTGGCCAGCGCCACCGCATCGGCATGGGTGCGCGCGACGCCGACGACGTTGTGGCCGAGATTCTTCACCAGGCTCTCGAGGTCCATGGCAATGAAGGTCTCGTCCTCGATGATCAGCACGTCGGTGGCGATCTCCGCCGCCATCTCGCGTCCGGCGGTATCGGCAAGCCGCCGCGTCTCCGCGACGTCGGTGCCGAGGATGAAACCGACTTCCTCCTCGGAGAACCCCTCGAGCGAGAGCAGCAGGAAGGCCTGCCGCGGCAGCGGCGTGATGTTCGACAGCCGCCGCTCCGGCGGCATCGGCAGGGTCGTCACCTCAGCATCGTCATTGACGGAGACCGAATTCCAGATCTGGGTGAACAGCCGGAACAAGCCGGCGCGCGGCCCATGGCTCTCGTCAAGCACCGACGGATCTCCCAGCATCGCTTCCAACATGGCTGCGACATAGGCGTCACCGGAGGCCTGGCTGCCCGTCAGGGCGCGCGCATACCGGCGCAACAATGGCAAGTGTTCAGCAACGAGCTGTGAACGGGACATCCCCACTCCATTCATCTTCGGGCCGGCCTCAATAGGGCGTTTGACGCGGGGGGCCCGGGTTCCCCTGCTGGGCTGTTTACGCTTTACGCTAAGAAAAGTTCCGCACGGGGCGGAACTTTTTATCTCACGTCGCATTGTGCCTATCCAGGGAACGGCTCCCGGTTGAGAAAACTTCTCGATTTTACAGTCACTTAACTCGGGGAAACGTGGAACAGGTCATGAAAGATCTCAAGTCTCAAGCCAGCAAAAGCACGACCCCCGGCAAGGGAGGGCTCACTCCGGAGATTCAATCCCGGATCGGGCATCAGCTCCGCGCCATGTACGACGACGTCGTGCGGCAGGGGGTTCCGGATCGGTTCGCGGAGCTGATCAAAAAGCTTGATGCGCCAGGAGCGACGCCCCAAGTTGAAAATGGTGGGGGATCCAACGACAACAACAATGGGAGGGATTAATGCCTCTCACGGACTCCCTGCGTAACGACATCCTGGCGGCCGTGCCGAGCTTGCGCGCGTTCGCCATCTCGCTCAGCGGCAATGCGGACCGCGCCGACGATTTGGTGCAGGAGACGCTGCTTCGCGCGCTGGCCAACATCGACTCGTTCCAGCCCGGCTCCAACCTGCCGGCGTGGCTGTTCACAATCCTGCGCAACCTGTTCCGCTCCGACTATCGCAAGCGGCGGCGGGAGGTCGAGGATGCCGAAGGCAACTACGCCAAGACGCTGAAGACGCAACCGTCGCAAAACGCGCATCTCGAGTTCGAGGAGTTTCGCACGGCGCTCGACAAGCTTCCGCAGGACCAGCGTGAGGCGTTGATCCTGGTCGGCGCCTCCGGCTTCTCCTATGAGGACGCGGCGTCGATCTGCGGGTGTGCGGTCGGCACGATCAAGAGCCGCGTCAACCGCGCCCGCTCGAAGCTCGCCGCGCTGCTCTATGTCGAGGGCGCCGAGGACTTCGGGCCCGACGAGACCGTGCGCGCCGTGATCGGCGGCAGCGGCGGCTGACGGCCGGCATCGTCAGGTTCGAGACGACATCGAGGCGGCCGCTTGCGCGGCCGCCTTTGCGTGCCTGCGAGAATCACTCGTCCGCAAAGGTCACGGTGTCGGGGACATTGGCCCGCGAGGTGCGGTAGCTGTTGACCTTGTGCGCGTGGTCGGCATAGCCGAACGAGATGCCGCAGACGACGCGGCGATCCTCAGGCAGGTTGAAGTGGCGGCGGATCAGGCCGGAATGGCGCGCGAGCGCGGCCTGCGGAATCGTGCCAAGGCCGAGCGCCTGCGCCGCCAGCATGAAGTTGGAGACATAGGCGCCGCAATCGATCGCACCGTAGATGCCGAGCGGCTCGTTGGTGTGGATGATCGCGACATGCGGCGCGCCGAAGAAATTGTAGTTCTCCAGCGCCTGCTTGGCGTAAGCCATCTTGTCGCCGCGGGCGATGCCGAGCGTGTTGTAGAGCTGGAAGCCGCTCTCGCGCCGGCGTTCGAGATAGACCCCGACATATTCGCGCGGCGGCGTGAAATCGTAATCGTCGCCGAGTCCCCCCGAGGCCTCCTTGTAGATGGCCAGGCGAAAGCGTTCCTTGGCCGCGCCACTGGCGATGACCACCTGCCAGGGCTGGCTGTTGCACCATGACGCCGTACGCTGTGCGGTCGTCAGCACATGCTCGATGGTGGCGCGGTCGACCTCCTTGGGGAGGAAGGCGCGGACCGAGTAGCGCTCGTTGAGGAGCTCTTCGAGCACCCCGATACGGTCGTTCTGATTGACTTTAGCGTCCATAAATCAACTCGCTTTCGTGCCCCGGTCGTCTATCTGCCCTTGGTCGGGATCTTGTTATACGGCACGTCCTTGTCGACACGAATATCGCCCGGCAGACCCAGCACCCGCTCGGCGATGATGTTGCGCAGGATCTCGTCGGTACCACCGGCGATGCGCATCGAGGGCGAGGACAGCAGCATCTGCTGGAACTGGCCCTGCACCGTCTCCTCGTCATTGCCGGTCAGAACACCGGCTGCGCCCTGGAGGTCCATGGCGTAGGTCGCGATGTCCTGGAGCATCATGCCCGAGACCAGCTTGCCGATGGAATTCTCCGGGCCCGGCCGCTCGCCCTTCGACAACGCCGAGATGGTGCGGTAGCTGGTGAATTTCAGCCCGTTCGACTTCGCCGCCCAGCTCGCGAGCTTCGAGCGCACCGCGGGATCGTCGATCGCGAGGCCGTCCTCCAGCATGAGACTGGAGCAGAACTCGAACATTTCGGGGACGCCGGTCGCGAGCCGCGCGCCGATCGACATGCGCTCGTTCATCAGCGTGGTCAGCGACACGCTCCAGCCGTCGCCGACGGCGCCGAGACGCTGGCTGTCGGGGATCACCACGTCGGTGAAATAGACCTCGTTGAACTCCTGCATGCCGTTGGCCTGCTTGATCGGACGCACTTCGACGCCCTCGCTCTTCATGTCCAGGAAGAACATGGTGAGGCCCTTGTGCTTGGGCACGTTGGGATCGGTGCGCGCGATCAGGAGACCGTAGTCGGAATAATGCGCGCCGGAGGTCCAGATCTTCTGGCCGTTGACGACCCAATCGTCGCCCTTCTTCTCCGCGCGCGTGCGCAGGCCCGCAACGTCGGAGCCGGCCGACGGCTCGGAGAACAGTTGGCACCAGATCTCCTCGCCCGAGGCGAGCTTGGGCAGATAGCGGCGCTTGGCCTCCTCGCTGCCGAACGCCATCACGGTCGGGCCGCACATGCCCTCGCCGATCTGGAACGGCTGTGTCAGCTTGCCGTAGACGCCCTCTTCCTGCTGCCAGATCACCTTCTCGATCGGCGTCGCGCCGCGGCCGCCATACTCCTTCGGCCAGTGCAGGCAGGCCCAGCCGCCTTTGGCCTTCTTCTTCTGCCAGGCCTTGCCGACATCGACGATATCGTGGTGAGCGAGCCGGATGCGGCCGAGCGAGGATTTCGACAGCTCGGCGTGCAACTCCTTCGGCGCATTGGCCTCGACCCATTTGCGCGCGGTCTCGCGGAATGCGGCTTCCTGCGGGGTGTCGTCGAAATTCATGGCGGACCTCTCAATCCTTGCGCGGTGCGTAGGGTGGGCAAAGCGAAGCGTGCCCACCACCTCCCCTCGATAGAATGCGTGGGCACGGCGCGTGGCGCGCCTTTGCCCACCCTACGATTCTAACCTCTTCCCTTCGTCGGGATCTTGTTGAACGGCACGTCCTTGTCGACCCTGATATCGCCGGGCAGGCCCAGCACCCGCTCGGCGATGATGTTGCGCATGATCTCGTCGGTGCCGCCTTCGACGCGGGTGCCGGGCGCGCGCAGCAGCATGGCCTGGAAACGGCCGGCGAGTTCGGCATCCTCGCCGCTGATCACACCGCTTGCGCCCTGCAGGTCCAGCGCATAAGTCGCGACGTCCTGGATCATGGAGCCTGCGACCAGCTTACCGATGGAGTTTTCCGGCCCCGGCCGCTCGCCCTTCGACAGCGCCGAGATCGCGCGCATGCTGGTGTATTTCAGCCCGCTCGCCTTCACGGCCCAGTTTGCCAGCTTCGAACGCACCGCGGGATCCTCGATCGCCGGGCCGTCGTCGAGCACGAGGCTGGAGCAATATTCGAACAGCTCCGGGAAACCGGTCGAGACGGCCGCGCCGATCGCGCTGCGCTCGTTCATCAGCGTGGTCAGCGAGACGTTCCAGCCGTCACCGACCTCACCGAGGCGCTGATGGTCGGGGATGCGGACATTGGTGAAATAGACCTCGTTGAAGTCGGAGGCGCCGCTGGCCTGCTTGATCGGCCGCACCTCGACGCCGGGGCTCTTCATGTCCAGGAAGAACATGGTGAGGCCTTTGTGCTTGGGCACGGTCGGATCGGTGCGGGTGAGCAGGATGCCGTAGTCGGAATAATGCGCGCCGGAGGTCCAGATCTTCTGGCCGTTGATCACCCAGTCGTCGCCGTCCTTCTCCGCGCGGGTGCGCAGGCCCGCAACGTCCGAGCCGCCGGCCGGCTCGGAGAACAGTTGGCACCACACCTTCTCTCCCGAAGCCAGCGGCGGCAGATAGGTGCGCTTGTGCTCCTCGCGAGCGAACGCCATCATGGTCGGCCCGCACATGCCGTGGCCGATGATGAACATGCGGGAGAGCTGGCCGAACGGCCCCTCCTCCTGCTGCCAGATCACGCGCTCGATCGGCGATGAGCCGCGACCGCCATATTCCTTCGGCCAGTGCAGGCAGGCCCAGCCGGCGTCGGCCTTCTTCTTCTGCCAGGCCTTTGCGACCTCGAGAATGTCTGCGTTCTTCAGCACGGTGCGGCCGAGCGAGGATTTGCGCAGCTCGTCCTCGTACTGCTTGGGCGCGTTCGCGTCGATCCAGGCGCGGGCGGTAGCGCGGAATTCGGCTTCCTGCGGGGTATCGTCGAAGTTCATGGTCTCATCTCTCGGTTTCGTTCCCCGGACGCTGCGCAGCACGAAGTGATGCGCTGCAGATCCGGGGTCTATTGCAGCCCCTGGGTCCCGGCTCTGCGACGCGGCACTTCGCGCCGCATCGCGTCCGGGACACGAGAGGTGGATTACGCCGCGTTCTTCTTGCGCATGCGGTCGATCAGCTGGTCTTCCCAATAGGTGAGGCTGCCGAGCCCGAGCGCCATCGCATTGGCGCGGCGGTAGTACATGTGGCAGTCGAACT
Source organism: Bradyrhizobium sp. CCGE-LA001 (assembly GCF_000296215.2). Taxonomy (NCBI): domain Bacteria; kingdom Pseudomonadati; phylum Pseudomonadota; class Alphaproteobacteria; order Hyphomicrobiales; family Nitrobacteraceae; genus Bradyrhizobium; species Bradyrhizobium sp. CCGE-LA001. The sequence continues at coordinate 1,069,039 of NZ_CP013949.1, read as the reverse complement.
CCCAGGTGAAACCCATTCCGCCGTGAACCTGGATGTTGTTCTTGGCGCAGTGCTGGAACGCCTGCGTCGCGCTGATGCGTGCGGCGGCCGCGGCTTCCGGCAGCTCGGCGGCATTGGTCGAGAGCGCCCAGGCGCCGTAATAGCTGTTCGAGCGCGCCAGCGTCGCCGAGACATACATGTCGGCGAGCATGTGCTTGACCGCCTGGAACGAGCCGATCTGCCGGCCGAAAGCGATGCGGTCGAGCGCGTAGTCGCGGCCCATCTCCAGCGCGCGGTCGGACCCACCGACCTGCTCGAACGCGCAGAGCACCGCCGCGCGGTCTAGCACCTGCGTGAGGATGCTCCAGCCATCACCGGCAGCTCCCAGCGGCTCGGCCTTACAATCCTTAAAGGTGATTTCGGCCTGCCCCCGGGTCGGATCGAGATTGGTGAGGCTCTTCACCTCGGCGCGGCCGGCTTTGAGATCGACCAGGAACAGCGAGATGTCGCTATCGCGACCGCTCGATCCCGTGCGCGCCGCAACCACCGCGAAATCGGCAATGGCGCCGTCGGCGACCGGCTTCTTGACGCCGTTGAGCACGCCATTCGCGGCCGTCAGCTTGACGTTCTTCGGTGACGGATTGCCCTTACCCTCGAACAGCGCCAGCGTGCCGATCGCCTCGCCCGAGGCGATCGCCGGCAACCATTTCTTCTTCTGCGCGTCGGTGCCGGCGATCAGCAGCGCCTCGGCGGCGAGATACACCGTCGAGGAGAACGGCACCGGCGCGTTGGCGCGGCCCATCTCCTCCGCGATCACACAGAGCTCGAGATGACCTGCACCCGCACCGCCGAACTCTTCCGGGAAGGCGACCCCGAGAAAGCCCATCTCGGCCAGCCCCTTCCACAGCTCCTTATCGTAAGGCGCCTTGCCGTCGAGCACGACGCGCACCGCCTTGGGCGAGCATTTTTCAGCGAGGAATTTGCGCGCCTGGTCGCGGAGCTGTTTCTGATCGTCGGAGAAATCGAAGTTCATGGCGGGCTATCCTCGTTTATTCGTTCCATTCATTGGGGAGTCATTCCGGGGCGCGCGCCCCTTGGCGCGAGCCCGGAATGACGAGGGATAAAGTTGCGCACTCATCGCAGCACGATCACATCCCCGTCCGGTTGATCCGCATAGAGCCGCTCCACCAGCGCGGCGCGGCGCTCGAGGCCGGCACGCTGGTTGATGTAGCCCTTGTCGGTGAGCTCGTTGCCGTCGATCGAAGGCGGCTCGACCATCAGCATCGCGCGGGCGATGATGCGGCTGCTGGCTCCCTCGCATTCTTTATTGTGCGCTTCGAGCCCGCGCTTGAAGCAGGCGATGACCTCCGGATGCTTCACCGCATCGGCAAAGCTCAGATCGGGATTGCCGACGAGCTGACGGCAGGCGTGCAAGTTCGGCCAGGCCAAGAGGCCAATGAAGGCGCGATCCTGTCCCGCGACCAGTGCGTCGTGCACGACAGGCGTCGCGGCCGCGATCGCGTCGGTGCGGAGCGAGCCGACATGCACGAAAGTGCCGGTGGTGAGCTTGAAGTCTTCCACCACGCGGCCGGCAAAGATGATTCCCTCCACCGGATCGGCGTCGTCAACGAAGATGCCAGCATCGCCAATGCAGTAAAAGCCCTCCTCGTCGAACATCTTCTTCGTCAGCTCCGGCTGGCCGAAATAGCCGGGCGTGACGTTGACGCCGCGCAGGCGCAGCTCGTATTTCGAGCCGCACGGCACCATCTTCAACTCGACTCCGGGGAACGGCAGGCCAATCAGTCCGACGCGCTCGGTATCCCAATAGGTGCCGGTCGAGGTCGGCGCGGTCTCGGTCGAGCCCCAGCCGGTGTAGAACACGATGCGCTCGCCGGTGGTCTTCACCGCGAGCGCCTGCATGCGATCGTAGAGATCGTCGGGCAGCCGCGCACCGCCATAGGCCATGATCGACAGATTCTTGAAGAAGGAGCGACACAGCGCATCGTCCTTCTCCATGGCAGCCGCGAGCGCCGCATATCCGGCCGGCACGTTGGCGTAATAGGTCGGCGAGATCTCGCGTAGGTTTCGCAGCGTCTCCTCGAACTGGCCCGGCATCGGCCGGCCGTCGTCGATATAGAGCGTGCCGCCATCGACCAGGATCGGGTGAAACGCGGCATTGCCACCCATGGTGTGATTCCAGGGCATCCAGTCCAGCATGGTGGAGATCGGACCATCAGGCGAGCGCGGCCGCACCTGCATCATCATCGCCGCATTGGCGCACATCATCTCCTGCGTGTTGATGACGGCCTTGGGCATGCCGGTCGAGCCTGAGGTGAACAGCAGCTTGCCGACGGTCTGCGGCGTGATCTGTGCGATCGACGCCTCGACATCGGTGGTCACAGGCGTTGCCGCCAGCTCGGCAAAACTGACGCTCTTGATCCCGTCGCAGGGGCGCGCGACGTGAACCACCGTGACGCCGGTGAGATTGAGCGCCTTCAGGGCCTTCTCGAAGGTCGGGCCATCCTGCACCATCACCACGGCCGGCTTGATCAGGTCGAACAGGTATTTCAGCTTGACGTGATCGTGGCTCATCAGCGAATAGGCCGGTGACACCGGAGCCGCCGGTGCGCGCGCCTGCATTGCCGCTTGCGTCATCAGCGCGTGCTCGATCGAATTGCCGGAGAGGATCGTGACCGGCCGCCCATCGAGCTTGAGGTTGAGCAGCGCCTGCGTCAGCGCATCGACGGTGCGTTTGGCCTCGCCGTAGGAGACCTTGCGCCATTCGCGGTTGGGCCCGCCCCGCTGCGCCAGCCAGATGCGTTCGGGCGCTTCCCGCGCCCATTTCGCCAGCGAGGCCGGAATGTGCTTCTCGTAAGCCTGCAGCGGAATGCGCGACTTCAGCACCACCGTGCCATCATCGCGGCGCTCGATGGCGATGTCGCGCTTGAGCCATTCGACCTTGCGAAAGGCGGGCTTCGTCATCACGGCCGCGGCGCTTCCACTCATTTTGCGTCTCCCGGAATTTCTTGTCCTTTGCGGATCTTGATCGTTCAGCGCTTGATATAGACAGGCTTTCGCTTCTCAAGGAAGGCCCTGATGCCTTCCGAAAATTCCTCCGAGCGGCTGCACAGAACCTGGTTGCGATCCTCCATCGCGATCGCAGCTTCCAGCGAGCCGGCATCGACGCTCATGTTGAGACATTCCTTCGACAGCCGCAGCCCCACGGGCGAGGCCGTCATCATCGCGTCGACGTAGGGCGCGGCCGCGTCGTCGAGCTTGTCCTCATCGACGACCTCGGACACAAGTCCGACCGCAAGCGCCCGCTCGGCGCCGATGAAGCGCCCCGTCAGAATCAATTCCGACGCGACGGACACGCCGACGAGGCGCGGCAGAAAATAGCTGGTGCCGATGTCGCAGCCGCCGAGGCCAAGTTTGATGAAAGCGCAATTCATCCGCGCCGATTTCGTCGCGATGCGGATGTCGGAGGCCAGCGCCAGCGCAAACCCGCCGCCGGCCGCCGCGCCCTGCACCAGCGAAATGATCGGCTGCGGGCAGCGCCGCATCAGCATCACGATGTCGGCGATGCGCCGCTGCGAGTCCAAGGACTCCGTGACGCCGGGCGGTTCCTGTTGCCCGGCGCGGCGCGCCATCGCCGCCTTGAGATCGAGGCCGGCACAAAAATTCTTTCCTGCACCTTTCAATACCACCACGCGGGTATCGCGGTTGCGTTGCAGGCTCTGGAAATAGTCGTTGAGCGCATCGATCAGCGCCGGATCAAGCGCGTTAAGACTGTCGGGGCGATTGAGCGTCACCCGATCGACGCCGTCGTTATGCTCGATCAGCAGCGGTTGGGACATGGGGCGCTCCTGAGTACCGCCGATCGCGGTGCCAATTGCTGAGCCCTCTCCCCTTGTGGGAGAGGGCATGTACGTCGCTAGCCAGGAATTCGCTTGGGTGAGGGGTCTGCCTCCACAGATGAGATTGTGGAGAGAACCCCTCATCCGGCGCGCTAAGAAACGCGCCACCTTCTCCCACAAGGGGAGAAGGGAAGAGCAGCCTACCTTGGCGCCATGCGGATGGCGCCGTCGAGGCGGATGGTCTCGCCGTTGAGCATCGGGTTCTCGACCATGTGCACGGCGAGCATGCCGTATTCGTTGGCATCACCGAGGCGCGAGGGATGCGGCACCTGCGCACCGAGGCTCTTGCGGGCTTCCTCATTGAGACCCATCAAGAGCGGCGTGAAGAACAGGCCGGGCGCGATGGTGTTGACGCGGATCTTCTGGCTGGCGAGGTCGCGAGCGGCCGGCAGCGTCAGGCCGACGACGCCGCCCTTCGATGCCGAATAGGCGATCTGGCCGATCTGGCCCTCGTAGGCGGCAACCGAGGCCGTGTTGATGATGACGCCGCGCTCTTCACCGACGGGCTCGATCGTGACCAGGCGCTCGGCGAACAGCCGCAGGCAATTGAAGGTGCCGATCAGGTTGACGTTGATGATGCGCGCGAACTTTTCGAGCGGGTAGACGCCGTCGCGGCCGACGATGCGCTGCGAGCCGCCGATGCCGGCGCAGTTCATCAGCACGCGGGCAACGCCATGCGCTGCTTCCGCCTTCGCGATCGCCGCCTTGATCTGCTCCTCGCTGGTGACGTCGGCATGGAGCGCGACACCTTTCACCTCGGCCGCAACCTTCTCGGCGTTTTCCTTGCTCTGGTCGATCACGCCGATCTTGGCGCCTTTGGCGGCCATGGCGCGAGCGGTCGCGGCGCCGAGGCCCGAGCCACCGCCGGTGATGAGAACGGCTACGTCTTTCAACTGCATCGCAAATACCTTTCCTTGGGCGTTTCTTCTCTAGACTTGAGAGTTTCGGCCGGGTTATCCGGCCGCGGCAGCTTCCTCGACTTGGGTGAGGATGCCGCCGCAGATCAGCGTTTCCATGTGCTTGATGTATTGCCGGCAGACTTCGTCGGTGACCGGGCCGACGCCGGTCGCGCGAGACATTGCGTGCCGGCCGAAGAACAGGTGATCGCAGGCGCCGATCAGGCTGGTGTAGAACAGCACCGGATCGGTGGCGCGGAATTCGCCCAGGCTGACGCCGTCGGCGAGCAGGCGGCGATGAAAGTCGAGCAGCGGCGCCACGAAGAATTTCGAGACTTCGTCGGCGGCAGCCGTGTTGGTCTCGTGCAGGAGATAGTGGATCAGCCGGTTCATATAGGGGAACCGGTAGTAGGCGCGGATGATGCCGCCGATATGCAGCTTCAGCTTCGCCGTCGGCGTGATCGGCTGCGCCAGCAGATATTCGAGATTGGAGAGCTCGGTCGCCGCATTGCGCTCGAGCAGCGCCAGCAAGAGACCGTCCTTGTTGCCGAAATGATATTTCACCAGCGCGGCATTGGCGCCCGACTTCTGCGCGATGTCGGAAAGCGAGATCTCGATCGACGAGCGTTCGATCATCAGCTCGCTCGCGGCCACGAGCAATTTCTCTGCCGTGGAATTTTTGCCGCTGGGGAGCTTGGTCGGTACGCTGGTAGCCACGGAGATCCCTGAATGCCCTTCGAGAGGCGCGCAGATAAGCGCAAGCAGCGCCTCATCACAAGAGTTAATTGATCGATTGACTAAACGATCACGCACCCCTTAAATCCGCTCCCGACAACCGACCCAATCAATAATTCAGGGAGAACCGACATGGCCGAGGCTTACATCGTCGCCGCTGCGCGCACCGCGGGCGGGCGCAAGGGGGGCCGCCTCGCCGGCTGGCATCCGGCCGATCTCGCCGCCAAGGTGCTGGACGAGCTGGTCGACCGCACCAAGGTCGATCCCGCCCTGGTCGAGGACGTGATCATGGGCTGCGTGATGCAGGTCGGCGAGCAGTCCAACAACGTCGCGCGCAACGCGGTGATGGCCTCGAAGCTGCCGGAGAGCGTGCCAGGCACCTCGATCGACCGCCAGTGCGGCTCGTCCCAGCAGGCGCTGCATTTCGCCGCGCAAGCGGTGATGTCGGGTGCGATGGACGTCGTGATCGCCGCCGGCGTGGAATCGATGACGCGCGTGCCGATGGGGCTGTCGTCGCAGCTGCCGGCCAAGAACGGGTTTGGCAATTACAAGAGCCCCGGCATCGAGCAGAAATATCCGAATATCGTGTTCAGCCAGTTTACCGGCGCGGAGATGATGGCCGAGAAGTACGGCCTCTCCAAGGACGAGCTCGACGAATACTCCTACAATAGCCATCAGAGCGCGATCGCGGCGACGCAAGCCGGCCACTTCAAGAAGGAGATCGTGCCGCTCGAGATCACCCGCGCCGACGGCAGCAAGGACACCCACCACATCGACGAGGGTATCCGCTTCGATGCCACCATCGAAGGCATCAGGGGCGTCAAGCTGATCGCCGAGAACGGCAAGCTCACCGCGGCGAGCGCCAGCCAGATCTGCGACGGCGCCTCCGGCGTCATGGTGGTGAACGAGCGCGGCCTCAAGCAGCTCGGCGTCAAGCCGCTCGCCCGCATCCACCACATGACCATGACGGGCGGCGATCCCGTGATCATGCTGGATGCGCCGCTGCACGCCACCAAGCGCGCGCTAGAGAAGGCCGGCATGAAGATCGACGACATCGACCTGTTCGAGGTCAACGAGGCCTTTGCCTCGGTGCCGACCGCGTGGCTCAAGACCACCGGCGCCGATCCGCAGCGTCTCAACGTCAACGGCGGCGCGATCGCGCTCGGCCACCCTCTCGGCGGCTCCGGCACCAAGCTGATGACGACGCTGGTCCACGCCTTACACCAGCGCGGCAAGCGCTATGGCCTGCAGACCATGTGCGAAGGCGGCGGCATGGCCAACGTGACGATCGTGGAACGGCTGTAAGAAGAGCAAAAGCGAGTAGTGAGTGGCGAGTGGCGAGTAGCGAATGGTGAGTAGGCGAAGAGCAGTTTGCCCTTCTTCCCTATTCGCCATTCGCTACTCGCCATTCGCGTTTTGAGGAACGCCATGACCCATCCCTCCATCCACGCCAAGACCACGCCCGACAAGATCGCCTACCAGATGGCCGGCACCGGCAAGGCGATCACCTATCGCGAGCTCGACGAGCTCTCGAACCAGGGCGCGCATCTGTTCCGCTCGCTTGGCCTCAAGGCCGGCGACCACATCGCGCTGTTGATGGAGAACCGTCTCGCCTTCATGGAGCTGTGCTGGGCCGCGCAACGCAGCGGGCTCTATTACACCGCGATCAGCCGCTATCTGAAGCAGGACGAGATCGACTACATCATCAAGGATTGCGGCGCCAAGGTCGTCATCACCACGCCGAAATGCGCCGATCAGATCAAGGACCTCATCAAGGGCGTGCCGGGCGAGCCGATCTTCTACATGATGGACGAGCCACTGCCGGGCTTCCGTTCTTACGACAAGGAAGCCGCCGCTCAGCCGACGACGCCGATCGGAGACGAGGTCGCGGGCTATGACATGCTGTATTCGTCCGGCACGACCGGCCGGCCCAAGGGCATCAAGAAAGCGTTCGAGGGCAACAGGATCGACGTGCCGAACGCGTTCCTGCGCGTGCTCTGCGCCGACATGTGCGGCATGAATGCCGAGAGCACCTATCTGTCTCCGGCGCCGCTCTATCATGCCGCTCCCTTGCGCTTCAACATGATGGCCATCGTGCTCGGCGGCACCTCCATCATCATGGAGCATTTCGGCGCAGAAGAGTTCTTGAAGCTGGTCGAGACATACAAGGTCACGCAGTCGCAGCTGGTGCCGACCATGTTCGTGCGCATGCTGAAGCTGCCGGACGAGGTCCGCACCAAGTACAACGTCTCGACGCTGAAGGGCGCGATCCACGCCGCCGCGCCCTGTCCCATCGACGTCAAGGCCAAGATGATCGAGTGGTGGGGACCGATCCTGATCGAGTACTACGCGGGCTCGGAAGGCAACGGCGTCACCGTCTGCAACTCGCAGCAATGGCTGGAGCATCGCGGCAGCGTCGGCCGCGCCGTGGTCGGCAAGATCAAGATTCTGGACGAGAACGACCAGGAGCAGCCGGTCGGCGAGATCGGCACGGTCTATTTCGCCGATGCGCCGGCCTTCACCTATCACAATGATCCCGAGAAGACGAAGAAGGCCTATAACGCAAAAGGCTGGTCGACGCTCGGCGATGTCGGCTATCTCGATAAGGACGGCTTTCTCTTTCTCACCGACCGCAAGTCCTACATGATCATCTCCGGCGGGGTGAACATCTACCCGCAGGAGACCGAGGACGTGCTGATCACGCATCCTGACGTCGCCGATGTCGCCGTGTTCGGCGTGCCGAACGAGGAGATGGGCGAGGAGGTGAAGGCGGTGGTGCAGCCGCACGACATGAGCCGTGCCGGCAAGGCGCTCGAAGCCGACCTGATCGCCTACTGCAAGACCCGCCTCTCCGCGATCAAATGCCCGCGCTCGGTCGATTTCGAAGCCGAGCTGCCGCGTACGCCCACGGGCAAGCTGGTGAAGCGGCATCTGCGCGACAAATATTGGCCGAAGACGGCCGCGAAGATTTAGACGGTCTCGTGTCCCGGACGCGGTGCAGCGCGCAGCGATGCGCCGCAGAGCCGGGACCCATGTCGCCGAGACGCTGGGCCCCGGCTCAGCAGTGCAGCACTTCGTGCCGCACTGCGTCCAGGGCATGAAACCTTGAGCGTCAATCAAACAAACTCGGCGTGTGGTTCACCAGCGCGCCTTCGATCTCCAGCATCTTCAGCTTGGTCACCACGCCGCCATTCGCAGAGAAGCCGCCTGGCTTGTTGCCGGCCGCCAGCACGCGATGGCAGGGCACCACGATCGGGCACGGGTTGCGGCCGAGTGCCTGGCCGACATCGCGCGACAGCTGGACGCCCCCGAGCTGCTTGGCGATATCGCCATAGGTGATGGTCTTGCCGGGCGGGATGGTGCGGGCGATGTCGTAGACGCCGCGGTTGAATTCCGGCACGCCGTCGAGGTCGAGCGGGATGTCGGTGAGGTCGTCAGGCTCGCCCCCGAGCAGTTTGGTAATGCGGTCGATCGCCTCTCGCACCTCCGCGGTCGGCTCGGCTTCGGTCGCCTCGGGGTGGCGCTGGCTGATGCGGGTGCGGATCTTCTGCTCGCCGCCCATCGGCAGTTGCGTGCCGTTGATGCCGCGCGGACCCCAGGCGATGGCGCAGAGGCCGATCCTTGTGTCGAACAGGGCAAAATGCTGGTCGGTCATGACTTGGTTCCTGGCTTGCTTCTCGTGCAGGCCCCCTCTTTGAACTCCTGCGAAATCTAGGCTTGGAAATAGTTGCGATCCACCCGGTTTCCGGGAATCTTGCACAGGAGTTCCAATCTCGCGAGCCCGGAATGCAAAGCCTTCACGTCAACGGTTACGACATGCCCTATCTCGACGTGGGCGAGGACAGAGGGCGCCCGCCGCTGGTCTGCGTGCACGGCTCGCTCAACGACTTCCGGGTCTGGGGCTGCGTGCTCGGTCCGCTGAGCCAGCGGCACCGGGTGCTCGCGGTCAGCCTGCGGCACTTCTTCCCGGCACGCTGGGACGGCCTCGGTGATACCTATTCGATCGCGCAGCATGTGCAAGACGTCATCGCCTTCATCGAGAAGCTCGACCTCGGCCCGGTCGACCTCATGGGCCATTCCCGGGGCGGGCACATCTGCTTTCGCGCGGCGCAAGCGCGGCCGGATCTGCTGCGCCGCCTGATCCTGGCCGAGCCCGGCGGCGAGCTCGATGCCAGCCTCGATCCCGACCATGTCGGCGGTCCCTCGCCGCTGCTGGCGCGCTTCACCGCCTCGGCCGAAAAGATTGCAGCCGGCGATGTCGACGGCGGCCTTGCCGTCTTCGTCGACACGTTGGAAGGCGCCGGCACCTGGCCGCGGCTGCCGGCGATGGTGAAGCAGAATCTGCGCGACAACGCCATGACGCTGATCGGTCAGGTCCGCGACAATCGCCCGCCCTTCTCCAAGACGGATGCGCAGTCCATCAAGATGCCGACGCTGTTCATCCTGGGTGCACGGACCAAAGGCCTGCTGCCCAAGGTGCTGCACGCGCTGGCGGCGCATGTGCCCTACTCCAAGACGGCGATCATCCCGAATGCGACGCATCCGATGTTCGAGCAGGCGCCGCAAAAATACTCCGAAGTCGTCCTGGATTTTCTGGCGAGCTGACCATGCAATCATTCCGCGTCAACAACTACGACATGGCCTATCTCGAAGTCGGCGAGGGCCCGCCGCTGGTCTGCGTGCACGGGACGCTCGGGGATTTCCGCACCTGGTACTCCGTGCTCGGCCCGCTCTCGAAGAACCGTCGCGTGATTTCGGTCAGCCTGCGGCACTTCTTTCCCGAACATTGGGACGCCGTCGGCGACGACTACAAGATGGCGCAGCACGTCTCGGACACCATCGCCTTCATCGAGCAGGTCACACCTGGGCCGGTCGACCTGATGGGCCATTCGCGCGGCGGCCACATCGCCTTTCGCGTCGCGCAGGCGCGGCCGGATCTGCTACGCAAGCTGGTGCTGGCCGAGCCGGGCGGCGATCTCGACGCAAGCTTGCCGGTGCCTGACGGCACGCCCGCGTACCCATCACTGGCGACGCGCACTGTACGCTCGGTCGAGATGATCCGCGCCGGTGACATCGAGGGCGCATTGCAGAACTTCTACGAAGGCATTGAAGGCGACGGCTCCTGGCGGCGCGTACCGGCCGCCGCGAAGCAGCAGCTGCGTGACAACGCGCTGACCTTTCTCGGTCAGATCAACGAGCAGCGGCGGCCTTATACGCTCAGCGACGCACAAGCGATCAGGACGGCGACGCTGCTGATCGGTGGCGGCGCGACCACCGGCAGCCTGTCGGTGATGTGGCGTGTGCTGGCCCAGCACATCGCGGGCAGCAGGACGGCGGTGATCCCGAACGCCGGCCACTGGATGTTCGAACAGGCCCCGCTGGAGTTCGGCGAGGTGGTGAACAGGTTTTTGGCGGAGTAGCCGCTCTCTTCCCTCTCCCCGCTTGCGAGGAGAGGGAGCTTGCGGGCGGTGCCCGTCTCACGCCACCTTCCACACACCGATCGGCATCTTGATCGTTGCATTGAGCCGGTTCCAGACGTTGATGGTCGCGATCGCCACGATCAGCGCTGCAAGCTCGCGCTCGTCGAAATGCTTGGCGGCCTCGTTCCAGATCGGATCCGGCACCGGGTCCTCGCGATCGGCAAGACGCGTCACGGCTTCGGTCAGCGCCAGCGCGGCGCGCTCGGCCTCTGTAAAATAGGGCGCCTCCCGCCAAGCCGACACGGCGAACAGACGCTCGTCGGTCTCGCCCAGCTTGCGTGCGATCTTCGGATGCATGTCCACGCAGACGCTGCAGCCATTGATCTGGCTGGCGCGCAGGTGCACCAGTTCCAGGAGCTTTTCCGGCAGGCCCTGCTTGGTCAGATTGCCGAGGGACTGAAGGACATTCATGGCCTCCGGCAGGACCATGACCGGGTGATTCATGCGGGCGTGCATCATTTTCGTCTCCATCTGTCGAATTTCGAAGGTTCCGGTCACATCGGCCGGATTGGCTTCGTCATGGGCATGACGGATCGCGATGAGGGAATGTGACCGATGACCCAAGAAAATCCTGAAGAAAATTTTCTGACCCACCAGTTCGAGGCCAGCCGGGACCATTTACGTGCCGTGGCCTACCGGATGCTGGGGACCCGCGCCGAGGTCGACGACGCCGTGCAGGAGGCCTGGCTGCGGGTCAGCCGCTACGACATGTCCGATGTTGCGAACCTGCGCGGCTGGCTCACGACCGTGGTCGCGCGCATCTGCCTCGACATGTTGCGCGCGCGGAAGTCACGCAAGGAGGAGCCGATGGGTCCGCATGTGCCGGAGCCGGCCGACGAGACGCGAGAGCGCGAGGCGGAGATGGCCGATTCCGTCGGCGCAGCACTGCTGGTCGTCTTGGAGACATTGCAGCCGGCGGAGCGGCTCGCCTTCGTGCTGCACGACATGTTCGCCGTTCCCTTCGAGGAGATCGCGCCGATCGTCGGACGCTCGGCCGATGCTTCGCGGCAGCTGGCGAGCCGGGCGCGGCGCCGTGTGCAAGGCGCGCCGGTGCCGGAGACGGATCTGTCGCGTCAGCGCGGAATCGTCGATGCCTTTCTCAAGGCCTCGCGTGAGGGCGATTTCGAGGGCCTGCTCGCCATGCTCGATCCCGACGTCGTATTCCGCGCCGATGATGCCGCGGTGCGGCTCGGCACGCTGCCTGAGATCCGCGGTGCAGACGCGGTGGCGCAGCTCTACAAGGGGCGCGCCCGCGCCGCGCGGACCGCGCTGATCGACGGCGAGATCGGCGTGGCCGTCATTCTGGGCGGACAGTTGCGCATCGCGCTCCGCGTCGCCTTCAAAGACGACCGCATCGCGGCGATCGATACCATCGCAGATGCCGAGCAGATCGCAGCGCTGGAGGTGGAGGTGCTCTAAACGCGTCAGTCGGCGTGGCATCGGGTCTCGCGCGATGCTAGGCTCAAGCCAATCGCGCGCAGTGCCGCCGCCGTTCAAGACGCGAAAGGATTCCTCATGACATTCCGCCTCACTCCGCTGTTCGCCCTGTCGATGCTCGGCCTCGCCACCGCTGCGACGCCCGCATTCGCTGCCTCCGACGAGAAGATCAAGGCGGCTGCCGAGCAGGAGAAGGCACCGCTGATCGAGACGCTACGTGACATGGTGATGATCGAGAGCGGCAGCGGCGATGCCGAGGGCCTGAAGAAGATGGCCGATTTCACCGAAGCTCGGCTGAAGGCGCTGGGCGCGACCGTCGAGCGGCGCAAGACCACCGCCGGCACGCGCGCCGACATGGTGATCGCCACCTTCCAGGGCAGCGGCACCCGCAAGCTGATGCTGATCGCGCATATGGATACGGTCTATCAACGCGGCGTGCTGGCGAGCGAGCCGTACCGCGTCGACGGCACGAAGATCTATGGGCCCGGCATCGCCGACGACAAGGGCGGTATCGCGGTGATCCTGCATGCGCTCAAGATCCTGAAGGATGCCGGCTGGCAGGACTATGCCAGGCTCACCGTGTCGCTCAATCCGGACGAGGAGGTCGGATCGATCGGCTCGGGCGAGATCATCTCGGAGCTCGCCGATCAGCACGACGTGGTGCTGTCCTGCGAGCCGACCGCGGCTTCGCCTCCGGCCAGGAACGACGCGCTGCTGCTGGGCGCGAGCGGCACCGCGACCGCGAAGATGGAGGTCAAGGGCCGCGCCTCCCATGCGGGCGCCGCGCCCGATCTCGGCCGCAACGCGCTGATCGAGCTCGCGCACCAATTGCTGCAGGCCAAGGACGTCGCCAAGTCGATCCCGGGCACGCAGCTGAACTGGACCACGGCGCAGGCGGGCACGGTGCGCAACCAGATCCCGGAGAAGGCCGAGGCCGGCGCCGACGTCCGCCTCACCATTCCAGACGGCATCGCCAAATTGCAGGCGGCGCTCGACGAGAAGGTGAAGAACAAGCTCGTGCCCGACACCGAAACCAAGGTGACGATCACGCCGGGCCGTCCGCCCTTCGTCGCCAGCGATCGCGGCCGCGCGCTGGCGCAGGAAGGCCAGGCGATCTATGCCGAGATCGACCGCAAGCTAGACATCACCGAGATCACCGGCGGCGCCACCGACGCCGGCTACGCCAACCGCAGCGGCAAGGCGATCGTGGTCGAGAGCTTCGGCCTCGCCGGCTTCGGCTATCACGCCCGCGACGAATTCATCGACACCAACTCAATCGTGCCGCGGCTCTATCTGATGAGCCGGATGCTGATCGAGCAGGGCAAGAAGAAATAAGACGACGAAAACAACCCCATGCACAGTAGGCGGCGCGAGCAATATCAATAGCTTAGCCGTCCCCTCACAACGAGCGGCACCGTCCTGCGGTACCGCTTGACGCCGGCTGCCACAGCGCGTATTTTTGAATACGGAATTCCGTATTCCCTACCTTCGGAGCTGCCGGCGTGATCCCCCTCGACCCGCTCCCAAACCTGATCGACCAGGTCTATGCCCGGATCCTGGAGGCGATCTCCGACCGGACGCTGCAGCCCGGCCAGCGCATCCGCCAGAACGAGCTCGCCGACAAGCTCGGCGTCTCGCGCCAGCCGGTGTCGCATGCGCTGCATCTGCTGCACCGGCAGGGCCTCGTCGCCGAGAGCGGCAGGCGCGGCTTCGAAGTGACTCAGCTCGATCCTTCACGGATACGCCAGCTCTACGAGGTGCGCGGCGCCATCGACGCGCTGGCTGCCCGGCTCGCCGCAGAGCGCGCAGGCACCGACGCTGCGGGTCGCGCGCGGCTGGAGGCGGCGCTCGTCGCGGGGCGCAGCATCGACCGCAACACTGCGCTCGCCGAGCTGATCGTACTCGACGTCGATTTCCACCGCGCGATCTATCAGCTCGCCGGCAATCCCGTGATCGAGGAGACGATCGCGCCGCAATGGCCGCATATGCGCCGCTCGATGGCGACGGTGCTGTCCGAGCTCGACTATCGCGGCAGCGCCTGGGCGGAGCATGCCGTCATCGCCAGGCACATTCTCGCAGGCGATGCGAAGGCCGCCGAGCGCGCCGCGCTGGCGCATGCGCAGACCGCAGGACGGATGACGGAGGAGAGATTGCGCGCGACGGACGAGGTGGCGGCTTAACCGCCGTCATTCCGGGGCGATGCGTAGCATCGAGCCCGGAATCCATCAGGCGGCAAGCGCGGAGGATAAATGGATTCCGGGTTCACGCTTCGCGTGCCCCGGAATGACAACAACAAAACCAAGGAGGACGACCCATGAAACTGTCTCAGGAGCAATTGGAGTTCTTCCACCGCGAGGGCTGGCTGTTCCTGCCCGAGCTGTTCACCCCGGAGGAGGTCGACCTGCTCGCGCGCGAGGCGGTCGGCATCTACGACGCCAACCGGCCGGAGGTCTGGCGCGAGAAGAGCGGCGCGCCGCGCACCGCCTTTGCCGCGCATCTCTACAACGAAGCCTTCGGCATTCTTGGCGCGCATCCGCGCATGATCGAGCCGGTCGAGCAGCTGTTCGGCGAGCCGGTCTACATGCACCAGTTCAAGATTAACGCGAAATCCGCCTTCACCGGCGACGTCTGGCAATGGCACCAGGATTACGGCACCTGGAAGCGCGACGACGGCATGCCGGAGCCGCGGGCAATGAACATCGCGATCTTCCTCGACGAGGTGATGCCGATTAACGGCCCGCTGATGCTGGTGCCGCGCAGCCAGAATGCCGGCGATCTCGAAGCCTCGCACGATCTCGCCACCACGTCCTATCCGCTGTGGACGCTGGACGAGGACACGGTCACGCGTCTGGTCAAGCAGGGCGGCATCGTGGCGCCCACAGGGAAGCCCGGCGGCATGCTGATGTTCCACGGCAATCTCGTGCACGGCTCGGCCGGCAACATCACGCCCTATCCGCGCAAGATCGTGTACCTGACGCTGAACGCGGTCTCGAACTACATCCGCACCCCGACGCGGCCGGACTACATCGCGCATCGCGATTTCGCGCCGATCAAGACGGTGGAGGACGACGCGCTGCTGCGGCTCGCCCGTGCCCCGCGGCAGGCGGCAGAGTAAGATCGGTCTCGTGCCCCGGACGCGGCGCAGCACGTCAGTGATGCGCTGCTGAGCCGGGGCCCATGCCGCAAGGATGGTTTTTCTCTGGGTCCCGGCTCTGCGGAGCAGCGCTGAAGAAGCGCTGCACCGCGTCCGGGACACGATAGTCATACTGGACACCCCATGAACCTCTTCCGCCTCCTCCAGGCCCGCGCATCCGCCGGCAAGCCCGTTCGTGTCGCGCTGATCGGCGCCGGAAAGTTCGGCTCGATGTTTCTGGCGCAAGTGCCGCACACGCCGGGGCTGGAGGTGCCAATCATCGTCGATATCGACCGCGAGCGCGCGCGCGAGGCGTGCCGCACCGTCGGCTGGGACGCAGAGCGCATCGCGGCGACGACATTCACCGATGACGGCGTGCGTGCCATCGCCGGCGGCGCAGTGGACGTGGTGGTGGAGGCGACTGGCAATCCCGCCGTCGGCATCAAGCATGCGCGCGCTGCGATCGCGGCCGGCAAGCACATCGTGATGGTCAATGTCGAGGCCGACGTGCTGGCGGGCCCCCTGCTCGCGGAGGAAGCGCGCAAGGCGGGCGTGGTCTATTCGCTTGCCTATGGCGACCAGCCGGCGCTGACCGCGGAGATGGTCGACTGGGCCCGCGCCACCGGCTTTCGCGTGGTTGCCGCCGGCAAGGGCACGAAATATCTGCCGGCCTATCACGACGTGACGCCTGACGGTGTCTGGCAGCATTACGGTCTCACCGCTGGCGAAGCGCAGTCGGCCGGCATGAATCCGCAGATGTTCAACTCCTTCCTCGACGGCACCAAATCGGCGATCGAGATGGCCGCGATCGCCAATGCCTGCGCCCTCGACGTGCCCGCGGACGGCCTGCTGTTTCCGCCCTGCGGCGTCGACGATCTGCCGCACGCCATGCGGCCGCGCTCGCGCGGCGGCGTGCTGGAGCGGGCGGGCTTGGTGGAAGTGGTGTCCTCGCTCGAGCGCGACGGACGGCCGGTGTTTCGCGATCTGCGCTGGGGCGTCTATGTCGTGCTGGAGGCGCCGAACGACTATGCCGCAGACTGCTTCCGGCAATACGGCCTCAAAACGGACCACAGCGGACGCTATGCCGCGATGTACAAGCCTTATCATCTGATCGGGCTGGAGCTGAACATCTCGGTGCTGTCGGCCGCGCTGCGAGGCGAGCCGACCGGACAGGCCACGGGCTTCCGCGGTGACGTCGCGGCGGTGGCCAAACGCAACTTGCGCGCCGGCGAGATGCTGGATGGCGAAGGCGGCTACACGGTGTGGGGCAAGCTGCTGCCGGCCGCAGCGAGCCTGAAGACCGGCGCGCTGCCGATCGGCCTCGCGCATCGTCTCAAGCTGAAGCACGACGTCGCCCATGGCCAGATCGTGCGCTGGAGCGACGTGGAATTCGATGCAAATAACGAGACGATCAGGGCAAGGAAGGCGATGGAGACGGCGTTCGCGTCGAAAGGATAGAACGTCGCTGCGTCATGGCCGGGCTTGACCCGGCCATTCACGCCTTAGACCTTTGCTCCGTGGATGCCCGGGCCTTCGCCTCGCCGAAACGGCTTCGGCCGCGCAGGCGGGACAAGCCCGGGCAGGACGACCTTTGCGGAAGCACAGCGCGCTGCCTTGCCTCCGACGGTCCCTACGGCAATAGCCGCTCCTCCTTCGCCTGCCGAAACCACTTCCGGAACATGTCTTCCGTGTCCATCATCTCGGTAAAGCCGGCGCGGTTGATCTTCACCGTGGAGACGATCGATGGCGGGCCGGATTCGGTCTGGCCATAGCGCATGCTGTAGTCGGCATATTGGAACGACAGGCCGACAAACTCGGCGAGATCGGGCGATACCAGGTTGTGTTTGCGGCGCAAGGCGTCCCAAGGGGCGACCCAGCTCGGGAATTCCTTGGCGAGCGACATCGGGACCGGTTTGCCGGGCTTCATCTCCAGCGCGTCCGCCACAGCCGGCCAGATGTTTTCCCAGGTGAACACGTCGCCATTGGTGACGTTGAAGGCCTCGTTCTGCGCTGTCCTTGCCTCGCCCGACCAGGCGATCGCGCGGGCGAGGAGATCGACATCGACGGCTTGGCCCACGCGCGGGGCGCCACCAGGAAAATCGAGCGGCCTGCCCTGCTCGCGCAAGATGGCGGCGTAGACGCCGAGCGGGGGGATCAGATCCATGGCGCCACCCATGGCGAGGCCGACGATCAGAACGGGGCGCAGGATGCTCCAGTGCCAGGCCTTGCCTTTTTGAAGTTCGCGCAGAAAGTTCTCCTGGGCCCAATAGAAGTTGGGTTGCTCGTACATTTCGGAGCGGCCCTCGCGCGCGGGCACCGTGAGCGGGCGAACGTGGACGCCATAAGCCTTGGTGCCCTGCAGCAGGGCGACATGCCTGAGCTCGGCCGCCGCCGGCTCGAGCACGCCCATCAGATTGCGTAGCATCACGTCGTTGGTCTTGATCTGCTGCTGATCGCGCCAGCCGTCGACGAGCTGCGGCGCCTCATAGAGCGCGGCATAGATCAGGTGGGTGGCACCTCGCAGCTCGGGCGCGGCGCGGCGGCAATCATCAGCGCTGGTGAGGTCGATCGGGACGTGGCGGGCGCCATAGAGGTTGCGCGGCTTGCGCCGGGACAACGCCACGACGTCGCAAGGCTCCGACGTGCCGAAGTGCCGCAACGCGGCGTTGCCAACGAGGCCGGTCGCTCCGGCCACCACGACTTTCTTGCCCGTCATTGCGAGCCTCCCTTTGTTGTTGCCCAATCCTGTAGCAAATCGCTGACGCTCCCGACTTGTGTCTGGCGCGCATTCGCAGCCGCGAGATGGCGGACGGCTTGATTATCGCGGGGCGAACGGTCATCCTTGCTGACGGAACCGCAACGATCGGAATTCCAGCAAAAGAGCCCATCAGGGCCGTTCGGAAACGCTAGCAAATCGCAAACAAAAGAACGTCGTTCCTCGACCAAGACAAGACGACAACAAGATCGTTCCCTGCTCGACGCATCGACGCAATGGAAGGGATACGCATGAAACGTCGTGATTTTCTCAAGGTGACAGGCGCGAGCCTGGCTGCAAGCACCGCTGTTGCCGCGCCCGCAATCGCGCAAGGCTCCCCCGAAATCAAGTGGCGCTATGCCACGAGTTGGCCGAAAGCGCTCGACACGCTCTATGGCGGCTGCGAATATTTCTGCAAGCAGGTCGCCGACCTCACGGACAACAAATTCCAGATCCAGCCGTTTGCGGCCGGAGAGATCGTCCCGGGCCTGCAGGTGCTCGACGCCGTCTCCAACGGTACGGTCGAGATGGGCAACACCGCGCTCTACTACTATTGGGGCAAGAATCCCGCGTTTACCTTCGCGACCGCGCTGCCGTTCGGCTTGAACACGCGGCAGCAGATTTCCTGGCTGCTGTGGGGCGGTGGGCAGGATCTCGTCAACGATCTGCTCAAAGAGCACAACGTTTACGGCATCCCCACGGGGTCGACCGGCGCGCAGATGGGCGGCTGGTTCAGGAAGGAGATCAAGTCCGTCGATGATCTGAAGGGCCTGAAGATGCGCATCGGCGGTTTCGCCGGCACGATCCTCTCCAAGCTCGGCAGCGTGCCGCAACAACTCGCCGCCGGCGACATCTATCCGGCGCTGGAGAAGGGCACCATCGACGCCGCCGAATGGGTCGGCCCCTATGACGACGAGAAGCTCGGTTTCGTGAAGGTCGCCAAATATTACTACTACCCCGGCTGGTGGGAAGGCACGAGCCAGGGCCACAACATCATGAACATCGAGAAGTGGAATGCGCTGCCCAAGCATTACAAGGCGGCGATCGATGCGGCATCGCGCGACACCTTCACCTGGATCACCGGGAAATACGATGCGGTGAATGCTCCCGCACTGAAGCGGCTGATCGTAAGCGGCGCACAGGTCAAGGGCTTCCCGCAGGAGGTGCTCGAGGCCTGCTACAATGCGGCCAACGAGATCTACGCAGATCTCTCCAAGTCCAATCCGCATTTCGGCAAGATGCATGCGAGCATGATGGCGTTCAAGAACGACTCGTTGCCTTGGACACAGGTTGCAGAGCTCAGCTACGACAGCTTCATGGCGCGGATGCGCGCCAAGACATGATGCGCTGAAATCTTCCCCGACGAAAGGCGAAGGAGCCCCGGAGGTTGAGCCGACTCCGGGGTTTTCGACGTCTTGCCGGCCGTTTCGCAACGAAATCGGCCGCCGAGCCTAGGCTTCGCAAGTGCGAGGGTGCGACGCCGCTTGATTATCGCGAGCCGACCCGTCATCCTGACGCCATACCGCGATGCGCGGATTTCAAAAAGAGCCCCAAGGGCCTTCGGAAACGCCAAAATCTTTAAAACACCACGTCGATTATCGGCGACGCCAAGACGACACCAAGATCGTTCCCTTGTCGAGGAATCGGCGCATTGGAGGGATACGCATGAAACGTCGTGAATTTCTGAAAGTGACAGGCGCCGGGCTTGCCGCGAGCACAGCCGTCGCTGCGCCGGCCATCGCGCAGTCATCACCCGAAGTGAGGTGGCGCCTTGCGGCGAGCTGGCCCAAGGCGCTCGATACTCTGTATGGCGGCTGCGAATATTTCTGCAAGCGCGTCGCCGAGGCCACTGACAACAAATTCCAGATCCAGCCGTTTGCCGCCGGCGAGATCGTCCCCGGCCTGCAGGTGCTTGACGCCGTGGCCAACGGCACCGTCGAGATGGGCAACACGGCGCTGTATTATTACTGGGGCAAGAACCCCGCCTTCACGTTCGGCACGTCGTTGCCATTCGGACTGAACACGCGGGCGCATATTGCCTGGCTGCACTTCGGCGGCGGCACGGACATGCTGAACGCCCTCCTGAAGGAATACAATGCTGTCGGCATTCCGACCGGCTCGACCGGCGCCCAGATGGGCGGCTGGTTCCGGAAGGAGATCAAGTCGATGGATGATTTCAGGGGATTGAAATTCCGCGTCGGCGGTTTCGCCGGCACGATCATTGCCAAGGTGGGCGGCGTGCCGCAGCAGATCGCGGGCGGCGACATCTATCCGGCGCTGGAAAAGGGCACGATCGATGCGGCCGAATGGGTCGGCCCTTACGACGACGAGAAGCTCGGCTTCGTGAAGGTCGCCAAATATTACTACTATCCGGGATGGTGGGAAGGCACCGGCCAGGGCCATAACATCATGAATCTCGATAAGTGGAATGCGCTGCCGAAGCAGTATCAGGCGGTGATCGAGACGGCGTCGCGCGATACCTTCACCTGGGTCACGGGCAAGTACGACTACGTCAATCCGCCGGCGCTCAAGCGCCTCCTGGTCGCCGGTGCGATCCTGAAGCCGTTCCCGCAGGAAGTGCTCGAGGCCTGCTACAACGCCGCGGGCGAGATCTACGCCGATCTTGCCAAGAATAATCCGCACTTTGCCAAGATGTATTCGAGTCTCACCGCCTACCGGAATGAGACGCTCGCCTGGCAACAGGTGGCGGAGCTGAGCTTCGACAGCTTCATGATGCGGATGCGGACGCGGACGTAGCCGCATCACGCGACGAACGCAGAAACGACGAAAGCCCCGGAGATGTCTCCGGGGCTTTTGCGTTTGTCTGTCCGGCGCAATTTCACTCGTCGTGCTGGACAAACGAGCAGAGCGAGCGCCGACCCCGCTCTCGTAGGGTGGGCAAAGCGAAGCGTGCCCACCGAGCATCTACAGCGATCGGCGGCCGATGGTGGGCACGGCGCGTCGCGCCTTTGCCCACCCTACGGAAGCGGACAAGATCTCAGTTCTCGTCGTCGCCGAGCGCGGCGGCCAGCTTGTCGTAATATCTGGCGATGAGATCGATATTGCCCTTGTTCTCGATCTGCGGCGCCGGGGTCTTCAGCGCTTCGTTGAGCTCCTCGACAGCTTCCTTCTTGTCCTTGGCCGGCATCTTCTTGTCGGCCTGGACCTGCGCGATCTGCGCCTTGATCACGGCTTCGGTGCCGACAT